>NZ_JANUSB010000001.1 GCF_024793895.1 Serratia sp. AKBS12
GACAGGATGTCACGTGTCCCGCCCTACTCATCGAACTCACAGTTAATGTATTTTAGTGTACGGGGCTATCACCCTTTGCTGCGCGACTTTCCAGACGCTTCCACTAACACAAGAACTGATTCAGGTTCTGGGCTCCTCCCCGTTCGCTCGCCGCTACTGGGGGAATCTCGGTTGATTTCTTTTCCTCGGGGTACACGCCCTTCATCGCCTCTGACTGCCTAGGCATCCACCGTGTACGCTTAGTCACTTAACCTCACAACCCGAAGGTGTTTCCTTCTCGGTCTGGCTGCGCCACACAAATCCCGCGTTACGCAGTGCTCGGAATGCTCATGGACGTTGTGTCCACTCCGCCTCCTCCGCGCTGGGCGCCTTGGCTTTGTGCTGCTCGCTCAGCCCTCATAAAGAGAACTTCAGATTGCAAAAAATTTGAGAGACTCTATGACAGGTTACTCCTCATCCCGATACTGCACGGGGGACAAGTTTCAGCCGTCATGTTTCAATTTTCAGCTTGTTCCAGATTGTTAAAGAGCAATATCTTAAACACGACTTGTTAAAGTCATCTTTAAGTTATTTTCGGTTTTTGCGAACCGCTGATAATGTCTTTCACTCATTATCGGATGGCGTCCCCAAGGGGATTCGAACCCCTGTTACAGCCGTGAAAGGGCAGTGTCCTAGGCCTCTAGACGATGGGGACCCGAAATTTGCTTATCGAATCAGCGATTCGATAATTTCGGGTAAAGGTGAGATTTTTTCATAAAAATCGAGCGCCATCGTTGTTTGTCACTGCACTGGACAGTCACAAACTTCCCGGCACTTACCCATACCACAAGGTTTTGTTTGCTCGTTACTTTTCATCAGACAATCTGTGTGGACACTGCACAATCGAATATCGTTAGGTAAGGAGGTGATCCAACCGCAGGTTCCCCTACGGTTACCTTGTTACGACTTCACCCCAGTCATGAATCACAA
>NZ_JANUSB010000010.1 GCF_024793895.1 Serratia sp. AKBS12
CGGAAACCCCGGAAACCCCGGAAACCCCGGAAACCCCGGAAACCCCGGAAACCCCGGATAATGGGGTCCACGCCAGTTGGCAGGCTGCTAAAGTATACGTTGGCGGAGACGTAGTTAGTTGGCAAGGTAAAGAATATAAAGCTCGCTGGTGGACGCAAGGCGATCGGCCTGGTAGCAGTGATGTATGGGAAAACCTGAATAAGGCGGACCAACAGGAGTGGAATGTTGATACTGTTTACCATGGTGGTGATACTGCGATCTGGCAAGGTAAAAACTGGAAAGCGAAATGGTGGACGAAAGGTGAACAACCCGGGACCAGTTCAGTTTGGGAAATGGTTAAATAATAGAATATTGATTTCCTGATTGCCGGGGAAATATTTAACCTTACTATCGGTAATGTTTTCGGTATTAAAAACGCTCGATGAGTTTCATCGGGCGTTTTTTTATTGTCACAATAAGAATGGCCATTGTGTTCTTCCGGTAATAATGTGTGTATAGTTACCTATTAAAAATAATCAGCGGCACACTATTTACCTTGGAAGTATAAATACGCATACATTGTTTCCTGTTAAAATAGGGAATGGCTAATTATACGCAATTGCTCCTGTACCAGAGTATTCAGAGATGCATATAGTCATTCACAATTATATTCGCTAAGTCATTTCTCGATAATTTTCCACGCTTTATTTAGCGATATGGATAAACAAACGCCTGCCACTTTGGTCGGTAATCCTTCAAAAAACACACCCGTGCAACAGTGCCGTGCAGCGGTAACAGCCATGGATTCTCGCAATTGGCCACAGGCCGTACGGGCAGATTCATGTCGAGTTCGATGATCAGTCGGAGATTTTTAAACCAACCGCAGGGGATACCTGAAGAGAGTAGTTACAGGCTCGCGTATCTATTCATGAAAACTACTGACTCGTGCTCTGTTTTAGTGCTATCGGTAATGCGGATTACGCGACGGTAGGTGATAATTTCCTCTGCGGCGGGAGCGGTTTCAGCAAGCAGTAGAATTGTTGGGTACGTTGGTAATCCGCGAGATAGGCAGATGCCGTAGTGTCTGAAACAGTTCACTGAATCCATGCGTGGGCGATGCTAAGTAACCTACAGAATGTGCGCTGACAACCGGATTGACATGAATTAGGTCTGAGTGATAGCCGTAAGCCGCTCGTCTTTGAAGTCGAAATACGGTAGGTGTCTTCTATCGTTCAGCCATCTTGAAGGCGGTAATTATCTGGTGTTTGATAAAAGGGGCTTCACGCTTAGCGATCCCCTCGAGACAACATCAAAATGCCGGGAGATCCCCTAAAGGTGCATGGTTTATTTGAGCGAGGATATTATCAACAGGCCGCTATTTATAAGGTGCGGCTAAATTGAATAAATGGAGAAAAAAGATAACAGGCTGAGAGACAGCCTGTTATCTGGTTTTAATAAATTAACCGGTATGTTTGCGCCAAGCTAAAGGCAAACCGGTATAATACCGTTTGTTATTTAAGTTTCCAGATTGAGCTTTTTCCTGGAACTGTATTTTGAGGAGCCCATTGAGTGGCTACGTATACTTTTCCTTCATAGATTACGGCGTTGCCTGACTCATAAACCATAGTAGACTGCCAATTAACTGGCTTGGCATTGTCATATAGTTTCCAGTCTTGACCTTTCCCCGGTTCGGCCTGTGTCCAGTTGCGAGCCTGGTAATTAATACCTTTCCAAGTTACCGTATTACCTGCAACATAGGTATTACCTGAAATCCAGGGTTTATGTGCTGACGTACCTTCATCACCAGGGTTATTATTGTTTGCCGTCACTTTTAGTATGCGTGAGTTATTGGCGCTACGTTCACCGTTGTTAAGTCTTGCTGAAACGGTAATTTGATAGTCGCCTGCTGCCAGGCCAGATTTCACCACCCCATCTTGAGAAATACCATTCGAAATTTCAGCGCCATCTTTCGCCAGCTTCCAATCATAACTAACGATTCCCTGATTATAATCAAAGTTGGCTTTAGCGTTGTATTTTGCACTTTGCTCGGCAGAAATACTGCTTGGCCCGGTCAAGCTAACGCTTGGTGCCAATATGTTGACTTTTAGGGTTGCCTTGCCGTGTTCACCTTTTTGGTTAGTACCTGTCAATTCAAAGGTTGCGTTAGCTCCACCGCCCACGCCGGCAGGAATTACGATATTTGTCACTGGCTTATCGACAACAGAAGCATAGATGCGTTCGTCGCCGGCTACCCGTGTCCATTGCCACTTAACAACGTTTTTATCGCTGCTGCCGGTAATCTTATAACTATAATTAGCACTAATTGTCGAAATAGGATCGATCATATAGCGATCGAGAGTGACAACCGGTACGGTGATGTTTTTGACAATTTCAATGGCGTAACCATGTCGTTTATCATTAACAAACACATTGTTTTGTCGTGGTTGCTGTTGGTTAAAACTGATAGTTTCATCTGGCTGTAGCTGTCCAATCTGTACCAGGTTACCGTGCGTACGATTGATTTTATCGGCTAACTCTACTACCCAAGCGCTATTTTCAGCATTCTGGGCGTTGATTGTAACTGATTCATCAACGATATTATCGCCACGAGTACCGCCCATTAAACGAAAACGCACTTGCTCTCCGATTGCAGGGATATGTGCAGCCGTAATGAATGAACCCTTGTCAAACCAGCCGATTTGCGCACCATCCTCTTCTTCATGCCCTTCATCCCCCCCCGGGTTTTCGATTCCAGTACGAGGCTTGATATTGACATCACTACAGCCATAGAAACCTTCTCCAGCAGGATCGATACGTTGCCAACGGGTAAAGATAATGGCTTTACCTGTTCGATCGGCAGGGATTGTGACATTAATGGTATGCCGCACGCTTAAATCACCTGCCGTAATGTCAAACCGTTTCAGCAGTTCCACATCATCCCAACCCAGGGCTTTCTTGGTCGGATCGACGCTTTTTTTATTGATGTAAAACTCAATAAACGAGGGAGAGTGAGTGGCCGTATAGTAATAGGTCATTTTTACGTTGCCATTACTGTCAGGTGTCAGCGTGGTTGAAGTCCAGTCAGTACGGGGTTGATTGAAACCAGCATATTCTGGGTGCTTCCCCGTACAAAGCATACCATCAGGCACGCCCCGTTTGGCCTCAGCCAAGCCATGAGGTGCAGGGGCAAAACCGGTATAGCCGTTCCAGCCATCAAAAGCAGCCTGTTTGGCTGGGCTGTTTTCCAATGCAGCTTTACACGCCGCGCTCTTCATTGCCCCGGGATTCCAATGATTTCCCTGGGACTTGCATTCATAATGGCGAGCTTTGGGTGACTCTAAAGCCCCATGACCAAATGCGGGGCCGATGATCGACGTTGCCCCGATACTGGCTATAACGACAGAAAGTACTTTATTTTTAGAAAAAAACATATTTATTTATTCCGCGTGGCTATTTTTACATGTAAAAATGAGGCATTAAAATAATCTTAATGCTCTCATTTTTGTACTGGAAACTTCTTTTTTTTACTGGGTTTTTTCTTGTTTTTTAGATTATTTCAAAATTGGGACGGTAAGTTTTTCTATCTTTCCATTTTCGCTGGAGGCTAGAGAAATCACTACGTGGGTTTGTAGCGGTAGATGATGCTTGCAGACGCCATGTATGACGAAATGTTCACCTGGTTGAATATCTGTTTTCCCCAGGGTAACCGGCATGTTATCTGGAATAAGATTGATCTCTGGTTGTAAATGTACAACCTTGTTACTGGTGTTTGTTACGACAAGGTCGCCACTCTTTTGTGACCAGACAAGTTTCTTCCAAATATCCTTTTCATTTTGTTGAGATGGCACAGGAGTTTTTGCCATTTGCATTGAATTTTTCTCTGAAGAGGGCGTTATGGCAACTTTATCATGCGCTACTGGTGAAGCATGTAGTACCGAAGACGTCATCATAAGAAAAAGAGTCGATAAAAAAATTCTTGCTTTAACTTTCATTAAAATAATACTCAAGGCTATTAAGTTTGTATTGAATAAGCTTTTGCCTCTTTCTGATTATTGGTTGGTAACCAGAGGCGTTGCCATTATGCGACTTAAAACGCAATGCCATAGATTGGCATTGCGGCGTTGTTGAAATTTGTGACTGATCCGCACAAAAGGGCTTAATGGCTTAGTAAATCCTACATGAAAATATTATTTTTCCTGCGCCCATAAACTTAATGCGACGTCTGGTGCCCAGTGGGCTGCACTGGTATGTGGGTTAATACAACGATATACCTTTCCATTATAATGAACCCGGTCACCTTTGTGATAATTCTTGCCGGTTGTAAACTCCGTAATAGCATGTTCACCGTCATTGTCTGGTGTTTGATCCCCACCATTATCAGGCAGCTGTTCGCCGTCGTTACCTGGATTATGATCGCTATCCCCACCCGGTGCGTTTTCACCGTCTGGCAACCACAGGCTGTGCGCGACATCGGGTGCCCAGTGTGCTGCGGCAGTATGTGCATTGATGCAGCGATAAACCTTGCCATTGTAGATAACTTTATCGCCTTTTACATACGACTTTCCTGGTATGAAAGTGTTCGTGCCCTGGCCATGATCGCCATCATTGCCGGGCTCCGACAGCGTTTTCACCATTAATGTCTGGCTTTTAGCCGAGTTATTGCCGGCGGCGTCTACGGCGACAATTTGATAGGCGTATTGGTTACCTGCTTTCAGATTATTATCACTCCAATTTGTGACTTTACTGGTTGCGACAGCGATACCGTTACGCCAGATCTGATAATGTATGACTCCAACATTATCGGTCGCCGCTTGCCAGTTCAGCGTTACACTGGTTTGGCTAATGTGGGAAGCCTGGATACCCTGCGGAGTACTCGGTAGCTGGATGTCCTGTTCTGGCTGGTTATTGTCAGCTGCGCTGGTTACCAGGGTTGTCGCACTCGCCTCTGAATGATTTCCGGCTTTGTCTACGGCAATGACATAATAACCATACGTGGTTGCCGGCTTGATATTTTTATCTTTCCATTCAGGCACAATGGCGTGTGCCACCTTGCTGCCGTCACGCCAAATCTCGTAGTGATCCACCCCTTGGTTGTCTTGCGAGGCGGTCCAGGTCAAAGAAATGGTCTCATCGATGGCTAAACCGATGGGTTTGCCTGGACGTGAAGGCGCCTCAGTATCGGGAGCCGCAGGGATATCGTCGTGCACCAGACCGGTATAGCGATTAACAAACTCGTAGCCATACGCATTACCGTTAGCATCACGCCCCGCGTCCCAGTTGACTGACCAGGTCATTAATCCCTTGATCGGTGTGCCTTGTGCAGCCAATTTTTCCAGCGCGCTGCGTAGATCGGCTTCTTTCTTAACGTAGCCGCTGCCAGCGGCATCTGGGTTACTTGGCAAACCAATCACCAATTTTTCCGCCGGAATCTGAATGTAACCCCGAGTACCGTGGATAAACGAGTCCGTTAGATAGAATAAAAATTCAGCCTTACGTGCTTCATTATTCTGTGCCAAATAACCGACGCCTGGTACATCAACGCCGTCCCCAGCCTGGTTATAATATTGCGGTGAAATAAAATCGTAATAGCCTTCGAGACTCTTGACCAGTGTTTCATAGCCTGCATTTTTACGCAGGTGTGGGAACTCGGGAGCCATACTAATGATAAATTTAGGATATTGCTGCTTAACCATTTTCAATGCCGCAGGGATCTCGGTTGCGTTGGCACCAGCGGTTATTGCTGAACCTTCCAGATCAATATCCAAACCGTCAAAGCCATACATATCTATCAATTTGATAATTTCGTTGGCAAATTGTTTCGCATCGCCTGTTTTCAATGCTATATGTGCATCAGCGCCGCCAAGTGAAAGCAGAACCGCTCGGCCTTGCGCATTTAATTTTCCGACTTCCGCACGGAACTCGGCGTCTGACATGTTATAAGGTTTGAATGTGGGAATGCCATCCCCCGTCATGAAGGCAACTGTGACTACGTTATATCCTTCCGGTACTTGAGAAAGGGGGAACTCTGCGGAAGTACCCCGCTGGTAACCATCGGATTTACTGGCCCAGTTATGCCAAAAACCGACCATGATTTTTTTAGTGCTGATATCTGGCATGGCAGATGCGGCATCCTGAACGGAGGCGTGAGATAATGCCGATACTCCTGCCAACATTAAGCAGGTTGTCAATGTCGTTAATTTTAGTAGCTTTTTCATTTAAACGTTTTCTGTTTTGTTAGTGATTGAATACGGTTGTTCGTACCAGTTTTTAAGTTCTGCTGGCATTTCTATCAATATTAATCATTGCTAAATTTCATGTAATTAAGAATGTATGCGTAAATGTATAGGGAAATCCCATATCATCAAGATAATTCCTAATAACCTGACTTTGAAATTTTTATTACGAATACAGGTAAATTTTTTTAGGTCAAATGGCGATATCAAACATGCGCGTTTGTGACAGTAGGCAATAAAGTTGACAATCGGTTTTTACTCCGAGCTTTTCCATGGCCTTGAGTTTATGTGCACTGACGGTTTTATTACTCAAGTTCATTTTAGCGGAGATTGCCGTCAGGGACAGACCGCGGCACATCATGCGCAATACATCATTTTCTCGCGGTGACAGCTCCTGACCAACGAGGGAATCACCGCGAAAGAGTGAATCCATCAGGCCACGTTCGATGTAGGCTTCTCCGTTAAGCACGGAAATGATGGTACGCCACAGAGAGCGTTCGCAGGTTTCGCGGCTGATGTAACCGTCGGCACCGGCCTGCAATACCATGCGTATGATGTTGCTGTTACGGTATGGTGACAGCACCACGATACGCGTTGCCGGGAATTTCTGCGCCAGCCATTTCACCAGAGCCACACCATCCAGTTCAGAGATCGGGTTGTGAGTTTTCTGGGTTTTTAGCGAGAAACCGAGAAACAGGATGTCCACCCGCTGCTGGGCAAGCAGATTGCAGAGTTCTGCCGGGGTGTCGGTATCACCGACAACGTTGAAATCGATATTGTCCATGCTGTATTCAGTGGTGGACATGTTATGGATCATCGACAGCACGCCACGACGGATAATGGTGTGCTCATCAGCAATAGCAATATTAATAGACATACATCTATCCTCAGAAAGTGTGTTGGCAATAACGAATGATTTGATGACGCGTAAGTTACGGTATAAAGAGGGTGCTTACTATCATACTAGTCAGAAAATACTGATGGCGCATGGTGTTTACGGAGGGCAGGGGGGCGCTGGCTATTAAGCGAGCTTCTGGGGGATGAGAGCAACGTAATCATTGAAGAGAGAAGTGAACCGGCAGTTTACATCTTTTTTAACTCTGGTCCGTTGTTGGGTTCTACTCTCTCTTCAATTTTTGTGAAGATAATTATTTGGTTATCAGGTCATTTTTTTTAAAATTTCCTTTTTTCCCTGTCGTAAATAGTTAAATACGGCGCCGATATGCGCGATCATGAAAATCCCAAGGGTTATACAACCAATTCGGTGGATTTTGAAAAAGAAATCATTTACTTCTGGCGTTGTAACCGGTTGAGGTATATACAGAATCCAGAATAAATAGAACCCCTTGGTCAGCATCAGAAACCCGCTGATCAGTACCAGGAAAATTACTAAATAAAACACTTCATGTATGAGGGCAATCATCTGCTTTTTTCTTGGGGAAATGTAATCTGGCATTGCAACCGAAGGGCGGAAAAAACGCCAGATGAAACGTACCAGCATAACCGGGAGTGCCAGCGTTCCTAAAGACATGTTCAATTCTGAAAAGAAGTCGAACCATGCGGTACCTTCTAATGCATGAAGCAAGTACCCCATGCACGTTGCATATATGATAATGATGGCAACCAGCCAGTGCATCACCTTTGAAAACCTGTCATAGGTCGTTCTTGTTGGTTCTAGTTGAGACATTTATCTATTTTTCAATTGTGGTTCGGTTTTTTGAGAGAGGGGGATTTTTCAGTTTTTTCTGAAGTTATGAAATGAGAATGCTTCCTTAAAATTTAAGATTATTCTTTCATTTTTGTTTTTTATTTACCCAGTTCTTTAGCGCCTGGAGGAAATTCTTATTTTAAATTTAGGCTGCGTTGCCATACTGTCCGCTCAAAATTATTTCACAAAATATCAATATGGGCAGTTATTATGAAAAAGACAAAGTTAGGCTTGAGTCTCTTGGCATTATTGGCAGCATCGAACGCCTGGTCGCATGGTTATGTAAGTGAACCTGCATCTCGCGGATATAGTTGTACTGCCGCAATGGGTAATTTAAATACACAATGTGGTGCGGTGCAGTATGAGCCGCAAAGCGTGGAAGGACATGATGGTTTTCCCGCCTATCAGGTTCAAGGCAGCGGTGGGGGCATCGTTCATGCACCTAAAGATGGTGAGATTGCCGGTGCCGGCTTGGCTTCGATGAGTCCATTGAATGCGCAGAGCGAAAGTCGCTGGTACAAACAGTCAATGAAAGCCGGTAAGCAAACCTTTACCTGGACCTTTACTGCTCCTCACCGCACTAAAGACTGGCGTTATTACATAACCAAGCCAGATTGGAACCCGAATAAGCCGTTAACACGCGCTTCCTTTGATACCAAACCTTTTTGTGTGATTGACGGGAAAAACCAGATCCCTCCATTAGGAAAAAGCCAGCCTCATGAATGCAACGTACCTGAGCGTGATGGCTATCAGGTTATTTTGGCAACCTGGGATGTGGGTGATACCGATGCCACTTTTTATAATGTTATCGACGTCGATTTCGGTGGACACAATCATCCTGGCGACGATGCGGGTAATGATAATGATACCCCACCAAATAACCCTGATGGCGACAACGATGATGCAGTAACGCCACCGCATCCTGACGACGACAATGGCGTTGAGCTGCCTGTTCCAGGTGAATATCCTGGCTGGAAACAGGGCCATCAGTATAAAGGGGGCGAAATTGTGCGTGGGCGTGATGGGAAACTGTACCAGTGCAAGAGTACCAATGGTGCCAATGGCTGGTGTGGTCTGAATCATGCTTATGAGCCAGGTAGCGGCTGGGCATGGTCTGAGGCGTGGACGTTACGCTAACCAAACGCCTCTTTTCCCATGCTTCCCCCAATATCCTTCGTGGTATTGGGGGACAGCGTATTATGCAAATTTATTCCGGGTGGGTGTCATATTAAAATAGCAATCTGGACCAAATGGCAGTTTATTAATTAATATTTTTTAAATGGCGATATCAAACATGCGCGTTTGTGACAGCAGGCAATAAAGTTGACAATCGGTTTTTACTCCGAGCTTTTCCATGGCCTTGAGTTTATGTGCACTGACGGTTTTATTACTCAAGTTCATTTTAGCGGAGATTGCCGTCAGGGACAGACCGCGGCACATCATGCGCAATACGTCATTTTCTCGCGGTGACAGCTCCTGACCAACGAGGGAATCACCGCGAAAGAGTGAATCCATCAGGCCACGTTCGATGTAGGCTTCTCCGTTAAGCACGGAAATGATGGTACGCCACAGAGAGCGTTCGCAGGTTTCGCGGCTGATGTAACCGTCGGCACCGGCCTGCAATACCATGCGTATGATGTTGCTGTTACGGTACGGTGACAGCACCACGATACGCGTTGCCGGGAATTTCTGCGCCAGCCATTTCACCAGAGCCACACCATCCAGTTCAGAGATCGGGTTGTGAGTTTTCTGGGTTTTTAGCGAGAAACCGAGAAACAGGATGTCCACCCGCTGCTGGGCAAGCAGATTGCAGAGTTCTGCCGGGGTGTCGGTATCACCGACAACGTTGAAATCGATATTGTCCATGTTGTATTCAGTGGTGGACATGTTATGGATCATCGACAGTACGCCGCGACGGATAATGGTGTGCTCATCAGCAATAACGATATTAACAGTCATACATCCATCCTCATAATGAGTATTAGTGGTAAGCGAGTGAGTTGATGGCGAGAAAAATACGCCTAAAAACGGGAATTTCCTATCATACTAGTCAGAAAAATCCTGCTGCTATTTTACGGTAAAGTTCATATATTGTTTTACTGTATGTCTATGACGAATTTCGTTAGAGGAAATCGGTGTGCGTTGATTCCTCTTTTTTTCTCTATTGTGATCATATGGATACTATTTAATTATCCTGTTTTAATGAATTTTTTCATGTGATTTAAACGTGAGTTTTAAATGATTTTTATGGAATTTTTCTTGGGTAAAATACGAATATTCTTGTGCGCAGACCATGGGTTCTTGGGATTAATTTAGGTAAATTAAAATTTATTAGGGCGTGGGGAATGATTTCAGTGAATTCCGCATAGATGCTCACTCAAAATAAAAAGTATTAAAGGTAGGAAATGCACCCTGTATCAATAAATAGATTGCCAATAAGGAAAAGTCTGTTGGCTTGCCTTATTACGACTTGTGGGGCGTCGGTGTTTCCATTACATGCGGAAGATACGATAACGGTAAAAGCGGTATCGTTACAGGACGCGGGGAAGCTTGTCACCGCGACCAAAGCGCCGTCATTAACCGCCAGCGATGGTGCGGGATTATTGACCACGTTGCCCGGTTTTAACCAAATTCGTAATGGTGGCAGTAATGGCGATCCGGTAATGCGCGGCATGTTCGGGTCGCGTCTCAATATCTTGGCCGATGGTGGCAACCTACAGGGAGGATGTGGATCGCGGATGGATGCACCGACATCTTATATTTCGCCAAACAGTTTTGATCTCCTTGAGGTAGTAAAAGGACCACAAACGGTGCTATGGGGGCCGATGGCCTCAGCAGGAACGTTACTGTTTGAGCGTTTGCCGGAACATTTTACCCAGCCCGCGATAAAGGGCGATATTTCGCTGTTGCACGGGAGCTACGGTCGTTCCGATCAGGCGATTTCCCTGGTAGCAGGTAGCCAGGCGGGGTGGTTGCGGGCTGATGCAAATCGATCGCAGGCAAAAGATTATAAAGCAGGCGATGGTAGCGTAGTACCCAGCTTATGGCGCAAATGGAACGCCGGAGTAACGTTGGGATGGACGCCAACCGATAACGATCTCGTTGAGCTTTCTGTCAATGGTGGCGATGGAGAAGCCCGCTATGCGGGGCGTGGTATGGATGGCGCAAAATTTTTGCGCAAGAGCGTTGCCCTGAAAATTGAAAAAAACGATGTCTCAGAACATATCCGTAAATTGAGCTGGCGCAGTTATTACAACAGTACTGACCATGTGATGGATAATTTTTCATTACGGCAGCCGCCAATGATGAAAATGTCATCTCAGGTAGGCAGTGTGGTGTACGGCTCTCGCTTCAGTATGGAATGGGAGCAGGATAATACGTTGCTGACCAGCGGCTTTGATGCCCAACTGAATCAGCATCGTAAAAAACAGCCACAGGGTTGGCAAGCGGATGCAGAAACGCGCCAATTAGGGCTGTTTACGGAATGGCAACAATCGCTTGATGACGATAATAAAATCGTTGTTGGTGGCCGAGTCGACAATATATACGCCAACGATCTGCGTCCAACGAGAGAAGGTCGCCGTCAGAGCTGGCTGCCGGGAACATTTGCACGTTACGAACATAGATTCCCCGATACGCATGTGATGGCCTGGAGTGGTGTCGGCTATACCGAACGATTTCCTGACTATTGGGAGCTATTTTCCGGCAAGGCCGGCAGCCAGAGCTTCCAGCGGTTAAAAAATGAGAAAACCCTGCAGTGGGATACCGGAGTGGAATATCGCTCGGAGAGTATTGATTACTGGCTGTCTGCCTGGGTGAATAAAGTCAATGATTACATTTTGTTTGACTATTCCACTCCGGTAAGCCAGGCAACAAACGTTGAGGCTTGGACATTGGGTGGTGAGGCCGGTGTTGGGTGGCGTTTTGCGCCGAACTGGAAATTTGCCGGCAGCGTGGCTTATACCAGAGGGGAAAACCTGAGCCAGCATCGTCCACTGCCGCAGTTGCCTCCATTGGATGGCAAAGTCGAGTTGACCTATGCTACGGACAAATGGAACACCACATTAAGCTGGCGAGCTGTTGCGGCACAAACGCGCGTTGCGCAGGATCAGGGTAACGTAACGGGGCGCGATCACGGCTATTCGCCGGGTTTCAGCGTCGTGTCATTGAGTGCGAATTATCACTTTACCAATAATCTTGAACTGGGTGTCGGTATCGACAACATACTTAATAAGCAATATTCGGAGCATCTGAACGGTGCTGGAAATAAACAGTTTGGTTTTTCCAGTAATCAACGGATCCCTGAACCGGGCAGAAGTGGGTGGATTAATATAGGGTACAAATTTTAATAATTTTTAGTGAGTGCCTTTGGGGGAAATATATTGTCCCTATATGCGTAGGGACATTCCCTACGCAATTTTATCTTAGTCATGCTTGATTATTTCTGAGTCAGCAAGGAAGACAATAAGAACACGAACTGATTTTATCTTTTAATTAATTGATGTTTATGGTTTTTTTTGTTTTTAGTTGGTTATCAGTTTTTAATCATGAGTATTTCATAAGGCCTTTGCAGAACTTTTGCTATCTTGCTGGAAAATTATTCTGCTTGCTTGTGATTCTACCTATTAGCGTTTTGTTTTTTAACGGTGAAAAAATGTCAGTATCAGTATTAGCAAATAAAATATCTATAAATTACTCACGGGGTGTCCTGTCGGCTATGGGGATTGCTCTAGCTGTTGCCATGACCCCGGTAGTATCAAGCGCCACCGAGCAGAATATGGCGTTGTCAACGGATACCTTCGTATTAAAATTAGGCGCCTCTCGTGTTATCTACGATGCCGCTTCTAATGGAGCCACGCTATCCGTTATCAACCAACAGAATTACCCGATGCTGGTGCGTTCTACGGTATTGGCGGAAGATAAAAAAACGCCGGCTCCTTTTGTGGTTACACCGCCGCTGTTTCGACTTGATGGTCAACAGCAAAGCCGCCTGCGAATTGTTCGCACAGGTGGGCAACTGGCGGACGATCGAGAAAGTTTACAGTGGCTGTGTGTGACCGGTATTCCACCGAAAAACGACGATCAGTGGGCGGCTGGCGAAGATGGTAAATCACAGGCGCCAGCAAAAAAGGTTGCAGTAAATGTGCAGGTCAGCGTACAGAACTGCATCAAATTGCTGGTGCGGCCCAAAGGTATCAAGGCTCCGACGTTGAACGAGGCAGATGCTTTGGTCTGGTCGCGTAGCGGTGGCAAGCTCAACGCTAAAAACCCGACGCCATATTACATTAATCTGAGTTCGCTCACCGTAGGAGGAAAAGCCGTCCCGGGCATTGAATATGTCCCACCTTTCTCTTCGCGTAGCTTCGCGCTGCCGGCGGGCGCTGCCGGGCAGGTTCAATGGCGTGCAATCGACGACCTTGGTGGCGAAAGCAAAGTTTATCAGGCTGCCTTGAAATAATAATACCAAGGTAATCAGACGAAACCATGTCTTTAAGAGCAAAGAGTTATTTACCAGCGAGCCTGGCGGTTTGGCTCGCGTGTTCACCTGTTATTGGGGAAGCGCGAACCTACAGTTTTGATGCCACCATGCTTGGAAACGTCGATGATAACATTGATATGACCCTGTTTAATCAGGGGGGGCAGTTACCGGGTGTTTATCAGGTGGATATATTGCTCAATGGCGACTTGGTAGATACGGGGGATGTGGTTTTCCAGTTGCAAAAGGATGCACAGGGTAAACCCTCGTTGCAGCCTTGCCTGAGTTTAGAACAATTGACTCGCTACGGCGTGAAGGTTGCTGATTATCCGGGGGTAATGCCTGAAAATAACCAGCATGGAAAAGGAACTTGCGTCAATTTATCTGCAATCCCGCAGGCTAATACCGAGTTCCGATTTTATGAGCAAAAATTGCTGCTGAGTATTCCACAGGTAGCGTTATTACCAAAATTAACCGGGATTGCGCCAAGAGTATTATGGAACGACGGTATTACTGCGGCACTGATGAATTATCAGCTGAGTACAAACCGGATTGAGTACCAGGGCAAAAGCACTGATGCGCAATATGCGCAATTACAACCGGGTCTGAATGTCGGCGCATGGCGTTTGCGCAACAGCAGCAGTTGGCAAAAGCAGGGGCAGCGGCCGGGACGCTGGCAAAGTGCCTACACCTATGCCGAGCGTGGCCTATATGGAATTAATAGCCGCTTAACGCTGGGAGAACGCTATACCCCAGGCGATATTTTTGATGGCGTTGCCTTTCGGGGAGTAATGCTGGGGAGCGATGAAGCGATGCTCCCTTACAGCCAGCGTTCATTTGCCCCGGTGGTGCGTGGAATAGCACGCACCCAGGCTAGGGTAGAAGTTAAACAGAATGGCTACACCATTTATAACGGAACGGTGGCACCTGGGCCGTTTGCGCTTACCGATCTGTCGCCGGTGGGTAGCGGTGGTGAACTGAACGTTAAAGTTTGGGAAACCGATGGAAGTCCACAGGTGTTTACCGTGCCTTTCCAGACGCCGGCCATTGCGCTGCGAGAAGGAACGCTGAGGTACAACCTGATGGCAGGGCAATACCGTTCGGCGGATCATGCGGCTATTGGCCAGGCCACGCTGATGTATGGTCTGCCGTGGGGCCTGACCGCCTATGGCGGTGTGCAGGGGAGTGCGCATTTTCAGGCGCTGTCGCTGGGGTTGGGCGCCTCGTTGGGCAATTGGGGGAGTATTTCCCTGGACTCCACCTGGGCGCATGGTCAACGCAAGGGTCTGGAGGCTGAATCCGGTGCCAGTTGGCGAGTACGTTACAGCAAAATGCTGGAGGCGACCAATACCAACTTTACGTTGGCAAGCACTCAGTACGCGTCGGCAGGCTATAACACGTTATCAGAGGTATTAAACAGCTATGACGGCAGCGTAACTGATAACGGGTGGCAAACGCGTTCCGATATCGGGCGCAGCAAAATGCGCTCCAGCCTGTCGCTTAGCCAGTCCTTGGGCAGGTGGGGATCTCTGAACCTGAGCGGTAGCCGCCAACGTTATTGGCACCGAGAGGGAAGTAGTGATGCATTTGGTCTTGGCTATAGCACCGGTATCGGTAGTGGCAGTCTGTCCTTGAACTGGAGCCAGAACAGTCAGCGGGGCGCCTGGGGCCAGCGACGAACAGAACAAATAATCAGTGCGATGGTCAGCATGCCGTTGGATCACTGGTTGGGGGGCAATACCCGCGCCAGTTACCAAGTGAATTCATCACGCAGTGGTGAGTCGCATGAATTGGGCCTTAATGGCCAGGCGTTTGAACGGCAGCTTTCCTGGGATTTCCGCCAGCGGTATCGCGCGGGTGTGGATAGCAGTGACCGTAACGGCTCCGCATTGCAATTGGGCTGGAGCGGCGGTTATGGCCAGTTTCGCGGCAGTTACAGCTACACCCCCTCTATGCGTCAAATGGGGGCGGAGGTCGCCGGTGGGGTGGTCGTTCATCGTAATGGCGTGACCTTTGGTCAACCTCTGGGCGATACCGTGGCATTGGTTGCAGCACCGGGCGCCGCTGGTGTGGATGTAGGCGGATGGGCCGGTAATAAAACCGATTATCGTGGGTATACCACCCGCTCGGGGATATCGCCTTACCAGGAAAATACGGTGAGCCTAAACCCGGCCAGCCTACCGGCAGATGCGGAAATAACCCAGACGGACGTCAAAGTGGTACCGACGCAGGGGGCAATCGTGGCGGCTACGTTTGCTACGCGCCTTGGAGCCAGGGGGTTAATGACGTTGAATTTCCCGGACGGCAAGCCCGCTGCGTTTGGCGCGGTGGTTAAGCTGGACGGCCAGAATACCATGGCAGGAGTGGTTGGCGAGCGTGGCGAGGCCTATCTGACAGGCTTGATGGAGCAGGGCAGGCTGTCGGTTAACTGGGGGCCAGAGCCACACCAACAGTGCCATGCGAGCTATCAATTGCCACAAGAGAAAGGGCCGGCAGGCGTGTACGTACTGCGTGCCACCTGCCGCTGAGTGAGCGGTTTACGATCAGGGTCAAGCGTGATGGCCGTCACTGGCCGGACGAGAGGTAACGATGCGAATGAAACACTTTGGCTGGGTGCTGGCTGGCGTACTGCTGGGGGCTCTCTGGGGCGCGCCGGTACAGGCGGCGGAAACGCCACAGTTTGAAATACGGATGAACGACAGGCAGGTAGCCGGCCAAATGAACGACGGGTATCGGATTGGGCAAGGGCGGATTGCGCATTTTGGCAACCACCTGGGCTTTCAGGTTTGGAGTGATGTCGGTTATTCGGCGCAACGGCCCAATCGTTATGAATTAACCGGGCAGCGAAACGCTAACCATAAGTTACGTATCCGCATAGAACAAGCCGGATGGGTACCGGATAGCGACGGTGGCAAAGGCATTGTTTTACATACTGGAGAACACAGCGCCGTATTCAATATTGTGCTGGATGGTGACCAATATATAGCAGCGGACAGTTATCCTGTCTTTTTTAACGTAGATTTAATTAGAGGAGAATGACGCCCCATAAAAGTTATCAATAGATAATTTAAGGGTTATTAATAACTGTGGTTGTGTTTTTCAATCAAGGTTTTCATAGGGCTAGCGTAATATGAAGGCTATTTGTTAACGGAATTTGTTCTGCTCATTGTGTGAGCCGTATAGTTCTTTTATTGTTAAATTAATCTGGTGAGTTAAAGTGAATATGAAATTTAGTAAGAAAACCGTAGCCGTAGCATTGCTTTCTCTGGGTATGGTGGGATCGGCCTCCGCTGGTACTTTTGGTGCTCCTGTCGAAAGAAGTACTTCGTTTAGCGTAACACAAGAAACTAGGCTTCAGCATACATTAGAACCTGACGCAAATGATCTCCATTCTGGTAACATCCCTTCGGGGACCTTGCTTGCTCACGGTACTATTGCTATTACCCCTAATGACTTTCAATTCCCGATGCGTATTAAAGATTCAGAAGCGCAAACGCCAGCTAAAGGCTTTGCGGTAAAAACTGGAGACACGACTAAGAAAATCAGTATCAAGATGGAACCTGGCGCTAATGCTGGTACTGTCGTTGAGAATGGCTGGTTGCGTGTTGTCACTACTGGGACCCAGCCTAGCATGACCTATAAGATTTTAACGGACGGTGATGCCAATTCATTGGATGCGGGTAATTATCAAATCACTACCGAGGCGACCACCTGGACTCCGTGATTAGCCGTTTTGTTATTATACGGTGATAAAAATAAGATTGCGGGCCTGTCATTCAGGCTCGCAAGAATTTTAATGTAGGTAGTAACTATGGCTACCTTATTTATATAATCATTCGCTTTGTTTTTATTATTATGCCAATGATGCTTTGTTACCCTATAAGCAATTTTTAATAACAACTGCGAAATTAATTCAAGCGATAACAGTAGAACCTATGAAAATTATTAAATTAGGTATTTTGGCGTTGGCGATGATTTCTTCGGGTGTCATTGCTCAAAGTAATCTGGGGCCGGGCGTGACTGCCACAAAAAACTTCACTGTTAATATCCCTTTAACCTTTACCCATGATTTAACAGCCACTAACGCAGATCCTAAGCCAGATGGTGCCAAATTGGCAACGGGTACGATCGTAACCTCAACGCCGGTGAACCGGGTATTAGTGGGATTTGGGGAAACGTCTTCCCTCACGACCGGATGTGACGGTGCTCCTCATGGTGGAGTCATGAATGCATGTAAGAAAATATATCGGGTCGGTGCCTATACTGGTTCTCCAGATTACATGCAATTGGCAATTATGGAAGATGGTGCCGGGACGATTACTGGTTGGAACAATAATTTTATATATTTTGACCAAGACCAGCCAGCAACGAATTTTAAATATTCCATTTTAAAATTTGGTGATTATTATCCTAATCCGGGTACCTATCGTCTGGTTGTCTCTGCATCCATGTACAGTGAGTGATATTTACACGTGCGAGAACGTAATGTATTTTTGACGATTCTCCGGTGAATGCTGAGCTTGTCATACTCTTTTATAGTATCTGAGATAAATAAACCTTATGAAGAAACTAATAATTTCCTGTGCTTTATTATCCACATGGCCATGCCTTGTTTATGCGGGCTCCGCCGTTGGAGAGCCAGATACCAAAAGTATCGATCTGGTATATTCAAAACCTATTACCGTTACACATACCATGGATTCTACCCAGGAATTTTTACCTGACATGCCGGATAAAACGGTGCTTATTACTGGCGTCGTCAGCTATACAGACGCCTTGCCAGGGGTTCGACTGGATTGGGCTTCTGGGCAGGCCGGTGACAATCCTGACGAGCGCGTTCTTATTGCAGAAAATACAACAGATGCTCGTTTACCGGTAAAAGTTGTTTCTAGCAGTACCGATGCCGAACTTGTCACCACCTCGGGTGACATGATCCTTAAACCAAAGGGTCAGGCCAGTGTCACCTCTTATCAATATAGCATCGAGAAGATGGGGAGCGGCGTGGTAGGTTCTGGCCAATATTCGGTGGCAATGACCGCTTACGCCTATCAGCCATAGAGCAGAAGGGTGATAACCGGTCCGTTCGCACCCACTGACGCCCGGTAACGATCGCTCTAATGTCCAACTTAAATCCAGGCCATGCTTGGGGGGCTCCATAAAGTTGGACAGATCATGTTAAGATGCCCTCTGTGCCTGGGTTCGTTAGTCTACCGGACTCAGGCCTTTTAACCTCAGGCCAATCCTGATAATGAGTATACCGCTACCGTTTTCCTCAATGCGTTAATGCTGCTGGGCTGGCCTAGATAAAAACACGCCGGTTACAGCGTGCCGACAAGTTCTCCACCGCGACATTATCCAGACGGTTCACCTTGTGCGACAGACTTTGCGTCATTCGCCGGCCTTTAACTTTGTCTGATAACCTGTCATTCGGTTGCTCCATTTATTTAGCCTGTCGTGCCTGTCCCCGCGCTTCAGTGCATTCCTGTTGTGATATCAGCGACTATGGGACCGGCCTGTTAAATAAAAAACTGCCCCTGACTCAGTTGGCTATCCAACTTTGGAATAGTCCAATAACGCGGACTTTATTGTAACTGCCTAGTATGAATGGGGAACTTATTCTCCTGAAATCAGGCGCTCACGGAAAAGCCATAAGTAAATCATGAAAATCTCACTGCTTTGGTTATGAGAAATTGCTCATTTCCACCTCACCTTTTCTCAATGTAGCGAAGAGTAATCACGTTTTTTTCTCATCTTGCCTTCGGTAACTTTACGACCTCCGATGAAATATAAAAACAGGTTACTCACTAAATGAAAAAAATACTCTCTCACTCTCGCCAGCAAGGGGGATTTACCCTGCTGGAACTGCTGGTCGTATTGATGATTATCGCCTTGTTGGCCGGATTTGTTGGCCCGAAGGTGTTCTCCAATGTCGATCAGGCGAAGGAAAAAACCGCGTTGCGGCAGATGCGTTCGTTAGGGGATGCATTAAGTCAGTACCGTCTGGATACTGGCGCATGGCCGACGGAAAGTCAGGGATTGAAGGCGCTGACAGAAAAACCGGCTAATGTCCGTAATTGGAATGGCCCTTACCTGAGTCAGCAAGTGCCGCTGGACCCTTGGGGTAACGCTTACCAATGGCATAACCCTACCCAAGCAAAAGACGGGTTGCATGAGGTTGACATTACCTCAACCGGCAAGGACGGCAAGGCGCTGGTCTACGGTTTTTAAGTCATGAAACGTTTATTACTGACTTTTGCTTTATTGGCACCGGCTTTTTCATCCTTTGCCGATTGTTGGGAGCAGGCCGGTGCCCGCTATGGCATTGAGCCGGAATTATTGCAGGCGATTGCGATGGTGGAATCCAGCTTGAACCCGAAAGCGACCAACACCAATACCAATGGTACGGCCGATTTCGGCTTGATGCAGATCAATAGCAGCCATTTGGCCACGCTGAAAAAATTTAATATCACCTCTAAGCATCTGCTTAATGATCCATGCCAGAACGTGATGACGGGAGCCTGGATCCTGGCCGGCAATATTCGCCGCTTTGGTTATTCATGGGAGGCGGTTGGCGCTTATAACGCAGGTACAGCGCAAACGCCGCAGAGACAGGCGTTGCGGCAAAAATATATACGTAAGGTAGTTCCGCAATATTTGAAATTGAAACAGATGAAAATGAATGGATAACGCCGCGAAATGAAAAACTATGAAGTTGTTTACCTTGATCGAGGGCAACGGAAAACCGAGCGGGTAACGGCGTATTCAATTGAGGAGATCAAGGGACGCTATTTGCAGGAGGGGCGCATCGTTATGCGGGTAAAGCAGCGCACGGCCTTTCGTGAAAAGCGCTTTCCGCTCAATCTGTTCATTCAAGAACTGGTGGCCTTGCTGGAGGCCGGGCTGGTGATTACCGAGGCGATCGAGGCGTTGCAGGCCAGCAGCCGTGAACCGCATATACGCAACGTGTATGACCGGCTGTTGGAAAAACTTTATCAGGGACATCAGCTCTCGCAGGCGATGGCGGCCTTGCCGGCGGTATTTCCGGAACTGCTGCTCAATACCGTTGCTTCATCTGAACAAACCGGCCATCTACCCGTTGCGCTACAGCGTTTCCAGCATTATGAGCAACGGATGGACACCTTGCGTAAACGGATTAAAGCCACGTTGCTGTACCCAACGATTGTCTTGGGCGTTGGTGGGCTGATCCTGTGCTTCCTGCTGGGATTTATCATCCCGCGCTTTGCGCTGGTGTTCGAGGGGATGAAGAATCTGAACGGCAGCGCACGTTTTATCCTGTGGTGGGGAAAACTAGTTGAAAGTCACGGCTTGTTATTGTTGCTGTTGATGGCGTTGGGCTTGGGCGGACTGGTGATATTACTGCGTAATCCGGCGGTACGGCAGGCGATAATGCGCCAGTTGCTGAAATTGCCTCAGCTGCGTAATCAGCATCAACTTACCATCTTGGTCCGTTTTTACCGCACCCTTGGTTTATTGCTACAGGGCGGGCTGCCGGCGCCGCAGGCACTCAGTCTGACGCGCACGGTTTTACCCGTGAGCCATCACGCACAATTGCAGCAGGTTTTGGCGGGCGTCCAGGCCGGACAATCGCTGTCAGGCACGCTGGATACCCAACAATTGACCACGCCAATTGCCAGTCGCTTATTGCAGGTTGGTGAACGTAGCGGTGAGCTGCCTGCAATGTGTGAACGCATTGCGGCCTTTTACGATGAAGCGCTTGAGCGCGCGATCGAGACCTTTAGCAAGGTCTTTGAACCGATCCTGATGATGGCCGTTGGCGGGATTGTGGGCCTGGTGGTGTTTTTACTTTATATGCCAATTTTCGAATTGGCTGGAGGACTTTCCTGATGTCAATAATCGATCAGAATAATACCGACATACTGGATGTGTTATTGAATCAATCGAGTACAGAAAGCTGCCAGGCGCTGGCCGAGTTGCTGGATAATCAGCCTGAACGGCTGACAGAAATGGCGAGTTTGCTGGGCCTGGCGGCGATGACGGCAGAGCAGCTGGCTAATGCCGAGCCTGATTTTAGTTGCATCTCACTGTCTGATGCGTTAGCGCAGCGTGTATTGCCCTTGCAGTATCAACAACAACGCTGGCTATTGGTGGCCAATCCTTTTTCGCTGCCATTACGCCAATGGATACAGCGTTTCCCTATGCGCCCCACGCTGGCTTCGCCAGCCTGGATTAACGAGAAACTGGATACGCTTGGCAAACAGCAACGTACTTTGGATCAGTTGGAACCGCAGCATAGCGAAAGTAGCGGTGACGAAGTGCTGTTGGAAATATCTCCGGTTGGCATCGCGCAAGAGAGCAATACCGTTATCAAACTGGTCAATGCCACCCTGTTTGATGCCCTGCAGAGCCGCGCCAGCGATATCCATCTTTCCGCCGTGCCGGACGGACTCTCGGTAAAATATCGGATTGACGGTGTGCTGCATGCTATTCGCCATTGCGCCGGTTCCCAGCACGCGGAACAGGTTATTTCGCGCCTGAAAGTCTTGAGTTGTATGGATATTGCCGAGCGACGCATTCCTCAGGATGGCCGTTTTAAGGCGTTAATCCATCAGCGCCCGGTAGATTTTCGTGTGTCGGTGATGCCGAGTATTCATGGTGAGGATGCGGTGCTGCGCGTGCTGGATAAATCACACGATCAAACGCTGAGTCTGGAATCGTTGGGGTTTGATGATCACACTCTGACGGCCATTCGTCAATTGACGCATATGCCTCATGGCATGGTGTTGGTGACCGGCCCGACCGGCAGCGGCAAATCCACGTCGCTTTATGCTGCACTCAGCGAATTGAATACCGGCGAAAGTAAAATTATTACCATTGAAGACCCGGTGGAATATCAATTGAATAACGTGTTGCAAATTCCGGTCAATGACAAAAAAGGGCTAACCTTTGCTCGCGGCTTACGCGCCATTTTGCGTCACGATCCCGATATCATCCTGGTGGGGGAAATCCGTGATGGTGAAACTGCGGGTATAGCCGTACAGGCAGCATTGACCGGTCACGTAGTGCTTTCATCAGTGCATGCCAATAATGCCTTTAGCGTGCTGGAGCGCTTTCTCTATATGCAGGTAGAACCCGCCAGTTTAATCACGGCGCTGAACGGCGTAGTAGCGCAGCGTCTGGTTCGTGGCATCTGCCCTGCCTGTGCGGTTGATGTAGCGCCGAACGACGAGGAAACGGCAGCTTGGCAGGCCAGTACATATCATGAACTACAGCCTCGCTGGCGTCGTGGGCTGGGCTGTGAAGAATGCCGTCACAGCGGTTATCACGGGCGCCTGGCATTGGCGGAAGTATTGTACTTTAGCGACGCGATGAAGGAAGCGTTATTGTCCCGAGCGCCTATTCGTCGCTTGCGGGACGTTGCCTATAGTGAAGGATTTATTCCTCTAAAAGACATCGCCTTAAGAGCCGTTCTGGAAGGAAAGACAACATTGCAGGAGGTCAATCGTGTTATCGCTCATGACTAAAACCTGGCGATGTGACATTTCTTCTCGGCAGCTGCGGGCGAGTCTGGGGGATACGGTATTGGTCACGACGGAACGCCTGGCGGATCAAACGCTGGAAGAAGCATTGTTAGCGTTGCTGAGTTCGTGTTGCAGGTGCTTGCCCTGGGTTGACGCCATTGAGTTTTCGCTGGATGCCAGCATGGCATACCATTTTGTCACGCCATGGCAGAACGGCATTAGTACGCCTGCGGAATTGCGTGGCTATGGCCACGTTATTGTACAGCAGCATTTCCCCCACCTGGTCGGAAAACCACTCAAGATAGGGTTTGAAGATATGGGCTATGGTTGCAATGCATTAACGATGGCCTTGGAGGAGGAACTATGGTCAATCTTGCGCGCCGTTGCGCGGAGTTTGAAACTGCGCCTGCAGGGGATAACCACCCCATTACGTTCACTGGTGCGCTCCAGGGAGCAACTGCCGAGCACGGGCATCTTCGCGATAATTGGTCCCGAGAGCAGTACCTTTGCCTGTCGTGTGGACGATGAATGGCAGCAGGTTTACCGTATGGCACTTCCGGATCAAGCTGTTGATCAACAACTTACGCTAATTTTACGTCTGGCCAACATGCGTACTGCGCCTTGTTATTTTTGGGACGGCGCCAATGGACAAATGGGACGCTTCCCGAGTGTTGAACACAGGCATAAGAGGGGCAGCAAGTACTAGCCGGTTCAGGCATCTTAAGAGCATGGCCAACTTGCTGTCTGGATAACCAGCGTAACGCGAGGAAACGAAACGATAGAAAACCATGCCTGTTTTACCGGTGTGGTTTTGATGTTATCGACGATAGGCAACTTTCTGACTAGTACTATGGTGAAGCTCATCCTGCCACCGTATCCTGCATCCCATCATTTCACACAACTTATCCTATTAAAGCCCAGGCTTTGAGAATTGGTGATGTCTATAAATTACGGAGGAAGGTAATCATGAAATCGTCACTGATAGCGTCTCCTTCTTGGGCGTTACGTACCTCACTGGTTGTTGTACTACTCTGTTTTCCTTTATTAATTGCTCTAGGTCATGCCTGGTCACAACAACAGAAATTGATGGCGATCAGTGAGCAAATGCAGCAGAAATTACAGGAGCATCAGCGTGCCGCACGCATTATTAACGAGAAGTTACGCCAGCAGAAAAAAATAAAGTCCATTTCACCGACTGCGTTGCAGATTTTAACGCCGATAGGCGCAGCACTTTCCGATGATGTGGCATTGTTGCGGCTGAACAGTAATTCCCAGAAACGGGAAGTTAATTTGGAGGTGGCAGCGAAGACATTGCCCGCCTTGTTGGATTTCAGCGCACGTTTGCAGCGTATTCCGGTACAGGTGGAATTGCAACACCATCACTCGGTTAAAGAAAAGGGGACAGAATGGCCAATTCGCGCAGCTGTCACCCTGCATTTTCCCAAAGAGGATAGCCAATGAAAATAAAAACTACGCTGCGGCTACCTGCAATAAGAGAAGTACATTGGCATAGTGCATGGTTATTAGAAAAAATCGGCGTATGGCCGCTGGTTTCCTGTTTGCTACCTATCGTGCTGGCTTTGTTCTGGGGACTAATTACCCAGGTCCAAAATACGCAATTGCAGGTAAAGATAGCTTCAATGCAGCAGCAGTTAAGCGAGCCTTTGCCGTTACAGGTTGGCAGTGAAAGTCAATTGGCGGCAGCGCTAAGCGTAACTGAATATCAACAGGTGAAGACGCTGTTCGATATTCTCAGTAAATATCATATGCAGGTAGAAAGCGGTAATTATCATTTTACCTCAGCCGAAGAAGAGAAAGAAAAGGCATTAAGGCTCTCTATACCACTTCGGGGCAGGTGGTTACCACTGGCGCAGGCGTTACAGGATATTGCACGCGTTCTGCCGGTGGAAGTGGAATCGATTGGCGTCAGCCGAACTCGGCCGGACACCGGACAACTGTCTATTACGCTCCAGCTGACTTTACATCGGGGGCCACGATGAAACTTCCTCGTTATTTGATAGTGGGGCTGGCAGTTACCGCGTTATTGGTTATCTGGAGCCAGTTTACGACTGAACCCGAGGAGGAAGGGCTAACGCTGAATACGCTGGCTCAGGAGAAACCGGCGAAGCACACGCATAGCCGCTCTGAAACGTCGGTAGCGGCAGATCCAATGGTCGATCTGTTTCCGGTACCGCGCACACCGGTCATCGAGCAAGACGCTATGAGGCCGACGGAGGCAGCAAAAAGGCCCGATCCGATATTACCTCTTCAGGTGCTGGGAGCATGGTGGGATAGCGGCGAACGCGTCGTGATTCTCAGCGATGGCAAACAGAATAAGTTGCTTTGCCAGACGTGTCGAACAAAAGGATACGTCAGGCCGGGAGAGCAACTTTTGCCAGACTGGACATTGATGACACTGGCTGATGATCACTTGATGGTGGAATGGCAGCCTGAACATATAAGCAAGCGTATTGAGCTTGATGACTTGAAATCGAAACCGACACGATAATATGAAAAAATTGACGCTTACATTGACACTCATGTGCTCATTACTGAGCGGTTGCGCCCAACAGCACCGCGAAACAAAAACGCAAATACAGCCAACGACCAATGATTCATTGATTTCTTCGCTAAAAGATATTGATCAGGCAAGGATCCAGTCTCCCTATGATGCCGAGTTGCGTGCTCGGCAGCAGGATTTAACTGAGCAGTTGGTAAGCCGCTATTTGCAAGAGGCTGACCGTGCAATGGCGAAGAATGATTACACCAAGGCATCGATGCTTTGGCAAGACGCGCTGCTTTATCAACCCGGCAATCAGCGCGCACGTCAGGGATTAAGCAAGATGAATTCCTGGCGTGCGCTGGATCGTTTATATCAACAGGCGACGGCATCACGTGCCAGCGATCCTGAACAGGCACTCAATAAAGTTAACCAAATTTTGGAGGAAGATCCAAACTGGCCACAGGCAAAAGCGCTACGCGATCATCTTTTGCGTGAAATAGCCGTACAGAACCAGCCAGAGGTCCGGTTAAAGCGAGAGTTGCGTAAGCCGGTATCGTTAAACTTCCGTCATCATAACTTGATGTCGATATTTGATACCATCAGCCAGTTGACCGGCGTTAATATTATTTATGATAAAGATGTTCCTGCATCAATGACTGCCAGCCTGGCAGCAAGAAATACCACGGCAGAGGATGCTCTGAATTTGCTGTTGTTATCAAATCAGTTAAGAAAGAAAGTGCTAAATGGTAATACGCTATTAATTTACCCGGCAACGGCGCAAAAAGAAAAAGTCTATCGTGACGTAGTGGTTAAAACGGTTTTTCTTGGTTATGCCAAGGCAAAAGATACCAATGTAGCTTTACGTAATCTGGTTAAACTACGGGATATCCATATTGATGAGCGTACAAACTCTGTCACGATACGGGGCGCCAAAGAGAGCGTCGAGAAGGCGGAACGTCTGTTAATGACTCTGGATCGACCAGAAGCAGAGGTGACGTTGGCCGTGGAAGTTCTGGAAGTATATTCGAAAGATATTGAAAAACTCGGGATTAACTATCCTGGACAGGTTAGCGTTGGTTTTAAAGGTATTGATGGAAAAATGGAAAATATTGCCATGAATGGCTTTAATGCCAGCAATATGTTTGTCAATCTTGGCGCAAATCAAGGGATCAGTGCGGATCTACAAAAGGTGCGAACCAATGCCAAAGTATTGGCTAATCCAAGGATTCGTGTCAAAAATAACAAAAAGGCGCTAATTGATATCGGGGAGCGGATCCCAGTATTAACCAGCTCTGTTTCTGAGGGGATTTCCCAGGAAAAAGTTGAATACCAGGACGTGGGTTTGAAGTTGGAAGTCATGCCAGAAATTAGCGTTGATGGTTCGATTTCCATGGATGTGAAATTCAAACTCAGTTCGCAAGGTGGGGCGGAGCGCTCAAAAGATGATGTACGTTATTATCGTACCAATAATCGTGAAGCAAGCACCGTATTAAGCAGTCAAAGTGGTGAAACGCAGATGTTGGCGGGACTGATCAAGATGAATGACAAGGATGGAGAGTCGGGCATTCCTTATTTGAGCGATATTCCGGGGTTAAGCCGTTTATTTGGCAGCAAGGAAAAAGACAGCGAACGCACTGAAGTTGTCCTGCTCATCACGCCAACCATTGAGCGTAACATTGATCTTCCTGGTCGCCATATCAGCACCATCGATATGGGCACGGAAGAGATGCAGGGAGATAGTAGCTTCCAGTTGCGAGGGGTAGAGAAAGCGAAAGCCGTTGAGGCGTTTGATGTACCGCCATTGGCCCCACCGGCACAGTTCCCGGCTAAAAGCGGCGCATTGCCGGTACCGCTGAGCAGTCAGGCGATGCCGGAGTATAAGGGGTAAGTATGCGTGGGCAACAAGGTTTTACCTTGATAGAGATGATGGTGACATTGGCTTTGTTGGCAACGTTGGCCGCTGCTGCAATCCCGCTGGTTCAGCGCCAGCAGCAGCAGCAGCAAGAAGAAACTTTACGCGAGTCGCTGCGCCAGATACGAGATGCTATAGATCGCTATGCACAGGCGAGTCAGGAAGGAAAGATTGAACAAGAAGCGGGTGAGTCGGCGTACCCTGAGTCTTTGGATAAATTGGTGAAGGGGGTCGCTGATAAAACGTCGCCCGATAAAAAAATGATCTATTTTTTGCGACGTATTCCTCGCGATCCCTTTTGCGACTGTGAGGGAAGATCCGATGCGGAAACCTGGCGCACGCGAAGCTCAATTCAGGAACCAGGGGATTTTACCGGAGGTAAAGACGTGTTTGATGTCAGCTCCCGCAGCGCTAAAACCGGGCTTAATGGAATACCTTATGCGCAGTGGTGAAAAAGGTTTTACCTTGATTGAGCTGTTAGTCGTCATGGCGATCATTGCTACTTTGATGACGTTAGTCGCTCCGAGATTTTTTCAGCAGACCGAGCGCGCCAAGGGCGTCGTGCTGGAGCATAATCTGAATGCCCTTCATTCTGCATTAGATGCTTTTCGACGCGATCGTCTGGTAGGGCCATCTCATTTGGATGATTTGGTACAGGGGGGATATTTACGGCAACTACCGTTGGATCCGTTAACCAATCGGCGTGATAGCTGGCAGGTAACCACAGATGACGATGGGCAGATAATTGACATCATTGCGTCTGGCTCAGCAGAAACTACGGACGTTGCAGATGAGTAATCGAGGCGAGCAATCAGACTGTAGGCAGGGCGGATTCACCTACCTGTTTGTATTATTAGCCTTGACAGTGCTGGCGTTGGCGCTCTTAAAAAGCCAGGAAATGATAAAAGTGCATCATCAACAGCAGCAAGAAGATGAGTTATTATTTCGTGGTGAGCAAATTCGTCAGGCAATTAATCGTTATCAGCAGGCTGGCTATGCTAATGGCTGTTATCCGCCCGGGTTTGACGCATTGTTAGTAGACGCGAGAGGGGGTAAAAAAAACCATCATTTGCGGCGCTGGTTTGTAGATCCTTTGACAGGAAGCCAACAATGGGGAATGGTTTACGATCAAAAAGGGCGTTGGATAGGTGTTCATAGCCTGGGACATGGGCGTCCGTTACGTAAAGAAGGGTTCGGTTCACATGCCGATGTAGATAAGTTTAAACGAGCAACAGACTATAGTGAGTGGGTATTTTTAGCTGACACTGATGCAGCAGCGCCGCTGCCATCGGCCTGTCCGAGTCGTTGATAACAAGTTTAAATGTAATAATTAAATTATATATAAATCATTATCACGGCTATAAGATCTCTATTTTCATTGGTGTCGCTGATTTTTGAGGGCGTGGTAATGAGTATTTTATTGGTTTCAATAATCGGCCTGGTTGTGGGGAGCTTTCTCAATGTGATTATTTACCGCCTGCCAAAAATACTGTTGGGGGATAAGATTACCTTATCTTGGCCAGTGTCTCATTGTCCCAAGTGTAAATGTAAGATAAAGGTTTATCATAATATCCCATTATTGGGATGGCTATGGTTAAAAGGTCGTTGCCGGAACTGTAAGCAGACTATTCATTGGCGATACCCTCTGGTTGAATTATTGACTGCGGTTTTATTCACATTACACGTAGCTTTGAATGGTATCAATGTACAGAGCCTATTGGATTTATTGATGCTCAGTTTGTTGATTCCCTTGTTTTTTATCGACTTGGACGTTTCGTTACTGCCGGATCGGTTAACCTTGCCATTTTTAGCATTGGCATTATGCTGCGCTCTGGTTGGTTATAGTCGAGTCACTTTGCTGGACTCAATGCTCGCTGCCGTACTGGGCTTCGGTATTCCTTGGTTGCTGGATAAACTTTATTATCTACGTCAAAAGAGAGCGGCAATGGGGAGGGGGGATATGAAGTTATTTGCGGCAATCGGTGCATGGTTTGGCACTGAGCATCTATTTAACATCATGCTGTTATCCTCGGTTTTGGCGATGTTTGTTGCTTTGTTACTGTTGAGGAAGCGGTGTGGAGATGCGTTTCCTTTTGGTCCTTATCTGATTATCGTCACGATCACCATCATGGTAATGCACGTCTGAGGTGAATGATGTTTCGATCTTCTCCCTGGCGGCCTGTTGGTTACAGGAGAATAAGCTGAGATGTTTCTTATCTTTTTCAAGAATTGGATTACATTGCGAGATGTCTGGTCTTATTCGTTTGGTTGGTGATTGTGGCATCATTGACTGATTCTGGCATGATAATAAAATGATTTTTTCATTATCATGAATTATTCATGTCGGTGTTTTTCTTTCACCTTGCCTTGTCAGGTGATCTTACTATAGGATTTATCTTAGTTTATTTAGGGTGAAAACAGTATGGGGCGTGAGTAAGGAGTATGCAAAAAGAAGAAAGAAAAACTGTATATTTAACCGCTCAGGTTATTTTTATTCCGGATTTATCTTGTCTTAAAAATAAAGTTACCGGGCAGGAGATTTACCTTACACCGAGCGAGAAAAAATTACTTGAGATTGTTGCCGAAGGCGAAGGTAGTAAAGAAAATATAATCCATGAAATTTGGAGAAAAAACGGAATAGTTGTCGGTGAATCAAGCTATCACCAATTAATAAAAATGTTGCGGCGTAAATTGGCGGCGGCCGATATTCCTTGTACAATAATTAAAACTATTCCTCGCTACGGCGTAGTTCTGATGAAAGTGGATGATAGCCTTCAGCCAGGGAAGATTGAAGCTGATGAATGTCAATCTTCAGATTCAGTTTGTTCTGATAATGATACCGATAGCATAAAACCGAGACCGGAGCCCACACCGAGGGCTGAGATTTTCGAGGTTGAAAGAATAGATGCCAGTGAAGTAAAAAAAACAAAACCACCAAAAATTTTGTTGATATTTATCCTTATTTACACCGTTTTAGTCCCTGTATTTATCTGGGGGGTGAACGAAGATGTCACCAATTTTTCAGCGTTAACGATAGACGGGGTGAAATTTCACGTTCTTAACCCCGAGCAAATGACGAATGAAAGCCTGGTAGCGATCCGCAAGAGAATTGGCGGCGATGTCAATTATGTTTATGTTGTGGATAATGGACCAAAAATATGGATGGCTAAATGTAATAAAGAAATAGAAAATGAGGATAGCCAGTGTCAGTACGAGCATTATTCATCTTATTAATATGTATGCTTGCTTGGGGCGGGATTAATTATATTGCGGTTACTATATGGCAAGAAAAACATATAATGCCCAATACCCCCTGTTACAGTGTTATCAAAGATGGGCGATTTATTGATGACTTACATAATAATTATACCTTAAACTCGGTTGTTACCTGGTGGCCACGTGACGATAAGTTGAGTTTTTTTGGTGTGAAATCTGACCGGAGTGGTGGCAAGATTATCAAGCGAACCCTAAATCTCGGTGAAGTCAAAAAATATGATGGCATCTTACGTGCTCGCGTTGACAGCGTTGATATTTCCCCCAGCGATCAATTAGGAAAAACTAATGCAATGTTTGCTTCTGCCGGGCAGCCAATGACGATAATTTTCAAGCCGTTGACCCGTAAATCCTGGTTGATGATGATTAACGACAACTGGGTACTTATGTGTGAAAAACGATGAGCGATAAGTGTAAAGAAGAGGGCTATATGATGTATGGGACTCTAAATGGATATGTATCTTATTGGCTGAATTGCCTTCAAGCTGGAAAAAGGCATTGCGTGCGGCTTGTTTTTTGCCACCCTTATAAATTTTTATCTTTATTTTGTTGTTTTTTTTGGAGCATAATTATTGCGTTGATTAACTATGCATTAAAATAGCACTTTTCCATTACATTAATTTTATTTTTACGAACTTGCTCGGTCGTTAACCAAAAAGTTCAGGTTTCCCTCTGTCTGGTAATAGGGTCGGGTATCTCTTTGCCCGTTACTACAAGAAACAGTGAGTCCTATAGGGTTAAATGAGCGATAGAAGCAAACAGGTTATTTGCCAAAGATAACAGCATGATGACGGTAGCTGGAAATGCCCTGTGCCTGGCGGCGGCAGGGCATCGGTAGCGTTACTGGCGCACCAGCCGGCCAAGCGTCGGTGCCGTTTCGAAATTGCTGCGGAAGGGGTTGATATCCAACCCGCCACGGCGGGTATAACGGGCGAAAACGCTGAGCTTTTCCGGTTGGCAGTAGCGCGTGATGTCGTTGAAGATGCGTTCGACGCACTGCTCGTGGAACTCGTTATGCTGGCGGAAGGAAATCAGATAGCGCAGCAGCGCTTCGCGGTCGATTTTGCGCCCGGCATAGCGTATCACCACGCTGCCCCAATCTGGCTGGTGGGTGACCAGACAGTTGGATTTGAGCAGATTGGACGACAGCGTTTCACTGACGTATTCCGCCTGCGCCGATACCGCATGCTCAAGATATTGAGGATCAAAGGCGAAATCGGCCACTTCGATGTCCAGATCGTCAATGTTGTCGCCCGGCAGCGTGTCAATCTGGTGGCTATATCCTGCCAGACCGGGGAACAACTTGACGCCGACCTGGCCGTCTGCGGCGGCTGACAGATCGTGCTCCAGCGCGGCCAGCACTTCATCAGCGCTGGCAAAGCGCGTCTGGTTAAAGCTGTTCAGGTACAGTTTGAACGATTTGGATTCGATCAGATGGGTGGATGAAAACGGAATGGCGAATTCGCCGATGCCAACCACCGGCTTGCCCTTGGCGTTGAGCCAGGAAAGCTCGAACGCAGTCCAGATATCCACGCCGCTGAACGGCAGGGCATTGGCATCGAGACCGACCAAATCCCTGCCACGTGCGCGCGGCAGGGCTTCAAGCAACGTAGGGTCGTAGCGATCCGGGTAGGCGGAATGGGTTCCCAGATGGGTAATTTTATCTTGCGGTTTTATATGCATATTCGTTGCCTTTGGCATGGTCGACGTTAATGTAGCGGTTGAACAGGCGGCGGGTTGCGTAAATCGGCCCCACGCCGAGCAAGGCGTACACGACTTTGATCAGGAACTGCGACAGGATCATGGTCTGGATAATGTCCCAGCTCAATACGTTATAAAAAGCCAGGGTGCAAAACACCACGCTGTCGATGGCCGAGGCCACCACGGTGCTGGTAATCACGCGGACAAACAGATAGCGCGAGTTGGTCAGTTCCTTGATCTTACATAGCAAATAGGCATTTACATTCTCCGAGAGCAGGTAGGCGGCCGACGAAGCGAGCAGCACCGCCATGATGCTGTGGACGATACCGTTATAAGTGGCGCTGAACTCCCACTGTGGAATGCTCGGCACCAGCGTTGTCGCCCACACCCCCAGCACGAAAATCAGGTTGGCGATAAATGAAATGATGATGGTGCGCCTGGCCAGACGCAGCCCATAAAATTCGTTAAGGATATCAACCAGAATGAAGGTCAGCGGATAAACGAAAATGGCCGGCGGAACAATCATATCCAACGTTGGGATCTGAATCGGTTTGACGCCGCACAGGGTCGAAAAGATATAAATCACGCTCAGCGCCACGGTAATGATCAGATAGGCGTACCAGGAACGTTCGTGCCGGTCGCCAAGATCGTAGGCGGTGGTGAGATTGTTGCTGCCGTCATACAGCCGGCGGTAAAGCGCCTTGAGTTCGCTGCGGTTGAAGTCATCGGAAATGGTGCTGTCATCCAGCTCTTTCAGCCCCATGGAGATGCGTTTGCCGGTGGCGAGGATCATGATATTGGCAGAAATGCTGCCGCTGCGATTAAAACCCAGCAGCTTGTACTTTTTGTTGCTGTCCATTCAGAACCTCTCCTCGATGATGGAACCGATGAGCTGTTCTTCGTGCTTGAGTCGATGCGGAGTAAACACGGCGTCTTCCTTTTCTTTGACGAAAAAACCCTGCTGGGCAGAGTGGTAGAGTATCAGTGGGTTTTCCGAGCTGGATGAATAACGCTTGATAATCAGCACGTCACCTGCGCTGAACAGGTTGCCGATCGGGTGTTGCACCAGCAGTGCCACCAAATTTGAATCTTCGCCAAAGTAATAGGTCAACGGAAAGCGGGTCGCCAGTTGCCCCACGCGTTGTTTATACGCCGCCAGAAATTGCTGCTGCGGTATCACCGGCACGGCGCTGGGGTTCCTATTACCTTCAAGCGATATCGTCTCGTTGATGCGTTCGATTTGTTCGAGATCGTAGTTTTCAATTTCTTCACAGGTCACGCCAAAAAAGTCGGAAATCCGGCTGACGGTGGATTGCTGAACGTTGTTGACTCTGCCCTCAAGGATTTTATACAGCGCAGTGCGGGTGACGCCGGCGCGGTGGGCAAAAGAGGCTTTGGTCTCCCCACGGCTGCGCAGTAAATATTCAAGATTCTTAATGATATTTGTTTTGCGCTGAGCATTGCTAACGTTCATTAGCCCCCCTTATATATACAGCGTATTCCACTATAAAGGAGGTTTGGTTGCTCGCCAATGAGATAATAAAAACATTTATAATAATTTGAATCTTAATGATTTTAATATCAACTTTATCACCTGGTGGTGGTTGGTGTGGCGGCATCGTCAAGTGGTCAGCAGGCCAGGTATCGCACGACGCATTAATCAAGTTTACATAAATGGCATCATTGTGTGCACTTTTACGTTGACGCCAGCATGTTTTATAAGCTAGTTTGTCAAACATACTGAAGTGCTTCTTGAGTGTCAAAGCGCCTCATCATAATAAAAACCATAAAATGCTACTTCGCGCCGCCACAGCGGCGTACCGAGTAATATCATTAGCGACAACACCAGGGAATTCTATCTTGCCCGTCAGGGCTGAGGTTGCGGACTGCAACAGCATCGAGGCGCCACTGCCAGGCCGATGCAGCGAGTAGCATGTACAAATAATCAATAGCCGCGCATTCTTCCCTCGCCGGTTGCCAAAGATGCCGCTTTGCCTAGTGTGAAGACACAAACTCTGCCGCTGCATGCGCCGGCGGAATGGCGAAATTCTCCCGCATGCGTCTGCTCTCCTCTGCCGGCGGAAGCCCAAATAACCGTTTAAATTCGCGATTAAATTGCGAAGGGCTTTCATAGCCAACCGCCTGGCTGGCGACCGATGCGCTTACCCCTTGTCGCACCATCAGCAGCCGCGCCTGATGCAGGCGTATCGACTTCAGGTACTGCATCGGGGCGATATGGGTAATTGCCTTGAAATGGCGGTGAAAGGTAGGGACGCTCATTGCTGCTTCAGCGGCCAGTTGCGGCAAGGTAATCGGCTGAGCATAGGTGGCATGAATACGGCGTAACGCTTTGGCAATTTTGCCGAATTGGCCACGCATCGCCAATGCCGATCGCATGGCATTGCCCTGCGCGCCGGTGAGAATACGAAAATACAGCTCGCGGATCAGCGTAGGGCCGAGTATTGCGGCGTCAAGCGGGGCGCTCATGGCTTCGAGAAAACGCAGCAGCGAGCCGCGCATCGCCGCGTCCATCGGGCTGGACATCATGCTGGCGGGGTTAACCGTGTCGGAGTGCGCGCCCTGTCTGTCTATTTGCAGCATCAGGTCGGCTGCGAGCTGGAAATCCAGATGCAGGTAAATGGCCAGTAACGGCCGTGCTGGCGTCGCGTCGGTTTCCATCACAAACGGTACCGGTACCGAAACGGCAAGATAATGCTGTTCGTCGTAATGATAAATTTGCCCGCCAAAATAGCCCCTTTTACTGCCCTGACAGACGATGACGATACCGGGATCGTACAACACCGGGGTGGTTGCCAGTGGCCGATTGGAACGCAGGAAACGCACGTCGGGCAGTGGCGTGAGGTTGTAACCTTCCTGCGGCGCCAGCGACAGCAGCAGATCCACCATGCGCTGTCGGTCGTCGGTTTGGGGAAGCAACCCTGTCAATGTGTTGTTCATAACGCTCACCACTCGATAGAAATAGGCAATAACTAAAGCAGAATCAGGCTAAAAAATCGACTCCTGAGAGAATAGTATGCACACGTCTCTTAACCAACGGGAGTTTTATATGTCTTTAGCCAAAACGATTTTTATCACCGGCGTCAGTAGCGGATTTGGTCGCGCCCTGGCGCAGGCGGCGTTGAGCAGCGGGCATCGAGTGGTCGGCACGGTGCGCAGTGGGTCGGCAGTGGCGGCGTTTGAAACGCTTAGCCCTGGCAAGGCGTTGGCACGAGTACTGGACGTTACCGATTTTGCGTCAATTGAGCGGGTTGTCGCCGAGATAGAAGCCAATATCGGCCCGATTGATGTGTTAGTGAATAATGCCGGCTATGGCCACGAAGGGGTGATGGAAGAGTCAGCGCTGGACGAGCTGAAGCGGCAGTTCGAGGTCAACGTGTTCGGTGCGGTAGCGATGATCAAGGCGTTGTTGCCTTATCTGCGCCAGCGTCGTCGCGGGCATATCATCAACATCACCTCGATGGGCGGATTTATTACCCTGCCGGGCATCAGTTATTACTGCGGCAGCAAGTTTGCGCTGGAAGGTATTTCCGAAACGTTGAGTAAAGAGCTCAAGCCGTTTGGCATTGCGGTCACCGCCGTCGCTCCTGGTTCTTTCCGCACCGATTGGGCAGGCAGGTCGATGGTCAGATCGCCCCGGACCATTGCGGATTATGACGCGCTGTTTGACCCGATCCGTCATGCGCGGCAGCAAAAAAATGGCAGGCAGCTTGGCGATCCTGCCAAGGCAGCGCAGGCGATACTGGCCATCATCAACAGCGATGCGCCACCGGTACACCTGTTGTTGGGCAGCGATGCGCTCAGTCTGGTGCGCGAAAAGCTGCAAGCCTATGCGGCCGAAATCGATGATTGGGAGGCGCTGAGCCGTTCAACCGACGGTTAATCGCCATCAATGCCTTGCGCGGCAGATCGCCGAACGCCGTGGCGCATTGATGGAGCGCGCAGGCGCGCGCCGGTTTATGGCGCGGCCTGCCCGCTGATTTCTATCCCATTAATGCCGCTGGTCAGCACGGGTATCTCGTTCAACAGTGCAAAAATTTGCTGGGTCGGCGTGCTGGGAGCGAGGGGAAGTGCGTCAGGCCGCCGGTACTCAAGTGGCGGTATCCGCGCCGCCAATGGAAAATCGCAATCAGCTGTGACTAAATTACATATAAGTCACTCGTTGTCAATCGAAACACGCCGCGTTAAGCTATGGTAATGAATAAAAAAATGAACGCACTTGCTACCCGTGGCCCCTCCGATCACAGCGTACGCGATCAGATCGTGGACGCCGCTACCGTCTATTTCAGCCATTACGGCTATGAAAAAACCACCGTCTCCGATCTGGCAAAATCCATTGGTTTTTCCAAGGCGTATATCTATAAGTTTTTTGAGTCCAAACAGGCGATTGGCGAGGTGATCTGCGCGAACCGGCTGGCGACGATCATGACCGTGGTGGAAGCGGCGATCGCCGACGCGCCCAGCGCCTCGGAGAAGCTGCGACGCCTGTTCCGCACCCTGGCAGAGGCCGGTAGCGAGCTGTTTTTCCATGACCGCAAGCTGTATGACATCGCTGCCGTTGCCGCGCGCGATCAATGGCCTTCGGCCAGGCAGCACCAGGCCCAACTGCTCAAGCTGGTTGAGCAGATCCTGCGTGAAGGCCGCGAGGCCGGCGAATTTGAGCGCAAAACGCCGCTCGACGAAGCCGCCAGCGCCATTTACCTGGTGATGTGCCCCTACATCAATCCCGTACAGCTGCAATATAACCTGGAAACCGCCGGGGAAGCGGCGGTACTGCTTTCCTCGTTGATATTGCGCAGCCTATCGCCGTGATAGGATTTGTGACCATTGACATATTTGGTCACTAGTCGGAAAATGCGAGCCCTACACTGTTTATCAAGAAGGGTATTCCATGCTTCGTCTCAGCGCTGTCAGCATCGCCGCCTGCCTGCTGCCGCTTGCCCTGGTGGCGTGCGGTGAGGCCTCGACGGCCGACGATCCGCGTAATCAGCCACCGCTAGTCAGGGTGGCGCGCGTCGACGATGCGGTTGATGCCGCGCGTGCCTTTAGCGGTACCGTGGTGGCGCGCGTTCAGAGCGATCTCGGTTTCCGCGTCGGCGGGAAAATACTGGAGCGTCTGGTCGATGCCGGCCAGCACGTCAAGAAAGGCCAGCCGCTGATGCGGCTGGATCCGACCGATCTGGGGCTGCAAGCCCGGGCGCAGCAACAGGCGGTTGCGGCTGCCAGGGCACAGGCCCGCCAGACCGCCGCTGACGAAGCACGCTATCGTGGCCTGGTCGCCAGCGGTGCGGTGTCGGCCTCCGCCTACGATCAAATCAGGGCCGCGGCTGAAACCGCGCGGGCGCAGCTCAGCGCAGCACAAGCGCAGGCAGATGTCGCCATTAACGCTTCCGGCTACGCGCTGTTGCTGGCCGATGCTGACGGTGTGGTGATGGATACCCTGGCCGAGCCAGGACAGGTGGTCTCTGCCGGCCAACCGGTGGTCAGGCTGGCACGGGCGGGCCAGCGCGAGGCGATCGTTCATCTGCCGGAAACGCTGCGGCCGGCTATCGGCAGTATGGCGATGGCCAGCCTGTATGGTGACCGCGCGGCCGCGATCCCCGTGCAACTGCGACTGCTTTCCGATGCCGCCGATCCACTGACTCGAACCTTTGAAGCGCGCTATGTGCTCGCCGGCTCGCTGGCCGGCGCACCGCTGGGCGCGACCGTCACGCTGAACATCGCCAACGGCAAGGCGGACGCACCAACGCTACAGGTACCGATTGCCGCTCTGTACGATGCTGGCAAAGGCGCGGGCGTGTGGATCGTCGCCGGTACGCCAGCGAAGGTCTCCTGGCGCGCGGTTCAGGTGCTGGGTATCAGCGACGACGCGGCGCGGGTGGCGGGTAACCTTGCCGTTGGCGAGCAGGTGGTGGCGCTGGGAGCTCATCTGCTGCATGACGGCGAACCGGTCAGGTTGGCGCAGGCGGGGCGTAACAACGCGCAGGGGAGCCAGCCATGAGCGGCGGGCGCTTTAACCTTTCGGCGCTGGCGGTACGCGAACGCGCGATCACGCTGTTTTTGATCTTGCTGATCGCCATCGCCGGCACCCTGTCGTTCTTCGTACTGGGTCGGGCGGAAGATCCGCCGTTCACCGTCAAGCAACTGACGGTAATCACCGCCTGGCCAGGAGCGACCGCACAGGAAATGCAGGATCAGGTGGCGGAACCGCTTGAAAAACGCATGCAGGAACTGAAGTGGTACGATCGCACGGAAACCTACACGCGGCCGGGTCTGGCATTCACCATGGTGTCGCTGGCTGACAGCACGCCACCTGGCGAAGTGCAGGAGCAGTTTTATCAGGCGCGCAAGAAGCTTGGCGACGAGGCTGGCAATCTGCCGGCCGGCGTAATCGGACCGATGGTCAATGACGAGTTTTCCGATGTGACTTTTGCGCTGTTGGCGCTGAAGGCCAAAGGAGAGCCGCAGCGCCTGCTGGTGCGCGACGCCGAGTCATTGCGCCAGCGCCTGTTGCACCTGCCAGGGGTAAAAAAGGTCAATATTATCGGCGAGCAGGCGGAGCGCATCTTCGTTTCATTCTCTCACGACCGGCTTGCCACGCTGGGCGTGTCGCCGCAGGACATTTTTGCCGCCCTCAATAGCCAGAACGTACTCACCCCCGCCGGTTCGATCGACACCCACGGACCGCAGGTGTTTATCCGGCTGGATGGCGCTTTTGACAGTTTGCAGCAAATCCGCGAGACGCCGATTGCCGTGCAGGGGCGAACGCTGAAACTGTCGGATGTGGCTCAGGTCGAACGCGGTTATCAAGACCCGGCGACCTTTATCATTCGCAATAACGGCGAACAGGCTCTGTTGCTGGGCATCGTCATGCGCGAAGGCTGGAATGGTCTGGATCTGGGCAAGGCGCTGGACGAGGAAACCCGCCGCATCAACGCCGCCATGCCGCTGGGTATGACCCTCAGCAAAGTCACCGACCAGTCGGTGAACATCAGCGCGTCCGTCGACGAGTTTATGGTGAAGTTTTTTGTCGCCTTGCTGGTAGTGATGGTGGTGTGTTTCGTCAGCATGGGCTGGCGAGTCGGGGTGGTGATGGCCGCTGCGGTGCCGTTGACGCTGGCGGTGGTGTTTGTGGTGATGGCTGCCACCGGTAAAAACTTCGATCGTATTACCCTCGGGTCATTGATCCTGGCGCTGGGACTGTTGGTGGACGATGCAATCATCGCCATTGAAATGATGGTAGTGAAAATGGAGGAGGGCTTTGATCGTATCAAGGCTTCGGCCTATGCCTGGAGTCACACTGCCGCGCCAATGCTGTCGGGGACGCTGGTGACGGCCATCGGTTTTATGCCCAACGGGTTCGCGCAGTCCACCGCCGGCGAATACACCAGCAATATGTTCTGGATTGTCGGCATTGCGCTGATTGCCTCCTGGGTGGTGGCGGTCGCCTTTACCCCCTATCTGGGCGTGAAGCTGTTGCCGGCGATCGGGCAGGTTGAGGGGGGACATGCTGCCATCTACAACACCCACCGTTACAACCGTTTTCGTCGGCTGCTGACGCGGGTTATCGCTGCCAAATGGCTGGTGGCCGGCACGGTTATCGCCGCCTTTGTGTTGGCTGTGCTGGCCATGGGGCTGGTCAAGAAGCAGTTTTTCCCCACCTCCGATCGCCCGGAAGTCCTGGTCGAAATACAAATGCCGTATGGAACCTCCATCAAGCAGACCAGCAATACCAGCGCCAAAGTCGAAGCCTGGCTGAGAAAGCAGCATGAAGCGAAGATCGTCACCGCCTATATTGGCCAGGGAGCCCCGCGTTTCTATCTGGCGATGGCGCCGGAACTGCCCGATCCGTCGTTTGCCAAGGTTGTGGTGCTGACGGACAGCCAGGAGGCGCGCGAGGCCCTCAAGTTCCGCCTGCGGCAAGCGGTGGCAGACGGTTTGGCCCCCGAGGCGCGTGTCAGGGTGACACAGCTGGTGTTCGGCCCGTATTCACCTTATCCGGTGGCCTACCGGATTATGGGGCCGGAACCGGCCATGCTGCGTGAGATCGCCGCGCAGGCTCAGGCCATCATGCAGGCCAGTCCGATGATGTGCACCGTTAACACCGACTGGGGCGCGCGCATGCCGACGCTGCATTTTTCTCTGGATCAGGATCGTCTGCAATCGGTCGGGCTCAGCTCTAACGCGGTGGCGCAGCAGTTGCAATTCCTGCTGTCCGGCGTACCGATCACCTCGGTGCGTGAAGACATTCGTTCCGTGCAGGTGGTTGGCCGGGCGGCGGGAGAGATCCGGCTCGATCCGGCAAAAATCGCCGGTTTTACGCTGGTGGGATCGGCCGGGCAGCGAATTCCACTGTCGCAGGTGGGCAGCGTCGAGGTACGCATGGAGGATCCGCTGCTGCGACGCCGCGATCGTACGCCAACCATCACGGTGCGCGGGGATATTGCCGAAGGGCTACAACCGCCAGACGTTTCCAGCGCAATCTCGGCGCAGCTACAACCGTTAATCGACACGCTGCCTGACGGCTACCGCATCGAACAGGCGGGATCGATTGAAGAGTCGGGCAAGGCCAGCAAGGCGATGTTGCCGCTGTTCCCGATCATGATTGCCATGACGCTATTGATCATCATTCTGCAGGTTCGTTCGATGTCGGCGATGGTCATGGTGTTCCTGACTGCGCCATTGGGGCTGATCGGCGTGGTGCCAACGCTGCTGTTGTTCAACCAGCCGTTTGGCATCAATGCGCTGGTGGGGCTGATCGCGCTGTCGGGTATTCTGATGCGCAACACCCTGATTCTGATAGGGCAGATTCATCACAACGAAAAGGCAGGACTCGATCCGTTCCACGCGGTGGTCGAGGCCACGGTGCAGCGTGCCAGACCGGTATTGTTGACGGCGATGGCGGCCATTCTGGCGTTTATTCCGCTGACCCATTCGGTGTTCTGGGGCACGCTGGCCTATACCCTGATTGGCGGGACGTTCGGCGGCACCATCATGACGCTGGTATTCCTGCCAGCGATGTACGCCATCTGGTTCAGGATTCGCCCTGGCAGCGGCGCGCAGTCGGCCGCATAGGGTAAGGATGCCGCCGGGCTGCGGATCTGCCCGGCGGCGTGGCGCTCATAGAGTGAAGTGGTCGCGGAACTGCTCTAGTGCGGCGGTGCTGTCGCCGCTGGCCCAGCCTTCCATTGCCACGGTGCCCCGATAGCCGATCTGCTGTAACGTACGGGCAATGGCACGATAGTTGATCTCGCCGGTGCCCGGCTGCTGGCGCCCCGGCACGTCGGCCACCTGGATCTCGCCGATGGCCGGGCCGGCACGGCGGATCAGGGCGATCAGGTTGCCTTCGCCAATCTGCGCATGATACAGATCAAGGTTCATCTTTAGCGCCGGGCTGTTCACCGCTTCGACCAATGCCAGGGTATCGGCGGCCAGCGCGAATGGCGTGCCGGGATGATCGACCGGCAGATTGAGATTCTCCAGCGTGAACACCCGCCCGGCACGTTCGCCCAGTTGCGCTACGCGGCGCAGCGTAGCAGCGGCTTGCAGCCACATTGCCCCGGTAACCACCTCCACCGGCTTCACCGGCAGACCCCGCTCGTCCAGTCCGCTGCCGTGCAGATTCAGCGCCGGGCAGTTCAGCCGTTCGGCCACTGCCAACGAGGCTTCGGCGCTCTGCAACAGTTGCGCGATACCGTCGCTGTCGGTCAGGTTGCCGCTCAGGTAGCCGGTCATGGAGGTGAAACGCGCACCGGTGGCGATCAGGGCGTCAATATCCTTATTGGCCCAGCCCCAGATTTCGACGCCGAACCCGAGCGCATGAATACGCTCGACGCGTTCAATAAACGGCAGATCGAGAAACACCATTTCGGCACAAACCGAGAGTTGATAGCCGGCCATCAGCGACCTCCCAGGGCAATCGGACGGTTCTGCTGTACCGACTCAATGCAGGCCAGCGCGATTTCCAGCGCGTTACGCGCATCTTCGCCGGTGGCGCGTGGCGTTTCACCGCTACGGATGCAGTGCGCAAACTCTGTCATTTCAGCCACATAGGCGTCACGCAGCAGATCGGAATCCAGCCGTGCGGTGTCAATGGCGATGCCGCCCTGATGGTAGCGTACGCAGTGGGTGGCATTGATATGGCCAGCCTGCAACATGCCCTTGCTGCCAAATACTTCCCCGCGCACGTCGTAGCCGTAGACGGCCTGGAAACTGGCTTCGGCGGTAGCAATTGCGCCGTTATCAAAACGCAGGGTGACTACCGAGGTATCCAGCAGCCCCCGCTGCTTGAAGTCCGGGCGCACCAGCGCGTCAGCCAGCGCGTAGACTTCCACCGGCTTCGCGCCGTGGTTGAAATGCAGCAGCGTGTCAAAATCGTGGATCAGGGTTTCCAGGAAAATAGTCCACTGCGGGATCGGCGTCGGATCGCGCAGCGCCGGGTCCCGCGTAATCGAGCGACTCAGCTGTGTGGTGCCGTTTTCGCCGGCCTTGACCGCCGCAATCGCTGCGGCAAAGCCCGAATCGAAGCGGCGGTTAAAGCCCACCTGTAGTACCACGCCGGCTTTTTTTGCCGCAGCAATCGCGCTATCTGCTTCCTCCAGCGTGACCGCCATCGGTTTTTCACAGAACACATGCTTGCCGGCCTGTGCGGCGGCGATCACCCATTCGGCATGGGTGCGTGCCGGGGCGGCAATGGCAACCGCGTCGATATCCGGATCGTTCAGCAATGCGTGCAGATCGCCATAGGCTTTGGTAATGCCGAGCCGTTGCGCCAGCCTTTCGGCGGCGCCGGGCTGCGGATCGGCCACCGCGTCCAGCCGGGCTCCCGGTACGCGATAGGCCAGATTTTCGGCGTGGAAGCTGCCCATGCGACCGGCACCAATCAGGCCAACGCGTACCGGTTGTGAAGATAAAGTCATGCTGTACTCCTTGTTATTTGTGGTTCGCCCATTCAGGCACGGAAGAAGGTTCAACCGCTCGTGGCGCCTCGGTAGCGAAACGACGGGATTTGGATAACATCAGCGGTTCGATGTGTTCGAGCGATACGCCACGGGTTTCCGGCAGGAAGCGCCGCACAAACCAGAACGCGATCAGGCTGCCTGCGGCACACAGCATCAGGGGGAATGCGCCGTTGAAGTGTTCCATTAACACCGCGCTGCGGTTCATCATCGGGAAACTCTGGGTAACGATAAAATTCGCCACATACATCGAAGAAAAGGCGAAGCCCATCGCCACGGCGCGGATGCGGTTGGGGAAGATCTCGGAGATCAGCAGCCAGGCACCGAGGCTCCATGACAGGCCGAAGATCAGCACGAAGGCCACCAGCCCGAGCACCGGCACCAGCCCGTCGATATGTGCGATAAAAGCCCAGGAGGTAAAGATCAGGCTGAGGGTGCAGCCTAATGCCCCCCAACGTAGCAGCGGCGTACGGCCGATCCTGTCCACCACGTTGAGGCAGACAGCGACGCCCACCAGCAGCGCCAGGCCGAGGAAAATGCTCTGGAATAACGATGCCTGGGTACTGCCGGTGACGTTTTGCAGCAGCGACGGCGCGTAATACAGCAGAATGTTGATGCCGGAAACCTGCTGCAAAATGGCGATGGCGCAGCCAATCAGCAGAATATAGCGGGTAGGTGCATCGCGCAGGATGCCGCGCTGAGCGAGCTGGGCGCGATGAGGGTGCGCACTGGCCAGGATTTCTGCCAGCAGGTGGTCGGCATGCTGCGCGTTTGACAGTCGGGTCAATACCTGCCGAGCCCGTTCGGTTTTTCCCCTGAGCGCCAGCCAGCGCGGAGACTCCGGCATAAACGGCACCAGCAGCAGGAACATCACGCAGGGCACGATCCCCGACGCCAGCATCCATCGCCAGCCATCGCTGACAATCCACGCATGCGACATGCCGCGGGCAATCAGATAGTTGACGATATACACCGTGAGCTGTCCGCCGACCATCAGCATCTGTTGCAGCCCCAGCATGCGACCACGCCAGTCTTTCGGTGACACTTCGGCGATATATAACGGCGTGATGGCCGATGCCATGCCCACCGCCAGTCCGCCGAGCAGGCGATAGAGAACGAATTCGCCAAGGCTGGTGGCCAGCGCCGATCCGACGGCGGAAATGACAAACATCAGCGCGGTAACGATCAAGGTTGATTTTCGGCCAATCCGATCGGAAATGTAGCCGACGCAGCAGGCGCCGATCACGCAACCCAGAATGACGTTTGAAACGGCCCAACCGCTTTCCCAGGGAGAAAGATGGAGATGTTCCGTTAGCGGATCGATGACCCCGGAGATCACCGAGGCGTCGTAACCGAGGATCACCCCACTGAGCGAAGCGATGGTGCAGATAAAAAAGATCAACGGTAAATTGTGTTTACCCATAGTCACTTATTTCCTTTTTGGCGCGTTCGGCGTATTTGCTACGGTTATTGCAAAGGCAATGCCAACCTCAAAACGTGGCAATGTGTGAGGTGCTGCACAGATATACATCACAATCTGGCAACAAAATTTACATGCCAACCTTACATGTAAATAAAATGAACATTCCATGCAAAGCCGGAGTGCCAGATGCGAGTCCTCGATCGTTTACCGTTCAAAGATGAAAGTGATCCCATATTCAGCCTGCCGGATGGTGCAGAAGTGGCTGAATGGGACAGTCTGCTGTGGCAGGGTTGGCAGCGTTTTTTAGCTGGCGAAACCTCAAACTGGATACGGCGCAGCATCTGGCAGTCCTGGCAACGCTCGCAACAGCGCGCTATCGATCCGGTGTCGTTTGTCTATCTCGCGCCAGCCGCTGACGAACTGGCGGCGATCCTTGAACGTAATGCCGAGTTGATCCAGGTAGCGCGCAGCATTATGGAAAACCTGCTGGCCTATAATCCGGATGGTCATATCAACCTGACCGACGCGCAGGGGGTGACGCTGCATTATTGCGGGGCGGATATGACGCCGGTCGGCAGTATCCTGCGCGAAGAGGTACTCGGCACCAACTGCACCGCGCGTTGCCTGATTGAACAGCGGCTGGTGTATGTGCTGAGCGGTGAAAACTGGAAGTTCGATCTGCGCAAGCGCAACCGGCAGTGCGCCGCCGCACCGGTACGCGATGCCGGCGGCGGCCTGATTGGCGTGCTCACCCTGACGGCGACGCCGGACAATTTCAACGCGCATACCCTGGGAACGGTGCAGGCAGCGGCGGAGGCGGTGGGGCAGCAACTGATGCTGCGGCGTCTGCTGGCCGAACAGCAGTCGATCCTCGAAACGCTCAATGAAGGGGTGATCGTCTGCGATCGTCATGGGCGGATCAAAACCCTCAACCGTTACGCACGGCAGATCTTCAGCGGTATCGATCCCGAGGCCGGATCGATCGATGCGTTGTTGCAACCGCAGGAAGGATCGTTGCTGACCTTGCCGTTTTGCAATGACCGCGAGTTGCAGTTCATGCCTGACGGCGAGCGGCCGCTTTCCTGTCTGATTTCACTGATGCCGGCACCGGACGGCGGGCGGGTGCTTTCATTGCGTGAGAATCAGCGCATCCGCGCCATTACCCGCCGGGTGATGGGGGTGAGCGCCCGTTACACCTTTGAGATGATCCATGGCAATGCACAGTGCGTACAGCAGGTGATCCAGCAGGCGCGTGCCGGCAGTCGCAGCGACAGCACCATATTGCTGAGCGGTGAAAGCGGCACCGGCAAGGAACTGTTTGCTCAGGCGATCCACAATGCCAGCCCGCGTCGGCAAGAGCCCTTTATTGCGCTCAACTGCGGCGCATTGCCGCGCGATCTGGTACAGAGCGAACTGTTTGGCTATGCCGACGGCGCATTTACCGGTTCGAGGCGCGGCGGTTCCGCCGGCAAATTCGAACTGGCCGATGGCGGCACGCTGTTTCTTGACGAGATTGGTGAAATGCCGCTGGAAGCGCAAACCAGCCTGCTGCGCGTATTGCAGGAAAGCGAGGTGGTGCGCATCGGCGCAGCGCATCCGTTGAAGATAGACGTGCGCATCATCGCCGCCACCCACTGTGACTTGCTGAGCGCGGTCGCCAAGGGGGCCTTTCGCCGCGATCTCTACTATCGACTGAACGTGATTTCACTGGCCATCCCGCCGCTGCGCGCGCGCCGCGAGGATATTCCCGAGTTGGTCAATACCTTCATTCAAGCGCTCTGCACCCGGTTAAAACGTATTCCGCCACGGGTAACGCCGGTGGCAATGCGCTGTTTGCAAGACTGGCATTGGCCGGGCAACGTACGCGAGCTGGAAAACCTGGTAGAGCGCACGGTGAACCTGTGCGAAGGGCTGGAGATCGATTGCCACGATCTGCCTGACGATATGGTGCAGGCGTCTGCGACGCTTACGCCGTCAGAGGTGCGGCCTTCGTTGCAGGAAAATGAGCGCCAGCATGTGCTGCAGGTGGTGGCCGAACAGAACGGCAACCTGCGCCAGTCCGCGCAACTGCTGGGTATTTCGCGCACCGCGCTGTACAACAAACTCCGCCAATGGCAGGTGGATGTGGCGGCGTTCAGGCGGCGCTGAGACAGCGCAATAAACCAACCGGAACGGGATCCGCCAGAGGAGCGATTGAACCGCTGCCGGCGGCCTATCGTGTCTCCTGATGAACCGCACGGCAATTACCGTGCGGGTTCCATCGAGGGGGGCCGGCGGGGTTATTCGACCGGCAACGCCAACACCTGCCGAGTGGTGGCGATCTCGGCAAAAACGTCTGCCACGCCGGCCAGAGCGGCGCGTTGCAGGCTGACATGATCGACCACCTTGTTGTCCCAGGTGGCCAGATCGCGAGTGGCGGTGGCATCCTCGGGAATAATCACCTGATAACCCAACGGCAGCGCATCGCGCGCGGTGGTAGAAACGCACATGTGGGTCATCAGGCCGGTGACAATCAACGTTTTGATGTTCTTGCTTTTTAATTGCCGATCAAGATCGGTGCCGACAAACGAGCTTGGGGTGGCTTTGGTAATCACCACATCACCTTTTGACGGCTGCAAATCTGCATGGAACTGCGCTGATTGACTGCCTTCGGCAAACAGCGGTCCATCAGCTGGCCCAATATGGCGCACAAAGAATACCGGCATGTTGTGGCGATGGGCGAACGCCACCAGTTTTTGGGTATTACCCAACGCCTTGAGGCCGTCCGGGATCGGCATTTTCCCGCTAAAATATTCATTTTGAAAATCAATCACCAACAAGGCGGTAGCGTCAGCCGCCAAGGCTTTGGTCGGCTGAGCGCCGCTCATGGTACGAATGGTGGGCGCCTGCGTGGCCTCCGCCGTCAGGCTGGCGACGGTCATGGAAAGCGCCAGTGCGCTGTAAGCGAGCAGATTTTTCATGGTAAATATTCCTTTATCGGCTTGGCACGGTGGGACGGATTCCCGCGGTGTGGAGCAATTTTGCCGCTTTACCGATCGCGGCAATAGCTATCGGCGTGACCAAAAACGATACTATTAGGCCAAATTGCATCGAGGTTTAAACAGGTGGGGTAATGCCAGTCATCAAAGTCGGAATTGTTGTTTTTCACGATATCATTCCCTTTCACCTTTCCGTGCCCTGTGCGGTGTTCGAACATGCGCTCGACGAGCAGGGCAAGCCGGCGTATCAGCTGATGGTATGCGCCACGGAACCGGGACCGTTGCGTACCAACGCCGGGTTTTCGATCATTGCCGAGCGTACGCTGTCGGCGCTGGAACAGGTGGATATGGTGATTATCCCCAGTTGGAACGATCCGGCGCTGATGCCGTCGCCGGAACTGGTGGCCGCGCTGCACCGTGCGCACGCGCGTGGCGCCAGACTAGTCGGGCTGTGCATGGGGGCTTTCGTGCTGGCGGCCAGCGGATTGCTCGACGGCCGGCCGGCCACCACGCACTGGAACTGGATGAACGCCTTCTTGCAGCGTTATCCATCGATTGCCGTCGATCATAACGTGTTGTACATCGATGATGGCGATATCGTTACCTCGGCAGGCACTGCCGCCAGTATTGATTGCTGCCTGCACCTGGTGCGCCAGCAATGCGGTGCCGAAGTGGCCAATACGGTGGCTCGGCAACTGGTGGTGCCGCCGCATCGGCAAGGGGGACAGGCGCAGTTTATTGAACAACCGGTATATAACACCGCCGGCGGCGATCGGTTTATGCAGGCGCTGAGCTGGGCAACGGAGAATTTGCAGCATCCGCTGACGGTCGGCCTGATCGCCGACAAGGCATTGATGAGCCGGCGCAGTTTTACCCGGCATTTCCAGCAAACCACCGGTACCACGGTAACCCAATGGTTGCTGAATCAACGGCTGGCAATGGCGCAGCGATTTTTGGAGAAAACCGACCAGCCGGTAGAACAGGTGGCTCAGGCGGCTGGTTTCAGTTCGGCGCTGTCAATGCGGCGGCATTTTCAGCAGCAATTCAGCACGACGCCGTCGCTGTATCGGCGTGAGTTTCGTACCACGGGGCGTTAATACCCACAGCGAGCGCGGCAAAAAGCCGGATAAAGGCGGTTGGCAGCACGCCGCGAGCTGGCGTTACGACTGTTCGGCACCGATCAGGCTGCTGTGCACCGTAGCGCCCGGCATCATCAACCTCAGGCCCCGCGTCAGCTCGTCGCCCGCCGCCAGCAGCGCATCAAGCGGCATGCTTGGCAGACTTTCCAGGATAAACCACATCTGCGTGGCATCGGCACCCAGTCGGGTTCTCACCCCTTGTCGCCAGTTCCAACGTCGGCAGGTAACACCCCGATCGTCACGCCAGACGACCTCGCCCGCTTCGGGTGATTCCAGCGCCGGTTGGCCGTCCTTGACGGTATCAAACTGCTCGCTGCCATCGGCGATGGTCAGCCGTGGCTGGCCGACATAGGCGGCGATGTTTTCCCCACCGACCGGCACGGCGTAGCGAATGCTGACCGCGTTATACAGATCCACCAGCGGATCGATGCTGGGCAACTGGCCATCGCGCAATACCCGCTTATGCAGCGCTTCGGCAGAGCAGGGGGTGCGCTTGGGCTTGGCGCCAAATTTTTTAAAGACCTCGGACCAGGCCGCAAGATGCGCCTCAGCCCAGGGAATATCCCCGGTCACCACCGATTGGCAGGCTGCGGCCAGCAATTCCTCGGCTACCGTCGGGGCGGTTAACGGAGCGGCTTGCACCACTAGGCTCAAGGCTCTGAAACCGGGGGCGATAGCGAAGATCTCCGGGGCGATTGACGGGGTAACAGCGAACATTCCATAATCCTATATTGACCAATTTATCTCATACTAATGACCAATGACCAAAAAAGTCAATAAAACGACCGAGGCGGGCGCTGACATGCAGCATGTCAGTGAGGCGGTATCCAAAAGCATCAGCGATTATCGCAAGGGGCAAAAACTCTCGCTTGACGAGCTTGCGCGACGTGCCGGTGTCAGCAAGGGCATGCTGGTGGAAATCGAGAAAGGCTCGGCTAACCCCAGTATCGCCATTTTATGCAAAATTGCGGCGGCGCTTGGCCTGTCGGTGGCGGATATTGTCAACGTCACCCACGCCCCTGATAGCTGGCTGGTGGCCAGACAGGACATCCCGACGCTGTGGCACGGAGAGAAAGGCGGCTCGGCGCGTTTGCTTGCTGGTACCAGCGGGCCAAACATGATTGAGCTCTGGCGCTGGGAAATGTTGCCAGGCGAGCTGTTTAGCTCACCTGGGCACCCACAGGGAACGCTGGAACTGCTGCATGTTGAAACAGGCGTGCTGGAGCTGGCAACCGAGGCGACCAAATTGCTGGTCACCGAAGGCTGTTCGGCAGTGGCTCGAACCGACAGCGCTCATCATTATGCCAACGCGGGAGACAGCCCGCTGGTATTTACCATGACGGTGGCCGAGTTTCATCGCTAGCCGGCGGGGTTATCGGGAGGCAAGCGACAGGGTGAAAGCCATTATGCACCGCTGGCCGAAGGTCGGTTGCCGGCTTTCACGCTCAACCTGACGACGGCACGCTGGCTATATTGGCGTTTTTAATTACGGTTTTTCGTTAGTTGGGGATATTTGTTTGCTCAGATGTTCAATGAACGTTCTGGTTAGCGGATTGACATATCTTGATTTTTTATCGATCGCATATAAGTAGTGAGAAAATCCGGCATGGTATTCAGGCAGCAGGTGTACCAAATCACCTTTATTAATATACATCGTTGCCAAATAGTCAGGCAGGCAGGACACGCCATTGTGATTAAGTAATATGCTTAATAATGTCAGGCTGGAGTTCGAGGTCAGGCAGGAATCGACCGGGACCATGACTTCACCGTTATGGTCTGCAAACACCCAGTTATCATGGTAGGCCATGATCGGATTGGTAATACAGCGGTGGCGGGTTAAATCCGCCGGCGTTTTTATTGGCGGTTTACCTAGCAGATAGTTGGGAGAACAACAGTAAATCCAGTTAATCTTGTTCAGTAATACATGATTCTCCGTCTTGGCTAACTGCCGGGTTATTCTTAGTGCCATATCAAAAGGGGTTTCTGACAGATTGATAATATTATCATTCAGCTCAACATGGATTTTTACCTTGGGGAAACGCCGTTGGTAAGTGCTAATGAAGTCAGGCAGGATTTTTGAACCATATGCCACGGAACAGGACAATCTGAGCAGGCCTTCCGGTTCCGTCGGGCGCTGAACCTGAGCAAACATATCTTCGTACTCTTCAATCAGCATGATGGCCCGGTTAAACACCGCTTCACCTTGTTCCGTAAGGAAAATGTTTCTGGTGGTCCTGGTGATTAATTGCGTCCCCAGCTGTTCCTCCAGCTTAGCCAGGCTTTTGCTGACCGCCGAAGGCGAGAGGCCAAGTTCTCTGGCTGCCTTGGTCAGATTCCCTGCCTCGATGATGCGGACAAAAATACTCAGCTGACTCAAGGTACCCGAGTTAAGCATATTACCTCCAGCTCTGCTACTACGGCCAATTATCGGTATATTATTCCTGTTGCTATTCCATAATATTATTCTATGTGCCGATTAAACTATTATGCTCTTTTTGTCACGGATGAATTGATTGTAATTCATTAATGGTGGATTTAATACAGAGCCGATCACAGATTACCCATTTGCTATTGGTCAATGCCAAAAGGCTGTGATTAGGTAATGGCGTGGATGTTTTTTATTTAACCAACCTGATGGTAATATTATGAACAACGCCTCGGAAACGCAAAGTATAATAAATAACAAAAAGATACCCTTTACTACCTATGATGCCGGATGGGTCATTCTGTGTATTGGCATGGCAATTGGTGGAGGGATTATCTTTCTGCCGGTGCAGATTGGTTTGAAAGGAATTTGGGTATTTAGCTTATCGGTACTGATAGCCTATCCCGCATTGTATATGCTGCAGTCGCTTTATCTGAAAACATTATCGCAAAGCCCTGAATGTAAAGACTACTCGGGGGTTATTACCTTTTACTTGGGCAGGAACTGGGGTTTTTTCCTTGGAGTAGCTTATTTCATCATGCTGCTTAAAGGCATGCTGACCTATTCGCTGGCCGCCACTTTTGACAGCGCCTCCTATTTTCAAACCTTTGGCCTGACGACGGATAAGCTGTCGGATAATGGCTGGTACGGGCTGTTGGTGTTATCCCTGTTGGTTTGTGTCGCCGCCCAGGGTGAAAAAATGCTGTTTAAAGTTTCCGGCCCGATGGTGCTGGTCAAGCTGGGCGTGGTGGTTGCGCTTGGCATGGTGATGATACCGCATTGGGAGGTGCGCAATATCAGCCATCTTCCACCGATCGGGGAATTGCTGATTGGCACCGTTTTGACCCTGCCGTTTACGTTATTCTCCATTCTGTTCGTGCAAATCCTCAGTCCGATGAACGTGGCTTTCCGTAAAGTCGAGGCAGATCCGCTTATCGCTACCTACCGAGCGCTGCGTGCCAGCCGGATCGCCTACGGCATACTGGCCTGTTCGGTACTGTTCTTTGCCTTTTCATTTACCTTTTCCCTGAGCCACCAACAGGCGGTCGAAGCGGCGGAGAATAATATTTCGGCGATGGCGATCGTCGCCAAAGTGATACCGGGTGAGCTGGTCAGGGTGATGTCGGTGCTGCTCAATGCCTTCGCCATCATTACCGCCTTTTTCGGCATTTTCCTCGGTTTCCAGGAGGCAATGAAAGGTATTGTGGTCAATGTTTTTTCTCGATTTGTCGACGAGAAGTCACTCAATGAGAAAACCATCAGCATTGCGGTTTCCGTCTTTATCGTACTGCTGTTATGGGCCTGGGTGCTGACGCATTTCCCCATTTTGTTATTACAACAAATAGGCGCGCCGGTTTACGGTATTGTTTCATGCCTTATTCCTTGCTACCTGGTGCTGAAAGTACCGCAGCTTATGCAATATTATTCCTGGCGCGTGCTGTTTATCTCCGGTACCGGGATCCTGCTCTGCCTGTCACCTTTTTTTAAATTATTTGAGTAAAGGTATCCAATGAAAAGCAAATCAGAACTGCAAAAATTCAAGCTGAGTACCCAGTTGTCGATGTTGGGGCGAGATCCCGAACAACAAAGCGGGTTTGTAAACGCGCCGGTATATCGCGGTTCGACGGTGGTGTATAAAAATTGTGATGATATCAGGCATAAAAGGGCCCGCTTTTCCTATGGCACCTCCGGCACGCCAACCATTGAAAACCTGGAAAATGCCTGGTCTACGCTGTGTGATGCCGCCGGCACGGTGATTTCACCCTCCGGGCTTGGGGCATTGGCATTGGCGCTTTTTTCCGTCACCCGAGCTGGCGATCATATTCTGGTGACGGATTCCGTTTATCGTCCTACGCGTAAGTTTTGTAATGCCCTGCTGGTTAAATATGGTGTTTCGGTGACCTACTACGATCCGTTAATCGGTGGGGATATCGAGCGTCTCGTGCAGAGTAATACCCGGGCGATCCTGTTGGAGTGTCCTGGTTCGCAAAGCTTTGAGATTCAAGATATTGGCGCCATCGTCGCGGTAGCAAAAAAATACGCTATCAGCACCATCATTGATAATACCTGGGCTACGCCAATTTTTTTCAAGGCTCATGCGCATGGCATTGATTTATCGGTAGAGGCGGGAACCAAATACCTTGGCGGTCATTCCGATCTGCTGATGGGGCTGGTTTCGGCTAATGCCAGCCACTGGCCGGCACTGCGTGAAACCTACGATACCATGGCCATGCTGCCAGGCGCGGAGGACTGTTTCCTGGCGCTACGCGGTTTGCGCACCATGCATCTGCGGGTCCAGGAGGCGCAATCCCGTGGCCTCGATATGGCGCGCTGGTTAAAGCAGCAGCCAGAAGTCAGCAAAGTCCTGCACCCGGCCTTTGAAGAGTGCCCGGGTCACGAAAACTGGAAAAAATATTTCACCGGTTCCACCGGGCTGTTTTCCATTGTGCTTGATCGACGCTTTGGCCAGCAGAACGTTGACCAGATGTTGGACAATATGCATGTTTTTGCCATGGGTTTTTCCTGGGGAGGCTTTGAAAGCCTGATCATTCCTTTTGACTGCGCCGAATACCGGACGGCAACAACCTGGAACCCGCAAGGGATGACCCTGCGTATTCAGATCGGTCTGGAAGATATGGATGATTTGAAAAACGATCTGAAACAGGGGCTGATGCGTTTGCATCATTGATATCTCTGCTCGCCTCGGGGGTAGGTGCCGCCGGGGCCCGATGTTTGCATTGTATCGATGCCAGTCTGTTTGTGGCGTCGGCTCTGCCAGCAAGTACCAGGTGAGCGGCGGTTTATTGATTGCTGGGACAGCGGTATGCCCTGGTCGCTGCTGAGTCAAAGATATTCAACGACGTCTTGTCTGCCACAGCTCGGAGAGCCCTGCGTCACGCACATGGCTCTAGGCTTGCAATAAAAAGCCGCTCTGGGAGGAGCGGCTTCAGGGTAGACACAGTGAGGATAATCAACAGCAGCTTATTGGCTCATGGCGTCCTTTTTCATTTCGTCCTTTTTCATTTGCTGCTTGTTCATGGCATCTTTGCCCATGTGGTCTTTTTTCATCGCGTCTTTCTTCATGCCGTCCTTGGTCATACCGTCCTTGGCCATGCCGTCATGCGACATCTGGCCCATCTGATCTTTCTTCATCGCATCTTTGCCCATGCTATCGGCGGCGTTGGCGCTAACTACGCCCAGCGCCAGCGCGCTGCAGATCATCATGGCGAATAACTTTTTCATGGTATTTCCTTCTATCAGTGAATAAGCACCTTGGTGCGGGGGAGTTTGCGGCGGCGTTAACTGCCGCCAAACCAGTTGTAGCCCTGATCTTCCCAGTAGCCGCCCGGGAAGCGGTTGGTAATTTCAATCACCTGAATATGCTTTGGGTTTTTGTAGCCGAGCTTGGTCGGTATCCGCAGCTTCATTGGGTAACCGTATTTGCGCGGTAGGGTTTTGCCGTCATAGCTGAGCGCCAAAATAGTTTGCGGATGCAGTGCGGTGGCCATGTCGATGCTGGTGTAATAGTCGTCGGCGCAGGTAAAGCTGACATAGCGAGCGCCAAGGTCGGCGCCAATCGCCTGCAAAAATGCGGCGAACGGTACACCGCCCCATTTGCCGATGGCGCTCCAGCCTTCGACGCAGATATGACGCGTCACCTGGCTGATATGCGCCATGCTGTGCAGCTGCGTCAGCGTCCACGGTTGTCTGTTCTGCACCAGACCGGCCACTTCCAGCCGGTAGTCATCACCGTCGATCTCCGGGGCCTCTTGTTCGGCGTAAAACGCGTTGAACGGGAAGGGGCGCGTGATCATCGATTCGGCATAAACCGGTGCCAGATGGTCGGCATTGAACAGCCAGCCCTGCACCCGATCGTTAAAGCGCGATATCTGGCTTAACGCCTGTTCCACGTTGCCGTTGCTGCTGATGTCGCAGCCGGTGAGCATGGCGATGCCACCAAGCGTCAGGCCGTTACGCAGAAAGCGGCGGCGCGATGACCCGGCCAGCCGCTGCGTCAACAGACGCTGCGCCTCTTTGAGCAATGCCTGACTGTCGCTCAGGCCAAGGGGATTATTTTGTCGTTCCATCACTGGTCTCCTTAACGTCCGCGTAGCATGGCCAGCAGCGTGCGTGGCACCAGCGCCACCATCAGCAGATGGATGGCGACGAAGCCAACCAGACCGGCCATGGCGAAGAAATGCAGATAACGCGCCGTTTCGTAACCGCCCAGCAGTTGGCGTAACAGCGGGAACTGCACCGACTTCCATAACACCAGTCCGGACAGCACCGCCAGCAGGCTGGCTGCCATCACCAACAGATAGGCGACCCGCTGCACCGTGTTGTATTGGCGAGGATCGGCGTGTTGCAGCCTGCCGCGCAGCGCCGCCAGCAGATCGCTACCCAGCTGTCGTGGGCTCAGCGGCCAGAAACGCCGTTTTAAACGCCCGCTGAACAGATTGATCAGCAGGTAGAACAGCCCGTTGATGCCAAACAGCCACATGCCGGCAAAGTGCCATTGCAGTGCGCCGCCGAGCCAGCCGCCAAGCGTCAACTGGTTGATAAAACGAAAGTCGAACAGCGGTGAAGCGTTATAGATACGCCAGCCGCTGGTCACCATAATCAGCATTGCCAGCGCATTGCACCAGTGGGTCAGCCGCAGCCATAGCGGATGAACAACGTCGGTTTTATCCTTGCTTACGGTGATGTTCATGTTGTTACCTGGCGGTGGTGATTCGATAAGTCCAGTATTCCTGCGATCTGTTCCCCAAGACCTCACGCAAAGTTAAATAAAATGTGATAACTCCCCTGCTGGCGGTTGTGTAGACTTCAAACAGGATTGAGCAACGTGGTAGACAGGATGGAAAAGGCCAAAAGAATTTTGATCGTCGAAGACGACGGCAATATCGCCGAACTGTTGCAGTTGCATCTGCGTGACGAAGGCTTTGATATCAGCCACGCCGGCGATGGCAATCTGGGCATGGCGATGCTGGAGCAGGGCGGTTGGGATGCCTTGATCCTCGATCTGATGCTGCCGGGCATCGACGGCCTGGAGATTTGCCGCCGGGCACGCAATATGACGCGTTACACGCCGATCATTATCACCAGCGCGCGCTCCAGCGAAGTTCACCGGGTGCTCGGTCTGGAACTGGGCGCCGACGATTATCTGGCCAAGCCATTCTCGATGCTGGAGCTGGTGGCGCGGGTCAAGGCGCTGTTTCGGCGGCAGGAGGCAATGAGTCGTAACCTGCGTCTGGAAGCGGGCATCTTGAGTATTGATGGTTTGGACATCGATCCTATCTCGCGTGAGGTACATCTCAATCAACGGCCATTGGACCTGACGCCGCGCGAGTTCGATCTGCTGTATTTCTTTGCCCGCCATCCCGGCAAGGTATTTTCCCGACTCAGTCTGTTGAACCAGGTATGGGGCTATCAACACGAGGGCTACGAGCATACGGTCAATACCCATATCAATCGGCTGCGCATCAAACTGGAACGTAACCCGGCAGAACCCGAGCGTATCCTCACCGTATGGGGAATGGGCTATAAATTCGCGGCCGCGCCGCAAGAGTAAAACATGAAAAACCTGACGCTTTTCCAACGCCTGAGCGTGACCTTTACGCTCTTGATGATGATCAGCTGTGCGATCTTCGGCTGGATACAAGTTCGCAGCAGTACCCAATACAGTCAGGCGGTGATCCAGCGGCTTTCCGTCAATCTGGCGCAACATATTGCCGACGGCAATTCGTTGCTGGACAACAATGGCCTGAATACCTCCTCGGTAGAACAGCTGTTTAGCCAACTGATGGCGGTAAATCCGAGCGTGGAAGTTTATCTACTGGATAAACAAGGGAATATTATTGGCGATGCCGCACCGCCTGGGCGTATCAAACGCAGCAGGGTTGATCTGTCACCGTTGTTGGCGCTGTCGCCCAGCGCCGACATGCCTATTTACGGTGATGACCCGCGCAGCCTGGACAAACGCAAGGTATTCAGCGCAGCGCCATTAAAAATCAATGGGGTTGTCGAAGGCTATCTGTATGTCATTCTGCTGGGCGAGGATTACGCTGCACTAACCGGTGACGCCCAGGTCAATTCTGCGGTGCGCATGGCGCTCTGGACCTCGGGGCTGATGGTGTTGTTCTGCCTGCTGGCCGGCTGGTTTGCCTTCCGCTGGGTGACGCGGCCGATCCGCCAACTTACCCGGCAGATCGGTATGCTGGACAACGGTGGCTTCAGCGCGATACAGGCCTATGCCGCGCTGCCGGTAGCGGCACCCGGCAGAGATGAAGTCAGCCAGTTGCAGTCGGCGTTCAGCCGTATGGCACAGCGCATTACCGAACAGTGGCAAGCATTGTCGCAGCAGGATCGGCAACGGCGTGAATTTATCGCCAATATCTCGCACGATCTGCGTACGCCGCTCACCTCGTTACATGGCTATCTGGAAACGTTGTCGATCAAGTCTGCCGGCCTGACACAGGCCGATCGCGCACGCTATCTGAATACTGCGCTGGCGCAGAGCCGCAAGGTTGGACGCCTGGCGCAGGAGCTGTTCGAATTGGCCAGGCTGGAGTACGGCGTGGTGAAGCCGCAGAAAGAGCCGTTTTCACTAGGCGAGCTGGTCCAGGATATTTTCCAGAAGTTCGAACTGGCGGCGGAGGCGCGCGATCAACGACTGCTGGCGCATATTCAACCGGGGATCCCGTTGGTCAATGCCGATCTGGCAATGATCGAGCGAGTATTGACCAACTTGCTGGACAATGCGCTTCGCCATACGCCGAACGCCGGGGAAATTACCGTGCGTCTATGGCGGCAGGCGCAGCAGGTGATGGTGCAGGTCAGTGACAGCGGACCCGGCATACCACAAGAGCTGCGTGCCGATCTGTTTGAGCGCCCTTCGGCGCTGTATAGCGCCCGTCGCCATGCCGGTGGTTTGGGGTTGACGATCGTGAAACGTATCCTGCAACTGCACGACAGCGACATTGTATTGCTGGACGTGCCGCACAGCGGGGCATGTTTCTGTTTTTCCCTCAGCTGTGAACAGGGGGAAGCTGCCTGCTGAAAGGATCCCTAGCCGAAAGCTGCGCCAAAGGCCGGGTTTACTCGGTGACATCGGCGTATCTGTTTATGGTTTGCTGGGGCTGGCTCATGGCAAAATAAAATCTTCCATCTACTCGCGCTATTATGAAGCCGATGGCGACGAGAGCAAAACCTCGGTGGCTTATGGGATCGGCTTGCAGGTTAATCCTTGGCCAAATTGAATTATTGAAGCGTCTTACAAATACTCCAAGCTGGATGACGCCAAAGTGGGCACCTGGGTTATTGGCGCAGGCTAGCGCTTTTAATGATTGAGTGGCCAGCCCGGCTGGCCAAACTTCGATGACCGACCCCGAAAGAACAATGCTGATATGCGACGTTGTTCATTGCCAGGATTGGTTAAAGCGCAAACAGTCACTATGCTAATAACACCGTTGAGTTACCGGTTCTCGTTACCGGGCATGATTAATTGAAAACATCGTCAGCCCATTAGGAGAATAAATGAAACTGACCCCAGGTTTTTCCCTGTTGTTTATCGCCGTCGCCATGACCTTACTGCCGTTAACTGCGCAGTCGGCCGAATCCCCGAGCTTCGACTGTAAGAAAAAACTCAATAAGGTGGAAGGGCTGATTTGTTCCGATCCGACGCTGGCGCAACTCGACAAGACACTTGCCGATACTTACCCGCAGGCACTCAGCGCTGCCGATCGCGCTTCACGCACCAAGATACAGGCATCGCAAAAGCAGTGGTTGCAAGCGCGTTCCGGCATTTGCATTGCGCCGCAAAGCTGGCAGGGATTATTTAAACAGCCGATCTCGGAGAACCCGCAACGTTGTTTGCAGGATCTCTACAGTTTGCGGATTGATGAATTAAAGCATGGCAAGGTGGATGACTTCCCGGTCTATTGGCAGGCGCAATCGAAAACGGCGTACTCTATTACCGGCGATATCCTGTTTGCTGACGCCAGTATCCTGCTGGCCGGTGCAAAACCCCTGCACGTGAGCTTGGTAAAACAGCTTGATCAGACCAGGGCGATGGGTGACGACGGTTTCGACAGTGCAGATAAATTGTCGCTTTATAAAGTGGAAGGGGCAAAGGCAACGCAATTGATATCTGGTAATTATCTTTGTGACGAAAAAACCAAACCCAGCTTTATTGTCACCGCCGTCAGTCAGGATGCCAAACAACTGTCGATAGCGGTGTTTAGCGGCGCAGAAGCGCCGGTGTGGAAAAAATCCTACCTTGAAAATACCCTGACGCTGTGTGGTACCTACGGTTATTCGCGATAGTCGGCGGTACGGACAACTGCTGTTGCTGCGGTGAAATCAACGTTGCGGAGCGCGGTGAAGAGGGGCCGTGACGGGTATTGCGCAATGCGGGCCTGAGCACCGGCCTGACCGGCCACCACAACGTTTTGTACTTGGACCACCAGGACGCCACCATCCGCCTGCCCAGATCCACCGGCCTGATGGCCGGTTTTTTTCGCCACGATAACGGTATAACTACCTGGATAAATGGCAAGAAGGGGGGGCGTGGCGATAGCGCAGGACGTTAGGTGCACGCTGTGACTGGCAACGATAATAGGGCGCGCAGTCATGTCTCTGGGCGACGTTATTCGATTAGCGGTGCCAGACTTTCCGGTAGCGATGGACGGCCATTGACTAGGCAGGTGGCGACAAACACCGCTTCGGCGTAGACCACATTATTCACCAGAATTTGCTGCTCGAAGTTCACCCGGTTGCGTTTTTCACTTTTTACCGGTTTGCAGGTGACCACCATGCTATCTCCGGCCTTCAGGCTCTTTTTAAACTTGAGCGAATATTCCAGCAGCATATGAACGCGCCCCTGTTTGAACTCTTCCTCAATATCCAGTCCCAGCGCTTCTGCCATAAACGCGTGGCGCGCCCATTCGAGGTAGAAGGGATAATAGAGGCCGTCTACCACGCCTTGAAAATCGACATGTCCGGGATCAACGTCATAGTTTTTGCTAAACATAAGTACTTTATTCCTATCGATATTTGCCGGTGTGTAAGTTGCAGGGCTTAACGTAACGCATTTATCGGGTTTTAATCAAACAATGTTGCGGTGAGGGGCGGGCATCTGCTATCTGATGTACGGCGGGATAATTATCGCCATTGGGTTACGGTTACTACATTGATGTTATACAGCTCAAGTTCCTGACCGCGTAAGACAGCCCGTCTGCCGTCTGGTCTTTCAGGGCGGTTTTTCCAGTTTTTGTAGCTGCTGCGATGAACTCCTAACGCGTGGCAGAGAGTGGCCACAGGATAACGTGCTCTGAATTTCCCGATTATCGAGAACCGTCAAGGAGCCTGACATCAAGAGTGCGGTAGCCTTTTTTAATATTTCTATTTTTTTATTTCAATTTGTTACATTTTTCCTCAGCTCGCATTGAATGCACCGCATGGTATTAATGGGCATCATTTATCTTCACTACCGTTGTTATTGCCCTGACCATCCATAGTCAGGATCTGGATAATTATGGGAATAATTCCTCCAAGGCTGGTTGATAAATATTAATTTTTTTTGTATTGCCGCAGCTTCCACTTCATCATGCCATTAGCCACGGCAGACGGGATGGTGAGGCCATTCCAGCGAAGTTTTCCTATACGGAAAATAGCGGTCGCTGTCGCCAGCACTCGACCGCTAGTATCACTGAGCTGTCCCGAGGTGAAGCAGAGATTCCCTTTTATATGTTCAATTCTTCCTGTACCTAAAATTTTTCCAGGAGACGCAGGCCGGATGAAAAGTGTTTTCGTTTCCACGGTTACCGCTATCTTATTTGGAGGAAGAGTGGCATAAATCGCCGGACCCATACAATCATCCAGCATGGCTGAGAGAATCCCTCCCTGAACATTTCCAAGTGGGTTCGTCAGTGCTGCTTCAACTGTATATGTCACATGAATCTCTCCTGAACCCTCATCATAACGAACAAACTGCCACCCGAGCGTTTTTGCTGCCGGGGGCAGCGGCAGTTCACCACTGACCACCCGCCAAAATACGGCATTATGGTTCATATATCTCTCCGGTTGATTCAGATTTCAAACCAATAAAATACAGGTAAAACCAACAACAGATAAAACGGCAGCCATCACACCAGCGGCTAATGGTGTTTTTGCCCCTGTCTGCATCCGCAGTCTTATGGCCACAAACACGGGAGCTATTGCAGAAAGTAAATATATGATCTGGAAGATTGCTAGTTGCCATAATATCACAGGCCCTGACAGCAAAATAATTAACAAATATACGCAGAAAAAAAACCAGGATAACCACGCCATACCAAGGGCTTTCATTAGTGCCAGCAACAATTTCTGCATTCTAGGGGCTATTTCATGCCACTGGCATTGTACTGCGTCGCGGTGGTATGGCATAAATGATGAACGGAATATATAGATCATGGCAAACGTAAGAACCAGTGTCAGTGACAATATGTAGCAGATTATTCCATAAATCATGAATTACCTCCGAATAACTCAAAAAAGTTATACGCATCCGCACTGAATAGCGCACCTACGAGCTGTCCGGCAGACACATCACAATGGCAGCCCGACCACGTGCATTTCCTCGACCAATTCGTTAGCGCGTTGTGGATTTAATATGCCACGGATCGACTGACGGATTTCCGGAGGTTTAGCAACAGATTGCGTGCAAATTGCATGGATATCGCATCCATGAAGCGTTAGCTGCGGTAATACAAAAAATTAATATTTATCAATCAGTCCCGGGGGGATTATTCCCATAATCATCCAGATCCTGACTATGGATGGTCAGGGCAATAACAACGGTAGTGAAGATAAATAATGCCCACACAAGCAAGCTCAGAGGACGGTTGATTTCCAGGGCCATATAACACCTCAGGAAGGTGATAGTGAATATAAAATATAGCACATCACTTATCAGTGATGAGTTTTACGCAACCTGCATGAGAATGCCCATAATGTGGCGGGGAACCAGCTAATGTGGTTTTGTTCTCAGCCAATGTGATTTTGAGGCAGGGTCAGTGGATGACCGGAGCGGCGTTACTTACTAGGAATACCGGTGTGTGTGGTGAGGATGTGGAATCAGCGCTGCGTTTTCTCTTTAACCTCATGGCACCAAAGACCTGGTCTGATTTTCCTTTCCAGATCCGCCCGAAAATGCTGTACCTCGATAACGGGCCGGTGGCCAAAAGCCATGTCTTCCAGAATGTGCCGCATTCCCTGAAGTTTGACTGGCTGACGGCCTACACCGGCAGGTAGGATGGCTTCGGACGACGGCACGACCCAAAGGTAAAGTGTAAGTATCCCTTATAATCGAACCATTCACATTTAGAGAGCTTCCGACATAGTCCATCTGCCAACGAAGGAGATCGCTATGCGTAAAGCCCGTTTTACTGAGCATCAGATCATCGCCGTGATTAAGTCCGTTGAAACCGGACGAACTGTTAAGGATGTTTGCCGCGAGGCTGGTATCTCTGAAGCGACTTACTACAACTGGAAATTTAAAACGCGCAGACTGCCCCCTATGACCGCTACACCTGCCACCTCTGCGGATGCGCACTACTGCACCATCCCGAATACCGGACTGAACGCCCGTGGTTTGAACACAGGCCCGACGCGCTGCACTGCCCATATATTAATTCTGAGCTGAAGGAGACCCGTCATACCCGGCAACTTAAATGTTATGTACCGGATACTCGTCCATTGGTCTGCCGGAGTGACTGACACTATAATGGCTGCGGCAGTGATTTCCAGGCACACGCACTTCCTGCCGTCATGCTGGAGCTTGGACGGATGGCATTACAGCCCTGATAGCAAATCAGGCTTTCCGTCGGATATAACTCGAGTTTTTGGTGCCTTCTTCATGGGTATTCATGCGTAAATACTATGGGAAGGCATTGTCGTCGGTCGCAAGATTATAAATTCAGTTTCCTGCTATACCCCTTATTTATCTCCCCAGCTGTTCTGAACTATACATATGAAAATGAATGAATGTTTTTAATGTTGATACATTGACTTAAATCAATTAAAGATCACTTCATTAACAATTTTCCTTATATCTTAACTATTACGACATAAATATTCGTTTGGCATGCTAAATGCAGTTCATTTTACTGACATGTTAGTGCTATTTACTATTAACGATTAGCAGAAAATTCTTATTAATTTTATTTTTACCGATTAAAGATCTGTATATTTGATCTTGTGCCGATCATTATTCTATTATCGCGTGCAAAGCATTTTAGGCTAAAAAGTGTGCACAGCGATAAACCGAGGGATGATGAAATGGCTGATAGTTTCCAGAATGAAGTGCCAAAGGCACGTATTAATTTAAAACTTGATCTGCATACGGGGGGCGCGAGCAAGAAAACTGAGCTCCCCCTGAAATTACTGGTGGCGGGCGACTTCAGTAATGGTCAGGAGTCTGCGCCACTGTCTGAGCGCAAAAAAGTTAACTTGAACAAAAATAACTTCGACTCAGTTCTTGCCGAATATTCCCCAAAAGTAAATCTGACCGTTAAAAACACGCTTGCTGATGATGGCAGCGAAGACAGCATCAGTCTGACCTTCCAGAGCATGAACGATTTCACCCCCGAGCAGGTTTCCCGGCAGATCCCTCAGCTGAAAGCGATGCTTTCCATGCGCAACCTGCTTCGCGATTTAAAAGCTAACCTGCTGGACAATCAGGCTTTCCGAAAGGAACTGGAAAAAATTCTGCTCGACCCGGCCTTAAGCGCAGAACTCCGAGCCGAACTCTCAGCCCTGGCACCTAAGCAGCCATAACTGTCACGATGATTTAACGGATTAATAAGGAAGATGCTGATGTCAGTAAAAAATGAGAATGTCACAGGTGGCGAAAGCGTGGAGCTTGAACGTCCTGCTGCGGGAGGGGTCTACGCGTCCCTGTTTGAAAAAATCAATCTGAGCCCGGTGTCCGAGCTGAGTGCGCTGGACATCTGGCAGGATGCGCAGGCGATGTCGGATGCGACTGCGGATGAACGATTAACGGCCGGGATGCAGGTATTCCTGGAATGCCTGACAAAAGCGGGCTCAAAAGTTGAAAAACTCGACAAAAACCTGATTGACCATCATATCGCTGAGCTGGACTACCAGATTAGCCGTCAGCTGGATGCGGTAATGCACAGCGAAGAATTTCAGGCGGTAGAAAGTCTGTGGCGCGGCGTGAAATCCCTGGTGGACAAAACCGATTTCCGCCAGAACGTGAAAACCGAGCTGCTGGACATGTCCAAAAAAGACCTGCGTCAGGACTTCGAAGACAGCCCGGAAATCATTCAGAGTGGGTTGTATAAACATACATATATTGATGAGTATGACACCCCGGGTGGAGAGCCGATTGCCGCGCTGATTTCTGCTTACGAATTTGATGCGTCTGCGCAGGATATTGCCCTGCTGCGCAATATTTCTAAAGTGTCTGCCGCAGCGCATATGCCGTTTATCGGCTCTGCCGGCCCTAAATTCTTCCTGAAAGACAGCATGGAGGAGGTGGCGGCCATCAAGGATATTGGTAACTACTTTGATCGCGCTGAATATATTAAGTGGAAATCCTTCCGCGAGACGGACGATGCCCGCTATATCGGTCTGGTGATGCCGCGCGTGCTGGGTCGTCTGCCGTATGGTCCGGACACCGTGCCGGTGCGCAGCTTCAACTATGTTGAAGAAGTGAAAGGCCCGGAACACGACAAATACCTGTGGACCAACGCATCCTTTGCTTTTGCCTCCAACATGGTGCGCAGTTTTATCAATAACGGCTGGTGCGTACAAATTCGTGGCCCGCAGGCCGGCGGTGCCGTGCAGGATCTGCCTATTCATCTGTACGATTTGGGTACCGGCAATCAGGTGAAGATCCCGTCAGAAGTGATGATCCCGGAAACCCGCGAATTTGAATTTGCGAATCTGGGCTTTATTCCCCTGTCCTACTACAAGAACCGCGATTACAGCTGTTTCTTCTCGGCTAATTCCACCCAGAAACCGGCACTGTATGACACCGCCGATGCAACGGCCAACAGCCGCATCAATGCCCGTCTGCCGTACATCTTCCTGCTGTCGCGAATCGCCCACTACCTGAAGCTTATTCAGCGTGAAAACATCGGTACGACGAAAGACCGTCGTTTGCTGGAGCTTGAGCTCAACACCTGGGTTCGCAGTCTGGTAACCGAAATGACCGACCCGGGCGACGAGCTGCAGGCCTCTCACCCGCTGCGTGACGCCAAAGTGGTAGTGGAAGACATTGAGGATAACCCGGGCTTCTTCCGCGTGAAGCTGTACGCCGTGCCGCACTTTCAGGTGGAAGGCATGGATGTCAACCTGTCGCTGGTTTCCCAGATGCCGAAAGCGAAATCGTAAGCTAAGGCAGGAAGCCAATGAAAACGGAACAACCGTTATGGGGCAGGGGCGTTATGATCTCTCCTCAGCACTTCCAGCAACAGGTCGCGTATGCGGCCTGGTCCGCGGAATGCATCGCCCGGATGGGCCTCTCCCATCCCTGGGGCGTGATAAATGTCGTTTTCGAGCCGGATGCACTGAAACTGGGCCGCCTGCAGGCCCGTCATTTGCACATCCGCTTCCCCGACGGCACGCTTATCGACACGGATAATGCCGATGACCTGCCGCCGGTGCTGGCGTTTGAGGGTGAATCACAGGAAGTAGTGGTGGTTCTGGCGCTTCCGCTGCTGCGGGCGAATGGCGGTAACTGTCTCAAACCCGATGAGGTGGCCGAGCGTCCTGTGCGTTATCGCCAGCGCTGGCGGGATGTCCGCAACACCTTTGGGGAAGATACCCGCCAGATTGCAGTGATGCGCCCGGAGCTGACGCTGCGGTTTGCACATCAGAACAATAGCGATTACCTGACCTGTCCGGTCGCCCGCCTGCAACAGGATTCGCAGGGGGAGTGGAAACTTGATGAGACGTTTCTCCCGCCGCTCCTTACCATCCAGGGCAGTCGCTGGCTGGTGGCCCAGCTGGAACAACTGATGACGCAACTGCGCGCCCGTCTGAGTCGACTGATGGACATGCGTCGTGAAAGTAACGAACGCATGGCCGACTTTGCCGTGGCTGATGTGTCTTTGTTCTGGCTGCTCAATGCCCTGAACAGCGCAGAACCCATGCTTGGACAGTTTCAGCGATACCCGCAAAGTCCGCCTGAGCGTCTGTATCCGGAGCTGGCAAGGCTCGCGGGCAGTCTGCTGACCTTCTCGCTTGAGCATCAGGTGAGTGCTATTCCTGTCTGGCAACATGAGCAACTGAATAATGTCTTCCCGCCGCTGTTTGACTTACTGGGCGACCTGCTGGAAGCCAGCCTGCCGTCGCGGGTAGTAGCAATTGAGCTTGAGCATGATGCCCGGCTTCACTTCTGGCAGGCCCGTCTGCATGACCCACGTCTGCGCGAAGGGGCGGATTACTACCTTTCCGTACGTTCACCGATGCCGGTGGCGCAACTGCAGGAGCAGTTCCCGCGCCAGTGCAAGATCGGTAGCCCCGATCATGTCAGGAGCATCGTCAATTCATCACGGGTGGGCGTGCCTCTGATGCCACTGCGTCATGTGCCGGCAGCCATTCCACTGCGTCTGGAAAATCAGTATTTCAGCCTTGATGCCTCTCATCCTCTGGCCAGCGAAATGCTCACGGGCGGCACCTGTATGTTCTACGTGCCGGGCATGCTCGGCGAGCCTGAACTTGAACTCTTTGCGGTATTAAGAACATGAGTGAGCGTAAACGCGGCTCGGCCGCGCCCATTGATATTGATGCCCTGCTGCAGGACACCTGGCTGCAGATAATCAGCCTGCGTCACGGTCCGACATTTCAGGATGGAGAAGGGCGCACGTTGTGGGAATGCTGCATTGCCGATGTCGAACGCGTGCAGCGTGAGCTGAAGGCGAGCGAACTCGATGAAGCCAGCTGTCAGCATATTCTCACAGCCCAATGTGCGCTGCTTGATGAGGCGGTCAAAGGTCGTGGTGTGGAGGATGACGCCTGTGTGCAGTGGTATGACATTCCCCTGCAGGGGCATTTCCTCGGCACCATGGACGCCGGTGATACGCTGTGCGATCGGATGCGTGATGTGCTGCGCGAACCGGCGCCTGACCACGCTGTTGTGACCTGCTTTCAGCGGGTCATGATGCTAGGGTTCCTCGGCAGTTTCCGTTCTCTGAACGATCCGGAGCGCCAAAAACTCGTCAACGCACTCAGTAAACATGTCACGCCATTCAGCTATCCGCAAACCCATCCGATACTGGCGGAAAGCCGTACCGGACGAGGAATGGGTGGCTGGCTGGCGTCATGGCCCGTGCGTATCGGCCTGAGCGTGGTGGTGGTTGCCGCACTCTGGTGGGGACTGGATCACTGGTTGGATCAGACGCTGTTGGCCCTGCTACCGGGAGCAGTGAAATGAGTCCTGCACAACAGCGCGGGCTTGCGCTGTGGGCCGCCCTGCTGAGTGCAGTGGTCTGCCTGGGTTTCCTACCGGGCACTCGCCTGGTTTCTGTGCTCGTTCTACTGGCGGTGCTTGGGTTAATCCTGGTGTTCTGGACTGTCGCCAGTCGCCGTGCTGGGCATGACCTCACCCTGTGTCTGGACGGCCTCCCCGAAGCCACTTACCGTCAGCCCGTGGTGCTGGTCTGTGGCGATCTGCCGCTGGCATGTATGCAGCAGTCACCGGTGCTCACTGTCACGCAGGGATGCTGGATCCGCCTGGAGGATCATCAGGATCTGGAGCAGGTAGCCCGCCAGGTACTGTGGCTGCGCCCAGACTGGGGTCGTCAGCTGTCGGTGATGGTCAGCGTCTGTCCGCAGAAACACGCCGACAGCGAGCGCCTTACCAGCCGCTTGCTGGCTCTGCGCTGGCAAATCAGCCAACTGCGGAAAGAAACAGGTCATTCTGTGCCGCTGGTTCTGAATGGTCAGATTGGCAGCGCGATGACGAATGACTTGCTCTGGCAGGTGGCTATCCCGGGGGAAGGGGTGAGGGTCTGGCGTGAGTCTTCTGCACCGAGCTCAATCGCTGCGTGGGTCACCACCGGTGGGTCGCCTGCGATGCAGCAACAGGTGTTGATGAACAGCCTGATGGGCTGGTTCCATCAGCACGTCCAGGCTGTCTTTATGGATGAGAACCCCGATGTTCCTGTCATTACACCTGTTGCGGTGCTGTGGGGAATGGGACCGATCCTGGCCGGAAGTCTGGCCACATCGGCCTGGACGGCGTGGCTTTCTCGTCACGCTGCAATACAGCAGGTGGCGGGCTGGCAGCCGGTGGGAACGGACAGTACGGTTATACCTCCCTTCCCGGATTTTATCCTGCCGCTGTTGCCGGAAGGGCGAGGCCTGACGCCGTGTGGGCGTACCTGCCGTTGTGCGCTCGGGCTTTTCACGCTGGCGGCGATTGCAGCGCTGCTCAGCAGTGGTTGGAACAATCGCCAGTTGCTGCAACGTGTGAGCTTCGATATTGCCCGCTATGACCGTATTCCGATGCATGATTTCGGCCCAAAAGCCGACGCCGTTGCCGTTCTGCGTGACGATGCGGCAGAGCTGGATGACTGGGCGCGCAATGGCGTACCGGCGCGGATGGGCCTCGGTCTGTATCAGGGGAAGCATCTGCGCATGCCGGTGCTGGATGCGCTCCGCTCCTATGTGCCACCACCACCGCCGCCTGAACCGCAGCCAAAACCCAAACCGGTACCGAAAATTGTCCGTCTCGACAGCATGTCGTTGTTCGATTCGGGTAAATCGGCGCTGAAAGCCGGATCCACCAAAATGCTGGTGAACTCGCTGGTCGGCGTTAAGGCGAAACCGGGCTGGCTGATTGTCGTGTCCGGCCATACCGATAACACCGGCAATCCGCCACTGAACCAGACGCTCTCTCAGAAGCGCGCCGAAGCGGTACGCGACTGGATGCGTGACACCGGGGACGTGCCGGAAAGCTGTTTTGCGGTGCAGGGCTATGGCGAAAGTCGTCCTGTTGCAACCAATGACACCCCGGCAGGGCGTGCGCTCAACCGCCGTGTCGAAATCAGTCTGGTACCGCAGGCCAATGCCTGCCAGATACCGGGCCACACCCAGGCGTCATCGCAGGATGATGGCGCATTACAACACAATGGAGAGTAATTCCATGGCAATTCCTGTTTATCTCTGGCTGAAGGACGACGGCGGCACTGGCATTAAAGGTTCTGTGGACGTTCAGGATCGTGAAGGCAGCATCGAAGTTGTCGCTCAGGAACATAACCTGTACATCCCGACCGACAACAATACCGGCAAACTGACCGGTACCCGTATCCACACCCCGTTCCTGTTCACCAAGGAAATCGACTCGTCCAGCCCGTACCTGTACAAGGCTGTGACCACCGGTCAGACCCTCAAGTCTGCGGAATTCAAGTGGTACAAAATCAACGACGCGGGCCAGGAGGTGGAGTACTTCAACACCAAACTTGAGAATGTGAAAGTGGTGAAAGTGAATCCGGTGATGCACGACATCAAGGATCCTTCTTACGAGAAGCACAACCACCTTGAGCAGATCGAGCTGCGTTACGAAAAAATCACCTGGACCTACAAAGACGGCAACATCATTCATTTCGATTCATGGAATGAACGCGCCACCGCGTAAGTTACCCGTCATATTTCGTATCGCCGCGGTGTTGGCCGCCTGCGCTTACCCCGGTCACGTACTTTTGTACGCTCCCGAGGATGCGCTTAGTTGCCGCCTTGCTGCACTACGAACTATTTAGGGTAACAGTCACGACGGGCAGTCTCTGCTGCCCGCTTTTTGCTGAGCGCCTGCGATGTCGGGCGCTGAGTAAAAATCAAAATCCACCTTCCTGACCTGATGCGCTTTGGTAAATAAACAGCGAGGGGCGGTAGCGTGTCCAGGAACCGACAAAGAGAGAAATTCATGGAAAATCCAGCCATCCTGCTGCGACGTCTCAACCCTTACTGCGCCCGTGCGATGGAAGGGGCGGCCTCCTTGTGTCAGACCCGCGCCCATGCGGAAATTTTGCCGGAGCACTGGCTGCTGAAACTGCTTGAGCAGGGGGAAGGTGATCTGACGGTGCTGGCCCGTCGCTACCAGTGGGATATGGATGCACTGTGGCAGGATTTGCTTGGCTGGCTGGATAAACAGCCGCGTTCGGTACGTCAACGTCCGCAGTTGTCCGACACTCTTCAGACGTTGATGCAGAAAGCCTGGCTGATTGCTTCCCTCAATGGCGAAGAGCACATCCGCAGTGTGCATCTGCTGATGGCGCTGGTCGATATGCCAAAACTGGCACGCTGCGATGGCCTGTGGCCACTGCTGACGCTGGGGCAGGGTCAGCTTGAGCGTCTGCGTCCGTTGCTTGATGGGCAGTCGGACGAACGCCCGGATGTGCAACAGGAAGCTGAACTGGCTCAGGATCACGGCAGTGAGGTGGTGTTTGTTGGCCGTCCGGTTGGTGCAGAACTGAAAGCGGGCGAACTGAACCCGGCGCTACAGAACGCGCTGGATAAATTCACCCTCGACGTCACATCCAAAGCCAAAGACGGCAAAATCGACCCGGTATTTGGTCGCGATACGGAAATTCGCCAGATGGTGGATATTCTCTCGCGCCGTCGCAAGAACAACCCGATCCTGGTCGGCGAACCGGGTGTCGGCAAAACGGCACTGGTTGAAGGTCTGGCGCTGCGTATTGCCGAGGGCAACGTGCCGGAATCCCTCAAACCGGTCACCCTGCGCACCCTTGACCTCGGCCTGCTACAGGCGGGCGCAGGCGTGAAAGGCGAGTTCGAACAGCGCCTGAAAAACGTCATCGACGCCGTGCAGCAGTCACCGGTGCCGATTTTGCTGTTTATCGACGAAGCCCACACCATCATTGGCGCCGGTAACCAGGCGGGCGGGGCGGATGCGGCCAACCTGCTGAAACCGGCGCTGGCGCGCGGCGAGCTGCGCACTATCGCCGCTACTACCTGGAGCGAGCACAAACGGTACTTTGAGCGCGACGCCGCGCTGGAACGCCGTTTCCAGATGGTGAAAGTGGACGAGCCGGACGACGACACCGCCTGCCTGATGCTGCGCGGCCTGAAGTCCCGTTATGCCGAACACCACGGCGTGCATATCACCGATGAGGCGGTCAAGGCGGCGGTTACGCTATCGCGTCGTTACCTCACCGGTCGTCAGTTGCCGGACAAGGCGGTTGATCTGCTCGACACCGCTGCCGCGCGCGTACGTATGAGCCTCGATACGGTACCTGAACAAATTGTGCGCCTGAAAGCGCAACAGACCGCACTGGAACTGGAAGAGCAGGCGCTACTGGAGGATATCGCCACTGGTAGCAACCGCCATGGTGACCGCCTGGGTGCCATTGAGCAGCAGCGGACTGAGCTGGAAGCGCGTATCGCGGAGCAGGAGGCGCGTTTCAGCAATGAAAAGGCGCTGGCGCAGCAACTGATGGCCAGCCGCCAGCAGGCTGAAATTTCCGATCTGCAACGGCAACTGGAGCAGGTGCAGCAGGGCGATGTGCTGGTCCAGGTGGATGTAGATACCCGTACGGTCGCCAACGTGGTTGCCGACTGGACCGGCGTACCGCTGTCCTGCCTGATGAAAGACGAACAGACCGAACTGCTGACGCTGGAAAATGAAATCGGCAAACGCGTGGTCGGGCAGAATGTGGCGCTTGAGGCTATCGCCCAGCGTCTGCGCGCGGCGAAGACCGGGCTTACGTCAGAGAACGGTCCGCAGGGCGTGTTCCTGCTGGTTGGCCCGAGTGGCGTCGGCAAGACCGAAACCGCGCTGGCGCTGGCGGATGTGCTGTACGGTGGTGAAAAATCGCTGATCGCTATCAACCTGTCGGAATACCAGGAGCCGCACACCGTTTCCCAGTTGAAAGGTGCGCCTCCAGGTTACGTGGGGTACGGTCAGGGCGGTATCCTCACCGAGGCGGTGCGCAAGCGCCCGTACAGCGTGGTGCTGCTGGATGAAGTGGAAAAGGCGCATCGCGACGTGATGAACCTGTTCTATCAGGTGTTCGATCGCGGCTTTATGCGCGACGGCGAAGGGCGCGAAATCGACTTCCGTAATACCGTTATCCTGATGACCTCCAACCTCGGCAGCGACTACCTGATGCAGCTGCTCGAAGAACAGCCGGAGGCCAGCGAAGGCGATATGCACGAGCTGCTGCGCCCGATACTGCGCGACCACTTCCAGCCGGCACTGCTGGCACGCTTCCAGACCGTGATTTATCGCCCGCTGGCGGAAGCGGCCATGCGTACCATCGTGGAAATGAAGCTGTCACAGGTCAGCAAACGACTGCATCGTCACTACGGCCTGACCACGCAGATAGATGAGAGCCTGTATGACGCGCTGACCGCCGCCTGCCTGTTGCCGGACACCGGCGCACGCAACGTCGACAGCCTGCTCAATCAGCAGATTCTGCCGGTGCTGAGTCAGCAACTGCTGGCCCGTATGGCGGCGAAGCAGAAACCACAGTCGTTACGCCTTGGCTGGAGTGAGGAAGAGGGTATCGGGCTGTATTTCGACCGGACTGAAGGAGATAACGCATGAACACCAGTCTCTCGATCAGATTCAGCCACAACCATCACAGGCTTTCGGTGAAGGGATGTGAAGCAGAGCTCGATGTCCTGGCGTTTGAAGGCGATGAAGCCCTGAGTACACCGTTCCGCTACCGGATTGAATTCACTAGCTCTGACCATGCCATCAGCAAAGAAATAATGCTGATGAAAGTGGCCTCCCTGACGTTGCAGGCCCCGGAAGACCCGGGTTACGGCATCAGAATGCAGCAGGCCGTGCGTACCCTTCAGGGAGTGGTGAGCGGCTTTGAACGTCTCAACACCTCAAAGGATGAAACCCATTATGCCCTGACGCTCCAGCCACGCCTGGCGCTGCTCGACCGTTCGCACCAGAACGCCATTTATCAGGACATGTCGGTCCCGCAGATTGTGGAAAAAATCCTGCGCGAGCGTCACAACATGCGCGGTCAGGATTTCCTGTTCTCGCTCTCAAAAGAGTACCCGCGCCGCGAGCAGGTGATGCAGTACGGCGAGGACGACCTGCACTTTATTACCCGCCTGCTGGGTGAAGTGGGTATCTGGTTCCGCTTTACCACTGACACGCGTCTGAACATCGACGTGGTGGAGTTCTACGACGGTCAGCAGGGGTATGAAAAAGGCCTGACGCTGCCGTCGGTTCCGCCATCAGGACAGCATTCGGAAGGCGTAGACTCGGTATGGGGGATGGAGAGTCGTCATAACGTGGTGCAAAAGCAGGTCAGCACCCGTGATTACAACTACCGCCAGGCGACGGAAGACATGAATACCCGGCTGGACGCAACCCGCGGGGATGCCACCACCTACGGGGATGCCTATCACTATGCTGATAACTATCTGACAGCGGGAAGTCACCATGACCGCAATCCTGCCCCGGAGACCGGGGCGTTTTATGCCCGCATTCGTCATGAGCGCTACCTGAATGGCCAGACGCAGACCCATGCCATCACCAGTTGCCCAACTCTCTTTCCGGGTCAGGTACTGAAAGTCACCGGCGGGTACGAAGTGGCAGAGGTGTTTGCTCGTGGCGTGGTCATCACGGCGATGCACAGCCATGCGCGGCGGGATGAAGATTTTGGCGTCAGCTTCAACGGCATCCCAGACAGCACTGATTTTAGTTTCCGCCCGGAACCCGGTGACCGTCCGGTGATGGCTGGCACATTACCGGCCCGTATCACCAGTACCACGGAAAACGACACCTACGGGCACATCGACAAAGACGGCCGCTACCGCGTCAACATGCTGTTTGACCGGGATAACTGGGAGACCGGGTTCGAAAGCCAGTGGGTCCGGCAGTCCCGCCCCTATGCCGGCGATACCTACGGTCTGCACCTGCCACTGCTGGCGGGCACCGAAGTGGCGATTGGCTTTGAAGACGGTAACCCAGACCGGCCGTACATCTCCGGCGTGCTGCATGACTCGGCGCACGGCGACCACGTCACTATCCGCAACTACAAACGCAACGTGCTGCGCACGCCAGCGAACAATAAAATCCGCCTCGACGATGAGCGCGGGAAAGAGCATATCAAGGTCAGCACCGAGTACGGCGGCAAGAGCCAACTCAATCTCGGACATCTGGTCGACAGCGAAAAACAGCAGCGTGGCGAGGGTTTTGAACTCAGGACCGACAGCTGGGGCGCCATCCGGGCGCAGAAAGGGATGTTCATCAGCGCTGATGGCCAGACAAAGGCACAGGGCCAGGTGCTGGAGATGCAGCCAGCTATCAGTCTGCTAAAAGGGGCGTTGAATCAGGTAACTGGATGGGGAACTGTTACGCAGACTCACCACAACATTACTCCTGATGCTGAGCCATTAAGAGCGTTGGTTTCCGGTGCCAGTGAGCTTAAAGAGCCTGCGTTGCTGCTGTCCTCACCTAAAGGTATTGCCGCCGTTACGCCGGAAACGACCCTGATGCACAGCGGGAAAGGGTTGTACCTGCAGAGCCTGGGGGAAGTCAATATCACCGCAGCACAGCGCTATTCGGTGAACGCGAGTCAGGCGGTCTCACTGCTAGCCCAACAGGAAGGAATGCGGCTGGTATCCGCCAAAGGTTCACTGGAGATTGAGTCACATGGTGATGCGCTGTCGCTGACTTCCCTGAAAGATGTCACCGTCCAGTCAACCCAGGGACACCTGCAGTTGACGGCTAAAAATGGCATCACTCTGGGCTGTGGCGGGGCTTATATTCGTCTTACGCCACAGGGAGAGGTGCACATTCACGGGCCGGGATTAATCAGTCTTAAAGGCCTGCACGATTTGCAGGGGCCAGCCAGCGAGGATTTTCCTCTGCCAGAACTGCCAGCATCGGTATGTAAAGAGTGCCTTAAAAAAGCCCGGGAACTGGCGCAGGGTTTTGTACCCAGGGAGGCATAAATGACTGCACAATGGATTGAAGAAGTCGCTGTTACCTGCCGGACTTCAGGAACTATTTATCTTGATATTATCGTTGATCAGGCAGGGCTGGATTTCAGCGTTATTCCGGCGCTGAATGCACTGTCGGTGGAGTGGCAGTCACTTTATCACGGGCTTCCGGAAGCGTTTATTCTCGATGATGCTCCGCTGGTTGCACGCATTGGTCTTGATGAGAATCAGCAGTTGCAGTGGCTGAAGGACATCAGTCAGCAAGTTGCCGTTCAGGCTCCGTTACTGCTGTTGTGTTCGCACTGGCCTTTTTCTGCCCTGGCTGGTTGGCTCACACAGTGTATGGATATTCTCCAGGAAGGGCGGAGTGGGATTTTACGGTTTTACGATACGCGGATTTTTCCTGTGCTTTTTACGCACGTTCTCAGTGAGGAACAGCAAAAGCCTTTGTTGCGCCCTGTACTGTTCTGGGCATGGCAGGATATGGATGGTAATGCCAGAGGTATAAAAGGTAGCGGTACGCCCCAGACCCGCGACGAAAAACCTAACAAAATCGACCTAAGCGATCGCCAGCTTGAACATCTGATGTGCGTATGTGATGTCATGACCCTCCTCTCGCACTGTGCTCCGCCAGCGGGCAGGTATGCATCACAACAGGCACTTTTTTCTGATTGTTACCAGGGCATGGTGGAGGCAACCAGCCAGGGCATTATTCTGGATGAGGCACGCGAGACCTGGGTCATGAAAAAGTGGCTTCCCACATAAATAAGTACCTGATGGTGAAAATAAACCGATTTAGCTTGGGTACCACCGCCGTTCCCCCTTTAGTCCTGCGTCTACAAGGAAAGTCAGATGAAACATTCATTATTAAGTCCGCTGCTGGCGGGCCTGCTGCTGGTAACCGGTTGCTCTCAGCCTGCCGCTCAGGCCGGAGGCGGTGGTGGCGGCACTATTAAAGCCATCAACCATACCAAATGGGCGATTAACCACTTCAGCGTCGATAACCAGTCGGGCATCGACATTATTGGCCCGTTCCAGGGTGGCGGTGGTGGCTGTTGCTACAGCGTGCCCGCCCGCTGGACGCCGGGTATGACGGTGCGCATTGACTGGGAAAGTGGGGAGGCATCGACAGATGGTTTCCCAGGATTTACTGATTATGAAAAATATAAAGCTTGGGAGAAAAAGATGAGTGCCCAGAATCGTCAGCACAGCAAAACTGTCCCGCTTCCCGACTATAACGGCCAGGATGTCTGCGGCATCACGGTGCATTTTTTGCCCTGTGATGACGTGAAGGTCACGACCAGTTGCTACACCTACGGCAGTCCGTCCTACCCGATAAAAGAGCCCATCAGGATGAAGGAGCCCAAAGGATGTCCGAGATAACGGAAACCGATTTAGCCTGGGTACCGCCGCCGTTCCCCCTTTAGTCCTGCGTCTACAAGGAAAGTCAGATGAAACATTCATTATTAAGTCCGCTGCTGGCGGGCCTGCTGCTGTTAACCGGTTGCTCACAGCCTGCTGCTCAAGCCGGAGGCGGTGGTGGCGGAACTATTGACGCCATCAACCACACCAAATGGGCGATTAACCACTTCAGCGTCGATAACCAGTCGGGTATCGACATTATTGGCCCGTTCCAGGGCGGCGGTGGCGGCTGCTGCTACAGCGTACCCGCCCGCTGGACGCCGGGTATGGCGGTGCGCATTGACTGGGAAAGTGGGGAGGGAGGGTCAAAAGGCTTTCCCGGGTTTGCTGATACAGAAAAATATCTTGCCTGGGAAAAAAAAATGAAAGCCCAGAATCGTCAGCACAGCAAAACCGTCCCGCTTCCCGATTATAACGGCCAGGATGTCTGCGGCATCACGGTGCACTTTTTGCCCTGCGATGACGTGAAGGTGACAACCAGTTGCTACACCTACGGCAGTCCGTCCTACCCGATAAAAGAGCCCATCAGGATGAAGGAGCCCAAAGTATGTCCGAGATAACGGAAACCGATTTAGCCTGGGTGCCGCCGCCGTTCCCGACCCAGGGACGCCTGCCGACCCAGGCGCTGCAGGTCGGGCAGAGCTGCCATCAGCAGAACAGCGCCGAGCGGCTCTACCGCCAGGAACTGTGTCTGGCGGCCGGACGACGCGTGGAGCCGCCGTGCTGCAAGACGCTGCATATCAGTCTGTTTTTCGACGGTACGGGCAATAACCTGAACAATGACCTGCTGCTGTCTGACCCGAAGTATCCGACCAATATTGCGCGGCTGTTTCGTGCCACCATCGGAGATGGCACCGCCGGTGGCGTGTCTGATGCGAGCAAGGTACCGCTGGATGCGGCAAGGGATAGCGGTGGGAAGTACTTCAAATTTTATATTCCCGGCGTGGGCACCCCGTTCCCGGAAGTGAACGATCCGGACTATTCCACCCTGGGACTGGTGGGGGCAACCAAGGGTGAAGAGCGTATTAACTGGGCGCTGTTGCGCATTATTGATGTGCTGATGCGAATAAGTAAGGACCCGGAAAACAACAGTATAAAACTGTCCGAGGGTGCCAGCCGTAAATCCATAGACAAAATGGGTACCAGTTGGAACCGGCTGTGGTTTGGCGGCAGCCACAACCGTTACGAAGAGTTCAGCCGTTTACTGAATGCGTTAGCCCCGCAACTGAAACCACTGCTCACGCAGCCGGAGCCGGGGAAGCCTAAGGTGTTAGGCATCAAACTGTACGTTTACGGATTTTCCCGCGGTGCTGCTGCTGCGCGTACGTTTGTCCGCTGGCTGAGCGAACTGCTGCCCCCGCCAAAAGCGGAGGGCGAAAATCCCCCGCAGTGCCTGCAGATTGGCGAGATGCAGTTGCCCGTCAGCGTGGAGTTTCTCGGGCTGCTTGATACCGTGGCCTCCGTTGGGATAGCGCACCTGGTGCCGATTGCCGAGGGGCATATGTCCTGGGCGGATGGCACCATGGAGTTGCCGGACGATAAAACCTATGGCGGGCTGATAAAAAAATGCGTGCATCTGGTTTCTGGTCATGAGCAGCGTCTGTGCTTCCCGCTGGACTCGGTGCGCCGCGGTAACGGCAAATACCCGCCCTATGCCACCGAGGTGGTTTACCCGGGGATGCACTCGGATCTGGGGGGCGGTTATCCGCCGGGGGATCAAGGGAAGGCGAATGCTAAGCATGATGGATTGTTACTATCTCAGATTATTTTACAGGATCTATATTCCTCTGCTTTCGAAGTTGGAGCCCCTTTAAAAGTACCACAGGATGTATTACCTGAATCATCTACAGATAATTGGCGAATCATGCCTATTGATGTGATTTCTCAATTTTTAGTTTCTGAAGTTCTTATCAAACGCTTCAACGCCTGGCGCGAACTCACCCTGAATCTGACCACACCAGAAAAAATCACCCCTGAAGAGGCCTCCCAATACGAACCACCGCGTGCCAGCGGCAGTCTGGAAAGCGTTGTCGAAAACCAGATTGCGTGGATCACCGCCTGGCGTATCGAGCGCTATGCCAGAGGTTCGTTGCTGAAAACGCCTTTCTACCAGCGTGCCACCAATACCGAAGCGCTGCCCGCCGCGCGCAAGGCGGCAAAAGAAGCACGGGATGAAAAACAGAGAACGGTGCTTGAAGAGCGCGAGAAACAGATAGCAAAACAGCCTGCCGACAAGATGGATGAGCTGGTGCTTTATCCGGGCGTCAAGGATTTTGACCCGGATATGGCGCAGACCCAGCTGTTTGAAGCGGCGAAGGAGTTCGGTAAGGATTACCACGACGGTTACCGTATTCCGGAGAACCTGGCGCAGGCGGTGCTGGATACCGTGCTGCAACCGATGATTTTCGTGCTCAATACCGATGATGAACCGCAGGAATACCGGCGAATAAAGGCTGGCGGAGACGCCCGGGTGGCAGTCCTGTTCCCTGCCGCCGGTGAGGCCAGTAATGCCGACCAGCCCGCCGGGCTGCTCAGGGCGTTATTCGACGACCAGGTGCACGACTCGCGAGCCTGGTTTATGCACGCGACGCTGGGGACGCGCGAGATGTGGGGCGGCTACTTCCGCTACCGGATGATTTATTTCAGCGACAAATGTAATAAGTCCCTGTCGCCGCTGGTGATCGCCGGGGATCTTATCGGCTTTGCCACCCTGACCACGGGTGTTGCGCTGAGCTTCAGGCAAAAGAGCCTGACCGGAAAGCTGGCAGGGCTGGCCGCGACAGGCGCAGTACGATCGCTGCAGGTTGAGGTACTGGACAGGATCACCCGTGAACCCGTGCCGGAACTGCCGGGTGGGGAACAGCAACGGGCATTTACCCGGGAGCCGGGAGTGGTGGTTGCACAGCGAAAAGCGCTTGTGGCTGAACAACAGCTGGCGCGGGCGCAGGCTGCGATCCCGGCCAACTGGTTTGAGGACGTACTGACGGTGACTGGATAAAACTGAGTAAGGAGAACCGATGAGTAAAGTCATCCGTAAAGGAGACAGCCTGCGGGAATATGGTGGCAAGGTATTAGGAGGGCACTACCAGTGTTTTGGTCAGGGATTTGCCTGTAAGGGAGATCCGGTTCGTTGTAACAAACACGGTATGACGACCATCGCGGAAGGTAGCACATTGACCACGGTTGATGGACAACCCGTCGCGCTGCATGGTCACCACTGTGCCTGCGGCTGTACGCTGCTCAGCTCGTTTCCTGACTGCGGTATTGACCAGTGAGATCAGCTCCTGATTATCCGCAGTACAAAACGGCGCATCCGCCTGGTACCGCAAGGTGGCTGTCGGCCACGGCTCTGCTGGTGTTGATCGGCGGAGGTGCTGGCGGACTGTTGCCCTCTGCCGAGGGTAAAAGCTCGCTGGTGGCCGCCATTATGCTGGTGGCACTGCTGCTGTCGGGCGCTGGCTGGCTTGTGCGGCTGCTGTACTATCGCGTCAGCGTGCATAACGCCGCTTTCTACTATCAGCTGGTGGCTTATGAACAGCAGCAGTGGTGGGCTGCGCACCGCCAGCCGCTCTGGTTAAAAGAAGGCCTGTTGCTGGGGCCTGCAGGTACGCGTTCAGTTGACTGGCTGCGTGTGCTTAACCGTGAACAACGCCCTCCGGAGGAAAACAAAGAGGGCGGCGGCAGTGCACTAAGACTGCCACAAATTTCGGTTATAGATGCCACCGCTCGTGAAAAGCGGCTGGCGGAACTGCTGGTTATTGAGTGGCAAAAGCAGCGTAGTGCAAAAAAACTCGCTCCACCGCTGCGTTGCTACTGGCAGGGGGCCGACATCACCTGGCAGGCATTTCGCGCACAGATGGCGCTCGCCTTCCCGGACATTGCGCTGCCAGCCCGGCCTGAGCCCTGGCAAGGGGAAGCCAGTCTGGCTGAAATAGCGAGCGAGCTTGCCGGGGCCAAACCTGATGACACGATGCTGATCGCTGGGTGTCAGGTCATTGCGGCGCAGCCGGGTACAGCGCATCCCGCCGGAGAATCTGCGGCACTGTGGCTGGCCGGACGTAATGGCCCGGTACAACTGACGCGTGGTGAAACTTTTTCGCCAGATCAAGGCGACATATTGCTCACCGTGTTCGCCCGTGCACTGGAACAGAGCGAGCTGAAAGACCCACCGGAGGCCTGTACGCTGTTTTCCCGACCCGGCCTCGAGGCGCTGGTGAGCAGTGGCTGGGATGTTAGCCAGCATCTGCAGGACGCCAACTGGGGGGAGGTTGGCGATATGGAAACTCTGATTGTTTTATCCCTGGCGGCAATCTATGCCGCGCACCACCAACAACCGTGCGGCTGGATTGCCCGCGACCCGATGAACACCCTCGCAACTGGAATAGTAAAACCTGATGGACAACGTCAATAAGCCTGCTGCCATTTCTGTGGCAGCCACGGCAACTGTCTGTATTGCTGTGACCACTTTACTGGTACTACTGGGCGGAGTGGCATGGTGGCTGTGGGCGACCGAACGTTCAACGGAATGGGAAACGCTGCGTCCGCTTATCGTCTCTGGCTTTATCGTCTGGGGAATTGCGCTCAGCATGCTGGTACTGGGTTTTATGGCCTTTCGGTTATTGATTAAGGATAAGGTTAGCCCGCCGTCATCCCACAAGCGTAGACCTGCAAAGGTTATGGGGCACGAAGCGGCTTACGGACTGCTGAAGACACACCTCCGATCGCGCTATAGCCTCTTCTGGCGCTACAAGGTTCGCCTGTTGCTGATTACCGGTGACGAAGCTGCGATTAAACCACTGATACCTGGCCTACAACAGCGGCAGTGGCTTGAAGGCAACCGTACCGTGCTGCTTTACGGCGGCAGCCTGACCGCCGAGCCCGATAAGGAAAAATACACCACGCTGCGAAAACTGCGTCGCGGGCGCCCACTGGACGGTATTGTACGCGTCATGCCTGAGTCGCTTAATCTTACGCCCCAAATCAGCGACAACGATTTACGTGGACTGGAAAAAATCAGTGAATTGCTGCGTTATTCCGCCCCGGTCTGGCTGTGGCAGCTATGCGACAGCAAGTGGTCGCAGGCAAAACGCACTGAGCAGGCGGTAGGGGCAAGCTTCCCGCTGCGTGCTAAGCCTGACGATATTAGCCGCCAGCTTGAACTGATGCTGCCAGCATTGCGGGCGCAGGGGGTGAGTCAGGTCGCTGAGAACAACGGCTATGACTTCCTGATGCGCCTGGGCCAGCACCTCAAAGATGGCGGTATCGCCCGCTGGACGCAGCAACTGGCGCCATGGCTGTCTGTCTCACAGCAGCGCGTTCCGCTGCGTGGCCTGATGTTCAGCCTGCCGGAGAAAAAATCGACTGGCTCAGTTGAGGCGGCGGTTGCCGCTTTCACGCCGGCTGATACAGAGAAGTATATCCCCGAATCACAACGCCATGCGCTGACCCTGCCAGTAACCTGGCAGGGCATCGTGGATGACTGCACCCGCGTACGTGGCCGCCGTGTCGGTATGGCGTGGGAACAGACCCTTGCCTGGACGCTGATGGCCATCATTGGTATCTGGGGAGCGGGTACACTGTTGTCGTTCGCGGTCAACCGCATGCAGATTGTCTCTGTGGCGCAGCAGGCGCATGCTCTGGTGGATCATCCTTCCGTAGCGGATTACCAGCTGACGGCGCTGCATACGCTACGTAATGACGCCGGCCGCCTGCAGCACCGTATTCAGGAAGGTGCACCCTGGTACCAGCGCTTCGGTCTGGACCATAACCAGCAGTTGCTCGACGCGATGCTGCCCTGGTACGGCGTGGCGAACAACCGCCTGATACGCGACCCGGCGAATCAGGCGCTGACGCAAAAACTCACCGCGCTTGCAAACTCTGCCCCCAACAGTGACCAGCGAGCACAGCTGGCGAAACCGGGTTATGACCAGCTTAAAGCCTGGCTGATGATGGCCCGCCCGGATAAAGCCGATGGTGCGTTTTACGCGCAAGCTATGAAAACCGTGCAGCCGATGCGAATGGGCATCTCAACCGGACTGTGGCAGAGCCTGTCGCCAGATTTATGGGCCTTCTATATCTCTGAACTGCCTGAGCAACCACAATGGAAAATCACGCCGGATGCGCAACTGGTGAGCCAGAGTCGCCAGGTGCTGTTGCAGCAAATTGGAAGGCGTAACGCCGAAAGCACGCTGTATGAGAACATGCTCAAATCCGTGCGTCGTAACTTTGCCGATGTCTCTCTAGAAGATATGACCAGCGGTACCGATGCGCGCCGCCTGTTTACCACTGAGGCGATGGTGCCGGGCATGTTCACCCGCCAGGCCTGGAAAGGCGGCATTCAGCAGGCTATCGAAAAGGCCGCAACATCGCGCCGGGATGAAATCGACTGGGTGCTGAGTGACAGCCGGAAAGCCATCTCTTCAGACCTGTCGCCGGAAGCCCTGAAAGCCCGCCTCACCCAGCGCTACTTCACCGACTTTGCCGGCAGCTGGCTGAGCTTCCTCAACAGTCTGCGACTTAATCCTGCAAACAACATTGCGGACGTTACCGACCAACTGACGTTGATGAGCGATGCCCGCCAGTCACCGCTGATTGCCCTGATGAATACCCTCGCCTGGCAGGGGCAGACCGGCCAGCAAAGCGAAGGTCTTTCGGATTCCATCATCAAATCGGCTAAAGATCTGGTGGGCGGACAGGACAAACCTGCGATTGACCAGTCTGCGTCAGGCCCGCAGGGGCCGCTGGATGAAACCTTTGGCCCGCTGCTTCAGCTTCTGGGTAAAAACAAAGGCAGCAATGTGATGTCGGCTGACAATTCCCTGAGCCTGCAAACCTACCTGACCCGCATCACCCGCGTGCGTCTGCGACTGCAACAGGTGGCCAGCGCTTCTGACCCGCAGGCGATGATGCAGACTCTGGCGCAGACCGTGTTCCAAGGCAAAAGCGTGGACCTGACCGACACCCAGCAGTACGGCAGTCTGATTGCGGCCAGCCTTGGCGAGGAGTGGAGCGGTTTTGGCAGCACGATGTTTGTGCAGCCGCTGACCCAGGCCTGGGAGACCGTGCTTCAGCCATCGGCAGCCAGTCTGAATGACAAATGGAGCCGCTCGGTGGTTGCGAACTGGCAAACCGCCTTTGACGGGCGCTTCCCGTTTGCGACCAGTAAAAGCGATGCTTCTCTGCCAATGCTGGCCGAGTTCGTGCGCAAGGACAGCGGACGTATTGAACGCTTCCTGACCACGGAGCTCAGCGGTGTGCTGCACAAAGAGGGTAGTCAGTGGGTGCCGGATAAGGTCAACAGCCAGGGGCTGAGCTTTAACCCGACCTTCCTGCGGGCCATTAACCAGCTGAGCCAGCTGTCGGACATTCTGTTCACCGATGGCAGCCAGGGCATCAGCTTTGAGTTGCAGGCGCGTCCTGTGCCGCAGGTGGTGGAGACGCAGTTAACCATTGATGGACAAAAGCTGCACTACTTCAACCAGATGGCCGACTGGCAAAGCTTCCGCTGGCCGGGAGACACTTACAAGCCGGGGACGATGCTGACCTGGACTACGGTAAACGCCGGCGCGCGCCTGTTCGGGGATTACAGCGGGACCTGGGGCTTTATTCGCTGGCTGGACCAGGGAAAGTGTGCGCAGCTTGACCGCAGCCAGTGGATGATGAGCTTTACCGCACCGGACGGTCGCACCCTGCAGTGGGTATTGCGCTCACAACTCGGAAAAGGTCCGCTGGCGCTGCTGGATCTGCGTGGTTTCACGCTGCCGGATCAGATATTCAGTGTCGACAGCGCAGCCACCGCACAGGCGCTGATGGCTAATACGGAAAACAATGACAGGGAGGGAGTCGAATAATGGGCACACTGCATAATCTGGTTGCCGCCTGTCAGGCTGACGATGCTCAGTTGCGGCAACAGGCGCAGACACGCACGGAAAACTGGCAGCCCTGGCTTGCTCCGGTAAGCGTTGCCAGTCCCCAAGGGGAAGACCCGGGATATGACGATGATTTTCAGCGTATCCGGGAAGAGGTCAACAAGCTCTCCGGCATCGATACCGGGTTGATTTGCACGCTTGCCGAAAAGTTACTGACCACCGGGGCCAAAGATATGCGGGTTGCCACCTATTACTGCTGGGCGCGCCTGCACCAGGATGGCGAAGCTGGCTTTGCCGAAGGGCTTGAATTGCTGGCGGGATTGCTACAGCGCTATGGAACGCAACTTCATCCACAGCGCGAGCGGAGCCGTAAACCCGCGCTGGAGTGGCTCGCAGGCTCCCGGGTTCTGGACAGTCTGTCACTCTGGCCGGAGGTAGTGCGTGAGGATGCACAGCGTACCGCCGGGGCGCTACTGCTGATTACTGACAGCCTGGAGACAGAGCCTGAAGCGTCACGGCCGGAGCTCAATGCACTATACGGCGCTCTGGAGTCCCGCCTGATTAAAGCCGGTGGTATGGATGCGGTGGTACCGCAGAACGCCAGCAGTCAGATACGTGCGCAGCAGCCATCTCACACGACAGAGCAGGATGCGCCAGTGCTGAGCCGCATTACCTCCGGCCAGGATTTACTGGCTCAGGCCCGTACACTGACGGGGTATCTGCGTGAACAACCCGATGGTTGGTTTGCGGCACACCGACTGATGAAAAGCCTGCGTCATGACACGCTGCACAGTATTCCTGCTCCGGATGCACAGGGGAAAACCCGAATCGAACCGCCGCGGGCTGACCAGCGGGCGATGCTCAAACGCCTGTATCTGCAACAGAGCTGGCTGGAGATACTGGAGCAGGCAGACAGCACCTTCTCGCGTGGTGCCAATCACCTCTGGCTGGATTTGCAGTGGTATATCCACCAGGCTCTGGTGAAGTCGGGGCAGGATGTACTGGCTGATATCATCGCCGCGGACCTGAAAGGGCTACTGCGCCGCCTTACCGGGCTTGAAACCCTGGCCTTTAACGACGGTACGCCGTTTGCCGATGAAGTGACGCTGAACTGGATAAATCAGAGCGTGCTGGGCGATATGGCCGGCTGGCGGGATGAACCGGTCAGCGCCGTCGGTGAGACGGATAACGATATTCTGGTCCTCGAGCCGGAAGCGCTGGAGAAAGCGGACACCGACGGTCTGGATGCCACACTCCACTGGCTGCAGACCCGTCCGGGTGCAGACTCTACAAAAGACAAATGGCTGCTGCGTCTGCTGATGGTCCGCGTGGCCGAGCAGAAGGGCAAAAATGAACTGGCCCTGCATCTGCTGGGTGAGCTCGACAGCGCCGCACAGTCAATCACCCTCACGCAGTGGACCCCGGCGCTGCTGTTTGAAGTGAAATCGCGTCGCCTCAGACTGCTGCGTATGAAAGCCGCCCGCAGTGAAACCGATAAATCACGGTTACAGCCAGAGATGGACCTGCTTCTGGCGGGTCTGATTGCGCTCGATCCGGCCAGCAGTGCAGTGCTTTGCGGGTAAAACGCCTGGCATACCTTTAAAACACACATATTCAGGTTTTTATGGACGATTTAACCCTGCGTTATTATGACGCTGAAATGCGCTACCTGCTGGAAGCCGGTGAAGAGTTTGCCCGTGCTCACCCCGAGCAGGCGGCGATGCTCAATCTCGATAAAGCGGGCGCGCGCGACCCGTACGTGGAGCGGCTGTTCGAGGGCTTTGCCTTCCTGATGGGGCGACTGCGTGAAAAGCTTGATGACGACCTGCCTGAACTGACCGAAGGGCTGGTCAGCCTGCTGTGGCCGCATTACCTGCGTACCATTCCGTCAATGTCGGTGGTGGAATTCACCCCTGACTGGCGTGAGATGAAAGAGCAGATGCGCATTGTCAAAGGCTTTGAGGTGAACTCACGGCCGATCGGTGAGAAGGGCACGCGCTGCCGGTACACCACCACCAAAGAGATCACCCTTCAGCCTCTGTCACTTGAAACTGCGCGTCTGGCAACCGATCCGGATGGTCGCTCGGTCATCACGCTGCGGTTTAACTGCAGCCATCTCGCCGACTGGAGCCGTGTCGATCTCAGCCAGATCCCGTTCTACTTCAATGCAGACGCACCGCTAGCCTGCGCCATGCATGAAGCCTTTACCATGAACGCTGCCCGCCTCTGGCTGCGCATACCGGGCGACACGGACAGAAGGCCACTTGACGGATATTTCACCGCGCTGGGCTTTGGCGATGACGACGAACTGTGGCCGAAGGGCAGCAGCAGCTTTAGCGGCTATCAGCTGCTGCTGGAGTACTTCACCTTCCGCGAGAAATTCATGTTCACGAGCCTGCGTGGGCTTGAGACCGTGGTCTTTGCGGCCGAGCTCCCATGGTTTGAAATCGACGTGGTGCTGACGGAGCGCTGGGAGCATGACTTCAGCTTTACTGAAAAGCATCTGCGCCTGAACTGTGTGCCGGTGATTAACCTGTTCCCGCTGGAGTCCGACCCGCTGACGCTCAACTCCCTGCAGACCGAATACATGCTGCGCCCGATGCGCGTGCAGGATGGTCATACCGAGATTTATGCGGTCGATTCGGTGATGTCATCGAGCCAGCATACCTATGTGCCGTTCTCCAGCTTCCGCCACAAGGGGGGAATGATGCGCCATGCGGCTCCGGAGTATTACTATCACACCCGCGTGCGCCGCGGTCCGTCCGGGCTGCATAACACCTGGCTTATCCTCGGCGGCGAAGCCTTGGATAACCACACGGTGCCGGAGGATGAAAGCCTGTCGCTGACGCTCACCGGCACCAACGGACAGCTACCTCGCCGGGCGTTGCAGAGCACCGTGCTCGATACGGTAATGAAAACCACCTCGGCCAGTATTGCCGTGCGTAACCTGTGTGCGCCGACGCAACCCTGTTATCCCCCGGCACAGGATCGTTTTCACTGGCGTGTGCTAAGCCATCTTGGCAGCGGCTTCCTGTCGATGTTGGACAACGCTGAAGTGCTACGCGGAACCCTGGCACTGTACGAGTGGACCGACAGCGAGGTGAACCGCCGCCGCCTGGAAGCGATTGTCGACGTGAAGCACAGTGAAACGGAACGCTTTGAGCAGGGCTACCTGGTGCGTGGTGTGCAGATTGAAGTGACGCTGGACGGTCACGGCTTTGCCGGACGCGGCGACATCTGCCTGTTTGGCGAGATGCTGAGCCGCTTCTTCGCGCTGTATACCGATATCTATCTGTTTAACCGCCTGATTATCATCCTGCAACCGACCGGAGAACGCCTGGAATGGGAAGAGAAGCACAACCGCCGCATTCCCGGCTGACCCCGCGGCTAGAGGCTGACCTTAACCGCATTAACTTTTACCGTTTATGCCAGTTGCTGGAGAAGCTGAATCCGGACCGGCCGCTGATGGGCTCAACCAGCCATCCCGGTGATGACCCGGTGCGATTTGCACCGCATCCGGGGATGGGCTTTCCGGCCAGCGAACTCAAAGCCGTTGAGTATGACGAGGATGATGACAGCAGGCCACCGCTCATCCGCGCCACGTTTATGGGCATGTACGGCGTGGATTCGCCGCTGCCAACGGCGTATCTCGATGACATTACCCAGCGTCGGGAAGGGCACGAAGCGCTGCAGGGTTTTCTGGATATCTTCAGCCACCGCATCCTGACGCAGTTTTACCGCATCTGGCGAAAATACTCGTACCCGGCCACGTTTGAACCCGGCGGGAACGACAGCATTTCGCAGTCGCTATTAGGTCTGGTGGGGCTGGGCATACCGGGCACCGCAGAGCATATCGCCACCCCGCTATCCCGCTTTCTGTCGCTGCTCGGCGTGTTGCAGCAGCCCGGTAAAACCCAGGAAGGGATGCAGGCGCTGGTGAGCCTGCTGGCGCCTGATACCAGGGTGCAGGTGAGCCCGTATTGTCTGCGGCCGGTGGAGGTTACTCGGCCACTGGGCTTTTACGGTGATGACGATTTTCTGCTGGACGGCAATTCACCGCTGGGTGATGAAGCAATGGACGTCAACAGCCAGCTGCTGATTGCGCTCACGACGGATAACGAACAGGAGACGCATGGCTGGAAACCGGATGGCCTGCTGTATCAGGATTTTCTGGTGATGCTGCGGGTCTATCTCGGCTGGCGCTTTAAGGCAAAAATCACCCTGACCACCCGGACCCGGCAGCTAGCCGCTCCACCGCTCGGCGACGGGCCGTTCTGGCTGGGCATGAATGGCGTACTGGGGGCGGAGAGTGAGGAGCTGGCGGATGACATTCCACCGACCTTTACGACGGCGCTGGGCTGCTACACCGGCATGGAGCCTGCAACACCACAACAAGGAAACCGACGTGTTACGTATAAGTTTAACTAAAACCTTCGGCCTGCTGCCGCTGGCTATAAGCCTGTCCGGCTGCGGCCTGACCCAGAGCGTCAGCGATGGCACCAAATCGGCATTTAACACCGTGTTCTACAAAAAGATTAAGGTGCTGCACCTGGATTTCACCGCTCGCGAAGCGCTGAACACCGATTCACGCGAGAGCAACTCGCTGTCTGAGCCGGTGGTGGTCCGTGTCTACCAGCTGAAAGACCGCGAAGCCTTCGACAAAACGGTCTACCAGCAGTTGCTGAAAGACGGAGAGGCCATTCTGAAAACTGACTTGTTGGCGAGCCGTGATGTGGTGGTGAAGCCGGGCGGTGATGTGAACCTGAATATGCCGATGGAGGCTGATGCTCAGTTTGTGGCGGTGGCAGGGCTGTTCCGCCAACCGGATATGGTCAACAACACCTGGAAGCTGGTGATAGGGCGCGAGGACCTTGACCCGGATAAGCCGCGCATTCTGGAAGCTGGTAACAATTATCTGGCGCTGCAACCGCTCAAGGACAACTGATGCCCCAGGGACATAACACGCCTTCACTGTATGAAATGCTCACCGGTCATTTTACCGGAGGGCTTGCTCTGTATCATGTCAGTGAAGAACATCAGGTCATCCTCTCGGTGCTGGATAACATACAGCGCATCCTTAACTGCCGTGCCGGCACGTTGGCGCATCTGCCGGACTACGGGCTGCCCGACATGACCAAAATCTTGCAGGGCATGCCGGGGACTGCCCATGAGCTGATGAGCACCCTGTCTGCTGTTCTGCTCAAATATGAGCCGCGCCTGAAAAAAATAACGGTTGTTTTATTGGAGCAGAACGTCCCCGGCGAACTGCGCTACGCCATTGATGCTGAGCTGAAGGGCATTGGCCTTGTGCGTTACGGCACCGAGTTTATGCCCGAGGGACGAGTGATGCTGAGGCATCTGAAGCAACAGCAGTATCTCGACACAGCAACCCGTCTGTAACACCGACAGGTGCTTTATCCCGATCTGGACAACCTTTTGATGAAAGTACTTTTTTTGGTCTGATTTTAGCGCTTCTGCCATAGCGGTTAACCTGGCAGTACCTGCAGATCCGCGCGAAGCTGCATAAACAGGAAGTACAGCACCACACCCTTCATATGGATATTCAGCCATGAATGACATTACTCATCGTAAAATCAAAACCGGCGGTGACCCGCGCACGCTACCGGATTATGCCGCCCTGCGTGATGAACTGAGTAAGCTGACGCATCCGGCTCGCCCGGATGTGAACTGGCGATATGTCGAAAAACTCTGCCTCTCACTGTTTGAGCAGAACGGTGTGGAGCTACAGACGGCGGCCTGGTACACGCTTGCGCGTACGCAACTGGCCGGCTTATTCGGGCTTAATGAAGGGCTGGCGATAATGGATGCCCTGATAAGCCATCAGTGGGGGGCGCTGTGGCCGCAGCCAGTCCATGCCCGCATGGAAATCCTCAGCAGTCTGAGTCAGCGCCTGCAGCAACGGATGCGCTCGCTCCCGCTAAATTACAGCGACCTCAGCCAGCTGTATCGGGCGGAGCAGCTGCTTACCGGTCTGGGGGCGGTGTTGCAGCGTCTGGAGCTTAAGCATCTGAGCCAGCTCGATACGTTGCGTACTCTGCTGCACAACAGTGCTGCCAGGCTGGAAAGTTCTGACTCAGACACAGCCATTCAGACTGGTATCGTGTTGCCTGCCAGCGTAATCAATAGGGCAGAAATATCAACAGGCTCCCATGCTGGTAGTCCGTCTGACGATGTTCGGGCGCCAGACAGCGCAGTGCAGTGGGTTTACGTTGCGCAACCGGGACATCAACCTAACGTGGAGGTGCTGGCGGCAATGCCGACTCCGGTCAAAAAGTGGAAATCCTTCGTTGCCGGGATGTGTACCATGCTGCTGATAAGCATCGTTGCCATATGGAGCTGGCAGTATCTTCACCGGCCTGATCCGTTACAGGTTCAGCTTACAGCCTCACTGGCTCCGTTCCCTGCCACTCTCACGCCTGAACAACTGGAGATGTTGCGTCAGCAGACTCCGTTACCGCAGGACCTTATTGCCCAGACACAGCGGCAGCTTGCCCGACTGGATAAGTTGCCGCCTGACTGGAATATTGCATACGGCAGAAAACTCATCGAACAGGTTCAGGCGTTGTGGCCGGAGCAGGCTAAGCCACTGATACAACAGTGGCAACAACAGGTTCACGTCTCAGCGTTGTCAACTGATGCAATGAATAGCTGGCATGAAGGCATGATACAGCTTCAGACACTTGCCGATAAACTGAATGCGCTTGACGGTCAGAAGGGAAAATACATCACCGTCAGTGAACTTAAATCGCAGGTCTTTGGCGTGCTGACAAGCTTTAGGCAGACCGTGCCGGTGGAAGAACAGTTTCGTCTGCTGAATCAGTTGCCTGAAGGCGCGCTGCAGCGTCAGCAGCAGGTCCGGCAGGTCGAGCAACGTCTCCGGGCGCAAATCTCTACGCTGGCGCAGGAAAAACAACGTGACTAATAGCAGGGAGGAGATCCGTTGATATGAATATGGTGCCCGGACTCGGACCACCGTCGTGTGCGACGGATGGAACAACGCTTGGCGTTGGCCCGCAGGGTGAGGCCGTCAGGCCGAATAATCGAACGCAGTTCGATGGAGAGTCCGTACGCCAGAAAGCAAAAAACCCGCCATAGGCGGGTTCTTCTAAATATGGTGCCCGGACTCGGACCACCGTCGTGTGCGACGGATGGAACAACGCTTGGCGTTGGCCCGCAGGGTGAGGCCGTCAGGCCGAATAATCGAACGTAGTTCGATGGAGAGTCCGTATGTCAGAAAGCAAAAAACCCGCCATAGGCGGGTTCTTCTAAATATGGTGCCCGGACTCGGACCACCGTCGTGTGCGACGGATGGAACAACGCTTGGCGTTGGCCCGCAGGGGGAGGCCATCAGGCCGAATAATCGAACGTAGTTCGATGGAGAGTCCGTATGCCAGAAAGCAAAAAACCCGCCATAGGCGGGTTCTTCTAAATATGGTGCCCGGACTCGGAATCGAACCAAGGACACGGGGATTTTCAATCCCCTGCTCTACCGACTGAGCTATCCGGGCAACGGGGCGCATTAAACCGTAAAGGCCGCCCGCCGTCAACGGGTTTCTGTCACAAAGCCGTTCAGTTGCTCTATTTTCAGTCAGTTAGCCACGGCGCGGCACCGAAGGTGGCGGCTATCGCCTGATAATTATGCAGTAACTCCGTGTCCTTATACCGTTTTGATTTTACTGTGCTTTATTTTAAACTCATAAATTACAACGATTTGCATAAAAAAATGCAGTCATCTCCACAGGAATTGTCACTTGAACCACGCAATGAAACATGCAATCATTGCGCAAATTTTATCACCCCATATCATATAACGGCGATCTCGCTGATCTAAGCAGAGGATTACGGGCATGACTGGTTTTGTAGCACTAGCGCCATCGCGCACCAGACATTTACAGATGCCTTCCCGCCGCCGTGCTTTTTACCGAACACCATTCTCCCGATCCTCCCATCTTTGTATGCGGTAAGGCCAGCCGATGCTCGCTGTTAGGCATTATTAAAAATAGAGCCAACGCTCTGATTTTACTGATGCCTATCGGACGCTGCCGATCCCAGTTGCCGATAGTTGCCTGATGCCCGTTCATCAGCCGGTTACGCCTGTCTCAAGCGCTGCCGGGCGTCATTTGCCGGGATAACCGCAGTTATCTCATCACGTGCCCATGGCACACCCTCATCCTTAACAGTTTGAGAGTTAGCTCTATGAAAGAATTGAAAATAGCAACCAGCGCCGGCCTGGTCGCCAGCATCGAAACCCTGCGTGAAGTGGTGCGCATCGAGCAGACCGATTATACCGATGTGGCGGCGGTGGTGGTGTCCGTCAAGGACGTTGACGCCGGCATCCTGACGCATTTACAGGCCACCGGGTTTGCCATCCCGACCTTCGTTGCCGTTGAGGGGCAAGAGCATCTTTCGCCGGATTACCTGCCGTTTATTACCGGCGTATTCGCCCTGAGCCATGCCACCAAGGCGTTTTACATGGCGCAGCTGGAAGCGGCGGCGGATGCCTACGAGCAGGCGTTGCTGCCGCCGTTTTTCAAAACGCTGAAGACCTATGTGGAAATGGAAAACTCGACCTTTGCCTGTCCAGGGCATCAGGGCGGCGAGTTTTTTCGCAAGCATCCGGCCGGACGCAAGTTCTTCGAGTTTTACGGTGAAACCCTGTTCCGTTCCGATATGTGCAATGCCGACGTTAAGCTCGGCGATCTGCTGATCCACGAAGGTTCGGCCAAAGATGCGCAAAAACATGCGGCGCGGGTATTTAACGCCGATAAGACCTATTTTGTGCTGAACGGCACCTCGGCGGCGAACAAGGTGGTGACCAACGCCTTGCTGACGCGTGGCGATCTGGTGTTGTTCGATCGCAACAACCATAAATCCAATCACCATGGCGCATTGCTACAGGCGGGGGCGACGCCGATATATCTGGAAACCGCGCGTAATCCGTTTGGATTTATTGGCGGCATCGATGCCCACTGCTTCGATGAAGATTATCTGCGGGCGCAGATCCGTGAAGTCGCGCCGCACAAGGCCGGCGAGGCGCGGCCATTCCGTTTGGCCATCATCCAGCTCGGTACCTATGACGGGACTATTTATAATGCCCGCCAGGTTATCGACACCATCGGTCATCTGTGCGACTACATCCTGTTTGATTCCGCCTGGGTGGGTTATGAAGGCTTTATTCCGATGCTCAAGGAGTGCTCGCCGTTGCTGCTGGAACTGGATGAACTCGATCCGGGCATTTTCGTTACCCAGTCGGTGCACAAGCAGCAGGCCGGTTTTTCGCAGACCTCGCAGATCCACAAAAAAGACGAGCACATCAAAGGGCAGAAGCGTCACTGCAACCATAAGCACCTCAACAATGCCTTTATGTTGCACGCCTCGACCAGCCCGTTTTACCCGCTGTTTGCCGCGCTGGACGTTAACGCCAAAATGCACGCCGGCGAGGCAGGGCGCCGCATGTGGATGGATTGTGTGAAGCTGGGGATCGAAACGCGCAAGCAGCTGTTGCAACGTTGCTCGCAGCTGAAGCCGTTTATTCCGTTGCAGGTTGCCGGGCAGGATTGGCAGACGTTTGCCACCGATGAAATTGCTAGCGATGCGCGCTTCTTTACCTTTGTACCGGGCGAGTCGTGGCACGGTTTTGCCGGTTACGCGCAGGATCAGTATCTGGTCGATCCCTGCAAGCTGCTGCTGACCACGCCGGGCATTGATGCGGTTACCGGCCAGTACAGCGCGTTCGGCGTTCCGGCCACCATTCTGGCCAACTTCCTGCGGGAAAACGGCATCGTGCCGGAAAAATGCGATCTGAACTCGATCCTGTTCCTGCTGACGCCGGCGGAGAACCCGGCCAAGATGGCGCATCTGGTGGATATGCTGGTGCAGTTCGAACGTTACGTTGAACAGGACGCACCGCTGAGTGAGGTATTGCCGACGGTTTATCGCAAGAACGAGCAGCGCTATCGCGGCTATACCCTGCGCCAGCTGTGTCAGGAAATGCACGATCTGTACGTCAGCTATGACGTTAAGCAACTGCAAAAAGAGATGTTCCGGCAGGATCATTTCCCGCCGGTGATGATGAATCCGCAGGATGCCAACGTGGAGTTCATTCGCGACAACGTCGAACTGGTACCGATCGCCCAGGCCGAGGGGCGCATTGCCGCCGAAGGCGCGCTGCCTTATCCGCCAGGCGTGCTGTGCGTGGTGCCGGGCGAAGTGTGGGGTGGGGCGGTTCAGCGCTACTTCCTGGCGCTGGAAGCGGGCATCAACCGCCTGCCGGGGTTCTCGCCGGAGCTGCAAGGGGTCTATATTGAAAAGAAAGATCATGGCTGGAAGCGTATATTTGGTTACATGATCAAGCAGGCATGATGCAAGGGCCGGCGCTGCCGGCCCGAAGTGCGGATGTGACAAATAAGGCCGGCGCCACTACAGTGAATGAAGCGCTACTGGCAATAGGCATGGTGATGGAAGATAAAAATTATTCTGCCTGGGTGGCAAGCGAAAAGCGTGACGCGATCTTTTACAGTTTCGGCTGGTTTTTATTGGTCAATCTTCTGGTATCCCTGTTTCTGTTTTTCCATCGTTTTCGTTCAACCGATTACGATTCAAGCGCGGATTTCATGCAGAATGCGCCGGCAATCGTCGCGGTATCGCTGGTGTCTGCCCTGGCGTATCTGATACTGAAACTGCTCACACCGCACAGCAAGCGGGGCGCCTGGTGGGTGCTGGTGGGCTGCGTGGCGCTGTTGGCGCTATTGTGGTGCGTGGTGTTCGATCACCTGATTGACCTTAACGCGGTTAACCTGATTTACCCATTGACCGTCGCGTTGATGTTCTCGGCGCTGATCCCGTTTTACCTGTCTCCAATGCTGCTGTTTCTGTTTTCGGTGCCGATCCTCAGTATGGTGATTGGCGAAAACATTGTGATTCGCGGCGCATTCTCTCTGGTTAACCTGGCCTCATATGCGCTGATACTGATACTGCTCTACTCCGCCAAACGGATGCTGGAAAAGTGGTTTATGCTGGCGATGGAACGTGAGCGGGAAAACCGGCGTCTGATTGAGCGCCTGAGCAAGCTGGCGCACCGCGATCCATTGACCGGTCTGTCCAACCGCCGCTACTTCAATGCCTACTTCGATTCGGTATTTGTCCGCGAATCCTCAGGGGTAGAGCATTTTTCAGTGATCCTGATCGACGTTGACTATTTTAAGAAATATAACGACCACTATGGGCATCAGGCTGGCGATGAGTGTCTGGTGCGGCTGGCGGAATGTTTTCTGCGCTGCGTGCGGCGTTCGCAGGATCTGGTTGCACGTTACGGTGGCGAAGAATTTATCATTCTGCTGCCGAAGGCCGACCTGCATGAAGCCGTGGCGGTGGCCGAACGCATCAAGACGCAGGTGGCGGCGTTGCAAATTCCGCATGCGCAATCCGGCGTGTCGCCATGGGTCAGCGTTAGTCAGGGCATTGCCCAGTGGCGGCCTGGCGTCGACAAGCAACGGCTGATCGCCAGTGCCGATCGGGCGCTGTATCAGGCCAAATCTCAGGGGCGCAGCAGTTATCAGGTTGCCGACAGCTAATGTAAAAAAGCCGGGATATCGATCCCGGCCTTGAGATAACTGCGCTTAGCGGCGGCGGTAACTCTTCTGCGCGTTGTTCACCTTCACCAGATAGCGGCGAGACTCGCCGGCCGGGTGCTTGCTGGTCAATGTGGTGTATACATCGCCCGGCTGCATGCCGTTGATGATGCTGACCGCTTTGGTCCTGTCGCTTGAGAATACCCGTAGCACGCTACCCGCGCCGCCGTTATAGGCGGTAATCACCGCATAACGCCGCGAGGTCGGGTTCTGAATGCCGCCCAGATAGTTATTCTGCAAAATCGCCAGATAAGCGGTACCGGTATCGATGTTGTTCGCCGGGTCAAACAGATAGCTGCGGCTTGGCGTGCCCCATTTGCCGCGCATCTTGAACACGTCCTTGCCGGCGGTGTGCTGCATCACCTGCATCAGGCCCAGCGCATCGGAGCCGCTGACCGCATACGGGTTAAAGCTCGATTCGGTTTGCATGATGGCCAGAATCAACGACTCTTCCACACCGTATTTTTCGGCCGCCTTACGCACCATCGGCAGGTATTTGTGCGCGCGCTTGTCCAGGTGGTTGGGCACCAGTTGCACGGTGACCGAGTAGATCACGTGCAGGCCGGAGGTGCGTTTTTGCAGCTTGTTCTGTACCAGATAATCGGCAAAGTGCGAGGCGCGCCATTCCCAGCGGATCGCTTCGCCATTGTTGTCCAGTACCTGGCCATACAGGAACGGCTCTTTGCTGATCTGGATGTCGTTGGCGTCGGAATACAGATCCACCGAACTTGGGTCGTCGCCCATCAGCAGGGTGGTGACGATCGCCTTGCGCAGGCTGTCGGCCGGATCGGTCGGGGAAATGGTTTCAAAGGTGATGGTGCCCGCATCAAAGTTGATGTGGCTGCGCGTCAGATATTGATCGGTATATTTGACGTAATCTTTCGGCCCGGCGATCAGAACTTCGTTCAGACCCCAGATGTTCTCGATGTTATGGGCAAACTGGCCCATCAGAATGTCGAAGCCGTTGGTGTCTTTTACCCAGGCTTCGTTGAACTCGTCGCTTTTTTTACCGGAACAGGAAATCAGCAAGGGTGCTATCACTAGCAAAGCTAAAATTTTCTTCATCTTAAGCCGTAATATTTTTGGGTGATGCAGGGGCCAGCGCCCGGCCCCAAAACAGATTATTCGCTCGGCGGTGTATAGCCTTCAATGTGGACGTCGTGCCCTTCAAACAGAAAACGCACCATTTCCGCTTCCAGCAGCTTGCGATCGTCTGGGTTCATCATATTGAGCTTTTTTTCGTTGATCAGCATGGTTTGCTTCTTCATCCATTCTGCCCAGGCTTCTTTCGAGATTTCGTTATAGATGCGTTTACCGATCTCGCCCGGATACAGTTGGAAATCCTGGCCTTCGGCCTCGCGTTGCAGGTAGGTACAAAAAATGGTTCTGCTCATGCTAACTCCTCGTTGATAACGCTAGCCCGTTGTTTTTTTTATTTAAAAATCAGACGGGTATAAAGATGGCTGAGCCGGGGGCTGCTTGGCCAGTTGCAGCAGCAGGCGTTCCACCGGTGCGGCCAGCCCGACCGACGGCGGCTGCGCTAAGTTATACCAGAGACCGTTGCCTTCATCCATGGCGCTACCGACCTGCTGCACCGGCAGCCACATTGGCACGATGTCCAAATGGAAGTGACTGAAAGTATGGCGAAATGCGGTTAACTGCTGCAACCGATCGTCTTTCAGACCGCGTTGTTGCAGCCAGAGTTCCAATGCCTGCCGCTCACTGAACTGCGGGAAGCAAAACAGGCCGCCCCACAGCCCCACGGCCGGTCGCTGTTCCAGCCATACGCTCTGGTCGCGTTGCAGTAACAGAAAATGGGCCGATTTTTCCGGCAGCGTCTGCTTGGGTTTTTTGCCGGGGTATTTCGCCCAGCTGTGATTGGCATAGGCGATACAGCCGACGTTGAGCGGGCACAGTTCGCATTTGGGTTTGGAACGGGTGCACACCATGGCGCCCAGATCCATCATCGCCTGATTGAACTGGCCGACGCCGTTAGCCGGCGTCACGTCGCTGCTGATTTGCCACAGGCGATTTTCGACCTCTTTTTTACCCGGCCAGCCCTCCACCGCATAGCAGCGTGCCAGCACCCGTTTGACGTTGCCGTCGAGGATCGGGTAGTGCTGGCCGAGCGACAGCGACAGGATGGCACCGGCGGTGGAACGGCCGATGCCCGGCAGCGCGGCGATTTGTTCAAAGGTTGTCGGGAACTCGCCGCCGTGCTGTGCGACAATGGTCTGCGCCGCCTTGTGCAGGTTTCTGGCGCGGGCGTAATAACCGAGCCCGGTCCACAGGTGCAGCACTTCGTCCAGCGGCGCTTCGGCCAACTGGCGCACGTTTGGAAAACGTGCCATAAATCGCTGAAAATAAGGAATGACGGTGGCAACCTGAGTCTGTTGCAACATGACTTCAGAAAGCCAAACTTGATAAGGCGTCTTGTCGAGCTGCCACGGCAGGGTTTTGCGGCCGTAGCGCTGGTACCAGTCAAGCACCACGTGCGAGAACTGCTGTGCTTGCATCATCATCGGGTATCGTATCAGGCTGATATTTGATGCGCGATTGCAGCATAGAGTCCGGGTGGTGTAAACCGGAACTTTCCGACGTTAAAATATGAACACTTGCTAAACCAGTCTATCTTTGCATAATGCGCGTTTCCCTAATTGGCAGCCAAACAGACAGAAAGCACTATGATTAATGACGTCATCTCTCCGGAATTTGATGAGAACGGCCGCGCGATGCGCCGTATCCGCAGCTTTGTGCGCCGCCAGGGGCGGTTGACCAAAGGCCAGCAGCACGCGCTGGAAAACTATTGGCCGGTGATGGGGGTGGAGTATCAGGCGCAGGCTGTCGATCTGACCGCGCTGTTTGGCCGCGATGCACCGGTGGTGCTGGAAATCGGCTTTGGTATGGGCGCTTCGCTGGTGACCATGGCGGGCAACAACCCGCAGCAGAACTTTTTAGGGATTGAAGTTCATTCGCCAGGCGTCGGTGCCTGCCTGGCCGATGCTCACGAGGCGCAATTGAGCAACCTGCGGGTGATGTGCCACGATGCGGTCGAAGTGCTGGAAAACATGATCCCGGACGGCTCGCTGGATATGGTGCAACTGTTCTTCCCGGATCCGTGGCACAAGGCGCGCCACAACAAGCGCCGCATCGTACAGACACCGTTTGTTGAACTGGTGCTGCGCAAGCTGAAGGTCGGCGGCGTATTCCATATGGCCACCGATTGGCAACCCTATGCGGAACATATGTTGGAAGTGATGAACGGCGTGGCGAATTACCGTAATCTGTCGGAAAACCACGATTACGTGCCGCGCCCGGACTCACGTCCACTGACTAAATTTGAACTACGCGGCCAGCGTCTGGGACACGGCGTTTGGGATTTGATGTTTGAGAGGAAGGCATAATGGCTAACAACCGCAGTCGTCGTTTACGTAAGAAGTTGCACATTGATGAGTTTCAGGAGCTGGGCTTTTCCGTCGCCTGGCGTTTCGCCGAAGGCACCGCGGTTGAGGATATCGACGGCACGCTGGATGCGTTCATTGACGAAGTGATCGAGCCGAACGGCCTGGCGTTTGACGGCAGCGGCTACCTGCAATGGGAAGGGTTGATTTGCCTGCAGAAGATTGGTCAATGCACCGACCAACACCGTGAACTGGTCAAAAACTGGCTGGAAGCACGCAAGCTGTCCGATGTGAAGGTCAGCGATCTGTTTGACATCTGGTGGGATTGATTCCGCGAGATTCAGCGTTGAGGCCAGCTGCGACTGGCCGGTTATCGTCATACAGCAGAGTTGTTTGAAGGTGCCTTAATGGCGCCTTTGTTTTGCCTGGAGCATGGCCTGGTGGAAATAACATTGGATAACGCGTTGCTGGAAGAGATCCTGCAACAGGTTCGCCCGCTGATCGGCAGCGGTAAAGTCGCCGATTACATCCCCGCGCTGGCAGAGGTGCCGGCCAATCGCCTGGGTATCGCCGTTTGCACCGTTGACGGCAACATGTTCCAGGCCGGCGACGCCGCCGAAAGGTTTTCCATTCAGTCGATATCCAAAGTGCTCAGCCTGACGCTGGCGTTGACACGCTATCAGGAAAGCGAAATCTGGCAGCGGGTCGGTAAAGAGCCGTCCGGTTTGCCGTTCAACTCGCTGTTGCAACTGGAAATGGAGCAGGGCAAGCCGCGCAACCCGTTCATCAATCCCGGCGCGCTGGTGGTCTGCGACATGTTGCAAACCCGGCTCAGCGCGCCAAAACAGCGGATGCTGGAAGTAGTGCGACAATTGACCGGCGAAGATGACCTGGCCTACGACGCCCGCGTGGCTCGCTCCGAGTTCGAACACTCCGATCGCAATGCGGCGATCGCCTATCTGATGAAATCGTTCGGTAATTTCGAAAACGACGTGCTCACCGTACTGCAAACCTATTTCCACTATTGCGCGCTGCGCATGAGCTGCCAGGAACTGGCGCGCGGCTTCGTTTATCTGGCGAACCACGGCCGCGATCTGCAGGGCAATGAGGTGATCACCCCGTTGCAGGCGCGGCAGATCAATGCGCTGATGATGACCAGCGGCATGTACGACGGTGCCGGTGAATTTGCCTATCGGGTCGGCATGCCGGGCAAGTCGGGCGTCGGCGGCGGTATTGTCGCCATCGTACCGGACGAAATGGCGATCGTGGTCTGGTCGCCGGAACTGGATCCGTCCGGTAACTCGCTGGCGGGAACTGCGGCGCTGGAACTGTTGTCTCAACGAATTAGCCGTTCGATTTTTTAATCCCCCGCTGTTACGGTTGGAAGGGAGTCTCAGGAGATACTATGTTGAAGAAAACCGGGTTGGCCTTGCTGTTGCTAACCGCATCGCAGGCGCATGCCGCCTATCAATGTGCCGTCAAGCCACAGGATGACGTGATTATCAGCCAACAGAATGTGCAGGTGGTGGGCACCAGCGGCAATCTGCAAATTTCACCGGATGGCGACGTAACCCGTAACGGGCAACCGCTGACCCTCAATGATACCCAGCGCCAGAAGGCGTTCAGCTACCAGAGCGCCCTGCGCAAGGAACTGCCGTGGATTGACAACGGCGCGCAGCAGCACCTGGAAAAAGCCCGTGTGGCGCTGGATAAGGTGATCGTCAAGGAACTGGGCAGCGACAGCAACGTACGCAATCGTCTGACCACGCTGAACCAGCAGCTGAAGCAGCAGATGAACCGCATTATCGAGCACCGCAACGACGGGTTGGCTTTCCATCATAAAGCCATCGATCAGGTCGAACAGGATGGCCGCAATATCGTGCAGCAAAGTATGGGCGGCGTGCTGCAAGACAGCCTGAACGAAATGGGCGTCAAACAGGCGGCCAACAGCGGCGGTAACCCGTTGCAGGCGATCATGGGCAACCTGGGCGGTTTGCAAAAGGCTATTCAGAACGAGTGGAACAATCAGGAACAGGATTTCCAGAACTTTGGCCACGACGTCTGCAACCGCGTCACCGCGTTGGAAACCCAGCGCAAAGATCTGCTTAATGCGTTGAAGTAACAGCACAGGCGAGTCGTCAGGCGGTTGCTTGGCCGTCTGGCGGCAATCTGCCAGCAGGTACTTGCGCCAGAGTTTTACCCAGACTGAAACCAATAAAAAAGCGCTGAATCCCAGCGCTTTTTGGTTTTTACTCGTCCGCTAAAAATAGCTCCAGCAGCGAATTGAGGAACAGTTTGCCTGTTTCGGTGATTTGCCAGTGTTGCGCCGTTTCGACCAGATAGCCTTTCGCCAATGCGGCGTCCAGCTGCGGGCGGATGGTGTTTTCATCCAGCCCGGTATAGGCGCTGAACTCTGCACGCGGCGCGGCCTCCAACAGGCGGAAACGGTTCATGAAGAATTCGAACGGCCGATCTTCGGCAGCCACTTCATGCTGTTTGTCGAGGTATTTACCCTGCATAAAACCGCGCGGGTGCTTGGTTTTGGCCGTCCGCACGATGCGCCCGTCGCTGAAGGTCAGTTTGCCATGTGCGCCGCAGCCAATCCCCAGATAGTCGCCGAAGCGCCAATAGTTGAGATTGTGTTGGCACTGATAGCCCGGTTTGGCGTAGGCCGAGGTTTCATACTGCTGATACCCGGCGGCGCTCAGCAGCGCGTGGCCCTGCTGGAAAATATCCCACAGCGCGTCGTCATCCGGCAGTACCGGCGGCCGCGAGCTGAACAGGGTATTGGGCTCGATGGTCAGCTGATACCACGACAGGTGCGGTGGATTGAGGGCGATAGCCTGGCGCAGATCGTCCAGCGCTTCCTCCAGCGACTGATCCGGCAAGCCGTGCATCAAATCCAGATTAAAACTGCGTAGCCCCAGACCGGTCGCCAGATGTGCCGCCCGTTTGGCTTCCTCCGGACCGTGAATGCGCCCCAGGCGGGTTAACTTCTCGGCGCTAAAGCTTTGTACGCCGATCGAAATGCGGTTCACACCGGCCCGCTGGTAGCCGCTGAAGCGATCGGCTTCGACGGTGCCCGGGTTGGCTTCCATGGTGATCTCGGCGTCATCATCCACCCGAATGCGCGCGCGAACGCCATCCAGCAGCGACTGCATCGCTTCGGCGCTCAGCAGGCTCGGCGTACCGCCACCGATGAAAATGGTACTGATGCTGCGCCCGCTGGTCATCGGCAGATCGGCGTCCAGATCCGCCAGCAGGTGATCGACATATTCCTGATGCGGTACATCGCCCTTCAGCGCATGCGAATTAAAGTCGCAGTAAGGGCATTTTTGCACGCACCATGGAATATGGATGTAGAGACTGAGCGGTGGCAGTTGTACGGCATTATTGAGCATTGCGCATCGCTTCCAGCAACAGCGTCAATGCCTGGCCACGGTGTGAGACCGCGCTTTTCTCATCGCGCGACAGTTCTGCGGCGGTACGTGACAGCGCCGGTACGTAGAAGATCGGGTCGTAGCCAAAGCCGCCCTGACCGGCGGATGCAAAGGTAATTTCCCCGCTCCAGCTGCCGTGGCAGACCAGCGGCGTCGGGTCTTCCGCATGGCGCAGATACACCAGCACGCAATGGAATTGCGCGCCGCGTTGGCCCTGCGGCACGTCTTTTAATGCCACCAGCAGTTTATCCAGATTCTGCTGGTCCGAGGCGTCTTCTCCCGCGTAGCGTGCGGAGTAAATGCCCGGCGCACCGCCCAGTGCGTCGACCGCGAGGCCGGAGTCGTCGGCAATCGCCGGCAGGCCGGTAATTTTTGCCGCGTGGCGGGCCTTCAGGATGGCGTTTTCAATGAACGTCAGGCCGGTTTCTTCGGCCGAATCCACCCCCAGCTCGGTCTGCGCCACCACGTCGAGGCCGAAGTCGGCCAGCAGGTCGGCGAGTTCGCGTACTTTCCCGGGATTGCCGGTGGCAAGAACCACTTTTTGCATAGTCATAACCTTGAATAATTACTCTGTATACAACGCCGCGATGGGCGGCGGTATCTGTTGCGGACGCATAATGCGTAACTGCTTATGCCGGCCCAGTTCACCCTTTTCGATCGTCACATTGCTTTTTGCCACTTTAAACTGCTTGGCGATAAACTTGAGCAGATGGGCATTGGCCTGGCCATCAACCGGCGGGGCGGTGATGGCGACCTTGATTTCTTCACCATGCAGGCCAATAATCTGGTCTCGGCTGGCTTTCGGCTGAATATACAGCCTGACCACCAGCCCGTCTCTTTCAACGCTGACGGCACTCACAGCAAAAACCAGATCTCACCAAACAGATCCATACCCAGATAATTGAGCAGATACAAAATCAGAATCACCACCATGGCCGAAAAATCAATGCCGCCCATCGCAGGGATCACGCGGCGGATCGGCGCCATCAGGGGTTCGGTCAACTGATACATTACGTAGTCAATGGCGTTGCGCCCCTGGCTGATCCAGCTCATCAGCGCGCGGATAATCATCACCCAGAAGATCAGATAACCGGCGGACTTAACCAGTGAAATCAGGCCAAACAGCAGGTTGTACGGACTGAGGGAGATGGCACCGCCCTGGATCAGCAACAGCAGCGGATACTTGATGGTCATCAGCAGGAAAGCCAGCAGCAACGACGCGCTGTCGATCGGCCCCAGCGACGGGATGATGCGGCGCAACGGGCCGACAATCGGCTGGGTGATTTTCACCACAAACTGTGAAAACGGGTTGTAGAAGTCAGTGCGCGTCCATTGCATCCAAATGCGCAACAGCAGCACCATGACGTAAAGATCAATAACGGTCTTGACCAGAAAAGTCAGCGTTAACATGTAGTGGCCCTTCTCCTATTAAAATGATTTTTCCATTTCTTGTGCACGGGTAACGGCGGCCTGCATCGCTTTGGCGACGGTGTCAGGCAGTCGTTGTTCATTCAGTACGCGCAGTGCTTCGGCTGTGGTGCCGCCTTTTGAAGTGACCTGTTCCCGCAGGGTCGACAGCGCTATCTGCGGATTGGCCTCCACCAGAGCGGCGGCGCCGCTGGCGGCCTGTTGCACCAGCTCGCGCGCCTGCTGGCTGCTAAAGCCCATGCGTTCCGCTTCTTGCTGCATTGATTCCATAAACAGGAAGAAGTAGGCCGGCGCGCTACCGGCAGCGGCGATGACGCCGTTGATGCCGTTTTCGTCGTCTACCCAACACACCTTGCCGACCGAACTCATCAGCTCGCCGGTGAAATCGCAGTCTTGCCGGCTAACCTGCGCGGGCGCATACAGACCGCTCATGCCTTTGCCAACCAGCGATGGGGTATTTGGCATGATGCGCACAATATTCAGCCTGTCCCCCAGCAACTGATAAAAACGGCTGACCTGGATGCCGGCGGCAATCGACAGCACCAGTTTGCCGCTAAAATCGACCTGCTGGCGCAGCGGTTGGCATACCTGTTCCATCAGCTGCGGTTTTACCGCCATTACCACCACTTCGGCCTGCTGCGCACAGAGAAGGTTGTCGTCGCTGCTCATTACGCCATAATCGGCGGCCAGCGCATCGCGGTTTTTAGCCGACGGCGCGCAAACGCTGATTAATTGTGCCGGGTAACCGCCGTTCACCAACCCGGCGATAATCGCACGCGCCATGTTGCCGGCGCCGATAAAGGTAATCTTACGATGTTGCATTGCGTCCCTCGTTGGTTCTGTCAGGCCTGCGAATAATCACGGGCGCCAAAAATCGCGGTGCCGATGCGCACCAGGGTGCTACCGGCGGTGATTGCTGCGACCATGTCGTCAGTCATACCCATCGATAGCGTGTCGACCTGTGGATAGTCCAGTTGCAACTGCTGGAACGCCGCGGCCATTTGGCGAAATACCGCCAACTGGCGCGAAAAGTCGCTCTCCGGCGCCGGTATTGCCATCACACCGCGCAGCGTCAGCCCTGGCAGGGCCGCCACTGCCTGTGCCAATAGCGGCAACTGTGTCAATGCGATGCCGGATTTGCTCTGTTCATCGCTGATATTAATCTGGATCAGCACGTTCAGCGGTGGCAGTTCTGCCGGGCGCTGATCGCTCAGCCGCTGGGCAATCCGCAGCCGGTCAACGGTGTGGCACCAGTCGAAATGCTCTGCCACCAAACGGCTCTTGTTGGATTGCAGCGGGCCGATAAAGTGCCATTCCAGCCCGGCGCCGTCGGGCAATGTGGCGAAATGACGGATCTTGTCGACGCCTTCCTGCACGTAATTTTCACCAAATGCTCGCTGCCCCGCAGCAATGGCTTCTGCGATCGCCGCGACAGGTTTGGTTTTGCTGACTGCAAGCAGCGACACCTCTTCTGGAGCACGCGCGCAGTTTACGGCTGCGGCATCAATACGGCCCCTGACATCCTGCAGGTTCTGTTGGATAGTGCTCATGATTGACCCAGGAGATTGATATGGATTTCGATGAATTAGTGGCCCTTAGTGTAAAGCATAATGCCTCCGATCTGCACCTTTGTACCGGACATCTGCCAATGTTGCGTATCGATGGCGAATTGCAATCGTTGCAGCAGGGGGAAATCCTGACGCCGGCTGCGGTGCAGACCCTATGCGCTACGGTACTCGAGCCACAGCAGCTACAGGACTTGCAACAAACTGGCCAGCTCGATGGCTCGCTGACCACCCGCGACGGTCGGCGGCTGCGTGCCAACGTCTTTGTGCATCATGGCGGCATTTCGCTGGCGTTGCGCATGATTGCCGAGCATATCCCCAGGCTGGCCGCCTTGCAGGTGCCGGCGGTTATCCCGGCGTTGACCCGGCGCGAGGACGGTCTGATCCTGGTGACCGGTGCGACCGGCAGCGGTAAATCCACCACGCTGGCGGCGATGATCGACGAGATCAATCGCCATCAGCGGCGGCACATCCTGACGCTGGAGGATCCGATCGAGTTTATTCACCATGGCCAGCGCTCGCTGATCCACCAGCGTGAGCTGGGGCGTGATACCCACTGCGTCGAGCTGGCCCTGCGCGCCGCGCTGCGTGAGGATCCCGACGTGATTCTGCTGGGGGAACTGCGTGACCTGATGACCATTCGTCAGGCGCTGACGGCGGCGGAAACCGGCCATCTGGTGCTGGCGACCCTGCACACCCGCAACGCGCCGCAGGCGGTGGAGCGGCTGGTGGATGTGTTCCCGGCGGAAGAAAAGCCCTACGTGCGCGCGCAGTTGGCCGGCAGTCTGCAAGCGGTGATCGCCCAAAAACTGGTGAATAAACCGGGCGGGGGGCGCACGGCGATTTTTGAGATCCTGACGGCGACACCGGCGGTCAGCAGCCTGATCCGCGATGGGAAAATCCATCAGTTGGCCAGCGTGCTGCAAACCGGCGCGCAGTTCGGTATGCAGACCTTTGAACAGGGACTGCGGCAGCGTATTGCGCAGGGAATATTATCCTGAGGCCGCGCTGGCTATCGTTAACTCGCTATTGCCGCTACGCCACGTTAACGCGAGCGTGCTGCCACCAACTTACCCCAGGTGCTGTTCGAACCAGCTTTCCAGTATCACCACCGCCGACGCCGAGTCGATGCTGCCCTTGTCCAAGGCGCGAAAGCCGCCGCGATCGAACAGGTGCGAGCGGGCTTCTACGGTACTCAAGCGCTCGTCGTGCAGGTCGATTTGTACCCCAAAACGCCCATGCAGGCGGTTGGCAAACTTGCGGGCGCGTTCGGTCAGCGGTTGTTCGCTACCGTCCATGTTGAGCGGCAGACCGACCACCACCAGATCCGGCTGCCATTCCTTCAGCAGTTTTTCAATTTTTTGCCAGTCCGGCGTGCCGTCCTGCGCCTTGAAGGCCGCCAGCGCGCGCGCGGTACCGGTAATTTCCTGGCCGATGGCCGCGCCGATACTTTTGGTGCCAAAATCAAAGGCGATGATGGTGCGGTTACTCATCAGGCGTGTCCTGCGTGATTGGCGATGCTGCGGATGTCGATGCCCAGACGGTTGGCCGCCTCGCGCCAGCGGCTGGCTATCGGCGTGTGGAACAGGATATCGCTGTCGGCTTCGATGGTCAGCCAGACGTTTTCCAGCACTTCCTGCTCGAGCTGGCCCTTTTCCCAGCCGGCATAGCCAAGGGCGACCAGCACGTCTTGCGGCTGCTCCGGCGTACCGAGGGTTTCCAGCACGTCTTTGGAGGTGGTTATCATGGTTTCCGGCGAAATCTGAATGCTGGAGCCAAAGCCGGAACAGGGCGTGTGCAGGATAAAACCGCGATCGTCTGCCAGTGGGCCACCGGCAAACACCGGTTTGTCGAGGTTGACGGCCGGATCGCGTTCGATAGGCAGAATCTGCAATTTGCTCAGCACGCTTTCTATCGTGAACTGTTCCACGGGTTTATTGATCACCAAACCCATGGCGCCTTCTTCGTTGTGCTCGCAGATATAAATCACCGAACGCTTGAAGCGGGGATCCTGCATGGTTGGCATGGCAATAAGAAAGTGGTGCTGTAAATTCATGGCGATAAAAGGATTCAATCCGTTGGCAGTTGAACAGCCGCCAGTATGCGGCTAAAAGGCGGTGAAGTCACGACAGCGGGCGACACCGTCGCCCGTATCGTCGTCAGGTTAGCGTGCAGCCAGGCGCTTTTCGATGGCGTCCATCAGCATACCGGTGATGGAAACCGGGAAGGCGGCTTCGATCTCGCGCGCGCAGGTCGGGCTGGTAACGTTGATTTCCGTCAGACGGTCGCCAATGATATCCAGGCCAACGAAAATCAGCCCTTTTTCTTTCAGCGTCGGTGCCACCGCGCGGGCGATTTTCCAGTCGCTTTCGCTCAGCGGGCGTGCTTCACCACGGCCGCCGGCCGCCAGATTGCCACGGGTTTCCCCTTGCGCCGGGATGCGAGCCAGGCAGTAGGGCACCGGTTCGCCGTCCACCACCAGAATACGCTTGTCCCCTTCCTTGATCGCCGGCAGGAAGTTCTGCGCCATGCAGAAGCGGCTGCCATGTTCGGTCAGCGTTTCGATGATCACCGACAGGTTGGGGTCGTCCTGCTTGACACGGAAAATCGAGGCGCCGCCCATGCCGTCCAGCGGCTTGAGGATGATGTCGCCATGTTGCTGATGAAACTTGCGGATATGCGCCGCGCTGCGGCTGACCAGCGTGTCCGGCGTCAGCTCCGGGAACCAGGCGGTGAACAGCTTTTCATTGCAGTCGCGCAGGCTCTGCGGCTTGTTGACCACCAGCGTGCCTTTGACTTCCGCGCGCTCAAGAATATAGGTGGCGTAAATATATTCGGTATCGAACGGCGGATCCTTGCGCATCAGGATCACGTCCAGATCCTGCAACGCCAGATCCTGTTCGCTGCCAAAGCTGTACCAGCTCTCCTTGTCTTCCTTGACCGCCAGCAGTCGCGTGCGGGCACGGCCGTCGCCGGCGTGCAGATAGAGATCGTTCATCTCCATGTAATGCAGTTCCCAACCGCGGCGCTGGGCTTCCAGCAGCATGGCGAAACTGGTGTCTTTCTTGATGTTGATGGATGCGATAGGGTCCATCACGATGCCGAGCTTAATCATTCTTTCTCTTCTCCTTAACCCAGATCGCCAAAACGCACCTGCAATGCGGTGATCGCGGTGAGTGCGGTGGTTTCTGTACGCAGAACGCGTGGTCCCAGCAGGATATCAGTAAATCCATGCGCTGAGGTCATCGCAATTTCGTCGGCGGATAGGCCGCCTTCCGGTCCAATCAACAGGCGAACGTGGTTTACCGGCAGTGGCAGCGTATTGATGCTGTGGCTGGCGCGCGGATGCAGGTTCAGCTTCAGGCTGTCGTCCTGCTCGGTGCACCAGGTCTCCAACGGCATCGCCGGGCGAATGTCCGGGATGCGGTTGCGGCCACACTGTTCACAGGCGGCAATCGCGATTTTTTGCCACTGTTGCAACTTCTTGGCCAGGCGCTCGCCATCCAGCTTCACGCCGCAACGTTCCGAAAACAGCGGGGTAATGGTATTGACGCCCAGCTCGATGGATTTCTGAATGGTGAATTCCATCTTTTCGCCGCGCGAAATCACCTGCCCCAAGTGCAGGTTGAGCGGCGACTCTCGATCTTCCAGCCGTCCGGCGCCGACGCGTACCTGGACGCTTTTTTTATCCACCCGCGTGATTTCAGCATCGAACACCTGGTTGCTGCCGTCAAACAGTTGCAGCGATTGGCCTGCACTCATGCGCAGTACGCGACCGACGTGGTTGGCCGCGTCTTCGCTCAGGGCGATTTCCATATCGGAACGCAGCGGCTCCGGGTGATGAATGCGAGGTATGCGCATAGATTTTCTAACCCATAGATAAAAGATTCGGCGGGCAACAATAGCGCCAGCGCCGATGCAGCTTCAAATATGCAGGGTATAGTAGGTCAGCCCTTTTGTCGCTGACAAGCCTGTTGAATATACGGGTTGTGGTTGCCCTGTACCTTAGCGATGCGTGCCTCGCGCTGGCATTCCCACTGGCTCACCGGATATTGACGGTTCCAGACGTCAAACAGCTGGGTCTGCTGGCGTGACAGGCGTAGATGATAACGATCGCGCATGTAGAAATAGGTGCGGGCAATGGCACCGCGCGCGCGCGCCGGCGGTTCGGCCTGCTTGTGCCTGAAGTCGACCTTCATGGGACACTGGCCATACTGCCCTTCGCCGCCGCGCCATTGGCTGTACATAAAATTGTTGCGATCGCCGTTGACCTCGCCAATTGCCGGTTGCAGGTTATGCAGATCGATTTCTATCTGACGGTAGACCGGATCCCGATTGCAGTTTTTGCGCCCGCCATCCTGCCAGCATTGCAATTGGTGGCCGAACTGCCAGGCCGGCACGACGTGCTCCCATTCAATGCGCCCGGCACGCTGGGCGTTTTTACGCGGCAGGTAACCGCAGCCGTCGAGATCGGGGATGCCTTTTTTACCGTGCCAATTGATTTTACACCCGCAGTAAAAGCTGCCGGGGGCGTCCTGATTGATTTTGGCTGCCGCTGCTTTGGCTTGGGAAAAGTTGTTGATACCGTGCGCCTGTACCGCGCCTGAGACAAAAATGACTGCGAATAAAATTTTGCGAAGCATATTCCAAAACAGCTCAAAATTGGCAAAGCAGGCAGGGTAACGGAAGTTATCGGCAGGAGCAAATCGCGCAATATGCTTGTTTTAACTTATAAATCATTTAGCTCATGCGTTTCGCCAGCGATAAATCTTAGTTTATCGCCGCAGCGGCGGCAGCGGTATTCGCTTTCACCGCGCAGTACCCGATTATGGCGGCGCACCGTTAACTGATGCCGTTGGCAAGCGCATTGATAAGGAAAGGTTTTGCTCTGCACCGATGCGGTTTCAAAACCATGGGTGCGGCTGGCGGGGACGCGCAATACGCTTTCCATCATCCAGCGCCATTCTCTGCCGTGCGGCGCGACGCGGCCAAAACGCCGAAATACCAGCAGGTGCGCCAGTTCATGCGGCACCACTTCATCGATAAAGGCGTGCTGATTTTCCAGCAGAAGCACCGGGTTGAGGCGGATTTCCCAGGCTTGCAGCCAGGCGGTGCCCGCGCTGGTGCCGCGTTGCTGATACACGATCTTGGGTTCGGGGAATTCTTCGGCAAAATGCTGGGCCGCCAGCTGCAATTTTTCTCGCAGACAGCGCATTACCGCCTGTTGCAGCGCTATGGGGATTCTTACTTTGTTCATTGCCGCTAGCATAGGCCAGGCGAGCGTTTCAGACAATATCCCATCAATAATGATAACCCGATCGATAACCACAGATTGTAATCAAGGTGTTAACTGCGGGATAATAATTCGTGCTTGATGAGTCTGTACCCGCAGTTCTCAATGGATGAGGTCGAAAAAACTTGGCCCGTAAATTCCTTACCATTAAAGGGGTTATTTTGCGATTTTGCGCAATAACCGACGCGCTGAAAATACGTAAGGTAAGGTGAGTTTTTTTGACGCAGCGAACCCGAATTATGCGCTGAAAGTGTGAATTTAACGCAGCTGATGTTGCAAGTGAGAGATAAATGTCGAATAAACCGTTCCATTATCAAGATCCGTTCCCGCTGAAGAAAGACGATACCGAATACTACCTGCTGAGCCGCGACCACGTTACCGTTGCCGAATTCGAAGGGCAGGAAATCCTCAAAGTCGATCCGCAAGCTCTGACCCTCCTCGCCCAGCATGCCTTCCACGACGCCTCGTTTATGCTGCGCCCGGCGCATCAGCAGCAGGTGGCAGATATTCTCGCCGACCCTGAAGCCAGCGAAAACGACCGCTACGTTGCGCTGCAATTCCTGCGCAATTCGGAAATCGCCGCCAAGGGCATTTTGCCAACCTGTCAGGATACCGGCACGGCGATTATCGTCGGCAAAAAGGGCCAGCGGGTGTGGACCGGCGGCGGTGATGAAGAGGCGCTGTCGCGCGGGGTGTACAACACCTATATCGAGGACAACCTGCGCTATTCTCAAAACGCTGCGCTCGACATGTATCAGGAGGTCAACACCGGCAGCAACCTGCCTGCGCAGATCGATTTGTACAGCGTGGACGGCGATGAATACAAATTCCTGTGCATCGCCAAAGGCGGCGGTTCGGCCAATAAAACCTACCTGTATCAGGAGACCAAGGCGCTGCTGTCACCGGGCAAACTGAAGGATTATCTGGTCGACAAGATGCGTACGCTGGGTACCGCAGCATGCCCGCCATACCACGTGGCGTTTGTCATCGGCGGTACCTCGGCGGAAGCCACGCTGAAAACGGTGAAGCTGGCATCAACCAAGTATTACGACGGGCTGCCGACCGAAGGGAACGAACACGGTCAGGCGTTCCGCGACGTTGCGCTAGAGGCTGAATTGCTGAAGGAAGCGCAAAATCTGGGCCTGGGAGCGCAGTTCGGCGGTAAATATTTTGCGCACGACATCCGCGTGGTGCGTCTGCCGCGCCACGGCGCCTCATGTCCGGTCGGTATGGGGGTTTCCTGTTCCGCTGACCGCAACATCAAGGGCAAAATCAACCGTGACGGCATCTGGCTGGAGAAACTGGAGCATAACCCGGGCAAATACATCCCGCAGGAATTGCGTCAGGCCGGCGAAGGAGAAGCCATCAAGGTAGATCTGAACCGACCAATGGCCGAGATCCTCAAGCAGTTGTCGCAATACCCGGTGTCAACACGTCTGTCGTTGAGCGGCACCATTATTGTTGGCCGCGACATTGCCCACGCCAAGCTGAAAGAGCGCCTGGATCGCGGTGAAGGTTTGCCGCAGTACGTCAAGGATCACCCGATTTACTACGCTGGCCCGGCCAAAACGCCGGATGGTTACGCCTCCGGTTCCCTTGGGCCAACCACCGCCGGGCGGATGGACTCCTACGTCGATCTGCTGCAGTCCCATGGTGGTAGCATGATCATGCTGGCGAAGGGTAACCGCAGCCAGCAGGTGACCGACGCCTGCCACAAGCACGGCGGCTTCTACCTCGGCAGCATTGGCGGCCCGGCGGCGGTACTGGCGCAGCAAAGCATCAAGAGTCTGGAATGCGTGGAATACCCTGAACTGGGCATGGAAGCGATCTGGAAAATTGAGGTGGAGGATTTCCCGGCGTTCATTCTGGTGGATGACAAGGGCAATGACTTCTTCCAGAAGATTCAAAGCGCGCAGTGCGCGCGCTGTGTGAAATAAGGCATAAAAAAGCCGCCCGGCAACGGGCGGCATAGATGCAGGATCGGCGGTTGACGTGCGTTAGCGAGAGCCAATCTCGCGCAGCGGTTTGCCAGCCATCAGATTACGTTCGATGTGTTCCAGCGAAATGCTCTTGGTTTCCGGGATCAGCACGATGGTCAGGACGATAAAGATCAGGTTAAGCGCAGCGTAGACCCAGAAGGTATGCGCGCTGCCCAGACTGTTAAGCATGGTCAGGAAGGTTGCGCCGACGATCATGTTGGCGATCCAGTTGACGGCTGTCGAACAGGTGATGCCGAAGTCACGGCCTTTCAGCGGCTGTATTTCCGAGCACAGTACCCAGATCAGCGGGCCGGCGCTCATGGCGAAGCCGACGATAAACATCAGTAGCATCAGGACGGCGAAATACTGTGCCGCCGGCGTTGCCATACCGATGCTCATCATGGTGCCGAGCACGCCCATGCCGATGGCCATCACCAGGAAGCCCAGTTTCAGCGTCGGTTTGCGGCCCCAGCGGTCAACCAGCCCAATGGCGATAAAGGTTGCCAGCACGTTGACCAACCCGACGATCACCGTTCCCCACATTTGTTGTGCCGTGCTGGCAAAGCCGGCCAGGTCAAAAATCTTCGGCGCGTAGTACATGATAACGTTCATGCCGGTGAACTGTTGCATCACCTGTAGCAGAATGCCGAGGTAAACTGCGCGGCGGAAGTTTTTGTTATCTTTGAACAGCGCCCAACCGCTTTGCTTGATCTTCAGGCTTTCACGGATTTCATCCAGTTCGGCTTTGGCTTGTGCAGTGGTATCACGCAGCATTTCCAGCACCTTGTGCGCTTCGGCATCGCGGCCGCGCGACGCCAGCCAGCGCGGGCTGCGCGGCAGGAAGAATACGCCCACCAACAGCAGCAGGGCGGGGATGGTGATGATGCCGAGCATCCAGCGCCATGAGCCGCTGTAACTGAAGGCGGTATCCGACAGGTATGCCGCCAGAATGCCGATGGTGATCATCAATTGGTACATCGAAATCATGCTGCCGCGAATACGTTCCGGGGCAATTTCCGACAGGTACAGCGGTGCGGTGAATGAGGCAATACCTACCGCCAGGCCGAGCAGTACGCGCGAAACCAGCAGCACCTCTACGTTGGGGGCGAAGGCCGAACACAAGGAGCCGGCCACGAACAGCACCGCGCCAATCATCAGGCTGTATTTGCGACCCAGACGGAAGGACAGCCAGCCGCTGCCCACGGCACCAACCGCCGCGCCGAACATCATTGAGCTGACTACCCATTCTTGCTGCTGAGAGGTGATCTGGAATTCATGGGTAATAAATGGCAATGCACCAGCGATAACACCGATATCCAGTCCAAACAGCAAGCCGGCCAATGCAGCCAGAAAACAGACAAAAAAGGTCAATTGGGCATTGGTGCGGCCCTTGCCTGCGGAAGTTTTACTCATAACGCCTCCGAATGAAACTTTGTGAAACTGCTTTGGTCGCTATGTTATTGATCCTTTTGCTGGCTAAAAGTGCGCCTGATCACATTAATGTAATCGCTTACATTAATTGTATTTTTTGAGATGATTCCAATTGGTGATTAATTGATAATCGGCACCTAATAAGGTTTATAAGATATAAAAAAGCGAGAGGAACGATGTAAGCGTTTTCAAACGTGTGGTTGATATCGTGAAGTGACACAGGAAATCGCCCTGTGTCAGTAGGATCAGGCGCCGGTGCGGTTTTTTTGCTGCACGATGTCGGCCATCACCGCCAAGGCGATTTCTGCCGGGGTTTTACTGCCCAGCGGCAGGCCGATGGGGGCGTGGATACGCTCGAGATCCTGTGGCGTGAATTCGGCGATCTGTTGCAGCCGTTGCCGGCGGCGAGCGCTGTTGTGCTGTGAGCCCATGGCGCCGATGTAAAACGCCGGGGTATGAATGGCCTCCATCAGCGTCAGGTCGTCCATGCGCGGATCGTGGGTCAGCGCGACCACGGCGGTATTGGCATGGCAGCCACCCTGTTCAATAAACCGCGCCGGAAACTGCTGTAGCAGCGTAACGTTGGCGGGTAACTGGTTGGCGAAGTTGTCCAATGCATCGGGGCGGTTTTCGCATACCAGAACTTCAAAGCCCAGCGCGTGGGCAAATTCGGCGCAAAATAGCGCGACGCTGGACAGACCGGCGATCAGCAAGCGTGGCGCGGCGGCGATATGCAAGGTAATGTCCTGGCCCTGTCGCACCACCTGCGTCGCGCTGGTGAACTCGGTGACCTCCAGCGCGCTGCAGGCGTTGGGCAAACGCAGCCGTTTGACCAGTGCATGATGCCCATCCAGTGCCGTGGCGATTTGCGCCAGATAGCGCATGCTGGCATCACCGGCCGGCAGGTGTTCGATCAACACATCCAGTACGCCACCGCAGGGCAGCGCGACGTTGGGCGTCAAACCACCTTCACCGTAACGGATCACCTGGCTGGCGGCCTGATAGGCTCCTTCCCCGAGGCGGCGTAGAAAATCCTCTTCCACGCAGCCGCCGGATAATGAACCGCAATAATGGCCGTCGCGCGTCGCGGCCATGAGAGCGCCAGGGGAGCGGGGCGATGACCCATAGGTATTCAACACGGTACACAGCCATACCGGTTGCTGTTTAAGCCAGCTTATCGCCTGGCTGACGACGGTAATATCGAGGTGCTGCATCGGGTATTCACTCGCTGGCGGAGAGCTGAGATGGAAAATCAATATCCTGCATGATGTCCGCCGAATCAACAGAAAACAGATGGACCTGCTGGCCATGCAGCAGACTACGCCCGCCGTCGTCGCCGCGCAACGCACACAAGGACTTGCGCAACGCGGCAGAAAAACCAACCGGGTGCCCCGGACGGCGATCGCAGCAAGGACGTGCGATGGCGTATTGTCGCAGCGCTTCCGCGGTCTGGATGAAGACCTGCGGCGTCACATAGGGCATGTCCGCCAGATGGATCAGCCAGCCGCTCCAGCGTGGCGTGGCCGCTACGCCGGCAGCGATTGTATCGCCCAGGCCGGGGCTGGCCAGCAGCGTGACGGGGATCTGATGCGCGGCGCAAACCCGCTGCACCGGCAGATTGTCCGGCCGGGTAACCACCTGAATCGGCAGACCGGAAGCCAACGCCTGGCGCAGCGTTCGTTCAAATACCGTTACGTTGCCAAGTAACGCGTTTAGCTTATTACCGCTGCCGCCAGCCTGAGTAAACCGCATGCTGCGCCCGGCGGCGGCGATCACAATTCCTATTGTCATTTTCGCCTACTCTATTTGCGCAAATTATATTTGCCACGCAAACCGTATGTGTTTTGTATATGTATTTTTGTTGAAAACAAGATGTTAATCATCACATAATTTTAGTGCTAAGCATATGCTTATAACGTCTATGGCAAAGCCAGTAGCGTTTGCGCAACAGCATCGTTAAGAAAAAATACTATAAAGAACCAAGGGATATTTATGAGCAATTTTAACCCGTCACGGCGTCGCTTTATCAAAAGCGCGGTGATCGCGGGGGTAGCCGTTTACCTCGCGCCGCTTTACAGCCGCGCTTACGCCGCACTGTTTGAACAAAAAATCCTTCAGTCTCCCGCATGGGATGCCCACGAAAAACGTATCCGTTTCCGTATTGACGGCCGCGCAAAAGTGATGGGCCACAAAGTGTTCGCGCGCGACATTCGCGCAGTGGATATGCCGCACTGGCCACAACAGCAGGCGCATGCGTTTGTGCTGCGCGTCACCAAGGCTGACCGGCTGTTCGACGGCATCGATCTGTCGCTGCTGGGGCAGGATTTGCAGCCGGATCGCCTGGTGACCGCAGAGGATCTGGCTCGCGACGGACTGGCGTTGCCGGCGTTTTACGGTGACGACATGTTACTGCCGCGTGGTAAAACGCCGGCCTATCTCGGCCAGGCGGTCGCTATTCTGATCTATCACGATTTTGCCCGCTTCCGCTTTGCCAAAGACGCGCTGAAGTTCCGTGACGAGGTTATCCGTTACGGTGCGCAAACCGGCCCGTTGGCGCGCGATCCGTGGGGCTCGTTCCGCTACGTACGGATCGGTGGTGCGCAGCCGTTCGACGACGATCGCTTCTCCAGTTTGAAGGATACGCCGATCTTCCCGATCGGTATGAGGAAACACCTGCCGGTCTGGCCGGAAGGGCGCGACGGCGGCAAGCTGGATCAGGAGGGTATGCATTACGCCGGGCTGATCGCCGACGAGCTGCGCTCGCCGCCGCAGGATTGGCTTGTGATGTCGCGCCGCTACACCACGCAGTCGATTGATACCGCCGCGCTGGAACCGGACAATGCCAATGGTTGGTACGATAGCGCAACGCAAACGCTACATCTGGTGGTGCCGACCCAGTCGCCGCAGGAAGTGGCCGATGAAATGCCGCGTATGTTGGCGCAGCACAATCCGCCGGTGAAGCAGCTGATTTTGCACCCATGTTACACCGTGGGGTATGGTTCGAAAGATCACTATAACTTCCCGTATTACGGCGCGGTGGCGGCTATGTACGGCGACGGTCATCCGGTACGGCTGGCTAACGATCGTTTTGAACAATTCCAGACCTCACTGAAGCGCCACGCGTTTGATATGCACTACACCATTGCGGTGAACCGGCAAACCGGCGTGCTGCAATCCTTCCACGGTGAAATGACCGCTGATGGCGGTGGTCGCAGCAACTTCACGCCGTCGGTGGTGATGGTGGGGGCAACCGCTGCGCAGTCGATCTATTACTTCCCTAAAAGCGATCTGTCCTCGGTCGGCTTGGCGTCACGCGCCATCGATGCCGGTTCGGCACGCGGCTACGGCACGCTGCAAAGCATGGCGGCGACTGAAATGATGGTGGACGAGCTGGCAGCCGAACTGCAGATCGATCCGATAGAGTTCCGTCTGCGCAACGTGTTGAAGTCCGGCATGAAGAATACCCAGGGGGCGATCCCGGCTGGGGCGATCCGCGCGGATGAAGTGCTGGAAAAGGCCGCACGTCACCCCATCTGGCTCAAGCGCAGCGAACGCAAAGCAGAATTTGACGCGCAGCATCCCGGCAAGCGCTACGGCGTTGGCTTTGGCTGCGTGCAGAAGGATTTCGGCACCGGTGCGGAAACCTCTTTCGCCCGGGTCGAACTGAGCGAAGACGGACGCATTACGCTGCACCATAGTGGCGCTGAAATGGGCACCGGCATGTCTACCTCCCAGTCGGTGCTCTGCGCTCAATGGCTGGGAAAACCGGCCGATGAAGCGCATTTTTCGGTGACCGACTGGTCGCTATTGCCGATGGTGACCAGTGGCGATCCCTACCTGATGTCGCAGCAGGAACAGGACGCGTTGCAGGCCAATCCGCAGTGGACGCCAAGTTATTGCTCGCCGTCCAGCGCCAGCAACTCGGCGTATTACTTTTCCCACAGCACGCGCGAAGCGGCGCGGCTGGTGTTTGAACATGGACTGTGGCCGGCGGCACTGGCCATTTGGCAGTCCGGCATTGGTGGCGGCCAGGCGGCGCCGCTGGTGGTGCGTAAAGAAGACGCCCGCTGGGTGGAAGGCGGTTTGACCGCAGCCGGCATGCAGGTGCTGCCGCTGGAGACGTTGGCGAAAAAAGCTTTTCAGATGGGGGGCGTCACCGGTGCGGTGGTGCATGTGTTCAACCGCTGGCAGTGGGCCGAGGCCGAGTTCAGCCTGGGTAATCAGCGCGAACGGTTACCGATTGACGGGCTGGCCTTGCGCAACGCCGGCGGCGATTACCGCACGCTGGCGCGCGAGCAGGTTTATTACCCGCCAACCCAGCGCAATAACGCCGCCGTGACCTACTACAGCGCGGTCGGCACGCTGGTAGAGGTGGCGGTGGATATCGCCACCGGCAAGGTGGAGCTGCTGAATCATCATTCGATCATGGAGTGCGGCAACCTGATCGTGCCGGAACTGGTGTCCGGCCAGTTACAGGGCGGCCTGGCGATGGGCATTGGCCATGCGCTGCACGAGTATTTACCGCTGTACGAAGACGGGCCGGGTAACGGCAGCTGGAACTTCAACCGTTACCACCTGCCGCGCGCCAGCGATGTTGCGGTCTGGAAACAGACCGGTGACATCCTGCCCGCGCTGTCGGAAACCGATCCGCCGAAAGGCATGGCGGAAGTGGTAATGATCCCGGTGGTGGCCGCGCTGGTCAACGCCATTGCCGACGCCACCGGCCACCGTTTCCGCGATTTGCCCGTCCGTGCCGAAAATATTCGTGAGGTATTACAATGAGCATCAAAACCCAGCCAATCACCCTGACCATCAATGACAAGCAGTACGGCCCGCTGGAGGTGCCGGAAGGGCTGATGATGATCGATTTTCTGCACGAATATCTCGATCTGACCGGCTCGCGCCTTGGTTGCGGCCAGGGTATCTGTCATGCCTGCGTGGCGATCGTCGATCACCCGAGCGGCACCAGTGAGGAAGTACGTACCTGCATCACCGGCGCGCATTTCTTCAACGGCAAAAAAGTCCGTACCGTTGAGGGTCACGCGAAAGTGGACGAACAGGGCGAAGTGACGCTTTCCCCGATTCAGCAGGCATTTCTTGACCATTACAGCTTCCAGTGCGGCTACTGCACGCCAGGCTTTGTCAACGCAGCGACCCTTTTTGTGGAAAAGCTGCAGCGAGAGCCTATCGCTCGTGAGGCGCTGGAAGGGGCGATTGAACAGGCGCTTGATAGCCATATCTGTCGCTGCACCGGTTATGTTCGCTATTACCAGGCGGTGCGCGAGGTGGTATTGAACACGCCCGGGCTGCTGAAGGAGACGGCAAAATGAAAAAACGTCTCGCTTTGCTGATCGTGTTGCTGGCGATTATCGTGGTGGCGGTGCTGTGGTGGCGGGAAAACCGCCGCTACGACGGAGTAGCGCAAAATGTAACGGCCGATGCGCAACAGATTGAACGTGGCCGCTACCTGACGCGGGCGGCAGACTGTGCGGCATGCCATACCGCAGACGGCGGCGCACCGCTGGCTGGCGGCTATCCGCTGGCAACGCCGTTCGGCACCATCTATGGCAGCAACCTGACGCCGTCGGTCGAGCATGGCATTGGCCGCTGGACCAAAGACGACTTCTTCCTGGCGTTGACCCAGGGTGTGGCGCCGGGCGGCCGTCATCTGTACCCGGCGATGCCGTACACCTCGTATAAGGGTATGACGCGTCAGGATTCGGATGACATTTATGCCTATCTGATGACGCGCCCGGCGGTGGATGTGGCTACGCCGAAAAACGACATGCCGTTCCCGTTCAACCAGCGCATGGCCCTGATTGGCTGGAATCTGCTGTTCCGCAATAGCGATCCGTTGCCGGCCAGCTCGCAGGGGCAATCGGCGCAGTGGCAGCGTGGCCGTTATCTGGCCGACGTGCTCGGCCACTGCGGCGAATGCCATACGCCACGCGGTGCACTGGGCCAGATGAAGCTGGACAAAGTCATGCAGGGCGGCTCCCTGGGGCGCTTCATCGCGCCGGATATCACGGCGGGCGGGCTGGCGCAGCGTGGCTGGACGCCGGCGGATCTCAGCCGCTTCCTCGCCAGCGGTTTGGCGCCGCAGGGCTCCGCCTTCAGCGAAATGCACATGGTGGTGGATCTCAGTACGCAGCATTTGACGGCGGAAGACCAGCGGGCGCTGGCGACCTATCTGATGGGTGACCAGCCGCCGCCGGCGGTGGACGCCAAAATTGGTCAGGGTAATGATGCCGGCCGGCTCACCTATCTGGATCAATGCGCCGGCTGCCACGCCCGCGAGGGACAGGGCAAGCCGCACGTCGCGGTGGCAATGCGCGGTAATGCTACGCTGCGCCAGGCGGATGGCAAAAACCTGATTGTCTCGGTACTGGATGGTTTGCCGGCGCAGCAGTTCCCCAACGGTGAAAGTATGCAGAGCATGCCGGGCTTTGGCGAGCGACTGGACGATGCGCAAGTGGCGGATCTGGTGAATTATCTGCGCGTGACCTGGGGCGGGTTGCCGGCGGATATCACCGCCGAACAGGTGAAGGCATTGCGAGACGCACACTGAGGGGCGGGGCGCAGCAACGGCGCCCCGTAGCACGCTAGTGATTATCTGCCGGTGGTACGCCAAACACCGGCATGCCCTGTTCATCCCAGGTTAACGGTTTGATCCGCGTATGCCGGTTCGGGTCATACAGCGGATCGCCGTCGATTTCGGTGTAATTGCGCGCGTGGTACACCAGCACATCATTGCCGTCCTCATCGACGGTAAAGCTGTTGTGGCCTGGGCCGAACTGACGGTGCTCATAGCTGGTGCGAAACACCGGCTGTGAGGATTTGTGCCACTGCGCCGGATCGGTGATGTCGCTGTCGATATCAGCCCATAACAGGCCGATACAGTAATTTTCGTCGGTAGCGCTGGCGGAGTAGCTGATAAACAGTCGTTGACCATGCACGATTGCCGCCGGACCTTCGTTAACCCAAAAGCCGACGGTTTCCCATGGCAGCTCTGGCTTGCTGAGCATTACCGGTTCGCCTTTCAGCGTCCACGGGTTGGCCATTTCGGCCAGGTAGAGGTTGGAATTACCGCGTATGGCCGGATCTTTCTGCGCCCATAAATAGTAGTGTTTACCGCGATGGGTAAAGTGGGTGGCATCCAGCGAGAAGCTGTCGATGTGGCTGTAAATACGGCCTTTTTCCTGCCATTCTCCGCTCAGTGGATCCGCGTCGCGGCACTCCAACGCGAACATGCGGTGCTGGAACAGGCCATCGGCAATCTCCGGACTGTGCGCAGCAGCAAAGTAGATATACCACTTGCCGTCGATAACATGCAGTTCGGGCGCCCAGATCAGCGCGCTCATTGGCCCGCTGGCAGGCTTGCGCCACACCACCGTTGGCGTTGCCTGCGCCAGTTCGCGCAGGCTGGCGGCGCGGCGCAGTTCCAGGCGATCGTATTCCGGCACCGAGGCGATAAAGTAATAGTAGCCGTCGCTATGGCGAATAATATGCGGGTCGGCACGCTGTTCAATCAGGGGATTGGGGTACTGTTTCATCTCTGGTTCCTTACGGATGTTTGGCTTCGAGCTGTTGTTCACGGTAGTCGGCCAGCTCCTGATAGTTGGTGCGGCGCTTTTCCAGATCGGTCTGGATCTGCTTCATCAGTTCACGATCGACCTTCAGCAGTCGCACTACGCCGGCGGTGATCAGATAACCGATGCCGGGGATCACGGTGAACAGCAATACGATGCTATTAAGCGCGCTGGCACTTTGGCTGGCTGCATCGGCCTGGTAGCCGGAAAACGACATCAGGAAGCCGACCATGGCACCCGCTACCGCCAGACCCACCTTCAGGAAGAACAGGTTGCCGGAGAAGCTGATGCCGGTAATACGTTTGCCGGTCTTCCATTCACCGTAGTCGTCGACGTCCGCCATCAGCGACCAGTGCAGCGGCGACGGGATCTGGTGCAGGATATTGAGCAGGAAGTAAGCCGCGACGATAAACCACGTCAGCTGTGGATTAAAGAAATAGAAACCGCATGAAAATGCCGCCAGCGCGATATTGGTCCAGAAGAACACTTTCAGCTTGCAGAATCGGTCGGTGAGCGGCTTGGCCAAAGCGCTGCCCAGCATCATGCCGACCACGCCCAGGCTAATGAACAGGCTGGCGAACGAGGCCGATTGTTGCATGACGTAGGTGACGTAATACATGGTGGCCGCCATGCGAATAAAGCCGGGGCAGACGTTACAGAAGGTCAGCAGCAGGATGCGCACCCATTGATCGTTTTTCCACACGTCTTTCAGATCGGCTTTCAATGCGTCATGGGTGGGGACCGCCGGGCGAATGCGTTCTTTCACCGTAGCGAAGCAGAACAGGAACATGAACAGCGCTACCAGCGCCAGCACGCCCATCGCCATTTGATAGCCGCGCGCCTTGTTGTCGCCGCCAAACCATTCGGCCATTGGCAATAGCGTCAAGGACAGGATCAGCGTGGCGATGCCGACCATGATAAAGCGATATGACTGGCAGGAGACGCGCTCGTGCGGATCGGCGGTAATCACGCCGCCCAGCGAACAATAGGGAATATTGATGGCAGTGTAGGTCAGCGACATCAGAAAATAGGTGGCAAAGGCGTATACCACCTTACTGTTATAGCTCCATTCCGGCGTGGTGAACATCAGCACGCTGAACAGCACGTAGGGGAGTGAAATCCACAGTAGCCACGGGCGAAAACGCCCCCAGCGGCTTTGGGTACGGTCGGCAATGGCTCCCATGATCGGGTCGGTTACCGCGTCGAGCACCCGCACCGACAGCAGCAAGATACCGACCAGTGCCGGCGTCAGGCCAAAAATGTCAGTGTAGAAGTAATTGAGGAATAACATGATGGCACCGCCAATCATGTTACAGCCGGCATCTCCCATGCCATAGCCGATCTTTTCTCTTACCGAAAGGGCAGTGCTGTTCATGGACATTCTCTCCGCGATGGCAGGATCTGACTGAATGGCAACGATTATTGCCTTGCCTAACGGCGAGTCATCAGGAAATCATGGTTATAGAGATGGACAAACGTGCCGCTGCGATAGAAATGTGAGCCAGTTGGCAAAATTGCCGGGTAAAAAAAGCCCGCGACCTAGCGCGGGCTATATCAGTCTTTTCAGATCAGCGGGTTATGCTGCCTACCGTACGCTGGCTGCGCTGTTTTATCGCATAGCCAATTGCCAGTATTGCCACCCATACCGGGATCAGCAGCACCGAAATGCGAATGCCCGGCGTCAGGTACATAATCACCAGAATACCGGCCATAAACAGCAGGCACAGATAGTTGCTGAACGGATACCAGAAGGCCTTGAACTTAGGCTCTACGCCGTCGCGATTTTTGGCCGCGCGGAATTTCAGGTGCGCCAGGCTGATCATCGCCCAGTTGATCACCAGAGCGGAGACCACCAGCGCCATCAGCAGTTCGAAGGCGCGCCCCGGGATCAGGTAGTTGATCAATACGCAGAACGCCGTGGCCAAGGCAGAGACGCCGATGGCGATCACCGGTACGCCGCGGCCGTCGACCTTCAGCAGGCTTTTCGGTCCATTGCCCTGTTTCGCCAGGCCGTACAGCATGCGGCTATTGCAGTATACGCAGCTGTTGTAGACCGACAGCGCGGCGGTCAGCACCACGATATTTAGCACCGTGGCGACCAGATTGCTGTTCAGCGCGTGGAAGATCAGCACGAACGGGCTGCCGCCTTCGACCACTTTGCCCCACGGGTAGAGAGAAAGCAGAATGGTCAACGAGCCGATATAAAAGATCAGGATACGGTAGATGACCTGATTGGTGGCTTTTGGAATGCTGGCCTGCGGGTTGTCGGCTTCCGCCGCGGTGATGCCTACCAGCTCCAGACCGCCGAAGGAAAACATGATAACCGCCATGGCCATTACCAGTCCCATCACGCCGTTCGGGAAGAAGCCGCCCTGCGCCCACAGGTTGGTCACCGTGGCTTCCGGGCCGCCCATGCCGCTGAACAGTAGGTAGGCGCCGAACACGATCATGCCGATAATCGCCACCACCTTGATAATGGCGAACCAGAATTCCATTTCGCCATACACCTTGACGTTGGCCAGGTTAATGGCGTTAATCGCCAGGAAGAACACCGCCGCCGAAACCCAGGTCGGAATTTCCGGCCACCAGTACTGTACGTAAATACCGACCGCGGTCAGTTCAGCCATCGCTACCAGCACATACAGCACCCAATAGTTCCAGCCGGAGGCGAAACCGGCGAAGTTACCCCAGTATTTATAGGCAAAATGACTGAATGAGCCGGCAACCGGCTCTTCCACCACCATTTCACCCAGTTGGCGCATAATCAGGAAAGCGATGAATCCGCCGATGGCGTAGCCCAAAATCACCGACGGGCCGGCCATTTTTATTGTTTGTGCGATACCGAGAAACAACCCGGTACCGATAGCGCCACCTAAGGCAATAAGCTGAATATGGCGGTTTTTCAGACCGCGTTTCAGCTGGTCACCCTGTTGTTGACCATCCATCCATTTACCCTCTGTTGTTGCAGAATGCTCACGTGCTGTAAGGCAGTGATTACGATGTCTGTATTGTTTTGTTTACGGTGTTGCATCTATTAATTCGACGGCACCGCTACCGTTTGAAAAAGAATAATGATATGCGCGAAAGTTTGCACCTGCTTTGTGTTGTGAGTGACCAAGATTTCAGCAGTTTAGGAAACAAAATGCGGATTGTGTGACCGTAAGGGGGGTTATGTGCATGAAATAAGCATCAAGTCACATTACTCGCAAAAACAGCTCGGGTTTGACCAATTGCTCTCTCTGCCATTCGCGTGATCTAGATCACAGAACAGAACATTGGCCGGGGATCATTAAAGTTTCATCGCCGTGCAATAAAAGCCCGATATTCACGATGCAGTCTGCCTAACCAAACGTTTCGCAAAAGTTAAATCACACGCTTAGACCGTAAATGGTATTACCACCGCGGGGTTAGCGGCTTGCAGCAGGGTATCGGCTGGGGTGTTAAAATGTGCGGGTATTGGCAATTCGGCCCGAGCCCATATGGACAGGAGGTGAATACTTTGTTACTTTACCGTCACGTTTTTGAAATTGGTATTACCAATTGACTCCGCGCCATTCGCAGAGAAGAAATCACTCATGGCCTACAGCAAAATCCGCCAGCCCAAGCTGTCAGACGTTATCGAGCAACAGCTCGAATACCTGATTCTCGAGGGTACGCTGCGCCCAGGCGAAAAACTGCCTCCGGAGCGTGAACTGGCGAAACAATTTGATGTTTCCCGTCCTTCTCTGAGAGAGGCGATCCAGCGCCTGGAAGCGAAAGGGCTGCTGCTGCGTCGTCAGGGCGGCGGTACTTTCGTACAAACAAATCTCTGGCAGAGCTTCAGCGATCCGTTGGCTGAACTGTTGGCCGATCACCCTGAATCACAATTCGACCTGCTCGAAACCCGTCATGCTCTTGAGGGCATCGCTGCGTACTATGCGGCACTGCGTGGCACGGAAGAAGATCTGGCGCGCATCCGCGATTGCCATATCGTGATTCAACAGGCCCAGGACAGCGGCGATCTCGACGCCGAAGCAGACGCGGTCATGCAATATCAGATCGCCGTTACCGAAGCTGCCCACAACGTGGTGTTGCTGCATTTGCTACGCTGCATGGGGCCAATGCTGGAACAGAACGTCCGACAGAACTTTGAATTGCTCTACTCGCGCCGTGAGATGTTGGCAAAAGTGAGCAGCCACCGCGCCGGGATTTTTGAGGCGATAGTGGCACGTGAGCCGGAAAAGGCCCGCGAAGCCTCGCACCGCCACTTGGCGTTTATCGAGGAAATTTTGCTGGATCTCAGCCGGGAGCATACCCGGCGCGAGAGATCGTTACGGCGGCTCCAGCAACGCAAGGATTAAGAGCGGTTATCTACAGGGGAAACACCAGCCTGTGGGCATAAAGCTCGAAGTGCTTAGTTAAGTACTTAAGCGGCAACCAAACTGATGAGCCTGTCTTCGTGTGCTTTGGCGCAGAGTGCAGGAAGACAGGCTCCAAACAAACCATTAGACAGATAAGGAATACCACCATGTCAGAACGTTTAAACAATGACGTGGATCCGATCGAAACCCGCGACTGGCTGCAGGCGATCGAATCGGTCATCCGTGAAGAGGGTGTTGAGCGAGCTCAGTTTCTGATTGATCAGGTATTGGGTCAGGCCCGCAAAGGCGGCGTGAGCGTAGCGGCAGGTGCCGCAGCGAACAACTACGTCAACACCATCGCGGTGGAAGAGGAGCCTGAATACCCAGGTAACCTGGATCTGGAACGCCGCATTCGCAGCGCTATCCGCTGGAACGCCATCATGACCGTTCTGCGTGCTTCCAAGAAAGACCTGGATCTGGGCGGCCACATGGCTTCCTTCCAGTCTTCCGCGACCTTCTATGAAGTCTGCTTTAACCACTTCTTCCGTGCACGTAACGAGAAAGATGGCGGCGATCTGGTGTATTTCCAGGGCCACATCTCTCCGGGCATTTATGCACGCGCCTTCCTTGAAGGCCGCCTGACCGAAGAACAAATGAACAACTTCCGTCAGGAAGTACACGGCAACGGTCTGTCATCTTATCCGCATCCTAAGTTGATGCCTGAATTCTGGCAGTTCCCGACCGTATCCATGGGCCTTGGTCCTATCAGCGCCATTTACCAGGCGAAGTTCCTGAAGTATCTGGAACACCGCGGCCTGAAAAATACCGCAGAACAAACCGTTTACGCCTTCCTGGGTGACGGCGAGATGGATGAGCCGGAATCCAAGGGCGCCATCACCATCGCAACCCGTGAAAAACTGGACAACCTGGTCTTCGTTATCAACTGTAACCTGCAGCGTCTGGACGGCCCGGTCACCGGTAACGGTAAGATCATCAACGAACTGGAAGGCATCTTCAGCGGTGCCGGCTGGCAGGTGATCAAAGTGATCTGGGGTGGTCGTTGGGACGAGCTGTTGCGTAAAGACACCAGCGGCAAACTGATTCAGCTGATGAACGAAACCCTGGACGGCGATTACCAGACCTTCAAATCCCGTGATGGCGCTTACGTTCGCGAGCACTTCTTCGGCCGTTATCCAGAAACAGCCGAACTGGTCAAAGACATGACCGACGACGAGATCTGGGCGCTGAACCGTGGTGGTCACGATCCGAAGAAAGTATTTGCTGCCCTGAAGAAAGCGCAGGATACCAAAGGCAAGCCAACCGTAATCCTGGCCCATACCATCAAAGGTTACGGCATGGGTGACACCGCGGAAGGCAAAAACATCGCTCACCAGGTCAAGAAAATGAACATGGAAGGGGTTCACCACTTCCGCGATCGTTTCAACGTGCCGGTTGCCGATGCCGATATCGAAAAACTGCCGTACCTGACCTTCGAGAAAGATTCTGAAGAGTACAAGTATCTGCACGAACGCCGTCAGGCGCTGGAAGGCTACCTGCCAAGCCGTCTGCCGAACTTCACGCAGAAGCTGGAATTGCCGACGCTGGAAGATTTCAGTTCACTGCTGGAAGAGCAAAACAAGGAAATCTCTACCACCATCGCCTTCGTGCGTGCGCTGAACGTCATGCTGAAGAACAAGTCGATCAAGGATCGCCTGGTGCCAATCATCGCCGATGAAGCACGCACCTTCGGTATGGAAGGCCTGTTCCGTCAGATCGGTATTTACAGCCCGAACGGCCAGCAGTATACCCCGCAGGACCGCGAGCAGGTTGCTTACTACAAAGAAGACGAGAAAGGCCAGATCCTGCAGGAAGGCATCAACGAACTGGGTGCAGCATCTTCCTGGCTGGCAGCGGCAACCTCTTACAGCACCAACGATCTGCCGATGATTCCGTTCTACATCTACTATTCGATGTTCGGTTTCCAGCGTATCGGCGACCTGTGCTGGGCAGCCGGCGACCAACAGGCGCGTGGCTTCCTGATCGGCGGCACCTCTGGACGTACCACGCTGAACGGCGAAGGTCTGCAGCACGAAGATGGCCACAGCCATATTCAGTCGCTGACCATTCCTAACTGTATCTCTTACGATCCGGCTTATGCCTACGAAGTGGCGGTCATCATGCATGACGGTCTGGTGCGTATGTACGGTGAAGCGCAAGAGAACGTTTACTACTACATCACTACGCTGAACGAAAACTACCACATGCCGGCAATGCCGCAGGGCGCAGAAGAGGGTATCCGCAAGGGTATCTACAAGCTGGAAACCCTGGAAGGCAGCAAAGGCAAGGTACAGCTGATGGGGTCCGGCTCGATCCTGCGCCATGTACGTGAAGCCGCACAGATCCTGGCGAAAGATTACGGCGTCGGTTCCGACGTGTTCAGCGTGACCTCGTTCACCGAACTGGCGCGCGATGGCCAGGATTGTGAACGCTGGAACATGCTGCACCCAACCGAAGAGCCACGCGTACCTTACGTTGCCCAGGTACTGAGCGATGCGCCGGCGGTAGCGTCTACCGACTACATGAAGCTGTTTGCCGAGCAAATCCGCAACTTCATTCCAGCCAGCGATTACCGCGTTCTGGGCACCGACGGTTTCGGCCGTTCCGACAGCCGCGAGAACCTGCGTCATCACTTCGAAGTGGACGCGTCTTACGTGGTGGTTGCCGCTCTGGGTGAACTGGCCAAACGCGGTGAAATCGATAAGAAAGTGGTGGCGGATGCGATCACCAAATTCAATATCGATGCAGATAAAGTCAACCCGCGTCTGGCATAAGAGGTAAAGAACAATGTCTATTGAAATTAAAGTGCCGGACATCGGTGCAGACGAAGTTGAAATCACCGAGATTCTGGTGAAGGTCGGCGACAAGGTTGAAGCGGAACAATCGCTGATCACCGTTGAAGGCGACAAGGCTTCGATGGAAGTTCCTTCGCCGCAGGCCGGCGTGGTGAAAGAGATCAAGGTAGCGGTCGGTGACAAGACTGAAACCGGCAAACTGATCATGATCTTCGACGCAGAAGAGGCAGCGCAAGCTGCACCGGCGGCCAAGGCAGAAGAAAAACCGGCGGCGGCATCTGCTCCGGCGGCTGCGGCGGCCAAAGACGTCGAAGTACCGGATATCGGTGCGGATGAAGTCGAAGTGACTGAAATCCTGGTGAAAGTGGGCGACAAGGTTGAAGCGGAACAATCGCTGATCACCGTTGAAGGCGACAAGGCCTCGATGGAAGTCCCTGCGCCGTTCGCCGGCACGGTCAAAGAGATCAAGATTGGCACCGGCGATAAAGTGAAAACCGGCTCGTTGATCATGGTGTTCGACGTAGCGGGTGGCGAAGCTGCCGCACCGGCAGCGGCTGAAGCGCCATCGGCTCCGGCGGCGGCCCCAGCGGCCAGCGCGGCGAAAAACGTTGAAGTGCCTGACATCGGCGGTGACGAAGTTGAAGTTACCGAAGTGATGGTCAAAGTGGGCGACAAGGTTGAAGCGGAACAATCGCTGATCACCGTTGAAGGCGACAAGGCCTCAATGGAAGTGCCTGCGCCGTTCGCCGGCACGGTCAAAGAGATCAAGATTGGCACCGGCGATAAAGTGAAAACCGGCTCGCCGATCATGGTATTCGAAGTGGAAGGTGCAGCGCCTGCGGCGGCACCGGCTCAGAAAGCCGAGGCAGCACCGGCTGCGGCCAAGCAGCAAAGCCAACCGGCGGCACCGGCTGCCAAGGCCGAAAGCAAAGGCGAGTTTGCCGAGAACGATGCTTATGTGCACGCGACCCCGGTTATCCGCCGTCTGGCGCGCGAGTTCGGCGTTAACCTGGCGAAGGTCAAAGGTACCGGTCGCAAGGGCCGTATCCTGCGCGAAGACGTGCAGAGCTACGTGAAGGACGCGGTGAAACGCGCTGAATCCGCACCAGCGGCTGCGGCCGGCGGTGGACTGCCAGGCATGCTGCCATGGCCGAAAGTGGACTTCAGCAAGTTCGGCGAAATCGAAGAAGTGGAACTGGGGCGCATTCAGAAAATCTCGGGTGCCAACCTGAGCCGTAACTGGGTGATGATCCCGCACGTTACCCACTTCGACAAGACCGATATCACCGATCTGGAAGCGTTCCGCAAACAGCAGAACGAAGAAGCGGCCAAGCGCAAGCTGGACGTGAAGTTCACTCCGGTAGTGTTCATCATGAAGGCCGTTGCTGCCGCTCTGGAGCAGATGCCGCGCTTCAACAGCTCGCTGTCCGAAGATGGCCAGAAGCTGACGCTGAAGAAATACATCAACATCGGCGTGGCGGTTGATACACCGAACGGTCTGGTGGTTCCGGTGTTCAAGGATGTGAACAAGAAGAGCATCACCGAACTGTCGCGTGAACTGATGGCGATCTCCAAAAAAGCGCGCGACGGCAAGTTGACCGCGGGCGAAATGCAGGGCGGATGCTTCACCATTTCCAGCCTGGGCGGGATCGGGACTACCCACTTCGCGCCAATCGTCAATGCGCCAGAAGTGGCGATCCTGGGCGTATCCAAATCTGCCATGGAGCCGGTTTGGAACGGTAAAGAGTTCACGCCGCGTCTGATGATGCCGATGTCGCTCTCCTTCGACCACCGTGTGATTGACGGTGCAGATGGCGCACGCTTCATCACCATCATCAACAATATGCTGGCTGATATTCGCCGTCTGGTGATGTAATGAAAAAGGGGCGCAGCATGCTGCGCCCTTATCGATTCAGTAGCAGTTTTGTCGGTTTTTGCATGACTCGACAAGATTGTTGAGACACGGGTCACTCGAACACGCTTTGCAGATTATTAACAATTCTGTAAACTGCTCGCGGTGTAAGCGTCCCGGTGGATGAAGGGCGTTATGAATTCGATTAATAATATACCCCAAGTAATTGGAGTTACATCAAGGCGGCAAGCGAGTGAGTCCCGCTGAGCTTACGCCAGTCAGTGATTCGGGCGAGCGAACGCAGCCAACACAGATGTAGCTTCAGGTATGACGGGTATAAATGACGTCTGACCCGCCGGACAATAAATTAAGAGGTCATGATGAGTACTGAAATAAAAACTCAGGTCGTGGTACTTGGGGCGGGCCCGGCAGGTTATTCTGCTGCCTTTCGTTGCGCTGACTTAGGTCTTGAAACCGTTCTGGTTGAACGTTATTCCACGCTGGGCGGGGTTTGCCTGAACGTGGGATGTATCCCTTCCAAAGCGCTGCTGCACGTAGCCAAAGTGATCGAAGAAGCCAAAGCGCTGGCTGAACACGGTATCGTTTTCGGTGAGCCGAAAACCGATATCGACAAGATCCGCACCTGGAAAGAAAAAGTCATCAATCAGCTGACCGGCGGTCTGGCTGGTATGGCTAAAGGCCGTAAAGTCAAAGTGGTTAACGGCCTGGGTAAATTCACCGGCGCTAACACCCTGGTTGTTGAAGGCGAAAACGGTGCTACCACCATCAACTTCGATAACGCCATCATCGCTGCAGGTTCTCGCCCGATCCAACTGCCATTCATTCCTCATGACGATCCGCGCGTGTGGGATTCCACCGATGCGCTGGAGCTGAAAAACGTGCCTGAGCGTCTGCTGGTTATGGGCGGCGGCATTATCGGTCTGGAAATGGGCACCGTATATCACGCGCTGGGCTCCCAGATCGACGTGGTTGAAATGTTCGACCAGGTTATCCCGGCTGCCGATAAAGACGTGGTGAAGGTGTTCACCAAACGTATCAGCAAGCAGTTCAATCTGATGCTGGAAACCAAAGTCACTGCGGTAGAAGCCAAAGAAGACGGCATCTACGTGACGATGGAAGGCAAAAAAGCGCCGGCGGAACCACAGCGTTACGACGCGGTGCTGGTGGCTATCGGCCGTGTGCCGAACGGTAAACTGCTGGATGCCGGTAAAGCCGGTGTGGAAGTCGACGAGCGTGGCTTCATCCGCGTTGACAAGCAGCTGCGTACCAACGTGCCGCACATCTTCGCCATCGGCGACATCGTCGGTCAGCCGATGCTGGCGCACAAAGGCGTACATGAAGGCCACGTGGCCGCGGAAGTGATCTCCGGCAAGAAACACTACTTCGATCCGAAAGTAATTCCTTCCATTGCTTACACCGAGCCGGAAGTTGCCTGGGTCGGCCTGACCGAGAAAGAAGCGAAAGAGCAAGGCATCAGCTACGAAACGTCCACCTTCCCGTGGGCTGCGTCTGGCCGTGCCATCGCCTCCGACTGCGCCGATGGCATGACCAAACTGATCTTCGACAAAGAAACCCACCGTATCATCGGCGGCGCGATTGTCGGTACCAACGGCGGCGAGCTGCTGGGTGAAATCGGTCTGGCAATCGAAATGGGCTGTGACGCGGAAGACATCGCGCTGACCATTCACGCTCACCCGACGCTGCACGAATCTGTAGGCCTGGCGGCCGAGATTTTCGAAGGTAGCATCACTGACCTGCCAAACCCGAAAGCTAAAAAGAAGTAATTTCTGCGGCTTGAAAGTTTGATAGACGGCTCCTTTGCAGGGGCCGTTTTTTTAGGCCGGACGGGGTAAAAGACCGCTTTGCGAACGGTCAGTCGCTTACCTGTCGTTTGTGCTCGCTGCTGTGCCTTCTCTCCCTTTGCTGGCGATTAACCATTGCAATGTTATGGATATCGTGGTGTGCTCAGCGGGCTGAACCGCCGTGCTGGCAGCGCCGTCAATGCGGGCTTGCAGCCGATTACGCTGTGCTCAACGATTCAGCAAAGATTTAATGTTGCTTTTATGTGAACGAATTAACAACCGATTCAAATCCTGATATGCTGGCTGGGCGGAACCGGGCACTGTACCTTACAGTCCAGGACATCGACAGCAGTGCCTCGTAATATCACCGTGCGCTAAAAACCCGGTTTGAATATTGAGCGCCAGGCACCATAAATGACAATGAGAGCGAGGAGAAAGTCGTGCTAGAAGAATACCGTAAGCACGTGGCCGAGCGTGCTGCAGAGGGCATCGTCCCTAAGCCATTAGATGCAACACAAATGGCAGCGCTGGTTGAATCATTAAAAAATCCGCCAAAAGGCGAAGAAGAATTCCTGTTAGACCTGCTGATTAACCGAGTACCACCGGGCGTCGATGAAGCCGCCTACGTCAAAGCAGGTTTCTTGGCCGCCGTCGCCAAAGGCGAGGCTACCTCCCCCCTGATTACCCCAGAAAAAGCCGTCGAACTGTTAGGCACCATGCAGGGCGGTTATAACATTCATCCGCTGATTGAAGCGCTGGATAACGAAAGCCTGGCACCGATCGCAGCCAAAGCGCTGTCGCATACCTTGCTGATGTTCGACAACTTCTACGACGTGGAAGAAAAAGCCAAAGCCGGCAACCCGCACGCCAAGCAGATCATGCAATCATGGGCCGATGCCGAATGGTATCTGTCCCGCCCGCAGCTGGCAGAGAAAATCACCGTTACCGTGTTCAAGGTTACTGGCGAAACCAACACCGACGATCTGTCGCCGGCGCCGGATGCCTGGTCGCGTCCGGATATCCCGTTGCACGCACTGGCGATGCTGAAGAACGAACGTGACGGCATCGTGCCCGATCAGCCGGGCAGCGTTGGCCCGATCAAGCAGATCGAAGAACTGAACAAGAAAGGCTTCCCGCTGGCCTACGTCGGCGACGTGGTCGGTACCGGCTCGTCGCGCAAATCCGCCACCAATTCGGTGCTGTGGTTTATGGGCGACGACATCCCTTACGTGCCGAACAAACGCGGCGGCGGGGTGGTACTGGGCGGCAAGATTGCACCTATCTTCTTCAATACCATGGAAGATGCCGGCGCGCTGCCGATCGAAGTGGACGTGTCCGACCTGAACATGGGCGATGTCATTGATATCTTCCCGTACAAAGGCGAGGTGCGTAACCACGAAACCGGCGCTCTGATTGCCGAATTCGCATTGAAAACCGACGTGCTGCTGGACGAAGTACGCGCCGGTGGCCGTATCCCGCTGATCATCGGCCGTGGTCTGACCACCAAGGCGCGTGAAGCGCTCGGCTTGCCGCACAGCGAGGTGTTCCGGATTGCCAAGCCGGTGGCGGCCAGCAACAAGGGCTTCTCACTGGCGCAAAAAATGGTGGGCCGCGCCTGCGGCGTAGCTGGCGTGCGGCCGGGCGAATACTGTGAACCGAAGATGACTTCGGTTGGCTCACAGGATACCACCGGGCCAATGACCCGCGATGAGCTGAAGGATCTGGCCTGTCTGGGCTTCTCGGCCGATCTGGTGATGCAGTCCTTCTGCCACACCGCGGCGTATCCGAAGCCGGTAGACGTGACCACCCACCATACGCTGCCTGACTTTATCATGAACCGTGGCGGCGTTTCGCTGCGCCCGGGCGACGGTATCATCCACTCATGGCTGAACCGCATGCTGCTGCCGGACACCGTGGGTACCGGCGGTGATTCGCACACTCGTTTTCCTATTGGTATTTCGTTCCCGGCCGGCTCTGGGCTGGTGGCGTTTGCCGCTGCCACTGGCGTGATGCCGCTGGACATGCCGGAATCGGTACTGGTGCGCTTCAAGGGCAAAATGCAGCCTGGCATCACCCTGCGCGATCTGGTACATGCCATCCCTTACTACGCGATTCAACAGGGTCTGCTGACCGTTGAGAAGAAAGGCAAAAAGAACATCTTCTCCGGCCGCATTCTGGAAATCGAAGGCCTGCCGGAACTGAAGGTGGAACAGGCCTTCGAACTGGCTGATGCCTCTGCCGAGCGCTCGGCGGCCGGTTGCACCATCAAGCTGGATCAGGCGCCGATCAAAGAGTACCTGAACTCCAACATCGTGCTGTTGAAGTGGATGATCTCTGAGGGCTACGGCGATCGCCGTACGCTGGAACGACGCATCCAGGGCATGGAGAAATGGCTGGCGGATCCGCAACTGCTGGAAGGCGATGCGGACGCGGAATATGCGGCGGTGATCGACATCGATCTGGCCGAAATCACCCAGCCTATTCTGTGTGCGCCGAACGATCCGGATGACGCGCGACTGCTGTCCGAGGTGGCCAACAGCAAAATCGATGAAGTGTTCATCGGTTCCTGCATGACCAATATCGGCCACTTCCGCGCGGCGGGTAAATTGCTGGATCAGCACAAAGGCCAGTTGCCGACCCGTCTGTGGGTGGCACCGCCAACCAAGATGGATGCTGCTCAACTGACCGAAGAGGGCTACTACAGCGTGTTCGGCAAGAGCGGGGCGCGTATCGAAATCCCGGGCTGTTCACTGTGCATGGGCAACCAGGCGCGGGTAGCCGACGGCGCGACGGTGGTATCCACCTCGACCCGCAACTTCCCGAACCGTCTGGGTACCGGCGCCAATGTCTATCTGGCATCGGCGGAGCTGGCAGCGGTGGCTTCATTGCTGGGCCGACTGCCGACGCCGGATGAATACCAGATCTATATGGCGCAGGTAGACAAGACGGCGACCGATACCTATCGCTATCTCAACTTCGACCAGTTGAGTCAGTATACGGAAAAGGCCGACGGCGTTATTTTCCAAACGGCGGTGTAATTTCCGCCAGGGTACTGGGTTAGCCATGATGCCAGTCAGCTACGCTGACTGGCATTTTTTTGCCTGGCGTATGGCCGCCGATGCCCGGCACGTCCCGGTTGGCGCAGCAGGGTGGCTTCACTTTCCAGCGGTAAGTCGTTATATTGCGCGCGCTCACTAATAAGGGCCGAAATAATGTTTACACTGATAAAAAGGCCTCGGGAGGGCGCGCTATGGATTACGAATTTCTGCGTGATGTGACCGGTCAGGTCATAGTCAGATTTTCAATGGGGCATGAAGCCATCGGCCATTGGATCAATGAAGAGATCAAGGGCGATCTCAATCTGCTGGACCGCATCGAAGCCGGGGCGGCAGAGGTGAAGGGCAGCGAGCGCCAATGGCAGCTCGACGGTCACGAATATACGCTGTTAATGGATGGCGAAGAAGTAATGATCCGGGCCAATCAACTGTCGTTTGAAGGTGACGAAATGGAAGAAGGCATGAGTTATTACGACGAGGAGAGCCTGTCTTTCTGCGGCGTTGAGGATTTCCTGAAGGTATTGAAGGCCTATCGACACTTTATGCTGAACTATTAACCCCCCATGTCCCGAATCACCAGCCTTGGTCGTCAGGGCTGGTGCCCCTTCTTGTCCGGCTGATGCCGGTGCGCTACCCGCCCAGACGCGACAGTTTCACACTAACCTGCCATCTACACCCGATGTCCGTTACGCTATGCTCGGAAAGTGACGGAAAATAATCATTTAATCCATTATAACTGCGATCAAGCTCTCTATTTTTTAAAAATTGATTCAATAAAATCATTGTGATTAAAATAAATCATTGAGAGGGTGAGATGAAACTAAAAGCGGCAATAGAAAAAGTCCCTGGCGGAATGATGGTCATCCCTCTGGTGCTCGGTGCGCTGTTAAATACCTTTGCACCGGCAACGCTGGATATCGGCGGCTTTACCACGGCGTTGTTTAAAAACGGTGCGGCGCCGCTGATCGGCGCGTTCTTGCTATGCATGGGGGCGGGGATAGGTTTTAAAGCCGCGCCACAGGCGTTGCTGCAAGGCGGCACCATCACCCTGAGCAAGTTGCTGGTCGCAATGGCGCTGGGGTTGGGCGCCGAGCAGCTGTTTGGTGCGGAAGGCATCTTCGGCCTGACGGGGGTGGCGATCATCGCGGCAATGAGCAACTCCAACGGCGGACTGTATGCGGCGCTGGTGGGCGAATTTGGTAATGAACGCGATGTCGGCGCCATTTCCATTCTTTCTCTCAACGATGGGCCATTCTTTACCATGATTGCGCTCGGCGCCGCCGGTATGGCCAATATTCCGCTGATGGCGCTGGTCGCGGTGCTGGTGCCGCTGTTGGTGGGGATGGTACTTGGCAATCTCGATCGCAACATGCGCGAGTTTCTCACCAGGGGCGGGCCGATACTTATTCCATTCTTCGCCTTTGCGCTCGGCGCAGGCATCAACCTGGAAATGCTGTTGCAGGGCGGTCTGGCAGGCATCCTGTTAGGCGTACTCACCACATTTGTCGGGGGGTTCTTCAATATCCGCGCCGACCGTCTGGTCGGTGGCTCGGGTATTGCCGGTGCGGCGGCCTCGAGCACCGCCGGCAATGCGGTAGCAACGCCGCTGGCCATCGCGCAGGCCGATCCGTCACTGGCCGAGGTTGCTGCGGCAGCGGCACCGCTGATTGCCGCTTCGGTAATCACCACCGCGATCCTGACGCCGATACTCAGTTCCTGGGTGGCGAAGCGCAACGCTGCCAAAACGGCGGCAGAGGAGAATGTGGCATGAAAATGATCGTTATTGCTGATGATTTCACCGGAGCCAACGACACCGGCGTGCAGCTGGCGAAAAAAGGCGCGCGCACCGATGTCTTGCTTAACCCGCAGCAAAAACCGCCGCGTGGCAGCGACGTGCTGGTGATCAACACCGAAAGCCGTGCGTTGTCGGCGGCCGACGCGCACCACCGGGTTACCGCTGCATTACAGCCCTATTGCAGCGGCAGCGAGCAGCCGTTGGTGTACAAAAAGATTGATTCGACCTTTCGTGGCAACGTGGGGGCCGAGATCGATGCGGCGATGCATGCCAGCGGCGCCCGGCTGGCGATCGTGGCGGCGGTGATCCCGGCCGCCGGGCGAACCACGCTGCACGGTGAGTGTCGGGTACATAATGTACCGCTGGCGCAAACCGAGTTTGCCAGCGATCCGAAAACCCCGATCGTCTCATCCCATATCAAAACCCTGATCGGTTTGCAGACCGAGATACCGGTGCACGAAGTGGATCTGGCGCTGGTGCGCAGCGCTGAGCTGAGCTGAGCGACACGCTGCGGCGGTTGGGGCAACGGCAGCGGTGCATCGTGGTGGTAGACGCCGAGCAGGATGGCGATCTGGCTCTATTGGCGCAAAGTCTCGACCGGCTAGAGTTGCCGCTGCTGCTGGTTGGTGCCGCCGGTTTGGCCAATGCGCTGCCGCCGGCGTGTTATCTGGCGCACCGGCAACGCTTGCCGGTGCTGGTGGTGGCCGGTTCGATGAGCGACGCTACCCGGCAACAGATTATTTTTGCCGAACGGGAGCAGGCGCTGGGCATTGTCGATATCGATGTGGAAGCGTTAATGACGGCGGAGGGGACGCACATCATACAGCAGACGATCAAGCGCGCAGTGGCGGTGTTGCAGGATCGCCAGCATTGCGTGTTGCGCACCTGCCGCGATGCCGATGCACGGCAATTGATCGATCGGCTGTGTGAGCGCACGCAGCTGTCCCGTCAGCAATTGGGCGATCGCATCAGTCAGACGCTGGGGGAGATAGCACTGGCGATAATCAACCATGCGCAGATTGGCGGGCTGTTCCTGACCGGCGGCGATATTGCGATTGCCGTTGCGCGCGTTCTGGGAGCCGAAGGTTATCGGATCGGTGCAGAGGTGGCCCCCTGCGTACCTTGCGGCACCTTTATCAATAGTGAAATCGACGATTTGCCGGTAATCACCAAGGCCGGCGGGTTTGGTGGTCCATCCACCCTGCGCGATGCGCTTTATTTTATTGAGGAGATGTACAGTGGTGAATAATACAATCGCAGACACCATGGGCGATCCGGCGGACATTGGCCCGGAAATCATTATCAAGGCGTTGGCAGAGTGGTAGCAACGTGGTGGTGGTCGGCCGTTTGCAAACGCTACAGCGCACCCTGGGTCTGGGTATTCCCCCTCCGGTAGAACTGCGTCCGATACGGCAGGTTGCACAGGCCCGCTTTGCGCCGGGCATCGCTCCACGGTACGCCGTTTGATATTGCCTGGACAGGAAAAGCCAAGTCTGAGAGCATGGCGATCTCGATTCCAATTAGCCAGTCAGCTTGCTTAATCAAGAGTCTATGAAGCCACAACATCGTCTGGACCAGATCCTGGACTATTTGAAGGGTCATAATCTGGTCACGGTTGAACAATTAGTGCATGCAATCGATGCGTCGCCAGCCACCATCCGGCGCGATCTGATCAAACTGGATGAGCAGGGCATTATCAACCGTAGTCACGGTGGCGTGGCGCTCAACCGTTTTATTCCCGTGCAGCCAACCACCAACGAAAAGCAACTGCGGCATCAGCAGGAAAAGCAGGCGATCGCCAAATATGCCTTGTCGATGATCAATCCCGGCGATGCGGTGGTGCTGGACGCCGGTACCACCATGCTTGAACTGGCGCGCAATTTGACGCATTTGCCGTTGAGGGTGATCACCGCCGATCTGCGCATTGCCCTGTTCCTGTCGGAATTCAAGCAAATCGAAGTCACGATTATCGGTGGGCGCATCGATGACAGCAGCCAATCCTGTATTGGCGATCACGGCCGTAAGCTGCTGCGTGGGATTTATCCGGATATTGCCTTTATCAGCTGTAACTCATGGAGTCTGGAAAAGGGGATTACCACGCCAACGGAGGAAAAGTCTGGTTTGAAACAGGATTTGGCGGCCAATGCGCGCCGCCGGGTGCTACTGGCCGACAGCAGCAAATATGGCGCCTATTCGCTGTTTTGCGTTGCGCCGCTCTCCAGCCTGACCGATATCGTCACCGACCGTGCTCTGCGGCAGGAGGCACAACGCCAGCTTGACCAACTGCCCGGTCAATTATGCCTGGTTTAGTGGGACACCATGCCATACGATGGCCGAAGGCGGCGAGCTTCGTCGAGCATTAAAACAACGGGGCAGCCGGGGCCGCCCCGTTTTGTTACAGATGCGGAATGTTCCGCCCGTAATAGATCTCCTGCATCTCTTTCCACAGCAGATCGGTAATCCGTTGCCGTTCTTCCTCGCTCAGCGCTTCCGGCTTGGCGTTAAACAGATAGTGCTTCAGATCGAAATCTTTCAGCAACATCTTGGTATGGAAGATATTTTCCTGATAAACATTCACATCCATCATGTGATAAAGCGACTTCATATCTTCAGACATAAAGTTCTGGATCGAATTGATCTCATGATCGATGTAATGCTTCACGCCGTTGACGTCACGGGTAAAACCGCGCACGCGGTAATCCATGGTGACGATATCCGATTCCAGCTGGTGAATCAGATAGTTGAGCGCTTTGAGTGGTGAAATGACGCCGCAGGTTGACACCTCGATGTCGGCGCGGAAGGTGCACAGACCGCCTTCCGGATGGCTTTCCGGGTAGGTGTGCACGCAAATATGGCTCTTGTCCAGATGTGCAACCACCGTATTGGGCAGCGGGCCGGGATGCTCCGAGGTATCAACGTCTTTCGGATCGACCGGCTCTTCGCTGACCAGGATGGTGACGCTGGCGCCTTGCGGCTCGTAGTCCTGACGTGCGATGTTCAGAATGTTGGCGCCAATGATCGAGCAGGTCTCGCTGAGGATCTCGGTCAGGCGATTGGCGTTGTACTGTTCGTCAATGTAGGCGATATAGCCGTCGCGATCGTCTGCGGTTTTGGCGTAACAGATATCGTAAATACAAAAACTCAGGCTTTTGGTCAGGTTATTGAAGCCGTGCAGTTTTAGCTTGTGCAATTTGGTTCACCTCCTGCGACTCCAGTCATTCTGGAGATAGGGCATTGAGTAGATATTGCGGCAGGGCAAAGCTGCCGGTGTGAATAGCCGGGTTGTAATAACGGCAGTGTAAACCGCTTTGGTTAAAGCGCTGTTGCAGCGTGGTCAGATCGCATTGTCGCAACGCCGGATCCTGGCTCGCCCAGGCAAAGGTCATGATACCGCCGTAATAGGTCGGGATCGCTGCCTGATAAAAGCTGACGTCCTGGAAATACGCACTCAGGCGGCTGTGGCTGTTGACTGCCTCATCCTGTTGCAGGAAACACACGCCGTTTTGCGCCACGAAGACGCCGCCATCGTTCAGACAACGCGCGCAGCCCTGATAAAACGCCGACGTAAACAGGCTTTCACCGGGACCGATCGGGTCGGTGCAGTCAGAGATGATCACATCGAACTTGTCATCGGTCTGATTAACAAAGTTAACGCCGTCGTCAATCACCAGCTTGAAGCGCGGATCGTCATACGAACCGGCATTGTGGTTGGGCAGGTACTGGCGGCAGAACTCCACCACTCCGGCATCGATTTCGACCATGGTGATGCGCTCAACGCCCTGATGCCGGCTGACTTCGCGTAGCATGCCGCCGTCACCGCCACCAATGATCAACACGCTTTTGGCTTGCCCATGCGCCAGCAGCGGCACGTGGGTCATCATTTCATGATAGATGAACTCATCGCGTTCGGTGGTCTGTACCACACCGTCGAGCGCCATGACGCGGCCCAGCACCGGGTTTTCGAAGATAACCAGGTCCTGATGATCGGTTTTCTCACGGTACAGCACCTTCTCTACCGAGAAGTACTGGCCGAAGCTGGCATGTAACGTTTCATGCCAAATATCTTTCTGGGTCATGTCGGGAAACTCCGTAATAACAGCCATGAAAAATTGGCGCAACATCATAGCTAACTCTGACTGAGGTTGCACGGCTGAATTTCAATCAATCGGGGAAGAGGCAGGAGGGCGGCGGCCAGTAGCCGGCCGCAGCTAGTTGGCGTAAGCCAGAAGGCTGAGCGAGTCGCGTGCCAGTGACTTGCATTTTTTCGGGGTTGGAATGGCGATGCCGCTAAGATCGCGGTAGCTGTCTTCACCCAGTGCCTTCATATTGAAACTATTATAGTTGCTGAGATCCCAACGATTCTGCTGGGCAAAGTAGACGATGGCGCGTTTGATCTGGGCGTTGGGTAAGTCACCGTAGCCGCAATCGTTTTTCAGAAAAACGAACACCGCGGTCAGATCGGCCAAATCTTCCGCTTCTGATTCGTTCAGCGCCAGGCTGGCATTGGAAAAGCCCAGCATGGTCAGCAATAGCAGCAATAACCTGGTTTTTTTAATCATGAAAGTAGACCTGTTTGTTGTCCACAGACGTTATCACACTTGGCCACGCGGGCACCAAATATTATTGGCGACAGTTAATGCTTGACCTTCCGGCAAGGGGAGGGTTTAGGCTGTATCGTAGAATTGTGTCACTAAGGAAAGGGAGCATACCGATGTTACGCCGTGATTTTATCCGATTGACCGCCGCGCTGGGCGCGGCAAGCGCACTGCCGCTATGGAGTCGAACCGTCTGGGCCGCCGATTTGCCGGCGCTGCCAATACCGCCGCTGCTGGAGCCAAACGCACAGGGAAAGCTGACGCTGGCACTGCAAACCGGTGAAGTAAAATGGTTAGCGAATGCTGCCACCAAAACCTGGGGCATCAATGGCGCTTTGCTGGGGCCGGCAGTGCGTTTGCAGCGCGGCAAACCGGTGACGGTAGACATAACCAACCGCCTGCCGGAAGCCAGCACCCTCCATTGGCATGGCCTGGAAATTCCGGGCAACGTTGACGGTGGCCCACAGGCGCTGATTCAACCGGGGAACACCCGTACGGTGAATTTCACCGTTGATCAACCCGCGGCCACCTGCTGGTTCCATCCGCATACCCATGGCAAGACCGGTCATCAGGTGATGATGGGATTGGCAGGGTTGGTGCTGCTGGAGGATGACGAAAGCAGCAAATTGCCGTTGCCGAAAACCTGGGGTAAGGACGACGTGCCGGTGATTCTGCAAGACAAACGGTTGGGCAAAGATGCGCAGATTGACTATCAACTGGACGTGATGAGTGCGGCGGTTGGCTGGTTTGGCGATCGCATGTTTACCAATGGTGCGCAGTATCCACAACATATTGCTCCACGCGGCTGGCTGCGCTTGCGTTTGCTTAACGGCTGCAACGCGCGCTCGCTCAACGTGGCAACCAGCGACAACCGTCCCTTATACGTGATTGCCAGCGACGGTGGTTTTCTGGCCGAGCCGGTGAAACTGAGCGAGTTGCCGATGTTGATGGGGGAGCGCTTTGAAGTGTTGGTTGATGCCAGCGACGGCAAGCCTTTTGATCTCGTCACCCTGCCGGTGAAACAGATGGGCATGACGCTGGCGCCGTTCGACCAGACATTGCCGGTGCTGCGCATTCAGCCGTCATTGGGGCAGGGGGTCAAGACCATGCCGGACAGCCTGGTCAAATTACCGGCACTGCCGGCGGTGGGCGGCATTCAAGAGCGCTGGCTGCAGCTGATGATGGATCCGAAACTGGACATGCTGGGCATGCAGGCGCTAATGGAGCGTTATGGCCACCAGGCGATGGCCGATATGAGCATGGATCACGGCGCGATGAAGGGCATGGATCATGGCGAGACGAAGAGCATGGATCACGGCGCGATGAAGGGCATGGACCATGGCGAGACGAAGGGCATGGATCATGGCGCAATGAAAGGCATGGACCATGGCGCGATGAAAGGCATGGACCATGGCGAGCAGGCGTTTGATTTCAGCCAGGCCAACAAGATCAACGGTAAAGCCTTTGATATGCATAAGCCGATGTTTGCTGCCAAACGTGGTCAGTACGAAAAATGGACCATTTCCGGCGAAGGCGACATGATGCTGCACCCGTTCCATATTCACGGCACGCAATTTCGTATTTTGAGCGAAAACGGCAAACCGCCTGCGGCGCACCGTTCTGGTTGGAAAGACACCGTACGGGTCGAAGGTGGGCGCAGTGAAGTGCTGGTGCAGTTCAACCATGTCGCCAGCGCCGAACAGGCCTATATGGCGCACTGCCATCTGTTGGAGCATGAAGATACCGGCATGATGCTGGGCTTTACCGTCGCAGATTAAGCGGGCTGCCACCTGTCACGCTGTGGTCGCCGCCGGCGGCAGCGTGACAGGTGGCATGGTCGTGCGATTTCCACTGTTCGTCAACGGGCAGTAGCGGCGTACTCGCGTCGCCAGCGTCGGCAGGCTATGCTAAACTCTGCGCCTTTCTTCCGGCAACTGACCTGAAAACTATGAAACACACTGTAGATGTAATGATTTCCGAGCAGGAAGTTAAGACCCGTATCGCCGAACTCGGCCGCCAGATCACCGAACATTACCGCGACAGCGGCAGTGAAATGGTGCTGGTCGGTCTGCTGCGCGGTTCATTCATGTTCATGGCCGATTTGTGCCGTACCATCGAAGTTTCCCATGAAGTCGATTTCATGACCGCCTCCAGCTACGGCAGCGGCATGTCCACCACCCGGGACGTGAAAATTCTCAAGGATCTGGACGAAGACATTCGCGGCAAAGACGTGCTGATCGTGGAAGATATTATCGATTCCGGCAACACGCTGAACAAGGTGCGCGAAATTTTGGCGCTGCGTGGGCCGAAATCCCTGGCTATCTGTACGCTGCTGGACAAACCGGAACGCCGCGAAGTGGACGTGCCGGTCGAATATGTCGGTTTCACCATTCCCGATGAGTTCGTGGTCGGCTACGGCATCGATTATGCTCAACGCTATCGCCATCTGCCGTACGTCGGCAAAGTGGTATTGCTCGACGAATAATCGCCACGTTTCAGGGCGCGAATGACCGCGCCCTGACGTTTTAGACGTCTTTCAGACCTTTCTCTTGCAGCAGCGTTGATATCGCCTTGCGATAGCCCATTTCCAGGCTTTCGCGGCTGGTGGCCACCACTTCCAGATCGCGCAGTCGGCCATCTTGAATACCGTATACCCAACCGTGAATCATCACTTTTTGCCCGCGTTTCCAGGCGGACTGCATGATGGTGGAATGGCCGAGGTTGTAGACCTGCTCGATCACGTTGATCTCGCACAGCACATCCAGACGCTCTTCCGGTTCGAGTTCTCCCAGCAGCGAGCTATGCTTGTACCACAGGTCGCGGATATGCAGCAGCCAGTTGTTGATCAATCCCAGTTCCGGGTTTTCTACCGCGGCCTGCACGCCGCCGCAGCCCAGATGGCCGCAGATGATGATGTGTTCAACTTCGAGCACGTCGACGGCGTACTGCACCACCGACAGGCAGTTCAAATCGGTGTGGATCACCAGGTTGGCCACGTTACGGTGAACGAACAGTTCACCTGGCTCCAGCCCGGTCAGACGTTCGGCGGGTACTCGGCTATCCGAGCAACCAATCCATAAAAAACGCGGTTTTTGCGCCTGAGCCAAACGTTCAAAAAAACCGGGGTCTTCCTGGTTGATATTGGCGGACCAAGCCTGATTGTTGGCGATGAGTCTTTCGATTTCTTTCATGGAGGTTATTGACCTGTAATGAACAGTTTGCGTTGGGGTAATATAGGGCAAGCATCACAATTTTGAAATCGGAACAGTGATGTTAACCGCACGGATTCGACTCAGTGAAAACGCTGCCAATGATAAGATACAGTCATTCATTACAAAAGACAGCAGCATACTCATCGCCATAAGGTACTCTCTAATTTATGAATTATGCACTGGAATTAGCGCAGTTGACCAAGACTTACGCCGGTGGCGTCAAGGCATTGCGCGGTATCGATCTCAACGTCGAGGCAGGGGATTTTTATGCCTTGCTGGGGCCTAACGGCGCAGGTAAATCCACCACTATCGGCATTATCAGTTCGCTGGTGAACAAGTCTACCGGCACGGTTCGGGTGTTTGGTTACGATATTGACAAGGATATCGTCAACGCGAAGCGCCAACTGGGGCTGGTACCACAGGAGTTCAACTTCAACCCGTTTGAAACCGTGATGCAGATCGTGGTCAATCAGGCTGGCTACTATGGCGTTACGCGCCGTGAAGCGCTGGAGCGGGCGGAAAAATACCTGTCGCAGCTCGATCTGTGGGGCAAGCGCAATGAGCGGGCGCGCATGCTGTCCGGCGGCATGAAACGCCGTTTGATGATTGCCCGTGCGCTGATGCACCAACCGAAATTGCTGATCCTCGATGAACCGACCGCCGGGGTAGATATCGAACTGCGCCGTTCGATGTGGGGTTTTCTAAAAGAACTCAACGCGCAGGGCACCACCATTATCCTGACCACGCACTACCTGGAAGAAGCCGAAATGCTGTGCCGCAACATCGGCATCATTCAAAACGGCGAACTGGTGGAAAACACCTCGATGAAAGGCCTGCTGGCGAAGCTGAAATCTGAGACCTTCATCCTCGATCTGGCGACGAAAAGCCCGCTGCCGACGCTGGATGGGTATATCAGCCGGTTGGTGGACACCTCGACGCTGGAGGTGGAGGTGATGCGCGAACAGGGCCTGAACGGCCTGTTTACCCAGTTGAGCGCGCAGGGCGTGCAGGTGCTGAGCATGCGCAACAAGGCCAATCGGCTGGAAGAGCTGTTCGTCACCCTGGTTAACGGTAATGGAGAAAAAGCATGACACGTTTGTATTGGGTGGCATTGCAAAGCATTTGGGCCAAAGAAATCAACCGGTTTGCGCGTATCTGGATCCAGACGCTGGTGCCACCGGTGATCACCATGACGCTGTATTTTATTATCTTCGGTAATCTGATTGGTTCGCAGATCGGCAATATGCATGGTTTTACCTACATGCAGTTTATCGTTCCCGGCCTTATCATGATGGCGGTCATCACCAACTCCTATGCCAATGTGGCCGCTTCGTTCTTCAGCGCCAAGTTCCAGCGTAACATCGAGGAGCTGCTGGTGGCGCCAGTGCCGACCCACGTAGTGATCGCAGGATATGTCGGCGGTGGCGTGGCGCGCGGGATTTGCGTCGGCATACTGGTAACGGCGATTTCGCTGTTCTTTGTACCGCTGCAGATCCATGCCTGGTGGGCGATTGCCGTCACGCTGCTGCTGACCGCGATCCTGTTTTCGCTGGGTGGTTTGCTCAATGCGGTGTTCGCCAACACCTTTGACGATATCAGCCTGATCCCGACGTTTGTCCTGACGCCGCTGACCTACCTGGGTGGGGTGTTTTATTCACTGTCGCTGCTGCCGCCGTTCTGGCAGGCGGTGTCGAAGCTGAACCCGATCGTCTACATGATCAGCGGCTTCCGCTACGGTTTCCTTGGCATCAGCGATGTGCCGCTGGCGTTTACCATGGCGGTGCTGGTGGCGTTTATCGTGGTGTTCTACCTCCTGGCGTGGTATCTGATTGAACGCGGCCGCGGTCTGCGTAGCTGATAACCGGTTCCCCGCGTCGGCCTGGCGCGGGGAACATTATTGATTTACCCCAAGGATTCGACGTTAACTGCTTGCTTCCCCTTGATCGAATCATGCTAAGCTTACGCTCCATTTATCCTCCATGTTGTTATTACGTACTCGTAAGCAGAACACACTCATGCGCCTTCAAATCAAGATAGCGGCAGGTCTGGCCGGCATTTTCATGTCGATGCTGGCACCGGCGGCCGTTGCCAACCTGTTGTCGGAAGACGGCGTGGTCAAACCGGTCTATATGGAAGTCAAACGTGACAGCGAAGTCTATTCATTGATCGGTGAACAGGTCATTCCGGCAGGGGAAGTGAAGGAAGGACAGCTGATCCAGGTATTTCCGGCCGACGCGGAATACTATGAACTGAAATTTGGTCACGGCATTGGCTTTATCGACAAGAACGACGTGGAGAGCCTTGGCAAGGCGCGCAAGGTAAAAGACGATTTGGGCGAGCTGAACAAGCCGCTGACCAATCAAAACCTGATCACCCAAAAAGCCATCAATATTTATACCGATGCCGACAACAAGAGCGAAATTTTCGGCATTCTGGAAGAGAACCTGCGCTATCCGATTATCGGCAAGCTGAAAGACCGGCTTAACAATACCTGGTACGAGATTAATGTCGGCGAACGCCTGGGATTTGTCAGCGAGCTGGACTGTGAGATCGATAACGGCATTCCGGTGCTGACCTACCATCATTTGCTGAAAAACGACGAGAACAAACGCTTTCGCCATACCTCGACCACCACCTCGGACGTGGCGTTCAGCAATCAGATGACCTACCTGAAGCAGGCGGGTTATGACACCCTTTCGCTCTACCAGTTGGAAGCCTATCTGAAGAATCGCATCAATCTGCCGGGCAAGGCGGTGGTGCTGACCTTTGACGACGGGCTGAAGTCGGTTTATCGCTATGCCTATCCGGTGCTCAAACAGTACGGTTTCCGCGCGACGGCATTTATTATCTCGTCACGCATCAAGCGCCAACCGCAGAAGTGGAATCCGGACTCGCTGCAATTTATGAGCGTTTCCGAACTGAAGGAAATACAGGACGTGTTCGATATTCAATCGCACACCCACTTCCTGCACCGTGTTGACGGCTATCGTAAGCCGATATTGCTGAGCCGCTCGCTGCACAATATCGAATTCGACTTTGAGCGCTCACGCCGTGCGCTGTCACAGTTTAATCCGCACGTGCTGTATCTGTCCTACCCGTTTGGCGGCTATAACCAGCGGGCCATTCAGGCGGCGCAGGACGCCGGTTTGCATATGGCGGTGACCACCGTGCAGGGCAAGGTCAAACCCGGTGACAATCTGTATACCCTGAAGCGACTGTATATTCTACGTACCGACTCGATCCAGACCATGGCGGATCGCATAGCCAACAAGCCGGGAACGGTGGTGGTGCAATAAGAGGGTAACGGGCGCCGGCAGGCGCCCGTTGAGCATCAGGCAACCTGAACCGGCACCGCTTTTGCTTTGCGCTGCAGCTGGTTATCACCTTCGAAGTAGGCAACCTTCGGATGGTGCTGGCGTGCATCGGCGTCGCTCATCTGTACGTAAGAACAAATGATCAGCTTATCGCCAACGCAGGCGCAACGTGCTGCCGCGCCGTTGACCGAAATAATGCGCGAACCGCGCTCGGCGGCAATCGCATAGGTGGAAAAACGTTGTCCGTTATCAACGTTGTAAATATCAATCGCTTCGTATTCCAGAATGCCGGCCGCCTCCAGGAAATCCTGGTCGATGGCGCAGGAACCTTCATAGTGCAAGTCGGCCTGAGTCACTTTCACCCGATGCAGCTTGCCTTGCAGCATAGTACGTATCATAGCTTTACCTAACTGAATATCGGCCTTTGCAGGCGCTGGGTTGAATATTGATCGCCGGTATCGTCACCGATATCCCGCAGGTTGTCTACTTTCTGGAGCGGGAATCGATGACTATTGTACAAAAAACAACTATTGCGTCAGATCTACCTGCTGGTTGTCAATCAGGCGCGCCTTACCCAGCCAGGCGGCCATCAGCACCACCGCGCGCTGGCTGTCGACGCTCAGCGGTTGCAGGCTGTCGGCATCGCGAATGAACAGTTCATCCGGCGTAAAGCCGGCGGCGCGCAGCTGGTCGGCGGCCTGCGCCAGCAGAACGTCAACCTGACGTTCACCATTGCCCAGTTGCTCGGCCAGCGCGTTCATGATCTTGCTGAGCTGTGGCGCCAGCTTGCGCTCTTCCGCGCTCAGGTAGCCGTTACGCGAACTGAGCGCCAGACCGTCCTTGGCGCGCACGGTTGGCACGCCAACGATATCGATGTCGTAGCCCATATCGGCGACCATCTTGCGGATCAGCGCCAACTGCTGATAGTCCTTTTCGCCGAAGCAGGCCAAATCCGGTTGCACCAGATTGAACAGTTTGCTGACGATGGTCGACACGCCACGAAAATGGCCAGGGCGGCTGGCGCCTTCCAGCATGGTGGAGATACCCGGCACGTCAACGTAGGTCTGTTGTTCGAGCCCTTGCGGATATACTTCGGCCGGCGCCGGTGAGAACACCAGATCGACATTGCGGCGGTTGAGCTTTTCGCAGTCCTCCTGCAGGGTGCGCGGGTAACGCGTCAGATCTTCCGGCCGATCGAACTGCATGGGATTGACGAAAATGCTTACCACCACCACGTCACCGCGGGCGCGAGCTTCGTCGACCAGCGTCATGTGACCTTCGTGCAGGTTGCCCATGGTTGGCACCAGCGCGATGCGTTTGCCTTCCTGACGCCAGCGCCGAATGTGCTGGCGCAACAATGGCAGGGTTTGAATAATCAGCATAATGGCTCCCGAGGCGCTGTTTTTAGTTGAAAGAGTGCTCTGCCGCAGGGTAGATACCCTGTTCGACTTCCTGAATATAGTGTTGCACCGCACTGCGCAAGTCGCCGCTTTGCGCCAGGAAATTCTTGGCAAATTTCGGCGTATGCCCGCCGGTGATGCCAAAGGCGTCATGCATCACCAGTATCTGGCCGTCGGTGCCGTTGCCCGCGCCGATGCCGATCACCGGAATGCTCAGCTCTGCGGTGATCTTGCGCGCCAGTTCGGTTGGTACGCATTCCAGCACCAGTAGCTGAATACCGGCAAACTCAAGGTTTTTCGCGTCTTCTAGCAGCTGTTTGGCGGCCAGTTCGTCACGACCTTGTACCTTGTAGCCGCCGAACAGGTTAACCGACTGCGGCGTCAGCCCCAGATGGCCGCACACCGGCACCGCGCGCTCCGTCAGCATTTTCACCGTCTCGCACAGCCAGCTGCCGCCTTCGATTTTCACCATATTGGCGCCGGCGCGCATCACTTCGGCGGCGTTGGCAAAGGTCTGCTCCGGCGTGGCGTAAGCCATAAACGGCAGATCGGCCAACAGCAGGCAGGCTGGTGCGCCGCGGCGCACTGCGCGGGTGTGGTAAGCGATGTCGGCTACGGTAACCGGCAGTGTAGAATCATGTCCTTGCAGCGTCATACCCAGCGAGTCGCCGACCAGCAGCAGTTTGATGCCCTGTTCTTCAAACAGCCGGGCAAAACTGGCATCGTAGGCGGTCAGTGTCGCAAATTTGCGCTGTTCCTGTTTCCATTGGCGCAAATGGGTCACGGTGGTGGGTTTCATCACGGGTCTCCTGAATGGCGCCGGGCGTTCTGTGTCGGCGCTGGCTGCAAAAAAAGTGCAGTCATTCTACTGTAACCCACCGGGGGTGGGTAGCGACGATAACGGTGGTTAAGATGTTCTTAAGAACCTTGTGATGTAATCGAACAAAACCAGAAAAGGACGCACATGAGAATTCTGTTGATTGAAGACGATAAGATTATTGGCGACGGCATCAACGTTGGGTTGACCAAACTGGGCTTCAATCTGGACTGGTTCACCGATGGCGTTACCGGTCGTCAGGCATTGACCAGCGCCCCCTACGACGCGGTGATCCTTGATCTCAGCCTGCCGGGCATCGATGGGCTCGATCTGTTGCGTGAGTGGCGCCAGGCCGGGCACGACGTACCGGTGCTGATCCTGACCGCGCGCGATGCGCTGGAACAGCGGGTCAGCGGCTTGCAGAATGGCGCCGACGATTATCTGTGCAAACCGTTTGCGCTGGCGGAAGTGGCCGCTCGGTTGCAGGCGCTGATCCGGCGGCGTCATGGTCAACTGACGCCGCAACTGGTGCACGGCAAGCTGGTATTTGACGCTGCGGCGCGCAGCGTCAGCCTGGGCGGTGCGCCGGTGATCCTCACGCCACGCGAGCTGGCGGTGCTTGAACTGCTGCTCAACAACAAGGGGCGGGTACTGGCGCGCCCATTGATTCAGGAAAAACTGTACAACTGGGACGACGAGGTCAGCAGCAACGCAGTGGAAGTGCATATTCATCACCTGCGACGCAAGTTGGGCAATGGCGTGATCCGCACCGTGCATGGCGTGGGTTATACGCTGGGAGACGCCGAGTGAAGCGCCTGAGCCTGCGGTTACGCCTGATCGTTATCTTCAGCCTGCTGGCGTTACTGACCTGGTGCATCGCCAGCGTGGTGGCGTGGAACATTACGCGCCATAACATTGACCAGTTGTTCGACACTCAGCAAATGCTGTTTGCCAAACGGTTGGCGACCGCCAATCTGGGCGATTTGTCAGCGCAGCAGGCGACTCGCAGCCTACCGGAGACCAAAAAGCTGGTTAACCATGGCAAACGCGGCGATCAGGAAGATGATGCGCTGGCGTTCGCCATTTTCGACAGTGACGGCAAGATGTTGCTCAATGACGGCGAAAACGGCGCCGATATGACGTTTGACGGCCAACGCCAAGGATTTGTCAATGGTCGACTGAAGGACGATGACGACCTCTGGCGGCTGGTATGGTTGACCAGCCCCGACCGCCAGCATCGCATTGTGGTCGGACAGGAGCTGGATTACCGGCAGGATATGGCGCTGTCGCTGGTAACTGGGCAATTGACACCATGGCTGGTAACGCTGCCGATTTTGATGCTGTTGATGGCGCTGATGGTCGGCCGCGAGCTGCGGCCATTGCGCACGGTCGCTGCCGGTTTACGCCAGCGCGCCCCGGACGATGCCACGCCGATCGCCGCGCAGCGGGTGCCGACCGAAGTGCGCCCGCTGGTGGATGCGCTGAACGCGCTGTTTGCACGGATCAATACCATGCTGCTGCGTGAACGGCGCTTTACCTCCGACGCGGCGCACGAGCTGCGCAGTCCGCTGGCGGCACTGCGCGTGCAGACCGAGGTGGTGCAGTTGGCCGGCGACGATGTCGCGATGCGTGAACGGGCGGTGGAAAATCTGTCCGTCAGTATCGATCGGGCCACGCGGCTGGTGGATCAGTTGCTGACCCTCTCGCGGTTGGACGCGCTGCCGAACCTTGACGCGCAAGCTCCGGTGGACTGGGGACAACTGGTGCCGGCGACGCTGGCAGAACAGGAACATCATGCCCACCAGGCGGGCGTGACGCTGCGCTACCAGACACAGGGCGCGCCGTCGCCGCGCTCGGGGGATGCATTGTTGCTGTCGCTGCTGGTGAGAAATTTGCTGGACAATGCGCTACGTTACACGCCGGCGGGCGGCGCAGTCACGGTGACATTGAACGCTACCGAACTGCGGGTCGAAGACGATGGCCCCGGCGTTACGGCGCAGCATCTGGCTCGTCTGGGGGAACGCTTTTATCGACCTCCGGGGCAGGAACAGACCGGCAGCGGACTGGGGGTTTCCATCGTGCAGCGCATCGCCGATCTGCATGGTCTACGGATCGGTTTCGCCAATCGGCGCGAAGGGGGATTTATCGCCAGGGTGCTGTTCTAGCGTGACGTGCCGGGGCGTATTACGTCTGCGGCATCATGCCGAATGCCACAGCCGCATGCCGTTCATCGGCACGCGCTTCAGGCAGTCGGCCAGCGGCTCACCGTCGGGCAGAATCAGGTCCGGGGCGATTTCCGCCAGCGGATATAACATGAACTCACGCTCTTTCAGACCGTAATGCGGCACCGTCAGGCGGTCGGTATTGATGATCCGATCGCCATACAGCAGCATGTCGAGATCGAGCGTGCGCGGCCCCCAGCGTTCGTCCTTGCGTACGCGTCCCTGATTGCGTTCAATCGCCTGGGTGTGATCAAGCAACTGTTCGGCGGGCAGGCGGGTGTCAACGGCCACCACCGCATTGAGGAAGTCCGGCTGGTTCTGCGGCCCCAGTGGTTTGGTACGGTAAAACGAGGAACAAACGATCAACTGGGTGCGAGGAATATGCGCCAACGCCTCCAGGGCGGCATTCACCTGTTGCAGCGGCTGCGCCAGGTTGCTGCCCAACGCGATATAAACTCTGAATAATTCAGGCTGCGTCATCAGCGTTACCAGATAAAATCCCGACCGCCTGATTCACCAGGTGCCCGAGAGGCGCCACTGTCGACGCAGCGTGAAGTATGACGAGTAGCAACGCAGATCATTATGCTCCTTCTTTGCGTGGCGCTCTGCGGCGTGGCCGGCGCTGACGGGAGCGTCGCGGCGCCGGATCTTCGCCCAGCGTGCTTAACATGGCTTTCTGACGTGCCGGGGTGGCGTCCTGGAATTCGTCCCACCATTCGGCCAGACGCAGCATTTCCGGGTTGTTTTCCACCTGCGCGCGCAGTGCCAGCAGATCGTAGGCGGCACGGAACTTGGGATGTTCCATCAGTTTATGCGCCCGTTTGCCCTGGCGGCGTGACAGGCGCAGTTGCAGTTGCCAGATATCACGTACCAGCGTGGTGATCCGTTTTGGGATCGCCAGTGAACGACACTGTTCGTCCAGTACGTCATTCATCGCCAGCGCAAAGGCATCGTAATACGCCAGACCGCTTTCCTGCGCCAGCTTTTGCGCATGTTCCAGCAACGGATACCAAAGCATAGCAGCAAACAGGAACGCCGGGTTGACGCGCATATCATTCTGCAAACGGTGATCGGTGTTTTTCAGCACCTGCACCAGCATACGCTCCATTGGCGTGTCGTGATTTGGCGTAAAGTTGCGCGCAATCAGCGGGAACAGTGGCTGGAACAACTGGTATTCGCACAGCTTCAGATAGGTTGGGAGACCGTAGCCGGATTGCAGCAGCTTGAGGGATTCTTCAAACAGTCGGGCCGGCGGGATTTCATGCAGCAGCGACGCCAGGCGCGGAATAGGCTCGGCCGTTTCGTTGCTGATGGACATATCCAGTTTGGCGGCGAAACGCACCGCGCGCAGCATGCGTACCGGGTCTTCGCGATAGCGGGTTTCCGGATCGCCAATCAGGCGAATCACGCCCTGTTGCAGATCGCGCATGCCGCCAACGTAGTCACGCAGGGTGAAATCCGCCACGCCGTAATACAGGCTGTTGATGGTGAAATCACGACGCTGGGCATCTTCTTCGATCGAACCGAAAATGTTGTCGCGCAGCAGCATGCCGTTTTGCGCCTGCTGGGACGAGTTCTTGTCGTGCTCCGGGTTAGGTTCATGATGGCCGCGGAAGGTAGCGACTTCGATGATTTCCGGCCCGAACATCACGTGCGCCAGACGGAAGCGGCGCCCCACCAGACGGCAGTTGCGGAACAGCTTGCGTACCTGTTCCGGTGTGGCGCTGGTGGTGATGTCAAAATCCTTCGGCTTTTTGCCGAGCAGCAAATCACGCACGCCGCCGCCGACCAGGTAGGCTTCATAACCGGATTTGTTCAGACGGTAGAGCACCTTCAGCGCGTTTTCGCTGATGTCTTTGCGCGAAATGGAATGCTGTTCACGTGGGATCACCGTCATTGGACGCGTTCCCTCGCTGGCGGGCACGGGTGGACGTTTGCTGCGCGCAGGGCGACGGGCAGGCCGATCTCTGCCGCCGTCGGCCTGTGGCGCTGGGGACTCGTTTGCCACAACGCTTTCTTCGCGAACTACGTTTTTATCGTTGGCCGGCGCTGCTTCGCGAGCCACCTTGTCATCGCGGATTAGTACCTTACGGCAGAAATTGGCTACTCGGGTAAAAATGGTACACCTCGATAGTGACTGATAAAAATGGAGCTGCCCTGCATATTTCAAGCTGCAACGTCATCGGCTACCCGCTGGCCTGTCTCGGTGGGGCTTTCCCCTTGCGAGAGGCGCGGCATGCCACGGCTGCTGCTGTTCGCGGCAGATTTGCCAGCCGATCGCTGCCTGGCTGCACCTTGAAATCTATTGGGCATATAAAAAATAGCGGCTAATCATAGCTCACCATGGCTCTTTTGAGAATGCCGTTGTGTTTTCGTCCAGGGTTATTGCCTGTCGACGCGGTACGTTTTCCAAGCGCCAATGGGCGATCGCAAAGCGTAATAATAGTGGCAGATCAAGATCTTGCCAGTTTTCCGGCAGCGGCTGGTGCAGAAATTTCAGTGCAGCGACCAACAGCGGGCGCGGATCGCCAGTCGGCAACGCCGGCGCGTGATTCTGTTTGGACAGTTTGAGGCCCTGTTCGCCGAGCGCCAAAGGCAGGTGTACATAGCGCGGCACCGGCGCCTGCAACTGGTGATACAGCGCAATCTGCCGCACCGTAGGTTCGATCAGATCCGCGCCGCGCACGATTTCGTTGACGCCCTGGAAGTGGTCGTCGACTACCACCGCCAGATTATAGGCGAACAGGCCGTCGCGTCGGCGGATGATAAAATCCTCCTGCGCCAGCGCGGGGTCAGCCTGCAAGTGACCCTGCAGGCGATCGTCAAACGCGTAAACCGGTGCGCTTTGCCGCAGGCGAATGGCGGCACCTTGCGGGCCGAGCTGGCGGTCGCGGCAATGGCCGTCATACAGCCCGCCAATCTGCTGGATGCGGCTGCGGGTACAGGTGCAGTAATAGCTGAGCCCCTGCTGCTGTAGCCAGTCCAGAGTAGCGCGATAAGCGTCGTGACGTTGGGATTGATAAACCACCTGGCCGTCCCAGTGGAGACCATAGTGTTCCAGCGTGGCCAGGATACGATCGGCGGCACCCGCGACTTCGCGCGGCGGATCGATATCTTCGATGCGTACCAGCCACTGCCCGCGTTGGGCGCGAGCCTGAAGAAAACTTCCCAGAGCGGCAATCAGCGAGCCGAAATGCAAATCTCCGGAAGGTGAGGGGGCGAAGCGCCCCACATAATGACGTTCTTGCATAACCTGGGAAGTTGGGTTCCCTGTTGCTTAAAACGGCGCGTGGTGAAACGCGCCGCCAGCGTTGACAACGGTATTAACCGGCCATCTGCTTTTCGCGGATTTCTGCCAGTGTCTTACAGTCGATGCACAAATCGGCGGTCGGGCGCGCTTCCAGGCGTCGAATGCCGATCTCCACGCCGCATGATTCGCAGAAGCCAAAATCTTCGTCTTCTACTTTCTTCAGCGTTTTTTCGATCTTTTTGATCAGTTTGCGTTCACGGTCACGGTTACGCAGTTCAAGGCTGAACTCTTCTTCCTGCGCGGCACGGTCGACCGGGTCCGGGAAGTTGGCAGCTTCGTCTTGCATATGCGATACAGTACGGTCTACTTCGTCCCTGAGCTGGTTGCGCCACGCTTCAAGAATGCGCTTAAAATGCGACAGCTGGGCGTCGTTCATATACTCTTCGCCCGGCTTCTCTTGGTACGGCTCCACCCCAGCGATGGCGAGAATGCTCAAGGACGAGGTTTTACGGTTTTGCCCTTCTTGCATGTTGCTTCTCCTACATACACACGCACTATCGAATCCCCAATGCGGGGGAAAAACAGGCCGCTATAAATAACAGATGGGAAGTAGGTTGGCAATTATTCCTGTCGCCTGCTTGACAATCGTGTGAAGGAAGGCGTATTTGGCGACGCAGTATCCGGTTGTCGAAATAGGTGTTCCCGGAATCGCTAATCGATAAAAAACGGTAACTTATCTTCAAGATATATACCGTCAGGTGATAATTTAGCCCCATAGCAAACCACTTCTACACCCTGCAGCCGAACCTGAGCCAACAGTGACGCATAATGCGCATCTATATGATGAGCGGGGGCGACATGGTCGATACCGCTGTGTAACACGGCAAAAAACAATACCGCCCGCTGCCCGCTTGCAGCCACGCTCTGCAACTCGCGTAAATGCTTCTGCCCTCTGAGCGTGACGGCATCAGGGAAGTAACCACGTTTCTGTTGCAATAATGTGACCGACTTGACTTCAATATAGCAGTTAACGCGGTTTTCTGCCTGTAATAACAAATCGATACGACTGTTTTCACCGCCGTATTTTACTTCGCCGAGCATGTTACTGTAACCGGATAATTCACTGATTAAATTGCGTTCAATGGCTTCGCGTACCAGCGCGTTGGCACGCAGGGTATTGACGCAGATCCAGTCGCCCTGTTGGGTGTGCGTCAGCTCCCAGCTGTGGGCATACTTGCGTTTGGCATTGGTCGAGGTGGAGTACCACACGGTGTCGCCGGGCGTGGCGCAGCCGGTCATGGCGCCGGTATTGGCGCAGTGCAGGGTAAAGGTATCGCCTTGCGGCGTCACCACATCGGCCAGAAAGCGCTTGTAACGTTTAATCAGCGTGGCGGGTTGCAGCGGCGGGGTAAATTCCATGGATGTTCCTGCTTATTTTAGCGGCCAGTGCGCCAGCGGCTGATAGCGCGTGCGGCCATGTTCAAATACCGATTGATACAGGGAAAATTGCGTGGCCGGCATCACCCAGCCCGGGGTCGATGGCGGCAGCGCTATCGGCCGCGTCGCGGCGCGCAATAGCGTAATATGTGGATGGAACGGCAGCGGGCTTTGGTAACAGCCGCTGCGTGCCGCCTGTGAGCGCAGCATATCGGCCAGTTGCAGCAACCCGCGCGGCGCGCGCTTGCAGCCGAGCCATACTACGCCAGGTCGTGGCCAATGGCCGAGATCGTCCAGGGTAATGCTGAACCCCGGCTGACTGATGCGCCCGGCCAGCTGCTTCAACGCCGCTTCTTTCTGCGCGCTGACGTCGCCGAGAAACGCCAGCGTCAGATGCAGGTTGGCGGCGGCCACCGGGCGGCCGTCTTCAGGCTGAAACGCCTCGGCGCGCCAGCGAATCACCGGCTGTTGCAAGGCGACGGGCAAGCTCAGGGCAAAGAACAGGCGGCGGCTACTGGACATAACGATCTCATTGATTGAAGGCAACATACTGTACAATGCCCGGTTTTGAATGTTAACCACCACGGAGAGACTGTGTCTTCATTGCCCGTCAGCGCGATAGTCGATGAACTGCTCACTGCATTGCAAACCGCACCGCAGGTGCTGCTGCACGCCCCAACCGGGGCCGGTAAATCGACCTGGCTGCCGTTGCAGATCCTGGCACGAGCGGGATTGCCGGGGCGCATTGTCCTGCTTGAGCCCCGCCGGCTGGCGGCAAAGAACGTCGCTTACCGACTGGCGCAGCAACTGGGCGAAGAGCCGGGCGCTACGGTGGGCTACAGCATGCGTGCCGAAACGCGCAGCGGGCCAGATACCCGCCTGATGGTGGTGACTGAAGGGGTGTTGACCCGCATGTTGCAGCAGGATGCCGAATTGCAGGGCGTTTCGCTGGTGATCCTCGATGAATTCCATGAGCGCAGCCTGCAGGCGGATTTGGCGCTGGCGCTGCTGCTCGACGTGCAACAGGGGCTACGTGACGATCTTAAGCTGCTGGTGATGTCGGCGACGCTGGACAATGCGCGCCTGTCGCTACTGTTGCCGGACGCTCCGGTGGTGGTGTCGGCAGGGCGCAGTTTCCCGGTGGAGCGCCATTACCATTCTCTGGCCAGCCACCAGCGGCTGGAAGACGGCGTAGCGGGAGCGGTCAAGCGCCTGCTGGCTGAACAGCCTGGCTCGCTGCTGCTGTTCCTGCCGGGGGTGGCGGAAATCAATCGCGTACAGGAGCGACTCAGCGGTGCCGTTGCCAGCGATGTCGATCTTTGCCCGCTGTACGGCGCACTGCCGCTCGCACAGCAACAGCGGGCGATCCAGCCGGCCGCTGCCGGGCGACGCAAGGTGGTACTGGCGACCAATATCGCCGAAACCAGCCTGACCATCGAAGGTATCCGGCTGGTGGTCGACTGCGGGTTGGAGCGCGTTGCGCGTTACGATCCGCGCAGCGGTCTGACACGGTTACTGACGCAGCGTATCAGTCAGGCGTCAATGATTCAGCGAGCCGGTCGAGCTGGCCGACTGGAACCGGGCATCTGCTGGCATCTGTTTGCCAGGGAGCAGGGCGAGCGCGCCGCCGAACATGCCGAGGCGGAAATCGTACAAAGCGATTTGTGCGGCTTTTGGCTGGAACTGCTGCAATGGGGCTGCGTGGATCCCGGGCAACTGACCTGGCTTGATGCACCACCTGCAACCTCTCTGGCGGCGGCACGGCGCCTGCTGCATTCTCTTGGCGCTACCGACGACGGCGGCAGACTGACTGCGGCAGGCCGGCAAATGGCGATGATGGGATGTGAACCACGATTGGCGGCGATGCTGCATGCCGGCGCGCAATCAGGTGCCGATGGGCTGGCGACCGCGGCACTGTTGGTGGCGCTGTTGGAGGAGCCGCCGCGCGGGGGTGCAATGGATATCGATTACTGGCTGAGTCGCCCGCAGCCGCATTGGCAACGGCGCGCGCGCCAGCTTGCCCAGCGGTTGCCGGGGCGCGCCGGTCAGGTGGATGCCGCGCTGGCGCCGCGTTTGCTGGCGCAGGCCTTTGCCGACCGCATTGCTCAACGGCGTGGACAGGATGGTCGCTACCTGTTGGCGAACGGCATGGGTGCTGCAATGGATCAGGACGAGGCCTTGTCGCGCACGCCGTGGCTGATTGCGCCAGCGTTATTGCAGGGGGCCAACAGTCCCGACGCACGCATCCTGTTGGCGCTGCCGGTGGATATCGAGGCGTTGGCCGCACAGTTGCCGACGTTGATACAGCAGCAGACCGCCGTCGAGTGGGATGAGGAAAAGGGCACGCTGCGTGCCTGGCAGCGCCAGCAGATTGGCCGCCTGACGCTGAAAGCCCGACCGTTGGCAAAACCGGCGGACGACGCGCTGCAACAGGCGCTGATCGAGTGGGTACGCACACAGGGGCTGGCGGTGCTGGGTTGGGATACCGCAGCCGAGCAGCTGCGGATGCGTTTGCAATGCGCACAGCGCTGGCTGCCGGAAGCCGGCTGGCCGGCGGTGGATGATGAGGCTCTGTTGGATTCACTTGAGCGTTGGCTGCTGCCCTCACTTGGCGGCGTGCGGGATTTACGCGGGCTAAAGCAGGTCAATCTCACCGAGGCTCTTGGGCGGCTGCTCGACTGGCAGCAAAAGCAGCGGCTGGATAATGCGCTGCCCACTCATTACACTGTGCCGACCGGCAGCCGCCTGCCGATCCGCTATGATGCCGACAAGCCGCCGCTGTTGCCGGTGCGTTTACAGGAAATGTTTGGCGAACAACGCAGCCCGATGTTGGCTGAGGGTCGTATCGCGGTGGTGCTTGAGTTACTCTCTCCGGCGCACCGACCGTTGCAAATTACCGCCGATCTGGCGGCATTTTGGCAAGGCGCCTATCGCGAAGTGCAAAAAGAGATGAAAGGGCGCTACCCGAAGCACCTATGGCCTGACGACCCGGCCAATGCTGCGCCGACGCGGCGTACCAAGAAATACCAATAGGCGGGTTGATGGTCGCGGTGGCGATCCAGCCAGCGCTCGACGCCAGTCGTGGTGCAGTGGCGCGGTTTTAGGATATAGAATTCAGATGTTTCTTCTGTTCAGGCGTCCGGTGCAGGAACAGATTAAGCGATTCATTTACGGCCATGGGCCGTTCAGCGTGGAGAACAACGGCAATGGCTGGGGATGACCGCGAACCCATTGGGCGCAAAGGCAAGCAACCGAAACGCAGCGCGCCGCGCAAGCCGCAGCGTCGTCGCAGAGACGACTATGATGATTTTGAAGCAGATGACTATCAGGATGAGTATGACGATGAAGACTATGATGACCAGGAGCAACGCATGCCGCGTAAGGTAAAAGCTGCCCCACCGCGTAAAAAACGCCGTTGGCTTGGCCTGATGGTTAAAATCATTCTGGTGCTTGCCGTATTGCTGGCGGTTTACGGCGTATACCTTGATTCACAGATCCGCAGCCGCATTGACGGCAAGGTCTGGCAACTGCCGGCGGCGGTCTATGGCCGCATGGTCAACCTTGAACCGGGCATGCCGTACAGCAAAAAGGAAATGGTCGATCTGCTGGAGGGGATGCAGTACCGCCAGGTGAGTCGCATGACGCGTCCGGGGGAATTTACCGTACAGGCCAACAGCATCGAAATGCTGCGTCGTCCGTTTGACTTCCCGGATGGCAAGGAGGGCCAGATCCATGCGCGTCTCGATTTCCAAAACAACCGGCTTGCCAAAATCGAAAACATGGAAAACCGGCGCAGTTTCGGTTTCTTCCGCCTGGATCCACGGCTGATCACCATGCTGCAATCACCTAACGGTGAACAGCGGCTGTTTGTGCCGCGCAGCGGTTTCCCCGATCTGCTGGTGGATACGTTAATCGCTACCGAAGACCGCCACTTCTATGAGCATGGCGGCGTCAGTCCGTACTCCATTGGCCGGGCGCTGGTGGCCAACCTGACCGCCGGCCGTGCGGTGCAGGGCGGCAGTACCCTGACGCAACAGTTGGTAAAAAACCTGTTCCTGACCAACGAGCGCTCGCTGTGGCGTAAGGCCAACGAAGCCTACATGGCGTTGCTGGTCGATTACCGTTACAGCAAGGATCGCATTCTGGAGCTGTACCTGAACGAGGTATATCTCGGCCAGAGCGGCAGCGATCAGATTCGTGGTTTCCCGCTGGCCAGTCTGTATTACTTCGGTCGCCCGGTCGACGAGCTGAGCCTCGATCAGCAGGCGTTGCTGGTCGGCATGGTGAAGGGGGCATCGCTGTATAACCCGTGGCGTAACCCGAAACTGGCGCTCGAACGCCGTAACCTGGTGTTGAAACTGCTGCAGAACCAGGGAGTTATCGATGCCGAGCTGTACAATATGCTCAGCGCGCGTCCATTGGGCGTGCAGCCGAAAGGCGGCGTCATCACCCCGCAACCGGCCTTTATGCAATTGGTGCGTCAAGAATTGCAGGCCAAACTGGGCGACAAGGTCAACGACCTGTCGGGCGTGAAGATCTTCACCACCCTCGATCCGGTATCGCAGGATGCGGCGGAAAAAGCGGTGGAAACCGGCGTGCCGGCGCTGCGTGCCGCGCGTAACGTCAAGGATCTGGAAGCGGCGATGGTGATCGTCGATCGCTTCAGTGGCGAAGTGCGCGCCATGGTCGGTGGCTCCGATCCGCAATATGCCGGCTTCAACCGTGCGATCCAGGCGCGCCGTCTGGTGGGTTCTCTGGCCAAGCCGCCAACCTATCTGACCGCGCTGTCTGAACCGGACAAGTACCGTTTGAACACCTGGCTGGCGGATGCGCCACTGTCGCTCAAGCAGCCGAACGGCAGCGTATGGCAGCCAAACAACTACGATCGCCGGTTCCGCGGCAAGGTGATGCTGGTGGATGCGCTGGCCAACTCGCTGAACGTACCGACGGTAAATCTGGGGATGGCGGTCGGGCTGGACCAAATCAGCGCCACGCTGCAACGTCTGGGCATTCCGAAGGCGGAAATCAACCCGGTGCCGTCGATGCTGCTGGGGGCGATAGGCCTGACGCCGATGGAAGTGGCACAGGAATATCAGACCATCGCCAGTGGCGGTAACCGTGCGCCGCTGTCTGCCCTGCGCTCGGTGATCGCCGAAGATGGCAGCGTGCTGTACCAGAGTTTCCCGCAGGCGGAACGCGTGGTGCCGGCACAGGCGGCCTATCTGACGCTGTATGCGATGCAACAGGGCGTCGCGCGCGGTACTTCGCGCTCGCTGTCGGTGAAGTTCCCGAATTACCATCTGGCCGCCAAGACCGGCACCACCAACGACCTGCGTGACAGCTGGTTCGCCGGCGTGGACGGTAAAGAGGTGGCGATTGCCTGGGTGGGGCGCGACAACAACGGCCCGGCCAAGCTGACCGGCGCCAACGGCGCGCTGACGCTGTACCGCCGTTATCTGGAAAACCAGACACCACTGCCGTTGATGCTGCAACCACCGGAGGGCATCAGTCAGATGAACATTGACGGCGACGGCAACTTTATCTGTGGTGGCGGTGGGCGTACTCTGCCGGTATGGACCGATAACCCGGACGGGCTGTGTCAGGCCAGCCAGGCAGCTATTCAGCAACAGCAGGAACAGCAGCAGCCGCAAAACGAGCAGAAAGGTGCCGACGGCGTTGCCGGCTGGATTAAGGACATGTTCGGCCAATAATTCAGCCGCAGAAATGTAAAATAGCCTATAAGAATCCGCTTGTTTTGTTATTCAGCCCGCAGCTTTCGGTTGCGGGCTTTTTTGTTTTTGGCATCAGGATATTTAGCGCCGGTTAATCGGGCCGAATGCGCATCGTTACTGGTTTCCCTTAACGGAAATCAGCTTGCAGTTCAATTACGCTTCTGCATAAAATGCGACGCTTATAATAATTATTATCGTTTACATTCGTTATCACCGACATCAGAGAAAAAACCATGCCGACCAAGCGTCCTTCTTCATCCCAGGCTGTGTTCAGCCGATTTCCCGTGCGCGGTGCGGCGCTCGCCATTGCCGCTGCGTTAGGCTCCTTCAGCCTGCCGTCTTTGGCCGCCGACAGCGCGGCCAGCAGCGGCAAGGAAGATACGCTCACCGTGGTGGGCAGCAGCAGTGCGCCGCAGGAGAGCGCCTGGGGGCCGGTAGGCACCTACGCCGCCAAGCACAGCGCCACCGGCACCAAAACCGATACGCCGCTGGTGAAAACGCCACAGTCGGTATCGGTGGTAACACGTGAAGAGATGGACATGCGCCAGCCGGACACGGTAAAAAGCGCGCTGGCCTATACGCCAGGTGTGATGGTCGGCAACCGTGGCGCCTCTACCGCCTATGATGCGGTGAACATTCGCGGCTTCAGTTCGGTCGGCACCAATATGTATCTGGACGGCCTGAAGCTACAGGATGACAACTATTCGATTTTTCAGATCGATCCCTACTTCCTGGAGCGTGCCGAAGTGCTGCGCGGGCCGTCTTCGGTGCTGTACGGCAAAAGCAATCCGGGCGGGGTGGTGGCGTTGGTCAGCAAACGCCCGACTACCGAGCAACTGCGCGAAGTCCAGTTCAAGATGGGCACCGACAATCTGTTCCAGACCGGGTTTGACTTTGGCGGTGCGCTGGATGACGCCGGCGTTTATTCGTATCGCCTGACCGGCCTGGCGCGCGACGAAGATCAGCAGCAGGTGGGAGAGAAGAGTAAACGCTACGCCATTGCGCCTTCCTTTACCTGGCGACCGGACGATCGCACCTCGCTGACGCTGCTCAGCAGCTTCCAGGACGATCCGAGCGTGGGTTATTACGGCTGGCTGCCAAAAGAAGGCACGGTTGAAAACGGTATCAACGGCAAGCTGCCAACCAGCTTCAACGACGGCGAGCCAGGTTACAACAATATCTCGCGCAAGCAGCAGATGCTGGGTTATGCCTTTGAGCACGGCTTCAACGACGTATGGACCGTGCGGCAAAACCTGCGCTATTCCAAAATGGACATCGATTACCGTTCTATCTATGGATCGGGCATCAGCGCCAGCAACCCTGCCGAGCTGACGCGCGGGGTGATGAACTCGAAGGAACACCTGTCCAGCTTTGCGGTGGATACGCAGGCGCAGGCCAGGTTCGCTACCGGCGCCGTCGATCACACCCTGTTGCTGGGCGTAGATTATATGCGCATGCGTAACGACGTGATTTACCAGTATGGCAGCGCGTCCAGTCTGAACGTCATTGCTCCGCAGTACGGTAACCAGAGTTACACGATTAACGGCGGCGCCAGCCAGCTTAATCGGCAGGAGCAGACCGGCCTGTATGTTCAGGATCAGGCCGAGTGGAATAACTGGGTGCTGACCATGGGCGGCCGTTATGACTGGAGCGACACCAACAGCACCAACCGTTTGGACGGCGATTCGGTATCCCGACAAAAGGATAATCAGTTCACCGGACGTGCCGGTCTGAATTATGTATTTGATAACGGCGTTGCGCCTTACCTCAGCTACAGCGAATCCTTCGAGCCGACCTCCGGTGCCGATATTGCTGGCAACGTGTTCTCTGCATCCAAAGGCCGGCAGTATGAAGCCGGCGTGAAGTATGCGCCGGCAGATCGTCCGATCACCGCCAGCATGGCGATTTATCAGTTGACCAAAACCAACAACAAGGTGGCCGATACCGATCACCCCGGCTTTACCAAGCAGGGGGGCGAAATCCGCTCGCGCGGCGTAGAGCTGGAGGCCAAGGCGGCGCTGACCGCCAATGTCAACCTGCTGGGTTCGTATACCTATACCGATGCCGAATACACCAAAGATACCACCCTGCAGGGTAATGCCCCGGCAGCCATGCCCAAGCACATGGCGTCGCTGTGGGCGGATTACACCTTCTACGAAACGGCGCTCAGCGGCCTGACCCTGGGGTCCGGGGTGCGCTACGTCGGTTCCAGCTACGGCGATGAGGCCAACAGCTTTAAAGTGAAAGACTACACGGTGTTTGACGCGGCGGTGAAGTACGATCTGACGCGCTTCAACCTGCCGGGCTCTTCCATCGCCATTAACATCAACAATGTGTTTGACAAGGAATACGTCTCCAGCTGCTTTGCCACCTATGGTTGCTACTGGGGCGCAGAACGTCAGGTGGTCGCTACCGCAACCTTCCGCTTCTAACCGGACAACCGCAGGGGGGCCTAGGCTGCCCTGCGGTGAAAACAGGGCCTATGCAGGATAAACAACATCTTCAAGACGCAACGTTCGCGTTGGACAACGCGAGCTTTGCCGTTCCCGGGCGCATACTGCTGCAACCGCTGTCGCTGTCCTTCCCCCAGGGGAAAGTCTGCGGACTGATCGGTCACAATGGCTCCGGTAAATCCACCTTGCTGAAAATCCTTGGTCGTCATCATCAGCCAACCGGCGGCCAGGCGTTGCTTAACCAGAAGCCGCTGCCGCAGTGGGACAGCAAGGCGTTTGCGCGCCAGGTAGCCTATCTGCCGCAGCAATTGCCGGCCGCGGAAGGGATGACGGTGCGCGAGCTGGTAGCGATTGGCCGCTATCCATGGCATGGCGCGCTGGGGCGTTTTTCTGCCGCCGATCGTCAGCATGTCGAAGAAGCCATTGCGTTGGTGGGGCTGAAGCCCTTTGCTGCGCGGCTGGTGGACAGTTTGTCCGGCGGCGAGCGGCAACGTGCCTGGCTGGCAATGATGGTGGCGCAGGATAGCCGCTGCCTGCTGCTGGATGAACCGACCTCCGCACTGGATATCGCGCATCAGGTCGAGGTATTGGCGTTGATCCAGCGCCTGAGCCGGCAGCGTGGCCTGACGGTGATTGCGGTACTGCACGACATCAATATGGCCGCGCGTTATTGCGATAGCCTGGTGGCGTTGCGTAGCGGCGAGGTCATTGCGCAGGGCGCTCCGCTGGAGTTGATGCAGGGGCCGGTGCTGGAGCAAATCTACGGTATTCCAATGGGCACGCTGCCGCACCCAAGCGGCGGCGCGCCGGTGAGCTTTGTCTACTGATGCGTCATTTTCCTCATGATCCTGTCCGACGCCGCCTGCTGGCGGCGATGGCAGCGGCGCCGTTGCTGTATTCCCTGCCGGGCCGCGCGGCCGCGTTGCCGGACCTGTCGCGCATTGTCGCGCTGGAATGGCTGCCCACCGAACTGCTGATGGCGCTGGGCGTTACGCCTATGGCGGTGGCCGACATTTACAATTACAACCTGTGGGTCAATGAGCCGGCGTTACCGGCGTCGGTGATTGACGTGGGTCAGCGCACCGAACCGAATCTGGAGCTGCTGCAACAATTGCAACCGTCGCTGTTGCTGCTGTCACAAGGTTATGGCCCCTCGCCACAACAATTGGCACCGATCGCGCCAGGCATGGCATTCAATTTCAACGACGGCAGCGGCAAACCACTGACGGTGGCCCGGCAGTCGCTGCGGCAGTTGGCGCAACGGCTAGGGTTGGAGACGCGTGCGCAACGGCACCTGATGCAGTTCGATGCCTTTATCGGCGATGCGCGTCGGCGGTTGCAGGGGTATACCACGCAGCCGCTGCTGCTGTTTTCGCTGGTGGATGCCCGTCATGCGTTGATCATCGGTCAGCAAAGCCTGTTTCAGGAAGTGATGGACCAACTCGGCATCGCCAACGCCTGGCAGGGCGAAACCAATTTCTGGGGGTCGGCGGTGGTGGGGATTGAACGGCTGGCCGCGGTGAAAAACGCGCGGGCGATTTATCTCGATCATGGAAATCAGGCGATGTTGGAGCAGGTTAGTGCGACGCCGTTATGGCAGGCGTTGCCGTTTGTACGCCAGCGGCAGCTGCGCAAGGTGCCGGCGGTATGGTTTTATGGCGCGACGCTGTCGGCGATGCGCTTTTGTCGTCTGCTGGAACAGGCGCAGGGGGGCAAGCGATGAGCGCGCGACTCCGTCTGATGCCGGTTACGTTGATATTGCTGCTGTTGGCAGTGGCAGGCGGCCTGACCCTCTACAACCTGATGCAGCAGTTGCCGACGGCGCTGTGGCCACAGGCGCTGAGCGCACCGGATATCGACGATGTGCGGCAAATGGTGTTTCATTATAGTCTGTTACCGCGTCTTGTCGTTTCGCTGCTGGCGGGGGCAGGGCTGGGGCTGGTGGGAGTACTGTTCCAACAGGTATTGCGTAACCCGCTGGCTGAACCGGCGACGCTCGGGGTGTCTGCGGGCGCCCAGTTGGGCCTGACCATCGCGACGCTGTGGATGCTGCCGGGCGGCGAACTGACCCGGCAACTGGCGGCGATGGCGGGCGCCATCGTGGTCGGTGGACTGGTGTTCGGCGTGGCCTGGGGCAAGCGCATGTCTCCGGTGACGCTGATTCTGGCCGGGTTGGTACTGGGGCTGTACTGCGGCGCGGTCAGCAGCCTGCTGGCACTGTTCAATTATGAACAGCTGCAAGGGCTGTTTATGTGGAGTACCGGTTCTCTCAATCAGCAGGATTGGAGCGCGGTGCAGTTCATTTGGCCGCGGCTGCTGATGGTTGCGTTGCTGGCGGCGTTGCTGATCCGGCCGCTGACGCTGCTGGGGCTGGATGACGGTGTAGCGCGCAATCTGGGGCTGGGTCTGGCGCTGTCGCGTTTCTGCGCGCTGGCGTTGGCGATTGTCTTCAGCGCCATGCTGGTCAACGCGGTGGGTGTGATTGGCTTTATCGGTCTGTTTGCGCCGCTGATGGCGAAGATGCTCGGCGCGCGGCGTCTGGCTCACCGTATGTTACTGGCTCCGCTGCTGGGGGCTATGCTGCTGTGGCTGACCGATCAGGCGATGATATGGTTGACTCAGGTGTGGCGTGAAATTCCTACCGGTGCCGCTACGGCACTGATCGGTGCACCGTTACTGCTGTGGCTGTTGCCTCGTCTGCGCAGCGCCGCAACGCCGCCGCCGATGAATCTCGGCGATCGTGTTCCGGCCGAGCGTCGCCATCTGCTGCTGTGGTTGCTGCTGGGCAGCGTACTGTTGCTGGCCGGGCTGGCGGTGGCGCTGATGTTTGGCCAGAATGCCGCTGGCTGGCACTGGAGCCACGGCGCGGAGTTCGAGGCTTTGCTGCCCTGGCGTTGGCCACGGGTATTGTCGGCGCTGGCGGCCGGCATGATGCTGGCGGTAGCAGGCACGCTGATCCAGAAACTGACCGGTAACCCGATGGCCAGCCCGGAAGTGCTGGGGATCAGTTCCGGTGCGGCGTTTGGCGTGGTGGTGATGCTGTTCCTGGTGCCGGGCGATGCCTTTGTCTGGCTGTTACCGGCGGGCAGCCTCGGCGCGGCGGTCACGCTGCTTATCATCATGATCGCCGCCGGGCGTGGTGGTTTCTCGACCGAGCGCATGCTGCTGGCGGGTATCGCGCTCAGCACCGCGTTCACCACCACCATCTACCTGCTGCTTGCCAGCGGCGATCCACGTATGGGCGGCCTGTTGACCTGGATTTCCGGTTCGACCTATTCGGTGACGGCGCCGCAGGCGGTGCGCACGGCGGTGATTGCGGCACTGCTGGTGCTCTTGGCACCGCTGTGCCGTCGTTGGTTGACCATTCTGCCGCTGGGGAGCGCCACCGCACGTTCGGTCGGCATTGCGCTGACGCCGGTGCGGCTGAGCATTCTGCTGCTGGCGGCGACGCTGACCGCCATGGCGACGCTGACCGTGGGGCCGCTGAGCTTTGTCGGCCTGATGGCGCCGCATATGGCGCGCATGCTGGGATTCCGCCGCGCGCTGCCGCAGATGCTGATCGCAGCAATGTTGGGCGGCCTGCTGATGATGTTTGCCGATTGGTGCGGCCGCATGGTGATGTTCCCGAATCAGATCCCGGCCGGGTTGCTGGCGACGTTTATTGGCGCGCCGTACTTCGTGTATCTGCTGCGCAAACAGACGTCGTAAGCCGAGCCCCCGCGGTACTCTCCGCCATTGGCTTACCAATCCGGGCGGTAAGGCAATCCGGCGGCGGCGGGGGGATTGCCTCCGTTGGCCGGCTGTCGACGCGTTGCTCCATGAGCATCCCTCCGTTCAAAAAAAACGGCAAGCCAAGGCTTGCCGTTTTCATGTTGATGCCGGGGCTTATTTCAGGCCGGCAGCGTCCCGCAGCAGTGCGGCTTTGTCGGTCGCTTCCCATGGGAAGTGCTCACGGCCAAAGTGGCCGTAGGCGGCGGTTTCGCGATAGATCGGCTGCAACAGATCCATCATCTGAATCAGGCCGTATGGGCGCAGATCGAAGAATTCGCGCACCAGCAGCGTCAACTGCTCGGTTGGCACTTTCTCGGTACCAAAGGTTTCCACCATGATGGAGGTCGGTTCCGCCACGCCAATCGCGTAGGAAACCTGGATCTCACAGCGGTCGGCCAGGCCGGCGGCCACGATGTTTTTGGCAACATAACGCGCCGCATAGGCGGCTGAACGGTCAACCTTGGACGGATCCTTACCGGAGAACGCACCGCCGCCGTGGCGTGCCATGCCGCCGTAGGTATCAACGATGATCTTACGCCCGGTCAGGCCGCAGTCGCCCATTGGACCACCGATGACGAAACGGCCGGTTGGGTTGATGTGGAATTTGGTGGTGGCGCTCAGCCACTCTGCTGGCAGTACCGGCTTGATGATTTCTTCCATCACCGCTTCTTGCAGGTCTTTCAGCGCGATGTCTTCGGCGTGCTGGGTAGACAGCACCACCGCATCGATGCCGACGATCTTGCCGTCGTCATACTGGAAGGTAACCTGGCTTTTGGCGTCCGGGCGCAGCCACGGCAGGATACCGTTTTTACGCACTTCGGACTGGCGCTGTACCAAACGGTGCGCGTAAGTCACGGGGGCGGGCATCAGCACGTCGGTTTCGTTGGTGGCGTAACCAAACATCAGGCCCTGATCGCCGGCGCCCTGTTCCAGCGGATCGGTACGGTCAACGCCCTGGTTGATGTCTGGCGACTGCTTGCCGATAGCGCTCAGTACGGCGCAGGAGTTGGCGTCAAAACCCATGTCTGAATGAACATAGCCGATCTCACGTACGGTCTTGCGGGTGATCTCTTCGATATCGACCCAAGCGCTGGTGGTAATTTCGCCACCGACCAGTACCATGCCGGTTTTTACGTATGTTTCGCAGGCTACGCGAGCTTTTGGATCCTGTTCCAGGATAGCGTCAAGAACCGCATCGGAGATCTGGTCGGCGATTTTATCAGGATGACCTTCAGAAACGGATTCTGACGTGAAAAGGTGTTTAGCCATTGTATTCTTTACCTTGCATAAGACGGGTTGGAAATTACTGCACAGCGCTGGAGATCCGGGCACCAGGCGAAGGGTCTCCGCGGATGGCGCGAGATGCATCCTGCAACGCCCCTCTGGCAAAGCCGTTAAGCAGCTTGTCGGTTAACCAGTATAGATGGATTAACATCTGGACGTCTATTTTAGGTTATGCTTTAGCCGGATTGCCAGTATTTTTTTGCCGCATCGCTCTTTTACTCAAGCCAGGTGACGCCATTTTCATCGCTTGAAACAGTTGTCGGCCAATTTTCATTTTGCATTTTGCCCCGGTTACCGGTATAAACTGCGCGCGCGGTTCATTTGGTGCACAGTACGCGGCGGGAGAGGTTGTCAGTTCCCGTGTCTGCCGGCTGTGGCAACCTGACCAACCGTAGGCGTCGCTGCGACGCCGCCGCTTCATCGAACGGTCACGTTCGTTCACTATATATAGAGGCTGGGTCGTTCATCATGAGCGACGCGCGTGGAGGTGGTTGGATTAATGATCCGTTGTCTACCGGTTGTTGGTTCTCAACAGCAGTGCCGTTCTGGCGCCAATTCTTCTGCTATCTTCCGTTTTGTCTCTACACCATCAACCCGATGTTACACGCATCTGGGCGCTACTCAGGATTCTCGGGCCGGCTAACGGTCGTCTGACGAACTGAACAAGGGTAGCCTACAGCCTTCCTGTGGGATGTTTCTTGACCCGATTCACGAGGTTTGAACAGGGTGTCTTACAATTATATGAGTAATAAACCGATCGCTACCGGCGAACGGCAGGGTAATTCACTGCCGCAAAGGCGGTTTGTCGGGTTGTTCTCGCGGGATGTAGCTGCGATAGTGGCTGACTATATCGTCAGTACCGGAAGTGAGGCGAGTAATGTCTGATGATCTGCTGAAACACCGTCCGCCGGTTGCGGACGAATCTATTTCTTTGCGCTCCATGCAGGAGGTTGCCATGAATGATCGTAATGCCAGCAAGATGCTGCGTACTTATAATGTCGCCTACTGGGGCAACAACTATTATGACGTCAACGAGCTTGGCCACATCAGCGTGTGCCCCGATCCGGACGTCCCGCAGGCGCGCGTCGATCTTGCCGAACTGGTGAAGGAGCGGCAGAAAGAGGGGCAGCGCCTGCCGGCACTGTTCTGCTTCCCACAGATTTTGCAGCACCGTCTGCGTTCGATTAACGCGGCGTTCAAACGCGCGCGTGAATCGTTTGGCTACGAGGGTGGCTACTTCCTGGTTTATCCGATCAAGGTGAACCAACACCGCCGGGTGATTGAATCGCTGGTTAACTCCGGCGAGCCGCTGGGGCTGGAGGCCGGTTCCAAAGCCGAGCTGATGGCGGTGCTGGCACATGCGGGCATGACTCGCTCGGTGATTGTCTGTAACGGTTATAAAGACCGTGAATATATTCGTCTGGCGCTGATCGGTGAAAAGCTGGGGCACAAAGTGTACCTGGTGATTGAAAAGATGTCGGAAATCAACCTGGTGCTGGAAGAGGCCGAGCGGCTGAACGTGGTGCCGCGCCTGGGCGTGCGTGCGCGTCTGGCGTCGCAGGGCTCCGGCAAATGGCAGTCCAGCGGTGGCGAAAAGTCCAAGTTCGGTTTGGCGGCGGTGCAGGTATTGAAACTGGTGGAAACGCTGCGTGAGGCGGGTCGCCTCGACAGCCTGCAATTGCTGCACTTCCACCTGGGGTCGCAATTGGCCAACATTCGCGATATCGCGACCGGCGTGCGTGAATCAGCGCGTTTCTACGTCGAACTGCACAAACTGGGCGTCAACATCCAGTGCTTCGACGTGGGCGGCGGTCTGGGGGTCGATTATGAAGGCACGCGCTCCCAGTCTGACTGTTCGGTGAACTACGGTCTGAACGAATACGCCAACAACGTCATCTGGGGTATCGGCGACGCCTGTAACGAGCACGGCTTGCCACACCCGACGGTGATCACCGAATCCGGCCGTGCGGTCACCGCCCACCACACGGTGCTGGTATCCAACGTGATCGGCGTGGAACGCAACGAATTCGGCGAGCCTCATCCGCCGGCAGAAGACGCGCCGCGTGCGCTGGAAAGCATGTGGGAAACCTGGCTGGAAATGAACGAGCCGGAAAACCGCCGTTCGCTGCGTGAATGGCTGCACGACAGCCAGATGGATCTGCACGATGTGCATACCCAGTACGCGCACGGCATGCTGGATCTGACCAAGCGTGCCTGGGCGGAACAGCTGTACCTGAACATCTGCAACAAGATCCAGCAGCAGCTCGATCCGAGCAACCGCGCACATCGCCCGATCATCGATGAACTGCAAGAACGCATGGCGGACAAGTTTTACGTCAACTTCTCGCTGTTCCAGTCAATGCCAGACGCCTGGGGGATCGATCAGCTGTTCCCGGTACTGCCGCTGGAAGGGCTGGACAAGCCGCCGGAAGGCCGAGCGGTGCTGCTGGATATTACCTGTGACTCCGACGGTACCATCGATCATTACGTCGACGGCGATGGCGTCGCGACCACCATGCCGATGCCGCCGTACGATCCGGAAAACCCGCCGGTGCTGGGCTTCTTTATGGTCGGTGCCTATCAGGAAATCCTGGGCAATATGCATAACCTGTTTGGTGATACGGCATCGGTTGACGTCTATGTCTTCCCGGACGGCACCATTGAAACCGAGTTGTCTGACGAAGGCGATACGGTGGCGGACATGCTGGAATATGTGCAGCTGGATCCTATTGCGCTACTGGCCAAGTTCCGCGATCAGGTCAAGGAAACCGATCTGGACGACGGGCTGCAAGCGCAGTTCCTGGAAGAGTTTGAAGCCGGGCTGTACGGTTATACCTATCTTGAAGATGAATAATCGTTCAGGCGCTGCATAGGCTTGCCAGGGGAACATGCCAGTCACTCCGCTGACTGGCATTTTTACCGGTTAATGGTTGGATTTGATCTTCTCTCTGAAAATATAAACAGTACATTTACCGTTGGCCAAACTCGAGTAACTCGCGACGTTCTCAGCTTCTCTAACTCATATTTTATTGACATAAACTCGATTGTTTAATACTGACAGCAGGGTTAATGAAAAGTAGGTATATTCCTTAATTTCAAGGTCATTAAAATTAACCTCGACGCTTTTAAATGTACTGATAAAGAACTTAGTAAAATTATATTTATAATGCTTTAACGTAGCTCGATAATAAATTCACTCGTTACCAATACTGATAATAGTTACAAGTTGGTCAATGTTCAATTAAATAACAAAAAGAGAAAAGACCCCCGTCAACGGATGAGCCATGTCCTGCGAAAAGGTATCGCCGAAACGCCATTATATCCAGAGCATATTATTATCTTATTGTCCCCTTCATTGAGATCGTTGAATAATCTCGATATATGAACAGAAAATGACGGTTGTCACCAAAGTAAAACACCGTCAGCCCTAATTGTGCAGGTTTTTTGAACTTAGAAAACAGGTTTTTTGCGTAATAACAACGCTGTTTTTTTATATTTTTAATTTAGCCAATTGACTTTCCTCATTCCTGGTCTACAGTTTCGAATAACCAGATCGGGGTTATAAAAATAGATTTAATTGGCTAGTTTTTTGCGTAACTAAATCATAGATAAAGAACCTTTGGGGTAAGGGTATGATGCATAAAATAAGTTCGTTAGCTCTATATACTAGCGTAGTATTGGTTCAGATTAATGCTTATTCGTTCGCTGCACCTGGCCCGCTGAGCATCCCCCTTGGTCATCTCGGCGATCGCCTCACCATCAATGTCGGGGTCAATGGCGGGCCTGCGCAGAAATATATCTTTGATACCGGATCCGAGCAGTTCAACGCTGCGCTTGCCCAACAGGATACTTCTCGCTTGCCGAATGTATATCAGCCGTACGATTATCTTTATGGCGGCGAAAAAGACGCATGGGGGGGATACTGGCTACAGCGTAAGCAGATAACCAGTCTGACTTATTACACCTCAGATGACAGACCCACGCCGGTAGTCACGCCTGATAGCAATAATCAAGGCTACGTGATTGGCCAGATTGAACATATCTTGAGCAATAAGCCCTCAGAGCCCGATCAACAACCATTTAAGATCCTGAATAAAGTACCTTACTACCTTAACCTGGCCGAGGAAGACAAACTTAAGAAGGGAAAACCGCCGGAAGAAGGTTATTTCTACGGCACCTTTGGCGTAGGGGATTTTCTTTTTCAGGACGCTGACCAACAACCCGATGGTGGCAGTCCCTTTGCCACTGTTACTAAAACAGGTTTTATCGTTGCGGGTAATGACAATTCGCACAGCGATGGCACAACGCTTTCACCGGGTTGTGCGCCGTGCAGTATCCTCCATCTAACCCCCAGCCTGCGGGCGCAGTTCGACACCCTGGCCCCCTGGGAAGCAGCGCGGGGTGAAGGCTATGTACCCCACTTCCCCAATTCTGGTGCCCCGGCATCAACACAGTATGAAGGAAGGTTTAAATATACCTTCACGCTCAATGTCAACGGTAAGCCGCACACCGTTGAACTTCCCGCTGAGGGGCTCGGTAGTGCAATTTTATTCGACACGGGTAATCCCACAGATGTCACGATAGATAGCCAAAAGCTAGAGAAACTTTTAACGGAAAAAGGGATGCAAATTGTTAATACAAAAGACGGTTATAAAGTAAGTAACATTACAGAGATATCACTACAACCACTTGATAGTAATGGTAATAATGTGGGTCCCAGCGTCATCCTCACCAATAAAAATGACAAGGAAATCCTGGATGTCGACAAGAATGGCAGTGATGACAAGACTTGGAACATTACCTTGGGGCTTGGTTTTTTCCGTAACTATTCAGTGATGTACGATTTACAAAACCAGCTAACAGGGTTTACTCCCTTCTTCGTCAGCGCTGATAATTTTTCAACCGATGCCAACGGTAGCGGATTGCACCTTAACCGCGTGACCAGCCAAATGGGAAATCAGATGGTTCCCCCCAAGGGCGACCCCTCGGCTGCTCCTAACGGAAGAAAAGGCTATCTGGGGCTGGCGGGTTCCATCTCCGGCGCCGGCGACCTAACGCTGATGCCGGACGTGGTGGTCAACATGACCGGCATCAACACCTATACCGGCGTCACCCGGGTGAGCAGAGGCGCAGTGTTATATCTCGCCGGCCCCGGCAGCATCGCCTACTCGGCATCGCTGGAAAATAACGGTTGGTTTGACATTTCCAAGCACGGCAATGCCAATTCGTCGTGGGGCGTACCAAATAGCATGAACAATGCCACCATACGTAGCTTAAGCGGCAATGGCGTGGTCACGCTGGGGGACAGAACGCTGGTATTGAGCCAGGCCAGGGATAACTTTTCTGGTCGTATCACCGACGTTGCCCTCGGCAATCCTGACGGGAAGCATCATAAAGGCGGCCTGACTATCGCCGGCGGCCAGCAGACGCTGAGTGGACAAAATGACTACACCGGCCAGACGCAAATTTCCCAGGCTGCCGCATTACAACTGGCTAACACCGGTGCATTAGCCAGTGATGTCGCGGTTGACGGGGTGTTTATTGCCAACGGTAAGGCGTCCGGCGCTACGAGGGTAAATGAAGGTGGTCTGGTCAGCGGTAGTGGGCATATCGGCACGTTGACGGCAAATAAAGGGGGGGCGGTTGCACCCGGCAATTCCATCGGTACCTTGACGATTGATAACGATTTAACGTTGGAAAATGGCTCCCGTTATCTGGCGGAAGTCGAGGCCGGGCGTAGCGATCTGCTGCAGGTCAATGGCCAGGCTACCCTGAACGGTGGCGAAATTGCGGTGATGCCGCAAACGGGTCAAAACCTGTTGGCTTCAACATCCCCCTCAGGCAATATCCTGGCGCAGCGTTATACCGTGCTCACTGCCGCACAAGGCGTCACCGGACAGTTTGGCCCTGCCGAAACCGGACCATTTTTAACCCCCGATCTGACCTATCAGGTCAATAGTGTCTCCCTGGGTTTACAACGTAGCGCAACGCGTTTTGCGGATGTCGCAACCACCGCCAATCAACGTAATCTGGCCACGGCAATTGAACGCCTGCCGGCTGCTAACCCGGTGTATCAAAGCTTGCTGATGGCCCCTTCTGCGGAGCTGGCGCGACAGGCGTATCGTCAATTATCCGGACAGGTCCACGCGGACATCGCCTCCGCGCTGGTGAATAACAGTCGCTATGTTCGCGATACGCTTAACGGGCGTTTACGCCAGACTCAGGGGGCAGCGGACAGCAGCGAGATAAAACAAGACGAGGGCGGTGCCTGGGTCAGTTTGTTGGGCAACTGGCAACACGCCAGCGGCAATGAGAATGCCACGGGCTTCCACGACTCAACCTTTGGGGTATTGCTCGGTGCAGATAATGAACTGGCCGATCGCTGGCGTCTGGGCCTGGCTACCGGTTACACCCGCACCTCACTGCACGCAGACGGTGCCTCTGCCGACAGTGATAACTATCATTTGGCCGTCTATGCTGGCAAAGCCTATGACAAACTGAATCTGCGTGCCGGTAGTGCCTATACCTGGCACCGGATTGAAACCTCACGGGGAATCGGCTATTACGGCCAGTCTGATAACGCCAAAGCGCGTTATAACGCGGGAACCGGCCAGATATTCGCGGAAGCGGCTTACCGTTTGGATAATTCCTGGTTTAATCTGGAGCCATTTGCCAACCTGGCATGGGTGAATTATCGCAGCGATAATATGGCCGAAAGTGGCGGCGCAGCTGCGCTGTCAGCAGACAGCCAGAGCACCAGCGCAACGCTATCCACCCTGGGTATGCGAGCTGACAAACGCTGGAGCAGCGGTAAAGACAGCGCCGTTACGCTGCGGGGCGAACTGGGCTGGCAGCATCAGTACAACGATACTGACCGCGAAGTCGGTTTGCGCTTTGCTGGCACTGACGCCACCTTCAATACCGCCACGGTCGCAGCCTCACGCGACGGCATGGTAATGAAGGCAGGCGCGCAAGTTAATGTGGGAAAAACGCTGGATGTATCACTCAGTTATACTGGCCTGCTATCAAAAAACTATCAGGATAATGGGCTGACGGCGGGGGTTCAGTGGCGATTCTGATGATGGTCGTTCCCTGAAGCGATTTCGCACTCAAACAGCCATTCGTCAGAATAGCCTAGTGACGGCAGAGGCGCATGGCTGTGCGCAGAGCGTTATGCCCGTAAGTCTCAGGCTCTGGTGAGAAAGATGTTTAACTTGCTGACGACGCTGCTTTGTGTTGGAGAGTAGCTGTTGCAAATCATGAGGAAGATATGAAAAGTGAATGCAAACGACATGGCGTGACCGCTTTGGTTATCTTTTTATTTAGTATTTTGCTGCTTCAAGGCTGCGTCAGCCAGGAGGACCCTCGTGTGGTGGCTGCCGTTGAAGATAAACCCTTTAGTATCTGGTTCGATAAACTCGTCAGACAAACAGAACAAGACCCTATTTACAAACGGATCCCCATTGATACAACGGCGCAATCAAAAGAATTCCTGCTTTTATTACATGACACTTATCGGCACAGAATAACAAAACAGGCCTTTTCTCAGCGTGTGAATACGCAATACCCGAACCATCAATATGAAACGGCTTTCATCGTCGCCAGGCTTCCCTAAGGCTTAATTTGGTTAAGGGGAAGCGGCGCGGAGGAAATGGTTCCAATCCGTCTTCAATAGCAGTGATATATTATTTGGCTATCCGTCTTCTGACTCACCAAAAAGAAGGCGGCAAAAGGAAATTATATACCATGAATTATTCCCTTGTTTTTGGCTTGGCATTATTTTCACTGTCTGTTTCTTCCTATGCCTTCGTGCCGATAGATCCGGGGATTGACTGTACAAAAACAACGACGCCTGTTGAAGAGGCGCTGTGTAATGCCACCGACTATGGCATGGAGGAGTTAGATAACACTATGGCCGAGCTTTATAAGGCCGTCAGTAAATCACCTGGCGTCGATGCTGTTGCATTGAAAAAGAGCCAGCAGGCTTGGCTGGCGAAAAGGAATAAATGCCACGGTTCGGGCGGCCAGGTGGCGAGCTGCCTTTTCGAGAGCTATCGGGCCCGTTATATCGAGTTGAGTTCAGGATATGATCAACAACATCTTACGGGGACCTTTTCCAAAAAGTCATGGTTTATTGACAGCGTGTTGCTTCCCCGGGGAAAACTAGCCGTTAGCATATCTACCGACGGAAGCGTGCCTACCTATAATTCTTGCTTGATCTCGTTCATTGCGCCACTGAAAGGTACCTCCGCAAAATATACCTTTGCTCCTGTCGTCGCAGGGAAGGATGAGAAATGTACGATAAATATGAACGTTACCGGCTCTCGCATTGACGTTTCTTCGACAGGGTGTCGATCCTCATGCGGACACACCGTACCGTTTGATGGCACATATGAAAAATAATAAAGATTGTGGCGGCTAACTAAAATGGGCCATCATTTCAGCGACTTGCTGCCACTTGGTAGCTCGCTGTTATATTTATATGGCCCCTGCGTTCTGGTCCCGTGTGTTGACTGCTGGTAGCGTAACAGCAACTGTACTTTCACCAGTCTATCAGCAGATCAGTCACCCAATCTCCAATCCTCAATATACCTTCATCTGTTCAGCCATACTGTCCAGCAGTTGAAAGCGGCGGCGATATTCGGCTCGTTTCTTACTCGGTATGCTTTCCAAGGGCTTGCGTTCCGGCTGGGGGGGCAAAAGCCAGAGCCGTTTATTCACCCTCACGCCCCCAAGCGACTCCCAGAACTCGTCATAGCTAGCATGAAAATGACGGCCCTTGCTCAAGCGGTAACGCAACGCACGGAAAACATGTCCGTTATTGCTTACACCATAAATAGCGTTGATAGAAGTGCGGGATGCGAGCAGCCAGATAAACTCCATCAGGATCCTTTTTGGGAAAAGGCCGTGGCAGGTGCGTGTTGCATCCTTGATCACCTCGTGCGGTACGTGTCGTCTTGGCCCCTGTAGTCCGCCGATTATTAGGCGTTTTCCTTCCTTTACCTGATTGACATTAAATGTCAGGCTGGCCAGCAACAGACCCTCATTGTCACGCAGCCACAGCGTCGTTTCTCCTTCACGATCGGCTTTTTGCGCGCAGGAGGCTGAAAGCGTGAAACACGCCATGTCTTTCCCCGTCAAGCGCAACAAAATAACTTCCTCGGTGGAAATAAACGCTCTGGCGAATTGCGGATCAGGTAACTCGTCGATATACCGATAGTGATCAACTATTGCGGCGGCACGTTGATTTGCTGTTAATCCTAAAGTTAGATACTGGCGGTGAGGTTTACTGGGTAACGTAACTTGTGCATTAAGCAATTGTTCAAAATCCGCGCGTTGAGAAAGGTACCCTAGCATATTGAGAGTAGGACGATAATAATACGCGGTTCGCATCATAAATTTAATCCGGTAGCCTGTTTGCTTCCATATTTCTCCAGGCGTCAGCTTTCCTGTCATCAGGTTAAAAATAACGTGTATGCGAGGTGATGGTATTTTTTTATATTTCAATTTTTCGAGACCGTATGAATTCTATTTTTGATGTCAGATTCTGTGGTTTATTGCAGACGCACTGCGTTTGGTATCATGCGATTGTTCAAATAATATTCGTTCGTATCTCACGTTATCCCGCCGAAGAAACTGATGGAATTACGGCAAAGAAAGTAGCAGATACACTATTTACAGAATGTACGACAGGTAACACAACTGCCGTTGCGCTGATTATGCTATAGGCTAACAGGTAATTCCGCTTACAGATAGGCTGGACCAAGTATTCCAAATCCTATTAATTTCTGAGCATAGAAGCCAGGTGTGGGTTTGGCAAGTTTTCACCTGTAATTTACGGTTAACGGTGACGGGCAGGGCGTTTAGTGGCCAACATCAGTGTTTTCATTATCTGCGAACGCGGTATCCGCCAACGTTAAAACTCTGTTCCCGCAATTTGTTGCACGTTCACCGACTGCTGTTACACGACCAGCCAGTCGATATCAGCAATGTCATCATCTAACAGACGAATGATATTAAACGCCGCCGATGCCATGGGGTGTTCTCTGGCCAGCACCATTCAGGTAATTACGCGCAATAACACCCGCTGTCATCGTCCTCTTCTATACTGGCTAACGACGAGTAAAAACTCAGCGCGCAGCAGGCTTGAAGCCTGGCGAAAATACGGCGATAATCTGCGCCATCAGCAGTGCCAAAAGATTTTGAATAGATCCCTTTCTCGTCGGGCTAACGACGCGGGAGGGATTTTTTTTTTGCTCCGGCCTGTGCGCTTTCACAACAGGCAATCCGTTGAACTATGAGGGTTTAATATGAGTACTCTAGGCCATCAGCCCGATAATTCTTTAGTGTCCAACGCCTTTGGTTTCCTGCGCTTTCCGCTGAATTTCATGCCTTATGACAGCGATGCAGAGTGGGTTATCACCGGCATTCCTTTCGATATGGCGACCTCGGGCCGTGCCGGCGGCCGTCATGGCCCGGCGGCGATCCGTCAGGTATCGACCAATCTGGCATGGGAAGGTCACCGCTGGCCGTGGAGTTTTGACCTGCGCGACCGGCTGAACGTCGTCGATTGTGGTGACATCGTATTCAATTTTGGCGATGCGCAGGACATGAGCGACAAATTGCAGGCGCATGCGGAAAAACTGCTGAAGGCCGGCAAGCGCATGCTGTCCTTTGGCGGTGACCATTTCGTGACGTTGCCGCTGCTGCGCGCGCACGCCAAGCATTTCGGCAAAATGGCGCTGGTGCATTTCGATGCGCACACCGACACTTACGCCAATGGCAGCCAATATGACCACGGCACCATGTTCTTCCATGCGCCGAACGAAGGTCTGATCGACCCGCACCATTCGGTGCAGATCGGTATTCGTACCGAATTCGATCACGACAACGGCTTTACCGTGCTGGATGCGGCGCAGGTGAACGATCGCGGCGTGGACGATCTGCTGACCCAGATCAAACAGATCGTCGGCGACATGCCGGTGTATCTGACCTTCGACATCGACTGTCTGGATCCGGCATTTGCTCCGGGCACCGGTACGCCGGTTATTGGCGGCCTGACCTCCGATCGTGCGCTGAAGCTGGTGCGTGGCATGCAGTCGCTGAACATTGTCGGCATGGACGTGGTAGAAGTGGCACCGGCCTACGACCAGTCTGAAATCACTGCGCTGGCGGCGGCGACGCTGGGGCTGGAGATGCTGTATCTGCAGGCAGCGAAAAAGCAGCCGTAAGCGACCAAAACAGTATCAGCTCAAGGCCCTGAGCCGTCAGGTCAGGGCCGTACGGAGAAAGCATGCTGGGCAAACCATCTATACGTCTTAACAAATATATCAGCGAAAGCGGCATCTGCTCGCGTCGCGATGCCGATCGTTATATCGAGCAAGGCAACGTCTTTATCAACGGCAAGCGCGTGGCGCTTGGCGATCGCGTCTTCCCCGGTGACGTGGTCAAGGTTAACGGCCAACTGATCGAACCGCGCAATGAAGACAACCTGATCTTTATCGCGTTGAACAAACCGGTGGGGGTAGTCAGCACCACGGAAGATGGCGAGAAAGACAACATTGTCGATTTCGTCAACCACAGCACCCGCATCTTCCCGATCGGGCGGTTGGATAAGGACTCCCAGGGGCTTATCTTCCTCACCAACCACGGCGATCTGGTGAACAAGATCCTGCGTGCCGGCAACGATCACGAAAAGGAATATCTGGTTACCGTCAACAAGCCGGTCACCGATGAGTTCATCCACGGCTTGGGCGCCGGCGTGCCGATGCTGGGTACCGTGACCAAGAAATGCAAGGTGAAGAAGGTCGCGCCGTTTGTCTTCCGCATCGTGTTGGTACAGGGGCTGAACCGCCAGATCCGCCGCATGTGCGAACACTTCGGTTATGAAGTGACCAAGCTGGAGCGCACCCGCATCATGAACGTCGGGCTGGCCGGTCTGCCGTTGGGCGAATGGCGTGACCTGACCGACGATGAACTGGTTGAGCTGTTCAAGCTAATTGAAGATTCCAGTTCGGAAGCCAAACCGACTAAAAAAGCCAAACCGGCGGTGAAAAAACCTGCCAGCAGCGGCAACGTGCAGAGAACTGCCGACAAGCCGAGCGGCAGTCCGGCTGCGCGCAAGCGTTTTACCCAGCCGGGCCGTAAGAAAAAGGGCCGTTGAATCCCGGTCTACGGTGATAACAGGCGCTCGGCCATCATGGCGGGCGCGCTATCAGGCCCGTGAGGCCGCACGCGTCAGCAGCATGCGGCTGAACAGCACTCCCCCCGCCAGTAGCGTCAGCAATTGCGACGCGATCAGCACCGTAAACCCCGAAGAAACCTTGCCCTGACTGGCCATCACCATTCCCATGATCATTGGCACAAATGCCGAGAACAGGTTGCCGATGCCGTTAATCAGACCATAGGCGCTGCCCACCGCCTGCGGTTGGGCATAGTATTGCAGCAGCGTGGGGATTGCCGCGCCCTGCACGCCCCAGCAGGCGTTGGCCATCAACAGAAAAAACGCGATCCACCCGAGCTGCTGGCTATGCATGACGCCATAGATGCACAGCGCGGTTGCCGCGCCGCCAAAGGCAAAAATCAACGGCGCCTGATAGGGGCGGATAGCATCGAGCAGCACGCCACCCAGATATTTTGAGGCGATGCTGACGACAAACGGCAGCGATGCCAGCCATCCCATTTGTCTGATGGAAAATCCTTTCTCATCGGTCAGATAGGCCGGTAGCCAGGAGCTGGAGCCCCACAGATAGCTGAGGGTGGCGATCTCGATCAGCATGATCCAGCCGAGCATCGGCGTACGCCAGGCCAGCACGAAGGTCTGCCAGACGCGCGCCAACGCCGCAGGTCTTGCGGCCGCAGGAGCAGGCTGCCGCCGCAGGGGCGGGCGGATAAACAACCGTACCAGCGTCAGCCCCAGTAACAGATTGAGCGCCGCCAGCAGATAGAACGACATTGCCCAGCCAAAGTGCGCCATCAGAAAACTCACCAGTGGAAAACCGATCACCAACCCCAGTGATACCCCTAGCGCGCTGACCGCGTTGGGCTTGCCGCGTTCATCGGCGGCGAAGCGATCGCCGACGTACATGGTTTTCAGCGAAAACAGCGGCCCTTCGCTGGCGCCAAGCAGCGCGCGTACCGCCAGCAACAGCAACAGCGAACCGGCCAGCGGCGAGGCGGCGGTGAGCAACGCCCATAGCAGAATGCTCAACGTCAATGCACGGCGATAGCCCATCAAGGTTTCCAGAAACGGCGTCAACAACATGGCGGAAGCCCCGTAGCCGAGCAGAAACGCCGTCATCAACATCCCTTGATGCACACGGCTGCCGTCGAGCTGAAAGTGATGCAGGAAGTCGGGATTGACCAGCATCACGGCGATATTGACCCGATCGGCGTAGGCGATAACGATCAGCAACAGCAGGGCGACCACCCCGAACCAGCGTTGACGTTGTTGCACCCTGCGTTCCATACAGGCTCCTGTAGCAAAAAGATCACGACTTCAGACAGCAAAAAACCAGCCTGTCGCCGTCGTAGGGTGAAAACAGGCAGATGCTGGCCGTTAAATGTGAGTTTATTGTTAAATTGATGGGGGATTACCCCTTGGGATAGCTCTTTTACGCGTAGGTTACGGTGCAAATCAACGCGTTTTTAATCATATTTCTGCCATGAAACACAGGCTATTGATAGTTTTTTCATACCGGTGCATTTTTTCGTGATCGCCACCTCATTTGTAACTTTTAAATAACCAACCATTAACTTTTACCGCGTTGCTCGCTTGACGAAAGTTTCGCCAGACCTATAGTGGCTGTATTAAATAATAAACTGAGTTTCATATATGAAACAATCAGATAGAGGAACGAAGCAATGAGCTGGAAGAACGTGTGCGAAGTATCGCAGGTAAAAGAAGATTTCCCTTACTCGGCGACGGTTGACGGGAAAGAGATCGGCGTTTATCTGATCGACGGCCAATATTACGCGCTGGAAGATGTCTGCCCACACGCCTATGCCTTGCTCAGTCAGGGGTTTGTTGATGACGGCAAGGTCGAATGTCCGCTGCACGAGGCGCTATTCGATGTGCGCACCGGCAAGTGCCTGCGCGAACCCGGCGGCCGCGATCTGCACACCTTTCCCACCCGGGTGATCGACGATCGGATCCAGATCACCTTTATCGAGGAGGAGTAACCCATGCAGCACATCACCGATTTCAATCCCTGGCTGCCGGACACCCAACAGGTGATCCCGGCGCGGGAGGGCGGCAACGGCCAGATCCATCAGCCGGGCCAGTATCAGAACGTTATCTGGCAAACCCGCGCCCGGGTACCGGACGGTTTTGAAACCGCTCTGGTTGCGGCGCTGGAACAGATCTTTGATGCGGGTGCGGAACAGCTGGATCAGATTGTCAGCGCGCTCAACCAGCGCCGGTTGTTCGATCGTAACGGTCAGCCCTGGAGTGAAGCAGGGTTCCGTGAGTTCCTTCAGGTTAATGGTTTCTGAGCAGCACAGGGAGAAGACAATGACAGCAAACACAACATCCTCCGCGCAGACCGTGCAAGACTATCTTGACCAGGGGTTACGCGGCATGTGGTATCCGGTGCTGGCGAGCTGGGAAGTGGGTAATAATCCGCTGGGCATCACCCGCCTGGAGCAGCAAATCGTGCTGTGGCGCGACGGCGAAGGTGCAATCCATGCCCTGGAAGATCGCTGCCCGCACCGTGGCGCACGGCTTTCGATGGGCTGGAATCTCGGCGATCGTATTGCCTGCTGGTATCACGGCGTGGAAGTTGGCGGCGACGGTACGGTGAAGGATGTTCCGGCGGTGGATCGCTGTCCGCTGGTCGGGCAAAAATGCCTGCGTTCCTATCCGGCCAAAGAGGCCTACGGTGCGATATTTCTCTATTTCGGCGTCACCGCCGACCAACAGCCCTGCGAACTGGTGTTCCCGCAGGAACTGGCCGATGACGAGTCGTACAGCAACTTCCTGTGTACCGCCAGCTGGGACTGCAATTATCAATACGCGCTGGAAAACGTCATGGATCCGATGCACGGCACTTACCTGCATTCGTCCTCGCATTCGATGGCGGAAGGCGATCGCAAGGCCGATATGGCGTTGGAACCCACCGACAGCGGCTTTATTTTCAAGAAAAACGGCCAGATCGGCGTCAATTTTGACTGGGTGGAATTTGGCAACAGCGGCGCGTACTGGATGCGTCTGTCGATCCCCTACAAAAAGCGTTTCGGGCCGGGTGGGCATTTCTGGATCATCGGCATGGTGGTGCCGGAAGACAAGGATCATTGCCGGGTATTCTTCTGGCGCATCCGCAAGGTACAGGACTGGCAGCGTTCGCTGTGGCGTTTCATGTACCGCAACCGGCTGGAGCAGCTGCATTGGGACGTGCTGGAACAGGATCGCATCGTGCTGGAAAACATGGCGCCGAACGCGCGCGGCCGTGAGTATCTGTATCAGCACGACGTTGGGCTTTCTCGCCTGCGCCGCATGATGCAAAAAGAAGCGCAAAAGCAGCTGGTGCAACTCAATGAGCTGGAGGCCGCGCAGTGAATGGCCTGCTGAGCGGTAAACGCATTGTGGTGACCGGTGCCGCGCGCGGGCTGGGGCGCAGTTTTTCCGAGGCCATCGCCAAGGCTGGCGCCAGCGTGGTGATGTGCGACATCCTGGCAGATGAGCTGCACGCCGGCGCAGCAAAGCTGCGTGAACAAGGCGCGCAGGTAGAAGTGCAGGCGTTCGATCTGGCCGATCCAGCCTCGATTGGCGGCGCATTCAACGCCATAGCCAAGGGCGGCGCGCTGGATGGGCTGGTGAACAACGGCGCGCTGGCGACCGGGGTCGGCGGCAAAACCATGATGGAATACGATATCGATCTGTGGGATCGAGTAATGCAAGTCAACGTGCGCGGTACCTGGCTGGTCAGTCAGGCAGCGGTGCCGCTGTTGGCGCAGCGGCCGCATGCCAAAATCGTCAACGTGGCTTCAGACACCGCCCTGTGGGGCGCACCACGCCTGATGGCCTACGTTGCCAGCAAGGGGGCAATCATTTCCATGACCCGCTCGATGGCGCGTGAGCTGGGTGAGCAGGGGATCTGCGTCAACGCCATTGCGCCGGGGTTGACGCGGATTGAAGCCACCGAATATGTGCCAGCCGAACGTCACCAGCTGTACGAGCAGGGCCGTGCGCTACCTGGCGCACAGCATCCTGACGACGTCACCGGCAGCGTGCTGTACCTGCTGTCACCGCTGGCGGACTTTGTCACCGGACAACTGTTGCCGGTCAACGGCGGCTTTGTATTCAACTAATCGCGTCAAGGCGAAAGATAAGGATCCGAGCATGGCAGACGAACAAGCGTGTAAGTATCTGATCCCGGGACTGGATCGCGGTTTGCAGCTGTTGCTGGCTTTTGGCGAGCAGCACAAGGAAATGACTTTTGCAGAATTACATCGCCTGGTCGACATGCCCAAGGCTACCGCCTATCGCGTGGTGCAAACGCTGGAGCATCTGGGCTTCCTCGAGCGTAACCCGCGTACCAACACCTTCGCGTTAGGCATCAAGGTATTGCGGCTCGGTTTTGAATACATCGCGTCGCTGGACGTGGCGCAGGCCGGACAGCCGGTGATCGAACAGTTGCGCGATCGTAGCCAGTGCAGCAGTCATCTGGCGATCCGCGATGAGCGCGACGTGATCTACATTGCCCGCGTCAGCGCCGCCGGTTCGCAGATCAACCAGGTCAGCGTCGGTACTCGCCTGCCGGTGCATCAGACCTCGCTGGGCCGCATGTTGCTGACCAGCACCTCGCGCGCCGAATTTGACCTGCTGTACCCGGATGAAACCCTGCCGTACAACGCGCCGGGAGCGCCGACCAGTCGCGAAGCGCTGTGGCAGATGGTGCAGCAGGATAAAGCGCGAGGCTACGTAATTGGCGAATCGTTTTTCCGTCACGGCATTTCGTCGATCGTTTATCCGATTTTCAACCGTGAACAGCGGGTGGAAGCGGTGGTGAGCATCATGGTGCCGTTCGATCAGATCCCGACGGCGGATCGCGAACGGCTGCGGATGGAAGTTCGTGACGCGGCGGAAAAGATCTCCGGTTTCCTCGGCGCCGCGCCGCAGGCCAACGCCGGATAACACTTATTTACTCAGGTAGGGATGAGGTTCCTGATGCACAGGGGCCGGGGGGCGATCGTGCCTGAAAACCGCATTCAGCGAGAACGTGAGGCAGAAAAAATGAGCGTAATCGGTATCGAAAAACTGGAATTTGGCGTGGAAGATCCGTCCGCGTGCGCAAAATTCATGCAAGACTTCGGCCTGGCCAGCGCCGGTAATGGCGCAGAGTTCACCACGCTGAGCGGCGCCCGCGTGGCGTTGCACCCACTGGCGAGCAGCGAACTGCCGCCGGCGTTCGAGACCGGCTCTACGCTGCGCCGCATGACCTGGGGCGTGGCCGACTCGGCGCAGCTGGCGGCGCTGGCGTCAAGATTGGCGCAGCAGCCGGGCTTTCGCCAACTGGATGACGCGCTGGAGTGTCGCGATCCAAACGGCATGACGTTGCGCATTATCGTCAGCCAGCAGCGCGACGTCTCGCTGCCGGTGTCGCCGATCAACCAGTGGGGTGACGTGCGGCGCATTGATGAGCCTAGCCCGGTCTATGCGCAGGCGCAGCCGATCAACATCGGCCACGTGGTGTTCTTTGTCGAGGATCTGGTGGCCACCGAGCGTTTCTACTGCGATTTGCTGGGCTTCCAGGTGTCTGACCGCTATATCGATCGCGCAGTCTTTCTACGTACACAACCGCGTGGCGGCCACCATAACCTGTTCCTGCTGAAATTGCCCAATCGGCCGCGTGGCCTCAACCATGTGGCATTCACCGTGCGTGACATTCACGAAGTGATCGGCGGCGGGTTGGCGATGAACAAACAGCAATGGAGCACTTTTATCGGCCCCGGCCGACACCCGATTTCTTCCGCCTATTTCTGGTATGTCAATAGCCCGACCGGCGGTGCGTTTGAGTATTACACCAACGACGATTTTCTGACGGAAAACTGGCAGCCGCGTGAACTGGAGCATTCGCTGGTGTCATTTACCGAATGGGCGGTAGAAGGGGGGATCGATCATGATACCCGCCGCCAGCACAAACCGGTGAATGCATTATGAGCCAGATGCTTGATGCGGGCATAGTGATCGTCGGCGGCGGACAGGCTGGCGGCTGGGCGGCGAAAACGCTGCGCGATCGCGGTTACACCGGCCGGCTGTCGGTGGTGAGTGACGAACCCTATGACTTCTATGAACGTCCGCCACTGTCCAAGGCGGCGCTATTGGACGGTAACCCGCCGCTCAGCCGTTTGTTCAGTGAATCGGCGGTGGCGGCGCTGAACATCGACTGGTATCGCCCACTACGCGCCGAGCAGATTGACGCGGCGGCACAGACGGTAACGCTCAGCGACGGCCGACGGCTGCGTTTCACACAGCTGTTGATCGCCACCGGTGGCCGACCACGCCTGCCGGATGCCCGCTGGGCCGCACAGCCACAGGTGATGACGCTGCGTTCGTGGGATGACGCAGCGCGGCTGCGCCAGGCGCTGCAACGGTGCCGCCGGTTGGCGATTGTCGGCGGTGGCTGGATCGGGCTGGAAATTGCCGCCTCGGCGCGCAAGCTCGGCGTGGAAGTGACGGTGTTCGAACGCCAGCCGGCCCTGTGCATGCGCAGCGTCGGCGTCGAGGTATCGCAGGCGCTGTTGGAGCTGCATCAGCGGCAGGGCGTTACCCTGCACTGCGGCTGTGGCGAGATAACGCTGACACAGCGCGACGGCGCGGCGTGGCTGGGCAGCGCCGTCAGTGCGGCACGGCCGTTTGATTTGGTGGTTGTCGGCATTGGTGTGGAACTGAACCTGGAACTGGCCCGCAGCGCCGGGTTGCAGATTGAGGGCGGCATTGTGGTGGACGGACAGGGGCGTACCAGCCACCCGGCGATTTTCGCCGCCGGCGACGTGGCGCGCCATCCGACGCTCGGCCTGTGTCTGCAGTCGTGGGCCTATGCACAAAACCAGGCGATCAGCACCGCTTGCGCCATGCTGGATGCCGCTACCGCGCCATACGACGACGTGGCCTGGCTGTGGTCGGATCAATACGATGCCAATATTCAGATCCTTGGCGTGCCAACCGGTGGGGTGCATCAGGTGGTGCGCCGCACGCCGCAGTCTCAGCTGTTTTTTACCCTGAATGCCGATCGGCAACTGGTGCAAATGGTGGCATTCAACGATGCGCGCGCCATCAAGCTCGGCAAACGCTGGTTAGCCAGCGGTCGAGTACTGGAGCCGCAGCAATTGGCGGATGCGGAATTTTCTCTGATGGCGTTGAAATAATTCCCCGCTGCCTGTCGCGTAACGTCCAGACGGCCACGCGCCTCCTCGGCTAAGCCATGAGGAAGGTGCCCGTCCACTACGGCATCGCGGGCAGGCCTGGGAACACCGGGAGCGTTTCATGACTACGCAACACATTGACGCCCGCGATGGTCGGGTGGGGGAAACCGTTGTCGAAAATCAGCCGCAGCGGGTGCGCTGGTCGGTGCCGATGGCGCTGTTTGCCTGCGTATTGCTGGCATTTTTTGACAAGATCAGCATTGCGGCGCTGTTTTCCGACAGCGCATTCCAGCAGGCGTTGGGCATCAGTTTTGATCCGACGCGCCTTGGGTTGCTGATGAGCGCCTTCCTGTTTTCCTACGGCTTTTCGTCGATGCTGTTGAGCGGCATCGGCGATCGGCTGAACCCGACCAAGGTGCTGGTCGGCATGATGATCGTCTGGGGCGTGCTGATGGTACTGATGGGGCTGACGCGCTCTTATCACACCATGATGACGCTGCGCATCCTGCTCGGCATTGCCGAAGGGCCGTTGCTGCCGATGGCCTACGCCATCATCCGCCAGGCTTTTCCCCAGCGTTTGCAGGCACGTGCCACCATGCTGTGGCTGCTGGGGACGCCGCTCGGTGCGGCGCTTGGCTTCCCGGTCACGTTGTTTATTCTCAACACCTTCAACTGGCAGGCCACCTTCTTCTTTATGGCGTTTCTGACGCTGCCGGTGATGCTGCTGGTGCTGTTCGGCCTGCGCCATTTGCAGGTGCAACGGGCGGAAAAAATGCAGCAAACCCTGCCGGCAGAGCGCCGACAGCATCGCCGTGAACTGCTGCGCAATCCGCATTTCTGGATGATCTGCCTGTTCAATATCGCCTTCCTCACCTACCTGTGGGGGATGAACGGCTGGCTGCCGAGTTATCTGATCAAGGGCAAAGGCATTCATCTGGAACACGCCGGCTATCTGTCTTCGCTGCCGTTTATCGCCATGCTGCTGGGCGAAGTGCTGGGGGCGTGGCTGTCGGACAAGCTGGATCGCCGCGCGCTGGCCTGCTTTTTCTCGCTGGGTGGCGCAGGGCTGGGGCTGGCGGCGGTGCTGCATTTGCACGGCACCTACAGCGTGATTGCCGCCATGGCGTTCAGCACCTTCATGTGGGGCGCCGGCGCGCCGAACATTTTTGCCCTGCTGGCAAAGGCGACCAGCAGTAAGGTGAGCGCCACCGCCGGCGGCATTTTCAATGGATTGGGCAATTTTGCCGGCGCGTTGGCACCGGTGCTGATGGGGGCGTTGATCGCCGCTACCAGCAACATGGATAACGGCCTGTTGTTCCTGGTGGTGATGGCCTTTGTCGGCTGCATCATTCTGCTGCCGTTACTGAAGAAATACTGAGTGAGCCACGTAATTAAGGAGTGAAACCATGTCACAGATTGAGCAAAAAACCGCGATAAAGCCGCAGGATATGACCATGGAGAACTGGGTGGAATCACGCATCGCCCGTTTTGAAGGTCGTAAATATGACTGGAACGCGCTGAAGTTCCAGGCTGATTTCGATGCCAAATACCGCCGTGCGCAGATGCGCTACATCGGCACCGGTGCAACCGGCGTCGCCAGCGACGTCAACACCGTGCCAGCGGGCAACTTCACCTTCTCGACCATGGTGTTGCCGTCAAAATGCGAAGGGCCGCTGCATTTGCACGACGACGTGGAAGAAGTGTTCTTCATGCTGAAAGGCAGCATCACGCTGATGATTCAGGACGGCGAGGAGTATTACGAAACCGTGCTGAAGGAGCGCGATCTGATTTCGGTACCGGCAGGCATTTATCGTGGCCTGTTTAACCATGGTGAAGAAGAAGCGCTGATGTGCGTGATGCTCGGCACCGCCAAGCCGGAGATCCCGACCTATCCGGCGGACCATCCCCTGTCGAAAGTGAAGCGCAACGGATGAACGGATTGCCGGAACGCCGACAGGCGAACTGTAACGGCCATCTGCTGAGCTGGCGCGAAACCGGGCAAGGCCGACCGGTGGTGCTGCTGCATGGTATCAGCTCCGGTTCGGCGTCATGGGTGAAGCAGTTGACCGATGCGCGCCTGACTGCCGGGCACCGGCTGATCGCCTGGGATGCGCCAGGTTATGGCGGCAGTGCGCCGCTGGCCAACGGTCAGCCAGATGCTGCCGCTTACGCCCGCGCGTTGGCAGCGCTGATCGACCATCTGCAACTGGCGCAGCCACTGGTGATCGGCCATTCGCTGGGCGCGCTGATTGGCAGCGCCTATGCGGCGGGTTATCCGGATGGTCTGAACGGCCTGGTGCTGGCGGATCCGGCTCAGGGTTATGGCAGCACAACGGCGGAAAAACGTCGGCAGGTTTATCAGCAGCGCCAGCAGATGATGGCAACGCTGGGGCCGCAGGGTTACGGCGCACGGCGGGCGGCGGCGTTGTTACGTGAAGATGCCCATCCGCAGGACATTGCCTGGGTGCAGAGCGCTATGCGGCAGCTCAATCCGCCCGGTTTTCTCAGCGCCGCCTGGATGTTGGCCAATGACGATATAAGCGCTTATTTGATGCATTATCGCGGCCCGTTGCAGGTGTGGTGCGGCGACGTTGACCGGATTACACCACCGGCAGCGGCACGCGAACTGGCACAACGGCAGGACGCCGAACTGCGGTTGATAACCGGTGCCGGACACGCCAGCTACCTTGACGCACCGTTGGAGTTTAACCGTTATATGCAGGAATTTACGAGGGCAATCCAACCATGAATTTCCAGATAGAGGGACGGGTAGCGGTCGTGACCGGCGGCTCCTCGGGCATTGGTTTCGAAACCCTGCGGCTGTTGCTGGCGGAAGGCGCGCGGGTGGCGTTCTGCGGCCGCAACCAGGACAAGCTCGACGCCGCGCTGGCGCAGCTGCGCGAGGCGTTTCCACAGGCGGAGATCGTCGCTGCACGTTGCGACGTGCTGGACGCTGCGCAGGTTACGCAATTTGCCGCCGCGGTCATGCAGCGCTTCGGCGCTGTCGACATGCTTATCAACAACGCCGGACAGGGCTTTGTCGCCGATTTTGAGCAAACGCCGCGTGAGGCCTGGCTGCACGAAGCCGAACTGAAACTGTTTGGCGTCATCAATCCGCTGCAGGCGTTCCTGCCGGCGCTGGAGCGCTCGGACATTGCCTCGGTCACCTGCGTCAACTCACTGCTGGCGTTACAGCCGGAAGAGCACATGATTGCCACTTCGGCGGCGCGTGCGGCCTTGCTGAACATGACGCTGACGTTGTCAAAACAGCTGGTCGACAAAGGTATTCGGGTGAATTCGATTCTGCTGGGCATGGTGGAGTCTGGCCAATGGCGTCGCCGCTTTGCCGAGCGCAGCGACCCGCAGCAAAGCTGGGAGGCGTGGACGGCGGCGATCGCCGAGCGGCGCGGCATCCCGATGAAACGGTTGGGTAAACCGCAGGAGCCGGCGCGGGCGTTGCTGTTCCTGGCGTCGCCCATGGCCTCTTTTACCACCGGAGCGGCGCTGGACGTATCCGGCGGCTTCAACCGACATCTGTAAGCAGGAGCGACAATGAAAAAGATCATGATGATCGGCTACGGTGCGATGGCAAAGGAAGTGCTGGCGCGTCTGCCCCAAGGGGTAGAGCCGGGGTGGATCGTGGCGCGTGGGGCGCATCATGCGGCGATTGCCGAGGCCTATGGCGACCGGGTGCAGGCGCTGACCGATCCCGCGCAATGTGACGGCCGACCAGATCTGGTGCTGGAGTGTGCCAGCCAGCAGGCGGTGGCGGAATTTGGCGAAGCGGTGGTGCAGCGCGGCTGGACGCTGGCGGTGATTTCAACCGGCGCGCTGGCGGACGCGGCGCTGCAGCTACGCATTCAGCAGGCCTGCCAACGCTACCATGGGCGGCTGTGGGTGTTGTCCGGTGCCATCGCCGGTATGGACGGGTTGGCATCGGCGCGCGAGGGCGGGCTGGAGAGCGTGACCTATCAGGCCAGCAAAAGCCCGGCCAGTTGGCGTGGCAGCCTGGCGGAAAAACTCCTCGATCTGGATGCGGTCAGCGAAGCGCGGGTGTTCTTTGAAGGTTCGGCGCGCGAAGCGGCGCGGCTGTTCCCGGCCAATGCCAACGTTGCCGCCACCATTGCCCTGCATGGCGTGGGGATGGATGCCACCCGGGTTCGTTTGCAAGTGGATCCGCATACCCGGCACAACAGTCATCAATTGCGGGTCAGCGGAAGCTTTGGCGAATTCCAGATGTTGCTGAGCGGCAATCCGTTGGCCAGTAACCCGAAAACCTCGACGCTGGCGGCGTTAAGCGCGGTGCAAGCCTGCCGCCGTTTGGTCGACGGCGGCTGCTAGCTGCCGAACTGTAGGAGTCATAGCATGGAAACGTTAAAGATTTTCCTGGCCGGGCGCTGGCGTGAAGGGCGCGGCGAACTGATGCAATCGCGATTCCCGGCCGACGGTTCGCTGAATGCCGAACTGCATGCGGCCAACCTCGACGACGTCAACGATGCGGTTGCGGCAGCGGAACGCGCCTGGCGTGCGCCTGAATGGCGGCAGCAACTACCGCACCAGCGGGCGGCGATCCTGCATCGCGTCAGTGAGCTGATCGGCGAGCAGTTGGAGCCGTTGGCTCAATTGCAAACCCGCGACAACGGCAAACCATTGGCGGAAACCCGTGGGCTGGTGGCCAGCGCGGCCGCCACCGCACGTTATTTTGCCGCCGCCTGTGAAGTAATGGAGGGCGAACTGCCCACCCAGCGCAGCCACGATGTGATGACGCTCAGCCAGTACCAGCCGCTGGGGGTGATCGCCGCCATTACGCCGTGGAATTCACCGATTGCCAGCGAAATGCAGAAAGTGGCTCCGGCGCTGGCGGCGGGCAATGCGGTGATCCTCAAGCCCGCTGAAGCGACGCCGCTGATGGCGCTCAAGCTGGCGGAACTGTTTGAACAGGCCGGATTGCCGGCCGGTTTGCTCAGCGTGTTGCCGGGCAAAGGTTCGGTGATTGGCGAAGCGCTGGCGCGTCACCCTTTGGTGAAAAAGATTTCGTTTACCGGCGGTACCAGCACCGGTCGCCATTTGGCGCACGTGGCGGCAGAAAAGCTGATCCCGACCTCACTGGAGCTGGGAGGCAAGTCGCCGACCATCGTATTGGCAGACGCGGATCTGGAGCAGGCGGCACGCGGCATCTGCTACGGCATCTTCAGTTCCGCCGGGCAGGCGTGCATCGCCGGTTCGCGGCTGTTCGTGCACCGTTCGCTATATCAGCCGTTGCTGGCACGGCTGTGCGAACTGGCGAGCGGGCTGCGTGTCGGCAATCCGTTGCAGCCGGGGGTGCACCTTGGCCCGCTGATCAATGCCCGCCATCGGCAAAGCGTGGCCGATTACGTCGCGCTGGCGCAGCAGGAAGGCGGGCGAGTGCTGATCGGCGGTGAGATACCGGCGGATCCGCAACTGGCGAACGGCAGTTATTACCTGCCGACAATTATTGATGGGTTGAATAACGAAGCGCGGGTGTGTCAGGAAGAAATTTTTGGCCCGGTGCTGGTGGCGATGCCGTTCGACGATGAAGCGCAGCTGATTGAAATGGCCAATGATTCGGTTTACGGACTGGCGGCAGGCATCTGGAGTCGTGATTTTCCGCGGGCGATGGCGCTGGCGTCGCAGTTGGAAACCGGCACCGTATGGATCAACACCTATAAGACATTTTCGATCTCGACGCCGTTTGGCGGTTTTAAACACAGCGGCCTGGGGCGTGAAAAAGGGCTGCACGGCATCAAGGCGTATATGCAGCAGAAGAGCGTGTATCTGGCGTTAAACCACCAGATCAACCGCTGGAGCGACTAGGCGTCCCTTGGCACAGATGATTACTTTTGCATACCCTCATAAAAGAAGGCAGATGATGAGCGATAAAATAACGGTAGGCGAGGCGATAGCCCGAACTCTGGAGCACTACGCGGTGTCGGCGATATACGGCATCATCTCGATTCACAATCTGCCGATTGCCGACGCCGTCGGACAGCGCGGGGCGATCCGCTTTGTGCCGGCACGTGGCGAAGCCGGGGCGGTAACCATGGCAGACGCGCATGGTCGATTTTCTGGCCTGGGCGTGGCGCTGACCAGCACCGGTGCGGGTGCCGGTAATGCGGTCGGGGCAATGATTGAAGCGCTGAATGCCAATACTCCGTTGCTGCATATTACCGGTCAGGTGGAAAAAGCCTATCTTGATGCCGACGCCGGGTTTATACACGAAACCAAAGACCAGTTGGGCTTCCTGCGCGCCTGTTCGAAAGGTGCCTATCGCGTCAATTCGCCGGAACAGGCGGTGGCGGTGATCCAGCGCGCAATCCAACAGGCGCAGACCGTGCCGTGCGGCCCGGTGGCGGTAGAAATCCCGATCGATATCCAAAGCAGCCTGGTGTCGAGCGCGGTGCTGACGCCGGCGCGGTTGCCGCCAGCGCTGCCGGCGGCGGATGACGCCGCGGTCGAACGACTCTACCAACGCCTGCGTGCGGCCAAACGTCCGCTGCTGTGGTTGGGGGGCGGCGCGTTATCCTGTGCGCCAGCGGTGAAACAACTGGCGGACGCCGGGGTCGTGGTAATCTCCAGCACCCACGGGCGCGGCATTCTGCCGGACAGCCATCCGCGCAGTCTGCGCGCTTTCCATAATTCGCCGAGCATAGAACAAATACTCAACCGCTGTGATTTGACGCTGGTGGCCGGATCGCGGTTGCGCAGCAACGAAACCCGCACCTGGACATTGCCGCTGCCGCGCCCGCTGGTGCAGATTGATATCGACCCGGCGGCGGCCAACCGCAACTACCTGGCCGATGAACAGATCAACGGTGATTGCGCTGCCTTGCTGAGCGCCTTGGCGGCCCGCTATGCACCGCATGCCCGGGTGGATAGCGCATGGGATGCAGACATCGCCGCGGCGGTGCAGCAAGCGGAGACGGCATTGCGCCAGCAGTCCGGCGAATACGTCAGGTTGAACGATGCCATCGCCGCCGCGCTGCCGGATGACGGCCTGCTGGTGCGTGATATCACCGTTTCAGGCAGCGTGTGGGGCAGTCGGCTGTTCCGCGCCATGGCGCCGTTGTGCAACATCCATTCGCTGGCCGGGGCGATTGGCCTGGGGCTGCCGATGGCGATCGGCACGGCAGTCGCCAATCCGCAGCGCAAGGTGGTCGGCCTGGTGGGCGACGGCGGTCTGGCTCTGGGGCTAGGGGAACTGGCGACCATGGCACAGGAACAGGCCAACATCACGTTGCTGATCATGAACGACGGCGGATATGGCGTGATGCGCGGTATTCAGGACAAGTACTTCGCTGGCCGACAGTATTACAATGAACTGCATACGCCGGCGTTCGCGCAGGTGGCGGAAGCGATGGGGATCAAGGCCTGGAAGGTTGACGATGCGGCGCAGTTCAACGGCGTGCTGGCGGAAGCGATCAACTACCCGGGACCGTCGGTGGTGGAGGTCGAGATGAAACGCGTCGGACCATTGACCTTTGCCGGCCCGCCGCAGAAAACCCTGTATTGAAACAGGGCGAGGCCTGGCCTCGCCCCAGGGGTTATTTGCCTGCCGCAATGCGCTCGCGGATGTGCTGAGCGCGCGCTTCCGAGGACGGGTGGTCGTCAAACATGCTGCTTTGACGGCCGGCTTCCATCTTGGCCAGTTTTTCGAAGCTGGTCGCCAGACCGTTCGGGTCAATGCCGCGTTTTTTCAGCAGATCGAAGGAATAGTCATCCGCTTCGCTTTCCTGCTTTTGCGAGAACTGGGCGCTGACCAGCTTTTCGCCGATATCGGCCAACTGCGACTGCGACAGGGAGCCGATAATGCCGCCGGTAGACGCCGCCGCGGTGCGCAGTGCAACGGTGCCGTAGGCAACCTGCATTGCCTTGCGGGTATGGCCCAGCGCCACGTGGCCCATTTCATGGCCCAGTACGCCTTCCACTTCGTTGTCGTTCATCATGTCCATCAGCCCGCTGTAAACGCGAATACAGCCGTTGGCCATTGCCCAGGCGTTGACGTCTTTCGTCAGGTAAACCTTATAGTTGGCCGGCGTACCGTCGATATTGTCACCCAGCGCCGCAGCGATTTTATTCAGACGTTTGGCATAGGTGCTGTCGGCCGGCGCGATTTGTGCCTTGCTGTCCATCTCGGCGCAGGATTTTACACTTAACGTTTTCACGTCGTCATTGCTCAGCGTTGCCGCTTGAAACGCCTGCGCGCCAGACTGCATCAAGGTATTGGTATCGAGGTTTTGACAGCCGCTTACCAAGGTGGCAATGCTTAATGCAATCAAAGAAGTACGAATTTTCATGAAGCCATCTTCCTGTGATAGTAACAAGGGGATCGTGCAATTTTAGCTGAAACAATCGGGTTGCAAGAGCCTAGTGTACGTCAGCGCGGTGTGAAATAGTGATATTCCGAAAATCGGCCGATTGGTACTAATAAGTCGTGAACTCGCTCTCATTTGGCATTAGGGATTGCCGTTTTAATACGGAGTCTGAGAAAATAGAAAACTTGACTGCTTTTTTAATCCGACCTGGAGTAAAACATGTCCTCTCGTAAAGAGCTTGCCAACGCCATCCGCGCACTCAGCATGGACGCCGTACAAAAAGCAAAATCCGGCCACCCGGGCGCCCCCATGGGAATGGCGGATATCGCCGAAGTCCTGTGGCGTGACTACCTCAACCACAACCCGACCAACCCGCACTGGGCTGACCGCGACCGTTTCGTGCTGTCCAACGGCCATGGCTCCATGTTGATTTACAGCCTGCTGCACCTCACCGGCTATGACCTGCCGATGAGCGAGCTGGAAAACTTCCGTCAGCTGCACTCCAAAACCCCGGGTCACCCTGAATACGGCTATACCCCTGGCGTCGAAACCACCACCGGCCCGCTCGGTCAGGGCATTGCCAACGCCGTCGGCTTCGCCATCGCCGAACGCACCCTGGCGGCGCAGTTCAACCGCCCGGGCCATGACATCGTTGACCACCACACCTACGCCTTCATGGGCGACGGCTGCATGATGGAAGGCATCTCCCACGAAGTCTGTTCGCTGGCCGGCACCATGAAGCTCGGCAAGCTGACCGCCTTCTACGATGACAACGGCATCTCCATCGACGGCCACGTCGAGGGCTGGTTCACCGACGACACCGCCAAGCGCTTTGAAGCCTACGGCTGGCACGTGGTGCGCGGCGTCGACGGCCACGACAGCGACGCCATCAAGGCGGCGATTGAAGAAGCCCGCCGCGTTACCGACAAACCGTCGCTGCTGATGTGCAAAACCGTGATTGGCTTCGGTTCGCCGAACAAGGCCGGTACCCACGACTCCCACGGCGCACCGCTGGGCGAGGCCGAAGTGGCCGCCACCCGCGAACAGCTGGGCTGGAAATACCCCGCCTTTGAAATCCCGCAGGATATCTACGCCCAGTGGGATGCCAAAGAAGCCGGTCAGGCGAAAGAAGCCGCCTGGAACGACAGGTTCGCCGTCTACGCCAAGGCCTTCCCTGAACTGGCGGCCGAGTTCAAACGCCGCATGAGCGGTGAACTGCCGGCCAACTGGCAGGCAGAAGCGAAGAAAGTGGTTGAGCAGCTGCAGGCCAACCCGGCCAACATCGCCAGCCGCAAGGCGTCGCAGAACGCGCTGGAAGCGTTCGGCAAACTGCTGCCGGAGTTCCTCGGCGGCTCTGCCGACCTGGCGCCCAGCAACCTGACCCTGTGGTCCGGCTCCACATCGCTCGGCGATGACCTGGCCGGCAACTACATCCACTACGGCGTGCGCGAGTTCGGCATGACCGCCATCACCAACGGCATCGCGCTGCACGGCGGTTTCCTGCCGTACTCGGCGACCTTCCTGGACCCCGAACATGAGCACCTGGCGTCCGTGTGACCAGGTGGAATCGGCGATTGCCTGGCAGTACGGCATCGAGCGTAACGACGGCCCGACCACGCTGATTTTCTCGCGCCAGAACCTGGCGCAGCAGCCACGCGACGCCGAGCAGTTGGCCAACGTGTACCGCGGGGCCTACGTGCTGAAAGACTGTGACGGCACGCCGGAGCTGATCCTGATTGCCACCGGTTCGGAAGTGGAGCTGGCGGTGGGCGCGTATGAGCAGCTGACAGGCGA
>NZ_JANUSB010000011.1 GCF_024793895.1 Serratia sp. AKBS12
TTAGGTTGCTGACAAAGCAGGAAAAAACGTGGTTTTCCCTGCTTTGTGGCGATCGGCCGAAAATCAATAAATTGATTGACCTCTACTCGCTCTGTGCAGGAATGAGGTTTGTCATCAGTCTGAGCCCGGCTTTCAGCCGGGCTTTTTTATTGCAGTAAATCGGCGATCGCCGCACCGACCTGCTGGGTCGAGGCATCACCCTGCATATCCGGCGTTCGCGGCCCGCTGGCAATGGTGCGTTCAATGGCGGCAAGAATGTCGTCGTGCGCCTGACGGTAGCGACGATCGCCGTCGCCGAGAAAGTCGAGCATCATCGCACCGGCCCAAATCATGGCGATTGGATTGGCAATGTTCCGGCCATAAATATCTGGCGCAGAACCGTGTACCGGCTCGAACAGCGACGGGAAGTCGCGTTGCGGGTTGAGGTTGGCGGAGGGGGCAATGCCGATGGTACCGGTGCAGGCCGGGCCGAGATCCGACAGGATATCGCCGAACAGGTTAGAGGCCACTACCACGTCGAAGCGCTCCGGGTTCAGCACGAAGCGGGCGCAGAGAATGTCGATATGCTGCTTGTCCCAGCGAATATCCGGGTAATGCTGGGCCATCGCCGCGACGCGCTCATCCCAGTACGGCATGCTGATGGCCATGCCGTTGGACTTGGTGGCGGCGGTAAGGGATTTGCGCGGCCGCTGCTGCGCCAGTTCAAAGGCGTATTTTAGGATGCGATCCACCCCTTGACGGGTAAACACCGATTCCTGCACCACCATTTCACGCTCGGTGCCTTCGAACATGCGCCCGCCCAGTGACGAGTACTCGCCTTCGGTGTTTTCCCGCACCACGTAGAAGTCAATGTCACCGGGCTTTTTATTGGCCAGCGGGCAGGCGACGCCGGGGAACAGACGCACCGGACGCAGGTTGACGTATTGGTCGAAGTCGCGGCGAAACTTCAGCAAGGACCCCCACAGCGAGACGTGATCGGGCACTTTGTCCGGCCAGCCGACGGCGCCGAAATAAATGGCGTCGAAGCCCTGTAATCGTTCGAACCAGTCATTCGGTAGCATCTGACCATGTTGCAGATAATAATCGCAGCTGGCCCAGTCAAAGGTGACAAACTCCAGCGAAAGATCCCATTTGGCTGATGCCGCCTGCATGACACGCAGGCCTTCCGGCAATACTTCCTGGCCAATGCCATCGCCCGGTATCGCCGCGATTTTGTAGGTTTTGTTCATCAGAGGTCTCACTTATAGGTCGGGAGGATTGACACCGTTACCATCCTATAATTGACTAACCGTTAATCAATCCGCTAAATGGTAAAACATAAAACACGTATCATGAATAATATGCCGCTGCTGAGTGATTTACGGGTGTTTGTGCTGGTGGCGCGTCGGGCCGGTTTTGCCGCCGCCGCAGAGGAGATGGGGGTATCGCCGGCGTTTATCAGCAAACGCATCGCCTTGCTGGAAAAGGCGTTGAGCGTTTCGTTGCTGCACCGTACCACGCGGCGGGTGGCGATTACCGAAGATGGCGAGCGCATTTATGAATGGGCGCAACGCATCCTCAACGATGTCGATCACATGATGGATGAAGTTTCCACCATTCGTCAGGAACCGCAAGGCACGCTGCGGATTGTCAGCAGCCATGGCTTCAGCCGGCGTTTTATCGCCCCGGCACTGTCGGTGCTGGCGATGCAGTATCCACGACTGGAGCTGCGGCTGGACGTGTCCGACCGGCTGGTGGATCTGGTGAGCGAGGGATTCGATCTGGATATTCGCGTCGGCGACGACATCGCGCCGAACCTGATTGCGCGCAAGCTGGCGGATAACCGGCGTATTCTGTGCGCTTCGCCGGCGTATCTGGCCCGACACGGCATGCCGAAAACGCTGAACGAGCTGTCGGGCCGCGCCTGCCTGGTGATCAAGGAGCGCGATATGCCGTTCGGCATCTGGCGTCTGCAAGGGCCGGGCGGCGAGGAGACCATCAAGGTTACCGGTGCGCTGGCCTCCAACCATGGTGAAATCGTACACCAGTGGTGTCTTGACGGGCAGGGGGTGGCGCTGCGCTCCTATTGGGACGTGCAGGAAAATATCGTCAGCGGCAAGCTGGTGCATATTCTGTCCGATTATTATCAGCCTGCGAATATTTGGGCGGTATATGTTTCACGCTTGGCGACTTCGGCCAAGGTGCGGGTGACGGTGGAGTTTTTACGGCAGTATTTCGAACGGCATTACGGCGGTGCCGCGCCGCAGGCGGAATACTTGTTCAGCCGCGAGTAACACAAGGGCGCATCGCGCCCTTGTTCAAGCGTTCGCTTTATTTCGACTTTTCCAACTGGGTCAATCGTTGCACGTTCAGACTTTCCAGCTTGCCGTCCAGTTCTTCAAGGAAACGATCGTGATAGTCCATGGCGACGTGCTTTTTCAGATCGTCTACCGACGTCCAGCGTTCAATAAACACAAACGACACCTTGCCGGGCTTTTCCAACTCTTTGACGTTGGTTTCCTGGGATTCGTGGAAATCGTACTGCAGGCAACCTGGCTCCAGATGGGTTGGGGCGACCATGGCGCGCGCCGCTTTTCTCACTGCGTCGACGTGTTCGGGAAACGGGGTCAGCGTGGCAACAATTTTGACTTCACTCATTTTAACTCCTTGTAGTGGATTATAGTCATCCCCAAGATAGGGATTCAGGGTGACTGAAAATGTGCGCTAGATCATTTTATTTTCGCAAAATACCGTCCAGTTAACAGCCGGACTGTCCGGGCTGTTCCTTTTCGAAAAACTTTGGTTTATGCTCGGCTGAAGCGTTTCAGTTGAGGCGAATAACTGGCTGAAAGGCTAGAGAGAGCGGTTATTGCGGTAACAGGGTTTACGAATAATGCAACGCAGCGATTCACAGCAGGCAGTGCGCTAAAGTACTCTATGCAGGTTAGCATGATAACCAGTCAGCGCCACCCCATCCGGCGTCAGCACCGACGGGAATGGCCTTCTTCAGGGAGCAGCATGACCATCCGCATAGCGATAAACGGCTTTGGCCGTATTGGCCGCAGCGTTTTACGCGCACTGTATGAATCGGGTCGACGAGCAGAAATCACCGTGGTGGCGATCAACGAGCTGGCAAATGCCGAAGGCATGGCTCACCTGTTGAAATACGACTCCAGCCATGGGCGCTTCGCCTGGGACGTTCGCCAGGAGTGCGATGTGCTGAGCGTGGGCGATGATAGCATTCGTCTGCTGCACCAGCCGGCGGTGGAGCGTTTGCCGTGGGGGGAACTGGGGGTTGACGTGGTGCTCGACTGCAGCGGGGTTTACGGCAGTCGGGCGGATGGCGAGGCGCATCTGGCCGCCGGGGCGAAGAAAGTCCTGTTCGCGCACCCGGGCGGCAACGATCTGGACGCCACCGTGGTATTCGGGGTAAATCACCAGACGCTGCAGGCGGAGCACCGCATCGTGTCCAACGCCTCCTGTACCACCAATTGCATTATTCCGGTCATTAAACTGCTGGACGATGCCTACAGCATTGAATCCGGTACCGTGACCACCATTCACTCCTCGATGAACGATCAGCCAGTAATAGACGCCTATCACGCGGATTTGCGCCGTACCCGTGCGGCAAGCCAGTCGATTATTCCGGTCGATACCAAGCTGGCCGCAGGGATTACCCGCATATTTCCGCAGTTTTGCGATCGTTTTGAAGCGATCTCGGTGCGCGTGCCGACCATCAATGTTACCGCCATCGATCTCAGCGTCAGCGTTAGCGCGGCGGTGAAGGTGGCAGAGGTCAACCAGTTGTTGCAAAAGGCCGCACAGGGATCATTTCGTGGTATAGTTGACTATACGGAACTACCATTAGTCTCGATTGATTTTAACCACGACCCGCACAGTGCCATCGTCGACGGCACCCAGACGCGGGTTAGCGGGCAGCACCTGATCAAGACCTTGGTCTGGTGCGACAATGAATGGGGCTTTGCCAACCGGATGTTGGATACAACACGGGCAATGGCCGCAAGCGGTTTCTAGTACGGCGGCATCCGCGATGATGCGCCGCTCAGGCAACTTTATAGTTTATAGAGAATCAACCAAGAGGGTTCACCATGTCTGTAATCAAGATGTCCGATCTGGATCTGGCGGGAAAACGCGTTCTGATTCGTTCCGATCTGAACGTACCGGTAAAAGACGGTAAAGTGACTTCCGATGCGCGTATCCGCGCCTCCCTGCCGACTATCGAAGCTGCGCTGAAGCAAGGCGCCCGCGTTATGGTGACCTCCCACCTGGGCCGTCCGACCGAAGGCGAGTACAACGAAGAGTTCTCGCTGCTGCCGGTGGTAAACTACCTGAAAGATCATCTGCAAAACCCGGTACGTCTGGCGAAAGACTACCTGGACGGTGTTGACGTGGCCGAAGGCGAGCTGGTGGTGCTGGAAAACGTGCGCTTCAACAAGGGCGAGAAAAAAGACGACGAAACCCTCTCCAAGAAGTATGCGGCGCTGTGCGACGTGTATGTGATGGATGCGTTTGGCACCGCACACCGTGCGCAGGCCTCCACCCATGGCGTGGGCAAGTTCGCACCGGTAGCCTGTGCCGGCCCATTGCTGTCTGGCGAACTGGAAGCCCTGGGCAAAGCGCTGAAAGAACCTGCGCGCCCAATGGTTGCCATCGTTGGCGGTTCTAAAGTATCGACCAAACTGACCGTGCTGGACTCCCTGTCCAAAATTGCCGATCAGCTGATCGTTGGCGGCGGTATTGCCAACACCTTCGTTGCCGCGCAAGGCAACAATGTCGGCCAGTCGCTGTACGAACCCGATCTGATCCCGAACGCCAAAAAACTGCTGGAAACCTGCGACATTCCGGTACCAACCGATGTGCGCGTAGCCACCGAGTTTTCCGAAACTGCCGCAGCAACGGTAAAACAGGCGAACGAAATCCAAGACAGCGAGCAGATTCTGGATATGGGCGACGTCTCAGCCGAGCGTTTGGCCGTTATCCTGAAGAACGCCAAAACCATTCTGTGGAATGGTCCGGTTGGCGTATTCGAGTTCCCTAACTTCCGTAAGGGTACCGAAATCGTTGCACGCGCCATTGCAGAAAGCGACGCTTTCTCGATCGCGGGCGGCGGCGACACCCTGGCAGCGATCGACATGTTCGGTATTGCTGACAAGATCTCCTACATTTCCACCGGCGGTGGCGCATTCCTGGAATTCGTTGAAGGGAAACAGCTGCCGGCAGTGGTGATGCTGGAACAACGCGCTAAGCAGTAATTCAGACAACGGGAGGCGAAAGCCGCCCGTTTGTTTTATACCGCTCTGCTACGGCGGCGCGGCATGAAAAATCGATTTACCTCCATCTCTACCCAACGGATTTCGAGGTGTGGCAGGCGGCGATCGAACTGACCTCTCGCCAGCCGGCACAGCCGGGCAGGCACGGCAAGTAAGGGATGCCAATGTCGCCGCGTCTTGAAAGACGAAGGGTATAACGGCCAACGAAACAGGACAAAGTAACATGTCTAAAATTTTTGATTTCGTAAAACCGGGTGTCATCACGGGTGATGACGTTCAGAAAGTATTCGCAGTAGCCAAAGAGAACAACTTTGCGTTGCCAGCAGTCAACTGTGTGGGGACCGACTCCATCAACGCGGTGCTTGAAGCTGCGGCGAAAGTGCGTTCACCTGTCATCGTTCAGTTCTCCAACGGCGGTGCCGCGTTCATCGCAGGCAAAGGCGTGAAAACTGACGTGCCACAGGGCGCTGCGATTCTGGGCGCAATCTCCGGCGCGCATCACGTTCATCAGATGGCTGAACACTACGGCGTGCCGGTTATCCTGCATACCGACCACTGTGCGAAGAAACTGCTGCCATGGATCGACGGCCTGCTGGATGCCGGCGAGAAGCACTTTGCCGCTACCGGCAAACCGCTGTTCTCTTCCCACATGATCGATCTGTCTGAAGAATCACTGGAAGAAAACATCGAAATCTGCGGCAAGTACCTGGCACGTATGGCGAAGCTGGGCATGACGCTGGAAATCGAACTGGGTTGCACCGGCGGTGAAGAAGACGGCGTGGACAACAGCCACATGGATGCTTCTGCGCTGTATACCCAACCGGAAGACGTGGCTTATGCGTACGAAAAACTGAACGCCATCAGCCCGCGTTTCACCATCGCTGCCTCCTTCGGCAACGTGCACGGCGTGTACAAGCCAGGCAACGTAAAACTGACGCCAACCATTCTGCGTGATTCTCAGGACTACGTTTCCAAGAAGTACAACCTGCCGCACAACAGCCTGAACTTCGTGTTCCACGGCGGTTCCGGTTCAAGCGATGCCGAGATCAAAGAGTCCGTCAGCTACGGCGTGATCAAAATGAACATCGATACCGATACCCAATGGGCGACCTGGGACGGCATCCTGCAATATTACAAACAAAACGAAGGTTATCTGCAAAGCCAGCTGGGCAATCCGAAAGGTGCAGATCAGCCGAACAAGAAATACTACGATCCCCGCGTCTGGCTGCGCGCTGCGCAAACCAGCATGGTGACTCGTCTGGAGCAGGCATTCAAAGATCTGAACGCTATCGACGTTCTGTAATCTTGCTGCCCGGTGTGCTATGCCGCACCGTTCGCTCGACCTGCAAAGGCTCCCGCTGGGAGCCTTTGTTTTTTGGCGCGCTACGGATTTCGTCGGCGACGTTTTTTTGCCAAAATTGGCATCACGCTACATTGTTGGTTACCCTTACCTGGGTGGTTTGTGCACCGGGCATACCGGTGCTTTTGCTATTTCTCCCTCGGGGAGCTTTAAAGTAGGACGTTAGAATGGAAGATCTCAACGTAGTAAACGGCATTAACAGTGCCGGTAACTGGCTGGTGAAAAACCAGGATTTATTGATTCAGTATGCGGTAAACGTGATCGCGGCAATTGCCATCTTGATCGTGGGGTCGATCCTTGCCCGCATGATTGGCAACGCGCTGAACCGGGTATTGAAACTGCGTGGTATTGATGCCACGGTCGCCGACTTCCTGTCCGCGATGGCGCGCTACAGCATCCTGGCGTTCACCTTTATTGCCGTATTGGGCCGGGTGGGCGTGCAGACGACCTCGGTTATCGCGGTACTCGGTGCCGCCGGTCTGGCGGTTGGCCTGGCACTGAAGGACTCGTTGTCCAACTTTTCCGCCGGCGTGCTGCTGGTGGCCTTCCGCCCGATCCGTGCCGGTGAGTACGTCGATCTGGGCGGCATTGCCGGCACCGTCGATCAGGTGCAGATTTTTTCCACTACCATGCGCACCCCGGATAACAAAACTATTGTGGTGCCAAACGGTAAAATCATCGCCGGCAATATCATCAACTATTCGCGTGAACCTAACCGTCGGGTGGATATCGTGGTCGGCGTAGCCTACGACGCCGACATCGATCTGGTGAAGAAAGTGCTGAACGAGGTGATTGCCAACGACAAACGCATTATGCATGAGAAGGGTGTTACCGTACGCCTGAACGAGATGGCTGCCTCTTCGCTGAACTTCGTCACTCGCTCATGGACCACCAACGCCCAATATTGGGACGTATACTTCGACCTGATGGAAAACTTCAAGCGTGCGCTGGATGCCAACAGCATCGGCATCCCGTACCCGCAGATGGATGTGCACGTGCGCCATATCGAAAAGGCGCCGGCGCAGCAGCCGGAGTAATCCGTCAGATAGCACGACATAGGGAGCTTCGGCTCCCTTTTTTATTGCCCGATCGGCCCAATCAGTTTGGCTAATGAATGATTAGAACTATCCATTTCCCCTAATAATCATCCCCTCGTATGATGCGCGTATTGACCCGTACGCGCCCTCGTCAGGCGCCTGTTGACCTTTCAGAGGAACACCATGTTAACCGTCTTTTTACAGGGTTTTGCCCTGAGCGCCGCGATGATCCTGCCGCTCGGGCCGCAAAACGTTTTTGTGATGAATCAGGGGATCCGTCGACAATATCATCTGATGATCGCCTCGCTGTGCGCGCTGAGTGACATCGCACTGATCTGCGCCGGCATTTTCGGCGGTAGCGCGCTGCTGGGGCGGTCGCCGTTGCTGTTAACGCTGGTGACCTGGGGGGGAGTGGCGTTCCTGTTGTGGTACGGCTGGGGGGCGTTTCGCAGCGCTTTCAGCCAACACCTTGCCGTAGCCAGCGCACAGGAGATGAAACAAAGCCGTTGGCGCCTGCTGGCCACCATGCTGGCGGTCACCTGGTTGAATCCGCATGTCTATCTGGACACCTTTGTCGTGCTTGGTAGCCTGGGGGGGCAGTTGGCGCCGGAGGTGCGTTCCTGGTTTGCCTTTGGCGCAGTCAGCGCGTCGATCACCTGGTTCTTTGCACTGGCACTGCTGGCCGCCTGGCTGGCGCCGTGGCTGAAGACCCCGTTGGCGCAACGGACCGTCAACGTTCTGGTAGGGGTGGTGATGTGGTTGATTGCCGCGCAGTTGGCGTGGCAAGGCGCCCATTAACAAGAATTTGTCACTAATCTGAATTTAAAACACCGGGCGATATGCTACGTTTGATGACAAGGAACCCGTTGTTGTCCCCATCTTCAGTTGCTTGAGTAAATTTCTGCAAATTTGCTTTCGATTGGCTGTCGGTTGAGGATGATCGGCGAGTAATCAGAACAGCCTGTCATTAAGGAGACACTGTGAAGCTTAAAGCATTGGCTATGGCCGCAATGGTTGGATTAGGGACGCTGCCTTTGGCGCTGCATGCGGCGGAAGTACCGGAAGGGCCACATGTGGTCACGTCTGGTACCGCCAGCGTCGACGCCACCCCAGATATTGCAACGTTGGCAATTGAAGTCAGCGTGTCCTCCAAGGATGCGGCACAGGCGAAGAAACAGGTTGATGAGCGCGTGGCGCAATATTTCGACTTCCTGCAAAAAAACGGCATCGAGAAGAAAGACATCAGCGCCGCCAATCTACGCACGCAACCGGAATACGATTACCTGAAAACCGGCGAATCGGTGTTGAAAGGTTACCGTGCGGTGCGTCAGGTACAGGTGACGCTGCGTAAACTGGACAAGTTGAACGAACTGCTGGACGGGGCGCTGAAATCTGGCCTGAACGAGATCCGCGCCGTTGAACTGGGGGTCGCCAACCCGGACGTTTACCGCCAGCAGGCACGCGCGAAGGCGATTGAAAACGCCACCCAGCAGGCTGCCTCACTGGCACAGGGCTTCAAAGCCAAACTGGGCCCGGTTTACAGCATTCGCTATCACGTTGCCAACTACCAGCCAATGCCGGTGGCGCGCATGTACAAAGCCGCCAGCGACGCGCCGGAAAACAGCGCTGCGCAAACCTACGAGCAGCAAAGTATTCACTTTGACGATCAGGTGGACGTGGTGTTCGAACTGCAGCGTAACGCAGCGCAGTAGAGCGCCACAGCAGCAAGCAAATGAAAGGTTCGCCACGGCGAACCTTTTCTTTTTAGTCCTGACGCAACACCTGGTGCCCGTGCGCCAGCAACGCATCGGTCACTTTGCGCATCATGCGGCTTTCCGGTGCAAAGCGGTGCCAGAACAGCATGCGGCGCTGAAACAGGCCCGGAGTCAGATCGATCAGTTCGCCGGACGCCAGCTCTTTTTCTATTTGCAGGTGCGGGATCATACAGCAGGTGGTGCCTTGCCGCGCCAGTTGAACAAAGGCTTCGGACGAGTTGACGATGTGGCACGGCACGCTGCCCGGCGACAGGTCGAAGTTTTGCTGTAAAAAAGCCTGATGCATGTCGTCGAGGTGATCGAAGGCCACCGCCGGTGCTTTCAGCAGCGCGGAGCGGGTCACGCCGTTAGGGAAATAGCGCTCGGCAAAGCCCGGCGAGGCGACGAACAGATAATCCAGCGCGCCCAGCTGATCCACCAGGCAGCTCGGTAGCGGCTGCGGCTGGATACTGACCGCGCCTACCACTTCGCCGCGGCGCAGGCGTTCCTGGGTGCGGGTTTCATCTTCCACCTGCAGATTCAGGCGAATTGGCGAATCCGCCAGAACCGGTTTGAGCGCCGGCAGCAACCAGGTGGCCAGACTGTCGGCGTTGACCGCCAGCGACAGCAGCAGCGGCGTATCAACGCCGGTATCGTTGCCCAGCCACTCTTCTTCCAGCAGCTCTACCTGATGCAGCAGGGCCAGCAGTTTCTGCCCCTGTTCGGTGGGGCGCGGCGGCACGGTGCGAACCAGTAACGGCTGACCGAACAGGTTTTCCAACTGTTTAATGCGTTGAGATACCGCCGATTGAGTGATGCAGAGTTTTTGTGCCGCGCGCTCAAAGCCACGCTCACGGATCACCGCGTCCAGCGCCTGTAGCGTTCTATAGTCTGGGCGTTTCATCGGAGAGATATCCCTTAAAGTCGTTTGATTTAGGCACTATGCCACAATTTGTGATCCTGCCGGAGTGCAAAACAGCGAATTACCTTATAATACGCACACGTTTTCGTACATAGGCAATGTAAATACCATGACGCAGGATGAACTGAAAAAAGCGGTAGGCTGGGCGGCGCTGGAATATGTCAAACCGGATACCATCGTCGGGGTGGGGACCGGCTCTACCGCGGCGCACTTTATCGACGCGCTGGGATCGATCAAACATCAGATCAAGGGCGCAGTCTCCAGTTCCGACGCCTCGACCGCCAAGCTGAAAAGTCTGGGGATCCCGGTGTTCGACAGCAATGAAGTTGACGAGCTGGATATTTACGTCGACGGTGCCGACGAGATCAATGGCCATATGCAGATGATCAAGGGCGGCGGCGCGGCGCTGACGCGCGAGAAAATCATCGCTGCCATTGCACGTCAGTTCATTTGCATTGCTGACGCCTCCAAACAGGTTGAAGTATTGGGAAAATTCCCGCTGCCGGTGGAAGTGATCCCGATGGCGCGTTCCTATGTCGCGCGCGAACTGGTGAAGCTCGGCGGGCTGCCGGAATACCGTCAGAACGTGGTGACCGATAACGGCAACGTGATCCTCGACGTGCATAATCTGAACATCCTTGATGCTATCGCGCTGGAAAATAAGATCAACGGCATCGCCGGCGTGGTGACCGTTGGGCTGTTTGCCAATCGTGGTGCCGACATTGCGCTGATCGGTACCCCTAACGGGGTCAAGGTGGTCAAATAAGCCGTTAGCCGCCGTGGTCCGGGCAATCGCCGCCGCTGCGCGGCGTGTATCGTCGCATTGAGCATTGGCAAACCGCTGGGGCCGCGTTCGGCATAATTTATGGCAGAAAACATGTTTTATTTATCACGGTAAATTTGGTGACATATGTCACATCTTGGTAATAATTTCCGTTAAGCTTCCGCCAATTTCTTTCCCTATAGCATTTTCCACCAGAATCGTCCGGCTGCCTTTGGCCTTGTGCTGACGGGCAGGCAATCGTTTGTATTGCCGCTGGCGTTATTTTTGTTATGTTGGTGCTGTGCTGTTCCATTTGTAGCGAAATTTTTACGTGGCAACACGGCAGCGAACGAGCCATGCCGGGCAGGTGGGGCGCTGACGCGCAGCCATGGCAAGCCAACGTGAAAACCGGCTGGATCTGGATAACGCAGCCGCTTCTGAAGTCTGAACATAGGGTCGGGTAAATGGCAAAAGTATCATTGGAGAAAGACAGGATTAAGTTCCTGTTAGTGGAAGGGGTTCATCAGAGTACGGTAGATAACCTGCGCGCAGCCGGTTATACCAACATCGAATACCATAAAGGTGCATTAGACACCGAATCGCTTAAGGCATCGATCCGCGATGCTCACTTCATCGGCATTCGATCGCGTACGCATCTGACCGAGGAAGTTTTTGCCGCCGCCGAGAAACTGGTCGCGGTGGGCTGTTTTTGCATCGGCACCAACCAGGTTGATTTGAAAGCGGCGACCAAACGCGGTATTCCGGTGTTTAACGCGCCATTCTCCAATACCCGATCCGTGGCTGAAATGGTGCTGGGTGAGCTGCTGCTGATGTTGCGCGGCATTCCGGCTGCCAATGCCAAAGCACACCGTGGCGTGTGGAACAAGCTGGCCGTCGGGTCGTTTGAAGCGCGCGGCAAAAAGCTCGGCATCATTGGCTATGGCCATATCGGTACCCAATTGGGCATTCTGGCTGAAGGGCTAGGAATGAAAGTGTTCTTCTACGACATCGAAAACAAGCTGCCACTGGGCAATGCGCAACAGGTGCGTCATCTGTCGGACCTGCTGAACATGAGCGACGTGGTGACGCTGCACGTGCCGGAAACGCTATCTACCAGGAACATGATGGGCCAGGAAGAGCTGGCACTGATGAAGCCGGGCGCGATCCTGATTAACGCCTCACGCGGTACGGTAGTGGATATTCCTGCGTTGTGCGATGCATTGGCCAGCAACCATCTGGCGGGGGCGGCGATCGATGTGTTCCCGGAAGAACCGGCAACCAACAGCGATCCGTTCAACTCGCCGTTGTGTGAGTTTGATAACGTGATCCTGACGCCACATATTGGCGGCTCCACTCAGGAAGCGCAGGAAAACATCGGTGATGAAGTGGCCGGCAAACTGGCGAAGTACTCCGACAATGGCTCTACGCTGTCAGCAGTCAACTTCCCGGAAGTGTCGCTGCCGGCGCATGGCCCGAACGCCAGCCGTCTGCTGCACATTCACCAAAACCGCCCTGGCGTGCTGACGCAGATTAACCAGATCTTTGCGGAAGAGGGCGTCAACATTGCGGCGCAGTATCTGCAAACCGGCCCGGAAATCGGCTATGTGGTGATTGATGTCGAAGCGGAAACCGAGCGTGCCGATGCGGCACTGCAGCGCATGAAAGCCATTCAGGGCACCATCCGTGCCCGTCTGCTGTTGTAACCAGAATTGCGCTAACGCGACCATTCCCAAGGCCGGCTTAGCCCGGCCTTTTTGTTATTCGACGATCTGCCACGCCCAGACCGTTGACGGGGTGATAATCTCCGGCAGCGGAACATCCCAATGCTCTGCCGGCAAGGCGTCGACCTGCTGGCAATCGTGCGCCAAACCGATCGGGTAAGGACCTCCATGCTGCCAGTGCTGCAGTGTGCGATCGTAAAATCCGCCGCCCATCCCCAGCCGTTGTCCAGTATGGTCGAAGGCAACCAGTGGTGCCAATATGATGTCCAACTGCCGGGTTGGCAACACGTTGCGGACGTCGAGCTGCGGTTCAACAATATTGAAACGGTTGTGAGTCATCGGCGTTTCGGCGGTATAGCGCAAGAACAGCAAGTGTCCGGCGCTGAACGGATGCAGCACCGGCAGATACAGCTGTTTGTTCATCTGCCACAGGCGTTCGATCAGCGGGCGGGTGTCGAGCTCCCCGTCAAACGACAGGAATGCCGCGATGCGTCGTGCTGCGGCAATGCGCGGATGAGCGGCGATGCGCTCGGCGATCTGTTCGGCAAACAGCTTTTGTGATGCAGGCGATAACGCTCGGCGTTGCTGACGGATATGGTTACGGATGGCCTGACGTTGTATGGCGAACTGAGGCTGAAAAGGCATAGTTTGCATGGCGCGTTGTGATGGGTGGCCCCATAAACCGCATGAAGGGAATCTCCGAGATGCCGTCGCAGGCTGTAACCCTTGAACCCATGGTTCAAGGTGAACGTGCTGTCGCAATCTTAAGGCTTCTCGACGGGCGAGCATGCACACCGATCGCGGAGCATCACATTCTGTTGGTACTAAATATCGGCTCAGGGGACTGGCCCGCTGGCGAACATCTCAGAGAAATTTTTTACTCATTGTCGAGGCTGTCGCTTCAACAACTTAAGTTATTCGAATTGTGCATCCTGACGGTCAGCGATGCGACCTTGTTCAAGCAGCGCCTGTTCAATGGTCTGTTGCAGCATGCGGATGCGTTGTTCCATATTGGCCGCATAATCGCGCGTTTTCAAGCGTTCTTGTGCAAGTTCGTGACAAACATTCAAAGCTGCGATGAAAACCAACTGCTCAGTATTTGTGACTCTAGTGCGAACTTTAAGATCTTGCAACCGTTGGTTAAGATCGTCCGCCGCCATGTTCAACGCATCTTGTTGTTCTGGCGGGCAATTGACTCTTAACGAGCGGCCAAAAATTTGAATATCTACCGGTTGTGCAGACATGCCACCTTCCTGCCTAAATTTCGCGCCAGCCTCGGTCTGCCGAAGCGGGCGACACTATATATACCCTAGTACCGAGATACAACCCCTTTTTACCAGTACCTGGTTGTAATCTACTGTGCGGCGCGGCGCCAGTCAAAAAACGGTGTCAAAATGCGGACATAACGCCATTTTTATCCCGGACGGTACCGAGTGAACCCTAGCACATACCGATTATAACTAGCCACTGTGGGGGCGTGCTTATCTGGTATAACCACGGACCTTGGTGGTAGCATAACACGAACTTATCCTGCCAACGATGACGAATACGCATGTCTATACAGAATACATTTCCAAGTTACCAATCTTTGACCGTTGCCCTCAAGGGGCAGTCGGTGGCATTGACCGCAGCCGAAATGCACGGCTTGCTCAGCGGTATGCTGTGCGGCGGCAGTCGTGACGCCAGCTGGCAAACGCTGATGCACGATCTGACCAACGACGGCGTGGCCTTTCCGCAGGCGTTGAGCCTGCCGTTGCAACAACTGTATGAAATTACTCGTGAAACGCTGGAAGACGATGAGTTCATGTTTCAGTTGATGATGCCGGACGGTGAGGCGGTGACGGTATTTGAACGCGCCGATGCGCTGGCAGGCTGGGTGAACCACTTCCTGCTTGGCCTGGGGATGATGCAGCCGAAGCTGGCGCAGGTGAAGGACGAAGTGGGCGAGGCGATTGACGATTTGCGCAACATCGCGCAACTGGGTTACGACGAAGACGAAGACCAGGAAGAGCTGGAGCAGTCGCTGGAAGAAGTGGTGGAGTACGTGCGCGTCGCGGCGATCCTTTGCCATACCGAATTCAGCCGCCGCAAGCCAACCGCGCCGGAAAACGTCAAACCCACGCTACACTAAACCGCAGGTTACTTGCGTATCGCTCACCAGCAGCAGACAGATTTCAGGAGAGGGACATGACTCAGCAGGAATACCAGAATCGCCGGCAGGCGCTATTGGCTAAAATGGCGCCGGCCAGTGCGGCGGTGATTTTCTCGGCGCCGGAAGCAACGCGCAGTGCAGATTCAGAATATCCTTACCGCCAGAACAGCGATTTTTACTACCTCACCGGTTTTAACGAGCCGGAAGCGGTATTGATCCTGGTGAAAAGTGACGAGACGCATAATCACAGCGTATTGTTCAACCGGGTTCGCGATCTGACGGCAGAAATCTGGTTCGGTCGCCGCCTGGGGCAGGACGCAGCACCGGCCAAACTCGGCGTGGACCGCGCGTTGCCGTTTGATGAGATCAATGATCAACTGCATCTGCTGCTCAACGGTCTGGACGTGGTGTATCACGCCCAGGGCGAATATGACTATGCGGATGCCATTCTGTTTGCCGCACTGGGGCGGTTGCGCAACGGGTTCCGCCAGAACCTGCAGGCGCCGGCCAGCGTAACCGACTGGCGGCCGTGGCTGCATGACATGCGGCTGTTCAAGTCGGCGGAAGAGCTTGCCGTGATGCGCCGCGCCGGCGAAATCAGCGCGCAGGCGCACACCCGGGCGATGGAAAAATGCCGCCCGGGGATGTTTGAATATCAGCTGGAAGCGGAAATACACCACGAATTTACTCGCCTGGGGGCGCGTTACCCGGCTTATAACACCATCGTCGGCAGCGGCGAAAACGGCTGCATCCTGCATTACACCGAAAACGAAAGCGAAATGCGTGACGGCGATCTGGTGCTGATTGACGCCGGTTGCGAGTATCAAGGCTATGCGGGTGACATTACCCGCACCTTCCCGGTTAACGGCAGGTTCAGCCAGCCGCAGCGTGCGGTATATGACATCGTGCTGGCGTCACTGCATTATGCGCTTGGGGCCTTCAAACCAGGCACAAGCATCCGCCAAGTGAATGACGAGGTGGTGCGCATCATGGTCAAGGGCCTGGTTGGTCTGGGGGTGATGAAAGGCGACGTGGAGCAGTTGATCGCCGAGCAGGCACATCGCCAGTTCTTTATGCATGGCCTGAGTCACTGGCTGGGGCTGGACGTCCACGATGTGGGCCACTACGGTACGCCAAGCCGCGATCGGCTGCTGGAACCGGGCATGGTGCTGACGGTTGAACCGGGCCTGTACATCGCTCCGAACGCCGAGGTGCCAGAGGAGTATCGCGGCATCGGCATTCGTATCGAAGATGATATTCTGATCACTGCCGACGGTAATGAAAATCTGACCGCACAGGTAGTAAAAGACGCCGATGCCATTGAAGCGCTGATGGCGGCGGCAAGATAACATGAGCGTAATCATAGTTGGCGGCGGCATGGCCGGCGCGACGCTGGCACTGGCCCTGTCGTCGCTTACGCAGGGACAGGTGAAGATCGATCTGATCGAGGCGACGCCGCCGGACGATCGTTCCCATCCGGGATTTGACGCACGGGCGATTGCCCTGGCGCAGGGAACCTGCCAACAGCTGGACCGTATCGGCGTCTGGCCGGCGTTGCGCGATTGCGCTACTGCGATTACTCATGTGCACGTTAGCGATCGCGGCCACGCCGGCTTCGTCAATCTGCGCGCGCAGGATTATCAGGTAGCAGCGCTTGGCCAGGTGATTGAACTGTACGACGCCGGTCAGCGGCTGTTTGCGCTACTGGCCAAGGCACCAGGCGTGACGTTGCACTGTCCGGCCAGGGTGCTGGAGGTGCAGCGCAGCGTCGATCATGCCGAGGTTCAGTTGGATAATGGCCAGCGCTTGAGTGGCCAATTGCTGGTCGCCGCGGACGGTTCGCGTTCTGCACTGGCGCAGGCGTGCAATATGCACTGGCAGCGGCGGGATTATCCGCAGTTCGCCACCATCGCCAACCTCACCACCGAACAGGATCCGCAAGGGCGAGCCTTCGAGCGCTTTACCCGCCATGGGCCGCTGGCGCTGTTGCCGATGAGTCACGGCCGCAGTTCGTTGGTATGGTGTCATGCGCGTAGCGATCGTGAGCGGGTCGACGGCTGGAACGACGCGCAGTTTCTAGCCGAGCTGCAACAGGCGTTTGGCTGGCGTCTGGGGCGTATGCTGAAGGTTGGTAAACGCCACAGCTACCCGCTCAGCTTGCTCACCGCCAACCAGCACGTCACCCATCGCCTGGCGCTGGTGGGCAACGCCGCGCAAACGCTGCATCCGATTGCCGGGCAGGGATTCAATCTGGGCCTGCGTGACGTAATGACGCTGGCGGAAACTCTGGCCGCAGCGGCAGAGTGCGGCGAAGATCTAGGTGCCTTTACGCTGCTGAGCCACTACCAGCAGCGGCGGCAGCAAGACCAGCAGGCGACGGTTGGCGTCACCGATGGCCTGATCTCCCTGTTCGCTAATCGTTATGCGCCGTTGGTGGTGGGTCGCAATCTGGGGTTGATGGCGATGGAACACCTGCCGCCGGTGCGCGATGCGTTTGCCAAGCGTACTCTGGGCTGGGTCGATCGCTAATATTTAATGCGTTTTTAAGGAATCAAGCAGCATGCAATCATTTGATGTGGTTATCGCCGGTGGCGGTATGGTCGGGCTGGCATTGGCCTGCGGCTTGCAGGGGAGTGGCCTGCGGGTTGCGGTGCTGGAGCACCATCAGCCGGACATGTCACCGCCGCCGCAACGGCCGGCACTGCGCGTTTCCGCCATTAACGCCGCCAGCGAACGCCTGCTGCAACAGATAGGCGTATGGGATGAGATTATGCAACTGCGCGCCAGCGCGTATAACGCGATGGAAGTGTGGGATCGCGACAGCTTTGGCAAAATTGCCTTCAGCGGCGATGAGTGCGGATTCAGTCATCTTGGCCACATTATTGAAAACGACGTGATCCAGCAGGTGTTATGGCGTAAGGCACAGGCATCATCGGATCTGACCATGATTACCCCGGCGGCGTTGAAACAGGTAGCGTGGGGCGAAAACGACGCGTTCATCACGCTGGACGACGGCCGCATGCTGAGCGCCCGGCTGGTGGTGGGGGCCGACGGTGCCCATTCGTGGCTACGTCAGCATGCCGATATCCCGTTGACCTTCTGGGACTATCGCCACAGCGCGCTGGTCGCCACCATCCGCACCGCCGAGCCGCACCAGGCGACCGCGCGGCAAGTGTTCCACGGCGACGGTATTCTGGCGTTTCTGCCGTTCAGCGATCCGCATCTGTGTTCGATCGTCTGGTCGGTGGCGCCGGAAGAAGCCGAGCGCTTGCAACAGTTGCCGCCGGAACGGTTCAACCGCGAGCTGGGCATCACCTTTGACATGCGTCTCGGGGCATGCTCAGTGGAAAGTGAACGGCTGACCTTCCCGCTGATCGGCCGCTATGCGCGTAATTTTGCCGGCCACCGATTGGCGCTGGTGGGCGATGCGGCGCATACCGTGCACCCGTTGGCCGGGCAGGGGGTCAACCTGGGCTTTATGGACGCGGCGGAGTTGATCTCCGAGCTGAAGCGTCTGCAACGCCAGGGCAAGGATCTTGGTCAGCACCTGTATCTGCGCCGCTATGAGCGCCGCCGCAAGCATGGTGCGGCGGTGATGCTGGCCAGCATGCAGGGCTTCCGTGAACTGTTTGACGGCAACAACCCGGCCAAGAAACTGCTGCGCGATCTGGGGTTGCGCCTGGCAGACAGCCTGCCGGGCGTGAAGCCGAAACTGGTGCGTCAGGCGATGGGTCTCAATGACCTGCCAGAGTGGCTGGCCTAGCCGTCCGGCTGTGCTGGCCGGCGGCTGCCGGCAAAATCCGCGCTGTTCTTTTCTCGACTGCCACGCTGTTTTCATCGGCAAAATACCGTGGCGTCATAAACTTTGCTTATTATCCCCTTCATTTGAAATAAACTAATTTCACCCAAATTTTTGCATTACTTTTTCTAATTCAACGCTCGATTGTCAAAAGTCAAAATTCCGCCAGCTATGGCGCATTTGTTATATAACATCGTCTTTTTGCCACTTTAATTGTTGGTTTTGTGCCATGAGGCGCATTTTTCCAGTGAAAAACTCTGCACACTAGCGCGGCATTTTAACGCTCGTCGAACGGCCTGAGCCTATTTTAACTTATGGTTAATGTGGTCGTTCGGTGATAAGTTCGGGTAAAAGGTATCGTTTGCGTCGCGGCGGTTTACCGGCTTTTTGGCAACGTTCTGCGCGGCATTTGATGCCCGGTTAATCATTGTGGAGAGGGATAAGATGGCAAAGCAAACCCCACTGTACGACCAGCACCTGGCGTGCGGTGCGCGTATGGTCGATTTTCACGGCTGGATGATGCCGTTGCACTACGGCTCCCAGATTGATGAACACCACGCCGTGCGGCAGGATGCCGGTATGTTTGACGTCTCCCACATGACCATTGTCGATTTGCGCGGCGCGCGTACCCGCGAATTTCTGCGTTATCTGCTGGCCAACGACGTTGCCAAGCTGACCCAGCCTGGCAAGGCGCTGTACACCGGGATGCTTAACGCTTCCGGCGGCGTGATCGACGATCTGATCGTTTATTTCCTCACCGAAGACTATTTCCGCCTGGTGGTGAACTCCGCTACCCGCGACAAAGACCTGGCCTGGATCGAACAACATGCGGCGCCGTACGGCGTTGCGCTGACGGTGCGTGACGATCTGGCGCTGATCGCCGTGCAGGGGCCGCAGGCCAAAGAACGTGCCGCCACCCTGTTCAGCACGCAGCAAAAGCAGGCCGTTGAGGGCATGAAGCCGTTCTTCGGCGTTCAGGCCGACGATCTGTTTATTGCCACCACCGGTTATACCGGCGAAGCCGGTTACGAGATTGCGTTGCCCAAGGCGCAGGCCGCCGAGTTCTGGCAGCAGCTGCTGACCGCGGGCGTCAAGCCGGCCGGGTTGGGCGCGCGCGATACGCTGCGCCTGGAAGCCGGTATGAATCTGTATGGGCAGGAAATGGACGAAGGCGTTTCTCCGCTGGCGGCCAACATGGGCTGGACCATCTCCTGGGAGCCGCAGGATCGCCAGTTCATCGGGCGCGACGCACTGGAACAGCAGCGTGAGCAGGGCACCGAGCAACTGGTCGGCTTGATCATGACGGAAAAAGGCGTATTACGTAATGAGCTGCCGGTGCGTTTCAGCGACGCGGGCGGTCAGATCCACGAAGGGATTATCACCAGCGGTTCGTTTTCGCCCACGCTTGGTTTCAGCATTGCGCTGGCGCGCGTGCCGGCCGGCATCGGCGAGCAGGCCATCGTGCAGATCCGCAACCGTGAGATGCCGGTCAAAGTGACCAAGCCTGGTTTTGTTCGTGCCGGCAAATCATTGATAAACTAAATTATTATTGGTTATTCCGCTGAATTTACGCCGTCGGTGATAACGTGGTGTGGGACACGCGGAGACATTATTTATTTTGAAGGAGTTCGGGCGATGAGCAATGTACCAACAGAATTGAAATACGCAACCTCTCACGAGTGGGTGCGCGACGCAGGCAACGGCGAGTACGTGGTGGGCATCACCGAACACGCACAGGAACTGTTGGGCGATATGGTATTCGTCGATCTGCCTGAAGTCGGCACAACCGTTGCGGCAGGCGACGACTGCGCGGTAGCGGAATCGGTGAAGGCTGCGTCCGACATCTATGCGCCAATCAGCGGTGAAATCATCGCGGTCAACGACGCGCTGGATGGTTCGCCGGAGCTGGTCAACAGCGAGCCCTATGATAGCGGCTGGCTGTTCCGCATCAAAGCCTCCAATACCGGCGAGCTGGGTGAGTTGCTGGACGCCGCCGGTTACCAGGCGTCGATCGACGAATAATCACCACCACGCCCCAGGTCTGCCGACCGGGGCGTTTTAGTTCGCGCTATATCCCGTACCACGCAAGCATTCAGGAATTTGTAGCAATGACTCAGACACTCAGCCAACTTGAACACAGCGAAGCGTTCATCGAACGCCACATCGGCTCTTCTGCGCAACAACAGCAGGAGATGCTGGCAGCGGTGGGCGCACGCTCGCTCAGCGCGCTGATCCAACAGATTGTGCCGGCAGACATTCAACTGCCGGGGCCGCCGCCGGTTGGCGACGCGGTCACTGAACATCAGGCGCTGGCCGAGCTGAAGGCTATTGCCGGTCAGAATCAGCGCTACAAATCCTATATCGGCATGGGCTACAGTTCGGTACTGACGCCGCCGGTGATCCTGCGCAATATGCTGGAAAACCCGGGCTGGTACACCGCCTACACCCCGTATCAGCCGGAAGTGTCGCAGGGGCGGCTTGAAGCGCTGCTGAACTTCCAGACGGTGACGCTGGACCTGACCGGCCTCGACCTGGCGTCCGCCTCGCTGCTGGACGAAGCGACCGCTGCCGCCGAAGCGATGGCGTTGGCCAAGCGCGCCAGCAAACTGAAGGATGCCAACCGCTTCTTTGTGGCGGACGACGTGCATCCGCAGACGCTGGACGTGGTGCGTACCCGTGCCGAAACCTTCAATTTTGAAGTGGTCGTCGACAAAGCCGAAAAAGTGCTCGAACTGGAGGGCGTGTTCGGCGTGCTGTTGCAGCAGGTCGGCACCACCGGCGAACTGCACGACTACAGCGCGCTGCTGGCTGAACTGAAGTCGCGCAAAATCATCACCAGCGTTGCAGCCGACATCATGGCGCTGGTGCTGCTGACCGCTCCGGGCAAACAGGGCGCCGACGTGGTATTCGGTTCTGCGCAGCGCTTTGGCGTGCCAATGGGCTACGGCGGTCCACATGCAGCGTTCTTTGCCTGCCGCGATGAGTTCAAACGCTCGATGCCGGGCCGTATCATCGGCGTTTCACGCGATGCCGCCGGTAATACCGCGCTGCGCATGGCGATGCAGACCCGTGAGCAACATATCCGCCGTGAAAAGGCCAACTCGAACATCTGTACCTCGCAGGTGCTGCTGGCCAACATCGCCAGCCTGTATGCGGTGTACCATGGTCCGCAAGGCCTGCAGCGCATCGCCGAGCGCATTCATCGTCTGACCGACATTCTGGCTGCCGGGTTGCAGCAGGCCGGCCTGACGCTGCGCCATGCCACCTGGTTCGACACCCTGACCGTTGACGTCAAGGACAAGGCGGCGGTGCTGGATCGCGCGTTAGGCTTTGGCCTCAACCTGCGTACCGACATTCACGGTGCGGTGGGCATTACCCTTGACGAATCAACCTCGCGCGAAGACGTGCAAACGCTGTTTGCCGTATTGGCCGGCGACGACCATGGCCTGGACATTGACGCGCTGGACGCGGCGGTTAGCAGCGCGAGCGCATCGATTCCGGCGGCGATGCTGCGTCAGGATCCGATCCTCAGCCATCCGGTGTTCAACAGCTACCACAGCGAAACCGAGATGATGCGTTATATGCATCGTCTGGAGCGCAAGGATCTGGCGCTGAACCAGGCGATGATCCCGCTGGGCTCCTGCACCATGAAGCTGAACGCCGCGGCGGAAATGATCCCGATCACCTGGCCCGAGTTTTCCGACATGCACCCTTTCTGCCCGGCAGAACAGGCGGCGGGCTATCAGCAGATGATTGGCCAACTGTCCCAGTGGCTGGTGCAACTGACCGGCTATGACGCCATCTGCATGCAGCCGAACTCTGGCGCCCAGGGCGAATACGCCGGCCTGCTGGCAATACGCCGCTATCATGAAAGCCGTAACGAAGCCGGCCGCCACGTGTGTCTGATCCCAAGCTCGGCGCACGGCACCAACCCGGCGTCGGCGCAAATGGCCGGCATGAGCGTGGTAGTGGTAGCCTGCGACAAGAACGGCAACATCGATCTGCATGACCTGCACGTCAAGGCGGAGCAGGCGGGCGAAGCATTGTCCTGTATTATGGTGACCTATCCGTCGACCCACGGCGTGTACGAAGAAACCATCCGCGAAGTGTGCCAAATCGTGCATCAGTTCGGTGGCCAGGTCTATCTTGACGGCGCCAACATGAATGCGCAGGTGGGTATCACCACGCCGGGCTACATCGGCGCGGATGTATCGCACCTCAATCTGCATAAAACCTTCTGCATTCCTCATGGTGGCGGCGGCCCGGGCATGGGGCCAATCGGCGTCAAGGCGCATCTGGCACCGTTTGTTCCGGGGCACAGTGTGGTGCAAATCGACGGCGTAACCACCCAGCAGGGGGCGGTTTCTGCGGCGCCGTTCGGCAGCGCATCGATTTTGCCAATCAGCTGGATGTACATTCGCATGATGGGGGCAGAAGGGCTGAAACAGGCGAGCCAGGTGGCGATCCTCAACGCCAACTATATCGCTACCCGCCTGAAGGATGCCTATCCGGTGCTGTATACCGGCCGCGACCACCGCGTAGCGCACGAATGTATTCTCGACATTCGTCCACTGAAGGACGAAACCGGCATCAGCGAAATGGACATCGCCAAGCGCCTGATCGACTATGGCTTCCACGCGCCGACCATGTCGTTCCCGGTCGCCGGCACGCTGATGGTGGAGCCGACTGAGTCAGAAAGCAAAGTCGAACTGGATCGTTTTATCGACGCGATGCTGGCGATCCGTGCAGAAATCGAACGTGTGAAGCAGGGCGAATGGCCGCTGGACGACAACCCGCTGGTCAATGCGCCACACGTGCAGGCGGAGCTGGTTGGCGAATGGCAACATGCCTATAGCCGCGAACTGGCGGTATTCCCGTCGACCGCGGTGCGCGAGAACAAGTATTGGCCGACCGTGAAGCGCCTTGATGACGTTTATGGCGACCGTAATCTGTTCTGTTCCTGTGTGCCGATCGGCGATTATCAATAACCGATTCGATTAACATCGATTAAACGGGGACGCCGCATTTACGGCGTCCCTTTTTTTATTGTGGGCGGCAATAACAGGCCAGATGAATATCCTCGGGCTCGCGGGCAAACAGCTCGGCGTCGGGAGAGGTCAGCAACCGGCATCCCTGTGCCAGATAAAAGTCGACGGTATTTTTATTGGCAATCGACGAAATATACAAACCGGCAGCGCCGGCCTGCTGTACCTGCGCCAGGCACTGCTGGAACAGAATCTTACCCAATCCCTGACCGCGCCGCTGTGCGCTGACGTAAAAGAACAGCAGCTGGCGCAGATCCTGCTGTGGCCCGCGAGGCACGGTATCAAGCGCTGCTGCCGCCACGATGGTGTCGTGTTCGAACAGGGCGAAAAACGCACCGCCGCGCTCAAAACTCTGCTGATGAATTGGCGTATAGATCTCAAGATCGTGAGGATCCCAGCCGCGTACGTCGTAATAGGCAGCATAAGGCTGGAGTTCACCGTCCTGTAGCCGATACAGAGTGGTGATTACTTCACTGCGGTCGATCTGCCACAGCAGATCGAGCTGATGCCGTGATAGCATAGTCAACGTGGCCATGTTGGTTAGCTCGCGCAAGGGGTGGATAATCGGCAAAAGTAGCATTTAATTTGTTGATTTTCCAGACGATAAATCCCTTGAGCACCATCGTGTGGCGTCAGAATCCCCCGCCGGGTGAGCGGCGCTGACCGTTTTGCCAAACACCGCGGCAAGTTTTTTACCTCGTCCGTAACGGGAAGTGATATGACAAAAGTTGCATTGATTACCGGCGCCAGCCGGGGTATTGGCCGCGCGACGGCGTTATTGCTGGCCCGCCAGGGCTATGCGGTAGGGGTTAACTATCTGACCAATGAGGCAGCGGCGCAGCAGGTGGTGAACCAGGTGCTTGCCGCTGGCGGCCGAGCGCTGGCGTTACAGGCGGATATTGCGCAGGAGAGCGAGGTCGTGGCGATGTTCTCCCGGCTGGACGCCGAGCTTGGTACCCTCAGTGCGCTGGTGAACAACGCCGGCATTCTGTTTCAGCAGACCAGCATCGAACACCTGAGCGCAGAGCGCATCAACCGCGTGCTGGCCACCAACGTCACCGGCAGTTTTCTGTGTTGTCGCGAAGCGGTAAAACGCATGGCATTACGCCACGGCGGGCAGGGCGGGGCGATTGTCAACGTTTCCTCTGGCGCGGCGCGGTTGGGAGCTCCGGGGGAATATGTCGATTACGCCGCCTCGAAAGGGGCGCAGGATACCTTGACTACCGGGCTGGCGATCGAGGTGGCGGCGCAGGGGATCCGCGTCAATAGCGTGCGGCCAGGCGCCATTTATACCGACATGCATGCCAGCGGTGGAGAGCCAGCGCGCGTCGAGCGGGTAAAAAGCCTGTTGCCGATGCAGCGTGGCGGCCAACCGGAAGAAATAGCGCAGGCCATCGCCTGGCTGCTTTCAGATGCCGCTTCCTACGTCACCGGCAGTTTTATCGACGCCGGCGGCGGTCGCTGAGCCATCAGGCATCGTGCAACAGCGCGCTGCGGAAGGACAGAATGTGCGCCTGCGCCGCCGATTCCGCCGCCTGGGTATCCTGTTGGGCCAGTGCGTCGATGATAGCGCGGTGCTCTTCAATCACCTCCTGCATATGACCTTCCTTTGACAGCGAGGTTGCCCAGAAGCGTTGCGCGCGCGCGTGCAGCACGCTCAGGATGTCGGCCAGCATGGCATTGCCGGCTATCTGTGCCAGCGCCTGATGGAATTCATTGTCCAACATCATCATGCGCACCCGATCGCGGGCCTGACAGGCGGCGGCAATTTGCTGATTGAGCGCGCTGAGCCCGGCCACTTGTGCCGCGGTAGCGCGCTTGCTGGCCAGGCGCATGCACAGCAATTCGTTGGCCAGTCGGACTTCGATCAGTTCCAATGCATCATCAATCGACAAAGGTGCGACCATCACCCCCTTGCGTGGGATCACCTGCAATAACCCTTCATTGGCCAGACGGTGGATCGCCTGATTGATCGGCGTTCTGCCCATCTGCAAGTCATTCATTACCTGAGCGGTATTCAAATACTCACCCGGTTTATAGCTCAAGGTCACTAACGCCTGCTTGAAGCGCCGATAGGCCAGTTCGTTCAGGGACAGGCCTGCTTCCTCTATCGGCGGGCGCTCCCGGTCTTCTGCATCCACGGTCTTCACGTTTTGCTCCTGCAACCAAAAAAAGTTTTTAGACATAGTACACAAAAATATGGCATGGAAATCGCTTATTGAGTAACTAAAGATATAGTGAAATTTCACAGTATTTTAACAAAAGGAACGACTGCCATGAAACTGACCTTCGCTTTACCTGATTCTAGCGGGGCTGACGCCCTGAACGTCGAGATTGACCATCTGGTAATTGCCGGTTGGACCGGACGCGATCGGCAGGCCATTTTGCACCATATTCGGGAGTTGGCCGAGCTGGGGGTGCCCCAACCGAGTGCAGTGCCGCTGTTTTATCGCGTGGCGGCCAACCAGCTTAGCCAGTGCGACAGCGTCGAAGTGATTGGCGCGGCCAGTTCCGGCGAAGCCGAACCGCTGGTGTTTACCCACCATGGCGAACTGTATGTATCGCTGGCCTCCGATCATACCGATCGTGAGTTGGAGGCGCACAGCGTGGCGCTGTCGAAACAGCTCTGCGTCAAACCAGTTGCCACGGCGGCCTGGCGATTGCAGGAGGTAGCACCGCACTGGGACCAGTTGATTCTGCGCTCGTGGATTAAAGAGCAGGGGGAGTTCCGCTTGTATCAGCAAGGAACGCTGGCCAGCTTGCGCACGCCGGGCGACTTGCTGGAGCGTTATCTGGCCGGCCAGCAACTGCCGGAATACCAGGCGCAACCACAGCTACCGCGTGACGGACTGGCGATGACCTGTGGCACGCTGGCGGCGATTGGTGGTATTCGCCCGGCGGCGGAATTCCGCATGGAATTGGTAGACGAGATTCTGGGGCGCCGTATCTGCCACTCCTATCGAAGCATTGAATTACCGGTGGTGGCGTGATGAAAAAGCTGACCTTGTCACAGGCCGCTGCCGGCCTGGCGTGCGGTGAATACACCTCTCGACGGCTGACGGCAGAGGCGCTGGCGTGTATCGATGATCCTCAAGGAGAGGGTGCACGCGCATTTATCCGTGTTTACCACGCCTGGGCGCAGCAGCTGGCGGCCGAATCCGATCGGCGGCGGGCGGCCGGGCATGCTCTTTCGCCGTTGGACGGCGTGCCTGTGTCGATCAAGGACCTGTTCGACGTGGCCGATGAAGCGACCACCGGCGGCTCTCGCGTCTTGGCCGATGCCGTGCCGGCGCAACGCCATGCGGCGGTGGTAGAGCGTTTGCTGCTGGCCGGTGTGGTGATCGTCGGTAAAACCAATATGACCGAATTTGCCTATTCGGGGCTGGGCATCAACCCGCACTACGCCACGCCGGCCAATCCATGGCAGCGAGCGGCGCAACGGATCCCCGGCGGATCTTCTTCCGGCGCGGCGGTGGCGGTCGCCGATGGTATGGGGTTCGGTGCGATTGGCAGCGATACCGGTGGTTCGGTGCGCATTCCAGCTGCATTTTGCGGTTTGACCGGCTACAAGCCCAGCGCATGCCGCATCGACATGGCTGGCGTACAGCCGCTGTCACCGTCGCTGGACTCCGTTGGCGTGATCGCTCACGGCGTGGCGGACTGTGTCGCGCTGGATGCGGCGATCGCCGAACGGGCGCTGCAACCGCAAGCGCAGCCGCTGGCGCAGGCACGGTTCGCCGTGCCGCAAACGCTGGTGCTTGATGATCTGGATGACGCGGTAGCGACGGCATTTGACCGCGCGTTACAGCGTCTGACGCAGGCGGGAGCCCGCATCGACGCCCTGCCATGCAGCGAGTTCGCCGAACTGTCGGCGATCAATGCCAGCGGCGGTTTCACCGCGCTGGAGTCGTGGCAATGGCACCAGGCGCTGATCGCCTCGCACGCGGCTGATTACGATCCTCGGGTGCTGTCGCGCATTCGTCGCGGTGCGGCTCTGGGCGAGGGCGATCGTCAGCGACTGCAACAACAGCGTGGCGACTGGCAACGGCGGGTGACGGCAACGCTGGCAGGCTATGACGCGCTGCTGATGCCCACCGTACCGTTTATCGCACCGGCCATCGCCGAGCTGGAAGCGGATGAGGCGCTGTACTTCCGCGTCAACGGTGCCGCGTTGCGTAACCCGTCGGTAATCAATTTTCTTGATGGCTGCGCCGTGTCGCTACCCATGCAACAGCCCGGCAGCGCACCGGTCGGTTTGATGGTGGCGGGATTGTCGCAGCAGGACCAGGCGCTGCTGGGTTGGGCGCTGTCAATTGAGCGTTGCCTTGCCGGCGCGTGAATTACGGCGGGCATGCTCGCCTCATTTTGAGCTAACAGGAGATCTCCATGACCGGAACCCCTAACGGAATGCTGTTTGTCGCCACAGACGTCGCCGCGCAGGATGAGGCGGATTTCAACCAATGGTACGACCGGGAACACGTAGAAGAACGGGTACGTATTGACGGCTTTTTGAGCGGTACGCGTTATCAGGCGTTACAGGGCGGGCGTAAATACCTCGGCTTGTATAAAACCGTGTCGCTCGACAGTTTTACTTCAACGGCGTATCACGCCGCCTTCACGCGCCAGACGCCATGGTCAGTGGCCTGTCTGGACAAGATGGTCAACCCGATGCGACGCGTCTGTTCGCTGACGGCGCTGAGCGGCATCGGCTGCGGTAGCCACCTGAGCATTCTCACCCTGGAGCCCGGCACAGGCGATGCGCTCACGCAACGAGCCCGTCAACTGGGCGAGGAACTGGCCAGCGCCGCCGGATTTGTCTGCAGCAGCCTGTTGCTGCCCGACGCGGTACTCAGTACGCCGCTGCCAAAAGAAACCACGGAAAACCGCCGGTTACTGCCGATGCTGCTGATCGAAAGCAGCAGCGTACAGGCCGGTCAACGCCTTGCCGACCAGGCTTGCGCTGCCCTGAATATTACGCCGGACGCTGCGCTGCAATACGCGCTCAGCTGGCGACTCACTGCACAGGAGTTGGCATCATGAGCACTTCTACTACGGAAACCCCGATCGGCGCAGAGGCGGCCCGCAGCGCCGATGTGCCCAATACCGGCAAGCTGGCGGCGGCAAGCTCTATTGGTACCGCGCTGGAATGGTACGACTTTACCGTTTACAACATCATGGCGGCGCTGATCTTCAATCATGTCTTCTTCCCGTCGTTTGATCCGCTGGTAGGCACCATCCTGGCGTTTTCCACCTATGCGGTCGGCTATGTCTCGCGGCCGATTGGTGGCATCGTTTTTGGCCACCTGGGCGACGTGCTTGGCCGTCGTTTCGTGTTGGTTACCACGCTGCTGATGATGGGCATTACCACTGCGTTGATGGGATTGCTGCCCGGCTATGCCAGTTGGGGCATCTGGAGTCCGCTGCTGCTGGTGACGCTGCGCTTTATTCAGGGCATTGCGCTGGGCGGCGAATGGGCCGGCGCGGTACTGTTGTCAATGGAGCATGGCAAACCGCACCAGCGTGGGCGCAATGCGTCGTTCGCTCAGGTCGGCCCGTCCTGCGGATCGTTGATCGGTACCGGTTTTATCATGCTGGTCACCGTGGCGATGACGGCGGACGACTTCCAGCAATGGGGCTGGCGCATTCCGTTCCTGCTGAGTCTGGTGCTGGTGGTATTTGGCCTCTGGCTACGCCGTGGCGTGGGAGAGACGCCGGCGTTTCTCAAGTTGGAGGCCAACCGCGACGTGACCCATGCGCCGCTGCGCGAAGTGTTCGCACAGCATAAGCGCGCGTTGTTGATCGCCGGCGGTTCACGCATCGGCTCTGACGTGCTGTATGCGCTGGTGGTGGTGTTTACCCTGACCTATGTCACCACGGTATTGAACCTGCCGCGGCCCTTGGCGTTGGCCGCTACCATGCTTGGGGCGGTGGGTAACGCGCTTACGGTACCGCTGTTTGGTGCGCTTTCCGATCGGCTTGGTCGGCGTCCGGTGTATATTGGCGGCGCGCTGGCGGCGATGGTGTGGGCGTTCGTGTTCTTTGTACTGCTGGACAGCACGCAGCCAGTCCTGATTTGCCTGGCGGTGGTGGTGGGGTTACTGATCCATGCCGCGATGTATGGCCCACAGGCGGCGTTCGTTACCGAACAGTTCCCGACCCGCGTGCGTTACGCCGGCTCGTCACTGGCCTATACCCTGGCCGGTATCGTCGGCGGTGGCTTTGCGCCGCTGATCATCGCGTCGTTGTTCAAAAGCTATGGCAGTACGATGGCGGTGTCGCTGTACGTGGTCTTTGCGCTGCTGATAACGCTGTGGGCGGTGCTGGCCGCCAGGGAAACCGCGCATAAACCGTTGTAAAGCCTACGCCGGGCGATATGCGCACCCGGCGTTCGGTCAAATCCACATAAACGGTCACTAACGGTCATTTTGCCGCGCGTGGAATTGTGACCGTTTGCTATTTCCCTCCTGTACGTTTGCAGCGTAATCCTTGCAGAACTGCACGACTGACCACAGTTTCGTAATTGTCCATTTCATTTTTCATCCAATTTTTTGACAACTATCACACCGCGATCGTTGACCGATCGCGGCGTGGTTTGCTTTGCGTCAGGGCGCAAAACGCGACGTGACGAACCGATATCGTAATCACCGTAGAGGAGGGGAGAAGAAACATGCTGCCTGTAGAACGTCATCGTTTTATTGCCGAAGTCTTGAGCCAGCGCGGCCGCGTGATGGTGCAGGAGGTGGCACAACTGTGCCATATCTCGATCGAAACGGCTCGGCGTGACCTGGCCCTGCTTGAACGGCGCGGCCTGCTGTTGCGCAGCCACGGCGGCGCGGTGTTCGTCGAATCGCCCCCGGTGGAAAAGATCTATGTGCCCACCGAGATCGATCAGGGCGAGTCTTTTCGCCAGCGCAGCAACGATGCGCCGGAGCAGAAGACGCGTATCGCCAAGCGTGCCCTGGAGTTTATTTCTCCCGGTGATTGTCTGTTGCTGGACAGCAGTTCCAGCAGTTGGTTTCTGGCGCGGCAGTTACCGGATATCTCGCTGGTGGTGTTGACCAACTCGCTGCATATCATCCAGACGTTAGCCTGCAAGGCTAACGTGCGCACCATCGGGTTGGGCGGCGAATATTCCGCTAAATATGAGGACTTTATCGGCGTTCTGGCGGAGCAGATGCTGAAAGAATTCGTGATCAACAAGTTGTTCTTCTCTTGCCATGGCATCTGCCAGGACGGCGGCATCCGCGAGAGCAACGAGCACCATGCGCGACTAAAGCAGCAGATGTTGTTGGCGTCCGAACGCAAGTTTCTACTGGTGGACAGCAGCAAGTTTGGGCGCCGTTCTTTTGCACGCATTTGCCACTATCGGGAAATCGACACGTTGATCACCGATCGGCTCAGCGATGACGAATTTCGTCAGGAATTGGCCTGGAACAATGTGGACGTGATCGAGGTTTCACCCGCCGCAAAAAAAACGTCGAGATAACTAAAAACGATCAAAACAGTTAATTACAGCCAAAACTCGTGGAGATGGAACAATGAAAAAATCTGTACTGGCCGGTTTGTTTGCCTCGCTGCTGTTGTCGCTGTCCGCGCATGCGGCAGACAAAATAAAAATGGGCGTGGTGGTGAAGATTGGCGGCATTCCGTGGTTCAACGCCATGGAGTCTGGCATCAAGAGCGAGGGTGCCAAACGCGGCATCGACGCCTGGATGATTGGCCCGACGGCGGCGGATCCGGCGCTGCAGGTGCGGGCTATCGAAGATTTGATCGCCCAGAAGGTGGACATCATCGGCGTGGTGCCGAACGACGCCCGGGTGCTGGAACCGGTGCTTAAACGCGCCCGGGAGGCAGGCATCAAGGTGATCGTGCACGAGTCACCCGGCCAAAAATACGCCGACTGGGACTTTGAGCTGGTCGATGCCGCTCAGCACGGGGTCAATCATATGAAAGGGCTGGCCGCCTGCATGAAGGAACAGGGCAAGTATGCGGTGTACGTCGGCAGCCTGACGGTGCCGCTGCACATTACCTGGTCTGATTCGGCCATTAATTATCAAAAGCAGCATTATCCAAACATGCAACTGGTGGGTGACAAGTTCGGCGTGGGTGAGTCGCTGGATGACAGCGTGCGGACCACCAACGATCTGATGGCCAAATACCCGGATCTTAAAGGGGTGTTGGCGTTTGGTTCGCAGGGGCCGATCGGCGCCGGGCGCGCGGTGCTCAGCCGTGGGAAAACCAACGACATCTGCGTGTTCGGACCGTTCAGCCCGGGCCAGGGCGCTTCGCTGGTAAATCGCGGCGCCATCAAGGGTGGTTATATCTGGAATCCACTGGTGGCCGGCGAGGTGTTCGTGCGCATCGCCGAGATGATGAGCAAAGGCGAGAAGATCGCCGACGGCATGACCATTGAGGGGATGGGCAAGGTACGGGTGGATGAGCAACAACACACCATTCTCGGCAACGCAACCGAGAGCCTGGACAAGCAAAACCTGCCGACGCTGGTGAAGATGGGGCTGTGATAATGATGACCTCCGGGATGACGACGGCGCAGAATACTCCGCTGATAGCGCTGCAGCGACTGTCGATGACCTTTGGCGGTCAGCGCGCGTTGAACGATATTGATCTGACGTTGATGCCGGGCGAAGTGCACTGTCTGGCCGGCACCAACGGCTGCGGCAAGAGCACCCTGATTAAGGCGATCGCCGGCGTCTATCAGCCTGACGATGGCAGCCGTATCATCATCGGTGCTCAGACCTTCAGCCGACTGTCGCCTGAACAGGCGCGCGGATTCGGCATTCAGGTGATCTACCAGGATCTGTCGCTGTTTCCTAACCTGACGGTGGCGGAAAACATCGCCTTCGAGCACAACCTGCGCGGGCTGCTGGGCTGGTACCGCCCGGGGCGGCTGCGAAAAACCGCCGAGCGCCTGCTGAATGAACTGAATTTTAATCTGGATCTGGATAGCCGGGTGGCGGAACTGCCGATCGCCCAGCGTCAGCAGGTGGCGATTTGTCGCGCGTTGGTAGCGGACGCGCGGGTGGTTTTCATGGATGAACCCACCGCCTCGCTGACGCGCACCGAAGTGAATCAGCTGCTGCGGACGGTAAATTACCTGAAAGAAAAAGGGATCTGCGTGGTGTTCGTCAGCCACCGGTTGGATGAGGTATTGGAGATTTCGGATCGCGTCACGGTGATCCGCGACGGCAACAAGATCGGCACATGGCCTGCGGCGGAGATCACCGGCGCGCAACTGGCCGAACTGATGACCGGCCTGAAGCTGGATTACCAGCTCAAGGCACCGAGTTTGAACCCCGATCGGGTCATGCTGGAGGTGGAGCGTCTTAGCCGCAGCGGGCAATATCGCGACGTCAGTTTTCGTCTGCATCAGGGGGAAGTGCTTGGCCTGTGCGGGCTGCTCGGTTCTGGCCGTACCGAACTGGCGCTTAGCCTGTTCGGCATGACCCGGCCGGACAGCGGCAAAGTTTATCTCGACAGCAAGCCGGTGCGTTTCCGCAGCCATGAAGATGCGATCAAATCCGGCATCGGCTATGTCTCGGAGGATCGCCTTACGCTGGGGTTAGTGCTGCAGCAGTCAGTCGCGGACAACGCCGTATTGGCCATTCTCGACCAGCTGCGCGGGCGTTTTCATCTGATCGACGAATACCGCAAGAACCGGATAGTGGCCGAGTGGATCGACAAGCTCGGCGTGCGCGTGGCGGATCCGGCGCAGGCGATCTCGACGCTGTCGGGCGGCAATCAACAGAAAATTGTACTGGCCAAGTGGGTGCTGACCCAACCGAGGATCCTAATCCTTGACTCTCCCACCGTCGGTGTCGATGTTGGCGCCAAGGCCAGCATTTATCGGCTGATCCATCTGTTGGCGCAGGAAGGGATTGCGATCTTGCTGATTTCCGACGAGGTGCCGGAGGTGTATTACAACTGCGATCGAGTGCTGCACTTCAGCGGTGGCGGCGTGGTCGGCGAATACCTGCCGGGGCAGGTTAGCCAACAACAGCTTGCGGAGGCGATAAATGCGTAAATTCAGCCTGCGGCCGCGCGGTAACGAAGGCTATCTGGCCTGTGTGCTGCTGCTAACGGTCACGGTCTTTTCACTGCTCAGCGACCAGTTCATGACGGTACAGAACCTGCTTGATTTGAGCGAAAGTTATGCGGTCAGCGGTATTTTCGCGCTTGGCCTGTTCGTGGTGCTGGTGACCGGCGGTATCGACATTTCCTTCGCTGCCGTGGCTTCGGTGGTGCAGTACCTGATCGCTAGCCTGACGACCCACTACGGGCTGGTCAGCCCTGTCGGCAGCATTCTGCTGGCGCTGGCGATTGGCACTCTGCTGGGCATGGTCAATGCGCTGTTGATCTATTGCCTGCGCATCGTCTCGATTATCGTCACCATCAGCATGCAGGCGTTGTTGTTTGGCATGTTGATGTGGTTGACCAACGGTCGCAGCCTGTATGCGCTGCCGGAATGGTGGACGCTGCCGCGCAGCGTACTGCCGTTCCAATTGGCGGAGCAAGGCTACCAGATCGGTTTGCCGACGCTGGTGATGCTGGCGGCAGCGCTGCTGACCTGGCTGCTGTTGAACAAAACGCATCTCGGACGCCAGCTGTACGCCGTCGGCGGCGATCAGGAATCGGCACGGCGCATCGGCATTCGGGTGGGGCTGCTGCACCTGTTCGCTTACGGCTATCTGGGGGCGATGGCGGCGATCGGCGGTCTGGTGCAGGTCTACCGTATGGGGGAAGTGGTGCCCAACGCGCTGGTAGGCGGCGAACTGGACGTACTGGCGGCTGCGGTGCTGGGCGGCGCCAGCCTGAACGGCGGCAAGGGCAGCGTGGTCGGCACTCTGATGGGCGTGTTCCTGATTGGCGTGCTGAAAAACGGTCTCAACTTGATCGGCGTCTCCAACTACTTCATGAATATCGCGATCGGTCTGGTGATCGTCGTTGCCATTACCGTTACCCATCACAAGAAACGCAAAGAAACCGACGTTGGTTTCGCCTGAGGAGTCCCTGATGGTCAATAACCTGAAATTCCGCGCGGATGCTACCACCGTCGGCCTGTTTGTGCTGCTGTTGGCGGTAGTGCTGGCATTCAGCTTGCTGTTGCCGGGCCGCTTCTTCAGTGGCGCTACCTTCACCAGCGTCGCTTTCCAACTGCCCGAGCTGGGCCTGCTGACGTTGGCCATGTTCATCCCCATCCTCAGTGGGGGTCTGAATCTGTGCATTATCGCCACGGCTAATCTGACCAGCCTGCTGATGGCCTGGCTGTTTATCAGTTACTTGCCGCCTGATGCCGGGCTGGCACTGCAGGCGCTGTGGCTGGTGTTGGCGCTGGCGGCGGCGATGCTGTTGGCCGTATTGCTCGGCGCGGCAACTGGCGCACTGGTGGCCTACATCGGCGCGCACCCGATTTTGGTGACGCTGGCAACCATGACCATCGTTAACGGTATCGGCATCTATCTGACGCGCGGCGCGGCGCTGAGCGGCATGCCGGAAATCGTGCGTTTTATCGGGGCGGAAAGCGTTCTGGGAGTGCCTGTGCCACTGCTGATCTTTCTGCTGGCCGCCGTTTTACTGGCGCTGTTCCTGCAGAAAACCCGGCTCGGCAAATACATTTACATGAGCGGCAGCAATATCAACGCCACCCATTTCAGCGGGGTGAATACCCATCGAGTACTGATCGCCATCTATATGATTTCCAGCCTGTTATGCGTAATCGCTGGATTGATCATGATGGCGCGCTTCAATTCGGCGCGTATGGGCTATGGCGATTCCTACCTGCTGTTGACGGTGTTGGCGATCATTCTGGGCGGCACCGATCCGTTCGGCGGGTTCGGGCGGGTCAGCGGTGTGGTGCTGGCGTTGATCGTGCTGCAGGTGATCTCTACCGGTCTGAACCTGATGAACATCAGCCCCCATTTCAGCCTGGCGATGTGGGGCGCGGTATTGCTCATTGTGTTGGCGATTAAGTTTTTCCGTAACCACTACCGGCAGCGGCGGGCGGTGCGCCGCAGCGCGGCGAAAGCCAGGGCGGCGGTGGGCAGTTAATTTACCTCTTGTGCAGGATAACGCGAATGAAATACCAGATTTCACCTTCATTGATGTGCATGAACCTGATGGATATCAAACAGCAACTGGCGGTGCTGAACCGCCGTGCCGACATGCTGCATATCGATATTATGGATGGGCACTATGTTAAAAATATCACGCTGTCGCCGTTCTTTATCGAACAGATCCGCCCGCACACTCCGCTGGTGCTGGACGTGCATCTGATGGTGGAGAGCCCGACCGATTTTATCGAACCCATCGCCCGCGCAGGCGCAGACTTTATCTGCCCGCATGCCGAGACTATTAATCGCGACGCCTTCCGGGTAATCAACCAGATCCGTTCGCTGGGTAAAAAGGTCGGGGTAGTGTTGAATCCGGCCACCCCGGTGGAGTTTATCCGCCATTACATTCATCTGTTGGACAAGATCACCGTGATGACCGTCGATCCCGGCTATGCCGGCCAGCCGTTTATTCCGGAAATGCTGGAGAAGATCCGTCAACTCAGCGAACTGAAGCGGCAGCACAATTTCAGTTATCTGATCGAGATTGACGGATCCTGCAATCAGCGCACCTATCGTGATCTGATGAACGCCGGCGCCGAGGTATTGATCGTCGGCAGCTCTGGGCTGTTCAACCTCGATGCGGATCTGGATGCGGCATGGGACAAAATGCTGGATCAAATGCGGCAGGCAGCCTGAGCGGGAGAACATGATGCAGCATTTTATTGGCGTTGATGTGGGGGGCACCAATACCCGTCTGCAGTTGATGGATGACGCAGGCAGCTTTAGCGGTTACCGCAAAGTGGCGACTGCCAGCTGGGCACAGCGGTCAGATCCACTGGCGGCGCTGGCGGCGCTGATTGCCGAATGCCGGCAGGGGGGCTCGGTGGCGCAGGTGATGCTTGGGCTACCGGGTATCCTCAGCCGCGATCGCCGCAGGGTGCTGTCGCTGCCGTTTATTCCGGCGCTGGACCAGCGGCCGGTGGCTGAGTTGTTGACCGAACGGTTGGGGCTACCGGTGCAGATGGACAAGGACGTTAACCATCTGCTCTGGTGGGACCTGCAGCAGTTTCCGGTGCTGCCGCAGGTGGCGGCAGGACTGTATTTAGGGACCGGCATGGGCAACAGCCTGTGGCTGAACGATGATTTCTACCACGGTGCACACGGCGCCGCCGGAGAGCTGGGACATATTCCCTGGCCCGGCCATCAGGGCGATTGCCCGTGCGGCAAGCGGGGCTGCGTTGAAAGTCTGATATCCGGCCATTGGCTGACCGGCTGGGCACAGAGAAATGTGCCGCAAACGCCGTTTGCCCAGCTGTTTGAACGCCATGCTGAACATCCCGAACTGCAGCAATTTATCGAATGTTTGGCGCAAACCATCGCCATCGAGATGAATATTCTCGATCCGCAGCGGCTGATCCTCGGCGGCGGGGTGATCGCCATGAGCGGTTTTCCGTTGGCGTGGCTGGTGCGGGAAATCCGTCGCCATCTGCGTGGACCGCAACCGGCGCAAGGGCTGGCGATCTCCATCAGCCGCGTTACCGACGAAACCGGTAGCAAAGGCGCCTGCCTGGCCGCACGACGTTATTTTCAACTCACCGGAGAGCACCAACAATGAAAGGCAAGGTATGCGTATTCGGTTCGTTCAACCTGGATATCGTCGCCGGGATGGCGCGTTTCCCGCGGCCCGGGGAATCGCTGATCGCCCGTAACAGCATGATGGGGGCGGGCGGTAAAGGTGCCAACCAGGCAACCGCCGCGCTGCGCGCTGGCGCGCGGGTGCATTATATCGGCAAAGTGGGGCGCGATGATTTCGGCAGCTTTGCCCGGCGCCATCTCGACGGCGCCGGTTTTGACGCGGTGACGCTGTTTGCCACCGGCAAATGTCCGACCGGCAATGCGCTGATTTATGTCGCCGGCGAGGACGCGGAAAACATGATTGCGGTCGATCCTGGCGCCAACCTGACGGTCAGCGACGAAGAGGTGCGCCAATGTCGCCCGGCGATCGCCGCCGCCGATATTTTGTTGACCCAGTTGGAGAACAACCTGTCGGCTATCGAGCAGGTGATCGCCATCGCCCGCGAGGCGCAAACCTTCATCATCCTCAACCCGGCGCCGTTTCAACCCGTGCCGGACAGCCTGTTGGCGCAGGTCGACCTGTTGACGCCCAACGCCACCGAATGCTCGTTGCTGACCGGGGTACAGGTACGGGATCTGGCCTCGGCGCATGTGGCGGCCCAGGTATTGCATGCCAAGGGGATCCGGCGGTTGATCATTACGCTGGGCACGCAAGGGGCGCTATTCTCCAACGGTGAAAACAGCGAGCTGATCCCGGCATTCCCGGCGCAGCCTAAAGATACCACCGGCGCGGGCGATGCGTTTAACGGTGCGCTGGCGGCGCAGCTGGCGGGCAATAGGCCATTGAGCGAGGCGATACGATTTGCTGCGGCTTATGCGGCGGTATGTGTAGAGCGAGCCGGTGCGGCGGCATCTATGCCTAGCTATGAGGAGGCGCTGGCACGCCAGAGAAAACCGTTGTCGTAAGCAAGGAGGCTGCAGTAGTGGTGCTGCAGCCTGATGCTTACTTCAGCCAGCCTTTGCGCTGTGCTTCATGCAGATGGTGGGACAAATGCTGCCACAGTTCCGGGTAGACCTCGGCGATCATGGCATTGCGCGACAGCACCTGATCGAGGCTGATGCCGTTTTCAACCCAGCTCTGCCCCTGGTTATGCAGATTCATCAGCATTGGCATGGTGCGATCCAGCACCAGTGCAAAGCGTGCATCGGCGCTTTCGCCATCTTCATATTCCTGCCATAACGCGCTGAAATACTCACGTTGTGGTTCCGGCAGCAGACCAAACAGACGACGCGCTGCGGCGACTTCCTGATCGTGAATCGCGGCACGCGCGGCCAGATCGTAGACCAGCACGTCGCCGGCATCGATTTCGACGATGTCATGCAGCAGGGCCATCTGGATCACGCGTTGGATATCAACGCCTTCAGCGGCATAAGGCGCCAGGCTCATGGCGGCGATGGCGAAGTGCCAGCTGTGCTCGGCGGAGTTTTCCTGACGTTGGGTGCCCAGCACTTTGGTGCGGCGCTGAACGCTCTTGAGTTTATCGATTTCCATCAGGAACTGGATGACCTGAGTCATGGCGCCAAATTCTAACGCGGGTACGGCAGATGACATGATACAGCCTCGGTAGTCGGTGGGTTTAAAGCCGGATGATTGTAGATCACTCAACGACAGATTTCGACGTTTGTGCCTTGTTACACGCCCACACAGTTTTATTTTGGCGTACACTTGTACACTGGAATTATTCTCAGCTAAGCTGCGTTGTGGAAATTTCGAGCAATAGTGCCGGTATTGAGGGTTTGGTTGTTATGGGAAAAGCGGGTGGAGTTAAAGTCGGGGCCGACAAGTTGGCCAATGCGGCTTATCCGTGGGCGGAAGAGATCGCCAACAGTATCAGTCATGGGATTGGGTTGATTTTCGGCATTGTCGGTTTGGTGCTGCTGCTGGTGCAGGCGGTAGATACCGGCGCCGGGGCAACCGCCATCGCCAGTTACAGCCTGTACGGCGGCAGCATGATTCTGCTGTATCTGGCTTCTACGCTTTATCATGCCATACCACATCAAAAGGCCAAATACTGGCTGAAAAAGTTTGACCATTGTGCAATCTATCTGTTGATCGCCGGCACCTATACGCCGTTTTTACTGGTCGGGCTGGATTCGCCGCTGGCGCGTGGCCTGATGGCGGTAATCTGGGGCATGGCGCTATTTGGCGTGATCTTCAAGCTGGCGTTTGCCCACCGCTTCGAGGCGCTGTCGTTGGTGACCTATCTGACCATGGGCTGGCTGTCGCTGATCGTGATCTATCAGCTGGCTACGCGGCTGGATATCGGCGGCGTTACGCTGCTGGCCGTCGGTGGAGTGGTGTATAGCCTGGGGGTGATTTTTTATGCCTCCAAGCGCTGGCGCTTCGGCCATGCCATCTGGCACGCATTTGTGTTGGGCGGCAGCGTGTGCCACTTTATGGCGATTTATCTGTACGTCTAATCACTGGACGTTAATTCCATATTGAATAAGCGTTTCTTTTACGTTAGAAAGAAGCGCTTGTTTCTTTCGGGTATCCAACAAGTTCCTTTCTTCATTCCTGAGCCCGCAATATGCATCTTCGGATGTTTTTTTGTTTTCTTTCAGGACCTATCATTATGATTATTCGCTTATCCAAAGCGCTGCTTGTCTGCGCCATTGCTCTGTTCGCGTCATTAGTCGCCTTTGGTAATATCACCGATTACGGCTCTAATTTTGCCTTCGTACACCACGTATTTATGATGGATACCATCTTCCCTGACGCCACCATTACCTATCGCGCCATTGATACCCCGTGGATGCACCATGCCGGCTATATCGGCATCATTGCGCTGGAAACCTTAACGGCGCTGCTGTGCTGGATTGGCGGGGTGCGTTTACTGCGTGCTCTCAGACTGCCGGCGGCGACCTTTAATCATCGTAAGGCGTGGGCGGTAGCAGGCCTTACGTTGGGTTTTTTGACCTGGCAGGTGGCGTTTATGTCGATCGGCGGCGAATGGTTCGGCATGTGGATGTCAAAACAGTGGAATGGTGTGCCTGACGCCTTCCGTTTCTTTGTGACCATCCTGTTGGTGCTGATTTATCTGGTGCAGCGTGACGACGAGCTTCAGCAGCAGTAAATCACCTGGGGCTGGGGGTAAAAAAGGCGCAACCCGTTGCGCCTTTGGTGCCGAATCACTCTTCCGTTAGCGAGTACGGCAGCGGCATGATACCGAGCTCACCGCCGACGTCCTCGCGCAACCGCAGTTTGCTGTCCGCTGCCAGATCGTTATTCAACACCGCCTGCACCCATAGCGTACCGTCGGCCAATTGGCTGGCGGCCAGCACGGTGCCGGTACGGCGCCAGTTTTCCCCCAGTTGCAGTTCCAAATCGTCCGACGCGGCAGGCACCCGACTGCCTTTCCCTGCCAGCCAATACATGGCGCGCTTGTTGGCGCCACGGAACTTGGCGCGCGCCACCATTTCCTGGCCGGTATAACAGCCTTTGCTAAAACTGATGCCATCCAGCGCCTGCAGGTTGGTGGCCTGCGGAATCAGTTGCGCGCTGTTTGGCGCGTCGATAATCGGGTAGCCAGCTTCAATGTCCAGCGTCAGCCACTGCTGGCTGTCGTTCAATTGCGTCTGCTCTTGCAGCTTCGCGCAAAGCTGTTCGGCGACTGCGGCAGTGGTGACCAGCAAAAAGCGTTCCGCCGGCAGGCTGAAGTGCAACAGCGTGGTATCGCCGTCCTGCGCCACGGGATGCGCCGCGTCCGGCAATTGGCTGAATACCCCCGCCAGCGCCGCACGCGCCTGGAAACCGGCGACGCCCAGCAGCACCGCGTCGTTGTCCGCGCTAAAGGTCACTTTGGAAAATACCGCGTACTTTTTGATTTCTGCCAGTTGGTTGTCTGCCAGGCTACGGCGCTCCAGATAGGCGAAGCCTTCGCCACGCCGGAACAGACGCAGGTTGCTCCACATTTTACCTTTGGCATCGCAATGGCCGCACAGCACGTGCTGGTCAGCCGCCAACTGGTCGATGTCGGCGGTGACCTGCCCCTGGAGATACTTCACCGTGTCCGGGCCGTTCAGCGTCACCAGCGCCCAGTCTTCCAGCGATATCAGCGTAAGCGGCAGGTGAGACGAAGCGGAGGGTTGACGGGGTGGAAAAGGAATATTGAACGCCATGAGTAAGATCCTGATTAACGTTAAGCTTACCGAAAGGAGTATGCCCACCATGGTAAAAGAGGTGACCGGCTTTGCAAACAGTTATTGCTTGGCAGCGCTTTTTTTGACATTTAGCGCTTAATTGCGCTTTCCGCAGCAAACGTTCTTCCCGGCGAGTATGTCAAATTGTTACTCTATACGCTTACGGCTGACATTACCCTGACAAACTAATTGTTAACCGACGGAATTATATCGAGCATGCGTTGCCATACAGTGTAACAGGTGAACCCTATACTGGCATTGCCACGCCGAAGCCACGCAGAACAGAGGTTAGTCATAACAACATGGATATCAATAATAAAGCACGTATTCACTGGGCTTGCCGCCGCGGCATGCGCGAACTGGATATCTCGATCATGCCGTTTTTCGAATATGAGTACGATTCGTTGAGCGATGAAGACAAGGCGCTGTTTATCCGCCTGCTGGAATGTGACGATCCCGATTTATTTAACTGGCTGATGAATCATGGCGCTCCGCAGGACCACGAATTGCAGAGAATGGTGACCTTGATCCAGACGCGAAATAAAGACCGTGGCCCAGTGGCGATGTAATGTCCGTATCTCCTGGCGCACCCAGATCGTTTCGCTGTTGGCGCATGGCGCGCTGATACTGCTGATCCTGATTTCACCGTGGCCAGAAGGCTACGGCCCGCTGTGGCTGGTGCTGCTGACGCTGGTGGTGTTTGAATGCATCCGCAGCCAAAAGCGCATAGCCACGCGCCAGGGGGAGCTGCGAGTGCTGAGTGCACCGCGGCATGTAGTGTGGGACGACCAGGAATGGCGGGTTATCGGCCGGCCCTGGATGCTGCGCTTCGGAATTCTGTTTACGCTGGAACCGCTTGACGGGCAAAAACGACGCCGGCTGTGGCTGGCGTCTGACTGCATGAGCAAAACGGACTGGCGGCAACTGCGCCAGCGGTTGTCGTTCCCGCCGGGGGATGATAGCGAGGCGCCGTGATGAAACCGCCGATCTGGCTGGTAGAAGATCGGCCCAGCATTGCCGACACGCTGGTTTACACGCCAGCAACCGATGGATATTGTCGCAAGGAAGCGGACCGATCGTTTGGGCGCGGCGTGCCGCGCCCTGGTTGATTGCCGGTTACAGCAATGGCTCCATTTCCAGCAGGATCTGTTCGCACCACTGCTGCAGGCGGTCTTCGCTCATATCGTATTGATTTACTTCGTCCAATGCCAGGCCAACAAAGTGTTTGCCGTCGGCCGCCAGCGGTTTCGGGCTGGTAAATTCAAAGCCGTCGATGGGCCAGAAACCGATAAACTGCACGCCGAGCGGTTTGAGCTGGTCGTGCAGCATGCCTAGCGCATCGAGGAACCATTCGCCATAACCGAGTTGATCGCCCATGCCGTACATGGCGACAATCTTGCCTTGCAGATCCAGTTCAGCCAGCTGTGGCCAGATGGCTTCCCAGTCCTCCTGCAACTCGCCGAAATCCCAGGTGGGGATGCCGAGGATCAGCACGGAATAGTCTTCCATCAGTTTGGGCGAGACGTCTTTCAGGTTGTGCAGGTCGACCAGGTCTTCACCCAGAATCTCACGGATTTTTTCTGCCGCCATTTCGGTGTAGCAGGTGCTGGAGCCGTAAAACAGACCAATCTTCATGTGTTAACCGTTATGTTGCCGTTGGTAGTGCGTGGAATGGCAACGAGTGTACCAGATTTACGCTGGCTTAAGGCATAATGCCAACGGTGTAAACCGTAACAAAGAGAGGACCGGGTGCAACAACAGGCGAATGCGCTGATAGAGCAATTTTTGGATGCACTGTGGCTTGAACGCAATCTGGCGGAAAATACGCTGGCCTCTTATCGGCTGGATTTACAGGCGTTGGTCAACTGGCTGGCGCAGCACAATCGCGACTTGCTGCAGGCCGAGGCGCTGGATTTGCAGGCGTTCCTTGCCGAGCGGGTCGAGGGGGGTTACAAGGCCAGCAGTTCCGCCCGCCTGTTGAGCGCCATGCGTCGCCTGTTCCAATACCTGTACCGCGAAAAAATGCGCGCCGACGATCCCAGTGCGCTGCTGGCCTCGCCCAAACTGCCGCAGCGGCTGCCGAAGGATCTCAGCGAGGCGCAAATCGAGGCGCTATTGCAGGCGCCGTGCGTCGATCAGCCGCTGGAGCTGCGTGACAAGGCGATGCTGGAGGTGCTGTACGCTACCGGGCTGCGCGTTTCCGAACTGGTGGGGCTTTGCATTAGCGACGTCAGCCTGCGCCAGGGCGTGGTGCGAGTGATCGGTAAAGGCAACAAGGAACGGCTGGTGCCGCTGGGCGAGGAAGCCGTGTACTGGATCGAAAATTATCTGGAGCATGGCCGGCCATGGCTGGTCAATGGGCAGACGATCGACGTGCTGTTCCCCAGCCAGCGTTGTCAGCAAATGACGCGACAGACGTTCTGGCATCGTATCAAACACTATGCGATCCTAGCCGGCATCGATAGCGAACGCTTATCTCCGCACGTGTTGCGGCACGCATTCGCTACCCATTTGCTGAACCATGGGGCCGATCTTCGTGTCGTACAGATGTTACTGGGGCATAGCGATCTCTCTACCACTCAAATTTATACTCATGTAGCAACCGAACGACTGAAACAGCTACATCAACAGCATCACCCGCGCGCCTGACGCTCGGCTTCGAAAGGATTGGAACAATGAAAAAAGGTTTAATGCTGGTTTCGCTGCTGGTGGCCTCGGTGGCCGGCACGGCCCACGCCGATGACGCGGCAATCAAGAAAGCGCTGGCCAGCCTGGGCATTCAGCAGTCGGACGTACAGCCTTCCCCGGTTGCCGGTTTGAAAACCGTACTGACCGAAAGCGGTGTGCTGTACGTGTCCGAAGACGGCAAGCATATCCTGCAAGGCCCGCTGTACGACGTCAGTGGCAAAGAGCCGGTCAACGTCACCAACCAGCTGTTGGGCACCCAGTTGGCGGCATTGAAGGATCAGATGATCGTGTATAAAGCGCCGAAGGAAAAACACGTGATCACCGTGTTTACCGACATCACCTGCGGCTACTGCCACAAACTGCACCAGCAGATGAAAGAGTACAACGATCTGGGCATTACCGTGCGCTATCTGGCGTTCCCGCGCCAGGGACTGAATTCCCAGGCAGAAAAAGACATGCAGTCGATCTGGTGCACCGCCGACAAGGCCAAGGCATTTGATGCAGCGATGAAGGGCGACGCGGTTTCACCGGCCACCTGCAAGACCGATATCAGCCAGCATTATGCGCTCGGCGTGCAGTTCGGCATTCAGGGGACGCCGGCCATCATCCTGGAAAATGGCATGATGATCCCGGGCTATCAGGGGCCGAAAGAAATGGCCGCCATGCTGGACGCGCATCAGGCCGCAACCAAAGCCGGTGGTTAATCGCCGGTGAGTATCAAAACCCAATTACGCCGTCGCGAGACGGCGAATGACAGCCATCTTCCGGCCAATTTGCACCCGTTGCTGCGCCGACTTTACGCGCAGCGCGGCGTTCAGGGCGAACAGGAGCTGGAACGCAGCGTAAAAGGCATGCTGCCCTGGCAACAGCTGGGTGGCATCGACGCTGCGGTCGAGATTCTGCAACAGGCGCTGGCCGACGGCCGTCGCATCATGATCGTTGGCGATTTTGACGCCGACGGCGCGACCAGTACCGCATTGACGGTGCTGGCGCTGCGCAGCATGGGCGGCCACAACGTCCAGTATCTGGTACCGAACCGCTTTGAGGACGGCTACGGCCTGAGCCCGGAAGTGGTTGAGCAGGCGGCGGCCCGTGGCGCGCAACTGATCGTCACCGTGGACAACGGCATCTCCTCTCACGCCGGCGTCGAGTTAGCACACGCCAAGGGCATGCAGGTGCTGGTTACCGATCACCACCTGCCGGGAGAGACGCTGCCGGCAGCCGAAGCCATCGTCAACCCGAACCTGCGCGAATGCGCGTTCCCGTCGAAGTCGCTGGCCGGCGTCGGCGTGGCGTTTTATCTGATGCTGGCGTTGCGTGCGCGGCTGCGCGACAGTGGCTGGTTTGAACAGCGCATGATAGCGGTGCCGAATCTGGCCGAGCTGCTGGATCTGGTGGCGCTGGGTACGGTGGCCGACGTGGTACCGCTTGATGCCAATAACCGCATTCTGGTGTATCAGGGCCTGAACCGTATCCGTGCCGGCAAGTGCCGGCCCGGGGTGCGTGCGCTGCTGGAGGTGGCCAATCGCGATGCGCGCCAGCTGGCGGCCAACGACCTGGGCTTTGCCCTCGGCCCGCGGCTGAATGCCGCCGGTCGGCTGGATGATATGTCGATAGGCGTTGCACTGCTGTTGAGCGACGACATTGCGCAGGCGCGCATGTTGGCCAACGATCTGGACGCGCTCAACCAGACGCGTCGCGAGATCGAGCAGGGCATGCAGGTGGAAGCGCTGCAGCTGTGCGACCAGCTTGAGCGTACCAGCACCACGCTGCCGTACGGTTTGGCAATGTATCATCCCGAATGGCATCAGGGGGTGGTCGGCATATTGGCATCACGCATCAAAGAGCGTTTTCACCGGCCGGTGATTGCCTTTGCCCCGGCGGGGGAGGGTATTCTGAAAGGCTCCGGCCGGTCGATAGCCGGTCTGCACATGCGTGACGCGCTGGAGCGGCTGGATACCCTCAACCCCGGCCTGATGCTCAAGTTCGGCGGCCATGCGATGGCAGCCGGGCTGTCGCTGGAGGAAGCGCGGTTTGACGAGTTCCGCCAGCGTTTTGGCGACCTGGTGGGCGAATGGCTCGATCCCGCGATGCTGGAGGGGGTTATCTGGTCCGATGGCGAACTGGCGATGCAGGAGCTGACGCTGGAAACGGCGGAGCTATTGCGTGAAGGCGGCCCGTGGGGGCAGGCGTTCCCGGAGCCGACCTTCGACGGGCGGTTCCGTATTCTGCAACAGCGTCTGGTGGGTGAAAAACACCTGAAGCTGATGGTGGAGCCGCTTGGCGGCGGACCGCTGCTGGATGGTATTGCCTTCAACGTCGATACCACGCTGTGGCCCGACAGCAGCGTGCGCGAAGTGGAACTGGCCTACAAGCTCGACGTCAACGAGTTTCGCGGCAACCGCAGCGTCCAGCTGCTGATCCAGCATATCTGGCCCTACTGAGCCATTTGACCGGGGCGTGGCTACCGCGGCGCCCCGGCAACTTGCCAGAAAAACTGCCTAACTCGCTATAATCTGTTACCCAGATCCGCTAGAATTATCGGTTCCATGGCATCCCGCCATTGACGACATCTAACGTAAGAACGCTAAAACCATGTTTGAAATAAACCCGGTAAAAAACCGAATTCAGGACCTGTCCGAGCGGACTGCCGTTCTTAGGGGGTATCTTTGACTATGATGCCAAGAAAGAACGCTTAGAAGAAGTTAACGCCGAGCTGGAACAGCCGGACGTCTGGAACGAACCCGAACGTGCGCAGGCGCTGGGTAAGGAACGTTCCGCGCTCGAAGCCATCGTTGAAACCATCGACAACCTGACGCAGGGTGAAGAAGACGTCTCCGGTCTGCTTGAGCTGGCGGTGGAAGCCGACGACGAAGAAACCTTTAACGAGGCGGTGGTTGAGCTTGATCAACTGATCGCCAAACTGGAACAGCTAGAATTCCGTCGTATGTTCTCTGGTGAATACGACAGCGCGGATTGCTACCTGGACATCCAGGCCGGCTCCGGCGGTACCGAAGCGCAGGACTGGGCCAGCATGCTGCTGCGCATGTACTTGCGCTGGGCAGAGGCCAAAGGCTTCAAGACCGAAGTGATTGAAGAGTCCGACGGCGACGTCGCGGGCCTGAAATCAGCCACCATCAAGATTATCGGTGACTACGCGTTCGGCTGGTTGCGTACTGAAACCGGCGTTCATCGCCTGGTGCGCAAGAGCCCGTTCGACTCCGGCGGTCGCCGTCACACCTCGTTCAGTTCGGTGTTTGTCTACCCGGAAGTCGACGAAGATATCGATATCGACATCAACCCGGCGGATCTGCGTATCGACGTTTACCGCGCTTCAGGTGCGGGTGGTCAGCACGTCAACAAAACAGAGTCCGCGGTGCGTATTACCCACTTGCCGACCAACATCGTCGTGCAGTGCCAGAACGACCGTTCACAGCATAAGAACAAGGATCAGGCATTCAAACAGCTGCGAGCCAAGCTGTATGAATACGAGATGCAAAAGAAAAATGCTGACAAACAGGCGTTGGAAGACAACAAGTCCGATATCGGCTGGGGTAGCCAGATCCGTTCTTACGTACTGGATGATTCCCGTATCAAGGATTTGCGCACCAACGTTGAAACGCGTAACACGCAGGCCGTACTGGATGGCGACCTGGATAAATTCATTGAGGCAAGTTTGAAAGCCGGGTTATGAGGAACAGAAATGTCTGAGCAACAATCACAGGGCGCCGATCAGGCGTTGGATCTCAACAACGAGCTGCAGTCACGTCGCGAGAAGCTGGCTGCGCTGCGCGAGAACGGCATTGCGTTCCCGAATGATTTCCGTCGTGACACCACGTCCGACAAGCTGCACGCCGAGTACGACAGCAAGGAAAATGACGAGCTGGAAGCGCTGGGCGTAGAAGTGACCGTCGCTGGCCGCATGATGACCCGTCGTATCATGGGCAAGGCGTCGTTCGTTACGCTGCAGGACGTTGGCGGTCGCATTCAGCTGTACGTCGCGCGCGACGATCTGGCGGAAGGCGTTTACAACGAGCAGTTCAAAAAGTGGGATCTGGGCGATATCCTGGGCGCACGCGGCAAGCTGTTCAAAACCAAGACCGGCGAACTGTCGATCCACTGCACCGAACTGCGTCTGTTGACCAAAGCCCTGCGTCCGTTGCCGGACAAGTTCCACGGCCTGGCCGATCAGGAAACCCGCTATCGCCAGCGCTATCTTGATCTGATCGCCAACGAAGAGTCGCGCAATACCTTTAAAGTGCGTTCGCAGATCATGTCTGGCATTCGTAACTTTATGGTTGGCCGCGGCTTTATGGAAGTCGAAACGCCAATGATGCAGGTGATCCCGGGTGGTGCATCTGCCCGTCCGTTCATCACGCACCATAATGCGCTCGATATCGACATGTATCTGCGTATTGCGCCAGAGCTGTACCTCAAGCGCCTGGTGGTCGGCGGCTTTGAACGGGTGTTCGAAATCAACCGTAACTTCCGCAATGAGGGCGTTTCACCGCGTCACAACCCAGAGTTCACCATGATGGAACTCTACATGGCGTACGCGGATTACAAAGATCTGATCGAACTGACCGAATCGCTGTTCCGTACTCTGGCGCAAGACGTGCTGGGTAAAACCGCGGTGCAGTATGGCGATGAAGTGTTCGACTTCGGCAAGCCATTTGAAAAGCTGACCATGCGCGAAGCGATCAAAAAATATCGCCCGCAAACCGATCTGGCCGATCTGGATGACTTTGACAAGGCAAAAGCGATTGCCGAAGCCATTGGCATCAAGGTTGAGAAGAGCTGGGGTCTGGGCCGCGTAGTGACCGAAATTTTCGAGGAAACTGCCGAAAGCCACCTGATCCAGCCGACCTTCATTACCGAATATCCGGCCGAGGTTTCCCCGCTGGCGCGTCGTAACGACCAGAACCCGGAAATCACCGATCGCTTTGAATTCTTCATTGGTGGCCGTGAAATCGGTAACGGCTTCTCCGAGCTGAACGATGCGGAAGACCAGGCTCAGCGCTTTGCCGACCAGGTTGCGGCGAAGGACGCAGGTGACGACGAAGCCATGTTCTACGATGAGGACTACGTGACGTCGCTGGAGCACGGCCTGCCGCCAACCGCTGGCCTTGGCATCGGTATCGACCGCATGGTGATGCTGTTTACCAACAGCCATACCATCCGTGACGTGATCCTGTTCCCGGCAATGCGCCCGACCAAATAAGATCCACGCCACTTAAAAACCGGTGCAGGCTACTGTGCCGGTTTTTTATCACCAGCGTCTGCGGCGAACTAACTGCTTAAAACATCAGCAGTTATATGCGAACTCCGCTTGCCCGCTGGCGATAACCGGTTATAATGCCAGTCGCACACCGTTGCGGGTGTAGTTCAATGGTAGAACGGCAGCTTCCCAAGCTGCATACGAGGGTTCGATTCCCTTCACCCGCTCCAATCCTTTCTGTTAGTACCTTCTCGGTAAAAATCAGCAAGTTAAGAAGTGGTTGAATGTTCAGGTACCTACAAAGGTATCCCAAGGAATTACCCATCGCTGTTGTGGCTTGGTGTGTGGTTCTGGGAGCATATCAAACCGCTGGCAGTAGTTCTACGCCTCAAACTGCGACAGATGAACTTGAACGGCGATGCCACACCAACGGCTTTAAACTCTCCCAAAACATAGTACATCGCAGCATTCAGCCCCGATGCCCTTTACAGGGATAAACAGGCTAAAGTGATACGCACCGGTAGCGAAAGATCCGGCTCTATCTCCGGCCGGCCCACGGTTCCTTTAGAGGATGCACGGGCGACCTGTGCGCTATGAAAACCCGATGATGTCGCTGACGCTCCGCTGCTTAGGTATCACTAACCGGGGCTTTATGGCTAGTATTGCCCCTCCGAAAAATAATGCTGATATGTTACATTAAAAAATCGATTAGACGACAGTTAACTTCTGAGGGCACTATGGATATTCCTTTCCCATTTGTTTACAAGTTTTCAGCGTTAAATATAAACTCTTTGTCAGCTTTATCTGAGGGGAAAGCATGGTTCTCTAAACTCTCTGATTTTAATGATCCTTTTGAAGGACAATTTATTGTAACTCCACCGGACTTAAAGAGAGAGCGTGAAAAATTTTTTGAGCACATGACTAAGAATATACCAAGCTACCCCTTAACAATATCGCCAGCTGAGGTTGTACGGAAAAGGTACTTTGATTCGCCAGATGAATTCGAAAGTTTTGTGAATAAATTAGTAATTGAAACCCATCATAAATTCTATGAAAGCTATTTAAATATAGGGGCATATTGTCTAGCAAGTGATATACCTGGGGTTGATGCATCACATGTTAGTAATGTTATGATGTGGTCGCACTATGCTGATGGTATGAAAGGGTTTTGTATAAAATACAATCCAAACAAACTTATAGCATCGTTAAATGAAAGTAACGACGAAAAGTTTTACTGGGCAAAGATTGAATACCAAGATGACAAACACACCGTGGACTATTACGATTTAGTAGACACATCAAAACACGCGACAATTAGAGCCATTCAAACAAAACATACGGGCTGGGAGTATGAGTATGAATGTCGGTTGCTCGTTAATAACCCCGGGCTTTATAAATACTCACATGACGCTATTGAGTGTATTTACATCGGCAGTAAAATGCCTGCTCCGCACCAAAAAATATTACTTGATATATGTTCGGTTAACCTGCCGGATGTGGATGTCTTTAATGTAAGAACACATGGTAAAGCTTACGCTGTTGAGTTGGGACGATATCAAAAATATAATTCAGAGTGAGAGTTTATTCTCTTTCGTATATTCTATGAGCATAGAGATTTTATTATACCCATGCGAGGGTGTCCCTCCACCGACTCACGCCCACCAGTCCCCCGTACCCCTCTGTTATACGCGTGCCGAACGCAGGGAGGGGTAGGCTAACCCATTCCTCATACCTATAACGTCCTGTGCCGATTCCTGCGACCTCTTATCCATTCATTGCCGAGCATTTTTAACGCCGCTGCGTGCCTTATAGCTTGCAGGGAGAGGGTAAGTCGGTATCATTTGAGTATTGGAGTGACCTTCTCGAAGGCGATAATAATTTTCAAGGGCAAAAGTGGTTTGCGGTAGCTTGCAATAACCTTAATCTCGTTGTGCCAGCATCAATGATCAAAACTCTGCAAGCATTTCAGGACGAAACAAAGTCAAGCAACCCGAGCCGAACCCTTGAACGTCATGATGAGTTACTGTCGTTGCTGCTTATCAAGATGAGGAGCGACCTTAATATTTCAACTAGCGGTGAGTCCGCTTCGATGTTTCGATTATGGGTACCTGGGAAATCATTATGACACAGCCAACTTTTAGAAGGGTTCAAAAAAGAAATCCTTATCAATTAGTCGTTGATCAACATATCCACGCAGCGCATTGCCTAAAAAAGTTTGCCGGTGAAAAAGGTTTGTTGAACGTTTTTGATAAATCAATCTCTCAATGGGTGCAGAGAAAGCCAGATGCCGCGATTTTTTGTGCAAAAAGAGCTTGGGATCAACGCGCTGAAAAAGGTTATATGACCAGTATAGAAACCGCATTTTTTGAGGTGATCGATAGTATTGATACCACCATCATAAATAGAAATCATGACGCTATAACTCGTTATTTCCATTTGTGGCGTCTTAGAGGCTCTGCAAGAGATGAAGAGAAAAAAGATTTGCTACTTAATGGTGTTATAGGAGGGGAGTTAACTATTGATGAACAAGAGATTGTGGAAAGCAAGCATGCAATATTTATTGCAGAAGGAGGAGGACTTCCGTATCACTTCGCTAAAGGTATTGAGGTACAAATGATGATCGATAAGGCTAGCCATTTCATGAAACCAATAAGATGGGGATTATGGACGGCTGCTAGGGGAGAGTTTTTAGTTGCTGATTACTATCCTGAAGATAGTGATGGTTTAACGCCTTTTATTCCGGTGTCTCCTCAGCATGTGTTCTTTGCTAATGCTCCCGATACTAAGATCAATGTTCACAAAGTGCGTGAGTTGAATCGTATTTCAGTTGCATCTTCAAAGAACTATTACTTTTGCCGAAGTCTCGAAAACTGTCCGCTTTAAGGGGAGGCATTGTAAGGAAATTGTAGTCCTTCCTACAAAACCCTCCTACAATGCGTCGAGTTTTTGTTAATAAATCCATAGGATTACGAGATCATTGGAGCGGGGGTGATTTCCCTTCACCCGCTCCAATTTCTACCTATAAATCAACCATTTGATTTATAATCGCCTTCAGCAAAATGATTCCCATCGACTGCTTTCTACCCCATTGAACTACACTCGCCGCTGTCACTGTTTGCTGTGTGGTCGATCTGGGGGTATTTCAAACCGTTGGCGGTCGCTCTACACTGGGATTGGTGTATGTGCTGTTAAAGCAAATCGATTGAATTATTGTTCAATGCCCCCTGCACCGGCTAAAAACTGTTTCTGGATCAGCGGGTAATCGGCACTGTTTTTTCCTGAACGCCACCTGCATCATTAAGATACTGAAATTTGACTTGGCTGGATGTATTGCTCGGCGGCGCGGCACTGAAGCGATACCGACGTGAACTGAATGGGCCAATCATCATATCGGGTTGTTTTTCCACCGCGTACTGGTTGCCAGCTGCCACCAGGGCAACCGAAGTCAAGGAAACATGAAGCGGCCCGGGGTTCTGGCATTCGATATAACTACCGTCTGGCTCAACCCGAATCCGAAAAATCAGTTTATCAGCCACTTCACTGAGGGTCGCCCTGATACCCGCAGGCCGGAAGAAGAGTTTTAACTGTGTGTTCATGGTCAGCGTGACTTTGGTGTTGTCATTTGGTATGTGAGTGGTTGGTGGAATTTCATACAAATTTAACCAGAATAACGTTTCTCGATCGGCAGGCATCGGATCCCTGTTATATACAATTTTTATCCCCTGCGTTCTTTCAGGTTGCAGACGAAAAACAGCCGGCAGTACCACAAAGGGAGCTTCCGTGGTATCAGGATCCCCGGCGCCCTTGTCCACCCAGCTCTGAACGATAATCGGATACCTGTTAGTGTTGACCAGCATCAGGGTTTTTTCACGCTGATGTGCTTCATAAACAACCCGCGTGGAGGCCGGCATAATGCCGGCTTCTGCTGACAGGGCCACTATCAGTGACAGTAGGTTGATTAAAATAAACTTCATTGCATTTTTACCAGTACCGAAGCTGTGGCATGGACTTTGCCTGGCGTGACTGTCTGGCCATCCAGTTTCTTTAAAGTGGCAATAAAATTATAGGTGTAATAAGTATAACCGCTGATAGACGTTCCTTCAGGCGTGGCTCCTTTTTTCACCGGATACCAGCCCGCCGCGTTGCCACCAGGCGTGAGTGTTGCGATCCCAGGCTGACCAATAAGAGTCATTGGAATACCGGAATCACCGCTGTAGGACAGGAATATACCCACGCCTTTGGCTATTCCAGGCGAAAAATAGTTATCAGACAATAGGGCTCTGACGCCGCCATTAGCATTCACTAGCCCCATAGACAGCGCAGCGCTGTAGGCGCCCTCTGATACCTGAAACCCCAACGCTGTCTGAGTATCTGCCACGCCTGATGTTGCCGAATTATTGCATTCCACCCTGACGGTAAAGTTTGCGTTACTGCTGTTGCCAGCTTCCAGCTCCGCCACTGTCACGGTGGGCAGCATGACCACCGGTCTGGCATTGCGGGCGACGCAGGTTGGATTGGCGTAGAGTTTATTTGCCACCCGCATCCCATATCCGAAGCCGTTATCAGCTCCCCAGAACAGAAATCGAGTTGCACTGTCCTCCCCGGGTTTATCATGAGCAAAAAGAATGGAGACAGATGCGTCACCGGCGAGCTGAATATAGGCGTTGGGTTGTATACAGCTATAAATACGGCCCGTTGAACTGGCATAGCCAATCCCTGCGCCATCACTATTATTATTACCGCAATAAGCCGACCTTGCACCGGTCGCTGGTAATGTACTTATCCGGTAAAGTTCCGCTTGTAGTGGTGGAATATCCTGGAGACGAATCTGTATTTTTCCGTTTCCTGTCGTCGCATAAGATGATACAGGAATTTTTTTCCAGTAGCGTGTCAAGGTGACGCCGGCCATTGTCTGTTTCAGACCAACATAAGCAAACCAGGTGGCGTACACGTCGGTTAATCCGTCAGGCGCGCCGATATCATAAAATCCACCTACGCGATCGTCACCATTAGTGGCTACCAGGAAATAGATCCCAGGCAAGTCAGCGGCGTCACATTCCCACAGCACAGAGGAGCCACTTGCGCCACCGGTGGTATAGTTTGTTGGTGGAACAATAACAGTGGAAATATGTGAGCCTGGAGGTAAAAAATATGCATCTGTGAGGTTGATTTTACCGAAGGGAATAATAGCGGTATAACCGTCCTCAGTCTGTGGAACGCTTGTTTTTGTACAGGCAGCGTAAGCTGACAGTGATAAGACGGTTAAGATCAGAATCATGCAGGATTTTAAGATCTGTGATAACAATTTTATACGGAGCATTTTCTTTATCCCGTGCAGGTCGAGGTCAGCCTGATTAAATGCCGATCGGTGGGGAGTTTTGTAATATCAAAAGGCAACAGGCAGCGGTCTCCCAAGCCTTCTCCCCACCGTATGATTAATTTCCCGCTGCTCTGCTCACTGCGGACATAAATCTGCCCGCCCTGGCCGACCATTCCGACAATACCACCATTTTCTTCCAGCACGTCGGCGCCGGCCGGAACCGGTAATCCGTTCTGTAGCGTTGATTTTATCAACAGCGCTTTCCCTGACCGGGTGCGGAACGTTACCTTTACCCCGGCACCGGCCACGGGAGCCACGTTGTGCTCACTGTCGATAAGTTCGCTATCTTCATTCATGCCGGCGGGATCGAGGGTAATACGGTTAAACCGGTACGGTGTCATGGATGGCAACAGTGCGTATCCCTGGTTATTGATAGTGATTTGTTGCGAGCTGAACAGTCCGGCACCTGCTGCACCTTTGGCTTCAATCAGTGCAAAGGTGTCGCTTAAATAAGGACCAGCGGTAATACCGCCCGAATGAATGGCCAGTCCCCCCTGAATACTGCCAGAAGTTTGCCAGTAATCGTCTCCCTTGGAGGCATTCAGTCCCAGGGTGGTGACAGGCATACGCTTTTGCAGGTTCCCGCCGATGACCGTCTGTCGGTTATGCTGGTCATAACTGGCATTTAGACTGTAACTGGTGGTCAGTTTTTCATCTGCCATTCCGGAAACCGAACTCTGATACTGATTACCTTCACCAGAAGAGTGGGTCCAGGATGACGTCATTATCGATCTGCGTGCTCGCGGGCTACCCAGAGGGATAGATAAAGAGAGTGAAGCCATCGTCTGCATGCTCCCTTCAGCATTGTGATAGCCGCCGGTTTTCTGTCGGGAAAGGGTGGCATTCATACTGACCCCTGAACTGAAGCTGTTGCTGTAGCCGAGTTGCAACTGGGTATCCCGGCTGCGCCCGTTGCGATAATCCTGTGAAGAGCCGGACAGGAAAATGTTTCCGTACTCGGCCATACTCTGGCTGAGTGAAAGCTCAAACCGTGATTGCTGCTGATAGGTGCCGGATTGCCAGTTATACCCGCGCCTTGCCGCATCGCGGACGCCGAGGACGTCACTGAGATCCCGGTAGCCGGCCGTCGAATATCGATATCCTGCCAGAGAAAGGGTGGTGCCGGTTGTCTGGAAGGTTTTACTCCATGACAAATGCGTCATCCAGCCGCGTGATTTCTCATCGTTAGGAAGATTTGCCTGTGACCAGGTCAAATCAAATCCCAAAGCGCCGGGAAATCCGCCATACACTCCGCCAAACATTGCCGCCTGATAGCCGTCGGCAATGCGTATGCCGCCGTTTGCCGTGATGGTATTACTCAGTCCCTGCTGCCAGACGAAATCGGTGAAGGGGGAATCTTTGCCACCGTCACGTGTTTTTCCCATGGCAAGGTTATACCGGTGGGTTCCGGTACGCATCGATTCCGGAACGGCGGCAAAGGGAACGCTGAATCGCGTGACTTCCCCGTTCGCTTCGGTGACGGTCACATCGAGATCGCCACTGTAGCTGGTCGGGTAAAGATCGTTAATTTCAAATGCTCCGGGAGAGACGGTGGTCTGATAAATTTCCTGTCCGTTCTGGCTGATGGATATTCTGGCATTTGTGGCGGCAATACCCCGGACTACCGGTGCATAGCCGCGTAGGGAATCCGGTTTCATACGCTCGTCAGTTGCAAGGCTGAGGCCGTTGAAAGAAAGGCCGGAGAAAAACTGACCGCTGGTCACGAGCTCTCCCAACTGTAGCTGGCTGCCGAACGCGGGAAGGGGACGTTGAATATAGCTGCGGATAATATTCCAGTCACCGCCGGCATGGCTGTCATAGCTGTAATTAGTCAGTTGCCGGAACTGCCATTTGCCGAGATTAATCCCGCCGTTCAGCGCGATCCAGACAGAATCCCGCTCGCTGATATTATTGTCGGAATAGGAAACATGATAATAGTTTCCGATGTAGTTCAGGAAACCCAGAGTGCTACCGGAATCCAGTGCATCGGGCGAAACGTAGCCACGGGGGAGCTTCAATATCTGATCCTGAGGGACAGACAGATCAAGACGCAATCTTGCAGTATCCATTTCGCTGCTCCCGTTGCTGACAAGCTGCGTAAATAACTGACACTCCTTATCCTGTTTTATAAGGGCTTTTTTATCCTCCCTGATTTTGATTTTTGTGGTTTTTAGAACCTCAGGGGTCAGACAGGGCTGAATATCTCCTTCGGGGGTTTCCTTAAAAAGAATATCGTGACGCTCAATATATTGGCCGTTCAGGTAGACATCGGTTTTATAGCTACCAGGAATAATGGCACCAGGTTTGGACAGCCGTGCGATAGCGGACTGGCTGAAGCGGCTTCCCCGGAAGAGTGCCGGGTCAAATCCGTGCTCATCATTGTCCGCCTGTGTAATAGGCAAGGTTGTATTGCTCCCAGCAATAGTGACGGGGGCAATGGTTATTGTAAAAATAAACGCAGCCAACTTTGCCATTACTTTTTGTCCCGGTGTTAACCATATATCTTTAATAGTTGGGTACAGGCTCATAAACGACGTTCTGTTCTGACATCCACACCGTAATCATTGACCAGCGACAATATTAATGTGCTGCCCTGAAGATGAGACAATGCGGCAGGGATTGGCCATTTTTCCGTTTCACCTGGCGGAATCATCAGCGAGTTTGCCAAAGGAAATGTTTTATTGTTCAGTGATAATGAGGCTGAACGGATCACGGCAAAATAACTGCTCGGGTTACTCACAATCATATATTTACCCTGCTGACGGAAAGTGAGTTGCTCCGCAATGTCCGCTGCTCCACGGGAGGATGCCTGTGGGCGGTAAAATATTTTCACCTTGCTGGTAATGGCAAGTACCAGGCTGTTTGCGCCACTTTTATCGGTGTTGACCGCGGGGAGTTGGCTGAAACTCAGTAAGGAAATCTGCTCTTTACCGTCTTGTGTTTTATTGCCAGTATAAATCAGACGTACTGTCTGAGCCTTGCCAGGTTCAATACGGAATACATTAGGTGTGACAACAAACATATCGCTGTTTTTATTATCTGATAAGTTTTCTTCAATATTAAGTTGAACAATATAGGGATTGGATCCTTTGTTAGTGAAGTGCAGGGTTTTTTCCTTTAACTGCGCTTGATATATTATCCGGGTTCCGGTCAGAACGACACTGGCATGAGCAAGTTGGCCAATAAGTGATACAACAACAAGAAGTGAGAATAAAAAAATGCGCATCGGTAAACCTCTGACTCAATACAATACTTTCCCATTTTCATGGGGATATTCTGGCTGTGAATACAGCCAGAATGTAGAGCAATTTAGAAATAAGACAGCGTGTATTCGGCGACTGCCGTGATCTTGCCAGGCTTGGCTATCGCGGCATTAGTTACAAAATATCGTGCACCAAAGTCATGGCTGGCAGAGGTCGCATTAGCGGCCAAGGACAGGCCTGAAACCGATGTAGGACCATTCAACACAATTGGGTTGCCACCGGTACCTTCATCCATTAACTGAATTCCAAAACCAACAGCCCCGTTGGTGGTTGCTCGATTCCCCAGTACGCCGGTCGGGGCATCCACATCGTAGCCTAAAAATTTAACTTTGACGGGCTGAGCGTTAGTCGCATCAACCTTGCAACCACTAATAGAGACGGTGAAAGGTGTCTGACCCGCAGATTGGCCGTTTGTCAGTGTTGCACCAAATTCCGTCATGGCAACGGTTGGCAGCATGACGACGGAATTAGTCTGCCCGTTGACGCTGACTACACACGTCTGGTCGGTAACCTCACCTTCGAACGTCACGGTCGGCGTTGCGATAGCGGCTAAAGGTAATGAAGAAACTGCCAGAATGGTCAGGATTTTGCTTGATCTAAACATAATTACTACCCTTTATAGTTTATTCCCGCTCTGATTATTTTGTCAGTATACGGAAATGACTTGTTGCCCATAGTTATTGAATGACGTTACGTAACAGGAATTTTTATCTTTGCAAACCTCCATGAAATTTATTTATATAATTCCCTCCATGCTGGAAGTGGCTTTAAGTTCCTAGTGATGGTCTCTTAAAATTCGATTTACCATTTTTGTAAAACGAGTTTTAAATAAACGCTTATAAGCTGTATCCTGGTTTTGAGAAATAAGAAGAAAAACTCATGCTAAGATTCGTTTTTTACCGTTATCTAATCCACTCCAATATGTCCTGACACAGGATGGTGGTAACGGCATTTCTTCTTTCTATTCCATATTTAAAAAGCACATCCCGCTTAACAAAATAAATGCTTTTCTCGGAAACCCCGTAAGTCTTTGCAATGCTTTCCGGGGCTTGTCCCTTACTCAGTTGTCTGATTACATCCCTGCGTTTCCCTGGCAAAACAGTAAGGTTTATTTCAGAGTGCAACGCATGTTCAATGGTTTTGTTAAGTTCTTCCAGCGTTGTTTTCTTTGCCAGCAATCGTGGAAAATGGTTGCGCTTGGAGATTGTGATATACTGATCTAGCATAATAATCAGTCGCGTTTTGCTGATTGTTCTTTTTTTCATAAACTCACGGCGAAGCAACGGAGAACTGATTGCGAGTACCACGATATCCCCATGTGCTGGATTAAAATTGTGTGCTCCATCAGTATCACTTACCATAATGAAGTTAGCATTGGGCCTGATATGAGCAATGGTTTTCTGTAAGCCATACAGAAAGAATCTGTTATCTGATATAAAATGGCTGGCTAACATGAATATCCTTTAAACCCCGCGCATTGAGATAAAAGCACTAAAAGTCCAGTTAAAATAAATACTGATTTAAATCATATTTCTCTGGTTAATAAATTTATGGTAAAACTCTTAATCGAGGAAGGACTTTCATAAAACAAAAACAAAAACAACATTAAAATCAAAGAGTTGCATAGAAAAACAAACCGAAGATAATAATGTATTGGAAATAAGTTTTTATAGGAGGTATATTTTTTGTTAATTGCATGTTGCAAATAAATGGATATTAATTGCAAGCAAAGTTACTTGCTCTTTGAGTTAGTGTTTATAATATATGTATAAGAAGGTTGTCGGCACAATAATCGAATCGGTGATTTGTATGGAAGTATATATTATTGATAATCTAATAGTTTTTGTTCCGGAAGAAAAAATTATTGAATCCTTAAAGACAGGAACAAAGTTGCCAATACAGAGTGCGGGTGCTCGGTGCCTTAAACTGCTCCTTGAAAGGCAGGGCGAGGTGGTTCCTCAGACCGAGTTAATGATTGCCGGTTGGGGGAAAGATGCCCTTAGTACCCTTTCGATCCCGGCATATTATCAGTGTTTTGTCAATTTACGTAAGGCACTGAAGAGACTTGGCTATGAAAAAGAGCTGTTTGCAACCCGCAGAGGGCGGGGGCTCAGGATTAATACGTATATTAATGTTAAAAAAAGCAACAATGATAACAAAATTGCAGTTACTACAGACAATCCTCTAGATACTGATAGTCAGGAATTATTGCCTCATGAAAATGATAAACGTTTATTGACTCCTGAACGGGACGATTATTTAGCTTTACCGGAGCAGAGTGGCGCTGATACTGAAACAGCTATGCTGGAAACAGACGCCGGAAAAAAACAATGGAAATTTATTGTGATTTTTGCAGCTATTGTGGTTTTGTCAGTATGCCTTTGGTTCTTTCTGCAATATCAAAAGCCGTTGCGCCTTTCAGGATATGTAAGAGTAGCCGATACCCCTAGTTGCTTTTATTTTAATGTAAAAAATAAAGATAATGTCTTTGCCGTGGATTATTTGGTTAAGAAGAGGTACCGCTGTACAACAGATGAAAAATATTTCATATCCTATTTTTCCGCATCTCCCCGGTTGACTGTGTTTATCTGCGGGAAGGCAAATCCTCTCAATTGCGATTCGGTGACTTATGTTCTTGCTCAAAAGAAATAATATATTGAATTACATCATGGGCACGATGCTTTTATCGGTAGCAATGTCCTCAGCCATGGCGGAAGACATTGATTGTGAAGTCTATCACTCCCTTTATCACGATAGTGTGAGAATAAAAGCCAACTATCATTTGATAATGGCTGATGGTTCTGGCGTTTTTATGCTGAATGGCAGCATTGAGTCGGATAATAAGATATACCCCCTGAGTAGAGATGTTTACTTTACCTACAGGAGACAGGGGGGGAATGGCTATTTGTTCAAAAATAAAGCCATACAAAAGAAACCGCTGGATAATGTTCCTGAACAGGTTTTTACCGCGCATTATCCTGCTTTTTTTTCAGAGGCAGAGAAGAATATAACCTTTAACTTTTATAAAGAAAAGAAAGGTTATGTGATTAGTTTCGTTAGCACGCCTCTGTTTTATTGTAATAATAGTTAACTGCTTTTGTTGGTACGCCTGTTTTAGTTCCACGCAGTTTTGAGAGCTCCGGTTTATCCGCCATCAGCCGGTATACTCCCGGCGTCAGGCTATTCAGGGGGCGTGAGGTCGCTCGCTGTGGTATTCCGCCAGCCAGCGTTCTGCGATCTTCCATGTTTCATTCAGCGTCATGAACAGATAAAAATCCGCTATCTCTGTCCGGTGCGTCTGGTTAAAGCGTTCAATAAAGGCATTCTGTAACGGCTTACCCGGCTTAATAAATTCCCGCAACGCACCACAGCCCCCGCTCCAAACGCTGCGTTTAAACCGTTCTGGCTACTCTACCTGATTCCCCAACCTTGCTCCGCTGTATGCGATTGCAACCTTATTGATACTCAAGGGCAAAGGTGGCGTCGGCATTGGCCAGCCCTGCCTTGACCGGCAGCGCGGTGGCGACGTACTGACCGTAGAATTGCAGATTCTGGTTACCCGGCCCGGCTTTTAGCGGGTAGAGGCCGGTGGGCTTACCCAGCGGGATGCGGTTTTTGTCTTTATCCAGAATAGCCAGCCCGACGTTTTGTGCCGAGCCGGCGCCGGCTAACGCCAGCAGGGTTGCATCGGTGCCGTTAGCGGCGCCGTTGAAGGTTATTTTGACGCCTCTTGCTCCGGCGTCGCAGTTTTCCAGCGTCAGGATAAAGGGTTTGGCCGGCGTCTGCTGGTTGACGGCGAACTGCTTGTCTGCCCAGTCCCCCATCTGTACCGTCTGGTTCTGCGAGGCCAGGCTGACGCTGCAGGTGTTGGCAACCAGATTGGCGGTTATCGAGATGTTGATCACCCCAAGATCGGCCCGGCACTGGTAGGCCGCGAGCAGAGCAAGCAGGGCGATAAGCTGTTTCTTCATGTCGGGTTCCTCAGGCGAAGTCAATGCGCAGGTAACCCTGCGAGGTCACCGGGCCTTCTGCCGGTTTAACGCCGGTCACGCTGACGGGATAAACCTTGATGGTGACGTTGGCGCTGGTGGTACCGTCGAGCTTGAACGGCAGCACGCTGGAAAAGTCGTTCGGCGTCAGCGGCCTGTCGCTCCCGTCGGTGATGACAAAGCCGACGTCCTTGTTAGTGGAAACCAGAGCGTTGCCGGCGGTGTTGTCGGCCTGCACGCGCAGGCTTAGATTGGCGTAGGCGTCGATGTTATTGCACTTGATGCCCAGGTTGCGCGCTATCGGTGTAACGCCGCTGGCCTTGGCGCCGGCGGTTTTAAACGCCCCGGTGGAAACGTTGCCGAAGTCGACGGTAACGATCTGCCCGGCGTTGATCACGCAGGTCTGCGGTACGGTGATGCTGTAGTTAAGGTAGATGTTGGCAATGACTATAGTTTGTTTGCTACACGATATGCCAAGGCAGGCCCCCCAGCGGCCGAGGAAGACATTGTTGGCATAGGTGCCGTTGATCAGCGGCCGGATTATTTTTAGCGAGGAATCCCAGGTTGTAGGGGCATATACACCAGAGGTAGGGCCGGGTTGACATGTATCAGGACGTACAGCACTTTGGTTAAATGGGGGATACAGAGTTTTACACGCACCCCTAGTACGGACCGCAACGGCGAAATAGTCATCTATCGGTTGATACACCCAATCGGTTGGCGAAGTACCAAAAGGAGGTAGTGTGCCGTCTATCTTACTGAAGGAGTTGCTTACATAACCGGCACCAAAAATACCAAAGAAACCGGTATTTACGCCGGAAATGGTAAAAGAAGTACTGACCTCGGTATGGCCCACCACGTTATCGGTTAATCCCAACGTTTTATTGATACTGAGATTAATCGTCTGGTTACAGCCGGAACAGGCGGCCAGCGCCTGGTTCAGCAGGCACGCTGCGCCAAGCAGCGCAAATAACAAGGTAGATTTTAATACGGACATCACTGGCACCCCGCCTTGGCGTAATTTATCGCCTTGTTTTCGCTGCCCTGTGGCAGCCGATAAGAAACTTCGCAGCGCTGCGCTGCGCCACGCCCCCACACCACCTGCAGCTTGCCGCTGAGCGGCAGGCCGGCCAGGTATACCTGGCCGTTTTCGCCGACGATGCTGGCACCGCTGCCGTTTTCCTGCGCTACCGTCGCGCCAAACGGCACCGACTTGCCGTTGCCCTGCACTAGCGTCATCAATGCCCTGGCACCAATCCGTGCCATAAACTGCGCGCGCACCAGTGCGCCTTTGGTTGGCACCACGTTTGCTACCGCATCGTCCAGATCGGCATTGTCCCGCAAGGTAGTCGGGTCAAGCGCCACGCGGTTCAGGCGATAGGTGGTGGCGTAGGGCACCACCGCATAGCCGCGCCAGTCGGTGCTGACGCCGGTGGCATTTTCAACCTGCACGTCTTTGGCACCGGCGGCGGCGATCAGCACGTTGGTATCGCCCAGCGGCTGGCTGAAGGTGACGCCGTTGGCGTGGGCAACCACACCGCCGCTCAGCCCGTAGTTAACCTGTCGGTAGCCGTTGCTGTAGCTGTAGCTGGCGTTGCTGTTGCCGTAGGTGCCCTGATAGGCCAGATTGGCGCTGCCGTTGCCGCCGATGCCATGGTTGCTGTACCCCTGCATCACGCCGTAGGAAAGGTTATTGCCGGCCAGCAGGGTGCCGCCGATGCCGGCCTGCTGGGTAAGCTGCCCGTGTGCGTCGGTGTTGGCCGAATAGGTGGCATAAGTCGAATTGGACGAGCGGGTGATATCGCCCGCTCTGCCGCCGCCCGACAGCCATTTGCCCAGCGGCAGGGAGACGTTCACCGCAAAGCGGTTGTCGGCATTCGCCAGCCCCGGGCTTTTGTTGTAGCTGTAGGAGAGGCTGTAGCTAATATCGTTCCAGTAGGCGCTGTAGCCGGTCTGTAGCAGATCGTTTTTCTCGCCGGTATGCCAATAGGTTTGCTGGCTGCCGGTGAGGAATAACGAACCATAGTCCCAGACCTGCTGGGTAATGTTGACCTGCACGCGGCCTTTTTTGGAGTATTTGAGGTTGTAATACTGGTTTGCCCCCGGCCTGACGTCGACCGGCCCGTCCTGGGTATTGAGGGTATAACCGGCCGTGCGGTTATAGCTGGTTTCATCCAGCGTATAGAAGCCCTCGGTCGAGTAGCGGTAGCCCAGCAGTTGGAAGTTGGTCCCCGCCTCGTTCAATGATTTGGCGTACAGGAAGCGCAATGACTGCCCCTGATGACGGCTATCGTCGGCTAGGTGGCTATTGGCCTGGGTGATGTCTGCCGACATCGCCCCCCATTCTCCCAGGTTTTTGCCGGCACCGAGGGCCACGGCGGCATAGTCGTTCGACAGCTGGCTACCGCCATACACCGTGACGCCGGCTGGCAGACCCCAGATAAGCGTGCCCTGACCGAACCCCGGCTTGCCTTTATTGCTGTCGCCGCTGCGGAACTGCCCGGCGGTGACGGCGTACTTCACCCGGCCTTCGCGTTGCAGCACCGGCACGGCGGAATACGGCACGGTAAAGCGGTTAACGCTGCCGTCGCTTTCCTGCACCTCAACCTTGAGATCGCCGCTGGACGAGGTGGGGTAAAGATCGCTGATGGCAAAGGCGCCGGGGGCAACGTAGGTTTGATAAATCACGTAGCCGTTCTGGTTGATGGTCACCTTGGCATGGCTTTTCGCCACGCCGTGCACGGTGGGGGCAAACCCGCGCAGACTGTCCGGCAGCATATTGTCGTCCGACGCCAGCTGGGCGCCGCGGAAGTTGACGCTGTCAAACACGTCGCTGGGGGTGACGTGATCGCCCAGCGTCAGTTCGCCCTTGAGCGGAATAATCGCCCGTTGCAGGAAACTGCTGATGTGCTGCCAGCGATTGGAATGACTGCCGTTACCGCTGCTATACGACCAGCTGGAGTTGTCACGCAGGCGCCATGGGCCCCAGTTAAGCCCGCTGTTCAGGTTCAGGAAGTAGTTGTTGCTTGGCGTGGTGCCCCAGCTGTTGCCGCCGTTAAAGTTATAGTTAAGCAGCGCAGCGGTGATGCCATTATCCCACTGGTCGGGAGGAATATACCCGCGCACGTTATTCACCAGCATCACCTGCGGAATGCTGATCTTCAAGCGCTGCTTTTCAAAATCGAAGTCGGACTGCGCGCCGTCGATAACGTCTGGTAATGGCAAGCATTCATCGGGTTTTAATAGCGTCAGTTTGCTCTGCATTGTCATATTGACGTTGAGCGCCTTCAGCTGATTATACGAAAGGCAGGGGGTTAGCCCGCTGTCGTCATGCGCTACCGCAGATTTTTCATTAGCAACAAAGTTTATATTGCGGTTGGCAATATAATCATCATTCAGGTAAAGCTCGACGTGATATTGCCCGGCGGCCTGCCCCTCGTCTTTTTCAAAACGCGACAGGTCGGCGATAGCCGAGGGATCGCCCGATAAAAAAGACGGGTTAAAGAACATTTCCGCTCTTACAGAGGCCGGCGGCAGCATTGCAACGATAAACAGCGCGGAGCCAAAATAAGACGCACAGGACATTCCGCATTGTCTTAATAGCAGTGCGCTCTTGGTAAGAGCAAATAACCGCATAAATACTCCTTTATTTTAGGCAACTGATTTCCTGAGAGCCAATGACGCTTCGTCACACCTGCCTACGGAAAATTTTTTATTATTTCACTACGCCGGTGATGCTGGGGGTATTGGCGCCATAGTCATTAATGGTTTGGTATTTTATCGGCCCGGCAGCGCCGGTCGGGATGGCGATACCGCTATTGCTCTGGGGCGCTACCATGGTGTTGGGCAGGTTATGGGTGCCGATAGTGAAATTAACCAGCGTAATGTAGTAAGGCGTTGGGTTATCGATAATTAACTGACCGCCTGTTTTATTGAAGGTCAGTTTGGCCGGAGCGTCTGCTGGCGACGTGGGCAACCCCGCCGGGCGAACAAACAGCTTGATCCGCGACAGCACCGCCAGTTGCAGCACGTTTTTACCCTGAACCGCCTCACGCTCGACCGCCGGGATCGCCTTGACGTTGATCCAGAATACGCTTTCACGGTCTTGCGGCAGTTTTTTGCCCACGTACATGATACGCAAGGTGTTTTCCCCCTGCGGCTTGCTGACGAACAGCGGCGGGGTCATGATGAAATCAGTGGTTTTTTCTCCGTTTGTCGTCTCAATCCATGATTGGATCAAAAAGCGCAGATGCTTATCGCTGTTTGTCACGGCTAATGAAGTCTGTTTGGCATCGGCCGGGTAAACCACCCGGGTGGCTCCGAGCGCGATGCCCCCGGCCTGGACGCCAGAGGCGCTGACGGCAAGGGCACCAAACAGCAACGTTAACCCCAAATGACGGATTGATTTGTTCTTGAACACGCTGACCTCGTTAGTTATTGATTGTCTTATTGATAGGTAAGGGCGAACCAGGCCCAGGCATCGGCCTCGCCGCCAGTGACCTGACGCGAGGTAGCCCGATAGCGGGCCGAAAATCTGAGCGTTGTTTCCCTATCCCTAATCAGCGTCAGATGGCTCGGAGGAGCGTTGGGTACCAGCAGATCGTCATCAGCATCAAATAGCGCCAGGCCGATGCCGGGACCCTCATGCGTTCCGGTCCCGGCTTTCAGTACCAGCGGATCCTTGCCGTCGGTCACGCCCCAGAAACTGACGTCCACGGTGTGGTAGGTAGCCCGGCTACAGCCAGTCAGATCGATACTGAATGCAACCGGGGGGGAATAACTGCCAAGCCCTTTAAATTGGTTACTGCGCACTTCGCCCATTTCGACGATCTGATTGCCGCTGCGCGTGTTGACCGAACACGCGGGCGCCGTAATTGCGCCGCGGAGTTTCACCTGCCCGCCATTAATGATCACGTGATGACGATTGCCGGCCAGGGCAACCGTGGAAAACAGCAGCAACGCAGCGGTGATAATCGTTGAATGTCGCAATGTAGGCTCCTTGCTAGGCATGGCTAAGTGCGCAGTTCATCCCTGAGCGGAATGTTTACTGGTATTGCATGGTGAAGGTGGCGTCGGCGTCGGCTTCACCCGGGGTCACCGTTTTTGCGGTGGCTTTGTAGCGGGCGGTAAAGTGCAAAACGTTTTTACCGTCGGCCAGGGTGAACGGAGCCGAATAGGTGGCACCGTTAGGGATGAGGACGTTATCCAGGTGATCGCGCAGCTCGATGCCAACGCCGGAAGCGACGCCGGCAGCACCGCCGGCAACGTTGCTGACGCCCAGCACGGTGTTATCGGTTTTGTCGGCCGGTCCGTTGAAGGCCACGGAAGCCTTGGTCGACACGGCGGTATCGCAATCCTCAAGCTTGATGGTAAACGGTACTTTGCCGGAGTAATCACCCGCGGCGGTAAACTTGGCGGTGCGATATTGACCGAGGTTGACGGTCTGATCGGTGGAGTCGGCGCTAACCGCACAGGCGGCATTAACAATACGGCCGGTGAAATGAATATTACCGCCATAGGTTGTTGTCGTGGCGGCCAGTGCGGAGGCAGCGGTAGTCAGCAGTGCAGTCCCGATCAATATGCGTGATAAATTCTTGTACATGAAATTTCCTTTTAAATTATTTAATGGGAATTGCGCAGCCAAATATCCAGATGCGGGCAATAGCCGTTTGGCCGGCGAAAGAATAATGATGGCGGAAAGTTAAACGGTGATTAAACGCCCTGGTGTGATTTAAATAACGTCATAAAACGTCGCTTTGCTAAAAATAAATATCAACCAATACCATTTCTGACCGGTTTTATTCTCAGTTAATTCTCAATAATATAAATGGTGGTTATCCTGTGTCATTATTGTGACATTGTGTCACAACTTGATTGGGGCATTTGCGTAATGGGCTGGCGTAATGCGGGATTGGCGTTGATATGTGTCTTGTGACAGGCGTTTTAAATTTACTGAATTCGTGTTTGTGGTTGGTTGCCACTTTCCGTTTTTTGGTCTGTCATTTGCTGTTGGTGGGGTTTTGTTGTGGGCGTTATTTTTTATTTTAACGTTTTTTTGATTTATTATTGCCAAATGAATTTTAGCTTATTTCTCTGGCGCTGGTTTAGGTTGTGATGGTTAAATAAAATTAAATTCATTCTTTGGTTGCGAAATAAAACTTATATTTCTTGCAATGGATTCCGCTGTTTTTTCTATTGTCGACCATCACAAGGAATATATTAATGACGAAGCAAACGACGAAGTTCAAACTGGCCCTGGTGGCGCTGGCTATTTCCGGCTCGCTATTTGGCGAAGTGGCGTTGGCCGCTCCCGGTGCCGGCTCTTATGAGGCCGGCGGCGGCCTGGCGCCGGGCGCGGATTCGGTGGCGGTGGGTGCCGGTGCGGCGACGGGCGCGCTGACCGACCGGCAGACCGCTATCGGCGTTAACGCCACCACGCAGGGCCGGGGATCGACGGCGGTAGGCATGAACGCCGGGGCAATCGGCACCGAATCCGCAGCGTTGGGTAACGAAGCCAAAGCCAGCGGCGACTTTTCCACCGCGGCCGGTTATTACGCCCAGGCCAGCGGCGTGCAGGCGACGGCGATTGGCGAAGAGGCCAGTGCCAGCGCGGACAATGCCAGCGCGTTCGGCAGCAAATCCAAGGCCTCCGGCGTCAATTCCGTAGCGCTCGGCGTAGGTTCGGTGGCAACAGAAGATAACGCGGTATCGATCGGCGCGCCGGACGCTACCCGTAAAATGACCAACATGACCGATGGCGTGGCAGTCACCGACGGCGCCACCGTCGGCCAGCTTAACACCGCCGCCAAAACCTTGCAGGATGGCGTCGATGCCAACAAAACCGCCATTGGCGTTAACGCCGGCGCCATTGCCGAACATAAGTTGGCGATCGACAAGGCACAATCGACAGCAGACAAGGCAGATGCCGCAGCGGTCAAGGCCCAGGCAGGCGCAGACGCGGCCAGTGTGGCGGCGGCGACCGCGCAGGCGGGGGTCGACAAGAATACCTCTGACATTGCTACCAACCAGTTGGCAACAGAAAAAGCGCAGCAGCAAGGGCTGCAAAATGCCAGCGATATCGCGGCCAATAAAACGCTGACCGAAGGTGCGCAAAAATCGGCAGATATGGCGCAAACCACGGCGAATACGGCGACCACGGCTGCCGCAACCGCGCAGCTAACGGCGGACAAGGCGCAGGCCGGCGTCGATGATAACGCGCAGAAAATTGCCAAAAACAGCAGCGATATCGGCAGCAATGCGCAGCAAATTGCCGATACCACCAGTAAATTCAATCAATTTACCGAGGCGACGGCCAACATCACCAGCGAACTTGACGGCAAATTGACGCAGCAGGCCGGACAATTGAATCGCGTCGATACGCAAACGCAAAGCAACACCCGTTCGATTGGTCAGCTCAGCAACCGTATGGACCAGTTTGATACGCGTCTGGGGCAGCAGGACGCCAAAATCAATCACCTGAGCAAACGGCTGAATGCCGGCGTGGCCTCTGCCTTCGCCATGTCGCAGATCCCGCAGGTGATGACGTCTGGCGCGTCTATGTTCGGCATTGGCGGTGGTACCTTCCATGATTCAAGCGCCGTCGCCATGGGGTTATCTACCGCCACCCAGGGGGGGATGGTGGTCAAGTTCAGCGGTACCGCCAATACGCAGGGTGACTATGGTCTGGGTGCCGGCGTTGGCTGGCAGTTCTAACGGCTGAGCGACAGCGCCGATGGCCGTTGGTTGGCTGCGGCACCCGCATCGACCCGTCGGCGGTTAACCGCCAGAGCGTTGGCCCGGCGACATGGGGTGGCGCCTGGCGGCAGTATCGCCCGGTTAACGGTTAACCGCCGGGGCGAAGTCTGCCGTCGTTGGGCATGGGATGATAAGGAGACGAGCGTGGCTCTACATAGCGTCACGGAAGCGGCAAAGTTGGTCGGCGTGACCCGGCGTACCATCTATCGCCATATTGCCAGCAACAAGCTGCTGGTTGCGGAAGGTCAGGGCGACAACATCAAAATAGACACCGGCGAACTGTTGCGTGTTTATCAACTGCCGGCACAGCAGCTAACACCGAACTGTATGGCAATTCTGCTGGAAAAACTGCTGTTGATGCAGCAGGACATCACGATGTTGATTCTTGCGGTCAATGAGATCAAGGGGGCGCTCTATACGCGGGTACCGGCAGAAAAAGAGCGCGGGCTTTTGGACTGGTTAAAAAAAACCAAAAGGCATGGCGTATGAATCCCCCTGCTTTTTGACTGCCTTGCCACAGGTGTTAAGATATGCGGTCTTTATGCGTTGTTGGCGTATCAGCATGTCGAACAGATTGGGGATGGCTTTGGGCAGAGGAAGCATAACGGTAGGGTGGCGTCGCGTCGCGGTGTGTCTGGTACTGGCTCTGCTGCTGGCGGGATGTTCCGGCAAAAATAGCTATAACCGCGATTACGATAAGCTGCCAAAAGGCAGCTATAGCGGTAAAACCTATACCGTAAAACGCGGCGACACGCTGTATTACATTGCCTGGATAACGGATAACGAAGTCGGCGATCTGGCGCGCATCAACAAGATCCGCCCACCCTATAGCCTGGCGGTCGGGCAAAAACTCAAAGTTACCTCGGGCGCGGCGTCGAAGTCCTCCTCGGGCAGCCGTTCGAGCGGCCGTTCGTCAGGCACGGTTCTGGTAAAAAGTACGCCACCACCGGGAGCCTCACGCTGCTGGCGATGGCCGACCAGCGGTAAAATCCTCGTCAAGTTCTCTACCGCTGACGGCGGCAACAAGGGGATCGATATCGGCGGCAGTCGAGGCCAGCCGGTGTACGCGTCGGCGACGGGCAAAGTGGTCTATGTGGGTAATCAGCTGCGCGGTTATGGCAACCTGATCATGATCAAGCACGGCGAGGACTTTATTACCGCCTATGCCCATAACGACAGCACCCTGGTGCGCAATGGCCAGCAGGTAAAGGCCGGGCAGAAAATCGCCACCATGGGCAGCAGCGGTGCCGATTCGGTGCGTCTGCACTTCCAGATCCGCTATCGCGCGACGGCGCTGGATCCGTTGCGTTATCTCCCGCCGCAGGGCAGTTCGCCATCGTGTTAGACAATAGGGCCGGTTAATAGCGGCCCTATTGCGTTTTAGGCCGATTTAACCAATAACTCGCGGGTGATGTCGCCGATGCTTTTGGCTCCGGTCAGCGTCATCGCTACGCGCATTTCCTTGTCGATCAAGCTTAACAGGTTGGCCACTCCGGCCTCACCGGCTGCGGCCAGCGCATAGACAAACGCCCGCCCCAGCATCACGCTATCGGCACCCAGCGCGATCATGCGCACCACGTCCAGCCCGTTGCGGATGCCGGAGTCGGTCAGAATGGCGATGTCGCCCTTGACCGCATCGGCAATGGCCGGCAGGGCGCGGGCAGTGGACAATACGCCGTCCAACTGACGGCCGCCATGGTTGGACACCACAATGCCGTCGGCGCCAAAGCGCACCGCGTCTCTGGCATCTTCCGGGTCAAGAATACCTTTGATAATCATCGGCCCCTGCCAAAATTCGCGGATCCACTCCAAATCCTGCCAGGAAATCGACGGATCGAAGTTGGCGCCCAGCCAGCCGATGTAATCTTCCAGACTGGTCGGTGTACCGCGATAGGCCGACACGTTGCCAAGATCGTGGGGTTTGCCGTGGATGCCGACATCCCAGGCCCACTGTGGATGGGTCATGGCCTGCCATACGCGACGCATGGCTGCATTCGGGCCGCTCATGCCGGAATGCGCATCGCGGTAACGGGCGCCAGGCACCGGCATATCAACGGTGAATACCAGCGTCTTTACCCCGGCGGCCTGCGCACGTTCCAGCGCGTTGCGCATAAAACCGCGATCTTTCAGCACATACAGCTGGAACCACATGGGCCGATCGATGGCCGGCGCCACTTCTTCGATCGGGCACACTGAAACGGTCGACAGGGTAAACGGGATACCTTTGGCGGCGGCTGCGCGCGCAGCCTGCACTTCACCGCGGCGGGCGTACATACCGGTCAGCCCGACCGGGGCCAGGATCACCGGCATCGCCAGTTTTTCGCCGAACAGGGTGGTTTCCAGGCTTAGCTCGGACATGTTTTTCAATATGCGTTGGCGCAGCGCGATATCGGCCAGATCGGCGGTGTTACGCCGCAGGGTGTGTTCCGCGTAGGCTCCGCCGTCAATGTAATGGAACAGAAAAGGCGGAAGCTTAGCCTGTGCTGCGGCCCGGTAATCGGTTGAAGCGGAGATGATCATAATGCCTACCTTACTTTTGTCGTTAACTTACGTCCCTTCAGGAAGCCAGTACCCATCCGACCGCCGCGGCAATCACGCCGTAGGCCAGCATCGGTAGTACGGTCTTTCTGATGATTTTCCCTTCGGCGTTGCTAATGCCGAGAATCGAGCAGACGGCGATGATGTTATTGATACACACCATGTTGCCCATGGCACCACCGACCGATTGCAGCGCCAGCGTCAGGTTGAGGTTCAAACCGCTGCTGACGGCGATGGAATGCTGAATGCCGCCGAACGTCAGGTTGGAGACGGTGTTGGAACCGGAGAAGAACGAACCGAGTGCGCCGAGAAACGCCGAAAACAGCAGCCATCCCGTGCCGGTGGCGTCGGCCAGCGCCTGGCCAATGATAATCACCGGCGCGTGGTCGCCGCCTTGCATCATCATGTTCACCATGATCAGCGCGCCGAGCAGGGCGATAAACGGTTTGCTGATGCGTGCGGCGGTGTCGCTGAACATGTTACGCACCTGACTGCCACTCAGCCGAAACAGCGGTATGGAAATCAGCACCACCAGCAGGAACGGGATCAGCGCCGGCACGTACAGCGTTTTATAACTGGCGCTGACGCTGGTGCCCAGTACCTGTTGCAGATTGATGATCAACGCTTTGCTGAGGCTAAGTTCACCCAGCCAGCCAAGGCTGCCTTGCCACAACGGTGCCGTGCTGTTGAGCAGTGCCTTCAGCCCCAATTGGTGAACGCGGGTCACGATTAAAATGGCGATCAGCAGCAGCGTGGGGGTCATTGCCTTCAGCACCAGACCAAAGGCAATGGCAGTGCCGGGCGTTTTGGCCGGGTCGTTGGTGAGGCCAATGCGGCTACGCGCCAGCAGTACCGACAGGGTCAGGCCAATTGCGCCGCCCAGTAAGGCCGGAAACTCATAATTTACCTGCGCCAGCAACAGGTAGGGCACGGTACAGCTAACGATGCTGAGCAGGATAAACACCAGATTATGGCGGATCTGTTGCCAGGAAACGATAAAGCGCAGTGCGAGGATCGGAATGATAAACCCGGCGACGAAATGAATTAACGCGCTTAGCCGGCCAATATCCAGCAGGTCGCCGTCACTCAGGCCCAGATTGGCGAAGCCAAACCAGGTTGGCGTGCCTACCGCACCGAATGATACCGGCACCGAATTCATTACCAGCGTCAGCAGCGCAACGCGCAGCGGATTAAAGCCCAGGCCAACCAGTATCGGGGCGGCAATGGCGGCCGGTGTGCCAAACCCGCTGGCGCCTTCAATCATAAAGGCGAAGGCCCAGCCGATGATCATCAACTGCGCGACCGGATTGGGGCTGATGTTTTCCAGCCAGTTGCGCACCACATTTTCGGCACCGCTGATCTGCATCAGTTTATTGAGCAGGATCGCACCGGCGATAATGGTAATCGGCGTGAACACCGCCACCAGTGCGCTAATGATGTTGGCGTGCAGCAGGAGCGGTGCGCTGTCGAACCATAGTAGCTGTACCACGTATACCACCGCTGCGGTCAGCGGCAGAGCCAGATAAGAGGGCACGCCTTGACGTTTCGTCATCATCCATATCAATAAGACGATGGGAGCGATACTGAAAAACAGGGACATATCATCCTCAGAGGTCATTATTCTTGTAGGGGAGAGGTGTTACAAAGTCGTTAATTTCCACGGCGCGTTATTCTAATCACAACATAATATGATGTTCTATGACGCATTTTTATAACATCTGCTGCGTAAAGAAAAACGGATACGTTGGTGTCAGCGGTCGGCGTCGCAGGGGGAATTAAACAGCTTTAAAATCAGCAGGATAAAAAAATGTATTGTGTGATAAAAGCGCGGGATCACATTTATTAGGCGTTTATTCTCAATAGATTATATCCAAATATCGCCTAATCCCTGCCGACACTGCGATATGGAAAGAAGGCAATAATGTGCCGTAGCTCAAAAATAATGACTGATATTTTTATAACTGGAGATGATGTGTTCGATCAGCAACCGCGTTTTTAGCGGCAAATTGCGCGTGTACGGGTAAACTGCATATACGCCGAGCACTTTGCCGCAGTGTCCGGCCAATATTTCCAGTAGTTTGCCCTCCTGTAAATCCTCGTACACCATGCAACGCGGTACCATGGCTATGCCGTAGCCGCCGATTACCGCTTTGCGGATCGCCCGCGCATTATTGGCGGAAAGGTTGCCGTTGACCTGCAATTCGGCAATCTGGTCGCTCGTCGGCTGTTTGACCAGCCAGTTGGCGCTACCGCTTTCCTGGTAGGTATAGGTCAGACAGTTGTGATTGAGCAGATCGGCGGTGGTGGTGGGTTGCGGATGGCGTTCCAGGTAGCTTGGCGAACAGACGATCACCCAGCGGGAGTCGAGGATATGCCGGGCAATCAGGCTGGAGTCCGGCATGGTACCGGTGCGGATCGCCAGATCGATACCCTCATTGACCAAATCGACAAAACGGTTTTCCAGCCGCATTTCCACCTTCAGCTCCGGGTGCTGGGCGCAAAATTCGGCCACGCTTTCGCTGAGCAATAATTCGCCGGAAATGGTCGGCACCGACATGCGGATGGTACCGGTCAGCGCTTCGCTCCTTTCGCTTACCGCATACAGCGCATCCTGCATCTGGCTGCTGATGGTTTTGGCATGGCGGTAAAGCTCCTGGCCGTTTTCTGTCAGCGTCAGGCTGCGGGTGGTGCGGTACAGCAAGCGTGCGCCGAGCGACTTTTCCAGGCGGCCGATGCGTTTGCTGATCGCCGAACTGGTAATGCCGGCGCTTTCCGCCGCCTTGCTAAATGAGCCGCATTCAACAATTAACGCAAACAGAATCAAATCGTTGGCATATTCGTGGGTAGGTAACATAGCGCCCTGTTTTCCGTGGCCATGATGAAGCGTCAGTGTAGAGCCTGCCGGGCCGGAAGCAAACTGTTAACGCGCCAGACTGCTGCGGCAGCCTGCGGTTCACTAGCCGACCTTGCCCGGCGATATGGCGAATGTTGATATTTGATTGATATCACTCTCGTGCCGACTACAATGCCTGCCATTGCATTTTTTGTTCAGGGGTTATTCATGGAATTGCTGCGGGTGGTGTATCACCAGTATCGCTGGCCTTTTGTGGCGGTGATGGCATTAACCATGGCCAGTGCCGCGTTAGGCATTGGCATCATTGCTTTTATCAATCTCAATTTGATGGCGGCGGCGGGCAACCCGCTGACCATACTGCCGCAGTTCCTCGGGCTGCTGGCGCTGCTGATGGTGGTGACGCTGGCATCGCAGCTGGCGTTGACTGCCCTGGGCCACTATTTTGTCTATCGCCTGCGTGGCCAATTGATCAAACGCATTCTGGACACCGATATCGAACGCATAGAACAGTTGGGCAGCGCATCGCTGCTGGCCAGCCTGTCGAGCGACATCCGCAATATCACCCTGGCGTTTGTCCGCTTGCCGGAGCTGGTGCAGGGCATTATCCTGACGCTCGGCTGCGCGGCCTATCTCGGCTGGCTGTCAGCGCAGATGCTGGTGGTCACCGCCATTTGGGTCGCCGTCACCATTTTCGTCAGCTGGGTTCTGGTGTCGCGGGTTTATCGCCATCTGACTCTGGTGCGTGAAGCCGAAGAGCGGTTATATCAGGATTATCAATCGGCAATTGAAGGACGCAAAGAGCTGGCGCTAAACCGCGACCGTGCCAAGGCGCTGTTTCAGCAAGCCTATCAGCCGGACGCCGTGGACTATCGTCACCATATTATCCGGGCGGATACCTTCCACCTCAGCGCGGTAAACTGGTCGAATATCATGATGCTGGGCGCCATCGGCCTGGTGTTCTTTATGGCCAACAGTCTCGGCTGGGCCAATACCACCGTGGCCGCGACCTATTCATTGACCCTGCTGTTTCTCCGCACGCCGTTGTTACAGGCGGTTGGCGCTTTCCCTACCTTGCTCAGTGCGGAGGTGGCGTTTAACAAGGTCAAGTCGCTAAAACTGGCCGACTATCGTGAAGCGTTCCCGGCCGCAGTGGCCAAGCCATGGCAAACCCTGGAGCTGCGCGATGTGGTATTCCACTACGGTTCGACCGAGCAGCGCCAGGGGTTCGCCGTCGGCCCGCTTAATCTGACGTTGCAGCGCGGGGAACTGGTGTTTCTGATTGGTGGCAACGGCAGCGGCAAATCAACGCTGGCGATGCTACTGACCGGGCTGTACCAGCCGGTGAGCGGGCAAATCCTGCTGGATGGCAAGGTGCAGCAGGCGCAGGACCGTGACGACTATCGCCGGCTGTTTTCGGCTATTTTCACCGACTTCCACCAATTCCATCATCTGCAAGGGCCAAACGGTGAAGCGCCAGATGCGCTGCTGGTCGAACGCTGGCTACAACGGCTGAACATGAAGAGCAAGCTGGAGTTTGACGGAAATCGAGTGACCAATCCGCAGCTGTCGCAAGGGCAACGCAAGCGGTTGGCGTTGCTGCTGGCGGTTGCCGAACAACGTGAAATCCTGTTGCTGGACGAATGGGCGGCCGATCAGGATCCACAGTTCCGCCGTATTTTTTACCGGGAACTGCTGCCTGAGTTGCGGGCGTTGGGTAAAACGGTGTTTGCCATCAGCCATGACGATCACTATTTCGAACATGCCGACCGGCTGCTGGAAATGCGCGCCGGGCAACTGAGCGAATTGACCGGCAGCGAACGCGAACGCGCCAGCCGGGATTCGGTCACGCAAATCGGCTAAACGCGTCAATGCACCGGGTCGGCAACTGACCCGACGAGGCATGCCGGCAGCGCAGGGAACGCGCTGCTCCTGCCTACCCCTCCTGAAAATTCTGATTCTGCCGCTAATAAACCTGCCGATCCGTTAACGTCCGGTTGATTTTTGCCTAGCCGAAAAATGGCAGAATCCTTCACGCGAAATATTAGGGAAGACACTTTTATTATTTCTTTTTAAAGAGTTAGGGAATATCCCCACTTATGTACTGCCTAATCGGATTTTTCTTAGTACAATTTCCTCTTTTCCGCCATAAGAAAAAACTCATTATTGATCGTTTAAAACGATCAATAATGAGTTTATAATTACTATTATCTATTAGTTGGCGGGGGACGTATGGCATATAAGGAAGATCCCCAGTTGCGGCGAAAAGCCTGGCTGGCCGTTTTCATCGGATGCGGTGTTTTTTGGAGCGTGGTGGGCCTGACGGTCTACTGGTTTTTGACCACTTAGGGAAGCAAGACGATGAAAAAGAATCCAGAAACCAAAAAGCAGTCACGTTGGCCGGCGAACGGCAAGGCGAAAATCCCGCCGTCGTGGCAACTCAACGAAGCGCAGCGTTCGTTTATTGAGGACCTGTGGCAGGATGACGCCCTCAATACCCCGACGCCGGATCCTGCCCGCGCGCCCGATTAACCGATAACCCGGCTGCGGCCAGCCAGGATGCCAAACAGCATCTGCAACAGCGTTAATCCCAATAAAATGCCGAGCGGCACGTTCCAGCTTTGCGTCAGATCGTGCAGCAAGCCGAACAGCGTCGGGCCAACGGCTGCCAGCAAATAGCCGACGGACTGTGCCATGCCGGACAATAACGCCGCCTGCTGATGATGCTGGCTGCGCAGGCCAAAGAACGACAGTGCCAGTACCAGCGAGCTACCGGCTCCCAGCCCGGCGAATACCAGCCATACCAGCGAACTGGCCGGCAACAGCAATAATCCTCCGACGCCGATAAAAATCAGCAAAGAACTGACCAGGGCAATGGCCCGCTGGTCGCGCGCGCGTGGCAGAATGATCACCATCACGAAGTTCGCCACGATGGCCACCACCTGGTAGATGAACAGTTCGAAACCGGCCTGTTGCGGTGAAGTGCCGTGGCTGGCGGCAAAGGCGCTGAACCAGCCGATGATGGTATAAAACGTGACCGATTGCAGCCCCATAAACAGCGCAACATGCCAACCGAGCGCGCTACCCCATGGCGAACGAGATGGCGATGTTCCCTTGGATGGCGCCTGGCGGTGCATCGATTGTGGCAATACGCGACTGCGCAACTGCGGTAGCCATATCAACAGCGCCAACAGCGCCGGTAACCCCCAGCACAACAGTGAAAACCGCCAGCCGTTATCGTTCAGCGCTGCCAGCGGCACCGCCATGCCGGACGCTATGGCCGCGACCAGCGACATCACTGCGGCATAGGCGCTGATCATGGCCGCCGCACGCTGTGGGAAATCCCGTTTGATCAGGGTTGGCAGCAGCACGTTGGCAAAGGCAATCGCGGCGCCGATCAGACCGCTGCCAAGTCACAGCAGGCTGGTTGGCGGTTGCGAACGCAGTGCAATACCGAGCACCAGCAGCAGCAAGGCCAGCCCCAGCGTGCGTTCGATGCCGATGCGCTGTGCCAGCGCCGGGGTCACCGGCGACAGCAGCGCAAACAGTATCAGTGGCAATGAGTTCAACAGCCCGGCGGCGGTGGACGACAGCGTCAGTTGCTGCTGGATTTGTTCCAGCAACGGGCCGACGCTGGTCAGTGCCGCACGCAGGTTCGCCGCCACCAGCATAATGCCAGCGATCAACAGCAAAGGGCGGTGTAACCGACGGCGCGTGGCTGCGGTAGTGGAAATGGTAGAAGAAACGGGTTGGGGCATAAAATCCTCGCACCAGGGCATGCAGCCAATCAATTCTGCATGGCGTGATGCGTTGATTGACGTTAACGCTTACGTAGCGGCCAGTGGCCGATATCTGTGCGCCAGTGTAGGCAACAACGCCATCCCTGACAAGCGGCGCAGACAGATAATGAAGCCGATGGCGGCCGAGCGGATGCCCGGCTCGCCGGGTACCGGTAGCGGTGGAGCGTTTATGCCGAACCGGGCAGCGGACTTGGCGTCATCCGCGCCGGCTGCTCGCCCTGGCGGCTGAAACGCCAGCAGTGCTGATGGTATTTTGCCACGCTGTTGCGGTGGGCCACGCTTATCAGCGTCACGTTGGGCAATTCATCCCGCAATAGGCCATACATCAACTGTTCGGTTTCGTCATCCAACGCGCTGGTGGCTTCGTCAAGGAACAGCGTATCCGGCCGGGTGAGAATGGCGCGAGCAAATGCCAGCCGCTGCTGTTCGCCGGGTGACAGGCGGTGGCTCCAGTTGGCGGAGGTATCCAGCCAGCGTTGCAGATGGCTCAGCCGGCATTTTTCCAGCGCTTGCAGCAATACGCTATCGTCGTGTTCATTTTCCGCGTGCGGATAGCTTAATGCTGCGCGTAACGTACCGATGGGAATGTAACTGCGCTGCGGCAGAAACAGCGAACTGAGGCTGACATTGCGATGAATGGCACCGTTGCCATACGGCCAGATACCGGCAATGGCGCGCAGCAGCGTTGATTTTCCGCAGCCGGAAGGACCGACGATCAGTACGCGCTCACCGCGTTGCAGCGTCAGATTGGCGTCGGTCATCAGCGGCTGGCCGCTCGGCAGGTACAGGCTGAGGTTGGTGAGCGTCAGCGGTTCGGCATCCTGCTGCTGCAACGCGATGCCGCGCGGCTGGTGATGTGCCCGATCGACTGCGGCATTGAAGCCGGCCAGACGGTTGACGCAGGCTTTCCAGGTGGCGAGATCGTTAAAGGCGTCGATAAACCACGACAGCGCCCCCTGCACCTGGCCGAAGGCCGAGGCAATCTGCATCATGCCGCCCATCTGTATGGCGCCGGAAAAATAGCGCGGCGCCGCCACCAACAGGGGAAAGATGATAGCGAACTGACCATAAAAATTGCTGGCGATGTTGAGCCGGCGGGTGACGCGCATGATCGACCACCAGTTGCTGCGGATAGCCTCGAAGCGGCCGCTCAGCTGTCGGGTTTCGTGCGCTTCGCCGTGGTAGAGGGCGATGGCATCGTTATTCTCGCGGATGCGGATCAGCCCGAAACGAAAGTTCGCCTCATAGTGCTCCTGATTGAAGCCCAGCATCACCAGTGGCTTGCCGACCCAGCCAATCAGCAGCGAGCCGAGCACCGCGTACAGTAAGGCGAACCAGACCATATAGCCCGGCAGGGTAATGCTATGACCGATCAGGGCGAAGGTCAGCGGCCCGCTGACGTGCCACAGAATGGTGACGAAGGAACATAGCGTTACCAGGCTGGACAGCAGGCCGAGCGACAGCGACAGCGTGTATTGGGTCAGTACGTTGAGGTCTTCGGCAATACGCTGGTCCGGGTTGTCAATCAGCTGCTGTTGCTCGGTATGGTAATAGGCCTGGTGCGCCAGCCAGCGGGCCATGTATTTTTCCGTCATCCAGCGCCGCCAGCGCATTTGCAGACCCTGGGTCAGATACACCTTGTACACCGCCAGCACGATGAAGATCAGCGCCAGATAGCTAAAGCGCCACAGTTGCTGCCTGAAGACCGGATAGTTCTTGTTCTGTAACGCGTCATAAAACACCTGATTCCACTGGTTAATCTGCACGCTGATGTAAACCAGCCCCAGCGAAAGCGCTACGATGGCCAGCAGCATCGCCCAGGCGCGCCACTTTTCTTCGGATATCCAGAACGGTTTTATCAGTTGCCAGACGGCATGCTTTTGCGTGAGGGGACTGTTCATACTGCTCCTGCTAAAAAAAACCAGCGACCAGCATGTGCGCTTGGCCGGTAACAAGCAAACAACGCTTGTAAGCAGGTTTAACCAGGCTAATCCTTTGCAATATCATCACTGAATCGGCAAGGGTGAAGCTGGCCGGTCATCCGGTTATACTGGCGCAAAATCAGCATGTTTGAAGTTTGCGTGACGGAAAGGAAAAGGCATGAAGGCGTTGTATCCCCTGTTGCTGGCTTATGGAGCGCTGGTCAGCGAGCAGGCGCTGGCTCAAATTGATGAGCCGGACATTCAGGCAGATTGCCAGAAAGTGCCCGGTTATGCCGAACTTGGCACCGCCGCCTATCAACGTGGCGATTATGTCAAAGCCGCCGAGATCTTCCGCGATCAGGCCGCGTGGAGCGAGTTTTGCGGCAAAAGCGAACGGGCAACCGCAACCGCCTACAACAATGTGGCATTGGCGTGGATCCATGCCGGGCAGTTGCTCAAGGCGCGGGCTTACCTGGCGCTGGCACCGCATGACAGTAAATCTCAGCATAATCTGGCATTGCTGCAGGCGCGGTTGGCGCAGCAGCCGGCGCCTGACGGCCCGGCCGGCGTGTATTGGCAGTATGCCGGCCGTGGCGTGTGGAGCGAAGTCAGCGTGGCACCGCAGGGCAGGCGCTGGCACGTCAGCTATGCCGGCTACTATATGCCGGGCATGGGATTGTACTATGGGCCGAATATGGGCGAGTTCAGCGATCTGCTGACGATTGTCGATAACCGGGCGGTCTACCATCAGTCGGTCGAGGAGGCGGGTATGGCGTGCGATGTCACCCTGCAATTCAGCGCCGACGCCGTCGATCTGCACACCCAGGGCGACTGCGGGTTTGGCCATAACGTGCAGGCGCAGGGGCGCTTTGTACGGGTAGAATAAAGCGGCGCCAGGGGGAGACGCCAGCGCCTCCCCGCGGATTCAGGCCCAGGTCACCGCGCCGCTCAGCGCTGCGGTCCAGCCGGCAACGTTGTTCAGATAGTTGCTGGCTGGCAGCAGGCGCATTTGTCCTTCGCTATCTTGCAAGACAAACGTCGGGAAGCCATGGCCGCGTACTCTGGCCAGCAACGCACGGCTGTCGGCGATGTGCTGGGCCGTCGGCGCACCGCTGTTGAAGCGCATTTCGGCGATGAACGCGGCGGAAGGCAATCCCAGCTCGCGTGCCAGAGACTCCAATACCGGCGTGTCGGCAATGCGTCGGCCTTCCTGATAGTGCGCCTGCTGAATGCGGTGCAGCATGTCCAGTCCACGTCCGGCCAGCCGTTGTGCAGCCAGGATGGCGGTGATCGGCGGCGTTGAATCCAGCATCGCCGTGCTGTCACGCAGCAGCCCATTGAAATAGGCTTCGCCAAAGCTCTGGCCGGTCAACTCGGCAATCCGTCGATCGTGCGGCATCACATACTCGCGCCATTCATCACCCATCGGGCGGCGGTTGTCACCGGTCATCATGCCGCCGGCGTGTAACTCGATATTCAGTTTCGGCAGGCTCTGAGCTGCCTTAAGCAGCGGTGCGGCGCCGTAACACCAGCCGCACAGCGGATCGTAAATATAATGCAGGGTGGCAGTGTTCATCATATACCTCGATGCGTTAAGCGGTTATTGCGGCCATTTCATTTCACCTTTCAACACCTTGGCGCTCAGCTCCAGGCTCGATTCATCCTTCAGGTTCGGGTAGTGCTTTTTCATCGCCGCTATCAGCGCGCTTGAATCGCTGGCTTTTGGCAACTCGGCTTCCAGCGTGGTCAGGTAACGCTGGGTAAAGCTGACGGAAGCCAGCGTTTGCGGCGCGCCTGGCAGGAAATGCCCTGGCACCACCACCTGTGGTTTCAGCGCTTCAATGCTGGCCAGCGTTTGCTGCCAATGGGCGCGTGAGGTTGCCGTCTGGTTATCGGCAATCCATGGGTGAATGTTGTCACCGGCCACCGCCACGCCGCCGACTACCGCCCGTAGCGATGGGATCCACACGTAGGTGCGTTCCGGCGTTGGGCCATTCAGGCCTTTCACTTCCACCTTTTGTCCGTCGATGGTAAAGCTGTTGCCCTGCAACGGCTGTGGCACCACGATGCTTTTCGGCGCGTTTTGCTTCAGGATCGGCCCCCAATAGGTCAGTTTGCCGTCTTTTGTCGCGTTGATTTCCTTGATGGTTGCCGGCGTGGCAACGATCTTGGCCTGCGGGAACGCCGCTTTAATCACGTCCAGACCAAAATAGAAATCCGGATCGGAGTGGCTGATGTAAACGGTGGTCAGTTGCTTGCCGGTAGCCTTGATTTTCTTGACCAGCCGTTCAGCGTCGTTGCGCTGGAACTGGGCGTCGATCAGCGCGACCTGATGCGGGCCGCTGATGATTTCGGAAGACACCGGGAACACGCTGTCTTCTCCCGGATTGTACACTTCCATGGTCAGAGAGCCGGCTGCGTTGGCGTAGGTGCTGACGGCGGCGACGCCGGTGAATGCCAGAGCGATAAATGATTTTTTAAACATGTGCAGGTGTCCTATCGGTGTGGTTTGTTGATGAAAAGATAGTAGGTTGCATGAATCGATAGAAAAACCGGATAATGAGCAATTATTGATTGCATAAATCGGATGAATCATGGATCGCATTACCGCCGCTGAAGTCTTTGTCTCGATCGTCGAACGGGGCAGCATGATCGCCGCCGCCGAGGCGTTGGGTATGTCGCGCGCCATGGTGACGCGTTATCTGGCACAGATGGAACAGTGGGCCGGCGCGCGCTTGCTGCATCGTACAACGCGCAAGCTCAGCCTGACCGATGCCGGTGAGCGCACGCTGCACCGTTGCCGGCAAATGCTCCAGGTGGCGCAAGACATTGATTTGGTGCAGGAGGAGTCGCGTGATGAACTGCGCGGGCTGCTGCGCATCACCTGTTCGCAGTCGCTGGGGCAAACTGCGCTGGTAGGGGCGGTTAGCCAGTATCTGAAGCGCCATCCGCAGGTCGCGGTCGATCTGCAAATGAATAATCGAGCGGTCAATTTGGTGGAGGAGCGCATCGATCTGGCGCTACGTATCACCAACGAGCTGGATCCGAACCTGATAGCCCGGCCGCTGTCCACCTGTGCGTCGGTGGTATGTGCTGCTCCCGGTTACCTGGCCGTGCACGGCACGCCGCGCCAACCGCAGGATCTGGCGTTGCACAACTGCCTGACCTATTCCTATTTCGGCAAGAGCCTGTGGCATTTTGATCATCAGGGGGTGAAATCGGCGGTGGCGGTGAGCGGCAACCTGAGCGCCAATGAATCGGTGGTGTTAATGGCCGGCACGCTGCAAGGCGCCGGGATCTCGTTGCAGCCGTATTATTCGGCCGCACCGCTGCTGGCGAAAGGGGAACTGGTGGAATTGATGCCGGAGTACCAACCGCAATCTATGGGCATTTATGGCATTTATACGTCGCGACGGCAAATGCCTGCCACACTGCGTAGCATGCTGGACTTTCTGGTGGAGTGGTTCAGCCACGATGAGCAGTGGTTGGCCACCTTGCGCCGCTAGCGCCCCCCCGAAGTAATATTTCCTCACATTTTTCATCATTAGCTCATTCAAGCGCTTAGCCGGATAACGTGGTTTTTTTATGCGTTACGCATGGTTAACCGCTGGTTTCAAGCCGCAGACGCATGCTATTCCTATGGCGTGGAATAAGAAAATTATACTTAATAATTATAAGGTTATATCATTTAGCCCTACCTGTTCCCTACACCCATTCATCTGATGACGGGCGACCCTGTGGTTCGCCTGCCTTTTGCGTTTTTTATCGGCCGCGCGTGCGCGGGGTCGTAGTTAATCGGGAGCGTTAGTCATGCCTGTTTCTCTGCTCGCACTGGCATTAAGTGCATTCGCCATCGGCACCACCGAGTTTGTTATCATGGGGTTGCTGCCTGAGGTCGCACAGGATCTGCAGGTCTCCATTCCGTCGGCCGGCTGGCTGATCAGTGGCTATGCGCTCGGCGTGGCGATAGGTGCGCCCATCATGGCGCTGTTGACCGCACGTCTGCCCCGTAAAAACACCTTGTTGCTGCTAATGGCGATCTTTATCGTCGGCAACCTGATGTGCGCACTGGGCTACAGCTACGGTTTCCTGATGCTGGCGCGCATTATTACCGCGTTGTGCCATGGTGCATTCTTCGGCATTGGCGCCGTAGTGGCGGCCAATCTGGTGGCGCCGAACCGCCGGGCGTCGGCGGTGGCGCTGATGTTCACCGGCTTGACGCTGGCCAACGTACTGGGGGTGCCGTTGGGTACCGCGCTGGGGCAGGCACTGGGCTGGCGTTCAACCTTCTGGGCGGTGGCACTGATAGGCGTTGCCGCGTTGCTGGCACTGTACCGCAACCTGCCGGTGGTGAAGGATGAAGCACCGACCGATCTGAAAAAGGAGCTGGCGGCACTGCGCGGTGCCGGCGTCTGGCTGTCACTGATGATGACGGTGGCATTTGCAGCGTCGATGTTTACCCTGTTCACCTACATTGCGCCGCTGTTGACCGACGTAACCGGCGTCTCCCCGCATGGCGTAAGCTGGACGCTGCTGCTGATGGGGGTTGGCCTGACGCTGGGTAATATTCTCGGCGGTCGTCTGGCAGACTGGCGGCTGGGCGTGACTTTGTCCGGGGTATTCCTGGCGATCGCGCTATTTTCAGCGTTGTTCAGCTGGACCAGCAGCGCGCCGATCCCGGCGGAAATTACGCTGTTCCTGTGGGCTGCCGCGTCATTTGCGGCGGTGCCGGCGTTGCAGATCAACGTGGTGACCTACGGCAAGAAAGCACCAAATCTGATTTCGACGCTGAACATTGCCGCATTTAACCTTGGTAATGCGCTGGGAGCCTGGGTTGGCGGGGTAACTATCGCGCAAGGGCTGGGGTTGACGGCGGTGCCGCTGGCTGCTGCTCTGCTGGCGCTGATTGGTCTGGCGCTGTGCCTGGTGACCTTTGGCCGCGCCCGCCGCCAGGCTAGCGCGCAATAACCGCTGCCAGACGGGCGGGGAAATGCGCCGCCCGCTGTTGCAGATGCGTAACGAAGGCGCTGACCAGCGCCGACGACGGGCGATGCAATGGCCGGATCAGGCTGACGGTGAACGGCACGTCAAGGCTGAACGGCCGCAGGTGCACGCCGCTGTCGGCGTAATCCAGCGCGGTCAGCGGGTTGACGATCGAGATGCCGACGCCGGCCCTGACCATGGCGCACACCGACGCTGCACTGTGCGTTTCCATCACCATACGCCGATCGACGCGCTGTTCGCTAAACAGCGCATCGAGCAGTTGGCGATAGCTGTCGGTGTTCGACAGACTGATAAAATTCTCCCCGGCGAAGTCCTGCGGCGTCAGCACGCTTTTTGCCAGCAACCGGTGCCCAGCGGGCAGCACGCAAACCTCGTTCAACGTCATTAACGTCATGCGCTCGGTGCCGGCCGGGGTCTGGTTATTTTCCGTCAATCCCAGATCGTGGCGCTGCGCCGACAGCCATTCTTCCAGCAGGGGGGATTCCTGCGGTATCACGCTGAAACTCACTTCCGGGTACTGGTCGATAAATGGTTGGCACACCGCGGGCAGCAGCGACTGGGAAAACACCGGCAGACAGGCGATAGACAGTTGCGCCTGCTGAAACTGGCGAATGCCGGCGGCGGCGGTTTTGATGCGCTCCAGGCCATAGTACGAACGCTGAACCTCTTCAAACAGCCGCAGTCCCTGCACCGTTGGCGACAAACGGCCGCGCACCCGATCAAACAGCTGCAGTCGTATCAGCTTCTCAAAACGCGCCAGTTCACGACTGACGGTGGGCTGCGAGGTTTTCAGCAATATCGCGGCTTCGGTGAGGTTGCCGGTGGTCATTACCGCATGGAAGATTTCAATCTGGCGCAGCGTTATGGCGTGCATGGGAGTCTCCGGCAGCGCGTAAAGTCAGTTACGATGTATATCATAAATGAATAGACTACGGTGAAACGGATATTTTCCTGCCGATTATCGCTGCGGCATGATAGTAAAAACGTTTAGCTTGAGAACCTTGCCATGCCACGCGCCTTGAATGATACCTCCACTGCGTTGAATGCCGCCAATCTATTGGCGCTGCCGGCGCGTTTCGGTTGCCCGGTCTGGGCCTATGATGCCGCGATTATCAGTGAGCGCATCAGCCAGCTGCGCCATTTCGACGTGATTCGCTTTGCCCAGAAGGCCTGTTCGAATATTCATATTCTGCGCCTGATGCGCCAGCAGGGCGTCAAGGTTGATTCGGTATCGCTGGGGGAAGTCGAACGCGCGTTGCAGGCCGGTTTTCAGCCGGGCGGCGACGAGATTGTGTTTACCGCCGACGTGCTGGACCACGCCACGCTGGCGCGCGTCAGCGAGCTGAAGATCCCGGTCAACGCCGGTTCCATCGATATGCTGGAACAGCTGGGCCAACGCTCGGCCGGTCACCCGGTGTGGTTGCGCATCAATCCTGGCTTCGGCCATGGCCACAGCCAGAAGACCAATACCGGCGGCGAAAACAGCAAACACGGCATTTGGTATGCCGATTTGCCAAAGGCGGTGGAAAAAATCCAGCGCTACGGCCTGACGCTGCTGGGCGTGCACATGCATATCGGTTCCGGCGTGGATTACCAGCACCTGGAGCGGGTGTGTGACGCCATGGTGCAGCAGGTGATCGATCTGGGGCAGGATATTGGTGCCATTTCGGCCGGCGGCGGTCTGTCTATCCCGTATCAGTATGGCGAAGAGGCCATTGATACCGAACACTATTTTGGCTTGTGGGACCGTGCTCGGCAACGTATTGCCGCGCACCTGGGCCACCCGGTGGCGCTGGAGATTGAACCGGGCCGCTTCCTGATGGCGGAAGCTGGCGTGCTGGTGGCGGAAGTGCGCGCGGTGAAGAATATGGGGAGTCGTCACTTTGTGCTGGTTGACGCCGGCTTCAACGATTTGATGCGCCCGGCGATGTATGGCAGCTATCACCATATTTCATTATTGCCGGCCGACGGCCGCAATACCGCGGACCAACCGCTGCGCGATACGGTGATTGCCGGCCCGCTGTGCGAATCCGGCGACGTCTTTACCCAACAGGCCGGCGGCGGGGTGGAAACCCGTGCGCTGCCGGCGGCGCAGATCGGGGATTATCTGGTGTTTCATGACACCGGCGCTTATGGCTCCTCAATGTCTTCCAACTACAACAGCCGCCCGCTGCTGCCGGAAGTGTTGTTTGAAAACGGCGAAGCGCGGTTGATTCGCCGTCGTCAGACCATCGACGAGCTGATCGCGTTGGAACGGGTGTAACACGCCGTCACAGCGCGTTGCGACGGATAAACCCCGGGGTTGCAGCCGCAGCCGCCGGGGTTTTTTTATCGTTTAACCGCCCAGTGGCAGCAAAGGGGCATTATTTGGCGTACGGGCCGGCGATCACCGATTCACGCAGCTTCAGTTCACCGGTGAACGGTTGCAATGCGGGCAGGGGATCGCCGTTAATCAGGCGCAGCGCCTGGCCGATGGCGGCTTCTATCATCGCGTCTATCGGCAGGTAGACGGTGGACAGCGCCGGTTGCAGATAGGCCGCGCTGGGTTCGTCGTCAAAACCGAACAGTGACACATCGTGCGGCAGACGTTTACCGGCCTGGCTAAGCGCCTTCATGGCACCGATGGCCATATCGTCATTGCTGGCGAACAGCGCGCTAAAGGCGGCGCCAGCTGCCAGCAGAGCGCTACAGCCGCGATACCCCCCGGCCACGCTGCTGTCGCCGTAGGCTACGCGGGCGTCGTCAAAGGCGATCTGATGCTGTTCCAGCGCCTGGCGATAGCCGGCCAGCCGCGCCTGGGCGGTTGGCGTGGCGATCGGGCCGGTAATGCAGGCTATTTCACGATGCCCCTGGCCTATCAGATAATCCACCGCCTTGAACGCCGCCTGCTGCTGTTCGAAGAACACGCAGCGTTCTCGCGCCTGCGGCAAATCACGGTTAATCACCATCACCGGCACCGGCAGGCTGTCGAGCAGCGCCATCAGGGCTGCTTCATCCATAAAGCGGGTGTAGAGGATAATGGCGTCACAGCGGCGATCCGCCAGCAGCTGTACCGCCTGCAGTTCGTCCTCTGGCGTGTCGTGGCCGTCGGTAACAATCAGATGTTTGCCGCTGGCTTCAATCAGTTTGGCGGCCTGGCGTAGCAGGCGGCCAAAGTAGGGGCCATCGAAATTGGACACCACCAGGCCAATGCTGTTGGAGCTTTTGTTCGCCAGCGACTGGGCAAGAAAGTTGGGTCGATAGCCCAGCTCGTCCATCGCCTTGAACACCGCGTCGCGGGTGCTCTTTTTCACCTGGCCGGTGCCATTTAAAACGCGGGATACCGTCGCTTTCGACACCCCTGCGCGAATGGAAACATCCAACATGGTGATCATCTGTGGCTAACCTCGTAGTGCAAACGTCCGCTGTGGAAAGTAGTGGTAGTCTAGCATAGGGGCTGGCCAAGGACAGCGGGCGATCGCTAGGCGTCGCCGGCGAACACCTCCTGACGCAGCAGCACGATCTCCTGTGCCAGATCGTGACACAGCATGGCGGTCATCAGATGATCCTGCGCATGTACCATGATCAGGTTTACCGGGATCTTGCCTACTCCTTCATCCACACCAATCAATTGGGTTTGCACCTTGTGCGCTTCGCGCGCGGCGGCCTGCGACGCCGTCAATGCCTCCTGCGCCTGCGACCACTGACGCTGCCGAGCTGCCTGAATGGCCGACATCGCGTGGGATCGCGCTTCGCCGGCGTTGATCAACAGTTCCATTACCGTTTGTTCCAGATCGATCGCCATGATTTCTCTCATTGGTATGCCAAAATTGGCTTTTTTCATCATATTGGAATTCCAATATCACCTTGTGAGAGTGAGATCACAGAAAAATAATCCGGTTGGCTTATTTTTGGTATGCCAAATCGCGAAACAGCGGTACGCGAATCGGTCATCTGAGCCAGCACAACACAACAAGAGGTGGTGTCATGTCATTTCGGGACCGGCTAATAGACTCTCTGGGAGCCTTCGCCAACAAGTTCAACAGTTACAGATACATCATGGCCATCAAGGCGTCGTTCATCACGCTGATGCCGGTGATCATTGTCGGCGCGTTTTCGGTGCTGATCTCCAATATGGTGATGGATCCCAAGAACGGCCTGGCGAGCTTCGCCATGTTCTCGTTCCTGGCGGATTTCAAGCCGATCATGAGCAGCATCAACTACGCCACGCTGAGCTTTCTCAACATTGGCGCGGTATTCCTGATCGGCATCGAGCTGGGCAAGATTAACGGATCGCGATCGCTGTTTCCCGGCCTGCTGGCGGTGATCTGTTTTATCGCGGTTACGCCGACCACCGTTGAACTGATGGTCAACAACCAGATGCAGGTGGTGAAAGACGTGCTGGCGAAGCAGTTTTCGGATACCCGCAGCCTGTTCCTCGGCATGTTTATCGCCATTTTGTCGGTGGAACTCTATTCCAGACTGGAAACGCTCGACCGGCTGAAAATCAAAATGCCGGAAAGCGTGCCGCCGAACGTCTCTGCGTCGTTTTCGGCACTGATCCCGGCGATCATCACCGTAGTGGCGATCGCCACCTTTGGCTTTGCCTTCCATCGCGTCACCGGTATTTACCTGTATGACGCGGTGTATCAGGTGGTGCAGCAGCCGCTGGAAACGGTGGTGCAAAGCCTGCCCGGCATCCTGATCCTGATGTTCGTGGCGCAGCTGTTCTGGGTGATCGGCATTCACGGTAACCAGATGGTGAAACCGATCCGCGAGCCGCTGCTGCTGGGGGCGATCATGGTCAACATGACCGCCTTTGAGCAGGGCAAGGAGATCCCCAACATCATCACCATGCCGTTCTGGGATGTGTATATGAGCATCGGCGGATCCGGCATCACGCTCGGGCTGCTGTTTGCGGTGATGATCGCCACCAAGCGCAAGGAGATGCGGGAAATCAGCAAGCTGTCGCTTGGGCCAAGCTTCTTCAACATCAACGAACCGGTGATCTTCGGTATGCCGATCATGCTCAACCCGATCCTGGCGATCCCGTTCATCATCACGCCGCTGATCACCGGCACCATCGGCTATTTCGCCACCAGCATCGGTTTCGCCGGCAAGGCGGTGGTGATGGTGCCGTGGACCACGCCGCCGATCATCAACGCCTGGCTGTCGACCGCCGGATCGATGGGTGCGGTGGTCACCCAGTTGATCTGCATCGTGGTCGCCACGCTGATTTACCTGCCGTTTGTCAAAGTGGCGGCGCGGCGCGCCGAGCAGGCTGAACAACCCGTTATACAGAATGCATGAGGTGAGCAATGAGTCAGGTTTCACTCGACATACCCAGGGATTTTATGCTCGGCGCGGCGGCTTCCGCCTGGCAGACCGAGGGCTGGAGCGGCAAAAAGCCGGGGCAGGATTCTTACCTGGATTTGTGGTATCGGCACGATCGCCACGTTTGGCATAACGGTTACGGCCCGTCGGTCGCCACCGACTTTATCAATCGCTACCGTGAAGACGTGGCGCTGATGAAGCAAAGCGGCATCAGCCATTACCGTACGTCGATCAACTGGGCGCGTTTTCTTACCGATTATGAGCAGGGGGTGGTGGATGAAGAGTACGCTTCCTATATTGACGCCGTGCTGGACGAAATGAAACGCCAGGGCGTTGAGCCGATGCTGTGCCTGGAACACTATGAGCTGCCGGGTTACCTGCTGGAAAAATACGACGGCTGGAACTCCAGGCGGGTAGTGGAACTGTTCGTGCTGTATGCGCGCCGGGTATTTGAGCGCTTCGGCGACAAGGTGACGCGCTGGTTCACCTTCAATGAGCCGGTGGTGGTGCAGACGCGGGTGTACCTTGACGCCATCCGCTGGCCATACGAGCAGAACACCGGCAAATGGATGCAGTGGAACCACCATAAAAATCTGGCCACCGCTTCGGTGGTGCAGCTGTTCCGCCAGATGGGCTGTACCGGCAGCATCGGGGTGATCCTCAATCCGGAAGTGACCTATCCGCGCTCCAGCGCGCCGCACGACCGGCGTGCCGCCGAGCTTTACGATCTGTTCTATAACCGGGTGTTTCTCGATCCGGCGATCAAGGGGGAATACCCGGCGGAACTGCTGACGCTGCTCAATCAGCATGAGGTGCATTTTGCCTGGACGCCGGAGGACATGGCGCTGATCCGCGACAACACCGTCGACGAGGTGGGCATCAACCTGTATTACCCGCACCGCGTCAAGGCGCCGAGCCGCCAATGGCACAGTGCAACGCCGTTCCATCCGGCGATGTACTACGAGCATTTTGAACTGCCGGGGCGGCGAATGAACAGGTCGCGCGGCTGGGAAATCCTGCCGAAAATCGTTTATGACATGGGGCTGCGCATGCGCGACGAGTACGGCAACATTGCCTGGTTTGTCGCTGAGAACGGCATGGGCGTTGAGAACGAAGCGCAGTTTAAAAATGCCGAGGGCGAAATTCAGGACGACTACCGCATCGAATTCATCCGCGAACATCTCTATTGGACGCTGAAAGCGGTGGAGGCCGGGGTGAACTGCCGCGGCTATATGCTGTGGGCATTTACCGACAACGTATCGCCGATGAACGCCTTCAAAAACCGCTACGGCCTGATTGAAATCGATCTGGACAACCAGCGTAACCGGCGGCAAAAAAAGTCGGCGCACTGGTTCCGCACGCTGAGCGACAGCCGGCGACTGACCCTGACGCTTGACGATGAAAACAAATAAGGAATTGCTGATGAAACGAATCGTTCTGGCCTGCTCGGCGGGCATGTCCACCTCGCTGGTGGTGACCAAAATGGAAAAAGAGGCGGCGGCGCGCGGTCTGGAGTTGCAGATCTACGCCATCCCCGAACAGAATCTGCGTGATGAACTGCAAAGTTATGGCAGCGATATTCTCGCGGTGCTGCTGGGGCCGCAGGTGCGCTTTAAGCTGACGGAAAACAAAAAGCTCACTGACCAATACCAGATCCCGATCGCGGTGATCGATTCTGTGGCATACGGCACGTTAAATGGCGCAAAAGTACTCGATCAGGCGCTGGGTTTGGTAGACTAACCCGGTTGTCGCCCCAACGGCTGGCGGATGTGCCCATCATCCGCCAGTGCACGCCGTCGGGAGCGGACTTTTCGGGCTAGATACCTCTTGTATGCAGGGTATGGCATGGGCCAGGCGTCTTTCAGGGTGAAACGGTGGACAAAGTCGTGATTCCGCAGGAAAAAAAGCAGTATCAGGAGATTGGACGGGACCTTCGGCAAAAAATTCAGCAGGGCCATTTCGCTATCGGCACGCGTCTCCCGCCCGAGCGCAATATCGCCGAAACCTACGGTGTCAGCCGTACTATCGTGCGCGAAGCGCTGCTGATGCTTGAACTGGAAGGTACGGTGGATATTCGCCAGAGCTCGGGCGTCTACGTGATCCGCATTCCAAACGAGGCGGCGGAAGATGACGATCCGCTGTTGCAGAGCGAGGTCGGACCGTTTGAAATGCTCCAGGCGCGCCAGCTGCTGGAAAGCAATATTGCGGCGTTTGCCGCCAAAATGGCCACCAAGGCCGACATCGAAAATTTGCGACGTACGCTGGAACAGGAACAACGCGCCATCATTGCCAATGACGAAAGCGGCGACAATGACAAAATGTTCCATCTGCTGATCGCCGGTGCGACCCAGAACCAGATGCTGCTGGATACGGTAAAAAGCATCTGGCAGCGGCGGGATGCCAGCCCGCTGTGGCAGCAGTTGCACAGCCGCATAGCCACCAAGGGCTATCGATTGAAGTGGCTGGCGGATCACCAGAACATTCTGGCAGCGCTGCGCCGTCGCGACGTGATGGGATCGTATCAGGCAATGTGGCAGCACATGGAAAACATCAAGGGCACGCTGATGGAGCTATCTGACGTTGATGCCCCGGAATTCGACGGCTATCTGTTTGAGTCGGTGCCGATCTTCCAGGGCAAACTGGTGTAGGGCAAACTACCCCTGATCGAGCGCATTGTTGATGCTGGCGACCGAATGGCGCCGCACCAGCGTCGGGCTGAACATATTGGTGATTTCCGGCAGCGGCTGGCCGTTGGCCAGCGCCAGCGCCAGTTCCGCCGCCTGGGTTGCCATCGCCACCACCGGGTAGCGCACGGTGGTCAGGCGCGGCCGCAGATAGCGCGAAATCAGTACGTCATCAAAACCAATCAACGATATCTGCCCCGGCACGTCGATGCTGTTATCGCTCAGCACCGACAGCGCCCCGGCGGCCACCGGATCGTTATAGCAGGTCACCGCGCTGAAGTTCTTGCCGCGGCCCAGTAACTCGGTCATCGCCTGCTCGCCGCCAATCTCGTCCGGTTCGCCGTAGGCAATCAGCTTTTCATCCACCGCAATGCCATGTTCCTGCAACGCGTCCAGATAGCCCTGCAGGCGATCGGTGGCGTCGGAAATCTGGTGGGTGGAACAGATGATGGCAATGCGCTGGTGCCCCTGCTGGATCAGATGGCGGGTCGCCAGCCAGGCGCCGTAACGATCGTCCAATGCGACGCAGCGGGTTTCATAGCCGGGCAGCGTGCGGTTGATCAGTACCATACCGGGGATTTGCTGCATCCAGACGCGCAGCTCCATATCGGTCAGCTTTTTGGCGTGTACCACCAGTGCCGCACAGCGGTGGCGAACCAGCTGTTCTATCGCCTGTCGCTCTTTTTCGGCGTCGTGGTAGCCGTTACCAATCAGCAGAAAGTTATGCGTAGTGTAGGCCACTTGCTCGACGGCTTTGACCATGGCACCAAAGAACGGATCGGAGACGTCGGAAACGATCAGCCCGACGGTTTCGGTTGATTGTTGCGCCAGCGCACGGGCATTGGCGTTAGGGTGATACTGTAATTGCTCCATCGCCGCCAGCACTGCGCTGCGCGAACCATCGCTGGCCTTCGGCGAGTTATTGATCACGCGAGATACCGTGGCAACGGAAACGCCCGCCAGCCTGGCAACATCCTTTATGGTAGCCATATATGCTTCAACTTATCCTGGGGTAATCGCTTACATTCCCCAGTTTTGCGGAAAAACCGTCCGGCTGCAAGTCGCCGGCTGCGTAACTGTGGCGGCGTTGGCAGATATTGGCAGGTTATCCTGCCGTTGGCCGTGGCGCCGCGCTGCGCTTAGGCCGTGATGCGAGGGCAATAGAGCGATTTGTACTTTGGCTGTCCCCGCTGGCAATGGTATTTTTGCCCATTCCATTTTTTGTTTGAGAACCTCATGTCTATTAAACGTTATCCGCAGCTTGCACACTGGGGGGCGTATACCGCCGTGGTTGAAGACGGCCGGCTGATCCGCTGCGAACCGTTTGCCGGCGATCCCGATCCGTCGCCGATGCTCGATTCCATTGTGCCGATGACCTATTCGGACAAACGCATTCGCAAACCGGCGGTACGCCGTTCCTGGTTGCAAAAACGCGAGGGCAGCGACCGTACGCTGCGCGGCCGCGAGGATTTCGTCGAGGTGGACTGGGAGCTGGCGCTGGATCTGGTGGCGCAAGAAAACCGTCGGGTGCGTGACCGCTACGGTCCCTCTGGCCTGTTCACCGGATCTTACGGCTGGTCTTCCGCCGGGCGCCTGCATCATGCGCGTTCGCTGGTACGCCGCTTCTACTTTTCCGGCGGTGGCGGTGTCGATCAGTTGGGCAACTACAGCTGGGGGGCGGCACAGTTCTTCCTGCCGTACGTCATCGGCACCTTTACGCCGCTGACCGGGCGAGTGACCAGTTGGCCGAGCGTGGTGGAACATTGCGACATCTTCCTGGCGTTTGGCGGCCTGGCGCTGAAAAACGCCCAGGTGTCCTCCGGTGGGGCGGCGGAGCATTCGTTGAAACCGTGGCTGGAAAAACTGGTGAGCAAGGGTACGCCGGTGATCAACATCAGCCCAATGCGCGACGATTGTCCGGCCTTCGTCAATGCCGAATGGATCCCGATCCGCCCCAATACCGACGTCGCGCTGATGCTGGCGTTGGGCTATGAGATCCAGCGGCATGGCGCGCAGGATGAGGCCTTCCTTTCCAGCCATTGCGTGGGGTACCCCCAACTGGCGGACTACCTGCGCGGCGTAACCGATGGCGTAGCGAAAACGCCGCAGTGGGCCAGCGCCATCACCGGCATTCCGGCGGAGCGCATTGCAGGTTTGGCGCAGCAGCTGATCGGCGTGCGCAGCTTCATCACCTGCTCCTATTCGGTACAACGCGCGCACCGCGGCGAGCAGCCGTACTGGATGATGATTGCCCTGTCGGCGATGCTGGGTCAGGTCGGACTGCCGGGCGGCGGTTTTTCGTTCGGCCATGGTTCAATGAACGGCGTTGGCAACCCGCGCGTTGATACGCCCGGGCCGACCATGCCGGTGGGCAGTAATCCGGCCAATCTGGCGATCCCGGTGGCGCGCATTTGCGACATGCTGCTGCAGCCTGGCGAAGCGTACCAGTTCCAGGGCGAAACGCGGCACTATCCGGATATTCATCTGGTGCATTGGGCCGGCGGCAATCCGTTCCATCACCACCAGCAGCTCAACCGTCTGGTGGAAGGCTGGCAAAAGCCGGACACGGTGATCGTGCAGGACATCTGGTGGACACCGGCGGCGAAAATGGCTGATATCGTGCTACCGGTCACCAGTTCGCTGGAGCGTAACGACATTGGCGGTTCGTCGCGCGATCGTTACGTATTGGCGATGCATCAGGCGATCGCGCCACAGCACCAGGCGCGTAACGATTTTGACATTTTCGCCGATCTGGCCGAACGGCTCGGGTATCGCCAGCAGTTCACCGAAAACCGCAGCGAACGTCAGTGGATTGAGCATATCTACCGGCAGTGTGGTTTGGCGCAGGCGGGCACCGGCGTGACATGGCCGGAGTTCGAAACGTTCTGGCAGCAAGGTTATGTCGAACTGCCGGCACCGGAACGGGACTTCGTCTTCTTTGACCAGTTCCGCGAAGATCCGCACGGCTACCCGCTGCAAACGCCGAGCGGGAAGATCGAACTGTTCAGCGAAAAAATCGCCGGCTATGGCTATCAGGATTTTGCACCGCATCCGCAGTGGCAACCGCCGGTGGAATGGCTGGGAGCGCCACAGGCACAGCGTTGGCCACTGCATTTGATCTCGATCCAGCCGGCCGATCGGCTGCACAGCCAGATGGATCCGGCACCGCAGGTACAGGCCAATAAAACCGCCGGTCGTGAGACGCTGTATATGCACCCGATCGACGCCGCTGCGCGCGGCATTGACGACGGTGCGCAGGTGCTGGTCAGCAATGCGCGTGGTGGCTGTCTGGCCGGCGTCAGCATCACCGACGGCGTGACGCCCGGCGTGGTGCTGATGGCCACCGGCGCCTGGTTCGATCCTGGCTTTGGCGCGCAGCGGCATGCCGTAGAACAGGCCGGCAATCCCAACGTACTGACGCTGGATATCGGCACCTCGCCGTTGACCCAGGGACCTAATGCCATGAGTTGCCTGGTGGAGGTCTGTACGGCGTCGCCGAATGGTGCGGGTTGACGGCAAAAAGCGCCGTTACGCCGGTTTTTGTTGCTCAACGGGTGCGTTTTCAGCGCGCCCGAATCCGCATTTTTTGCTACTTTTCGTTGCGAGATCGTTGAGGTTTCATCGAGTTATTACTGGCGAACGCGGGAAATTTACAGCTGGTTGCATTTAGAGCAAAACTCTTTCGATTCAACGGTAGTTTCTTACAGCGGGCATCTCTAAAGTAGGCAGTCCCAGAGGTATTGATTGGTGAGAAATCAGCATACTCTGTATGTTGAAGCCATTTTCAATTGCACCAACCTACGCGGATGCGTAGGTTTTTTTTTGCCTGCCATATAGTATCCTTTCCCTACAAGCAGTTAGCGCCCGGTTTTTTGGGGCGGTTATCCGCCACCGCGCTGATTGCATAGCCGGCAAGCCCATGGGAGAGCGGTATGATCATGTCTGTATTGCGCACGGTGTTTCGCCTGCTTTATCGCGTGCGCGTCGAGGGCGATGCCCGCCATTTTGAACAGCAGAAATTGCTGATCACCCCCAACCACGTCTCGTTTATCGATGGCGTGCTGCTGGCGCTGTTTTTACCCATCAAACCGGTATTCGCGGTGTATTCCAGCGTCTCGGAACGCTGGTTTATGCGTTGGCTGAAGCCGTATATCGACTTCGTTTTTCTTGACCCCACCAAACCGATGGCGATCAAGTATCTGGTGCGCGAAGTGCAAAAAGGGCGACCGATCGTGGTGTTCCCGGAAGGGCGTATTACCGTGACCGGCTCGCTGATGAAGATTTACGAAGGCGCCGGATTTATTGCCGCCAAGTCTGGCGCCACGGTGGTGCCGGTGCGCATCGACGGCCCGGAATTCAGCCCGTTTGGCCGCATGAAGGGGGTGTTTCGGATCCGTGCCTTTCCGCAGGTGACCATCAGCATTCTGCCGCCTACCACTGTGCCCATGCCGGAGGCGCCGCGTGCCCGCGAACGGCGGATGCTGGCCGGTGACCGCCTGCATCAAATCATGATGATGGCGCGCATGGAGAGCCGCAAACCGCAGACCCTGTTCGAGGCGTTGCTATCGGCAACCGAACGTTACGGTATGGCGAAACCCTGTATTGAAGACATCAACTTCAAGGAAGACAGCTATCGCACGTTGCTCAAGAAAACGTTGGGCGTCAGTCGGATCCTGCAACGTTTCACCGCCCAGGGCGAACATGTCGGCATGCTGCTGCCTAACGCCACCATTACCGCCGCCGCCATTTTCGGTGCGTCGCTAGGTAATCGTATCCCGGCGTTGCTCAATTATACCGCCGGCGCCAACGGCTTGCGCAGTGCGCTGACGGCGGCGACCATCGGCACCATCGTCACCTCGCGCCAGTTTCTGGAAAAGGGCAAACTGACCCATTTGCCCGAGCAGGTGCCGGACGCCAACTGGGTATATCTGGAAGACCTGAAAGATACCGTCACCCTGGCCGATAAACTGTGGATCCTGCGGCATTTGCTGCAGCCGCGACGCGCCATGCTGCCGCAACGACCGGACGATGCGGCGCTGATTCTGTTTACCTCCGGTTCGGAAGGCAACCCGAAAGGGGTGGTGCATTCTCATGCCAGCCTGCTGGCCAACGTCGAGCAGATTCGTACCATCGCTGACTTTACGCCGCGCGATCGCTTTATGTCATCGTTGCCGCTGTTCCACTCATTTGGCCTGACGGTCGGGCTGATTACTCCGCTGATGACCGGTAGCCGCATATTTCTCTATCCCAGTCCGCTGCATTACCGAGTGGTGCCGGAACTGGTGTATGACCGTAACTGCACCGTACTGTTCGGCACCGCCACCTTCCTCAATAATTACGCCAGATTCGCCCATCCGTATGATTTCGCCCGCCTGCGTTACGTGGTGGCCGGGGCGGAAAAACTGGCGGACAGTACCAAACAGATCTACCAGGACAAATACGGTATTCGCATTCTGGAAGGTTATGGCGTGACCGAGTGCGCGCCGGTGGTCTCGATCAACGTACCGCTGGCGACCAGGGTCGGCACCGTGGGGCGTATCATGCCGGCAATGCAGGCGCGGCTGATGCCGGTGCCGGGCATCGATCGCGGGGGACGCCTGCAACTGCGTGGGCCGAACATCATGAAAGGTTATCTGCGGGTTGAGCACCCCGGCGAACTGGAGCCGCCCGCCGCCGAGGATCAACAGGGCAACCTGCAACCGGGCTGGTACGACACCGGTGACATCGTGACGCTGGACGAACAGGGATATTGCACCATTCGCGGTCGGGTGAAGCGTTTTGCCAAACTGGCAGGAGAAATGATCTCACTGGAGAGCGTGGAACAGCTGGCGCTGCGTGTCGCCCCGCAGGGGCATCACGCCGCCACGGTGAAAAGCGACAGCAGCAAAGGCGAAGCGCTGGTGCTGTATACCACCGATGCCGGCATTACCCGCGACGCCTTGCTGCGCGTGGCGCGTGAACAGGGTAGCCCGGAACTGGCGGTTCCGCGTGACATTCGCCTGATAAAAACCTTGCCGGTGCTGGGCAGCGGCAAACCTGACTATGTCACCCTGCGTAAAATGGCTGAACAGCCGGAGAGTGTCTGATGAATCAGCCGTTGACTGATAATGCCCCCCTGCTGTCGCGCGGCATGATCGCCGTGATTTGCGCGCAGTTCCTCTCGGCCTTCGGTGACAATGCCTTGCTGTTCGCCACGCTGGCGTTGATCAAACAGCAGCTTTACCCGGACTGGAGCCAGCCGATACTGCAAATGGCCTTTGTCGCTACCTATATCATTCTGGCGCCGTTCGTTGGCCAGATTGCCGACAGTTTTGCCAAGGGGCGCGTCATGATGTTCGCCAACGGCCTGAAGCTCGCCGGGGCGCTGGTGATCTGCTTTGGCCTCAACCCGTTTCTTGGCTACAGTCTGGTGGGCGTGGGAGCCGCCGCGTATTCACCGGCGAAATACGGCATTCTGGGCGAAATCACCAGCGGCGAGAAGCTGGTCAAGGCCAATGGCCTGATGGAAGCGTCGACCATTGCTGCGATCCTCATTGGTTCGGTGGCCGGCGGCGTGCTGGCGGATTGGCACATTATTGCCGCACTGGCGGTGTGTGCGCTGGTCTACGCGGCGGCGGTGGTCGCCAACCTGTATATTCCACGACTGGCGGCGGCACGACCGGGAGCCTCCTGGCGACCACGCGCCATGACGCGCAGTTTCTTCGCCGCCAGTGTCATGCTGTGGCGCGACGGACAAACGCGCTTTTCGCTGATTGGCACCAGCCTGTTCTGGGGCGCGGGCGTGACATTACGTTTTCTGCTGGTGTTGTGGGTGCCGGTGGCGCTCGGCATCGTCGACAACGCTACGCCGACGTTGCTCAATGCCATGGTCGCAGTAGGGATTGTGATCGGCGCCGGTGTTGCCGCACGGTTTGTGACGCTGGAAACGGTACGGCGCTGCATGCCGGCCGGTATTCTGATTGGCGTGGTAGTGGCGCTGTTTGCGCTGCAAACCGCGATGATTAACGCCTATGCCTTGCTGATGCTGATTGGCGTGCTGGGCGGGTTCTTCGTGGTGCCGCTGAACGCCTTGCTGCAAGAACGCGGTAAGCGCTCGGTAGGGGCAGGCAACGCGATTGCGGTGCAGAATCTGGGCGAGAATACCGCCATGCTGTTGATGCTGGGTCTGTATTCGCTGGTAGTGAAGCTTGGCGTACCGGTGGTTGGCGTTGGCGTCGGGTTTGGCGTGGTGTTTGCGCTGGCGATTGCCGCGCTGTGGCTGTCTCAGCGCCGTGACGGTCGGGCGGGATAATAGCGGGCCGGGATTGCCGGCCCGTTGTAGTTATGGTGCAGGAATGGTGAAGCGGGTATGAATTTCCTCCAGCCCTTGTAGCACATCTTCGTTCAGCGTCAGGTTGAAACTGTCGATATTGGTCTGCAATTGCGCCAGGGTAGTTGCGCCCAGCAGCGTACTGGCGACAAACGGCTGTTGGCGCACAAATGCCAGCGCCATCTGTGCCGGATCCAGATTATGTCGCTGCGCCAGCGCCACGTATTCGGCAATCGCCCGCTGGGTTTGCGGCGCCGAATAGCGGGTGAAACGGCTAAACAGGGTATTGCGCGCTCCAGTCGGCCTGGCGCCGTTCAGATATTTGCCGGTCAGTGTGCCAAAGGCGAGGCTGGAATAGGCCAGCAATTCTACCCCTTCAAACTGGCTGATTTCCGCCAGCCCCACTTCAAAACTGCGGTTCAGCAGGCTGTACGGATTCTGAATGGTGACAATGCGCGGCAACTGGTGTTTTTCTGCCAGGCTGAGGTAACGCATTACGCCGTACGGGGTTTCATTGGATACGCCGATATAGCGGATCTTGCCGGCGCGGACCTGTTCGGACAGCGCTTCCAGCGTTTCCAGCAGGGTGACGCTGGCCATTTCATCGGTATATTGGTAGTTCAGCTTGCCGAAACAATTGGTGGTGCGCTGCGGCCAGTGTAGCTGGTAGAGATCGAGATAATCGGTGTTCAGACGCTGCAGGCTGGCGTCCAGCGCGGCGCGAATGTTTTTGCGATCGAGCGCTTGCTGCGGGCGGATGCCGCTGTCATTGCCGCGCACCGGTCCGGCAACTTTGCTGGCCAGCACGATTTTTTCGCGGTTGCCGCGCGCCTTGATCCAACTGCCGATGTAACGTTCGGTCAACCCCTGGGTTTCCGGGCGAGGAGGGACAGGATACATTTCGGCGGTATCGATCAGATTGATGCCTGCGGCTAGCGCATAATCCAGTTGCGCGTGAGCATCGGCTTCGCTGTTCTGTTCGCCAAAGGTCATGGTGCCCAGTCCCAGCACGCTCACTTCTAAAGAACTGTGGGGAATACGATGATATTGCATTAACGATCTTCCTTACTTGATAGCGCTGCGGGCAGCGATGCCCGGTGAAACAGGAGTCTGCCGTCAGGTTCGTCGCCTAGAGAGCGTCAGGACGCTTTGCTCGACTATAACCAAGCTGCGCGGAAGGGGAAAGCGGATTAAATGCGGTGGAGGGAACAGAGTGGCTACCGCGCGCTGACCTCAGCGATAGCCGTTGAGGCGATTAACGCTCGATAACCTGCGATACCTGATCGCCATTGATTTGGCGGCTGTTGCCGGCCTCATCGTGGTAGCTGATCAGTCCGGTATCTTCATCGATCTCGGGTTTCCCCTGGGTCAGGATCATATTGCCGTCTTTGGTGGCCATCACGTAATCACTGGAGCAGCCAGCCAGCCCGGCGGCCATCACCACGGCGCAAACTGCCATTACCCACTTTTTCATCCTGCGGATCCTCAATTAAGCATAAAAGAACGTTGTTTTAAGATTAGCAAATGATGCGTAAAGGTTATCTCAGATAACTCTTTATCTTGGCAAGTTAAAGGATTCGTTGACCGGAGGCGCACAGGCATGCGCCTCCGGTGAGGTTATGCGGTTGGCTTGCCTTTCTTGCTGCGCATCAGGTTGAGCGCTTCTACCGATATCGAGAAGAACATGGCGAAGTAAATGTAGCCCTTTGGCACATGAACCTGGAAGCTTTCCAGCATCAGGGTGAAGCCGACCAGGATCAGGAACGCCAGCGCCAGCATTTTTACCGATGGGTGACGATTGACGAATTCGCCAATCGACCGCGCGGCAAACATCATTACGCCGACCGCAATCACTACCGCCGCCATCATGATAAACAGGTGATCGGACAGGCCAACGGCGGTAATCACCGAATCCAGGCTAAAGATGATATCCAGCAGCATGATCTGCACGATGGCGCCCAAAAAGCCGTGCACCTTGCTGCTGTGATGCTCTTCGGAACCTTCGATGGTTTCATGGATCTCCTTGCTGGCCTTCCAGATCAGGAACAGGCCGCCAAACAGCAGGATCAGATCTCTGGCTGAAATGCTGTGTTCCATGACGGTAAACAGCGGATGGGTCAGGCGAATCACCCAGGCGATGGAAGCCAGCAGCCCCAGGCGCATCAGCATTGCCCCCGCCAACCCTATCCGACGCGCCTTGTTCTGCTGCGCTTTAGGCAGTTTTGCCACCACCAGAGAAAGGAAGATGATGTTATCGATACCCAGAATGATCTCCAGGATGGTCAGCGTACCTAACGCCAACCACGCATTGGGATCTACAATCCACTCAAACATTGCCCAGCACACCTTAAAAATTTCGAAGAGGGAATTATACGCACTTATCGAAATAACAACATTAGCTAAACGCGAACTAAACAAAGGCGCTTTAAATTAAGAAATGTCTTGCCAGTAGCGCGCCGGTAAAGCTTTTTTTCAAATAAAAACCGCGCGGTAGCGTCATGATCGGCTGCCCCTGTTCGCCAATGGCTTCGGTCAGCGCTTTGCTGTTGGCGGCTTTGGGCCGCAGTTGCAGCACTTCGCCGTGGCGGGCGGTAATGCGCTCTACATGGCCAAGCACGATCAGATCCATTAATTCTTCCCAGTCGCGGCGCAGCATTTCTTCTTCCTGCGCGTTCGGGCTCCACAGCAGCGGTGAGCCGATGCGCCGATGCGCCAACGGAATCTGCCGTTCCCCCTCGACCGGGATCCACAATACCCGCGCCAGTTTGTGCCGCACGTGGCTGCTTTGCCAGGTAACGCCACTGTTGCCGGTGAGCGGGGCGACGCACACGAAGGTGGTTTCCAGCGGTTTGCCGGCGGCGTCTATCGGGATGGTTTTCAGTTCAATACCCAGCTCGGGGAAATCCTGTTCCGGCTTGCTGCCAGCCATCGCCCCCAGATACAGCTCCAACAGCATGCCAACCCAACCCTTGTCTCGCTTCAAGTCCCTGGGGATGGCGATGTTTGCCTGCGAGGCGAGTTCGCCAAAGCTACAGCCGGCGAGCTGTTGTGCGCGCGCCAGCAGCTGTTGTTCATCTTTCGGCGGCGGCAGTAGCGGGGATAAAAGCGCCATAAATCAAGCCTGTGTTTGATGGTTAAAAAACGCACTGCATTTGCCCACAGTGGTCAGCCTGAGCCTTCGCCTGGGGAAAAGGTTAATAGTAGCATGATTTTACATGGTTTTTTTTGGTGCCGGCGAGCAGAAAGCGATTTCTGTTTTCGCTTGTGCACCTGTAGCCACCGACAATGAACAGGATCTTACACCTATTTATCCACAGTTTTATGGGATAACCCAGATTTTTACCGATCACTGGTTCGATTTACAGCCTTGACTCAGCGGTTTTTTTGCGAATTTGTCCGATTTGTGCGTAACACAGGCGAATAATCTGTGGATAAAAACAGCTTTGGTGGATCTTTCACCAACGCAAGATCCCAAGCCTGCACAGATCACATTTTTACCCTGTACACAACTGATGTTATATATGTATTTGTTTGTTTTAAAACAATAAATAAATTTATCCACCGGGCGGGCATTTGAGGTTGGTAGAAGTTTTACCGGCTTATCCCTTGAGTTCTTCACACACCTATCCACAGAAAAAGTGAATAAATCGCCGCGAAAATGGCGCTCGTTGTTTATAACTTTGCCATTATCTGTGAGTTATCCCAACGTTATCCGAGACGCAGCGCTGTAAAGCAGTGGTTTACCGCCTGTAGCTTGTGTGAAACAATCAGAGCATCTATACGAATTTTGCTTATCGAGGTAGTCCGGTGATCGATGATGATGGCTACCGCCCGAATGTTGGTATCGTAATCTGTAATCGTCAGGGGCAGGTCCTGTGGGCCCGCCGCTACGGTCAGCACTCCTGGCAGTTTCCCCAAGGTGGGATTAACCCTGGCGAAACCGCGGAACAGGCCATGTATCGTGAGCTGTTCGAAGAAGTGGGGTTGAATAAAAAGGATGTGCGTATCCTGGCTTCAACCCGTAACTGGTTGCGCTATAAATTGCCAAAACGTTTGGTGCGTTGGGACACAAAGCCGGTTTGTATCGGCCAAAAGCAGAAATGGTTTCTGTTGCAGCTAATGTGCAATGACGCGGATATCAATATGCAACGCAGCAGCACGCCGGAATTTGACGGCTGGCGTTGGGTGAGCTTCTGGTATCCCGTGCGTCAGGTGGTATCGTTCAAACGCGATGTGTACCGCCGGGTGATGAAAGAATTTGCCGCAACCGTGATGCCGATGCAGGAGCAGACAGCGCCACGGCAGGCTCCCGCTTACCGCCGAAAAAGAGGTTAAGTTAAGCAGACTATGCTCACGCGCTTGCGAGAAATTGTTGAGAAGGTAGCCGCGGCAGCCAGTTTGACAGATGCGCTGGATCTTTTGGTCAATGAAACCTGTCAGGCGATGGATACGGAAGTGTGTTCCATCTACCTGGCAGATAACGATCGTCGTTGCTATTACCTGATGGCGACGCGCGGGTTGAAAAAACCGCGCGGGCGCACCATTGCCCTGGCGTTTGACGAAGGCGTGGTTGGCCTGGTCGGTCGGCGGGCGGAACCGATCAACCTGGCGGATGCGCAAAGCCACCCCAGTTTCAAATACGTGCCGCAGGTAAAGGAAGATCGTTTCCGATCGTTCCTGGGCGTGCCGATTATCCACCGCCGCCAGCTGTTGGGCGTGTTGGTGGTGCAGCAGCGCGAGCTGCGCCAGTTTGATGAAAGCGAAGAGTCTTTCATGGTCACGCTGGCCACGCAGATGGCCGGTATTCTCTCCCAATCGCAACTCAACGCCATCTTTGGTCAATATCGCCAGACGCGTATCCGCGCCCTGGCGGCGTCGCCGGGCGTGGCGGTAGCCGAAGGCTGGCAGGACAGCAGCCAGCCGTCGCTCGATCAGGTATTCAGAGCCTCGACGCTGGATACCGTCAGCGAACGCGATCGGCTGACCCAGGCGCTGGAAGAAGCCGGCGCGGAATTCCGCCGGTTTAGCAAACGCTTTGCCGCCAGCTCGCAAAAAGAAAGCGCGGCGATCTTCGATCTTTATTCCCACCTGTTGAACGACGCGCGCCTGAAACGCGAACTGTTTGCCGAAATTGACGCCGGTTCGGTGGCGGAGTGGGCGGTCAAGCAGGTGATTGAGGCGTTTGCCGCCCAGTTTGCCAGCCTGCAAGATACCTACATGCGCGAACGCGCCAGCGATCTGCGCGCGCTCGGCCAGCGGCTGCTGTTCCATCTTGATGACACCACCGAGGGCGCAACCCAGTGGCCAGCTCGCTTTGTGCTGGTGGCGGACGAACTGACGGCGACGCTGTTGGCGGAAGTGCCGCCGGATCGTCTGGCCGGCGTGGTGGTGCGCGACGGCGCCGCCAACTCGCATGCCGCAATTCTGGTACGCGCAATGGGCGTGCCGACGGTGATGGGGGCCGATATTCAGCCGTCGTTGCTGAACCAGCGGCTGCTGATTGTCGACGGCTATCGCGGCGAACTGCTGGTCGATCCGGAACCGGTACTGGTGCAGGAATACCAACGCCTGATTAACGAAGAGCTGGAACTCAGCAAGCTGGCGGAAGACGACGTTGAACAACCAGCCCAGATGAAAGGCGGTGAGCGGATTCAGGTGATGCTCAATGCCGGTTTAAGCCCGGAACATGAACAACTGCTGGGAAGTCGGGTCGACGGTGTCGGCCTGTATCGCACCGAAATCCCGTTCATGCTGCAAAGCGGCTTCCCGTCGGAAGAAGAACAGGTGGCGCAGTATCAGGGTATGTTGCAGCTATATCCCACCAAGCCGGTCACGCTACGCACGCTGGATATCGGTGCCGACAAACAGCTGCCGTACATGCCGATCAGCGAAGAAAACCCGTGTCTGGGTTGGCGCGGTATCCGCGTCACGCTCGATCAGCCGGAAATATTCCTGATCCAGGTGCGTGCGATGCTGCGCGCCAATGCCGGTACCGGCAATCTGGGCATCCTGTTGCCGATGATCACCAGCCTGGATGAGATCGATGAGGCGAAACGGCTGATCGAACGTGCCGGCAACGAGGTGGAAGAAGTGCTGGGATATGCCATTCCCAAGCCGAAGATCGGCGTGATGCTTGAAGTGCCGTCAATGATCTTTCTGATCCCCTATCTGGCTCGGCGCGTTGATTTCATTTCGGTTGGCACCAACGATCTCACGCAGTATCTGCTGGCGGTCGATCGTAACAATACCCGCGTGGCGGCGCTGTATGACAGCCTGCATCCGTCGATGCTGCGGGTACTGAAGATGATCGTCGAACAGGGGGAGGCCGCCGGTTTACAGGTGGGGCTATGCGGCGAACTGGCCGGCGATCCGATGGGGGCTCTGCTGTTGATTGGCATGGGGTATCGCCATCTCAGCATGAACGGGCGCAGCGTGGCGCGGATCAAATACCTGCTGCGGCATATCGAACTGGCAGAGGCGCAAGCCCTGACGCTGCGAGTGCTCAACGCCCAGATGACCACCGAAGTGCGCCATCAGGTGGCGGCATTCATGGAGCGACGCGGCATGGGCGGGCTGATTCGCGGCGGGCGCTGAGCCGCGCGCTGACTGATTTTTTTACAGAACTTTTCCCAACAGGCCAGGCCGGACGGCGCTAAGCCTATGTTATGATGCGTTTCCTCAATTGCGCTGCCGCCAGAAAGCGGGTCGGCAGCGCGTTTGGCACCTGCCGCCCCCACTGGGGAAGAATAATCGACATAATTGACATGTTGTGGTGATAGATGAGCAATAGCTATCTGGCGTTTCCTAAATTTGATCCGGTGATTTTTTCAATCGGCCCGGTATCGTTGCACTGGTACGGTTTGATGTACCTGGTCGGCTTTGTCTTTGCCATGTGGCTGGCGATCCGCCGCGCCAATAAACCGGGCAGCGGCTGGACCAAAGACGAAGTGGAAAACCTGTTGTATGCCGGTTTCCTCGGGGTGTTTGTCGGTGGCCGCGTTGGCTATGTGCTGTTCTACAATCTGCCGTTGTTCCTTGACAACCCGCTGTACCTGTTCAAAGTCTGGGATGGCGGCATGTCATTCCACGGCGGTCTGCTGGGCGTGATTCTGGTGATGTTCTGGTTTGCACGCCGCACCAGGCGCACTTTCTTCCAGGTATCGGACTTTATCGCGCCGCTGATCCCGTTTGGTCTGGGAGCCGGGCGTCTCGGCAATTTCATCAACGGCGAACTGTGGGGCCGGGTCACCTCCGACGTGCCTTGGGCGATGCTGTTCCCCGGCTCGCGCAACGAAGATATCGCCATTGCCGCAGCCGATCCGCAATGGCTGCCGTTGCTGAACCAGTACGGCGTGCTACCGCGCCACCCCTCGCAGCTGTATGAACTGCTGCTTGAAGGCGTAGTGCTGTTTATCATTCTGAACCTGTTTATTCGCAAATCGCGTCCGATGGGCGCGGTTTCCGGCCTGTTCCTGATTGGCTACGGGGCGTTTCGCATCATTGTCGAAGCCTTCCGCCAGCCGGACGCGCAGCTCGGCCTGTTCGACGGTGTGATCAGTATGGGCCAGATCCTGTCGATTCCGATGGTATTGGCCGGTATCATTATGATGATTTGGGCGTATCGTCGTCGTCCACAGCAACAAACTTCGTGAGGAAAAATGAAACAGTATCTGGATTTGATGAAGAAAGTGCTCGCCGAGGGCACCCCTAAAGCCGATCGTACCGGCACTGGCACGTTGTCCATTTTCGGCCACCAGATGCGTTTCAATTTGCAGGACGGCTTTCCGTTGGTGACCACCAAAAAATGTCACCTGCGCTCGATTATTCATGAACTGCTGTGGTTCCTGAACGGTGATACCAATACTGCCTATTTGCGTGACAACAAGGTCACCATCTGGGATGAATGGGCGGATGAAAACGGCGATCTTGGCCCGGTGTATGGCAAGCAGTGGCGCGCCTGGGGCGCGGCGGATGGGCGTCAGATCGACCAGTTGAGCAACGTGTTGCAACAGTTGAAACAGGATCCGGACTCCCGTCGTATCATTGTTTCCGCCTGGAACGTCGGCGAACTGGACCAGATGGCGTTGGCACCATGCCACGCCTTCTTCCAGTTCTACGTAGCCGACGGCAAACTGTCTTGCCAGCTGTACCAGCGGTCATGCGACGTGTTCCTCGGTCTGCCGTTCAATATTGCCAGTTACGCGCTGCTGGTGCATATGATGGCGCAGCAGTGCGATCTGCAGGTCGGCGATTTTGTCTGGACCGGCGGCGACACCCATCTTTACAGCAACCATATGGAACAGACGGCGTTGCAGTTGACCCGTGAGCCGCGGCCATTGCCGAAGCTGATAATCAAGCGCAAACCGGCGTCGCTGTTTGATTACCGCTTCGACGACTTCGAGATCGAAGGTTACGATCCGCATCCTGCCATCAAGGCACCGGTCGCCATCTGACCACCAACCAGGCTACTCTCCAGGGCGCAACCAGTTTGCGCCTTTTTTTCGCCTGTCGATGTGGCGCTGTAGGTTATTCTGCGTAGCGCCTCGCATTTGGATGGGTAGTTTCAGCCTGTGCATCATTAAATTGCGTAACGTTTTCCAACCCTCACACCGCCCGCTGTTCATCTTTATTCAGCGGGTTACACTCGCCGTCATGAAAAACAGATGCATGCGTCACGCCCGCAGCCAGCGCGGCATGACGCTGATAGAACTGCTGGTGGTGATCGCTCTGGCCGCGTTGCTGAGCAGTTGGGGTGTCAGCCACTGGCATCAGCATCGCCAGGCGTTACGGTTGGAACATACCGCGCTGCAATTGCTGGCGTTTCTCACCCGCCTGCAGGCTGATGCCAACTGGCGCAATCGTGCCGCGCTGCTGTGGTTCAAGCCGGGGGAGCATTGGTGCATTGGCAGTGGCAGCGAACCGCTGACCTGTAGCGCGGCCGAAGACTGGGTGTTTGTTGCGCCGTCTGACGGCGTGCAGTTGAGTGATTATACCCGCAAGGAGATCGGGTTTTATGGTCTACGCAACGGTGCGCAGGCCGGGCATATCCAATTAAGCAACGGTGTCGGCAGTCTGCGGGTGATACTGTCGGCAAAAGGGCGGTTGCGGCTATGCAGCGTCGAGGTGGTGCTTGGCGGGATCGGCCGGTGTTAGCCTCGTCGCGAGGTTTTACCCTGCCTGAAGCGCTGCTGGCGATGGCTTTCGGCAGCCTGGTTGCGTTGGCAGCAGCGCAAACGTACCCAGTTCTGCGTCAGCAGAGCGTGGCTCTCGGCCAGTATTATCGGCTGGAACTGGCGTTACGCCAACTGGCATTCGCTATAGAAAAGGATCTTCGCCGCGCCGGGTTTTGTGCCGGTGGTTGTCACGGCCAGCCGCTAATCATTAGCCAACACCGAGGAGAAGCAAGCTCCAGCTGTGTGATCGTCCGTTACGATCTGAACCGCAACGGCCGCTGGGAAAGTAGCGGCAGCGACGCCGAGCAATTTGCCTATCGGCTACGCCAGGGAGCGCTGGAGCACCAGCGCGGCGTAAGCCACTGTAATGGCAGCGGTTGGGAACGATTGATCGATCATCAGCAAATTCATATCGATACCTTCAGGATCGACATGCAGTCCGGTCGGCATCGCCGTCAGGCGGTGAGTCTGTCGCTGACGGGGCATGCAGCAGTGCGGCCGCATATCCAGCGTACGTTGAGCGTGTCTGTCAGCCTGGAGATGCGATGAACCGGCACGGGCAACGAGGCGGTAGTGCGTTGGCTGCGGTGATGTTACTGCTGGCGATGGGGTTGATGCTGTTAACCGCCCAGCAGCGACAACTGGATAACGCCCTGCTGCTGGCAGCCGATCAACAGCGTTATCTGGTGGCGTATAATCAGGCGGCGTCGGCGCTTAATTGGGGGATGGTGCAGCCATGGCCCGTCGCTCGGCTGACAGTGCAACGCTGGCATTGTCTGCGTCACCTGGCCGAGTTGCAGGTATGCGGCAAAATGTCGGTTCGGGCCGGGATCGTAGTGCTGCGCGGCCAGGGAACACTGGCTGGCGATCGGCCGCTGTGGCTCTACCAGTTGGCAATGCCGGACGACAAGGGGAAACTGGCCGCGGTCACCGGCGGGCGTCTGGATTTTTGCCCGGAAAAGAACGAGGCCGACTGTGCGGACTGACCCGATACCGGCCAATGTTGCGCGTCAACGCGGCTTCAGCCTGCCTGAGGTATTAATTGCGGCACTGTTGTTCTCGGTGTCGTTACTCGGCCTGTTGCAGTACCATCAGGCATTGTTACAGGGGTTCCAGCGTCAATGGCAATCTCGCCAGGCCTGGGCATTGGCGCATCAACAATTGGAGCGTCATGCCGCCGGCATTGAGGGCGTAGAGACGCTCCCCCCCGGCTGGCGGCGTGAAGTACAGCACAGTCGCGAAGATGATGCTTGCCATCGGCTGACGGTCACGATACAAACCCCGCAACGACAACGGATCCAGCTTGGCCGCTGGTATTGCGACGGCGATTAGCCTGGCGGCATTGGCAGACGATGGCCAGGGTGGTCAGCGACTGTTGTACCGTTGCGCCACGCTGGCGTGCAACAGTGATGCGGCGCCAGAGTCGCGCTATTTTTTGCAGTATGACGCGTTTAAAGGAGCCTCATGTTCACGGTTTACCATTCCAATCAGTTGGATTTGCTGAAAACGCTGACCAGTGCGTTGATCGCCAGAGAACCGTTGGGCGACCCTTTTCAAGCGGAGGTCATACTGGTTCAGAGCCCCGGCATGGCGCAGTGGTTGCAGATGCAACTGGCCGAACAGTTTGGCATTGCCGCCAATATTGCCTTCCCGCTACCGGCATCGTTTATCTGGGAGATGTTCACCCGCGTGTTGCCCGGCATCCCGCAGGAGAGCGCCTTCAGTAAGGATGCCATGACCTGGAAACTGATGTGGCTGCTGCCGGATATGCTGACCGAGCCGGAGTTTGCGCCGTTGCAGCACTATCTGGCCGACGACGGCGACAAGCGCAAAATTCATCAGCTGGCCGGGCGAGTGGCCGATCTGTTTGACCAATATCTGGTGTATCGACCGCAGTGGCTGGAAAGCTGGCAACGTGGCGAGCGTATCGACGCCCTGCCAGAGGCGCAGCAATGGCAGGCACCGCTATGGGCGCGCCTGGTGGAGTACACCCGGCAGCTTGGACAGCCTGAGTGGCACCGTGCCAATCTGTATCGGCGTTTCATCGCCACCCTGGAACAGGCGCAAACCTGCCCGGCGGGCCTGCCACCACGGGTATTTATCTGTGGCATTTCGGCATTGCCGCCGATCTACCTTGAGGCTCTGCAGGCGTTGGGCAAACACATCGATATACATCTGATGTTTACCAACCCGTGCCGTTACTACTGGGGTGATATTCAGGATTATGCGTTCCTGGCACGGCTGCAAAGCCGTAAGCGCCGTCATCACCAGCAGGCGCTCGAACAGGGGCTGTTCCGCCAGCCAGAGCAGGCCGCACAGCTGTTCGATACCGACGGCGAACAGCGCTTGAGTAATCCGCTGCTGGCCTCCTGGGGCAAGTTGGGGCGCGACCATTTATATCTGCTGGCGCAGATGGAGTCGTTGCAAGAGGTTGATGCCTTTGTGGACATTGCGCCGGACAACTTGCTGCATGCCATTCAGCACGACATGCTGGAGCTGGAAGATCATGCGATCATCGGCACCACGGCGCAAACGCTGGAACGTAGCGACAACAAGCGCATGCTCGATCCTGCCGACCGTTCCATCAGCCTGCACGCCTGTCATAGCCCGCAGCGCGAGGTGGAGGTGCTGCACGACAGGCTGTTGGCGATGCTGGCGGAGGACCCACAGCTGACGCCGCGTGACATCATCGTGATGGTGGCCGACATTGACAGCTATACGCCGTACATTCAGGCGGTATTTGGTAATGCGCCGCCGGAGCGCTATTTGCCGTTCGCCATTTCCGACCGTAAAGCGCGGCAGGCTCATCCGGCCTTGCAGGCGTTTATTTCGTTGCTGGATTTGCCGCAGAGTCGCTTTTCTGCTGAACAGGTGCTGGCATTGCTGGAGGTTCCGGCGCTAGCGGCGCGTTTCGCCATTGATGAAGAGGGGCTGCGTCTGTTGCGCCGCTGGGTCGGCGAATCCGGCGTGCGTTGGGGGCTGGATGATGACAACGTGCGCCAACTGGCGCTGCCGGTTACCGGCCAGCACACCTGGCAGTTCGGCATCACACGCATGCTGCTCGGGTATGCAATGGACAGCAATATCGGGGACTGGCAAGGCGTCTTGCCGTATGACGAGTCCAGCGGGTTGGCGGCGGAGCTGGCCGGGCAGTTGGCAGAACTGCTGGCGCAGCTTGCCGACTGGCGGCAACGGTTAGGTGAACCACGCACGTTGGCGGAGTGGCTGCCGCTATGCCGCCGGTTGCTGGACAGTTTCTTTGCCGCCGACGCCGACACGGAAGTGATATTGGCGCTGATCGAACAGCAGTGGCAGCAGGTAATCGAGTTCGGGCAGGGGGCGCGTTATCCCGATGCGGTGCCCCTGACGCTGCTGCGAGACGAACTGGCGGCACGTCTCGATCAGGAGCGCATCAGCCAGCGTTTTCTGGCTGGGCAAATCAATTTCTGCACCTTGATGCCAATGCGTTCCATCCCGTTCAAGGTGGTATGCCTGCTGGGCATGAACGACGGCGTTTACCCGCGCACCCTGCCGCCGCTGGGTTTTGACCTGATGGCTCAGCAGGTGAAGCGCGGCGATCGCAGCCGGCGCGACGATGACCGCTACCTGTTCCTTGAGGCCATCCTGTCGGCGCAGCAGCAGCTGTATATCAGCTTTATCGGACGGTCGATCCAGGATAATAGCGAACGTTATCCCTCGGTGCTGGTGACCGAGTTGCTGGAGTATCTGCAACAAAGCTACTGTTTGCCGGGCGATGAGCACCTGGACGCCGACGGCAGTGCGCAGCGGGTCGGTGAGCATTTGCTGCGCTGGCATGCCCGCATGCCGTTCGCCGCAGAGAACTTTCTGCCGGGGGCCGAAGCGCAGAGCTACGCTGCCGAATGGCTACCGGCTGCCGACCGACGCGGTGAAGCACACCCGGTGTTCAATCAGCCGCTGTCGCCAGAGCCGCAACCGCAGCTATCACTTGACGATCTGCTGCGTTTCTATCGCCATCCGATCCGCGCCTTCTTCCAATTACGTCTGGGAGTCAACTTCATTCTGGAAGAAACCGAACTGGCGGATGAGGAGCCGTTCACGCTGGACAACCTCAGCCGCTATCAATTCAACAATCAACTGCTGAACGCGTTGATTGAAGATCAGGACGCGACGCGGCTGTATCAGCGGATACGCGCTTGCGGAGGTTTACCGTACGGCCCGTTTGGCGAGATCTACTGGCAAAAACAGCAAGAAGAAATGAGCGAACTGGCAGCGCAGGTACGTGATGAACGGCGGGAAAGCAGTAGTCTGGAGCTGGACCTCGACATCGCCGGCGTGCGTCTTGGCGGCTGGCTGCATCAGGTGCAGCACGACGGTCTGTTGCGTTGGCGGCCAGCGACGCTGTCGGCGGTCGACGGTATCTTGCTGTGGTTGGAGCATCTGGCATATTGCTCTGCCGGCGGTGAGGGGGAAAGCCGGATGTTCGGGCGCAAGAACGCCGCCTGGCGTTTTGCCGCATTGCCGCCAGAGGCCGCGCGTGCCCAGTTGGCCGAGCTGATCGCCGGTTATCAGCGTGGGCTGTGTGAACCGCTGATGTTACTGAACAAAAGCGGCTGGGCGTGGTTAAGCCAGTGCTATCAGCAGGACTCACAGCAGATTGACTGGGGCGAGGAGGCGCAGGCCAGGGCACGGGCCAAACTGCTGCTGGCATGGCAGGGCGATCAGCGCATTCCCGGTGAAGGCGAGGATCCGTATATTCAGCGGGTTTTCCGTCAGTTGGACAATGCCACACTGGCACAAATTGTGGCGGAAACAGAGCGTTACCTGCTGCCGGTGGCTCGCCATAATAGAGGGTGACCATCACCCGGTGGTACTGGTTGCCGGGAGATGGTAAAAATAAACTGGTTTATATTCAACCTTCAGGGTTGTTTCCGGTCTTACATAAGATATCGGCATATAGCTTTGCTGTTTTTTGATGAGCGACGGGGTCGTCAGGGATATGGCGACACCGCGCCTGAATAGGGGTTTATTTTGGATATGCGCAGACGATTGGCCCGTTTCAGTGGGTTGATGTTGGTAGTATTATTTTGGGCACCGTTAAGCTGGGCCGCACAGGGATGGCAACCGCTGGCGGAGAAAATCCACAAAAGCGATCACGATCCGCGCCATTACCAGGCGATCAAACTGGATAACGGCATGACGGTGCTGCTGGTTTCCGATCCGCAGGCGCCGAAGTCCCTGGCTGCGTTGGCATTGCCGGTTGGTTCGCTGGAAGATCCCGACAGCCAGCTTGGCCTGGCGCATTATCTGGAACACATGGTCCTGATGGGATCCAAGCGTTACCCGGAACCGGAAAACCTGTCCGAATTTCTCAAGAAGCACGGCGGCAGCCACAACGCCAGCACCGCGTCGTACCGTACCGCTTTTTATCTGGAAGTGGAAAACGATGCACTTGAACCGGCGGTTGACCGCATGGCGGATGCCATTGCCGAGCCGCTGCTCGATCCTGGCAATGCCGACAAAGAACGTAATGCGGTGAACGCCGAATTAACCATGGCGCGTTCGCGCGACGGTATGCGCATGGCGCAGGTCGGTGCGGAAACGCTAAATCCGGCGCACCCGAGCGCACGCTTTTCCGGCGGTAATCTGGATACGCTCAAAGATAAACCCGGCAGCAAACTGCACGATGAACTGATGGCGTTTTACCAGCGCTACTATTCCGCCAATCTGATGATGGGCGTGTTGTACAGCAATCAGCCGTTGCCTCAGTTGGCGACGCTGGCGGCAAAAACCTTTGGTCGCGTACCCAACCATAATGCCAGCGTTGCGCCTATCACCGTTCCGGCGGTCACCAAACAGCAGCAGGGCATCATTATTCATTACGTGCCTGCCCAGCCGCGCAAACAGCTGAAGGTCGAGTTCCGTATTGATAACAATAGCGCGGCGTTCCGCAGCAAGACCGATACCTACATCAGCTATCTGATCGGCAACCGCAGCCAAAACACCCTGTCAGACTGGTTGCAGAAACAGGGGCTGGCAGACGCCATTAATGCCGGCGCCGATCCGATGGTCGATCGCAACGGCGGCGTGTTTTCCATCAGCGTTTCACTCACCGACAAAGGGCTGGCCCAGCGCGATCGGGTGGTGGCGGCAATCTTCAACTATTTGAAAATGCTGCGTAGCGAAGGCGTCAAACAGAGCTACTTCGACGAAATTTCGCACGTGCTGAATCTGGATTTCCGCTACCCGTCGATTACTCGCGATATGGACTATATCGAATGGCTGGTGGACACCATGTTGCGCGTGCCGGTTGAGCATACGCTGGATGCGCCTTATCTGGCCGATCGTTACGATCCGCAAGCCATCGCGCAGCGTCTGGACGAAATGACCCCGCAAAACGCGCGCATCTGGTTTATCAGCCCGAATGAACCACACGATAAAATGGCGTATTTCGTTAACGCGCCATATCAGGTCAACAAAATCGACGCCTCGCGGTTTGAGCAATGGCAGCAGTTGGGCAAGGGGCTCAGCCTGTCATTGCCCGCGCTGAACCCGTATATTCCGGATGATTTCACGCTCAACCAACCCTCGCATGCGTTCACCAAGCCTGAACTGGTGGTCAATCAGCCGGGGTTACGGGTGCTGTATATGCCGAGCCGTTATTTTGCCGATGAGCCGAAAGCCGATGTCACCGTGGCGTTCCGCAACACGAAAACCATGGACTCGGCTCGCAATCAGGTGTTGTTCTCACTGACTGACTACCTGGCGGGCATTGCCCTCGATCAACTGAGCTATCAGGCGTCGGTGGGGGGATTGAGCTTCTCCACCTCGCCGGACAACGGTCTGTTGTTTAACGCCAGCGGCTTTACCCAGCGGTTGCCACAGCTGCTGACTACCCTGATCGAAGGCTATTCGAGCTTTACGCCGACCGAAGAACAGCTGCAACAGGCCAAGTCCTGGTATCTGGAACAGTTGGACGCCGCTGAAAAGGGCAAGGCGTTTGAGCTGGCGTTGCAACCGGTACAAATGCTTTCCCGTGTGCCGTACAGCGAGCGCAGCGAACGCCGCAAGGTATTGCAGACCCTGACGCTGCAAGACGTGCTGGCCTACCGTAAGGCGTTGCTGGCAGAAGCGACGCCTGAACTGCTGGTGGTCGGTAACATGAGCAAGCAGCAGGTGGACGCGCTGGCTTCCTCGTTGAAACAGCGTTTGGGCTGTACCGGCGAGACCTGGTGGCACGGCGAAGACGTGCAAATTGCCAAGCGGCAGTTGGCCAGCTTGCAACGTCCGGGCAGCAGCACCGACTCGGCGCTGGCGGCGGTGTATGTCCCGACCGGCTATCAAGAGGTCACCGGCATGGCTTACAGCTCATTGCTCGGGCAGATTATCCAGCCGTGGTTCTATAGCCAGTTGCGTACCCAGGAACAGTTGGGGTATGCGGTGTTCGCCTTCCCAATGTCTGTGGGGCGGCAATGGGGGCTGGGCTTCCTGCTGCAAAGCAACAGCAAGCAGCCGGCTTACCTGTATCAGCGTTACCAGGACTTCTATCCGAAGGCCGAAAAGCGCCTGCGGGACATGAGTGAGGCCGACTTCGCTCAGTATCAGCAGGCGCTGATTAACGAACTGAAGCAGCGCCCGCAGACCTTGAGCGAAGAGGCCAGCCGCTTTAGCAATGATTTTGATCGCGGCAACTTTGCCTTCGACACTCGAGATAAATTGATCGCCCAGATACAACAGCTGACACCGGCCAAACTGGCGGACTTTTTCCATCAGGCGGTGATTCAGCCGAACGGCCTGGCGGTACTGTCGCAGGTCAGCGGCAGCAGCCAGGATAAAGCCGATTATGCGGCGCCGCAGGGCTGGCAGTCGATGCCGAATGCGTCTGCGCTCCAGCAAACGCTGCCGCGCAAGGTCGCGACGCCATGACAGCCAGTACCCCGCAGAGGCTCGATCCGCTGACGTTACCGCTGTTTGGCGAGCGACTGATTGAAGCGTCGGCTGGGACCGGGAAAACCTTCACCATCGGTGCGTTATATCTGCGCCTGTTGCTTGGGTTGGGCAAGCAGGCGGCTTTCCCCCGACCGCTGACGGTAGAGGAAATTCTGGTGGTGACCTTTACCGAAGCGGCGACCGAAGAGCTGCGCAGCCGGATACGCAGCAATATCCACGGTCTGCGCATCGCCTGCGTCCGCGGCCGGGAGCAGTGCACCGATCCGCTGTTTTCCGCCCTGATGGCGGAAATCGACGATCTGGCCGACGCTGCGGCGCAGTTGCTGGCGGCGGAGCGGCAGATGGACGAGGCGGCGATCTTTACCATTCACGGTTTCTGCCAGCGCATGCTGGCGCACAATGCCTTCGAGTCCGGCATTCTGTTTGAACAGACGCTGATTCAGGATGAGTTGCCGTTGCGCCGTCAGGCCTGCGCAGACTTTTGGCGGCGGCAATGCTATCCATTGCCGCTGGCGGTAGCACGTGCGGTAAGTCAGGAATGGAGTGGGCCGGAGGCATTATTGGCCGATCTGGCCGGCTATCTGCACGGCGAAGCGCCCACCCTGCGCCAACCGCCAAAAGACGATGAAACGGTGCTGATGCGCCACGAGCAAATCGTGGCGCGTATTGAGCAGATCAAAGCGCAATGGCAGGCGGCTGCGCCGGATTTGGAAGCGCTGATTAGCGCGTCCGGCGTTGATAAGCGTAGCTACAGCAGTAAGCATTTACCCAACTGGCTGAGCAAGGTTGGCGAGTGGAGCACGTTGGCTACCCAGGATTATCAATTGCCGAAAGAGCTGGAGAAATTCCGCCAATCGACGCTGCTGGAAAAAACCAAAAAAGGCGAGCCACCGCGACACCCGCTGTTCGCGGCCATTGATGGCCTGTTTGACCAACCGCTGACGCTGCGTGATCTGATTATGGCGCGCGCGCTGAGTGAGATCCGCAGTTCAATCCAGCAGGAAAAGCGCCAACGTGCCGAACTGGGCTTTGATGACCTGCTTGGTCGTCTGGATGCGGCGTTACAAAGTGCCGGCGGGGAACAGCTGGCGCAGGCCATTCGCCAGCGCTTCCCGGTGGCGATGATCGATGAATTCCAGGATACCGATCCGCAGCAGTATCGCATTTTCCAAAAGCTTTACGTTGGGTGTGAACGGTGCGGTCTGTTGTTGATCGGCGATCCCAAGCAGGCCATTTACGCCTTCCGCGGGGCGGATATTTTCACCTATATGCGCGCTCGCTCAGAGGTAAGCACCCACTATACGTTAGAGACTAACTGGCGTTCGTCTCCGGCCATGGTAGGCAGCGTCAATAAGCTGTTTTCGCAGGTTGACCAGCCGTTCTTGTTTGGTCAGATCCCGTTTATTGCCGTGTCCGCTGCCGCTAAAAATCAGGGGTTGGGGTTCGAGCTTCAGGCAACTGCACAGCCGGCGCTGCATTTTTGGTTACAGCCGGGCGAAGGTGTAGGAGTAAGTGATTACCAACAGATGATGGCGCGCTGGTGTGCGGCGCAGATCCGCGACTGGCTGAGCGCCGGCCAGCGCGGTGAAGCCTGGTTGCTTAACGGCGCGCAGCGGCGTGCGGTACAGGCGTCGGATATTACCATTCTGGTACGCAGCCGTGCCGAAGCCGCGCTGGTGCGCGACGCTCTGAGCCAATTGGCAATCCCGTCGGTGTATCTTTCCAACCGCGACAGCGTTTTCGACACGCCGGAGGCCAAGGATTTGCTGTGGCTTTTGCAGGCGGTATTGGCGCCAGAGCAGGAGCGTACGCTGCGTAGCGCGATGGCGACCGGGCTATTAGGGTTGGACGCGCCGACGCTGGACGCGCTGAACCATGACGAACGCGCCTGGGATCTGTTGGTCAATGAATTTGACGGCTATCGCAGCCACTGGCAGCGGCGCGGCGTACTGCCGATGCTGCGTGAAGTCATGACGCGCCGTCATCTGGCGGAGAACCTGCTGGCCAGCCCCGGCGGCGAACGTCGTCTGACCGATGTGATGCATCTGGGTGAACTGCTGCAGGAAGCCTCCGCGCAGCTCGACAGCGAGCATGCGCTGGTGCGCTGGCTGGCGCAGCAGATAGCCCAGCCTAACCGCCAGTCGGACAATCAGCAGTTGCGTCTGGAAAGCGATCGCCATCTGGTGCAGGTGATCACTATCCATAAGTCCAAAGGGTTGGAATATCCGCTGGTCTGGCTGCCGTTTGTTGGCAATTTCCGCCAGCAGCAACAGGTGCTGTATCACGATCGCAATAATTTCAAGGCGTTGCTCGATCTTAATGCCAATGAAGAAAGCCTCGCCTGGGCCGAAGAAGAGCGGTTGGCGGAAGACCTGCGCCTGCTGTATGTCGCACTGACCCGTTCGGTCTATCACTGCAGCATTGGCATAGCCCCGTTGATTCAGGGGACGCGCAAGAAGCAGGGAGATACCGATTTGCACCGCAGCGCACTGGGCTACCTGGTGCAGGCCGGGCAAGCCGGCGATGCCGGCTATCTGCAGCAGCGTTTACAGCAGTTGACCGGCGACGGCGTCGCGCTGTCGCTGGTGGACGAACCAGACCCGCAACCGTGGCAAGCGCAAGCCGAGGCGGCGGCCAAACTGACCGCTCGCCGCTTTACCCGCCAGGTACAGGATTACTGGCGGGTCACCAGTTATACCGGTCTGCAACAGCATGGCTCAGCAGGAATCACCCAGGATCTGCTGCCGCGTCTGGATGTGGATGCCGCCGGCGAGCAGGCCGCAGACGGTGAGCCGGCGCTTACTCCACATACTTTTCCTCGCGGTGCGGCACCCGGAACCTTCTTGCATAGCCTGTTCGAAACGCTGGATTTCACCCAACCGCTGGACGCCGACTGGCTGCTGGAACAGTTGCGTTTGCACGGTTATGACGACCATTGGCTGCCGGTGTTGCAGGACTGGATGCAGGTATTGTTGCACACCCGGCTCAACGACAGCGGGGTATCGCTGGCGATGCTGGCACCGCAGGTCAAACAGGCCGAGCTGCAGTTCTACCTGCCGATTGGTGACCTGCTGCGCGCCGATGAGCTGGATGCGTTAACCAAACGCTACGACCCGCTGTCTGCCCACTGCCCGGCACTGGACTTTCAGCAGGTGCAAGGCATGCTGAAGGGTTTTATCGATTTGGTATTCTGCTGGCAGGGGAAGTATTACCTGCTGGACTATAAGTCCAACTGGCTGGGCGAGGACAGCAGCGCCTATACCCAGCCGGCAATGGCGCGGGCGATGGCCGAACATCGCTACGACCTGCAATATCAGCTCTACACGCTGGCATTGCACCGTTACCTGCGGCACCGTCTGGCGGATTACGATTATCAGCGCCATTTTGGTGGCGTGATTTATCTGTTTTTGCGCGGTGTCGCTGCCGAACACCCTGGCAACGGCATCTTCTCCTGCCGTCCGGACAGTGAACTGGTCATGGGGATGGATCGGCTGTTCAGTGGCGTCCACCGTGCTACGGAGGCCGAGCAATGATCGATTTATTGCAGCAAGCGGCGACGCTTGGCGTACTGCGCCCGCTAGACGTGCAGTTCGCACGAGTGGTGGCGGCAGCGGATCGGCCGGATATGTTGCTGGCCGCCGCTTGCCTCAGCGCGGAAGCCGGTGCGGGGCACGTCTGTCTGCTGTTGCAACAGCTAATGCCGGAGAACTTGTTCGAAGGGCGGCAACCCGCATTGGCACAGGCGGTATGGCAGGCCGCAGGACAGCCCGATCTGGATGGCTGGCGGCAACGGCTGTTGAGCTCGCCGGCGGTCAGTGACGGCAGTCAGCCAACGCCGCTGGTGCTGCAAAAACAACGGTTGTATTTACAGCGCATGTGGCAAAGCGAAGGCCAGGTAGCGGCATTTATCAGCAGCGATAGCGTACCGCAGGTTATCGAAACTCAGCGTCTGCGTGCGATCCTCGACCAGCTGTTCGGTACGGCGACGGACACCCCTGACTGGCAGAAAATTGCCGCGGCGGTAGCTGCGACCCGGCGTATTGCGGTGATATCCGGCGGGCCGGGCACCGGTAAAACCACCACCGTGGCCAAACTGCTGGCCGCATTGGTGCAGTTGGCCGAAGGGGCGCGCTTGCGTATCCAGCTGGCAGCACCAACCGGCAAGGCGGCAGCACGACTCACGGAGTCACTGGGCAGCGCCAGCCGACAATTGCCACTGACCCCCGAACAGCGGGCGTTATTCCCCACCGAAGCGGCAACGCTGCACCGTCTGCTGGGTGCACAACCGAACAGTCAACGCATGCGCTATCATCGTGGCAATCCGCTGCACCTCGACGTGCTGGTGGTGGATGAGGCGTCGATGGTCGATCTGCCGATGATGGCTCGTCTGATTGCCGCCTTGCCGCCGCACGCCAGGGTGATTTTTCTTGGCGACCGCGATCAACTGGCCTCGGTGGAAGCTGGCGCGGTGCTGGGAGATATCTGCCGTTTTGCCGAGCAAGGCTATAGCGACGCGCGCGCCGCACAATTGGCGCAACTGACCGGCTGTGTGTTGAGCGGCCAGAGTGCGCAGGGTGACGCCGCGGTACGCGACAGCCTCTGTTTGTTGCGCAAGAGTTACCGTTTTGACGCCGATTCCGGCATCGGTCAACTGGCGATGGCGGTGAATGCCGGCGACAACAAACGAGCCTGGGCCGCACTCAACGGCAATTTTAGCGACGTTGCCGGTTATCCGCTGGTGGAAACCGAGGATTACCAGGCGTTGCTGGATGCCTGTGTGGCCGGTTATCGCGACTATCTCCAGCGGGTCGCCGCCGGAGCGCCGGCGGTCGATATTCTGGCAGCATTTGGCCGTTTCCAGGTGCTGTGCGCGCTGCGTGAAGGGCCGTTTGGCGTTGCCGGTCTGAATGAACGGATTGAAAGCGGGCTGCAACGTGCGGGGTTGATTCGCCGTAACCCGGCATCTGCCGGTCGCTGGTATCGCGGTCGACCGGTGATGATTGGCCGTAACGACAGTGCGTTGGGGCTGTTTAACGGTGATATTGGCATTGCTCTGCCGGAGGAGGGCGGCGAACTGCGTGTGCATTTCCAATTGCCGGACGGCAATATCAAATCGGTGCAACCCAGTCGTTTACCGGCTCATGAAACCGCCTATGCCATGACGGTGCACAAGTCTCAGGGGTCAGAGTTCGACCATACGGCGCTGGTGCTGCCTAATCACTTTCTACCGGTATTGACGCGTGAGCTGGTGTATACCGCCATTACCCGCGCGCGTCGGCAACTGTCGCTGTATGCGAGTGAAAAGGTGCTGAACAGCGCCATCCGCACGCCAACCCAGCGGCGCAGCGGGCTGGCGGAGCGGTTGGTGAGGGTGGCTCAGGCCAATGAGACACCGCCGACTAGTGCCGGCGGTGGGCTATAGGTCGGCCAGCAGGATCTTCGAGCGGCGCTGGTAGTTATATAGCGCCTGTTTCTGCATTGGCAGCACCTCGACATCCGCCGGGGTGAACCCCCGCTCCTGGAACCAGTGAATACTGCGCGTGGTCAGCACGAACAGTTTTTTCAGCCCCATCTGGCGCGCCTGCGTTTCCACTCTTTGCAGCAGCATTTCGCCGCGCGATGAACTGCGGTAGTCCGGATGCACTGCCACGCAGGCCATTTCACCGATTTTCTCATCCGGGAACGGGTATAGCGCGGCACAGGCGATGGTCAGGTTATCGCGTTCGATGATGGTAAATTTGTCGATTTCCATTTCCAACTGCTCACGCGAGCGGCGTACCAGAATGCCTTGCTGTTCCAGCGGGCGAATCAGCTCGAGAATACCGCCGATATCGTTGATGGTGGCACGCCGTACCTGTTCGGCGCTTTCCATGACGATCTGCGTACCGATGCCATCGCGTGAGAACAGTTCTTGCACTAACGCGCCGTCTTCCTGATAGCTGATCAGGTGGCTGCGCCGCACGCCGCTGCGGCAGGCTTTCACCGCACCACGCAGGAAACGTACGGTGCCTGAATGGTAATCACCGCTCTGTTCCAGTTCTTCAATACGCTTTTGTGCATCATTGGGGAACAACTCGGAAATGATATTGCCTTCCGCGTCGTTAACCCCCTGGGACGAGCAGAAGCCAATCATTTTTTCCGCCTTGAGTTTGATCGCCAACTGGGTTGCAACCTCTTCCGACGTCAGATTGAAACTTTCACCAGTAACGGAAACCGCTACCGGGCCGATCAACACGATAGCGTTGCTGTCGAGCTGGCGATGGATCGCTTCTTCGTCAATGCGACGAATGCGGCCGCTGTGGCAATAATCCACGCCGTCATCGATGCCAAGCGGCTGGGCAATGATAAAGTTACCGCTGACCACGTTGATATGTGCGCCTTGCAGCGGCGTGTTGTTCAGGCTCATCGACAGCCGGGCGGTGATGTCCAGTTGCAACAAACCGGCGGCCTGTTTGACCAGCTCCAGCGTCGGCGCATCGGTGACGCGAGTATGCTTATGATAAATCGGCGCCAGATTATGCAACGCCAGGTTACCGTCAATCTGCGGCCGCGCGCCGTAGACCACCACCAGCCGGATGCCCAGGCTATGCAATAGGCCGATATCGTTGACGATATTGGAGAAATTCTCATGCTCAATGGCTTCTCCCCCCAGCATGACCACAAAAGTCTTGCCGCGGTGAGCATTGATATAAGGGACTGAGTGACGGAATCCTTGAACCAGCTCTGTACTACGTTCCTTCACGGTCAAACCTCTTTTGCATATTTATACGGTATTTTTGTATTTTTATTCCTTTTTTGCGCTAATGGCAAGTGGGGATTTGTTGGCTTTTTGGCGCTAACACCGCTAAATCGTTAATAAATTGACAAAACATAAAAGGATTTTCTGGTGACAGCGCTGGACGGATTCGTTAAAGTTTTTGCCATTCTCACTTTATGGTGTTTTTTTAAGCTGATTTTTTTGCTGGAGTCGCATGCCAAACGCTAATCACAATCTGGGTCGCCGTCGTCTGTTGCAGGGGGTTGCCGCAACCTGGTTGCTGAGCGTGAGTCGCGTCGGTTTTGCCGCTTCGTCGCACGTGATTGCGGTGCGCGTCTGGCCTTCCTCTACCTACACCCGCGTGACGCTCGAATCCAACGAGGAACTCAAGTACAAGCAGTTTGCTCTGACCAACCCCGATCGTATCGTGGTGGATATCGAAGGTGTGCACCTCAACAGCATCCTCAAGGGCATCGCCGGCCAGGTACAGACTGCCGACCCTTATCTGAAACAGGCGCGCGTCGGCCAGTTTGACAAGAATACCGTGCGGCTGGTGTTGGAATTAAAGCAAAGCGTCAGCCCGCACATGTTTACCCTGTCGCCGGTGGCGGAATACCGTAACCGACTGGTGCTGGACTTGTACCCGTCCAAATCGTCGTCCGGCGAAGAGTATGATCCGCTATTGGCATTGCTGGAAGATTACAATAAAGGGGATTTGGAGCGGACGTTGCCGGCACCGACCCAGGCTCCGCAGGCCGGCAAGGCCGGACGCGATCGGCCGATTGTCATTATGCTCGATCCGGGGCATGGCGGTGAGGATCCCGGGGCTATCGGCAAATACAAAACGCGCGAGAAAGACATCGTGCTGCAAATTGCCCGCCGTTTAAGCACCATGATCAAGCGTGAACCGAACATGAAAGTGTTTATGACGCGTAACGAAGACGTGTTTATTCCGCTCAAGGTGCGGGTGGCCAAAGCACGCAAGCAACGCGCCGATCTGTTCGTTTCCATTCATGCCGATGCGTTTACCAGCCGGGCCGCACGCGGCTCCTCGGTGTTTGCGCTGTCGACCAAGGGGGCGACCAGCGCCGCGGCGAAGTTTCTGGCGCAGACGCAGAACGAATCGGATCAAATTGGCGGCGTCAGCAAAAGCGGTGACCGTTATCTCGACCATACCATGTTCGATCTGCTGCAAACCGCGACCATTAACGACAGCCTGAAGTTTGGCAAAGAAGTGTTGAACCGCATGGGGAAAATCAACCGGTTGCACAAGAACCGTGTCGATCAGGCCGGTTTTGCGGTATTAAAGGCGCCGGACATCCCGTCGATCCTGGTCGAGACGGCTTTTATCAGCAATATTGAAGAAGAGCGCAAGTTGCGAACCAGCCGTTTTCAACAGCAGGTGGCCGAGTCGATTCTGGCCGGCATCAAGGCTTATTTTGCCAACGGTGGTGCGCTGGCCAGGCGTTAAGCGCGCGCGCCGGGCTGCGTGGCTCGGCGTGATTAACGCCCGGGGCGGGAATTTCAGGCATAAAAAAACACCCGTTAAGGTGCTTGATTATGGTCATCAAATTGGTTGCGGGGGCCGGATTTGAACCGACGACCTTCGGGTTATGAGCCCGACGAGCTACCAGGCTGCTCCACCCCGCGTCCGTCTTGATGCATTACTGTCTGGCTTGGATACCGCTATACGATATCAGTTGGTTGCGGGGGCCGGATTTGAACCGACGACCTTCGGGTTATGAGCCCGACGAGCTACCAGGCTGCTCCACCCCGCGTCCGTCTTGATGCATTACTGTCTGGCTTGGATACCGCTATACGATATCAGTTGGTTGCGGGGGCCGGATTTGAACCGACGACCTTCGGGTTATGAGCCCGACGAGCTACCAGGCTGCTCCACCCCGCGTCCGTCTACTGCCTTATCGAAGCCAACCCTGTTATCTGATACCGCTGGTACGGTATCGGTTGGTTGCGGGGGCCGGATTTGAACCGACGACCTTCGGGTTATGAGCCCGACGAGCTACCAGGCTGCTCCACCCCGCGTCCGATGGAAGCGCACTATACTCTCCATGATTTATGATGCAACCCCTTTTTGCAGATAATTGAATGAAAGCCATTTTATTGCTGGTTTTACCCCCAATCTGCCGATTTTTTAGCAACCTGGCTGCGGCGACTTTTTTGTTGGCAGGCGATTCCTTTATCCATGGCCGTTTGTTATCGTTTTGCCGTCATATCCCTCATCTTTCGAGATATGTTGGGACAAATTATATCTGTCTAAGAGAGTGCGCGATGAAAGGACGTTGGGGCAAATACCTGCTGGGCGGGTTAGTGGTGACGGTAGTAGCGGTGCTGGCAGGCTGTTCGTCAAAGCCGACCGATCGCGGTCAGCAATATAAGGATGGGCGGCTGGAGCAATCGCTGGAGTTGGTTAATCAGCCCAATGCCCGCGGCGTACCGGTCAACGCCAAAGATTATTCAGATCAATTGATGGAAATTCAGTACGCGTCGCCGTCATTATTCAATCGCAACAACAGTACCTATCAGGCGGTGCAGAGCTGGATGGCCTCCGGTGCCGATACGCGCCAACTGAGCCAGTTCGGTCTGAATGCCTACCAGATGGAAGGGGTAGACAACTACGGTAACGTCCAGTTTACCGGCTACTATACCCCGGTGTTGCAGGCGCGCTACACCCAACAGGGCGAGTTCCGCTACCCGCTGTATCGCATGCCGCCAAAAGGCCGCGGCCGCCTGCCGGATCGCGCCGGTATCTACAGCGGCGCGCTTGATGACCGCTACATCATTGCCTATACCAACTCTCTGATGGACAATTTTATGATGGAAGTGCAGGGCAGCGGCTATGTCGACTTCGGCAATGGCCAGCCCCTGGTGTTCTTTGGCTATGGCGGCAAGAACGGCCATGCTTACCGCAGTATCGGCAAGGTGCTGATCGATCGTGGCGAAGTAGCCAAGGCGGACATGTCGATGCAGGCGATCCGCCAATGGGCTGACAGCCATAGCGAGGCACAAGTGCGCGAGCTGCTGGAACAGAACCCGTCGTTCGTGTTCTTCCGTCCTGAATCCTTCGCGCCAGTGAAGGGCGCCAGCGCGGTGCCGCTGATCGCAAAAGCCTCGGTGGCCTCCGACCGCTCGTTAATCCCTGCCGGCACTACGCTGTTGGCGGAGGTGCCTTTACTGGACAACAAGGGTAAATTCACGGGAAAATACGAGATGCGCCTGATGGTGGCATTGGACGTTGGCGGAGCCATCAAAGGCCAGCACTTTGACATGTACCAGGGGATCGGCCCGGAAGCCGGCCATTCGGCGGGCTACTACAACCACTATGGTCGCGTTTGGGTGTTGAAGGGCGGCAATAACAGCGCGCCGTTGTTCAGCGCCTATCAGCCAAAAGCCAATCAGAGCGGCTCGCTGCTGGTAACCCGTTAAAGCGCGGCGCAGCGCGTTCCAGACCCGCAAGGGCCGGATTTTCCGGCCCTTGTCATTTGCACACTCAACAGCCTGCGCCGTTAGTCCGGCGAGCGGCCCAAGGTAAATAAAGCGTTATGAGCACCACACCTTATTCAGAAGCCTATCTGCAACGTTTTGGCGGTACGGCGCGTTTGTATGGCCAGCAGGCGCTGGTGTTGTTTGCCCAGGCGCACGTCTGCGTGATTGGCATCGGCGGTGTGGGATCGTGGGCGGCGGAAGCGCTGGCGCGCACCGGGATTGGCGCCATTACCCTGATCGATATGGACGATGTGTGCGTAACCAATACCAACCGCCAGATCCATGCGCTGAAACAGCACGTCGGCCAGTCAAAAACCGAGGTGATGGCGGAACGCATTCTGGCGATCAACCCAGAATGCCGGGTGACCTGCATTGATGACTTTATTACTCCGGATAACGTGGCCGAGCTGCTGGCGAACAACTTTAGCTATGTTATTGACGCTATCGACAGCGTGCGACCCAAAGCGGCGTTGCTGGCCTATTGCCGGCGCTACAAGATCCCGGTGGTAACCACCGGCGGCGCGGGGGGGCAGATCGATCCGACACGGATTGCGGTGGCCGATCTGGCGAAGACCATTCAGGATCCGCTGGCGGCCAAGCTGCGCGAACGCCTGAAGAACGACTTCAAGGTGGTGAAGAACAGTAAGGGCAAGCTGGGGATCGACTGCGTATTTTCCAGTGAACCGCTGGTTTATCCGCAGCCGGACGGTACGGTGTGCGCCTCGCGCAGTACCGCAGAGGGACCCAAGCGCATGGATTGCAGCGCCGGTTTCGGTGCGGCGACCATGGTCACCGCCAGCTTTGGTTTTGTGGCGGTATCTCACGCCCTGAAGAAAATGCTGGCCAAGGCTGCGCGTCAGGCATAACGCGCGGCAATCTCTTTGACACCGGCGGCCAGCGCTGCCAGGCCGCTGGCGCGGGTTGCGCTGAGCTGGGTGCGCAGCCCGAGCTGTTCGAACAATGCCAGGGGATCGCTCGCCAGGATCTGTGCGGGCGTTTTGCCTTCTACTGCCGTCAGTAATACCGCCAGCAGGCCGCGCACGATACGACCTTCGCTGTCGCCATAAAAGTGCAGCGTGCCGTCTGCCAACAGCTGATGGCCAAGCCACACCCGGTTCTCACAGCCGCTCAATTCCTGTTCAGCACCGCGTAATGCCTGCGGTAGCGGCGGGAGCTGTTTTGCCAGCATTACCAACTGGCGATAGCGATCTTCCCACTGCTTGAACGTGGTAAAGGTGTCGATCAGCATCTGCGCGTTGATGTCACGGCCAAAGGGATGGGGGGCAAGCATGGTGTCTCCGTATGTCATAAGCGATTAATCCGCCAGTAGCTCGATGGCGTTGGACAGCGCGTTGACCAGCGCGTCGACGTCCTGCGGCGTATTGTACGGCGCAAATGAAGCGCGCAGGGTGCCACTGACGCCAAGCGCCGCCATCAATGGCTGCGCACAATGCTGACCGGCGCGCAGCGCGATACCCTGTTCCGCCAGCAGGGTGACGATGTCGCTGTGATGCAGATTGGCGATGTCAAATGCCAGTAGGCTGGCATCCGAACAGCGGAAACTGCGAAATCCCGGCAGTTGCGCCAGGCGCCGTTCGGCGCTGGCCGCCAGTTCTCGGCTGTAGAGTTCGGCCAGATCCCTGTTTTGGCTTTCCAGCCAGCTCAGCGCGGCGGACAACCCCAGCACGCCGGCAATATTCGGCGTACCGGCTTCAAAGCGATAAGGGGGCTTCTGTGGTGTAAAACCGTCGAACGACACGTCGGTCAGCATTTTACCGCCGCCTTGCCATGGCGCCATTTCCGTCAATAGATCACTTTTACCGTATAGCACGCCGATGCCGGTCGGGCCATACAGTTTATGGCCAGAGAAGGCATAAAAATCGATATCCAGCGCCTGAACGTCAGCCGGGCAATGCACGATACCCTGGGCACCGTCGATCATCACCTTAGCCCCGGCCGCGTGCGCCAGCCGAATGGCCAGCGACAAATCCGGGCAGCCACCGGTAACGTTGGACATTTGCCCCAGTGCCAGCAGACGGGTGTTTTCGTTCAGCAATTGCGGGAGCTTGCCCAGGTCAGGCAAATAGTCGGCGCCCAACGGCAACTTCACCACCTGTGCACCGGTCTGCTGTGCCACCATCAGCCAGGGGATCAGGTTGGCGTGGTGCTCGGCTTCGCTGACGATGATGTTGTCACCGGGCTGCAAACGCGGGCGGGCGTAGCTTTGCGCAACCAGATTGATCGCTTCGGTCGTGCCGCGCGTCCAGACGATGTCATCCGCGCTCGGCGCGTTGACAAGCCCTGCCACCTGCTGGCGCGCCTGCTCGAAGCGGGCGGTCAGATCCTGCGCTGCCCGATGCTGGCTGCGGTGCACGGTGGCGGCGTCATTGCCATAAAATTGCTGGGTCGCGGCAATAACCGGCAGCGGCTTCAACGCGGTAGCTGCGCTGTCCAGATAAATGCCGGCCTGCGCAAGGGCAGGAAACTGGCTGCGGAAAAGTGAAGGGTTAAACGACGTCATACAAGCTATCACTGGCTGGGACAAGCGACGATCCTGTCCTATTTTTCCGAAAGTAACAAGTTATGCCGATCAATTGCCACGCCTGCCTGGCATTCTTCGGTGAGTTTGTTATGCTGTTTAGTGGCATACGAAACCTTTCATTTACTAATTTAAAAGGTTTTTTTCAGCATTTTTATCTACAAGGAGTCCACAATGAAGAAAACAGCCGCAGTAATCTCTGCCCTGATGCTTACATTCACGCTGGCAGCCTGTTCCAGTAATTATGTGATGCATACCAATGATGGACGAACCATTGTTGCTGATGGAAAACCGCAGGTTGATGATGACACCGGGATGATCAGTTACAAAGATGCCAACGGCGTAGAACAGCAGATTAACCGTGCAGAAGTGAAGGAACTGGCAGAAAGCGATCGGTAAACGCCAGATAAAAAAAAGCACCGCAACGTTTGCGGTGCTGCATAAAATCACTATGGACAGACAGGGTAAATGTACAGGAAGTGAAAAAACAGTAGCTTAGCTACCACGTCCGGATTGCCGGACAATTTGCAAACACAACATCACAACCACAAGCCAAAAGTTCATCGGCGTCCTCGACACCCAATTCCTTTTCGTTCCGGCCCGGGAAGTGCCGCCACTATAGGTATTTGCTGGCGCATGCTCAACGGACAAATTATAATGCCTCGGATTAAAAAAACTAATGGCATTGGTTCATGGAAACGAGCCTGAAACCTGTCATTTAACGCAGCTTGTTTTTCTGGCTGAGTCACTCGGAAGTTGTTACACAAAAGTAGCTAATTCATGTCTAAACGTTTACCTCCTCTTAATGCGCTGCGGGTGTTCGACGCGGCAGCACGACACTTGAGTTTCACCAAAGCGGCTGAAGAGCTGTTCGTGACCCAGGCCGCGGTAAGCCACCAGATCAAGTCGCTGGAGGATTTCCTTGGCTTGAAACTGTTCCGGCGCCGCAACCGTTCGCTGTTGCTGACCGAAGAAGGGCAAAGTTACTATCTGGATATCAAGGAGATTTTCTCTTCGATCAACGAGGCGACGCGCAAGCTGCAGGCGCGTAGTGCCAAAGGGGCGCTGACCGTCAGTTTGCCGCCCAGTTTTGCCATTCAATGGCTGGTACCGCGCCTGTCCGGCTTTAACTCAGCTTATCCGGGCATCGACGTGCGTATTCAGGCGGTGGACCGTGAAGAGGACAAGCTGGCTGACGATGTGGATGTGGCCATTTTCTATGGGCGTGGTAACTGGCCAGGCCTGCGCGCCGAGCGTTTATATGCCGAATATTTACTGCCGGTGTGCTCACCCAGTCTGTTGACCGGCGAACATGCACTAAAATCACCGGACGATCTGGCTTATCATACGCTCCTGCATGATACTTCACGCCGCGATTGGCTGGCTTATACCCGTCAGTTGGGCCTACAGCACATCAATGTGCAGCAGGGGCCGATTTTTAGCCACAGCGCAATGGTGGTGCAGGCAGCGGTGCACGGGCAAGGCGTTGCGCTGGTGAATAACGTGATGGCGCAAAGCGAGATTGAAGCCGGCCGCCTGGTCTGTCCGTTTAATGATGTGCTGGTCAGCAAAAACGCTTTTTATCTGGTATGTCATGACAGCCAGGCAGAACTGGGTAAAATAGCCGCCTTTCGCCAATGGATACTGGCGCGAGCAGCCAGCGAACAGGAAAAGTTCCGCTTTCGCTATGAACAATAAATCGGCCGCGGCCTGACGGCGGTTGATTTCTTTAATAAAGGTAAATAACGATGACAAGTCGTTCAATGCTGATTTTCGCCGCCATCAGCGGCTTTGTGTTTGTCGCCCTGGGGGCGTTTGGCGCGCACGTACTGACCGGTACCCTCGGTGCCAATGAAATGGCATGGATCCGTACCGGTCTTGAATATCAGGGGTTCCATACGTTGGCGATCCTGGCGTTGGCGGTGGCGATGCAGCGCCGCGTCAGCCTGTGGTTTTACTGGAGCGGGGCGCTGTTGGCGCTCGGCACCGTGTTGTTCAGTGGCAGCCTGTACTGTCTGGCGCTGTCGCACCTGAAGGTCTGGGTGTATATCACGCCGGTTGGCGGCGTGTGCTTCCTGATCGGTTGGGCATTGATGTTGATTGGCGCGTTGCGTCTGGGGAAAAGGGCCGAGCGCCATGAATAAGATTGCGTTGTACTGCCGTCCCGGCTTTGAAAAAGAGTGTGCGGCGGAAATTACCGACAAAGCCGCGCAGCTGGAGATTTTCGGCTTTGCGCGGGTGAAGGAAAACAGCGGCTATGTGCTGTTTGAGTGTTATCAACCGGACGACGCCGACCGTCTGGCAAAAGAAATTCCATTCCGCGAGCTGATTTTTGCCCGTCAGTTGGTGGTGGTTGGCGAACTGCTGCGCGATCTGCCGCCTGAAGATCGGGTTTCACCGATTGTCGGCATGCTGATGGGGGTGGTCGATCGCGGTGGCGAGCTGCGGGTTGAGGTGGCGGATACCAACGAAAGTAAAGAGCTGATGAAGTTCTGCCGTAAATTGACGGTGCCGCTGCGTGCTGCGATGCGTGAGCAAAAGGTGCTGATGGCACGTGAGAACCCAACGCGGCCGGTGGTGCACGTATTCTTTATTGCACCGGGCTGTTGCTACGTCGGCTATTCCTACAGCAATAACAACTCGCCGTTCTATATGGGCATTCCGCGGCTGAAGTTCCCGTCCGATGCGCCGAGCCGCTCTACGCTGAAACTGGAAGAGGCTTTTCACGTGTTCATTCCCGCCGACGAGTGGGATGAGCGGTTGGCCAGCGGCATGCACGCGGTCGATTTGGGTGCCTGCCCTGGCGGTTGGACCTATCAGTTGGTGAAACGCAGCATGATGGTGCATGCGGTGGATAACGGCCCGATGGCGCCGAGCCTGATGGATACCGGTCAGGTGACCCACCACCGTGCCGACGGCTTCCGCTTCGAACCCACCAGCAGCAAGGTGTACTGGCTGGTCTGCGACATGGTGGAGAAGCCGGCCAAGGTGACCAGTTTGATGATCCAGTGGCTGGTCAAGGGCTGGTGCCGCGAAGCAATCTTCAATTTGAAACTGCCGATGAAAAAGCGTTACGAAGAGGTTTCGCAGAATTTGCAGAGCATCCGTGAAGCGCTTGCGGCGGCGGATATCAGTGCCGAAGTGCATGCCAAGCAGTTGTACCACGATCGCGAAGAGGTGACGGTGCATGTACGCCGCATGTGGTCAGCGATCCCTGGTCGTCGCGACGAACGTTAATCCCCTGGCAGGCGGGAGCCGCGCTGTCGCTTGACCGCCAACCGGCTCATCATGTCGCGGTAAACCCATCGCTGCCCCAGGGCGGTTATGGCGATTAGCGTTCGGGCAGTCGCAGCTGTTGCAGATTGCCGTCAAGCTGCAGATCGGTGCGCAGGGTGGCGATTTGCTTGCAAACGTAAGCCATCTCGCGATGCTGTGCCAGTTTGCTGCGCCATTTTTCCGGGATGTCCGCCAGCTGTTGGTACACGCCATCCAGGCTCCCCGCCTGTTGCAGCAATTGCACCGCCGTTTTAGGCCCGATGCCGGCAACGCCCGGTATTTTGCTGCTGCCGATACCTGCCAACCCCCAGTAATCCGCCAACTGCTGCGGCAGCACGCCGAATTCCTGCTGCACAAACGGCATATCCAGCCAGCGTTTTTGAAAGTAATCACGGATCTGCACCTTGGGCGATAGCAACTGGCAATAGCCTTTGTCGGTAGAAACGATGGTGACCTGATGGCCGCCGGCCGCGACCTTTACCGCCAGCGTAGCGGCCAGATCGTCAGCCTCATTGCCCGCCGAATGCCAGCAAGCCACGCCGAGGGCTTCGAACGCCTGACGCAGCTGTGGCATTTCCTGTTGCAGGTTTTCCGGCATTGGCGAGCGCCCGGCCTTATAGTCCGGTAATAACTGATGCCGCCAGCTGTCACTACGATCGTCTTCATCAAACACGGCCACCGCGTGGGTCGGGTTGCTGTGCTGAATCAACTGGCGCAGGGCGTGGCGACAGGCATCGACGCATGGCGAGCCCTGCACCGCATGGATGCGGCGGATCAGATTTAGCGCGTCAACAATAAGCAAAGATATGGGCATGGCATTTACACTAATAATAAAGAGGGCGGCTCGGTGCCGCCCAGGGGAAGGGCATCAGGCAATGATTTCGTAGCAGGGCACGTAGGCGCTGCCCGGCAGCTTCATGCGGTGCTGCGCGACAAACCCTTGTAGCAGGCTGTCCATCTGTTTCATCATCTGCCGATCGCCGTGCAGTTTGTAAGGGCCAAACTGCTCGATGGCGTGAATGCCGTTTTCTTTTACGTTGCCGGCGACGATGCCGGAGAATGCACGGCGCAGGGCGGCCGCCAGTTCTTCTGGCGGCTGCTCCGGCGACAGGTTGAGATTGGCCATGTTTTCATGGGTTGGCTCAAACGGCAGTTGCAGATCGGGGGCGATGCGCATTGACCAGTTGAAGCTGTAGGCGTCACCGGTATTACGGCGGTTTTCCTTCACCAGCGGCATCGCCAGCTTCATCTGGCGCGCCACTTCGGCCGGATCGTCAATGATAATGGTGTAGTGGCGGCGTGCTTCGTCACCGAGGGTATTCATGATGAACTCGTCCAGCACGCGGAAGTAATCGGCACTTTCTTTTGGTCCGGTGAGAATCAGCGGCAGCACCTGGTCGCTGTTTTCCGGATTCATCAATATACCCAGCAGATACAGCAACTCTTCTGCTGTACCGACGCCACCAGGGAAAATAATGATGCCGTGCGCGATACGTACAAAGGCTTCCAGGCGTTTTTCGATATCTGGCATGATTACCAGTTCGTTCACCAGCGGGTTAGGCGGCTCGGCGGCAATGATCGACGGTTCGGTCATGCCGATGAAACGGCTGTTGCGGTAGCGTTGCTGGGCGTGGCCGACTGCCGCGCCCTTCATTGGCGCTTCCATGGCGCCAGGCCCGCAGCCGGTACAGATATTCAGTTCGCGCAGGCCCAGCTCGCTGCCGACCTTGCGCGCATACAGGTATTCGGTTGGGTTGATCGAGTGGCCACCCCAGCACACCACCATGTTTGGATCTTCGTCGAGGTGCAGCGTGCGCGCGTTGCGCAGAATGGAGAACACCAGATTGGTGATGTGTGCGGAGTTCTCCAGATTCAGATGCTGGAAGCGGCCGGCGTTGACCAGCTGGCCATGAACAAACAGGATATCGCGCAGTACGGCGAACAGGTTGGCTTGCAGCGAGCGAATGATACGCCCGTCGACAAAGGCTTCCTCCGGCGGGTTGACCAGCTCCAGTTTTACCCCGCGCTCACGACGCAGTACGTTGATGTCAAAGGTTTCATAGCGTGACAGCAGCTGTTTGCTGTTGTCGGTCTGGCTGCCGGAATTGAGCACCGCCAGCGAACAGTTACGGAACAAACGATACAGGTCGCTGCTGGCAGTACGCTTCAGCATGTCGACTTCCAACTGCGACAACAAATCCATCGAGCCAAGCGGGCTGATATGTGTAATCAAGGTAACTCCTTTGCACCCGGGATGGGGCGGTAGTAATCCATACGGCAGCAGAACGGCATCGATTATTGTAAATGGGTTTTTCGCGCACGGCGGTAAGGCTGTCGATTTGCTCGCCAAGGGGCGCATTTACTGCACCGATCCTAGTTTAACCTTACCGCTGTCCCCTGATTTTTACCAACGTAACGCTACCGTTAGCTCAGTTGTTGAGCAGCGCTTCGCATTATTGGCGTGCCAGACGGCCACGTGACGGTGAAAATTGCCCATTGCTGCGCCACGGGTTGATGTCCAGCCCACCACGGCGGGTGTAACGCGCATAGACCGATAGCCGCTGCGGCTGACAGAAGCGCATGATGTCATTGAAGATACGTTCAACGCATTGTTCATGAAACTCGTTATGATGGCGGAACGACACTAGATAGCGCAGCAACGCTTCGCGATCAATCTGCGGGCCGTGGTAGCAGATTTGCACCGAACCCCAATCCGGTTGATTGGTGATCAGGCAATTTGATTTCAACAGATGGCTGACCAGCGTTTCTTCTACCGTCTGCGTGCCGGCGGCATTTTGCAGATAATCCGCGTTGAACTGATAGTTGTCGATGGTGATATCTTGTCGATCGATACATTCGCCGCGAAAACCAGCGATAGGCTGGCCTTCGAGCTGGTCTAGCGGGTAGAGTGCCACTTCGATACTGCCTTGTGCGCAGGCGGCCAGATCGCGTTGCAGCGTATTGCGCACCGTTTCCCAGTCGGCAAACCGCGTCTGGTTGAAGCTATTGAGATACAGCTTAAAGCTTTTGGACTCGATCAGATTCACACTGGTGGCATCGAGGCTGATTTCTCCCACGGCAACCTGTGGCAAGCCGTTGTTGTTCAGCCAGGAGAGTTCGTACAGTGTCCAGATGTCTGCGCCGTGGAACGGCAGGTTGTCTGGATACAGGCCCAGCGGTTCGCGGTTCATGCTGCGTGGCACCGGTTGCAGCAGCGCCGCGTCATAGTGGTCGTGATAGGCCGTCGGCTTACCGAGCGTCAGGCCCGATAATGCCTGATGATCTTGATGAGAGGACATCTGCTGTCACCTTAAAGTTAGCGAGGTACAATGGCAGCCAGTTTAGCGTATGCGAGAGGAAATATGGATCATGAAGTAACGCACGCCCTGCGTGAATTTACCCAGCGCTATGTGGCGATTTGGCAGCAGGAGCGCGGCCATGCGCCGGCAAGCCGCGAACTGTATGGCGTTGCTTCGCCATGCATCGTTGAAAACCGTGACGACGAAGTGTTATGGCTGCCGCAGCCGTTCACGCCTGCTGACGCGACGCTGGAAAAGGTCGAAGCGGCAATGGAGTTGCGTTTGCAACCGGACATTCATGCTTTTTATACCCGGCAATTCGCCGGCGATATGAGCGCGCAGTTCGGCGAGCATCATCTTTGTCTTTTGCAGGTATGGAGCGACGAGGATTTTATTCGCCTGCAGGAAAACCTGATCGGCCATTTGGTTACACAAAAACGGCTGAAGCTGTCGCCGACGCTGTTTTTGGCCACCACCGACTCCGAGATGACCGTGGTATCGCTGTGCAACGTCAGCGGCAACGTGGTGCTTGAACAGTTTGGCAGCGATAAGCGTACCTTGCTGGCGGCCAGCCTGGGCAATTTTTTGGATGCGTTGCGACCAACATTGAGCTACTGAGGTTAAATAGTGCCATGCCGTGTGAGAGATCTCTCACACGAGTTGTGCGAGATCGCTTTTAATTTTATATCGCGTTAACGTGAAATTTGATTTATTGCCAGATGTATCAAATAGTTAACTTTCTCTTAAAATAACTCTTGAGCAATTTTTGACACAATGGTTTTACAAGCCCTTGTGATCCGCGGGGAATTAGGCGATCTTATACCTACCGGATGGAAATGGTTGGAGTAGGATGCGTCAGGATGATGCAGACTTCAGGATGAAGAAGCGGATGCACTCAGTGAAGAGTGGCAGGGATGGCGTCAGGATGATGCTCAGGATGTTTCAGGCATGAAACCAGGGACACCTCCAGGATGGAGATTGAGAACCGGCACGGGATGGTCGGTGGGTCAGGAAGACTAAGGAACCTCGTCAGGCTGACGTTTAAAGGAATACGGCAAGGATTGTCTGGTCAGGATGGCCGAAGGAAAAGTTTTCAAGGATGAGCAGGGAGCACACTGCGTAGCGGGATAGCTATAAAACGAACCGGGGGCACTGTTAACGCAGTGCCCCCAATTTTTTGCCCGCCATGCCCCACCTTGCGCCATGCCGCCGGCCGGCATGGCGTACTGATTAACCAATCGCTCCCAGGGTATCGCCATTGCTCTGCTTTTTCGGCAGCAGGCACAGCGTGGCATAGATATCCAACAGATAGATGGCCGCCAGCAGCGTGATAGCCGCAGTGAAGGAAACCTGCGTCACCAACGCACCAATCACCAAAGGCCCAAGCCCTCCGACGCCGCGCCCCAGGTTGAACAGAATGTTCTGCGCCGTGGCGCGCACCTGTACTGGATAGGTGTCAGAAATCAATGCGCCATAGCCGCCGATCATACCGTTAACAAATAAGCCCATTACGGCACCGGCGAACAGCATCAGCAGCGGATCGCTGAGCTGTGCATAACAGACTACCATCACGACTGCGCCAATTTGATAAATCACAAAGATCTTCCAGCGTGCAAAGCGATCGGCCAGCACGCCAAACAGCCAGATACCGAAAGTCATACCGATGACCGTTACCGCGGTCCAGATGCCGGATTTGGTCAACGAGAAGCCAAAGTTTTTTGCCAGATAGGTCGGCATCCATATCATCAGGCCGTAATAACCGAAGTTTTGCACCGAACAAAGAATAAAAATACCGATGCTGGCGCGGCTGGTGGCGCGATCCTTGAATAGCAGTCTGACGCGTTGGATAAAGGGCAGTGGTGCTTCACGGCCTTTATTGCGGGCAAACTCTTCTGGCTCACCCATGGTGCGGCGGATCAGGAAGGACGCCAATGCTGGCAGCAAACCGACGAGGAACATGCCGCGCCAGCCGATATGCGTCAGCAGCAGCGGCGTGAGAAAGGCAGCCGCCAGCACGCCAAGCTGCCAGCCCATGCCGACGTATGCTGATGCGCGATTGCGTTTTTCTGCCGGCCAGGCTTCGGCGATCAGCGCCATGCCGATGCCGAACTCACCGCCCAGGCCAATGCCAGCCAGCGTTCGATAAGCCAGCAAATCCCAGTAACCGACCGCTAGCGCGCACAAGCTGGTAAACAATGAAAACATCAGGATGGTGATGGTCAAAACGCGGATCCGGCCGAAGCGGTCGCTCAGATGACCGAAGATCACGCCGCCTAGCACTGCACCAATCAGTGTCCAGGTCACCAGTGAACCGGCTTCCGATGAGCTCAGCCCCAGTTCGCTGGTGATCGCCGGCAGCATAAAGCCCAGAATCAGCAGATCGAAGCCGTCCATGGCGTAGCCTGTCACCGAGGCCAGCATCGCCTTGCCCGGGGTGGCGTGAGGTTTGGTTGAGATGTTAAGCGACATGTGTTTCATCTTGTGGGTTTATTTGGGCATCTATTGTGCCGTGCGACGCTGAACGCCACCAGATGAAATTGTCTCTGGCGACGCTCGATATTGGAATTTGGGCTATAACAGGTTAAATGCTATGCTCTGCCGCCTTTCAGCCAGTGCGCTGATTACCATGGTTTAAACAGATCGGGAATGCAGATGAGTATACAAAATCAGGTTCGCCACGATTTGCAGGCGATAGAACAATCGATGCGGGATTTGGCGTTGTGGCAGGCGTCGCCGCCTGCACCTGAAGCGTTCAGCAGCAGCGAGCCGTTTTGCGTCGACAGCATGTTGGCGGAAGAGTGGCTGCAATGGGTGCTGTTGCCGCGGATGTATGCGTTACTGGACGCCGGTGCGCCATTGCCGACCCGCTTTGCCATTACGCCATATTTCGAGGAAGCGCTGAAAGACAAGCAGCCAAACTGTCTGCCACTGCTGGTGCTGTTGCAGCGTCTGGACAATACGCTGAATAAAGAGCCCGGCTAATGCTTGAAATTCTTTATCAGGATCAATACCTGGTAGCGGTAAACAAGCCGGCCGGTTGGCTGGTGCACCGCAGTTGGCTCGACAGCCGCGAAACGGTATTCGTGATGCAAACCGTGCGCGATCAAATTGGCCAGCATGTGTTCACCGTGCACCGTCTCGATCGCCCGACCTCCGGCGTGTTGCTGATGGCGCTGTCCAGCGAGGTGGCGCACCTGCTGTCACAGCAGTTTGAGCAGCATCAGGTGCAGAAAACCTATCATGCGGTGGTGCGTGGCTTTGTTACGCAAGGCGCGCGGCTGGATTATCCGCTGACCCAGGAAAGGGACAAGATTGCCGACAAGTTTGCCGAGCAGGACAAGGAGCCGCAGCCGGCGGTCACGCATTATCGTCCGCTGGCACAGGTTGAAATGCCGGTGGCGATTGGCCGTTATGACAGCGCACGCTACAGTCTGGTAGAGCTGCAACCGGAAACCGGGCGAAAACATCAGCTGCGGCGTCACATGACGCACCTGCGCCATCCGATTATCGGCGACAGCAAGCACGGCGACCTGCGGCAAAATCGCGGTATGGCACAGCATTTTGGCAGTTCGCGTCTGATGCTGCACGCCAGCCATTTGCAATTCACGCATCCGGTGACCGGCCAGCCGTTATGCATTTCCGCACGCTGGGATGAAACCTGGCAGCGGGTAATGTCACAGTTTGGCTGGCTATCGGTGCTACCCGAGCTTGCCGGGGTTGAGTTTCCAACCGCGAGCGGTCAGGATAGCCGGTAATTTTTACAGTTCAGGAAGGGAGTTGGAGCGATGGCTCAGGTCGGTATTTTCGTTGGAACGGTGTATGGCAATGCGTTGCTGGTGGCGGAAGAAGCGGAAACTATCCTTCGCGAGCAGGGCCACGAGGTCAAGCTGTTCGAAGAAGGCACGCTCGAAGCCTGGCAGTTTTATCGCCAGCATTATGCGTTGGTGATTACCTCAACTACCGGACAGGGCGATTTGCCGGACAGCATCGCACCGCTGTTTGCCGCCATTCGCGATGAGGTTGGTTTTCAACCAGAGCTGAAATATGGCCTGATCGCGCTCGGTGACAGCAGTTATGACAACTTCTGCGGTGCCGGCCGGGCGTTTGATGCGCTGTTGCAAGAGCAGGGCGCGACCCGGATAGGCGAAATGCTGGAAATTGACGCCATGGAACAGCCGGAGCCGGAAGTGGTGTCCTGCCCTTGGGTAGAAAACTGGGGCACGTTGCTGAAATAAGCGTTGCGCCGTGCAGTATCAATGAAAAGGGCGAAATGATCCGCCCTTTTGTCGCCGGGTATTATTTACCGCGGGTCAGCTTCTCCAGATCGGATTCGATCTCGGCGATTTTGTTCGAAACCACGCCTTCCAGATGACGCAGATCTTCCAGGATTTTGCGTTTCAGATCGACTTCGACCTGATCGCGCTGGCACAGCTGGTCCAGTTCGTCGATCACATAGCGCAGGTTCGGGTTGATCTCATGGATTTCCTTGTAACCTTGCCCTGCGTTGTCCGCTACCACGGTTTTGCGCTGACGCGGATATTTGAATTTCACGCTCTTGGCGAAGAATTCGCCTTTATCCTTGCGGAAATAAATCTTGAGAATGTCGTTATTGGCTTCCTGTCGCAGGCTATAACGATCGACATCTTCCGGTTGATTAATACCCAAGCTTTTCAAGTTATCGTACATACGGCGCCCCTCTAATAGCGTTTATATCACGGTTTATTATGGCGAAAAGACGGTACTGCGATTATGACTGCGTCTGGCATCAAGGCAAAAAAATAGCGGGTGAATCACCCGCTGTTCAAGCTTAGTCGATAGTGCGTAATAACTCATTAATACCGACTTTACCGCGCGTTTTGGCGTCAACTTTTTTCACGATGACCGCACAGTACAGGCTGTAGGAACCGTCTTTTGATGGCAGGTTGCCGGAAACCACCACCGAGCCGGCCGGTACGCGACCGTAGTGCACTTCGCCGGTTTCACGATCGTAAATCTTGGTGCTCTGGCCGAGGTAAACCCCCATGGAGATCACCGAGCCTTCTTCGACGATCACGCCTTCTACAACTTCAGAGCGCGCACCGATGAAGCAGTTGTCTTCAATGATGGTCGGGTTGGCCTGCAACGGTTCCAGTACGCCACCGATGCCGACGCCGCCGGACAGGTGAACGTTTTTGCCGATCTGTGCGCAAGAGCCGACGGTGGCCCAGGTGTCAACCATCGAACCTTCGTCAACGTAAGCGCCGATATTGACATAGGAAGGCATCAATACGGTATTGCGTGCGATAAACGCGCCCTGGCGTACGCTGGCCGGCGGCACCACGCGGAAACCTTCTTGCTGGAAGCGCGCTTCGTCGTAGCCGGCGAACTTCATTGGCACCTTGTCGTAGTAGCGGGTTTCGGCACCGTCCATCACGATGTTGTCATTAATGCGGAAAGAGAGCAGCACCGCTTTCTTCAGCCATTGATGCGTGACCCACTGGCCGTCGATCTTTTCGGCCACGCGCAGTGCGCCGCTGTCCAACAGGCCGATGACCTGGTTTACCGCTTCGCGAGTGACGCTGTCTACGTTTGCCGGCGTGATGTCAGCGCGGCGTTCGAAGGCATTTTCAATAACGTTCTGTAGTTGCTGCATTCTGTTCTCTGTCCTGATGTTATCTACGAAAAGGATATTTGTATCACATTTTATCGTTTGGATTGAGTGCCTCTGTCAACCGTTGTTCCAACTTTCTGCGCGTCTCGGCATTCAAGGCGCGTCGATCGCCGTCGGCCAGGATAAACAAGTCTTCAACCCGCTCGCCGATAGTGGAAATACGCGCGCCGTGCAGCGAAAGCCCCAGATCTGCAAATACTTCGCCGACCCGAGCCAGCAGACCGGGCTGATCCAGCGCGGTCAATTCAAGATAGCTACGCCGATCGGTGTGGGTTGGCAGAAAGCTGGTTTCGGTTGGCACGCTGAAATGCCGCAGTTTTGATGACGGTCGGCGCACTCGTGGCGGCTGGTAATCCCGTTGGGTAATGGCCTGCAGCAGCGCCTGCTGAATTGCCGCGTGGCGATCCTGCGCCAGCGGGCTGCCGTCCGGCTCCAGCACGATAAAGGTATCCATCGCCATACCGTCGCGATTGGTGAAGATCTGGGCGTCATGCACGCTGAGATTGCGGCGATCCATTTCACCGGCGACGGCGGCAAACAGATAAGGGCGGTCCGGGCTCCAGATGAAGATTTCGGTGCCGCCGCGCGTCGCCTGCCGACTAACTAGCACCAGCGGCCGGGTGGAGTCATGCGCCAACAGGTGGCGCGCGTGCCAGGCCAGCTGGTTTGGTGAGTGACGCAGAAAATAATCGGCGCGGCAGCGGCTCCAGATACGGTGCAGCGCCTCCTCGTCGATATTGTCCATACGCAGCAGAGCCAGCGCCTGCAAACGGTGGTGGCGCACGCGTTCACGCAGGTCCGGGCTGTTTTGCATACCGCGCCGCAGCTGTTTTTCGGTGGCAAAATACAGTTCGCGCAACAGACTCTGCTTCCAGCTGTTCCACAGCGTTTCATTGGTGGCGCAGATATCGGCCACCGTCAGGCACACCAGATAGCGTAGCCGCGTTTCGCTTTGCACTTCGGCGCTGAATTGCTGAATGACGGTCGGATCCTGGATATCGCGACGCTGCGCGGTAACCGACATTAATAGGTGGCAGCGCACCAGCCAGGAAATCAGTTGGGTTTCGCGCGAGTTCAGGCCATGCAGTTCGGCGAACTCGATCACGTCCTGTGCGCCGAGAATTGAATGATCGCCGCCGCGACCTTTGGCGATGTCGTGGAACAGCGCGGCGATCAGCAACAGTTCCGGATGCGGCAGCCGCGGATACAGTTCGACACACAGCGGGTGGCGCGGACGGGTCTCTTCGTCGGCAAAGCTTTCCAGCTTTTGCAGCACGCGGATGGTGTGTTCATCCACGGTATAGGCATGGAACAGATCGAACTGCATCTGGCCGACGATTTTGCCCCACTGAGGCATGTAGGCCCACAGCACGCTGTGGCGGTGCATTGGCACCAACGCACGCGATACCGCGCCCGGATGGCGCAGGATCGCCATAAACAGCTCGCGCGCTGGTGCAATGGTACACAGCGGCTGTTTAAGATGGCGGCGCGCATGGCGCAGTTGGCGCACGGTAGTGGAATAGATGCCCTTGATATCACGGTTACGCACCATCAGGTAGAACATCCGCATAATGGCTTCCGGCTGGCGGATAAACAGCGTTTCATCCCGCAGATCGATCAATGCGCCGCGCAACTGGAAATCTTCGTTCAGCGGGCGCGGCTTTTCCGTGGCGTCCAGTGCCAGGATCGCTTCGTCAAACAGTTGCAGCAGCATGTGATTCAGTTCGCCGACGCGGCGCGTCATGCGGTAGAAATCTTTCATCATGCGTTCAACCGGCTCGTTGCCTTCGCCTTCGTAACGCAGCAGTTGTGCCACGCTGAGCTGGCGGTCGAACAACAGCCGGTTGTCGTAGCGCGTCAGCATCAGGTGCAGCGCGAAGCGAATGCGCCACAGGAAGCTCTGGCATTCGTTCAGTTCGTTGCGTTCAGCCTGGGTCAAAAAGCCGAAGCCAACCATTTCGTCAAGCGAGGTGGCGCCAAAGTGACGGCGGGCGACCCACAGCAGGGTATGAATGTCGCGCAGGCCTCCGGGGCTGCTTTTGATGTCGGGTTCCAGATTGTAGCTGGTGCCGTGATAGCGCTGGTGGCGTTCCTGCTGTTCGGCAATTTTGGCATGGAAGAATTGCGGCGACGGCCAGAAACCGTCGCTGAAAATGTGTTTCTGCATTTGCAGGAACAGCGCAACGTCGCCGCAGATCATGCGCGATTCGATCAGGTTGGTGGCCACGGTCAGGTCCGCCAGGCCTTCCAGCAGGCACTCCTCCAGCGTACGCACGCTGTGGCCGACTTCCAACTTCAGATCCCACAGCAGGGTGATGAATTCGCCGACGCGTGCCGCCTGGCCGTCGTCGAGGCGTTGCTGGCTCAGGACCAGCACATCAATGTCCGACAATGGATGCAGCTCACCGCGGCCATAGCCGCCGACCGCAACCAGCGCGGTTTCGGTCAGCGCGTCGAAACCGTAGAAAGTCCACAGGCGGCGCAGCAGGCGGTCGATAAACTCGCTGCGTGCCGCCACCAGGCTTTCGGCGCTTGAACCGGCGTCAAATGCCGCCGCCAGCCACTGCTGGAACTGTTCCAGCCGCTGTTTTAGCGCACCGCAGTTGATTTCCTCATCGCCGTAGACGTTGGGGTAGTCAGGCTGCATTGGTGCGGCCTGCGCAGAAGTGACCGGAGCGGCCTGTTCACGGAAATTGTCTGACATTATGATGGCCCATAAAAAAGGCCGGCGTAAGCCGGCCTGTCATGCATTCGCAGTGCGTTGACGCCGCACTTACATCTCATGCGTAATGATGTTGGGGATGGTGTCATCCTTGCGCAACGTCATTATTTCGCAGCCGTTATCAGTGACCACAATAGTATGCTCATACTGTGCCGACAAGCTGCGATCCTTGGTTTTTACCGTCCAGCCATCTTTCATGGTGCGGATGCGGTAATCACCGGCGTTGACCATCGGTTCAATGGTGAAGGCCATGCCCGCCTGCAGCACCACGCCGCCGTCGTCGGCGTCGTAATGCAACACCTGCGGTTCTTCATGGAACACTTCGCCGATACCGTGTCCGCAATATTCACGCACTACGGAGAATTTTTCCGCTTCGACGAATTGCTGGATGGCTTTACCCAGCGTGCGCAGGCGGATGCCCGGCTTGACCATCTTCAACGCCAGATACAGGCTTTCCTGTGTGACACGGCACAGACGCTCGCCCAGAATGGTCGGTTTGCCGACCAGGAACATTTTGGAGGTATCGCCATGCCAGCCGTCTTTGATGACGGTCACGTCGATGTTGACGATATCGCCGTCTTTCAGCGCCTTGTCATCGCTTGGGATGCCGTGGCACACCACTTCGTTGACGGAAATGCACACCGATTTCGGGAAGCCGTGATAGCCAAGGCAGGCAGAGATCGCCTGCTGTTTTTCGGTAATGTACTGGTGGCAGATGCGATCCAGCTCGCCGGTGGTGACACCGGGTTTGACATGGGGCTCGATGATTTCCAGCACTTCGGCGGCCAGGCGGCCAGCCACGCGCATTTTTTGGATGTCATCAGGGGTTTTGATAGAAATTGCCATGAAATTCGTCCGCAGGAGTGTCGGTAATGCCGACAACAATAAGAATAGGAAGCAGTCTCTTATGGTATCAGCCCACCGATAGGCTGCCAAATTTCATTTGCGCACGGCGTGGCCGCAACGCGACGATAATGCAACAAAAGTTGGAGTGTGTGGCCGGTTTATGGTATAAAGCGCGCCGGCGATCGGTGAGTTCGTCCTTGTGACGACGGCAGATATGGCCGAAAATACTTTAACTGCACTCACATTGTGTAAATAACACACACGTATCGGCACATCCGCCGGGGTGCCTCGGGTGACATCGTCATGCTGGGGTCGGCGTTATGGGATACGTGGAGGCATAACCCCAACTAATCTATAGAGGTTTAATCATGGCAACTGTTTCCATGCGCGACATGCTCCAGGCTGGTGTACACTTTGGTCACCAAACCCGTTACTGGAACCCGAAAATGAAGCCTTTCATCTTCGGCGCTCGTAACAAGGTTCACATCATCAACCTGGAAAAAACCGTACCAATGTTCAACGAAGCTCTGGCTGAGTTGACCAAGATCTCTTCCCGTAAAGGCAAGATCCTGTTCGTTGGTACCAAACGCGCTGCAAGCGAAGCGGTAAAAGAAGCTGCAAACAACTGCGACCAGTTCTTCGTGAACCATCGCTGGTTGGGCGGCATGCTGACTAACTGGAAAACCGTTCGTCAGTCCATCAAACGTTTGAAAGATCTGGAAACTCAGTCTCAAGACGGCACCTTCGACAAGCTGACCAAGAAAGAAGCGCTGATGCGCACTCGTGAACTGGACAAGCTGGAAAACTCTCTGGGTGGTATCAAGGACATGGGTGGTCTGCCTGACGCTCTGTTCGTTATCGATGCCGATCACGAACACATCGCGATCAAAGAAGCCAACAACCTGGGTATCCCGGTATTCTCTATCGTTGATACCAACTCCGATCCAGACGGCGTTGACTTCATCATCCCAGGCAACGACGACGCAATCCGTGCAGTTAACCTGTACCTGACCGCCGTTGCTGCTGCCGTCCGTGAAGGTCGTTCTCAAGATCTGGCCGTTCAGGCGGAAGAAAGCTTCGTAGAAGCTGAATAATAAGGCAAGCTCGAACTCGAGCCCTTATTAACCAGGTATTGACATATGTTGGTTAGGGGGGCCCCTTAAAGGCCCCCTTTGCTTATCTAAATGAGAACCCTGCCCAAAAGATTTCGGGTTGCGGCAGAGCGGAAACTGCATGTATCTCCAGGTGCCTGGCGAGCCAGGTGGCCAAGGTGAGAGAAGGCAGCCAACGCCGCGGTGGCGCGAAAGACGAAGGGTAAATCTCCGAGCGAGATAACCGAGGAATAAAGAAATGGCTGATATTACCGCTGCTCTGGTAAAAGAACTGCGTGAGCGTACCGGCGCAGGCATGATGGATTGTAAGAAAGCGCTGGTTGAATCCAACGGCGACATCGAGCTGGCAATCGAAAACATGCGTAAGTCCGGCGCGATCAAAGCGGCGAAAAAAGCAGGCAACGTGGCTGCTGACGGCGTGATCAAAACCAAGATCGAAGGCAACTTCGGCGTGATCCTGGAAGTTAACTGCCAGACCGACTTCGTTGCCAAAGATGCCGGTTTCCAGGCATTTGCTGACAAAGTGCTGGATGCAGCCGCTGCTGGCAAGGTAACCGACGTTGAAGTACTGAAGGCACAGTTCGAAGAAGAACGCGTTGCTTTGGTGGCAAAAATCGGTGAAAACATCAACATTCGTCGCGTTTCCATTCTGGAAGGCGACGTGCTGGGCAGCTACCTGCACGGCGCGCGTATCGGTGTTCTGATTGCCGCTAAAGGCGCTGATGAAGAACTGGTTAAACAAATTGCCATGCACGTTGCTGCCAGCAAGCCAGAATTCGTCAAGCCTGAAGACGTGTCTGCCGAAGTGGTAGAAAAAGAGTACCAGGTTCAGCTGGACATCGCGATGCAGTCTGGCAAGCCGAAAGAAATCGCTGAGAAAATGGTTGAAGGCCGCATGAAGAAATTCACCGGCGAAGTGTCTCTGACCGGTCAGCCTTTCGTCATCGAACCAAGCAAAACCGTTGGCCAGGTGCTGAAAGAGCACAACGCTGACGTGGTTAACTTCATCCGCTTCGAAGTGGGCGAAGGCATCGAGAAAGTTGAAGCCGACTTTGCTGCCGAAGTTGCAGCAATGAGCAAACAGTCTTAATGCCTGTTAATGGGACCGCCTCCGGGCGGTTCCATTTTATACCCTGCATAAAGCGTTATGCCGGGTATATGTTTCTCCAGCCAGATTTACACCGATGGCGGCCCTGCCGGGTTATACTCTGCGCAGGCGCATTTCATCGGCTGAAACCTCCAATACTATTACTGCTGCTTAGGACAGAATAACCATGGCAACCAATGCAAAACCCGTATATCAGCGTATCCTGCTCAAACTGAGCGGCGAAGCCCTGCAAGGCGCAGAAGGATTTGGTATCGACGCTAGCGTTTTGGATCGCATGGCTCAGGAAGTAAAAGAGCTGGTCGAACTGGGAATTCAAGTGGGCGTAGTTATTGGCGGTGGCAACCTGTTCCGCGGCGCGGGCCTGGCGCAAGCCGGCATGAACCGCGTAGTGGGCGACCACATGGGAATGCTGGCTACCGTAATGAACGGTCTGGCTATGCGTGATGCACTGCACCGTGCCTATGTGAACGCCCGCCTGATGTCAGCCATTCCGTTGAACGGCGTGTGCGACAACTACAGCTGGGCAGAGGCAATCAGCCTGCTGCGTAATAACCGCGTGGTTATCTTCTCCGCCGGTACCGGCAACCCGTTTTTCACCACTGACTCTGCCGCCTGCCTGCGCGGGATCGAAATTGAAGCGGACGTGGTGTTGAAAGCGACTAAAGTAGATGGTGTATACTCCGCAGATCCGGTTAAAAACCCGGATGCAACGCTGTACGAACAGTTAACCTATCAAGACGTGCTGGAACGCGAACTGAAAGTGATGGACCTGGCTGCCTTTACGCTGGCGCGCGATCACGGTCTGCCGATTCGCGTGTTCAACATGAACAAGCCGGGCGCGCTGCGCCGCGTCGTGATGGGTGAAAACGAAGGTACGCTGATCGGCAAATAATTGCCGTTCAACCTGATTTAGCGGGGAGTGACGGTGCGCCACGCCGTCTGTTCCCCTTGAGTAAAATTCACGGGCTATAATTACCTACCCAAAGGATTTCACTGCGCATCTTGTCGGCAAGTGCGGAACTTCGGCGCTTGGAGCGTTAAGCGCCAGGATCAACGTTACAGCCAGCGGTGATGTGCGGTGGAATACCCAGGGGAAAATGGCCTGCCAAGTAACCAGCTTTCAAGGGTTCGCAACGTGATTAACGACATCAGAAAAGATGCTGACACACGCATGGAAAAAAGCGTTGAAGCATTCAAAAACCAAATCAGCAAAATCCGCACCGGCCGCGCTTCGCCAAGCATTCTCGACGGTATCATGGTGGAGTATTACGGCGCTGCCACGCCGCTGCGCCAATTGGCCAGCATCACCGTGGAAGATTCCCGTACGCTGAAAATCAACGTATTTGACCGCTCGCTGAGCCCGGCGGTCGAAAAGGCCATCATGTCGTCCGACCTTGGCCTGAACCCGTCGTCTGCCGGTTCCGACATTCGCGTGCCGCTGCCGGCATTGACCGAAGAGCGCCGTAAGGACCTGATCAAGGTGGTGCGCGGTGAAGCGGAGCAGGGCCGTGTTTCGGTACGTAACGTTCGTCGTGATGCCAACGACAAGATCAAGGCGCTGCTGAAAGACAAGGAAATCAGCGAAGACGAAGAACGTCGTGCGCAAGACGATATTCAGAAAATGACCGATGCTTATATCAAGTTGGTCGACGCCGCTCTGGCAGACAAAGAAAAAGAGCTGATGGAGTTCTAATCGGCTTGCACAAAAAACAAGCGTCGCCCAGGCGGCGCTTTGTTTTTTGTGGCGCAGATCCCGTTACATCGTACTGAAAGATCATGACAACGGGTGTACAAGGTTTCACACTGGAACACCTCCGATCTCCTCAGACAGTTATTCAGAGCGAACTCATGAAGCAACTGACTATTCTTGGTTCCACCGGCTCTGTCGGCACCAGCACGCTGGCCGTTGTCAGGGAAAATTCCGAACGTTTCGCCATCAAGGCGCTGGTTGCCGGCCGCAATGTGGCGGTAATGGCAGAGCAATGCCTGGAGTTCCGCCCGGCGTATGCCGCCATGGCCGATGAAACCGCCGCGCGGGAATTGCGCCGTATCCTGGCGGAAAACGGCGTGGCAACCGAGGTGCTGGCGGGCGTGGAGGCAGCGTGCGAACTGGCGGCGCTGGACGACGTCGATCAGGTCACTGCCGCCATTGTCGGCGCTGCCGGGCTGCTGCCAACGCTGGCGGCGATCCGTGCCGGTAAACAGGTATTGCTGGCCAACAAGGAGTCGCTGGTCACCTGCGGTCGCCTGTTCATGGATGCGGTACGCAAGAGCCGCAGCCAGTTATTGCCGCTCGATAGCGAACATAACGCCATTTTTCAGAGTTTACCTGAGAGCATCCAGCGCCAGTTGGGGTACTCTTCATTGGAAGATCATGGTGTGTCACGCATCGTGTTGACCGGTTCTGGCGGCCCGTTCCGTACTATGCCGTTGGCGCAGTTTGCCGCGGTGACGCCGGATCAGGCCTGTGCCCATCCAAACTGGTCGATGGGGCGCAAGATCTCGGTCGACTCCGCCACCATGATGAATAAAGGTCTGGAATACATTGAAGCCCGCTGGCTGTTCAATGCTTCAGCCGAACAAATGGAAGTGATTCTGCATCCACAATCGGTGATCCATTCGATGGTGCGTTATGCTGACGGCAGCGTGCTGGCGCAACTGGGAACCCCGGACATGCGTACGCCGATTGCCCATGCGATGGCGTATCCGCAGCGGGTCAATTCCGGCGTCGCTGCCCTGGATTTCTGCCGTATTGGCGCGCTGACCTTCGCCGAGCCCGAGCGTGAACGTTATCCCTGCCTGCATCTGGCGATTGCCGCCTGTGATGCCGGCCAGGCGGCGACCACTGCGCTCAACGCCGCCAATGAGGTGGCGGTAGCGGCGTTTTTGCAGGCGCAGATTCGCTTTACCGATATTGCCACGGTTAACCAAAAAGTCGTTGAAGGTCTGGCTTTGCAGGAACCGACGTGCGTCGACGCGGTCTTAGACATTGATCGCCAGGCGCGTGACGTGGCCAGCGAACTGGTGCGGCAACTGCGCGCCTGATTGGTGATACGGTTCATTTTTGTTCGTAAATTGCGCGCACCGCCGTGGCCTGTTTGTTCAGGCCTCGCTGAGGTGATATAGTCTGCGCCACCTGCCAACGGTTATGCCGTTGAATAAAGGCCTGATTGGCGGTCGAAAAGCCATTTGCATTCCGAATATCATCGGTATGCTCAGGACGTGCAGACTGAAAAGCCGTGTCGGGCACACGGCTTTTTTTGCGCGCAAGGGCCTGTGCTCCGGAAAAGCTTTTGTGTTTCTATTGAGGAAATAAGTACGCGTTATGTCGTCCGAAAATCAACAAGAGGCTAATCCGTCCATCTTTGGGCCTCGTCATGTCGCCATCATTATGGACGGCAACGGACGCTGGGCTAAACGTCAGGGCAAGTTACGTGTCTTCGGTCATAAAGCAGGGGTGAAATCGGTGCGTAGAGCCGTTAGCTTTGCTGCCAGCCATCATTTGGATGCGCTCACGCTTTATGCCTTCAGCAGTGAGAACTGGAATCGTCCGGCACAGGAAGTCTCTGCGTTAATGGAGCTTTTTGTCCGCGCCCTGGACAGCGAAGTAAAAAGCCTGCACAAACATAACGTCAGGTTGCGCGTAATCGGCGATGTCAGCCGTTTCAGCGCACGTTTGCAGGAGCGGATCCGTCGTTCCGAGCAGCTGACAGAAAATAACGATGGCCTTACGCTCAACATTGCTGCCAACTACGGCGGCCGTTGGGATATCATTCAGGGAGTGAAGCACCTGGCCGAACGCGTGCAGGAAGGTTTACTGCGCCCGGACCAGATTAATGAAGAATTGCTGAGCGAGCAGGTCTGCATGAACGATCTGACCCCGGTGGATCTGGTGATCCGCACCGGTGGCGAGCACCGCATCAGCAACTTTTTATTATGGCAAATAGCTTACGCCGAGCTTTACTTTACTGATGTACTCTGGCCTGATTTTGATGAACTTGTCTTTGAAGGTGCGCTGAATGCATTTGCACAACGTGAGCGTCGCTTCGGGGGAACAACACCTATCGGCGTCAATGCGTCCTAGGGGGAACTTTTGCTGAAGTATCGCCTCATAACTGCTCTGATTTTAATACCGATCGTTATCGCAGCGCTGTTTTTGCTGCCGCCGGTGGGATTTGCACTGGTAACGCTGGTTGTATGCATGTTAGCAGCCTGGGAGTGGGGCCAGTTGGCTGGCTTTGCTTCCCGTTCCCAACGAATCTGGCTGGCGATACTCTGCGGGTTCCTGCTGGCGTTGATGATGCTCAGCGTACCTGCCTATCACCAGTCGGTACATCTGCTGCAGGTCGGTGGGCCGTTATGGGCGTCGATGGGCTGGTGGCTGGCGGCGTTGCTGCTGGTGCTGTTCTATCCAGGTTCAGCCGCCCTGTGGCGTAATTCCCGCCCGTTGCGGCTGCTGTTTGGCGTATTGACCATCGTGCCTTTTTTCTGGGGCATGGTGGCGCTGCGTCAGTTCGGTTATGAACAAAATCATTTCACCGGTGCCTGGTGGCTGCTGTATGTAATGCTGCTGGTATGGGGAGCGGATTCAGGCGCCTATGTATTCGGCAAAATGCTGGGTAAGCACAAGCTGGCGCCAAAGGTCTCGCCCGGAAAAACCTGGGAAGGGTTGATCGGCGGGCTGGTGACCTCGGCCGTTATTTCATGGCTGTTTGGCCGCTATGCGCCATTGAATGTGATACCGGCCACCTTGCTGGTTTGCTCAATCATTGCAGCGCTGGCATCGGTGCTGGGCGATCTGACTGAGAGCATGTTCAAACGCGAAGCGGGCATCAAGGACAGCGGTCATCTGATACCTGGCCATGGCGGGGTACTGGATCGTATCGACAGCTTGACCGCGGCCGTGCCTGTATTTGCCTGCCTGATGCTGTTAGTGTTTTAATCCGTCGTTGACGGGGAGTGAAGGGATGATGTTCAGCGTGCTCTGGAACCTGGTAGCGTTTATTATTGCACTCGGTGTGTTAATCACCGTGCATGAGTTCGGGCACTTTTGGGTGGCCCGCCGCTGCGGCGTCCGCGTTGAACGCTTCTCTATCGGCTTTGGCCGCGCCCTGTGGCAACGAACCGACCGGCATGGCACCGAGTTTGTCATTGCGCTGATCCCGCTGGGCGGTTATGTGAAAATGCTCGACGAACGCGTCGAGACGGTCGCCCCGGAGCTGCGTCATCAGGCCTTCAACAACAAAACCGTCTGGCAGCGCGCTGCCATCGTCAGCGCCGGGCCGATTGCCAACTTTGTTTTTGCCATCCTTGCCTACTGGCTGGTGTTCATCATCGGCGTGCCCAGTTTCCGTCCGGTAATTGGCGAAATATCTCCTCAATCCATTGCCGCTCAGGCGCAAATTTCGCCGGGAATGGAACTAAAATCGGTTGATGGTATCGAAACGCCTGATTGGGAATCAGTTCGTTTGGCGCTGGTTACCAAAATTGGCGATACGCAAACCGAGGTAGGCGTCGCGCCTTTTGGTTCGGCGCAGGTAGTGAATAAAACCCTGGATCTGCGTCAGTGGCGCTTTGAGCCGGACAAGCAGGATCCGGTGGTCTCGCTGGGCATTATTCCGCGTGGTCCGCAGATCGAATCGGTACTCGCCGAGGTGCAAACCGGATCTGCGGCGCAAAAAGCGGGTTTGCAAGCCGGAGACAGGATCGTTAAAGTCGATGGGCAACTGCTGGGTCGTTGGCAAACGCTGGTGAAGCGCATTCACGACGGCCCCGGGCAACCGCTGGTTTTAGAAGTTGAAAGAAACGGCGCCCCCTTGTCTTTGACGCTGATACCAGATACAAAACCGGTGGGCGAAGGGAAAAGCGTGGGTTTTGCCGGCATTATCCCGAAGGTGTTGCCACTGCCGGATGAGTACAAAACGATTCGCCAGTATGGGCCGTTCCCGGCGTTGTATCAGGCCGGGGACAAAACCTGGCAGCTGATGCGGTTAACGGTCAGCATGTTGGGCAAGTTAATAACCGGTGATGTAAAGCTGAATAACCTGAGCGGCCCGATATCCATTGCGCAGGGAGCAGGGGCGTCAGCCGGGGTAGGGTTCGTGTATTACCTGATGTTCCTGGCGTTGATTAGCGTCAATCTGGGGATCATCAACCTGTTCCCATTACCGGTGTTAGATGGTGGGCATCTCCTCTTCCTGGCGATAGAAAAGCTGAAGGGTGGGCCGGTTTCCGAGCGAGTACAGGACTACAGCTACCGCATTGGTTCGATCGTGTTGGTGCTGTTAATGGGTCTTGCACTTTTCAATGATTTTTCTCGCCTTTAGGGGCGGGGATAGGTTAGGAAGAACGCATAACAACGATGGCGATGAAAAAGTTGCTCATAGCGTCGCTGCTGTTTGGCAGCGCCACCGTATACGGTGCAGACGGGTTCGTAGTGAAAGATATTCATTTCGAAGGCCTGCAACGGGTCGCCGTCGGTGCGGCGTTACTCAACATGCCGGTTCGCGTAGGCGATACCGTCACTGACGATGATATCAGTAATACCATCCGTGCCTTGTTTGCCACTGGCAACTTCGAGGACGTGCGCGTACTGCGCGATGGTAATACGTTGATCGTTCAGGTTAAGGAACGCCCTACCATAGCCAGCATCACCTTCTCCGGCAACAAGTCGGTGAAGGACGATATGCTCAAGCAGAATCTGGAAGCCTCTGGCGTCCGGGTTGGCGAGGCGCTCGACCGCACCACGATCTCCAGTATTGAAAAAGGTCTGGAAGACTTCTATTACAGCGTCGGTAAATACAGCGCCTCGGTGAAAGCCGTGGTAACGCCGTTGCCGCGCAACCGTGTTGACCTGAAACTGGTGTTCACGGAAGGGGTTTCCGCCAAAATTCAACAAATCAACATCGTCGGCAACCATGCCTTCACCAACGATGAGCTGATTTCACGCTTCCAATTGCGTGATGAGGTGCCGTGGTGGAACGTGGTTGGCGATCGCAAATACCAGAAGCAGAAACTGGCGGGCGATCTCGAAACCCTGCGCAGCTTCTATCTGGACCGCGGTTATGCCCGCTTTAACATTGATTCGACCCAGGTCAGCCTGACGCCGGACAAAAAAGGCATTTACATCACCATCAATATTACCGAAGGCGATCAGTACAAGCTTTCCGACGTGATGGTGAACGGCAACCTGGCGGGCCATTCGGCCGAAGTCGCCCAGTTGACCAAAATCGAGCCGGGCGAACTGTACAACGGCAGCAAAGTGACCAAGATGGAAGACAACATCAAGAAGATGTTGGGCCGTTACGGTTATGCCTATCCGCGGGTACAGACCCAGCCGGAAATCAACGACGCCGACAAGACCGTCAAGCTGCACGTCAATATTGATGCGGGCAACCGTTTCTATGTGCGTCGCATCAAGTTTGAAGGCAACGACACCAGTAAAGACTCCGTTCTGCGCCGCGAAATGCGTCAGATGGAAGGGGCGTGGCTGGGTAACGATCAGGTCGAGCAGGGCAAAGAGCGTCTGAACCGCCTGGGTTACTTCGAAACCGTTGACGTTGAAACCCAGCGTGTTCCGGGCAGCGCCGACCAGGTTGACGTGACCTACAAGGTCAAGGAACGCAATACGGGTACCTTCAACTTCGGCGTCGGCTACGGTACCGAAAGCGGCGTCAGCTTCCAGGTTGGCGTGCAGCAGGACAACTGGCTGGGTACCGGTTACTCGGTGGGCGTCAGCGGCACCAAGAACGATTACCAGACCTATGCGGAACTGTCCGCCACCAACCCGTACTTCACCGTTGACGGTGTCAGCCTGGGCGGTCGTATCTTCTACAACGACTTCAAGGCGGATGATGCGGACCTGTCCGACTATACCAATAGCAGTTACGGTGTGGACGGTACGCTGGGCTTCCCGATCAACGAGAACAACTCGTTGCGCGCCGGTCTGGGTTATGTGCATAACAGCCTGTCCGACATGCAGCCGCAGATCGCCATGTGGCGTTATCTCGAATCGATGGGTCAGAATCCGAACACCATGGATCGCGCCAGCTACAAGGCTGACGATTTCACTCTGAACCTGGGCTGGACTTACAACAATCTGGACCGCGGCTACTTCCCGACTTCCGGTAACCGCACCACCTTGAACGGTAAAGTCACCATTCCTGGTTCTGACAACGAATACTACAAGGTAACGCTGGACAGCGTGCAGTATGTGCCGATCAACGACGATCGCACCTGGGTACTGCTGGGGCGTGGTCGTCTGGGCTATGCCGACGGTCTGGGCGGCAAGGAAATGCCGTTCTACGAGAACTTCTATGCCGGTGGTTCAAGCACCGTGCGTGGCTTCCAGTCCAATACCATTGGTCCGAAGGCGGTGTACTACAATTCCAACTCCTATAGCTGCAGCAACGGCACCAAGATTTGTGGTTCCGATGATGCGGTGGGCGGTAACGCGATGGCGGTGGCCAGCATGGAGCTGATTACCCCAACGCCATTTATCAGCGAGAAGTATGCCAACTCGGTGCGCACCTCGCTGTTCGTCGATGCGGGTACCGTGTGGGATACCAACTGGGAGAAGAGTCAAACCGCAGGTTTCGACATACCAGACTACAGCAAACCGGGTAACATCCGCGTTTCTGCCGGTATCGCATTGCAGTGGATGTCACCGCTTGGGCCGTTGGTGTTCTCTTATGCCAATCCGCTCAAGGATTACGAAGGCGACAAGTCCGAACAGTTCCAGTTTAACATTGGTAAGACCTGGTAACGGGGCTCATCTTTGGGTTTAGCTGTAGTTAAGAATCACAGGTGCCAGACCGTCGGCGGAGCAGAGAGAGATAAGTCTCATTGTGTCTTGAGATAAGTCTGGCAGATTGTGTATTTCAAGTGTCATATGACACAAACGGGTGATGGTAAGGAGTTTATAGTGAAAAAGTGGTTGTGTGCCGCAGGCCTCGGTTTAGCAATGGCTGCTTCAGCGGGCGTTCAGGCAGCTGACAAGATTGCTGTCGTCAACGTTTCCAGCATTTTCCAACAGTTGCCAGCACGTGAAACCGTTGCTAAACAATTGGAAAACGAATTCAAGGGCCGCGCGGGCGAACTCCAGAACATGGAACGCAGCCTGCAAACCAAAATGCAGAAGTTGCAGCGTGACGGTTCTACCATGAAGGCAAGCGAACGCAGCAAGCTGGAAAAAGACGTGATGGCTCAACGCGAGCAGTTCTCTCAGAAAGCCCAGGCTTTCGAGCAGGACAACCGTCGTCGTCAAATGGAAGAACGTAACAAAATCCTGAGCCGTATTCAGGATGCAGTGAAATCTGTTGCCAGCAAAGAAGGCTATGACGTCGTGATCGACGCTAACGCCGTTGCTTATGCAGGCACTTCAAAAGATATCACTGCTGACGTGCTGAAACAGGTTAAATAACAACATGCCTTCAATTCGACTGGCTGATTTAGCACAGCAGTTGGATGCACAATTGCACGGTGATGGCGATCTCGTCATCACCGGCATTGCTTCTATGCATTCGGCACAAGCGGGCCAAATCACGTTTTTGTCAGACAGCCGTTATCAAGAGCGGTTGTCCTCCTGCCAGGCCAGCGCCGTGGTGCTGACCGAAGCAGATTTGCCACACTGCCGCAGCGCGGCGCTGGTGGTGAAGAATCCTTATCTGACCTACGCGCGCATGGCGCAACTGATGGACACCACGCCGGCTCCGGCTCAGGATATCGCGCCGAGCGCGGTGATTGCTCCTGACGCGCAGCTTGGTGAGCATGTTGCCGTCGGTGCCAATGCGGTGATTGAGTCGGGTGCCGTACTCGGCGATAACGTGGTTATCGGCCCCGGGTGTTTTATCGGCAAGAATGCATCCATTGGCGCAGGTACGCGTCTATGGGCCAACGTTACCGTTTATCATGAGGTGGTCATCGGGCAGCAGTGCCTGATTCAGTCCGGCACGGTAATCGGCGCTGATGGTTTCGGTTATGCCAACGAACGTGGCAACTGGATTAAAATTCCCCAGCTGGGCACGGTAATTATTGGCGATCGCGTTGAGATTGGTGCATGTACCACCATCGATCGCGGTGCCCTGGATAACACTCATATCGGGAATGGTGTTATCATTGACAACCAATGCCAGATTGCACATAACGTGGTGATTGGTGAGAATACTGCCGTTGCCGGCGGCGTTATCATGGCCGGCAGCCTGAAAATTGGCCGCTATTGCCAGATCGGTGGCGCCAGTGTGATTAATGGTCACATGGAAATTGCCGACAAGGTGGTAGTGACAGGAATGGGAATGGTTATGCGACCAATCACCCAACCTGGGGTATACTCTTCGGGCATTCCGTTACAACCCAACAAAGTTTGGCGTAAAACCGCCGCGTTGGTGATGAATATCGATGAGATTAGCAAACGCTTAAAAGCTGTCGAACGAAAAGTCGGAAAAGACTAATCACTGCCGTCCGCCTGAGCCTTACTGGGTAGAAAAACGAAACGCGTTGGCCGCTCTACGGCGGCCAAAAGCGCAAATAGTTGTTAATTTGCGGCCTGCCTGATGATCTCCTTTTTGGGGTCAACGCAGGCCGTGTTGTTGATGCCATCAGATTTTAGAGACAGGAAGAGTATTTTGACTATCGACACTCATACTCTAGATATTGCAGAAATTTTGGAACTGCTCCCTCATCGTTACCCATTCTTGCTGGTTGACCGTGTACTTGAGTTTGAAGAGCATAAATATCTGCGTGCGGTGAAGAACGTTTCCGTAAACGAACCGTTTTTCCAGGGGCACTTCCCTGGTAAACCGATTTTCCCGGGCGTATTGATCCTGGAAGCCATGGCGCAGGCCACCGGCATTCTGGCATTCAAAAGCGTGGGTAAACTGGAACCGGGCGAGCTGTATTACTTTGCCGGTATCGACGAAGCGCGCTTCAAGCGCCCTGTGGTGCCTGGCGATCAGATGATCATGGAAGTCACTTTCGAGAAAACCCGCCGTGGTCTGACGCGCTTTAAAGGCGTGGCGACCGTTGACGGTAAAATTGTCTGCGAAGCAACCATGATGTGTGCCCGCAGCCGGGAGGCATAATCCGTGATAGACAAAACCGCCTTTATCCACCCAAGCGCAATTGTTGAAGAAGGCGCCGTTATCGGCGCTAGCGTGCATATCGGTCCCTTCAGTTATGTCGGCTCGCAGGTGGAAATCGGCGAGGGCACGGTGCTGAAGTCGCACGTTGTGGTCAATGGCATTACCAAGATTGGTCGCGACAATCAGATCTACCAGTTTGCTTCCATCGGCGAAGTGAACCAGGATCTGAAATACGCAGGTGAACCTACGCGTGTCGAAGTCGGCGATCGCAATCGCATTCGCGAAAGCGTCACCATCCACCGCGGCACAGCGCAGGGTAACGGCGTAACCAAAGTGGGCAATGACAATCTGCTGATGGTCAACGTACACGTTGCTCACGACTGCGTGGTGGGTAATTCCTGCATTCTTGCCAACAATGCCACGCTGGCGGGACATGTGGAAATTGACGATCATGCGATCATCGGCGGTATGACGGCGATCCACCAGTTCTGCATTATCGGCGCGCACGTGATGGTTGGCGGTTGCTCCGGTGTTGCACAGGACGTGCCTCCTTTTGTCATCGCACAAGGTAACCACGCCACGCCATTCGGCGTTAACGCCGTGGGCCTGAAACGCCGTGGATTTGATAAAGATGAAATGCAGGCGATTCGCAATGCCTACAAGATTCTTTATCGCAGTGAAAAAACGCTGGATGAAGCGAAAACGGAAATCGAAGCCTTGGCGCAACAGCAGCCGGTAGTACAGCAATACCTCGATTTCTTTAGTCGTTCCACCCGCGGTATCATTCGCTAACCCATGTCTATGCGTCCATTGACTATCGGTTTGGTCGCCGGCGAAACATCCGGTGATATTCTTGGCGCCGGATTGATCCGTGCGCTCAAGGCAAAACACCCGGACGCGCGCTTTGTCGGCGTTGCCGGCCCGTTGATGCAGGCCGAAGGGTGTGAAGCCTGGTATGAAATGGAAGAGCTGGCGGTGATGGGCATCGTGGAAGTGCTTGAGCGCTTGCCTCGCCTGTTGAAGATCCGCAAGGATCTTACCCGCCGCTTTAGCGAGCTTGCCCCTGATGTCTTCGTCGGCATTGATGCGCCTGACTTTAACATCACGTTGGAGGGGCGTCTGAAGCAACGTGGTATTCACACCATTCATTATGTCAGCCCGTCAGTATGGGCCTGGCGTCAAAAGCGCGTTTTCAAAATTGGCAAAGCGACCGATCTGGTATTGGCGTTTCTCCCTTTTGAAAAAGCGTTTTACGATCGTTTCAACGTTCCCTGCCGCTTTATCGGCCACACCATGGCCGATGCCATGGCGTTGCAGCCGGATAAACTGGCGGCGCGCGCCGCATTGGGCATCGATCCCCAGGCCCGCTGTCTGGCGCTGTTGCCGGGCAGTCGCGGTGCGGAGGTGGAAATGCTCAGCGCGGATTTTCTTCGAACCGCCCAGTTGCTGCGCACGCGCTATCCTGACCTGGAGATCGTCGTTCCGCTGGTCAATGCCAAACGGCGTGAACAGTTTGAACGCATCAAGGCGGACGTGGCGCCGGAACTGCCGGCGCATTTGCTTGACGGCAAGGGGCGCGAGGCGATGCTGGCCAGCGACGCCGCGCTGCTGGCGTCGGGTACCGCCGCGCTGGAGTGCATGCTGGCAAAATGCCCGATGGTGGTAGGTTACCGCATGAAGCCGTTTACCTTTTGGCTGGCGGAGCGGCTGGTGAAAACCCCGTATGTCTCATTGCCAAACCTGCTGGCCGGGCGCGAAATCGTTACCGAACTGTTGCAGCATGACTGTGTGCCGGACAAGCTGGCCGCCGCGCTGTTGCCTCTGCTGGAGGACAGCCCGCAAGCGGAGCAGTTGAAACAGACCTTCCTTGAATTGCACCAGAGCATTCGCTGTGGCGCTGACGAACAGGCCGCCCAGGCTGTGTTGGAGCTGGCATTAGCATGATTGAACCCTTTGTTTATCCGACGGCGCAATGTATCGCCGGCGTAGACGAGGTCGGGCGCGGCCCGTTGGTCGGTGCGGTAGTGACCGCTGCGGTGATCCTCGATCCTGCACGTCCTATCGTTGGCCTGGCCGATTCCAAAAAGCTGAGTGAAAAACGTCGACTGGCGCTGTACGACGAAATCGTCGAAAAAGCCCTGGCCTGGAGCCTTGGACGAGCAGAACCTGCTGAAATCGACAGTTTGAACATTCTGCACGCCACGATGCTGGCGATGCAGCGGGCGGTGGCCGGCTTGGCGATAACGCCAGATCTGGTGCTGATAGATGGCAACCGTTGCCCAAAACTGCCGATGCGCTCGCAAGCGGTAGTGAAGGGCGACAGCCGGGTTGCCGAAATCAGTGCCGCGTCGATTCTGGCCAAGGTGACGCGCGATCGCGAAATGGCCGAGCTGGATCTGTCGTTCCCGGCTTACGGCTTTGCCCAGCATAAAGGCTATCCGACCGCGTTCCATTTGGAAAAGCTGGCGCAGCATGGTGCGACGCAGCATCATCGACGCAGTTTTGCACCGGTAAGAAGAGCGCTGGAAGCCGCACCTTTTGCTGAATAAAATGTAACGTGCGTTACCCCGCAACAGGATGGCAAATACCCTGACTGCGGCTTGACGCCATGTTATGACATTCACACATTTCTGGTATCAGGATATGGCCGAACCCCGTTTTATTCACTTACGCGTTCACAGCGACTACTCGATGATCGATGGGCTCGCCAAAATCGGGCCGTTGGTGAAAAGAGCCGCTGCGTTAGCCATGCCGGCCCTGGCAATCACCGATTTCACCAATCTGTGCGGTCTGGTCAAGTTTTATGGCAGCGCTCACGGTGCCGGTATCAAGCCGATCATCGGCGCGGATTTCAACGTGCAAAGCGATGTGCTGGGCGATGAGCTGGCGCAGCTGACCGTACTGGCCGCCAACAACGACGGCTATCAGAATCTGACGTTGCTGATCTCCCGCGCCTATCAACGCGGTTACGGCGCCGCCGGTCCGATCATTGACCGTGACTGGCTGGTAGAGCACCGAGAAGGGCTGATATTGCTGTCCGGCGGGCGGATGGGCGACGTTGGCAAATTTCTGCTGCGCGGCAACCACGCGCAGGTCGAGCAATGTCTGGCGTTCTATCAGCAGTATTTCCCTGATAACTACTACCTTGAACTGATCCGCACCGGGCGGCCGGATGAAGAAAACTATCTGCACGCTGCGGTAGCCCTGGCAAACGAGCGTGATTTACCGGTAGTGGCGACCAACGATGTGCGTTTCCTGGTCGAAGATGACTTCGACGCCCATGAAATCCGCGTGGCGATTCACGACGGCTTCACCCTTGATGACCCCAAACGTCCGCGCAATTACAGCCCGCAGCAATATATGCGCAACGAAGACGAAATGTGCGAGCTGTTTGCCGATATTCCCGAAGCGTTGATCAACAGCGTTGAAATTGCCAAACGCTGTAATGTCACCATTCGTCTGGGTGAATACTTCCTGCCGCAATTCCCAACCGGTGATATGACTACCGAAGACTTTTTGGTGGCCAAATCCAAAGAGGGGCTGGAAGAACGTCTGGAGTTCCTGTTCCCCGATCCTGAAGTCCGTGCGCAGCGCCGGCCAGAATACGATGAGCGTCTGGATACCGAACTGAAGGTCATCAACCAGATGGGGTTCCCCGGCTACTTCCTGATCGTAATGGAGTTCATCCAGTGGTCGAAGGATAACAACGTGCCGGTAGGGCCCGGGCGAGGCTCGGGTGCCGGTTCGCTGGTAGCCTATGCGTTGAAGATCACCGATCTCGACCCGCTGGAGTTCGATCTGCTGTTCGAACGTTTCCTTAACCCTGAACGTGTTTCGATGCCCGACTTCGACGTCGACTTCTGCATGGAAAAACGCGATCTGGTGATTGAGCACGTGGCGGAGATGTACGGCCGCGAAGCGGTATCGCAGATTATTACCTTCGGCACCATGGCGGCCAAAGCGGTAATTCGCGACGTTGGTCGCGTGCTGGGGCATCCATACGGGTTTGTCGATCGCATTTCGAAACTGGTGCCGCCCGATCCGGGCATGACGCTGGAAAAGGCCTTTGCCGCCGAACCGCAGTTGCCGGAAATCTACGAAGCGGACGAAGAGGTCAAGGCGCTGATCGACATGGCGCGCAAGCTGGAAGGGGTAACGCGTAACGCCGGTAAGCACGCCGGTGGCGTGGTGATTGCACCGACCAAAATTACCGATTTCGCCCCGTTGTATTGCGATGCGGAAGGCAACCATCCGGTTACCCAGTTCGATAAAAACGACGTGGAATACGCCGGGTTGGTGAAGTTCGACTTCCTCGGCCTGCGTACCCTGACCATCATCGACTGGGCGCTGGAGATGATCAACAAGCGGCGTGCCAAGACCGATCTGCCGCCGATTGACATTGCAGCGATCCCGCTCGACGACAAGAAAAGCTTCGATATGCTGCAACGTTCGGAAACCACTGCGGTGTTCCAGCTTGAATCGCGCGGCATGAAAGACCTGATCAAGCGCCTGAAACCTGACTGCTTCGAAGACATGATCGCCCTGGTGGCCCTGTTCCGTCCGGGGCCGTTGCAATCTGGCATGGTAGATAACTTTATCGACCGTAAGCACGGTCGTGAAGAGATCTCCTACCCGGACATTCAATGGCAGCATGAGTCGTTGAAACCGGTATTGGAGCCAACCTACGGCATCATTCTGTATCAGGAACAGGTGATGCAGATTGCCCAGGTGCTGGCTGGCTATACGCTGGGCGGCGCGGATATGCTGCGTCGTGCAATGGGTAAAAAGAACCCGGTCGAAATGGCCAAGCAGCGTGGCGGCTTTGAAGATGGAGCGAAATCGCGGGGAATTGACGGTGAACTGTCGATCAAGATCTTCGATCTGGTTGAGAAGTTCGCGGGATACGGCTTTAACAAATCCCACTCCGCGGCCTATGCGCTGGTGTCTTATCAGACGCTGTGGCTGAAGGCGCACTACCCGGCCGAGTTTATGGCGGCGGTGATGACCGCCGACATGGACAACACCGACAAGGTGGTAGGGCTGGTGGACGAGTGCTGGCGGATGGGGCTAAAAATCCTGCCGCCGGACATCAATAGCGGTCAATATCACTTCCACGTCAATGACGACGGCGAAATCGTTTACGGTATCGGCGCGATTAAAGGTGTGGGTGAGGGGCCAATTGAAGCTATTATTGAAGCGCGCAACAGCGGCGAACAGGGTTACTTCAAGGATCTGTTCGACCTTTGCGCGCGTTCTGATATCAAAAAGCTGAACCGCCGCATTCTGGAAAAGCTGATCATGTCTGGGGCGTTTGATCGCCTGGGACCGCATCGTGCTGCGCTGATGAATTCGCTCGGTGATGCGTTGAAAGCGGCAGATCAGCATGCCAAAGCCGAGGCCATCGGCCAGGTTGATATGTTTGGCGTGCTGGCGGAAGCGCCGGAGCAGGTTGAGCAATCTTATGCCAACGTTGCCCCGTGGCAAGAGCAGGTGGTACTGGACGGTGAGCGGGAGACGCTGGGGCTGTATCTGACCGGCCATCCGATCACCCAGTACCTTAAGGAAATCGAACGTTACGCCGGTGGCCAGCGTTTGAAAGACATGCACCCGACGGATCGGGGCAAAATGACCACCGCCGTTGGCTTGGTGGTCGCTGCGCGGATAATGGTCACCAAGCGCGGCAATCGCATCGGGATTTGTACGCTGGATGACCGTTCCGGGCGTCTGGAAGTGATGCTTTTCACCGATGCGTTGGAAAAATACCAGCATTTGTTGGAAAAAGACCGTATCCTGATTGCCAGTGGACAGGTCAGCTTTGATGACTTTAGCGGCGGACTTAAAATGACCGCCCGTGAGCTAATGGACATCAGCGAAGCACGTGAAAAATACGCTCGCGGGCTTGCTATCTCGCTGACTGACAGGCAAATTGATGACCAGCTTTTGAACCGTCTCCGTCAGTCGTTGGAACCCCATCGCTCGGGGACGATTCCAGTGCATCTCTACTATCAACGGATCGACGCGCGGGCCAAGCTGCGTTTTGGCGCAACCTGGCGCGTGACGCCCACCGACCGCTTGTTGATAGATTTGCGGACTTTGGTAGGCAATGAGCAGGTGGAACTGGAATTTGACTAAAATAGGAATGCTATGAGTCTGAATTTTCTTGATTTTGAACAGCCGATTGCAGAGCTGGAAGCGAAAATTGACTCGCTGACTGCAGTCAGCCGTCAAGACGAAAAATTAGATATTAATCTGGACGAAGAGGTTCAGCGCCTGCGTGAAAAGAGCGTTGAGCTGACGCGCAAGATTTTTTCCGATCTTGGGGCCTGGCAAGTTGCCCAATTGGCACGCCACCCGCGCCGTCCTTACACCCTGGATTATATCAAACACATCTTTACCGACTTCGAAGAGTTGGCCGGCGACCGCGCCTATGCCGATGACAAGGCGATCGTCGGTGGAATCGCGCGTCTGGACGGTCGGCCGGTGATGATCATCGGACATCAGAAGGGCCGTGAAACCAAAGAGAAAATCCGCCGCAACTTCGGTATGCCGGCACCGGAAGGTTACCGCAAGGCGCTGCGCCTGATGGAAATGGCGTCACGCTTTAATATGCCGATCATCACCTTCATCGACACCCCGGGCGCCTATCCGGGCGTGGGTGCAGAAGAGCGCGGCCAGTCGGAAGCGATTGCTCGCAACCTGCGTGAGATGTCGCGTCTACAGGTACCGGTGATCTGTACGGTTATCGGCGAAGGCGGCTCCGGTGGCGCGTTGGCGATCGGCGTTGGCGACAAAGTGAATATGCTGCAGTACAGCACCTACTCGGTGATCTCGCCGGAAGGCTGCGCCTCGATTCTGTGGAAAAGCGCTGACAAAGCGCCAATCGCCGCAGAAGCGATGGGCATCACCGCGCCGCGTCTGAAAGAACTGAAGCTGATTGATTCGGTGATCCCGGAACCGCTGGGCGCGGCTCATCGCGACGTACCGGCGATGGCCGCATCGTTGAAGGCACAACTGCTGGCCGATCTGACCGATCTCGACGGGTTGAACACCGAAGAGTTGCTCAATCGCCGCTATCAGCGCCTGATGAACTACGGCTACTGCTGATAAGCGCCTGCCACACCAAACCGCCTCCGGGCGGTTTTTTTATGTCTGCCTATTTTGCTTTATGCTTTATAAGGTTGTATTGGCCGTTTACTGACAGGAGCAGCACGATGAATATTATCGCGATCATGAGCCCGATGGGCGTTTACTACAAAGATGAACCGATACGCGAGCTGCACCAGGCGCTGTCTGTCATGGGGTTTCAACTGGTGTATCCGCAAGGCAGTGCAGACCTGCTAAAGCTGATTGAACACAATGCGCGCATCTGCGGCGTGATTTTCGACTGGGACGAGTACAGTCTGGAACTGTGCAGCGAAATCAACGAGCTGAATGAATACTTGCCGCTGTATGCGTTCATCAACACCCATTCCACCTTCGACGTCAGCCTGCATGAAATGCGCATGGTGCTGTATTTCTTTGAGTACGGCCTGAATGCGGCGCAGGATATCGCCCAGCGCATCCGCCAGTACACCGACGAATACGTGGATACCATCACGCCACCGCTGACCAAGGCGCTGTTCACCTACGTCAAGGAAGGAAAATACACCTTTTGTACGCCTGGCCATATGGCAGGCACCGCGTTCCAGAAAAGCCCGGTCGGCTGTCTGTTCTATGACTTCTTTGGCGCCAATACGCTAAAGGCCGACGTGTCGATTTCGGTGACCGAACTGGGCTCGCTGCTCGATCATACCGGCCCGCACCTGGAGGCCGAGGAGTATATCGCCCGGACCTTTAACGCCGAGCAGAGCTATCTGGTGACCAACGGCACCTCGACGGCCAACAAGATTATCGGCATGTACGCGGCGCCGGCGGGCAGCACGGTATTGATTGACCGCAACTGCCACAAGTCACTGTGCCATCTGTTGATGATGAGCGATATCGTACCGATTTACCTGCGCCCGCTGCGTAATGCCTACGGTATTCTCGGCGGCATCCCACGTCGGGAGTTCAGCCGGGAGAGTATCAGCAGTCGCATTGCAGAAACCGCCAATGCCAGTTGGCCGGTGCATGCGGTGATCACCAATTCCACCTATGACGGCCTGCTGTACAACACCGACTTTATCAAGCAGACGCTGGAGGTGCCGTCGATCCATTTTGACTCCGCCTGGGTGCCTTACACCAATTTTCACCCCATCTATGCCGGCAAGAGCGGTATGAGCGGCGAGCGTATCGCCGGTAAGGTGATCTACGAAACCCAGTCGACGCACAAATTATTGGCGGCGTTCTCCCAAGCCTCGATGATACATATCAAGGGGGATTACGATGAAGGCACCTTCAATGAAGCCTATATGATGCACACCACCACCTCGCCGCATTACGGCATTGTGGCATCGATGGAAACCGCTGCGGCGATGCTGCGCGGCAATCCGGGGCGGCGCATGATCAACCGCTCGGTAGAGCGCGCGCTGCATTTCCGCCGTGAGGTGCAGCGGTTGCGAGCGGAAAGCGACGGCTGGTTCTTTGACATCTGGCAACCAGAGGAGATCGATCAGGCCGAATGCTGGGCGCTGTCGCCAGACGAAAACTGGCATGGTTTCGGCAACACCGACCGCGATCATCTGTTCCTCGATCCGATCAAGGTGACCATTTTGACACCCGGCATGAATGAGTTGGGCGGGTTGGCGGAAAGCGGTATTCCGGCGGCGCTGGTGGCCAAGTATCTCGACGAGCGAGGTATCGTGGTAGAAAAAACCGGTCCCTATAACCTGCTGTTTCTGTTCAGCATCGGTATTGATAAAACCAAGGCGATGAGCCTGTTGCGCGGTTTGACCGATTTTAAACGCGCTTTCGATCTTAACCTGCGGGTGAAGAACATGCTGCCGGATCTATACGCTGAAGACCCCGACTTCTACCGCAATATGCGCGTCCAGGATCTGGCCGCCGGCATCCATCGGCTGATTTGCCAGCACGACTTGCCGCGCCTGATGCAACGCGCGTTCGACGTTTTGCCGCAGATGTGTCTGACCCCACATCAGATGTTCCAGCAGCAGGTGCGCGGCAACGTTGAAACCTGTGAAATAGATCAACTGATCGGCAAAGTGGCGGCCAACATGATCTTGCCATACCCGCCAGGAGTGCCGTTGGTGATGCCAGGAGAGATGATCACCGAAGAAAGCCGCGCGGTGCTGGATTTTCTGCTGATGCTGTGTTCGATTGGTGAGCGTTATCCAGGGTTTGAAACCGACATTCATGGTGCCAAGCTGACCGACGACGGGCGCTATCTGGTGAAGGTGCTGAAAGATCCGCTGTGATTCAGGCAAACTCGCGACAGATAAGCCGCTCGCTGTCGTGCGGTAACGACTCATGCGTCAGGCCGCAAAAGCCGTGCCCTTCGCGCCGTTGATGGTAGCGGCAGCGGTGGCACTCACCGAACAGCGCAGCGTCGCCTTGTTTTTGTAACTGGCGCAGCAACTGCGTCAGTAATTCCAACAGGTTATCGCCGTCGTTGCCCATCGCCTGCTGCGCCTCGCGCAGATAGGCCGGTGGAAACAGCGCGTCCATCAATTCACGCGCTTTGTCGGTCAGCTGCAATCGTACGCTGCGGCGATCTTTAACGTCCGCCATCCGGGCGATCAGTCCGTTACTCTCTAATTTTTTTAGCGACTGCGACACCGTACCCTTGGTGAGTCCAAGGTAATCCGCCACCGCCATCGGCGTGTTGGAATAGTGATTGCAGCGCGCCAGATAATACAGCGCACTCAACTGCACCGGCGGCAGGGCGGCCAGCTCCTCATGACTGCGCAGCCAGCTGCGCTGCAGGCTATTCAGACGTTCCAGCAAATCAAACAGTGTCAGCATAATCCCCTCAATATTGTCGCTAGATAGTATCGATTGAAAACTATATTGACAAGCGGCAGGGATGACCTTATCGTGCATTTGGTTTTGATTCGAAACTAAATGGGTGAGGGTCAACTTACCCACAGGGTCACAACAAGGAGAATTAACATGACTAAAGCCGTTTTCTATCATGCCGGTTGCCCGGTTTGCGTGAGTGCAGAACAGCAGTTGCTGGCACTGCTGCGTGATGATGTCGCAGTGAATGTGGTGCATCTGGGCGAGCAGCCGGCCTATATTGCCGATGCCGAACGGGCTGGGGTAAAAAGCGTGCCTGCGCTGGTGGTGGATGGACAGGTGTTACATATCAACTTTGGTGCGGCGCTGGCAGATCTGCCGGGTTAACTACGGTATTGCTTCAAGCCCCGTCTCAGCGGGGCTTTTTGCTATTCGGCCTTTTGCCAATTGACCTTGGTTGGACTCATCGCCTAACGTAGCTCATCCAACCTTACATCAGGAGTTAGCATGTTGGCTTTACGTCAGGTGCATCACATTGCAATCATTGCGTCCGATTATGCCGTCAGTAAGCACTTTTATTGCCAGATACTGGGCTTTACCCTGCAAGGCGAGTTTTATCGCCAGGAGCGCGACTCCTGGAAGGCCGATCTGGCGCTGAATGGCCAATATACCCTCGAACTGTTTTCCTTCCCGTCACCACCGCTGCGCGTCAGCCGCCCGGAAGCTTGCGGCCTGCGCCATCTGGCGTTTAGCGTCGACGATATCGAGCAGTCGATTGCGCATTTACAGGCTGCCGGCGTAGCATGCGAAACGGTACGCGTCGATCCTTATACCGGGGCGCGCTTCACATTCTTTAGCGATCCCGACGGCTTGCCGCTAGAGTTATATGAACAATGAATGCTTAATCGATATGGCGCAGCCCAAGTCGCAGGCGGTTATGGTATCATCGCGCGCTTGCTTCGTGTCCCCTTTGAGTTATTTCCGCCATGCAACAGCCTGTATTTCGCGTCGGAGAGTGGCTGGTTACTCCAGCAAATAATCAAATCAGCCGTGATGGGCGTCAGAAGACGCTGGAGCCACGTTTAATCGATATGTTGTTCTATTTTGCTCAGCATCCGGACGTGGTGCTGAGTCGTGATGAACTGATCGATAACGTCTGGAAACGCAATATCGTCACCAATCATGTGGTGACGCAGAGCATTTCCGAACTGCGCAAGTATTTGAAAGACGGTGACGGCAACGGTCGTGAATATATTGTCACCGTGCCTAAGCGTGGTTATAAGCTGGCTGCACAGGTCATGTGGTGTGAAGAAGGTGAGCTACCGCCGCCGGCAGCGCCGCAGGTGGCAGTAATTACCCATGAGCCGGAAGATGGCGGCGAGGATGAGGTGCAAGACTATATTCCGCCACGGCCGACGGCAAAACCGGTCGAATCGGCGCGTAGCGGCACGCGATTTTATCAACGCTCGCCATTTTGGGTATGGTTGAGCTTCCTGGCCGCACTCAGCGCCTGCGTGGCGTTTGTCGGTATTGCTACCTTGTCGCCGCGGGTGCCGGTGGCAACCATGCCGATGCTGCTTAATCCGCGTGATATCGATATCCGCATTCAGGGTGGCAACAGCTGTAGCAACTGGATGCCGCAGCTTTCCTACGTGGTTGGCCTCAGTGAACTGATTGCCGATTCGCTCAATACCTACTCCACCTTTTTGGTTCACGATCACACCAACTATAACTACGGCGGGCCGAGCAGCTCGGGTAAATCGCTGACCATCGAATTCGTCAATCAGCGTCACTACCGCGCCCAGCAATGCTTCCTGTCGGTAAAGCTGGTGGATAACGCCGATAGCGCAATCATGCTGGATAAACGTTACTTTATTACTACGGACAATCAGCTCAAGATCCAGGCCGATTTGCTAAACAGTATGTCGGTGGCGCTGAAACAGCCGTGGCCGCCGCAGTTGCTAAAGCGTCTGAACGCTGTACTTCCGCAGCAGGGGCCGGCCTTGCAGCAGTTTTATCAGGCGCATCAGCTGCTGATTCAGGGAGACGCAGATTCCCTGACGCGTGCCAGCGAACTGCTCAGCGCGCTGATGAAAAGCGCGCCTGATTTTGTCTATAGCGGGGCAGAAAAAGCGCTGGTTGACGTATTAAGAAACTCATATCAACCGTTTGACAGCCAGCAGTCGCAGCAACTGCGTGATGAAATCAAGCGGCTGGAAGGCCTACCGCAATTGCAAGACAGTCCTATCTTGCAGCAGATATATACCGTGGAAGCGCTGGGGCAGGGGAGAATCGACGACGCCTACCGATCAATAAATAAGGCTATCGACATGCAAATGTCATGGATTAATTATGTTCTGCTGGGCAAGGTTTATGAAATGCAGGGGCGAAATCATTTAGCAGCAGATTCTTATATCACCGCTTTCAATTTGCGCCCTGGGGAAAACACCTTGCATTGGATAACAAATGGCATATTCCAAACCTCAATTTCTGCCGTTGTTCCTTATTTAGCTCATTACGACGCCGATAAATGACCTTATCATGGCTCTCGACGAGCGCAGCGCTGCCGAGAGCGTTATATTTATTGTGGCGTTTTGTTGTCGTTATGTAATTTAATAAGCGTCTGGTAGATTGTTGTTTTTTTCATTTGTTAATTTTTTTAACTTAACTAATATGCTGTTTTTGTTGGCTGTTTACCTTTTCTTGATATGCGCTTGGCATCTTTATATGTTACTGCGAAACCTCAAGTTATCATTTGTATGAACATGAGCGTAATATCACTTTATCTTTAGGATTTTATATTCTCGTCTGTTTAACATTCTGAGCATCAAGTCGGGGTGCTGATGGTTGGTTTATCGCCCCGTCTTATAAAAAATGACACTCAGGAGAACAGACATGGCTTCATCCAAGAAGATAGGGCTTATTGCCTGCACCGGCGTGGTCGCCGGGAATATGATGGGGAGCGGGATTGCGTTATTACCCGCGAACCTGGCAAGTATCGGCTCCATTGCCATTTGGGGCTGGGTGATATCTATTATTGGTGCGATGTCGTTGGCCTATGTTTATGCCCGGCTTGCGACTAAAAACCCACAGCAGGGTGGTCCTATTGCCTATGCCGGGGAAATATCGCCGGCCTTCGGCTTCCAGACCGGCGTGCTGTATTACCATGCCAACTGGATTGGCAATCTGGCCATCGGCATTACCGCCGTTTCCTACCTCTCCACCTTCTTCCCCGCGCTGAATAATCCGGTACCGGCAGGTATTGCCTGTATCGCCATCGTCTGGGTATTTACCTTTGTCAATCTGCTAGGCGGATCCTGGGTCAGCCGTTTGACCACACTCGGGCTGGTGCTGGTGCTGATCCCGATTGTAGTGACCGCCATTGCCGGCTGGCACTGGTTTGACGTCGCTACCTATCAGGCGAACTGGAATACCTCCACAACCACTGACAGTCACGCGGTGGTCAAAAGTATCCTGCTGTGCCTGTGGGCCTTCATCGGCGTGGAATCCGCTGCGGTCAGCACCGGCATGGTAAAAAATCCGAAACGCACCGTACCGTTGGCCACCATGCTGGGTACCGGTCTGGCCGGCATTATCTATATCGCCGCCACCCAGGTATTGAGCGGCATGTACCCTGCCAGCCAAATGGCCGCCAGCGGCGCACCGTTCGCCATCAGTGCGTCCACCATTATGGGCGGTTGGGCTGCGCCAATGGTTTCTGCCTTCACCGCCTTCGCCTGCCTGACCTCGCTGGGCTCGTGGATGATGCTGGTAGGCCAGGCCGGGGTTCGCGCAGCCAATGACGGTAACTTCCCGAAAGTGTATGGCGAACTGGATAAAAACGGCATACCGAAGAAAGGCCTGCTGCTGGCCAGCTGCAAAATGACCGCGTTGATGGTGTTGATCACCCTGATGAGCTCCAACGGCGGCAAGGCATCCGACCTGTTTGGTGAACTGACCGGCATCGCGGTACTGCTGACCATGCTGCCTTACTTCTACTCATGCGTAGACCTGATTCGCTTCGAAGGCGTCAACGTTCGCAACCTGCTGAGTCTGATCGCTTCCATCTGCGGCTGTGGTTTCTGCTTCATCGCCTTGATGGGTGCCAATTCGTTCGAACTGTCCGGCACCTTTATCGTCAGCCTGATCATCCTGATGTTCTACGCCCGGAAAATGAATACCCGTCAGGTTGCCAACGCGGCGGCCCTTGAAGACAACGCAGCGGCCAAAGCGCACTGATCCACCGCCTCTGACCGACCGATATTACCCCAGCCTCTTCTTTCCGACCTGTCTCGTGATGGGAAGCGGCTTGCTTTGCCAGGAGAAATGCTTATGAACGTTATCGCCATCATGAATCACATGGGTGTCTACTTTAAAGAAGAGCCGATCCGTGAACTGCATCAGGCGTTGGAAGGACTGGATTTCCGCATCGTTTATCCTAACGATCGCGAAGACCTGCTCAAACTGATCGAAAATAATGCCCGTCTGTGCGGGGTGATTTTCGACTGGGATAAATACAATCTGGAGTTGTGTGAAGAAATCAGCCAGCTCAATGAATACATGCCGCTTTACGCCTTTGCCAATACCTACTCGACGCTCGACGTCAGTCTGAACGATCTGCGCATGCAGGTACGTTTCTTTGAATACGCGCTGGGCGCGGCGCAGGACATTGCTGCCAAAATCAAGCAAAACACCGATGAATACATCGATACCATTCTGCCGCCGCTGACCAAGGCACTGTTCAAATACGTGCGAGAAGGCAAATACACCTTCTGTACCCCTGGTCACATGGGGGGCACCGCGTTTCAGAAAAGCCCGGTCGGCAGCCTGTTTTATGATTTCTTTGGCGCCAATACCATGAAGTCTGACGTGTCTATTTCGGTATCGGAACTGGGGTCGCTGCTGGATCACTCCGGCCCGCACAAAGAAGCAGAGGAGTATATTTCCCGTGTGTTCAACGCCGAACGCAGCTACATGGTGACCAACGGCACCTCTACCGCCAACAAAATCGTCGGCATGTACTCGGCGCCGGCGGGCAGCACGGTGCTGATTGACCGTAACTGCCATAAATCGCTGACGCACCTGATGATGATGAGCGACATCACGCCGATCTACTTCCGACCAACCCGTAATGCCTACGGCATTCTCGGCGGCATCCCGCAGAGCGAGTTCAGCCGCGCTACCATCGCCAAACGGGTAAAAGAAACGCCAAACGCGACCTGGCCGGTGCATGCGGTGATCACCAACTCGACCTACGATGGTCTGCTATATAACACCGATTTTATTAAAAACACCCTGGACGTTAAATCCATTCACTTCGATTCTGCCTGGGTGCCGTATACCAATTTCCACCCGATTTATAAAGGCAAGTGTGGTATGAGCGGCGGCCGTGTGGAAGGCAAGGTGATTTATGAAACCCAGTCCACCCATAAACTGCTGGCGGCATTCTCACAGGCATCGATGATCCACGTGAAGGGCGACATCAACGAAGAAACCTTCAATGAAGCCTATATGATGCACACCACCACCTCACCGCATTACGGCATCGTGGCGTCGACCGAAACCGCTGCGGCGATGATGAAGGGCAATGCCGGTAAGCGTCTGATCAACGGTTCGATTGAACGTGCCATCCGCTTCCGCAAGGAGATCAAACGACTGAACGTTGAGTCTGACGGTTGGTTCTTTGACGTTTGGCAGCCGGAGCATATCGATGAGCCGGAATGCTGGTCGCTGCGTTCAGACAGCGCCTGGCACGGGTTCAAAAACATCGATAACGAGCATATGTATCTCGACCCGATCAAGGTGACCATTCTGACGCCAGGGATGAGCAAGGAAGGGACGATGCAATCGTTCGGCATCCCGGCCAGTATTGTGGCCAAGTATCTGGATGAACGCGGCATTATCGTTGAAAAAACCGGTCCGTATAACCTGTTGTTCCTGTTCAGTATCGGCATCGACAAAACCAAGGCGCTCAGCCTGCTGCGTGCCATGACCGACTTCAAACGCTCGTTCGATCTGAACCTGCGGGTGAAAAACATGCTGCCGTCGCTGTATCAGGAAGCGCCTGAATTCTATGAAAACATGCGCATTCAGGATCTGGCGCGCAATATCCACCAACTGGTAGAGCAGCATAACCTGCCGGATCTGATGTACCGCGCCTTCGAGGTGTTGCCAACCATGGTGATGAACCCGTATCAGGCATTCCAGAAAGAACTGCATGGCGAGGTTGAGGAAGTGTATCTGGAAGATATGGTTGGCAAGGTCAATGCCAACATGATTCTGCCATACCCTCCAGGTGTGCCGTTGGTCATGCCAGGTGAAATGCTGACCGAAGAAAGCCGGCCGGTACTGGAGTTCCTGCAAATGCTGTGCGAAATCGGCGCGCATTATCCGGGCTTCGAAACCGATATCCACGGTGCCTACCGGCAGGCGGATGGCCGCTACACCGTTAAGGTTTTGAAAAACGATAAGTAAGGCCAGCGGTACCCGACATGGTTGACGATGCATCAAGGCGGCTGAGAACACTGGCGATGAATAGACGCAAGTCCATGAAGCGTAAAAGTGCAGGCAACGTGAGGGCAGCGTGATGATGACGGGTACAGAGGGGAAGCGTTCGCGCTTCCCTTTTGCCGTGCAGTTCATCGACTGATGGGAGAAAACCATGAAAACACCCTCACAGCCGCGCGCAATCTACTATGTCGTAGCGATACAAATTTGGGAATATTTCAGCTTTTACGGCATGCGTGCGTTACTTATTCTCTATCTGACCCACCAACTCGGCTATTCTGACAGCCATGCCATCAATCTCTACAGCGCCTACGCTTCTCTGGTTTATGTTACGCCGATTCTCGGCGGTTGGCTTGCCGATCGCCTGCTGGGCAATCGCATCGCGGTGGTTGCCGGTGCGGCGCTGATGACGCTCGGCCACGTGGTTCTTGGTCTGAGCGCGGTTTCCAGCCAGTCGCTGTATCTGGCGCTGGCGATTATCGTCTGCGGTTATGGCCTGTTCAAATCCAATATCAGCTGCCTGCTGGGCGAGCTGTATCAACCGCACGATCCGCGCCGCGAAGGGGGATTTTCGCTGTTGTACGCTGCGGGCAACGTCGGCTCGATCCTGGCGCCGATCGCCTGTGGACTGGCGGCGGAGCATTACGGTTGGCACGTTGGCTTTGCCCTGGCGGGTATCGGCATGTTTGCCGGTCTAATGATATTTCTGTCCGGCAGCCGCCATTTTCAGCATACCCGTGGCGCCAATGTCGCATTGATGCGCAGCAAAACGGGTGGTTTGCCGCATTGGGGCTGGCTGCTGATTGCATTGTTGCTGTCGCCGCTGCTGTTTACCTTTTTGTTTATTCACGACCTGGCCGGTTATTTGCTGGTTCTGGTGTGCCTGGCTGCGGTAACGCTGGTGGCGCGCATTCTGTGGCGGGTGGATGCGGCGCAGCGGCGTGCGCTGTGGCAGATCGTCATACTGATGCTGGTGGGTACGCTGTTTTGGGCATTTGCTCAGCAGGGCGGCAGTTCGATTAGCCTGTTTATCGATCATTTCGTCGATCGACGCTGGTTGTCGTGGCAGGTACCCACCGCATTATTCCAGTCGGTGAACGCCTTTGCGGTGATGCTTGGCGGCGTGGCGCTGGCCTGGTTGCTGAGCGCGGAGGGCGAGGGTAATCGTACGTTGCGTATTTGGTGCAAATTTGCCTTTGGACTGCTGTTGATCGGCGTGGGGTTTATGCTGATGGCGCTCAACGCACGGCTGGGGCAAATTAACGGGCAGGCATCGATGGGGCTGATGATTGCCGGCTTGGCCATGATGGGCTTCGCCGAACTGTTTATCGATCCGGTGGCAATGGCGCAGATCACTCGCTTGAACATCCCTGGTGCCACCGGCGTACTGACCGGCATTTATATGCTGGCGACCGGTTCGGTGGCCAATTACCTGGCGGGCATTATCGCTAACCAGATGACGCAAGATAGCATCGGCGGCGCGGCGATCCAGGCCTACGGCAGCATGTTCAGCCAGATTGGCTGGGGGGCGGCCGGCAGTGCGTTGGTGGTGATTGCCGTACTGGTCGGTTGGTGGATGGTCGTCCGCCGCCTTGGCCGGGTGGTTAATGCTTGATTGTTCGGGGGCGGCAGGGTTACCGTGCAGCAATGTGGATGTGATAAAGCCGAACAATGAAGACCAATCAATTAGTGACGCAGCTCGCAGAACAGCTGGGCGAGCACCGGCAATGGCTGGTGGCGTTCAGCGGCGGGCTGGATTCCAGCGTATTGCTGCACCTGCTGGTGCAACTTCGCCAACGGCAGCCGGAGCTGCAACTGCGAGCGGTGCATGTGCACCACGGCCTGAGCGCCCTGGCCGATGACTGGGTCGCGCATTGCCAGCGGCAGTGTGCCAGTTGGCAGGTGCCGCTGGTGGTGCAGTATGTCCAGGTGGAGAGGCGCGACGGTGGGCTGGAGGCGGCGGCGCGCACGGCGCGCTACCGGGCGCTGCAACAGACGCTGTCGACCGGAGAAGCCCTGCTGACGGCACAGCATCTCGACGATCAGTGCGAAACCTTTCTGCTGGCGCTAAAGCGCGGTAGCGGGCCAGCGGGGCTGGCGGCAATGGCGACGCTCGGCGCACTGGGCGACTCCCCGTTGCTGCGTCCGCTGCTCGGCGTGAGTCGCCAGCAATTGGAACAGTATGCCGAGCGGCACCAACTAGACTGGATCGAGGATGATAGCAATCAGGATGCACGTTTTGACCGTAATTTTCTGCGATTGCAGGTCCTGCCACTGTTGACGCAACGCTGGCCGCATTTTGCCTCTGCTGCTGCCCGCAGCGCCAGCCTGTGTGCGGAGCAAGAGCAGTTGCTTGACGAACTGCTGGCGGAGCAGTTGCAGGCGTTGACTGACCAAGAGCAGGCGATTGCCATCGACGGGTTACAGGCCTGTTCTGCCCCGCGGCGCTTTGCATTGCTGCGCCGCTGGATAGCGCGCGCTGGTTTCACCATGCCATCGCGCGAGCAGTTGCAACGGCTGTGGGACGAGGTAGCACTGGCGCGCGACGACGCGGAACCACAGCTGCAGCTGGCCCATTATCAGATTCGCCGTTACCGCCAGCGTCTGTACCTGCTGCCGCCGCTGGCGGATCTGCGCACGGTGCATTTGCCCTGGCTCGACGCGGCGACGCTCGGTTTGCCGGATGGCCTGGGCAGCATCAGTCGTGGCGAAGGGGAGATTATCGTGCGCGCACCGCAGCCGCAGCAGGCGGTGAACGTGCGTTTTGGCGTCAGCGGCAGGTTGCGCATCGCGGGGCGTAGGCACTCGCGTTCGGCTAAAAAACTGTGGCAGGAATTGGCGATTGCGCCCTGGCAGCGTGAACGTATTCCGTTGATCTATTATGATGATTGCCTGATTGCCGCATTAGGGGTTTTTATCACCGAGGCTGGACAACCGGTGGCGGATGACCCTGTATGGCGGCTGCGCTGGAATAAAAAATAAGTATCCCAAAGGAAGAACCATGAAATTTGTCAGTGCTCTGACGGTGACGCTCGCCGTGTTCAGCCTGCCGGCTCTGGCCGCTGGCGATGCCGCAGCCGGTAAGGATAAATCAGCCAGTTGCCTCGTCTGCCACGGTGCGACCGGCAAAGTGTCGGTGCCGATGTACCCTAATCTTGCCGGGCAAAATGCCATGTACCTGGAGCACGCGTTGCAGGCCTATAAAAGCGGCCGCCGTTCCGGTGGTCAGGCGGAAGTGATGCGGGCGTACGTTTCCGGATTGTCGGACGAGGACATCGCCGATTTGGCGGCGTATTACGCCAGTCTGAAACCCTAACGACGACCAGTGCAGAAATGACGAGGGCAGCCATTGGCTGCCCTGTGGGATGGGGTTACCGTGTGGCTCAGTCCGAAAGGCTGACGACCACGGTACCGATTTGCGGATGACTGAAACTCTTGATGTGGTCCAGGCGCAGGCTACGCGCGCTGCCGCTTTGATCGATAATCAGATACTCGACGCCCTTGGTAAACTTCAGCTCGCTGGCCTTGCCTTCAAGCGTTTCTCCGTCGCGTAACTCCAGCGTCAGAATGTAGTTATGCTGACAGGCGAGTTCCAGGCTTTCATAGTCATCGCAATTGATGGATTGGTACTCATCATTCATCAACATAGTCGCTCACCAATAAGTTAGCGGCGGCAAAGGCCGCCTGTTCCCTAACGGAGGACGGGAGTGCGCTATTCGCAGCAACATCGTCCAATGCCTTTAATACACATGCTAGCGCATCGGGCACGTAGCCAAGATCCCCACTGCCTATCTCGGCGTAAAAACGGCGTACTAACTCGCTGTATTGTTGCACAGTTACCTCCCTTAAGAACCTCTACGTCATTGACGGCCCTGATGCAATGAAATTCAGGCTCTCAGAGTGTTAACCTATCCTAGACGACTATAGCACAGGTGTTATTAAGTTATCAGCACCGTACCATATCGACAACGCCGAGCTTTCTCAGCGGAAACAGGTGAAATCAAGTACACTGTGCCCTGAAAATAATGAGGTTACCCATGGCGTTGAAAGCAACTATTTATAAAGCCACGGTCAATATCGCCGATATGGATCGTCACTTCTATCATGATGCTATGCTGACCATTGCTCAGCATCCATCAGAGACCGAACAGCGGATGATGCTGCGCCTGCTGGCGTGGATTTGCCACGCTGACGAACGGCTGACGTTTACCAAAGGGCTTAGCGCCGACGACGAACCGGAAATCTGGCAGCGTAATGACCATAACGGTCTGGAAATGTGGATCGAAATGGGGCTGCCGGATGAAAAGCGTATCAAAAAAGCCTGTAACCAGTCGCCACGGGTGGTGGTGTATGCCTATGGCGAACGGGCCGCTCGCGTGTGGTGGCAGTCGATGCAAAGTAAAGTTGCTAATCACAAAAACCTGAGCATTCGGTTTCTGGATGATGAACAATTGGCTCGTCTGACGGCGCTGGCCAATCGCAACATGACGCTGCAAGCAACGTTGCAGGAGGGAACTATCTGGCTGTCTGATGCTCAGAATAGTCTGGAAATCCAGTTTGCCGAGTGGCAACAGGCGCAGGGGTAACCGTTGCTCGAGCTGTCAAAAAGCGTCGCCATAGCGGACCACGAGATTGAACTCACGGCCATTCGCGCGCAAGGCGCCGGCGGCCAGCATGTGAATAAAACCTCAACCGCCATCCATTTGCGCTTTGACATCCGGGCCTCCAGCCTGCCAGAGTATTATAAAGACAGGCTATTGGCGCTTAATCACCATTTGATTACCGGCGACGGTGTGGTGATTATCAAGGCTCAGGAATACCGTAGTCAGGAATTAAATCGCGAAGCGGCACTGGCTCGTCTGGTGGCGCTGATTGGTCAGGCAATGGTGGTGGAAAAAACACGCAAAGCGACCAAACCCAGTAAAGGCGCAAAAAAACGCCGGCTGGAAAACAAGGTGCGCAAAGGCGCGACAAAAGCGTTGCGTGGCAAGGTCCGCCCGTAAGGAATTTGGGTTATTCCCGTCATTATTGAAGGGAAGAGCGCAGTAGGAGAATAACTGTGAAGAAAATAACAATCGTGCTGTTTCTAGCCGCAGGCGCACTCTCTTTATTAGGCTGTAACAATCATTATCAGCCCAAGGAACAACCGCTGCAGCCCATGCAGCAAAGTTATCAGGGCGTACTGCCTTGTGCCGACTGTTCTGGTCTGGAAACCTCATTATTCCTTGATGAAGACGGGACCTTCATCCTGCAGGAAACCTACCTTGGCGGTAAGGATGGCGATCGCGCGTATGCCAGCTACGGTAGCTGGGCGCGCACCGCCGACAAGCTGGTGCTGACGGATAACAACGGCGAAAAACGTTATTTCCATCCGCAAGGCAAGGACCTGGAGCTGTTGGATCAAAGCGGCGCGCCGATCGACTCGACGCTGAACTACCGCTTGCAGCCGGTAGAGAAAAAACTGCCGAACACGCCAATGCCGCTGCGTGGCAGCTATCGTTACATGGCGGATGCGGCGGTATTTAAAGACTGCGCCACCGGCAAGACCTTCCCGGTGGCCAATAACCTGGCGCTGGAGCAAGGCTATGCCAAGGCCGGTGCCGAAGGCGGCGAGCCGGTATTCCTGATGCTGAACGGCCACTTTAGCGTACAGCCGTCGATGGAAGAGGGGCAGATGGAGAAAGCGCTGGTGCCGGACGGGCAAATCAGGTTCGATAAAAACCAGAACTGCGCCAGCCGATAAGCGAAACGCGAAAAAAACCCGCCAAGGCGGGTTTTTTGTTGGGCTGTCGATTACGAGATAGCGACGGCGTCGAGATTAACGTTGGATCTGCGCCAGCAGATATTCAACGATATCGCCGGTTTTAATCATCTGTTTTTCGCCGACGCGACGATTTTTGTATTCGATCTCGTCACTATCCAGATTGCGGTCGCCGATCACGATCGAGTGCGGCACGCCGATCAACTCCATATCCGCGAACATCACGCCCGGACGCTCTTTGCGATCGTCGAGGATAACGTCGATACCGTGGCTGCGCAGTTCGGCATACAGTTTTTCCGCCAGTTCCTGCACGCGGAATGACTTGTGCATGTTCATTGGCAGAATGGCAACGTGGAACGGCGCAATGGCGTCTGGCCAGATAATGCCGCGGTCGTCGTGGTTTTGCTCGATGGCAGCCGCCACCACGCGGGTAACACCGATGCCGTAGCAGCCCATGGCCAACAGCTGGTTACGGCCGTCTTCACCCTGCACGGTCGCTTTCATCGCTTCCGAGTATTTGGTGCCGAGCTGGAAGATATGGCCCACTTCGATGCCACGCTTGATAAGCAAGGTGCCCTGACCGTCCGGGCTGGCGTCGCCTTCAACCACGTTACGGATATCAGCCACCTGCGGCAGCGGCAGGTCGCGTTGCCAGTTGATGCCGAAGTAGTGCTTGCCGTCAACGTTGGCGCCGGCACCGAAATCGCTCATGGCCGCTACGCTGCGGTCTATCACCACTGGAATCGGCATGTTGATTGGACCTAGCGAACCTGGACCGGCACCGACGATGGCGCGAATTTCTTCTTCGCTGGCGAAGGTCAGCGGTGCGGCCACCTGTGGCAGCTTCTCGGCCTTGATTTCGTTCAGTTCGTGATCGCCGCGCACCAGCAGGGCAACCAGTTTATGGCCGCTCTCTTCTGTGGCGTGCACCAGCAGCGTTTTGACGGTTTTTTCTACCGGCAGCTGGAATTGCTCAACCAGATCGGCGATGGTTTTGGCATTTGGCGTATCAACGACGCGCAGTTCTTCGGTTGCTGTCGCACGCGGCTGCGCCGGCGCGACGGCTTCGGCCAGTTCGATGTTGGCGGCGTAATCGGAACCGGTCGAGAAGACGATATCGTCCTCACCGCTGGCGGCCAACACCTGGAATTCATGGGACGCGCTACCGCCAATCGAGCCGTTATCCGCCTGTACCGGACGGAAGTCGAGGCCCATACGGCTGAAAATCTTGCTGTAGGCCTGGTACATGGCATCGTAGGTCGCTTGCAATGATTCCTGAGTGGTATGGAACGAATAAGCGTCCTTCATCAGGAATTCGCGTGAACGCATGACGCCAAAGCGTGGGCGAACTTCGTCGCGGAACTTGGTCTGAATCTGGAAGAAGTTCAGCGGCAGCTGCTTGTAAGAGCTGATTTCATTGCGAATCAGATCGGTAATCACTTCTTCATGGGTCGGGCCGAGCACGAACGGACGCTCGCCGCGGTCGACAAAGCGCAGCAATTCCGGACCGTACTGCTCCCAACGGCCGCTTTCCTGCCACAGATCCGCAGGTTGCACCACCGGCATGGAAACTTCGATCGCATTGGCGTTATTCATTTCTTCGCGAACGATGTTCTCAACTTTTTTCAAAACCCGCAGGCCGGTCGGCAGCCAGGTATAAAGACCGGAGGCCAGTTTGCGAATCATCCCGGCGCGTAGCATCAGTTGGTGGCTGATCACTTCGGCATCGGCAGGTGTCTCCTTCAGAGTGGAGAGCAGATATTGGCTAGTACGCATGGTGTTTTGGTTCCGTTAGAACTGCAAGTTGCAACGGGCAGCCAGAGTGGCGGCCAAAATAGTCAAAAGTGGTTTAGTTTAACAGCGTGTGCCGGTTGTCAAAAGAGAGAGCGAGGAAATTTAACGGCGTTCGAGTGAAAGTACTTCGCTCAGCCCGTCAACCACCCGCCAGCGCACGTTGAAATCCAGCAGCCAGACCGCGTAATCACGTTCGTTCTTCTCGCCTTTGCGGTAGGCGGGGCGCGGGTCTTGCGCCAGTACCTGGCTGATAAAACGGCGCAGGTTGGGGTAGCGTGCCAGATTGTCGTTCAGCTGCTGTTCCGCCTGCGGCGAAAAGCACACCGGCATATCGGCTGGCGGGGCATCCTGTGCAAAACCGGCTATCGCCTGCGGCTGGCTTTCAGCAAACGGCAGATAGGGCTTGATATCCACCACCGGCGTACCGTCAACCAGATCCAGGCTGCCCAGTTCCAGTACCACTTCGCTGCCTTTAATGCGGATGCCGGACAGCTCAACCAGTGACATGCCTAGCGGGTTGGGGCGAAAGGTCGATCGGGTGGCAAATACGCCCACGCGGGCATTGCCGCCGAGGCGTGGCGGGCGCACGGTTGGCCGCCAGCCGCCGTCCATGGTTTGATGGAAGATAAACATCACCCATAGATGGCTGAAATCGCCAAGACCGCGAACCGCCTCTGCCTGGTTGTAAGGCGGCAGGAGAACCAGCTCTCCGCCACCGTCTTCCACCAGTCCCGGCTGACGGGGTACGGCGAATTTTTCCTTGTACGGTGAACGGATAGTGCCGATCTGATTAAAGACGAACTCGGTCATTTGGACGAGACGTTAAGTGCAGAACCCTGGCAAACGGCTTGTTGATAACAACCGGCTACGCCGCTGACAATCTGGCAGTCGTGCAGTAATACGGCGTTGGCCTTCATGTAGGACGCACGGATCTGCATGCGTTTACGTGCGGTTGCCATGTTCGGCGGTGAATCCTGGACGGTGGTTTGACAAGACTCGCCAGATACCTCTCCCAGATCGCGGAACGGCTTGCCGACCAGCTCTTCGGCGCTTTTATACAGTTTGACCGGCGCCGGGCGCGCTGCAGGTGTGGTTTTGCTTGGCGTAGTCGCCGTTGGTTTGCTGGTACTGTTTGTTGAGGTTGGCTCGGTACGCAGCATGGAACAGCCACCCAGCGTCAGTGCTAACAAACAGAGAGGTAAAGCACGCATGGAAATTCCTCTGCCTTTGATAAAATAAAGTGGCGCTATTGAAGCAATCTATGGTGGAAATAACAAGACGGGCCGCAGCCCGTCTTGCAATTATAGGAATAAAATAGCGTGGTGTGGCTTGTTAGCCGAGGTTTATTCGGATGTCAGCCCAGATTCTCTCGACCGTTTGGCCATTGAATCACCAGCCTTTTACCGCACCACCGTTGAAGATTTTGTTGGCAGCGTCGTTAACTTCATCAGACTGATAAGCCTGAACGAATTTCTTCACGTTTTCTGCGTCCTTGTTATCTTCACGGGAAACCAGCAGGTTGACGTAAGGGGACTCTTTGCCTTCAACAAACAAACCGTCTTTCGCCGGGGTCAGGCCAATCTGGCTGGCATAAGTGGTGTTGATAACTGCCAGCGCGATCTGCTGATCGTCCAGTGAACGAGGCAGCTGTGGCGCTTCCAGTTCGACCAGCTTCAGGTTTTTCGGGTTCTCGGTGACATCCAGCACGGTTGGCAGCAGGCCAACGCCGTCTTTCAGTTTGATCAAACCTTCCTGTTGCAACAGCAGCAGTGAACGGCCCAGGTTGGTTGGGTCGTTAGGCAAGGCAATTTGCGAGCCCGGTTGCAGTTCGCTCAGCGATTTGATTTTTTTGGAATAACCGGCAATCGGATACACAAAGGTATTGCCGACCGACACCAGTTTATAACCACGATCCTTGATTTGCTGATCCAGGTAAGGTTTGTGCTGGAAGGCATTCAGGTCGATATCGCCCTTGCTCAGCGCTTCGTTTGGCAGTACGTAATCGTTGAAGGTCACCAGTTCAACGTCAAGACCGTATTTGTCCTTGGCGACTTTTTGCGCCACTTCCGCTACCTGCTGCTCGGCGCCGACGATAACGCCCACTTTGATATGGTTTGGATCTTTTTCATCCTGACCGCAGCCTGTCAGAGCCAGAGTGCCGATCAGTGCGCCGATTGCCGCGATGGATTTAAGTTTTAACGACATATCTCTTCCTCTTTAGACTCGCATAAGTAATGCGCCGGTGAGCGCGTTGCTGTGAAACTTATTTATGGGTAACGGTTTTAACGATTCGATCGCCACAGAACTGAATCAGGTAAACCAGTACTACCAGTAATATTAATACCGTATTCATAACTGTAGCGTTATAACCAATGTATCCATACTGATAACCAATTTGTCCCAGGCCGCCAGCGCCGACCGCGCCGCCCATCGCCGAATAGCCGACCAGGGTAATCAGGGTAATGGTGGCGGCGTTGACCAGGCCCGGCAAGGCTTCGGGCAGCAACACTTTCTTGACGATTTGCATTGGGGTTGCCCCCATGGCGCGTGCGGCCTCAACCAGACCAGACGGGATCTCCAGCAGCGCGTTTTCAACCATGCGGGCGATAAACGGGGCCGCGCCAACGGTGAGTGGCACTATCGCCGCCTGCAGGCCAATCGAGGTGCCCACGATCATGCGGGTAAAGGGAATCATCCACACCAGTAAAATGATGAAGGGTATAGAACGGAAAATATTCACCAGGCCCGACAACACTTTATACAGCGCCGGGTTGGCGATGATTTGTCCCGGGCGGGTAACATACAGCAGCACGCCAACCGGCAGGCCGATGACAAAACCGAAGAAACCCGAGACAAAGGTCATCATGACGGTTTCCCATACGCCACGCGCCATTAACCACATCATTGCCTCAGACATAACCCAGAACCTCTACTTTTACCTGATTTTCTTGCAGGAACTTAATCGTCGCCAGTGCGTCTTCATCGCTGCCGTGCAGCTCGGCCAGCATCACGCCGAACTTTACTCCACCGGCGTAATCCATTTGCGCACTGATAATGTTGTTGTTGACGTTGAAGCGGCGAGCGGCTTCCGACAGCAGCGGTGCATCGACCGACTGGCCGGTGAATTCCAGGCGCAATAGCGGTTGACGATCGCCGGTGCGGTCCGGGCTCAGACGCAATGCGTAGTCGTCAGGAATATCCAGATGCAACGTGGATTGAATGAATTGCTGTGCCAGTGGCGTCTTGGGATGTGAGAACACTTCACTAACGCTGTCTTTTTCAATCAATTGGCCCTGGCTGATAACGGCAACCTGATCGCAAATGCGCTTTACCACGTCCATTTCATGGGTGATCAGCAGAATGGTCAAGCCGAGGCGGCGGTTGATGTCCTTCAACAGTTCCAGAATGGAACGGGTGGTCGCCGGGTCCAGTGCGCTGGTGGCTTCGTCACACAGCAGCACCTTGGGGTTGCTGGCCAGCGCACGGGCGATCGCCACGCGCTGTTTTTGCCCGCCGGACAGGTTGGCGGGGTAGGCGTCATGCTTGTCTGACAGGCCGACCAGCTCCAGCAATTCGCTGACGCGCTTTTTGACATCCGCGCGCGGGGTGCTATCCAGTTCCAGCGGCAGCGCAACGTTGCCAAATACCGTGCGGGAGGACAACAGATTAAAGTGCTGGAAGATCATGCCAATCTGGCGACGGGCGCGAGTCAGTTCGCTTTCCGACAGCGAGGTCAGATCCTGCCCGTCAACCAGTACCTGGCCGGAGGTAGGGCGCTCAAGCATGTTGGCGCAGCGAATCAGCGTGCTTTTACCGGCGCCGGAGGAACCGATAACGCCGTAGATCTGACCGGCAGGGACGTGGAGAGTCACGTCTGACAGCGCAGTGATGGAGCGCGAACCCTGCTGAAACACTTTGGTAATGTTAGAAAGTTTAATCATATTCTTCTTATTTTAGCGTGGTTGCCCGTGGCTAGATAAAAGTAAACCCTGGCGTGGAACCAAGGTATGCTCAGATGTTAAGGCGTCTAGACGTCCAAGTCAACGGGCAAGGTTGTTCTCTAACGTTCTCAGCATAGGGCAAACATGCGATACTGTGTGCGTTTTCAGGTCCTCAGGAGTAAACCGGTGACACAACGCGTTCCAGCTATTTTCTTAGATCGTGATGGCACGATAAATGTCGATCATGGCTACGTCCATGAAATCGATAATTTCCAATTTATTGACGGTGTGATTGATGCATGTCGTGAGCTAAAAAAAATGGGTTTTGCCCTGGTGTTGGTGACCAACCAGTCCGGCATCGCGCGCGGTATGTTCAGCGAAGAGCAGTTTATGCAGCTGACCGAATGGATGGACTGGTCGCTGGCCGACCGCGAGGTCGATCTCGATGGTATTTACTTCTGCCCACATTTACCTGATGCCTCGGTAGACGCATACCGTCAAACCTGTGACTGTCGTAAACCGCAGCCGGGCATGCTGTTGCAAGCACAGCAAGAATTGGACATTGATATGGCTGCTTCTTATATGGTTGGCGATAAAGTGGAAGATATGCTGGCGGCGGCGGCAGCGGGCGTTGGCACGAAAGTCTTGGTGCGCACCGGTAAACCGGTAACCGAAGACGGTGAAAAACAGGCGGATTGGGTGCTCGATAGCCTGGCTGACCTGCCCGAGGCGATTAAAAAGCGGATTTAATCGGCATTGTGACTGAATAGTGAGCGGTCGGAAGAAAAGTGAATATTAATCCTTGTTATTCTAAACCGGCTCCCTATAATGCGCCTCCATCGACACGGCGCAAGTGATTCACTTCACAAAGCGGCCGGGACGAAAGAGAAAAAATC
>NZ_JANUSB010000012.1 GCF_024793895.1 Serratia sp. AKBS12
TCATGACTGGGGTGAAGTCGTAACAAGGTAACCGTAGGGGAACCTGCGGTTGGATCACCTCCTTACCTAACGATATTTGATTGTGCAGTGTCCACACAGATTGTCTGATGAAAAGTAACGAGCAGAAATACCTTTATAGGCTTGTAGCTCAGGTGGTTAGAGCGCACCCCTGATAAGGGTGAGGTCGGTGGTTCAAGTCCACTCAGGCCTACCACTTCTCTCCTATGCTGCGTTATGGCGCCGCTCGCATATTCCAATATGCGTCGCGACACCACGCCTTGCCTAGAAGAAAAGTAGTAAACCGAAGGTCTCTGTCAGTGACTGTATGGGGCTATAGCTCAGCTGGGAGAGCGCCTGCCTTGCACGCAGGAGGTCAGCGGTTCGATCCCGCTTAGCTCCACCATATAGGTCCTTGAATTTCAATACTTCAGAGTATATTGGCAACAGTATGCTGCGAAGTATTTTGCTCTTTAACAATCTGGAACAAGCTGAAAATTGAAACATGACGGCTGAAACTTGTCCCCCGTGCAGTA
>NZ_JANUSB010000013.1 GCF_024793895.1 Serratia sp. AKBS12
AGCGCGGTGGTCCCACCTGACCCCATGCCGAACTCAGAAGTGAAACGCCGTAGCGCCGATGGTAGTGTGGGGTCTCCTCATGCGAGAGTAGGACACTGCCAGGCATCAAACAAAGTAAAAAGCCCTGAACATGCGTTCAGGGCTTTTTACTTTGTCTGTTATCTGCTGTGCTGCTCGAGCATGGGCATGCGACCCATCCGTCGGGAACGGATGGGAACGCCGCTGGCGGCGGCCCCTCAGGGGTGAGTCTCAGGATGAGACGAATATTGCAGGACACTGCCAGGCATCAAATAAAGTAAAAAGCCCTGAACGCATGTTCAGGGCTTTTTGCATTGGAAAAAACCGTTCCCTGCTGTAAATTTTGGCCGAACTTTACATTAATTTTTTATTGTCATCACAATCATGCGGTTTTCAGAACCACGATGTTTATTTTCTTCGCCTGCTAACTTTATTGTTGTTAACTTATAACCAACAATAAAGTCACAATTAACGGCAGGATGCCTTTTGACCTCATTTGGCTTGGAGAATATGCGATGACAGAAACAACCTCAGATGTAGCGGACAATACGGTAGCGGAGGCGCACGATAAGAAACGGCGCATTTTTGCCATTGTGGGGGCTTCATCAGGCAATCTGGTGGAGTGGTTCGATTTCTACGTTTACTCCTTCTGTTCGATTTACTTTGCTTCATCCTTTTTCCCTGCGGGTAACAGCACCACCCAGTTATTGCAAACCGCCGGCATATTCGCCGCTGGCTTTTTCATGCGTCCGATCGGTGGCTGGCTGTTTGGTTATATTGCTGACAAACATGGTCGTAAGAATTCGATGATGATTTCAGTATGTATGATGTGCGCAGGATCGTTGGCCATTGCCTGTTTACCGGGCTATGCCACGATTGGTTATTGGGCGCCGGTGTTGCTGCTGGTCGCACGGCTGTTTCAGGGACTGTCGGTGGGAGGCGAGTACGGAACCAGCGCCACCTATATGAGTGAGGTAGCGATTGCCGGTCGTCGCGGTTTTTTGGCTTCTTTCCAATATGTTACCCTGATTGGCGGTCAGTTGCTGGCGTTATTGGTTCTGGTGGCGTTGCAACAGGTGCTGTCTGCCGATGAATTGAAGGCTTGGGGCTGGCGCATCCCGTTTGCGCTCGGCGCGGTGTTGGCGATTGTCGCGCTGTTTCTGCGTCGCGCGTTGAACGAAACCTCTGATGCCAAAACCCGTAATCATAAGGACGCGGGGTCGTTAGCCGGGCTGTGGAAGAATCGTCGCGCCTTTTTGATGGTATTGGGTTTTACCGCCGGCGGCTCGCTGAGTTTCTATACCTTTACCACCTATATGCAAAAATATCTGGTCAATACCGCGGGCATGGACGCCAAGCTGGCCAGCGGGATCATGACCGCCGCCTTATTTGTCTTTATGCTGCTGCAACCGGTGATTGGTGGTCTGTCTGATCGTATTGGTCGCCGCAATTCAATGCTGACCTTTGCCACCCTGGCAACGCTGCTGACGGTTCCTATCCTGTTTACGCTAAAAAGCGTCACCAACCCGTATCTGGCGTTTGGCTTGATCGTCGTGGCATTGCTGATCGTCAGTTTTTATACCGCCATCAGTGGGCTGCTGAAGGCCGAGATGTTCCCACCGGAGGTGAGGGCACTTGGCGTGGGATTGTCTTATGCGGTAGCCAACGCCATGTTTGGCGGCTCGGCCGAATACGTGGCGCTGTCGTTGAAGTCGTTTGGTATCGAAAATGCCTTCTTTTGGTATGTGTCCGGCATGTGTCTGTTGGCGTTGATAGTCTCACTGCGGCTGCATGCCAAAGGTAAAGAGATCCAGCTCTAGCTTAACGTGTGGCGTGGTAGAGACTATAGCCGGTTGCGGCACCTGCCACGTCCCAGGCGAAGTCCTTCCAGCTCCAGCCGGAACCGCCTGCGCGACTGTCATACAGCTCTTTGGCGGCGCCTAGCCCGATGGAAAACGCCAGGCCGACGCTGCGGCTGTGAGGTTCACTCCAGCCCTGGCGATCGCCATAGGCGCTGCCGGCGGCGGCAAAGGCAGCGGAGGCGATGAAATGTTGTGCCTTGTCTTTCCCCGTCCACTCATCGTTGGCCCAATGGCTACAGCCAGTGAGCAGCAACAGGGGAAGCAGAACAGCCGATCGCAGCGAACGCATAATGAAAACATCCTGTTGTCATGGCGCATAAAAAACCCCAGCCTCGCCGGGGTCGATTAAAACAAGTATAGCTGGATTAAAGTATACGACTTATCAATCGGTCAATGCGGATCCGACGCAAACGGCGGATTAGCTTGCGCACTTTGATCGGATACTGCTGAATACTTTGCAGTTCCTGGAAGTGGCTCACCACGGTGGTATGGGTGCGGATGCATGCCAACTCTCTGTGGCGCTGCTCGCGCATTTCCTGCTTGGGATCGTGGATCAGGATGGCATTTTCCAGATCGAGGCGCCAGGCGCGCGGATTCAGGTTATTGCCGGTGATCAGCTGCCATTCATCATCAACCCACATGCCTTTTAAATGGTAGCTGTTCTCTCCGTCTTTCCACAGGCGAACAATCAGTTGCCCAGTATCGATATAACGCTGCAAGCGCGTCAGAAAGCGGCGCAGGTTGATTTCGTACAGATATGGCAGCGCGCCGATGATCTTGAACGGCTGGTCTTCCGGGATATAAAAATCGTTGGCGGTTTTATCACCGACGATAATTTCTACCTGTTTACCCTGGCGCAGCAGATAAATGATATTGCGCACCAGCAACGCCGGCAGGTTGAAGTACGGCGTGCACAGCGTCAGTTTTTGGTCGGCACAGGCCATCAGGTGATGAATGGTTTTGTTCAGTACGCTTTGCTTGCCCAGGCCCACCAGTGGCGTGACTGCCAGTTCATCATTACCTGCCTTGCCACGGAAGTGATAGCCCGCTCGGCGTAGCGCAAAGCGAAAGTTCCGCGTTTCGTTTTTGATCTCCGGGCTGGTGGGACGATCGCAGCGATCGAGGCGTTGCACGGCACCTGCGGTCAGCAAATGCTGTTTGATGTAATCGATCATGGTATCAGCCAGCACGTCGTTGGTAATCAACTGGTAACGATCGTAACGGTATTTTTCATGCTGATGCAGATACACGTCGTTAATGCTGGCACCGCTATAAATCACGGTGTCATCAATGACAAAACCCTTCAGGTGCAGTACGCCCATTGCTTCGCGGGTATTCACCGGCACGCCGTATACCGGGACCGGTGCGTCAGGGTGCTGGTCTGCCATTGAACAGTACCAATCGGCATTGGTATTGGTCGCCTCGGCGCCAATGCGTCCACGTTGTGCGCGGTGCCAGTCGACCAGCACGCAAACTTCCAGTTCAGGGCGGTTTTGCTTGGCAAGATACAGCGCGTTCAGAATATCGCGGCCGGCATCATCGTGTTCCAGATACAGGGCTACCAGATAAATGCGTTGCGTCGCGTTGGCGATAGCATTGAGCAGGGTGGCGCGATAATCAGACGGCGTGTATAGAGTACGGACATCGGCCACCGTCTGGGGGAGTTTTGGCAATTGTGCAAGGTGTTGTTGATGTTTGCTACGTTTAAATTTTGACAACATCACAGTGCGCTTCTTCTCTCATAATTAGATGGCCGGAACGCCACATGCATTAAAACATTAAAATAAATAATCGGGCGATAATACCACTAGTTGCCTCGATTGTGCGTATGTTTTGGCGTTAAGTAATGGATTCGTAGCGCATTGCGACGCCGGTCACTTCTCCGTGCCAGTCCGTAGCGGCAGGGTCAAATTGACGATGCCGTCTTCAAGCTGCACGTCAACCGTAAAGCCCAGCTTTTCGGCCAACGCCACCATACCGCGATTATTCGGCATGGTGATGCCGGTAAGGCGCAGCAGGCCGTGACTGTGCGCGTAACCGATCAGCTTTTCCAACAGCTGACGACCCAACCCCAACCCCTTGAGGTCAGAACGCACCAGGACGGCGAATTCGGCATCGGTGTTGTCGGGGTCAGACATCGCGCGCGTTACGCCGATAATTTCGTCCCCCTGGCGAACGGCAACAAAAGCCATCTCCCGATCGTAGTCGATCTGCGTCATGTTAGCCAAATCGTCATGAGTGAACTCGTTGATCTCGCTGAAATAGCGATAATAAAGATCTTCTTTGGTGACGCGATCGATAAAGTGTTTCAACGCCGGCTCGTCTTCCGGCAGGATCGGCCGGAACAGACAGTGCGATCCGTCTTTCAGCGTGATGGTTTCTTCCAGTTCATGCGGGTAGGGGCGTATCGCCAGTCGGGCCTGCGGATCGCCGCTAAACGGTGCCAGCTGCATGGAAACGTCGAGTAAGGTGAATTCGTCGCCAGCGGCCAGCACCGGGTGAATATCCAGCCGAGTAATTTCCGGGCAGTCGAGGATCAGGTTGGAAACCTGCACCAATAGTCGGCTGAGGCCGGGGATATCCAACGGGCGCAAGGCGCTGCGACCACGGATCTTGCCGCCTTTCACCGCCTGCAACACCAGATAGCGCGCCAATGCCATGTTGAGCGGCGGCAGGGCAACCGCCACCTGATTTTCCTGACGCCATTCGAGGCCGCCTTCGCCCAGCATAATCAGTGGACCGAAGATCGGATCCTGCTCCACCGCGATACGCAACTCTTGCGCTCCGGCGCGATTCGCCATGCTCTGCACCAACAGGCCGTGGATCCTGGCCTGCGGGTAGGTACGTTTCACTCGATCGAGGATGGCGTCTGCGGCGCGCTGCACTTCAACCGCCGTACGCAGATAGAGCATTACGCCCTGAACCTCCGACTTGTGCGGGATATCAGGCGAACGCAGCTTCAATGCGACCGGATAGCCAATCTGCTCGGCGATATGCACCGCTTCGGCGCTATCACCGGCAATCCAGGTGGGCAACGTGCTGAGACCATAGGCTTGCAGGATCGGCTGTACCTCATGCGTATCGAGCTGGCTGGCGCCCTCCGCCAGCGCCTGGTGAATCAGCTGATGTGCTTCGGCAGCGTTGGCCGTCAGGCCGATGGGTAGCGCGGGCGTTTCCTTCAACTGCTTCTGATTGCGGCGATACTCCACCATATGCATAAATGCCGTCACCGCCCCTTCCGGAGTGCGGTAGGTGGGAATGCCAGCTTCGGTAAACAGCCGCCGTGCCTCCTGTGAAGAATACTCGCCGCACCAGTTGGTTAACAGTGTAATGCGTTTGCCACGTGGATGGCGGCGGATGGCATCAATCAGCGTCTCGGCGGTGTCGGTGCCCGGTGCGGCGGCGCTGGGGGCATGGATCAGCAGCAATGCATCGTAATCCGTACTGTCGAGCAGGGCTTCGAGTGCAGCCAGATAACGGGCCGGCGTCGCGTCGTCTCGCAGATCGAGCGGGTTGCCGAGGTGGCTAAACTCCGGCAGCGCTTTGCCGATTGTTGTCTGGGTGGCCTCGCCCGGAACCGCCAGTTTGCCATTGCGGCGCAGCAGTTCATCCAGCGCCATTGCCGCCGGCGCTGCGCCGTTACTGACAATCATCAGGCGTTCGCCACGCAGCGGGTGCATGTGGCTCAGGGTTTCCACCGCAGAAAACAGCTCGTGGGTGTCCTGTACCCGCAACAGCCCGGCGCGTTGTATTGCCGCATCGTAGGCTGCGTCCAATCCTTGCTGGCTATTGAGCAGGCGCTGTGCCTGCTGGCTACGGCCACTCTTGATCACCAGAATGGGTTTATTGCGTGAGGCGCTGCGCGATGCCGACAAAAAGCGGCGGGCATCGTTGATATTTTCCAGATACAGCAAAATGGCGCTGGTTTTACCGTCGCGTGCCAAAAAGTCCAGCAGATCGTCAACGTCGATATCCAGGCTATCGCCGAGTGCGATGAAATAAGAGAAACCGACTTCACGCTGCTGCGCCCAGTCAAGAATGGTGTTGGCCACCGCGGCGGATTGTGAAATAAACGCCAGTTTGCCTTTTTGGATTGGTACCGGCGAGAAACTGGCGTTGATGCCTTGCCACGGCGCCAGCAACCCCAGGCTATTGGGGCCGAGCAGACGCATGGCGTAACGCTGTGCACAGGCTTTCAGTTGCGGGAACTGCTCCGGCGGTGACGACAGCACAATGGCAGTTTTGCAGCCGCGTTCGCCGAGCGCTTCAAGGATCTCCAGATTACGGCGAGCGTGGGTGCAGAGTACGGCGAGGTCGGGCGTTAACGGCAGGCTGGCGACGTCAGGATAGGCCATTACGCCACATACTGCGTGATAACGCGGTGTGACCGGTAATACCGGGCCGCTGAAGCCGCCGTTCAACAGATTGCGCATCATCAGGAATCCGGCACGTCCAGGCTGTTGAGATGCGCCAACCACGGTAATCGATTTTGGACGCAAAAGCGCTTCCAGGCCTCGCTGGCTCATAACCTCACTCCTTAGCGGAAACGTTGTTGCCTGATTCTATACCCTTCATTCCCTGCGCTGTATCTTTGTTGGTCACCTTTGCTCGCTCCGGTCACAGAGTTGACGTCGTTTTGCTGACGTGCCCGGTTTCGCGCGGTGGTTCAGTTCAGCAAGGAGCGCTTTGCGATGCTGGTCGGGTTGGTTTACCAGCCAGATATTGCTGGCGGAAATAACTGAAGTGTTGACTGAGACCCAGCGCCGCGGCGCTGTCGCCCGCCTGGAACAGCAAGGCTGCGGCTACTTCGGCGGTACAATGCTGTTCTGCGCGGCTGGCTTCGCGCAGTTGGTAGTCGGAGGCGGCGGCGACGTTCAGTGAAAACACCGGGAAGCGATCGAGATACGGGCTTTTGCGAAACATTTTGCGCGCCTCGGCCCAGGTACCGTCGAGCATGATAAACAGCGGCGGTTTGCCGTTGGCGGGCAATTCGCTGCATACCGGGCGTTGAGGATCGGCGTAGGATGCCGGGAACACCACATAGGGCTGACGCTCAGGATCGTTGATCGCAGCCAGCAGCGCAGGATCGATGTCGGTGCGGGACCAGAGAAACGCCTGGGTTTCCGGCAGAATATCGGCGATTAGCCGGCCGGTGTTACTGGGTTTTAACGGTTCGGCGCCAAACATGACCAGGCAGAAGCGGCTGGTGGCCTGCTGCGGGGTGATGGTATCGCAAAGGCAGTTCTTTTGCGGCAACAGGCAGCCCTGACAACGCGCCACGCGGCAGCCGCGCGCCAGAAACGGGCGGGTGGAACGGTCCAAACGGAATTGTCGCAGGCGAAGTACGGCGTTGTCGGTCATAGCAGTCCTGAATAAAACCGCCATTGTAGCGTAGAAAAAAGCCCGGCGGGAGAGTGCGCGGGCTTAAGTTCGCCTGGCCGCCGTACATAAATGGGCGGCGGCGTGCAGGGGTTTTTTGCGTTAGACTAGCTCATTGAGCCAATTGTCAAATGGCGCTTTGGGCAGGGCACCGTTGAGCATGTCGACCATCTTCCCGTCACGGAAGAGCATAATGGTCGGAATGCTGCGGATGCGGAAATGGGCACTCAGCTCTGGTTCGGCTTCGGTGTTGATCTTGACGAAACGGACTTTGCCGGCGCGTTCTTCGGCCGCGTCTTCGAAAATCGGCGCAAAGTTGCGACACGGCCCACACCACGGCGCCCAGAAATCGACCACGATCGGCAGATCGTCTTTTAATAGTTGATCAAAGGTCGCGCTGGTGGCGTTGATGACCTCACCGTCGAATAATTCATGGCCACAGCGACCGCACTTGGCGCCGTCAGCCAGACGATCTTCCGGGACGCGATTGGTGGCATTACACGCTGCACAAACTGTATTCATGGTTACCTCGGATACGCAAGCTGGCATACCGCCCCGGCAGGGCGCAGGTATGTTTCTTTAATGGTATTTATTATCGTTAAAATGACGTGATAGAACAAAGCGGTTTGTTCAATGAATTTAATAGTCGGGGGCTTTTATAGCCGTCATACTGCGCATGTATCTCGGTCGGCGCCGATGGCTAGGCTCGGCAAGGGATCCTGCCCCGTGCGGGCAGGGATACGCGCGGGTGCTGCGGCGATGCGGCGTGAATTATGGCGCATGGTGCAAGTTAGTGGCTAAGTGTACCGACATCAGGTAATCTTCGCGCCCTGCGCGTTGGTGGAGAAGACAATGAACGATTCATTTAGTGGCAAGAACGGTAAAGTTAAAGTGATGTACGTCCGCAGTGACGACGACAACGGCGACGACCGTAACAAAAACAAACGTCCGGCAGGCAAGGGCCGTCCGGCAGACAATGCGCGCGGCGCCCGTAGCGGCCAGGATAAACCGCGTGGCGGCAACGATCGTCGCACCAGCGATTCGCGCCGCAGTGATGGCGATCGTCCTCGTCGCCCGGCGCGCAGCGAAGAGCGCGGTGGCCATGATTCACCGTGGAAAACCGTGTCCCGCGCCCCGGACGACGAAGCGGCGTTCGATCACGGTGGTATCAGCGGCAAAAGTTTTATCGATCCGGAGCAGCTGCGCCGCCAACGCGCGGAAGAAACGCGCGTCTACGGTGAAAATGCCTGTCAGGCCCTGTTCGCCAGCCGTCCGGACGCCATCGTGCGTGCCTGGTTCGTGCAGTCGGTCACGCCGCGTTTCCGTGAAGCGCTGCGCTGGATGGCGGCCAACCGCAAGGCTTACCACGTGGTGGATGAAGAAGAGCTGGCGAAGGCGTCCGGTACCGAACACCACGGCGGCGTGTGCTTCCTGATCAAAAAGCGTCAGGGGCTGGATGCGCAGACCTATCTGCAAAGCGCGCCGGCAAAAGACTGCGTGCTGGCGCTGGAAGAGGTCGGCAATCCGCACAACCTGGGCGCTATCGTGCGTTCATGCGCACATTTCGGTGTGAACGGCGTATTGTTGCAGGATCCGGCGCTGCTGGAGTCTGGCGCAGCGGTGCGTACTGCCGAAGGTGGTGCGGAGCACATCAAGGCGATCAATGCGGATGATTTCCTGTCGGTGCTGGATACCTTCCGTAAGGCTGGCTATACCATCGTCACTACCTCCAGCCATAAGGGTACCACGCTGGCGCAGGCCAAGCTGCCGGCCAAAATGGTACTGGTGCTGGGTCAGGAGCGCGACGGTCTGAGCGACAGCGCATGGCAGCAGGGCGACATGAGCATCTCCATCGGGGGGACCGGCAAGGTGGAAAGCCTCAACGTATCGGTGGCAACCGGCATTCTGCTGGCCGACTGGTGGCGTCAGAACCAGGCATAATTGCGGTTTTCGCATAAAGAAACGGGCGCTCTTGAGCGCCCGTTTTATTTGGTTTGCGATCAGTGCGCGCCACCGCCACCGCCGCCGGAACTGAATGGCGGTTTGGCGAACCACACCAGCGCCAGCAGGATCAGGAAGACCCCTGCGGCGAGCCAGAAGATCTCGTTAGCCGAGATAATCAGCCCCTGCGCGGTGATTTCGTTGGCGATGTAGGCCGACGACTGCTGCTGGCTCATGCCGAGCTGCTCCAGTTTGTGGTACATCTCCTGCGACTGCGGATTGTAAGGGTTTACAAACTCCGCCAACTGCGAATGGTGTTGCGATTCACGCTGTGTCCACAGCGTGGTGGTGATCGAGGTACCAATCGAGCCGGCCAGCGTACGCACAAAGTTCGACAGGCTGGATGCTGCCGCCATACGTTCCGGCGGCAACCCTGACAGCGTGATGGTGGTCAGCGGCATAAAGAAGCAGGCAATGGCGAAGCCCTGGACAAACTGCGGCCAGGCCGACGCGCCAAAGTCCATGCCCGGTTCAAAGGTGTAGGCGCGCCAATAGAAGCACACGGCATACATAATAAAGCTGAACGTCACCAGGCGACGCATATCCAGCCGGTTACCGAACTTGCCGATGATCGGCGACAGCAACACTGGAATCAACCCGATAGGTGCCGACGCCAGCCCGGCCCAGGTGGCGGTGTAGCCATATACCTCCTGTAACAGCTGCGGCAACAGCACGATGGCGCCGAAGTACAGCATATACGCCAGGCTGATACAGAGCACGCCGATGGTAAAGTTGCGCGACTTGAACAGCGACAGGTCCACCACCGGATGATCATCCGTCAGCTCCCATACCACCAGGAACAGCAGCGCCACTACCGCGACCACCGTCAGGGTGATGATCTCGGTCGAATTGAACCAGTCCAGTTCCTTGCCCTGATCGAGCATCACCTGCAGCGAACCGATACCGACCACCAGCAGAATCAGGCCGACGGTATCGATAGGCTTGATCTCGGTTTTGGTTTCCCGCCCTTTCAGCGTCGCCATGGCGGCCAAAATCACGAACAACCCGATCGGGATGTTGATGAAGAAGATCCAGCCCCAGTGATAGTTGTCACTGATATAACCGCCGAGGATCGGCCCGAAAATCGGCGCGACGATCACCGTCATCGACCATAGCGCCAGGGCCATGGCCCTTTTGGCCGGCGGATAGTTGTTCAGCAACAGGCTCTGCGACAGTGGAATTAACGGCCCGGCCACCAGACCCTGCACCACGCGGAAGAAGATCAGCATGCCCAGACTGTTGGAGATGCCGCATAGCCACGAGGCGAGGGCGAACAGCGCCGTTGACCACAGGAACAGGCGTACTTCGCCGAAACGCTTCGCCAGCCAGCCGGTGATCGGAATGGAAATGGCGTTGGCCACCCCAAACGAGGTGATTACCCAGGTGCCCTGGGAGTTGGATGATCCCAGATTACCGGCGATGGTCGGTATCGCAACGTTGGCAATGGTGGAGTCCAGTACCTGCATAAAGGTCGCCATGGCAAGCGCGATCGTCATCCAGGTTAGCTGGGCGCCCTCAAGCGGTTTTTGTGCCAAGGTAGCCTCCCGCGCGCTTAACCGGCGTTCGCATGAATGACATCGGCGATCAGCTGGTCAACCGGCGCCAGGTTCAGAGCCAGCGCATCGCTCTGATAGCGTGGCTTGTCGCGCACCACGTCAGACAGTACACGACCGTCGAGATCGGTGGTGTCGACCGTCACCAGCGTAGACAAACCGATACGCAATGGGTGATCGGCTACCTGCTTGGCGTCCAGTTCGATACGTACCGGCAGGCGCTGAACCACCTTGATCCAGTTGCCGGTGGCATTTTGCGCTGGCAGCAGCGAGAACGCGCTGCCGGTGCCCATATCGATGCCGGCCACTTTACCGTGGTAGACCACGTCGTCGCCGTAGACATCGCTGACCACGGTAGCCGATTGACCGATGCGCATATTGGCGATCTGGGTTTCTTTAAAGTTGGCGTCAACCCAGACGTGATCGGCCGGTACCACCGCCATCAACGGCGAACCGGCGGCGATTTGCGCGCCAACCTGCACGCTGCGGCGCGATACGTAGCCGGTGATCGGGCTGATGATCCTGGTACGTTGCAGCGCCAGCCAGGCATCACGCATTTGCGCTGCCGCCTGTTTGATCGCCGGCTGTTGTTCCAGCGGCGTATCCAGCACCATCGCCTGATTGGCGTTGTACTGTTGCACCGCCACGTCGAGCGCGGCCTTGGCACTGGCGACTGCATCACGCGCGTGTTGCAGTTCTTCGCGGCCGATGGCGCCGGCGTTACCCAGTATCACACGGCGCTTGAGGTCATTTTCCGCCTTGCTCAGGTCAGATTTGCGCAGGGCAATATTGGCCTGATACTGTTTGTTGTTGATGATCAGCTGGTGGGTTTGGCGCACGCTGTTGGCCAGCGCGGTTTGTGCCCGCTCGAACGCCTGTTGGGCATCGGTCGGATCGAGCGTAACCAGCACATCTCCCTGCTTGACGTAATCGGTGTTATCGAAATTAACACGGTTTACGCTGCCAGAGACCTGAGCCATGATCTGGACCTGGTTGCCGGCAACGTAGGCATCATCGGTTTCCTGATGGTGACGCAGCACCAGGAACCAATACACTAAATAAGCCACCCCAATAACAATGAAAATAACCGTCAGCAGCAGCAGCCAGAATTTACGCTGCTTCTTTTTGCCTTTCGGTTGTTGCGGGGTTTGAGTCTCCGCGCTTACGCTCATGGTGTTCTCCACGCTCTAATTCCCTTGAAGGGATATCTATTATTATGCTTTCGAATCCGCATTGGTTGGGGCCTGATAGCCACCGCCCAGGGCGCGGATCAATCCTATCTTCGCCTGCATCATATTGCTGCTGGCGACAACTTCCGCCTGTTGCTGCTGAATCAGCTGCGTCTGGCTGGATAACAGCTCGTCGCGCCCGATAATCCCTGCCTGGTATCGAGCGTTTGCGACACGGTACACCTGCTGCATCGATTGGGACGCTGATGCCGCCTGCTGCAACTGCTGGGCAGTGCTTTGCTGAACGGTAATGGCATCGGCGGTTTCCTGTACGGCATTCAGGATAGTCTGGTTGTAGCCTTCTACCGCCTGATCGTACAGAGCGGACTCTTCGCCCAGTTTGCTGCGCAGCGCGCCCGCGTGGAAGATCGGCAGCGAAAGGGCCGGTGCGATATTCCAGGCCTGGCTGGCGGCTTCAAACAGATTCGGACTGGTACTACTGGAGTTGGTGGTGGTCAGGCCGGCGAAGGCGGAAATGGTCAGACTGGGGTAAAACTCTTTGCGTGCGGCAGAAACGCGCTGGCTATATGACTCGACCAGCTGGCGCTGCGCCGCAATATCCGGACGTTTACCCAACAGATCGGCGGTCAGTTCCCCTTTCGGCGCCAGCAGGCTGTCTGCCGGCAGGCTCACTGGACGCAGTTGCTGCATGGCGTTCGGCCCGTGACCGGTCAGGGCAGCCAACTGGTGCTTGAGCTGTTCTATCTGCGATTGCAGTTGCAGAATCTGTTGCTTGACGCCGTCAGACTGCGCCTTGGTTTGTTGTGGCACGTCCACGCCGGACAAGCCGGCCTGATATTGCTGCTGGCGCAGCTGGGTCAGGCGGTCATTGTTATTGACTTCCTGCTGGAGCAGTTTTTCCTGTGCATAGTTGCTTTGCAACAGATAATAGGCCGAAGCCACCGAACTGGTCAGCGTGAGTGCGGCCTGTTCCTGCTCGGCGCGTGCGGCGTCAACCTGGGCTTTGGCAGCGTTGACCTGGTTGCGGTATTTCCCCCACCAGTCAAACTCATAGGCCAGATTCAGCCCCAGTGAGTTGGAGCTTTCATAGATCGGCCTGTGCGGATAACCCAGTCCCATATTGACGTTCTGTGGAATACGCTGACGGGTGATGCCGGCGTTAAGGTCCAGATTCGGCCCGTTGGCGGCGCTGGCTTCACCCATCACGCTCTGGGCTTCGCGCACGCGTGCGGCGGCCTGTCTCAGCGAGGGGGAGCTTTGCAGCGCCTGGGTCATCAACCTATCCAGTTGGGGATCGTTGAGTGAGCGCCACCATTGTGGGCTGATGGCCAGCGAGCTGACTTTCGGCTGTGCCAATTGCAGCTGCTGCGTATCCATCAAGGTCGATTGGGGAGCTATATTGTCGGTAGATGCACAACCCGCCAGCAGTAATACTGCGAACAGCGGGGTGAATCTCCAGTTAAATGGGGATCGCATAAGTTGGTTACCTGAACAGAAATTGAGGATTAGGTTAACTGTTCTGTGACTTCCATTTGATCCAGACGTGCCAGCAGCTTGCGCGTCAATTGCTCAAGCTGTTGCTGTTCATCGTTATTCAAGGTGGACCAAAGGAAATGCAGACATTGGTGCTGTGGCGGCAGCAGTTGAGCCAGGAATTCTTCCCCTTGCGGCGTCAAATGCAGATGCAGACAGCGGCGGTCATTGTCGCTTTCCCGGCGTTCAATCCACCCGCGTTTTTCCAGTTCGTCGGCGATGCGCGTAGCATTGGTGCGCGACGAGCCGAGCGCCGAGCTGAGCTCGGAAGGCTGGATGCTATGGTTTTCCTGCGCATCCAGGGTAATCAGTGCCATAAACAGAGTTTCGTTAATCCCTTGCGCCTTCAGCATTTTATTGCGGTTTTCCAGCAATTTGCTTTGCATATGCATGCAAAGGCGCGTCAGCAGAATTTCCTGATAGGGGAAGTTTTTCTGACGTTTTGCACGGCAATTCAGCATGTTTTCAATGGGAGTAAACGAGCTTTCCATAGTTTTTGGCCTCATTAATTTCGTTCGGTATAGTAACGGTAGTGATTAATAATGTAAATGTTCAGCGCGGTGAATAATTTAGCAATTAGTGTTATTTGTAAGCCGTCTGTAAATGTTCAGTAGTGGAAACGGCAAGTTTTTGGGAGCTGGCGCACGTAATTGCTCATCACCTTAACTGAAAATCATAAGTATCTTTAATGTAACACCAAACAGGAGCGCACCAACCAAGGTGGAGAAAATGATGCTTTTGCTGCGATAGAAGCAGAGGCTTAATGCGGCAAAACCCACCAGCGTTGGCAGCAGCTTGTCAGGTTCGCGCATCACCACCGGGGCGCTGGAGACGACCAGTAGCGCACAGATCGACGCGATGCCGATGCTGTCGAGCAGCAGCGCCGTTTTGCCCCGTTTCAGGCCGGGCTGTTGCTGGCGAGCAGAGGACAGGCGCAATGGCAGATAACGGAACAGATAATTGGCTGCGCCCACTAACAGACTGATGACGATCACTTCAGTTTTCATCGGCGATCTCCACCTGCGTCGGCTGCAGTAGCGCTGCCAGGCAGCCGCAACCGATGCCGGCCAGAATGGCCACCGGAATCGAGAAAAACACCAGACCGAGCAGGGCGCCGGTCAGTGACAGGGTGATAATCAAACTTTGCGGTCGTGTGAACGCCGCCAGCAAAAAACTGAGAAACAGCGCCGGCAGCATAAAGGAAAGGGACGCTTCGATAACCGGGAACTGCTCCAGCGGGCCGTTGCCAAACACTGCGCCAAGCGCGGTGCCGGCCACCCAGGACAGCCAGGAGCATAGCGCAATGCCGAGCATCCAGTTTTCGCTCCAGCTGCGGTTGTTGCGTATCAGTTTGGCAGTGGCGGCAGCGAATACTTCGTCGGTCAGGCCAAAGGCCCAAAGCGCAGTTTTGCCGCGTGACATGCGTGAAACAATGCGGTGGCGTAGCGCCGGGCCATACAGAATATGACGAATGTCCATCGCCATTACCGTCAGGGCGGCGACCCACAGCGACATGCCGGCGCTTAACAGCGCGGTAATCACGAACTGGCTGGCACCGGCGTAAATGATGCAGGAAAACAGCAGACTTTCCAGCGGGGTGAAGCCAAGTTTGACGGCACTGAGGCCAAACGCGAAAGCGACCGGGATATAACCAACCACGATCGGCAGGCTATCGACCACGCCATTGGCGAAGGTGGAACGAGCGGCTGGGGGAAGCAAATTCTCTGCGGCTTGGCTTTGCATGTTATCGGACACAGGGTAGATAGGAGGTCAATAGTTTATCTCCAGAACATTACCAGAGTGGGCGTAATGTTTATACCCTGTGTCGCTAATAAATTTCTGCTGTGATTGTTCGCTTGCTAATCAGATGCTGGCGGTGTCTGGTGCCTCATGGCGTTTACCGCGCCACCAGGTCAGCAGGTTCAATACGCACAGTACGCCGCCCGCCGCCGCCACGCCGTTCCAGCCGGCATGTTGATAGGCAAAGGCCGACAGCAGCGAGCCCAGCGCCCCACCGATAAAATAGCTGGTCATGTAGCCGGCCGTCAGCCGGTTACGGGCTTCGGGCATGATACGGTAAATCACGCTCTGATTGGTCACGTGAACCGCCTGCACTGCCAGATCCAACACCACAATGCCGAGTAATAGTGACCACAGTGATTGTTTAGCCATGGCTATGGGTATCCACGACAGCAGCAGCAAAATCAAGCCGACGGTGGTGGTCAGCCCACCTTTGCCTTTATCAACCAGGTGCCCGGCGCGCGTGGCGGCCAATGCCCCTGCTGCACCCACCAGGCCGAACAGGCCGATGGTCGCTTCGGAATAGCCAAACGGCGGGGCTGCCAGCAGAAAGGCCATCGAGGTCCACAGCACGCTGAAGTTGGCGAACGACAGTGCACCTAGCAGCGCTCGGGTACGCAGCAGCGGCGTACCGCCGAACAGGGCAAAAATCGACTTCAGCAGTTGCGGATAATTCAAACCGCTATGCTGCTTGTAGCGTGGCAGGGCACGCCACAGGATCAGCGCCATGGCAAACATCAGCACGCTGGCTACCCAGTAAATGGTTCGCCAGCCGCCGAGGGTGGCCAAGGCGCCGGCGACGGTACGCGCCAGCAAAATGCCCAGCAGCAGCCCGCTCATGATGATGCCGACGGTTTTGCCGCGTTTTTCCGGATGGGCCAGCGTGGCGGCCAACGGCACCAGAATTTGCGCTACCACGGAAAACAGGCCAGTCAGCGCGGTGCCCAGGATCATGATCGGCAGGGTGGTAGAACTGGCGGTAATCAGCATGCCGCCGGCAGCCAGCAGTGTCATGAAGACGATCAGCCCGCGTCGTTCGAACATGTCTCCGAGCGGCACCAGCAACAGCAGACCGACCGCATAGCCCAACTGGGCGGCGGTGACGATAAAACCGGCCTGATTGACCGACAGGTTGAAATGCTGCGCGATGGTTTCCAGCAACGGCTGGGCATAGTAGTTGCTGGCGACGGCCAGACCGGTGGCGACGGCAATCAGGGCGATCAGCACCGGGCTCAGGCCCGGCTGTGAAGGTTGTTGGTTCATAAGATATCAATCAAGGAAAAAAGTTAGCCGAAGTATCAGGCAGGACGGCGTGCGAAACCAATGTATAATTTTCATTTGATCAATCTCATTTTGCGATAAATGCCATGAACCTGAAACAGATCCGCTTTGCGCTGGCAGTGGCCGAAGAGCAGAGCTTTACCCGAGCGGCACAACGCTGCCATACGGTGCAATCGGCTCTGAGCCATCAGATTGCCAAACTGGAGGAAGAACTGGGATGTGCATTGTTCGAGCGTACTTCGCGGCGGGTCACGCTGACCACCGCCGGACAGGCGTTTATTCAACCGGCGCAACGGCTGCTGGCGGCGAAACAGACGCTGGTCGAGGAGGTGGTTGCGGCCAGCGGCACGGTGTCTGGCACTTTGACCATAGGCACCATATCAACCATAAACGCGATTGATCTGACCGAGAAACTGGGTAATTTCCACCGCCATTATCCGGCGGTGAATATCCGGCTGTACGTGGGGATGAGCGAAGCGCTGCTGGAAGATGTCCGCCAGCAAAAAACCGACGTGGCGTTTGTTGGTATCTGGCCGGGAGATATTGACATGCTGCCGGTGTCGCATCGGCGGTTGACCGATGAGCCGCTGGTAGCATTGGTGGCGGCGCAGCATCCGTTGGCCAGCTGTCAGCAGGTCAATCTGCACACCCTGTCACAAGTGCCGCTGGTGGACTTTTACAGCGGTACCGGCGCCAGGCGGCAGACCGACCGCGCATTTCAGGCGGCGGGTATCAAGCGACATGTCAGTTTTGAAATCGACCATATCGAATGGCTGGAGAATTTGGTGCGGCGAGGACTGGCGGCGGGCATTGTACCGATCTCGACGGCGCAGCGCCTGAAGTCGCTGGTGTCGATTCCAATTGAGGATGGACCGCGGCGGCAGGTGTATTGCGTGTGGCCGCAACCGCAGTCCAGAACCGCCGAGCGCTTTTTACAGTTCAGCGGGATAGATATGGCGCAATAGCGTTGGGGGCGCAGCAACCTGCGCGCCCCGCGGTGATTATTGTTTCGCGGCCTGTTCCGCCGTTTTTACCCAGCCATCAAAGGTGGCCTGGTGCGCCTTGATCCAGCCATTGACGTGGTTTTCGATATCCGCTTCGGACGACTGGCCTTCGTGCATCCGCAGGTTTTGCGCATTCACGTCGGCAATCGGCAGTTTCATGATGGCAAACAGTTTGGCGGCAGCCGGGTTGGCCTGTGCCCATTGCTTGTTGGCGGCGATACGCATGGTGTTCACCGGGAAGCCGTAGTTGGCGCCGTTAGGCAGCTTGGTATCGACGTTTTTCTGTTCGCCAGGCAGAGAGGAGAACGGCACCTGCAGCCATACCACATCGCGGCCCGGCACCAGCACGTCGCTGACCCAGTACGGAGTCCAGGTGTAGTACAGGATCGGCTTGCCTTCTTTGTAGCGGGTGATGGTATCGGCGATCATCGCCGCGTAGTTGCCCTGATTGTGCTCAACGGTGTTGCTCAGGTCATAGGCTTTCAGATGGTGATTGATTACCGCCTCACAGCCCCAGCCCGGCGTACAGCCGGTCAGATCGGCCTTGCCGTTGCCGTTTGAGTCGAACAGCTTGGCGATTTTCGGATCCTTTAACTGCTCGACGTTGGTGATGTGATATTTTTCGGCGGTTTTCTTGTCGATCAGATAGCCCTGCGCTGCGCCGTCGACATAAACGCCTTCACGGTAGAACTTGGCGTCGCCGCCTGCCGCCTTGTACTGGTCGGCATGCAGCGGATCCCAGTTTACTGCCAGGAAGGTGGCGTCGCCGGAAGCGATCGAGGTATAGGCGACGTTGTAATCCACTTCACGCGGTGCTTTGACGTCGTAACCCAGCTTTTCCAGCGCTTTGCTGACCAGCAGCGTCTGGAAGGTTTCTTCAGAGATGGTGCTTTGTACCGGCTGTACGCTGACGCCCTTGCCGGGCAGATCGGCGGCGTAGGTAAACTGTGAACCGATAAGTGTGGTGAGGGCCACGGCCCATATTCCTGTCTTGCGCATAGTGAAATACCTTTAATAATGATGTTAAGCCGGGATTTCCGGCGCGTAAGGGTTATTTCGCTGCCGCAGCAGCCGTACTGATCCAGCCGTCAAAGGTGGCCTGATGGGCCTTGATCCAGCCATCTACGTGGCGTTGAATATCGTCGGCGCCGTTTTCCCCGTTATGCATCCGCAGATTTTGCGCGTTCACGTCCGCCAGCGGCAGCTGCATGATGGCGAACAGTTTGGCTGCTGCCGGGTTGGCCTGTGCCCACTGTTTATTGGCAACGATATGCTCATTGTTGACCGGGAAGCCGTAGTTCTTGCCGTTCGGCAGCGCGGTATCCAGATCCTTCAGCGAGCCGGGATTGGCCGAAAACGGCACCGTCAGCCATACCACGTCGCGGCCGGGAACCAGCTCGTCGCTGACCCAGTAGGGGGTCCAGGTGAAGTACAGCACCGGTTTGCCCTGCTTAAAGCGCGACAGGGTATCGGCAATGATGGCGGAATAGTTGCCCTGATTCTGCGTGACGGTGGCGCTCAGGCCGTAGGACTTGATTTGCGTGTCAATCACCCGGCCACATACCCAACCCGGCTCGCAGCCGGCCAGGTCGGCCTTGCCGTCGCCGTCGGCATCGAACAGCTGTGCCAGCTTGGGATCCTTCAATTGCGAAATGTCGGTAATGTGGTATTTGTCGGCGGTTTTTTTATCGATCAGATAGCCCTGTGCCGCACTAGTGATATATGCGCCTTGACGGTAAAACTTTTGCTCGCCGCCGGCGTTGTTGAACATGTCGGTCTGCAACGGATCCCAGTTCACCGCCATGTAGGTGGCGTCACCGGAGGCTATCGAGGTATAGGCGACGTTGTAATCCACTTCGCCGGTTGGCTGGACGTCATAGCCCAGTTTTTCCAACGCGCGATTGACCAGTTCGGTTTGAAAACTTTCTTCGGCAATGGTGCTTTGCAGTGGTTTCACCGTGACGCCTTTGCCGGGGAGATCGGCGGCGAACGCCTGTGTGCCTAGCAATGAAGTCAGGGCAAAGGCCCAAATTCCTGTCGAGCGCATAGTGGTTCCTCACGTTTTAACGATGCTGCCGCTGCCCCCGGGGCTAATGCCGGCCGGGGGCAGAGCCGGTCAAGACTTTTTGATGAAGGGGCGGCTGAGCAAGCCGATTGGACCATGAGCGTACCAGCGGCTCATGCCCTTGGAGCGGCGATCGCGCCCCAGCGACTGGGTGAGGCGATCGAGAATGATTGCCAGAATGACGATACCAACACCGCCAACCGCCGCCAGACCCATATCCAGGCGGCCAATCCCCCGCAGCACCATCTGGCCCAGACCACCGACGGCAATCATCGAGGCGATCACCACCATCGACAGCGCCAGCATCAGCGTTTGGTTGACGCCGGCCATGATGGTCGGCATCGCCAACGGCAACTGGACTTTGAACAGCAGCTGCCGCGGGCTGGAACCAAAGGATTCTGCCGCTTCGATCAGATCTGCCGGCACCTGGTTGATCCCCAGAATGGTCAGACGCACGATCGGCGGCAGCGCAAAGATAATGGTCACCACTACGCCCGGTACGTTACCGATACCAAACAGCATGACTATCGGCACCAGGTAGACGAACGCCGGGGTGGTTTGCATGGCGTCGAGCAACGGTCTTATCACTTTGGCCGCATGCCGACTGCGAGCCAGCCATATCCCCAACGGCAGGCCGATAATGATACAGAAGAACAGGGCGGTCAGTACCAGCGCCAGCGTCACCATGGCCTGCGACCAGGCGCCAATCGCACCGATGGCGATCAGCGACACCAGCGTTGCCGCCCCCATGCCGAGGCTCGACAGCTGCCAGGCGATCAGCGAGAACACCAGGATGGCAATCGGAGCCGGCATGCCAAGCAGCAACTGCTGAAAGCCGCTGAGAATGAAATCGACCGGGACGCGAATGCCCTGGAACAGCGGGCGGAAATGCAGCACCAGCCAGTCGATGCCGTGCGTAACCCAGGAGTCCAGCGGCAGCCAGGTTTTATGGAACGGATCGAGCAGATTAAAGTGTTCCGGCTGAGCCGGCGCGCTGTTGAGCCAATCTGCCCCCTGCGCCGCAGGGTGGCCGGCATCCGGCGTCGCCGGCGGCGGGTTGGATGACCAGGCATCGGCACCGCCGCTGGTGGCGGGAGTTTGCGCCGGCGCGTCGGCCGCGGCGGCATTTGACCAGGGATCGCTATTGGTGGCGGCAGGCGCAGCCTGAGCCGCGGCATCCTGGGTTGGGGCGGCGGAAGTGGCCGCCCAGGGATCTTGGGTAGTATCACTCATTCGCTGGGCCCTCTTTATCTAAAGCCTGCAACAGCTTGGCTTTGGAAATGATTCCGATATAGTTGTTTTCGTCGTCGACTACCGGCACGGCGCAGGGCGCCTGTGCAACCAGCGAAATCAGTTCGCTGAGCGGCATATCGGCCGGTACCGGCGCGGGGGCATCCAGCAACGCGTCGTCGAGCTTTTTGTTCTCCGACAGTGCCTTTTTCAGCGAGTCTATCGACACCACGCCGATAAACCGCTTGCCGCGTTCGAGAACGTAACCATAATCGCGGTCTTCGTCGCGCAGCAGCTGCAAGGCCGAGCGCGGCCCAAAGCCGGGGGTTTTGCGAATCAGGGTGACCGGGCGACGCTGGGCGATATCTTTTGCGCTGAACACGTGGCTGATATCGACGCCGCGGAAGAAGGTGCGGACATAGTCGTTGGCCGGATTGTTCAGTATTTCATCCGGCGTACCGACCTGAATCACCTCGCCGCCCTGCATAATGGCAATACGGTCGCCAATACGCATCGCTTCGTCCAGATCGTGGGAAATAAACACGATAGTGCGCTGATGTTTGGCCTGCAGTTTTACCAGCTCATCCTGCATTTCGGTACGGATCAACGGATCGAGCGCCGAAAAGGCTTCATCCATCAACAGAATATCCGGGTCATTGGCCATGGCGCGGGCCAGGCCGACGCGCTGCCGCATACCGCCGGAAAGCTCGTCAGGATATGAATGGGCGTAGTTGTCCAGCCCCACCTGGCGCAATGCTTCCAGCGCTTTTTCCTGCCGCTCCTGCTGCGGCACGCCGGCTAATTCCATACCGAACGCGGTGTTATTGAGCACGTTCATGTGCGGCATCAGCGCGAATGACTGGAATACCATGCTGATCTTATTTCTGCGTACGGTACGCAGCGCGGAGTCCGATATTTTGGCAATATCCTCTCCGTCAATCAGCACCTCACCTCGAGTGGGTTCTATCAGACGATTGAGAAGGCGTACCAGGGTGGATTTTCCGGAACCGGAAAGGCCCATGATGACAAATATTTCGCCTTCTTCAATGGCCAGATTGGCATTTTTAACGCCGAGCGATAATCCGGTTTTTTCAAATAGCTGGTCTTTATTGAGACCTTTGTCTATCAGTTTAAATGCCCGTTCCGGATGCTCGCCGAATATTTTATATAAGTTCTTTACTTCGAGTTTAATTGCCATGCAATTTGCTGTTTCCTCTGGTGTATTTCAAACGATAAAAAACTTCCTAGTAGAAAATAATAGTGCCCTATACCCTATCACAGTGAGTATCTGAGACAAGTCTCAATATCCCGCAAATGTGTCGAACGGTGGTTTACATCAAACTTTTCATTAGTTATGGTAATGTGGCGAGCAATCAAAATTATCGCGCTTCATCGGGTGGAATAATGGACGTGAAGCGGCGGTTTTTTAACGAAAATAATTGTGCGGCCCACAAAGGATATTTCGCCATTTCTCCGACGTTACAGGCAATAAAAAACCCGGCAAACGGCCGGGCAAAATTCATCAGTATTCAACGACAGATAGCGACACCGGGGAGATATCGCGGCACCGATGCTAACAGGCCAATATGACAGTCAGATGTCACCTCACGCCTTACGATATAATCGCCTCGGATGACCAATATTACCGTATACCATTTCCACTCGGACAAATTGCGTATTGGCGCAATATTCCAGATAGCGCCGGGCGGTGGTCTTGCTGATCCCTGCCTGCTCGACGATATCCTCCACCGCCAGGGCGCGGCTCGGCTGATTAACAAACAGCGTCTGTACCCGTTCCAGCGTATTGGGTTCGATGCCCTTGGCACTGGGCTCGTTGGAGAATTGCTTGGACTGCAGGTTATACAGCGCGTCGACGCTGCTTTGGTCGATCACCTTGAAACTGCGCTGGGTCTGCACGAATTGCATAAAACGCTCCAGGGAATTGCGCAGCCGCTTATAGGACACCGGTTTGATGATGTAGTCGAAGGCGCCGTTGCGGATAGCCTGGCTACAGGTATGCATGTCGCTGGCGGCGGTGATGAAAATCACCGAACAGCCGGGCGTTTTCACCGCTGGCTGTTCCATCAGTTCTATGCCCTGGCCATCAGGCAGATAGTTGTCCAACAGGATCAGACGCGGTTGATGGCTGATGACCCGGCTTTTTGCTTCCGCCAGGGTGGCCGCGTAGGCCACTACGCGCAGGTTAAAATTATTTTCGATAAATTCTGCGTGCAGCGTTGCCAGCTGTGGCTCGTCTTCGACGATCAGAACGTCGAGTGCTTGATGATGCATCATTCATTCTTCCAAATGTTCAGGCTTTCGGGATAAACAACGAAAAAATGGCCCCGTGCGGATCGTTGTCCGACACTTCTATGCTGCCATGGGCCTGCGCCACATGGCTGGCTACCAGGTGCAGGCCGATGCCATGATCGCCTTTTTCCTTGGTGGTGACGCCGTGTTCAAACAGGGTTTCACGGATCTCCGGTGCCAGACCGCTGCCGTGATCCGCCACTTCAATCACCAGTTCATTACCATTGTCATTGATATAAAGTTCTACCGCGTCATGCGGCGCGGCGCAACGCAAGGTTGCTTCCACCGCGTTGTCCAGCAGGTTGCCGACGATCGACATCAGTTCGGTTTCGTTCAGCGCCGCCGGGATGTGCTGCAGTTGACAGGCGGGGTCAAATCGCAGTTCTACCCCTTTTTCGCGTGCGGCGGCATACTTGCCCAGCAACAGCCCCGACAACGCCGAGGAATTGAAGCGCTGCGAGATAAAGTCGAGTACCTCCTGGGCACCTTCCGACTGTGCCTCGACGTAGCGAATTGCCTCGTCGTAACGCTGCATATGCAACAGACCGGCCAGGGTTGCTGTCCAGTTCAGCTGTTCATGACGCAGTATGCGCAGAGTATCGGCATAGCGTTTAACCTGGCTGAGCTGGCTGCTGAGGGTATTGATGTCGTTTTTATCGCGGAAACTGATCACCCAACCCTGCAAGCTGTCGGCTTCCATGATGCGCACCCGGCTGGCGATCACCCGGATACCGTTGAAGCGGCACGCCTCATCGTGGGTATCGTGGCCAAGCTGCGCGGCAGCAAGAAAATCCGGCTGTGCCTGAATCACTTCGCCGATGCTACGGCCGATCGGGTCGCCATCCGAGTGGCGAAAATTCAATAATTCGCGCGCCGCACGGTTGATGGTAATAATGCGCAGCTGTGGATCGATGGCAATTACACCTTCGTAAATCGCCTCCAGCAGCGCTTTTTGCTGGCGTACCAGCAGCGCAATTTCTTTTGGCTCCAGCCAGAACATTTGCCGCTTCAGGTTTTTTGACAGCAGCCAGGAAAAAATAAACAACGCAACCAGCAGCAGGGCGATAGCGCCGACAATTTGTGTCAGGGTGCGAGCATTTACGTTGTCGATATGGGATTTAAGGTAGCCGACGGAAACAATGCCGATCACCTGATTATTTTCGTCCATAATAGGTGCTTTACTACGTAACGATATTCCTATGCCACCTTTGCGAATCGAAATAATACTTTTTCCTGCCAGGACGTCTTTATTATCCCCGCCGATCATCGGCGTGCCGAGACGATCCTGATACTGCGAATGGTATAAATGTCGTGCCTGTCGATCGCCAATGACAATATAACTGGCATCGCTGCGGGCGCGGATTTTTTTCATCAGCGTATCGATGGCAATAATATCGTGCCGTTGCACCGCCGCGCTTAGGCTCGGGATCAGCGCGATTTCCCGCGCCTGTACCTGGGCACGGGCACCCAGCTCGCGGTGCAACTGGGCATCCAGCCGATAGTAGCTATAGGCGCCAATCAGCGTCAACAGCAGGCTGGAGAACGCTACCAGGCAAATAAATAGCTTGATCTGAAAGGACAAATTTAAACGCATGTCGGCCGTTCACCCTCAAGAGCGCCAAGAGACTGGCAGGCATGATACACGCCTGAGGCAACGTTGAGGGCGATCAAATTGCGTTTGTGCGTGCTGCGTTATACTGAGCATGCGTCGCAGTCTGCGACGCGTTAATAAACCTGCAATATTTACGTTATCCGTAGCATTAACGCCATAGAAACCGCGCTGTATTTTACATAACAAGAATAAACACCATACAATCCATTAACACCATTAAAAACCCTTTTTAACTTTGAACAGCATCACAATCGATGATCCTTGCCTTTTCTTATGATGGCCGCACAAACCAATAAGAGGCCGGAATATGAGCACAACCGATGATTCTTATCTCGTCGCCAAGGATAAAACCGCAGAGGTTCCCCTGCGCGAAAAGTGGTGGCGGGCGTTGGATAATTACAAGATAGGCATCATTCCGTTGCCGTTCTTTATTCTGGCTGGCGCACTTATTTTACTCGATTGCCTGGCCGGGAAACTGCCGAGCGATATTGTGGTTATGGTCGCTACGCTGGCATTTTTTGGCTTTGCCTGCGGTGAGTTTGGCAAGCGCCTGCCGCTGGTTGGCAAGATGGGAGCAGCGGCGATTTGTGCCACCTTTATCCCGTCGGCGCTAGTGCATTATGGCCTGCTGCCGGACGTGGTGGTGCAATCGACCACGCTGTTCTACAAATCGACCAACATCCTGTATCTGTACATTTGCTGCATCATCGTCGGTAGCATCATGAGCATGAATCGTCAGGTATTGATCCAGGGTTTCCTGCGTATCTTCGTGCCGATGTTGTGCGGTGAGGTGGTGGGCATGCTGGTGGGCATGGGGGTCGGTATGGCGCTGGGGCTGGAGCCGTTCCAGATCTTCTTCTTCCTGGTATTGCCGATCATGGCCGGCGGGGTAGGCGAGGGCGCGATCCCGCTGTCGATGGGTTACGCGGCGATCTTGCATATGGAACAGGGCGTGGCGCTGGGGCGCATATTGCCCATCGTGATGCTCGGTAGTCTGACGGCGATTGTGATTGCCGGCCTGCTCAACCAACTGGGTAAGCGTTATCCCCACCTGACCGGCGAAGGCAGCCTGATGCCAAGTAAAACCGCAGACGAGGTGGCGTCGGCCACCGATAAAACCAGTGGTAATGTCGATGTCAGCACCCTGGCCTGCGGTGCGCTGCTGGCGATACTGCTGTATATGGTCGGCATGTTGTTGCACCGAATGATTGGGCTGCCAGCGCCGGTCGGCATGCTGTTTGCCGCAGTGGCGGTAAAATTGGCGCACGGCGTTTCGCCGCGTATTCAGGAAGGTTCGCAGGTGGTGTATAAATTTTTCCGCACCGCGGTTACCTACCCGATTCTGTTTGCCGTCGGCGTGGCGATTACCCCGTGGCAGGAACTGGTGGATGCGTTCACCCTGCAAAACCTGGCGGTGATTGTCTGTACCGTCGGCGCGCTGGTGGGAACCGGTTTTATGGTGGGTAAAAAGATCGGTATGCATCCCATTGATGTGGCGATTGTTTCTTGCTGCCAAAGCGGTCAGGGCGGTACCGGCGACGTCGCCATTCTCACGGCGGGCAACCGGATGTCGCTGATGCCGTTCGCCCAGATAGCTACCCGTATCGGCGGGGCTATCAACGTCTCGCTGGCATTACTGGCACTGTCGCACTTCTTCTAGCCAACCTTTTCTTTGCCTTGCCTCGCCCCCGCGGGGCTTTTTTATGTCTGATTGCGCGCGGCAAACGCCTGGCTGAACCAGTCGATAAATACGCGCACCCGCGGCGACAGCTGGCGGTTACGCGGATACAGCAACGACACCGGCATCGGCGTTGGCGGGTATTGCTCCAGCAGCGGTATCAGCGAGCCGCGAGCCAGATCGTGCTGCAAGTGGTAACGTGGCACCTGAATGATCCCCAATCCCAGCCGCGCCGCCGTCACCATACTGTCGCCGCTGCTGACGGTCAGCGTGGTTGGCAGCGTGATAGAGCGTGGCTGGCCATCGACCAGAAACTCCAGCGGCATCAAACTGCCGGTGACGGAAGAGCGGAAGCCGATCATCCGGTGATTGGCCAACGCCTCAAGTGAATCCGGTACGCCGAAACGCTGCAGATAGTCCGGCGAGGCGCAGGTAGTTTCGCTCAGGGCGCCGATATGACGCGCCACCATATCGCTATCCTTCAGCTTGCCGACGCGCACCACGCAGTCGACCCCTTCACGCAATGGGTCGATCAGCCGATCGCCTTCGCTCATAAACAGCTCGATGTCCGGATAGCGGGCTAAAAAGTCCGGCAGTCCCGGCAGAAGAAAATGACGCGCCAGCGTACCGTGCACGTCAATACGTAACAGGCCGCGCGGTTTGGCGCCGGCAAACGCCATTTCGGCGTCCTCGATATCCGCCAGAATGCGCAGGCAGCGCTGATAGTACGCTTCGCCATCCAGCGTAGCGCTGACGTGGCGCGTGGTGCGTTGCAGCAGTCGTACCTTGAGCCGGGCTTCCAGCTGTTTGATGGCATCGGTAACGGTCGAACGGGGCAGCGCCAGATCCTGCGCCGCCTGCGTGAAACTGCGTTGTTCCACCACCCGGGTGAAAAGCCGCATTGCATCGATTCTGTCCATCGCCATTGTTCGCAGATTTCGGATAGTGATAACGAATATTAGGAGATTATCCGCCAGGCAGAAAGAGGCATGATGTTTCTAACGCAGTAAACCCCGTTAACTCACCACCAGGAGCATTCAATGAACAGCCCACAGCAACAGGTCGCTATCGTCACCGGCGCATCGCGCGGCATTGGCGCGGCCATCGCCGAACGACTGGCCGCCGATGGTTTTACCGTGATTATCAACTATGCCGGCAGTCAGACGCTGGCCGACGAGCTGGTACGCAAGATTGAACAGGGAGGCGGGCGGGCGTTGAGCGTTCAGGCCGACGTCAGCGATGCGGCGGCGGTGGCACGGATGTTTGAGCGTGCCGAACAGGCCTTCGGCGGCGTCGATGTGCTGGTAAACAACGCCGGTGTGATTGCGCTGGCCCCCCTGGCGGAGATTGATGCCGCCGAGGTTGACCGGGTGATCGACATCAACCTGAAGGGCACCGTCAACACGTTGCGCGAGGCCGCCAAACGTCTGCATGACAATGGCCGCATCATCAACTTTTCGTCCAGCGTGGTGGGGTTATTGCAACCCACATACGGCGTATATGCCGCCAGCAAGGCGGCGGTTGAAGCGCTGACCAGCGTGCTGGCGAAAGAGCTTCGCGGGCGCAATATCACCGTCAACGCCATCGCGCCGGGACCTACGGCAACCGATTTGTTCCTGGAAGGCAAAACGCCGCAACTGATCGAACGGCTGGCGAAGATGGCACCGCTGGAACGGCTGGGCGAACCGCAGGACATCGCCGCCACGGTGGCCTTCCTGGCCGGGCCTGACGGCGCCTGGGTCAATGGTCAGACTCTGCGGGTCAACGGCGGTATTATCTGAACGGATGCCGCACCCGCGTGGCGGCGCTGGTTTGGCCACCACGCGGGCCGTCGGCAGTCATTGCCCGTCTGGCGGCAGCCGAGCGCTCAGAAATCCCAGTCTTCGTCTTCGGTGTTGACCGCTTTGCCCATCACATAGGACGAACCGGAGCCGGAGAAGAAATCATGATTTTCATCGGCATTGGGTGACAGCGCCGACAGGATGGCCGGATTGACCTCAGCCATCGACGGCGGGAACAGCGCCTCGTAACCCAGGTTCATCAACGCCTTGTTGGCGTTGTAATGCAGGAAGGTTTTTACGTCCTCGCTCCAGCCAACCTCATCGTACAGCTCTTCGGTGTAGCGCACTTCGTTATCGTACAGATCCTGCAGCAGATCGAAGGCAAAGCTTTTCACCTGCTGGCGTCGCGTTGCGCTCACCTGTTCCAACCCCTTTTGGAACTTGTAGCCGATGTAGTAACCGTGCACCGCTTCGTCACGAATGATCAGGCGGATCAGATCTGCGGTGTTGGTCAGTTTGGCGCGGCTTGACCAGTACATTGGCAGATAAAAGCCGGAATAAAACAGGAACGATTCTAGGAATACGCTGGCGACTTTCTTTAACAGCGGATCGTCGCTGCGGTAGTGTGCCAATATGATGTCGGCCTTTTTCTGCAACGCACGGTTTTCTTCGCTCCAGCGGTAGGCATCGTCCACGTCGCGGGTCTGGCATAGCGTCGAGAAAATGGAGCTGTACGAGCGTGCGTGTACCGCCTCCATAAAACTGATGTTCGAATATACCGCTTCCTCATGCGGCGTGATGGCGTCGTCAATCAGCGTCGGCGCGCCGACGGTGTTCTGAATGGTGTCCAGCAGCGTCAGTCCGGTAAATACGCGAATGGTCAACTGCTGTTCCTTGGCGGTCAGCGTCGCCCATGACGGGATATCGTTCGACAGCGGCACCTTTTCCGGCAGCCAGAAATTGGCGGTCAGTCGGTTCCATACCTCCAGATCCTTGTCGTCTTCGATTCTGTTCCAGTTGATCGCCTGGATGCGTTGCATTTTCATAAGATCCCTCACAGCGCGCAGGACACACAGCCCTGAACTTCGGTGCCTTCCAGCGCCATCTGGCGCAGGCGGATGTAATAAATGGTCTTGATCCCCTGACGCCAGGCGTAAATCTGCGCGCGGTTGATGTCGCGGGTGGTGGCGGTATCGCGGAAGAACAGCGTCAGCGACAGCCCCTGATCGACGTGTTGGGTGGCGGCGGCATAGGTGTCAATGATCTTTTCCGGCCCGATCTCGTAGGCATCCTGGTAATAATCCAGGTTGTCGTTGGTCATATAGGGGGCAGGGTAGTAAACGCGACCGATTTTGCCCTCTTTGCGGATCTCGACTCGCGAGACGATCGGGTGAATGCTGGAGGTCGAATTGTTGATGTACGAAATCGATCCGGTTGGCGGCACCGCCTGCAGATTTTGATTGTACAAGCCGTGCAGCATCACCGACTGGCGCAGCGCTAGCCACTGTTCCTGCGTCGGGATCTCTACGCCTGCCTCGGCAAACAGCGTCCGCACCCGTTCGGTTTGCGGCAGCCACTGGCGATCGACATATTTGGCGAAATAGTCGCCGCTGGCATAGGCCGAGTGTTCAAAACCGCCAAAGGCGCTACCACGTTCCATCGCCAGCTGATTGGACGCGCGGATGGCGTGATAGGCCACGGTGTAGAAATAGATATTGGTGAAATCGATGCCTTCGGCGGAACCGTAGTAGATGCGCTCACGCGCCAGATAGCCGTGCAGGTTCATTTGGCCAAGGCCGATGGCGCGTGAGGTGCGGTTGCCTTCGGCGATTGACGGTACCGAGCGGATATCGCTCATCTCCGCCACGGCGGTCAGAGCACGGATGGCGGTGTTGACCGCTTTGCCAAAGTCGGCGGCGTCCATGGTTTTCGCAATGTTCAGCGAACCGAGGTTGCAGGAGATATCCTTGCCGACCTGCGCGTAGCCGAGGTCGTCATGATACTCGCTGGCGCGATTGACCTGGAGAATTTCCGAGCACAGATTGCTCATGTTGATGCGACCGGCAATCGGATTTGCGCGGTTCACCGTATCTTCAAACATCATGTACGGATAACCGGATTCAAACTGGATCTCCGCCAGCACCTGGAAGAAATCGCGCGCGTTGATGCGTGACTTGCGGATGCGCTTGTCATCAACCATCTGACGGTATTTTTCGCTGACGCTGATTTCTGAAAACGGCATGCCGTAAACCCGTTCTACGTCGTACGGCGAAAACAGGTACATCTCTTCGTTGTTTTTTGCCAGTTCGAAGGTAATGTCCGGGATCACTACCCCCAGCGACAGCGTTTTGATGCGGATCTTCTCGTCGGCGTTTTCACGCTTGGTGTCGAGGAAGCGCAAAATATCCGGGTGATGGGCGTTGAGGTACACCGCGCCGGCGCCCTGGCGTGCACCCAGCTGGTTGGCATATGAAAACGCGTCTTCCAGCATTTTCATGATCGGAATAACGCCGGAGGACTGGTTTTCGATGCGCTTTATCGGCGCGCCGACTTCGCGAATATTGCTCAGCAGAAACGCGACGCCGCCGCCGCGCTTGGACAGCTGCAGCGCCGAATTGACCGCGCGGCCGATGGATTCCATGTTGTCTTCAATACGCAGCAGGAAGCAGGATACCAGTTCGCCGCGCTGGCGTTTGCCGCAGTTGAGGAAGGTCGGCGTCGCCGGTTGGAAACGCCCGGAAATCATCTCTTCCACCAGATCTTGCGCCAGTTGGCGATCGCCGGCCGCCAGCGTCAAGGCCACCATGCAAATCCGATCTTCGTAACGCTCCAGATAGCGTTTTCCGTCGAAGGTCTTCAAGGTGTAGCTGGTGTAATACTTGAAGGCGCCAAGGAAGGTTTCAAAGCGGAACTTCTTCGCATAGGCCTGCTTGAACAACTGCTTGATGAAGGGGAAGTCGTACTGCGCCAGCACCTGCGGCTCGTAGTAGCCTTCCTCCACCAGATAACGCAGCTTTTCTTCCAGGTTATGGAAGAACACCGTGTTCTGATTGACGTGCTGGAGGAAGTAATGCCGCGCCGCCAGTCGATCCTTGTCGAACTGGATGCGACCTTCGGCATCGTAAAGATTGAGCATCGCGTTAAGCGAATGGTAATCCAGCGCGCTGGTCGCTGGGGTCAGTTCTGTCGTTGCCAAAATGCGATTACTCCCTGTCGAACGTTTGCAACGTCTTGTGCGGTGCCAAACAGCTCAAAGCGATATAAAAAAGGCACCTGGCATTTTTTGGCGATGATATCGCCGGCAATGCCATACGCTGCGCCGAAGTTGGTATTCCCGGCGGCAATCACGCCGCGCAGAAAACTGCGGTTCTGTGGCTGGTTAAGAAAACGGATCACCTGGGTGGGCACCGCGCCGGTGCTGCCACCGCCGCCATAGCTCGGCACAATCAGAATATAGGGCTGAGCCATCAGCAGCGGGCTGCGGCTGCCGGCGATCGCAATACGCATCGCCGGCAGGCCGAGTTTCTCAACAAAGCGGTGGGTGTTCTCCGAACTGCTGGAGAAATAGACCAGCGGATTCATGATCACACCTCACGATGCGGTGGCGTGAGCCAGTGCGCCTATTTTATCCGGGCGGAATCCCGACCAATGATCGTCACCGGCGATAATCACTGGAACCTGTTGGTATCCTAATGATTTTACATGGGTCAACGCCTGCTGATCCTGCGTGAGATCGACCACCTGATAGTCAAGTCCCTGTTTATCGAACGCGCGATAGGTCGCGTTGCACTGGACACAGTCAGGTTTACTGTAAATAATAATCATCATGATTCGCATTTACCTTTTGTGTTGAAGGAAAGGCGGAAAAGCCAGAAACGGATCGTTCAAACGCTAATTTCTGACGGCATAATCAACCGGCAAGCATCCCTGTGGTTGATGCTTTAAATACTATATATTGATCCTTATTTTATCAACCGTGCTATATATGGTGTTTTGTGGCGATTTGACGGCAGGGCGCAGCAGGACTGGATTTGGGTGGGGAAATTTATTTTTGTCAGCCAGTGAGCCGGCAACGCCGGCCCGGTAACATTACTTTTTCATACTGATTGCCAGGCGATTGAAGGCGTTCATGATGCAGATAGCGAACGTCAGATCGCTGATCTCGGCCGCACTGAAATGCTGCTCAAGCGGTTTAAAGACGCTGTCCGGCGCATGGCTGGCGGCGATCAACGTCACCGATTCTGCCCATTCCAGCGCCGCGCGCTCACGCTCGCTGAACGCATTGCTGACTCGCCAGCCGGCCAGCATGTCCACTTTGCCGTGGCTGGCGCCACTTTCCCTCAGCGCCTTACCATGCATCTCCAGGCAATAGGCGCAGCCGTTAAGCTGTGAAACGCGCATGAATATCAGCTCGAGCAACGGTTTTTCCAGCGGGCCTTGATCCAGGGCGAGCAGGGCGCTGACCAGGCTTTTATACGGCGCAGGCGACAGTTCGACATAGTTTAAACGCGGCGTAATCATCGGGGTTCTCTTCTCGGTTAGGTGTCGGCAGCCACTTTAACTACGATATGGACTATGCTATAGAGCCATAAAATGATTATTTAACCAGGCCATAATGCGACAATTTTTTGCTTCCCTGCGGCTGGATAGCCAACTGGCTGAACCGCTGTATCGGCAGATTTACCTGCGTATCAAACAGGCAATCGGCCAGGGTGCGCTGCCGGCAGGCAGTCGTTTGCCGTCGGTGCGTGGTTTGGCGAGCGATCTGGGGGTAGCGCGCGCGACGGTGGAAAGTGCTTATGCGCAGCTGGTTGCCGAAGGCTTTTTACAAAGTCGCGGCCAGGCGGGGACCTATGTCTCGGCGCAATTACCGCCGGTAGCGCGGCAATCGACGCTGGCGGAGGCAAAGTCGATGCCGGCGGCAAAACCGCCTGCGTCGCCGTTCAGCCCGGATGGCACATCGCTGGCACCGTTCCAACTGGGATTGCCGGCGCTGGATGCTTTTCCACGCGCGGTATGGCAACGGATCGTTGCGCAGCAGCTACGTGCCACCACGGCGCTGTCGTTGGCGCATCCGCCGGCCAGCGGTTTGAGCGCCTTGCGTGAGGCAATTAGCCACTATCTGGCGCTGTCGCGCGGCATTCATTGTAGTCCGGCTCAGATCTTTATTTGCAGCGGCTATCAGGCTCAACTGGATCTGATCGTCAATACGCTGTTGCAGCCGGGCGATGCGGTGTGGCTGGAAGATCCCGGTTACCCGATTACGCGACCGCTGCTGCACGCCGCCGGCATGCAGACGATATCCGTACCGGTTGACCCGCAGGGCATGAATATTGACGTCGGTATGGCCCGGCGGCCAGACGCCCGCATGGCGGTATTGACGCCGACCCACCAAAGCCCGTTAGGCGTGTCGCTCAGTCTGGCACGGCGTATGGCGCTGCTTGAGTGGGCGCAGCAACGGCAGGCGTGGATTGTCGAGGATGACTATGACAGCGAGTTTCGCTATGTCGGCCGCCCGCTGCCGCCGTTAAAGAGCCTTGATGGCCAGCAGCGGGTGCTGTACGCCGGTTCGTTTAGCAAAACGCTGTTCCCGTCGTTGCGACTGTCTTATCTGGTGGTGCCGGCAGCACAGGTGGCGGCGTTTGAGCAGGTTGCCCGCCAGCGTTTGTGTGGCAGTCCTCCGCTGATACAGGCCAGCGTGGCGGCATTTATCAGCCAGGGGCATTTTTACCGGCATCTCAAGCGCATGCGGCCGCTATACCGTCAACGCCGGCAATGGTTGGCCGACGCGTTGCAGCAGCAGTTAGGCAGCGTTTTGCGCGTGGCGGCGCAGGCGGGGGGAATTCAATTGCTGGCGCGATTGACAACCGGCAGCGACAGCGCGCTGGCAGCGGCGGCATGGCGCGGTGGGTTGGCGGTGCAGGCGCTGTCCGACTGGCAACTGACGGCCTGGCAGCAACAGGGCATCTTGTTGGGTTTTACCAATTTTACCCAGCAGTGGGAGGCAGAACAGGCGGTGGCTCGGTTGGCGGCGGCGTTGGCCAGCCTCAATTAAACGGCCCGCGGTTTCCCGCGGGCCAGACGCACATTTGTCTTATCTTTATGATGACTGCAAGGGGTGTTAACGCCGGGCTAGCAGTACGCCGAGTACGATGCCAACAGCAGCTCCGATACCTACGCCCTGCCAAGGTTTGTCATGCACATAATCGTCAGCGTGGCCGACCGCATCGCGTGCGTGCTGTGTCAAACTGCTGGAGCCATTGAAACGCGCGCGGGCGTCGCGTAATACGCCTTTGGCTTTATTGTGCAGCTCACTCAGTTCCTCTTTGGTCTTGTCGCCTGAAGCTTTTAATACTTCGTCCAGCGTATCGGCCAACAGGGTAACGTCCTGATCGATGTCTCGTTCAACTTTTTCTGTTTTCTTAAACATTCGACTCTCCGTTTGGACACATGTCCTATAAGTGTAGACCATTTCTTAAAAAGTGTCGGCAATCGCACAAAATACCGAATTTTATTTTGAGGCCTGGCGCGCCCCCGTGGAGTTGTACATTTGGTTACTCGGCGAAACCAATCACTCACTGAACGGCAACATAGCTTGCACTAGTATCTGCTGCAACGGCCCCACCGGGGCTTGCCGAAAACACTCTGAGGAAACAAAGATGAAAAAAGTATTAGCACTGGTTGTTGCCGCCACTATGGGTCTGTCTTCTATGGCTTTCGCTGCCGAAACCACCGCGGCGCCAGCTAGCACACCGGCTGCGACCACCACCAGCGCAGCTGCCGTGAGCAAGACGCCGGCGAAAACCACCCACAAGAAGTCCAGCAAGAAAGCCGCAGAGCAAAAAGCTCAGGCCGCCAAAGCCAAGAAACACAGCAAAAAAGCACCTGCTCAAAAAGCACAGGCAGCCAAAAAGCAGCATAAGAAAGCCACCAAGAAAGCCGCAGCACCTGCGGCTTAATCTCTCGGTCCCAACGACGCCGTCAGGGCGTCGTCTGACATAGCCCGATGCCAACACCCGGCCCCCTCCGGGTGTTTTTTATTGGAGCCTCTTGATGATAAACCGCTATCTGTTCGAGCTGGTGTTTAGCGCGGTGGCGCTGTGCGGCGCGATCGTCGCCTGGCCGCTGTTTGCCGAGAATTTTCTATAATTATCCCACCAGCGGTGTTTCGTGCAGATGTCGCCAGCGAATCTGCGCGTCAAGCCGGGTAAATAGCACGGTAGAATAACGCAGCGTAGACGCCTGGCCAGGCAGCGTTTGCCGTTCCCGGTAGTTTACCACCGCGCCGTCAGGCCATTGTGCCAGCAGCGTCATGTCTTCAATGGCGATGCGCAAGCCCCGCTTGGCCGCGCGATGTGCCTGGAAAAAACCACGCAGCGCTGGAAAATCCAGCTTGCTGCCGTTGAGCGCAATCAGGGTAAATTCGGCATCAAATCGCGCCAGCAGCGCGTCGAGCTGGCCTTCGCCTTGCCCCAGCCAGTTTTCGATCGCCACGTGGGCGTCCAGCACTTCGTTAAAATAACGGTTCATGATACCTCCTGTTGCAGATGGATATGGCGCACCACCGCCCGATTGGCGATGCGCAGGCACGCCAGCAACGGGATCAGCGTTGCTGCGGCGGCCAGATAAAAACTGGTTTGATAAGCGTTAACGCCGGGCGCATAGCGTTGCAGCAGGTTGAGCGCCAGGCTCAGCAGCGCCACGCCAAAGCAGAAACTGAGCTGGCGATTGATATTCCATAGTGCGCTGGCGTCGGCCAGATGCGCGTCGTCAAGGGTCAGGAAGGCGCTGCTCTGCGCGGTACTGCTGCATAAACTGCCGCCAAATCCCATCATCGCAAAGGCGGCCAGTTGCCATGCGAGCTGGTCGGCGGCGCTGATGTGCGCCAGCGTCAGGATCCCCAGCCCCTGCATGACGCAACCGAGGATAAACAGCGGGCGTGGTCCAAGGTGGTTGAAGCTTTTCCCGGTCAGCGTAATCGCCAGCAAAGAGGCCAGTGACCAGGGGATCATCAGCGCGCCCACCGCGGCGGCCGACATCGCCAACTGATTTTGCAGGTACAACATGGCGAGCAGATTGACGCCGAGAAACAGTCCGGGAATGGTCTGATAAACCAGCATCGAAATACGCAGCAGCGGGTTTTGCATCAGGCGCAGATCGAGCAGTGGTTGCGAATGGCGCAAACTATGGCGCAGATAGATAGCCAACGCCACGCCGGCGCCGACCAGCAGCAGCGCCGCCGAGCGTTGCGTCTGCGGTTCGCCCAACCGGCTCAGGCCAAGCAGCAATAAACCGAGCGTGGCGCAGGCGCTGAGTAAACCCCATGTATCCAACGGCGAACGCTGCGGCGATGGTACATCACGGCGTAGCCACAGGGCTGACAGCAGTAACGCCAGTAGCGCCAGCGGCAGATTGGCGAAGAATACCCAGCGCCAATCCAGGCGATCGACGATGAGCCCCCCCAGCAATGGGGACAGCGCTGGCGCCAGCAGACCCACCAGCATGATGGCGGCGGACAGCCGGGCGCGTTCATGACTGCGATACAACTGATAGGCCAGCGTCTGACCGATCGGGATCAGCAGGCCGCCACCGATGCCCTGCAACACTCGCCAGCCAATCAGCGTGCCAATAGCGTCGGCAAAACCGGCGGCGACCGTGGCGAGGATAAATACGATCAACGACAGCAGGAACACCCGTCGTGTGCCGATGCGCTGTGCCAGCCAGGCGCTGAGGGGAATGACCAGCGTCAGGCCGAGAATATAGCCGGTGCTGACCCAGGCAAGTTGGTTGACGCTGGCGTGCAACGCGCGGCCAATCGCCGGGTAGGCGATATTGGCAATGAACATATTGATCAGATCGACAAAAAAACCAAGCAGATAGACGAGTGCGACACGGGTACGATACGGCATAGGGCCTCCGGTTGAAGGCGTGCAGTGTAGCGGGGGGAAAGCAGCGGATAAATCGGCGTCAGGCGGTTACACTGTCAAAAAAATTTTGACAGTTATCGAGGATTCCATGCTCAATTTACAGCGGTTGGCTATTTTTGTTGCCGTGGTCGAGGCCGGTAATTTCACCGCGGCGGCAAACACGCTAGGGCAAAGCAAAGCGGTGGTCAGCTTTAATATCAAACAGTTGGAAAGCGAGCTTGGCGTATCGCTGCTGGCGCGCAGCACGCGGAAACTGTCGTTGACCGATGCCGGCGAACGGTTTTATCAGCGCAGCCTGCGCCTGCTGCAAGAGGCAGAAAACGTCTTGGATGACGTGCGGCGCGACCACCATGGCCTGAGCGGCACCCTGCGCATTACCAGTACGCCGGAGTATGGCGCGCACGCGGTGGTGCCGGCACTGGCGGCTTTTGCCCAACTGCATCCACGGTTACGCATCCAGCATGTTTCTTCTTCTCACCATGCGGATTTGATTGCCGAGCGCTTTGACGTGGCGATTCGTCTGGGGCGCATGGCAGATTCAAACCATCGTGCGGCGCGTCTTGGTGATTTCGCCATTTTGCCGGTAGCGTCGCCGGCCTATCTGGCGCGACGGCAGATCGTTTCGCTGGCGCAACTGGCGCAGGCGCAGTGGATTGTCCACAGCCGATTATCGTCTCCGCTCAGTTGGCAGGTGGAAACGCCGCAACGGCAGCCGGTGTTGTTCGACGTTGAAACCCCTGCCACGCTGACAGCCGACAGTGCGACGGCGCTGCTGGCATTTGCCTTGCACGGCGCCGGCGTTGCCCTGCTGCCGGACTGGCTGGTACGTCCGGCACTGCAGCACGGGCAATTACGCCAGCTGTTGCCGGATCACCGCTTCCCGACGCAAAGTATTTATGCGCTTTACCCCAATACGCGCCACGTGCCGGAGAAGGTGCGGGCATTTATCGATTTCCTGCGGGCCTGGTTTGCCACCGCTTGAGGGCGAGGGGGATTCCCGCTGGCGGGTAGCCAGCGCTGTCGTTGCCAACAAAGCGTTGCCTGCGCAATCCTCGCTCCCATCGGCGGGATGACCGTATATCGTTAGCGGCCTGCGGTGGGTGAAACAGCCACGCCAGCCTTGGCTCAAGCACATGATTAAGGATTATTCCGAAACCCGGGGGCACTCTGAGAAATTTATTGTTTCAGCCAATGATTCCGGTAAGGTCGCACTGCGGTTCGCAATGAGAGGAGGAGTCGATGTATTTACGGCCGGATGAAGTGGCTAGAGTGTTGGAGAGTACCGGTTTCGAACGTGATTATGTCACCGATCAAGCCTACGGTTACCGCAAGGGCGATCACTATGTGTATGTTAATCGCGAAGCGCGCATGGGCAGAACTGCGTTGGTGATCCACCCTGCGTTGAAAGAGCGCAGCGTGCACTTTGCGACCCCGACGTCGCCAGTGCGTACCAGCGAACAATATACTGAATTCCCATTGGATCTCACCGGCGACACGCCAAACCTGCGTTACGGCATTCCGCACGGCTTTAGCTCGCGCGAAGCGCTGTCCCGCTATCTTTACAGTATGTTCCTGTAACCAGGGAGCGCAGTTCGCTGCGCCCATGGCTCACCCGTTGACGATGGCATCCAGATTGAAGCGTTCGTTATAGGCGCGGCGAAACTGCGCCAGTTCAAACGCATCCAAATCCAGTTCAGCAAAGTAAAATAGCGCCGACTCGGTGTGTTCGGCGTGCAACTGCGGCGACAGACCCGCGCGGATCAGGGTTTCGCGCCACTGGCCTATCTGCGCATCGTCCGCCTGTTTGATAAAGGTGACATAAATAAACAGCAGGTAGGCCGCGCGGTGCATTTCTTCGGTGTAGCCGTTGTTCAGCATCCGGATGAACCGCTGGCCGTTGTGCCCGCCCATTTCCTGCACCATCGATTCAACCAGTATCGGCTTGACCTTCAGCCAGTTAGCCAGAGAATCAATGGCCTTGCGGGTATCGGAGGTCAGCAGGCGGTAACCGACAATAAAGACCACGATCAGGGCGGCGATAATAATCCACGTCATTGGGGTGTCTTGTACTCGTTAGTTGCCAGCAACTGGCCAGGGGCGCCGCTGACGGCGCCGGTGATGTCAGTGTTGTTCGCCGCTGAAATTGTCTGCTGCCCGCGGTGGCTGATTATGTACACGGTGGTTGAAGGTGGCTGCGTCCTTGGCCAGCGCGTCCAGATGGGCGCCGAGCATTTTGATTTGCTTCACCAGCGCATGCTGTTCCGGCACCGAGCTGGCGGTGCTCAGTTTCCGCGCCAGCTGTTCATTCTGTGCATGAAGGGCAGCTTCGCGTTGTTGAGCTTCCAGCAATTGTTGTTGCAGTGCGTGATAGCGTTGTTGCCATTCGCGGTGCTGCTTTTCGAAGCTGGCCTGCAACTCATTCATTGCATTCTGAAACTGGATTTCCAGTTCGCGCATTGTCATGGGCTCGATCCTTTGCGGCACTCAATATTGGCTGGCAGTATAACGAAAACTACGCGCAAGCTCACCCGCTGGTGACAAAAGCAGACAATCCCCAGCGATAAATCGTGGCTTGCAACCTCGCCATGGCGTCTTACAATCAAGCTCATCCCCCGCGATACAGCAACTTCGGTTATTTTCGGTATTAACTTCCAGGTGAGTGGCAGCGAGATGAACATCGAAGAAAAAGATTTTTTTGAGCAGGCAATGGCCGACGTTACCCCTTTATCCGGGCGGCAACAGACGCTGTATCTAAAGGCCGACCATCGGCAGGACCAGCGTGCGCACCGCGCTGCGCTGGCGCTGCAACTGGAAAATCCGCTCAGTAGCGATGTGCTGGACATTATTCCCTGCGATGTGCCGCTCGAATACCGGGGAGAGGGTATTCAGCAAGGGGTGCTGGAGAAGCTGCGCCATGGCCGTTATGCGCCACAGGCCAGCCTGAACCTGCTGAAACGCCCGGTGGAAAGCTGCCGTCAGGAGCTGTTCCGCTTTATTGTACTGGCGCAGCAGGAAAATCTGCGTTCGCTGCTGGTGGTACATGGCCGTGGTCGCGAAGATGAAAGTCACGCCAACATTGTGCGCAGTTACCTGGCCAAATGGCTGGCGCAGCTGGAACCGGTGCAGGCGTTTTGTCGCGCGCTGCCGCGCGACGGCGGCGATGGAGCCTGTTACGTGACGCTGCGTAAATCGGCGCAGGCCAAAGCGGACAACTTTGAGCGCCACGCCAAGCGCAGCCGCTAAGCTGGCGACCGGCTTCAGGCCGGTAGCAGATTGGCTATTTCAAGCAGGTTGTTGTCCGGATCGCGCAGGTAGATCGAGACGATCGGCCCGTTGGCGCCGGTACGTTCTATCGGGCCTTCTTCGATAATCACCCCCAGATCGTCCAGCTCCTCCATTACCAGCGCCAGCGGGGTGGCGGCAATAAAGCACAGATCTGCCGAGCCGGGCGTTGGACGATAGGCCTTTGGGTCGAACTCGGTACCGACCTGATGCAGATTGATCTTTTGCTGACCAAAGGCCAGCGCCTTGCGTTCGTCGGCGAAAGTGATGATATCGAATCCCAATACCTGTTGGTAAAAGCGGCAACTACGTTCAATGTCCGCCACGGTTAACACCAGGTGGTCCAGTTTATCTATCTTCATGGTCAATACATGTCGTCGTTGAGGTGGATTAAATCGGCCAATAGCCTGGTCGGCTATTGGCCGTGGCTAATTATTTATCAAACAGTTTATGATCCAGGGAATAACGCCCGGCACCGGTAACCGACAGTAGCAGCAGGCCGCCAATGATGCTGATATTTTTAAAGAAGTTTATTTCATTGCCCATCATTTCTGCGCCGGTCATATTCCAGAACGGGTGGCCGATAAACGCCGTACCCAAAACATACAGGGCAAAAATAATCGCGATAGGTCGCGTAAAAATGCCGACGATCAACGCGATGCCGAAAATAAATTCGACCACCACGGCAATAATCGCGGCAAAATACGGCATTGGCGCGCCGTAGCCTTCCATTGCCGTTACCGTGCCGCCAAAATTGGTCAGTTTCATCCAGCCGAAAATAATGAACAGGATCATCAGCAGTATTCTGGAGAGCAGAATAACGCCGTCTTTTGAGCTATCACCCATGTTGAACTCCTTAGCCACTGCTGAAAATTAGTGTTGTACTGCTGATTAAAGCGTAGACCAGTTAGCCGGTTTTTCTAGGGATAGCAGGGGATTGCGCACGTTTTTACGCCGCCGACGAAGCCGCGAATTTGTTGGCTATACTTTAACGAATTAAACATTGGGCAAACGCGCCCAGCCGACAGGATCTTTTAAACTGCGAGATGAAAATATGGACTTGGAAATATTGCAAGAAGACACTCGTTTCTTTATTAATGACCAGCAGGGTAACACCATTGCCGAGATTTCTTTTGTGCCCAGCGGCGACAGATTAACCATTATCGATCATACCTGGGTGGACGAAACGCTAAAAGGGCAGGGGGTGGGGAAAGAGCTGGTGGCGCGGGTGGTGAAAAAAATGCGCCAGGAAGGTCGCAAGATTATTCCGCTGTGCCCATTTGCCAAACATGAGTTCGACACCACACCAGCTTATCAGGATATTCGCGCATAAATTTGCCAAGACGGCGAGCATTGGGGCAGTCAGCCTCCCCAATAATGGATGTGTTAACGGTATTTAGCGTATGGCGGGATTACTATTACTGAGCAGGTTTCTGCACGGCTAGAATAAATATCATCGGGCGTTCCTTTTCTTCATCCAGCGCCGGGTTGTCGAGGATTTGCCGTGCTGAAGGCCCCCATTCATTCAGGTAAGTAATAGTAAATCCTTGCTGTATCAGCATATTGACGTAGCTGCCCAACATGCGATGCTGCTTGATTACCCCTTCCGCCAGCCAGTTGGAGATACGCTCGCCTTCCTGCTGATAGCTATTGACCGGCCATGATCGTTGCCCATCTTCGGCGACCAGCCAGCCCTGTTGCCTGGGGGCGCTATAAATCGGGTGCTCGGCAGTGAAAATAAACTGCCCGCCCGGCACCAGCGACTGAAATACCGCGGCGAACAGTTTTTGCAGGTTGACGATGTAATGCAGCGTTAGCGAACTGTAGGCCAGATCAAAACGTTTTACCGGCAGTTGCAGCGCCTCCAAATCCTGTTGGCGATAGACAATCGCCGTGTCGTTGGTCATTTCCCGCGCTTTATTCAGCATTTTCTGCGACAGATCGATCCCCAGCACGCTGGCGGCGCCCTGCGCGCGTGCGCTACGGCAGAACCAGCCATAGCCGCAGCCAAGATCGACCACCTGCTTGCCGCGCAGGCTCGGCAGAATACTGCGAATGGTTGGCCATTCCGGTGCGCCGTCGAGGCCATTGACCGAACGATCAAGTTGGGCGTAGCCGTCAAAGAAGCGCTGATTATCATAGATATTTTGCGACATAGAGACTCCTTATTTACCGTGCCACTTGCTGCGGCAGCAGCCAGAGAATACGCGTTGGCATCCTGGTTCTCAATCCTGCCGGCAGGGGAGCGTTCCGATTAAGTTGTGCCAGTGCTGGCAGGTCGGCTAGGGCTGGTTTGTTATTCCGCTGGCACGTTACCTTATTCGGGCGTTAACGGATTACGTATCAATACATGATGGGAGAACGAGATGCGACTTTATATTTATCTATTGCTGGCGGGGTGCTTGTCATTATCTGGCTGTGTCGCCGCGTATTATCGCTAAGGAGCAAGGATGCGTCATTTTTTATTATTGTGCCTGGTGCTGTCATTAACGGCCTGCGCCTCGCTTTATTACCGGTGAACGAATGAAAAAAATCATACTGCTTGCCGCGTTGGGGCTAAACGGCTGCGTTTGCGTGTATGGCCCGACCAAAAGCGGTAACGTGCCGCAGCCTGGTGAGAGTACTTCCCCGGCGGTGGCGCCAGTTGATGCGGCAACGCTGGTTGGCAACCGGCGGCCGGACGAACTGTTCAGCAAGGCGGAAGCATGGTTTGCCAGTAAAGGGATCACGCCGATGGTCAGCAATGAACAGAGCGGCATCATTGCCACGATTGGCGACACCCCGGCGCTGGCGGATAGCTATCTCGATTGCTCGGTATTAGGACAATCGCAACCGCTGCAACGGCAATATCGGCTGGTGGTACAGACGTACAGCGCCGGGGAAGGCAGCCGAGTCAGCGCACAGGCCAGCGGAACGGCACGGCTAACCGCTGCTGACGGTAACGACAAGGTTAAACCGGCCGAATGTCGCTCAAGCGGCAATTTTGAAAAGGATATGCTGGAGGTGCTGCGAAAATAACCTGAATTTTGCAAGGATTTTTTCGCATTGACGAGGTCATGGCTAACTGATATTACGTCTCATTAGCATTTTTGTCGGGGTTCCCCCGAATGAATCGTACCGATCGGGAAATTTTATGTCGTTGTTTTGTTGTCGTTTTAAGTTGTTGGTCAGCACCTTGCTGTTAGGGACGTTATTACCGGTGATGGTCATGGCCAAGCCCGATCTGCAGCGCAAGATTGGCGTGACCGTGGCGGATACCGGTTCGCACGATTACCGCTTTAGCGATCTGCGCCTGGACTCGGCAGACGGCAAGCGCCACTATCGCATTCGTATCGCCAAGCCGAATCAGGCACCGCCGGCGCAAGGGTATCCGGTGGTGTATTTTCTGGATGGTAACGCGGTATTAATGGAGTTAAATACCAAGCTGTTATCCCGCCTGGCGGCTGGGACGCATCCGCCGCTGTTGGTAATGCTGGGCTACGACAATGACTTGCGTATTGATGCACCGAGCCGGGCGTACGATTACACGCCGAAACCCCCGCAGCAAGCGCAGCAAAAGCCTGTGCCGATGCCGCATTGGCCCAACGGCGGCGCCGATGAGTTCCTGCAATTGATTGAACAGAAAATAAAACCGGCGGTAGCTGCGCAGGTGGCGGTCGATCCTCAACGACAGACGCTGTGGGGCCATTCGTATGGCGGCGTTTTTGTGTTGCACACGCTGTTCAATCAACCACAGGCATTCCAGCGCTATATCGCCGTGGAGCCGTCGCTGTGGTGGGGGAATGGTTTTATCCTCAAAGAGGCGCAGGCCTTTATGCAACAGCAGCCGGGGCTACGGGCGCAATTGGCCTTATGGGAGGGGCGCCGGCACCAGCAGGAAAGGGCGAGCGGAGATGCGCCTCCCGCGGTAGGAAACGCCTCGGCGACCGAGGGGACACACCAGCTGGCGCAGCGGCTGGCGGCGCTCAACGGGTTACGGGTGGATTATCACGCATGGCCACAGCAGGGGCATGGTGGCATGCTGGGAGCGGCAGTCGCACCGGCGTTGCTGGAGACGTCAGGCAGTGAGTAATAAAAGGCGTTAGACACAAACAAGCCTGCAAACCATAGGAATGCGGGCTTGTTTATGCCTGCAATCTGGCCTCCTGTGCATCAGCCTGCGTTTTTCAGTTCCGCATTTATAAATCTTCGCCAACAAAATCGATCGCCAGGGTAATGAGCCGCCAGTGCAGAATAATCCAAAATAAATCAATTCATTAGATGCGAAAACGGCACTGCAACGCCCCTGCCTGCAAGTTTGGGAGCAGGAAATTATTTGGGTTTTATTTTTCTACCAAGTAATCTGCCTGGCTACGTCATGTCTTGGACTTTGTGGTTAATCCCAAACTGAAAACATTGAAAAGTATGTCATAAATTTTCAGTTTCTGGCGAACGCAGCATTCTTGGGATTTTTGTTAATTAATTGAAAAATAAAATAAATGTTCGTTAAGTCAACCCCGAGGCATGTGGAATGGAGCGCACGAATTGCTGGTAGAACGTGGCGAGGCAAATGCTGCAAGGGGAGCGGGTAGATTAACATTCTAGGCAACAGAAATATTTGAATACCAGGATTTGATATAAAAATTGTAAAAGTTTCAGTTAGACTTAATCAGAGAAAAAATTAGTGTGAGCAGCAGATAGCAGATAGCAGATAGCATTTTGTTACTTGGCGAAGAGTGCATAAAATGAAAAGCGGAATGAATTTTAGGATGGTGGTGATCGTGTTATTGGCTATTCTTTTTGTAGAATCATGCTTTTATTTTCCAAGGATTCTAGCACGGGATAGTAAAAATCCGGTAATTCTTCGTTACATTAAAGAACCGGAAAGTGTGTATAAAGTTTTTAGTGAGTGTAAAAAAAATGTAATTGAGGTGGATAGATGCTATATGGCTTACAGTGCCGCTGTTTTGATAGCAGACTCAAAGGATTGCAGTAAGTATGGAATTAAAGTAAAAAGGAGATTTAAATTATTATTAGAAAACAATAAGTTAAATAATATTGATGAGGAAATTGCTCGAGAGTGTGCTAGTGATAAGGTGTAATAATAAAGTTACACCTTACCACAATGGCATTCTTAATTATGTAATTCTGTTTCGTTGCTTCTTAATCAAGGGCATTATGACAATTTTCAATTATCTTATCTACTTTATTAACTAAATCAACATCTTCCTTGTTGTAAAATATATCCACGGTTGAGCTGTTATTAGTACTGCTCATGTCTACCCACGCAAGAGTTTCTGATTGATCTTTAAGATAAAATTTTCTTTCACCTGAAGATAATTGAGTATCCTCTTCTAGTGTCAGATTGTTGCGAGTAGCCTCATCATCAAGACATACATAGGTATCATGACTATCGGCATTAAAATAAACTTGCTTTACAGATGGATTACTGCCAACAGCTCCAAGATCAACGCATCCAGCTAGCATAAGACAAAAAGCGGTAAAAATGATTGCTTTTAGCATGTGATTTCCTTTAATGAGTATAGTAAAACAGTATCGAAGATATTAGATTTTGTGTCAAAAAATGTATGAATTCTACCTATGCTAGGATATTGGATGCATGGATCGGTTTCATTGTATGTCTTTTAACGTTTCCATTAATTTCCTTAACTATGATCTTAACTTTTTGTTTTTTAGGAAATCTATAGCTATCAAATTATTAATAGATATAACCATATTAAAAACCAGGCATGTGCTGGTTTTTCGCAATGAAAATATAACGGGGTCCATTGTTATCTGAGCTAAAGAGTCGCTGGCTTATCAAGGAATAGTTACCAAATGTGATAACACTAAGCTACTTACTCATAAGTATAGTAAATATTTTTAATATTTAATCAACCTTAAATTAATGGCTTGACCGGTTCCTCGTTGATTAATACACCGCGATGTTAGTCATGTCTTGATTAGCAAAGTAGGGACATCACCATGAAGAAGCTTTTTCTGACGATCGGCTCATCCGTATTCTCCGCGAGGCTGAAGCCGGGGTTTCTGCCCGGGAGCTTTGCCAGAAAAACGCTATCGCCGACGCTTCTTTCTATCCATGGGGTAAGGCGGTATGGAGATGCCGGAGGTTAAGCGGCTTAAGTCGCTTGAAGAGGATAATGCCCGACCCAAGCAGCTGCTCGCGAAGCCATGCTTGATAATTCAGGTAGCTCTGGGCCGAAAGCTCTGACGACAGACCAGAAGCGGGAAGCCATGGAAGTTATGTGTAAGGCAACGGGTCTGTCCCTGTCGACCTGCCGCTATGAGGCTTAGCGTCCCGCGGCTGATGCGCATTTATCAGGGCGCATCACTGAACCGGCGCTCGAACGTCGGAGATTTGGTTACAGACGTATCTGGCAGTTTCTGCGACGTAAAGGTTTTTACTTTAATTAAATGCGGGTCTACCGCATTTATCATCTTAACGATCTGAGCGTAAAACGTAGACGGCGTCGTAAAGGACTGGCGACCGAGCGGCTTTCGCTTCTGCGCCTGGGAGCACCGAACGTGGCTTTGTTAATGGATTTTGTCATGGATGCACTTGCCAGCCGCCGGATTAAATGCCTGATCTGTTTGGGGGATATTACGAAGATGCGCCTGACGCTCACCGCCGCATCCGGGGTTTCAGGTGGATAGGTATCATTACTAACTGACAGTTGTATCTAATGCTTGGGACAAGGTCAGACTCTGGGTAAGTTGTATTATTAGGCGGTCTTAATAGTTACTCAATGAAAGGAATCAGACGATGGGATTTGAAGAAAGGAGGAAAAAGGCAATAGCCCTGATGGAGGATAAAGGGATGTGGCGGAGCAATTATGCGCCACCGATCTTGCGCCTGTTTTGGAAAATGGGAGGTAAAATGCCACCTCCACCGTTTGCCCCATTCTGGCTGAATACGTTGTTCTTCGCTGTTTGGTTTGGCCCGTTATGGGGCATTTCTATGTGGTTTACTATCTGGAAGAATCAAGGCTTCAGCGTATTGTTTGCGATGTTCACCGCTCTTTTTACTGGTTTGTTGTTTGGTTTATTCATGGCGTTATTCCACTATTGGCGCAAGTGGGCCAACAAACTGCCTGACTGGAAGAGTCTCTAGCAAGGCAATGATGTAAACGCCAGAAAGCAAGATTTATAGAAAAACTGGTCAATTGGTATTCGCTTATGGCATCTATTTTAACTTATACCAATAACCCTCGGATTTAGCTGATGTTCTCGGAGAACAGCAGACACAAAAAAGCCCGCAAACCTTAGGGAAGCGGGCTTTTTCGTTATTGCCACCGGGTCTATCTGGTATCACTGGTGGCCTATTTGGTGGGTTGGCTGAGAGCGACACCAAATACTAACTGTCTGATTCTTTAAGCAATGTAGCTGGAATCAATGTCACAGAAGTATGGCACAGTTGAACAATGAAGAAAATAGTATGGCTCAAACAAACAGTTTGTTCATGTCAACGTCATAACCAGCTTGCTTTAATTCTTGAGCAAGAGCTAAGCGCCATCCACCAGCCTCATCCATCTTTGTATAAACAACACCGCTAATATCATTGGGTAACTCAACATCGCCATCCACTAGAGCTGTGACACAAGGTCTGCCAAGTTTGCCAATCAGATAACCATGTTCGAATACAACATTTTGCCGTGCCCGAAGGTTCAATTGTTCTGACTTGCCTTTTTGATTACCAATGTCGTCTGGTGTATACAGCACTACAGCAAAGCCGACATCTGAATATTGCTCAATCTTCTCTATGATTGTTCTGCCAGAGCTAACTTGCTCATGCAGGATTACTGCTTTGAAACCAAGCTGTTCTATGAATCTCGCTGCTTTGATTTTTGCATTCTCATCATGACCATGAACAATGAACACCTTGGTTACGTCATGATTACGAACCTTTTTTGAAACTTGGGAGCTTGTAGCTTGTTTTTTATGTCCGGCGGGGCCGGTTATAAATTCATCAGTGACGTCTTTAGCTCGGGAAACGGCTCTTACCATATAGGATGGTCCGCCAATTACTGATACTGAGGAGCGCTGGTCTTCCATCTTTATGGCGGGAATGTAAGATTCGATCGTGTTTTCGCTAGCCCGTACGACTATCCGTTCGATTTCAGAAGGTAGAATAGTCATTCCATTTACCGTGATGGGATTGCCTTGTTCATACGGCTCAATGAAACGTGCTATCAACTGCTCTTTAGTTAAATCTGTTTTATGTTCACCATAGTAACGCTTTTCTTTGTTTTTCTCTTTTATAACAACATGATAAAGCATATTAAGGTTCCTTTGCTGACCATCTTTATATTGTGCCATAGTACCAAAAGTCGAAGGGCATCGCCCTTGATGTATGATAAGTGATCTATTGGAACAACAGGAAATCAAAGGGAATTCAACTCCCGCACTGGCAGTTGAATTCGTTAAGATCGCTACAGGGAAAGAATCGAACCAATGATTCGTTGTCGTAACAACAAAATCACCGAATAGCAGTAAGTTACCTTTATGCTTCGGTTTTGAATGTGTCACTAATTTGTAACATGAACATACTCATTTCCTTACCGAAGTTGCAGCCGATCAGCAAAATTTGCTGACGAGTTCATCGACGTGTTCGCGGGCTTCACGACATCTTTCTCTTACGACATTTATGACTTCACCGTTTGGCATCTCGTAGTGCGTCTGTGCAGGTAGTTTAAAAAGCGGAATTCCTAAGCTCGCTGAAACCTTACCTGAAGTGTGGAAGTCTTTTATTTCGGAAAGAAACTCCCGCTCCCAGCATCACCACCAAGAATGATTGCTCGCGTATTCTGCAAGGATTTGACCTTGGCTTGTGCCACCATACGAGCAATGACCTGGTAATCGTAATCACTGAGAGTAGCTTTAAGGTGTGGCAGTTCGTCCAGAACGGTACTTGCTTCGGCTCGGTGCAGAGATGGTTTATCATCGTAAGCGATGCGTTCTTTCAAATCAGAGACAACCATATCTAGTGTCTCAAGATAATCGTTAAGATCGCCTTCATTACGTTTAGAGCCGCAGAACCAATGTTCTGTTTCCTCGGCTGTCCATTCGGCAATTTTTGCTCGAAGTTTTGCTCTGATTTGCTCTTGTGCTGATTTTTCCATCACGCCATTCTTCAGTTTTTTTGGGACCCTCAAAGAAGCAACCATCTGGTTGCAAAGTGTTTGTAAACGCAGGGCAAGAAGACGAGCACGCTGAAAGCTTGCTGTTTGCAGGCTCAGTCTGTATTCGATTGCATTGCCCTGAGCGACGAAACGCTTCCTGAACCACCAGACATGGTTACGCTTGTAGAGGTAATGAGGGATGCTGTTTGATGGCATATGGTACACTCCTGAGTCACAGTTGTGCCACACGCCCAAAGAAAAACGGCCTGAAACTCTAAGAGAATCAGGCCGTTATGTTTGGGCTGGCGGAATCTGAATAAATTTCTCAATGTATTAAATATAAAGGATTTTTACTTATTCAACTTTCAGTTGTATACCTAAACGTGTATCAATTATGAAATGTCATAGTAATACGCTCCCTCTTTAAAAATGTGTCATCTTTTTCATGTGGTCTTCTTTCTTAAACAATAAGCACAGAAAAAAAGTTTTTTTGCATTTAACTGTTCACACTGTTCACCTTTTCTTTTTTATCAATAATTTCATATTGATACAGGGTGAATATACGGTGAAGGGTGAACAGTGGATTGTTCACCCTGTGGCAATTGCCGGAAAGAAAAAGACCGGCTGTAGCCGGTCTGGAGTGGGTTATGTCGCTGCGGGTTCATCGCATTTCGGCAGCCAGTCGCCGTAGCTTTCCTCTTTCAGCGACAGGTTGGTCTGTATTCCCTGCTTTGTGTGCCGCTTTTCATAATTCAGGCCGTACTCTTTCAGCATCATGGGCAGCCCCAGCCCGAACATTTTCAGGCTGAGCACATTCCTGTACCCGTTAGCCTCCATATAGGCCAGATACGCGTGATAAAGATATTTACGGTAATTATCGTCAAAGCGGAAACGGTCAGAGCCGCCGCACACCGGACAGGCCTGATGCCGGTTTTTCATGACCTTCACACCCAGCGCCGGGAGAATGCGCGGCCAATGGCCGCACGCCTGTTTTACGGTTTCCGTTACGTTCATTTTTATCGTTATTTTCTCCCTCAGTGCATAACAGGCGATGTGATATGACGGGCGCAGAGTTCATCCATCACGGCGAGCCCGAGAAAAGACAGCGACGGCGCGGCCTTGAGCGGTCCGGCTTCCATTAAATCTTCCAGCAGCGCACAGGCAATCTGGCGGCCTTTTTCCTCGCCGTGCTGACGCAGGTAGAAGCCCTCCAGCTCGGCGGCAATGGCGCTTTCCAGCGCGTCGAGGGTGAGGTGCGGGTAAGCACGGCCAGTCATCAGGAGAAACATACGTGACCACACTGACGTTACAGAAAGCCTTTGAGGCCTGTCAGGCAAACAAATCCGCCTGGCTGCAACGCAGGGAAGAACTGACGCAGGCCGAACAGGCATACCGCGAACAGCTTGCCAGCAGAGGCCACAGCGGCCGGAGCCTGCAAACGCTGCGTGAGATTATCGACGTGAAAAAATGGGAAATTAATCAGGCTGCCGGTCGCTACATCCGCTCGCATGAGGAGGTGCAGCGCATCAGCATCCGTAACCGTCTGAATGATTTTATGCAGGCGCATGGCGCGGAGCTGGCCGCCGCCCTTGCCCCGGAGCTGATGAATTATTCCGGGCAGCATTCCGCCGTTCAGCGCTGCGCCATGCAGCACTCAGTCGACTATCTTCGTGAGGCGTTACAGGTCTGGCTGACCGCTGGTGAAAAAATTAATTATTCGGTGCAGGATAATGACATTTTAACGGCCATCGGATTCAGGCCTGAAGCGGCCTCGCGCGATGATATGCGTGAAAAATTCACACCTGCACAGAACCTGAATTACACCCGCCGACGCGCAGAGCTGGCCGCGCAGTAGTCCTTTCAAAAATTCCCGAAAATCCCTCTATTTTCCCGTAAAAAAGCCATGCATGCATAAGGTGCATGGTTTTGCATGCGTTTTGCCGACACTGGATCCCCCGACAGCGCCAGCACTGGCGCACCCTGAGGCCGTTCATGCACCTGCATTAAAAGCGACCCCTTAAGCGGGCAGGCGTGGCGGGGAGAGCATTGCGCGCTTAAGGGGGTAAAGCAAAAAAATTTTGGGGTAGTAAATATGTGCAAGACGCTGGTTTCTGAAACTCGAGGTTGATATCTTACTTGTCAAAAGGATATGAGATAAGGAGTGTATAAATGGCTAGACCGTTACCACTGAATAAAGATTTGATAGTTTGTGTACCTGGTAATTATTCTAATACCTTGAGAGGGAAGTTTTTCGAGAATTTTTGCGCTGATATTCTCCGCCGGCAATCGTATAGGATTGATGGTATGGAAGTCAGAAAGTCTGGTATGGAAATTGATATTCAGGCTACTCATACACCATCAAATGAAAAACTGTATGTAGAATGTAAATTCATGCAGCAAAAAGTTGATTCATCCGTGGTTGATTTGGCATTTTCTCAAGCATTTAGGTTGAGAGTTAAAAAAATCGCACTTTTTTCAATTTCTGATTTGGGTAAAGATGCTCAGTCAACACTTGAGGATTTTAGACTTGATGATCGTATAGACTATTCTTTCTTCGATAAAAAAGAGATTCTTACATCTATACTTGCAACAGGTAAGGTTGAAGATATTCCAACAGATGATATCCCGGCAAAATATACTAGTGCAACTCTTTTAGTTCATCCTGAAATAGAAATGACTTGGCTTTTGCAAGAAGTTGAAAATGGTAGCCCTATAAGAGTGGTACCGTTTGCTGTAAACAAAAATAGTAAAATGCCAAATGTCAGTCGCATAAGTGAAATAATAAAGGAGCAAGGGCTTTTTGAGGGGTTGGAAGTAACAGGATTTTATATATTATCTGAACCGGAACAAGCTGTTTCGTCTTCAAAGTTATCTGAAAACTACGAGAGGGAAATAGTAAGTGAAATAATTCTTGCTGACGATTTTATGGATTATAAACCATGTCAGCCGAAAGATTTTGTTGGTCGAGAATATATACAGAAAGAAGTTTGGGATTATCTTGAGAATGTTAGAGGAAATAGTTCTCAAAGTAGAGTCCTGTCACTTATAGGCGGTTCAGGAAATGGAAAGTCATCTTTAATAGCAAGGCTATCCTCAAGATTTAAAAATCAAAAATGGAAAAATAAATTCTTCCTTACACCCGTCGATGTGCGTTCTGCTAGAGGCGGACGTTTTGTTGCAGAAGCTGTCGTTAAAGCTTTCACTAGTGCGATCAAAGAAGGTTTTATTGAATATGAAAAACCATTTCTGATTGAAAGTGTTACGGATATCATAGGTTCTGAGAGCGTTCAGGAATGTTTAAAATACCTTTCCGAACATGATAAGGTAATGACTATTTTCTTTGACCAGTTCGAAGAAGTTTTTATGAAAGAGGAACTATTCGGATTATTTAAAGAATTTGAACGATTCGCACTCGATGTCTCTGCATTACAAAGCAATTTAGTTGTAGGGTTCTCATGGAGAACCGGTATTACTCTAGGGGATGAAAACCCAGCATACTCAATGTGGAATCGGCTAAAAGATTATAGAGTTGAAAAGAAACTAGAGCCTTTTGATTTAAAAGATTCATCTAAATTAATTAGCAGTTTCGAGCTAAATACAGGGTTTAAATTGAATAAACCTTTACGCACACGTCTTATTCAGCAAGCTCAAGGTTATCCATGGCTATTGAAGAAGCTTTGTATTCATGTATTCAAAAAACTAAAAGGAGGTATATCACAGGATCAAATGTTGGTTAGCCAACTACAGATCTCAAATTTATTTCATGAAGATTTAGATAGACCTGAAAAACAAAATTCGTGTTTAAAGTTTGTGGCAAAAAACTCTCCGATTAGTCAATATGAAGTTACTAAAGAATTTGGGAGTGATACCGTTTTAGAGCTAATTTCAAATAGAATGATAATTAAAACAGGTGAAAAACTATCAGTCTATTGGGATGTTTTTCGAGATTATCTTAAAGGAAATGATCTTCCAGTTATACCATGGTCATATATGCCATCAACATCACCGAAAATGGTTTTGTTAATTCTTGAAATTGTAAACTCGTTCAAAACTATTAGCTTGGATGAACTGCAAACTAAACTCAATTATAGTCGGGGAACATTAATAAATGTATTAATGGATTTACAATATTTCGTTCTCATAGACAGGGATCTAAATGGGAATATAGTCTGCAAACAGTCCATTACAAATGTCCCTGAGTTTCTTCGTGAGCATTTTAAGAGTCATAGTGTGTTGTTAGAATTGGCAGAGAATATTATTGATGCCGATTTAAGAAGAGTTCCTATCGATAGGTATGAATCTATAATTGCCCGCACCTATAAGAATAAAGACGGTGGTTATCCTAAGTCTTATAGTTCACGATTATTGGCTTGGTTACAATTTACGGGACTGATAGCGGTAATCGGGAATTTCGTGGTTATATATGATGGTGAGTTGTTTTCGCCGGCGTTTGGGGCAATTGACTTAGATAAAAGGGGAGCTCGTAATAGAAGGGGATCACTTTTCTTAGCTGCTACTTCGCCAGAAAAAACACTCGAAGTTGCCGAATATCTGCGTACCAATAAAAAAATGAGCCATTCATTTATTCAGGAGAATAAACATAGGAATGCAGTGCAGGATTTAATTTCTCTAGGGTTTTGTTCTCGACAAGATGATGGTGTAGTGATAAATAATAAAATAGAAATTATATTAGAAAGCATCAATCTTAAAAGGGCTTTAGCAAGGTTAGTCACTGAATCCCCAGCTATCAAAATATTAAATGCTTATGTAAATAAATTCGGCGATGATGATAAGAAAATGATGGGGGCCGCATTTGCAAAAGAACTCGAGAGAACGTGGACACCTGCATCTACTACGAGATATATTTATGCATTAATGCGATATCGGAATTTCGCATTGGAAACTTTATAATAGTTAGATCATAGGGCGAAAGCCCTATGATTTTACTTTCACACCCCACCATGACATCATTTCTCTGCGTTGTTCTAAATAAACAGAACGATTATAAGCCCGCCGTACTTCATTTTTATCTATATGCGCTAAAGCTGATTCTATAACATCTGAATTAAAACCAGCCTCGTTCAACGCTGTGCTAGCGATAGAACGAAGTCCATGAGCAACGAGTTTACCTCCATAACCAATACGTTTAAGTGCTGCATTAGAAGTCTGGCTATTCATAGCTTGCTTAGGATCATTCCTGCTCGGGAAAACATGTTCACGATGAGAACTAATAGGCTTCATTACTTCTAGAATATCTAACGCCTGAGGTGATAACGGAACAATGTGTTCCCGCTTAGCTTTCATCCTTTCGGCTGGAATAGTCCAGAGCTTTGACTCAAGATCGATTTCGTCCCATCGAGCACCGGAAGCCTCAGAAGGACGCACCAGAGTCAGTAATTGCCATTCAATAAGGCAACGAGTAGGAACTGATAAGTTTGACATAACCAAAGAGCGCATGAGTTTTGGCAATTCTTCTGGTCGAAGCGTCGGCATGTTCTGCTTTTTCGGTTTCTCGAATGCCATCCCAACACCCGATGCTGGATTTGCATCGATCAGACCAGTGTTAACTTCGTAGATCATGATTTCGTTAATACGTTGCACCAGGCGGCGAACCGTCTCTAATGCACCACGCGCTTTGATTGGCTCCAATGCTTCAACAATCGTTCTGGCCTTAATCTCCTGAACAGATATCGCGCCTATTGCGGGGAACACGTCCTTATCTAAAGAGCGCCAAATATCTTTCGCATAGTCTTCAGTGACGCTTTTGCTCTTCATTTTGAACCAGTTGGCGGCCACAGTTGAGAAAATGCTATCTAGCTCAATCTGACGCTGTTCTGATGCCTGCTCTTGTTGCTGTTGCGGATCCATACCTTGTGCGAGCGCGGTTAAGTGCTGATCGCGTATCTGACGAGCGGCTGCGAGAGTAAGAGCAGGGTATGAGCCGAGACTCAAATTGGTTCGGCTGCCACTGACCGGACGTTGATAGCGTAAGCGCCAGAGTTTTTTACCGGTGGTTTTGACGAGCAAGAACAGGCCGTCACCATCATGAAGAGTGAAGTCTTTTCCCGAGATTTGGCTTTAAGGATTTCGTTGTTAGTGAGGGGGCGTGTGATGCGCGCCATGTCTGGATCCCTTCCATAATTGGTACACGTTTAATGGACCACAGTATAGCGTGTACCTAAACGTGTACCAATTTTCTCTGGATTTAGCCGGATGTTCTCGGATAACGACAGACACAAAAAAGCCCGCAAACCATAGGAAAGCGGGCTTTTTCGTTATTGCCACCGGGTCTATCTGGTATCACTGGTGGCCTATTTGGGCTGGCGTCCCTGTAACTACAGTTTTAATATATTGATTTATATGTATATTTTATGTTTTTCTTCAATTGAGGGTTCAATTATGGAACCATTAAGCGAAATTGCTGAACGTTTGACGTCAAACTATGCCGAAAGATAATACATGCAACAGTTCAGCTACCAACTGGAAGTTGAACTCAGATCATCCGTGTCAGCTTTTCTTCCTTTAACCAGCCGAATGCGTTAGCGTCATTGAAACAGTTTCTCATGGTCATTGATGGAGAAGGTATGAAGGATAGGATCGTCGAAATACTACAATACACCCTGAAAAAAGATTCTGGTGAGGAGTTTCATCAGATCATGCATGAAGTCAGTGTTCCACTTCATACCCGGAACGGTATCGATGTGGTTGCGTACGGAAACTCTCTGCACGATCCTGACAGCTACTACCTCATACGGGCTTTTGAAAGTGAAGAACAGATGGAAAGCATTCTTGATGATTTCTATGCGAGTGCGGGTTGGCGTAGTGGCCCACGAGAAGCAATCATCAGTCGAATTGAACTCAGTTTAAAATCAGTTCTATCACTACCACAAAGCGTTATTGATGGATTGAGATAAAGTGAGCAAAGGGGGATGCGCTGTTCAAGGGGTATCCTCCGCAGTACAGAATTTAAACTGAATTATCATAATTAATTGATAAATAGATACATTTCTAAAATCCTTTTTCCGCTTCTAAAAATAGCACTTTTTGCTAAAGCCCTCTAAGTCCCGTCTTGTAACAGCATTCAATCTATTCCTTTGTGATTTGTACAAAAATCACTCACTTACGCAATAATTCCGAAAAAACAGGTGTTGATTGTCATAAGCGATATTCGAATAATAACCTCATCAAAACAACGACGAGGAAATATATGAACGAAAGAAAAAGATTTATCCGTTTACCTGAAGTATTAAATAGAACTGGCCTTTGTAAGGCTTGGATTTATCGCCTGATTAGTCGTAATGAATTTCCGGCCCAAGTAAAACTTGGTGAAAGAGCAATAGCATTCTTAGAGAGTGATATTGATAAGTGGATTGATGAAAAGATTTCTTTATCACGTAATAAAGTAGCATAAAAAGCAAAATCACAATGGTTTCGATACAGCCAGTTAGTCTATTAACCAAAAAATATAAAGTAGGAGGTCATATGTAAACACAATCGAACTTAGCATCAGCATAAAACAAAAAATATAATCTGCTCTCAAATAATGCATGAAAGTGTAGGGGGCTATACATTCAAAAATAAGGAGTAACCATATGAATACTGAAGAACTGAATAACATTAAGAACTCATCGACTAAAGCTTTTACTGCTATGGCAAAGAATCTTTATATCACAGGAATACGCATATATAAAGAACAAGAAGAGCATGAGTTATTAGCATCCATTATGTTGGATAGCAACAGAACGGAATCATATATTTCGCATGTTAAAGAATATCTGGCAAAACGCTTCGATGAACATATGGAAGAAGCTGGTAAAAGAGAAAGACTTATCTATGTTGATATGGATAAAGTTATGTTTGAAATGAGATATGTGCATACTAAAGCATTACTTTTTAGTATGAGTTAATAATAGCATACTCGGCCCTGAAAGGGGCTAATAAAAACACAATGAATTAAATAAGCATTTAACTATGAGGGTATAAATATGTCTAAAGAAAGTATTGCTAGTAATAAATCAACTGAACTGTTCTATGATCTTGCCTGCAGGTCGTTTACCGCAAGCTGGAATATGTTCATGGAAGTCAATGGTGATGGGGATGCCAATGATTATCTGGATGATCAAGAGTTTATGAGCCCATTTATTATTTATGTTATTGACCATATTCAGAACAACTTTGAAAGATTCACTGTCCAAGAAGGAAATAGTGGTGATATTAATCAAGTTGACTTTGAACTAGTCGCTGCCATGTTAGTTGAGTATTCAGAATGTTTTAGAAAATAAGAACCAATCTTGCCCCACAACGGGCCAAACCAAAACATAAAAAGGGAAATATAAATGGCAAATACAATATCTGTCGCAGTAAATATGTTTTGTGAAGAAACTCCAAAAGTAATGAATGCTATTCAAGAGCGTTATGAAATATTTGTTGCCATTACGGGATATTCAGTAGAAGAAATCATGGATGACAGCAACTTGCTTGAAGAGTTAAATCGATTTATTAATAACGAACTAGTTAATGATTTAGGGTTGGAATATGGTTCCGTTATCATAAATATCGGTTATAACAACTGATTATTTTTACTAACTATTAACATGAAAAAAGGATTAAAGATGAAAGAGATTATATTTAATAAAAGAGAAAAAGAAAAAAACGAACTTATTGCTAACATCTTACAAGGATACTGTGATGAGATCTATGCTATTTATGAAAAACATCCTGAAACAGCAATCGATATCTTGAATGGTGGGTTTCTCTCTGGCGTCATATATGATATTTTGATAACTCGTGAGATGAAGAAATACTCTATCAAAAATGATATATCTGATATCGATAGAAGAGATTTAAAAGCCACAATATTATATTGGCATCAAGAACACATTATTGAACTTGTTATGAGAAATCTAAAGCAAGATAAAAATCAAGATCCTATTTATTGGAAGTTAAAGTTCACAGTGATTTGATATTAAAGTATGATGAACATTCCCTCGTGCAGAGGGAAATAATCCTGTAAAGAATCGGAGATAACCAATATGATTGATGAATTCCATGTTATGTATATGTACAAAAAAATCCAAGTTGAAGCGGCTACTACCGACATCAAAACACTGGAACAGTTTTTGAAGAAGTTCCGCCAAGTTGTCGCGGAGCGCCGGGAAGAATACTATCGGGAGATTGGTGAGAAAAAAGCACGTAAGTTGAGAATGAAAAAAGCACAAAGATTACTTGAGAAAATGACATGTGATCGTGTTTCACCAGAGGATCTCAAGGAATGACTATTTGAGTTTATTAGAACATAAACATAGAAGCGATAATCATTATCATTTACAATGATTTTTATCGATAGTTAGGTGAATCTGGAGGAAACTGTATGAGCTTTGAAGCTAAAAAGGAACACTCCATTGCCATTATGGAAAGCAAGAAGATGTGGCGTTGTAATTATGCCCCTCCCTTGCTACGCCTCGCATGGAAAGCTGGATTCAAGATACCACCGCTACCTTTTGCCTCATTCTGGCAAATAACCTTGCTGATGGGGGTATGGTTTGGTCCGGCATGGGGGATCTGTATGTGGTTTTTTACTTGGAAGGACGAAGGGATGCAACCGGGCGCAGCATTTGTCTTAAGCATAGTCGCAGGTATTTGCTTTGGTGTTCTTATGGCTGCGTATCATTGGTGGCGAAAGGTAGTTAACAATCTCCCAGACTGGGACAGTCTGGAGTAAAGATCTCTGTAGAGGCTATATAGTATTTAAATGGACTAGGTGTGACATGGGAAAAATAAAATATTGGCTAATAGCAGGATTTATTATACTTCTTTCGATTGTTTACATTACGACCATTCAAAGGGACTCTCAGTTTTCTAAGTTGAAATCAGCAGGCGAAAAAGGAGATGTAGAAGCTCAATATGCCTTGGGTCTTATGTATTTATATAGAGAAATACTGGATATTGACTATCAGTAATCAAAATCATGGTACGAAAAAGCGGCTGCGCAAAATGATGTCGACGCGCAATTTCTGCTTGGGGAGATGTATGATGATGGTCTCGGCATCAGAACGTAGTTTATCATATTGTTTGTGTATTCTTCTTTCGGGAATTGATTTTTTAGTTCATTGGCTATATCTAAATATTAGATTAACTCACTGTTATCTGTTTTTATTTTTCTCATATAAAACCTCATTGTAAAATGATTGTTATATTATATATTGCGAGTTGAAAATTAAGTGTAAAATTACAGTGAAGCGCTCAATATAATACCCTTGATAAAATATCTATTATTCTACTTCATTAAATAGACATTCGGGTATCTTAGGGCGTTGTAGAGACAAGACTTCATCATCCGTAGATAGCTGGCTATTGCTGTCTACGTCATTATTTTCATCCGTATCTGTTCTAAAAGTATAAACGTTCTCAAATCTTTCCTTTTCATCAACAACAAATCCCTGTGCCTTTTTGACATTAGGTCGCTGTTTTGCGTTAATAGAATGAGCTTGTCCTTTAAGGAATATGTTGGAGTTCATAAAGAGATCTCCTTCTTTATCAATAATGATCCCTTTCTTTTTGAGTTTTTTAAAGACAAGGGACATATTTGACTTTTTAATATCTAACTCTCGGCATAGCTTTGCCTGTGAGATATGAAAGCAGTTTCCAAACTCCATGATATTTAAGATCCTTGCGATAACTTTTAACTCATTCTTTGAGATATCAAGTTCTGCGAGCTGCTGGAAGTTTTTCGTGAACATATGAACATAATCAACATCTTTCTTGATGGATTTGATGTTTTCTTTTCTTGAATAGATATTGGTAATATCTTTATGTGTGCTGTGGTAATGTTCGAATATCTGCACTTTCTGTTCAGTAGTAAAATGATGGTCATCAATATACTGTGTTAGCTGAAAGGGTGATAAACTGCTAAGGGATTTAAAATCTATCTGTGTCATCGTATATTTCCTTTTATTGTTTTTTATTAATACATAACAGATTAAACACTATCGTCAATAACAAAGTCAAAAATAAGTGGAAAAAGTTATAAAATAGTGGAGAGCTATCCATTGAGTATGATGGATAAAAAGCTTATTACTTTCTGGCTGGAATAAGTTTACTTAGAGTGGAATGTCCGCCAGTTATTGAATAATAGTTTTAGTGCGGAACTATAGTTATAGTTTTTGCTAACTATGGTTATAGTAAACTATAATCCGAGTTATAGATATCGATAACCATAGTTATAGGAACCTATAACCTTTATTCTGTAATATATTGTTTTATATGAGAAATAACAGCTGTAATATAGTAATAAGTTTAATATAGTAAAAGGGAATGTGTGCCTGTTGAATGGCACCTGCTGTTTTATGAATGGCGTTGGAGGTTTTCAGCAATGAAGGATGAATTGTATTGAAATATTTCTTAATTGATCTGTCCAGAAACGTTTTGCGATGAAGTTTATTTGTGCCTTATGAAAATGGCACCAATGGTGTAATCTGTTTATTTTTCTTATTCTGTTATTACAGCGGAGTGATTGTTTTCTACAATCACGAATCGCTGCTTTTATTGTGAGAGATTAATTAATTTGCCTTTGACTTTGTGTGCGTCTTCGACGCGATCTTTTTTGGATAAATCCATCACTAACAGGGATAAACCCTGCTCCAGCAATGTGATTGTCTTGAACAATCACTAAGTGCTGCTTTTATGAATATAGTTTTCCTATACGATCAAGAGAGAATGTTATATTTTATCACAGTAATGCTATGTTCAAACATAGGATCATTTTTTTATAACTGAATGATAAAACGATCTAAAACCGATCTTTTACGTCTTTACTAGAAATATTGAACTACTTTATCAAGAAAAAATATATTAATGTCAGAGTCAGGGCGTAGCCGTGCGTCAGCACATGAGCTTCAGCTCATAGATGGTGGATATTATCAAAAAAGGATTTTAATCAAACAGAGAGGAACGCTTTACAATAAAAATATAAATTTCATTCATAAGTACCTAATCATTTTTAATGTTGAAACCCTGTATGGCGATCATAAAAATCGCCCGGTTTCTTTTAATCCTCTTAAGTATTACCTCTTACTTCTTGCAAAATTAAATTAAGAAAAAATCGGCCTGTAGCCCTTGCGGTATAAGACTTATGACGAAAATACGTGACTGACTGTACGGTCAGTGTTCCTGACTCTGTGGTCAGTATTCCTGACTGTACAGTGAGCTTTCCTGACTCTGTAGTCAGTTTCTATGTCATTTTATAAACTAAAAATGACTGTGTTTTAAATTCTAGTCACTGGAATACTTGCGATTTCTAAAATATTTTCGCAAAAAAATATGCAAAAAACTTGATATCTATTTTGTGCATGGTATTTAATTAAAGATAAAATGATAAGAGGTAATAACGTGATGAATGAAATAGAAGTTGATTTAGATTTAGGCTTAAACCCTTTTTGCTTTGAGACAGAGATAAAGATTGAAACAAGAAAGAAAAATCTAACTGTTTCAAGAGGCACAGAACTTATCGAAAAGAAAGATACAGGTAAAAGCTACTTCGCCAATATCGTGCATACGCAAGAGGTCGATAAAGAAGAGTTCATTAAACTCTATACCTCTCAGATAAAAGCATACTTTGATCTCACGAAAACTGCATACAAAGTGTTTTTCATATTTTTACGAATATATCAGGATGCGATAGGCAAAGATCATTTCTACCTGAGCTGTAAAAAGGCAATGTCTCTTGCGGAAAAGATAGATCACTTTGTCTTGTCTGAATCTATCTTTTACAGAGGGATCAAAGAACTCATCGAAAAACGTATTATTGCTAAAACCAATGAGAAAAACTGGTATTTCATAAACCCTGCTATTGTCTTCAATGGTGATCGTGCTCGCTTTGTTTCAGAGATTATAAAAAAGAAAGAAGCAATGGAAGAACAACCCGAAAGCACAGTTGTCAATGGCGGCGGCAATAGCACACTTAAAGATAAAAACAGGTCCATTGAAGCAGTTATACAAGAAGTTAATAACCAAGATGACATAGATTTGTTAATCGCAAGATTGCAGTCTAAAAAGTCTCAAGGGTTAGTGAAGAGTCAAAGTATAAATGAAATCCCTTCTGTAGAGAACACAAGTCTTGTGCCACCAGAAGAACCGTTAGATTGGGATAATATTTAGTGATCCATTAACGCGACTTCTCTGAACTTTTTATACACATATATTCATATTTTAAACGTTGGGATGTGGAAGATGAAATCCTTATTAAATTAAAAGAAGCCAGATGAACTGGCCTCTTCAGAGTATTGTAATAAATTTTTTGGAGTAATCATTTATTTACTTTTAAACAGTAATCAAAAATAAAGTCATTGTCAAATTAAATTATCGTTCTCTTGATTAATTCTATTTTATTTAATATATATTAATAAGGCATTGTATTTTTATTTAATCAGAAGAAGAAAATATGGTAAATAAAATGTAATAAATTAAAGGAGTATCAAATGAATAAACTTAATAAAAATAAATGGCGAACAAATGTCTGTGTCCGCATTTTCAAAATAATCCTTCCCGCAACAATATTAATTTCAGCAACCACAGCTAACGCAGCAGTCTGTAGCCCGGATGTCAGCTCATCATTAAAACAAGCGCAATATAACGCAATGAAGCAGGATGCGGCTCAGTTAGAGCCGGTAGCGAAGAATTTCATGGATAACATCAATCAGTCACTTGAGACGATTGGTTGTACGGACGCTTGGCCTGTGGGAAACCTCGGCATCAGCCTGCCATCTGTGGATTCAATAATTAAAAAAACGAAGGAAGCAGCAATAAGTAAAGCCTGTTCGATTGCGAGAGAAAAAGTCACTCAACTGACCGGAAGTATATCCGAGAGCATTTCTATTGATATGCCCGTGATTGGGAATATCGCAAATGGAAGTGTTTCTACAGGAACTGGCTCTTCATCAGGATCGGGAGCAACCGTCAATGGAACCGATGTCTGGAGCAGCATCAGTAATTCAATGAAGTAAGAGGCAAAGGAATGTAATGATGATAAATATAAAGAAAAAAGAAGTGTCGATACTATTAGCAATATTAGCTAGTCTGTTATTAACTCAGTCAGCTTATGCCGCCGACTTATTTACCGTTCCGGAGACAGACAAATCAAAGCTGTGGTTTCTGGATATCTTATTCCCGGACAATTTAGCGGAAAGTCCCTTAGCCAGCACAATGACAATCCTTAACAGCGCCGTTTTGCTGGTTGGTGGTATTTTAGCTGCCTACACGCTGATTGCCGGAACCATGTCAACGGCACATGACGGAGAAATGCTGGGTAAGAAATGGTCTTCCATGTGGTTGCCCGTAAGAACTGCATTAGGCACGGCAATGATACTTCCGGCAGCAGGTGGTTTCTGTGCCGCTCAGGTTATGGTGCTGTGGATGATTAATCAGGGAGTCGGTCTGGCGGATACCGTCTGGAATACTTATGCCTCCAACCCCTCAGATGGAGCAGTTATCACAACATCAGCGTCTTATCAGGAACTTGACCGTATAGCGAAAACTGCGTTTATCAATAACGTCTGTATGTTGAAGGCAAGTGAGTTATGGAAGAAATCAGCGGCAGCCGATCCCTTCCCGCACGTCACGCCTGCGTTTGAAATGACGCCAGAGAAAGGTGCCTATTTATACACATACAGTTATGGAGCCAGCAATGCCGGTAATGATATGAATAAAAATTTACTGGTATCCAAGGCTGCATGTGGAAGCATCACGCTTACAGACCCCAAGGCCAAAGCTTCTTATGACGAACAGGCTAAAGCTCAGGCAACCATCGCTGCTGGGGGCATGTATATGGCTTATATGCCACAGGATATAAAGACAAATATTTCAGATGTTATTGAGGCACACAATGCTGCATTCATCGGTCTTGATAATAGTATGAAAACGCTGGCTGAACAGTATGTGGCCGATAATAATATTGATATTCAGACCGGAATAAACAGCGCAACGGCCTCATATGTATCCATTATTGATACTGCAGTACGAACAGTTTTCTCCACTGGCGACCAGTGGGATGATTTCAAAGAGAATGTCCAGAAAGATGGATGGTTTATGGCTGGCGCATGGAGTATGAAACTGATCCGTGTGCAGGATGCGATTAATGGAGCAGCTCATAATCTTCCTGTAGGTGGGCAAGCGACAATGGAATACGGAGATATATTTGATAACAGTCTGAACGCGATTATGGCAAAAGTAGCTCAGGATATGGCGAAATCAACGACAGCTTCAAGATATGCGAATGGTATTGATGCGCAAAGCCGAACAGAAGCCAATACCAGTGGTAAAAGTGGCGCAGGTCCTAAAACGGATGATGCCGGGAAAATTGTTTCCTCTCTTCAGAGTGAAGCCAATAAGAGCATTTCTGGTGCAATGGCGGGTTTTCTCAGCTCCAGCGTTATCAATGGCAGAAAACAAGGGAAAATTGTTTCGTTTTCAACCGACACAACTGCTGCCAATTTACAGGCGATAAACCCATTATTAGCCGTTAAAGGGCTTGGGGATACGATCAGTGCCGCTGGCTGGACGTTATTAGGAAGTTCTGCGGTTGTTGGCGCAGGTCTTGGTGCATGGACTTCATGGACTGCAAGCTGGGTATCGGGTGCATTTGGCGCTATGGGGATTGTCATGCCACTGGTTATCCCTTTATGGATAGCTGGTGATACCTTAGCCGTCGTTATTCCTATGTTGCCTTACGTCATGTGGTTTGGTGTTTGCGTCGGCTGGATGATCCTGTGCCTTGAAGCAATGGTCGCAGCGCCATTATGGGTAATAACACATTTACATCCAGACGGTGATGGCGTAGTGGGTCGTGGTGGCGCTGGTTATGGTCTGGTTTTATCGTTAACCATGCGACCAGCGCTAATGATAACAGGATTAATAGCAGCCTATACGATGCTCCCTATCCTTGGTGGGATCGTCAATGAAACATTCTCCGGCGCGTTTGGCATGATGTCAGCCAATGCCGGGATAGGTATCATCGAGTCACTGGCTCTCATTGCTGTTTATATTGCGATGATGTTCACGGTAGTGAAGAAATCACTTTCACTGATTCACATCATCCCTGATGAAATTATGAAGTGGCTTGGTGTTCATGGTGGTCAGAGCATGTCGGGTTACGCACAGTCGGCATCAAAAGGTGTTGAAGGTGCTATGTTTACCAAAACCGTGTTGGATCAGGTTTCTCACACCTCAAATGCGATGGGTAATCAGCTCAGGAATGCGCAAATCAACAAAGACCGTGAACAGCAACGTGAGCTTCAACAACAGCAACAGGCTAAACAGGGGAAAGCACAGGCAGCTAATAAAGCCAATGATACGGGATCTGCATTCAGAACTCATATGAGTAATGCTGGCCCACTGGATCAGCAGGATGAATATCAGTCTCTTGAAAGTGCTAACTCGGCTTATAATGCGGCTGAGGCAGCAGATGCTGTTGGTGATACAGCAGGCGCTGCAGGTTATATGAATGTAGCCCAAAAGGCTGCTAACAGAGCGGTATCGTTTGGTGAACATAACAGACCGTTGCTGCCTATAAACCTTCAAGCCCAAGCTTCACCAATTGAAAGCTTTACGGCTCCAGATAAAGGGAATGGTGGTGGATCTTCCGGTGGTAGTTCATCACCCACTGAAAGTAATGACAGATAATGTGATATAAAAAGAGGGCTTTCGCCCTCTTTTTAATTGTTCGTTATCTGGAATGGAACTCACTTTATATGTTTGCTTACCAGCATAATTTAAATGACTATAGTGAAAAATAGAACCTCACCACAGCCTTAATTGAATATGGGCATTTCTCATGCAAGGTTTTATTCTCCTATAAAATGTTTTTTTCATAGGCAAAAATATATAAAAATATCGCTGCATTTATGATATTCACTCCGTTTGTTTTATATGTCCTCTGTTATATTACTTTTCAAGGTAGATGTTAAATAAATGTTTCTGTTAAAATTGACAGATCACATTTAATTAGTTAAATAATAAATTAGGTAATAAGTTAGCGGGAGTATTGTAATGAGGAACAATAAATTTAAATTAAAGAGAATAACAGTGGTTTCGGCTTTGTGTTTTTCTGTGTTATATACAAATACAGCTTTTGCTGTCTGGCCCGTCACAGAAGAGGTTTTGACACCGTATCTTATGGGGGCTTCACCTCAATCTATGGGCAATGGAATAATTGAAACATTAGTTTCAATGAACGACAAGCTGGCACAAGCAACAATAACAGCAAATGAGAATCAGAAGAATGCTGTTGTCAGTAATGCCAGTCAGGCAATCCAAGAACAGCGCATGAAAAATATCTTAAACAGAATACCTGATGCCAATGCCTGTGAAGAAGTCACGAGCGCAGGTGGTCGTGGTGCAGCAGGATCGAATACAAGCTCAGCGAAAGAGGCTTTATCTGAAAACAGCGTTAAGATGTTTACACAAGCAAATACCGGAATAAATGAGGCCAAGAAAAACATCATGGGCAGAGTATCAATAAGTGTTTGCTCCGAAGATGATGTGAAATATAACAGAGGTGGGTGCAATACTATAGGTCAGTATCCTGATAAAGATAAGTCGGCATCAAGCCTAACTACACCACCATTATCTAAATCCGATGCATTGTCTAATAAGGTTTCGAATCAGTCCTATTCTGTTGAGCAGATTGAAGTTGCTGAAGCGGCAAAAAGAAATCTGATAGGGAACTTACCAGTTGAACCATTAAAGAACAAGGGATTAGAAGATACAACTGAAGGACGAGAATATTTATCGGCCTTTTCGAGCTTTGTCTCCAGAAGCACTGCTGGAACAAACGCCATTGATTCCGTACTGGCAATGAAAAAAGCAAG
>NZ_JANUSB010000014.1 GCF_024793895.1 Serratia sp. AKBS12
TGCCAGTGACGAAAGCCCAGACTGCTGAGAGCGGACCCGAGTGACATGCCGATAAACCCTGACGTAACAAAGATGGAGGTAATGCGTGACTGGGCTTCGGGTTTGAGTTTGTAGATCACGGACTGATGTACAACCTGCAGTCCCATCGCGGCAACATCAAGGATCAGTATTCCCCCCGTCAGAAACGGCAGCGAGACCCGGGCCTCCATCATCAGTCCCCACGAAAGCAGCAGTAAAACAGCAAGTCCCACGGTTAAAGCCGCTGTGTGGCCTTTATCGCTGATTCTGCCCGCAATACCCGCTGAAGTGGCACCGGCAGCCCCGATTAGGCCAAAAAGTCCGATGGTTGAAGGCTGAAAATAATACGGAGCGCCGGACAGAAAGAGCGTAAGTCCTGTCCAAAGGATGCTGAAGCTCCCCATCCCCATCATGCAGTAGAAGGCCCGAACCCGGAGGGCCTCGTGTTCTTTTAACAGTGAGAGCATCGAAGCGATCAGTCCGGCATAAGCGATTTTTGTGCCTGAAATAACCGTTGGCACCATCATTTTTCTCACGATAATCAGAACGGTAGCTGCAGCAACCGTCGCAAGCAGGTACATCGCTCTCCAACTGAGAGCATCGGCGATCAATCCTGAAATCGTGCGGGCGAGAAGTATTCCCAGGAGCATTCCGGTGATCATCTGCCCCACCCGCTGACCGCGCTCCTTTTCAGGCGTGTGCGTGGCCACGTAGGGGATCAGGACCATCGTCGCGCTTGATGCCAGCCCCAGAAACAGCTGAACGACAGCGAAAAACCAGAAGCTCTGGCTGACAGCAGTCAGCGCCAGCGCAGTGATACACAGAAGCACCATTACCGAGGCCAGACGGCGTCGATCAATAAAATCCCCCAGAGGGACCAGAAACAACACACCAAGGCCATAACCCAGTTGCGTCAACGTTACCAGGAGAGCCGTGTCCGAAGAGGGGGTATGAAACTGCTGTCCAATCACGGCCAGCAGCGGTTGTGAGTAATAAATATTGGCGACCATAAAAGCCGCTGCCGCCGCAAAAACGGCTGTCTGTCGTGCAGTTAAGACGATGTGTGATGAGGTCATGCTATCTCCTGAGCCAGAAACAGAAATGCAGGCCCCCTGATGTGGGGCCTGTAATCAGAAGCCGTTTCAGGCTGCCGGATACTGCGCTTCCGCCGACCACCTGTCCTGCGGCTCAGCATGTAAATTCCAGAATGTCCGGGCAACGGCATGCGACTCATCCGAACCTGCAGCAACAAGTGTGCCGACTGTAACCGTCGCAATATGAACATTCCTGTCTTTGAGAAGATCAAACAGGCCGTGAGTCAGATTCCGCACACCGGCCTTGCCGACGCTCAGGGACAGATAATCAGCATTGGGCTGGGTGGCGAAAATGCCGCCGGTTATCAGGACGGTGCCTTCTCCGCGTTCAGTCATTCCGGGAGTGACGGCTTTGACAGCAGCAAAACCAGCACCAATATTCACCGTTAGATCCTGGATAAACCCTTCCACCGTCTGGGCTTCAAGCGATCCATCGTGCAATGCAGCTGAATTAAAATGCAGCACATCTACCGAGCCGGTTTGCGATTCCACCGTGTGGATAAGCTCATCGATACTGTTGATATCGCTGGCATCGACGTAGCGACCTTCTGCCTGCAATCCGGCCGCCTGTAATGCTTCCACCTGCTCTGAAACGTAATGTTTGTTACGTGATGTTAAAACCACGCGAAAACCTTCGCGGGCAAACAGGGTGGCAGTTGCAATTCCAATCCCCGGTCCGGAACCAATACTCAGAAATGTTTTCATCATTTTTGCCTCTCATTTAGTCAGAAAGGCAATTTTATAATTTGCTCATAAAATGATAATCAGGGTAAATTGCAAATTATTATTGTGTGGGGTGCATGAATTATGTTTGAGGACTTTGATGACCTGACGGCTTTTGTCTGCGTGGCCGAGGCCGGTAGCTTTACCGGAGCGAGCGACCGGCTTGGTCGAGATGCTTCAGTGATATCGCGTCGGGTAAGCCATCTGGAAAAAAGTCTGGGCGTACGTTTGCTTGTGCGAACAACGCGCAGCGTGACTCTGACAGAGGCCGGAACATATTTTCTGCAACGTACGCGGGCCGCACTGGATGAGATCGGCGCAGCGAGTCGGGAAGTTGGCGATTTCGCGACCACCCCTCAGGGGGTGCTGCGGGTTTCGCTGCCAGTTACCTTTGGAAGGGAAGTCATAGCCCCTGTTATTCCGGACTTTCTGAAGGCGTATCCTGACATACGACTGGATGCGCATTTTCTCGATCGGCGGGTTGACATTGTGGCAGAGGGTTTCGATGCCGTTGTCCGCGTCGGTATTATACGGGACAGCTCTCTCACGGGGCGCAAACTGGGTTCGTTTCGCAGTCAGCTGGTTGCCTCCCCGGGATATCTGAAGGAGCATGGTATACCTTCCGGGCCTGAAGAACTTGAGCAGCATGCCTGCCTGGGGTTTACCAGCCATCCGGACTGGCCTCACTGGGTGCTTGAGAACGGACAGGAACGCGCGCAGATAACACCCACGGGGCCGCTGACAACCAATACCAGTGAAGCGCTGATGATGGCCGTACGCCAGGGAACCGGTATAGCTCTTTTACCAGACTGGATGGTTAAACCGGCACTCGATGACGGCGCGCTTGAAAGCGTGCTGCCCCGGTGGCTCAGCGCGGCGGAAGTCAGCGTTTATGTGCTGATGCCCCCCGGCGCCCTGGTACCGGCCAAGACGCGGGTGTTTATTGATACCATCTGTAGCCAGCTGGCGCTATCCGGTACCTGGCATGCGCGGAAGGCCTGAGGAACTAAGGCAGCGCGCGGTTATGGACCGGGACAGGAAGACGTTCGCCATTCTTGCTGGCTCGAACGATGATATCCAGCAGGGTATGCAGTTCCAGCGCATCGTCAAAGTCCGGTGCAGTACGTGTGCCGTTGCGCAGATCCGCCGCAAGCCGCTGGTAGATGCGGGCCACATTCCCGCTTACCAGTCCGGCAGGAACCGTATCATCGTCGGGAACCGGCAACGGATGTAAGGTATTATCGTCTCCACGCGCTCCCGTCAGCGTCAGCGGCATAATCTGGGTCATGCCATTTTCTCCTGTGATACGTAAGTCGCCCTCGCTACCGTGAATATCCCAGACAAAACCCTCGGTACCTCTGGGCTCCCCACCGCGGAAATGGATGGAGAAGGGAGCACCGCCGATCAGCGAGCCAGTCACGATAATCTGGTCAGCAGCATTCATACTGACATACTGGCCCGTTTCTGGGGCATAGACCTGAGGAATGCGCGTTTCCAGGATGGAAGACACGCTGGTAATATCGCCCAGGACATCCTGAAAAGCCGCCAGGGTATGCGCAAACGGTATAGTCAGCATGGTGGCACCGTTCTCCCGCCTGAGCAGATATTCATCTGTTGCGAGCGATTCAATCCGGTCGCCCCAAATCCTGCCCCAGCCTGAGACCGAGACGGAACGAAGCGTGCCGACATAACCACTTTTGACAAGACGCGCGAGCTCACGTATCGCGGGGTTCACCCGGGCCTGGGTTCCGGTTACGGCAAGCACGTTTTTTTCGCGTGCGAGCGCTGCCAGAGTCTCTGCCTCCTGCATATTTTTCCCCAGCGGCCACTCACAGTAAACATGTTTCCCGGCCTGCAGGACTTCCTTGAGTACACTTAAATGACCCGGTACTTTGACGGTCACCACGATGAGATCGATATCCGGTGAGGTAGCCATATCCGACACGCTGTCATAAGCGACCGGGATCCCGCAGGCAGCAGCCGCGACACGTGAGCTTTCAATGCTTGAGTTTGCCACGCCTGCAATTTCAAAGTCGTCAGAGAGATGCTGAAGGGCCGGCATATGGGCCAGCGCGGCCCAGCTGCGGCCAGGCTGAAGGCCAACGATCCCTACCTTGATTTTACTCATTGATTCAGACTCCCGTGATTTACAGCGACGCACCGGCAAGGGAGGCCGTACTGCCAAACATTTTGTCATGTCGTACGGCTCTGGCCAGCAGGTCTCTGAGATAGAGCGCGGAGACCTGTGCGCCGGGCGCAGTCATGAACCACTCCCTCTCACTGACTGTATCAAACTGGCGAGGAATTTCGCCCATATACGGCAGCACGTAGGCGGGCATAGTAGGTTCGCTACGCCAGCTTTCTGACAGCGGCCCCATGTCAACGGCGTCGTAACCCAGCGCCTCGATCAGTGATATGACCTGACGTTTCGCTGATTTCACGTTCCCTGCGACAGGAAGAGCGCTCCTTTCAGTTGAATCAGCCGCCCGGGCACGGCTGGCGAGACGAACCCAGTCCATATTATTCAGTGCACGGATGACCTGAGAATTGTGCAGATGTGACTGTACCAGCTCACTACTTGCAATCTCAGCGGTCCGGATCTCCGGCATAATCCCGTCACGTTCCGGATAATAATTCATGGTATCCACCACGATCTTACCGGCGAGCTCATCGGCATCGAGCTTCTTGTAGGCAACAAGGGGAATGGCCGCAATGATGATGTCGGCTTGTGCAGCCAGTTCCGAGGTGGTTGTTGCCCGCGACAGCGGTCCGAGCTCATCAGTCAGCTCCCTGAGGGAGTCCGGTCCACGGGAATTACTGATAATGACATTAAGGCCTGCAGAAACCGCAAGTCTCGCAACCTGACTGCCAATCATCCCGCCACCAATAATACCGATAGGTTTCATCATTAATCCTCATCAGAAAATGTACGGCAGGATTGTATAACCTGCATACAAAAGGATATTAGAGGTAAAAAACAATTAACTATTGCGAATATTGCATGAATCAGTAGCACAGGCTCCGATGAATCCACGAGGCATTTACATCACTCCATACGCTCGCAGCGGAGCTTTAACATTCACTGGAATCGAATCAGGAATGTCCGCTTTTCGCTCATGAGGGACGACCATGCTCAAATCTCCCACATAGCAGGGGATTGGAGCATGAACACGTCACCGTGGAACAAAGGCCGTATCGTCGGCCAAAAAAGACCACTTCAGATATCTCATATCTGGGGGAGCCGAATCCGGCTTGAACTGAAAGGTAAGACGCGCGACGGCAATACAACCGTATTTTTCATGGGTGGGGAGCAAAGCTTGGCCTCGACGATTCGCTGTACAGCACACATTCCATGAGAAGAAAAAAACCTTACCTGATCTACAAGAAGACCAAGAATCTCCGGGTGATCCAACTACTGTGGAGCCATAGGAAACGGGAAAGCACAGTCCGTTATCTGGACATTGAAGTCGATGATGCGTTAGAGATTTCTGAATCGATTGAAGTCGAAGATTGTCAGGGCTGCAACAGCAGCCCTGTGCCAAAAGCGGAGGTCTACAAAGTCCACGATGCGTCAGACAATGAGGAAACGGGTCACTCTTTTTCTAAACACCATCACTAAACAGCTCATTCTTCTAAACGTTTAGTCACTGTCGCACAACATGTTTGATAGCTTTCACAAACAGGCAATCCAGTTGCAATATGCCGCCGTTCTCAGCTTGTGAAGGCGATCTTTCCGCTATAAATTCGTATGTAACGCTTCACTAAAACGATACAGGCTGAATTTAATGCCCTTGGTATCTTGAGCACATTAACATCGGGAGGTGCGAAAAATGGCCAATATTCGTGATGTCGCCTCTTACGCTGGCGTTTCTGTAAGTAGTGTTTCCAATGTGCTGAATGGCCGTACCGATCAGATGCGCAATTCCACTCTACTTCGCATTCAACAGGCAATGGATGCGTTGAACTACCACCCAAACCGCATAGCGCAGCAGCTTAAAACTGGCTTAGTACATATGTTCGGACTGCTTGTCCCCTCCATTGTTAACCCCAGTTTTTCGGCTCTGGCGCGCGAAGTCGATTTAGCCGCCAGAGAACATAGTTATCGGGTACTGCTGGGGAATACCTATCGGCAGGAAGATGAAGAGCGCGCCTTTATTGAGGATATGTTCGCCCACGGTGTGCGCGGTATTATTGTTGCCGCCAGCGATATCCGTAAAACGCACTTTGCTAAAGCCGCCGAGCAGGGCATGGTTATTATTAATTATGACAATCGTCTGGCCTACAATGTCGGTAACGATATAAGCCTGTTCGACAGTATCTCAATGGACAACGTCGAAGCCGGGCGTTTGGCAGCCTCACATCTGATTGAACGCGGTTGCCGGAATATTGTGTTTGCCACCGAAGCCAGCCTGAGCATGAGTCGTAGCCACAAAATCGATGGGTTTCAGACGGTAATTCGTAATCATAATTTAACGGGGCTGCATCGCATTGTCGAAGGCAAAGCGCTGGGTGGATATGGCGACACAGAAATGACCGACCTGGGGTACGCTCTGGCAAAACGCATTTTAGCTATCACTCCCCGTCCAGACGGCGTGGTCGCCATTAACGACGCGCTGGGAATTGGTCTGCTTGCAGGGTTGCGCGATGCCGGTATCGACATTCCCAGGGAAATATCCGTTATCGGTATCGATAATATTCCGCTTGCAGGGTTAACCTGGCCGGCTATGAGCTCAGTGAATCCACCCTTAAATAAAATGGCATCATTAATGATAGAGCGGCTGCTCCATAGGATTGAAGATCCAACGCTGCCGCCGGGAGAGTTCCTTTTTCCTCCGTCATTAGTCTGCCGTCATTCCGTACGGGAAGCGTAACCAGAGACACTATATAAATAATTGGTTTTCATCGATGGTGAGCAAGGAGCATCTTCCTGACGGGTATCACACAAATTCAGAGGAAAGGCGCAATGAACAACAACCAACAGACGTTACAGGACAGCACAGCACAGCCTGCAATATGCGAACAAACTCACCGACTATGGATATTGATGGGCGTTTCGGGGAGCGGGAAATCCGCTGTGGCGCGTCGCCTGGCAGCGCAGCTCGATATACCTTATCTTGACGGAGATTTTCTGCACCCTCGCAGCAACGTCGATAAAATGGCCGCAGGTCAGGCTCTGAACGATACCGACCGTGAGCCATGGCTGGAGGCCTTGAATACCGCGGGTTATTCTATGTTAAGAACCAACCCTCAATCGTTGATTATTTGCTCTGCGCTGAAAAAACGTTACCGTGATATATTGCGGGCGGGCAACCCCGGCATTCGATTTTTATTCCTTAACGGCAGCTATGAGGTAATAGAGAAGCGATTAAAACAGCGTAAAGGCCATTATTTTCGTTCATCAATGTTAACGTCCCAGTTTGAAACACTGGAGCTTCCCCATAGCAACGAATCAGATATTATTACTATTAACATTGATAGGTCTTTGGATGAGGTTATTTCTGATTGTATAGAAAAAATGGGTTAACAAAAAAGTTATTTACTATTTTATAAACTCTTATTAA
>NZ_JANUSB010000015.1 GCF_024793895.1 Serratia sp. AKBS12
GACTACGCCATATATCTTTTGCATAGTCTTCCGTTATTTCAGCGGTTTTTATCTTCTCATCTAACCACTTTCGGGCAACAGCTTGTAGCGTATGCTCCGTGGCATCTTTCAGAGCGTTAGTTTTTTCAGTGATGTGGGCTTGAGGGTCAATACCATTAGCAAGCAAAGACAGATATTCATCACGTAAAGCTCTTGCCTTTGCTAATGAGAGGTGAGGGTAGGTTCCCAAGCTCATCTTAGTGCGCTTCTTGGTCACTGGTACTGGATATCTGAGATACCAGTTCTTCTTCCCTCCTTTTGATGAAGGAGCGATTCGTAGCAGTAGCCCATCACCATCGAAGAGATTGATCTCTTTGTCTGCTGGCTTGGTGTTTTTGATTTCAGTGTCTGTGAGTTTTTTAGTCTGCCTTGCCATGTATTGGACCCTCAAATTATTGGACCCAACCGGTGGGTCCATATAAGGGTCCCATAATGCGTAGCTTCTAGCAATTCTCAGTAGACTTCGCTAGACATGAAAAAGGCCGCAACCCTTGCGAGGTGCGGCCTTGATAGTCTTTAGTAGACTTTGTTTTACTAAAAAGTGGTGGAGCTGGGGGGATTTGAACCCCCGTCCGAAATTACTACACCGTCGGCACTACATGCTTAGTCCAATCTTTACATTCGCCGGTCAGCTGCGGATGGACACGCCACTAACAAACTATCCTGATTGGGTTTAACGCTTCAGCCCCAGGCAAGGCATCCACGCGATCTCTTTTAGGTTTGACCTCTCTTGATCCCCGTCCTAAGAGCGGAGGCTAGGGAGAGAGGGCTCTGAGCAGGGTATTAAGCTGCTAAAGCGTAGTTTTCGTCGTTTGCGACTATTTTTTTGCGGCTTTTTACGAGGCCAACCGCCCCTCGGCATGCTCCTAGGGCTTCGCAAATCCCGTCGAATCCAGAATCAGCCCCAAGTAACTAATCGGCATTATATCAGAAGTCTGCGCCGTAACGCCAGTGGCTTAACGGTTTGCGTGCTTCATGATACGGGCTTTCGCCGTTTGCCATTCACGATCCTTGATGTTATCGCGCTTATCGTGTTCTTTCTTACCCTTGGCCACGCCAATCTTCAGCTTGACCCAGGCATTTTTCCAATACATTGACAGGGCGACAACGGTGTAGCCCTCGCGGTTGACGCGGCCGAGCAGTGAATCCAGTTCACGCTTGTTCAGCAACAGCTTGCGCGAACGGGTTGGATCGCATACCACATGCGACGACGCCACGTTCAGTGGCGTAATGGTGGCGCCAAACAGATAGGCTTCACCGTCGCGGAAGGTAATGTAACTGTCGCTGATGTTGGCCTTGCCTGCGCGCAGCGATTTAACTTCCCACCCTTGCAGGGACAGGCCAGCCTCGAATTCGTCTTCGATGAAGTATTCAAAGCGGGCACGCTTGTTTTGCGCAATGGTGGCTGAGCCGGGTTTGTATGCTTTTTTCTTTGTCATAGTGCGTTCATTATACTGGATGCGCCAGCGAAAGAAATCCTTTAGCGTTCAATGCCTGAGCAAATTTTCTCATTTTTGCCGGTGGCAGGGCGTAGCAGATTTTTTGTCTGAAGCCAGATAAATGTTATTATCTGTACGTTTTATGTTTCACAGGAAATGATATGCCCCAGATTAGTCGTTCTGCCTTGGTGCCTTTTAGCGCCCAGCAGATGTACCAGTTGGTTAACGATGTTCATTCTTATCCCGATTTCTTGCCTGGTTGTACCGGTAGCCGGGTGCTTGACGCTTCCGCTAACCAGATGACCGCAGCGGTTGACGTTGCCAAGGCGGGGATCAGCAAGACGTTTACCACGCGCAACACGCTGCAGGATAACCACAGCATTAATATGCAGCTGGTTGATGGTCCGTTCCGCAAACTGATGGGCGGTTGGCAGTTTACGCCGCTGAGCCCGGAGGCCTGCAAGGTTGAATTGCACCTGGACTTCGAATTCACCAATAAATTGATTGAGCTGGCGTTCGGCAAGGTATTCAAAGAGCTGGCTGGCAGCATGGTTCAGGCCTTCACGCAGCGTGCAAAAGAGGTCTACAGTGTCTGAGATACGCGTAGAGGTGGTGTATGCACTACCGGAACGGCAGTATCTGCAACAGGTTACGTTAGACGCCGGCAGCAGCGTTGAGCAGGCCATTGTGGCGTCCGGCCTGTTGGAATTACGTAAAGATATCGATTTGCACAGCAACAAGCTGGGAATTTACAGCCGGCCGGCAAAATTGGCCGATGTACTTAACGACGGCGACCGGGTTGAAATCTACCGGCCTTTGATTGCCGATCCCAAGGAACTGCGCCGGCAACGGGCAGAGAAAGCAAAAAAATAAGGCGCTCCAGGCGCCTTATTTCTTACCAAAACCCGCCAGATAGCGCATTAACCGCTGTTCCGAGTTGCAGCCTGTCACTGTCATGCAAGAGACGGCGCTTCTCGCATGGGCCGGAAAAGGATCGGACGGATTATTTGGTCAGCGCCGGCTTGTTCTGGATATCGGTCAGAACGCCTGCGCTGTCAAAGGTCAGCGTCAGCGTTTGCTGCGTAATCTTTTCATGGCCAGGCTGTTGGCGGAACACGTAGAACCAGGTCTGGGTCCCGAAAGGGTCTTGCAGCATCGGGGTTCCGAGAGTGTAAGCGACTTGCTGCTGGGTCATACCCTTGTGGATTTTTGCCACGTCCGTTGCCGTCAGGTAATTGCCCTGATTGATGTCGGGGCGGTAAACCACTTTTTCAAAAGTAGAACAGCCTGCGGTCAGCATCACAAGAGCCACAGCGGCAGCAGTCAGCATTTTACAGCGCATAGTAATCACATTCCTTTAGGGCATAGGATGCCGATGATAATAGACCTTGCAGCAGTTGGAAACCGGAAATCTACCGGTTACTCCTTCATCTTTCACGTTGTTGCATTGAAATCGTCCGGGTTGCAGCGCTAAAGTCAGACCGCAGGAATGCAAAAAAGTTGGGCTTTTTTATGCCGCAAGCAGCTCCTTGGCGTTGGCCAACGTATTTTTTGTTACCTCGCTGCCGCCAAGCAGTCGCGCCAACTCTTGCAGACGGGCGCGTTTGTCCAGCGGCGACATCTGCGTTTCGGTTTCCGTGCCGTCGGTTTGCTTGCTGACAAAGAAGTGTTGATGACCACAACCGGCCACCTGTGGCAGGTGAGTCACGCACATAACCTGGGTTGACTCGCCCAGTTGACGCAGCAAACGCCCGACGATGGCCGCCGTTGGGCCGCTGATTCCCACATCCACCTCATCGAAAATCAGCGCCGGGGTTTCCATTTTGCGCGCGGTAATCACCTGAATTGCCAGGGCGATGCGTGAAAGCTCGCCGCCGGAAGCAACTTTGGCCAGCGCCTGCATTGGTTGCCCCGGGTTGGTGGACACGCGGAACTCAACGCGGCTGGCGCCTTCGACCCCCAGATGTTCCGGTTCAAAGTGTACGTCAATGCAAAACTGGCCGTGCGGCATCGACAGCGCATGCATGCTTTCGGTAATCAGGTGAGTCAGTTCGTCGGCATACTGCTGACGCTTTTGATGCAGCTGTTGCGCCAACGCCAGCGCCTGCTGGTGATGTAGCGAAACGGCCTCGCTCAAATGCTGCTGATCGCTTTCCTGCTGTGAAAGCTGTTGCTGTTCATCCAGCAGTTGCTGATGCAACAACGGCAGTTCCTCCGGCGCGACATGGTGCTTGCGCGCCAGACTGATTTGCCGCGAAATGCGTTGTTCCAGCTCGTGCAGCCGATTGGGATCCAGATCCATCCGCTCAGCGTAATGACGCAGTTCATCGCTGGCCTCGCTGATCTGGATCGACGCCTCTTCCAGCATGTCGAGCAGGCTGGAAAGCCTGTCGTCCATGCCGATCAGCTCAACCAGCAGCTGTTTGGAACTGTATAACTGGCTGAGCATGTTGTGCTCGTCGTCATCGGCCAGTAATTGCAGCGCGTGCTGGCTGAGGGTCAAGAGTTGGCCGCTGTTCGCCAGACGTTTGTATTCTGCGTCGATCTGCTCAAATTCGCCGCTCTGCGGTGCGAACTCGTTGAGCTCTTTCAATTGGTATTGCAGCAGTTGCCGGCGCGCGTCACGTTCTATGGACTGTTGCTGATGATGCGCCAGCTCACGGCAGCTTTGGTGCCATTGCTGATAAGCATGACGCATGGCCAGCAGCAGCGTGGGTTCGCCGACGTAGGCATCAAGCAGGGATTTTTGGTGTTCGGGTTTTAGCAACAGTTGATGTGCATGCTGGCCGTGGATCTGGATAAGACGCTGGCCCAGTTCGCGCAGTTGCGACAGGGGCACCGAGATGCCGTTGATAAAGCCGCGCGAACGGCCGTCGGTACCGATAACCCGTCGCAGCAGGCATTCGTCGTTATTGTCTAGATGGTTCTGTTCTAGCCATTCACGGGCGGAGGGGGTATCCGCCAGCGAGAAGCGGGCGCACAGATCGGCGCGGGAGGCTCCCTGCCGCACGGCATTACCGTCGGCGCGACTGCCGAGGCACAGACCCAGTGCATCAATGGCAATTGACTTACCGGCACCGGTTTCACCGGTAATCGCCGTCATACCCGGTTGAAAGTCGATTTCCAACTCACGAACGATAGCAAAATTGTTGATGGTTAATTGCGCCAGCATGAGAACCTTCCTGTGCATAAACACATGACTGTAGTTCCATACAGTATAAACTGGTTTTATATACAGTAAAGTGGCTGGCGTAAATTTTAGAACAATTTTTTTGACCACCCGAGCTTGGTGCTTAAGGTATTGAAATAGCTGTAATCCTTTGGATGAATAAGATTCAGGTGATAATCACTGCGGCGTATCAGTACTTCTTCGCCTTCCTGAATCGGCAGTGCTATCTGGCTGTCGCAGCTGATTTCCAGATCGCTGCTGATATGGGAAAACTTCAGCCGAATGGTACTGTCGCCATTGATCACCAACGGGCGGGCAGACAAGGTGTGCGGGAACATCGGCACCAGGGCAATCGCTTCCAGCGAGGGCGTCAGAATCGGGCCGCCGGCAGACAGCGAATAGGCCGTCGAACCGGTCGGCGTGGCGATGATCAGGCCGTCGGAGCGCTGTGAAAAGGCAAAACTATCGTCGATATATACTTCAAATTCAATCATATGCGCGACTTTTCCGGGGTGCAGTACCACCTCGTTGATCGCCGTGCTGATGCGGCATTGCTGGTGTTGACGATGAACGATGGTTTCCAGCAGGAAACGCTTTTCGTCGATGTATTCGCCTTCCAGCACGTCAGCCAGCTGTTGCAGCGCATTGTCGGGATCCAGATCGGTCAGGAAGCCCAGATTGCCGCGATTGACGCCAATCACCTTGATGTCGTAACGCGCCAGCACGCGCGCCGCGCCGAGCATGTTGCCGTCGCCGCCTACCACCACTGCCAGATCGGCCTGCTGGCCAATCTCCGCCAGGCTGCCGGTCACCGCGTCTTTCAGGCCCAAATCCTTGGCGATCTGCTGTTCGATCAGCACCGAGTAACCACGGGCGACCAACCAGTGAAACAGCATTTCGTGGGTGGCCAACGCCGAGGGGTGACGCGGGTGGCCAACAATGCCAATACATGCGAATTTTTTATTCATTGTTGTGATTTTCCTCACCGGAGCCAGATTATGCCCCACATTGTGACCGGTTGACTTGAAACCCCGATTTTGATCCCCATAATAAGCCAAGTTGCGAGATTAATGCTAAAACGCGGAGATATTCATGAGTAGTAAAGAACACAAGACGCCAAACGAGCAAGTCTCGGAAGAAATGGAAAACGTTCAGCACGAAGAACAGCAGCCGGAAGCAGCGGAAGGTGTCGATCTGCGTGATCAACGCATTGCCGAGCTGGAAGCTCAACTGGCAGAAGCTCAGCAACGCGAGCGCGATAGCCTGCTGCGCGCCAAGGCCGAGATGGAAAACGTTCGTCGCCGCACCGAACTGGATATCGAAAAAGCGCACAAGTTCGCGTTGGAGAAGTTTTCCGCCGATCTGTTACCGGTGATCGATAACCTGGAGCGCGCGCTGGAACTGGCCGATCGCAATAACCCGGAACTGGCTGCAATGATCGAAGGCATCGAACTGACGCTGAAGTCGTTGCAGGACGCAGTACGTAAATACGGCATTGAAATCGTTGGCGATGTCGACGTGCCGTTCAACCCGGACGTGCACCAGGCGATGAGCCTGATGGAATCAGACCAACACCAGCCAAACCACGTAATGATGGTGATGCAGAAAGGCTACACGCTGAACGGCCGTTTGCTACGCCCGGCGATGGTGGCGGTATCAAAAGCCAAAGCCTGACGGTTTCTGATGAAACAAGGCACCTGCGGGTGCCTTTTTTGCGTCTGGATTAGGCCGGTTCTACACTGTCGGGCAACTGCGGCGTCCAATCGATCGGCGTCAATCCCTGCTGTTCCAGCAATTGGTTGGTCTGCGAGAAATGATGGCAGCCAAGGAAACCACGGTGGGCGGAAAGCGGCGACGGGTGCGGGGCTTTCAGTACGTGGTGACGCTGACGATCGATAAAGTTGCCTTTCTTCTGCGCGTGCGATCCCCATAGTAAAAAGATGACGCCTTGGCGATTTTCGTTCAGCGCAGCGATCACTTTATCGGTGAAGGTTTCCCAACCCAGCCTGGCGTGGGAGTGCGCCTGACCGGCCTCGACGGTGAGTACGGTATTGAGCAGCAGCACGCCTTGCTCCGCCCAGCTTTGCAGACAGCCGTGACTCGGGCGCTCAAAACCGGCAATGTCGCTGGACAACTCTTTGTAGATGTTCACCAGCGAAGGCGGCACCGCGACGCCGGGGCGCACCGAAAACGCCAGACCATGTGCCTGATTCGGGCCATGGTAGGGATCCTGGCCGAGGATGACGACTTTGACATCCGCCAGTTCGGTAAAGCGAAACGCATTGAAAACGTCTTTTTGCGGCGGGTAGACGATCTTGCCGGCCTGACGCTCTGCGGCAACAAAGGCGAGCGTTTCAATAAAATAGGGTTGCTCTTTTTCCTTTCCGATGACGTCATGCCAGGTGAGGGAGGTGGTCATTAACGCTCTCCTTTGTTTTTGTTAGCAATTAATTAGCTATAGCTTACCGTTTACGCCCCGCGAGTGAAACCGCTCTTTCTTGCCCCAAACGCGGCGTTGTCGCAGTGGCTTTCAATTTTTTTTGAATATTTACAAAACTAATTGTGTTTGGCCAAAGGGAGAATATTGATATAAAACAAAAATTTGCCGATGTCGCGATGCAGGGCGTCCGGTGAGAATTGATTTTAATCAAGGAATTGCCGCCGTCGGGCTGGTATACAGAATGATATGGCAACGGGTTTTTACCTATTGGGTGGGACCCGGTTTGGGTTTTATTCATAATAATTTTTCGCCCTTGTACGGAGGCAACAATATGATCACCGGTATTCAAATCACCAAAGCCAGCAATCAGGCGCTGGTTAACTCTTTCTGGCTGCTGGATGACGAAAAGTCAGAAGCGCGTTGCGTTTGCGCCAAAGCCGATTATGCGGAAGATCAAATCGTCCCGGTAACCGAACTGGGGCAGATCGAATACCGCGAAATCCCGATGGAACTGCAACCTACCGTGCGCGTAGAGGGCGGCCAGCATCTGAATGTTAACGTGCTGAGCCGTGAAACGCTGGAAGATGCGGTGCAAAACCCGGAAAAATACCCGCAATTGACTATTCGCGTTTCTGGCTATGCGGTGCGCTTCAACTCGTTAACCCCAGAGCAACAGCGTGACGTTATTACCCGCACCTTCACCGAAAGCCTGTAACTGGCCCTGACGTTGACGGCATTCGTTCGTTGATACGCCACTTGCCGCAGGCATAAAAAAACCGCCGTTGCTATGGCGGTTTTTTATTGCTGCGAGTTATTGATTACTTGCCGCTGTCTTCAGGCTTCGCTTTGGCCTGACGACGCTTGCCAACGTTTTTGGCGTCGCGGTGGCGCACCTTCACTTTGGCTTTTTCTTTGTTCTTTTCTTTGCTCTCAGCGCGCTTGGCCAGCACCTTCTTGGACGGTTTACCGTTGCTCTTTTCGCTTGGCGGCTTGGTGCTTGGACGCAGCTCATCAATCACCCGCGCTTTCAGCGGTTCATTGAGATAACGCCCCACCTTGCCCAGCAGCAGATGATCGTGCGCTTCCACCAGTGAAATGGCGGTGCCCTTGCGACCGGCACGTCCGGTACGACCAATGCGATGCAGATAGGTATCGGCGGTACGCGGCATGTCAAAGTTGAACACGTGGGTGATATCGAGAATATCCAGACCGCGTGCCGCAACGTCGGTGGCCACCAGCACGTTGACACGGCCGTCCATCATGCGTTTTACCGCTTCGTTGCGCTTGGCCTGGACCATTTCTCCTTCGAGATAGCAGGTGTTGATGCCAGCCTCACGCAGCCAGGTAGCCAGTTCATGTACCCGTTCACGCTTGCGCACGAAGATCACCGACTTTTGCACATCCGGCTGTTGCAGTAGATGAACCAGCAGCGCGGTTTTATGCTTGACGTCGTCGGCACGGTAGTACCATTGCAAAATCTTTTTGCGTTCGCGGCGGGAAGGATCGGCTTCTACTTCCACCGGCTCTTTCAAAATGCGCTCGGCAAATTCGCGGATGGCTTCGCCTTCCAGCGTGGCGGAAAACAGCAGCGTCTGGTTACGCCAGCGGGTTTCAGCCGAAATGGTTTCGATATCCTGCGCGAAGCCCATGTCCAGCATGCGGTCGGCTTCGTCGAGGATCAGCGTTTCTACCGCGCGGCAGTCAAAGTTTTCTTCTTTAATGTATTGCAGCAGGCGGCCGGTGGTCGCGACCACCACGTCCTGATTTTCGCTGAACACTTCCGCGTGGTTCATATACGCCACGCCGCCGGTAATGGTGGCGATGTCCAACGAGGTATGAGCAGCCAGTTCACGCGCCTGATCGGCGACCTGCATTGCCAGTTCACGCGTTGGGGTCAGGATCAGCACGCGCGGTGGGCCGGATTTTTTACGTGGAAAATCCAGCAGGTGCTGCAATACCGGCAGCAGGAATGCGGCGGTCTTACCGGTGCCGGTTGGCGCCGAACCCAATACGTCACGCCCGTCCATGGCCGGCGGAATGGCTGCGGCCTGAATGGCGGTTGGGCGGTCGTAGCCTTTATCGCGCAGGGCGCTAATCAGGCGTTCATCGAGATCGAGTTCGGAAAAATTGGTTGCTGTCATGGTCTACCTCTACTTGGGGCGCCGATTATAGACGGGTTGGCCGCCGGGTTCACCCTTTTTAAGGAAAGCATCTCTTTTACCCACTAGCAGATTGCCTTATGCTACGCCAGTTTTCTAGCCGGATGGTCAATGTGAGCAGTCAATCAAAAGCCGATTTCAAACCGCGACGCGGTGGTTTTACCTTCAAGCAATTCTTCGTTGGTCACGATCGCTGTGCGATGAAAGTCGGCACCGACGGCGTGCTGCTTGGTGCCTGGGCGCCGCTGGCGCAGACCGGCCGGGTGCTGGATATCGGCTGCGGCAGTGGGTTGATCGCCTTGATGCTGGCGCAGCGCTCGCCGGCTGAGATACATATTGATGCGGTGGAACTGGATACCGCTGCCGCCGAACAGGCGCAGGAAAACGTTCTGCTATCGCCGTGGCCGCAACGTATCAGGGTTCATGCGCAGAATATCGAGGATTTCGCCCAGCGTTACGCCGGGCGCTATGCGCTGATCGTCAGCAATCCGCCATACTTTGAGCCGTCGGTGGCCTGCCGCGATCGGGCGCGAGACACCGCACGCTATACCGAGACCTTGCCCCATGACCGGCTACTGGATTGCGCGCAGCGCTTGCTGGGCGACAACGGCCAACTGTGCGTGGTGCTGCCGTATGCCATCGGCGAGGCGTTCACCGCCGATGCACAGCGGCGCGGCTGGCATATGGCGCAGCGGGTGAACGTCAGCGATCGGCCGCAGACGCCGCGCCACCGTATGCTGCTGTCGTTGACGCGTGAACCGCAGCGCCGTGTGGAATACGATCTGGCGATCAAGCAGGCCGACGGCAGCTACAGCGACGCATTCCGCGCGCTGATTGCCGACTTTTATCTGTTCTATTAATTAACCGGGACGCCGCTGGCGCCCCGATTCGTAGATCAGGGTTGCAGGATCGTCGGGCGCGAGTCTGGCAGCAGATCCGGATAGTCCAGCGTATAATGCAGGCCACGGCTTTCCTTGCGCGCCATGGCGCTGCGCACGATCAGCTCCGCCACCTGAACCAGATTGCGCAGTTCCAGCAGGTTGTTGGAGATGCGAAAGTTGGCGTAATACTCATCGATTTCCTGTTGCAGGGTATTGATGCGGCGCAAGGCGCGCTCCAGGCGTTTGGTGGTGCGCACGATGCCGACATAATCCCACATGAACAACCGCAGCTCGTGCCAGTTGTGCTGAATCACCACGCGTTCGTCGGAGTCATCGACGCGGCTTTCATCCCAATGGGGAAGCTGCCTGGCCAGCGTAATGAACGGCAGGCGGGTAATGATGTCTTCCGCCGCCGACCAGCCGTAAACCAGACATTCCAGTAAAGAGTTCGATGCCATGCGGTTGGCGCCGTGCAGGCCGGTGTAGCTGACTTCGCCAATGGCATACAGGCCGTCCAGATCGGTGCGGCCATGTTGGTCGACCATCACTCCGCCACAGGTGTAGTGAGCGGCTGGAACGATCGGGATCGGCTGTTTTGTCAGATCAAAGCCCAACGTCAGCAATTTTTCATGGATCATCGGGAAATGCTGGGTGATGAATTCTGCCGGTTTATGGCTGATATCCAGATACATACAGTCGGCGCCGAGGCGCTTCATTTCATGATCGATGGCGCGTGCCACGATGTCGCGAGGCGCCAGCTCACCTCGTGGATCGAAGTCCGGCATGAAACGGCTGCCGTCCGGGCGCTTCAGATAGGCGCCTTCACCGCGCAGCGCTTCGGTCAGCAGAAAATTACGCGCTTGCGGGTGGAACAGGCAGGTGGGATGAAACTGGTTAAACTCCAGGTTCGCCACCCGACAGCCGGCGCGCCATGCCATGGCGATACCATCGCCGGAGGAGATATCCGGATTGGTAGTGTATTGGTAAACCTTGGCGGCGCCGCCGGTAGCCAGTACCACGGTTTTGGCGCGATAGGTTTCCACCTGCTCGCGCTCACGGTTCCAGACATACGCCCCGACGACGCGACGGGTACCCGGCAGGCCAATCTTGTTCGAGGTGATCAGGTCAACCGCGTTGCGGCGCTCCATCACGCAAATATTCGGGTGGGCGCTTGCTTTCCCTACCAGGGTAGTCTCTACTTCCTTACCGGTGGCATCGGCAGCGTGCAGGATGCGGCGATGGCTGTGACCGCCTTCGCGCGTCAGGTGATAACGTTCTTCACCCTGTGCGTTGGTTTCGGTATCGAACAGTACACCCTGGTCGATCAGCCACTGTACGCAGTGGCGAGCGTTGCCGGCGATAAATTCAACCGCGTCTTTGTCACACAATCCGGCACCGGCAATCAGCGTGTCATCAACGTGTGAGGCAATACTGTCCGTTTCATCAAATACCGCGGCGATCCCACCCTGGGCATAAAAGGTGGCGCCTTCGTTGAGTGGGCCTTTGCTCAGCACGGTAACCTTGCAATGCTGCGCCAGTCGCAGGGCCAGTGACAGGCCCGCCGCGCCGCTGCCGACGATCAGTACATCACTGACATGTTCATATGATGGTTGCATAACGTATGATGTGTGCAGAAGAAGAGTGAAAATCATGTTAGCCTACTTGTCCGGGCAAAAGCCACGGATAGGGCGACATCTACAGAAAAAACAATGGCGGTATGGAACTTCAGGTTTCATATGAACTCCAAGCGAGTGCTTGCTCAGGAAAATAACGTATGGCTGGCAGTACAATTTCACGCGTGGAGACAGATTTGGGGAGAATTTACCTCGGATGAGCGAGCAGTTAACGGATCAGGTGCTGGTTGAACGGGTCCAAAAGGGTGACCAGAAATCGTTTAACTTACTGGTAGTACGTTACCAGCATAAAGTTGCGAGTCTCGTTTCCCGCTATGTGCCGCAGGGCGATGTGCCGGATGTGGTGCAGGAATCGTTTATTAAAGCCTATCGCGCGCTGGAATCATTCCGCGGCGACAGCGCCTTTTACACCTGGTTATATCGAATCGCTGTCAATACAGCAAAAAATTATCTGGTTGCTCAGGGGCGGCGTCCACCGGCAAGTGATGTGGATGCCAACGATGCGGAAAACTTTGAAAGTGCAGGCGCACTAAAAGAAATTTCGAACCCTGAGAACTTAATGTTGTCTGAAGAGTTGAGACAGATAGTTTTCCGTACCATTGAGTCACTCCCGGAGGATCTTCGCATGGCGATTACCCTGCGTGAGCTGGATGGTCTAAGCTACGAAGAGATAGCAGCCATCATGGATTGCCCGGTCGGAACCGTACGTTCGCGTATTTTCCGCGCCCGGGAGGCTATCGATAATAAAGTTCAACCGCTGATTCAGCGTTAGCGATGGCGGGCACAGGAAGGGTACTTAGGCATGCAGAAAGAAAAGCTTTCCGCTCTGATGGATGGTGAATCACTCGACAACGAACTGCTCAGTTCGTTATCCAAAGATCGTGTGCTTCAGCAAAGCTGGCAGAGCTATCACCTGATACGTGATACGTTACGTGGTGATGTCGGACAAGTCATTCATCTCGACATCGCCGAACGCGTTGCTGCTGCATTGGAGAAAGAACCCGCGCGTCTGGTTCCTTCAGCAGTGCCTGAATCTCAGCCGCAACCACATACCTGGCAAAAAATGCCGTTCTGGCATAAGGTGCGTCCATGGGCAACCCAGTTGACCCAGGTGGGCGTTGCGGCCTGTGTGTCGCTGGCGGTGATCGTCGGCGTACAGCATTACAATCAACCTGCGGCAACCGAGCAGGGTAGCGCGGAAGCGCCGGTGTTCAACACCTTGCCAATCATGGGGCAGCCGTCACCGGTGAGCCTGGGCGTGCCGGCCGACAGTTTTTCTACCGGCAGCGGCCAACAGCAGCAGGTGCAGGAACAGCGCAAACGTATCAACGCCATGTTGCAAGACTATGAACTGCAACGCCGTTTACATTCGGATCAGTTACAACTTGAACACGGTAACCCGCAGCAAGCGGCAGTTCAGGTTCCAGGAACCCAGTCTTTAGGAATGCAACAGCAGTAATGAAGCAACTTTGGTTCTCCGTTTGTCTATTGACGGGTAGCCTGCTCTATTCAAACATCGCCCCGGCGCAGACCGCGTCCGGGGCGTTGTTACAACAAATGAGCAGCGCCAGCCGTTCACTCAATTATGAACTCGCCTATATCAGCATCAGTAAACAGGGGATTGAATCGCTACGCTATCGTCATGCGGTGATCGATCAACAACCCCTGGGTCAACTGTTGCACATGGACGGCCCGCGTCGCGAAGTGTTACAGCGCGGCGATGGCATCAGCTATTTCGAACCCGGGTTGGAGCCCTTCACGTTAACCGGCGACCATATTGTCGACGCGTTACCGGCCCTGGTGTATGCCGACTTTGACCGTCTGGCGAAATACTACGACTTTATCTCCGTCGGCCGTACGCGCATTTCCGATCGCCCGTGTGAGGTGATTCGCGTGGTGGCGCGTGACGGTTCGCGTTACAGCTATATCGTATGGATGGACGTAGATACCAAGCTGCCGCTCCGGGTCGATTTGCTCGATCGCGATGGCGAAACGCTGGAACAGTTTCGCGTCATTTCGTTCGTGGTTGGCGCCGAAGTGCAGAACATCATGCAGGGCCTGCTGAAGGTCAACCTGCCGCCTTTGCTGTCGCTGCCTGCGGCCGAAAAGGTCAATCTAAGCTGGAACACCGGCTGGCTGCCGGCTGGGGTGAGCGAAGTGGCGCGCAATCGTCGCAAGTTGCCAAACGTATCGGTACCGGTAGAATCACGTTTGTACAGCGACGGACTGTTCAGCTTCTCGGTTAATGTCAGCCCGAGTGGCGCCGGCGCTGGCCAACAGTTTTATCGGCAAGGGCGGCGTACCATACAAAGTATCGTGCGTAACGGTCACGAGATCATCATCGTCGGTGAATTGCCGCCATCTACGGCCAAGCGTATTGCTGACAGCATCACCTTCAAGGTAGCAGCACAATGATGAAAGAATGGGCCACGGTAGTGTCGTGGCAACAGGGCGTGGCACTATTGCGTTGTGAACCCAAAGCCGGCTGCGGCAGTTGTCATGCCCGTTCGGGCTGCGGCGCGCGGGCGCTGAATGAACTGGTGCCGGAAACCGAGCACCAGCTGCGGGTACACACCGATCAGCCATTGGAGCCGGGACAGCGCATTGAAGTCGGTATCGCCGAAGGCAGTCTGCTGCGCTCGGCAATGCTGGTATATCTCACGCCGTTGATCGGCATGATGCTGGGGGGCGGCTTATTGCAGCTATGGCTGGGCAGCGACGCTGCGGCGGCGATCGGCGCCTTGGTTGGCGGTATGGGCGCTTTCTTGCTGGCGCGCAGGTTGGCGCGGCGGCTGGGCGAGCAAGATGCCTATCAGCCGATCGTACTGCAAATCGGCTTGCCACCGACGGCACTGCGCCTGCAGGCCGATAACCCCCTTCCTCACTAGAACGCTTGCTGCGTCACCGCCGGATTACGGTAGGCGGGGATGCGGTTGGCAATCATATGCTCCAGCAGCGCGATGAAGAGATCGGCGCTCAGCAGCGAAAAATAACACAACGTCACCAGCGTCTGACCTTGGTCGTTCAGCAGATGGATCTTTCCTTGCTCAGAATCGGTCACCTGCGAATGTATCTGCTCAATGGCGATATTGCCCTGCGGCGTTGACAGGGTCTTGGCGCTCAAATGCAGCGTTTGGCCTTGCAGTCGCTGCAAATCGCCGCGTAGCAGCAAACTCAGCCAGCGTGCTTTGCAATTCTGGTAGCGGAAATCGATGACCTCACCTTGATACAAGGCGTTCAGTGACATTGCGCCGCGTAGCTGAATTTGCTGATTAATGATGGTATCTCGCAACGTCCAGGCATGAGATACATTGCTGAATACCGTGCACCATGGCTGATCGGCCGCGGTGCGAAAGGCCATCGCTTCGCATAATCCACCGCATAGCCCGCCGAGTAACGGTATGCCACGGAAACGATAGATATCGGTGATTTTCTCAAACGGGATAAAGCGCTCTTTATGATTATGATTATTGACCACCCGAACGCCATGTTCATATAGCCGGTAGCTGAACGCAGGCCGCAGGAAATGCCGCAGCGCCAGTAGGATACAGCCGAGTAAAATCGTCGCTGCGCCGGTTTGCAATAGGGTCAATACGCCGCTTTCTTCCATGTTGCTCATCAGCGGTAACAACAACAGAGCACCGCCGGTGGTTAACAGCAGCGCTGCCGCCGCCAGAATGCCCCAGTTGACCTTTGAAAAATCGTGCCGGCTCAGCATTTGCCCTTTATCGATCATTACGCACCTTCCAATCAACCTACAGAGATATGCTGATGAACTCCGCTGGGCATGCCGAGGTAGAGCCCTGTTTAATATTTGTTACGGAGTTCTGCCTCCTTTCTATAGGAGGCGGGGCAGGGGCGTATATGGGTTTTTTCCTAAAGCGGGAGAGACACTTATCGCGCTGCGTTAGCCAATGGCAACAGCACCGAGGTGTTAGCAATGCGCGGTATTTGTAACAAAATTGCCGGGATAAAGTGGGACGGCGCCGCGGTGTTTTGCCGCGTGGTCATTCTTTGCGTAAAGAACCGACATTAAAATAATTCAGCTCTGAGAATTGCCTGATAGCAAGGGATTTGACCTGGTTGTGAGGTGTTTTCAATTCTACGGCAAACGCTTGGGGAAAACTCAAGCAGTTTCCGTGCTGCGAAGTAGTACAGAATAATCGACAAACTGCGGAGAGGGAGCTGGATAAATATATTTTAATCCTCATTGGCTGGCAGACTCGGCAGCCGATCGCCATGGATTTGAATAAATCTAATGCCGGCATATGAATAAGATATAAAGAATTATAATAGGCGCCAATATTAACCTGCGCGGAGGGGAGCTTGAGACCATGCTCCCTAGTCAGTAAGGCGACAATTAACGTCAGGGCGAAGAAGATGTAAAAATAGAGTTCGTATCCCAGAGGCCACGAGACTAAAAGCGCACCTCAGCCATATAATAAGGTGCGATATTATTGGGATCCAACGGGAGCAACGGATAGGACTTCAGCACATTGGTTAGGGAAAACTCTGGCCCCAGTCAGGTTCCGGAAGCGCGGTTATAGCCAATCGCCATGCTCAACAGTGAAAACACCATAAAATAAACAGGATAAGCCCTAAAGACGCGTTTGATGGTGAAATCTACCATGGGATAAGGCAGTAATCTTTTGGTGAATTAGGCAATAATAAAGCCACTGATGATAAAAAGCATCTCTACGCTGAACGTGGCATTTAGCGTAAGATAATCCATAAACGCACCTCTGTTAATAACGCCAGAAAGAGAACTGTTATAGCCGAATGCTATAATCAGCGCTGCAACACCCCATAATAGCCGTATGCGCTCAATATTATTGTTGCTCATTATAGGCTTTAGCTAATAATAAAAATAATGCTCTGGCGATCGACGCAGGTGTTTATATTGTTGTTTTAAAATTTGGTTAAAATGAATTGTCGATTTGGCGTGTTTTGTAAGCCTGATTCAGATCCACTGGGTTTTTTTAATGGTTTTTACCAATATGTCCATCATTAATGCCAGACTGGCGTCAGCATTACCAATGGGAACCGTGCGTAAGGCGTATATCATATTGGCAGTAAAACATAAAAAGTAGGGTTTTTTAATGCACAATAATCGACAGGGACTTCCGTTGCCGGCCTCCTTTCGCACGGCGCTCTTACAGTGTAAGATGCGTCACATTCTATGTGGGTAGTTTGGGTTTCGTATCCATCGCTGCGTCCACCGATCAAATACTTAAGCGCTTAATTAGAGAAAACATTAATTAAATGAAGCACATAAGAAACTTTTCTATTATTGCCCACATTGACCACGGTAAGTCGACGCTGTCCGACCGTATTATCCAGATTTGCGGCGGCCTGACCGAGCGTGAAATGGCCGCGCAGGTTCTGGACTCTATGGATCTGGAACGTGAACGTGGTATCACCATCAAGGCGCAAAGCGTGACGCTGGATTACAAGGCGCTGGATGGTCAAACCTATCAGCTTAACTTTATCGATACTCCCGGTCACGTTGACTTCTCCTATGAAGTCTCCCGCTCGCTGGCGGCCTGCGAAGGCGCGCTGCTGGTGGTAGATGCCGGCCAGGGCGTAGAAGCGCAGACGCTGGCCAACTGCTATACCGCGATCGAAATGGATCTGGAAGTGGTGCCGGTGCTGAACAAAATTGACCTGCCGGCGGCCGATCCGGATCGTGCAGCGCAGGAAATCGAAGATATCGTCGGCATCGATGCCACCGACGCGGTGCGCTGCTCGGCCAAGACCGGCGTTGGCGTGCCGGAAGTCCTGGAGCGTCTGGTGCGTGATATTCCGCCGCCGGAAGGCGATCCGGAAGCGCCATTGCAGGCGCTGATCATCGACTCCTGGTTTGATAACTATCTGGGCGTGGTGTCACTGGTGCGTATCAAGAACGGCACCATGCGCAAAGGCGACAAGATCAAGGTGATGAGCACCGGGCAGGTGTACAACGCCGATCGTCTGGGGATCTTCACGCCGAAGCGCGTCGACCGCGATGTGCTGAACTGCGGCGAAGTGGGTTGGCTGGTGTGTGCCATCAAGGACATACTCGGCGCGCCGGTCGGCGATACCCTGACGCTGTCCCGCCAGCCGGCGGACAAGCCGCTGCCGGGCTTCAAAAAAGTGAAGCCGCAGGTTTACGCCGGCCTGTTCCCGATAAGCTCCGACGACTACGAAGCCTTCCGCGATGCGCTGGGCAAGCTGAGCCTGAACGATGCCTCGCTGTTCTACGAACCGGAAAGCTCCACCGCGCTGGGCTTCGGCTTCCGCTGTGGTTTCCTGGGCTTGCTGCACATGGAGATCATTCAGGAACGTCTGGAGCGCGAATACGATCTGGATCTGATCACCACCGCTCCGACGGTGGTCTATCAGGTGGAAACCACCGGCGGTGAAACGGTGTACGTCGACAGCCCATCCAAGCTGCCGCCGTTGAACAACATTGCCGAACTGCGTGAACCGATCGCCGAATGTCATATGCTGATGCCACAAGAATACCTCGGCAACGTCATCACGCTGTGTGTGGAAAAACGCGGTGTGCAGACCAACATGGTCTATCACGGCAACCAGGTGGCGCTGACCTACGAAATTCCAATGGCGGAAGTGGTGCTCGACTTCTTCGACCGTCTGAAGTCGACGTCACGTGGCTATGCGTCACTGGATTATAACTTCAAACGCTTCCAGGCCTCCGACATGGTGCGGGTCGACGTATTGATCAACGGCGAGCGTGTGGATGCACTGGCGCTGATCACTCACCGTGACAACTCGCAGTATCGCGGGCGTGACCTGGTGGAAAAAATGAAAGAGCTGATCCCGCGTCAGCAATTCGACATTGCGATTCAGGCGGCGATCGGCACGCACATTATTGCGCGTTCAACGGTCAAACAGCTGCGCAAGAACGTATTGGCGAAGTGCTACGGCGGTGACGTCAGCCGTAAGAAAAAGCTGTTGCAGAAACAGAAAGACGGTAAGAAACGTATGAAGCAGGTGGGTAACGTCGAGTTGCCGCAGGAAGCGTTCCTGGCCATTCTGCACGTTGGCAAAGACGGTAAGTAAGAGCGAAAGCTCACGTAACTAGGGAGTTTGCATGGCGAATATGTTTGCCCTGATCCTGGCAGTTGCTACGCTGGTGACCGGGATCATCTGGTGCTTTGAGCGCTTTAAATGGGCTCCGGCACGCCGGGCGAAAATCGCAGCGGTCAACGCGCAGACCGCAGGCGCGGTGGACGAAAAAACGCTGGCGAAAGTGGCCAAGCAACCGGGCTGGGTTGAAACCGGGGCATCGGTGTTCCCGGTGTTGCTGGTGGTGTTCGTGGTGCGTTCGTTTATCTACGAGCCGTTCCAGATCCCATCAGGGTCGATGATGCCGACGCTGTTGATCGGCGATTTTATTCTGGTGGAGAAATATGCCTACGGCATTAAAGATCCGATTACCCAGACTACGCTGATTGAAACCGGTCATCCGAAGCGTGGCGATATTGCGGTATTCAAATATCCGCTCGATCCGAAGCTGGACTATATCAAGCGTGTGGTCGGCTTGCCGGGCGATCGCGTGTCATACGATCCGGTGAACAAACGCGTGACGGTACAGCCGGTGTGCAATACCGATCGACCGTGTGACAAAGCGCTGGCAGTGACCTATAACGACGCACAGCCAAGCGACTTCGTGCAGATGTTCAGCCGTAGCGGCGCCGGCGAAGCCAGCAATGGTTTCTACAATATCCCGCTGAGCGACAACGTGCCGCAGGGCGGTATCCGTCTGCGCGAGCGTAATGAAACGCTGGGCAACGTCACTCATTCGGTGCTGACCGTTCCTGGCACCCAGGATCAGGTGGGTGCGTACTATCAGCAGCCAGGCCAGCAATTGGCTGAATGGGTAGTGCCGGCCGGCCATTACTTCATGATGGGCGATAACCGTGATAACAGCGCTGACAGCCGTTACTGGGGATTCGTGCCGGAGAAGAACCTGGTGGGCAAAGCCACGGCTATCTGGATGAGTTTTGAAAAACAGGAAGGTGAGTGGCCGACCGGCGTACGTTTGAGCCGTATTGGCGGAATTCATTAATCTTGCGCGTATAAACGCAGCATAATAATTTCTTCCGTTGTAGAATACCTTTCTGAGCGATAAAAGTTGGCTCCCTGTTGGGAGCCACTGCAAACGAAACAGCTTTGGATCGGCTCTCGACGAAGCAGGCCTGTTCCGTGTGCTGCAAAGTTTTTGACGCATTCTTGATCTATTGGTAACTCATGAACCCCATCGTAATAAACAGGCTGCAGCGGAAGCTGGGCTACACTTTTCAACAGCAGGAGCTCTTGCTGCAAGCGTTGACTCACCGCAGCGCCAGCAGTAAACACAATGAACGTCTTGAGTTTCTGGGTGACTCTATCCTGAGTTTCGTCATCGCCAATGCGCTTTATCACCGCTTCCCGCGCGTTGATGAAGGCGACATGAGCCGCATGCGCGCCACGCTGGTGCGCGGAAACACGCTGGCGGAAATGGCGCGTGAGTTCGATCTGGGCGAATGCCTGCGCCTTGGGCCGGGAGAACTGAAAAGTGGTGGTTTCCGCCGCGAGTCGATTCTGGCGGATACGGTGGAAGCATTGATTGGCGGCGTGTTCCTGGACAGTGATATCCAGACCGTTGAACGACTGATTCTGGACTGGTATCGCAGCCGACTGGACGAAATCAGCCCCGGTGATAAGCAGAAAGACCCAAAAACCCGTTTGCAGGAGTTTTTACAAGGTCGACATCTGCCGTTGCCTTCTTATCTGGTGGTGCAGGTTCGCGGTGAAGCGCACGATCAGGAATTTACCATCCACTGCCAGGTGAGCGGTTTGAGCGAGCCCGTTGTGGGCACTGGCTCGAGTCGCCGTAAAGCCGAGCAGGCGGCAGCGGAACAAGCGCTGAAAAAGCTGGAGCTTGAATGAGCGAAGAAACACAATACTGCGGATTTATCGCGATCGTTGGTCGTCCAAACGTGGGCAAATCCACGTTGTTGAACCAACTGCTGGGGCAAAAGGTCTCCATTACTTCGCGTAAGCCGCAAACCACGCGCCACCGCATCATGGGTATTCACACCGAAGGGCCTTATCAGGCGATTTACGTCGATACTCCCGGGCTGCATATCGAAGAAAAACGCGCCATCAACCGTTTGATGAACCGCGCCGCCAGCAGTTCGATCGGTGACGTTGAGCTGGTTATCTTCGTGGTTGAAGGCACCAACTGGACCGCCGACGACGAAATGGTGGTCAATAAGCTGCGCAGCCTGAAATGCCCGGTACTGTTGGCTATCAACAAGGTCGACAACGTGGCTGACAAAGGCAAGCTGCTGCCGCATATCGCTTTCTTGAGCCAGCAGATGAACTTCCTCGACGTGGTGCCAATTTCTGCCGAGAAAGGCATGAACGTGGACACCATCGCCGGCATCGTGCGCAAACTGTTGCCGGAAGCGGAGCATCACTTCCCGGAAGATTACATCACCGATCGTTCCCAGCGCTTTATGGCGTCGGAGATCATTCGCGAAAAGCTGATGCGTTTCCTCGGTGAAGAACTGCCGTATTCGGTCACGGTCGAAATCGAACAGTTCGTCGCCAACGATCGCGGTGGCTATGATGTCCATGGCCTGATCCTGGTTGAACGCGAAGGCCAGAAGAAAATGGTCATCGGCAATAAAGGCTCGAAGATCAAAACCATCGGCATCGAAGCCCGCCAGGATATGGAACAGATGTTTGAAGCCAAAGTGCATCTGGAACTGTGGGTGAAGGTAAAATCCGGCTGGGCGGACGACGAACGTGCGCTGCGTAGCCTGGGCTATGTCGACGATCTGAAGTAACTTCCGATGGAAGGCTGGCAGCGCGCTTTCGTCCTGCATGGGCGGCCGTACAGTGAAACCAGCCTGATGCTGGATCTGTTCACCGAAGGCCACGGACGGGTGCGCTTGCTGGCAAAAGGCGCGCGCAGCCGCCGTTCCAATCTAAAGGGGTGCCTGCAACCCTTTACTCCTCTGTTAGTCCGCTGGGGCGGGCGTGGCGACATCAAGACGCTGCGCAATGCCGAAGCGGTTTCCCTTGGCTTACCGCTCAGCGGCATGATGCTCTACAGCGGCCTGTACGTGAACGAACTGCTGTCGCGGGTTCTGGAACAGGAAGCCGACTATTCGCTGCTGTTTTTCGACTATCTGCAATGTTTGCAGGCGTTGGCGGCCGCCGAACGTTCACCGGAACAGGCCTTGCGCCAGTTCGAGCTGGCCCTGCTGCACCACCTGGGTTACGGCGTCGACTTCCTGCACTGTGCTGGCAGCGGTGAGCCGGTTGACGACGGTATGACCTACCGCTATCGCGAAGAAAAGGGCTTTATTGCCAGTCTGGTGGTGGACCATTACAGCTTTACCGGGCGTGAACTGCGCGCGCTGGCCGAGCGCCAGTTTCCCGACGCCGATACTCTGCGTGCCGCCAAGCGCTTCACCCGTATGGCATTAAAACCCTATCTGGGCGGCAAACCGCTTAAAAGCCGCGAACTGTTTCGTCAATTTGTGCGCAAGCAGCCCGATACGCCGGTCGACGACGCGTAATCCGCTTTCTGCTTTTGCGCTTTTCCTGCTGCGTGTAAACTGCTGACACTGAAATCGTAATCTAGAGGTTGTCATGGCTGATTTGCTGCTCGGCGTTAATATCGATCATATTGCCACCCTGCGTAACGCGCGCGGAACCCAGTACCCCGATCCGGTGCAGGCGGCGTTTAGCGCCGAACAGGCCGGCGCGGACGGCATTACCGTTCACCTGCGCGAAGACCGTCGTCATATTACCGATCGTGACGTACGTATTCTGCGCCAGACCATCCAGACCCGTATGAACCTGGAAATGGCGGTGACCGATGAAATGCTGGATATCGCCTGCGAACTACGGCCACATTTTTGCTGCCTGGTGCCGGAAAAGCGCGAAGAAGTGACCACCGAAGGCGGGCTGGACGTGGCGGGGCAGTTGGACAAAATGACGCTGGCGGTTGAGCGTTTGACCCAGGCCGGCATTCAGGTTTCGCTGTTTATCGACCCGGACCACCGGCAGATTGATGCTGCGGTGGCGGTAGGCGCGCCGTATATCGAAATTCATACCGGTGCCTATGCACAGGCGCAGGGCGAGCTGGCGGTGCAGGCCGAACTGAAGCGCATCGCTCAGGCGGCGCACTACGCGGCGCAAAAAGGCCTGAAGGTCAACGCCGGGCACGGTTTGACCTACCATAACGTGCAGCCGATCGCAGCGCTGCCGGAAATGCATGAGTTGAATATCGGCCATGCGATTATCGGCCAGGCGGTGATCGGCGGCCTGTCTGCCGCGGTCAGCGACATGAAGCTGCTGATGCGGGAAGCGCGTCGCTAATGGCAGTGCTGGGCCTAGGTACCGACATTGTCGAGATGGCGCGCATCGAAGCGGTGGTGGAGCGCAGCGGCGATCGTTTGGCACGGCGGGTGTTGAGCGATGCGGAATGGGCGGTGTATCAGCAGCATCAGCAGCCGGTGCGCTTTCTGGCCAAACGCTTTGCGGTCAAAGAGGCAGCCGCCAAGGCGTTTGGTACCGGCATTCGCAACGGCCTGGCCTTCAATCAGTTTGAAGTGTTCAATGATGGCCTGGGCAAGCCAAATATCCGCCTGCACGCGCGCGCAGCCGAGCTGGCGCAGGAGATGGGAGTGAGCTCAATTCACGTCTCGCTGGCTGACGAACGGCGCTATGCCTGTGCGACGGTGATTATCGAAGGTTGACTTCAGACGGGCGCGGCGAGCGGCGCCCGGTTACCGGCAAGCTTACAGCCGGTCCGCGTGGTGCAAAACCACAAACTTGTCCCACAGCTGTTCCTGACTTTCCAACCGGCCGGGATCGATAATGATGGTGTTATCGATCGGGCACACCTGCTGGCAGGTCGGCGTCTCGTAATGTCCAACGCATTCGGTGCAGCGATCGGCGTCTATCTGGTAGATATCCTCGCCCATCGAGATCGCCTGATTCGGGCACTCTGGTTCACACATGTCACAGTTGATACATTTGTGTGTGATTAACAGGGCCATAAACTATCTCTCATCATTTTTAAGGGTATTTAAGCGGAGCGCGAATTATACGCCTCATACCAGTTTTTTCATTAACTGTTCGCTGTGTTTTATCCGATCGCGTGCGTGGTCTAAATCATGCTGGATCAGCGCCATGAACAGCAGGTCGGTGAGCGCGTACTGCGCGGTACTGGACGAGATTGCGGCGCTGCGGGTATTGGGCTCTTCCGCAATGGTATACAGGCAGTGATCGGCGCGCTGTTGCAGGCCGTTGGGGGAAAAGCAGGTCAGAGCCAGTACCTGCGCACCGGCGATACGGGCTTCTTCGGCGGCCAGGTTGATTTCACGCCGTTCGCCGCTGAACGAAATGGCCACCAGTAAATCCTGTTTGTCCAGCGCCTGCACCGCCGCCAGCTGGACGTGCATATCCGATTCGGCAACTGCCATCACGCCAAGCTTGAGTAGTTTGAAGGAAAAGTCTTTCGCCACCAGCCCGGATGCGCCAATGCCCATCAGTATTACCCTGCGTGCCGCGCGCAGCATACTTAACGCCTGGTGCAGCCGTTCTTCGCTGTTGATATCCAGCGTGGCGCGCAGGGCCGCGTGCTTTTCCACCAGTAATTTTTCACCGACGGTTTTGAGCGCGTCGCTGCTGAGTATCTGGTTATGTACCGTGACTACCGGGGCGCTTTGCGGCTGGGCGAGGGTTTCACTTAGCGCCAGTTTCAACGCCGGGAAGCCTTTATAGCCCATTTTCTGGGCAAACTTGACTACGCTGGACTGGCTGACGCCAGCCACTTTAGCCAGCGTTTGCGAGCTGAGATGACGCGCCTGCTCGGCGTTGTGCAGCAGGAAATCGGCCAGCTTGCGATCGTTCTGCGCCAGTGCAGGATACATTTGGCGAATGCGAAGAAGGGTGCTCATTATTTATTCCTTGATGTCAGTCGGCATTCTGCCACGTTGAGCATGAAAACGCGCAGCGAAAATTTTTTGTGAGCTCCCCGTTAAAATAGCAAATAGTGCTCGCTTTGTTGAATAAAATATTCAAGTATTGGATCAACATTGTGAATTAAAAATTCAAAGGTGATGAAATGAACCTGGGCGCATTGGTATCTGAAACCCGTAACCCGGCAACGCTGCGGCTGGACGAAATGTCCACGCTGGAGATGGTGACCTGTTTTAATCATGAAGATCGCAAAGTGCCTTTGGCGATCGAACCGGTATTGCCACAGATCGCGCAGGCGGTGGATCTGACTGCGACGGCATTGCAGGCCGGCGGTCGGCTGATCTATCTCGGCGCCGGCACCAGCGGTCGCCTGGGGGTGCTGGATGCATCGGAATGCCCGCCGACCTTTGGCGTACCGCACGGCGTGGTGGTCGGACTGATCGCTGGCGGGCCGGGCGCGCTACTGAAGGCGGTGGAAGGGGCGGAAGACGACGCCGATCTGGGTGAGCGCGATCTGCGCGATCTGCAACTGACCGCGACCGATATGGTGATTGGGCTGGCGGCATCTGGCCGTACGCCGTACGTGATAGGCGCCTTGCGCTATGCGCGCCAGTTGGGATGCCCGACGGCGGCAATTTCCTGCAACCCGGATTCGCCGATTGCCCAAGAGGCACAGGTGGCGATTTCACCGGTGGTCGGCCCGGAAGCCCTGACCGGTTCGACCCGCATGAAGTCCGGCACGGCGCAAAAACTGGTGCTGAACATGATCTCCACCGGGGCGATGGTCAAGCTGGGCAAGGTGTATCAGAACCTGATGGTCGATGTTAAGGCGACCAACGTCAAATTGGTCGATCGCGCCTGTCGCATTGTGACCGAGGCTACCGGCGCCGACCGTAGCCAGGCGGAGGCGGCTTTGGCGCAAACCGGCTTTGAGGTCAAACCGGCGATCCTGATGATACTGGCCGAGGTCAGCGCTGACGAAGCGCAGCGGCGTTTGCAACGGCACCACGGCTTCTTGCGTGCGGCACTGGCGGGTTAATCCACTTTCGAGGCAGGCGATGGACAAGACAACGGCTCTGGCGACACAAATTCTGGCGGGCATCGGCGGCGAAGGCAATATTCTCAAGCTGGAAAACTGCATGACTCGGGTACGGGTAGAAGTCAGCGACGAGCAACGTCTCGATCTGGCGCTGCTGAAAAAGCTGGACGGGGTAAAAGGCTATATCAAGCAGGGCGATCAACATCAGTTTATCGTCGGGCCGGGCGCGGCGGCCAAAGTGGTGGACGCCATGCAGGCGCTGCTTGGCAGTGCGCCACCGGCGTCGGCGGCGGATGACATCTCACGTAACAAGGCCGTCGCCAAGGCCAGGTATGCCGCGCCGATGAGCGACGCGTTAAAGAAACTGGCCGACGTGTTTATTCCGCTGATACCGGCGTTTATCGCTTCGGGGCTGATAACCGGCATTATCAATATCTTGAAACGCCCGGATATCGCCGGCGACATTGCGTTGAGCTATCCGAATATGCTGGGGCTGTTGGCTGTCTTTGGCAGCGCGGTTTTCGCCATTATGAATATTCTGGTCGGGGTCAACGCGGCGCGGGTGTTTGGCGGTTCACAGGCTATGGGCGGCGTAATGGCCGGCATCCTCTCCAGCCCGCAGCTGGCGCAGATCACCCTGTTTGGCGAAGCACTGCAGCCGGGGCGTGGCGGGGTGATCGCGGTGCTGCTGGTGGTGGCCTTTATGTGCTGGGTGGAAAAAAGGCTGCGTAAACTGTTGCCGGAATCGCTTGAACTGATCCTCAATCCCTTATTCACCACCTTGATTACCGCATCGCTGGCGATAGTGCTGCTTCAGCCGCTCGGCGGTTATATTTCCGATGCCATCGCCCACGGTGCCAATCTGGCGATCGACAAGGGCGGTCTGCTGGTGGGGGCGGTGCTGTCGGGCGTTTTTCTGCCGCTGGTACTGTCAGGACTGCATCAGGGGCTGGTGCCGATCCACGTTGAGCTGGTGCAGGCGCACGGCGCCAACCCACTGTTGCCGATTCTGGCGATGGCCGGGGTTGGCCAGGTGGGGGCGGCGCTGGCGGTGCTGCTGAAAACCCGTAACGAACGTTTAAAGAAGGTGATTAAGGGGGCCCTGCCGGTTGGCGTGCTGGGCATTGGCGAGCCGCTGATCTTTGGCGTAACGCTGCCGCTCGGTAAGCCGTTTATTGCCGCCTGTCTCGGCGGTGCGGTGGGCGGAGCACTGATCAGCTATTGGAAAGTGGCGACGGTGATCACCTTTGGCATTTCAGGGCTGCCTTTGGCGTTGACCATCGTATCAGGTAAGGTGATGTTGTATCTGACAGGTATGCTGATTACGATTATAGCGGGCTTCATTTTTACCTGGCTTATGGGTTTCAACGATCCTGAGGAGTAGCGCTTGAGTAACAAAGCACGCCAACAGGCTGAGGAAGGCCGCCGCGTTGTGTTCTTCGATTTGGACGGTACGCTGCATCAGGAAGATATGTTTGGCAGTTTCTTGCGCTTTTTATTACGGCGTTTGCCACTGAACTTATTGCTGGTGGTGCCGTTGTTGCCGGTGGTCGGCATCAGTATGCTGGTTGCCGGTCGTGCTGCGCGCTGGCCGATGAGCGTGCTGTTGTGGTCGATTACCTTCGGTCGCTCGGAGGCCAGGCTGAAGGCGCTGGAATTGCAGTTTGTTAACTATTTCCGCCAAAAAGTCACCGCCTTCCCGGTGGTACAGCTGCGCCTGCGCCAATATCTGGATGAGCATGATGCCGAAGTGTGGCTGATTACCGGCTCGCCAGAACGCCTGGTGGAGCAGGTCTATCAGGATTCGCCTTTTCTGCCGCGGGTACGTCTGGTGGGCAGCCGTATTGCGCCTCGCTATGGCGGCTGGATATTGGCAATGCGCTGTTTGGGGGTGCAAAAGGTGATGCAGCTTGAGCAACGCATTGGCGCACCGCTGAAATTATACAGTGGTTACAGCGACAGCAAACAGGATAACCCGTTGCTGTTTTTCTGCGAGCATCGCTGGCGAGTCAGCAAAGAGGGTGAGCTGCAGCAACTGGAGTGATACATCGGGTGAGCTGGGGCTGATGCCGTTCGGGTAAACCTGAGCGGCATTTTTTTGCCTGCTGTGGCATAGGGGGAACGGCCAACGCCGTGGTGCCTGGTTTGCCCGACAGTCAATGCGCCGCATGGCTGCGTTCAGCCGCTGGCGACAAAAGAGGAGTCGAGCTGTCCTACTGTGTATAATGCCCGCCGCAACGCGCACGAGGACTTATATGATGACTGAATACAACGACGACTACTGGATGCGACAGGCGCTGACGCTGGCCCTGCGTGCGCAGGAAGAGGGTGAAGTGCCGGTGGGTGCGCTGCTGGTGCTCGACAACCAGGTTATTGGCGAAGGCTGGAATCGGCCGATTGGCCGACACGATCCGACCGCGCATGCGGAAATCATGGCGTTACGACAGGGCGGTGCGGTGTTGCAGAACTATCGGCTGTTGAACGCCACGCTGTATGTCACGCTGGAGCCATGTGTGATGTGTGCCGGAGCGATGGTGCACGGCCGTATTCGCCGTCTGGTGTACGGCGCATCGGACGAAAAGACCGGGGCAGCCGGATCGCTGGTGGATATTTTGCGCCATCCGGGCATGAACCATCAGGTAGACATTACCGCCGGGGTGCTGGCCGAGGAGTGTGCCGCTACGTTGAGCAACTTCTTTCGCCAGCGCCGCGAGCAGCAAAAAGCGCTGAAGCTGGCGCAGCGGGCGGCAAAACCGCACGATTAATCGAGATTGAGCGCCAAATCGGGCGCTACGGCAGGGTAGCCGCGGCCGAGAGCCACCTGAGCCTGCGCCGTTTGCGCCGCCTTCTTTTCTTTTTCCTGCAAATAGCCCACCAGGCTGACCTGATAGCGACGGATGTTTTCCACGTAGTTATACGCTTCGCGACCACGGGCGTAGCCATAGGTCAGCTGCGGGTAATAGCGCTTCTGGCTGAGCATTGGCAAACGCTGTTTGACGTCAACCCAGCTGTCCGGGTTGCCCTTTTGCATTTTCGTCAGTTTACGTGCATCAAGCATGTGCCCCCAGCCCATATTGTATGCTGCCAGGGCAAACCACACGCGTTCGTCTTCCGGCACCGTGTCCGGCATTTTGTCCATCAGGCGCTGCAGGTACAAGGCTCCGCCCTGAATGCTTTCTTCCGGATCGAGACGGTCATTGACCCCCAGCCCCTCGGCGGTGGCGCGGGTTAACATCATCAGGCCGCGCACGCCGGTCGGCGACGTCGCCAGCGGGTTCCAATGGGATTCCTGATAGGCAATGGCGGCCAGCAGTTTCCAGTCGATGATATTGGCATACTTTTCAAACAGCGGTTGAAAGGTCGGCAACACTGAGTCGATGGCCGACAGGAAGGTTTTGGTATCGACGTAATCGAAGCTGCCGACGTGACCAAGGTATTTTTCTTCCAGGCGCGCCAGGGTGCCGTCCTCCACCATTTGGCTGTAAAAATCGAGCAGAGCGGCGTACAGGCTGTCATCGTTGCTGCGTTTCAGATACCAGGTGACCGGCTCTTCGTCGGTAGCGTCAAAGGCCACCGCCAACTGCGGGTGAATGCGTTGCAGCAGCGCGATGGTCACCGAGTCGCCGAGGGTATAGTCCAGTTTGCCGTCGGCCACCCGTTCCAGCAGCTCTTTGGAGGTCAGATCGCTGGAGGATTGCCAGCCGAGATCGGGGAATTTGCCGTTCTTGAGCTGTTTCAGCGTGCTGACGTGGGCAGAGCCCGAGGCCACCGCCAGCGTACCTTTGAGGTCGGCGAAGTTTTTCGGCCGTGGGCTACCGAGGCGATACACCAATTGCTGGGAAACCGAGTAGTACGCCGGAGCGGTGCGGGCGCGGCTGAGGCGCTCCTGATTGTAGATCAGGCCGGCGGCGAGGATATCTGCGTTGTCATCATCCAGATCGTCGAACAGGTCATTGATGTTTTGATGCGGCAAAACCACCAGTTTCACCCCCAGATAGTTGGCAAAGCGCTTTGCCAGCTCGTAATCGAGGCCGCTCGGCCCCTGCGGGGTGGTGAAATAGGTTAGTGGCGAATTCAGGGTGCTGACGCGTAATTCGCCGCGGGACCTTATCTCTGCGAGTTGTCCATCCTGGCCGCTACGCCAAGGAATGTTCGGCCAGAGGGCAAGCGCCAGAAGCAGAGTGACGGTACCGACAAGAATGTAATTTATTTTTATTCGTTTCAAATAGTTGTCTCTCGGCGATGCATGTCTGCCGCAGGCCGGAAAGGGTTTTTTGGTATGGTTAAATCAACAGTGTCGGGGCATTTTGCGTAACAAAACGCCAGCGTGCAACTTTATTGGCATGTTATGACAATTCGACGGTGAGAGTACGATTTATCAATTATCGCCACGCAAACGGTTTCGTCGGCGGCGTGGATTCTCTATAATAGCGCGCGTTTTCCCCTGTTGCGCCCAATGAAGCACTGGAGTCAGTTGCTTCGAAGACGAGAGAACTTTGATTATGGAAATACTGCGTGGTTCGCCCGCTTTGTCGGCTTTTCGTGTTACCAAACTGCTGTCCCGCTGCCAGGACGCACAACTTCCGGTCAGTGATATCTATGCCGAGTACGTCCACTTTGCCGATGTTAGCGCACCGCTAAGTGCCGAAGAACATAGCAAGCTCACGCGTTTGCTCAAGTACGGTCCTTCTCTCGCCGAACACGCTCCGCAGGGTCGCCTGCTGTTGGTGACGCCGCGTCCGGGCACCATTTCTCCCTGGTCATCCAAAGCCACCGACATCGCCCATAACTGCGGTTTGTCGCAGGTTGAACGCCTGGAGCGCGGCCTGGCGTTTTACGTCACGGCGCCGACGCTGGACGAGGCACAATGGCAGCAACTGGCAGCGTTGCTGCACGATCGCATGATGGAAACCGTATTCAGCGATCTGCAACAGGCGGAAAAGCTGTTTGCTCACCACCAGCCGGCGCCGTATCAGGCGGTGGACATGCTGGGTGAAGGGCGCAGTGCCCTGGAAAAGGCGAACGTCAAACTGGGCCTGGCGCTGGCGCAGGACGAAATTGACTATCTGTTGAATGCCTTTACCGGTTTGGGGCGCAACCCGACGGATATCGAACTGTATATGTTTGCGCAGGCCAACTCTGAGCACTGCCGCCACAAGATTTTCAACGCCGACTGGATCATTGATGGCGAACAGCAACCTAAATCGCTGTTCAAGATGATCAAAAACACCTTTGAACATACGCCGGACTACGTACTGTCAGCGTATAAAGACAACGCCGCGGTAATGGAAGGCTCGCAGGTCGGGCGCTTCTTCGCGGCGCCGGAAAACGGTCGCTATGATTATCATCAGGAAGATACGCATATCCTGATGAAGGTAGAAACCCATAACCACCCAACGGCGATTTCCCCATGGCCCGGCGCGGCCACCGGTTCCGGCGGCGAAATCCGCGACGAAGGCGCCACCGGTCGAGGCGCCAAACCGAAGGCCGGACTGGTGGGCTTCTCGGTGTCCAACCTGCGTATTCCCGGCTTTGAACAGCCGTGGGAACAGGATTTCGGCAAGCCGGAGCGCATCGTTAGCGCATTGGATATCATGACCGAAGGACCACTGGGCGGGGCGGCATTCAATAACGAATTCGGCCGTCCGGCGCTGCTCGGTTACTTCCGTACCTATGAAGAGCAGGTCAATAGCCACAACGGCCTCGAACTGCGCGGCTATCACAAGCCGATCATGCTGGCGGGCGGTATCGGCAACATTCGCGCCGATCACGTACAGAAAGGCGAAATTACCGTTGGCGCCAAGCTGGTGGTTCTGGGAGGTCCGGCGATGAATATCGGTCTGGGCGGCGGCGCGGCGTCCTCGATGGATTCCGGCCAATCCGACGCCGATCTGGACTTTGCCTCGGTACAGCGCGACAACCCGGAAATGGAGCGTCGTTGCCAAGAGGTGATCGACCGTTGCTGGCAACTGGGCGCCGACAACCCGATTCTGTTTATCCACGACGTGGGCGCCGGTGGTCTGTCCAACGCCATGCCGGAACTGGTGAGCGACGGTGGCCGCGGTGGCCGTTTCGAACTGCGTGACATCCTCAACGATGAGCCGGGCATGAGCCCGCTGGAAGTATGGTGTAACGAATCGCAGGAACGCTATGTCATGGCGATTGCGCCAGCGCAGATGGCGCAGTTTGACGAGATTTGCCGCCGCGAGCGCGCGCCGTACGCGGTGATCGGTGAAGCAACCGAAGAACGCCACCTGACGTTGAACGATCGTCATTTTGATAACCAGCCGATCGATATGCCGCTGGACGTGCTGCTCGGCAAAACGCCGAAAATGACCCGTGACGTCACGCGTCTGCAGGCCAGGGGCGAGCCGGTGCTGCGCGACGGTATCAGCGTGGCCGACGCGGTGAAACGCGTACTGCATTTGCCGGCCGTCGCAGAGAAAACCTTCCTGATCACCATTGGCGACCGGACCGTGACCGGTATGGTGGCGCGCGATCAGATGGTAGGCCCATGGCAGATCCCGGTGGCAGATTGCGCGGTGACCACCGCCAGCCTCGACAGCTACTATGGTGAAGCGATGTCCCTCGGCGAACGTGCGCCGGTGGCGCTGCTGGACTTTGCCGCTTCGGGCCGTCTGGCGGTGGGCGAAGCGCTGACCAACCTGGCGGCGACGGACATTGGATCGCTCAAGCGCGTGAAGCTTTCTGCCAACTGGATGGCCGCAGCCGGCCACCCAGGGGAAGATGCCGGCCTGTATGAGGCGGTGAAAGCGGTGGGCGAGGAACTGTGTCCGGCGCTGGGCATCACTATTCCGGTGGGGAAAGATTCGATGTCGATGAAAACCCGCTGGCAGGAAGGCAATGAGCAACGCGAGATGACCTCTCCGCTGTCGCTGGTAATTACCGCCTTTGCCCGGGTAGAAGACGTTCGCCATACCGTGACGCCACAGCTGCGTACCGATCAGGGTGACACCGAGCTGTTGCTGATCGACCTCGGAAACGGCCACAACGCGCTGGGGGCAACCGCGCTGGCGCAGGTTTACCGCCAGTTGGGCGACCAACCGGCGGACGTGCGCAGCGCTGAACAACTGGGCGGTTTCTTCAATGCGATGCAACAGCTGGTGGCAGATCGTGAGCTGCTCGCTTACCACGACCGTTCCGACGGCGGTTTGCTGATCACGCTGGCGGAAATGGCCTTTGCCGGTCACTGCGGCGTGGAGGTGGATATTCAGGCGTTGGGTGAGGATGCGCTGGCGGCGTTGTTCAATGAAGAACTGGGGGCGGTGATTCAGGTCAGCGCCGAACGCCGCGCTGCGGTGCAACAGATTTTTGCCCGGCATGGCCTGAGCAACAATGTGCATCATATCGGCCGGGTACAGGCTGGCGATCGCTTTGTCATAACCCAGGGCGACAAACCGGTTTACAGCGAAAGCCGCAGCACGTTGCGCACCTGGTGGGCGGAAACCACCTGGCAAATGCAACGCCTGCGCGATAACCCCGACTGTGCCGATCAGGAACATCAGGCCAAACAGGATGAGCGCGACCCGGGGCTGAACGTCAAGCTGACATTTGCGCCACAAGAGGACATTGCAGCACCTTATATTGCCAAGGGCGTGCGGCCGAAAGTCGCGGTGCTGCGTGAGCAGGGCGTCAACTCCCACGTTGAAATGGCGGCGGCGTTCCACCGCGCCGGTTTTGACGCCATCGACGTGCATATGAGCGATCTGCTGGCTGGGCGTCGCGATCTGCAGGACTTCCATACGCTGGTGGCCTGTGGCGGTTTCTCATACGGTGACGTGCTGGGTGCAGGCGAAGGCTGGGCGAAGTCGATTCTGTTCAACCCGCGCGTACGTGACGAGTTCGAAGCCTTCTTCCACCGTCCGCAGACCCTGGCGCTGGGCGTGTGTAACGGCTGTCAGATGATGTCCAACCTGCGTGAGCTGATCCCCGGTGCAGAACAGTGGCCGCGCTTCGTGCGCAACCTGTCTGATCGCTTCGAAGCGCGCTTTAGCCTGGTGGAAGTGGCGGCCAGTCCGTCGCTGTTTATGCAGGGCATGACCGGTTCGCGGATGCCGATTGCGGTATCGCATGGCGAAGGGCATGTCGAAGTCCGTGATGCGGCGCATCTGGCTGCGTTGGAAAGTCAGGGGCTGGTGGCATTGCGCTTCGTGAACAATGCCGGCCAGGTCACTGAAGCCTACCCGGCCAACCCGAACGGATCGCCAAACGGCATTACTGCCGTGACCAGCGCCAGCGGACGAGCGACGGTAATGATGCCACACCCGGAGCGGGTGTTCCGTACCGTCAGCAACTCCTGGCACCCGGACGAGTGGGGCGAAGACAGCCCGTGGATGCGTATGTTCCGCAACGCGCGCCAGCAACTGGGTTAAATGCCGCAGGGGCCGTTCCCGGCCCCTGTTGCCCGATACCCTGGCCACTGGGTGCCAGGGTATCGGCTACCCCGGAAAAGTTTGCAACCAGACCCCAGACCCCAGACCCCAGATACAGTTTCCCGCTCCTGAGCCCCCGGCGCCACGAGACGCCCCCCTCGGCGTGTTTAACGATGCGGCAACGCACCGGCCAGTAAACTCGCCTGTCGCATTTAATCTGCTGATTTTCGGCGTAGTTGCAGGTTGTCGGCAATTTGCGACAAACTCCATTAAGAATGTCTCTAAAAGGTGACATCTAAGCTATTGATTTTTAAGGTAGGTAAATAAATTGACTTAGGTTGTCGTGTTTTGGCGACAGCATGGTGAATTTCCGCACAGCGCTGCCAGGCGGAAATACCACTATAGAAAATGTAATTTATTAATAAACTGCTTTAAATCAGTATGATATAAAAATAATTGAAAAGTTGGCACGCATAATGCATGATACTTGTCAGTTGCTCATTCAACTTTTTATGATGGCCGGTAAATAAACCGAATCCATGCCTCATAAGCCTCCGAATGATGCCAAAGAAATGGTGCCTATCGTCCAACCAAACCGATAACAGACGCGCAAGCGGCTTTATCAAGCATCGGGCGACACGTGGAGTGAGGCACCGCCTGTATCCAACTGTGATGAAACGTTCATCAATATCGGATACATCTGGATGCTATTCGTCCCATTCGATGCCAGCCTGCGGGCTACATCACCCTGGGGACGAGGCTTAAGGGCATCCACATATTCCTTGCGATGGGGCAGTCCTGCCCCAGCGTCAATCCGCCAGTTTTCTTCGTCAATCCGTTTGTTTGCCGTCCTGCAATCCTTCTCCTTGCTGATTTACCTGCGTGAAAGCAGCGTGGCACGTTGCCTGGCGCTGTAAAGCAGTTTGCAGCGCGTATGCAGGATTATCCGCCTACAGGCTTTTTTCTTGCCGACGACTCGGTTAGCATCAGGGCAGACAAGGGACAATGAGATGATTTCGTTGAAAAGATGGCGTTTATTCCCCCGCTCGCTGCGCCAATTGGTGCTGATGGCGTTTCTGTTGGTGTTACTGCCATTGCTGGTATTGGCATATCAAGCCTATCAAAGTCTGAATCATCTCAGTTCGCAGGCGGCCGATATCAACCGCACCACCCTGGTGGATGCCCGCCGCAGTGAGGCGATGACCAGCGTGGCGCTGGAAATGGAGCGCAGCTATCGTCAGTATTGCGTGCTGGTTGACCCGACGCTGGAACGCCTGTATCAAAATCAGCGCAAACAATATTCACAAATGCTTGATGCCCATGCCCCGATCCTGCCGGATGAGCGCTATTATCAAACGTTGCGCGATCTGCTAACGCAGCTGGCGACCATCAAATGCCAAAGCAGCGGCCCCGATAAGGAAACGTCGACCCTGCTGGAGTCGTTTTCGCGCTCCAATGCCGAAATGGTACAGGCGACGCGCGCGGTGGTGTTCTCGCGCGGTCAGCAACTGCAGCAGGCGATTGCCGAGCGCGGGCAGTTTTTTGGCTGGCAGGCTCTGTTGCTGTTTCTGGTCAGCGTGCTGCTGGTGGTGCTGTTTACCCGCATGATTATCGGGCCGGTGAAGGCGGTGGAGCAGATGATTAACCGCCTGGGCGAAGGACGTGCGCTGGGTTCGGCGGCATCGTTCAAAGGGCCGCGCGAACTGCGCTCGTTGGCACAGCGGATCATCTGGCTGAGCGAGCGCCTGGCATGGCTGGAATCGCAGCGTCATGAGTTTCTGCGCCATATTTCCCATGAACTGAAAACGCCATTGGCCAGCATGCGTGAAGGCACCGAATTATTGGCGGACGAAGTGGCGGGGCCGTTGACCTCCGACCAAAAAGAAGTGGTGACCATCCTCGATCACAGCAGCCGTCATTTGCAGCAGCTGATCGAGCAATTGCTCGACTACAATCGTAAGCTGGCGGATGGGCCGGCAGAGCATGAAAACGTCGAACTGAGCGAGATGATCGAGATGGTGGTTGCGGCACATAGCCTGCCGGCTCGAGCCAAGATGATCCGAACCGACATTCAGCTTGATGCCGAAATTTGCTGGGCAGAGCCTACGCTATTAATGCGCGTGCTGGATAATCTCTATTCCAATGCGGTGCACTACGGCAAGGAATCCGGTAACATTTGGATTCGTAGCCGCCAAATTGGGCAACGGGTGCAGATTGATGTCGCCAATACCGGCACGCCAATCCCCGAAACGGAACAAACCATGATTTTCGAGCCTTTTTTCCAGGGCAGTCAGCAACGGAAAGGGGCGGTAAAAGGAAGCGGGCTCGGCCTGAGCATCGCACAAGATTGTATCCGCCGGATGCGCGGTGAATTGCAGTTGGTCAACGTCGATGACGCTGATGTCTGCTTCCGAATTGAATTGCCATTAACCGCCGAGAATGAATAAATAATGTACATATGGCCACAACGCGCTCGTCTGACCAAGATCGAACGTTCCACGCGTGCTAGTGCGCGCGCACCGCTCGGCAAGCGTCCACTCTCTTTTCTGGGCACGCTTCTTTTTGCCCCGTTTTTGTTAGCCGGCTGTGCCGATCGCGCCGTCAGCAGCGGTCTTGAGCCGCAGCAGCAGGAAGCGATTCCTGATAGCAAGGTTGTCGATTACCGTATCGCGCCGTGCGATACCCTGTGGCAACTCAACGAAAAGGATGCGTTGGACAACTCCCTGTATTGGCTGCGTGCCATGGACTGCGCCGACCGGATCGGTTCTACCCAGGCGCGCACGCTGGCAAAAACCATTCCTGGTACCGCATGGGATGGCATGTTCAAGCAAAGCATCCTGTTGGGCAGCGCCGAACCGACGTCGGCGGAGCGCCGGCAGATGATCGATCGTCTGAACCACTACCGGCTGGCTTTCCCAAGTACGCTGCGGCCGCTGCTGCAACTGTGGCGTCAACAGCAGGTGCTGCAAATTGCGCTGTTCGATGAGCGTGCCCGCTATCAACATCTGCAAGAGTCAACCGACAGCCAGATTGATACGCTGCGCCAAAGCCAGGCTCGGCTGCAAAGCCAGTTGCAGGATACCTCACGCAAATTGGAAAACCTGACGGATATCGAGCGTCAACTTTCTTCCCGCAAGCAAATGCAGGGTGAGATCCCCGATAATGCCGCCAGCCAGGCCAAGCCGAGTGCGGCAGCCAAACCTGCCGAGCCGGCAAAGAGCGCCGAGCCGGAAGGCACAACGGAAAAGGGCACCGCGCTGCCGGTTGAACCGGAAGACACTTACGCGCCGCCATCTGCCAATAAGGAGCCTAACGCGCAATGACAGCCCGCAAACCGGCCAATTTGTTATTGGTTGACGACGATCCCAGCCTGCTGAAGCTGCTGGGGATGCGCCTCACCAGTGAAGGTTTTCATGTCACAACGGCTGAAAGCGGTCAGGAAGCGCTGCGCCTATTAGCGCGTGAAAAAATCGATATGGTCATCAGCGACCTGCGTATGGATGAAATGGACGGTATGGCACTGTTTGCCGAAATCCAGAAGCATCAGCCAGGCATGCCGGTGATCATCCTTACCGCCCATGGTTCTATCCCTGACGCCGTCGCGGCAACCCAGCAGGGGGTGTTCAGTTTCCTGACCAAACCGGTCGATCGTGATGCGCTGTATAAAGCCATCGACGACGCACTGTCGCTGTCGATACCGGCAGGCGACGATAGCTGGCGTGAAGCCATCGTCACCCGTAGCCCAATCATGCTCCGTTTGTTGGAGCAGGCGAAAATGGTGGCGCAGTCAGATGTCAGCGTGTTGATCAATGGCCAGAGCGGCACCGGCAAGGAAGTGCTGGCACAGGCGATTCACGGCGCCAGTCCGCGCGCCAAGAAAGCCTTTATCGCCATCAACTGCGGCGCGCTGCCGGAACAGCTGCTGGAATCGGAGCTGTTTGGTCATGCCAAAGGGGCATTTACCGGCGCGGTCAGCAGCAGAGAAGGGCTATTCCAGGCGGCGGCCGGCGGCACGCTGTTCCTCGACGAAATTGGCGATATGCCATTGTCACTTCAGGTTAAACTGCTGCGGGTGTTGCAGGAGCGCAAGGTGCGGCCGCTGGGCAGCAACCGCGACCTGGATATCGACGTACGTATTATTTCCGCCACCCATCGTGATTTACAGAAAGCGATGGCGAAGAATGAATTTCGTGAAGATTTGTACTACCGTCTGAACGTAGTGAACCTGAAAATTCCGGCGTTGAACGAACGTGCCGAGGATATCCCGCTGCTGGCCAACCACCTGCTGAGAGAGTCGGCCAAACGGCACAAGCCGTTCGTGCGCAGTTTCTCTACCGATGCGATGAAACGCCTGATGACCGCCAGTTGGCCGGGCAATGTACGGCAACTGGTCAACGTGATTGAACAGTGTGTGGCATTAACCTCGGCGCCGGTGATCAGCGAAGCGTTGGTGGAACAGGCGCTGGAAGGCGAGAACACCGCGTTGCCGACCTTTGTCGAGGCGCGCAACCAGTTTGAATTGCATTACCTGCGCAAGCTACTGCAAATTACCAAGGGCAACGTGACTCAGGCTGCACGCATGGCTGGCCGCAATCGCACCGAGTTTTATAAATTGTTATCGCGTCATGAACTTGATGCCAACGATTTTAAAGAATGATGTTTTTTCCTGAACGTGCTTCGGCAGGTTCGCAACACATGACCTGGAAACAGACCATAGAAATATGAGCAGATCACTTTCCATTGCGTTAGCCCAGCTGAATTTGCTGGTGGGCGATATTGAAGGCAACAGCGAGCGCATGTTGCAAATCGTGCAGGAACAGCAGAAGGCGGGAGCCGATCTGGTTATGTTCACCGAACTGGCGCTGTCCGGTTATCCTCCGGAAGACCTGCTGTATCGTGACGATTTCTATCAGCGCTGCGACCGGCAGCTCAACCGCCTGCAACAGGCGTCAGGCGAGGTCGCGATCCTGGTCGGTCATCCATGGCGGGAAGGCGACAGGTTATACAATGCGTTGTCGCTGTTTGCCGAAGGCGAGCTGCGGGCGCGCTACTTCAAGCAGCAGTTGCCGAACTATGGCGTGTTTGACGAAAAACGCTATTTCCACGCCGGGCAGGAAAGCTGCGTGGTGGAGCTGAAAGGCTACCGTCTTGGCCTGCTGATTTGTGAAGACCTGTGGTTCCCCGAGCCGATTGACGCGGCGAAAGCCGCCGGCGCAGAAATTGTTCTGTCGATTAACGCCTCGCCGTATAACCGGGAGAAGCCGTATATCCGCAAGACGCTGATGGCTGGCCACTGCCGGCGCACCAATTTGCCGCTGGTATACCTGAACCAGATCGGTGGGCAGGACGAATTGATTTTCGACGGTTGTTCAAAGGTGTTTGATGCCGCAGGCAATATGACCCACCGCCTGGCAGCGTTTGCCGAACAGGTGACGTTGTTGCAGTTCAACGAGCGTGAAGTGGTGCCAATGACCGCGCCTGCCGCCGAATTGCCGCAGCTGGCGCAAATCTACGAAGCGCTGGTGCTGGCGGTGCGCGACTATGTAAACAAGAACGGTTTCAAAGGCGCGGTACTGGGCCTGTCGGGGGGCATCGATTCGGCGTTGACGCTGGCGATTGCGGTGGATGCGCTGGGTAAGGAAAAAGTGCAGGCGTTGATGATGCCGTTCCGTTATACCGCCGATATCAGCATTGCCGACGCCAAAGAAGAAGCCGAGATACTTGGCGTCGAGTTTGACGTTGTTTCCATCGAGCCGATGTTTGACGCCTTTATGGGGCAATTGGCGCCGATGTTTGCCGGCACCGAACGCGATACCACCGAAGAAAACCTCCAGGCGCGCTGCCGCGGCGTGGTGCTGATGGCATTGTCGAACAAGCGGCGCAGCATCGTGCTGACCACCGGCAACAAGAGCGAAATGGCGGTGGGTTACGCCACGCTGTACGGCGATATGGCCGGCGGCTTTGATGTGTTGAAAGATGTACCGAAAACCCTGGTGTTCAAGCTGTCGGAATACCGCAATACCGTGTCGTACGTGATCCCGCAGCGGGTGATCGATCGTCCGCCGTCCGCCGAACTGGCGCCGGATCAGGTCGATCAGGACAGCCTGCCGCCTTATGATATTTTAGATGCCATTCTGGAAGGGTACGTCGAACGCGATATGTCGGTGGCCGATCTGGTCGCCGCCGGTTTCGATGAGGCGATCGTGCGTAAAGTGATCCGCCTGGTGGATATCAACGAATACAAGCGTCGTCAGGCCGCCGTCGGGCCGCGCATCACTGCCCGCAACTTCGGCAAGGATCGTCGCTACCCGATCACATCCGGCTTTGGCCGCAAAAATTGGTAATTGAAGCGCCTATTCAATAGGCGTCATTGTCGCCGTCAGTTTGGGCGCGGACAGCGCGCAGGGCCGCAGCGTACAGGCAGTACGTGAGTCGTCCGAGCACTGCCCTGGCGCAAAATGACCAGAAAATAGCCTAGTGGATAGGCGCGAGGAAACTAGATGAAAAAGATCGACGCTATTATCAAGCCGTTCAAACTGGATGACGTGCGTGAAGCGCTGGCTGAAGTCGGCATTACCGGCATGACCGTGACCGAAGTTAAAGGCTTTGGCCGGCAGAAGGGGCATACCGAACTGTATCGCGGTGCGGAATACATGGTCGATTTCCTGCCCAAGGTGAAAATCGAGATCGTGGTGGCCGACGATATCGTTGATACCTGCGTTGAAACCATCATGCAAACTGCCCAGACTGGCAAAATTGGTGACGGCAAGATCTTCGTGTTTGACGTGGCGCGCGTGGTGCGTATCCGCACCGGTGAGCAGGACGAAGAAGCTATTTAAGCCATCGCTTCCGGCATAAAAAAACGGGCGACGCTGGCCCGTTTTTTTATTGTGTCGCGCCAGGGCGCGGCAGTTACAGCACCTTATGCGGGCCGAAGCATTCATAATGAATGCGCTCGACGTTAACACCCATAGCCAGTAACTGCTGCGCGACAAATTGCATAAACGCCACCGGGCCGCAGAAGTAATAATGCATCAAGGGGTTATCCAGCGAAGCGCGAACGGTGCCGAGATCCATCAGCCCGCGTGATTGGTAATCACGGCCTTCAACGTCGTTCTCGCTCGGTTGGCGATACCACACATGGCGGCTCAGGTTTGGCATGCGTGTTGCAATGTCGGCAACCTCGTCAGCAAAAGCGTGGACGCGGCCGTTTTCTGCAGCGTGCAGCCAATGCACCTCAGCCTGGTGCTGATTGTTGTACAGTGCGTTAAGCATGCCAAGCATCGGCGTTTGGCCAACGCCGCCGGAAATCAGCGCCACCGGCGTCGACGGCGAGATATCGAGGAAAAAGTCGCCGTGTGGCGGTGCGATCTCAATCACGTCGCCTTCTTTTGCCTGCTGATGCAGGTAGTTGGACACGATGCCGTGCTCTTCACGTTTTACCGCGATGCGATAAAATTCGCCGTTCGGGGCGGCAGTCAGTGAATACTGGCGGATCTCCTGGTGTTCAATGCTGTGGTGGTTGATATACACCGCCAGGTACTGGCCTGGCTTGAAATCAACCACGCGGCCACCGTCGACCGGCGCCAGAATAAAGCTGCTGATTGCCTCGCTCTGCGGCTGCTTTTTCACGATGCGGAAAGCGCGGCGATCGCGCCAGCCGCCGTCTCCGGTAGCACTTTCCTGATAAATCTGGCCTTCACGCTGGATAAATACGTTGGCCAATACGCCGTAAGCCTTGCCCCATGCGTCCAGCACTTCCTGCCCCGGGCTGAACATTTCGTCCAGCGTTGCCAACAGATGCGTACCGACAATCTGGTACTGCTCCGGCTGAATATTGAAACTGGCGTGTTTTTGCGCAATACGCTCGACCGCAGGCAGCAGCGCCGCCAGGTTTTCAATATTACTGGCGTAGGCGCAAATGGCATCAAACAGCGCCTGGCGCTGATCGCCGTTACGCTGGTTGCTCATATTGAAGATATCCTTCAGCTCAGGATTATGAGCGAACATGCGATCGTAGAAATGCGCAGTCAGCTTTGGCCCGGTGGCGGCAAGCAGGGGGATGGTGGACTTTACGGTGGCGATGGTTTGGCTATCCAGCATGGTGGCACTCCTTTGTGCAATGTTCCGATCTTATATAATGATGCATTTTAAATGCATCTTATAAGGTTGCGTCCGTCTTGTAAATACCCACTTTTTTGTTAAGTGTTTGTTAATCGCCGATCCGCTTCACAGAACATGAAAAAAGCCCATTGGCAACATGAGGAAATGTCCGTTGAATAACGCACGTGTTTGATGGATCAAAGCCTTGTCGCAGCTAAAGCCAATCGTTTGCGTAAAAACCTCTGTCAAGACCTATCTTCGACGGGTGAAAACAGTTTACACTGTTGCCCAGAACCCAAACGGGTAGTTATTTGGTGATTTTTTAGTTAGCGGGATTCAAGTCAGGAGAAGCCGGATGTTAAAGCGTGAAATGAACATTGCCGATTACGATGCCGAACTGTGGCGCGCAATGGAGCAAGAAGTGGTGCGTCAGGAAGAGCACATCGAGCTGATTGCCTCTGAGAACTACACCAGCCCGCGTGTCATGCAGGCTCAGGGTTCCCAGTTGACCAACAAATACGCTGAAGGCTACCCGGGCAAGCGTTACTACGGCGGTTGCGAATACGTCGATATCGTTGAGCAACTGGCTATCGATCGCGCCAAAGAGCTGTTCGGCGCGGATTATGCCAACGTTCAGCCACACTCCGGCTCTCAGGCCAACTTTGCTGTCTACACCGCGCTGTTGCAGCCGGGAGACACCATTCTGGGCATGAACCTGGCGCACGGCGGCCACCTGACCCACGGCTCTCCGGTCAACCTGTCCGGCAAACTGTATAACGTGGTGCCTTACGGCATCGACGAAAAAGGCCAAATCGACTATGACGATCTGGCAAGGCAGGCACAGACGCACAAACCGAAGATGATCATCGGCGGTTTCTCAGCCTATTCTGGCGTGGTCGACTGGGCCAAAATGCGTGAAATTGCCGACAGCATCGGCGCGTACCTGTTCGTTGACATGGCGCACGTGGCCGGTCTGATCGCCGCTGGCGTCTACCCGAACCCGGTGCCGCACGCGCATATCGTTACCACCACCACCCACAAGACGCTGGCCGGCCCGCGTGGCGGCCTGATCCTGGCAAAAGGCGGCGACGAAGACCTGTACAAGAAACTGAACTCCGCGGTGTTCCCTGGTGGGCAGGGCGGCCCGCTGATGCACGTGATCGCCGGCAAGGCCGTCGCGCTGAAAGAAGCCATGGAGCCAGAGTTCAAGGTTTACCAGCAGCAAGTGGCCAACAACGCCAAGGCGATGGTAGAAGTGTTCCTGGATCGCGGCTACAAAGTGGTTTCTGGCGGCACTCACAACCATCTGTTCCTGCTGGATCTGGTAGAGAAAAACCTGACCGGTAAAGAAGCGGATGCAGCCCTCGGTCGTGCCAACATTACCGTTAACAAAAACAGCGTGCCAAACGATCCGAAGAGCCCGTTCGTGACCTCCGGTATTCGTATCGGTACGCCGGCGGTAACCCGTCGCGGCTTCAAGGAAGCGGAAGTTCGCGAGCTGGCCGGTTGGATGTGCGACGTGTTGGACAATATCAACGACGAAGCCACCATCGAACGCACCAAACAGAAAGTACTGGATATTTGCGCTCGCCTGCCGGTTTACGCCTAAGTCCGATTGGTATCAATAAAACCCGCTGCGGCGGGTTTTTTTACGCCGATAACCGGCAAAGTGTGAACTGCTCTACACTATGGTTCGGTGGATATGAATCATGATTGCTAGCTGATGTGAGCTCTGTCAAAGTATTGCCCACACACCGGAGGGAACATGGTTCTGCAATCAACGCGTTGGCTGTCTCTCAGCTATTTCACCTATTTCTTTTCTTATGGCATTTTCCTCCCGTTCTGGGGCGTTTGGTTAAAAGGCGAAGGGCTGGAAGCCGATACCATCGGCATGTTGCTGGGAGCCGGGCTGGTGGCGCGTTTTCTCGGCAGTTTACTGATCGCCCCACGGGTTAAAGATCCTTCGAATCTGGTTACTGCATTACGCATTCTGGCGTTGTTGACGCTGGCCTTTGCCGTTGGCTTCTGTTTTGGCAATGGCTGGGGTTGGCTAATGCTGGTGATTGCCGGCTTTAACCTGTTTTTTTCGCCGCTGGTGCCGCTGACTGACGCATTAGCCGCCACCTGGCAAAAACAGATCTCCATGGACTATGGGCGCGTGCGCCTATGGGGCTCGCTGGCGTTTGTCATTGGTTCGGCGCTCACCGGGCAACTGGTGTCGGTCTGGGGCCACAATGCCATCCTGTTCAGCCTGATTTTCAGCCTGATGGCGATGCTGCTTGGCATGTTGCTCAAACCCAGTGTCATGCCGCAAGGCGAGGCTCGCGCGCATGATGTGTCCAACCGCTCATGGCGTGAATTACTCAGCGAAGGGCCGGTCTGGCGTTTTTTGCTGTGCGTCACCCTGTTACAGGGTGCCCATGCCGGTTATTACAGTTTTGCCTCCATATACTGGCAGGAAGCCGGTTATTCGGCTTCTGCCATCGGCTACTTCTGGTCGTTGGGGGTGGTGGCGGAGGTGATTATTTTTGCCAGCAGCAATGTTTTGTTTCGCCGTTGGAACGCCCGCAATCTGCTGTTGCTGTCAGCCTGCTGCGGCATATTGCGCTGGGGGTTGATGGCCTCGACCACCGAGCTGAGCTGGCTGCTGCTGGTACAGGTCTTGCACTGTGGCACCTTTACCGTCTGCCACCTGGCGGCGATGCGCTTCATTGCCGCGCGCCAGGGAGCGGAGGTGATCCGGCTGCAAGCGGTTTATTCCGCGTTGGCGATGGGCGGTGGTATTGCCGTAATGACGGTGATTGCCGGTTTCCTGTTCGAACATCTGCAAGCCGGCGTGTTCTGGGTGATGGCAGCGATAGTGGTGCCGGCGTTGTTTGTCCGCCCGCCGGCCGCCGCGGTCAGCCATTCGCTAAGGTGATTCCAGCAGCGCGCGGATAGTTTTACGTTGTCCGCGCTCCAGCGGTAATACGGTGTGGATCAGCGGTGGCTGTGCCGCGTGTGGCGGGGTGGCGTAGGGGGTTATGACCAGCGCCACGCCCTGCGGCGCGCCGGAATCGTGAAATTCGCTGAGCGACAGATACTTGATATTTAACGGCAGTAGTGTCAACTCCCGGATCTGGTACTCCAGCTCTTCTTCCAGTTGCGGATCGTCCAGCGTCAGCAGCAACACCTGTTTCTCCTGCAATGCGTTGCCTTGCATCAGCCATGCGCCGAAGCTAATGGCTATCAGGCCGGCTTCCTCGCGCGAAAAATGAATGTCGTATTCCTGCTCGAGCGGTGCCATCGCCTCCAGCGTAGTGCGCATCAGGCGTGGGTATTTACGCATCACCTCTTCCAGCAGCATATTGTCGATGCCGATAGCAAACTGACAGCGTTCGACGGCAGGCGCCAGATGGGCAAACAGATGGGTGATCAGATCTTTTTTGCTGCTGAAGCTCATGCCGGAAATCTGCTGAAAGCGCTCCACCATCTGCTCAATGGCAGTCATCAGGCGTAAATCTTCTGCGGAATCGCTGCTTTCGTAACTGTGGTTCTTCAACATGGTAAACAGCAGCACCAGAAAATCCTGCTCGCTGTCATTCGGTGGAGCGGCAGACAGCGCCATCAGCGTCTGTGATAATACGCTTGCGGCCTGACATTCTGCTTTCTGATGCAGCCAGGCGCGTTGGCGATCGTTGAACTGCGGGTGGCGCTGACAGGCGCTTTCCCATAAGCAGTAGCAAAGATAATGCTGCAAGAATTGCCGGTCGCGGGCGTCGAGTTCACGGGCAAGCCACTGGGTGCAGTCATCAATGCCGCGCAGTAAACGTGCGAGCAGTTGGGCATCGGCTCCCAGCGCCTGCAGCAACCGCGGGCTGAATGCGCTATCGACAAACTGCGGACAGCAACGAAGCGCACGCCGCAACCAGTGAATCAGGCACAGGCGCTTATTCAGCGTGCTTCCCATAATCTGGTAGCCATCGTCGGGATTGCCAGCGATGTCCAAATGGTGGAAACGCTGGATTTCGCTGGCGACCTCGGCTATATCTTGCCGGGTAATGGGGAGCTCGACGCCGTTGATTTGGCTGATGGTCTCCAGTTGTACCGTGGGCAGCGGTGCGTACAGCATCAAGAGCAGTTGGCAGCGCCGTTGTTGACCGGAGAGCTCAGGCACAGGAGAGGTGTCCAGGCTCATATCACCTTCTAGCAGGTAACGTTGAAATTATGCCTAAGCATAGCAAAAGGCATTACCGTGACACGGACAGTGCGCCTGCTTTTACTTCGGCTTACAACTTTCGTCACAGTTATTATGCCGTTGAGCGGAGATTTCGCTCCAGGTTATGTTACTTTATAACAATAATGAGTGTCGCTTAATGCTAAAACTACGAAATCTGCTGGCCGGTTTGACGGTGCTGTACAGCGTGGCAGCCACCGCCCATCCGCACAGCTTTATAGATATGACCACCACCTTTATTGCCAAGGATCGTCAATTGGTCGGTTTGAGAATGGTGTGGGTTATGGATGAGATCACCTCGGCAGATCTGCTGTACGACGCGGGCAATGCCAAAAGCGATTCGGAGATCTGGAAGAAGCTGGCGGCGGAAGTGATGGCCAACGTGCTCGGGCAGCATTATTTCACCGACATCTATCGTGACGGCAAGCCGGTAAAATACGTGAATTTGCCAACGGAATATCACCTTTCGCGCCGTGGCCACAATGCGGTGCTGGAGTTTGTACTGCCGTTGGCGCACGCGCAGCCGCTGGCGGGCAAGCCGTTTGACATCGCCACCTACGATCCGACCTTCTTTGTTGATATGAGTTATAAAAATCAATCTGCTATTCATCTGTCGCCGGATATGGCGCAGCAATGCCAGTTCAAACTGATGACACCGAAGCCGGATGCGTCGCTGCAGGCGTATGCGCTGTCGCTCGATAAAAATGACTCTCCCGGAGAAGACATGCAGCTCGGTCAGCAGTTCGCACAACGGATTATTCTGCAATGTCAATGAATCTCGGCAGCGCCGCTGGCCGCCGGCGTCACTGGGCCTTCAGCCTGTGGCCGTTACTGTTGTTTACCGTCTTGTTTGCGCTCGGCGCGCGGCTGGTGTGGCATTATTGGCCGCAAATCCAGCTGCAAAGCGTGGTGTGGCAAAAAGCACTCAATCAGCACATGGCTGGTCTGTTACAGCAGGTTGATGCCGCGCCGCAGCAGGCCGGCATGGCGCTGGTACTGTTCAGCCTCGGTTACGGCGTGCTGCACGCCCTTGGCCCCGGTCATGGCAAAGTGGTGATCGCTACCTATCTGGCGACGCACCCGGCGCGACTGAAAAGCAGCCTGCGGTTAACCTTTGCCGCTTCGCTGGTACAGGGGCTGGTGGCGATTGGCCTGGTCACGCTGATGCTGGGAGTGCTGGCGTTGTCGTCACGCCAGTTGCACCAAAGCAGTTTCTGGCTGGAACAGGGCAGCTATCTGCTGGTAGTGCTGCTTGGCGTCCTGTTGAGCTGGCGCGCGCTGCGGCGTCTGTTCACCGCGATCCGCGCGTTGCGCCCAGCGCCGGCGATGCGTATTCGCGCGGTGCAGCCGTTGCCCGCCGATCACGTGCATAGCGCCGAATGCGGTTGCGGCCATCGTCATTTGCCAACCGACCGTGAATTGCAGGCCGGCGGCGGCTGGCGTACCCAGTTGGCGATCGTGCTGGCGATGGGCATGCGGCCATGCTCCGGCGCGATATTGGTGCTGCTGTTTGCCAAAGTGATCGGGGTATTTTTCTGGGGCGTGGTTTCCGCGCTGGCGATGGCGCTGGGCACCTCGATAACCATTTCGCTGCTGGCGCTGCTGGTACATTACAGTCGTCGTCTGGCGGTGCGCATCAGCGGCACTCGCACGCCGGCCGCCTGGAGCGCGGTGGCCTGGGGAACCCTGGCACTGGCCGGTGGAGTGATTCTGCTGTTTGCCGGCATCCTGTTGTACACCAGCGCGGTGCCGGAATTCGGCAGCGGCGTGCGGCCCTTCTCCCGCTAACGGGCATAAAAAAAGCGCTGCAACAGCAGCGCTTCAATAGTCAAGCAGCTTCGGACGTGATAAGCCCACCGGCGTTTTTAACGCTTCAGCGCTTCGCTCAGTTCTTCACGCATGCTGGACAGCATGGCCTTCACTACGCGCGGATTGCCTGCAACAACGTTGCCGGAGCTGAAGTGGTTATGGCCGCCAACGAAGTCGGTGACCAAACCGCCGGATTCACGCACCAGCAGTTCGCCGGCGGCAAAGTCCCACGGCTTCAGGCCGATTTCGAAGAAACCGTCAACGCGGCCGGCGGCCACGTAAGCCAGATCCAGTGCGGCAGAGCCGGTACGACGGAAATCCGCACACTGGGTAAACAGTTTGCCGACGACGTTGATGTAAGGGGTCGCATGTTGCTTGAGCTTGAACGGGAAACCGGTCGCCAGGATAGTGCCATTAAGGTCTTTGGCATTGGTGCCACGCAGGCGGAAACCGTTGAGCTGAGCTCCCTGGCCGCGAGTCGCGGTGAACAGTTCGTTGCGCATTGGATCGTAAACTACCGCCACTTCGGTGCGGCCTTTGATGCGCACGGCAATGGAAACGGAGAAATGCGGGAAACGTTTGATGAAGTTTGAAGTGCCATCCAGTGGATCGATCACCCATTGTACATCCTGATCTTCGCCGACCAGCTCACCGCGTTCTTCGCTGATGATAGTGTGTTGCGGATAAGACTTGCGAATAACGTCAATGATCAGATGCTCTGCATCGCGATCGACGTTGGTGACGAAATCGTTAGTCCCTTTCTGGCTCGCTTCAACGGCGTCCGGGGTCTCGTAGTTTTTGGCAATCAGGTTACCGGCCTTGCGCGCAGCGCGCACGGCGATAGTCAGCATCGGATGCATGGGTATCTTCCAACTAGGATGTTAAAGAACAGGAAACGGCGCGAAGTATAGCAGGTGTTCGGCAAAATACCTAATGTCCTTCATCCTGTGTTAAGATGCTACGATTTTCCGCTACGCTCAGAGTTTGTATGCTGCACAATATTCGCATTGTTCTGGTAGAAACCTCTCATACCGGCAACATGGGCTCGACCGCCCGGGCCATGAAAACCATGGGCCTGACCAACCTTTATCTGGTCAATCCGCTGGTAAAACCCGATTCGCAAGCCATTGCGCTGGCCGCCGGCGCCAGTGACGTCATCGGTAACGCCACCATCGTCGATACCTTTGATGAAGCCATTGCCGGCTGCAGTCTGGTGGTTGGCACCAGCGCGCGTTCGCGCACGCTACCCTGGCCGATGCTTGAACCGCGTGAATGCGGCGTGCGTGCGGTTCAGGAAGGCGAGCAGGCGCCGGTGGCTCTGGTCTTCGGCCGCGAGCGCGTGGGCCTGACCAACGACGAACTGCAAAAATGTCATTATCACGTTGCCATCCCGGCCAACCCGGATTACAGCTCGCTGAACCTGGCGATGGCGGTCCAGATCCTGGCGTATGACGTGCGCGTGGCATATCTCGAACGTCAGCAGGCAGACGCGCCGCCGACGCCGCAAGAAGCACCTTATCCTCTGGTCGACGACCTTGAACGTTTCTATCAGCATCTGGAACAGACGCTGTCGACCACCGGGTTTATCCGCCCAACGCATCCAGGGCAGGTGATGAGCCGCCTGCGCCGCCTGTTTACCCGTGCGCGCCCGGAAGCGCAGGAGCTGAATATACTGCGCGGCATGCTGACGTCGATCGATAAGCAGATTAAGTAGCAGGGTTATTATTACGACGCTGCCGACAGGCAATACGGCAATAGCATTATGAATCCGTGAGATATAACATGCATCCAAGATGCATTTGTTATAAATCGGTACAAATAATGCTAATACTTGAGTGAATTACTCGGTTAAATAGTTGACTGATTTACTCGGGAATGTCAGACTTTCGGCCATGTTTCACCAACAGGTAACCATTTAGCTATGAGACTGACATCCAAAGGCCGTTATGCCGTAACCGCTATGCTCGACGTGGCATTGCATTCTCAGGAAGGGCCCGTTCCTCTGGCGGATATTTCAGAACGTCAGGGTATTTCGCTCTCTTATCTGGAACAATTGTTCTCGCGTCTGCGCAAGAATGGCCTGGTGGCCAGCGTGCGTGGTCCGGGCGGCGGTTATCTGCTGGGTAAAGACGCGGCTGAAATCGCCGTTGGCGCGGTGATTACTGCCGTCGATGAATCGGTAGATGCAACCCGTTGTCAGGGCAAGGAAGGCTGTCAGGGCGGCGATCGCTGTCTGACACATACCCTGTGGCGCGATCTGAGCGAGCGCATCAGCGGGTTCTTGAACAATATTACGCTGGCCGAACTGGTGAACAACCAGGAAGTGCTGGATGTAGCAGACCGTCAGAATAACGATACACGCCGCACGGCCAACGGTCGTCTGCAAGAAACCATTAACGTTAATCTGCGCGCATAAGCAGCTGGCGATACGTATTTTTGTTTTTGGAAGTGATGTACGGAGCACAAGAGCAATGAAATTACCGATTTATCTGGATTACTCAGCAACTACGCCGGTCGATCCGCGCGTTGCCGAGAAAATGATGCAGTTTTTGACCCTGGACGGCACTTTCGGTAACCCGGCTTCCCGTTCCCACCGTTTCGGGTGGCAGGCGGAAGAAGCTGTAGATATCGCCCGTAACCAAATTGCTGAACTGGTTGGCGCCGACCCGCGCGAAATCGTGTTCACTTCAGGGGCGACCGAATCCGACAACCTGGCGATTAAAGGCGCGGCCAACTTCTATCAAAAGAAAGGCAAGCACGTCATCACCAGCAAAACCGAACATAAAGCCGTGCTGGACACCTGTCGCCAGCTGGAGCGCGAAGGGTTTGAAGTCACCTACCTGGCACCTCAGAGCAACGGCATCATCGATCTGAAAGAGCTTGAAGCCGCCATGCGCGACGACACCATTCTGGTGTCCATCATGCACGTGAACAACGAAATCGGCGTGGTACAGGATATCGCCACTATCGGCGAAATGTGCCGTGCACGCGGTATCATCTACCACGTTGATGCCACCCAGAGCGTGGGCAAACTGCCTATCGATCTGAGCCAGCTGAAAGTTGATCTGATGTCCTTCTCCGGTCACAAAATCTACGGGCCGAAAGGCATTGGTGCGCTGTATGTGCGCCGTAAGCCACGTATCCGTATCGAAGCGCAAATCCATGGTGGCGGTCACGAGCGCGGCATGCGTTCCGGTACGCTGCCAGTGCACCAGATCGTCGGCATGGGCGAAGCCTACCGCATCGCCAAAGAAGAAATGGACAGCGAAATGGCGCGTCTGCGCGTATTGCGCGACCGTCTGTGGAACGGCGTGAAGGATATGGAAGAAGTCTATCTGAATGGTTCGCTGGAGCAGGGTGCACCTAACATCCTGAACGTCAGCTTCAACTATGTTGAAGGCGAATCGCTGATCATGGCATTGAAAGACCTGGCCGTTTCCTCCGGCTCCGCCTGTACCTCTGCCAGCCTGGAACCCTCCTATGTGCTGCGTGCGTTGGGCATGAGCGATGAATTGGCGCACAGCTCGATCCGCTTCTCTCTGGGGCGTTTTACCACCGAAGAAGAGATCGACTACACCATTGAGCTCGTTCGCAAGTCTATCGGCCGTTTGCGCGATCTTTCCCCACTGTGGGAAATGTTCAAGCAGGGCGTGGACATCAACAGCATCGAATGGTCACACCATTAATTCATTGGATTCAGGAGCAAAGTCATGGCTTACAGCGAAAAAGTAATCGATCACTACGAAAACCCGCGTAACGTGGGATCCTTTGACAACGAAGATCCTAGCGTTGGCAGCGGCATGGTGGGTGCACCGGCCTGTGGTGACGTAATGAAACTGCAAATCAAGGTTAACGACGCCGGCATTATTGAAGACGCGCGCTTCAAAACCTACGGTTGTGGATCCGCCATCGCGTCCAGCTCGCTGGTCACCGAATGGATGAAGGGCAAGTCCCTGGAGCAGGCCGAGTCGATCAAAAATACCCAGATTGCCGAAGAGCTGGAGTTGCCACCGGTCAAAATCCACTGCTCGATCCTGGCTGAAGACGCCATCAAAGCAGCGATTGCCGACTATAAGAGCAAGCACGGCGCCAAGTGATTATCTTTGAGTTATCTATCCGTTGAACCTCGGGCCGTGGCCAAACCGGCGGCGGCCTGAAGAAAGGCGGGTAATTGAGTGTGAGGTTGTTATGTCGATTACTATGAGCGACAGCGCTGCGCAACGCGTCCAGGCATTTTTGGATCACCGCGGTAAAGGTCTCGGCCTGCGCCTTGGGGTGCGTACCTCTGGTTGTTCCGGGATGGCGTACGTGCTGGAATTTGTTGACGAAACCAATGACGACGACGTCATTTTCGAAGACAAAGGCGTTAAGGTGATCATTGACGGCAAAAGCCTGGTCTACCTTGACGGCACCGAGCTTGACTTCGTTAAGGAAGGCTTGAACGAAGGCTTCAAGTTCAACAACCCGAATGTCTCAAACGAGTGCGGCTGCGGCGAAAGTTTCAACGTCTGACAGTCCATCGTGTTCCTCCGCTACTCACTTGCGGTTTGATGAGATGCTCCCCCGCTTGCGTTGCGGGGGAACCTAAACCATCACGATAACGCCCAGAGCACGCTATGGATTACTTTACTTTATTCGGGCTGCCAGTTCGCTATCCCGTGGACGGCAGCCTGCTTGCATCCCGCTATCAGGATCTGCAACGCCAATTCCATCCTGACCGTTTTGCCAGCCAGCCAGAGCGTGAACGCCTGATGGCGTTGCAGCAGGCGGCGACCATCAATGAAGCCTACCAAACGCTGAAGCACCCGTTAAAACGCGCGGAGTATATGCTATCTTTGCACGGTTTTGACTTGGGCAACGAGCAGAATACCCTGCGCGACACCGCTTTCCTGATGGAACAGCTGGAGCTGCGTGAAGAGCTCGATGCGATAGAACGCAAGGCGGACGAAAACGCACTGGCGGCGTTTGCCGGACGACTGAACGTCGCTAACCAGCAGCGCAGCGCGCAGATGGTACAGCAGTTGGATGCTCAACGGTGGACCGACGCCGCCGATACGGTACGCAAACTGCGTTTCTTGGACAAACTCCAGCAACAGGTTGAACAACTCGAAGAAAAACTGCTGGGTTTTGAGTAATTCTTTTCATTTTGGAAGCTCAATATGGCCTTATTACAAATCAGTGAGCCCGGCCTCAGCGCCGCGCCACACCAGCGGCGCCTGGCTGCCGGCATCGATCTGGGCACCACCAACTCGCTGGTTGCCACGGTGCGCAGCGGGCAGGCGGAAACGCTGCCCGATGCCGACAACCGCCATCTGTTGCCTTCCGTGGTGCATTACGCTGCCGCTGGCCACAGCGTAGGCTGGGCGGCGCGCGCCCAGGCGGCGCAGGATCCGGCCAACACCATCAGTTCGGTCAAACGCATGATGGGCCGCTCTCTGGCCGACGTGCAGCAGCGTTACCCGAACCTGCCGTACCAGTTCCAGGCCAGCGACAATGGCCTGCCGATGATGATCACCGCAGGCGGTTTGCTCAACCCGGTTGGCGTCTCTGCCGATATCCTCAAGGCGCTTGGCGCGCGCGCGCAGCAGGCGCTTGACGGCGAGCTGGACGGCGTGGTGATCACCGTTCCCGCCTATTTCGACGACGCACAGCGCCAGGGTACCAAAGACGCCGCGCGTCTGGCCGGGCTGCACGTGCTGCGTCTGTTGAACGAACCGACGGCGGCAGCGATTGCCTACGGCCTGGACTCCGGGCAGGAAGGGGTGATCGCGGTTTACGATCTGGGCGGCGGTACTTTTGATATTTCCATTCTACGCCTGAGTCGCGGGGTGTTCGAAGTGTTGGCCACCGGCGGTGACTCCGCGCTCGGCGGCGATGATTTCGACCACCTGCTGGCCGACTGGCTGCGCGAGCAGGCCGGCGTTGCCGATCGCAGTGACCACGGTGTGCAGCGTCAATTGCTGGATGCCGCCATCAACGCCAAGATTGCCCTCAGCGAGGCCGATTCGGTGTCCGTCGAGGTAGCCGGGTGGCGCGGTGAGGTGAGTCGTCAGCAGTTCGAAGCGCTGATCGCCACGTTGGTGAAGCGCACGCTGATGGCCTGCCGTCGGGCATTGAAAGACGCTGGCGTAACGGCCGATCAGGTACTGGAAGTGGTGATGGTGGGTGGCTCGACCCGCGTGCCGCTGGTACGCGAACAGGTAGGCACCTTCTTCGGCCGTACGCCGCTGACTTCGATCGACCCGGATAAAGTGGTGGCGATCGGCGCGGCGATTCAGGCAGATATTCTGGTCGGCAACAAGCCGGACAGCGAAATGCTGCTGCTGGACGTGATCCCACTGTCGCTGGGGCTGGAAACCATGGGCGGTCTGGTAGAGAAGGTGATCCCGCGCAACACCACCATTCCGGTGGCGCGAGCGCAGGAGTTCACCACCTTTAAAGACGGCCAGAGCGCAATGATGATCCATGTGCTGCAAGGCGAACGCGAACTGGTGCAGGACTGTCGCTCGCTGGCTCGCTTTACGCTGCGTGGCCTGCCGCCATTACCGGCCGGTGGTGCGCATATCCGCGTCACTTTCCAGGTGGATGCCGACGGGCTGCTGAGCGTCACCGCGATGGAAAAATCCACCGGCGTCGAGGCATCGATTCAGGTCAAGCCGTCCTACGGGCTGTCAGACGCCGAAATTGCCGGCATGATCAAGGACTCGATGACCCATGCGCACAGTGATGTCAGCGCGCGCATGCTGGCTGAACAACGGGTTGAAGCGTCAAGGGTGCTGGAAAGCCTGCAAGGCGCGTTGGCGACCGATGCGGCGCTGCTTGGCGCGGAAGAACGCCAGGCAATCGACAGCGCCGTGGCGGCTTTGCAACAGGCGGTGCAGGGCACCGATCCCGCTGCTATCGAAGCGGCAATCAAGACATTAGATGCAACTACGCAAGATTTTGCCGCGCGCCGCATGGATGCTTCCATTCGCCGGGCGCTGGCTGGCCATTCTGTGGATGAGGTTTAACCATGCCTAAAATTGTTTTCCTGCCCCATCAAGATTTATGCCCGGAGGGGGCAGTGTTGGAAGCCCGTGCAGGGGAGTCGATCCTTGACGTCGCGCTGCGCAACGGCATCGATATCGAGCACGCCTGCGAGAAATCCTGTGCCTGCACCACCTGCCACTGCATCGTGCGTGAAGGGTTCGATTCGCTGGAAGAAAGCAGCGAGCTGGAAGACGACATGCTGGACAAAGCCTGGGGGCTGGAGCCGGAAAGCCGTCTAAGCTGTCAGGCGCTGGTTGCCGATGAGGATCTGGTGGTCGAAATGCCGCGTTATACCGTCAACCATGCACGCGAACATTGATACCCGTTGTCTTTCAGGCATTGGCGTCATTGGCCACCGCTTGAAATCCAGAGGATAGCGTTGAGTAAGAGGAAGGAAATAATGGCTCTGAAGTGGACCGATAGCCGGGAAATCGGCGAAGCCCTGTATGATGCATATCCGGACACCGATCCGAAAACCGTGCGCTTTACCGACCTGCACCAGTGGATTTGCGATCTCGAAGAGTTCGACGACGATCCGCAGGCTTCCAACGAAAAAATACTGGAAGCGATTCTGCTGGTCTGGTTAGATGAAGCAGACTAGCGACTAATAGCGTAACGGGCTGCCATGGGCGGCCCGTTTATTTTGTATCCGACCGATAAGAATGCATATACCGTAAATAATTCGAGTGACAGGAAGGCGGCAAGGGAAGGAATCCCGAATTACTTACATCGGTAAGTGATTCGGGTGACTGAGCGCCGCCAACACCCCCTCATTTGAAGTATGACGGATATAAAGCATATACGGAGTAGGCGATGACGACTGAAACTATGCACATTATCCTGTCCCATGCCCCCGCTGACGCACGCTGGGGAGAAAAGGCGCTGCTGAGTACCAATGGCGAAGGCATGACCATCCATCTGAGCGGCGCAGCTGAACTGAACGCCATCCAGCGCGCAGCGCGTAAAATTGATGGCCAGGGCGTGAAGCGCGTCAAACTGGCCGGCGAGGGCTGGGGGCTGGAGCAAAGCTGGGCGTTCTGGCAAGGATTCCGCGCTCCGAAAGGTCAGCGCAGCGTAGAGTGGGCGGAACTGACGCCGGCCGATCGCAACGAACTGGATCTGCGGCTGAAAATCATCGACTGGGTACGCGACACTATCAACATGCCGGCAGAAAATCTGGGGCCGGAGCAATTGGCGACTCGTGCCGTCGATCTGCTGTGCGACGTCGGCTGCGATGCCGTCAGCTATCGCATCACCAAAGGCGAAGATCTGCGTGAGCAGAACTATAGCGGTATTCACACCGTCGGCCGCGGTTCCGAACGTCCGCCGGTGCTGTTGGCGCTGGACTACAACCCGACCGGCAATCCGGATGCACCGGTATTCGCCTGTCTGGTAGGCAAGGGCATCACCTTTGATACTGGCGGTTACAGCCTGAAGCAAAGCGCGTTTATGGATTCGATGAAATCCGATATGGGCGGCGCCGCCACGGTGGCCGGCGCGCTGGCGCTGGCGGTGGCGCGCGGGCTTGATAAGCGGGTGAAACTGTATCTGTGCTGTGCCGACAATATGGTGAGCGGTAATGCCTTCAAACTGGGCGATATCATTCATTATCGCAATGGCAAAACCGTTGAAGTGATGAATACCGATGCCGAAGGGCGTCTGGTGCTGGCTGACGGCCTGATCGATGCTTCGCAACAGAATCCGACGCTGATCGTCGATTGCGCGACGCTGACCGGTGCGGCGAAGACCGCGCTGGGCAATGACTACCATGCGCTGTTCAGCTTTGACGACGCGTTGGCGCAAGAACTGCTGACCAGCGCCGAGGCCGAACACGAGCCGTTCTGGCGTCTGCCGCTGGCCGAATTCCACCGCAGCCAGTTGCCGTCGAACTTCGCCGAACTGAACAACGTGGCCGGCGCGGCGTATAGCGCCGGTGCCAGCACTGCCGCGGCCTTCCTGTCGCACTTCGTCAAACAGTATCAACAGGGCTGGCTGCACATTGACTGTTCTGCCACCTATCGTAAAGGTGCGGTGGATCAGTGGTCGGCCGGTGCTACCGGGCTGGGCGTGCGCACCGTCGCCAACCTGTTGTTGAGTAAAGCCAAATAACGTTGGTTCAGAATCAATACGTCAAGGGTTCAGCATGCTGAGCCCTTTATCATTGGAGTAGACAATGAGTTCCCATCATCACGATGCCATTGCCGGCGAAAACGAACTCGAGCGCCTGCTGAAACTGGCGGTAAGCGAACCGGCGCACCGGCCGTCCTTTTTCCGCGAACTGCTGGATTCGACGGTCTATATACTTGGTGACAGCGAGCAGGTGCAGCAGGAAGGCGAGATTGCCTTGAATGCCGACACGCCGGTGAATATCCAGCATTGGGAAAAGCAGGATGGCAGCAGTATTGTGCCGTTCTTCTCTTCGCTTGCCACGCTGCAAAAGGCGGTAGAAGGCCAGCAGCCGTTTATCGCCATGCCGGCGCGCGTGCTGTTCGAAATTACCCAGGGGGCCGAGCTGTTCCTGAATCCGAAGGCGGAGTACGGCAAAGAGTTCTACCCGGAAGAAGTGGCGACGCTGTTGGCAACCGGTGGCGTGGTCAAACCGGTGGAACACTATGTCGATAAAGACGGCCAGATCCTGCTTGGACAACCGGACGACTATCCGGCGGCGATGGTGGATGCGTTAACCACGTTGTTCAGCCAACGTAAACCGGTGCGACGGGCGTTTCTGGCGTTGATGCACGACCGCGCCGTCGATGAAAAACCCAATCTGCTGGTGGGGCTGGAGGTTGATGGCGAACCTGCGGCGATTGAGGCATTGATCCAGGAGGCTGGCAGCGTCGCCAGCGAAACCCTGTCGGAAGATGAACCGGTGGATTTTTGCCTGGTGTCGGAGCAGGAGCGCGGCGTCAGCCATTATCTGATGACTCACACTCAGCCGTTCTATCAGCGGCGCTGGGGGAGCTGGCTGCGTAATATCATCCCTTCTACCGATAAGACACCATAGTCGTGCCTTATCGCCGTCGACGGTGTCAGAGCTGCCGTGCGGCGAGAATGCGAGGGTTTCTTGCGCAATAGGTCATATTTTTTTAATAAAATGTTGATTTTCCCGTAGGCAAGCGTTAACAGCGCACATATAATCTGCGCCACTTGAGAAAGCCGGCACGCTATATTTTAGTCCGGCTTATATTGGAAGTTAGACAGAGGCCATCATGACCGTAGAACGTACCTTTTCCATCGTTAAACCAAACTCCGTAGCAAACAACGACATCGGCGCTATCTACGCGCGTTTCGAGCGTGCGGGCTTCAAGATCATCGCCGCAAAAATGCTGAAACTGACTCGCGAGCAAGCTGAAGGCTTCTACGCTGAGCACAAAGGCCGCCCATTCTTTGACGGACTGGTGGAGTTTATGACTTCTGGTCCAATCATGGTTCAGGTTCTGGAAGCGGAAAACGCCATCCAGCGCAACCGTGACATCATGGGTGCAACCAACCCAGACAACGCACTGGCCGGTACTCTGCGTGCCGACTACGCTGACAGCTTCACCGCCAACGCGGTGCACGGTTCTGATTCTGCAGAATCTGCTGCGCGTGAAATCGCTTATTTCTTCAACGAAAGCGAAATCTGCGCTCGCTAATCCCGGTGGTCTTTCACGCAGCCGCAGCTTGGCCAGCGCGTGAAAATATTGGGTATTATGCGTTCAGGTTTGCATGGCGCAGGCACGCATTCACCGGCTGAAACAATAAAAATGCCCTGATTGCCTTCCAGCCATGGAAACCCGCTACTAAAATTTGTACAATGCCGCGCCCCTGATGAGACGACTTGTCAGGGGCGCGCTTTTACCCTGTGCTTCTCGCCGCCGCTTCGTTGGCCGCCGCGCGAAACCCTGTAGGCACCGTGCCTTCAGCCGGAATTTTAGCGGGCCGAAAGCACAACTTACTTTCCATTCTTTAGCGCCATAACGTGTAATAACGAGGCCAGAGATCATTATGTTAGAACCCATCACGTCCGAGCACATCGTGTCTGAAAATAATTCGCTGACTACTCAATCCGTTAAAACGGATCACCCGGCTACGGCCAAAATTAACCTGCTGGATTTGAACCGTCAGCAATTACGCGAGTTTTTTGCCGAACTGGGTGAGAAACCGTTCCGCGCCGATCAGGTGATGAAGTGGATGTACCACTATTGCTGCGACGATTTTGAGCAGATGACCGATATCAACAAGGTCCTGCGCAACAAGTTGCAGAGCATTGCCGAAATTCGCGCGCCGGAAGTAGCCGAAGAGCAGCGTTCAGCCGATGGCACCATCAAATGGGCGATCAAGGTGGGCGATCAGCAGGTCGAAACCGTGTATATCCCGGAAGCCGACCGCGCTACCCTGTGCGTATCCTCGCAGGTAGGCTGCGCGCTGGAATGCAAATTCTGTTCGACGGCGCAGCAGGGCTTCAACCGCAACCTGCGGGTGTCTGAAATCATCGGTCAGGTCTGGCGTGCGGCAAAAATCATTGGCGCACAGAAGGTGACCGGCCAGCGCCCGATCACCAACGTGGTGATGATGGGCATGGGCGAGCCTCTGCTCAATCTGAACAACGTAGTGCCGGCGATGGAAATCATGCTGGACGACTTCGGTTTCGGTCTGTCGAAGCGTCGCGTCACGCTGTCTACCTCCGGCGTGGTGCCGGCGCTGGACAAGCTGGGCGACATGATCGACGTCGCGCTGGCTATTTCGCTGCACGCGCCGAACGACACCATCCGTGACGAGATAGTGCCGATCAACCGCAAGTATAACATCGAAACCTTCCTGTCCTCGGTGCGCCGCTATCTGGAAAAGTCCAACGCCAATCAGGGGCGGGTGACGGTAGAATATGTCATGCTTGATCATATCAACGACAGCACCGATGACGCGCACCAGCTGGCGGAAGTGCTGAAGGACACGCCGTGCAAGATCAACCTGATCCCATGGAACCCGTTCCCGGGGGCGCCATACGGCCGCAGCTCCAACAGCCGCGTCGATCGTTTTTCCAAAGTGTTGATGGAATACGGCTTTACGACTATTGTTCGTAAAACCCGTGGCGATGATATCGATGCCGCCTGCGGGCAGTTGGCGGGAGAAGTGATCGACCGTACCAAGCGTACCCTGAAAAAGAAAATGGCCGGGGAACCTATCAACGTACGGGCGGTCTGAACCCCATAGGGTGATTTCCGTTAACTAACAGCCTGTTATGTGAGCGTCATTTCCTCAGACCGTCGGCTAACGCCGGATAAGGACATACCGTTGAGCATGAAGCTAACCGCGTGGGGATTATTGCTGGCAGCAGGGCTGTTGGCTGGCTGTGCCGGGTCGGCGCCGGAAAAGGGTGCGGCAACGGCAGCGGGGCAGACGCGTTTGCAACTGGGGCTCGCCTATCTGCAGCAGGGCGATTTGGACGCCGCGCAGCAGAATCTGCAAAAAGCGGCCAATGCAGCACCGCAGGATTACCGCACGCAGTTGGCCATGGCGTTGTATGAACAACGTGTGGGCGACAACGGCGCCGCCGAGCAGCGCTATCAGCGGGCGCTGCAGCTGGCGCCCGGCAACGGTAGCGTGTTGAATAATTACGGTGCGTTTCTTTGCAGTTTAGGGCAGTATGTACCAGCACAACAGCGGTTTAGCGCAGCAGCGTTGGCACCTGACTACGGCCAGGTTGCCGACAGTCTGGAAAACGCCGGTTACTGTTTCCTGAAAGCGGGTCAGAACGATGAAGCACGCAGGTTGTTAACGCGTGCGCTGAAGGCCGATCCGGATAAGGGCACGCCGCTGTTGGTTGAGGCAGAAAAGCAATTTGGAGCAGGGAAACGTGCGCAGTCGCAGCTTTTGTTAGATGTTTATCAGCACGTTCTGCCGGCCAGTGCCGACAGTTTATGGTTACAGATTCGTTTCGCCGCGTTAGCCGGCCGTCAGGATAGCGTCCAACGCTATGGCAGGCAGCTAGCGCGAAGTTTTCCACAATCCAAACAGCACCAGCAGTTCTTAGCTAATGAATACTGAAGCCTCCCAAGATAAAACCGTATCCATGACGACAGGCGAGCGCCTGCGTCAAGCCCGCGAACAACTCGGGCTGAGCCAGCAGGCGGTGGCAGAACGCCTGTGTCTCAAAATGTCTACCGTGCGCGATATCGAAGAAGACAACCTTGCGGCCGATCTGGCTTCGACCTTCGCCCGTGGTTATATTCGCTCCTACGCCAAGCTGGTGCATTTGCCAGAGGATGAGCTGCTGCCGATACTGGCCAAGCAGGCGCCAATCAAGGCGGCCAAAGTGGCGCCGATGCAAAGTTTCTCGCTGGGCAAGCGTCGTAAAAAGCGCGATGGCTGGTTGATGAGCTTTACCTGGCTGATTCTGTTTGTGGTGATCGGCCTGACCGGTGCCTGGTGGTGGCAAAACCACAAGGCGCAGCAGGACGAAATCGCCACCATGGCCGATCAGTCCTCTGCCCAGCTGTCTCAAAACAATGAAGGCCAATCGGTACCGTTGAGCGACAATAATGCCGATAGCGGCAGCGTGCCGGCGGACGGCAATTCCGTTCCGCTGGCGATCGATCCCGCTCCGGCGGTGCCAGCAACGCCAACGGCGCCAGCGGCAACCGGTACCGATAGCGCGCAGCAACCGGCGGTGGTTTCCCCAAGCCAGGCGAGTATTCCTGATGCGGCGCCGGCAGCCAACGCACCGGCGGCTAACGCACCGTTGCCAACCGCAGATGCCGGCGTGGCGGCACCAGCAGCCGATCCTAACGCGCTGGTCATGGACTTTTCTGCCGATTGCTGGCTGCAAGTGACCGACGCCAGTGGCAAAACGCTGTTCAGCGGCACGCAAAAAAGCGGTGGCAAGCTGAACCTGACCGGCACAGCGCCTTACAAACTGACCATTGGCGCGCCGGCCGCAGTACAGATTCAATATCAAGGTAAACCGGTCGATCTAAGCCGGTTTGTTAAGTCAAACCGTGTTGCTCGTCTGACCGTTGCCGCGCAGTAATTGCGCGGCTGACGTCTTTGCGCATGAGCAGCAATGGAGAGTAAGTGATGCATAACCAAGCACCCATAACCCGTCGCAAATCTACACGCATTTACGTCGGCAAGGTGCCAATTGGCGATGGCGCACCGATTGCCGTGCAATCGATGACCAACACCCGTACCACCGACGTAGAAGCCACGGTTAATCAGATCAGGGCGCTGGAACGCGTCGGCGTTGATATCGTGCGAGTTTCCGTCCCTACCATGGATGCCGCCGAGGCGTTCAAGCTGATTAAGCAGCAGGTCAATGTACCGCTGGTTGCCGATATCCATTTTGATTACCGCATCGCCTTGCAGGTCGCCGAATACGGCGTTGACTGTCTGCGCATCAACCCTGGCAATATCGGCAACGAATCGCGAATCCGATCGGTAGTGGATTGCGCGCGTGATAAAAATATCCCGATCCGCATTGGCGTCAACGGCGGTTCGCTGGAAAAAGACCTGCAAGAGAAATACGGTGAGCCGACGCCGGAAGCATTGCTCGAATCGGCAATGCGCCACGTGGATATCCTCGACCGGCTGAACTTTGACCAGTTCAAGGTGAGCGTCAAGGCCTCCGACGTGTTTCTGGCGGTACAATCCTACCGTTTGCTGGCATCGCGTATCGACCAGCCGCTGCACCTCGGCATTACCGAAGCCGGCGGCGCGCGTAGCGGATCGGTCAAGTCGGCGATCGGCCTCGGTCTGCTGCTGTCGGAAGGCATCGGCGATACGTTGCGCATTTCGTTGGCGGCGGATCCGGTCGAAGAAGTGAAGGTCGGCTTCGATATTCTGAAGTCGCTGCGCATTCGCGCTCGCGGTATCAACTTTATTGCCTGCCCGACCTGCTCACGTCAGGAATTTGACGTGATCGGTACGGTGAACGCATTGGAACAGCGGCTCGAAGACATCATCACCCCGATGGACGTGTCCATTATCGGCTGCGTGGTGAATGGCCCGGGTGAAGCGCTGGTTTCGACCATGGGCGTTACCGGCGGCCATAAGAAAAGCGGCTTCTATGAAGACGGCGTGCGCCAGAAAGAGCGCTTTGATAACGAACAGATGATCGACCAGCTGGAGGCGAAGATTCGCGCCAAGGCGGCGATGATGGATCAAGGCAATCGCATCAGCGTCAATCTGCTGGAAAAATAAGCATTATAGGTAGGGCGGGCCTGCTTGGCCCGCTCACTCATGAACCCGGGGGCGCTTCCACGTTGAACAGCGTAGGGTAAAGTCCCTATAATCGGGTTCATTTTTATATAAAACGGATAGAGAACTCACGTGGCAAAGAACATTCAAGCCATTCGCGGCATGAACGACTACCTGCCGGAAGATACGGCATTATGGCAGCGTATTGAAGGCACCCTGAAACAGGTGCTGGGCAGCTACGGTTACAGCGAAATCCGGTTGCCGATTGTAGAGCAGACCCCGTTATTCAAACGCGCGATCGGTGAAGTTACCGACGTCGTGGAAAAAGAGATGTATACCTTCGATGACCGCAACGGCGAAAGCCTGACGCTGCGCCCGGAAGGCACCGCGGGCTGCGTGCGCGCCGGCATCGAACACGGTCTGCTGTACAATCAGGAACAGCGTCTGTGGTACATCGGCCCGATGTTCCGTTACGAGCGCCCGCAAAAGGGCCGCTATCGCCAGTTCCATCAGTTGGGGGCCGAGGTGTTCGGCCTGCAGGGCCCGGACGTCGACGCCGAGCTGATCCTGCTTACCGCCCGCTGGTGGAAAGCGCTGGGTATCGCCGAGCACGTCAAGCTTGAACTGAACTCCATCGGTTCGCTGGAGGCGCGTGCCAACTACCGTGATGCGCTGGTGGCGTTTCTCGAACAGCACGTCGAGCTGCTGGACGACGATTGCAAGCGCCGCATGTACAGCAATCCGCTACGGGTGCTGGATTCGAAGAATCCGCAGGTGCAGGCGTTGTTGAACGACGCACCGCGCCTGTCCGAATACCTGGATACCGATTCCAAAGCCCACTTTGACGGCCTGTGTGAACTTTTAACGCTGGCGGGTATCCCATATACCATCAATGAGCGACTGGTGCGCGGCCTGGATTATTACAATCGCACGGTGTTTGAGTGGGTCACTTCCAGCCTGGGTGCGCAGGGTACCGTCTGTGCCGGCGGTCGTTACGACGGCCTGGTGGAACAGCTGGGCGGCCGCGCTACGCCAGCGGTGGGCTTTGCGATGGGCCTGGAGCGTCTGGTACTGCTGGTGCAGGCGGTTAACCCGGACTTCAAGGCTCCGGCGACCATTGATATTTACGTGATTTCTTCTGGTGCCGGCACGCAGAGCGCGGCGATGCGCCTGGCTGAAGAGGTGCGCGACGCCGCGCCACAGCTGAAATTGATGACTAACTACGGCGGCGGCAACTTTAAAAAGCAGATCACCCGGGCGGACAAGTGGGGCGCGCGCGTCGCCTTGATCCTGGGCGAAAACGAAGTCGCAGCGCAGCAGGTGGTGGTGAAGGACCTGCGCAGTGGTGAACAAGAAACGCTGGCGCAAAGCGAACTCGCGGCGCGTCTGGCTTTGATGTTAGGTTAAGGAGAAGGACACCGTGGAAGTCTATACCACTGAAAACGAACAGGTCGACGCCGTACGTCGCTTCTTTGCTGAAAACGGCAAAGCGCTGGCGGTGGGCGTGGTGCTCGGTATTGGTGCCCTGGTTGGCTGGCGTGTCTGGCAAAGCAACCAAAACTCCAACATGATGGCTGCGTCGCAAAGCTACCAGCAGACAAGCGAAGCGCTTGCCGCCGGCAAGGCCGCTGACGTCGCCGCTGCGGAGAAGTTTATCCAGGCCAATGGCAATAATTACGGCGTGATGGCCGCGCTGGAGCTGGCGAAGCATTATGTTGGGCAAAACGACGTAGCGAAAGCGGAGCAACAGCTGATATTGGCGCAGGGGCAGGCAAAAGATGACAATCTGCTGTCGGTGATCAACCTGCGTCTGGCACGCGTTCAGCTGCAGGAAAAAAAGCTGGATGAAGCGCTGAAAACCCTGGACGGCGTGAAAGGCGATGGCTGGGCGGCGTTACAGGCGGATCTGCGCGGTGACGTTCTGCTGGCGAAAGGCGATGCCAAAGGCGCACGCGAAGCCTACAGCAAAGGTATTGAATCCAACGCTTCTCAGACGCTACAGCTGCTGCTGCGTATGAAGCTGAATAACTTGTCCAGCTAAGGGGATTTCCCATGCAATTGCGTAAAACACTCTTGGTCGGGCTGGTTTCTGTCGCCTTGCTGAGTGGCTGTTCGCTGTTTAGCAGCGAAGAAGACGTGGTCACCATGTCACCGCTGCCAAAAGTTGAAAACCAGTTCACGCCGAACAGCGCGTGGAGCACCTCCGTCGGCGACGGCGTTGGTGACTATTACTCCCACCTGCGTCCGGCCTATCAGGACAACACGGTGTATGCCGCCGATCGTCACGGCATCGTGAAAGCGATGGACGCCGACAGCGGCAACGAAAAGTGGAAGGTCGATCTGTCCGAAAAGACCGGCTTCCTGTCACGTAACCGTTCGGCGCTGCTGTCCGGCGGTCTGACCGTGACCGGCGACAAAGTGTACGTTGGTAGTGAAAAAGCGCAGGTTTACGCGCTGAATACCGCCGACGGTACCGTTGCCTGGCAGACCAAAGTGGCTGGCGAAGCAATTTCCCGCCCGGTGGTCAGCGACGGTATGGTGCTGGTGCATACCAGTAACGGCCAGTTGCAGGCATTGAACGAGGCTGACGGCGCGGTAAAATGGACCGTGAACCTGGATATGCCGGCGCTGTCGCTGCGCGGTGAGTCTGCGCCTGCGACCGCATTTGGCGCTGCCATTGTCGGCGGTGACAACGGCCGCGTCAGCGCGGTGCTGATGCAGCAAGGCCAGCTGATTTGGCAACAGCGTATTTCCCAGCCGAGCGGCGCGACGGAAATCGATCGTCTGAACGACGTCGACACCACCCCAGTGATTGTTGACGGTGTTATCTACGCGTTGGGTTACAATGGCAACCTGACGGCGCTGGATCTGCGTTCCGGCCAAATCATGTGGAAGCGTGAACTGGGCTCGGTGAATGATTTCATTGTCGATGCGGGTCGCATTTATCTGGTTGATCAAAATGACCGCGTCGTGGCATTGAGCACCGAAGGCGGCGTGACCGTCTGGACGCAAAGCGAACTGCTGCACCGCAACCTGACGCCACCGGTGATGTATAATGGCTATCTGGTGGTCGGCGATTCCGAAGGTTATCTGCATTGGGTGAACACCACCGATGGCCGCTTCGTCGCCCAGCAGGAAGTGGACAGCTCCGGTTTCCTGTCTGCACCGCTTGTGGCCGGCGACAAACTGCTGATCCAGGCGAAGGGCGGCAAGGTTTACGCCTTCACCCGCTAACGCCGCTCGTCGCGACCCTACTTGTACCCGAACGCTTTCGGGTTGGGGAAAACGGCTCCTGACTGTTCAGGGGCCGTTTCGTATTTTTATAAGCTGCGCTGTCGGTGTCTATCCGCTGTGTGGTAACGCATTGATAATTAAGTAATGAGGCTTCAACAATGATACCTGTCGTCGCGCTGGTCGGGCGCCCGAATGTGGGTAAATCCACCTTGTTCAACCGTTTAACACATACGCGCGATGCGCTGGTGGCGGATTTCCCCGGGCTAACGCGAGACCGCAAGTATGGTCGTGCTGAAGTTGAGGGTAATGAATTTATCATCATCGATACCGGCGGTATCGACGGTACCGAAGACGGCGTCGAAACCCGTATGGCCGGGCAGTCGCTGCTGGCGATCGAAGAAGCCGACATCGTGCTGTTCATGGTGGATGCACGCGCCGGGCTGATGCCGGCGGATCAGGGCATTGCGCAGCACCTGCGCAGCCGTCGCAAGGCCACATTCCTGGTTGCCAACAAAACCGATGGTATGGATCCGGATCTGGCAACCGCAGATTTCTTCTCGCTGGGTCTGGGTGACGTGCACCCGATCGCCGCTTCCCATGGCCGCGGCGTAGCTCAGTTGATCGAACACGTGCTGGTGCCATTCCTGCCTGAAAAAGAGCAGGAAGTCGAACTGACCGAAGAAGAAGCAAATGCCGCTTACTGGGCGGAACAGGAAGGCGAACTGACGGACGAACAGCTGGCTGAAGAGCCTGAAGACGATTTCAATCCGCAGGATCTGCCGATCAAACTGGCTATCGTCGGGCGCCCGAACGTTGGCAAATCGACGCTGACCAACCGCATTCTTGGTGAAGAACGCGTGGTGGTGTATGACATGCCGGGTACCACCCGCGACAGCATTTACATCCCGATGGTACGCGATGAGCGCGAATACGTGCTGATTGACACCGCCGGGGTGCGCAAGCGCGGCAAGGTAACGGAAACCGTAGAAAAATTCTCGGTCATCAAAACGTTGCAGGCGATTGAAGACGCCAACGTGGTGCTGCTGGTGGTTGACGCGCGCGAAGGCATTTCGGATCAGGATCTCTCGCTGCTTGGCTTTATCCTCAATAGTGGGCGCTCACTGGTGATTGCGGTCAACAAATGGGACGGCATGAGCGAGGAAGACCGCGACCACGTGAAAGAGATGCTCGATCTGCGCCTTGGCTTCGTCGATTTTGCCCGCGTGCACTTCATTTCGGCACTGCACGGCAGCGGCGTCGGTAACCTGTTCGAATCGGTACAGGAAGCCTATGAGTGCGCGACCCGTCGCGTCAATACCTCGATGCTGACCAAGATCATGAACATGGCGGCGGAAGATCACCAGCCGCCGTTGGTACGCGGCCGTCGCGTCAAGCTGAAGTACGCCCATGCGGGTGGCTATAACCCGCCAATCGTGGTGATCCACGGCAACCAGGTGGCCGACCTGTCCGACTCCTACAAACGCTATTTGATGAACTACTTCCGTCGTTCATTGAACGTGATGGGCACGCCGATCCGCATTCAGTTCAAAGAGGGTGAGAATCCGTTTGCCGGCAAGCGTAACACCCTTACGCCGAACCAGATGCGCAAGCGTAAACGCTTGCTGAGCCATCTGAAGAAAGGCAAAAAATAAGCGGCAGTTGGCCAGATAACAGGGCGCGGTACACACCGCGCCCTTTTTAATTACGACAAAATCGTTTTATTATCCGAGTATTATTGCGTCAGTTTGAAGGAACACCATGTCCTGGGAAACCTGGAGTTTTGCGTTTAACGTCACCGTACCCAATTTATTGATGATGTTGCTGGGCGTTTTGCTACGTCAGTGGCGCCTGATGGACGATCGCCTGATTGACGGCGCCAGCAAGCTGGTATTTAACCTGGCGCTGCCGTGCCTGCTGTTCTTCAGTATCGCAACCAATCATCCGCAAATTCTGGCCAATCTGTCGTTGGTGTTGTACGGCGCGATCGGCACCGTTGCCACCTTCCTGCTGTTGGAGATTGCCGCCATCTGGCTGGTGAAGGAGCCACGCGAGCGTGGCGTGTTCGTGCAGGGCGGTTTTCGCGCCAATACCGCGATTGTCGGACTGGCCTATGCGATGACCGCCTACGGAGACGAAGGGATTGCGCTTGGATCGCTGTATCTTACGGTGACGGTGATCCTGTTCAACGTGCTGTCGGTGGTGACCCTGACGCGCAGTTTGCAAGGTGGGCCAGACAAGAAAATCAGTCATTTCGCCCTGCTGCGCGGCATCGTCACCAACCCGTTGATTATCGGTCTGCTGTGCGGCCTGGCCTATGCGCAAACCGGCCTTGGCATTCCCCATGTGATTACCCAGACTGGCAGTTACATCTCCGGGCTGTCGTTGCCGCTGGCATTGCTGTGCACCGGCGCCAGCCTCGATCTGCGCGCCATGTTCCGTTCTTCCAACGTTGCGGCGCTGGCGTCATCGGCCAAACTGTTTGTCGTGCCGATGCTGATGACCTTCGGCGGCTGGTTGTGCGGTTTCCAGGGCGCGGCGCTGGGGATCATCTTTCTGTTTTCCGCCACCCCGACCGCATCCGGCAGTTATGTCATGACGCGCGCCATGGGTGGCAACGCCACGCTGGCGGCGAACATCATTGCCATTACCACCGTCGGCTCCTTCTTCACCACCGCGCTTGGGATCTATTTTTTACGCTCATGGGGCGTGATTTAATCGGGAGAGCACCATGGAAGCATACTGTCCACAATGCAGTCAGCCAATGAGTTGGGTGAATGGTCACTTTCATTGCGATGCCTGCAACAGCGATTATCAGCGGCTGGCCAGTTGTCCGGATTGCGGTCAGCCGCTACAAACCCTGCAGGCGTGTGGCGCGGTGGATTACTTCTGCCAGCACGGCCACGGGTTGATATCCAAACAGCGGGTGCGGTTCAGCTATATCCCGCAGGTCTGAAGCCACCGCCGTGTTGCCTGCCCGGAGCGCGTTCACCGATCCACCTGACCGGTCTTCCACAGATCGATCAGCGCCTGTGGTGCGCTGCCTTCCGGGATCAGCAGCACGATTTCGCTGCTGCTATTCTGGCTGTAGTAATTGATTTGCAGACGAAAATAGCGTTGGTCGCCACAGCCGGGCGAGTCTGGCTGGCCGGCTTCCTGCGCATAGGGCAGCGTCTGCTTGAGCAGTTGATCCAGACGCTGGCGCTGCGCCGGCGGAATATCTGCCAGCGCGATGCGCCGCGGCCCCGCCAGCTTCGGAATGAAGGCGAAACCGCCTTCGCGCGCCAGCTCAATGACGCTGTCCTGATCGAGGGTCGGCAGCGGTCGCATCATTCCACCCCGACCTGTTGCCAGGCCTGTCGTATCTTATCCGCAACCTGCTGACTGAAGCGTTGCCGGGCGTGTTTGACGGTGATGGCGGCAAAGGTGGCAAAGTCGGCATTTTGCGGCAGCGTCTTATCACACAATGTGTCGTACCAGATAACGCCAGCCTGTTCCCAGGAATGGCCACCCAGCGCGGTCGCCGCCAGGTAGAACGCGCGGTTGGGAATGCCGGAATTCAGGTGAACGCCGCCGTTATCCTCTTTGGTTTGAATGTAGTCGCGCATGCTGGCTGGCTGGGGATCCTTGCCGAGCAATGGATCGTCATAGGCGCTGCCGGGCGCTGACATCGATCGCAGGCCTTTGCCGTTGATGCCCTTGGCCAGCAGCCCTTCGCCGATCAGCCAGTCGGCCCGATCGGCGGTCTGTTGCAGCCGGAACTGCTTGACCATGGCGCCGAACACGTCGGACAGGGATTCATTTAACGCTCCCGCCTGTTGGAAATAGATTAACCCGGCTTCGCTTTCGGTGATGCCGTGCGCCAACTCATGGGCAACCACGTCAATGGCGATGGTGAAACGGTTAAAGATCTCGCCGTCGCCGTCACCAAATACCATCTGCTGGCCATTCCAGAAGGCATTCTGATATTCATTACCGTAATGTACGCTGCCCGTCAGCACCATGCCCTGGTTATCCAGCGAGTTGCGCTTGAAGGCCTGCCAGAAGAAATCATAGGTTACCCCCAGATAATCGTAGGCCTCATCCACTGCCACGTCGTGGTTGGATGGCTGCCCCTCTTTGCGCACCGCTTTACCGGGTAGCTGGCTGCCGTTCTGGGCATCATAAATGTCACGAATCACTTCGCCACCGGTGGCGGTCTTAGCGCTGGGGGCGCGCAGCGGCATATTGCCGAGCAGGCTCTGTACGTGATGCAGGGTATGCAGCGCGCAGTCACGCTGCGGGGGACTGCCATGCTCTACGATGCGTTTCAGGATATACGGCGGAATAACCGTGCGAGCAGATCGGGTAAACGGCATAGTGGCTCTCCTTGGGCAAAACTACCCTCATGCATAGAGACTCTCGTTTCAAGTGTAGCTTACTGGTCATAAAGTCGATGATTGTGGGTGCTTACTGCCGGCGTTACCCTGTGTGAACTCAGCCGTTTGACCGACTCGCGCACCGCCAACCGGCCGTGCAGCAACAGATTGCACGGCGGCGCGTCCGGCCGCAGCATGCGCCGTTGCAGTAGTTGAATCGCCTCGCTGCCCAACTCGTCGCGCGGTACGTGCACCGAGGTTAACGGCACGTCATGAATTTCGGCCAGGTTAAAACCGTCGGTGCTCATCACGGATACATCCCCCGGCACGCTGAAACGCAATTTTTGCAAGGCGTTGACGGCACCAACCGCCATATAATCGCCGCCGGCCAGAATGGCGGTTGGTAACTGACTGCGGTCGCTGAGCCGCGAGATAAAGGTAGTGAGCGCCTGCTCCGCTTCTTCGCTGCCAAAGCCGGAGGTAGCGATCAGATGACGTTGGTCGTCGAACGGCAGATGATGTCGTGCATAGGCTTGGCGGATGCCGGCCAGACGCAGCTCCATGGTATGACGACGCAGGCACTGCATATTGAGGATCTGGCCATGGCCCTGCTGGAACAGATAATTGGCAGAGAATTCGCCGATCAGCTGATGATCGGGGGAAACGCTGTCGAGCCGCATGGTACGGTCGGTACAGTTGATCAATACGCAGGGCTTGTGCAGATCGGCGGCCAGCGAATGGATATGCTCATCGTCGATGCCGATAAGCAGCGCCGCCTGGGTATGGCCATCGCTCATTTTTTCCAGAAACAGTGCGCCGTCACTGTGGTTTTCTTCCAGCCCGCAGTAGCGAATGCGCACTTCATGCTCAGTTAGCGCCGCGATAATTCCCTGAATGACCTTGTAATAAAAAATGTCGGTGCGCACGTCGAACGCGCGCTGTGGTGCAAACACCATCACGTTGTTGAGCATCAGCCGCCCACTGGAAATGCCTTGCAGTATGCCGTTGCGTTGTGCGCAGGCCAGAACCTGCTCGCGCGCTGCCGCGCTGGTGTTGGCTTTTCCTGCCAGTACCCGTGACACCGTACTGATTGAAAGTCCGGTTTGACGGGCAATTTCCTGTACTTTCAATTTTCCGTTCATTTTGTGATCTCGTTCAAATCTCGTTATGAAAAAGTTTTCACAGCGTTGGATTGCTGCTGTCAGTAGGTTAATTAAGTCCGGCGGCGTATTTTTTCCACTGTATGGGAATTTTTGCAAAAAACCACGTTTCTCTCTGCCTAGTCGCTCGCTAGTCTGTTTTGGTACACCAATTTAACTGAGTTATCAGTCCAATTGGCAGGAAAAGTTAACAATAACACAGGCTTTATTCCCAGGATTGTTGTAGCAGCGCGGCGGGCGTCACAGCGACTGTTAATCCCTCCGAAAAACAAATGTACCCACTATAAGGCGCTTGTTTTCACGGCAATCGCCACGGAGCAGAGAGATGAGTGTTGAAATTAACCACAACGTCGCGCATAGCGCACGACGCAAATTCAAAGCATTGCGCTGGTGGATGCTGGCGCTGTTCCTGCTGGGCGTTACGGTAAACTACATTACCCGTAATTCGCTTGGCATTTTGGCACCAGAGCTGAAAACCAGTCTGAACATGACCACCGAGCAGTATTCCTGGGTGGTGGCGTCGTTCCAATTGGCCTATACGGTGTTCCAGCCGATCTGCGGCTGGCTGATTGACGTGATTGGGCTGAAGATGGGCTTCCTGATTTGCGCCAGCGTCTGGGCGGTGGTGTGCATGTTGCACGCTGGCGCTGGCAGTTGGTTGCAACTGGCAATCCTGCGCTTCTTCATGGGCAGCGCCGAAGCCGCCGCTACCCCGGCCAATGCCAAGGCGATTTCCGAATGGTTCCCAAAAAAGGAACGTCCGATTGCCGCCGGTTGGGCTGGGGTCGGCTTTTCCATTGGCGCCATGCTGGCACCGCCAATCATCGTTATTGCCCACGTTTCGTTTGGCTGGCAGGGGGCATTCCTGTTTTCCGGCATCCTGGCGATGGCCTGGGTGGTGCTGTGGTGGCTGTTCTATCATGAGCCGCAGCGGCACCCGAACCTGAGCCAGCAGGAACTGGCGCTGATCCGCGAAGACAATGAGCCGGAGCTGCCCAAGCTGCCATTCTTTAAATCCCTCGCCATCCTGTGCAAAAACAAGAAGTTTTACGGCATTGCCATTCCAGCGTTTCTGGCTGAACCGGCCTGGGCGGTATTCAGCTTCTGGGTTCCGCTGTATCTGGCGACCGAACGAGGCATGGATCTCAAGCAGATCGCGATGTTCGCCTGGCTGCCGTTCCTGGCGGCAGACATCGGCAGCGTGGCCAGCGGTTATCTCACCACCCTGTATCGTAAATGGTTTGGCTGCACGCGCGTTAACTCGGTAGTGGCCAGTTCGGTTACCGGAGCCTTCATGATGTTGTCGCTGGCGTTTGTGGCGATCACCAAAGATCCCTATCTGGCGATCCTGCTGATTTCGATCGGCGGTTTCGGCCATCAGGTGATCTCCTGCATGTTGAGCGCGCTGGTAGTGGAATCGTTCGACAAAAACCAGATGGCGACGGTCAACGGCATGCGCGGTTCCAGCGCCTGGATCGCCAGCTTCCTGTTCACGCTGTTGATTGGTGCGGTGTCCGACACCGTAGGCTTTAGCCCGCTGTTTGTGGCGATGGGCTTTTTTGATCTGATCGGCGCGGTGTTCCTGGTGGCGTTGATCGCCGAACGCGGTAAGAAAAAAACTCTTAATCAGTAATACGGATGCTTATGAAAACGTTAAAAAACTGGGTACTGGCAGGACAATACGCTGACCGCATCGAACTGCGGGTGGATGAACGTCATCTGTTTTGCCTGTACGTACTGGAGAATGGCCTGTTCCGGGTATTGGTGAAACGTAACGGTGAACTGGCGCTCGACCGTACCTGGAGCATCGCGCCGGAAAACGACGTGCCGTGGCAGGGGCGCGATCGGCAGAGCGTGGAAGGCTTTAGCCTGCCGGGTTATCAATTGCAGCAGCAGGACGATCGGCTGACGCTGTCGACCGGTTCGCTGCGCGTGACCGTGCATCAACCGCTGTGGCTGGAATGGGAGTATTGCGATGCCGCAGGGCAATGGCAGCCGTTGGCGGCGGATCGCCCAACCAGCGCCTATATGCTCAATCCACAGGGTGACGGCGTGGCGCACTATCAGCGGCGTTTGACCGGCGACCGTTATTATGGACTGGGTGAAAAGGCCGGCGATCTGGAACGCAGCGGCCGCCGTTTCGAAATGCGCAATCTCGATGCCATGGGCTATAACGCCGCCAGTACCGATCCGCTGTATAAGCACATTCCGTTTACCATTACCCGGCGGCAAGAGGTCAGCTTTGGCCTGTTTTACGACAATCTGAGCAGTTGCTGGCTGGATCTGGGCAATGAGATCGATAACTATCACCTGGCCTACCGCCGCTATCAGGCCGAAGCGGGGGATCTGGATTATTACCTGTTCCTCGGGCCGCAGGTGTTGGACGTCACCAAGGCATTTGTGCGGCTGACCGGCAAGACGCTGTTCGGGCCCAAATGGAGCCTGGGTTACAGCGGCTCGACCATGCATTACACCGATGCGCCGGATGCGCAAGTGCAACTGCAACAGTTTATTCAGCTGTGCCAACAGCATGATATTGCATGCGATTCGTTCCAGCTCTCCTCCGGCTATACCTCGATTGGCAATAAACGTTATGTTTTTAACTGGAACTACGACAAGGTGCCGCAGCCGCAACAGCTGAGCCAGGCGTTTCACCACGCCGGTCTGAAGCTGGCGGCCAATATCAAGCCGTGTCTGTTGCAGGACCATCCGCAGTATGCGGCGGTGGCGGAGCAGGGGCTGTTCATTCGCGACTCGCAAAGCGATGCGCCGGAGCGTTCGAGTTTTTGGGACGACGAAGGATCGCACCTTGATTTCACCAACCCGGCGACGGTGCGCTGGTGGCAGCAGGGCGTGACGCAGCAACTGCTGGAAATGGGCATTGACTCGACCTGGAACGACAACAACGAGTATGAAGTATGGGATGGCGAGGCGCGCTGCCATGGCTTTGGCCGGCCGATTGCCATCAAGCATATCCGGCCGGTGATGCCGTTGCTGATGATGCGCGCGTCAATGGAAGCCCAGCAGCAGTTTGCGCCAGGGATGCGGCCGTATCTGATTTCCCGCTCCGGTTGTGCCGGTATGCAGCGCTACGTGCAGACCTGGAGCGGCGACAATCGCACCAACTGGCAGACTCTGCGTTATAACACCCGGATGGGGCTGGGCATGAGCCTGTCGGGTTTGTACAACGTCGGTCATGACGTCGGCGGCTTCTCCGGCGACAAGCCGGACGCCGAGCTGTTTGTGCGTTGGGTACAAAACGGCGTAATGCATCCGCGCTTTACCATTCATTCGTGGAATGATGACGCCACGGTAAACGAACCGTGGATGTACCCGGCGGTGACACCGATGATCCGCGACGCCATTAACCTGCGTTACCGCCTGATGCCTTATTTTTACACCCTGCTATGGCAGGCCAGCGTCGATGATGAACCGATGCTGCGGCCGACGTTTCTCGATCATGAACACGATGCGCATACCTGGCGCGAAACCGACGACTTCCTGATCGGCCGGGATCTGCTGGTGGCCAGCGTGGTAGAGCCGGGGCAGCGGCAACGCACGGTGTATCTGCCAGACAACGGCGAAGGCTGGTACTGCTACTACAGCGGCCAATGGTACGGCGGCGGGCAGAGTATCGTGCTGGAAGCGCCGCTGGAGCGCCTGCCGTTGCTGGCGCGCGCCGGGAGCGCCATTCCGCTGTCGCAGCGTCTGGCGCACGTGGACGTGGCGGCCGACGATCGGCGTGAACTGAAGCTGTTCCCGCTGATGCGTGGCGAATGTTCGGGTCTGCTGTTTGAAGACGACGGTGTGAGCGATGCATGGCAGCAGGGTAACGCGCTGTGGCTGCGTTGGCAGATGCACTGCACTACTAGCCGTATCGATCTTGCCATCAGCACCGAGGGGCGTTTCCGGCCGGCATGGCAGCAACTGGCGGTGACGTTGCCGGCAGGCGAACAGCGCCAACTGTGGATCAACGGCGAGCCGGCAGCGGTATTCAAGCTGAGGTGAGGGCAGAGGGCGCGCCAGGCGCCCAAACAGACTAGTCGGCCGCGCGTTTTTTGCGCGGCTTTTTCGCTTTGGTGACGGTTTTCACTTCGCTTTCGATCCAGCCGTCCTGCAAACGGGTTTTCAGCATTTCGCCGACCTGCGTCTGTTGGGTGGTTTTCAGCACCTCGCCGCGCGGGGTTTGCGTCACGCTGTAGCCGCGTGCCAGCGTCGCCAGTGGGCTGACCGCTTCCAGCTGGCTGCAGGCGACGCCAAAACGCTGACGATAGGCATTGAGCTGGCGTTCCAGCGCCTGCTGCAGGCGGTATTCCTGCTGCTGCACCCGCTGCTGATAACGATGGATGCGGCCCAGCGGCTGCGTTTGCGCCAGCCGTTGCTGGGCGCGTTCGCTGCGGCGCGACGAGAGTCGCAGCTGATGTTGCATGCCATCTTCCAACCGGCGTTGCAGTTTCAGCAGCAGCGTTTGCTGCCGCGCCAGGCGCAGATGCGGATGCTGCTGCTGCAAACGGTGGTTGATACGGCTAAACTGCTGCTGACGCTGTGCCAGATAGTAATCCATCGCCATTTCCAGCCGCTGCTGCTGTGATTGCAACTGACGCAACAGCTCCAGCTGATTGCGGCTGACCAGCTCCGCCGCTGCTGAGGGAGTCGGGGCGCGCAGGTCGGCAACAAAATCGGCGATGGTGACGTCGGTTTCATGGCCGACGGCGCTGACAATCGGAATGCGGCTGGCGAAAATTGCCCGCGCCACCCGTTCATCGTTAAAGCTCCACAGATCTTCCAGTGAACCGCCGCCACGGCCGACGATCAACACGTCACATTCGTCGCGGCGGTTGGCGGTTTCTATCGCACGCACGATGTTCAACGGCGCTTCCGCTCCCTGTACCGGGGTCGGGTAGATGACAATCGGCAAAGACGGATCGCGCCGCTGTAATACCTGCAGAATATCGTGCAGTGCGGCGCCGCTGGAGGAGGTGATCACCCCGACGCGGCGTGCCGGGCTTGGCAACGGCTGTTTGAACTGCTGATCGAACAGCCCTTCGGCAGACAAACGCTGTTTAAGCTGATCGAACTGCTGTTGCAGCAGACCATCACCGGCCGGCTGCATGCTTTCGGCTATCAGCTGGTAATCGCCGCGCGGTTCATACAGCGTGATGCTGGCGCGAACCAATACCTGCTGGCCGTTCTGTGGGCGAAAGGTGGTGCGGCGATTGGCGTTACGGAACATCGCGCAGCGAACCTGAGCGCGATCGTCCTTCAAGGTAAAATACCAGTGGCCGGAAGCCGGTTGGGAGAGGTTCGAGATCTCGGCCGAGAGCCAAATATGCCCCATTTCCATTTCCAGCAGTTGTCGAACCGTCTGGTTCAGGCGGCTTACGGTAAAAATGGACGGAGAGGTAGGTAGTGACATGTGACCCAGATCAAATTCCAAAACAACCACTTAATTGGTCGATACTACATGCCTCAAACAGGTAATCAAGAGTTTTTGTAAGAAAGTGCTGGAGGCAACCGATTACGCTCTGTATAATGCCGCGGCAATATTTTATCTTTTCCGCATCCACCCTGGTGAGATATTGCCCATGCTACGTATCGCTAAAGAAGCTCTGACGTTTGACGACGTTCTCCTGGTTCCAGCCCACTCCACGGTTCTGCCTAACACTGCAGAATTAGGCACTCAGCTGACCAAAACTATCCGCCTGAATATCCCTATGCTGTCCGCAGCGATGGATACCGTCACCGAATCCGGCCTGGCCATCGCGCTGGCGCAGGAAGGCGGCCTCGGCTTCATTCACAAAAACATGTCCATTGAGCGTCAGGCTGAAGAAGTCAGCCGCGTGAAGAAACATGAAAGCGGCGTAGTCACCGACCCGCAGACCGTTACCCCATCCACCACGCTGCAAGAAGTCAAAGAGCTGACTGCTCGTAACGGCTTTGCCGGCTATCCGGTAGTCACTGAAGACAACGAACTGGTCGGCATCATTACCGGCCGCGACGTTCGCTTCGTGACCGACCTCAACCAGCCGGTCACCGCCGTGATGACGCCGAAAGACCGTCTGGTAACGGTCAAGGAAGGCGAAGCGCGTGAAGTCGTGCTGCAAAAAATGCACGAAAAACGCGTTGAGAAAGCGCTGGTGGTGGATGACAGTTTCCATCTGCTCGGCATGATCACCGTCAAGGATTTCCAAAAGGCAGAGCGCAAGCCCAACGCCTGTAAAGACGAACACGGCCGTCTGCGCGTAGGCGCTGCGGTCGGCGCCGGTGCCGGCAATGAAGCGCGTATCGATGCGCTGGTGGCCGCAGGCGTTGATGTGTTGCTGATCGACTCCTCCCATGGCCATTCCGAAGGCGTGTTACAGCGTATTCGTGAAACCCGCGCCAAATACCCGGATCTGCAAATCGTCGGCGGCAACGTGGCGACCGCAGCCGGCGCCAAAGCGCTGGTGGAAGCCGGCGTCAGCGCGGTGAAAGTGGGTATTGGCCCTGGCTCAATCTGTACTACCCGTATCGTCACCGGCGTGGGCGTACCGCAGATCACCGCAATTTCTGACGCGGTAGAAGCGCTGGAAGGCACCGGTATCCCGGTTATCGCCGATGGCGGTATCCGTTTCTCTGGCGATATCGCCAAGGCCATCGCCGCGGGTGCTTCCTGCGTCATGGTGGGTTCGATGCTGGCCGGTACCGAAGAATCGCCGGGCGAAATCGAACTGTATCAGGGGCGTTCGTTCAAGTCCTATCGCGGCATGGGCTCGCTGGGTGCGATGTCCAAAGGCTCTTCGGATCGTTACTTCCAGACCGACAACGCGGCGGACAAACTGGTGCCGGAAGGCATCGAAGGCCGCGTGGCCTACAAGGGCATGCTGAAAGCCATCGTACACCAGCAAATGGGCGGCCTGCGCTCCTGCATGGGGTTGACCGGCTGCGCCACCATCGACGAACTGCGTACCAAAGCGGAGTTCGTGCGCATCAGCGGTGCCGGTATTCAGGAAAGCCATGTGCATGACGTGACCATTACCAAAGAGTCACCAAACTACCGTATGGGTTGATTTCAGAGGCTGGCCCGGCATCACGCCGGGCCTCGCCGACGGGGATCGCCCTGACGATTTAGATTTTCTCCTTTTTCTCTGTTGCTGGAATTCGCCTCACATGACACAAAATATCCATAAGCATCGCATTCTTATTCTGGACTTCGGTTCGCAGTACACCCAATTGGTGGCTCGCCGCGTACGTGAAATCGGCGTTTACTGTGAGCTGTGGGCCTGGGACGTGACGGAAGAGCAGATCCGCGAATTCAATCCAAGCGGCATCATTCTGTCCGGTGGCCCGGAAAGCACCACCGAGCTCAACAGCCCGCGCGCACCAGAATACGTGTTCACCGCCGGTGTACCGGTGCTGGGCGTGTGCTACGGCATGCAAACCATGGCGATGCAGCTGGGCGGCCACGTGCAAGGCTCCAGCGAGCGCGAGTTCGGTTATGCGCAGGTGGAAGTGACCACCCAGAGCGCCCTGATCCGTGATATCGAAGATGCCGTTAGCGCCAGCGGCAAGCCGCTGCTGGACGTATGGATGAGCCACGGCGACAAAGTGACTGCCATTCCGGCCGATTTTGTTACCGTTGCCAGCACCGACACCTGTCCGTTCGCCATTATGGCCAACGAAGAAAAACGTTTCTACGGCGTGCAGTTCCACCCGGAAGTGACGCACACCCGTCAGGGCCAGCGCATGCTGGAGCGCTTCGTGCTGGACATCTGTGGTTGTGAAGCGTTGTGGACGCCGGCCACCATCATCGAAGACGCGGTAGAGCGCATCCGTGAGCAGGTAGGCGAAGATCATGTGATCCTCGGCCTGTCCGGCGGCGTAGACTCCTCGGTGACCGCGATGCTGCTGCACCGCGCCATCGGCAAGCGCCTGACCTGCGTGTTCGTTGATAACGGCCTGCTGCGCCTGAACGAAGCCGATCAGGTACTGGAAATGTTCGGCGATCATTTTGGTCTGAACATCGTGCATGTTCCTGCCGAAGAGCGCTTCCTGAGCGCGCTGGCCGGCGTGGATGAGCCGGAAGCCAAGCGCAAGATCATTGGCCGGGTATTCGTCGAAGTGTTCGACGAAGAAGCCTGCAAGCAGAGCGAAGTCAAATGGCTGGCGCAAGGCACCATTTACCCGGATGTGATCGAATCCGCCGCCTCAGCCACCGGCAAGGCGCACGTGATCAAATCGCACCACAACGTGGGTGGCCTGCCGAAAGAGATGAAGCTGGGCCTGGTCGAGCCGCTGAAAGAGCTGTTCAAGGACGAAGTGCGCAAGATCGGCCTGGAACTGGGCCTGCCGTACGACATGCTGTATCGTCACCCATTCCCGGGGCCGGGTCTGGGCGTGCGCGTGCTGGGCGAAGTGAAGAAAGAGTACTGCGACCTGCTGCGCCGTGCCGACGCGATCTTCATCGAAGAGCTGCACAAAGCCGATCTGTACAACAAGGTCAGCCAGGCGTTCACCGTGTTCCTGCCGGTGCGTTCCGTTGGCGTGATGGGCGACGGCCGCAAATATGACTGGGTGGTGTCGCTGCGTGCGGTAGAAACCATCGACTTTATGACCGCGCATTGGGCACACCTGCCGTACGAGTTCCTCGGCCGCGTTTCCAACCGCATCATCAACGAAGTCGACGGCATTTCTCGCGTGGTGTACGACATCAGCGGCAAACCACCGGCGACCATCGAGTGGGAGTAGGGTTTCTCCCAATCTTTTGTTCTGATTAAATAAAATAATGCCATTAATGATGTGATTACGTTATTAATGGCATTTTTCATGGTGCATGAAGATTTTTGCCTAGCCTAAGTAATCCAATACCATAATTTGAAGCCCTTTCAACAGTATGTCCGTGGGTACGTTGAACCGGGAGGCCCTGAAGATTTCGCCTCAGGCGCGCCAGAAGGCGCTATGCCAACTCGATAATGGCATGGGTTTAGACTGATGCCGTGGAAACCGCTGCTCGAGCAGCGGCTGGGACAGCGGCTTTCCGCGTCGGTGCACGGCGGGTGGACGATTGGGAGACGGTGAAGGATCACGATCGCTTAACCGTCAAACTGCCCCCATTTGTTGAAAACCGGTTAATCTCTGCCCTCGACAATATATCTCGATCCCAAAACGGCTCATCCCCCAAATTGGCGAGCAAAAAATCAATAAATGCGCGGATTTTCGCAGGTATCTGTTTAGATGAAGGAAAAACTGCATACATGCCTATGGGAGGGCGCATATGCTCACGCAGTACAATTTCGAGTTCGCCTCTGCGGATCGCGTCATGAGCGATGAATGTCGGCAACATGGCTACGCCTAGACCGGCGATAGCAGCTTCGCGAATAGCATCACCGTTGGAGAAACAGAGCTGTGACTTCATTATTGGTGCGCGATCGTTAGAGAAGCTCCAATAGCGACTTTCCTCGACATTGCTGTAACGGATACCGGGCATTGCCGCCAAATCATCTACCTGATTCGGGCGACCGTAGCGTTCGAGCAACGATGGGCTTGCGCAACATACGTGGCGAACGGTGGTAATTCGTCGCGCAATCAAGGAGGAGTCCCGCAAGTTAGCGATTCTGATCGCAAGGTCAAAGCCATCGCGAATGATGTCAGTCATCTTATCGTCTGTATCGAATTCCAGTGACAGTCTTGGATTAGCCGTAACAAACCGATCAATTACCCGGATAAGGCAGTGCGCTGTAAGCGAGACAGGAGCAGAAATCCGTAACCGTCCCTGCAAGTCCGTATGCTTTTCGCTAACGGCATTTTCCGCATCATTCAGCTCGGCAAGTATGCGCCTGGCTTGTTCATAGAACTCCTGTCCTGCATCTGTCAGGTGGATCTGCCGGGTGCTTCGATTCATGAGCGGAGATCCAAGCCGCGTCTCCAGATCGCGTACGCGACGGCTGATCGCAGATTTGGCCAGGGTGAGGCGTCTTGAAGCGGCAGCAAAACCCCCTGCCTCTACGACAGCAACATACGTTTTCAATTCCTCGAAGCGATCGGTCATTGCACTTCAATCCTCTGCTATCCCAAGCATGCCTTTTCGTTGACTATTTAATTGATTAATGCCAAACGGGGAACCATGTCAATGGTTACTGCACCGAAATTGAGAGCAAATAGCGAATGCTCTCAAATGGCGGGACTGAGAAACATACCTGTTCGCTGTAATTGTCTGCTGGGCTCTGCGCCACACCTATATCGATGCCTAATTGAGAACAATGAATTCTCCAGAATTGGGATTGTCGCAATCGAAATATCGCCTGAGAATAAAATCTAACACTCTCATGAAACGTTGCCTGGGGGCACGCAATAATGACAAGCACTACGATGGCATCACAGCAAGCTGCGCTGGCCACTTTGCTCGCTAGGGCGGGGGCGCTCGCGTACTTTATCTGGGCTCTTCTCCACTTCCAGGCGGCGTGGTTGGTATACAAGCTGGGGCTATCCATGCCGCCAGGCATGGCAAGCGGGCGTGTTCAGCAGGACGCTTGGAATCTGCTCTGCTTCGCGACGATAGCAAGCGTCGCTACCGTCTTCAACTGGCGCAACGATGTTCGCGCCTGGTGGACCAATCTCGTTGTTGTGAGCGCAACAGATATTGGTTTTATCGCCTTTGTTCTGGTGCCGGGTTATATGCCCTGGTGGCCAGGAGCACTTGGCCCGATATTTTGGATAGTAGGGGTGCTGTTTTCCACCGTCGCAGTCTTGGTCAATCGCCGTAAGAATACGCGCTTCGATACGACAGGTTAGGTAGTTCAAATTCAGCAGCGCCAGGGGCGCGGCGGTTGTTGATTAGGCCACATTGGCCGGAGCATCGCCAATCGACGCCAAAGGAGGCGGGTGTGTCAATTGCGCTCATAGCAGGCCAGGCCAAGACGTGATGGTGATTGGTATGCGAGCCATTCTGTCAGGCGCGTCGGGCGTCGACCTTTTAAGCAATTACTGAAATCGTGTTTGGTGGATTTCAGCCAGGGGCCGTAGTCGTTGAATCCAACGAAACGTCCTATCCGTCGGCTGGTCGCGACCACGGCCAGTCAAAATTTGTCTGCAACGAGAAAGAGAGAGAGCTAATGGCCAGCGAACCTATTCGTGATCCCAATTCTGACCACCTACTGACCCCGGAAAATTGCGCGTTCCTTCTGATCGACTATCAGCCAGTCCAGGTCAGCTCGATCCGTTCGATGCCGCAGGAAGAGTTGGTCTTCAATATCGTCCACAGTGTCAAGGCGGCGCTCAACTACAATGTGCCGATCGTCCATACGGCTGTGAACATTGCTACCGGCAAGAACAAGCCGCCTATCCAGCCCTTGATGGACCTGCTGCCAAAGACTCCGGTGATTGACCGTACTTCGATCAACGCCTGGGAAGACCGGGACTTTAAGAAAGCTGTCGAAGCGACCGGTCGCAAGAAGCTGATCATGACCGCGCTCTGGACGGAAGTATGCCTTACCTTCCCTGCGCTCGACGCTCTGAAGGAGGGGTACGAGGTTTATGTTGTCGCGGACGCCGTCGGCGGCACCTCGACGACCGCCCATGAAATGGGCCTTCGCCGCGTTGAGCAGGCCGGCGCCAAGATGATCAGCAGGACGATGCTCTGGTGCGAGCTACAGCGCGACTGGAACCGTGAGAAGACGGTTCCGGGATTCATGGACGTGTTCGAGAACTGGGACGGTTTTAATCCGGAGAAAAATTCCAAGAACTGAACCTCGCTCTAGCGGCTGGAAGTCGGAGTCTCGCCTTTTGAGGGGCTCGCAACTTCTCCCGGCCTAATCCTACCCCCTGGCTCGGGTGCTGCAACTCAAATTTACAGCATCCGGGCCAGTTTCTGGCTTCGATATTGACCACGTTCGCGTGTCGGCGGTGTCGTTAGCGTCTCACTAGACCAGTGAAGTAGGCCAGACGGTTCAACGTAATCGTCGTTGCCTATGCTTATCACTGGGATCTTTTCGGCTGCGAGCATCGATATTTTATCGCTGCGACATGGCCGATATATCAATGCCAATATGCCTTGCCACGAGGTCTCGCGCTCAACGATGCTACCCTTTAGCGGGCACGGCGTTGAGGTGAATGGCATCGGATACCAATATGCAAGCAGACAAATCGACTCTGATCGATAGTCCTTATACCCCGTTTCCTGGCGAGCGCCCGGTTGTTCATACACTGCTTGTACAGGATTTTAATTTTCATAACTTTCTCAAAAGAGACCATAAGCTATCCCGAATCAGGGGAGTAGATTCATCCCTGGATCTGATTACAGGCCTCGGATATGGACCACTTTCACCCCGTTAGCTACAAAAAACGTGCATGACGTTGGGGAAAACTACCCCGTGCCTGCTGCTGAAGCGCGACTTCAGCAAGGTGTTTTCACCCTTTGCAATCGGCACGGCCAGGCTGCCGAAGCTGCAAAACTTACGTGCTCAGGTTGAAGGACAAGGGGTTGCATAATGAACTCCGTAATTTGGCAGCGGAAAATAAAAAATGCGACATCATCCTGTATTTTTCCGGCTGGTTGCTCAATTACGTTATTTCACTCTGTGATTAAGAGAATACTCAAATGTGAACCATATCTCAAAAAATACGTTAATCTATTTAGCACATTAATAACCAGTCGGATCGTTTGCTTTTACCGCGCTAGGTGACCAGGGATTAAAAATTCCGGTTTGTCAGGTGCGTTAAACCACTGGGAATATTGCTAGTTAGTCGCCAGCCAGCACAGTGGATAGATGACCTATACAAGACCTTTGTCACAATGCTCACGGAAATAAAAAAACATAATTAATAAATATAAAAACGTAATAGATCCCCTGATGTAATCTGTGTCAGAAAGTATTCCGCATTCACAAAATAGGCAGGAGATGTGATTAAAATGAGTGGAAACATAATGCAAAGTCGGCATGATGAGTACCATAAACTAACGCGTGGCGAACGCATTGGTTATGGCATGGGTGACTTTGCCCAAAACCTGGTTTTTGGCACCATCGGCGGTTTTCTTGCTCTTCACATGCTGACTGTAAATACCATCAGCACCGCCGCTGCCGGTTTTATATTTCTTTTTGTCAGAATCATCAATGTCTTTTGGGATCCCATGGTGGGGACTTTTGTTGACAAAAGGATTTCAGCCGCCGGAAAGTATCGTCCTTGGCTGTTAAGAGCAGGAATCCCACTCGTTATTCTTTCTGCCTTGCTTTTTGCTCCTATTCCTGAAGTCAGAGGCTCGGTTCCTTTTGCCTTTATCGTGTATCTGGCACTGGATTTGGTTTATTCGGTTGTGAATATTCCTTATGGTTCGCTTAATGCGTCATTAACCAGAGATCCTGAATCTATTGATAAACTGACCAGCACGCGAATGATGTTGGCCAATAGTGCCAATCTTCTGGTCTATACGCTATTTCCAATGTTTGTACAAATGGCTGCGCCAAAAGATCGGAGCCTCAAAGATACCGGATTTTTTGGGCTTGAACTCAATCTGGGTAATTATACCGATCCATCAGCGAGTTATGCCTGGTTTGGCGTTTACTCGGTTTATATGATTATCGGGGCCGTGGCACTTTTACTCTGCTATAAATTAACAAAAGAACGCGTGGTCGCGACAGTAGAACAATCTGCCAACGTAAAAGCGACAGATTTGTTCCTTGAACTCAAAAATAATCGACCGCTTGTCGTTCTTGGACTTTTTTTCATGCTGGCTTTTACCTTCATGTTTTTCATGAACACGGTTAATGGCTTTTTCAATCAGTACGTGGTCGGCCATTCAGAATGGATGGGTGCCGTTGGCCTGGTTGCCTCAATTCCAGGTATCGTATTCCCCGTTTTCTGGCCACGACTCAAGAAAGTATTTGGTAAAAAAGGTTTCTTCCATCTTTTCCTTGGCATGTTTATTGTGGGTGAGTTTTTGACGTACATTTGGTCACTTGATGGAATGCATGATGAGCTCTGGCTGGCTTATATCGCGACATTTATTAAGCAATGGGGCTTAACGTCGGCTACCGGCTTTATGTGGGCACTGGTGCCAGAAGTGATTGCCTATGGTGAATTAACATCAGGCAAGCGCAATGCCGCAATAATCAATGCCATTATGGGACTGTTTTTCAAGATTGGTTTTACCATTGGTGGTGCCGTGCCACTTTGGCTGCTGGCCGCGTATGGCTTTAACGAAACCGGTGTACAGCAACATGCAAATGCTATTGCCGGCATAAATATGACAGCCATTTGGATCCCGATAGTTTTAGCCTTTGTGTCGATGATCGTCATTCAGTTATATCCAATCACCGATAAAAACATCACGGATATCAACCGTCGTCTTGATGAGATTCGTATATAGTTATAAATTATTTTTTTGATAAATACGCAAAAAGAAATTAATTAAAAAAGGTAAACGCCATGTCCCTTATTCAAAACCCTATACTGCCTGGCTTCAACGCCGATCCAAGTATTATCCGTGTAGAGGATACTTACTATATCGCAAACTCGACATTTGAGTGGTTCCCTGGTGTCCGTTTACATGAGTCAAAAGACCTGGAGCACTGGAATCTTCTTCCCGCTCCATTGTCGACAACCGCTCTTTTAGATATGAAGGGCAACCCTTCGTCAGGGGGGATTTGGGCCCCGGCGCTCTCTTATGCCGATGGTAAATTCTGGTTGGTTTATACGGATGTGAAAATCACCGAAGGTGCCTTTAAAGACATGACAAACTACCTGACCACCGCAACGGATATTCGCGGTCCATGGAGCGATCCCATCAAACTTAATGGCGTCGGTTTTGATGCTTCACTGTTTCATGACGATGATGGCCGTAAATATTTGGTCCAGCAAACCTGGGACCATCGCGAGTACCATCACCCGTTTAATGGCATTACGTTAACCGAGTTTGATCCAAAGACGCTGAAGTTGAAACCAGAAACAGCGCGTACCATTTATCGCGGTACTGCCGTTGCACTGGTTGAGGGGCCCCATCTCTACAAACTGAACGGGTATTACTATCTTTTTGCCGCTCAGGGGGGAACGGTATTTACCCACCAGGAGGTGGTTGCTCGTTCCCAAACCCTGGATGCCAACAGCTTTGAAACAGCGCCAGGGGAGGTTTTCCTGACTAACGTAGATACCCCAGACAGCTACATCCAAAAACAGGGGCATGGCAGCTTGGTTTCAACCCCCGAAGGGGAATGGTATTACGCCTCACTCTGCGCTCGTCCCTGGAATCATGCTGGTGAGTCTGTCTACGATCCTCGTGGTTGGTCAACCCTTGGCAGAGAAACGTCTATTCAGAAAGTTTTTTGGGATGAAGACGGCTGGCCACGCATTGTGGGAGGCCACGGCGGAAAAACCTTTGTCGAAGGGCCAAAGGGCGCTGTTTATACCCAAAGTGCAAAAGATCATAGTCAGCAAGATGAGTTTACAACTGCGACACTCGATCTTAACTGGAATACGCTTCGTGTCCCGTTCAGCGAAAAAATGGGAACAACTGGCGATGGAAAATTGATGTTAATTGGTCAAGGTTCTTTAGCGAATACGCACGACCTCTCGCTTATTGCCCGGCGCTGGCAAGCCTTTTATTTTAATGCTCAAGTCAAAGTGAAGTTCAATCCATTTAATTACCAACAAATGGCGGGCTTGACGAATTATTATAACGATCGTCACTGGAGCTTTGTTTTCATTACCTGGAATGAAATTAATGGTTCGGTCATCGAAGTAGGCGAGAATAATCGAGGGAAATACACCTCATACCTGAAGGATAAAGCAATCAATATCCCGGAAGGCACCGAGTATGTCTGGTTTCGCACCAAGGTTAGAAAGCAAAGCTATTCTTATGAGTACAGTTTTGACGGAATGAGCTTCACTGAAATTCCTGTCCAATTGGATGCCGCAATTCTCTCAGACGATTACGTACTACAAAGTTATGGTGGGTTCTTCACCGGGGCATTCGTTGGCCTTGCGGTAGTCGACTACTCTGGTTATGCAGCCAGCGCAGAGTTTTATAATTTCGATTATCAGGAACTGGGTGACACGTTAATGGCCAATGACACCTATAGCTGGGAAGCCGGTGAATCACGATTTAATTAAAGACTAAAGCGTGAACTCAGGTAATAGCTGCAACGCCCGGCCATCAAAATAAGGAAGGGGGTTGCTACCGTTCGGCGCTCATGGGCTGCCTAAAGGCGAGGGGGCGCCTGAAACCTGCTGCGGAAAGCCGATGGCTACCCCGCCAGGCGCACCGGGCGCAAACTCCACTGCTTGGGCAGGCTGCGGGCGAGACGCGCCAGCCTGTGATATTGATTATGCCATACCCACGGAATTATCTGACGAACGCCTTGCTGACGCGTGAATTGGCAGAATAGAGCATTCACCATTATCAATACTCATATTTCATTACTCTGACTATGGAGATACGCATCACGCCAATCATTTAACTGTACCTCTGCGAAATAAAAATAAAATCAGCTTGTTTTGGTGGCGTTATTGCTATTTACACCAGAACTGGATGGTTATTTTTTCTGAGAAAATAATTAATTTGAGATAGCCATGAAAACTGTAAAAAAAATTCATTTAGCTATGGCGGTTATCACCGCGCTGAGCCCTATTTCCGTACTGGCTCAAGAATTCACTCAGGAACAGATTGACGCCATCGTCGCTAAAGCGGTTGATAAAGCATTGGCCGAACGGCAGGCGAAAATCACCGCCGCCGCCGATAAAAAGGTCGATGTGATTACCGACCCGCAAACTACTGCGGGTTCGCCGGATTTAGCGATTCCATTTGGCCTCAAGTTCAGCGGCTACGCCCGTTATGGCGCTCACATCCAGACCGGCGACCAGAAATATGTCGGCGTCGACGGTTCCTATAACGGCGCCTCGGCGATCGGTCGTCTGGGTAATGAAAGCAACGGCGGCGAATTCCAGCTCAGCAAGGCCTTCAAAAGCAGCCAAGGGGCCATCTGGGATCTTAACGTCATGTTTGATCACTGGAGCGACGAAGTGAACCTGAAAAAGGCTTACGTCGGCGTTACCAATGTCCTCGAATCGAACCCGAATGCCTATATCTGGGCAGGGCGAGACTTCCACCAACGTCCGCAACAGGGCATCAACGACTACTTCTGGATGAACCACGACGGCCAGGGAGCCGGGGTGAAGAATTTTGATATTGGTGGCGTACTGTTTGACGTGGCGACGGTGTCGCAGGTGAAATCCTGTAGCCCGGAAGTGATGGCTGACGAAACCAACCCATCACGCATCACCTGTACCGGCAGCTCCGACACCGGCGACAACGGCCACTACGCGCTGACCACCAAAACCCACGGCATCAAGGCCGGGCCGATCGACGTCGAAGTGTATGCCAACTACGGCTTTGACTCGAAAGCGGTGGATAGTGACGAGCGACTCGATGCCTGGCAGGGCGGGCTGGTATTAAGTCACACCAACGACAGCGGGGTGAACAAGATCATTCTGCGCTACTCCGACAATTCGGATAACAGCGTCTACAACAAAACCGACGACCTGACCACGGTTTACGCCAGCTTTGAGGGCAGTCATAAATTCACCCGGCAGGCGCAGGTAGAATATCTGCTGGCCTTCCACGACTATGATAACGGCAGGGACAACGCCGATAACCGTAAAAACTACGGTGCCATAGTGCGGCCGATGTACTTTTGGAACGACGTGCACTCCACCTGGCTGGAAGCGGGCTACCAGCGGGTGGACTACGATCGGGGTGGGGATAACAAGGGCTGGAAGCTGACGCTGTCGCAAAATATTTCCATAGGTATGGGGCCAGAATTCCGCCCGATGCTACGCTTCTATGCCACCGGTGGCCAGGTGGATAACCGGCATACTGCCAAGATAGACGGCACCAGCGACCAGCGGCTGGATTCGCTGAATATCGGTGGCATGTTTGAGGCCTGGTTCTAAGTTGGCTTGGTAATTCCTCACTTTCTCCTAATGGGGGAGTGAGGCTTTTACATCGAAGCAACGCTCACCCTTTGCCCTTACTTGCTGCCAAAAGGATTGAGGGATCCCTAGAGAAATGAAAGCGAACCTCCGTAGCAAGACAGCCTGGCCCCTGTATGACGAATCAGCATTGCGGATGAAAATATGTCCTCGGCGGATATCCACATTATCTATCGTTGATACCTCGCTGAATAACGCAGATTTTCTCCCATGCGTATCGCGTGCTTACCCCAGATATCTTTGGAAACGGCAGTGGCTTAACATCCTGGAACCGGGCAACGGCGGTTGATTGGTAATGGGAAACGCCTGTCGAGGTTAAACCGGGGCATAGTATCCCGATGCTGAACGCTCAACGTTGGTAGCAATAATCAAGCCCGCGTCATTGCGGGCTTTTTTAGATGACCGTAGCCGCATCGCGGGAGCGGTCAGGGGGTTCCGCTGACCAGCACCGGTTGCACGCTGGGTTGTGATATCACGCCAAATCGCTCGATGACCTCGGCCAGTTCAACATGACCGGTGCAGGCGCCGTTACCGCGTGGTATTTCACCACTTTCCAGCGCCGTCGCGTAGATAACCGCAGGGTCGGCTTCAATGCGGCTTCTCAGCGCGGCGAGCTTCGGCCAGCGCGTTTTATTGGCCACTTGATGAATATCGAGCCAGCGGGCGACGCCGATCAGCAGACCGTCGGCCAGGGTGGGGTGGTCGGTTAGCAGGAAAGGCGTATCGCCGATCATCTCCTCGAACCGGTCGTGACGCTTGATGACATACTCGCTGCCCCATGCCTGCAACGCTTGCTGCATCGTCGGGTTTGGTGTCTGCATTTCCATCGCCACCCACAGTGGAGTGAATGCACCGGTAAAGCCGGTATTGATAAACGCCATGAGCTGATGCATGCGGTCGGCGTTGTGTGACAATGGATCAAAGCTGATTTTGCGGGCTGTGTCCCGTGCTTCCAGCCATGCCGCGATCGCCATGGTTTCGGTGAGCACCTCGCCCCGGTCGGTGATCAGCACCGGCGTTTCGACCCGTGGATTGAGCCGTTGATAGGAGGGTTCACGCATCTCGCCGAGCATGTCGACGCGACAAAGCCGGTAGGGGCGCCCTAACCATTCGAGAGCAGCAACCAGCCCCATGGAGCTTCCTGCCGGGAAGCCGTATAACAAAATAGGTTCCATACTTTGGGTTCTCCAGGATTTATGTTGAAGTCACTGTGCAGCGATGTGTACTGTAACAGTCGATATCAGTAAGTAAATTACGCACTTTTTTGTTACCACGAGAGCGCTATGAAAAACCTGATTTCCCGTTGCCCAATCGAAGAAGTGATGCAGATCCTCAGTGGCCGCTGGCCGACCTTACTGATCTACTATCTGCAGGATGGAACAAAACGCTTTAACCAATTGCGTCGGGATAATCCGACGATTTCACATAAAATGCTGACGCTTGAACTGCGCAAGCTGGAGGAGGCGGGAATTGTCCGCCGCACCGAGTTCGACGGTTATCCGCTGCGCGTCGAATATGATCTGACGCCTGCGGGAGAACGGCTGATACCGCTGATCGATGCGCTAGGTGCGTGGTGGGAGAAAACAGACGGCAATGAGGAAGGCGTGGCCGAGTTCGGTGCGACCCACTAGCGCCAGCATGGTCGATGCGCGTTTCTGAGCGCCATCCATGGCGCGCCAAGGGTGCCCGCGCTGGTCTTTGCCGCTAGCGGCCAGCCGACGCTCGTGAGCAAAGCGTCAATTTTTTGCCGGGTCGGCCGCTAATCAGCGGCGTTTTGCCGCGTAACCATGAAGAGGAAACATCGCGGGTTGGAGCGGGAGCCATCAACCACCTGCCGTGGGCGGTACATAAAGCATCCATTAACCTGTCCAGCTTCACACTGACTCTTCCCGCCAGCTTTATCCGAATATCGACACTCGCTAGCTCGCTAATGGTGCAACCCCGTTGCCCACTGCGACAGCAACGCATACAGAGCCGTAGGTTCCAACGGTTTGCGTAATACCAGATAGCCTTCCTGCTCGGCCTGTAGCAGAATGGGAGAATTGAACTCGCCGCTGACCATGGCACCGCTGACGTTCGGCAGGCGTTCAAACAGCGCTTGCAGAATATCGAAACCGCTTTCGCCGGAACGGAGCCGTTGATCGCACAGTACGGCAAACGGCGCGAAGCCTTCGTCGATAATCGCAAATGCCTCCTCTGCGGAGACGGCGCAGCGTACCGTAATACCCCAGGTGCTCATCAAGCTCGACCAGGCGGACGTCACCAGCGGATCATCGTCCACCACCAGGCAGTTGCCAGACAATGACGCATAGCGCGTCGGCGAGGGCAGGTTAGCGTAGTTGCCGGCACTGTCCGCCAGCATGTCTTCGCCGCTGTACAGGGCAAAGCGCATCCAGAAACGCGATCCTTTGCCTTCGACGGAGCGCATACCGTATTCGACCTTCATCAATTTGGCACAGCGTGCCACTACTGCCAGCCCCAAGCCATGGCCAGCGCTATCGATTTTCCACGCCAGTTCGGGGCGGTAATAGGGGGAAAAAATCTTACCTTTTTCTTCGTCAGCGATGCCGACACCGGTATCCCACACTTCGATCAAACACTGCTCTCCACGCGGTCGGATGGCGATCAGCACACCGCCGTGCTGCGTGTAACGCAGGGCATTCTGTATCAGATTAATCAGCGATTGCCTGATGAGCATGTGATCCCCCATCACGGCGATACGCCGCTTGGGCCGCCAGGTGCGCAACGACAATGACCGGCTGTTTGCTTCTTCGCGGAACAGGGTAATCACTGAATCAAGCAGCGATCCGATGTCCACCCGAATAGCGGCGGTGCTGAGATTGCCGGCCTCGATCTTGCTGAGATCGAGTAAGGAATTGAACATCAGGTGCACGGAACGCACGCTTTGCTGCAAATCCAACAGCTGTGGGGTAAGTGTGTCATCGCGATTTTTATGAATGATGGCTTCAATCAAGAATCCCATGGCATGCACCGGCTGGCGTAAATCATGGCTGGCAGTGGTGAGAAACTGGTTCTTATCCAGCAACGCCTGCTCCGCTTGCTCCTTGGCCTGGCGAAACTGTTCCGCCAGACGCGAACTTTTTTCTTCAAGGTGGGCTTGCTGAATAAAGAAGGCGTGCGAGGTCAAAGCGTGGCGGTAAATGGCGAAACCATAAAGCAGATTCAGCATCAGCACGATGGGCATAATATCGTCCAACCGCCAGACAATGCCCAGATTCAATACCCCCCAGGAGGCAAAGAAAAAACGCGTAAAGGTGCTTATGACCGGTGTCAGGTGGGTTGCATTGGCTGCGACGATAGCCGCAATACTGATATTTAATAACAGAAAAAAGTCGAAGCTGTTTTTTTCTGGAGTGATTAAATATAAGGATGAAATACCCACACCATGTGCGAAGGCCAGCTTGTTGATGCGCGGCAGCCAACGGTTTATTACGACGCTGGCATTATCGTCCTCGGATTCATGGCGATAGCGGCGATGCCATAATCGGATGGCCACTGCGCAAAAAATATATATAACTATCCAGGTGATAATTGGCGTAAGTTCCTTGCCCATTAAATAAAGCCAAATGGCGAAAGGAATACCCACAAAGGGCACGGCGGTAAAGCTAAAGACCAGGCGCATAAAGGTATTGTTCAATAAGCGGATTTGTGCGCGTGCGGAAATCCCATCCTGTTGTAAAGATTGACGTAATGTCATTGTGATGGCCCTTGCCGGCCATGCAATAGCGTAATGGCTTCGACGCGGCTATTGACGCCGATCTTTTTCAGAATATTGCTAATGTGTTCCTTGACCGTGGGTTCGGAAATAGCAAGCTGTAACGCTATCTTTTTATTGGGGAAGCCACGCATCATCATGGTTAATACTTCCAGCTGCCGTGAGGTTAAATTAAACTGTTGCAGTGGGTTTTTGCTATTGTCGGCAACGGTGGCATTATCTTCCGGGAACCATGTCCGGTTTTCCAGTAGTGCGAAAACGGCTTGGGAAAATAATTCAGGTGGCTGATTTTTCAGCACAAATCCGTGCCCGCCGGCATGACGTACCTTTTGACCTATTTCGTTGTTTTCATCGCCACTGACCACCAGGAAACGAATTTTTGGATAGAGCTGCTTTATTTCTTTTAATAATTTTAATGCCGTTCCATCGGATAACCAGAAATCGATGACCATTAAGCGTGGAGCGCCGTTTTCCAGAATGTGGCGATAACAGCTTTCCTCGCTTGTTACCACGTAGGCACGCTTAAAACGACAATGCGTATTCAGGAAGTTGGCAATGCCGCTTGCCACCAAAGGATGGTCATCAATGACCAGCGCATAATCCTGCCCCAAGGGTATCTCCTTTCGCTTAAATGTATCAGATTGGTCTGGTAAGTTTTTATTATCACTGCTCCCTACTTTAGGAGGGTTTTTTCGGTTAGGAAAGCGAAATATATTATTCAGGGATTTTGATAAGGTAAAACATAAAACCATACAGAATTTGGATCTGTTTGGTTACAAAGGACAATTTATGAGAAAACCACTTATCGCTATAAGCATTACACTACTGGTAGCCGGTTGTTCAACCTTGAAAACCGATCAGGCAATACCGCTGTTGCAGGCGGAAACGGCTAAAATGCTCGGCCTGGGTTCATCGGATGAAATTACCGTGACCAATGTTAACGGCGCCCAGCCGGATGCCCTGGGGGGGCAAAAACTGTCTTACCGCGCCACCACCGAAAAAGGGCGGATTTTTGACTGCTCGTCGCTGATGATGCCGGGTATTTTAGGCTCGGCGCCGACGCTAAGCACGCCAAGCTGCACCCCGGTCGTCACGCATAAATAACCCTCTGTGGGCGCGGGTTGAGGGGCAGAGCCTCCACACGTTTGGCATCGAGACATTAGCGCTGGGGGGCATTAGCTAATTTCTTGATAAATCGCCGTCGGTGCTCGCGACTACGTATCCTCTTATGCATTACGTTTTTCATATAAATAATAACTTTGATGGCATCAAGATAATTGTGCCGGAGATAGAACATGAAAGATCGGCTATCGCATAATTTAGCGGTAAACAAACCGCTTTCCAAAATTTACCTCACACTATTCTCAGCGCCATTGATATTGCTGGCATCGGCCGATATTGCTCGTGCCGATGATGTTATTTTTGATGGCGAATCCCGTATTACCCAACCCTTGAGCTACGCTGGCACGGCTTATGTCGGGCGTAATCAAAGCGCAAACCTGTTGATCGATAATGGTGAGATTAATGCCTATAACATCAATATCGGTAGCCGCCATGATGGCCAGATTTATCAAAGTCAGGTCACCGTCAGAGGGCCGAACGCGGTATTAAGCGCCATCAACGATCAATATATTCTGCGCGGCAGCCTAGATCTGGGCCTGGGAACATTACGGGTCGAGCAGGGAGCGCTGGCCAGCGCCAAAGAAATCATCGTCGGTACCACCGGTGGATATGACAGCCAGCTTATCGTTACAGGCGCCGGCTCCAGAGTGGTCAGTGACCGGCTCGGTCTCGGTTTTGGTCAGGGCGCGCGTTCCACGCTGCTGATTGAAGACGGCGGCGTGGTCACCACCGCGGGCGCTGCGCGTATCGACAGCGGCTTTATCCCGGACGAAGCTGACAAGCTTAATCCCAAAGCCACGGTGACCAGCAATAACTCGCTGTGGAATATCACGCAAACGCTCACCGCCAATGGCGATCTGGACGTGCTGAACGGCGGTGCGGTCAATGTCGGCAGTGCGCAGATTGCCGGTGTTTCCGGCTCGAACAAAACCGCCGAGCTGTACATTGCCGGTGACGGCTCCCATTTTAGCAGTGCCAACAGCGTTAACGTCGGCGACTATGGCAATGGCGTGCTGTCGGTGGTGGATGGCGGCACATTTTCCGCCGGCGCCAACGAATTGCGCCTGGGTGATACCGGCTCCGGTTCGAACCGAGGCGCGCTGATCGTCGGCAGTCGTGGCAATATGGATACCGGCACCGGCCTGACCGAACCGACGCTCGGTGTGGCGGGGGCCGCTGGCAGCGTCGATGCTCAGACGGTGATCAATCTGCGCGGCGGATTGTTCGGCAGTTACGTGTATTTTAACCACACGGACGAAAACTACGACTTCGGCAATAAAATGGTCGGTGAAGGTGAGGTTATCAATACCGCCGGGCGAACGACGCTGAGTGGCGATCTGACCCAGCTCCAGGCCAACGTGACCGCCCGTGGCGGTAAAATCATTATTGCCAGCGATATCAACACCCAGCCGGAAGACAATCAGTTCGATGTTCAAACGCTGAGTGCCGAGAACGGCGGTACGCTGATCCTCAACGCCACGGCTGGCTCTGAGGTTAACGATGGGCTGGGGTACAGCAGTGCGGCATCGATAAAATCCGGCGGTACGCTGGGCGGTAACGGCACGCTTGGCCAGACCGAAATTCAGTCGGGCGGCCATATTTCTCCCGGCGACGGCAATATCGCTACCCTGACGCTGAAGCGCTATCTGAATTTCCTGGGGGAATCGTTCTACGATGTTGATATTGCCGGTGATGGTAGCAGTGACCAACTGCGGGTGGTGGGCAAAACCACCATCAGCGAGCAGGCCAGGGTACAGGTCAACGCACTGGATCCGCAAACCAGCTACCAGACTGGCCAACGTTACCGCATCTTAACCTCAGAGGGGGGGATCGACGGTCGTTTTGCCGAGGCGATTTCAAAATCTGCATTCTTGGACGTCGCACTCGATCAGAGTGCTAACGCTGTCGATCTGACCATCGCGCAAAAAGGCGGTGAAGGCGGCAATCCGGGCGAAGGCGGCAATCCGGGTGAAGGCGGCAATCCGGGCGAAGGCGGCAATCCGGGCGAAGGCGGTAATCCGGGCGGAGGTGGTAATCCGGGCGAAGGCGGTAATCCGGGCGAAGGCGGTAATCCGGGCGAAGGCGGCAATCCGGGTGAAGGCGGCAATCCGGGTGAAGGCGGCAATCCGGGCGGAGGCGGTAAACCCGGTATTTTCCAAACGGTGGCGCAAACCAGCAACCAATGGAATACCGCTGGCGCGTTGTCGACCTTGACGCAGCAGGGCCCGTCACTGGCGCTGTATAATGGTTTGCTGTTATTGAATACGCAGCAAGCGCGTGAGGCGTTCAATCAACTGTCAGGCGAGATCTATCCCTCCGTTCAGTCTAACCTGATCGCTGGCAGCACCCAGTTGTTCAATGTGCTGAACCAGCGCATGCTTCAGGCATTTGAGGGGGATGCCTTACCTGTTCCCCCGTTGGCGATGACGCTGGTGCAGCCAGCCAGGGCTGACAATAACGGCGTTTGGGGGCAGGCGTTTGGCTCCTGGGCCAGGAACAGCAGTAACGGCAACGTAGGTAAACTGGAGGGCAATACCAGCGGTTTCCTGCTGGGGGCCGATCGTAAACTGGCCGATCACAGTATCCGCATTGGTGGATATATGGGCTACAGCCGTGGCAATTATGATGTCGATAGCCGCAGTGCCAAGTCCGACAGTGACAATTATCACCTTGGCCTGTATGCGGCAGGGCAGCAACAGGCCTTCTCGCTGCGCGGTGCGCTCGGTTACACCTGGCACCGGCTCGAAGGCGAACGCAACGTTAACTTCGGCAGTTTCTCGGATCGGCTGAGCTCGGATTATGACGCGGATTCACTGCTGGCGTTTACTGAAGCAGCCTATCGTTTTGGCCTGCCGGACGCCAATCTTGAGCCGTTTGTCAATCTGAGTTATATCCGCCTGCATACCGATAATTTCCAGGAAAAAGGCGGCGCCGCCGCGCTGAGCGTCAACAATGAAACGATGAATACCTTCTATTCAACGTTGGGTCTGCGCGCCATGACCGAGTTGCCGAAAAACGTCAGTCTTTACGGCTCCTTGGGTTGGCAGCATGCCTACGGCGATAAAAATAGCGCATCACGTATGGCATTTGCCGGTAGTGACGCGTTTATCACGCAGGGGCAGGCGGTTGATGACGATGTGATGGTGGCGGATGTCGGCGTGAGCGTGAAGCTGTCGCCTGCCAGCAGGTTGGATCTGGGTTATCAAGGACAATACGGTTCTGATACGCAGGTTAATGCAGTCAATGCCACGATTAGATGGTCATTCTGACCGTTGAGACACTGCGTATTTCCAGCGTCAAAGTATGCCGCACAGCACCTTGGCTATGCTGCTGTGCGGCAACCTATGCAACACCGCAACTGAAGAGAGAAAAAACTGCCGTACCGGTTAGGTGGCGGGAGGCATGCCTGCAGCAGCAGGGCTGGACGCTTCGGTCGACGAATGCTCAATCAGGCGGAATAATTCGAGCCGTTCCTCCGAGGTAAAATCTCGCCATTCGCCCAGCGCCAATCCGTGCAGACTGATATTCATAATGCGCACGCGTTCCAACTTGGTAACCTGATAACCAAAGTGTTTGCACATGCGGCGAATCTGGCGGTTAAGCCCCTGCACCAGCGTAATGCGGAACACCTGTGTGGCGGTTTTCTCTACCAGACAGGTTTTGGTCATGGTGCCCAGTATCGGCACGCCTGCGCCCATTCCCTGAATAAATTCATCGGTTATCGGCCGGTCAACGGTGACCAGATACTCTTTTTGATGATTATTGCCGGCGTGCAGGATTGTGTTGACCAGTTCACCGTGGTTGGTAAGAAATATCAGTCCCTGAGAGTCTTTATCCAGACGGCCAATGGGAAAGATGCGTTTGCTGTGATTAACCCAATCGCCGATGTTGCTGCGCACCTGCTTGCTCATGCTGGTGATGATGCCAACCGGTTTGTTCAGCGCGATAAGTATCAGATCTTCCGCCTTGCGCGGTGCGAGGGGCTGGCCGTTAACGCTCACGCTGTCGCCGACAAATACCTGTTCACCCACGCAGGCCATTCTACCATTGATAAAAACCTGGCCCTGCTTGATATGGCGATCGGCATGGCGTCGAGAGCAAAAGCCGCTGTCGCTAATATATTTGTTCAGGCGAATGGATGAGTGAGTCACATGGTTTCCCGGTAAAACGCGGACTATACCTTAGCTGACGGGAATTAAATACCGGTGTGGCGTGGCGACCGGTAGTTCGAGTTTTCCGTGCAGGGTGGAAAAATGGACTATTCTAGCCAGGCGGCTAATCTGTTCGATCAATCTGCCGGGGTGTGGCCGGCGTAAACGCGTTTTCTCTCTTATGCAAGGCGATTTCCCGCCGCCAGCTAATGCTCTAGCGGCGATTAACTGATTACAACGAGGAAAGTATGAAAATAGCGATGGTTTCATTGTCACTTTCATTGTTTCTGCTGGCGAGCCCTGTGTTCTCCGCTGAGCGCTGCGAGCCTTTCAACAAACCGGTGAATGCGGGAAATACCCCGGCTTATCAACGGCTGATACAAAAAAGCCTTACGGAAAAAATCCCATTAAAGACCATTGATATCACACAGGTACAAGGTGAAAAAGAGTGGCTGGTGGTTTATGCCTCAACCGAAGTGGCCGATCCTGGCGCGTTTTTCTTCAGGAATAATCAGTTTGTCGACGTCTGGGGAGGCCAGCCAGCCTTATCAGAAAAAGAGCAGGTCATGAAATGGACGCGTGACCACCACGTCCCTGACTCGCTGGCGCAATGCTTTTTTGCCACCGTAGCCATCGACGAATAACCACGTCAACGGCGGTGGCACGCGCTTATCGGCAGTACCCGAGCGGATAAGCGCTATTTTTTTGACTTGGCTTCCCTATCCAGCATTTTCTGCTCATCGGCATCTTCCATTTCTGCCAGACGCATCAAGCAATTAGCGTAAGCATCGCTACCCCGTTGAAAGCCATAATCATCGCATTTCTTCTTATGTTGCTCCAGGAGCATTGAATCGAGTTCTTCATTGATTCCACAGCCGGATAATATGATTACTGATAATGCAAGTAATAGGATCCGCATGATTTCGCTCCCGAGGTTGATAATAAATAGTGGGTGATTTTAATTAAATAAAAGCGCGTTATTCATTGAGGTTTTATAACGCTGACCGTCAATAATCGGTCATAGGAAAAGCACCCAATACAGTCTTGTTTCCAACAGGTTGGCTGTCAAGTTATGGCATAGCGCTTGATGATAATAACGACGGGTCAATGCCGATAGCGGATTGGCGCCTTGGTGCGTGCAGTTCTGAACAAGGCGGAGCAAGGCGAATAACGCGACGAAACGGGCGGCATTATTGCCAGCCCTCTGAGAGTCACCCGTGCAGCATGGCTAACAGTCCTCCAGCTTCAGTACCCGGGTATTCAGCGGCGTCAGCGTTTGGCCCCGCGAGCCTAACGGCGTCATGCGGGGGAGTCTTTGGCCGCTGTCGCTCTCTACCAGCAGTGAATGCGCTTCGTTGGCAGCAAACAGATAATCCTCTCCCCATTGGCGTAGCGCAACGACGATCGGAAACAGCGCACGGCCTTTTTCCGTCAGCAGATATTGCTGATAGGTGCCGTCCGCCGCCGGCACAATTTCCAAAATACCGTGCGCCACCAGGGTTCGTAGGCGCAGCGAAAGAATGTTTTTCGCCATGCCAAGGTTTTTTTGGAATTCATTGAAGCGGCTAACGCCGTCAAAGGCATCGCGAATGATCAATAACGACCACCAATCGCCAATGACATCCAGCGCGCGTGCCACTGGGCAAGGTGCGTCTTCCAGGCTCTTACGTTTCATGATCCGCTCCTTTTCGCCGATGAGGTTGCATTATAAAACCTCATTGCGTAATCTGCATTAGGTTTAATTATGAAACCTAACTGCCGAGGCCACCATGAGCACCGATTTGCTTGCTGACATCTGTCCTGATGCCCAAACGCACCGTTTACCCACCTCGCTGGTTCTGTTATTGGCGGCTGCCAGCGCATTCAGCGTGGCGAACGTTTACTACGCACAGCCGTTGCTGGATGCCATTGCCTCAGAGTTCGCCATCAGCGTGGCGACGGTAGGGATGGTGATCACCGCGACGCAGCTGGGTTGTGCGTTGGCATTAGTCCTGCTGGTACCGCTGGGGGATTTGCTTGATCGCCGACGTTTGCTGGCGGTGCAACAGCTGCTATTGATCGCGGCGCTGCTGGCGGTGGGCTGTTCGAACAGTAGTGTGCTGTTGCTGACCAGCATGTTGCTGGTGGGATTATTGGGCACCGCCATGACGCAGGGACTGATCGCCTTTGCCGCTAGCCTGGCTGGGCCGCACGAACGCGGGCGCGTGGTGGGAGCCGCGCAGGGTGGGGTGGTACTGGGGCTGTTACTGGCCCGCACCCTGTCCGGCACGTTGGCGGACATGGGCGGTTGGCGCACGGTTTACTTTTTCTCTGCCGGCGTGACGTTATTGCTGTTACCGATTTTGGCGCGTTGGCTACCTCAGCCGCGTACCCTGGCTTCAACGCTCCGCTATCCTGCCTTGCTGCGCTCGATGTTGACGCTGCTGCTGCACGATCGTACCTTGCAAATCCGTGGCATGCTGGCGTTGTTGATGTTCGCCGCGTTCAGCATTTTCTGGAGCGCCGTGGTGCTGCCGCTCAGTCAACCGCCACATAATTTTAGCCATTCACTGATTGGCGCATTTGGTCTGGTGGGAGCCGTCGGGGCGTTGGCGGCGGTGCGTGCCGGCCATTGGGCCGATCGTGGCCGAGGGCAACTGGCGACCGGGTGGTGCCTGGTACTGCTGGTGCTTGCCTGGCTGCCGCTTGGCCTGCTGAATAGCGGCATACTGTGGTTGATTGTCGGTATTGTGGTGCTTGATCTGGCCGGACAGGCGATTCACGTGCTCAACCAAAGCATGATTTTTCGTAGTGATGCGCAGTCGCACAGCCGGCTGGTGGGCTGTTATATGCTGTTTTATGCCCTGGGTAGTGGCCTGGGGGCGTTTGCCAGCACACATGTCTTTGCATTGGCCGGTTGGTCTGGGGTCTGTGGATTGGGCGCCGGCGTTAGCGTGCTCGCCCTGTTATTCTGGTGGTTGACGCTAGGATTGATGCCAAATAAAGCCTGAACGGCGCGGTTAACCGTTGGGCGAGTGCAGCAGGTAATATTCTTCGTGGCCGTTGCAACCGGTTGCAACGACGTGCCAGCCGTGTTTGTCATAGAAACGCAGCGCGGCCTGGTTCTTTACCAGACATTTTAGCGAACCGGTGCCGCTGAACGTCTGTTCTGCCTGATGCAACAACGCGCTGCCGACGCCTTGCGGCGGCAGATGCGGATCGACGTACAGGTTATGAATAAAATTCTCTGCGCGATATATCGAGACAAATCCCAGCAGTTTGCCATCCTGTTCTGCGACCCAAATATCCTCTCCGAGCGTGGCGCGATCAAAATCTTCCAGACGATAGCCTTGCGTATCGCGCCAGGTAAAGGCGGCCTTGCGTGCGGCCAGGTAGAGCGTGCGTAGAAAAGGGCGATCGGTTTCCCGATAGGGTCTGATGTGCATGGCGGCTCCTGGTAACTTTCAACATCGTCAGGCTAGCCATTTTCTGATGGGGAAGTCCACCACTATTCGTCGCGTGGGCAAGCTTGCTTCAGCAGGCCAGTTCCCCTAAGCTGGCACGCAGTAAAAGATACAATTTAAATGACTCGGGGTGCCCTTCTTTGTGAAGGCTGAGAAATACCCGTATTACCTGATCTGGATAATGCCAGCGTAGGGAAGTCTCGATACCCAGCCGGTATCCGCCTTCTTGAACGCCGGTTGGGAGGATTATGATCGCTCGACCTGATGTATTACCCGGCGCCCGCGCCGCGGCCAGCTTTAACCTGTTCAAACAGCACTCCCCATTGATTCATTGCCTCACCAACGAGGTGGTGCAAGCGCTGACTGCCAACGTATTGCTGGCGTTGGGCGCTTCGCCGGCGATGGTGGTCGAACCGGAGGAAGCCGCGCAGTTCAGCCGTATTGCCAATGGATTATTGGTCAATATCGGCACCCTGACCGCCGCGCGCGCGCAGTCGATGCTGGCAGCGATCGAGGCAGCCAATCAGGCCGGTACCCCATGGGTACTGGATCCGGTGGCGGTCGGCGGTTTGCATTATCGTAGCGAATTTGCCCAGCGTCTGCTGGCTCTGCGGCCGGCGGCGATCCGTGGCAACGCGTCGGAAATTCTGGCGCTTGGCGGCGTGCAGGGCGGCGGGCGCGGTGTCGATAGCACCGCCGATTCGTTAACCGCGCTGCCGGCGGCGCGTCAACTGGCGCAAACCAGCGGGGCGATAGTTGCGGTGACCGGCCCGGTGGATTATGTCACCAACGGCGAAGCTGACTGGGCAATCCCCGGTGGTGATGTCCTGATGACGCGGGTGGTCGGCACCGGCTGCTCCCTGTCGGCGGTGGCGGCGGCGTTCTGCGCCCTGCCAGGCGAGCGGCTGGATCACGTTGCTACCGCCTGTCGGGTAATGTCTCTGTGCGGCGAACGCGCCAGCGCGCAGGCTCAGGGGCCCGGCAGTTTTACCCCGGCATTTCTTGACGCGCTGTATCAACTGAACGCGGAGGCGCTGTGATGAAACGCATTAATGCCCTCACCATCGCCGGCACCGATCCCAGTGGCGGAGCCGGCATACAGGCCGATCTGAAGACGTTTTCGGCGCTGGGCGCCTATGGCACCAGCGTGATCACCGCGCTGGTGGCGCAGAATACCCGTGGCGTGCAGTCGGTTTACAACATCGAGCCGGAGTTTGTCGCCGCGCAGCTGGATTCGGTGCTGAGCGATGTACGTATCGACAGCGCCAAAATTGGCATGCTGGCCAATGCCGATATCGTACGAGCGGTGGCGGAGCGTCTGCGACATTATTCATTGCCGTTTGTGGTGCTGGATACGGTGATGCTGGCAAAAAGCGGCGACCCGCTACTGGCTCCGGAAGCGGTCGACTCTCTGCGTCGCGAACTGTTGCCGCAGGTGTCATTAATCACCCCCAATCTGCCGGAAGCGGCGGCGCTGCTGGGCTTGCCACCGGCGCAGGACGAGCGGCAGATGCGTGAGCAAGGCCGTGCGCTGCTGGCGATGGGCTGCCAGGCGGTGTTGATGAAAGGGGGTCACCTGAGCGAACGGGAAAGCCCGGACTGGTTATTTACCGCAGAGGGCGAGCTGCGCTTCACCGCGACGCGGGTAGCCACGCGCCACACGCACGGTACCGGTTGCACGCTGTCGGCGGCGTTGGCGGCATTGCGCCCACGTCATGCAAACTGGGCGCACACGGTCAGCGCCGCCAAGGATTATCTGCAACGGGCGCTGCAACAGGCGGACAGTCTGGAAGTCGGACAGGGGATTGGCCCGGTGCATCATTTTCACGCCTGGTGGTAACTCAACTTTTTCCGTCGATTGTGGTCTGACGTGATGCAGACTACGCTTTGGATTTAACCAGGGAGAATGACCATGACAGGAAAATATCAGCTTCGCTGCGCGCTGTTTGCAGCGTTGATCGGCATCAGCGCCGGCAGCGTTGCCCAGCAGATAGTCACCACGTCGGATCTGATCCAGCAGCCGGGTTACCAGGCCAGCTGGCAGAAAATAGTAAAGGGGCAGGCCGGGCTGCCGGACTGGGCGCGCAAGGGCGTCGGGACCTCAACGCCGGCGGAAACTCTCCGTTGGCAAGGCCAGACCTATGAGCTCGGCACTCTGTGTAAACCGCATGACTGCGCCAACAACTTTTTGATTGTGGCATTCAAGGCGGATAAATCGCAGGCATGGGGCGTGCGGGTGTCAGTGGCGGATACGCCAGACGCGGTGGACCATCCAAAGCAATACGCCAAATATCAATGGCTGGGCAAACCGGACAGCGGTATGCAGGCACTGCTGCGTAAACAGTTCGAAAGCAACCCTGACTGGAAGTAAAGCACAAACTATCATGGTGGGGCGCGGCGTGCGCCCCCAGGGTAGTCGCGACCATCGGCAGATTAGCCGATGCCGGCCTGATGCAGATCGTGCAGGTTGATCGCCCCGACCAATATGCCATCAATATCCACCACCGGCGCGGCGCTGATATGCTGCTCATGCAGCGCTTCCAACGCTTCGCCTGCGCGCCACTGTTCCGGCAAACGGTAGCCGGGGCGGGTGATCGCCGGGCTTAATGCATCGTTCAGGCTATTGCCTTTCACCAACCAGCGGCGCAGGTCGCCGTCGGTAAATACCCCCACCACTTTTTGCTGTGCATCACACACCGCGACCAGTCCTAAACCGGTGCGACTCAGTTCCAGCATTGCCTCCATCACGTTAGCGCTCTCTTTCACGCTTGGCAGACGCTCGCCGGTACGCATCAGATGATGAACCCGATTCAGTAAGCGTGCGCCGAGGCTGCCGCCCGGGTGCGAGCGGGCAAAATCTTCGGCGTTGAAACCACGCTGGCGCATCAACGCCATCGCCAGCGCATCGCCGATCATCAGGGTATTGACCGCACTGGAGGTCGGCGCCAGCCCCATCGGGCAGGCTTCACGTTCAATGCTGATATCCAGCATGCAGGCGGCGGCCGTCGCCAATGGCGACTCCTTGCCACCGGTAATGGCTATCAGCGGAATGTGGTTTTCCGCCAGCAGCGGCAGGATCAGATCCAGCTCTTTGGCGCGGCCAGAATAGGAAATGAAGATCACCACATCGTCTTTGCCGATCATGCCGAGATCGCCATGCAGCGCTTCTGCCGGATGCACAAAAAACGCCGGCGTTCCGGTACTGGCCAGCGTCGCGGCAATTTTCTTGCCGATGTGGCCGGATTTGCCGATGCCGGAGACCACCGCCTTGCCCCGGCAATTGAGCAGCAGCTCGCAGGCGCAGACCATATTGTCGTCCAGCCGTGCCAGCAGGCGTGTGGCTTCAGCCAGTTCGATTTCCAACGTTTCACGGGCAAAGTTAAGCAGGGCCGTGGCGTTACTCATCGGTGTCTCCTACCAGAATGATATTGATGCCTTTATCTTGCAGCGCGGCGAGATAATGTGGATTGATGTCTTTATCGGTGATCAGCGTATCGACGGCAGCCAGTTCGCACACCACGTTGGGACTTTTACGGCCGAATTTGCTGGAGTCAACCAGTAAAACGATGCGCCCGGCGGCTTCGCACATGGCCTTGCTGACGTTGTGCACCTCGTTAAAGGTGGTGACGCCGGCGTTGAGATCGACGCCGTCCGCACCGATAAACAGGGTATCGAAGCTGAACTGCTGGAAGGCCGACTCTGCCAGGCTACCGTGAAACGAGGCGGATTTTTTGCGGTAGGTGCCGCCGGGCATCAGAATGGTTTGATCGTTATCCAGTTCAACCAGCGCGTTAACGATATGCAGGCTATTGGTCATCACCGTGATGTTATTGAACTGCGCCAGGTGTGGCACCATCTGTAATACGGTGCTGCCGGCGTCGAAAATCAGCGAATCGCCGTCGTTGATCAGCGCGACGGCGGCATAGGCGATCTGGCGTTTTTTCTCGGTGTTGATATGGGTTTTGCGATCGATCGGCTGGTCACCGTCATCGCGACTCAACACCACGCCGCCGTAAGTGCGGATCACTTCGCCTTCTTCTTCCAGCAGGGTCAGATCCTTGCGGATGGTGGTGCCGGTGGTTGAAAAGTGTTCCGCCAGGGCATCCACTGCCGTTTTGCCATGCCGTTGCAGATATTCAAGAATAGCGGCTTGCCGCTGTTTTGGTTTCATAGCGATTCCCGTCACAAGCGATGAGCATCCTTTCCAATGAATAATTCAATATGAAAGGTAATGCCTTTTAATCTGAAAATATCATGATTTCGCCTTAATCGCTAACGATAGTGCAGTTTGGCATGCCCGATCCTCGGGGAAGATCACATCCGGCAGCAAATCGCGCCGATGCAAACCATGCAGGTGAACCAGAGGTTTTGGCTGGGCGAAAACGGTCAGCCCACGCATCATCATGCTGCCGCATACCCGTTGCCGGGCGTCGAACGCCAGCGCCAGCACCACGCGCGGCTTGAAGCGTCCGCCGGAGCGACCAACGCCGACCGCCCCCAGTTGGCACAATCGGTCAAAGGCATGATTGAAGCGCTGGATCTGCCACCAGCCGAGGGCTATCTGCCCCAGCCAGGCGATGGCGGCCAGGATAATCAGAGAAGCGGTCATTATGTTATCTCGCAGGTTAATGCGGCACGGCGCAGCAGAGGAGCGCGCCGTGCCGGCGGGTTAGAACATCACCTGACCACCGGTGATGTTGATTGATTGACCGGTACAGTACGAGGCCTTGTCGCTGGCATAAAACAGCAGGGTGTTCAGGACGTCCTGATATTCGCAGCCGCGCTTGAGCGGCACTTTATCGATATAGTACTGTTCCACTTCGTCGGCCCTGATGCCCAGCTTTTCGGCATATTGCGGCAGCAGCGACTGGAACATCGGCGACTTCAGCAGATTGCCCAGCATCAGCGAATGGACGGTAATGCCGTACTCTGCCAGATCGAGCGCCAGCGACTGCGTCAACCCTACGCCGCCGAACTTGGCGGCGCTGTAACCGGAATTATGCTTGCTGCCAACCTTGCCGGATTTGGAGTTGATTTGGATGATGCGGCCGGCTACGCCGTCACGGATCATCAAACGCGAAAACTCTCTGGCGCAGAGGAAATAGCCCACCAGATTGACCTGCAACGATTGGTCAAAATCCCCCAGCAGAAAGTCGGTGATCGGCGCCGCCTTGGCGATACCGGCGCTGTATACCAGCAGATTGATGCTGCCAAATGCCGTATCCACCGCGTTGGCCAAGGCGATCACGCTGTCCTCTCGGGTGGCGTCGACCTGCAGGCCGATCGCGCGCCCGGCGCCGTGCAGGCGGTTGATCTCCTGCGCCACCCGCTGCGCATTGTCGAGGTTCAGGTCGGCTACCGCGACGCGATAGCCTTCTGTCGCCAGCCCCTGGCTTAAAAATGCCCCCAACGTTTGGCCTCCGCCAATCACTACGGCTACTTCAGACATGGTCTACTCCTTATGCGATAAATTTCAGCGTACTGCCCAACGGGATATCTTCCGGCACCGGGCCGGAAACGTGAATTGAACCGGGAAACTCTGCCAGCGCCTCGCCGTCGAAGCGCACGGTGACGTGGCCTAACTCACGCAGATTTTGCGTAGCGACGCTGCCGACCGCGGTGATTGGATAGCGTCGTTCAGCCAATTCCATCATGCCGCCTGCCCGCAGCTCGCCGGCGGTATCGCCGTGCCGATGGATAAAGCAAAATGCTTCGATGTCGGCCGGCGCCCCTTCGCGAAAGGTGATCAGCATGTCATCCTGCAATGCATCACGTGCGCAGTCGCCGATACGGGTAATGGTGGTTTGAAAAATAATCTGCATTACTAGCCCCTGGAATCTTCATGCCCTACGGCATGGGTTACTGATAAATAAAGGCGGAAGCCGCCCAGGCGATTAACACCGTCGGCGCTCCGGTCAGGAAGCGGCCGACCAGCACCGATGGCACGCCGACGCGTACCGTGTCCTGTTTGGCTTCCGCCAGCGACAGCCCGACCGGAATAAAATCGCACGCGGCCTGAGCGTTAATGGCAAACAGCGCCGGTAGTGCCAGCTGCGGGGGAATATGGCCCAGACCTATCTGTACGCCGACCAGTACGCCGATCACCTGAGCGATCACCGCGCCAGGGCCAAGAAACGGTGACAGCAGTGGGAACGAGCAGATCAACGCCAGCGTTACCAGGCCGAACGGGCTGTTGGCTAACGGTGTCAGGCCGTGCGCAATGAAGTCACCGAGCCCGGAGGCCATGATGATGCCGATCAGCGCCGACACGAACGCCATAAACGGCAGAATGGTTTTTAATACCGTGTCTATGGTGTCGCGCCCGGCCTGAAAGAACACTGCCACCACCGACCCCATGCCCATACCGACCTTTGCCAGCAGGCCGTCGCTTTGTTCGGTAATTTTCTTGCTGGTGTCGTAATCGCGGGGTTGCGTTGCCGCAGAGGGCGGAGGCGCTGACGGCTGCGCAAGCGCAGCGGTGTCATCGAGCAGCGTGATATTGTTTTCGCGCACCCCGGAAACATAAATATCCTCGAGGATAAACTGCGCCAGCGGGCCGGATTGACCGGTGGCATGAATATTCACCGTCGGAATTCGTCGTTTTGGGTATAAGCCGCAGCGCAACGTACCGCCGCAGTCAATCACCGCCACGGCGATCTCGTCTGCTGGCGGTTCGCCGTCCTTGAAACCGTCTACCGCCTGCCAGCCGGTCAGTTGGCTGATGCGATCGACGATCGCCGGCCGGGTACCGGCGGTGATGTAAACGATTTTCTTGCCGGCGACTACCGGCAGTTTCAGTGGGCCGCCCCAGCCGCTGGCGCCTTTTTCAATACAAAGATAAGCACTCATGGTGAACTCCACGGATTAAAGTTGGACCTGACGATCCAGACGGATCCCCATTTTTCGTTCGAACAGGCTGGTAGTCAGATCGGTTAGCCAGCCGCGGAAGAAGTTGGTAAACAAACCCACCAGGAAGTAGCTCACTGCCAATGGTCCCAATGGCAGCCCCAGCGTGGTCAGGCCGCTGGCGATGCCGAGATAGACGAACAGTTCGCCTGGATTGATATGCGGGAACAGACCATTCATCGAATGGCAACTGTAGGACGCGGCGGCGTAATAGCTTGGCTTGTATTTTTCTGGCATAAAACGGCCGAGGCTCAGCGTCATCGGATTGCAGAAGACGAAGGTGCCAATCAGCGGCAGTAGCAGATAGCGTGCCAGCGGGTTACCGGCGCAGCGTTGTGCCAGCCGTTCTATGCGTTGTTGACCAACAAACTTAATCAGCGCATTCATGATAACCAGCAGGCTGATAAGTAAAGGCAAAATCCCGGTGACCATGCCGACGAACACTTCGCCGCCTTTCTGAAACAGGCCGATAAACCATTCGGCTCCATGGGTAATCAACGTAATCATTATTTTTCTCCTGTTTGGGAAGTTATGGCCTGGAGCTGTCGGCAGCTCGTTTGCCATTGCCTTACGTTAATCACTTTAATCGTCTTTTTGTTTTAAATGGATCACAATTTGAAAGATAAATATTTTATTTTAAAAGTTATGTCGAAAGAAAAGAAGTTAATGAGCGGAAGTTGCGGGCGTAACCGGGGTGGGGCCGCTAAGCGGGTACAAAAAAGCCCGGCCGAAGCCGGGCTGAAACTGCGTTGCAAGCATGGCGCGTTAGGCGATGGTGACTTTCTGATCGAGGTAAGTGTCCTGTACGGCATTGATTAATGCCACGCCGTCTTTCATGGATTTTTTGAATGCCTTACGACCAAGTATCAGTCCCATACCGCCGGCGCGTTTGTTGATTACTGCCGTGCGCACCGATTCTTGCAGGTCGTTCTCGCCGGCGGCGCCGCCGGAGTTGATCAGGCCTGCGCGTCCCATATAGCAGTTTGCCAACTGGTATCGCACCAGATCGATGGGATGGTCGGTGGTCAGACGGTCATAAACGCCGTCATCGGTGTAGCCGAATTTCACCGCCCGATAACCGCCGTTGTTTTCTGCCATTTTCTGCTTGACGATATCTGCGCCAATGGTGGCGGCAATGTGGTTGGCCTGGCCGGTCAGATCGGCGCTGGAGTGGTAATCCACGCCATCCTTTTTAAATGAGGCGTTGCGCAGATAAGCCCACAGCACGGTGACCATGCCCAGTTCATGCGCCCGTTCAAAGGCAATGGAAATCTCTTCGATCTGGCGGCGGGATTGCTCGGAGCCGAAATAAATCGTGGCGCCAACCGCCACCGCACCCATGTTAAAGGCCTGCTCTACGCTGGCGTACAGCGTTTGGTCGTACTGCGTTGGATAGCTCAGGGTTTCGTTGTGATTGAGTTTGACCAGGAACGGTATCTTGTGGGCATAGCGGCGCGAAACCGCTGCCAGCACGCCATAGGTGGAAGCGACGCAGTTGCAGCCGGCCTCGATTGCCAGCTCAACGATATTCTTTGGATCAAAATAGAGTGGGTTGGCAGCAAACGATGCGCCGGCCGAGTGTTCAATCCCCTGATCGACCGGCAGTATCGACAGGTAGCCGGTACCGGCCAGACGTCCATGGTTGAACAGCGTTTGCATGGAACGTAATACGCTATTGGGGCGATTGTTATCGATCATCACCCGATCGACAAAATCGGCTCCGGGCAGATAGAGATTGTCAGCAGGGATGGTGGTACAGCGGTGTTGCAACAGGTCTTCCGCTTCCTTACCTAACAACTGTGCAATATCAGTCATGATTAACTCCCGTTAAAGCTTCCTCATACGCCGGTAAAGCGAGGTTCCGAGCACCGGCAGGGTGAAGAAGCGGTGATTGAAGCTGTCATACCCGGACGCATTGAGGTTGCATCGAGACGGCAAGCCGGACGCTTGGCGCCAGCCGGGTAACGGAAGTGAGCAACACAGCAGCCGCACATGGGCGCGGTTTACTGTGGCTCCTCGGAGTGAGGCTCACCAATGTGCTGAGTCACCAGGCAACGACGATGCAGCTCCAACAATGACGGGTATTGAACGATATTAATGAAATCCCATGGGCAAGGAGAAACAATAGATGCGATTGAGAAGAAATGCCATTTACGCGGTCAAAATTCGCCTGATAGGGTGTTTATCTGTGATAACGTCGTTTTTCTTCAACGGGTTATTCAGCTTCGAACCAGTCGGTGTTTTGCAGGGCGATCGGTGTAATCGAGTAGATCATTTCTTGTAGATGATCGTGAATCGCTCGCTCGGCGGCGTCCGGGTCATGGGCTTTTAGCGCGTCAAAAATACGATAATGTTGCTGGATCAGGCTTTCCGGCGGCGAGACTTCGCTCAGGCTGAGAAAACGCACCCGATCCATGGTGGCCTTGATGGTTTCGATGGTTTCCCAGGCCAGCGGGCAGTTGGCGAGCTGCGTGAGCAACTGGTGAAATTCGTCGTCCAGCGTCAGAAACTCCCGGATCTGATGGTTCTGCGCCGCCAGCTCCTGACGATGCAGGTTATGCTCCAGCAGCACGAGCTGTTGTGGCGTGACGCTGACCGCCACACGACGCACGATCGCACACTCCACCGCCTGGCGAATAAAGCGGCCATCGGCTACGCGCTTGGCGGAGATTTTCATCACAAAGGTGCCGCGTTGCGGCAATATCTGAACCAAACCGGCCTCGGCCAGCTTAATGAAGGCTTCACGTACCGGCTGGCGCGAAACGCTAAAGCGGGTTGAAATCTCTTTTTCCGAAAGCAGCGTTCCGGGCGGTATGGTGCAATCAACGATATCCTTGCGCAGATAGCGATAGATCTGTTGATTTACCGGCACGTTATTTGTCAGGCTGTAGGTATCAGACATCGCAACAATCAATAACCAAGGCTCGGTGTGGGTGGCACCATACTAGCAGATTCTCGAATATATTCATGCGGATTAATCGGCTCGATTAATCTTTAAAAGCGGATCGCAGCGTCCCCGCCGCGATCCGCTTTCCCTGCGCTTACTGCCAGTCTTGATATTCCTGTTCACGCCGCGACGGCGCCGTTTCCGGCAATAGACTCAAACCGATGGCCGAAACCACCCCAAGCACAATCATGTAAATCGCCAGGCCGTAGTAGTGCCCGCCGGTGGCCTGCAAGATTTTCACCGCGATCAGGCCAAGGATCCCGCTGCCGATCAATGAGCCAGTCTGCCAGATTAAGGCGATGCCACTACAGCGAATGCGGGTTGGGAACAGCTCCGGGAAATAGCTGGCCTGCGGGGCATAGCACATGCTGTGGCCGAAGGTTAAGGCCAGGATCATGGCAATCTGGGTAACGATGTAATTGTCCAGACCAATTGCCAGGAAGAAGGGGACGATACCGATTGCCAATAGCAGGGCGCCGGTGATGTAGACCGGTTTTCTCCCCAGGCGATCAGACAGATGACCCATGAACGGGATGGCAATAATTTCCAGCATGACCGCCACGATCATCGTTTCCAACAAAATGCTTTCGCTAAGCTGGTTGGCTTTGCCATAGGCCAGCACGATGACGGTAAACATGGCGAACGCGCAGGCTTCGATCAGCTTGGCGCATACGCCCTTGACGATCAGGCCAGGGTAAAGGCGGATGACCTCGACCACCGGCCGGGACTCCACGGCCTTGGTCTGCCTGATTTGGTCAAATACCGGTGATTCGTCGATCTTCAGCCGAATAAACAGGCCGACGATAACCAACAGCAGGCTGAGGAGAAACGGAATGCGCCATCCCCACTCCAGCATTTGTTCCGATGACAGGGTAGCGGTCAGCAACGCAAATAAACCGGAGGGGAGCAGGAAGCCGGCCGGGGCACCGATTTGCACCCAACTGGCATAGAAACCACGGCGTGGCGGCGGCGAATATTCAGCGGTCATCAATACGGCTCCCGCCTGTTCGCCACCCACGCCAAAGCCCTGCAAGATGCGGATGAATATCAGCGTAATCGGTGCCCAGATGCCGATGGTTTCGTAGGTTGGCAGCAAACCGATGCAAAACGTCCCGAGGCCGACAATCAGGATGGTGATCACCAGCGCCTTTTTGCGGCCAACCTTGTCACCGATATGGCCAAAGACGATGCCTCCCAGCGGCCGGGCCAAAAAGCCGACGGCATAGGTGGCAAATGCGGCGAGCGTGCTGATTAACGGGTCGGCATTGGGGAAAAACAGTTGGCCAAAGAATAATACTGCCGCGGTGCCGTAGGCAAAAAAGTCGTAATATTCTGCTGCGGTGCCGATGGCAGACGCGCTGGCCACTCTTTTTAGCGCGGCGGTATCGCCTTTGGCAACGGTGCCGGTGGAAACGTGGGTCATAGTCACCTCCTGACTACCTGTGATATCGCGTCTGGTTCAGACTGATAGCGGTAGCGGGTTTAGTTGTTTAATAAACGGCTCACGGTCTCTTTGGCGCCATGCGCCAACAGTGCCAGATAGGCGTGGGTAACCGCCTCGACAAAGGTGGCGTTAGCTGGCAGATCCTGGCCAAATACCGTTTCGATTTGCAGTAATGACAGCACGCGCTCGTTACCTTCGGCGCTGGTGGCGACCCGGCTGGCAAGTTCATCGCTCAGCGGATCGCTGATCTCGATGGGTTGCCCTTGTTCATCCTTGCCGCCGACGTAGCGCATCCAGGCGGCAACGCCCAGCGCCAGGCAGTCAAAACGGCTGCCGTGTGCCAGATGCCAGCGGATGGAATCCAACATGCGTTGCGGCAGTTTTTGCGTTCCGTCCATGGCGATTTGCCAGGTGCGATGTTTTAGCGTGCCGTTGCCGTAACGCAGCAATAGCGAGTCGGCGTACAGTGCAAGATCCACACCCCGTACTTGCAGCGTAGGTGCCTGTTCTGTCAGCATCAGACGGCGCGCGGCAACAACGAAATGCGGATCTTGCATACAGTCGCCGATGTGCGCATAGCCGGCCAGATAACCCAGATACGCAAGGAAGGAGTGGCTGCCGTTGAGCATCCGCAGTTTCATTTCCTCGTACGGCACCACGTCGTCAACCAGCTCGGCGCCGGCCTTTTCCCACGCCGGGCGGCCCTGAGGGAAACGGTCTTCAATTACCCATTGGTGAAACGGTTCGCAGGTGACCCCGAGCGGATCGCTGACGCCGCCAAGCAGGGTCTGGATCTGCCGTAATGCGTCCGGCGTTACCGCCGGCACGATGCGATCGACCATGGTTGACGGGAACGCCACCTGCTGCTCGACCCACGCGGCCAGTTCGGCGTCCTGCAAGCGCGCCAACTGCGTCACCACATTGCGGACCACGCGGCCGTTCTCCGGCATGTTGTCGCACGACATCACGGTGAACGGCGCCAGTCCATGGCTGCGGCGCAGGCGCAGGGCGGCCAGCAGCAGGCCAGGGACCGAGCGCGGTTCCAGCGGATGCGCAATGTCGTGTGTAATGTCAGGATGATCGATCATCAGGGATCCGCTGGCGGGGTGGTGGCTGTAGCCCTTTTCGGTAACGGTCATCGAGACGATGGCGACGTCCGGCTGAGCCATGGCAGTCAGCACCGCGGGTAACCCGTCTGATTTAAGATAAAGCGCCTGCCGCACGATGCCGACCACCCGGCCGTGCCAGCCGGTGTCGTCCATTTCTGCCACCGAATACAGCAGGTCCTGCCGTTTAAGATCGGCGATCTTCTGTTCGCCGCTGCGCAGGTTGATCTCGCAATATCCCCAATCGCTGCCATGTTCGTTGGCTAGCCTATCGGCGTAGACTGCCTGATGGGCGCGGTGAAAAGCGCCAAAACCGAGATGAACGATACGGGTTTTCAATTGTTCGCGCGCATAGCCGGGGACGGTAATCGTCGCCGGTAGCAGGCTGTTGCTGGAGAGTGCCATCATCATAGTCCTTTAAAGTGACCGGCGTTACGGGGCGGCAAATGCCGCCCCATGCATCAGTGTTGCGTTGCCGCGTTAGCCGCGTTACGTGGTGTTTTGATCACGAACAGTACCAGCAGGGCACCCAGCGCCGCGATGCCGCCGGCCAGCATGAAGGCGCTGTCGAACTTGCCGGTGTGCTGCACGATATAGCCGGTCACGATAGGGCCAACGATGCCGGAAATACTGCCGATCAGGTGGATAAACCCGCTGGTACCGCCGACGCGGGACTTGTGCACCACGTCTTGGATAATGGCCCAGTAGATCGCGCCGGTGATATACAGGAAGAAAATGGAAACCGACATCAACATTACTGCCGGCACCACGCTGGTCACCGTACCGGCCAGCGCTACGCAGATGGCCGCAGCCAGCAGGCTGAACACCAGCACGATTTTGCGCGACAGCAGCAATTTGCCGGTAATGTTGAAGATTTTGTCGGAGATATAGCCGCCAAGCGCCAGGCCGATGAAGCCGACGATCCACGGGATCATGGTGGTCAGGCTCATTTCCTTGATGTTCAGGTTATGCGCCTGCACCAGGTAAGACGGAAACCAACTCAGGAAGAAGAACAGAATGTAGTTGTAGCAGAAGAAGGCAAAGGCGGTGACCAGAATGATGGGTTGCTTCAGGTAATAGCCCAGCCCGTGTGCCGCATTGCTCAGCTCTTCTTCGGCGCTGTGGGTTTCGGCTTTCAACGCGTTGACCAATGCGTGTTCTTCAGCGGTGACGCGCTTGCTTTTCGCTGGGTTATCAGCAACCAGGAAGAACCACACCAGCATCCAGATGATGCCGATGGAACAGATGATCATGAACGCCGGGCGCCAGCCGAAGGCCAGTGCCAGATAACCGACGATCGGACCGGCTACCGCTCCGCCCAGGGGGGAGCCGGCGCTGAGCAGGCCCATGGCGGTGGCTGCCTGCTTCTTCGGGAACCAGCCGTTGATCATCTTGTTGGCGGAGGAGCAGATCGGGCCTTCGGCCATGCCGAACAGCACGCGCAGGATCAGCATGGAATAGAAACCGGTAGCGATGGCGGTCATACCGCAGAAAATCGACCATAGGCCCACCGCAATGCCCAGCACCAGCGTTGGACCAAACTTGTCGACCGCCAACCCGCCGATAAAGTTGAAAATCGCGTAGCCGAAGAAGAAACTGCCGAAAATAATGCCGAACTGTTCGGCGTTCAGCATCAGATCCTGCTCGATCATCGGCACGGTAATCGACAGCGCCACGCGGTCGAGGTAGTTAATCATGTAAACCATGAACAGCAGGAATACGATGGTCCAACGTACGTTCTTAATCATAGAAAGCACTCCACTTGGTGTCGTTTTAATCGTGATGCTTCATTGTCAAACAGAACTGCTTCCCCCGGTTGTTACGCCGGGGCATTGCTCAGTCGAAGTGCAACAGGACCTTGCAGCAGGTGCGGCGATCTTCCTCGAACAGTCGTAATGCGTCGGCGACCTCCAGCGCATCAACGCAGTGGGTAATCAAGCGCTGTGGATCGATCAGCCCGTTGGCCATCCAGTCGATCACCTGCGGGAACCGAGCGCTGTTCAGACGCGATGAGAACAGAGACAGTTCCTTGCTGGTAATGCTTTGCTGGGTAATGGTGCAGGGATCGGCGGAGAAGCCCATAATGCCGATCCGTGCGGCCGGTGATGCCAGCGCGATGGCCTCCGACAGAATGGCCGGGTGACAGGCGGCGTCGACGATCAGCGTCGGGCGAATGCCGCGCTGCTCCAGTTCGTCCGCCAACGACGCCTGGGCATTGTCAAACACCCAATCCGCGCCGTTTTCCAACGCCATCGCCAGCCGTTCGGTGACCCGATCGACGACGATCACCTGCCGTACGCGATAGACGCCCTTCAGGGTCTGGATCACCGTCAGCCCCATCGGCCCGGCACCGTAGATCAGCGCCACGTCCTGTTCGGTGGGTTGCAGATGGGCAGTGATATTGGCGGCGATGGTGAACGGTTCGATCATCGCGGCATGCCGATCGCTGATGGTGTCCGGTATGCGGTAGGCATTGCGCGCCGGCACACAGGCGTAATCGCTGAAGCCACCGTCGCGATGAACGCCGATCACCTGGAGGCTGGCGCACACGTTCGGCCGGCCTACCGAGCACGGATAGCACTGGCCGCAGCTGACCACCGGATCGACCGAGACGCGCTCACCGAGCTGCCTGTCGTCGACGTCGCTGCCAATGGCGTCTATCACGCCGAAGAACTCATGGCCAATCACCCGTGGATATTTGGCGAACGGATTGTGGCCGTGGAAAATGTGCACGTCGGAGCCACAAATGCCGGCGAACTTCACCTTTACCCGCACTTCATCGGCGGCAGGCTGCGGCAGTTCGCGCTGCTGAATTACCAGCTTGCCCGGTTGTTCAATCACTACGCTTTTCATTTTCAGCTCTCCCATTACCAGTTCCACAGCGTGCCGTCTTCGAGCCGCGCAACCGGCAGATAGGCGGGGTCATACGGGTATTTGGCCGCCAGTTTTTCATCGAACTCGATACCGATGCCCGGTTTTTCGCCCGGATGCATATAGCCGTTGTCGAAGGTCCAGCTGTGCGGGAACACCTCCAGCATTTGTTCGGAATAGCCCATGTATTCCTGTACGCCAAAGTTCGGTACCCATAAATCAAAGTGCAGCGCGGCGGCCATGCACACCGGCGACAGGTCGGACGGGCCGTGGGAACCGGTGCGCACCTGATACAGTGAGGCAAAGTCGGCAATGCGGCGCATGCCGGTGATACCGCCGGCGTGGGTCAGCGTGGTGCGGATATAGTCAATCAGCTGCTCTTCGATCAGCTGCTTGCAGTCCCAAATGCTGTTAAACACCTCACCGACGGCGATCGGTGTCACGGTGTGCTGGCGAATTAAACGGAAGCATTCCTGGTTTTCTGCCGGGGTGGGATCCTCCATCCAGAACAGGCGATATTGCTCGATGCTCTTGCCGAAGCGTGCCGCCTCGATCGGGGTCAGCCGGTGGTGCATGTCGTGCAGCAGATGTTCGTCAAAACCGAATTTATCGCGCACCGCTTCGAACAGTTTTGGCGTGAAGTCGAGGTATTTTTCCGTCGACCACAGCTGCTCTTCCGGCCAGTTGCCCTTGGTGGCGGGTTCATAGGCCTGGCCTTTGCCTTTGGCCATGCCGTAGGTGGTCTTCATGCCCGGCACGCCGCACTGTACGCGAATAGCCTTGTAGCCCATTTCCTTATGGCGGGCGTAATCGTCCAGCACTTCGTCAACCGAATGGCCGGTGGTGTGGCAATACACCATGACGCCGCTACGCGAGGCGCCGCCCAACAGTTGGTACAGCGGCATGTTGGCGGCCTTGGCCTTGATATCCCACAGCGCCATATCGACGGCGGAAATTGCCGACATGGTCACCGGCCCGCGGCGCCAGTAGGCACCCTTGTAAAAGAACTGCCAGATATCTTCGATTCGTTGCGCATCGCGGCCAATCAGCTGCGGGCAGAGATGGTCTCGCAGGTAGGAGGCAACCGACAGCTCGCGGCCGTTGAGCGTTGCGTCACCCAGCCCGGTAATGCCGTCGTCGGTGGTAATTTTCAGCGTGACAAAATTTCGGCCCGGGCAGGTAACGAAGACCTCGGCGTTAACGATTTTCATGATATCCACTCCTGTACTTGCTAGCGTTGTAATGGGCGAAAAATACGCTACGTGCCAACTACCATACAAGTATGATTTGTGGGATTTGCAGGAGGGGATCACACTTCGGCGCGTTAACGTCGCACGGGTTACAGTAAAAATAGGCGGGGGAAGCGAGCGCCAGACGGCGCTCGTCAAGGTTAGCCGAGCAGTTGGCAGTTAGGCGGCAGGCGGCATTGAATGGCGTGCGGCAGCACTTCGATGCGGAAGTGGGTGCCTTTCAGCGGTTCACCGTCAAGGTTGAAGGTCATGGTATGCGGCGCGTCAATTTCCACCCAAGGCAGCGATGCGCCAATGACGTTTTTGTTTTCTTCGCCGTTGAACAGGCTGGCGACCAGCGCCGGCAGCAGCTCATCGGCAATCAGCAGGCGTAGCTGTAGCAGACCGTCGTTGATCAACGCATCCGGGCATAGCTGCTGCCCGCCGCCCGCCTGCTTGCCGTTGCCGATGCCAATCACCATAGCGTCGCCGGCCCAGTTGAAGTCCGGGCCGCGAATTTCGCAGCGGTCGGCTTTCAAGGTGTCCATGCGCAGCAGACCATGAATGAAATAGGAAACGCCGCCCAACGCTGCTTTCAGTTTTTCTGGTGTTTCGGTGGTGATACGTGCGCCGAAGCCACCGGTAGCCATATTGATAAAGTAGCGATCTTCGTTCACCTTGGCCAGATCGATCGGCACGGCGCGGCCCTTGATCGCCAGATTCAGCGCCTGTTCGGGCACTAACGGGATATTGCACGCCATGGCGAAGTCGTTGGCGGTGCCCAGCGGCAGGATGCCCAGGATCGGGCGTTGCTGCTCGGGAAGGGTGACAAGTGCGGCGGCGACTTCGTTAATGGTGCCGTCGCCACCACCGGCAATAATGTTGCTGACGCCGAGTTTTACCCCTTCTGCGACGTAGCGCGCGGCGTCCCCGTATTCCCAGGTAGCGCGTACGTGCAGGATTTCACCCGCTTCTCTCAACGTGTGAACGGCAGCGCGCACCAGTTCATCGCCGGCACCTTTACCGTTGATGATAAGCAGCGTTGGCGCGTGTTGACTCATTTGCGAACTCCAGACCCGATCATGTTGGGATAAACGATAAACCACAAGCCGGCGCTAAACCATCAGAATATTCAGTTAACAGCGCAGGTGAACGGGATTTAAACACGGTGTTATTTTACTCAAGAGGAAATAATATATCGACTTAACCCGATGGGATATTAATATTATAAATAACGTGAATGTTTAAAATAATTTTCTTGGCTGGTTATTGACGCAATAGAAAAAAGAAAAAGCCAGCCCAAGGGAGATTGGACTGGCTAAGGAGGTGGTTCCTAGTATTGCTATGCAAGTATTTTTCGTTATTGGTTTTAAGCAGCCTGATATTAACCAGGCTGACAGCAAATTACCGTGATCCAATTCTAATATTTGCCAAAAAAACCGCGGCAGCGACGGCAACGGGGCTAATCAGGCGGTCGGGTTATTTCCCTGTGGTAAATTACGGATCAGTAACGCATATTCCAGCTCGATATCCTGCGGGATCGGTAAATAAACAATGTGGCCGTTACCCGGCGCCACGTCTATTGGCTGGTCTTTTTTATTGCGCATGTTCTCCAGCGTAAACTGGATGTTGCCGCCCGGCGTCATCAACTCAACGTTGTCGCCACAGGAAAATTTGTTTTTTACGTCAACTTCGGCCCAACCGTCGCGACGTACGCCGGTGAATTCCCCGACAAACTGCTGGCGTTCGGAAACCGAAGAGCCGTACTCATAGTTTTGCTGCGATTCATGGCTATGACGGCGCAGGAAGCCTTCGGTATAGCCGCGGTGCGCCAAGCCTTCCAGCGTGGTGAGCAGCGACGGATCGAACGGTTTGCCGGCGGCGGCGTCGTCTATCGCCCGGCGATAAACCTGAGCGGTGCGGGCGCAATAGTAAAACGACTTGGTGCGGCCTTCGATTTTTAACGAATGCACGCCGAGCTGCGTCAGGCGCTCTACGTGCTGGATGGCACGCAGATCCTTGGAGTTCATGATATAGGTGCCGTGCTCGTCTTCAAACGCGCTCATGTATTCGCCCGGCTTCTGCGCTTCGGACAGCATAAACAGCCGGTTGGTCGGCGCGCCGATGCCCAGCGTCGGCTCGACGGTTTGCAGCGGGATGGGCTCATGTTGGTGAACGATATTGCCCGCGTCGTCTTCCTTGCCGGGTTCCGCCTTGTATTGCCAGCGGCAGGCGTTGGTACAGGTGCCCTGATTCGGATCACGCTTGTTTATGTAGCCAGACAGCAGACAGCGGCCGGAGTAGGCCATGCACAGCGCGCCGTGGACAAAGATTTCCAGCTCCATGTCCGGCACCTGGCTGCGGATTTCCGCGATCTCTTCCAGCGACAGCTCGCGCGACAGAATGACACGCGTCAGCCCCATCTGCTGCCAGAATTTCACCGTCGCCCAGTTGACCGCGTTGGCCTGCACCGACAGGTGGATCGCCATTTGCGGAAAGGCTTCGCGCACCATCATGATCAGGCCAGGGTCCGACATGATAAGCGCGTCCGGGCCCATCTCAATCACCGGTTTCAGATCGCGCAGAAAGGTCTTCAGTTTGGCGTTATGCGGCGCAATATTGACCACCACATAGAATTTTTTGCCCTGCGCATGGGCTTCGTTGATGCCGAGCGCCAGATTTTCATGATTGAATTCGTTATTGCGTACCCGCAGGCTGTAACGCGGTTGGCCGGCGTAAACCGCATCGGCACCATAGGCAAAGGCGTAACGCATGTTTTTCAGCGTTCCGGCCGGGGAGAGGAGTTCCGGTATAAACATGAAGGTTCTCAGTCTGATTTCAGGTCAGTACCACGCCACCTGATGGCGCGGTGAAAGCGCAGAATTGTAACGGCAGCCCGCGCCAAAATCAGCAATTAACCGGAATTATTCAGGGGAGATTGATCTGCATCATGTGGAAAACGCGCGGCCGTGGCGCCGCGCGTAAAAAAGCCTCAGGCGCTCAGATCGCGCACGTCGGTCGTCGGGCCGTTCTTGATCACCGACTGGATACCGCTTTTGGCGCTGGCATCCGAGCTGTACATCTGGCTGACGCCGATGATCTGATGGTTTTTGGCTTTCAGCACGAAATACGGTTTGTCGCTGCTGCTGACCTTGGTTTCGTATTGCGCTTCGTTGGGGGAATTGGTTTGCACCGAAGCAATACCGTTCTCCGCCGACGCCTTGCTGGCGTACATTTCGCTGGAAAGAATAATCTCTCCATTACTGGCTTTCAGGGTGAAGTGGTACTGTCCGTTGGACGACTTTTTCAACTCATAGTGGCCGGTTGCCATGGGTCCTTCTCCTGTTGGGTCGATAATTGCAGTAAGTGTAGTCAATCCCTTGAATTTTGGGCGACTGTGCAAACAGACCTAATTAGCGTAGCGTAAAAAAACGCCGAAATATTTGCGGCCGTCGGAAATTTTCATTTTGCCGCAGGCACAACGCACAGGAAGCTAACCACCCGGTGGCTCAGAGAGGATTGACCAACCGGCACGCTTCCGCCTCCCAACGGTAACCGACACCATATACCGAACGGATAAACGCCTTTTCACCGTCGAGCGCTTCCAGCTTGCGGCGCAGATTCTTGATATGGCTGTCGATAGTGCGGTCGGTGACCACGCGATAATCGTCATACAGGTTGTTCAGCAGTTGCTCGCGTGAAAAAACGTTGCCGGGCTGGCTGGCGAGGGTTTTCAGCAGGCGAAATTCCGCCGGCGTGAGATCCAGCATCTGGCCTTGATAACTGGCCTGAAAACGCGGTTCGTCGATGTATAGCAGGGCATCTTCCTGCTGGGGTTCCTGCGGCCGGTAGCAGCGGCGCAGTATGGTTTTCACCCGCGCGACGACTTCACGCGGGCTGTAGGGCTTGCAAATATAATCATCCGCGCCGATCTCCAGCCCCAGCAGCCGATCGATCTCTTCGATTTTTGCCGTGACCATCACGATCGGCAGCTCGGTAAAGCGGCGCAGTTCGCGACAGACCGACAGGCCGTCGCTGCCCGGCAGCATCAAATCCAGCAGGATCAACGCCGGCGGCTGCTGATGCACCGCCGCGACTACCTCACTGCCGTTGGTCAGCCAGCGGGTGGCATAGCCGGCAGCCTGGAGATAGTCCACCAGCAATTGGCCCAGCTTGGGCTCATCTTCGACAATCATGATCTGCAATGGCTGATTTTGCGTTTCCATTAGGGCGCCTTGTTCTTTACCGACGAAATTAGGTCGGGGAATTCTACCGTAATACGCACGCCACCCAAAGGCGAGTGCTGCGCACGGATATGGCCGCCGTGCGCTTCGACGATGTTTTGGCTGATGGAAAGGCCAAGGCCTGAGCCACCGCTGGCGCGGTTGCGCGATGCCTCGGTGCGATAAAAACGTTCAAAGATGCGCGACAGTTGCTCGTCGTTGACACCGGGGGCGCTGTCCTGCCAATAGATAACCAGCCTGCTGGCGTGCGTTTCGATGCCGATCTCCAGCTTGCCGCCGGCGTCGGTATAACGCAGGCTGTTTTCCAGCAGATTGTTGAACAGTTGATTGAGACGATCCGGATCGCCGAACAGCAACGCGCGCTCCGGCAGGCGAGTGACAATCTCCAGGCCCTTGGCGTGGAAACGTTCGCGAAACACCGCAACGGCTATTTGCAGCAAATGCACACAGTCGACCCGGGATTTGCGGTAGGCCAGCGCGCCGAGATCGGACAGTGACAGCTGATGCAGATCGTCAACCAGTTTGGTCAGGGTGGACACTTCTGCCTGCAATGAGCTGAGCGACGCCGGCGTCGGCTGGCGCACGCCGTCTTGCAACGCCTCCAGCTCACCGCGCAGCACCGCCAGCGGAGTACGCAGTTCATGCGATACGTCGGCCATGAAGGCACGGCGCATCTGTTCGTTTTTTTCCAGCGAGGTGGCGAGCTGGTTGAAGTCCAGCGCCAGGCGACCCAGCTCATCCTGACTGCTGACCGCCACCCGCGCGCTGAAATCGCCGGCTGCCAGACGGTGGGTGCCGGCGACCAACCGCTTCACCGGTGCCAGCAGGCCGCGCGACATCAACAGCGTGACCGCCGCCGCCAGCAGGGTCGACAGCGCGACAATCCACCAGCTGGTGCGACGCTGCTGACGGTCGAAGTTAATGTCGGCGTTGCGGGTCAGGCGTTCCGGTGGGGTGGCGATCACCCAGCCGACAATTTGATTGTTGTAGCGAATCGGCTGGCGGTTGCCTTCCTGGGGAATGTGGCCGGCGTGGCCGACCAGCCGATTGTACTGGCTGTCAACCACCCAGAACTGGGTGCGCCAGCCTTTGGGTGGCAGGTTGTGGCTGCTGTCGCTGTTCTGTTCGAACGAACGCATGATCTGGTAGACCACCTGATCGTTGTTGCGCAGAAACTGCCAGTTGCCGTGGCGGCTGTATTGGTCTTCCAGCGCATCGCTGAGCATGGCGATACGCTGTTCGTTACTGTGCTTGATGTAATCGATAAAGCCGCGTTCGAAGCTGAGACGAACGCCCCAATGCATGGTGATCAACACCAGCATGCAGGTGGCGAAGATGGCTAAAAACAGCTTTGCGGTAATGCCTATTCTCATTAAATCCTCGTTGAGCTGTTACCCGGCCCTTTGGTCAATGTGCGGTTGGTGATGTTGATGACCGGTACGCGAGCGAAGGCCAGCGCCGGCAGTGCAATGATCAGCGCCATGCACAGGTAGCTGTAGATGAAGGCATTGTGGATCGCCGGGCTGTCGGCCACCACCTGATGGTGGGCAAAGCTGCCGATTAAAATGCCGGCGATGCTGACGCCGATGCTCATGGAAAGCTGCATCACCATCGACAGCAGGCTGTTGCCGCTGCTGGCGAGCCGGTCCGGCAGGTCTTTCAGCGTCAGCGTATTCATCGCCGAAAAGCGCAGCGAGTTGATCATGCCCTGGAACACCAGCACCACCGGCAGCAGATACAGCCAGCCCAGCATCGCCACCAGCAAAAATAGCACGGTGATCAGCGCCAGCAACAGGGTGGCATACACCAGCACGTTGCGATAGCCAAAACGGTTGACCACCTGCACCACGATGCGTTTCATGCCCATGCTGCCAAGGATCATCGGGATCATCATCAATCCGGCGTGGAACGGAGAAAACCCCATGCCGACCTGCAGGAACAGCGGGGTCATGAACGGTAGCATGCCGCTACCGATGCGCCCCAGCAGGCTACCGGACAGGCCGACCTTATAGGTTTCGGTAGCAAACAGCGACAGCGAAAACAGTGCCCGTGAATTGCCACGGGCATACCACCAGTAGCCTGCCAGCGCGGCGGCACCCAGCGCCACCAGGCCAGCGATGGCGGCCGCCGACAGCCCCATGCCCTTATGGCCGTCGAGCGCCAGCGTCAACGCCGCCATACCGATGGCCAGCATGATAAAGCCGCTGATGTCGAAGCGCCGGGTCTGCATGCGGTAGTTGGGCATCAGCATCAGCGTGGCGATGGCGCCGGCAATGCCGACCGGAATGTTGATCAGGAAAATCCAGTGCCAGCTGGCGTATTCCACCAGAAAGCCGCCGAGCGCCGGTCCCATCAGCGGGCCAATCTGCCCGGGCAGGGTAACGAAGGTCATTGCCGCCATGTATTGGTCGCGCGGCACGATTTTCATCACCGTCAGGCGGCCGACCGGCACCATCATGGCGCCGCCGATCCCCTGTACCACACGCCAGGCAATCAACTGGTTCAGCGTTTCCGCACGGGCGCACAGCAGTGAGCCGAGGGTAAATAACACGATGGCACTGAAAAATATCCACTTTACGCCGACCTTATCCGCCAGCCAGCCGCTGGCCGGCAGCATTACCGCCACCGTCAGCACATAGGAAACTATCACCGATTGCATGCGCAGCGGGCTTTCACCCAGGCTGACGGCCATGGAAGGTAACGCGGTATTGACGATGGTGGTGTCGAGCGTTTGCATGAAAAAACCAAATGCGACGATCCACAGTTGCCATTGTACGGACGCGGGTTGCTGTTTCACGAACCTTGCTCTCCCCCTGGTCTCTCACGCCGCGGATGGATGGGGCAGTGCCGAATCAGGCACCGCCCGGCCTCATCGGTTATTCAGGTAATGGTTGCAGTTTTTTGCCGCGGCGAAAACGCATTTGCAGCCGGTCGAAATACAGGTAAATCACCGGCGTGGTATACAGCGTCAGCAACTGGCTCATCAACAGCCCACCGGCAATGGTAATGCCCAGCGGCTGACGCAGTTCGGCACCGTCGCCGCTGGTCAGCACCAGCGGTAGCGCGCCAAACAGCGCGGCCAGCGTGGTCATCATGATCGGCCTAAAGCGCAGCAGGCTGGCCTGGAAAATCGCCTCGCGTGCGTTGATGCCGCCGTTGCGTTGCGCATCCAATGCGAAATCGACCATCATGATGGCGTTTTTCTTGACGATGCCTATTAACAGCATAATACCGATCAATGCGATCAGGCTAAACGAGGCATCGAACAGTTCCAGCGCCAGCAAGGCGCCGACTCCGGCGGAGGGCAGGGTGGACAAAATGGTCAGCGGGTGGATGTAGCTCTCGTACAGTATGCCAAGCACGATATACACCGTGGCGATGGCGGCGACGATCAGCAACAGCTGGGATTGCAGCGTCTCCTGGAATACCTGTGCGGTGCCGGCAAATGCGCCGCGTACCGTACCGGGCACGCCGAGCGCGGTCATGGTGCGTTCGATGGCCGCGGTGGCGTCTGACAGGCTGCCGCCGTCCGGCAGGTTAAACGAAATGGTCGAGGCCGCCGACAAGCCCTGATGGTTGACCGATAATGGCGCGTTGGCCGGTTGCCAGTGGGCGAAATACGACAGCGGGATCGCCTTGCCGTCGTTATTGATCACGAACATTTTTTCCAGCGAACTGACATCCTGGGTATAGGGCGGCGCCACTTCCATCACCACCTTGTACTGATTGAGCGGCTGATAGATGGTCGAAACCTGGCGTTGGCCAAAGGCATTATTGAGCAGGTTATTGGCATCGGAAACGGAAATGCCCAGCCGCGCCATGGTTTCGCGGTCATACACCAGATCCATTTCCGACCCCTTGTCCTGCTGGTCCGAATTGACGTCCGCCAGTTGCGGCAAGGCAGCCAGCGCGGTGCGGATCTTCGGTTCCCATTCGCGCAGCGCACTCAGATCGTCGGCCAGCAGGGTGTATTGATAGCTGGCGTTCGACTGCCGCCCGCCAACGCGAATATCCTGCACCGCCATCAGAAACAGACTGGCTCCCGGCTCCTGCGCCAGCTTGGCGCGCAGTCGGGCGATGACCTGCTGCGCGTTGGCGCGGCGTTCGGATAACGGCTTGAGCGAAATGAACATCGAACCGGCATTGGTGCGTGAACCGCCGGTGAAACCGGTAACGTTGTCGACGTCGGGATCTTCACGCACGATTTTCATAAAGTCTTCCAGCTTGCCGCGCATTGCCTGGAACGAAATGCTCTGATCCGCCTGTATGAATCCCATCAGGCGGCCGGTGTCCTGCTCGGGGAAAAAGGTTTTCGGGATGCTGACATACAGCCACACGTTAAGGGCGATGGTGGCGAGAAACACCGCAAGGATCCAGCGCGAATGGCCAAGCACCCAGTTGAGGGAACGCCCGTAGCCCTGCTGCAACGCCACCAGCAGTCGGCCGAATCCGCGATTGCGACGCTGGGCTCGCGCCGGCTGGTGGCGTAGCAGATAGGCGCACATCATCGGCGTCAATGTCAGCGAAATTATCAGCGACAGGCCAATGGAAACTGACAGCGTGACGGCGAATTCGCGGAACAGTCGGCCGGGCAAGCCGCTCATCAATAACAGCGGGATAAATACCGCCACCAGCGACACGCTCATGGAAAGCACGGTAAATCCGACTTCGCGCACGCCTTTCAACGCGGCGTGCAACGGCTTTATGCCGGCTTCGACGTGGCGCGAAATGTTTTCCAGCACCACGATGGCGTCATCGACCACAAAGCCGGTGGCAACGGTGAGCGCCATCAGCGACAGGTTGTTCAAACTGAAGCCGCACAGATACATGGCGGCGAACGAACCGATCAGCGAAACCGGTACCGCCACCGCCGGGATCAGCGTGGCACGGCCGGAGCGCAGGAAGATGAACACCACCAGAATCACCAGCCCAATGGCAATGGCCAACGACTGTTCGACTTCCGCCAGCGAGGCGCGGATGGTGGGGGAGCGATCCTGCGCGATGTTCAGATGGATCGAGGCGGGGATGGTTTCCTGCAACGTCGGCAGTTCGGCGCGAATGCGATCGACGGTTTCAATAATGTTGGCATCCGGCGCGCGGCTGACGGTCAGAATGATCGCCGGCTCGGCGTTGGTCATCCCGGCGTTGCGCACGTCCTGCACCGCGTCCTTGACCTCGGCGACGTCACCGAGCCGCACCGCCGAGCCATTGTTGTAATGCACGATCAGCGGCTGGTAGTCGGCGGCGGTTTTCAACTCGTCGTTGGCCTGTAGCTGCCAGCGCTGCTGCTGGTTTTCCACCGCCCCCTGCGGCCGGCGAACGTTGGCACTGCTGATGGCCTGCCGTACGCCGTCGAGTGAAATTCCCTGATTAAATAACGCACCCGGGTTGAGTTCCACCCGTACTGCCGGCAGCGAACTGCCGCCCACCGACACGTCGCCGACCCCTTCGGTCTGGGCGATTTTTTGCGCCAGCTGGGTCGAGGCGAAATCATACAGCTGCCCCTGGCTATAGGTGTCCGAGGTCAGCGTCAGGATCATGATCGGTGCGTCTGACGGGTTCACCTTACGGTAGCTGGGGCGATTGGGCATGCCGGTTGGCAGCAGGCTTTGCGCGGCGTTGATTGCCGCCTGCACGTCACGTGCCGCGCCGTTGATATCGCGATCCAGATCGAACTGCAAAATGACTCGAGTGCTGCCTAGCGAACTCATCGAGGTCATTTCGTTGACGCCAGCAATGCGGCCAAGCGCGCGTTCCAGCGGCGTTGCCACCGATGACGCCATGGTTTCCGGCGACGCGCCGGGCAGCGAGGCGCTAATGACGATCACCGGGAAATCCACCTGCGGCAGCGGTGAGACCGGCAATAGCCGGAACCCCATTACCCCGGCGATGGCAATCGCCAGAGTCAGCAGCGTGGTGGCCACCGGCCGGTAGATGAACAGGGCAAAGAATTTCACGGCAGCTCCTGCGGGTCGGGCTGACGGCGAGTATTACGCGCCAGTTTGTCAAACAGCAGGTAAATCACCGGCGTGGTGAAAAGCGTCAGGATCTGGCTCATGACCAGACCACCCACCATGCATACCCCCAGCGGATGGCGTAGCTCGGCGCCGACGCCGGTGCTGAGCATCAGCGGCAGTGCACCAAGCAGCGCCGCCAGCGTGGTCATCAATATGGGCCTGAAACGCAGCAGACAGGCCTGATAAATCGCATCGTACGGCGTCATGCCCTGTTCACGTTCGGCGGCCAGCGCAAAGTCGATCATCATGATGGCGTTTTTCTTGACGATGCCAATCAGTAAAATGATGCCGATAATGGCTATCACGTCCAGCTCGCTGCCCGCCGCCATCAATGCCAACAGTGCGCCGACGCCGGCGGTCGGCAGGGTGGACAGAATGGTCACCGGGTGGATAAAGCTCTCATACAACACGCCGAGCACGATATACATTGCAACAATTGCCGCCAGGATCAGCCACAGGGTGCTGCCAAGCGCCGCCTGGAATGCCAGCGTGGCCCCCTGGAACCGGGTGGTGATGTCATTGGGCAGATTGAGTTGCCGTTCCGCCTGGTTAATGGCGTCCACCGCCTCGCCCAGCGAATGGCCATCCGTCACATTGAACGACACCGTTGCCGACGGGAACTGGTCAAGGTGGTTGACCGACAGCGGACCAAAGCGCTGCTCTATTTTTGCCATGGCGCTGAGCGGCACAATGGTGCCGTTGCTGCTGGTCAGGCGAATATCGTTGAGTGCCGTCAGCCCTGGCGTCTGGCTGACGTCGTGCTCCAGCACCACGCGGTACTGGTTGGCCTGGGTGTAAATGGTGGAGATCAGCCGTTGGCCAAAGGCGTTATACAGCGCGTTGTCGATGTCGCTCATGCTGATGCCGAGGCGCGAGGCTGAATCGCGATCGACGTTGACGTAAGCCACCAGCCCCTGATCGAGCCAGTTGCTGGTCACGTCGGTCAACTCGGGCGTCTGTTTCAGCGCCGCCAGCAGTTTCGGCACCCACAGACTCAGCTCATCCAGCGACATCGCCTGTAAGGTAAATTGGTACTGGGTGCGGCTGACCTGGGTATCAATGGTCAAATCCTGCACCGGCTGCAGGTACAGTTTCATGCCGGGGAAATGCGCAGTTTGCCGTTGCAGGCGGGCAATCACCGCCGGAATGCGATCGCTGCGTTCATTGAGCGGCTTCAGATTGATCTGCAGCCGGCCGCTGTTGAGCGTGGCGTTGCTGCCGTCGACGCCGACGAACGAGGTCAGGCTTGCCACCGCCGGATCGCGCAGGATTTCTGCGGCTACCTGCTGTTGGCGTTCGGCCATATTGCTGAACGACACGCTTTGCGGCGCTTCCAGCGTGCCCTGAATGATGCCGTTGTCCTGTACCGGGAAGAAACCCTTGGGGATCAGCAGATACAGCAACACCGTCAGCGCCAGCGTGCCCAGCGCCACGCCGAGCGTCAACCATTGGTGGTTGAGCACCACCTTCAGCCAGACGCCGTAGCGGGCGATCGTCCGGTCAAAGAACCGTTCGCAGGCGCGAGAGAAACGGTTTTGCCGGCGCAGCGATTCATGGCTGAGCATGCGTGCGCACATCATTGGCGTCAGCGTCAGCGACACCACGGCGGAAATCAGGATCGCCACCGCCAGCGTAACGGCGAACTCGCGGAACAGTCGGCCGACGATGTCGCCCATAAACAGCAGCGGGATCAGCACCGCCACCAGCGAGAAGGTCAGCGAGATAATGGTGAAGCCGATTTCGCCGGCGCCTTTCAGCGCCGCATCCCGCGGCTTTTCGCCTTTTTCGATGTAGCGCGAGATATTTTCGATCACCACGATGGCGTCGTCGACCACAAACCCGGTGGCAATGGTCAACGCCATCAGCGTCAGGTTGTTAATCGAAAAATCGAGGAAATACATGGCGGCAAAGGTGCCGACCAGCGACAGCGGTACCGCTACGCTGGGAATAATGGTGGCGGGCACGTTGCGCAGAAAGACGTAAATCACCATCACCACCAGTGCAACCGCCAGCAGCAGTTCAAACTGTACGTCATTGACCGAAGCGCGAATGGTGGTGGTGCGGTCGGTCAGCACCTTGACGTCAACCGACTTCGGCAGGCTTTTGACCAACTGGGGCAGCATGTCGCGAATGCCGTCGGAGGTGGCGATCACGTTCACCCCCGGCTGGCGCTGAATATTGAGCACGATCGCCTGCTGTTGGTTGGCCCAGGCCGCCAGACGCGTGTTTTCAGCACCCTGCTCGATGGTGGCGATGTCCTGCAGGCGGATTGCCGCGCCGTTCTGATAGGCGATGATCAACTGGCGATAGTCTTCGGCCGATTTCATCTGATCGTTGGCGGACAGCGTGACCGAGCGGGTTGGGCCATCGAGACTGCCCTTGGCGGAATTGACGTTGGCGTTGCTGATGGCGCTGCGCACCGTTTCGCTGTCCAGACCGTAGGCGGCAACCGCCGCAGCGTTCAGCTTGACCCGTACCGCCGGGCGTTGCCCACCGGACAGCGTGACCAGTCCAACGCCGTTCACCTGGGAGATTTTCTGCGCAACGCGGGTTTCCACCATGTCTTCCACCTGGGTCATCGGCATGGCGCTGGAGGTGACCGCCAGCGTCATGATCGGCGGATCGGCAGGGTTGACCTTGCTGTAGATCGGCGGGTAGGGCAGGTCGCTCGGCAGCAGATTGGTGGCGGAGTTTATCGCCGCCTGCACTTCCTGCTCGGCAACGTCGAGCGGCAGTTCCAGCTGAAACTGCAACGTAACCACCGACGCGCCGCCGGAGCTTTGCGATGACATTTGCTTGAGGCCGGACATCTGGCCGAACTGGCGTTCCAGCGGTGCCGTGATGGCCGAAGTCACCACGTCCGGACTGGCGCCGGGGTACAGCGTTACCACCTGAATGGTCGGGTAGTCCACTTCCGGCAGCGCGGAAACCGGTAATGCGCGATAGCCGATAATACCGGCCAGCAGAATGGCCAGCATCAGCAGCGTGGTGGCGACCGGGCGCAGAATAAACAGGCGGGATGGCCCGCCACCGGCGTTCGGCGGTGTGGCGTGCATCAGGATTTCCCTTGAAGGTGCGGTTGCTGGCGCGGCTTGGCCGCCGCCGGGGTTTCCTGCGGCGTCAGCACTTCAACCTGCGCGCCTTCGGTCAGGCGATCGATACCGTCGGTTACCACCCGGTCGCCGGCGCTCAGGCCGGCGCTGATCACCACCTGCTGGCTGTCCTGCACCCCGGCGGTCACCAGGTGCTTGCTGACGCGATTATCGTCGCTCAGGGTCCAGACAAAGTTGCCTTCGTTGCCCATTTGCAATGCGGCGGTCGGGATCACCACCGCGTTGTGCAGGGTGTCGACCTTCAGCCGTGCGTTGACGAACTGATTGGGAAACAGCGCGTCGTCCTGATTGTCAAAACGCGCTTTGAGTTTGATGGTACCGGTGGCGGTATCAATCTGGTTATCCAGACTCAGCAGTGCGCCGCTGGCGAGCCGTTGCTGATTGGTGCGATCCCAGGCTTCCACCGTGACCGGGCCGGCTTTTTGCGCCTTCACCAGATCGGCAATATTGCCCTCGGGCAGGGTAAATATCACGTCGATCGGCTGCGTCTGGGTGATCACCACCAGCCCGGTGGTGCTGCCGCTGCTGATATAGTTGCCGACGTCCACCAGCTTCAGGCCGACGCGCCCGTCAATCGGTGCGGTGATACGGCTGTAGGTGATTTGCAGTCTGGCACTGTCGACCGCGCCCTGATCGGCCTTGATGGCCCCTTCGGTCTGGCGCACCAGCGCTTGCTGCGCGTCGAGTTCCTGACGTGATATCAGGTTGGTTTTCACCAGTTGCTGATAACGCGCCAAATCCTGCCGGGCATTGGCCAGCGTGGCCTGATCCTTCGCCAATTGCCCCTGCGCCTGGGTAAGCTGGACGTTGAACGGTCGCGGATCGATTTCCGCCAGCAGATCCCCGGCTTTTACCTGTTGTCCCTCGGTAAAGTGCAGCGCCATCAGTTGACCATCGACGCGGCTGGTGACGGTCACGGTATTGGCGGCGGTAGCGGTGCCCAGCCCGGACAGATAACGCGGCACCGTCTGTTGGCTGGCGGTGGCTGCCTGCACCGGAGACATCGGCATACCGCGCCTACCGGCGGCAGGCGTTGCGCGTGCGTCCTTGCCGGCGGCCTGGCGGGCGCTTGGCATCGCCTCGGGCTGCGTCGCAGAGAAATGGCGCCACAGCATAACGGCAGCAATAACCACGATAATCAGCGCCAGCAGGCGCAGTATCCAGGAGCGACGTGTGGGGTTTGCATTCATGACGGTGAAAATTTTCTCCAAAGGCAGGCGTACTGACGGGCATTGATTGCCGAAAAGCGGTCTTTCTATAGGATACTAGTTTAGCGGTTGGAGACTTGATAAAAATGAAGGAAAAATGGAGGAATCGTCAGTTTTCCATGAAGAGTTCGGGGATTTTCCGTATTCCAGACTAATCTTGTCTGTTAGTACGGCTTTTTATCGCGTGCCGGGTGCGACGCATCTGGCTGGTTGAGCCTGACTCGACGCGGAGGTTATGCAGCGGTTGCAGCAGGCCAGTGCCGCATAGCCGACCCTTGCTCTCCTTTGGCGGGATTTTGCTCTATCCTCAATGGGGGTCTAGATGATTCACTCAGGGAGCAGCAATGTGCAACGAGACCGTTAACGATTTAGCCACGCTTGAGCAAATTTACGGCCAACCGGCCGCCCCGTCGGTGTTCAAGGAAGTCAGTTACCTTCACCCGTCCTATCGCCCCTTTATCGAGGCCGCTACCTTTGCCGCGCTGGCGAGCGTGGGGGCGGACGGTATGGACGTGTCGCCGCGCGGCGATCCGGCCGGTTTCCTGCATATCGAGGATGAAAAAACGCTGTTGTTGCCCGATCGACGCGGCAACAATCGCATCGACAGTCTGCGCAATATTCTGCATGACAACCGCGTCGCGCTGCTGCTGCTGATTCCCGGGGTGAATGAAACGCTGCGTATCAACGGCCGGGCAGAGATTGTGATCGCCCCAACGCTATTGCAACGCTTTGCCCATCGCAACATGTTGCCGCGCTCGGTGCTGCGTATCACGGTGGAGGCGGTATTCTTTCAGTGCGGCCGGGCCATCTTGCGTTCCGGCCTGTGGGATGCGTCGACGCAGATCTCGCGCCAGTCGCTGCCCAGTACGGGTACCCTGCTGGCCGAAATCAGCAAAAGCAGCAAAAGCGGCTTTGACGGCGAGCAGTATGACGCCGAACTGCCGCAGCGGCTGCGCGATACGCTGTATTGACTCGCTGACATCAGCCGCGTGTACAGCTCGTCGAGGCTGTCCCGTTCGGTTTTGCCGGCGGTATCGAACCGCGGCATCGGTGAGTGTCAGAAGGGAGATTCCCGCGCCCTCATCTCTTGCCAGCGCGGGAATTTCAGCCCGTAGCCAATGACGAGCTAGCGAAACAGCGTTTGTGCCCAGCGCGCCAAGCCGGCGGTGACCGAGCCGAAGTCGTTGCCGCCGACGATCGGAATGCCTGGCAACTGTTGCTGTAGTGCGGCGCGCAGCAGCGGCGAACGTGCACTACCGCCGGTGAGATAAATCACCTGCGGTGTGCTTTGGCTGGTGGCCAATGCCGCAGTAACCTGTTCCTGGATCCGTTGCAGCGGCTGTGCAATTGCCTCGGCCAACTGACCCTGGCCGATGGTTTCAGCCAGATCGGGCTGAACGAACGCCAGCGGCACCTGGGTACTGTCCTGAGCGGACAGGGCTATTTTGCTTTCTTCTGCCGCCCGCACCAATCGGTAGCTCAGACGTTGCTGATAGACCTTCAGCAGGCGCTGAACCTTCTCCGGTTCGGCGGCGTCGCGGATCAGATCGCGCAACAGACGGGCATTGGCGCTAGCATAAAAATCGTTCTGCGCCGGCACGTCGTTGGTGGCAACCGCGTTCCAGTAAGGCAATGCCGGCAGCGCGATGCCTTTTTCGGTTTCGCCGCCCATGCCGAACAGCGGCATCAACTGCTTGAATGCCAGCATGATATCCAGATCGTTACCGCCAACGCGGCAGCCGCTGTGGCCCAGCAGGCTTTGCTGACGGTCGGCGCGATCGCGCCATTGCGGGCCCATCAGCAACACCGAGCAGTCGGTGGTACCGCCGCCGATATCCACTACCAGAACGGTTTTTTCTTCGCTCAGCGTAGCTTCAAAATCCAGCCCGGCGGCCACCGGCTCGAACTGGAACTCGATGTCTTTAAAGCCGGCGCGCTGGGCAGCACGTTGCAGGATACCCTGCGCCTGTTGGTTGGCCTCGTCGCCGCCGGTGCCCTGGAAGTTGATTGGACGGCCAATCACCGCCTGATCGATCTGCTGCTGCAACGCCCCTTCAGCCTGGCGCTTGATGTGGAACATCATGGCGCATACCAAATCTTCGAACAGCGCGATCTGCTGCGCTTTCAGCCCGTTGGCCCCGAGGAAGGATTTGGGCGATCGAACGAAGTACACCTCTTGCGGATCTTCGACGTAATGCGCCAGCGCTTGCAGGCCGAACAGCACGCTATCGGCATTAACCGGAATGTCTTCCTCGCGGTTGAAGCTGATGGCGCGTCGCAACAATTGCTGATTTTCGTCGCTGCCGGTCGGTACCTGCCAATGGCGGTGCAGGCACTCGCTAACCGCTTCGCGCGTTGGCGCGCACAGCATTGACGGCAAATAGGGTTCGTTGTTTTCCAACGCCAGCAACTCTGGGCCATTGTCGCCCATGACCGCCACGGAGCAGTTTGCTGTTCCATAATCAAAACCAATAAACATTGTCTTTCCCCATGCCAATGAAGGGGGGCGACTTTACCCGAGAGCGGGCGTCTGGGCAACGTGCAGCGCGTCAAGCGGCTAAAAATTTAGCGCAGTGGCCGTTGGCATGCTTAACTGTTTGCCACAGGTTAATGTCCGAATTCCGCACGTCAGGGCGCAGCGCGAGCAGCATAATGATGAAAAAACCGACATTGAGCGTAATCATGAGTAATCAACAGGCATTATATGCCGCGCTGCAGGCGCGCGATCGCAAGTTTGACGGCCGATTTTTTGTCGGTGTTTCTTCAACCGGTATCTATTGCCGCCCGGTATGCAGCGCCCGCACGCCAAAAATTGAAAATTGCAGCTTTTACCCCAGCGCGGCGGCGGCCGAACTGGCCGGGTTTCGCCCTTGTCTGAAATGCCGGCCTGAACTGGCACCGGGGCTGGCGCTGATCGATCTGGGCAACCGCTATGCGCAGGTGGCGGTACAGCTGATTGAGCAGGGCTATCTTTCCGAACACGGTTGTGAAGCGCTGGCGGCGCGGCTGGGGATTTCCGATCGTCATCTGCGGCGGATATTTGCCGAACGCTTCGGCGCGTCACCGATTGATTATGCGCAGTCGCATCGGCTGTTGCAGGCCAAACGGCTGTTGGCAGATACCAGCATGCCGCTGAGCGAAGTGGCGTTCGCCGCCGGTTTCGGCAGTCTGCGGCGCTTTAACGAGCTGTTCAAACAGCGTTACCGCCTGGTGCCGTCGGCCTTGCGTGAAAGCAGCGCGCGGCAGTCTCGCGCCGCTGCCAGCGGACTGGTGTTTCACCTGGGCTATCGGCCGCCGTACGACTGGGCACGCATGCTGACATTTTTACAGGCACGTGCGGTTAGCGGCGTGGAAAGCCTGCGGGACGGTCAGTATTGCCGCTCCATTGCGTTGCAGCAGGGTGGGGAGGAATATCACGGTTGGGTCAGCGTACTGCCGGAGCCGGCGCGCAACCGGGTGCGGGTAGAGATTGCGCCGTCGCTCAGCCGGGTCACCACCGAGGTGCTACGGCGCGTACGTCAGCTGTTTGATCTGGACGCCGCACCCGATCTGATCGCCGATGCGCTGGGTGAGCTGGCTGCCGACGCGCCCGGCTTGCGGCTGCCCGGTTGCGTCAACAGCTTTGAACAGGCAACGCGCGCGGTGCTGGGCCAGCTGGTCAGCGTCAAGATGGCCGCCAGCTTTGCCGGGCGGATGGCCGAACGTTGGGGGACGCCGCTTGAGCAGCCGTACGCCGGCATCACTCACCTGTTCCCGACCGCGCAGCAGGTAGCGCAACTGCAACCGCAGGATCTGCGGCCGCTTGGTGTTCAGCTCAAACGCGCCGCGGCGCTGATCGCCATCGCCCGGGCGGTGGTGGAAGGGCGGCTGGCGCTGGATAACGTGCTGGATATCGATGCTGGCATCAAGGCGTTGACCGCACTGCCGGGGATTGGCAACTGGACGGCCAATTATATCGCGATGCGCGCCTGGTCATGGCCGGACGTATTTTTGGCCGGCGATTACCTGATTAAACAGCGTTTTCCCGGCATGACGCCGCGACAGATGGAACGCTACGCCGAACGTTGGCGACCGTGGCGATCTTACGCCACGCTGCACCTCTGGCACAATGAGCGCTGGCAGCCTCAGCCGGCGAGTGAGGAATAACCTGCCGGTCGCGCGGGCCTACAGCAGAAACAGCGTAGCGAGGCCAAGAAAGATAAAGAATCCGCCGGTATCGGTCAGCGCGGTGATCAGCACGCTGGATCCGACCGCCGGATCGCGGCCGAACTTGAGCATGGTCATTGGAATGACGACGCCCATCAATGCCGCGACCAGCAGGTTAAGTATCATTGCCAGGGTCATCACGCCGCCCATCGCCCAGTCGCCATACAGCAGATAGGTCACTACGCCCATGATACCGCCCCACACCACGCCGTTGATGACTGCCACGCCCAGTTCCCGGAGCATCAGTCGCGATATGTTGCCAACTTCGATCTGGTGCAGGGCCAGGGCGCGCACGATCATGGTAATGGTCTGGTTGCCGGTGTTGCCACCGATGCCGGCGACGATCGGCATTAACGCCGCCAGCGCTACCAGTTGGGAGATGGTGTGCTCGAACAGACCAATGACGCGCGAGGCAATGAAGGCGGTGCACAGATTGATCGCCAACCAGGCCCAGCGGGTTTTTACCGCTTTGCCGACCGGAGCGAACACGTCTTCTTCCGGGCTCAAGCCGCCCATCCGGCGCAGGTTGCTTTCGCTTTCCTCATTGACCACGTCGACGATTTCTTCGATGGTCAAACGCCCCATCAGCTTGCCTTTGGCGTCGATCACCGGTGCGCTGATCAGGTCGTAGCGTTCAAATGCACCCGCCGCCGCTTCGGCCTTGTCCTCTGGCTGAAAGGTGGTGGGATCGCTGTCCATCACCTCGAATACCGGCGTTTGCGGATCGTTGAGCAGCACCGCGGTCAGCGGCAGTTCGCCCAGCAGGGTATTTTTACGATCGGTAACGAAGATTTTATCGGTCGCATCGGGAATGGTTTTGCGCAGGCGCAGAAAGCGGTGCACCGCGCCCAGCGTGACGTCGGCGCGTACCGTGATCAGCTCGAAGTTCATCATCCAGCCGACGGTTTCTTTGCCGTAGTGCATCATTTCGCGCACTTGCGCCCGTTCATCAGGTTCCAGCGAGGTGAGCAGCCGCCCCATCAGGTTACGCGGCAGAAATTGCGCCAGATAGGCTTGTTCATCGACGTCCAGCGTCTTGATCGCCTTGAGCAGATCCTTATCGCTCATCTCTTCGATCAGGCTGTCCCACACCGGTTCGGCAACTTCCACCAGCGTTTGGCCACGCTTGGCGTTGCCGACCAGCCGCCACAGCGCCAGCCGCTCGTCCTGCGGCAGCGCTTCCAGCAGGTCCGCCAGATCGGCGGCGTGCATGTCTTCGACAATCTGGGTGATTTCAGCGGTCTGATTGAGCCGTTCACTTTTGTCGAGTGGTTGCCCGTCGCCGGGACGGCCAAGAATGCCATCGACCAGCTCTTTGTTATTCAATAGCAAAGACAGAATGCGCTGACGGTATTCAGCGACTTTTTTGACGTTATGTGTAGCGGCTGACATGGTATTCCTTAACGCGTTACTCGCACAGTTCCCGTATGACGGCTTTAACAAGATAGAACATGCTGACGCAGGACGTCAGTTTTATGGGGCACAACAGAAGGTGGGGTTACAGACGTTGGTCGTACTGTTGCGAGGACGCTTTCTTCTCCTGGTGATGCGGCACGGCAACTACGGCTGCGTACAGTAATCGGCCGATCAGTATGATAAAACTGACAAACAACACGATCTTGGTCATTTGTCCGGTGGTTCTTTTTTTCATATATCACCCGAAGTTATCGGTTCCTTATCAAGGGGTTGGCAGCAGCCTGCTGCGCACGATTACTGCAAGTTTAGGCCGGGTGAATAAAATTTGTCTATTTGTTTCCTGAATGGTTTAGCCATCGTTTAGCGTTTATTTTACGCGGTATAGGGGCTCGGCCGGTTTTCATTGCCGCTATCATGCCGATTGTGATGCGCCGGGCGTGGCTGGCGGTGAGGCGGGATATGCCAGGAATTAGCGCCGGTGCGTTGCGTAATCGATGCCGACCAGACGATGGCCGCGGGGGATAGCGGGCGGTATGCCGCCACGCCACGTTACCCGGCTTGCCCTCTGGGGGATCAAGGCAAGCCGGTAAGGCGTTATGCCGAACGCTGTTCGTCGTTCTGGGCGTCTTCTTCTATCATCAGTTTCCAGCCAACCACGTCGTTCCAGTAGGCCTGTTCACGTTCAAAATCCAGTTGCACCAGATTGTTCTGCGCCAGATAGCCGGTCGGGAAGCGCAGCGTCCAGTGATTGTCATCGGTGATCAAACGCAGCGTTTCCGGCGTGGTGGTAGACTGCCGCTGGTTGTTGAGCAGAGTGCTCAAGCGCAACAGCTGAATCAATGGCAGATAATGTTTCTTTTTGAACAGGTTCAGGCGCGGCAGCTCATCCAGCTTGATTGCCTTGCGGTGGAAGCGTACCAGCGCTGCCAGCAATAATTGCTGTTCCTGATTAAAGCCCGGCAGATTGGAGTTTTGCAAAATATACGCCGAGTGGCGATGCATGCCGCTGTGGTTAATGCTCAGGCCGACTTCGTGCAGCATTGCCGCCCACTTCAGCAGGGCTTCCAACTGCGGATGCACCAGCTTGGTGTTTTGCGCCATCCACTGTGCGTACAGCAGCTCGGTGGTTTCCAACACTCGTTTGGCCTGTTCACGATCGATATTATAGTGATCGGCCAGGCTTTTGGCGGTGCGGCTGCGGATGTCCTGATGGCGGAAACGGCCTTCCATTTCATACAGTACGCCTTCGCGCAGCGCGCCGTCAGACAGGCGCAGATCGCGGATCGCCAGCGCGTCAAATACCCCGCACAGAATAGCCAGCCCGGGCACAAATACCGATTGGCGATCCTCCGACAGGCCCGGCAGGCTGAGGGCGCTGAAGTTTTTGAACTGCAGTACTTGCTCGACCAGCATTTCCAGCCGGTCAGGGGTGATCAGGCCGTCTTTCTCGCCCAGTTCCACCAGTACTTCATGCGCAGCCTTGATGGTACCCGAGGCACCCAGTGCGTACTGCCAGCCCTGGATGCGGTACTGCCAGGCCAGGGTTTCCAGCTTTTGCGCGGCGGCGAGGCGCGCGCGCTTGAAGTTGGTCTTGCTGATTTCGCCGCCGGGGAAAAACATCTGGGCGAAGCTGACGCAGCCCATGCGGCGGCTTTCCGCCAGCAGCGGTTCGAAATCCTCGCCGATCACCAGTTCGGTTGAGCCGCCGCCGATGTCGACCACCAGCTTGCGGCCTTTTTCCGGTTGGGTATGCTCGACGCCCATAAAGATCAGGCGCGCTTCCTCCTGCCCGGAGATGATTTCAATCGGGTAGGGGATGACCTTCGCGGCGCGCTTGAGAAACGCTTCGGCATTGACCGCCTGACGCAGGGTGTGGGTACCGACGATGGTGACGTTATCCGCCGGAAAGCCTTGCAGCCGCTCGGCAAATAATGCCAGGCAAGCCAGACCACGTTCTATAGCCTCTTCACTGAGTACATTGTTGGCATCCAATCCATCGGCGAGGTGAACCCGTTGTTTCAAACGGCCTAAAACCTGCAAGGCGCCGTTGACAACGCGGGCGATCACCATGTGGAAACTGTTCGAGCCAAGATCGATGGCAGCAATTTCCTGCGGTTTATGAGTTGTGGTGCTGTTTAGCGGCATAGTTACTGGCCTAGTGTCCTGGTTGTTCCAGAGCGTTTAAATACTCGTAAATGGCAATCTGCGACCGCACCTTGCGGCGGTTGCCGCGCGGCACGTACTGATTGCTCAGTTCTTTATCAATATAACGGGCTTTGACCGTGTCGCTAAACAGGATCTCCAAAATATCCAGCACCCGCTGTTTGAGCGCCGGATCCAGCAGAGAAACCGCCACTTCGATACGGTAATCGATGTTGCGGGTCATCCAGTCGGCAGACGACAGATAGACTTTTTTGTCACCCTTGTTTTCGAAAACGTAGACGCGATCGTGTTCCAGATAGCGGTCAACGATACTGATAACCTGAATATTGTCACTGATTCCCGGCAGGTTGGGAATCAAAGAACACATTCCGCGCACCAGCAGGCGGATTTTTACGCCGGCGCCAGAGGCGGTATATAACCGATCCACCAGCCCTTTATCCACCAGATTGTTTATTTTCAGCATAATGCCGGCCGGTTCGCCCGCCTGCGCGTTGGCGATTTCATTGTCGATCAGTTGGTACAGCATGCGGCGCGAGTTTTGCGGCGACACCATCAGGTTGTCGAAGCTGACCGGGCGGTACGGGTTTTCAATAAAGTTGAATACCCGCCGCACTTCGTTGGTGATGCGTGCATCTGCGGTCAATAGCGAGTAGTCGGTATAAATGCGCGCGGTTTTCTCGTTGAAGTTACCGGTGCCGATGTGCGCATAGCGCACGATAGCATCGCCCTCGCGGCGGGAAATCAGGAACAGTTTGGCGTGGATCTTCAGGCCCGGCGCCGAGAAAATAACGTGAACCCCGGCTTCGGTCAGGCGTTTTGCCCAATGAATATTGGCTTCTTCGTCAAAACGTGCCTGCAATTCCACCACCACCGTGACTTTCTTGCCGTTGTGGGCGGCATGGATCATCGATTCGATGATGCGCGAGTCTTTCGCCACACGATAAATATTTATTTTTATCGCCAGTACGCTGGGGTCGAACGAGGCCTGACGCAGTAGTTCCAGCACGTGCTCGAAGGTGTGGTAAGGGTAGTACAGCAATACGTCCTTTTCCCGAATGGCATCAAAGCCGTTACGGAAGTTGTCAAACCAGATATGGCGCAGACGCGGCAGCGGTCGGTTGACCAGATTGGCTTTACCGACGTTAGGGAAGCTGATGAAATCCTTGAAGTTGTGGTAACGACCACCGGCAATCACCGAGTCGTAGTTGGAAATGCCGAGCTTGCCGCGCAGCAGTTCGACCATTTCGTTTGGCATATCGCGCTGATAGACAAAACGCACCGGTTCGGCGGTCAGACGCTGCTTCAGGCTGGAGGACATCAGTTCCAGCAGGCTGGATTCCATTTCGGTTACCAGATCGTATTCGGCGTCGCGCGTCATCTTCATCGAATAGGCGTTCAACGCGTCGTAATCGAAAAAGCCCTTGAAGATATCATCCAGGCAGTAGCGCAGAATGTTATCCAGCAGGATCATTGGCTTGCGGCGGCGCGGCGCTTCCGGCGGCAGGTTGACAAAGCGCGGAACCTTATCGGACGGAATTTCCAGCAGCGCGTAGTCGATGCGCGTCCCGCGGATGATTTCGACCGCCAGATAGGTGTAGTCGTCCTTCAGGAACTGCACCAGATTGGTGTCATGGTTAATCAGAATCGGGGTAATGTGCTGGCGCAGGTGCTGTTTGAAATACTGCCGCAGCCAGATTTGCTGATTTTCCGAAACCTGTCGCTCGTTAATCAGGAAGATCTGATTACGAGCCATTTCCAACAGCAGATCGTTGTACAGGCTGTCGAACTCCTGATCGGTTTTCAGCACCTTCGCCTGGATTTTTTTCAGCAGATGGCGTGATGCGCCGGCGGAGCCCTGTTCTTCGCTGATCAGGATACGCCGCTTCAAGTCGGCAAAGCGGACTTTATAAAACTCGTCAAGGTTGTTGGAGTAAATGCCAAGAAACCGCATGCGCTCAATCAGGGGATTGCTCTTATCTGCGGCTTCCTGCAATACGCGCTCATTAAAGGATAACCAGCTTAGTTCTTTTTCGATGTAGAGCTTTTCCTGACCCATTATTACTCCGCTTTTGCATGGGGAAAATCGAATGGCATCCTCTATGATTCAGGGCATGGGTTGTGCCGGATGCCGCTCTAATGTCCTACAACATTATTGCGAGAGATTGACAATAAAGTCCATTAGATTACCCACTTGCCTAACGGCAACTTTGTCATGCAAACGTCACCAATCTGACATAAGATGCCCGGTTATCTTACGGCGCAAGCCCAGCCAGCAAAACGACAGCGAGACACATGGTACAGACTACGGCAAATCAACATCCACGGGATCGTCTGCGGGCGCGTATCGATCGCGGCGTACAGGCAGCGGTTACCGTCAGCGGGTTGCTGGTGCTGATGACGCTGATGCTGATCTTCGTTTATCTGCTGTATGCGGTACTGCCGCTGTTCAAGTCGGCGTCGATCGATGTGGCACAGTCGATAGCGATCGAGCGCAGCGCTCCGACGCTGGCACTGGGTATGGATGTACAGCAGCGCGTCGGTTATCGCATCGATACGCAGGGCGAAGGCCGATTCTATTCGTTGACCTCGGCGGACAATCGTCCTGCCGGCACGGCGATCGCGCAGCAACGGCTGTTGAAGGCACCCGCGCTGTTGGCACAGGCGGTTGGCGCCCGGGATACCTTTGCGCTGGCGGGGGCTGATGGCCGTTTTATCATTACGCAGGCCGAATTTGCCGCGACGCAACAAGGGTTGCCGCGCTGGGCGTTGCCGCTGGGCGCCCGGCCGCAGGCGCTGGATCGACGCGGCCGGGCGCTGACGCTGTTGGCATTGACCCCGGTGCGCCCTGCCGGCCAGTTTTTGCTGGCGGCGGTCACCGACGATCGCCGTCTGCTCCTGGGGCGTTTTGGCAGCGAACAGGCCGCCACGGTGAGTGAACTGCCGCTTGATGCCGCAGCGCAGCAGCTGATCATCACCCCAGACGGTCGCCAGCTGTATCTGTTGAGCGGCGATCGGCTGGCGCGCTACCAGATCGATGGCGATCGGCTGCAACTGGGCGAAACCCGCAGGCTTGGTGGGCAAGGGCCTTACCGCATCAGCGCCTTGCCGGGAGGCAGCGCGCTAATCGTTCACGCCGCCGACGGCGAACTGCGCGAATGGTTCGACGTGGAGAAAAACCAACGCTGGCAATTGACGCCGGCGCAACGCTTCCAGCCACACGCCGTACCGCACAGCCTGCTGCTCAGCGAGCCGTATCGCCGGGTGTTTGCCACCCTGCAGCCAGACGGCGCCTTTGCGCTGTTTTCCACCCTGCAAGCGTCGCCGCTGCTGAGTGCGCAGCTGCCGGCGGGCGTGCAACATGCCGCGTTTGCGCCGCGCGGCGACGGGCTATTGCTGGAAAGCGCGCAGGGCTGGCAGCGCTACGCACTGGACAATGCCTATCCCGACGTGACCTGGCGCTCGCTGTGGCAGCGCATGTGGTATGAAAACTACCCGCAGCCGGCGTTTGTCTGGCAATCCACCTCCGGGGAAGACAGCTATCAGGCCAAGTTCAGCCTGATACCGGTGATTTTCGGCACCTTCAAGGCCGCGGCTTACGCCATGCTGTTTGCGGTACCGCTGGCGTTGGCTGGCGCTGTTTATACCGCCTATTTTATGTCGGCAGCGCTGCGCAGGGTGATAAAACCGGCGATTGAAGTGATGGGAGCATTGCCAACGGTGGTAATTGGGCTGGTGGCCGGTATCTGGCTGGCGCCGGTAATAGAACAGCATTTGCTGGCGGTGCTGGCATTGCCACTGCTGTTGGCGGCCGCGGTATTGCTGTGCGGCGCGGCGTGGCATCGCTGGGGGGCACGCCGACTGGCACCGGGCATCGACTTGCTGCTGTTGCTGCCGGTAGTGGCGCTAACGGTGTGGGGCGCCTTTGCCGTGGGTCCATGGCTGGAGCTCAGCCTGTTCGACGCACCGCTGCACGTGTGGCTGGGGGATGACTTCGATCAGCGCAACGCGCTGGTGGTGGGCGTGGCGATGGGGTTCGCGCTGGTGCCGATTATCTTCTCGCTGGCGGAAGATGCGCTGTTCAGCGTACCGGCCACACTCAGTCAAGGGTCGCTGGCGCTGGGCGCCACCCCGTGGCAGACGGTGGCGCACGTGGTGCTGCCATCCGCCAGCGCCGGCATTTTTTCGGCGTTGATGATTGGTTTTGGCCGTGCGGTAGGGGAAACCATGATTGTGCTGATGGCGACCGGCAATACGCCGATCGTTGACGGTAGCCTGTTCCAGGGGTTGCGCGCGCTGGCGGCCAATATCGCGATAGAAATGCCGGAGGCGGTGTCCGGCAGCAGCCATTATCGGGTGCTGTTTCTCACCGCGTTGGTGCTGTTTGTTTTCACTTTTATTTTCAATACGCTGGCCGAAGCCATTCGCCTGCGGCTGCGTGAGCGCTATACCCTGAATCAGGAGGCGCCATGAAGAACTGGCTGAAGTCCGGCTCGCCGTGGGTCTGGCTCACTGCCGCCTCGGTTACCGTCAGCCTGCTGGCGCTGATCGGCATTCTATTATTGCTGGCGGGACAGGGGATGCGCTATTTCTGGCCCAGCCCGGTGTACCAGTTCGAGCTTGAGCAGCCGGCGGCCGGGCCGGTGACGATGATTGGCGAACTGTACCAGCAGCACACCATTTCACGTCGTCAACTGCTGGAATCCGGCGTTACGCCGCCGGGCGACGCACAACGCTATACCCGTTATCTGATCAAGGTCGGTAATCGGGAAAGCGAAGGGCAGGATTTTCGCACTCTGCTGAGCAGCGATGTGCGTCGTCAAACCACGCCGCGTAACCTGTTGGTGCTCGAACGCAACAGCAATGGCACGGCGTATGGCTATCTGGCCGGGATGCTGGAAGACGGACAACCGCTCACCGGCCGCGATCTCGGCCAGGCGTTGCAGCAACGTTTGCCGCAGATAGCCGCCTTGTCGCGCCAGGCGCATGATATCCAGTTCCGCGCTATGGCGCGCATCAATGAGCAATTCGCTGCGCTGAGCCTGCGCGAAAAACGCCTGCTGCGTGACGATCGGCTTGATGCGCGCGCTCAGGCGTCGATCAAAGCCGAACGGTTGGAACTGCAGCGGCAATACCGCCAGTTGGCAGAAAAATTATCGGGGCTGAACCGCGATCGGCAGCGTGACGCGTTGCTGTTGCGCGATATGCATGGGCAACTGCATACCATCGCGCTGAGTCAGGTACGCGATGCCTGGTATCCCAACGCGATGAGCGTCGGTCAAAAAGTGGCGCACTGGGGCGATCAGGTCAGAAAATTCCTCATGGACAGCCCGCGCGAGGCCAACACCGAAGGGGGGGTATTTCCGGCGATTGTCGGTACCGTGCTGATGGTGATTTTGATGTCGATGGTGGTGATGCCGTTTGGGGTGATTGCTGCGGTCTACCTGCATGAGTACGCTGGCAATAACCTGCTGACACGGCTGATACGCATCGCGGTGGTCAATCTGGCCGGCGTGCCGTCGATCGTGTATGGCGTGTTCGGGCTGGGCTTTTTTGTCTATCTGATCGGCGGTACGCTTGACCAGCTGTTTTACCCCGAGTCGCTGCCCAATCCGACCTTCGGTACGCCGGGCGTGCTGTGGGCCGCATTGACGCTGGCGTTGCTGACGCTGCCGGTGGTGATCGTGGCGACCGAGGAAGGGCTGTCACGCATTCCTGCGACCTTGCGTCAGGGATCGTTGGCGCTGGGCGCCAGCCGAGCGGAGACCTTATGGCACATTGTATTGCCGATGGCGGCGCCGGCGATGATGACCGGACTGATTCTGGCGGTGGCGCGTGCGGCGGGTGAAACCGCGCCGCTGATGCTGGTCGGGGTGGTGAAGTCGGTACCGGTGCTGCCGGTAGACGACATTTTCCCCTATCTGCATCTGGAGCGTAAATTCATGCATCTGGGCTTCCAGATTTACGATATGGCATTCCAAAGCCCAAGCGTTGAGGCCGCAAGGCCGCTGGTATTCGCCACCGCATTGCTGTTGGTGGTGATTGTAATCGGGCTGAATCTGGCGGCAATGGGCATTCGTCATGCGCTGCGAGAGCGTTATCGGGCATGGAGTCAGTAACTGCAATGAACTATTTGGGAAGTGTGCAATGGGTTTAATGACGCCAGGCAGTTTGCCCCGGCTGGATGTCCAGCATCTTGAACAGCAGCATACCGCGCTGTCGGTCAGCGACCTGAACCTGTTCTATGGCGACAAGCAGGTGCTGCATGATATTTCGCTGCGTATCCCGCGCCACCGGGTAACTGCGCTTATTGGCCCGTCCGGCTGCGGCAAGTCCACGCTGTTGCGCTGTTTTAATCGTATGAACGATTTGGTAGACAACTGCCGTCTCGACGGCGAGTTGCAGCTGAACGGCGAAACGCTGTCCGGGCCGCATATCGACGTAGCGGCGCTGCGGCGGCGGGTGGGGATGGTGTTCCAGCGGCCCAATCCGTTCCCCAAATCAATTTATGAAAACGTGGTGTATGGCCTGCGTTTGCAGGGCATTCGCGAACGACGCATTCTGGATGAGGCGGTGGAACGCTCGCTGCGCGCCGCCGCGCTGTGGCACGAGGTCAAAGACCGGCTGCGTGAAAACGCATTTCGCCTGTCCAGCGGCCAGCAGCAGCGTTTGGTGATTGCGCGCGCGATAGCCATCGAGCCGGAAGTGTTGCTACTGGATGAGCCGACTTCGGCATTGGATCCGATTTCAACGCTGACCATCGAAGAGCTGATTTCTACCCTCAAGCAGCGTTATACGGTGGTGCTGGTGACGCACAACATGCAGCAGGCGGCGCGGGTTTCTGACTACACCGCCTTTATTCACCAGGGCAGGCTGGTGGAGTATAACGACACCGACGCGATATTTACCTCGCCGCGCCAGCGCCGCACCGAGGATTATATTACTGGGCGCTATGGTTAATCTGCCATACCCCTCTATAAATTTATCTGCCAACGCCATTGGTCAGATGCGAGGTGCGCGCGGCGGCATGGCCACCGGCTTAAGCTGGTATCAGAGCTTGATGACAAAGTTGCCTGTTGGCTCGAGATAGCCGGGCCCAGCCGCAACAACGGGGATTATGGGTCAATCTAAAGGTTGTTTAAATTGGCTGCCGGCAAATTTGTCCGGCGGCTGATGCCGCAACTCGCCCAACGGCACGCTCTCCCTGATATGTGTCTTTGTCAGCAGTCTCCATCATAGAATTTTTACATGCCCTCGTCGCTGGTCGAGGCTTGATGGCGCCGAATGTCGCGTCATCAGGCTTGCTCGCACCTTCCTTGATTATTTCCCCGTCTCCTTTCGGCTTAAACGTTACCGATGTCACTATAAATAAAAATAATTCTCATTTAGATTGACCATGAGCTTTTGCTGTTTATAATTCGATCAATTTGTAAGTAAAAGTAAATGGATGATTAAAAATGTATGCATGGAAGCTTGCTGTCTGGGCGCTGCTACCGACGTTTTATTGCACGTTAGTGGGGCTGGCGCAGGGCGCAAAAATGGCCAATCCCATAGAGCGCGATAATGCGACCCAACAACAAAAACTGTTGTTGGAACAGGCACAACGGCAGCGCGAGGCGTTACAAACTGCCATCACGCTGCCGTCGCTACCGCTACCGGCGTCGACTAAAAGCGGTGAAACCTGCCATTGGGTAAGGCAGATCGGCTTTCAGAACGCCGAGCGGCTCTCCTGGTCGGTAAAAGAACGGCTGGCGCGTCCGTATCAGGGGCGTTGCCTAACGCTGGCCGACATTAACCGCCTGGTGCGCGAAACGACCAACGCCTACCTGCATCGTGGCTATGTTACCTCGCAGGCTTGGCTACCAGAGCAGGATATTTCGAGCGGTGAGTTGAAGGTGAGTGTCAGTGAGGGGCGGATTTCTGACATCACCTTGAACGGCGAACAGACGCTGGCAATACGGATGGCATTTCCCGGTCTGATCGGTCGCGTATTAAATTTGCGAGACATTGAACAGGGCCTGGAACAGCTCAATCGGCTACCTTCGCAACAGGTAACCATCGATATCCAGCCTGCTGAAAATCCGGGCTTTTCCACGGTGATTTTGCAGCGCAGTGCCATGTACCCACCGATCTCGCTCTCTCTCGGTTTCGATAACAGCGGTCAGAAAAGCACCGGCACTGGCCAGGTTAACGCTGGCATAACGCTGGATAATCCGCTGCATTTGGCGGATAGGTGGGCGATTTTTGCTGCGCATAGCGATGACTTCAGCCGTCGGCACCGGAGTCGCAGTTTGAACGGCAGCATCACTGTGCCCTACGGGTATTGGTTGTTCAACTATCAACATAGCTGGAGCGATTTCTTTCAACATGTACCGTTTAACGGTAACGCTTATCGCTATCAAGGCAGCAGCCAGACCCATCGCCTGGGCACCAACCGCACATTGCTACGAGATGGTAAACGCAAGATAGCCGCAGATATCGGACTGACGCGGCGCACTACGGAAAATCGCCTGGCGGGTGAACGGCTGGGTGTCAGTAGCCACACGCTCAGTATTGCCAGTTTGGGGCTCAATTACAGTACGGTGCTGGGCCGCGGTTATATGACGCTGAACCCGACGGTAAGCCACGGTTTGCCAACGCTGGGAGCAACCGCTGACGATCCGAACTATGCAGAGGCACCGCGCAGCGAGTTTCGCAAGCTCAGCCTCAGTGCCAGTTATTTTTATCCACTAACGCCTGCTCTTTATTACCTGACGTCTAGCTACGGGCAAATCAGCGCAGAGAATTTGTATGTCGGCGAGCGTGTTGCCGTCGGTGGGCAATATTCGGTGCGCGGTTTCAAAGAACAATATCTGACCGGTAATCGCGGTGCATATTGGCGCAATGAGCTCAATTGGCAATGGATAACGCTGCCAGGGTTGGGAAACCTTGATCTGTCGGGCGCATTAGACGCCGGTTGGCTGCAAGGGCGAGCAGAGCAAATCGACGGTGGAAATGTCGCCGGCGTAGCGCTGGGCGCGGCGTTAAGCAGCCGGTGGTTCAATCAATCATTCACCGTAGGTCGGCCACTGGTATATCCCGGCAGCCTGCAAGCGGATCGTTGGGTGGCCTACTGGCAAGCCACCGTAACCCTATAACGCCAGCGAAGGATATGGGAGCGCCGACAGGCGTTCAAAACTCAGGTCGCTTCAAAGGAATGAATATGAATACGCTCAATTCTCCGTTGGCACGCGCTGCCAGCTACTTGCTGATCTACCTGACGGCTTTCCAGCAGTTGCACCCGGCGTTCGCTGCTGGCATCAATGCCGCCAACGGCAACACCCAAGTTCATATGAAACCGGGCAACGTGCCGGTGGTGAATATCGCCACGCCGAACGGGGCGGGGATTTCGCACAATACCTACAAGGATTTCAACGTCGGTACGCCCGGTGCGGTGCTGAATAACGCCATCCAGCGTGGTAAGACCCAACTGGGCGTGACTATTGAGAATGCAAAGGGCAACCCGAATCTGAAAGGGAAACCAGCAGAACTTATCATCAATGAGGTTCTCGGCGGCAGGCGCTCCGAGTTGCGCGGTAAGCTCGAGGTCTTTGGCAATAAAGCCAGCGTGATGATTGCCAACCCTAATGGCATTACCTGTGATGGTTGTGGTTTTATCAACGCGCCGGGCGTAACTCTGACTACCGGCAAGCCGCGGTTCGACAAACAAGGTGCACTGAAGGCACTGGAAGTAAAAAAAGGGGCCATTACTATCGGTGGAAAAGGGCTGGGTGGCACCAGTGCCGATTACGTCGACATCATCAGCCGTGCCGCGGTGCTGAACGGTAAAATCAACGCCAAAACCCTGTCGTTAACCCAGGGCGCCAACCGCATCAACTTCAAGGACGGCAGTATCAAGCCGATCGCCGGTGAAGGCGCTAAGCCCCAACTGGCCGTGGATACCAAAGCGCTGGGCGGCATGTACGCCAACAAAATCCGCCTGGTGGCCAACGAAAATGGCGTGGGAGTAAATCTGAGAAATCTCTCCAGCAACCAGCGTGACATCATGCTGAGTGTCAACGGCAAGCTTGTGCTGAATGGCAATACACAGAGTAAAACTGATCTCAATGTCAGTGCCAAGGGGTTGCACATTACGTCGGGCGCTATCGTGCAGGCAGACGGCAACGCTACGTTGGCGACGACGACGCTGGTGAATGATGGGCAAACCAGCACCAGAGGCGATATGCGTATCTTTGGCGACCATATCCGCAACGCGGGGGAAAACGCCAAGTTGCACGCCAATAAAAATATGTGGATCCAAAAGGATGCGCAGGGCAACAAGGCTAAATCCGTCGAGAACCGTTCGGCGAAAATCCTGACCAACAGCGGCGATTTAGTGATACGCACGGAGAGTTTGAACAATGTGAGGCAAGAGGTTCAAGCCGTTTGGAAAAGTACTCCCGGTAACTCCAAAGCGTTCAATAAATCCTTGGTGGGAAGTTATTACGACTCACGGCAAGGTGTTGACGCTATTGTACTGCTGGAACCTGAACTGAAGGACTTTGGCATCGGCAGTTGGTTTGGCGAAATCAATCTGTCGAAAGGCGACAGGGTTAATGTGGGGAAAGACGAGTATCTCCTGGTGAAATCGCAGGCGCCGGGGGTGATAAATTCAGGCAACAACGCTTATATCAACGCGACAACGTTATGGAACGATCAGTCGAATATCAGCGCGGCCAAAGATCTGATCCTGACGGGGAATGATTTTACCGTAAAGAGCATTCAACTCGGTCAGAAAGATCGGTACTGGCGCCTAGGAACGAACACGTTTGGCGTTGGGGAGTTTGTCCGTGACGAAGATGCGCCTCCCGGAGATTGGGATCTGCTGTATGTCATGGAAAAAGCCCCTTATACCAAGCAGCAAGAGCTTGTTGTCTGGCAAGCAAAGGGGCAGCAAAAATCATCGATTACTGCCGGCAATAATCTCACTGCGGATTTTAAAAATAAGATAGAAATCAGTACGCCGACGCCCCATGAAAATCAGCTGAATGAAGTGGTCACCTCCGGCAGGCCAGAGTCGCTTAAGGCGCGGAATGTTCTGCTGCATGCCAAAAACATCGTCGGCACTGATGCGATTCGTGCCGATGACAATATCACCGCGATTGCCGAAGATCGGATTGTTTTTGGGCAAGGCATTTTGGCCGCCGGAAAAGGGCTGTCTCTGACGGCAGTCAACGCTATCGACGCGTGGCAAAGTGAGCTGAAAGGGCAGGACGTCACGTTAAACGCCAAAAATGGTGAGATAAAAATACATTCCAGCGAGAAACCTCACTACTTCCGCCCTGACGGTTCTCGCTGGTTGGGCAGCCTTGAGGCTTCAGGTGATTTGTCTCTCACGGCTGGCAGTACTATCACGTTGCTGAATACGCTGCTGGCACCTCAAAGCCGTAATATCGCCATGACGGCTAACGGCAGCATTGCAATCGTAAAAAACAGCGCGTTGTTGGAGGGGCCGCTATTGGAGGGGCCGGTCTCTCTGGCCAAACAGCAACAATACTTCAACCAGCTATTGGCCAGCGGTCAAATGAAAGCAACAGGTTCCGTTTTGCTCAACAGCGGCGGTTCCTTAGGATTACGTGGGATAAAGATAAACGCAGGCAAAGATGTCACGCTTTTATCCGGTCATAACATCGATCTGAAATACCGAGAGCTTGATGAGAAATTCAACTCTCTGTTCCCTGCCTCACGCACCGCCGAATTAAGTAGCAAAGTACATGCTGGCGCAAATCTGCTGATTAATTCGGCCCGCGATCTTGATACGCAGGGTGGTACGCTTTCTGCTAACGGCAATATTTCATTATTGGCGGGAAACAGTCTGCGGTTAGCGGCATTAGGATATTCCGCCATAGCTGCCACCAATGATAATAACAAAGACGATCGCCATGTGGTCACTACGATCAATGCCAGAAAAAACGTGACGGCAGCCGCTAACAACCAGTTGCTGACCTATGGCGCCAAACTTACCTCCGGCGGCAATATGACCCTGACCTCTGGCGGAGATATGCGCTTTGAAGCGGTGCAGAACCATAGTTACCGAGAGGCCCGAAACGAATATACCGAAAAGCGAACCCAGCTAGGTACTAGTCTCAATGCCGGTGGCCTGATGACGATCATTTCCAACGGCAGCATTCTTTTCCAGGCCACTAAACTGGTGGTCAAAGATTTGGGAAAGAACTGGAAGTCGCCGGTAGCGGTAACGCATTGGGGGCAGCGTATCGCAATAGTTGAACAACAGCTGCAACATGCTCGGCAGCAGATTAACCAAGCCCAACAGGATAAGGCGAGCGCAGAACGCATTGTCATACAAAGAATTGCCTCCGTTCAGCAAGCGGAGGCCACATTTAGAAACGCTAAGGACAGACGTGATGAGTTTATACGTAATAATCCACCTCACGAATATGGCAGGGGGTGGTCAACTGAAGTAAAAAACTGGGATAAATTTGTAGCACGGCATCAAGAAGAACTGAAGGCTGAGAAAAATAGCCTTGCGGTTGCGCAAAATAACGTTGCGCAAGCAGAACAACGAATTAATCAAGGCAACAATACAAAACGCGAAGCACAAAACCGTCTAATAGCAGCACGTCAGGAAGCCCACCGTAAAGGTATTGGCGAAGCTAAGTTAAAAGCCCAGGTCGACGCCTATAACCTGGCCGAAGCTATGCGGGGCGGAAATATGGATATCGCCGCCAAAGGCGGCTATCTCTACGCTCAGGCGATGGAAGAGTCCAGTCACTACGAGAAAACGGAAACCAAGCGTAAATGGTGGGGTAAGAAAACCGAAATTAAACAGACCCGCCATGACGTGACCAATAAGGTCACCGAGTTTACCGCCGCCGGCAACATCAATCTGATGAGCCGTGACGACAGCACCTATGAGGCCAGTAAAATCGCAGCCGGGCAAAACGCGCGCCTGAGCAGCTCTCGGGGGCAGATTCACTTTCGGGCAGTTAAAAATACCGCATTCGAACAACACATCAGTAACTCGAAAGGCTTCTTTATCAAGCAGGCCAGCAAGGGCTACGAAAACAATAAATGGGTATTGCCGAGCATCCATACCGGTGGTGCCTTGACCGTGGATCCTGCCAAGGGTATCAGCGCTGACGTGAAGGCAAAAAACGGCCAGGCGTTGCAAAGTGCCATCCATGCCTTGGGTAATACTCCGGGTACTATCTGGGCAAAAAATCTGAACAAGCGCAATGACGTGCAATGGAACGTAGTGAAAGACGCTTATGACGGTTGGGATTACAAAAAACAGAGTTTGAATCCGGCGGTAGCGGCGGTGATTGCCATCGCGGTTGCAGCGGTGACTGCGGGAGCGGGATTGGCAGGCATGGCCGGGGCGGCTGCGGTGAGTTCTACTGGCGCGACTGGCATCACGGCTACCATGGTTTCTGGTGCTGCCGCTGCGGGAACAAGTGCTTTGACCTCTCAGGCCGCCGTGGCGTTAGTGGAAAACCAGGGAAACGTGTCGAAGACGCTACGCGTGTTGGGTAAAAGTGACACGGTTAAAGCCACTGCCACCGCGATGGTTATTGGTGGAGCGCTAAACGGTTTTGATAGTGCTATGGGGTGGAGTAAAGATGCGGCAGGCAAGACGGTAAATCCGAATAACGTCAGGTTACCTCAACTGAGCAACGGTGACTGGAGCAAGGTGGCGCAGCGGGTGGCCGGCCAATCGGTCATCAGCTCCAGCCTGAATACCACCATCAATGGCGGCAGCTTCAAAGACAATCTGACCAATGCCTTGCTGGGCAATATCGGCAGCCAGGTTCAGGCCGAGGGCGCCAACCTGATAGGGAATAACGGTGACATCCTGAACGTGCCGGGCCGTGCCGTAAGCCATGCGGTTCTGGCGGGCATCAGTGCGGAAATCGGCAAGGGCAATGCCAAAGGCGCGGCAGCAGGGGCGCTGGCGGCGGAGCTGGCCGGGGTCGTGATGCAGAGCACGCTGTTCGAACCGGCCAATCTCAACGAAAAGGAACGCCAGCTCTACCGTTTGCAGGAAGCGCTAAACGGCAATGAAGTAAAAGAGCAAACGGCGCGAGTTATCGGGGCTTTGACCGGGGCATTGACAACGCATACGCCGGAAGGCGCCTACAGTGCTGCGGACAGCGCGCAGTCAGTTTATCGCTACAACATGACCGAACATATGTTGATGCAGTATGCGCTGGATAATCAGAAAGACATTTTGGCCGCTGATAAAGGTGATGTTGCTGCGGCAAAACGTGTTGTGGCTCGCCGAGAAGCTGCCGCAATAGTGGCGACCGTTGGTGGTGGCGGTCTGGTACTTACTGCGGGGGGAATGACGCTGGTGGGAGCTGCGCCAGAATTGGTTCTGGCTGCACGATTGGCGATTGCCGGTTGCAAAACCAACCCCGCGTTTTGCCTGAACCAAGCCGGTATTTATGCGGCAGACATTGTGGCTCCAGAGGCGATTATTGGTACTGGCGCCGTAACGACCGGCAGCACATTGATTTTGGGTAAGACTGAAGACAGCGTGAGGAAGTTGAGCCGACAGCTGGTGAACGCTTCCGATGAACTATACAAAACAAAAACATTCAACACTCAGCCGGTTGCCGATTTTATCAAAGGAGAAACGGCAGCCGGGACGAATTTGTCGACTAAAACGACAGATTATCTGCGGGACATGCAGAAAGCTAACACTAACCAGTTGGTCAAGGTGTTTGATCCGAAACAGAACGAAAGTAAGCTGAACGTGTTTGGTCAGCAGTTTGAGCAGGTGTTAGGTGAGGGTGGGGGTAACAAGTCCGGAACAACAAAAGTATTTGCGACGGAAAAATTGTCAAAACAAGAAATCATCGACTATGCCCAATCGTTGGCTGGTGCGGCACCATTGGAAGAGAAGATAACACCATTGGGGCTGATTTATGTTGCGAAAAAAGATGGAATGACTATTAACCTTAGAGAGTTTTCGAGCAGCATGGACAAAACAAAGGCTCGATGGACGATAGATATCATCAATAATGAACAAGTTAGTAATCTGCAAGGTAAGTCAAAAAAACCTATCGAAATTAAATTTAGGTGATATTTATGAAAGCTACATGCAAAGAGTTACTTGAATATAAAGAAAATTTAGAGGGGTGTGCCATTAGTACAGTTTGGTACGTGACACCACCGGAAAGATTCAGTGAAAAAGATTTCAATTTTAATCAACGAAAGGAGTTTTTCCTTCAACTGTTACGTATGCTTTTGGAAACAGGGAAGATCAAACTAGGTAAGCATGGTGAATTTCTGAAGGGTAGTGTTGATGAACTAATCAGTCATTATGATGCGGCCTTCCCGAAAACAGAAAATGAATGGGAAAACAGAGGTGAGCATCTATGGTTTTACGAGGATGATTGCCCCGGTGGCATCGTCTGGATCCATGATAGCGGCTATGAGGATTGGACCTGACCCACACACAGAAACGGCTCTTCGGAGCCGTTTTCTCTTGATTTTTTATTCCATATAAACGCCGATAGGACGCGGCGGGTGACCGGGCAACCGGTCATCAGCCCCTCGCGATTTGAATGAACAGGTGTTGTGGAATTTGGTGAAGCAAAATCCTGAAAAAGGGATGGAGTTGAAGCTAAATAAAGATCCCAAATTTTCTGCTACAGCGGGATTCCAAAAAATGCAGGCTTTACATGAACTTCCAGATGGTAACAATATTGTTATTCACTATCAGTATGATAAATATACTGGCAAGGCATACGATATGAAATTTGACTCACCAAAACATAATGATTTGCAGCCCGGTCCGTCCATTAAAGGAGGCAAGAAAAAATGAGGATTAAAACTAGAAGAGGAACCATAATTGACGTTTTTGCGTTCTATGCCATAGAAGACGAAAAGGTCTTTTATGGTTTACCACCCGGTTATGGAGGACTGCTTGCATATAGGAAAGAGGAAGTTACCATTGTCGACCCTGACATCACGTGGAGGGCTATGTTTTTCTCCAATGGTATTTATCATCACTCCTTAATAAAAGATGGATTACTTGAAGGTTTGATAGAAGTAGATAAAGAAAGTTACAAGAAGTTTGTTGCTATCTTGAAAGCAGAGGGGTCTATTCAACAAGATTTTCCTGAGGATTTAGACTAGCCTAAAAAAACGGCTCACCGGAGCCGTTTTTTCTTGATTTTTTATTCCATATAAACGCCGATAGGACGCGGCGGGCAAACCGCTCAATCCAAACAACGTCAAACTGCCGCAGCTGAGCAACGGCGACTGGAGCAAGATGGCGCAGCGGGTGACCGGGCAATCGGTCATCAGCTCCAGCCTGAATACTGCCATCAATGGCGGCAGCTTCAAAGACAACCTGACCAATGCCTTGTTGGGCAATATCGGCAACCAGGTTCAGGCCGAGGGCGCCAACCTGATTGGGGATAACGGTCAGGTTCTCGATATACCGGGCCGGGCCGTAAGCCATGCCGTTCTGGCGGGCATCAGTGCGGAAATCGGCAAGGGCAATGCCAAAGGCGCGGCGACAGGGGCGCTGGCGGCGGAGCTGGCCGGAGTGATCATCAATGATAGTCTGGTCAGAAGTGAAGGTTGGCAGGAGCGTCAGGCTCAAATCAGTCGCGTAGCGGGCGCCTTTGCAGGGGTTATCGTAACCGCCAAAGCAGCAGGCGCCACCAGCGGTGCAAATGCGGGTGAGTTTGTTGAGCGTTTCAATCGACAGTTGCACCAGGAAGAACTCAACGCCATTAAAGCGTTGGCTAAGGGGGTTACCATTTTTACTGAGCGTGTAGCTTGCGACAGTTGCCTTGGTGTCGTGGAACAGTTTCAGAAAAAATACCCAGGAATCAAGGTGGAAGTGATCGATAACAATAATATACTGCTGATACCTCGGAGATTGAAATGATAGATGACGAACGTATGAGTTATAAGGATATACGAACTGATTTTTTAGACTGTTTCTACAGCTGTTGCCGAAACATTTTAGATACGAGTAATAAGTCAGGCGAGAAGCCTTCGTATGACGGTATAGAAATAGGATATGCATCATATCAATATGAGCATGTACCTTTTATACCTATAGAAAATCTAATGTTAAATGTATTTAAGCTTGTTTTAATGGCTGGTAGGGGGCCAGAAGGGGTGGAAATTAATATCAGAAATAACATATCTGACATATTAAAGGATAGATCTCTAGAAGAGTTGCTGCTGGACGCTAGCGAAGAAGAAAAAAACGACTTGCTTTATGATATGGAGCTACTTGGGTTACTGGAACAGTGTAAGTAATACTGTAGTTCGGTAATAATTTTTTCCATGAATGGTTCTTCGGAGCCGTTTTCTCTTGATTTTGTATTCCATATAAACGCCGATAGAACGCGGTGGGCAAACCGCTCAATCCAAACAACGTCAAACTGCCGCAGCTGAGCAACGGTGACTGGAGCAAGGTGGCGCAGCGGGTGGCCGGGCAATCGGTCATCAGCTCCAGCCTGAATACCGCCATCAACGGTGGCAGCTTCAAGGACAACCTGACCAATGCGCTGCTGGCAAACATCGGCAGTACGTTTAAAGTTACTTTAAGCAATTCGAAAGTAGGTATCCAGGGGAGAGATTGACGTTTGAGAAAATAACGGCGTGTGCTTGATCCCAACAAGAGGTAAATAACAATGGGTGTGATGAGTTATGATGAAATAAGAAGTAGTTTTGCCCATTCAAGTTACGTTTATTGCAGGGAGATAATTGACCTACTGAAAGATGGGGGTAACCATGGGGTTTGTGATACAACTGATCAGGCGTTTGCGTATGAGTCATTAGAAGGTTCGTTTGAAGAACCAATAGAATGTCTCATGCTTGAGCTAGTGACGCTCATCTTTATGGCTGGTAGATGTAGTGATAAAACAGTAAAGTTCCACACAGATATCATATTAAAAATTTTATCTGCAAATGATTTATCCGAAATGCTTAAGGATGTAACTGAAGATAACAAAAACGAAATTTTAAACGATCTTCGATTGCTTAGCTTGATCGATAAGCCTGAATAAAAGGATGCTCGTGTGGATTTATGTGTGTTGTCTAACGTCTGGATCCATGACAGCGGCTATGAGGATTGGACCTGACCCACACACAGAAACGGCTCTTCGGAGCCGTTGTATTCCATATAAACGCCGATATGAAACATCTATTAGTACGATATGGTCTGCGATGAGGGCTGGCAATTTCGGAAAAACTGCAATGTCCTATGAGGATAAAAAAGCTTATTTTTTAGAGCTCCTTCATCGGCTGATGCTGGAAGGGAAAATAAAGCTGGCCAGCCGAGGAAAATTCCTGGAGGGAGGTATCGCTGAGCAGATTGCACTGTATCGCGAGAGGTTTCCCAAAAATCAGCAGAAAATGGATGCCGATGCCTTCGACGGATGCTGGTTTCTGACAGAAGAATAAGAATGCCCCGCAGGCATTGTCTGGATCCACGAAAACGGCTATGAAGATTGGACCTGAGCCTCGCACCTTAATCAAACAAACGGCTCTGTGGAGCCATTTGTCCGGTGTGCCGGGCAGATCTCGCCAATAGTTTTGTCTCACTCTCAGCTCTTCAAGGTGAGTAATCAGGCGTTCACTGAACTTCGCGGTTTTTTCTTTTCATGTCCGGCCTTACTTCACCAGCGGCTTCTCAACCAGTGTTTTGAACTTCGCCAGATACTGCGGTTGGAAGATGCACATACGCAATACGGTGCGATATTCGCCATTGACGAAGAACTCGTCAATCAGCTCGCCCTCAACCTCAAAGCCCAGCTTGCTGTAGATGTGGATCGCCTTCGGGTTTTCCTTGTCGACGATCAGATACAGCTTGTACAGGTTCAGCACCGAAAAACCATAATCCATCGCCAGTTTGGCGGCGGTGCTGGCGTAGCCTTTGCCCTGGTGTGCCGGATCGATGATGATCTGAAATTCTGCACGGCGGTGGATATGATCGATCTCCACCAGTTCTACCAGGCCGACTTTGGCTCCCTGGTGTTCAATGATAAAGCGGCGCTCGCTTTGGTCGTGGATGTGCTTGTCATACAGATCGGACAGCTCGACGAAGGCCTCGTAAGGCTCCTCGAACCAGTAGCGCATTACGCTGGCGTTGTTGTCCATCTGGTGGACGAACGTCAAATCATCCCGTTCCAATGGGCGTAATCGGACGCTGGCAGTGCTGGACATGTTGGTTCCTCTATGTCGGTTATCCCCGCGCTAGCTCGAGCCACACGATTGTGACTGTCACGCAACGCAAATGATCGGGGATAAAAAGTTAAATCCCCCAAATTATAACTTCATGAGATGTAATGCGGCGAAAAAAAACGGCGCCTGCGAGGCGCCGTCTAGATTGGGGTCATTCAGTTTGCGTCGCTCAGTCCGCCGCGTGTCCCTGCTCTGGCAGGCGTTGGCCATCGAGCCAGGCTGCGCCGTCACGCATCGCCAGACGACCTTCGACAAACCAGTTCACCACCAGCGGGTAGAGGGTGTGTTCCTGCGCCTGCACGCGTTCTACCACCTCATCTTCCTCGTCGCCAGGGAAAATAGGCACTTTGGCTTGCAGAATTACCGGCCCGCCGTCGAGCTGCTCGGTAACGAAATGCACCGAGGTACCGTGTTCGCTGTCACCGTTGTCGATAGCCTGACGATGGGTATGCAGGCCCGGGTACTTCGGCAGCAGGGAAGGGTGAATGTTCAGCATACGGCCAGCGTAGTGCTGCACGAACGCGGCGCTGAGAATGCGCATGTAGCCAGCCAGCACCACCAGATCCGGCTGGTATTGGTCGATGGCCTGCGCCAGCGCGGCGTCGAACGTATCGCGATCGGCAAAGGCTTTGGCGTCCAGCGCATGGGCGGCAATGCCTGCCGCTTCGGCGCGTTGCAAGCCATAGGCCTGCGCCTTGTTGCTGAATACCGCCACGATCTCGGCGGCAACGCGGCCCTGCTGGCAGGCGTCAATCAGCGCCTGGAGATTGCTCCCCTGACCGGAGATCAACACCACAATCTTTTTCATCACTGAATAACCACTTGCTGTTGGTCGGCGCTGGTGGTCAGTTTGCCAATCTTCCAGGCTTTTTCGCCTGCGGCGGTCAGCAAGGCGATGGCCGCTTCCACTTCGGCTTCCGGCAGGGCGATAAGCATGCCAACGCCGCAGTTGAAGGTGCGGTACATTTCATGACGGCTGACGTTACCGGCCTGTTGCAGCCAGTTAAATACCGCCGGCCACTGCCAGCTGGCTTCGTCGATCACCGCCTGCATACCTTCTGGCAGCACGCGTGGAATGTTTTCCCAGAAGCCGCCGCCGGTCAGGTGGGCGATGGCGTGAATATCATGCTGTTCAATCAGTTGCAGTACCGATTTCACGTAAATCTTGGTTGGTGCCAACAGATGGTCGGCCAGCGGTTTGCCGTCGAGGTCGGTGGTCGTCGGATCGGTGTTGCTGACTTCCAGGATCTTGCGCACCAGCGAATAACCATTGGAATGCGGGCCGGAAGCGCCCAGGGCAATCAACGCGTCGCCAGCCTGAACTTTACTGCCGTCGATGATTTCCGACTTTTCTACCACACCGACGCAGAATCCGGCGACGTCATAGTCTTCGCCGTGGTACATGCCGGGCATCTCAGCGGTTTCACCGCCCACCAGCGCACAACCTGACTGTTTGCAGCCCTCGGCGATGCCGGTGATCACACTGGCCGCGGTATCCACATCCAGCTTGCCGGTGGCGTAATAATCAAGGAAGAACAGCGGCTCGGCGCCTTGCACCACCAGATCGTTCACGCACATGGCGACCAGATCGATACCGATGGTGTCGTGGCGTTTCAGATCCATCGCCAGACGCAGCTTGGTGCCCACGCCGTCAGTACCTGAGACCAGGATCGGTTCGCGGTATTTTTGTGGTAACGCACACAGGGCGCCAAAACCGCCCAGACCACCCATCACTTCCGGGCGGCGGGTCTGTTTTACTACACCTTTGATGCGATCTACCAATGCGTTGCCAGCATCGATATCGACACCTGCGTCTTTATAGCTGAGAGAGGTTTTGTCGGTCACTGCGCGATCCCCACGACGGTTTGCGGTTTGAAAACGGTGCTTCCGGCATTGATTCCGGAATAAGGCGCGGCAATTCTAACAGCGCAGGCAAACGTTTGCGAGTGGCTTGTGAGCTTGCTCTGATTTTTCGTCTTCTATAATCATTATCAATCTTTAGTTGATCTGGATCGGGCTATTGTTAGTGGCGTGTCCGCAAAAAGGAGGTATAATCCCGCGATTTTTTTGGCCGTCAACCACCTTAATAGGAGAAAAATGATGAAGATCGTTGAGGTGAAACACCCGCTGGTAAAACACAAGCTTGGCCTGATGCGCGAACACGATATCAGCACCAAACGCTTTCGTGAGCTGGCTTCCGAAGTGGGTAGTTTGCTGACCTATGAAGCGACCGCCGATCTGGAGACTGAAAAAGTCACTATTGAAGGCTGGTGTGGGCCGGTTGAAATCGATCAGATTAAAGGGAAAAAGATCACCGTAGTGCCTATCCTGCGTGCCGGTCTCGGCATGATGGAAGGCGTGCTGGAGCACGTGCCAAGCGCACGCATCAGCGTGGTCGGCGTCTATCGCGATGAAGAAACGCTGGAGCCGGTACCGTATTTCCAGAAGCTGGTTTCCAACATTGAAGAGCGCATGGCGCTGGTGGTTGATCCGATGCTGGCAACCGGTGGTTCGATGATCGCCACCATCGACCTGCTGAAGAAGGCCGGCTGCAACAGCATCAAGGTACTGGTGCTGGTTGCCGCGCCGGAAGGCATCAAGGCGCTGGAAAAGGCGCACCCGGACGTTGAGCTGTACACCGCCTCGATCGATCAATGCCTGAACGAGAAGGGCTACATCGTTCCTGGTCTCGGCGATGCCGGCGACAAGATATTTGGTACTAAGTAAAATTTAAGCTGACAAGCCGACTTTAATGAGTCGGTTTTTTTTGCATAAAATATTTATCCCCCGATTACTGCTGTTGCATCACGGCGGCAAGCGAGGCACTGCCGATTAACTGACGCCTGTCAGTGATGCGCGCGTGCGCGCAGCCAACGACGAGGCAGCGGCAAGTGCGGCCGGGATAGCAGAGGAAAAACCGTATGACCCGTCGCGCCATTGGCGTCAGTGAACGCCCGCCGCTGCTTCAGACCATTCCACTCAGCTTCCAGCATCTGTTCGCGATGTTCGGCGCCACCGTGCTGGTACCGATCCTGTTCAAGATTAACCCGGCCACGGTGCTGTTGTTCAACGGCATCGGCACGCTGCTGTATCTGTTTATCTGCAAGGGTAAAATCCCGGCCTATCTGGGGTCGAGCTTCGCGTTTATTTCACCGGTATTGCTGCTGCTGCCGTTGGGCTATGAGGTGGCGCTCGGCGGTTTTATCATCTGCGGCGCGTTGTTCTGCCTGGTGGCGCTGATCGTCAAACAGGCTGGTACCGGCTGGCTCGACGTAATGTTCCCGCCGGCGGCGATGGGGGCGATTGTGGCGGTAATCGGTCTGGAACTGGCGGGCGTGGCGGCCAATATGGCTGGCCTGCTGCCGGCTGACGGCGCTACGGTTGACGGTACCACCGTGACCATTTCACTGGTAACGCTGGCGGTAACCGTGCTTGGCTCGGTGCTGTTCCGCGGTTTCCTGGCGATTATCCCGATCCTGATTGGCGTGCTGGTGGGGTACGCGCTGTCATTCTTTATGGGCGTGGTGGATCTGACGCCGATTCGTGAAGCGCACTGGTTTGCACTGCCAACCTTTTACACTCCGCGCTTTGAGTGGTTTGCCATCTTCACCATTCTGCCAGCGGCGCTGGTGGTGATTGCCGAACACGTTGGCCACCTGGTGGTGACGGCGAATATCGTCAAAAAAGATTTGCTGCGCGATCCCGGCCTGCATCGTTCGATGTTCGCCAACGGCGTTTCGACCATGTTCTCCGGCTTTTTCGGTTCGACGCCGAACACCACTTACGGTGAAAACATTGGCGTGATGGCGATTACCAAGGTTTACAGTACCTGGGTGATCGGCGGCGCGGCGGTGCTGGCTATTCTGTTGTCCTGCGTTGGTAAACTGGCTGCGGCGATTCAGGCGGTGCCGGTGCCGGTGATGGGCGGTGTCTCGCTGTTGCTGTACGGCGTGATTGGCGCATCCGGTATTCGCGTGCTGATTGAATCCAAAGTGGATTATAACAAGGCGCAGAACCTGATTTTGACCTCGGTGATCCTGATCATCGGCGTCAGCGGGGCGAAGGTGCATATTGGCGCGGCCGAACTGAAAGGCATGGCGCTGGCGACCGTGGTCGGCATTGGCCTGAGCCTGCTGTTCAAGCTCATCAGCCTGTGGCGCAAGGAAGAAGAGGTGATTGACGTGGTGGAAGAGCGCGTCGATCAAAAATAACGCGCGCGTTATTGGTGACTAGTCCTGCTATTTAGGACGGGTCATGGCCAGTAAAAAGGGCGGCTTTTGCCGCCCTTTCAGCAATTTGCCGTTGGTCGACTACTGGTTGGTCGCCGGAGCTGGCTGTGGGTCAGCCGGGGTGGTGGCGGCATCCGCCTGGTTTTGAGCGTCTTGTACTTTATTGTCCATGCTTTGCTTGATTTCAGCCGTTTTGGTTTTGGCCTGTTCGGTCAGATCGTTTGCGCCGCTGATGGCATCGTTTTTAATATTTTTAGCCTGCTCAACCAGTTGCTGGCTTTGTTTGTCCGCTTCCTGCTTGATGGCTTCGGTCTTGGCCTTGGCATCGTCGGTCAGCACATCAGCCTGTTTGGCGGCCTCGTCCTTCAGCGAGGAAGCCTGGTCTTTTAGGCTGTCGGCCTGTGCGGATGCCTGTTGCTTGATCTCGTCCGCTTTGGCTTTCGCGCTGTCTGTCAGCTGCTCGGCCTTCTTGTCAGCGGCGTCTTTCAGCTGTTCGGCGCTGTTTTTTGCCTTGTCCAGGTTAGCGTCTACTTTGGAGGCATCATCACAGCCGGCGACCAGTAAGCCGATGACCGATGCCAACAAGACTTTATTCCATGATTTCATTGTTTACGTCCTTTCGGTAACCCAAATGGTGGAAATTGCAGTTTGCCTCTCCATACTAGGACAGGTTATAGCAAAAATACAAACTCGCCCGAGGGACATTGTTGGCGCCCAGTCGCCGCCAGACGGCGATCGTGCGCTAATGTCGCTTACTATTGCGGCATAAAATCCTGCCGGTTCAACAGTCGCCGTTTTCTGTGTTAGACTGATGCCGTTTTCCTGCCAGTTTTGGTTGAGGTGCTTCTGAATACGCCGGCACAGCTTTCACTGCCACTTTATCTTCCCGACGATGAAACGTTCGCCAGTTTTTATCCGGGGGAGAACCCATCCCTATTAGCTGCGATCCAGTCTGCCGTTGTTCAGGAACATGGCAGTTATATCTATTTCTGGTCGCGCGAAGGCGGTGGGCGCAGCCATTTGCTGCACGCCGCCTGCGCCGAGCTGTCGCAACGTGGCGAAGCGGTTGGCTATGTGCCTTTGGACAAACGCGCCTATTTTGTGCCGGAAGTGCTGGATGGCATGGAGCAACTGGCGCTGGTGTGTATTGATAATATTGAATGCATTGCCGGCGATGAAGCCTGGGAAATGGCCATTTTCAATCTCTACAACCGCATTCTGGAAACCGGCCGCACGCGGCTGTTCATTACCGGCGATCGCCCGCCGCGCCAGCTGAATCTGCAATTGCCGGACCTGGCCTCTCGCCTTGACTGGGGGCAAATCTACAAGCTGCAACCGCTGTCCGATACGGAAAAACTGCTGGCGCTGCAACTGCGTGCCAAACTGCGGGGTTTTGAACTGCCGGAAGATGTGGGGCGCTTTTTGCTCAAACGACTGGATCGTGAAATGCGCACATTGTTCATGACGCTGGATCAGCTCGACCGCGCGTCGATCACCGCGCAGCGCAAGCTGACCATCCCGTTCGTGAAGGAAATTCTCGGCTTATAAGGGTGCGGATCCCGTAGTTACAAGATCTCCAGCACCTGCTCCGGTGGGCGTCCGATACGTGCCTGATGACCGTTTACCACGATCGGCCGCTCGATCAGCTTCGGGTTGTCCACCATCGCTTGCAGCAGTTGCTGTTCGCTTAGCCCCTGGTCCGCCAACTGCAGTTCCTTATATAAATCTTCTTTTTTACGCATCAAATCGCGTGCCGAACCGAAGCCCAGCTGTTGCAGTAACCGTGTCAACTGTGCCACCGACGGCGGGGTATCCAGATACAGTACTACCTCGGGCTGTACGCCGTGCTGTTCCAGCAATGCCAGGGTTTCGCGGCTTTTGGAGCAGCGAGGGTTATGGTAAATCGTGACGTCTTTCATCGTGTTTCCTTGTTAAATCAACTGCGCTGATATTGGCGGAAGCGCTGCTGCAACTGGCGCAGCTGGTCGATGCGCGCGTCATAACGCGCCTGTTTCAGGCTACCGAGTTTTTGCAGCGAACTGGCGTTGCTAAGCAGGCTGATGGATTGATCCAGTCGCCCGGCCAACGCCAGGCTTTCGGCGCGTGCCGACAGTTCTTCGTCACGCAGCCCCTGCGCCGCGCTGGCCTGCGCCAACAGATCCCAGCCGTTCGGATCGTCCGGGTGGGCAAAAGTATAACGGTTGAGGATTTTTGATGCCTGTGCCGGCTGGTTGCCCTCAACGTAGGCGTTGGCCAGATTGAGCTGCAACACCGGATTATTGCTTTGCGCCGCGTTGGCGGCCTGCAGGCGAGCAATGGCCTGCGATGCCCGTTTCTGGCCCAGATCGATGTCGGTCATCAGATCGAGGAACCAGACGTTATTACTGTCCTTGGCCAGCAGCGGCGCAATGATATTGCGTGCGCTGTCGTACTTCTTCGCTTCGTAAAACAGGATTGCACGGCCGTATTTGGCAGCGATTTGCTGGCGCACGTTACCCTTGGCATAACTGTCCAGCAGATCTTCCCTCAGCCCGTAGCCGACGCTGCTGTACATGCCTAACGCACGGACCTTGGCCATATAGTAATCCTCGGTGGATTGCGTGATATGGCGCGGCATCTGGTTGGCGCGGTTGCGGGCATCGGACAGGCGGCTGTCAGGCAAAGGGTGGGTCAGCAGCATCTCCGGCGGTTTGGAGGCATAGCGCGCCTGGTCGGCCAATTTTTGCAGGAAACTCGGCATCGCCTCCGGATCGAAGCCGGCGCGTTGCAATACCTGAATACCAATGCGATCGGCCTCCTGCTCGTTGGACTGGGTGAAGCTGATCATGCCTTGCTGGGTGCCGGCCATGGTGCCGCTCAGCGCGGCCATGCCCATCGTCGGGTTGGCCATCGCCAACAGGATCGAACCAAGTGCGCCAACCCAGGTCAGCGGGGCATTGCGTTGTTGATCTTCCATCGCGCGTGCCAGGTGGCGTTGGGTAACGTGTGAAATTTCGTGCGCCAGTACTGACGCCAACTGGCTCTCGTTGTCGGTTTCCCGGAACAGGGCCGAATGCAGCACCACGTTGCCGCCAAAGAAGGCGAAGGCGTTGATTTCGTCGTTGCGCACCAGGAAGAAATGGAACGGCGTGCGCACCGAGTAAGCGCTTGCCACCAGCCGGTTGCCCAACTGATTGATATAGGTATTCAGCAGCGGGTCGTTAATCAGCGGCGTACTGGCGCGCAACTGGCGCACGTAAAAATCGCCCATCGCCAATTCCTGACCGATGCTTAAGGTTCCGCCGGCGGTGGTGCCCATATCCGGCAGTTGATCCTGCGTCTCCGCACTGACAGGTGCCACCGCAGTGGAACTGAGCGTGCCGAGTAACAGAAACGCAATCGCTGTTTTGGTCAACCGGGTGGTCATAGTCAGGGGTATCCCTCGTGATGTGGTAGTAACTAGGACGCCTATCGCCGATAAGAGTTCTTCTTCCGTGCCGGACTCTCCAGTACAATCAGCCCGAAGGTGCGCTGGTTCACAAAAATGTCGTTTGCGCACCGTGGGACAGTCCCATCACATCATAGTCAGCCGTGAGCCACAATGAAACTTTTGCCCAGGGATATTCGGGCTAAAATTGTGTTAAAACAAATAACAATGTTACCCCGCTGGGCCGCCAGGGAAAGGTGGACAACGATCCTCATTCATGGAATCAAGGAGCACTCTCTGATGTTGGAGATGTTATTACAGTGGTACCGTCGTCGTTTTACCGACCCGCAGGCCATCGCGCTGTTGGTGATTCTGGTGGCCGGGTTCTGCATTCTCTACTTTTTTCACGGCATCCTGACGCCGCTGCTGGTGTCGATCGTACTGGCCTACCTGCTGGAATGGCCGACCGCGCGTTTGCAGCGTATAGGGTGTTCACGCACCTGGGCGGCCAGCATGGTGCTGGTGGTGTTTGGTGGTATCGCCATGCTGCTGGTACTGGTGGTGGCGCCGACCGCCTGGCAGCAGGGCATCAACCTGATGACCGATCTGCCGGGGATGGTTAACCAGTTCTACAACTATGCCGCCACCTTGCCGAAGCGTTATCCAGCGCTGGTGGATGCCGGCATTATCGACATGATGGCGGAAAACCTCCGCGCGCGGCTTTCCGGCCTGGGCGAGTCGGTGGTGAAGTTTTCGCTGGCGTCGCTGGTGGGCCTGTTGACGCTGGCCATCTATCTGATTCTGGTGCCGCTGATGGCGTTCTTCCTACTCAAGGACAAGGAGCAGATGCTGAACGCGGTGCGCCGGGTGCTGCCGCGCAACCGCGGGCTGGCCGGCCAGGTGTGGATCGAGATGAATCAGCAGATCACCAATTATATCCGTGGCAAAGTGCTGGAGATGGTGATTGTCGGCGTTGCTACCTATCTGGTGTTTATCATTCTGGATATGCGCTATTCGTTGCTGTTGGCGGTGCTGGTCGGGTTCTCGGTACTTATCCCCTATATTGGCGCGGTGCTGGTGACCATTCCGGTGGTGGTGGTAGCGATGTTCCAATGGGGCGTCGGTGCGGATTTTTGGACGTTGATCGTCGCCTATCTGGTGGTGCAGGGGCTGGACGGCAATCTGCTGGTGCCGATTCTGTTCTCGGAAGCGGTTAACCTGCATCCGCTGGTGATTATCCTGTCGGTGATCGTTTTTGGCGGGCTCTGGGGGTTCTGGGGGGTATTCTTTGCCATTCCGCTGGCAACGCTGGTGAAGGCGGTAGTGCACGCCTGGCCGGACGATATGCTGGTCGATATGGAAAAAGAGTGAGTTGAAGCAATAAAAAAACCACCTCGAACGAGGTGGTTACGGATTTCCGACCGGCGACGACTCAGTGCTCTTGCAGGTAGCCCAGCACGATATCGTGGTGATTGGTGGTTTTGAAATCATCAAACACCTTTTCAACCTTGCCGTTGGGGTCGATCAGGAAACTGATGCGGTGAATGCCGTCATAGGTCTTGCCCATGAAGGTTTTCTCGCCCCAGACGCCAAACTGCTGTGCTACCTGATGATCCTCATCGGACAGCAACGTGAAGTTAAGCAACTCTTTCTCGACAAAACGGGACAGTTTTTCCGGTTTGTCGGTGCTGATGCCAAGTACTTCGACACCGGCCTTTTTCAATTCGTCCATATTGTCCCGCAGGCCGCAGGCTTGCACGGTGCAGCCTGGCGTCATTGCCTTGGGATAAAAATAAACCAACACTCGCTGTCCCTGGAAGTCGGCCAAACTAATTTCCTCGCCGTCCTGGTCGAGCAAACTAAATTTTGGCGCTGTATCACCGGCTTTCAATGGGCTCATCACTACTCTCCATCTTTCTCGTCATGCTGTGGATAGTTCACAACGCTAATACTGCCTTGCGCATTCAATTCTGTACATAGGCGATGAAAGGCTTGCTCAATATTTGATGCCGCCTGGTTGCCGGAGCTGTGTGCGGTGATCTGAATATAAAGCTGTGGCGACCGGTCGTCGTCGGCCGGCTGGGTGCGCGACACCAATTCGGCGATGTTCATCTGGCTGGTGTCGAACAGATCGGTAAAACGCTCGATGATATGCGGGGAGTCCTTGACTTCGACCTGCACCCACACGGTGGCCGGCATTGGCGGCCGTTCATGTGAATTTGTGCGTTTCATCACAATCAGCAGATCGAGCTCGGCGCCTTTTTGCGGCAGCGTGGATTCGATCAGCGTGATGGCGTTCCAACTGCCGGACAGCAGCATGATAAAGGTGAACTCTTCGCCCAACATGGCCAGACGGCTATCTTCAATATTGCACCCGCAGCTGCTGACGTGGCGAGTGATGGTGTTGACGATACCGGGGCGGTCTGCGCCGAGCGCGGTAATCACCAGATAGTGTTCATCTGACATGGAGGTTCCTGCATACTAAAAGGGTATATCAAGGTAAACATAAAAAAAACCGCCTGCCAAGCGCTTACAACACCGTTGTTTGCTTGCTTTTGGATAGGCAGCAAAAGTACCATGAGTGACTTGTTTGTGGAGGGGACGGCCAATGTTTACGGGAAGTATAGTTGCACTGGTTACGCCGATGGACGCCAAAGGCGCGGTCGATCGTGCGAGCCTAAAAAAACTGATTGATTATCATGTCGCCAGCGGAACCTCGGCAATCGTATCCGTAGGCACCACTGGTGAATCCGCAACGCTTGCCCATGATGAGCATGTGGACGTGGTATTGCAGACGCTGGAACTGGCCGATGGCCGCATTCCGGTCATTGCCGGCACCGGTGCCAATGCCACCGCTGAAGCGATTTCATTGACCGAACGTTTTAACCATAGCGGCGTTGCAGGTTGCCTGACGGTCACGCCTTACTACAATAAACCGACCCAGGAAGGGCTGTATCAGCACTTCAAGGCTATCGCCGACAGCACCGACCTGCCGCAGATTCTGTACAACGTGCCTTCGCGCACCGGCTGTGACATGCTACCGCCGGTGATTGCGCGTCTGGCCAAAATCAAAAATATTGTTGCCGTTAAAGAAGCTACGGGGAACTTAAGTCGTGTTAGCCAGATCCAAGTGCTGGTTGATGATGAAGACTTCATCCTGCTGAGCGGCGACGACGCCAGCGGTCTGGACTTTATGCAACTGGGTGGCAAAGGGGTTATCTCCGTTACCGCCAACGTGGCGGCGCGCGAAATGGCGCAGCTTTGTCAACTGGCGGCGCAGGGCAATTTCGCCGAAGCACGCCGACTAAATCAGCGCTTGATGCCGTTGCATCAGGATTTGTTTGTAGAAGCAAACCCAATTCCGGTGAAATGGGCCTGCAAGGCATTGGGATTGATGGCAACCGATACGCTGCGTCTGCCAATGACGCCGCTGACCGACGCCGCCCGCCCGGTGGTGGAGCGCGCGTTGAAAAGCGCCGGTTTGCTGTAACTCTAAGGGAAATTTGATGGCTTATTCATTGCAAAAGTCGACGGTAGCAAAAGTCGTTGGGATCTCGCTGGTAATGATGCTGGCGGCTTGTTCCAGCGATCAGCGTTACAAACGCCAGGTAGGCGGCGACGAGGCTTATCTTGACGCAGCGCCGCTGAAGTCGCTGAACGCGCCGGCCGGCATGATTTTGCCGATTCAGAATGGTAACTACGACGTTCCGCCAGTTGCCGCCAAAGGCGCCTATGGCAAGCAACTGGACATTCGTCCGCCGGTGCAGCCACTGGCATTGCTGAGCGGTTCACGCGCGCAATACGCCGGCGACAGCGGCACGCTGCTGCTGGAAAACAGCCCGCAGAACCAGAACCTGTGGTCGCGGGTGGTCAGCATGCTGCAAGCCAAGAACATTCCAATCGCTTCACGCCAGGACGCCGGTCAGAGCCTGACCACCGACTGGGTGAAGTGGAACCGTCTGGATGAAGACAATCAGTATGAAGGTCGCTATCAGATCAGCGTACAGCAGCAGGGCTATCAGCAGGCGCTGATCGTAAAATCGGTCGGCCTGCAGCAGCAGGGCAAAACCGAACCGGTGACCGATGCCTCGGAAATCCAGCGCTATAACGGCATGATGATGAACACCATCACCGAAGGCCTGGACAAGCAGGACAATCTGGCGAGCAACCAGAACGCCAACCGTTTTGGTGCGCTTGACGTGCAGAGCGGTGCTGACGATACCGGCCTGCCGGTGCTGATCGTGCGTGCGCCTTACACCGTGGTATGGGATCGCCTGCCGCCGGCGATGGAAAAACTGGGGATGAACGTGGGTGACCGCAGCCGTCCGCAGGGCACCGTCGCAGTGACCTATAAACCGCTGAGCAGCGGCGATTGGGACGCCTTGGGCGTGAAGGATCCGGAGCTGTCCGCCGGGGATTACAAATTGCAGGTCGGTGATTTGAATAACCGTACCAGCCTGCAATTCATCGACTCGAAAGGCAAGCCGCTGACCCAGTCGCAGAACGACGCTCTGGTCGCGGCCTTCCAGGCAGCGTTCAGCCAGACCAGCGCAAAATAACCATAAAGGGGCTTCGGCCCCTTTTTGTTTTACGAATACGGTATCGTTTGCGTGGCAGGTTTGGCACAATATATCCATGCCTGTGATTAAAGAATTCGTTGTATCAATTTTATACTCAATCGATTGCAAGCGACGGCCTACAGCGCTGTCGTTTGAAAGATGAAGAGTAATCTTTTATTGGAGTAACAAGATGCAAAAAATAGCTGAGCTGTATCGCGGGAAGGCGAAAACCGTCTACACCACCGAAAATCCCGATTTGCTGGTGTTGGAGTTCCGCAACGATACGTCAGCACTGGATGGTCAGCGCATTGAGCAGTTCGATCGCAAGGGGATGGTGAACAACAAATTTAACCACTTCATCATGAGCAAGCTGGAAGAAGCCGGCATCCCGACGCAAATGGAACGCCTGCTGTCTGACAACGAAGTGCTGGTGAAGAAGCTGGACATGGTGCCGGTCGAATGCGTGATCCGCAACCGCGCAGCCGGTTCGCTGGTGAAGCGTCTGGGCATTGAAGAAGGCCTGGAGCTGAATCCACCGCTGTTCGATCTGTTCTTGAAGAACGATGCGATGCACGATCCGATGGTAAACGAATCCTATTGTGAAACCTTCGGCTGGGTTGGCAAAGAGCACCTGGCGCGCATGCGTGAGCTGAGTTATCAGGCCAACGAGGTGCTGAGCAAGCTGTTTGACGACGCCGGACTGATCCTGGTGGATTTCAAACTGGAGTTTGGTCTGTTCAACGGCGAAGTGGTGCTGGGCGACGAGTTTTCGCCGGATGGCAGCCGCCTATGGGACAAGAACACCCTCGATAAAATGGACAAAGACCGCTTCCGCCAAAGTCTGGGCGGGCTGATTGAAGCCTATGAGGAAGTGGCGCGCCGCATCGGCGTGAAACTGGACTAAACCCCGCGCATTATCCGGGGCGGCCTTGCTGCTCGCCCCGTCATTTTTTCATTTCCAGCAAATTTCTGCCTTTCCTCCGCCAACAAGCATTTATAATGGCAATCAGTGGGCGAGTTTCCTACGATTATTAAAAACCTACACTGGAGTTTATTTATGCGTTGGCAAGGGCGTCGAGAAAGTGACAATGTTGAGGATCGTCGCGGGCAGTCTTCAGGTTTGGGTGGCGGCGGTTTTCGGCCGCCGATTCGCGGCAAGGGCGGCATTGTGCTGCTGGTGGTGGTACTGGTCGCCGGCTATTATGGCATCGATCTGTCGCCGCTGCTGACCGGTGGCGACGTCTCTCCTACCCAGCAGCAGAGTGCCAGCATCAGCCCCAGGGATGACGAGCTGGCGAAGTTTACCTCGGTGGTGCTGGCTTCCACCGAAGACAATTGGAATGAAGTCTTCCAGCGGATGGGGAAAACCTATCAGCCGCCGAAGCTGGTGATGTACCGCGGAGTGACGCGCACCAGCTGCGGCACCGGTCAGTCGGCAATGGGGCCGTTCTACTGCCCGGGTGACAAAACGGTGTATATCGACCTGTCGTTCTATCAGGACATGAAAGACAAGCTGGGCGCCGGCGGTGACTTCGCTCAGGCTTACGTGGTAGCGCACGAAGTAGGGCATCACGTGCAGAACCTGCTGGGCATCGAACCGAAAGTGCGTCAGATGCAGCAGGGTGCCAGCCAGGTGGAGGTTAACCGCCTGTCGGTGAAAATGGAGCTGCAAGCGGACTGCTTTGCCGGCGTGTGGGGTAAATATGCCGAGAAGCAGCAAATGTTGGAAGAAGGCGACCTGAAAGAGGCGCTGAATGCCGCGCAGGCGATCGGCGACGATCGGCTGCAACAGCAAGGTCAGGGCCGCGTGGTGCCGGACAGCTTTACCCACGGTACCTCCGAACAGCGCTACACCTGGTTCAAACAGGGTTTTGACAGCGGCGATCCAAACACCTGCAATACCTTCGCTTCACGTTAAAACCACCGGCATGCCGGTGGCGGTATTGGCGATTGTCCCCGTTGTCTGACGCACCCGTCAGCGGGGGCGCGAACGGTTGTCGCCTCGATGCAATATCCCTTTGCTGGATGCGCTGTCGGCGATGCGTTCGCCGAGCTTCCTGAATGCGGGGCTGGAAAAATGATGTTACAGACAACGCAACGGCTGATGCAGCAACAAGGTATCCGTCGACTGCTGGTACTGAGCGGCGACGCGCAGTGGTGTCGGCAGCAGGCGCAACAATTGGTGGCCAGCCTGCCAGGCGATTGGCCGTGGGTGGGAGACGACGTACCGGACGGCATGGCGGCCATTACTGGCGGGGCGGTACGCTCTCTGCTGGGGCAAGAGCGGCTGCACGCGGTGTTTGATGCTGCCAACGGGCTGGACGTTGAGGCGCTGGCGCAGTTGGCTGGCGTATTGCGGGCCGGCAGCTGGTTAATCTTGCTGACGCCGCCATGGAGCCTGTGGCCGCAGCGGGCAGATGCCGACAGCCTGCGCTGGAGCGATTGCCCGCAGCCGATAGCCACGCCGAACTTTATTCATCACCTGCAACAGCAACTGGCGGCAGACGCCGAAGTCAGCCACTGGCAACAGGGGCATGCACCGCAGTTTGCCGCCTTACCGCCGCGAGCCGTCTGGCAGGCGCCGGACGGCACACCAACCGCCGAACAGCAGACGCTGCTGGCACAATTACTCACCGCCGAGGCCGGCATCTGGGTGCTGACTGCGGCGCGTGGCCGCGGCAAGTCTACGCTGGCCGGCATGCTGGTCACGCATTCACCGTTCAACTGCTGGATCACCGGCCCCAGCCGTGCAGCCACCGAGGTTGCAAGCCAATGGGCGCAGGGGCAGGCGCAGTTCTGGGCGCCGGATGCCCTGTTGGCGCATTGTCGCGAACGGGGGGCGCCGCACGTCGATTGGCTGCTGGTAGATGAAGCGGCGGCGATCCCCGGCCTGCTGTTGCAACAGTTGGTCAGTTATTTCCCACGGGTATTGTTAACCACCACCGTCCAGGGCTATGAGGGCACCGGGCGCGGCTTTTTGCTGAAGTTCTGCGCGGCTCTGCCGCAATGGCAGGCGCTGACGCTCAGTCAACCGATGCGTTGGGCGGCAGGCGATCCGCTGGAGCGGCTGATTGATAATGCCTTGCTGTTTCACGAGCTAGCGGCCTGGTCAGCGCCAGAGCAAACGCCGGTTTTGCGCATGCTGGAGCAGCCGCAACTGTGCGCCGATGCGCGATTGCTACGCCGTTTTTACGCGCTGCTCAGCAGTGCGCATTATCGGACCTCACCGCTCGATCTGCGTCGATTAATGGACGCGCCAGGCATGCATTTCAGCGCGGCATTATTGGCAGACGAGGTGGTGGGGGCGCTGTGGCTGGTGGACGAAGGCGGTTCGAGCAATGCGCTGGCACACGATGTGTGGGCCGGGCGACGACGGCCGCGCGGTAATCTGGTGGCACAATCGCTGGCGGCACACAGCGGCCAGTGGTGGGCGCCGACGCTGCGCGCTCGCCGTATCAGCCGCATTGCGGTACTGCCCGAACTGCGGCAGCAGGGCATCGCGCGTCAGCTGATTGAACAACAGCGCCAGCAGGCACGGGGGCTGGATTACCTCTCCGTCAGCTTTGGCTATACCGAGCCGCTGTGGCGTTTCTGGCGCGCCTGCGGCTTTGAGCTAGTACGCATCGGCAGCAAGCCGGAGGCCAGCAGCGGCTGCTACAGCGCGATGGCGCTACTGCCGCTCAGCGAGCAGGGCGAAGCGCTGTGCCATGCGGCACACAAGCATTTGACGCGTGACTGGCGCTGGCTACGGCAGCGCATCGATCTGGCACTGGACATCCCCGGTGACGACGGTGACCCGTTGCTTAACGAAGCCGACTGGCGCGAACTGGCCGGTTTTGCCTTTGCCCACCGTCCGCTAGAGGCTAGCCTGGGCGCCTTGCAGCGGTTATTGCTGTCCAGCTGTCTGCCATTGCCGGCGTTGCGCATGCATCTGCAACGGCAACAGACGGTAGCACAATGCGTCGCACAGACCGGCGTCAGCGGTCAGAAGGCATTGCTGCGCCAATGGCGGCAGGAGGCCGGGGAGGGGCTTGAGCAGCTACAGCCGCAGCACTGCCGGCAGTGGCGCGAATGGGCGCTATCATCTCCCACCGAGTCATTGCAATAAATGGAAAGACTTGTTCAATTTACCGCTGGGGCGTGAGATGCTGAAGTTTGCAGAGAAAGTCGATCCCGATCAGGTGTATGAGGATATCGCGCAGTTGGTTGCGGACCCTAAGGGCGTTCTTGATGCTCTCCGCTAGACCAGGGGGGCGGTTCGGAAGATGGCTGGCAGTATTTGCGACGGTAACCAATGAAAATCCATCCTGGCACCGGTTAAAAGAGACCGGCGAAGGTTTTGACTATTCTCAACCTCTGGCTGAGAAGAAAAGCCAAAGCGCAAAAAGAGTCGTTACAGCCATCGAAAACCGATCTGGAAAAAGCGAAAATTGCCGTTCCTCACACCGTGAAGGGCTGAAAAAGGCCGGGCGGATGTCCCCTGGCACGCCGGAGAAGATGAAAAAAATAGAAGAATATAGATTGCGGCTGGCATGTATTTGATTGTTTCTCCAGGAACAAAGCGGCATCACTAAAGCCGCTTCTACCTGATGCCAGGAATGATCTGATAAAAACGAGACAGCCATTGCAAACGACGCTGGTTCGCAGCTATTACGGTCCCAGACAGCGTATCAGGCCAGGAGCTTCAACTAACGTTTTGCTTAATGGACAGTTGAACATTCTGACCATGGGCATTGCATATTGGCTTTGATGCAAACTAACAACACTCTCCGCCAAATTCCAGATAGATTTTCGCCAGGTTCTGATACTGATTGAAACGATTTTCATCCAGCGCCAGCTCCGCCTGACGGCGCTGTTCCTGCGCATTCAGCCAATCAGTGATGGCTACCGCGCCTTGTCGGTAGCGCACCTCGTTCAAACGTTCTGATTTGCGCGCTAGTGTCAATGCTGCCCGTAGACGCGCCTCCTGTTCCATTAGTTGTGCACGCAGTGACAGAGCGTCCTCCACGTCGGACATCGCCTTGTACAGGGACTGCCTGAACGTCAATACTCGCTGCTTATAATCGTTGTGAGCAATGTTGATGTCCAGGTTCATTTGCCGCCATTCGAGAAACGGTAACGTCAGGTTGGCACTTACTGAGCCAATAGGATTACGCAGAAACTCCAGCAGTTCGTTACTGCTGCTACCCAGGGAGCCGGTCAGGCTAAAGGCTGGATAATACTGGACGCGTTTTATGTCGATGTTGGCCAGCGCTTCACGCAGTCGCAATTCTTTGGCGCGGATATCCGGTCGGTTGCTCAGCACGCTGACCGGAATCCCACTTTTGATGTGCGGCAGCGGCCGCGCCGACAAACGAACGGGTTCCACTACCGTGTTACCTGGCGGGGCGCCCAGTAACACCGTTTGCTCATTCAGCGCCTGCTGACGATCGCGATGCAGCGTCAGCAGACGGTTTTCCTGCGTCAGCAAATTTTGTTCAGCGTTCACTACGTTCAGCGCCGAGATACTGCCAGCGTGATAACGGGCAGTGGCCAGTCGTAGCGTGTCTTTAGCATAGGCGATACTTTGTTGAAAAATTCCGATCTGCTGATTGATAAAGCCAATTCGCCAGTAGTTGTTACTGGCCTCAGCTATCAGAGTCAGCCGTGCGGCCCGCAAATCCTGTTCGGTAGCCTGGCTGGCCCACTCAGCAGCATCGCGTTGACGGGCCAGTTTGCCCCACAGATCGACCTCATAGCTTGTATTGAGGCTGGCGCTGCTGGTTTTGTTCCATGCAAACGAATTGGACAGCGAACGCGTGGCACCGCTGTTCATCGTGACGTTAAGGCTGGGTTTTGTACTTATACCGACTCGTTCGGCCTCAAGTCGGGCTTGATACAAGCGCAGTACCGCGACAGCCAGATCGGTGTTGCCAGCGATCACCTGCTGTAGCCAACGTTCAAGCTGGGGATCATGAAAATCGTGCCAGTCGAACGGTATCGGAGTGCTGACGGCATTGGCCTCATACTCCCAGTGCTCTGGGTAACTGACCTGTGGCGTCTGATAATCACTTTTCAGCATATTGCCGCAACCCGTGTTGAGCAGGGTTGCGAGGAATAATGCTAGAGGAGGTAAAATTTTCATGGGTTACTCGTTGGCCAAAGAGGTGACTGGATCCATCCATGCAGCCTTACGGGCGGGGAGATAACCGAAAATCATGCCGATTAAAGTAGAGCAAAAAAATGCTGCTGTGGCGGCCTGCCAGGAATAAATGGCGGTGAGCATGCCCCCTGCCAGCGCCGTAAACAATGCGCTGGCAGCGAACGATAGCGCAATGCCCAATGCGCCGCCGATCAGACATACCAACACCGCTTCGATCATAAATTGCTGCATGATATCGCTTCGTCGAGCACCGACTGCCATGCGTACACCGATTTCATGGGTACGCTCAGTCACTGAGACCAGCATGATATTCATTACGCCGAGACTGCCGACCACCAGCGAGATTGATGCCACCATCAGGATCAGCAAGCTGAGCGTCATAGAGGTATGCTCGATAGACTTGCGAAATTCATCACGGTTGAACAGCATGAAATCCTTCACGCCGTGACGCTGTGTCAACAGTTGAGTAATGGCGCTGACGGCTGCCGCGTTATCGATGCCATCTTTCAGCCGCACGCTAATACTGCTCAGCACCGACTTTCCCACCATGCGGTACATGACTGTGGTGTAGGGCATCCATACGGTGATGCGGTTAGGCGTGTAGTCACGGTTACTTTTAGCGATACCGACCACCCGTGCCGGAACGGAGCCGAGAAACACAATTTGCCCAAGCGGCTCCACGCCAAGGTCACCGAACAGTGCCTGACGAGCATTATCGTCGATGATCACTTCTTGCAGCGCATTACGATCATCGCGGAAGGTCGTACCTTGTACCAAAGTAATGCCATTGACGCGAAAATAGTCACGTCCGATGCCGCTAATCGATGCGCTGGCTGACTTGCTGTTAAACCGGATGATATCTGCAGTGCTGACCTCGGGGCTGACGCTGTCGACGAAGTTTTGCTTCGCCAGCGCATCTGCATCGGCCGGTACCAGGGTACGGATGCTGTCGATGGCATCATCGAAAAAATCGCGCCCAGGATAAATACTGACCATGTTGGTACCCAGCTCCTTGATATTAGCCAAGGTGCGTTGTTTGGCACCTTCGCCCAAGGCCACCACCGTGACTACCGCGGCAATGCCGAAAATAATGCCGGTCATGGTCAGAGCAGTGCGCAAACGGTGTGAGTTCATCGCTTTCAACGCCATTTGCAGCGATTCGTGGGTGCGGTCGAGCAAACTTTGCCAGCCCTTTTGTCGACTACGGTTCAGTAACGGAAGAGGCTGAGAGACTACCGATTTACGCCCGGTATCCGTGACGATTTCCCCGTCCCGCAGTTCAATCACGCGCTGTGCGTGCTGCGCCACGCTTAGGTCGTGAGTGACAATCACTACCGTGTGCCCGCACTGATTCAATTCACTGAGAATTGCCAGCACTTCCTGCCCAGACTGGGAATCCAGTGCGCCAGTGGGCTCATCAGCCAATATGATCTCCCCACCGTTGATCAACGCGCGAGCGATGCTGACACGCTGCTGTTGTCCTCCGGAAAGCTCACCGGGTTTGCGGTGCTCACGTCCTTCCAGTCCCAGCCGGGCAAGCAGTTCGGCCGCTCGTTGACGGCGTGTGTCTCGCTGGCTGTTAGCGTAAATCGCCGGGATCTCAACGTTGCTTTGTGCGCTGAGATCGGGCATCAGGTGGTAGCGCTGGAAGATAAAGCCGATGTGCTCACGACGTAACCTGGCCAACGCGTCTGGTGAAAGGTGGGCAGCATTCTGTCCACCGATGTAATAGTCACCCTGGTCTGGCACCTCGAGGCAGCCCATGATGTTCATCAGCGTTGATTTGCCGGAGCCGGAAGCACCGATGATCGCCACCAGTTCGCCGGCGGCAATGGTCAGGTTGATATCTTTGAGCACCGTTAACGGCTGGCCGCCGTTGGTGTAGGTGCGACTAATGCCTTTTAACTCGATAATGGTATTCACAGGGAAATGTCGTCCTCGCGCGATTCAGTGCTAGGTTGCGACAGCACCACGTTTTCGCCGACCTTCAAACCCGCGAGGATCTGAACATCGACGTTATTGGTAATGCCGGTTTTTACCTCGCGTATTTCCAGTTGATTATCTGGGGTAATTACCTGTACCTGTTGTTTTTTCCCTTCGACTTTACGCACTGCCTGGATCGGCACCAACAGGGTGTTTTTGGCTTCGTCCAGCAGCAAAGAGACTTGTGCGGTCATGGCGATACGCAGATGGTTGTCCGGATTCGGCACATCCAGCAGCGCATTGTAATACACCGAGGCATTCGAGGTGCCGGAACCGGAGACTGAGTTACTGCCGACCAGAGAATCGTCTTTCATCACCGATTCCGGCGCCAGTTCGATAGTACGTAACGTAGCATCGTAGCGCCGGTTCGGCTCCGAGAAGATGGTGAAGTAGGCTTTTTGCCCGGAGGAAATCCGGGTGATATCGGCCTCGGAGATTTGGGCTTTGATGGTCATCACGTTCAGCCGCGCCAGTTTGATGATGGTAGGCGCACTCTGGCTGGAGTTCACGGTTTGCCCCTGCTGAGTAACGATTGCGATGACGATGCCATCCATCGGTGCCAGTACGTGGGTGTAGCTCAGGTCAACCTTTTTCTTATCGACTTCTATTTGTGCCTGTATTAGGCGAGCGTTGAGGGACAACAGTTCGGCACGAGTGATGGCAAGGGTAGCCTCGGAGGACTCAAACTCCTCACGTGAGCTGGCTTCATCGTTCAGCATCTGGCGCTGACGTTTAAAGCGCGACTCCGCCTGCTTCAACTGCGCTCGTTTGGCTTGTAAATCAGCTTTTACGACGTTGAGTGCTGCTTCGGCGATGCGCAAGTCGTTACGTTGCGGCAGGTCATCGATATCAGCGATCGGTTGCCCTTTGGTGACGCGGTCGCCCAGTTTCACCTTCAGTGATCTTACTTGCCCGGATACCTGCGCCCCGACATTAACACGCTCTATTGCATCAAGGTGTCCGGTTGCCAGCACGCTGTTTTCGATGTCGCCTAGTCGTACTGGCGCAGTAACATAGGCTGGAAGTGGTGAACGCTGCAGGTAAATCGCCCCTGTAATCACGATAATGACAAGCAGGGTAGCAACGATAAACATCTGGCAACGAGAAGGGATTTTCATTATTGGAATGAGCCCAAATTTTTGGTCATGTATTCAATGTGTAGAACAGGTGATTACAGGTAATACTCACGTTTGATGAATGTGCCGAAAACCTTGCTGCATATTTCCGCTAACATACGTTCAAAACGTTGCTTCCATGCATATCATAGTCATTTTTATCACCCACAAATGATCCTATCTCGTTAATATGGCAGATTAGTTTAATTTGTAGATTATCCAGCGCCAGGGCGGATACCGGCGTTGTGTATTGCAAGATCAATAACCTGTTCTTTCATACCGGGTTGGTAGGCATGATTAGCGTAATCAAGTTGGAAATCTCGACAACGTGACTGGCAGTGGTAACTCTGGTGTCCAGCCCGATCCACACTTTTAACAGTGTCAATGTGTTCATAAAAGAGATCTTTCGCGTCAAACAAGAGTCATGAGTTCTAACCCGTAAGGTAGAGAATTATACATGCCTGTCTACATATTGAATAGTTGACAAAATTTTCGGCAGTAGCATAAGAAAAAAACCTGAATAATATCTGGTCAACGACAGGAGTTGGTAAAATAAAATAAAGAAACGGCAGGTTTCACAGATAATGCAGTAAAACCTGTCGTTTTCATTGAAAGAAAATTATTTTTTATTGCACTGAATAGTATGGAACAAGGCTTTTCCTCGCCATAATCCCATCGCCTTACCTTTAGCTTCCCCTTGTCCGCCAGCATACACGGTAACTTTATTTAAGGCTTTCCCTGTGTAGCTTTTAGCTGAGCAGGAGTAGTTCGTAGGGTACGCTGCGGATGACGAGAATGAAAAAGCCATCAGTAACGGAGAAATCCAAAGGAGATGTTTAACCTTCATAATTTAAACCTTCTGTTGATAAATGTTATTTTAGCTAGCAGCTAATACTATTTTGGTAGTCGAGCTGCTTGGGGATTAAATTAGCACTGTTAATTAAAAAACACACACAGCAGTAAAGTATTTTTTCATGATTAAATACGATGTTTTCTGTGGCTTAATATGATAAGTCTCATGATTAAATATGATAAAAATGAAAAAAACTCTTAAGCAATGGCCTGGGAGTTGGGCGGGGCGCCACGGGGTACGGATTGTAACCCGCCGGGTAATCTATGAGAGGTTTATGGTTTAATGAAACAGTTATGGTTAGTGTATGCAGATTATTTTGCCATGATATAGATAACAGTTATAAGATAAATAACAAAAAGGTGAAATAAAAATCACAATATACTCTTTTAAGTATCAGTGTGGGAATCTGTTTTCGTAATGATCTTTCATATATGGTTCATTCGTGATGTCGCGAAATATTAATTTATAAATGCTCATCTGTTAATAGACAGGTTTATATAACTCCCGACTTTACGGATTAGGATTCATGACTCTTGTTTGACGCGAAAGAGCCCTTTTGTGGGCACATCGATGTTGTCAAAAAGTTTCCGTCATATTAGTTAAAGCCTGACAGCACTGGTTTTGATACGCATAGGTTCTGTCGCATTAAGGCGTCATCGGATAACATTCTGTTTTTTGTCATGGTGCCTATTCATAACTTTGATTGGAGGTGCCTTTAAGCGCCAGCACTATTCCAGCGATGTTATTGCCCAGTGTATTTGCTGGTATCTGGTTTATACCTTCAGCTTGCGCAATCCCGAAGACAGGAACCGCGAGTCTCTTTGGTTAAGTGGACTTTCCAGTGGTGCTGGTATTGCGCCTGCAGGTAGCGCTTCCACTGCTTCTCACCACAAAAGTGGTCGTGATCGGGCAACGTGCCGAGGCTAAACACGGTCATAGTTGTCATGCAGCAAGTGTGCTACCGTTCTCTGTGCGGCGTATAGTAATGACAGGTGCCGGGCCTGCCCGGCGTATTCGTGCAACCAGGGAGTCTGTGATGAAACACGCACATTTCGTTGTCCAAAGCCCTGCAACGCCGGCTGAGCAATTATTTTTGCTGTTTCATGGCGTGGGCGATAATCCGGTCGCGATGGGCGAGATTGGCAGCTATTTTGCCAAATCGTTTCCCAATGCGCTGGTTGTGAGCATCGGTGGACCACAGCCGTTTGGCCATGGCGCCGGTCGTCAGTGGTTTTCCGTGCAGGACATCACGGAAGAAAACCGCGTCGCACGCATTGCGCAAGTGATGCCAGATTTTATTCAGACGGTGCGCTACTGGCAGCAGCAGAGCGGCATCGGCCATGCTGGCACCGCGCTGGTCGGTTTTTCACAGGGGGCGATCATGGCGCTGGAGGCGTTGAAAGCCGAGGCGCAGCTGGCGGGGCGTGTGGTGGCGTTCAGCGGGCGCTTTGCGCGTCTGCCTGAAGGGCGTTTTGGTGACAGCGTGGTGCATTTGATTCACGGCCAGGATGACGCGACGATTGATGTCGGGCATGCGCAGGCCGCAGCCGAACGAATGCAGGCTAGCGGAGTGGATGTCACGCTGGACGTAGAGCCGGGCGTCGGCCATGGTATCAATCAGGGCATGATGGACAACGCGTTGGAGCGTTTGCACTTTTACGTGCCGCAGCGCTATTGGGATGAAGCGCTGTTTGGTCGGCGCGGTGACCTGATTGCCTTCAAATAAACCTCAGGGCGCATAATGCGCCCTGATGCTATTTCTTTTTCTTTGGCCAGTCGTCTTCGTCATCCCACTGCGCATTATTATCGCGGTGCGGCGGCAATTCCGGCTTGTCGGCCAGGTATTTCTTTACGTCAACGCGACGCAATTCCTTGATCCCACTGACAATCATGCCAACCAGGATCAGCAAGATAATCCACCAGTAATCCGCTAACCATTCCATACTTACACCTTTCCTTCAGGGGAGATAAAACGCGAAAAAATTGCCGGTAAATGGCGTTCAAGCCATTCGGCGCCGGCAACCTCCCTATCTTGCCAGGCCGCCAACAGCAGCGCTGGCGTCAGCAAATGTTCGGCTTCCTGTGCCAGCGGACGATAGCTTAAATGCCAGGGTTCCACCGCAACGCCGTCGCCGTCTTCGGTAAACGGGCGATAAAAACCGAACTCGGCCATGTGCGCGCTTAGCCATTGATCAAGCGCATGAAAATAGCCGCCTTGTTCATATTCCCACGGCTCCAGCTGGAGCTTTTTCCCCGGCGGCAACAGCGTAGGATCGTATACGTCCAGATCGCTGCCCCAGTGGTGGCGGCTGGCGCCCGGCAATGCCGACCAGCGCAAAATCGCTTCACAGCGTTCGCCGGGCGACAGGGAAGCGACGCCGATCGGTTGGCTATTTCTATCTAATACTGGGCGCTCGCCGCAATATTTGCCATTCCAGATCGCCAGTTGCCGATCGAAGTCACGAAAGGTGCTGGCCGGCTGCAAGTCAAAACCGGCTCGTTGCGCGGCCTGCTGCATGGCTACAAAAGCCGCGACCGCCTGTGGTTGCAGACGATGATTGCCGACCAGTGGCGCCAGGTGCGCGGTTGAGCGGCCGGTGAGCATCTCGGCGGTGATCATGCGACCAGTTGCTCCATAATGCGTTGATACATACGGCTCAGCAGTTGCAGGTCAGCAGCGTTGACGCATTCATTGACTTTATGAATGGTGGCGTTGACCGGCCCCAGTTCAACTACTTGCGCTCCCATCTGGGCGATAAACCGCCCGTCGGAGGTGCCGCCGGTGGTCAGCAACTGCGGTGTGAGTTCCGCGTAGTGTTCGACCGCATTGACGACCGCATCCACCAGCGCACCGCGTGGCGTCAGGAACGGTTGGCCGGACAGCCGCCAGTCGATGCTGTAGTTCAACTGATGCCGTTCCAGCAGCTCTTCCACCCGCTGTTTGATCTGCGTATCGGTCAATTCGGTGCTGAAGCGGAAGTTAAACTGCACGAACAGTTCGCCGGGAATCACGTTGTTGCTGCCGGTACCGGCCTGCACGTTGGCAATCTGCATGCTGGTGGGTGGGAAGAATTCGTTGCCGCGATCCCATTCGGTCGCCACCAGTTCGTTCAGCGCCGGCATGGCGCGGTGCACCGGGTTGTCGGCCAGATGTGGGTAGGCAACGTGTCCCTGAATGCCATGGATATGCAAATTGGCGGTGATCGAGCCGCGACGGCCATTCTTCACCACATCGCCGACGCGATCGGTGCTGGAAGGTTCGCCCACCAGGCAATAATCCAGGCGTTCGTTGCGCGCCATCAGCGCTTCCACTACCTTGACGGTACCGTGCGTGGCGCTGGCTTCCTCATCGGAGGTAATCAGGAACGCCAACCGGCCCTGGTGATTGGGGTGGGCGGCGACAAAGCGCTCCGCTGCCACCACCATTGCTGCCAACGAGCCTTTCATGTCTGCCGCGCCGCGGCCATACAGCATGCCGTCGCGGATGGTCGGTTCAAATGGCGGGTTGTCCCAGCGTTTTTCATCGCCGCTCGGTACCACATCGGTATGGCCGGCGAACGCCAACGTTTGGCCTTCGCCGCGCCAGGCCCAGAAGTTTTGCGTGTCTTCGCTGTCCATCGGTTCGATGGTGAAGCCGATGGCCTTGAGACGTTCAACCATGATGGCCTGGCAACCTTCGTCGTGCGGGCTCAGGGAAGGGCGCTTGATCAGCTGTTGCGCCAGTTCGATTACGGGGCAAATCATACGCCTACCTCGGAAATGAATTGCTGATAGCCGTCGGCGCTAAAACCGAGCAGGGCATGGCCGCGACCGTCGTCCAGCAGCGGACGCTTGACGATCGCCGGTTGGGCCAGCATCAGCGCAATCGCCGCCTCGGCGTTGTCGCAGGCGTTGCGTTCGGCTTCGTCCAGCTTGCGCCAGGTGGTGCCGCGGGTATTCAGCAGCGGCTGCCAGCCCAGTTGTTCGACAAAACCGCGCAGCTGCCGTTCGGTCAGCCCGTCAGCCCGGTAGTCATGAAATTGATAGGCCACGCCCTGTTCTTCCAGCCAGCGACGCGCTTTTTTGATGGTGTCACAATTTTTGATGCCGTACATGGTCAACGTCATGGAGTTAAAACCTTTTCTGCCACGAAACACCGAGGGTTAACCGGTGGTAAACCGCCTGCGGCGGCGAAATGAGAGTCAGCGTTCAGCATGCCGAAAAACGGCGGCGAGTTCCACCGTACAATGGTCTTAAAGCGCGGGATGGGTGAAAAAAGCACGCATCTCGTCCAATGGGTCACCGGGTCAGGCGTTCGCTAGCGGCACTGGTGGTTTCGGCATTCGCCGGATTGGTCACCGGCGGAGGAGCGGTTGGACGCGGCGCGGCGGTCATCGACCGCAGTGGCCCAGTTTATATGCCAGCTTCCTTTTGAGCATTAGCCACTCATGATCGACGATCGAGAACATCACCACATCGCGCTAGCAGCCATCCGCGTTGCGTTGATGATTGCTCAGCACACCGTCTTGCCTGGCGCCAAGACGGGCAATGGCCGCCCCTGAAACAGCATTGATCCCGATCGCGAGCGGCATTATTTGACGCCTTCATACGGTAATCCCTATTGATGGTTCAGCGCACATAGCCGCTGTTTTGCAGTCGGGTCAGGGTGGCGCCTTCCGCAAACACCATACCGGTGGTCAGGTCGTGGAAACCGTATCTTTTGTAGAACGCCAGCTTGTCAGGTACCGAATAGATGAATATTTTGCCCAGCGGAGCCAGATCCTCCATGATGCGATCCATCAACTGACCGCCGTAGCCGCGCCCTTGAAAGTCGGGGTGAATGGCGACGTCAGCCAGATAGGCGACGGAAATGCGATCGCTGATGGCATGGGCGGTAGCGATCAGCTCGCCGTCTAGGTAGCCCCAATAGCAGAATTGGTTATTGCCGTAGACCTGTTCGGTGAGCAGCGGATCGCGCTTGCCCAGCCCGGCCGCCTCCAGCAGCTCGGCCAGTCGTTGCCAGTCAACCGGGTAGCGGCGTTGATCGGTGACAATCTCCATGTTTTCTCCTTAGCCGATGCGATCGAGATCGGCGGCATATTGGCGGATCGCCCGTTGGTAACTGCTGATATCGCGATGCGCAGAGGTTTCTGCCAGCAGCAGCAGCAGGTCGGTCACCGCCTGTTTGGTTTCTCCCAGGTTGTACAGCGTCATCGCGCGGAACAGGGTAATCTCTTTGGCCTGCGGGAATTCTGCCAGCCCGTGGTCAAAGGTGGCCAATGACTGCTGATACTGCCCCAGCGCGCGGTAGGTGCTGCCCAGCCCAAGCCAGGCCTCCTGGCGCTGTTGTGCCGGCAAGTCACGGGCCAGCGCCGCCAGATAGCAAGGGATCGCCTGTTGTTCCAGGCCTTGGCTGTCATACAGACAGGCCAGCTGATAATGCAGCACGGGGTCTTCCGGCTGCCGTTGCAACTGCTCTATGGCCAGCTCGGTCGCTTCCTGATAGCGGCCAAGCGCTTTCAACTGCTCGATGGTTAACGTTGCAGGCATAATGACGGCACCTTGGTGTATATATGACGTTTTTGGCACGCTACTACGGAAAAATTGACGGTACAAGGCAAACGCACGCCGGCTTGAGTTGGTGAATAATCCGAAAATGTGCGCCAACCCCGGTTTCATTGGCTGGAACCGTTCCCGAAACGCTTCACTTGGTCAAATAACAGGCGTAGAATTCGCAGCGTTAAATAAGTGAGGTTGTAAAGTTTATGGTAGATCGCGAGTTGGGAAACTGGAAAGATTTCATTGACGAAATGTTGGGCAACTGACGGTTAACAACAAGGCTGGTTCAATTGTTTAGTCTTGAAACCCTCCGGGAACATCCTGCGGATGGTTCTCGATAAAAAGTAGCATCGGTGTGCCGACGCTGCTTTTTTTATGCTTACTCTTCGGTTTTCTCCACCAGCGGTGGCAGCGTTTGCCGACCCGGGAAGCGTCGCCGCACCAGCACAAAGAACAGCGGCACGAAGAAGATAGCCAGCAGCGTGGCAGAAATCATCCCCCCCATGACGCCGGTGCCGACGGCGTGCTGGCTGCCGGAGCCAGCACCCTGACTGATGGTCATCGGCAGTACGCCGAAGATGAACGCCAGCGAGGTCATCAGAATCGGCCGCAGACGCATACGTGCCGCCTCCAGCGTCGCCGCCGTCAGATCCTGTCCTTTTTGATTCAGTTCGTTGGCAAACTCGACGATCAAAATGGCATTCTTGGCGGACAGGCCGATAATGGTCAGCAGACCTACCTGGAAGTAAACGTCGTTTTCCAGCCCGCGCAGCCAGGTGGCGGCCACGGCGCCAATCACTCCCAACGGCACCACCAGCATCACCGAGAACGGAATCGACCAGCTTTCATACAACGCTGCCAGACACAGGAACACCACCAGCAGCGAAATGGCATACAGCGCCGGCGCCTGTGAACCGGAAAGGCGTTCCTGGTATGACATGGCGGTCCATTCCAGCCCAAAACCGTTCGGCAACTGGCTGACCAAGCGTTCCATTTCGTTCATCGCAGTGCCGCTGCTGACGCCGTCGGCCGCTTCGCCGACAATTTCTACCGCTGAGCTGCCGTTATAGCGTTCCAGGCGCGGTGAGCCGTATTCCCAGCGGCTGGTGGCGAAGGCAGAAAACGGCACCATGCCGCCGTTGCCGTTGCGGACGTACCATTTGTCGATATCGCCCGGCAGCATGCGGAACGGCGCTGCCGCCTGTACGTAAACTTTTTTCACCCGGCCGCGATCCACGAAGTCATTGACATAGGTCGAGCCCCAGGCGGTCGACAAGGTGTTGTTGATATCGTCGATGCTGACGCCCAGTGCCTGCGCCTTGCGTTGATCAATATCGATTTGCAGCTGCGGGCTGTCATCCAGTCCGTTGTGGCGCACCCGCGACAACAGCGGGCTTGCCGCCGCCAGTTGCAACAGTTGATCGCGTGCCGCCATCAGCTTGCTATGGCCCAGCCCGCCATGATCCTCCAGCTCCATATCGAAGCCGGACGAACTGCCCATGCCGCTGATTGCCGGCGGGCTGCTGGCGATCACCCGCGCTTCGTTGATGTTGGCGAACGCTTTGGTGGCACGGGCAATAATATCAAACGACGATTCGCCGGAACCGCGCTCGTCCCAATCCTTCAAGCGCACGTACATGCGCGCCACGTTCTGGCCATTGCCGCCCGGGCCCGCGCCGATGGTAGCGAACACCGACAGTACGTCCCGTTGCTCTTTGGTCAGCAGATAGTGTTCCACTTTTTCCACCACCTTGGCAGTCTGCTGCAAAGTCGAACCCGCAGGCAGTTGTACCTGCACGGTGAACACGCCGCGGTCTTCCAGCGGCAGGAACGAGGTCGGCAACTTCAGGAACAGCAACGCCAGCCCGCCAAGCAGCAACAGGTAGATGAGCATATAGCGCACGCTGTGGTGCAGCACCCGCGCCACGCCGCGCTCATAGCGCATGGCGCTGCGGTTGAACATGCGGTTGAACCAGCCGAAGAAGCCGCGCTTACCGTGATGATGCCCTTTAACAACCGGCTTGAGCAGCGTGGCGCACAGGGCAGGGGTGAGGATCATCGCTACCAGTACCGACAGCACCATGGAAGAGACGATGGTGATGGAAAACTGACGGTAGATGGCGCCGGTGGTGCCGCCGAAGAACGCCATCGGAATGAACACCGCCGACAGCACCATGGCAATGCCCACCAGTGCCCCCTGGATCTGACCCATGGATTTTCGGGTGGCTTCACGCGGCGGCAGGCCTTCTTCGCTCATTACGCGTTCGACGTTTTCCACGACCACGATGGCATCATCCACCAATAGGCCGATGGCCAGCACCATGGCGAACATGGTGAGGGTGTTGATGCTGAATCCGCAGGCCGAGAGAATGGCAAAGGTGCCGAGCAGCACCACCGGTACGGCAATGGTCGGGATCAGCGTGGCGCGGAAGTTCTGCAAGAACAGGTACATCACCAGGAACACCAGCACAATCGCTTCCAGCAGGGTTTTCACTACGTCCTGGATCGAGGCTTTGACAAACGGCGTGGTTTCATAGGCTACCTTGGCCTCCAGCCCACGTGGAAAATACTGCGACAGCTCGTTGATTTTGGCCTTCACCAGTTCATCGGTCTGCAATTCATTGGCGCCGGAGGCCAGTTTGATATTCATCCCCGCGGCTGGCATGCCGTTATAGCGGCTGAGGTAATCGTAGTTCTCACCCCCCAGTTCAACGGTGGCAACGTCGCCGAGCGTCACCAGCGAACCGTCCTGATTGACCCTTAAGGTTATCTGGCGAAACTGTTCCGGCGTTTGCAATTGCGACTGGGCGTTGATGGTGGCGTTCAGCGCCTGTTTGTCGATCGACGGCGTTCCGCCAAGCTGGCCGACCGCTACCTGCGCATTCTGCGACTGGATGGCGCCGACCACGTCTCCGGTGGTCAACTGGTAACCGTTGAGCTTGTTGGGATCCAGCCAGATGCGCATGGCGTATTGCGACCCGTAGACGTCCATGCTGCCGACGCCGTTGATACGGCTGAGTGGATCCTGCAGGTTGGACACGATGTAATCGGCGATATCCTGTTTGTCCATGCTGCCGTCGGTGGAGACGAACGCCACCATCATCAGGGTGGTATCGCCAGATTTCGATACCGTTACACCTTGCTGCTGCACCGCCTGCGGCAAGCGTTTTATCGCCGCCTGCAGCTGGTTCTGTACCTGTTGCATCGCCTCGTTCGGGTCGGTGCCGGCGTCAAAGGTCAGCGTGACCGTGGCACGGCCGGTGTTGGTGCTTTGCGACGACATATACATCATGTTGTCTAGCCCGGTCATGTTTTGTTCGATGATTTGCGTAACGGTATTTTCGAGCGTTTTCGCCGAGGCACCCGGATAGTTCGCGCTGATACGCACGTTTGGCGGCGCCAGGTTGGGATATTGTTCAACCGGTAGCGAAAAAATCGCCAAGGCGCCGGTGAGGCAAAGAATAATTGCCAACACCCAGGCAAAAATCGGGCGATCAATAAAAAAATTGGCCATGTAGCGCGAACCTCGTGGTGTCTTGTTCTATCTTTAATTACGCATTAACGTTGCATTATTGGCGGTTGGGAAGGATTCCGACGCTAATGCACTTTACTCGTGAAGCGCGATTAAAGCGTGGAGAAAAAAAGGAGATAATGTAAATAACGGTAGCCTATGCCCGCGCCGGCGGCGAGTTTTGCCAAACAAACGCCATGACAACGACTTATCAGCGTTTGTTAACTAAACCGGCATTAATCTGACGTTGGAGTAAGGAATGGAAATAAACCCGGTATTTGCCCGCCGCCTGTATTTATGCTGGCTGATTAGCCACAGCGAGCGGCCGAATGTGCCACGGCTGATGGAGCTGACCGGCTGGCCGCGTCGCACCTTGCAGGACGTGCTGAAGGCGTTGCCTGGCCTGGGGGTGGAATTGCAGTTTATACAGCAGGGCGTGCGCAATAATGACGGCTATTATCAATTGGACAGTTGGGGGCCGCTCAGCAAGAGCTGGGTCTATCAGCATCATCAGACGCTGCTGGGGGCGATAGCATAACGATCCCCGGCGTGCCGGGGATCGGCTTATTGGCTCTTGTATTCCAGATACATTACCGTAGCGGCCACGCGCGAGCGCACGTCCAGCTTGCGCAGCATATTGCGAATATGCACCTTTACCGTTTCTTCCGAAATGTGCAATTGCATTGCTACCTGCTTGTTTGACATGCCGCGAGCCACTTCCTGCAACACATCCAGTTCCCGTTCGGTGAGATCGGCAAACGGATCGTGCTGTTCGCTACGGGAAGAAAGATAATCCGCCACCGCATCACTGATCACGTTCTCGCCCTCGGCGGCCAGTCGAATCGATGTCAATAACTGCTCCGGCTCGCTGTCCTTTAACAGATAACCGTCGGCACCGGCGTCGATCAGGGCATACACGTCGTTGCGTGCGTCTGACACGGTCAGCACGATGATGCGCGCATCAACGCCGTCGTTACGCAAGGCTTTCAGGGTATCGAGGCCGGAAAGGCCCTTCATGTTCAGATCCAGTAAGATGACATCGGGCGAGTGCTGCGCGGCCAACGCGATGGCGTCGTTGCCATTACTGGCTTCAGCCACCACGGTAAACAGCGGATCCAGCCCCAGCAGCTGTTTAATGCCGCGACGCATCAGCGGGTGGTCGTCGACGATCATCACTCGGTAGTGCTTCATCATGAAAATTGCTCCCTGTAGCGAGTAAAGCCACTCTAACACGGGGTAAACGAGTGGAACTGACTCTCATTTAAAATAGTGGCAATTGGCGCGAACTGCCGTAACGAAAGGGCGTACACCCGTTGTTTATTTTATGGTGGAAACGTCAGACAGACGTCGGTGCCGCCCCGTTCTCCACGTGCTATATGTAATCTTCCCCCCAGACGTGCGGCCCGCTCGCTCATGATCGACAGGCCGTAGTGGCCTTCCGGCTCGTCAAGGCTGTCGATACCACAGCCGTCATCGCTGATACAGATATGGTTGTCGCCGTTGGCGGCCATGCTGCAGTGAATGACAATCTCTTGTGCGTCGGCGTGTTTGATGGCATTGAGCACCGCTTCCCGCACGATTTGCAGCGCATGAACCTGCTGTTGGGCATTCAGCGCCTGCGAGGAAAGTCTACAGTGTAACCGAATCCGGGCGCGGGTTAGCATTTTTAATGGCGCCAGTAATTGCTGTAGAGCCGTATTTAAATCCGCTTCCTGAATGCTCAGACGGAAGGTGGCCAACAGCTCGCGTAGCTGACGGTAAGCGTCGGCCAGCGCACGCTCGAAGTCGGCGATGATCGACTGCGCCTGCGGTGAACCGTCCGCCAGCGTACGTTTCAGCAGCGTCATCTGGATGCGTAAAAAGGTCAGTGCCTGCGCCAGTGAATCATGCAGTTCACGGGCGATGGTGGCACGCTCTTCCATCAGCAGAAACTGCACGTGCTGCTTTTGAGTCCGGTTGAAGTATACGCCGCGGCCGAGCATATTGGCCACGCTCTGCATCAGGTGCGGGTTTGGCATCTGTGCGTCGGTCTGCCAGCTCAACTGCCCCAGCGGCCGGTCTTCCTGCATGATGGTCAGTCGCTGCCAGGCTCGGTCTGCCAGTGCTTCACCGCTGCCGAGCCGCCACTGACTGAAGCTGTCCTGCACATTGAGTTGAATGCAGGGCAATCGCTCGCTATGACGCACGATGCGCAATACCTCTTCAAACGCCTGCTGATCGATCTGCCCCACGCTCAGCGCCTGCGAACAGCTGTACATCACTTCCAGCGTTTTATTGGCCTGTTGCAGGCGCTCGGTTTTTTCCTGCACTTTCTGCTCCAGCGACTGGTAGAGCCGGGACAGATCGCTGGACATGGCGGTAAAGGCTGTCGACAGGACCCCCAGTTCGTTCGGCAATGCAACGTCAAGTGGCGGGTGGTTGAAATCCCGCTGTTGCACTCGCTGGCTGGCGGCCACCAGCTGCTTCAACGGTGCCACCACCTGGCGGCGCATAAAGCGGATGCAGAACAGTACCAGGCCGATAATGGCGATATAGCCCACCACGCTGATGGTGGCAACGATCGCCAGCTTGAGTTCCGAATAGCGTTGCAACGCCAGCACAAATCGATCGATCTGGCTGACGTAGCTGGCGACATTGTCCTGATAGTATTGCGTTTGCCCGTTATGAATCTGCTGTTCCAGCCGTTGCCATGCTTGCAGCAGGGAGAGGTATTTCTCGCGTACCTCTTGCGGCACGTAGAATCGGTCCAGTTTCTGTAATGCTGGCGCCTGCAGGGTATGTTGATAAGCCGCCAGATGCTGTTCCAGCATGGCGTTGTGTTGCGCCAAATCGTAGGCCAGGCGGTAACTTTGCATGCGCAGCGAACCGGCGATATTGACCGCTTCGGCGTCGCGCAGGCTATCGGCAACGGTGGTTAGCGCCAGGCCGGTAGAGAGTACCGACAGCACCACAATGCAGATCAACGCCTTGGCCAGGCTGCTGGTCACTGAACGTTTAACGAGCAAAACGGTTTCCTTCTAGGGTAACGGCATGTGTGGCGATGCCATTCGAAGACAAAACCGGCGCTTTTGCAACAGAAATGCGCTGGCGTGGCGATACGGTACGGTGGGCGACAGGCGGTGAGGCCCCCTCGTTATATACAAAAAGCAATAACGCTTCGGCAGTAAAACGGGCATCAAATGACCTTACAGATGATAAGAGATTGATCTGGCGCAAGCTACCCCCTGATTTACCCCTTTAGGGTGATTATCTACCCCTGAAGTCCAGCCTATTTTAGCCTCACCTACACCAGGGAAAGACCGTTTAAAACAACAAAAAGGCGATTAAATCGCCATTGGATTTGCATACAGCAATGTCAAGGATAAATAGCATGGCCGAATTGTCGCGGCGCAAACTGCTCAGTGGACAATGGCGTCACCCCTCAACGGCGATCCGCCCTCCGTGGTCGCTGGCTGAACCTCGCTTTATCGCCGGCTGCAGCCGCTGCCAGGCGTGCATCAGTGCCTGTGAAACCGGCGTGCTGCGCGTCGGCAGCGGCGGGTATCCGGAAATCGACTTCACCCAGGCGGAATGCACTTTCTGCGGCGCTTGCGCCAGTGCGTGCGACGCCGCGCTGTTCCATCCGCTGAACACTCCGCCGTGGCGGCTGCACGCCGTGATAGATGCTGGTTGTCTGGCCTTGCGTGGGGTGGAGTGCCGCAGCTGTCAGGACAGCTGCGAGTCACGGGCGATTCGCTTCCAGCCACGCCTGGGTGGCGTGGCGCATCCCGGGCTGAACGCCATGGCCTGTAATGGCTGCGGCGCCTGCGTGGCAGGCTGCCCAACTCATGCAATCAGCTTAACCCGGAGTGAACACCATGAATAACCAATGGCATGTCAGCGGGCTTGTCGTACAGGCTCGGCCGGAAAAATTCCCGCAGCTGTTGCCCCGGCTGCTGGCGATCCCGGATAGCGAAATCCCGGCGCAGGATCGGGCGCAGGGCAAGCTGGTGGTGGTATTGCAGGCCGCGCACTCCAATGCGCTGCTGGAAAAAATCGAGTCGGTACGCAATCTGGACGGCGTGCTGGCGGTGTCGCTGGTGTATCACCAGCAAGATGAGCAAGGTGAGGTAACGCCATGAAACTCAGTCGTCGAGACTTTATGAAGGCCAACGCGGCAGCGGCAGCCGCAGCGGCAGCCGGGCTGACCATACCGACGGTGGCGCAAGCCGTGGTCGGCAGCACGGAAGAGATCAAATGGGACAAGGCGCCATGCCGCTTCTGCGGTACCGGCTGTGGCGTGCTGGTCGGTACGCAGAATGGCCGTATCGTTGCCTCGCAGGGCGATCCGGATGCGCCGGTCAACCGTGGCTTGAACTGCATCAAGGGGTATTTCCTGCCAAAAATCATGTACGGCAAGGATCGCCTGACGCAACCGATGCTGCGCATGAAAAATGGCCAGTACCATAAAGAAGGCGAGTTCACGCCGATCGGCTGGGATCGCGCCTTCGACATCATGGCCGAAAAATTCAAGGGGGCATTGAAGGAAAAAGGTCCGGAGGCGGTCGGCATGTTCGGTTCCGGCCAATGGACCATCTGGGAAGGCTACGCCGCCGCCAAGTTGTTCAAGGCGGGGTTGCGCTCCAATAACCTCGATCCGAACGCGCGTCACTGCATGGCGTCGGCGGTGGTGGGCTTTATGCGCACTTTTGGCATGGATGAACCCATGGGCTGCTACGACGATATCGAGCAGGCCGACGCCTTTGTGCTGTGGGGATCCAACATGGCGGAGATGCACCCGATCCTGTGGTCGCGCATCACCAACCGCCGCTTGAGCGACGACAAGGTCAACGTGTCGGTGTTGTCGACCTTTGAGCATCGCAGTTTCGAACTGGCGGACAACGCCATGGTGTTCACACCGCAGACCGATCTGGCGATCATGAACTATATCGCCAACTATATTATCCAGCACGACGCGGTCGATCAGACCTTCCTCAAGCAGCACGTCAACATTCGCAAGGGCGCCACCGACATCGGCTATGGCCTGCGCCCGACCCACCCGTTGGAGAAAGCCGCCAAAAACCCCGGCAGCGACGCCTCTGAGCCGATGAGCTTCGAGGACTACAAAGCGTTTGTCGCCGAGTACACGTTGGAAAAAACCGCAGAACTGAGCGGCGTGGCGCCAGATCAGCTGGAAGCGCTGGCCAGGCTGTACGCCGATCCTGACATCAAGGTGGTTTCCTACTGGACCATGGGTTTCAACCAGCATACCCGCGGCGTGTGGGCCAATAACCTGTGTTACAACCTGCACTTGCTGACCGGCAAGATTTCCCGACCGGGCTGTGGGCCGTTTTCGCTGACCGGCCAGCCGTCCGCGTGCGGTACCGCACGTGAGGTTGGCACTTTTGCCCACCGCCTGCCGGCCGATATGGTGGTCACCAATGAAAAGCATCGCCAGATTGCCGAGCAAAAATGGCAGTTGCCCGCCGGTACCATCCCGGCCAAGGTCGGGTTGCATGCGGTAGCGCAGGATCGCGCCCTGAAGGATGGGACGCTCAATGCCTACTGGGTGATGTGCAACAACAATATGCAGGCCGGGCCGAACATCAATCAGGAGCGCATGCCGGGCTGGCGCGATGCGCGCAATTTTGTGGTGGTGTCCGATCCGTATCCGACGGTCAGCGCACTGGCGGCCGATTTGATCCTGCCCACCGCCATGTGGGTCGAAAAAGAGGGCGCTTACGGCAATGCCGAACGCCGCACTCAATTCTGGCGCCAGCAGGTAACCGCGCCGGGAGAGGCAAAATCCGATCTGTGGCAGATGGTGGAGTTCGCCAAACGTTTCCAGGTGGAAGAGGTGTGGCCAGAAGCGTTGCTGGCGCAGAAACCGCAATATCGCGGCAAAACCTTGTATGACGTGCTGTTTGCCAATGGGGTGGTCAACCGGTTCAAACTGGCGGAGATCCCGCCGGAACAGCTGAACGACGAAGCGCGTGCAGTCGGCTTCTACATCCAGAAAGGTCTGTTTGAGGAGTACGCCGATTTTGGCCGCGGGCACGGCCACGATCTGGCTGCCTTTGATATGTACCATCAGGCGCGCGGCCTGCGCTGGCCGGTGGTCGACGGCAAAGAAACCCTGTGGCGTTACCGCGAAGGCACCGATCCGTACGTCAAGACCGGTGAGTCAGTGCGTTTTTACGGTAAGCCGGACGGTAAAGCGGTGATTTTTGCCTTGCCGTATGAGCCGGCGGCGGAAAGCCCGGATCGGGAATACGATCTGTGGCTGTCTACCGGCCGGGTGCTGGAGCATTGGCACACCGGATCGATGACGCGTCGAGTGCCTGAACTGCATCGCGCATTCCCGGAAGCGGTGCTGTTCATCCATCCGCTGGACGCCAAGAGCCGTAATTTGCGCCGTGGGGATAAGGTAAAAGTACTGTCGCGTCGCGGTGAAGTCGTGAGCATCGTCGAAACGCGTGGCCGTAACCGTCCACCGAAGGGGTTGGTGTACATGCCGTTCTTTGACGCCGCCCAGCTGGTGAACAACCTGACCCTCGACGCTACCGATCCGCTGTCGAAGGAAACCGACTTTAAAAAATGTGCGGTCAAGCTGGAGAAGGTGTAGGAGCCGGCAATGAGCCAGCCACGAGACAAAACCCCGGCGCGGCGGCGTTTTTTGCGCGACGCCGCCCGCAGCGCAGCCGGCTTGGCCGGGATTGCGCTGGTGCTGGGTTTGCAGCAGAAACAGTCGCAGGCGCGGGACGGTTTGGCGTTGCGTCCGCCGGGGGCACTGGCAGATGGGGCATTCGACAGCGCCTGCATTCGCTGCGGCCAATGCGTACAGGCCTGTCCGTATCACACGCTGAAACTGGCGACGCTGCTGTCGCCACGGGCGGCCGGTACGCCGTATTTTGTTGCGCGCGACGTGCCGTGCGAAATGTGCGAGGACATTCCCTGCGTACTGGCATGTCCGAGCGGCGCGCTCGATCCTGCGCTGACTGACATCGACAACGCCCGCATGGGGCTGGCGGTGTTGCTCGACCACGAAAACTGCCTGAACTGGCAGGGTTTGCGCTGTGAAGTGTGCTATCGGGTCTGTCCGCAAATCGACCAGGCGATAACGCTGGAGATGCAGCGCAACCCGCGTACCGGCAAGCACGCGCTGTTTTTACCCACGGTGCACAGCGACGCCTGTACCGGCTGCGGCAAGTGCGAACAGGCATGCGTGCTGGAGCAGGCGGCTATCAAGGTACTGCCCCTGTCGTTGGCACGCGGTCAACTGGGCGAACACTATCGCTGGGGCTGGCGTGAAAAACAGCGTGCCGGTCAGGCGTTGGTGCCGACCGGCGGGCAGTTGCCGGCGCGTGGTAGCAAGGAGGAGTAATAATGGCCAACCCTGTGGCAGAGGCGGGGCGCGAAGCGCGTCGACGCCATGGCTGGTGGCGCAGTCAGCGGTTTTTACTGCTGCGCCGCAGCAGTCAACTGCTGATTCTGCTGATGTTCTTATCCGGCCCGCTGTGGGGCGTCTGGATCCTGCGCGGCAATTACAGCGCCAGTCTGTTGCTGGACACCGTGCCGTTGACCGATCCGCTGATGCTGCTGGAAAGCCTGTTGGCCGGCAACTGGCCCGCCTGGCTGGCCTGGGTGGGGGCGGCGGTAGTGCTGGTCTATGGCCTGATCGGTAACCGGGTGTTTTGCGGCTGGGTCTGTCCAGTCAATCCGCTGACCGATCTGGCCGCCTGGTTGCGGCGGCGTCTGGGGCTGCGCCAATCGGCCAACCTGCCACGTAATCTGCGCTACGGCATTTTACTGGCGGTGTTGGCGGGCAGCGCAGTCAGCGGCACGCTGTTGTGGGAATGGATAAACCCGGTGGCGCTGATGGGGCGCGGTCTGATTCACGGTGCATCGCCCCGGGCAGCCGGTTGGTTCGCCGGGCTGTCGGCGGCGTTTGGCGCCGGTATTTGGCTGCTGTTGGCGCTGTTCCTGTTTGACCTGCTGGTGGTTGAACACGGCTGGTGTGGCCATCTTTGTCCGATGGGCGCGCTGTACGGCGTCATCGGCAGTCAGGGCATGCTGCGCATCAGCGCCAGTGGGCGTGAAAACTGTACGCGCTGTATGGACTGCTTCCACGTTTGTCCGGAACCGCAAATCCTGCGTGAGCCGCTATTGGTACAAAAGGGCACGCCGCAGGTGGCCAGCGACGCCTGTATTGCCTGCGGGCGCTGCATCGACGTCTGTGCAGAAAACGTATTTGAAATAAACACCCAATTCCACTCTTCGGGAGCCAAAAAATGAAAAGCAATGTCCTGAGAAAGCGGTTGTCCTTGTGGGCTGCGCTGATGTCACTGGTTATCGCCGGCGTTGCGTTTGCCGCTGATGATGTCGATCTCAGCCAGTCGCCGGAGGTTGCCGCTACCGCCGAAGGCCAAATCAACATGCCGAAGCAGCAGGAGCGGATGGCGCTGAACTACGTCAATCAGCCGCCAATGATCCCGCACAGTATCGACGGCTACCAGGTCAGCAAGAACACCAATCGCTGTCTGCAGTGTCACGGCGTCGAACACTATCGCACCACCGGCGCGCCGCGCATCAGTCCGACGCACTTTATGGACAGCGACGGTAAAGTGCGTGGCAACGTCGCGCCGCGTCGCTATTTCTGCCTGCAATGCCATGTTCCGCAAACCGATGCGGCACCGATTGTCGGTAACACCTTTGAGCCTATGCCGGGCTTCGGCAAGTAAGCGGGGAAATGATGGCTGAACAACACACAGAGAAAAAAACGGGGCCGATTCGCCGTTTGTGGCGCTGGTGGCGTCGTCCGAGCCGTTTGGCGCTCGGTACCTTACTGCTGCTGGGTTTTGTCGCCGGGATTATCTTCTGGGGCGGTTTCAATACCGGCATGGAAGCGGCAAATACCGAACAGTTTTGCATCAGTTGTCATGAAATGCGTGAAAACGTCTACGAAGAATATATGGAGACGGTGCACTACAACAATCGCAGCGGGGTGCGCGCTACCTGTCCTGATTGCCACGTGCCTCACGAGTGGGGGCCTAAAATGCTGCGTAAGCTCAAGGCCAGTAAAGAATTGTATGCCAAGGTGTTCGGCTTGATCGACACGCCGCAGAAGTTTGAAAACCATCGTCTGGCGATGGCGACCAACGAATGGGCACGCATGAAGGCCAACGATTCACAGGAATGTCGTAACTGTCATAACTTTGACTATATGGATTTCACCGCACAGAAAACCGTTGCGGCAAAAATGCATGACAAGGCGATTACCGAAGGCAAGACCTGCATTGACTGTCATAAAGGCATTGCACACAAGCTGCCGGATATGCGCGACGTGGCCAACGGTTTTTAAACCTCTTGGGGTTTGATTATCCCGCCGAGCCGTCAGGCCGGCGGGTTTTTTATTGCAAATTGACCGCGGCTGAGTTTTGCTATTGAGCAACAGGTTAGATGCAGTACGAAACGGAAGAAGGGTCAATGTCAGCAAAAATCGAGAATGTGAACAAAGAGCTACTGTCCGACAATTGGTATGTGCTTAATAAATATACTTTTGATTTAAAACGTAAAAATGGCGGTTTTGTCCGGCAGATGCGCGAGGTCTATGACCGTGGCAACGGCGCCACCATCCTGTTGTATAACCGGGACAAAGGCACGGTAGTGCTAACCAACCAATTCCGTATGCCGACCTACGTCAACGGTAATCAAAGCGGTATGCTGCTGGAGGCCTGTGCCGGTCTGCTGGACGGCGATGCGGCGGAACAGTGCGCCCGTCGGGAAGCGATAGAAGAGACCGGCTTTCAGGTCGGCGAGGTGAAGAAAATTTTTGAAGCCTATATGTCGCCGGGCGGCGTTACCGAGCTGATCCACTTCTTTATCGCCGAATATGATGATAGCCAGCGCCATACCGGCGGCGGTGGGGTGGAAGACGAAGATATCGAAGTGGTGGAGTTACCGTTTGACCAGGCGGTGGCGATGATTGCCGATGGCCGTATCAAGGACGGCAAGACCATCATGCTGTTGCAGTATCTGCAGATCAATCGCCTGTTGGCATAAAAAAGCCCGGCTGAAAGCCGGGCTCAGACTGATGACAAACCTCATTCCTGCACAGAGCGAATAGAGGTCAATCAATAAAAAATCAGGAAAATCAATTTATTGATTTTCGGCCGATCGCCACAAAGCAGGGAAAACCACGTTTTTTCCTGCTTTGTCAGCAACCTAAGCCCGGCTGATAGCCGGGCTTTCCATCGGTTACTTCAACAACGCCCTGGCCTTCGCCACCACGTTGTCGACGGTGAAGCCAAATTCCTTGAACAGCTGGTCCGCCGGCGCCGATTCGCCGAAGCTGGTCATGCCCACCACCGCGCCGTTCAGGCCGACGTACTTGTACCAGTAATCGGCAATGCCGGCTTCGATGGCTACCCGAGCGGCTACCGCCGACGGCAGCACCGATTCGCGGTACGCCGCATCCTGTTTGTCGAACGCGTCGGTAGACGGCATCGACACCACCCGCACCTTGCGCCCTTCGCCTGTCAGCTGCTCATACGCGCCCACCGCCAGCTCCACTTCCGAACCGGTGGCAATCAGGATCAGCTCCGGCGTACCGTCACAGTCTTTCAGCACGTAGGCCCCGCGGTACACGTTGGCCAACTGCTCGGCGTCGCGTGGCTGCTGCGCCAGGTTCTGGCGCGAGAAAATCAGCGTGGTCGGGCCGTCGTTACGCTCGATGCCGTACTGCCAGGCAATCGCCGATTCCACCTGGTCACACGGACGCCAGGTGCTCATGTTCGGGGTCACGCGCAGGCTGGCCAACTGCTCCACCGGCTGGTGGGTCGGGCCGTCTTCCCCCAGACCGATGGAGTCGTGGGTGTAGACGAACACGTTGCGGATTTTCATCAGCGCCGCCATGCGCACCGCGTTGCGGGCGTATTCCACGAACATCAGGAAGGTCGCCGAGTACGGCAGGAAACCGCCGTGCAGCGCGATGCCGTTGGTGATGGCGGTCATGCCGAACTCGCGCACGCCGTAGTGGATGTAGTTGCCGGCCAGGTCATCGCCGAGCGATGTGGAGCCGGACCACAGGGTCAGGTTGCTGGGCGCCAGGTCGGCAGAGCCGCCGAGGAACTCCGGCAGCAGTTTGCCGAACGCTTCCAGCGCGTTCTGCGACGCCTTGCGGCTGGCGATGTTGGCCGGGTTGGCCTGCAGCTGCTCAACCACTTTCTTCGCTTCTGCCTGCCAGTTGGCCGGCAGTTCACCGTTCATGCGGCGTTTGAACTCGGCCGCCAGTTCAGGGAAGGCCTTGGCATAGGCGGCGAACCTGTCGTTCCAGGCGGCTTCTTTCGCCTGACCGGCTTCTTTGGCATCCCACTGGGCGTAGATGTCCTGCGGGATTTCAAAGGCGGGGTATTTCCAGCCCAGCTGTTCGCGGGTGGCGTGCGCCGTGGGAGTCGTGGGTACCGGCCTTGTTCGGCGAACCGAAGCCAATCACGGTTTTGCACATCAGCAGCGACGGTTTGTCGGTAACGCGGCGGGCTTCTTCAATCGCCGCCTTGATGGCGTCGCTGTCGTGGCCGTCGACGCCGCGCACCACGTGCCAGCCGTAGGCTTCAAAGCGCTTGGCGGTGTCGTCGGTGAACCAGCCCTCGACGTGGCCGTCGATGGAGATGCCGTTGTCATCGTAGAAGGCGGTCAGCTTGCCGAGCTTCATGGTGCCGGCCAGCGAACAGACTTCGTGGGAGATGCCTTCCATCATGCAGCCGTCGCCCATGAAGGCGTAGGTGTGGTGGTCAACGATGTCATGGCCCGGGCGGTTGAACTGCGCCGCCAGGGTGCGTTCGGCGATGGCGAAGCCGACGGCGTTGGCAATGCCCTGACCGAGCGGGCCGGTGGTGGTTTCGACGCCAGGGGTATAGCCGTATTCAGGGTGACCCGGGGTTTTGGAGTGCAGCTGACGGAAGTTTTCCAGCTCGCTCATCGGCAGGTCATAGCCGGTGAGGTGCAGCAGGCTGTAAATCAACATGGAGCCATGGCCGTTGGACAGCACGAAACGGTCGCGGTCAGCCCAGTGCGGGTTGGTCGGGTTGTGGTTGAGGTAGTCACGCCACAGGACTTCGGCGATATCCGCCATTCCCATGGGGGCGCCCGGGTGGCCGGATTTTGCTTTTTGTACGGCGTCCATGCTGAGTGCGCGGATGGCGTTGGCAAGTTCTTTACGCGAAGGCATAACAAAGTGCTCCCAAAAAATTACAGTTCAGCGGCCAGCATGTCTTCCAGCTTCTGCTGGTCAACGGCGAACAGGCGAATGCCCTCGGCCAGTTTTTCTACCGCCATGGCATCCTGATTGTGCAACCAGCGGAATTCCGCTTCTGCCAACGGGGCAGGTTGGTGGAAGCCTTCGGTCGACGGCGTCAGTTTGCGTTCGATCGGCTGGTCGCTGTTCTTCAGTTGCTCCAGCAGGTTTGGCGCGATGGTCAGACGATCGCAGCCAGCCAGCGCCAGAATTTGCTCAACCTTACGGAAGCTGGCGCCCATGATTACGGTTTGATAACGGTGCTGTTTGTAGTACTCATAAATGGTGCGCACGGATTTCACACCAGGATCCTGCTCGGCATCATAGTCGCCGGCCGGTTGTTTGGCCTGATACCAGTCGTAAATACGGCCAACGAACGGCGAGATCAGGTACACGCCGGCTTCGGCACAGGCACGTGCCTGAGCAAAGGAGAACAGCAGCGTCAGGTTGGTGTTGATCCCTTCCTTTTCCAGCTCTTCCGCAGCCTTGATGCCTTCCCAGGTGGAGGCCAGCTTGATCAGAATGCGGGATTTGTCGACGCCCTGTTCCTGATACATGGCGATCAGCTTGCGCGCTTTGGCGACACACATACCGCGGTCGAACGACAGGCGCGCATCCACTTCGGTAGAAATGCGGCCCGGCACGCTTTTCAGGATCTCCACGCCGATATTTACCGCCAGCTTGTCGCAGGCATTGATCAGTTGAGTTTCTTTATTGCCCCCCTGCTGACGGGCATATTCCAATGCTTCGGTAATCAGTGGCTTATATTGAGGCAGCGCAGCGGCTTTCAGGATCAGCGAAGGGTTGGTGGTAGCATCTTCCGGTTCGAACTGGCGAATGGATTCGATATCGCCACTGTCGGCAACCACAACGGTCAGCTGCTTGAGTGCGTCTAATTGGTTCATGTATAGCTCCTTGATTTACCCTGCATATTTCGCAACGTAGCGGCATTGGCTACCAGCAATTCCGAGTCACTGACCGTGTCCGGAATTTGCTGGTTACCGTCTTGCCGTGCTCTTTTCTTCCAGGTCGCGGCAGGCCTTTGGCGTTATCTGTCGGTTTCCGGTGGGACTTCGCTGGCTGCCTGGCTACGTTTCGACGTCATAAGATAGAAATGAGAACATTTGTCATCATAGGGTGAACACACTGCATCATACGACAGGCAAATAAAATGCGCTTTTTCTGATTGTTGCGATGGATAAGAACAATGAATCCCGAGCAAAGGCAGGCAGAGCGCGGTAGTTCACGCCGGCCTGCATGCCGAAAGCGGTTTCAGCGCGAGCTGTTCACCTGTTCGTAATAACCGATTTTAGCCACTTTGGGGGCGGAACCGCCACCTTCAAATTCTGAATCCAGCCAGGCGTCGACGATGCTTTTCGCCAGTTCTACGCCGATCACCCGTGCGCCCAGCGTGATGATCTGGGCGTCGTTGCTTTTACGCGCGCGCTGCGCGGAATAGGTGTCGTGGCACTGTGCTGCGCGGATCCCGGCCACCTTGTTGGCCACGATACTCATGCCAATGCCGGTGCCGCACAGCAGAATGCCGCGCTGATGCTGCTCGGCCTTGATCGCCTGTGCAACGGCAAAGGCAATATCCGGATAGATGCCGTCGTCGGCACCGCGGCTGCGGGTGTAATCGGTTACGGCAATGTCGCGCTGCTGGAGATAAGCAACGATCGCATTTTTCAATTCAATGGCGGCATCATCGGCGCCGATGGCAATTGGCAACATAACGATCTCCTGGTTGGGGACAGAAAAGGGACGATCCTCATAGGGCGTCTGCTGCTTAACATATCGGCTATTAATCAAATGTTCAATCATTGATCTTTTGTTTGATCGTGATTTGAGTTTTTTGTCTCAATAAAGGTGATTTGTATCACTATTTTTTTCTTTTAAGCGGAAGTTTTGGTTTTTTAGGTGGCTTTTTGAGCGAAATCACAGTTTCAAAAGTTCATGGTGGGCAATTTTGTTATTAGCAGTTAGTGTTCATTTGTTCTTTTAGTGTATGAATGTTCATAAGAGAGACCCTACCAGAGGATAAAAACCATGTGTCAGACCAGCGTAAACCCGGCAAAAATGGCCAGCGGCATCCCGGAAACCATGAAGGCGATCGTCGCCTATGCGCCAAAAGATTACCGTCTGGAAGAGGTAGCGGTACCGAAGATCGGCGAAAAGGAGATCCTGGTAAAAATCGAGGCTTGTGGCATCTGCGCCGGAGATATCAAAGCTTTTGAAGGTGCGCCAAGCTTTTGGGGAGATGAAAATCAGCCGGCCTATATCAAGGCTCCGATGATCCCAGGCCATGAGTTTATTGGCCACGTGGTGGGTTATGGTGAAGGAGTGGAAGGCTTCGCCATCGGCGATCGGGTGGTTTCCGAACAGATCGTGCCGTGCTGGCAATGTCGTTTCTGTAATCGCGGTCAGTACTGGATGTGTGAGAAACACGATCTGTACGGCTTCCAGAAGAACGTCAACGGTGGCATGGCGGAATACATGAAGTTCACCAAGGAGGCGATCAATTATCACGTCCCGGCGGAGCTGCCGATCGAAAAGGCCATTCTTATCGAACCTTATGCCTGTTCGTTCCACGCCGTGCAGCGTGCCAGCATCAAGCTGGGCGATGTGGTGGTATTGGCCGGTGCCGGAACCTTGGGGCTGGGGATGATCGGCGCGATTAAGAAGTCCGGACCATCGAAGCTGATCGTGCTCGATCTGTCCGACGACCGTCTGGAACTGGCGAAATCCTTTGGCGCAGATCTGGTATTGAACCCCACCAGAGACGACGTGCCGGCCATCGTCAGGCAGCTGACCGACGGCTATGGTTGCGATATCTACATCGAAGCCACCGGCGCGCAAAAATCGGTAGAGCAGGGGCTGACGCTGATCCGCAAGCTCGGCACCTTTGTGGAATTCTCGGTATTCAAGGATCCGGTCACCGTCGACTGGAGCATCATCAGCGACCGCAAGGAGCTGGACGTGCTCGGCTCGCATCTCGGGCCGTACTGTTATCCGCTGGTAATTGAAGGTATCAGTAACGGCGACTTGCCAACCGAAGGCGTGGTGACACATACCTTGCCGCTGGAGCAGTTCGCCGAGGGCTTCGAACTGATGAAACGCGGTATCGGTTCGATCAAGGTAGTGCTCAACCCGAACCTGTAACGCCTGCGCCATTCCTCGGGTGCAGGCCTGCCTGCGCCTCCACAAATCGTTGTGTTGGGGGTTGTATGTTGAACGGACTGATTAATCGCATAGGTCTTTCACCGAAACTGCTGCTTGGCTATGCCGGCGTGCTGGTATTCATGATGGGCGAAGGATTGGAACAGGGCTGGTTGTCACCTTATCTGATCGGCAAGGGGCTGAGCATTCAGGAGTCGGCGTTGCTGTTTAGCGTTTACGGCTTTGCCGCGGCGATTGCCGCCTGGTTTTCCGGCGTGCTGGCAGAAATCTTCACCGCCCGGCGGGTGATGCTGGCCGGTCTGATTTTATTCCTCTTTGGGTCGGTCTTCTTCCTGGCGTTCGGCCTGCCGAGCAATAACCTGGCGATTATGGTGCCGACCTATGCGCTGCGCGGGCTGGGTTATCCGCTGTTTGCCTACGGTTTTCTGGTGTGGGTGGCGTACGAAGCGCCGCCGGCCAGGCTGGGCTCCGCCGTGGGGATTTTCTGGTTTGTCTACAGCGGTGGCCTGAGCGTGTTAGGGGTAATGTATTCCAGCATCATGCTGCCGTATCTGGGTGAAATTCATACCCTGTGGAGCGCGCTGATCTTCGTGGTGCTGGGGGCGATGATTGCTCTGCTGCTTAATCGCGGCACCACGGAAGAGCAAGGCGCCGATAGAGAGAAAGCCTCGCTGAGTTACGTATTGAAGGGGATCACCATCGCCTTTGAAAATCCCAAAATCGGTCTGGGCGGCATTGTGCGCACCATCAATACCTCGGCGGCGTATGGTTTTGTGGTGTTTATGCCGATGTACATGATGGATATCGGTTTTACCCGCACCGACTGGTTGCAGATGTATGCGGCACTGTGGACGGTGAACATCATCTTCAATCTGATTTTCGGCGTGATCAGCGACGGTCTGGGGTGGCGCAACGTGGTGATGTGGTTCGGCTGCGTCGGCTGCGCCCTGACCACGCTGATGTTCTATTACGTACCGCAATTCTTTGGTGCCAACTATCTGCTTACCGTACTGGCTGCCGGTCTGTTCGGCGCCTGTCTGGCCGCCTTTGTGCCGCTGTCGGCAATTATGCCGTCACTGGCTCCGGACAATAAAGGCGCGGCGATGTCGATCCTCAATCTCGGCGCCGGCTTGAGTACCTTCGTCGGCCCGGCGGTGGTAGGGCTGTTTATCGGCAGCCTTGGTACGGTCGGGGTTATCTGGATTTTCACCGGCCTCTACCTGTTCAGCGGCGTGCTGATGAAGTTTGTCACCTTGCCGAAAACGGTGACCAGCATTGAGGAAAAAAATAATCCGAGTTTGGCAAAAATATCCTGATGGGGCGTGAAGTTCACAGTTTTAGGGGGAGATATGTCCAATAAACAGCAAGCAGGCCAGGATCCACTCACACTGGATGAAAAAGTGGCGCTGGTCACCGGCGGTGCTGCCGGTATCGGCTATGCCATCGCCGAGCGTTATTTGCAGCACGGCGCCCGGGTGGTGCTGATGGATCGTTCCACGGCGGTGGTGGACACCGCCCGGCGGCTCGATGCGCAGCGTGCGCTGGGGATGGTGGTGGACGTGACCGACAGCGCGTCGGTAGAACGGGCCGTCGCACAGGCGCAGGCGTATTTTGGCCGGTTGGACGTGTTGGTCAACAGCGCCGGTATCGTCGCGCTGCACGCGGCGGAGGAATTGCCGGAACAGAGCTGGGACGCCACGCTGGCGGTCAATCTGAAAGGGGTGTACCTCACCAGCCAGGCGGTAGGGCGGATTTTCATCCGTCAGCGTAGCGGCAGCATCATCAATCTGGCATCGCAGGCGGGGGTGGTGGCGTTGCCCGGACACCTGGCGTATTGCGCCAGCAAGGCCGGCGTGATCGGCCTGACGCAGGTGCTGGCGCTGGAATGGGGGCCGTACAATGTACGGGTCAATGCCATTTCTCCCACCGTGGTACTGACAGAACTGGGGCGCAAGGCGTGGTCCGGCGAGGCGGCGGAACAGATGCTGGCAAAAATTCCCCTGCGCCGCTTTGCAGAACCGCAGGACGTCGCTGCCAGTGCACTGTTTCTGGCCAGCGACGCCGCGTCGATGATCACCGGTACCAATCTGCTGATTGACGGCGGTTACACCATCCAGTAATTCACACTCAGGCAAGAGAGGCAATGATGAACAGAATCATTAACCATCCCGATCGCGTGGTAGAAGATGCGATCCAGGGGTATTTGCAGGCTCACCCCGACTATTTCTGCGCCACCGACAATGCGCGCGTGCTGAAATATCCCGCCGCACCGCTTGCCGGCAAGGTGGGGATCGTCACCGGCGGCGGCTCCGGCCATGAGCCGGCGTTTTTAGGCTATGTCGGCAAAAACATGCTGGATGCCGTGGCGATTGGCGAGATATTTTCCTCGCCTACCGCCGGCGCCTTTCTGGATGCATTCAAGGCTGCCGATGGTGGCGCCGGCGTTGCGTGCCTGTACGGCAACTATGCCGGCGACAATATGAACGTCAAAATGGCGATGAAAAAGGCGTCTGCGGCAGGCATCAGCGTGAAAACGGTGGTGGCCAATGACGATGTGGCGTCGGCACCCGCCAGTGAAATGGACAAGCGTCGCGGCGTCGCCGGGGAAATTCTGATGTGGAAGGTCGGCGCCGCCGCGGCTGCCAAAGGCTATGATCTCGATGGCGTCATCGGCGCGGCACAAAAGGCCATAGACCATTGCCGTTCAATTGGCGTCGGCCTCAGCTCTTGCACCATTCCCGCCGTCGGCAAACCCAATTTTCATATCGATGACGGCAAGATGGAAATCGGCATTGGCCATCACGGCGAGCCGGGGATAGAAGTTTCCGCCATTCAGTCGGCGGCGGAGATGGCGACCACCATGCTGGATTTCGTGCTCGGCGACATGCCGTTAACCAAGGGTGACGAGGTGGTAGTACTGGTTTCCGGCCTGGGCGCGACGCCGGTGATGGAGCTGTATATCTATTACGGTGAAATCGCCCGGCGCCTGGCAGAACGCGGTATTCAGGTGCATCGCCGTTACGTTGGCAACTACTTCACCTCGCTGGAGATGATGGGGGTTACGCTGACGCTGATGAAGCTGGATGATGAACTCAAAACCTTGATGGATGTGCCAAGCCAATCGTTGGGCCTGACCCAGACGGAGTGATTTTATGACCGAATATATTTCGACGCAGCATGGTAATGAGATTGTGGACAGTCTGGTGGCGGTGATTGTCAGCAACCGGGAATACCTGAGTGAAATTGATGGCGCTATCGGCGATGGCGATCACGGCATCAATATGGCCAAGGGATTTACCCTGTGTGCCGACGCCATCAAGGGGCGCAATCTGTCGCTGGCGCAGGCGTTCGACGCGCTGTCTGATGCGCTGATGGAAGGCATTGGCGGATCGATGGGGCCGCTGTACGGCAGCCTGTTTATGGGCATGGCCGACAGCGTACGAGAGCACGCCGAACTGGACGCGCCGCGTTTTTTGGCCATGCTGAAACAGGGCCTGAGCGAACTGCAGGACATCAGCAGCGCCGGCGTTGGTGATAAATGTCTGATGGACACCTTGATCCCGGCGGTGTCGGCGTTTGAACGGGCGCTGCAGCAGGGGGCGGATTTTTCCGCTGCGCTGGCGCAGATGAGTCAGGCCGCTGCCGTAGGGCGCGACGCCACGCGCGATCTGGTGGCCAAAATCGGCCGAGCCAGCCGTTTGGGGGAACGGTCGCGCGGTGTACTGGATGCCGGCGCGGTGTCTTGCTGCCTGTTGCTCACCCGACTGGCGCAGTCGGTGCAGCAGCGGTTACAGACCGTGACCGCCTGAATACTCCGCAGGGGTAGCGACGCCGGTCGAGCGATCGGCGATTGAGCGATGACCAAGGCGGCAACATGCGCATCCGCTTTGGCGCAACCTCAATGGGTTAGGGTATAATGGCAGTTCTTCAGTATTGATCCATGGGTTTAGCATGCTGAACCCATTGCCGTTAATAACTGGCCAAACTTGCCGTGGGGAAACGTGTAACGGATGGAAAAACAAACAGTGTCCCAGGATAACGAACTACTGACTGAAATTGCCGTTGCTTATTATCAGGACGAGATCACACAGGAAGAGATCGCAAAAAAGTTTGGCATTTCGCGCATTAAAGTCGGCCGTTTGCTGAAACGCGCCAAAGAAGAGGGCATCGTCGAGATCACGGTGCGCTATCACCCGGTGTTCAGCACTCGGCTTGAGCAGCAAATGCTCGAGCGCTTCCCGATTAGTCGTGCGCTGATCGCGCTTGATTATCAGGACGAAGATGAACAGCGGCGGCAGGTGGCCGCGCTGGTGTCCAATTATCTGGCGATGTCGCTGAAGGATGATATGGTGCTGGCGGTGGGCCAGGGGCGCAATGTCGCGGCCATCGCCGATCACATCGGCAGCGTGGCTGAGCGCAACTGCAAGTTTATTTGCGGCATTGGCGGTACGCACCGCCCTGGCGATGCGATCAACGCCGATCATATCAGCCGCCGACTGGCGAAGAAGTTTGGCGGCAGCAGCGAAACGCTGTACGCCCCCGCCTATGTTGAAAACCGGGCGCTCAAACAGGCCTTTATGCAAAACGGCACCATCAAGGAAACGCTGGATCGGGCGCGCAAGGCTGACGTGGCGCTGGTCGGTATCGGCGACATGAACGAAAACAGCTATATGGTCAAGTTGGGCTGGTTTACGCCACATGAAATTATCGACGCCAGCCTGAACCAGGGAGTGATTGGCGATATAGCCGGTTATGATTTCTTCAATGCGCAGGGGCAGCACGTCGACACGGTAATGAACGATCGGGTGATTGGCCTGAGCATCGACGAACTGCGTAAAATCCCCTGTGTGATCGCCATTGCTGCCGAAAATACCAAAGCGCTGGCGATCCTCGGCGCACTGCGCACCGGCGCGATTGATATCATTGCCACCAGTGCCCTCAACGTCCGCACCATCTTGAACATGTCGCAGTAAGCGGCAGATTCCCCGCACAAAAAAGGGTTCAGCGTAATGCTGAACCCGTCGCCTTTCCAACCGATTATTTGCTCAGATTGACGTCAATCGCCTGATAAAACGCGTTAGCGGTGTCGGCTACGTCCCACACGGCAAGGATAACGTGCGAACCACTGCGATCTGCAGGTATGTTGCACTGGTGAGTCACCTTGGCCGCCGGGATTGCGCCGCCGTCGTTGAATTGACAGAACGGCGTCAGATCAAACGCGGCACGGGTCAGGGGTTGTGATGCATCCCACCCCTGGCGGGTAATAAAGTAACGCCAACTGGTGGTGCTGTGGCGCGCGGTCAGATTCCAGGTGAAGGCGTTCGGGCCGCTGTGAAGGTTCAGCTTGTTCCAGCGGGTTGGCGTTTGCTGATCCAGTTCGAAGAAGGTGGATTTGTCGGCGCTGGCGATATGGCCGTCTGCCGGCCCGCTTTGCGGGAAGCCTTTCAGGCCTTCCACGCTCTGCGGTTCATATTGTACGCTGCCGCACTGGGTGTTCAGTTGCAGCTTGCACTGATACGAACGGCTGGCCGGCGACTCGACATAACCATGCGCGCTGGCCTGGTGGGAAACGCCAAACATCGCTGCGCCAAGCAGGCCGACGGACAGTAGGGTACGGGAAGTAGCGTTCATAATGACTCCTGTTGAAAAATGTTGTTTAACTGGGCTTGTTTTCACCGGCGGCGTTTTTTGCCAGAGAAAAATTAGAAATGCAGAAAACTGGCCGGCTTGTTGTATTTTTACCACCGGTTAAAAACGGTCAGAGAGGAATGTTTTATAGGCTATTAACTGAATTTATTAAGGTGATTTTTTTTGCTTTCTGGTTCAGGTTTTTTATCAGCAAGGTGAGCTGGCTGACGCCATGATGAAGTTTATTAATGGAAGGGATGAATACTCTTTCAACTGTCTAGGTCGTGAGTGGAGTATATTTCCTGTGGCAGTATTTTTGCTGTGTTTGAACTATTTTTACGTGCCAACGCCTTTGGGAATTTAGTGTCATTTTTCTTGTTGTTATTTTAAAGAGGAATTTGTATGACTAGATTATCCCTGGATGCGATTAAAATAATCAGCACCATTAAAAGTACCGGTTCGTTCTCGATGGCGGCGGAAGCCTTGCATAAAACGCCGTCCGCCATCTCGTACCGCGTTGCCAATATTGAAAGTAAGCTTTGCGTGAAGCTTTTTCACCGCAATGGCCCGATGGTGTCGCTGACCGATGAAGGGGAGTTCCTGTTGCAAGAGGGCGGCTGGATATTAAACGCGGTGCAGGATCTGGAAAGTCGCGTCAAAAATATCCCTAAGCTGGACAGTCATATTCGCATCGTGGTGGACAAACTGTTGCCACTGGACACCATCACCCAGGATATCCGCGACTTTATTGGCCATTGTCCCGGTGCCAATATTTCGCTGCAACGTGAGGCGCTGAACGGTACCTGGGACGCGCTGAAAGATAACCGTGCCGACCTGATCGTCGCCATTGGCCAAGTCCCCGACGGCGTGCAGGCGAAAACGCTGATGCTCGGCAAGCTGAACTTTGTGCTGTGCGTTTCACCCTCGCATACTTTTGCGGCGCAGAAAAAACCGGTCAGCAACAATCAGCGGTTGAATGACATTGTGGTCACCATCGCCGACAGCAGCCATCAGTTGCCAAAACGCAACGCCGGCATTTTACCGTTGCAGCGGCAACTGGCGGTGTGTGACGTGGAAAGTAAACTGGCGTTGCTCAAGCGTGGCATCGGGCATGGCTTCCTGCCGCCGACGCTGATCGAAAAAGAGCTGGCCAGCGGTGCACTGGTTGCGGTGCCGGTGGAGGTGCAAAAGGGTGACGAGATGATCTGGCTGGCCTGGCACCCGGCCAGTAAAGGGACCGGGTTCAACTGGTGGCATGAGCGGTTGACGCGTAGCAGCGACGTTCACAGTCTGATTGGGCGCGAAGTAGTGCGCGATGGCGGTTACCCTTGGCGCCACAGTTAAACGCCGTATCAAGATAACTGACCTTATTACGGGCAGGACGCGGCAATAAATAGCGTTTTGCCCACAAATTAATAACCAATAGGCAATGTCGTTGCAGGATTTATTTTTATCATTATGCCATGTTGATGTTTTATAAATCAGCCTGTTTTTCGTTGTGATGTTTTTTGATAATTAGAACATTATTAATTCATTTGCGTTGCAATAGGTTTGTTTATTAGCTTTTAACGTATCGGTGATGACCTGCCGGCGCTGTCCGGTGGGTAATAAAAACAGGAGGGGAGCGATGTCCAGCTTAGAGCCAGACGGGGTTAGCTTACTCATTTTACACGTGTGCGAATATTTACAGCCGGCATTGAATGCCATATTGGCAGGCAGCATGGCGTTATTACAGGGGGCTTATAAAAACGTGGCTATCCGCCGGCGTTTGCTAAACGCCGGGATGTGCGCATTGCTGGCATGGACGGTACGCGATGCATTGTCATTGATGGGGTGGGAATTGCAATGGGCGAATATCGCCAGCGTATTAATCGGCTTTCTTGGTGCGGATTATATCAGTGGGTTAATTAAAAAACTGATTGGTAAGAAAACGGGGGTTAAAAATGTTAAGTGAAGCGCAACCGACGCGGTTTTCCGCCCGTAGCGAACAGCGGCTGCAAGATGTCCATGCGGATCTGATTCGCGTTATGCGATTGGCACTCAATTACTCGCTGGTACCGTTTGCCATTACCGAAGGACGGCGCAACATCGAGCGGCAGCGCGAGCTGGTACGCAGCGGTAAAAGCCAGACGCTGAACAGCCGCCATCTGACCGGGCATGCGGTGGATGTGGTGGCAATGCCGGCGGGCGTGGTGTCGTGGGAGTGGGACTATTATGCGCAGATCGCCATAGCGGTACGCCGCGCAGCGCGCGAATTGGGTGTCCAGGTCGAATGGGGCGGTGCCTGGCAATCGCTGAGGGACGGGCCGCATTTCCAGTTGGCGGCCAAGGATTATCCGGCATGAGCGTCGGGTGGCAAAAACTGCTGCCGGGGGCGTTGTTGACCTTGTTGCTGGTGGCCGCAGGCCTGTGGGGATACGGCTCGTTGCAGTCGCACCGGCTGGCGCTGGCGCAGCAGCGGCTGGCCGACCAGCAGAAAACCGTAGCGCAGCAGGCGTTGCTTATCACCACGCTGCAAACCCAGGAGGCGCAGAATCGTGCGCTGATGGCGCGGTTGCAGCAACAGGAGCAGCAACTGCGCCAGCAAAGCGATAATCATCGGAGGAAATACCGTGAGGCAATTAAACATGACGCCTGCGCTGGCCGCGCTATGCCTGACGCTGTGCTTGAGCTCCTGCGCCCAGCCAACGCCACCATCCCCGATGGTGCTGCTGCCCCCTGAAGCGGTGTTTACCCCTTGCGTACAACCGCAACTGTCGGGCGATACCTGGGGAGACGCCGTGGATTATACCCTGGCATTGCAGGTGGCGCTGCGGCTCTGCGCCGGCCGGGTGGCGGCGCTCAATCTGTGGCGCGCCGGATTGCCGGCACCATAACCACGGTTTTATTCTGTTTCGTCCTGTGTTACTTGTTTTTAGCGGTTAGAAGAGAATTTCGATCAAGGTTATGGCGCGCTTCAAAGTTTGTGACGATTCTCTCACTATACTGGTTTAGCCAAAAAGTCTTACCTCAACATAAAAGTAAAAAAGCAAAGGAACCCATAATGGACGAACAGCTCAAACAGAGTGCTCTTGATTTTCATCAGTTTCCGGTCCCAGGGAAGATCCAGGTATCGCCAACCAAACCTCTGGCCACGCAGCGCGATCTGGCGCTGGCATATTCGCCGGGCGTCGCCGCACCCTGCCTGGAAATTGCGGCCGATCCGCTGGCAGCCTACAAGTACACCGCGCGTGGCAATCTGGTGGCGGTGATCTCCAACGGGACGGCGGTGCTGGGGCTGGGCAATATCGGCGCGCTGGCCGGCAAGCCGGTGATGGAAGGCAAGGGTGTGCTGTTCAAGAAGTTTTCCGGCATTGACGTGTTCGACATTGAGGTCGACGAGCTCGACCCTGACAAGCTGATCGACGTGATTGCCGCGCTGGAACCAACCTTCGGCGGCATTAATCTGGAAGATATCAAAGCGCCGGAATGTTTTTATATCGAGAAGAAACTGCGCGAGCGCATGAAGATCCCGGTCTTCCATGACGATCAGCACGGTACGGCAATCATTACCACTGCGGCGGTGCTTAACGGTTTGCGGGTAGTGAAGAAAAACATTTCCGACGTGCGGCTGGTGGTGTCCGGCGCCGGCGCCGCATCGATCGCCTGCCTCAACCTGCTGGTGGCGCTGGGCCTGCGTCAGCAGAACATTACGGTGTGCGACTCCAAGGGCGTGATTTACAAAGGTCGCGACGCCAAAATGGAAGAAACCAAAGCGGCATACGCGATTGACGACAACGGCCAGCGCACGTTGGCGGACGCCATCCCGAACGCTGACATTTTCCTTGGCTGTTCCGGGCCCGGCGTGCTGACGCAGGAGATGGTGAAGACCATGGCCAGGGATCCGCTGATCATGGCGCTGGCCAACCCGGAGCCGGAAATTCTGCCACCGCTGGCCAAGGCGGTACGTCCGGACGCCATCATTTGTACCGGCCGTTCCGACTACCCTAACCAGGTCAATAACGTCTTGTGCTTCCCGTTCATCTTCCGCGGCGCGCTGGACGTGGGCGCGACGACCATCAACGAGGAAATGAAGCTGGCTTGCGTACACGCCATCGCCGATTTGGCGTTGGCTGAACAGAGCGACGTGGTGGCCTCGGCCTATGGCGATCAGGATCTGTCGTTCGGGCCGGAGTACATCATTCCCAAACCGTTCGATCCACGCCTGATCGTCAAGATTGCGCCGGCGGTGGCCAAGGCGGCGATGGAGTCCGGCGTGGCGATGCGGCCGATTGAGGACTTCGATGCCTACGTTGAGAAACTCAGCGAGTTCGTTTACAAAACCAACCTGTTCATGAAGCCGATTTTTTCGCAGGCGAAGAAAGAGGTGAAACGCGTGGTGCTGGCGGAGGGCGAAGAAGAACGCGTACTGCATGCCACCCAGGAGCTGATTTCGCAAGGGTTGGCGTTCCCTATTCTGGTTGGGCGTCCAAGCGTGATCGAAATGCGTTTGAAGAAGCTGGGTCTGCAAATGATCCCGGGCAAGGATTTCGAAGTGGTAAACAACGAATCCGATCCGCGCTTCAAGGAATACTGGGGTGAGTACTACCAGATCATGAAACGCCGCGGCGTGTCGCAAGAGCAGGCGCGTCGCGCGGTGATCGGCAATCCGACGCTGATCGCCGCCATTATGCTGCATCGCGGTGAGGCTGACGCGATGATTTGCGGCACCATTGGCAGCTACCACGAACATTATGATGTGGTGAAAAACGTGTTCGGCTTCCGCGAGGGTGCTCACGTTGCCGGCGCGATGAATGCCTTGCTGCTGCCAAGCGGCAACACCTTTATCGCCGATACCTACGTCAATGACGATCCTACGCCGGAACAGCTGGCGGAAATTACCCTGATGGCGGCAGAAACCGTACGTCGCTTCGGTATTGAACCGAAGGTGGCGCTGCTGTCGCACTCCAGTTTCGGCACCTCCGACTGCCCGGCGGCGCGTAAAATGCGTAAAACGCTGGAACTGGTCAACGCCATGGCACCGGAGCTGGAAATCGACGGCGAAATGCACGGCGATGCTGCGCTGGTGGAAAGCATTCGTCACGATCTGATGCCGGACAGCCCGTTAAAAGGGTCGGCCAACGTACTGATCATGCCAAACATGGAAGCGGCGCGCATTAGCTATAACCTGCTACGAGTCTCTTCTTCTGAAGGGGTTACGGTGGGGCCGGTGCTGATGGGGGTGGCCAAGCCGGTGCACATCCTGACGCCGATCGCCTCGGTGCGCCGCATCGTCAATATGGTGGCGCTGGCGGTGGTCGAGGCGCAAACCACGCCATTGTGATGGCACAATGGTGAGATAACCACGGGGCGAACGGCGATTCGCCCCGTTTTTTTTAGCGCGCGGTCAGGCGTGCGGCAATCGCCCGGATATCTTGGGGGGTAGTACGACAACAGCCGCCGATCAGGCGTGCGCCGATCTGCTGCCAGTCGCCTGCCTGTTCGCTCAGGCTGCCGTGCTCGCCGCCACAGGCGTGCCAGGTTTTGCTCACCGCGTCGTAGTGTTCGCCGGAGTTCGGATAGACCAGCAGCGGAAGCGAGGTCAAGGTCGCCAGCGTCTGCAGCGCAGGCGTGACGTTTTCCAGCGCGATGCAGTTGACGCCGAGTGCCAGTACCTGCGGGTTGTGCTTTAGCAGGGAGATAACCTCGGTCAGCGGGGTACCGTCGCTGAGGTGATGGCTGTCGCGCAGCGTAAAGGAGAACCAGGCGCCGAGCGACGGGAAGTCGCGCAGCAGCGTCAGTAGTGCTTGCAGTTCATCGAACGACGGCAGCGTTTCGCACGCCAGCAGATCGACGCCGGCCTGAGCCAGCGCGGCAATGCGCGGCCGGTGGAAGGCAATCATCTCTGCCGGTGGCAACCTGTAGTCACCGCGGTATTCCGATCCGTCGGCAAGAAACGCGCCGTACGGCCCCACCGAACCGGCAATCAGCAATGGCTTGGCCTGTGGCTGCTGCGCCAGATAATCGCGGCGCGCCTGTTGCGCCAACCGCACGCTTTTGGCAATCAGCGCCAATGATTGTTGTTCATCCAGCCCTCGGCGTAAAAACCCCTGCGGTGTAGCCTGATAGCTGGCGGTAATGGCGCACTGCGCGCCGGCGTTGAAATAATCCAGATGGACCTGGTAAATCAGATCGGGATTTTCGATCAGCACCTTGGCAGACCACAGCGGATCGCTGAGATCGCAGCCGCGGGTTTCCAGTTCGGTTGCCAGCGCACCGTCTAAAATCAGTGAGCGGCCATCGGCCAGCAGTGGGGCGAGCGGGTTGTTAACCGACATGTTCTTCTCCTGCATTCAGTAATGTTTTTTCCCCGGCGGCGCGGCGGGTCAGATAATACCCGCCGTAGCACACGGCGACAAACGGCAAGCCGCAATACAGTGCGATACGCTGCTCGGGGTCAAAAGCCAAACCGATGCAGGCCAGCAGACACAGGGTAAAGCCGGCGATTGGCGTTAGCGGATAGCCGGGAGCGCGATATTTCAGCCCGGAAAGCGGTTTGCCGCTGCGTAAATACTCACGGCGGAAAGCGTAGTGCGCGGCGCAGATGCTCAGCCAGACGGCGACCACCGCAAAGCCGGAAATGGCCGACAGGGCAACGAATACCGTGTCCGGCGCGATCACGCTGGTCAGCAACGCCAGCACGCCGCCGAGCATGCTGAAGGTCAGGGCGTTGAATGGAATGCCGCGCCGGTTGACGCGTGAAAAATAGGCCGGCAGGGTGCGTTGATTGGCCAACGACCACAGCATGCGGCCAGAGGCGTACAGGCCGGAGTTGGCGGCAGACAGGATGGCGGTCAGGATAACGAAGTTGAAAATATCGGCGGCGTAAGGCACGCCAATGCGTTCAAACACCAGCACGAACGGGCTCTTTGCCACGCCGGCCTGTTCCATCGGTAACAGCGCCGCCAGCACAAATACCGTGCCGATAAAGAACACCATCAGGCGGATTACCGTGGTGCGGATTGCCCATGGCACCACTTTTTCCGGATTTTCGGTTTCGCCAGCGGCAATGCCGATAAGTTCGGTACCGGAAAAGGCAAAGTTGACGGCCACCATGGTCATCAGGATCGGTAGCGTACCGTTGGGTAACCAGCCTGAGGCGGTCAGATTATGCAGGAAAGGCGCCGGAGTACCGTCCTTCATCGGGATGATGCCGAACAGCGCCGCACCTCCAAGCACGATGAATGCCAAAATAGTGATCACCTTGATCAGCGAAAACCAGAATTCACTCTCGGCAAAGAAGCGGGTTGTCACCACGTTCAGCAAGAAGATGGCAATACAGAATACCAGGCACCACAGCCACACCGGCGACTGCGGGAACCAATACTGCATGCAGAAGCCGGCGGCGGTCAGGCTGGAGCCGAGTGCTACCGTCCAGGTCAGCCAATACAGCCACGCCACGGTGTAGCCGGTGCCCGGGCCCAGATAGCGGGAGGCATAAACGTGGAACGCGCCGGTTTCCGGCATGGCAACGGAGAGCTCACCGAGGCACAGCATGACCAGATAAACTACCAACGCGCCGATCATATAGGCCAATAGCGTGCCGAGCGCACCGGTGGTGGAAATGATATAGCCGGTGTTGAAAAACAGCCCGGTGCCGATCACGCCGCCCAGCGACAGCATCACCAGATGCCGGGCTTTCATGGTGCGTTTGAACTGCCCTTCAGCAGGCGTAGGTGATTGCTTCATATTGTATCCGTATAGACGTCTAAGCAGCTAAATGGCTAATCGTTATACCCGCTCTGCGTAATGAAATCAATGCATAGTACATCGCCAGGGGCGGTTTGTTGTTTGTAAATGATAATTGTTATCTATAATGGCCGGACGTTTTGTAAAAAGGTGACAAGATGAAATTGTGGGTTTTTGTTGTGGCGCTGATGCTGGCGGCCTGTAGTCATTCACCGGCGAACTCGCCTGCCAATCAGGTTGATGCAGCGGCGCTGCCGGGAAAAATAACCGATTTACACACCGGCCAGAGCTTGACGCCGGCGCAGCTGCTGGACCGGCTGGCGGCGGCACCGCGATTGATCGTCGGCGAGAAGCATGATAACCCCGATCATCATCGCGTTGAGCTGTGGCTGCTACAACGCCTGCCGCAGCAGCGGCCGCAGGGCAGCCTGCTGTTGGAGATGATCAATCCCGACCAGCAGGCGCGGGTCGATGCGCTACAGCAGCAATGGCGAGCCGGTGCAACGACGAAGTACAACGACTTGCCGGCTCGGCTGGGCTGGCAGGCCGGCTGGCCGTGGTCACAGTATGGCGCGTTGGTAACCGCCGCGTTGGCGGCGCCGTATCCGCTGATGTCAGCCAATCTGGATCGTAGTGAAATCAAGGCGTTTTATCAGCATCCTCAACTGCCGCCAGGGGTGGTTTCAACGTCGGCGGCAGTGCGCCAGGCGCTGGCGACAACCATTGAGCAGGCACATGGTGGCAAGCTTGACGCGCCGCAGTTGCAGGCGATGGTCGCCATCCAGCAGCAGCGCGATCGGCGGATGGCGCAACGGCTGTTGGCGGCGCCCACCCCAAGCCTGCTGATTGCCGGCGCCTATCATGCCTCAAAAGTGGTGGGGGTACCGTTGCACATTGAAGATATGCAGCCGGCGGTGAGGCCGGCGGTATTGATGCTGGTAGAGCCGGGCGCGGAGGTGAGCAAGGCCCATGCGGATTACCAGTGGGTGTTACCGGCGGCGCATTAGCGTCTGGCCTGAACCAGCCATTTATCCAGTTCGTTGGCGAACAGCTGGCGATCGCGCTGGCTCAGGGCATTCGGGCCGCCGGTCTGTATGCCGCTGGCGCGCAGGGTATCCATAAAGTCGCGCATGTTAAGCCGTTCGCGGATGGTGTCTGGCGTATAGCGTTCACCGCGTGGATTCAGCGCCACCGCGCCTTTTTCCACCACTTCGGCCGCCAGCGGGATATCGGCGGTGATCACCAGATCGCCGGCGGCGCAACGGCGGACGATTTCGTTGTCCGCCACGTCAAAACCGGCGGCTACCTGCAACGTGCGCAGGTATTTTGACGGCGGCGTGCGCAGCGGCTGGTTGGCCACCAGCGTGACCAGCGTGGCGGTACGATCGGCTGCACGGAACAGCACTTCCTTGATCACGTTCGGACAGGCGTCCGCATCGACCCAGATCTGCATGATTACTGCTCCTCCAGCCAGTCGCGTACCGGTAGAAAGTCACGATACAGCGCCGCTTCCGGGCTGTCTTGCGCCGGTTGGTAGTTATATTCCCAGCGCACCAGCGGCGGCATTGACATCAAAATGGATTCGGTGCGGCCGCCGGTTTGCAGGCCAAACAGCGTGCCACGATCCCACACCAGATTGAATTCGACGTAACGGCCACGGCGATAGAGTTGGAACTGGCGCTCCTGCTCGCCCCAGGCCATAGACTTGCGTTTGGCGACGATCGGCAGGTAGGCGTCGAGGAAGCCGTCGCCGACCGCGCGGGTAAAGGCGAAACAGTGGTCGAAATCCGGCGAATTCAGATCGTCATAGAACAGCCCACCGATACCGCGTGCTTCATTGCGGTGCTTGATGAAGAAATAATCGTCGCACCATTTTTTGTATTGTGGATAAACCTGCTCGCCGAACGGAGCGCACAGCTGCTGGGCGGTACGGTGCCAGTGCACCGCGTCCTCCTTGAAGCCGTAATAGGGCGTCAGGTCAAAACCACCACCAAACCACCAGACCGGCGCTTCGCCCGGCTTTTCAGCAATGAAAAAACGCACGTTGGCATGACTGGTGGGGATATAGGGGCTGAGCGGATGGATCACCAGCGACACGCCCATTGCCTGGAAGCTGCGGCCGGCCAGTTCGGGGCGATGCGCGGTGGCGGAAGCCGGCAGCATTGCGCCGGAAACGTGTGAAAAGTTCACCCCGGCCTGTTCGAACACCGTACCGTTGGTCAGCACCCGGCTGCGGCCGCCACCGCCTTCTGCCCGTGTCCAGCGGTCTTCAGTAAACTCGGCGCCGCCGTCGGCCTGCGCCAATTGCTGACAAATGCGTTTTTGCAGCGCCAGCAGGAAGGATTTTACTTCAGCGATGTCAGGTAAACTCATAGGGGGTGTTCACAGCCTTATACCAATTCCGATAAGCCGCCAAGTATACCCGCAATTCGCCGCGCTGGCAGCGCTTAGCGCGGTTTACGCCGGTGGGTGTCGTAATAATCGAAGAAATTGACGATGCCATCGGCAATGGCGCGGGCGATTTTTTCACGGAATGCGTGGGTGCCTAGCAGGCGCTCTTCCTCAGGGTTGGTGATGAAGGAGGTTTCCACCAGAATCGACGGTATCGATGGCGATTTCAAAACTGCAAATGCCGCCTGCTCGGTGCCTGGGCTGTGTAAATGATGCACCGGGCGAATCTGCCCCAGTACATGGCGGCCAAGCGTCAGGCTGTTATTGATGGTATCGGTCTGCACCAGATCAAACAGCACCTGTTGTAGATAATTGTCCTGCTGCCGATACTTGCTGCCGGCGACCTCATCGGCGGCGTTTTCGCGTTTCGACAGGTAGCGGGCCATAGCGCTGCTGGCGCCGCGGTTGGACAGCGCAAACACCGAGGCACCGCTGGCGCTGGGGCTGGTGAAGCCGTCGGCATGGATGGAAACGAACAGATCGGCCTGATGCTGATGGGCAATTTCCACCCGTTGGTACAGCGGAATAAATTCATCCTCTTCCCGCGTCAGACGCGCGTCGAGCTGGCGATGTTGCCGCAGGAAACGGCGTACATGATTGGCGATCTCCAGCACCACGTGTTTTTCCTGCGAACCCTCGTGGCCCACCGCGCCGGAGTCAATGCCGCCGTGGCCGGGGTCGATCATCACCAGCCGTTTACTGCCGGGCGCTTTGGCCGCCGTCTTGCCGCGCGCGCTGTGCCGCAACGTAGCGGGGGGCTCAGCGGCTTGGCTGGCGCTGGATTTAGCACCCACCAGCGCCAGGGCCAGACTGGAAAGCAACAGCTGGCGGCGGGTGGTGGAAACGGCTAACGGTTTAAAATGCCGAAAGGAATTTACACTATTTTTCATGACGTTGCGCTCCGCCGCAAAGATGATTTTGCAACGTTATATCGTATTAAACTTCATTTATCGACTTGATAACTATTTCCATTTATTAACATTGTTACCGCGAATTATCAGTTTGATATTGCGTAAGTGAATAATCACGCGATAATCAGATAAACATCTTAATTAACAGCGGCGAACAACGATGGAAATTCGCGTATTTCGACAAGACGACTTTGAAGAAGTCATCACCCTCTGGGAGCGGTGTGATTTGCTGCGGCCATGGAACGATCCGGAGATGGATATCGAGCGCAAGCTGCATCATGACGCCGACCTGTTTTTGGTGGCAGAAGTGGGCGGTGAGGTGGTGGGATCGGTAATGGGGGGATATGACGGCCATCGTGGTTCGGCCTATTACCTCGGCGTGCATCCCGACTACCGTGGACGCGGCATTGCCAATGCGCTGATCAGCCGACTGGAAAAAAAACTGATGGCGCGCGGTTGCCCAAAGATTCAACTGATGGTGCGTGAAGATAACGATACCGTGATCGAAATGTACGAAAAACTGGGCTATGAGATCCAGGGCATTACCAGCCTGGGTAAACGGCTGATTGAAGATCAGGAATATTGAAGGGGAGCGGGCGGATTATCTACCGCCCGCGGCAACGATTACCGTATTTTCTTCAGGTTTTTCACGTCAACTTCGACGTTGCTCCAGTCTTTGTCCACTTTCCCTTCCAACTGCACTTTGTCTTTCGGGGTGATGGTCTGACCGTTCCAGCGCTTGTTGTCGATCTCGACGGTCAGCGTGCCGCTGGCATCGCGGAAGGTGTAGGTGTCGTCGCCGACGCGTTGCTCGATGTTGCCTTGCAGCATCACCCAGGTATCGTCGCTCATTGATTTCACTTTATCCACCGTGGTCAGCGCTGCGCTTGGGCCAGAAAAGCCGCCTTGCTGACCGGCCGCCGTCTGGGTTTGCTGTGCGCCTGGGCCGCTGAAACCACCTTGTTGAGCCAGAACCGGGGTGCTGCACAGGGCGATCAATGCCGCCAGAGTCAGTTTTTTCATCGTTAAGCTTCCTTATCTTGGTCAGTGAATCATTAACCCCGACCACCGGGGTTGGCTTGCTTGGTAGGTTAATTAAAGCATATGGATATTAAGAGCTTCTTAAGCTGGCGCATTGAAAAGGTAAACGAGTGCACCCATCTGTGGAGAACAGACGTATTAACAAGGAAGCGGCAGTGAAGCCAGCCCCGATATTTTCCCCCGATGATTACGATCAGCACGGCCTGCTGCGACTACCGCTGTGGTTTTGGGGGGTGTTGATCCTGCAGGCTCGTACCTGGCTGCTGTTTGTAATGGCTGGCGCGTCACGCCAGCAGGGGGAGAGCATGCTACAACTGTTCTATCCCGAGACCCAACGCTTTTGGTTCGGCATCGCCCTTGGGCTGCCGGCGGCGCTGGCATTCTTGCTGAGTGGGCGGCGCGCGCAGTGGCCGCGGCTGTGGCGTAGCTGGCGCTGGGTATTGATGGCGTCACTGCTGGCGGCGCTGGGCGGCTCGCTGACTGGCGTGTGGCAGCAGGACGGCAATGCGTCGGGGCTGGACGGTGTGCTGGCGTTGCTGGACGTACTGGCGTTTGCTTATCTGCTGCTGAATGTTCGGCTGAAGGCCTGCTTCGTGCCTGGCGTTGAGTGCGACTGATCCCGTCGCTTTGCGGCACTTTTCGCATTTTACGCACTCCAAGCTGGCAACCGATGGCGAAGTGCCAGCAGTTGTGAGAGGCTGACTGGCAGCACGACGCTTATAAATTGAACCGGCCTATGCCATTAAAGTTAAGGAATTACGAGATGAATATTCGCCCACTGATATTAGGGCTGCCGCTGATCCTGACCGGCTGTTCGACGATGTCCAATTTCTCATGGTCGAGCCTGTCGCCTCTTAACTGGTTTGGCAGCAGCCTTGAAGTGAGCGGCAAGGGCGTTGGCGAGATCAATGCTGGAACGCCGATGTCGGAAAGCGCGGTCAATGACGGGCTGAACGGCGACTATCGCCTGCGCAGCGGCATGGGAACCAGCAACGGGCAGATCGTCGCGTTCTATCAGGCAATGGACGGCGATGACATCAAACTGGTGATCAGCGGCGAACCGAAAGGGCACGTTCAGCGCGTTGACGTCATGGATCCTGACGTTGCCACCGAATGGGGCAGCAAGCTGGGCACGCCGTTCAGCGATATGTACAGCAAGGCCTTCGGTGCCTGTAAACCTGCTACCGGAGATGACGCCGGCAAAGTGGAGTGCGTCGCCAGCCAAAGCAAATACGTGACGTACATTTTTAGCGGCAAATGGGCCGGGCCGCAGGACATCATCCCACCTGACGACACCTTGAAAAGCTGGACGGTCAGCAAAATCATCTGGCACGCCAAAGCGCAATAATGTCATCCCGTCGCCCGCCGGGTAAGGCGGGGCTCGCCGTTTTTCTTTGCGTTTGGGCAAGGTAATCGTGCCAGCTTACGGTATGATAACCAGGTGTATCTCCACCGTCGTTGCAGTTGCAGCCAGCAACGCAGTCATTCAGTAACCGGCATCTGCGCGTGGGGCGCAGCCGGGCACCCGATCAAGGAATAAGGAAAACAACATGACACAGGTTCAGAGCGGCATCCTGCTGGAGCATTGCCGTTTTGCCATTTATATGGAAGCCATGGTTCAGGGCGAATTTGCCGATTTGCGTCAGGGCTGCAAACAGTTTTGTCAGACGCTGAGCGAACTGCAACAGCAATTCCCCGACGCGCGCCTGGGGGCGGTAATCGCCTTTGGTTATGACGTTTGGCACGATCTTTCCAGCGGCCAGGGTGCGGCGGAACTGAAGCCATTCACCGCGCTGGGCAAGGGACTGGCACCGGCCACGCAGCGCGACATGCTGATCCATATTCAGTCCCTGCGTCATGATGTCAACTTCACGCTGGCGCAGGCGGCGCTGGCGGCGTTTGGCAACGCTATCCGGATCGAAGAAGAAACCCACGGTTTCCGCTGGGTCGAAGAGCGCGATCTGAGCGGTTTTATCGACGGCACCGAAAACCCGCAAGGCGAACAGCGCGGCGAAGTAGCGGCAATTGCCGAAGGCGATCCGGACGCTGGCGGCAGCTATGTGCTGGTACAGCGTTACGAACACAACCTGCGCCAATGGTCGCGCTTTACCACCGAACAGCAACAGCAGATTATCGGCCGTACCAAGCATGACAGCGAAGAGCTGCCGCCGGAGGCGCGTCCTGATACTTCGCACGTCAGCCGCGTTGATCTGAAAGAAGACGGCAAAGGCCTGAAAATCCTGCGCCAAAGCCTGCCATACGGCACCGCCAGCGGCAAGCACGGTCTGTATTTCATCGCCTACTGCGCGCGTTTGCACAATATCGAAAAGCAACTGCTGAGCATGTTCGGCGAGCTGGATGGCAAGCGTGATGCGATGCTGCGTTTTAGCCGCGCGGTGACCGGCAGCTATTACTTCGCCCCTTCGCTGACGCGTTTGCTGTCACTTTAATGACGCTTCGCTACTGACTGAAGCCGTCTACGCCACGGAGCCGTATTTGCCGGTACCGTGGCGAGCCCCGCCAGCGCGCCGCGCTGCCCCTGCCTTATAGCATTTGATGCTTGAAAATCACTAAACGGTATATAAAAGCGTTACAGGTCTGCACCAAGTTATAAATACACTGGTCATCATCAGGGCAAAGCCCGACGAAATGACTTAGTTAGCGAAGGTGCAGAATGAAACAAACGCGGGTTAAAAATCTCATGCTGAAAGGTTGGCTGGCCACCGCGCTGTTGGCCAGCGGTACCGTTTCGGCCGCTGAATTACTCAACAGCTCCTACGACGTTTCCCGCGAACTGTTCACCGCGTTGAATCCTGGCTTCGAACAGCAGTGGAATCAACAGCATCCTAACGACAAACTGACCATCAAACAGTCGCATGCCGGTTCGTCCAAGCAGGCGCTGGCCATTCTGCAAGGCTTGCGCGCCGATGTGGTGACCTATAATCAGGTCACCGACGTGCAGATCCTGCACGATCGCGGCAAGCTGATCCCGGCCGACTGGCAGACGCGCCTGCCGAACAACAGTTCTCCTTTCTATTCCACCATGGCCTTCCTGGTACGCAAGGACAACCCAAAAGGTATCCATAGCTGGGACGATCTGGTGCGTGACGATGTCAAACTGGTGTTCCCGAACCCGAAAACTTCCGGCAACGGTCGCTATACCTATCTGGCCGCCTGGGGTGCCGCAAGTCAGGCCGATGGCAACGATCAGGCCAAAACCCGCGAGTTTATGACCCGTTTTCTGAAAAACGTGGTGGTGTTTGATACCGGTGGCCGTGGTGCCACTACCACCTTCGTCGAACGCGGTCTGGGCGATGTGCTGATCAGCTTTGAATCCGAAGTCAATAATATCCGCAAACAGTACGGCGAAGATAAATATCAGGTGATCGTACCGCCGGTGGATATTCTGGCCGAGTTTCCGGTGGCGTGGGTCGATAAAAACGTCGAACGCAACGGCACGGCACAGGCGGCTAAAGACTATCTGAACTATCTGTATAGCCCGGCAGCGCAGCAGGTGATCACCAGCTTCTATTACCGAGTTTATGACCAGCAGGCGATGGAGGCTGCCAAAGACAAGTTCCCGGCGACCAAACTGTTCCGCATCGAAGACCAGTTCGGCGGCTGGCCACAGGTGATGAAAACGCATTTCGCCACCGGTGGTGAGCTGGATCGGCTATTAGCAGCAGGGCATAAGTAATGTTGTCGTCGTTGTCCAGTAAACGGGTTCTGCCCGGATTTGGTTTGAGCCTGGGAAGCAGCCTGTTTTATACCTGTCTGATCCTGCTGCTGCCACTGAGCGCGCTGGTGATGCAACTGGCGCAAATGAGTCTGGCGCAATATTGGGAGGTGATCTCCAACCCGCAGGTAGTGGCGGCGTATAAGGTCACACTGCTGGCGGCAGGCGTCGCCAGCGTATTTAACGCGGTGTTCGGCATGCTGATGGCCTGGATCCTGACCCGCTACCGTTTCCCTGGCCGCACGCTGCTGGACGGTCTGATTGACCTGCCATTCGCCTTGCCGACGGCGGTGGCCGGCCTGACGTTGGCCGGGCTGTTTTCAACCACCGGCTGGTACGGTCAGTGGCTGGCACATTTTGATATCAAGGTGACGTTTACCTGGCTTGGTATTGCCGTTGCCATGGCCTTCACCAGCTTGCCGTTCGTGGTGCGCACCGTGCAGCCGGTGCTTGAGGAATTGGGGCCAGAATATGAAGAGGCGGCCGAAACCCTTGGCGCAACCCGTTGGCAGAGTTTTCGCCGTGTGGTGTTGCCGGAAGTGGCGCCGGCGCTGTTGGCCGGTACCGCGATTTCCTTTACCCGCAGTCTGGGGGAGTTCGGTGCGGTGATCTTCATTGCCGGCAATATCGCGTGGAAAACCGAAGTGACCTCGCTGATGATTTTCGTCCGGCTGCAAGAGTTCGATTACCCGGCGGCGAGCGCGATTGCCTCGGTTATTCTGGCGGCGTCGCTGTTGTTGCTGTTTAGCATCAATACCTTGCAAAGCCGCTTTGGCAAACGCATTGGAGGGCACTAATGGCTGACATCCCTGCCTTCAACGGCGTTGAGCGTCCGCGGGTGAACTGGGGCAAGTGGACACTGATCGCCATCGGCGCGCTGTTCTCGCTGCTGCTGTTGGTGATCCCGATGATTTCCATTTTTGCCAATGCCTTTTCCGAGGGCTTTGGCGAAATGTGGCGCAATCTGGTTGAGCCGGACATGCTGCACGCCATTTGGCTGACGGTATTGATTGCGCTGATTACCGTGCCGGTGAATCTGATTTTTGGCACCTTGCTGGCCTGGCTGGTAACGCGCTTTACCTTCCCGGGTCGCCAGCTGTTATTGACGCTGATCGATATTCCGTTTGCCGTGTCGCCGGTGGTGGCGGGGCTGATTTATCTGCTGTTTTACGGCAGTAATGGCCTGCTGGGTGGCTGGCTGGATGCGCACAATATTCAACTGATGTTTTCCTGGCCCGGCATGGTGCTGGTGACGGTGTTCGTGACCTGTCCGTTTGTGGTGCGCGAGCTGGTGCCAATGATGCTTAGCCAGGGCAGCCAGGAGGACGAAGCGGCGATCCTGCTTGGCGCTTCCGGCTGGCAGATGTTCCGCCGGGTGACGCTGCCGAATATTCGCTGGGCGCTGCTGTACGGCGTAGTTTTGACCAACGCTCGCGCCATCGGCGAATTTGGCGCGGTGTCGGTGGTATCCGGTTCGATTCGCGGCGAAACCTACAGCCTGCCGTTACAGGTGGAATTGCTGCAACAGGATTACAACACCGTCGGCTCCTTCACCGCCGCCGCGCTGTTGACCATCATGGCGATAGTGACCCTATTTTTGAAAAGCGCTCTGCAATGGCGTCTGGAACGACAGAACGCACGTCTCGAGCGGGAGGAAAATCATGAGCATTGAGATTAACAATATCAATAAATATTTCGGGCGTACCAAGGTACTGAACGACATCTCGCTCGATATCCCTTCCGGTGAGATGGTGGCGCTGCTGGGGCCGTCCGGCTCCGGAAAAACCACGCTACTGCGCATTATCGCCGGGCTGGAAAGTCAGAGCGGCGGTACGCTGGGCTTCCACGGCACAGACGTCAGCCGGGTACATGCCCGCGATCGTCGCGTAGGTTTTGTCTTCCAGCATTATGCGCTGTTCCGTCATATGACGGTATTCGACAACATCGCCTTTGGTCTGACGGTGCTGCCGCGCCGCGAGCGGCCAAATGCAGCGGCAATCAGGCAAAAAGTGGAACAACTGCTGGAAATGGTGCAGTTGGCACATCTGGCCAATCGCTATCCGTCGCAGCTGTCCGGTGGCCAGAAGCAACGCGTGGCGTTGGCGCGGGCGTTGGCTGTAGAGCCGCAGATTTTATTGTTGGACGAACCGTTCGGCGCGCTGGACGCGCAGGTACGCAAAGAACTGCGCCGCTGGCTACGTCAGTTGCATGAAGAGTTGAAGTTCACCAGCGTGTTCGTGACGCACGATCAGGAAGAGGCGATGGAAGTCGCCGACCGCATCGTGGTAATGAGCCAGGGTAATATCGAACAGGTTGGTTCGCCGGAACAGATCATGCGCGAACCGGCCAGCCGCTTTGTGCTGGAATTTATGGGCGAGGTCAACCGCCTGAATGGCGAGATCCGTGGTTCGCAGCTGTTTGTTGGCGCACACCAGTGGCCGTTGGCGTTCCAGCCGATGCATCAGGGCAGTGTCGATCTGTTCTTGCGTCCGTGGGAAATGGAAGTCGGCAGCGAAAGCAGCACCCGTTGCCCGCTGCCGGTGCAGGTGTTGGAGGTCAGCCCGCGTGGCCACTACTGGCAATTGACGGTACAGCCGATTGGCTGGCATCAGGATCCGATTACCGTGGTGCTGGCAGAAGGCAACGAACCCCCGGTGCGCGGCGGTCGTTACTATGTCGGTAGCCTGAATGCGCGTCTGTATGCTGGCGATCATCTGCTTCAGCCTGTTGCATTAGCCAAAAGCGCCTGATAATTTTTAGCAGCCAATAAATATTATCTTGAGGCAACCCACGGGTTGCCTTTTTACATTACGCAACGCACACCAACACACAGGCAACGATCGTGACAACGCTGGAACATTACATCGGCAATACCCCACTGGTAAAACTGCAACGCCTGGCTGCCGGGCTAGACTGCGAAATCTGGCTGAAGCTGGAAGGCAACAATCCGGCCGGCTCGGTCAAGGATCGCGCTGCGCTGGCGATGATCGAACAGGCAGAGTTACGCGGCGAGATAGCACCGGGTGACACGCTGATTGAAGCGACCAGCGGCAACACCGGCATTGCGCTGGCGATGATCGCCGCCATGAAAGGCTATACGCTGAAGCTGCTGATGCCGGAAAACATGAGCCAGGAGCGTCAGGCGGCGATGCGCGCCTACGGTGCCGAGCTGATCCTGGTCAGCCGCGAGCAGGGTATGGAGGGGGCGCGCGATCTGGCGCTGGCCATGCAACAACAGGGGCAGGGCAAGGTGCTGGATCAGTTCAATAACCTGGATAATCCGTATGCGCACTTTACCACTACCGGGCCGGAAATCTGGCGGCAGAGTGAACAGCGCGTTACGCATTTCGTCTCCAGTATGGGGACTACCGGCACCATCACCGGCGTCGGTGGCTACCTGAAGAGCCAGGATCCGCAGATACAAATCATTGGCCTGCAACCGGCGGAAGGCAGCAGTATTCCTGGTATTCGGCGCTGGTCGCCGGCCTATCTGCCGGGGATCTACCGCCCGGAGCTGGTCGATCAGGTGCTGGATATCAGCCAGAACGAGGCTGAGGACACCATGCGCCAGTTGGCGCAGCGTGAAGGCATTTTCTGCGGCGTCAGTTCCGGTGGTGCGGTTTCCGGGGCGTTGCGCATTGCCGCCGCCAACCCTGGGAGCGTGATCGTGGCAATCATCTGCGATCGCGGCGATCGCTATCTGTCGACTGGCGTATTCAACTAAGCCGTCTCACGGCACCTTATTTGCCATTTCCCCCTCCTGGCGCTGCATTGCGCCGGGAAATCCGTCTATTATCTCCAGTAACCCGTCTCGATTAATCATCAGCCGCTGCGCTAACGCGTGTTGGTGCTGAATCTGTCCGTTGCGCTACCCCGCCCGAGTCCGACGGCGCAACTGTAAGGATTGAGTAAAACCGGCTGCGAAATGGCCAAATAGGCGGGAAAATGGGGCAAATACCTGAAGGGGCGATAAGATAAATGAAGATTTTATTGGTCGATGACGATCTTGAGCTTGGCACTATGCTAAGTGAATACCTGACCGCGGAAGGGTTCAATGCCTCGCTGGTGCTGACCGGCAAAGCCGGGGTAGCAGGCGCGCTGTCTGGCGAATATACCGCGATGATCCTGGATATCATGCTGCCGGATATGAGCGGCATCGACGTGTTGCGCGATGTGCGTAAAAAAAGCCGCCTGCCGATCATCATGCTGACCGCCAAGGGCGACAACATTGACCGGGTGATTGGCCTGGAAATGGGCGCCGACGATTATGTGCCAAAACCGTGCTATCCGCGTGAGCTGGTGGCGCGTTTGCGCGCGGTGCTGCGCCGTTTTGAAGAGCGGCCGGCAGAGGTTGATAACGGTGCCGCGCTGGTGCTCGGTGACCTGACCCTCAACCCGTCGACCCGCAGCAGCGAATGGCAGGGTCAGGGGTTCGATCTTACCGCCTCTGAATTCAATCTGCTGGAGCTGCTGCTGCGCGCGCCGGAACGGGTGGTGTCGAAGGACGAACTGTCGGAAAAAGGCCTGGGTCGTCCACGTGAGGCCTACGATCGCAGCGTAGACGTGCATATCAGCAATATCCGCCAAAAGCTGGCTGCGCTGCCGGGTAATACGCTCAGTATCGAAACGGTGCGCAGCATCGGCTATCGGATCCGCTGATGGTAATGCGTGGCAGGCTATTCTGGAAGATTCTGCTCGGCTATTGGCTGATTTTCATCTTCATGATGCAGGCGCTGTGGGTGTCATTTGCCCTCTACGGCAATCGCGAGCCGCCGGAAAATACCCTGGCGCGGCGGCTGGTTAACATGCAAATCACTTCGGCAGCCAGCCTGCTGCGCAATGGTGGCATTGAGGCATTGGACGCGATGAGCGAAAACTGGCCGGACGAAGACCGACGCTTTATGACGGTCACGCCTGCCGCCACGCCGCCGAGCGGCCAATCGCACGCTGCACCTGGCCCGGGCCGCATGCCGAATAAAATTGTCGAATGGGTGCAGGGCGCCGGTGGGCAGGGGTATGTGCTGACCTATGACGTCGAGGGGTTACGTGCGCAGTACCGCATGGACCGGCGTTGGCATATTTTCCACATTCCGGCACCGATGCTGTGGATTGGCGGGTTGGGGGGATTGCTGTTCAGCGCGCTGCTGGCGTGGAACCTGACGCGGCCGATGCGTCAGCTACGCGCTGGCTTCGACCGCGTGGCACAGGGCGATCTGTCCATTCGCCTGTTTCCGACCATGCGCCGCCGGCATGATGAGCTGTCGGAGGTTGCGCGTGACTTCGATACCATGGCTGAACGGCTCGACCTGCTGGTCAGTGCACGCGAGCAGCTGCTACACGATGTTTCCCACGAACTGCGTTCACCGCTGGCGCGTTTGCAACTGGCGATAGGCCTGGCTCGGCAGAATTCGAATAACGTTGAAAATTCGCTGCAGCGCATCGAGCACGAGGCGGGGCGGCTGGATAAAATGATTGGCGAGCTGCTGGCGCTGTCGCGGGCGGAAAATAACGCCTTGCCGGACGAAGAGTACTTCGATCTGTACGGACTGGTGGAGGCGGTAGTGAATGATGCACGTTATGAAGCGCAGGTGCCCGGCGTCGAGATTGCGTTGCAGGCCAATAGCGAGCTGGAATATACGGTAAAGGGTAATGCCGAGCTGATGCGTCGCGCGGTGGACAATATCGTGCGCAACGCGCTGCGTTTTTCCAGCGCCGGTCAGCGCGTGACGGTCAGTTTGACGCCTATCGACCATCAGTTCCAGATTGTGGTCAGCGATCGGGGGCCGGGGGTGGAAGCGTCAAAACTGTCCAGCATTTTCGATCCGTTCGTGCGGGTGAAATCCCCGCTGTCCGGCAAGGGCTACGGGCTGGGGCTGGCGATCACGCGAAAAGTGGTGCTGGCACACGGTGGCCAGGTTGAGGCGCGTAACGGTGAGCAGGGGGGATTGGTGATTACCCTGCGTATCCCGCGTTGGCAATAATCCCCTTCGCCTTTCGAACCGCAGCGTTGTTGGCTGCTCGTGCTCACCCCAGCCACTTACCTGAGTAAGCTTCTGGGGATCCCGCCGCTTGCCCCCTAGCTGCAATGCGAAATGCGTTGGGTATTCCCAGTAGGGCAATAGGCGGTATCGGCCTTGGCAGTTTTAACATGGACAACGCGCAATCCTCGGCGCGTACAGGCAGCACGTGGCGTGGAGGGGGCGCACGGCTAACAGCGTGCAGTGTGGCAGACGAAAAGGATAAAGAAACGGCGCCGATTGGCGCCGTTTTTGCTCGTTAGCGTGACTTCCGCATTACTTCTTGATGCGAATGATCGGTGTTTCACCGACGGTAACGCTGCCGGACAGTTTGATCAGCTCTTTGATCTCGTCCATGTTGGAGATAACGACCGGCGTCAGGGTAGACTTGGCCTTTTCTTCCAGTAGTGGCAGATTGAATTCGATGACCACATCGCCTTTCTTGACGCGCTGGCCTTCTTCGGCGATACGCTTGAAGCCTTCGCCTTTCAGTTCAACCGTATCGATACCGAAGTGGACGAACAGCTCGATGCCGCTGTCGGATTCGATCGAGAAAGCATGGTTGGTTTCGAAAATTTTACCGATAGTACCGTCAACCGGGGCAACCATTTTGTTGCCGGCAGGTTTGATGGCAATACCGTCGCCAACGATTTTTTCAGCGAACACTACGTCAGGTACATCTTCGATATTGACGATTTCGCCAGAAATCGGGGCAACGATTTCGATGGTGCCCGTGTCTTTCTTGTCATCAGAAACCAGAGATTTCAGTTTATCGAACAAACCCATGATCTTCTCCTAAGCATTAAATTGGGCGGCGTTCCAGTGTCGTGGAAGTTTAGCAGAGCGTTTTCTCTTCGATGAACTTATTAACGCAGTTCATCAGATCTTGTGCCGTTGGCTGAGCCAAGGCCTGCGCTGCCAACGCCTTCACATCTTCGAAATTGGTGTTGCGAATAATTTTCTTGATGCGTGGGATTGAAATCGCACTCATGCTGAACTCATCCAGCCCCATGCCCAATAACAACAGTGTAGCACGTTCATCGCCAGCCAGTTCACCGCACATGCCGGTCCACTTGCCTTCTGCGTGAGATGCATCAATAACCTGTTTAATCAGGCCAAGTACTGATGGGGACATCGGGTTATAGAGATGAGAAATCAGCTCGTTGCCGCGATCTACCGCCAGAGTATACTGGGTTAGATCGTTTGTCCCAATACTAAAGAAGTCGACTTCTTTTGCCAGGTGGTGAGCAATGACTGCCGCAGCCGGTGTTTCCACCATCACGCCCACTTCGATTGTTTCGTCAAACGCCTTGCCTTCTTCACGCAGCTGGGCCTTCAGGGTTTCCAGTTCGCCTTTCAGATCGCGCACTTCTTCTACCGAAATGATCATCGGGAACATGATACGCAGTTTGCCGAAGGCTGAGGCACGCAGGATGGCGCGCAGCTGAGCATGGAGAATTTCACGGCGATCCATCGCGATGCGGATGGCACGCCAGCCGAGGAACGGGTTTTCTTCCTTCGGCAGATTCATGTACGGCAGATCCTTGTCGCCGCCAATGTCCATGGTACGAACGATAACCGCCTGAGAGCCCATGGCCTCGGCCACCGCCTTGTAAGCCTGGAACTGCTCATCTTCGGTTGGCAGCGACTCGCGGTCCATGAACAGGAATTCGGTACGGTACAGACCAACGCCTTCTGCGCCGTTGCGTTCGGCGCCTGCGACGTCGCGCACGGTGCCGATGTTGGCGCAGACTTCAACCTGATGCCCGTCGAGGGTGATCGCCGGCAGGTCTTTCAGTTTGGCCAGATCGTTTTTCTCGGTGATGTACTGGTTCTGGGCGGCTTTCAGTTGATCGATAACGTCAGCGGTCGGGTTAACGTAAATCTTGTTGTTAACCGCGTCCAGAATCAGGTAGTCGTCGTTTTTCACCTGTTTGGTCACGTCGCTAGTGCCAACGATGGCCGGCAGTTCAAGCGAACGCGCCATGATCGAGGTGTGGGAAGTCCGGCCGCCGAGGTCGGTGATAAAGCCCAGCACCTTGTCGAGGTTCAGCTGTGCGGTCTCGGAAGGTGTCAGATCGGAGGCGACCAGGATCACTTCGTCCTGGATCGAGCTCAAATCGACGATGGCCAGGCCCAGAATGTTTTGCAGCAGGCGCTTGCCGATGTCGCGTACGTCGGCCGCACGCTCTTTCAGGTATTCGTCGTCCAGCTCTTCCAGCGCCTTGGCCTGACCTTCAATCACGGTGTAGGCTGCGGCGTCTGCGGATGCCAGATCGTCTTTGATGAGGGCTATGATTTCCTGCTCAAGCTCTTCGTCTTCCAGCAGCATGATGTGGCCTTCGAAGATCGCTTCTTTCTCTTCGCCGAAGGTTTCGCCTGCTTTGGTTTTGATCGCTTCCAGTTGCTCGGACGCTTTGGCGCGACCTTCCAGAAAACGCGAGACTTCCTGCTCTACAAGGTCTGCAGAGATTTTCTTCCGGTTGATGACAATCTCATCTTCTTTCAGTAGGAGAGCCTTACCAAAAGCGATACCCGGTGATACTAAAATGCCTGAAATCATAACCCTACCTTACTCTTGACTGGTGTTAACTAAAAAGACGGGCCGATTACTCAAGCTCTGCCATCAGTTTAACCAAGTGCTCAACGGCTTTCTGCTCGTCTTCACCTTCAGCAGAAATGGTTACTACGGTCCCTTGGGTCAGCCCCAGAGTTTGCAGCTTAAACAGGCTTTTGGCGCTGGCGCTTTTGCCGTTAGAGGTCACGGTGATTTCAGACGCGAAGCCTTTGGCTTCTTTAACGAACTGCGCGGCAGGGCGAGTGTGCAGACCATTCGGAGCGGTAATAGTAACTTCTTGCTGGAACATTGATGTTTCCCCAACTTATTGGATTGTTGTGGAGCTAAAGTTTAGCCTACCGGCGGCACTTTAGCTTGTCTGGTTAGCGCCTGACTATGGTACAGGGGCGAGCATTGATGCAACAGAAAACGACGTTTTAGCCATTTCAGATCAAAAAAACGTAGCCAAATGGCGTCGTTTCAATCAGCTCTCCATTATGCCGTGTTTTATGTCTGAGCGACAAATCAGTAAATCGATTCAGCTCAAACAAGGGGTGGAGGGCGATTAATTTTGCGCATCGAAATAATTGTCCGGTTAAATACTAAAGCCAGCCGCTAAAATCAATCTTTCACTGCTATAAACTTTGATCCAGACCACAAAAAAGCACCTCGCAAGGTGCTTTTTTAGCTTTTTGTGCACTGCCTGAGATTACTGTTGCAGTTCCTGTTCTGTGAACAGATCTGCAAACAGGGCTGTACTTAAATAGCGTTCACCGGAAGAAGGCAGGATAACCACGATCGTTTTGTCGGTAAAGTCGGGTTCCTGCGACAGCTTGACCGCCGCTTCGACCGCGGCACCGGAGGAGATACCGGCCAGAATGCCTTCTTCTTCCATCAGGCGGCGCGCCATGCTGATGGCTTCGTCGTTAGTGATTTGCACCACGCGGTCGACCAGTTCCAGATCCAGGTTGCCGGGTATAAAGCCTGCGCCGATGCCTTGAATCTTGTGCGGACCCGGCTTTAGTTCTTCACCGGCCAATGCCTGGGTGATAACCGGCGAATCGGTAGGCTCAACCGCCACGCTGACGATCGCCTTGCCCTTGGTTTTCTTGATGTAACGGCTGACGCCGGTCAGCGTACCGCCGGTACCGACGCCGGAGACAAACACGTCAACGTCACCATCGGTGTCTTCCCAGATTTCCGGGCCGGTGGTTTTTTCGTGGATTTCCGGGTTGGACGGGTTGCTGAACTGCTGCAGGATAATATAGCGATTCGGATCGGTAGCGACGATTTCTTCCGCCTTGGCGATGGCGCCCTTCATGCCTTTGGCACCTTCGGTCAGTACCAGGTTGGCGCCCAGCGCTTTCAGCAGCTTGCGCCGCTCGATGCTCATGGTTTCCGGCATGGTCAGCGTCAGCTTGTAACCGCGAGCTGCCGCCACGTAGGCTAACGCGATGCCGGTGTTACCGCTGGTCGGTTCAACCAGTTCCTTACCTGCGGTGAGGATGCCGCGTTTTTCTGCGTCCCAAATCATATTGGCACCGATACGGCATTTGACGCTGAAGCTTGGGTTGCGTGATTCAACCTTGGCGAGAATACGTCCGTTGCCGATTCGATTCAGACGAACCAGCGGCGTATGGCCGATTGTTAATGAGTTGTCTTCATATATCTTGCTCATAGCCCGTCCTTTAACTCTATGAAAATGTAGGGAACATCGAAAGCATACGCTAACGGCCCCGGCAGGGAAGTAAGGAATTGGTATATCTATATGTTATTAGGAAATAAGTTTTAAGCACAACGACAAGGGCGCAAAATGCGCGCCCTGTCGAACCATGCGGGGAAGCCAGCGCATCAATGCGCGACAAACTGGCTGCGATAACGATCGACCCACATGGCGGTCGCACCGCACACCGCCACTGGCAAAATCACCAGGTTGAGGATCGGTATCATGGTAAACAGGCTGACCAGCGCCCCGAATTGCAGATTATGGGTTTTGTGCTGACGCAGCGCGCGTCGCATCTCGGCAAAGCTGACCTTGTGGTTGTCGAAAGGGTAGTCGCAATATTGAATCGCCAACATCCAGGCGCTGAACAGGAACCACAGCACTGGCGCGATGGTCTGGCCGAAGCCGGGCACAAAATACAGCAGAAACAGCACCAAAGCCCGTGGCAGGTAATAGGCCAGTTTGCGCCATTCGCGTGCCATGATGCGCGGTACGTCTTTGACCACGCCGAAAATGCCGGTGTCCGGCAGCGGTTTGCCGGTCAGGCTGCCCTCCAGTTGCTCGGCCAGCAGGCCGCAAAACGGCGCCGCGATCAGGTTGGTGAGGGTGCTGAACAGGTAACCGGCCACCAGCACCACGGAAATAACGGTGATTGGCCACAGGATGTAGCTGAGCCACTGCAGCCAGTCCGGTACGTACCCCATCATCAGCGGGATCCAGTCGCCGAGCTTGCTGAACAGCCACCAAAAGGCCGACCCCATCAATAACACGTTTACCAACAACGGCAATACCACGTAACGCTTGATCCCCGGGCGCGAAATCAGTCGCCACCCTTCGGCAAAATAATGCACGCCGCTGGTGGGTCGAGAAGTTTGCTGCGAATAGGACATATCTTAAGTTATCTCTTTGTCAGAACAGGCATCGTTATCATATCGGGATGATTTTCTGCTGGCTAGCGTGCTGTTGGCTGAAAAAACAACAAAAAAAGGCAGTATAATCATCTTTATTGCCATAAAGTTCAGCACGGACTTGCACTTGTCTGCCTGGGCAAATAGAGTTAAAGAGTGAATGTTTGCCGCGGTGGCAATGTATTGGAACAACAGAGATAGCAATGATGCAGGATTTGCGTCTGATATTAATCGTTGTTGGCGCGATCGCCATAATAGCGTTGTTATTACATGGTCTTTGGACCAGCCGTAAAGAACGCTCTTCGCTTTTCCGCGATCGCCCAGCCAAACGTTCTAAAAAAGAACGTGAACCAACCCCGATCGACGATCTCGATGAAGGCGTGGGAGAAGTGCGTGTGCGCTCCGCTCACCCGCAGGACGAACCGTCGTTTGGTCATCTTGATGCCGCTCGCGAAGAACCCGTGGTTGCGCCAAAGCCTGCTCCGGCAGTCGAACCCGCGCCACGAGTCGTTCAACCGGCTGCTCATCAGCCGCCGCCGCTGTCCCAGCGTCCGGACTATGATGACATCCTGTTGGACAACTACGCGCAGGATCGGGAAGAGGAGCAGCCACAGCCACAGACTGCGCCGCGTCGTGAACCGCGCGTTGACGATCTGCCGCCGGTAGAACCGACGTTCCAGCATGCAGAATCAACGTTCCAGCATGCGGAACCGGCGCCCCAGCCGCAGACTACGCCGGAATCTCAGCCAGCCGAGCCTGTGCAGCCTGCTGCCGCCGAACCGGCCAGGTTGAAGGAAACCGTATTGGTATTGCATGTTGCGGCGCACCAGGGTGGCGTGATTGGCGGCGAAGTCCTGCTGCAAAGCGTGCTGCAAGCGGGCTTCCAGTTTGGTGAAATGGGTATTTTCCATCGCCATATCAGTCCTGCGGGCAGTGGCCCGGTGCTGTTCAGTCTGGCGAACATGGTCAAACCAGGGTCGTTCGATCCTGATTCCATGTCCGATTTCTCCACCCCTGGCGTGTCGATGTTCATGATGGTGCCGTCCTATGGCGACGCTAATCAGAACTTCAAACTGATGCTGCAATCGGCTCAGCGTATTGCCGACGACGTGGGCGGTGTGGTGCTGGACGACGAGCGTCGTATGATGACCCCGCAAAAGCTGGAAACCTATAAAGCGCGCATTCGTGAAGTGTTGGAAAACAACGCCTGACGGTAATCGGTAGCGCTGAACGAATAGTCTCTCAAGACCCCCGCTTGCCGGGGGTTTTTCTCTTTGATGGTGAGCCATGGAACCAAACAACAAAAGAATCAATCAACTGCGTACCTCACTGCGCCATCATGAATATCTCTATCATGTGCTCGACGCGCCTGAAATTCCGGATGCCGAATACGATCGTCTGATGCGTGAACTGCGTGAACTCGAAGAAGCGCACCCGGAGCTGATCACCGCCGATTCACCCACTCAGCGGGTAGGGGCAGCGCCACTGACGGCGTTCGACCAGGTACGACATGAAGTGCCGATGCTGTCATTGGACAACGTGTTTGACGAGGACAGCTACCTGGCGTTTTACAAGCGGGTGCAAGATCGGGTGAAAAGCAGCGAACCGCTGACTTTTTGCTGTGAACTGAAGCTGGATGGCCTGGCGGTCAGTCTGTTGTACGAGGAGGGTGAACTGGTGCGTGCGGCTACGCGCGGCGACGGCACCACCGGTGAAAACATCACCTCCAACGTGCGCACTATCCGCGCCATTCCACTGCGCCTGACCGGCGACAACATCCCGCGCCGCGTTGAAGTGCGCGGTGAAGTGTTTATGCCGCAGGCCGGGTTTGAAAAAATGAACGACGAAGCGCGCCGCAAGGATGGCAAGGTATTCGCCAATCCGCGCAATGCCGCCGCCGGCTCACTGCGTCAGCTCGATCCGCGCATTACGGCGAAACGCCCACTGACCTTCTTCTGTTACGGCGTCGGTCTGCTGGAAGGAGGCGAACTGCCGCGCAGCCATTACCAACGACTGATACAGTTCAAAGCCTGGGGGTTACCGGTCAGCGACCGCGTCCGGTTATGTACCGGTAGTGACCAGGTACTGGATTTCTACCGTCAGGTGGAACAGGACCGCGGCCAGCTTGGGTTTGATATCGACGGCGTGGTGGTGAAAATCGACGACATCGATCTGCAGGAGCGTTTGGGCTTTGTAGCACGCGCGCCGCGTTGGGCTACCGCCTTCAAATTCCCGGCGCAAGAGCAAATCACCGTGGTACGGGAAGTGGAGTTTCAGGTCGGCCGTACCGGGGCAATTACCCCGGTAGCACGACTGGAACCGGTGCTGGTGGCTGGCGTAACCGTCAGCAATGCCACCTTGCATAACGCCGACGAGATTGAGCGTCTTGGCCTGCGGATTGGCGACACGGTAATCGTGCGTCGCGCCGGCGATGTGATCCCGCAGGTGGTTGGGGTGGTGGAGGATCGCCGCCCGCCAGAGGCACGCGAAGTGGTATTTCCATTGCACTGCCCGGTATGTGGTTCCGACGTCGAACGGGTGGAAGGCGAAGCGGTAGCACGCTGCACCGGCGGCCTGATCTGCGGCGCCCAGCGCAAAGAGGCATTGAAGCATTTTGTTTCGCGCCGGGCGATGGACGTCGACGGCATGGGCGACAAGATCATCGAACAGCTGGTAGAAAAGGAGTACGTCAAAAATCCTGCGGGCCTGTTCCGTCTGACCGCCGGCATGTTGACCGGACTGGATCGGATGGGGCCGAAGTCGGCGCAGAATCTGGCCAATGCGTTGCAAAAGGCCAAGCAGACGACCTTTGCCCGCTTCTTGTATGCGCTGGGCATCCGCGAAGTGGGCGAGTCCACCGCCGCCAACCTGGCGGCGCATTTCGGTTCGCTGGACAGGCTGCGCGCAGCGGACGTCGAGGCGCTGAAAAAGGTGCCGGACGTGGGGGAAGTGGTCGCCAGGCATGTGGTGAACTTCTTCGCCGAAGAGCTGAATCAGCAGGTGATTGACGAACTGATCGGCGAAGATATCGGTATTCACTGGCCGGCGCCGGTGGTGGTGGCCGCCGAGGAGATCGACAGCCCGTTTGCCGGCAAGACCGTGGTGCTGACCGGTTCCCTGAGCCAGCTGTCGCGCGATGAGGCCAAAGATCGCCTGACGGCGCTGGGGGCAAAAGTCAGCGGCAGCGTATCGAAGAAGACCGACCTGGTGATCGCCGGCGAAGCCGCCGGTTCCAAACTGGTAAAGGCACAAGAGCTGGGCATTGCGGTGATCGATGAGGCGGAAATGATCCGCCTGCTGGGACAATGATGGAAAAGGAAAACCTGATCGAAATTGCCAACACCGTGATGCCGTTTGGCAAATACCAGGGCCGGGTGCTGATCGACTTGCCGGAAGAATATCTGCTGTGGTTCGCCCGTAAGGGCGAATTCCCCAATGGCAAATTGGGAATGCTGATGGAAATGACGCTGGCGATTAAAATCGAAGGGTTGGATTCGCTGGTCAAGCCGCTAAAGCGCAGCTGAGCGCGGCGTGGCTCCCCACCGCCGCCGTCTCAGACGGTTTGTGCCTGTTGTTGACGTTGCTGTTTCTTCTGGTAGCGCCGTGCCAATACCGCGCAGGTCATCAACTGCACCTGATGGAACACCATCAGCGGCAGCACCATAATACCCACCGTAGCCGCCGGAAACAGGATGTTGGCCATTGGGATGCCATTGGCCAGGCTCTTCTTCGAACCACAGAATACGATTGCCACCTCATCTGCCTTGCTGAACCCCAGCCGGCGCGCCATGGTGATATTCATCACCAGCACGATGGTCAGCAGGAGGGTACTGACGGCGACGATAAACGCCAGTGAGCCGATCCCCACCTGCTGCCATATGCCGTGCGTCACCGCTTCGCTGAAGGCGGCATACACCACCAGCAAGATCGAAGTCTGGTCAGTTTTGCCGATCAGCTTACGGTTGCGTTCAATCCACTTGCCAATCAGCGGGCGCGACAGATGGCCGGCAACGAACGGCACCAGCAGTTGCAGTACGATCGTACCGACCTGTTGCAGGCTGCCGGTTTCCCCATGTACGTTCATCAACAGGCCAACCAGCAGCGGCGAAACGAAAATCCCCAGTAGACTGGAGGCCGAGGCGCTGCACACCGCGGCCGCGACGTTGCCACCGGCCAGCGAGGTGAAGGCGATAGCCGACTGCACGGTGGCCGGCAAAATGCACAGATAGATAAAACCGTCGTACAGTTGCGGGCTGACGTCGACCGGCGACCACCATTTGAACAGCACGCCGAGCAGCGGGAAGATGATGAAGGTGCTAAACATCACCCACAGATGCAAACGCCAGTTGCTGCTGCCGGCGAGGATCGCTTCGCGTGACAGCTTGGCGCCATGCATGAAAAACAACAGCGCAATGGCGGCAATCGTCAGGCTATTCAGCCAGCCGACAAACTCGCCGCGTGCCGGCAGAAACGATGCCAGCAACACGGTGACGAGCAGCGTTAGAGTAAAACGATCGGGTAAAAATCTCATTTCGGCGTTCTCGTGATAACTATCATGGGGATATTCTCTCGCGGCGACATATAATAATAAAATTGATTTATTTAATTCATTTATGAATATTACGCATGAATTACTCACTCAAGCAGCTCAAGGTATTTGTCGCCATTGCCCACCACGGCAGTTTTAGCCGTGCCGGGGAGGCGATCGGCCTGACCCAGTCGGCCGTCAGCCACAGCGTAAAAGAGCTGGAGGCGGAAATCGGCGTACGCCTGCTCGATCGTACCACGCGGGAAGTGGTGTTAACCGATGCCGGGCAGCGCTTGGCGAACCGGGTTGAACGCCTATTGGACGATCTGCAGGCGGCGCTGCTGGATGCGCGCAGTTTCGGCGTGCAGCGCAGCGGTACGGTGCGGGTAGCCTCGAGCCAGACCATTTCGGCACATCTGATGCCGCAATGCATCGCCGCCGGTGAACGGCAGTATCCGGACATCCGCATTCTGTTGCGCGATCAGGCACAGCAGTCGGTGTTGCACAGCGTGCGTAATGCCGAAGTGGATTTTGGCATCGTGGTTGATCCGCTACAGGCGGTGGATCTGCAGTGTGAGCCGATTCTGCACGAGCCATTTTTATTGCTGTGCCGCGACGATCACCGCTTTGCCGACTTGGCGTCGGTGCCGTGGGAGGAGTTAAACGGGTGTCGACTGGTGTTGCAGGATTATGCCTCTGGCAGTCGGCCACTGATCGACAGCGCGCTTCGCCAGCAAGGGATCAGCGTTGAGGTGGTGCAGGAAATCGGCCACCCGGCTACGCTGTTCCCGATGGTGGCGGCGGGGATTGGCATCAGTATTTTTCCGGCTCTGGCGTTACCGCTGCCGGAAGGCGGCCAACTGCGGGTCAAGCGGATGCAACCGGAGATCAACCGTGCGCTGATGCTGGTACGGCGTAAAAATCGTTCGCTGTCGCCGGCGGCCGACGCCATCTGGCAGGTAGTACAACAGCAGGCGGCGCTGTTGCAACAGCTGCGCGGGGATCCGGCCGGATAGGACACTGTCGACATCGAGGGCGGGAGAACGAGGCTTAGTCAATCACCCGTAGCCGAGGCCACAGCTGCAGCCAGCGTTTGGCCGCCAGCCGCTGTTGAAACGCCGTGGCATCGCCGCTTTTGGCATTGAAGGTCACGCTGTCGCTGAACAACGCCTGCAGGCCAAAGGGGGCGATCAACATGATGCTGTCATCGGCGTTTAGCCGTGCGCCAACCGCCGTTTCTATTTCGGGCCAGAAGCTGATGGCGTCTTCGCTGTCGCGATATGGCGCGCGGCCGCAGCGTTGATGCATGCGCGCCTGGTTTTTTACCGACCATGGCTGCGGCAGCCATTGCTGCAAGCGGGCCTCCAGCATTCTGTCGCGTTCCGCCTGCGGGCGCGCGGCGTCGAAATGAATCACGTCAATATCGTTCAACGGCGTGGCAGCGGCATGGCCGTGACGCCGGTCCCATACCAGATTGCGTACAAAACCGGCGCCCAGGCACCAGTCGTTGAGGCCGAGACGGCGCACGGTGCGCAGCGCGGCCATACGTTGCGCATCCTGTTGTAACCACTCGATAATCTGTTGTTGCTGGCTCATAGCGTCTCCTTTGCTGGCGCTACTCTACCACGTGACTGGCATCAGGTTACTGTCCGATATTTTTTGGCAATAAAGAAATCAACGCCGCCAGCCTGGCAGAGATTTTCGCCACCGGTCGCATCAGGTAAATGGCCTGTTCTTCGCCTCGCGGATCGTCCATCAGTGCCAGCAGACGGCCGGCCTGTATATCAGCACCAACTACCCAGTTGGGCAGAAAGGTAATACCCATACCGCAGAGCGCCGCCTGCCGCTGGGCGGTAAAGTCATCGCAGCGCAGCACGATGTGGCAACGGTTTAGTAATGGCGCATCGAGAATTTGTGCCCAGCATGCAGGTTGTTGCTTGTGGAAGCGGGCAATCAGCCGATGTTGCGTCAACGCCGACAGGCTATCAGGCTGGCCGAAACGTGCGACATAGTCCGCACTGGCGCACATCACCCAGCGCTGGGTGCCGATGCGGCTGGCGTACAGCGTGCTGTCTTTCTGTTCGCCGATGCGTACGGCGGCGTCCAGCAGTTCCTGCTTCGGATAGGTTTGCCGTTCAGTAAGATCCAGTTCTACCGACAGTTTGGGGTGGCGCCGCGTCAGCGTTGGCAACAGTGGCAACAGCGTGGTTTTGCCAAAGGTCGGCAGACAACTGATGCGCAGCACACCCTGTGGCGCTGCGTTCAGCGCGGTGAGTTCGGCCCGCACGGCAAGAATATCCGCCTGCAGGGCAGCGGCGCGATTTGTCAGCAGATCGCCGGCGTCGGTCAGTATCAGGCCGCGGGTAGAGCGGATAAACAGCACTACGCCGAGCTGCTCCTCCAGCGCATCGATATGCCGTACCAGCGACGAGGGCACCATACCCAGTTTGCGGGCGGCGGCAGAAAAGCTGCCTTGCTGAGCGATCTCAAGAAAAATCGGCAAGTGTTCAACGTATTGGGCATCATTCATCTTTGCATTATATGCAAAAGCGTTTCTTATGAATACCGGGTTCTCAGTTTGGTGCACCGGCGATACTCTTTGCTCTGTCAGCGGTCGCCTTGGCGATTGTTCTGCTGGATGCACTATCCTGAAAATAGATAAACACCTTGTGCATACAGACATTTTTGACCGTGTATTTTTGCACTCGGTTGCGTTTTCTCCAACACCAGATATCGCGTTCGAATAGACGGTAGCGTGATAATAATGATTAGTATTTATAACTAATTGTTTTTTTGCCACTGTCTCGGTCCCGGTGACCGGTTTTTTGTTGCACTTAGCTGAATCGTTACAACACGAAACTTCTACGGCAACATATTTGCATGCGCGAAGGCAGTCCATTCGCGCTGGTGGAGGAGTATTGCATGAACCATATCCATGAGTGTGCCTGTGCGCAGCATCTGGCGCAGGGCTTTGCCAGACAGTCGGCGAGCATCGGTGAAGGGGAAATTTACCAGATCTCACTAATGAGCGCGCTGATTGGCGGGGTGTACGAGGGAGACGTCACCATTGCCGAACTGTTACGCCACGGTGATTTCGGCCTTGGTACCTTCAACCATCTGGACGGTGAACTGATCGCCTTTGATCGAGAGATTCACCAGCTGCGCGCCGACGGCAGCGCTCGTCCAGCCAACCCTGAGCAAAAAACGCCGTTTGCGGTAGTGACCTTTTTCAAACCGAGCGTTACCCAACATTTCGACCGACCGATCACCAAAGACCAATTGCACCAATGCATTGATGAACAGGTGGCATCACCCAACCTGTTCTGCGCACTGCGCGTCGACGGTGAATTCAACCACCTGGAAACCCGCACCGTACCGCGCCAGCAGCGGCCTTACAAACCGATGCTCGAAGCCATTGAAGCGCAGCCAACCTTTGCCTTTCGGCGGCGTCGCGGCACGCTGGTCGGCTTCCGCTCGCCGGACTATATGCAGGGTATTGGCGTAGCCGGTTACCACGAACATTTCGTCACCGACGATCGCAGCGGTGGCGGACACGTGCTTGATTACCAGCTCGACCACGGTCGCCTGCAATTTGGCGTTATTACGCGTCTCAATCTCCAATTGCCGCATGATGCGGATTTTCTGCGCACCAACCTCTGTCCCGAGGATTTGGATCGCGCCATTCGTTCTGCCGAAGGCTAAACGGGCCCGCCGCCGTGCTGGCGGTTGATTCTGCGGTAGGCGTTTTTTTGTTTATGAGGTGGAACCATGAGTAAGCTAAATACGGACGAAAACTGGCAATGCGGTGCCGATCTGGTGGTGAAGAATCTTGAGGCGCAGGGGGTGAAACACGTATTTGGTATCCCGGGTGCCAAAATTGACCGGGTGTTCGACTCGCTGGAAGATACAGCGTCGATTCAGACCGTGGTAGTGCGGCATGAGGCCAACGCTGCGTTTATGGCGGCGGCGGTGGGGCGCCTGACCGGTAAGGCCGGGGTGGCATTGGTGACTTCCGGGCCGGGGAGTTCCAACCTGATCACCGGTCTGGCGACGGCCACTTCGGAAGGCGATGCGGTGGTGGCATTAGGTGGCGCGGTCAAACGCGCCGACAATCTTAAGCAGACTCACCAGAGCATGGACACCGTCAGCATGTTCCGCCCGGTGACCAAATATTGCGCCGAAGTGCACGCCGGTTCGGCGATTTCAGAAGTGATTGCCAACGCGTTTCGTACCGCCGAGTTTGGTCGTCCGGGGGCGGCATTTGTCAGCCTGCCAATGGATATCGTCAACGAACCGGTCAGCGCACCGGTATTGGCCGGCTGCCGGGTACCACACCTGGGGGCGGCAGCCGGCGACGACATTCAGGACGCGGTAACGTTGATTCAGCAGGCCAAATGTCCGGTGCTGTTGCTTGGCCTGCAGGCCAGCCGGCCGGAAAACAGCGACGCGGTGCGTCAGTTGCTGTCCCGTACCCGTATGCCGGTAGTCGGCACCTATCAGGCCGCCGGGGTGATCGACGTCAACCATTTTGCGCGTTTTGCCGGTCGCGTCGGGCTGTTCAACAACCAGCCGGCGGACCAACTGTTGCAGCAGGCGGATTTGGTGGTCAGTGTCGGTTACGGCCCGATTGAATACGATCCCTGCATGTGGAACAGTCAGCGCCGATTGAAACTGGTGCACATCGACGTGCAACCGGCGGATATCGATACCTGTTATCGCCCCGACATTGAGCTGGTTGGCAACATCAGCGCCACCATTAATGCGATGACCGAAAGATTTGCAGGCGCACTGATGATCCCGCCGGCAGTAGAGACCATTCTGGCCGATCTGGGGCGTCAGCGTACCGAGTTGGCGGAGCGTGCGGCGCGACGGGACGGCATGCCGATCCATCCGCTGCGCATCGTCAAGGAACTGCAGGATATCGTCAGCGACGACGTCACGCTGTGCGTCGATATGGGCAGTTTTCACATCTGGATCGCGCGTTATCTTTACAGCTTCCGCGCACGACAGCTGTTGATTTCCAACGGTCAGCAAACCATGGGCGTCGCGCTGCCGTGGGCGATTGGTACCGCACTGGTGCGGCCCGGTGATAAAGTGCTGTCGATTTCCGGCGACGGCGGCTTTATGCAATCGAGCATGGAGCTGGAAACCGCAGTACGGCTTAATGCCAATATCGTGCACGTTATCTGGGTCGACAACGCTTATAACATGGTGGAAATGCAGGAGTTGAATAAATACCGGCGCAAATCCGGCGTGGAATTTGGCCCGATCGATTTCAAAGCCTATGCGGAATCCTGTGGTGCGGTCGGCTTTGCGGTGCAGAAGGTCGAGGAACTGCGGCCAATGTTGCGTAAGGCAATGGAAATCCAGGGGCCGGTGGTGGTGGCGATCCCGGTAGATTATGCTGATAACTACCGGCTGATGGAACAAATGAACTTCAGTCAGCTGATTTAAGCCGCACGATGCCCTCTCCAGCGCCGAGAGGGCATTATCCCGCTTTCCCGTGCAATTTTGCTTGCTCAATATTTATGCTTTACTTCACTAACTCCCTGTTTTATTGGTAACCGTTGGGATACCACTGGGGAAACGAGATGACGAGCATAAAAGTAAGATTTACCTTGGCTCTGTTGGCGCTGGCGACCGCCGGCAGCATACAGGCCAAAACGCTGGTGTTTTGTTCTGAAGGGTCGCCGGAAGGTTTCAATCCGCAGTTGTTTACCTCCGGCACCACGGTAGACGCCAGTTCGGCGGCGATTTACAACCGGCTGGTTGATTTTAAAACCGGCACCGTGGAATTGCAGCCCAGCCTGGCGGAACGCTGGGAGGTCAGTGCTGACGGCAAAAACTACACATTTCACCTACGTCAGGGGGTCAGGTTCCACAGCAATAAGTACTTCACGCCGACCCGCAACTTTAACGCTGACGACGTGATCTTTTCGTTCATGCGGCAAAAAGATCCCCAACATCCTTATCACAAGGTATCCAACGGTGCTTACACCAACTTTGAATCTATGGAGTTTGGCAGTCTGATCAACGCGATAGTCAAGGTTGACGAGCATACGGTGCGCTTTGAGCTTTCGCGCGCCGAAGCGCCGTTCATTGCCGATTTGGGCATGTATTTTGCCACCATTCTCTCCGCCGAATATGCCGATGCGATGCTAAAGGCCGGCACCCCGCAGCGGGTGGATAACGACCCCATTGGCACCGGGCCGTTCCAGTTGCTGCAATATCAGCATGACGCAAAAATCCTCTATAAAGCGTTCGACGGCTACTGGGAAGGCAAGCCGCAGATCGACCGGCTGGTGTTTTCGATCACCCCGGATGCGGCGGTGCGCTATGCCAAATTGCAGAAAAACGAATGCCAGGTGATGCCGTTCCCAAATCCGGCCGATCTGGTGCGCATGCGGGCGGATAACAACATTACGGTGATGGAAAAGTCAGGCTTGAACATCGGTTTTCTGGCGTTTAACACTCAGAAAAAACCGCTGGATAACGTCAAGGTTCGCCAGGCGCTGGCATTGGCGGTGAACAAACCGGCGATCCTCGAGGCGGTATTCCACGGCGCCGGCCAGCCGGCAAAAAACCTGCTGCCGCCGACCCAATGGGGCAGCAATGCGGCGCTTGAGGATTATCCTTATTCGCCGGAAACCGCCCGACGACTGTTACAGGAAGCCGGCTTAGGGCAGGGCTTCGCCATTGATTTATGGGCGATGCCGGTACAGCGCCCCTACAACCCGAACGCCAAGCGCATGGCGGAGATGATCCAGTCCGACTGGGCGAAGATCGGCGTGCGCGCCACGATTGTGACCTTCGAATGGGGGGAATATCTGCAGCGTATCAAGAATGGCGAGCACCAGACCGCGTTGATGGGCTGGACCACGGCCAACGGTGACCCTGACAATTTCTTTGGTCCGCTGTTTACCTGCGTTTCCGCCAACGGCGGTTCAAACTCGGCCAAATGGTGCTACCCGCCGTTTGATCGGTTGATCCTGCAGGCGCGTAAAGAAACCGACCATGCCAAACGGGTAGAGATGTACCAACAGGCGCAGGTAATGATGCATCAGCAGATGCCAGCGTTGATGATTGCACATTCGACCATTTTTGAACCGGTGCGTAACGAGGTGAAAGGGTATGAAATCGATCCGTTCGGCAAGCATATTTTCAAGCAGGTGTCGCTGGAAGAGTGAACCAGCCGCGGGTTGACGGTTGGCGACGCTGGTTGCCAAACCGTTACGCTGCCAGGGTTCGCGCCGTTGCCAGGGATCCTGTTGCTTGCCGCTAGCCAGTAAAAAAGCCGGTCGGTGGCCCGACCGGCTTTTACTATTCCTCTTTTGCAATCAACCGTCAGAAGTGGGTATTGAGGCTTAAATAGTAGGTGCGGCCCGGTTCGTTATAGGTCGCGGCGCCGGCGCCAGCGATATTGATCGCGCCGGTGGTCGGGTTGCCGACGTTTTGCGCGTTGCCAGCACGGAACTGACGTTTGTCGAACAGGTTTTCGATGCCGGCGGTGACGTCAACGTTTTTGCTCAGCGCATAGGTGGCGCTGGCGCCAACGATGGCATACGGACTGACCTCACGGGTTTCCGTGCCGCGGGTCGGTTCCCCTTTATAGTTGTACTTCTTCGGTTTCTGGCGGCCATACCAGGTCAGAGTCGACTGCATCGACAGATCTTCCGTGGCCTGCCAGCTCAGCGTCGAGTTGATGGTGAACTTCGGGATCACCGACAGGTAATCACCGGTGGTTTTGTTCTCGTTCTCGATCATATAGGTGGCGTTGTTGGTCCAGGCAATGGTGTCGCTGACCGGGATGTTCAGCGTACCTTCCAGCCCTTGAACTACCGCCTTGGGCACGTTTTCCCAGCGATAGATATCGGTTTTACCGTTGCTGGTCTGGCCGACCGGCGTGTAACCGGCTTCAATCTTGTTGCGGTAGTCGTTGCGGAAGTAGGTCACGCCGGCCAGCCAGCCGCCGTTATGGAACTCCAGCCCGATCTCTTTGTTAACGCTGTTTTCCGCTTTCAAGCTATCGTTGCCAACCAGGTAACAGCCGATGCCCGATGAACTGTTGGCGCAGCCCTGACCTTTGCTGTACAGCACGTAATTCTCATTGGTCTGGAACAGGTTAGGCGCTTTGTAAGCGCGCGCAATGCCCATTTTCAGCGTGAAGTACTCTCCCAATTCCTGCGACAGGTTGAGTGACGGGCTCCAGTTATCGCCGGAAACCGAGTGTCGATCGTAGCGCATGCCCGGCGTCAGCATGGTGGTATCGGTCAGTTCGATATTGTCTTCGGCAAACAGCGAGAAGATACGCGCAGAAGAGTAGGGGCTACGATCTGCACTGGCGATGCCGTCAATGTCGCCGCCTTGCAGCGCCTGGCTGACCACCGAGCTGCTTTTCATCTTCTGCTGGTTCCATTCGGCACCGAAGGTGGCGGTTTGTGGTACCCACATATCGAAAGGCAGGCTGATTTCACTGTGCAACAGCACATCATCGAGATCGCTGTTGCTGTAACCTTCATCTTTTTCACTGAAGATCCCTTCGGTACCGCCGGCCAGACCTTCGTTCAGGCGCGTATTACGGGTGTTCTCGTACTGTACGTAGTTGTTGGTGCTGACCCCGTTGTCCCAGGCCCCTTGATATTTCACGGAGTAGGTTTCACGGTACATACGGTTGGTTTCTTCGCCGTACATGCTTTTTACCAGATTATTGCTATTGGTGTTCTGGGTATCGCCGGCGTACAGGTTACCTTGACGGCCGTAGCCGTACTCAAACTCCAGCGATTGCAGGTAGGCGAAATCCCAGTGCAGCAGGGCGTCGATATTCTTGTCGATCACCCCTTCGCGCCCGGCCGGCAGGCTGTCGGAATAAATACCGGCGCGCTCCGACTGGTGGCCCTGGTTGATGTCCCAGGCGTCGGCCTGCGTTTTGCTATAGCCGCCGAACAGGCGGAAGCTCAGGGTGTCGCTCAGCGGGCCGGAGAGGCTGAAGTCGGTACGTTTGGTGGCACCTTCCTGCTTGTGCTGCGGCACGTTGAAATAGGCATTCAACGCGCCGTGCAACTCTTGTGCCTGTTTCTTGGTGATGATGTTGACCACGCCACCCGCAGCGCCGTTACCGTAACGCGCTGCCGCAGGGCCGCGCAGCACTTCGATGCGCTCGATCATTTCCGGCGGTACCCAGGCGGTGTCGCCGCGTGTATCACGCTCGCCGCGCCACCCCTGGCGCACCGAGTTGCGACTGGAGGCCGGTTTGCCGTCGATCAGGATCAGGGTGTTTTCCGGCCCCATGCCGCGGATATCGATCTGGCGGTTGTTGCCGCGCTGGCCGCTGGTGGAGTTGCCGGTCAGGTTAACGCCCGGCATGGTGCGAATCAGTTCATTGATGTCACGCGCCGGTGGACGTTTTTTGATTTCGGCGGCGGTGATGGTGGAAACCCCGGGCGCCTGCAGGTTCTGCTTGGCGGCGGTGACCAGAATGGTGTCTTCGGCGGGGTTTTCCTGGTGATTGCTGCTGACGCCGGTGGCTTGCGCCTGGTCGGCGGGCTCGGTTTGCTGTGCGGCATGTCCAATTGCGGACGTGCCTAATCCTAACCCGAGGAGTGTGGCTAGGGAATAACGAGATAACTTGCGAGTCATTTTTTGATTTCCTACCGTGTTGTCGCCCCCGTGCGCCAGCGCTGAAGCCGGCAGGGGGAGCCGGTTGTCGTTTTTATATCGTCGTTTATGGTGTGGATCTGACTACGCCGGAGACGCGACCAGCAGCCGATCCGCTACAAATCCAGGTACCCGTCCCTGTTGAAGAATACCTGCCTTCTTTACGAGCCTTTACACACTATTGCAAATGAAAATAATTATCAATAGTATTCGCCATACCGTTCGTTTGCATACGATAGAGCGTCAGCCGCTATCCGCTGTCACCTAACCCGTTATGCCAACTACCAAGTGAGTAGGTGTCTTGAAAACTGAACAGCAGTCCGCAAGCAGTACGTTATTAGCAAGCAAGCATGCAGGGAGCCATGGCTGGTGGCTGGACATTGCCCGACGCGGTACGCCGCTGGTGGAACCGAGTGACAATGGCCGATGGAAGGTAACGTTTTTGTGGCGCGATCCCCAGGGATGCGAGATCACTTCAGCCCACCAGCGCGTCTGGATCAACATCAATTGCCTGACTGACCACCATCAGCCGAATCCGCCACAGAGCCTGCAACGCCTGAGTGGTAGCGACGTGTGGTACTGGCAAACCGAATTGAGCGCCGACTGGCGCGGTAGCTACTGTTTTATTCCCTGTCTGGACCATCGTCCGTTGCGGGCAGAAGGCGGCGACGCGTACGCCATGATGCACGCGATGCGTCACTGGTGGCATCAGGTGTTTGCCAGCGCCACGCACGATCTGTTGAATCCTTACCGCTCCTGGCGCAGCGCCGGCGGCAACGTGGTTTCCGGGCTGCATATGCCGTCAGCGCCACCGCAGCCGGCCTGGCATGATTTCGACAACTATGAGGTAGCCAGCGCCCGCTGCGTGCCGGCGCCACCGGCGCATCTGCAACGTCATACCTGGCATAGCCAGCGCCTTGGCAATAGCCGCAACGTCTGGGTCTACACCACCGGCGACAACAATCCGGCGCAGCGACCGCTGGCGATATTGCTCGACGGTCAGTTTTGGGCGCAGCAGATGCCGGTGTGGGATCCGCTGATGAAACTGACCCAGCAGGGGCAGTTGCCTGCTGCGGTGTATGTGCTGATCGATATTATCGATCTGCAACACCGCAGTCGCGAGCTTGGTTGTAATTCGGCGTTCTGGCTGGCATTGCAGGAAGAGCTGATGCCGCAGCTGGCCGAATGGGCGCCGCACCGCGCGGATGCTGCCAGCACGGTGGTTGCCGGTCAGAGTTTTGGCGGTCTCGCTGCCCTGTATGCCGGCCTGAACTGGCCACAGCGTTTTGGTGCGGTGATCGGCCAGTCCGGTTCTTTCTGGTGGCCGCGACGCGACATGCTGCAACTGCCTACCCCGCCGGAAGACGCCTGCTGGCTGATACGCCAGGTTGAAAACGGCCTCGGCAATCATGGCGAGTTGAAGGTATTTATGGAAGCCGGGGTGCATGAACCGCTGGTGCATCAGGTCAGCGGCCAGATGGCGACGCTGCTGAGCCAGGCCGGGCACCGGGTGCAGTATCGGGCGGTAGCTGGCGGCCATGACGCGCTGTGCTGGCGCGGTGGCCTGCTCGACGGTTTGCAGGCCCACTGGCGCGAGCCGTTTGTTACCGGCCACCAGGCCACACCTATTGCCACTTCTGGGATGATGCAAGGAGCCCGTGATGGAAACCCTGAACCCGTTCGATGATCCACAACAATGTTGCCTGATTGTGCGTAACGCCGAGCAGCAATACAGCCTATGGCCGGATTTCTGTCCGCTACCGCCCGGCTGGTGCAGCGTATTCGGCCCGGCGCCGCGCGCGCAGTGCGTCAGCTGGCTGGAAGAGAATTGGCAGGATATGCGGCCCGCATCACAGCGTCAGGCGTGACGGGCTGATGCCCGTCGTATCGTAAGCGGCCTGCCGGTTTTGCCCCGTTCGGCGACTGTTTGCACCTTGATGGGATGGCTTTCATTGCCGTCTCGATGCTGTTCCCAGCAGTCAGGGTATATCAACCATAGGAATCAGTACGGTGTCAGAAACATCAACTTTACCGAGCGACCACGCGCTGTGCGTCGACATGCCATTGGTCGCGGCGCAACCGGGTATTTGGGTTGCCGATCAGATTTCACCGCATGGCAATGCCTATGCGGTAGCACATTATATTGAGCTTGACGGCGAGCTGGATCACGCCTGTTTGCTGCGCGCCATCGCATTGGGATTGAACGAAGTGGACACCCTGCGACTGCGTTTTGACGAGCGCGACGGGGTGCCGCTGCAATCGTTTGATGCGGGCATGGCGATTGACGCGCCAGAATGTCTCGATCTGACCACCTCGGCGGATCCCGAGGCCGCCGCCGCCGCGCTGATGCAGCGCGATCTTGCCGGCGAACTGCGCGTCAGCAGCGGAAAACCGCTGTATCGTCATCTTCTGATGCGGGTGGCGGAGCGCCGCTGGTACTGGTATCAGCGCTATCACCACCTGCTGGTGGATGGCTTTAGCTTTACCGCCATTGCCCGGCGAATCGCCAATATCTATAGCCGTTTGCGCCATGACCAACCAATGGAACCTACGCCGTTTACGCCATTTGGCGACGTGGTGGCCGAATATCAGGCTTACCGTCAGTCCGCCGGCTGGCAGCGTGACGCCGACTTCTGGCGCAATAAGGCAGGCCAACTGCCGCCGGCGGCCACGCTGTGCGCGCAACCGCTGGCGGGGCAGGTGCCGACCACCCGTATTCATCGTCTTAGCCAGCACTGTTCGGCGGCGGCGTTCGCGCCGCTGGTGGACGCAGGACGCGAGCAGCGGCTGAATGCGGCGGACATGGCGATCGCCCTGTTGGCGCTGTGGGTGTCGCGCCTCAGCGGCCAGCCGAGCTTCAGCGCCGGATTTATCTTTATGCGCCGTACCGGATCTGCCGCGCTGTGCGCCACCGGGCCGGTGATTAACGTATTACCGATGGAAATGCACCTCGATCCGCAGGCCACCTTGGCCGATGCTGCGGCGAAAATCAGTCGTGAACTGAAAACGCTGCGTCGTCACCAGCGTTATGATGCGGAGCAGGTGCAGCGCGATCTGGGGCACGTGGGCGACGCCCAGCCGCTGTATGGCACGGTGTTCAACTTTAAGATGTTCGATTACCAGCTCGACTTTGACGGTATCGCCGGGATCACCCACGATCTGGCCTCCGGGCCGGTACGCGATCTGGAAATTGCCCTGTTTATCGACCAGAACGGCCAATTGAAAGTGGAGTTGCTGGCGAATGCCGAACGTTATCAGCGCGATGAGTTGGCGGCGCATTTGCAGCGTCTACCGCTGCTGATGCGTCAGTTCGGCGAGCAGCCGCAGTTGCCGGTCGGCGAGGTGGATTTACTGACCGCCGACGATCGTGCGTTGTTGAGCCGCGTCAACGACACCGCACATCCGCTGCCGGCGCAGACGCTGAGCGACCTGCTGGCGCAACAGGCGCGCCAGACGCCGGACGCGCCGGCGCTGTCTGACGCGCATTTCCGCTTCAATTACCGTGAAACCCGCCAACAGGTCAGCGCGCTGGCACGCCAGCTGAGCGCACAGGGCGTGCGGCCGGGCGACATCGTTGCGGTGGCGCTGCCGCGTTCGGTGTTCCTGTCGCTGGCGCTGATGGCGATTGTCGAAGCCGGCGCCGCCTATCTACCGCTGGATACCGGTTATCCGGACGAGCGCCTGCGTATGATGCTGGCAGACGCCGCGCCACGACTGATCGTCACCAGTCCGGCGCAACGGGCGCGCTTTGCCGGCCAGGGCGAGATTCTGTTGTACGATGCGCCATTGGCGGCCGACCATGCTGCCGATGTGACGGTGGAGCAGCCGACGCCGCATCATCCGGCTTATATTATCTTTACCTCGGGGTCTACCGGGCGGCCGAAGGGAGTATTGGTCGGTCATCAGGCTATCGTCAATCGCCTGTTATGGATGCAAAACCACTATCCGTTGACGGCGGACGACGTGGTATTGCAGAAAACGCCGTGCAGTTTCGACGTGTCGGTATGGGAGTTCTTCTGGCCGCTGATGGTGGGGGCGCAGCTGGTGATGGCGCCGCCGGAGGCGCACCGCGATCCACAACGGTTGCAGCAACTGATTGCGCGTCATGGCGTGACTACCCTGCATTTTGTTCCGTCGATGCTGGCGGCGTTCGTCAGCGCACTGGACAGTGACCAGGCGATTGCGCAGTGCGCTCGTCTGCGGCGGGTATTTTGCAGCGGCGAGGCGTTGCCGGCCGAGCTGTGCCGTTTGTGGCAAAGCCGTACCGGCGTGCCGCTGCACAATCTGTATGGTCCGACCGAGGCTGCGGTGGACGTTAGTTGGCACCCGGCCTGGGGCGAGTCCCTGGCGGCGGTGGGCGGTGCCAACGTGCCGATTGGCCTGCCGGTGTGGAATACCGGTTTGCGCATCCTCGATGCGCGTCTGCGGCCGGTGCCGCCAGGCGTGGCTGGCGATCTGTATCTGACCGGCGTGCAGTTGGCGCACGGCTATCTAGGGCGGCCTGAATTGACCGCCAGCCGTTTTGTCGCCGATCCGTTCGGCAACGGCGGTCGCATGTACCGCACCGGCGACGTGGCACGCTGGCTGCCGAATGGCGCAGTGGAATATCTGGGCCGTAGCGACGACCAGTTGAAAATTCGCGGGCAGCGCATCGAACTCAGCGAAATCGACCATGCGTTGCTGTCGTTGCCGGGGGTGCAGCAGGCGGTAGCCCATGCGCTGGTGCTGGACGGCACGCCGACGGATGCCGGCGGTGATGCGCGTCAGTTGGTAGGGTATCTGGTAGCGCAGCCGGGCGTGAGCCTGGCGCTGGACGCGCTGCGCAGCACGCTGACCGAGCTGTTACCACCGCATATGGTACCGGTCGCGCTGGTAGAGATGACCGAACTGCCGCTGAGCGCCAACGGCAAACTGGATCGCAAGGCGTTGCCACAGCCGCAAAGCGGCTCCCGCAGCGCCGGGCGTGCAGCGGAGCCGGGGTTGGAAAGCGCTATTGCTGCGGTCTTCGCCCGTTTGCTGCAACGCGAGCAGGTTTTTGCCGACGATGACTTCTTCGCATTGGGTGGCCACTCGTTGCTGGCGATGCGTTTGGCGGCGGAGTTGCGGCGCGATCTCGGTAAAGCGGTTTCGGTCGGCCAGGTGATGGTGGCGTCGAGAGTGGAACAGTTGGCGCAACTGCTGGCGCAAGAGCGCACGCAGGAGGAGGCTGACCGTTGTGGCTTCGAACGCGTGCTGCCACTGCGCATCACCGATGGCCCGACGCTGTTCTGTCTGCATCCGGCCTCCGGTTTTTCCTGGCAGTTCAGCGTGTTGCCACGCTATATCGACCAGCACTGGTCACTGGTCGGTATTCAATCGCCACGGCCGGACGGTCCGCTGGCAATGAGCGAAGACATGGATCAGGTCTGCGATGCGCATCTGGCCACGGTGTTGGAGGTGCAGCCGCACGGCCCGTATCACTTTATCGGTTATTCGCTGGGGGGCACGCTGGCGCAGGGGATTGCCGCGCGGTTGCAGGCCCGTGGCGAAGAAGTGGCATTCCTCGGCCTGCTGGATACCTATCCGCCGGAAACCCAGAACTGGGATGTGATGCTGGACGACAATGTGCTGAAAGAAGTCCAGCGCGAACGCGAGCAGTTCCTGGCGGTATCGCAAGACACGCTGGATCCGGCGCTGGGGGAAACCCGGGTAGCGATGTTTGACAATATCGAGGCTAACTACGCGGATTCGGTGCGCCTGTTGTCCCATACCCATACCGCCAGTTTCAGCGGGCAGGCCACGCTGTTTGTCGCCAAGCGCACTTTGCAGCAGGGGATGGATGTACAACAAACCTGGGCGCGCTACGTGGATACGTTGCAGGTACACGAGCTGGACTGCGCGCATGTCGATATCGTATCGCCAGCGTCGTTCAAGGTTCTCGGACCATTGCTCAACCGCGTGCTGCGGGCGTTGTAACGCCACTGCGCGCTGAGTGAGCCGTGCGCCTGCCGACAGTAAAAAGGGCTGAAGTCGATTCAGCCCTTTTCTTGTATCTGCGCTGGCTTATTTGCCCAGCGGCACCACCAACGGCGTGTGCGACACCGGATCGTCAATGATCATGCATTTAAGCCCGTACACCTCGTCGATCAGTTCCGGCGTGACAATGTCCTTTGGCGCACCTTCTGCGATCACCTTGCCGCCGCGCATGGCAATCAAGTGCGTTGCATAGCGACAGGCGTGGTTCAAATCATGCAGCACTACCACCAGGGTATGACCATTGTCGCGGTTCAAGCGGCGCATCAATTCCAGCAGATCGATCTGATGCGCAATGTCCAGCCAGGTGGTCGGTTCGTCCAGCAGCAGCAGTGGGGTCTGCTGGGCCAGTACCATGGCGATCCAGACGCGCTGGCGTTGGCCGCCGGACAGGGTATCGACCGCCTGTTCGGCCAGCTCCGCCACGCCGGTTGCCTGCATCGCATCGGTAACTGCCTGTTGATCTTCCACCCGCCAACGGCTGAACAGACGCTGGTGCGGGTAGCGGCCGCGCGCCACCAGATCAAACACCGTGATATCGCCAGGTGCGATGGAGCTTTGCGGCAGCAGTCCCAGCTGGCGTGCTACCTCTTTGGTGGCGTACTCGCCAATCAGTTTGCCGTTTAGCCATACTGCGCCTGCCTGTGGCTGCAACAGACGGCTGAGGGTACGCAGCAGCGTGGATTTTCCGCAGGCGTTCGGGCCGATAATCACCGTCAGCTCACCCTGTGGAATGGACACTGAAAGGTTATGCGCCACGGTTTTTTTGTCATAGCCCAGCGTCAGGTTTTCGGCGCGCAGCGGCGCGGATAAAAGCGTTTCAGCATTCATTTTTTTCGCGACTCACGGATTAATAGCCAAATCAGATAGATGCCACCGATGCTGACGGTCAGTGCGCCGACCGGCAGTTGATACGGCATAAACAGCCGCTGTGCGGTTACGTCGGCCGCCAGCAGCAGCAGTGCGCCGGTCAGCGCGGTTAGCAGCAGCACCTGACGGTTGGCGCACAGGCGGCGGGCAATTTGCGGTGCCACCAGAGCGATAAAGGAGATCGGACCGGCGATGGCGGTGGCCGCTGCGGTCAGCAATACCGCAATCAGCAACAGTAAAATGCGTGAACGTTCTACCGCCACGCCAAGCGCGCAGGCGGCGTCATCGCCCATTTCCAGCAGGCGCATACGGCGTGACAACGCCATCAGCAGTAGCGCACAGACGGCGATCACCATCATCACTGGCTGGCTTTTGGCCCAGGTGACGCCATTAAGCGAACCGGCGCTCCATAACCCGGCGGTCATCGCCGATTCCAGCGACGCGGTGATAATCAACCAGGTATTGGCCCCTACCAGCAGCGCGCGTACCGCAATGCCGACGATAATCAGCCGGAAGGCTTCGATGCCATTGCGCCATGCCAACAAATAAATCAGCGCCGCGGTCAACAGGCCGCCGATCAACGCGCCAGAGGTGATGCCGAGTACGCCGCCGTTGAACAGCACCACCGCTACCAGCACGCCGCTGTAGGCACCGGTATTGAAGCCGATAACGTCCGGGCTGCCGAGCGGATTGCGCAGCAACGACTGGAAGATGGCACCGCTGACGCCGAGCGCGGCGCCCAATATCAACGCCATCGCCACGCGCGGCAAGCGCCATTGGCCGACGATCACCGTTAAATTGGCCGGCCCTTCGCCGCGCAGCGCGTCGATCACCTGCAGCGCGCTGAGCGACAGAGTGCCGGAACCGAGCGCGTAAATGGCCAGGCTGGCGCAGGCGAACAGCAGCGCCAGCAGGGTCAGCGTCGTGCGTGACAGGCGGGCAGGGAGCGACGGGCGCATCAGACGGGTAGTATGCAGCGACATCAGCAACTCCTGCGGAACATGTGGCGCTGGCGAACCAGCGCGATCAATACCGGGGCGCCGAGCAACGCGGTTACGATCGAGACCCGCAGTTCGCCGGCCACCAGGAAGCGGCCGAGCAAATCGGCGCCGAGCAGCAGAATGGGAGTCAGTACCAGCGTCCACGGCAGGATCCAGTGCAGTTCCGAACCGGCCAGACGGCGCGCGACGTGCGGCATCATCAGGCCGACGAAGGCGATTGGCCCGACGGCGGCGGTGGCGCTGCCACACAGCAGGGTGATCGCCAGCAGGCCGAGCAACTGGGTGCGTACGATGCCGGTGCCCAGCGCGGTGGCCAGTTCGCTACCCATGCTCAGGCTGTTGAGCGCCTTGGTCATCCACAGGGCGATCAGCGTACCGAGCACAATGGGCAGGGTGACGGTGCGTACCACCTGCATATTCTGAATATCCAGTGAGCCGGCCTGCCAGAAGCGAAGTTGATCGAACGTTTGCGGGTTGAGCAGCGCAATGCCGGAGGTCATGCCTTCCAGCACCGCGCCGAGCGCAACACCTGCCAGCGTCAGGCGAATCGGGTTCAATGTACTACGCCCCAGCGCGCCGACCAGCGCCACCAGCAGCGCCGCGCCCAGCGCGCCGGCAAAGGCGAACCACAGGTACTGGTCAATGTCGGCGGCGCCAAACAGCGTAATGCCGAGCACCACGGCAAAGCCGGCACCGGCATTGACGCCGAGGATGCCAGGGTCGGCCAGCGGGTTGCGGGTCAGGGTTTGCATTAGCGCACCGGCCAGCCCAAGCGCGATACCGGCCAGCAACCCCACCAGCGTGCGCGGCAGGCGTGCATCGGTGACGATCGCGCAGTCAGCGCCGCTGCATTGGCCGTTGAGGGCGTGTAGCACGGTAGTGAAGGGAATTGGCTTTGCGCCTAGCGACAGGCTGAGCGCCATCATCAGCAATAGCGTCAACAATGCCAGTAACAGACCGTACAGCCTGTAGCGAAAAGCGCGTGTGGTGCCGAAAATCAGGCGCTCCTGCGAGGAATCTGTGGAGTGCGAGCAATTGTGTGTAAGCCGGAACATGGCAGCCCATTATTTTATTGAATATAAATGATATTTATTATCATTATTGATTGTATTCATCTATGGTAGCATGACTCGCTGCCGCAATGCAGCAGCAAGCGCACAAACCCTTTTAAAAGCTGTGGTGATAGACAAATGAGTAAGCCCTCGATTTTGCTTGATTTTGGTCTGCTCAAGACCAATCGGGCGTTCCGTGCCGTGTTCTGCGCACGGTTTATTTCCATTTTGGCGTTGGGTTTGATGGCCATCGCGATACCGGTGCAAATTCAGGCGCTGACCGGTTCAACGCTGTTGGTCGGTCTGGCGGTGACCCTGGCCGGCAGCGGCATGTTTGCCGGGCTGCTGTTGGGCGGTGTGCTGGCGGATCGCTATGAACGCCGTCGCCTGATCCTGTTTGCGCGTTCAACCTGTGGCATCGGGTTTGTCGGCATGTGCATCAATGCCGCATTGCCAACGCCATCGCTGGTGGCGATCTATCTGTTATCGGTGTGGGACGGCTTCTTTGGCGCGGTAGGCGTGACGGCTCTGCTGGCTGCGACGCCGGCGTTGGTCGGCCGGGAGAACATTGTCCAGGCTGGCGCCATCAGTATGCTGACGGTGCGTTTTGGATCGATCCTGTCGCCAGCGGTGGGCGGGTTGGTGATTGCTCATGCGGGCGTGGCGTGGAACTACGGTCTGGCAGCGTTGGGTACCTTGCTGACGCTGATGCCATTGCTGCGTCTGCCACAACTGATGCCGCCGCCACAACCGCGCGAGCACCCACTGAAAGCGCTGGCAGGCGGCTTTGCCTTTCTGTTCCAGAATAAAGTGATCGGTATGGTGGCGCTGATTGGCGCGCTGCTGACCATGGCCAGTGCGGTACGCATCCTCTACCCGGCGCTGGCGGGCGATTGGCTGGTCGGCGCTTCTAGCCTGGGCCTGATGTATGCGGCGGTACCGCTCGGCGCGGCGATTGGCGCCTTTACCAGCGGCCGGGTAGCGCATCTGGCACGGCCTGGCTGGATGATGCTGGTGACGGCGATAGCGGCGTTCATCGCCATTGGTTTGTTTGGTTTGATGCCGTGGTATGGCGCGGCGCTGGCGTGTCTGGTGGCGTTCGGTTATTTGAGCGCGGTGAATTCGCTGCTGCAATACGGGCTGATCCAGAGCCTGACGCCGGACGCCTTCCTCGGTCGCATCAATGGGCTGTGGACTGCGCAGAACGTGGTGGGCGATGCACTCGGCGCGTTGCTGCTGGGGGCGATGGGAGCGTATATGCTGCCGGCGATGACCTCGACCAGCTTTGGCTTTGGTGCCGCGCTGCTCGGGGTGGTGCTGGTGTTCGCCATGCGGGGATTACGGCTGGTGACGCGCGACAAACCGCAGGCGACACAAGCCTGATATCAGTTGCCCAAGCTGAGCCGGGTAGCCCGAGTCGCCTGACGACAAGGCGGATTCGGGCTGCCCTACAGGTTGGCCAACGTTAGTGCACGAACAGTTTTTCTAATTGCGTCAGCAGGTTGCTGGCGCTGTAATAATCCAGACGAAAGGTATCGTTGCCCAGCGCGTAGACTCGCTTGTTCTGCACCGCTGGCAGGTGCGCCAGGAAGGTGTTGCCCATCAGGCGCTCGGCGTCGCCGTCATCGTTGGCGAACAGCAACAGCGTTTGGCCGTTCAGACCGCCCGCCAGATTTTCCCCACTCAGTTGAATAATGTCCTTGCGCACGCCCTGGCTGGTACTGCCGTGGACGTTGGCCGGCGGCTGCGCCAGCGTGAAGCCCAGCTGTTGCAGCATTTCGCCCTGCGATGATTCGGCGGTCCACAGATTGGCGGCCTTGCCGTCGTGGCGAAACACCAGTGCGCTGACCGGCTGCGGCGGCAAGGTCATCCGCCGCTTCAGCGCCTGCTCGCGCGCGGCGAAATCGGCGGTCAGCTTGTCAGCCTCTGCGTCGCGCCCGGTGGCGTACCCCAGGTCTTTGGCCAGTTGCTGCCAGCTTTTGTCATCGTAATTGACCACCAGCACCGGCGCGATGGCCGATAACTGATCGTATAAGCGCAGGGCGGAATCGCCTCCGGTGGCGGACATTACGATCAGATCCGGCGCTTCGCCGGCTATTGCTTCGGCATTGGGTTCGCCGATATACAGGCGCTTGACGCCGCGTTGTGCGGCGATATCGCCCCATTGGCGGAAGAAGCCCTGTTGGTCGGCCAGCTTACCGTTGGGGCTGGTGGCGCCACTGGCAATCACCGGCGCGCCAATGGCCAGCAGGGTACCGGTGACCGTAACGCTGGTCGAGACAATGCGCGTTGGTGCCTGTGGGAGAGTGACAACGCCATGGGCAGTGTCAATGGCGCGTGGCCACTGGGGAGAAGCCGCATGCGCAGCGGTGAAGGCGAATAAGGCCAGTCCCAAAAGCAGGATATTCTTCATGTCGGCGTGTTCCTGTCGATTAAATACTAATGCTTATCATTTATCTGGCTAATGCCACACCGTTTATACCATGATTGCGATGGGAAAGAAGTGTTTACGTTTATTGACATAGTAAAATCCGGAGGGTAATTTAGCGGCCGTAAACATAAATGATAATCATTATTATATTGGTTATTATTAGCAAACAATAGAGGGCGTACCGATGGATACAGCCGTGAATGGTGCCAAAAACATGCAACCGCACAGTAGTGAAGGGGGTTACATACCGCCGGATCTCGCTGCCGGCTTCTTTTTCACTTCTCCTTTCCGCAGCCTGAGCACCCAGGGGTGTTTTGCCAAAGTCGGTTTGCCGGCGGTCGGTGGCGACGACGTGAACGGCGAATTCCAGCAGGCGGTACGCCATGCCTTTGGCGAAGCTCGGCTGGCTGGCATCAAGCAGCCGGTGCTGTGTGGTGCCATCCCGTTCGATACCCGACAACCGTCTTCGTTGTTTATCCCTCGCCAAACCCACTGGTTCGATCGCGATACCTTGATGGCCGCGCAAGGGGGAAAGCACGCCGCGGTGCCGGATATCGCACATAAAACCGCAGTGCCGGCGCAGGCAGCTTTTATGCAGATGGTCAGCGATGCGGTGGCGGCAACCCGTACAGGCAGGCTGGATAAGGTGGTGCTGTCGCGCCTGCTGGAGATCGAAACCTGTCAGCCGGTCGATCGCCACGCGCTGATGACGCGCATCATTGCGCAGAACCCTAACGGTTTTCACTTCCACGTACCGCTGGAAGACGGTGCGCTGCTGGGAGCCAGCCCCGAGCTGCTGCTGCGTAAATCCGGTGCGCAATTTTTTTCCAATCCGCTGGCCGGCTCCGCCCGCCGCGAGGCCGATTCACAGCGCGATCGTGAGGTCAGCCAGCAGTTACTGAACTCCACTAAAGACCATAAAGAGCACCGTTTCGTTACCGAAGGCATGCGCGAAGCGTTACGTGGCCGTTGCCGTTATCTGCATATTCCCAGCGCACCGGAACTGTTGAGTACCACTACGCTTTGGCATCTGTCGACGCCGATTGACGGCGAAGTGGATCCGCGTCAGGAAAACGCGCTGTCGCTGGCCTGTCTGCTGCATCCGACGCCGGCGCTGTGCGGCACGCCGACCCGGGTGGCGCGAGACGTGATTGCCGAACTGGAGCCGTTTGATCGCGGCGTATTTGGCGGCATCGTTGGCTGGTGCGACGCCGACGGCAACGGTGAATGGGTGGTGACCATCCGCTGCGGAACCGTCAGCGGTAACCAGGTACGCCTGTTTGCCGGCGCCGGCATTGTGCAGGACTCATCACCAGAGTCCGAATGGCATGAAACCGGCACCAAGCTCAGCACCATTCTGCGTGCCTTTGGTCTGAATCAAGGACAAGAAATATGAGCATTGCTTTTACGCCCTGGCCGGAGGACTTTGCCCGGCGCTATCGTGAGCGCGGTTATTGGCTTGATCTGCCGCTGACCGATATCCTCGCCCGCCAGGCGGGTAACGACGATATCGCGCTGGTGGATGCGGTCGCCAGCCTCAGCTATCGCCAATTGCACCAGCAGTCGGATCGTCTGGCGGCCGCACTGCTGCGCCGTGGCGTGCAGCCCGGCGAAACCGCGCTGGTGCAGTTGGGCAACGTGGTTGAATTTTATCTCACCTTCTTTGCCCTGCTGAAAATCGGCGTGGCGCCGGTCAATGCGCTGTTCAGCCATCAGCGCAGCGAGCTGCATGCCTACGCGTCGCAGATCAAGCCGGCAGTGCTGATCGCCGATCGCCTGCACGGCCTGTTCGCCAACGATGATTTTCTGGCGGAATTTCGTCAGCAGCATCCTTCGTTACGGGTGGTGGCGTTGCGTAATCAGCCGCATGGCGCGCAGGCGTTGTCCCAGATGCTGACCGAAGACAGCGCGGGCTTTTGTGCCACGCCGTCTGCCGCCGATCGGGTGGCGTTCTTCCAGCTTTCCGGCGGCAGTACCGGCACGCCGAAACTGATCCCGCGTACCCACAACGATTATTACTACAGTATCCGCCGCAGCGTGGAAATCTGCCGTTTTGATCGGCATACGCGCTATCTGTGCGCGCTGCCGGTGGCGCACAACTATCCGATGAGTTCACCCGGCGTGCTGGGGGTGTTCTATGCCGGTGGGTTGACGGTGTTTGCCGCCGATCCGGATGCGGCCCAGTGCTTCAGGCTGATCGAACAGCACCGGATTAACGTGACTGCGCTGGTGCCTCCGGCGGTCACGCTGTGGCTGCAGGCGATCGACGAGTGGGGCAGCAACCAACAGTTGACCAGTTTGGAACTGTTGCAGGTTGGCGGCGCAAAACTGGGGGAAACGCTGGCGGCACGCATTCCCGCAGAAATCGGCTGTCAGTTGCAGCAGGTGTTCGGCATGGCGGAAGGGCTGGTGAACTACACCCGGCTGGATGACGATCGGCAGCATATTCTTACTACCCAGGGCTGCCCGATGTCGCCCGACGACGAAGTCTGGGTGGCGGACGACGACGGCAATCCGTTGCCGGTCGGAGAGACCGGCCGCCTGATGACGCGTGGCCCTTACACCTTCCGCGGCTACTATCAAAGCCCGCAGCACAATGCCGAAGCTTTCGACGAGAACGGTTTTTACTGTTCCGGCGATCTGATTCGCCTGACCGAAGACGGCTATCTTTGCGTCGAAGGTCGGCAGAAGGACCAGATTAATCGCGGCGGCGAGAAAATTGCCGCCGAAGAAATCGAAAACCTGCTGCTGCGTCATCCGGCGGTGATTAACACCGCGCTGGTTTCCATGCCGGACGCGTTGATGGGCGAGAAAAGCTGCGCCTATTTTATTGCCAGCGAAGCGCTCAAGCCGGTGGCGCTGCGGCGCCATCTGCGTGCGCAGGGCGTGGCGGAATTTAAATTGCCAGACCGTTTCGTGCAGGTGGAAAGCCTGCCGCTGACGCCGGTCGGCAAAGTAGACAAAAAACTGCTGCGCCAACGCCTGGAGGCGCAGCAACCGACTCAGGTCCAGGGAGAGTGATCGATGGCCATTCCTAAACTTAATGATTATGCGCTGCCAACGGCAGCCGAAATGCCGGCCAACAAGGTCAACTGGGCGTTTGAACCGCAACGCGCCGCGCTGCTGATCCACGATATGCAGCAGTATTTCCTGAATTTTTGGGGCCAGGATAGTGCGCTGATCAAGCAGGTGGTGGACAACATTGCCAACCTGCGTCGCTATTGCAAGGCACAGGGCATTCCGGTGTTTTATACCGCGCAACCCAATGAGCAGAGCGCCGAAGATCGCGCGTTGCTGAATGACATGTGGGGGCCGGGGCTGAACAAACACCCGGAACAGCAGGCGGTGGTGGCCGCGCTGGCGCCGGACGCTGACGATACCGTATTGGTGAAATGGCGTTATAGCGCCTTCCATCGCTCGCCGCTGCAAGACATTTTGCAGGAGTCAGGCCGCGATCAATTGGTCATTTGCGGCGTATATGCGCATATCGGCTGTCTGACAACGGCGATTGATGCCTTTATGCGCAACATCAAACCATTCATGGTGGCAGATGGGTTGGCGGACTTTTCCCGCGACGAACATCTGATGGCACTGCGCTATACCGCCGGCCGCTGCGGGCGGGTGGTGACTACCGCCGATCTGTTGCCGGGTATCGCCAGCAAGGATGCGCTGCGTCAGCAGATCCTGCCGCTATTGGACGAAGACAGTGACGATATGGCCAATGACGAAAACCTGATCGACTATGGTCTGGATTCGGTGCGCATCATGGAACTGGCGACCCGCTGGCGTAAGATCCGCAGCGATATCGATTTTATCGCGTTGGCGAAAAGCCCGACCATCGACAGCTGGTGGGCGTTGCTTTCCGGGGGAAAGGCGTGATGAGCGGGTGGGATTTTAACGGCAAACGGGTATGGGTAACCGGCGCCGGAGCCGGTATCGGTCTGCAAACGGCGCTGGACTTTGTTGCTGCCGGGGCGGAGGTGATAGGTTTTGATCTGCGGTTTGCGGACCAGGAGTATCCATTCCGCTGCGAAGTGCTGGATATTGCCGACAGCGAAGCGGTGGATGGCGTTTGTACCCGCCTGCTGGCAGAGCAGGGGGAACTGGATGTGTTGGTCAACGGTGCGGGTATTTTGCGTATGGGGCTGACCGATGCAACCAGTTCGGCGGACTGGATGGCATGCCTCAATGTCAACGCTGGCGGGGCGTTTAACATGTTCCGCCATGCATTGCCGGTGTTTCGCCGTCAGCGGCGCGGCGCGATCGTCAGCATTGCTTCCAATGCGGCGCATGTACCGCGCATAGGTATGGCGGCATATTGCGCCTCAAAGGCAGCATTGCGCAGCCTGTGCCAGACCGTGGGCCTGGAAATGGCCGAGTTCGGCGTGCGATCGAATATGGTGTCGCCAGGTTCGACCAATACGCCGATGCAGCGCGGTATGTGGCAGGATGAAACCGGCGAGCTGAAAACCATTCAAGGCTTCCCGCAGCAGTTTAAACTCGGTATTCCGCTGGGAAAAATAGCGCAGCCGCAGGACGTCGCCAACGCGATTTTGTTCCTGGCGTCGGATCTGGCCTGCCATATTACCATGCAGGATATTGTGGTTGACGGTGGCGCAACGCTGGCAGCCTGATACCGGCGTGGTGGCGGAATAATAAAGGCGCTGCTTGCAGCGTCTTATTGTTGTCTGGGGTATAAATGCAAAAAAAGCGCCTAAAGGCGCTTTTTTCTAAATTGGTGGGTCGTGCAGGATTGACTCGGCCGTTGGTCTCGCCCTGCGGGCCAGCGCAGGCGCTGTTCAAAATCGCTCCCGGCGATTTTGTCGAACCTGAATGCAGGTTCTCACCCACACGACATCTTTGCTTATGCTAGGTCGGCGTTCGAGATTACACCGAGTTCAAATGCAAAAAAAGCGCCTAAAGGCGCTTTTTTCTAAATTGGTGGGTCGTGCAGGATTCGAACCTGCGACCAATTGATTAAAAGTCAACTGCTCTACCAACTGAGCTAACGACCCGCAGAAGTGGTGGGTGATGACGGGCTCGAACCGCCGACCCCCTCCGTGTAAAGGAGATGCTCTACCAACTGAGCTAATCACCCACTTCAGGACTTCCGGATACTGCATCAGCGAGAGAATGATGGTGGGTGATGACGGGCTCGAACCGCCGACCCCCTCCGTGTAAAGGAGATGCTCTACCAACTGAGCTAATCACCCTCATTTTTCTCACTGTTCAACAAGATGGTGGGCGATGACGGGCTCGAACCGCCGACCCCCTCCGTGTAAAGGAGATGCTCTACCAACTGAGCTAATCGCCCCGTCTTGTTGGAGTCGCATTATAGGGATAGTTGAAAGTGAGTCAACGATTTTTAAAATGATTTCAATCGTTCGCCGCAAATTTAAACAGGATGCGATATTTCTCGCCAGCGATGCCGTTTCTTTGCACATTGTTATGCGAAAAGCAGCGTAACATTGATGAAATAGCACCGGCTGATGCCGTGTCGGCGTTGAGGAATTAGCGCGTGGTGATACAATGTTGCCCACTTTTTTCAATTCCGAGCAATCGTCGGCACCCGCTGACAGGCGTTGCGTAATAAGGCAGTGATCCCAATGAAAATCAAAACCCGTTTTGCACCGAGCCCAACCGGCTACCTGCACGTCGGCGGCGCGCGTACTGCGCTTTATTCCTGGTTGTTCAGCCGCCACGCCGGCGGTGAGTTCGTTCTGCGCATCGAAGATACCGATCTGGAGCGTTCGACCCAGGATGCCATCGACGCCATTATGGATGGGATGAACTGGCTGAATCTGGATTGGGATGAAGGCCCGTATTACCAGACCAAACGTTTCGATCGCTACAATGGCGTGATTGACGAGATGCTCGAGCAGGGCACGGCTTACCGTTGCTACTGTTCCAAAGAGCGTTTGGAAGCGCTGCGCGAAAAACAGATGGAGAACGGCGAAAAGCCGCGTTACGACGGTCATTGCCGCGACAGCCAGTGCAGCCACACTGCCGATGAACCACACGTGGTGCGTTTCCGTAACCCGCAAGACGGTTCGGTGATCTTTGACGATCAAATCCGCGGGCCGATCGAATTCAGCAACCAGGAACTGGATGATCTGATCATTCGTCGTACCGACGGTTCGCCGACCTACAATTTCTGCGTGGTGGTCGACGACTGGGATATGGAAATCACCCACGTGATCCGTGGCGAAGACCATATCAATAACACGCCGCGCCAGATCAACATCCTGAAGGCGCTGGGTGCGCCGGTGCCGGAATACGCGCACGTATCGATGATCCTTGGCGATGACGGCAAAAAGCTGTCCAAACGCCACGGCGCGGTCGGCGTAATGCAATACCGCGATGATGGCTACCTGCCGGAAGCGTTGCTGAACTACCTGGTGCGTCTGGGCTGGTCCCATGGCGATCAGGAAATCTTCACCATTGAAGAAATGAAGCAGTTCTTCTCGCTGAGTGACATCAGCAAGTCCGCCAGCGCCTTCAACACCGAAAAGCTGCAATGGTTGAACCATCACTACATTAACCATATGCCGGCGGAGCAGGTGGCAGTGCATCTGGCATGGCACGTTGAACAGTTGGGCATTGAAACGCGCAACGGGCCGGAACTGAAGGATATCGTCAAACTGCTGGGTGAGCGTTGCAAGACGCTGAAGGAAATGGCCGCTGCCTGCCGCTATTTCTACCAGGACTTCAGCGAGTTTGACGCCGATGCAGCGAAGAAACACCTGCGTCCGGTGGCCCGCCAGCCGCTGGAAGCGGTGCGTGTCAATCTGGCTGCCATTACCGAATGGACGCCGGAAAATGTGCATAATGCCATTCAGGGCACGGCAGACCAACTGGGTGTCGGCATGGGCAAAGTGGGCATGCCATTGCGCGTTGCCGTTACCGGTGCCGGCCAGTCGCCGGGCATGGACGTTACCGTTCACGCCATCGGCCAGGCGCGCAGCCTGAAGCGTATCGATCAGGCGCTGGCCTATATCGCCGAGCGCGAAGCGCAGGCCTGATAGCCGCATCTTGCGCAGGGCAGCGACCGGGTTGCCTTTCGCTCAGGCCTTTCGGCCGGGTGCGCTGGCAATAATCAGACGCCTGGCCTGCGGTTGATGGTCAATGCCGCTTGTCTGACAGCCCCGCGAGGAGATTCGCGGGGCTTTTTTATGCCGGGTGATTGCCGAGTTTTTCAGCGCTTCAGGGCGTTTTGCAGCGATAAACATGCTGATTTGGCGGCTTTTTCAGCGCTTGATCGAGTAATGCAAATTAGCCGTTGACAGGGTTTGCCGGGTTTCATATTATGCGCCCCGTTCACGGCACAAAGTGTTTGTGGAATGGGGCTATAGCTCAGCTGGGAGAGCGCTTGCATGGCATGCAAGAGGTCGACGGTTCGATCCCGTCTAGCTCCACCAACCTTTATCTCAGTAAGGTTGGTTGATACCGTAACGCCGGTTAATGCGTACCACATTTTGTGGGGCTATAGCTCAGCTGGGAGAGCGCTTGCATGGCATGCAAGAGGTCAGCGGTTCGATCCCGCTTAGCTCCACCACCATTTTAAAAGCCGACCTCAGGGTCGGCTTTTTGCTTTTCTGCTGCCTGACTCACGGCGTTGCCGGAACGCGATAGCATCACGCGGCGTGGCCTGTCGAACGGTTCAGGAATATCCATCCTCTGAAAAAGGCATAAAAAAATGCCGTTCAGCGTCAACTGAACGGCATGGAAGGCTAACGATGCGCTAGCGTGCGGGGCCAGGCTTAGCCCAGAACCAGGCCAGCGATCGATGCGGACAGAATGCTCACCAGCGTAGAGCCGTACACCAGTTTCAGGCCGAAGCGCGAAACCACGTTGCCCTGATGCTCGTTCAAGCCTTTAATCGCACCGGCAACGATACCAATGGAAGAGAAGTTGGCGAAGGAGACCAGGAATACCGACAGAATGCCCAGGCTGCGCGGAGACAGTTCAGCCGAGATTTTCTGCAACTCCATCATCGCCACGAATTCGTTGGAAACCAGCTTGGTCGCCATGATGCTGCCAACCTGCAGTGCTTCGTGTTTAGGAATGCCCATAATCCAGGCAAATGGATAGAAGAAGTAACCGAGGATTTCCTGGAAGCTCAGGCCGAAGATGGCGCTGAACAGCCCGTTGAGTGCGGCGATCAGGGCGATAAAGCCGATCAGCATCGCGGCAACGATTATTGCAACTTTAAACCCTGCCAGAATATATTCACCCAGCATTTCAAAGAAGCTCTGGCCTTCATGCAGATTGCCGAGGTGCAGTTCTTCTTCGCTACTGGTGTCATACGGGTTGACCAACGACAGCACGATAAAGGTACTGAACATGTTGAGCACCAGCGCCGCTACCACGAATTTGGCATCCAGCATGGTCATGTAGGCACCGACGATCGACATGGAGACCGTCGACATCGCGGTAGCCGCCATGGTGTACATGCGCTTTTCCGACATCTTGCCCAGAATGTCTTTATAGGCAATGAAGTTTTCCGACTGACCGAGAATCAGCGAGCTGACGGCGTTGAAGGACTCCAGCTTGCCCATACCGTTTACCTTGGACAGTACGGTACCGATGATGCGGATCACAAATGGCAACACCTTGATGTATTGCAATATGCCGATCAGTGCAGAAATGAACACGATAGGGCACAGTACCTTCAGGAAGAAGAATGCCAACCCCTTGTCGCCCATACCGCCGAAGACAAAATCAGTCCCTTGACCTGCAAATCCGAGGAGTTTATCAAACAGGGCGGCGAACCCTTTGACGAAGCCCAGGCCCGCTTCCGAATGCAGGAAAAAGTAGGCCAATAATACTTCGATAACCAATAATTGAATAACATAGCGAATGCGGATGCTTTTGCGATCGCGGCATACCAGTAATGCCAAAATCGTTACGACCACTAACGCCAACGCAAAGTGCGCAATATGGGACATGTTTGCTCCAAATTTGAGGCAGGCTAAATTTCGGTTGTCATTCTATGTAACGCTACGTTTAAAAACGAGACATCGATTGCAAATATAGAAACTGATAGTGGGATTCTTCTTAAAGTAGTCCAGTAAAGCACTCCAAATCAAGATGTTAATAATTATGCCCATTGGTAGCATTTTTGTGCTAATTTGATTATCAGGCGTACTTCGTTCTGTTTCTGGCCAACGCCAGCGGCAAGAAACTTGTTGAAATAGCTGCGATATGTTCGTAAGGCCTTCGTCGCCGTCTATCACAGGGATAAGCATCACCTCTCTAAATGCAATTGATAATTATTATCACTTTGCTATGATTACGGTAAGCTTAATATTAGTAAGGGCTAAACGATATGTTGAACAGCCGTGCGGTTACTTCATCCTCCACCAACCGCCCGTCCAGGAAGATCAAACTTTCTTTGATGGGTCCGGCGTTTATCGCCGCCATCGGCTATATCGATCCCGGTAACTTTGCCACCAACATCCAATCCGGCGCTTCCTTTGGCTACAAACTGCTTTGGGTGGTGGTGTGGGCCAACATCATGGCGATGTTAATCCAGCTATTGTCTGCCAAGCTAGGCATCGCCACTGGCAAGAACCTTGCCGAACATATCCGCGACCGTTTTCCACGGCCGGCGGTATGGGCCTATTGGGTTCAGGCGGAAATCATCGCCATGGCCACGGATTTGGCCGAATTTATCGGTGCGGCGATAGGCTTTAAACTGCTGCTCGGCGTTACCCTGCTAGAAGGGGCAGTGCTGACCGGTATCGCCACCTTCCTGATCCTGATGTTGCAAAAACGCGGGCAGAAACCGCTTGAACTGGTGATCGGTGGCCTGCTGCTGTTCGTTGCCGCTGCTTACATTGTCGAGCTGGTATTCTCGCAGCCGCAGTTGAGCGGTCTGATCAAAGGCATGGCCATTCCCGATCTGCCTAACGGCGATGCGGTGTTTCTGGCAGCCGGCGTGCTTGGTGCCACCATTATGCCGCACGTGATCTATCTGCACTCTTCGCTGACGCAAACCGCGGGTAAAAATTCGAAGGCGGAACGTTACGCATCAACCAAGGTAGACGTGGCGATTGCCATGACCATCGCCGGTTTTGTCAACCTGGCGATGATGGCCACTGCCGCTGCGGCCTTCCATTTTAGCGGCCATAGCGGCATCGCCGATCTCGATCAAGCCTACCTGACCTTGCAACCGCTGCTGGGGCACGCCGCTGCAACGGTATTCGGTCTAAGCCTGGTGGCGGCAGGGCTGTCTTCCACCGTGGTCGGCACGTTGGCGGGGCAGGTGGTAATGCAGGGGTTCGTGCGTTTTTATATTCCGCTGTGGGTGCGGCGCGTGGTGACCATGCTGCCGTCATTTATCGTGATCCTGATGGGAATGGACGCGACGCGCATCCTGGTGCTCAGCCAGGTATTGCTGAGCTTTGGTATCGCGTTGGCGTTGGTGCCACTGCTGCGTTTCACCGGCAACCGGGAACTGATGGGCGATATGGTTAACAGTAGATCCATACAGAATATCGGCTGGCTGATTGTATTAATCGTAGTGGGGCTGAATGGCTATCTGCTGATCAGCAGTTTGTTCTAACCGCTTCCGGCAGCAGAAAGGGCGCGTAATTGCGCCCTTTTGCATTTAATCGTCGTCGTGGTCGTGATGATGATGCTTGTGTTTATGATGCTTTTTATAATGGTGCTTATCATATTTGTGATAGCGACCATCATGGTAATAGTAGTTTTTGCGCCAGTAGTCGCCATCACGCCAGCGATAGCCGTCCCAGTAATATCCCCGGCGGCTGCGTTCTCCCTGATAACGCCCACGGTGGTTTTCCCACCAGTCACGATCGCGCCAGTCATGGCCATCCCAATAATTGCCGCGCCGATCCTGATCGCCAATACGTAATGAAACGCCGGGCATCAAATCAATGTTGAGGCCTTCAGCCTGTGCCTGTTGTGCCAGAGGGGCTGTGGTTGCCACTAAGATAGCGGCCAGTAGCAGAGGTTTAAACATGCTTTCTCCTGTTGGCGGCTCACCGTGATAAAGATTCCCGTATGCCAGTCACGCGTAGCCTGTGCTCGCTTGATGCCCTGCGGGGAGGTAACCCGGCCTTATAGTTAATCTGTCTGCATATTATCGCTATCGACGAATAAAGAATCTGAGGGAGAATCTGAAAACCGTGCTGTGGCAACGAATTAAGATTTATCTAAAGTAACCACACCCCGACATCGGTTACAACGGCGGGGTGTAATCGTTTACAGAAGAATGGCGTCGATTGCCTCGATCTCCTGTGGGCTAAAGCTGCGATTGGCCAGCATGCCGACCGCATCTTCTATTTGGCCGGTTTTACTGGCGCCGATCAGCACCGAGGTCACACGATCGTTGCGTAGCACCCAGGCCAGTGCCATCTGAGACAGTTTTTGCCCACGCTGCTCGGCCAACGCATTGAGGCGGCGTACTTTTGCCAGCTTTTCTTCGGTCAGTTGCTCCGGCTGCAGGAACTTGCTGTCGCCGGCAGCTCGCGAATCTTGCGGTATGCCATGCAAATAGCGATCGGTCAGCACGCCGCCTGCCAGCGGGGAGAAGGCGATGGAACCGACGCCATGGTCAGCCAGCGTGTCCAACAGCTCCGCTTCAATACCGCGCTCGAACATTGAGTATCTGGGCTGGTGGATCACACAGGGTGTGCCAAGCTGTTGCAGCAGGGCGAACGCCTCACGTGCCCGTTCAGCCGGATAATTCGACAGGCCGACATACAGCGCCTTGCCTTGCCGCACCAGTAAATCCAGCGCCGCCATGGTTTCTTCCAACGGCGTATCCGGATCCGGTCGGTGATGATAAAAGATATCCACATAATCCAGCCCCAGTCGTTGCAGACTTTGATCGAGGCTGGCGACCAGGTATTTTTTTGAGCCCCAGTCGCCATAAGGGCCTGGCCACATGGTGTAGCCGGCTTTTGACGACACGATCAGTTCATCGCGATAGGCGCGCAGATCGGCATGCAGAAAGCGGCCAAAAACCGCTTCGGCGGAGCCGGGAGGCGGGCCATAGTTATTGGCCAGATCAAAATGGGTGATGCCCAGATCGAACGCCCGGCGCACCAGGTTGCGTGCATTGTCATACAGCGAGTTATCGCCAAAGTTATGCCATAAGCCCAGTGAGATCGCCGGCAATTTCAGCCCGCTGCGTCCGCAGCGTCGGTATTCCATGGTGTGATAACGGGAAGCATCTGCCTGATAAACCATATCAATTTCTGCCTTGCAGGAGGGGGAAATACTTTAGTGTATGCGTTTTCACAACGATTGCCTGCGGTCCGGATCACGTTAACTTGCGTGGAGATAACGTTGATTAATGGTTACATCTGGCTGCCTGCTGCCGGTGCAACCATGTAAAGTAGGGTTTCCAAGAGGTTATTTGCCATAAAGCTCGAAATTTCGCCGGGATATTCAATACTAAATACTAATATTCCTATCATCGGGCAGGTAAATATCATGATCAAGAATTATACGGTGGCTAACTATCTTCTCGACCGACTTGCACAGATGGGTATTGGTCACTTGTTTGGCGTGCCCGGTGATTACAATTTGCAGTTTCTCGATTACGTGATCGATCATCCGCAGGTAACCTGGGTTGGCTGCGCCAACGAGCTTAATGCGGCATACGCGGCGGATGGCTATGCCCGCTGCAAACCCGCAGCCGCAATGCTGACCACCTTTGGCGTAGGGGAACTCAGCGCCATCAATGGGGTTGCCGGCAGTTACGCGGAATATCTGCCGGTGATCCACATTGTTGGCGCGCCAACGTTGCGTTGCCAGCGCAGTGGGGAGCTGTTGCACCATTCGCTGGGTGACGGCGACTTCGGCCATTTTGCCCGCATGGCCAAAGAGGTCACTATTGCGCAGGCCAGCCTGACGGCGGCCAACGCTGAAGCAGAAATCGATCGACTGCTGACTACCGCGCTGTTTGAACGTCGGCCGGTGTATCTGCTATTGCCAAGCGACGTGGCGCAGGCGCCGCTGGCTTCACGCCCGGCACCGCTGATGCTGCGGCAGCCCAACCTGTCTGCCGCGTCATTACAGGCCTTTGTCGAGGCAGCGCGCGTACGGTTGCAAGCTGCACAGCGAGTGTCGCTGCTGGCGGATTTTCTCGCCGAGCGTTTTGGCGCGCAGCAAGCCTTGGGTCAATGGATGCAGGAAGTTTCCATCCCCCATGCCACGCTGTTGATGGGAAAAGGCGTGCTGGATGAAACCCACCCCGCTTTTACCGGCACCTATGCCGGTGCAGCCAGTGCCCCGCCGGTCAAGCAGTTGATCGAAGGCGCTGATGCGATCATCAATATCGGCGTGCGCTTAACTGACACCATTACCGCCGGATTTAGCCACAGTTTGCCAGCGGACAAATGCATTGATATCCAACCGTTTGAAGCACGCGTCGGCCAGCAGGTATTCAGCCAGATCCCGATGCGCGATGCAGTGATCGCGCTGCATCAGTTAACGTTGTCGCTGTGCCGGCAATGGACATTACCCGCCATCGCGCGTACGCCATTGCCGCAGTCGCGCGGCGGCGGGCTCGATCAGCATGGTTTCTGGCAGCAGGTACAGGATTTTCTGCGTCCCGGCGATATCGTGCTGGCGGAACAGGGCACCGCCAGTTTTGGCGCAGCGGCGCTGACGCTGCCGCAAGGGTGCCATTTTATCGTGCAGCCGCTGTGGGGCTCGATCGGCTATACCCTGCCGGCGGCGTTTGGTGCGCAGACCGCAGAGCCGGAACGTCGAGTGATATTGCTGATAGGTGACGGTTCAGCCCAGTTGACGGCTCAGGAACTGGGGTCGATGTTGCGTGATGGGCAAAAGCCGATCATCTTCCTGCTGAATAATGACGGTTATACCGTCGAGCGTGCCATTCATGGGCCAGAGCAGCGTTATAACGATATCGCCGCCTGGAACTGGACGCTGTTACCGCAGGCGATGGGCGATGGACAGCGAGTGAAGGCGCTGCGCGTTAGCGAGCCGGCGTCGTTACGCGCCGCGCTGAGTGAGGTGAACGACTGCGATCGGCTGGCATTCATCGAGGTGATATTGCCGAAGATGGACATCCCGGAACTGCTCGACAGCGTGTCACGCGCCATTCAGGTGCGTAATGCTGCCGCCTGATCCTCGGCGCTTTCCTGCAGGCGCTCCAATAGCCAAAACCCCGCCGGTCCTGGTGGGGTAAGGCGTGACCACACCGCGTCGACCGAAATGCGCATTGGCCAGCCGCGCAACGGCAACGGCTGCAAACGCTCCTGGCCGTATTGCCTGACCAGCCAGTGCGGCAAAATCGCCCAGCCGAAGCCTTGCTCCGCCATTTCCAACAGCATCAGATAACTTGGCGCCGACCACACGCGCCCCTGCGGTTTGTTGGCATTGGCAGAATAGGTGTTGAGATACAGCTGGCGGTCGCTGGCCAATTGTTCCTGCGATACCGTCTCAAGCCGTGCCAATGGGTGATCCCGGGCGACAAAAATCCCCATTTCGGTTTGCTCCGGCAGACGGGCCACCGCGATATCCGGGGGATAGGACGCCTGTACCGCCAGCATGCCAAGATGTGCCCGGCCGCTCTGTAACAGCTCCAGCACGTCACTGCCTTCGGCAATCATGCACTCCAGCTCAATGTCCTGATAACGCCGCTCAAAATGCCGCATCAAGCTGTCGTGATGATTGGGTTGATATGTGTCGGAAAAGACGATCGTCAAGCGGGGTTCGATGCGATCGGCCAGACGGATACTTAACGCATCCAGCCGTTCGCTGGCGGCGAGGATCTCTTGCACATGACCCAGTACCTTGCGCCCGGCGGCGGTAAGCACCGGCTGACGGCTCTGCCTGTCGAACAGCGTCAGGCCCAGGTCCGCTTCCAGGTTAGCGATCGCGGTGCTGATGGTGGACTGGCTTTTGCGCAGTTTGCGCGCCGCGGCGGAAAATGACCCCAGCGCGGCTGCCTCGACAAAAGCGTGTAATGCTTCCGGTGAATAATGCATAAAGTATCTATTTTCTAGATGGAACCTATTTTTAATCTACGGTAAAAACCGATGATAATCACCTGACTTTTCCAAAAACAATCTATGTCAGGTGATATATGCAATTGCAAAACAAGTCTTTCGCTGAACGTGTGGTCCATGCGGTAGGGTTTGAGGCGATCGCGGTGTTGATCTGTGCGCCGATCGGTGCATGGTTGATGAACCGTTCGATGATGCAGGTGGGGGCGCTGGCGGTGATGCTGTCCAGCGTCGCCATGCTGTGGAATATGATTTATAACACGGCGTTTGACCGTCTGTGGCCGGTAAACCGGGTGGTGCGCACCCTCAAGGTGCGTGCGCTGCATGCGTTCGGTTTTGAAGCCGGTTTTGTGCTGATTGGCGTGCCGATTGCCGCGTTTATGCTAAACCTGACGCTGGTACAGGCATTTATGCTGGAACTGGGCTTTTTCCTGTTCTTCCTGCCGTATACCATGGCCTATAACTGGTTGTACGATACGCTGCGTCAGCGTTGGGTCGAGGCGCGTCTGGCGGTGAAATAAGCTATCGTCAACGTGCAGCCGCATGGGTAAGGTCGGTCACAGCTACCGCGTAGCATGAGGAGAAGGCAATGAAGGTACTGGGTTTATTGGGAGGGATGAGCTGGGAATCCACCATTCCGTACTACCGGATGATCAACGAGCAGGTCAAACGGCAACTGGGTGGCCTGCATTCAGCCAGGCTGGTGCTGTACAGCGTCGATTTCCATCAGATTGAACGTCTGCAACATCAGGGAGACTGGCAAGGCGCCGGGCAACTGTTGGCGGCGGCGGCTGTCTCGCTGCGTGCTGCTGGCGCAGAAGCCATTGTCATCTGCACCAATACCATGCATAAGGTGGCGGATGTTATTGAGCAGGCCAGTGGTTTACCGCTGATCCATATCGCCGATGCCACCGCAGCGCAGGTACGTCAACAAGGCATTCGTCGCGTCGGGCTGTTGGGTACGCGCTTTACCATGGAGCAGGATTTTTATCGCGGGCGCCTGCAGGCGCGTTTTGGCATCGAGGTTGTCACGCCGGTGTCCGCCGATCGCGATATTATCCACCGTATTATTTACGACGAACTGTGTCTGGGGAAAATCAACGCCTCTTCGCGTGATGAATATCGGCGCATTATCGGCAATCTGGAACTTCAGGGCGCACAGGGCATTATCTTCGGCTGTACCGAAATTGGTCTGCTGGTTGGCGCACAGGACGCCTCGGTGCCGGTGTTCGACACCACGGCGATTCATGCCCGCGCGGCGGCACAATACGCGCTGGCCTGAACGCGTTTATTCATCATGCTCGCGCGGCGGGCGGGGCTGCGAGATAAGCATCAGCGGCTTGCCCGCCAGTATCAGCCAGGCCGGCAACATAACGATACACAACACCGGCAGCAGGTGCAGATCCGGTACCACCGCCGCCGCCATAAACAGGCTGAGCCATCCGTCGCGTGAAACCACCAGCACCAGCCCCAAAATAGCGCAGGAAACGGTGATGGCCGCCGGCACCGCCGGTACGTGCTGATGCAGCATCAGGCCAAGCGCAACGCCGATAAACACCGCCGGGAAGATCCGGCCGCCGCGAAAACCGCTGGCTGCGGCAATCACCAACGCCGCCAGCTTGGTCAGAGTGACAATCAACAGCGCGCTGACGGTAAAATCGTCGCCGGTCGCCAGGCGCTTCATTTCGTCTACCCCTTTGAACAGCGTGACGTCGCCGCCGATCAACCCCAACATGCCCAGTAGAAAGCCTGCCAACCCCAGCGCCAACACCGGGTGCTTCAACGAATGGAACATCCGATGCAGATGTGGGAAGCACCATAGGGCCGCCATACCGAGCGCAATGGCGATCAGCGCCACCACCGCACCGCTGAAGATATCCGCCAGGCGCGTGACGTCATAGGGGGCCAGTTGCAAAGAGAAATCGGGCGTGAAGAATAGCTGCGTAGTCACTGCGCCGGCCGCTGCCGCCATTAGCGGAGCGAACAGCCGATCCCACAACGGAACATTGCCGTTACTGGCCAGCATTTGCGAGAAAACCAGCGCCGCCGCCACCGGCGTGCCAAACAGGGCGCCGATAGTGCCGGCCGCCGCCAGGATAATCCAGTCCACCTGTGGGACTTTCGGCAGCAGGCGAGCACCGATTGCCGTTGCCAACGCGATATTGATGGCAGTAATCGGATTTTCCGGCCCCAGACTGACGCCGCCGGCCAAGCCTGCCAGCAACGCCAATAACAGCCCGGGAATGGCGGACAGCGGGATCGGCAAACCGATCAGCGATTCGGTGGCCGGATCCGGGCCGGCATGGCCGGGCATATAGCGAATAATCAACCCGACGGCGATGCCGGTAAGCGTCAGTACGCCAATGGTCCACCATGGCGAGTGCACATCCAGGTTGAGCAGGGCAGGCAGCCGTGACCACAGGAGGTTTTGCAGCGCGGCGGCCACTCTCATCACCAGAATCAGCACCAGGCTGGCGGCAGAGCCGATAATAATGGCAGGCAGAGCAAAGGTCAGCATTGTCGTGGCGCGCGGATGCAGCATGCAGGGATCCCTTGTCAATAATCCCTGCGTCGCAGGGGGAGCTGATTGGGTGATGACTTGGTGCATCAGCCTTCGCTGGGTGCGCGCAACAAGCGGCGTCAGCGGAGTGTTATATAGGCTGTTTGAGGCATTTTGCCAACCCCGGACGCAGCTGAACAGCACAGAAGAGGCATTTTTTGCCGCAATTTGTTTCAACCCGCAGGAAAACCGGTCAAACGGCTCGGCTGAAACGTTTTTTGTGATCAAGATCGCTATTGACCAGTTAGCGTAACGATGACGATTGTTGTTTTCTCTGCGGAATTTTACAGTGAGTGCAGTTTGTATTTGCCTTTAAATATTGCGGAGAAAACACTGATGACCTATGCCCTCGTAGGTGATGTTGGCGGCACTAATGCCCGCCTGGCGCTGTGCACTGTCGCGACGGGTGAAATTACCCAGGCGAAAACCTATTCCGGCTTGGAGTTCGACAGCCTCGAAGCGGTGATTCACCACTATCTGGCCGAACACCAGGCCGAAGTACAAGATGCCTGCATCGCCATTGCCTGCCCGGTGACCGACGATTGGGTGGCGATGACCAACCATAGCTGGGCGTTTTCAATCAAAGAGATGAAGACCAGCCTGAGGCTGAACCACCTGGAAGTGATCAACGATTTTACCGCGGTCTCCATGGCGATCCCGATGCTGACTGCCGCCGACGTGATGCAGTTTGGCGGCGGCCAGGCGCAACAGGATAAACCGATTGCGGTGTACGGCGCCGGTACCGGTCTGGGCGTGTCGCACCTGGTACAGGTTGACGGTCGTTGGGTGAGCCTGCCGGGTGAGGGCGGCCATGTGGACTTTGCGCCCAACAGCGAAGAGGAAGACATCATTCTGGAGGTATTGCGTGCCGAGGTGGGCCACGTTTCTGCCGAACGGGTGCTGTCTGGCCCAGGTTTGGTCAATCTGTATCGCGCGATCGTCAAGGCCGACGATCGTATGCCGGAAAACCTGGCACCGAAGGACGTGACCGAGCGTGCACTTGCTGACAGCTGTACGGATTGCCGCCGCGCGCTGTCACTGTTTTGCGTGATCCTTGGGCGCTTTGGCGGCAACCTGGCGTTGAATCTAGGTACCTTTGGCGGCGTGTATATCGCTGGCGGTATCGTGCCGCGCTTTATGGAGTTTTTCAAAGCGTCCGGCTTCCGCGCGGCGTTTGAGGATAAGGGGCGCTTTAAGGACTATGTGCACGACATCCCGGTATTTATGATCACCCATGCGCAGCCGGGGCTGCTGGGGGCCGGCGCTCATCTGCGGCAAACGCTGGGTATGCGTCTGTAGTCACGGGGCCTGGCGGGTCTTCGCACCGATTATCTTCTACCAGCAAAAAGCCGGTCAGTGACGCTGACCGGCTTTTTAATCATGCTGCTTGTCAGGCGTGTTCTGCTTTTGCCAGCGCTGGCGTTGCGGTGTCGTCGGTTGTTTGTGCTGCCGCCTGCGGTGCGCTGATAAACAGCGTAATCAGCAGTGACACCAGTGACAGCACACCTATCACCATAAAGGTGGCGTGGAAACCGCCGAAGTATTTGGCGATAAACGAGCCGGCCAGCGCACCCAGACCGAAACCCTGATAGATGATGCCATAGTTTTTGCTGTGGTTTTTCAGGCCAAAGAAATCACCGACAATCGCAGGGAAGACGGTAATGTTGCCGCCGAAACAGAAGGCAACCGCGCCGACGCACAGGAAGAACAGGGTATGGCTCAGGGTGAAGAAGCTCAGCGCGACAATCGCCAGCATGGTAACCAGCATGGTGAAACTGATAACGCGCATGCGACCCACTTTATCCGACAGGGTGCCCAGAATAATACGGCCTGCGGTATTAAAGATAGCCACGGCGGAAACGGTGTTGGCGGCGGTAGCCAAATCCATTCCCGCCAATTGCACCCCCATATCCTTGACGATGCCAATCAGATACAGGCCGCTCATGCAGGCAGAGAAGAAAATCGCGAACAGCAGATAGGCTTCTTTGGTGGCCAGCATCTGGCGCACGCTGTAGTCGTTCCCCAGGCCGGCGGCGGTATTGGTCGATGCGCTGGCAGCGGGTTCTTTGAGCAACATTGAGCCAAACACGATCAGCGCCATAACGATCGTACCCCAGTAGAAGAAGGCGGCAGACACGCCAACCTCAGCGATCAACGTGGCGTTGACGTATTTGAACAGCAGGCTGCCGCTGCCGAAAGCACCGACCGAAATACCGGAAATCAGCCCTTTGTTGGCCGGGAACCATTTGATCAGATTAGACAGCGTGGAAATGTAGGCGATACCGACCGCGAAGCCCACAACCACCCCGGCCAGCAGATAAATCATGTCCAGCGAGCTGACGTGAGCGCTGGCAATCAGGCCCAGTCCTACCAGGATACCGGACGCCAGCGTCAGGTTGCGAATGCCGAAGCGTTCCTGCAATTTACCGGCGAACAGCGTGGCGAACGCCAGAAAGAAACTGGTTATGGAGAAGGTGGTGGCGACGTCGGCCAGACCCCAGTGGAACTTATCGACCAGCGGCTGGTTGAATAAACTCCAGGTGTAGATGGTGCCGAGTCCCATTTGGCAAACGATGGTGCCAAAAACGATAAAGCTGCGATTTACCGGTTTGCTGGTCATGGCCGGTTTCTCCTGTGTGCATAGCCCATAAATTTGCGGGTAGGCTGTCCTCCCGCGGAATGGGCTTAGTATAAGTCTGGCAATATCCTGGCTTGGCGGATCGGGAATGAGTTGCACCAACAAGGGAATGAAATGCATCAGGAGATGCTTGAGTTGCCGATTTAGCGCTAAAAAGGGGGTGAAATGCCGGGTTTACCATGTGATCTACATCAAACATCGTAACGATTTTTGCTTTTTGCACACTGTTGGCAGGGGGAACAGGGAGAGGATTGGCAACGAGGGAGCCAGCGCAGCGCTGAGACGGTCTGCGCCGGCAAACATCATAGACGCATCAGTTTGCGGAATTCCTTGACCTTGCTGCGGCTGACCGGAACTTCAAATTCCAGATCGCTTAGCCGCAAAATATAGGTGTTGTTAAACCACGGCACGATTTCGCGGATCTTCGACAGATTGACGCAGTAGGAACGATGACAACGGAAGAAGTGCTCTTCCGGCAACCGGCTGTAAAATTCGGTAATATTCATCGGCATCACGAACTGTTCGCGGCGCGTGTAGACGCGCGTCACCTTCTCGTCGGCGGCGGCGTAATAGATTTCGTTAATGTCGGTGACGATAATCCGTTCGTCTTTGATCAGATTGATGCTGAAATTGCTGCGCCCGGCCGGTGTCGTCTGTTCCTGCGTCGTTACCGCCGCGGGCCGCTGATGCAGGGCTTCCAGCTTTTGCAGCATGGTAATGATACGCGCTTCGTGATAGGGCTTGAGAATGTAATCAAAGGCCTCGATTTCAAACGCTTCTACCGCATGTTCCTTGTAGGCAGTAATGAAGATAATCGAGGGGCGCTGCGCGAATTTACTGATGTTTTGCGCCAGCAGCACGCCGTCAAGCGACGGAATGTTGATGTCGAGGAAAATGGCGTCCACCTGGTGATTCTGCAGGTATTTCAGCACGTCCAGCCCGTCTTCGAAGGTCGCTTCGATGCTGATGTTGCTGTGTTTCTTGATCAGATAATGCAGCTCTTCCTGTGCGAGAAATTCATCTTCGACAATTATGGCTTTCATCAATGTTCCCCCGCCGGTAATACGGCAGCGTCGTGATGCAGTTTGTTGCCGTTTTTGGTGATGACAAATGAAATTTCGGTGCCCGGCTCCAGGCGCCGGATCTGCAAGCCTTCGCCATACAGCAGCGATACGCGATGATGCACGTTGAGCAAGCCGATATTATGGCCAGGCATTTCGTTGCGCGCTACGCGGTCGATGACCTGCTGACTGATGCCGTTACCGGTGTCCTTTACCGAAATCTTGACCCGGTCAGCCAAATCTTTTACCGCAATCACCACGACTCCTTTGCCTTTGCAGGGCTGTATGCCGTGCACAATGGCATTTTCCACCAATGGCTGGATCAGCAGACTGGGGATGCGCACCGCAATATCGTCGTCCACGTCATAAATCACCGTCAGCTTGCTGCCGAACCGCGCCTGCTCGATGGCGATATAATCCTGGATCTGGTGCAGTTCCTTGCGGATATCAATCAGTTCGTCGCTGAGCTCCAGATTGTAACGCAGATAGCGCGACAGGTTGATGATCAACTGACGTGCGATGTCCGGATTGATGCGAATCGATGATGAAATGGCGTTCAGCGCGTTGAACAGAAAGTGCGGGTTGATCTTGCTTTGCAGCGCGCGCATTTCGGCTTTGTCGGCCATTTGGCGCAGCTGTTCAATACGTGATACTTCCATTTGTGTCGAGATAATCTGCGATAGTCCGACGGCCATCACCTTCAGCGTGTTGGTGATCTGGTGGGCGTGGCAGTAGTAAATTTTCAACGTACCGCTGACCTCGCCCTTTTCCCATAGCGGGATCACCAATTGTGAATGTATCTGCGGCGTAGCCGGGTTTTCCAGGTTGTTTTTTATGATGATCTTGCCGTGGCGCAGGCTTTCACGCGTCACGCGGCTCAGGCTTTCACGGCCCACCGGATAATGCTCTTCGCCAATGCCGACGTAGGCCAGCACGCGTTGGGTATCGGTCATCGCCACCGCATCCGCCTGAATATCGCGGCGGATAATTTCACAGATAGTGCTCAGCGATTCACTGTTGAAATTACGAAAGTACGGCAGCGTTTTACGAGCAATATCCAGCGCCAGCTTGGCCTGCCGCGCGGCGATCACCTCTTTTTCATCCTCGACGCTTTGCACCAGCAGCACGATCAGGCCTATACAGACGGTACCGAGGATCATCGGCAGGGCGATTTTCGCCACGATGTCCAGCCCGAGCTCGGTGGGCCTGGCCCACAGTACGATCAACAACATGGTCAGGCTTTCACATAGCATGCCGCCGAGGATGCCCACCCGCCAGCGCTGTTCCTTCTTGACCTTCAGGTGGATATACGCCGCGCAGATACCGGCGATGATACTGGTGATCAGGCAGGGGACCGAGGTAATGCCGTCGATATCGATCAGATAGCGGTGCGTACCGGCGATGATGCCGGTGACGATACCTACCCAGGGGCCGAACAGGATGCCGCCCGCCATGATGGCGATAACGCGCACGTTGACCAGCGATCCTTCGACGTTAATGCCGGAATAGGTACTGAAAATGGCGAACAGCGAAAAGATGGCGGTTACCGCCGCCAGTTCCAGCGGCGTATGATGCTCTTTTTGCAGTAATTGCCGGAACTGCCGGGTGCGGGTGAGGAAAAACAGGCAAATCAACATCAGTGCGGCGCGATCGAACACCGCTAACAGCATTTCAAAAACTGAGTGCACAACCGGTACTCGCTGCGGCGAAAAGATGCGGCAAGTATATCACAGCGCGGGCGACGCCCAGAACCGCCTCGGCCTGTCAGGGCTGAGGCGATGCTCGCCGCCGCTGCCGGATCCGGCCAGCCGCCAGAGGACAAAAGCGCGCGCCGGCCAGCAGTCTGCGCGCGGAGGCGATTATTTGATGCCCAGTTGCGTTCTGCCCAACGGCGTGAGCAAGGCTTCGGTTGCCCGGCCGACAAAGTCCACCTCGAAATCATCCGGGGCAAAGTCTGGCGGTGTGCGGCCAGTCAGGAAGCTCGGCAACTGGCGTTGCAGATAGGCGTCGTTTTTCTCGCAGCCTGGCGCGGCGGCGATATACATCACGTTGCTGTCGAATTCACCATTGTGCTGGTTTTCCACCGCATGGATCACGTCACAGTGCCAGAATACCGTATCACCAGGTTCTAAATCGGGAATAGGGGAAATCCCTTGCAGTAAAAGGGGATGCCATTTTTCGGAAATCGACAAGGCTCGGCCCGGCGCGGCGTCGCACAGATCGTCGTCGGCGACGTCATCTTGCAGGGCGCGCAGCAAGATATAGGCCATGGCGTTGGCGATCGGCACCAGATTCAGCGTGCCGGCATTGGTGCGCTGCGGTGTCAGTGCGGTCCAGCCCTGGAAGGTGCGGAACATCGAACAGACCGCCGGCGAGGCGATTTCACGCACTGCGGTGCGGCCATCGGCGGCAAACGGATCGTATTGCTGCCAATCACCGGAAAAAACGTGGCGGTAAACGTAGCGGAAGTTTTCATCCAGCCAGCGTTCGATAGTGCCGCTGTCGACGTGCGGTGACAGGCCGAGCGAGGACGAATTTGGCGGGCGGCGGCGCGTACGGTCGGCGTAGGTAGCGACGCGCTGCGGATCGAAGTGCTGTTTGCCGTTGCTTTCGGTTTCCCACAGGCCGTTGAGGAACACCTGCACCGCATGCATGCGTTGATCCTGACGGGCCTCTACCTGCGGCTTTGACCAGTAAATGCCGTAAATCTGCGGTTTGCTGGCGGCCAGCTTGCCAAAGTAGTTGTCTTCGGCGGCGTTTTTCAGCCGTTCGACGAAGTTATTGCGCTCCAGATAGTCACCAATTTCACGGTTCCACTCTACGGCCTGATCGCGGGGAAAGACGCCGCGAATGGCACAGGCGCCGCGTTGTTTGATCAAGGCTATCTGCCGTTGGCTGACGCGCTGTTGCAGAATGTCTTCCGCGTCAATTTGCGGTACCGGGTTCTGCCCGGCGGCCAGTTCACTGCGGATCTGTTCCACCTGTTGGCGGATGTTGTCCTCCAGCGCCAGGAAAACCTGGTGATAGTTGGGCAAAGCCTGACGCAATTGCTGTTTGACGCGTTTAATGGCGGTTGGAATATCGTCAATGACCAGTGATGCCATGATGTTCTCCTCATGTCGCCGGCGACGGCGGCAGGTGTTGTCGGATACCGGGGTAAAGGGTTATGGTTTTGTTGTTTTGACGTTAACGATTATCTAAATTTAATTGCGGAAAATAAAGGGTTGTCTTTCATTCGTAACTTCCCCTTTTTCGCTTTTCGGAGGTAAAGCATGAAACTGGAAACAGAACGGCTGATGCTGCACAGCCTGACTGAAGAAGACTGGCCGCTGTTTTTGCAGCTGTATCGTGACCCACAGGTGATTCGTTATCTGGCCGACCCGCTGGACGAGGCGGAAATCCATGCGCGCTTTGCCGGTCGATTACCGGCCTGGAACAAACATAGTCAACACTGGTTGTGCCTGGTGATGCGTGAAAAGGCCAGCGGCGCTGCGCTGGGATTGACCGGCTTACGTGCCGAATGGCTGCCGTTTCAGCAGGCGGAGGTGGGCTTTGCCAGCCTGCCGGTGGGTCAGGGCAAGGGCTACGGTAAAGAATCGCTGCGCAAGCTGGTGGACTTTGCTTTCCACGCTTGCGGTTTTCACAAGCTCAACGCCACGGTAACCGAAGGTAACATTGCGTCGCGGCGTCTGCTGGAAAGCTGTGGTTTTCAGCTTGAAGGCACGCTGCGCGATAATTTCCGTCTGGCAGGGCAATGGTGTAACGACTGGCAGCTTGGCTTGCTGGCGAATGAATACGCTGTTGCCAAAAAGTAAAAAATTGCGCCAGGAGACTCGACAGCCTGTCGGCGCTGCGATATGTTCGTCGTCAGGCCAAAAATTGGCCAGCGTCGCTCGGACGGTCCGGGCGCTAACGTATCTTCGAGGATCCTATGGCTGACAATAACAGTCCACGCCGCTTTACGCGTATTGAACGTCTTCCCCCTTATGTATTCAACATCACCGCCGAACTGAAGATGGCCGCACGCCGTCGCGGCGAGGATATTATCGATTTCAGCATGGGCAACCCCGATGGCCCGACGCCGCCGCACATCGTTGAGAAACTGTGCACCGTGGCGCAGCGCGACGATACTCATGGCTATTCAACCTCGCGCGGCATTCCACGCCTGCGCCGCGCTATTTCACGCTGGTATGCCGAACGCTACCAGGTGGAAATCGATCCGGAAGACGAAGCCATCGTTACCATTGGCTCGAAAGAGGGGCTGGCGCACCTGATGCTGGCGACGCTCGATCACGGCGATACCGTGCTGGTGCCGAACCCGAGCTATCCGATCCATATTTACGGAGCGGTCATCGCCGGTGCGCAGGTTCGTTCGGTGCCGCTGGTGGAAGGCGGCGACTTCTTTGGCGAGCTGGAACGTGCGATCCGCGAAACCATTCCGCGGCCAAAAATGATGATCCTCGGCTTCCCCTCCAACCCGACCGCGCAGTGCGTGGAGCTTGATTTCTTTGAGCGGGTGGTGGAACTGGCGAAGCAGTACAACGTGTTGGTAATCCACGATCTGGCCTACGCCGACATCGTTTATGACGGCTGGAAAGCGCCGTCGATCATGCAGGTGCCCGGCGCCAAAGACATTGCGGTGGAGTTCTTTACTCTGTCGAAAAGTTACAACATGGCCGGTTGGCGCATCGGCTTTATGGTTGGTAATCCGGAACTGGTGAGCGCGCTGGCGCGCATCAAGAGTTATCACGACTATGGCACCTTTACGCCACTCCAGGTGGCAGCGATTGCCGCGTTGGAAGGCGATCAGCAATGCGTGCGCGATATTGCCGAACAATATCGCCAGCGTCGCAACGTACTGGTAAAGGGCCTGCACGAAGCCGGCTGGATGGTGGCAAACCCGAAAGCGTCAATGTACGTGTGGGCGAAAATCCCGCAGCCCTATGCGCATCTCGGATCGCTGGAGTTTGCCAAGCGCCTGCTGGCGGAGGCCAAAGTCTGCGTATCGCCGGGCATTGGTTTTGGCGACTATGGTGACGATCACGTGCGCTTTGCCTTGATCGAAAATCAGGATCGGATCCGGCAGGCGGTGCGGGGTATCAAAGCGATGTTCCGTGCCGATGGGCTGATTGCGCCATCGGTCAAGGCGGCGAAAAGCGCGGTGAAATAAACTGCCCGTTGGCGGTAAAACAACAAAGGGGCGCTAATGCGCCCCTTTGTCCATGTTCCCGGTACGGTTACCGTTAAGCAACCATCAGCATGAAAGTGCCGACCCATGCAACCAGCATGAATGAAACGCCCATCAGAAAATATTTCACAAATCACTCCCCTATGGAGTTCCTCGCAAGCCAACGATCCCGATTGTTGTGCTGAGTATTATAAGGAATGCCAATCAGCATCAGCGGGTTGTTTATCAATAACAACAATGGCTTGAATTAGCGGCATTCCGGTCGTCGCGTTTCGCTTGCTGCAGACTGGGCAGCAACCACGACAGGATCGGCGCTAATGTACTCCCAATTCACGCTTGATTTCAATACTGTGTTTTTGATCACACTTTTTGCGCATTTTTTAACCGCTGATTACTGTTTTTACACACTTTTCATTGTCATCCGGTTTTATGGCAAACAGGCAATAAAGCCCGCTTCTACGGGCTTTGTCATGTTTGCAGGTCGGGTGGGGAAGGCTTAGGCGACGGCGTTGATGCCGGTCAGCAGCATGGCCCAGAAGACAAGGCACGTCAGCAGAATAACGCACCAGATATTACGGCGGCTCCACTCCATTTTGGCCTTTACTACCTTTATTGTTATTGGGTAGCGATTACATCGGCGTAAAACGGAGAATATTTAGCCCGCCGCGATAATATTTATTTCCCGTTGATTGCGTTGACCGTCAGCCGGATTTCATGACCCAGCAGGTATAACGCCTGCTCCAGCGCTTCCACTTTGGAGGCATAGCCAATATCCAGCAGGCGATCTATTTGCGCCGCGTTGTAACCCAGTTTGCGCGCCAGGTCGGCTTTGGAGGTCGTTTGCGCCAGCATGATATTGTGCAGTTCCAGTTTCAGCGTCACCAGCACCGGCAGATGAATGGCGATCTCGTCAGGCCGCGGGGCTGAGGCCGGCGGTAACGGGCGGCGCTCGGCCATTTCGCTGGCGATGGCGATCAGCAGGCTTTCCTGTGCCTCCAGCTCAATGTCATCACGGCTATAGCACGCCGCCTGCTGTTGTGGGAAATCGCGAAAGGTAATGTGCCAGGCATCGCTTTCGTCGTCGAAGGCGTAGCTGGCAGGGTAATCATGGGTCATGGCATATCCAAATGGAAAACTGCGGCTGAAAGGACGGTGCGGTGACCGCGTGACATGTTGGCATTAGGGTACAGGAAGTGGCGTAACGATGGGAATGGAATTCAGAAAATGCATAAATACATAAGCTATAGTAGGTAACATGATCGGACAAAGGAATGCGAATAATGTCCAAGTGGCATTGGTTATTGAGTCAGTTAACGCGCAAGTTATGGTTCCGCACCTGCTTGTTTGCTTTGCTTGCCGTGCTTTCGGCACTAGTTTCCATTGTGCTTAAACCGATTATTCCCACCAGTATCGGTGGGGTGGTTGGAGCCGATGCGGTTGATAACATACTCAACATTTTGGCGTCCAGCATGCTGGCGGTAACCACGTTCTCGCTGAATATCATGGTATCAGCATACAGTTCGGCAACCACCAGTGTTACGCCTCGAGCAACACGTTTGGTGATGGAAGACAGCACCACGCAAAACGTACTGGCTACCTTTATGGGCTCCTTCTTATTTAGCCTGGTGGGGATTATTGCACTCAGCATGGGAGCCTACGGAGAGCAGGGCCGCGTGGTTCTCTTTGTGGTGACACTGGCCGTTATCGCTCTGATCATTATCACGCTATTACGCTGGATCCAGCATCTCTCGCTGCTTGGACGCGTTGGTGAAACCACCTCACGGGTAGAAGATGCTGCGCGAAAAGCGCTGGAAAGCCGTATAAACATTCCTTATCTAGGGGCCAATCCCTGGCCTTCACATATTCAACTCCCTCAGGATGCGCTGGCGATATATCCGCGAGACATCGGCTATATACAACATATTGATATGCAGATACTTGATGACTACGTTCAGAGTATTGAAGGTCAACTCTATTTGGCATGTCAGACCGGGGCGTTTGTGCATCCGGGGCAACCCGTGGCTTTGTTGTTGTCGCCTCAGCGAAACATCGAGACAGCAGCATTATTGCGTGCCATCACTATCAGTACAGAACGTTCATTTGATCAAGATCCGCGCTTTGGTTTGTCGGTGTTGGCAGAAATCGCCTCGAGAGCGTTATCGCCAGCGGTCAATGACCCTGGAACAGCGATTGATGTCATTGGCCGTGCCGTGAGGCTGTTAGCGATGTGGGGCAATAAACTGCCACAACAGGAAGAGGTCATCTATCCGAGCATCTACGTAAAGCCGATTTTGACCGCAGACCTGTTCGATGACATTTTTAATCCTATCGCGCGTGACGGGGCCGCTCTTATAGAAGTACAACTACGCTTGGTAAAAGGCCTGTTGGCACTGTACCAGATTAATAAAACGATATTTTCCGCTGACGTGCACAGATATGTCTTGATAGTAAAAACATTGGCAGAGAGTCAGATGGTATCTCAAACGGATGGCGATAAACTAAATGAATGGATACAGCAGTCTGGCTTGATGGAAAAAGATAACAGTGGCTAGAGCAGTAAAACATGCGCAATGTTTGGTACCCGACGCCAAGGTTCCAGCGGTTGCTTATGCGATGAATTTTCTATCGTTGGGCGTAATACACCTGGTCGGCATCAACGCTAATGGTGGCCGGTAATAATCCGACGCTCTGTTACTCACTCGGGGGGCACCGCTTGTCGTCAATAAATCCCGCTTGCTATTTATCTCTGATGTTGGTCAAAAGAGCCTTGCCGCGGGAGGTAGCTCAAAAGGGGTGATAGATGGCAGAGGTTGGCAAACCCAAAGTGGCGTCCCCGACTGGAATCGAACCAGTAACTAGCCCTTAGGAGGGGCTTGTTATATCCGTTTAACTACGGAGACACTGCGAGCGGAAGTATTATACCCTTTTTTCGTCGCAGAATAAGCGCTTAGCGGTTCGTTTGCTCAATCCCTCACCAATTGGCCGTGTTTTTGTCGCTTGGCGAGGGGGGAGTCAGGGTTTGTTTGCCGGGTCGGCTTCTCGCTGTGCCTTTGTCCGTTCGGCTTCCCGCTTGGCTTTGGCTTTGTTGCTCATGTCGTTACGGATTTGTGCGTGGCTGATCAGCGCAAAGATAAACGATCCGCCGATGATATTGCCTGCCAGCGTCGGGATCGCGAAGGGATAGAAGAAATCCTGCCAGGGGAGCGCACCGCTGAACACCAGATACAGTATTTCCACCGAGCCCACCACGATGTGCGTCAGATCGGCGATCGCCACCAGGTAGGTCATCAGCACGATCACCCAAATCTTGGCGGCGCCAGATGATGGAAACATCCAGACCATGGTGGCGATGATCCAGCCGGCCAAGATGCCGTTGGCAAACATTTCTTCGGGACTATTTTGCATTACCTCCTCGGCGAGTTCGGTAAACGCCTGACGGGTAGCGTCGTCGAACAACGGAAGCTGGATAAACGCTTCGGCGGCCAGCCCGGTGCCAATCAGGTTGCCGAGCAGCACCACCCCCCATAACCGGAACAGGATCAGGAAGTTTTTCGGCGTGGGTTTATGCATGATTGGCAACACCGCGGTGACGGTATTTTCAGTGAACAGCTGCTGGCGCGCCATGATCACGATGACAAAACCGAAGGTGTAACCGATATTCTCGATGAAAAATCGACTGGGGTCGTCCGGCAGTCGGGCGTGGAAGATGCCCTTGGCCATTAGCGATGCTCCCATTGACAGCCCGGCCGCCACCGCTGACCATAACAGCGCCAGCCAATCGCGCTCCAGCTCCTTTTCCCCTTCCATGCGGATCTGCTCATGCACGGCAGCAGCGCGTGACGGCAGTTTTTCCTCATCGACTTCTATTTCTGCCTTGCCCTGTTCCTGTTCTTTGCTTTCGACCTTGACCTCACCTTCGGCGTCGTGTTTCTCATTACCCAATCCGAGATTCGGTTTATCGCTCATCTTCATTTCCCTCTGGCAGCAAAAATCACGTGGTTGATTTAAGCGTAGTTGCCGTTACGCTCGGCTGAAAGTGAGGGCCGCTATTGCAATAAAAAGTAACAAGATTTTAACCGAGGCGTTTTTTTCTACGCATTATTGATCTTGTACAGGATATTACCCCCATTGGAGTAGTTGCGCGGGCTTTGGCAGGCTACGTGAGCCCTGTCGCTTATGCTATGATTCGCATTCCCAACGAAAACTGTCGAGTCCCCTGATGCTGGAAGTCAGAAACCTGAGTTGTGTCCGCGATGAACGCGTCCTGTTTAGCGGGCTGAGTTTTTCGCTAAGTTCGGGAGAGATTGTCCAGATTGAAGGTGCCAACGGCGCGGGCAAAACCAGCCTGCTGCGTATTCTCGCCGGGCTGGCGCGGCCTGACGGCGGTGAGGTGCTGTGGCACGGCGAAAGCACGCTGCGCAGCCGCGAACGTTATCACTGGGAACTGCTGTATCTGGGGCACCACCCCGGCATCAACGCCATGCTGACGCCGTTTGAAAACCTGCATTTTTATCAGCAGGTTCGGCGCGCTACCGACGGCCAGGCTATCTGGCAGGCGCTGGAGCAGGTGGGGTTGGTGGGATACGAAGACTTGCCGGTCGGGCAGCTTTCTGCCGGTCAGCAACGGCGAGTTGCGCTGGCGCGTCTGTGGCTGAGCGACTGCCCGTTGTGGATCCTCGATGAGCCGCTGACGGCCATCGACAAGCAGGGGGTGGCTGACTTGATTCGCCTTTTTGATCAACATGCGCGGCAGGGGGGAATGGTATTGTTGACCTCCCATCAGGATGTCGTCGGTACTACCCAGGCGGTTGAGAAAATTCGCCTGGTTGACGCAGGCGGGGAGCATCTCTGATGTTTTTGACCCTGGTGCGCCGTGAACTGAAAATCGCCTTTCGCAAAGGCGCGGAAATAGTTAACCCGCTGTGGTTCTTTTTGATCGTTATTACGCTGTTTCCGTTGGGCGTTGGCCCCGAACCGCAGTTGCTGGCGCGGATTGCGCCGGGGATCATCTGGGTGGCGGCATTGCTGGCTTCGCTGCTGTCGCTGGAAAGGCTGTTTCGTGATGACCTGCTGGATGGTTCGCTGGAGCAATTGTTGCTGTTGCCGACGCCGTTGCCGATAACGGTGTTAGGCAAAGTATGTGCTCACTGGGTAGTGACCGGCCTGCCGCTGTTAATTTTGTCGCCATTGGTGGCGTTGCTGCTGTCGCTGGACTTCAATAGCTGGCTGGCGGTGGCATTGACCTTGCTGTTGGGCACCCCGACGCTTAGCCTGATCGGCGCCATCGGCGTAGGCTTGACCGTTGGGTTGCGTAAGGGCGGCGTGCTGCTCAGCCTGCTGGTGCTGCCGTTATATATTCCGGTGCTGATTTTTGCTACCGGCGCCATTGACGCCGCTGCGATGAACATGCCGATTGACGGTTATCTGGCGATCCTGGGCGCGATGCTGGCGGGCAGCGTGACGTTGGCGCCTTTTGCCACCGCGGCTGCACTTCGGGTTAGCGTACACTAGCCAACCGTATGATGCGCTGAATAACGTCGCCAAGAACGTTGCAGCCAGGATGCTTTTTCACCGCTTTGCCGGCGCAAGGCGGACCGAATTTTCATTTATCGTGAGCAATGACAACAATGTGGAAATGGTTACATCAATTTGCCAGGCCTGAGCGGCTCTACCATGTCTGCGGGCGTTTTGTTCCCTGGCTGGGCATGGCCGGAGCGGCATGTTTGCTGATTGGCTGGGTGTGGGGCTTTGGCTTTGCGCCCAGGGATTATCAGCAGGGCGACAGCTTTCGCATCATGTACATTCATGTCCCTGCCGCCATGTGGTCGATGGGCATCTATGCCTCGATGGCGGTGGCGGCATTTATTGGCCTGGTATGGCAGATGAAAATGTCGGACACCGTGGTGGCGGCGATGGCACCGGTGGGTGCGGTGTTTACCTTTATTGCCCTGGTCACCGGCTCTGCCTGGGGTAAACCGATGTGGGGCACCTGGTGGGTCTGGGACGCGCGTCTGACCTCGGAGCTGGTGTTGCTGTTCCTTTATATGGGTATCATCGCCCTGTATAACGCCTTTGAGGACCGCCGTCTGGCGGGCCGGGCCGCCGGTATCCTGGTGTTGGTCGGGGTGGTTAACATTCCGATTATTCATTTCTCCGTTGAATGGTGGAACACGCTCCACCAGGGCTCAACCAATATGCAGCAAAGCATCGCGCCGAGCATGCGCACCCCGCTGCGCTGGGCGATCCTCGGCTATCTGCTGTTCTTCGTGACCCTGACGCTGATGCGCCTGCGCAACCTGATTCTGGTGCAGGAACGTCACCGTCCGTGGGTTGCCAACCTGGTGAACAAGGAGCGTCAGCCATGAGTAATAGCGCATTTGACTCCTGGCAGGCCTTCTTCGCCATGGGCGGCTATGCCTTCTACGTCTGGCTGGCGGTGGCCGCTACCCTGATCCCGCTATTGGCATTGATGCTGCATACCTGGTGGCAGCGTCGGCAACTGCTGGCTGATGTCAGTCGCCGTCAGGCGCGCGAGCGCCGCATTCGCCAATCGCAGCAGCATAACCACGCCATCGAGCCAACCGAGCCATCCGCCAGGCCGCGGGAGAAATCATTGTGAATCCACGTCGTAAAAGTCGTCTGTATCTGGCGATTGTCGTCCTGATAGGCGTTGCGCTGACCGCAGCGCTGGCGCTGTACGCGCTGCGATCGAATATCGATCTGTTTTATACCCCGAGCGAAATTTTGCAGGGGAAGGGTGAAAACCACCTGAAACCGGAGGTCGGCCAGCGCCTGCGCATCGGCGGTATGGTGATGCCGGGCTCGGTGAAGCGTGACCAGCAAACGCTCCAGGTCAGTTTTAAAATCTACGATGCGCGCGGTGCCATCGACGTCACTTATGTCGGCATCTTGCCGGATCTGTTCCGTGAAGGGCAGGGCGTAGTGGCTCAAGGGGTGCTGGCTGCGGGCAACGTGGTGCAAGCCAAAGAGGTGCTGGCGAAGCATGATGAAAAATACACGCCGCCAGAAGTGGCCGACGCGATGAAGGAAAATCACCAGGGCCCGGCTTCGGCCTATGCCGCTCCGCAGGAGGGCCGCAAGTCATGATGCCGGAAATCGGGAGTTTTCTGCTATGTCTGGCGCTGGCGATATCGCTGCTGCTGAGTATCTATCCACAGTGGGGGGCGTCGCGGCAGGATCGGCGCATGATGGCGGTGGCTCGTCCGCTGACCTATGGCATGTTTGTCGCCATCGGCCTGGCGTTCTTCTGCCTGGTTTACGCGTTTGTGGTCAATGACTTTACCGTCGCCTACGTGGCGGCCAACTCCAACAGCCAGTTGCCGGTATATTATCGCATCGCCGCAACCTGGGGTGCGCACGAAGGTTCATTGCTGCTGTGGGTGCTGTTGCTGAGCTGCTGGTCACTGGCGGTGGCGTTGTTCAGTCGTTCGATGCCGCAGGATGCGGTGGCACGCGTGCTGTCGGTGATGGGGATGATTACCGCCGGCTTCCTGCTGTTTATCATCATGACGTCCAACCCCTTCACGCGCACCTTGCCAGACTTCCCGATCGACGGGCGCGATCTCAATCCGCTGTTGCAGGATATCGGGCTGATTTTCCACCCACCGCTGCTGTATATGGGGTACGTCGGCTTCTCGGTGGCCTTTGCCTTTGCCATTGCCTCGCTGATGGCCGGGCGGTTAGATACCGCCTGGGCACGCTGGTCACGGCCATGGACTACCGCCGCGTGGGTATTTTTGACCCTGGGCATCGTGTTGGGCTCCGCCTGGGCCTATTACGAACTGGGCTGGGGCGGCTGGTGGTTCTGGGATCCGGTGGAAAACGCCTCGTTTATGCCTTGGCTGGCCGGCACCGCGCTGATTCACTCGCTGGCGGTGACCGAAAAACGCGGCACCTTCAAGGCCTGGACCGTGCTGCTGGCGATTACCGCGTTTTCACTCTGTCTGCTGGGCACCTTCCTGGTGCGCTCCGGCGTGCTGGTCTCGGTGCATTCGTTCGCATCGGATCCGGCGCGCGGCATGTTTATTCTCGCCTACCTGGTGATCGTTATTGGCGGGTCGCTGCTGTTATACGCCTTCAAGGGCGGGCAGGTGCGCAGCCGGGTACAGCATGAGACTTTTTCACGCGAGACCTTCCTGCTGGGCAACAACGTATTGCTGATTGCCGCGATGCTGGTGGTACTGCTCGGTACGCTGTTGCCGCTGGTGCACAAGCAACTGGGGCTCGGCAGCATTTCGATCGGCGAACCGTTCTTCAACACCATGTTCACCTGGTTGATGGCGCCGTTGGCGCTACTGCTGGGGATTGGGCCGCTGGTGCGCTGGCGTCGCGATGAGCCGGGCAAACTGTGGCGTCGTTTGGGCGTAGCGCTGCTGGTCACATTGGCACTGTCGATCGCGCTGCCGTGGTTGCTACAGGACAGTATCGCCGGCATGACGGTGGTGGGGCTGATCATGGCCATTTGGGTCATCGTGCTGACGTTGATGGAATTGCATGAGCGCGCCACCCACCGTCACGGTTTCTGGCGCGGCCTGGCGCAGCTTTCCCGCAGTCACTGGGGGATGGTGCTTGGCCATCTCGGGGTGGCGGTGACGGTGATCGGCATCGCCTTCAGCCAGAATTACAGCGTTGAGCGTGATGTGCGCATGAAGGCTGGCGACAGCGTGGATATCCACAGCTACCACTTTGTGTTCCGCGATGTGTATGACATTCGCGGGCCGAACTACACTGGCGGCGTCGGTATCATTGATGTTACGCGCAACGGCAAACCGGAAGCCACGCTGCATGCCGAAAAACGCTATTACAGCGTGGCGCGCAGCATGATGACCGAGGCGGCAATTGACGGCGGCCTTAGCCGCGATCTGTATGCCGCGCTCGGCGAAGAGCTGGACGATGGCTCATGGGCGGTGCGTCTGTACTACAAACCTTTTGTTCGCTGGATCTGGTTCGGCGGGGTGTTTATGGCGATTGGCGGGCTGCTGTGCATTCTCGATCCGCGTTACCGCATGAAGAAGAAACTGGCGCGTGAAGGCAAACCGGAGGTGCAGGTATGAACCGCAAACTGCTGTTTATTCCCCTGATTGTGTTTCTGCTGCTGGTGGCGGCGTTTATGGTGCAGCTCACGCGCAATGCCGGCGGTGAAGATCCGACCATGCTGGAGTCGGCGCTGATCGGCAAGCCGGTGCCCACCTTTACGTTGGAATCGCTCGAACAGCCGGGCAAAACCTACGATCAGGCGGTGCTGCGCAACGGCAAACCGATGCTGCTGAACGTGTGGGCCACCTGGTGTCCGACCTGCCGCGCCGAACATCAGTATCTCAATACGCTAGCCGCCAAGGGCGTGCGGGTGATCGGCTTGAACTACAAGGACGATCGCGCCAAAGCGGTGACCTGGCTGAACACGCTGGGCAACCCGTATGCGCTCAGCCTGTTCGACGGCAATGGCATGCTGGGCCTGGATCTGGGGGTCTACGGCGCGCCTGAGACCTTCCTGATCGACGGCGAGGGCATCATTCGCTATCGCCACGCGGGTGACATGAATCAGCGCGTTTGGCAGCAGGAAGTGTTGCCGCTGTACCGTAAGTACGGAGGAGACGCATGAGACTTATCATGCTGATATTGGTCGCGCTATGCAGTTACAGCGCCGTGGCGGCCATCGATACCTACAGCTTCAATTCGGTAGAGCAGGAACAGCAGTATCGCGAATTGACCGAACAGTTACGCTGCCCGAAGTGCCAGAACAACAGCATTGCCGATTCCAACGCCATCATTGCTGCGGATATGCGCAGCAAAGTGTATGAATTGATGATGCAAGGGCAAAGCAAACAGCAAATCATCGATTATATGGTGGCTCGCTACGGCAATTTCGTCACTTATGAACCACCGGTGACGCCGGCAACGCTGATCCTGTGGTTAGGACCATTGCTGTTTGTGCTGATTGGCGGCGCGGTGGTGATTATGCGCAGCCGTCGTCGGGGCGGTGTCGGGAGCAATGAGCAATTCTCCGAGCAGGAGCAACGGCGTCTGGCGGCGCTGCTGAAAGAGACTGACAGGAAGAAACCCTAATGGCTTTTTGGCTGATTATTATTGCACTACTGATCGGCGCTGCGGCGTTGCTGGTGGTGCCGGCGATGCGGCAGGGCAAGGCGGATGCAGCCACCAGCCGTGATGCCTTGAACGCGGTATTTTATCGCGATCGTCTTGGCGAACTGGAAAGAGACGAGCAGCAGGGCGTGGTAACCGAGCGGCCGGAACTGGTAAAAGAACTGCAACAGAATCTGCTGGACGACATCCCCGGTCAGCAAGACGCCCAGGCGCAGCCGATAACTCGTTGGGCGCTGGTTCCCGGCGTGGTGGTGCTAGTGGCGGTGGCGGTTGGCTTTTATCTGAAAACTGGCGGGCTGGCGCAGGTGGCTGCCTGGCACCAGGTTGAAGCGCAAATGCCGGAGTTACGTGAGCGGGTGGCGAATGAGCGCGCCAAGCCGCTGAGCATGGAAGAGATTGCCCGCCTTGGTTTGGGGCTGCGTACCGCGCTGCAACAGGACGATCGCAATATCAACGACTGGATGATGCTTGGTCGGGTCGGCATGGCGCTGAATAACGCCACCACCGCGACGCAGGCATTTGCCCATGCTTACCGGTTGGATCCGAATAATCTGGAAGTACGGCTCGGTTATGCCGAAGTCTTGACGCGCTCCAGCGATCCGGAGGATAACAAACAGGCCACTGCGATGTTACGCAAGATGATCGCTGAAGATCATACCGATCTGCGCGTATTGAGCCTGCTGGCGTTTAATGCCTTTGAACAGGGTGATTATAAACAGGCGATAGGTGCCTGGCAGGTAATGCTCAAATTAATGCCTGCCGACGATCGACGTGTCGAAGTGCTAAAGCGCAGTATTGAACAAGCAAAAATACAGGCAGGCGAGGAAACTGTTAAACTTGCTGTCAATGTGACGTTGTCTCCAGAGGCAGCGAAGGCATTACCACAACAAGGAACGCTGATTATTTCGGTTACCGACGGCAATAGCCCGGTACCGGTTGCCGTAAAACAATTGCCCATGAGCCGCTTCCCATTGTCGTTCTCGCTGGATGACAGTAATGCCATGATGCCGGAACGTCTGCTTTCGGCGTTGCAGCAGGTGAAGGTGCGCGTACGCATCTCTCACGACGGCCTGGCGACGCCGCAGGCCGGAGACTGGTTTGGTGAAAGCGCCGTGCAGGGCTTTAGCGGTAAAGGGCAGGTTGGCGTTCAGATAGACAAGCAAGTTCCTTGATAAGAAGACTGAACGTATTTGTGTTTATGGAGAAAAGTATGAACTTTCGCCTGACTGGGCTGGCTTTCGCAACGGTATTGCTTGTCGGGTGCGCCAGCACCCCTGAGAACGAACCCCAAGGGCGCTCCGATCCTCTGGAAGGGTTCAACCGCACCATGTTCGATTTTAACTACAACGTGCTGGATCCTTATCTGCTGCGTCCCGTGGCGGTTGCCTGGCGTGATTATGTGCCGATGCCGGCGCGTAACGGCCTGAGCAACTTCACGTCGAACCTTGAAGAACCGGCCAGTATGGTCAACGAATTCCTGCGTGGCGAACCGTACCGGGCCATGATTCACTTTAACCGCTTCTTCCTCAATACCCTGCTTGGCATGGGTGGGTTGATTGACGTGGCTGGCATGGCCAACCCGAAACTGGCGCGTGAAGAGCCGCGCCGCTTCGGCAGTACGCTGGGTTATTACGACGTTGGCTACGGCCCTTACGTGCAGTTGCCGGGCTACGGCAGTTGGACCCTGCGTGAAGACGGCGGCGAATGGGTTGATAAGCTCTATCCGGTGCTGAGCTATCTGACCTTCTGGATGTCGGCCGGTAAATGGGTGGTCGAAGGCATAGAAACGCGTGCTCAGCTGTTGGACTCTGACGGCCTGCTGCGCAACTCTTCCGATCCGTACCTGATGATGCGTGAAGCCTACTTCCAGCGTCACGACTTCCTGGCCAACGGCGGTGTGCTGAAGCCGGAAGAAAACCCGAATGCCAAGGCGATTCAGGGCGATCTGGGCGAGATAGATTCAGCCGATTGAGTGGCGAATGAATAAAGAAAAACCCGCCGATTGCGGGTTTTTTTATACCGTTCACACCTGCGATCAGAAGGTATAGTTGAAGTTGGCGCCGTACAGCCAGGCCTTGCCTTCAGACTCAAAGGTATATGGACCTTCCTTGACGGTAACATGCTGGCCGTGCATGTAGGACACGCCGACGTCAACCGATGCATTTTTGTTAAACGCATAGGTGGTACCGGCGCTCAGCCAGAAGCGGTCCTGATCCGGAATGGAAATCGAGCGGTTCTGTGCTGGAACCGGGCTGTCATCGAAGGCGATACCGGTACGGAAGGTCCAGTTATCATCGTAGTAATAAGTGGTACCCAACGCGATGCGGTAAGCATCTTTGAAGCCTTCATGTTTTTCGAACAACGTCTGGCCATTGTTGCCGGTGGCGCGCAGCTCCTGGAACTGGCTCCAGCTGGTATAGGCCAGGCTGTAGTGGATGGCCCACTGCGGCGCAACCTTGTTGTAACCTGAAATTTCCCACATTTCCGGCAGGTGCAGAGTCAGAGAACCCGGAATGGTGTTACCGTCGGTGCCCCACGGCAGGCCGGTTCTACCCTGCAATGGATTGTACCGTGAAGGAATGCTGCTCTTGTAATCGCCGTCGAAGTCGATTTTGATTTCAGAGCGGTAGGTGAGGCTATAGCGGTTGTTGTCGTCAACTTCGTACAACAGACCCGCGTTCCAGCCGTAGCCCCATTCGTCGCCTTTCAGGTGCGAGATTTGGGTATCGGCCGGCATGCCGAGAGCGGGGCCGCTTTCACCGGCATAACGTTCCAGTTTGGCCTTGGCGTAAACCGCGTCAAAGCCCAGGCCGAAGCTGAAGTGCTGATTCAAGCGGTAAGCAGCGCTCAGGTTGAGGTTTACCGTGGTCAAGTCGGTTTTACCGCCGTACGGGCCTGCGGTATAACCATCGTTGAATTCGGTTGCCAGGCCATAGTTACTGGTCACGGAACCGCCAACCGCCCATTGATCGTTCAACGGATGAATGTAGTGCAGGTTCGGGATCCACTGGGCTGGCGCAATGTTTTTCGAGTCGAGGCTGGCACCGGAAGACGACGTGCCGGAAATATCTACGTCCGGATCGACGAAGATCGCACCGACGGAAAGCGCTGGGCTATCAAACATCATCATGGTGGCAGGGTTGCGGCTTGCCGCTGTGGCATTATCCGCGACTGCGCCTTCGCCAGAAAAAGAACGGCCTAAACCAGATGAAGAGTACTCATTCAGCTGGAATCCTGCGGCAGACACGTTTGATGAAATAATTGCCACTGCAGCTGCGAGAGCTGATTTAGTAAATAGGTTTTTCTGGCTCATGACCAAAACCTCATTATGTGTTTATTATTTAAACTATGTTACACAAGGTAACAAGGAGCGCGGGATTGTAGGGTCCGTTATCCATCAGACAAATCAGACCAGTGGCTGAATTATAGGTCTGACCTGTCAAAATGTTGCAACTATGTTTTTCTAATATTTCAAAATTGATATCAAAAAAGAGATCTGCTTAACAAAACACCGACGGTAAATAACAAAATTCTGATACTTCATTAGCAGCCAACCATTTTCGTTTGTGATTTCCATCGCTTAAAACACCTACTAACAGTAAGTGCTAGTGCTGCGCGCCAGGGGGGAGTAAAATAGCCCTCAGATTATTGTGATTATGCGGCCGATCAAATTTGGCACTTTAGGCGGTATTGACGCTGCCCGGTGAGGAGAATTGAACATGTCAGATGCAATAAACAAATGCAGTGCGCAAGAAACGGCAGCCTGCTGCTGTGTGGATGTCGGCACCGTGATGGATAATACCGATTGCACCGCGTCCTACAGCCAGGTCTTTACAAATCAACAACAAGCACAACAGGCGTTGATGACGTTGACCGACAAGGCTCGCGCGGTGGAATCCGATCCCTGTGACATCAACAGTAGCATTAATCCGGTTGACGGCGGCTTCCAGCTGGATGTCGACTTTATCTTCTGCTGCCAGGCGGAAACCCTGATCTTCCAGCTTGGCTTGCGTTAATTAGCGCGAGTCGACGTCGCTGCGCGGGTTCGCCGCGCAGCTTTTCCTGCCTCCTGCCTATCCTGGGTTACCGTTAGAAAGTTGCTCCTGCTCGCAGATTTCACTTCTGCCGGTTTGCCAAATATCAACATCTGGTTAACAATGGCCTCATCAGGTCAGACCTGTTTTGATGGTTGCGCTGACGTCTTTTTCTTCAGGAGCGTTTATGAGTAAGGCACTGCCGCTGGTTACCCGACAGGGTGACCGTATTGCAATTGTAAATGGACTGCGTACCCCCTTCGCCAAGCAGGCGACCGCTTATCACGGTATTCCGGCGGTGGATCTTGGCAAAATGGCGGTAAGTGAATTATTGGCGCGTAGCGGTATCGACCCGAAATTAATCGATCAACTGGTGTTTGGCCAGGTGGTGCAAATGCCGGAAGCGCCAAATATCGCGCGTGAAATCGTGCTGGGTACCGGCATGAGCGTACACACCGACGCCTACAGCGTTTCCCGTGCCTGCGCCACCAGCTTCCAGGCCATAGCCAACGTGGCGGAAAGCATCGTCGCCGGCAGCATCGGTATTGGCATTGCCGGCGGTGCCGATTCCTCTTCGGTGCTGCCGATTGGCGTCAGCAAAGCGCTGGCGCGCACTCTGGTCGATCTGAACAAAGCGCGTACGCTGTCGCAACGCCTCAAGCTGTTCAGCAAACTCAAGTTCCGCGACCTGCTGCCGGTGCCACCGGCGGTGGCGGAGTATTCCACCGGCCTGCGTATGGGCGACACCGCCGAGCAGATGGCCAAGTCGCATGCCATCAGCCGTGAGGAGCAGGACGCGCTGGCGCACCGCTCGCACCAGCTGGCTGCCAAGGCGTGGCAACAGGGACTGCTGCGCGCAGAGGTGATGACCGCCTATGTGCCGCCGTACCAGGCGCATATCGCCGAAGACAATAACGTGCGCAAGGATTCCAGCCTTGCGTCATACGCCAGATTGAAACCGGCATTCGATCGCCAGCATGGCAGCGTTACCGCCGCCAATAGCACACCATTGACCGACGGCGCAGCCGCGGTGCTGATGATGAGTGAATCGCGCGCCAAAGAACTGGGGCTGGCACCGCTGGGTTACCTGCGCAGTTTCGCCTTTGCCGCCATCGATGTATGGCAGGACATGCTGCTCGGGCCATCCTATGCCACGCCGCTGGCGCTCGATCGCGCGGGTATTACCCTGGCGGATCTGACGTTAATCGATATGCATGAAGCCTTTGCGGCGCAGACGCTGGCCAACCTGAAAATGTTTGCCAGCCGCGAGTTTGCCCAGCAAAAACTGGGGCGCAATGAAGCGATTGGCGAGGTCGATATGGATAAATTCAACGTGCTGGGCGGCTCTATTGCCTACGGACATCCGTTTGCCGCAACCGGTGCGCGCATGATTACCCAGACGCTGCACGAGCTGAAACGTCGCGGCGGCGGGTTGGGGTTGGCTACCGCCTGTGCAGCCGGTGGTTTGGGCGCGGCGATGGTGGTGGAGGTAGAACAATGAGCGTCACAAATGCCCTGCATGAACAGCGCGCCACGCCGACGGCTTTTCGGCTGACGCTGCGACCGGACCATATTGGCGTGATCACCATCGACGTCCCGGACGAAAAGATGAATACGCTGAAGGCGGAATTTGTCGATCAGGTCAACGAGGTGCTGAACAAGGCGCAGCAATATGCCGCACTGGAGGGGTTGGTGATCGTATCAGGCAAGCCGGATTCGTTCATTGCCGGTGCGGATATCACCATGATCGCCGCGTGCAGCAACGCCAGGGAAGCTGAAGAGCTGGCGCGCAAAGGCCAAAGCACGTTGGCGAAAATTGCCGCCTTTCCGGTGCCGGTAGTGGCGGCCATCCATGGCGCCTGCCTCGGTGGTGGTCTGGAACTGGCATTGGCATGCCACAGCCGCGTCTGTTCGCTGGACGACAAAACCGCGCTTGGCCTGCCGGAAGTACAACTGGGGCTGCTTCCCGGCTCTGGCGGTACGCAGCGTTTACCGCGCTTGGTCGGCGCCAGCAAGGCGCTGGACATGATGCTGACCGGTAAACACATTCGAGCGCGCCAGGCGGTGCGCATGGGGCTGGTCGATGATGCGGTGCCGCACGCCATCTTGCTTGATGCGGCGATCGCACGGGTCAAACAGGGCTGGAAGAGCAAGCCGACGCTACCATGGCAGGAGCGGCTGCTGAACGGGCCGCTGGGGCGGAGCCTGCTGTTCAGCGTCGTGCGCAAGAAAACGCTGGCAAAAACCCACGGTAATTACCCGGCGGCGGAGCGTATTATTCAGGTGGTACGTACCGGACTGGATCAGGGCAGCGGTCATGGCTATCAGGCCGAGGCGCGGGCGTTTGGTGAACTGGCGATGACGCCGCAATCCGCGGCGCTGCGTAGCCTGTTTTTTGCCTCCACCGCGTTGAAAAAAGAGCGTGGCGGCGACGCGCAGCCGCGAGAACTGCACCGCGTAGGCGTTCTGGGCGGTGGCCTGATGGGCGGCGGTATTGCCTGCGTTACCGCCACGCGTGGCGGTTTGCCGGTGCGCATCAAGGATATCAGCGAGCAGGGCATCAACCATGCGCTGAAGTATAGTTGGCAGGTACTTGGCAAACGGGTGCGCAGCAAGCGCATGCGGCCTGCCGAAAGGCAAAAGCAGATGATGCTGATTTCCGGCACCACCGATTACAGCGGTTTTGACCGGGTGGATATCGTGGTGGAAGCGGTGTTCGAGGATCTGGAACTGAAACAGCGCATGGTGGCAGAAATAGAACAGCACGCCGCACCGCACACGGTATTTGCCTCCAACACCTCGTCACTGCCGATTGGCCAGATTGCCGCCAAGGCGCAGCGGCCGCAGCAGGTGATCGGCCTGCATTATTTCAGTCCGGTGGATAAAATGCCGCTGGTGGAAGTGATCCCGCATGCCGGTACCAGCGAGGAAACCGTTGCCACCACCGTCGCGCTGGCGCACAAACAGGGCAAAACGGCGATTGTGGTGGCCGATCGGGCCGGATTTTACGTCAACCGCATTCTGGCGCCCTATATCAATGAAGCTGCCCGTTGCCTGCTGGCCGGCGAGCCGATGGAGTCTCTGGATAAGGCACTGGTGGATTTCGGTTTCCCGGTTGGGCCCATTACGCTGCTTGATGAGGTCGGCATCGATGTCGGCACCAAAATCATCCCGGTGCTGGTCAACGAACTGGGCCCGCGTTTTGCCGCCCCGGCGGCGTTTGATGCGTTATTGAAAGACGGCCGAAAAGGGCGCAAAAACGGGCGAGGTTTTTATCTCTACCCGAGCGAAGGCCAGCAGCGGCAACGCGGCAAACGCGCCGACAGCGAGGTTTATTCCCTGCTGGGCGTGACGCCAAAGGCGCATCTTGAACCGGCGCTGATTACCCAGCGCTGCGTGATGATGATGCTGAACGAGGCGGTGCGATGCCTGGACGAAGGGGTGATTCGCAGCGCGCGCGACGGTGACATTGGCGCGGTGTTCGGCATAGGCTTCCCGCCGTTCCTTGGTGGACCGTTCCGGTATATCGACCAGCTCGGTGCGGAAAAGGTGGTGAAAACCCTGCTCTATCTGCAACAGCAATATGACGAGCATTTTGCGCCTTGTGAGCGCTTGCAGCGTATGGCGCAGCAGGGGGAGCGCTTTTATCCGCGCTAAATACACGGCGGTTAACGGCATGGCGGCCCGATTTGCACTACAGTTGCAATAAGGCTGCAATGTGATCCTCATCACTCCTTGCAACAGCGTCAATTCCGGACGCTGTACAGGGAGATTAGGGCGAGGTAACGTAACCGCTTGGTGATGAATATGGCATCACGATAAAAAACTTTCATCAGGGGTTGGTTAAAATTTCAACCCGTTGAATTGGTTGTCAAGTGAACGATGGATTCACGCTACGCTGCCGTTGGTGCAAAAAACAGCGTTTTCTTTACGTGAACTTTCAGGCAAAATGCCCGGCCGCCATAGAGAGACGGCGCGTTATCGTTTTGAAGCACTTGTGCTCTTGAGCTAAAGGTATTCGGCGATACAGCACGCTCTGCGTTTCTGTATAGCGTTATTTTGTCAACAACAGCGGTGCAATATGCAAGTTTTGATTATGCGTCACGGAGAGGCGGCACTCGAGGCGGCCAGCGATGCGGTAAGGCCTCTTACCGTTTGTGGCCGTGATGAGTCACGTCAGATGGCGGCCTGGTTAAATGCCAAGTCAGTGGATATTGAACGCGTGCTGGTCAGCCCTTACCTGCGAGCCGAACAGACGCTGACAACGGTGCGTGAAGCGTTGGCGCTGCCGGAGGGCCAAGAGGTGCTGCCGGAACTCACCCCGGGCGGCGATGCCTCTCTGGTGGGCAGTTACCTGCAATTGCTGGCGCAACAAGGGGTAGGCGCGGTGTTGATCGTCTCGCATCTGCCGCTGGTGGGCTACCTGGTGGCGGAACTCTGCCCGGGTGAATGCCCGCCAATGTTCGCCACGTCGGCGATTGCCAACGTTGAACTGGCCGCCGACGGCAGCCAGGGGAAACTGGAATGGCAGGTCAGCCCGTCGCAGCTGATGGCCAAAGTCTAATACGGCCAATGCGACGATGACCCCAAGGGCGATGTTCATCATCGCCCTTGGTCATTTTTGCGCGCAATTATTCAGCCAGTTCGACCAACACCAACAACGCCGCGCTGCCGCCCCATTCTTTCGGTGCCTGATGGAACGCCAGTACGTCCGGGTGTTGCGCCAGCCATAACGGCGTCTGCTGCTTAAGAATATGCTTACCGTGGCCGTGCATCACACAGGCGCAATGCACATGCTCGCGTTTGCACGCGGCGATCAGTGCCCCCAGTTCCTGTTTGGCCTGCAGCTGCGTCAAACCGTGCAGATCGAGGAACAGGTCCGGCAGGTAATCGCCACGCCGCAGTTTTTTCAATTCAAAATGGCTATAGCCGGGGCGCACATAGCGTGCCGGGCCTTCATTATCCAACTGCGGCTGGAATTCATCAGAAAAATAAAAACTGGCATCAACCTGTTCCTGCATCAGCCGTTGCGGTGCGGCCTGCCTGGCAACGGCTTTGGGCTGCCGGTGGACGATGGTGTCCTGACGCAGCTTCTTAGCGCCTGTCACCGACTCTCTGAAGAGCTGCAATTCGTCTTTGCTCAGAGGGTGTCTGTTTTTCATTAATTCATTCACCGGAAATTATTCATCACGACAGTTTAGCCTGTGCCCGTGGTCTGGCGAAGCAAAACCGTCATCAGGGCATCACTGCTGCCTGCCATCTCGCCGTTGGCGGCGCATGCGCCCCGGCAACGCGGCGGCGGCAGGGCGTTTGCCTAGCGCCGGATGTTGCGCCAATTATTTAGGGTATCGAAGCTGATTTGTCGCGGGCTTCATGGCAAACTATGCGGCTATCTCATGAATCACAGCCGCCTGCCGGAGGGCACATTGGACAAAATTTTCGTCGACGAAGCAGTGAACGAACTGCATACCATTCAGGATATGCTGCGTTGGACCGTAAGCCGTTTTAACGCCGCCAATATCTATTATGGTCACGGAACCGATAATCCGTGGGACGAAGCGGTGCAGCTGGTTCTACCGAGTTTGTACCTGCCGCTGGATATTCCTGAAGACATGCGTTCAGCGCGCCTGACCTCCAGCGAGCGCCATCGTATCGTTGAACGCGTGATCCGCCGCGTCAATGAACGTATTCCTGTCGCTTATCTGACCAATAAGGCCTGGTTCTGCGGTATGGAGTTTTACGTCGATGAACGCGTGTTGGTGCCGCGCTCGCCGATCGGCGAATTGATCAACGACCGTTTCAGTGCGTTGATCCCGCGCCCACCGCGCCATATTCTGGACATGTGCACCGGCAGTGGCTGCATCGCCATCGCCTGCGGTTATGCCTTCCCGGAGGCAGAAGTGGACGCGGTTGACATCTCCAGCGAGGTGCTGGCGGTTACCGAGCGCAACATTCAGGCGCACGGCGTCGAGCATCAGGTGATCCCGATCCGCTCCGATCTGTTCCGCGATGTCCCGGCGATCCAGTACGATCTGATCGTTACCAATCCGCCGTACGTTGATGCCGAAGACATGTCCGATCTGCCGCAGGAATTCCGCTTCGAGCCGGAGCTGGGGCTGGCTGCGGGCAGCGACGGTCTGAAACTGGTGCGCCGCATTCTGGCCTGTGCGCCGGATTTCCTCAGCGACGACGGCGTGCTGATTTGTGAAGTGGGCAACAGCATGGTACATCTGATGGAGCAGTATCCGGACATTCCGTTCACCTGGCTGGAGTTTGAAAACGGCGGCGACGGCGTGTTCATGCTGACCAAACAGCAGCTGATTGACTGCAAAGCCCATTTCAGCATGTACCGCAGCTGATGATTTCCCCGGGCCTGCCGCGGCGGGTCTGATAACAAAAATGAGTATCCCTCAGCGTTTTCACGCCGCCGTCGGGCGTCGGGTTTGCCGAACCAACGGATGAGCCTGAACAGCCCTTCGCCAGCGGCGTGAAAACGGCAGGGAAGTAAGGAGCCGTGATGGCAGGCAACAGTATTGGACAGTTATTCCGCGTCACTACATTCGGTGAATCGCACGGTGTGGCGCTGGGATGCATCGTTGACGGCGTGCCTCCGGGCATTCCACTGACCGAAGAAGATTTGCAGCATGACCTGGACCGCCGCCGTCCGGGTACCTCGCGCTATACCACCCAACGTCGCGAGCCGGATCGGGTGCGCATTCTTTCCGGCGTGTTCGAGGGCGTCACCACCGGCACCAGCATCGGGCTGCTGATCGAAAATACCGATCAACGCTCCCAGGATTACGGCGCGATCAAGGATCTGTTTCGTCCGGGCCATGCGGATTATACCTACGAACAGAAATATGGCGTGCGCGACTATCGTGGCGGCGGCCGTTCTTCGGCACGAGAAACCGCCATGCGCGTGGCGGCAGGGGCGATCGCCAAAAAATATCTTGCACTGAAGTTTGGCGTAAAAGTGCGCGGCTATCTGGCGCAGATCGGCGACGTAGCCTGCGAGCTGAAAGACTGGCAGCAGGTTGAGCAGAACCCGTTCTTCTGCCCGGATCCGGACAAGCTGGAAGCGTTGGACGAACTGATGCGCGCGCTGAAAAAAGAGGGCGACTCCATCGGTGCCAAAGTCAGCGTGATTGCCGAAAATGTGCCAGTTGGCCTTGGCGAGCCGGTATTTGACCGTCTGGATGCCGATCTGGCGCATGCGCTAATGAGCATCAATGCGGTGAAAGGCGTCGAAATCGGCGACGGATTTGCCGTTGTCAGCAAGCGCGGCAGCGAGAACCGTGATGAAATTACCCCGCAAGGTTTCCAGAGCAACCACGCCGGCGGCATTCTCGGCGGTATCAGCAGCGGTCAGCCGGTCATCGCGCATCTGGCATTGAAACCTACCTCCAGCATCATGGTACCGGGCCGTACCATCAACCGTCAGGGTGAAGCGGTCGAAATGGTGACTCGCGGCCGTCACGATCCGTGCGTCGGTATCCGAGCGGTGCCGATCGCCGAGGCGATGATGGCGATCGTACTGATGGACCACCTGCTGCGCCAGCGTGCGCAAAACGGTGATGTGGTGTCCGACGTACCGCGTTGGTAATACGGGATTTCGCAATCGGGTGGCGATAACAATGAAAAAATGGATGTTGGGCCTGGCGGCCCTGATGGTGTCGGGGGCTGCGCTGGCCTTGACGCCGTGGCAGCAAATCTCGCATCCGGTGGCCGGCTCGGCGCAGGCTATCGGCGGTTTTGCCAACGGGTGCATTATCGGCGCACAGCCGCTACCGCTGAACGCGGCGGATTATCAGGTGATGCGCCAGGACCAGCGTCGTTATTTTGGCCACCCGGATCTGCTGGCGTTCATCCAGCGTCTTGGTCATCAGGCCAGCCAGCAACGGCTTGGCACGGTATTGATCGGCGACATGGCGATGCCGGCCGGCGGGCGTTTCAGCAGCGGCCATGCCAGCCACCAGTCGGGGCTGGACGTCGATATCTGGCTGCAGTTGCCACGCCAGCGCTGGAGCTCGCAGCAACTGCTCAAACCGCAACCGATCGATTTGGTGACCGGCGACGGCAAGCGTGTACGTGACAGCCAGTGGCAGCCGCAAATCGCCTCGTTGATTAAACTGGCGGCGCAGGACAGTGAAGTGACGCGCATCTTCGTCAACCCGGCGATCAAGCAGCGGCTGTGCGACGACGCGGGTAGCGATCGCGCCTGGCTGCACAAGGTGCGTCCGTGGTTCGGCCATCGTGCGCATATGCACGTGCGCTTGAGTTGCCCGCCGGGCAGTCTGGAATGCCAGGATCAGGATCCGCCGCCGGCCGGAGATGGCTGCGGCGCTGAATTGGCCAGCTGGTTCGAGCCGCATCAGCCAAGCGCGAAACCGGGTAAACCGGTGGTGCCGCCGTTACCGCCGTCTTGTCAGGCGTTGTTGGATAATCATTTCGCTGCGGAATAAAAAATGGATTGGTTTATGGTCGGCCCCGAAATGCTCGGGGTATTGTTTGCCGTGGCATTACTGGCAGGGTTTATTGACTCTATTGCCGGTGGCGGTGGTCTGCTGACCGTACCGGTGTTGCTGGCGGTAGGGGTTCCCCCGGCGGAAGCGCTGGCCACCAATAAATTGCAGTCGGTGGGCGGGTCGTTCTCCGCAAGTTTGTACTTCATTCGCCGCAAAGCGGTGAGTCTGAACGATCAGAAACTGACCATCCTGCTGACGCTGCTCGGCTCGATAGCGGGCGCGATCCTGGTTCAGCATATGCGCGCCGATCTGCTGCGCCAGATGTTGCCACTGCTGGTGATTGGCATCGGGCTGTATTTCCTGTTGACGCCACGTTTGGGGGAAAACGATCGCCAGCGCCGCCTGAGCGCTCTGCCGTTTGGGCTGGTGGCTGGCGGTTGCGTCGGTTTTTACGACGGGTTTTTCGGCCCGGGTGCCGGCTCGTTCTACGCGCTGGCTTACGTCACGCTGTGCGGCTTCAATCTGGCTAAATCCACCGCGCACGCCAAAGTGCTTAACTTCACCTCCAACTTCGGCAGCCTGATATTTTTTATCATGGGTGGCAAAGTGCTGTGGGGGATCGGCCTGGTGATGCTGGTTGGACAGGTGCTGGGTGCACGCATCGGCGCACATATGGTGCTGACGCGCGGGCAGAAGCTGATTCGGCCGATGATCGTTATCGTTTCACTGATTATGAGCCTGAAATTGCTGTACGATAACCACGGCGTGGAGATCCAGCATTGGTTGTCGATGCATTTTTAACAAGCCAAAACAGCGCTGAAGTGGAATAATTGCCGCTTTATTTTTGTGGTTATCGGGTTTTACCTATGTCAGACGTACAAAACACACACCAGTATACCGACCTGATCGACATTTTTAACCGCTGTTTCAGCGACGACTATCAAACGCGCCTGGTCAAGGGCGATGACGAACCGATCTATTTGCCGGCGGACGAGCAGTTGCCGTATCACCGCATCGTGTTTGCCCACGGCTTTTACGCCAGCGGCCTGCACGAAATCTCCCATTGGTGCATTGCCGGCGCCGAGCGCCGCAAACAGGTGGATTTCGGCTATTGGTATTGTCCGGATGGGCGCGATGCACAGACACAAAGCGAATTTGAAGCGGTAGAGATCAAGCCACAGGCGTTGGAATGGATGTTCTGCGTTGCCGCAGGCTTCCCGTTCAACGTCAGCTGCGACAATCTGAACGGCGATTGTGAGCCGGATCGGATCGCGTTCCAGCGAAAAGTGCGTGAGCGGGTGCTGGAACTGCTGGAAAAAGGCATACCCACACGACCGGCGCGCTTTATTCAGGCGTTGCAATCGTTTTACAATACGCCACCGCTGGCGGCAGAGCATTTCCCGTATCCGGAAGATCTCAACTGATGTTGCCGCTTTAATTTAATGAGGAAAAACAATGATCGCTGAATTCGAAGCGCGCATTTTGGCGCTGATTGATGACATGGTAGACCACGCCAGTGACGATGAACTGTTTGCCGGTGGCTATCTGCGCGGTCATCTGACCCTGGCGGTGGCAGAAGCGGAAGAAAACGGTGAACACAGCGCCGAAGGGCTGAAAGTCCGGGTCGAGCATAGCCTGCATCAGGCGATTCGCGCCGGTGAGCTTTCGCCGCCGGATCAGGCGCTGGTTGAAGGTATGTGGGAAAATCTGTACCAGACCGCGCTGGCCAACGCCTGAGGTACGCCTTCCTCTCACTCCCGGTTTGCCTGGGCGTGCGAGGAAGGGTAAACAATAGCCCTTACACCGGGCGTCCCTTCAGTAGTTTTCTCACCCACATGCGGTTTGGGTTCAACGCCGCCAGCATTTCCCCGTCGCCCGGCAGCGGTTCACCAAACATTTGCGCCGCCAGAATCTCCGCCGCCAGCGGCGCGGAGCACAAACCCCGTGAACCCAACGCGCCCAGCATAAACAGATTCGGGTAGCTTGGCGCTTCGACAATACTTTCTGCGCGTTGGCGCTGGCGTTGCAAATGCTGATACTGGCTCAGCGTTTGCGCATAATCCGGCACTGCGCCGACCATTGGCAAATGATCGCGCGACGCGCTGCGCACTCCGCAACGCGCCTGTCGGTCGCTGACGTCCACCTGTTGCGTCCAGTCTTGGTCGGGCAGGCAGCGTAGCAGACGTGCGCGGTTTTCCTGTTGTTCCGCTTCACGATAGTCGCTAGCGGTATCGCCGCGTTGATAACTGGCACCGATGCAATGTTGCTGATTACGCGGGTTCACTGGCGTCAGATAGCCTTCATAACATAGCACCTGTTTCAATTGACCGAGTGCTGGCGCGGTGGGGATATGTGATACCTGTCCGCGCACGGCGACGACCGGCAGCGCGGCGGTGAACGGCAAGCCGGGCAGTTGATGGCCGTTGGCCAGTATCACGCAGGCATGCTGCGATCTAACCCCGTTTTCGAAGGACAATTGCCAGCCGACGCTGGACGGCGTCAGACCGTCGAGCCGGTGGTGATAGTGGCACACCAGCCCTTGCTGCTCGGCAAAGGCAATGGCGTTGCGGGTCAGTTCGGCCGGGCACAGCCAGCCGCCCTGCGGGTAGTTGATGCCGCCAAACCCGCTATCCACGCCGCACAATGCGCTGAGCGTGGCGCGGTCGGCGGCAAATGCCAGCGCGTCCGGCCACTCCGTTGCCAGCATATTGGCGATTTTACCGGCGCTTTTGTCGTCATAGCCCAACTGGGTGACGCCGCACCATTGATGATCGAACTCAATGCCTTGCTCGGCCAGCATGTCATACAGTCGGCGTGCGAATGGGAAAGCGGCGCTGAAAAAACGCTCCAGCGGGTCGTTGCGGCCATTGAGCAAGGGATACAGCGCACCCTGGCGATTGCCGGAAGCACCGGTCGCCGGCGCCTGGTCGGCGCAGTACAGCGTGACTCTGGCGCCACGGCGCAGCAAGGCCAGCGCGGTGAGGGCGCTGGCGATGCCGCCGCCGATCAATGCAACGTCATCGACCGTTTCGGCGGCGGGGCGGCAGTACCAGGGGGTCGGATTGGTGGCTGGCGGCGTTTCGGTCGCGAGTGTGCCGATCAGCATTTCGCGTTTTTGGCCGAATCCCTTGCTGCGTGTCACCTCAAAGCCGGCCTGCTGCAAACCGCGGCGCACAAACCCGGCGGCGGTGAAGGTGGCGAAACTGCCTTGCGGGCGGGCAAAACGCGCCATGGCGTCAAACAGTTGCCCGGTCCACATATCGGGATTTTTGGCGGGCGCGAAGCCGTCAAGGAACCAGGCATCTATCTGATTGTCCATGCTGTGGTCAAAATGCGGCAGCAGCGCGTTGACGTCGCCAAACCACAGGTCGAGCGTAACGCGACCGCCGTCCAGCAACAGGCGGTGACAGCCGGGCAACGGCAGAGGCCACTGGGCGCGCAACCGATCGGCAAACGGCGCCAACTCTGGCCAGCGCGCGTGCGCGGCGGCAAGATCCGCCGGTTGCAGCGGGAACTTTTCAAAACTGATGAAGTGCAGTCGTTGCAGCGTGGCGTCCGGCGTGGCGCGGTGGAAGCGGTCGAACGCTTGCCACAGCGTCAGGAAATTAAGCCCGGTGCCGAAGCCGGTTTCCGCAACGATAAACAGCGCGCGTGGGTGCTCGGCGAAACGCGCAGGCAGCCGATTACCGTTAAGAAAGACGTAACGGGTTTCTTCCAGCCCATCCTGATTGGAAAAATAGACGTCATCAAACTGTTTCGAAACAGGTGTACCCTGTTCGTTCCAGGATAATGCGGCGGTTTGGATGGGGGCGTGGCTCACGGTCAGTTGCTCATAATTCAAGGGGGTGACGCGATTCTAACGGCGCTGGCGCTGTGGCGCAAACTGGATCAGAATTACACTGAAAAACGCTGATCGGACTTGTTCGGCGTACAACTGTACGCTAGAGTGCGATGCAAAATCCCGAAAGCAACAATTGTGGAAGAGGTATTGAATGAAACGTGCAGTGATTACTGGCCTGGGAATCGTCTCCAGCATTGGTAACAACCAGCAGGAGGTCCTGGCGAGCCTGCGGGAAGGACGTTCTGGGATCACATTTTCCCAGGAACTGAAAGATTCCGGCATGCGTAGTCACGTATGGGGCGATGTTAAACTGGACACGACGGGTCTTATCGATCGTAAAGTGATGCGCTTCATGAGCGATGCGTCGGTTTATGCCTTTCTTTCCATGGAAGAAGCCATCAAGGATTCCGGTCTGGCCGCCGATCAGGTTTCTAACGAACGCACCGGTCTGGTGGTAGGTTCTGGCGGTGGTTCGCCACGTAACCAGGTTGCTGGTTCCGACGGCATGCGCGCCAAGGGGCTGCGCGGCGTGGGGCCTTATATGGTGACCAAGGCCATGGCATCCGGCGTTTCTGCCTGTCTGGCGACGCCGTTCAAAATCCGTGGCGTTAACTACTCGATCAGCTCCGCCTGTGCGACCTCGGCACACTGTATCGGCCATGCGGTTGAACTGATTCAACTGGGCAAGCAGGACGTGGTGTTTGCCGGCGGTGGTGAAGAACTGTGCTGGGAAATGGCCTGTGAGTTCGATGCGATGGGCGCACTGTCCACCAGCTACAACGACACGCCAGAAAAAGCCTCCCGTACCTACGACGCAGCGCGTGACGGTTTCGTCATTGCCGGCGGCGGCGGCATGGTGGTGGTTGAAGAACTGGAACACGCCCTGGCGCGCGGCGCGCATATCTATGCGGAAATCGTCGGCTATGGCGCGACCTCCGATGGCGCCGACATGGTTGCGCCATCAGGCGAAGGCGCGGTGCGCTGCATGCGTATGGCAATGCAGGATCTGGACACCCCGATCGATTACATCAACGTGCACGGTACGTCTACGCCGGTCGGCGATGTCAAGGAGCTGGGTGCTATCCGTGAAGTGTTCGGTGACACCACCCCGGCCATTTCGTCCACCAAGGCCATGACCGGTCACTCGCTGGGTGCGGCGGGCGTTCAGGAAGCCATCTACAGCCTGTTGATGGTTGAGCACGGCTTTATTGCGCCTAGCATCAACATTGATAATCTGGACGAAAAAGCGGCTGGCATGGACATCGTGACTCAGCCAACCGAGCGTGCGCTGACCACCGTCATGTCCAACAGCTTCGGCTTTGGCGGCACCAACGCCACGCTGGTAATGCGTAAACTGGCCAAATAAGCCGTTCAGCATCAACTACTCATCAAGCCCGCGATCGCGCGGGCTTTTTATTTTCCACTGCCGTCGGCGGGTGGTTCAGAGTTTTCCCAAATCACAGCGGTTGCAGCATCATCGATTCGTTCCCGTTATATTTGCGCATACAATAGGCAGGTAGCGTGATTATCGCTCGGCGTAGCGTTTACTAGTGATCGAACATTGAGGCAAAAAAGTATGAAAAAGTTAATTGCGGTTGGGTTACTGTCGGCCGTTTTGGCCGGTTGCGCCACCAACTCACCGTGCGTCCCGGTTTATGACGATCAGGGGCGACTGGTGCATACCAATACCTGCATGAAGGGCACCACGCAGGACAACTGGGAAACCGCGGGCGCCATCGCCGGTGGTGCCGCGGCCGTTGCCGGTCTGACGCTGGGTATTATTGCGTTAACCAAATAATGGCTGCCAGCAGCGTTCCATCCTGCGATGCCGGATGGAACGCTGCGTCATCGCCGCCGCGCTACGCCCATCGGCGCCAAAAGCGAGATAGACGGCGCGCCAGGCGGTATACCAGACTACTGCACCAGGAACGCCTTGAATTGTGGCGTCATCACGGCACTGAAGCCGTTATCGGTTTTACCGATCAAATACACCGCCAGGCCTTTCTCTTGCGCCAGTTTCAGCGCTTTTTCCGTTCCCAGTACCATCAACCCGGTATCCCAGCCGTCGGCTTCCAGCGCGGTCGGTGCAATTACCGTGGCTGAAACCAGTTGATGAACGATCGGCCGGCCGGTCGTCGGATCGATGACGTGCGAATAACGCTGGCCATTCTGCTCGAAATAATTGCGATAGCTGCCGGCGGTACTGATGCCGTAACCGTGCAAGTCCACCAGCGCCTGCACCGCGTTTTCGCGATCGGTCGGTTTCTGGATCGCCACCCGCCACGGCTTACCCTGGCCATTCACCCCGCGAGACGATACCGCGCCGCCCACGGACACCAGATAATTGGTAATGCCTTTGCGCGTCATCAGCTTGACCAACTGGTCAACGCCGTAGCCTTCGCCGAGGGTGGAAAGATCAACGTAGAGATCCGGCAAATCCTTTTGCAGCCATTCGCCGCGCTGGTCAGCGATCAATTTCAGGTGTTGCAGCCCGACGTTGTTCTTCGCCGCGTCGATTTGCCGTTGGCTGGGGATGGTTACCGGGCGCTTGTCGGGGCCGAACCCCCACAGATTCACCAGCGGGCCGACGGTGATGTCCATTGCACCGCCGGTGTCACGGCCGATACGCTGGGCGGTGAGAATGATGTCGGCCATGCCCCGCGGGATCGGCTGTGGCTCGGCGCTGCGTGACTGGTTAAAGCGCGATAGCACCGAATTGGCACGGTAGGTGGAGATGTCGTCGTTGGCCTGTTCCAGCAGGGCGTCGATTTCCTGTTGCAACTGCTGGCGGCTTTCGCTCAACTGACCGCTGATTTTTACGCTGTAAAATGTCCCCATCGTTTTGCCGTCAATATCGAGCTGCGGGCGGGTTTCGGTGTCGTTACAGGCGGTCAGCAGGCCAAATGCGACGCTCAGTAACAGGCCTTTGGCAAAAAAGTTGGCCATCGGAAAATCCTTTAACGTGAACAAGGGCGCTACAAATAGAGCAAAGCACGGCAAATGAAAAGGGGCCGGCGGCAAAAAATGTCTTCCAGCATCACACGCCGCGCCGCCTGGCGTCCCGGTCTATCTGGCTGCCAGCAGGCAAATGCTGCGGGTGACCTGATAGGATTTCACGAATGCGTTGATCGGCAGGAATTCGAAGCGTGAATGGAAATTGTGCGCGCCGGTAAAGTAGTTCGGCGTCAGTACGCCACGGCTGGACAGTGCAGCGCCGTCGGTACCACCGCGCATCGGGATCACTTTCGGCGGGATGCCGTGCGCCGCCAGTGCGCCAAAAATCAGGTTGATCGCCCGTTTATCCTCGCCAATCGAATTGCTGATGTTGCTATAGATATCGTTAACGGTACAGCTGACTTTGGCGCGTGGGTAATTGGCTGCCACTTGCTGTACTACTGCGGCGAGTTTCGCTTTGCGGGCGTTGAAGGCGGTCAAATCAAAGTCGCGGATCGAGACTTTCAGCGTGGCGTGACTGGCATTGGCGGTGATGTCGTTGAACCAGAAATAGCCTTCGCGGCCGTCGGTATGCTCCGGTGTGTCTTTGCTGTCAAAGTGATTGATGATGTCGGTTGCAACGCGGATCGGGTTAATCAGCACGTTTTTGGCCGACATCGGGTGGGCCGGTACTCCTTCGATATCAATCACCGCCGCGGCGGCATTGAAGTTCTCATACACCACTTCGCCCAGTTCACAGCAGTCGATGGTATAGGCGAAATCCACCTCAAAACGCGCCAGATCCAACGCTTTGGCACCACGTAGGCCAATTTCCTCGTCGGGCACAAACGCCACCACGATATCACCGTGGCGATCGGTGCTGGTCAGATTAGCCAGCAGGGTCATCACTACCGTCACCGCTGCCTTGTTGTCGGCACCCAGCACGCTGGTACCGTCGCTGAAAATGATCTGCTGATCGCGATAGGGCAGAATTTCAGGATGTTCGGCTGTACGCAGCCAGATGTCCTGCGTGGCGTTGAGGCACAGATCGTCACCGGTAAAGCGCAGCACCTGCGGGTGAATATCCGGCGACAGGCCGACATCTACGGTATCAATATGCGTAATGAAACCGATGCACGGTGCGCCGGGCTGATTGCCGGGTTTACGCGCGGTCACGGTGGCATGCTGGTCGATCTGCACCTGCTCCAAGCCCAGTTGCGTCAGTTCTTCTGCCAGCAGCTGCGCCATGTGGTGTTGGCCCGGGCTGCTTGGCAAGCTGGTTGCGGCAGCATCGCTCTGGCTGGAAATGGCCAGATAACGGAAAAAGCGTTCGGTCAGTTGGTCGGCTATGGCACGGGTCATGAGGGGTCCTCGCTGTGGATGTATTACGGTTTTAAAGCGAAACGGCGGCGTTGTCCATTCAATACCGGGACTTGAGCCGTGCCAGCCGCTCAACCGCGTTGCCGATTTCTCCCGGGGTCAGGGCCGCAAAGCCCAGCAGCCAGCCGTCTCGTCGGTTTGACGCAGTTGAGTACAGTCCCGCCAGCCCTGGCGTGAGCGTCCCGGCTTGCTGCGCCTGGCGGCTCAGATCCACTTCTTGCCCGGCCGGCAGCCAGACGCACAGCTGCAACCCGCCAGGTGTGGGTTGTGGCACGGCAAAGTGTGCCCAGTGCTGCTGAATCTGCTGTTGCAGACAATCGCGTCGGCTACGATACAGTTGGCGCATGTAGCGAATATGGGCAGCGAAGTGGCCCTGACGGATAAACTCGGCGGTGGTCGCCTGTGCCAACTGGGCGCAGTGGCCGTCATAAACCGTACGTGCGGTGACAAAGGCATCCACCAGCGCTGGCGGTACAATCAGATACGCCAGCCGTAGCGAAGGGAATAATGCTTTGGAAAAGGTACCGAGATACAACACCTGGCCGTGGCGATCCAGACCTTGCATGGCGGGCATCGGCTGGCCGTCGTAATGAAACTCGCTGTCGTAGTCGTCCTCGACGATCCACGCCTGCTGCCGTTGCGCCAATGCCAGCAGTTCCAGCCTGCGTTCCAGGCTAAGCGCCACGCCGGTCGGGTAGTGGTGCGACGGCGTCAAATAGATCAGACGCGGCGTCGGTAACGCCGGCGACGGCGCGAGTCCGGCATCGTCAACTGCCACGGGGATCAATTGCGCCCCGGCGCTGACAAAGGCGTTACGCGCCCCGGTATAGCCGGGTTCTTCTATCCACACACGATCGCCGGCGTCGAGCAGCAGAGTGGCGATCAACTGCAGCGCCTGTTGAGAACTGGTAAGTACCACTACCTGCCGCGCATCGCAGTTCACGCCGCGGGTTTGACTGACGTGGCCGGCAATGGCTTCACGCAGTGGCAGATAGCCTTGCGGATCGCCATAGCGCAGCAGTTTTTCGCCATGCGATCGCAACTGCTGGGCGCTGAGCTGTTGCCACAGTTTCAGCGGAAAGGCGCGCAGGTCGGGCGAACCGGCGGCGAAAGGCAGCGGTTGTTGCGGATCGCGACAGCCGCCGGTGTGGAGAATCTGCTCGCCGCGCTGCGATAGCCGGGGGAGACGGTGTGGCAGCCGGGAAGGGGACGATCGGGTGACGGTAATCGCCACAAAAGTGCCCTGGCCGATGCGGCGTTGTAAATAGCCTTCGGCTTCCAGTTGCCCGTAGGCCGCTTCGGCGGTAACGCGTGAAATGCCTAAATCGGCGGCCAGCAGGCGCGAGGAGGGCAGGCGTTGGCCGCTGACCAGCGTACCGCCATGAATGGCACGGCGCAGCGTACTGCAAACCCGATCGCGCAGGGTGGCGGCGGCCTGTTCCGGCTGTTGGAACAGCGTAAGCAGCGTTTGAGGCATAATCGGTCTTATCCATATAACGGAATGGGTATCATTCATAAGACCAAATTCGGGCATGATTGTCACCTGACGATACCAACAACAGGACAATGCCATGGCACAAGATTCACAGGTTTTAGCTTTTCCGGCCGCCGACCCGGCCGACAGTCTGGCCTATTTGACGGCCAAGCTCGGCTATTACGCCGATGCATGGGATATAGCAGAAGATTTACGTCAGGCGATTGATAGCATCGTGGTGATTGATACCCGCTCGGCACAGCAATATGCCGCCGGACATATCCCCGGAGCTATCGGTTTTCCACATGGGTTGATGGATGAGGTCAGTACCCGGCAGCTATCACGTGACAAAGTGTATGTCACCTATTGTGATGGCATCGGCTGCAACGGTTCCACCAAGGGGGCTTATAAGCTGGCCAGGTACGGTTTCAGAGTTAAGGAGCTGATTGGTGGATTGGATTTCTGGTTGCGCGACGGCCATCCGTTGGCCGTTGGTGAATCCAGCGGCACGTTGCTGGATTGGGCGACGCCGCAAGATTGCGGCTGCGGCTGAGGTTAAAACACCATCGCCAGCACCAGCAGCAGCACCACGATCAGTGCAGCAAATGCCAGCGTGCGTTTACCGAGCGCCGCTTGCCACGGCTGCGGCAGCGCAGCGATCAACGGGTTGAGCAACGGTGTCGGTGAGTCGCTGTGAATGGCCGATACGGCACCGGCTTTTTCCAGCCGACGGGCAAACAGCTGGTTGATCACGTCGTTGATCTGCGTGTGGGTCAGCGGGGCATTAGCGGCGCAGTGAAAACGCGATTGGCAATAGTCGATCACCTGCTGCTGCTCTTGCGGGTCCGCCGGTTGTTTTAGTAGGGCCAACAGGTTGTGCAGCGTGGGTGCGCTTTGCGAGCTGAGCGCCACCCTGGCCTGCAAGTACTGGCTTAGTAGCTGGAAATGTCGTGCCGGCAGCGGCTCGCTGGTTTTAACGCCGGTCAAATCAAGCAGGCTCTGCCAGATTTTAGCCGGTGATTCGCCGGTGGCGGCGCTGAGCCGGGTAACCTGCTGCTGCAGGTTCTGGTGCTCGGCCGGCAACAGCGGACGATCGCTGGTGGCGCTCTGCTGTGGGTGCGGAATGGTCAGTTCGCCAGTTTGCAGCAGGTTGAACACCTGTTGCAGCTGTTCATGACTTAGCTTGCTCAGCACGGTATGACCAAATTGCTGCCGAATGAAATCGCTGACCGCCTGGCGATTATTACCCTGCGGCAGCAGTTCGGTGAGCTGTTGTAGTAGCTGGCGGTTGGCATGACTGCGCTGGGCCTGATCCAGACGATCCTGCAACAGTCGCTCGGCCGGTTCAAAGTGGCGAGCCTGCAACTCCTGATTGGCCGCAGGACGGTTTGCCCCAAGGTCGTGGCGCAGCGTGGCCCATATTTCGGCCGATTTGGCCGGACTGAGCGCCATGATTTTCACGATCAGTTTTTCCAGCCGGGTGCGCTGTGCCGGCGAGAGCGGCTGTTCGTCAGCGACAGTGGTTTTCCCCCCGGTCGGAGGGCGGTCGGAAACGTTGTGGGTACCGGAGCCACTCAAAGGTTGCATATCACCCGTCCTTCGCTGTGCAGAAATAAAGTCAAACCCGGCGAAAAGCACAGGTGCAAGAAAACGTACGCTGTCTATGATACCTGTTAATTGATGCCATCAATACCGTCTGACAGACATTTCTTTACAGGCAAAACGTTGCGAATAATTCCGTTGCCACTAAGATAAGCGCATTACCGAACAGAGGGTGCCATGATCAAACGGCAACGAATTGCAAAATGGTTTTTATGCCTGGCTTGCCTGGTGGTGCTGACCTGCATCACTCAGCGCATGGCGGGCTTGCATGCGTTGCAAATCATGCTTGGCGTTCCTACGGTTAGCGCCGCAACCAGCAGCGATGACAACGCCGAAGCGCCGGGTAGTTCGCCGTGCGAACTGAGCGCCAAGTCGCTGCTGGCCGCGCCGCCGGTGATGTTTGAAACCGTACTGCTGGGCCTGGGTCTGTTACTGGCACTGCTGGCTCCAACGCTCTCTGCCCGGCTGCGCATTCCACCTCCGCGCGCCATTTCTCCTCCAACCCTCAGGGTACATCTCCGATTATGCGTCTTCCGTGAATGAGCCGATCGCCCGTTTTGGACGATTACTGACTCATTGATGGAGAAACAACATGTTGAATATCATCAGACTGGCCGTGGCCTGTCTGTTACTGCTGTGGCTGCCTGCTTCTCAGGCGGCGGACAGCGGCTGGCTGCAAAATCCGAGCAACGAGCATGCCAAAGTGCGGCTGCGGGCCGATACTTCGCAAGCCGGCCAAACCCGCCTGCTGCTGTCGGTCGAGCTGCAAAACGGCTGGAAAACCTATTGGCGTTCACCCGGCGAGGGCGGCATCGCGCCGGCCATCCGTTGGCAGGGCAATCCGCCACCGGCCCAATGGTACTGGCCAACGCCGCAACGGTTTGACGTTGCCGGTATTTCCACCCAGGGCTATCACCAGCGGGTGAGCCTGCCGATCGTCATGCAGGGTGAGGTTCCCGCCCGGCTGGCGGGGACGCTGACGCTTTCTACCTGCAGCAACGTCTGCATTTTGACCGACTATCCGTTTAGTCTCGATATGAGTGCGCCAAACGATGCGCAGTTCAACCATGACTTTGCCCAGGCGATGGGGCAGGTGCCGATTGAGCGCGGCCTGGCGGAAAACCTGCGCGCCGGCTACCAGAATGGCGAATTGCAGATCGGCGCCGAACGCAGTGCAGGCTGGCGGCAGCCAGCGCTGTTCTTCGACAGCCTGGACGACGTCGATATCGGTAAACCGAGCATCAGCAGCGACGGTACGCAACTGCTGGCGCGGGTGCCGGTCAGTGACGGCTGGGGCGACAGCGCACCCGATCTGCGCGGTAAAACCCTGACGCTGGTGATCGGCGACGGCGGCGTTGCGCAGCAGGCAACGCTGACCATCGGCGAACCGTTGGCCGCTGCCGATTCGGCCGCGTTCCCGTTGTGGCAGGCGGTGTTGATGGCATTGGCCGGTGGTCTGATCCTGAACCTGATGCCGTGCGTGCTGCCGGTATTGGGCATGAAACTGGGCGCTATCCTGCAGGTGGAGCAACGTGACCGACGCGGCGTGCGGATGCAGTTTTTGCTTTCCAGCGCCGGCATCGTGGCATCGTTTATGGCGTTGGCGCTATTGATGACCCTGCTGCGGCTGAGCAACCATGCGCTTGGCTGGGGCATCCAGTTTCAGAACCCGTGGTTTATCGGTTTCATGGTACTGATTACCCTGTTGTTCAGCGCCAATCTGTTTGGCCTGTTTCATCTGCAACTCTCCTCCGGTCTGAATACCCGCCTGGCGACGCAGGGCGGGCAGGGGATGAGCGGGCATTTCTGGCAGGGCGCCTTTGCCACGCTGCTGGCGACGCCGTGCTCTGCGCCGTTCCTCGGCACGGCGGTCGCGTTCGCGCTGGCCGCGCCGCTGCCGGTGTTATGGGGCATGTTTGTGGCGCTGGGCGTCGGGATGAGCCTGCCGTGGCTGGTGATTGCCGCCTGGCCAGCGTTGGCGTTGCGCCTGCCACGCCCGGGGCGCTGGATGAATACGCTGCGGCTGGTACTCGGCCTGTTGATGCTGGCCTCTTCGCTGTGGCTGCTTAGCCTGATGACCAATCATATTGGCGCCGTGCCGACCAGGATCGTTGCCGGCGTATTGCTGTGCTGTTTGCTGCTGGCGGTCTGGTATCGGCACGGTGCGCGGCTGGCGACCATGGCCGGCGCCGGCGTGCTGGTGTTGACCGGCGTGGCGCTGTTGGCCGGTTCGCTGAGCGCTTCGGTGTGGCGGCAGCCGCTGGTGGATCGCATTAACTGGCAACCCCTGTCCGAACAGGCGATCGAGCAGGCGTTGGCGCAGCATAAGCGGGTATTCGTTGACGTTACCGCGGACTGGTGCGTGACCTGTAAAGCCAACAAATTCAACGTGCTGCTGCGTGATGACGTGCAACAGGCGCTGAGCGCCGATGACGTGGTGGCGCTGCGTGGCGACTGGAGCCGTCCTTCTGCGGAGATCACCGCCTTCCTGCAACGTCGCGGCAGTGTTGCCGTGCCGTTTAACCAGATTTATGGCCCTGGCAAACCAAACGGCACGGTGCTGTCACCGTTATTGACCCGCGATGCCGTTTTGCAAACCCTTAGCGCCGCTCAAGGAGCTGAAAAATGAAAAAATTTCTGATTGTATTGATGATGCTGGTTTCCCCGGTGTGGGCTGCTGCGCCGTTTACCCCTGAACAGGAGGCGCGCATCAAGGAGATCGTGCGTGAAACCATGGTATCGAACCCGGATATATTGGCGCAGGCGGTGGATGCCTGGCAGCAGCAGACCGCCAGCCAGCAGGTCAGTCAGGTTATCGCGGCCAATGCCAAAACGCTGTATGACGATCCGGCCAGCCCGCGCATGGGGGCGAAAAACGCCAAACTGACGCTGGTAACCTTTACCGATTACAACTGCCCTTACTGCAAACGTTTTGACCCGATGCTGGAGAAAATCGTCAAGCAGTATCCGCAGGTGGCGCTGGTGGTGAAACTGCTGCCATTCAAAGGGGAGAGTTCGGTCAGTTCGGCGCGTATCGCACTGACCGCCTGGCAACAGCACCCGGAGCAGTTCTGGGCGCTGCACCAGCGGCTGATGGCGAAGAAAGGTTTCCACGATGATGCCAGCATCGCCGCCGCGCAGCAGAAGACCAACGTCAAGCCGGTTGCACCAAGCGATCGCAGCATGGAAACATTGCGTACCAACATGCAATTGGCGGAACAGTTGGGGGTGCAGGGAACGCCTGCCACGCTGATCGGCGATCGGCTGCTGGCGGGAGCGGTCTCGTATCAAGAACTTGAGAGCATGGTAAAGCAGCAGCTGGCGCAGGCGAACGATGGTTAGGTTGAAGCGCTGGGCGCGCGAAATACTGCTATTGCTGCTGATAACCGGCGGCATCGTGTGGCTGATGGATACGCTGCGCGCGCCGCAGGCGCCGGACGCCTTCGCTTTGCAGCAGTTAGTCACGCTCGACGGTTCGGCGGTTTCGCTGGCACAGCTCAGCCAGCAACGGCCACTGCTGGTCTACTTTTGGGCTTCGTGGTGCGGCGTCTGCCGTTACACTACCCCCAGCGTGGCCAAACTGTCTGCGCTGGGCGGCAACGTGCTGAGCGTGGCGTTGCGTTCCGGTGACGATGCGCAGGTTGCCGGGTGGCTGGCGAGCAAGCGGGTGTCGATGCCGGTTGTCAACGATCCGGGCGGGACGCTGGCGGCACGGTGGCAGATTGGCGTTACGCCCACCTTCGTCATTATTGATAAGGGCAGGGTGGTGCACGGCACCACCGGCTGGACCAGCTACTGGGGGATGAAACTGCGTCTGTGGTGGGCCGGTCTGGATTATTGATCGCCGTTTATCTGGCGTAAGTGCATAAAAAGGGGCCGGATTATCCGGCCCCTGATGTTGATGCAGGTAACGTTTATTCGGCCTTGGCCGCCTCAACCGTGTGGTTGCGGCGCTTGCGCAGCTTACGCAGGATTGGTGGCAGCACCAGCACCGCTACCGCCAGTATCAGCAGGCATTGCGCGATAGAACTGCTCCACAGAATACCGAACTCGCCGTTGCTGATCGACAGCGCGCGGCGCAGATTCTGCTCCAGCATCTCCCCCAGTACGAAGCCGAGGATCAGCGGTGACATCGGGAAGTGCATTTTCCGCAATATGTAACCAAATACCCCCAGCCCGACCATCAACAGCAGGTCAAAGGTGGTGCTGTGTACCGCGTAGACGCCAACCGCCGATACCGCCGCAATGGCCGGCACCAGGAACCACAGCGGGATGGTCAGCATGCGGGTGAACAGGCCAATCAACGGAATATTCATGATTAACAGCATCACGTTGGCGATCAGCAGCGCGGCAATCAGTCCCCAGACGATATCCGGTTGCTCGGTGAACATCGCCGGGCCCGGCGTGATGTTGTACAACGTCAGTGCGCCCATCATCACCGCTGTGGTGCCGGAACCGGGTACTCCCAGCGTCAGCATTGGAATGAACGATCCGCATGCCGAAGCGTTGTTGGCCGCTTCTGGCGCCGCAACGCCGCGAATATCACCCTTGCCGAAGGTATCGCTGTTGCCACTGATTTTCTTCTCGGTCATGTAGGTCAGGGCGCTGGCGATGGTAGCCCCGGCACCCGGCAAAATGCCGACAAAGAAGCCGACTACCGATGAACGCAGGGTCGGGCCGACGCACTGCGCAGCTTCCTTTCGATTAAACAGCAGACGACCGGTCTTGCGTACCAGTTTCTGGCCGGTGCCGGTACTTTCCAGCATCAGCAGGATTTCACTGACCGAGAACAGGCCGATCACCACCACGATAAACTGAATGCCATCGGAGAGGTGCACGCTGTCAAAGGTAAAGCGGTAAACGCCGGTGTTGGCATCCACGCCTACCGTCGCCAACCCAAGGCCGATCAGCGCCGCCAGCAGCGACTTCAGCGGATTCTGGCTCATCATGCTGCCCAGACAGGCAATGGCGAACACCATCAGCGCGAAGTATTCCGCCGGGCCAAATGCCAGTGACCAGCGAGCCAGCAGCGGGGCAAACAGAATAATGCCGCCGATGGCGATTATTGAGCCGACGAACGAACTGACCGCCGAAATCGACAGCGCCACGCCAGCACGCCCTTGCTGCGCCATTGGGTAGCCGTCCAGCGCGGTCATGATCGCTGCGGCATCACCCGGCACGTTCAGTAATATTGAGGAGATGCGTCCGCCGTATTCACAGCCGATATACACCGTCGCCAGCAAAATCAGTGCCGATTCTGCCGGCAGCTTCAGCGCGAAGGCCAACGGCAGCAGGATCGCCACGCCGTTAATCGGCCCCAATCCCGGCAACAGGCCGACAATGGTGCCGACAAAACAGCCGATCAGGGCGATCACCAGGTTCTGCGGTATCAGCGCTACCTCGAACCCTTGAGATAAATACATCCAGGTTTCCATTATCGCCCCCGTTAACTCAGCCAGACGCCGAGCGGCAGTGTGACATCAAGCAAGCGGTCAAAGGCGTAATACAGCGCTACGCCCATCACCACACCGGAAATGGCTGCCGCCGGCACGCTTGCCTGGAACAGCAGGGCAACGCTGAAGGTCAGCAGGGCGGTGGCCAGCGGAAAGCCCAGCCATTCAAAACCCCAGGCATACAACACCAGCGCGATCGTCAGGACGATAAGCCGCTGCAGGATTTTATGATGCGGCCATTCGACCACTTGCGGACGGCGCAGCAGCAGCAGCGCGGCACACAGCGCCATCAGGCCGAGAATGGCCAGTGGGAAGGGGCGAGGCCCCAACGGTTCATAGCTGTATTCGCTCTGAATGCCCCAGCCGACCATCAGACCGCCGATACACAGCAGCAGCCACAGTCCGGCAAAGATACGATCGCTCATGGTATATGCCCCCGAGATTACTTGGCCAGACCGAAGGCTTTCGCCTGTTCACGGTATTGATTGACCTGATTTTTCACGTAGCTATCCAGCTCTTTGCCGGTCAGGTTGAATTCAAACAGGCCGCGCATATCCCGCTGCTTTTTGAACTCCTCGGTTTGCATCATCTTGGTGAAGGTGTCTTGCCACCATTGATACTCTTCGTCGCTGACCTTCGGCCCAACGTAGAAACCACGGATGATTGGCCATACCAGGTTGTAGCCCTGCTCTTTGGCGGTCGGCACGCTGGCCAACTGACCCGGCAGACGCTGGTCGGCGTATACCGCCAGCACGCGAATTTTATCGCCTTGCAGATAGGGCACCATTTCGCTCAAGTCGCCGGAAACCGCCTGAATGTGGTTACCCAGCAGCGCCGTGACCGGCTCGCCGCCGCCTTCAAACGCGACGTAGCGCATCTTGTGCGGATCGACACCGACCTCACGCGCCAACAGTGCCGTTTTCATCCAGTCCTGGCTACCAATCGAGGCACCGGCGCCGAATACCACGCTATTGGGATCCTTCTTGAAGGCCTCCATTAGATCTTTCAACGACTTATACGGTGAATCTGCGCGCACGGCGATCATGCCGTAATCGGTGCCGACCGCCGCCAGCCACTTCACGTCGTCGACGCTGTAACGGCCGAACTTGCCCTGAGACAGGTTGAGCAGTGAACCACCGGAAAATGCCACGACGGTACCGAACTCGGCCGGACGTTGCGCGACAATGGCGTTATAGGCTACCGCGCCGACGCCACCGGGCATGTAGGTTACGCGCATCGGTTTGTCGATGGCTTTGGTTTCCTGCAGCGAAACCTGGATCAGTTTGCAGGTCAGATCGAAACCGCCGCCGGGCTTGGCCGGGGCGATACATTCGGTTCGCTTGGGTGCTTCGATGGCAAATGCCTGATTGGCTGCCAGCAGCAGCGCGGTTGCGGTCAGAGTATGGGTAATTATTTTTTTCATTGCCTTCCCCTAGGTATTTGTCTTCAGACGGTGAAACTCCCCGCTGGTGCGAGGTTGCTGAATTGTTAAAACAACAACCTTTCATTTACCTTTCAGCGCGTGGGAAAGTTTGCAGGGTGTGATACGCGTCTCCCTGATTGGACAAATTGGCGGCAAATCCAGCGTGGGTTTATCGGCGCTAGCATAGAATGCCCCGCGACAACCGCCGGCAAACTCTGCAAATAACATGCGTAATGTCATTTTTGCCGCATTTCCCCTGGGATAAAATGGCAAAAAAATATTATTCCAGGTACACAGACATGTTTTCTTTGAGTAAGTTATTTGCCAGTAAAGACTGCACCAGAATCAAGGCGATCAAGATGTTGCCACAAGCTTATGCCGAGATAGTCGGTGACGCGGGGCAATGTAAAATCAAACGTTTGCGGCCAAGCATCGGCGTGTTTGAACTGCACTTTTCCTCTGATAGCGGCGTTAGCCATGTCTGCCATATGACCGTCTGTATCACCGGGGTAGATCTGGTGTTTGCCGCCAACAACCGCAACGTACTGGTTTCTCCGCCGCTCACCCCGGCTAAACTGCGCCCAGTGTTTGCCATTGCCCTGGCGGACAGTGAGATCGCGTTAAGGTAAAACGCTACGTTGCCATGCGCCGTAATTGTGTGCCAGCTCTCAAAATGACGGCGGTGACGCTCTTCTCTCCGTTTCTCTTCCATGCCATTCTTCGTTATAAACTTGTTAACGGTGTTGCAATGACGCCGGGTTGATCGAATCATCAATGGAATGGGCAAAATGCGTTTGTTACTGGTTGAAGACCACCCCGAACTGTCACACTGGCTACAAAAGGCGCTGACCGGCGCTGGATTTGCCGTCGACGTTGCTGCGGATGGCGTGGCGGCCGATCATATGCTGCTGAATGAAAACTATGTACTGGTGGTGCTGGACGTGGCGCTGCCGCGTTTGAACGGGCTGGATCTGCTGGCCCGCTTGCGCAAGCGCGGACAAAATATGCCGGTATTGTTGTTGACCGCCAGAACCGACGTCGCCGATCGCGTCAGGGGATTGAATCTCGGCGCAGACGACTACCTCACCAAGCCGTTCGAACTGGATGAACTTGAGGCGCGCATCCGCGCGTTGCTGCGCCGCAGCGTAGGCGTGACCCAACAGGCGTTGCAGTTCGGTGCATTGACCTACCACGATGAAGGCTATTTCCTGCTGGATGACAAACCGCTGGCGTTGACACCGCGCGAGCTGGCAGTGCTGACCACCCTGATCCATCGGCGTGGGCGGCCAGTGGCGAAACAGCAGCTGTTTGAGCAGGTATTTACCCTGTCGGACGAGGCGAATCCGGAAAGCATTGAGCTGTATATCCACCGGGTGCGTAAAAAACTGCATGGCAGTAATGTGGCGATTGTGACGCTGCGCGGCCTGGGCTATAGCCTGGAGCTGTGCAATGAAATGGTTTAACCCGCCGCGTTCGCTGTTCAATCAACTGTTACTGTTCTTTGGTCTGCCGCTGGTCGTGCTGGGCGGCATCTCGATTTATACCCACTATTTTAGCGCGATGAGCGCTGCGACGCTGGCCTATGACCGTACGCTGCTGGCGTCGGCGCGTACCGTGGCCGAACGGCTGATCGTGCGCGGTGGCCGGCTGGAAGTGGATGTGCCGTATGTGGTGCTCGACAGTTTTGAGCGCAACATGAACGACCAGCTGTATTACGAAGTGATTTCACCCGAGGGTGTCAGTATTTCCGGCTATGACGATCTGCCGTTGCCGCCGAAGAATATCCCACGTTCCAGCCTTTATCCGGCATTGGTGCACTTTTATGACGCCAGCTATTTTGGTCGGCCAATTCGCGTTGCGGCGCTGTATCAGCCGATTAACGAATCCGGCGTGATGGGGATGGCGATGATCCTGGTGGCGGAAACGCTGGAGTCCCGCAAGTATCTGGCGCGACAGATGATGCTGGCTGCGTTGGCCAGCCAGGGTACGGTGGTGGTGTTGACGCTGCTATTGGCCTTCGTGTTGTTGAAGAAACTGCTCAAACCGCTGCGCAAGCTGTCAAGCCTGATGATGCGACGCGACCCGGGCGAATTGACGCCGGTACCGATGGTGCTGCCCTGGTCGGAAATGCAGCCGTTGCTGTTGGCGTTTAACCGCTACATTGAACGGCTACGGGTGATGGTGGCGCGACAGGAGCGGTTTAGCGCCGATGCGTCGCACCAGTTACGTACGCCGCTGGCGGTGCTGAAAACTCAGGTTGGCGTTGCACTTGCCAGTGACCGGCCGGAACAGTGGCGCGAAAGCCTGCTGGCGATGAGCACCACCCTGGACAATACCGTGGCGCTCACCGATCGCCTGTTGTACCTGTCGCGGTTGAAAGCGCATGAGCATACCGTTGAGCGCAGGTTGCAGCCGGTGGACCTGGCGCAACTGCTGCGCGATGCCTGTTTTTCGCGTTTACCGCAGGCGCGTAGCAAGCAGATTGATCTGGGCTATGAGGGACAGGCGGCCTGCTGGATTAACGGTGAAGCGCTGTTACTGACCGAAATGTGCGCCAATTTGCTGGATAACGCGCTGAAATACACGCCGCGTAACGGCGTAGTCACCGCGCGGGTATTGTGTCAGCAGGCGTCAGGCGACTGCCTGCTGGAAATTGAAGACAGCGGACCAGGCATTGCGCAGGAAGATGCATTACAGGCGCTGCAACCGTTCCACCGGCTCGACAACGTCGGCAGTCAACCAGGGGCCGGATTGGGGCTGGCGTTGGTAAAGGATATTTTGACCTATCACGGCACCCGCCCGCAGCTGTTGTCGTCGGACGAGCTCGGTGGTTTGCTGGTGCGGGTGCGTTTTACGCCGTTGCCCTGCTAGGGTAGGTGGTTATGAATCCTTGACGTCGGCGTTCGGCGCGGTTGTCGATGCCTTGCGGCCCAGCGGCGTGCGCAGGCGCTGTGAGAGGATCACACCCAATAGGGTGATGCCGCCGCCAATCAGGTGGTAACTGTGCAATTGCTCATGCAGGAACAGCACGGCGATAATTGCGGTAAATACCGGAGCCAGATTCATAAAGATCGACGCGGTATTCGCGCCAAGACGCATTACGCCCTGGATCCACAGATACGGTGCGATGATTGAAGCCGGAATGCCGGCAAACAGCACCAGCGGAATATTGTGGCCATTCAGCGCCACGTCCTGCGCCAGCAGGAAGTTCGGCAGCAGCAACAGCACGCCGAACAGAATCTGCACGTACAGTGCTTGCCAGTTCGGTATGGCGATTGCCCAGCGCTTGGTCAGCACGCCATACAGTGCGTAGGACGCCGAGGCGGCGAACATCATCAATTCACCTTTGCCGATGCCATGTTGCAGTAATTGCCCCGGTTGGCCACTGCTGACCAGCCATACCAATCCGCCCAGCGACAGCACGCTACCGATGGCAATACCGACCGTGGGTGCCACGCGCAGCAGCCAGATGCTGATCAATACCGTCAGCAACGGGATCAGCGAGTTGAGGATGCCCATAAATAGCGCGCTGACGCTGTGTGCGGCGTAATACGCCAGGCTTTGATACAGCACCATGCCCAATAGACCGAGGATCAGCAGCTTCCACCAGTGGGTGCGCACCGTTTTCCAGTTGCGGATCACGCCCGGCAGCACAAACGGCGTCAGCGTCACCAATGCCAGCAGCCAACGGTAAAAGGATATGGCGGCCGGATCGATTGCGCTAGCCGATACTTTGCTGACTACGGCGTTAATCGACCAGATAAGTACCGCCAGCAGGGGAAATAATACGTTCATGATAATCATTCTCAATAACAAACCGATTACTGGCTAGTCTACCCGTGTCTGGTTTATTATATATAGTGAAAAACCGACACCCTTTAGCGAAATCAAGACAACCTTAGCGATGGCCGAGACGCGTAACTATCCGACCAGCGGCGTGGACGCACCGCGTACGCTGTTCTTCCGCAGTGAAGAAACCAATGCAGATACCGAATATTTGCCGCACAGCCATGCATGGGGTCAGGTCATTTGCGTCAAGAGCGGGGTGGTTGCGCTGATGATCGCCGGCCAGCGATTTCTGGCCCCGCCGGAGTTTGCCGTCTGGTTGCCGCCGGGCATGGAGCATTCCAGCTATAATCGCAAGCCGGCGCTGTTTCGCACCATCAATATCGCTCGCCATTTGTGCAATAACCTGCCGCAGCAGGCGTGCCTGCTCAATGTGTCGCCGGTGTTCAACGCTATCGTTGACCAATGCCTGACGCGCAAAATGCTGGTCCCGCAGAATAAAACCGAATTGCGGCTGTGCCGGGTGCTGATCGATCAACTGCATCAGGCGCCGGTCCAGCAAACCTATCTGCCGACCTCACAGGACAAATTTCTCGGCCCGGTGTTGCAGGCGCTGGAGCGCTGCCCATCGGACAACACGTCGCTGGCGGTCTGGGCGAGCCGGGTCTACACCACCGAACGTACGCTGTCACGGCGTTGTCAGCAGCAACTGGGGATGTCGTTCAGCGAATGGCGACAGCGCCTGCGCTTCCTGCATGCCATTTCGCTGCTGGAAAAGGGACATACGGTGCAAGAAGTGGCGCTGGAAGTGGGCTACAGTTCGGCGTCGGCCTTTATTGTAATGTTCCAGCAGATCGCCGGCACCACGCCTGAACGTTTTCGCCGCGCCTAGCGCTGTGGCTGGCTAACAACGTTGGGTTTCTGGCGGATTCGGTGGCAAACTGTGCGCAGTCAAATCGCCGTATGCTGTCGGAGAAAGCTGTGAAAATACTGGTTGATGAAAATATGCCCTATGCGGTTGACCTGTTCAGCCGTTTGGGAGAGGTACAGGCGGCGCCGGGGCGTCCTATCCCGCAGGCTGCGCTGGCGGACGCCGATGCGCTGATGGTGCGATCGGTAACCAAAGTGAATGAAGCGTTGCTGGCCGGCACCCGCGTCGGTTTTGTCGGCACTGCGACCGCTGGCACCGATCACGTTGACGAACGCTGGTTGCAGCAGGCCGGCATCGGTTTTTCTGCCGCACCGGGTTGTAACGCCATTGCGGTAGTGGAATACGTGTTTGCTGCCTTGATGCTGCTGGCGGAGCGTGACGGCTTCCATCTACGGGATAAAACCGTGGGGATTATTGGCGTTGGCAACGTTGGCTCGCGTCTGGATGCGCGCTTGAAAGCGCTGGGGGTGCGCACCCTGCTGTGCGATCCGCCACGCGCCGATCGCGGCGATGCCGGTGAGTTTTGGCCGCTGGAAAAACTGGTGGCGGAAGCTGACGTACTGACCTTCCATACGCCGTTGAATAAAACCGGTCCTTACGCCTCGTTGCATATGGCGGATGCGCAGCTGTTGGCGGCGCTGCCGGATAACCGCATCCTGATTAACGCCTGTCGCGGTGAAGTGGTGGACAACGCCGCGTTGCTGCAGGCGCTGCAACAGGGAAAAAAACTCACTACCGTGCTGGACGTATGGGAACCGGAACCGGATCTGTCGCTACCACTGCTGGCGCGAGTGGACATCGGTACCGCGCACATCGCCGGTTACACTCTGGAAGGCAAGGCGCGCGGCACCACCCAGGTGTTCGAGGCCTACAGCCGGCATCTGGGCAATCCGCAACACATCGAACTGTCCTCGCTGCTGCCGGTGCCGGAGTTCAGCGAAATCCGACTTAACGGAGCGCTGGACGAAGGCAAGTTAAAACGATTGATGCACTTGGTGTATGATGTGCGCCGTGATGATGCGCCTCTGCGCAAGGTGGCGGGGCAGGCGGGCGAATTCGATCGCCTGCGCAAGCATTATCAGGAACGTCGTGAGTGGTCGTCGCTGCGCGTCCTGTGCGACGACAGCGCCAACGCGGAGCTGTTGCACCAGTTGGGCTTCAGCGTGCGATAAGCCGCGAGCGTTATCGTTCCACGGGCCGGTTTACCAGGCCCGGAATTATCGGGCGGTGGGGACACTGCCCGTCTGCTTTTACATGAAACATTTTGGAGAAACCCAATGTCTGACGGCTGGAATATCGCTCTGCTCGGCGCTACTGGCGCGGTAGGTGAAGCGTTGCTGGAACTTTTGCAGGAACGCCAGTTCCCGGTGGGCGAACTCTATCCTTTGGCCAGCGAGCGCGGCGCCGGCGAGACGGTGCGTTTCAATGGCAAATCGCTGATGGTGGAAAACGCGGAACAGTTCGACTGGTCGCAGGCACAGCTGGCGTTCTTCGTCGCCGGTAGTGAAGCGTCCGCTCGTTACGCCGTTGAGGCCGGTGATATGGGCTGTCTGGTGATCGACACCAGCGGCCTGTTTGCGCTGGAACCGGATGTGCCGCTGGTGGTGCCCGGCGTCAACCCGCAGGTATTGGCGGATTACCGCAATCGCAACATCGTCGCCGTGGCCGACAGCATGGTCAGCCAGTTGCTGACCGCGATCGGACCGTTGACCGAACAGGCCGGATTGTCGCGTCTGCATGTCATCACGTTGATGTCGGTTTCTTCACAGGGTAAGGCGGCAGTAGACGACCTGGCCGGTCAAAGTGCCCGTTTGCTGAACGGCATTCCGGCCGAGGCTGGCGTATTCGCCAAGCAGTTGGCCTTCAACCTGCTGCCGCTGGTGGCAGACGAGCAGGGTAGCGTGCGCGAAGAGCGTCTGATCGTCGATCAGGTACGCAAGGTGCTGCAGGACGAAGGCCTGCCGATCTCCGTCAGCTGCGTGCAGTCGCCGGTGTTTTACGGTCATGCGCAGGTAGTGCATCTGGAAGCGCTGCGTCCGATGGCCGCCGAGGAGGCGCGTGCCGAACTGGAACAGGTCGACAACATTCAGCTGAGCGAAGAAGACGACTACCCGACCCAGGTTACCGACGCTTCCGGCAGCGATGCGCTGAGCATTGGCTGTCTGCGCAACGACTACGGCATTCCGGAAGTGTTGCAGTTCTGGTCGGTAGCAGACAACGTGCGCTTCGGCGGCGCGCTGATGGCAATTGAAACCGCAGAGCGTCTGGTGCAGGAGCAATTTCACTGATGACCGAGGTTGCAGTACCGGTATTGAAAATCGCACTGGGGATTGAGTATGACGGCAGCCGTTATTACGGCTGGCAGCGTCAACAGGAAGTGGCCAGCGTGCAGGGCTGCCTGGAGCAGGCGTTGAGCAAGGTGGCCGATGCACCGATCGGGGTGTTTTGCGCTGGCCGGACCGACGCCGGGGTACACGCTACCGGCCAGGTGGTGCACTTTGAAACCACCGCCAGGCGCAAGGACGCCGCCTGGACCATGGGGGTAAATACCCATCTGCCTCCGGACATTGCGGTACGTTGGGTGAGTGAAGTGCGCGAGGATTTCCACGCGCGTTTCAGCGCCACGGCTCGCCGCTATCGCTACCTTATTTTCAATCATCGGTACCGTCCGGCGGTGTTGCAGCAGGGCGTGACGCATTTCTACCATCCGCTGGATGCCGATCGCATGCAGCGCGCGGCACAGGCACTGCTGGGCGAAAACGATTTCACATCGTTCCGGGCGGTACAGTGTCAGTCGCGCACGCCGTGGCGGAATGTAAAACACGTTAAGGTCACGCGCCACGGACAATATATCGTGGTAGATATTAAGGCGAATGCCTTTGTGCATCATATGGTTCGCAACATTGTCGGCAGCCTGATGGAAATCGGCTGCGGCAATCAGGATGAAAACTGGATGGCTGAACTGCTGGCGCTAAAGGATCGTAACCTGGCGGCGGCAACGGCAAAGGCGGACGGCCTGTATCTGGTTAGCGTGGATTATCCCGAGCATTTCGGCTTGCCACGCGCACCGATGGGGCCGCTGTTTTTGGCCGATGATTGAGCGTTATTTACCGTACTCCCTGATTAATCTGCCGGGTGGGTGAGACACCCGGCACCAAGAGAGAACTTATGGACATCATCAAGTTTATTATTGATTTCATTCTGCATATCGATGTGCACCTGGCGGAGCTGGTGGCGCAATACGGTATGTGGATTTACGCTATTCTGTTCCTGATTCTGTTTTGTGAAACCGGTTTGGTGGTCACCCCGTTCCTGCCAGGCGATTCTCTGCTGTTCGTCGCCGGTGCGCTGGCGTCGCTGCCGACCAACGATCTGAACGTGCATACCATGGTGGCGCTGATGGTGGTGGCGGCGATTATCGGGGATGCGGTCAACTACACCATCGGCCGGCTATTTGGCGAGCGTTTGTTCAGTAATCCGAACTCGAAGATTTTCCGTCGCAGCTATCTGGACAAAACCCATCAGTTCTATGAAAAACACGGTGGGAAAACCATTATTCTGGCGCGCTTTGTGCCGATCGTTCGAACCTTTGCGCCGTTCGTGGCCGGTATGGGGCACATGTCCTATCGCCATTTTGCCGCTTATAACGTGATCGGCGCGCTGCTCTGGGTGTTGCTGTTCACCTACGCGGGTTATCTGTTTGGCAACGTGCCGGTGGTACAGGAAAACCTGAAATTGCTGATTGTTGCTATTATCATTGTGTCAATTTTGCCGGGCATCATTGAAATCTGGCGGCATAAGCGGGCGGCGGCCCGCCAGCAAAAACAGTAAAAACATCGCTTAACCTATCGGTTCGACCAGTTTTTTATCCACAGCGCCGAGCCGATATGGTTTAATGAGCGACATTTATGGTCTGTTCCTGCGAACAACCCTGAAGCCAGTGCCTCGGTCGCGCGCATGCCGCGCTTGGCTCGGGCACTTTTTCATTGGGTGTTGCTGCGGGGGGATTGTTAAAGCATGAACTGCGGACTGGCGTCTGCCAGGTTCAAACAGAAAGGTCATCGATGAGCTGGATTGAACGAATTCTTAACAAGAGCAATATCACCCAAACCCGTAAGGCGAGCATTCCCGAAGGCGTTTGGACCAAATGTGACAGCTGCGGTCAGGTTCTCTACCGCGCCGAGCTGGAACGTAATCTGGAAGTCTGTCCGAAGTGCGACCACCACATGCGCATGTCTGCGCGTATGCGTCTGCATACTCTGCTGGATGAAGGCAGTGAAGTGGAGCTGGGCAGCGAACTGGAACCAAAAGACGTTCTGAAGTTCAAGGATTCCAAGAAGTATAAAGATCGTCTGGTGGCAGCCCAGAAAGCCACTGGCGAAAAAGACGCGCTGGTAGTGATGAAAGGTACGCTGTACGGCATGCCGGTGGTCGCCGCAGCTTTCGAATTCGCCTTTATCGGCGGTTCGATGTCTTCGGTGGTCGGTGCGCGTTTCGTTCGTGCGGTCGAGCAGGCGCTGGAAGACAACTGCCCGCTGGTCTGTTTCTCCGCCAGCGGTGGCGCGCGTATGCAAGAAGCGCTGATGTCGCTGATGCAAATGGCGAAAACCAGCGCGGCGCTGGCCAAGATGCAAGAGCGTGGTCTGCCGTATATTTCGGTACTGACCGACCCGACCATGGGTGGGGTTTCCGCCAGTCTGGCGATGCTGGGCGATATCAACGTTGCCGAGCCAAAAGCGCTGATCGGCTTTGCCGGCCCACGCGTTATCGAACAGACGGTGCGCGAAAAACTGCCGCCGGGCTTCCAGCGCAGTGAGTTCCTGATCGAAAAAGGCGCGATTGACATGATCGTTCGCCGCCCGGAAATGCGCCAGCGGCTGGCCAGTATTCTGTCCAAGCTGACCAATCAGCCGCAGCCGGCCCTTGACGACGACGCGCAGACCATCGCGCCGGAAAATCAGCCAGACGCCTAAGCCGTTGGCCGCGCCGCTGCGGATATCATCCGTAGCGGCGCTCAACCGTCGTTTTGTGGCTAAGCGATAGTTGGAGCGTAGCGCATTGCCTTTACCGCGGTGAGGGTGGTGCCCTGATGGATTAATGAACCCAAGTTCAGTGACGGGACTCATGCAAAACCACCAAATTCCTCAAGCCACCTCGCCCCTGAGCTCGTGGCTTTACTATCTGGAACGTCTGCACAGTCAGGCGATTGAACTCGGTCTGGAACGCGTACAGCGCGTTGCCGCGCACCTTGAGTTACTGACTCCCGCCCCCACGGTATTCACCGTTGCCGGTACCAACGGCAAAGGCACCACCTGCCGTACGCTGGAAGCCATTTTACTGGCGGCCGGCTTGCGCGTCGGCGTCTACAGTTCGCCGCATCTGGTGCGTTACACCGAGCGCGTGCGCGTGCAGGGAGAAGAGCTAACTGAAGCGGAACACAGCCGGGCCTTTGCCGCTATCGAAGCAGGCCGCGGCGAAACGTCGCTGACCTATTTTGAATTCGGTACGCTGTCGGCGTTGCATCTGTTTCGCCAGGCCAAACTCGACGTGGTGATTCTGGAGGTCGGCCTCGGCGGGCGTCTGGATGCTACCAACATTGTCAACCCGGACGTGGCGGTGATCACCAGCATCGCGCTGGATCACACCGACTGGCTGGGCGACGACCGCGAAAGCATTGGCCGTGAGAAGGCCGGTATTTTCCGCGCTGGCAAACCTGCGGTGGTTGGCGAGCCGGATATGCCGGCCTCGATCCGCCAGGTGGCCGAAACGCTGGGCGCGCAGTTGCACCGCCGGGGTGATGACTGGAGCTTCAACGAACAGGGCGATCGCTGGCAGTGGCAAAGTGGTAGCACGCTGCTGACCGATTTACCGACACCAAACGTGCCGTTGCCGAATGCCGCAACGGCGCTGGCGGCGCTGCATTACTCGGCGCTGGAAATCGACGAGCGGGCGATATTTACCGGTTTGCAACAGGCGACGCTACCGGGGCGCTTCCAGGTGGTGCAGCAGCAACCGCTGCTGATACTCGACGTGGCGCACAATCCGCATGCCGCCGGCTATCTCGCCGGCCGGCTGGCGGCCTTGCCACGCAATGGCGGCAAGGTACGGGCGGTGGTGGGCATGCTGTCGGACAAGGATATCGCCGGCACGCTGGCCTGTCTGCGCGACCAGGTTGATGAATGGTACTGCGCAGCGCTGGATGGCCCGCGTGGCGCCAGCGTTGAACAGTTGGCACAACATCTGGCGGAACCACGCTGCTTTGCCGATGTCGAAACTGCCTGGCGTCAGGCTATGCAGGATGCAGATATTCAGGATATTGTGATCGTCTGTGGATCGTTCCACACCGTTGCGCAGGTGATGGCGGCGTTAGACGAGATGCGGGGAGTGTGAGTGGCAAGCAAATTTCAGAACCGACTGGTTGGAACCGTGATTCTGGTGGCACTGGGAGTAATTATCCTGCCAGGTCTGCTGGATGGTAAAAAAAAGCATTACGAAGATGAATTCGCCGCGATCCCGCTGGTGCCGAAACCGGGCGATGCGCAGGAAAACGACGTTCTGCCGCCGGTAAGCCAGCCGTTACCGGCCCAGCCACCGGAAGGGGCCGGCGCTTTGGTTGAACAACAGGCGGCCAACGAAGCGGCAACGCAGCAGGCGGCTCGTCAGTCTGCCCAGCAGCAACAGCAGAATACCGCGATCACGCCGCCGCCGATTGAAAACACCCCGGTGCCGCAGCCAAAACCGAAACCGGTGGAAACCCGGCCGGTCGAGGTGAAACCGAAACCGCAGCCAAAACCCGAGGTGAAGCCGCAGCCGGTACCGAAGCAGGAAACCAAACCGGTGGAAGAAAAAACGCCAGCCGGTCAGGCCTATGTGGTGCAGTTGGGGGCGCTGAAGAACGCCGCCAAGGTCAACGAGATTGTCGCGACGCTGCGTCTGTCGGGTTATCGGGCGTTCACCGTACCGTCCACGCCGGTACAGGGGCAGATCACCCGTATTTATGTCGGGCCGGATGCCTCGAAGCAAAAACTGCAATCATCGTTGTCTTCACTCAACTCGCTTAGCGGTCTGAACGGGCAGGTGAAGCCGTACAGCGTGCGTTGAGCCGATCCGCTCGTCCCGGCAGCGAGAGTGTTGGCGGGGCAAGCGGTGGTTCAGCGGCTATGTAGGCGCGGCGATTAAGATTTTTTTATCGCCGCTTTTTATTTGTAACGTGGTAGGGAAATCCCCTACGCAAACGTTTTCTTTTTCTGTTAGAATTCGCCGCGAATTGGATGCGGGGCGGTTCGTTATTGGAATGGTCATGGTCTGGATTGATTACGTCATTATAGCGGTGATTGGATTTTCGGCTCTGGTGAGCCTGATCCGAGGGTTTGTTCGCGAAGCATTGTCACTTGTGACATGGGGATGCGCGTTCTTTGTCGCCAGCCATTTCTACTCTTACCTTGCAGTCTATTTCACACGTTTTGACGATGAACTGGTGCGAAACGGTATCGCGATTGCCATTTTGTTTATCGCGACGCTGATCGTTGGGGCTATTGTTAACTATGTGATCGGCTCGCTGGTCGAAAAAACCGGCCTATCGGGTACCGACCGGGTGCTGGGTATCTGTTTCGGGGCATTACGTGGCGTGTTGATCGTCGCCGCGATACTGTTTTTCCTCGACACCTTTACCGGCTTTTCGCAGAGTGAGGACTGGCAACGGTCACAGCTGATCCCCCAGTTCAGTTATATCATCAGGTGGTTCTTTGACTACCTGCAGAGCACGTCGAGTTTCTTACCGACCCATTTACCGGGGCGGTAGCGCTGATGAGGAAAAGACAACATGTGCGGTATTGTCGGTATCGCCGGTTTTATGCCGGTAAACCAGTCGATTTATGATGCGTTGACGGTGCTCCAGCACCGTGGACAGGATGCCGCCGGCATCGTCACCATTGATGCCCATAACGGGTTCCGTCTGCGTAAGGCAAACGGCCTGGTAAAAGATGTATTTGAAGCACGGCATATGCAGCGCTTGCAGGGCAACATGGGGATTGGCCACGTTCGCTACCCGACGGCTGGCAGCTCCAGTGCCTCAGAGGCTCAACCTTTTTATGTCAACTCACCGTTCGGCATCACGCTGGCTCATAACGGTAACCTGACCAACGCCCATGAACTGCGCCAGTCGCTGTTCGAAAGCGGCCGTCGTCATATCAACACCACCTCCGACTCCGAGATCCTGCTCAACGTGCTGGCCGCCGAGCTGGACCGTTTTCCGCACTATCCGCTGGAATCCGACAACATCTTTACCGCGGTGGCGGCGATGCATCAGCAACTGCGCGGCGCTTATGCCTGCGTGGCGATGATTATCGGCCATGGTCTGGTGGCGTTCCGCGATCCTAACGGTATTCGTCCGCTGGTGATTGGCAAACGCACCCTGGAGGACGGCCGTAACGAATACATGGTGGCCTCCGAGAGCGTGGCGCTGGATACGCTGGGCTTTGAGTTCCTGCGCGACGTGGCACCGGGCGAAGCGGTATACATCACCGAAAAGGGCCAGCTGTTCACACGCCAGTGCGCAGAAAACCCGAAAACCAATCCGTGCCTGTTCGAATACGTCTATTTTGCCCGTCCGGATTCCTTTATGGACAAGATTTCTGTCTATAGCGCCCGTGTGCGCATGGGGCAGAAACTGGGTGAAAAGATTGCCCGCGAATGGGAGGATCTGGACATCGACGTGGTGATCCCGATCCCGGAAACCTCCTGCGACATCGCGTTGGAAATCGCCCGTATTCTGGACAAGCCGTATCGTCAGGGCTTCGTCAAGAACCGCTACGTTGGCCGTACCTTTATCATGCCGGGCCAGCAGGCGCGTCGCCAGTCGGTACGCCGCAAGCTGAACGCCAACCGTGCGGAATTCCGCGACAAGAACGTGCTGCTGGTGGACGATTCTATCGTACGCGGCACCACCTCTGAGCAGATCGTCGAAATGGCACGTGACGCCGGCGCCAAACGTGTCTATCTGGCTTCCGCTGCGCCGGAAATCCGCTTCCCGAACGTGTATGGCATTGATATGCCAAGCGCCAATGAGCTGATTGCCCACGGCCGTGAAGTGGACGAAATCCGCCAGATCATCGGTGCCGACGGCCTGATCTTCCAGAATCTGGACGATCTGATCGAAGCGGTACGCGAAGAGAACCCGGATATCGCCCAGTTTGAATGTTCGGTATTCAATGGCGTCTACGTCACCAAAGACGTCGATCAGAGCTATCTGGAATATCTGGAATCGCTGCGCAACGACGATGCCAAAGCGATGCGTGGCCAGACCGAAGCCGAAAATCTGGAAATGCACAACGAGGGCTAAGCCCGTACTGAACCAGGGCACCGCGGCGTCTGCTGCGGTGCTTTCCCGCCTGGTTAACTTGCTTATCCGCCCCCGTTGCGGCAAAGTCTGCCTGTTCCCCTAATTTTCTGGCAGAGACTCCCTTATGAAACGACTCATCATCGGCATTTCCGGTGCCAGCGGCGCTATCTACGGCGTGCGTTTGCTGCAGGTTTTGCGCGACGTCGCCGAGGTGGAAACCCATTTGGTGATGAGCAACGCGGCGCGGCAGACCCTGGCGCTGGAAACCAGCTACAGCCTGCGAGAAGTCCAGGCGCTGGCCGACGTGGTGCATGATGCGCGCGACATTGCCGCCAGCATCTCCTCCGGCTCGTTCAAAACGCTGGGGATGGCCATTTTACCCTGTTCCATCAAAACGTTATCCGGCATTGTCAACAGTTACAGTGACGGTTTGCTGGCCCGTGCCGCCGACGTGGTGTTAAAAGAGCGTCGCCGTCTGGTGCTGTGCGTGCGTGAAACGCCGTTGCATCTCGGCCATTTGCGCTTGATGACCCAGGCGGCGGAAATGGGGGCGCTGATCATGCCGCCGGTGCCGGCGTTTTATCATCAGCCGCAAACCGTGCAAGATATTGTCGACCAGACCGTAAATCGCGTTATCGATCAGTTTGATATAGAACTGCCGCAAGATCTGTTCATCCGCTGGCAAGGCGCAAATTAACAAATTAACATCCAAAATTGCACATTTGTGCAACACCGCACTGTATTAGGGCGTTAGCTGCACCATAATGATCCCTCAACACCACGCACACTGTTTCATGGCGCTGGCACAGCGTTGCCGCCCGTAGCGCGGCCCTGAATGGCCGATTTAATTTTGCGGTTATCGTCCCGGGAAACAGTTTTGTGCAGCGCGGAGTCGTTCCCTCCGCCTGTCGCAAGCAATGTGGCACGATTACTGCAAATTGATTTGGTGGGAATAATGTCCGCAGTGACATCAAAAAAATCAATTTGAGGGTAATGTATGAAAAAGCGGTTTTTGGTTGTTCCTTTAGTGATGGCCCTGGCTGCGGCCAGCAGCGCTTTTGCCGCCATTCCGACTACACTCAAGATCGGCACCGATCCCACCTATGCACCGTTTGAATCCAAGAACGCCAAGGGCCAGCTGGTGGGCTTTGACATCGATCTGGCCACCGAGCTGTGCAAACGCATCAATACCCAATGCACCTTCGTCGAAAGCGATTTCGATGCGCTGATCCCTTCGCTGAAAGCCAAGAAAATCGACGCTATCATCTCGTCGCTGTCGATCACCGAAAAACGCCAACAGGAAATTGCCTTCACTGACAAACTGTTTGCTGCCAATGCGCGTCTGATTGCGCCGAAAGGAGCGAAAATCCTGCCTACCGTCGACTCGCTGAAGGGCAAGAGCGTGGGCGTGTTGCAAGGCACCACCCAGGAGGCCTACGCCAACGTCAACTGGCAGCCGAAAGGGGTGACCGTGGTGCCTTACCAGAACCAGGATCTGGTGTATGCCGATCTGGCTTCCGGGCGTATCGACGCAGCGTTCCAGGACGAAGTGGCGGGCAGCGATGGTTTCCTGAAGCAGCCGCCGGGCAAGGATTACGCCTTTGCCGGTGAAGCGGTAAAAGATGACAAGTTCTTTGGCATCGGTACCGGCATGGGGCTGCGCAAGAGCGATACCGAGCTGAAGGCGGCGCTGGACAAGGCGTTCGCCGAGATGCGTAAAGACGGTACTTACGACAAATTTGCGAAAAAATACTTCGATTTTGACGTCTACGGCGGCTAATCCCGCGCACCAGCGCATCCATCCTGGGGGCTTGCCCCCAGGTAATGCTCAATGACGACAGGATGAAGTAGATGCTGCAAGGCTATTCCCAACTGATATTCGAGGGCGCTCTGGTTACGCTGGAGCTGGCGCTCAGTTCCGTATTGCTGGCGGTGGTGATTGGCCTGATCGGCGCCGGTGGCAAACTCTCCCATAACCGCCTTATTGCCAGCATGTTTGGCGCCTATACCACGCTGATTCGCGGCGTGCCCGATCTGGTGTTGATGCTGCTGATTTTCTACGGCCTGCAAATTGCCCTCAACGGCGTGACCGAAGCGCTGGGCGTGGCGCAGTTTGATATTGACCCGCTCAGCGCCGGCATTATCACCCTGGGGTTCATTTACGGCGCCTATTTTACCGAAACCTTCCGAGGCGCCTATATGGCGGTGCCGCGTGGCCAGATTGAAGCGGCGACCGCCTTTGGCTTCAGTGGGGGACAGACTTTTCGTCGCATTCTGTTCCCGGCGATGATGCGTTTTGCCTTGCCGGGCATCGGCAACAACTGGCAGGTGATTCTGAAGGCGACGGCGCTGGTGTCGATTCTGGGGCTGAATGACGTGGTCAAGGCCACTCAGTTGGCCGGCAAGGGCACCTATCAACCGTTCTTTTATGCGATTGTCGCCGGCGTGGTATATCTGATTTTCACCACCGTTTCCAACGGCGTGCTGCTGTGGCTTGAACGGCGTTATTCCCTGGGCGTCAAGAGGGCCGAGCTATGAGCGAGATTTTACAACAGTACTGGCAGTCGCTGTTGTGGAGCGACGGTTACCGCTTCAGCGGCGTCGCGGTCACATTGTGGCTGCTGATTGCCTCGGTGGTGATGGGCGGCTTGCTGGCGGTCCCAATGGCGGTGGCGCGGGTCTCTCCGTTGCGCTGGCTACGTTTTCCCGTGTGGCTGTATACCTATGTATTTCGCGGTACGCCCCTGTACGTGCAACTGCTGGTGTTCTACTCCGGTATGTACAGTCTGGAAATCGTGCGTGGTACCGAGTTGCTCAACGCATTTTTCCGCAGCGGGCTCAATTGCACCATTTTGGCGCTGACGCTCAATACCTGTGCCTACACCACCGAAATTTTCGCCGGCGCGATTCGTTCGGTGCCGCACGGTGAAATCGAAGCGGCCAACGCCTACGGCTTTTCACGCTTTAAAATGTATCGCTGCATCATTTTACCTTCGGCGTTGCGAAGCGCGCTACCGGCCTACAGCAATGAAGTGATCCTGATGCTGCACTCCACCGCGCTGGCATTCACCGCTACCGTACCGGATTTGTTGAAGGTCGCTCGTGATATCAATGCGGCAACCTATCAGCCGTTTTATGCTTTCGGTATTGCCGCAGTGCTGTATCTGGCCATTTCGTATGCGCTGATCAGCCTGTTCCGGATAGCGGAAAAGCGCTGGATGGGACACGTTACCCAACGATGAATGACGGGATTAAAACCATGTCTGAAAACAAATTAGCCGTCACAGAACTGCATAAACGCTATGGTGAACACGAAGTATTGAAAGGGGTCTCGCTGGCGGCCAACGCCGGGGATGTGATCAGCATCATCGGATCTTCCGGTTCGGGCAAAAGTACCTTTCTGCGCTGTATCAACTTCCTGGAAAAGCCCAGCGAAGGCTCTATCAGCCTGAACAATGAAAATATCCGCATGGTGCGCGACAAGGACGGGCAGCTCAAGGTAGCCGACAAAAAGCAGCTGCAACTGCTGCGTACCCGCCTGACCATGGTATTCCAGCATTTCAACCTGTGGAGCCATATGACGGTGTTGGAAAACGTGATGGAGGCACCGATCCAGGTGCTGGGGCTGAGCAAGGCTGAAGCGCGTGACCGCGCGGTGCGTTATCTGGATAAAGTGGGCATCGATGAGCGTGCGCGGGGCAAATACCCGGTGCACCTGTCCGGTGGACAACAGCAACGCGTGTCGATCGCCCGTGCGCTGGCGATGGAGCCGGAAGTGCTGTTATTTGATGAGCCGACCTCGGCGCTCGATCCTGAACTGGTGGGAGAAGTGCTGCGCATCATGCAAAAACTGGCGGAAGAGGGCATCACCATGGTGGTGGTCACGCATGAAATGGAGTTTGCCCGTCACGTTTCCAACCACGTGATTTTCCTGCATCAGGGGCTGATTGAAGAACAGGGGCCACCGGCGGAGGTCTTTGGCAGTCCGAAAAGCCCGCGCTTGCAGCAGTTCCTGTCCGGTGCGCTGAAATGAGGTAACACGACCGGCGGGCGCGTGACGGCGCCCGCGCTTTATGTCTGGTGGTTAATCACCGCCTCTAGCGCCTGCTCCAGTTCAAAGTATTGAAAGCTGAATCCTGCTTCTTCCAGCCGTTTCGGCACCGCTCGCTGCCCGCCGAGCACCAGAACGGCCGCTTCGCCCATCATGAGTTTGATCACCAAAGCCGGCACCCGTAGAATCGCCGGCCGATCCAGCACCTTGGCAAGCGTCGCGGCAAACTGTTCGTTATGCACCGGATAAGGCGCGACCATATTGAATGGGCCGTGCAGCGTGGGGTGTTCGAGCAGGAAGATAATGCCGTTGACCATGTCATCCAGATGGATCCAGGGCAGATACTGCCGGCCATTGCCGATCGGGCCGCCAAGCCCGAGTTTGAACGGCGGCAGCATTTTGGCCAGCGCACCACCGCGGGGGGCCAGCACCACGCCGGTACGCAGCAGGCAAACGCGAGTGGCGTCGCTTTGCGCGCGCAGCGCCAGTGTTTCCCAACGCTGGCAGAGCCGGTGGGTGAACTCGTCCTGCGGCGCTTCGTCCTCGGTCACTACTGCCTGATCCTGATCGCCGTAATAGCCAACGGCGGAGCCGGAAATCAGCACCGCCGGCGGAGTGGCGCTGGCGTTGATCAGGCTGGCCAACCTTTCGGTCAGTTCCCAACGGCTACGGCACAAACGCTCTTTTTGTGCTTTGCTCCAGCGCTTGTCGGCAATCGGCTCGCCCGCCAGGTTGATGACCGCGTCAATATCATCCAGGTTCTGTTTATCCTGCAAGGTTGACCAATAGCGAATGTCGTTATCGCCGAGCCGACCCCGCGCGCGTTCAACGTTGCGCGTCAGTACGGTAATCTGGTGAGAAAGGGCCGACAGCCGCCGTGTCAGGCTGCTTCCTATCAATCCTGTTGCGCCGGTGATCAAGATACGCATGGTCTGGCTCCCTGAAGGCAGGCTCAGCTCTGGCGATAGCTCATGGTCATGGACACCGAATCGGCATAACGCAGGGCGAGCAGTTTATCTATTTCTACTTCAGCATAGGTTACCCACGGATGTTGTTTCACGATATCGAGCACATCCTGGGTTAATTTTTCCAATAGTGCGAAGCGGTTATCCTCAACGTGGCGAATAATCGCCTTGGTGATGGTGCGATAATTGAGCGCATCGTCAATGTCTTCGCTGTTGCGTGCCCGATCGGCCGGATAGTGAATGGCGACGTTGATCAAAATGTCCTGACGGTTGTTGATTTCTTCTTCCTTGATGCCGATAAAAGTGCGTAACCGCAGGTTTTTGATGCGAATAATGGCGTCGGGTTGATTGAATGACATCCGAGGTTCTCCAGGGTTTTGATTATGTTGCCCAGAATACACGGAAAGTAGGGAAATGATAACGCACTGACAACAAACGCTGCCGACAGGCCTTGGGCGCTGCCGGCGGGTGGGGTTATGCCGGCTCAGCCAGTTTGTAGGCACGCTCGGTAGCCGGACGATTGCTGATACGCTCAAACCAGTTGCGTACCGCCGGATAATCAGCCAGATCGATGCGCTGGCGCGGGTGGGAAACCACCCAGGGATAAGTGGCGATGTCGGCGATGCTGTAGTTGTCGCCGCCAAGGTAAGGGTGTTGTTGCAGTTCGGCGTCGAGCACGCCATACAGGCGTCGGGTTTCCAGGTGGTAGCGTTCGATAGCGTACGGCACCGGCTGCGGTGCATAGTGATTGAAGTGGTGGTTTTGCCCAAGCATCGGCCCGAAACCGGCGACTTGCCAAAACAGCCACTGCAACGTGGCGGCGCGCTCGCGTAGCCCTTTGCTCAGCAGCTTGCCGGTTTTTTCCGCCAGATACAGCAGGATCTCGCCGGATTCAAACAGCGAGATGGGCGCACCGCCGTCAACCGGCTGCCGATCAACGATGGCCGGAATTTTATTATTGGGCGAGATGGCGAGGAACTCCGGCTTGAACTGCTCGCCGGCACTGATGTTTACGCGATGGATACGGTAGGGTAAGCCGACCTCCTCCAGAAACAGAGTGATTTTGTGACCATTGGGAGTAGGCGCGTAATACAGGTCAATCATATTGCCTCCTGCGGTAAAGTGATCTGTAAATCATTACACGTTGTGGCGGTCTGCGCCGCACAAGGTTATTACGATCCAGCTAAAGGGACACCAACAATAGCAGCTAAGAATAGCAGGCAATGTGGGATTCGTCCGATGCTATCAAGGTAAAATATGATGCGCGTCAGTACCCTCGGCCAGGGATCGGGCTGGCGGCTTGTGGCGTGGCGATTGTGCGATAGAATAACCGTAATGTTGTTAAGGGAGAAAAGCGATGAAGCTGATGTTTGCCGCGGATCTGCACGGTTCGCTATCGGCCACCGAGCAACTGGTGCAACGTTTTGCGCAGTCGGGCGCCGATTGGCTGATTCTGTTGGGCGATTTGCTGAATCACGGGCCGCGCAACGCCTTGCCGGATAACTATCAACCGGCGCAGGTTGCCGAACAATTGAATCGCCTTGCCGACAGGATCATCGCCGTTCGCGGCAATTGCGACAGCGAAGTGGATCAGATGCTGCTCTCATTTCCGATCGATGCACCATGGCAACAGGCGATCTGGCAAAAAAGACGATTGTTTTTGACCCACGGTCACCTTTATCATCCCTCGGCACCGCCGCCGTTATCGGCCGGTGACGTTTTGGCCTATGGCCACACGCATCTGCCGCAGGCGCAACGGCAAGGCGATATCTACTGCTTTAATCCGGGTTCGGTCAGCATGCCCAAGGGGGGCTACCCGGCAAGTTACGGGCTGCTGCAAGACGGCATTTTGCGAGTAATCGCGTTGCAAGGCGGTAAGACTATTGCAGAGGTGGCATTAACACACTAATTTGTACCCACAATAAGAATCATTGAACAAAACTCATTGATCAACCAGCGCGCGACGACCCTCGCGCCAAAATAGAAGGTTTTAGAGGATGGCGGAACAGGATCAGGCTACAGTTACCGAGTGGGTTGATATCGTCAACGAGCAAAACGAAGTGATTGCTCAATCCAGTCGTCAACAGATGCGTGCAGAACGGCTGCGTCATCGTGCGACCTATATTGTGGTGCATGACGGGATGGGAAAAATCCTGGTTCAGCGTCGTACCGATACCAAGGATTTTTATCCGGGCTGGCTGGACGCTACCGCCGGTGGCGTGGTGCAGAGCGGTGAAAACGTGCTGGATTCGGCGCGACGCGAAGCGGAAGAAGAGCTTGGCATCGCTGGCGTACCCTTTGCTGAGCATGGCCTGTTCTACTTCGAAGAGGAACAGTGTCGCGTATGGGGCGCGTTGTTCAGCTGCGTATCGCACGGCCCGTTTGCCTTGCAGGAAGAAGAGGTGGTGGAAGTGAACTGGCTGACGCCAGAGGAAATCACCGCCCGCTGCGATGAGTTCACCCCTGATTCGCTGAAAGCGCTGTCGCTGTGGCTGACGCGCAATAATGAGCAGGACTATGGCAAGCCGTTGGCAAGGGAAGGCAAGCCAGAAGGCGATGCAGACAACGCCTGATGCGGCGCGCTGCGATTGCCGCTAGCGCCGGTCAATAGACATCATGCCGTTCGGTTAACGCCGAGCGGCATTTTTTTATCGGCGCGTTGCCTGGCATTAATCTGAAAATAAAGGTTGCGAGGGGGGGCAATACGGTTGAAGCGCTTGCCAGTCCAGCTTTTCTACTACGCTAGTACAGGATCTTTCTTTGGGGTCGGACAATGCAATGGAGAAACTGCTGTGAATAAAAAAAATGCCTATTCGCTATTAACCTGCCTGGTGGCCATTTTGGGGATTCAGCCGGCAAACTCAGCAACGCAAAGTAATACAGAAAAGCAAGGGGGGTTAGCTTTATCATTAGGCTATCTCGGTGGTGAAGCAAAAGAATATGTTTATAACGGCGACAATAAATTAAGCGAACTCACCTGGAAAACCAGTAACGCGGCGATTATTAAAGCCAATGCCAGTTACCCGATCTTGACCTGGCTGGATATTAATTTTAGCGGCTGGTCAACCTTGGCCAGCGGCAGTGGCTCACAGTCCGATCAGGACTGGCGCGATCCGGATCCCGATCCGGAAAATGATTCGTTGAATTCAATATCACACTCTTCGACCACTCTCAATCACGCCAATATGTTTGACGTTGGTTTAACCGGCTGGCTATATCAGAATGAATGGGCCCGGTTGGGAGTGCTGGCCGGGTATAAGGAGTCCAGATTTAGCTGGACTGCCTCTGGTGGCTATTTCGAGGATTTTGACGATCCAACGAATAACGAGAAGTTTAATGGCAGCGTGATAGGTTATAAGCAGACTTATAAAACTCCTTATATTGGTGCGATAGCGCATTTTTATCTCGATAAGTTCGCTTTTAAAACCGAGTTTAAATATAGCAGCTGGGTAAAAGCGGAAGGATACGACAATCATTATCTACGCCCGGGCTTTATCACCACGGATAAGGCCAGCTCGGCTGAAATGTATTCGGTCAGCCAGGAGGTGGCGTATAATATTTCGCCTTCGTTCCAGGTGGTTGCCGAAGCCGCGTGGAATAAATACAAGAACCACAGGACAAACACGTCCGGCACGACTGAACGGGATAAGAATGGCGCTCAGGAAAGTTTTTATACGCCCGGTGGCGGCGGGCTATCTTCCTATGACTATACCCTGTCAGCGGGGGTTCGCTATACCTTCTGACCAAATCAGCCGGCAGTATTGATGCCAAGGCCTCGTCGACGCGCTTCAACGGTGAGGTGCGTCGTCTGCGTTATTGCCTGTCTGAGCCGCCGGCGGCTGCCATGGTTAACAGCTGCCGCGGCGGCACAGGGTAGACGGCAGTGAACCTTCCGGCTGCCATGGCTGGTTGTTCAAGCGCGCCAGCAGCGCCTTGCCGGCCTGAATGCCGATTTCCTTATGTGGCACCGTCATGGTGGTCAACGGCGGCTGGCAGACCTGGCTGACGTCGCCGTTGCCGAAACCGACCACCGCCAACTGCTCGGGCACCTTGATGCGCCGGCGTTGGCACTCATACAGTGCACCGCAGGCCAGCTCATCCGATGCGCACACCAGCGCGTCCAGCTCTGGCCAGGCCAGCAGAAACTCCGGTAACTGTTGGGCGCCGGTGGTAAAACTTGCCGTCTGTGCGGCGTTAATCACCCGGTGTGGCGACATGTGATTGCGCAGCAACGCCTTGTGCCAGCCTTGCAGGTGTTGTTGAAAAATCCACTGCTCCTGGTTGGCACACAGCAGGCCGATGTTCTGGTAGCCGCTGGCAATCACCGTTTGCGTCAGTTGATACATCGCCGCCACATAGTCTATGCCGATGTTCATATCGATAGGATCGGCGCGCATCGCACCAATTTCCACCACCGGGATCTTGGCGGCCAGCAGCGCCTGGCGGGTATTTTGCGAATGTTCGACGCTGAGCAGTACCGCCGCCGCCAGATTATAAGACAGCAGCGTCTCCAGCAGTTGCTCTTCCCGCTCCAGGTGATGCTGAGATTCGGCCAGCATGATCTGGTAGCCTGCCGGCTGTAGCACCCGTTGCAGCCCGGCAAACATATCGGCGCAGCCGGATTCGGAAAAGCTCGGCACTACCATGGCAATGGTATAGGACGAGGCCGAAGCCAGGGAGCTGGCGGCCAGGTTGGGCAAATAGCCCAGCTCGCTGACCGCCGCTTCGATTTTCTCTCTTAGCTTGTCTGAAACCTGTTCCGGGGTGCGCAATGCGCGTGAAACCGTCATGGTACCCACGCCCGCCAACTGCGCCACGTCGGCCAGCGTGACCCTTCCGGTGCTGCGTCGTTTCTTACCGATCGACATTGTTAATCCTGACTGAAATGCGCGTCGTGCGCATAAAGTGAAGAGGCAGTGCGAAACCGCATTGGCGGCTTCAACGATCCCAGTATGCAATACATTCTAACCCGTTACCGTTAGTGGCGAGAATAAATCTGTAGCGCATGCCGGACAGCGGCAATCTTTTTGATAGCGCTATCACAGTTCTGAATGATCGCATTTTGGTAGCGCTATCTTTGTGAAGGATCTCACAGTGAGAGTGCGGGGCGTTGATTAAAGTTTATGCCGTTGCCGCAGTGGTTTGCCTCGGCAAAAGATCGTTCGTAATCAGGCCAAGGGGGAAACGTGCTTAAAGACTGGCTAACAGCCGACCATATTCAACTTTGCCAACGACTGGATGACTGGCAGCAGGCGGTAACGCTGAGCGCCCAGCCGTTGTTGCAGCGTGGCATTATCACCGCCGATTATCTGACGGCGATTTTCAGCCAGTACCAGGCGCTTGGCCCGTATTTCGTGTTAGCGCCCGGTATCGCCATGCCGCATGCCAGACCGGAAGAGGGGGCGCAGGCTTTGGGGTTGTCGCTGCTAAAAGTGCATCAGGGCGTGCATTTTCATTCCGCAGACAACGATCCGGTATTTATTGTGGTGATGCTGTCAGCGCCGGACGGCAATAGCCATATAGAATTAATCTCGCAATTGGCGGAATTATTTTCAGACAGTCAGGCAATGAATGAATTATTCAATGCCACCAACCGTCAACAGATAGAGGATGTTATTGCCCGATTTTAACCACTGACGTTGTTTAAGCTCAACCCATCACGCCAGCTGCAATACTGGCGACCTAACCTTACGCATAAAATTTGACAGGTGACAATAATGAAAATTATGGCGATTTGCGGTTCCGGCCTTGGCAGCAGTTTTATGGTAGAAATGAATATTAAAAAAGTGCTGAAGAAAATGGTGATAGAGGCTGAGGTGGAACATTCAGATCTTTCTTCTGCCACACCAGGCGCCGCGGATATCTTTGTCATGGCGAAGGATATCGCCGATAGCGCCAGCGTGCCGGCAGATCGGCTGGTGGTGATTAGCAATATTATCGATATCAATGAACTGGAAACAAAACTGCGCGCTTATTTCGAAGCGCATTCCATTATCTAAGCAAAACTATTGGCGAGGTGGATATGTTTATCCAGGAAACGCTTAAATTTGTGGTCGATATATTAAAAGTGCCATCGGTATTGGTGGGTTTAATCGCATTGATTGGTCTGTTGGCGCAAAAGAAATCTTTTTCCGATGTGGTAAAAGGTACGGTTAAAACCATTCTCGGGTTTATCGTGCTCGGCGGCGGGGCGACGGTGCTGGTCAGTTCGCTTAATCCATTGGGAGGAATATTTGAACATGCCTTTAATATTCAGGGGATAATACCCAATAACGAAGCAATCGTGTCTATCGCGCTGGAAAAATACGGCGCCTCCACTGCGCTGATCATGGCGTTCGGCATGGTGGCTAATATTATCGTGGCACGCTTCACGCGCTTGAAATATATCTTCCTCACCGGCCACCATACGTTTTATATGGCCTGCATGATCGGCATTATTCTGTCTGTTGCCGGTTTTGACGGGGTGCCACTGGTATTTACCGGCGCGCTGACGCTAGGCCTGGTGATGGCGTTTTTCCCGGCTATCGCCCAGCGTTATATGCGGCGCATTACCGGTAACGATGATATTGCCTTTGGTCATTTCGGCACGCTGGGCTATGTGCTTTCCGGCTGGATTGGCACGCATGTCGGTAAAAACTCGCGTTCCACCGAGGAAATGAATCTGCCGAAGAATCTCAGTTTCCTGCGCGATAGCTCGATTTCCATTTCGATGACCATGATTATCATCTATCTGATCATGGCGATCAGCGCAGGCCAGGCGTATGTGGAAGGCGAGCTCAGCGGCGGTCAGAACTACCTGGTGTATTCAATTATTCAAGCGATTACCTTTGCTGCCGGGGTGTTCATCATTCTGCAAGGGGTGAGGCTGATTCTGGCGGAAATCGTGCCGGCGTTTACCGGCTTTTCGGAAAAACTGGTGCCGAACGCACGACCGGCACTGGACTGTCCGGTGGTGTATCCGTACGCCCCCAACGCGGTGCTGATTGGTTTCCTGTTCAGTTTTCTTGGCGGGCTGGTAGGCCTGTTCCTGCTTGGTCAGATGAAGCTGGTGCTGATCCTGCCGGGCGTGGTGCCACACTTCTTCACCGGTGCCACCGCCGGGGTGTTCGGCAATGCTACCGGCGGGCGACGCGGTGCCATGCTCGGCGCATTCGCCAATGGCCTGCTTATCACCTTCCTGCCAATGATGCTGCTGCCGGTGCTGGGCGCGCTGGGCTTTGCCAATACCACCTTCTCGGATGCCGACTTCGGCGTGCTGGGCATTGTGCTGGGCAATATGGCGCGCTTCCTCAATAAAGAAATGATTATGGTGGTGGTGATTGCCATCTTTGCGCTGCTGGTCGCGCATAACTTCCTGGGTAAACGCAAAGGTAGCGCTGCTGCCGGTAACCACGTTGATAAATAAGCGAGGACCATGTAATGACAACTTCAGATAGCGGAGAAATACGCCGGCTGGCGCATAACATACGTCTGGAAACGCTGAAGGCGTTAACCGGGCTGGGTTTTGGCCATTATGGTGGTTGCATGTCAGTGGTGGAAACGCTGGCGGTGCTGTATGGCGATGTGATGCGTATCGACCCGGCCGATCCGGACTGGCCGGAACGTGATTACTTCGTGCTGTCGAAGGGCCACGCCGGCCCGGCGCTATACAGCACGCTGGCGATCAAGGGCTATTTCCCGCTGGCGGAGCTGGCCACGCTCAATCAGAACGGTACCCGATTGCCCAGTCACCCGGACAGGTTGCGTACCCGCGGAGTCGACGCCACCACCGGTTCGCTCGGGCAGGGCGTTTCGATTGCCGCCGGTATGGCGCTGTCGCACAAGCTGGCCGGGCGACGCAATCGGGTGTTCAGCATTTTGGGTGATGGTGAACTGAACGAAGGCCAATGCTGGGAGGCATTCCAGTTTATCGCTCACCATAATCTCAACAACCTGACGCTGTTTATCGATTACAACAAACAGCAGTTGGACGGCTTGCTGGACGAGGTGATCAGGCCGTTCGATCTGGCCGGAAAATTCCGCGCCTTCGGCTTCGAGGTGGTAACCGTCAAAGGCGATGACATCGACGCCATTTGCGCTGCGGTAGCTCCGGTGCGCAGCGGGGAGCAAAGGCCACTGGTGGTGATCCTTGACAGTATCAAAGGGCAGGGCGTGGCCTATCTTGAGCAGTTGGCGAATTCTCACCATCTGCGTTTGACGCCGGACGTTCAGCGGGAAATCGAACAGGTCATCGCCGATATGGAGGCTACTGATGATTAACCTGACAACACAGTTGGAAAAAGACGACGTAGAAATGCGCAAGGTCTACGCCGGTATGGTACGCCGTCAGATCGAGGCCGAACGGCCGATTATCGCGCTGGAAGCGGATCTGATGAGTTCGATGGCGATGGACTCGGTGCATAAGGATTATCCGCAGCATGTGATCAACTGCGGCATCATGGAGGCCAATGTGATTGGCGTTTCAGCCGGGCTGTCGCTGACCGGGCGTATTCCGTTCGTACATACCTTCACCGCCTTTGCCAGCCGGCGCTGTTTTGATCAGCTCTTTATGTCACTGGACTATCAGCGCAACAACGTCAAGGTCATCGCGTCGGATGCCGGGGTGACCGCTTGTCATAACGGTGGTACCCATATGTCGTTCGAAGATATGGGGATTGTGCGCGGTCTGGCGCATTCGGTGGTGCTGGAGGTGACCGACGCGGCAATGTTTGCCGATATCTTGCAGCAACTGATGGATTTGCAGGGGTTCTACTGGGTGCGCACCATCCGCAAACAGGCGACCAAGATCTATCAGCAGGGGACGCGCTTTACCATTGGCAAGGCCAATTTGCTGCGTGACGGGGCTGACATTACGCTGATCGCCAACGGCATCATGGTGGCGGAAGCGTTGAAGGCGGCGCAGATGCTGGAGCGGGAAGGAATTGATGCAGCGGTCATCGACATGTTTACTCTCAAGCCGATAGACCGCGATATTATTAAAACCTATGCTGCGAAAACCGGGCGTATCGTCACCTGCGAAAATCACAGCATTCATAACGGCCTGGGATCGGCGGTGGCGGAGGTGCTGGTAGAGGCGTGCCCGGTGCCGATGCGCCGCGTCGGGGTGAAGCAACGTTATGGCCAGGTGGGAACGCAGGAGTTTCTGCAACAGGAGTATGGCCTGACGGCGGAGCATATTCTGGAAGCGGCAAAAACGCTGCTTTAGATCAACCTCACCTGCACAGGGGGGCTAAATTCCCCCCTGTGCCTTACTCTCATGATAATCTCAGACCGCACAGTGCCCGGTTTCGGCCTGCGCCTCAAGCAACTGCTCTCGTAATATCTGCATGGCTTGTACATAGCTCATGTTATTGCGAAACAGGCCCGCGGTACCCAATACAAACATGTCAGCCTCCATTGCCAGCGTCTTGACGATCTCCGGTGAAACAGCGCCGTCGATGGCAATTTTTGCTTTACTGCTATGCTCAGCCAGCATTTTACGCAACCGGCGTGTTTTGCCGATGGCATTGGCGATAAAGGGCTGCCCGGCAAAGCCGGGATTTACGGACATCACCAGCACCACATCGACCACGTCCAGTACTTCTGTCAGGCAACCGAGTGGCGTACCCGGATTGATGGCAACGCCGGCTTGAACGCCGCGTTGGCGGATATGGGTCAGGGTACGGTGCAGGTGGGTTGGCGCTTCGGCATGCACGTAAATGATTCTGCATCCCAAATCGGCAAATTTGTCGATGTAGGCATCCGGATTGCTCACCATTAAATGTGCGTCGTAGGGAATGGTCGCCAGCTTGGCAACGGCTTTGATATCCTCGGGGCCCAGCGCCAGGTTCGGGACAAAATGACCGTCCATGATATCGATGTGAAACATTGCTGCCCCGGCAGATTCCAATTCGGTGAGCTCTTGCGCCAAGCGAGAAAAATCCACACACATCAATGAAGGGCAAAATTGCGTATTCATGGTCTCGTCTCCAAAGCTGCAATCATTTCTACCCGAGCTTGATGACGGTCGCCTTCAAACCGGGCATTCAGCCATTCAGTCACGATCATTTTCGCCAGCTCGGTGCCGACCACGCGTGAGCCAAATGCCAGCACGTTGGTATTATTATGTTGGCGGGAAAGCCTGGCCGAATAGGGTTCGCTGCATACCACGGCGCGTATACCGTTGACCTTGTTGGCGGCAATAGAGACACCAATACCCGAACCGCAGATGAGGATACCCAGATCGGCTTGGTGCGAAACTACGGCGTCGGCAACGGCTTTTGCATAGCAGGGATAGTCGGTACGCTGTTGCGTATAGGCGCCTTTATCGATGATGACGATCCCCATTGCGGTCAGGTGTTCGATAATGGTGGGTTTTAAAATGATCCCTACATGGTCACAACCAACGGCAATCTTCATTTATTATCCTCGGCGATCGCTACTCCTCGGCGGGCAGCGACAGATTCACGATTAATCATGCTTTATGGCCAATACCACGTCACACCGCGTTGTGCAGACAGTCATCCAGATTGGATTTAATCAAGGTGACATGCGGGCCATAAATCACCTGTATTCCAGTGCCCCTGCGGATGACTCCGCGTGCGCCAGAACTTTTCAGCATCTCGTCATCTACCAAATTCTCGTTTATGACAGTGATACGCAGACGAGTGGCGCAGCAATCGACATGGCTGATATTGCTGCTGCCTCCGAGCCCCGCGACAATCAGATTGGATACCTGATCGCCTTTCTGCGCTTGGGCCTTGGCGGCATTAACGTCCTGACGGGTATACAGTTTGGTTTCCTGCCCTTCATCTTCACGCCCCGGGGTTTTAAAGTTGAAGCGGAGGATCAGGAAGCGGAAGCTGAAGTAATAAACGGGAAACAGCGGAATGCCGATCAGGATGGCATTTATCCAATGGGTTTTAGGGTTGCCCTGCAACACGCCAAACAGAATGAAGTCAATCAGGCTGCCAGAGAAGGTTTGCCCCACGCCGACATCAAACAGATGGCAAAGCATGAAAGAAAGCCCGGCTAAAACACAGTGCAGTACGTACAGCACCGGCGCGGCGAACAGGAATGAAAACTCGATAGGTTCGGTGATCCCGGTCAGTACGGCTGTCAGGGTGGCGGATAGCAACAAGCCAAGAACCAGTTTACGTTGTTCGGGCCTGGCACAGTGGTAGATTGCCAGCGCGGCTCCCGGGATGCCGAACAGGTAGAAAGGAAACTTGCCGGCCATGAAGCGGGTGGCTTCCACCGAAAATTGCTGAGTATTCGGGCTGGCCAGCTCGGCAAAGAAGATATTTTGCGCACCGGAGACCGAGATACCATCGATGATCTCGCTTCCGCCCAGCGCGGTTTGCCAGAAGGGGATATAGAACACATGATGCAAACCAAAGGGAATGAGCGCGCGTTCGATAAACCCGTAGATAAAGGTGCCGGCGTACCCTGTCCGATTAACCAGTGCCCCGAGGTGCATGATCCCCTCTTGCAGACTTGGCCAGATATAGAACATCAGAATACCGATAAACATATAGCTCAACGCGGTAATGATAGGCACAAAGCGAGTACCGCCGAAGAACGAAAAGGTGGTGGGTAGCTCAATCCTGTAAAAGCGGTTGTGTAATGCAGCAACGCCAAGGCCAACCAGGACCCCGCCGAATACCCCCATTTGTAATGAATTGATCCCGACGCTCATCCCCAATGAACCCTCAGGTAACGCATCAGGAGCCAACAGTCCGTTAAGTTCTAACATCGCACTGATAGTGGCATGCATGGCGAAAAAACCAACGGCACCGGCGATGGCCGCGACCTGTTTCTCTTTGTTGGCCATACCCATGGCCACGCCGACAGCGAACAGGATGGGTAAATTGGAAAACACCACGCTGCCGGCACTTTTCATTACTGTTAGCAATGCGTGAAGTATTGTGCCGTCACCCAGCAAGGGCTGCAGGCCGTAAGAATCGATGGTGGTCGCATTGGTGAAGGATGCGCCAATGCCCAATAACAACCCGGCAACCGGAAGCAGGGCGATGGGCAACATAAAAGCGTGCCCAATACGCTGAAGAATACTGAAGAATGATGATTTCATAGCGTTTCCTCAATCAAAAAGGGTATTGCACAGTGGTTTTTTACCGGCTTATGCATGGGTTTTTTTGGGCACCGGGTTTTTCTTTTACTTCACGATATTTAGTATCTCAGTGAAGTTGCGCTGCGTGCAACATCTTGCAAAGGATCGACTTCACAAAATTATAATTATTTGTGAATTTAATCTGTTGTGCATTGATAGGCGATGGGGGTTATTGAGCGTGGTTTTGATTGCATTTGTACGTCTTGGTCAGCGATATGAGTGAAAGTGAGTTTCACACTATTCTTGATTATCGTGAAATAATCGTCTGTGCGAGTGGGGGGCATTTTATGTGTGGCGAACGGCTATGATAAACTGCTGGTAGATATCGGCAAAAACTGCGGCGGGGATGAATGGCAAACCAGCGGGAAGTCTTACCGGATAGTGAAAATGCATTGGCGATTGGGGCAAAAATCAAGATGTCCCTTTCTTCACTTAATCCTACGGAGCGAAGCATCGTAGAGTGGCTGATTATTAAAGGGAACATTACAAAAGACACCGGGCTACGTGAAGTCGCCGGCTGTCTTGATGTCTCCGAGCCGTTGATTGTCAAAGTTGCCAAGAAGATTGGTTATTCGGGATTTCGTGAGTTGCGCAGTGCCTTGGTGAGTTATTTTGATTTTCTTCCATACGAGAAAGAAGAAGAGATCACGGCGGACGATAATCTGGATACCGTTCTTGATAAGGTTTTTAGCAACAGCATTCAGGTGTTGAAAGAGGCGCAGTCTGTGGCTGATACCCAAGTGATTGCTCAGGCCGCAGCGCTCATTTATCAGGCTCGTCGGGTAGTGATTCTAGGGGTTGGAGGCTCGGCGTCGGTGTGCCAGGATTTTGAACACAAGCTGCTGCGCATCGGTATACTCAGCCACACTTATAGCGACTTTCATCTCATGTTAATGGTCGCCAGCCAACTGGATGAGCAGGATGTGGTGATGGTGATTTCACAGTCTGGCGATACGCGAGAACTGCTGAATGCGGCAGAAATTGCCAAAACACGGCGTGCCAAGGTGATTTGCATTACTAATGATTATGTTTCGCCCTTGTCGCAGTGTGCTGACTTATCAATTTTCAGCCCGGCAATGAGTGGGCCGCTGTTGGGGCAAAATGCGGTAGCGCGCATCGTTCAGCTTAACCTGCTGGACACATTATTTATCGCTATCTTGCTGCAGGATTATCAGAACAATAAGCAGCGTCTTGAACGAGGCATGCAGATCGTCGGACCGCTGCATGGCAAGGCTAATCGTTAAGCTGTTTTTTCTCTGGAATGTCAACTACGGCGTGGTGACGTCACCAGCAGCGAGTCTGCTGAGACGTGCAACCCTGGTTAATCAGAACAACGCAGATTGTCATAAAAAAACGGCCCGATAATTAAATCGGGCCGTTTTATTTTCGCCAATGGGATGCTCAGAGCCAATCGGCCTATGGCATCACAGCGGCTTATGCGTTGACCGTTGCGTCAGCCTGGGAGGACTGGATAGCCGTCAATGCCACTGTGTAGACGATATCGTCAACCAGGGCACCGCGCGACAGGTCGTTCACCGGCTTGCGCATACCTTGCAGCATTGGCCCGATGGACACCAGATCGGCAGAACGCTGTACCGCTTTGTAAGTGGTGTTGCCGGTGTTCAGATCCGGGAAGATAAACACCGTCGCCTGGCCTGCTACCGGTGAGTTCGGCGCCTTCGACTTGGCAACGTCGGCCATGATGGCGGCGTCGTACTGCAACGGGCCGTCGATGATCAGATCGGGGCGTTTTTCCTGCGCCAGGCGGGTTGCTTCACGTACTTTTTCTACGTCGCTGCCGGCACCGGAGGTACCGGTGGAGTAGGAAATCATCGCCACACGCGGTTCGATACCGAATGCCGCTGCGGAATCCGCCGACTGGATGGCGATTTCAGACAGTTGTTCGGCGGTAGGATCCGGGTTGATCGCGCAGTCGCCGTAAACCAGAACCTGATCGGGTAGCAGCATGAAGAACACCGAAGATACCAGCGAGCTGCCCGGTGCGGTTTTGATCAACTGCAACGGTGGGCGGATGGTATTGGCGGTGGTATGTACCGCACCGGATACCAGGCCGTCGACTTCGCCTTTTTCCAGCATCAGGGTACCGAGCACCACGTTGTCTTCCAGTTGCTCGCGTGCCACCACTTCGGTCATGCCCTTGCTTTTGCGCAGCTCAACCAGGCGTGGCACGTAGTTTTCACGTACCTTGACCGGATCGATAATCTCGATGCCTTTGCCCAGCTCAACGCCCTGGGCTGCCGCAACGCGCTGGATTTCGTCCGGGTTGCCCAGCAGCACACATTCGGCAATGCCGCGCTCGGCGCAGATGGCTGCGGCCTTCACGGTACGTGGTTCGTCGCCTTCCGGTAGCACGATGCGTTTACCGGCCTTGCGCGCCAGTTCGGTCAGCTCATAGCGGAACGCCGGAGGAGACAGGCGACGCGAGCGTTCAGAGGTGGCGGTCAGGGACTCGATCCAGTCGGCATTGATATGGCTGGCTACGTAGTTCTGCACTTTTTCGATGCGCTGATGGTCGTCAGACGGCACTTCGAGGTTAAAGCTTTGCAGGCTCAGCGAGGTTTGCCAGGTGTTGGTTTCCACCATGAACACCGGCAGGCCGGTGCCGAAGGCACGGTCGCACAGTTTTCTGATGGGGGCGTCGATCTCGTAGCCGCCGGTCAGCAGAATGGCGCCGATTTCCACGCCGTTCATCGCTGCCAGGCAGGCCGACACCAGCACGTCAGGACGGTCTGCGGAGGTTACCAGCAGTGAACCCGGACGGAAGTGTTCCAGCATGTGCGGAATGCTGCGTGCGCAGAAGGTTACCGACTTGACGCGGCGCGTCATGATGTCGCCTTCGTTGATCACCCGGGCTTTCAGGTGGCGAGCCATATCGATGGCGCGCGTGGCGATCAGATCGAAGCTCCATGGCACACAGCCCAGTACCGGCAGCGGGCTGTTGGCGAACAGCTGTGCCGGATCGACGTTGGCAACGCTGGCCTTGGTGGAGTCGTCAAAGATTTCGGACAGGTCGGGGCGCGTGCGGCCCTGTTCATCAACCGGGGCGTTCAGCTTGTTGATGATCACGCCGGTGATATTTTTGTTCTTGCTGCCGCCGAAGCTGCTGCGCGCCAGTTCGATACGCTCTTTCAACTGGGCCGGGGAATCATTGCCCAGCGCCAGTACGAAGACGATTTCGGCGTTCAGGGTTTTGGCGATTTCATAGTTCAGCGCGTTGGCAAACTGATGCTTGCGGGTCGGCACCAGGCCTTCGATCAGCACCACTTCTGCATCTTTGGTGTTTTCGTGGTAGCGGGCCACGATCTCTTCCATCAGCACGTCCTGCTGGTTGGAGCTCAGCAGCCCCTCGACGTAGCTCATGCGCAGCGGTTCGGCTGCGGGGATGGTGGAGTTGCTGCGTATGATGGTGGTGGTCTGGTCGAGGGTATCGCCGCCGGTACGCGGCTGGGCGATAGGCTTGAATACGCTCAGGCGGACGCCTTTTTGCTCCATTGAGCGAATGACACCCAGGCTGACGCTGGTCAGACCGACGCTGGTGCCCGTTGGGATCAACATGATTGTACGTGACACAGAATAGTCCTCTTCACGATTGATGTGAGGCTAAAACGACACCGCCAGCCGGAGCTGACGGTGTGCAGAGCATTACGCGGTCAGACGGGCTGCGTCTTGCGCGATGACCAACTCTTCGTTGGTCGGGATAACCAGCGCCAGGCGGCTGCCGTCTTTGGTGATGGTACCTGACTTGCCGAAGCGGGCTGCCAGGTTACGCTCATGGTCGACTTCAAAGCCCAGCAGGCCCAGTTTGCCCAGGGTCATTTCGCGCACCATGCCGGCGTTTTCGCCGATGCCGCCGGTGAAGATCACCGCGTCCAGGCGGCCGTCCATCAATGCGCTATAGGCACCGATATACTTGGCCAGGCGGTGGCAGAAAACGTCCATGGCACGTTTGGCATCGGCCTTGGTGCTGTAGTTGTCTTCGACATAACGGCAGTCGCTGGTGACTTCGGTCAGACCCAGCAGGCCGGATTCCTTGGTCAGCATCTTGTTGATTTGATCGACGCTCATGCCCAGCGCATCGTGCAGGTGGAAGATGATCGCAGGGTCGATATCGCCGCTGCGGGTACCCATCACCAGGCCTTCCAGCGGGGTCAGACCCATGGAGGTGTCGACGCATTTGCCGTTGCGCACTGCGGTCACGGAACCGCCGTTGCCCAGGTGACAGGTAATAACGTTGAGTTCTTCCACCGGCTTGTCCAGCATTTTTGCTGCTTCTTGAGTGACATAGAAGTGGCTGGTGCCATGTGCGCCGTAACGACGCACGCCGTGGTCGCGATACAGGTTGTACGGCAGGGCGTACAGATAGGATTCTTCCGGCATGGTCTGATGAAATGCCGTGTCGAAGACCGCAACGTTCTTGTCCGCCAGGTTCGGGAAGGATTTCAGTGCTTCGGCGATACCGATCAGGTGCGCCGGGTTATGCAGTGGTGCAAAAGGCACCGAATCTTTGATACCCTGAAGCACTTCATCGTTGATCAGCGCGGATGCGGTGAACTTCTCGCCGCCGTGTACGATACGGTGGCCAATGGCGGTCAACTGTGCGGAAAGTTCCGGCTTCTGTGCCAGAATGGTATTAACGATAAAGTTCAGCGCTTCGCTGTGGGCTGCACCGGCACCGAGTGCCGCTTCTTGTTTGCCGCCGTCCATTTTCCACTTGATGCGGGCTTCAGGCAGGTGGAAGCATTCGGCCAAACCGGAAAGGTGTTCTTCACCGTTGGCAGCATCAATGATGGCGAATTTCAGGGAAGAACTGCCGCAGTTAAGAACCAGTACTAGCTTACTCGACATGGAAGTACCTACTTAATAAGTTCGTGTTGTTAAAGGAAGACCAAACACGTGGTGAATTAATCGTCAATCAGACAACAAGCGTAGCGCATAATGCCGTTGACATTTATGATTAACATCATGTGAGAGACATAAATTACATGATGATGAAAAAACCGATGTTTTCTCTCGGCTTAAATAATCTTGATTTTTATAGGGCTAAAAGTTGACAGTTTTACCATCATCTTCTAGCGGCCAAAAGGCCGGCTTAGGATACCGATAGCCCGTAGCAAACACAAAATAAATTTAAAGCTTCAACTTTTTTAGTAGTGTGTTTGTTTGAAATTCCATTTTCTGTGACGTTGAGGTACGCGATGACGAGCAAACCGTCCGGTTCCGTAAGTTGGTTTCAGGTATTCCAACGCGGGCAACATTATATGAAAACCTGGCCGGCAGATAAGCGCCTGGCCCCGGTGTTTCCGGAGAATCGCGTTGCGCGCGCCACCCGTTTTGCCATCCGTTTTATGCCGCCGCTGGCGATCTTCACCCTGACCTGGCAAATCGCGCTGGGCGGGCAACTTGGGCCGGCTATCGCCACCGCGTTGTTCGCCTGTAGTCTGCCAATGCAGGGGTTGTGGTGGTTGGGTCGTCGTTCGGTGACGCCGTTACCGCCGACGCTGCTGTCATGGTTCCACGAGGTCCGCAACAAGCTGGCGGAAGCCGGGCAGGCGCTGGCACCGGTTGAAGGTACGCCTACCTATCAGTCGCTGGCGGATTTGCTCAAGCGCGCCTTTAAGCAGCTTGATAAAACCTTTCTTGACGATCTGTAAAGCCGGACGGGCCGTTTTATCACGACCCGTTACGCGTTTCGGCCAATAACCCCGGTTTAAATCAAAGAACGGTCGAGTTGTGATTTCCAGCGATTTTGCGCTGTGCGATGCTCACGCCATCATACAGAAACGAGGAAATCCTGATGGAAATGACCAACGCCCAACGTTTGATCCTGTCAAACCAATACAAGATGATGACCATGCTCGATCCGGACAACGCCGAGCGCTATCGTCGTTTGCAAACCATTATCGAGCGTGGCTTCGGTCTGCAACTGCGCGAACTGGACCGTGATTTTGGTGAAATGAGCGAAGAGGTCTGCCGCACCATCATCAACATCATGGAAATGCATCACGCATTGCAGGTGTCGTGGGAAAACCTGAAAGAGAAGCAGGGGCTCGATCTGCGCCGTATGGCGTTTCTTGGCTTCGACGCTGCCACCGAAGCACGTTACCTGAGTTACGTGCGTTTCCTGGTCAGCACCGAAGGACGTTATACTCATTTCGACTCCGGTAGCCACGGCTTCAATGCCCAAACCAAAATGTGGGATAAGTACCAGCGTATGCTGGCGGTCTGGCTGTCTTGCCCACGGCAGTATCACTTGAGCGCCGTTGAGATTGCGCAAATTATTAACGCTTGATTAAAAAGAGGTTTCCTGTGGAGTGTAAAGGTTTTCTGTTCGACCTGGATGGTACGTTAGTCGATTCATTGCCGGCAGTGGAGCGCGCCTGGACCCAGTGGGCCACGCGGCGTGGGGTGAACCCACAGGACGTACTGGCTTTTATTCACGGTAAACAGGCGATTACTTCTTTACGTCATTTCATGCCTGGCGCAAGCGAAGCGGAAATCCAGCACGAACATGACGTTCTGGAGCAGGTGGAAGCACAGGATACCGAAGGCGTGCGGGCACTGCCGGGCGCGGTGGCGCTGTTGGCGCGCTTGAACCAGTTGGCTATGCCATGGGCCATCGTGACGTCCGGTTCGATTCCGGTCGCCACCGCCCGCCGCGCCGCAGCAGGCTTGCCGCAGCCGGAAGTGTTTATTACCGCCGAGCAGGTCGAACACGGCAAGCCGCAACCAGACGCGTATTTGCTGGGGGCCGAACGCCTCGGCCTGGCGCCGCAACACTGCGCGGTGATTGAAGATGCCGCCGCCGGCATCCTGTCCGGGCTGGCTGCGGGCTGTCAGGTGATCGCCGTCAACGCACCGGCAGATGCGCCGCAGCTCGATCGGGTAAGCCTGCGCCTGACGTCGCTGGAACAGATTGCGGTGAGCAGGACAGAGCAGGGCGCGTGCATTAAAACGATCGACTAATCGCCGTTTTCTGCCGGCAAATTGATTCGACCCCGCATGTGCGGGGTTTTTTTATGCTAATTTTTAACTCCCTGAATCCCTGACCAAAGAGGCCGTCTTGAGCAGCGAATTACTGTGGGTGCTATGCCTGTTGCTGATTGCCATCGTCCTGTTCACTACCAATAAATTGCGTATGGATGTAGTGGCGCTGCTGGTGATCATCGCCTTTGTGCTGAGCGGCACCTTGAGCCTGCAGGAGGCGACGGTCGGTTTTAGCGATCCAAACGTGATTCTAATCGCTGCGCTGTTTGTCATTGGCGAAGGGCTGGTGCGAACCGGCGTGGCCTATCAGGTCGGTGACTGGCTGGTCAAGGTGGCCGGCAGCAGCGAAACCAGAATGCTGGTGTTGCTGATGGTTACCGTCGCCGGGCTGGGAGCCTTTATGAGTTCGACCGGCGTGGTAGCGATTTTTATTCCGGTGGTGCTGAGCGTGGCGGCGCGTATGAAAACCGCCCCGGGGCGGTTGATGATGCCGCTGAGTTTTGCCGGGTTGATCAGCGGCATGATGACCCTGGTGGCGACGCCGCCGAACATGGTCGTCAACAGCGAGCTGGTGCGGGAAGGCATTCAGGGTTTCGGCTTTTTTGGCGTTACGCCGATCGGCATTATCGTCCTGGCGTTGGGCGTTGGCTATATGCTGGTGGCGCGCCGCTGGCTTGGCGATCCTGGCGTCGGTAGCAGCAAGGACACCTGGCAGCGGCGTACCTTGCGCGATTTGATTCGTGATTACAGATTGACCGGTCGCGCACGGCGCCTGGCGATCCGCAGCGGTTCGCCGTTGATTGGCCGCGCGCTGGACGAGCTGCATTTGCGTGCGCGTTACGGCGCCAATGTGGTGGGTATCGAACGTTGGAAGCGTTTTCGGCGAGTGATGGTCAGCGCCTCGGGTAGCACCGAGCTTCGTGCGCGTGATGTACTGTTGATCGACATGTCCGACAGTGATGTGGATCTGCGTGAGTTTTGCAGCGAGCAACAGCTGGAGCCAATGGTGCTGCGCGGCGATTACTTTTCTGAACAATCGCGCAACGTCGGTATGGCGGAAGTCTCGCTGATCCCCGACTCCGCGCTGCTGGGCCAAAGCCTGCGCGACGCGGCGTTTCGCAGCCGTTATGACCTCAACGTGGTGGGCATTCGGCGCAACGGTGAAACCCTGTCGGGTAAATTGGTGGATGAACCGTTGGCGCTGGGCGACATTCTGCTGGTAATCGGCGACTGGAAGGCGATTCGCCAGCTCCAGGCCAAAGCCCGTGATTTTATCGTCTTCAACCTGCCGGCCGAGGTCGATGAAGTGGCTCCGGCGGTCACACAGGCGCCGCACGCGCTATTTTGCCTGGCATTGATGGTGGCGATGATGCTGACCGATGAAGTTCCCAACCCGATTGCGGCGTTGATCGCCTGTCTGCTGATGGGCAAGTTCCGCTGTATCGACATGGAAAGCGCTTATAAATCCATCCACTGGCCGAGCATTATTTTGATTGTTGGCATGATGCCTTTTGCGCAGGCGCTACAAAAGACCGGCGGGGTGGATCTGGTCGTGCGTGGGTTGATGGATGTTGCCGGCGGCATGGGGCCACGGGTGATGCTGGTCTGTCTGTTCGTGTTGTGTGCCAGTATTGGCCTGTTTATTTCCAATACCGCCACCGCCGTGTTGATGGCACCGATCGCCATTGCCGCTGCGCGCGAGATGGGTGTGTCTCCCTATCCCTTCGCGATGATTATCGCCATTGCCGCATCGGCAGCCTTTATGACGCCGGTTTCTTCGCCGGTCAACACGCTGGTGCTGGGGCCGGGGAATTACCGATTCGGCGATTTTGTCCGCATGGGGGTGCCGTTCACCCTATTGGTGATGCTGGTCAGCGTGGTGGTGGTGCCCTGGCTGTATGCGTTCTGAACCTGCCAGGGGCGTTTGGTTAAAGCGTTGAATCCAGGCTGATTTCGTCCAGCGACAGGCTGAAGCTCGGGATGAACACCGCCATAAAGTATTCCATTTCCGGGCTGTTGCGCAGCCGCAACGTCTTTTCCAGGCGGGCTTTTGCCAGTTTGAATTCGTTGTTGCCGGCGGACAGCTCCTCCAGACATTTGAGATAGGCGCACAGGGCGTCCGCCTGCTTCACGACCAGCTTCTCATCCTCGGTATAATAATGTTCGTCGAGGATCGAGCGAAAATCGTTACGCAGTTCTTCCGGGATCATCTCCAGCAGTTTTTGCTGGGCTATCTTTTCTATTTTCTTGTATTCATGGGCGATCTGCGGGTTGTAATACTTGATCGGCGTCGGCATGTCGCCGGTGATCACTTCGCTGGCGTCATGATACATTGCCAGCAGCGCCACGCGATCGGCGCTGAGATTGCCGTTGAACTTGCGGTTTTTAATCACCGCCAGGGCATGGGCGACAAACGCGACCTGCAAACTGTGTTCGGATACGTTTTCGGTACGCACATTGCGCATCAGTGGCCAGCGGTTGATCAATTTCAGACGGGACAGGTGGGCAAAAAAGTGGCTCTGGCTCATGGTGCTCTCTCTACAGCGGCAAGTGAGGGTTCCATTGTGAGCAGTGATGGCGGGTTATGCAACCCGGGCAGTGTGCTGGTGGGGGAGAAGGGCGCAGCATGCTGCGCCCATCATGACTACTGACGATAACCTTCCAGGAAACGCCCCAGTTTACCGACCGCCATCTCCAGTTCATCAACCCGCGGCAGGGTAACGATACGCACATGATCCGGGTATGGCCAGTTGAAGGCGCTGCCTTGTACCAGCAGCACCTTTTCCTGCAGCAACAGATCCAGCACCAGTTTCTGGTCGTCGTGAATATTAAAGCGCTTGGCATCGATACGTGGGAACATATACAGCGCACCCTGGGGTTTCACGCAGCTTACACCCGGGATGTCGTTGAGTAATTCCCAGGTGCGGTTGCGCTGTTCGTACAAACGGCCGCCTGGCAGAATAAACTCGTTGATGCTCTGATAGCCGCCCAGCGCAGTTTGGATGGCATGCTGCATCGGCACGTTGGCACACAAACGCATCGAGGCCAGCATTTCCAACCCTTCGATATAGCCTTTGGCGTGCTGTTTTGGCCCATTAAGCACCATCCAGCCCTGTCGGAAGCCGGCGACGCGGTAGGTTTTGGACAGACCGTTGAAGGTCACCGTCAGCAGATCCGGCGCCAGCGCAGCGATACTGATATGTTCGGCTGCGTCGTACAGGATTTTGTCATAGATTTCATCGGCGAAGATGATCAGATTATGCTGGCGGGCGATCTCGACGATTTGCAGCAGCAGCTCTTTGCTATATACCGCGCCGGTCGGGTTGTTCGGGTTGATGATCACGATGCCACGGGTGCGTGGGGTGATTTTACTGCGAATATCGTCAAGATCGGGGAACCAGCCGGACTCTTCATCGCAAAGGTAATGTACCGCCTTGCCGCTGGACAGCGACACCGCAGCGGTCCACAGCGGATAATCCGGTGCCGGCACCAGCATCTCGTCGCCGCTGTTGAGCAGCGCCTGCATCGACTGCACGATCAGTTCGGAAACGCCATTGCCAATGTAGATATCCTCAACGGTAACGTCACGCATGCCCTGCGCCTGATAGTGCTGCATGATCGCTTTACGCGCCGAGAAGAGCCCTTTGGAATCGCTATAGCCCTGCGCGGTTGGCAGGTTGCGGATCACGTCGACCAGAATTTCGTCAGGAGCCTCGAAACCGAAAGGCGCCGGGTTGCCGATGTTCAATTTGAGGACTTTGTTGCCTTCTTCTTCAAGACGTTTGGCTTCTTTGAGCACCGGGCCGCGAATGTCGTAACAGACGTTGTCCAGTTTGCTGGATTTCTCAATGGGGGACATAAAAAGTTGAGCCTTTTGCTGGGATAGGGCGCTCCTACCGTGGAACACCGCAACCTGCTCAATGTACTCCTGGTGCCAGCGCTTTTGAAGGGTTGACGACGCCTTTGGTGTAAATGATCGGCCAAAAGGCGATTTTTGACGACGATAAAACTAGATAAAACAATTTGTTGGTATAAAGTTTTATTAAACTATTAATTATCGGTATTTTAAACTGGTTCGCCGTCGGGTGGCGTAAAGTTTTTTTGCCCATTGACCGGGGAACCTGGCGCCCGCACTACCCGCTGCCAGCGTGCCTGGTACAAAAAACAGTAGACAGGAATACCGGAGTAGTCTGATAGCGTGGCGATGCATTCGACACCAAACTGCAGGTGAAACCTTAATTACATTAGAATTATTTTACTTAATACGATTAATGCATTTTTACCGTTTGGCGGGCCGTTTCGCCAAGTGTTTTTATTACCGATTGAATTTATTAAAGTCTTTAATTGCGAACCGCTTGTTACATTATGTGGCGGTAATATTTTCATCAGCATTCGCCGTGTTTTTGCTCGCAAAAGGGTAATTAAGCAGCACGTTTAGTGTGGTAATTCCGGTGGATCAACGAGTAAAATTGCCGATCCTGTCAGTATTAAATACTTTGGGGGTGCTCTAACGCTTTGTTAGATAAGCGTCAGCGATAGATCACCGCTTAAAAAGCGATAGAGGTAACGAAATATAAGTAATTTTTTTGCCCTCCACTTATGAGTGGGGTACTGTCATAACAGGCATCGTCCCTTTTAAACGACGCCTTAGAAATACACCAGGGTAGTTTCAAATATAGAATTTAAAAAGTGAAGAAAAACACTATGACTAATGCAAATCGTCCGATACTTAATCTCGACCTCGATCTGCTGAGAACCTTTGTAGCTGTCGCCGATCTGAATACCTTTGCCGCAGCGGCAGTCGCCGTTTGTCGCACGCAGTCAGCGGTCAGTCAGCAGATGCAACGGTTAGAGCAATTGGTTGGTAAAGAGTTGTTCGCCCGTCATGGGCGTAACAAGTTATTGACCGAACACGGTATCCAGCTTCTCGGCTACGCCAGGAAAATCCTGCGCTTCAACGATGAAGCCTGTACCTCACTGATGTACAACAACATCAAGGGCGTTCTGACTATCGGTGCTTCTGACGATACCGCCGATACCATCCTGCCTTTCCTTCTTAATCGTGTCACTTCGGTCTATCCAAAGCTGGCGATTGACGTACGGGTAAAACGCAGCCCGTTCATGATCGACATGCTGAAGAACGGCGAAGTCGATTTGGCGATTACCACCGTTGATACCGCAGGGCATCCGCATATCGTGCTGCGTACCTCACCGACGTTGTGGTATTGCGCTGCCGATTATCACTATCAGCAAGGCGAGCCGATTCCACTGGTGGTGCTGGACGAGCCAAGCCCGTTCCGTTCGATGGCGATCAAGCATCTGGACGAGGCCGGCATTGCATGGCGCATTGCCTACGTGGCCTCAACGCTGTCAGCGGTGCGTGCGGCCTGCAAGGCCGGTTTGGGAATTACCGCACGGCCGATTGAAATGATGAGCCCGGACCTGCGGGTGCTTGGCGCAACGGATGGATTGCCGGCGCTGCCGGATACCCAGTATGCGCTGTGCAAGGATATGCAGTGTGAAAACGAACTGGCGATGGCGATTTTCAGCGCGGTGCAAAACGGCAACCAAAGCTACAGTTTTGCCGGACCTGCCTCGTCGGCACACGATGACACCGTGTCGGTAGATGAAGATGAATAACGGCTGAACAGCGCCAATATCACGCGTTAAACCTCTGCTTCGGCGGAGGTTTTTTTTTGGACGGTAAAACGAAAAGTAATGTTTATCTCCATTTGGAAAGCAATTCCTTTCAAAGTGGCTATTTGATTCGCTTTTCTCACGGTTAAACCGGGCTGTTCCGCCATAAAAACCTGATTTGTTTATTTTTTAACCCATAATCTGAAGGTATAATTGCCTGGAGTTTGTAAGGTTATTTTGTTATTTTTTCGCGGCCGTTTTTTTGCGCCACAATTGAGCGATTTTGTGAAAGAGCCACACTTTTGTTGAGGATTTCTGTCGAAAACGTGTCCTGGATCAAAAAAATACCCCTAGGTAGTGAGTGGAACAACAGGTATTTCCTGCGAGAATGGTATAGTAAAACTGAAATGTGCACCTTGGTTTATATCTATCTGATTCTACATGGCAAAAGACTGACACGATTTAGCCTAAGCCCGGCGCATCAAATGTTAATCAAATGATACGTATGTAAACTAATGTGTAGATACTTTTGTCAAAGTTGACAAAAGGTTATAGAAAGGAGTAAAAAGCCCACAGTAAAAACGTTGCCTAACTTACTGTAAAAGCAGTCTGTTTTGTGTGGTTATTTATCCTTCCCTTAAATCGATGTGGTGCTACATCTGCCGTCACAAGAGCAGAGCAATCGACGCCACTTTTGATGAGTAAGCATAGAGTATGTCAACAACCACTGAAGTTATCGCTCATCACTGGGCGCTCGCCGTATTTCTTGTCATGGCCATCGGGCTGTGTGGCTTAATGCTGCTCGGTGCGTTCTTCCTGGGTGGGAGAGCCCGGGCGCGCGCCAAAAACACCCCGTTTGAATCCGGTATCGACTCGGTCGGTACGGCGCGTATGCGTCTTTCCGCCAAGTTCTATCTGGTGGCCATGTTCTTTGTCATTTTCGATGTGGAAGCCTTATATCTCTACGCCTGGTCCGTCGCGATTCGTGAAACCGGCTGGGTTGGCTTTATCGAAGCCGCCATTTTCATTTTGGTGCTATTGGCTGGTTTGGTTTATCTGGTGCGTATTGGCGCATTGGATTGGACTCCGTCGCGCTCCCGGCGTCAGAGCAAGCCGAGCAAAATTACTAAAGCCGCCAACAGTCATCCGCAGTAATTCATTTGTGGTTTAAAACGAGGCATTAAGATGGACTATACGCTCACCCGCATAGACCCGAACGGTGAGAACGACCGTTACCCCCTGCAACAACAGGAGATCGTTGCCGATCCCCTGGAACAGCAGGTTCACCGCACGGTTTACATGGGTAAACTCGAACATGCATTGCATGACATGGTGAACTGGGGGCGTAAAAACTCTCTCTGGCCGTATAACTTCGGCCTTTCGTGCTGTTATGTGGAAATGGTGACCTCGTTTACCGCCGTTCATGACGTGGCGCGTTTCGGTGCGGAAGTTTTGCGTGCTTCGCCACGCCAGGCTGACTTTATGGTAGTTGCAGGTACCTGCTTCACCAAAATGGCCCCGGTCATTCAGCGCCTTTATGAACAAATGCTGGAACCGAAGTGGGTTATTTCCATGGGGGCCTGTGCCAATTCCGGCGGTATGTACGATATTTATTCCGTGGTGCAGGGCGTGGACAAGTTCCTGCCGGTCGACGTGTACATCCCCGGCTGCCCGCCGCGTCCAGAAGCTTATATGCAGGCGCTGCTGCTGCTGCAAGAATCCATCGGTAAAGAACGCCGTCCACTGTCGTGGGTCGTGGGCGATCAAGGCGTCTATCGGGCCAATATGCAGTCGGAAAGAGAACGTAAACACGGCGAACGTATCGCAGTGACCAACCTGCGGACGCCTGACGAGATCTAAGACGGTCATGTAACGTCCATCTTGATGCGCTATTGGTTAACACAGCGAAAGTTAAGCTTGCAGCGATTTGACCCTTTAGTGTGGTGAAAAATATTATGACAGATTTAACGACGCACGACGCTTTGCCAGCATGGCACACTCGCGATCATCTAGACGATCCGGTGATTGGCGAACTGCGCAACCGTTTTGGGCCGGAAGCCTTTACTGTTCAGCCAACCCGTACCGGAATGCCCGTGGTATGGGTCAAGGCCGAGCAGCTCCTGGAAGTAATGACGTTTTTGAGAAAACAGCCGAAGCCGTATGTCATGCTGTTCGATCTGCATGGCGTCGACGAACGTCTTCGCACTCACCGCCAGGGTCTGCCTGCTGCGGATTTTTCTGTTTTCTATCATCTGCTCTCCATCGAACGCAACCGCGATATCATGCTGAAGGTAGCGCTGTCTGAAAAAGACCTGCACGTGCCGACCGCGACCAAGGTGTTCCCGAACGCCAACTGGTACGAGCGCGAAACGTGGGAAATGTTCGGCATTACCTTTGACGGTCACCCGCACCTGTCGCGCATCATGATGCCGCAGACCTGGGAAGGCCATCCGCTGCGCAAGGATTATCCGGCGCGCGCCACCGAATTCGATCCGTTTGTGTTGACCAAACAGAAAGAAGATCTGGAGATGGAGTCGCTGACCTTCAAACCGGAAGAGTGGGGCATGAAGCGCGGCACCGAGAACGAGGACTTCATGTTCCTTAACCTCGGCCCGAACCACCCGTCGGCGCACGGTGCCTTCCGCATCATTTTGCAGCTTGACGGTGAAGAGATCGTCGACTGTGTACCGGATATCGGCTATCACCACCGCGGTGCGGAGAAAATGGGCGAGCGCCAGTCTTGGCACAGCTACATTCCGTACACCGACCGTATCGAATATCTCGGTGGCTGCGTCAACGAAATGCCTTACGTGCTGGCGGTGGAAAAACTGGCCGGCATCAAGGTGCCTGAGCGCGTTGACGTCATCCGCGTGATGCTGTCCGAACTGTTCCGCATCAACAGTCATCTGCTGTACATCAGTACCTTTATTCAGGACGTCGGCGCCATGACCCCGGTGTTCTTCGCCTTCACCGACCGTCAGAAAATCTACGATCTGGTGGAAGCGATTACCGGTTTCCGCATGCACCCGGCCTGGTTCCGCATCGGTGGCGTAGCGCATGACCTGCCACGCGGCTGGGATCGCCTGCTGCGCGAATTCCTCGAATGGATGCCGAAGCGCCTGGATTCCTACGTCAAGGCTGCGCTGCAGAACACCATTCTGAAGGGGCGTTCGGTTGGCGTTGCGTCTTACAATGCCAAAGAGGCGTTGGAATGGGGCGTCACCGGTGCCGGCCTGCGCGCCACTGGCGTCGAGTTCGACGTACGTAAATGGCGTCCATATTCAGGCTATGAAAACTTCGATTTCGATGTGCCGATCGGCGATGGCAACAGCGACTGCTATACCCGCGTGATGCTGAAAGTGGAAGAATTGCGTCAGAGTCTGCGTATTCTGGAGCAATGCCTGAACAACATGCCGGAAGGCCCGTTCAAGGCCGATCACCCGCTGACTACGCCACCGCCGAAAGAGCGCACGTTGCAGCACATTGAAACGCTGATCACCCACTTCCTTCAGGTTTCCTGGGGCCCGGTGATGCCAGCCAACGAATCATTCCAGATGATTGAAGCCACCAAGGGGATCAACAGCTACTACCTGACCAGCGACGGCAGCACCATGAGCTACCGCACCCGGGTACGTACACCAAGTTTTGCTCACCTGCAGCAAATCCCGGCGGTTATCCGTGGCAGCCTGGTCTCTGACCTGATCGTCTATCTGGGTAGTATCGATTTTGTAATGTCAGATGTGGACCGCTAACTATGCACTTTCAAAAAGACAGTCACGTGAGCAACGATGCTCTAGAGCCGATCAATGCAGCCGCTCCCCAGAGCGGCGCTGATGCATTCGAGTTGAGCGCTGAAGAACGTGATGCGATCGAGCACGAAAAGCACCATTACGAGGATCCACGCGCCGCGTCTATCGAAGCACTGAAAATCGTGCAGAAGCAGCGCGGCTGGGTTCCCGATGGGGCGATTTATGCCATCGCAGACGTGCTGGGCATTCCCGCCAGCGACGTAGAAGGCGTGGCCACGTTCTACAGCCAGATTTTCCGTCAGCCGGTAGGGCGTCACGTCATCCGTTATTGTGACAGCGTGGTCTGCCACATTACCGGGTATCAGGGCATTCAGGCCGCCATCGAAAAGAAACTGAACATCAAGCCGGGCCAAACCACCGGCGATGGCCGTTTCACCCTGCTGCCAACCTGTTGCCTGGGTAACTGCGACAAAGGGCCGACCATGATGATTGATGAGGATACTCACAGTCAGCTGAAGCCTGAAGACATCGAAAATCTACTGGAGCAGTATCAATGATCAAAGACATTGTACGCACTCCCGAGATGCACCCGCTGACCTGGCGACTGCGCGATGACAAACAGCCGGTATGGCTGGATGAATACCGCAGCAAAAACGGCTATGCGGGGGCAGAAAAGGCCATCAAGGGGCTGGCGCCCGACGAGATCGTCAACCTGGTGAAAGACGCCGGGTTGAAAGGCCGTGGCGGTGCGGGTTTCTCCACCGGCCTGAAGTGGAGCCTGATGCCAAAAGACGAATCCATGAACATCCGTTACCTGCTGTGTAACGCCGATGAAATGGAGCCGGGCACCTACAAGGACCGCCTGTTGATGGAGCAGCTGCCGCACCTGCTGGTGGAAGGCATGCTGATTTCGGCCTTTGCGCTGAAAGCCTATCGCGGCTACATCTTCCTGCGTGGCGAATACGTCGAAGCTGCGGTGCATCTGCGTCGCGCCATCGCCGAAGCGACCGAGGCCGGTTTGCTTGGCAAAAACATCATGGGCAGCGGATTCGACTTTGAGCTGTTCGTGCACACCGGTGCCGGCCGCTATATCTGCGGTGAAGAAACCGCGCTGATCAACTCGCTGGAAGGCCGCCGCGCCAACCCGCGCTCCAAGCCGCCGTTCCCGGCTTCCGCTGGCGTATGGGGCAAGCCGACCTGCGTCAACAACGTGGAAACCCTGTGCAACGTCCCGGCGATCCTGGCGAACGGCGTGGACTGGTACAAGGGCATTTCCGCCGGCAAGAGCAACGACGCCGGTACCAAACTGATGGGCTTCTCCGGCCGGGTGAAAAATCCGGGTCTCTGGGAGCTGCCGTTTGGCACCACCGCGCGCGAAATTCTGGAAGATTACGCCGGCGGTATGCGCGATGGCCTGAAGTTCAAGGCCTGGCAACCGGGTGGCGCAGGAACCGACTTCCTGACCGCTGACCACCTCGATCTGCCGATGGACTTCGAGAACATCGGCAAGGCCGGCAGCCGTCTGGGTACCGCGCTGGCAATGGCGGTGGACCACGAAATCGGCATGGTGCCTCTGGTGCGCAATCTGGAAGAGTTCTTCGCCCGCGAGTCCTGTGGCTGGTGTACGCCGTGCCGCGACGGTCTGCCGTGGAGCGTGAAGATCCTGCGCGCATTGGAAAACGGCGAAGGTCAACCGGGGGATATTGAAACTCTCGAACAGCTGTGCCGCTTCCTTGGCCCAGGCAAAACCTTCTGTGCCCACGCGCCAGGTGCCGTAGAGCCACTGCAAAGCGCAATTAAATATTTCCGTGACGAGTTCGAAGCCGGGATCAAAGTGCAGCAATTCAGTAATGCACACGCCATTGGCGGCATCCAGGCGAACAACCTGTTGAAGCAGCGCTGGTAAATATCTTGGCAGGATGAGAGGCGTCAAACAGAGCCTCTCGGCTTGTTGATTAAGCAGAATTTTATAATTAACGCTTGGAAATAATCGAAGCATTTGCGTTGCGGCAAGGTGGCAACCGAGAGAAGCGCCGGGAGTGTTAACTCGATGACCGGTGTGAACGAGGTTAGCCAACACGGCAACGGCGTAAAGAATGACGGTTATTTCAGGCAAATTGGAAGCATGCTGACTATGGCTACGATTCATGTAGACGGCAAAGAATACGACGTAGATGGAGCCGACAACCTGTTGCAGGCGTGTCTCTCCCTCGGCCTCGATATTCCTTACTTTTGCTGGCATCCGGCGCTGGGAAGCGTCGGCGCTTGCCGCCAATGTGCGGTAAAGCAATACCAAAACGCGGAAGATACGCGCGGCCGTTTGGTGATGTCATGTATGACACCGGCCGCCGATGGAACCTTCATTTCCATTGACGACGAAGAAGCCAAACAGTTCCGCGAGAGCGTAGTGGAATGGTTGATGACCAACCACCCGCACGACTGTCCGGTGTGCGAAGAGGGCGGTAACTGTCACCTGCAGGATATGACGGTGATGACCGGCCACAGCTTCCGTCGCTATCGCTTCACCAAGCGTACTCACCAGAACCAGGACCTGGGGCCGTTTATCTCGCACGAGATGAACCGCTGCATCGCCTGCTACCGCTGCGTGCGCTACTACAAGGATTATGCCGACGGCACCGATCTGGGGGTGTATGGCGCGCACGACAACGTCTACTTCGGCCGTCCGGAAAGCGGCACGCTGGAAAGCGAGTTTTCCGGTAACCTGGTGGAAGTGTGCCCGACCGGGGTCTTCACCGACAAAACCCACTCCGAACGCTATAACCGTAAATGGGACATGCAGTTTGCGCCAAGCATCTGCCAGCAGTGCAGCGTGGGGTGCAACACCAGCCCGGGCGAGCGCTACGGCGAACTGCGTCGTATTGAAAACCGCTACAACGGCAGCGTGAACCATTACTTCCTGTGCGATCGCGGTCGTTTCGGCTACGGCTACGTCAATCTGGACGACCGTCCACGTCAGCCGCAGCAACTGCGTGGCGATGACTGGATCACCCTGAACGCCGAGCAGGCGATGCAGGGTGCGGCAGACATTCTGCGTCAGGCGAAGAAAACCATCGGCATCGGCTCGCCGCGCGCCAGCGTGGAAAGCAACTTCGCGTTGCGAGAACTGGTCGGTGCCGAGAACTTTTACACCGGTATCGCCCAGGCGGAACAGTCACGTCTGGCGCTGATGCTCGACGTGCTGAAAAACAGCGGCGTTTATACGCCGGCGCTGCGTGAAATCGAAGATTACGATGCGGTGCTGGTGTTGGGTGAAGATCTGACCCAGACCGGCGCACGCATAGCGCTGTCGGTACGTCAGGCGGTGAAGGGCAAGGCGCGCGCCATGGCTGCGGCGCAACGCGTTGCCGACTGGCAGATCGCGGCGGTGCAGAACATTGGTCAGCACGCCAAACATCCGCTGTTCATCACCAACGTCGACAACACCCGCATGGACGACATTGCCGCCTGGAACTACCGTGCGCCGGTCGACGAGCAGGCACGCCTCGGCTTCGCCATTGCTCACGCGCTGGACAGCGCAGCGCCGGCGGTGGATGGTCTGGCCGACGATCTGCACAAGAAGGTGGCGATTATCGTGCAGGCGCTGACCGATGCGCGCAAACCGCTGATCGTCACCGGCAGCAACGCCGGCAGCGAAGCGATCATCAAGGCGGCGGCCAACATTGCCAAGGCATTGAAAGGGCGCGGTTCTGACGTTGGCATTACCTTTGTGGCCGGCGCGGCCAACAGCATGGGACTGGCGATGATCGGCGGCGGTTCGCTCGATCAGGCGCTGGAACAGCTGGCAAGCGGCGCAGCCGATACCGCCATCGTGATGGAAAACGATCTTTACCGTCATGCACCGGCGGCCAGGATCGATGCGGCACTGGCGCAGGTCAGCAACCTGATCGTTGCCGATCACCAGCGCACCGCCATTATGGACAAGGCCAATCTGGTGCTGTCGTCGGCCAGCTTTGCCGAAAGCGATGGCACGCTGGTCAACCAGGAAGGCCGCGCGCAGCGTTTCTTCCAGGTGTACGATCCGGCCTACTACGATGACGCGAAGAAAAACGTCCGTACCGAAATGCTGGAAAGCTGGCGCTGGATGCATTCGCTGCATTCCACCTACACCAGCCGTCAGGTTGACTGGACGCAGCTCGATCATGTGATCGCCGCCTGCGTCGAGGCGTTGCCGCAGCTGCAAGGCATCAGGGATGCCGCACCGGACGCTTCGTTCCGCATCCGTGGGCAGAAGCTGGCGCGTTCACCGCACCGTTACAGCGGACGCACCGCGATGCGTGCAGACATCAGCGTCCATGAGCCGCGTCAGCCGCAGGATAAAGACACCATGTTCGCCTTCTCGATGGAAGGGAACAACAACCCGCTGGCCGATCGGCAGCAAATTCCGTTTGCCTGGGCGCCGGGCTGGAACTCACCGCAGGCGTGGAACAAGTTCCAGGCCGAAGTGGGCGGCAAGCTGCGCCATGGCGATCCGGGCGTGCGCCTGATCGAAGCAGGGGAGGGCAACCTCGACTACTTCACCGACGTACCGACCGCCTTCGAGGCGCAAGGCTGGCGTGTGGCGCCGTACTATCACCTGTTCGGCAGCGATGAAATGTCGCAGCGTTCGCAGGTTATCCAGCAGCGCATGCCGCAGGCATACGCGATGGTTAACCCGGCCGATGCCGCACAGCTGGGCGTTAACGAAGGCAGTCTGGTGGAGTTCAACTGTGCGGGTCAGACGCTGCGTCTGCCGGTGCGGCTGAGTGAAACCCTGTCTCAGGGTCAGGTTGGTTTGCCGCTCGGCTTGCCAGGGATCCCGCCGGTGTTGGTGGGTGCAACGGTTGAAAATCTGCGGGAGGCGGCACGATGAGCTGGTTTACCCCTGAGGTGATCGATGTGCTGATCGCCATTTTGAAAGCGGTGGTTATCCTGCTGGTGGTGGTGAGCTGCGGCGCCTTTATGAGCTTCGGCGAACGCCGTCTGCTCGGGCTGTTCCAAAACCGTTATGGACCTAACCGTGTCGGCTGGGGCGGTTCGCTGCAGCTGGTTGCCGACATGATCAAAATGTTCTTCAAGGAAGACTGGGTACCGAAATTCTCCGACCGGGTGATCTTCACCCTGGCGCCGATGATCGCCTTTACTTCCCTGTTGCTGGCATTTGCCATCGTCCCGGTCAGCCCGACCTGGGCGGTGTCCGACCTCAACATCGGTATTCTGTTCTTCCTGATGATGGCCGGCCTGGCGGTATACGCCGTGCTGTTCGCCGGCTGGTCGAGCAACAACAAATACTCGCTGTTGGGGGCAATGCGTGCTTCCGCGCAAACCCTGAGCTACGAGGTGTTTCTCGGCCTGTCGCTGATGGGCGTAGTGGCGCAGGCAGGTTCGTTCAACATGCAGGCTATCGTTGAGTCACAGGCTCACGTCTGGAACGTCATTCCGCAATTCTTTGGTTTCGTAACCTTTGCCATTGCCGGCGTCGCGGTGTGTCACCGCCACCCGTTTGACCAACCGGAAGCGGAGCAGGAACTGGCTGACGGTTACCACATTGAATATTCCGGCATGAAGTTCGGTCTGTTCTTCGTTGGTGAATACATCGGTATCGTTACCGTTTCGGCCCTGATTGTGACGTTGTTCTTCGGTGGCTGGCAGGGTCCGTTCCTGCCGCCGTTCATCTGGTTCGCGTTGAAAACGGCTTTCTTCATGATGATGTTCATTCTGATTCGTGCTGCACTGCCACGTCCGCGTTATGACCAGGTGATGTCCTTCGGCTGGAAAGTGTGCCTGCCGTTGACGCTGCTGAACCTGCTGGCGACCGCTGCGGTCATTTTGTACAACGCTCAATAAGGGGTGAATAAACCATGACATTGAAAGAGTTAGTGGTTGGTTTCGGCACCCAGGTGCGCAGCATTTGGATGATTGGCATGCATGCCTTCGCCAAGCGCGAAACCCGCATGTATCCGGAAGAGCCGGTGAATCTGCCGCCACGTTACCGCGGCCGTATCGTGCTGACGCGCGATCCGGACGGCGAAGAACGCTGCGTAGCCTGCAACCTGTGCGCGGTTGCCTGCCCGGTGGGCTGTATTTCGCTGCAAAAGGCCGAGCAGAAAGACGGCCGCTGGTATCCGGAATTCTTCCGCATCAACTTCTCGCGCTGCATTTTCTGTGGCCTGTGCGAAGAAGCCTGCCCAACCACCGCGATCCAGCTGACGCCGGATTTCGAAATGGGCGAGTTCAAACGCCAGGATCTGGTGTACGAAAAAGAAGATCTGCTGATCTCGGGCCCGGGTAAATATCCGGAATATAACTTCTACCGGATGGCCGGTATGGCAATTGACGGCAAAGCGAAAGGCGAAGCCGAAAACGAAGCCAAGCCGATCGACGTCAAAAGCCTGTTGCCGTAAGGAGCCAGCAAGCATGGAAATTGCATTTTATCTGGCAGGTTTGATAGCGATCCTCGCGACTATTCGCGTGATCTCGCATACCAATCCTGTGCATGCGTTGCTGTATCTGATCGTCTCGCTGTTGGCGATCTCGGCAGTGTTCTTCTCACTGGGCGCCTATTTTGCCGCCGCGTTGGAAATCATCGTGTATGCCGGTGCCATCATGGTGCTGTTCGTATTCGTGGTGATGATGCTGAACCTGGGTAATGCGGTTCAGCAGCAAGAGCGCGAATGGCTGAAACCGTCGCTATGGATTGGGCCGGGACTGCTGTCGCTGATCCTGCTGGTGGTATTGATCGTTGCCATTCGCAGCGTGTCCGATCAGGGCATCAGCGGCGAGATGGTTGACGCCAAGGCGGTCGGCATCAGCCTGTTCGGCCCTTACGTGCTGGCGGTTGAACTGGCTTCGATGCTGTTGTTGGCGGGGCTGGTGGTTGCCTTCCACATTGGCCGCGAACACAAACCGGGCGAAGTGCTGAGCAGCACCCCGGCCAGCGGTGAAATGGCGAAAAGAAAATCGGAGGAGCAAGCATGATCCCTCTTCAACATGGACTGATTCTGGCGGCAATTTTGTTTGTGCTCGGTCTGACCGGGTTGCTGATTCGCCGTAATCTGCTGTTTATGCTGATCAGTCTGGAAGTGATGATCAACGCTGCGGCGTTGGCGTTTATCGTGGCGGGAAGCTACTGGGGCCAGGCGGACGGACAGGTGATGTACATCCTGGCGATCAGCCTGGCGGCCGCCGAGGCCAGCATTGGCCTGGCGCTGCTGCTGCAGCTGTACCGTCGTCGTCATACCCTGAATATCGATACTGTCAGTGAGATGCGCGGATGAACCTATTATATTTAACTATTCTGCTGCCGCTGATCGGCTTCCTGCTGTTGGCATTTTCCCGAGGCCGCTGGTCCGAGAACGCGTCGGCGACCGTTGGCGTCGGTTCCATCGGCCTGGCTGCGCTGGTCACGGTGTATGTGGCGATGGACTTCCTCAGCCAAAAAGCCGCGGGCGTGCCGCTGTTCGAGCAGCATCTGTGGACCTGGATGGCGGTCGATAACTTCAATATCGGCGTTACGCTGGTATTGGACGGTCTGTCGCTGACCATGCTGTCGGTGGTTACCGGCGTCGGCTTCTTCATCCACATGTTTGCCTCCTGGTACATGCGCGGTGAAGAGGGTTACTCGCGCTTCTTCGCCTATACCAACCTGTTTATCGCCAGCATGGTGGTATTGGTACTGGCAGATAACCTGTTGCTGATGTACCTGGGCTGGGAAGGGGTAGGGCTGTGCAGTTATCTGCTGATCGGCTTCTACTACAAGGATCCGGCCAACGGCGCCGCGGCGATGAAAGCATTTATCGTCACCCGCGTCGGCGACGTTTTCCTGGCGTTCGCACTGTTCATTCTGTACCACGAACTGGGCACGCTGAACATTCGCGAACTGATGGTGCTGGCGCCGCAGAAACTGGCGGTAGGCGATACCGCCATTACCTGGGCAACGCTGATGCTGTTGGGCGGTGCGGTCGGTAAATCCGCACAGCTGCCGTTGCAAACCTGGCTGGCCGATGCGATGGCCGGTCCGACGCCGGTGTCTGCGCTGATCCACGCCGCTACCATGGTGACCGCGGGCGTTTACCTGATTGCCCGTACGCACGGCCTGTTCCTGATGGCGCCGGAAGTGCTGCACCTGGTGGGTATCGTGGGGGCGGTAACGCTGCTGCTGGCCGGTTTTGCCGCGCTGGTACAGACCGACATCAAACGCGTGCTGGCCTATTCCACCATGAGCCAGATTGGTTACATGTTCCTGGCGCTGGGCGTACAGGCGTGGGACGCGGCAATTTTCCACCTGATGACCCATGCATTCTTCAAGGCGCTGCTGTTCCTGTCGTCCGGTTCGGTGATCCTCGCCTGTCATCATGAGCAAAACATCTTCAAAATGGGTGGCCTGCGCAAGAGTATTCCGCTGGTGTACGTCTGCTTCCTGGTGGGGGGCGCGGCCCTGTCGGCGTTGCCGCTGGTCACCGCAGGCTTCTTCAGTAAGGACGAAATCCTGGCGGGGGCGATGGCCAATGGTCACCTCAACCTGATGATTGCCGGCCTGGTCGGTGCATTTATGACCTCGCTGTATACCTTCCGTATGATTTTCATCGTCTTCCATGGCGAAGAGAAGATCAAGGCGCATGCCGGCAAGGGGATTACCCATCACCTGCCGCTGCTGGTGTTGCTGGTGCTGTCGACCTTTGTGGGCGCGATGATCGTGCCACCATTGCACGGCGTATTGCCGGCTACCACCGAACTGGCGCATGGCAGCGTGCTGACGCTTGAAATCACCTCCGGGGTGGTGGCGATCGTCGGTATTCTGCTGGCGGCCGCGCTGTGGCTGGGCAAACGCAGCCTGGTTAGCGCAGTTGCCAACAGCGCGCCGGGTCGTTTCTTCTCGACCTGGTGGTTCCATGCCTGGGGCTTCGACTGGCTGTATGACAAGGTATTCGTCAAGCCTTACCTGGGTATTGCACGCCTGCTGCAAAGCGATCCGTTGAACTCGCTGATGAACATACCGGCCGTGTTCTCCCGCTGGGGGAACCGAGGCCTGACGGTCAGCGAAAACGGGCAGGTACGCTGGTACATCGCCTCGATGGGTGTGGGTGCAGTGGTCGTATTGGCGCTGTTGATTTTGGTTTAAATATACCCGTCATATTTGAAGCTACATCGTTGTTGGCTCCACCTGTAGCCCCAGCCATTGAGTTATCTCTGTTGCTGGGGTCTTACAGACCCGCCGCCTTGATGCAACTCCAATTATTTAGGGTATGGCTAATTTCAACAGATGCAATTATCGGGCGTAGCATCCGTTAACTCGGTGTTATGCGGAATGTTTTATACCGTGTGAATTTCGCGTTGTGGTCAGACGGCAAGTGGGTGAATCTCCGGAAGCTTACTAAAGTAAGTGGCCGGAATGAGCAAACGAAGCCAACAACGCCATAACGTGAAAGACAACGGTAGAATAAGGGACACAAAACGCCATGCTATTACCTTGGCTAATTCTTATCCCCTTTATCGGCGGTCTGCTGTGCTGGCAGTGCGAACGTTTCGGCAGCAAGGTGCCGCGTTGGATCGCGTTAATCGCAATGGGGCTGACATTGGCGCTTTCTCTGCAGCTGTGGTTGCAGGGCGGCTATACATTGCTCAAACCGGTGGGTCTGCCGCAGTGGCAATCCGAGTTTATTCTGCCGTGGATCCCGCGCTTCGGCATTACCGTGCACCTGGCGTTGGATGGCCTGTCGCTGCTGATGGTGGTGCTGACCGGCCTGCTCGGCGTGCTGGCGATCCTCTGTTCCTGGCGTGAAATCCAGAAATATCAGGGCTTCTTCCACCTGAACCTGCTGTGGATCCTCGGCGGCGTGATTGGCGTGTTCCTCGCCATCGACATGTTCCTGTTCTTCTTCTTCTGGGAAATGATGTTGGTGCCGATGTACTTCCTGATCGCACTGTGGGGTCACAAGGCATCAGACGGTAAAACCCGCATCACCGCGGCAACCAAATTCTTCATCTATACCCAGGCCAGCGGTCTGGTGATGCTGATTGCCATTCTGGGGCTGGTGTTCGTTCACTACAATGCCACCGGCGTGTGGACCTTCAACTACGAAGATCTGCTGAAAACCCCGATGTCGCATAACATCGAATACCTGTTGATGCTCGGCTTCTTCATCGCGTTCGCGGTGAAAATGCCGGTGGTGCCATTGCACGGCTGGTTACCCGATGCGCACAGCCAGGCGCCAACCGCCGGTTCGGTGGATCTGGCCGGCATCTTGCTGAAGACCGCGGCCTACGGCCTGCTGCGCTTCAGTCTGCCGCTGTTCCCGAACGCTTCCGCCGAGTTTGCGCCGATCGCCATGTGGCTGGGCGTGGTTGGTATCTTCTACGGCGCCTGGATGGCGTTTGCGCAGACCGATATCAAACGCCTGATCGCCTACACCTCGGTGTCCCATATGGGCTTCGTGCTGATTGCCATCTACACCGGCAGCCAGCTGGCATACCAGGGAGCGGTGATTCAGATGATCGCCCACGGCCTGTCGGCCGCCGGCATGTTCATCATCTGTGGCCAGCTGTATGAGCGTCTGCATACCCGTGACATGCGTCAGATGGGGGGCCTGTGGGGGCGTATCAAGTTCATTCCTGCGCTGTCGCTGTTCTTCGCGGTTGCGACCCTCGGCATGCCGGGAACCGGTAACTTCGTAGGCGAGTTCATGATCCTGTTCGGCAGCTTCCAGGTTGTTCCGGTGATCACGGTGATCTCCACCTTTGGTCTGGTGTTTGCCTCGGTCTACTCGTTGATCATGATGCAGCGTGCATATTATGGCGCGCCGAAATCTGACCAGCCGTTGCCGGGCATGACCGCGCGCGAACTGTTCATTATTCTGCTGCTGGTGGTTCTGCTGGTACTGCTGGGCTTCTACCCGCAGCCGGTGCTGGATACCTCTGCCGCTGCGATGAGCAACGTGCAACACTGGTTTGGTTCGTCAGTTTCTGCAATTTCAACAACAAGGCCGTAATTCGCCATGACAATAACTCCTCAACAACTGATCGCACTGTTGCCGCTGTTGATCGTCGGATTGACGGTAGTGGTTGTGATGCTAAGCATTGCGTGGCGACGCGACCACTTTATCAACGCCACTCTGGCTGTCATTGGTCTCAACCTGGCGCTGCTTTCCTTGTACTTTGTTGGCCAGGCAGGCCCAATGGACGTCACACCGCTGCTGCGGGTGGACGGTTATTCGATCTTCTATACCGGACTGGTGCTGCTGGCGAGCCTGGCCACCTGTACCTTCGCCTATCCGTGGCTGGTCGGTTATCCGGACAACCGCGAAGAGTTCTACCTGCTGGTGCTGATTGCCGCCATGGGTGGCATTCTGCTGGCGAGCGCCAATCATCTGGCGTCGCTGTTCATCGGTATTGAACTGATCTCGCTGCCGCTGTTTGGTCTGGTGGGGTACGCCTATCGTCAGAAGCGTCCGCTGGAAGCCGCCATCAAGTACATGCTGCTGTCCGCTGCCGCCTCCAGCTTCCTGCTGTTCGGCATGGCGCTGCTGTACGCCGAATCCGGCGATCTGTCGATGGCCGGGCTCGGCAAGAGCCTCGGTGAAAACATGATGCACCAGCCGCTGATCCTGGCCGGTATGGGCATGATGATCGTCGGTCTGGGCTTCAAGCTGTCGCTGGTACCGTTCCAACTGTGGACGCCGGACGTCTATCAGGGCGCGCCTGCTCCGGTTTCAACCTTCCTGGCAACCGCCAGCAAGATTGCAATCTTCGCCGTGGTGATGCGTCTGTTCCTGTACGCGCCGGCGGCGGATAACGAAGCGTTGCGCATGGTACTGTCGATTATCGCAGTGTGTTCGATCCTGTTCGGCAACCTGATGGCCATCAGCCAGACCAACATCAAACGTCTGCTGGGTTATTCCTCCATTGCCCACCTTGGCTACCTGCTGGTGGCGCTGGTGGCAGTACAGACCCATCAGCTGGCGCTGGAAACCGCCGGGGTCTATCTGGCCGGTTACCTGTTCAGCAGCCTGGGGGCGTTTGGCGTCGTCAGTCTGATGTCCAGCCCGTACCGTGGCCCGGATGCAGATTCGCTGTTCTCCTACCGTGGTCTGTTCTGGCATAAGCCTATCCTGTCGGCGGTAATGACGGTGATGATGCTGTCGCTGGCCGGTATCCCGATGACGCTGGGCTTCATCGGCAAGTTCTTCGTTATCGCGATGGGCGTCAGCGCGCAGCTGTGGTGGCTGACCGGTGCCGTGGTGCTGGGCAGTGCCATCGGTTTGTACTACTACCTGCGCGTGACCGTCAGCCTGTTCCTCAGCGCACCGGAAACCCTGTCGCGCGATACGCCGAACAACTGGGCGCTGACCGCCGGCGGGGTAGTGGTGCTGATTTCTGCCGCTTTGGTGCTGATGCTGGGTATCTATCCGCAGCCGTTGATTACGCTGGTACAGATGGCGCAACCGACGTTCTAACGCTGGCTCAGGCAGTAAAAAGGTCGCTTCGGCGACCTTTTTTTATCGGCGGAAGATGAGATTACCGCGTCATCAGCGCTGGACTACGGCGATACAGCATCGCCGGTTTCTCACGCATTTTCTTCTGTGGTTGGGAATCTACCGCTGCCGATGGTCTTCAATATCGGCACAAGACCATCAGTGGGGATAGTGTGTAAATGCCTCTTCAAGTGCAGAAACCACCGCCCGCACTCGCGCCGCCCGTTGCAGATCGGGATGCAGTACCAGCCAGATATCCACCCAGTCCTTGCTGTCCGGGAAAATCCGTACCAAATCCGGATCCTGATCCGCCAGAAACGATGACAACAGTCCGATGCCAAGCCCGTTACGGGTGGCGGAGCGCAGCAACAGCTGCGAATTACATTGCAGCACCACGTTGGGATCGATCAGCGTTTCGCCACAAAAGTCATTCCAGTGGCGCGGTACCAGTTCACGGGGGAACATCAGCAAATCGTGGCCGCGCAGATGGTCGCCCTTGAGCGGAACGCCGTGCTTGTCGAGATAGTCCTGCGTGGCATACAGACCCATTTCAATAGTGGCCATTCGTTTGATGATCAGCTCGTCGGAATCCGGTCTTGCGCCACGGATCGCCAAATCGGCGCCACGGTACGAAATATCGGAAATGTTCACCGCGGTCAGCAGGGTGACGGTGATCTGCGGATGCTGTTCACGCAGGTGCCTGAGCGCTGGAATGACGAACGCTTCGGCCATGGTATCGGTGGTGGCAATGCGCACGTTGCCACACAGGCTGTCATCACCGCTGGTTGCTTTGCGACCAATGGCCTGAACCGCATTTTCCATGTTCATCACGTCGATCAGCATTTCTTCACCCAGCGGGCTGAGTGAAAACGATTTTGGCGTGCGAATGAACAGCTTTGAGCCCAGAGCCTCTTCAAAAGCAGCGATGCGCCGGCCGACGGTGGCCTGATCAACATGGAGTTCATGCGCGGCTTTGCGTAACGTGCCGCAGCGTGCCACCGCCAGGAAGAAGCGTGCGTCATCCCAATTCATCATGTTTTTTCCTTTGTTAGCGCTTTTCCGGATCCGGCGCGGTCGGTGCTGAGGACAGCGGGCTTGACGAGCGACTTGCGCCAAAAATGAGGCATCCGTATCATAATTATTTATTATGTTTCAGGATATGAATAATTGCATCATTGAGAAGCAATTTTGCATCTTTATTTTTAACTACCAAACCTTATGCTAATCAATGCTTATGCTGTGATCTGGCGCACATTATAAGAGCCTGTCTCTACCGGGATTTCCACCTGATGGGATGCGCTCGAACTTCCCTTCTTGATTGGACATTAAACCATGGAGTCTCACGCAGAAAACTTGTACACCCCGGTTGCTCTGGCGACCGCGGATGGTGTCAGCGTTGCCGTTTCTTCCGACCACAAAACCGCACGGACCAATAATGCGGATGGGATTATTCAGGCGCTGGCAGCACGTGACATTCAACATATCTTTCTGGTCCCCGGCAAACTGATCTATCCCCTGATCAAATCGATAGAAGGTTCGGCCATTGCCGGCATCGTTGGCGCCCATGAAACCGCCTGTGGTTTCATGGCCGATGGTTACGCCCGTGCCAGCCGCAAATTCGGCGTCTGTCTGGGGATTTCCGGCCCTGGCACCATGAATTTTCTGCCGGCGATGGCAGCGGCGCAGGCGGATAAAATCCCGGTGCTGTATCTGGCTGGCGGCATCGCCACCCACCATGAAGCGCAGGGGGCATTCCAGGACGGTAGCAACAGCGGCATCGACGAGTTGACCATCGTCAAACCCTTGCTATCTGCGGCGATCGAAGTAAAAAACAACCTGACCTTGCCGCATGAACTGCGCCGCAGTCTGTCGTGCCTGAACGGTCAGCGCAAAGGCCGTGCCTACCTCAGCGTGCCGGTGGACATGCAGCAGCGACCATGGAGTGAGGTTGAACGGCCTGCCTCGTCGCATGCGCCGGTGTGTCGTGAAACGGCGGTGGATCAAGCGGCGCTGGATGGCATTCTGGACGATTACCTGCTGCGCGGCCTGAATATCGCCTGTCTGGTCGGTAGCCGGGTAAACAATCCGCAAGACGCTGCACTGCTGCTGCGGGTAGCGGAAAAGTACCAACTGCCGGTTGCGACTACCCTGGGCGGAAAGGGCGCATTCCCCGAGGGCCACCCGCTGGCGTTGGGACTGTACGGCTTTGCCGGCCACACCCGCGCAGTGGAGACGCTCAATGGCGATGAGGTCGATGTGCTGTTGGTGCTGGGCTGCGATCTCGGACAGCGTGACAGTTTGAACTGGAGTGCCAAATTGCACGGTACCAAAACGCTGGTGGTGATCGACGAGGATTTTGACAAGGCCAGTTTCCATTACCAGCCGGACGTGCAGATCTTTTCCAGCCTGAGCGGATCGTTGCAACGGCTGCTAAATGCGGTGGCGGATGACGATGCTCATCTGGCCGGTATCATTAAACTGCGCATGCAGTGGATGGAGCACGTCAGTCGGCTGCCGCTTGAGTTGCCGCTGCCGGATCTGCCGGCGCGCACCGTAAAAGGCGAAACTGCACTCTACCCCGGCGACGCCATCAAACGCCTGCGCAGCCACTTTGCGCCGGATGTCAACGTGGTGGTCGATTCCGGCGCGCACCGCATCTTCATGGCGCACCACTGGCAGAGCAACGGCGGCGGTGATTATCACACCTCCAGTTCTCTGGCGCCGATGGGGTGGGCGATTTGTGCCGGCATCGGCATCAAGCTGGCGGCACCGCAGCGCGATTGCCTGGTAGTTACCGGCGACGGCTGCATGTTGATGCACGGCATCGAAATCCAGACGGCGGCGCGTTATCGGGTCAAGATGACCTTTGTGGTGATGAATAACTGCGCACATGGCGCGATGCATATTGATACGTTGCAAAATCGAGGTATATCCGCCGATTATACCGCATTACCGAATCATGACTGGCAGGCGTTTGCCAATAGTCTGGGCGTCGCGGCGGCCAGGGCCACGACGCTGGATGAGCTGGATCGGGCGCTGGCAACGGCTGCTGAACATGACGGCCCGTATCTGATTGAAATGATGGTCGGTAATCATGCGGTGCCAAATCGCTACTATGCCGAGAGCGTCGTAGAATACCAACGGCGCATCGAGGGCGTGGCCCAAATCGCTACTATGCCGAGAGCGTCGTAGAATACCAACGGCGCATCGGAGGCGTGTAATGGCTGCGGCCCAAATCGCTACTATGCCGAGAGCGTCGTAGAATACCAACGGCGCATCGGAGGCGTGTAATGGCAGTGGCCGCCCGAGTTGCATGTGTCGGAGGGCGGTCAGCAACGGTAGTTTGTTGCATACCCCGTTGCGTCAGGGTGTTTTCATCAATAACGATCACGGAGCGATAATCCCATGTATAAGGCATTACTACTGGCAATAACCTGCGCGGCTTGCGGCAATGCGTTGGCAGCAGACGAACACGGCGAGGGAATCAGCAAGGAAACGCTGCTGAAAACCGAAACATCCTGGGAGGGCACACCGTACGGGCATTATCCCGCCGGTGCGCCGCAAATCACCATGCTGAAGGTGACGGTGGCGCCCAATAAGGTATTGGCCTGGCATACGCATCCGTGCATCAGCGCGGTGCATATGACCGGTGGCAGCGTGTCACTGACGGTGGAAAAAACCGGCGTAAAAAAAACCTTTACGCAGGGTGACTCCTTTACCGATACGGTAGATATTGTTCATCAGGGCGTTGCGGGAGACAAGGGCGCGGAAATGCTGGTGTTCTTCGCCTGTGCGGATAACCGGCCGCTAACGGTCAGCGCTGGGAAATAGCCGGCTAATTCAGGGTGTTGCGGTCTTTTACGGGCCGCTATCAGAGGGTGTTATGGTAGCTTTATGGATGTTGGTCGCCAGCGTGTTTTTTGCGCTGATGGGGGCTAGCATAAAACTGGCGTCGGTGAAGGTGGGATTTTTCGAGATCGTTTTCTACCGTTCGTTTATTAATGTGCTGATCGTTGCAGCGCTGATTAAAATCAAAAATCTGGGATTCCGCACGCGCCATTTGGGATTGCATATGAAGCGTGCGGCCATCGGTAATGCGGCGATGTATTGCGGTTTTTATTCACTGATTCATTTGCCGATCGCCACCGCCACCACGCTGGGTTACACCAATCCGATTTTTCAATCGGTGATTACCTTTGTTACCGCCAAGGGGCAGCTGACCGGCAGGCTGCTGTTTTCAGTATTGTTGGGGTTTGTCGGCATTCTGGTGCTGCTGCGGCCTGATGTACCGCACGGTGCCTATGCCGCTACGCTGATCGGTTTGCTTTCCGGCCTGTTGACCGCGCTGGCATATTTCAACGTCGGTAAACTGGTGCGTACCGGCGAGCCTGAACTGCGGGTGGTGTTTTATTTTTCACTGGTGGGTACGCTGGTCGGGGTGGTAATGACCGGCGCCATCGGCTTTAGCGCGCTGGATCTTGCCACCTTGCTGAACGTCTGTGCGATCGGCGTGTTCGGCAGCCTGGGGCAGATCACCATGACCCGCGCTTATGGCAGCGGCAACCCGGTGATTGTCAGTATTCTTTCATACAGCACCATTATCTTTTCTACCTTGCTCGGCTTCCTGCTGTTTAATGAAAAACTCTCCTCTATCGCCGCTGCGGGCATGGCATTAATCATCCTTTCTGGCGGTTTGGCTATCGCACGACGCCCGTCGGCAAAGACGCGCAAGTCAGAGGCGGTACAGCCGTGATTGAAATAAGCGTGGCTAAAGTATTATTGTTTATATCTTATGCTTATTTTTTCCAAGGTAAGCCGTGCTTATCGAACAACGACGGTATCGTCCAAGTTTGATAGCGTTTATCATAGTTGGCATTAATGCTTCTTGCGGCATGCAATATTGAATCACCGTGATGCATTCTTGGCTATTTTGGCTGTTATTCCAGAACGGTATGATGAGCGCGTTTCCTGATGCAGTTTGGTTTTCAGGGTTGCGCGTTTATCAAGGCTTAGCGCCTTGCTTGTTTTGGGAGTGAGTAATGTCTGCAAGTTTGGCCGTTGATGAAACCGCTAAAGCGAACTCGGTGACGTCGCATTTTGCTATTCTGCTGTTTTTAGCGCTGGCGCTAATGTCGGCATTGTTGAACAGCAGTGCACCGACACCGCTTTATCCGCTTTATCAACAGCAGTTGGGGCTGACGTCGGTCAGTCTGACCATGATTTACGGCGCTTACGCCGCCGGCGTGCTGATTTCGCTGTTTGGCGTTGGCAATATGGCCGGCAAGGTCAAGGATCTGCGCAGTATGATCGTCCCGGCACTGTTGATGGTGTTGGCCGGAGCGCTACTGTTTACGCTGGCGGATTCGTTTTGGATGATGTTTATGGCGCGTCTGCTGGCCGGGGTGGGTACCGGGGCGTTGACCGGTGCGGCCAATATCGCGCTGGTGCGTTTTGGGCCAAAGGACGGTGGCAAGAATGCGGCATTGATTGCCACGCTGTCATTCACCATGGGCCTGGCGCTGGGGCCGATTTTCAGCGGTGTGGCGCTGCAAACCGGGTTCCATACCACCTCGCTGCCGTTTGTCATTATCATGGTGGTGGCCGCAGCGGCTGTCCTGGGTGTGATGCTCAAATGGCCGCGTGATGTGGTGATTGTGCCGGTGAACGGTGAGCCGGTGGCCGCAGCTGAAGTGGAAAAAAGCGGCTTGGCCGATGGTCTGCGCGCTACCGGTAGCAAGTTTTTCCTTTGTGCGGGTGCGTTGTTTATCTGCTGGGCGGTGGCGGCCAGTATTCTGGCGATTGGCCCGAGTGTGGCAGAGAACCTGTTGGGTATGCACAGCCGTGGCATGTACGGCTATGTGATTGCGGTATATTTGCTGATTGCGGGTATCAGCCAGATCCTGAGTCGCAGAATCAATGCTCGTCACTCGTTGATGTTTGGCTGTCTGGCACAGGCGCTGTCGGTGGTGGTATTCGCTGAAGCGATACATATCCACTCGCTGGGGCTGGCTGGTGCGGGCATGGTGATTGCGGGTTATGCGTACGGTGCGATCTTTGTCGGCAGCGCGACGCTGGTAAATCTGATTTCACCCAAATCCAGCCATGCACGATTGATTTCGCTGTTTTATGTGATTGCTTATATTGCCAACTGGGTGCCAATCCTGTTGGGAGTGGTTATCGACCAGGTGAGTTTGCTCCTGGCGGTTAACCTGCTATTTATGGTCAGTACGGTAGTTTGCCTGGCATTAAGTGTGCTGGTAACGCGAGCGGGCTTCCCGCGCTGATAACGCGTTTTGAGGTAACCGTACGACTGACGATTTCCCTGGTGTTGTTGTGTGTCATTTCCAGCGTGCTTGCACGCTGGTTTTTTTTTGTGATTAACCCTCCGATTTTGAAAACACTCTTTCTCTCGTTACATTAATTTAGTGATGTTAATCACAAAATAACCGACGATTTCGAGTAAACTGCGCGCTTTCTTCTTTGCGAGTCGGTTTTATGAACGTTATTTTTGCCATTGCCGTTACCACCGGCATCCTGTCCGGCATCTGGGGATGGGTTGCGGTGAGTCTGGGGTTGATCGGCTGGGCCGGCTTTCTGGGCTGTACCGCCTATTTCGCCTGTCCGCAAGGCGGGCTGAAAGGGCTGGCGATTTGCGCGCTAACCTGCTGCAGTGGCGTATTTTGGGCGATGGCGATTATTCACGGCAGTGCGCTCGATCCGGCCTGGAGTCTGCTGGGGTATGCATTGACCGGCGTGGTGGCGTTCCTGATGTGTATTCAGGCCTACCAGCAGTGGTTGGGTTTTGTGCCGGGTACCTTTATTGGTGCCTGCGCCACCTTCGCCGGCGACGGTAACTGGCGCTGGGTGACGCTGTCGCTGCTGGTGGGGCTATTGTTCGGTTATGCAATGAAGAACAGCGGGCTGTGGCTGGCGGCGCGTGGGCGCCAATGCGCCGCGTCAACCCCGACGACGCTTGAGAAGAACGGCGGCGACGTCTAGATGGGGTGGCCGACTTTTTAGCCAATAATCCGATGGCCGCATGGCGATTTTATTGTCTATAGTTAGCAAACGGTGATTTTTTAATAAAGGAGAACGGCACAATGGCGATTAATCCGGACGAAAATCAAACCACGCTTGACGACGATCTGCGTATGTTGACCGATACGCTGGAAGAAGTATTGAAATATTCCGGCGATCGCGCCGATCAGGCCTATATCGACATCAAAACCCGCGCGGAGCAGGCGCTGAAAGACGTAAAGTCACGCCTGTCCGGCGCATCTGAAACCTATTATGCTCGTGCCAAACAGGTAGCTTACCGTGCGGATGACTATGTGCGTGACAAACCCTGGCACGGCGTTGGATGCGGGGCAACCATCGGCTTGGTGCTGGGACTGCTGTTGGCACGCAAATAACCTGATTGATAGCCGGTAGCGCCTGACGTCGGCAACTGGCGCCAGAACCGGGTATCTCGTTCCAACAGGCAGCTTTGCCATCAACCTCAAACCGCCTTCCATGGCGGTTTTGTTGGTTTATGCGCTTTGCTGTTGCCCGCTTTTTTGCGCGTTGCCCAGCTTGATCTCCACCTGATGGTGTGCGCCGTCGTCGCTGAGCGGGATGGTGGCATCGGGCTGTCGTTCACCGTCGACCATCACCTGCGTTTCAGCGTCGCCCTGGCTTAGCGTGATGTGATACTCACTGTTGCCTTCCCGGTAGTCAATGGTCACGCTGGACCAGTCGGCGGGCAGGCGCGTGTCGATGCTCAGGGCATTGCCGCAGCGTTTCAGACCGAGTAACGATTCGACGATCAGCCGGTACATCCAGCCGGCGGAGCCGGTATACCAGCTCCAACCGCCGCGGCCGACGTGGGGTTCGACGGCATAAATGTCGGCGGTTACCACATATGGCTCCACCTTGTAACGCTCGGCGGCGGCGCTGTCGAGACTGTGGTTGATTGGGTTAATCAGGGCCATCAATTCCCATGCGCGTTCAAGGTTGCCCATTTCGGCGAACGCCATCACCGCCCACACCGCGCCGTGTGTATACTGGCCACCGTTTTCGCGCACCCCGGGCAGGTAACCGCGAATGTAGCCGGGGTTGGGCCCGTTGCCGTCGAACGGCGGCGTCAGCAGTTTGATCAACCCGGCGTCTGTATCAACCAGATGACGATCGAGGGATTGCATCGCCTGCTGGCTGCGCGCCGGCTCACCACCTCCCGACAGGATCGACCAGCTCTGGGCGATGGCATCGATTTTACATTCGTTCGCTGAATGCGAACCGAGCGGTTCCCCGCTGTCGAAATAGCCACGGCGATACCACTCACCGTCCCAGGCGTGATCGTGCAGATTTTTCTTCAACGTTGCGGCCTGTTCGCGACACAGGGTTGCCAGTTGCCGATCGTCACGCCGTTCCGCCAGCCTGCCGTAGCGCTGCAAAATATGGAACAGGAAGAAGCCCAGCCAGACGCTTTCCCCACGCCCCTCCAGCCCGACCATATTCATGCCGTCGTTCCAGTCGCCGGCACCCATCAGCGGCAGGCCGTGCTCGCCAAAGGTCAGGCCATGCTTCAGCGCCCGCGCGCCGTGTTGATACAGCGTTTCCTTTTCGCTGCTGGCGGTCGGCTGTTCATACGCAGACTCTTCACCCGGCGCCAGCTGGCGTGCCTGCAGATATCCGATCTCTTCCTCCAGAATGCTATCGTCTTGCGTGGTATCGAGATAATGACAGATTGCCAGCGGCAGCCACAGATAATCGTCGGAACAGCGGGTGCGCACCCCGTTGCCCTGCGGCGGATGCCACCAGTGCTGTACGTCTCCCTCGATAAACTGTCGCGAAGCGCACAGGAGAATCTGCTCGCGCATGCGCTGCGGCATGGCATGGCTCAGCGCCAGCGTATCTTGCAGCTGATCGCGAAAGCCGAATGCGCCGCCGGACTGGTAATAGCCGCTGCGAGCCTGAATACGGCAAGACAGCGTCTGATACAGCAACCAGCCATTGGCCAACAGGTTGACCGCCGGGAGCGGGGTCTGGATCTGCACTTTGCCCAACAGTTGTTTCCAGTGCTGCTGAACCTGTTGCAACTGCTCTTGCAGCGCATCTTCATGCAGGTAACGGCGCAGCAGAGCGTCTGCTTCATCGGCGTTTTGCCCCAGCCCGAGGACAAACACAAAGCTGCGCTGATCGCCATCGATCAGGCCGATCGCCGACTGCACCGCGCCGCACGGATCCAGCCCGGCACCGACCTTGCCGGACAGCCGGCGCAGTTTCAGCACCGCCGGATCGGCCAGCGAGCCGTTACGGCCGATAAATTCGCGCCGATCGCCGGTAATCGAGCAGTGTGCGCCGGTCACGCCGAAGAAGGCGGTGCGTTCGGAACCGCTGCTGCCGTAGTGGTTGGTGGCCAGGATCCCCAGGCCATTTTCCAGCTCGACGCCGCGGGTTACCAGATGCATGGCGGATTTTTGCCGCAGGTCTCCGAGCACCCATTCCATGTAGCCGGTGGCGGACAGTTTGCGCGTACGGCCGGAGTTGTTGGTCAGCGTCAGCAGGAACAGTTTTACCGGTGCATCCTTGGCCACCAGCACGCTAAGCTGGCTGTCGATGCCGGTTTCACGGTGTTCAAACACGCTGTAGCCAAAGCCGTGACGCGTTAGATAATGGCCACGACCGCTGGCGGGCAGGGGGGTTGGTGACCACAGGTGGCCACTTTCTTCGTCGCGCAGGTAAAATGCTTCGCCGCTGCGATCGCCAACCGGATCGTTATCCCATGGCGTCAACCGATATTCATGGGCATTTTCATACCAGGTATACCCCTGACCGCTTTCCGAAATCACCGTGCCAAACATCGGGTTGGCAATCACGTTGCACCAGGGGGCCGGCGTAACCTTGCTTTCATTCATTGCAATCAGATATTCGCGACCATCCTGCGTGAAACCACCGAGCCCGTTAAAAAATTGCAAGTCGTTGAATGACGGTAATTGTGGCGTATGCAAATTGCGCTGTGGTTGGTCTTCCAGCGTCAGTTTGGCAGAGGCATGGGTGGGGGCCAGCGGCTGTTGCAGGGTCTGCGGCATCTGCAGCCGCTGGTTGAGTTGTTCGGTCAGGCCGCCGCGACGATCGTCGAGATACACGCGCGCCACGCTGAACAGCAAGGTGCGATCTTCCTGCGACATATGCTCGCTGGTGCGTACAAAAATACCGCCCGGTTTATCGGTTTGTGGCTCCAGTCCGGCGGCGATCAGCCCCATTATCTGGTTTTGCAGCTCCTGACGATAACCTCCGGCGTCTTCGTTGAGGATCACCAGATCCACCCGCAACCCTTTCAGCCGCCAGTAGTTGTGTGCCTGCACCAATTGCTGCACCAGACCGATATTGTCGCTGTCGGTTACCGTCAGCAGCACGATCGGCAGATCGCCGGAGATCGAATGGCCCCACAGACCGGATTGACCGCGCCGGTTGTTGATGATGTCACTGCTGGCAGCGCGCATTTCCTGCGTTGGGAAGATCACCGCGCTGGCCAGCCGATTGAACAGATTTGCGTCCTCCTCGTTGGCATTGATCTGGCGCAGCACCACCTGGCTGTGTGACCAGGCCAGCTCGAAGATACGATCGGCCAGATGGCGGTCGCGGTATTTTTCCAGCATCGCCAGGCTGGCGGCGCGGTCTTCACATACACCATAAAAAATATCCAGCGTCAGTGGCACGTTCGGTTCCAGTTGCACCCGCTGGCGGATGGCGATAATCGGGTCGATCACCGGGCCGGCGGTGTTGCTCAGCGGCTCGCTCTGGTGCATGACCTGCGGGCTGGCCGGCGAGCGGCCGCGACCAAGGAATTTGGCGCGGTCGGTTTCGAACGAAGCCCGGCTGCCTTGACCCTGCACCGTCATCATGTGCAGCAGCCATGGCGATTTGTCTTTCGGCTCGCGCGGGCGACGATGACACAGGATAGCCTCCTGCTCCGGCAGCAGTTCGGTTTGTACAAACAGATTGCTGAACGCCGGATGCGCCAAATCGTTATTGGCCGGAGCCAACACCACCTCGGCGTAGGTGGTGACTTCCAGCGTGCGCGTTTGCTTGCCGCGGTTGATTAGCGTCAGGCGGCGCAGTTCGATGTCATCTTCCGGTGACACCACCACTTGCGTTTTAATCTGTATTGAACCCTGGCTGCGCTGAAACTCTGCCCCGGCGTCGTTGAATACCGCACGATAGTTTTTTGCCGCGCCGCCGATCGGTTGCCAGGTATTGCTCCAGACTTCGCCGGTCTGGGTGTCACGCAGGTAGCAGAAGGCGCCCCAGTTATCGCGCGTGCCGTCTTCGCGCCAGCGGGTCAGCGCCAGATTTTGCCAGCGGCTGTAGCTGCCGCCGGCCTGTGTCAGCATCAGATGATAGTTGGCATTGGACAACAGCTGCACTTCCGGGATCGGCGAGTCGACGCGGCTGAACTCGCGCGCGCTGAAGCTGGCCGGTTTGAGCGTTCCCTCGTGGGTTTCAAAGTGCCGGCGGGTACTGTAAAGCTCGACGGCGTCCGGCACCCGCTCCTGTAACAGTAAACGGGTGGCCTGAAATGCAGGATACTGCGCGAAGCGTTCCACCATCGGCGCGTCCAGCAGCAGGTGCGACAACGCCAGGAACCCCATACCCTGATGGTGCGCCATATAGGAACGAATAATCACGTACAGTTGACCGCGGCTCAGGCGTGAGGTGGTGTAATCGAGCGCTTCGTAAAAGCCGTAACGCCCTTTGGCGCCGTTCTTTTCCAGCGCCAGCAGGTTGTTGCAGGCGCTGTCGGGATCGACGATCAACGCCATCAGGGTCGCATAGGGCGCAATTACCATGTCGTCGCCCAAACCGCGCCGCAGGCCGAGACCCGGTACGCCAAAGGCGTGATATTGATAGTTTTGCTGGGCGTCAAAGCCAAAGTAGCCTGATTCGGAAATGCCCCAGGGTACGCCACGCTCCTTGCCCCAGGCGATTTGCCGTTCTACCGCGGTGCGGCACATTTGCACCAGCAGCGTGTCGGGATAGGCAGGCATCACCAACTGCGGCATCAGGTATTCGAACATCGAGCCGCTCCACGACATCAGCGCCGGTTCGTTGTCGATCAGCGTGAACAGGCGGCCCAGTGCAAACCAGCTGCGCTGTGGCAACTGATTGGTGGCGATGGCAACGTAATTGGTCAGACGGATTTCCGACGCCAACAGATCGTATTTACCACTATCGGCGCGATTGAGATCGCAGTTGAAACCGACGGTCAACAAGTGTGTGGCGGTGTCGTACAGGAAATGGAAATCCATCTGTGCCATCTGTTCCAGCCGCTGCTGCAACTGCAGCAACTGACTCAGCCGCTGGCTGGCCAAAGCGCTGGCGGTGGCCAATTGGGTTTGCTGTTCCGCTGACAGGGTCAACTGCCGTGGCGGGTTGGCCAGCCAGTGAAGACTGGGGAGCTGCTCCAGTTCCGGCATGCTGTCGCTCAGCCAGCTGAACCACTGCGCCCATTCGTTGCACAGATCGTTAAGCTGCTGATGCAGCGCGCCGGCCCAGCGCCGGGTATCTTCGTCATGGCTCAGCGCCGCTTCCTGCAAGCTGTTGCAGGCATGGCGCATGGCATTCAGTTCACCGAACAGCGCGGCGGGGTGGGCATGGTGCGCCTGTTGCCAATGTTTGCGCAGTTTATGCAACGCCTTCGGCGCCGCGTCGGCCCATTGCAGTTCAAGCAGTTCGAGCGTGTCTTCCAACCCGTTCAACACGCGCTGCGGATCGATGACCGGTTGGTGCATCAATGCCGGCAGGCCGGCGCTCAGCGTCAGTAAATGGCCCGCCAGGTTGCCGCTGTCAACGCTCGACACATAGCGCGGGTTCAAGGGCTCCAGCGTACGGGTGTCGTACCAGTTGTAAAGGTGGCCGCGATAATGCTCCATGCGATCCAGCGTGTTCAACGTCAGTTCGGTGCGTTGCAGCGCGGCGCTCAGCGTCAGATAGCCAAAGTCATAGGCGGTCAGGTTGGCCAGCAGCGATAGGCCGATATTGGTTGGAGACGTGCGGTGTGCTACCACCGGCTCTGGTGTTTCCTGAAAATTGTCCGGCGGCAGCCAGTTTTCCTGTTGATTGACAAAGGTGGCGAAAAATGCCCAGGTTTCACGGCTGGTGCGGCGCAGGAAACGGTGTTGTTGCGGATCCAGTGCGGTTTTGCTGCGCTGCGGCGTTTGGCTGAGGAAATACAGCAGATAGGGGGCCGCTAGCCACAGTGCGGCAAACGGTACGCTAATCAATAGTGCCATCGGATTGTACAGCGTGGTGAGCGTCAATAGCAGCAGCCCGGCGAACGGGTTACACCACATCGTGCGGTAGAAGTTCTCCCGTGTAACCTGCACTCTGCCCTGCGTCTGGTCAAAACTGGTCCATTCTTGCAGCTTGCGCCGACTAACCAGCAAGCGCCACAGGGTCACGCCGATGGCCTGCAGACTGTAGGCGGCTTCATGCGGCAGCGTCGCCAGCCGCAAGCCGACCTGCGACAGTCGGCGTAGCGCGCCCTGCAGCACCAATTGTCCATGTTGCAGCATCGGTCGTCGTGCCGGTTTGCGGATTGCGTCCTGTAACAGCGCCAATGCGGTCGGTAATAGTAGAATCAGCAAAAATACCGTCAGCCAGTAAAGGGTGTCCGGCAGCCAGACAAAGCCGCAGAACAGCAAAATCAGCAGGCTGGGCGCCACCAGGCTGCGACGCAGGTTGTCGAACAGTTTCCAGCGCGACAGGGCGCTAAGCGGATTGGCGACCCGCTTGCCTCCTTCGGTAGCGACGCGTGGCAGTAGCCAGTTGAGTAATTGCCAGTCGCCGCGGATCCAGCGTGAGCGTCGCGCGACGTCGACCAGATAGTTGCTGGGATACTGCTCGTACAGCAGCACATCGCTCAGCAGGCCGGAGCGGGCGTAGCAGCCTTCGAGCAAGTCGTGGCTCAGCACCAGGTTTTCTGGGCAGGTGCCTTTCAGGCTGTGGGAGAACACATCGACGTCGTAAATGCCCTTGCCGACGAACGAGCCCTCGCCGAACAGATCCTGATAGATATCCGACGCCATCAGGGTGTAAGGATCGTTGCCGGGGATGCTGCTGCACAACGCGGCATATCGCCCCTGACCGTAACGGGGGATCTCCTCCGCCATGCGCGGTTGCAGGATGGCGTAGCCCTCCACCACCCGCTGCTGGTTGGCATCATACTGCGGCTGGTTGAGCGGGTGCGCCATGGCGGCAATCAGCTGGTGAGCGCAGTCGCGTGGCATGACGGTGTCGCTGTCGAGGGTAATAACGTACTTGACGTTTTTCAGCACCTCTTTGCCTTCGCCTATCTGCACGCTGAACGCATTGTCGCGATTACGCAGCCAGTCATTTAGCGCATTCAACTTCCCGCGTTTGCGCTCATAGCCCATCCAGACGCCCTGTTGCTGATTCCATTGGCGATCGCGGTGGAATAAGAAGAAATGACTCGGGCCCTCGCTGGCATAGCGGGCGTTCAAGGCGGTCATCTGTTGGCGCGCATAATTCAGCAACTGCTCGTCTTGCGGGTGTCGGGCCTGTTGGTGATCGTTAAAGTCGGTGAGCAAGGCAAAGTGCAGATGCTTCATCGCATTGCCCAGATAACAGACCTCGAGGGCATTGACCAGCTTGTCAATGGCGTCTTTGCTGCCGATCAGCGTTGGAATGACCACCAGGGTGCGGAACTCGGCGGGGATACCGCAGGAAAAATCGAGCCTCGGCAGCGGTTGTGGCGTTCGACTACGGGTGGTTACCTCGCTTAGTACGTTCAGCACGAATTGACTGATGACGATGGCCAGAGGCAGCAGCAGCAACGTTAGCCCCAGCCAGCCGACGCCGCTGTTATGGCTATGGCGCAACAGCACTGCGCAGCAGGCGGTGGCCAGTAGGCTCAGGCTGCCGAGCCAGGATAGCAGCGGCGCCTGGTTCAGGGCGTGGCGCAGGCGGGTAATGCGGCCGAGACGCACCTCGAGCTGCTGTTCCAGTTCCGGCCTGCCATCGTCAATCAGGAAATAACCGATATGGTGACTGCGCGGATCGCTGGCGGGATCTTCGGCTGCGGCTTGTGCCATGTTCAATACATGCTGTGCCACTTCTACTTCATTGCGCGCGCAATGCCGCGCCAGCATTTCAATCACGTGACGGTACTGGTCGCGGGTGTCAAAATGCATGATCGGATAGACGCCGGCCGGATCTTCGCGCAGGGTTTGATCGACCTGACTCATGGTTTCAACAAATTCGGCCCAGTCCATTTCGCTCAGTTGGCGCAGCCCCGAAATACTGTTGCTGACCGACAGCTGACTGACCGCCAGTTGCTGGTTGAAGCGATGGATCAATTCATCGGAGGTCAGGCTGACTTCAGCCAGGCGCTGTTCGACCCAGGTCAACGGCAGTGCCAGCATGGTACCGTGACCTTGCAGACGTCGCACCAGTTCAGCCACAAAGGCGCTGGTGCGTGGGGGGTTGGAGCGCGCCATATCGGCGATCACCACGATCAGGTTGGCGGGATCGTTTTCTGCCGCTTCCTGCATTTTATTCACCCAACTGTCGGCCAGGTTGCGTTCCTGCTGCGCCTGTGCCACTTCAACCGCTACGCGGCGCAGATTTTCAATCAACGCCAGACGCAGCATGCCTGGCAGCGCCCACAGCTCGCCAAGCGTCAGGTTGGCCTCTTTTTGATAAGCGGCGATATAGCGCGTCAGGGTTTCTGCATCCCAACGTCCGTCGCCATGGGCGATGGCCTCGGTGGCGACGTCATAAATACGTGGGCAGTGGTGTGGTGCAGCTAACTGCGGCAGTCCACGTCCAAAGTTTTTCGGCAAATGGTGGCGTACCACGCGGATCTGCTCTTCGATTAGATAATAATTATCCAGCAACCATTCACCAGCCGGGGTCATACTGGTCTTTTTGCCGTTGCTGAGCTGGTGGCAGCTTTCGGCCAAAACCCGCTCATTGTCGTCCAGCCGTTTCAACAGATAGTAAGGGGATTTTCGCGTCGCCAGCTTGTGTGACCGCGCCAGCCGCTGGCCGTAGCGCTCCATTTGATCGACGGAAAACAGTTCCGCCTTGATGTTGCCGGCGTGGTTGTTCGACGCGGCCGATGGGCGCCGGCTAACGGTAGATTGACGGTTTTTACCTTTTTGTCGTTTATTTAACCAATTGATTAGTTTTTCTTTCACACAAAAGCTCCTTACATCTGACCCAAAGGACAGCCGGTGATCACCGCTGGGAGAGAGCGAGCATCCTGATTTCAGCACCAGTAAGATCTGGTGATAGCTCACTACGGGCAGGAACATACCCATTCAGTATAGTCACAGAATGCTGGATTGGCGTTTTTTTGCGCTAAAACTTTAGGTTTTATAATCAATTGCATCGGGAGGGTAGGCGCCGGCAGTTAGGATTTTTCCGCCCGCGAGGAGGGATTTACCGTATAATTCCTTACATTGCGTTTGGTTAATGAGGTAATGGTGGAACAACTTTCAGCGTTGCTGCGGCGGTTACGTCAGCAGCTTGAACAGAATTTGCCCTCAGAGCCTGGATTTCGGCAATTTTCCCTACCTGTTCCGCAGCGGCTGAGCGATAGCCTGCTGGAGTGGCTAGCGGCACAGCCGTGCTTCCCACAGTTTTATTGGCATCATCGCGAACAACATGAACAAGCAGCGGTGTGCGGCGCACTGCGCCAATTTGCCGACCCGAGAACGGCGCAGGCGTTTTTGCAGCGTCACCCGCAGGCCCGCTTGTGGGGGCTGAATGGTTTTGACGCCAGTGCCATGCTGATTTTACCGCGGCTGGAGATTTTGACGCGCGGCAACCGAACCGAACTGACCCTGAACCTGTTTTCTGATGTGGCGTTGGATCAGGACGCGCAGGCGGCCATCGGCGTATTGACGTCGCTGCGGGCGGCATTGCCCATTATGCCGTTGCAGGTTGAGGTGCTGGAGGTACGCCACCGGCCGGACTTCAGCGGTTGGGAAAGCATGCTGCAACAGGCCTTGAGCGCCGTTGAACGCCAGCAAATGGACAAAGTGGTGTTGGCGCGCAATACCCGTCTGACGCTGGCACAGCCGCTGTCAGCACCGGCGCTGATGGCCGCCAGTCGCCAGGTCAATCACCACTGCTACCATTTCATGATGCGCTTTGCCGCCGATTCGGCGTTTCTCGGATCCAGTCCGGAGCGACTGTACCAACGGTGCGGCGTGCGGTTGCTGACCGAAGCGCTGGCGGGCACCGTTGCCAGTCATCAGGACGATCAGCAGGCCAGGTTGCTGGCTCAGTGGTTGCTGGGCGATGCCAAAAATCAGCATGAAAACCTGCTGGTGGTCGACGATATTTGCCAGCGCCTGCAAGGCGGCGCCCGGGCGGTAGATGTACTGCCGCCGGACGTTGTGCGTTTGCGCAAGGTGCAGCATTTACGGCGACGTATTGAAGGACAACTGCATGCGGCCGACGATGCGGACTGCTTGACGCGCCTACAGCCCACGGCGGCGGTCGCCGGTTTGCCACGTCAGGCGGCACGCGCGTTTATTATGGCGCATGAGCCTTTTTCCCGCGGCTGGTACGCCGGGTCGGCCGGCTATCTGTCCTTGGCCCAGTCAGAATTCTGTGTGGCGTTGCGCTCCTGCCAAATAGATCGACATCAGCTGCAGTTGTACGCTGGCGCGGGCATCGTCAGCGGGTCGGATCCTGCCGAAGAGTGGTTGGAAATCGAAAACAAGGCCGCGAGCCTGCGTTCGCTGTTGCAGCCTGAGAGCCTGGAATGAGCGCTGTCGCCATGATTACGCGGCTGTTAACCAACTTTACTATTTTGTGATATAAATAGAGGTTTTTTGTTATTTTTTTGTTTAAAAACAAACCGTTGTTTACGCCAAAATTGATCGACAGTGGTGGTGCGTGTTCATCGCTCTACAGAGATAAATGGCGTTATTGCGCTGGCGCAATAGTTATCGTGATAACTACTTATATAATTCAGGTTAATAAATCCGGTGAAGTAACACGGTTAGCCGTTGCTAAAGCCGAGCCTCTTTTTTGACGTGTGAGCGAACTATGTCGACAAGTGTTTTTAATCGCCGCTGGGCGGCGTTGTTGTTGGAAGCGCTGGCTCGCCACGGGGTGCGGCACGTCTGTATCGCCCCGGGATCGCGCTCAACGCCGTTGACGTTGGCGGCGGCCGCGAACAAGGCCTTTATTTGCCACACGCATTTTGATGAACGCGGATTGGGCCATTTGGCGCTCGGGCTGGCAAAAGCCACCGGCGAACCGGTGGCAGCGATCGTTACCTCGGGTACCGCGGCGGCCAACCTTTATCCTGCACTGATAGAAGCCGGCCTGACCGGCGAACGGCTGGTGTTTTTGACCGCAGATCGTCCACCCGAGCTGATTGACTGCGGTGCCAATCAGGCGATCCGACAAAACGGTTTGTATGCCAGCCATCCGGCGCAGAGCATTGAGCTGCCGCGTCCGACGCCGGATATTCCCGCCAGTTGGCTGGTTTCCACCGTCGACAGCGCCATGGCGCAATTGCTGCATGGCGCGTTGCACATCAATTGCCCGTTTGCCGAGCCGTTGTACGGCGGTGACCAGCGCGAAGACGCCGACTGGTCGGACGCGCTGGGCGAGTGGTGGCATGACAGCCATCCGTGGCTGCGCCAACTGGATCCGCATCAACCACAAAAGCAGCCAGACTGGTTCTTCTGGCGGCAGAAACGTGGCGTGGTGGTGGCCGGGCGCATGAGCGCTGCCGAGGGACTGCAATTGGCGGAATGGGCCGGCATGCTGGGCTGGCCGTTGATCGGCGACGTATTGTCTCAGACCGGGCAACCGCTGCCATGTGCCGATCTGTGGCTGGCGCAGCCGCAGGCGCAACATTTATTGGACAACGCCCAACTGGTGCTTCAGTTTGGCAGCAGCCTGACCGGCAAGCGCGTATTGCAGTGGCAAGAACGATGCCGGCCGGAGGAGTACTGGCTGGTTGATGATTTGCCCGGCCGACGCGATCCGGCACATCACCGCGGCCGTCGCATTCATGCCAAAGTGGCAGAATGGCTGGATCTGCACCCGGCGCAGCCGCGCTCGCCATGGGCCGGAGAGCTGGCGGCGCTGGCAGACGACGCGCTCGATGCCGTCGCCGACTATCTGGTGAACCGGTTTGGTGAGGCGCAGGTGGCACACCGCCTACCGGAACTGCTGGCGGAAAACGGCCTGCTGTTTCTTGGCAACAGTCTGATAGTACGGCTGGTCGACGCGCTGACCCAGCTGCCGCTCGGTTATCCGGTGTTCGGCAACCGCGGTGCCAGCGGCATTGACGGGCTGATTGCTACCGCCGCCGGCGTTCAGCGTGCTACCGCTAAACCGATGCTGGCTATCGTCGGCGATCTGTCGGCGCTGTACGATCTGAATTCGCTGGCGTTGTTGCGCCAGTGCTCGGCGCCGACGGTGCTGATCGTGGTGAATAATAACGGCGGGCAAATTTTCTCGCTGTTGCCGACGCCGGAAGCCGAGCGCAACCGCTATTACTGTATGCCGCAGAACCTGGAGTTCAGCCATGCGGCAGCGATGTTCCAACTGAATTATGCGCTGGCGGAAAACTGGGGCCAGCTGCAGCAGGCGGTGGAGCAGGGGTGGCGCCACAGTGGGGCCACCCTGATTGAATTGCAGGTGCCGCCGGCCGACGGGGCTGAAACGCTGCAACAGCTGGTTCAGCAAATGGCGGCACGCTGATGCTGGCCGCGCGCGTACTGCAGCAGGGAAACGGCGATCGGCCATGGCTGGTGTGGCTACATGGCCTGCTGGGCAATAATAATGAATGGCGGGTCATTGCTTCGCGTTGCCCGCAATGGCCGTCGCTGGCGATTGATCTGCCCGGTCATGGCGAGTCGGTTAATCAGCGTTGTGATGATTTTGCCGATGTCAGTCGGCAGATCGTTGCCACCCTGCAACGGCACGGCATTGAACGATACTGGCTGGTGGGCTACTCCCTTGGCGGCCGGATTGCCATGTACCACGCCTGCCTCGGCGATAGCCATGGCTTGCAGGGCGTGGTGATCGAAGGCGGCAATCCTGGGCTGGCCGATCCGGTGCTGCGCGACCAGCGTCGGGTGCAAGATGCCGGCTGGGCTGCACGCTTTCGCCAGCAACCCGTCAGGCAGGTGCTGGCCGATTGGTATCAACAGCCGGTGTTTCGCGAAATGACCGAGGTTCACCGCGCGTCGCTCATCGAGGCACGTGCGGCAAACCACGGCCCGGCGGTGGCCGCGATGCTGGAAGCCACTTCGCTCGGTCGTCAGCCTTATCTGGTCCCTCTGCTACAGCAGCTGTCCCTGCCATTACGCGTGTTGTGCGGTGCCGACGATGGCAAATTCCAGCAACTGACGCGCGAAGCCGGCTTGCCGTTACGCACCATTGCGCACGCCGGCCATAACGCGCATCTGGCCAACCCGCAACATTTTGCCGAACAGCTTTATGATTTTCTCGTTAACCCAGGTTAAGGAACCGAACATGCTTTATCCGACAGAACAACAGCTTTACGCAGCCATTGACTGGCAAGACTGCAGCGGCGATTTCGACGATATCCTGTATCACAAATCCGCCGATGGTATTGCCAAAATCACCATTAACCGCCCGCAGGTGCGCAATGCGTTCCGTCCGCAAACGGTAAAAGAAATGATCGATGCGTTGAGCAATGCGCGTTACGACGATGGCATTGGCACCATTATCCTGACCGGCGCTGGCGATCAGGCCTTCTGTTCCGGTGGCGATCAGAAAGTTCGTGGCGATTACGGCGGTTATAAAGATGCCAGCGGCGTGCATCACCTGAACGTACTGGATTTCCAACGTCAGATTCGCACCTGTCCGAAACCGGTCGTGGCGATGGTGGCTGGCTATTCGATCGGCGGTGGCCACGTGCTGCATATGATGTGCGATCTGACCATTGCAGCCGACAACGCCATCTTTGGCCAAACCGGGCCGAAGGTCGGTTCGTTCGACGGCGGCTGGGGGGCGTCTTACATGGCGCGCATCGTCGGCCAGAAGAAAGCGCGTGAAATCTGGTTCCTGTGCCGTCAATACGACGCCGCCGCCGCGTTGGAGATGGGGCTGGTCAACACCGTGGTGCCATTGGCCGATCTGGAAAAAGAGACCGTGCGCTGGTGCCGTGAAATGCTGCAAAACAGCCCAATGGCGCTGCGCTGCCTGAAGGCGGCGCTGAACGCCGACTGCGACGGCCAGGCGGGGCTGCAAGAGCTGGCCGGCAACGCTACCATGCTGTTCTACATGACCGATGAAGGCCAGGAAGGGCGCAATGCGTTTAACGAAAAGCGCCAGCCCGACTTCAGTAAATTCAAGCGTAATCCGTAATGACGGCCTCACTGCGTAACGCCGCCGTCTATCGCTACAGCCTGCCGATGGAGGCGGGCGTGGTACTGCGCCATCAGCGGTTGAAAACGCGCGACGGCTTGCTGGTGCATCTGCAACAGGGCGAACGGCACGGATGGGGCGAAATTGCGCCGCTGCCTGAATTCAGCAGCGAAACGCTGGAGCAGGCGCAGCAGGCGACGCAGGCATGGTTAACGCGCTGGCTGGCCGGGGAGCTGCCGGACGACGATGCGCTGCCGTCGGTGGCGTTTGGCATCAGTTGCGCCCTGGCTGAGCTGGAGCAACGCCTGCCGTTGGCTGCGGACTACCGCACTGCACCGCTGTGTACCGGCGATCCGGATGCGCTGTTTGCGCTACTTGATGCGCTGCCGGGCGACAAGGTCGCCAAGATCAAGGTCGGGCTGTATGAAGCGGTGCGTGATGGCATGATAGTCAATGTGCTGCTGGAAGCGTTGCCTGACCTGCGCTTGCGGCTGGACGCCAACCGCAGTTGGACGCGCGCCAAAGCCGAGGGTTTTGCCAGGTACGTTAATCCGGCGTGGCGCAACCGCATCGCCTTTCTCGAGGAACCTTGCAAAACGCCTGATGAATCACGCGCCTTCGCGCAGGAAACCGGTATCGCCATTGCCTGGGATGAAAGCGTGCGCGAGCCGGGTTTTGCGGTGCGGGCCGAGCCGGGCGTGGCGGCCATCATAATCAAACCGACGCTGACCGGCAGCCTGACGCGCTGCCGGCAATTGGTGCAGCAGGCGCAGCAGGCCGGATTGACCGCGGTGATCAGCTCCAGCATTGAGTCCAGTCTGGGACTAAGTCAATTGGCGCGCATCGCGCATTGGCTGACACCGGACACCGTGCCGGGGCTGGATACGCTGAACCTGATGCAGGCGCAGCTACTGCGTGCCTGGCCGGAAAGTGATTTGCCGCTGCTGGACGTCGATGCATTGGAGTGCCTATGGCGCCGTTGACCGACTGGCCCTGGCGTCACTGGGCTGCCCAGCGTGCGCAGGACACGGCGTTGATTGTCGGCCGGCAACGCGTCAGCTGGCAGGCGCTGCAATCGCGTATTGATGCGCTGGCAGCGGATTTTCAGTTTCAGGGGGTAACGCCCGGCTGTGGCGTGGCACTGTGTGGCAAAAACGGCTATCCGCTGTTACTGGCCTATCTGGCGTTACTGCAATGCGGTGCGCGGTTGCTGCCGTTCAATCCGATACTGCCAACGCCACTGCTGAACGCATTGTTACCGGAGCTGGACGTGCAGTTTGCCTTCAGCCCGCAAGGGCTACCGACCCTGCCGGCAGGCGTAAAGGCGCTAATGCCGCCGACTACCCGTCAACGGCTGCCGACAATCCCGTACTGGGACAGCCAGCGATTGGCGACCCTGACGCTGACGTCCGGCTCCAGCGGCATGCCCAAAGCCGCGGCGCACAGCTTTGCCGGGCATTTAGCCAGCGCCGCCGGCGTATTGCAGCTGATGGACTTTCAACCGCAGGACTGCTGGTTGCTTTCACTACCGCTGTTCCACGTTTCCGGTCAGGGCATCGTCTGGCGCTGGCTGGCGGCAGGCGCACAGTTGGCGGTGCGCAATATGCGGCCATTGAGCGAGGCGTTGGACGGATGCAGTCATGCGTCGCTGGTGCCCACGCAGCTTTGGCGCTTGCTCAGCCAGCCGCAGACCACGCATTCGCTGAAGGAAGTGCTGCTTGGCGGCGCGATGATCCCGGTGTCGCTGACCGAACAGGCCGAAGCGGCGGGCATCCGCTGCTGGTGTGGCTACGGCCTGACGGAGCTGGCGTCGACCGTGTGTGCCAAACGTGCCGATGCGCTGCCGGGCGTCGGTCTGCCGCTCGCCGGGCGCGAGATCAGGCTGGTAGAGGGTGAAGTATGGATCCGTGCGCAAAGTCTGGCATTGGGCTATTGGCGCAACGGTGCGCTGCACCCGCTGGTTGACCGGCAAGGCTGGTTCCATACGCGCGATCGCGGAGTGATGGAACAGGGCGAACTGCGTATTCTCGGTCGCTTGGACAACCTGTTCTTTTGCGGTGGCGAAGGCGTACAACCCGAAGACGTGGAGCGGATATTTGCCGAGCACCCGCAGATTTCACAGGTGTTTGTGGTGCCGGTCGACGATGCCGAATTCGGCCAGCGGCCGGTGGCGGTAGTCGAGGCGGAGGGGGAGTTGACGCTGGACGCCTTGCTGGCCTGGTCACAGGCGCGGCTGGCCAATTTCCAGCGGCCGGTAGCGTTGCTACGCTTGCCGGAAGCGTTGAAAAACGGTGGCATCAAGGTGGCTCGGCGGCAGGTACAGGAGTGGGCGGCGCAATCGGTACGGCAGTAGAGTTGCCACGAAACGCAGGGGCGTATGACGCCCCTGCCAGGATGACGCTTACTGAATGCCCAACGCCTTGGCGACGCCGGCGCCGTAAGCGGGATGAACCTTGGTGAACAGTTCTATCTGGCGGCGCTGAATCGCTTCCGGTACCTGCGACAGTTCACCGGCAATGCGGTTAAACATACGCTGGTGCTCCTCCTCCGTCAGCAGTTCGAACAGCGCACGCGGCTGGCTGTAGTAATCCTCATCTTCACGATGATTCCAGCGGTCGGCGGCGCCCTCGAGGCTTAATGGTGGTTCGCTGAAGTCCGGTTGCTCCTGGAACAGGCCGAAACTGTTGGGCTCATAGGTCGGGCCATTGCCGCTGTTGCCGTCCACGCGCATCGCGCCGTCGCGGTGGTAGTTGTGGAACGGGCATTTGGCAGCGTTCACCGGGATCTGATGATGGTTGACGCCCAGACGATAGCGGTGTGCATCGCCATAAGAGAATAAACGCCCCTGCAACATTTTGTCCGGCGAGAAACTGACGCCAGGCACCACATTGGCCGGGTTCATGGCCACCTGCTCCACTTCCGCGAAATAATTATCCGGGTTACGGTTCAGTTCGAAGTAGCCGACGTCAATCAACGGGTAGTCGGCGTGCGGCCAGACCTTGGTCAGATCGAACGGGTTATAAGGGGTTTGTGAGGCCTGATGTTCCGGCATGATCTGCACCTGCAGATTCCAGCGTGGGAAGTCGCCACGTTCGATGGCGTCGAACAGATCGCGCTGTGAGCTTTCGCGATCCTTGGCAATGATCGCTTCTGCTTCGTCATCCATCAGATTTTCAATGCCCTGCTGGCAACGGAAGTGGAATTTTACCCAGAAACGCTGGTTGTCGGCGTTGATAAAGCTGTAGGTATGGCTGCCAAAGCCGTGCATATGGCGATAGGATTTTGGAATGCCACGATCGCTGAAGTCGATAGTCAACTGGTGCAGTGATTCCGGCAGGTGCGAGAAGAAGTCCCATTTGTACACCGGATTGCGCAGGTTGGTGCGGGGATCGCGCTTGACCACGTGGTTGAGATCCGGGAACTTCAGCGGATCGCGCAGATAAAACACCGGCGTGTCGTTGCCGACCAGATCCCAGTTGCCTTCTTCGGTGTAGAATTTCATGGCAAAGCCGCGAATGTCACGTTCGGCATCCGCTGCGCCGCGTTCGCCGGCAACGGTGGAGAATCGAACAAACATATCGGTTTTTTTGCCAACGTCAGAGAACAGCTTGGCGCGTGTGTATCGGCTGATATCGTGCGTGACGGTGAAGGTGCCGTAAGCGCCAGAACCCTTGGCGTGCATGCGACGTTCCGGGATGACTTCGCGATCAAAGTGAGCCAGCTTTTCCAGGAACCAGACGTCCTGAAGCAGCATTGGTCCGCGTTTACCTGCCGTAATGACATTATTGTTATCTACTACCGGCGCGCCGGCAGCGGTGGTCAATCCTTTCTTGCTCATCATGTGCTCCTTTACGGTACTGCATTTAGATGTGACAGCTCATACTCGGGTGACTTCACGTCCACAATTCTATGACGCAGGGGAAATCACGCCCTGACCTCTGTCAAAGTCACCATTAGTTGTAACGCTATTATTTAGCCTCGGCAAATAGGTGACAGTTATCGTTGCGATAACGCCCGGAAATGGATCAATTATTTACAATTTGCTGAAAAATTTAGAGATTTTCTGACCTATTACCGAACATCTTGCGCCATCGTTCGGTTACACTCTCCAGCGCAACAAACCAGGTTAATACATCATTGATGATGAAAAAATGACGAAGAGGATACAATGAAAAAGACTTTAGTCGCGTGTGCAGCAGGTTTGCTGCTTGTGGCTGGCTCGGCCAATGCCATCAGCGTTACCGGCGAAGCAGGGGAGCACTACACCAATCTTGGCGTGGGTTTTGGCACCACCTCGGGTGGACTGGCGGTCAGCGGGAACTGGGCGCATAGTGACAAAGACGGCGATATCGCCGGGTTGGGATTAGGCTTGAACGTGCCACTCGGGCCGCTGATGGCAACGGTCGGCGGCAAGGCGTTGTACCTTGGGCCAAAGGACGGTGACGACGGTTATGCGGTCGCGGTCGGCGGTGGCTTGCAATTACCGCTGGGCAAGCAGTTCGCACTGTTTGGCGAAGGATATTATGCCCCTGATTCGCTCTCCAGCGGCGTGGAGAATTATACCGAAGCCAACGCCGGCGTGCGTTGGAACGTTTTCCGTCCATTGTCGGTGACGGCCGGTTATCGTTATATCGAGATGGCAGGGAAGGACGGCCAGCGCGATAACGTACTGGCTGACGGCCCCTACCTCGGTGCCAGCCTGGATTTCTAAGCGGTATGAATATGTGCAAGGCGCGAATTTCTTCGCGCCTTTTTTACATCGGCTTTGTCTTTAGCCGACGGCGGGTAGCATGCCGCTGGCGATGCCCAGTTGAATGGCGATGACGGTTATGCCGCAGATAAACACCAACGCCAGGGCAGGCGTTCCACCCCAGACACGATAGTGCGCCTGATGCTGGCGGCGGGTTTTCCACACCAGCAGCGACGGCAGCAGCAACGCCAATACCGACAGGGCGATGGCGGCAAACCCCAGCGCCAGCACAAAACCGCGCGGGTAAAACAGCGCGAACACCAGCGGTGGCAGGAAGGTGATCAACCCGGTCTGCAAGCGACCGCGGGCATTATCCTGGCGCTTGCACAAATCGGCCAGAAAATCGAACAGCCCAAGCGATACGCCAAGGAACGAGGTTGCCAGCGCCAGATCGGCAAACAGATGCACCGCCAGTTCGACGTGCGGCGTGGCTACCACGTCACGCACCGCCTGCAACAGGCCGTTTAAGCCTGCCTGCTGTGCCAGGATACCGACAAAGGTATCGGAACCGATGCTGCCCAGCGTCGCCAACTGCCAGAAGATATAGGCGATCAGCGGGATGGCGCTGCCGACGATAAATATCCAGCGCAGCTTGCGAATATTGCCGCCCATATAATTAACGATGCTCGGTACGCTGCCATGGAAACCAAACGAGGTGAAAATCACCGGAATGGCCGACAACGCCAGTCCCTGTTCCAACGGTAAGGTTATCAGATTGGTCTGGTGAATGTTCGGCAGCATCAGACCGAGCATGACGATGAGAAAGACGATTTTGGCGCTGAACAAAATGCGATTGAACAGATCGACCGAGTGAGTGCCAATGCACACCACGCCGCCCGCCACCACGGTGAACAGCAACACGCCGAGCGATGTCGGGACGCTGTGCGCGGTCCATTGGCTGATGCTGGCAGCCAGCAGTTCACCCGCTCCGCTGATGTAGGCAGCGGTCAGGGCATACATCAGAAACATCATGCTGAAGCTGGTCAGCCACTGTCCACCGCCGCCAAGGTAGCGCTTCGCCAGAGTACCAAGGCCAGTATCGGCCTGCTCATGCTGATAAACCTCCACCAGCAGCAAAGCGGTATAACACATCAATAACCATAGCCCGACCAGTAAAGCCAGGGTGACGCCGAAACCAACGCCGGCGGCAGCCAGTGGCATGGCCAGCATTCCGGCGCCAATGGTGGTGCCTGCCACGATAAAAACACTGCCAAGAGTGCGATTCTTCACGTTTTTCTCTACCAGCCAATGATTTTGGAAAATTATAGGTAATCAATTCAGTGTGCGGCAGGATAGTTGAACGATGATTTTGTGTCAAATGAGCGTTACGGGAGCTGTACAGTTATCGTTACGATCCTGCGGGCGGCACGCCAGCGCAAAAAAATGCGTTATGCAGTAATAAAACCGTCACCAACGGTGAAAAGTTATTTACAGGCTTCTATAGTGGAATGACCAGAAAATGTGGGAGAGATCAATGTTAAGGGTTGAGATGCTCAGCACCGGTGATGAGGTGCTGCATGGACAAATTATTGATACCAATGCTGCCTGGTTGGCAGATTATCTGTTCCAGCAAGGGCTACCGATGAGCGGGCGTGAAACGGTCGGGGATAGTCTCTCCTCCCTGATCGCAACCTTGCAGGAGCGTAGCCAGATTGCCGACGTGCTGATCGTCAATGGCGGGCTGGGGCCGACCAGTGACGATCTCAGTGCGCTGGCGGCAGCCAGGGCGGCCGGCGTTGAGCTGATTGAGCACCCGCAATGGATCGCCCGCATGGAGGCATTCTTCGCCGAGCGGGGACGCCCGATGGCCGCGTCCAACCGCAAGCAGGCGCAAATCCCGGCCAATGCCGAGATGCTGGACAACAGCGTGGGCACCGCCTGCGGTTTTGCTCTGCAACTGAATAAATGCTGGATGTTCTTCACTCCCGGCGTGCCATCGGAATTCAAGGTGATGGTTGAACAGCAGATTTTACCGCGACTACAGCAACGATTTCGCTTACCGGAACCGCCACTGTGTCTGCGTTTGACCACTTTTGGCACCTCTGAAAGCGACCTGGCTGCCGAACTGGACGGTATGCCGCTGCCGCCGGAGGTGGTGCTGGGCTATCGCTCGTCCAGCCCGATAATCGAGCTCAAGCTGACGGGACCGGTTGCGCAGCGTACGGCGATGGAGAGCGCCTGGCAGCGCGTGCGTCAGGTGGCAGGGGATAACATTATCTTTGAAGGCACCGTTGGCCTGCCGGCGTTGCTCGCCGAGCAGTTGCACCAACGGGGATTGAAACTGGCATTAAGCGAGCAGTTCAGCGCCGGGTTGATCAATTTGCAGTTACAGAGTGCAGGCGCCCCGCTGGCAGGCGGTGAACTGCTGCCGGATTACTGTAGCGAAACCCTGGAGCTGCTATTGGCACGCGCGCAGTCGTTGGCGCAGCTGACCGGCGCTTCATTGGCGCTGGCGGTGAGCGCCATGCAGGGCGAACAGGTCAGCATCGCACTGTATACGCCACAGGGCCGTTTTGGCCAAACCGTGCGTTATCGCGCGTCGCGCCACGGCTTGCGTTTGCGCCAGGAGTCGGTAGCGATGCTGGCGCTGGACATGCTGCGTCGCTGGCTGGCCGGTGGGCAAGTCTGCGGTAAAAACGGCTGGTTGGAGATTGTGGAAACCATCGAATAGGCAATTGTTGGTGTTAATGATATATCCCTTAGTAATCATAATACGATAGGGATGTTCGTTGCCGGCAATGCCGTTATTCTGCTTGCGGGTGCTTGAGACTGTTCGTCTTGGGCATGATGTGACAAGGCGGATAGATGAAAGCCCCAGGCTGACCTTCAATCAGAATGGGCCGCACATACCGCCGAGACAGCGGTATGGTTGCCCCTTCACACCAAGGAGGCAGGCATGTATAAAAACATGCGCCATACCCGTTAGCTCTTGGATATATTATGGTTTTTATATTTGTATAGATGATCAAAGATCGTTTTTGCGGGTTGGAAATCTAGCAGAAAGGGATCGTTGTCCTAATGACGTTACCCGGTATGTGAAGTGGTAAGTCATAGGGCGGGGTAACAACCCCGTCGTTTGGTTTCCAGGCGCGGTTTCAGGCTGCCAACCGATTAGATTTCCAGTTCGATATCTGCCAGCGGCATACAGCAGCAGGGCAGGATTTCGCCGTCGTTGATAAACGCCAGCGGCTGTTGCTGGTACGCCACTTCCCCCTTGACCAGCTTCAGTCGGCAGGCACCGCAATAGCCGGAACGGCATTGGTATTCAACCTGCACATCGTGCAGTTCCAGCACGTCGAGCAGGCAGCGTTCACTGTTCGGGCAGGCCAGCTGCGTACCGGAAGTACGCAGCGTCACGGTTGGCGTCGCCATCTTACAGCTCGAAATCGCTCAGGTCGTCGGCGTTGATTTCAGAATCAATCTGGCCGACCAGGTAAGAACTGACTTCCACTTCCTGCGGCGCCACCTGAACGTTGTCGGACACCAGCCAGGCGTTGATCCACGGGATCGGGTTGGAGCGGGTTTTAAACGGCGCGCCCAGTCCCACCGCCTGCATGCGGATATTGGTGATGTACTCGACGTACTGGCACAGGATGTCTTTGTTCAGGCCGATCATCGAACCGCCGCTGAACAGGTATTCCGCCCACTCTTTTTCCTGCTGGGCTGCCAGAACGAACAGATCGTAGCACTGCTGCTGGCATTCAACGGCGATTTCCGCCATTTCGGGATCGTCGGCACCGGAGCGCATCAGGTTCAACATATGTTGCGTGCCGGTCAGGTGCAGCGCTTCGTCACGGGCGATAAGCTTGATGATTTTGGCATTGCCTTCCATCAGCTCGCGCTCGGCGAACGCAAACGAACAGGCGAAGCTGACGTAAAAGCGAATGGCTTCCAGCGCGTTAACGCTCATCAGACACAGATAAAGCTGCTTTTTCAGCGCGCGCAGGCTGACGGTCACGCTCTGGCCGTTCACCTGGTGAGTGCCTTCTCCCAGCAGATGATAATAGCTGGTCATTTCGATCAGATCGTCGTAGTAGCCGGAGATGTCTTTCGCGCGCTTTTTGATCTCTTCGTTGGTGACGATATCGTCAAACACCAGCGCCGGATCGTTGACGATGTTGCGGATAATGTGGGTGTAGGAGCGTGAATGAATGGTTTCGGAGAACGACCAGGTTTCAATCCAGGTTTCCAGCTCGGGGATCGAGATCAGCGGCAGCAACGCGACGTTCGGGCTACGGCCCTGAATCGAGTCCAGCAGCGTTTGGTACTTCAGGTTGCTGATGAAAATGTGTTTCTCGTGTTCCGGCAGCGCCTGATAGTCAATGCGATCGCGGGAAACGTCCACCTCTTCCGGACGCCAGAAGAAGGACAGCTGCTTTTCGATCAGCTTTTCAAAAATTTCATGTTTCTGCTGATCGAAACGCGCCACGTTGACGGACTGGCCGAAGAACATCGGCTCGAGCAGCTGATCGTTTTTATTCTGAGAGAAAGTGGTGTAAGCCATAAGCCGGAATCCTTTGAAACCACACAGAGACAGGCCGGATTGCTCCGGCCCCTACGTGGAAAACAGTGTAGGGGCCGAACATTCGGCCCTTAGCGTTGAAACTTAAATTTTGCAGGCGCCGCTTTCGCAGTCGTCGTCACCGCCTTTGGCCGGCAGCATGTCTTCCTGCACGTCTTCCGCACCGTCACGGGTGTTTTGGTAATACAGGGTTTTCACACCAAACTTGTAGGTGGTCAGCAGGTCTTTCAACAGCTGCTTCATTGGCACCTTGCCGCCCGCAAAACGGGTTGGATCGTAGTTGGTGTTGGCAGAAATCGACTGGTCGATAAACTTCTGCATCAGGCCGACCAACTGCAGGTAACCGTCGTTGCTCGGCATTTCCCACAGCAGTTCGTAGGCGTCCTTCAGGCGTTCGTATTCCGGCACTACCTGGCGCAGAATGCCGTCTTTCGACGCCTTGATGCTGATGTGACCGCGTGGCGGTTCAATGCCGTTGGTGGCGTTGGAAATCTGCGAAGAGGTTTCCGACGGCATCAGCGCCGACAGGGTAGAGTTGCGCAGGCCGGTTTCCTGAATTTCCTTACGCAGCGTTTCCCAATCGTAGTGCAGCGGCTCCTGGCAGATACCGTCCAGATCTTTCTTGTAGGTATCGATCGGCAGGATGCCCTGGGCATAGGTGGTTTCGTTGAACCACGGGCAGGCGCCCTGTTCCTGTGCCAGACGATTGGAGGCCTTCAGCAGGTAGTACTGAATCGCTTCAAAGGTCTTGTGCGTCAGGTTGTTGGCGCTGCCGTCGGAATAACGCACGCCGTTCTTCGCCAGATAATAGGCGAAGTTGATCACACCGATACCCAGCGTACGGCGGCCCATCGCACCGCGGTAAGCGGCCTTGATCGGATAGTCCTGGTAGTCGAGCAGGGCATCAAGCGCACGCACCGCCAGGGTCGCCAGTTCTTCCAGGTCGTCCAGGCTGTCGATGGCACCCAGATTGAAGGCGGACAGCGTACAGAGCGCGATTTCGCCGTTTTCGTCGTTCACGTCGTCCAATGGCTTGGTCGGCAGGGCGATTTCCAGGCACAGGTTGGACTGACGTACCGGCGCGATCTGCGGGTCGAACGGGCTGTGGGTGTTGCAATGGTCAACGTTCTGAATGTAGATACGGCCGGTAGAGGCGCGTTCCTGCATCATCAACGAGAACAGTTCAACCGCTTTGACTCGCTTCTGGCGGATGCTGCTGTCTTGTTCGTACTGGGTGTACAGACGTTCGAACTCGTCCTGATCGGCAAAGAACGCGTCGTACAGACCGGGCACGTCAGACGGGCTGAACAGCGTAATGTCGCCGCCCTTGATCAGGCGCTGATACATCAGACGGTTCAACTGCACGCCGTAATCCATATGACGGACGCGGTTGCCTTCGACGCCGCGGTTGTTCTTCAGCACCAGCAGACTTTCCACTTCCAGATGCCACATTGGGTAGAACAGTGTGGCAGCGCCGCCGCGAACGCCGCCCTGTGAACAGGACTTCACCGCAGTCTGGAAGTGTTTGTAGAACGGGATACAGCCGGTGTGGAAAGCTTCGCCGCCACGGATCGGGCTGCCCAGCGCACGGATGCGGCCGGCGTTGATGCCGATGCCTGCTCGTTGGGAAACGTATTTCACAATCGCACTGGAGGTGGCGTTGATCGAGTCCAGGCTGTCGCCACATTCGATCAGTACGCAGGAGCTGAACTGGCGGGTTGGGGTACGCACACCGGACATGATCGGCGTAGGCAGCGAAATCTTGAAGGTGGAAATCGCGTCGTAGAACCGCTTGACGTAGTCCAGACGGGTTTCACGCGGGTAGTTGGAGAACAGGCAAGCCGCCACCAGAATGTACAGGAACTGTGCGCTCTCATAGATCTCGCCGCTGACGCGGTTTTGCACCAGATACTTCCCTTCAAGCTGCTTGACGGCCGCGTAGGAGAAGTTCATGTCACGCCAGTGATCGATAAAGGAGTCCATCTGCTCGAACTCTTCAGTGCTGTAGTCTTCCAGCAGATGCTTATCGTATTTGCCCATTTCGACCATACGCACCACGTGAGCGTGCAGCTTCGGCGGCTCAAATTGACCGTAGGCTTTTTTGCGCAGGTGGAAGATCGCCAGGCGCGCGGCCAGATACTGGTAATCGGGCGCATCGCGCGAGATCAGATCGGCAGCGGCTTTGATAATGGTTTCATGAATATCGGCAGTCTTGATACCGTCATAAAACTGGATGTGAGAACGCAACTCTACTTGAGATACCGAGACGTTGTTTAACCCTTCCGCAGCCCAGTCGATGACTCGGTGGATTTTGTCGAGGTTGATGCGCTCTTTGCGGCCATCGCGTTTAGTTACAAGCAGACTTTGGTTCATGTGCTGTTTTACCTGTCCGTATAGTGTTCCCAGCCAAAAGTGTAGTAGCTCTGCTCAGTATGTAAACACTATATATAGGGGGTGTATGTCGGTGAGGTAACAAGATAGTGAGAACGAGCCCTCTTTGCAAGTGAACAAAACGGCTCGATTTTGTGGATAACTTGGGGGTGAATTGTGGCTGTTGGTTCGCAATGCGCGTCGCGTCTGGCCCCGCAGGCTTGTCAATAACCGGGATAAGATTTTCCGCTCGATTGTAAAAACATGATCGATTGCCGATTTCTTAAACGTTAGAAAAAAACGGCATATTGATCTGATTTAATATTCTTAAAAACCCTTTACGGGCCATTTTTGAACCGAACGTGGAAAAATTAGGCATTTTTGCTGACGGCGGCGTCGCGAGACATGACTCAACGCCAGCGCTGGCGCCGCCTTTAGTGCATCAACCTTCGTGCTGTGTATGAACCATATAGTTCACATCTACGTTGCGACCCAGCTTAAAACGATCGGTAATCGGGTTGTAATGCAGGCCGATCATGTGTTTCTCACGCAGAGGGGTGCCATCTACCCAACTTATCAATTCTGACGGTTTGATAAACTTGTTACGATCGTGAGTACCCTGCGGAACCATTTTCAATACATATTCGGCGCCAATCACCGCCATCAGCCAGGCTTTGGTATTGCGGTTGATGGTGGAAAAGAACACGTGGCCACCCGGTTTGACCAGATGCGCGCAGGCCCGTACCACCGACGCCGGATCCGGCACGTGTTCAAGCATTTCCATGCAGGTAACGACGTCGTATTGCTGTGGATGGGCATGGGCGTGACTTTCTACCGTTTCTTGAACATAGGTCACATCAATGCCGCTTTCCAGCGCATGCAGTCGAGCCACCTGCAAGGGTTCCGCGCCCATATCCAGTCCGGTGACCCGGGCGCCTTCGCGCGCCATGCTTTCCGCCAGAATGCCGCCGCCGCAGCCGACGTCGAGCACCTGTTTGTCAAAGATGCCGCCGGCGCGTTGCATGATGTAGTTCAGGCGTAGCGGGTTGATGCGGTGCAGCGGTTTGAACTCGCCTTCCAGATCCCACCAGCGCGAGGCGACGGCCTCGAATTTGGCGATTTCCTGATGGTCTACGTTTTGTGCGCGGCTGGATGATTCTGCATTCATGGGCGTGTTGGACTCCTGGTTCTCTTTGCGGCGGATTATACATGTTCCCGCGCGGCGCTGTCGCAACCGATGCGTTTTTAGCGCACGGTTATGCACAAATTCCAGCAAACAGCGCCGGTTATTTTTCCGAAAAGCCTGCTTTGTGATATAGTTTTACACCTTTGGCACTATGCCAGGGCAGATGAATCATTCAGTATGAGGGATAGCAGCTCCATGAGCGACCTTGCCAGAGAAATCACACCGGTAAACATCGAAGACGAATTGAAAAGTTCGTATCTGGATTACGCGATGTCCGTCATTGTCGGACGTGCGCTGCCAGATGTTCGTGATGGGCTGAAGCCGGTGCACCGCCGCGTTCTGTACGCGATGAATGTACTGGGTAACGACTGGAACAAACCCTATAAAAAATCCGCCCGTGTCGTCGGGGACGTGATCGGTAAATACCACCCACACGGGGACAGTGCGGTTTACGACACCATCGTGCGTCTGGCTCAACCGTTCTCGCTGCGCTACATGCTGGTGGACGGTCAGGGTAACTTCGGTTCCGTCGATGGCGACTCCGCCGCGGCAATGCGTTATACCGAAGTGCGCATGTCTAAAATTGCTCACGAACTGCTGGCGGATCTGGAAAAGGAAACCGTCGACTTCGTGCCTAACTACGACGGTACCGAACAGATCCCGGCAGTAATGCCAACCAAGATCCCCAACCTGCTGGTTAACGGCTCATCGGGGATTGCCGTCGGTATGGCCACCAACATTCCGCCGCACAACCTGTCAGAGGTTATCAGCGGCTGCCTGGCCTATATTGATGATGAAAACATCAGCATCGAAGGGCTGATGGAACACATTCCGGGGCCGGACTTCCCGACCGCCGCCATCATCAATGGCCGTCGCGGTATTGAAGAAGCCTACCGTACCGGCCGCGGCAAGGTGTATATCCGCGCCCGCGCCGAAGTCGAAGTCGACGCCAAAACCGGCCGCGAAACCATCATCGTTCACGAAATTCCCTATCAGGTGAACAAGGCGCGTCTGATCGAAAAGATCGCCGAGCTGGTGAAGGAAAAACGCGTTGAAGGCATCAGCGCGCTGCGTGACGAGTCCGATAAAGACGGCATGCGCATCGTGGTTGAAGTGAAGCGCGACGCCGTGGGCGAAGTGGTGCTCAATAATCTGTATTCGCTGACCCAGTTGCAGGTTACCTTCGGCATCAACATGGTGGCGCTGCATCAGGGCCAGCCAAAGTTGCTGAACCTGAAAGACATTTTGCAAGCCTTTGTGCGCCACCGCCGCGAAGTGGTGACCCGTCGTACCATCTTTGAACTGCGTAAAGCCCGCGATCGCGCCCATATTTTGGAAGCGCTGGCGATTGCATTGGCCAACATCGATCCGATCATCGAGCTGATTCGCCGTGCGCCGACCCCGGCAGAAGCCAAGGTTGCGCTGGTGGCGCAGCCGTGGGAACTGGGCAACGTCGGTGCGATGCTGGAACGTGCCGGCGACGACGCTGCGCGCCCGGAATGGCTGGAGCCGGAGTTCGGCATCCGCGACGGTAAATACTACCTGACCGAACAGCAGGCACAGGCGATCCTCGATCTCCGCTTGCAGAAGCTGACCGGTCTGGAGCATGAAAAGTTACTGGACGAATATAAAGAGCTGCTGAACTTTATTGCCGAGCTGATCTTTATTCTGCAAAGCCCGGATCGTCTGATGGAAGTGATCCGCGAAGAGCTGGAAGCGGTGCGCGATCAGTTTGGCGACCAACGCCGTACCGAGATCACCGCCAACTCTTCCGACATCAACATCGAAGACCTGATCAATCAGGAAGACGTGGTAGTGACTTTGTCGCATCAGGGCTACGTCAAGTATCAGCCATTGAGCGATTACGAAGCACAACGTCGTGGCGGCAAGGGCAAGTCGGCTGCGCGCATCAAAGAAGAAGACTTTATCGATCGCCTGCTGGTGGCCAACACTCACGATACCATTCTGTGCTTCTCCAGCCGTGGCCGTCTGTACTGGATGAAGGTCTATCAGCTGCCTGAAGCCAGCCGCGGTGCGCGCGGGCGTCCAATCGTCAATCTGTTGCCGTTGGAAGCCGACGAGCGCATCACCGCCATTCTGCCGGTACGCGAGTATGAGGAAGGGCGTCACGTGTTTATGGCGACCGCCAGCGGCACGGTGAAGAAAACCGCACTGACCGAGTTCAGCCGTCCGCGCAGCGCCGGCATTATCGCCGTCAACCTTAACGAGGGTGATGAGCTGATCGGTGTCGACCTGACCGACGGTAGTAACGAAGTGATGCTGTTCTCTGCCAACGGTAAAGTGGTGCGCTTCCCTGAATCGCAGGTACGTTCGATGGGCCGTACCGCTACCGGCGTGCGCGGCATCAACCTGGGTGAAGGCGACAGCGTTATCTCGTTGATCGTGCCACGCGGCGAAGGCGACATTCTCACCGTCACGCAAAACGGTTACGGTAAACGTACCGCAGTGACCGAATACCCAACCAAATCGCGTGCGACCCAAGGGGTAATCTCCATCAAGGTCAGCGAGCGCAACGGTCAGGTAGTTGGTGCGGTGCAGGTAGAAACTACCGACCAGATCATGATGATCACCGATGCCGGTACGCTGGTGCGTACCCGGGTATCGGAAGTCAGCGTGGTTGGCCGTAATACTCAGGGTGTCACCCTGATCCGCACTGCCGAAGATGAAAACGTCGTTGGTTTGCAGCGCGTAGCGGAGCCGGTTGAAGACGAAGAGCTGGACAGTATCGAACCGGGTGAAGCGATCGACGACGGCACGCCGTTGGACGACAGCGACGACGGTGACGTTGTTGACGATGCGGATAATGAAAACGCGTAACCGCGTATTCTGATGCGCGCCGGCCTTTGAGTCAGGCGCGCCATGCATGAGTAAAGGGCTTGGCAGCGATGCTAGGCCCTTTTTCAGCATTCCGGGTGGGCGCTGGCGGCCCAGGTTGCATGGCGTGACGCGGTTGGAGTCCCAAGCCAGCGGGTCCGTGCTCGCCTCGCTCTGCGAGCGGTTCGCCGCAGGCATACGCCGCCTTGCAACGCGGATTATATCGATATATAGGGTTTGATTGCGGGGCTGGCTACGCAGGCCCAGCGTGAGATGCATGCGTTCGTCACCACTCACTTTTGTATGGTAATCGATTGAAATATTTAGCCTCTTTCCGCACTACGTTAAAAATTTCCCGCTACCTGTTTCGGGTACTGGCGATTATGCTGTGGTCGCTGGGCGCGCTGCTCACCACGTTTTACATCCTCGATATCCTGCACGAAAAAGAGTCTGACCTGCGGCAGGAATACAATCTCAACTTCGATCAGGCACAGGGTTATATCCGTCATTCAGCTGATATTGTTCGTGATATCAAATATATGGCGGAAAACCGCCTGAACGGCTCGGTCAGCAGTCTCGATCTGTTCAGCGGCGTATTTCCCGGTAAGAGCGTGGAACCGGAGTTCTTCCCGCTGTACCCTGAATCAGACTGCGCGCTGAACACCACCTATCGCAGTTCGCTCGATGCCCTCAGCGGGCTGATTCAATATTGGAAAGAAAACTTTGTTGCCGCCTACGATCTGAACCGGGTGTTTTTCATCGGCGGCGACAGCCTGTGCATGGCCGAGTTCGGCAAGAGTAGCGGCGTGACCGACCGTGAAAACGTATTGAAGTCGTTGCATGAACGCATTCTGAAGTACCGCAATGCTAAAAATCAGGACAAAGACAGTAACATCTATTGGGTAACGCCGAGCCAGCAACGGTCAGACGTCGGTTATCTGTACATCCTGACGCCTATTTATATCGGCAATAAGCTGGAAGCGCTGCTGGGTATCGAGCAGACCATTCGTCTGGAAGATTTCATCACGCCGGGCAGTCTGCCGATCGGCGTCGCGCTGCTGGATGAAAATAATCAGCCAATGCTGCGCCTGGCTGACGGCGAACGCTATGCGTCCTCGCTCACCAGTTATCCGGAAGATCACACCTATTTTGGCTACGTCGACAGTTATCATGATTTGATCCTGAAGAAAGCGCTGCCGCCATCGTCGTTGAGCATCGTCTATGCCTTGCCGGTGAAGAGCGTGATCGAACGCTTTAAAATGCTGATCCTTAACGCGATACTGCTCAACCTACTGTCGGCTATCGTGCTGTTTACCCTGGCGTGGCTATTTGAGCGCAAAATGTTCCTGCCGGCGGAAGACAACGCGTTCCGGCTGGAGGAACACGAACAGTTCAACCGCAAGATTGTCGCATCGGCGCCGGTGGGTATCTGCATTCTACGCATCAGCGACGGCACCAACATCCTCAGTAACGAACTGGCGCATAACTACATCAATCTGTTGACCCAGGAAGACCGCGACCGCATTACGCGTATCATCTGCGAGCAGCAGGCGAACTTCGTTGATGTGATGACCAGCAACAATAACAATTTGCAAATCAGTTTCGTGCATTCCCGTTATCGTAACGAGGATGTGGCGATCTGCGTGCTGGTAGACGTCAGCGCGCGCGTCAAAATGGAAGAATCGCTACAGGAAATGGCCGCAGCCGCCGAACAGGCCAGCCAGTCGAAATCGATGTTCCTTGCCACCGTCAGCCACGAATTGCGCACGCCGCTGTACGGCATTATCGGCAACCTGGATTTGTTACAGACCAAGGCGCTGCCGGAGGGCGTTGACCGCCTGGTTAATGCCATGAACAACTCATCCGGTTTACTGTTGAAAATCATCAGCGATATTTTGGATTTTTCCAAGATTGAATCCGAACAGCTGAAGATTGAGCCGCGGGAATTTTCCTGCCTGGAAGTCATCACCCATATTGCCGGCAACTATTTGCCGCTGGTGGTGAAAAAACGCCTGGGGTTGTACTGCTTTATCGAGCAGAACGTGCCGGAGCGGATTTCCGGCGATCCGGTGCGCTTGCAGCAGGTGCTGTCCAATCTGTTGAACAATGCCATCAAGTTCACCGATACCGGCTGCATTATCTTGCAGGTCGCTACGCACGGCAGCTATCTGGAGTTCAGCGTGCGCGATACGGGCGTCGGCATTCCCGAAAAAGAAATATCCCGCCTGTTCGATCCGTTCTTCCAGGTAGGCACCGGGGTGCAGCGTCATTTCCAGGGTACCGGCCTGGGGCTGGCGATCTGTGAGAAGCTTATCAATATGATGGACGGCGACATTGCGGTAGAGTCCGAGCCGGGTCTGGGCAGCATGTTCTCGATCCGCATTCCATTATTCGATGCGCAATACCCGGTGCCGCAACCGAGCGATACCTGGCAGGGTAGAACCCTGTGGCTGGAGATCCGCAACCAGCGACTGGAAAGTTACCTGATGGAAATCCTTGGCGGTTATGGCGCCACGGTGTTGCGCTATCAGGGCCAGGACACCACGGCGCAAGACGTACTGCTCAGCGATTATGCGTTGCAGATCGCCACGCCGCTATTGGCGCAAATAGAGTTTTCCATTGACCATATTGGCCCGTCGAATGAAACGCGCGCCGGGTACTGGATGCACAGCACTTCGACGCCGCGGGAAACCATCGGCTTGCTTAACCGACTGTTTGGGGTGCATGACGGTAGTGCCAAAACGCTGATGCAACTGCCGCTGCCGGTTAAGGCCAGCGCGGTGGATAACGGTGATATTCGCCTGCTGGTGGTTGATGACCACCCGATCAACCGCCGGCTGCTGTCCGATCAGTTGACGTCGCTCGGTTATCGGGTAATTACCGCCAATGATGGGGTTGATGCGCTGGGCGTGTTGAACCATAACCCGGTAGATATCGTACTGACCGACGTCAACATGCCGAATATGGACGGCTATCGCCTGACGCAGCGCTTGCGGCAGATGAATTTCACCTCACCGGTGATCGGCGTCACGGCCAACGCCCTGGCGGAAGAGAAACAACGCTGTATTGAAGCCGGGATGGATAATTGTTTGTCGAAACCGGTAACGCTGGAAACCCTGGAGCAGACGCTGGCGGTGTATTCAGCCATCGTGCGCAAGAATAATCAGCAGGCTTGACGCTGGGGGGGCAAGTTGCGTGGCTGTGGCGGCAGGACAAGAATGAAACAGGGGCCGTTTGGCCCCTGTAATGGTATCAACTAGTCTTTACTCAACGGTGTCATGCTGACGGAAGACAGATAGTTGAGCAGGGCGATGTCATTGTCGACGCCCAGCTTCATCATCGCCGACTTCTTCTGGCTACTGATGGTTTTGATACTGCGGTTCAGCTTCTTGGCGATCTCGGTCACCAGAAAACCCTCGGCGAACAGGCGCAACACTTCACTCTCTTTCGGTGACAGGCGTTTGTCGCCATAACCGCTGGCGCTGATTTTCTCCAACAGTTTGGAGACGCTTTCCGGCGTGAACTTTTTGCCTTTCTGCAGCGCGGCCAGCGCTTTTGGCAAGTCGGTCGGCGCACCCTGTTTCAGTACGATGCCTTCAATGTCCAGATCCAACACCGCGCTGAGAATGGCCGGGTTGTTGTTCATGGTCAGAACGATGATCGACAACTGAGGATAGTGGCGCTTGATGTACTTGATCAGCGTAATGCCGTCGCCGTATTTGTCACCGGGCATGGAGAGGTCGGTGATCAAGACGTTGGCGTCCAGCTTGGCCAGACTGTTGATCAGTGCTGTTGAGTCTTCAAACTCCCCAACGACATTCACCCATTCAATTTGCTCGAGTGACTTCCGGATGCCAAACAGTACGATAGGATGGTCATCAGCAATAATTACGTTCAGGTTATTCATGTTGTTGGCTACCTTGCTGCAGCAGTCTACTGACGAAAAAATCAATCTGACTGATGTTGTTCTCGATCTTAAGCGCATCACCGTCTGCGATGTGCTGTTCTAGCGATTCACACAGTTGCTTGCCGGGAAGCAAATTTAACATCGCAAACACCCCTTTCAGGCGGTGTGCGGTCTGAGACAAAGCAGCGAAATCACTGCTGCCCGCCTCAGTATACAGTTTTTTGACATCGTCGGGTACTGTATCAATAAACAACCCATAGTAATCGCTTGATTTTAATTGTTTTTCATAGAGTTGGAGATCGTCGGTGGTCAGTTGCGCCGGAGTTTCCTCCTGATCCAGCGCCGCCATCTGCTGTTCAATCAGCATCAGAATGGCGTCGAGCAAGGCGCTGCCGAGATTATAATTTACCCGGATATAGCGCTTGTCGAGCTGCTGCCAGCCGGCTTCATCGCTGGCCAGCAGCAGGGTGTAATCGTCCGCGCGTTGGGGATTGTCGGTGAGCAACACGTCATAGTCACGATTGATCTGACGATCCTCGGCAATCAGGCAGTTGGCGCCGTAAGACTGCAGCTGGTGGGTGACGATGCCGCGGATTTCTTCCGACGTAATGTCCAGCAGCGCGCTAACGCCATCCAGCAATTTCTCCTGCTCTTCTTCTTCACGACGTTCGACTTCCATTGGCACACGAACGCTGTAGCGGGTACCGATATTGAGTTTGCTGCGGATATCCAACTGACCATTGAGCTTTTTGCACAGCTGGTTACAGAGGAAGAAGGTCAGCCCCGAGCCGTGGTCGAAGCGATCGACCAGCGTCTGGCTGAGGAACGGATAGTTGAGGTTGCTGATTTCTTCGTTGGAAATGCCCGAGCCGGTATCGTTGATATGAAATACCAGGCGTTCTGGATGGTCGGGTTCATGATCGACAATTATCGAAATCTTGCCGTAGGCGGTAGTAATAATGGCGTAGCGCAGCAGCAGCGACAGCACCTTGCGCAAGGCATTGGCGTCGCCAATATAATTTTGCGCAACGTCGAGCTGGTAATGATTGAACAATGCTAGCCCTTTTTGATTGATCGATGGCAGCATTTCTTTCAGCAGGTCATCGACCAGCGTCCCCGGGTTGAAAGGCTGGCGCGACGGTTGCCAATCCTGAGTTTCAAGACGGGTCAGCAGCGTGATGTTATCAATCAGCCCCGATACCGCAGCGGATTCGCTAACCAGCTGTGTCAGCAGCGCCTGCTGTTGCTCGGGATCGGGCTGGGTACGCAGACGATCGGCCAGATCGTGTATCTGCCTTACCGGCTGGTTCAGCTCGATGCCCAGGTTGTGCAACATCAATTTGCGTGCCTGCACATTTTTGTCGTATTCGCGCCGTGCCTGTTGCAGCCGCTTGTTCACCATCACCTCTTTATCCTGATCGTTCAGCAGAAACAGGTAGGTTTCAGGTGACATATGGCTGCGGAAGATGCGTATTTCATACACTTCATTATTCACCGTGGCCTGAATGACGCCGTGGTGCTGTTCGGCCATATGCGCAATTTTTTGCAGGCTCAGGTGCGGCAACAGATGTTCGGCAATCTTGTTGCTGGCGATCACCGCGCTGCTGGCAAAATCATACACCAGCAGTCCGGAGGGCAGGCTGGCGATGATCTCCTGATTCAGTGCTCGTTCGCTTGCCAGTTCTTCCGCCAGGTTTTCGCTGGGGTGAATGTATTGGTGACGGATAAAGTAAATACCGGCCAGCGACAGCATCAGCAACATCAGGTTGACCATCAACAGCCACATATTGTTGCGTAGCATATCAAGGGTCAGACTAAACAGGGATACGCGATACAGCAGGTTAAGTGGCGCATTTGGCAGCGCTGCGCTGAATTCGAGCCAACTGCCGGACAGGCTGGCCGTTGCGCCGTTTGCCGCGTCGCTGGCTACGTCACTGTCATCCAGATCGGCGTCATCGTCGGGCTGTAGCAGGAAGCTGGAGCGCGCCATATTGAATGGAATGATGTCGTTGATCGGCAGATCGAAGGCGATCACCGTCGCCAGATGTCCCGGCTGATTGAAGGTGGTACGAATCGAGAACGAATAGGCATTTTGGAAACGCTGCTTACGCAGGCTGGAGAAGCTTTCGCGTTCATCCAGCAGGTTTGCCTGTTGCAGCATTTCCGCCCGGCGGTCTTCGGCCGAGTTGGTCAGGTAACTTTCACGGAAGCGGGAGGTCAACTCTTTGAGCGGCTGGGTGGTGATCAGACTCAGGCTATTGTCCTGGCCGTTCAGGTAGTACATCGCGTAATTTTCGGTCTTCGCTCCCCAACGACCATCGAGATACTCGGAGATATTGGCGATCATCGCCAGCGTGTTGCCGTCATGACTACCGAAAATCACCGCATCGGTCTTCTTATACGGTTTTTCGATGTAGAAAATGTCCGGGCGCAGGCGCGTTTCCCGTAACGACAGATCGACCACCTGCGGCGACACATTGCCGAAGCGGTCGTAAATCTGATAGGTAATATGGCGATAGTTGTCGATGCGCTTTTGCAGGTTGCCGGCGATGGTATTCAGCGCGTGTTTTTTCTCGGCCAGGTAGGCGTTGGTATAGTTGTAACCATACAAACCGATGCCGACGAAAAGCAGCACAATAAACACCAGAAAACAGCGGGTGATATTGCTTGAACTGATAGTCAGTTGTTTGTTTTGCATAAACGGCAGTAGGTCCTGAATTAGCGAGTAACGGCTCTGGCGCTGGCGGCAACCGCCAGCAACAGCACGGCAACGCAGCCGAAGGCCACCGTCAGGCTGGAAAGCTGAGCGATAAATCCAATCAGCGCCGGCCCGGCAAGAATGCCGGCGTAACCGACGGTGGTGACCGAAGCGATGGCCAGATTGGCGGGCATGTCGCGTTGGTTACCGGCGGCGCTGAACAGGATCGGCACCACGTTTGATGCGCCGAGCCCAACCAGCATAAAGCCCACCAGCGCGATGATGGCGCCGTTGAAGGCGACAGCCAGTGCCAGGCCAAGCGCAGCACACAGGCTGCCTGCTAGTACCACTTTATAACGGCCCAGCGCATTGACCACCCGATCGCCATTCAGACGGCCCAGCGTCATGGTGATCGAAAACAGCGCGTAGCCCAGCCCGGCCTGGCTATGATCCACGCCGCGCAGCGTAGTCAGGAACAAGGCACTCCAGTCCAGCATTGAGCCTTCCGCCAGAAACATGATAAAGCACAGCATGCCGATAAACATTACCCAGCCGCGTGGCAGCACGAATAGAGGACTGCCTTCCTGGGCGCCGCTGTCGCGCAACAGATGCCTGCCGGCAAGCGCCAGTAATAGCGCAATGGCCATCACAGCCACCAGCGATGCCATTAACGGGGTGAGGCCAAGCCACAGCACGGCGCTAATGCCGCCGGCGCCGGCGATGCCGCCGACGCTGAAAAAACCATGGAAGCCGGACATCATGGCGCGGCCGCTGGCTCGCTCGACAATCACTGCCTGAATATTCATCGCCACATCGATCATGCCGATCGCAGCACCAAACAGCAACAGCGCCAGCGCCATGCCACCGGTCGAGTCCATGGTGGCCAGCAGCGGCAAATCGATACACAGCGCCAGTCCGGCCAGCAGGATCACCCGACGACAGCCAAATTTACCGGTCAGCACACCGGTAAAGGGCATGGCCAGCATCGAGCCGGCACCAATGCACAGCAGCAATAAGCCTAATGCACCGTCATCCAGCGCAAGTCGCGTTTTGGCAAACGGCACCAGCGGTGCCCAGGCGGCCATCCCCAGACCAGCGACAAAGAACGCCATGCGCGTAGCAATCTGGGCGGGGACGCCGGGTTTTGGTTGTTCGGTGCACAAAGTGGATGTCATGTGGGCATCAGGATCTGTTATGGGATGTTCGACTAAAGTTGTGCCCTGTTTTTATCACAAAGCGCGATCCGGGTCGAAAGGATTTGCATGTTCCCCCGCTTGCGCCCCGGCCTTGCGTACCAGCCACAGGCCGATCAAGTGCACAATATACTGGCGCTGCGGTTCATCCAGTTCCACGCCCGCCGCAATGCCATGCCATTTGGCCAAACATCCGCGACAGCATGTGGCAGTGGCATGCTGAGCCACGAATGCCGGGTGACCGCGCATAGGTGTCTGTTTGCCATCGTTTTTCGGCCAGGCGGGTGCCAAACGGCGATCGACAAAATCGCGGGCATGGCTGAGGATCAGCGGTAACCCCTTATTTTGCAAATAGGCCATGTCTTTGGCATTGAGGTGGAATTTGGCGCGAAACGCCGAAGCTTGCAATCGCTGCCATTGGCTTTCGAATTGGTGGTTCATAAACTTTACTTTTAACAATAATCGGCAAGTCTATCAGGAATGGCGTAGAAAACCCGACGTTTAGTGCATATTTTGTGCCGGGATGGATAATAATCGGCCAGTGGATTAAAAATAATACGACTAAATATCACGGCGTAGACGAAATATTGTCTTCCTGCTTGGCGTTTTGTGCGCAAATAAATGAGAGTGATTATATCCGTCAGTGACTATCTCGGGGCAAAAAGTGCGTTTTTTTAGCCCAATTTCGCAGGGGAAATAAAAAACCGGCCCAGTAGGCCGGCTGTAAAGTACAGAAATTATCGTGCAGATAATGAAGGTAATAATGAAAATAATGATGATAGCGAAAGAATTATAATCCTGAGGCTGCATTTCATTTTGACAGTATGTGCTTATCGCGCTTTAGTTTTGTATGGTATTCAATAGTAATTTAAAGTTTTGTATATCTTTTTGTTTTTTATGGTTTTAGGTTATTTTTTGTCTTTCCGTGCGGTATTTTATTTGTCTGTAATGTTTTGTTAAAGTTCGCCCATATTTACATCTTGAAACTTTTAAATATAACTCTGAAACACTATCTGATACTTGGTATCATTTTCTTTCTGGATTAATATAACCCTTGTTACCAGAATGGTAATGCACAGTCGCGCTAATAATGCTCAGAAGGGCAGTGGCCATAGCTCGACATAATTAACGAGGATAATAACGATGAAACTTCGAGTACTCTCCCTGATTGTTCCTGCCTTGCTGGTTGCCGGCACCGCAGGCGCTGCGGAAATCTACAACAAAGACGGTAATAAACTGGATTTGTTCGGTAAAATCGACGGTCTTCACTATTTCTCTGATGACAATGGTTCTGATGGCGATCAGTCCTATATGCGTTTTGGCCTGCGTGGCGAGACGCAAATCAGCGACCAGCTGACCGGCTACGGTGAGTGGGAATACCAGGTTCAGCTGAACAAAACCGAAGCTGAAAACGACTCCTTCACCCGTGTTGGTTTCGCCGGTCTGCGCTTTGGCGACTATGGCTCACTGGATTACGGCCGTAACTACGGCGTGCTGTACGACATCGGCGCATGGACCGACGTATTGCCTGAGTTCGGTGGCGACACCTACGGCGCTGACAACTTCATGTTCCAGCGTACCAACGGCGTGCTGACTTACCGTAACAACGACTTCTTCGGTCTGGTTGACGGCCTGAACTTTGCTCTGCAATACCAGGGCAAAAACGACAGCGCAACCGAATCCAACAACGGTCGTGACGTTCTGGCACAGAACGGCGACGGTTACGGCATGTCAGCCAGCTATGACCTGGGTTACGGCATCAGCGCGGCAGCGGCATACTTCTCTTCCGACCGTACCAACGAACAGAATGGTTATAACAACCCAACCATCCTGGGCAGCGGCGACAAGGCTGAAGCTTACAGCGGCGGCCTGAAATACGACGCGAACAACGTCTACCTGGCGGCGATGTACACCCAGTCTTACAACGCTACCCGCTTTGGCAAGTCCGGCAGCGCGGCTTACGGCTACGCTAACAAAGCGCAGAACGTTGAAGTCGTGGCTCAGTACCAGTTCGACTTCGGTCTGCGTCCTTCCGTGGCCTACCTGCAGTCTAAAGGCAAGGACATCGAGCAAGGTTACGGCGATCAGGATCTGATGAAGTATGTTGACGTGGGCGCGACCTACTACTTCAACAAAAACATGTCCACCTACGTTGATTACAAAATCAACCTGATGGATGAGAACGACTTCACCAAAGCCGCCGGTATCAACACCGACGACGTGGTTGCCGTAGGTCTGGTTTACCAGTTCTAAGCACCAGCGTGACGTTAGCAACGCGGCCTTCGGGCCGCGTTTTTTTTTGCCGGCGTTTTGGCACGGATTGCTCGTTGGCACCAGCGACGCCTGACTATGCTTGGCTGACAATGACCGGACAGGAGGCAGTGTATGGCATTGAAAATCGAGCGGGTGCTTGAAACGGCGTTGTATGTCAGCGATATGGCGCGTGCCAGCCAGTTTTATGAAACGGTGCTGCTATTGCCGGCGATGGTGGCCAAAGCGCGCTTTCGTGCCTACGACGTGGGCGGGCAGAACGTACTGCTGCTATTTGTCAAAGGCGATGCGCTGGACGGTTGGCGAGAGCCGGTCGGTTATATTCCGCCGCATGACGGCAACGGACCCTATCATCTTGGCCTGGCGGTCAGCCAGCGGCAATTACCCGCCTGGGAGCGTCAGCTTGCCCTGCATGGCGTAGAGATTGAAGGGCGGATGAATTGGCCTCGCGGTGGCGAAAGCCTGTATTTTCGCGATCCCGACGGCCACCTGCTGGAACTGGTGACGCCGGGACTGTGGGACAATTATTGAGCGCGCCAGGCCAGGGACAGCGCCGACAGCGTCTCTGCCAGCGTCAGCAATGCCGCCTGCGCCTGTTGTTCGATTTGCACCTTGACGATCGCACCGTCGACCAGCATGGCGATAATCGCTGCCCGTTGCTGACGGTTGTCTGCCGGCAGGTAGCGGGCAATTTCCTCGCTCATCTGCCGTTTGTGGGCCTGTGCGATCTCAATACTGGTCGGTAGCAGATCGGCCAATTCCACCGCACTATTGATAAATGCGCAGCCGCGAAAACCAGCATCGTTAAACCATGTTTCCAGGCAGGGCGGCAGAGCGCGGAACAGATCGCCCCGTTTCGTCACCTGCTGGGCCAGAGTATGGCGAAACCAGGCAAGCCATTGCTGATGCCGATAGATCAGGAATGCCTCTATCAAAGCGTTCTTGCTGGCAAAGTGGCGATAGAACGTCACTTTGGTCACCCCGGCAGCGTTGATGATCCGATCAATGCCCGTTGCGCGGATGCCGTCGCGGTAAAACAGTTCATGTGCAGTGAGTAAAATGCGCTGACGTGCCGCCGAGGTTTTGCCTGATGTGGTCATTGAACTATCCGGAAAAATTCACTGCATTGATTGTAGACAACTCTGTCTACCTACGCTAGCGTAAATATGTAGACAACTCTGTCTACTTACATTTTCCCGAGGTGAAGCATGAGCAACAAACCCCCATTACCGCCATTTACCCGTGAATCGGCGATAGAAAAGGTGCGTCTGGCCGAGGACGCATGGAATAGCCGCGATCCGCTGCGTGTCGCACAGGTCTACTCGCCAGATACCCACTGGCGTAATCGTGCCGAATACGTTGATGGCCGTGATGCGGTGGTGGCGTTTTTGCAGCGCAAATGGGCAAAAGAGCTGGATTACCGGTTGATCAAGGAGTTATGGCTGTTTGACGGTGCGCGCATTGCGGTGCGCTTTGCCTACGAATGGCATGATGACAGCGGTAACTGGTATCGCAGCTACGGTAATGAAAATTGGCAATTCAACGAGCAGGGGTTGATGGTGCAGCGGTACGCCTGTATTAACGATTGTCCAATTAAGGATACTGAACGCCAATTTCATTGGCCGTTAGGCCGGCGCCCGGATAATGTGCCGGCGTTAAGTGATTTTGGCTTTTAATCTGTTTAATAATATTTGAATGTGGGGATTGGGTTTATTAATTAACGGCTGTAATAAACCCTGCCTCGATAAAATAAGGCATTAATTTTTTATTTTATTGTGAAAATAAAACCGCCACTGGCGGCGCACGCGTCTGATAAGGTGGGAATAAATCAGCGAGAGTAATGCTGAATATGCGTTCGGCGATAACAGAGGTTGGGTGAAAAGCGTAATTCGGTGGCAAGAATAGGGCTATGTCTAGCGCAGGGGTATGATGGAACAGGCTGCAATAACCGCAAAGATCAACCTCGGCGTTGCCCATACTGCCGGTATCATGATGCGCCATTGAGGCTGACTGTCGCGCCTGATGATGCGACATCATCTGATGTCCATTCATCGGCATTGTCATGTTTAAACCAGATTTATCAGCCAGTTGTGCGGATATTAGCGGCGCCAGGAAAATCATCAACATGGCAAGCAGGCCCAGCCAGGCCGGCGTGCGGAGATGTTGTGCTGAGCGCTTCACGGTTATCGCGTCCTTGGTGACAATGAATAGAACCGGCGGTAAAGACCATTTGCAGTGGATTGTAACATCTTTCACATTTTTCCAACACCGCAATACAGCACGTTGGTCTGGTAGTTTTTTATTTAAATGCTATTTTTATTTGTTAAATAAAAATAGATCGGGTAGATTCCGGCGATATCTCTATTCCTGCAAAGGAAACTGCATAATGTCCGAACGATTATCCTCGTTATCGCTGGCTGAAGATAATATTCAGCATCAGCTGACTACCCGTAGCTGGTTTATTCCATTGCTGATGCGTCTGCATTTTTATATCGGTCTGTTTGTCGGGCCGTTTATGCTTATTGCTGCACTCAGCGGAATATTCTATGCGCTGACGCCGCAAATCGAGTCATATTATTACGCCGACCGGCTGTATCATTCGAGCCAGGGGCCGGCCTTGCCGCTGGCATTGCAAATCAGGGCGGCGCAGGCCGACGCGCCGGCGGGGGCTGAGCTTGCTGCGGTTCGTCCGTCAGCGGCGCCGGGCGAAAACACGCGTGTTCTTTTCAACCTAGCCGACATGCAGGCATCCGAGCGGCTGGCGGTTTTTGTCGATCCGGTCAGTGCAGAAACTCATGGGCAACTGCCGGTGTATGGCACCAGCGGCGTATTACCGCTACGAACCTGGCTGGATCGGCTGCATCGCAGCCTGTTGCTGGGGGAAGTGGGGCGTAACTACAGCGAACTGGCCGCCTCATGGCTCTGGCTGGCGGCGCTGGGTGGACTGGTTCTCTGGGGCGTGCGACGCAGAGCGGCGCGGCGACAGCGGGGAATACGCGGTGTGCATCAGCAACTGGGCCTGATAATCCTGCTGGGGTTATTGTTCTTTTCTGCCACCGGGCTGACCTGGTCACAGTGGGCCGGTGAAAACATCAGCGTGCTGCGCCAGCAGTTTGGCTGGGCGACGCCGTCGATCTCTACTGCGCTGCATGCCACGTCGGCGATGCAGGCGGACGAGCATGCCGATCATCGCGCGCATAGCATGCCGATGATGGCGCAAACCCGCCCCGAGTGGCAAGCCGACAGCTACGATCGCGTGCTGCTCGCTGCCCGCCAGGCCGGCATCGACGCGCAGAAAATTGAAATCAGGCAACCGGTCGCACCGGGCCAGGCCTGGTCAGTCAGTGAAATCGATCGCCGGTGGCCGACCCAGGTAGATGCCGTGGCGGTAGATGGCGCTACCATGCGGATCACCGATAAGGTGAGCTTTGAACACTACCCCCTGGCCGCCAAACTTACCCGCTGGGGTATCGATCTGCATATGGGGGTATTGTTTGGCTGGGTGAATGAACTGGTGCTGGTGCTATTCGCTTGCGGACTGGTGGCGATGGTGGTCATGGGGTATGTCATGTGGTGGCGCGGTCGGCCAACGCGTGCCACCGGCAAACCGCCGCGCTCGCCGTGGCTGGTGTTGCGGCGCACGCCGAAGGGATGGTTGAGCGTGATTGTGGTGTTCACGCTATTGTTGGCGCTTGCCTTGCCGGTGATGGGCATCAGTCTGCTGTTGTTCCTGTTGTGCGATCTATTGCGCTATATCTGGCAAAAACAGCACCGAGCGTTAAAGTGAAATTTGTCGAAAAGCCTTTTGCCATCTAGACTTAGAAGACAATAAATGCACGTTAAGAGGACAAGCTATGACGAAGAAGCTGGTTTTAGCCGTTAGCACAGCCGCGGTATTTTCCATTCTTGCTGGCTGTACCGCTTACGACAGGGCCGCCAGTTACGTTAAGGAACCTGTGGTAAGCGATGTGAAAGTAGGGATGACTAAGCAACAGGTGCGCGCTATCGCCGGGCCACCGTCCACTTCAGCGACCCTGATCCATGCGCAGGGCACCTGCGATACCTATGCGGTCGCGCCACGCGATGGCAAGGCGCAAACGTATTTTGTCAGCTATAACGATACCGGCCATGTGATGAACAAGGGTTATCAGAGCTGTTCAGAATACGACTCACAGCCTAAATAACTGGCTGCGAAACAATCAAAAGAGCCCCGTTTTTGCGGGGTTCTTCATTTTTTAGCCGCCGAAAGGTTGAAGATTAATCACTTGAGCGGTAATCCGCATTTTTTTATTAAAAAACGATAGACATTTCAGAACGGTATCGCTAATATCTGCGCCCATTGGAAGGATGGCTGAGTGGTTTAAGGCAGCGGTCTTGAAAACCGTCGAGTGTAACAGCTCCCAGAGTTCGAATCTCTGTCCTTCCGCCAAATTCAGACCCCAGGCTATCAAGCCTGGGGTTTTTGCTTTTTGGGCGGGATGAGCGCCGCGTTGGCGGCGGCCTCCTGCCGGGGCGTCAGCGCTGGGCATAGGATGTTACGCAGTTGCAGGTTTAATCGCCGCATAAGCGGGATTTTTAGCCGATTGAATCAATAATCCGTTGATTAACCTTGATTGTTCTCGTCTGGCTGTATTATATTGCGCTCCACGGAAACAGACCGACTTTCCAACAGATTCGCCGGCTTAGCTCAGTAGGTAGAGCAACTGACTTGTAATCAGTAGGTCACCAGTTCGACTCCGGTAGCCGGCACCATAAAGGAAACCCCAGCATTTATGCTGGGGTTTTTTCTTGCGTCAGGCAAACGCCTCATGCTGGGCGGCGGCAATGCCGCTCAGGGCGACCCCCGGCGAGTCATAGTGTAATTGCAACGCCGTCTGATAAATGTCGCGATCGCCGAGGGAAAACACCATGTCCCGATCGTCAAACGTCTGATTGGCATTCTTGTCTACGATCACATAAGCGCGTTCCCCAGTTTCAATGCACCAACTTCAGACAGTTGTCCGTCGCTAGCCCCTGCGGTAGCTGCGCTCAATACCGAAGAGAACAGCGCCCGCATAGGGTCAGTAGGTTTGCGGCCCCACCGACGGTGCGCATTTGGCGTCGGCGCTGGCCTCATTGCAATGCGGTGTGGGATCGCCGGTTGGCGGCGGAGGTGGGCCACTGCCAGCAGAGCAGGCAGTAAGCAGCAAGGCTAATAACAGGGGGATTGAACGTTGCATCGAGCCTCCTTAAATCATGCTCAGGGCACCTTTAAGGTATAGCAGAGAAACCCTGTGCCAGCTGTGGCTATGCTGGCACGGTCGGTACGCAGTCCAAACCGGCCGGCACAAGGAGCCGCGTTAGGCATCGGGCTGATGGCAGACCGCTTCGATATTATGGCCGTCCGGGCCGATGATAAAGGCGGCGTAATAATTTGCATGATAATGCGGCCGCAAACCTGGGGCGCCATTGTCTTTTCCACCGGCTTCCAGCGCGGCGTGATAAAACGCATCGACTTGCCGGCGGCTTTCCGCCTTAAACGCCAGATGCAGCGGGGCCGGTTTTTCCATAGTTTGAAACAGACATAATGAAGCATTGCCGTTTGCGCCAAGCTCAACGCCGTAAGCCGGCTCGCCCTCGGACAATATGCCGACGCCGAGAGGTTCCAGTGCCTTGAGAAAGAAGGACTTACTGGCATCATAGTCACTGACGCCGAATTTTACGTGGTCAAACATCTGCTCACCTCATTGCTATCCTGTGGTTGCAAGCCCGCGATGGAGGGATGATTAAACAGTATAGTTGCTGAGTGGCGATTACTGGCCGCATAAGCCTGGGCGGCCGGTTGCGCATGAGCGCCGGGCTGTTGACCGCTGGGGTAACCGGCGCAGTTGACATGCTATGCAATGGCCTGCGGGCAATGGCGGTGCCGTATGACAGGCATAAAAAAACCAACCGCAATGGGTTGGTTTTTAAAGGAATGTTTGGTCGGCATGAGAGGATTCGAACCTCCGACCCCCGACACCCCATGACGGTGCGCTACCAGGCTGCGCTACATGCCGACGCGATAAAAACAGTCTACCTTTTCCCGATGCCATTGCAAGATGGCCGCGTCTGATTGCTTTAGTTTTAAGCAGTTAGTTGGCAATAAAGCGTTTTACATCGGTCAGTACCTGCAACAGCAGACCAAGCTGCGGTTTTTCGTCCTTTATTTCGTTATCTTGTTTGTCGTAGGCGCGGTAATTGCCGTTGTTGTCCAGCACGATGGTTTGCGTCGGCGTAGTGATCACCAGCAGATCGCTGTTGCCGGTAGCCACCCAATTGTTGCGTCGCTGAGCGGTAAACAGGTCTTCACCCTGTGAATAGTCATTGGCCGAGGTTTTAACATGCAGCAACCGCTGCATCAGGGTGCGCATCACGTCGTTGTGGCTGGTCAACTTGTTGATGGTTTGCGCCGGCGTGCCTGGCCAGTGGATCACCAGTGGCACCTGCAACTGTGCCGGGCTGAAGCTACTGCCGGCGCCCCAGAGGCCTTTACCGGTATCGTTGAATTCAACGCCGTGTTCGGCAGTGATCACCACCACGGTTTTTTCCAGCATGCCGCGTTGCTGCAGCGAGTCGAGCACCCGGGCGATTTGCGCATCAACCTCGCGCGCGCTGCTGCGGTAGCGTTGAATAAAATCGGCGGGTGCCGGCGTGTTGCCATTGTCGGACGCCATGGTGTCATCACCGCGCAGGTTGAGATAGGAGAACCACGGCATATTATTGCCCTGATCGGCCAGCCAACGTTGCCACTGCTGCGTGGTGGCGCTGTCGTTTTGCACCTGCGCCGGCGGCAGGGTGAAATCGGTCAGCAGTGCCTGTCGGTAAAGCGGTGCGTTGAAACCGTCCGAAGAGAACAGGCCGAACTGATAACCCTGGGTATTGAGCGCATTGATCAACGCTGACGATTTGCGCGATGCCAAAATGCCATCCAGGTAAGTCGGGGAAATGCCATAGAATAAGCCGAACAGACTGGTATCGGCATGGTTACCGGTGCTGTAGTGCTCGGTGAAACGCACGTTTTCCTGCGCGAAGCGGGTGAGGCTGGGCATGTCCTGCGCCATATCCTGAGTGCGTATGCCGTCTACCACAATCATCAGCAGGTTATAACCGCTGCCCTTGTCACGGTAGCTGAGATCGTTGAGGGGGTACTCAACCGCGGCGGCGGCCGGGTTACCTTGCTGTACCAAGCGGCGCTCGTATTCTTGCGAGTCGAGCAGGCCGTGTTTTTCCAGGAACTTACGCGCGGTCATCGGGTATGACAGTGGCAGATTGGCGCGCTGCATGGTAATTGGTCGATAGAAATTGGCATCCGCCCAGATGTAAATCAGGTGCGAGGCAAAAAACGACACAATAAACAGCGCGGCCAGCGGCTTGCCGAAGCTGCGGCGATTCAGGCTGCGCAGTTTTTGCCAACTCCAGGTGGCGAACAGCATTTCCACCAGGAAAATCACCGGCACACAGATGAACATCAGCTGCCAGTCGCGCGCCAGTTCGCTCTGCTCCGGGTTGACCACCAATTCCCATACCACCGGATTCAGGTGCAGGTGGAAGCGAGTGAACACTTCGCTGTCGACCAGCAGCAAGGTCAGCCCGGCGGTAGCCAGCGCGGCGGAGATAAAGCGCAGCAGCCGCTGCGACATCACCACGAAGGTGAGGGGGAAGATAACCAGCAGGTAGCCGGCAAAGACGATAAAGCTGAAGTGCCCCAGCAGGCTGACCAGCGCATACACCCGGCCCAGCAGTGAGGCAGGCCAGTCGGTGACAAACAGATAGCGGCTACCCAACCCAAGGCTGAGCAGAATGTTGAACAAGGCGAACCAGTGCCCCCAACTGATCATCTGGGAGACTTTTTCACGATAACGCTGACGGTTTGTCACCATAAATTAAGTATTAATGCGCTTTGTCGTCACGGATAGAAGCCTGCAGGGCTTCAGCAAACGATCTCGCCAACGTCTGCCGCTGTGCGGGAGAGACGCTGGTGTTGATCAAATTGGTTACCATGTTGCCCAACACCATCAAAGAGAGATCGGTGGGAGTATGGTGTTTTTCCAGAACGTTGACTAGCTCAGAGAGCAGTTGTTCAACATGTTCGTCACTGTAACGGGATGATTGTGGCATAAAGTTGAGCTCAAAACCTGACAAAGTCCCATATCTTACCGTATAGGGCCGTGATTTTCCGCTCTAATTTATCGCGACCTGCGGATCGTCGCCATCTTTCAATTGCAGCTCTCTGCCTTCGGTGTTTGAATACGCGCTCAAAGAACAGGAGGATTTATCATGAGTCTGGATATTGACCAGATCGCACTGCACCAGTTGGTAAAACGCGACGAACAAACGCTGGATGTGGTGCTGCGCGATTCCCTTCTTCCCGCCAATGCGGCAGTGGAAGAGATGATGGCGGAGCTGCACCGCGTTTACAGCGCCAAAAGCAAGGCTTACGGCCTGTTCAATGAAGAGAGCGAGTTGGCACAGGCGTTGCGGACCTGCCGCAAGGGCGACGAAGATTTTCTGGCATTCAGCCGTGCCGCCACCGGTCGTCTGCGCGACGAGCTGGCAAAATATCCGTTTGCCGAGAGTGGCGTGGTACTGTTTGGTCAATACCGTTACCTGGCGGTGGAGTATTTGCTGATCGCGGTGCTCAACAGCTGCAACAGTATGCGCGTCAACGAAGAGCTGGATATCAGCACCACCCATTATCTGGACATCAACCACGCGGATATCGTCGCGCGCGTTGATTTGACCGAATGGGAAACCAACCCGGAGTCCACTCGTTATCTGACCTTTCTCAAAGGGCGGGTTGGCCGCAAGGTGTCCGATTTCTTCATGGACTTCCTGGCGGCGGCCGAGGGGCTGGACACCAAGGCGCAAAACCGCGGGCTGTTGCAGGCGGTAGACGATTATTGCACCGATGCGCAACTGGATAAAAACGAACGTCAGAGCGTGCGTCAGCAGGTGTACAGTTATTGCAACGAGCAGTTGCAGGCGGGGGAAGAGATTGAACTGCAAGCGCTGTCGGCGGAAATCGCCCCGTTGGGCGAAAAAGACTTTTTGCAGTTTTCCAGCGAGCAGGGCTACGAACTGGAAGACAGTTTCCCGGCAGATCGTGGCACCTTGCGCCAACTGACCAAGTTTGCCGGCAGCGGCGGCGGCATCAGCCTAAACTTTGATGCGATGTTGCTGGGCGAGCGAATCTTCTGGGACGCGGCAACCGACACGTTGACCATTCGGGGTACCCCGCCCAATCTGCGTGACCAGCTACAGCGTCGGCTGAACGGCGGCAAATAGCGCCAGCGGATCGCAGACAATAAAAAACGCCGCATTTGCGGCGTTTTTTACTTCGGCGTCCCGAAATACTAAAGCTCGATAACGTTGTGCGATTACGCGCGAACGAAGTCGATGTGGGTCAGTTTTGGCTTGAAAGCGTGACGCTGTACAGCCTGAACTTTAACTTTAGTTTCTTTGCCGTCGACAACCAGAACGATAGTTTCAGCGTAGAACTCTGGTTTAGCTTCCATGTTCTTGACAGAATCATGGTCTAATTCGATAGCGATTGCAGCGTCTTTGCCACCGTAGATGATAGCGGGGAACTTGTTAGCTGCACGCAGGCGGCGGCTCGCACCCTTACCCTGCTCTTTACGTACTTCTGCATTGATAGTGAACATTGTTTTTTCTCTCGAAAGAAAATTTACCCTGCTACAGGCGACCCAGTAACAGGTTCGATAAAGCAGTTTTACTCGCGTTTACGCCGGGCGGACCCGGGTAAAGCGGGCGGCATTTTAACGGAAAGCCACCGCCAGGGCAATGAAAACCTGCCGGTCAGGCAGGGCAGGAGCGGTCAGTACAGTTCATTGGCACGCCGGAAACGCCCCCGATAATCAAATACCTTTTCGCGAATTTGCCAGAACTGACCACGCTTGCGCGCCACGACGAAGTCCGGGTGGCGTAGCAACGCCTGCTGCCTGATAATATCGGCGGCATGCTGCCAGCCAAAGGGCACCCCCGGTGCGCGCTGATGCGGGCGTAAAAACAGCATCTCAAACGCCTTGCGCTGTGCCGGTGTCTGCAAGCGGAAACGTTCGCTGGTGCTGGTGCCGTCTTCGTCGTAGTAGGTGGCCTTCAGCCATTCGCCCTTATCATCGCGTCCGCTGTCCAGCGCCATGCCGCCGCAGCGCAGCACCAGCGCATCTTTCAGCTTCAGCGCCGCCTTCAGCATGTCGTCAGGGTCGACCAGCACTTCCTGGCATTGGTGGCAGCGGCGGGCGGCAATGTCGTTTTCTGCTCCGCAGTGTGGGCAGCTTTTGAAGCGGAAGCGATAATCGCACTGTTCGCGCTGGCCGTCGTCATCTTCCATCCAACCCTGACAGCGGCGGCCATAATGCTCAATGATATCGCCGTGGTCAGTGCATTTGCCCCAGAATAAGTTGGCGAAACCGCAAGCCGGGCAGAATACCTGTACCGGCTGACTGTCGCCGTGCGGTTTGCGCACGCCGACTTCCGGTGTAAACAGGTCGTGTGGATTGCCAGCGTAGTCAAGGATCAGGCAATCGTGCTTGTCCGGTGCCAACCGCAGACCGCGGCCGACGATTTGCTGATACAGGCTGACCGATTCGGTCGGGCGCAGAATGGCGATCAGATCGACATGCGGCGCGTCAAAGCCGGTGGTCAATACCGCGACGTTGACCAGGTAGCGCAACTGCTGGCGCTTGAATGCCTCGATCAGCGCATCGCGCTCGGCCGGCGGCGTTTCCGCGCTGACCAGCGCCGCCTCACCCTGCGGCAATAAACCGTGGATCTCGCGCGCATGTTCGACGGTGGAGGCGAAAATCATCACCCCTTTGCGGGCCTCGGCATATTCGACAATCTGGCCGATGATATGCGGCGTGATGCGGTTTTGCTGCTTCAATTCCCGGTTCAGCTCTGCTTCGCTGAACAAACCATGGTCATTGGCCTGCAGGCGGCTGAAGTCGTACTGCACGATGGGCATATCGAGCCGCTCCGGCGGCACCAGATAGCCGTTTTTGATCATATAGCGCAGTGGCAGTTCGTAAATGCAGTCGCGAAACAGGGCGTTGGCGTCGCCGCGCGTGAAGCCGTGGTAGTGAAACTGATAAATCCAGCCCTTGCCGAGTCGATAGGGGGTGGCGGTCAGACCCAGCAGCCGCAGTTGCGGGTTGCTGCGCTGCAAATGCTGGATAATTTGCTGGTACTGGCTGTCATCATCGTCGCTGATGCGGTGGCACTCGTCGATAATCAACAGCGAAAATGCGCCGTCGAACAGGGGCAGATTGCGCGCCACGGATTGCACGCTGCCGAACACGACTTTGCCGGCGCTCTGCTTTTGTTGCAGACCGGCGGCGAAGATATCGGCTTCCAGGCCATATGCGCAATATTTGGCGTGATTTTGCGCCACCAGTTCCTTGACGTGCGCCAGTACCAGCACCCGTCCGCGGGCACGCTTCGCCAGTTCGGCGATCACCAGGCTCTTGCCGGCACCGGTCGGCAGAACGATCAGCGCCGGTTCGGGGTGCTGACGAAAATGGCTGATGGTGGCTTCGACCGCCTCCAACTGATAGGGGCGTAGGGTGAATGCCATGAAATAACGCCTCTGGCCGTAAAATATTTCGCGTATAGTACCGTTTGTGCGCACTGGTTGCGACCAACAGCAAAATTGCCCTGTCATGGCACCGTTTCCATCGCTATAATCATCGGACAGCAATCGCTGTTTCCCCACGCGATTTTACTGATTCACCCTCTCCGAGCCGGCCATTGCATCTGATGCAACGGTGGTTCGTCATATTTTAGCGATACGATCAAAGCGATCATAACAACGACAGGCAAAGCAGACCCCATGCGACTGGACAAGTTTTTATCTCAGCAGTTAGGTATCAGCCGCGCGCTGGTAGCGCGTGAACTCCGTGCAAAGCGCGTCACCGTTGACGGTGAAGTGGTAAGAAGCGGGGCGCTGAAGCTGACGCCGGAAACGGAAGTGGCGTTTGACGGCAATGTGCTGGAACAGCTGAACGGGCCGCGCTACTTCATGCTCAATAAACCGCAGGGATACGTCTGCTCCACTGACGATCCCGATCATCCCACCGTGCTGTATTTTCTTGATGAGCCGGTGGCGTACAAACTGCATGCCGCCGGGCGACTGGATATCGATACCACCGGCCTGGTGCTGATGACCGACGACGGCCAGTGGTCGCACCGTATTACCTCGCCGAAGCATCACTGCGAGAAAACCTATCTGGTGACCCTGGAGCAGCCGTTGGCGGCAGATACCGCGCAGCATTTTGCCGAAGGGGTGCAACTGCACAATGAAAAAGATCTGACCCGGCCGGCGCAACTGGAGCAGCTTGACGAACATCGGGTGCGCCTGACCATCAGCGAAGGACGTTATCACCAGGTGAAGCGCATGTTTGCGGCAGTCGGCAACCGCGTGGTTGAGCTGCATCGCGAACGCATAGGCGCCATCATGCTGGACGACTCGCTGGCGCCGGGTGAATACCGCCCGCTGACCGAGGAAGAGATCGCCAGCGTAGGCGCTCCGCATTTACAAGATTGATTAACCGCTGCGGCTGATAAAGGAGTCGTTGAACGTGCAACAGAACCGGACCTCTCATCTGGGTTTAATCTTTATATTGGGCCTGCTGTCGATGCTGATGCCATTGGCGATAGACATGTATTTGCCCAGTATGCCGGTAATCGCCAGGGAGTTCGGCGTTGAACCGGGACGGGTGCAAATGACGCTCAGCGCCTATATGTTCGGTTTCGCCATCGGCCAACTGTTCTATGGGCCGATGTCGGACAGCATTGGCCGCAAGCCGGTGATCCTGTGGGGCACGTTGATCTTTGCCCTGGCCGGCTGCGCGTGTGCGATGGCCGACTCGGTGGAGCAGCTGGTCAACCTGCGTTTCCTGCACGGTCTGGCGGCTGCGGCAGCCAGCGTGGTGATTAATGCCTTGATGCGCGACATGTTCACCAAGGACGAATTCTCGCGCATGATGTCGTTTGTCATTCTGGTGATGACCATCGCGCCGTTGCTGGCGCCGATGATCGGCGGTGCGCTGCTGCTGTGGTTCAGCTGGCATGCGATCTTCTGGAGCATGGGAGCGGCGGCGTTGATCGGCTCGCTGCTGGTGGCGCTGTATATCAAGGAAACCCTGCCCAAAGAGCGGCGGCAAAAATTCCATTTGCGTACCACGCTGGGCAACTTTGGCTCGCTGTTTCGTCATAAGCGGGTGCTGAGCTATATGCTGGCCAGCGCCTTCTCGTTTGCCGGCATGTTCTCGTTCCTTAGCGCCGGGCCGTTTGTCTATATCGAGTTGAACCACGTCTCGCCGCAGCATTTTGGTTACTACTTTGCGCTGAACATCGTGTTCCTGTTCCTGACCACGTTGGTCAATAGCCGCAACGTGCGCCGTTTTGGCGCCATCAATATGTTCCGACTGGGGCTGATGGTGCAGTTAGTGATGGGCATCTGGCTGCTGGTGGTAAGCGTAGCCGACCTGGGCTTCTGGTCGCTGGTGCTGGGCGTGGCGGTCTATCTTGGCTGCATTGCGATGATCTCTTCCAACGCCATGGCGGTGATCCTCGATGATTTCCCGCATATGGCCGGCACCGCGTCCTCGCTGGCCGGTACGCTGCGCTTTAGCATCGGCGCCATCGTCGGGGCACTGCTGTCGCTGGTGCCGGGCAAGACGGCCTGGCCGATGGTGATCTCAATGGCACTGTGCAGCATTATCGCCGTATTATTCTATTTATATGCCAGTCGTCCTCGCCATAACCGGAGCAAACCGGCGGCAATATAGTCACTTAGCCGGGGCGAACCGCATCGCCCCGCGCTTTCCCCCTGCAAGTTCAGCCGTTGCCGAGAGTATCAATCTTTCTTTTGTTGCTAAATATAAGTCAGCTAATCAATCGGTGATTAAATGCGCGGCGGCTTTTTTGATAAAAAAAGCGCTGCCAAGCGCCGGGTGATGATCGGCGGTAATCGTTTGTCGTGATTGGCGTAGCGGCAGGGGGTGGTCGTTGTCTGCTTTATTAATCAGCGAGTTAAGCGGATGATTATGGCGGCAGGTTAGGTAGTCATGTTTAAACAATGTAAAATTATGGCGATGAAAAGGTAACCGTTATGCAAGAAAAAAGGGTTGAGATTGTAAGCGGAAAGGGTTACATATAACGCAAAAATACGAGCTGAGTCGCAAAATGCTGTGGAGTACCCGCATGCAGTCAGTAAAAAAATGCGAAATCAGCGAGTACAGGGTGGCGTTAACTGTTTGTGACAAATTTTACGTTTTAATAACATTCATTCGCGGCAGAGTCAGTTTTCAACGGCTATAACTTAGTTACCCTGTATGTAAAAAAAATGTTTCATCTTTTCAAACTAGGGATTTCATGTGGATAGTATCCAACTTTCGGTAGTGCATCGCTTGCCGCAAAGTTATCGTTGGCTAACGGGGTTTACCGGCGTCAAGGTTGAACCGATTCCGCTAAGCGGCTTAGACGAAGATAACAACCTGATCGGCCTGAAGCTGCTGAGCCATGACGGCACTGAAGCCTGGCGCGTAATGCAACAGCTCAAAACCTCTCTGCAGGAGATCCAGGTTGACTGCGCGGTGGTGGAATGGGAAGGGCAACCTTGCCTGTTCGTTCATCGCTGCGACGAAAGCGCCACCATGTGCCGGTTAAAAAACGTCGGTGCGGCGATCGCCGAGCCGATGAGCGCACAATATCCCTTCTAGCTACCGCGTTAATCCGCCAACTGCAATAACTGTTGCGTATAATCTGCGGCAGGCGCAGTAAAGATCGCCTGGCAGTCACCCTGTTCCACAACTTCGCCCTGACGCAGTACGATCAGCTGATGACACAGCGAACGTACCACCTGCAAATCATGGCTGATAAACAGATAGGCCAATCGATGACGCTGTTGCAACGTTTTCAGCAGCGTCAGGATCTGTGCCTGCACCGACTTGTCCAGCGACGAGGTCGGTTCGTCGAGGATCAGCAGCCGAGGCTGTAAAATCAGCGCACGGGCAATGGCGATGCGTTGGCGTTGGCCGCCGGAAAACTCGCTCGGATAGCGGTGGCGCAGCGCCGGATCCAGTCCGACCTCCTGCAATGCGGCAATCACTCGTTGTTCACGCTGTTCAGCGTTGAGTTGCTGATGGATTTCCAATCCTTCGGCGACAATCTGCTGCACATTGAGCCGCGGATTGAGCGCCGAATAAGGATCCTGGAATACGATCTGCATCTGGCTACGATAGGGTAGCAGCTGTTTCATATTGAGCTGATGCAATGGTTGGCCATTAAACCAGATGGTACCGCGCGAGGTCAGCAGGCGCAGCAATGCCAGCCCGGTAGTGCTTTTGCCCGATCCCGACTCGCCGACCAGGCCGACGCTTTCCCCCGACTTCAGGCTGAAACTCAGATCTTTCAAGGCGTAATGCTGGCCTACCGTCCGTCGCAGCAGGCCGCGACGAATCGGGAAGCTGACCTGTAGGTTTTCTACCTGCAATAGCGGGGTGGCATCGGCCGGCAGCGGCAGCGGATCGCCGACCTCTTCGGCTGCCAACAGTTGCTGCGTATAGGCATGCCGTGGCGCACTGAACAACCGTTGGCGGCTGTTCTGTTCCACGCACTGTCCCTGTCGCATCACCGCCACGTTGTCTGCCAGGCGACGTACGATGTTCAGATTATGGGTAATAAACAGCAGGCTCATGCCCAGTTCCTGCTTCAGCTCTTTCAGCAGCAGCAGGATTTGTGCCTGGATGGTGACATCCAGCGCGGTGGTTGGCTCATCGGCAATCAGCAGTTTCGGTTGAGTCAATACCGCCATGGCTATCATTACCCGCTGCCGTTCGCCGCCGGAGAGCTGGTGCGGATAATCTTTCAATCGACCTTTGGCATTGCGGATGCCGACCCGATCGAGACATTGGACGATCTCTGCTCGCGTTGCGTCGCGCCGCATGCCACGGTGCAGCATCAGCACTTCTGCCAGCTGCTTTTCGATGGTGTGCAACGGGTTGAGCGACACCATTGGCTCCTGAAAAATCATCGAAATCTGGTTGCCACGTACCTGGCGCAGCTCGGCTTCGCTGGCGTGCAGCAATGAACGCCCGTTGAAATGGATGTCGCCCCCCTGATACACCACCGGCGGCGCAGGCAGCAGGCGCAGCACCGACAGCGCGGTCACGCTTTTGCCCGAGCCGGACTCACCGACCAGCGCCAGCGTTTCGCCGTGTTCAATCTGCAATGAAACGCCGTTGACCACGTTGTTCAGCGCCTCGCCATGGCGAAAAGCGACGCTAAGATCCTGAATCGAGAGCAGGGGGATACTTGCCATATCAATATGCCTTGCCGGGATCGAAGGCGTCGCGCACCGCTTCGCCGATGAAGATTAACAGAGATAGCAGCACCGCCAGCGCCAGAAACGCAGTAATGCCGAGCCAGGGCGCTTGCAGGTTGTTTTTGCCTTGCAACAGCAGTTCGCCGAGCGAAGGTGAGCCGATTGGCAGGCCAAACCCGAGGAAGTCCAGCGACGTCAGCGTGGTGATGGAGCCACACAGAATGAACGGTAAAAAGGTCAGCGTTGCCACCATGGCATTGGGCAGCATATGGCGATGCATGATAGTGCGATCGGGGACGCCCATCGCTCGCGCCGCACGAATGTAATCATGATTACGGGCGCGCAGGAATTCGGCGCGCACCACGCCTACCAGACTCATCCAGCCAAATAGAATGGTAATGGCCAGCAGCCACCAAAAGTTCGGCTGCACGATGCTCGACAGTAGAATAAGCAAAAACAGCGTCGGCATGCCAGACCACACTTCGATAAAACGTTGTCCCCACAGGTCGAGACGGCCACCGTAATAGCCCTGTATCGCACCGACGCAGATGCCGATGACGCTCGACACCAGCGTCAACGCCAGCCCGAACAGCATGGAAATGCGAAAGCCATACAGCACGCGCGCCAGTACGTCACTGCCGTTGCTGTCGGTGCCCAGCAGGTTATGGCGCGAAGGAGCCGACGGGAAGGGCACGTCGGTGGCAAAATTGATGGTAGCGTAGCTGAAGCGGATCGGCGCCCACAGAGCCCAGCCGTGCTGCTCGATCTGGCGGAGAACGAACGGGTCCTGATAATCGGTGGTGGTTTGCAGTTCGCCGCCGAAGGTGGTTTCGCTGTAATCGACCATAAACGGCACCAGCCAGCGACTTTCGTAGCGCACCAGCAGCGGTTTGTCGTTAGCGATCACGTTCGCCGCCAGGCTGAGTACAAATAGCAGCAGGAAAATCCACAGCGACCAATAGCCGCGACGGTTGTTGCGAAAGCGCGCCCAGCGCGCCTGATTGATTGGGCTAAGGCGACTCATTGGCGGGCCTCAAAATCAATGCGCGGATCGACCAGCGTGTAGGTAACATCGCTCAGAATATTCAGCAGCAAGCCAATCAGGGTGAAAATGTACAGCGTACCGAACATCACCGGGTAGTCACGCTGCAGGGTGGCATCGTAGCCCAGCAGGCCGAGGCCGTTGAGGGAAAACATCACTTCTATCAACAGCGAGCCGGTGAAGAACATGCTGATAAAGGTGGCAGGGAAACCGGCGATCACCAGCAGCATCGCATTGCGAAACACGTGGCGATAGAGGATTTTCTGTTCGTCCAGTCCCTTGGCGCGTGCGGTGACCACATACTGTTTACGCACCTCGTCAAGAAAGGCGTTCTTGGTCAGCATGGTCAGCGTGGCAAAGCCGCCGATCGCCGTCGCCAGTACCGGCAGCGTGATATGCCACAGATAATCGGTGATTTTCCCGTACCAGGGTAGGGTGTCGAAATTGCTGGAAACCAGCCCGCGCAATGGGAACCAGTCCAGATAGCTACCGCCGGCGAACACCACGATCAGAATAATGGCGAACAAAAAAGCCGGTATGGCGTAGCCGATGATTATCAGGCTGCTGCTCCAGGTGTCAAAGGCGCTGCCGTTGCGCACTGCCTTGCGAATGCCGAGCGGGATCGACACCAGGTAAATGATCAATGTGCTCCACAGCCCGAGAGTGATCGATACCGGCATGCTCTGGCCGATCAGTTGCATTACCGACGCGCCACGAAACAGGCTGTCGCCGAAATCCAGACGGGCATAGTTCCACAGCATGGTGAAGTAGCGCTCATGTAACGGCTTGTCGAAGCCGTAGCGCTGGGTAATTTCGGCGATCACTTCAGGATCCAGTCCGCGGGATCCACGGTACTGGCTTTCCGGGCGCGCGTGGCCAAGACCGTCACTGACGCCGCCCGCGCCAAAGCCGCTGCTGTGGCCGAGTTCGATGGCGGCAATCGCCTGATCTACCGGCCCGCCGGGGGCGATTTGCACGATAAAGAAGTTGATGGTAATGATGGCCCACAGCGTCGGGATCACCAAAAGCAGTCTGCGAATCAGATAAGCGCCCACCGGTTGCCCCCTATTGCTGCTGAGCCGGCAAACGCGCGGCTTTATTGACGTCGAACCACCAATTGTCTAAGCCGATGTCATAGGCAGGACGGATGGCCGGCAGCGAGAACTTGTCCCAGAAGGCGTAACGGTCGTGGTTGGAGTACCACATCGGCAGCATGTAGTGGTTCCAGGTCAGCACCCGATCGAGCGTTCGGCCGAGCGGCAGCAGGTTTTTTTCATTACCCTGATTTTTGGCGATCTGGGCAATCAGCGCATCCACCGCCGGGTCGCTGACGCCCGGCGTGTTATAGCTCGAATCGATATAGGCGGAACCCCAGTATATCTGGAGATCGGCGCTCGGGAACGGCATCGCCGGATAGACGGTCGACACCATATCGAAGTCGCGGTTACGGACGCGGCGGGTGTACTGACTGGCATCGATTTCACGGATCTCCATGGTGATACCGAGCCGTTGCAGGTTGTGCTGGAACGGCAAAACGTACTGGAAGTTGCTGCCGCTCAGCAGCAATAGCTCAAACACCAACGGTTGGCCGGTTTTGCCGTTGATCAGACGCTGGTCTTTCACTTGCCAGCCGGCCTCTTTCAGCAGTTGGGTCGCCTTCAGCAGGTTTTGCCGATCGTTACCGCTGCCGTCAGAGGTTGGCGGTTGATAAATGGCGGTAAACACCTCCGGCGGCACTTGGCCTTTCAACGGCGCCAGTAGCGCGAGTTCGGCAGCATCCGGATAGCCTTTGGCGGCGTAGGGGGTGTTCTGGAAATAACTGTTGGTGCGTTGATAGGCGTTGTAATACAGCGCCTTGTTCATCCAGTCGAAGTCAAACGCCAGTGAAATGGCTTCACGCACCCGGCGATCGGCAAACTGTGGCCGTTTAATATTGAACGCCAGCCAGCGGGCGTTTTGTGCCGCTTCGTTGGTTTCATCATGCTTGATAATGTAATTGCGGGCAAAGTTGCCCCCCTGGTACTGGGTAGCCCAGCTTTTGGGCGAGCCTTCGGCGCGGAAGTCGTAGGCGCCGGCCTTGAAGGCTTCCAACGCCACCTTGTCATCCAGGTAGTAATCGTAGCGCAGGCTATCAAAATTAAAGCGCCCGCGGTTGACCGGCAGATCGGCCGCCCAGTAATCGCGAACCCGCTGATAGGTAATGTATTGCCCGAGGCGGTAGCTACCGATCTTGTACGGGCCGCTACCAGGCGGCGGCGTGCCGAGCGGCTGGTTCAGCTTGTGCCGTTTCCAGAAGCTTTCGGGCATCACCGGCAGGCTGAGCAGGCTGAGCATCTGTTCGCGATCCGGCTTGGGCAGTTCAATGCGCACCGTCAGGCGCGAAATGGCCTTGACCGTGACGCCCTTATAGTAGGAACGGAACTGCGGTACCCCTTCGGTCATGAATTTGCCAAAGGTGAAGGCCACGTCGCTGGCGGTGATCGGGCTGCCGTCGTGGAAGCGGGCGCGGGCGTTGATATCCAGCTCCATCCAGCGCATGTCTTGCGGATAGCGTGCCGATTCGGCTACCAGCGGGTAATAACTGGCCGGTTCGTCATGCGATTGGGTGAACAGGGAATCGTACAGTTCGCCGGTGCGCTGGCCGGGGACGCCGCGGCTGGCGTAGCGGTTGAAGTTGTCGTAGGTACCGATAGCCGCCAGCCGTACGTTGCCCCCTTTGGGCGCCGCCGGATTGACGTAGTCATAATGGCTGAAGTTGGCAGAGTACTTCGGCTCGCCAAGCAGAGCGAAAGCGTAGCCTTCGTTGATGGCTTCGGCCTGCGAAGCAAAAGTCAGTGCCGAAAGCACCAGAGCAGCAAAAACGCGCATGGACATTTTTACGGTAAGCTCCTGCTGTGTAGTCAATTAAACTGCGCACAGCATAACATTCCCAGCTGTGCCATGAAGTAAAGAAGTTTAAATATTGGGCTCAGCATCGGCCCGGTGCGGATAAACCGCGTTAACGTTGCAAAACTCGACAAACGCCTCAATGCTCAACGGCTTGCTGAAGTAATAACCTTGCATGAAGTTGACGCCGTGCTGGTATAAATAATGACGTTGTTCCGCGGTTTCAACGCCTTCGGCCACGGTTTGCATCCTGAGCTTTTTCGCCAGCGTCAATACCGCATCCAGTACCGGGGCGGTGACCGTGTCCTGACCGATGGTGCTGACGAAGCCACGGTCGATCTTCAGATAGTCCATGCTAAAACGCTCCAGGTAAATCAGCGCGCTGTGCCCAGTGCCGAAGTCATCGATCGCCACCTCGATGCCTTGTCGATGCAGCCAGTCAAACTCCGCCAACGCGCTTTTTTCTTCCAGCATGCCGCGTTCGGTAATTTCAAATACCAGGGTGAAATGGTCTTCAGGCAATTGCGCCAGCAGCGCGCGCACATCCTGATGGAACGACGGGGCGCTGAGGTGATGGGGAGAGAGATTGAGGCCCAGTTTGGCACCGCGCGGCAGTACCGTCGCCAACCGGGGCGCATCTGTGGCAATCAGCGAAAACAGATGACGGGTCAGCGGCACAATCAGGTCTTCGCTTTCCGCGTAGGGGATGAATAAATCCGGCGGGATGCGGCCTTCTATCGGATGCTGCCAGCGAAGCAGGGCCTCCAATCCGGAAACCGCGTTGCTGGCGCTATGCAATACCGGTTGGTATTCGACAAAAAATTCGTTGTGCCTGATAGCGCGCATCAGCGCGCGTTCCGGGCTCTGGCGTAGCATCAGCATGTAATAGCACAACACGCCGATCAGCAGTGACAAGACCAGGCTGCCCAGCACCGTCAGACGTATATCGTTAGGGGTCAACTTTTCGTTATAAAACTGAATGGCCAACGGATAACCGGGAATCGACAGCCGGTAGGAACGGCCGCTCGGCAGTTGATCCAGCGAGAGCAGGTCGGGGCCAAAGGTGGTCAGGGCGCGGTTGCCCATGATGATGGCAATACCGGGCGCTTCTTCATCATGCGAAGTAAACAGCAGGTACGGCAGCAAATCGATATCCAGCGTTGCCAGCACGCCGGTGTTCCCCGCGCCGGGCTGGCGCAGCCATACCGCGACCGCCGGCTTGTCGGGCACCATCGGCGTACCTTGCTGCAATTTGAGGTCGAGTGGCTGATGCCAGTTGAGATCCGGATAAATATCCTTCATTGCCAGCATCATGTCGCCGGTGGCGGAAGAGCAGTAGGCATAGCCGTTCTTGATCAGCAGGAAAGTGCGCACGCCGCTGGTAAATGCGGCCTGATAGGTAATGTCGGCCTGCATGGCCAGACAGGGTTTGTCGGTCAGCGCGGTTAGCTCGCGCATGATGCCGGTCAGGTGGTTAAGGTAATTGACGGTAAACTTCTGCGTCCGCTGCTCCACCAGACGCTGGTATTGCGCGCGCTGATGATCGATTAAAAATAGCGTCACCGAGATAAACAGCAGAAAAAAAACCAGGGCGGCAATAGCACTTTTAACCAGGCTGCGTTGTCGGTGTGAGACGTGGCGCGCGAATGCTCTTTTCAAGCCCATAAACCTGCCCCCTGAGCATGGCATAACAGTCTGTTTTTATTATAGCGACAGCTTTTACTATATCTCATCAACCGCGATCTGATCATTTTGCCGGCAGCAGCTAGGCGCACTTCAAGTAACGCATCACCACGTCTACCGTCATTTGGCGGTAATAGGCCAGCTTTTCTTCTGCAGAGCGGTTGCCTTCGAACAAGGTGTCGAAGGTGTACTGGTTCGCGGCATAGTGAAAACAGAGTGAACTGATCACCCGGTGCAGATCGCGCGCATTCACTTGCGGGTCGAACAGCATCTGTTGTTTGCCGCGCAGCAGTATTTCCTCCAGCGTGTGTAAGGCGCTGGTATTGAGCATTTTCAGTTTTTCCGACTGGCGGGCATATTGCCCGCGTTGCATATTTTCCAGGCTGACCAGGCGGATAAACGCCGGATGGGCGGCGTGATAGGTGAAACTGGCTTCAACCAACCGCTGCATTGCCGCTTTCGGCTCCACCGTGGCCAGATTAAGCGCGATTTCATCCTGGCGAATATGGGCATAGGCATATTCCAGCACGGCAATATATAAAGACTCTTTATTTTTAAAATGATAGACCACCATGCGCTTGGTGGTTTCAGCTTGCTCTGCAATCCGTTCCAGTCGCGCGCCCTTCAGGCCGGCCTCGGAAAACTCGATCAGGGCGCTTTCGAAGATACGCTGTTTCAGGCCTTCAGGATCGTTTTTACGTGTGCCTTTCGGGGATGTTTCGCGGGTAGCGCTCAAAGTCGGCTCCATTACCTGGCGGATTCAGTAAACTGAAATCTTGTCACAATTTAAAAGCAGACGGTAGAAAGTGCAAATTTAACCGGCATATAGCAGAAAAAACGCCGCCTACAAGGGGCGGCGCTAGTTCGTTCGTTTGGGATTCTGGACTTCGGACGGGTTGCGACTTAGCTGCTGGTGAGCACTCGCCGCGCTTCGCGATAACGTTTATTCCAATAGTTATCGGTCAGCTTCGATATCATCACGCCGCTGCTGGTAGAGGCATGAACGAATTGATCGTTACCCAGGTAGATGCCGACATGACGTCCGGTTGAACCCGCGCGGAACAGCACCAGATCGCCAGGGCGCAATTTGGTTCGCTGAATCTTCTTGCCGACGTCTTCCTGACCATAGGTCGAGCGCGGCAGATCCATACCAAACTGTTCGCGGAACGTTCGCTGTACAAACGCCGAGCAATCGATGCCACGCTTGGTTTCACCGCCTAAACGGTAGCGAACGCCTTTCCAGTCAGCATACTGGTCCATAATTTTTGACTTGATGTCAACATTACGCACCATCGCTTCGAATTCATCCTGAGACGCTTGCAGTAAAAGACCGTTTTTGTCATTAACTGCATGCGTCTCAGTTTGTGCGTTATCCAAGTTCGATGTGTGAGTAGTACTACATGCGGAGAGCAGAACCGCTGCCGCAACGGCAGGTACCAACCGCAAAACATATCTCAGAAAAGGTTGAGATGTGACCATTGTTATTGTTATCCCTTGAAGTCCTTAACGACGGATGTCGCTATCAGAAAATGCCAAACGAAACGAGACTAGTCTGCTGCTGGTTCACCGACAATCAGTTACCGCTGAAAATGTGCTGGAACGCACAGTTTTCCTTGGTTTCTTACTGAAAGGCAGTAAACCAGATATAAACGTTGTTGAGATTACCGGAACGAATAGGGGATTGCGAGCCTTTTTCGGTGCTTTTTAATATAAAATATCGATGTAACATAATGTAAATATTCATATAAAAAAACAAAGCCGATTCTGTCGGTAATTTGCCGGAATTCGGGCGGTGAAAGAGGAGGGCAGACGGCGGATGCAAATAGCATGGCGCGGGTGAAATCCGCCCGACGGCGGCGCGGCCTTCAGGCGGTCATAACGGTCTCTTATGGCTATTGCGGGCGATTTTTCCCGGGGAGTCGGCGATTCAATCCGTTAATCAACGCATCGCTGGCCGGCGTCATCAGCCACCAACTGGCACCAACCAGCACCACTGACAGGGAGCCGACGGCAATATCGGTAAACCAGTGCGCACCTATCATCACGCGCGGCAATGAAAACACTACGGTAATCAGCATGGCGCAGGCAAACGCCCAAACGTTAAAGTAACGCAGCATAAAGCAGGCAAAAATCATCAGCATCATGCCGTGATCGCCAGGGAAACTGTCCCACGAAGCATCTTTGGTGGGGATACCGGTCAATTCGCTAACGCGATTGACGTGTTCAAAGCTGACCGACGGGCTGGGGTGTTTTACCGGCAACAGATGTCCCAACTGGTTGAGCACCACCGCCGTCAGTAACATCACAATGCCGGTCACCAACAGCCGACGGCGCCCGGCGGCGTCTTGTTTGAGGAAGAAATAGAGATACAGCAGCCCCATGGCGATCAGCGAAATGCCGTCGAAGGCGCGGTTATTGGTGATTGCCACCAGATGCAAAAACGCCGGGTCGCTCGCCAGATGACGATTAAAGAAGAAGAAAATTGCCGAGTCCAGCGCAAACCACTGGCCGTGATTCGCCGGCAAGTACCAGGATAAAAACAGTGCGATGCCCAGGATATTGAGCAGCAGGATGAACGGTAAATTGCGGCGCGTCATGAAATAACCTGTATCTATAGTCTAAAAACGGGAACAACGGTAAAACCATTAACTTAAACGAATCTTAAACAGATCGGATTGCAGCGCATTCCAATCTGCATCGGCGCTGTGGATCAGTTCAATACGGCTGTCGAGAGGGGCGCCCGGGCGGGTTTCGATGCTGAAATCCTGCCCTTGACGGTTTACCAGCAGCGTGCCTTCATTAATACGTACCACCGCTTTGGCGCGGTCGACCGGCGCCAGCCGCACCCATTCCATCATGCCGATGGTGTCAAATTCGGTGTCGCCGTCAAAAATCCAGCCGCAGGCGGTATAACCCTGTCCCTGATTCAGCGCACGGCGCCAGCGGCTGTTTTCCGGCAGACGCAGTGCCGCCAAACCCTGGCTTTTGCCGTGCGTATGATGATGCTGCGCATCCGGCAATGCTGTGCTATTTGTGCGGGGGCGGTCGAGCAGTTCCACCGCCAATCGGCCGTGCTCGATGCGCAATAGCGGGCGCTCGCCGGCAAACTGCGCTTGCCAGTCCTGTAATGCCTCAACATCCTGCGGCTGCCAGGTATCGCTTTTATTGGCGATGATAATGTCGGCTGCCGCCAGTTGATCACGAAAATTCTCGTTTTCCGTGTAGCGGGCATCGCTAAGCTGACGCGGATCCAGCAGGCACAGCGTGGCGCGCAAATCAATCCAGCCGCCATAGGTTTCCTGTGTCAGCAACGACAGGATCTGCTTCGGATGCCCGAGACCGGTGGGCTCAATCAATAAACGATCGGGTTTGGACTGTTGCAACAGCATGTTCAACCCGACCTGCATCGGCAATCCATTCACGCAGCACATGCATCCGCCCGGGATCTCTTTCAAAACGGCTCCGCTGTCGGCCAGCAAGGCACCATCGATACCGATTTCGCCAAATTCATTCACCAGCACCGCCCAGCGCTCATTTTCGGGTTTGTTCGCCAACAGGTGACGGATGGTGGTGGTTTTGCCGCTGCCGAGGAAACCGGTGATCAGGTTGGTTTTTGTCATGGATATCATCCTGATGTTAATGGATTTAACATATTAATAAATAAGGTTAATTGTGCGTTTTATCAGCGCCAGAGCGGCCAGCGTGTTGCGCGTCACAAATATGACAGATAAAGATGCCGCTTTCTGGCGTAGAAATCCATCTTACGTTACAAGAAAAATCCTATTAAAAACCATGTATTAGGAGGGGGGCTGTTTGTTATTAGCTTGTTTTTACGCGGTTAATTACCCGATTACTCAACCAATATACTGCCTTACCTTGCGATTATTCTTAGGAAGATCCTCTATGTTTAAATTGGCTTAATTAAAAGTGAGGTTGCCATGAAGACCCGTCGGTTTATCACGATAGTAGGACTTGCAGTTTCATGGATAGCAGGCAGCCATGCCGAAACCAACGGCGGAGTGATTTATTTCTCCGGCGCCATTGCGGAAAGCCCTTGCACGTTTTCCGTCACTGATTCAACCGCCAATACGCAATGTTATCGCAACGGACGACACTATCAAAGCCAGCAGCACACCCTGCCACACTTCGATACCACCCGCAAAAACCTTCCACTTAATTTGGGTTCGACAGAAATGAACTGGGTGAACCAACAACAAAAACTGGCCGTCATGACGGTAGTCTATCGTTAATTCCTTACGCCATGCCGGGTGTGAGTAGCCCGGCATGGCGGCATAGACCGGCTTACGCCTGGTTAACCCAGTCCTGTACCGTCTGGCGGGCACCCCGATCGCGTAGTGACAGGTAGGCTTGGGTCACCGAGGCAATAAAACGTTGATCCTGTGGCAACTGCTTGCCAAACACATTGCTCAGCGCCAGCAGCGCCTGAACCCGGCTTTCATCATCCGGCGTGGTACTGACCACCTGTTGCAGGCTGTTGAGCAGCGGATCGCGGATATCAATGACATTGCCAGCATCGTCAATGCCGCCAACATAGCGCATCCAGCCAGCCACCCCCAACGCCAGACCGGAGAAGCTGCCGCCGTGCTGCAAATGCCAACGCACCGAATCCAGCAGGCGTTGCGGCAGTTTTTGCGTGCCGTCCATGGCGATTTGCCAGGTGCGATGCTGCAAGGCCGGATTGCTGTAGCGCGCGATCAGTTGATCGGCGTAGGCGGCCAGATCGATGCCGCTTACGCTCAGCGTCGGCGCCTGTTCTGCCAGCATCAGACGGTGAGCAGCCTGCCGGTAGTGAACATCCGCCATGCAGTCGTTGATGTATTGATAACCGCCGAGATAACCGAGGTAAGCCAGGAACGAGTGGCTGCCGTTCAGCATACGCAGCTTCATTTGTTCAAACGGAAGCACGTCGTCCACCAACTGCGCGCCGGCCACTTGCCAATCCGGGCGTCCGGCGACAAAGTTGTCTTCCACTACCCACTGAATGAACGGTTCGCAGGCGATGGCGCATTCATCACGCACTCCGCCGAGCGCAGTGGCGATTTCATCCAGCGTTTCAGGCGTGGCGGCCGGCACGATACGGTCCACCATGGTGCTGGGGAAGGTGACGTGGCTGGCGATCCAGTCGGCCAATGCGGCGTCGCGGGCCTGCGCCAGCCCGATGACCGCATTGCGTACCACGTGGCCGTTTTCCGGAATATTGTCGCATGACAACACGGTAAACGCCGGTAGCCCACGTTGTCGGCGCAGATGCAGCGCTTCAACCAAAATGCCCGGCACGCTGCTCGGCTGTGCCGGATTGGCCAGATCGTCACGGATGGCCTGATGCTGCAAATCCAGTTGGCCGCTGCCGGGTTCGATGCAGTAGCCTTTTTCGGTAATGGTCATCGAAACAATCGCCACCTGCGGCTCCGCCAGCTTCGCCAGCACCGCGTCGATGCCTTCCAGCTTGCGGTGCACGCTTTCATGCACTGCGCCGATGATGATGGCCTGATTGCCGTCGGCGCCTTTCTCCAGCACCGTATAGCAGTGCGCTTGCTGGCGTAGTGCTTCAAACAGCTTGTCGCCGCCGTATTGGCTGATCTCGCATAGCCCCCAATCGCCACCCTGGCGTTCAAGCACCCGATCGGTCAACAGCGCCTGATGAGCGCGATGAAATGCACCAAAGCCGATATGCACAATGCGGCTGCGCAACGCGCTGCGATCGTAAGTGGGCTGCCGTACGTTGGCGGGAAGCGGCTGGTTGGCGATAGTCTTCATGCAAAGCTCCATAGCAAGGTAAAGGATTCGGGGTGCCGGCAAAAGTTATCAGACCAGTTGGCCGATCGGTATACGCTGAGTTTCACGCTAGCCAGCATATATCTGTCCACTTAGCGCCGCTGAATGTTGTATCCAAAATAGATTGGAAGCGTGAGGTGGATCAACCAAATAACGATTCTGTTTTGACAGCGTGCTGCGAAGGAGTAAGGTTAAAGCTGAATGATATCTATCGCAAGTTGGTATAACAGCATTGTCTTAAATGTGCGATCTGCCTCACCACTGCGCAGTCAATAACCCTAAAAGGATAACGGTATGGAACAAACGTGGCGTTGGTACGGGCCGAATGACCCGGTTTCTCTTGATGATGTCCGCCAGGCCGGGGCTACCGGAGTCGTCACCGCTCTGCATCACATTGCCAACGGTCAGGTTTGGCCGGTCGAAGAGATCAGGGCGCGCCAGGCGCAGCTGGCTGAAAAAGGGCTGGTATGGTCGGTGGTGGAAAGCATCCCGGTGCATGAAGAGATCAAGACCCACAGCGGCGACTATCAACGGCATATCAGCAACTATCAGCAGTCGCTGCGTAATCTGGCAACGTGTGGCATTGATACCGTATGCTACAACTTTATGCCGATCCTCGACTGGACGCGTACCGATCTGGAATACACCCTGCCGGATGGATCAAAAGCGCTACGCTTCGATCAGATCGCGTTCGCGGCGTTCGATCTGCATATTTTGCAGCGCGCCGGGGCAGAGCAAGATTACAGCCAACAGGAGCAGGAACAGGCGGCGGCATATTTCAAGGCGATGAGTGAGGCGGAAATCGCCAGGCTGACCGGTAACATCATTGCCGGTCTGCCGGGCGCTGAAGAGGGCTATACGCTCGATCAGTTCCGTGCGCGACTGGCAGAGTATGACGCCATCGACAAAGCGCAACTGCGCGAAAATATGGCCTATTTCCTGCGTGCTATCGTACCGGTAGCCGAAGAGTCAGGCATACGGCTGGCGGTACACCCGGACGATCCGCCGCGGCCAATTCTCGGTCTGCCACGCATCGTTTCCACCATTGAAGACATGCAGTGGCTGAAGAGCACCGTCGACAGCATTCACAACGGATTTACCATGTGTACCGGCTCGTATGGCGTACGTGCCGATAACGATCTGGTGAAAATGATCGAAACCTTCGGCGATCGTATTCATTTCACCCACTTGCGTGCCACCTGTCGCGAAGAAAACCCGAAAACCTTCCACGAGGGCGCCCACCTGCACGGCGATGTCGATATGGTGGCGGTGATTGAGGCGATCCTCAGCGAAGAGCAGCGCCGTCTGCGCGCAGGGGATCGCCGACCGATCCCGATGCGTCCGGATCATGGTCATCAGATGCTGGATGACTTGAAGAAGAAAACCAACCCGGGCTATTCGGCGATTGGGCGGTTGAAGGGGTTAGCGGAAATTCGCGGCGTCGAGCTGGCACTCAAGCGGCGCTTCTTCCCGGATTTGTTGCCATAGACGGCACCCAAGCTCAGTGGAATTCACGCTGCGGCCAGGCGGCCAGTGCACGGATCCCCAGCAGCTGACATAAGTCGGTAACTGGGGTAAACGTACGCCGCCGGCAACGCGGCAGCGTGAATGACGAGGGGCTAGTCTGCGCGGCTCATGTAGCGGCGTTCGGCAATATGGATCCGGATCTTGTCACCGGTGCTGAGGTATTCCGGTACGTGGATCACCAGGCCGGTTGCCATGGTCGCCGGCTTGTTGCGTGCGCTGGCTGAGGCACCCTTGATGCCTGGTGCGGTTTCCACAATTTCCATATCCACGGTTTGCGGCAGTTCCAGCGCCAATACCTGGCCGTCCAGCGTCAGAACCTGCATGCCTGGCAGACCCGCTTCAGGAATAAACAGCAGTTCCTCTTCGATCTGCTCTTTCTTGAAGATGTATGGGGTGTAGTCCTCTTCGTCCATAAAGACGTATTCTTCGCCATCGATGTACGAGAAGGTAACTTTGCGGCGTGACAGCGAAATGGTATCGAGAATATCGTCGCCTTTAAAGCGCTCTTCGACCTTCAAACCGGTGCGCACGTCCGAAAACCGCATTTTGTATAGCGTACTGGCGCCACGGGCGCTTGGGCTCTGCACGTCGATGTCTTTCACCAGCAGCAGTTTGCCGTTGTAGCTGATCGCCATGCCGCGTTTGATTTCGTTAGCTCTTGCCATAAAAATAACCTGTCAGTAAGGATCCGGGGAAAGTTGCGACAAATTACTCGCGCCGCGTGATTCAGGCAAGCGCAACGCGTGAAAACATGGCGCAAATCGGCTTTCGGGGCAGCAGGCGGGGGCCGAGCGGGTGGCTCCGCCCGCCGATATGTCGGGTTAGCCAAACACCGGCAGCACGCCGAACAGCGCCAGCAGGTGGGCGACGGCGTTGATCAGGCCAAACAGGATGATGAACAACACCATTCCCTGACCGCCGGGAGCCCGGTAACGGGCATTGGCAAAGCGGCGACGGCTGGCGCGCGCCATCAATGCTGGCACGATAACCGCCCAGATGGTGGCCGCCAGACCGGCAAAACCGATGGCGTACAGAAAACCGTTCGGCAACAGCAACGCGGCCAGGGTTGGCGGAGCGAAGGTAACCAGCGCAGTCTTGCTGCGGCCGGTAGCGTCATCGCTGAATTTGAAAAAATCGGCGATATAGTCGAACAGACCAAGCGACACGCCAAGAAACGAGCTGGCCAATGCCATATAAGAGAAGGCGTTGAGCAGTTGGCTGACGGTCTGGCTGCTGGAGACGTTACCCATCTGCTTGAGCAGGCTGCCGATATTGCCGCCTTCGGCGATCACCTGTTTAAAGGCGTCACGCGCAATGTTGCCCTGAATCACATACTGCCACAGGATGTAAATCGCCAGTGCCAGCAGCGTGCCGTACACCAGGCTGCGCACCACCGCGCCGCTGTCCTTTTGGTAGTATTTCACCAATCCTGGCACGTTGCCGTGGTAGCCGAACGAGGTCAGCAGATAGGGCAGCGCGGCCAGCGCATAAGGCAGGTAATGCGCGTCGCTGTCGCGTTGGTTCAACAGGGTCGCCGTTTGCACATGGCTGAACATATCGCCGACCGACATCACAAAGGTAATGACCATACCGCCGATCAAAATGGTGCTCAGACGATCCACCGCGCGGGTCGACAGCCAGACGATAAACGCCACCACGGCGGCAAATAGCAGGCCGGCACTGGTCTGACCAACGTTGCCGAGCGTATGGGCGATGATCGAGCCACCGGCAGAAATATAGGCATAGGTGAGGATATACAGCACAAAGGCGATGGAAATGCCATTGATGGCGTTCCAGCCTTTGCCGAGCAGGTCTTTGACCACGGTATGGAAACTGGCGCCCGCCGGATAATGCAGCGTGGCTTCCAGGATCATCAGGCCGGAAATCAGCATGCAAGCCCAGGTATACACCAGCAACGCGATCGAACCGCTGAACCACACGCCAGAAGTAACAATGGGGATCGAAAACATGCCGGCACCGACGGCGGTACCGGCAATGATCATCGCGCCACCGATAACCGATGGGCGAGAAAGCTTCTGGATGGTGTCCGTGGACATGCGGGCTCCTGAATGACCGATGTGGTCGTGAGTTCTTTTGTACTAGCTTGATGGTACGCGTTGGGCTGATGCATGTAAAGCGCTTATTGTGCATAAACGGCGCACTAAACCAGCTAGCGGTGCCGTTTTTTAGCGAAACAGGGGAGGGGAAGCTGGCAATCGTTGATGGCCGGCGGACCGGCGGCTGGCATAGTGGTACGATTGTGCTGGCGGTGTCGGTACGCGACTGCTATTGTCGCGCTTCAATTCCGCCAGCCCACCGGGAGACTCGCTGATGGACTGCCGTCCCGACTGCGGCGCATGCTGCATCGCGCCTTCGATATCCAGCCCTATCCCCGGCATGCCGAACGGCAAACCGGCCAATACCCGCTGCATTCATCTTGATGAACAGCTGCGCTGTGGCCTGTTCCATTCACCGTTACGGCCAAAGGTCTGCGGCAGCCTGCAGGCCAGCCGCGAAATGTGCCATGACCGCCGTGATGAGGCGCTGATCTATCTGGCCAGGCTGGAAGCGGACACCGCGCCGTAAGCCGTCAGGCGTCCTTTAATTTCCACAGGCACAGCGCTGCACCGATCACCATGGCCACCGCCGAATAAAACACGGCGTGGTAATTCCAGATTTCCGCCACCGAACCGGCTATTGAACCGGCGATGATCCAGCCTACGCGTGTGGTGTTGGTGAACAGCGTGGTGGCAGCGCCGGCCTGACCAGGCATCAGATCCTGAAAATACAGCATGCCAATCCCCGCCAGTACGCCAATAAAAACCGCGTTGAGCAATTGCAGCGCTATCAGTTGCCAACTGCCGCTAATAAACAGCAGCGCGACATAAAACAGCAAGCCGCCGATCGTCGCAGCGCGCATCAGAGCGCGTTTGCCAACGCGTTTTGCCACCATGCCGGCCAGCAGCATGATGGGGATTTCCAGGCCGGCGGCGGTGCCCATCAGGATACCGGCCAGTTTCTCGGATAGCTGTAATTCATGTACCACATATAGCGGCATATTGATCAGGTACATGCCGTTGGCGGTCCACATACAGGTACAGGCAATAAACAGCAGCAGCGTATCGCGGCGGTTCTGGCGCGGCGCTTCCAGCACCGTGCCGGGCGTCGGCGCGCTTTTGCGCATTGACGGCAGCAGCCTCCATACCAACGCGCCGCAGACGATAAACGCAGCGGCGGCGGCCAGGTACATGAACTTAAAGCCAAAACCCAACGCCAGTGCAAAGGCGACCGGCGGGCCAACCACCCATGCCAGCGAAACCTGCGTACGTAGAATCGAGCTGAACATCACCGCTTCCCGACCGGTGCGCTCGGCATGTTCGCGCGCCAGGGCAAACATTTGCGGGTTGGCGGTAGAGCCAAAACTGCTCAAAACGACACCGACCAGCAACAGCAGATAATAGTTACGGTTCCAGGCGAACAGCACGCAACCCAGAGCGCCAAGCATGCAGCAGAGGAAAATCAGCGATTTGCGGTCGCCTTTTTGATCCGAGCGTCGGGCCAGATACTGGCTGACCAAAATACCTATTACCGCACTGCCGGTGAAGAACAGCCCGATCATGGTTGGCCGTACGTTGACTTCGGTCGACAAAAACAGGCTCAGCGTCGGTGTTTGCAGTGCCCCGGCAATCCCGGTAAGAAAAGCCACGACCAGGAAAGCCAACGAAGTGAGGTCGGGCAAGCGCCGCGTTAGCGCAGGAGTAGTTTGCATAAGTGCTTAATAAATGGCTGGAAGGAAAGTCGCGCGTATAATACGCCTGTTTAAAAAAAACAAAAACCAGTTTCATTGCGGGCGGGGGCAAAACGCACGCAGACATAAAAAAGCAGGGCGGTGCTGGTCATCGCCCTGTCATGGATGTGGTCCGAGCCGGTCGTGGAGGCGACGGAGATGGCCCCGTCGCGGGCGATCGCTACGCGCCGGCCGGCACGTCGTGTGCGGTATTTTTCAATACCTGTCCCTGATACTTTTCGATTTCCAACTGCGCCATCTGCCCGCAGTTGCCCTGTGCCAGGCTGGAGGTGCCGACGTCGAAGGTGAGACAGTTGACGTTGCCATTCTTGCAAATCGAGCCCGGCTGTGATGGATCGGCCGGATCGAACCATGCCCCTTCGCTAATACGCACCGCGCCGGGGCGTACATCCTCACTGATCAACGCGCCGACCAGTATCTGGCCGCGATCGTTGAATGCACGCACCAGATCGCCATTGGTGATACCGCGCGCTTGGGCATCCTGCGGGTTGATCATGATCGCCTCACGATCGGCCACCGCGTACTTCTTGCGTAACGGGGTATTGTCCAACTGTGAATGCAGACGGTTGATCGGATGCGCGGTATTGAGCGATAGCGGATATTTCGCCGCTTCCGGCCCGCGATACCATTCATGCGGCGGCATCCAGGTCGGGATCCCTTTGCAATCCTGATAATTCATCTTGGCAATGGCATCGGAATAGATCTCGATTTTCCCCGAGGGGGTGCCGAGCGGATTGAGCAACGGGTTCTCGCGGTAATCGGCGAAGCGCACCCATTGCTGATTGGCTTCCGGCACCGGGAAGCGCACGTAGTTATTGGATTGCCAGAACATATCGAACGGCGGCAGGGCCACGCGGGCGTTGCGCGCCTGCTGTTTCATATCGTCATACATGCCCTTCAGCCATTGAGTTTCGTCTTTGCCTTCGGTGAAGGCATCCTGCACGCCAAGCTTGGCGGCCATGGCAGCAAAAATATCGAAGTCGTTACGCGCTTCATGCTGCGGTGCCACGCATTGATGCATTGGGAACACATACAGCTGCGAATAATCGCCGCCCATCTCCAGATCATTGCGTTCATAACTGGTGGTTGCCGGCAGCACGATATCGGCATATTTGGCGGTGGCGGTCCAATAAGGTTCGTTGACCACGATGGTTTCCGGCCGCTGCCAGGCTTTGATCAGGTTATTGGTGTCCTGATGCTGGTGGAAGGTATTGCCACCGGCCACATAGACCATTTTCACCTCGGGATAAGTGACGTCAGCCCCGTTGAAATGAATGGTTTTTCCTGGATTGGCAAGGCATTCGGCGATGCGCGCCACCGGGATCGGTGATGGCGAATTCTTCGGCGCGTTGCCGGCGGAAATACCGGCGATAATGCCGCCTTTCGCCGTCGGGCTGCCGCCGGAAGAGTAGTGGTAACTAAAGCCGAAGCCGCCGCCGGGCATACCGATCTGGCCGAGCATCGCAGCCACCGTGACCAGCAACCAGTGTTGCTGTTCGCCGTGATGCTGGCGCTGAATGCCCCAGCCGCCCATGATCATGGTGCGGTTCTTGGCCATGTCGCGTGCCAGTTGCCGCAGTACCTCGGCGTCGACGCCGCTGATGTCGGCTGCCCATTCGGCAGTTTTTGGCGTGCCGTCTTCCTCACCCAGCAGGTAGGCGGCAAAACGATCGAAGCCGACGGTGTAGGTTTTCAGGAAGTCCGGGTTATGCAGTTTTTCGCTCAACAGCGTATGGGCGATGCCGATCAGCATTGCGCTGTCGGTGTACGGGCGCGGCGCGATCCACTGCGCATTGACGAATTTGGCGCTGTCGTTATGTACTGGATCAATGCTGATCACCCGGGTGCCTTTTTTCTTCAGCGCTTCAAACCCGGTTTGGCCATAGTGATCCGGTACGTTCCAGCTATTTCTCAGCGTGACCATCGGGTTACAGCCCCAGAGGATCACCAGTTGGCTGTTTTCAATCACGTTTGGCCAGGCGGTTTGCTGTTCATATACCTCCATAGAGCCGACCACGTGTGACATGATCACCTGCGCGGCGCCGGTCGAATAATCCCCGGCGTAGCCGAGAAATCCGCCGGTCAGATTCATCAGACGTTGCAACAGCGTGCGGCTATTGTGCAGCATACCGACGCTCTTCCAGCCGTAGGAACCGGCATAGATCGACTGTGGGCCATGCTGTTGCTGCAAACGGGAGATTTCGTTGCTCACCAGCGTGATGGCCTTGTCCCAGCTGACGCGCACCCACTCATCGTGGCCGCGCAGTTCAGGGCGGCTTCCGGGGCCACCCTCCAGCCAGCTTTTGCGCACCATCGGATATTTGATGCGGTTTTCGGCGTGCACCTGATACGGTGCCATGGTGATCAGATCGTTCGGGTACGGATCGTCCTTGACCGGCTGTACGCCGACCATTTTACCGTCCTGCACGATGGCTTCAAAGGCGCCCCAGTGAGCGCCGGTCAGAATGCCTTTTTGTGCCTGACGCAGCACCACAAACTGCGGCAGCGCCTGGCTGATGGCTTCCGCCAGCGCGGTTTTTGGCCATAGACCCGCCAGCAACGGTGCGGCGGCAAGCGCAGTGGCGCCGGTCAGAAAGCGGCGACGACTCATTTTTAATGGTTGTTGTGAATACGATTTCATCTGCGCTTCTCCCTTAAAGCTTGGCCGAGGTGGCCGGTGGCATATCGCTGGCGTGTTTCTGCACGTATTGCGTCAATACACGCAGCTGTTCCTGCGTCAGTGAGGTACGTGGAGCCATGCCCTTGATTACGCCGATCCATTGGTTGGCGTTGAAGCGGTCGAGCGCGGTCAGACCATGGCAGCCGGTGCAGTTGGCCGACATCATGTCTGCGCTGTAGCGCCAGATTTTTTGTTGATCGTCAATCAGCTGCTTACGCGGCAGCCACACCTGCAGGGAAACCTGGTGCCACACCAGCCCGGTTTCTGTGTCGGTCATGGTGTTGGCGGATTTCAGCTGCTTGCGCGCGTCTTCACCCAGCAATACGCTGAGGATGCGCTTGCCCTGTGCGGCATAGAACACTTCGCTGACGCCGTCCTGTTGCCAACCGGCCACTTCGGCCAGCACCTTGTCACCGTCCTGTTTCACCACGCGCACTTCGGTTGAAGGCATCAGATTGCCGGCGTTGTGTTCGTCGTTTGGCTGCAAGAAGAACGGTTCGGTCGCAATGGTGTACAGCGTGGTGGCCGTTGGCGAGGTTTCAGCCGCCGCCTTCGCCAGTTCGGCGGCTCCGGCCTGCGCTGCGCCGCTCATGTCTGGCAGAATGTGCGCAACGCCCTTATGACAGTCGATGCAGGTTTCACCCTGTTTGATCGCCACCGGGTGCTGCACGCGCGCTTCAGCACTTTGTGCGGTGATGTCCATGGCGTCAAAGCTGTGGCATGAACGACAGGTGGCGGAATCATTTTCTTTTAACGTTTTCCACACCGACTGCGCCATCGCCAGTTTGTGCGCTTCGTATTTTTCCGGCGTGCTGATGGTGCCGGCCATTTCGCCATAAATGTCTTTCACCGCACGAATTTTGGTCCACAGATATTCCAGCGGTTCGTGCGGAACGTGACAGTCGGCGCATTCAGCGCGGATGCCTTTGGTATTCTGGAAGTGAACGCTGCCCTGATATTCGGCGAGAGGTTGCTGCATGGTATGACAGGAAACGCAAAAAGCGGTATCGCTGGTTTTATGAAAGACGGTGGCAGTGCCGGCCAACAGCGCTGCGCCAAGAACGATGCCAATGAGTAACAGCCACAACCATCCCCACCGGCGCCGCTTTTCCAAGCCAGTTGTTTTTTTGCTCATATTGAACCCACTTATAATTATGAAATCCCGAAGAAGCCTTGCCAAAAATCCCGATGGGGATTAACCCCATATACCCATGCGATTATAAAGCCTATTTATTGGTGTTACTAACACATTGGGGGTAATTGTAGGTAATAATTCGACATTTGCTGCAAAATAAAGCGTTATGTTTCATTTTATATAACGAGGGGCGATAGGATTGGGCTTTTGTCTGGTGGGTAATCGACGGGGTAACCAGCGTGGTGTCGGCCAACAAATACCGCGATGGACATGACATTAACGCGCCTGGCAGTAGTATTGCCCGCGTTGCCACAGGGTAACGGCCATTTTGCTGGCTTCGAAATGCGGTTCGGGCAGGGCGTCGGGCGAGCACCAACACCATTGCGCGCATTTTTCCGGCTCGAGACGCTGTGGCTCACCGCCAGCGTGTTGCGCCAGCATGCAGATGGACACCGTGTGTTTACCTTCTTCACGCCAGGTTTGCAGGTTATTGCAAACGCCAATAAATAGCGGCGGCGCGATATGCAAGCCGGTTTCTTCCAGCACTTCTCGTTGAGCGCATTGCTCAAAACTCTCACCGGCATCCAGATGCCCGCCGGGGATCGACCAGTAAGGGGCGTGCTTGCCGCAGCGTTTACCCAGTAGAATATGCCCCTGTGCGTTAACGATGATCACGCCTATGCCGGTCATGACGCTCATGTTTTTCTCCTTCAGCAAATTTCAGCAAATTATGCCACTTCTGTGCCGCACCGGGGGAATGGTGGGGAAAAATGTGCGTAAGCTCAAAAATCTGCTACGTCCCGATGGAGAAAACTTGCTTTCAGCATGGGCTGATTACACACTCCTTGAAACGTTTCAGCGTTATCGGACTGACTGGGTTGGTTTGGATAACGCTCCTTTTTCTCAATGAAGCTGAAACGATTCAATTCAGCAGGAGAGGAGAGCCATGTTCCAGTTGTCACAGCAAGACATTCACCTGGGCGCTGCCGCTGGCAGCAAGCAGGACGCCATCCAGCAGGTGGCGGCCGCCCTTACCGAGGCTGGCTGCGTCGGCGCCGCCTATGTGGACGGTATGTTGCAGCGCGAGCTGCAAACCTCCACCTATCTTGGCAATGGTATTGCCATTCCCCACGGCACCACCGATACCCGCGATTTGGTGTTGAACACGGGTGTGCAGGTGTTTCAGTTTCCGCAAGGCGTCGAATGGGGCGAAGGCCAGACCGCCTATGTGGTGATCGGCATTGCCGCGCGTTCTGACGAACACCTGGCGCTGTTGCGCCAACTGACGCACGTGCTGAGTGATGACAGCGTGGCGGAGCAACTGGCGAAGACCACCTCGCCGAACGAGCTGCGCAGCCTGCTGATGGGTGAAAAACAGGCGGCCGAATTCCAGTTCGACGCGTCGCTGATTGCGCTTGATGTTGCTGCCGACAGTCTGATGACGCTGCAGGCGTTGAACGCCGGTCGTCTGCAAAAGATTGGCGCGGTTAGCGCCGAGTTCGTCAGCGACGTCATTACCCGCAAGCCGCTGAACCTGGGACAGGGCATCTGGTTGAGCGACAGCACCGAAGGCAATCTGGGCAGCGCTGCCACCGTCAGCCGTCCGGCCCCAGCGTTCGACGAAGACGGTGAAAAGGTGGCGTTGCTGCTGACCGTCGCCGTGGCCGATCGGCAACCGCTGACGGTGCTGAACTATCTGGGCGATCTACTGCTGGCGCAAAAAGCTGAACGTCTGCTGAACGCTGACGCCGCCGGAGTGCTGGCATTGCTGACCAGCGAGGTGGCGGAGGAAAGCACCGTACTGACCGCAGAATACATCATCCGCAACGAACATGGCCTGCATGCGCGGCCGGGAACGGCGCTGGTCAACGTGATCAAACAGTTCACTAGCGAGATTACCGTGACCAACCTGGACGGCAGCGGCAAGCCGGCCAACGGGCGCAGCCTGATGAAAGTAGTTGCGCTGGGAGTGAAAAAAGGCCATCGCCTGCGCTTTACCGCCAGCGGTGAAGATGCAGAAGTCGCGCTGAAAACCATCGGCGAGGCAATCAACGAAGGACTGGGCGAGGGCGCAGCATGAGCAGAAGAGTCGCAACCATCACCCTGAACCCGGCTTACGATCTGGTGGGGTTTTGCCCCGAGATCGAGCGTGGCGAAGTGAATCTGGTTAAAACCGCCGGCCTGCACGCCGCCGGTAAAGGCATCAACGTTGCCAAGGTATTGAAAGATCTTGGCATTGACGTCACCGTCGGTGGTTTTCTAGGCAAGGAAAACCAGGACGGCTTCCAATTGCTGTTCAGCGATCTGGGCATTGCCAATCGCTTTCAGGTGGTGCCGGGGCGTACGCGCATCAACGTCAAACTGACGGAAAAAGACGGTGAAGTGACCGACTTCAATTTTTCGGGCTTTGAGGTAACGCCGCAGGATTGGGAGCGTTTCGTCAGCGACTCTCTGAGCTGGCTCGGCCAGTTCGACATGGTGGCGGTCAGTGGTAGCCTGCCGGCTGGCGTCGCGCCGGAAGCCTTTACTGACTGGATGACCCGTTTGCGCGCCCAGTGTCCGTGCATCATTTTCGACAGCAGCCGCGAAGCGCTGGTGGCCGGTTTGAAGGCCGCACCGTGGTTGGTCAAGCCAAACCGCCGTGAACTGGAAATCTGGGCCGGTCGCCGCCTGCCAACGCTGGCGGATGTGGTGGAAGCCGCCCATGCGCTGCGCGATCAGGGTATTGCCCACGTGGTGATTTCACTGGGTGCCGAAGGTGCCCTGTGGGTGAATGCTTCGGGTGCCTGGATTGCCAAACCGCCGGCATGCGAAGTGGTCAGCACGGTCGGCGCTGGTGATTCGATGGTCGGCGGCCTGATCTATGGTCTGCTGATGCGTGAGTCCAGCGAACATACGCTGCGTTTGGCCACCGCCGTTGCCGCCCTGGCCGTCAGCCAGAGCAACGTTGGCGTGACCGACCGTCCCCAGTTGGCCGCGATGATGGCGCGCGTCGATTTAAAACCTTTTAATCAATAGCAGGAGGCAGAATGAAAACGCTGCTGATGATAGACAGTTCGCTGGGACAGGCCCGTGGGCACCTGGCGCAACGCATGCTGAGTGCGGCTGCGGCCAAACAGGGGCTACAACGGGTTGACTCGCTGGCTGATGCCGAGCTGGTGGTGGTGGCCGGGCAGTCTGTGCCGGCAGACGCCGCGCTGAACGGTAAAGCGCTTTACCTCGGTGATGTCGAGCAGGCGGTGCGCGAGCCGGAGGCCTTCCTGGCTGCGGCCAAGGCGCAAGCTCAGCCGTATCAGGCACCGGCGGTCGCAGCCGTGCCGGCGCAAGCCGCCGGTCAAAAACGCGTTGTGGCGATAACCGCGTGTCCGACCGGCGTGGCACATACCTTTATGGCTGCCGAAGCGATTGAAAGTGAAGCGAAAAAACGTGGCTGGTGGGTGAAGGTAGAAACACGCGGCTCGGTGGGCGCAGGCAATGCCATCACGCCGGAAGAAGTGGCCGCGGCGGATTTGGTGATTGTCGCCGCCGACATTGAAGTCGATCTGGACAAGTTTGCCGGTAAACCGATGTATCGCACCTCTACCGGCCTGGCGCTGAAGAAAACCGCGCAGGAGCTGGACAAGGCGCAGGCGGAAGCCGAGGTGTACCAGCCGCAGAAAAGCGGCGCTGCCGCCTCCACCGCTGGCAAGAAAAAGGAAAGTGCCGGCCCATACCGCCACCTGTTGACCGGCGTGTCGTACATGCTGCCGATGGTGGTCGCGGGTGGCCTGTGCATCGCGCTGTCGTTCGTGTTCGGTATCAAGGCGTTCGAAGAGAAAGGCACGCTGGCGGCAGCATTGATGCAGATTGGCGGTGGTTCCGCTTTTGCCCTGATGGTGCCGGTATTGGCCGGTTACATTGCATTTTCCATCGCCGATCGTCCGGGCCTGACGCCGGGTCTGATCGGCGGCATGCTGGCAGTGAGCACCGGTGCCGGCTTCCTCGGCGGCATTATTGCCGGTTTCCTCGCGGGTTACGTCGCCAAGGCGATCAGCGGCAAGCTGCGCCTGCCACAGAGTATGGAAGCGCTGAAACCGATACTGATCATTCCGCTGGTTGCCAGCCTGATCACCGGTCTGGTGATGATTTACGTGGTCGGCACGCCGGTTGCGAAAATCATGGAAGGCCTGACCCACTGGCTACAATCGTTGGGAACCGCCAATGCGGTGCTGCTGGGGGCAATCCTCGGTGCGATGATGTGTACCGATATGGGGGGCCCGGTGAACAAGGCGGCTTATGCCTTTGGCGTCGCGCTGCTGAGCTCTTCGGTGTATGCGCCAATGGCGGCGATCATGGCGGCCGGTATGGTGCCACCGCTGGCGATGGGGCTGGCTACGCTGCTGGCGCGTCGCAAGTTCGAGAAGTCCGAGCAGGAAGGCGGCAAAGCGGCGTTGGTGCTGGGGTTGTGCTTTATTTCCGAAGGGGCGATCCCGTTCGCTGCCCGTGATCCGATGCGCGTACTGCCGTGCTGCATTGCCGGCGGTGCATTGACCGGCGCGCTGTCAATGGCGTTCGGCGCCAAGCTGATGGCACCGCACGGTGGCTTGTTCGTCCTGCTGATCCCGGGGGCAATTTCACCGGTGCTGCTGTATCTGCTGGCGATAGTCGCCGGGACGTTGCTGGCCGGGGTATCTTATGCGGTGTTGAAACGCCCTGAAGCGGCGATGACCAGCGTGGCATGATCCTCTGCCTCAATACCCGCAAACCGGCCAGGATATCCTGGCCGGTTTGCGTTGTAATCTGCTGATGTTGGGGTGGGAGGTTATTGCTGCGCCTTCAGCCAGGCGATTTCTTCCGCCCAGATATCCGGGTTGACGGTTTCGAGGATCAGCGGAATATTGTCGAAACGCGCATCGCGCATGATGTAGCTGAACACCGTTTTACCGATATTACCTTCCCCCAGGCTGTGATGGCGGTCGACCCGACTGTCGAACTGGCTCTTGGCGTCGTTCAGGTGCATGCCGCGCAGATAGTTAAAGCCGACGATGTCGCCCAGGGCCTTGAACGTCTGCTCGCAGTTTTCTTCGGTACGCAGATCGTAACCTGCGGCGAAGGCATGGCAGGTATCAATGCACACGCCGACCCGGCTCTTGTCTTCTACTCCGTCAATGATCGCCGCCAGATGCTCAAATCTAAAGCCCAGATTGCTGCCCTGGCCGGCGGTGTTTTCAATCACCGCGGTGACGCCCCGGGTTTTATCCAGCGCGATATTGATCGATTCAGCGATCAGTGCCAGACAGCGCTCTTCGTCGATCTGCTTCAGATGGCTGCCAGGGTGGAAGTTCAGCAACGTCAGCCCCAGCTGTTCGCAACGTTGCATTTCATCGATAAACGCTTCGCGCGATTTTTCCAGCGCTTCTGCGACAGGGTGGCCGAGGTTAATCAGGTAACTGTCGTGCGGCAAGATCTGCCCCGGGCCGAACCCGTATTGCGCGCAGGCGCTCTTGAATTTATCTATCACGTCGGCAGGCAGCGGTGCCGCTTTCCATTGACGCTGATTTTTGGTGAACAGGGCGAATGCGGTCGCCTCCAGTTCGTGTGCGCGGATAACTGCTTGATCCACGCCGCCTGACGCGCTGACATGTGCACCGACAAACTTCATTTTCATTCTCCTGTATTATCGGCGTCATTATGGCATTGATAGCGGCAGATTTGGAAGGCGGGGAGGGATTACGGACCCGCTTTCGGGCCCGTAGGCAGGGATTACAGCAGATGTTGTACCAGTTGGTTGATGGCAGCACCGCCGACAATCAGCCAGACAAACAGCAGCGTGGCCAGCAGAATCGGTTTGACCCCGGCCTGTCGCACCGCGCTGATATGGGTGGTCAGGCCCAGTGCGGCCATCGCCATTGCCAGCATCCAGGTATCGGCGGTTATCAGGTGTTGCACTAACGGTGCCGGGAGCAGATTGAATGAGTTGAAGCCGGCAACCGCAATGAACAACACCGCAAACCACGGGATGGTGATGGCGGACTTTTCACTTTTATCCGCCTGACCGCCGCGGCTGATGTAGCCGGAAAGCAGCAGCAGGAACGGTGCCAGCATCATCACGCGAATCATTTTTGCTATTACTGCCGCATTTTCCGCTTCCGGGCCAATGGCATGACCGGCGGCCACTACCTGCGCCACTTCATGAATGGTAGAGCCGGTGTAGATACCAAAGGTTTCCTGGCTAAACGGCAGCCACTGGAACTGCTGGTTGAGATGATACAGCCACGGGTAGGCGAAAATCGCCAGGGTACCGAACACCACCACGGTGGAGACCGCGACCGCCACCTTACTTGAATCGGCCTTTAACACCGGCTCGGTCGCCATCACCGCCGCGGCACCGCAGATACTGCTGCCAGCACCGATCAGCATCGCGGTCTGACCATCGATACCAAACACTTTTTTCCCCAGCCAGCAGGCGAGCAAAAAAGTGCTGGTGAGGGTCAGGGCATCAATAATGATACCGGTGGTGCCGACGTCGGCAATTTGCTGAAAGGTCAGGCGAAAACCATAAAGGATGATCCCCAGGCGCAGCAGTCGCTGTTTGGCCAACTGCACACCGGTGTGACAGCGTGGTTGCAGCCACGGATAAAGCGTATTGCCGACCACAATGCCCAACAGGATCGCCAGCGTCAGCGCACCGAGTCCCAGCCCGGCAATCCACGGCACTTCGCCGGCCCAGATGGCGATGGCGGTCAGCGCGGCGGTCAGTGCCAGGCCGGGTACCAGGCGCGGCAGGCCAAACAGCGGGAAACGCCGTTCGGGGAACAGTGGGGTGGTGTGGGTTGCCATAAATGAGTCCTTGTGCTGTTTCTCTGCCGACAAGGATATAGCGCTGTACTATAAAAGATAAATTGATTATATATTTATAACCAATCTAAATAAGTGGTATAACCGCCGTGATGGGCCCACAGCCGTTTTGGCCAAACGTGATAATCTTAATCACAGGTTCCAGGACAAACAGGCTGGCTTATCAGCGGACAGGCGTTCACGCGGCGCAAGATAGCCCGCTCACCCCATTATCGAGACGGCCATGCATATTACCTTACGTCAGTTGGAAGTGTTTACCGAAGTGCTGAAAAGCGGCTCGACTACTCAGGCCTCGGTGGTGTTGGCGTTATCGCAATCGGCAGTCAGCGCGGCGCTGGCGGATCTGGAAGGGCAACTTGGCGTACAGTTATTTGATCGCGTTGGCAAGCGGCTGGTGATCAATGAACATGGCCGTTTACTGTATCCCAAAGCGCTGGCGCTGCTGGAACAGGCCGGTGAGATTGAACAGCTGTTTCGTCATGACGGCGGCGCGTTGCGCATTGCTGCCAGCAGTACCATCGGCAACTATCTGCTGCCGGCGATGATGGCGCACTACCGGCAGGATTACCCCAATGTGCCGTTGGAGTTGAACGTTGGCAATAGCCAGGATGTGATTGGGGCGGTGGCGGATTTTCGCGTCGATCTGGGGTTGATCGAAGGGCCGTGTCATATGCCGGAGCTGGTTACCCAGCCGTGGCAGGAAGATGAGCTGGTGGTGTTTGCCGCGCCGGACAGTCCGTTGGCGCAACGATCGCTAAGCCTGGAGGCGCTGGCCAACGCCCCCTGGATCCTGCGTGAGCGCGGTTCCGGCACGCGAGAAGTGCTGGATCATCTGTTGCTGGCCCATCTGCCGCATTTTCAGTTGGTGATGGAGCTTGGCAATTCGGAAGCGATCAAACACGCGGTGCGTCACGGCATTGGCATCAGCTGTCTGTCACGGCGGGTGATTGGCGAGCAGTTGGCGGCCGGCACGCTGGTGGAGTTGCAGGTGCCGCTGCCGCCGCTGATGCGCACGCTGTATTTGATCCATCACCGACAAAAACATATTTCCAACGCGCTTGCGCGTTTTCTCAGCTATTGCACCCTGCCTGCACAAGCATAAAAACCCGTGCTGCTTCACATTAATGATACGAAGTCGGGCAAATCAGGTTGCTGCTAATAATTGCCTCTGAATTATGAAGCTATCTTATATCATTGCAATGTTGCTAGTGCGTCGGCGGGTATTTGTTACAATCCGCCCTCATTTTTTGAAGAGCAAATAGGGTAAGAATGGCTCAGCAGGATATAAAAACATCGGGGCAACCAGCACCCGGGCTACGCCGCGAGCTAAAAGCGCGGCATTTAACCATGATTGCCATTGGTGGTTCCATCGGTACCGGCCTGTTTGTCGCCTCGGGCGCAACGGTTTCTCAAGCCGGGCCGGGTGGGGCGCTGTTGTCTTATGCGCTGATTGGTCTGATGGTGTACTTCTTGATGACCAGTCTGGGCGAACTGGCGGCATTTATGCCGGTTTCCGGCTCATTTTCCACCTACGGCGCCAAATACGTCGAAGAAGGCTTTGGCTTCGCGCTGGGCTGGAACTATTGGTACAACTGGGCGGTTACCATCGCCGTTGACCTGGTCGCCTCGCAGTTGGTGATGAGCTACTGGTTCCCGGATACGCCCGGCTGGATCTGGAGCGCCTTGTTCCTTGGTCTGATGTTCCTGCTGAATTACATTTCGGTGAAAGGCTTCGGCGAAGCCGAATACTGGTTCTCGCTGATCAAGGTAACTACGGTCATCATCTTCATCGCCATTGGCGTATTGATGATTGTCGGCATCCTGCAGGGCGGTGAACATGCCGGCTGGCAAAACTGGACCATAGGCGATGCGCCGTTTGCCGGTGGATTTTCGGCGATGATAGGCGTGGCGATGATCGTCGGTTTCTCGTTCCAGGGGACTGAACTGATCGGCATCGCCGCCGGTGAATCCGAGAACCCGGGCAAAAATATCCCGCGTGCGGTGCGTCAGGTGTTCTGGCGTATTCTGCTGTTCTATATCTTCGCCATCCTGATCATCAGCCTGATCATTCCTTATACCGATCCGAGCCTGCTGCGTAACGACGTGAAAGACATCAGCGTCAGCCCGTTCACGCTGGTATTCCAGCATGCCGGCCTGCTGTCTGCGGCGGCGGTCATGAACGCGGTTATTCTGACGGCGGTGCTGTCGGCCGGCAACTCCGGCATGTATGCCTCGACCCGTATGCTGTTCACGCTGGCGTCGGAAGGCAAGGCGCCGCGCATCTTCGCCAAGTTGTCAAAGGGCGGCGTACCGCGTAATGCGCTGTATGCCACTACCGTGGTGGCGGGCCTGTGCTTCCTGAGCTCGATGTTCGGCAACCAGTCGGTGTATCTGTGGCTGCTTAACACCTCGGGCATGACCGGTTTCATTGCCTGGTTGGGGATTGCCATCAGCCACTATCGGTTCCGCCGTGGCTATATGCTGCAAGGGCGTGACCTGAGCGATTTACCGTACCGTTCCGGGTTCTTCCCGCTGGGGCCGATCTTCGCTTTCGTGCTGTGCCTGATCATTACCCTGGGCCAGAACTACCAGGCGTTCCTGCAAGATAAAATCGACTGGTATGGCGTGACCGCCACCTACATCGGTATTCCGCTGTTCCTGATTATCTGGTTCGGTTACAAGCTGACGCGCGGTACCCGCGTGGTGAAATACAGCGAAATGGAATTCCCGAAGATGGACGTGAAATAACCTCCCGTTCCGACCAAACGCGGCGCCATGGTGCCGCGTTATTTCCCTTCCCGTTTTGCCTCCGCCAGCGCCTGCTGGGCCGCCGTTAACAGACTTTCCACCGTTTGATCATGCCATGGCCGTAACAGCAGGATACCGGTCGTCAGACTCAGGCTGACGCTGCCGAACGCGCCGAAGCCAAAAGGCGCAGCCAATGGCGGCGTAATGCGCGCCAGCAGCTCTTTTTCCGCGCCGTAAGGCAGGTCATGCAGCAGAATCAGAAACTGTCCGCCAAGATAGTGACAAAGATGATCGCTCGGGCGGATCAGCGTTTTCAGGCGTTCGCCGACAGTGCGCAGCACGTCATCACCGATCTGCACGCCGTGACTCTGATACAGCGCCGACAAAGGGCCGAATTCGAGAATGAACATATGCGATAGGGAATGCGCGATTGGCGAAGACTGGCACATCTCGGCCAGTATGGTTTCGATACCGGTGCGGTTGAGCAGGCCGGTCAGCGGATCCCGATGAGCCACCCGTTGCTGCTCCGCTGCCAGCTGCACGCTCTGCGCCAACTGGCGGTGATGACGTCGGATAAGCCCATGTGCCAACCATAACCACAATGGCAGAATATCTGCCAGCAGATAGAGGTGCTGTACGCCGGAAAACGGCATCGTCAGCAGATAGGGCGTGGTCAGCAGCGTAATTTCCAGCATGGCGAATCGTGGCGCGGCGGCGTGGTGCTGCATCAGCCAGAATGCCAGCCCGCACACCAGTAAACCGGCGCCCGACATCAATACATAGCGGCCGGAAAGTACCGCCAGCACAGCCAGCGTCGCCAGCAGCACCGCGCCGGCGACATATAGCCACCACGCGTTGACGGACACGGGTAATGCCTGGCGCATCTGGCTCTGGAACCGGCAGTCATCGGCGTGTAGCGGGCTGTGTAGTAACCAGCGCAGCAGTAACGGGCGTTTTGCCGCGTTGGCGGAGGGTAACGTTCTCATAAAGCCTCTTTATATCCCTATTAATATGGCCGCAACGGCGCGCTCAATTGCGGCCATAGCTGGGATTCTATGTGCTTTTTTGGCTATTTGTGCATAACGCTGGGGGAGACGACGGGCTTTTCAGAATGTTTAACCTGGTGAAACATATGCTTTCATTGGGAAGCTAACTGTCATTCTATTTATAAAACAAATAATTACGCTGAAATTTTTGCTGTCATGGCTATCGCTGTGATTGATAAGTATTATCGTTTGCTTTATTGTTAGCGCCTATTATTGCGCAGATGCTGCGCACTTTTCCGCTGCAATCACCGGGTTGATCAGTGGCAATCATTTCGTCGTAACAGGTAGCCAAAATAATGAGCGTAACCACCGATCCTTTGCCAGAGGCAAAGGGGCAATCCAGCGTCCAGGTGATGGGGCACTATCAGCATATTCTGCGTCATCGCCTGATGATCATGGGGATTCTGGCGCTGGCGATCGCCGGCTCACTGCTGCTGGACTTTACCATGGGGCCGTCCGGCCTTTCGCTGTCTTCCCTTTGGCAAACGCTGATCGATCCTGCGTCGGCCGATGCCGGCACCCGGGTCATCGTCTGGGACATTCGTCTGCCGTACGCGTTGATGGCGGTGGTGGTTGGCATGGCGTTGGGACTGGCCGGTGCAGAAATGCAGACCATCCTCAACAATCCGCTGGCCAGCCCGTTTACGCTGGGGGTTTCTTCGGCGGCGGCGTTCGGCGCCGCGCTGGCTATCGTGTTGGGTATTGGCCTGCCGGGGGTTCCTGCCCAGTGGTTTATTTCCGCCAACGCCTTCGTTTTTGCGTTATTGGCCGCGCTGATGCTGGACGGCATCACTCGCTGGACGCGGGTTGCCACCTCCGGCGTGGTGCTGTTTGGCATCGCGCTGGTGTTCACTTTCAATGCGCTGGTATCGATGATGCAGTTTATCGCCAGTGAAGATACCCTGCAGGGGCTGGTGTTCTGGACCATGGGCAGCCTGTCGCGGGCCTCATGGGACAAGCTTGGCATACTGTTTGCGGCGTTTGCCGTGCTGTTGCCGCTGTCGATGATGAGTTCCTGGAAACTGACCGCGCTGCGTCTGGGTGAAGATCGTGCCGTCAGCTTTGGCATCGACGTACGTCGCTTGCGACTGGCGACTCTGCTGCGCATCAGCATTCTTTCGGCACTGGCGGTGGCATTCGTTGGGCCGATCGGCTTTATCGGGCTGGTTGCACCGCATATCGCGCGTATGATGTTTGGTGAAGATCACCGTTTCTATCTGCCGGCCAGTGCGCTGATCGGCGCGCTGGTGCTGTCGATGGCGTCGGTGGCGTCGAAAAACCTGGTACCGGGCATCATTATTCCGGTTGGTATTGTCACCTCGCTGGTTGGCGTGCCGTTCTTCCTGAGTATTATTCTGCGCCACCGGGGGAACGTCTGATGAACCAGGGCCTACGTATCGCCGGCTTTTCTGCCGGTTACCCAAAACGACCGGTGATCGTCGATCTGTCGGTGCCGATGCTGCCGCGCGGCAAGATTACCGTACTGCTGGGGCCGAACGGCAGCGGCAAGTCGACGCTGCTGCGCTCGCTGGCTGGCCTTAACCCGGCGCAGGGCCAGCTGTGGCTGGATAACAATGATCTGATGCAGATGCCGTTCGCCCGTCGTGCCGAGCAGGTGGTTTACCTGCCGCAGTCGCTGCCGGCCGGCGTACATTTGCACGTGCTGGAATCGATTATCGTGGCGCAGCGTGCCTCCGGTGGCCGGAGCAATGCCGGCAGCGAAGCGGAGGTGATGACGCTGCTGGAACAGCTCGGTATCGCCCATCTGGCGCTGAGCTATCTGGATCAGCTGTCCGGCGGCCAGAAACAATTGGTCGGCCTGGCGCAGTCGCTGATCCGTCAACCGTCGTTGCTGTTGCTGGACGAACCGCTCAGCGCGCTCGATCTGAACTATCAGTTTCACGTGATGGATTTGGTGCGCCGTGAAACCCGCAAACGCAATATCGTGACGGTGGTGGTGGTGCATGATATCAACATTGCATTACGCCACGGTGACCACGTCCTGATGCTGCAAAACGGCGATATGATCGCCGACGGGCTGCCGGAGCAGGTGATCACGCCGCAAAGCCTGGCGCAGGTCTATGGCGTTCGCGGTCGCATCGAGCGCTGCTCCCAGGGTACCCCGCAGGTATTGATTGATGGACTGGTGACCGAGCCGGTGGTGTAACGGCTGGTAAAGCAAGCGTCGGAATAAAAAGGCCCGTCAGGGCCTTTTGTCCGTTAGAAGCTGTAGGTCATGCCCACCGTGTAGCGGCGGCCGTCCAGCGTGGTGTTGTAGTCGTCGTAATTGACGTTTTTATCCAGAACGTTGTACACCCCGCCGGTCACCAGCAGGTTTTTGTTCGCCTTATAGCTCAGCCCCATGTCAACGAAGGTATATGAGGGGGTGCTCTGTGCGATCGAGGTGCGGCTCAGGTATTGCGAGGTTTTACTGCGGAAGTTGACGCGCGACCACAGGCTGACGTCGTGGGTTGCCTGCCAGTCCAGCGTCGAGTTGATCATGTGCTTGGGCATCTGGTTTAACGGCTTGCCTTTGAACTGGCCGCTCTTTTGCTCGGACGAGGTATAGGTGTAGTTGGTGTTCCACTGCCAATCCTTGCCGATCTGCCAGCCGAAGGTGGCTTCCACGCCGCGCATGTTGGCTTTATCAACGTTGACGCGGTCGCTGATAAAGTCGTAGTGGGTGGCGCCAATCATGCAATCAGGCGTATCTTCGCAGCGCCTTACTTCGGTAATTTTATCTTTAAAGTCGGTATTGAATACCGTAACGCCGCCATTGATACCCTTGAGGCTATCCCACATCAGGCCGATTTCTTCGCTCAGGCTTTTTTCCGGCTGCAAATCCGGGTTGCCGACGATAATGCCGGAGCGCACGCCGCCGCCGGTGGCCTGGCCCCAGTTGGGCGAGGACTGGCGCAGATCGGGTGAGCGGTAACCGGCAGAAACGCCGCCTTTCAGCGTCCACTGTTCGGCCAGGTGCCATACGCCATACATGCGCGGCGTCCAATGGCTGCCGTAGTTTTGATCCTGATCCATCCGCAGACCGGTAGTCAGGCTGAAGTCGTTGGTCAACGCCCATTCATCTTCGGCAAACAACGCCCAGCTCCAGCGCGTCAGCTGGTTCACATCCTGCGCCGCTGCCAACTTGTTGCCGCCGTCAGCCAGCTTTTCATAACGATATTGGCCGCCCAGATTGAGCATATGATTGCCCAACTCGAACTGGTTCTGGGTATTGAAGATGGTGTTGTACATCTTCATGTTACGGCCGGGGTTGTTGGTTTCTTCGCGTTGAACGTAGCTGTTGGTATGGCCAAAATCATAGTAGCCGTTATGGGTCAACGCATAGTTGGTGCGGGTATACAGGCTTTCGCTCACCTGGCTTGGGGTGCACTTGCCTTTGCTGCAACGTTCAACGGCCACCGACTTGCCGGGAGTGCTGTTACGATCCTGCAAGGAACGGCCAATTTCAAAGTCTAATTCGTTTTGATCATCCGGCGTCAGGCTGAACACCGCAGTACCGCTGCGCATGCGCTGTTCGTTGTAGCCGTTGACGATCTTGTCTTCGGCGCGCTGCGACAGCAGTCCGTTGACGCGCAGACCGAGCAGGCCGTCAATCAGCGGGCCGGAGGCATAGGCGTTGGTCTGGAACAGATCGCCGGAATCGCGGCGCTCCTGGAAGGTGGCGTCGGCGTGCAGCGAGCCTTTCCAGCCCTGGGTGGTGGCGGTCTTGCGCGTAATGACGTTGATCACGCCGCCCATGGCATCGGAACCGTACAGCGATGACATTGGGCCGCGTACCACTTCGATACGTTCGATGGCCTCCAGCGGCGGCAGCCAGCCTTGTTCGATACCGGCATTGTCGCTGTTTGGGCGGGTACCGCGGGTATCGACGCGCTTGCCGTCCACCAGAATCAGCGTGTATTTGGATGACATGCCGCGAATGCTGATATCGCTGCTGCTGCCGCCGCCGGTGACTACCACGCCCGGCACGTCTTTCAGCGCATCGGTGACGTCGCGATAGGCTTTTTCTTCCAGTTGCTGACGGGGGATCACCGAGATCGATGCCGCTGAATCCTGAATTTTCTGTTGGAACCCGGAGGCGGTAACCACCATGGTGTCCTGTTGATCGTCCTGGCTGGCTGCAAAGGCAGCGTGGCTGGCAAATGACGCAAGGATTAATGCGGCGAGTTTATTATAGTTTGGCGTTTCCATGAATGAACGATTCCTAGCCAGAGAAACAGGCGGATCTGCCTGTTAACCTACTGAATTAAAAATTAAAACCCTTGCATCTCTGTGGATGAAAAGGCCCGAGTGGTGGTGCGTAAGGGTATTGTAAGATAATAAAAACGAATGTAAATGCAAATGATAATTCGTATCATTTATATATTTAATCGGGCGTGGGTCAGGAATAATCCAACGAGGGTGAAACGGCACGCTGTTAGCGTGCCGGGGGATTTAGCGCTTTTGGATGTAGGTGATGGCCAGCGCCAGCGCCAGTACCAACCCTTTGATGATATCCATCGCGTAGTAGGGTACCGACAGCATCACCAGGCCGTTTTGCAACACGCCAAGAATGATTGCGCCAATCAGCGTGCCGAAGGCGTTGGGTTTGCCGGACCCGGCCAGCGAAAAACCGATATAGGCTGCCGCCACTGCATCCATTAAATAACCGCCGCCAGCGTTGACCTGCGAAGAGCCGATACGTGACGCCAGTAGAATACCGCCAAGCGCCGCCAGCAGCGACGAAAGCACGTAAGCGATAACCCTGTAACGCAGTGTGCGAATACCGGAAAGCCGCGCCGCTTCCGCATTGCCGCCGATCGCGTACATGCGGCGTCCGTGCTTGGTCAGCGACAGGAACAGCTGTATTACCAGCGTTACCGCCAACATGATCAGCACGATCGTCGGCACCTGGCCCAGCGCGGAAAAAATCTGCGGAATGACGCCTTCTGCCATCTCGCCGTTGGGCAACAGCATATTCTGGGTGATTGATCCGCCGTAACTGTAGGTCATCGCCACGCCCTGGATGACGAACAGGCTGGCGAGAGTGGCCAGCATATCCGGGATCTTGAGTACCACGATCAGAAACGCGTTGAACAAACCGACCAGGCAGCATATCAGCAGCGTCAGGATAATCGCCCCGGTGGTGCCAAAGCCGTACCAGACAAACAGCGAGATCACCAGTGCATTAGCCAGCGACGCGGTCGATCCGACGGAAAGATCAAACCCGCCAACCGACAGCGAAATGGAAACGCCAATGGCGATCACCGTGACGATGGCGATCGAACGCAGAATATTGATGATGTTGTTGGGATCGAGAAAATTGTCCGACGCCAGGCCGAACAGGGCGACCAGAGCAACGACGGTGAGCAGCATCCCCCATTTATACAAAAACTCGAACAGCCGATGACGCCAGGGTTGCACGTTGGGCAGGGAAAGATCTTTACTCACGCTGGGATTCCTCCGGTGGAATACAGTAACAGGGTTTCTTCATCAATATCGGCGGCATTGAGTTCAGCCACGATGCGGCCATCCCATAACACGCAAATGCGATCGCACAGGCCAACCAGTTCGGAGAATTCACCCGAGGCATAGATGATGCCTTTGCCGTCACGCGCCAACTGGTCTATCAACGCAAACAAATCCTGCTTGGCCTTGATGTCCACGCCCTTGGTCGGTTCATCGAAAATCAGCAGATCGGCATCGCCGCGCGGCCATTTGCCTATCGCCACTTTTTGCTGGTTGCCGCCGGAGAGTCGCGCCAGCTTCTGCTGCGGCCCGGCGGCGCGTACGCCCAGGCGGCGGATGACCCGTTGCGCCCAGTCCAGCGCCTGCCGCTGGCTGAAAACGCCCCAGCGGCAAAAACCATCGTCGGCAGCAACGCTCAGGTTCATGGCAATGGTTTCGTCAATAAACACCCCCTGTTTGCGGCGCTCCTCCGGCACCAGCGCCATACCTAGCGCAACGCAACGATGCGGCGAACCTGGCACCCATCGTTTGCCGTGCAGTTCGCCGTGTTCGATGCGTGCCGGGGTGGCACCGAACAGCGCCTTGCACAATTCGGTTTTGCCAGCACCTGCCAGACCGGCGATGCCGAGAATTTCGCCCCGTTGCAGCGTCAGGGAAATGTCGCGCAATTTATGGCGATCGCTCAGGCCGCGTACCGACAGCAGTGGCCGAGGCTGTGGCGTAGGGCGACGCGGTGGAAAGATGTCGTCCAGGCGATGGCCAAGCATTTTTTCGACAATCTGTTCGCCGCTCAGCCCGCGCATGGTGTCCTCGCTGACCTGTCTGCCATCGCGCAGCACCGTCAAGCGGTCGCAGACTTCGCTCAGTTCATGAATACGATGTGAAATAAACACAATGCCGATGCCTTCAGACTGCAAACGGCGCACCACCGTAAACAGACGTTGGCTTTCGGCGTGGTCCAGCGGGGCGGTCGGTTCATCCAGCACCAGAAAGCGGCAGCGGTGCGATAGCGCGCGTGCCAGCAGCACCTGCTGCTTTTCCGCCAGCGTGCAATCTGCCAGCCGCCGTCGCGGGTTGATGGTCGACGCCAGTTGAGCGAGCAGGGCTTGCGCCTGGGTGTACAACTGACGCCAGTTCAACAGCTGGCCGGGCTGATTGAGCCAGTCGAGCATGATGTTTTCCGCGACCGATAGCGTCGGGATCAGGGCGACGTCAACTTCCTGCTGCACTACGTGAATGCCATGCTGCCGCGCATGCAGCGGTGAGTGAATGTCGACCGCTTGGCCATCTATCAAGATATTGCCGTGATAATGACTATGGGCGCCGGACAGGATCGCCATCAGCGTCGACTTGCCGGCACCGTTGGCACCGACCAACGCATGGATGGATCCTCCCGTCAGGGTAAAGTCCACCTGTTGCAGGGCGTTGAAACCGGCAAAGGCGATCGAGATATTGCGCATCTCCAGGCGGGAGGGCGTAGGGGTTGGCATCATATGTATGAAGACGTTTAGGTGTTTAGATGGCTAAAGTGGCTCTTTTGTAACATAGATTGCCGTTTTGGCAACGAACGAAATGGCATAAGAGAGATGAAAATGGTTGTTGCATCGGCGAATCCCCGCCCGCGTGGCGCAGCGGGCAGGAAATGGCCAGCGATCAGAAGGTGGTGGGGGTATGCGCGCTGACGATGCGGCAGACGCGGGTTGAGGTATTGCTGAAGCTGTGGGGGATACCGGTGTTGATCGCGTAGCTCTGGCCGGCGCTGAGAGAATAGCTCTGGCCGTTGATGGTCAGCACGATTTCACCCTCCAGCAGGGTGCCGACTTCTTCGCCCTGGTGCTTTATTTTTTCGCCGGTGGTGGTGCCTGGCGGGTAGGTTTCCAGCATCATCGCCAGCGTGCGCGTCGGGCTGCCGTTATGTACCAGTTTCATTGATACGCCCTGGCTGCCGATTTCTATCAGATCGTCGGCGTCAATCACCACTTTTGGTTGATCCAGCCGCTCCGGTTCGGCAAAGAATTCCGACAGTGACAAGCCATACACTTTCAACAGTTTTTGCAGAGTGCTGATGGCAGGGCTGACCTTGTCCTGCTCGATGGTACTGATGGCACTGTGGGTCAACCCGGACAGTTCGGCGACCCGGCGCTGTGACAAACCCAATTGCTGACGGATTTGCGACAGGCGCTTACCTGGCGCCAAGCTGACTTCGCTCATAGTGGTACTTCCTTCTAAAAGAGATGGCTGGCAGAAAGGATGCCGCCATAGGGCAGCAGGACGATGCCGGTGGAAAATATATTGCCCATGATGATACCTGACTCACCGAAATAAATTCTGTCTGTCAAAACAATCTATCGCCTTTTCGGTCAATATTTTATCAATTTAGCAGCGAGTGGTGAATAATCAATCACTATTGTAACATTTGCAAACCAATTCTGTTAAGGCTATGTTTGATATTATGGATGTTATTTTGAGCGCCGGCCGCGGGCGCTGTCTAGAGAGAGTTGATTAGCTATGTTAAACGTTCGGTAAGCGGGCGCCACGGCGTCTTTTCAGGGCATAATGGCAGGTGATGTATGCAAACCCATATCGCAGCAGTTGAAAATTTTGCACAGCATAATGAAGAAAGGCGAAGTAGCGCGTTCCAACGTGAGGTTGCTCACTATTTGGAACGCCACCCTGCAACGCAGTATATCGATATTCTCCTCACCGATCTCAATGGTTCCTTCCGCGGTAAACGCATCCCCGTCTCCGGGCTGAGCAAACTGGAAAAAGGCTGTTACTTCCCCGCCTCGGTATTTGCCATGGATATTTTGGGCAACGTGGTGGAAGAGGCCGGTCTGGGCCAGGAACTGGGCGAGCCGGACCGGGTGTGCATGCCGGTAGCCGGCAGCTTGACGCCGTCGGCGGCGGATCCGGAAAATATCGGCCAGCTGTTGCTGACCATGCTGGATGAAGATGGCACTCCCTTTGACGTTGAACCCCGCAATGTACTGAACCGAGTGTGGCAGATGTTGCGCCAGCGCGGCATGTTCCCGGTGGTAGCGGTAGAGTTGGAGTTCTATCTGATTGACCGACAGCGCGATGCCGAAGGCTATCTGCAACCGCCGTGTGCGCCTGGCACGCAGGAACGCAATGTGCACAGCCAGGTGTATTCTCTGGACAACCTGAACCATTTTTCCGATGTGCTGAACGATATCGACAGCCTGGCGCAAATGCAGGGACTGCCCGCAGACGGCGCGGTGGCCGAAGCCTCGCCTGGCCAGTTTGAAGTGAATCTCAACCATACCGACAACGTGCTGCAAGCCTGCGATCATGCGCTGGCGTTGAAAAGGCTGGTGCGTCAGGTGGCGGAAAACCACGATATGCATGCCACGTTTATGGCCAAACCCTATGAGGAATATACCGGCAGCGGTATGCATATCCATATCAGCATGGTGGACGGCAACGGGGTCAATCTGTTTGCCGATGCGGATGGCGGCGACTCCGCGCTGCTGCACCGCGCCCTGGCCGGGATGATTGCGCTGATGCCGGCGTCAATGGCGCTGCTGGCGCCCAACGTCAATGCCTTCCGGCGCTTCCAGCCGGGGATGTACGTGCCGACGCAGGCGTCATGGGGTCACAACAACCGCACCGTGGCGTTGCGTATTCCCTGTGGCGAACCGCAAAATCACCGGGTCGAATATCGGGTTGCCGGCGCCGATGCCAATCCCTACCTGGTGTTGGCAACCGTGCTGAGCGGCATTTTATACGGCCTGGATCACCCGTTGCCGCTGCCCGAGCCGGTGACCGGTAACGGGCTGGAACAGCAAGGGCAGCCTTTCCCTATTCGCCAGAGCGACGCGTTGTACGAGTTTGCCGAGCAGCCGGCGATGCAACGGTATCTGGGCCAGCGTTTTTGTCATGTCTATCATGCCTGCAAGTCGGACGAGCTGATGCAGTTCGAGCGTATGGTGACTGAAACCGAGATTGACTGGATGTTGAAAAATGCCTGAAAAGAGGTATAAAGTAAGGGCAGTTAAATAACTTTTCGTGCTATGACTTGCGGAATTATTAAGCCGTAAGGCGGTTTTCCAGTCGATCGCGAAAAGAATTTGTGTCAGAAGGCTTCTGGATCTTGTCATCCAGAGGCTTTCTGATGCAAAATATCCCCAATGCAGATAGCCGACGTTTTAAAGCGTCGGTTATTTTTTTGCATTTTTGTTTTGTAAACCGAGCGTTTCATACACCAAGCGAGGCCGGACTTCGAGCCGGATAGATAAACAGGTTTGTTCACGATCAACCAAAACTTTATGGTCGTGACTCATGAGGATAAGAAAGATGGGGCAATTTTTCACTTTAGCACCGGTGCCCGCCGGTTTCCGCTGCACACGCAGCGATTATGGAGCAGCAGCCAAGGCCGCCTTGACGCGTTATCCAGCTTCCAATACCCCTCTTTTAGAATTCAGTCGCACGTTGCGAAGTTTCCCCGCAACCTTGAGTCTTGGCGTGTCCATTATCCGCAAGTCTGAAGGTCAGGGGGGGCTGCGCAATGTCCGATAACATCATCAGCGCTGCCGCTGCGGCACCGCGCCCTCAATTGCGTAAAACCCTGACGTTGCTCCCGGTGGTAATGATGGGTCTGGCTTACCTGCAGCCAATGACCATTTTCGATACCTTCGGCATCGTTTCCGGCCTGACCGATGGTCATGTCGCGACCGCCTATGCCTTTGCGCTGCTGGCGGTACTGTTTACCGCGCTCAGCTACGGCAAACTGGTGAAGAAATTCCCATCGGCCGGCTCGGCTTACACCTATGCGCAAAAGGCCATTGGCCCGCACGTTGGCTTTATGGTCGGCTGGTCGTCGTTGCTCGATTATCTGTTCATGCCGATGATCAACATTCTGTTGGCCAAGATTTATCTGGAAGCCATCTTCCCGGGCGTGCCGTCGTGGATTTTCGTTGCGGCGCTGGTGGCGTTGATGACGCTGTTCAACCTGCGTGGCATCAAGCTGGTCGCTAATCTGAACTCCATCATCGTGGTGGTGCAGGTTGCTATCATGATCGTGTTCCTTGGCCTGGTGATCAACGGCGTCTATCACGGCGAAGGTGCGGGCCATCTGGTTAGCAGCCGCCCGTTCTGGTCTGAGGATGCCCACGTGGTGCCGATGATCACCGGTGCAACCATCCTGTGCTTCTCGTTCCTCGGTTTTGACGGTATCAGTTCGCTGTCGGAAGAGACCAAAGACGCTGAGAAAGTGATCCCGAAAGCAATCTTCCTGACGGCGCTGATCGGCGGCATTATCTTTATCGTGGTGTCTTACTTTGTGCAACTGTACTTCCCGGACATTTCGCGCTTCAAGGACCCTGATGCCTCACAGCCTGAAATCATGCTGTACGTGGCCGGCAAGTTCTTCCAGTCGGTCATTCTGGTGTTCTCCTGCGTGACGGTATTGGCGTCCGGCATGGCAGCGCACGCTGGCGTTTCCCGTCTGATGTACGTGATGGGCCGCGATGGGGTATTCCCGCAGCGTTTCTTCGGCTATGTGCACCCGCAATGGCGTACTCCGGCGCTGAACGTGCTGCTGGTTGGGGCGATTGCCCTGTCTGCGGTGTCGTTTGATCTGGTTACCGCCACGGCGTTGATCAACTTCGGTGCGTTGGTGGCATTCACCTTCGTTAACCTGTCGGTGATCTCCCAGTTCTACATTCGCGACAAAATGAACCGTAGCGTTAAAGACACGGTTAATTACCTGATTCTGCCGATCATGGGTGCGTTGACGGTGGGTGCACTGTGGTTGAACCTGGAAAGCAGCTCGATGACGCTGGGCCTGGTATGGGCGGCAATCGGCCTGATCTACCTGGCATTCGTCACCCGCAGCTTCCGTTTGCCGGTGCCGCAAGCCAGCGAAGACCTGGCCTAAGCGCATCAAAAGGGTTGCACGTGTGCAACCCTGAGTAAGACTGAACAGTCAGAATCCGAAAGGCCGCCGTTGCGGCCTTTTTTTTTTGGCCTCACCCGACCAGTTGCTTGCCGTAATCGAACAGCGATTTCAGCAACGCCAGTTTGGCGCTATCACCTTCATGCAGGTTGTATAACGCTTCCAGTTGCAGCACATAATTTTGCACTTTTTCGGCGCTGAGCGCCGTCTGGCGATGTTGCAGCCAGCGACGTTGCTCGCCGTCATCCAGCGTATTGGGGTAATTACGCGCGCGGAAACGGAACAGTAGCTCCTGCATACGGTCATCGTTGAAGGTCAAATCCAGTGCCGGCAGGTTTTGCGGTTTGGTCTGCTGAATGATTTTCATCGCCGCTTTGTCGGCGTCGCTGAAGAAACCGTCATACAGCCTGGCATCGACGTCATCGCTGGCGGCAAAGGGCTCGGCTTCGGCATACAGCGCCACCACCTTTTCGCGAACTTCCGGATGCTGGCGCAGGATCTGCAGATTGTTCAGACAGGCCTGGCGATCGATGCCCAGCCGATCGGCATTCTCCGGCAGCAGCGTTTTTGCCGGCGCCAGCACCGGGCATTTGTTGATATGCACCAGCTTGATCGGCACCGGCGGCCGATCGGCGCTGAGCCGATCGCGGCGGGTATACAGTCGCTCACGCAGCTGGTCGGCGTCCAGTTTCAGCAGCGGCGTAATGTCGCCGGCCAGGTCGCACACGATCAGCGCATTTTTGTTGTCCGGATGCCAGGCCAGCGGCGCAACCCAGCTGGTGTTGCTGCGTGCGGCGCCAAACATGCCGGAGACGTGCACCAGCGGCGTCATTTCGGCAATGTCGATCAGCGCGTTCAGCTTGTGTTTATTGCGGTGTTGCAGCAGATAATCAAACAGCCGCGGCTGGGCCTGACGTACCAGCTTGGCCATGGCGATGGTGGCATACACGTCGGACATCGCGTCGTGCGCCTGCTCATGCGCGACGCCGTTGGCGCGCGTCAGGTGCTCAAGCCGGAAACTGGGGAAGCCGTCGTCGTTTTCTGGCCAGGTGATGCCCTCAGGGCGCAGGGCGTAGCAGGCACGCATCACGTCGAGCAAGTCCCAGCGGGAATTGCCGTTCTGCCAGCTGTAGGCATAAGGGTCGTAAAAACTGCGATAGAAGATGTTACGGCTGACTTCGTCATCGAAGCGAATGTTGTTGTAGCCAACGATGCAGGTGCCGGGGACGCTGAAGGCTTGGTGTATCTGGCGGGCGAACTCCGCTTCGCATACGCCTTTTGCCAGCGCTTCCTGCGGCGTTATGCCGGTAATCATCACCGCTTCCGGGTCGGGCAGGTAGTCATCGGCCGGGGTGCAGTAGATCACCAGCGGCTCTTCGATAATATTGAAATCGATGTCGGTACGCACGCCGGCGAACTGCGCCGGGCGATCCAACGAAGGACTTTTGCCGAAGGTTTCATAGTCGTGGAAGTAGAATGTGGCCGGTGCCTTGCTGCTCAAAATCGCATCTCTTCAGTCGCGTAGGAATATCTCCCTATTGTAACGGCGTGCGGCGCGATGCCAAGCAGTGGTTATGCTTTCACGTTGAAATGCGCGTTGTTGCGCATGCTGTCCGTAGCAATGGTGTGCGGATTTTTGGCATGCGGATTGATTGCGGCCTTTGCCATCTGGCCGCTCTGTTGTGCAGATTGTTGCGATAGCCGTTCACCCAGCGTATGTACACTCTGGATCACCGCCAGCCAGAACAGCGTGCAAAATAGCACAACGCCCAGCCATACTTTTTGATTGTAGCTCATGGTCACTCCGAAAGAGACGGGAATATTTGCGCTGATTAAAACAAACGCAACATAAATAAGATATCAACGCATGGGAAATATCTTATCTGCCGTGGCGGAAGAGTGTTACCAACAGGCGATTGATGTTTCAGGATATTCCTTAAGATAATATTAAGAAGCTCATTGTTTTTTCGTGCGTATTCTATTGATGATGCGTTTAATTTCCACCGCATACAATCCGTCTCATTCAATGCCAATGTGGATGATTACAATGAAAACCTTACTGTTGACGGGTGCTACCGGCTTTCTCGGGGGGGCGGTGCTTGAGAAGATACTTATTGAAAAACAGCCGGTTACTTTCCTGTTATTGGTACGAGCCAATAATCCTGAACAGGGTTTGGCACGTATTAAGGATAATATGTCCAAGTTTAATCTTGCGCCTGATTTATTTGATAATCTTAGCGAAGAAAATATTCTATTAGGGGATTTGTCGGAGCCGGAAGGTTTTTTATCGGACATTCGAATTAATCAGGTAACGCATGTTATCAATTGTGCGGCGGTGGCGTCATTTGGCAATAATCCGCTTATTTGGAAAGTTAACGTTGAAGGTACGATGGCTCTGGCGAAGAGAATGTCGCAGGTCGATGGATTGCAACGCTTTTTGCACGTTGGTACCGCCATGTCCTGTGCGCCGGAGCAGGGGGCGCTGGTGTCGGAAAGCGGCGAGTTTGAACCGGACGCCGAGCACCTGGTGGAATATACCCGTTCAAAATCCACCATCGAACAGCGCATGCGCCGTGAATTGCCACAATTGCCGCTGGTGATTGCCCGGCCTTCGATCGTGGTCGGCCATACGCGCCTCGGCTGTCAGCCATCGAGCAGCATTTTCTGGGTGTTCAGCATGGCGCTGATGCTGCGTAAATTCATGTGCTCGCTGCAGGACAATATCGATGTCATCCCGGTTGATTACTGCGCCGACGCGTTAGTGATGCTGCTCAACAGCGAACGATTGGAAAATGACCTGTACCATATTTCTGCCGGCGAAGAGTGCAGCGTCAGTTTTGCCGACATAGATCGGGCCATGGCGGCGGCGTTGGAAACTGCGCCGGTCGGCGATCGCTATGCGCAGGTCAGTTATGACGCACTGGTGCAGATGCGCCGGCAGTTGAAAGACATTTTCGGCCCGTGTAATGAACGTCTGATGCTCAAGGCGATGCGCCTGTATGGTTCATTCGCCATGCTCAACGTACGGTTCAGTAATGAAAAAATCCTCAAGCTGGGCATGCCGAAACCACCGCGCTTCACCGATTATATCGCGCGGTGCGTCCACTCTACGCGTGGCCTGTCGATCCCGCAGCAGATGGTGGTGGATTTCAAATAAGCGTTTACCAGGACGAGGACGACCAGAATACCCGGCCCAGCACGATCAACTGCTCTTTACGCTGCTGGTAGCTGAGCTGTTCGTCCTGGTATTCTTCGCGGTTCAGCGAGCGGATGATCACCCCGCCGTCCGGCTGTTCGATCAGGATTTTGACTCGCAGCAGGTTGCCGTGGCGAATGGCGTAGGTTTTTCCTTCGCGGATGCGCGTGTCGTCGGTATTGATGCCGACCACGTCGCCGTCCTGCAGGCGTGGTTCCATGCTCGAGCCGGAAATGCGGATAATGCGCGCGGCATTGACCGGCACGCCCATCTTGTGCAGGTAGTAGCGGCGGAATATCAGTGAAAATGCTTCGAGATCGACAATGTCATAGCAGCCGTCGCCGGCAGAGAAATCGATGTCCAGCAGCGGGATCTCCACAAACTCTTCCCGATCCTGCTCGGTTTCTTCCCAGACCACCGGTTTTAGCCGCGCAGGCTGAAAGTCGGATTCTGCCGCAACGTTATCAAAGGGTTTTGCCAGCAATTTTTCATGAAAAACGTCAAGCCAACCGGTGGGCAGACTGAGCCTGGCCTCAATCCGTCTGGCGAGATTATCGCCAAGATTGCGGCAGGATTTGTCACCGGTAATTTGGCTGAGCGTGGGCGCGGAAGATTCAACCAGTCTGGAAAACTCGTGTTGATTGATGCCGTTGCGCGCATAGCGTGCCATCAGGTCGCGCAGATTATTGCGCCGTATTTCTTTGATTTCCATCGGCCGATAATCGCACCGTTTGGCAAAAAGTGGAATATCCTGTTGCTAAAAACTTGCCCTCAATTTAGCAATCCGCTAAAAGTGGGGGAGCCGCGAGGAACCGCCGCGCCTGTTTTGCCTATCATGACGATCGGTAAGCAGCATCTGCGGCAACCACCAAGAGGGAATCTGCGATGTTCACTATTGATTACAACAGTTATCGGTCGGTAGCCAGCTTTAATCGCCGCGTGCGTTTTCTGGTGTTGCATTATACCGCGCAAAACTTTGCCGACTCGATAACCTCGCTGACCGGACCTGCCGTCAGCGCGCACTATCTGGTGCCGGATCCGGGCGATCAAAGTTATCGTGATGCCGGCTATGGCGATCTGCGTATTTTCAACCTGGTGGATGAAAACGAACGCGCCTGGCATGCCGGCGCCAGCCAGTGGGCTGGGCGCACCAATCTCAACGACACCGCCATCGGTATTGAAATCGTCAATATGGCGAGCGGTGACGGCGAGGATATTCACTTCCCGCCGTTCAATTCCCAACAGATCGATGCGGTGATCCAGCTGACGCGCAATATTTTGCAGCGCTATCCGGACATTTCGCCGGTTAACGTGGTGGCGCATTCGGATATCGCCCCTGGTCGCAAAAGCGATCCAGGCCCGCAGTTCCCCTGGTTGCAACTGTATCAGGCCGGTGTGGGAGCCTGGTATGACGCCGCAGTGCAGCATCGCCATCAACAGTACTATTGCCGTCACGGCCTGCCTGAACGCTCGGCGCTGCTGGCGCTGTTCGCCCGCTACGGTTACGACACTTCTGCTGCCGGCAGCGATGAAGGCTACCGTCAACTGGTGCGCGCCTTTCAGTTGCATTTTCGTCAGCGCCAATATGATGGCGTGATGGACGCCGAAACGGCGGCCACCTTGCAGGCACTGGTGGACAAGTACGGCGCTTGACGTCTGCCGGCTTGCCGCGAGCCGCTGGTTTGCTTGAATAGCGTACCGTTAGCGGGCTGGAATAGGGGTGAGATCATAAAGCAGGCGCTTCAGGTTTTTGCCAGGCTGCTAAAGTGGGTAAGATAACGGCATTGAGAGTTGTGTCGCATAGCCACAAACCTGTATCTTGGTGTCATTGTGGCCGTAAGCAAATGAATCTGTGTATTACAAAGCAAGGGTATGAAGATGGATAATGCAAATAAGCCGAGTTTCCAGGACGTGCTGGAGTTTGTGCGTATGTTCCGACGTAAAAACAAGCTGCAACGTGAAATCGTTGATAACGAAAAGAAAATTCGCGACAACCAAAAGCGCGTATTGCTGCTCGACAACCTGAGCGAATACATCAAGCCGGGCATGAGCATTGAAGACATTCAGGCGATCATCGCCAATATGCGCGGCGATTACGAAGATCGCGTCGATGACTACATCATCAAGAACGCCGATTTGTCGAAAGAGCGCCGTGAGCTGTCTAAAAAGCTGAAAGCCATGGGTGAAGTGAAATAACCTGCGGTCAGCGCCGGCGCAGGGCGCTGTTGCCATTGCGCCTGCATACCCACAAACCCGCACCAAGCGGGTTTTTTCATTCTGGCCCGTGCGGTTTGAGCATAAGCGCCTGCGGCAGGCCTGTGCCGCGATTGCGCGGCGAACCGAAGCCGTTGCTTAGCCGTGCAGCAGCAGCGAAATCTTCGGATACCTCTGACAGATAAATTCAACGAATGCCCGCACTTTCGGCGTCGTCAGGCGCCTTGAGGTGTGTAACACCCAGAGTGCAACTTCCATTCCCGTCACGGTTCCCCACTGCACCAGTTCGCCAGCTGCAAGCTGGCTACCGATTATCGAGCGTGGCAGCCGTGCCACGCCGCCGCCGGCGATGGCTGCATCGCGGATCATCAGAAACGAAGAAAACTTCATTCGCGGTATGGGGTCGAGGACCAGGCGGCCCTGATCCAGATCCCAGAGAGTTGGCTGGAAGTTTGAAAATACCAGCGCGGGTACCGGGCTGACCTGACCCGGGGGCGGCATTGCAACCGAAGGCGCGGCCACTACCACCTGCCTATCTTCGGCAACACACCGGCCGATGAGGCCATCGTCGGGTCTGGGGTTGATGCGGATGGCAACGTCAAAATGTTCTTCGACCAGATCGACCATGCGATCCTCGGCAACGACTTCGAGGGTGATTTCCGGGTAGGTGGCACAAAACTCGGCGGCGATGCGCCCCATCGACAGCTGGGAGAATAGCACCGGCGCTGCGACGCGTAAGTGACCGCGCGGCGTCGAAAGCCCTTCCTGAACCGATGTCATGGCTTCGCCCAGTTCGTTTATCGACCCGGTGGTGCGCGCCATCAACATCTCTCCCGCTTCGCTAAGCCGCAATCCACGGGGGCTGCGCTCAATCAGCCGCACGCCGAGCTGTTCTTCCAGATCGGCTATATGGCGTGACAGAGTGGCCTTGGACCTGCCGCTGGCACGGCTTGCCTTGCTCGCCTGGTCAGCTTCTGTTTTCACGCTGACTTCGCGTTACTGGCAGCGTTTCAGGATGTCAGCTGGTGACTGTCGGCAAGCAACGGGTGTATTTCTTGGGCTGACAGCGGGCCGGGCAGCAGAATGCTGACCCTGTGTTCCTTGTTCATATGGCAAGCCGGCAGGATAGCGTTTTTTTCCGCAACGGGCCAATATGCTCCGGACGCGCTTTGACTTCGGACTCGTCCAGCTGCCGATCGGACAATGCCATCATCGCTCGCTGCGGCAGGGGACGAAAGGGTGATGCGTTTTGTGCCAATTGGCTCGTTGAGCGAGTAAGAGATTTCCTTGCATAATAAAAAGAAATTAAGAATATTATTCCTCCAATCAGGGGAAAATAAAAAGTAAGATTCACTTGTAATACTCTCTGAGGTGTCTCGGACTTTTTATGGACAGGATACATGGAGAGGAAAGCAAGGCATGCTTACTTTCTCATGATAATATCATCGGTAGCAAAAAACGACAAAAGCCCGGGAAGATAACGCGAATGATGCTCATTATACTACAAGCGATTTTAATGCAGAGCCGTATAAAGCCATTGTAACCCATAGTATATAAATTATGGACTCAAATAGAAGGTCATAACAGACCATAATAATATAATAAATCTGATATTTATATTTCGTTTACACTTCGTTTCAGTTGGTTGGTGTTAAATGGCTAGTGAGAAGAGCGACGCTTTTGTTGTAAAATTGATTGGAGGTAATAATGAAAGGTAATATCATGGCGATTATGGTACTTTCTGCCGCATTCGCTGTTGTTGGGTGTTCAAGTGATTATGTGATCTCCACTAATGATGGTCATATTATGACCACTCATGGGAAGCCTAAAAAAGATAAAGATACGGGGTTGATATCATATAAGGACTCAGACGGGAACGTTCATCAGTTGCATCAGTCTGATGTCAAAGAGATTGTCGAGAAGTAATTAAACGTTTTTTACAATATTAAAAAGTTCCGTCATGATGAATGCGCGGAACTTTCGTGAAATTATTCTTTATGAAATGTAGTTGCCCCTTCCAATTATTATCACTGTTATATCATTTTCCGTCAGATTCGCTATTGATACCGCGATATGTCAGGCTGCCGGTGATATTATCAGTCAGTACTAAAGATGATAATTCCCCAACGCCATTCACCCTTATTTTTGTTTTAGAAGCATCGAACATTGCTTACCCATCGCGAGTTTAACGAAAGGCAATATCAGTAACTTAGGGTTTATGCTTGCAAAGTAAATCATACCATCTCGGGATTCACCAGGCTGATATGGTTTTAAGAAGTCCACCTGAACGCTATGAGCCAAAAGAGTATGGCCATTATCATCATCAAGATAAAAACATAATTGATTTTCCTTGCCAGGGGTTAATGGTGCTTTAGAATTATTACTCACGGTAACTTTATAATAAATGGTATATCTTGACGTGTTTTTTATACTATTCCACTCGCTTCCGATTGATCCTTTAAGGGCGGTAACAGTAATATCAAAAAGCCCGTCTGATGCAGTTGCGTTGGTGGATAGCATTATAAACAATAATCCAATAATCATTCTTCCCTTGAAGTTAAACATATTTTCTCCTGCAATGTTTAGTTAAAAATTTAAAATACTGCAAGCCCGTTCCCGTCAAGTAAAAATATAACATTCATGCTTAGTGAATCAATATTTTTCAATGGAATGATTCGTGGTTCTTCGGTATTCCATGGGGGTGCATCCATATTCTTTATTAAAGCTTCTGCTAAAATGAGCGCAATCGCTAAAACCTATGTGCAAAGCAATTTCAGTTATACTTTCACTTGAATTGCGTAAAAGCCACTTCCCATACTTTAATCGACAGTGCCGAATAAAATCAGCGGGAGTTTGGTTAAACTCCGTTTTGAATAACCTGCATAGTTGGCGTGGGCTGATATTAACCTGTTCCGCCAACCATGCAGTATTTATAGATTTGACAAGATACTCTTCCACAAGAAAAACTGCTTTACGCAAACGTGTATCTGATACCCGAGTAAAACCGAGAGCTCGCGTAATACTGACAGCATTATTATCCAGTCGATTAGGAACAGCAATCTGATGGATCGCTTTGGTAGCCCGATCTGGGCCACAATATCTTTTAATCAACTCAGTCGCAGCCGCGATTGTAGATATCCCACCGGGGCAAGTCATAATGCCTTTGCTGTCAATATAGTCGCATCCTGTAACAGCCTTAACATCAGGGAAACGCCTACAAAATTCTTGCAGATGATAAGGATGTACAGCGGCACGATTGCCGGATAGCAGTCCTTCCTCGGCAATAACAAAGCTACCGGTACAAATACCGATAAGATTTACACCCCTTTCCGCTGCATTGATGAGATACTTTCTGGCCTGCTTTGAAGCTTTATGCAAACTCCTCAGTAATCCACCGATAACGACAATGCAATCAAACTGTTGTGGATCCTTATAATAACCATCAATGTTGACTGATATTCCTGAACTTGAAATGACTTCATCTTTGGGTTTATTGCCCATTATAAACCAGGAGCAACGTTTTTTTTGGCTATCATCACCATTGTCTGCAGCGTGCCGCAGAGAGTCGACCAGGCTCGCCAAGGCCAGAATAGGAAACTCCGGCCAGAGCAGTATTCCTACTCTTAGTTCTGGCTGCCCCTGTGGCGAGGTTTCATCTAAATGGTCTATTTCTTTTATAAACTCATACGACACCTCAGAATACAGTTCTTTCATATTTGATCCTTCCCAGCGTGCCTTGCAAACAGTATCGTGAGCAATAAGCCAGTTAAAAGTAAAACAGCACCCGATATGAATCCAGGGGTTAGTATCTCGCCAAGTACTATATGACCTGCAATTATACCCATTACGGGGGTCATGAGTATAAATGAGCTTAATGATGCAACCTGGTACTTTCTCAATAGATTAAACCATACCAGATAACTGATAAATGAAACTACAACTGTCTGACATAAAAGATTGATAACGACCGTTCCGTCTGGTACCAACCTGTAATCTTCAAAAAATAATGCATAGCCACATAATGTGATTGACGTTACTGCTAATTGATAGAAAAGTGTGCATGCCGCCGGAGCAGTTGACAGTATGGAACATCGAATAATGATACTGCTTAACCCCCAGGCAAAACCCGCGGCTACGGCACAAAGATCGCCAGAAAAGGACCAGTCTTTTTCTGACGATAAACCCATTCGGACCGCTAGCGCTATGCCTATGAGAGCTACGCCAATACCTACCCACTGATATTTATTGAGCTTCTCCTGCGGAAGCAAAAAATGTAACCCCACAGCCGTAAAAACGGGCGCAGTGTATAAATAAAGAGAAACATGGGATGTTTCAGTTCTCGAGATTGCTGCTGAAACAAGGAAGAACTCTAACGAAAATAGCAACCCAACCGTTAATGCGGCGAGTAATAATTTTTTATCAGTAAGATGATAGAGTATTTTTTCTTTTTTGTTAAAAAACAGCAAAATTAATATGGCAGCAATGCCGGACCTAATTCCAATCTGCATTGTTAAAGATATACTATGTTGTATCGATTTCATCGCTACCTGTTGCCCACCCCAGACGCAGCAGATGAGGGTCATGACCAAGAAGACCTTCAAATCAATATTTTTTCTCATTTGTCATGCTACCATGGTGAATAAATGCAATGTTAAATATTTGCTTTAAATTGTTAATGCCCTAAGGGCTGCTTGCCATTCTTGACTGATTTTGACTAGCAACTATGGTTTTATTATAAAGACTTGCCCTGGTGAGATACATGCTTTACTCGATTGTCTGATGCGATGAAGTGCATTAGTTTTGTCGCTTTATCTCTAAAAAACAACTTTTTATTATGATTAGATATAAGATCTGACTTTACCCTGGTTGCCATCAGCGAAAAATATTTATAGTCATGTTTGTGCGTGTAGGGTTGAGTAGTGGAATTGGCACCAAAACTTATCAGAAGCAATGTTATTACTATTATCAAAGATTTATTCAATACGGTGTTCATACACATTTCCTGTATGTACTAAATTTATAAGACCCATTTTCAATGCTTTTACATTTTTATACTTGAACGTAACGGACATAAGATTGTCCCCGTCAGACAGATGATTCCAAGGGGCCTCGATGAGCCTACCTGACTTCGAGCCGAAATCCTGCACCATTCAGAAATAGAATCCCGGCATGATGAATACCTCCCTGAACGGAGATGGTGCCGATGAAAAGTCGCGATTCACCGAAGAACGGCGTGTCTATGCCCTGAGGCAGGCTGTGTGAGGACGCCGGTGCCGGAAGTCTGTCGTAAGCCGGGTCTTTCCGAGGTCACATTCTATACGGGGCGGAAGAAATATGGCGGTATTCCACCCCCGGCGTTGCAGCTCATGCGGCAGCAATTTGCGGATACCTTCAGGTTGTTGCCGAGCGACACAAAGAGAGTGCCCAGGATAGGCGTACAGCGCAATGCAGGATTGATCACCGTTAATTGGATACCTGGGATCCCAGTGACGGCCGCCGCCGGGCTTGGGTAAAAGAAATGGGCCGTGGGAATCGGGGAGTTAAAAAGGTTTTTCAGAAGGTTTGATAGTGCGGATTTCGCCTCGCAAAAATGCATCGAGGCAGGAAGTATGGCTCCTCTGACTGGACTCGAACCAGTGACATACGGATTAACAGTCCGCCGTTCTACCGACTGAACTACAGAGGAATCGTGTGAACGGGGCGCATGTTAGCGAGGGTGAGGATGTTTGTCAAAGCCGGGATTCGGCAAAAAAGCGCGTTTGCTGATGCAATGTACAGCATGGCGGGTTTTTCGCCACCGCTGGGGTAATTGGCAAGCAAAATGGCGTAGGGGAGCGCCGGCGATACCGGCGGGATCGTGGTGGGGCAGATATTTTTGGCTCACCTGCAAGAAAAATAATTATCATAAAAAGTGTGACGCATATCGCATTTTATAACGCAGTTGGATAAAATATCTCCATTGCTTCCCACCTGTTCTGGACCCATTTACCATGGAAGAAATTGCCGCTTCCCGCCGCACAGCCTGGCTGCGCGTCGTCGTGCTTGCCGTTTCGGCATTTATTTTTAATACCACCGAATTTATTCCGGTCGGTTTGCTCAGTGACATTGCCCAAAGCTTCGCCATGCAAACCGAACAGGTGGGGCTGATTATTACCATTTATGCCTGGATCGTGGCCACGGCGTCGTTGATCTGCATGCTGCTGACCAGCAAGATTGAGCGTCGCAAGTTGCTTATCGGCGTATTTATCCTGTTTATCGCCAGCCATGTGTTGACCGCCGTGGCCTGGGATTTCACCACGCTGGTGATTTCACGTGCCGGCGTAGCCTTGGCGCACTCGGTGTTTTGGGCAATTACCGCCTCTCTGGCGATTCGCGTGGCTCCGGCGGGTAAAAAAGCGCAGGCATTAAGCATGCTGGCCGGCGGCACCGCCCTGGCGATGGTGCTGGGTTTGCCGCTGGGCCGGGTGGTCGGGCAGTTGCTCGGCTGGCGTATGACCTTTATTGGCATCGCGGTGGCGGCAACCTTGGCGCTGGTGATGCTGTGGCGACTGCTGCCGGAACTGAAAAGCGAGCACTCCGGCTCACTGGCCAGCGTACCGATGCTGTTCAAACGCCCGGCGCTGGTCAGCCTGTATATGTTGACCATTATCGTGGTGACGGCGCATTTCACCGCTTACAGCTACATCGAGCCTTTCATTCAGAACGTGGCCGGCCTGAGCGGCAACTTCACCACCTTGATGCTGCTACTGTTCGGTGCGAGTGGCATCATCGGCAGCATGCTGTTCAGCCGTTATAGCGAGCGTTATCCGTCGGGTCTGTTTATCGGCGCGATTGGCCTGCTGACGCTGTGCCTGCTGTTGCTGTTGCCGGCGGCGGGCAGCCAGCTCAACCTCACGCTGCTTTGCGCTTTCTGGGGGATGGCGATTATGGCGATTGGTCTGTCGATGCAGGCTAAAGTGCTCAGCCTGGCGCCGGACGCGACCGATGTGGCGATGGCGATTTTCTCGGGTTTGTACAATCTGGGGATCGGCGGTGGGGCGCTGCTGGGCAATCAGGTCAGTTTGCATCTCGGCATGCCGAACATCGGTCTGGTCGGCGCGCCGCTGGCGCTGATCGCCCTGGGTTGGTGCGTGCTGAACTTCTACCGCAGCGAACGGCTGCAACACCACCGCGCGTAATCTGGCACTGCGGCCGAGGGCGACTGGCCCCCGGCCGGGTTCAGACTTAGCGGAACGGCGGTTCGTTGAAGGTGCGCAGTTTGCGTGAATGCAGGCGCTCACCTTCGGCGCGCAGCAGGTCAATTGCGCGGATACCGATTTGCAAATGCTCTGAAATCGCCCCCTCATAAAAACGGTTTGCCTGTCCAGGCAGCTTGATCTCACCGTGCAGCGGCTTGTCCGAAACGCACAACAGCGTCCCGTAGGGCACGCGGAAGCGGTAACCCTGCGCGGCGATGGTGGCGCTTTCCATATCCACGGCCACCGCCCGGCTGAGGTTAAAACGCAGCGCCGACGCCGAATAGCGCAGTTCCCAGTTGCGGTCGTCGGTAGTGACTACGGTACCGGTGCGCAGCCGCTGTTTGACCTCTTCCCCCGGCATGCCACTGACCATTTTGGTGGCGTCGTACAGCGCACGCTGCACTTCGGCGATGCTCGGGATCGGAATATCTGGCGGTAACACCGCATCCAGCACGTGATCGTCGCGTAGGTAGGCATGCGCCAGCACGTAATCGCCAATTGACTGACTCTCTCGCAGGCCGCCGCAGTGGCCGATCATCAGCCAGGCATTCGGCCGCAGCACCGCCAGATGGTCGCAGATGGTTTTGGCGTTGGACGGCCCGACGCCGATGTTGATCAGCGTAATACCCTGACCGTTGGCGCCGATCAAATGGTAGGCCGGCATCTGGTGGTTTTTCCAGGCCAGATCGGATACGGCCTGCTCGGGCGCCGAGGTTTCTGCGGTGATATAGGTACCGCCAGCACAGGACAGCGCTTGATACGGGCTGTCGGGATCGGCGATTTGTCGGCAGGCCCAGCTGACGAACTCGTCAACGTAGCGGGTATAATTGGTGAATAGCACAAACGGCTGGAAGTCTTCTACCCGCGTACCGGTGTAATGGCGCAGACGCGCCAGCGAAAAGTCCACGCGCAGCGCATCAAAGTGCGACAACGGGAAGGTATCGGTGGCGTGGAATAAGCCATCGGCAGTTTCATCGCCAATTTGTGACAGTTCGGTGGTGGGAAAATGCTGCGCCAACCCGGCGCTCATGGAACGATCCAGCGACAGGCTGGAGCCGTCAATCACATACGGGTAGGGGATCTCGAGCGTTGACGGCACGACCTCGATGTTGGCGCCGTATTCGCTTTGCAGCAGAGTCAGCTGATCGGCCAGATAATGGCGGAACAATTGCGGCCGGGTAACGGAGGTGGTGTAGCAGCCTGGATGGGTGAAACGCCCATAGGCGCGGGTTTTTTTCTCGCTGGGGGCGGTGCCATCCCAACTGACCCGCAGTTGCGGATAGACAAACAGCCCTTCAGCGCGCGCTTTGACGTCAGGCAACTTACCGTGCTCAATATAGGCGCCAATCGCCGTGCGCAGCGCATTTACCGCGTTGTCGTACAGGGTTTCCAGTTGATCCAGTGCCTCGGAGGCCGTCAGTCTGGTGCCCGTTTCGCTGTTGGTCATAATACCCCTTGTAGCTGGTGGTTTCTGGCTGAGAATATGTTAGAAAAGTAGCATATTCTCAATATGTTACAACTGTATGCCGCAGGGATGGGCGGTTCTTCCCCCTCAGCCGGCAGATTCGTGCGGCGTTGGTGGGGGAGCGGCAGCGTTTTTGATAAAGCTGATAAAGGCCTTGAGCGGTGCGGGAACCAGGCGATGGCCAGGATAATAGAGATACGGGCCGGAAAAGGCTGGCCACCAGGGCTCCAGCACCGGTTCAAGCTCGCCGCGTGCAAAATAGGGTCGCAGCCACTCTTCAAACAGCATGACGACGCCGGTACCGGCCATCGCGGCATCGATAGCCAGATCCGCCGCGCCGCCGAGACGCACGACCAGCGGTCCGTCGACATCCACGCGCACCAGCTCGTCGGCCTTGGCGAATTCCCAACTGGCCAGCGCGCCGCTGGGGAAACGCCCGCGTATGCAGGCGTGGTTGAGTAATTCATTCGGGTGTTGCGGCCGGCCGTGCCGATTGAGGTAGGCGGTTGACGCGGCGGCGGCGAAACGTTGGCTGCGCGGGCCGATAGGCACTGCAATCATGTCCTGTTCCAGCCGTTCGTCATAACGGATACCGGCATCACAACCCGCCGCCAAAATGTCGACGAAGCTCTCTTCGGTAACGATTTCCATCTGAATATCGGGATAGGCCGCGAGGAACGGTGACACCAGCGTGGGCAGCACTAGCCGGGCGACGCTGACCGGCACGTTCAGTTTGAGGGTGCCGGCCGGCTTGTCGCGAAAGTGATTGACCGAATCGAGTGCCGCAGCGATCTCGTTGATGGCGGGCGTCAGCCGCTCCAGCAAATCGCGGCCTGCTTCGGTGGGCATTACGCTGCGGGTGGTGCGGTTCAGCAGCCGGACACCAAGCTGCGCCTCCAGCCGGCGTACCGCCTCGCTCAGCCCTGAGGCGCTGGTGCCACTGGTTCTGGCACCTTCACGGAATCCACCGGCGCGCGTTACCGCGACAAACGCCCTTAAATCGTTCAGATCGCTCTTCATCGTGATTGTTCGCCATGTCGCACAGCCCATACCGATTGTGCCGGATTATCGCGCGGTCGAAAAGAGACTATCTTGTCAGTAGTGAATGCAAAAGGAGCGATAACATGTCTCAGATCGAAAATTCAGGCAGTTACACCCTGGGGGAGCGCCGCGTGCACCGCTTGGGATACGGCGCAATGCAGTTGGCCGGTCCGGGGGTATTTGGCCCACCGCGCGATCGTGCCGCGGCGCTGGCGGTGTTGCGCAGCGCCGTTGAGCAAGGGGTTAATCATATTGATACCAGCGATTTTTATGGTCCGCATATTACCAACCAACTGATCCGTGAAGCGTTGGCACCTTACCCTGACGATCTGGTCATCGTCACCAAGATCGGTGCGCGCCGCGGCGACGATGCTGCCTGGTTGCCAGCCTTTTCTGCCGAGGCGTTGACGCAGGCGGTGCATGATAATCTGCGCAACCTGGGGCTGGAACAGCTTGAGGTGGTCAATTTGCGTATCATGTTTGACGCGCACGGCCCGGCGGAAGGATCGATCGAGCAGCCGCTCAGCGTGCTGGCGCAGTTGCAGCAGCAGGGGCTGGTACGCCATATCGGTTTAAGCAATGTGACGCCCAGCCAGGTGGCAGAGGGGCGGCAGATTTGCCCGATCGTCTGCGTGCAGAACCAGTACAATCTGGCCTGCCGTGGTGACGATGCGCTGATCGATGATTTGGCCCGTGACGGCATCGCCTATGTGCCGTTCTTCCCGCTGGGCGGTTTCAGCCCGCTGCAATCCTCGACGCTATCCGAGCTGGCGCAGCAGTTGGCTGTGACGCCGATGCAGCTGGCGCTGGCCTGGCTGCTACAGCGTGCGCCGAATATTCTGTTGATCCCGGGAACCTCCTCGCTCGGCCATCTGCGCGAAAATCTGGCGGTCGCGCAGCTGTCTGTGTCGGATGAGGTAATGAGCAGGCTGAACGCTATCGGTGCCTGACTGGTTGGGCAGGCTAGATGCCGCTGAACCAGTTATAGCCCTGATCCTCCCAGTAGCCGCCGGGGTTGGTGTCGCTGACCACAATGGCGGCGATGTGTTTGGCATTCTTGAAGCCCAGTTTGGTCGGCACCCGCAGCCGCAGCGGATAGCCGTATTCCGCCGGTAGCGCCTTGCCGGCGAAGTCCAGCGCCAGAATGGTCTGCGGATGCAGCGCGGTGGCCATGTCGATACTGGAATAGTAGCGGTCGGCGCACTTGAAGCCAACGTAGCGCGCGTTGAGATCGGCCCCCACCTGTTGCAGAAAGGTGCTCAGCGGCACACCACTCCATTGGCCGATGGCGCTCCAGCCTTCGATACAGATCAGGCGAGTGATCTGGCTGTGCTGCGGCAAGCGCTGTAACTGTGCCAGCGTCCACGGCGCTTTTTTCGCCACCTTGCCGGACACTTCCAGTTGGAAACTGTCGAGATCTACCTCTGGCACGTTGTATTGCGGATAATAGGCGTTGAACGGGAATGGTTGGGTGATCTGGTCTGGGCGATAGGTTTGCGCCAACCGCTGTCGGCTGAACAGCCAGCTCTGCACCCGATCGTTCCAGCGCGACATCGCCCACAGCACTTTATCCACCTGGTCGCCGTCCTGCATATTGCAGCCGGTCAGCATTGCGACACCGCCCAGCGTCAGACCGGATCGCAGCAGCAGGCGACGTTGCAGATTCACCAGGCGTTTTTTCTGATCCGGCTCCAGCGCTGGTGCGCGCAGGGTTTTATTCTTCACGTTGACCTCCAGTTAGCATGGCCCACAGCGTGCGTGGCACGAGAATCACCATCAGCAGGTGAATCACCACAAACAGTCCGATCGCCGCCATGGCGAAAAAGTGCACGTAGCGCGCAGTGTCGAACCCGCCGAACAGCGCCACCAGCCAGGACAGCTGCACCGGTTTCCAGATGGCCAGACCGGACAGCACCAGCAACAGGCCAAGCAGTAGCACGCCCAGATACATCAGTTTTTGAATACTGTTGTAGTGGCCGTGCCGGTGTTGCAGACGCAGCGTCAACGCCTGCCAGAGATCCTGTCGCAGCGTACTGATGCGCAGCGGCAGCAGATCGTGGCGAAAATGGCCGCTGAACAGGCTCCACAGCAGATAGCACAGCCCGTTGAGCGCCAGCAGCCACATTACGGCCAGATGCCAGCCAATCGCGCCGCCCAGCCAGCCGCCCAGCGTAATCTGCGGCGGAAAGCGGAAGTCGAACAGCGGCGAGGCGTTGTAGATCTCCCAGCCACTCATGAACATGCACACCATGGCGAACAGATTGACCCAGTGGGTTATCCTGACCGGCCAGCGGTGCGCCGGCCGCGGCGCGTTGGTTTTCATCGTTGGCTCCCGGGTTACATTGGCGGCACGGTGCCGTCTTTACCGGCGGAAATGCGCGTTGCCACGCGATCGCCCTTGGCGTCGGTCGCGGAGAACAGCACGATGTGCGCCCCGGGCTTCAGCAGGCTGCGATCGCCCGGATCGAGCGTCACAATCGGCACGTCGTCCGGTACGATCACGGTTTTTTGCTGGTTGCCGTAATTCACCGTCAGGGTGCGGCCATTGGCGTTAACCAGTTTGCCCACCGTGCCGTTAGTCATGGTATCCACCTTGCCATCGGCCGATTCCCATGGCGAATGGCCTTCGCCGGTGCCACGCAGGCTGGCGGCGAAGACATGCACTTCCAGTGCCTTGAGCGTGCCGTCGGCCTGCGGGACCGCGGCGGTGCCGATAAAGCTGTCGGGCTTGATATCGTCCGCGCTGCCTTTCGCGACGCTGAATACCTGGGTCTGATCGTTGAGTTTGACGTCTATCTTGCTGCCTTTACGGTCGGTGAGCTGCAACTGGGTATCACTCACCTGATCGATGGTGCCGCGCAGCGGCGCGATGGCTTTGCCTGGGGTTTGCGCGGCGGCGGCGATGCCGCTGCACATCATCAGGCTGGACAGCAGTAAACCGGCAATACGGTGACGAGTAAGCATAAATCTCTCCTGTAGTTGGTTGCCGATTAAGCATGGTCGAGTAATAGGGTCAGCTCCATGTCGATTTGATGACATTAATGTCATCAAGTTTGGCAGTCGAAACTGCTAATATTTCCGTGGGCGTAATGAGGTAATGAACATGCGAATACTGGTGGTTGAAGACGATACCAGCACCGGCGATTATCTGAAGAAAGGGCTGGAAGAGGCCGGTTACCGCGTCGATCTGGCGCGTAACGGCACCGATGGGCTATTCCGGGCGCTGGAGCATGGCTATGATGCCATTGTGCTCGACGTGATGCTGCCGGGGCTGGACGGTTGGCAGATTATTGAGGTGTTGCGCAAGAAAAGCGACGTGCCGATCCTGTTCCTCACCGCGCGCGACGGGGTACAGGATCGCATTCACGGCCTTGAGCTGGGGGCCGATGACTATCTGATCAAACCGTTTTCCTTTACCGAACTTGTACTGCGCCTACGCACCTTGCTGCGCCGCGGTACGGTGCGCGAAGCCGATCATTACGCGATTGCCGATCTGCACATTGACGTGCTGCGCCGCAAAGTGGTGCGTCAGGAACAAACCATTGTGCTGACCAACAAGGAGTTTATGTTGCTGCACCTGCTGGTGCGGCGCGAGGGCGAGGTGCTGTCGCGTACCATGATTGCCTCGCAGGTATGGGACATGAACTTTGACAGCGACACCAACGTGGTGGACGTGGCAATCAAGCGGCTACGCGCCAAGATCGATCGGCCGTTTGCGCTCAAACTCATTCATACCGTGCGTGGCATCGGCTACGTGTGCGAGCCGCGCGCATGAGCCGGCTGGCGGCGCGCTGGCGCTCACTGTCGCTGACGTTGCGCAGCGCGATGCTGTTTGCCCTGGCGGCGGCGTTGGTGGTCAGCGCCGCGGGCAGCTACCTGTATGGCGCGATGCGCCAGGAAATGGTGTATCGCAGCGACGTGCAGATCATCGGGCGGGTCGAATACTTCCGGCATCTGCTCAGCCAGCGTTTTCCGCTTGAACGGCTGACCGCCAATACCGGGTTATTTGAAAACATGCTGGGTAACGAGCAGGATGTGCTGATCTTCCGGTTGCAGGGGAAAAACGCCTTAATCAACGTCAATCCGGGCAGGCTGAATTTGCCGGCAGTCACACCCACACCGCCCGGGCAGCCGCAAATGCGTAGCGCGGTGCAGGCCGGCGCTACGCCGCAGGGGGTGCCACTGCGCGTGGTGTCAGCGCTGGTGAAGCTGGAGGACGGCGCGCTGCTGCAAATAACCGCCGCCCACGTTATGGCCAATGAACAGAAGATGCTGGCGCGTTACCTGTGGCGCATTGTCGCGGCGGTGGTTGCGGCGTTTCTGTCGATTGCCCTGTTAGGCTATTGGGTGATGCGTCGTGAACTGCGTCCGCTGTGGCGAATGGCGGCCCAGGCGGCGGCGATCTCGCCCCAGACGCTGTCGACCCGGCTGAGTGAACAGGGGGCGCCACAGGAACTGCAGCAGCTGATCCGCTCTTTTAATGCCATGCTCGACAGGCTGAATGCGGGCTACCAGCGTTTGACACAGTTTTCAGCCGATCTGGCGCATGAAATCCGCACTCCAATCGGCGCGTTGATGGGGCAGTGTCAGGTGGCGTTGTATCAGCCGCGCAGTACCGAAGAGTATGAAACCCTGCTGTCGACCAATATGGAAGAGCTGGAACGCATTTCGCGGATGGTGGAAAACATCCTGTTTTTGGCGCGTGCCAGCGAAGCGCAATCGGTGCTCAACTATCGCCAACTGGACGTGGCGCGGGAACTGCAACGGGTCGCCGATTATTTCGAAGGGCTGGCGGAGGAGCGCGGCATGACGCTGGTGTGTGACGGCGAAGGGCAAGTGCAGGCCGACGCCATGCTGTTCCAGCGTGCGCTAAGCAATCTGGTGGCCAATGCGGTGCGTTACGGCGATGAACAGAGTCAAATCGTGCTGCGCGCCGTGGCGCAACACGACGCGTTGGTGGTACGGGTGATCAACCAGGGGCCACCGATTGCCGCCGAGCATCTGGAAAAACTGTTCGATCGCTTTTATCGCGCCGATGCCGCGCGCAGCAGCCAGGCCAGCGGGTTGGGGCTGTCGATCGTACGCGCCATCATGACGCTGCACGGCGGTGAAGTCCAGGCGGCGTGCTACGCCGAACCTCCTGGCGCGCAGATCGTTTTCAGCCTGATTTTCCCGCGCTAAACGCCGCCGGCTTGCTCCGGCGGCATAAAAAACTTTGCATGATCTGCACTTATCAAACATCCTTTAAAACAAGGTTTCGTTTTTTGCTGTGGGCTAATTTTGAACTTACTTGATGACATGCGGCAGCGCGTTACCGGTGCGCGTTGGTATGGCAAAAGAACAAGCTATCGAGTGCTGTTTTGGCGAGAGATCACGCCATTGGCGGTACCGATTTTGCTGGAAAATGCTTGCGTATTGCTGATGGGGGTGCTGAGCACCTTTCTGGTAAGTTGGCTCGGCAAGGAGGCGATGGCCGGCGTGGGGCTGGCGGACAGCTTCAACATGGTAATTATCGCTTTCTTCGCTGCGGTCGATCTGGGTACCACGGTGGTGGTGGCCTTCAGTCTGGGCAAGCTGGATCATCAACGGGCGCGTTCCGCGGCGCGGCAGTCATTGGTGCTGATGACCCTGGTGGCGTTTATGCTGGCCATTGGCATCCATTTGGCCGGTGAACAGATCATTGGCGTGATCGCCGGCGAGGCGACGCCGGAAGTGAAAGCGCTGGCGCTGTCTTACCTGCAAACCACGGTGTGGAGTTACCCGGCGGCGGCGATTGCGCTGATCGGCAGCGGCGCATTGCGCGGTGCTGGCAATACCAAGCTGCCGTTGCTGATTAACGGCGGCATGAACATTCTCAATATCATCATCAGCAGCGCGTTGATTTACGGTATTCCGGGTTGGGATGGGCTGGGGTTCATTGGCGCCGGATTGGGGTTGACCATTACCCGTTACATTGGCGCTCTGGCGATTCTGTACGTGTTGATGATCGGTTTCACCCCGGCGCTGCATATTACGCTGCGCAGTTACCTGACGCCGCTGAAGCTGAACATCCTTTGGGAAGTGTTGGGGATTGGCATTCCCGCCAGCATCGAGTCGGTGTTGTTTAACGGCGGGAAATTGCTGACGCAAATGTTTGTTGCCGGCATGGGCACCAACGTGATTGCCGGTAATTTTATTGCCTTTTCTATTGCCTCACTGATTAATTTGCCGGGCAACGCGCTGGGCTCGGCGTCGACCATTATCGTCGGCAAGCGGCTGGGCAGGGGGCAGGTGGGACAGGCGGAGCGGCAGTTGCGCTTCATTTTCTGGCTATCGACCATTTTCATGACGCTGGTCGCCTGGGGCAGTGCGCCGTTTGCCGGGCTGTTTGCTTCGTTTTATACCCAGCAGGACGATGTAAAAGAGGTGGTCAAGACGCTGGTGTGGCTGAACGCGCTGTTTATGCCGATCTGGTCTGCTTCCTGGGTGCTGCCGGCCGGTCTGAAAGGGGCTCGCGATGCCCGATTTGCCATGTGGGTTTCCATGCTTGGCATGTGGGGGTGTCGCGTGGTGGCCGGCTACACCCTCGGCATCGTACTTGGGATGGGCGTAGTCGGCGTCTGGTTGGGGATGTTCCTGGATTGGGCGGTGCGTGGTGCCTTCTTCTACTGGCGGATGATCAGCGGGCGCTGGTTGCAGAAATACCCGCGCCATCAAACGCGCCAGAACGGTTAAGCGCCCAACCACCTACGGCGCTGATTGTCGGGCAACGCCGGTACGTTCAGTCAAACAGGTTTTCCGGCAGGTCGGCCAGATACAGCGCCGGCTTTCCTTCAACGTCCGAGGTAAACAACACCTGGCGGTCATCTGGCGTAAAGGACGGATGCGGATGGGTGACCTGACGATCGCCATCCAGCACGCGCCATGAACTGTTATGCGCCGCCAGCCGGGCCTGACGGCGACGTTTGGTATCGAACACGTACAGCCACGGATCGTTTTGAATGCTATAGCCTTGCGCATCCTGCACATCGACCGGGGTACCGGAACCATCGCCGACCAGCAGACTGCCGTCATGGTTACTCATCAGGTGCGAGCAGGCCGGCATTTCCATCACCACTTCATCGCTGCCGCTGAGCGGATCAAACCGGCAAATATGACGCTGCTGGCGGCCCTTCATATAGGAAACGTACATCAGCGCCGAGCCGTCCGGTACCCAGAACTCGTGTGTGCAACTTTCACCTTCGGCATGGGTTTTCACTTTGCGCAACTGGCTGCCATCTTCATTAATCAACCACATGCGGGCATCGACCCGATCGTGCGGCCCCTCATGACAGAACGCCACGCAGCTATCATCATTGGGGCGGTAAATAGGATGTCCGAGCCAGGTGGCGGCTTGGTGAATGACCGTGGCCTTGCCGCTGTGAAGATCGATGCGCAGCAGGCGACAGCGTGGTTTTTTGGTGAAGAAGGTATGGAACACCTGCCAGTCGGACAGTGGCACCCAGTCACGGCGATCGATTTCTATGCCCACCAGACTGGTGCATTCACCGTTAGCCACCCAGGTGCCATAGCCGACCCACTCCTCCGGTACGTGGTACACGGTGCTTTCCTGTAGTGTGCTCAGCGTTACCCGCCGCAGCTCTCGTTCATTTTTTACGTAATAGAGAAAGCGCTCATCCGGTGACAAAAACCCGCCAAAGGTATTGTCACCGGCGCCTTCGGTCAACTGCACCGCCTGCTGTTGCTGCCGATCCAGCAGATAATAGTTGCGATGACCGTCAAACTCGGCGGCAAACAGCAGCTGACGGCCATTCTGGGTAAAGCATTTTTGATAGAAGTAATTACGATGGCACAGTACCTCCGGCGGGGTGAGGCGCGTAACGCGCGCGCCGGTACCGGGATCGTTAAACTGATGAAAATCAAGATTGATGACAGAACCCTTAGCCACAATGGCCTCCTTGGTGCTGCCGGCGTCACGCCCGGCATTGGTTTAATTTTGGTAAATTAAAACGGTGTTTCATTTTGTGTTGAAATCATAACCAAATTAACCAATGCGCCAATCGAACTGGCTAATTTATGCGATGTAGATCGCATAATTCCCGTTTACCGTTAACTGCGTCTCAAAAATAATTTAAATAATCCTTCAGATTCTCTTATGTGATATTCATCACATCAATCCCTTTCGCATGCCAGTATAAAACGATTCTCCTATAAAAATGAAACGCAGGTTCAATTATAAAAAGAGAACAATCTGATGATAACGAAAGGTGTGCAACCTGTGGGCAGGTCGGTGACGTTGGGGCATCAGTTGGCTTACGGCGGCGGGAATTTGCTCGGTAGCGGGGCGCTGGCGATCAGCGGCGCCTGGTTATTGTATTTTTATACGACCTTCTGTGGGCTGACGCTGCTCCAAGCGTCGTTCATCTTTTCCGTGGCCAGCGTCATCGATGCGATAAGCAATCCGGTAATGGGTTATCTGACTGATAACTTCGGCCACACCTGGCTTGGCAAACGCTTTGGCCGGCGGCGGTTCTTTGTGCTGATCGGCGCACCGTTGATGCTGTTCTACCCGCTGTTGTGGGTAGAGGGCTTCGGCTTTTGGTATTACCTGTCGACCTATGTCATTTTTGAATTGATCTACACCTCGGTGATGGTGCCTTACGAAACCCTGGCCACCGAAATGACCGACGACTTTGCCGTGCGATCCAAGCTGACCGGGTACAAGGCCATTTTCGGCAAAATGGCGAACTTCCTGGCGGCCTTTATTCCGGGACAATTCATCCTGCTGTATGGCAAGGAGTCGGCACAGCCGTTTCTGTACACCGGCATCACCTACGGCCTGATTCTATTTATTGCCGTCGGCATGTTGTATCGCTATTCATGGGAGCGCAAGGATGGCGACCTCTCGGTGGCGCCGGCCAAGCGTTCGCTGATGAAAACGCTGGTTTCGCTGGCGCGTGACATGCAGTTGACCTTTTATCTGCGTGTATTCCGCAAACACCTGGGCATGTATCTGTTCGGGTTTGGCGCTGAATGGCTGTTCGCCTCGGTCTTCACCTATTACGTGATCTTTGTCCTGCAGTACGATCCGGCTATCCTGGCGGGGTTGAACAGCCTGAACGCCATGCTGCAACTGTTTTCCACCGCGGTATTTATTGGCCTATGCGTGAAAAAAGGTTTCAGCAAACCGTATAACTGGGCGCTTGGTATCGTGATGTTTTCCGTGGGGTGTTATTCGCTGCTGCATTTCTTCAACCTGCCAACGCACATCGCCACCATGGCGATTATCGGTATTACCGTGCTGTTCGGCCTGGGCACCGGCGGGGTGTATTACATCCCGTGGACGGTTTATACCTTCCTGGCCGACGTGGACGAAGTGTTTACCGGCCGCCGGCGCGAGGGGATTTACGCTGGCGCGATGACCTTCTCCGGCAAGATTGTGCGCTCCATCATCGTGTTTACCATGGGCGCGATCCTCAGTTATTACGGCTTCCAGTCCAAAGCGCATACTCAGCCGGAGACGGCGATCGTGGCGATCTCCTGGGTGTTCTTTGCCGGCGTGGCGATTCTGGCGCTGGTGGCAATTGTATTCAGTAGTCAAATGACACTCAACCGCCAGACGCACCGCGTGGTGCTGGACGAAGTGGCGCGCATTAAAGCCGGCGGTCAATTGGCTGACATTACGCCAGAGGCGCGGGCGGTGATCGAAAAACTGGTAGGCCTGCCGTATGAACAATGCTGGGGCAACAGCAAAATCTGCCAGAAAATGAACCTCATTCCCGAGGCTGGCATCAGCCAACCGACGGCGGCTTCCCAGCTGTGATCCTCCGTTAAACCCGATCTGGAACGTCCCCTCTCTGGGGGGGCGGTTATCGCCGAAAGGAAAGTACCCTGAAGAGCCAGTTGCAGCTCAAGCATAGTATCGCCAGCTTATATTTGGTCTTTAGTTTTAATTAAAATAAAACTACGTTTCTATTTTGTTGATCGGCGCCATCAGAAACGATAGACTTTCTTCATCATCACGGTTTGGCGGCGTTGAACGCGTCGCCGCGGGTGACAACGGCGGCAGTACGGGTGGTGAGCCGCGGATCCCTCTTCGACACAGGCGCAGGCGCCTTGAGCACAAAGGAAACGCTATGATTCTCGATAATTTTGCATTGCAGGGTAAGGTGGCTATCGTGACTGGTTGTGATACCGGTCTGGGACAGGGCATGGCGATCGGGCTGGCGCAGGCGGGCTGCGATATCGTCGGTATCAACCTGGTTGAGCCGCAGGAAACCATCGCCAAGGTGACCGAACTTGGGCGCCGTTTTCTCAGCCTGCAAGCCGATCTTGGCTCGCTGGAGGGCCTGCCTGCACTGTTGGAGCGTGCGCTGGCCGAGTTCGGTCATATCGATATTCTGGTCAACAACGCCGGCATCATCCGCCGCCAGGATGCGCTGGAATTCAGCGAAAAAGACTGGGATGAAGTGATGAACCTGAACATCAAAACGGTGTTCTTCCTGTCGCAGGCGGTGGCCCGCCAGTTCATTGCGCAAGGGCGCGGCGGCAAAATCATCAATATCGCGTCTATGCTGTCTTATCAGGGCGGCATTCGCGTGCCTTCCTATACTGCGTCAAAAAGTGCGGTGATGGGAGTAACGCGTCTGCTGGCCAACGAATGGGCCAGCCACGGCATCAACGTCAACGCGCTGGCTCCGGGCTATATGGCCACCAACAACACGCAACAGCTACGTGACGACGAAGCGCGCAGCGCAGCGATCCTGGAGCGTATTCCGGCGGGGCGCTGGGGTCTGCCGCAAGATTTGATGGGGCCGGTGGTGTTCCTGGCGTCGCCGGCTTCCGATTACATCAACGGTTTTACCCTGGCAGTGGACGGCGGCTGGTTAGCCCGTTAACCCTGCATGACACCCATCGATTTTAGAGAGGAAACCATGAATATTGCACTGATGATGGAAAACAGCCAGGCAGGCAAAAATGCGCTGGTGCTGGAACAACTGCAGGCCGTTGCCGCTGATAATCAGGATGCGGTGTTCAACGTCGGCATGAGTGACGAGCAGGATCACCATTTGACCTATATTCATCTGGGCATCATGGCCAGCATTCTGTTGAATGCCGAAGCGGTGGACTTTGTCGTTACCGGCTGTGGCACCGGGCAGGGGGCCTTGATGTCGTTGAATATCCACCCGGGCGTGGTATGCGGTTACTGCATCGATCCGGCTGATGCCTTTCTGTTTGCCCAGATCAACAATGGCAATGCGCTGTCGCTGCCGTTTGCCAAAGGCTTCGGCTGGGGCGCGGAACTCAACGTGCGTTATATCTTTGAAAAGGCCTTTACCGGCCGTAAGGGCGAAGGCTATCCGGTCGAGCGCAAAGAGCCGCAGGTGCGCAACGCCGGTATTCTCAATCAGGTAAAGCGCGCGGTGATGAAAGAGGACTATCTTGCTACGCTGCGCGCCATCGACCCTGAGCTGGTCAAGACGGCGGTGGGTGGCGAGCGCTTCCAGCGTTGCCTGTTCGAGCACGGCAAAAAGCCCGAGATCGTGGCTTTCGTCAAGGATGTGCTGCAAATAGCCTGATCGACAACCTGCAAAAGCCCGCTCAGTTGCTACTGGGCGGGCTTTTTTTTTGGGGCCGAGTATTGAACTGGCCGCCGGTTTTACCGCCGGTGGAGATCTGCGGACATTGTCTGACCGGCCGGTTATGCTGACGCCATCTGTCGCAGCAGCCATTCCCGTAACGCAACCACGTCCTCACGTTCGGCGCTGTCCTCGCCGGTGACCCAATAGTAGCGCGCACCGGGCAGCGAGCATGCAAACGGCGCGACCAGTACCCCGCGTTGCAGCTGATCCTGCGCCAGCAGCTGGCTGGCGATCACCACCCCTTGTCCGGCAACCGCCGCCTGCAACGCGTGGGTTTCATCGCTAAAGCGCAGCCCGGCGTTAATATTCAGATCCGGCGGCCCGTAGAGCCGTTGCCAATGTGACCAGTCTGGCGCATCGGCGGGCACATGGCGCTGCTCGACGTGGAACAATGTCACCGAGCGCAGATCGTCGAGCTGCCTGATATGCAGCGTCGGGCTGGCGACCAGGATAAAGCGATCTTCATGCAGCAGCGTGCACGGCAAGTCGGTCTCTGGCGTTTCACGGTAGCGAATGGCTGCGTCTACCCTGTGCTGGGTCAAATCTACGCGTTCAACGCTGGTATGCAGGCGCAGATCAATCTGCGGAAACTGTGCTTTGAAATCAGCCAGGCGCGGTACCAGCCAGTGGGTGAGAAAATTCGAGGTGGTAGTGACGGTGAGCGCCGGCGGCTGGTTGGCATGGGCAATTTGTGCGGTGGCTTCCTCGAGTGCGGCAAAGGCGCGCTGCGTGCCGGCGTATAAGGTTTGGCCCGCGGCGGTCAGGCTGACGCCCTGGGCGCTGCGCTCGCACACCCGGCACGCCAGCGAGGTTTCCAACAGGCGTATCTGATGGCTAACGGCAGTGGCGCTCACGCCGAGCTGGTCGGCTGCCCGTTTAAAGCTCAGACAGCCGGCAACGGCGTGAAACGCGCGTAACGCACCCAGCGGTGGTAAGCGTGGTTTTCTCATGCTGAGTTTTTCTCATCTATGGATGAAATCAATGACTTTGATCTGCTGATTGTACGAGAGATACCCTAATGGTACGCGAACAGACCAAGTCAGTTTATTTCATCTTATCTCGATTACACCGCAGGAGTCATTATGCGTTTATCTTCTCAATCCGCATGTCGCCAGGCAACGCAACAACCCCGGTTGATTGCCGGCGGCATTTTTTATAGCGGTTTGGCGGCCGAAGCGCTGTTGCTGGTGACGCTGTATGGCGGCAGCGGGCTGCTGTACGGCCTGGCGTTGTTGTTAACGCTGACGCTGACCACCGCCGCCGGTATCGCCACCGCCCGCTGGCGCCATACCGGACAATTGGCGGGGATTATGCACGGGTTCCTGATCGCCGCCGCAGGTCTGTTGCTAGTGGTGCTGGCGCTGCATGCCCAGCGTGATTGGCTGGTGCTACTGCCGGCGGTGGCGATCAGCGGTGTGGGGCAAGGCATGGTTGGCGCGGCACTGCATCAGGGCAGCATGCGCTCTCGGTCTGGGCGGGTACGGTTGCTGGTATATGGCCTGCTCGCGCTGCTGTCCTGCGTGCTGGTATTGGCGATCAAACAGGCCGTCGGCGGCCTGGAAGGGCGCAGTTTCTCTTTCGCGCTATTGCTCGATCTGGCGCTGTTCGGCGCATTGCTGGTGCGCATTAGCCAGCGCGATGTGGAAAGTGACCTGGTGGACGGCACTGCGCCACGCTGAACCTGACTGCTGGTCAACCGGCCTAGAACGTGTAGGAAAGACCTACGCCGGTATAGTGATATTTACCGTTGCTGCCCACATCGTCAGCGGCGCTGTGATAGCGCTGCAATTCATAGGCATACTCCAGGCTCAGCGCAATACCCTGCGGCAACGTCTGTTCCAGCAATAGGCCGATGCGGGTGTCGGTTTGGCCGTCGTTGCGCTGTTGTTCAACGTTATAGCCAGAGGTATTCAGCGAATGGCGCAGATAAGGGGTCACGATCGGGGGCGTGTGCCACAGCGATAGCGTCAACGGAACGTACAGGCGCAGCTCCTGCTGAGAAAACTCCGCCAGCCGATCGCTGCCGCTATTCCAGCCGCGATCGATATAATAATTGAGTTTGAAGCTGAGCAGGTCGTTGACCTGGTAGCCAAACCCGGTTTCACCCTCCAGTTCCTTGTCGGTCAGCGCGTTCTGCCTTACATGATTGATATATTGATACAGCGCCAGCCAGCCGCTAAAGCGGACCTGGTCGCCAAGCCGGATTTCCCAGTCGGGTTGCACGGTATAGCGCTGCGTCTGGTAGCGGGCTATGCCACCTTGCTGTTTATATTGCCACTGGTAATGGCGTACGCCGGCCATCAGACCAAGATCGTAGGCGGCATTGCTGGCGATCAGATAGCGTAAATTAATTTCGTACTGGTTAAACCAGTCGCTGCGCCCCTGAGAACCGTAATAGTGCGCGCCATTATGGTTCTCTTGATAAAAGGAACCATAGATACTCCAGTTGCCGCGCGCCGCCTCAAGGTATAGGGTGGGTTCCCAAAATCCTTTATTATCCGATTGGCCTTCGACGTTTTCCGTTTCAATCAACAGGCCGGTGGTTATGTGCCAGGTTCTTTCTGCAGCTGGCGACGTTGGCGGGGCGGCAAGCAGCGGCGGCTGGTCATGCTTGCTGTCGGCGTGTTCAGCGTCACCCTGCTGGGCGCAGGCGGTGCCAGCCCATACGAGCAGGCTCGAGGCGAGGGCCTTTATCTGGTTCATTATTATTCTCGTCAGCTAGCGAGGCGGTTTATTGTTGTCGAGGTTGCAGGCAGCAGCGTGCGTGAGCCTGCGCTGTGCCTATGGCGCCGCAGCAAGCGGCGTTTGGCGTGGCCGCACACCGCATCGTGGACCCACAGCAGGGGCCCACAATGTGTGCGGTTTACCAGCCGCTGCGGATAACCAGCATTTTGGCTTCATGCGATTGCACTTCGCTGCTGTAACTGTCGGTCACGGTTGCCACGTCGCGGTGAGCCCACAGATCGCGCACCAGCGTTTTTTTCCAGGGAAGATCCAGATCCTGGTGGAGATTGAGAGTCATGGTGGCAGTCTGACCCGACCGGTTGAGCAACGCCACCGCCCAGGAGCCGTCGGCAAGCGGTTTGGCAAAGATCTGCTGGTCACCGTTATTGACATAGCGCCTGGCTTGCAACCCTAGCGGATCCTGGTTCAGCGCAATGATTTCCTTGTTTTTCAAGGTGGCCATATCCGCGGCGTTCAGATTGTCGAGGCTGGCGCCAATCAGCAGCGGCGAACTGAGGATCGCCCACATACTGAAGTGAGTACGGTATTCGGTGTCCGACGCGCCGGTGCCGACCAGCTCTTTTGAATGGCCATGCAGCCCGATAACCAGCATATCGTAGTCGTTCCAATGCCCCTTGCCGCTGTAGGTTTCCAGGCCAACGCCACGATCGATCATGTCCAGCACGTCAAAGTAGTAACCTTCGCGGTTGCCGGGATAATTGAAGTCGTCGCTGATGTCCTGACCGATGCGCCACTGGTTTGCGCCAACGCTGTCACCCCATTGCCAAATGTTCTGCCAGCCGCAGTGGCAGGCATGATAGACAATCGGCCGGCCGGTAGCCTGCAGCGCCCTGGACATAGCGCCAAACACCGTTTTTAGTACCGCCTGACTCGCCTGTTGGTGACTGCAACAGGAGTCGTATTTCAAATGATCGACCCCCCACGAGGCGAACATGGCGGCATCCTGCTTTTCATGCCCTTCAGAACCGACGTAGCCTGCGCAGGTGGAATTCCCCGGCCCGCTGTAAATGCCCAGCTTCATGCCTTGTTGGTGAGCGTAGTCGGCGAGGTATTTAATACCCCGTGGAAACTTTTTTTCGTCATAGGTTAATGGATGGTCGGCGCGCGAACCTTTATATTTTTGCCAGCCGTCATCAATATTGACATAAATATAACCTGCGTCGCGCAAACCGCTGGCAACCATTTTATCGATAGTATCTATAATAATTTTTTCATTGATCCTGTCGCCATAATAGTTCCAGCTTGACCAGCCCATCGGCGGCGTTTGCGCCAGCGTGGTTATCCGTTCGGCGGCTGCTTCGTCGCGGGTGGAGTCTATGGTTGCGGCATGTACGGCACCGCTGAGTAACATGGCACAGATGACGGAAAGTAAGCGTTTCATTAATTAAAGGCTCCGGTAAGATAACGGGCGTAGCGGTTCGCTGCGCCAGCGCAGGGAATCGATGTTTATCCTGAAATACCTTTTATCTAAAAATAATGTCTGAACTTACGCTTGCTGCATTAATAAAATAACCGGCCGTGGTAATAATGGCGCATGGCTCGATAAATATTAATCATGGCTGATATGTTATAGGGCAGTGCTCAGCTTGGCGGCATTTTGCTTTTCTTCGGAATAGACCATCATCGTCGAACCTGAAATGGCCAGCACAATACCAACGATTGCCCAGCTGCTCGGCATCGACTGGTAAACGATCAGGGAAATCACCGCGGTCAATACCGGTGCCAGCGCATTGGTGCAGGGGGCGATAATGGTGGCCTTACCGCGCGACAGCGCCATCACCAGGCAAAGTGCGCCAACGGCGTTCAATACCTGAATGCACGCGGTAGCCAGCGTGGCCATCAACGGATAGCTGGCGCCCTTGTCGGCCAGCATCAGCCAGGCAACCGGCGCCAGCAGGATCCCGGTCAGCGTCATATAACCGAACAGCGAACTGTCGGCAATGCCAAGGTTGGAGGCGCGTTTCATAAAGAACGCCTGCACGCCCCATGCCGCGCAAATCACCACCGAATACAATAGCCACAGCAGGCCCCCGTCGCGATCGCCGTCGCCACTGCTGATACTGAACATGACGATCGACAACAGCGCCAGCAGTACCCCCAGGCCGCCCAGCCGGTTTATCCGCTCCTTGAGCAACGCCAGCGACATCAGCACCGTGATGGCCGGAGAAATGGAAATGATCGGGAACACCAGATAGGCGGGGGCGCCCATCGCCAACGTTTTGAACAGCAGCAGTTGCCCGCCGGCGCCGGTACAGCCGATCAGACAGCCATACAGAATCGCGGTGCCGGAGGTATCGAAACGCTGGCCGCGTAGCGCGAAATAGCAGGGGATTAGCATGGTTGATGACCAGATGATGTAGATCCACTGGTCGGGATAGCCATAGTGGGTGGTTGGCCAGGCGCTGAATGCTCCCCAGATTCCCCAGGTAATGACCACCAGAAAGGTATAAACGATCCAGGATGTGTTATTGACCATTTTATTCACCGTGTGACAGTTTGCCCAACGCCGGCCCAGAGAGCGGCGTACCGTTTAGTTTCGCGGCATAGATCGCCGCGCCGAGTGTGGGGTGATATTCAGGCAGACAGATATGATAATTGCCGTTCAATTTTGCGAGTTCATAGGCAAAGGCCTCCAGAATCACGTCGCCGCATTTGAATACGCCGCCGGAATAGGACACGCGTACGCTTTCATCGGCGTGCCAACGCAGGGTTTCACGCAGCGTATCCACCATCAGCGCCAGCTCTTTGGCCGCCAGGAAGAAAATGGCGCGGCTTTGCTTGTCGCCGGCGACCGCCGCTTCACAGGCGATAGGCGCCAGCGAGGCAATCTTGCCGCGGTCGCCTTTCCACTGGTTGAACACCAGATCGCAGATATCCAAATCGTTGCGACAGGGATATTTTTCGCGTATCAGATCGTAAAACAGATCTTTCTTCAACCGCCCATCGGCCATGCGCGAAAACAGGTTCAATGCCTGGCAGCCGATCCAGTAGGCGCTGCCTTCGTCACTGAACAGCTCGCCCCAGCCACCGCAGCGCGCGCTACGCCCCCGGTATTCGCCATAGGCGATTGAGCCGGTGCCGGATACCACGTTGATGCCGTCGCGACACCCCAGACTGGCGGCCCAGCCGCAGATCATGTCGTTATCGCAGCGGTAGCGTTCGCGGTTCAGCAGCGACTGCGCTATCGCATCCAGCCGCTCCACGTCGGCCGACACTTCGCCGTAGGCCGGCAGGCCAAGAAAGGTGAAGCTGATATCGGCGGGGGTAATACCCGCACGATGGCAGATTTCGCCAATGCCGTTGAGCACCACGCTGCGCGCGGCGTCCATGCCGACACTCAGGTAGTAGCTGGTTGCCGCTTCATGGCGGGCCAGCACATCGCCGGCGTCATTGATCAACACGAAGGCGGTTTTGGTGCCGCCACCGTCAACCCCCAGGTAAATCACCGTTCACCTCCCGCATTCAGTCGCCCCTCAGCACCGCACAGGGTGATTTTTTCATGGATAACGCGCTTCATGGCATCCATTCCTTCACGCATGTAATAACGGGGATCGCTGGCATCGGGGTGCACCGCAAAGTAGCGTTTCACCGCGTCGGCGAAGGCAATCTTCAATTCGGTGCCGACGTTGACCTTGGCAATGCCCAGACCAATCGCCTGCCTGACGTCGTCGTCCGGCACGCCGCTGCCGCCGTGCAGCACCAGCGGGATAGCCACCCGTGCGCCGATCTCCTGCAAACGGGCAAAGTCGATGTTCGGCCGCTGGGCATACATGCCGTGCGCGGTCCCGATCGCCACCGCCAGACTGTCGATGCCGGTGCGTTCGACAAAACTGAGCGCCTGCGCCGGATCGGTCAAAAATGCCTGTGCTTCGCCAACGTCCTGATCGTCTTCGATCCCGCCCAGCCGCCCGAGCTCCGCTTCCACGCTGCAGTCGCGCTGGTGGCAATATGCCACTACCCGAGCGGCGAGTTGGATATTTTGTTCAAAAGGGAGATGGCTACCGTCAATCATGGCGCTTCTCACCCCTACGTCGACCTTGCTGGCGATATCCTCAAAGGTCTCATGATGATCGAGGTGCAAAATCACCGGCAGCTGATAACGGGTTGCGTAGGTTGCGGCCAGCGCCAGCATTTCCTGACAGCCGATATGACGGAAGGTACCCGGCGTGCCGGCCAGAATCGCCGGTGATTGCCGTTCCCGGCAGGCTTCCAGCACCGCCTGGATGGTTTCTGCGTTGTGAATGTTGAATGCCGGGACGGCCCAGCCCTGTTTACGCGCCTGAGCCAATAAGTATTTGGTTGAGATAATCGCCATGGTGTTGTCCACTCCTGAGGCTATGGTTGCGCGTGCCAAGGGTAGATAGTGACCCCTTGCACCACCCGGTTGATTCGCCCTTCCGGTGAAGGATTGTCCGGCGTCATGCCGAAATGCACCGATTGCGCCAAGGCATAAAGCTGGGCGAATACCAGCAACCCCAATGCCAGCTGGCCATCGTTGAAGCCCTGTGCGTTGGGCAGGTAGATATGCTCACCCCGTTCGATCTCCGCCGACGGCCTGCCGGCCAGCGCCACAATCCGGCATGCCACGCCGTCGTTACGCAGCTCATTGAGCAGATCTTCGTCATAACGGCGGGTGTAGGGGTCGTTGGACATCAGGACGATAACCTGCGTTTGCTGATTGATCAGTGACTTGGGGCCGTGGCGGAAGCCCAGCGATGATTCATAGAACGCCGCCGTCTGCCCGGCGGTCAGTTCCAGCAGTTTCAACGCGCTTTCGTGGGCGATGCCGCGCAGTGCGCCGCTGCCCAGCCAGATAACCCGTTGCGCATCGGCGGTCTGTAACGGCGAGCGCGTCACATCACGCGTTGCTTCCAGCAAGGCGGCCACGCTTTGCGCCAGCGCCTGCACTGCGGCCTGGTCGATGCCTGCAACGTTAAAGGCACACAGGCAGGCCAGCATCATGCTGCTCATGCTGCTGGTCATGGCGAAGCCGCGATCGCAGGTAGTGGCGGGCAGCGCCAACGCCAATACCCGTGGCTGATCATGATGACGGCGGTATAAATCGCCTTCGGCGTTGCAGGTGATCAGTAGGTGGTAGCTGTCGGCGTTGTGCTGGTTGGCCAGCGCCACCGCGGCCAGGCTCTCGGGGCTGGATCCCGAACGGGCAAAGGACACCAGCAACAGCGGCCGGTCGGCGGGCAAAAAGCCGGCCGGATCGCTGACAATGTCGGTAGTAGAGATCGACTGCACCGGCGCGCTGAGGGTGCGTGCCAGCATCGGCGCCAGCGTATCGCCGATAAACGCGGACGATCCCGCGCCGGTAAGTATCACCCGTAGGCCGGGACGTGCCAGCAACGGGGCAAGGAAGCTCTCCAGCGCCTGACGTTGCCGTTCGATGGCGTCGGCGGTGGCCAGCCACACCTCGGGTTGCTGACGGATTTCCCGCTCTGTCCAGCAGGTAGCGGTGGGTTGTTGATACATATGATTCTCCTGAATAGCCATCTCACTGGCAGGCTGCGGTGTAAGTGCGCAGAACATCGGTAATACAATCCAGCGCCAGACTGCGGGCATCGGCCGGCAACTGCCCGGCGCGCACACGGCGATACTGTATCGGCAGGTATTGGCTCAGCAGCGGCAGCGGTAAGGGCTGGCGTCCGAGGTTGCCCAACAGGCGTTCAACCGCCGCCTGCACCGTGCTATCGGGCCAGTAGTAGCGCAGACGATCCGAGTAGCTGAAATGCCGCGCGAAATACCGTTGCCGTTCGCTACCGTGATAATATTTTTCCCAGGCGTCTGGCCGCTGGCACATCACCCGCTCAAGCTGGGCGCGCAGGTTGCTGCATTGCGTCGCCGGCAGCAGTTCGCGCTCCATGTTTTCCAAAGCGTACAAGGCTTCGCGTAGCGCGAAGGTCAGCGCCGGACCGACCTTCAGGATGGCGAAGTGCCCCTGCACCAGACTGCGGTAGGCCTGCGGCAACTGGTAATCGGTGGAATGGGCTTCAAACACCAGATGAGGTTGGTCAGCGACGTAGTGGCTTAGCGCCGCCGCTGGTTCGGGTTGGAAATCCACCACGCCATGGTGCGAAAACTCCACGCCCGGCTGCACCACCAGCCCGATAACCCGTGGCCAGATATCCGCCAGTCCTTGGCGTGCAAAGGCTTGCCGGTGTGCTGCCAACGTATGCTCCACCGCGTCAACCTGGGTGACGGCGAGCGTATCCAAGGCCTCTTGCGCACCGCCGGGTACTGGAACCTCGGTGCCGATCACATATACCACCTCGCTTTTACCGAAGATCTCCAGGCTGGTTTGTTCGCAAACGTAAGCCAGCTGTGCCGCGCGCTCGGCAACCGTTTCATCGCTAAGCGGCTGCGGATCGTCGGCGCAGGGCATGCTGCAATCGAGGTGAATTTTCTGAAAGCCGGCGGCGACGTAGTGCTCAACCAGCACCGACGCCTGCGCCATCGCCTGAGTGGCTGGCAGATGTTGCCAGCGGTTGGGGCCAAGATGATCGCCGCCCAGCACCAGTTGGGCCTGATCGAGCTCCAGTTTTTCCGCCAGCGATCGTAACTGCTGCTGAAACATCTGCGGCGTCATGCCGGTGTAGCCGCCATGCTGATCAACCTGATTCGAGGTGGCTTCAATCAGCAACGGCGTCTGCTGCTGGCGCGCATGCAGCATTGCTGCCTCCAGTACCCAGGGGTGGGCGGAACAGACCGAGGTAATCCCGATATGTTCGCCTTGTTTATGCCTTGCAATCAGCTCGGTTAAGCGTGTCATATATCCTCATTTCTTTCGTTTTGTTTCTTTTTGGCGTTTTGTAAACTAAAAATGACGTTAATAAAAACGAAAAGAAAGATCAATAAGGTTTTTGCCGTAACGAAAAGAAAGTGTAAGCGTTGTGATCGCGGTTTTATTTTTGATGAGACACAAGTGAAAGATAACGAAACTTTTATCTTGGGTTTTAACCGGCAAGGAAAAGAAAACAAAGCAAATGCCTTGGGCAACATCGTCGTTTAGCGGCGAATATGGTAGGGTTCGTAAGGGAAGGGATTGCCGTACCGTTGGCATAGCATTGCGCGGCGGCCGTTTTTGCCCAGTGATTTATCTTCAACCACACCTGACGGTGTAATGGGTCATTTCAGACGATGAGCATGAGTGATAAAAAAAGCGTTCGTGGTACCAGTGAGCGGCGGGAAAAAATAATTTCCTTGCTGAAACAGCAGGGAGCGGTGCAGGTGAGCGAGCTGGCGGCGCAGTTTAACGTGTCGACCGTGACCATTCGTGGCGATCTGGCATTTCTGGAAAAGCGGGGAATTGCCACCCGGGCCTACGGTGGGGCGCTGATTTGCGAACCGCCGGTACTGGCCAGCGAACGCAGCATTGAGGCCAAGCAAACCGAACACCTGGCGGTCAAGCAGCGCATTGCCCGCCAGGCTGCCGAGATGGTGGTTACCGGTAGCAGCATCATTCTTGATTCTGGCACCACCACCTACGAAATTGCGCAGCAGCTACGTGACAAAAAAGAAATTATCGTCATGACCAACGGTATGAACGTTGCCAATGCGCTGCTGGACGCTACAGAGGTCGAACTGCTGGTCACCGGCGGGCATCTGCGCCGCAGTTCCCAGTCGTTTTATGGCTCACAGGCCGAACTGTCGCTGGACAATTACCATTTCGACATGCTTTTTCTGGGGGTTGACGGTCTCAGCCTGAGTCAGGGCGTCACCACCCATCAAGAGAATGAAGCGCGCCTCAATCGCCGGATGTGCGAGGTGTCCAAACGCATCATCGCGGTAGCCGATTCCAGCAAGTTCAATCGCGTCGGGCTGCATCGTATTATCGATACCGCGCGTATCGACGTGCTGATCACCGACACCGCCATCCCCGACGAGATGCGCAGGGGGCTTGAGGCCCTGGGCGTGGAGCTGCTGCTGGTTGAACACGACTAACCTGCACCAGGCGTTGTATTGCGGCACGGCCAGTGCCGCAGGTGGCAGGCTAAACCAGATAGGGCTGCCGCCATTCGGCCTTTAACTGATTGATAAACCAGACTCCGGCCGGTCCGGGCGGCTGCGACGGGCGGTGGAATGCCGACATGGTCAATACGAACCCGGTGCGTGGCATATCATCTACATCCAGTACCACCAACGTACCTTCGGCGATGTCTTTTTCCACCATATGCAAGGGCATTCCCCCCCAGCCGACGCTGTCTTTGAGAAAGGCATGTTTGGTTGACAGATCGGCCAGACGCCAGGTCGTGGGCGATGCGACGGCGAAATCTCGACCGGTGGTCAGTTCCGAACGGTCCGAGAGCACCAGTTGCCGGTGCTTGCTGAGTTCGCTGCGCGGGATGCGGCGCTCGAAACGGGCCAGCGGATGACTGGCCGACGCCACCGCGACCAACGGCACCTCTCCCAGCCGTTCGCTGAGCAGCGAAGGGAAGGTTTGCGGCAGCGGCGGCAGGATACCCAGGCTGCAACGGCCATCCAGCACCGGTTGATAGGCCGCGCCCAGGGCTTCGACGAACAGGCGCAGCGGCGTCAATGGGAAGCGAACGGCAAACGCTTTGGCCACCGCGCTGACCACCGAAGTTGGAAAACACACGTCAACCACCACCGACAGTTCGGCCTCAACCCCGGAGGTCATCTGCCTGGCCCGCGCCTTGAGCGTGTCGACGCCGGCGACGATATTGCGCGCATCCGCCAGTAACAGCACCCCTGCCGGCGTCAGCTTGGGAAACTTGGCCGAGCGATCAAACAGCATCACGCCGATCTGATCTTCCAGACTGCTGACCCAGCCGCTGACCGCCGACTGCACCCGGTTGAGTTTCCGCGCCGCCGCCGAAAAACTGCCTTCATCCGCGGCGGTAATGAAAGTTCTGAGCTGATCGAGAGAGACGCCATCAAGCATTAGCCGTTCCTACATCTCAAATAACGATGGTTGGTATCTCAATTTACCGTCTTCTCAGATGTATTGGCAATCATTAGGATTTTCTTTAGCGGCGCGGGATGTCCCGGCCTGTTGGTAGCCGACCAATCTCAAACCGGCGAAGTAAAGGGGGTCTTATGAGGTATTCGATTATCGGTAGCGGCAGCGTCGGGATGGCCCTGGCCACGCAATTCGCCCGCCAGCACATCACCGTTGGACTGGCAAATAGCCGTGGTCCGGACTCGCTGGCATCGCTGCCCGTAGCGCTGGCAGAGCACGTCATTCCCCAGACGCTGACCGATGCCCTGCAGGCGCAGTTGATCCTGCTGGCGGTGCCGTTCCGTGCGCACCGTGATGTTGCCGCTGCCCTCGGCGACTGGCAGGGCAAGATTGTTATCGATGCCACCAATGCTTACGGCATCCCACTGTCCGAACTGGGCGGCCAGCCGTCGTCGGCGGTGGTGGCACGGGCGATGCCGGGGGCGACGCTGGTGAAGGCGTTCAATCATCTGCCCGCCGCACAATTGGCACAGGAACCCGCTAGCGCCGGTGGCCGGCGCGCGATCTTCCTAGCAGGGGATGATGATGCCGCAGTGGAGACCGTGGCCGCGCTGGTGCAACGGCTCGGCTACGCGCCGGTCAGTCTTGGCAAGTTAGCCGAAGGCGGGCTGCTGGTGCAGGCAAGAGAACAACAGTGGGCACCGCTTATTTTTCAAGACCTTTTCAAAAAGGACAGCTAACCATGTACGACCATGTAATTTGGCCAGAGCAGTTCGATCCAAGGATCTCGCCTATCTATGCGCTCAATGATATTGACATCAAAGCCCCGCCAGAGGTGGTGTGGGCGCTGTTGGTCGACGCCGAAAACTGGGTCAGCTATTTCCCCCCTGAAGACCAGGTGAAAATTCTCTCCGGCGACAGCGAGCTCCAGGCCGGCACGAAATACCACCGAGTGACGGTGGGTTTTCCGATGAGCCTGGTGGTAACGGAATATGTGCCGGGCCGCAGGATCGCCTGGTCGGCAACCGTCGACGGCGACAGCACGCACTCCAGCGCCTATCACGGCTGGGTTATCACGCCAACGCCGGACGGCTGCCATCTGCTGACCGAAGAGACGCAACAAGGGGAGTTCTTCCTGGAAACGCTCGGTCGCAAACACCCTGGTGCGCTGTACCGTTATCACCAGGAATGGGTTGAACGCTTGGCCCAGGCGGCAGAAGCGCGGGTTGCCGAGCAGTAACCTGCATAGTGAGGTTCACACTGCCTGGCCGGTTGGTCAGGCAGATTGCCCCGATACCGACGCTGGAGAAACAGAGATGAAAATCGAATTGAATGGCAAAAAGGCTATCGTTAGCGGCTCCACCGCAGGCATTGGCCGGGCCATAGCAGAAGGGCTGGCGCGTGCCGGCGCCTCGGTGGTGATTAACGGTCGTGGTGAACAGCGGGTATCGGCTGGTGCCTGGGCATGAGATTGCCGGGCGAGTGGTAGAGGTTGGCGGCCAGGTCAGCCATTTTAAACCCGGAGATATCGGCGGTGTGGGCGTGATGGTCGACGCCTTGCGACCTCCCCGGAGAAGGGCGAAGATGCCCGTCGTCTGGGGGCAAAACAGGTGGTGGTGTCGCGCGATGCCGCGCAAATGGCCGCCTGCCAAACCTCGCTGGATTTGATTATTGACTGCGTAGCGGCACCGCACGATCTGGATCCTTATCTGGCCGCGCTGAAAACCAATGGCCGCTTGGTGTTGGTAGGCATTCCAGACCAGCCACACCTCTCGCCGAATATTACGCCGATGGTGTTTCGACGTTTAAGCATCAGTGGTTCGTCGATTGGCAGCATGCGGGAAACCCAGGAGATGCTCAACTTCTGCGGCGAGCACAATATTACCGCCGATATAGAAATAATCGGTGGTGAAGGTATCGAGGCTGCCTTTGCCCGTATACTTAAGGGCGACGTTAAGTACCGCTTTGTGATCGATATGCAGACTACGCGCTGGTAGCGGATGGTGCAGACGGAGCGGCATGCCTATCGTCGTTCTGGGCGGCCGTTTCTCATCTTTTCTTTCCCATCTGCATGATTGATTTCCTGAGCGGTAGATGCAGCCTTCACTGAAATAAACCCCATGACCAATGTAGTAATAAGGAGTGTTTTCATATTTAGTACCTCATTTAACAACACGTTATAAACTGGACTTGTATCAGGAGTAAATTCCTCCATCTGTATATTCAAATATACAGACCAACGCTGTCATAAGGCTGACCGCTATATGGCAAAGTTGTCAGGGTTGTAGATTGGTTAACTTTTTTGAATACAGGTTCAGTTCGTTAATAATGCACCCAGGTTCTTCACGCAAAGGCATATTGTCTATGTCTAAAACCCCATCATTTTTTGTGGATCATCAGTCTGCAGGTCTGCAAACAGTGGGGTAAGCTCCTGCTGTGCTTCGCCTCGCTCAGCCACCAGCTCGAACGTTTTATTTTTTGCCTCGTCGTTGGTCAGGGCACAGACCAGAACCTGGGCGATTTGCTTGCGGGATATCACTCCATCTTCCGGTGTTCCCGCATGGCGACGATCCCCTTGAAGCATAACGATTCTGTGTTCATCATCATTGTTGTAATCAAACCAGCCGGGCCTGACGATGGTATAGGGATGGCCACTCGCCCTGACCAGACGCTCGGCACGCCTTTTCCAGTCATGTACCTCAGTGTGTTGATTCCAGGTGCTGAGCCGTTCAGTCACGCCAATCGTGGTCATCAGGCTGATACGAACAGACGTATGCTTGAAAATTCGTAAAATATTACGCACTCCGCCGTAATCGATTGCTCTGGCACCAATACGACCCTGCCCATCGGAACCGAGCGTGAAGATGATGGCATCAATATCTTTCGGTAATTCGGTGAGTGTTTCAGGCATTGAAACATCGCCGTAAAAAACATCCATTCCACGAGGAAGCGATTTTACTTTGCGTTTATTTCTGACCAGCGCGACGGGCTGATGACCCATTTCAATAGCGGTATTCACGACATGAAGACCAATACTTCCTGTCGCCCCTGCAATGAGTATTTTCATGATAAACCTTCTGATAATTCAGCCTTATTTTCGATACGGTCAGAATATCAATTATCATTATCGTCAGTAATGGGGCTAAAATGATTGTGTCTATGAACACCCTTCATGAATGTGCGATGAAGGGAATGCCCCCATAAGGAAATCACCGATGCTCAAAGAAAACTTCAACGAACTGCAAATCTTTCTTGTGGTGGCAAGAGAGCGAAGTTTTACCAAAGCAGCGGGTAAGCTGGGCGTTTCTCAGTCTGCACTCAGCCACGCGATGAAGGTCCTGGAGGAAAGGCTGAATATCCGCCTTCTGACCCGTACGACCCGAAGCGTTGCCCCTACGCAAGCCGGTGAGAGAATTATTGCCTGTCTTGAACCGCGTATCGCCGATCTTGAGCAGGAGCTGGAATCGCTGGTTCAACTGAACGGCACCGCCTCCGGCAATATCCGTTTATCTGCCGGGGAACATGCCGTGCGAAGTCTGGTATGGCCGAAGCTAAAACCCTTCCTCAGGGAATATCCGGAAATCAATGTTGAACTGGTGGTTGATAACGGTTTTGTCGATATTGTTGAGGGGCGTTTTGATGCCGGGATCCGCCTGGGCGAAAGCGTGGATAAGGACATGATTGCGGTAAGAATTGGGCCGGACATGAGAATGGCTGTGGTGGGAGCACCATCCTACTTTGCCGCTAACACCGCGCCCGAAACGCCGCATGAGCTACAAAATCACCGGTGTATCAATATGCGCCTGCCGACTGCCGGTGGACTTTACCACTGGGAGTTTGAGAGAGAAGGGAAACCGTTACGGGTCAGAGTGGAAGGGCAGGTCACGTTTAATCTGCAGGCGGAAAGGATTGATGCGGCGTTATCCGGTTTTGGCATCGCCTGTATACCTGAAGACAGGGTGCAGGATTATATAAAGTCAGGAGAGCTTATTCAGATTCTGCAGGATTGGTGCCCATCTTTTCCCGGATATTATCTTTACTACCCGAGCCGCAAGCAGCATCCGCCCGCTTTTGCGCTGATGATCGATGCACTTCGCTATCAGGAATAACGGGCCCGCCAATCGCAGCGGACCCGTGCGGGTATTACCGGCCTACGCGGGCCTGGTGCTCAGGAGAGTAACGTTCGCCGACGATTTTAATCGTTTCAAGCGCCTGGGTTATCTGTCGCGTGTCATCCTGCGAAAGAATGATGTCGGTAGCCCCCAGGTTTTCCTCCAGCCGGTGCAGTTTGGTGGTGCCGGGGATAGGAACAATCCACGGCTTTTGTGCCAGCAGCCATGCCAGCGCGATTTGTGCAGACGTCACTGCTTTCTCTGCCGCCAGTTCACCCAGCAATGAGACCAGCTTTTCATTGGCTGCAATCGCCTGTTCGGCGAAACGCGGCACGGTGCTGCGATAATCGTCCTTCCCAAAAGTGGTTCCTGGCTTAATCGATCCCGTCAGGAAGCCTTTGCCTAATGGGCTGAAGGGAACGAAACCAATGCCCAGTTCCTCCAGCAATGGCAGGATCTCCTGCTCAGGCTCGCGCCACCACATTGAGTATTCGCTTTGCAAGGCCGTGACCGGTTGTACGGCATGCGCACGCCGAATGGTTTGTGCACCCGCTTCGGACAGACCGAAATGTTTAACTTTGCCTTCAGCGATCAGGTCTTTCACCGTACCCGCAACATCTTCAATCGGGACCTCCGGGTCGACACGGTGTTGGTACAGCAGATCGATGACATCAGTCTTAAGACGGCGTAATGATCCTTCCACAGCTTCACGGATATGCTCCGGACGACTGTTTAAAATCTGCTGCTTGTTGTCGTCGCCAAAAGTAAAACCAAACTTGGTGGCGATGACCACGCGGTCACGAACTGGTTTTAAGGCTTCACCGACCACCTCTTCATTAAGAAAGGGGCCATACACTTCAGCGGTATCGAAGAAGGTGACGCCACGTTCAACCGCTGTGCGAATGAGCTCGATAGCCTGACGAGTATCGGTCGCCGGGCCGTAGCCATGGCTTAAGCCCATGCAGCCGAGCCCAAGCGCGGAAACTTCGAGTCCGGATTGACCTAGATAACGTTTTTGCATTGAATGAATCCCTCTTTTATCACGACTTACACATCAAGTTTGCGGCCAGTCAGCCATTCAATCCTGGCAGGATCGCGGTGGGAGAAGAAAGCGCTGGTTGCGGTATCGATAGCTGTAATCTGCAGCATATCTTCAGAACTGAGTTCAAAATCGAGAATGTTGATGTTCTCTTCCATGCGTTCTTTACGCACTGTTTTTGCCAGCGAAACGATGCCTCGCTGGAAGATCCAACGCAGTACAACCTGACCCACGCTTTTGCCGTACTTCTGACCAATCGCCGTTAATACGGGATGCTGGAACAGGCCATTTCTTCCCTCAGCAAACGGAGCCCAGGCTTCCGGCTGAATGCCACGGCTTTGATTCCACGAAACGGCATGTAGCTGCTGGTTGAAGGGGTTAACTTCAATCTGGTTTACCGCAGGGGCCACTTCGTTGAATGCGATAAGGTCGGCCAGTCTGTCAGGATGAAAATTGCTGACGCCAATGGCGCGAATTTTTCCTGCTTGATGCAGTTCTTCCATGGCACGCCATGCCCCATGGACATCACCGTAAGGCTGGTGAATCAGGTACAGGTCAACGTAATCAAGTTGCAGTCGATTCAGGGAACGTTCGAACTGGGCTTTAGCGCCTTCGTAATTGGCATCCTGTAGCCAAAGTTTGGTCGTTACAAAGAGTTCGTTACGTGCGATACCGCTCTGTTTCAGTGCGTTCCCGACCTGTGTTTCATTCTGGTAAGACGCGGCGGTATCGATCAGGCGGTATCCCGTATCGATGGCATCAATAACGGCTCTTTCGCATTCAGCGGCATCAGACATCTGAAACACACCAAAGCCCAGCAGGGGCATCTCGATACCGTTGTTCAGTTTTACCGTTTGCATGACGTTATCCTTCAGCTGTTGTGTTGGAAAAGCATAACGCAAACTGATTTATTCGATTAGATGGGGTAATTAGCTAGGGTTTATTAGATGTGTTCATTAATCTAGAGGGGGGGAGGTCGGCTTTGTGCCAAAGCCGACGCTAAAACTGTTCGTAAAAGCCCCCTCAACAGATATTCCAAATCATGGATAAAGACAGAGCCCCAAACCTGTGTTGTTAACATAGGTGGGCTTTTCCGCTGGCCTTGCCGCAGCGTCGGAGAAGTCGATAGAAGTAAGCAGCCTTGGCCTTGCACGACCGTCTACCTTTTACTGTGAGGGGGAGTGCTCTTGTCAAAAATCACGGAGAACAACGTGGAAAGAGTTCTGGCTATCTGGCGAATAACTGACTCATTTTTTTAAACACAACATGAATAAGCATAAGCGCCGGTAACGCAGCTCCGAATGCGCAGATCCCGTTCCACTGCCAGTGACGAAAGCCCAGACTGCTGAGAGCGGACCCGAGTGACATGCCGATAAACCCTGACGTAACAAAGATGGAGGTAATGCGTGACTGGGCTTCGGGTTTGAGTTTGTAGATCACGGACTGATGTACAACCTGCAGTCCCATCGCGGCAACATCAAGGATCAGTATTCCCCCCGTCAGAAACGGCAGCGAGACCCGGGCCTCCATCATCAGTCCCCACGAAAGCAGCAGTAAAACAGCAAGTCCCACGGTTAAAGCCGCTGTGTGGCCTTTATCGCTGATTCTGCCCGCAATACCCGCTGAAGTGGCACCGGCAGCCCCGATTAGGCCAAAAAGTCCGATGGTTGAAGGCTGAAAATAATACGGAGCGCCGGACAGAAAGAGCGTAAGTCCTGTCCAAAGGATGCTGAAGCTCCCCATCCCCATCATGCAGTAGAAGGCCCGAACCCGGAGGGCCTCGTGTTCTTTTAACAGTGAGAGCATCGAAGCGATCAGTCCGGCATAAGCGATTTTTGTGCCTGAAATAACCGTTGGCACCATCATTTTTCTCACGATAATCAGAACGGTAGCTGCAGCAACCGTCGCAAGCAGGTACATCGCTCTCCAACTGAGAGCATCGGCGATCAATCCTGAAATCGTGCGGGCGAGAAGTATTCCCAGGAGCATTCCGGTGATCATCTGCCCCACCCGCTGACCGCGCTCCTTTTCAGGCGTGTGCGTGGCCACGTAGGGGATCAGGACCATCGTCGCGCTTGATGCCAGCCCCAGAAACAGCTGAACGACAGCGAAAAACCAGAAGCTCTGGCTGACAGCAGTCAGCGCCAGCGCAGTGATACACAGAAGCACCATTACCGAGGCCAGACGGCGTCGATCAATAAAATCCCCCAGAGGGACCAGAAACAACACACCAAGGCCATAACCCAGTTGCGTCAACGTTACCAGGAGAGCCGTGTCCGAAGAGGGGGTATGAAACTGCTGTCCAATCACGGCCAGCAGCGGTTGTGAGTAATAAATATTGGCGACCATAAAAGCCGCTGCCGCCGCAAAAACGGCTGTCTGTCGTGCAGTTAAGACGATGTGTGATGAGGTCATGCTATCTCCTGAGCCAGAAACAGAAATGCAGGCCCCCTGATGTGGGGCCTGTAATCAGAAGCCGTTTCAGGCTGCCGGATACTGCGCTTCCGCCGACCACCTGTCCTGCGGCTCAGCATGTAAATTCCAGAATGTCCGGGCAACGGCATGCGACTCATCCGAACCTGCAGCAACAAGTGTGCCGACTGTAACCGTCGCAATATGAACATTCCTGTCTTTGAGAAGATCAAACAGGCCGTGAGTCAGATTCCGCACACCGGCCTTGCCGACGCTCAGGGACAGATAATCAGCATTGGGCTGGGTGGCGAAAATGCCGCCGGTTATCAGGACGGTGCCTTCTCCGCGTTCAGTCATTCCGGGAGTGACGGCTTTGACAGCAGCAAAACCAGCACCAATATTCACCGTTAGATCCTGGATAAACCCTTCCACCGTCTGGGCTTCAAGCGATCCATCGTGCAATGCAGCTGAATTAAAATGCAGCACATCTACCGAGCCGGTTTGCGATTCCACCGTGTGGATAAGCTCATCGATACTGTTGATATCGCTGGCATCGACGTAGCGACCTTCTGCCTGCAATCCGGCCGCCTGTAATGCTTCCACCTGCTCTGAAACGTAATGTTTGTTACGTGATGTTAAAACCACGCGAAAACCTTCGCGGGCAAACAGGGTGGCAGTTGCAATTCCAATCCCCGGTCCGGAACCAATACTCAGAAATGTTTTCATCATTTTTGCCTCTCATTTAGTCAGAAAGGCAATTTTATAATTTGCTCATAAAATGATAATCAGGGTAAATTGCAAATTATTATTGTGTGGGGTGCATGAATTATGTTTGAGGACTTTGATGACCTGACGGCTTTTGTCTGCGTGGCCGAGGCCGGTAGCTTTACCGGAGCGAGCGACCGGCTTGGTCGAGATGCTTCAGTGATATCGCGTCGGGTAAGCCATCTGGAAAAAAGTCTGGGCGTACGTTTGCTTGTGCGAACAACGCGCAGCGTGACTCTGACAGAGGCCGGAACATATTTTCTGCAACGTACGCGGGCCGCACTGGATGAGATCGGCGCAGCGAGTCGGGAAGTTGGCGATTTCGCGACCACCCCTCAGGGGGTGCTGCGGGTTTCGCTGCCAGTTACCTTTGGAAGGGAAGTCATAGCCCCTGTTATTCCGGACTTTCTGAAGGCGTATCCTGACATACGACTGGATGCGCATTTTCTCGATCGGCGGGTTGACATTGTGGCAGAGGGTTTCGATGCCGTTGTCCGCGTCGGTATTATACGGGACAGCTCTCTCACGGGGCGCAAACTGGGTTCGTTTCGCAGTCAGCTGGTTGCCTCCCCGGGATATCTGAAGGAGCATGGTATACCTTCCGGGCCTGAAGAACTTGAGCAGCATGCCTGCCTGGGGTTTACCAGCCATCCGGACTGGCCTCACTGGGTGCTTGAGAACGGACAGGAACGCGCGCAGATAACACCCACGGGGCCGCTGACAACCAATACCAGTGAAGCGCTGATGATGGCCGTACGCCAGGGAACCGGTATAGCTCTTTTACCAGACTGGATGGTTAAACCGGCACTCGATGACGGCGCGCTTGAAAGCGTGCTGCCCCGGTGGCTCAGCGCGGCGGAAGTCAGCGTTTATGTGCTGATGCCCCCCGGCGCCCTGGTACCGGCCAAGACGCGGGTGTTTATTGATACCATCTGTAGCCAGCTGGCGCTATCCGGTACCTGGCATGCGCGGAAGGCCTGAGGAACTAAGGCAGCGCGCGGTTATGGACCGGGACAGGAAGACGTTCGCCATTCTTGCTGGCTCGAACGATGATATCCAGCAGGGTATGCAGTTCCAGCGCATCGTCAAAGTCCGGTGCAGTACGTGTGCCGTTGCGCAGATCCGCCGCAAGCCGCTGGTAGATGCGGGCCACATTCCCGCTTACCAGTCCGGCAGGAACCGTATCATCGTCGGGAACCGGCAACGGATGTAAGGTATTATCGTCTCCACGCGCTCCCGTCAGCGTCAGCGGCATAATCTGGGTCATGCCATTTTCTCCTGTGATACGTAAGTCGCCCTCGCTACCGTGAATATCCCAGACAAAACCCTCGGTACCTCTGGGCTCCCCACCGCGGAAATGGATGGAGAAGGGAGCACCGCCGATCAGCGAGCCAGTCACGATAATCTGGTCAGCAGCATTCATACTGACATACTGGCCCGTTTCTGGGGCATAGACCTGAGGAATGCGCGTTTCCAGGATGGAAGACACGCTGGTAATATCGCCCAGGACATCCTGAAAAGCCGCCAGGGTATGCGCAAACGGTATAGTCAGCATGGTGGCACCGTTCTCCCGCCTGAGCAGATATTCATCTGTTGCGAGCGATTCAATCCGGTCGCCCCAAATCCTGCCCCAGCCTGAGACCGAGACGGAACGAAGCGTGCCGACATAACCACTTTTGACAAGACGCGCGAGCTCACGTATCGCGGGGTTCACCCGGGCCTGGGTTCCGGTTACGGCAAGCACGTTTTTTTCGCGTGCGAGCGCTGCCAGAGTCTCTGCCTCCTGCATATTTTTCCCCAGCGGCCACTCACAGTAAACATGTTTCCCGGCCTGCAGGACTTCCTTGAGTACACTTAAATGACCCGGTACTTTGACGGTCACCACGATGAGATCGATATCCGGTGAGGTAGCCATATCCGACACGCTGTCATAAGCGACCGGGATCCCGCAGGCAGCAGCCGCGACACGTGAGCTTTCAATGCTTGAGTTTGCCACGCCTGCAATTTCAAAGTCGTCAGAGAGATGCTGAAGGGCCGGCATATGGGCCAGCGCGGCCCAGCTGCGGCCAGGCTGAAGGCCAACGATCCCTACCTTGATTTTACTCATTGATTCAGACTCCCGTGATTTACAGCGACGCACCGGCAAGGGAGGCCGTACTGCCAAACATTTTGTCATGTCGTACGGCTCTGGCCAGCAGGTCTCTGAGATAGAGCGCGGAGACCTGTGCGCCGGGCGCAGTCATGAACCACTCCCTCTCACTGACTGTATCAAACTGGCGAGGAATTTCGCCCATATACGGCAGCACGTAGGCGGGCATAGTAGGTTCGCTACGCCAGCTTTCTGACAGCGGCCCCATGTCAACGGCGTCGTAACCCAGCGCCTCGATCAGTGATATGACCTGACGTTTCGCTGATTTCACGTTCCCTGCGACAGGAAGAGCGCTCCTTTCAGTTGAATCAGCCGCCCGGGCACGGCTGGCGAGACGAACCCAGTCCATATTATTCAGTGCACGGATGACCTGAGAATTGTGCAGATGTGACTGTACCAGCTCACTACTTGCAATCTCAGCGGTCCGGATCTCCGGCATAATCCCGTCACGTTCCGGATAATAATTCATGGTATCCACCACGATCTTACCGGCGAGCTCATCGGCATCGAGCTTCTTGTAGGCAACAAGGGGAATGGCCGCAATGATGATGTCGGCTTGTGCAGCCAGTTCCGAGGTGGTTGTTGCCCGCGACAGCGGTCCGAGCTCATCAGTCAGCTCCCTGAGGGAGTCCGGTCCACGGGAATTACTGATAATGACATTAAGGCCTGCAGAAACCGCAAGTCTCGCAACCTGACTGCCAATCATCCCGCCACCAATAATACCGATAGGTTTCATCATTAATCCTCATCAGAAAATGTACGGCAGGATTGTATAACCTGCATACAAAAGGATATTAGAGGTAAAAAACAATTAACTATTGCGAATATTGCATGAATCAGTAGCACAGGCTCCGATGAATCCACGAGGCATTTACATCACTCCATACGCTCGCAGCGGAGCTTTAACATTCACTGGAATCGAATCAGGAATGTCCGCTTTTCGCTCATGAGGGACGACCATGCTCAAATCTCCCACATAGCAGGGGATTGGAGCATGAACACGTCACCGTGGAACAAAGGCCGTATCGTCGGCCAAAAAAGACCACTTCAGATATCTCATATCTGGGGGAGCCGAATCCGGCTTGAACTGAAAGGTAAGACGCGCGACGGCAATACAACCGTATTTTTCATGGGTGGGGAGCAAAGCTTGGCCTCGACGATTCGCTGTACAGCACACATTCCATGAGAAGAAAAAAACCTTACCTGATCTACAAGAAGACCAAGAATCTCCGGGTGATCCAACTACTGTGGAGCCATAGGAAACGGGAAAGCACAGTCCGTTATCTGGACATTGAAGTCGATGATGCGTTAGAGATTTCTGAATCGATTGAAGTCGAAGATTGTCAGGGCTGCAACAGCAGCCCTGTGCCAAAAGCGGAGGTCTACAAAGTCCACGATGCGTCAGACAATGAGGAAACGGGTCACTCTTTTTCTAAACACCATCACTAAACAGCTCATTCTTCTAAACGTTTAGTCACTGTCGCACAACATGTTTGATAGCTTTCACAAACAGGCAATCCAGTTGCAATATGCCGCCGTTCTCAGCTTGTGAAGGCGATCTTTCCGCTATAAATTCGTATGTAACGCTTCACTAAAACGATACAGGCTGAATTTAATGCCCTTGGTATCTTGAGCACATTAACATCGGGAGGTGCGAAAAATGGCCAATATTCGTGATGTCGCCTCTTACGCTGGCGTTTCTGTAAGTAGTGTTTCCAATGTGCTGAATGGCCGTACCGATCAGATGCGCAATTCCACTCTACTTCGCATTCAACAGGCAATGGATGCGTTGAACTACCACCCAAACCGCATAGCGCAGCAGCTTAAAACTGGCTTAGTACATATGTTCGGACTGCTTGTCCCCTCCATTGTTAACCCCAGTTTTTCGGCTCTGGCGCGCGAAGTCGATTTAGCCGCCAGAGAACATAGTTATCGGGTACTGCTGGGGAATACCTATCGGCAGGAAGATGAAGAGCGCGCCTTTATTGAGGATATGTTCGCCCACGGTGTGCGCGGTATTATTGTTGCCGCCAGCGATATCCGTAAAACGCACTTTGCTAAAGCCGCCGAGCAGGGCATGGTTATTATTAATTATGACAATCGTCTGGCCTACAATGTCGGTAACGATATAAGCCTGTTCGACAGTATCTCAATGGACAACGTCGAAGCCGGGCGTTTGGCAGCCTCACATCTGATTGAACGCGGTTGCCGGAATATTGTGTTTGCCACCGAAGCCAGCCTGAGCATGAGTCGTAGCCACAAAATCGATGGGTTTCAGACGGTAATTCGTAATCATAATTTAACGGGGCTGCATCGCATTGTCGAAGGCAAAGCGCTGGGTGGATATGGCGACACAGAAATGACCGACCTGGGGTACGCTCTGGCAAAACGCATTTTAGCTATCACTCCCCGTCCAGACGGCGTGGTCGCCATTAACGACGCGCTGGGAATTGGTCTGCTTGCAGGGTTGCGCGATGCCGGTATCGACATTCCCAGGGAAATATCCGTTATCGGTATCGATAATATTCCGCTTGCAGGGTTAACCTGGCCGGCTATGAGCTCAGTGAATCCACCCTTAAATAAAATGGCATCATTAATGATAGAGCGGCTGCTCCATAGGATTGAAGATCCAACGCTGCCGCCGGGAGAGTTCCTTTTTCCTCCGTCATTAGTCTGCCGTCATTCCGTACGGGAAGCGTAACCAGAGACACTATATAAATAATTGGTTTTCATCGATGGTGAGCAAGGAGCATCTTCCTGACGGGTATCACACAAATTCAGAGGAAAGGCGCAATGAACAACAACCAACAGACGTTACAGGACAGCACAGCACAGCCTGCAATATGCGAACAAACTCACCGACTATGGATATTGATGGGCGTTTCGGGGAGCGGGAAATCCGCTGTGGCGCGTCGCCTGGCAGCGCAGCTCGATATACCTTATCTTGACGGAGATTTTCTGCACCCTCGCAGCAACGTCGATAAAATGGCCGCAGGTCAGGCTCTGAACGATACCGACCGTGAGCCATGGCTGGAGGCCTTGAATACCGCGGGTTATTCTATGTTAAGAACCAACCCTCAATCGTTGATTATTTGCTCTGCGCTGAAAAAACGTTACCGTGATATATTGCGGGCGGGCAACCCCGGCATTCGATTTTTATTCCTTAACGGCAGCTATGAGGTAATAGAGAAGCGATTAAAACAGCGTAAAGGCCATTATTTTCGTTCATCAATGTTAACGTCCCAGTTTGAAACACTGGAGCTTCCCCATAGCAACGAATCAGATATTATTACTATTAACATTGATAGGTCTTTGGATGAGGTTATTTCTGATTGTATAGAAAAAATGGGTTAACAAAAAAGTTATTTACTATTTTATAAACTCTTATTAAAAAAACCATCCTACTATTCCATTTTACCAAATTGGAAGAGAAACAATGAACCAAAATAAAGCTCAAGACATTGAGCGCAGCACAATAAGAAAGCTTACAATTAACATTGTCCCCCTTATGATCCTACTTTATTTTCTGGCCTTTCTGGATCGTAACAATATGGCCTATGCCGCCAGTGCGCTCGAAGATAACCTTGGCCTGACAGCGTCTGCGTTCGGCTTTGCTTCAGGGATTTTTTTTATTGGCTACTTCTTATTTGAAATCCCCAGTAACGCCGGCACCATAAAATTTGGCCCACGTATCTGGTTTGCCAGAATACTGATTTCGTGGGGAGTGTTTGCCACTCTCCTGGGATTTGTCAGAACACCGATGGAACTGTATATCTGCCGTTTTATGCTCGGTGTGTGTGAGGCGGGGTTCTTTCCTTCCGTTGTTTATTACTTTACTGTATTTTTTCCGGAGAAATACAGAACAAAAATCCTCGGTCTGTTCATTATTGTTCAGCCGCTTTCCAATGCAATTGGCTCACCTATTTCCGGTCTTATTCTAAACATCGAGCACGGTTGGTTAGGTTTTGAACCATGGCAACTTCTATTTATTCTGGAAGGGGTGCCGCCTATTATTATTGGGCTGATTATTCCTTTTGTTATTAAAAACTCGCCGCGCGATGTTAACTACCTTAATATTGAAGAGAAAGCCTGGCTGATTGAAAGCACCGATCGTAATCGCTCAGGCTCAAAAATCACACTGACCGACTTCCTTAAGGGAATGAAAAATAGCAAATACCTGCTGTATGCAATTCTTAACTTCGGTATGGTATGTGGGATTTACGGATTTGGCATGTGGCTCCCATCTATTATTACCACCATTTCGGGTAACGATATTTTCCACGTCAGCCTGATTGCACTTATTCCTTATGGTCTGGCAGCTTGTCTGGTCTACCCCTGGAGTCTATGGGCTACCAAGACTAAAAAAATCGCAGTCTTTGCGGGTTGCAGCATGATTATCGCAGCCATTGGATTGACAGGAGCTGTTACGTTCTTTAACTACAGCGTCTTCGTTGCGCTTGGTTTCTTGTGTATCGCCTCTATTGGGATCTATACCGCCGTACCGTGCTTTTTATCCATGCCAGCCAATGTCGCAACCGGCGGTGCGGCAGCGGCGGGCTTAGCCGTTGTCAACTGTATTGGCAACCTCGGAGGGTTCGTTGCACCTTACGTCGTTGGCTTACTGAAAGACACAACAAAGAGCACAACCCCTGGCCTTATCTTTTTATCACTATGTCTGTTTATCACGGGAATGGTATGCATCTTCTACTGCGCTAAGCAACGGGAAGGCGTTATCCACTCCTGATTCTGTTTATCTGTATTAAGAAACGAGGAATTAATCATGGGAAATCTGACGGGTAAGAAAGTCTTCATCACCGGTGCAGAACAAGGGATTGGCAAAGCTACTGCCGAGCAGTTAATCAACGCAGGATGCGATATTTTTCTCCATTATCACAGCGATGAGTCAGGCCCTAAAGAGTTGGTCGAACTGGCTAAATCACGCGGTGTGAAGGCATCCTATCTTGGTGGTGACCTTATATCTGAAGAACAAGCGAAGAAATGCGTCAATACCGCAGCCGAGTTCCTTGGTGGCATTGACATCCTGATTAATAACGTTGGGGGTTTGGTTGGTCGTAAATGGCTGGGCGAGATTGACTCTGCCTTTTGGCAAAAGGTTATAGATGTCAATATGACCACTATGCTAAATATCACCCAGGGTGCCTTGCCGTACCTGAAAAAAGCCAGTGATGGTGCCAGCATTGTTAACCTCGCCTCTCTGGCGGGGCGCACTGGCGGTCACTCGGGCTCGTTAGTGTACTCTACAACCAAGGGCGCCATCTTGTCCTGGACTCGCTCCCTCGCCGCAGAACTTGGCGAATACGACATCCGCGTTAATGCGGTAGCTCCGGGCCTTATCCTGGGAACAAGTTTCCATAATCGCCATACCACTAAGGAGTCTGCCGAAGATACCGTACGGCACATCCCACTGGGGCGTGCGGGTAATCCTGACGATGTCGCACGCGCCATTAAATTCCTGGCCTCAGAATATGACGGGTTTATTTCCGGCGCCACTCTTGATATTAACGGTGGCATCTATCGTATGTAACCATTTTTTGCTGGCGTAACACGCCAGCTTTCCTATCACGGGTTGTTATCATGATAAAATCAGCGATTATTCATCCACAGCTCATCAGCAGCCTTGCTAAATGTGGCCATAAAACACAGATCCTCATTGCCGATGCAAACTATGCTTTTGAAAGTAATGCCCCCAAGGGAGTTGAGGTTGTCTATCTGAATCTGGCACCAGGCACCGTTGCCGCCTCGCTTATTCTGGAAAAATTGCTGCAAATCATTAACGTTGAGCAGGCGATGATGATGAGCTGGCCGACGTCGTTTGAAAATACCATTGCCGGGGAATACCTGTCTCTCTTACCGGCCTCCTGTTCCGTAACCTATCTGGAGCGGGAAGCCTTCTATAGTCAGGTCAAGTCAGAGATGACCCTGCTGGTGATTGCCAGTGGCGAAACCCGCCGCTTTGCCAATTTACTGCTGACCGTCGCGCCGGTTATTCTCGACTGATTTCGCCACTACACAATAGCCTCTTTTTTCCAGCAGCACGGGCATGAGGCTATTTGATCGCAGCAATATGCACTAGGTTCAGCCTCTGGCTCCTGAGCTGATGGATTTTATGAAAAAGCACCCACGCCGTATTCACTCTTCCTGGCTGGCAATGCGCTATCAATATTTTTTCATCCCTTTATAACGAACACGGTGACCGCATTAATACTCGAAGCGTTCATGCCGATTGGGCTGGAACCATTTCGGTAAATATTAGCAGAATCACAATGAGGGCAAAGGCCAGTAATCGTAGCAAAAATAACGCCTTAATTAACTGAATGATATAACAACACCCGGCTATTTGACGGCACTGCGAAAAAACAAATACGTTTATTTTTTCGCATCAAATTTCTCTCTTGCTTGACGCATAAGAAATTGCCAATCTACAGCCCATTGGAACAGCATCTGCAGGGGAACGAGCAGACTCCAACCCAAATCAGTTAATTTATATTCCACACATGGTGGGATAGTAGGATATACGGTGCGGTCGACAATGCCGTCACGCTCCAACCCTTTCAATGTGAGTGTCAGCATGCGCTGAGAAATTCCGCTAACAGCGCGACGAATCTCACTATATCGAAGAGTCCCATCACGCAATGCGTAAACCACAAGGACAGTCCATTTATCTCCTATGCGAGAGAGCGTTTCGGCCACAGCCCGGCAATTAGTATCAGAGTGTAGTGATGTCTCAATACTAACAAATTTGTTCGTATCGCCCAAAAAAGTGCCTCCTTGTTTAGATTCGTTACCTGCCATAGTATAACATCGAGAACAAATTGTATGCTACGCACATTTTGTTCCTATGTTTTTATTCAACAAGTTAGGTTTCATTAAACTGCGCAAGGATTGAAATATGCAACTTTTACACATTGATTCTAGTATTCTGGCTGACAACTCCGTCAGTCGCGTTCTGTCTGCTGCAGTTGTTGCACAAGTAAAGGACACTGTACCGGGACTCACGGTAACTTATCGTGATTTAGCGACAGATACTGTCCCACATCTTTCTGGTGCCTATTTGGCCGCTGCCCAGAATGAAGGTGGCCAACATGAAGTAACTCTACAAAAGGATTTGGCACTGGGAGCACAGATTCTTGATGAGTTTCTTGCTGCCGATATTATTGTGATAGGCGTTGCGCAATATAATTTCAGCGTTCCGAGTCAGCTCAAAGCATGGATTGATAGAATTGCGGTAGCGGGTAAAACATTCCGTTATACCTCTCAAGGCTCTGAGGGGTTAGTGGGTAATAAACGCGTAATTCTTGCGGTTGCGCGCGGTGGTTTTTATGGTCAGGGTTCGCCCACGGAGAGTTTTGAACATACGCTGAGCTATCTCAAAAGCGTATTTCTGTTCCTGGGCATTACAAACCCAGAAGTTATCACTGCTGATGGCGTCGCGATTAGCGCTGAGCAGCGAGAATTATCTATATCTGAAGCCTTGCAAAAAATATCTCATCTAGAGTAATTACCCTATCTAAAGCCTGTATTATTCATGGAGGGATTTGCAGAGGTAACTTAAATCATTCTGCAATTAATTAAATCCACACCTCCAATCATGTCAGCCATCTTGTTATATGGAGTTAATGTATGCGGCTAATCAAAGTAAAAGACTATACCGAGCTAAGCCAGATAAGTATCACTGAAGAGCCTAAACCTACAGTACGACATGGAGAGTTATTGATCAGGGTTGCGGCAGTTGGCGTTAATCCTCTGGATTGGAAGTTGATTATTGGTTCCATGAAGCAAGTTATGCCGACCCCTTTTCCATTTGTTCCAGGTTTTGAAGGCGCTGGTGTTATAGAAGCTGTCGGTGGGGGAGTGACAGGATTCTCGGAAGGAGATCGGGTTTATGGCCGTGCCCATGCTATGGTTGCGGAGTATGCGGTGATGCAGCCAGGTATGGTCGCTAAGCTTCCTGATAATATCAGTTTACTTCAGGCTGCTGCTATCCCTAGTGGAGCACAGGTAGCTTATTCCGCATTGCATAATGTAGCGCAGATACGGGCCGGACAAAAAATACTTATTCACGGAGCCTCTGGTGGTGTTGGTCAATACGCCGTCCAATTGGCTGAACTTGCAGGTGGAGAAATATGGGCTACAACATCGTCAAGCAATGTAGACATGGTAAAACAAATCGGTGCTCACCACGTGATCGATTATCAGAAAGAGTCATTTGAAAATATTGTGCACGACATGGATGTTGTATTGAATATCGTCAACGATGACTTGGAAGCGCGTTCCTGGTCTGCTTTACGCAACGGCGGGTTGTTAATCAGTTTATTACGTCAACCGGTGATACCTAATGATGCAGTCAAGGAAAATAAGAAGGGAGTATTCATGCGAGGGGTTCAAGGTGAATATATGGGCGTTATCAACCAGTTTGTAGCTGAAGGTAAAATAACCCCCACGATCGACAGTGTGTACGACTTAGAAGAGGCGGCAGACGCCTATAGTAAAAGCCAGGCAGGGCACGTAAAGGGGAAAATTATACTTGGAATTGCTAGTGACTTGATTTGATTTCATTGTTTTATATGTTTTCCATAGCGTACTAATAAATTTTCATATTCTTGGTTGAAATAATATAGGTGTGGTTAAAAGGATATTGTTATGAAAGATTTAATCTTACATGTAAGTGAACTTAATCGCCCTTGGAGAGGGAATGATCCTTTCCTGTTCTGCGCTTATCATATAGATAATTATCCAGAGGGTAACGGCCAGTTGGGAATCGACCTTCATCATCTTAATGATCGAACGCTGGGTAATGACTTCAGCCATTTACATGGATACAGTATGTATCATGGTCATTCTGTGCCAGGGTTTCCGGCCCACCCTCACCGTGGTTTTGAAACCGTTACAATAGTGCGTTCTGGGTACGTGGACCATGCCGATTCTCTAGGGGGAATGGCAAGATACGGAGCAGGGGATGTGCAATGGCTTACTGCGGGGCAAGGCATACAACATGCGGAAATGTTTCCTTTAGTACATACGGACAAAACTAATACTTTGGAATTATTTCAAATTTGGTTAAATTTGCCGTCACATAAAAAAATGGTACCACCGGCTTTCAAAATGCTTTGGTCAGAAACTATTCCCCGCTACTGCAACAATGGAGCTAGCGTTGAGGTAATTGCTGGGCAATTACATCTTCTGGATCAAAACCAAGCGTTGCGCCCACCATCTCCCCCCGAGAACAGTTGGGCAGCTGATGACAACGCAGAAGTAGCAATTTGGTTAGTGACTCTTCAACCAGGCGCTACATTAACCCTCCCAGCAGCTAGATTGAATGAAAACCAGCGTACTTTGTATGTTTTCGATGGTATGGGGTTACAAATCGACTCACAATCGGTTGGCACCAGTAAATTGATTCAGGTTGATGCGCTACAACCCTTGCCTGTTGCTAATTATGGAGAAAAACAAGTTCAGTTTTTGTTGCTGCAAGGTGTGCCTTTGAATGAGCCTGTTGTCGCGGAGGGCCCCTTTGTTATGAATACCGAGGCAGAAATTCACCAGGCTAAGTTAGATTATAGACGTAGCCACTTTGGTGATTGGTTGTGGGCTAATTATGAGCCGGTATATGGCAGTAGTGAACAACGCTTCGCTCGCTATCCTGGCCAGGTAGAGATCGGCATTCCGCCCTCAGATTCTCACAAGGAGGAGAGGCACGACTAGGTATTTCGAGCCTGTAATTTAAATTGTGCCTATGCTTGTTTTCGATATATTTACGCCAACAACGGAGCCAGGCACATAATAGATGAAGATTGGACAGCTCCCATAACAGTCGACAGTATCGATCCTCACCTTTATGGGGAGTCGGTGATGCCCAGCGCCTTATCACCCCAAAAGCAAAAAGCCCGCTCAAGTTTCCTTAAGCGGGCTTCTCTAAATATGGCTCCTCTGACTGGACTCGAACCAGTGACATACGGATTAACAGTCCGCCGTTCTACCGACTGAACTACAGAGGAATCGTGTGAACGGCGGGAATCATAACGACCTGCCGGGGGCATGTCAAAGGGCGATTACGCATTCTGTGACTGTTTGCTTACAGAATGCGCAATTGCTTGAGTTTTTTGCAGATTTATTGGCCCTTTGGCCGATAGGGCGGCAGTGAACGGCGTGCGTCTGGCCTTGTGTAACGGTACGGCTGCCGCCATTATCGCCGGCCAGCTGCTGTCGCGCAGTGCCCGTTGCGCTTCTCTCTGCGGGGGCGGGTTTGTCTGCCCGTGATTTGCATCACACATTTGCCCACACAACCCCGCCATGATAGCCAGCTCAAGCTAACTCACTAAAAATACACACAATAGGGACAAGCGGGATGAAAAGAAAAACGTTACTGCTGTGCTTGCCGATGCTGTTCAGCGCCTCGGCGCTGGCCGAGGCCGAAGGCTATCAACTGGAACAGGTATTGGTGATGAGCCGCCACAACCTGCGCGCACCGTTGGCCAACAACGGCAGCGTACTGGCGAACGCCACGCCGCAGGCCTGGCCAGCGTGGGACACCCCCGGAGGTCTGCTGACCACCAAGGGTGGGGTGCTGGAAGTGTATATGGGCCATTATTTTAACGCCTGGCTAAAGCAAACCGGCCTGCTGCCAGCGGAGGGCTGCCCGGCGCAAGACAGCGTATACGTTTATGCCAACAGCCTGCAACGTACGGTAGCCACCGCGCAGTTCTTCACCAACGGGGCGTTCCCCGGCTGTGACGTGGCGGTGCATCATCAGGCGAAAATGGGCGAGATGGACCCGACCTTTAACCCGATCATCACCGATAACAGCGAAACGTTTAATCAGCAGGCGCTAAAAGCGATGAATGCCAAACTGGACTCATTGCAGTTGGAGGCCGCCTATCGCCAGTTGGCGAGCATTATCGATTACCAGGACTCCAACGCCTGCAAGACCGACCGCCAGTGCGATCTGACCGCCGAACCGAGCAAGATGAGTGCGGTGCCGGGCAAGGAGCCGGGGGTAACGGGGCCGTTAAAGGTGGGTAACTCGCTGGTTGACGCCTTTATGCTGCAATATTACGAAGGTTTCCCGCTGACGCAGGTGGCGTGGGGCAAAGTGAGCACGCCCGACCAGTGGCGCCAGCTGGCGCAGTTGAAAGACGGTTATCAGGATGCGCTGTTCACCTCATCGGTAGTGGCGCAAAACGTCGCCAAACCGCTGCTGACTTACATTAATTCGGCGCTGAACGGCGCAGATAAAACCCATTCGCCGAAATTGACCGTGTTGGTCGGCCACGATTCCAACATTGCCTCGCTGCTGTCGGCGATGAAGTTCAAATCGTATCAGTTACCGAACCAATATGAGAAAACCCCAATCGGCGGCAAACTGGTGTTCCAGCGTTGGCATGATGCCAAACAGGATCGGGATTTGCTGAAGATCGAATACGTCTACCAATCCACCGAACAGCTGCGTAACGCCGATAAACTGACGCTGGCGCACCCGCCGCAGCGCGTGACGCTGGCACTGGAAGGTTGTCCGACTGATAACCAGGGATTTTGCGCCTGGAGCGACTTCAAGAAAACCATGCAAGAGATGTTGTAACGCTGTCTGCCCCTTTCCCCAGCGGGACGGGGGCATTACACTGGGGCATTGCCCGTTCATCTGGTTTCAACGTGTCTGCCTGTTTCCTTACCGATATTCAATGGCTGAATTTCAGCGATTATCCCGGCCACGTGATCCGCGGCCGTTTCAGCGTGGCCGAGTACCACGATTCCCTGTTTTCCCACTTTGCTATCCCGTTTCCGGCGCATCTGTCTGCGGCGGTGGCCAAGCGGCGGGCGGAGTATCTGGCCGGACGCTGTCTGGCGCGGCAGGCGTTGGCGCAGTTGGATCATCACGGCGTTACCGTCACCACCGGTGACCATCGTGCGCCGGTCTGGCCACCGGGCGTCGCCGGCGCGCTAAGTCATAATGTTGATACGGTACTGTGTGCAGTACAGCGGGAACACGGCCTTGGCGGCGTCGGGCTGGATGTCGAAACGCTGATGACGCAACAGCGCGCGGTGCAACTGTGGCAAGCGATAGTCTCGACGCAAGAGCATGCCTGGCTACAACGCCAGCCGATAGCCTTTCCTCATTTGCTGACGCTGGTGTTCTCCGCCAAGGAAAGCCTGTTTAAGGCGCTGTATCCGCAGGTGCAGCGTTACTTTGATTTTCTTGATGCGCGTACGGTGGCGGTTGACTGGCAGGCGCAAACGCTGGAGCTGGAATTACTGACGACGCTGACGCCACATTGCCCGGCGGGGCGGCGATTTAGTGGGCGTTTCTTGCTCGAAAATGACAGTGTAACAACATTTATGCATTTATAATTCAACGGGATATGTGTTTGTTTTGGCCAGTGCGATCGAGGCTGGACAACGGTGTTTTTAGCGCTAAAATAAACACTGGATATATAAACAGGTAATTGGTAATGACGCTCGATCTGTTTGAAGACGCGTTACCGCCACCGTGGCGTGAAGAAATTGCGCCCGGTGCGGTGGTGCTGCATGGGTTTGTCCGTGACCACGGCCCCGAACTGCTGGCGGCGGTGCAGAGCGTGGTGGCACAGGTACCGTGGCGGCACATGACCACGCCCGGCGGCTATACCATGTCGGTGGCCATGAGCTGGTGCGGTAACGGCTGGACCAGTGACAGCCGTGGCTACCGTTATTCCGAGCGCGACTCGCGCAGCGGCAAACGCTGGCCGCCGATCCCCGACATCCTGATGGCACTGGCCGACGAAGCCGCGTTACAGGCCGGTTTTGGCCATTACGTGCCGGATTCCTGTCTGATGAACCGTTACGATCCCGGCAGCAAACTGTCGTTGCACCAAGATAAGGACGAGCATGACTTTGGTTCGCCCATCGTCTCGGTGTCGTTGGGGCTACCGGCGGTATTCCAGTTCGGTGGTTTGCAGCGCAGCGATAAAACCCGGCGTATTCCGTTGGCGCATGGCGACGTGGTGGTATGGGGCGGTCCGTCGCGGCTGTGTTTTCATGGCATTATGCCGGTAAAAGAGGGCTACCACTCGCTGGTCGGGCCGCACCGCATCAACATCACTTTGCGCAAGGCGCTTTAAGCTGCGGCTCCGCTGCCAGGCAGCTGACAATATAATCGATAAATACCCGCAATTTTGCCGGCAGGTGCTGGGTCGGTGCGTACAGTAGCCACAAGCCCCCCTGATAACTGCTAAGAAAATCCCAATCTGCCAGCACCTGTACCACCTCACCCTCGGCCAGCGCCTGTCGCGCGGTAAAGTACGGCAGGCTGCCAATGCCAATATGCTGGCGCACCGCGTCCAGCCGCACTCCGGTGTGATTGGCGGCATAGCGGCCACCCACCTTGACCGTTACCGTTTTACCGGCGCGGCGGAACTTCCAGCGGGCGTCGTGCGGCGTTTCTCCCAGGTAAATACAGCTGTGCTGCGCCAAATCCTGTGGTTGCTGCGGGGTGCCGTGCTGTGCCAGATAATGCGGCGTGGCGCACAGTAGATGCTCGACGGTCATCAACTGGCGGCCAATCAGGCCCGGCGAGGGTCGATCGGTAATGCGCAGAGCCAGATCGACTCGGTCGTCAATCAAATCCATATAGCGGTCTTCCAGTCGCAGACGTACGTCGACCTGCGGATAGCGTCGCAAAAACTCCGGCATGTGCGGGTGCAGCACAAAGCGGCCAACCGCCTTTGGCACGCTGACGCTGACCAGTCCTTGCGGTTCTGCGTTGCCTTGCCTGCTGACGGTCATGGCGGCATTGGCGGCCGCCAGCATCTGCTGGCAATGCTGAAAAACCGCCTCGCCCTGTTCGCTGAGGCGCAGTTTGCGGGTGGTGCGATGCAGCAAACGCAGGTTCAACGCCTGCTCCAGTTTGCTGACGCTGCGGCTGATGGCTGACGGTGTGGCGCCCAGCCGGCGGGCGGCAGCGGAAAAGCTGCCGCTTTCCACTACCTGGGCAAATACGGCCATTTCGGCCAGCAGCGGTGAAGTTTGATTTGTGATCACAGCGCAAAAGTCCATTCTGTTGACGACGGATTATCAGTTAATTATGACATGATTATAATGCCGGTATCGGGAATAAGGAGAAACCAATGACTGAGCGACGCTATTACTACAGTGACGATCTGCAGTTGACTGCCCAACTGCTGGCCTGCAACGCGCGGGATGACGGCAATTACGCCGTGGTGCTGGACGCGACCCTGTTCCACCCGCAGGGGGGCGGACAACCGGCAGACAGCGGCTGGCTGAACGGCGTGCCGCTGCTGCAATTGCAGCAACAGGATGAGCAGGTGCTGCATGTGATCGGCCAGCCGTTACCGTTGGGGCCGGTTACGCTGACTATCGACCCAGCGCAGCGCGCGTTGCATGCGCGTTGGCATTCTGCGGGTCATCTGATTGGCGGGCTGGGGGAGCGGCAGGGGTGGCAACCGGTCAAGGCTCACCATTGGCCGGGAGAGGGGCGTATCACCTTTGCACCCGGTAGCGGTGCGAAAACCGTGGAGCCGGCGTGGCTGCAAGCCGAACTGGCGCAGTTGATTGCGCTGGATCTGCCGCGCGTGCAGCAGGCGGAAAATGGCATGCGCAAAGTGGGGTTTGGCGAGTTGCCGGCCTATGGCTGCGGCGGCACCCACGTGTCTTCGCTGGCCGAGCTGGGGCAGGTGCAGATTACGGCGGTAAAAATGAAGAAAGGCCAGCTGGTGGTGCAGTATCAGCTTGACTGAGCCGCACCAACGGGGTTATTTAGCCGCCCCGGCATTGCGTAACAGGGTGCAGAAGCCGCATTGACAGCCGGCCACCGGCCGTGTGCTACAGCTGCCGATGCTGACCGCCTGCGTATCCATGGCATGGAAACCGTAAAACCGGGATTCAAAGGCGTTTGCAGCCGAGCCGGCTTGCGCCGGCTGCGGCGAGGAAACCTGCGCCTGAAAGGCCATCGCCTTACCGGCCAGCAGGGTTAACAGTAATGCGCTCAGCTGTGGTTTCATCGTGCGTCCCTCGGATTTTTTGATACGTTATAACAAAAATATCCGCCTGCCAAGCCATGCCGCCGTTCCAGCCCCTCCTGCGCGTCGGCAGGGGGCTGGACGAGACAGAAACCGCTTACAGCATATGCTCGGTACGGGCGATGATATCGTCCTGGGCGTCTGGCGACAGCGCGGTAAAGAACGCCGAGTAGCCCGCCACGCGCACTACCAGGTCACGATACTGGTCCGGGTGCTGTTTTGCATCCAGCAGGGTTTCACGCGAGACGATGTTATATTGAATATGCCAGCCTTTATGTACCTCAAAGAAGGTGCGCAACAGTGCCATCAGCTTCTGGCGATCGCTGTCGTTATCCAGCGTCGCCGGATTCAGTTTCTGATTCAACAGTACCCCGCCAAGAATAGAGCCCGTTTGCAGTTTACCCACCGAGCCAATGACGGCGGTGGGGCCGAGATGGTCGGTGCCTGACGCCGGGCTTGCGCCTTCCGCCAGCGGCGTATGTGCCTTGCGTCCATCCGGCGTGGCCATGGTGGCGGCGCCAAATGGCACGTTGGCGGAAATGGAAGAGGTGCCTGCGTAATAATTGCCGCCGATCGGGCCGCGACCATAACGCGGATTGTGGTACAGCTTTAGCTCATCGATATACGTCTGGTAGGCGCGTACCAGCAGGGCGTCAACGCTGTCTTCGTCATTGCCGTATTTCGGCGCGCCGTTAATCAGACGCTGGCGCAGTTGCTCATGGCTTAGGCCATCGAAATCTTGCGCCAGTGCGGTTGCCAACTGCTGCTGCCCAATCGCACCCTGTTCGAAGACCAGTTTCTTCACCGCCGCCAGGCTGTTACCGAGGTTGGCGATGCCGACCTGCAGGCCCGATACCCAATCGTACTTGGCACCACCCTGTTTGATGCTCTTTGCACGCTCAATGCAGTCGTCCACCAGCGCAGAACAGAGAATGTCATGCACGTTCTCTTCGAGCATGGTGTCGACCACATACTCAATTTCGATTGATTTGCGGGTGTAGTAGCGGATCTGATTATCCCAGGCAGCGAGAACCTCGTCGAAATTAGCGAAGTTGCCTTTGGAAAGCGCCTTCTCCTGCGGCAGGAACACCTCGCCACTGGTGGCGTCGCGGCCGCCTTCCATCGCGGCCAGCATCACTCGGGCAAAGTTGATAAAGCTCATGCCGGTACAGCGGTAGCCCCATTTACCGCCGACCGCGGTTTCGATGCAGCCGATGGCGGCATAGTCGTAAGCATCCTGCTTCTCAATACCAAGTTTGATAAATTCCGCAATGACGATTTCGTCGTTATTGAACGCCGGCATGCCAAAGCCGCAGCGGATCACCTGCACGCAGGCGTCGAGGAAGTCGTTACTGATGCCTGCGTGATAGCGCACGCTCAGATTGGGTTGGGTGGAGCGCAGCCGACCGCAGGACTCGAGAATAGCGTAAGAAAGCGGGTTGACCGCATCCATGGCCCGATCGTTGACCAGCTTCTGGCCGCCGATGGTGACGTTCTGATACAGCGGACTACCGGCCGAGGCTTTTGAGTGGGAGCCGGAGCGAATTTTATTGACCTCCAGCAGCTTCAGCCAGCAGCTGTGCAGCAGCTCAATGGCCTGCTCCCGCTCCAGGGAATGATCCAGTTCCACGTCGCGGCGGTAGTACGGGTAAAGATACTGGTCCATACGACCAAAAGAGACCGAATGCCCATTGGACTCAATTTGTAGTATCAACTGGATGAAGTAGCACAGCTGCAGCGCCTGCCAGAAGGTTTTCGGTGGTTGGTGCGCGATAACGTCGCAGTTTTCCGCGATCGTCAGCAGTTCGTCGCGGCGCTTTTCACGGCTTTCATGCGCCGCCATGTCGCGAGCCAGCGTGGCAAAACGCAGGATATGCTGACTGACGGCTTGTAGAACGATATCAATCCCCTTGAGAAACTGGTCGCCATGCAGATCGTCAAGCACCGTCAGGTTGATGCGTGTGCGACGTTCCGCCACTTTTTCACGCAGGCCGTCGAGACCTTGTTCCAGCAGCAACGCGAAGTTGACCGCCAGATGCGCGTCGCCGGAGGTCATATTGCCTTCGGCTTTAATGATGCCGGTGGCCAGCAGCGCCTTTTGTTCGTCGGTGAACATGCCATAGCATTTGTCCTGCACCGTCTGCCCCCGCCACCATGGGCAAATCTGGTGCAGGACGCGCTTGTTCTCCTCGCTAACGGCAAAGCCGGCACCGGGCCTGTCGGCCAGGTCGTCTATTTCCTTTTCGATCCAGCTGACGGTGTATTCCGGGAAAATGGGGGCGGCGCGGACTTCACTGGCCTGGTTGCCGACGATCAACTCGTCGTGCTTGATCCAGATGGTGCGCTGCGCCAGATGATGCGCCAGTGCCAGCGCGCGGCGAAGCGGAATCGGCTTATCCATATTCTGCTGATAAGCGCTGGTGTAATGCTGCGCCCGCTCGGTGCAGACCGGTGGTTTAACGATATGTACCAGCGCGTTTTTATGTGCCTTGATGCGGTCCGTCAGGGTGTTGAGCTGTAAGGTTGTCATCGTATTATCCTCGTAGGGTTGCGATCAGCCCTTTATCGCCCGCAATGCGTTGGGCGAGCGCCAGCAGAGCCGGATCGTCAAGCGGTTTATCAGGAGCAAGGTAAGGCTCGCCAAGCAGGGTGTACTTGTTCATACCGAGCGTGTGGTAGGGTAAAAAATGAATGTCGCGAACGTGCAGCACATTGGCGGCAAAATCGGCGATCGCTTCAATTGATTCAGCATCGGCGTTAAAACCGGGGACTAGCGGGACACGTAGGGTGATCTGTTTTCCTGCGTCGGCAACGCGCCGCAGATTATCCAGTACGCGCTTGGCGGAACCCTCGGTCCAGTGCAGGAATTTAGCCGCATCAACGTGCTTGAGATCGGCAAGAAACAGATCGATCCAGGGCAGCGCCGGTTGGATGTATTTCCACGGTACGTGCAGACAGGTTTCTACGGCAGTGTGAATATCATGTTGGTGACTGGCTTTCAGCAAGCGCAGTGCCAGATCCGGGTTCATAAACGGTTCGCCGCCGGAGAGTGTCACACCGCCGCCGCTGCGGTCATAAAAAGGTTTATCGCGCAGGACGATAGCCATGATTTCATCGGCGCTTTTCGTTTCGCCGCAAACGGTCAGGGCCTGAGTGGGGCAGCAGTCGGTTAGCGCGTTCAGGTGCGCGGGGGCGATTTTTTCGCGCTCAATCACCAGCCCGTCCAGCGTGCGCATGATAACCTCCGGCGCCGCCTGTTGGCAGAGATCGCAACCGTCAAGACACAGACGAGCGTCATAAAGCAGCTCCGGTCCGTGGGCGCGGCTTTCCGGGTTTTGACACCAGCGGCAGCCCAGCGAGCAGCCTTTCATAAACACCACCGTGCGGATGCCGGGGCCGTCATGAGTGGAATAACGCTGAATATTAAAAATCATAATTCATTCGCCCTCGTGTTTCATATGAAGATTAAATAACCTTCTAATGAAGGATGTTTTGATTTTTATCAACTGAATGAAAGGTTGCTGCGTGATAGTTTTAAAGCATGCTGAATCTCACACTTTGAGGAACCGTAATGGAGCTTTATCTCGATACATCTGATGTCACGGCGGTCAGAAAACTGGCACGCGTTTTTCCTCTGGCAGGCGTCACCACCAATCCGAGCATTGTGGCAGCGGGCAACCGGCCGCTGGCGGCGCTGTTGCCGGAGTTACGGGAGGCGCTGGGCGGCAAGGGGCGATTGTTTGCCCAGGTGATGGCACGGCGCGCAGAAGAGATGGTGCAGGATGCTCGGCAACTGCGCGCCATGGTTGCCGATCTGGTGGTTAAGGTTCCGGTAACCGCCGAGGGACTGACAGCAATTGCGCTGTTAAAGGCCGAAGGCATTCCGACGCTGGGTACGGCGGTGTACAGCGCTACACAGGGGTTGCTGGCGGCACTGGCGGGAGCGGAATACGTTGCGCCTTACGTCAACCGCATCGATGCCCAGGGGGGCAGCGGCATGCGCAGCGTAGAGGAGCTTCAGCAGTTGCTTGCTCTGCACGCGCCGCAGGCGAAAGTGTTGGCGGCAAGCTTTAAAACCCCACGCCAGGCGCTGGATTGCCTACTGACAGGCTGTCAGTCCATTACGCTGCCGCTGGATATCGCACAGCAGTTTATTGCCTCTCCGGCGGTGGATGCTGCGATTGAGAAGTTTGAACAGGACTGGATGGCGGCATTTGGCAGGAAAACGTTATAGCTGTTCCTCTTGTCTTTTACTACCTGCCGGCCAACTCCCTGACGCTTGATCGCCACCGACGCTGTTTTGGCCGGCCACCTTGTGCATTTTCTAACAAAGCATTGCCGGATTTGTTCGTTCAATTCCCTGACGATTTGGTTTGTTATCTAACCCATAACCTCCAGAAATATATAAGGGCGTGGCGAGCATGTTTAATTTTTCATTCAATACCTTAACCAGTGGAATGGCAGTTGCTTTGGGGGTGACGCTCAGCGCCAGCCCCGCCTGGGCTGTGGTGCAGGGCGGCACCCTGATTTACCTGGAACAGCAGGCGCATACCACGCTTTATCCGCCTTCCGGCGGTTTTTATCCTAACGGCGGTATCCTCAATCAAATCACCGACAAGCTGACCTACCAGAACCCGCAAACGCTGGAGATCGAACCCTGGATCGCGCAATCCTGGAGCAGTAACGCCGATAAAACCGAATACACCTTCACATTGCGTCCCGGCGTCAGTTTTTCCGACGGTACGCCGCTGGACGCCAACGCGGTCGCCAGGAATTTCGACACCTACGGCTTGGGTAACAAACAGCAAAAGCTGCCGGTTTCGGAAGTGATCAACAACTATGACCACAGCGAAGTGATCGATCCGCTGACGGTGAAGTTCTATTTCAAACGGCCGTCGCCGGGCTTTCTGCAAGGCACCGCCACCATCGGCTCTGGCCTGGTAGCGCTTAGCACGCTGGCGCTCAGCTATGAGCAGTTGGGCGACGCCCGCAATATTATCGGTTCCGGCCCCTTTGTGGTCAGCGATGAGAAGCTGGGGCGGGAAGTGACGCTCAGCGTGCGCAAGGATTACCGCTGGGGGCCGGCCAAACTGGCGCAGCAGGGGCGCGCCAATCTGGATGGCATCAAAGTGATCGTCACCGCCGAAGACAGCGTACGTATCGGCGCGTTACAGGCCGGGCAGGCGGATTTCATTCGCCAGATCCAGGCCTATGATGAAAAGCCCACTCGCGATCGGGGTTTTATCATTTACGCCGCCCCGACGCGTGGCGTGAACGACAGTCTGGCCTTCCGCCCGGATAATCCGTTGGTCAGCGACCTGCGGGTGCGCCAGGCGCTGCTGCATGCCACCGACGGTAAACAGATCGTCGAGACGCTATTTTCGCCCAATTACCCGCAGGCCCGTTCGGTGGTGGCCTCGTCCGCAGCCGGTTTTATCGATCTGTCCGATCGGCTTAACTTCGATCCGGCGCTGGCCAACCGGCTGCTGGACGAGGCCGGCTGGAAAAAGGGCGCCGATGGTCTGCGCGAAAAAGACGGCAAAAAGCTGCGGCTGACGGTGTACGAATCCTTGCCGCAGCCGCAGAACAAAGCGGTGTTGCAGCTGGTTTCGCAGCAGTGGCGCAACGTCGGTGCCAGTCTGAATATTCTGGCTGGCGACGCCGGCAGCAAAGTGGCGGATAACCTTGACCCGCAAAAAACGCCGCTGGCGGTAATTGAGGTCGGCCGCGCCGATCCGGACGTGATCAAAAGCCAGTTTTTTCCCACTAACCGCGACGGCCTGCTGCAACAAGGCGGCAGCGGCAAGAGCAGCCGTTTCAGTGACGATCGGCTGAACGCATTGCTGCTTGGCATTGCTGCCGAAGTCGATGCGGCAAAACGCCTGCAAATCGCCGGCGATGCCCAGCGTTACCTGCTTGAACAGGCGTACGTCATTCCGATTTTTGAAGAGCCGCAGGTGTTTGCCGGTGCACCGTATCTGAAGGGCGTAAGCTTCGAGGCCGTAGGCCGGCCAAGCTTCTACGGCGCATGGTTGGAAAAGCACTAGGGAGGCAGTGATGATCGGGTATCTGAGTAGACGAGTCGGACAGGCGCTGTTGGTGCTGTGGGCGGCATTTACCCTGTCTTTTCTATTGTTGCAGGTGCTGCCGGGCGACGCTGTGCTGATCAAGTTCCAGAATCCGGAGATGGGCCTTAGCCCGGCGCAGATCGCCGAGATGCGTGCGGCCTATGGCGCCGATCTAGCGCTGTGGCAGCAGTACCTGCATACCCTCGGTAAGGTGCTGCATGGCGATCTGGGTTATTCGATGCAGGCCGGGGTGCCGGTCACCGCGCTGCTGGCCGCCAATTTGCCAGCCACGCTGCAACTGGCGGTAATCGGCTTTGCCTTGGCGCTGCTGGTGGCGCTGACGCTGGCCTTTGTCTCCCATCTGCCCGGCGCGTCCCGGCTGGCGGCACTGATGCGTTGGCTGCCGGCGCTGTTTGTCTCGGTGCCAACCTTCTGGCTAGGGATCGCGCTGATTCAGCTGTTTTCTTTCCATTTCAAACTGATACCGGTGATCAATCCCACGCAATGGCAGGGGCTGATCCTGCCGGTGGTAACGCTGGCGATACCGATTAGCGCACCGCTGGCGCAGATCCTGATCCGCAGTATCGACAGCGTGCAAACGCAGCCGTTCATCGCCGTGGCCCGCGCCAAAGGGGCCAGTCGGCAGCGGGTACTGCTGCATCACGTGGCGCGCAACGCCATGCTGCCGGCTCTGACCATCGCCGGCATGTTGTTTGGCGAGCTGATCGCCGGCGCGCTAATCACAGAAACGGTATTTGGCCGCAGCGGCCTTGGGCAATTGACACAACAGGCAGTGGAAAATCAGGACGTTGCGGTATTGCAGGCGATGGTACTGCTTTCTGCCGCGGCGTTCGTCACCATCAACCTGTTGGTGGATCTGTTGTTTCCACTGCTGGATCCGCGCTTGAAATCTCACGCAGGAGTGACCGCATGAGCAGTATTTCATTTGAAAAAGAGGTGGTGCCGGAACGCGATCTGACGGTGGTGGAAAGCGAAGGCACGTTGCCGATGCGCCGCCCGCGCCCGCGACGCCTTCCGCTAACGCTGGCGCTGGCCTGGGCGGTAGTTGCGTTGGCGGTGCTGTGGGCGTTGGCGCCGGGCCTGTTTACCGCCTACAGCGGGACCGACGGCATTGCCGGTGCGCAGCGGCTGGCGCCGAGCGCTGAACACTGGCTGGGAACCGACCCGCTGGGCCGCGATTTATACGCGCGCATCGTCTACGGCGCCTCGCAAACCCTGACCGGTGCGCTGGTGGCGGTGGCGCTGGGGGGCGTGGCCGGTACCGCGCTCGGCGTATGTTCCGGGACGCTGGGCGGGGTGGTTGATACTGCGCTGATGCGGCTGGTAGACGTACTGTTATCGATCCCCGGTCTGTTGCTGGCGCTCAGCGTGATTATGCTGCTGGGGTTTGGCACGGTGAACGCGGCGATCGCGGTGGGCATTACCTCGGTGGCGAACTTTGCCCGGCTGGCGCGGGCGGAAGTGGTGCGGGTGCGTCGCAGCGATTATGTCGAAGCGGCGTATGGCAGCGGCGGCGGCTTCTGGGCGGTGCTGTGGCGGCATATCTTGCCGAACTCGCTGGGGCCGGTGATTGCGCTGTCGGCGTTGCAGTTCGGCAGCGCCATTCTGGCGATCGCTACGCTGAGCTTTCTGGGCTATGGCACGCCGCCGCCAACGCCGGAATGGGGACTGCTGATCGCCGAAGGGCGCAACTATCTGGCCACCGCCTGGTGGCTGACCACGTTCCCGGGGCTGGTGGTGATAGCGGTAGTACTGGCCGCCAACCGTATCAGCCATGCATTGGGGAGAAGACGCGTATGAGTCTGCAAGGGGTATTACAGCATGCGGCGGTGCCGCCGGTGCTGGAACTGGATAACGTCTCGATTGCCTATCAACGGCGTGGCGACAGCCGGCGGGTGGTACATAACGTCTCGTTCGCCATTCGGCCGGGGGAGGTGGTGGCGCTGGTGGGGGAGTCAGGCTCCGGCAAAACCACCACCGCGCAGGCGATTATCGGCCTGCTGGCCGACAACGGGCAGCTTGAGCAGGGCGCTATCCGCCTGAACGGCGTGGATATTGGCCGCTGGCCCTCGTCGCGCCTCGATGCGCTGCGCGGCGCGCAAATCAGTCTGATCCCACAGGATCCGTCCAGCTCGCTCAATCCGGTGAAAACCATCGGCGCCCAGGTGGCGGAGATCATCAATATTCATCGCCGCCTACCGCGCCGACAGCTGCAACAGCGGGTGGTGGAGTTGCTGACCCGCGTCGGTCTGTCGCATCCGGCGCAGCGGCTGCATCAGTATCCGCATGAGTTGTCCGGCGGCATGAAGCAGCGGGTGTTGATTGCGATCGCCATCGCGTTGCAACCGGCGCTGATCGTTGCCGATGAGCCGACCAGCGCACTCGACGTCACGGTGCAAAAACGCATCCTCGACTTGATTGACCAGCTGCGTCAGGAGTTCGGCACGGCGGTGCTGCTGGTTACCCACGATCTGGGCGTGGCCGCCGAGCGTGCCGACCGATTGCTGGTGTTCCGTGACGGGCGGGTGCAGGAGCAGGGGGAGACCGCCGAGGTGCTGGCCAATCCGCGTAGCGACTATACCCGCCGGCTGTTTGCCGACCTGCCGTCGCTGGCGGGCGCCGCTGCACCGGGCGTTATTGGCCAGGCGGCAACGGCAATCGAGGTCAACGGTCTGGTGAAGGATTTCCGTTTCGCTGGCCGCGGCGGCGAGGTGTTTCGCGCGCTGGACAATGTGTCGTTCCGCGTTGCCGCGGGGGCTACCCACGCGCTGGTGGGCGAGTCCGGTTCGGGGAAAACCACGCTGGCGCGCTGCCTGCTGGGCTTTCAACGTCCCGATGCCGGGCAGATCGTTATCGACGGGGTGGATATGACGCAGTTGAAGGGGGAAGCGCTGCGCCAGTTCCGCCAACGCATTCAACTGGTGTATCAGAATCCTTTCGGCTCGCTCGATCCTGCGCAGACGCTGTATCAGGTGGTTGAAGAGCCGTTGCTGAATTTCGCACCGATGGCCAAAGCCGAGCGTTATCGCCGGGTACGCGACCTGTTTGCCCGGGTAGCGCTGCCGGACGATCTGCTGAGCCGCCGGCCGCATGAACTGTCAGGCGGCCAGCGCCAGCGGGTGGCCATTGCTCGTGCCTTGGTATTGCAGCCGCGCGTGCTGGTGCTCGATGAGGCCACGTCGGCGCTGGACGTGACGGTGCAGGCGCAAATCCTGCGCCTGTTACAGCAATTGCAGCAGGAGCTTGGCCTGACCTACCTGTTTATTTCCCATGATTTGGCGACGGTACGGCAGATATCACACGGCGTTTCGGTATTGCACCGCGGCCGACAGGTGGACTGCGGCGCTACCGCCGAGCTGTTCGCCATGCCGGGCAGCGACTATACCCGCCGGTTGATCGCTGCCATTCCCGGTCAACGTTTTCAGCTACCGCAGCAGATTAAGGATGTGTCATGAGCAGTAAAAGACTGGGATTCTTCACCCGCCTGCTGGATCAGGGCAGTGCGCAGCAGCGTTACCGCCTGGCAACCGAACAGATCGTGCATGCCGAGCGTGCCGGGTTCGACAGCGCCTGGGTGGCACAACACCATTTTCATCAGGATGAAGGCGGACTGCCGTCGCCGCTGGTATTTCTGGCGCAGCTGGCGGTAAAAACGCGCCACATCCGGCTCGGCACTGGCGTAATCACCCTGCCGATGGAGTCGGCGATCCGCGTGGCGGAAGACACCGCAGTGCTGGACCTGTTATCCGACGGCCGGCTGGAGGTCGGCGTTGCGGCGGGGGGCACGCCGACGTCGTTTGCGGCGTTTGGCCTGGAGGCCGAACAGCGCAACGCTGCTTTTGCTGCCAATTTGCACATGCTGTTGCAGGCATGGCGCGGCGCAGCGTTGGGCAGCGACGACAATCGCCTTTATCCGCCAGCGCCGCAGTTGGCGCAGCGCGTATGGCAGGCGACCTTCTCGGTGGCCGGCGGCGAGCGCGCCGGCAAGGCAGGTCATGGGCTGATGCTGTCACGCACCCAGCCACGGCCGGCCGATGCGCTGGACCTGCCGCTGGATGCGCTGCAAAACCCGATTATCGACGCCTATCTGGCGGCGCTGCCCGCGGGGGTGACGCCGCGCATCATGGGGTCGCGCACCGTGTTCGTCGGTGACGACACCGCCCGGGCGCGCGATTTTGCCGCCAAGGGGCTGAGCCACGGGCTGGCACGCCTGCGCGCCGCCGGCCATCAACCGGCCGATGGCACGCTGGACGGATTGATCCGCGCGTTTGACGTGCATTTGGGCACGCCGGAGCAGGTGATTGACTCGTTGCAACAGGACAGTGCGCTGGATCGCGTCACCGATTTGGCGTTTCAGGTGCACTCCATCGATCCGCCACATGCGCATATTTTGCGTTCAATCGAGCTGATCGCGCGCCATGTCGCACCGGCGCTGGGTTGGCAACCGCGTCATCCGGTCGCGGCGACTCACCATCACGCAGAGGAAAATGTATGACCGACACCCATGACCTGCTGGCAACGCTGGCTGATATCGACAGCGACTCGGCATTGGCGCAGGCACGCGCGACACGTCGGGCCGCCGGCGAGGCGATTCAGTCCAGTTATCTCACGCTGTTCCATGCCGCAGAGGATGACGAATTCCCACGCGCCGAGCGATTGTTGCTGGCGCAGCGCGTCAGCGAATGGCACGGCGTCCACGCGCTGGCGGCGCACTATGGCGATGCGTTGCGGCAGACGGCGCAACGCCCGCAAGAGAACGCCGAACGGCTGCGTGCCGCGCTGGATCACGCCGAGCGGCTGACATTCAAGCCGGCTCAGGCCGAACCACAGCACCTGCAAGGGTTGCAACAGGCCGGCTGGTCGCTGGCGGCGATCGTCACGCTGTCACAGCTGATCGCCTTCATCAGTTTTCAAAGTCGTTTGCTGTACGGTTACCGTTTGCTGGCGGGGCAGGCGGTGAACGCCGTCGGTGGAGCGCCGGTGCGTGCCGCAGCATGGCGCAGCGAGCAACACACCCACGGCGGCCGCCGTGCGCCGCTGGCCTTTACCCGCCAGGAATTGGGTTGGGAACCCTGGATTGCCGCCAAACCGCTGGCCGAATTTGATACCGCAGGGCTGTCGCTGCTGGCACAGTTTGGCCATACGGATTCGGACTATTTCCGCCTGTTGGCGCGCAATCATCCGCTGCTGGAACAACGCACCCTGGCCGATCGGGCGATTTTCTATACCTCCGGCGGGCTGGCGCGAGCGGAGCGCGAACTGGCGGCCACCGTCGCCAGCAAAGTGAACGGCTGCATCTATTGTGCGTCGGTACATGCGCGCAAGGCTGCGCAGTTGTCCAAACAGGTGGATGCGGTGCAGCAACTGTTAGACGTGCCACCGGGTGGGTCGCTGAGTGAAGGGCAGCAGGACGCCTGGCGGGCGCAGATTGACTTTGCCGCCGCGCTGTCCGCCACGCCGCCACGGGTCAACGCCGATCGGTTGGCGCTACTGCGCAGCCAGGGGTTCAGTCCACTTGAACTGTTGGATTTGGTGCAGTCGACGGCGTTTTTCGCCTGGGCCAACCGGCTGATGCTGACGCTGGGCGAACCGTTTGAGCCATAGAGGGCCGCGCCTGCCGGTGCGGCGTTTATTGCCTCAGTCATCCGTTGCGCTCACTGCTGTAATTGTTTTTAATTAATTGATATATATTAATTTATAATAATGTGACGTCGTCACTTATGTACTGGCGGGCGCCATGCCGCGATTAGCTGTGCGGCTGGCGCTTAACCGTTATTTATCTCCCGCCATAGCAGTTCCCCGGAAATTTACCTGCCAATCAAATTACGCCATTGTTGAAATTGTGACCGGACTCACGAGGTTGCCGGTATTTTGAACTTAATGCATGAGAGCCCTCTCATTTCGCTGTTTATTCATTGGAAACCGGTTTCCATTTTGTTTCCAATGGGGGCCTCAAAGACCACCAATCATCACTGGGGTAAACATAATGAAGAAAATAATGCTTTGTTGTTCTGCGGGGATGTCGACCAGTCTGTTAGTCAATAAAATGAATGCCGAGGCCGCCAGTCGCCAGCTGTCGGTGGAGATTGCGGCGTTCAGCGCCAGTGAGTTCGATCAGCAATTTCCGAACTACCAGGTGGTGCTGCTGGGACCGCAGGTCAAATACATGCTGCCGGCGCTGTCTGCGCGCGCGGCGGAGAAGGGCGTGCCGGTGGCCGCCATCGACATGATGGATTATGGCATGCAGCGCGGCGACAAGGTGCTGGATTTCGCGCTGGCGCTGATTGAACAGCAGGGAGCGCAGGCATGAGTTCCCTCTATCAGGCGATGGTTAACGTTATCGAACAAAAGGTCACGCCGTTGGCCGGTAGCGTCGGCCAGCAGCGGCACGTGATCGCCATTCGCGACGGCTTTGTGTCGGCGCTGCCGTTTATGATTATCGGTTCGTTCATGCTGGTGTTTATCTTCCCGCCGTTTGCCGCCGACAGCAGTTGGGGCTTTGCGCGCGGCTGGCTGAATTTTTCACTCAAATACCGTGAGCAACTGATGCTGCCGTTTCATCTCAGCATGGGGGTGATGACCTTCTTTATTTCGGTCGGGATCGGTGCCAGCCTTGGGCGGCATTACAAGCTGGATCCGATCATGACCGGTCTGCTGGCGTTTATGGCCTTTCTGCTGGTGGCGGCGCCGTACCGCGACGGGGTGATCGAGACCCAGTATTTCTCCGGACAGGGCATTTTCACCGCCATCATTACCGCGCTGTACGCCGGTGAGCTGTATGCCTGGCTTAAACGGCACAATATCACCATCCGCTTGCCGAAAGAGGTGCCGACTGGCGTGGCGAGGTCGTTCGAAATCCTGATCCCGGTGGTGGTGATCGTGGCAACGCTGCACCCGCTTAACCTGTTGGTGCAGAGTTACACCGGCATGATCATTCCGCAGGCCATCATGCACCTGCTGGAGCCGCTGGTTTCGGCGTCGGATTCTCTGCCGGCGATCCTGATTTCGGTGTTTATCTGTCAGATCCTGTGGTTTGCCGGTATTCACGGTGCGCTTATCGTTACCGGCATCATGAACCCGTTCTGGATGACCAACCTGGCGCTGAACCAGACCGCGCTCGCCGCCGGTGCGCCATTGCCGCATATCTATCTGCAAGGATTCTGGGACCACTATCTGCTGATCGGCGGCGTTGGTTCCACGTTGCCGCTGGCGTTCCTGCTGCTGCGCAGTCGGGCGGTACATCTGCGTACCATCGGCAAGATGGGCGTGGTGCCGAGCATGTTCAATATCAACGAGCCGATTCTGTTCGGCGCGCCGATCATCATGAATCCGGTGTTCTTTCTGCCGTTCATTCTGGTGCCGATGATCAATGCCACTTTCGCCTATATCGCCACCAAGCTGGGCTGGGTCGCGCAGGTGGTGTCGCTGACGCCGTGGACCACGCCGGCACCGATCGGGGCTTCCTGGGCTGCCAACTGGGCTATCAGCCCGCTGCTGATGTGCCTGTTCTGCATGGCGTTGTCGGCGCTGATGTATTACCCGTTCCTGAAGGCCTACGAACGCACCCTGCTCAAGCAAGAGCAGGAAAACAATCAGCCACAAGGCGGTGCCGCAACCGCCATGAATTCCTGAACAAGGAGCAATAATGAAATATTCGTTCCCGCAAGACTTTTGGTGGGGCAGCGCCAGCTCGGCACCGCAGACCGAAGGGGAAAGCCTGAATTTTGGTAAGAGCGCCACCGTCTGGGATGAATGGTTTACACAGCAGCCGGGGCGTTTTCACCAGCAGGTCGGGCCGCAGGACACCTCCGGTTTTTACCACCACTGGCGCGAAGACATTGCACTGCTCAAGCAGTTGAATCACAACAGCTTCCGTACCTCGATCTCCTGGGCGCGGCTGATGCCGCTGGGGCGTGGCAGCGTCAATCAGCAGGCGGTGGCGTTTTATAACCAGGTGATCGATGAAATGCTGGCGCAGGGCATTACGCCGTTTATCAACCTGTTTCATTTTGACATGCCGATGGCGATGCAGCAGCTTGGCGGCTGGGAAAGTCGCGAGGTGGTTGATGCCTATGCCGAGTTCGCCGATAACTGTTTCCGGTTGTTCGGCGATCGGGTGACGCACTGGTTTACCTTCAACGAGCCCATCGTGCCGGTGGAGGGCGGTTATCTGTATGATTTTCATTATCCGAACGTGGTGGATTTCAAACGCGCCGCCACCGTGGCGTACCACACCATGCTGGCTCATGCCCAGGCGGTGAAAAAGTACCGTGCGCGGCAACAGGGCGGGGAGATTGGCATCATTCTCAACCTGACGCCATCCTACCCGCGTTCCGACAACCCGGCAGACGTCCAGGCGGCCCATATTGCCGATCTGATGTTCAACCGCAGTTTCCTCGATCCGGCGCTGCGCGGTGAATACCCGCAGGAACTGCTGGCATTGCTACAACAGCACGGTCAGTTGCCGCATTGCCAGCCGGGGGACGCGCAACTGCTGCAACAGGGCGTGGTCGATCTGCTGGGGATCAATTATTACCAGCCGCGGCGTATTCAGTGTCGCGACAGCCTGGTTAATCCCGACAGCCCCTTTATGCCGGAATGGTTCTTCAGCAGCTATGAGATGCCGGGGCGTAAAATGAACCCGTATCGCGGCTGGGAAATCTACGAAAAGGGGGTTTACGATATTCTGACCAATCTGCGCACAAACTACGGCAACCCGCGCTGCTTTATTTCCGAAAACGGCATGGGTGTGGAAAACGAGCAGCGCTTTGACCAGAATGGCCAAATCCAGGATGACTATCGCATTGCCTTCGTACGTGACCATTTGCGCTGGGTACATCGCGGCATTCAGGAGGGTAGCAACTGCCTGGGTTATCATATGTGGACCTTTATCGATAACTGGTCATGGTGCAACGCCTATAAAAATCGCTATGGCTTTGTGCAGCTGGATCTGGCTACCCAGAAACGCAGCATCAAAAAAAGCGGCGAATGGTTTGCTGCCGTCGCTGAAGCCAACGGTTTTGAGGAAGCAGAATGATGGACGATTTGGAAAGCACGGTGATGGAAATCATCGTTAATGCCGGGCAGACGCGCAGCCTGTGTTTTGAAGCGTTGCAGGCGGCGCGCGCCGGTGATTTCATCCAGGCACAGGCGCGTTTGCGCGAGGCGGACGAGTATTCCCGCGCGGCGCACCGGGTGCAGACCCAACTGATTGAGCATGACGCCGGTGAGGGCAAGACGCCGATGACGTTGATCATGGTGCATGCACAGGATCATCTGATGAATGCCATTCTCGCTCGCGAGCTGATCGCGGAAATGGTCGAACTTTATCAACGACAGCAGGCGGCGAGTTAAGGATAATCATTGACGAGATTGATGACAAAGTTCTCTGTGAGATACTCGGGACTGGCGCACCTCGAGGCGCTTTGGCGGCTCACGCCGCTACGGCCCCAACGGCACGCTCTCCCTAAGATCTGACTTTGTCAGTAGTCTGACGGGCCGTCGGCCCGTTTTTCAACATCAGCAGGAAGACCCGCAGTTATGGCCAATATCAACGATGTTTCCCGTCTGGCGCAGGTGTCGAAAGCCACGGTATCCCGAGTGCTGAGCGGCAGTCGTGGGGTAAAGGAAGAAAGCCGTCTGGCGGTGTTGCGGGCGGTGGAAACGCTCAATTATCGGCCGAACGCCGTGGCCCAGTCGCTGACCAGTCAATCGACCGGTTGCATCGGCGTGGTGTGCGCTACCGAACATATCCAGCAGTCCACCGGCTATTTGCAGGCGCTGGAAAAACAGCTGAGCCAACAGCGCAAGCATTTGCTGTTGCGTTTTGCCAACGATGCGCCGACGCTGGCGGCCGCAGTAGCGGAACTGAGCAATGGCTGGTGTGACGCGCTGATCGTGGTCGGTGCACGCTTTAGCCTGCCGCCGCTGCCGGACAGCGTGATGTGTCTCGATTGCCTGTCGGCCACCACCAGTAAAAGCATCGGCTTCGATCATCAGTTTGCAGCCGAAACCGCGGTGCATTATCTCGCCAGCCAGCAGCGGCGGCAGATTGCGCTGGTCAACTTTGCCGGTGGCGACGCCGCGCATCAGGTGTTGCAGGGGTATTGCAGCGCGCTGGAGACCCACCTGATCCCCTATAACCGACAACTGGTGGTGGAGGGGGAACCGTCGGTGCGTATCGCGTTGCAAAGCCTGTTCAACCGCCATATGCCGTTTAATGCACTGCTGGTCACCGATGACCGTCAGGCGCAGGAGGCGATCGACGTTCTACGGCAGTATCAACGGCAGGTGCCGGAGCGGGTAACGGTGTTCAGCCTGGACGGGTCGTTGCAGTGGCCCGGCGCGCCGGCGGTGCCGTCGATTGAATATTCGCTGGAGGCGTTGGCGCAGCGTGCGCTGGCGTTGCTGACCGGCGACGAAGACCACAGCCTGATTCGCGGCAGCCTGATGGCACGCTGACTTGCCGCCCCTCCTGCGCCCGCGCATGCATTGTCTATAATCAACCGCATTACACTTTTTACGCTAATGGCGAAAAAGTGCTGCGGTTGCCCGCTTTTATCGCCATTTTTCCACACTATCATCACCAGAACGCGACAGTGAGGTGCAACTTATGACTAAGTTTGGTGCCAGGCTTCATGATTTTGGCAAAGGATTGATGATGCCCATTTCGGTGATTGCCGCCGCGGGCATTTTTCTTGGCGTGGCCGCGGCGATGCAAAACCCGGCGGTGGTCGGTGAGTCGTTCAGCCAGATGGCCGGCCCGCAGTTGGTGATTGGCTTTATCCGCAACATAGCCGGCGCGTTGTTTGCCAACCTGCCGCTGTTCTTTGCCGTTGCCGCCGCCATTGCCCTGGCCAAAGACGAAAAGCCTACCGCCGCGTTCGCCGCGGTGATTGGGTTTCTGACCATGCATATGGGCATCAGCTACAGTCTGCTGAGCCAGGGGATTACCGCGCAAACCACCACGCCGGCTTACCTGACCGCTCACGGCATGGGACGAACCGAGGCGTTGATGTACTCCGCCGAATTTAGCGCAACGCTGGGCATATTTTCTTACCAGATGAGCGTGCTGGGCGGGGTGATTGCCGGTCTGATTACCGCGTTTCTGCATAACCGCTATTACACCATCGTGCTGCCGACGGCGATTAACTTCTTCGGCGGGCGGCGGTTTGTGCCGATCGTTACCGTACTGGTGATGCCGCTGGTGGGGATTGCGCTGTCGCTGATTTGGCCGACCATCGGCGCCGGCATTGCCTGGATTGGTCAGTTGATTGGCCACTCCGGCATTTACGGCACCTTTGTCTATGCCTTCACCGAACGGATCCTGATCCCCACCGGTCTGCATCACATCCTCAATGAAACCGTGCGTTTCACGCCGATTGGCGGGGTTTCGCCGCCGTTTCATGGTGAAAGCATCGTCGGCGCGCTGAACATTTTCAATACCGCGCTGGCCAACCCCGGCGCCTTTACCGATCGGGTGGTGCGTGGCGCCACCCGTTTTCTGGCGCAGGGCAAAATCCCGGTGATGATGTTCGGTATGCCGGCAGCGGCGTTGGCGATTTATCACTGTGCGCGGCCGGAACATAAAAAACGCGTCAAGGCGCTGATGATGGCCGGCGCGCTGGCGTCCTTTACCACCGGCATTACCGAACCGCTGGAGTTCACCTTTATCTTCGTGTCGCCGCTGCTGTTCGTCTTCCATGCGATAATGAGCGGCCTTTCCTTTGCGCTGATGCAGCTGTTTGGCGTGATGATTGGCAACGTACAGGGCGGTGCGATCGATTTTCTGGTCTTCGGCGTGTTGGGGGGCAGCCAGACCGCCTGGTGGTATCCGCTGTTGCTGGGGGCGATCTATTTCCCGCTGTATTACTTCACCTTCCGCTTGGTCATTACGCGTATGCAGGTCAAAACCCCCGGTCGCGAAGACGACGATAGCGCGCCGCAGGCCGAGGTGGTGGTGGCACCCAATGAGCAGGTGGCGCGCATTATCGTCGGCCTGGGCGGTAAAGAGAACATTCAGCTGGTGGATTGTTGCTTTACCCGCCTGCGGGTCAAGGTGGTGAACATGGAGGAAATCGACGACGAGGCGCTGATGGCCAGCGGTGCCAGCGGAATCAAACGCGCCAGCGACGAGGATATTCAGGTTATTTACGGTTTGCAGGTCGAGAAGATCGCCAATCAGCTCAAGCAGGCGCTGGCGTAAAGGCGGCTGCGCTATTTCCCGCGCCGGCCTGGCTACGTAATGTCTTAAAAAGTAGCGGACAATCGAGAATGGCTTATGCTTAATTTTCCTTTGGTATTTATTTATATCCTAAATAATTAAAGCGGCTTGGTCGGCAATTACCGCCAGAGTGCGGCTTGATAATGACGGATATAGTGCAGTTGATTACCGATATATCAAAATATGGCTGATAAACATGATGAGAAATCGCTGTGTTATATTGACGACCATGTTGTTCTCGGCCGGCGATGCGCTGGCCGAACCTTTGCTGATAAGCCCGGAGGAATTGCGCGCCAGCGTGCATGAGGATGGCGGGGGATTAAGAGACCTCTATCAGGCATTGTCTATTATCGGCACCACGCCGGGCATCAGCGCGGCGAATTTTCGCCTGACCCACGATGACACCGATCCGCTGGAGATAGACTCCTACAAACTGTCGCCATCACATGCGTTTGACGTCGGCATCGATGGTTTCAGACCGTACATTGAAGGCACTTTCGGTTACGTCAAAAGCGACCAGTCACTCAACCTCGGCGATTTTGATTCCACCTCCAACCGACTGAAACTGAAGACCAAAACCCTGTCGGTGCTCGGTGGCGCCGGGGCTGAATTTGACATTGCCAGCGGCACCATTCTGCGGCCGATGGCGTTATTCGGCTATTCGCGTTCCTCCAATGACACCACGTCTTCCGGCAATGTTGGCGACCAGTTCCACAGCGCCGGGCGCGGCCTGCTGTTTGATTTTAAAATCAACAGCCTGCTGTACGGTGGCGCGCTCGAAATCGAACAGAATCACCGTTGGCAAAACGATGTGAACCTGACGGCCAACCTGCGCTACAACTACCTGGTGGATGACAGTTACAGTGCCAGCGATCCGGCGCTGGAAGGGCGTGACGATTACAGCGTGATGACCGCCGGAGCCGAACTGAATGGCCCGACCGATCTGACGCTGTTCGGTCAGCCGTTGCGCTGGATTGGCTTTGCCAGCGGTACCTATATGCCACAGATCAAGGGTGACATCGGTTTCAACTCTTTCGTGGAAGTCGGCGCCGGCATCGAGCTGGTCGATAGCGGGGTGATTCCAGGCATTGGCGGCGTCAGCCTGCGGGGTTCCGGCATCCTCGGCGACGGCGTAGAGGGCTGGAGCATCGGGCTGGCGGCGGAGTTCTAAAGCGGTTGCCACGGCGGAGTAGCTCGCTGCGGCAAGCTACTTACAGTTGCTGCACCAGCGCCTGCAGTTGCCGGATCAGCGGATTTTCCGCCTTCGACGCGTAAGGGGCTGCGGTAGACTGCCTGACCACCAGGGTGGTCGGTAACAGATCGTTAAACGCCTTTTGCGGTTGACTCTTCATCCTCACCAGATGATCGACCGCACGCTTGCCGATCAGATCAAAGTCCTGCATCACCGTGGTGAGTGCCGGATGGAAATACTGACTGTCAGGGGTATCGTCATAGCCAATCACCGAAACATCCTGCGGTATGCGTTTATTGATTTGCCGCAATGCGCTCATCACCCCAAGAGCCATCTGGTCGCTGGCCACCAGCATCGCCGTGATATCCGGATGCCGACTGAACAGTTCCACGGTTTTTATCCAGCCACTATTGGCGCTCCAGTCGCCGTATTCGGTATCGACTTCGGTGATGCCAGCCTGATACAGCGTGTCACGCCAACAGGCGAGGCGCAGGCGTGCCGAAATGGAGCTTTCCGGGCCGGCCAGCAAACCGAATTTCTTGTGCCCCAGTTCCAGCAGCAGGTTGACGCTGCTGGCGGTGCCGTCGCTGTGCAGAAAGCCGAGATGACACACCTGTGCGGCGGGTGGAACGTCGAGAAACAGCTGCCGGATGTCGGGGTTATCTCTGGTCAGGATTTCGGCATCGGCCTTTTCCAGCGGCAGACTCATGACCACGCTGTTGATCTTTTGCGCGCGGAATTCGTTCAGCGCCGATTGCAGGATAGGCAACTGACCGGTTTTCAACATCGTGATCGCCACCTGGTAGCCGGCCAGTTCCGCATGATGCTTGAATGATGAGGCGATTTGCGACGGGGCATGCAGCGCCAGCGAGGTGGTTATCAAGCCAAAGGTCGGCAACGCCTTGCCGGCCAGGATCTGCGCCGAGCGGTTGGGCACATAATTGAGCGTCTGCATGGCGGCCAGCACTTTCTTGCGCGTGCGTTCAGCGACGATATCCGGGTTGTTCAATACCCGTGACACGGTTTGCTGCGATACGCCAGCTTCTGTTGCCACGTCGTCCAGGGTTGCCTGACGTTTATTCATCGATTCGCTCTCTCCTTAACGGTACGCTCGGCGCCTGTGATAAGCCGCACTGTCGGGAAATGTCTAAAGAAAACATTTTATGTCGTGCGTAATACATTATCTGAAACAACCGAAAAATAGCGTGATTTGCCTCAAGAATAATAACTTACTCCATTGCTCGTGGTGACTCTGATCGTATTTACTCGATAAAAATGTATAGCGCTATACATTCCATAAACAGCAGGAAAGGATTGTTATGAAGCATCATCTTTTTGCGGTAAACGAGACGTCGCCGGACAGCGTCCTTCAGCAGGTCATTGCCCGACAGGACTGGCAAAATCCGGCGATCTGCCATCTCAACCGCTTGCCGGCTCACCCGCAGTTTCGCAGTTGGCGCGCGCTTGAACCGGCCAGGGATAACCGGCGCTCCGAGCAGCGGGCATCGCTGGATGGTGAATGGCGCTTTGTCTACCTTGCGCGGCCAGAAGCGGCCGATCCGCGCTGGCTGGCAGAGGATGGGCCGGACAGCCGCCCCGTCAGTGTGCCTTCCAATTGGCAAATGGACGGCTATGATGCACCGATTTACACCAACGTACGTTATCCGATAGCTACCACGCCGCCGTTGGTACCCGAGGATAATCCCACCGGCTGCTATTCGCGTGAGATCGCCATTCCCGCCGACTGGCTGAACAGCGGTACAACTCGCGTCATCTTCAACGGCGTTAACTCGGCATTCCACCTTTTTTGCAATGGCCGCTGGATTGGCTATTCGCAGGACAGTCGCCTGCCGGCCGAGTTTGATTTAACCGACGCGCTGCATGCCGGTGGCGGCAACCGCCTCTGTGTGATGGTGATGCGATGGAGCTCGGGAACCTGGCTGGAAGATCAGGATATGTGGCGCATGAGCGGCATCTACCGTTCGGTCTCGCTGCTGCACAAGCCAGACGCTCATCTGGCCGATTTTCAGCTGACCGCCGGGCTGGATAGCGAATATCGCCACGGCACGCTGCAGGCTTCTGTCCAGGTGGCGGTGGGCAAGACGGCGCTGAGCGGGTTACAGGTTGAACTGTCGCTGTGGCGCGGCGATGAAAGGATCGCCGGCCAACGCCAGCCGCTCGGCACCGCGGCGGTTGATGAGCGCGGTGGTTATGCCGAACGGGTGACGTTCGGGCTGCCGGTGGCGGCGCCGGATTTATGGAGCGCGGAATTGCCGCATTGCTACCGCGCCGTTATTGCCCTGTATGGCGCCGATGGACAACTGATTGAAGCCGAGGCGGCGGACACCGGCTTTCGCCGCGTCGAGATCGTCGACGGACTGCTGAAACTCAACGGTCAGCCGCTGCTGATCCGCGGCGTCAACCGGCATGAACATCATCCGCAACGCGGCCAGGCCATCAGCGAAGAGGATATGCTGCAGGATATTCTGCTGATGAAGCAGAACAACTTTAACGCGGTGCGTTGTTCGCATTATCCCAATAATCCTCGCTGGTATGAGCTTTGCGATCGTTATGGCCTGTATGTGGTGGACGAAGCCAATATCGAGACGCACGGCATGGTGCCGATGGGACGGCTCAGCGACGATCCGGCCTGGTTCCCGGCCTACAGCGCCCGAGTCACCAGAATGGTGCAGTGTAACCGCAATCATCCCTCAATCATCATCTGGTCGCTGGGCAATGAGTCGGGGCATGGCAGTCTGCATGACGCGCTGTATCGCTGGATCAAAAGTAGCGATCCTACCCGTCCGGTGCAGTATGAAGGCGGCGGCGCCAACAGCGCGGCGACGGATATCATTTGCCCGATGTATGCTCGGGTCGACGAGGATCAGCACATCCCGGCGGTACCCAAATGGTCGATAAAAAAATGGATCGGCATGCCGGGTGAACAGCGTCCGCTGATCCTGTGCGAATATGCCCACGCGATGGGTAACAGCCTCGGCAATTTTGACGAGTACTGGCGCGCATTTCGTCAGTATCCCCGGTTGCAGGGCGGGTTTATCTGGGACTGGGCCGACCAATCGCTGCTCAAGAACGATCTGCATGGCGTACCGGCGCCGGCCTATGGCGGTGACTTCAACGATACGCCGAACGATCGCCAGTTCTGCATGAACGGTCTGGTGTTTGCCGACCGCACGCCGCACCCGTCGTTGCACGAAGCCAAACAGGCGCAGCAGTTCTTCCAGTTTTCGTTGCTGAACGCGGCGCCGCTCGAGCTGGCTGTCAGCAGCGAATACCTTTTCCGCCCTAGCGACAACGAGCGGTTGCATTGGCGCATTGAACAGGATGGGCGCGAATGGCGGTCCGGTGAGCTGCCGCTGACCATTGCGCCCCAGGGGAATAGCGTGATTGTCCTGGCTGAAGCGGGTGATTTGCCGGCGAACGCCCGCGATCTCTACCTGATCGTCGAAGTTATCCAACCGCAGGCCACTGCCTGGTCGCCGGCAGGCCACCGTGTCGCATGGCAGCAGTTCCGCTTGCCGACGGCGCTGGTGTTGCCAGAGGTTGTAACAGCGGCCGGTTGCCCGCAACTGCAACGGCAGGAGGACGGGTATCGAGTTTCACTCGGCGAGCAGCAGTGGTGGGTCGACCGCGCCAGCGGTCTGTTAAGCCAATGGACGGTGGCGGGAGAGGATAAACTGATTTCGCCGTTTACCGACCAGTTCGTGCGCGCACCGCTGGATAATGACATTGGCGTCAGCGAGGTCGAGCGCTGCGATCCCAACGCCTGGGTCGAACGTTGGAAGAAGGCCGGCCTTTATGATTTGCAGCGGGTCTGCGCTCACTGCACGGCGCAGGCTTACGCGGATCGGGTGGAGATTTGCAGTACCTTCCATTACCGCTATGGTGAGGAAATCCTGATAGTCAGCCGCTGGCAGATGGTGATTGACGGTCAGGGCGCGTTAACCCTCCGCGTCGAAGGGCAGCGCGCCGAACACCTGCCCGCGCTGGCGCGTATCGGTATGGTTTTCCAGGCCACACCGGATGTCGCCGAGGTCGAATGGCTAGGATTGGGACCGCATGAGAACTATCCCGATCGCCGGCAGAGCGCCTGCTTTTCACGCTGGCGTCTGCCGCTGAGTGAAATGGTCACCCCGTATGTCTTCCCGACGGAAAATGGCCTGCGCTGCAATACCCGCGAGCTCAACTGGGCCGGTTGGCACATCGACGGATTATTCCATTTTTCCATCATGCCTTACGGCAGCAAACAGTTGATGGAGGTCGACCATTGGCATCTGCTGCGTGCCGAAGCGGGGGTCTGGATCACGCTGGATGCCCAGCATATGGGCGTCGGCGGCGACGATTCCTGGACGCCGAGCGTGCATGACGCGTGGTTGTTGAAGGACTCGCAGTGGCGTTATCAGGTCACAATCAAGCATCGGTAAGCGTGGAGGGGGGCGAGCCCCCCATTACAAAATAATAATCCAGGTGACACTATGAAACTGACTCAACTCTCGGCGCAGGAACGGCATAATTTTATTTATTTTATGCTGTTTTTCTTTTTTTACTATTTCATCATGTCGGCGTACTTTCCTTTTTTCCCGATCTGGCTGGCGGATGTCAATCATCTGACCAAGACTGAAACCGGGTTGGTTTTTTCATTTATTGCCCTGTTCGCCATTATATTTCAGGTGGCTTTCGGATTGATCTCCGACAAATTAGGCCTGCGTAAACATCTGCTGTGGGCCATTGTTATTCTTTTGATTCTGTTTGCCCCTTTCTTTATTTACGTGCTCGCCCCGTTGTTGCAATACAATATTTATGCCGGCGCGTTGGCCGGGGGGCTATACCTGGGGTTTGTGTTCTCCGGCGGTGCCGGCGCGGTAGAGGCCTATATTGAACGCGTCAGCCGTACCAATCGCTTTGAATACGGCAAAGTGCGGGTTTCGGGCTGCGTGGGCTGGGCGATTTGCGCGTCGATTACCGGGTTGTTGTTCAGCATCAATCCCAATATCACCTTCTGGATCGCCTCGGGTTTCGGCATCGTATTGGCCATTCTGCTGATTGTTTCCCGCCCGCAGCCACACCAGACCGCGCAGGTGCTGGACAAACTGGGTGCCAATCAGCGCGAGTTTTCGCTGGCGATGGCGCTGGAACTGTTAAAAATGCCGCGTTTCTGGGCCTTTTTATTATACGTGGTTGGCGTTGCCAGTATTTATGACGTGTTTGATCAGCAATTTGCCAACTTCTTCAAAGGCTTCTTTTCATCGCCCCAGCGCGGCACCGAGATTTTTGGCTTTGTGACCACCGGCGGGGAGTTGTTGAATGCCTGCATTATGTTCTGCGCTCCGTTTATCATTAACCGTATCGGTGCCAAAAACGCCTTACTGGTTGCCGGCGCCATCATGTCGCTGAGGATAATCGGCTCGTCATTTGCCAGCAGTGGCATCGAGGTGATTGTGCTGAAAACGCTGCATATGTTCGAGCTGCCATTCCTGCTGGTCGGCACCTTCAAATACATCTCTTCGGTATTCGATCCCCGGGTGTCGGCGACGCTGTTCCTGATCGGCTTTAATCTGTCGAAACAGCTTTCTGGCGTGGTGCTGTCCGCCTGGGTGGGAAGAATGTATGACTCGGTGGGGTTCCATCAGGCCTATCTGATCCTTGGCCTGATCACCAGTGTGTTTACCCTTATCTCCTATTTCACCCTGACCGGGCGCAGCCTGTCATCAACGGTCGAAGCGAATCCTGCCACGCGCTAACCTTCGCGCTCGCCCACGGTGAAGCAACAGGCCCGCTCGGGTTTCCCCGAGTGGGCTTTTCTTATCATAACGCCGGTGAACGGGGTTAACATCGCCAGTCAATGACGGCCAACGCATCGCTATGATGGCGGATTTTTACCGCGCCAATTGAGCCGCTGCGGTGAGTCATTGCCATCAGAATAAGGTTTCCAGCTGTTGTTCGACCTGATAGCCGTCATCGACCAACAGCAGCGTTTTCCACTTATCGAATGTCAGGCACGGGTGGGAGGTACCAAATACCAGGATATCGCCGGGCTGTAAGTCGTAGCCGGGGGTCAGGCTGAGCATGCAGTGTTGATCCATGATGCCGATGCTGCTTATCGCACCCGCTGGCAGCGGGAGTGCCGTTCCATGGCGATAATGGGCGACAGGCTGCGGCAAGCCGGCATCAAACGCGCAGTCACGTTTGCCGAAGTTCACCACCGCACGATGGTCTTCGGGCACCGATTGCACCATCGCCACCAGTTCCAGGGCGGAGACCAGGTCGCCCGTCAACTCGCAGGCGATGGGGTCACGCTCGATTAGCCGTTGCTGGGCCTGGTGATAAATCCCCTGGTCGTGGGTGATATAACAGCCGGGGCGGATCGCAATGCGGCACTGCGCCGGTTTTTCGGCCGTAAGCCAGGTATTGCACACCACGTCATACCACACGGAACCGGCTCCGGTGAGGATAAACTCGCCGTCCACGTAAGCCGCCATCTGGCAGGCAAGGGTGGCGGCGTCACGCAGCAGCGCCTCCACCTGGGGTTGCGGATTATCGCCGTGCAAGACGCCCTCATATAATTCCAGCCCGCGCAGACGTAACCCCGGTAAGCTGGCGATTTCCGCAGCCAGTGCCAGTGCGCTGTCTGTGCTACGACAGCCGCAGCGTCCGCCGACAACCCCCAGTTCCACCAGCACATCCAATACCTGATTTTGCTGACGAAAGAAGGCGGAAAGCGCCCGAGCATTCGCCAGACCGTCGATACAGCAGATGAAATCAACCGCGGCATAATGTGACTTCAGGCGCGAGATCAGTTGCATGTTGGCTTTACCCACCAATTGGTTAGCCATCAGCACCCGCTGAATACCGCTCGCCATGGCTGCATTTGCCTGCCAGGCGCTGCCAACGCCGATAGCCCAGGCGCCGGCCCGTTGCTGCCACTGAAAAATGGCGGGCGTCATGGTGGTTTTTCCGTGCGGTATCAGCGAGACCCCGCGCGCATTGGCATAACGCTGCATCCAGTCGATGTTGTTCATCAGGGCGGTTTTTTTAATCACCGCCGCGGGCAGACACACGTCTTCGTTGAGCACGTTGGCTGACAGATTCATCAGCGCAGATTTGTGGGGTACCAGCATCTCTGGTTGGTATTTCATAACATAATTCCTTTGATTTTTTATAGTATTCGGATTTGGTAACTTAAATTAACGAATTGAATTTATTGAATTATTTGTTACTTTTAGGATTTTTTTGAATTAAAGTACCACAATTTTATGGTGCTTTTGCGTAGTTTTTCACTGTTTTCAGCGCGTGTAAATGGTTTACTGCTGCACAGAATGCATACGGAGCGGAAGACAATGAAAGTTGACTGGTTGTTCAGGAATGTCACGGTGATTGATGGCAGCGGCGGCGAGCAATACCGCGCGGATGTGGCAGTGGCGGGCGATCGCATTGTGGATATTGCACCGGCACTCGCGGTCACTGCGCTGCAGACCATCGAGGGCGAAGGGCGGGTGCTTGCTCCGGGTTTTATTGATGTTCATACCCACGATGACACCAACGTCATCCGCATGCCGGCCTATCTGCCAAAAATAAGCCAGGGGGTAACGACGGTGATCGTTGGCAACTGCGGGATCGGTGCCGCGCTGGCGACCATCAAGGACGAGGTGCCGGATCCGATGAACCTGCTGGGCGAAAAGGCGCATTTTATCTACCCCAGCGTGGAGGCCTATGCGCACGGGGTCGAGGCCGCCAGGCCGGCGGTGAATGTGGCAACGCTGATTGGCCATACCACCTTGCGCAACAATCATATGGACGATCTCTTTCGCTCGGCGACGGCCGCAGAGATTGCCGCGATGCGCGTCCAGTTACGTGAAGGGTTACAACAGGGAGCATTGGGTTTAAGTACCGGGCTTGCCTATGCCAGCGCCTTCAACGCCAGCACCGAGGAAGTGATGGCGTTGGCGGAGGAATTGGCCGATGAGCAGGGGATTTACACCACGCACCTGCGTTCCGAATTCGAGCCGATCCTCGAGGCGCTGGATGAGGCTTTCCGTATCGGCCGTCACGCCAAAGTGCCGGTGGTGGTGTCGCACCACAAGTGCGCCGGGGCCAACAACTGGGGGCGCACCGTCGAAACGCTGGCCTTGTTTGACCGTATGCGCCAACGACAGGAGATTGGCTGCGACTGTTATCCGTATTCCGCCAGCTCTTCTACCCTCGATCTCAAGCAGGTGACCGACGAGTTCGACATCGTGATTACCTGGTCGGAACCCCATGCGGAACAGGCAGGGAAAACGCTGCAACAGATTGCCACGGACTGGCAGCTGAGCCTGCATGACGCGGCGAAGCGCCTGATGCCGGCCGGTGCGATTTATTACAACATGGATGAGCGGGATGTACGCCGGGTGCTGAGCTACCCGGTGACGATGGTAGGTTCGGACGGGCTGCCTAATGACCCGATGCCGCATCCGCGCCTGTGGGGAGCCTTTCCCCGCGTGCTGGGACATTACTGTCGCGATGAAAAGCTGTTCCCGCTCACCGTGGCGATCCACAAAATGACCGGCCTGTCCGCCGCTCGTTTTCGTCTGCCACAGCGGGGGCTGGTGAAAGTGGGCTACTACGCCGATCTGGTGTTATTCGATCCGCAAACGGTACGCGATATCGCCAGTTTTTCTGACCCCAGACAGCCGGCCGTCGGCATTGAACGGGTGATGGTGAATGGCGTGATGAGCTATGGGCCACAACGGCAGGTTATCGGGCGAGCAGGGCGTTTCCTGCGTCGTCAACGTCAGCGAGAAGGAGCATGATGATGAGTATTAAACGTTACGGGGTTGACGGCGCAACGGGAACCGGCGGGCAGCATCTGCCGTTTTCCCGTGCGGTGGCGGCGGGCGGCTGGCTGTACGTTTCCGGCCAGACACCGATGCAAAATGGCGAAGTGGTCGAAGGCGGCATTGTCGACCAGTCCCGTCTGGCGATTCAGAACTGCCTGGATATCATGGATGAGGCGGGTTATACCCTGGCGGATGTGGTGCATGTCAAAGTGATCCTGACGGATTCACGCTATTTCCAGTCGTTCAATAAAGTCTTCAGCGAAATCTTTGCTGCCAATCCTCCGGCACGTATTTGCTGTGTGGCGGATTTGGTGGTTGATTGCAAAGTTGAAATCGACGTTACCTGTTATAACGCGTCCCGCGCGTAATTAAATAAAAATATAATTTAACTTGCTAATTGAGTGCTGGAATTATTCAGCGCTCAGGTTTTCCTCTACCCTACACTCATTAACTGGCAGGATGTGAATAATGAATAGTCATATCTTTTTGGTCGGCTTTATTGTTTATGCCATTGCCATGATCTGGCTTGGCTGGTATGTATCCCGGAACCAGAAAAGTGGAGAAGATTTTTTGCTCGGCGGGCGCTCGCTGCCGTTGTTTTTAACCCTCGGTTCCACGGTCGCTACCATGGTCGGTACCGGTTCCAGCATGGGAGCCGTCGGCTTTGGCTACAGCAACGGCTGGGCGGGCATGCTCTACGGCGTCGGCGGCGCCATAGGGATTTTGCTGGTCGCCTGGCTATTTGCTCCGCTGCGTAAATTACGTTTTATGACCATGAGTGAAGAACTTTCTTATTATACCGGCGGTAGTCATCTGATTAAAAATATCGTCGGGTTGATGATATTTATTGCCTCAATTGGTTGGTTGGGGGCGCATATTCTCGGTGGCAGCCTCTATTTGTCATGGGCTACCGGTATTGACCTGACCGTGGCCAAATTGATTATCGCGCTGGCCTTTGCAATTTATGTGATTATCGGCGGCTACTCGGCGGTGGTCTGGACCGATACGATTCAGGCGCTGATCCTGTTCTTTGGTTTTATTCTAATGGCGATTCTGGCGGTGATTCACGTTGGCGGCTGGCAGGCGATTGAACAGGCGATGGATCCACAAGCTTTGAGCCTGTTTGCGATTGACAAGCTGGGGCTGGTTCCGGCGTTGTCGCTGGCGACGGTGATCGGTGTCGGCGTGCTGGCTACCCCATCCTATCGCCAGCGCATCTATTCGGGCAAAAACGTGTCCTCGGTGCGCCGTTCGTTTGTTTATACCGGGGTGCTGTATCTGTTTTTCTCCATTCTGCCGGCGATTATCGGCATGGCGGCCTTCACCATGAATCCGCATCTGACCAACAGTAACTATGCTTTCCTGTTCGCTACCGGTTTCCTGCCCGCCATTCTCGGCATGGTGGTGCTGATTGCCGGTTTGTCGGCCACCATGTCTTCCGCCAGTTCCGATGCCATTGCCGCCGTCGCCATTATGATGCGCGATGTTTACACCATGGTGACCGGCAGAATGCCACCGGAGAACCAGGCCATTCGGCTGTCGCGCATCATGCTGGCCGGGGTGATTGGCCTGGCGCTTATCTGCGCGCTTACCTCCAACGACATCATCAGCTATATCACCAAAATGATTTCCATGCTGATGTCCGGGCTGTTTGTCTGCTCGCTGCTCGGTCACTTCTGGCTGCGCTTTAACTGGCAGGGCGCGCTTACCGCGCTGGTCGCCGGCATGCTGACCTCGCTCGTCATTCTGGCGAAGGCCGACTGGCTGGTCTTCTGGGGGAATCCGTGCATCCCGTCGGTGGTGGTGAGCCTTGTCAGCTCGGTGTTTGTTACGCTGATGACGCCTGCCAGCACCTTGAGTCGGGAAGACGCTCTGGCGATGATCACCCGGGAACGTGAAGACCAGAGCGTGGTGTCCGTTACCGACAAAGCATCAGGCAATGCGGGGTAAGGGCATGCTCGACAATTATATTGCCATTGACTGGGGGTCGACCCAACTGCGCGCCTGGCACGTGCAGCACGGCGACTGTATCAATTCACTCAACCTCCCGGCCGGGGTAAGCCGCCTGAAAGGACAGGCACCGCGCGACATCTTCCAGCGCTACATCGCCCCCTGGCGCGGCAATCGGAACATACCGGTCATGATGGCGGGGATGATCGGCAGTGAGGCGGGCTGGCAGACAGTGCCCTACCTCCATTGTCCCGTACGGCTTGATGATATCGGCTCACAATGCCAGCGTGTTGATGAGAATGTCTGGATTGTGCCGGGGCTGAAAACCGTGCGCGATGGCGCCTGCAACGTGATGCGCGGTGAGGAAACGCAGCTGCTTGGCGCAGCACAGCTGTCGCCTGCCAGCTGTTACGTGCTGCCGGGTACGCACTGCAAATGGGTGTGGTCACAGCAGGCCAGCATTGAGGATTTCACCACGGTGATGACGGGGGAACTGCACCATTTATTATTGAGTCATTCACTGATTGGTCACGCGCTGCCGGAACAGCTAGATGATGTAGCGGCGTTCCGCCGGGGGCTGGCAACCGGTGTGGATTCTCCCGCATTGCTGCCAAAGCTGTTTGAAACCCGCGCCCGCTGGCTGTTGGGGGAGCTGAAAAAGGAATCGGTCAGTGATTATCTGTCGGGCTTGCTGATTGGTGCCGAGGTAGCAACGCAGACGGGGCAGCGGCAACCGTCATCGGCCACGCTGGTTGGCGCAGAGCGATTGCTGATGCGCTACCAGGCAGCCTTCGATCTGCTGGGAATAACGGTAAGCCAATGTTCGGGCGACACCGCGTTTTTGCAGGGAATAAAGAGGATAATCAATGACGGATATTAAGCTAATTGCCATCTTGCGCGGCATCAGGCCAGAAGAGGCTGCCGACCATGTTGCGGCCTTGATTGACGCAGGCCTGCGCTACATCGAAATTCCACTCAACTCCCCCGGTTGGCAACAAAGCATACCGCAGATGGTGCGCCGGTATGGTCAGCAGGCGACGATCGGCGCCGGAACGGTGCTGAATATCGAGCAGGTGGATTGGCTGGCCAAGGCTGGAGCAAGACTGATTGTCACGCCCAATACGCAACCCGCAGTCATTCGCCGGGCCGTGGAGCATGACATGCTGGTGTGTGCCGGCTGTGCCACCGCCAGCGAAGCCTTTACTGCGCTTGAGGCCGGCGCGCAGTGCCTGAAAATCTTTCCCTCAGCCGCTTTTGGGCCGGCGTACATCAGCGCACTGAAAGCGGTGCTGCCGCCTGAGGTATCGGTGTTGGCTGTCGGCGGTGTAACGCCGGACAATATTGTCGATTACCTGCGGGCGGGCTGCTGTGGCGCCGGGTTGGGTAGCGATCTGTATCGTGCCGGGCAAAGCGTACAGCAAACCGCAGCGCAGGCCCGACGATTTATTGCCGCCTGCGGTTAATCTCCTAGAGGCTGGCGGTCATCGTGGTTTTCACGGTGACTGTCCAGCGCCAGCTTGATGCGGCGCAACCGATCCTTTGCCTGCGCCTTGTTTGCCATCGCCAGTTCGGTTGCCAGCACGTCCACCATCGCCAGCATCGCATAGCGCGAAGTGCTGGGTTTAAAGATATAGTCGTTTTCACGCACCACCAGCGGCAACACCAGATCGGCCTGCTCGGCCAGCGGCGTATCCGGTGGGGTGATGGCAATCACCTTGGCTCCATATTGACGGGCAATGGCCGCGCTGTTGGTCAGTTCACTGGCATGGCCGCCGAGCGAAAGGGCAATCACCACATCCTTCGGCGCCACCGCCGCACACATCATCCGCACCAGCAGCCCATCATTCTGATGGACGACCGGCAGCCCGAGGCGAAAGAGACGATGCTGTAACTCTTGAGCACAAATGGTGGAGCCGCCGCCCATGCCAATTGCCAGGATTTGCCGAGCCTGGCTCAACCACGGCACCGCCAACTGCAACGCTTCGGTATCCAGGGCGCGTCGGTTGGTTTCCAGCACGCTAATGATAGATTCATAAATGCCCTGTACGCCCTCAAGATCCGGTACATCCAGAATAAAGCGCTGTCCCACCGCCAGCGACTGGGCCAGACGCATCTTGAGTTCGCGAAAATCCTTGCAGCCCAGGGTTCTGGCGAAACGGGTGATTGAGGCCTGGCTGGTGTCGGTGTGGTGCGCCAGGCTGGCGATAGGCAGCTCGGCGGCAGTGGCAACATCGTCCAGAATAAAACGCGCAATGCGTTTTTCTGTCGCTGTCAGTGCCATGAAACGCTCGGTGATGCAGGAGATTATGTCGATGCTGTAGGTCATTAGACGGTATCAAGGTAGTGGGAAACTACGATCCTTTTTATCATGTAGGGTATTTAATGCAATAAAGCATCGGGTAAATCGTCGGTTCGGTTGGATGTTGAGATAACTCATTAATAATAAAAACTTTCGCGGTACGGGGCGGCGAAATCCTGTTATCAGGGCGGAGCATTTCCCTGCTCAGGGTCAGGCTGGGCTCAGCGCATCCAGCCGATGGGCGCCACGGCGGGGGAATCGCCGGATAAAAATCACTAGACAAACGTTATATTTGCAAGACCGCCAGCGCGGCAGCCAAAGGCATCGTTATTTGATGGGTAAAACTGGGCCTGTCAGGGATTCACCAATCACACAAAAGCAAAAAGCCCGCTTAAGTTTCCTTAAGCGGGCTTCTCTAAATATGGCTCCTCTGACTGGGATCGCCTTTGCCAGTAACTGGCTAATAAGTAAGCTAAACCTGAATTACCGTTCTGTCAAGACCACCAGAATGACCACCATAAATGTACATGGATGCGTACATATGAATAACATAACGATTGCTGGTAATAGTAAGCACCTAAAGTTATCAACTCTCAATACTACCGACACCATCCTATACATACGAAAAAATTAATGACTAAAGCCTTAGCATATTAGTGTTAAACATTTTCTCAACTCACACCCTCTTTTATTTTTTGGCAAAGATAGGGTCGGAATGTCTAAAAGCCATAATGGCTGCAAAAAGAACGATAACATTTTTTTAATTCAGCGGATTTATTAGCATTCGCGCTTGAAGAATAAAAAACATCAAAATATTTTGAGAATGTTTTTTTATCTTTTCTAAGATCTCCAGTCCATTCAAATTGTTGAGCAATCCCATCAAGAAGGAGGTTGAAAATTTCATCATTTAATTCTTTTACAACATTATCACATACTGAAATAATAGACTGTATTGCATCATAACTAATAATAATTGGTTTTTCTAAAAAAGTATAATGTTGTTCAAGGCCAAGTTTTAAAGCATTTTTTGTACCTAATAAACCTGAACGATGTACTATACAATGCCGTAGTTGGCATACTTGTTCATACTTCTGCAAAGCAGATATTACTGATGGTGATTTTTGTCTATCTATACGTAATCCGGTAAATATTTTAATGGTGTCAAGTATATTTGATTCAGAGATGAATGTGGCATCTTCTAATAAAGCTTCTGGTAGAATGCTTTTTTCATGATAAACAGCTGCAGCATAGCTTACGTTATTTTTGAAACTGAATGACCTTGCTTGTTTATCAACAATCAATACTCTGCGTATAATACAACGACAATAGCTTTCAACTAATGATATAAATCCCAGCATAATAAGATTCACAAGCAATTTCCATTCATCTGATTCGCTTGGTTCACCTAGTAATCTGATATGAATGTTTTTTTTACTATTGTAAATATCTATAGCAGAAAATTGAGGTTCTTGATAACTTTGATCAAAAAAATTTATTGTATTAATGTTTGGCGTGACTTTTTGTCCAGATATATTATATGAGAATTTATTGTTATTCATGATTTTTTCTGCCATTTAAGCTAAAAACTCGTTAACCCAAGAGCGAACTTTAAATTCTAATGCTGCAGCTCTTTTCTGAGCTACTTGTCTAACTTTCATAAATTCTGTCGCAGTGTTTTTAGATGAAATAACATCCTCAACTGTTTTGAAATTAGTTTGTTGGATTACTGCCTTTTGGAATTTTGTTAAAGGTAGTTCAAGTAAGTTTTTCTTCATACACAAACGAAAAGATGATTCATCGATAAGTTCTTTACCGCAGTTATGACAGAATTTCTGATTGTCCGATAACCGTTTTTCACCACAATTAGAGCAGTTTGGTAATGTTAACGATATTTTTTCAAAATGTTCCTTAGGCAATAACGAAAAAACAGACCTTCGCAGGGGATGTTTTTCAGAACGAAATGTTAATATTTCAACCAGTCTCGTTGCACTAAATCCTCGGCTAATTGAAAACGTTTTTTCCTTTATAAGGAAAGCATAATGTGGTGTAAAACGGCGTAATTTTCTCTCGCGGCCATGCGAGGTGCTAGTATATTCATAAAGGAGACCTGCTTCAATTAAGAAACTAATTATTCTTTCTATTTTGTCAGAATCCATATCTTCAATACCGACTGAAACTGTTTTTTTATAATTAGCCTTATCCTTTTGTATGTTTTCATAATTTATTGTTTTTAAATCCATCAATATTTTATTGAAAAGCTCCCATCCGGATTTAATATATTCACCATATTGAGGTAATTTATCAATAATTGAAATATACTCGTCATAAGTGTACTTGCATCTGTCTTCAATAACATGATTGAATTTTGCCTGTTTAGTTTTAGACTTTGACTCAGAATAAGCTCTTATCAAATTAATATAAGCTCTTGGGATTCCGAATGATGCATAAATAAGAAGGGTGTTTATATCTTTATCTTCAACGACTTGGTTGTTAAATCTTTCCTTGACGAGCGCATACATAAAATCTATGTATTCACTTTGTTCAACGTCTTGCCATATTAATACAGGTTCAGCATCTTGACCTAAATGAAATCTTGGGCCATATTGCGTAGTGCCTGGATATACTGATGCCTTAGGTGATATTCTTGAAGTCTTAATGCTCCTGAAAATATCGAAAAACTCGACCATATATTCTTTTGTTAAGGTAAGTGCAGCATCATCAAAGAACAGAACGGATCTTTTTCTGTTTTGTGAATTTGCACAGGTATCAATTATTGATTGAACAATATCAATATTTAGTGATGTAATTATATTGTTATGCTCTGGCAAATAATTCTGCTTCTCAATATCTATAATGAAGTTTTTAATATCAACTATAGAAATATCATCAAAAGGGAAAATATCATAATCCTCATGACATGCATTTATTATCTTGGCGAGGACCCATGTGTGAAAAATCTCGATAGCATTTGAAGTTTCATGAATGTATGTTTCTAGACGTAGATAATGATTAAACGACACATATAGTGGAAGAGGAAGTGATTTATTTTTCCTGCATTCAAGATAAGCGTGTCGCATATAATGAGTTTTACCAGAGCCTCTCGGTCCAACCAAGAGTTTTGCTCCAACTTGCGTTAGTTTTTTTTGTACTGAGTAAAAATGGCTATTATTTGGAGACCAACGTACAAGGACATCGTCCGGAAGGTAGTCTGCTCTTTCCTCAAACTCAAAGCTGTCAAGATCGTCTGGGAGATTTTCGATATGGTTTGTAGTCATAAACAATCTCTTTGATTGTAAACAGGAATTTAGTTAAGATAACACAAGGATTTAATAAACAGTAGAATTATAAATAAGTGGTTGAATTTAAACAGTTTTATACAGAGAGCAATGTCAGTGAGATGCTTGCATCCATGATTGAGCAGTCGTACCCACAAAGTTGCCTAGAGTTAAGTGCAGGAGAGGGGGCTCTAATTGATGCATTGGTGAAACGTTTTCCAGATATTAAAATAACGGCTGCAGATATTGATGCAAAGAATGTAGAGTTTCTCAATAATAAACATCCTGATGCCGTTTGTTATTATATCGATTCGACCACTCCAGAGCTATTTGCTCTTGTGCCATGTGAATCATTTGATGTTGCTGTATGCAATCCGCCATTTAAATTCATAGAAGTTAATGATTATTTATTGTCCTTAATCACAAAGATGACATCGAAGGTTATTAATGCAAAAAAAATTAGGGCGGAAATAGTTTTTTTAATCTTAAATATTATGAAGATAAAGGAAGGAGGTGAATTGGCTATAATTCTTCCGGATATGTTTTTCTCTTCAAAATCTTTTGTTTGGCTAAGGTTATTTTTAATTTCGAATTTCGAAATTAAAAAAATCATCGAATGCAATCATAAGTCATTTAAAAAAACAGAAGCTAAAACACATATCTACCACATTAAGAAAAATGTACCTTCAAAATCTCAAAGATTAGTTTTAGTGAGGAATTTTACTACAATTTCTTTAAGTTATAAGGAATTTGTAAATGAAAAAATAATTCCTCAGAATGATAGTGTTGATAATTATTTCCATCTTTTTAGAGGAAAGAAAACGGGTAAAGAATGTCGGGCGTCTAAAAAATCATTCTTCCACACTTCATCATATAGCGATCCATCAGAGTATCAAAGAGGGGAGCCGCCAGTAAACGAATGCTTGGTTAAATCTGGAGATATTTTGATCGCTAGAGTAGGAAGTAGAGTTCTAGGGAGAACCATTTTGTATGCAGGCACAGATGCTATATTAAGTGATTGCGTTTTTTGTTTGAGGATAAATGACCCGGCTCTAAGAGATTATATTTTCCAAGCATGGGAAAAAGATAAGGTTCAATGGTTAGATTATTATGCAACAGGAACGTGTGCTAAGCATATTAGTTTGGAAAATTTCAAAAGCTATATTAGAATTAAAATGAAAAAATATTTTTCATCAGACATGAAATTTGTTTATAAAAAAGAAGCAAAGTATGACTAATACTTTGCTTCTTTTTCTAATCTAGTTAATTATATATTTCTAATTCATATGAGTAAATTTGCCCAATCCCTTTACTTCGATTGGCTGATTTTTCGGGGAAGTCGTAAATTGCACCTATTTGATTATCCACGTTATTTTTTGATATGTTATTTATTAGGAAAACACAAATTCCGATAGCCGTAGGTTTTGTTCCTAAAGATGTTATAACAATTTTGTTATGTTCAGATATAATATCATTAAGGAGTTCATTAACTGCATAGGGATTAGAGCCTGGGTATGTTATTAATTCTGAGTTCAACATATTAAAATATTTCATATGCCGTTTTAATGAAATGTTTTCCCATCCTGCTTTATAAGCCGGAATAGCAAGGTGAGCCAATAGTTGTTTATAACTTGCGCCATCATCATGCTCTAAAATATGACCTAACCTAGAATTTTCAAATCCTAGGAAAGATACTAGAGTTGCTTTATCATCCGAATTAGATTGATTATCTAGAGCAAAAGCCGGTAATGCAATAAATGGGTAACGTTTGTCACTCAGTACAAATTCGTCATCACCGTCTTTAGATACTTCTTTTGCATATTCTTTCGGCTCTACATATATTATAGTGCAATATAAATGTTTTCCTGACTTATTCATTGCATCCAGTAGGTATAGAAGTTCAGGGAAGCCTAGTGAAGTTGAATCAATTAAAACTCTGCTGATATCGGATGAAATGAAGAATTCTTTTAATCTGAATATTTTATATTGCGTTGAACCTATCGTTATTGAATAGTTTGTCTTATCAAACGTAATCGCATAATTTGGTGTGACTTTTATTTGATTTAAAACATTATTTGTTCGTTCATCAATTGCTTTACCACAAAAGAAAACATCATATTCTTCAGTACAACATGAATCTATAGTAGGGATTTGCCTTATTCTATTTATTGTGATCATAAAAGCCCCAGTTGTTTTACCACATCATTTGTATTTTCTAAAGGCTCTTCATCTAAATCCCACTTGGTAATAAAGCTTTTTAATAATCTATTAAACTTATTATCATCAGCAGTAAATATTATAGTTAAACTTTCTTTGTTTAATTTTAATTTTTTCTTCTTTCTGTAACTTATCCCAAAATGTGCGGATAATACAGGGTGAAGTACATAATCCTTGACTTCTAAAGATTCTGATTTTTTTTGTTTAGTACTATGTTCTTCGATAAGCACAGACCAGATTATTGCTTCATTAAGTAACGTGCGAGTATCTTCGTTTAGTTCTGTTTCATCAGATAGATCCAGGGAGAAATGATTAATTTCTACTTCACTTTGACTTTTTCTAGTTTGGCTATATGAATATATTCTTCCCAATCTAGTTGCTATTTTTTTTAAATGAGAACCATGTGAACCTAAATCAGATATTTTTTCTAATTCTAGTCCGCTTGTTTTTTTTGTTGCCCTAGATTGAATATTCACGGGGATTTTATCAAGCCTTCTTGAGGAAGTCTTGGCATTAAATTGCTCATTCAACAATACAGATTGATGACATAACTCCAGAAAATGTCTTATGTTACCTCTTGAGAGTAAAACGTATTGTTTGTAACCGGAATAAAAAGGACAATCTTTTGAAGGTGATTTTTTATATATTAAAAGAATTACACCTACCAAATAATTATGAATCCACTGTTGATATTTATTTGAAGTCCCTCCTTTGTATTCCTCGAATTGTTCTAGCAAAATATGAGGTAATGTATTGTTTCTATTTAATATGGCAGCATTAACTAAACTGGCCTCAGGAAATTTTATGTCAATAAATTGTTCTGCATTTAATACTTTTGATTTTTTATGCAAAATCAGCCCATCGGCTATAATTGCTAATAACTTATCATAAAGTGAATTATCGCTGAAAATATTTTGAGCCATTTCACTATACGTTAAGCTTGGCAAAAATCTTTCAGCTAAATTCCTTATTTCTTTCAAATAATCATGAGTTTGTCTGTATTCTAGGTTTTCTTCTTTACGAACAAAAAGGTTAAGTTGCTTCTGATCAAAAAATTCCTCCAGTCTTAAAGCCAATACTTCTCCAGCAAATACATCAAAATTATTATTATAATGTCTTTCCAAATCAATTGTTCTATAATCATTCCTTTCAACAATTTTTTCATTGCCTAAAGTATCATGAGATATTATGGCATTTTTCTTATGAGCTATGCTGAAAATTAACTGTTTTTCCCCATGTTTCATTAATGTATTAATTATTACTTGCTGCGATTCTGTAAGATTTTCGAATTCGTCAATGAATATATGATATGTTATGTTTTCAAGTTCACTAACAGCTGTATTTAACTCATTAGCAACAAGCGACAAAGTTCCTTTTGTGTTTAACGAAAAAGGAGGTGTTTCTGTGAATGGAGAATTGATCCAGTTGCATAATGTGAATAATGAATTTTGTAATATCTTCTTTGCTTCAAATAAATAAATCTTATCACTTTTAACAGATAATTGGTTTGTTATGCTTTCAGGGATTTCGATATTTTTTATCGATATTTTAGAGTTTTCTGACAATTGATTGTGATTAATCAATGTCTGGAGTAACTTATTATATTCTATTAATATAGACAACGTCATATAGCTGTTAAATGCACTTGACCAATATTGTCCAAGCCAATTTTGTGATATATGTTGTGTAAATGATGTATCAGGCCTCCAATAAAGCCCTAGGTTCTTCAAATTTTTTAAATCAATATCAGATCTATTTGAACTCAAAATTGTTGGAAAGCAATAGTATTTTAAATACATCGTCTTTCCCGAACCTCTCCCCCCTACGATCACGCAGGCCTTTGAGGCATCACTAATATCAATTTCATGATTATTTATAGGAAGAACATACTTTGAATATACGTCATCAGGAAACTCTTCTGTACGATTTTTGGCAAATACGGAGCTTAACATGTTAGCCATTTTTACCTCTTAAATAATTCGTTCCAGTTTTCATCTTTATGAACTATCATGGAAATATTGTTATTGGGTGTTGATTTTGAAAATAAATAGGTTAACTCAAAACCGCCATATCCAAGATTTCCATTAATACTTATACCTTTGCTTTTGCACACATGAAGATAGAATTTTTTGAAGTCTTCCTCTGTAAGTCCTTCAACTGCGCCTAGCATTTTATTTTCCTTAGTAAAAAAGCTATGTGATTCATCTATTATTTCTACTGGCTTAATTACTAGGTTATCAAATTTACCTTCAAGATCTTGATATGTTTTATTTACGGCTGAGAATGGTATGTAAATAAATTTAATATCACTTTCTTGAAATTTTCTTTTGGTGAAGAAGTTTTCGAGTTGTGATCCCGTTCCGATTATATCGTCAAACAAAATGATAGCTTTTATATTGTTATTTTGAGTTTGTGCGACACTATGTGAGTTGATTCCTAGAGTGCTATCAAAAAACAATTTTTGTAATGTATTCAGGATAATACTACTACTTTTAACCGCTTTGTTATCCACATCATCAATGGCTGTAAATCTAATTGGGATACTTCTACAATTGCGACCATTCAAGAGTTTCATCCAGTCTTTTATATTGCTTACTTTATATATTCCTTCTTGCTCGAGAATTTGTGGCAACATGATTTGAAATATATCAGCGCCTATAGACTTAATTGACTCTTCACTTCTGAATATTAAGGAATTTAAAATTGCCGCGCTTAAGTATTTTTCGTCTCGACTTTGAAAATTATCTATCCATTTATTTAATGTTCGAATGTTTATATTGTCTATGTATTTGTATTTAATCATGCCTCTGGCATTTTCAAAGGACTTTTCAATTAAGAAGTCATATCGCTCATCAATATTTAAATTCATTGTTTTTCCAATATGTTAATCTAAATTACTTGGATAAATAGAGGATTAACGATAGTTCTGATTATTACAGATAACTAGCTGAGATGATTTTGGCTATAGCTACCGCAGTCAATACACATTTCCTACATGATAAGAGATTAAAAGAAAGAAATCAATATGTTAATAATGTATTAATCTTGTGCTAATCAAGAGAAGTTAAAGTCCCGCCTATCTAAATCCCCAACTGATGACTGCTAGAACATTTCCCCCCTACGGAGCAAGGGGCGCTACGCCCGGCTATGCAGGGGCAAGTTTTTTCTCCCGTGTGCTTTTCGTTCTCCGTATCTGCTTCCGGTTAATCGTTTCCCAACACAACCCGTCCCGCAAGGGTAAACGGCAAGCATGCTGCGCCCTTGCTGGCCGGAACGATACCGGGAAAGCGAACCGTCAGGCGATACGAAGACGAAAATCACACACTGACGGAGAAAAAACCATGACGATTTCCCTGCATACCACCCGGACAAGTGCCCCTAACACCACAGCGGCGACCAGCGTATATCGGGCATGTCTGGTCTGCCATCCAATTACACAACCGGAGCAGCCTATAGCGGTATGAATATCATGCTGTTATGGTGCAGCGCATCTAAACAGGGGTTCAGCGACTCACGCTGGTTGACCTACAAGCAGGCACAGACAGCAGGTGGACAGGTTCGCACGCGTGAACATGGCACAACAGCCATTTTCTACACCACACTGGAGAAGGAAAACGACGCCGGAGAAATTGACCATATCCCGATGCTTAAAACTTTCACCGTGTTTAACGTTCAGCAAATCGACGGTTTGCTCCTAACAACGGAAACCGTCAGCCCGGAAGCAACCTTTGACCCGTTGCCGCAGACTGAAAATCTGTTCAGGAAGATCGGCGCAAACATCATTGAGAAAGGACAAAATGCCTTTTTCAGTCCATCCTCTGATGAAGTCTGGTTACCAAAGCGCCATCTGTTTTCGGATGCGGCTAACTTCTACGCTACTGGCCTGCATGAGCTGGTTCACTGGAGTGGTGGTAAAAAACGCCTGAACCGTGAAATGAAAGGGAAGTTTGGCAGTGCAGATTATGCAGAGGAAGAACTGGTGGCGGAACTGAGGATTGAGGGAGAGGTACAATATGAAAGCTATATTGCTTCCTGGCTGAAAGTGCTGAAAAACGACAAGCGTTATATTTTCAAAGCGGCCAGCGCCGCCTCTAAAGAGCATCGTTATCTGATGGATAAACTCTGAGGCCGGAGCCGGGCAACCGCAAGGGAATGCGGTTACATGGTTTTTAACCGGCAACGCTGCAAGGCGCAGACTGAGGCGGAACGCAGCACAGCGAGTACCGAACAGTCTGCGCCTCGCAGTGGAATAAAAAAATCCCGGCCTAGCGGTATCGCCGCCAGGCCGGTGAGGCCATCATGTTGGCCTGAGTAAAGCTTACGTATAGCTGCCTAATGACAGGTTTTTCAGTTCATCAAAGGTATAAATGCGAAACACCCGACGGTGGCGTTCTTCAAGCGGGACGTGCTGATGGTTGATGATGACATGCCTGATGTTGTCAAACAGCAGCTCAAGCGCCCGTTTTTTCTGTGGGTCAGGCATGACATAAAAAACATAAATCCAGTGCCTGCTGGTACGGGCTAGTAGGTGGCTGGCGATAATAGACTGGTAACGGGCTCGGGTTTTCAGGCGGCGCTCGGTTTCAATGGCAATAACGTTACCATCGGGCAGCGTCAGTAACCCGTCCGGGCGATGTTTTACCTGATACTGGCTGAGAAAGCTGGCCCGGTCGCCGTTAATCCATCCCGAAGCGCCTTTCTTCTCCAGAATAAGCCTGGCGGTCTGATTATCAAGATGGTGCTCCAGCGTCCAGTCGGTGATTTTTGATGGTTCAAACCGCGCAGGAAAGATTCTATCATCCGGGGTCAACACCACCGCCAGCCCGTCGCTGGTGATCCCCCATAATGAGATTTTCATTGTCCGTGATTCAAGCATATGCTTCTGGATTAACCCCATTCGCTCCGTTTTTGCCAGCAGCGAATAAAGCGACTTATGATCCCGGAAACCAAATAACTGCATCAGCGTTTTAAAATCACTGTAGGTTTCTTCTTTCAGGAAGTTCAGCAGTTGTTTTATTTTCTCATTGTTGCGCGTCTGGCGCTCATGAAAGGACGAAATCAGCATAAGCGCTCCTTAAAAATCCAGCGGGGACGGGTATTCCTCGTCAATATCGTTTAACGGGCGGAGCCGTCACGCCGTCAAGGTTTGCTGCCGGGTTGGTATCGATTAATCCCTGATGGGCGGCATGACGCATGATGTTGCAGAGATGCTGTCGCGTTCGGGACGCGACTTCCAGCAGGCCTTTTTCTTCAATGCCTTTCAGCAGTTCTATGAAATGACGGGGTTTAAGCTCGGTAACTGGCAGATGCCCATAATCGGAAAGATATGATTATTCATGCTGGCAAGCAGACGGTCGGTGGTGTTTTTCGACCATTTTCTGTTGCTTTTATACCACGCCAGCGCCACGGTTTTAAACAGTTTCTCCGGTACGCGAGAACTGCATTCAGCAGCTCGCTGTTGCGTGGGGTTGATGTTCAGCGCCAGCATTTTGCGAATACCTTCACGCTGTTGCCGGGCGTCAGAGAGGGAGATGACAGGATAGGCGCCTAGCGCAATGCGGGAATCTTTACCGCTAATACGGTACTTAAGATACCAGTGACGGGAGCCGCTAGGTTTGATCCGAAGATACAAACCGTGGGAATCGGAGACTTTAAAAGGTTTACCAGAAGGTTTGATACTGCGGATTTTCGCGTCGGACAGGGGCATGTGGTGGTCACTCCGTTATCGAACTGAAATGACCCCAAATCAGACCACCAATTTCGCCGAATGCGCAGGAAAAACCAGATACGCATCGGGAAAGATTTCCACGCTAACTTATTGAAACCTAATCGAACAGGGACCTATAAGAACGCCTGAAAACAGAAATATGGCTCCTCTGACTGGACTCGAACCAGTGACATACGGATTAACAGTCCGCCGTTCTACCGACTGAACTACAGAGGAATCGTGTGAACGAGGCGAATCATAGCGGGGTGCCAGGGGCTTGTAAAGCGTCAAAAAACGCCTTTCGGTGCGTTTGCTGCAAGAGTATGCAAACTGCTGCATTATTGATTGAATTGGTGAAATGATAACGGGCGGTATGCCCACAAACCGCCCCATTGTGGTGCAATACCGTGCCGCCGTATGGTGGCTGCGGTTAACCAGGTGGGTCGACGCCGCGTTTTTTTAGCCGGTTAATCCACGCTTTAGCATGACAAATGCGCACCCATGCCATTGTGGCCTGGATCTTGCTGCCTGATGTTTGGTTTTTATTTCGCTGTTAACCGGCATCACGGGGGCATCATGAATCTCAGACGACTCAAATATTTCGTAAAAATTGTCGATATCGGCAGTCTGACCCAGGCAGCAGAAGTGTTGCATATCGCCCAACCGGCGCTCAGCCAGCAGCTGGCGACGCTGGAGGGCGAGCTCAATCAACAGCTGCTGATTCGTTCCAAGCGCGGCGTGATGCCGACCGAAGCCGGCAATATACTTTACGCCCACGCCCAGACCATTTTACGCCAGTGCGAACAGGCGCAAAGCGCGGTGTGCAGCGCAGGGCAGGCGATGAGCGGGCAGGTTGCGGTCGGACTGGCGTCCGGCAGTGCGGCGGCGCAGCTGGCCTTGCCGCTGTTGCAGGCGGTGCGCGAACGGTATCCCGGCATTTTGCTAAGTTTGCATGAACACGCAGGGACCGAACTGCCTGGGCAAATCGAGAATTACCGTCTGGACATGGCAGTGCTGTACGGCGCCAAAACGCCGTCGGGGCTGACCGCCACCCTGCTGGCGAAAGAAGAGCTATATCTGGTGGCAACGCGGGCGGTGCCAAGCCCTGGCAACAGTGTTGATCTGATTGACGTATCGCGCCTGAACCTGTTGTTGCCGCGCGAGGGCGACGTGGTACGTAATCAGGTAAATGAAGCGATGGCGGTGCGCCGGCTGGCGGCGAACGTGATTGGCGAGATTGAGTCGCCGTCCACGCTCAGTGCGGCTATTGCCGGTGGTTTGGGCGCCACCGTTTTGCCTGAATCGGCCGCGCGGGCGATGATCGGCCCTGCCAAGGCCTGGATGGCACGCATCATCAGCCCTGCACTGGCGGTGCCGATGATGCTGTGCGTCTCCAGCCAGCAGCCACTGTCTGCCCCGGCGCTGGCGGTTAAGGAGCTGCTGTTGTCGATTGTTGCCGAGCGCAGTCAGGAAAAACGCGCGCTGGTATTGGTGCAATAAGGCTACGGGGGCGGCAACGCCCCCCAGTCCCAGCAACCTCGTCGGCAACCGGTGTTATACCGCCAGCCATTCCTCCACCAGCGTTTGCACCAGTTTATCGGCGGGCATTTCCCGAATCAGCGACACCCCCTGTCCGGCCCACTGGGCGCCAAACCCATGTTCGCCTTTCGCCGCCGCCGCAACGGCGAGCGCTTTACCGAGCGCATAGGTCAGCGGATAGGGGGGAATGGCGTCCTTGGCGATATGGCGGGTAAACTGGCAAAAGGCATTGTCAATGCACCTGGCCGGACGGCCGGAAATCGCCGATGTCATCACCGTGGCGGCCGCCGGCGGGTTGTTCAATGCACGGCGATAGGCCTGATTGGCGGCAGATTCCGGACACAGGATAAACGCCGTACCCATCTGCACGCCGGCTGCGCCCAGGTGGAGCATCGCGGCAATACCCGCGCCATCCATTACGCCGCCGGCGGCAATAACCGGTACCGACGTGACCGCCTTGATTGCTTGCAGCAGTGTGAAGGTGCTCAATTGGCCATCGTCCTGCTGTGGGTCAAGGTGGCCGCGATGGCCGCCTGCCTCGATGCCCTGCGCCACAATAAAATCAATGTCGCTCGCGGCTATCTGGCGTGCTTCGTCCGGGCTGGTTGCCGTGGCAAAGGTGATGATGCCGCGAGCCTTTAGCTGGCCGATAACGGCGGCCGACGGAATGCCGAAATGAAAACTCACCACGCTGGGCCGTAGCGCCAGCAATACTTCCAGCATCGGCTGGTTGTCATGAAACGTTTGGTAGATTTCGCTCAGCTCTGCGGGTGGCGTTGCATCGTACTGGCCGAACAGCGCCTCAAATCGCCGTATCCAGGCCAGTTCAAGCCGTTGATCGCGTTGCACCGGCGGGTGGCAGAACACATTGACATTGATCGGGCAAGAGGTGAGCGACTGGGTTCTGGCTATCATCGCTTCCGCCTGTTCAGGCGTTGAAGCGCCGACGCTGATCGAACCAAGCGCCCCGGCGTTGCTGACGGCAGCAGCGAGTTCAGGGGTAGACACGCCGGCCATCGGCGCCTGTACCAGCGGGTACTGTAGGTTAACAGCAGCATACAAAGCGTTTTTCATCGTGTTTATACCTGCTTGAGCGTCATGTAAGGTCAACTGTAAAATCTCGTATGGAGACATAAAGATCAATGTCGTTTTCAAAATGAGAATGAAAGATGAACCATACTTCACTGGAAATCTTCACGGTGGTCGCCGAGGAGCTTAGTATCATCAAGGCGGCTACGCGCCTGGGCCGGGTGCAATCCAATATTACTACGCGCATCCAACAGCTAGAACAGGAGCTGGGCGTTCAGCTGTTTTCGCGTGAAAACAGACGCTTGGCTCTGACGCCGCAAGGGCGCAAGTTTCTGGGCTATGCGAACCGCATTCTCAGCCTGGCGCAGGAGGCGCGCCAGTCGTTGCACCCACGGCAGCCAAGCGGCACGCTGGCGCTAGGCGCGATGGAATGTGCCGCAGCCAGCCGGCTGTCCGTGCCGTTGAGCCGTTTTCGCCAGGCTTGCCCGCAGGTGCGGTTGACCTTGGCCACCTTGCCGACGCGACAACTGACGGAAAAAGTGTATAACGCGCAACTGGATTGCGCCCTGGTCGCGTTGCCTGAAGACCGTGACGGCAACGCTATTTGTCCCGACGGTTTATCCTCTCTGCCATTATTTGTCGAGCAAATGATTCTGGTGCTGCCAGAGGGGTTTGAGCAGGCAAAAAGCGGCAATGACGCCGGTCCGCTCAAACTTGCCGCGTTCAGGCAGGGGTGTAGCTACCGAGAACTTGCCATTGGCCTGATGGCGCGTCGACTGCCGGTGAGCCAGCAACCGGCGGTGCAGGAGGTCGGTTCTTACCATTCGATGCTCGCCTGCGTCGCCGCCGGCAACTACCTGTGCCTGTTACCCGCAAGCGTGCTCGAGTTACTGCAACTGCCCGCAGGGGTCAGTCTGGTTGCCGCCGGATCGGCAACCACGCATTTTATCTGGCGCGCCGATGCGCGTTCGCCGGCGCTGGACAGCCTGCGTCGGACGCTGGTAGCCACCTCGAACGTTGAGCGGTGACCGCGAATCGCGAATGCAGGGCGAAGGGCGTTCTGTGATGACGATAACAGGCGGCGCCGCTTGTCTGGCGGCATATGACATTCATTCTGATGCAAGAGGGCGTTTTGCCTTGATAAATAGCGGACGCCAAGCGAGGTTATGGTACATATAACTGAACACCCTTACAGGAGCAGCTAGATGAATTCGCATCCGATTCGGCAGATCGTTGCGTTCTGCGACAGCGCTATTTCAGCCAGGGATTTTGACGCGCTGATGGAGCACTATGCACCCGATGCCGCTCTGGTGGTGAAGCCAGGCACCATCGCCACGGGAAAAGACAATATCCGCAACGCCTTTATCGCCATTTCCGATTACTTTCAGCATCGGCTGGTGGTGGAGCAGGGGGAAATGCAGATCGTTGAAGGCGGTGGAAATGCGCTGGTTATCATGGAAACCCTGCTGCGCTTTCCCGATCAACAGGGCGTGATGGTTGAGATAACCCGACGGGCAACCTATGTTTTTCGGCAGGAGGACGATGGCCGCTGGCTTTGCACCGTTGATAATTCTTACGGCACGGCGCTTTTGGATCGGGACAGCGCCTAAAAGATGGCGGTTGAGCAAGATGCGGCTATCATCTTTCCCTTAACCCCTTGCTGTCCCTGAAAAAGGATCGTCTGTTGCTATGCCCGTGAATTTTGATCTTAACGATCTCTACGCCTTCCGAGCGCTGGTTGAATATGGCAATTTCCGGCTTGCCGCCGAGTCCATCTGCCTTTCACAGTCGGCATTGAGCCGCAGAATAGAGAAACTGGAATCCGCGCTGGGCATCAAGCTGTTCGACCGGACCACCCGGCGGGTTACGCTGACGCTGTATGGCCAAACCTTTGCCGAACGTTCGGACCAGCTATTGGCCAACGTTGAGTCGGTGTTGGCGGATATCAATAAGGTAAGTCAGGATCGCATGGGGCTGGTCACCGTCGCCACGGTGCCCTCGGCAGCCTACTATTTCATGCCTGACGTGATCCGGCGTTTCCAGGCCCGCTATCCACGGGTACGGGTCAAGCTTATTGATAGCAGTGCGGGGAATGTCATTGAAGCGGTTGCCAGTGGCCAGGCTGACTTCGGTATCTGTTTTGCGAGAAACCTGCAACCCGATATCGAATTTGTACCGTTGGTGGGAGATGTCTACGTGGCTGCCTGTCGGCGCGATCATCCTCTCGCCAGTCAAAAAAGCCTGAGCTGGCGCGAGTTTTATCAGCAGGATTACGTGGGGCTGGATCAGACCTCCGGTAATCGCAATCTGCTCGATCAGATGCTGGGACACATTATCCCCGAGCGCCCCAGCCTTTGCGAAACCCGCCATGTGACGACCCTGCTGGGCATGGTTGAAGCGGGCGTCGGCATTGCCGCCGTGCCCGCTATGTCGATGCCGAGCTCGGCGCATTCGGTGTTGACTCACCTGCCGCTGACCGACCCGGTGGTGAAGCGCACGGTGGGCCTCATCAGGCGCAGCGGACGCATGCGGTCTTACCTGGCTGGCGAGTTGGAAACCTTGATCACTGAACAGTATCACGCCGTTTAACCGGCCGTTTGGCCTGCACCGATCTCATGCCGGTGGCGCGAATGGTATTTTGCACCTCGGCGGAAGAAAGGAAATCCAGCAGCGCTTTGCCTTCCTGGCGGTGTTGTGCATTGGCGGTGACCGCGCCGGCAAAGCGGGTAATGTGCTGCAGTTCTTCCGGTAGTTCACCAATAAAGGTGACGCCCGGTACCGGGAGCAGTTCGCTCACCTGCTGAAAACCTAGCGCATATTTCCCTTTTGCCACCTCGGATGCCACCGGAATGCGCTCAACCTTATGCGCCTTTGCTTTCATCTGCTCCTCGATAGCCAGCTTTTTGAACAGCTGGCCGCTGACATAGCGGCCGCTGGCGCTGTCCGAATAAGCTACGGATTTGACATGCAACAGGGTGCTGCGCAGATCTGCCGCCCGTTTGATAGCGGGGTGGGGCTCACCTTGCCTGACCACCATACCAATCGGCGAATCGGCTATTTCGACACGCGAACCCGGCAGCAGCCAGTTCCCCTGCTCCAGGTTGTTCAGTGCATCACCGACCATAATCACCACGTCGGCCTTTTCTCCGCGCGCCAGGCGTGCCGGGATTGCCTGAGGGGTGTTACCCATGGAGGGGCCGGACACCAAAACGACAGTGTCGCCGCTATTGGCGGTAAACTGCGGCGCCAGTTTTTCCAGTGCGGCTTTAAAGCCACCTGAAATCATGACGGTCACTTCTTTGGCCAGCACCGGGGTGCTGACAGTCGAAAATAGCAGTATGGCGAGCAGTGAACGAAAAATTTTTTGCATGGTGTAATCCCTGATTCAAGCGGCGGTTTGCAGCGATAAGCTGTTGCGACGGTATAAATAAAGCGTTGCCAATAATGCACATACCGCAGCAAAGCTCATCCAGTATCCGGGCGAGGCTTTGTCGCCGGTGTACTCGATCAGGGCGGTAGAAATAACCGGCGTAAATCCGCCAAAAACAGCGGTTGCCAGACTGTAGGCCAACGAGAAGCCGGCAACCCGTACCTCCATCGGCATGATCTCGGTTAACGCCGGGATCATGGCGCCATTGTAGAGGCCGTACAGGAAGGACAGCCACAGCAGCACCGTCAGCATCATGGAAAAGCTGGGGGCTTCAGCAAGCAGACTCAGCGCCGGATAGGCGGTAACCAGCGCCAGCAGCGCCATGGTAACCAACACCGGCTTGCGGCCAAAACGGTCTGACAGAGCGCCGCCTACCGGCAGCCAGAGGAAATTGGATATCGCCACCAGCAAGGTGACCAGCAGACTGTCCGAGGCGCTGAGCATCAGCACTTTCTTGCCGAAGGTCGGGGCATAGACGGTGATCAGATAAAACGCGGTGGTGGTCATGGCGACCATCAACATGCCGGCGATAACCACCTGCCAGTTCGCTAACAGGGTTTTAAACACCTCGCGCATTGCCAGATGATTGCGGCGGGCGGTGAACGCCTCGGTTTCTTCCAGTTTGCGGCGCAGGAAAAAGATGAAGGGCACAATCAGGCAGCCGAACAGGAAAGGCAGCCGCCAGCCCCAGTCGCGAATGGCGCTTTCTTCCAACGCGGCATTCAGGGCGAAGCCCATGGCTGCCGCAATCATAATGGCCACTTGCTGGCTACCAGACTGCCAGCTGGTGTAAAAACCCTTGCGGCCTGGGGTGGCAATTTCGGCTAGATAAACGGACACGCCACCCAGCTCTGCGCCCGCCGAAAAGCCTTGTAATAAACGCCCCGCCAGCACCAGCAACGGCGCCCAGAGGCCAATGGTTTGATAAGAGGGGATGAGGACAATCAGGAAGGTCCCGGCGGCCATGATCGACAGGGTGACAATCAGCCCTTTACGTCTGCCGACTTTATCAATGTATGCCCCCAGTACGATAGCGCCGAATGGCCGCATCAGAAAGCCCGCGCCAAAGACTGCGAAGGTCATCATCAGTGAGGCAAATTCACTGCTGGCAGGGAAGAAGGTATGGGCGATGTAGGTGGCATAAAATCCGAACAGAAAAAAATCAAATTGCTCAAGGAAATTGCCCGAGGTTACACGCAGTATCGCGCCGGTTTTTGCCCGAGTGGTCATGGGTAGCTTAGAGGAATGCATCGTTATCTCCAGTTGGTCATTGGCGTTTTTAGCGCGTCCGTTGCTGCAGACTGGATCAGGAAAATAAACGAGATAAGCGCAATAAACTCATGGACTGATGCGTATCACGCATGAATGAAATTTAACAATTAGATGCGATAAGCTGTAACGGGCTGTTAACTAACTTGTCCGCAACAACCTGTGGCATCGGCAGCAAAAAACGTGATGCGCTTTTTGTGACAGGGGTCATATCGGGTAAGTGGGGGAGATGTGCTTCGTCAAGGGGACGGAGACCATCTCGCTTCCGTTCAGCGGCGCTGCGGCCGTCAACGAGACGGGACTCGACATGAAAATGTGCCCTGAAGGGGTCGGACTGGGTGAGCGACATTATTTGCGACGGTAATCCGCCAAGGTGAATGCGGAAAGTTTTTCCGTATCGCGCTTAGGGGCATTGTTTTGTGCAGCGGTGGCCGGAATGTCGCGAATAGCGGCAGATTCGGCAAATTTCAGCAACGCGTCGCCATCCAGACGATAGCGTATCCATTCAGCCCACGGCGGGTTTTCCTGCCGATAAATCCTGCTCAATCAAGACAGGCAATATACTTTTCCCCACTACGCCGCACGATCCGATCGGCATTCTCCCTTATATCCTTGCCTTCAAACGCGCCGTAGAGGGCGTTGAATTTCACACCGCGCAGGCGATGCACCATGTCGCTGACCGTCGTTGCCGGCAGTGGCAGCATGTTGGGATAACTCCACATGAACGATACGCCGTTGGCACCTGGCGTCACCTGCAGGATGTCTCCGCACAGCAATACGCCATCACCTACCGCCCAGTGAAGCACGCTACCGCCGGCGAAGTGCCCGCCGAGACGTAGCAGACTGACATCTGTGGTCAGCGCCAGGCTGTCACCTTGCCAAAGGGTGATGCGCGGACTGTCGCGCATGATCCACTGGCGATCGCTGGCATGAAGGTAAATCTCGGCATCAAATTCGGCGGCCCATTGCTGCATGGTGGTGTAGTAATGCGGGTGCGAGATGGCAATAGCCTTAAGCCCGCCCAGTGAAGCAACCAGGGTTTTGGTGGCGTCGTCGAGCGTGGCAATGCAGTCCCAAAGAATATTGCCCTGTGCGGTTCGTAGAATAAAAGCGCGCTGGTTAATGGCAAAATCAGGCACGGTGCGGATGCTAAAAAGGTTGGTCTGGTGCTGTTTCCACTTATTGGTGTGTGACGCAACCAGGGTGTCGAAGTCAATCCATTGCTGTCCCGTTACCGGCACGTACTGGCGCTCATCCTGGCAGATTTTGCACTGTTGCGGATGAGAGCCGGCCGTCTCATAGGATGTTCCGCAGGCTTTACATAGCGTTATCATCACGTCCTCCAGGCTTCTTGTCAGGCTGATTGGCTGATATTACTCTCCAGTAACACTAGCTTAACCTCTGCCAAAGAGGCGAATACGCGCTAGATAATGAGAGTTCCTTTTTACAGGCACGCTGGCCGGATGCGCCATGGCATGGCAAAAGACACTGCTATCAAGCGGAGTATACCCCGTAGAATAGCCGCTCGCAGGGCGTATATCGCTGCGGTCGCTTTGCCCGGTCGCCTATATTTTGCCTGGCGTCCAGCGTATGGTGTTATGAGTATTAGCTCATTAACAGGAACGGAATAATGCGTGATCTTCCTCCTACCGCTACGCTGCGCGCGTTTGAAGTTGCCACCCGCCACACTACCTTCACCTCGGCCGCCGCAGAGCTGTTTATCACCCAAAGTGCGGTCAGCCATCAATTGAAAAATCTGGAAGAAATCTGGGGGCTGCAACTTTTTCAACGCGGTAAAACCCTCAGCCTGACGCCGGCCGGTGCGGCACTGGCTCCGCTGGTGCGGGAGTTTTTCAGCAAGTTGGAAACCACGCTGGCCGATCTGCGAGAGCAAAAGGGTCGGGTGCGACTGCGCGTCAATACCACCTATTCTTTTGCACTGAAGTGGTTGCTGCCACGCCTGCCGGGGTTGGCGCGTTTGCACCCGGAAATCCTGGTGACCCTGGAAAGCACCGATAAGGCGATCAACTTCGCCAGCACCGAATCTGACGTGGCGATCCGCTTCGGCCACGGCAATTACCCTGCGCTGCACACCGAGTTCATGTTTCGCGAACAGCTGTTCCCGGTGGCAAGCCCGGCGCTGTTACAGCGCTATGGCACCCCGAGTGAACCTGCCGAGCTGCTGCGCTACCCGCTGCTGACGCGTGACGGCGCCGATCTGGTACCGAAATGGGACGTCTGGTTCAAGCTGGTCGGCATAAATACCGAGGTGTTGCACGAAAGCGTGCGCTTCGCCGATACCAATATGACCATAGAAGCGGCGCTGCTGGGCCAGGGCATTGCGCTGGCGCGCAGTGGGCACGTAGAAAAAGAGATCGGCGAAGGTACCCTGGTGCGGCTGTTTGAGGTGCCTTTTCCGTCACCGGCCGCCTATTATTTTGTCTGCCCACAGGGCACCGAAACACAGCCGCATATTGTCAAATTCCGTAACTGGCTACAGACGGAGTCACTGCAAGCGCAGTGCAATTACCGTTAGGTTATGAGTGTTTGCTCATGTCACGATGACGACACTTCACTGTTAATTGGCGCACAGGCTGTTTAGCATCGGCACATGCCCAATCATATTATTTTGCTTACGCTATTCGCCGCGCTGCTGCATGCCAGCTGGAACACCTTATTACGTGGGGGCACCGATCGGTGGTGGTCGATGACCATCATGTGCATCACCATCGCCGTTATCTGCGCGCTGGCGATACCGTTTATACCACTGCCAGCCAGCGCCAGTTGGTGGTACGCGCTGCTGTCGGCGCTGCTGCACGTCGGTTATAACCTGTGCCTGATACGCAGTTATCGCAGCGGGGAGCTTGGGCAAACCTACCCGATTGCGCGCGGTTCGGCGCCACTGCTGGTGACGTGCGCGGCAGCCATGCTGGCCGGGGAAAAGATTGAGCCTCATGCTCTGGGGGGGATTGTGCTGGTTTCCATGGGTATCCTGGTGCTTGCCTTCCGGGGGCGGAAACTGGCGCTGCCGAATCTGCATTACGCACTGGCGACCGGTGTGTTTATCGCCGCCTATAGCGTGGTGGACGGTATGGGCGTGCGCCTGTCCGGCAATGCGCTGTCCTATACCGTATGGATGAGCGCTTTATGGGGGATATTGATGCCAGCACTGTATATCGCGCGGCGTGACAGGAAAAGTTTGCTGCACTGGCAACCCGGCGTTGGGCGAGCGATCGCCGGTGGTGCGGTTTCGTTACTGGCTTACGGCATCATTATCCATGCCATGGCGGCAGCCCCCATGGGCGCAGTCTCGGCACTGCGTGAAACCAGCGTGCTGTTCGCAGCGTTACTGGGTTATCTGTTTCTTGGCGAAAGGCTTACGCTAAAAAAAATGCTGGCATGTACGGTGATTGCCGCCGGTATTGTGATAATAGGTTAATCAATAAGGAAAACACACTATGTCAGACTATCCCTCGATAGCGCTTATTGGTCCAGGTGCCATCGGCACTACCATTGCCGCCGTACTGCATGAAGTTGGCCGAACGCCATTGCTATGTGGGCGCACCGCGTATCCGCAGCTGACCCTGCGTCATGATGGCGGCGAAGTTGTGGTGCCTGGCCCGGTATTGAGCAACCCGGAGGCGATCCGCCATCCGTTTGAACTGGTGTTTGTGGCGGTGAAAACCACCCAGATAGCAGACTGCGCCGGCTGGCTGGCCGCACTGTGTGACGAAAATACCGTGGTTTGTGCCCTGCAGAACGGCGTCGAACAGCAAACCCAGTTGGCACCCTACGTCAACGGCGCAACGGTGCTGCCTTCGGTGGTGTGGTTCCCGGCTCAGCGTGAACCCGACGCGTCTGTCTGGCTGCGTGCCAAACCACGCTTGACGCTGCCGGATGTGCCGTCGGCAATACGGGTCACTGATGCGCTCAACGGCAGCGGCTGTACGGTAGAGCTGTCAGCCGACTTTATCACTACCGCCTGGCGTAAACTGTTGCAGAATGCGGTGGCCGGGCTGATGGTGCTGGCTAATCGCCGTGCCGGGATGTTCGCCCGGCCGGATATCACCGCACTGGCACTGGCTTATCTGGGGGAGTGTCTGGCGGTGGCTCGTGCACAGGGGGCAAAACTTGACGACAATGTGCCGCAGGATATCGTCGACGGTTTCCATCGTGCCCCGGCGGATTTAGGAACTTCGATACTTGCCGATCGCCAGGCCAACCGTCGACTGGAGTGGGATATCCGCAACGGCGTAATACAGCGTTATGGACGCTTGCAGGGTATCCCTACGCCGATCGGCGATGTGCTGGTTCCGCTGTTGGCGGCAGGCAGTGAGGGGCCAGGTTGATGCTGCTGATGACGGAGGAGGTTATTCAACGCTGACAGCCGGCCAGCGCTTGCCACACGGTGAGTCGCGGATGCAATCTGGTGCAGCCGCAAAAATAACGGGTATAATCCCCGTCATTATTCAACCGGTTTAGAAATGACGATGACAAAACTCACCTTACAAGAGCAGATGCTCAAAGCGGGCTTAGTGACCAGCAAAAAAATGGCCAAAGTCCAGAGAACGGCAAAAAAATCGCGGGTGCAGGCGCGTGAGGCCAGAGAAGCGGTAGAAGAAAATAAAAAGGCGCAACTTGAGCGTGATAAACAGCTGAGTGAACAACAAAAGCAGGCCGCGTTATCCAAAGAGTATAAAGCGCAGGTCAAGCAGCTGATTGAAATGAACAAAATCGTCATTTCAAAAGGCGATATCGGCTTTAACTTCACAGATAACAATGTAATTAAAAAAATCTATGTCGACAAGACCACTCAGGCTCAGCTGATCAGCGGTCGGCTTGCCATTGCGGCTTTGGTGGTTGATAACGGTGCCGAGAAAGAGTACGCGATTATCCCCGCCAGCGTTGCCGACAAAATTGCCCAGCGAGATGCCAACAGCATCGTCTTAAACAGTGCGCTGAGTCAGGAAGAGCAGGATGAAGAAGATCCGTATGCCGACTTTAAAGTGCCTGATGATTTGATGTGGTAATCGGCAGTTACCGACCTCGGCTTGAATCCTCTGCTTTGCCGCAGGCGCTTGGGTACCCAGCGTGCGGCATCGTCATCATCACTTTCCGTGCGATTAGAACGGGCTGGCATTACGGGCTGTGATTCTCTCTTTGCTGGCGGGGTGAGCAAACTGCAACTCGCTGGCGTGCAGCATCAACCGCGGCGTCTGCTCGGTGCCTGGCAACAGACGGCCACCGTACAGATCGCAGCCCAAAATAGGATGACCCAACTGCTGGCAGTGAATGCGCAATTGATGGGTACGGCCGGTCTCCGGCGTTAGCCGTACCCGTGTCACCGGCACTGGCCGCTGGTCTGCCACGGCGTGATAACAACGCTCGACGACCTGATAGCGGGAGCGGGCGGGCTTGCCGTGGATTGAGCAAATCGACATCAGCGGGAACAGCGCCGGGTCTTTGGCAATCGCCGCGTCTATTACCCCTTCGTTATGCTCCAGATGCCCGCACAGCAACGCGTGGTACACCTTGCTTACCGTGCGTTGACTGAACTGGTGGCAGAGGGCGGCATTTACCGCCTTGTTGCGAGCAATCACCATCAGCCCGGAAGTACCGAAATCCAGGCGGTGAACCAGCGTACAGCCGGGAAAGATCCGCACCAGCCGGTGATGTACCGAATCGAGATTTTGCGCATTTTTTCCCGATAGGCTGAGCAGCCCGGTGGGTTTGTTGATCAACACCAGGTGGTCGTCCTGATAGAGGATCTCTATCGTGTCATGGCACGGTGGGGCAATAAAAGTATCGACAATGGTAGCCATCAGCTTGCCCGAGCGGAAAGTGGGGCCGGATGATAACCAATTTTCAGCCGTCTGGCGATCCCGCGCATCATTGACGGGTAAACCCCGATAAGCAAAAAGCCCGCTTAAGTTTCCTTAAGCGGGCTTCTCTAAATATGGCTCCTCTGACTGGACTCGAACCAGTGACATACGGATTAACAGTCCGCCGTTCTACCGACTGAACTACAGAGGAATCGTGTGAACGGGGCGCATCATATCCAGCGGCTCAGGGTGTGTCAACGCTAAAATGACGCTTTTGGCGCGACTGCTCACCAACTGAGCAAAAGCGCTGGTTTTACTCGTTACTGCCGTCGTTGGCCGCCTGCCAGCGCTGCAATCGCGCCAGCGGATCCTGGCGGTAAAACGCGCAGAAATGCTGGTAGAGCGCTGGGAAGCGGTTGGCGAGCAGCTCGGGGGCGCTGAAGAAATATTCCGACAGCACGGCAAAACACTCGGCCGGATCGCTGGCAGCGTAGGCATCGATGCTGGCGGCGTCTTCGCCTACCATATCTATTTCGTCCTGAATGCTGTCCATCGCGGCATGCAGATCGTGCTCCCAGGCGGCCACCTCGCGCAGCGGGATCGGTGGAACACCGGTTGCAATGCCGCCATTGCGCATATCCAGCTTATGCACCGCTTCATGCACGATCAGGTTGAAACCGGACATATCGAACGAGTCTTGCACGTCTTGCCAGTTCAGTACGATCGGCCCCTGTTCCCAACTTTGGCCGGACTGCACCACCGGCCCGGAATGCACCAGGCCAATGTCATCCTGCCATTCGTCTTCAACCACGAAAGGCGAAGGATAAAGCAGGATTTCATTGAAACCGTCCAGGCATTCTGCCCCCAGCTCCAACACCGGCAAGGCAAAAAGCAGTGCAATACGTGCCTGCATTTGTGAGGTGAGTGTCAGCCCTTGCAGCGGCACGATACGCTTTTGCTGCATTAACCGTGTCGCAATGGCCACCAGACGCTGTTGCTCATGTTGGTCCAACGGTGATAACAATGGGATCGCCAGCGCATCTTGCCACCGATCCTGTGTTTCTGCCTGAGGGGGATTCGCTTTCCACGGCCATTTAATCATCATGTTGCTCGTAAACTCGTCACTTGAACATTCGGCTGGAGGCTAACACTGTAAAAATGCCGCAAAAAGGGGCATGATAGCAAGCACTTCACGGAGAGATGCCGGAGCGGCTGAACGGACCGGTCTCGAAAACCGGAGTAGGGGCAACTCTACCGGGGGTTCAAATCCCCCTCTCTCCGCCACTTCCTTCTTTACCCGCTTATGTATCTCTTTTTCAATGACGCCTTGATGCCTCGATAAATCCTTCAGCGCGGTTTTGCTGCGCGCCACGTCGTTTCCTGCGGGTAAACCGAGTGGGGAGTACGTTATCACTTGGCCCGTATTCCAGGTAGCGTTTTGCCAGTATGTCTTTCATTTTGTGAGCTAAGTCGTATGACATGGCCGCCGATCGTTTTCTTTTGTTAACGCACCGTCAAAGACGCAATACTCACGCGTTAAAACAGCGACTACTCACTGTTGAAGAACCGGCTGCGGCTGTGAAACGAAGTTCAGCGTCCTCGGCCAGAGAATGGCCGCAGTACGGTGATGATAACCGTAGACGATATCGCCCGCTTGAAGCACTGCCGCCATGTGCCGTGGGCAGTGCAATAAGCGGGCGCGTATCGAGCGTATTACCTGGTGCAGTAAACGCGAGCTTCGCGCGGGGTGTAAATGCCGAAGGTCACGAAGCCGAGCAGACCGTTAACGAAGGTCTGTTGGACTTCGGTACGTACGACTTTGTCAGCCCCACCACACACTGCGGCTGCGTCGATAGTTTTCTTTTGACCAATGCCGGCAACGAAGAAGTGGTGGGTAGTGGTTTGCTGAGGTATTACCGCCGCTTCATTTTTTACGGTGAAGGATTGTTGGGCGCAGCCGGAAACGGCCATCACCAATGTCAGAATAGCAAGTGTTTTTTTCATAAACATCCCTTTTAAAGTAAATAACCCGTTGCAAAGATGACAGTTTTATCAATTTTTACAAGTGGAAATTTTTATACATTAAAGGCGATGTGCAGCGATGGCGCTGCCGAATAGATAAATTCCATTTGATGGTTTCATTGTGGACATTCTGCTAACGAGCCAGGCACGCCGGGTGGCGTAATGCCATGTGCGTCGGGCGGCGCCGCGACGTCAGGCGTCGGTGGCGGCCTCCGCCAGCAGCCAGTCGATAAACGCGCGAACTTCTGGCCGTTTGGCGGCTCCGGGCCGGCTGACGATGTAGTAGGCAAACTTGGCGGGCCATGGCCTGTCCAATACCTGCATTAGACGGCCAGCGGCAATTTCCGAATGTGCATAGGCTTGTGGTATCAGTGCCAGCCCCTGGCTTGCTTGCGCTGCACGGATCAGCAGGAAGTCATCCGCAAAAACGTTGCCTCGTTCGGCGCGAGCATCGTCAACTACGCCCTGGGCGCGTAACCACAGTGGCCAATCGGTACCGTCGCTGTTATGCAGCAACGGATAATCCAGGCAGTCGGCTGGGGCGAGCGGCCGCTGGCCATGATTGAACAGCGACGGCGAGGCGACAGGTATCAGTACCGGTGCCATCAATGGCGTGACGTCCAGCCCCGGATAATCACCCAGTCCATGACGTAGCGCGATATCGACGCGATCGCGTCGCAAGTCTACCAGCGTCGAAGTGGCCTCGATGCGCACTTCAATATGTGGGTAGCGCTGGGTGAAATGCCCCAGACGAGGTACCAGCCAGGATGCGGCAAAGGTCGCCACGGTGCTGACGGTCAGGGTCTGACGACGCTTGAGTGCTTCCAGCGCATCGACCGCCTGGTCGATTTGCTCAAATGCATCGCTGAGTCGCGCATGAACCTCGGCACCGGCCTCGCTCAAACGCATTCCCTGCCGCTGACGTTCGAGCAGCGTCACGCCAAGCCGCTGTTCGAGCAGGCGGATCTGCTGGCTGACCGCACCAGGCGTGACGTGCAGAGCCTGAGCTGCCGCTTTTATGCTGCCACGATGGCCGACTTCAACAAAGGTACGCAAGGCCTGCAACGGGAGGGCGGTCATTTTAGTTTTCCTAATGTTGACGGGCAGAAAGCATCGCTTTACCCCTGTCTGTCCATAGCCGAGAATGCCAAAAGTTTAGTCAATCTAAAAGCATTTAGGAAAGCTAAATATAGGAGGAGGCATGCTGGATCTGTACACCGATAGCTCGCCCAACGGCTTTAAAGTGACCATTGCGCTAGAGGAACTGGCGTTGCCGTATCGCTTGCACCATGTGCGTATTGACGCCGGAGATCATCGTCGGCCAGCGTTTCTGGCGCTAAACCCGCATGGGCGCATTCCTGTCATCACCGACAGCGACAGCGGGGTCGTGCTGTTCGAATCTGCCGCTATTCTGCTCTACCTCGCCGAAAAAACCGGCAAGCTGCTGCCCCGCGATCGCCAGAGCCGCTGGGAGGCAGTCAAATGGCTGCAATTTCACGCCTCGAGCGTTGGGCCTATTCTGGGCCAGCGCGTGCACTTTGAGCTGTTCGCCAGCGAACGCATGCCTGCGGCGATCGAGCGTTACCGGCGCCTGACCGATGAGGCCTTCACGGTGCTGGATCGCCGATTGGCCGATAACGACTTTTTTGCGGGAGACGCCTATTCCATCGCCGATATTGCGCATTTTGGCTGGACGCATATTGCTCGCATCATTGATTTTGACTTCAGCCATCATCGACACTTGAGCAACTGGCACCAGCGTGTCGCTGCGCGGCCAGCCGTTATTGCAGGTATCGCCTTACCCACACCGGCAACCGGTGCATAATCAGGAGCAGGAGCATGCACACCACCGACCTTTTGTCCTCTCTGCACGGCGCGTCGTATCAGGCATTTATTCACCATCCCGGCTATCGACGCATGTTTGCTCCAACGGGGTTAACGCTTGGTATTTTCCTACCGCTGCGCTTTTACCGCGGTGATATGGCCGCCCTCGCAGGGCAGGCGGAGTTGGTGAGTCAGATAGACCGGCAGGGATTTGCCGCCGTTTGGGTAAGGGACGTGCCCCTGTTCTCGCCTGCCTTTGGTGATGCGGGCCAGGTGTTCGATCCCTTTACCTATCTGGCCTTTCTTGCTGCGCGTACCGAAAACGTTGCGTTGGCGACCGGCAGCGCCATTTTTTCTCTACGTCATCCTATCGATCTGGCTAAAGCTGCGGCGACCATCGATCGGCTGTCGGGGGGCCGACTGGTGATGGGCATCGCCTCGGGCGATCGGCCTGGCGAATTTCCCGCCTATGGCCAGGTACACGCCGAGCGCGGTGAACGACTGGTGCAGGCGGTTGCGTATTTTCGCCGGCTGATGCAGCCGGGGCCGTTGGACTTTGCCTCGCCGCTAGGCCAGATAAAGCGGGCGGAAATGTTGCCCAAGCCGGCCACTGGCGCTATCCCGCTGGTGGTTACCGGGTCGTCGGGACAGTCACTGGATTGGATTGCCCGTCATGCGGATGGCTGGCTGACCTATCCCGATACAACGCATGACGCCGCCGGGCCGCGACGGCTGGCCGAGAAGATCCGCGCCTGGCGCACGCTGATCCCGGACGGCGGTTTCCGGCCGCACATGACCAACGAATGGCTGGATCTGAGCGAAGATGCCAACTATCCGCGTACTCCGCAGCAGGGTGGGTTCGTGTTGCGTACCGGCAGAAAGGGGCTGCTGGCGCTGCTGGAAGAGTGGCAGGCGGCGGGAGTCAATCATGCGGCGCTCGGCATTCAATTTTCGTCACGGCCGGCGGCGGAGGTACTCCAGGAACTGGCCGAGGAGGTGCTGCCGCACTTTCCGTCGCACCCTGGGCCGCCGCCGCTTGCGGCAGACTGGTAGCGCCGGGCTAGGGCGCGCGGGTTTGCAGCGTGGTCGGCGCGTATTCCACGTTACGGCCACGCCACGGTAGCGCGCCGGCAAAGCGCCAGGCCCGCTGTATGTCAAAGCGCCAATAGCGTTCCGCCGGGGTGGGGTTTGGCACCGCGTCAGGTTGCCAGACAATCTGCGTTATCCCCTGCAAATGCAGCACATCGCCGCTCTCGAAGTCTGCTAACAGCAGCGCCGCGCGCGGCTCCGCCAGCAAATTTCCCAGCGTGTTCATATAGCGATTGCCGCGAAAGTCAGGTATCCACAGGCTGTGCCGTTCCAGATGCATAAAGCCAGGCAGGCCACCACGGTGGGAGATGTCAACACCGCCTTGTGCCAGTTCAAGGTGCGCGTAGCTGGCGACAAAGCCGGTATCGGCCTGGCGGATCGTTTGCCGCGCGGCGTCGTCCAGTTCAGCCAGATGCTCAATCGCCTGGGAGTGGTTTTGCTGCGCAACCAGCTGCCGCCGCTGAATATACTGCGGGCAGTTGCCAAAGCTTTGCTGCACCTCGATTTCCAGCCGATTCTTGTCCATCCGGCTGACGGTACCGTTGACCCGGTTACGCCGCCGGTTGCTAAAGTCCAGCCCCAGCGCGCCGACCGGTTTACCGGGGTGCAGCGCCGCCTGAGCCGGATCGTCCTCACATCGGGGAGCGCTAATGCGCAGGTGACGGTCATCCGGCGAACGCAAAAAGCCCGGTGGGCCGGTGAACAGCGTTGCCACTGGCCAGCCGTGCGCATCCACCGTGGCAACAAAAAGATAGGGCAGCGCGGCGTAGAACTCGCGGTGCTGATCCGGCATCGTCGGGTAGATCCCCGCGTGCACGCTGTCAAACTGTGCCAGTTGCTGCGCGCGCAGTTCGCCGGGATGGAACAGGGGGTGCGCCATGGTTGTTACCTCGTGGCGGGCAGCGGCAGCGCCGGCATGGCAAAGAAACCGGGCAGTGCCTGAATACGGGCGATCCAACGGCGAATGGCCGGGTAGTCGCCCAGCGAAATCCCGCCCTCGGGCGCCACCGCCAGGTAGCTGTAACAGGCCAGGTCGGCGATGGTTGGCTGCTCGGTGGCCAAATATTCCCGGTGGACAAGGTGCTGCTCGACTTGCGGCAGGAAGCGCTGGGTAATGGCTAACGCTGAGGCATAGTCTTCCGCTACCGCAAACTGATCGATCAGACGGCAGGAGGCCGGTCCGTAGCGCACTTCACCAGCGGCATGGGACAGCCAGACCTGCACCTGCGCCGCCGCCTGCGGCTGTTCCGGCAGCCAGTGGCTGTCTGGTGCATAGCGCTTCACCAGATAGGTCATGATGGCATTGCTGTCTGGCAGTGCAAAATCGCCGTCGACCAGCAGCGGGACTTGTCCGAGCGGGTTCAGTTGGCGATAGGCATCGCTGTGGCGCACCTCCGCTGGCGCATCGATAAATTCATACGGTAGATTGAGCATCTTCAACAGCAGCGTGACGCGGTGAACATGGCCGGAAAGCGGCGTGCCGTACAGTTTCAAGTGTTGCATAATCGATCTCCCAGTTATCCAGCCTACAGAATACTCTTGCGATTACCGAAGAGAATCCGGCAATGTAGCAATTGATAATTTCATAAGGTGGAAGAATCAATGGATCGTTTGGATGAGCTGGCCATTTTTGTGGCGGTAGTACAGCACGGCAGCCTGGCGGCGGCGGCGCGTAAATTGCGGCGTTCTGCACCGGCGGTCACCCGCGCGCTCGCCTCGCTGGAGCAGCGCGTTGGCGCGCGGCTGGTAGAGCGGACTACACGGCGACTGGCGCCGACCGAGGCCGGCATTCGCCTGGCCGAACGGGCGCGCACGCTACTCGGCGATTACCAGCAGGCGGTGCTGGATAGCGTGCCGACGCAGCTAAGCGGCCTGCTGCGCATTACTGCGCCGGTACAGTTTGGTCGTAAGCACGTTGCGCCGATCGTGATGGCATTTCTCGACCAGTATCCGCAAATCCAGCTTGAGATGATGCTCAATGACCGCAATCTGGATTTGATCGATGAAGGCCTGGACATTGCCGTGCGCATCGGTCAACAGCACGATTCCAGCCGGGTGGCACGGCATTTGGGCTGGGTTCGTCGGATGACTGTCGCCAGCCCGGACTACCTGGCACGGCGCGGTGAACCGTTGGATCCGGCTCAGTTGGCCGAGCATGACACCATTGTTGGCACCCAGCACGGGGCGTTGGGTGAATGGCGCTTCGGTGCGCATGAAAACCGCGAGCGGGTGCGGCTGACGCCGCGTTTGCTGCTCAACGACGTCGAAAGCCAACTGTTGGCCGCGCGCGCCGGCAAGGGCATCGCCCGACTCTTGTCGTACCAGGTGGCGGATGACCTGGCGGCCGGCAGCCTGGTGCGGGTGCTGACGCCATTTGAACCGCACGCGGTGCCGGTCCAGCTGGTGGCAAATCATGTGCAGCAGATGCCGTTAAAAGTGCGCACCTTTTGGGATTTTGCCTTTGCTCACCTCAGCCAATTACCGCATATTGCGTAATAGTCATATTGTGCTGACAGCGTTAAAAAGTTTCACTGGTAAAACTTATCCTAATAAAAAAATAATTTGTATTAACCGTCACGCATTGCTGACATTCCAAAGTTGACAACAATTTGGCCGGTTGCTAATAGTTAAGCCATATCTTAAATAATAAACAAAGTTTAATATATGAAACCATTGGCAGGGGATTATGATAATAGCGCGACGGTGGATGATGAGGCTGAAATTCTGGCCTCGTTCCAGCAGCGTAGCCAGGCCGTTTATCAGCAGGTTAACCACATAAGGAACATTCCTTATGGAAAATTACCTCGGCAAACTTTTGATTGGTTATTTTCCGGTACGCCTGGCACCGGCACAATTATTTTTATTCACGGTGGTTATTGGCAATGCTGCAATAAAGAGGATTTTGCGTTTATTGCCGAGGTGCCGCTGGCCTTGGGTTATGATCTGCTGCTGGTGGAATATACCCTGGCGCCACAGGCCACGCTGACGGCTATCTGTCAGGAAATAGGCATGGCACTGGCGGCCATTGAGCTACAGCTGGATTTACGCAGGCGGCGTGGGCCGGTATTTTTGGCCGGCCATTCTGCTGGCGGACAACTGGCCGCCTATTGGCAGCAGCATCCGTTGGTCGATCACGTCTTTCCCATCAGCGGTATTTTCGAACTGGAACCGCTATTGACCACTTACGTTAACCAGCGTTTGCAGCTGACCGACCAGGAAATCGCTGCGCTTAGCCCGCTGCGCAACCTCCCGGCTGCGGCGAAGCCAATGACGCTGTTTTACGGCGCGGCGGAGCGGCCGGAGCTTATTGCCCAGAGCGAGCACTATCACGCTGCGCTATGTCGGCGGCAGGCTCCGGTAACGCGCGTCGCGCTCGCCGGGGCCAACCATTACACCGTTCTGGACGCGCTGTTCGGCACCGACGGGGCGTTGATCCATGCACTCACAGCCGAGGGAAACAACCGATGAGAACCATAGTGGAAACCGGCCTGCCAGACATAGGCCAGCCTTTTTCATGGGCGACGCGCAGCGGCGGCATGCTGTTTACCGCCCACGGGCCGGTGCGACCCGACGGCAGTATTGAAACCGGCCCGGCAGAAAAACAGATCGCCCTGACGTTCGATAACCTGGCGCAAACGCTGCGTGCCGCCAATAGTCACAGCGATAACGTTTTGCAGGTCATTATTTATCTTACGGACGTGAACGATGTCCGATTACTGGACGAAATATATAAACGCTATTTTAATTACCCTTATCCAAATCGCTCGACGGTTATTGTCGACAAACTGGTGGTGCCAGGCATGAAAATAGAAATTACCGTCAGCGCTGCCGCATAAATATATTAGCCGTAAAATAAACTCACTTGCCGGCCCATTTATTAATGGGCTAAGGATAGCTATGTTCAAAAATATTCAATCTTCGGCTGCCGATCCGATTATGTCATTAATGGAAGCGTATTTGCAGGATGCCAATCCTCATAAAGTCAATTTGGGAATTGGCTTATATTATGACGAGTGGGGGAATATTCCGCTGATGCGGGCAGTACAGCAGGCGGAACGGCGACTGCTGGACGCGGGCCAGCCGCATGGCTACCCGCCGATCGAGGGCAGCGCGCCGTTTGCGCATCAGGTGCAGGCGTTGCTGCTGGGGGCCGACACCGTCGGCGACTCGCGCCATTTGGCCACGGTACAGACCGTTGGTGGCTCCGGTGCGCTGAAGCTGGCGGCGGATTTTCTCAGCCACTATCTGTCACGGCGTGAAATCTGGGTATCGGACCCGACCTGGGCCAACCACTGGGCAATTTTTGGCGGCGCAGGTTTACGGGTGAACGCCTACCCCTACTTTGATAACGACAGCGGCGAGCTGCGCTTTGCCGAGATGCTGGAGACGCTCGGCGCGTTGCCTGCCGGTACAGTGGTATTGCTGCATCCTTGTTGCCACAATCCAACCGGCACCGATCTCAGCCAGGCGCAGTGGCGAGCGACTATCGAGGTGATGCAGCAGCGTCGTCTGTTGCCGCTGTTTGACCTGGCCTATCAGGGATTTGGCGGCGGGCTGGAGGAAGATGGCTACGCACTGCGCGAAACGTTGAAAACCGATCTGGACTTCCTCATTTGCAACTCGTTCTCCAAAAACGTGGCGCTGTACGGCCAACGGCTGGGGGCGTTGACGGTATGCTGCCGCAACGCCGCTGACGCGGCCAACGTCAAGGGGGCGCTGAAGACGCTGATCCGCCGCAGCTATTCCTGCCCACCGACCCACGGCAGCCAGATTGTCGAAACGCTGCTGGCCGACCCCGCGCTGCGCCGCATGTGGCAAGACGAACTGGACGCCATGCGTCAACGCATCCGCCAGATGCGGCTGCAACTGGCCAGTGGGCTGGAGCGGGGTGGTTCTACGCTGGACTATCGCCGCATCCGTGATTGCCACGGCATGTTCAGCTATACCGGTTTGCAACCCCGGCAGCTTGACGAACTGCGCCACCGCTACGCCATCTATCTGGTCGAGCCGGGCCGTATGTGCTTGCCAGGCCTGAACCCGGCCAATATTGACTATGTGACCAGCGCCATCCTTGATGTTACCCGCAGCGCGTGAAAAAGGTAGGGCCATGATGAAAGACCAGAAACGTTTTGATGCCATTGCCCAGCGGCAGGGCGGTTTGAAGCAGCAGCTTACCGCCGCGCAAATGACCATGCTGGCGATTGGCGGTGCGATCGGTACCGGGCTGTTCCTCGGCAGCGCCTACGCCATCCAGATGGCAGGGCCGAGCGTGCTGTTGAGCTATTTTATTGGCGGTGTCATCGCGTTGCTGCTGATGGGCTGCCTGGCAGAAATGACCTCCGAACACCCAACGCCCGGTTCGTTCGGCGATTATGCCGAATTTTATCTCAGCCCGATGTGCGGATTTCTCGTGCGCTATTCGTACTGGTCGTGCGTGGTGCTGGCGGTCGGCACCGAAGTCACCGCCATCGGGATGTATATGCAGTTCTGGTTCCCAGCCACGCCGGTCTGGCCGTGGGTGCTGCTGTTTTCCGCTGCGGTGGTCGTGATTAACGTTATCGGCGTGAAGTGGTTCGGTCAGGTCGAATACGCTCTGTCGACCATCAAGGTGCTGGCGATCGCCGCCTTCATCGTGATTGGCATCGGCATTCTGGCGTTTTCCGCCAACCCTACCTTTGGCCTGCGCAATTTTACCGCCGGGGGCGGCTTCTTCCCGTTTGGCCTTACCGGCATGTGGTTTGCGGTTATCGTTTCAATTTTCAGCTATCTGAGCATCGAGATGATCGCCGTTGCCGCCGGCGAAGCCCGCAACCCGGTAGTCGCGGTAAAATCGGCGTTCAAGGGCACCATTCTGCGGCTGTTTATCTTTTACATGCTGTCTATCGCCCTGATGCTGGCGATCGTACCGTGGCGACAGTCGGGCACCTCGGAGAGCCCGTTCCTGGTGGCGATGAACGTGATACACCTGCCGGCGGCCGGCGGTATTTTCAACTTTATCGTGCTGATAGCCGCGCTGTCAGCGATGAACAGCCAACTGTATATCACCACTCGCATGATGTTTTCGCTGTCTCGTGCCGGGCAGGCTCCGGCGGCGCTCGGGCGGGTCAGCAAGCGCGGGATTCCGGTCAATGCGCTGGCGATGTCATGCATTGGCATCGTGGTGTCAATCGTGTTGAGCGTGGCTTACCCGGAAAAGTCCTTCGCCGCCATGATGTCGATCTCGGTGTACGGTGCCTGCTTTACCTGGCTGATGATTTTTGTCACCCACCTGTTTTTCCGCCGCCGCCATCGGCAAACGCACCTGAAGTTCCGCATGTGGGGCTTTCCGTATACTACATTGGCCGGGGCCGGGTTGATGACCGCGCTGATGGTTTCCACGGCGTTTACCGACTTCTTCCACATGACGCTGTGGTTTGGCATCCCGTTCACGCTGCTGCTGATTGCGGCCTACGTCTGCTACGCGCGTCAGGCGCCGCTGCCGGCGGCGTCGCCCGAGGTCTCGCGTGACGCTAACGGTACGCCATAGCGGAACCGGTCAGCGCGCGGATTACAATTGGCTCTTCGGCACCAGCGCGTCGCCGAAGGTCAGGCGTTGGCGGCCCGGCTCTTCTTCACTGAGCGGGGCTACTTCGCGCAAAGAGCGCTTGCAGCGGCCGACCAGATCCTGATACTCCCGCGTACCGGTGCGCTTCCAGCCTAGCTCTTGTTCGGTCAACTCGCGCACTACGCGCGCCGGGCTGCCCACCACCAGTTTATTGGCGGCGATGTCTGCGGCGGCCTTGATAAAGGAGCAGGCGCCGACGATGGTGTTTTCACCCACGATCGCGCCGTCCATCACTACCGCATTCATGCCGACCATGGCGTTACGGCCGACGCGGCAACCGTGCAGAATAGCGCCGTGGCCAATATGGCCGTCCTGTTCCACCACCGTATCCTGTTGCGGAAAGCCATGCATTACGCAGTTGTCCTGAATATTGGCACCGTCGTGCACCACGATACGGCCAAAATCGCCGCGCAGGCTGGCATTCGGGCCGATATAGACGTTTTTGCCGACGATCACGTCGCCAATCAGCACCGCTGTAGGGTGAACATAACTGCTGGGATCGACGACCGGCGTCAAACCGTCAATTTGATACACAGGCATGGCTAAAGCTCCTTAAAGCGTAACGTTATCGCGCGGCAAGCCGCCAAAGCGACGGTAATAACCTGCGCCGGGGGCCGGCAGGGCACCGATGGTAGTTTCCGCCAGTGCGCTGACATAGTCGGTGGCGGCACGGTCGACGCGCTGATAAATATTGATGCACAGGTTGCGGGCGATCTGGCCTTCCCACTGGGTTGGCAGTAATGCATCGGGCAACAGCGGGTCTTTCAGCACCACGCGACGGAAGAAATGAATCAATAATAGCTTAATCTGAAAGCATCGCTGCGGTGTCAGCACGCTATCGTCGGCGTCGCGCAACAGCGCCATCAGCGGCCGGAAAGAGACGATAAACTCATGATAATGGCCCGCCACCGCATCCAGCGACCAGCAGTCGGCCACCAGTTGGCGCAGCTGGTGCGCCGAACGGTCATAGGGATAATCGGCGCGGAAGTAAATCACCCGTTCGCTGGCGTTCAGCTCGCCAAGCAGCGCCGGGACGTCGGTTTGCGCGTGGGTCGGCGCGGCCATCAGGTTGTTGGCAATCTGGCCAAAACCCAGCCAGCCCAGTTCCTTGCGCAGCCGTGCGCGTTCGCTTTTATCTGCCGTTTCCAACAACAGCAGTTCCCATTTTCCGTCCCATTCGGGCTGTTCGCTAAGGTATATCTTTGATTCGGCGTGGCGAAACTGGCGCATACCCTGATCGGTAACGCGGTAATAGCTGCGTCGGCCAATCTTTTCCACATCCAGCCAGCCCTCTTTTTGCAGACGGAACACCGAGGTGCGTACGAAACGATCGCCAAAACCCAGCGATTCCAGCAGTGCGCTCAGACTGCCGAGCCACAGTTCGCCGCCACGGTGGCTGAGTGCATCACCATATAATGAAATGATCAGTGAGGTGCCGCTGATGGGTTGGGCGTCGAGAGCCTGATGGATAAATTCATCCAGTTTATGTTCCATATTTTCCCACGGGTTAGCCAACGGTGAAGCACAACATTAGCATAAAGCCGGGCCGCGGCAACCGCTTCCCCTTGCCACCACGGCGGCAAGGGGAAGCGGCCTGTCAGCGTGGTCGCAGATCGACCACCCGTTGGGCTTTGCCTTCCGAACGCGGGATATCCCCGCAGTTGGCGATGCTGACATCGGTGCTGACGCCGATAATCGACTTGATGTGGTGGCGCAGCTGATGGCAGATATCGCAGCGTTGCTGATGGCTCAGGCTGAGCGCCGTCTCCTTCAGCTCGACGCGCACCGCCAGCGTATCAAGGTGCCCGGCGCGGCTCACCTGCAGCTGGTAATGCGGCGATAGATGTTCGAACTGCATAATCTGTTCTTCCACCTGTGACGGGAACACGTTCACGCCGCGAATAATCAGCATGTCATCCGAGCGGCCGGTAATTTTGCCCATGCGCCGCATCTGGCGGGCATCACCCGGCATCAGGCGGGTAAGATCGCGGGTACGATAGCGGATCACCGGCAACGCCTCTTTGCTCAGGGTGGTGAACACCAGTTCGCCGTGCTGGCCGTCTGGCAGGCAGTTGCCATTATCCGGATCGATGATTTCCGGCAGGAAGTGATCTTCCCAAATGGTCGGTCCGCCGCCGCTTTCCGCACATTCCATTGCCACACCGGGCCCCATCACCTCCGACAGGCCGTAGATATCCAGCGCTTTGATCCCCAGCCGGTTTTCAATTTCATGGCGCAGTGATTCGGTCCAGGGTTCGGCGCCGAAGATGCCGATGCGCAGCGAACACCCCCGCGCGTCGCCGCCCAGTTTGCGTTCCAGCTCGTCAATCAGCGTCAGGCAATAGGACGGCGTAACCATGATTACGTCGGGTTTGAAATCCAGGATCAACTGCGCCTGTTTTTCGGTCTGACCGCCGGACATCGGGATCACCGTGGCGCCCAGCCGTTCGGCGCCATAATGCGCCCCCAGGCCGCCGGTAAACAGCCCGTAGCCGTAGGCGACGTGCACCTTGTCCCGTGCCGTGGCGCCCGCGGCCCGTAGGCTGCGAGCGACGATATCAGCCCAGTTGTCGATGTCGCGCTGGGTGTAGCCGACCACCGTTGGCCGGCCGGTGGTGCCCGAGGAAGCGTGAATGCGAACTATCTGTTCCATCGGCACCGCAAAGGTATCGAACGGATAATTGTCGCGCAGATCCTGTTTGGTGGTGTAGGGGAACAGTGCAATATCGCCAAGCTGTTGCAGATCGTTCGGGTGGACGCCGGCCTGATCGAACTTGCGTCGATACATTGGCACGTTTTCATAGGCGTGCTGCAGGGTCCACTTCAGACGTTGCAGCTGCAGCGCTTCGATCTCATCGCGCGAGGCGAACTCGATCGCGTCCAGGGGCTGGGGATTGATTGTCATTGTTGTTGCCTCAATCTTTAGACACGCTCAATAATCATGGCGATGCCCTGGCCTACGCCGATGCACATGGTGCACAACGCGTAGCGACCGGCTCGCCGTTCCAGTTCAAACATCGCGGCCAGCGCCAGACGCGCGCCGCTCATGCCCAACGGATGACCGAGGGCGATGGCGCCGCCGTTGGGGTTTACCTGCTCGGCGTCGTCCGGCAGGCCGAGCTGGCGCAGTACCGCCAGGGCCTGAGCGGCGAACGCTTCGTTGAGTTCAATTACGTCCATTTGCGCCAGGCTCAGCCCGGCGATTTCCAAGACCTTGCGCGTCGCCGGCAGCGGACCGATACCCATCAGGCGTGGTTCGACGCCGCAGGTGGCGGTGGCGACAATGCGCGCGCGCGGCGTCAGCCCCTGCTGTATGGCCATCGCCTCGGAGGCTACCAGCAGTGCCGCCGCGCCGTCGTTAAGGCCAGAGGCGTTGCCGGCGGTCACGCTGCCAGGCTGGCGAAACGGTGTTTTCAGCGCCTGCAGCTGCACCAGAGTGGTGTCTGCGCGTGGGTGCTGGTCCTGGTCAAAAAGGCTTAGCGCGCCTTTTTTGTCGCTGATGCTCACCGGTACGATTTGCTGGGCCAGTATGCCGGCGGCCTGCGCGCGAGCGGTGCGCTGCTGGCTACGCAACGCAAAGGCATCCTGATCGGCGCGGCTGATGGAGAACTGCGCCGCGACGTTTTCGGCGGTTTCCGGCATGGAGTCGGTGCCGAACCGCTGCTGCATCAACGGGTTGACGAAACGCCAGCCGAGCGTGGTGTCATACAGCTGCGCCTGGCGGCTGAAGGCGCTGTCGGCCTTGCCCATCACCAGCGGCGCACGGGTCATCGATTCGGCGCCGCCGGCCATCACCAGTCCGGCTTCGCCGGATTTGATACTGCGTGCCGCCATTGCCAGCGCATCCAGCCCGGAGCCGCACAGGCGGTTGACGGTGGTACCGGAAACGCTTTGTGGCAATCCGGCCAGCAGTGCCGCCATGCGCGCCAGATTGCGGTTGTCTTCGCCGGCCTGATTGGCGCAGCCGAGGATCACGTCGTCAACCCGCGCCCAGTCCAACCGGGGGTAACGCTCCATCAAGGCGCGCAGCGGCAGCGCGGCCAGATCGTCGGCGCGTACCGTCGCCAACGCGCCGCCGTAGCGGCCAATCGGCGTGCGCACGCCATCACAGATAAACGCCTGACTCATGATTGTTCCTCCAGAATGCGATGGCCAAGGCGATGTGCGCGACCGCGGAACCAGGCGACGGTTTTGCCCCGCTGGTTGACGATCTGCACGTCGTACAGGCCGCCGGTTTGGCCTTGATGGCGCACTTCGGCGCAGGCGGTCAGCCGGTCACCGGCCAGCGCCGGGCGGATAAAGTCAATGCTGCAACCGGCGGCGACCGCCGCCAGCCCCTGGCTATTGCAGGCGTAGGCAAATGCGGTATCGGCCAGGCTGAACAGCTGACCACCGTGACAGGTCTGATGGCCGTTGAGCATCTGTGGGCCGACCACCATACTGACCTGGGCAAAGCCGCAATCAACGGCGTCTAGCGTCATGCCCATCGCTTGCGCGCAGGTATCCTGTTGGTACATGTGTTCGGCACAGCGTTGTGCCAGATCGCGGGGAGTCATGGCGTTCATTGGCTTTCTCCTGACGGCAGAGCGGCGTGTTGAGTGGCAAGGTGGCGAAGCAACGGCATTGGCCGGTAGCGTGGCTCAAGATAGAAACGGTGCAGGTTTTCCAGCGTCGCCAGTATCTGCGGCCAGCCGAGCGCGGCACCCCAGGCCAGCGGTCCGCGCGGGTAGTTGACACCGAACAGCATGGCGTTGTCGGTATCGGCGGCGCTGGCTACACCCTTGTTCACCACGTCAAGCGCCTCGTTGGCCAGCATTGCGACGGTGCGCATCACCAGTAGTCCAGGATAATCCGGTAGGTCGATAACACGCTTGCCCAGCGTTTGCAGCAGGTGAATCACTTTGGCGTTGTCCTGCGGACGGTTCTGTGGCGCGCTGGCCAGGGTGAAAGTCGGCGCGTGCCGGTAATTGGCGGACAGATCGAACAGCACCACCGGCGTGCCGAGCCGTTCTGCCATCTGGCCCGCAGTTTTACCATTTGTTAACATAAATGTAACTTCATCAACCGTAGCAAACGGGCTGGTCTGGCCGGGTTGTTTGACCGCGTCCGCATTTTCCTGCAGCAGGGCAGCCAGCTCCGGCAGCGACGACCAGTCGCCATGCAGCGTTACCCGGGGTAGCGACGCGGCGCCTACCGGCTCGGCATATCGTGCTGCCGGATTGAGACTTTCATCATCGTAGCGATAAAAACCGCGCCCGCTTTTACGTCCCAGATGTCCGGCGCTGACCCGCTCCTGTTGCAGCAGCGAAGGGCTGAAGCGGCCGTCATGAAAGAACGCCTGAAATACCGATTGGGTAACGGCAAAGTTGACGTCCTGGCCAATCAGATCGGTGAGTTGCAACGGCCCCATGGCAAAGCCACCGGCGTCACGCATGGCAGCGTCCAGCGTCGCCACGCCGGCAATCTGCTCCTCTAATGCCCGCAGCGTTTCGGCGTAGAACGGTCGGGCGACGCGATTGACGATAAACCCCGGCGTCGAGCGACACTGCACCGGCTGTTTGCCCCAGTGTCGCGCCAACGTGTCGAGCCGGCGCAGGGTAGTGGCATCGGTCTCCAGACCGGCGACGATTTCCACCAGCTTCATCAGCGGCGCCGGGTTGAAGAAATGCATGCCGGCCATGCGCTGCGGATGGCGTAGCACGCTGGCGATGGCGGTGATGGACAACGAGGAGGTATTACTGGCAAACAGCGTGTCGTGGGTGCAGATCGTTTCCAGATCGCGGAACAGGCTTTGCTTGATCTCCAGCTGTTCCGCCACCGCTTCGATCACCAACCCGCAGTCGGCCAGTTGGTCGAGCGAGGTGGCAATGCTGATATTGGCCAGCAGCCGTTCACTGTCGGTGCGTTGCGCCTTGCCGGCCTCCACTCGGCGGCGCAGGCGTTGGCCTAACGTCTCCAGCGCCCGCACCGCTGCGGGCTGGGCAATATCAAACAGTTTGACCGGATGCCCGGCGGAGGCGGCCAGTTGGGCGATACCAATGCCCATGGTACCGGCGCCAATTACTGCCAGTGGCCGGTGAAGCAGGGGAGCGTTCATGTTTATTTCCCGCTGAACGAAGGTGGACGTTTGGCGAAAAAGGCGCTGACGCCTTCGCGATAGTCGTCGCTACGGCCGCCAAGGCGTTGCAGATCGCGCTCCAGGTCGAGCTGCTGATCGAGCGTATTGGTCGCTGCACTGTATATGGCCTTTTTGATCAGGCCCAGCCCATAGGTCGGCTGGCTTGCCAGATGCCGCGCCAGCGCTTGCGTGCGTTCGGCCAACTGTGCGCCGTCTACCACCTGCCAGATCAAGCCCCATTCCAGCGCCTGGCGCGCGTCAATCCTGTCGCCCAGCAGAGCCATGCCCATGGCGCGCGCATGGCCGGCCAGTCGTGGCAGGAACCAGCTACCGCCGGAATCCGGCACCAGTCCCAGTTTGCAGAATGACTGGATAAAACTGGCGTTGTCGGCGGCGATCACGATGTCACAGGCCATCGCCAGTGCAGCGCCGGCACCGGCCGCTACGCCGTTGACGCCACAGATCACCGGCTTGGGCAACGTGGTCAGCCGGCGGATCAGCGGGTTATAAAAGCGCTCGACCGACAGGCCGAGATCCGGCGCCTGCCGATCGGCGGTCACCGTGCGATCGTTCAGATCCTGCCCGGCGCAGAAACCGCGGCCGGCGCCGGTAATCACTACGCAGCGCACCGTATCATCGCGCTCGGCGACGGTCAGCGCTTCTGCCAGTTGATGGTGCATTTCATCATTGAAGCTGTTCAGCCGCTCCGCGCGGTTCAGGGTAATGGTCAACACCCCGGCGTCGAGCTGGCTTAAAATCAGTGCGTTATCCATAAATCAGCGCCCCTTGTAGTGCGGAGTACGTTTTTCAAAGAAGGCGGCGATGCCTTCGTGACGATCTTCCGTGGCCGCCAGCGTAACGAACTGCTGACGTTCAATGGCCAACCCGGCGCTCAGGCCGGTTTCTTCCGCCTGTTTCAACGCCTGTTTGGCGGCGCGTAACGCCAGCGGCGCTTGCAGACTGATGCGGGTGGCGATCTGCTGAGCGCGCTCCAGCGTCAGTGCGTCGACGCAGACTTCGCTTACCAGCCCGCTTTGCAGCGCCAGCCGGGAATCGATGGCTTCGCCGCTCAGTACCATCTGGCTGGCGCGAGATTTGCCGACGCAGCGAATCAGGCGCTGGGTGCCGCCGGCACCCGGCATCAGGCCGAGGGTGATTTCCGGCAGGCCGAAGCGGGCACTCTCGCCGCAGATAATGATGTCGCAGGCCAGCGCCAGCTCACAGCCGGCGCCGAGCGCGTAACCGTTGACCGCCGCCAGCAGTGGCTTGCTGAACTGGGCGAGACGTTGCCACAGCAGCGGGCGGCGATCGGCCAGTGCGGCCGGCAGGTCTTGCTGTTGCAGCTCGTGTAAATCGGCACCGGCGGCGAAGTAACGCGCCGAACCACCAATCACCACCGCGCCTACCTCGGCGTCGGCATCGGCCTGTTCCAGCAGATAGGCCAGCTGTTCCAGACACGGGGTGCTGAGCGCGTTACGGGCTTGCGGACGCTGCAAGGTCAGGGTGACCACGCGCTGGCGTTGGTGGCGCTGTATCCAGGGGGTATCCATCAATGGCTCCTATACGTCGAAATCCAGCACCACGCCGTCGCCCTTTGGCCACGACTGGCAACTGAGCACATAGCCAGCGGCAAGTTGATCCGCTTCCAGACTGTAGTTGACGCCCATTTCCACTTCGCCGGACGTCAGCCTGCATTTACAGGTAGCGCACACGCCACCCTTGCAGGCGTACGGCAGATCCGCACCCTGGCGCAGCGCGGCGTCGAGGATGCTGTCATCCTGCGCCGTGACGTCGATGTTTAACCGGCGGCCATCGAGCAGGATCTCCACCCGCGTGGCATCGCAGCTGGCATCGTGTTGCGGGCGCACGCTACGGCCGCTGGTGTTGAATCGCTCACTGTGAATACGGTCAGCGGGCAGGCCGGCCTGCTCCAGTACCCGGTGGGCGTCGTCCATCATCGCCTGCGGTCCGCAGATGAAGGCGTGGTGGTAGTCGAGGTAATCGAGCAGCCTGTCGCCCAGCGCCATCAGGCGTTCGGCGTCGATGCGACCGCTGAGCAACGGGCTGTCCTGGCTTTCCTGACTGAACAGGTACAGCGGCTGGAAGCGTTGCGGATAGCGGTTTTTCAGATCGGACAGCGCTTCCCTGAACATCACCGAACGGCTGCTGCGGTTGCCGTACAGCAGAGTAAATCGACTGTGCGGTTCGAGTTGCAGCGTGGCTTTGATGATCGACAGCATCGGCGTGATGCCCGAACCGGCGGCGATGGCCAGATAATTACCATGCCGTTCGGCCTGCGGCTGGTAGCCAAAGCGCCCCTGCGGCACCATGACGTCCAGCGCATCGCCGACCTTCAGACTCTGCGTAACGAAAGAGGAAAAGCGCCCCTGTTCCACGGCCTTGACGCCGATTTGCAGCAGGCCCTCCTGCGGCGCGCTGCAGATTGAATAGCAACGGCGCAGTTCTTCGCCATTCACCTGCGCCTTGAGCGTCAGGTGCTGACCGGGGGTGTAGCGGTAGAGACCCTTGAGTTTGTCGGGTACGCGCAGGGTGATGGCCACGGCATCCGGCGTTTCACGCTCAATGGCTGCGACGTTCAGGCGATAAAAGGTCGTCATGGTGTTCTGCGCTCCTGTCCTGCGATATTTTCCGCCGCCAGCCTGGCTGACGACGCATTGCGGGAGGTCTTTAAATGCATTTGAAATAATCGAACGGTTCGCGACAGGCGCGGCAGCGATACAGCGCTTTGCAGGCGGTCGAACCGAACTCGCTGATTTTTTCGGTGTGTTCACTGCCGCAGCGCGGGCAGGGCACCGGGCCGTGGCTGAGTGGTCGGTCGCAGCTGTGACCCTGCGGCGGCGCTACGCCGTATGCCCGCAGTCTGTCGCGCGCTTCGGCGTTCATCCAGTCGGTGGTCCAGGCGGGATCGAGGCGTACCTCAACCTTCACCGGGCTGAAACCGGCCTCTGTCAGTTGGCGTTCAATGGTTTCGAGCAGAAATTCGGTCGCCGGGCAGCCGGAATAGGTTGGCGTAAAGGTGATGCGCCAACCGGTACCTTCGGCTTCCACGCTGCGCACCATGCCCAGATCGGTAATCGACAGCACCGGCAACTCCGGGTCGCTGATCTGTTGCAGGCAGTGCCAGATTTGCGGAATTTCGGCGGGTTGCAAACGATTCATGTTCATCGGCCTGTCTACCAGCGGCAGTTTGGATAGGCGCGTTGCAGAAATTGCATTTCCGCCAGCATGAAACCAAGGTGCTCGGTGTGCTGCCCCTGTTTGCCGCCGAGACGAAAGGCCGGTTGCTGCGGCAGCGTTAGCGTAGCCTGTTGCAGCGTCTCGCTGACCAGCGCCTGCCACGGTTGCTGCAACTGGCGCGGATCGACGGCAATACCCCGTTCGGCCAGTTCGATTTCGGTGTCATCGGCGTGGAACAGTTCGGCGGTGAAGCGCCACAGCGCGTCCAGCGACTGCTGGAGCTTCTGATGGCTGGTTTCACTGCCATCGCCCAGGCGGATCATCCAGCCACGGCTAAAGCGCAGATGGTATTCCGCTTCTTTCAACGATTTTGCGCCGATTGCCGCCAATCGTGCGTCGCGACTGCGGCTCAGTTGGCGATGCAGCAGCAGGTGATAGGCATCCAGCAGGAACTGGCGCACCAGCGTGTCGTTAAAGCCGCCGTTCGGCTGTTCCGCCAGCAGCAGGTTATGAAATTCACGTTCGTCGCGGCCGAACGCCAGCGTGTCTTCACTGTGCGGCGGCCCCAGTAACTCGGCGGCATAACCGAGGAGGTTGCGCGCCTGCCCGAGCAGATCGAGCCCCACATTGGCCAATGCCAGATCGATCTCCAGTTCTGGCGCATGGCCGCACCAGGCGCACAGACGCTGTGCCAGAATCAGCGGCGTATCGCCCTGGCGCAAAATGTAGGTAATGCGTGGATCGCGTTGCGTCATGGAGAGCCTCACATGTTCTTGATGCCGTCGGGAATGGTATAGAACGTCGGGTGCCGGTAGATCTTGTCATCTGACGGATCGAAAAACGCCGCGCGATCCTCCGGCTGCGAGGCGATCAGATGGCTGGAGCGTACCACCCAGATCGAACAGCCTTCGTTGCGGCGGGTATAGGCGTCGCGGGCGTTTTCCAACGCCATCTGGTCATCGGCGGCGTGCAGACTGCCGACGTGGCGGTGCGCCAGACCTTGTTTGCTGCGAATAAACACTTCGTATAACGGCCATTCAGCGTGGGTCATCGGGATCTCCTCATCCAGGGGCGTCATGCTGCCTGATTGCCTTTTGCCGCGTGGGCCATTGCGCCTTCGCGCACCCAATCGCCCTGTTGCCAGGCGTGACGCTTGGCAGCAAGGCGTTCGTGGTTGCATTGGCCCTGGCCCTTGATCACCTGAAACAGTTCGTTCCAGTCGATGTCGCCAAAGCGGTAGTGACCGCTGGCTTCATCCCAGCGCAGATCGGTATCTGGCGCGCTCATGCCCAACGCTTCCAGTTGTGGAACGGTGTTGTCGACAAATTTTTGGCGTAGCTCGTCGTTGCTGTGGCGCTTGATCTTCCAGGCCATGCTTTGCGCACTGTGCGGTGAGTCGCTATCGCTCGGGCCAAACATCATCAGTACCGGCCACCAGAAACGGTTGATGGCATCCTGCAACATGGCCCTTTGCGCCGCGCTGCCGTTGGCCAGCGCCATCACCGCTTCGTAACCCTGCCGCTGGTGAAAACTTTCCTCTTTGCAAATCTTCACCATTGCCCGGGCGTAGGGGCCATAGGAGGCGCGGCACAGTGCCACCTGATTGACGATGGCTGCGCCATCCACCAGCCAGCCGATGACGCCGACGTCAGCCCAGTTGAGGGTGGGATAATTGAAAATCGACGAATACTTCATCTTGCCATCCAGCATCTTCTGGTAGATGTCCTGGCGTGAACAGCCGAGGGTTTCAGCCGCGCTGTACAGGTACAGACCGTGACCGGCTTCATCTTGCACCTTTGCCAGCAACACCGCCTTGCGCCGCAGGGTGGGGGCGCGCGTCAGCCAGTTGGCTTCCGGCAGCATGCCGATAACTTCCGAATGGGCGTGCTGACCTATCTGACGGATCAGGTTCTGGCGGTAGGCATCCGGCATCCAGTCTTTCGCTTCGATGGAAATATCTGCCGCGATCTTGTCGTCGAACAGCGCTTCATGTTGGGCTTCTGTTGCCATGCCAAACCTCAATATGGTTCGTTTATATCGATAGAAATAGAAAATATGAATCATTTATAGTAACCATAAAGCTACAAGTTGATAACATAAATATCAAACGTGATTATTGTTGTTTTGCGATGAGCATCACACGGGATGGTGTTAACTGGTTGTTTTAATTGTATTTTTAAGTGGTTATTTAAATGACAGACTACTGTAATCGAAGCTTTACGCTGGGTTTGTTTGCTTTTTGTTAAATATAGCCTTGGCGTTGACTGGCAAATATATGATACGTAATTATCCTTGTTGGTGTGATTTTGTGAAATCAGGAGAGGCAGATGCAGCAGTTAACCAGTTACCTTACCGGCCAGTGGCTGTTCGGACAGGGAAAAATGCGCCAGATCGCCGATGCCGTGACCGGCGAACCCTTGTATCAGGTGTGCTCGGACGGCTTACCACTGGCTGACAGTCTGGACTATGCGCGACAAAAAGGCGGGGCGGCGCTGGCGCGCATGACCTTCCAGCAGCGCGCCCAAATGATGAAAGCGCTGGCAAAGCATCTGTTGGCCCATAAAGAAACGCTGTATGACATCGCTTATCAGACCGGAGCGACGCGCAACGACAGCTGGGTCGACATCGAAGGCGGCATCGCCACGCTGTTTTCATACGCCGGGCTGGCTGGCCGCGAACTGCCTGACGATACTCTGTGGCCGGAGGATGAACCGATCCCGCTGTCGAAACAGGGGCAGTTTGCCGCGCGCCACGTGCTTACGTCGCGTCCTGGCGTTGCACTGCACATCAACGCCTTCAATTTCCCCTGTTGGGGCATGCTGGAAAAATTGGCGCCAACCTGGCTGGCCGGGATGCCGGCCATTATCAAACCCGCGACCGCCAGCGCGCAGGTGACGCAGGCGATGGTCAAGCTGATGATTGACAGCGGCCTGTTGCCGGAAGGCGCCTTACAGCTGATCTGCGGTGGCATCGGTGACATGTTTGCCCATCTGGACTATCAGGACGTGGTTACCTTTACCGGCTCGGCACAAACTGGCCAACGGCTGCGCTCGCATCCGCGTTTGCTGGAGAAATCCATTGCCTTCACTATGGAGGCGGACTCGCTCAACTGTTGTGTGCTGGGGGAGGACGTCACGCCGGAAATGCCTGAGTTCGACCTGTTCATTAAAGAAGTGTGTCGTGAAATCACCAGCAAGGCGGGGCAAAAATGTACCGCAATCCGGCGTATTATGGTGCCGGTATCGCAGGTAGCGGCGGTACGGCAGGCCCTGTTGCAGCGTTTGTCACGCGTGACGGTGGGCGATCCGCGTCTGGAACAGGTGCGAATGGGGGCGTTGATCGATCTGGCGCAGCGCGATGACGTCCAGCACAAAGTGGATCTGCTGCTGCATAATGGTTGTGAACCGCTGTGCGGCGGCACCATCCAGGGCGTTGAGGCCCTGGGCAACCACAGCGGTAAAGGGGCGTTTTACCCACCGACCCTGCTGTACTGCGCCGAGCCGTTTAGCCACACCGCGGTGCACGAAACCGAGGCGTTCGGGCCGGTGGCCACCCTGATGCCGTACCAGACCACCGAGCAGGCGATTGATTTGGCGTTGCTGGGGCGCGGCAGTCTGGCCGGTTCGCTGGTTACCGCCGATCCATCATTGGCCAGGCGTTTCGTTCGGGCGGCGGCCTGCGCGCATGGTCGCATATTGGTGCTCGACAGCGCGGCGGCGGCGGAATCCACCGGCCACGGCTCGCCGTTGCCAATGTTGCTGCACGGCGGCCCGGGGCGTGCCGGCGGCGGGGAGGAACTGGGGGGCCTGCGGGCGGTTAAGCACTACATGCAACGCAGCGCGATCCAGGGCAGTCCAACGATGCTGGCGGCGATTGGCAATGAGTGGGTGCGCGGTGCCGAGGTGGTTGAGGAGCAGCTCCATCCGTTCCGCAAATATTTTGAACAGCTACAGATTGGCGAGAGCCTGTTGACCGCGCGGCGTACGGTGACCGAAGCCGATATCGTCAATTTTGCCTGCCTGAGCGGCGATCATTTCTATGCGCATATGGACAAGATTGGCGCTGCGCAATCGCTGTTCGGCGAGCGGGTCGCGCACGGCTACTTTGTGGTTTCTGCCGCCGCCGGGCTGTTTGTCGATGCGGGCGTCGGGCCGGTGATTGCCAACTACGGGATGGAAAACCTGCGTTTCATCGAGCCGGTGAAAATCGGTGATACCTTGCAGGTGCGGCTGACCTGCAAGAAGAAGATCCGCAAACCGCAAAAAAGCGCCGAAGATCGCCCGCACGGCGTAGTGGTGTGGGATGTCCAGGTGCTGAACCAGCACCAGCAGGCGGTGGCGCTATACAGTATTCTGACGCTGGTGGCTCGCCAGCAGGGAGATATTGCAGCCGAGCAGTGAGCCGTTGAGGGCGCTACGCCGGTTGCTGCGTTGAGTACCCGGCAGCCTGGTTCAACCGGCACAGTGAGGTGACGCACTACCGTTTGGCACAACGGCAGGGGGAACGGTGTTAACCGATATCGGCTGCTTTCAGCCACTGCATACCCGGTTTTTGCCGTTCTCTTTTGCTTCGTACAACGCGCCATCGGCCTGATTGACCAGGCTAATGGGGGTGTCGCTGTATCGTTGTGGCACTTTGGCGCACAGGCCGATACTGACGGTTATCATTCCCAACGGGCTGCCCGAGTGGGGAATGTGCAATTGCCGCACCTGTGTCAGTATGCGTTCGGCAACGGCCAGCGCGCCAGCAGTGTCGGTGTCAGGCAGGATAATCGCCAGCTCTTCCCCGCCATAACGCGCCATGATATCGCCGGTGCGCCTGGACAGGTTTTGCAGCAGCTGCCCCAACTGCTGTAGACAGCGGTCGCCGGCTACGTGACCATAGATATCGTTGTACTGCTTGAAGTAATCTATATCCAGCATCAATAGCGCCACGCTGCGCGCATTACGCGCTGAACGGGTAATTTCGCTTGTTAACGCCATATCAAACTGCCGTCGGTTGGCCAGCCCGGTCAGACTGTCCAATAGCGCCATCTCCTCCAGCGTCTGATTCATCAGGGTGAGCTGGTCACGCGTACGCACCAGCTCGGCTTCGGTTTGCACACTGTGATTGATTTGGCGAATCAGCACCAGGCCCAACACCAGCAGCACGCTTAATAGCACCAGGCCGCCCAATACAAACAGCGTGGTGTCGCTGCGCCAGCCTGCCAACGCATCGTTACGCGACAACCCGGCGGCGATCACCAGCGGATAACGCTCTACGCGGGAATAACCGTAAATGCGCTCCACCTTGTCATAGCGCGAGATAAGAGTGGCGTTGCCAAAGGACGAATGCGGCAAGATTTGGCTGAACAGGATGCCTTGGGAAATGTTCTTGCCGATCGAGTTCAGCGAATAGGGGCGGCGATACAAAATGGTGCCGTCTGCCAACAGCAGGCTGAGCGAGGCATCGTTATCCAGCGCGAAGTCGTCATAAAACTGGCGAAAGTAGTCGACGTACAGCGTTGCCAGGACCACGCCGCCAAAACTGCCGTCGGGGTTTTCCAGACGGCGCGAAATCGGGATCACCAGATCACCGGTGGTACGGCTGCGAATCACCTGGCCGATATAGGGGCGTTTGTCATCATGGGTTTGATGATATCTGAAGTAGGCACGATCGCTGTTATTGGCCTGGGTGGGGACATTGCCGAACGAGGTGGCGATCCAGCGCCCCTGCGCATCGTAGACAAAACTGCCGTGCAACTGCGGGGCGTTTTCAACCTGCGCCTGCATCACCTTGTGCAGCCGTGCCCGCTGGGCCGGGCCACGTCCGTCGTGGTCGAGACGCTCGGTTAATTCAAGCAGAGTGTTATCTACCTGCTTGAAGGTGTCATCGGCATGTTGTGCCAGGGAGCGTGCCAGGTTGGAAGAGGTATTCTCCGCCGTTTTCAGATCTATCTGCCGCGCATGCCATATCTGCCAGGCGTTAAGCACGATCAGCGTAACGGCGACGATAATAACGAAAACGGCGGCTTGCAATAATAACGGTGAGTTTTTATGCCGATCCGGCGTGGGTGATTGCGGCGTTGGTATCATGTCATCCTTGTGTGTAGCGCAAAATATCTGGCCGATAACAACAATCTTAAACGCAGTTAAACGATTTTGCCGTGCCAAGAAGCGCCAGCCTGGAAATATTATCGCCTCAGGGTCGTCAGAAGCAGTGCCACGGCGCTACGCGGCACTGCGTGCCGTTATTCGACGTTGACCATCCAGTTTACGCCAAACTTGTCGGTCAGCATGCCGAATCCCTTGGCCCAGAACGTAGGTTGGTATGGCATGGTAATGTTACCGTCCTGCGCCAGTTTGTGGAACAGTTCGCGGCCCTGTTCGACATCGTTCGGGTTTAGCGACAGGGAATAGCCCTTGTGCGTCACCGCGGCGTCGCCTTCTTGCGGGCAGCCGTCCGACGCCATCAGACGGCTGTCGCCGATCCGCAGGCAGGCGTGCATGATCGATTCCGGATCCATTTCTGGTCCACCTTCCTGTTTGGCCTGCTCCGGCATCTCCTTGTAACGCATCATCATTTCCACTTCTGCGCCCAACTGCTGGACATAAAAATCAATCGCCTGTTCGCAACTGCCATCAAAAAAAAGATAAGGTTGAATCTGCATGACGTTGACCTCGCTAGTGGCTCGCCAACCCACGGTGCCAAGGGGCTGGCAGAATAGTTTCCAACGGCGATAATTACCGCAGGTAACCTACCAGTGTAGTCTGGTTCAGCGTGAATACCGGGCGATTGCTCACGCAAGCGGCATTGAACGAAAAACCGGGATAGTGCATCCCGTTTCGCGCAGATTATCTGTTCGATAACCCTTTCTATACTGACAACACCTTCACAAAAGGAGTTATTGCAATGGGTAATCAATCTTTAAGCGGAAAAGTGGTATTAATCGCTGGTGGTGCGAAGAACCTCGGCGGCCTGGTGGCACGAGACCTGGCGCAAAGCGGTGCCGCTGCGGTGGTAGTACACTATAACAGCGACACCAGCCGGGCAGCGGCAGAAGAGACGCAGGCTGCGGTGCAGGCCGCAGGGGCCAGGGCGATGACCGTGCAGGGCGACTTGTCTAAACCGGACAACGTGGCCCGTCTGTTTGCCGAGGCGGTACGGGCGTTTGGCAAAGTGGATATTGCCATCAATACCGCTGGCCTGGTGATTAAAAAGCCGATTGCCGAGGTGACCGAAGCGGATTACGACAGCAGTTTTGACGTTAATGCCAAAGCGGCGTTCTTCTTTATCCAGCAGGCGGGCAAGCATTTGGCAGACAATGGCCGCATTGTGACTATCGTCAGTTCCCTGTTGGCCGCCTACACGCCGTTCTATGCGGTGTATCCGGGCAGTAAGGCACCGGTGGAGCACTTTACCCGTGCGGCGTCGAAAGAGTTTGGCGAACGTGGCATCAGCGTGAATGCCATCGGGCCAGGGCCGATGGATACGCCGTTCTTCTATGGGCAGGAAAGTAAAGAGGCGGTGGCTTATCACAGCAGCGCCGCCGCGCTGAGCAAGTTCTCGAAAACCGGCCTGACCGATATCGAAGACATTGCGCCGATCGTCAAGTTTCTGGTCACCGATGGTTGGTGGATCACCGGTCAGACGCTGTTTGCCAATGGTGGCTATACTACCCGTTAATGGTCCTACCCGCTGCGGCGCTCGGTCGCAGCGGTTTTATCAGCATGAGGCAGCAGTGGATAAGATAGGGAGATTGCGGGTATTTATTCAAGTGGCCGATGTTGGCAGTTTTGTTCGCGCATCGGAGCTGTTGCTGATGCCGAAAACCACGGTTTCAGCCGCCATTCAACAGTTGGAAAACGAAATGGGCGCGCGGCTGTTTCACCGCACGACGCGCCGGGTTCAACTGACCGGCGACGGTGAACGCTTATTGGAGCGCGCCCGCAGCTTGCTTGACGATGTGGCGGCGTTGGACAATCTGTTCCAGTCTGCGGGCTCGCCGATCGGCGGGCGACTGGCGGTGGACGTGCCCAGCCGCATTGCGCGGCGAATCATCGTGCCGGCTCTGCCGGATTTCTTTGAGCGGTATCCTGATATCGAACTTTTTCTCAGTTCCAGCGATCGGGCGATCGATCTGGTGCAGGAAGGTATGGATTGCGTGGTGCGCGTCGGCAGTCTGAGCGACAGCAGCCTGGTAAGCCATACGCTAGGGCAGTTGAGCATGGTCAACTGCGCCAGCCCAGGCTATTTGCAACGCCACGGCACGCCGCAGGAGAGCCAACAACTGGCGGAGCATTGGGTGGTGGGGTATGCGCAACCGAGCCTGCTGACTGCCAACAGCTGGCAGTGGCGGCACAATGGGGAAACCGTTGAACACACGCTGCGCAGCAAGGTCACGGTCAACAATGTGGAAAACTACATTGGCAGTTGCCTGGTCGGCATGGGGCTGATCCAGATCCCGCGTTTTGATATTCAGCATTATCTGGATGACGGCAGCCTGGTAGAAGTATTGCCGCAGGCGCGCGCGCCTGCGATGCGCATTTCGCTGTTGTACCCGCACCGCCGCCAGCGTACGGCGCGCTTTAGCGCTTTTGCCGACTGGTTCAGCGGTTTGATTACACCGTTTTGTGAAGCTTGATGGCCATCAATATAGCGGTGCTTCGCCCGGCGGCCGAGTCTTGAAGCGACGGTGCAGCCACATGTACTGGTCTGGTGCCAGTAATACCTGGTCTTCCACCACCTTGTTGAGATAGGTTGCGGCGGCGATTTCATTGTCCAATGGCATACCGTCCAGCGGGGGTTGCACGATCAACTCATACCCTTTGGCATGCGGCAGGCGGCGAGGCACGAACGGCACGATTTCCGGGCGGCCAGCGCGCGCCAGCAGTAAGGTGCCGGTGGTAGTGGCAGCCTGTTTTACCGCGAAGAATGGCACAAAGACGCTGCTTTTGGCGCCGTAATCGTGATCCGGCGCATACCAGACGATCTCGCCCTGTTTCAGGCAGCGAATCATGCCTTTCAGATCTTTGCGATCGATCATGTATTTATTGGAGCGTAGCCGGCCCCAGGTTTGCACGTATTCCATCAATTTATTGTTATGCGGCCGGTGTACGCCTACGCCGGGGTTTTGCATGCCGAAAATGCGTGCGCCAAGCTCCAGCGTCAGGAAATGCAGGCCAATCAGCAGTACGCCTTTGCCGTCTGACCGTGCCTGCTGCATGTTTTCCATTCCTCGCACCCTGCACCAGCGGGCGATACGCCAGTCAGGCCAGAACCACGCCATGCCGACTTCGAACAGCCCCATGCCAACCGACTCGAAGTTTTTGACGATCAGCGCTTCGCGCTCGGCTGCGGGCATTTCGGGGAAGCACAGCGACAGGTTGCGTCGAGCGATATTTACCCTGCGGCGCATAAAATGCATGGCGATCCTGCCCAGCCCATGGCCAAGGCGGTAAATGAGGGGGTAAGGGAGTAATACCAGCAGATAGAGAATGCCGAGTCCGATCCAAAGCAGCCAGTATCGTGGGCGCAACAGCGAGCGCTCAAAAGTAGGGCTTAACCGCATTTGTTTTTCAATTCCTGACGTTAGGTAAAATTATCTCACTAAGGGATTTGCTGAATCATAATATAAACCAACGTTTGCTCGCGATTTTTCCCTTTTATGCCTTTGCTGGTTGCCGGAGTTTTCCCCGGAGCCAATGCGGTGAAAATCAGCCGGTTGGCATGGGTAAACCGCTGATTTTTGTCTATAGTAATAGAGTGCAAATGCGTTTTAGCGCAGATAAACCGGTAGGGCTTAACCTGAACTTTTCAGACTGCGTAATATAAGGAACTGAAATGTTTGCTAAAAATGACGTAAAGGATCGGGTAGACTCTGTACGCGACAGCGCCAAGGGTAGCGCGTGTGAAGTGCGCGCCAGCCTGAAGGACGCTGCCGATCAGTCCTGTAGTTATATCAAGGACAACCCGTGGGCTGGGGTTGGCGCCGGAGCCGTTGTCGGCTTGGTGATAGGTTTTCTTTTAGGCAAAAAGTAAATAGGGAGAGTACAAATGGGCATCATTTCCTGGATCATTTTTGGTTTAATCGCCGGTATCCTGGCTAAGTGGATCATGCCGGGCAAGGACGGTGGCGGCTTTATCATGACCGTCATCCTCGGGGTTATTGGTGCGGTTGTCGGCGGTTGGATCAGTACCCTGTTCGGTATGGGCCGCGTCGATGGCTTTAACCTGGGCAGCTTCGTTGTGGCTGTAATCGGTGCCTTGGTGGTGCTTTTTGTCTACAGAAAGATCAGAAGCTAATCAGGTGCTGATCAACGAGGGTCGCTGCGGCGACCCTTTTTCGTTTAAACACAGGTGACGATCGTGTGCTGACAATCGCCGATCGGAAAAGGGGAAATACCATGGGATTATTAGATGGCGCATTAGGCGGCGTGCTGGGCAATGTTCTTGGCGGCGCGCTGGGTAATGGCGGTAAGGGCGGCATCGATATCGCCGCCATTCTGCAATGGGTCGAGCAACAGGGCGGCCTGCAGGCGATCCTGAATAAACTGCAACAGGGACAGCTGGGCGACATTGTCGGCTCGTGGCTCGGCAACGGTGACAACCAGTCCATCAGCGGCGATCACGTACAGCAGGCGTTGGGCAGCGATGCGATCGCGCAACTGGCGGAGAAGCTGGGGGTTGATCAGACCCAGGCTTCCGACACCCTTGCGCAACTGTTGCCGGCCCTGACCGACAAAGCCTCGCCAAATGGTGAAGTCAAGCAGGACGAACTGGCCAATTACGTAGGCAAACTGTTCAGCTAAGCCTTATGCCTCCGGTTTATCGCCGGAGGCATTGCCAACATCAATCCCTTCCACGTTCTCCAGCGATCGTGCCAGATAATCGACCCAGGCACGTACTTTGGCCGGAATAAAACGCGCCGCCGGGTAGACCGCATGCAGCGCCATCGGCGGATAATGGTAGGCCTCCAGTACACGCACCAGGCTGCCCTGCGCCATTTGCCGACCAATCAGCGGTCGTTGCGCACCGCCGATACCCAGTCCCCCTTCGATGGCGGCCAGCAAGGCAAAGGAATTATTGGCACGGAACACCGGACGCAGCGGGATCAGCGTCGCTCCCTGCGGACCGATCAACGTCAGCGTGTCACCAATGGCCGCGCCGCTGAACCGAACGTGCGGATGCTGGCTGAGTTCTTGCGGCGTTTGTGGCGTGCCGTATGTGGCAAGATAGGCAGGCGAGGCGACCAGAATACGCTGCATGGTGCCCAGGCGGCGTGCCACCGTACCCGGGGCGTTCAGCTCGCCAAAGCGGATCGCAACGTCGATGCCCTCAGCGCTGAGGTCTGCCAGCCGATCGTCCAGCAGCAGTTCAATGCGCAATGCCGCGTGCAGCTGTTGAAACGCCGCCGCCAACGGCGCGATATGCGCCTGACCAAAACCGCTTGGCGCATGCACGCGCAGATTGCCCTGCAGCCGTTGGCTGAGGCCGTGCAGCGCGTCTTCGGCTTCAACCACCGCAGCCAGAATCGGCTTGATCTGTTGATAATAACGCTGGCCGGCTTCGGTCGGGGTGACCGTACGGGTGGTACGAAACAGCAGCAGCGTACCGAGCTGCTGTTCCAGGCTGACGATCTGCTGACTGACCGCCGGTTGCGACAGTTGCAGGCTGCGTGCCGCCGCTGACAGGCTACCGAGTTCCACCACGCGCGCGAAGGTGGACATGGCGTTCAGTTTGTCCATGTGGTTTCCATTGATAGTATTTTCTTATAAGTGTTAGTGCCTTTCCCCCTCTACCGCAAGCTTTCTATATCAATCATGCTTTAGCTTCACTTTGATGGCGGAGAAGCATTATGCAAAACCAACGGCTGGCACTGGTTATCGGCGCGAATGGCGTTATCGGCGCCAAATTGATTGAACATCTGGCACAGCAGCGCTGGCAGGCGATCGGCGTTTCGCGTCGTGGCGGACAGGAGCGTCCCGGCGTGCGCTATCTGGCGGTGGATTTACTTGATGCGCAGGCGACGCGTCAGGCCTTGCAGCCGTTGACGCAGGTGACGCATATCTTTTATACCGCTTACCAGGACGCCTCGGATTGGGCCAGTCTGGTGGCACCGAATCTGGCAATGTTGCAGAACGTGGTGGAGGCGGTGGAGCCTAGTGCCGCAGGGTTGCAGCACGTTAGCCTGATGCAGGGCTACAAGGTATACGGCGCGCATCTGGGGCCGTTTAAGACCCCGGCGCGGGAAAGCGATGCCGGCCATATGCCGCCGGAGTTTAACCTCGATCAACAATATTATCTGCAGCAGCGGCAGCAGGGCAAACGCTGGCAGTGGTCGGCGATTCGCCCGAGCGTAGTGGGCGGCTTTTCCCTTGGCAATCCGATGAATCTGGCGCTGTCGATCGCGGTATATGCCTCGATCAGCAAAGCGCTGAACCTGCCGCTGCGCTTTCCGGGCAAGCCGGGCGCCTATCACAGCCTGTTGGAAATGACTGACGCCGGGCTACTGGCAGAGGCGACGCTGTGGGCGGCCACCGAACCGCAGGCGGCGAACCAGGCGTTTAATATCAATAACGGCGATCTGTTTCGCTGGAGCGAAATGTGGCCGAAAATTGCCGACTATTTTGCACTGCCGGTCGCGCCGCCGTTGCCGATGCCGTTAACGCAGATGATGGCGGACAAGGGCCAGCTGTGGAGCGACATGGTGCGTCAGCATCAACTGGCCGAGACGGATTATCGGCAGGTGGCGAGCTGGCCGTTTGCCGATTTCGTGTTTTCCTGGGACTACGACATGTTTGCCGATGGCAGCAAGGCACGGCGTCTGGGGTTTCATCAATATGTCGCAACCGACGGTATGTTCTTTGCGCTGTTCGATGAATTTCGGCGCCGTAAGATAATTCCATAACGGTCGCTGGCAGCCAGGGGGGGTTTTATGGCAATCTTTGGCTGCCGCTACGCCATGCGGCGGCCAGAGCAGGGGGACTGGCTCTGCGCCGAACCATCTATGAGGACCGTTACGTGATAGGGATTACCGCCACACTGACGCTATTACTGGCGCTGGTAACCATTGCGCCGATGTCAAGGCACCCTGCCTGGTGGATTCGGGTATGGGATTTTCCACGCTTGCAGATACTGGCGCTGTCGTTACTGGTGCTGCTGATCAATCTGCTGTTTTTGCCCTTATCGTCACCGCTAGTGTGGACGATGATGGCGATTAACCTGGCCTGCGCGATTTACCAGGCGGTGTGGATTTATCCCTACACCGCGCTGAGCAAGCCACAGGTGCTGGACTATACCGGCTATCAGACCAGGCCACGCCTGCGGATCCTGGTGTCCAACGTGCTGACGCCCAACCGCCATGCGGACAAACTGCTGGCACTGGTGGCTGCGGAACGTCCCGACGTGCTGGTGGCGGTGGAAACCGACGCCTGGTGGGAAACGCAACTGGCGCCGTTGGAACGGGATTACCCGTACCGACTGGCCTGCCCGCAGGACAATCTGTACGGCATGCACGTTTATTCTCGTTTGCCGCTCAGCGATGCCGAAATCCAGTACCTGGTGGATAAAGAGATCCCATCGATGCATATGCTGGTGCAATTGCCTGATGGCCCGGCAGTGCGCTTGCATTGCGTGCATCCGATGCCGCCGAGTCCGACGGAAAATGACGAATCGGAAGATCGTGATGCCGAACTGGTGTTGGTCGGTAAAAGCGTGGTAGATGCCAAACTGCCGGTGGTCGTGACCGGGGACTTGAATGACGTGGCATGGTCGACCACCACTCGGCTATTCCTTAAGGTCAGCGGCCTGCTGGATCCGCGCCGCGGACGCGGAATGTTCAGTACCTTCCATTCAGGCTATCCGTTCCTGCGCTGGCCGCTGGATCACGTGTTTCACAGCGATGACTTTATTTTGGGCAGCCTGCGGCGTTTGCCGGATATCGGCTCCGATCACTTCCCGATCATGGCAGAACTGGTGTATGCGCCAAAGCAGGGCGCGCAGCAGGAAAGTCTGGAAAAAGACGGTCAGGATGAGGCGCTGGCGCAAGAAAAACTGGCCAGCACCGACAGCGATCCGGACGACGTGCACGCGCCTGCCGCCTAACTGTCCGGCCCCGCCGTTACGGCGGGGCAAGGCTGGTTTATTGCGTCAGCATGATTTTGCCGATGTGCACGCTGGACTCCATCAGTGCGTGCGCTGCGGCGGCCTGTTCCAGCGGGAAGGTTTTGAATATTTGCGGCTTGAGCGCCCCGCGCTCCAGCAGCGGCCACACCTTCTGCTGTAGATCGGCGGCGATCTGCGCTTTATCTTCGACGCTGCGCGCTCGTAGCGTCGAGCCGGTATGCGTCAGGCGCTTGAGCAACAGCGGCATTAAGTTCAATTCTTTCACCACGCCATTCTGCGTGCCGATCTGCACGATGCGCCCATCCATGGCGGCGGCCTGATAGTTTTTGGCCAGGTAGTCACCGGCAATCAGGTCGACAATCACCTCGGCACCTTTACCGTTAGTGGCCTGTAGGGTTTGTTCGACAAAATCTTCCGTACGGTAGTTGATCGCAACGTCTGCACCCAGTGCCAGACTGGCTTCACGCTTTTCCTCGGAACCGACGGTGGTGATGACGCGTGCGCAGAATGCCTTGGCCAGCAGGGTGGCAACGGTACCGATGCCGGAGGTGCCGCCATGGATAAGCACCGTTTCGCCGGCTTTCAGATGGCCGCGCTGGAATACGTTAACCCACACGGTGAAGAAGGTTTCCGGTATGGCTGCGGCCTCCACCAGGCTGAAGCCCTTGGGCACCGGCAGGGCATTGCTTTCGTGTACCTTGCAGTATTCGGCGTAACCGCCGCCGGCGATCAGCGCGCAAACGCGGTCGCCGATGGCATAATGCTGCACGCCGGCACCGACGGCGACCACTTCTCCGGCAATTTCCAGCCCCGGAATATCCGATGCGCCCGGTGGCGGTGCGTATTGGCCTCGACGCTGCAATACGTCCGGGCGATTTACCCCGGCTGCCGCGACCTTGACCAGGATTTCGCCCTGCGCCAGTTCCGGCAGTGGCCGTTGCGTTACCACCAGCACCTCCGGCTCGCCGGGTTGTGCAATTTCAATTGCTTTCATGTGCTTCGGTAGTGTCATTGCGGGCATGCGTTTCTCCTCATCAAATGCTCAGTCATCTCTACCAGTGTAGGTAAACGACCGTATAAATCCCATTGGTTATGCTAGCGAAATTGCCAAGGGCGCATATGACTGAAAGGGCGATCGGTACAGATTCGGTAATGCTACAGGCAGCGCGAGGCGAACATGTGGATGAAAGGGCGATCGGTACGGGTTTGGTGATGCTACAGGCGGCGCGAGGCGAACATGTGGATGAAAGGGCGAACGGTACAGATTCGGTAATGCTACAGGCAGCGCGAGGCGAACATGTGGATGAAAGGGCGAACGGTACGGGTCTGGTGATGCGTCAGACCGTATGAAACGCCAGGAGATAGCCGGACAAAGGGCGCAGAAGGAGCCGCCGCAAAGGGCGGCACGGGGATTAGTCGTTCGGGGGAATGCGAAAACCTTTCAGAGAGACGATAAAGTGTTCTTTACCTTTGGATATTTTTGCACCTTTATCACACCATAAGCTGGCGAGTTTAAAAAAGTCGTCGCTACCGATGTCATAAGCTAATTCTATTTTTTTTGCTGTTCCTGCGCGGATTAGCCTTTCCGCTTCCTGGTGATTTACCGCTTTAATGGTTGTCATGGGCGAAATCCTTGGTGTAAGCCTGTGAGGATAACCGCCGACCATCATATGGCTAAATTGTGACATTTTTGTGATGGAAAAGTGACAGCAAGGGTAAAGAGCGCGAGGAAAAAGCCGGGGAGACCCCGGCACTGATGGACGCGATCAGACGTCCGGACGAATCAACTTGCTTTTTTTTACGGATTTGAAGTGCTTATACAACGCATATCCGGAAACGGCAGCCAGTATGGCCAAAACCAATAAATAAGAGCTCGCCATGTAGGTTCCTCCGTTAAGACGGGTTTGAGCGCCATAGTTGTGACAGTTATCACACTCCATCTCAATGAGAGCATTCTGTATCTGCCGCTGCGCTGGTGATGCCATGGCATGACGCAATAAAAAAAGCGCCGATGAAGGCGCCTAAATATGCAACACAGCTTGTAGAGCCCAGCTCCAGGAGGAGTGGTGAACTTGTTGCCATTGTAAGAACGCCGGGCGGCAGAGAATATAGGCAAACTCCTAAAGCCGACGTCGCGTGTCATGCCTGGTACAATTTGCTCTGGCAAATGGCGAGGCTGATGACGAATGAAATATCGGCGCATCGGCGATAAAATCGGCATGCCGGGCTGAAACTTGAGCGTTTATCTCCCTTTAGCGTTTTTAGCGACGAAAACAGTTGCTATTGATCGCCCGTCATGAGTTAATGATTCCCGGCCTGTGGTACAGACCTATTTATGCACGACATTTTGAGTAAAGTAGTTCAAATTTAAAGCGTTATCCCTGATAACCCTTCTATGACGAATTTCCTTTCTAGTGCCTCCATAAGTAACTGATGACCGGCTATAACATGCCCATGGTGGCTTACATTTAATATTGAAGGAAATAGACATGTCTAACATGATCAAAGGTCAAGTGAAGTGGTTCAACGAGTCTAAAGGTTTTGGTTTCATCACTCCTGCTGACGGCAGCAAAGACGTGTTCGTACACTTTTCTGCTATCCAGGATCAAGGCTTCAAGACCCTGGCTGAAGGCCAGAACGTTCAGTTCTCTATCGAGAACGGCGCTAAAGGTCCATCAGCGGCTAACGTTACCGCTATCTAATCGGCTTGTTGCTGATTGATAAAAACCCGCCAAGGCGGGTTTTTTTGTGCCTGTTATTTGGCAAAGGTACAAAAAAAGCCCGCAGGTCTGCGGGCGAAAGTTCCTTGTTACTGCATGTACAGATGTTCCTCTGGGGGGACCATCTGCGAATAGGCTAACCGTTGGGCATGCTGGATTCTGCGGGCAAAACGTTAAGGAAGCGAAAAAGTGCCGGCTGTGGATGGCTATGCTCGTTGGCGGTGGTGGGTGAAGCGCCGCACCGTGTTTCTTGCCGCGTTGTGTAATACACTGACTAGAGAAACAGATGATGAGGTCAACGATGAAAGTAAAAGATTTGGTGACGGTCAAAACCGACGGCGGGCCGCGGCGCGAAGGAGTTATCCTGGCGGTGGAAGCGTTTAATGAAGGAACCATGTATCTGGTGGCGCTGGAGGAGTATCCGTCCGGCGTCTGGTTCTTTAACGAGATTGACAGCCGTGATGGTACCTTTGTCGAACCGCGTATAGCGGCGGATCAATAATCTCGCGGCTGGCGCAGCCAGTTGCAGGGTGTTGAATGGTTTTTCCAGGAAATAATATTCATCTGTAACAATCGCGTTACCTTACCGAATATTGCTGCTCATTTATCAATTAACGTCGATTTAACATCAGGCGCCGTTTATCCGCTGCATTATTTATGCCGCAGCGGATAAACTATTGGCACGGGATAAATAGAACCCGTAGTGCTAGAGGCGGCTAATAACTCCGCCGGCTGTGGACGATCATGATACTTATCCGCATATTATCGGCTATTAACAAATATTCCACTGGTCAGCGTGTCGGTTAAACGAACAACGTGGTAAATAATCTGCTTGTTGTGCGTTTTTATCTTCCTTTTGATATTTCCCTTATGGGATGACACCGTTTTTGCTTTAATTTGCATCTGGTCGGATATCTGGATGGTCCCCTGTCCGGACATCCACATGCGCAACATATTTGATTCCGTTTGGCTTAGGGTAACCGGCGTCTGGTCGAGATTGACCTTTTCCGCACGTGGCGCCTTGCGTTCAAGATAGTGACCAAGTAGCTGATTCATGGTCTCTGGCTTGATCGATTTTGACGAAATGATGACATTTTTACGAACATATAAATAATCGTCAAAATGTACGTTGGTAATAGCCATGAAAATGAAGAATAACGTATCCGGGTTAAGAGAAATCACCCGTTTTATTCGTTCCGTGGCGTTGGCTTCATGGATGAAACAGTCTTCATTAATAAACACCAGGCTGGGCTTTAGCCGGTTGCACTTTTCATGCAGGCTGGCTATGTCCGTAATAGCATTTATATGACGTTTCTTGACTCCATGCGTCGTCAGGTAGTCGGTAAGACCCAGCCGCGTATAGCTGCATGAGTCCATGATGATCGTTGGCATATCGCACCCCCACTTAAATCCGTTTTACCGCGGTAATAATGAGAAAAAGCCTAAAAGCCAAAAGGCAAAAAAAACAAAATGTACTAATTAAGAATGTTCTATCAACAAAAGAGAAACGGCTCAATGACATTTTCTGACTTAGCTTATCAATCAGCATGATCCATAAGTTTGGCTTAAGTCAGTCAAACATGCTGCGGTCTTGGCCTGGTGTGAAGACTGGCAATCCAGGCCTGAGCGATCGACACGCAACCCGCTCTCTCATTGATTCTGTTTATCATGTCACGAAATTAAATTTTAGATTGCTAAGAAAATTCTTAAAAAAAATTCATGTGTTGTTTTTTTATCACTTTTTTGGCTATTTTTTCTTCCGCTTGGGGTAGGTGTTATCCGGCTGGAACAAGAAAACTCTTATATATCATATAATTAGTGATCATATGGTTTGCGCATGATAATGATAACCTTTTCATTTGTTATCATTAACGTTTCTTTCCTAACACATTGGTGCAACATTTCCCTGGTGCGACGTTACATAAAATTAAACTGTAACAGGCAGATAGCAATTTTTCGCCGTTACCGTGCGGCGTCAGCGGTGGGAAAATTGTGAATTAATTGGTTTTTCTGAACTGTTGCGGCAGATACTTGCCGGTATCCCTCAGCAAGAAGGATACCGGCGGTAGGCAAGCCAGGCGCGTTAGCCGGCGGGGTAGCTTACCAATAGCGCTTCCAGCTCTGCGTCAGCCGCGTCAGGGCTTCCAGGTAGAAATAGTCACCCCAGCTGCAGCATTCATCAATGCCTTTGCCGCTGGCCATATGGTAGACCGAATGCTTCAGCAGGCCGTCGATGGGTTCATCGTCCTGTGCCAGATACTTCTCGGTCAGTGACGCCATGATGCGCAACGCCATTTCTTCATAGCTGGCGCGCTCGGTGTCCAGCAGCGGTAACTGACCAACCAGTTCCAGTAGGCCGCAAACCGCAATCGCCGCCGCCGAACTGTCGCGCGGCTGATCGGTGCCCAGCAATGCCAGATCCCAATGACACACCTCATCTTGCGGTAAACGGTTGATGAAGTAATTTGCCAGCCGCTTGGCCAGATCGACCATCTGGCGTTCGCCGCTGTAGGCGAAGCTCAACAGGAAACCGTAAATGCCCCAGGCCTGGCCGCGTGACCAACAGGAGTCATCGGCGTAGCCCTGGTGGGTATTGCCGTAACGCGGCTTCCCGGTGACGGTATCCATATAATAGGTGTGATAGGTTGAGGCATCCGGCCGCACAATGTAACGCGCCGCCTGGGCTGCGTGGTGACGCGCGGCATCGGCAAAGCGTGGGTCGCCGGTTTGCTCGCTCGCCCAGTACAGCAACGGCAGGTTCATATTGCAGTCGATGATCATGCGTCCGGCCTGTTCGGGATCGTGCAGATCGCCCCAGGCCTGGATAATGCCGGCCTGGGGGTTGAAGCGTTCCAACAAGGCTTCTGCGGCCAGCAGCGAAAAACCGCGTGCCGGGCGATTGCCGGTCAGCCGCCAGGCGCTGACGCACGACAGCGTATACAGAAAGCCCAGATCGTGGGTGGCAGTATCCTGGCGGCGCGTGATGCGCTCGCCAAAGGACAGTACGTTAACCTCGGCGGCGCGACGATATTTGTCATCGCCGGTCAGTTCGAACGCCAGCCACAGCTGGCCAGTCCAAAAGCTGGTGGTCCATTCGACGTTTTCCGTCAGCGGGTAACGGCCATCGATACAGGTTTCACCGGGAAAACGTTCGCCAAAGCGCGCCATATTGCGATCGATTTTGTTCAGTACGCTATGCCGAGCCGCATTTAAGCGCTGTGCCAGCGCGGTACGGTCAAGCTGGTGCAGTTCAATGGGGCGCAACTTTTCGTGCGTGACGGATACGGACATGCTGATTTTCCTTCTACGGCAGATTATCGTTTCAATGTGGTGAGATCGGCATTCTTCGCCAGCGGCGGCGTTGCGCGTACCGGCCGTTTGTTTTGGCAACTGGACAGCGTAAAGGCTGAAACGCCGGTGAATAACAGGGCGATACAGCCCATGATCAGGTAGGTATGCTCAAAACCGATGCGGTCATACAGATAGCCGGCTGGCGGCGCGATGACGATCGAGCCGACGTAGATCATTGCCTGATAGCCCAGCAGATACATGGTGGCATTGACGCGCTTGCTGAAGTGTTCGGCAATGTATTTGAATACCGAGATCAGCAGCATTGAAATTTCCATGCCGTAAAATGGTTTGATAATCGAGATCACCAGCGGATCGCTGGTCAGGCCGGAGGCTATCAAGCGTGCACCGACCAGCACACCGGTAAACAGCAATCCCTTTTTGGCGCCGAAATGGTTAACCAAAAACGGGATCGCCATCATCATCAGGAATTCGAGGCCGGACTGTAGGGTGCTCAGATAGCCGTACATGGCATTGCCCTGCGCCTGACTGTCAAAGAAAGACACGAAATAGCGCGGGAACTGCTGTTCGGCGATAAACATCATCCAGGCAACGCCGGCGACGTACAGACTGAACATCCAGAACTTACGGTTCCTCAGCAGCGTGATGACGTCGGCAAAGACGATTTTTTCTTGCGCTATCACATCGTTATTCCGCAATTGGGCCTCGCCGATGCGCAAACTGAACAGCACCGCCAACATCAGCAGCGAGGTCGCGCTGCTGAGCATGAAATTCATCACCGGCGAGATATTGAACAGCAGGCCGGAAAACGATGCGGCCAACGCCCACCCCAGTGACCCCCACATGCGTATCTGGCCGAACTCCAGCCCATACAGCCGGCTGAAACGATCGGCGTAGGATTCCGATGCCGCCACCCCGGCGTACCAACCCAGACTGAGATACAGTGCGCCGATGATAATGCCGATCGGCGTGTGGCTGGCGAGCAATGGCTGATAAACGTAAATGAAAAACGGCGCCATCAATGCCGAGGTCAACACCACGAAATACAGCAGATTCTTGCTCATGCCGATTTTATCCATGATGTAGCCGTAAACTGGCTTCATGATCACCGCAAAAATGCCGTTGACGGCAAACACGCTGCCGATGGTAACGCTGTCCAGTCCGGCTTTTTGAGCCAGCCACAGCGTATACAGTCCGAAGCTGGCCGACCAGGTGAAGAAATACAGGAAAATAAAACTGCTCATCTTGTAATAAGCCGATTTGGTCGGCGTGGTGAAGGCATTCATATCAACTCCTGTAGAGCGGATGCGTATTGTTATGGTTAACGCGCTATCGTCAGCGTGCGTTGTGGGGAGGTCACGACGATCCGCGTGCCGTCAATACGGCAGCTCGGTTGCGGATCGCGTAGCCGGGCAGCGTGGCGATGGGCCGCAGCAGCGCAAACCAGCCAGTGCTCGCCCGGTAGCAACGTGTGGGTAAGTACGGGAATGGCCGCGGTTTCGGCGAACAGAATATTGCTGTTGGGCGGTGTAATGACGGTGGTGGCTGTCCGCTGCCGCTGCGAGCCAAGATCGTGAAGCGTACTGAAACCGTGAACGTCGTCGACGCTGCTGACGCCGTCGGCGCAGTGGCACGGCGTGGTGCGGCGATAGGGTACGGCAAAGCCGCCTTCTGCGCTGTGCAGCGTACGCGCGCTGGTGACGTGGTGAACCCGTAGATGCCAGTCGCCGCAGGCAACCAGCCAGGTGGTGATGGCAACGTCGTGCCACGGTGACCAGCGGCTGACGATGTAATCCGCATGGGTTGCTACCGCGCTGCATTCACGGCGACCGCGGTAATAGCCGTCCTGCTCTGCCAACAGCAGCATTGAGTCGCCGGCCGCATGATTCAGAGCGTAACGGCCACGTTCAATGGTGAAGCCAAACAGGTTGGAATAGGCAAACTTGGTGTACTTGGCCTCGGTATTAACATAGTTGTTCAGCTCCAGTTGGCCGGAGGTCAGCATATAGACGTGTTCTGCCTCGGCGTCGTGCACCAGAATCTGGTTGGCCTGCGGAATGCTGCGCTGGCGTGCCAGGGGGGGCAATGGCCGCTCTTCGGCCTGCCAAAAGGCGTGTCTTGCCGGTAGCGCCAACACCAGAAACAGTTTGCAGGCCCAATATGGCGACCCCGGCGCATTGTAGTCCTCGGCCATGGCCAGGTTGGGATAGGCATAACCGACGCTCAGTACGCCGTCGCGATCAAAAATCGGCTGTGCCAGCCACCAACGCAGATGGCGTAGAATCAGCCCCTTCACCGTACCCATGTCGAAAACGTCCAGTTCGGCAAATGCCACCGCACTCCAGAACGCCGCTTCGGCAAAACGATAGGTCAGGCTGCGACCGAACGGCACCGCAGAGCCGTCGGCGGAAAACAGGTAAATGAAGTCCTGGGCAAAGCAGCGCGCGCGCTCACGCAGGCACCGGGCTCGCTGTGGGTCGACATCTGCCATCAGCGTGGCATACAGCAGGCCGTAATAATGGAATGCCATCGAAATGTAATAATCACGTGGACGCCCCGGCCCGTCGGCATACCAACCTCCGCCAAGATAATAGTCCTCCATTTTGTCGAACAGGGCAGCGATCAGCGCGGCGTCGTAGGGCAAACCGGCTTGCTTAAAGCCCATTTGCACCATAATGGGGAAGTAGTTCCAGTTGTTGTTCGGGATGACCGCCGTTGCGCTTTGTTGCAACCAGACGATCAGGTTCCGTTGCTGGGCGGTGTTTAGCTGCGCCAGCAGCTGACCTTTCATCAATGCCAACCCGACGCCAAACGCCGCCATTTCCACCACCCGCTGGTCGAACTCGGCGATATCACCCCAGTAAGCCGCGTGCTGCGGGTCACTGCCGTTAATGATTGCGCTGCGATAAAACCCCCAGTCATCCAGTTCATCGCCACCGGCCAACAGCGGGAAAATGCCCCACAGCATGCGTGACAGCCCTTCCATTTCTGCCACTCCGGCACCGTAATGCGCGGTAAAGTTGCCCAGCGCAATGCCGCTTTGCCCTGCTGAACAGTAGGGCGTTACCGCAGCAAGCAGTTGCCTCACTGCACGTTGCATATCGCTGCGCGTTGCGAGTGGGTTAGGATCATCATCGGATCTGTGGTGCATGATATTCTCCAAATCCATTGGTGGATCAGGGGGTTAATAGGAGTCTGACGGTGCGTTTTTGCTGAGTGTCTTGCGGAGGGAATATAAATTAAAACTGCGTTTCAATTGTTATGGCGGTCACAAAATTGCCTTTTATTTAAAACCAGCGTTGAAAAAAAACGCCAAAAAGGCCTTAAATTGCAAAAAACGCGGGGAAAATGTTAAACGGTTGCGGTGGAGATATGGCTGAGCAAAATTATCTGGAACGCATTGCGCTGAATGAACGTTTTATCAGCTTTAACCGCATGAATATCGGCAGCGCCAACTATTTTCATTGGCACCAGTGTCTGGAAATGCTGTTTGTCAGCCGCGGATACGGCATCGCGATTGTTGATAACCAGCAGTACACGCTACGACCTGGACGGCTGTTTATTTTCCCGCCGTTCAAACTGCATAAAGTGTTTGTCGAGCAAAACGACGGCAATTGCTACCACCGTACCACTCTGCATCTCGAGCATACGGTGATCGAACACTTCCTGCGGCCTTTTCCCCAGCGGCGCGCGCAGTTCCAGCGGCTGTGCTATAGCCAGAGTAATGCGTTTATCTGCGATCTGGCAGACAGCCAGTTGCAGGTGGAAACCGTTCTGGAGCGCTTTAATCAGCGCTACCTGACGGGAACTCACCAGTTGGAGGATGTGGCGTTCCTGACGCTGGAGATGATGGCGTTTCTGCCGGAAAAAGAAGGCGAAGCGTTGAAAATCTCTCAGGGAAGTCCGGCGCGTATCATGCAGTGGGTGGAAGAAAACTATCAGCACAAATTTTCTCTGGCACGCCTGGCTGCAGATCTGGGGCGCTCAAAAAGCTATCTGTCGCGGCTGTTCAGCCGTGAAACCGGCAGTACCATTCAGGAATATCTTTTGACACGTCGAGTCAAGCGGGCCTGCGAACTGTTGCGCAGCAGCGATCTTGCCATCGGCCAAATCGCCGCTGCGGTGGGGTTTGCCGATGCACCGTACTTCATCAGCTGTTTTAAAAAAATGCTTGGCCAGACGCCGTTGCAGTATCGCAAGGGCGCGACTGGCCGGGGTGATTAACCTGCTTGTGGTCGACAGGCGCGCAGTGAGTCCAGCGCGAGCGTAATATCCTGTTCCTGCGTCATCCAGTTGACCAGTGCGGCGCGTATCCCGGCCTGGCCGTGATAAAGGGTAGGGGTACAGCGCACCACGCCCTGCTGATCCAGACGTGCAAGAAAATCATCGCGTGCTGCTAGCGCATCGCCGCTGGCGCCATCGAGCGCAAAACACACCACGTTAAGATTGACCGGCGCCAGCAGGCGGAATCCTTCGCTTGCCGCCAGCCCGGCACCCAACTGCCGTGCCAGCCTCACGTTGCGTTCCACCATATCGCGCATGCCGCTGCGGCCGTAGGCCTTCAACGCCATCCACAGCGGCAGGGCACGAAAACGGCGTGAGTTTTCTGGCGTCAGGTGCAGGTAATTGTCCGGGCGCAACGTTGGCGCTTCCAGATACGATGAATGGTTTTGAAACACCTGCATCTGCAATGCCAGATGGCGGGTGAATTGAATGGCACTGTCATACGGCACGTTAAGCCATTTATGGGCGTCTACGGTAATGGAATCAGCCTGTTGCCAGCCCTCCAGCAACGGGGCAAATTCGGGAGAACAGGCCGCCACGCCGCCGAAGGCCGCATCCACATGCAGCCAGAACGGATAACGTTCACGCAGTGCCAGCAACTGCGGCAGATTATCGTAGGCGACGGTGTTCACCGTGCCGGCGCTGGCCAACACCAGCGTTGGCATATCGGGCTGTTCGGCCAGGCAGTGAGCCAGCGCATCAACGTCGATGGCTTCGGAATTCGGCAACGTACCGACGATTTTCAGCGCTTCTCGGCCGATACCCAGCATGCTGAGTGCTTTCACGCTGCTGGAATGCGGGTTGGCTGACAGCACACGGATCGGCCCCAGCGCCGCTATGCCCTGTTCGGCGACGTCGATGCCGCGTTGTAAACCGAGCCATTGGCGGCCGATGGCCAGGCCGGTAAAGTTGGCCATGGTGGCGCCACTGACAAAGCTGCCGCTGAATGCCGCTGGCAGGCCGAGCAGCGATTTTAATTGTTCCACCGTCGCCAGTTCTATCGCTGCCGCAACGGTGTCATGACTGAGCAGGCTATTCTGGTCGATAACGCTAACCAACCAGTCGGCGGCCAATGCGGCCGGTGTCCCGCCGCCGGTGACAAAGCCGAAATAGCGTGGCCCGGCGCTGGCGGAAATGCCGTCGGCATAATGGTGCCAAAAGTGCTCCAGAGCGGCGAGCGCACCGTCGCCATCTTCTGCCAATAGCCGATCGCCATTTTTTACCTGCTGCGTCGCCATTGGCGGGGAGACGGAGCGTTCGCTCAGACCGGCCAGAAAGTCTTGCGACCATTGACGGGTACGTTCCAGTATCTGCGGTAACTGGGTGAAATCCTGTTGTAAAACCGGGTGCATGGCGTTTCTCCTGATAAAAATGATAGAAAGAGCTTATCGCTATTGCCAGCCGTCGATAATCGATAAAAAATACGTTTTTTGGATAGAAAGGCTAACCAATGTGAATGAGCGATTACCGTTGCACCTGCTGCCGACGTTCGTTATCGCCGCTCGGCTGGAAAACCTGCGCGCTACGGCGCAGCAGATTCATTTGACGCACGGCGCGGTCAGCCAGCAGATCCAGCAACTGGAGCACGCGTTGGGCTGTCCGCTGTTTGACCGCCCTGGGCGCGGCATACGGCTGAACGCCGCCGGCCGAGAATTGCTGGCGATTGCGGAACCGGCGTTGCAGGCTCTGCAACAGGGCGTCACGCGGGTGAGGCGCATTGCCGCCAGCCAAACGTTACGCATCAGCGTGCTGCCGTCGTTTGCGCATTACTGGCTGTTGCCGCGTTTGTCTGCATTCCGTCAGACGCATACGGATATTGTGCTGGATATCGATGCGTCGCTGGTGGTGCAGGATCTGGCGCAGCAGGGGTTTGACGGTGCGATCCGCATCGGCAAAGGGCAATGGCCAGGGGCACACGCGCAGTGGATTGCCGCTGGCGAAGTGGTGCCGGTGGCGACCCCGCAACTGGCGCAGCAATGGCAATCGGCCCTGCAGCAGGGAGCGGAGGCACTACCGCTGTTGGAACACGATGTTACTCCCTGGCGCGGCTGGTTCCAGGCACAGGCGTTGACCGAGCCCGGACCCGCACTGGCGTCGTTCAACGACGCCGGTCTGTTGATCCGTGCCGCCGAGCAGGGATTTGGTATCGCACTGGTGAAAAGCCTGTTGGTACAAGACGCGTTGGCGGCGGGTCGACTGGTGGCGCTGGGCGCCGCGTGGCGGCCGCAGGACAGTGATTTCTATTTTGTCTGGCCGCAGTCAGCCGCCGACAATCCGGCGGTACAGACCCTGTTGCAGTGGTTGCAGCAGCAGGTGCGCTGATTCAGCGCCGCAGCCATTCGGCCTTTGCGCTGCCTAGCGCATTCGCCGGCAGCGCCCATTGCAGCGCGGTACCTTCCAGCCGTAGCGGAGCCTGCAAGCGCTGCGCTGCTCCCCAGGTCGTCAGTTCCATCTCTGGATTTTCGTCCTCCAGCTGTGCCGGTTGCAGCGGGGCAAGCACGTGATGCCGCGGATGCGGATTGTCAAACAGCAGTTGCGCGGTTTTCGCCAGTGAAAGTCGGGCGCTGTAGCCGGTGCCTCGCGCCAGCCGCTGGCACATTCCTTCCAGTACTGCGGCGGCCATCATGTAGCCAGTCGCGTGATCCAATGCCTGTACCGGCAGCGGCAGTGGCATATCACAGGTACTCCAGACCATGCCTTCCGCCGCCAGTCCGCAACTCATTTGCACCAGGCTGTCGAAGCCGCGACGGCTGCGCCAGGGGCCACTCCAGCCATAGGCATTCAGGCAGACGTCAATCAGCCCTGGAGACAGTCTGCGCCGTTGTTCGGTGTCGTAGCCCAGCTTTTCCAACGCGCCGGCGCGATAGCCGTGTACCAGCACGTCGGCCTGGCTTAACAACTGCTCGAAGGTCGCGCGATCGTGCGTATTGTGCAGATTCAAGCGAGCGCAGCGCTTGCCTAGCGTCACTTCGTGTTCCGCACCGGGTTCGTCCCAGCCGTAGGGGTCGATGCGTAAAACGTCGGCCCCAAGGCCGGCGAGAAAGCGGGTCGCCACCGGACCGGCGATAATGCGCGTCAGATCCAGCACGCGTATCCCCTGCAATGGCCGTGCGGTTGGTAGCGGCCAATCCGCTTTGCCGGCTTGCGCTTGCAGCGACTGATGGATCAGCGGCTCCATGGCCACGCTTTTCCCCTGTATATGCTGCCGCCATTGTTCGGTAGTGCGCATTTCCGCCGCGCAGCCGCCGGCGTCAATGACCGCCTGTTCCAGTGAGGTCTTCTGCCAGCTTTCCACGCTCGCCGCCAGCGAGCTTTTGTCGTGGTGTTGGCCCAAAACCTGCTCCACGGCTTTACGGTGTTGCGGGGCATTGGTATGCAGGCGGATCCAGCCGTCGCAGGTGGCGTAGTCGCCGGCCAACGGGTCCCAGACCGCCGGCAGCGTCCAGCCGACGGGGCGCAGAGTCCAGCCAAACCACAATGACGCCAAACGCCGATCGACATACACCTGCGGCACGCTGCCGTAACGCTGTTGCAGCAGGCGAGCGCAACTCAGCCCGGCGGCGGCCCAGCAGGCGGTGGCGAGTTCGGTCACTGGAAACTCCGAGCCTAGTTCGCCAATGCCAGTCACGGTCACTTGGCCGAACGGGGTTTCTGTATGGCCCAGACTTTGCCAGATGTCATTGAGCAGCGTATGCGTCAGAGTATTCATCGGATGCTCCTACGGCTGAAAAGGGGTATGCGCATAGCGTAGTCCACTGCGTCAATGGCTGCTATGACTCCGCCACTATTATTCATGGTCGCCGGAATACTTTGTTAAATTATTTATTGGGTTTATATTTCGTTTAATAATTTAAGCTTTACAGTATTGGTTTACGTCATTATAATCCGCTCAAAATTTCACAGGAGAAATTAATTGGACAGTTTTAGTTGCGATAACATCAATAAGGCAAGCTGAACAATCTCTTCTGATTTTGCTGCTTGCCTAACCGGCGGGCGGCACCCTCCCAGTTTTCTGAGTCGTGCATCCCCGAATATTTTCATTCTGCCCAGTGCCGTACGGTATTGGGAGGTTCAATTCGGACATTATTATGACACTGTTCCGCTTTAGTCTTTTTCCTCCAGGCCTGCCTGCGCCTCGACGCTGAGTTTTCTCGGCGTGATGGCGGCTGCGCCGTAGGGGCGTTGCCGAGTAGCCGATCTTGCGTTATTCACCGTACCTGGTGATAAGGAGGCGTCATGGACGATCATCCCAGAACCGTTATTAATTCGTTTTTTAACGTGCAATATCGCCGTTAATATCGCGAAAGAAAAGTTCATCTCTGTGTAAGACACCTATTATTCGGGCGGGATGTGCCTGCGCGTGTAATAAATAAAGAGAATAGCGTTATGTCCTATATTAATCACAAGACTCGCCGCCATAATAAAGGCTGCGAAACCTATGTCATCGCCCAAGAGGCAGCAAACAGCCTTGACCAAACCCTGGCGAATTTAAATTGCAATCGTATTGGCCTGACGCAAGAGGATGCGCAAGAGCGGTTGCGACATTTTGGTGCGAATCAGGTCGCGCATGAAAAAGCGCCGCACGCATTGGTACAACTGGTCAGCGCGTTCAACAATCCATTTATTTTCGTACTGATGGCGTTGGCGGCGATCGGTTTCTTTACCGACTACTGGTTACCCGCCCGGCACGGTGAAGAAACCGATCTCACTGGCGTAATCATCATTTTAATCATGGTAGCGCTCAGCGGTCTGCTGCGCTTCTGGCAGGAATACCGTACCAATAAGGCCGCCGAGACGCTGAAATCCCTGGTGCGCACTACCGCGACGGTGTTGCGTCGCAGCAGTTTCAGCAGTCAGGCGCTGACGATGGAAATTCCGATCCGCGAGCTGGTGCCGGGCGATATCATTCAGCTATCAGCCGGCGATATGGTACCGGCAGACGTGCGTTTGCTGGCCTCTCGCGATCTGTTCATCAGCCAGGCGATCCTGACCGGCGAAGCGATCCCGATTGAAAAGTACGACGTTCTCGGCAACGTTAGCCCAAAGTCCTGCGACACGGACGTCACCAACGAAAGCCAACTGCTGGAACTGGCCAACGTCTGCCTGATGGGTACCAACGTTGCCAGCGGCACGGCCACGGCGGTGGTCGTGGCAACCGGGGGCAAAACCTACTTTGGTTCATTGGCGAAATCTATCGTCGGCAGTCGCTCGCAAACTGCGTTTGACCGCGGGGTAAACAGCGTCAGCATGTTGCTGATCCGCTTTATGTTGGTGATGGTACCGGTGGTGCTGCTGATCAACGGATTTACCAAAGGTGACTGGGGTGAAGCAGCGCTGTTTGCCTTGGCAGTTGCGGTGGGCCTGACGCCGGAAATGCTGCCGATGATTGTCAGTTCCAACCTGGCGAAAGGTGCGATTGCCATGTCACGGCGCAAAGTGGTGGTCAAGCGGCTGAACGCCATTCAGAACTTTGGCGCGATGGACGTATTGTGCACCGACAAAACCGGTACGCTAACGCAGGATCGCATTATTCTGGAGCACCATCTGGATGTGACAGGGGCGAGTAATGGCCAGGTGCTGCACCTGGCCTGGCTAAATAGCGTTCATCAGAGCGGCATGAAAAATTTGATGGATCAGGCAGTGATCCGTTTTGGCCGTGGCAAACCCGGAATCGAGGCGCTGGGGCGTTACCGTAAGCTGGATGAACTGCCGTTTGACTTCATTCGTCGTCGTCTGTCGATCGTGGTCAGGGAGGAAAATGGGCAACCGCTGCTGATCTGCAAGGGTGCGGTAGAAGAAATGCTGCAGATCGCTACCTGGGTGAAGGACGGCGAGCAGACTTTGCCGTTGGACGACGAGCGTCGGGCGGCGCTGGTGGCGCTGGCCAATCGGTATAACGAAGACGGCTTTCGCGTGCTGATGTTGGCAACGCGCGAGCTGGGGGAAGAGGGCGGTAAATTGCCACTGAGCGTGGCCGATGAGTGCGATATGGTGATCGAAGGGCTGTTGACGTTCCTCGATCCGCCAAAAGAGAGCGCTCAGCAGGCCATTGCGGCGTTGCAGGAAAACGGCGTGGCGGTGAAAGTATTAACCGGCGATAACCCGGTAATTACCTGCAAAATCTGTCGCGATGTGGGACTGGAACCGGGAACGCCGCTGTCCGGGGCGCAAATCGAGCAAATGGACGATCGCCAGTTGGCGCATGAAGTCGAGTTGCGCACCGTGTTTACCAAGCTGACGCCGTTGCAAAAATCGCGCGTATTGAAAACGTTGCAGGAAAATGGTCACACCGTCGGTTTTCTCGGAGATGGCATCAACGACGCCCCGGCGTTGCGGGATGCCGATGTCGGTATTTCGGTGGATACCGGTACCGATATTGCCAAAGAGTCGGCGGATATCATCCTGCTGGAAAAAAACCTGATGGTGCTGGAACAGGGAGTCATCAAGGGCCGCGAAACCTTCGGCAATATCATCAAGTATCTCAACATGACCGCCAGTTCCAATTTCGGCAATGTATTCTCGGTGCTGGTCGCCAGCGCTTTCATTCCGTTTTTACCGATGCTGGCGATTCATTTGCTGATTCAGAATCTGATGTACGACATTTCGCAGCTGTCTTTGCCATGGGACAAGATGGATAAAGAGTTTCTGCGCAGGCCGCGCAAGTGGGACGCCAAGAACATTGGCCGCTTTATGCTGTGGATCGGGCCGACCTCGTCGATTTTCGACATTACCACCTACGCCTTGATGTGGTTCGTGTTTGCGGCCAACAGCATTGAGCATCAGGCGCTGTTCCAGTCCGGCTGGTTTATTGAAGGCCTGTTGTCGCAAACGCTGGTGGTGCATATGCTGCGTACCCAGAAAATTCCGTTTATCCAGAGTACCGCTGCGTTGCCGGTACTGCTGATGACCGGATTGGTGATGGCGATAGGTATTTATATTCCCTTCTCGCCATTGGGCACGTGGGTTGGCCTGCAACCGCTGCCCTGGGAATACTTCCCATGGCTGGTTGCCACGCTGGTCAGCTACTGTGTTGTTGCACAGCTGATGAAGCGTTTTTATATTCACCGTTTCGGTGAATGGCTCTAATGGTGAAGGCCGCCGTACGTTACCCGGCGGCTACCATAATGCCTTGATCAACAGACCGAGCATGGTGGTCAGGGTGAATGAGAACAGCGTACCGAGCATCACGTACTCGGTACGCATTTTGTCATCACTTTGGCGTAAATCACCAAAGCGAAAGATTGATTTGGCCGCCAGCAAAAAACCGATGGCCGGTAGTTGGCCGATCAGCACAAAAGTCAGGATCAGCGTCCTTTCCAAATAGCCGATCTGCTTGCCAGCGCGCAATAGTGAGTCGTCGTCGGCCTTGGCCGAGGGGGGCATCTGTGGTGTCCAGCGAGCCAGAAACAGCCCAATCAGAATCCCCATCGGCATATAAATCAATAAATAGGCCAATGCCAACAGCCCCATATGCCAACCGGTAACTGGCAGCGCCGCGATGGCGGTTAGGGGGTAGGCGTTTGGCGTGAACGACAGCCATAGTAGTAGCAGCATCAACAGATGCAGTCCCTGATCGAGCAAAAAACCGCCGACGTGCTGCAGCTGCCTCAGCAACGTGACCTTCATTAAATCAATCAAATAGTGGCTAATGCTGATAAAAAGCAGCGCCGCCAGCACGCCGACGGCCGTTATGCCGCCGTAGATCCCGCCAAAGGCGGCGACCCCCCATGCTGCTACAACGCCATGGATCAGCGCATGTAACACCAATAAGCGCGAACGGGCGCGATGCCTGGACTTGTCTTGCACCCAACTGAGCGGTTGCAGCGGAAAGTCGGCTATCACATGGCCCACCAGCAACCACAGCAACAAAGGAGCGTAGGGGATTTCCATACTTAAATGATCCTGTTAACCGCCTCGACGAACCGTATGGTTTCTTCATAAGCTGCGCGTTTTAGCGTAGCAGAAACGGTGGACGCTGCCTTTTGCAGTTTTTTTGCCACCTGCGCATTGCTGTCGGCAAACATGCGCGCCTGCATGACTTGCGCTTCCGCCTGGGACAAACGGCTGAGGGTATGATCTAGCATCGGTAGCAGATCGCTGACAATGGCGTTGGCGCGTTGGTTGTCAATTTTCAGAGCCAGCCTGCAACTTTTTGTCATCTGGTCCATGGCGTTGCCAGAATTAAGGAAGGCGCTGCCATAACCAGCGCCCCTTGCGGTGCGGCTGCCCAATCCGACGGCGATGCGCGCATCCCACTCGGCATTGCCGGCCTTTAGCGAAACACGTAGGTACACCGCCAGCAGCAAGCCATGTTGCGGTTTACATACCGCCTGGAAGGCATCACCGCGGAAAATATCAAAATGCTGTAGCCAATTTTCCTGCTGGAGTCGGTTGAGCAGATGGCGTAACTGCGCAATGTAATGCGCGGTATCGACGTGGCGTGAGTTGACCAGGTCGCCGGTAATAACGCTGAGTTGTGCTTTCATAGGCATTGAACCAAGGGGGTAGAGAGTAATAAATTCGCATCTGGGGGCGAATTTGTCAATAATTCGTATCTAGAGGCGAATTTAAGTAATATTCGTATTCAGGGGCGAATGTTTTACAATGGATGTTGGCAGCGTAAGAGCCAGCGCAGGGAACCGCCACACCGCCCTGCAAGGCGGTGGGCTGGGGCGTTTAGAATTCACCATCGGTGCTGATGGAAAGCTGACGGTAGGCGGCCAACTCCTGGCTCAGCGTGGCGATTTTATTTTCTGCTACCATGACTGCATCACTGCCGGCGAGAAAGCGTATCGGGGGGCGTTCGCTTGCCGCGAGTTGCAGTATGGCATCAGCGAGTTTCTTCGGATCGCCGGCTTGCCGATGGTTGCGCTGTTGCATGCCGTCGGTGAACTGTTGTGACATGGCATGGTAATCATCAATGCTGGCCGCGGCAAAACGCACCGAGCGGTTATCAAGGAAGTCGGTGCGAAAATAGCCCGGTTCGATCAGCGTAACGGCAATGTTGAACTGTGCCACTTCGGCCGCCAGCGATTCGGAAAACCCCTCCACGGCAAATTTGCTGCTGCAGTACAGCGATGCGCCGGCACCGCCGACCATACCGCCAATGGATGAGAGATTAAAAATCATCCCTGCGCGTTGGGCGCGCATCAATGGCAATATGGCACGAGTGACGTTAAACAGACCGAACACATTGGTGGCGAACTGCCGCTCAGCCATCTGCGGTGGAATTTCTTCAAACAACCCCAGTTCACCGTAGCCGGCGTTATTGACTAATATATCAATCCTGCCAAAGCGTGCGCTAGCGGCTGCCAGCGCCTGGGCAATCTGCCCGGGTTGACTGACGTCCAGCCTGACCGTCAGCAGTTGCTTGCCATCAGGCGTCGATGGGGAGGGGTTACGCATTGCCGCCACCACGTTATCGCCTGCCGCCAGGGCCGCTTTGACGATTTCGGCACCGATGCCGCGGGAAGCGCCGGTAATCAACCATGTCTTGCTCATACGCTGTTCCTCTCTGTAAAGTCAGAGTCCAGTATGCGCGGCATCGTCTGGTTGGTTGTGCCAATTACTGGCTGATTCTTGCCTAAAACTGGCAAATCGCGGTGGAGAGACATATGCAGCAGCTTGATGAACTACGTGGTTTAATCGACAGGCATTGTCGTCGGATGATCGAAATGACGGCCATCCCGCGAGTGATATTGTCCCGATCCGACTGTCTGACCGCAGCGTTGCCGGCGGTTTACCAGCCGATGATCTGCATTGTGGCGCAGGGGGCGAAACGCGCTTCGCTGGGTGAAAAGGTATTTGAGTATAATCCGGCGAATTACCTGATTACTTCAGTGGCGCTGCCGCTGAGCGGCGCGGTGTGTTGCGCCACTAAAGCCGAGCCCTATCTGGCCATTGGACTGGAACTGGATAGTGCACAACTGGCGTCACTGGCGATTGGCATGCCGGCCACCACTGGTGAAAGCCCCAACGCGGCAATCGCCGTACATAGCCTGAACACCGACTTACTGGATCCGGTTGTACGCCTGCTGCGGTTACTTGATCACCCACAGGATGTTTCGACCTTGGCACCGCTGATTGAACGCGAAATACTCTACCGCCTGTTGCAAGGCGAGCAGAGCGCGATGCTGCGGCAAATTGCCGTGCCTGACAGCCGACTGGGACAGGTGCATCGAGCGGCGCAATGGATCAATCAACATTATACGCAATCATTTGAAATTACTCGGTTAGCGGCTGATTGTGGTATGAGTCCATCCTCATTGCACCGGCATTTCAAAGCGGTAACCGGCGTCAGCCCATTGCAATATCAAAAGCGCATTCGTCTGCAGCAGGCGCGCCATATGCTGGTGGCCCAACAACGGGATGTCGGTAGCATAGCGTTCAGTGTGGGGTATGAGAGTCCCTCGCAGTTCAGCCGCGAATACGCGCGGCTGTTTGGCCTGCCGCCGGCAAAGGACGCCAGCGAATTGCGTAAAGCAGGCCGCTATTCGGCGTAGCGCTGGCCGGGTTAAAAACTTTTTACCAGCACCTCGCGCGGTTCACTACCGTGCTTGAGCAGGTGGTCAAACGATTTTTCGGTGCTTTTTAGCTGTTGCAGGAATTCTTGCGGTGACAGGTCATGTCGTTTACCGCTCATATAAGCCAAAGCCAGTTCTTTGGCCTGATAGCGCGAAAAGTTGTACATGGAGTGCTCCCAGAAAGGTTAGGTGTGGCTTTTTTATGCAGTTACATTGTAGGGGAAGCGCACATAATGAACAGACGCTTTGGCGTATGGAATCAATAGCCGAAACTTAACTTATTGGTACCAGCAGAGCGTCGCACATGCGTTTGATGGTTTCCGGCTGTGTTAAACCACTGTCCAGCAAGCGGCGAATATTGTCCGCATCATTGGCTCCACGCAAGACAAAACGTTCAAGCGTTTGTAGCAATTGGCGTTCCTCATCATCAGCGGCTTCTGGGCGAAGCCGAGCCAGCGTCGTCAGGATATGTTCGGCCAGGCTGCAACGCTGCAACGTTTGTGCATCGACGTAATCGGCCTGCAATCCATGACGGCAGGCATTCAATTTGTTGTACATGGAGAACGCGTTATATTCCGGGATGATTTCATGCCGGTTTTTCAATAGATAACGGGCAATTAAGCGACAATATCCCACCAGGTTTGCCGCGTGGTTAATATGTAACGGCGTGTCACAGACTCTTATTTCTACCGTGCCAAGCTCCGGTTTTGGTCGCGCATCCCAATAAATATCCTTGATGCTTTCGATAACGCCGGCAGCGGTTAGTGTTTCATAATATTCAGTAAATTCCTGCCATGAATATACTTTTTCAATACAGCCATAGTTGGGGAAGGAGTTTTGCGCGCTGAAACGAGAACTGGCAAATAGCGTATCTTCGCCCTGATAATAAGGTGAGGATGCACTGAGTGCCAGAAGTTGCGGGAAGTAGGGCGTTAACGCGTGGCATAAATATATCGATTCATCACCGTTGCTTACGCCAATATGGATATGCTGGCCGAAAACACAGGCCATTTTGCTGATATAACCGAAGCGCGACGCCAATTTTTTGTAGCGCTGTGCATTGGTAATCTGTTGATCTTTCCAGTCATTGGACAGATGGCGTCCGCCGCCGGTGACGTCGCACTGGTGTCGCTGGGCGGCGGCACGTACACGCTGCACCTGGGCGGTCAGTTCCTGCTTTAATTCAGCCAGCTGAAGATGCACCGAACTGTTGATTTCCAGCATGGAACGCGTTAATTCGTGTTTAATGTGTTTTTTATCATTGATATCCGCAACTATCAACGCCGCCTTGTCAGACAGGTCGAGGCTTTTAATATCAATCAGTTGGAGTTCTATTTCCGTACCGATGCTGAGAGGAGTAGAAGGCTTGAATTTACGAGGCATATTCACCTCCGCAATGAATGCGCTTTTGATAATTATAATGTGCTTTCAGCCCATTACCAGCCATCCGGTTAAATAACGTAGCCAAACCGCTAAGTGGCAGTGTTTTATGTTTTTTATCCGTCTCATGGTAGCGTTACATTGGTGTTATTTGCCGTTGCGTTAGCCGATTGGAGTGCATACGAATATTGGTCTACCCTTTAATGCTGAATATAACTGCGTTGGCTTTTATTTCTTAACGTTCGGACAAGGTGGAACAATGACGAAAAAACCTATTGAAAAACCGCAGGATAAAACGACCAGAATGAAAAAGGCATCGGCAGGCAATCCTGCGGATGAGATTCATTTGGGGGATACGGCGCCGGTAGATAATTCACATTTGCCTAGCTCAAAACCGACCGCGCCAGGCAAAGAGCCGACGGCACCTGGCAGCAAGAAAAAAACCGGGCCGGCCAGCGCCAAAATCAAGGCGTTGGAGATCAATCGCAAATATGACGATCGACAACCGCTGACCACTAACCAGGGCACGCGCATTGGTGACGATCAAAACTCGCTGAAGGCTGGCGCACGTGGCCCGACGCTGCTGGAAGACTTCATCATGCGTGAGAAGATCACGCATTTTGACCATGAACGCATTCCAGAACGCATTGTGCATGCGCGTGGTTCGGCGGCGCATGGCTATTTTGAGCTATATAAAAGCCTGGCGCACCTGACCAAGGCGGATTTCCTGCAACATGAAGGACAAAAAACGCCGGTTTACGTTCGTTTCTCAACGGTACAGGGTTCTCGCGGCTCGGCGGATACGGTTCGTGATATACGTGGCTTTGCCACCAAGTTTTATACTCAGGAAGGCATATTCGATCTGGTTGGCAACAATACGCCGGTGTTTTTCATTCAGGATGCGATCAAGTTTCCTGATTTCGTGCATGCGGTGAAACCGGAACCGCATAATGAAATCCCGCAGGGCGCCAGCGCCCACGACAGTTTTTGGGATTTTGTTTCGCTCCAGCCCGAAACGCTGCATAACGTAATCTGGGCGATGTCGGATCGCGGTATTCCGCGCAGCTATCGGACGATGGAAGGGTTCGGCATTCATACCTTCCGGTTGGTTAATGCGCAGGGCAAAGCCACGTTTGTGCGTTTTCATTGGAAGCCGGTAGCGGGTAAAGCATCGCTGCTGTGGGACGAAGCGCAAAAGCTGGCGGGAAAGGACGCCGATTTTCACCGCCGCGATCTGTGGGAAGCGATCGAAGCCGGTGATTACCCGGAATATCAGCTTGGGGTTCAGTTGATCCCGGAAGAAGACGAGTTCAAGTTTGATTTTGATCTGCTGGACGCCACCAAGCTGATCCCGGAGGAACTGGTACCGGTAGAGCTGGTCGGCAAAATGGTGCTGGATCGCAACCCGGACAATTTCTTCGCCGAAACCGAGCAGGTGGCATTCCATCCGGGGCATATTGTGCCGGGGATCGATTTCACTAACGACCCGCTGTTGCAAGGTCGCCTGTTTTCCTACACCGATACGCAGATCAGCCGGCTGGGCGGGCCTAACTTCCACGAAATACCCATTAACCGGCCAACCTGCCCGTATCACAATTTGCAACGCGACGGCATGCACCGGATGGACATCGACACCAATCCGGCCAACTACAGCCCGAATTCGATCAACAACAACTGGCCGCGCGAAACGCCACCTTCGGCTAGCGGTGGCGGCTTTGCCAGTTATGCTGAGCGGATTGATGCGCATAAAATTCGTGAAAGAAGTGAGTCGTTCCAGGAATATTATGCGCAGCCGCGGCTGTTCTGGCTGAGTCAGACGCCGGTAGAGCAGCAGCACATCATTGATGCATTCTCGTTTGAACTGGGCAAAGTGGCGCGCGCGTATATCCGCCAACGTGTGGTGGAAAAACTGGCGCATATCGATATCACATTGGCAAAAAAGGTGGCGTTCAATCTGGGCATCACCCTGTCGTCTGGCGTGTTGAAAACACCCGCACCGAAACCGGTCAACGGGCTGCAAAAAGATCCGGCATTGAGCCTGTATGCCATGTCGGGCGGTAGCGTCAAAGGCCGCGTTGTTGCCGTGCTATTGGGGGCGGGCGTGGTGTCCAATGACCTGCTGACCATCCTCAAAGAGCTGAAAAAACGCGGCGTGCACGCTAAGTTGCTGGCGGCTACGCAGGGTGTGTTGCAGGGCAGCGACGGTTCGCAGATTCATATCGATGCGACCTTCGCCGGTGCACCTTCCATTACCGTTGATGCGGTAATGGTGCCTGACGGCGCGGCTGCTGCGTTGCTTGGCAGCGGCGATGCCCAGCATTATCTGTTGGAGGCCTACAAGCACCTTAAAGTCATTGGCCTGAGCGGCGATGCGCTGCAATTGAAATCGCTGTGGCGTGGGAATGAGCAGGCAGAAGAGGGCATCATCGAGGCCAGGGCAGTGAAAGGTGAGATGGTGGAGCGCTTTATTCAGGCGCTGGCCGCACACCGGGTATGGAGCCGCAGTGACAAAGCGGCGACGATCCCCGCGTAGCGTTTCTGGCGGGCAGCACGGTGTTTGACGCCATGCTGCCCGTGAGAGTTAATCGAGCGCCTTTTCATAAGGGGTGACAATGACATCTTCCTGACCTTCGAGGATGGTAATGCCCGCAATGCCTTTAATCTGTTCCGGCTGATGTAAAATAGCTTCCTTGTTAATACTTTCCCGAGTGCGGATGAATTGATTGAGGCCAAAACGTTTCAACGCGGCCAACGCCTGTTGGGGATCGTTGACAATCACCGCGGGTGGGCGGATACGCCATTTTACTTCACCGGTGATCAGATTGACGGACTTTTTGCCATCGTCCGTTAACAACCGTTCCTTATGGGCCTCACACCAGATGGCGATATCCTGATAGAGCTTCTGATACTGAGTTTTGGTCTGCTTAATGCTGGTCATATAGCGGTCGGTCAACTGGCTTATTTTTTCATTGAGCTCGTTTTCCAGGGTGTTCATTTCTCGACCGAGCTCGCCAAGCCGTTTAATCGCATCGGCGATATCATCACGGTTTCTCGGTTTGTCTTGCAAATTGAATGTTTCACTGTGGTTATGCATGGTGGTATTTCCTTTGTGACAAAAAGTGACCTTAATAATCACTGTGAACATGAATTCATATATTTTTATAAGAATAATCTTAAATGATGATTTGCTATTTGTTTGAGTTGTTTTAAGATGTGTAAATTGTAATTTTCATTAACCTGACTGGAATATTTAGCATGATTTACTAAAGTTATCTGGGTGAGGTGAAATAATTCTGCTTTTTCATCCTAAATGCACGGGAGAATATAATGAGCGATTTAAAAGACCACTTCATCGACTGGCTGCGCGATGCACACGCCATGGAAGAACAGGCGGAAACCATGCTTAACGGCATGAAAGATCGCGTCAAGGATTACCCACAGCTGCATAACCGTGTGATTCAGCATCTGGAAGAAACCAGACAGCAGCAACAACAGCTGAAGAGCTGTATCGAACGGCTGGATACCTCCACGTCCAGCATGAAGGATCTGGCGGGCAAGGCGGTAGCGCTTGGCCAGACGCTGAGCGGCTTCTTTGTCGAGGATGAGATCGTCAAGGGCTCCATGAGCTCTTATGTCTTTGAGCATATGGAGATTGCTTCCTATACCACGTTGATCGCCGCTGCCGAATTGGTGGGAGACTATGAAACCCAATTGGTACTGGAAAAGATTCTCAAGCAGGAACAGGCGATGGCCGACTGGTTGCTGGAAAATATGCCATCTATCACAAAGGCTTATTTAAATCAGAAATAAACGTTTCTCTTATCCAGAACAGAAGCAAAGAAATGCTTAATGCATCCTTAGATATTTAATCGAAAACTAGCGAGGAAATATCATGGCTGATGTTGTGAGGTATCAAAATAAGATCATCTTAGGTGCCGAGATATTACCACCGCCGCATCCCATGGACGGCAGTTGTAAGGGCAGTATTCTTATCCACTGCGAGCAGTCGCCGGAAATTGCCAAGATATTGAGCTCATTAGGTGAATGGGACGAAATAGAATTGGAAATTAACGGCGAAAAGACGCTGTGTCAGGTTGAAAAGTACGACCGAGAAAGAAATATCATTGCCTTGAAATCTGACAAAAGGCAAAGCAACGCTGAGATCCCCTATCAGCAGGAAAAGTAACCCAATTTCATTGGCTAACGATACAACGGAGGCGACATGGAACAGAGAAACCAACCTGCACAGCATCAAGACGAACAGCCGGGCTTCGAGAATGAAATGCTGCCTGAACCGGTCTATGACGATCCGGCGTACCGCGCCGGCGGTAAACTGGAAGGGAAGGTGGCGATCATTACCGGCGGTGATAGCGGTATTGGGCGAGCGGCAACCATTGCCTATGTGAAAGAAGGGGCAAAGGTAACGGTGGTTTATCTGGATGAAGATGAAGACGCTAAAGAAACCAAGCGTTGTGCGGCGAAGTACGGCGGGGAAATCCTGCTGCTGAAGGGCGACCTGCGAGATAATAGCTTCGTGAAGCAAATCGTGGCGAAAACCATCGCCAACTTCGGCAAGCTGGATATTCTGGTCAATAACGCCGGCGAACAACACCCGGTCGATCAACCGGAGATGATCACCGAAGAACAATTGGAAAAAACCTTTGCCACCAATTTCTTCAGCATGGTGAAGCTTACCCAGACGGCATTGGAATATCTGCCCAGGGACGGGGCGATCATCAACACTTCGTCGGTGACGGCCTATCACGGCAATCCCGATCTGATTGACTATTCGGCGACCAAGGGTGCGATCACCGCCTTTACGCGTTCGCTGGCGCTGAAGCTGTGCGAACGGGGGATCCGCGTCAATTCCGTGGCACCGGGGCCGATCTGGACGCCACTCATTCCCGCCTCATTTGGCGCAGATAAAGTGGCCAAGTTCGGTAAAGATACGCCGATGAAACGCCCTGGACAGCCCTCGGAACTTGCTGCGGCCTATGTGTATCTGGCAAGCAGCGATTCGTCGTACATGACGGGACAAACGCTGCATATCAACGGCGGGATGATCCTGAACGGCTAATTGCCCCTCTCGGCCCGGTCTGCGCTCAAAACCGGGCTTTTTTGTGCCCGAAAACGACGCTTTCCAGCATAACCTTTACCTACCAAGGGGCTAGCGTATGAAAGTTTTTGATTTCAATAGAATTGCAATCAATGATTATCCGTACACCTATCTGCTTGAAGTGGCGTTTCGTTCGGTGTTTACCTTTTTCCTGGCCTATATTTTCCTGCGCTGGGTGGGGCGGCGTGGCGTTAAGCAAATGACCCTGTTCGAGTTGATCATCATTCTGACCCTGGGGTCGGCGGCCGGCGATGTAGCGCTTAACCAGGATTCGCCGCTACTGCCGGTGATCGTCACGTTTATTACCATTACCGGGCTGTATCGATTTTTTACCACCTTGATTAATAAAAGCACACGCTTGCAGATTAAATTGGAGGGCAAGCCGATTTTATTGGTTAAAGAAGGTGTGCTGCATTGGGAAAATACCAAGAAACAAAGTTTTGCCTATGAAGAGTTTATTATGGAGTTGAGAGAGAAGGGCATTGATCATCTTGGGCAGGTCAGACTGGCGATATTGGAGATAGATGGCAATCTTAGCGTCTATTTTTACAAGGACGAAGATGTCAAACCAGGTTTGTCGGTGCTGCCATTTTCCATGGTTGAGTGTTGTAATGCCATCGAAAATGATAATTACTATTCATGTACTTGTTGCAGTCATACCTGTTTTTTGAAAAAAGGCGACGATTTTATTTGCCCACGTTGCCAGTCTAAAAAGTGGACCGTGGCCAGTAAAGAAAAACGTATTACCTGACGTCCCTGTCAGGAATATATTACCAATACATTATACTGTATATGATGGCTAGAATGACCACAATAACGCCAATAATATAAGCGTAATAGGGGCGTGGCCCCTTCATGCCGGTTTTTGAGGACTTTTCCCTGGCTGTTTCAGATTGTTGGTCTCGCATGGTTTACCCTCCAATAACAGTGTCGCCTCCGAAAACAAAATACAAAAAAGGCCGGTAAGAACCGGCCTGTTTTCCCACCGGGAAGATAAGCCTGTTTAGGCGGCTTTTTGATTCACTTTCTTCTCTGCCAGCAGGGTCAGTTTGCTGTCGGTTGATTTTTCTTCTTCCAGCGTTTCGCCTAACAGTTTTTTCGCCGTGGTATAGCCCAATTGTTCTGCCAGCGCACACAGGGTGCCATAGGTGGCAATTTCATAATGTTCAACTTTCTGTGCCGCAGCAATCAGGCCTGCATCACGCACTGCGCCCGCTTCAACACTATCAATCACTTCCTGGCCTTCCTCGATCAATCCCTCCATCGCCAGGCATTTAATACGCTTTATGCGTACTTCCGGTGTGTTTTCCACCAGCTTGTCCAGCCGCTCAATTTGCCCCTGGGTTTCTTCCAGGTGCGCTTTGAACGCATTGGCCAAATCTTCCGAGCTGGCGGCGCGCGCTAATTTAGGCAAGGCTTTTGTGATCTGTTTTTCGGCGCTGTAGACATCCGATAGTGCATGAATGAATAAATCCTTCAACGTTTTAATTGACATAGTGACACTCCTATTTGGTTATTTCGGTGTGATGCTACGTTGTGAACATTAATCACATGCTCAATAATTAAGTTTAGCTGATGCTAGCCATTCTTGCCGCCTTGCAGGAGGCAGATTTTCTTGCGCACCATGGTTTGGGAATAATCTTAAAAAACTTTCTTTGTTAACTATTTAAACCGCAATTTTATTCTTGCTGCTGTGGGATTATGGATATGTCACCGTTTTTTTCCATGATGGCAAATTTAATTTTCTCCACATCCTCTATACCCTGTTTGTTACGTGCCACCTCCAGGATGTCATCAATGGTCAAATGCAATTTGGTTAGCCGCCAGCGCAGTATTTTGCCGTTTTCTACCAGAATTACCGGTGAGCCATCCAGAAACTTATCGGCTAAAGGGATATATGTTTTTATCAATGAGAAAATAATATCGATGGTAAATAATGTGATGATGGTAATAAAAGCTGCCGTGACCGAAAAGTCGTCCGGTAACATGGCCTGTTGTGTGGCCTCGCTGATAATCAACAATAAAATGAAATCAAAAGAGGTCATTTGCAACAAGGTGCGGCTGCCGGCGATTTTCAATACAATAAACAGAATCATATAGATAGCCGTAGCGCGGAAAACAATGTCCATAGCGATTCCTCACGGGTAAATCCATTGGTGAATAACGATAGGAGGAGCCTCACCATGCGCGAGGCTGGCGCTGAACCGTCCCCAAGCCTGGGCGCGTAAGGTGAGACTGAATGTGTGCCATTGCTGCCGATCGTCATCCGGCACGCTGAACAGGATCTGATTGCCGCGCTGCGTGACCTGTACCGATTGCGGCTGGATATTTTCTATCAGGTAGCTTGCCGTCAGGCTGTCCGATACCGTCAAGGTGAGCGGACCATCACCGTCATCTTTCACTTTTACCCACCACTGGCTTTGCGCACCTTGGCGTGCGAAGCGCTGATAGTCAACGGTGAGGGTGCCGTTAGGGTTTTCCTGTCGGGTGTTGCTCAACACGCCGTCGGCAAACACGCCGGCCAGGGCGGCGCCCACCACCGAGAACATCAGCGCATAACCCAGTTTTTCCAGGAACCATGACAAACGTAACAGCGGTATATCTTCTGTTACCGGCGTTTGTCGGCTTTGCTTTTCGTTTTTTATCGGGAGCGTCATTCAACCTCCAGGCGTGGTTGCATGGAATAACAAGTTTAGCGTAATTACGCAGCGGTAAACGTGGGTTCGCCAACGGTCAAGTCAACACATTCGTTTTTTCATATGTTTTGTTGACTTGTTGCCCCACCGGAATATGATAGGCGCGAGCAACAACCTGAGGCCATTATGACAACGCTGACACCTTTACGGCTGTTCAAAAACCTTTCAGACGATACTCGGCTGAGCATGGTGCTGCTGTTGCGGCACGCCGGGGAACTGTGTGTGTGCGAGATTTCGGCCGCATTGAGCGAATCCCAGCCTAAAATTTCCCGCCATTTGGCGATGCTGCGCGCCAGTGAGTTGCTGCAGGACCGACGGGAAGGCAAGTGGATCTACTATCGTCTTTCGCCGCATATGCCGGCGTGGGCGGCACATATTATCGAGCAGGCCTATCTCAGTCAGCAGGAACGGGTGACGCAGTTGGCCAGGCAACTGGCTGCCAGTGGTGCGTTAGCTGATAGCCGTGCGATCTGCCTGTAACGATGGCGAGTGCGATTTATAACATATGAAATTCCATATATTTTCAGCGTGTCACAAGGAGGCCCCATGTGGCTGGCAGGCGCAATTTTTATTCTGACCATTGTATTGGTGATTTGGCAGCCCAAAGGACTGGGCATTGGTTGGAGTGCTTTATTGGGAGCTGCCCTGGCCTTGCTGAGCGGCGTGGTGCAGGTGGGTGACATACCGGTGGTGTGGCACGTCGTCTGGAATGCCACGGCCACGTTTATTGCGGTAATCATCATCAGCCTGTTGCTGGATGAGTCCGGCTTTTTTGAATGGGCAGCGCTGCATGTTGCCCGCTGGGGGGGCGGCAAAGGGCGTTGGCTGTTTACCTATATCATTCTGTTGGGGGCGGCGGTTGCTGCGCTGTTTGCCAATGACGGCGCGGCGTTGATCCTGACGCCGATCGTCATCGCCATGCTGCTGGCGCTGGGCTTTAGCCCGGCGGCGACGTTAGCCTTCGTGATGGCGGCCGGCTTTATTGCCGACACCGCCAGTCTGCCGCTTATCGTCTCCAATCTGGTTAATATCGTCTCGGCCGACTTCTTCAAGCTGGGCTTTAACGACTATGCGTCGGTGATGGTACCGGTGAATATGGTGGCCATTGTTGCGACGCTGGCCATGCTGCACTGGTTTTTCCGCAAGGACATTCCGACCCGTTATGACGTCGCACGGCTGAAGGTGCCAGCGCAGGCGATTCGCGATCTAGCAACGTTCCGCGCCGGTTGGGGCGTGTTGCTGTTGTTACTGGTCGGTTTCTTCGCTTTGGAGCCGCATGGCGTTCCGGTCAGCCTGGTCGCCGCGGTTGGCGCATTGATTTTATTGTTGATCGCGAAAAAAGGCCAGGCGATCAACACCGGCAAAGTGCTGCGCGGCGCCCCATGGCAAATCGTGATTTTCTCGTTGGGGATGTATCTGGTGGTCTACGGCCTGCGTAATGCAGGGCTGACCGACTTGCTTTCTGCCGTGCTCAATCGTCTGGCAGATAGCGGCCTGTGGGCCGCAACGCTCGGTACCGGATTTATTACCGCCTTTCTGTCGTCGGTGATGAACAACCTGCCGACGGTACTGATTGGCGCGCTGTCGATCGACGGCAGCACTGCCGACGGTGTGGTCAGGCAAGCCATGATTTACGCTAACGTGATTGGCAGCGATCTCGGGCCGAAAATCACCCCGATAGGCAGCCTGGCGACGTTGCTGTGGCTGCACGTGCTGTCCCGTAAAAACATCAACATCACCTGGGGATACTATTTCCGCGTGGGGGTGGTGATGACATTGCCGGTGCTGTTTGTCACGCTGGCCGCTTTGGCGCTGCGCCTGTCCGTTGCGCGATAACAGAGAAAGAGGTGAGAGCGTTTATGAGCAATATAACGATTTATCATAACCCGGCCTGCGGTACGTCACGCAATACGCTGGCGCTGATCCGCAACAGTGGCGTACAGCCAACGGTCGTTTTGTACCTGGAAACGCCGCCAAGCCGTGATGAACTGATCGGGTTGATTAGTCAAATGGGCATATCGGTGCGCGATTTGCTGCGTAAAAACGTCGAACCTTACCAGCAACTGGATTTGGCGCAGGATAGCTGGAGCGATCAGCAGCTGATCGATTTTATGTTGCAACATCCGATCCTGATTAATCGCCCGATTGTGGTCACGCCGCTGGGCACCCGGTTATGCCGTCCGTCAGAGGCGGTGCTGGATATTTTACCGGATGCACAGTTAGGGCCGTTCAGCAAGGAAGATGGCGAAGTGGTGATTGACGCGCAAGGGCGGCGGGTGAGGTAAACCATGCTGCGGTATGGCAAGGGGGTTGCACAGGGGTGACCCCGGTGCTGAATTAAATTCCCTGCGTCTTCAGCCTGATAATGGCTTTTCTTTATCTGCCGCTTGATCCCGGTCGGCACCTCTAATACTGTATATAAAAACAGTGTTAGAGGTGCCGGATAATGTTTATCAAACTGAATGAAAAAGCAGCAGAATCTGCTTTCCCCTTGTTTGCCGAGCGCGTGCCCTGCGGGTTTCCTTCCCCGGCGCAGGACTATGTCGAGTCGCGGTTGGATATCGGCAAGCTGCTGGTGCGGCATCCTAACGCCACCTATTTTGTACGCGCCAGCGGCAGTTCGATGATCGATGCCAATATTCATGACGGCGACCTGTTGGTGGTCGACAGCGCACTTCATCCTGAGCACGGAAATATCGTGATTGCCGCCATCGACGGCGAATTCACCGTCAAGCGATTGCAGTTACACCCCACGCGGCAACTGATACCCATGAACCCGGCCTATGCGCCGATTATCCTGACCGAAGATGCAACGCTGGAAATCTTTGGCGTGGTGACGTTTATCGTCTACGCGGCGCGGTGAATTGACGCCATGGCCATGATTGATGGTGCAAACGTCATATTGCAGCCTATTGCTTGGGCGGAGTTTGGCCTTGAGCATTGGCATTTCCCGCCATTTTTTAACAGATGACGCGATCGCGCTTGTGACATAACTACGTTGTATCTATATACAGCAATTATTGTGAGTATCATCATGTTTGCTCTGGTGGATGTGAATTCGTTTTATGCATCTTGTGAAACCATCTTCCGCCCGGATTTGCGAGGGCAGCCGGTAATCGTGCTTTCCAATAACGATGGCTGTGTGATCGCCCGCAGCGCCGAAGCCAAAGCGCTGGGTATCCCGATGGGGGCGCCGTATTTCAAAATACGACAGGAAGCGCAGCGGCTGAATGTGGCGGTGTTTTCTTCCAATTATGCGTTGTATGCCGATATGTCGGCGCGTGTGATGGATACCCTGGAGGCGATGGCGCCAGCGGTAGAAATCTATTCGCTGGACGAGGCCTTCCTAAAGCTGGATGGCATGAGCAACGGCGTACCGCTGGCAGAGTTTGGTCGGGCGGTGCGCGATAGGATCAAACGAGAAACCCACCTGACGGTGGGCGTGGGCATTGCGCCATCCAAAACGCTGGCCAAACTGGCCAATCATGCGGCCAAAAAATGGGGGCAAACCAAAGGAGTGGTGGACCTTTCCGATCCGCTGCGCCAGCGTAAGTTGCTGGCGTTATTACCGGTGAGCAAGGTGTGGGGCGTTGGCCGCCGCCTGACGCGGCAGTTGCAGACCATGGGCATTGAAAATGCGCTGCAATTGGCGGACTGCGATACGCAACTGATCCGCAAAACGTTTAGCGTGGTGTTGGAACGTACGGTGCGTGAACTGCGTGGGGAATCCTGTTTGCATTGGGAAGATGTCGCGCCGACCAAACAGCAGATTGTCTGTTCCCGTTCGTTTGGCCATCGCCTGACGTGCTATCAGCATATGCGTGAGGCGATTTGCAGCTATGCGGAGCGTGCCGCGGAAAAGCTGCGTGGCGAAAAACGCTTTTGCCGCAACGTATCGGTATTTATCAAAACCAGCCCGCATGCCGCCGGCGAAGGTTATTACAGTAACCTGGCGACGGCACGGCTGACGATGCCGAGCAATGACAGCCGCGATATCATCGCGATGGCGGTACGGGCGTTGGATGAAATCTGGCGTGAGGGATGTCGCTATCTGAAGGGCGGGGTGATGCTGGGGGATTTCAGCGAGTCGGCGATGGCGCAAATCGACCTGTTTGACGAGCACCCGCCGCGCCGCAATAGCGGCCAATTGATGGCGGCGCTGGATAAATTAAATCAGGAAGGGCGAGGGCGGGTGTGGTTTGCCGGGCAGGGGATTGTCAAACCGTGGCAGATGAAGCGCGATATGCTGTCGCCGGCGTATACCACGCGGTATTCAGATTTGCTGCGTGTCAAATAGCGCGCTTAGGGATGTTCTGACCTAGCGGCATGTTATACAGGCCACCGCTGGACTGTGGCAGGGAATCAGTCCTCAAAATCATCAGGGAAGGCTGCTCAACGCTGGGCGAAGGGTTTGCTAATAACATAAAAAAGCCCCAGAGTGAATGGGGCATAAATCGGTAAAACTACTGTAGGTTTGCTTTATAATTTAATTAGGTTGTTATGAACTACCATAATTTAATTTTTAAACCTTCGGTAATCTGAGATTTAGCGATTATCTTACGGTGAATACAGTATACACATTTACCTGAACGCCAAAAATTAACCTGTGGTTACTGAGTGTTTTCCTGCTATTGTCGTGCAATAAAAAAGATATATTTAATGTGGGTCGGTAATTCATAAAATATCAATGGCTTGTTAATGTAATAGCAGAAACTAACGTGAGCAAGGAGCTGAAAGTGCGTACACTGTATTTACTGTCTGCTAAAACCGAATTTTCGTCGTAAGGGTAAATCACGCTTGCACTGGCCACGCCGGGAACCCTTAACCTGCGCTGCTTCATCGATTTTTGCCTGATATACTGGTTTGAGGAAGGCGCTTTCGCACCTGTCATCACGGAAACTATCGGCTCTGATTAACCTAAATAGTGAACAATGGTTATTGATTATAAGTCAATAAGTTATTTATTTTAATTAAATCGTCTTGCCTTTCTTTACTGATAGCCTTTTGAAGGCTGTGAAAGAGTAACCAGAATCAATAACACTATTGTGAAAGGATATGTAATGAAAGGGAATAAACCTGACCAGGTACGGCGCCTATTGGTAAAAGCCCCACTGTTAGTGCCACTATTAACCAGCCTGCCCGTATCAGCAAGAGAAAACATGATATTGTCGCTGGATGATAGTAATTCATATTCAGCGCCTTTGAGTGCTGGGCAAACATTACTGCTGAAGAATGCCGACATGCTTGTTACTATGGATAAAGAGCGCCGGGAAATTAAACAAGGCTGTGTTTTTATCAAAGGTAATACTATTGTGGCGGTGGGAACTGCAAGCGAAGTGCCACAAATAGCGGATAGGGTTATCGATTTGAAAGGCCATATTGTGATCCCGGGTCTGATCAATACCCATCATCATATGTTTCAGAGTCTGACCCGGGTGATCCCGGATGCACTGGATGGTGAGCTATTTAAATGGCTAACAGCGCTTTACCCCATCTGGAAAAAACTAACGCCAGAAATGATGAAGATCGCGACTAAAACTGCCATGGCGGAACTGATGCTCTCTGGCTGTACCACTACCAGTGACCACCAGTACATTTATCCTAACGGTATCAAGCTGGATCACAGCATTGAAGCAGCAGAGGAAATGGGTATGCGTTTCCACGCCTGCCGTGGAAGTATGAGTGTTGGACGTAAGCAAGGGGGGTTACCACCGGAGTCGCTCGTTGAAGATGAAAAAACAATCCTGAAAGATACTCAACGGGTAATCGAGCAATTCCACAATGCCAGCCGCGGTGCGATGGTCCGGATCGTGGTGGCGCCATGCTCACCGTTCACGGTCAGTGAACAACTAATGCGCGATTCGGCGAAACTGGCCCGCGAGTATGCTGTCTCGTTACACACTCACTTGGCAGAAAACGTCAGCGACATTGAGTACAGCAAAAAAAACTTCAATAAAACACCAGCTCAGTATGTAGAAGACCTGGAGTGGGTGGGCAGTGACGTTTGGCACGCGCATTGTGTGAAGCTCGACGATTACGGCATAAAGCTCTTTGCACGCACCGGTACCGGGGTCTCACATTGCCCGTGTTCAAACATGCGCCTGGGCTCCGGTATAGCGCCGGTACGCCATATGCTTGACGCCGGTATGCATGTAGGGCTGGGCGTTGATGGTTCTGCATCAAATGATAGTTCAGACATGCTTGCTGAAGTACGCCAGGCACTACTACTGCAACGTGTGGGATATGGTCCGGAGGCTTTGACCGCACGTGAAGCATTGGAAATCGCAACCCTCGGCGGGGCGAAAAATCTCAATCGTGATGACATTGGGGCATTGGCACCGGGTATGATGGCGGATATCGCCGTGTTCAGACTTGACAGTATTGGTCTCGCTGGCGCACAGCACGATCCTGTGTCGGCGCTGGTATTCTGTAATCCGGGGAAAGTTGCTTACAATATCATTAATGGTCGTGTGGTAGTAGAGGATGGCAAAGTCACTACGGTGGATGTGCCTATAATTATTGAACAGCACAATCGATTGTCTCATCAGCTTTTTGTTTCCTGAAAAAAACAGGGGTAAACCATAAGCGTTATCATGGTGGGCAATTGAATATGGTTTTTTAATTAATTGTATTAATTAAGATAAGCCAAATGGGAAGCCTGTGCGCGCATTCTGTATAATGCATTTTCTCAGAAGTGGCCGTCCAGGCGCTCTCCGAACTCGATAACAAAGCGGCTCATTACCTACTGTAGCCGCTGGTAAAAATTTCGCCGCTAGTTTGAGTGCCCGCAACTTTGACTGACGGTTGCCCGTCAATACTTCCCGGCGTCGATGACGCCAGTTGGAATCCCTGCACGGTGTTTTCCAGCTCTTTGGCCAGGCGAGCCGCGACTTTGTGCAACGTATCGTCAGGCGTAGCCGTGGCGCGCGAGACGACAAAGGTAAACTCGCTGGCATTGTTTTCACTTAACGTGAAGAGATTCATCGTTCTGTCTTTAAATGCATCGGGCAATTTAAATTTTGCCTCTTGCGTTACATAGTGCGTCATAGCTTATCCTTTACCGTTCCCTTCGGGAAAGAAGCTTTGAATCTGGGAATTGATCGCATCTTTATGGCCGGCGCCTGGTGCATCGGTCTTTTTACTGCCGCTGGAGGGGTTGAGGTTGAGCTTGCCACCCGTGGTATTGATCTCACCGGCATTATCAACGGTGATGTTGAAGTTCACCCCTTTGATATTGATATTGCCCTCTTTGGTCAGTTCCAAAACGCTTTCCCCACACTCAAGGCGAATTGACTCGCCAGAGCCGATAATGAAGGCGCCAAGCGCATTATCGGTACGCTTTTGCGCGGTCAGCATGGTGGAATCGCCCTTGACGCAAATAGTCTGGGTTTCGACCACGCGTTGTTCCTCTTTGCCGCCGACAAAATGGGTATGGTTTTTATCAATGGTATGGGTCTCGTCGTTCTCCACGTCGATGTCCATATTGCGCTCGGCATGCAACCACACCTGCTCGGAGCCCGCCTTGTCCTCAAATCGCAGGGCGTTGGCGTTGTCCGGCGTACCGTCTTTCGAACGGCTCATAAAGCCCATCTGGGTCGCGGCAGCCGGCAGCGCCCACGGTGGCATGCTGGCTTCGTTGTAGACTCGGCCGGTGACGATCGGCCGGTCCGGATCGCCGTTGATAAAGTCCACCACCACTTCGTCATTGACCCGCGGGATCTGCACGCCGCCGTACCCCTGGCCAGCCCAGGCGCTGGAAACGCGCACCCAGCACGAACTGGTGTCATCGCCTTTGGCCAGCCGATCCCAGTGGAACTTCACCTTGATGCGGCCATATTTGTCGGTCCAGATGGACTCGCCTTTCGGGCCGACTACCCGGGCGGTCTGCGGCCCGTGGGTTTTGGGCCATTCGGCACGCTGCGCCGGCCGCCATGGCACGTCCGCCGGGATAACGGTAAAGTCGATGCGGTGTTCGCTGGATTGGTCGTCGCCACTGGCGTAACGGTTCTCTTGCAGCCTATAGGTGGCGGCCAGCGTCAGGTATTCACCGTTGTCGGCAAGGTAGGGGGCGTTATACAGCGTGAAGGTGCAGCCGGGGGCGATGCCCAGCGCGGTAGCAGTGCCGCCGATCTGTTGGTGTTCGGCCTGCCATGCTTCCTGACGTACGCGGGCGTAGAACTCACCCTGCTGATGCTCGGTGTAGCGGCCCGGCCAATCATAAACGTCGATCTGGCCCGGTGACGGTGAAACCGGGTTTTGCCGTGCCTGGAACAGCCAGGCGTTAGGTTTGCGGAAGTCGTAATCATCGACGCTGTAAATGCCCGGTGTTACCCGATCCGCCAGCGTCCACTGGCTGATGCCTTCTTCGCTGGTGCTGCCACCGGAGGGCGTAAGGTGATAGGGGATCATTTCATAGCCGGGGAACGGTTGATGATGGTGTGGCGCGTCGGCCAGTACCAGCGTGTGCTTGTCTTTCTCGTGCTTGAAATAATAGTAAATCCCTTCCAGCTCCATCAGACGGCTGATGAAGTTAAAGGTCGATTCGCTGTACTGTACGCAGTAACCCCATTGGCGATAGCTGCCGGTCAGCCGATCTTCCAGCTGGACATTGTGCTCGCCGAGCAGCGTTTTGACGATCTGCGGAACGGTCTGTTCCTGAAAGATACGGAAGTTGCGGTCTTTGGTCATCGGCCACAGATCGGGCTGCATGCGCAGCGAATACACCGAATACCGGGTGCCGCTGATTTCTTCGCTGCTGACGGCGATGGCGGTGATTTTGCCATTCAGGTAACGCGTTGGACCAATCAGACTCGAGGTGGGGATTTCCAGCGTCAGCGGTTGACCGAGTAGCGCCTTGCGATCCAGTCGCGCGTCTTTGCTCAGCAATTCAACGTTGAAATCAAACGGGGTGGAAAGGGCTTCGCTCCCTTCCAATGAGCGGAACAGCAACTGCTCCTTGCCCAGCGGCGTATGCGCAATGATGCGGTCGAACATGAAAACATCCTCGGTAAATGACATCCCCCGGCTCATTTGACGCTGTCCCTGCATCGGCTGCTGGCTCTCGCCTGCGTCACTTACCGCGTAAGCGCCGCGGAACCAGCCCGCTTGCCGTTCTGAGTCAATGCCAACCGTGGGGGTAAGTATGTCAATCCCATGAAATAAGGTAACAACGGCGCCGAAAGCCCGGCGCTCGATAGGGGAGGGGTCAGCCGGCGCTTGCCGGGTTGACCAGCCAGGTGCCGGCGCTGTCGATGGTCAATTGCTGGCGGCGCAGGCTGTCGTTGCGGCGGATCTCTAACTGATAGCTGCCCGGTGCCAGATTCAGGCGGGCGTTGCCGTTGCTGTCGGGTTGCAACTGTTGCGCCTTACCGTCCAGGGTAACGTTTTCGCCCGGCTGCAATTTGAAATACACCAACGCTACCGGAGCAGGTGCCGGTGCCGCTTCAGCAGGCAGCGCCTGCTGTTGGGCGGTCGCCTGCTGTGGTGCGCTCTGCTGTGCGCTCAGCGTTTTCTCCGCAGGCGGCGTATTGGCACTCTCAACGGCAGCGGTGGCGGGTTGAGCCTCTTCCGGGGCGCTGCTGATCCAACTGATGGCGCCGACGATCAGCAGGGCGGCGACGCCGGCGCCAATCAGCATCGGGCGGGACAGTTTGAGGCTGCCGGCGGTGGCCGTGCCGGCTGCGGCGGCGCTGGCCGCCGGATTGGTGGCGATCAACGGCGGCTCAGGCGTCGCGGCCGGCGTGCTGATGATTTCCGCTTCGTCAGCGACCGTCAGGTGCAGCAGTTCGGCCATTTCATCAATGGTTTGTGGACGATCTTCCGGCCGCAGCGCCAGCGACTGGTCAATCACCCGCAGCAGTTCCTGCGAATAGCCCTCTGGGCGACGCGTGGTCAGCGGCTGATAGCTGTCTTCGATGCTGCGCACCACGCTCACCGGCGGCGGGCTGCCAACAATCAGCGTATGCAGTACCGCTCCGAGCGCATAGATATCGGTCCACGGTCCTTGCTCGCCGTCGCTGTTTTCGGTGTATTGTTCGATCGGCGCAAAGCCCGGCTTGAGCATGATTTCCGTTTCGTCGGACAGGTTGCCGATCTCTTTGCGCGCCGAGCCGAAGTCCAGCAGCACCGGCAGCTGGTTTTCCTGAATCTGGATATTATCCAGCGAAATATCGCGGTGTAGGTAACCTTCCTGATGGATGGTGTTGATGGCGCTGAACAGCGGTGGTAACAGCCTGCGGATCCACGCTTCGTCAACGATCTCCGGCTGCTGCGCCTTGAGGTTTTTCAGCGTGGTGCCGCTGTAGAACTGGGTGCCCATATAGGCGGTGCCGTTTTCTTCCCAGAACCGCAGCACGTGCAGCAAGCCAGGGTGAGAAAAACGGGCCAGCAGCCGTGCTTCCTGAATGAAGCTGTTCAAACCGGCCTGGAATGTCTTGCTGAAGCGTTCGCCGCGCAGGCTGAGGGTCAGATCGTCATTGCGCCGCGCCAGCTGGGTTGGCATGTATTCCTTGATGGCGATGGTGCGTTCCAGCTGGTGGTCATAAGCGCGATAAACGATGCCGAAGCCGCCTTCGCCAATCACTTCCCTGATTTCGAACTCATTGAACCGATGGCCGACAGGCAGGCTGTTTGAGTTCGGTTTTTTTATCCCGGTTCCCGACATAATGGCTACTCTCTGTGTTCAAACGGTCGCCGCCGGGGCGACCTTGGCATTAAGCCTGAAATTGACAAACAAATTCGTGGTCTTGCAGCGTGATATGCAGCTGACGGTAACGTTGATCGTTGGCGCTGGCCGACAGCAGGGTATGGCTGATCTGCGGCAGCAGGGTATTGGTCAGGATCGCGTCGACCATGCGGCCGCCGGACTCCACTTCGGTACAGCGGCTGACGATAAGAGAAATCACCGCATCGTCGAAGGTGGTGGTAATGGCATGGTTTTCTGCCATACGGCGCTGTATGCGGCCCAGCTGCAAACGTACGATATTGCCGAGCGTGGCGTCGGTCAGCGGATAGTACGGCACCACCAGCAGACGGCCCAGCAGCGCCGCCGGGAACACCGACAGCAGCGGTTGGCGTAGCGCGGCGCTGAGCGCCTCGGGCTCCGGCATCAGCTCCGGATCGCTGCACAGGCCGGCGATCAGGTCGGTGCCGACGTTGGAGGTCAGGATAATGATGGTATTGCGGAAGTCGATGTGGCGACCTTCGCCATCTTCCATCCAGCCCTTGTCAAAAACCTGGAAGAAAATTTCATGCACGTCCGGGTGTGCCTTTTCGATCTCGTCCAGCAGAACCACGCTGTAAGGACGGCGTCGCACCGCTTCGGTCAAAACGCCGCCTTCGCCGTAACCAACGTAACCCGGCGGCGCGCCTTTCAGGGTGGACACGGTGTGCGATTCCTGGAATTCGCTCATGTTGATGGTGATGACGTTCTGCTCGCCGCCGTACAGCGTTTCCGCCAGCGCCAGTGCCGTTTCGGTTTTACCGACGCCGGACGGACCGGCCAGCAGGAATACCCCCACCGGTTTGTTCGGATCGTCCAGCCGGGCGCGTGAGGTGCGTACGCGGCGGGCGATCAGATCCAGCGCGTGACGTTGACCGATCACCCGCTGGTTCAGGGTATCGGACAGCTGCAATACCGCATCGATTTCGTTTTTGACCATGCGCCCCAACGGGATGCCGGTCCAGTCGGCAACCACCGCCGCGACGACGTTGGCGTCCACCGCGGCGAAGATCAACGGCGCCTCGCCCTGCAACGCATTGAGCTGCTGTTGCAGAACGGTCAGCTGTGCGCGTAGCGCATCGGCGCTGAGCGGTGCGTCAGTCGGCGAGGGATCCTCGGCGTGGTGGGCCAGCGCTGGTTCACTGGCGCCTGGCTCATCGCTGTCGTGCGGCGTTTCCTGCTGATGCAGTTGGCTGCGCAGATCGATAATCTGCTGAATCAGCGCCAGCTCTTGTTGCCAACGCTGGGTCAACTGCGCCAACTGCTGTTGCAGCGTGGCCAACTGGGCTTCGATTTCTTCAGGACGTTGCAGATTGCCAATGCCGACTTTGCTCTCGCGGCGAGCAATCTCCAGCTCGATTTGCAGTGCCTCAATGCGGTGACGGCAATCTTCCACCTGTGCCGGTTCAGCATGCTGGCTGACCGCCACGCGCGCACAGGCGGTATCCAGCAGCGCCACCGCCTTGTCCGGCAACTGGCGCGCCGGAATATAACGGTGCGACAGGCGTACCGCCGCTTCGACCGCTTCATCCAGCAGCAGCACACGGTGGTGCTGTTCCAACGGGCTGACGGTACTGCGCAGCATCAGCAGCGCTTTGTCCTCGCTGGGTTCATGCACCTGTACCACCTGGAAGCGGCGGGTCAGCGCCGGATCCTTTTCGATGTACTTTTTGTACTCGGACCAGGTGGTAGCGCCTACGGTACGCAGTTGGCCGCGCGCCAGCGCCGGTTTCAGCAGGTTGGCGGCGTCGCCGGTGCCCTGGGCACCGCCAGCGCCGATCAGCGTGTGAATTTCATCAATAAACAAAATAATCGGCGTCGGGCTGGACTGAACTTCGTCGATCACCGCCTGCAGGCGTTTTTCGAACTCGCCTTTCACCCCGGCGCCGGCTTGCAGCATGCCGATATCCAGCAGCATCAGTTGTACGCCACGCAGCTGCGGTGGCACATCGTCGGCGACAATGCGCAGTGCCAGGCCTTCGACCACGGCGGTTTTACCGACGCCGGCCTCGCCGGTCAGCAGCGGGTTGTTTTGGCGGCGGCGCATCAGGATGTCAATAATCTGGCGAATTTCTTCGTCACGGCCGGCGACCGGGTCGATCTCGCCGTTGCGTGCCCGGGCGGTCATGTCCTGCGCATATTGTGCCAGCACGCTGCCACCGCTTTGGCTGGCCGCGGCGGCGTTGCCGTCGGCAGCCGCTGCTGCGGGCTGCGCCAGTGCATTTTCGGCGGAATTGGCGGTGATGTCGGCAAATTGCGCCATTAAAATATCACTGTTGATGCGCTCGAACTGGCCGGAGATGGCCTTCAACTGGTGACGCAGACTGTAGGTTTTCTGAATGCCGAGCAGCAAATGACCGCCGCGAATGGTTTGAGCGCCGAACTTCAGCGAGCCGTATACCCAGGCGCGTTCTACCGCGTTGTCGATGTGTTCCGAGAGATCGGAAATGGCGCTGGCGCCGCGCGGCAGGCGATCCAGCGCCTCGACGATATCGCGCGCCAGCTGTGCTTCGTCAACGGCAAAGTGGCGGAAAATCTGTTGCAGATCGCCGTCTGGTGCCTGCATCAACTGGTGCAGCCAGTGCGCCAGTTCGACGTAGGGGTTGCCGCGCAGCTTGCAGAAGGCGGTTGCGCTTTCCAGCGAGGTGAATAATAAACTGTCCAGTTTGCCAAATAATACCGAGCGGCTGATTTCAGACATGGTGTTCCTCAAGTCTCATTAAAATGGATTTTCCAGCGGTTCCGGGCTGAAGATCAGATCGCCGACGTCGTGGCGTCGTTGCGCCGCGGCCATCCAGCTGCTGAGCCCGAGACGCTGAACACCGCCAAGTTGAGTGCCGACCAGCTGTTCTTTTGCCAGAATCAGCCGCACTTCCCAGACGAACTCAATACCAAGATACTGTCGCACCCAGTCGCGGAGCTGTTCGCACAGCGCTGCGCCGGGCAGAAATCGATCGTAATCGCGTTGTGACATCGGCCCCAGCTCGATGCGAAACTTATGCTGCACATCACGCACCGCGACGCCGAGAAACGCAGACTCCCCGAGGCGTGGCGCATTGCGGCCGGCCTTCAGCCGTGCCTGTTCGCGCGGTTCCACCCGTAGCCAGTGCGGGACATTTTCCACGATGCGCACCGGCACCTGAAAATACTGTCGCAGAATCTTGCTCAGGCCTTCCGGATCGCGACTGTGGCGAATCAGATGACCGGCCATAAAATGCTTGGCGTGGGCATTGATTGCGTCGCGTCGGCGCTGCGCCGGCTGGCCGTTGCCAATCAGGCTGGCCAGATAGTCATCGAAGCGGCCGTTATCGGCGCGATCGAGTGACACCGTCGGTTGCGCATCGGCCCAGGCGCGGTAGAACAGCAGCGTCAGGCGGTGGTGAAACAGATTGGCAAAGGCCATCAGGGTGGTGTCCTGATGGTGGTGGATCCGTTCGCGCACGTATTCGGTCATATGCAGCGGTAGCGGCCCATTGGGACCGAACAGGCCGAAGCTGAAGATCGACACGTCATGCAGCGGGCTGCCGTCACGCGGGCTGACTCGCGCCAGCGTTGATGGCGCGAACGACAGCGACGGCTCCTGGCCAAGCCGCAGCATTTCGTGGCGCGGCAGCGGTGCACGGCCCAGCAGATAAGGCTGTCCGCCTTGCGCGTCAAGGCGGCGCAACAGCTGGAACAGATCGTATTGATACGGCGCGGCGCGCAACCGTTGCCAGAAATCCTCCGGCAGACGGTAAAGCGCGTTGATCTGCGGCCTGTCGCTGACCGGCCGTTCGGTGACGCTGTCGCTCATATCAACGTCCTTTTGCCCATGCGGGCCTGCCAGTGGGCGATTTCACCGCGTTGCTGGCTGGACAACGTCATTTCGGTAAAGGTGTTCATCGCCACCAATCGGGCGAACAGCCGCTCCAGCACGCTGCCCAGCAGGTAGGGGCTGCTGCCGGAAAAGGCCTGATCGTCAACGGTCAGGTCAATGGCAATACCGCGCGCGAATACGATCGGTCCTGGCTCCGGCACCCGGCGGTAGACCGGTCGCAGATGACAGTGGCGCACTCCCTGGATCTGCTTGGCAACCGCCGGTTCGCTCAGGTTGCCATACAGACCGAGCAGTTGACGCAGGCTGGCAGCGCCCTGTTCAGGATCGCCGTCCATCATGCTCAGGTAGTTGAGCTGCAACTGGCTGATCAGCCGCCAGGTGATCATGCCGTCCGCCAGCGCCGGGCGCGGGGGCGTAGGGCCTTTTCTCAGCGTGACCTGCTTGATCGGAATGGAATCCGGCATCACGAAGTTGCCCTGATCCTGTTGCAGCAGCATCAGCGGTAAATCGCGGCTGGTGCACAGCACGTCGGCGGTCAGGTATTTCAGATCGCTATGCCACGGTGACTGACGCTCGTCCACCAGCGACACGAACACCTCGGAACCGAGATAGCCGGTGCGCGTGCCGTAACGGCGCGCATGTTCAGACAGCGTGCGCTGTTCGCGGCGCAGCGAGAAATAGGCACCGTAATTGCCGTCATCCTCGCTCAGCGTGCTGTAAAACGGACGAAACTCCTGCTCGTAGCGTTTTTCGCTGGCGCTGCCTCCCAGCCGTTGTACCGAAAACACCTCATAATCCAGCGGGCGTATGTTGTCGACTACCAGGTGGTATTCATGGTTTTTCTCGTTGACCGTGATGCGTTCGGCGACTTTCGGGAACAGGTTGATCACCGGCGTGCAGTGCAGCGCCAGATGGCTGACGTCGATTACGCGTTCCAGCGCGGCATCCTGCTTGTCGAGCAGCACCACGATTTCGAACTGACGCAGCGGTTTCTTGCCTTCGCGTACCCCGTGCAGCAGTGGCTGTAAGCCGCCGATGCTGAAGAACTGAAAACGCGCCGGGAAGGCAAAGTATTCCTGCAACAGCCGATAGCCGTCAAAGTTGCGCAGATCGTTGGGTAATAACGCCTGCTCGGCGTCGAAACCTTCCTGACGCAGCGCGTCCTCCGCCAGTACCCGGCGCTGCGGCTGTGCATCGACGGTTTGGCACAGCAGGCCGACGGTATGCTGCATCAGCAGTTCCAGCAGTTGCTGCGCTTGCAAATCCGGTCCGGCCAGGTAGAACATCAGCCGATCGAGATTCAGGTTGTTCAGCGTGACGGTGTCGTAGCATTCCAGCGTGATGCGCAACGCACTGACGCAGCCGCTGTGCTGCAAGCCGAGCGACGCCAGCGGAATATCGGCCGGAATGCCGCCCAGCTCGACGTTTTTCAGCCGTACCGGTTGCAGCGTGACGTCATGCGCGGTGGTGTAACTGCAGGTAATGCCGTTTTTCTTCAGCGTCTGGCTGTCCATCATGGTGCCGCGTGGCACCACAAAGCCATTGCTGATATCGCCTTTATGGCTGTCCGGCTGTAGCTCGGCAATCGCCATCGACGGAGTGGGCGATAAATAATTCGGATAAATAATTTCCAGCAGCCGTTGGGAAAAGCGCGGAAACTCCGCGTCCATCTTCAGCTGTACGCGCGAGGTGAGAAAGGCGAAACCCTCCATCAGGCGTTCAATGTACGGGTCCGCCACGTCAATGCCGCGCATGCCAAGACGCCCGGCGACCTTGGGATACTGTTCGGCAAACTCGGCGCCCATCTCACGCAGATAGGCCAGCTCGCGGTTGTAATACTCTAAAAGTTTACTGTCCATCGCCTTACCCTATGTCTTTCAGATCGAAATGGCCGTTTTCCAGGTCTACGTCGGTACGGAACAGAAACTCCAGCGGGTAGGGCACGCACCACAGGCGGCCCTTGATTTCTATCGACAGCACGTTGTGCAACTCCAGCGAACCGGTGTCGGAAATACAGCGCACCTGCAAGCCGTCGGGCAGGATGCGCGGTTCGAAATTGAGGATTGATTCGGTGAGTGCGCGCTGAATATCCAGCCATTCGATGTCGGACATGCGTTTGCCGGCCAGCGAGGCAATGCCGTAATTGAGGGTCGAGCGACGCACCTGCGGCAGATCGGCGAGATCGAGATTCGATTCGCTGTTGACGCAGTTGAACAGCCATTGCAGATCGCGCAACACCCGGCGGCGCAGTTCGCTGTGCGACACCAGGTTGCGCGTTTGCGCTTCCTGTTTTTTCTGCGGTTCGTCATCGGTCAGCAGATCCAGCAGTACTGGCTGCATTTTGTCGCGCGAGGTCAGGCGATCGCTGTCCTGACGCTGACGATAACCCTGACGATGCAGATCGCCGTCACTGGGGGGCGCGGCCGGGCGTTTGGCGTTCATCATCAGGCGTCCTGGTTAAAACTCAGCTGGCGCAGACCGTGCAACGGCAGCTCATCGCTGTCGCTCAGCCAGGTTTTCAGACCGAAACCGGCATAATGCGGGCTGTCACCCAGCGGCTGCCATTCGGTGCGCTTGCCGAGCAGCAGCGCATCGTCGCTGCCAGCCACCAACGGATAGCGTGCCGGTAATTGACACACCTGCTCGCGGCCGTCGGTCAGGCGCACCAGCGCGTGACTCCACACCAGGTCGATGGCGCTTTGCGGCGCCTGAAACTGAATGTCGGCGATGTCGCAGAACGGCAGCCAGTAATACACGCCGTTCAACGCCAGTTCGCAGATCGGGCCGAGACGGCCATCGCCATCCATCAGCCAGTCGAAGCTGAGGGTGTTATCGCCGTTGGCGTCGGCCTGCGTCAATTGCCCGCCAACCGCCGGCGCCTGTTCCAATGCACTATCGCGCGAGGCTTGCGCCGCCTGATGCTCGCCGTTAGCGTCCTGTTGCAATGCCTGGATCATCAGCGCTGGCCACTGCTGGTGCTGTTTCAATAAGGCAGGCGCGGCCTGGCCGGCAAACACCGCCTGGCGTTGCAGTTCGGCGTCAACCGACTGCATCAGCAGCAAGGTGGTGGGTTGTGCGATAGGTTTTAGCGCCTGCCATGACTTCAACTGCGCCTTGGCTCGCTGCCAGTTGCCGCTCAGGCACAGCAGTTGCACCAGGGCGGCGCGCAGATCGGCATCCGCCGGCCGCGCCTTGATTGCAGATTCTACCGCCAGCGTTGCGTCACCTATGGAGCCGCCTTGCAACATCTCAGCTAATGATTTCACAGCAATTCCTCTTGATTCAGTGGGCAACGTTGTTAACGGACAGGTAACTGCCGCTGGCGGGATCGGCGCGGTCGGCAACCAGTTTATCCACCAGACGTACCGTGAGCGCCGCGTTGTGCTCGCTCAGCAACGGTTGCCAGGCGGCCTGTACCTCGGCGGCGCGTTGCTTGACGCGTTCGGCGTCGGCGGCCTCAAGGCGCGGAAATTCGGCGATAAGCGTGCCGTTAAATGACCAGGCGTGCTGTTTGGCATCAAACGGCAGCAGCAGATAACTGCCGGCCGCCTGCGGATTGCCGAGCACCAGCCGTTGCGCGTTGGCGCTGACCACCTTCAGTGGCTGCGTCGCCACCTCAATGTTTATCAGCGGATAGCCCTGGTAGAAATTGACGGACGGCGTCAGCGTTTTCCCGCCTTGTTGCAGCGTGACGGCGCTATTGCCGTTCAGCCAGCCGTCCACGCACTGCAAGGCATCACCGCTGGGGATGAACAGCGCGCTGCCGGCGTTGCCCTGGCCCCAATAGGTGCGGAACTTGCAGCCTTGCGGCAGGGTAAATACCTGTGCCGGTGCCGCGTCGGCCGGGGCGGAGCTGACCGCCACCGCCGGTGGCGGCGTAGGGGCCGGTTCTGACTGCTGTGCCGCCGCGCTCGACGCCACTTCCGGCTGCCACTTGCGGTTTTTGCTGGCGTTGCCGCTGGCCAGGGTAGCGCCGCTTTTATCGGTCAGCGTCCAGGGCAGTTGCGTGGCTTTGGCGCATTGCTTTTCCAGCAAATTGCCGACGCGTGGCAGAAAGTCATCCAGCACCGCGGCATCGCGACTTTTGGCGGACACAATGCGTAGCGGAATGCTTTTCGCACACCAGCTGGCAGGTTTGTTGTTCTTGACGTCGTCGATGAATACTTCGAGTTTTTGGCTGGGGGAATACACCAACCGATAATTTGCCGCGTGAACGGCAGGCATCGCCATCAGGGCGATAACACCGGGCATCCAATATTTCATCGTTAACCTTGCTAACGTGGGCTGTGTTAAGCGACTCAATCGCGCGAGAGGAAACGTTCGGCATCCGCCAGCGAATGCAGCAGCGTGGTTTCTTGCGGCGAGCCAATCCATACGGCGATAGCGCTGTAGTTATCGCTGTTATTATTTTTCTTCCATGCCTGTTGCATCAGAGCGATCCACTCACCTGGTGAATTGACCATGTGTAGCGACTGCTCCAGTTCCGACTGGGTAAAGCTGTGCCAGAAGCCGTCGGTACACAGCAGGAAAACGTCGCCGTCTTCCAGTTGCAGTACATCGCTGTAGGTGGCGTCACGCTCTTCGCTCAGGCCGAGCGCAAAGTACAGCAGGTTGCTGTTGATGCCGCTGGTTTGATAGCCGGCGTCCTGCATTTGCTGGATCAGGCTGTGATCGGTGGTCACGGCATGCAGATAACCGCGGCGGAACAGGTACAGGCGGCTGTCGCCGGCATGCGCCCAGTAGGCCAACTGATAATCGCGATCGATAAACAGGCTGACCAGCGTGGTGCCCATTTTGCTGAGCTCGTCCGACTGGCTCTGCTGCTGGTGGATGGCGGCGTTGGCCTGCGAAATGTGCTGGCGAATGCTCTGCGCATTCAGGTGTTTTTCACCGTCGAAATTATGCAGAATGGTGTCGCGTGCCAGCTTTGCGGCGATATCGCCACCGGGGAAGCCGGCGATGCCGTCGCACACCACGAAGCAGGCGGCGCGGTTGCCAACCACTTCACCGGTCTGATCCTGATTGGAATCGCGGCCGCCTTGATTAGAGGTAGAGGCTATAGTGATATTCATTACGCGTCCGGTTTGAGCCAAAATTGCGCCTATCAAGACAGGCCTTGGGTTTGTGAGTCTTTATACTGATTCACTTCAACGTCATAGGCGTGCAGGAAGGCTTCGCCAAACAGCGTATGGAAGTCATCTTCGATTTCGCCTGCGGTTTGCTGGTAATTCTTGACAAAGTAATCCCACAGCGCGGCCTTGCGATTGGACGGCAGCGCCAGGCGCGGTGCCGAACCTTCCTTGCGCGCTTCTTCTTCCAGACGATCCGGATTAAACGACTGCAACATTGCGGCGATGATGGCGCGGATGCCGGCAATCATCCCCAACTGGTGAGCCTGCAAATCGATCAACGCATCGCGCACCGCCTGTTCCGGAGGCATAAAGCCCGGCATCTGGCTGCCGAACATCTGCATCAGTACGGTTTTCCCGGATGGCAACAGCTTGAACGGATTATTGGCCTCGTCGAGGATCATGGTCATTTCCGCCTTTACGCCGCGCTTGAGAATCGAGCGCGAGGAGAGCAGGGCAACGGTACCTTGTGAAAACAGGCTCAGCAAACGACCAACCTGGCGCACCTGCTGTTCGTCGAAATGCGGTTGCGGCTGCAGATCGTCCAGACCGATACCTTGCAGCAGCGCATTCAGCAAAGGCCCTTCCAGCAGATCGCCGTTCGGCGTAGCGGCGTTTTGCGCGCGGGACGACTGATAGGCCACCGGATCGATACCCAGACGGTTACCGGCGCGTGGCCGATGCTGCGGCGGTTGGGTGAATTCAGGTTGTGTCGCGGTAGATTGGGCAAACTGCGGCTCTGGCGCAGGCGGCGTGCGTGGTTGTTCTTTTGCTGCCACAGGCGGCACTGGCTGCGTAACGGACGGCGTCGGCGTCGGCTCGAGTGGCGCAGGCTTCGGCTGCTGTGGCGGCTGCGCTTGCGGTGACGGTGGCGCTTGCAGTGGCGCCGCGGGCGCCTCGGCGTCCACCTGGGTCAGCGGCACGGCACCGCCCATCAGCAAGCCCAACGGGTCATTGCCGTTCAGTGCGTCCGGCGCGGCGGGCGCCGACGATGCGCCAAACAGTGCCAGCGGGTCGAGTTCTTCGCTCGGCTGGTTGGTGGTTGATGCAGCACTGGCGACATTGGCCGCCGGTTGCTGCGGCGCCTGCGGGCGATTTTCCGCCAGCAGCGCGCTCGGCGTGGTGTCGGTCAGAATATTGTCACGTTCGAAAGTGCTATCGGTGTTGAACAGCGCGCTGGGATCGGTCTGTTTTTGCTGTAACTGATGCAGATCGACGTTGCCATCCAATTGGCTCAGTGGATCCGCCGGGTTCAGCTCGCTGCGCGGTTTTTCCAACAGCGGGTTATGCCCGCCGTGGGCGGGGTTGGTCTGCGCGGGCTGCGCTGTGCCGCCGACCGGCGTGAACTCTTCCACCAGGCTGTCCCAGATTTCGTTGGGGATCGGTGCTGCGCCAGGCTGCGTCTTGGCGGCAGGTGCGGCATCGACCGCTTTGGCGACCACCGGCTGTGCCTGCTGAACCGGCGCGGCCTGCTGGTGCAGGGCACTGACCTGAATCTGGTAATCGTCGATGCCGAGGATATCGCCGTCTTGCAGTTCCACCTGACGGCCTCGCTCCAATGGAATATCGTTCAGCAGGACGCGGGTCACGTTGCCACGGTTGGTGATGCGGCATTCGCCATCAGCAGAAATATGCACAATGGCCTGCAAGCGGGAAATGGCACGCTCTTCATCCGGTAATACCAGATTGTTATCCACGCTACGACCAATAGTGCCGCCCGGCGGCAGAAAATCGCAGCTGCTTTGTGGCGGCAACTGGCCATTCTTGTTCTGTACAATGGTAAATCGCATAAGGCATTCCTGCTGATTAGGTTTTAAATATTACAATACCCTCACCCCAGCCCTTGGGCAGGAAAGGGCTGGGGTGAGGGGAATTAACATCGTTAACGCGTAAGCCCGAAGCAGACAAACAGTGCCAGGCGATGAAAATGATTACGCGGACATAAGGCATACGTGGTTACGCATATTGCAGCGAAGGGTTTTTTATTATTGTCATCGATATATGAATGCCCCTCTTATTGAGGGGCATAATAGACACAGATTACGCTTCGCGGTTTTCCTTGATATTCCAACCGGCGCTGCTTTCTGCACCTTTACCGCCTTTGTCACTCTGCTCCCAGTATTGCTGTTTGACTTTCGCCGCCTGGAAGGAATAGGTCACGCCAACGGTATCTTCGCCACCGGCACCGGTGTACTGCACCGCGGTAACCAGCACGTCGTCGAGGGTGATCTTCATATATTCGACCTGGGTACCGCCGGCTTTGCAGACGGACAGCTCAACCTTGGTCAGGTGTTTACCGCTGGAGCAGTGCTTCAGCAGCGCAGGGGTTGATTTATCGACCAGCGCATTGACATGCAGATCGTTAAAGCAGACTTTACCGGCACCGCCGCCGCCGCCCACGCCCATGTTGCCAGGTTGGGAAGCGCCCCAGGAGAAAGAAGTAATGTCGGTCCAGCCTTTGTGGTTTGAATCTTTAGATTCGCCGCTGGCACCTTCGACTTTCAGGAACATATCAATAGCCATAGCTCATTCACTCTTTATTAAGGGTTAACAGTAGTATTAACGTTGCGTTGAAAAATTCAGGTTATAGCAGCAGGAAGTCAAAATGCGGTAATGCACTACCAACCAATATCCTTGTGCCATGCACCTTGTGAAATACCGAAATTTAACGGTATTGATTACCGAACCATTATTAATCGTGCCAATGGCCCAAGTTTTAATTATTGCGGATTATCCTGGTTCCAGGAGTGATTCGCATCGCCGACGATAACTTGGCGTGACAGGGCGTCTAGCTCGGCGCTGTGATACAGCCGCAGGCAGTTTAACGTAACGCCTTGACTCTGGGTTTTTGCTTCGCTGTGGGTCGCATTGTGGCTGGATTTGAACTTATCGATCAGCGCATTGATCTTCGTATCGCCTGATTCGATATCAAACGGCATCCATTCCCTCATTGCGTTTGCCGTTCTGGCAGCATCAACGGAAAAGGCATTGTCCGCTTTGGAAACCTGCGCCAGGCAGCGTGCCAACGCCAGTTCTTTAACCACCTGGGTGTAGGGCATCTGTTTGATAAATGCCACCGGGTCCACAGCGTCTTTGGCGAGCGAAGGTTGTGACATAGTCAACAACGCTGACACCAGACCGACCGTTAACAGCGTCTTCATGGCAACTCCCAAAAATTGGCTCGAGGCGTCGAGTAATTGGTACCTGGTTCATTGAAATAGCAGTGATCGGAACATTGGCTGCCGTTCCAGAACGTCGCGTGTCCACCGGCGTTGTCCCAACCCGAAACCTCAAACAAGATCAATCCCTTTTTGTTAGCCAACTGGGACACCGGCAATTGAGGATAATTAACAATCAAATCAGGCTTTCCCCAGGTTTTGGTCAAATACGCCACCAAATCCCGCACGCGGAAAAAGTACCATTTCTTATCAGCACCGGAGACCGTCAGTTGGCTTATGCGAGGTACCGGGTGACCGGTGTAATTGAGCACATAACTCATTCTTACCGCACAACTGTTCTCCCAACCTCCTGCGCTGGCAGGGATCTCGAAATTACGTTTTACCGCACCACCAATGGTGTTTTTGACTTTTACCAAAGCATCGTTTGGGTCGTAAATATTTCTGGCCGCCGTCCAGGCAGCCAGAAAGCGGGGTCTTGCTCCCATACAGCATCTCCATATTCTGTTTGCTCAGGCTGCGGTGCCGCAGCCTGATATCGGGTTTATCAAGAGGCGTCGTTCTGTTTCAGCGACGGCAGTTTAGAAACCAGACGCAGTGAAACGGTCAAACCTTCCAACTGGTAATGCGGGCGCAGGAAGAACTTGGCGCTGTAGTAACCCGGATTGTCCTCGATCTCTTCGACCTGAACCTCGGCGGCTGCCAGCGGCTTGCGTGATTTGGTTTCCTGCGACGAGTTGGCTGGATCGCCATCGACATAGTTCATGATCCAGTCGTTCAGCCAGCGTTCCATGTCGTCGCGCTCACGGAAGGAACCGATCTTGTCACGGACGATGCACTTCAGGTAGTGGGCAAAGCGGCAGCAGGCAAACAGATACGGCAGACGCGCGGACAGCTGGGCGTTGGCCGAGGCGTCTGCATCATAATATTCCGCCGGTTTCTGCAGCGATTGCGCGCCGATAAAGGCGGCGAAATCGGAGTTTTTACGGTGTACCAGCGGCATAAAGCCGTTTTTGGCCAACTCCGCTTCGCGGCGGTCGCTGATGGCGATTTCGGTTGGGCACTTCATGTCCACGCCGCCGTCGTCGCTCGGGAAGGTATGGCATGGCAGGTTTTCTACCGCGCCGCCGGATTCTACGCCGCGGATTGCCGTGCACCAGCCGAACTCTTTGAACGAACGGTTGATGTTGGCGGCCATCGCGTAAGCGGCGTTGGTCCAGGTGTAGTTGCCATGGGTCGCGCCGTCGGTTTCTTCTTCAAAGTCGAACTCGTCAACCGGGTTGGTGCGGATGCCGTAAGGCAAACGCGCCAGGAAGCGCGGCATCACCAGGCCAAGATAGCGTGCGTCCTCGGATTCACGCAGGCTGCGCCAGGCGGCGTACTCGGTGTTCTGGAAGATTTTGGTCAGGTCGCGCGGGTTGGCCAGTTCCTGCCAGGATTCCATCTGCATCACGCTTGGCGCAGTGCCGGCGATGAACGGGCAATGCGACGCGGCGCCGATTTTTGCCATTTCACCGAGCAGTTCAACGTCTTGCGGACTGTGGTCAAAGTAATAGTCGCCCACCAGACAGCCGAACGGTTCGCCACCGAACTGGCCGTACTCTTCTTCGTACACTTTCTTGAAGATCGGGCTCTGGTCCCAGCCCACGCCCTTGTGGCGCTTCAGCGTGCGGCCGAGCTCCTGCTTGGAAATGCTCATAAAGCGGATCTTCAGCATTTCGTCGGTTTCGGAATTGTTCACCAGATAGTGCAGGCCGTGCCAGGCGCCCTCCAGCTTCTGGAAGTCCTCATGGTGAATGATCTGGTTGATCTGCTGAGACATTTTCTCGTCGATTTCGGCGATCAGCGCCTGAATGGTGCGGTAGGCGTCGGAAGACACGGTAACGGTGTTTTCCAGTGCCTGCTGCGCCAGGGTCTTCACCGCATTCTCGACCGCTTCTTTGGCCTGATCGGTCTTTGGACGGAACTCTTTGTTCAGCAGCGCGCTGAACTCGTCGCTGGAGAAGGTTTCGGTGGTCTGCAACGCGTTCTGTTGCTGAGGCAGGTTGCTCATCAATCAGTCCTCCTTCTCGGTGTTGTCGTCGGTAGACGCCGGCTTCGGCGCGTTGGTCAGGGACTTCAGCAGTTCGGGATTTTGCAGGATCTTGGAGATCAGCTCTTCGGCGCCGTTTTTGCCGTCCATATAGGACAGCAGGTTGGACAGCTGGGTGCGGGCTTCCAGCAGGTTATCCAGCGAATCCACCTTGCGCGCGATGGCGGCAGGGGAGAAGTCTTCCATGCTTTCAAACGACAGATCGATGTTCAGCTTGCCTTCGCCGGTCAGCGTATTGTCGACCTGATAGGCGACGCGCGGCTTCAGCGATTTCATGCGTTCGTCGAAGTTGTCGATATCGATGTCGAGGAATTTACGCTCGTCAACGCTTGGCAACGGGTCGACCGGCTTGCCGACCAGATCCGCCATCACCCCCATCACGAACGGCAGCTGGATTTTGCGTTCTGCACCATAGATTTCGACATCGTATTCAATCTGTACGCGCGGTGCGCGGTTGCGGGCGATGAACTTCTGTCCGCTGCGGGATTTCGAGTTTGCCATGAGTTACTCCATCTGATGATGATTAAGAACGTCTTACGTGGGCATAAGGGCGTTCAAATTCTGGCCTGAAGCGCATTGCACAGGCGACGAAAAGTGTGTGAGGAAAACGACGCATCTTAAGGTCAGTTGTTCTCCTCGTTATCCGGGCGACCAAGGATGGTCTCCAGTTGGTTGAGGCCATCAGGTGCCAGATCGCGGACGATTTGCAGGAAGTCCAGGGCAATCAGCCGCTGTACCCGATCGATCATCAGCGGAGCCGGGTGGCTTGGCTCATGCCGCTGAAAATAGTTTTTCACCTTGTCCAGCATCAACTGAGCGTCATCGCGCGACTGGATCTGGGCGCTGCGCCAGTTGAGCGTCTGCGCTGCGCCGGGCGTGGCCACCGGGCTGACGCTGGCGTCATCGTCGTGGCCGTCTTGCAGTTCTTCTGCCGCCGGCGCTGCGCTATGACACGCCTGCGCCAGGGTGTTGAACATCTTCATCAGGGCGTTCATTTCCGGCAGTGCACTTTCGCCCAGATGCCGGGTAACCACCTCGCGGATGGCGGTGAGCTGATGAATGATATTTTGCACCCATTCCGCTGCCGGCTGCTCCGGCTGCGCCAGCTCATCCTGCAAGCGCGCGCGGCCGCCGGGGAAGGTGGCGCATTCCAGCTTGCTGCCATCGAGCAGGGCACAGGCGTCACGCAGGGAAATCTCGCCGGCGGCCCCCTTCAGCAATGTTGCGCTGCGCACGCAGCTGGTCAGCGCCGCCTTGTCGCCAAGGTCAGCCAGCACGTTGATGCGAAACAGCGGATCGACTTCGCCGTCAAATTCCAATGGCGGCAGCAGCGGCTCCCAGTAGCGTTCCAGCGCCTGATGAATCAGCGCCAGGCCGTCGGCGTAACCTTGCAGGCCGCGCAACTGCGCCCAGGCGTGGGTCAGACGCAACATCACGCGTAAATCCTTGGTTCGCGACAACAGGGCGGTCGCCAAACGCTCAACCTGCATCCAGTCCGGCGCTTCGGCCGGGATGATGGTACTGCCAAACTGTTGCTCGGCCTTGCCTGCCGAGGCCTGTTCCATCGCCAGGAAATCGGCGTCATATTCCAGGTTGTCGCCACAGGGACGCTCGGCGTCAATCGGTGCCAGCAGGGTTTCGATAACCATACAGTTTCTCTATAGTAAACTACGTTTAATCAAACATTTGCGGATACTGACCGCCGCGACCGGGCCGCGCCCAACCGTTGGGTTCAAACAGCAGCGAAAACAGCTGCACCGTCAGGTTACCGCTGTGGACGTGGGTATAAAGCGGGTGGCCGTCAGCCTGATTGGTCCACCAGAAGCTGGTGTACTGCGCCGGGTCGAAACAATCGGCGGCCTGCTGCCAGCCCAGCCCCGGCACGTCCGGATGGCGAAAACCGATAATCGACAGAATTTCGGACTCGCTCTCTTCCGGCGGGATCGGCAGCGCCGGGATCGACAGCAGCGAACGGTCAATCTGTTCGGCGGAAAACCCGTTGCGCACGCCGTTGAGCAGCGTATGCCCCAGTTGGCGATACCACTCCGCCGCCATGTTTAACTGCTGGCTGCGCCACTCTTCCGGGGTAAACAGCCGAATGGCGCAGATCGGGTAGTGGCGACCTACGCGGTCGCGCGCCGGCAGCAAGCACCCCATCTGCACGTGCTGGCTACCGAGCGTGGCAGGAATGACGAAGTTCCATACGGGGGCATTGCTGAACGGATGCCCGGCATCGCCCGGCAGGTTACGCTGCAAATTGACCAGGCCATTATGAAACCAATGGGCCCAGTTATTGACCACTAAGTCGGGCAGGCGGCGCTGTAAAAAATCACCGGCGGTTGGGATCTTGCCATACCAGCCGATGCTCGCTGTCGGGCTCTGGTCATTGTTCATGGTAATGAGTGTCCTTTCGGGGCTACGGGCACGAGAATGCCGGTAGCTGGAACGGATTGCGGATACTGTTCGGGGTGAACTCCAGCGTGACGCGGTGGCCGTCGAGGTTAAACGTGGCCTGCCGACCCAGGCTGCTGCTGCCGGCGGAGCTGTGCGCCATATCCACCAGGCGGTTCAGCGCCCAGGGGCCGCTGGTGACCAGGCTGGCAGTGGTGCCGTTGGCCAGAGCCAGTTGCAGGTGCACCTGATTGGTATTACGGGTGCCCGGCCAACTGACCACCAGTGGGACCTGCGGGCCATGGCTGTATTTGAACAATTGCCCGTCGATATCCAGCGTCATGTTCAGAATATCGTTATCCATACGCACCGGACGCACCGTCACGCGGTACGAGGGGGTTGCCGTGCCGTTGGCAAAGAACGCATCGCGTATGCGTTGTGCCTGCTGGAACGACCGTAGAATGCCTTCGCCGCCTGGCAGAGTCTTGCCGTCTACGCCCGGTGTAAAGCGCCAGCTGGCGCGCGTGGTATCCACTTTGCCTTGCAGGTTTTCGCGAAAGAAACTGTCCATCAGCCCGCTGTTTGGCGCGAACATGCGCGCCAGATCGTCCGGCGTGACCTCTCTTTGTGCACGCGAGGAGAGGGGATAGCGTCCGGCGATCGCCTGGCGGCAGAAGCTGCCAACTTCAAAACTGATGCGCTTTTTGACGTTTTCCATTTCCTTGCGCTGGGTATCGCTGCTGGCGCCAATCGCCAGCGATAACAGCATCTGCTTGAACGGCACCGGCAGTCGGCCTGATTCAGCCTGCAGGCGCGGGATCACGTCGCTTGGCGGCGCGGACATGCCGCTGTTGGCCGCACCCTGTACCGCCGTCAGATAGCTGTACAGCTCGTCCACCTGTTTCAGCACGCTGTCGAACGGGATCGCCTTGTTGCCTTCGCCCTGGCTTTGCGCCAATTCCAGCAACGGCGCAAAGTGCGCCATCACCACCTGTTCCGGCTGGGCTGACACGTCGCCGTCGGCATTGGCGGCACGGTTGGTGAACAGCGCCTCTAACGTGCGGTTGGCGCTCTGGTTGAGCGACTCGCCGGCTTTGTCCGCCAGCGAACGCTGTTCGGCCGTGCTTTTTTCCTCGCGCAGCGTGACGTTTTTACTGACATTGACCAGCAGATTGCGCATCGGCGACGGGTTGCCGGAGAGCAGACGCGCGCTGCTGATGCGTTGGCCAAGGTTGCTGATATTGGCCAACTGGATATCGCCGAGCAGTTCATCCCATGCGGCGATAAAATCCTGCATATACAGCTGGCGAACGGTTTTGGTCAGATCGGCGCTTTTCTGCTCGGGGGTTTTGGTGTTCAACACCCAAACGTCTTCCTGACGCAGGGTATCGGTAACGCGATCGATATTGCTGTCGAACGCCTGCCAATACCCCTTTGGCGTAAACAGACCCGGTACACCGTCGGTAACCGGCTTGCCGCTCTTGCGCGAAAAGGCCAGTTCGGTTTGCGGCCCGGCCAGATCCACCAGCCCGACCGGCTTGATCTCGCTCTGCTTCAACAGCAGGCGCTTGAGTCGACCGTAAACCCGTTGCGACAGCGGCGCGCGGTTAATCGCCGCCTGCGCCTGTTCGACCAGCGCGTCGTCTTTGGCATACGGCGAAGACTGAATCTGCGTGTCCAGCAACTGGCTCAGATGCCATTCAATTTGTTGCAGCTGCTTTTGCGTACTGCCCTGCGGCAGATTACGTTGCAGATTGAGCATCACCCAGGCACGCAGGAACTTGCCGTCGTACTGTTTGGGGAGATACAGCATTTGATAGGCTTTCAGCGCCTCGTAGCTGAAATCGGCATCGCCGTGATTGTCGTTGCGCAGCGTGGTAGCGATCTGCTGAGCTACCTGCGGCAGCAGCAGTTCCTTCAGCGTTTTCTGATACAACGCGTTGCTGGCGTCACTGACCTGATCGCCGCGATACAGCCCCATGCGATAGGTAAATGGCGGATCCTCCAGCGAGAAGCTGCGGCTTTCCGGCAGGTGCAACACGCTATTGAGGAACGGCAGCAGTGCCAGCATATCGCCAGAGTCCAACTGGGTTAACCCTTGCCCCTGTCGCTCCACCGACGGTACCTTGGCGGCGACTTCTTGCAGATACGCCTTGTTGTTGCCGTAGCTGGTGAACCAGATAATGCCCAATACCAGCAGAACCAGCGCCAGCGCGATATAACCGGCCCAGTGCAGGGCGCGGTTGCGATATTCCCACCAGCGGTTGCTGCCGGCCAATCCGGACTCCTGGAAAATCACCGTTTCCAGCATCTCCTTCAGGAAGAAACTCTGGCCTTTGCCAGCTGGAATGGGGGTTTCGTTGCTGACGCCATCCCAACTGGCGCTGGCGCTGTTACCGCCGTTGGCCGCAGGCAGTTGCAGGTAACGATTCAGTTCGCCCATCACGCGGTCGAACGGCAGGCCCTCCTGGGTGCCGCTGGTGAAATAGATACCGCGTGGCGTGAAGCGGGTTTCAAAGCTGGAGGTGGCAAACACCGCGTCGAGGTACTGAGCCAATAGCGGACGCAGCGCCGCAAACTCCTGCGGGAACAGGTAACTTTCGGCGCGCTGGCGGGCATCGTGCTCCACCAGCAGGGTATCCGGCAACCCGGCATCCAGCCGCTGTTGCAACAGGTCATATTGCTGTTCGAAGGCATCGCCAAGCGAAAAATCCGCTTGGCGCGATTTTTCGTACGGGAAGGTAAAGCCCCAGATCTGGTCACGCTGCGCTTTGTCAAAGCCGCTGAAATAGGCCATAAAGCCATTCAGCAGATCGGTTTTGGTAACCATCACGTAAACCGGGAAATGGATGCCCAACTGTTGGTGCAGTTCGATCAGGCGCTTGCGCAGCGCACTGGCCTGTGCGGCGCGCGCGTCAGCGCTTTCGCTCAGCAGATCGGCGACGCTGACCGTCACCACCACGCCGTTGATTGGCTGCCGGGTGCGGTATTTCTTCAGCAGTCCGACAAAGCTTTTCCATTCGCCCGCATCTTCTTCACGCTGGCTTTCCTGCGTGGTGTAGCGGCCGGCGGTATCCAGCAGTACCGCGTCGTTGGTAAACCACCAGTCACAATTGCGCGTGCCGCCGACGCCACGCAACGCCGACTTGCCGAAGCGATCGGCCAGCGGGAAGTGCAACCCGGAATTGACCAGCGCGGTGGTTTTACCCGCGCCCGGCGCGCCGATGATCACGTACCATGGCAACTGGTAGAGATATTGGCGGCTAAAGCGGGTCATCCAGCGGTGTTTGTCACCTTGGCCCGGCGCAAAGCGCGCTTTTTTCAACAATTGGGTGGCTTCGTCAAACCGCTGTGCCAGAACCTGATCCTGCTGCGGCTCGGACTTGGCGTCGGTGGCCGGCGTTTCCTCTGCCGCCCGCAGGTTACTCAGCAGTTTGCGGTTAAGCCAGGCGCTGTAGAGCCGCGGGATGATGCGGCACAGTAGCCAAATCCCATAGATAACGCCAATGGCGATCAGGCGATTCAGCTCCGGCTCCAGCGGCCGGTAATCACCGATGGCCACCAACGGGCCGATGGTCCAGATGACGAAGGCCAGCGCGGTGATGCCGAAGAAGCCCCAAAGCAGGCGGCTGGTGATGATGGAGAATAACGTGCTAAGCATTACTTTCCGTTTCCTTGCTGCAGTCCGTTGATTTCCGCCTGGGTATTTTCAGGCGCTACCAACAGCGTAATTTCAACCCGGCGGTTCAATGCACGGTTCTCTTTACTGTCGTTCGGTGCCACCGGGTTGCTGTCGCCGCGGCCTTCCGCTTTTACCCGCTGCGGGTTATCAAGCTGTTTTTGCAGGCGTTCGCTGACCGCTTCGGCCCGCGCCAGCGACAGTTCCCAGTTGGATGGGAAGCGGGCGCTGCGGATAGGCAGGTTGTCGCTGTAGCCGGTGATCAGGATTTTGCCGCTGACGCCGTTCATCGCCTTGGCGATGCGGTCGATCACCGGGATATAAGCCGGGCGAACCGTGGTAGCGGCGGAGTCGAACAGGCCGTCACCCTTGAGGATCACTACGCTTTGCTGCGCTTCGTCCCGGACCACCACCAGCCCTTCGGCAATTTCCCTGCGCAGGAAGGTCTTCAGATTCAGCATCGCCGGCGCGGCCGGCGCCGGATTGCCGATCGTCACCTGCGGCAGATTGGTCTGATAAATCGATGCCAGCACCGGGGCGGTGCCATCACCCAGCCGCCAGTTGAGGATAATGAACAGCAGCGAAGCCAGAAAACCGGTCAATGCGGCGCAGGCCCACAGCGGCACCAGCGGTCGCCACAGTTTTTGCTGTACCGGCAGGTCCACCGCGTTGGGCGACAGCGGCGGGGCATAGCCGCCGCGTACCGAGCGGATCAGTTGCAGCAGACGCTGTTTCATGGTTTCCAACTGCGAACGGCCGTTTTCCATTACCCGGTAGCGGCCTTCAAAGCCGAGCAGCAGGCAATAATTGACCAACTCCAGCAGGTTGATATGCTCGCGCGGGCTTTGCGACAGTTTGGCCAGCAGTTGGAAGAATTTCTCGCCGCCCCAGGTTTCGTTATGAAACGTCACCAGCAGCCCGCTGCCGGACCAGACGCTGTTGCTGCCCCAGGGCGTCAGAGCTGCCGCCTCATCCAGCGCGGTGCACAGGCAGTAACGTGCGCCAATAATCACTTCATATGGCAGGTTGGCGCGTTGTCCACGCACTTCGAAACGGCGCACCTCGTCGATCAACTGCTGGCGCAACTGGGCCGGATTGGCGTGGGTGGCCGACTGGCGGATCTGCGAAATCGCGTTGAGCAGCGGGTTGGCGGCGGCCACCAACGGGTTGTCCCACTGCGCGGCCTGGATGTTTTCTGTCATAAGTTACCGATCCGTATGGCTGCGAATGGCCCAGAATTCCATATCCAGACCGGGGAACTCCCCGGCCAGGTGCAGAGCAAAGGCGCTGGATTTCTCCATCTGCTTCCACAGATCGCCGCCTTTCTCCAGTTCGAAATAGGTATAACCGGCGTGATAGGGGATTTGGCGCGGCGCGGACGGCATGGTGCGCAGACCAATGCCTGGCAGCTGCAGTTGCACCAGATCGCGGATGCGCGTCACCGGCGCGATTTTCATCTGCGCCGGGAAGTGGGTCAGCAACACCTCGGCGGCCACATCGGCACGTACCGCCAGCACAAAGCCGAAGTCGCGCATCATTTTGGCGTCCTGCACCGTGGCCACGTTTAGCCCATGCGAGCGTTCCACCAGCGTCAATTGAATGGCGTTGTCTTCCAGCACCACCGACAGTCCCTGACGCAACAGCAGCAGCAATTTGCCGAAGCACAGCGCCAGATTGTCGTGGTCATACACCGGCAGGCGCGCCTCCGGCGTGCGCTGCGCAGAAAAGCTGGCCAGTTCGGTGGCGAACTGCAGCCATTCGGCGAACAGGCGCTCAGGGTGCAGATGATCCAGGTGCCAGGCGTGGCTCACCTGGCCAAGATGACGGTTGATCAACTGCAACAGCATAAAATCGACCATTTCCGAACTGCCGCCACGGCCCGGCTGTAACAACCGCTGGCTCATCTGCTGGCTACGCTGCTGTAACAGGCCCTGCACGTCATTGATAAAGGTTTTCAGGACCGGACTGCCCTGGCAGTTCAACATTGGCGGGATCAGGTCAGGCGCCAGGCGCAAACTGTTGTCGCCGCGTTTTTCCACCACGTTGGTGACCGTCATGGCGGTCCATTCGGCATTGAGCTCGCTTTCCAGCATCAGCCGCAGACGTAACTTGCCAAACTGCAACGCCGCGCTGCCGACCGATACCGCGTTCAGATCGTCGACCTCGGTTTCATACGCCAGATAACGCGCCAGCGCATCCGATTTCTCCTGGAAGATGACGTCCTCGCGCCCGGCGCGGTAGGTTGGCAAGGCCAGCACCACATTTTCGCCAGTCTTGTTTTCGGCAATCGCCAGCGGTGCCGGTGCCTGATCGGCGCCGTTGAAGCGGAACGGGGTGCCGTCCGGCATGATGCCGCTGGCGGCGGTCAGCGCGATTTTGCCTTGACGCAGCAATGACTGATCCAGCTCCAGCGTCAGGAAGCCCCAGAAACAGCCGTTAAGCGCCTGTCCCCAGTTACGCATGTAACTTTCGAGGTAATTTTCCGCCTGCTGGAAATGATGGGGACGCAGGAACATCCCCTCGGTCCAGACCACTTTATGAGCATTTTTCATCATCACACCTAATGGAGCTTCGCCTCAGCAAAGCGAATTGTCAGTCTTCGTCGTTGACGGTGCGCAGGCCGTTGATTCCGGCGACGATGTGCGCTTCCAGCTCATCCGGCGAGAATTGCCATACTTTGTAGAAATTGGTTTCGGTCGGCTCCGGCAGCGGCAGGGTAATGCGCCACGCCTTGCCATCCAGATTCTGATATTCGGCGATGATGCCGATGTAACGCGCATCCAGCGTCGCCTGGCCCGCGAGCTTTTTGCCGATTTGGCCCGGCGTCAGGAAGAACTGATCGCTGTCCAGCAGGCTGTTGCCGAGCACCCCTTTGGCATCGTTTTGCAGGCTGAAGAAGTCGGCGTCCATAAATTCTGCGCTGGAGCGTAGCAGCAGCACCCGTAGCTTGATCGGCGCCGGGCGCTGCCCCGCAGTGGCATTGACCTGCCGATCCGCATCAAATGCCAGGCTGTAGCGCGAGGGCACGCTTTTGGCGGAGGACATGCAGCCGCCAAGTGCCAGGGTACACAGCAGCAACAACGCCTGTCCCCAGCGGTGTGGGGCGTTGAGTGGTTTCATCATCTGGGTTCTCTTGGCTCGGCGACGGTTACTGGATAATCCAGGTAGCCGAATTGGCATCCTTGCAGGCCTTGCTATCGCCGCCGACCTTGACGCAGTCCTGCTTGGCGGCGCGAGCGCGGCGCGGCAAATCCTTACGCAACGCAGATTTGTACTTTTTCTCTGGCACGCCGGCATTGCGCTGGATGTAGCCGATCAGATTGCCACCGCGGATAGCGGAAATGGCCAGCCAGTCGCCCTCCACCGCGCCCAGCGCATAAAACGGCGCTGCGTTATCGAGCTGGCTGACGATTTCACCGTTATAACCCGGTTGGCTCATGACGCTGGCAGCGTAAAGGCTGCGGTATTCCTCGTTGATTGGCGTGAACTGTTTTGGCGCGCTGACGGCGACGCGGTGTTGCAGCTGTACGCCGTTGACTTCGCTGGTGACCAGGGTGTCGTTGTTGATCACCGGTGGCGGCGGCGGTGGGGTGGAACAGCCGGCCAATACCAGGGCGGAAAGCAGTGTCATCGTAATCCGGATTTTCACAATGTCCTTAATCCTCTATCTGTTTTGTTTTTGACAAAAATCGCTGTGTACCGTGGGCCTGCCGCTGCCGCTGCCGCTGCCGCTGCCGCTGCCGCTGCCGCTGCCGCTGCCGCTGCCGCTGCCGCTGCCGCTGCCGCTTATCGGCGCATCAGAGCAGCGGCCCGGTGTGGCAGCTCGGCGCGTCGGGTGGTCGAAAGCGCAGTGGGTGATTCGATGGCAGGCGATCGGCGCTGCCGAGGGTAAATGCCTTTGGACTGGTGCCGTTGGCGTGCAAACAGCCGCTGGCAGGACACCAGTCCAAAGACATCAGGGGTGGGTAAACCGCAGGCACAGGGCGCGCGCGCCGCCAATGGCGGTCGTCAACGATAGTTGCTGACATATTGCGGTGGGCTTGCGTCATGCGGGCGAGACTGGCGAGTGGACGTTCGGGTAACGGATGAGCGAGACGTTCCGTACATTCAGTGGCAAAGGAGGGGGCATGCATGCCGTCGGCGGCGTAATGATACCGTGCGAACCCGGAGTGCAGGCGCGGGGCAACCTCCGTAGTGGTCGGAGCCAAAACAGAGAATTTCGAAGGGTAATGTCCTTGCCGACCGGCAGGACGTGGGCGCACGTTCAGGCGCAACGGTTTTACGACTTTCATTGTGTGTGTAAGGCTTCCTGTGGATACCCGCGAACAGACACGCTGCACCGCTCAAAAACAATCCCGTTTTTCGCTTTAATAGATATCAGGCTACGTCACAGCAGATGAATACGACCGGCGGCGAGGCTGCCGGTAAAGGACGGTGAGGCCACCTTCCCGAAATGAAACCAAAACTGCGCAAAAATTCAAAAGACCACTGCCGAGTAGCGAGGATGCGCATTATCACGCCTGAGGCCCTTCGCCGAAGTCAGGGCGAATACGCTCAGAAGGGACGCTGGTGGAAGACGCGCTGTTGTCTCAGCAAAGTTTTGTGTCAATGTCATTACGCCAGCTTAACTGTTTGATGACAATTATCAGTACGTCGCGGGCATTTTCCGTGACAGCGGAGACTATGACCGACGCAGTGTAATCGCACGCCTTGCTGACGGCAATGTTAAGGCATTTCATACTATCTCTTGGTTTTAGCCATGGCTACCGCACGAGATTGACGCACGATCCCGAGGGCGTATCTGACATAAAAACAGACAGTGGCTGACTAAATATTTAACAAAGTTTACACATGTAGAGGTTTGGCAGCAGTCTACAATAGCCGTTCGCAATTGCAAAACCTGCGTCACTTTTCCGTTATGTTATGGGTAAGGTAAGTAATTTTATTTTTTTAAGCAATATAAACAAATAGTTAAATAGGCTTGTAGTAACTGCGTGTATGGTTTGTGAAAATGGTCATACCAAGTTAGTTATGTGTTTAAGGTGCGCTAAGCTACTTAAATAGAAACTATTTTTTAACGAAAATTAAGTGGTTGGCTTTTTTTTATCCTTACCATTCATTGCGTGAATGAAAACATATAGATGAATTATATGAATATAATTTAGGATGATTCTTATTGGAGTGCTGATTTTTTGTGACACGGCATGGGCGGGTGGTGCGTTAATTGTGTACCTCGTATCCCGGGACGAAGTGGAATGTAACGATCATTATTGTTAATGGATTAGGGGTAAAATCCGAACGGTATACTTAATCAACCGGAGGCGGGCAGGAAAACGGCAGAGGTAGGGACAGGACGCAGCAGGCTGCGCCCTGTGAGGCCAAGAGAATGCGATTATTCTGGTGCTACGCGGACCACCAGTTTGCCGAAGTTTTTACCTTTCAATAAGCCAATAAAGGCTTGCGGCGCATTTTCCAGCCCGTCGACGATATCTTCACGGAACTTGATCTTGCCCTGTTCGACCCAGGGAGCCATCTGTTGCAGGAATTCGCCATAGCGTGGGGCGTAGTCGTCGAAGATGATAAAACCCTGCATGCGGATGCGTTTTCGCAGGATCAGCGCTTGCAGCATGGGGAGCCTATCCGGTCCCTCCGGCAGGCCGGTGGCATTGTACTGGGCGATAATCCCGCAGACCGGAATGCGGGCCTTGGCGTTCAGTAGCGGCATCACGGCGTCAAAAACCGCGCCGCCGACGTTTTCGTAATAGACGTCAATGCCCTGGTGGCAGGCTTTCGCCAACCGTTCGGCGAAGTCATCGGCACGGTGGTCGATACAGTCATCAAATCCTAATTCTTCACGTACGTAGCGGCACTTTTCCGTTCCACCGGCAATGCCGACCACACGACAGCCTTTCAGCTTCGCCACCTGACCAACAACCGAGCCTACCGCGCCGCTGGCTGCGGCAACGACTACCGTTTCCCCCGTCTGCGGCTGGCCAATATCCAGCAGTCCCATATAGGCGGTAAAACCCGGCATGCCCAATACGCCAAGCATGCGTGAAGGGTGGGATAACCGCGCACCAAGGTTGCGCACTTCCTTGCCGTCGGTCAGGGAATAGTCTTGCCAGCCGGTGGCGCCCAGAACCCAGTCGCCGACGGCAAAATCGGCATGTTTGGAACTCACCACGCGCGACACGGCGCCGGCTACCATCACTTCGCCGACCTCAACAGGCGGCGCATAGGACGGGGCGTCGCTCATACGGCCGCGCATATAGGGATCGAGCGACAGGTATACCGTGCGCAGCAAAACCTGTCCCTCGGCCGGTTGCGGTATCTCTACCGTTTCCAGCCGCAGGTTGTCTGGGGTGGGTTCGCCGTGGGGACGAGAAGCCAAAACGATACGGCGATTATGCTGGGAGTGTTGAGACATCTGATGCTCCTGGACTGAGGATGTGTAACTCTCAGTCTAGTCAATGCCGTCGATCAATAGGGCGCGTAAGATGCTCAATCGGCATGGCGTCGGTTACAGCGGAACGATCAGCACGTCTATCTGACTGGTATCGACAAAGCGCGCCGCCGAACAGGCGATTTTATTCATTATGCTGTCGCTGTGGTTACCGCAAATTACCAGATCAAAAGGATGTCGCTGGCTGGCGTATTGCAGGCTATCGCCGAGTTCGCCCTGTAAAATCAAGGTGTCGTCAATCGGGTAATCGGCCTGATTGCGCAGCGTTTCCATAAACAGCTGCGTTTCCTCTTCCATCAGGCTACGCAGGTCGCCAAGCATTGGGCCGGCAAAACTGTTGTAGATTTCCGGGTTGGCGATCATGCTCACCAGCGTGATTTTTCCATGGTAGGGGCGAACGATAGCGACGGCTTTTTCCACCAGGCGATGGCTGTCGGCGGCGACGGCTACCGCGACCAGGACGTTGTGATAGGTCATTTATCACCTCCATTCCGTTTATCCTGTTAAAAGGGTAGAACGTGGCGGGGCGAATAAATGTGTGTTACATCACGCGCGACAATAAATTCCCCTCACAAGGCGGATATCGCCAGCGAGGTGAACGTTATTTACGCGCGTAATAGTGTCAATTACAGCACTTGCGTCCACAGCGTTTTTGGCACCTTGCCTAAATCGAACAATTTGCCAGCAACCAATTCGGCTCGACGGTGGTCGGCAGCACGGTACATGTGGCTCATTTCCAGATCGTTATTAATAGAATAGTTAAGTTTATCATAGACTTTTTCCAGGCTGTCCAGCGTCGAGCACTTACGGAAAGTCATGAGATAATCAGCGGTATTGGTCATGAGTGAAATATAGCCTGTTAAGGGAAGGACCGAAGAAAAACATCACCTCTGGCACAGCCGTCGCGCTGGCCGCCAGATGATGAACGACGTAAGAACGGTATTTATAAAAGTGCCGCGATGGACGGAAAATAGGCTTCGCCCTTGCGACTAACCTGAAAATAATAATCTGCAAGTGCGTTATCGGCAATGCTACTCCACGGCCGGCCGCTAAATTCGGGAAAGTCTCAGCCCTCAATCCATCTGTATGCTTGTGCAGTGCAGAGACTGTTGCGGCAGGCATGATGCCCCGAGGTAAATGGCGCGGCCATGCTCATCACGGCCTGTAACAGATGCTGGCATTTCGCGACGCAACATTTCTCGCTGCCGCCGGGCGATTCACCGCTAATGGCTAACGCGAGTGCGCATTAATTTTCGCCAAAGTATAAGCAAAGCGAAACTGTGTTTTATTTGCCGAACAAACGAGCAATGCCATGGGAATTTTACCAATAAAAATCCGTGGTGCTGCGTTGCGACAAAAAATGCTGATAAAACTAAAGTTATAAATAAAGTTGCCGATAATCCGTTTTAGCCGTCTCTTTAGCCAAAAATAACCCGCTTGCGTTTTTGTGCGCTGACACAACTCGTTACGTCTGTTTTCTTGTTGGTGACCTAATCGCTACCCGGTTAACCTGATAATTCTCCCCGATGAAATTTAAAACAGACTTTTTAGACATTTCTGCCATCGACTGAATATTTCAAATCCATATAATTCATGTGTGTTATTTTTATGACTGCGATATTATCGTTACTTAACTGGTTATTTATCCTGTCATTATGCGATCTTCACAGATTTTTGTTCTGTGATTTTGGTTTGGTGATGCTTTTGTTCGAATTGATCTAAAAAAGATAATTTTTGGGCTTATAAACGTTGTTTTTAAGACGTTTTTTTACCTGTGACCATTTTTTAAACGTAATTGCGCTTAAAAATCACCCAATGCTGCCGATATTTGGCTTAAATATTTTTTATTTTTGTGATCAACATCACATTGTATTTAAAATTGCCTGCTAGTTACATTGTATGTGCTAATGGTTCGGGGGTAGAGTTGCGCTGCTTTAGGAATAATCTTATTAATTTTGTAAAAATAGTTTCATGGTGAATAAACACTATCGAAGCACAATGCTGTACATCCGTACACGTTGCTTATGTACGTATCAATTACTGAATGACGGTCCGAATAAGTTAAACGGCAAAGAGTTTCTTGGCCGGCAATCAGGGATTCATTTGCCAACTTTGGGATAACTCCCAGGTCACGGGCGATAAATTTATCACCCAGCGTATGTTTTTAAACATAGTCTGTCGGGATGGGGAATATGGGTACGTCTGAATTACTTAAGCATATTTATGACATCAACCTGTCATATTTACTTTTAGCACAGCGTTTGATCAATGATGAAAAAGCATCGGCAATGTTCCGCCTGGGGATCGACGAGACCATGGCGGATGCCCTGTCGCAGCTGACCTTGCCGCAAATGGTCAAACTGGCAGAAACCAATCAGCTGGTTTGCCACTTCCGTTTCAACGATCACAATACCATCGCGCACCTTACCAAAGAGTCGCGCGTGGACGATCTGCAACAAATCCACACCGGGATTTTGTTATCAAGCCATTTACTGCAAGAGCTGTCCGGCAAAGGCGGAAGCGCGACGAAGAAAAGAGCCTGATAATGGTAGAGAAAAGTATTGTTCAGGAAGCCAAAGACATACAGCTTGCCATGGAGCTGATCACGCTGGGTGCGCGCTTGCAAATGCTGGAAAGTGAAACGCAGCTCAGTCGCGGGCGGTTGATCAAACTTTACAAGGAGTTGCGTGGCAGTCCGCCACCCAAAGGTATGCTGCCGTTTTCCACCGACTGGTTTATGACGTGGGAACAAAACATCCATTCCTCAATGTTTTACAACGCCTATCTGTTTTTGCTGAAAAGCGGCCAGTGCACCGGCGTCGAGGCGGTGATCAAGGCATATCGGCTGTATCTGGAACAGTGTCCGGAACAGCCGGGTGAAGCGCCGCTGCTGGCGCTGACCCGTGCCTGGACATTGGTCCGTTTTGTCGACAGCGGCATGCTGCAACTGTCCGCCTGCAACTGCTGCGGCGGTACGTTTATCACCCACGCGCACCAACCGCTGAACAGTTTTGTCTGCAGTTTGTGCCAGCCTCCATCCCGCGCAGTAAAAAGACGTAAACTTTTGCCGCAACTGGCCGATAGTACTCCACAACAGCTGGACGAACAGGTTAAACGCGCGATCTAGGCCAGGCGCAGTTCTGGCTGACAGCAACAACAACGCTATTCAATCGTAGGGATCGGCCAACCGGTCCAGAGAGGCGCAGCCTGCTGCGCCGTTACGCTTGCGTCGCGCGTTTACCCCACCTTCCATCCACATTGTCACTTTAAGGAATGCGTGTGTTAGTTATTTTGGGTTATCTGGTGGTACTGGGTGCGGTATTTGGCGGTTATACGATCGTCGGCGGCCACCTTGGGGCGCTGTATCAGCCGGCGGAATTTCTGATCATCGGCGGTGCCGGCGTCGGGGCCTTTATCGTCGGCAATAACGGCAAAGCCATCAAGTCCACGCTGCGCGCCTTGCCAAAACTGATGCGCCGTTCCAAATACAGCAAGGAATTGTATATGGATCTGATGGCCTTGCTGTTCCGTCTGCTGGCCAAATCTCGCCAGCAGGGCATGCTGTCGTTGGAGTTCGACATCGATAACCCGCAGGAAAGTGAAATTTTTTCTAATTATCCACGCATTCTTGCCGATAACCATCTGGTGGAATTTATTACCGACTACTTACGGCTGATGGTGAGCGGCAACATGAACGCATTCGAGATCGAAGCGCTGATGGATGAAGAGATCGAAACTTTCGAACAGGAAAGTGAGGTACCGGCAGGCAGCCTGGCAATGGTCGGCGATTCATTGCCGGCGTTTGGCATTGTTGCGGCGGTGATGGGGGTAGTACACGCGCTGGCTTCCGCCGACCGGCCGGCGGCCGAACTGGGCGCGCTGATCGCCAATGCGATGGTTGGGACTTTCCTGGGTATTCTGCTGGCCTACGGGTTTATCTCACCGCTGGCGACGCTGCTGCGGCAAAAGAGCGCGGAAAACGTCAAGATGATGCAGTGCATCAAGGTAACCCTGCTGTCCAGCCTGAACGGCTATGCCCCGCAAATCGCCGTCGAATTCGGCCGTAAAACGCTTTATACCACCGAGCGACCTTCCTTTGTGGAACTGGAAGAGCATGTTCGCCGGGTGAAAGCGCCGGCGCAAACGGCAGCGGAAGAAGAGCAGGTATGAAGCAGAATCACCCGGTCATACTGGTGCGCAAGCGCAAGGCGCATCAGGTGGCTCATCACGGTGGATCGTGGAAAATCGCCTATGCCGACTTTATGACGGCGATGATGGCCTTTTTTCTGGTGATGTGGCTGCTGGCGATTGCCAGCCCGCAGGAACTGACGCAAATCGCCGAATATTTTCGCACCCCGCTCAAGGTCGCATTAACCAGCGGCAATAAAAGCAGCTCCGAAAGCAGCCCGATCCCAGGCGGTGGCGACGATCCGACGCAGTTGGAGGGGCTGGTGAGAAAACAGCTCGACTCGCCCGAAAAACAGGCCGAAGAACGGCGTCTCAACAGGCTGCGCGAACGCCTTGATGAGCTGATTGAGTCGGATCCACGCCTGAAGGCGCTGCGCCCGCATCTGCTGATCAACATGATGGATGAAGGGCTGCGCATTCAAATTATAGATAGCCAGAATCGGCCAATGTTTAAAACCGGCAGCGCGCAGGTGGAAAGTTATATGCGTGACATTCTGCGGGCGATAGCGCCAATCCTCAACGATTTGCCGAACAAGATCAGCCTGTCCGGTCATACCGACGATCTGCCCTATGCCACCGGCGAACGCTATTACAGCAACTGGGAACTGTCGGCGGACCGTGCCAATGCGTCACGGCGTGAGCTGATTGCCGGCGGGCTGTCGGAGGGCAAGGTGCTGCGCGTGGTGGGCATGGCTGCGACCATGAGTTTGAAACAGCACGGTGCGGACGATGCGATTAATCGGCGCATTACCATTCTGGTCTTGAACAAGCAAACCCAGCAGGGCATTGAACACGAAAATGCGGAAAGCAACGCCACCGAGATAGGCAAACCGGCAGCGCTGAAACAGCTGAAACCGGATGTCACCGCGCCGGCCAGCGTCGCCCCGGCTGCAACGGTTGCGCCGACCGCCGCCATTCCGGCCGCGCCGGAAGCGATGCCTTCGACTAACAGCGACTCACCGCAGAGGTAACCCCCGTGAGCATGGATATTAGCGCGTTTTATCAGACTTTTTTTGATGAGGCAGACGAGCTGCTGGCCGATATGGAGCAACATCTGCTGGAGCTGGATCCGCTCGCGCCGGACATCGAACCGTTGAACGCCATTTTCCGCGCTGCGCATTCGATCAAGGGCGGAGCGGCGACCTTCGGCTTTGCGGTATTGCAGGAAACCACGCATCTGCTGGAGAACCTGCTGGACAGCGCACGGCGTCAGGAAATGGACCTGAGCACCGACATTATCAACCTGTTTCTGGAAACCAAAGACATTATGCAGGAGCAACTGGACGCCTATAAAACGTCGCAACAACCTGACACCGACAGCTTTGAATATATTTGCCAGGCGCTGCGGCAACTGGCATTAGATGCTCAGCGGCAGGTTCCCGTTGCAGCATCGGCTGGCGAAGCGCTGACGGCAGCGTCGCCTGCGGCCATCGAGGGCGGCATGCGCATCGTGTTGAGCGGCCTGAAGCCAAACGAAATACCGCTAATGCTGGAAGAGCTTGGCAATCTGGGCGAGGTGAAGAACCCGCAAACGGGTGAGAACAGCCTGGAGGTTACGCTGTTGACTTCCGCCAGCGCAGACGACATCAGCGCCGTGCTGTGCTTCGTGCTGGAGCCGGAGCAGATCGCCTTTAACCCGGCGGCTACCGAGCCACCATCTGCGCCGATTGCCATGCCGGAGCCAGCGCCGATTGCGGCTCCGACGCCGCCAGTGATAAAACCGAGCGCGCCGGCCACCGGCGAAGCGCCAAAAGTGCGGGCCAAAGCCAGTGAGTCCACCAGTATCCGCGTGGCGGTCGAAAAGGTCGACCAACTGATCAACCTGGTTGGTGAACTGGTGATCACCCAGTCAATGCTGGCGCAACGCTCCGGTACTCTGGATCCGGTCGCCCATGGCGATCTGTTGAACAGCATGAGCCAGCTGGAACGCAATGCGCGTGACTTGCAGGAGTCGGTGATGTCGATCCGCATGATGCCGATGGAATATGTGTTCAGCCGTTTCCCTCGCCTGGTGCGCGATCTGGCCGGCAAGCTGGATAAACAGGTGGAACTGACCCTGCAGGGCAGCTCTACCGAACTGGATAAAAGCCTGATCGAGCGGATTATCGATCCGTTAACTCACCTGGTGCGTAACAGTCTGGACCATGGCATTGAGGACCCGGCAACGCGCGAGGCGGCGGGCAAGTCGGCGGTCGGCAATCTGGTGCTGTCGGCAGAGCATCAGGGTGGCAATATCTGTATCGAAGTGACCGACGACGGCGCCGGCCTCAATCGGCAGAAAATTCTGGCCAAGGCCGCATCACAGGGGCTGGTGGTCAACGACGGCATGAGCGATGAAGAGGTCGGCATGCTGATCTTCGCGCCCGGCTTTTCAACCGCCGAACAGGTTACCGATGTCTCCGGCCGTGGCGTCGGTATGGACGTGGTGAAGCGGAACATTCAGGAAATGGGTGGCCACGTTGAAATTCATTCACAAGCGGGCAAGGGTACGGCGATCCGCATTCTGTTGCCGCTGACGCTGGCGATCCTTGACGGCATGTCGGTCAAGGTGAACGACGAAGTGTTTATTTTACCGCTGAACGCGGTGATGGAATCGTTGCAGCCGCAGGCCGAGGATCTGCACCCGATGGCCGGCGGCGAGCGGGTATTGCAGGTGCGCGGCGAGTACCTGCCGCTGGTGGAACTGTACCGGGTGTTTGACGTGGCCGGGGCGAAAACCGAAGCCACGCAGGGCATCGTGGTGATCTTGCAAAGCGCGGGACGCCGTTATGCGCTGTTGGTGGATCAGTTGATCGGCCAGCATCAGGTGGTGGTGAAAAACCTGGAAAGCAATTACCGCAAAGTGCCGGGCATTTCTGCCGCCACCATTCTGGGCGACGGCAGCGTGGCGCTGATTGTCGACGTATCGGCGCTGCAAACCCTGAACCGCGAAAAGCTGTTGGCGGACACGGCTGCTTAACGATTGATTGACTGAATTAGAGGCATACAACATGGCAGGATTGGCAACCGTCAGCAAACTGGCTGGCGAAACGGTAGGACAGGAATTTCTGATCTTTACGCTCGGCAATGAAGAATATGGCATCGATATCCTCAAAGTGCAGGAAATCCGTGGTTACGATCAGGTGACGCGCATTGCCAACACGCCGGCATTTATCAAGGGCGTAACCAATCTGCGCGGCGTGATCGTGCCGATTATCGATCTGCGAGTGAAGTTCGCCCAGCAGGGCGTCAGCTACGACGAAAACACCGTGGTCATCGTGCTCAACTTTGGCCAGCGGGTGGTGGGTATTGTGGTGGATGGTGTGTCTGACGTGCTGTCGCTGACCGCCGAACAGATTCGTCCGGCACCGGAGTTTGCCGTTACGCTGGCGACCGAATATCTCACCGGCCTGGGGGCGCTGGGTGAACGCATGCTGATCCTGGTCGACATTGAAAAACTGCTCAGCAGCGAAGAAATGTCCCTGGTCGACAGCGTGGCGAAAAACGCCTGACCTTCCTCACGGGCGCAGCGCTCTGCGCCCGTCATTTCCGGCGCCGTGCCGCCAAAATAGTTACCGCCAACCATAAAGTTCTCTTCCATTGCGCCGATAACGTTGACAGTCAACGAACTCAGAGCCTGTCCGTGCGGGCTTACAAGAAGGGAAAACATGTTTAATCGTATGAAGGTGGTCACCAGCCTGCTGCTGGTGCTGGTGTTATTTGGCGCCTTGCAACTGATTTCAGGCGGGCTCTTTTTTTCCTCGCTCAAGAGTGACAAAGAAAACTTTACCGTGCTGCAGACCATTCGTCAGCAGCAGTCGGAGCTGAATGGCAGCTGGGTTTCACTGTTGCAGACCCGTAATACCCTGAACCGCGCGGGTATTCGCTACATGATGGATGCCAGCCATATCGGCAGTGGCTCGACGGTAGCAGAACTGCTGACCTTCGCCAAAGGTGCGCTGGCGGTGGCGGAGCAGCGCTACGCCGCGTATGAAAAAATCCCACGCGACGCCCGGCAGGATGCGCAATCCGCCGAGCAGCTCAAGCAACAGTACGACATTCTGCATGGCGCACTGGCCGAACTGATCCAACTGTTGGAGCAGGGCAAGATCAACGCCTTCTTTGACCAGCCGACGCAAAGCTATCAGGACGGTTTCGAGCAGGTCTATAAAACCTACCTGATGCAGAACGACACGCTGTATCAAAGCGCGGTCGAAGACAGCAACCGTTCCTTTACCTCGGCCAGCTGGACCTTGGCGGTGGTATTGCTGGTGGTACTGGCGGCGATCGTCCTGGTGTGGAGCGGTATCCATCACATTCTGGTGCGTCCGCTAAATCGCATTATCGAACACATCAAGTTTATTGCCGCCGGTGATTTGACGCACAGCATCGACGTTACCAGCCGTAATGAAATGGGCGTGCTGGCCGCCAGTCTGAAACATATGCAGAGCGAACTGGCGGACACCGTCAGCGGCGTGCGTCAGGGGGCAGACGCCATCTATAGCGGCGCGTCGGAAATTGCCGCCGGCAACAACGACCTGTCGTCACGCACCGAACAGCAGGCGGCGTCGCTGGAAGAAACCGCCGCCAGCATGGAACAGCTGACCGCCACGGTAAAACAGAACGCCGAAAACGCCCGTCAGGCCAGTCAACTGGCGCTGAGCGCGTCGGAAACGGCGCAGAAAGGTGGCAAAGTGGTGGCGAATGTGGTGCAAACCATGCACGACATCGCCGGCAGTTCGCAGAAAATAGCCGACATTACCGGCGTAATTGACGGCATTGCCTTCCAAACCAACATTTTGGCTCTCAACGCGGCGGTAGAAGCGGCGCGTGCCGGTGAACAGGGCCGCGGTTTCGCGGTAGTGGCCGGTGAAGTGCGTAACCTGGCGCAGCGCAGCGCGCAGGCGGCAAAAGAAATCAAAGGTCTGATCGAAGATTCCGTCAGCCGCGTTGACATGGGGTCGGTACTGGTTGAAAGCGCCGGTGAAACCATGGGCGACATTGTCAATGCGGTAACGCGCGTTACCGACATCATGGGCGAAATTGCCTCGGCGTCCGATGAACAGAGCCGTGGTATCGATCAGGTGGGGCAGGCGGTGGCCGAAATGGACCGCGTAACCCAGCAGAACGCTTCGCTGGTTGAGGAATCCGCTTCCGCCGCCGCGGCACTGGAAGAGCAGGCCAGCCTGCTGACGCAGTCGGTGGCGGTATTTCGCCTGCAGCCAGCCGGACAGGAGCAATTCAAAGCCCCCGTTGCCGGCAAAGTCGTTACCCCCAGCAATAACCATAAGAAAGCGAATGCCAGCGATCTGCAAGATAACTGGGAAACGTTCTAAAACCGGTATTGGGTGACCCTTGCTCCGCTTCGTTCCCTAAACGAAGGCCGTGGAGCCATGGTCGCCCCTTTTTCCGTGCTGGCTGCGGCCGGCTGCAAGGAGGTTTACTGTGTTCAACCGAATCCGTATCTCTACCAGTCTGTTCCTGTTGCTGCTGACTTTTTGCATAATGCAGTTGATCAGCACCGGCCTGTCGTATAGCGCTTTCCGTTCCGATAATCAGAATCTCAATATCATTACCGTGGGCAGCCAGCAGCGCGATGCGCTCAGCCTGAGCTGGGTTGCCCTGTTGCAGGCGCGCAACACCCTGAACCGCGCCGCAACCCGCGCGGCGCTGAAGGTGCCGCAGGAGCAGGTCAACGTGCTGATGGGTAATGCGCGCAGCTCGTTGCAAAAGGCCGATCTCTATTTCAATCAGTTTCTGGCGGTGCCGCGCGTCAGCGATCGGGAGCGGCAACTGACCGAACATACCAAAGCCAGCTATGACCAATTGCGCAGCGCCCTGCGTGAGCTGATCGGCTTGCTCGAGAGTAACAACCTGCAAGCATTTATGGATCAGCCGACGCAAAAGACGCAGGACCTGTTCGAAGCCGAGTTTGTGCAATATCTGCAAGGGGTCAATGACAGCATCGAGCAGGCCAGAGAGGCCAACCAGCGCTCGTACGCCTATGCAATCTGGCTGGTGGCCGGCGCGGTGCTGATGCTGATCGTGGTTACCGGCAGCGCGATGTGGTGGCTGCGCAACATGCTGGTGCGGCCGCTGGAAATCATGCGCACCCACTTTGAGCGCATCGCCAGCGGCGATCTGGCCGCGCCGATTCAGGTCTATGGCCGCAATGAAATCAGCCTGCTGTTTGGCAGTCTGCAACGGATGCAGCAGTCGCTGATCGGTACGGTGGGCGCGGTGCGTGAAGGCGCGGAGTCGATACTGATTGGCCTGCAGGAAATTTCGGAGGGTAACAACGATCTGTCGTCGCGCACCGAACAGCAGGCCGCCTCGCTGGAACAAACCGCCGCCAGCATGGAACAGTTGACCGCCACGGTAAAACAGAACGCCGACAATGCCCGCCAGGCTTCACAGCTGGCGCGCGAGGCGTCGGCCACCGCCGCCAAGGGCGGTGAACTGGCCAGCGACGTAGTGACCACCATGCATGATATTGCCAATAGTTCGCAGAAAATTGGCGCCATTACCAGCGTAATCGACGGTATCGCCTTCCAAACCAATATTCTGGCGCTCAACGCGGCGGTGGAGGCGGCGCGTGCAGGCGAACAGGGGCGTGGCTTTGCGGTGGTGGCCGGCGAGGTGCGCAACCTGGCACAGCGTAGCGCCCAGGCGGCAAAAGAAATCAAAGGCCTGATCGATGAATCGGTCAGCCGGGTCAAGCAAGGGTCGACGCTGGTTGAAAACTCCGGCTCGACGATGCAGGACATCGTGCACTCGGTAACGCGGGTGACCGATATCATGGGCGAAATCGCCTCCGCGTCGGATGAGCAAAGCCGCGGCATCGAACAGGTGACTCAGGCGGTGACCCAGATGGATCAGGTCACGCAGCAGAACGCCGCTCTGGTGGAGGAGGCCGCTTCGGCCGCCGCCACGCTGGAGGAGCAGGCGATCACGCTGGCGGATGCGGTGGCGGTTTTCCGTCTGGCGGACGACAACTTCAGCGTAGCAGACAGCCATCAGCACGCCGTTTCTCTTGAGGTAAAGGAACTATCAGATTGTCAACAAGCATGAGATTGAAACGGTCGGGTGGGGCGATATGACGTCATCGTCTCCGCAAAGCCCCTTACTGCTCCAGATGGCGCAGCGACTGCCGCTGTCGGACGTGCATTTTCGCCGCATCAGCCAGCTGATCTATCAGCGTGCCGGCATCGTGCTGGCGGCCCACAAGCGCGAGATGGTCTACAACCGCCTGGTGCGGCGCCTGCGTCTGTTGGGGTTGCATGACTTTGGCGACTATCTGGCGCTGTTGGAAAGCGATCCGAACAGCGCCGAATGGCAGGCGTTCATCAACGCGCTGACCACCAACCTGACGGCGTTTTTCCGCGAGGCGCATCACTTCCCGATTTTGGCGGAGCATGCACGCTCGCGGCCAAACGGCTACAGCGTCTGGAGCACTGCCGCATCGACCGGCGAGGAGCCCTATTCGATCGCCATTACGTTGAGCGAAGCGCTGGGGCAACGCGCCACCGGCTGCCAGGTGTGGGCCAGCGACATTGATACCCAGGTGCTGGAGAAGGCCGAGGCTGGCGTCTATCGCCAGGAAGATTTACGTACCCTGACGCCGGGCCAGATGCAGCGCTATTTCCTGCGTGGCACCGGACCACACCAGGGGCTGGTGCGGGTTCGACCGGAACTGGCGGCGCGGGTGAACTTTCAACCGTTGAACCTGCTGGCGCCGGAATGGGCGCTGCCCGGGCAGTTTGACGCCATTTTCTGTCGCAACGTGATGATCTATTTCGATAAGGCAACCCAGGAACGTATCCTGCGGCGGTTTGTCCCCCTGCTGAAGCCGGGAGGGTTGATGTTTGCCGGTCATTCCGAAAACTTCAGCCAGATAAGTCGCGATTTCTATTTGCGTGGCCAAACCGTATATGGCCTGGCCAGGGAGAGGTAATGAATAAAATCAGCGTACTAAGCGTAGATGATTCGGCATTGATGCGACAGCTGATGACCGAAATTGTCAACGGTCATCCCGATATGGAGATGGTGGCGACCGCGCCAGACCCCTTGGTGGCGCGCGACCTGATCAAAAAATTCAACCCGCAGGTGTTGACGCTGGACGTTGAAATGCCGCGCATGGATGGGCTGGATTTCCTCGAGAAACTGATGCGCTTGCGGCCGATGCCGGTGGTAATGGTGTCCTCGCTGACCGGCAAGGGCTCGGAAATTACCTTGCGCGCGCTGGAGCTGGGGGCGGTGGATTTCGTCACCAAACCGCAGTTGGGCATTCGCGAAGGGATGCTGGCCTACAGCGAACTGATCGCCGAGAAGATCCGCACCGCTGCCAAAGCGCGGTTGCCGCAGCGCTCCAACGCGCCGACGCCGGCCATTCTCAGCCATACGCCGCTGTTGAGCAGTGAAAAACTGATCGCCATTGGCGCATCGACCGGCGGTACGGAAGCGATTCGCCAGGTGCTGCAACCATTGCCGGCCACCAGCCCGGCGCTGCTGATTACCCAGCATATGCCGCCGGGCTTTACCCGTTCGTTTGCCGAACGCCTGAACAAGCTGTGTCAGATCACGGTGAAAGAGGCCGAAGACGGCGAGCGTGTGCTACCGGGCCACGCCTACATTGCGCCGGGCGACCGGCACCTGGAGCTGGCGCGCAGCGGCGCCAACTATCAGGTGAAGCTGCACGACGGCCCGCCGGTCAATCGCCATCGCCCGTCGGTGGATGTGCTGTTCCGTTCGGTAGCACAGTTTGCCGGTCGTAATGCGCTGGGGGTGATCCTTACCGGCATGGGTAACGACGGCGCAGCGGGAATGTTAGAAATGCATCGTGCCGGGGCCTATACCCTGGCGCAGAACGAAGCCAGCTGCGTGGTGTTCGGCATGCCACGTGAGGCGATAGCCAGCGGCGGCGTCAACGAGGTGGTGGAGCTGGAGCGCATCAGCCAGCGCATGCTGGCGCAAATCGCCGGCGGCCAGGCGCTGCGGATTTAATTTTAGGCGGCCGGGGTTCGGCTGCCGTCATGTAAAAGTAACGACCTTAGGAGTCACAATGGCGGATACAAATCTCAGATTTTTGGTGGTGGACGATTTCTCAACCATGCGTCGCATCGTCAGGAATCTATTAAAAGAGCTGGGCTTCAATAACGTGGAAGAGGCCGAAGACGGCGCGGATGCGTTGAACAAACTGCGCGCTGGCGGTTTTGATTTTGTGGTATCCGACTGGAATATGCCGAACATGGACGGGTTGGCGCTGTTGCAAACCATCCGCGCCGACGCTCAGTTGGCGGCGTTGCCGGTGCTGATGGTGACGGCGGAAGCCAAAAAGGAAAATATCATTGCCGCCGCACAGGCTGGCGCCAGTGGTTATGTGGTGAAACCTTTTACGGCGGCGACGCTGGAAGAGAAGCTGAATAAGATCTTTGAAAAACTGGGCATGTAAGGAGAACCGGCAATGAGAGATATTCCGATGCCTGCCAGCGATGCAGCGACCGCCGGAGAGATCATCTCGCGCATCGGCCAGTTGACGCGAATGCTGCGCGACAGCATGCGCGAACTGGGACTCGATCAGGCGATTGCCCAGGCGGCAGAAGCGATACCGGATGCACGCGACCGCCTGGACTATGTGGTTACCATGACGGCGCAGGCGGCGGAACGTGCGCTGAACTGCGTAGAAGCGGCCCAGCCGCGTCAGGCTGAGCTGGAGTCACAGGCCAAAACGCTGAAAGGGCGTTGGGATGACTGGTTTGCCAACCCGCTCGAACTGTCGGATGCGCGTTCGTTGGTGAGCGATACCCGCCAGTATCTGGATCGGGTACCGGAGCACACTGCGTTTACCAACGCACAACTGCTGGAAATCATGATGGCGCAGGACTTTCAGGATCTGACCGGCCAGGTGATCAAACGCATGATGGATGTGGTGCAGGAAATTGAAAAGCAGCTGCTGATGGTGTTGATGGAAAATATCCCGGAACCGGAAGCGCGCACCAAACGCGCCAATGAAGAGTTGCTCAACGGACCTCAACTGGACGCCTCTGCCGCTGGCGTGGTGGCCAGTCAGGATCAGGTGGACGACCTGCTCGACAGCCTCGGATTCTGAACGACCGCGGGCGCGCCATCGCGCTGCGCCCGCTGCGACTTGCCGCAGCGTGCCACGCTGCATACCGGCAGGCAGTAACCGCCGGAGCCGCACGGCAACGGTTGGCATCAGCTGACTCCTGCTGGACCATCCTTTAAATAACCTACCTTTTTCCCCGCTGTTCCATCAATGAAGTCGGGTTTTTTTTGGCATGCTGGCGGCAATTTTATTCGTTCCCCACACAGGGTGCCGCCGTGGCTGAAGACAGCGATCTGGAAAAAAGCGAAGCTCCCACTCCCCACCGGGTGGAAAAAGCGCGCGAAGAGGGCCAGATCCCGCGTTCACGCGAACTGACATCGATCCTGATGCTGATCGCCGGGTTGGCCATCTTGTGGGGCGGCGGCAGCAATCTGGCGCGACAGCTGGCGCAGATGCTGACCGATGGACTGCACTTTGATCACGGCATGGTCAACAACGACCGGCAAATGCTGCATCAGCTTGGCATGCTATTGCGCCAGGCGGTATGGGCGCTGCTGCCGGTGATGGCCGGACTGGTGCTGGTGGCCTTGACCGCGCCGATGCTGCTGGGTGGCATTCTGTTTAGCGGCAAATCCCTCAAGTTCGATCTGAAACGTTTGAATCCGCTTTCCGGTCTGAAACGCATATTTTCCAGTCAGGTGCTGGCGGAGTTGCTGAAAGGCGTCCTGAAAGCCTTGCTGGTCGGCTGGGTGACCGGGGTGTTTCTGTGGCACAACTGGGCGGCGATGCTGCACCTGGTGACGCAGCAGCCGCTGGACGCGTTAGCCAATGCGTTGCAAATGGTGATTTTCTGCGGCTTGCTGGTGGTGCTCGGGCTGGTGCCGATGGTGGCGTTCGATGTGTTTTATCAGCTATGGAGCCACATTAAAAAGCTGAAGATGACCAAGCAGGACATTCGCGATGAATTCAAGGAACAGGAGGGCGATCCGCACGTCAAGGGCCGTATTCGACAGCAACAGCAGGCCATTGCCCGCCGCCGTATGATGTCCGACGTGCCAAAGGCTGACGTGATCGTCACCAACCCGACCCATTACGCGGTGGCATTGCAGTACAACGACAGGCAGATGAGTGCGCCAAAGGTACTGGCCAAGGGAGCCGGCGAGATCGCGTTGCGCATTCGTGAGCTGGCGGCGCAGCACCGCATACCGACGCTTGAGGCGCCGCCGTTGGCGCGTGCGTTGTATCGCCATAGCGAGATCGGACAGCATATTCCCACCACCCTGTACGCTGCCGTGGCCGAGGTTCTGGCCTGGGTCTATCAACTGCGTCGCTGGCAGCGCGAAGGGGGGTTGATCCCGAAAAAACCTGAACGTTTACCGGTGCCGGAAGCACTGGATTTTGCTGGAGAAAGTAACGCCGATGGCTAATTTGGCCTCCCTGCTTCGTTTGCCGGGTAATTTTAAAGATACGCAGTGGCAGGTTTTGGCCGGCCCGATCCTTATCCTGCTGATATTGTCGATGATGGTGCTGCCATTGCCGGCCTTTATCCTCGATTTGCTGTTTACCTTCAATATTGCCTTGTCGATCATGGTGCTGCTGGTGGCGATGTTCACCCAGCGGACGCTGGAGTTCGCCGCGTTCCCGACCATATTGCTGTTTTCCACCTTGCTGCGCCTGTCGCTGAACGTGGCGTCGACGCGCATCATCCTGATGGAAGGACACACTGGTTCCGCTGCGGCAGGGCGGGTAGTGGAAGCCTTCGGTCATTTTCTGGTTGGCGGTAACTTCGCCATCGGCATCGTGGTGTTTATCATTCTGGTGCTGATCAACTTTATGGTGATCACCAAGGGCGCCGGGCGCATTGCCGAAGTTGGCGCGCGTTTTGTGCTGGACGGCATGCCGGGCAAGCAGATGGCGATCGACGCCGATCTCAACGCCGGCCTGATTGGCGAAGACGAAGCGAAAAAGCGCCGCGCCGAAGTGACGCAGGAAGCAGACTTTTACGGCTCGATGGACGGCGCCAGCAAGTTCGTGCGCGGCGACGCGGTTGCCGGTCTGATGATCATGGTGATTAACGTGGTTGGCGGTTTGCTGGTTGGCGTTATCCAGCATGGCATGTCACTCGGCAGCGCTGCCGAAAGCTACACCTTGCTGACTATCGGTGACGGTCTGGTGGCACAGATCCCGGCGCTGGTGATCTCGACGGCGGCCGGGGTGATCGTCACCCGCGTGGCGACCGATCAGGACGTCGGTGAACAGATGGTCGGTCAACTGTTCAACAATCCGCGGGTCATGCTGCTCAGCGCCGGCGTGCTGGGGTTGCTCGGCATGGTGCCGGGTATGCCGAATCTGGTGTTCCTGCTGTTTACCGCCGCCTTGCTCGCCCTGGCCTGGTGGCTGCGCGGGCGTGAGCGGCAGCCAGTGCAGCCCCCTGAACCGACGGTAGCGCAAGACAACCCACAGGCGGTGGAGGCCAGTTGGTCTGACGTACAGCTGGAAGACCCGCTCGGCATGGAGGTCGGCTATCGACTGATCCCGATGGTCGACTTCCAGCAGGATGGCGAACTGCTCGGCCGTATTCGCAGCATACGCAAGAAGTTTGCCCAGGAAATGGGCTATCTGCCGCCGGTGGTGCACATTCGCGATAACCTGGAATTGCCGCCGGCCAGCTACCGCATTCTGATGAAGGGGGTAGAGATCGGTAGCGGCGAAGCGCATCCGGGGCGCTGGCTGGCGATTAACCCCGGCAATGCCGCCGGCACGCTGGCGGGAGAAAAAACCGTCGATCCGGCCTTTGGACTGGAGGCGGTGTGGATTGACAGCGCGCTGCGCGAACAGGCGCAGATCCAGGGCTTTACCGTGGTGGAAGCCAGCACGGTGGTGGCGACGCATTTGAATCACCTGATTGGCCAGTTCGCCAGTGAACTGTTTGGCCGTCAGGAGGCGCAGCAATTGCTCGATCGCGTCACGCAGGAAATGCCAAAGCTGACCGAAGATTTTATCCCCGGAGTAGTGTCGCTGACCACGGTGCATAAAGTGCTGCAGAATCTGTTGGCGGAGCGGGTGTCGATTCGTGATATGCGCACCATTATTGAAACGCTGGCGGAGCATGCGCCGGCACAGAGCGATCCGTACGAATTGACTACCGTGGTACGGGTGGCGCTCGGACGCGCCATTACCCAGCAGTGGTTCCCGGGTCAGGGCGAAATACAGGTTATCGGGCTGGATACCCAGCTTGAACGCTTGCTGTTGCAGGCGCTGCAAGGTGGCGGCGGTCTGGAGCCGGGGTTGGCGGATCGTTTGCTGGATCAGGCGCGACAGGCGCTGCAACGCCAGGAAATGCTCAGCGCGCCACCGGTGCTGCTGGTTAACCACGCCTTGCGCGCACTACTGACGCGCTTTCTGCGCCGCAGCCTGCCGCAAATGGTGGTGCTGTCGAACCTGGAAATCAACGACGAGCGGCAAATTCGCATGACCGCCACCATCGGTGCGGCATGATGTGGCGTGTCCTGGCTGTGCTCTGGGGTTTGGCCGCCGGGTCGGTGCAGGCGGTTTCCGGCTCCTGGGTGGCCGACAGCGTGGGCGTTTCACTCGGCCATGGCGGGGTGCGCTTGGCATCGCCGCCGCTACGCCCACCGAACGCATTGCCAGAGGCCAGCGCGCGCATTACCAGCATTAGCTGGCGCTACCGGCTGGCATCCAGCGCACCCGCCGGGCTGCGGGTTGAATTATGCATGCCGGGGCGCTGCATAGCGCTAGAGGGGGGCAGCGGCCGCAGCGAGGCGTTGCAAGGGGAGCTTGCCAACGGCGAATTTTACTTTGTTTACTCGATTCAAACGCGCGGTACGGTGTTCCCGCCGCTGCGGGTACTGAGCAACCAGCTGATTGTCAATTACCAATAGCGTTCAGCCGAGGATTGTCAAACCGTTGTGCTCCACCAGTGACAGCAGCTTCATGGCGGCCGAGTCGGGTTGAGCTTCTCCGCGCTCCCATTTTTGCAGCGCTTTTTTACTGACGTTCAGATACAGGGCAAACACCGGCTGGCTGACGTTTTCACGCTCGCGCAGCGCGCGGATATCGGCGGGCGTATAGTGTTTTACCGGCCGCAGACACAGCATGTCAAAGGTGCGTGCTATCGCTGATGCGTTTTTTTGCGGCAAAGGCTTGAAAGGTTTTGCTGAGATAAATATCAACCATTGCGACTCCCTGTTGAACCTATCTATACCCATGAAGGGTATAGAGCAAGTGATTTCACCGGCAGAGAGACTGGACAGAAAATGCGTTGAATGGAAGGCGCGAGCGCAGGATGTGCGCGCTGTTAGCCATGAATTGATAACGGCTTGAATGCTGTTTCAACCCGCTTGCACGGCGTATCGCCAAATAGGCAACGGCATCCGGCGGCTGAATGCCGCAGATGTGCCGGGTGACTATACGCCGATTTTGCGCCCCAGCACGCTGCCGGCCCGCGATTGGCCATCGGGGCCGTACAGGGTTTTATTGTGCCTGTTCAGCACCGTCAGCGCGGCGGCGTTGTGCTCGATATGGCGGCTGAGCAGCAGGCCATTATGCTGATTGCTGTCGCGCAGGCGCTGGCCAATCTGCTGGATCTGCTGCCAACGCGCTGCCAGCGTCGCTACGCCGGCATAGGGCGCCTGCAGGTGGCTGGCGTGCTCCAGCTCCAGTCGCCGTTGTTCCAGGTAATTCACCGTGGCCAACAGTTGGCTCTTGCCGTCGGTAATACGTTGCAATGCCACGCCCGGCAACGGCCCGGCGCAAAGCAGGTTGTGTTCTTGCGCCAGCACGCTGTCCAGCGCGTCGAGCGTTTCCAGCAGTTTATCCAGGTGCTGCGCCAGGCTTTCCATCTTGATTGATTACCTTCCGTTAACCACCGAGTTCGGACCGCTCAGCCGCGGGCGGGAGCGATCGGGTTGTCGTTTTGCATCTCTTGCAGCAGCGCGTCGGCAATTTTGCCGGCATCCATTTTCAAATCGCCGTTGCGGATAGCCTGTTTGATGGCTTCCACCCGGCCCATATCGATATCCTGGCTGCCCGGTTGCATCAGGCGCGCTTGTGCATCGCTCAGTTTGACCTGCGTAGCGCTGACGCCAGTTTCCGAGTGCGCATTTTTTGGCGGTTTAAGGCTGTTTTCCGCTGCGGTGTCGCGTGGCTGTACCGCCGGAACGGCTGGTAACCGTTGAGTGCGTTCGATACTCATGTTCAATCTCCATCACCACGACCACACGTGGCGGTTATGGCGTTTGTTGCCCGTGGAGGCGTTAACTGGGTGTTATGGTTGTAGTATCGGCACGGTGTGGCAAACCTTTACTTTTTTATAACGTCACGCGGATGGCGCCATCGTCGCCGGCGATACCGCTGACGATTTGGCCCGAGGACATGCGCACGCGTACGCGATCGTCGGCGGCGGCATTGTTCATCGCCTTGCCAGCGCCGCTGATGCTAAAGCCCTCGCCCTGTGCGGTTACCTGTACCGGTTGGCCGGCCTTGATAACCCAGGCGCGCCGCAGCATCGACAGCGTCAACGGCTGACCGGGGCCGAGATTGCGCAGACTGACCGCACCTATCGCACGACGGCTGTCGGACAGCATGCGCGGCGGCAGCGTATCCAGACGGCCGGTTTTCAGCGTCACGTCTTCAGCGGTCAGGATGCTGCCGGCGCTGATACTGCGCGCCGTCACCAGATAACGGCCGACCACCTGCACCTGGGTCTGTATAAAGCTGCGCTGCTGCCCGCAACGGGCGGAAACGCTGATATTACCCCAGCGGCGCGCGTTGCTGGCCAAGGCCAGCTGCGGGCGTGCGCAGGGCGGCCATTGCGCGGCAGGGGTGCGAACCCGTACCGTCACCGCGACCGGGCTAGCGCCGAACTGCGCCTTGATAAAACTGTCGATCTGCGCCGCCAGATCCTCGGCGCGTGCGTTGAAGCTAAACAGCAGCGCCATCAGCAACAGATATCCTCTCTTCATCCCGGCTCCTCGACGTTGATGACAGTGGCGTGCGCCATGTCCCAAGCGCGGTCGATTGTCTCCGTGCCAAGTGTACCCCGAGTGTTGGCCGGCTAAGCAGACAAATAGCGACGCATTTTGCCCTTATTCCCGCGATAGCGTGGCAAGGGGGGCGTTTATGCTGTCGGCTCCAAATTCCAACCTCGTGAGGGAGCATGCTCGACAAACTGGACGCTGCTCTGCGTTTTGGGCAGGAGGCGCTGAACCTGCGCGCCCAGCGGCAGGAAATTCTGGCGGGCAATATTGCCAACGCAGACACCCCCGGCTATCAGGCACGGGACATCGATTTTGCCAGCCAGTTGAACAAGGTGATGGCGCAAGGGCGCGCCAGCGGTAGCGGCGTGGCGCTTAGCCTGACGTCGGCGCGGCACATTCCGGCGCAAAACCTGCAGCCGCCGCAGCTGGATTTGCTGTTCCGCGTGCCGGATCAGCCATCGATCGACGGCAATACGGTGGATATGGATCGCGAACGTACCAATTTCGCCGATAACAGCCTGAAATACCAAACCGATCTGACGCTGCTCAACGGCCAGATCAAGGGAATGATGTCAGTGTTGCAATCAGGATAAAACCTATGTCGTTACTCAATATTTTTGATATTTCCGGCTCGGCGTTGTCAGCCCAATCGCAGCGTCTGAACGTCAGCGCCAGCAACATGGCCAACGCCGACAGCGTCAGTGGGCCGGATGGGCAACCTTACCGCGCCAAGCAGGTGGTGTTTGAGGTGGCCGCCGCGCCCGGCCAGTCAACCGGCGGCGTGCGCGTGGCCAGCATCGTCGACGATCCCGCGCCGGAGCGCCTGGTGTTTCAACCGGGCAACCCGCTGGCGGATGCCAAAGGTTATGTGCGTATGCCCAACGTCGACGTGGTGGGCGAAATGGTCAACACCATTTCCGCCTCGCGCAGCTATCAGGCCAACGTTGAAGTTCTCAACACCACCAAATCGATGATGATGAAAACCCTGACGCTGGGTCAATAACCGGAGCTCCCCATGGGCATTGCCGCAACCACCAATGAACCACTGGACAACACCGTCGCCGGCGTTAACGCCAACCGCAGCGTCGGCGGCAACACCAGCCAGGATCTGCACAACAGTTTCCTGACGCTGCTGGTGGCGCAGTTGAAAAATCAGGATCCCACCAACCCGATGCAGAACAATGAGCTGACCTCGCAATTGGCGCAGATCAATACCGTCAGCGGCATCGAAAAACTCAATACCACGCTCGGTGCCATTTCCGGCCAGATCAACAGCAACCAGTCGCTGCAGGCCAGTGCGCTGATCGGCCACGGAGTGATGGTGCCGGGGAAAGACATTCTGGTTGGCAGCAAAGAAGGCAAAGTCAGCACCACGCCGTTCGGCGTCGAGCTGGAACGGGCGGCGGACAGCGTCACTGCCACCATCAGTGACGCCAGCGGCAAGGTGGTACGCACCATCGAGGTCGGCGGGCTGACCGCCGGCGTGCATGCGTTCACCTGGGACGGCACGCTGGAAGACGGCAGCAACGCGCCGGACGGCGCCTATAGCGTGGCGCTGAACGCCAAGAGCAACGGCGAACAGTTGGTGGCAAACCCGTTGCGCTTTGCGATGGTGAACGGCGTTACCCGCAACGGCGACGGCGCCTTGCTGGATCTTGGTCTGGCGGGCAGCGCGTCGCTTGAAGACGTGCGACAGATCTTGTAAAGGGGCGGTATGCAGCCTCGACACGCAGTATTTCAGCTGCGGCTATTTCAATTGATATTCGTTTTGGAGACTACACATGGCCTTTTCTCAGGCGGTCAGCGGCTTAAATGCGGCGGCCACTAATCTGGACGTGATCGGTAACAATATTGCCAACTCGGCGACCGCCGGCTTCAAGTCCGGCAGCGTGTCCTTTGCCGACATGTTTGCCGGTTCACAGGTCGGGCTGGGCGTCAAAGTGGCTGGCATCACCCAGAACTTCAACGGTGGCACGACCACCAGCACCAACCGTGCACTGGACGTTGCCATCACCGAAAACGGCTTCTTCCGCATGCAGGACAGCGACGGCGGCATTTTCTACAGCCGCAATGGCCAGTTCAAGCTGGATGAAAACCGCAACCTGGTCAACATGCAGGGGCTGAATCTGACCGGTTATCCGGCGGCCGGTACACCACCGACCATTCAGCAGGGGGCGGATCCGGTGCCGCTGAGCATTCCGGAAGGCATGATGAACGCCAAATCGACTACCTCCGGCAGCATGGTCGCCAACCTGAAATCGACCCACAGCGTACCAGCCAACGGCACCTTCGATCCGAACAAATCGGATTCTTACAACTATGTAAACACCATTACTACCTACGACTCATTGGGCAATGCGCATAACGTGAACGCCTATTTTGTCAAAACCGCCGACAACAAATGGGATGTCTATACCCAGGACGGCAGCGTCACCGGCGCCCCGGCCGCCAAGGCCGGTAGCCTGAACTTCAATACAAGCGGCGCGCTGACCGAAACGCTGGATGCCAATGGTGTGGCAACCGCCGACTTCAATCTGACCATCCCGATGTCTGCCAAAGACGGTGCACCAGCACAGAACTTCACGCTCAGCTTTGCCGGCAGCATGCAGCAGAACGTTGGCAGCGACTCGGTGAGCAAAGTGGCGCAGAACGGCTATACCGCCGGGGAATACAACAACTTCCAGATCGAAAAAGACGGCACCGTGGTTGGCATTTACTCCAACCAGCAGAAACAGGTACTGGGTCAAATCGTGCTGGCCAATTTCTCCAACCCGGAAGGTCTGGCGTCGAAGGGCGATAACGTGTGGCAGGAAACCGGAGCATCCGGGCAGCCGCGGGTCGGCACTGCCGGCGGTGGCGGGTTCGGCAACCTGACCAGCGGCGCGCTGGAAGCTTCCAACGTCGATCTGAGCCAGGAACTGGTCAACATGATCGTCGCGCAGCGTAACTATCAGTCAAACGCGCAAACCATCAAAACCCAGGATTCGATCCTGCAAACGCTGGTCAGCCTGCGTTAATCGCGTCAAGGGGTAAGCAATGGACCACGCGATTTATACCGCCATGGGCGCGGCGCGGCAGACGTTAGATCAGCAGGCGATTACCGCCAATAACCTGGCCAACGCCTCGACGCCGGGCTTCCGCGCGCAGCTGGCGGCGCTGCGTGCGGTGCCGGTGGACGGCCCGAGCCTGCAAACGCGCACGCTGGTCACCGCCTCGACGCCGGGCGCCGACATGAGTCAGGGGGCGCTGAACTACACCGGACGCCCGCTCGACGTGGCGCTGCAACAGGATGGTTTCCTGGCCTTGCAGCAGGCGGATGGCAGCGAAGCCTATACCCGCAACGGTAATATCCAGATTTCGTCCACCGGGCAGCTGACGGTGCAGGGCGTGCCGTTGATGGGCGACGGCGGCCCGATTGAGGTGCCGCCGCAGGCAGAAATCACCATCGCCGCCGACGGCACCATTTCAGCGCTCAACCCTGGCGATCCACCCAACACCATTGCGCAAATCGGCCGGCTGAAGCTGGTCAGGGCCGACGCCACAGAAGTGATGCGCGGCGATGACGGCCTGTTCCATCTGACGCCGGCCACTCGCCAGCAACGCGGTAACCAGCTGCAAAACGATCCGCTGGTGCGGGTAATGCCGGGGGTGATTGAGGGCAGCAATGTCAAGCCGATGGAAACCATGGTCGACATGATCGCCAATGCCCGACGCTTTGAAATGCAGATGAAGGTCATCCACAGCGTGGATGAGAATGAACAACGCGCCAACTCATTGTTGTCAATGAGCTGAGCCAGGCTGTCATGCCGCCGTTCATGCGCCGTCCGAGGCTTGATGCGGCGGCGGTGATGCCTGAACGACCCGCTCCAGGAGAGCAGAATGATCCCATCATTATGGATTGCCAAAACCGGTCTCGATGCGCAGCAGACCAATATGGACGTGATTGCCAACAATCTGGCGAACGTCAGTACCAACGGTTTCAAGCGCCAGCGTGCGGTATTTGAAGATTTGCTGTATCAAACCATGCGTCAGCCAGGGGCGCAGTCCTCCGAGCAAACCACCTTGCCGTCCGGCCTGCAGATCGGCACCGGCGTGCGTCCGGTGGCCACCGAACGGCTGCACAGCCAGGGTAACCTGTCGCAGACCAATAACAGCAAAGACGTGGCTATCAAGGGGCAAGGCTATTTTCAGGTGATGTTGCCAGACGGCAGCCAGGCCTATACCCGCGACGGGTCGTTCCAGATCGATCAGAACGGCCAGTTGGTCACCGCCAGCGGTTTTCAGGTGCAACCGGCGATCACCATTCCCGCCAACGCCCTGAGCATTACCGTTGGGCGCGACGGTATCGTCAGCGTCACCCAGCAGGGCCAGACGGCGGCACAGCAGGTTGGTCAACTGACGCTGACCACCTTTATCAACGACAGCGGCCTGGAAAGCGTTGGCGAGAATCTGTATCAGGAAACCGAGAGCTCCGGCGCGCCGAATGAAAGCACCCCGGGTCTCAACGGCGCCGGGCTGCTGTATCAGGGGTATGTTGAAACCTCTAACGTCAACGTGGCGGAAGAGTTGGTCAATATGATCCAGGTGCAGCGCGCGTATGAAATCAACAGCAAGGCGGTTTCCACCTCCGATCAGATGCTGCAGAAACTGACGCAGCTGTAAGCGGCGCGGGCACTGGCGGCCTGGGGGCGCAGCATGCTGTGCCCGTTGTAACACCCCTGGTAAACAAAGGCGATATTTGTGGGCACCACACTTTTGACGGCTAACCTGCCGCAGCAGGCAACACGCGTTTTGGCAGGCATGCTGATGTTGACTATCGGCGGCTGCGCCTATATTCCGCATAAACCGCTGGTCGACGGTTCAACCAGCGCACAGCCGGCGCCGGCCAGCGCGCCGATGCCCAACGGTTCGATTTTCCAGACCGTGCAGCCGATGAACTACGGCTATCAGCCGCTGTTTGAGGATCGTCGGCCGCGTAACATCGGCGATACCCTGACTATCGTGCTGCAGGAAAATGTCAGCGCCAGCAAAAGTTCTTCGGCCAATGCCAGCCGCAATGGCAGCAGCAAGTTCGGCGTTGCCACCGCCCCGCGCTACCTTGACGGCCTGTTTGGCAACGCGCGCGCCGACATGGAAATGTCCGGTGACAACACGTTTGGTGGCAAGGGGGGCGCCAATGCCAACAATACCTTCAATGGCACCATTACCGTCACCGTCAATCAGGTATTGGCCAACGGCAATCTGCACGTGGTGGGGGAAAAACAGATCGCCATCAATCAGGGCACTGAATTCATCCGCTTCTCCGGCGTGGTCAATCCACGCACCATTAGCGGCAACAACTCGGTGACCTCGACCCAGGTGGCGGACGCTCGCATTGAATACGTCGGCAACGGCTATATCAATGAAGCGCAGACCATGGGGTGGTTACAACGCTTCTTCCTGAACCTGTCACCGTATTAAGGATTGCACGATGCTGAAAAATTTACTCATGGCGCTGCTGGCGGCGGCAATCAGCCTGCCAGTGGCGGCGGAACGCATTCGCGATCTGGTCACGGTGCAGGGCGTTCGCGACAACGCATTGATCGGCTATGGGCTGGTGGTGGGGCTGGACGGTTCCGGCGACCAGACCATGCAGACGCCGTTCACTACCCAGAGCCTGAGCAACATGCTGTCGCAGTTGGGGATCACCGTGCCGCCGGGAACCAATATGCAACTGAAAAACGTTGCCGCGGTGATGGTTACCGCCAAGCTGCCGCCGTTTGCCCGCAGCGGACAGAACATTGACGTGGTGGTGTCCTCGATGGGCAACGCCAAAAGCCTGCGCGGCGGCACTTTGCTGATGACGCCGCTAAAGGGGGCGGATAATCAGGTCTATGCGCTGGCGCAGGGTAACGTGCTGGTGGGCGGCGCCGGTGCGGCGGCCGGCGGCAGCAGCGTGCAGGTGAATCAGCTGAACGGCGGGCGCATCAGCAACGGGGCGGTAATTGAGCGTGAATTGCCGAGCACCTTTGGCCAGAGTGGTGAAATCAACCTGCAACTGAATGATGAAGACTTTACGCTGGCCCAGCAGATCAGCGACGCCATCAACCGTCAGCGCGGCTATGGCACCGCCACGCCGCTGGATGCGCGTACCGTCAAGGTGCTGGTGCCTGCTGGCAATAGTTCACAGGTGCGCTTCCTGGCGGATATTCAGAATATCAACGTCAACGTCAGCGCGATGGACGCCAAGGTGATCATCAATTCGCGCACCGGCTCGGTGGTGATGAATCGTGAAGTGATACTGGATTCCTGCGCGGTGGCGCAGGGTAATCTGTCAGTGGTGGTCGATCGGCAGAATACGGTCAGCCAGCCGAATACGCCGTTCGGCGGCGGGCAAACGGTGGTGACGCCAAATACCCAGATTTCCATGCAGCAGCAGGGCGGTTCGCTGCAAAAAATCAACGCCAGCGCCAATCTGAACAATGTGATCCGCGCCCTGAACGCGCTCGGGGCAACGCCGATCGATTTGATGTCGATTTTGCAGGCGATGCAGAGCGCCGGCTGTCTGCGAGCCAAATTGGAAATTATCTGATGAGTCGCGATCTGATGAGCCTGTCCGGGGCGGCGTACGACGCTCAGGCGCTGAATGGGCTAAAAACCGCCGCCGCCGCCGATCCGCACGGCAATCTGAAGCAGGTTGCCCAGCAGGTGGAAGGGATGTTCGTGCAGATGATGCTGAAAAGCATGCGTGCCGCGCTGCCGCAGGACGGTGCGCTGAGCAGCGATCAGACCCGGTTGTATACCTCGCTGTACGATCAGCAAATTGCCCAGCAGATGTCGCAAAAAGGCCTGGGGTTGGCGGAAATGATGGTGAAACAGCTGGGCAGCGCCGGCGCGCGACCGAGCGAAGCCGCCGGTACGCGGCCGATGGCGCTGGATAGCTTTACGCCGGCGCAGTTGACGTTTGACAGGCAGACGCTGCAAAGCTTGCCGAACCAGACGCTGGAGCAACTGGTGCGGCGCGCCATGCCGCAAACGCCGCCGACGGTGCCGTCGTTGACCAACGGCAACTTTGTGGCCCGACTGTCGATGCCGGCACGGGTGGCCAGTCAGCAAAGCGGTATTCCGCATCAGTTGATCGTCGCGCAGGCGGCGCTGGAATCCGGCTGGGGCCAGCGTGAGATCCCGACCGCCGACGGTTCGCCAAGCTACAACCTGTTCGGCATCAAGGCCGGCAGCAGTTGGGACGGGCCGGTGACGGAGATCGTTACCAGCGAATTCGAGCAGGGCGCGGCCAAGAAGATCAAGGCGCGTTTCCGGGTGTACGGCTCCTACGTCGAGGCGATAGCCGATTACGTCAAACTGCTGACCGGCAATCCGCGTTACGCCAGCGTTGCCGCCGCGCGCAGTCCGGAACAGGCGGCCTATGCGCTGCAACAGGCCGGTTACGCCACCGATCCGCAGTACGCCAAAAAGCTGGTCAGCGTGATCCAGCAAATAAAGAACGCCGGGGAACAGGTGGCAAAGGCCTATAGTCACGATCTGCAAGAACTGTTCTAGGCGTATTTTGCTCTCAAGTTCTGCGCTTTGCGGCCGATAACCCAGACAGGCTGAGCGCAGAGGTTCAGCAGCATGATTAAACCCTGTGGGCCAGCGACAAGGAACCCCAATGTCTAATAGCTTAATCAACACCGCGATGAGTGGTCTGAATGCGGCGCAGGTGGCGCTTAGCACCGTCAGCAACAATATTTCCAATTACAACGTTGCCGGCTACAACCGGCAGACGGCGATTCTGGCGCAAAACGGCGGGATGGGCACCATGTCCGGTTTTATCGGCAACGGCGTCACCGTGACCAGCGTCAACCGTGAATACAATCAGTTCATCACCAATCAGTTGCGCGGCGCGCAAAGCCAGGCTGGTGCGCACGATGCGTATTTCGAAAAGGTGTCGCAAATCGATAATCTGCTGGCGGATAAAACCAATACCTTGTCCACCAGCATGCAGGACTTCTTCAGCAATCTGCAAAACCTGGTCAGCAATGCCGGTGACGATGCGTCGCGCAATACCGTGCTGGGCAAGGCCAACGGCCTGGTGAACCAGTTTAACAACACCGATAAATACCTGCGCGACATGGAAAGCGGCGTCAATCAGCAACTGAGCGACAGTGCGGTACAAATCAACAACTACAGTCAGCAGATTGCCAAACTGAACCAGGACATCACGCGCTTGCGCGGCAGCGGCGGCGGTGAGCCGAACGCATTGCTCGATCAGCGCGACCAGCTGGTGAGCGAACTGAATCAGATAGTCGGCGTGCAGGTGACCCAGCAGGACGGCGATGCGTATAGCGTCTCTTTCGCCAATGGCCTGACGCTGGTGCAGGGCAACAACGCCTATCAGGTGGAGGCGATACCGTCCAGCCAGGATCCGTCGCGTTTGACGCTGGGCTATAACCGCGGCTCGGGCGCCAGCGAAATCCCGCAAGGGCAGATCGTCAGCGGCAGCGTCAGCGGCGTGTTGAAGTTCCGCAGCGAAGCGCTGGACAGCGCGCGTAACCAGCTTGGGCAGATTGCCCTGGCGATGGCGGACAATTTTAACCGGCAACACCGGGACGGTTTTGACATCAACGGCGACGCCGGTGGCGATTTCTTCAGCTTCAGCGGCGGCAGGGTGGTGGAAAACACCCGCAACGCTGGCGACGCCACCCTCGGCGTGTCCTATACCGACACCGGCAAGGTGAAAGCCAGCGATTACCGCGTGGAGTTCGACGGTAACAACTGGCAGGTCACGCGCCTGTCGGACAACACCCCGGTTACCGCCAGCGCCGGTACCGACGCCAGCGGCAAGCCGACGCTGGAATTTGAGGGGTTGCAGGTCAGCATTGACGGCAACGCGCAAAAGAATGACAGCTTTACCGTGAAACCGGTCAGCGACGTGGCGGGCAGCCTGAAGGTGGCCATCAGCGATGCCGGAAAAATTGCCGCCGCAGGTAGCGATGATGGCGGGCGTGGCGATAACGACAACGCCAAAAAACTGCTCGACCTGCAAACCCGGAAACTGGTGGATGGCAAGGCGACGCTGACCGGCGCTTACGCCAGTCTGGTGAGCAACGTCGGCAACCAGACCGCCACCGCCAAAAGCAACAGCGCGGCGCAGGGCAACATCGTCAAGCAGTTGACGGTACAGCAACAGTCGGTGTCCGGCGTCAACCTGGACGAAGAATACGGCGAACTGCTGCGTTTCCAGCAGTACTACATGGCTAACGCCCAGGTGATCCAAACCGCCAGTTCGCTGTTTGACGCCATCCTGTCCATTCGCTGATAGCAGAAGGAATCCACACCATGCGCATGAGTACCAGCATGATGTATCAACAAAACATGAGCGGCCTTACCGATAATCAATCGCTGTGGATGAAATCGGCGCAGCAGTTATCCAGCGGTAAAAAGGTGCTGACGCCGTCGGACGATCCTCTGGCGGCTTCGCAGGCGATTATGGTGTCGCAGGCGCAAGCGGAAAACGGCCAGTACGCCCTGGCGCGCACCTTCGCGCGGCAGAGCGTGTCGATGGAAGAAACCGTGCTGTCGAACGTCACCGGCGGTATCAAGGACATGAAGGCGCTGATCGTCAACGCCGGCGACGGCACGCTGAGCGATAACGATCGTGCTTCGCTGGCGACCCAGTTGCAGGGGATGAAGGATCAGTTGCTGAGCCAGGCCAACAGCACCGACGGCAATGGCCGCTACATGTTCGCCGGTTTTAAAAACGACCAGCCGCCGTTTGTGCAGCAGGCCGACGGTTCGGTCCGCTACCAGGGCGGTTCGACGCCGATCGAACAAAAGGTGGATGCCAATCGCACCATGACCGTTGGCCATACCGGTGACGCCATTTTCATGACGCTGACCAGCAATCCGAAGCCGGAGCCAGACGGTAGCACGCCGGTCGCCAACGTGTTTGACAGCATCGACACGGCGCTGGCGGCGTTGAAAACGCCGTTGCAGGGTGCGGATGACGCCACCCGCGAAAAAGTCAGCGCAGCGTTGGACAAGGCCAACCGCGGTCTGGACAACTCTTACAACAACGTGTTGAGCGTGCGCGCCGAGCTGGGCACGCAATTGCAGGAAATGGATACGCTGGACAGCATTGGCAAAGATCGCGATATGACCAATCAGGCGCAATTAAGCGCGCTGGTGGATGTGGATATGGTCGAGGCAATCTCGTCCTACTTTATGCAGCAGGCCGCGCTGCAAGCCTCCTATAAAACCTTCAGCGATATGCAGGGCATGTCGCTGTTCCAGATGAATCGCTAACCCCGTTCTATCCTGCCGACTACTTCGCGTCTCGGCAGGCTCCTTTTGGCGCGCTGAGAAGACGCTGCCGGCCAACGCGCCGCGTGGGGAATTCTTAAACCGGGCGCGCTGTTTGGCCCGTCGTTCTTTCTCCCACCAAGGCTTGAGCGACGGGCTTTTTTTATGTCGTCGTGGTAACCGGCCGCTCAAGCGGGCATAACCCGCGGTTCAGCTTGCCATACCGCCAATCACCGTTGCCAACCGATCAAACACTTCACCAAACAGGTGCTCGCAGAACGGTGCCAGCATCGGCATCATCAGGCCGAGGGTGAGAATGCCGATGGTCATGGTCACCGGGAAGCCGATGACAAACACTGACAGTTGCGGCGTTACACGGTTAAGCAGGCCGAGCGACAGGTTGAGCGTCAGCAGCAGACAGATCAGCGGCAATGCCAGCATCAGGCCATTGATGAAAATCAGCGAGCCGGCCTGTGTCAGCGCCAGAAAACCGTTACCGTTTAGCGGCTGTGCCTGGATCGGCAGCGTGTGGAAGCTGTCCGCCAGCAGTGAAATCAGCCATAAATGGCCGTCAAAAGCCAGAAACAGCAGCAGCGCCAACAGATTGAGCAAGCGCGCCAGTACCGGCATGTTCGGCCCGCCGGACGGATCGAAGAAGGTGGCGAACGACAGCCCCATCTGCATGCCGATCACCTCACCGGCGGTACGTACTGCGGCGAAGGCGAATTGCATGGTCAACCCGAGCGCGACGCCGATCAGTATCTGCTGTATGGCCAGCCACAGGCCGTCGACGGAAAAAATCGCTATGTTATTGGCGGGGAGGGTGGGCGCCACCAGCAGCACGATCAGGCCGCCGAGGCCGATCTTCACTTTTTTGCTGATTTGTTTTTCGCTGAACACTGGCGCGGTGGCGATCAGCGCTAACACGCGCAACAACGGCCAGAAATACTGGCTGAGCCAGACGCCGATTTGCCCGCTGTCGAAGGTCAGCATATTCAGCCAATCAGATTGGGCAGATTGCTGAACAGCATGCGCATATAATCCAGCAGTAAATTAAGCATCCACGGCCCGGCGATGATGATGGTGGCGACTACCGCCAGGATTTTGGGAATAAAAGACAGCGTCATTTCGTTGATCTGGGTGGCGGCCTGCAACAGGCTGACCACCAAACCGCTGATCAACGCTGCCAACAGCAGCGGCGCGGCCAGCGCCAGCGCAACTTTCATTGCCTCGGTGCCGAGCGCCATTACGGATTCAGGTGTCATTGCGCTCTCCGTTACGAATAAAAACTCTGTGCCAGCGAGCCGAGCAGCAATTGCCAGCCGTCCACCAGCACAAACAGCATCAGTTTGAACGGTAAGGAGATGGTGGCCGGGGGTACCATCATCATCCCCAGCGCCATCAGTACGCTGGCGACTACCAGGTCGATAATCAGGAACGGAATGAACACCGTGAAGCCAATCTGGAAGGCGGTTTTCAGTTCGCTGGTGACGTAGGCGGGCAGTAAAATGCGCATCGGCACCGCCTCCGGCCCGGCCAGCGGTGGCAGATTGGCCAGGCGAGCATATAACGCCAGGTCGGCTTCACGCGTCTGGCGCAGCATGAACTCGCGCAGCGGCTGCGCGCCCTGATCGATTGCCGTCTCCATGCTGATCTTATCCTGGCTGAACGGCAGATAAGCGTCCTGATACACCTTGTCGAACACCGGCGCCATAATGAAAAAGCTCAGAAACAGCGCCAGCCCCAGCATTACCTGATTGGGTGGCGCCGTTGGCGTACCCAGCGCGTTGCGCAGCAGACCGAGTACGATGATGATGCGCGTGAAGCTGGTCATCATCAACAGCATCGCCGGCAGGAAACTGAGGGAAGTCAGCAGCACCAGCGTTTGCACCGGCAGCGTCCAGCTTTGTCCACCGCCGGCCAGCGGCTGGCTGATCAGCCCCGGCAACTGCGCCATGGCCGACGGGCTTAACGCCAGCAGAACCAGGGCAAGCAGCGGGGCGAGAGCGCGGCTGCGCAGCGGCGTCGCAGGTGGGAGAGACCGAGTGTGGTTCATGCCGATTTTTCCGGGTGTTGCAGAATTTTGTGCATCAATTGGCGAAAGTCCGCCGCCGGCGCGGCTTTGGCCGCAGCGGGCGGCGTGCTTAGCGTATGCAACGGCGTGATACTTTGCGCGGTAACGCCCAGCACCAGCCAGGTATTATCCACTTCAACCACCACTACCCGCTCGCGCTGGCCGACCTGACAGCTGGCACGGAGGTTGAGCAACGCGGCGTTGCGCGCCTGCGGGGCAAATCCCAACCGGCGAAACAGCCAGCCGGCCAGCAGGATCAGCAGGAGGATCGCGCCGAGTGCGCTGCCCACCTGGGTCAATACCGAACCGGCCGGCAACGCCGGGGCGGCTGCCGGTTGCACGGTGTGCGTCTGCACGCTGGCGTTGGCGTTCATTAGCGGCTCAGGCGGCGCATACGTTCGGACGGCGTGATGATGTCGGTAATGCGTACGCCGAACTTGTCGGCGACCACCACCACTTCACCCTGTGCGATCAGGTAACCGTTAATCAGGATATCCAGCGGTTCGCCGGCCAGCCCGTCGAGCGCGACCACCGAACCTTGCGACAGACGCAATAGCTCTTTGATGGTCATTTTGGTACGGCCAAGCTCTACCGTCAGCTTGACCGGAATATCCAGGATCAGATCGATATCTTGCAGGCTGCCGATGGCGTCCTGCGCTTCCAGCGTTTTAAACACGCCCTCGGTGGCGGCACTCGCCTTCTCGGACGACTGCTGTTCGTCAAACGCGTCAGCCCACAGGGAGTCTACGGATTCCTTTCCTTCGCCAGACGGTTGCTTAGGATCACTCATTGGGCTGTTCCTCACTCAGAGCATTCAGGATTGGGTTAATCAAATGTTCAACACGCAGGGCATATTGCCCGTTCAGGGTGCCGTATTGGCTGGTCAGTACCGGCACGCCGTCGACGTGGGCTATCAGGCGTTCCGGCTTATCAATCGGTAACACGTCGCCCGGTTGCAGTTTCAGCACTTTCGACAGCCGCATCGGGATATCGACAAAATTGGCAGTAAGCGTAAGTTCGGAGTGCTGCACCTGATTTACCAGCGTCTCTCGCCAACGGCTGTCTTCCTGACGGGAGTTTTCCAGCGGCGGATTGGTCAGCAGCTCGCGCAGCGGCTCGATCATGGCGAACGGGATGCAGATATTGAATTCGCCACTCAGCGCGCCGATTTCCACCTGGAATGGCGTGGTGACCACGATGTCGTTCGGCGAGGTGGTGATATTGGTGAATTTCACCTGCATTTCGGCGCGCACGTATTCCACATCAATCTGGTAAATGGCGCTCCAGGCATCGCCATAGGCGTCCAGCGCCAAGCGCAGCATGCGCTTGATCACGCGCTGTTCGGTCGGGGTGAACTCGCGGCCTTCCACTTTGGTCGGGAAGCGGCCATCGCCGCCGAACAGGTTGTCGACTGCAATAAACACCAGGCTGGGTGCAAACACGAACAGTGCGGTACCGCGCAATGGGTTGAGATGCACCAGGTTCAGGTTGGTCGGCACCGGCAGATTGCGGGCGAATTCGTGGTACGGCTGGATCCTGATCGGCCCGACGGTGATGTCCGGGCTGCGGCGCAGCAGATTGAACAGTCCCATGCGGAACTGCCGGGCAAAACGTTCGTTGATGATTTCCAGCGCGTGCAGACGCTCGCGTACCACGCGGCGCTGGGTGGTAGGATCGTAAGGCTTGACGTCGCTGTCGTTACCGACAATCACCGCAGGCTCATCGCCTTCGGCTTCGCCGTTGAGCAAGGCATCAATCTCTGCCTGTGAAAGAATACTGTCGCCCATGGATAATTACCGCAGTATGAACGCGGTGAACAGCACATCGCTGACCACCTGCTTAGGTTGGCCTTTAACCAGCGGTGGACTGAGTACGTCCTTGATCTGCGCCACCAGTTGCTGTTTTCCTTGTTCGTTCGCCAATTGTGCGGCCTCCTGACGGGACAGCAGCATCAGCAGACGGCTGCGTACCTCCGGCAGGAAATCGTTCAATTGACGGCGGGTCGCTTCGTCCGGCAGACGCAGCGTCAGACCGATATACAGCACCCGATCCGGATTGTTGTCCGGCGTCAGCAGATTGACGGTAAAGGTATCGAGCGGCATGAATACCGGCGCCGCCGGCGGCTGCGGTTTGGCGGCGGCCGGAGCACCGTCATTGTTCTGCTGCAATAGCCACCAGCTGTAACCCGCGGCGCCACAGGCCGCGACGGTAATCAACAGCAGCAATATAACCAGTAGCGGGCGCTTTTTCGGTGCGGTTGCTAGGGTGTTCTGGGACATTAGCTAATCAAATTCCTGTTATTGACACGGGGAACGTCGCCCGTGAATACCCGCCATGGTTAACGCGCATCAGGTCGGGTATGACCCCCAAACCGTAAGGGGGAAACGATGGCCGTATTATCCCGTCAATTTGGCCGTGCAATGGCCTGAATAGACGGGAAAAAGCCTCTCAGCTTCAGCGTTAGCCGCGACTCAGGCGAAAATATCGACGCCGTCCACCGCCCGTGCCATGGCCTGCAGGCCGACCGGTGCGGCTACGCCGTCAGGAGGCGCATCGCTGTCGCCGTGCTGCGGCTGATAAGACGGCTGCCCGCTGCCATTGAACGCCTGCTGCTGCGGTTGTGACATCGATTCGCCGCCGACGCTGCTCTGACCCAGGTTGATACCGCTTTCCGCCAACGCATGACGCAGTTGCGGCATTGACGCCTCCACCGCTGCGCGCACCTGGCCGTGCGCCGAGGCGATATGCAGCTGCGCCTGGTTATCGTCAAGCTTCAGGGTAATCTGCAATGCGCCCAGCTCTTGCGGATGCAAACGCAGTTCTGCACTTTGCTGGCCGTTGCGGTGGAACATCAGCACCTGCTGACTCAGGGCCTGCTGCCATTCCGGGCTGCCGAGTTGTGCGTTCAACTGCGGCGGCGTCGGAGCGGCGACCAGTGCGCCTGGCTGGGGATTGGCGACGGCCGGGCTGGACACCGGCGGCATCATGGTCGGCGACAACGCGCTGTGGAATGAGGAGGGACTGTCAGTCGGCATGCGATGTCCAGCACCGTTGGCCGCTTCGCTAGCGGTGACTAACGCCGCATCCGTCTGTGACGCGGCGGCGCTCAATGCCAGCTCCGGCTGGCGATGGGGCGATGCGTTGGCCTGGCCGGACGGGGCTGGCGTCACGGCGGGGCGCAGGGAAGGCAATGCGCGCTCGGTGGTAGTGAGAGGCACCCTTGTCCCGCTGGCGTCGTCGGGCGGCGTTGGCGGGGGCTGCTGCGACGGCGGGCTGGCCGGCAGCATGGTGAGCAGCGCTTGCAGGGTGGCGGCGTCCAGCGTTTCTACCGCCTTCAGCGGCGAGCTGTCGCCGTGGTGCGATACCAGCAATGCGTCATCGGATATCGGGGTGACGCCCGTCAGCGTCGGGTCCGCGTCCGGCGGCGTCAGCGCCGACAGCAACGCCTCAAGCGACTGACGGGTCAGCGGCGACGCGGGTTGCTGTTCGGCTGGCAGGGGCTCGGCCGTCAATTGGCCAGCGCGGTTCGCCGTCGGCAGCAGCCGTACGCCGAGCAGTTGCGCGAAACCCGCAGGCCATTGCGTGGCCTCCAGCGGCAGCGCTGCCCGATCGGGCATGGTGCTATCAACGGCCGGTGTCAGGCCGGTCAACAGGGTCAGATTCATGGGGTGGTATTCCTATGTGAGCAACGTTGAGCGAACTCATCCATCAATTTTTGGTCACGTTTGTTATCCAGCAGCCGTTCGGCGTCAAGCGCGCGGGTGCGCAGCGTTTCGAAGGCATTTAATCGCTGCTGTTTGTCCTGCCATTGCTTGACCGCCTGGTCCACTTTTTGACTCCACTGCAACAATTGTTGCCGGTGTTGGCTTATCGCCTGCTCCAGGGTGGCGATAAATTGCTGATAATTTTGCCAACTGGCGGCACCCATGCCACCGCTCAGCGTGCTGTTCAACTTATGGCGATATTCGTCCTGATAATTGAGCAGCATCGACAGCTGCTGCTCTGCGGCCTGCTGCGCCTGGCGTAATTGACCGAGCTGCTGCGCCGCCTGTTGGACGGCATCTTGCGCCAAATCGCGCAACGTAATCAGCGGTGATGATGAATTCATGCTGCTCTCCGCCAGGTTAAACAATCAATTGCCGCAATTGCTCGCACGCGTCGTCATAGCCGCTGCGTTCGAAAATGCCCTGTTGCAGATAGGCCTCCATCTGCGGGTAGAGCGTCATCGCCTTGTCGAGCAACGGGTCGCTGCCGGCGACATAGGCACCGACGCTGATCAGATCGCGGTTGCGCTGATAGCTGGCCAGCATCTGCTTGAAATTGCGTACGCGCCGATAGTGCTCATCATCGATCAGGGCGGTCATCGCACGGCTGATCGACGCTTCGATGTCTATCGCCGGATAGTGACCGGCCTCGGCCAGGCGGCGTGACAGCACCACGTGGCCATCAAGAATGGCGCGTGCGGAATCGGCGATCGGATCCTGCTGATCGTCACCTTCGGTCAACACGGTATAAAACGCGGTGATTGAGCCGCCGCCGCTGATGCCGTTGCCGGCGCGTTCTACCAGCGCCGGCAGTTTGGCGAATACCGACGGCGGGTAGCCTTTGGTGGCCGGCGGTTCACCGATCGCCAGGGCGATTTCGCGCTGCGCCATGGCATAGCGGGTGAGGGAATCCATAATCAGCAGCACGTGCTGGCCGCGATCGCGGAAGTCTTCGGCGATGCGCGTGGCATAGGCGGCACCCTGCATGCGCAGCAGCGGCGACACGTCGGCCGGCGCGGCGATCACCACCGCACGCGCGCGACCCGCAGCACCGAGAATGTTTTCAATGAAGTCTTTGACTTCGCGACCGCGTTCGCCGATTAAACCGACCACAATCACATCGGCCTGGGTATAACGCGCCATCATGCCGAGCAGCACGCTTTTGCCAACGCCGGAACCGGCGAACAGCCCCATACGCTGGCCGCGGCCGACGGTGAGCAAGCCGTTGATGGTGCGCACGCCAACGTCCAGCACCTGCTCTATCGGGGTTCGTTGCAGCGGGTTGAACGGCGCGGTGGCAAGCGGCGCGCGGTAGCCGGTATCGGGAGCAGGCAGTCCGTCGAGCGGCTTGGCGCTGCCGTCCAATACGCGCCCGAGCAGTGCCGGCCCCAGTGGCAGCCGTTTGCCGGCATGTTGGCCTTCGGGAGTAACGCGGGCGTAGACGCGTGCGCCGGGCACAATGCCTTCGACATCTTCCAGCGGCATCAGAAACAGATGCTGGCCGTTAAAGCCGACCACTTCGCTTTCCACCTCTTGCACCTCGCCGGCGTGGTGCCGTTCGATCAGGCAGGTGGCACCGAGCGGCAGTTGCAACCCGGTGGCCTCCAGCACCAGGCCGGTGGCGCGGGTCAGGCGACCGTAACGGCGCACCGCCGGCGCCTGCGCGATGCGCTGTTCCAGCGTATCCAGGCTGGTTAGCCAGCGGTTGAGGCGCTGAGTCATTACAGCTCTCCCGGCGCGGCCAAACGGCACAGTTCATGCCAGCGGGTAGCCAGCGTGGCATCGAGGTCTCCGTCTTGTGCGCTGACCTTGCAACCGCCCGGGTGTAGCTGTCCATCCGCCAGCAATCGCCAACCGTGCAGGCTCAGCGTGACGCCAAGCTGTTGTTCGACACGCTCGTAGTCGTCCGGGTGCACGCGCAACTGCGGTTTACCGCTGAACATCGGCTCTTGTTGAATCAACTGCTGAATTTGCGCCAGCAGAGCGCTGCCGTCGCACACCGGCGGCTGGCCGAGCACCTGCCTGGCAGCGGTCAGCGCCAGCTGCATCAGGCGTGAGGCGATCACGCTGTCCAGCGCGTCCAGCGTATGCTGGAACTCGTTCACCAGGTTTTGCCAATGCTCGGTCAGCGGCTGCTGCTGTTGCTGTCCTTGCAGGATGCCCTGCTGGCGGCCTTCTTCCAGACCGGCCTGGAAACCGGCCTCGTAACCTTTTTGCTGACCCTCGGCATAGCCCAATTGCTGTCCCTGCTGTTGCGCCTGCAAACGCAGCGTTTCCAACTGCCGTTGCGGGTCAGCAGGTTCGTCAAGCGGCAACGGCTCCTGATCCGGCGTCGCCGGCAGCTGTGGTGATGCCACCGCTGCCGGCGACGCCAGGTCGTTGAGCGCCCACGGTTGCCAGGCCAGGCTGTTGATGCGATCAGACATAGGTGTCCTCGCCACCGCCAATGATCATTTCGCCGCTTTCCGCCAAACGACGCACGATCAGCAAAATCGCCTTCTGTTCGTTTTCCACCTGCGACATGCGCACCGGGCCGCGGTTGGCCAGATCGTCGCGCAGAATATCGGCGGCGCGCTGCGACATATTGCGCAGGAACTTCTCGCGCAGCGGTTGTTCGGCCCCTTTCAGCGCGATCAGCAGCGACTCGCCTTCCACTTCCTGCAACAGGCGCTGGATGCTGCGGTCGTCGACTTCGACCAGATTTTCGAACAGGAACATCTCGTCGATGATCTTCTGCGCCAGTTCGCCGTCGTATTCACGCATTGCGTCAATGACCGCTTCTTCCTGCTGGGTTTTCATCAGGTTGATGATCTCGGCGGCGGTGCGTACGCCGCCCATTTTGCTGCGTTTGAGGTTTTGGCCATCGAGCAGGTTGTTCAGTACCTCGGTCAACTCCGCCAGTGCGGCCGGCTGTACGCCGCCGAAGGTGGCGATACGCAACATGACATCGTTGCGCAGCCGTTCGTCGAACTGCGCCAGAATATCCGCCGCCTGCCCACGCTTCAGGTGCACCAGAATGGTGGCGATGATCTGCGGGTGTTCGTCGCGGATCAGATCGGCGGCGCTCTGTGGCTCCATAAAGTTGAGCGTTTCCATACCGGTCGTGGTTTCGCGCGACTCGAGAATATCCTCCAGCAGGCTGGCGGCACGTTCTTCGCCCAGCGCCTTGACCAGTACCGATCGCAGATAGTCGCTGGCATTGACGCTGAGCGCTGCGTACTGCTCGGCGTCGTCTTCGAACTCGCGCAGTATCTCGCTCAACTGCTTGTGTGATACCTGGCGCATGCTGGCCATGGTGCCGCTCAACTGCTGAACTTCACGCGATGAAAGGTGTTTGAACACCTCGGCGGCGCGATCCTCTCCCAGCGTCATCAGCAGAATGGCGCTCTTTTCTGTACCTGTCAGACTCATATCTCGTTACTCATCCATTGGCGGATTACCAGAGCGACCACGCGGGGATCCTTGTCCGCCAGATCGCGGATCCGCTGGCTCTGGACTTCGGCGCTGACGCGCTGTTGCGAACGCTTGTGCTGTACCAGTTCGTCATTGCTCGGCTTGCCGGCTTCGGCAGGGCGGGCGGTGGGCGCACTGGCGGCGGCAATGGCGGCCTGCTGCGCCGCCTGACGCTGTTGCAGCTGCGGGCGAACCAGCTTGCGCCACAGCAGCCAGGCCACCAGCAGGATCAGCAGATAACGGCCGGCGTTCAGCAACTGGTCGATAAACGCCTGCGTTTGCCAGAACGGCAGTTCGCCACCGGTCATTTCCATCTCGGTAAACGGGGAATTGACCACGTTCAGCGTGTCGCCGCGGGCGCTGGAATAGCCCATCGCTTCCCGTACCAGCGACTCAATCTGCGCCAGTTGCTGTTTGCTCATCGGTAGCGGCTTGCCGTCCTTGTCGCTACCGAGCGTGTTCAGCACCACTGCAACCGACAGGCGTTGCACCGCTCCTGATTTATGCTGGGTATGGCGAATGGTGCGATCCACTTCATAGTTGGTGGTTTCATCGCGGCGACTGTTTTGCGGCTGGCGGTTGCCGTTGTCGGTAGTTGCGCTGCTGGCGCTGGTTTGCCGCGCGGCAGGGGCGTTGTTGGCGGCGGTATTGGCCTTCGCCGTGGCGTCGGCCGCTGGCGTTTCAATTGGCGCGCTGGGCGCTGCGCTCGGCTGGTTGGATAATGCCCCTGGTACGCCGCCGATCGGCTGGCCGCCCACCTGATCGCTCAGGCTTAGCTGTCGTGAACGAATCGCGGCCTTTTCCGGCGTCGTGTTCGGCTGATACTGTTCGTCGGTCTGTTCGCGGGTGGAAAAATCTATTTGCGCGGTGACCTGCGCCCGCACGTTGGCGCTGCCGACGATTGGCGCCAGTATTGCTTCAATACGGCGTTGGTAGCGATTTTCGACTTCACTGGCGTATTTCAACTGGGTGGCGTTGAGATCGCGTCCGCTGCCGTCGGATTGGGTCAGCAAACGGCCGGCCTGATCGACCACCGTGACGTTGCCGGGTGGCAAACCGGCGACGCTGCTGGCAACCATATATACGATGGCGTTGATTTGGCCGTCATCGAGCGCACGGCCCGGCTGCAGGTTCAGGGTCACCGAGGCGGAAGGGGATTTTTGTTCACGCACGAACAGCGACGGCTTTGGCAGCGCCAGATGCACGCGGGCGTTTTGCACCGGGCCGAGGGATTCGATGGTGCGCGACAGTTCGCCTTCCAGGGCGCGCTGATAATTGATCTGTTCGCTGAACTGGCTGATGCCGAACTTTTCCTGATCCAGCAGTTCAAACCCGACCGCGCCGCCTTTCGGCAAGCCCTGTTGTGCCAGGCGCAGGCGGGTTTCATGCACTTTTTCTGCCGGGATCATCAGCGCCGCGCCGTTTTCGGCAAAACGGTAGGGAATGTTCATTTGCGTCAACTGCGTGACGATGGCACCGCCGTCACGGTCGTTAAGATTGCTGTACAGCACGCGATAATCCGGGCTTTTCGCCCATAACAACAATGCGACAACGATGGCTATCGCTGCCGAGGCCGCCACCAGCAACGGGATTTTGGGGTTGGCGCGCAGGCGATTCCACTGGGCCTGTAGGCCATTTTCACGATTTTCGCCGGCGGAGAGTGACGCGCTCATGCTTGCCCCTTGCCTGACAGATGAACGATATGGTTAGCGTTGTGTGGTGACAAAACTGGCTCCCTGATGCACATAACTTAACGGACTACGCCCTTTGTCTTTCAGCTGTTTGGTTGTTGGTTGCGCGTGGTCGCAGAGATACAACTCGAAATCCATTGGGTAGATAGCGTCCCCATTTTCGGGATGTCATCTTTGCATTTAACGCCAGGTTTGATGGCTCGATAAGCCGTGTTTTTTGCAGTTAATTAGCCGCTTTAGCGCCATTGGGGTGTGTTAGGGTGTGCAACATCGGAATTGTATCGGGTGCAAACCTGCCCGACAAAAAGCCAATCGGGGGAAGCGTGGCGATTCAAGGTATCGAAGGGGTATTACAACAACTACAGGCAACGGCTCTCCAGGCCAGCGGCGTCACCAACGCCCCTGCGGCGCAGGGAGTCGGCTTTGCCGGTGAACTGAAGGCGGCAATCGGCAAGATTAGCGGCATCCAGCAAACCGCGCGCCAGCAGGCGCAGAATTTTGAAATGGGCGTGTCGGGCATCAGCCTCAACGACGTCATGGTGGATCTGCAAAAGTCGTCGGTGTCGCTGCAAATGGGGATTCAGGTACGCAACAAGCTGGTTGCGGCCTATCAAGATGTAATGAATATGCAAGTGTAGTGCGCCAGCACGGGGATGAGGTTCATCCCCGCCACGGTTAATCAATCACGATATTCCGCTGGTAGATCAATAGGCTTTTTTCATTAACGGCAATCACCCTGACGGGATCGCCATAATGGCTTTTAATCAACTCTGCCATCTCCGGGCTATCCGCGATAAAAAAGTCGCCGCCGCGTGTATACCACCGTTCGTGAGACAACCATCTGCTGGCGGAAATTTTACGCGTATTTTGGTCTATCTCGACCGGCGCAATGGAAATATCACCGTCAATAGACACCGATGAAGCATACCAAAAAGTAGCATAGCCTCGTTGCAGGTGGTTATTTCTGATCGCATCTTTCAACTGATTGACAATTTCGACCGGATTGCTGCGCACGGGCTCAACCCGCCAGCTTCCTGCGGCGGCAATAATAAACACCGCCGTCAGCAAATATGACAACTTTGCGTTCATCTCGATGTTTCTGGCAATAAAGATGGCGCCAAAAATAAATACCGGCACCAAATAACGCACGGCAAAAACGTCGATGGGTCTGTTGCTGGTCAGATAGGCCGGGATCATGATCAATGCTGCCAGCCCCAGGGCGATATCCAACGGGGAAAGGCGCTTGATTTTCTTTGCGACCAGCGCAAGGTTCAGGAAAAAAAGCAGCATGCCAAACAGATTTATCAGGTAAAACACGGCTTGCTTGCTGGCCGGCGACTTGCCAAAGATATCCGCATTGAAATAGAGAATTATCCCCTTGGTGAACAGGTACAGGTTGTTGCCGATATCATCAAAATTGACGAAGGTGGGCGAGGGAATGCCGGGGAGATAAAATCCGCCCAGCGCATCAAACCCGGCAGCAATCATTTTGGCCAGCAGATAGGACAGGATCGCCATGGCCACGACGCCAGCATGCTTCGCTGATTTTCGCTGGTATGCCGCATAGCCGTAGGATAAACACAGTGGCACGACCGCCAGATAGCTGCTGATATCGTCGCTGAACAGGGTAACGGCAAGCAACGCGACCAACGCGGCCAGACAGCCGACGCCACCGCGATTGGCATATCTGTCGGCCAGCATAAAGCAACCGAGTATGTAGATATACGTTCCGATATGTATCACTGGCATCAGGGTGTTTAATGCGGCAAATGCGCCAGGGGCGGCGAAGCCGATAACGATCGGCCACAGATTTTTTTTGCCGTCTTTTACCGCTAGGTAAATTGCAAACACGCTCAATATTGCCAGCATTATTGATGGCAACAGCGAGGATTGCCAGCCACCATAGCCTGCCAGCAGCGTGGCTGTCGCATACCAGATGAGATCGGTAAAATAAAACGAAACGGTAGACAGACTCCAGCCACGGAGCAGAATATTGCCGGCGGCCAGATCCCGCCCCTCTAACAGACCAGACGCACCATCGGAGCTGGCAATAATCCCGCTGGTAATTTGCAGGTATATAAAGCAAAGCAGCACAAACAACGCGAGATACAATGCAGGCTTTTTAATCATTATGATTTTTCTTCCTTAAAATTTTTCTTTATATATCTGGGCCTTTTTTTTGCTTCGGTGTAAATCCTGCCGATATATTCGCCCAGTATGCCGATGCCTATCAGCTGAACGCCGCCGAGGAACAGAATTGATATCAATAATGAGGGGTAGCCGCGCACCGGATTACCAAAGGCCAGGGTATCGAGTATCATCCATGCGCCGTAAAAAAAAGAGATGCCGGCGATGACAAAGCCGATATAAGACCAGATGCGCAATGGAAAGGTCGAAAATGAGGTTATTCCTTCCAGCGCCAGATTCCACAGTTTCCAACCGTTAAATTTGCTGGCGCCGGCAATGCGAGCGTCGCGGGTGTATTCAACAATGGCAATCTTGCCGCCCACCCAGGATAAGACGCCTTTCATAAATAAGTTGCGCTCTGGCAACTGCTTTATATTGTCCACCGTTTCGCGCGACATCAGTCGAAAATCACCGACGTTTTCTTCTATTTTGGGGGTGCTTATTCTATTGTGCAGTCGATAAAACCATTCCGCCGTTTTCCGTTTCATTCGGCCATCGCAGGATCGATCGCTCCGCTTTGCCAATACCACGTCTGCGCCGCGTTGCCATTTTTCCAGCAATAAGGGAATAACGTCGAGCGGGTCTTGCAGATCGACGTCAATAGGGATGATGACCTCGCCGCAAGCCGCTTCCAGGCCGGCGAACAGCGCCGCCTCTTTGCCAAAGTTTCTGGTAAAGGAAATGATTTTCACCAGGGGATCGTCGGCGGCAAGACCGGCAATGAGGGTTTCGGTAGCATCTGTGCTGCCATCATTAATAAAAATGATTTCTACCGGTTGCCGGCTCAACGCTGTATGAGTCCGTACCGAACGATAGAATATAGGTACCGCTTCCTGCTCATTGAATACTGGTACTACCAGAGATATTTTCATTTTCTTTCCTTGAAAACGATATGTTTGGCATAGATATAGCCGCAAAACAGACTGATGCCAGAAAATGCAATAAGCGTTACCCATGGGGTAATGGTGAGTCTATCGGCGACGGCCCCGGTAGCGATGCTCAGCAAACCCATAAAGGCGACGTACATGACATATCTGGCGGTGGTCGCCGTAGCGTTAAACGTCAGCGTGCTATTGGCGAAAAACGAAAAGGTCACCGCCACGCAAAAAGCCACAAAATTACTCAGAGCCTGATCGGCCTTGACCAAGCTGAGCATGGCAAAAAATATTGCCCAATGTATTGCCGTGTTAACCACGCCGATGGCGACATACTTGAAAAAGGACTTGTCCATAAGATTACCCCTAAAGACTCCAGGGGCAGATCCTACCACCTGCCCGGGTTATGGCAACAATGGCCAATGCTTTTGCTGCCATGCTGTTGCCCGCGCATCCGTTTACCCGGCAAATCGGGATCGTTGGTGTAATGCGGGGCGAGCTGGATGAGGCAGGCACCCCTGCGCACGCGTTACGCCAGCCAGCCCCGCCGCGTATGAGATTCACACTGGCCAACATCGCGGTTAATCGCCATGACGCGCTGGCGGTGGCGGCTTATTCGGGGCGCTGATGGCCGCGAATGGCGGTAGGGACAAAGCCAAAGCGTTTGCGAAAACGTTCGGCAAAGCGGGAAGAACTTTCATAGCCGACGTGTTGTGCAATGAGCGAAATCGGCCAGTCGGTGGATTGCAACAATGCCAGTGCGCTGTTCATGCGCACGTCAATCATCAAATTGCGCAGCGCGGTATTTTCTGCCGACAGCTTGCGCCGCAGCATGACTTCACTCATCGACAGACTCTCGGCGACTTTGGCGGCGGTCCATATACTGTGTGGATCGGTTGCCAGGCAACGGCGTACGCGCTGGGTCAGATCCTTCACCTCATTGTGCACGAACTTGATGCCAAACTGCGTCAGCCATAACAGGATCTCCAGCACTTTATGCCGGGTGATCGCCAGCGGAAAGCTGTTGTTCAGCGCCAGTGCCAGATGGGTGGTTTCAAAACTGTGGATAAAGCCGCAGGGGAGATTGCGCAGTGTTTGCACGCCGGCGAAGGCATGGTCCGACATCGCAGGGCCGGGCGGTCTGGTGGCAGCGAACAGTAACGGATCGCAGGTCAGCAACTGGCAGCTGAATACGCCATCATCCGAAAGGCCATTAATGATATCAACGGTTTGGCCTCCGTCTATCATCATCAGCTCCCCAGGGTACGCCACCAGTTCCTGCTGTTGCCAGCGGATGCGCTTGTGGCCTTGTTGGATCAGATATAGATGCGGTTGCTCGAAATATACCGAAGAAAATAATAATTCAGTATGCTGAATAAGGTGCGCTGAAGCGCCAATTCCAGGGCAAAGATTAATTGTACGTTCCATCGATATTCGTTTCGCTGCCAGTCTCTAAGAATATCTTTACGCGTTGCGGTGCGTTGGAGCAACTGTTTTCCATGCGTTGGGCAGTACAACGCCATGTGTCAATGGTCAAAAATCAATTTCCTGCTGAACAGAAAACGTCCGTGTTGAAGTAATAAATATCCATAATATATATGCCAATACGCGCATCGCGATAATTACGCGGTGGGGAATAATTCAAACGCTAATGATATAAACCCCTTTAGGGTGATTGTGTCGCTACCCAATCCATTAGCCCCCTTGAGGGAGGACCATCAGCGGATCTGCGGCTCGCCTAACAGCAATGCGCGATCGTGAAATTGCCCGTAAGTGCTGTTAACGACATTTTGCCGCGTCGACTGGCCGATCAATTCACGTAGTTCGTCCATCCGCGCCTGTAGCAAGGCGCGCAATTGCGTTTCGTTGTCCAGGATCTGCTGCAATTTATTGCGCAGCAGTTCTTGCAAGGCGAGTGACGATTCCATCACGCCGGCGAAGTCGGCGGTTTTTTCCACCGAGGTCACATAGGTCAATTCCAGTTCCACCAACTGATCCCAGTGACCGGTTTTAGCCAGAGCGATCATTTGGCTGCTCAGGGTATATATTTGCTGATAGGCGGATAGCAGTTGCTGTTGACGTTCCATTAAACGGCGTCCTGAGAAGGTTGATAGTTGGGGCCAATCTGGCGCCAGGCGTCGGCAATATTGTCCAGCAGCTTGACCACCTCTTCAATAAGCTGTGGATCGTTATGCAGATTAGCCTGTAACAATCGACGTTTCATATAGTCATACAGCGCGGCAAGATTATCCGCTACCTCGCCGCCCCGCTGGTGATCGAGACTGTTTTTCAGACCATTGTCGATAATATTGATTGCCTTGGATATCGCCTGACCCTTGCCGGCAATATCGCCCTGATCCATCAGAATTCGTGCGCGAGACAGGGCGCTCTGCGCCCCGTCGAATAGCATTACGATTAACTGATGCGGGCTGGCACTCATTACGCCACTTTCCAGACTGACCTGTGCGTAGGCCTGCGTTCCGCTACGGTTGTACATGCTGTTTTTACCTGGTGAAAATCTATTTATTTGGATGAGAACTGTTGGGTTAAATACGTACTGGTGCCATTCAGTTTCGACATCATGGTATCGAGCTGAACGAACTGTTGTTTATACCGATCGATGGTGTCCTGAATACTTTCCGTCACGCGGGTAATTTGCGTATTCAACCGATCGAGATTGCTGTTAATGCTTTTGGTCGAGTTTTCTATTACGCCGCCGGCTTTGATATAAGTCTGAATTTCATTATGGATCTCGGTGGCCATACCGGTGTCTTTACCGTTGCCGGCAAAGAAATTTGCTACCTGCTCCGGCTTTTCATCCACCGCTTTTTTCAGCTTTTCATCATCGACTTCCAGTTTGCCGGTTTTGACGTTGGTGGTAATACCCAGGTTGCCAAGGCCTTTTAATTCCGGGTTATCCTGCGCCGCGCTTAACGCGCTTTTAATCGAAGACTGCACGCCACGCAGGGTGTTGTCGCCCAGCAACGCACCGTTTTTTGCCGATTGTTCTTCACCACTTTTTACCGGGGTGTATTTGCTGAGTGAGGTAAAGGTATCCAGCAGCGAGTTATAGCTGTCGACCCAGGCTTTGATTTTTTCGGTGGAGCCGTTTTTATCGGTGCCGATCACCAGATTTTGCGGTTCGCCGGGTTTGGTGGTGGTTTTCAGATCCAGCGTAACGCCCTGCAACGCATCGGCGATCGAATTAGTGCTGCGCTTGATTTTGGTGCCGTTGACGGTGATTTCAGCGTCCTGGCCGGCCACCGTCTCTTTCATCGCGCCGGTGCCGCTGGCGGAGTCGTAATTGAGAATGCCGCCGAGCTTGGCGTCGTTGTTGACCGTCAGGCTTACCTTATTGTTGGCACCGGTGGTGGTAGAGCTGATGGCCAGTTTGTACTCGTTGTCGCCAACGCGCATAATGCTGGCATTGACGCCGGCTTTGGCACCGTTGATTGCATCACGCATTTCGACCAGCGAGGTTTGATCGTCACCGAGCGGTATATTCACCTGTTTTGGTGGGTGGCCGGCGGTGATCGAAATCGAGCGATCGGCGGCACCGCTGCTACCGAGCGGGCTGGTCTGATCGGCAATGCTGGCCTGGGTGGTCAGCGTTTGCGGCTGTGCCAGTTTGTCGACGGTAATGGTGTAGTTGCCCGGTACCGTTTTGGCGTTGGTGGTGACGCCGAACTGGTCGTGTGCGCTTGCCGTGGTGTTGTTGAAAAACTCTGGTTTGGCCAGGTCCTTGCTCAGATTGTCAAACTTCTCCAGTGCACCCTTTAACGTGCCGTAGGCCGTCAGTTTGGCGTTGTAGCTGGTCTGTTGGCTGGTATACGGCGTCAGGCGCTGCTGTTCCGCTTTGCTCAGCTTGTCCAGCAGGCCGTTGAGGTCAAGTCCTGAGCCGATGCCTAATGAACTGATCGATGCCATTCGTAATTCTCCTAAGGTCAATGACTTTATTCGCTTTACGCGTTATCGGCCAGATGAGGGAAAAGTTTACGAGGAAAATCAAAAAACGATGGCGTAATAGAAGAGGGAAATCATGCGTTGTTTAGCGCATTGGCAGCGAGCAGAAAAATAAATAAAAAATTGCTAAAGGTTGCCGGGGCAGGGCCGATACCTGAGGGGACGGTGGTTGACGCCGTGGGCAAATGCCCGAACCTTTTAATTGTGAATGCGAATGTCGCAACTTCGTACTGATTCGTAAGGAAAGCACACTATGGCACAAGTAATTAATACCAACAGCCTGTCGCTGATGGCGCAGAACAACCTGAACAAATCTCAGTCTTCTTTGGGTACCGCGATTGAGCGTCTGTCTTCCGGTCTGCGTATCAACAGCGCCAAAGATGACGCTGCGGGTCAGGCGATCTCCAACCGCTTCACCGCCAACATCAAGGGGCTGACCCAGGCATCTCGTAATGCCAACGATGGTATCTCTCTGGCGCAGACCACTGAAGGCGCGCTGAACGAAGTGAATGACAACCTGCAAAATATTCGTCGTCTGACCGTTCAGTCCCAAAACGGCTCCAACTCATCCAGCGATCTGCAATCAATCCAGGACGAGATCTCCCAGCGTCTGTCTGAAATCAACCGCATCTCCGAGCAGACTGATTTCAACGGCGTTAAAGTGCTGAGCAGCGATCAGAAACTGACCATTCAGGTTGGCGCCAACGACAACGAAACCATCGATATCGAGCTGAAGGACATCAACGCCAAAACGCTGGGTCTGGAGAAGTTCAGCGTTGCCGACGCCCTGGACACCACCAAAGTGGGTACCACCGCGCTGACCGCCATTGACAAAATGGGTGCACCAACCATTGCCGCTGATACCAACACGACAACGCCAAAAACCTCTACCGACGGCAAAGTGTACTCCGACGGTACCGATTCCTACATCCAGACCGGCGCCAGCGAGTGGGTTAAAGGTACCGTAGGTGCCACCGGCGAGTTCACCTTCGACTCCGGTACCGCAGCCAACGTGGTCACCACCAAGCCTACCGGCCTGACTGAATCCACTCAGGTAAAAGTCGGCTCCACTACCGTTAGCGGTCTGAGCACCGGTGAAGAACTGCGTTCTTACACCGATCCCGCCGGCAAGGCCGGTTACGTCGTCAAAGGCAAAGATGCTGACGGTAACGACGCTTTCTTCAAGGCCTCCGTTGATGCGACCGGTAAAGTGACCAAGGGCGCACAGCAGTCTACCGAACCAAAAACTGCCGATCCGCTGGCAACTCTGGATAAGGCGCTGTCACAGGTTGATTCCCTGCGTTCTTCCCTGGGTGCGGTACAGAACCGTTTCGATTCTGTTATCAACAACCTGAACAGCACCGTGAACAACCTGTCTGCTTCCCAGTCACGTATTCAGGATGCCGATTACGCGACCGAAGTGTCTAACATGAGCCGAGCCAACATTCTGCAACAGGCGGGCACTTCGGTGCTGGCACAGGCTAACCAGTCTACCCAGAACGTGCTGTCGCTGCTGCGTTAATCGACTCTCTCCGATTAATCTGTTGCAAGAGAACCCCGCCAGCGCGGGGTTTTTTTATGCCTGCCTGATCCTCTGGCCGAGCGTGTCCACATCTGGCTTTGGTCGATGGTACGGCAATGAGCGAGAGGAATCAGCGGGCAAAACGGCAGACCGACCGGGCAGCAACCTTGATACAGCTGGCGCCCCGACGGGCTATCAGCGCCAAATGGCGACATGACGCAAATAAGGCCCGTTTTGTACGGCTGTTCTGTCGATTGGCATTGCTCCCCCTACGGATAATAGCGCTGACTCCCTTATCCGCAGGTTTTAGACATAGTGAGCGATCTGTATACCGCCGACGGCGTGATGGACAAACATTCTCTCTGGTTGCGTTATGTGCCGCTGGTGCGCCACGAAGCATTGCGCCTGCAGGTCAGGCTACCCGCCAGCGTGGAGCTTGACGATCTGCTGCAAGCCGGGGGAATCGGGTTGCTGAACGCGGTTGAGCGCTACGACGCCCTACAGGGGACCGCCTTCACCACCTATGCCGTGCAACGCATTCGCGGCGCCATGCTGGACGAACTGCGCAGCCGCGACTGGGTACCGCGCAGCGTACGGCGTCACGCCCGTGACGTGGCGCAGACCATGCAACGGCTTGAGCAGCAGTTGGGACGTCCGGCCGGCGAACTGGAAGTGGCACAGGCGATGAACATTTCCCTGGAAGACTATCGCCAAATCCTGATGGATACCAACAATAGTCAGTTGTTTTCCTATGACGAATGGCGCGAAGAGCAGGGGGAAAACGCCGAGCCGCTGCTGGAAGGACATGCAGAGGCCAATCCGCTGCATCAGTTGCTGGAGCAGAACCTGCGCCAGCGGGTGATCGATGCCATCGAAGCCCTGCCGGAACGAGAAAAGCTGGTGCTGACGCTGTATTACCAGGAAGAGTTGAATCTGAAAGAGATTGGCGCGGTGCTGGAGGTAGGCGAGTCGCGCGTCAGCCAATTACACAGCCAGGCCATCAAGCGCTTGCGCGCCCGTCTGGCGAACAATGCCTGATGTTTAACCCGATGTTGAGAACCGGATCGTACTATGCCAGCAACAATGATAAAAAAGCGGCCGTTGAGCCGCTATCTGAAAGATTTCAAACACAGTCAGAGCCATTGCTCGCAATGTGGCAAGCAGCTGGATCGCATGGCGCTGGTGTTTCGCGGCAAGATAATCAATAAAGAAGCAATAGCGCGCATGGACCAGCCGATCGACGATCAGGTATGGCAAACCGTGCAGACCGAACTGACGGCGCTGTGCCGCTTTTGCAGCGAGATCTCCTGCAACAGCCAGCCGAGCTATTTCGATATCATGTCGTTCAAGCAGTATCTGTTCGAGCAGACCGAAATGAGCCACAGTACGGTGCGCGAATACGTGGTACGTCTGCGGCGGCTGGATGAAATGCTGGTGGCGCGCAACTACCCGGCAGACCAGTTTGTCAACGGCATCAGTCCTCAGCGTATCATTGACGATCTGCCTGGCGCGGCGCATAACAATTATCGTATCGCGCTGCGCAAGTACGATCAGTATCTCGCCTGGCAAAACCGCTATTAGCCCGTAGCCCCGGCGGTGGCCGGGGTAAAACGCTTTTCCCTATCGTTAATAAAGGTGAATATTGCAGCCACATCTGCTAAATCTAACGGTTATCCGTTGCTACTCACCTCCAGGGAGACGCTGTGAATCTAAAACAGCAATTGGCGCAGTTTCCGCGCCTCGACTTTGTTGGCTCCGCCACACCGCTTGAAAAGCTGTCTCGCCTTTCTGATTACCTTGGCCGCGAAATTTACATTAAACGTGACGACGTCACGCCGATGGCGATGGGCGGTAACAAGCTAAGAAAACTAGAGTTTTTAGCCGCAGACGCTTTGCGTCAGGGAGCCGATACGCTGGTCACCGCCGGCGCCATCCAGTCCAATCACGTACGACAAACCGCCGCCGTGGCGGCAAAGCTTGGCTTGCATTGCGTCGCCTTGCTGGAAAACCCGATCGCCACCCAGGCAGAAAACTACCTGACCAACGGTAACCGCCTATTGCTGAATCTGTTCAATGTCGAGGTGCAGATGTGCGATGCGCTGGACGATCCGCAACGGCAGTTGGCCGATGTGGCGATACGGCTGGAAGCACAGGGATTTCGCCCTTATGTGGTGCCGGTCGGTGGCTCGAACGCGCTCGGGGCGCTGGGTTATGTCCAATGCGCGCTGGAAATTGCCGAGCAGGCGCGCGAAGTCGCGTTCGGTTCGGTGGTGGTGGCCTCTGGCAGCGCCGGCACCCATGCCGGACTGGCGGTTGGCCTGCAACAGCTGCTGCCCGAATGCGAACTGGTTGGGGTCACCGTGTCGCGTAAAGCGCCAGAGCAATTGCCCAAGGTCGAGCAGATCCAGCAGGAATTAACTGCCCTGTTGCACGTTGGCGAACCTTCACCGATCGTGCTGTGGGATGACTATTTTGCACCACAGTACGGTATGCCGAACGATGAAGGCACGGCGGCGGTGCAACTGTTGGCGCAGCAGGAAGGGATTTTGCTTGATCCGGTGTATACCGGCAAGGCGATGGCCGGACTGATCGACGGCATTGCGCAGCAGCGTTACCGTAATGCAGGTCCGATTCTGTTCGTGCATACCGGTGGGGCGCCGGCGTTATTTGCATATCACCCGCACGTCTAGTTATGTTATATAACTTTTTGAACTATATTTATTAAGTAATATTCCTGCAAGAAGTCAGCCGAGTTGTTAGTGTGCTGATATCAAAAAAGATAACGCCAAACAAGGGGTATTTATGATGTTTTCCAAAGTTCGACGCCAACTGCTTCTGGGTGTAATGGCGGTAACGCTCACCGCCGGTATCAATGCGCAAACCTTCGCCGCGCAAAATCTGCTGGATCAGGTCAAACAGCGCGGTACGCTGATCGTCGGTTTGGAAGGGACCTATCCGCCGTTCAGTTTCCAGGGTGAAGACGGCAAACTGACCGGTTTCGAAGTCGACTTCGCCAACGCTCTGGCACAGCACCTGGGCGTGAAAGCCAAGCTGAATCCGACCAAATGGGACGGCATGCTGGCCTCGTTGGAATCCAAGCGCATTGACGTGGTGATCAACCAGGTGACCATTTCCGATGAGCGTAAGAAAAAATACGATTTCTCTACCCCCTATACCGTTTCCGGCATTCAGGCGCTGGTGAAAAAAGGCAACGAAGCCAGCATCACCAAGCCGCAAGATCTGCAAGGCAAAAAGGTCGGCGTCGGCCTGGGTACCAACTATGAGCAATGGCTGCGCGAAAACGTGCAGGGCGTTGACGTACGCACCTACGATGACGACCCGACCAAATACCAGGATCTGCGCGTTGGCCGCATCAATGCCATTCTGGTCGATCGTCTGGCGGCGCTTGATCTGGTGAAGAAAACCGGTGATACGCTGGCGGTGGCCGGCCCGGCGTTCTCGCGTCAGGAATCGGGCGTAGCGCTGCGCAAAAACAACCCTGAACTGCTGAAAGCTGTCGATCAGGCGATCGCCAAGATGCAACAAGACGGTACTCTGGCAAAAATTTCTGATAAGTGGTTTGGCGCGGACGTAACTAAATAATGCAAGAAAGTATTCAACTGGCGCTGGACTCAGCGCCATTTTTATTGAAAGGCGCCATACTTACCCTCCAGCTCAGTCTGGGGGGGATGGCGTTGGGGCTGGTGTTGGGCTTCGTATTGGCGCTGATGCGCCTTTCGCGTTTTTGGCCGCTGTCATGGCTGTCGCGTATCTACGTGTCGCTGTTTCGCGGTACGCCGCTGATAGCCCAACTGTTCATGATCTACTACGGTCTGCCACAGTTCGGCATTGAGCTGGATCCGTTCCCGGCGGCGCTGATCGGCCTGTCGCTCAACACCGCGGCCTACACCTCCGAAACGCTGCGCGCGGCGATTGCCTCGATCGACAAAGGGCAGTGGGAGGCCGCCGCCAGTATCGGCATGACGCCGTGGCAAACCCTGCGGCGGGTGATCCTGCCGCAGGCGGCGCGTACCGCCTTGCCGCCGTTGGGCAACAGCTTTATCGGCCTGGTGAAGGACACCTCGCTGGCGGCGACCATTCAGGTACCGGAGCTGTTCCGTCAGGCACAGTTGATCACCTCGCGTACGCTGGAAGTTTTCACCATGTATCTGGCGGCCTCGCTGATTTACTGGGTGATGGCGACGCTGCTTTCCGCGCTGCAAAACCGCCTGGAAGCGCATGTAAACCGTCAGGATAAGGAATAACGCATGAGTGCCATCGAAGTGAAAGGCCTGGTCAAACAGTTTAACGGCCAGACGGTACTGCACGGTATTGACCTTGAAGTGAATGCTGGCGAAGTGGTGGCGATTATCGGGCCGAGCGGTTCGGGCAAAACCACGCTGTTGCGCAGTATCAACCTGCTGGAGGTCCCGGATGCAGGTACCATCCGCGTCGGCGATATCCAGATTGACGGTGCGCGCTCGCTAGGCAAGCAAAAAAACCAGGTGCGCGAGCTGCGTCAGCAGGTAGGTTTTGTCTTTCAGAGCTTTAACCTGTTTCCGCACCGTTCGGTGCTGGAAAACATCATTGAGGGGCCGGTGATCGTCAAGGGTGAAGAGCGCGGCGCGGCGGAACAACGTGCCCGCGCATTGTTGGCGAAGGTAGGGCTGAACGGCAAGGAAACGGCCTATCCGAAGCGTTTGTCCGGCGGGCAGCAGCAGCGCGTGGCGATTGCGCGCGCCTTGGCGATGCAGCCGCAGGTGATTCTGTTTGATGAACCGACCTCGGCTCTTGACCCGGAACTGGTTGGTGAGGTGCTGAATACCATTCGGGCGCTGGCGGAAGAAAAGCGCACCATGGTGATTGTCACCCATGAAATGAGCTTCGCCCGCGACGTCGCCGACCGGGCGATCTTTATGGATCACGGCCGCATCGTTGAGCAAGGGCCGGCCAGAGAGCTGTTCACCCATCCGCAGCATCAACGTACCCAGCAGTTCCTCGACAAATTCCTCAATCAGTGATGGCGGCCTAGCCGACAAGGGGCGATGCCGGCTGGCTCGTCCCATACGCTGAACATCACACACGCCTATTGAACTTAATGGCCCGCCAGGTGGTCAGGCTATCGCTCGCGCTACCGGGCCGTCGCGTTGCGTCGAGCCTCGTCGCCGTTGCCGATAAAAAATGCCGCCCGGGGTTAACCGGGCGGCATGTCGTGCAATGCGTCATCATCGCAGCCTGGGCTGCAAACGCAGTCTAGCCGATTGACATCAGGCTGGCGTTGCCACCGGCCGCGGCGGTGTTGACGCTCAACGAGCGTTCCACCAGCAGGCGTTCCAGCAGGATATTGGTTTCGCCGCGCGCGAAGCCCTGCACCGAGACAATGGCACCGCCGCGCTGGGCAATCTGTTCGCACAGGGTGCGCAACTGATCGGCATCACCATGGTAGATGGCCGCGTCAAATTCCAGCTTGTCGTTCTGCCAGTCCTTGCTAAAGCGGATGCATGCCTGGACTTCGGCCGGCAGGCGGCGATACAGCGTGCGTTGCAGCTCGGTATCGGCCCACAGCGCCTGACTGCCTACCGCCAGCACCGCCGCCAACTGCGTCAGCGCATCGGCCTCATTGTCAGCCAGGCACAGCACGCGTTCACGCGGCAGCAGGGCGTAGGTATTGCGCTCGCCGGTCGGGCCTGGCAGTGGGCGTACGGTACCGCCCTGGCCAAGCTCGGCATAACGTTGCGCCAGCGTTGCCAGATCGCGCAGGTTTTCCGCCGTTGCCCATTTTTCCAGTGCCTGATGCGGCATCAGCAACGCCGGGCGCGCGGTGGCTTCCAGCGGCCGTTCGGCGTCCTGACGGTTCAGCGTACGCTGCACCGCATCCTCTGGACGGTGCGCCAGCAGGCGGTAGAGATACAGCGGACCACCGGCCTTTGGCCCGGTACCGGACAGACCTTCGCCACCGAACGGTTGCACGCCGACCACTGCGCCGACCATATTGCGGTTCACGTACAGGTTGCCCACTTTGGCACGCTCGGTAACGCGTGCGATGGTTTCGTCAATACGGGTGTGAATGCCCAACGTCAGGCCATAGCCGGCAGCGTTGATCTGATCGACCAGCGCTTCCAGGTTGGCACGCTGGAAGCGCACCACGTGCAGCACCGGGCCAAAGATCTCTTTTTGCAGCTCGTCAAAGCTCTCCAGTTCGATTAGCGTCGGTTTGATAAAGGTGCCGCGTGGCCACTCTTTTTCGTCCTGCGCGTTGCTTTGCGCGGCCTGATACACTTTGCGGCCCTTGGCGCGCATTGCCTGAATATGACGTTCAATGCCGGTTTTGGCGTCGGCATCGATCACCGGGCCAATGTCGGTCGACAGACGCTCGGGGTTGCCCATGCGGCATTCGGCCATTGCGCCACGCAGCATCTGCAAGGTGTGTTCCGCCACGTCTTCCTGAATGCACAGGATGCGCAGCGCGGAACAGCGCTGCCCGGCGCTGTCGAAGGCCGACGCCACCACGTCGGTCACTACCTGCTCGGTCAGCGCCGACGAGTCGACGATCATGGCGTTCAGACCCCCGGTCTCAGCGATCAGCGGCGTTGGACGACCCTGCGGATCCAGACGACCGGCGATACTGCGTTGCAGAATGCCTGCCACGTCGGTCGAGCCGGTGAACATCACGCCGCGTACCCGCGCATCGTTGACCAGCCGAGCGCCAACCGATTCACCCTGGCCGGGCAGCAATTGCAGCACCCCTTGCGGAATGCCGGCTTCCAGCAGAATGCGCACCGCCTGCGCCGCCACCAGCGGAGTCTGTTCGGCCGGTTTCGCCAGTACGCTGTTACCGGCCGCCAGCGCGGCGGCAATCTGACCGGTGAAAATCGCCAGCGGGAAGTTCCACGGGCTGATGCACACCACCGGGCCGAGTGGGCGATGGCTGTCGTTGGCGAAGTCGTCGCGCACCTGGCCGGCGTAGTAATGCAGGAAATCAACCGCTTCGCGCACTTCGGCGATGGCGTTATTAAAGGTTTTGCCGGCTTCGCGCACCAGTATGCCCAGCAGGTTTTGCAACTGACTTTCCATTAGCTCGGCGGCGCGCTCCAGCACTGCGGCGCGCTGTTCCGGCGGGGTGGCGAACCAGATTGGCCCGGCGGCAGCGGCGGCGTCCAATGCACGGCTGACTTCGTCTTCTGTGGCTTCACGCACATGGCCGACGATGTCGCTCGGCTCGGCCGGGTTGATCACCGGCTGTTCGACGCCCTGATCCAGTTCGGCATCAATGATCGGTTCGGCACGCCATTGCTGAGCGGCGCTGGTGAGTAGCGCGCTGGAAAGCGAAGCCAGGCGCTGTTCGTTTGACAGGTCCAGCCCGCTGGAATTAACGCGCTTCTCGCCGTACAGTTCACGCGGCAGCGGAATGCGCGGGTGCGGCAGGCCAAGCTGGCCTTCGGTAGCAGCCAGCGCTTCGACCGCCAGCACCGGGTCGGCCACCAGCTCGTCCAGCGGCAGCGTGGCGTCGGCAATGCGGTTGACGAACGAGGTATTGGCGCCGTTTTCCAGCAGGCGGCGCACCAGATAGGCCAGCAGCGTTTCGTGGGTGCCCACCGGTGCGTAAATGCGGCATGGCCGGTTCAGTTTGCCGTCCGCCACTTTGCCCACGACCTGTTCATACAGCGGTTCGCCCATGCCGTGCAGGCACTGGAACTCGTATTGTCCCGGGTAATAGTTATTGCCCGCCATATGGTAGATGGCGCTCAGGGTGTGGGCGTTGTGGGTGGCGAACTGCGGATAAATCAGGTTCGGCACCGACAGCAGTTTGCGCGCGCAGGCCAGATACGAGACGTCGGTATACACTTTGCGGGTGTACACCGGGTAGCCTTCCAGCCCGTCAACCTGCGCACGTTTGATTTCGCTGTCCCAGTAGGCGCCTTTCACCAGGCGAATCATCAGGCGCCGACGGCTGCGCTGCGCCATGTCGATGACCGCGTCAATGGCAAACGGACAACGCTTCTGATAGGCCTGGATCACGAAACCGATGCCGTTCCAGCCGGCCAGTTGCGGTTCGAAGCACAGTTTTTCCAGCAGATCGAGCGAGATCTCCAGACGATCCGCTTCTTCGGCGTCAATATTGATGCCGATGTCATATTGGCGTGCTTGCAGCGTCAGCGACAGCAGGCGAGGATACAGCTCTTCCATTACCCGATCGTACTGCGCGCGGCTGTAACGCGGGTGCAGCGCGGACAGCTTGATGGAAATGCCGGGGCCTTCATAGATGCCACGGCCGTTGGAGGCTTTGCCGATAGCGTGGATGGCCTGCTGATAGGACACCAGATAGGCCTGCGCGTCGGCTTCGGTCAGCGCGGCTTCTCCCAGCATGTCGTAAGAGTAGCGGAAACCCTTGTCTTCCAGCTTGCGCGCGTTGGCCAGCGCTTCGGCGATGGTTTCGCCGGTAACGAACTGCTCGCCCATCAGGCGCATCGCCATATCCACGCCTTTACGGATCAGCGGTTCACCGCTCTTGCCGATAATGCGGTTCAGCGAGCGCGACAGATTGGCTTCATTATGGGTGGAAACCAGCTTGCCGGTGAACAGCAGACCCCAGGTAGCGGCGTTGACGAACAGCGAAGGGCTGCGACCCAGGTGCGAATGCCAGTTACCGTTGCTGATTTTGTCACGGATCAGCGCGTCGCGGGTCGGTTTGTCGGGAATACGCAACAACGCCTCCGCCAGACACATCAACGCCACGCCTTCCTGCGACGACAGCGAGAACTCTTGCAGCAGGCCTTGCACCATACCGGCGCGTCCATGTGCACTCTTTTGGTTGCGCAGCTTCTCGGCGATGCCATAGGCCATCTTGTGCGTGGCCTGTGCAAGATCGGCGGGTAAACGCGCCTGTTCGAGCAACATCGGCACTACTTCGCTCTCCGGACGACGATAGGCGGCGGTAATGGCGGCGCGATTGACCGACTGCGGCAGAATTTGTTCTGCAAAATCAAGGAACGGCTGGTGTGACTCTTCCTGCGGTTGCGGCATAATGTCGTCCGCGTCACTTTGGTTGGCGGCAGCCAGTGCTGGAATTTCGGGAATCTCGGAGCCGCTTTCAAGGCGTTCAAGGTAATTAAAAATGGCTTGCTTGATCAGCCAGTGCGGGGTGCGATCGATACGCTGTGCCGCGCTTTTGATGCGATCGCGTGTTGCCTCGTCAAGTTTCACGCCCATTGTGGTAGTGCCCATGCCAATCCAACTCCTGTGTGTTTAGAACCTATCCCATCAGGCTATTCAATTACCGGGCCAGCTTAGCCTGTTGGGATAGGTTCGTGAGATGTGTTGTGTGTGTCTTGAATGCTGACAATATCCTGCATGTTGCAACTTTGTGCAACCTTGTTAAATCAGGCCGGTGAGTGAAATGTGAGACACCTCGATTTTTTAACACCGCAGAGCGGCACGATTCTTGCTGCATAACTCAGGTGATAACCAGTGCAGCCGTCAGTGGCGGGGAAATAGGCGCTTGGAACGGAGGTGCTACCGGATTGGCGGGGTGCGAGTACAACCCGCAGGGCGGTTAAATGTGACGCAGGGTAAACTTTGTGTAACTTTGTTGTTAAAAGTGTTGTTGATTTCGGAAAGGGTCATCTAGGATAGCCAACGGTTTCGTATTACCAGGCAGAAACTATTTTACCCGCAGCACATGCGCATACCGCCTCGTTCCGGCGGTTTGGCAAATGATGATACATCGCGATTCTGCGCAAAAAGCGTGGAGCGAATAATAATGAGTGGAGAGTTTATGACAATGAGCACACCTATGCTGGTGACCTTCCTGGTGTACATTTTCGGGATGGTACTGATCGGCCTGCTTGCCTACCGGGCAACCAATAACTTTGACGATTATATCCTCGGTGGCCGCAGTCTGGGCAGCGTGGTGACCGCCTTGTCCGCCGGCGCCTCCGACATGAGCGGCTGGTTGCTGATGGGGTTGCCTGGGGCGATTTTCCTGTCTGGCATTTCCGAGAGCTGGATTGCCATCGGCCTGACCATCGGCGCCTATCTGAACTGGAAACTGGTGGCGGGGCGCCTGCGGGTGCACACCGAAGCCAACAACAATGCCCTGACGCTACCGGATTACTTCACCAGCCGTTTTGAAGACAACAGCAAACTGCTGCGGGTGATTTCCGCCATCGTCATTCTGGTGTTCTTCACCATCTACTGCGCTTCCGGCATTGTGGCCGGCGCGCGCCTGTTTGAAAGCACCTTCGGCATGAGTTATGAAACGGCGCTGTGGGCCGGTGCCGCAGCCACCATTCTGTATACCTTTATCGGTGGTTTTCTGGCGGTTAGCTGGACCGACACCGTACAGGCCAGCCTGATGATCTTTGCGCTGATCCTGACGCCGGTGTTCGTGATCCTGGCGGTGGGCGGCATTGACACCTCCATGATGGTGATCGAAGCCAAGAACCCGGCCAATATCGACATGTTCAAGGGGCTGAATCTGGTAGCCATCCTGTCGCTGCTGGGCTGGGGGCTGGGCTATTTCGGCCAGCCGCACATTCTGGCGCGCTTTATGGCGGCGGATTCGCACCGTACCATTCGCAGCGCCCGTCGCATCAGTATGGCCTGGATGATCCTCTGTCTGGTCGGTACCGTGGCGGTCGGTTTCTTCGGCATAGCCTATTTTGCCAATAACCCGGATCAGGCCGGCAATGTGTCGCAAAACGGCGAGCGGGTGTTTATCGAACTGGCCAGACTGCTGTTCAACCCATGGGTGGCCGGTATTCTGCTGTCGGCCATTCTGGCGGCGGTGATGAGTACCCTGAGCTGCCAGCTGCTGGTGTGTTCCAGTGCGATTACCGAAGACCTGTACAAGGCTTTCCTGCGCAAGGGGGCCAGCCAGCGTGAGCTGGTGTGGGTAGGGCGTCTGATGGTGCTGGTGGTGGCGTTGATCGCCATCGCGCTGGCGGCCAACCCGGACAACCGCGTGTTGGGTCTGGTGAGCTATGCCTGGGCCGGTTTTGGCGCGGCATTCGGTCCAGTGGTGCTGATTTCGGTGATGTGGTCGCGCATGACGCGCAACGGCGCGCTGGCCGGTATGCTGGTTGGAGCGGTGACGGTGCTGGTCTGGAAGCAGTATGGCTGGCTGGATCTGTACGAAATCATTCCCGGCTTCCTGTTCGCCAGCATCGCTATCGTGCTGGTCAGCCTGATGGGGCGTAAGCCGTCAGTCACCATCACCGAACGTTTCGATCAGGCGGAAGCGGAGTTCAAAACCGTTTAAGCTGCGCTCGACCCGAACTTGCAACGGCTCCCTGACGGAGCCGTTTTTCGTTTGGACTCTGGCCAGATATACCTGTCTGCAACACCCGTTTCCCAGCGGCGGCAAACACGAATCGTGGCCGTTGCGACGCCATGACGGCGCGCCGGAATATCGACTTTATGGTCGCAACGCTGTTTACGGATACCGCCAGCAAAGCGTGGGGCAACCGCCGAGACTCGCGCCAGCCCGGCGCGAGGTCGCTCATCCGCTATGGTTACAACTGGCGACAATTTGATAAGAAAAAATCACCCTTCGCGCACTTGTATTTCTTCTTGGGAGAATGATAATCACTATCGTTCTGGTTTACTTTTCTTTACATTAACGGCCGCCGAATTTCTCGCCGGCCAATCGACGATCGTCGTCATCTCAGAGGTTATCAACCTATGTTTGTACCCTTTCTTATCATGTTCCGTGAGGGCCTTGAGGCCGCGCTGATCGTCAGTCTGATCGCCAGCTACCTCAAGCGCACCCAGCGCGGGCAATGGCTCGGTGCCATGTGGATTGGGGTGGTGGCTGCTGCCGCACTGTGCCTGGCACTGGGGATCTTTATCAATGAAACCACCGGCGAGTTCCCGCAGAAACAGCAGGAACTGTTTGAGGGGTTGGTGGCGGTGGTGGCGGTGCTGATCCTGACCTACATGGTGTTTTGGATGCGTAAGGTATCCCGCTCGGTGAAGGTGCACCTGGAAGGGGCTATCGACAACGCGCTGGCTTCTGCCAGGGGACAGGGGTGGGCATTGATTGCCATGGTGTTCTTTGCGGTGGCGCGCGAAGGGCTGGAGTCGGTGTTCTTCCTGCTGGCGGCGTTCCAGCAGGACGTTGGCATCGGCGCGCCGGTTGGCGCCATGCTCGGTCTGGTCTGCGCCATCGCGCTGGGCATGATGATTTACTGGGGCGGCGTCAAGCTGCATCTGGCGAAATTCTTCAAATGGACCAGCCTGTTCATTCTGTTTGTCGCCGCCGGTCTGGCGGCCGGTGCGATCCGCGCTTTCCACGAAGCGGGACTGTGGAACCACTTCCAGGCCGTGGCATTCGATCTCAGCGCCACGCTTTCCACCCATTCGCTGTTTGGCACGCTGCTCGAGGGCATGTTCGGCTATCAGGAAGCGCCGTCGGTCAGCGAAGTGACGGTGTATTTCCTCTACCTGATCCCGGCACTGGTGTGCTTCGCGCTGCCGCCGCGTGCGGCCGCGGGTGCGGTAGCGACACAACGTAAAATCAACCATTAACTTTAACAGGGAATCTTGCATGACGACTCAATACCGCCGTAAGGCATTACATGCAGCACTACTGGCCGCACCGGCGTTGGCGTTCAGCGTCGGCGCGTCGGCGGCCGATGTACCGCAGGTGAAGATTAGCGTTAACGACAAGCAGTGCGAGCCGATGCAACTGAGCGTGCCGGCCGGCAAAACCCAGTTCGTGGTGCGTAACGCCAGCCAGAAAAACCTGGAATGGGAAATCCTCAAAGGCGTGATGGTGGTGGAAGAGCGTGAAAATATTGCGCCGGGGTTCACGCAAAAAATGACCGCCAATCTCGAGCCCGGCGAGTATGAGATGACCTGCGGTCTGCTCAGCAATCCTAAGGGTAAGCTGACGGTGACCACGGCTGCCGCTGCCGCCGGTGACGGCAAGCCGAACGTGCTGGATCTGGTGGGGCCGATTGCCGAATACAAGGTGTACGTCAGCCAAGAGGTCGATGGCCTGGTCAAACAGACCAAACGGTTTACCGATGCGATCAAGTCCGGCAACCTGGCAGAGGCGCGCAAACTGTATGCGCCGACGCGGCAGCATTATGAACGTATCGAGCCGATCGCCGAACTGTTCTCCGATCTGGACGGCAGCATTGACGCCCGTGAAGACGATTACGAGAAAAAAGCCGAAGATGCCAACTTCACCGGCTTCCACCGTTTGGAAAAGGCGCTGTTCGCTGATAACACCACCACCGGCATGAACGACTATGCCGATCGGTTGTACCGAGACACCGTCGAACTGCAAAAACGTATTACCGATCTGACGTTCCCCCCGAACAAGGTGGTGGGGGGGGCCGCGGGTCTGATCGAGGAAGTCGCCGCCAGTAAAATCAGTGGCGAAGAGGATCGTTACAGCCGTACCGATCTGTGGGATTTCCAGGCCAATGTCGATGGCGCCCAGAAGATAGTCAACCTGTTGCGTCCATTGCTGGTCAAGGCCAACGCGCCGCTGCTGGGCAAAATTGACGCCAACTTCAAAACCGTCGATGGCGTGCTGGCGAAATACAAAACCGAGGATGGGTACGCCTCTTACGAAAAACTGACCGATGCCGATCGCAACGCGTTGAAAGGACCTATTACCGCGCTGGCGGAAGATTTGTCGCAGTTGCGCGGCGTGTTGGGACTGGATTGAGGCAACGGGCGATGAGCAAGCAAATCGTCGGCCCGCAGGACGGGCCGCATTCGCAACCGCCGGAGGCACCGTCGCCGTCGCGCCGCCGTCTGCTGCTGGGGATGGGCATGGCGAGCGGCGCATTGGCGCTAGGGGGCAACCCGCTGGCGCGTGCCGCCGACCGCGCTGCCGCCAGCGCCGAACCCCGGGATGAACGCTGGCAAACGCAGCCGTTTTATGGCGAACATCAGGCCGGGGTACTGACGCCGCAGCAGGCGGCCATGATGCTGGTGGCGTTCGACGTCCTGGCCACCAACCGCCAGGATCTGGCGCGGTTATTCCGGTTGCTGACCGACCGCATTGCGTTTCTGACTCATGGTGGCAAGGCGCCGGAGGTGGACGCCAGGCTGCCGCCGCTGGATTCCGGCATCATGGGGTCGGAGATTTACCCGGATAACCTGACCATTACGGTATCGGTCGGCGCCTCGCTGTTTGATGCGCGTTTCGGGCTGGCGGCGCAAAAACCGTTGCGTTTGCAGCGCATGACGCGTTTCCCCAACGATTCGCTCGATGCCAGTCTGTGCCATGGCGATCTGCTGTTGCAGATTTGCGCCAATACCCATGAAACGGTGATCCACGCGTTGCGCGATATCATCAAGCATGCGCCGGATCTGCTCAGCGTACGCTGGAAACGCGAGGGATTTATTTCCACCCATGCGGCGCGCAGCAAGGGTAAGGAAACGCCGATCAATCTGCTGGGCTTCAAGGACGGCACTGCCAATCCCAAAACCAGTGACAAGCCGTTGATGGACAAGGTGGTGTGGGTGGGCGACGACGCCGGAGAACCCGCCTGGGCGGTGGGCGGCAGTTACCAGGCGGCGCGTATTATCCGCTTCCACGTCGAGTTTTGGGACCGTACGCCGTTACAGGAACAACAGACTATCTTCGGCCGTGACAAGCACAGTGGTGCGCCGCTGGGCATGCAACACGAGCATGACGAACCCGATTACGCCAACGATCCGCACGGCGAGATCATCCCGATGGATGCGCATATTCGGCTGGCCAACCCGCGCACGCCGGCAAGCCAGAGCAACCTGATGTTGCGCCGCGGATATAGCTATTCGCTTGGGGTGTCCAATTCCGGGCAACTGGAAATGGGGCTGCTGTTTGTGTGTTATCAGGCGGATCTGGAAAAGGGCTTTTTGACGGTGCAAAAACGCCTCAACGGCGAGGCGTTGGAAGAGTATGTCAAGCCGATTGGCGGCGGCTATTTCTTTGTCCTGCCTGGCGTTAAGCACCACCAGGACTCCCTCGGCAGCGCCCTGCTAGCGAGCTGATGGCGGCAATGTACTGTTAATACCGGGCTGCCGGTCGCTGATGCCGACCGGCAGCCGCAGCTCGGCACCACCGTCGCCGAGCGTCGCCTTTGGCGTTTTATGCGCCGCCACGGCACGACTTTTGCACGATCCTCTCCATTATCCCCAATCGGAAACTGCATCATGAGCCGTAATCCTGCTTTTCCGCCCAGCGCCGGCGATTTTCTGCTGGCATCAAAACGCTGTGAAATCATCGTGCTGCGACAGTTGTTGCAAATGGGGCAACTGGTGGGACGGATCAGTCAGTTGATCCACGTGCTGCAACGCGAGCGCGGTACGGTAAATATCTATCTGTGCTCCCACGGTGCACTGTTTGGCGAACGGTTGGCAGCCCGCACCCGCGACGTCGAACAGGCCGAGTTGGCGGTGCATCGCCAGTTGGCGCAACTGGACGCCAACACCGCACCGTTGGCCGGTGCCAGCCGGCTGTTCAACAGCATCGCCTGCGTGTTGCATAACCTGACCACGCTGTCGACGCTGCGTCGTCAGGTCCAGTTGCAACAGATTGCGCAACCGGATGCCATGCATACCTTTAACGGAATTATCCGCAGCCTGTTGGCGCTGGTGTTTGAAGCCGCTGACGCCTGCGTCGAGCCGGCGATTGCGCGCCGCTTGATCGCCATGTTCAGTTTTATGCAGGGCAAGGAGCTGGCCGGGCAGGAACGCGCCATCGGCGCCGCCGGGTTTGCCGCTCGGCAATTCAGCCTCGAGGCGCAGCAGAAATTATTGCAACTGATCGAGGCTCAGGAGCGCTGTTTTCAGAGTTTTATCGAATTTGCCGATCCGCAGTCGCTGGCCCAGTGGCAGCGTATGCAGCAACAGGGCGATCGGGAGTTTGAACGGCTGCGGCGCATTGCCTGCACTCAGACGCGGCCTGGTGATGGCAACGACACCAGTCTGCGCTGGTTCGATATCACCACCGCGCGTATCGATCTGATGAAGCAGATCGAGGATCGGCTGGAAGAGGCGCTGATGAGCGGTTGTCGCGACGCATTGACCGCGGCCAGCGACGCGCTGACGCAAGACGGTGGCGGGTTGCAAGGCCGCTTACAACCGCAGGCCGACGGCTACACGGTGTTTATCTCCGCCTCGCAGGACGAACCGATGCTCAGCGACGGTATCAACCCGCGCCTGGGACGCTCGATGGTCGAGATGATCCGCCAGCAATCCCAGCGACTGCAGGCGCTGTCGCAAGAACTGGCGGCAACGCGCGCCACCTTGCAGGAGCGTGGCGAAATCGAATGCGCCAAGGGGCTGCTGATTCAGCATCGCGGCATGACGGAAGACGGCGCACACCAGCTGCTGCGCAAAATGGCGATGGACCAGAACAAACGGCTGATCGATATAGCCCGCGCCATGCTGGCAGTAGCGGATATCCTGCCGGGAAAATAGCGTTACTCCCTAGGGAGTATATGCACACCACCAGTGCAGCTAATGCCTCCGGATTGTGCATGAGGTGGCAGCAGAGCCGGCCCAAGGCAGGGAAAACCCGTGCCAGTCCGTCATATGCAAACCTGGCACGCAAGCTGCATTAATCAGATTGTCTCTGAGCCAATGGCGGTTCAGTGAACAACGATACCCAGCAGCCAACGGGCCGCAGGTAGATTGGATAAAGGCGTCCTTTCAGCACGTTCACCCCAACGGTGGAACGTGCTGACTGGACGCCTTTTTGTTTTTATCGCAACGCGTGAAGGATTGGCTGATGACGCACACCAAACACTCCGGGATGAAACTGTCGCGCCGCCGTTTTCTGGTCGGCAGCGCAGCGCTGGGCGGCGGCATGATGCTGCCGGGCCTGATGAATGCAGCCTGGGCGGCAGGTTCCGATGCGCCGGAGAAAAAAGAAATCCGCGTCGGCTTCATCCCGCTTACCGACTGCGCCTCGGTGGTCATGGCGGCAGTGAACAAGTTTGATGAAAAGTACGGCATCAAAATCATCCCGAGCAAAGAGGCCAGTTGGGCAGCGGTGCGCGACAAGCTGCTGTCCGGCGAGCTGGACGCCGCGCACGCGCTGTACGGCATGATTTATGGGCTGCAACTGGGGGCTGCCGGGCCGCAGCATGATATGGCGGTGTTGATGACGCTCAACAACAACGGCCAGGCGATCACCTTATCCAACCAGTTCAGGCAGGCCGGCGTCACCGATGCGGCCACGCTGAAAAAACACATCGATGCCAGCGCCAAGGGCACCTATACCTTCGCGCAAACCTTCCCGACCGGCACCCATGCCATGTGGCTCTATTACTGGCTGGCAAACGCCGGTATTCACCCGTTCAACGACGTGCGCAACGTGGTGGTGCCGCCGCCGCAAATGGTGATGAACATGAAGATCGGCAACATGAGCGGCTTCTGCGTTGGCGAACCGTGGAACCAGCGGGCGATAGCCGAAGACATCGGTTTCACCGCGGTCACCACGCAGCAGATTTGGCCGGATCATCCGGAAAAAGTGCTGGGCACCCGCGCCGCCTGGGTCAGCGCCAACCCGAACAGCGCCAGGGCGTTGACCGCAGCGGTGCTGGATGCTGCGCGCTGGATCGACAGTTCCGACGCCAACCGCCAGCAAACCGCGCAGGTGGTGGCGGGGCGCGCCTATATCAACACCCGGCCCGAGATCATCACCGGCCGCATGCTTGGCAAGTATGACAACGGCCTGGGCAACAGCTGGCAGGACCCACACGGTATGCGCTTTTTCCATGACGGCGAAGTCAGCTTCCCGTATCTGTCCGACGGCATGTGGTTCTTGACCCAGCAGCAACGCTGGGGGCTGTTGAGCGCCGAACCGGACTATCTGGCGGTGGCGAAGCAGATCAACCGGATCGACGTGTATCGCCAGGCGGCAACCGCCGTTGGCGGCGTCAATCTGCCGGCCAGCGAAATGCGCGTCAGTACCCTGATCGACGGCAAGCGCTGGGACGGCAGTAACCCGGCGGAATATGCCAACAGTTTTGCTGTTAAACGTTGAGAGGTAGGCAATGAAGAATCTGGCACAACGAATTGAACCCGCGCAGCCGATAAGCGCACGGATTGTCCCGCTGAAGGAGGCCAAACCCGTGGCGTTGCCTACTTCGGCACCGCTCGGCAAACCGCGCGGCAGCCTGCGCTGGCAGCAGGCGTTTCGCCGTGCGGTGCCAGCGGCGCTGGGTATGGTGCTGGTGCTGGCGGTGTGGCAAATCGCCGCGCTCAACAGCCGGGGTTTTCCGACGCCGCTGGCCACCTGGCAGGCGGCGCTGACGCTGTTTGCCGATCCGTTTTATTCGGCCGGGCCAAACGACCAGGGCATCGGCTGGAACGTGCTCGCCTCCTTGCAGCGGGTGGCGACCGGGTTTGGTCTGGCGGCGTTGGTCGGCATTCCCGCCGGTTTTCTGCTGGGGCGCTTTGCGTTTCTGGCGCAGATGCTCAATCCGATCATTTCACTGTTGCGTCCGGTTAGCCCGCTGGCCTGGCTGCCGATCGGCCTGCTGCTGTTTCAGCGTGCTGAACCGGCGTCGACCTGGACCATCTTCATCTGTTCGATCTGGCCGATGATCCTCAACACTGCCGAAGGCGTAACGCGCATTCCGCAGGATTACCTCAACGTGGCGCGGGTGCTGAAACTGTCGGAGTGGACGGTGATGCGCAAGATCCTGTTCCCGGCGGTGCTGCCGTTTGTGCTGACCGGCGTGCGTCTGTCGATCGGCATTGCCTGGCTGGTGATTGTGGCGGCGGAAATGCTGACCGGTGGCGTTGGCATCGGTTTTTGGATCTGGAACGAGTGGAACAATCTCAACGTGGAAAACATCATCATCGCCATCGTGGTGATTGGCGTGGTCGGACTGTTGCTCGAGCAGGGGTTGATGCTGCTGGCCAAACGTTTCAACTATCAAAACCATTAAGGAGCGCGCCATGAAACCGATTATCCAGGTGCAGAACGTTAGCCAGCGGTTCAATACCCCGCAGGGTGAATTTATCGCGTTGCAACAGGTGAGTTTTGATATCCAGCCGGGGGAAACCGTCAGCCTGATTGGCCATTCCGGCTGCGGCAAATCGACGTTGCTCAACTTGATCGCTGGACTGACGCTGCCGAGCGACGGCGTGCTGTTGTGTGACAACCAGCAGATCGTCGGCCCCGGTCCCGAGCGTGGCGTGGTGTTTCAAAACCATTCGCTGCTGCCGTGGCTGACCACCTATGAAAATGTGGCGCTGGCGGTGCATCAGGTGTTCCGCCAGCAGATGAACAAAAGCGAAATGCGTGACTGGATCGAACACAACCTCGAACTGGTGCACATGGGGCATGCACTGCATAAACGGCCGCACGAAATTTCCGGCGGGATGAAACAGCGTGTCGGCATTGCCCGCGCGCTGGCGATGAAGCCGAAAGTGCTGCTGATGGACGAACCGTTTGGCGCGCTGGACGCCTTGACCCGAGCGCATTTGCAGGACGCGGTGATGGACATTCAACAGCGACTGCATACCACCATCGTGCTGATTACCCATGACGTTGACGAAGCGGTGCTGTTGTCCGATCGGGTGATGATGATGACCAACGGTCCGGCGGCCACCGTCGGTGAAATCCTGTCGGTGGAACTGCCGCGTCCACGTTCGCGCGTGGCATTGGCGGACGATGCGGCCTATCACCATTACCGTCAGCAGGTGTTGAAGTTCCTGTACGAAAAACACGCCAAGGCGGCATAGGCCGCGGTAAGGCGCAGAGGAGCGGCCCGATGAAGCAACAACGTTTGGTGGTGATAGGCAATGGCATGGCAGGCATGCGGCTGGTGGAAACCCTCTGCCAGCTGGCGCCGCAGCGCTACGCCATCACGGTGATCGGCGCAGAGCCGCGCGGTAACTACAACCGCATTCTACTTTCGCCGGTGCTGTCGGGCGAGAAGACGTTTGACGATACCGTGCTGCACCCCCTGTCCTGGTACGCCGAGCAGGGCGTACGGCTGCTGGCCGGGGAAGCGGCGCTGGCTGTCGACCGGCAGGCGAAACGGGTGACCACCGCACGCCGTTGCGTAGCCTATGACCTGCTGGTGTTGGCCACCGGTTCGCACCCCTGGCTGCCGCCGACGCCGGGGATCGATCTGCGTGGCATATACGGTTTTCGTACCCTGGACGACGTACAGGCGATGCTTGGCCACTGCCGTCCTGACGGCAGGGCACTGGTGGTCGGCGGTGGGGTGCTGGGCATCGAGGCAGCGGCAGCGCTGGCGGTGCGAGGCATGCACTGCACGGTGGTGCACCGTGGGCAGTACCTGATGGAACGTCAGTTGGACGCCAGGGCGGCGCTGATGTTGCAGCGCAATCTGGCGACGCGTGGCATCGATTGTCAGGTCGATTGCCAGGTCAGCGCCTTTCACGGTGCGGCGCAGGTGCAGGCCGCCAGTTTGAGTAACGGTGATCAACTGGTCTGCGATCTGGTGGTGATCGCCGCCGGAGTACAGCCGGCGGTGCGGCTGGCGCGTGAGGCCGGGCTAACCTGCCGGCGCGGCATTGTCGTCGACTCAGGCATGCGCACCAGTGACCCGGCGATTTACGCCGTCGGCGAATGCAGTCAACTGGGTGACACCACCTTTGGCCTGGTGGCGCCATGCTGGCAACAGGCGGCGTTACTGGCGCAGCGACTGGCGGGGCAGACGGTGGCACCGTACCAGCCTGCGCCATTGCATACCCGACTGAAGGTCAGCGGCATCGATATGCTGTGCGCTGGCGAGATTGAACCGAACAATGCGGCAGAGATTCATTATGCCGAGGATCCGCAGGCGCAACATTATCGCCGCCTGCTGGTGCGCGACGGCGTGCTGCACGGCGTGCTGCTGTATGGCGACGTCGGCGACAGTCAATTTTATTTGCGGCAGTTGGGCCAGCCGGTGAACGACCCGGCCGCGCTGCTGTTTGGCAGTATAGAACCCGAAGCCGCGCAGGCGGTGAGCGAGAGGACACCCGAAATGCACAAGCCCGTTTTGCTGGTTGCCGGTCACGGCATGGTTGGCCATCATTTTCTGGAACAGTTGGTGGCGCGCGAGCTGCACCTGCGCTACCACATAGTGGTGTTTGGCGAAGAATCGGTGGCGGCTTATGACCGCGTGCACCTGTCCGAATTCTTCTCCGGGCGCAGCGCGCAGTCATTGTCGATGGTGGAGGAGGGGTTCTTCGAGCGTAGCGGTATTGAGCTACGGCTTGGGCAGCCGGTGTGCGCCATCGATCGTCAACGCAAGTGCGTGATTGACGCTGCCGGCCGCGAAACCGCATACGATCTATTAGTGCTGGCTACCGGTTCTTATCCGTTTGTACCGCCGATTGCTGGCAATCAACGGCCGGGCTGTCTGGTTTACCGTACGCTGGACGACCTGGCGGCAATCGCCGACAGCGCCAAAGACGCTCAGGTGGGCGTGGTGGTCGGCGGCGGGTTGCTGGGGCTGGAAGCGGCCAATGCCTTGCAGCAGCTGGGGTTGAAAACCCATGTGGTGGAGTTTGCGCCACGGCTGATGGGAGTACAACTGGATGACGGCGGTGCCGCCATGCTGCGTAAAAAGATTGAAGCGTTGGGCGTCAGCGTGCATACCGGCAAGGAAACCCGGGCGATAAAAGACGGTTTGTTACACCGTCACAGTCTCGATTTTGCCGACGGTGAGCGGCTGGAGGCGGACGTGATCCTGTTCTCCGCCGGCATTCGCCCGCGCGATAATCTGGCGCGCGACGCCGACCTGACGTTGGGTCCCCGTGGCGGTATCGTGATCGACGACCAGTGCCGTACCAGCGACGAGGCCATTTTTGCCATAGGCGAATGCGCCTTGTGGAACGGGCAAATTTTTGGCCTGGTGGCGCCGGGCTATCAGATGGCACGCACGCTGGCGGATACGCTGGCCGGACGCGAAAGCGCGTTCTGCGGCGCGGATATGAGCACCAAACTGAAGCTGCTGGGGGTGGAGGTGGCCTCGATCGGTGACGCGCATGGTCGCACCGCCGACAGCCAAAGCTACAGCTGGGTCGACGGCCCGGCCGAGGTGTACAAAAAGCTGGTGGTGTCCGGCGACGGCAAACGTCTGCTGGGGGCGGTGCTGGTGGGAGACAGCGCTGAATACGGCACGCTGTTGCAACTGATGCTGAACGCGCTGCCGCTGCCGTCTGCGCCGGAAAGCCTGATCCTGCCGGCCACCGGCGGCGCAGCGCCGAAAGCGCTTGGCGTGGCCGCCTTGCCGGCCAGCGCACAGATTTGCTCCTGCCATAACGTCAGCAAGGGCGATATCAGTACGGCGGTAGAGCACGGCTGTGCCGATCTGGCGGCGGTGAAATCCTGCACCCGGGCGGCAACCGGCTGCGGCGGTTGCGCGGCGTTGGTAAAGCAGGTGATGGAGCATGAGCTGGTTGCGCGTGGCGTGACGGTGAAAAAAGACCTTTGCGAACACTTTGCCTATACGCGTCAGGAACTGTATCACCTGGTACGGGTCGGCGACATTCGCACTTTCGAACAGCTGGTGGCCAGGTACGGTCACGGTCACGGCTGCGAGGTGTGCAAGCCGCTGGTCGGCTCGATTCTGGCATCGTGCTGGAACGAATATCTGCTCAAACCGCAGCATTTGCCTTTGCAGGACACCAACGACCGATTTTTCGCCAATATTCAAAAAGACGGTACCTATTCGGTAGTTCCGCGGGTGCCGGCTGGTGAAATCACGCCACAGGGACTGATCGCCATTGGCCAGATTGCGCAACGTTATCAGCTGTACACCAAAATAACCGGCGGTCAGCGGGTGGATATGTTCGGCGCCCGTCTGGAACAGTTGCCGGAAATCTGGCAACAGCTGGTGGACGCCGGGTTTGAAACCGGCCACGCCTACGGCAAATCGCTGCGCACGGTGAAATCCTGCGTCGGCTCCAGTTGGTGCCGCTACGGCGTGCAGGATTCCACCGGTTTGGCCATTGCGCTGGAGAATCGTTACAAGGGCCTGCGTTCACCGCACAAAATCAAAATGGCGGTTTCCGGCTGCACGCGTGAATGCGCCGAAGCGCAGAGCAAGGACGTCGGCGTGATCGCCACCGACAAAGGCTGGAACCTGTACCTGTGCGGCAATGGCGGCATGAAGCCGCGTCACGCGGATCTGTTCGCCAGCGATCTGGACACTGAAACGCTGATCCGTACCGTCGATCGTTTCCTGATGTTTTACATACGCACTGCCGATCGACTGCAACGCACCAGCACCTGGATGGAGAATCTCGAAGGCGGGCTGGATTACCTGCGCGAAGTGGTGCTGGCAGACAGTCTCGGCATCGCCGCTGAACTGGAAAGCGAGATGCAGGCGGTGGTAACCAGTTACCAGTGTGAATGGCAAACCACCCTGGCAAGTCCGGAACGTTTGCAGCTGTTCCGCGCCTTTGTTAACAGCAAACAGCCGGACGAGGCGGTGGTCTGGCAAGCGGAACGCGGGCAACGCCGCCCGGCCGGCGCAGAAGAACGTGCTCAGGCGATCGAGGTACAACCGGCGTGGCCGCGCGAGGGGCAGTGGGAAGACATCTGTGCGTTGGACGACATTCCACCGCACGGCGGCATGGCGGCGCGGATCGGCGGGCAGCAGATTGCCCTGTTTCATCTGCCGGGCAGCGGCGTCTATGCGCTGGCCAACCGTGAGCCGGGCAGTGACGCCAACGTGCTGGCGCGTGGCCTGCTGGGCGACGTGGCGGGTGAACCGGTGGTGATTTCACCGTTGTACAAGCAGCGTTTTCGCCTGCGTGACGGCGTTGGCGTCGACGATCTCTCATTGCGTATTGCCGCCTGGCCGGTGCGGGTGGAACAGGGACGGGTGCGGGTATACAGCCAGCCGATGCAGGCGGCGGTTGCCGAGCCGGAAACGGCGGGGGCGACATCGTGAACGCGGCACACTGCACCACCTGCCCGTACTGCGGCGTTGGTTGCGGCGTGGCGATCGCCGAGCAAAACGGTACGCTAACCGTTACCGGCGATCAACATCACCCGGCCAATCAGGGGCGGCTGTGCGTCAAGGGCAGCGCGCTGGCGGAAACGCTTGATCTCGACGGTCGCCTGCTGCACCCGCAGCTGGACGGTCAGACCGTCGGTTGGTCACAGGCGCTGGACGCGGTAGCCGAACGATTCAGCCACATCATCGCGCAACATGGCCCGCAGGCGGTGGCGTTTTATGCCTCGGGCCAATTGCTGACTGAGGATTACTACGTCGCCAACAAGCTGATGAAAGGCTATATCGGCGCCGCCAATATCGATACCAATTCCCGCCTGTGCATGGCGTCGGCGGTGGTGGGCTATAAGCGGGCGTTTGGCGGTGACGCGGTGCCGTGCAGCTATCAGGATATCGAATTGGCCGATCTGGTGATCCTGTGCGGATCGAATGCCGCCTGGGCGCACCCGGTGGCCTACCAGCGGCTGACCGCTGCTCGCCGGCTGCGACCGCAGATGAAAGTGGTGGTGATCGACCCGCGTGAAACTGCGACCTGCGAGGATGCCGATTTGCATTTGCCGCTGCGCCCCGGCAGCGATGCCGCATTGTTCAACGGGGCGCTGCAGTGGCTGGCGCAACGGCAGCGACTGGATCAGGGGTTCTTGCAGCGTCATACCCGCGGTGCGTCCGATACGCTGGCTGCCGCTGCATCATGGACGCCATCACGGGTGGCCGAGTTCTGCGGTTTGCCGCTTGGCGCGGTGCTGGCCTTTTATCGCCTGCTGGCCGGGACGGAAAACTGGTTGACGCTGTATTCGATGGGCGTCAACCAGTCTTCCAGCGGGGCAGATAAATGCAATGCCATCATCAACCTGCATCTGGCTGGCGGGCGCATCGGCAAGCCGGGCTGTGGGCCGTTTTCGATTACCGGTCAGCCGAATGCCATGGGGGGGCGTGAAGTGGGCGGGCTGGCCAACCAGTTGGCCGCGCACATGGGGTTCAGTGAGGCAGACACCGACCGGGTACAGCGTTTTTGGCGCTCGCCGCAAATGGCCCGCCAGCCCGGCTTTAACGCGGTAGACTTGTTCCGCGCGGTGGCTACCGGGCAGGTAAAGGCGGTGTGGATCATGGGCACCAATCCGGTGGTATCGCTGCCGGATGCAGACGTGGTGCGGCAGGGGTTAAAAAACTGCCCGTTGGTGGTGGTGTCTGACGTGATGGCCGCCACCGACACCGCTGCACTGGCGCATATTCGCCTGCCGGCGCTGGCCTGGGGAGAAAAGGAAGGCAGCGTCAGCAATTCCGAGCGCTGCATTTCACGCCAGCGTGCCTTTTTGCCTGCGCCTGGCGAAGCAAAGGCCGACTGGTGGATCATTAGCCAGGTTGCGGCGCGCATGGGGTTTGCCGAGGCGTTTGCCTATCAGCATCCGGCTGATATTTTCCGTGAGCATGCGGCGCTGTCCGGCTTTGAAAATCACGGCAGCCGCGCTTTTGATATCAGCGGATTGGCAGCATACAGCCGCCAGCAATGGTATCAGATGCCACCGATGCAGTGGCCGATCAACGCGCTGCACCCGCAGGGCTGTCAGCGGTTATTCGCCGATGGCCACTTTTTGCATGCGGACGGCAAGGCGCGCTTATTGCCGATCACCCCGCGGTTGCCGCTTTCTGCGCCGTCGCCGCAGTATCCGCTGGTGCTCAATACCGGGCGCATTCGCGATCAGTGGCACACCATGACGCGTACCGGCAAGGCCGCGCGGCTGATGCGTCACATCAGTGAGCCGTTTTGCGAGATCCATCCGCAGGATGCTGCGCCTTTGGGCATTGACGACGGCCATCTGGTGCGCCTGAGTTCGCCACATGGCTGGATGATCGCGCGCGCGCAGCTCAGCGCTGGCCAACGGCGCGGCAGCCTGTTTGTGCCAATGCACTGGAACGCACAATTCACCGCGCAGGGGCGGGTGGACAGTCTGATCCCGCCAGTGGTGGACGCCGAGTCTGGCCAGCCGGAAAGCAAACATGCGCCGGTACGCGTCAGTCGCTGGCACAGCCGCTGGCAGGCCGAAATTTTCCTGCGCGGCGGCGCGGCGCCGCCGCACGGGGTGTATTGGAGCCGCGTGACGCAGCAGTCGGTCAACCATTTCATCATGGCTGGTCAACGGCAGGTCGACGACTGGCCAGCATGGTTGCAACAGCACTTTGGGCTGGATGGCCTGACGCTGCAAACCGCCATTTTTTCGCAGCATGGCTTCCATGCGATCGGTTGGCGCCAGGGGGAAGTGCAGTTGGCCTTTTATACCCGACGCCATGCGCCGACGCTGGATCGCAACGCGATCCTGGCGGCGTTTGATCGTGCACCGAACGCTGGTCCGCAGCGGCTTGCGCTGTTAGGCGGCCGTAGCGCCCCGGGGCAGACGGCGCCCGGGGCTACGGTGTGCAGCTGCTTTGGCGTAGGGGAGAACCGCATCATTGCGGCGATACGCCAAGGCTGTCACAGCACGGCGGCGCTGGGCGAACAACTTCAATGCGGTACCAACTGCGGTTCCTGCTTGCCGGAACTGAAAAAACTGATTCAACAGCATGCGACCCAGCGGGTGGCGTAGCGGAGGGTAAGTCGATGAAAGCGATTGATATGCTGATCGAATGCGCGCAGCAGCGCCAGCCGGTGGTTGGCGGCGAGGTGTGGCTGGTCGGTGCCGGGCCAGGCGATGCCGAACTGTTGACCATCAAGGCGTTGCGGGTGATCAGCCAGGCCGATGTGCTGGTGTTTGACCGCCTGGTGTCGCCGGCGGTAATGGCGCTGGTGCCACAGCAGGCACTGCGCATCGACGTGGGCAAATCCACCCGTTGCCACACGCTGTCGCAGTCGGAGATCAATTCGTTGCTGGTGGAGCTGGCGCAGGCCGGTAACCGTGTCGTGCGGCTGAAGGGCGGTGACCCGTTTATCTTCGGTCGCGGCGGTGAGGAAATGGCGGCGTTGCAGCGCTGCGGCATCCCCTGTCATATCGTGCCGGGCATTACTGCCGCCAGCGGTTGCGCCGCAGCGACCGGCATTCCGCTGACCCACCGTGACCATGCGCAGTCGGTGCGCTTTGTCACCGGCCATTGCCGTGACGGCGAACCCGATCTGGATTGGCGCGCGTTGGTCAGCGACGGGCAGACGCTGGTGTTTTATATGGGGCTGGCGTTCGGTGGCACTATTGCCAAGCAACTGATGCGTCACGGTATGGGTGGCGAGACGCCGCTGGTGATTATCGAACGAGGCACTCAGCCGCAGCAGCGGGTATTGACTGCCACGTTGGCCGAACTGCCCGCGCTGCTGGCGCGGGAACGCCCGCAGCCACCCAGTTTATTGGTGATTGGCGCAGTGGCGGGCCTGTACCGCACCGGCCATTGGCCGGCGCAGAACGTTATGCCGGCGATGGCGGTTTAAGCTGCCGGTGGGCGCTGTTGTTCCAACAGCGCGATAAATCGCAGCGTCAGCGCGTTCAGGCGTAGCAGCGCTACCGGCGGTTCCACACCGGCCGGCGGCTCTTGTTCCAGCTGCTGGCAGACGGTGACACCGCTTTGGTAGCCTGCCAGCGCAAAACTGCCTTTCTGCCGGTGCAGCACCGCGGCGAATGCCTCCGGTTGCCCGGCGCTGGCAAGCAGTTGCTGTCGGTCGGCTTCACTACTGCGTTGCAGTTCATCGATCAGCGTTGACAGCACCTGCGGCTGCCCGTCACTCATCGCCCGTATTTCCTGCATGTTCAAACGAATCGCCTGCTGTTCCTGCAGCAGATTGCGCAAGTCTGTTTGGGTAAGCGGTTTGATCAATACCGCGTCCATGCCGGCGGCCAGACAGCGGCGCTGCTCATCGTTAAAGGCATTGGCGGTGCAGCCAACGATCGGCTGGTAGCGCCGCCGGCCGTGCTCGCGTTGGCGCTGGGCCTGGGCCAGTTGGTAGCCGCTGAGGGTCGGCATCTGGCAATCGGTCAACACCAGATCGGCGTGTTGTTGTTCCAGCCACTGCAACGCCAGCATGCCGTTATCACAGGTGATGACGTGGTGGCCGAGCTTTTCCAGTTGCAGCTTCATCACCGTCAGGTTGGCCGGCAGATCGTCCACTACTAGGATACGCAGCGCGGGATCAGTCGCGCTGGCTGCCAACGGGGGCGCTGGTTCGGTATGGGCGACGCTGCGCGGCAGGTTCAGCGTAAAGGAGAAACACGAGCCGTGCTGCGGCGCAGAATCAATCTGCAGTTCTCCGCCCAGCAATTGCACCAGCTGGGTACAGATTGCCAGGCCGAGCCCGGTGCTGGCTGGAGTATTGGGATCGCCCTGGACATATGGCTGCAACATCTTTTGCTGCACTTGCGGGGCAATGCCGATGCCGCTGTCGCTGATGCCGAACGTGACGCGATCGTGTTGCGCATCCTGTGGCTGAACGCTTACCTGCAACGCCACGAAACCGCGTTCGGTATATTTGATGGCGTTGCTCAGCAGGTTATTGAGCACCTGCGTCAGCTTTGCACCGTCCAGCAGGTAATGACACTGCCAGGCGGCTTCAATGTCACTGTCCAGCCGCAGCGCTTTTTGCGCCGCCAGCGTAGCGTAGGTTTCCAGCACCTGGGTCAGCAACGAATACAGCGCGGTGGGCTGCGGTTGAAGATGCAGTTCTCCAGCTTCGATTTTCGAGATGTCCAGCACGTCGCCGACGATTTGCAACAGCTGTCGTGAAGCGGCATAGGCAATCGGTAGCGAAGAATCTGTTGCGTCTTGGCGCTGGCTTTCCAGTTCCAGAATGCCGAGGATGGCGTTCATCGGTGAACGGATCTCATGGCTCATACGCGCCAGAAAATCACTTTTTTCGCGGCTGGCGTTGGTGGCCTGTTGCAATGCGTCGGCCAGATCGCGCTCCAGCCGCTTGCGTTCGCTGATGTCATACCAGCCTAGCAGCAGCCCCTGAGGCGTCATGCGGCTGTCGCTGTAGGCCGCCAGCCATTGGGCGATTTCCCGTTGTTCGCCGCGTATCACCATGGCACGGTCGGAAAACTGCGGTTGCATGCTGCCAATGGCGGCAATACGTTCTCGGTGGCCGATCGGTGGGGTGATAGGATGTTGCTCGGTGAATTGCTCCAGCGTACTGCCAATAACCTTTTGATGGGGCAGCGCCAGCGACGTTAACAATGCCTGATTGCAATGGGTAATCTTGCCGAGTGGGTCGCACACCAGCAGCGGGGTAGGAATACTGTTCAGCAGGGTTTGCCAATATTTGAGCGCATCGCGCAACCCGCGTTCCGCCCGGCGCCGGCGGAAGATCTCGCTGAGCAGGAAGCCGATCAGGAATAGCGACAGCGCGGCGCTGACCACCGCCAGCGGCGTCAGCCAATGGCGGCTACCGGCAGGAACGAGCTGCATGCCGTTGAGTGCCGCGTTGAGCAGCCAGCGTTGGTTGATAGACTGCGCCATACCCTCGGGCAGGGCGTCGATCGCCTGATTGATACGGCCGAGCAACGCCTGCTGGTCAGCAGCCAGCCACAGGCGCTGGGTGCTGACGATCGTCGGCAGCGGGCGCACCTGCAACTGGCCGGGATAAAGATTGCTGGCTAGCAGTGCCGCCTGGGTAGCATCGCAAACGATGCCCTGAGCGGCACCGGCATTCAACAGTCTGAGTGCTTCATGCAGGGTTGCCGCTTCGCCGAGTGCCACGCCGGGGTACGCCGTCAGCAAGGCGGCCTTCACCGGACTGTGTCGCAAGGACAGCAAACGCTGATGGCGCAGATCCGGCATCAACTGATGCTGCAACGGCAGGCTATCCTGGCGCACCACCAGCGCCCAATGCTGTTGCCATAGCGGTTTGGAAACCAGGATGCCGGTCGGTGGCGGTGAACTTTGCGGCGGCGGCAGACCCAGTTGGATATGCTGCTGGTTGAGCATTTGCGCCAGTTGGCCGTTGCTGGATGCTGCCTGGGCGCTGAAGCGCAGCCCGCTCTGGGCCGACAGTGCGTTCAGCAGGTCGCTGGCGGCGCCCTGCGGTTGGCGTTGGGAGTCCAGATCGCTATAGGGCAGGCGATCGCGCAACAGGCCGATCTGTATCTGTTCTGCCGACCATCCCCAGAGCGGCAGAAACAGCAACACCAACAGCCAGCGTGTGCGATTCATAGTCCAGATTCGCGCAGATATTCAAACAGTTCAGCGTCGGAACTGACGCCGATCTTCAACATGGCGCTTTTCTTTTGTGCGCTGATGGTCTGCTTGGTACGACTAAGCATGGCGGCGATGTCATTAACGCTATGTCCCTGCGTCAGCAGGCGTACCACCTCAAGTTCACGCGGGCTCATGGCTGCCATGCTGGGCGGTGCTGCGTTGGGTGCTGCGCTTACGCTGGTGGGGTGTCGCCCTTGCTGTAATGCTTTCAGGCAGGCGGTCAGTTCGCTGGTCAGACTCTGCTTATTGATCACCGCCCGCGCGCCGGCGGCTAGAATGGTCTTCACCAATCCGGGGTTGGTCATCATGGTGATCACCACGATCGGCAACTGCGGATATTTACGCCGCAACGTTTCAATCAACCTCAAGCCATCGCTTTGTCGATCGCCGGGCATGTTGAAGTCGGTGAGCAGCACGTCCGGCTGTTTTTCCGCCAGCAGGGTCAGCAATTGATCTACCGTTTGCGCTTCGCCACTGATGACAAAATCATCACCGAAGCTGGTAGTGACCACGGTGCGTAGCCCAATCAGGAACACCGGATGATCGTCGGCTATTACCACGGTTTTTTGCATGCAACGCTCCTTGAAACAACAATAAAGACGGCAGGATTAATTGGCCGTTACCAATGCCAGTACGCCGCTTATCCCGTGTTGCGGATGAGCTAACAGCCGGCATTCAATCTGATGATAAGCCGCATCGGGCAACAGCAACCGCAAAGCGCAGCATTGTACCGGCTGCGCCGAGGCGGCCGGATGACGCAGCAGGTTGGCCAACGACTCGCGATCGTCGGGGTGTACATGCGCCAGCAGCAGTGTCAGGTTGGCCAACTGACGCGGCGGTATGCCGAAAATCGCTTTATGCGGCTGCCAGTCGAGGCTTTCCGCCCCAGGCGTCAGGCAAAAAAAGGTCGGCTGCCGCGCCTGTAGCAAGCTGCCCAGTAGTTGCAAGCGCTGCTGGCCCTGTTGGCTAAGCGTTCGGTGTTGCTGCTCGCGTGTGGCGATCAGCAGTCCGAGTGAAATAATCACCAATAAATATAGCTGCGACGCTTCGACCGCCCGGATGCCCGACAGCGTAGCGGCAAAGGGGCCGTAACCGTAAAGCGTCGCCAGGCTGACCAGCAGCGTCAACAGGATAAAGTACAGCGCCAGCGGCAGCAGCGGCCACAACGCGGCCAATAGCAAGGACAATGTCAGCGCCATATACAGCAAGGCATGGTTCAACAACGCATGATGTAACAGGTTGGCCGGCAGGCAAAATATCGCTGCCACCAGTGGTAACACCCAGGCTGCGGTATACGCCTGTTGGCGGGTTAGCCAACGACCGCGGTTGAGGCGATGAATGATAAACAGTGGGGCGATTGCCAGGCAGCCGGTAGCGTTGGAAATGCTCCAGATAACGAAATGCGACACTACGATCGGGTAACCGAGGGCCTTGAGCAACAGATCGCTTATCAACCCGCCGACGGCGCTGCCGAGATACACGCTGCCCAGCAGCAGCAGCGTTTCCCCGCGATAAGACAGATCGTTTGCATAGCGATGCATGCTGTTCCAGATAAGGGCTAGCGGGCACAGTATCAGTGGATCGGCCAGCGCGAAAGCCAGTGCAATATCCACCGGGCGATCGTGCAGCAAACTGACCGAAAAATGCATCACGCCGGCGCTGATGACCCACATCGGCCATTGGGCCGGTTGCCGAATACATAAAATCCCTAGTAGCAGGCCAGCTGGCAGCCAGACGGCGCTGGACAAGCTCCAGGGGTCACGCGTTGCAAGACTGATGGTCGCGAGCAGAAAGTAAACCGCGATAAAAATAAGCCAATGTAATAGACCGTAACGAAAAGACGTACGCCCGGCATCCATGTGTTTCTCCCTTGTCGCTGCCGTGGTGAATAATAATAGCAATCTTCTGCGTTTAGCAGTGGTTTGCTTTTCTGATTAGTCAAATATCCGCCGTCAGGTCGTGTCTTTATACTTCGTTTCACGTTACGGCATCCGCTGGACGCTCAAGGGTTATCACTTAATTCACGAGGTTTTGTCGGCTATGAAAAATATTAAATTGCTTGGTGGTATTGCTGTGGTTTTCGCAACGTCATTGGTGCTGTTCTGCTCCCTGGGCTCGGTCGGCCATAGCGCACGTCTCAGCGGGCCGGTAGTGGTGATGAAAGAAGGAACGGTATTGTTCGCGCTGAATGCATCGATGCAACAAAACCGTCAGCTGGACGGCCAATACCAACATGCACGTGGCCTGATTCATCAGGTGGGCGGCAAATTGCATGGCGGTATGGAACACCTGATCGGCAGCGGCTATTTTGCCTGATGACACGCGACCTGCTCATTGATTAAACGCGAGGATACAAAAATGAAATTAGTCATCTGTTCCGGTGCGGTATTGGGCCTGATCTGTCTGTTGAGCGGCTGCGTGTCTCCTGAACAGCAGGCGGCGATGGACCGGGCGCAGTGCAGCGGTTACGGTTTTAAAGCCGATAGCGTCGAATTTGCCCAATGTATGCAAAAAATCGATATTCATCGTGATGAGATGCTGGCGGCTGAAAATGCGCAGTGGCAGCAGCGCATGGCGCTGGAAGAGAGAAAAAAAGCGCGGCAAGACGACAAACGCAATAGCACCAATACCGTGGTGGTGATCCACCGTGACACTGAAGAAACTCTGGATAAAACGCCGGCCTTTGACAGGCAGGGCAATCCGAATTTTGATGCCGACGGCAATTATCAAGGGCCGCATGGCATTGGTGCGCTGGTCGGTCCGGAAGACAATCCGGATTTGAACCCCAACCTCGGCGGTTAACTGAGGTGAGATATTTTCGCTACCCGCTGGTGTGGTCATTGGGAATATCCACCCGCTGACAGCGCCAGCGTCAGTCCACCAGCCAGCGCCAGAAAGCAGCCGAACGGCATCGGCGTTTGGCCGCTTGGGCGTTGCGCGCCAGAGCGGGGCAACCAGAACGCCAGAGCACACAGCGAGGCCAGCAGCAACATGCCGGGGAGCAATGGCCAGCCGCCCCAGGCCCCCAGTGCCGCCAGCAGCTTGAAGTCGCCCTGACCGATCCCCTGACGTTGGCGATAAACCATATACAGTCGATTGGTACTCCATAACAACAGATAGCCACCCGCCGCGCCCAAAACGCTGTCGGCAAGGGGGACTAACGCCCCATGCAGATTGACCAGTAAACCCGCCCACAGCAGCGGCAGGGTTAAACTGTCCGGTAGCCAGAGAGAGCGATAGTCAATGAAAGCGAGTGCGATCAGCAGGGTGGCCATTGCCATCAGTATCAGGAGCCGACCGCCGGTTGCCGGGCCCAGGGCAATCAGCAGGGCGGCGCAGCTGCAGCAGCCGACCATGACAACCCACCTTACCGGCGGCACCGTTGCGGTGCGCACATCATGCCAGCGCCAACGCAGCAGTGCCGGTGACCGCCATATCAGCTGCTGCGCCAGCCACGATGCCGGTAATACCGACAGCCACAACAGCGGTAACCATGCGTCATCCATCCGCGTTTCCCTCTTCCCGAATGCGCAGAAGATAACCTTTCATATCAGCTTCGCCGAGCGGTTTTTAGCACATCTTGGCAAGCTTGCGAGCGGCTGCGCAGCATCGGTACCGAGCCATCCCCGCGCGATGAAAATCGTGCAATCTGACCAATTGTGACGTCGTCACCTAATTTTTTGAGTTTTATCTGATTGTTTACCCTGGCAAATAATCTAACCTGGGTGGTTAAAATGGCTCCGATGAATACGTGCGGGGCCGCGCTGGGGAATGATGGGCAGCAGCGCTGTGCTATAGTGAGCGAAAGTGAGGTTGTCTGTCGTCGGGAGTGGCTGCAGCAGGAAAAGGTGGTAGGTCGTGTCCCGCGGATGGGGTCAGGGCGCCAGTCTGATGACAGAAGTGATTCAAATTATCCGCAGTAGAGTAACCGTTCAAACGGGTAAAACAGCTCGGCAGCGCTGGCCGTTGTTGCTGTGGCCGTTAGCCCTGGCATTTGCGGCACAGGCGGAATCACCGCCGGCGCCGGACTCGCTGACCAGCTCTGCGCCAGACGGCTCCAGCGCGTTGCCCGACCTGGGCAGCAGCGCGGTGAACGATCAACAGCGTGAAAAAGAGTGGGCCACCATGGCCAAGCAACTGGGCGAACGCAATCTGAATGAGGTCTCTGGTCAACAGGTGCGTACACGCGCCGAGAGCTACGTTATCGGCCAGGCAACCAGCCTGTTGCAACAGCAGGCGCAAGATCTGCTGTCGCCGTTGGGCACCGCTACGCTGTCGTTGACGGTATCGCCGGAAGGCGACTTTTCCGGCAGTCGCGGCCAGTTATTCAGCCCGCTGTATGATGTCGACGGTCTGCTGACCTATAGCCAGGTCAGCGTGCTGCAACAGACCGACAGTTCGTTGGCCAACCTGGGGCTGGGTCAGCGCTGGGTAGCAGGTGACTGGCTGTTGGGCTACAACACGGTGTTTGACAGCGATATCGGCAATCAGCGCAACCGTGGCAGCATTGGCGCGGAAGCCTGGGGCGATTACCTGCGTTTTTCTGCCAATTATTATCATCCGTTGTCAGCCATGTCGGCGCGGCAAGACGAAGCGGTGTTCCGCAGCCGTCCGGCGCGCGGCTATGACATCAGCACGCAGGGCTATTTGCCGTTTTACCGCCAGTTGGGCGCTTCGTTGAGTTTTGAACAATACCGTGGCAATGATGTGGATCTGTTCGGCAGCGGCAACAAGCAGGACGATCCGCGCGCCATGCAACTGGGGTTGAGCTATACGCCGGTGCCGCTGGTAACGTTGAAGGCGCAGCATAAACTGGGCGAGGGCGGCGAAACGCAAGACACGGTGGAACTGGGGTTGAGCTATCGGCTGGGCGTACCGTTGGTGAAGCAGATTTCGCCGGAGTACGTGGCGCAGGCCAAGTCGCTGCGCGGTAGCCGCTACGATAATATCGAGCGCAGAAACGTACCGGTGCTGGAATTCCAGCAACGCAAGACGTTGCAGGTGTTCCTGGCGACGCCACCGTGGAGTCTACATGCCGGCGAAACTCTGCCGCTGATGCTGGAAATCAAAACCGGCAATAAAATCACCCGCGTCAGTTGGCAAGGAGACACTCAGGCGCTGAGCCTGACGCCACCGCACAATAACAACGATCCGCATGGTTGGAGCGTGATCATGCCAGCATGGGATAGCAGTCCAGGTGCGGAAAATCGCTACCGGCTGTCGGTAACGCTGGAAGATGACCAGCAGCAGCGGGTGACCTCGAACTGGATCACGCTGCAGGTGACGCCGCCGCTGTCGTTGTCGGGCGGTGAGGAATCATCAATGCCGGCAGTGCAGACGCTGCAAACCCCGGCGGTGCCTGCCGCTACCGGACCGTTTGGCGGTTAGACGTTCTTGCCTTGCAGCACCCAGACCGCGGCTTCGACACGTGATTTCAGCTTCAGCTTCTTCAACAGATGCTTGACGTGCACTTTCACCGTGCTTTCGGTGATCGTCAGCTTGCGGGCGATCAGTTTATTCGGCAGCCCCTGGGCGATCAGCTTGAGGATATCGCGTTCGCGCGGCGTCAACTGCTGGATGTCACGTTCGGCTGCCGGGCGGCTTTCGCGCAGGCTGGCCGCCAGTATCGGCGTCAGCGTGTCGCTGAGCACCATTTGCCCGGCGGCGGCCTGATGCAGCGCTTTCAGTAATTCTTCCGGTTCCATATCCTTCAGTAAATAGCCGTCGGCGCCGCGTTTGAGCGCGCTCACCACATCGTCTTCGTGATTGGAAACGCTGAATACCACCACGCGCCCCGACAGCGCGGTCAAACGCAGGCGGTCGAGCGTTTCCAGACCGTTCATGCCCGGCATATTGAGATCGAGCAGGATCAGGTCGGGATCGAGCTGTTCCGCCAGCTCAACGCCACGCTCGCCATTGCTGGCTTCGGCAATCACCTGCAGTCGTGAATCCATGCTAATCAATTGTTTCACGCCGTTGCGCAGCATCGGGTGGTCGTCAATCAGCAAAATGGTGGCGGCCTCTTCGGTAGTCATACTGTCTCCTATTAATCGATGGCGTGGTTATCCGGGCGGAAGGCCACCCGGACTTCGGTGCCGCCGCCGCTGCGCGTGATGATGTCGCAGCGGCCATGCAGACTTTTTGCGCGATCGCGCATGATAATCAGGCCGTAATGATCCGGCCGCTCACAGTGCTCAGGCAGACCACGGCCGTTGTCGCTGACCGACAGGGTGACTTCACCCTGCTGATTGGTTACCTGAATCCGTACCTGGCTGGCCTGAGCGTGTTTATGGATATTGCTCAATGCCTCGCGGCTAATCTGCAACAGGTGGATGGCCTGATAGGCCGGTACGGTACGCGGCCCCAACTGGTAATCCAGCTCAATGGCAATCCCCAGCCGGGCATTGAATTCCTGTACCGTAGACTGCAATGCCGCCAATAGCCCCGGTTCGCTTAACCGCAACCGGAAGGTGGTCAGCAGTTCGCGTAACTGTCGATAGGCGGTGTTAAGCTCTTCGCGCATTTGCTGCACCAGCGTCAGGCTGGCGGCCGGCAGCGCATTGCCCTGCATTTGCAGGCAACTGGCCTGCATCTTCAGACATGATAGCGATTGTGCAATGGAATCATGCAGTTCACGGGCGATGGCCGCGCGCTCTTCCATCAGCATCAGTTGCTGCTGATGGTCAACCTGGCGCTCTATTGCCAACACGCTGGTCAACTGTTCGACCAGGGTATCTATCAACTGGTGGTGATCGTCATTCAGCGGTTGTTGACACTGCGCCATCAACACGCCGTAGTTGCCCAGTTTATCGCTCAGACTCCAGCTTAGCGACGGGCGCTGATGCGCCGGGTAGCGCTCTTCGTTCAAACAGGCGCTGCACGCCAGGTTGTTGCAATATTCCGGCCGCAGCGGCTGATTGTTGCTCAACAGCAAAAACTGTTCCTGGCTGTTGTTTTCGTACAGCCGCAGCTGGATCGCCCGCAGCGGGGTGAGAGCCTGCAATTGGCTCAGCACCGGCGTCAGGCGGCTACACAACGGTTCGCTGGTGTGCAACTGGCGGCTGGTATGGTACAGAAAACCCAACACCTGATTTTTCTGTTGCAGATCGGCGGTTTTATCCGCAACCCGCTGCTCCAGTCCGCTATACATGGCGGAAAGTTCGTCCGACATGGTATTTAGCGCGCCGCCGAGCGAGGCCATTTCATCCTGATGCCCGCGCTGCGCGAAACGTCGGCTGAAATCACCGTGCCCGACCGCCTGCGCCATCGCCACCAACTGGCGCCATGGGTGCAGCAAACGGCGGCGCAGGTAGCATATGGTGCCGATCAGCAGCAACAGCGTCAGCGCAATGAACACCCATTGCACCAGCATTACCGTCAACAGGCGGCGTTCGGTATGGCGATCGATGTCGGATACCAGCTTGTCCAGCAGTTTGACGAAGTGCGCAACCTGCGGCGCGGCGTCGGCCGGTCGTTGCGCCTGCCACAGCCGTGGTTGCAGCGTCTGCTGCCAGTAGGCGCGCAGCGCCTGAAATTGCGGCGTCAAGCCTTCCTGCTCCACCGCCCGCTGTAAATCGCTGCTGTTTTCATCGGCGGCCAGCTCGTCGAGCAGCGCCTCGCTTTGTTCTCCGAGCGGCACCTGCGCCAACAGGCGATAACTCTGCATGCGCAAAGATCCGGCTTTGTTGATGGCATGCGCATTGCCTTGAATGCTTTGCGACATCCAGGCCGAGGTGCTCATGCCGGCAATCCCCAACAGGCCCAGCAGCAGCATCAGCGCGGCAACCTGATTAACGATCGACAGCGGGGCCAGTAATCGTTTCATAAAGGCAAATCCCTGAAGGTATAACACGTTGGCAGCAAGAAACACGGGGCGTCAGCAGGTGGTTCCAGTAACGATTCAGCCTTATTTTTCATTATCCCCAGGAATAACCCCATACCCCTAACGAAGTACCCATTAGTTTCCCGCGTGGCGGCATGCCGTCGCCACTGTGATTAACCTGGCGATTAGTTTTTTGATTTGTATATGGTTTATTTAATGCGCTGGCTTACTCCTTAGGGGATGTAGGGTTGTTTTGACCGTATTGCTACCTGCGGCTGCGTTGATTTGCATCAACTTTGGCGTGCGGAGGGATCTCTAGGGTGAGCGAAGTTATCACCGTGTGTCAGAGGTTTTTATGTCGCAAACTGCAACGCCATCATTAAAGAAAAATACGGGCGCGGTTATTCAGGATTGGCAACCCGAGAATACTGAATTCTGGCAACGCCGGGGCCACCGTATCGCCAGTCGCAATCTGTGGATCTCCGTTCCCTGTCTATTATTGGCTTTCTGCGTCTGGATGCTGTTCAGCGCCGTTGCCGTGAATCTCAACAAGGTCGGTTTTGATTTTTCAACCGACCAACTGTTCCTGCTCACCGCATTACCTTCGGTTTCCGGTGCGATTTTACGCGTGCCGTACTCGTTCGTGATCCCGATATTCGGCGGTCGTCGCTGGACGGCGATCAGCACCGGCTTGCTGATTGTTCCCTGTCTGTGGCTGGGCTATGCGGTACAGGATACCAGCACCGCCTTCAATACCTTCGTCGTTATCTCGCTGTTGTGCGGTTTTGCCGGCGCCAACTTTGCTTCCAGCATGGCCAATATCAGCTTCTTCTTCCCAAAGGCCAAACAGGGCGGGGCGCTGGGCGTTAACGGCGGGCTCGGCAATCTGGGCGTGAGCGTAATGCAGCTGATTGCGCCGCTGGCGATTGCCATAGGCATGTTTGGCATCTTTGGCGGCAATGGCCACCCACAGGCGGATGGCAGCCAGCTTTGGCTGGAAAACGCCGCCTGGATCTGGGTACCGTTCTTGGTCATCGCTACGCTGGCTGCCTGGTTCGGCATGAACGATCTGGCAGCGTCCAAAGCGTCGCTCAGCCAGCAACTGCCGGTATTGAAACGTGGCCACCTCTGGATCCTCAGCCTGCTGTATCTGGCGACCTTCGGCTCGTTTATCGGTTTTTCCGCCGGCTTCGCCATGCTGTCCAAAACCCAGTTTCCGGACGTGGTGATTCTGCACTATGCCTTCTTTGGTCCGTTCCTCGGCGCGTTGGCGCGCCCGGCCGGCGGGGCATTGTCCGACCGCTTTGGCGGCATCCGCGTCACGCTGATCAACTTTGTGTTGATGGCGGTGTTTGCCGGCCTGCTGTTCCTGACCTTGCCGGGGGAAAGTTCGCAGGGGTCATTCATCGCCTTTTATAGCGTCTTTATGTTGCTGTTCCTGACTGCTGGCCTTGGCAGCGGCTCGACCTTCCAGATGATTGCGGTTATCTTCCGTAAAATCACCATCGATCGGGTCAAGGCGCAGGGCGGTTCGGATGAACTGGCGCAACGCGAGGCGGTGACCGACTCTGCTGCGGCGCTGGGCTTTATTTCTGCCATTGGTGCCATTGGTGGCTTCTTTATTCCAAAAGCGTTCGGTACCTCACTGGCGATGACCGGATCGCCGGCTGGAGCGATGAAGCTGTTCCTGGTGTTTTATATTGTCTGCGTTGCCATTACCTGGCTGGTGTACGGCCGTAAGGCTCGCTGATCGCTATTTGCGGGTATCTTGCCAAAGAGAGATACCCGCAATCTATATTCGCTCCCTGGCCTTATTTTCTTCATTTCACTTCCCGCCGTTGCCGCCGATTTTCCAGCTGCGCTTGCCATCGCCAACCCTGAAGCCGATTCGCGAAGCGTTAATCGCGCTTATCTCTGTAAAATAATCGAATAAGATAAATCTCATTCTTTTCTGTCAGTCTTTTTATGCTTTTATTTACAATAGGAATAAACGGAAAGTGCTGCGCAAATGCCGTGGTGAAGGGGAAATTTCACAAGTTTATAAATATAACACTCCGCTAACAAATTGTTTTTTGTTTGTATTTCATGCGGTTAAAGTTATTGTGGCGTTGTTTTCAGTAACGGTGAAATCCACACGCGGTTAATGGTTAATCGGTGATTGGCGCTCTGGCAGGGGAAAATATGCCGTATCCCAAAAAATGAAATCGGTTTTTTTTATATTTATCTTTGGCAAATATAACAACCCGTTGAGTTTACATTTAATTTCTTGAACATTTTTTCATATTTCTATACAAAGTGTGCAGGACAGGCACGTTAAGGAAATTAAAAGTGGATCTTGATAAAAGAATAAAGATTAGGAATCTGGATGTTTTAATCCCTTCCAGGAAAAAATCTCGCCTGCGCTGGAAAGAGTATCAGATACTTTCACTGCTGGTTGCCCGTTCGCCTGAATTGGTTAGCCGTGCGGAAATTATAGAAAATATTTGGAAAGGAACCTATTGCTCGGATTCGACGATAAATCAAACCATTAAATCAATTAGGCAGAAAATCGGCGATAAGGAGCACCTGCTTATCAGAACCATTCCCCGGCTGGGTTATAAAGTTGAAAATAGCGGGGCGTTCCATTTTATCAACGAAGAAACCGATAACGACGCTGATGATATTTACCCTGAAGGAACGGTGGATAAGGATAATATTCAAGCAGAAATGTCTGAAAAAGAAAGTCACTTGCAGACGGTGAACCAGGATAAAGTGAGCACCGTGGCTGATAACATGGCACAGACGGAAACAAACACGGCCAGCCCCTTGCGGAGAAATAGCGATTCAGCGCAAGAAAGCAGGCGCAGTCGTGGTTTTTTTTCTCTGCCGACGGCGAGAGTGGTGACCTATCTGTCGGTGTTGGCTTCATTGCTGGTTATTTCACATCTTGCATTCTTGCTGGGGAATCAGGTGCGACCGCCGATCGTCAATGACATACAAAACAATACACGTGTCATGCTGGCCCTGACGCTGAACGATCCGCACGCCAAAGCGCCGCAGACGTTGTTGTGTCTGTATCAGGGAGAACGGCAGACGCTGGCGACGCTGGAATGCATCGATCCCAGGCGTGGTCAGTTTCGCCAGCCGGTGAAATATGATGCCGAAAACGCATTTGATGGCGGCTTACTCAAACTTATCTTGCCCGATAGTAACCTGGAATATCGAGTGGCGTACGATGTTAAAAATTAAGATTGTCTGAAATTTTATATTAGCCATAATTTCACATGCTGTGGAAATTACTATTTCATTATTTGTTATTTGAATAGTCACTATCATTTGTCCAGTCTGTTAATCATCACCTAACGCGTATTTGCGATCCGATCGCTGATGCGACAGGAATAATGGAAACAGGCTGAGTGACAAATTATGGACAAGCGTAAAGTAGCGATTATTGGCGGCTCGGGTTTTATTGGCACGCGGTTGGTTCAACGCCTGCAATCCCGCAGCGATCTGGCGTTGACCATTATCGACAAGCGGCCAAGCGAGGCGTTTGCCCAGCTTTATCAGTTCGGTGACATCACCGAGCCGCAGAGCTTGCAGTCGGCCCTGGCCGGCTGTGACGCGGTGATTAATCTGGCGGCCGAGCATCAGGATAATGTCGAACCGATCTCGTTGTATTACCAGGTCAACGTGGAGGGGGCGCGCAATCTCTGCAAGCTCGCGTCGATGCTTAATATCCGCCAGCTGGTGTTTACCTCTTCGGTGGCGGTTTATGGTTTTGTCAAACAGGAAACCGGCGAAGATGGAGCATTTGCACCGTTTAATCATTACGGAAAATCCAAGCTGGAAGCGGAATACGTTTATGAGGCCTGGCGCAAGGCGAACGAGGCAAATCGCTTGACCATTATCCGGCCAACGGTGGTATTCGGCGAAGGCAACCGTGGCAATGTCTATAATCTGTTTCGGCAAATTGCCAGCGGCCGTTTCGTAATGATTGGTAGCGGCAATAACATGAAGTCGATGGCCTATGTCGAAAATATCGCCGCCAGGCTCGAGTACGCACTGGATCAGCAATTACATTATCAGGTCAGCAACTACGCCGATAAACCTGATTTCACCATGAACCAACTGGTCGGCGTTATTTCCTCTTCGCTGGGCCGTAATAATATGACCGTGCGGATCCCTTATGCCGTCGGGGTGTGCGCTGCGAGCGTATTCGACCTGCTGGCAAAAATAACCCGCCGTAAATTCCCCATTAGCCGAGTACGGGTGCAAAAATTTTGTGCCAGAACACAATTTACCTCCAACCAGCAAAACGATTTTATTGCACCGGTTGATTTGAACTCGGCGATCGAAAAAACCGTTCGGCATGAATTTATTGGCAATTGACTACCGCCGACGGTAATACGTTTTGCTTGATGGCGGCCAGGTCGCTGAATCGACAATAAGCAGGAATAACCCATGCTGATCTATATTCTGGCAGCATAGACTTTATTTTTGTTAATAGCGCATTGGGAGCTGTAACTCAAGGGCGGTAGCGTGCTTAATCGCTGGAGGAGTCATGTTATATCAACTGAGCGTGATATTTATTTTGGCGTTGGTATTACTGGTGGTCAGCCGACGTTTGGCTCTGGCCATCGGGCTGGTGGATAAACCCAGCGTGCGTAAACGCCACCATGGGCATATTCCGCTGGTTGGCGGCATTGCCATTTATCTGACCCTGGCGCTGCTGTACTGCTGGCGTCCGGGGTTGCTAGCGCACGGTGACATCTATTTCGCCTGCGTGACGGCGTTGCTGTTGTTGGGGGTAATGGACGACCGCTTCGACTTGCCGGTGACGCCGCGTGTGGCAGTGCAGGGCGCGGTAGCGCTGGCAATGATGCTGATGGCGGATCTGCAGCTTGCTTCGCTGGGTCAGCTATGGGGACAGGATACGCTGTTGTTGGGCAACGGCGCGCTGTGGCTGACGCCGCTGGCGGTATGGGCTGCAATCAATGCCTACAACATGATCGACGGCATCGACGGTCAATTGGGGACGCTTTCCTGCGTGACCTTCGCCGCATTGGCGCTGCTGTTTACCCTTGGTGGCCGAGTTGCCGCCGCGCTGTGGTGTCTGAGTCTGATCGCGGCACTGGCCGCCTACCTGTTATTCAATCTCGGCGTCTTTGGCAGGCGCAACAAAATCTTTATGGGCGATGCCGGCAGCATGGTGATTGGCTTTAGCGTGCTGTGGCTGTTGCTCAGCGCTTCCCAGGGCGCCGCGCCGGTTATGCGACCGGTGACCGCCTTATGGCTGATCGCCATTCCGTTGATGGACATGGTGTCGGTGATGGCTGGTCGATTGTTACGCGGCCAAAATCCGTTTCGCGCCGGGCGTGACCATCTGCATCACATGCTGATGCGCCGCGGTTTGAGTGCGCGTCAGGCGCTGGGCATGAGTAGCCTGCTGGCAGTGGCGCTGGCCTGCCTTGGCGTGCTCGGCGAGATGCTGTGGCTGCCGGAAAACCTGATGCTGCTGGCTTTTGTCCTCTGTTTTGGCGGTTACCTGCTGCTGCTGCGTCAACCGCGCGAGCCGGCGGCACTGACCGACTCACCCTCTGCCGATCGTTAACCGTCAACAGGCCGTAACCGGCCATCGCCCGCAGGGCATCAAGGATAGACAATGAACAATCATGCATTGCCAGCGGCGCTGGCCGATCGCGATGAAAACCTCGACTGGGAGCGGTTGATCGGCCCGCTGTGGGACAATCGTTGGCGCATTATGCTGGTCACCGGCCTGGTCGCGGCGTTGGGCATCGGCTATGCACTGCTGGCAACGCCGGTGTATCAGGCCACCACCTTGATCCAGGTAGATCAGCCGAGCAGCGGTGCATCGTTGTTGCAGGCGACGCTGGAAAGTTCCATTGGCCAGAATTCCGCCATCCAGGATGAGGTGGCGCTGGTCAACTCGCGCCAGGTGCTGGGGAAAACGGTCGACGACCAGCGACTGACGGTGCGCATCAGCGCCGACTATTTCCCGCTGCTGGGCAAGGGGATCGCCCGTTTGCGTGGTGCAACCGTTCCCAGCCTAACCCTCGCCGAACTGGCGGTGCCAGACGTGATGTTGGGGGAGACGCTGACGCTCAGCGTGCTGGAAAACCGGCGGGTCAGCCTGCGCCATGGACAGCACACCGTGCTGGTGGGGGCTAGCGACCAACCGCTGAGCCAGGGAGCATGGCGCCTGCAAATCGATGCGCTGAACGCCCCGGCTGGCACCAGCTTCACCGTCAGCAAGGTGGCGCGGCAGCAGGCGATCGACGATTTGCGCGACAGCCTGAACATTGCGCTGGCCGGCAAGGACAGCGGCATCATGACCTTTCGGCTGGAAAGCGAGGATCCCCAACGTGCCCAGCGCGTATTGCGCAGTATCAGCGAAAACTACCAGCAACAGAACGTCGATCGCAAAACCGAAGAGGCGCAGCGAATGCTGGCGTTTCTTGCAGAGCAATTGCCGCAGACCCAGGCGGCGTTGACCAATGCCGAAAACCAGCTCAACCGGTTTCGTCAGCAAAACGACTCGGTGGATCTGTCGCTCGAGGCCAAATCGGTGTTGGATACGCAGGTACAACTGGAGGCACAGCTCAACGAACTGACGTTTAAAGAGTCGGAAATTTCCAAGTTATATACCCGAGCTCACCCGGCGTATCGCGCGCTACTGGAAAAGCGCGCCACCCTGGAGGAGGAGAGGGCGCGGTTGGGCAAGCAGGTGCAGGCGCTGCCGAAAACCCAGCAGGAAATCTTGCGTCTGACCCGTGACGTGCAGGTGGATCAGCAGGTTTATATTCAACTGATGAATAAACAGCAGGAACTGAGCATCAGCAAGGCCGGCACGGTGGGCAACATTCGTATTATCGACCCAGCGGAAACCGGGTTGAAACCGGTAAAACCGCAAAAAATGCTGATCGTTATCCTGGCGGTACTGATGGGCGGGCTGCTGTCTTGTTCCGTGGTGCTGTTGCGTGCTGCCTTCCATCGTGGCGTCAATAATACCGATGCGCTGGAAAGACGCGGCATCAGCGTTTACGCCACGGTGCCGCTGTCGCCATGGCAGATCAAGCGCAACCGCGGGCAGCGGCAGCTATTGGCGAAACCCGCTGCGGCGCGGCTGCCGATCCTGGCGCAGGCACGGCCGGAGGATCTGTCGGTTGAAGCGATCCGCAGTCTGCGAACCAGTCTGCATTTCGCCATGATGGAGGCCAAGAACAACGTTCTGATGATATCCGGCGCCAGTCCGGCCAGTGGCAAGAGCTTCACCAGTTCCAATCTGGCGGTAGTGATAGCGCAGGCCGGACAGCGTGTGCTGCTGATCGATGCCGATATGCGCAAGGGCTTTTTGCATCGCTGGTTGAGCGACAGTCCGTATCAGGGGTTATCGGATATGCTGGCTGGCAAGATAACGCCGGCGCAGACGGTGAAATCGACCGACATTGCCAACCTGGACTTCGTGCCGCGCGGCCAGGTGCCGCCCAACCCTTCCGAGTTATTGATGCACCCGCGTTTTGCCGATTTCCTGCACTGGGCTGGGCCGCGCTATGACCTGATATTGATCGATACGCCGCCGGTACTGGCGGTAACCGATGCGGCGATCGTCGGCCATCATGCAGGAACTGCGCTGATGGTGGTGCGTTTTGAGGTCAACACCGTCAAGCAAATCGAAACCAGCCTGCGTCGATTTGAACAAAACGGCGTGTCGATCAAAGGCGTAATTCTCAACGGCGTGGTGAAGAAAACCGCCGACGTCGCCGGTTATTACGCATTTGCCTACCCGAGCCACCAGGACGATGCGGCAACGGCGACGGGTAACTGAGTGATGAAAACCATTGTAGTCAACGCGCTGTGGCTGATGCTGGAACGCGTGTCGCTGAGCCTGTCGGGGATTTTCGTCTCGATATACGTGGCGCGCTATCTGGGGCCGGCGCAGTTTGGCACGCTGAATTACCTGTTGGCGACTATCGCTATCGTGGTGCCGGTGGCGCAGCTTGGTGCAGACAGCGTGGTCTTCAATCGTCTTGCGCGTCGGCAGGCCAGTGGCATACGGCTAATGATGGCGTCGCGGCGATTACGTCGGCGGGTGTTTCTGCTGGTGGCGTTGCCGCTGTTGGTCTGGGGGCAGTTCGGCCAGCCGCCGGCACAACGGTTGATGACGCTGCTATTGCTGACGAGCGCCTATTTTTCGGTGCAGGACGTGTACAAGATTTACTACGACGCGCGGCTGCAATCGAAGCGCAACACGCTGATCAATAATCTGGCGCTGCTGCTGTCGATCGGCATGCGGCTGGCGCTGGTGAGCGCAGCGCTGCCGCTGGCGTGGTTTGCCTTGCCGTATATCGTCAGCAGCGCATTGCCGTATGGCGTACGCCGTCTGCTGTTTCACCGTGAACTGCGTCAGTTACCGCGCGTGGCGTTGCGACCATCGCGTCGCTATGACCGTTATCTGTTGCGGGTCGGCATGCCGTTGGCGCTCGCCAGCCTGTCGATCGTGATCTATACCCGCATCGATCAGATCATGCTAGGTGCGCTGATTGGCGAACAGGCGGTGGGCTGGTACAGCGCTGCGACCACGCTGAGCCAGGGATGGCTATTTGTGCCGTTGGCGCTGATCACCTCGCTGATGCCGGGCATCGTCGGCTGCCGCAGGCTGGCGGAACAGGAATATCGCATTCGCCTGCTGTACCTGGCGGTGCTGGCCATGGCGCTGCCGGTGCTGCTGTGGCTGTACCTGTTTGCGACACCGCTGATTGATTGGCTGTATGGCGCGGCGTTTCAACCCGCGGCTACCGTGCTTGGCCTGTGTGGCCTGACCTCGCTGTTTTCGGTACTGGGCACGGTGTCGTACCGCAGCATGGTGCTGTTTGCCGGCTATCGCTTCATCGCAATAAAAATGCCGTTGGTGGCGTTGGCCAACGTGGCGATGAACCTGTTGCTGATACCTCGCTTCGGGCTGGTTGGCGCCGCAGTGTCGACGCTGTTGGCCGAATTCTTCTCATTCTTTGTCTTGAACCGTTTTTTCCGTGGCGGAAAAATTACCCGTTTGCAACTCGGCTGCTTCCAGGCGGCGCCACGGTTTATCAGCACGCTAAGGAGACAGCATGTTAAACGCCCTGATTAAGGGAATTTCCCGCCGTTTGCCGGATGCATGGCATCATAAAATAAAATATGTCATGTATTTCAAAAGGTTGCCTAGCCTTGCCCACCCGCGCGGTTTCAGCGAAAAGATCATGCGGCGCAAGGTATATCCACGCAGCATCTACAGCACGCTGTCGGACAAGTACAAGGTGCGCGAGTTCATTGCCGGTCTGTGGGGAGAGGACTACCTGATAGAGTTGTATGCCGAGGGGCGTGAACTGAGCTATGGCATGTTCCAGCGGCTGCCGCAGGCGTTTGTTCTCAAGGCCAATCACGGCAGCGGCTATAACCGACTGGTGTTTGACAAGCAACGGGTCAGCTACGCCGAACTGTACGATTTGTCCCGCCGTTGGTTGCGCAGCAACTTTTATCAACAAAGCCGCGAAAGGCACTATCAGGAGATCGAACCGCGCATCATGGTGGAGCGGCTGTTGCTGGATAACGGCGAGGTACCGAACGATCTCAAGTTTCACTGTTTCAACCGCGATGGCGAAATACGCATATTCATTCAGGTGGATTATCAGCGCTTTGGCCAGCACCGGCGTGACCTGTTCGATGAACGCTGGAACCGCACCGAAATCCGCATTTGTCTGCCCAATGCCGAGCAGCCTGCGCCACGGCCGAGCCGGCTCGATGACATGCTACGCCTGGCCCGGCTTACCGCGCAGCAGTTTTCCTACCTGCGGGTGGATATGTATCAGGTTGGCGAGCGGGTGTACTTCGGCGAGTTGACGTTTACCCCGGGTGCCGGACTTAGCCGGCTGATGCCAAAAAATATCGAGCAGGAATGGGGCAGTTATTTCACCGAGTGAAGCCGATGCACAAGTCAATTTCCGCCGCACAGCGGCAATGCGCCGACCGGGCAGGGGGATCGCAACGGGTTATCGACCAGACGGTAATGTTGACCTTTTTGCTGATCTTCTTTTGCAAAACCTTTTTAACCTCCGGTGCGTTTGATAAGGCGCCGATCGCTCAGGCGGTGAGCCTGCTGAACGGCATCATGCTGCTGTACGTCGGCTATGCGTTCACCGTCGCCACGCGCCGGGAACGGGGCCTGCTGGGCGGTTTTATACTGCTTTTCATCCTGAATCTGGCAACCGGACATGGGGATTACCTGTTCGGCGTGGTGTTCAGCATTACCTTTCTGATCCTGTCACGTGTCGATCTGCCACGCGCCGGAGCAATTTTTGTCATCGCCTACCTCGGCAGCGCGGCGCTGGTGGCGTTGCCATATCTGTTATACACCGACAGCTCCGTTTACCTGGACGAACGCTACGGCAATCGCCTGACGCTGGGATTTGATAATCCCAATACGCTGGCGTATTACCTGTTCGCGCTGTTGGCGATGCTGTTATGCCTGCTGGATCGCGCTGCGCTCAGCCGTGGCATCAAGAACCTGGCCGCCTTGTTGCTGGCGCTGTTGCTGTTGCCGATCCTGATGTACTCCTATTCGCGCACCTATTTGCTGCTGGCGCTGTTGCTGGTGGTGCTGTTCTGGCTGGCGCCGCTGTGGCGCCTGGCGCCTGGCCGCAAGTTCTGCAGCGTATTGCTGTTGACGCTGTTGCTGATCCAGTTTGCCAGCGTACTGCGCTGGGGAGCCAACCCGGCGCTGGATGCGCTGCTTAATCAGGCCTTGACCGGGCGCATCTGGTTTTCCTGGCAGATGTTCCAGGCGTTAGGGCTGCCCAATCCGCTATTTGGCCAGAATATTGACGCCTACAAGCCGGTCGATTTCTTCTATTTTGCACTGTTTTATTCCGCTGGTGCTCTCGCCTCGCTGTGGTTGCTGTGGGTTTACTGCCGTCTGCTGGGCAGTTTGGCTTTTCTAAGCCGTTTTATGCGCTGGGTGGTCGCAGTGTTTTTATTGACCACCTTTACTGAAACCTATTTTTTGGTCCCGGTATTCAATATTTCCCTGTTGCTGTTGTACCGGGCGAAAAAAGATTCCCCTCCCTTAACGTTGAGGTAAGAAATGGACTTCTCAATTGTTATTCCCATCTATAACAGCGCCGGTTATTTACCGACCACGCTGACACGGATTTTCAACGCCTGCCAGGGGTTCGATTACCAGATCGTATTGGTGGATGACTGCTCGGATGCCGAAGATATCGCGCAGGTGCGGCAACTGGCGGCGGCCAACAGTCAGGTGATGCTGCACGAAAAGACGCAAAAAAGTAATGCCGCGGTTTCGCGCAATCTGGGGGTGCAACTGGCGCAGGCCGAGGTGGTGTTTTTCCTCGACTCGGATGATTATTTCACCACCAATTATATTATCCGCCGCCTCAAGCGCCACGAGGATGTCAGCATCGACATCATTTTTGGCAACTATGCCGAAGTGCGCGGCGAGTCGATACGCGACTACGCCTACCAGTATAAAAGCGGTTCGGCCGGAGAGGACTTTCTGTTTCTGGAGATGGGCGATATCCGTTCGTCGACCATCAGCATGCGCATACACGGCGACCGCCGTTTCCCGTTTCCGGAGTTCCTTTATAAACACCAGGACTGGGGATTTCTGGTCAACGCCACCAACCTCGGCGCCAATGTGGTGCACGATGCCGGCAGCGGGGTATTTCTGAATGTCGGGCGCAGCGGACGCATGACCGGCACGTTGAACCTGGACGCCAGCGACCGTTTTATCGATACCTTTTTACGCCCCAGCGATCGCCACATCAGCGGCTTTGCCTGCAAGCACCTGCTGGCGTCACTGTACAGCGAAAATCAGCAGGCGTTCACCTATTACTCATCGCGTATCGTGCGCCATACCCTGAGCGGCAAATTCAAGATGATAAAACTGTATGGCGACTGGCTGGCGCGGCTGGGGCTGTTCCCGATCGGCGGTCGACTGTTGCGCAACGCGCGTAATGGCTTCAGGAGGTGATATGCCGCAGCGAAACATTGCCATAGTGATTGAAAACATGGCGGGCAAGGGGGGCACTGAACGGGTCGCCAGCGGGCTGGCCAATGCGCTGGCACAGCAGACCGGGCAGCGGGTGACGCTGTTTTCCCTCAGCGGCGATCGCGCCTTTTTTCCGTTGGAGGATGCGGTATCGCTGCGCTTTATGGCCGGTCGCACGCCACTCTGGCCGTGGCGGCTGGCCTGGACGCTGCGGCGCGGGCGCTTTGACGTCATCATCGTTGTTTCCATGGGCCGTCTGTCGGCGATTAGCGTGCCGTACCTGCGTCTGCTGTGCCCGCACAGCCGGTTGGTGTTGAGCGAACACGTCAGTTTCCACCAATACCCCTGGCCGATGAAGTGGCTGAAGTTGCTGGTTTACCGCCTGAGCGACCAGGTGGTTTTCCTTACCCGGCAAGATCGCGACGCTATCGCCCGGCGCATCGGCGGCGCCAAATGTCAGGTGATCGAGAACGTGTCGCCGTTTGCGACACAGCCGCCAGATTTCGCACAGCGAGGCAAGGTGGCGTTGGCGATGGGCCGGCTCAGCCCGCAGAAGGGCTTCGATCGGCTGATTGACATTTGGTACAGCGTGGCGCAGCAGGCACCGGACTGGCAGTTGCTGATTGTCGGCGACGGGCCGGATCGCGCCGCGCTGCAACGGCAGATTATCGAAAGCGGCCTGCAACGACAGGTGCATCTGCTGCCGGCAACCCTGGATGTGGCTGCGTATTACCGCCGCGCCAGCCTGGCGCTGATGACCTCGCGCTACGAAGGTCTGCCAATGGTATTGATTGAATCGATGAGTTTCGGGCTGCCGCTGGTGGCCTATGACTGTCCGACCGGGCCGGCGCAGCTGATCGAGCCTGACGTCAACGGCTACCTGGTGCCGGAGGGCGATCGGCAACAGTTTTGCCAACGCGTGCTGACGCTGATCGACGATGAAACACTGCGCCGGCGGTTTTCTGCCGCGTCACTGGCCAAGGCGCCGCGTTTTGCGCCAGAACGTATTTATCCCCAATGGCAGCACATCATTACGTGAGGAAAACATGGAAAAAGTGTCAATCATCATGCCGGCCTATAATGCTGCGGCCTCGATCAATGCGTCGATACTCGGCGTGCTCAACCAGCGCTTTGACGATTATCACCTGTACGTGATTGATGATGCCTCTACCGACAACACCGCCGAGATGGTCAAACCGTATATTCACGATCGGTTGACCTATATTCGCAATCGGCAGAACTACGGAGTCGCGGAGACGCGTAATATTGGCATAGAGGCGGCGCGCGGCGATTATCTGGCCTTTTGCGACAGTGATGATGTCTGGCACGGCAGCAAACTGGCGCGTCAGGTTGAAATACTGCAATCCGAGCGTTATGACGTGGTGTGTTCGCATTATTACACCTTTGAAAACGATCCGCAGTGCGTCAAGAATTATCGCGGCGCAGAAGAGATCATCGGCTATCAGGATATGTTGAAGAGCAACTGGATCGGCAATCTGACCGGTATTTATAACCAGCGCCGCACCGGCAAGGTGTATCAGCAAAACCTGGGGCATGAAGACTATTTGATGTGGCTGGCGATTCTGCGCAAGGCGCGCAACAGCCTGGCTTATTGCATTCCCGAACCGCTGGCGTTTTATCGGCTTTCCAGCCAGTCGCTGTCAGGCAATAAAATCAGGGCGGCGGACTGGCAGTGGAAAATCTATCGCCACCATCTGGGTCTGTCGTATCAAAAATCCTGCCTGCTGTTCTTTGCCTATCTGTTCAATGCAGCGATGAAAAGACAATGAGCGCCTGCAATCCGTATCGCGTGCTGCTGGCCTGCTGCTGGCTGGCCGGGGGGGCACAGGCAAATCCCTGCGCGCCGAACCTGCTGGTCAATCCCGGCTTTGAACAGGGTACGCAAGGTTGGCGCAGCGCAGGGGCGCGGGTTGTGGCAGCCGGGCGCGGCGGTGGCGCGGCGCTGTATTATCGGCATTCGCCAACCGAGCCTTACCGCACCTTTAGTCAGCGGCTGTCGGTGCAGCCGGGGCAGGCGATCGACTTTGGTGCCTGGATCCGCGTGCATAACGTGCGCGGAGCCTCGGGTGACAACGGCGCCAGCGTCTATCTGCAAAGCTTCGATGCGCAGGGGCGGTTTCTGGAGGGGAGCTACCCGCGGGGCGTTAGCGGCAGTACCGACTGGCAGCCTATCCGCGCCCGTTATACCGTGCCGGCGCAGGCGGCTCGGGTTACGCTGGGAGTCTACCTGCGCCGGCATACCAGCGGTGAGGCGTGGTTTGACGATCTGTATGCCTGCGTGCGGCCGTCCCAACCGGTGCTGTATCCGCTGGGGATCGGGCAAAACGGTAACCCGCAGACGCTGATCGAGGTCGCGTCGGCGCAGCGCGTACGGCTGGACAGTCGATTGCTTGACCGCCAGGGACATACGGTCAAAAGCAGTTCGCAGCAGTTGCAGATAGATCAACGGCATCGGTTGCAGTTTGAGCTGCCGCCGGCGCTGCCCGCCGGGGAGTATCGTCTGCGTCAGCACGTTACGGCGACGATGGCGCCGCAGGGGCAAAGCAGCGAAATACCGCTTGAACTGGGCCAGCCGTTGGCGGCGGTGAGCATCGACGCCGACGGGTTTACCCGCAAGGCCGGGCAGCGCATTTTCCCGTTGGGCATCTATGCCGACATAACCAGCGAGCGGCATCTGGCGCGTATCGCCGCCGCCGGGTTCAATAGCGTGCTGAATTACAACTATGGCAACGGCAAAGACCCCTATGGTTTTTTCCGTCGCGCACGGCGCCAGGGGTTGCAGGTGATCTATTCGCTGAAAGATCTGTATCCCGGCAGCCGCTTTGCACCGCCGACGCGCTCAGGCTATCCGGCGTTGGCCGCCTGGCAGGTGAGGCGGCTGAAAGACCAGCCCAACCTGCTGGCCTGGTATATCAACGATGAATTGGGGCCGGAATACCTAGGGCAGATTGTTGCCAGGCAGCGGCAAATTCGCCGCCTGGACCGCGACCATCCGACCTTCCAGGTGTTGAACAAGACCGCGGATCTGGACGCCTATTTCAATGGTGCAGATATCCTGGCGACCGATCCGTACCCGGTGGGCGTGGATGACGATCTGACCCGTACCACACGCTATACTGCGTTGACGGTGCAGGCTGCAAGGCAGGTCAAGGGAGCCTGGGTGGTGATTCAAATCATGGATCATGCCGCCTATGATCCACGCCGCCGGCCACACCAACCCAATGAAGACGAGATCCGCAGTCAGGCCTGGCAGGCGCTGATCGGCGGTGCCAACGGCCTGCTGTTTTACTCCTATACCGACCTGTTCTATCGGCGCCAGGGCGGTCGTCTCTATCCACAGGCGCAGACCGACAGCTGGCGCGGCGTGGCGGCGGTGGCGTTGCAGATCAGGAGTTTTACCCCGTATCTGCTTAGCGGTCAGCGTTTAGCGCCGATCGGCAGCAACCCGGCGATCCCGGCGCGCATTTTTGTCGACCAGCGGCGCGCCTTGCTGTTGGTAACCAACCCGTTTTATCACCCGGTTACGCTGCGGCTGCAATTGCCGGCGGGCTGGTATCATCAGGGGACGACGACGCTGACCCTGTCGCTGCCGGCGGTCGGTTCCCGCAGCCTGTGGCTGAACCGTTAAGCAACCGTTCAGACGCGCGATGTCACCGACGGCATAGCGCGTCTACCCCCAAATATCCCTCCCCATTACGTTACCCGCCACCTGGCAAGGATATGCTTATCATCCTGTTGTTAATCAACAGATAAGGTCATTTTGTGGCGTTAATCCCTTGGTGGTATTTCCTGTTTTCCGCCGCCTTTTCACCGGTATTCCCTTGATCACAATCAAATTGTTGGCACTGAGGCAAAAGTAGGCTGGCCGCAGAGTGAGCAATGTCGATACCCGTCGTTTGCACCCTGTCAGATATTGGTTGAGCGCCCGGGTATACCTACAACGAGAGAGCCTTCAGGAGAACTCCGGATGAGCAAGTTTTTAGACCGGTTCCGCTATTTCAAGCAGTTGGCCGAGCCGTTTTCCGGCGAGCATGGCCAGACGCTGAACGCCAACCGCGACTGGGAAGACGGCTATCGCAGCCGCTGGCAGCACGATAAAGTGGTGCGTTCCACCCATGGCGTAAACTGTACCGGCTCGTGCAGCTGGAAAATTTACGTGAAGAATGGCCTGGTCACCTGGGAAACCCAGCAGACCGATTATCCGCGTACCCGTCCCGATCTGCCCAACCACGAGCCGCGCGGCTGCCCGCGTGGCGCCAGCTATTCGTGGTATCTGTACAGTGCCAACCGTCTGAAGTATCCGCTGATGCGCAAACGCCTGATGAAACTGTGGCGCGAAGCCAAAGCACAGCACAGCGATCCGGTCGATGCCTGGGGCTCGATCGTTGCCGACCCGGAAAAAGCCAAAAGCTATAAAGTGGCGCGTGGACGCGGTGGTTTTGTGCGTTCCAGCTGGCAAGAGGTCAACGAACTGATCGCCGCGTCTAACGTCTACACCGCCAAAACCTTTGGTCCGGACCGGATTATCGGCTTTTCGCCAATTCCGGCGATGTCGATGGTGTCCTATGCCGCCGGGGCGCGTTATCTGTCGCTGATTGGCGGGACCTGCCTGAGTTTCTACGATTGGTACTGCGATTTGCCACCGGCCTCGCCGATGACCTGGGGTGAACAGACCGACGTGCCGGAATCCGCTGACTGGTACAATTCGTCTTATATCATTGCCTGGGGTTCCAACGTGCCACAGACGCGTACCCCGGATGCGCACTTCTTTACCGAAGTGCGTTACAAAGGCACCAAAACCGTGGCGGTCACGCCAGACTATGCGGAAGTTGCCAAGCTGTGCGACCACTGGCTGAACCCGAAGCAGGGCACCGACAGCGCCATGGCGCTGGCGATGGGCCACGTGATGCTGAAGGAGTTTCACCTCGATCGTCAGGTCGGTTATTTCCGCGACTATCTGCGCCGTTACACCGATATGCCGATGCTGGTGCTGCTGGAGCCGCGCGAAGCTGGCCACTATGCCGCCGGCCGCATGCTGCGTGCCAGCGATCTGGTCGACGCCCTGGGGCAGGACAACAATCCGGAATGGAAAACCATTGCGCTCGATCGGCACACCGGCGAACTGGTAGCGCCGCAAGGCTCTATCGGTTTCCGTTGGGGCGAGCAGGGCAAATGGAATCTTGAACAGCGTGAAGGTCAGCATCAGCAAGAGGTCGAACTGCAACTGAGCCTGCTGGATGCGCATGATGAGGTGGTCGAGGTCGGCTTCCCGTATTTTGGCGGTGCGGAAAGCGAACATTTCAACAGCGTGGCGCTGCAACAGATCCTGCTGCATAAGCTACCGGTCAAGCGTCTGCAACTGGCGGACGGCAGCGAGGCGCTGGTTACCAGCGTATACGATCTGACGCTGGCCAACTACGGTCTCGAGCGCGGGCTGAACGACGACAACTGCGCGGCAGACTACGACGATATCAAGGCCTATTCCCCCGCCTGGGCGGAGCAAATCACCGGCGTTTCTCGCCAGAACATTATTCGAATTGCTCGCGAATTTGCCGAAAACGCCGAAAAAACCCACGGCCGTTCGATGATCATCGTCGGTGCCGGCATGAACCACTGGTATCACATGGACATGAACTACCGTGGGCTGATCAATATGCTGATCTTCTGCGGCTGCGTTGGCCAGAGTGGCGGCGGTTGGGCGCACTACGTCGGCCAGGAAAAACTGCGCCCGCAGACCGGCTGGCTACCGCTGGCGTTCGGACTGGACTGGCAGCGGCCGCCGCGCCAGATGAACGGCACCTCGTTCTTCTACAACCACTCCAGTCAGTGGCGCTACGAAACCGTCGGCACCGAAGAACTGTTGTCGCCGCTGGCGGATAAATCGCGCTTCGGCGGCAGTCTGATTGACCTCAACGTGCGCGCCGAGCGCATGGGCTGGTTGCCGTCGGCACCGCAGCTGGACGTCAACCCGCTGCATATCGCCGCGCAGGCCAAGGCCGCCGGGCAGTCGCCGCTGGATTACACCGTCGACAGCCTTAAACGGGGGACGCTGCGCTTTGCCGCCGAACAGCCGGACAATCCGCAGAACTTCCCGCGTAACCTGTTTGTCTGGCGCTCCAATCTGTTGGGCTCCTCCGGCAAGGGTCACGAATACATGCTGAAGTACCTGCTGGGGACGGAAAACGGCATTCAAGGTCAGGATCTGGGCCAGCAGGGCGGTGTGAAACCGCAAGAGGTGGAATGGCAGGATAACGGCGGCGAAGGCAAACTGGATCTGGTGGTGACGCTTGATTTCCGCATGTCCAGCACCTGCCTGTATTCCGATATCGTGTTGCCAACCGCCACCTGGTATGAAAAGGACGACATGAATACTTCGGATATGCATCCGTTTATTCACCCGCTGTCGGCGGCGGTCGATCCGGCCTGGGAATCGAAAAGCGACTGGGAGATCTACAAAGGCATTGCCAAAACCTTTTCTGAGCTGTGCGTCGGCCATCTGGGACAGGAAACCGACGTGGTGACCTTGCCTATCCAGCATGATTCCGCCGCCGAATTGGCGCAGCCGTTTGGCGTGCAGGACTGGAAACGCGGTGAATGCGATCTGATCCCGGGGAAAACTGCGCCGCACATCATGCTGGTGGAGCGTGACTATCCGGCCACCTACCAGCGTTTTACCTCGCTTGGCCCGCTGCTGGATCGGCTCGGCAACGGCGGTAAAGGCATCGGCTGGAATACCCAGACCGAAGTCGATTTCCTGAAAAAACTCAATTACGTCAAGACCGACGGCCCGGCTATCGGACGGCCGAAGATCGAAAGCGCCATAGACGCCGCCGAGGTGATCCTGTCGCTGGCGCCAGAAACCAACGGCCAGGTCGCGGTCAAGGCCTGGCAGGCGCTGAGCAAGGTTACCGGCCGTGACCATAGTCACCTGGCGCTGAACAAGGAAGACGAAAAAATTCGCTTCCGCGATATCCAGGCCCAACCGCGCAAGATTATTTCCAGCCCGACCTGGTCTGGCCTGGAAGATGAACACGTGTCGTACAACGCCTGCTACACCAACGTACACGAGCTGATCCCCTGGCGCACTCTCAGCGGCCGCCAACAGATTTATCAGGATCACGAATGGATGCGCGCCTTCGGCGAAAGCCTGTTGGTTTACCGCCCGCCGATCGATACCCGAGCCGCGCAGCCGCTGCTGAACCGTAAGCCGAACGGCAATAAAGAGAAGGCGCTCAACTTCCTGACGCCGCACCAGAAGTGGGGCATTCACTCCACCTACAGCGACAACCTGTTAATGCTGACGCTGTCGCGTGGTGGACCGATCGTCTGGCTGAGCGAGGATGACGCCAAAGATCTGGGCATTGCCGATAACGACTGGATCGAAGCGTTCAACGCCAACGGCGCGCTGACTGCGCGAGCGGTGGTCAGCCAGCGTATTCCGGCCGGCATGACCATGATGTATCACGCCCAGGAACGCATCGTGAATATTCCGGGCTCTGAAATCACCAGCCAGCGCGGTGGTATTCACAACTCGGTGACCCGGGTTTGCCCGAAACCGACCCATATGATCGGTGGCTACGCACAGCTGAGCTATGGCTTCAACTATTACGGCACCGTCGGCTCCAATCGCGATGAGTTCGTGGTAGTGCGCAAAATGAACCGCATCGATTGGCTGGACGGGGAAGGTAACGACGATATGCAGGGCAGCCAGCAGGAGAAAACCCAATGAAAATACGTTCGCAAGTCGGCATGGTGCTGAATCTGGACAAATGCATCGGCTGCCACACCTGTTCGGTGACCTGTAAAAATGTCTGGACCAGCCGGGAAGGCGTGGAGTATGCCTGGTTCAACAACGTCGAAAGCAAGCCGGGCGTCGGTTACCCGCACGCCTGGGAAGATCAGGAAAAATGGCGTGGCGGCTGGATCCGTAAAATCAACGGTAAACTGGAACCGCGCATGGGAGGGCGGGTGGGTCTGTTGTCGAAGATTTTCGCCAACCCGGACGTGCCGGCGCTGGATGACTACTACGAGCCGTTCGACTACGACTACCAGAATTTGCACACCGCGCCTCAGGGCAAGCATCAGCCGATCGCCCGCCCGCGTTCGCTGATTACCGGTCAGCGGATGAAAAAGATCGAAAACGGCCCGAACTGGGAAGAGATCCTCGGCGGTGAGTTCGACAAACGTTCGAAGGATAAAAACTTCGACAATATGCAAAAGGCGATGTACGGCCAGTTCGAAAATACCTTCATGATGTATTTGCCGCGCCTGTGTGAGCATTGCCTCAATCCGGCGTGCGTGGCGACCTGCCCAAGCGGCGCTATCTATAAGCGCGGCGAGGACGGTATTGTGCTGATCGATCAGGACAAATGCCGGGGTTGGCGGATGTGTCTGACCGGGTGCCCGTACAAGAAAATCTATTTCAACTGGAAGAGCGGCAAGTCTGAAAAATGCATTTTCTGCTATCCGCGCATTGAAGCGGGGCAACCGACCGTGTGTTCCGAAACCTGCGTTGGTCGCATTCGCTACCTCGGCGTGCTGCTGTATGACGCCGACCGCATTGAGCAGGCGGCGGCAGCGGAGAACGAGCAGGATCTGTACCAGCGTCAACTGGATATCTTCCTCGATCCAAACGACCCGGCGGTGATTGCCCAGGCGTTGGCGGACGGCATTCCGCAGAGCGTCATCGACGCGGCCCAGCAATCGCCGGTCTACAAGATGGCCATGGACTGGAAGCTGGCGCTGCCGCTGCACCCGGAATACCGTACTTTGCCAATGGTGTGGTACGTGCCGCCATTATCGCCGATTCAGTCGGCGGCGGATGCCGGCGAACTGGCACACAGCGGCGTGCTGCCGGAGGTCGAAAGCCTGCGTATTCCGGTACAGTACCTGGCCAATCTGCTGACCGCCGGCGATACCGCGCCGGTGCTGCTGGCGCTCAAGCGCATGCTGGCAATGCGCCACTACAAACGTGCCGAAACCGTCGACGGCGTGGTGGATACCCGTGCACTGGAGCAGGTCGGTCTGAGCGAAGCGCAGGCGCAGGAAATGTACCGTTATCTGGCGATTGCCAATTACGAAGACCGCTTCGTGGTGCCCTCCAGCCACCGTGAGCTGGCGCGTGAAGCCTTCCCGGAAAGCAAGGGCTGCGGTTTCAGTTTCGGTGACGGTTGCCACGGCAGCGACGGCAAGTTCAATCTGTTCAACAGCCGTCGTATCGACGCTATCGATATCAGCCCGAAAACGACGCGCAGGGAGGAGATGTGATGATTGCTCTACGCATAATTGCACGCCTGCTGGATTATCCCGACCGTCAACTTTGGGATCATCATCCGGAGCTGCTGGCAGCGCTGGAGTCGGCCAACGAGCTGGATTTGCACCATAGCGCCCAGTTGATTGGCTTTATCCACGCGTTCTGTTCGCGGCCATTGCTCGATGTGCAGGCGGAGTACTGCGAGCTGTTCGATCGCGGTCGCGCCACTTCGCTGCTGCTGTTTGAGCACGTGCACGGCGAGTCCCGCGATCGCGGCCAGGCGATGGTTGATCTGATGGCGCAGTACCGCGCCGAGGGTCTGGAGATCGACAGCCGCGAACTGCCGGATTTCCTGCCGCTGTACCTTGAATACCTCTCCGGCCGGGATAGCGGCCAGGCGCGCGATGGTCTGCTGGACATTGCACCGATTCTGGCACTGCTGGGTGCCCGTTTGCACCAGCGGCAAAGTCCGTATGGCGTGCTGTTCGATGTGCTGCTGGCACTGTCCGGCAGCAGCGTGCAAACGCAGGCGCTAACAACGCAGGTGGCACAAGAAGCGCGCGACGACACGCCGCAGGCGTTGGATGCGGTATGGGAAGAGGAGCAAATCCGCTTCCTTGGCGAACAGCCAGGCTGCGGTTCCGAACAGCAGAGCGCGCACCAGCGGCGTTTCGCCGGTGCGGTAGCGCCGCAATATCTGGATCTGGCGGCAACGGCAACCAAAGGAAGATAACCATGCAATATTTGAATCAGTTTTTCTTTGATATTTATCCATATCTGGCAGGGGCGGTTTTCCTGATCGGCAGTTGGTTGCGTTACGATTATGGCCAATACAGCTGGCGTGCCGGCTCCAGCCAGATGCTGGACAAAAAAGGCATGCGTCTGGCGTCCAACCTGTTTCACATTGGCATTATCGGCATCTTTGCCGGGCACCTGTTTGGCATGCTGACGCCGCACTGGATGTATGCGTCTTTCTTGCCGATTGATGTGAAACAGAAACTGGCGATGATCGCCGGTGGAGCCTGCGGCGTGATGACGCTGATCGGTGGCGGACTGTTGCTGAAACGTCGGCTGACCAACCCGCGGGTGCGTGCCACCAGCAGCACCGGTGACATTCTGATCCTGACGCTGCTGGTGATACAAGTCTGTCTGGGTTTGCTGACTATTCCGTTCTCGGCACAGCATATGGACGGCAGCGAGATGATGAAGCTGGTAGGTTGGGCGCAGGCGGTGGTGACCTTCCACGCAGGGGCATCGCAGCATCTGGTCGGGGTGGCGCCGATCTTCAAACTGCACATGGTGTTGGGCATGACGCTGTTCGTACTGTTCCCGTTCTGCCGCCTGGTGCATATCTGGAGCGCGCCGGTGGAATACCTGACGCGCCGCTACCAACTGGTGCGCAATCGCCGCTAAACCTTCGTATGATATGTTGAAATATAAGCCGTATGATATGCTCATACGGCTTTTTTACTTTTAGCGTCGAAGCATTCCAGATATTCTTGTGATTGTTGTTTGAATTACTCCATTACGCTGCATTTAACGCTTTGCCTTAGGTGAACCTGATATTTGGCAAGATGGGATTCTGTGGGCTGAAAATCATTCTAATTAACATAAAAGAGACGCTATGTTCAGTAAATCATTTCTGGTGTTGTTAGCCATTTCGCTCACGGGGTGTTCCGCAAAATACAGCGAAAATGTGCTTGATAAGGCCGAGGTCCGTTTAGTAAAAGATACAGGTATTATCATTGCTGAGCCGACCCCTGGATTTTATGGCAGTATCCAATATCCTGATTCTGGAAGAATGACTGCCGATGCCGTTAAGGCTGCGTTCTCCCATTATTCGGATAAGGTTTCAGTTGCGGCAAATTGCAGCAGTTTATCGTGCCTGGCTCAGTCGAAAGCAACTTTGAATGGTTACTACGTTGTACCGGAGATCCTTCACTGGGAAGATCGGGCGACAGAATGGTCAGGTATACCGGATAAATTGGATATAAAGCTTACCCTGTATGACGGATTAAGCCAAAAGAGAATTGCATCCACCATTCTTTCGGGAAAAAGTAAATGGATGACTTTTGGTGGCGATCATCCTCAAGATCTACTCGCAGAACCTATCAATAACTATGTTAATTCGTTATATCAATAGCTAATTATTATCAGACTATGCGTGTGGCCTTGAAAATGTTTTGCACTATTTTTTCGGTTGTGCATCAGCTTGAAATGTTATTGTGATAGTCGATATTACCAGAGTTACTTGATCAACTACGCAAGTTCTTAATGTCAGAATTCTATCGCGGAGCAGTCAACGAGATAATGCGATGTTGATTCACTCGCAGTGGATACAGGGGCCGTAACAGGCCCCTGCATTGAGGCTCGATCAGTGCGATTTCATGCCCGCAGCGCCCATCAGCAGGCGGAACAGCGAGGCGACAACGAACAGGCCCAAGACGCTGGCACTCCAGATAATCACCAGCCAGCCGAGTCGTTTCCACCACGGGGTGGCGTTGTTGTTATCCTTCATGGTGGCCTCCTTGCTCAATGATAGCCGTGCTCATGGCTGACCTTGCCGCGAAACACGTAGTAGCTCCAGAAGGTGTAAACCAGAATAATCGGGATGATAAACAGCGCGCCAATCAGCATAAAGCCCAGGCTCTGCGGCGGCGAAGCCGCTTCCCACAGGCTGATTGATGGCGGGATCAGCAGCGGCCAGATACTAATGCCCAACCCGCTCAAACCGAGGAATACCAGCAATAGCGTCAGCATAAACGGCGAATAATGGGCGTTGCGCTGTACGCCGCGGCGGATCCCCCAGGCGCTGAGCAATACCAGCAACGGTACCGGCAGCAGCCAGAACAGGTTTGGCAGGCTGAACCAGCGCTGGGCAATTTCCTCGTGTGCGATGGGCGTCCAGATGCTGACGCCGGCCAGGATCGCCAACAGGATCAGTAGCAGCGGGACTGCCAGCTGATACATGCGTGCCTGCAGTTCGCCGGCGGTTTTCATCACCAGCCAGGTGCAGCCGAGCAGGGCGTAGGCTATCACCAGCCCCAGACCGCAAAACAGCGCGAACGGCGTCAGCCAGTCGAGCGCGCCGCCGGCGTAACCGCGGTTTTCCACCGGGAAACCGTTAAGTATTGCGCCAACGACCATCCCCTGGCAGAAAGTCGCCAGCAATGAGCCGCTGATAAACGCCTTGTCCCAGATGTGCCGGCGATTTTCGCTGGCCTTGAAGCGAAACTCGAACGCCACGCCGCGGAAAATCAGGCCGATCAGCATCAGGGTCAGCGGGATTGCCAAGGCGTCAAGGATCACCGCGTAGGCCAATGGGAAAGCGCCAAACAGTCCGGCACCGCCCAGCACCAGCCAGGTTTCGTTACCATCCCACACCGGCGCGACGGTGTTCATCATCACATCACGGTCGCGGCTGGCTTTTACCCAGGGGAACAGGATGCCGATCCCCAAATCGAAACCGTCCATCACCACGTACATCATGATGCTGAACACGATAATCAAAAACCAGATAAGCGGAAGATCGATACCCATGTTCAGCTCCTGTCGTCCAGATTTTCTTTTACGGCGGACAGCGGGCGCGCCGGTCGGCCGTCGGTGTCGTCGGGCTGATGGCCCTCGTGGGTTTGCGGCCCCTTGCGAATCAGCCTCATCATGTAAACGTAACCGACGCCGAACACCGAGCAATAGACCACGATAAACGCCAACAGGCTGATGCTCATGTGCAGTTCGCCGTGGGCGGAGACCGCATCCCTGGTACGCAGCAATCCGTAAACCACCCAGGGTTGACGGCCGATTTCAGTGGTGAACCAACCGGCAAGCAGGGCGATCAGGCCTGATGGCCCCATCCACAAAATGAAGTGCAGGAACGGTCTGGAATGATACAGCCCACCGCGCCAGCGTAACCACAGGCTCCAGACGCCGGCCAGGATCATCAGCATGCCCATGCCGACCATGATGCGGAAAGTCCAGAACACGATGGTGGAATTGGGCCGGTCTTCAGGCGGAAAGGACTTCAGCGCCGGAATTTGCTCGGTCAGGCTATGTGTCAGGATCAGGCTGCCGAGTACCGGTATTTCCAGTTTGTAACGGGTTTCTTCCCGCTGCATATCCGGCCAGCCAACCAGGATCAGCGGCGTGGCCTCTCCCGGTGGATTCTCCCAGTGTCCCTCGATCGCCGCGATTTTTGCCGGTTGGTGTTTGAGGGTGTTCAAACCGTGGGCGTCGCCGATAAACGCCTGTATCGGGGCGACAATCAGCGCCATCCACATCGCCATCGACAGCATGGTGCGCATTGCCGGTGTATCGCGGCCGCGTAGCAGGTGCCAGGCGGCAGAGGCACCGACAAAGAATGCCGACGACAGAAACGCGGCGGTAGACATATGCAGCAAACGGTAAGGGAACGACGGGTTGAAGATCACTTTCAGCCAGTCAACCGGGACGACCTGACCGTTGATGATTTCATGGCCCTGGGGCGTTTGCATCCAGCTGTTGGAGGCCAGGATCCAGAAGGTGGAAATCAGCGTGCCGAGCGCCACCATACAGGTGGCGAAAAAGTGCAGGCCCGGACCAACGCGGTTCCAGCCAAACAGCATAACGCCGAGGAAACCGGCCTCCAGGAAAAAGGCGGTCAGGACTTCATAGGTCAGCAGCGGGCCGGTGATGCTGCCGGCAAATTCGGAGAAGAAGCTCCAGTTGGTGCCGAACTGATAGGCCATGACCAAGCCTGAAACTACGCCCATGCCAAAGTTGACCGCGAATATTTTCGACCAGAAATGGTACAGATCGCGATAGGCTTCATTGTGCGTCTTCAACCATAACCCTTCCAGCACCGCCAGATAACTGGCTAAGCCAATGGTGATGGCCGGGAATAGGATATGGAAGGACACGGTAAAGGCGAACTGTATTCTGGCAAGCTCTAGTGCATCAAGACCCAGCATGGCGCCCCCTTGGTTTGAACATAATTTAACCTCTTCAGTATAGCGTTAATTTTAATAGGGAAAGCTTGGCGCCAAGTTAAGCATGGAGTACAGTGACTATAATAGTGACAGTTATTTCACTTTTACCTATAACAGTTTCTGGGTGACGCGATATGACAAGATATGAACAACTGGCGCAGCAGATCCGCGAGCAGATCCAGAATCGGGTATGGCGCGCCGGTGACAAATTGCCGTCGTTGCGTGAGAGTGGCAAACGCGCCGGGTTGAGTTTGATGACGGTAGTTCAGTCTTATCAACTACTGGAAAGTCAGGGATGGATCGTGGCGCGCCCGCAGTCGGGCTACTATGTGGCAGCGCGGCCACAGCCGTTGCCGCAGGCCGAACGCGGCGAAAAACTGCTGTTGAGTGAACAGGTCGATATTAACGCCTTTATCTTCGATGTGCTGCAGGCATGCAAGGATCCCGATATCGTGCCCTTCGGCTCGGCTTTCCCGGATGCCACGCTGTTTGTGCAACCCAAACTGGCGCGCGCATTGAGTAGCGTTGCGCGCAAGTTTACCCCGCACAGTTCGCTGGCCAACCTGCCGCCGGGCAATGATGCGCTGCGACGGAATATCGCACAGCGCTATGCCTTGAGCGGTATGCAGGTATCGCCGGACGAAATCGTGATTACCGCCGGCGCCATGGAATCGCTGAGCCTCAGTTTGCAGGCGGTAACGCAGCCCGGAGATTATGTGGCGATCGAGTCGCCGGCGTTCTATGGTGCGCTGCAAGCGCTGGAGCGGCTGCGACTGAAGGCGGTGGCGATTGCCACGCATCCGCAGTACGGCATTGATTTGGTCTCGCTTGAGCAGGCGTTGGCGCAATACCCGATCAAGGCCTGTTGGCTGATGACCCAGTTCCAGAATCCGCAGGGCGCCAGCATGCCGGCAGCCAACAAACAGCGGCTGGTGACGATGCTGCGCCAGCGGCAGATTGCGCTGATTGAAGATGACGTCTACGGCGAACTGTATTTCAGCGCCGAACGGCCATTGCCGGCCAAGGCGCTGGATAGCGACGGGCATATTTTACACTGTTCATCATTTTCCAAATGTCTGGCGCCAGGGTTTCGCGTGGGCTGGGTGGCAGCAGGACAGCACGCGCCGCAGATTCAGCGTTTGCAATTGATGAGCACCGTGTCGGCCAGCGTACCGACCCAGTTGGCCATCGCCGACTATCTGCTGCACGGGGGGTACGATACCCATCTGCGGCGCCTGCGTCGGCTGCTGGCGCAGCGTCAAAGCGCCATGCGGCAGGCGATCGCCCAATATTTTCCGCCAACGGTCAAAGTCAGTCAGCCGGACGGCGGCTATTTTCTCTGGCTGGAGCTGGAGCCTTCGCTGTCGGCGATGGAGCTGTATCAGCGTGCGTTGGCATTGGGGGTCAGCATCGCGCCTGGCCGGATGTTTACTACCGGCAGCCACTTTAATCACTGTTTTCGTCTTAATGCCTCGTTCGAATGGAACGACAGGCTGGATGCGGCGATCGCCACGCTGGCCACGCTGATCCTTGCATTGAAACCGCAGTCGACCAGCTCAACGTAGATAGTGTTTCAATGCCTGCCCGGCCTGGTGCAGCGCCGAATGTACCGCAGGCAGATGCGCCAGCGGGTTGAGCAGGCCGTAATCATGGATCAGCCCATTGTAGCGGGTGGCGGTTACCTCGACGCCAGCGGCGTTAAGTCGGCGGGCATAGGCTTCGCCTTCATCGCGCAGCACGTCCAGCTCTGCCGTCTGTATCAGCGCCGGCGGCAGGCCGGCAAGCTGGTGCAGGTTGGCATTGAGCGGCGAGGCATGGATCTCAGTGCGCTGCGCCTTGTCCGGCAGGTAACGCTGCCAAAATCCCTTCATCATGCTGCGCGTCAGAAAATGCCCGTCGGCAAACTCTCGGTAGGAGTCGCTGTCGACATCGGCCCGTGTTGCCGGCCATAGCAAAATCTGGCAGCGCAGTGCCGGAAAGCCTTTCTCTTTTGCCATCAGACAGACGGCGGTGGCCAGGGTGCCGCCGACGTCGTTACCGACCACCGCCAACCGATTACCGTCAACGTTGATTTTTTCGCCGTATTCGGCCACCCATTCGGTGGCGGCGTAAGCCTGATGAAGAGCGAGCGGATAATGGGCTTCGGGCGTGCGGGTGTAATTAACGAACACCGCCGCCGCGCCGGCGCTGTACACCAGATCGCGAACCAATCGCTCGTGCGTGGCAAAGTCACCCAACATCCAGCCGCCGCCGTGGAAGAACATAAATACGGGCAATCTGCTGCCGTTTTGCGCCGGCCGCACGATATGCAGCAGCAGGCTCTGGCCGGCGACATGCAGCGTTTTTTCACTGATTTCTACCTCGCGCAGCGGAACCTCGACGCTTTTTTGCAGTTCCTCCAGTGAGTTACGCGCCTCTTTTGGCTTGAGAGGATCGATGGGCCTGACGCCGCCGTCATGCAGGGTCTGCAAAAAAGCGGCCACCTCGCGGTCAGCGTGAGCCTGTACTGGCGTAGATTTTTTGGTCATTGTTTTCTCCCTCAGGGGCGCTGTTATACGCCGTCAGCCGGGTGTCGGCCCGCAGTGCAAGTGTAGCCTGTAGCTGAGGGATGAGCGCGTCGGGCAACCGCCGTTGCGCACTGCAACAGCGCGCGGCTGCACCGGGATGGAGCAAAAGTAGGATTTTAGCCTGATGGAGCGAATTATTTTTTTGCGATCGCGATCAGAAAAAACGAAACTTTTTGTCAATGAATAGGATTTCGCAGCCAATGATGATTTTAGGCGCTATTTTTGCGTTTATTCATTATGAATGCATAAAAAATGAATATTTATGCATTATAACTTGTTGTTTTAACGAAAAAAAATGAGAAATGGCTCCCAAATCCCGCGTTGGCATGATAGCTGCTCTACACTCTTTATCAAACGGCATGTATTTTAACTACCCGTTAACATTTATTCCCCGTTACTGAGGTCGTCAGGCGGCAGATATAGCGGAAAAGCGCATATATGTAACAGATTTGTGTTTAAACGTCGGTAGATAAGGAGAATTATCATCGGCACAACGATACGGATCGTAATGCGGTTTTTTGTCTGGTTGTCGCCGTTACGGCGCAGGATCGGCCCTTACAGTCAAAATTCAGCCTTTGCTGAAGTGATGAGGTCACTATGGAACAGCCAATCGCAGTTACCCGCCGGTCTTTTGATGACTGGATGATCCCGGTTTATGCTCCCGCTGATTTTATTTTGGTGCGCGGTGAAGGCTCACACGTCTGGGATCAGCAGGGGAAACAGTATATCGATTTTGCCGGCGGTATTGCGGTGAATGCGTTGGGACATGCCCACCCGGTGGTGAAGGCGGCGCTGGTCGAGCAGGCCGGCAAATTGTGGCATCTCGGCAACGGCTATACCAATGAACCGGTGCTGCGTTTGGCAAAACAGCTGATCGACGCCACCTTTGCAGACAAGGTGTTTTTCTGTAATTCCGGTGCCGAGGCTAACGAAGCGGCACTGAAGCTGGCGCGTAAATATGCGCTGGATAACTACGGCAGCGAGAAAAATCGCATTGTGGCGTTCAATAATGCCTTCCATGGCCGCACGCTGTTCACCGTTTCTGCTGGCGGACAGCCAAAGTATTCTCAGGACTTTGCGCCGTTGCCAGGCGGCATCACCCATACCGCCTACAACGACCTTGCCGCCGCTGCGCAGGCGATCAATGACCAAACCTGTGCGGTCATCGTTGAGCCGATTCAGGGCGAAGGCGGCGTGCTGCCGGCGGACGGCGAATTCCTGCAGGGGTTGCGTGAGCTGTGTGACCGCCATAACGCATTGCTGATCTTCGATGAAGTGCAAACCGGCGTCGGGCGCACTGGCGCTCTGTACGCCTACATGCAATACGGCGTCGTGCCCGATGTGCTGACCACCGCCAAGGCGCTGGGCGGCGGCTTCCCGATTGGCGCGATGCTGACCACCGACGCGTTGGCCAGCACGCTGGGCGTCGGTACCCATGGCACTACCTACGGCGGCAACCCGTTGGCAACGGCGGTGGCGGGGGCGGTATTGTCGCTGATCAATACGCCAGAGGTGCTCAACGGCGTCAAACAGCGCCATTTGTGGTTTATCGAACAGTTGAATGCGATTAACCAGCGTTATCCGATTTTCTCGGAGATCCGCGGTGGTGGCCTGCTGATTGGTTGCGTACTGAACCAGGATTTCGCCGGCAAGGCCAAGCAAATCACGCAATATGCCAATGAGGAGGGGGTTATCGCGTTGATCGCCGGGCCGAACGTGGTGCGATTCACGCCTTCCCTGATCGTGCCTGAAGCGGATATCAACGAGGGGCTGGCGCGTTTTGCGCGAGCGGTGGCGCGTATTTGCAGCTGATACCACGGTGGCGCTCGCAAGGGCGCCACCGGATGACTTAGAGGTTCGCATTATGATGATTATTCGCCCGATAGAGCGTCGCGATCTGGCCGATTTACTGACGCTTGCCGGTAAATCCGGCATTGGTCTCACCTCCTTGCCGCAAAATGAAGACACCTTGTCGGCACGCATTGAGCGGGCGCTGAAAACCTGGCAAGGCGAACTTCCACCGAGCGACCAGTGTTATCTGTTTGTGCTGGAGGACAGTGAGCGCCAGCAGGTAGTTGGCGTCAGCGCCATTGAAGTGGCGGTTGGCCTGACAGAGCCATGGTACAGCTTCCGCGTTGGCACGCAGGTGCATGCCTCGAAGCAGCTTGGGGTGTACAAGTCAGTGCCGACGCTGTTCCTCAGTAACGATCACACCGGCCATTCCGAGCTATGTACGCTGTTTCTCGACCCGGACTACCGCCACGGTGAAAACGGCAAGCTGCTTTCCAAGGTGCGCTTTTTGTTCATCGCCGCTTTCCGTGAACACTTCTCCCGCAAGGTGATCGCCGAAATGCGCGGCTTTTCGGATGAAAACGGCCGTTCGCCGTTTTGGGAAAGCGTGGGGCGGCACTTCTTTTCTATTGAATTCGCCAAGGCCGACTACCTGAGTGGCACGGGCCAGAAAGCGTTTATCGCCGAACTGATGCCCAAACACCCGCTGTACGTCGACTTTCTGGCAGAAGACGCGCAGAAAGTGATTGGCGAAGTGCATCCGCAGACCGCGCCGGCGCGGCGTCTGCTGGAGGCCGAAGGCTTGCGCTATCAGGGCTACGTCGACATTTTCGACGGCGGGCCGACGCTGGAGGCGGAAATCGACGAGATCCGCGCCATCAAACGCAGCCAACTGGTCAAGGTGGTGCTTGATGCGACGCCGATGCGCGCCGACGCGCCGCTGTATCTGGTGGCCAACGATAACTATCAACATTACCGCGCACTGCTGATGCCCGCCGATCTGTATGACGGCCGGTTACATCTTGATGCCGATACGGCGACGGCGCTGGGCGTCGAGCAAGGTAGCCCGGTGCGAGTTACCCCTCTTACTGGACAGGAGAACGTCTGATGTCACATCCTGCACTGCTTATTAATGGCGCATGGCGGCCGGGCCGCGGCGTCGCATTCAGCAAACACGATCCGATTGACAACCAGCCGCTGTGGCAGGCCAACGCCGCCGACGGCCGGGATGTGGCCGATGCCTGCGACGCTGCGCGTAGCGCTTTCCCGACCTGGGCGCGCACGCCGTTCGTCGAGCGTGAACAATTGGTGAAGCGCTTTGCCGCGCTGTTGGAAGAAAATAAAGCGCGACTGGCGGAAACCATCAGTCGCGAGACCGGTAAGCCACGTTGGGAAACGCTGACCGAAGTACAGGCGATGATCGGCAAAGTGGCCATTTCGTTGCAGGCCTATCAGGCACGTACCGGCGAGAGCCACAGCGCAATGGCCGACGGCGCTTCGGTGTTGCGTCACCGTCCGCATGGCGTACTGGCGATATTTGGCCCGTATAACTTCCCCGGTCACCTGCCGAATGGCCATATCGTGCCAGCGTTGCTGGCAGGCAACAGCGTGGTTTTCAAACCGAGCGAACTGACGCCGTTGACGGCGGAGGTTACGCTGCGGCTGTGGCTTGACGCCGGACTGCCGAACGGCGTAATCAATCTGGTTCAAGGCGGGCGGGCCACCGGCGAGGCGCTGGCGTCCAGTCAGGCTATCGATGGGCTGCTGTTCACCGGCAGCGCTGCTACCGGTTACCAGTTGCATCGTCAGTTGGCCGGTCAGCCAGAGAAAATACTGGCTCTGGAAATGGGCGGCAATAACGCGCTGATCGTCGAACAGATCGATGATTGCGACGCGGCGGTCAACCTGGCGATCCAGTCGGCATTTATCTCCGCCGGCCAGCGCTGTACCTGCTCGCGCCGTATTCTGGTCAAGCGCGGTCAGCAGGGCGATGCGTTTATCGAACGGTTGGTACAGGTGGCTGGCGCATTGCGCATTGGCCGCTGGGATGCCGAACCTCAGCCGTTTATGGGGGGGGTGATCTCGTCGTCGGCGGCGGAAAACATGCTGGCGGCGCAGCAGAAGCTGCTCACATTGGGTGGCAAGGCCCTGCTGACCATGCGGCAACTGGAAAGCGGCAGTACGCTGCTCAGCCCCGGCATCATCGATGTCACCGGCGTGGCGGGGGTACCCGACGAAGAGTACTTTGGTCCTTTGACCACCGTTATTCGCTATGACGATTTCGACCAGGCGTTGCAGATCGCCAACCAGACGCGCTACGGCCTGTCGGTGGGGCTGGTGTCACCGCAGCGGGCGCAGTTCGAACGACTGCTGCTGGAAGCGCGTGCCGGTATCGTCAATTGGAACAAACCGCTGACCGGTGCGTCGAGCGCGGCACCGTTTGGCGGCGTCGGCGCCTCGGGCAACCATCGCCCAAGCGCCTATTACGCAGCGGATTACTGCGCCTGGCCGATGGCGTCGCTGGAAAGCGAAAGTTTGACGCTGCCGGCCAGTCTGTCTCCGGGGTTGTCGTTCAATTAATCGTCAGGGCCGGCTTGCCGCCGGCCAGGAGAGCCGCATGGCGGGATATGAAGTCAATTTCGACGGACTGGTGGGGTTAACCCACCATTACGCCGGATTATCATTTGGTAATGAAGCCTCCACCCTGTATCAAAATCGCGTTTCCAACCCGAAACTGGCGGCCAAGCAGGGACTGTTGAAAATGAAGGCGCTGGCGGACCTTGGCTTCCAGCAGGGCGTGTTGCCACCGCAAGAACGGCCGCATTTGCCAATGCTGCGGCGGTTGGGGTTTAGCGGCAGCGACGAAGCGGTGCTGGCTCAGGTACGGCGTAGTGCGCCGCGGCTGTTGTCCGCATTGGGTTCTGCTTCGTCAATGTGGACGGCCAATGCCGCGACCGTTTCGCCGTCGGCAGACAGCGCTGACGGCAAGGTACATTTCACCGCCGCCAACCTGAACAATAAATTTCACCGCGCGATCGAGGCACCGACCACCAGCGCGGCGTTGCAGGCGATCTTCAACGATGAGCGCCATTTTATGCACCACCCGGCCTTGCCGCAGGTGGCGCTATTTGGTGATGAAGGCGCGGCCAACCATAACCGACTGGGGGGCGATTATGACACGCGCAGCGTGCAGGTGTTCGTCTACGGCCGCCAGGAGTTCGGCGGCGAAGCCGGTCCGACGCGCTATCCGGCACGCCAGACGCGCGAAGCCAGCGAAGCCATCGCCCGGTTGCATCAACTGGATGAGCGCCACACGGTGTTCATTCAGCAGCACCCGGCGGTAATCGATCAGGGGGTGTTCCATAATGACGTGATTGCGGTGAGCAATCAGCAGGTGCTGTTCCATCATCAACAGGCCTTTTTGCATCAGCAGTCGGCATTGGATGAGTTGCGGCGCAAAATGGCCGGGCTGGATGCGGAGCTGGTGGCGATAGAAGTGCCCTCGGCGCGTGTTTCGGTGGCAGATGCCGTGGCGACCTATTTATTCAACAGTCAAATACTGACTAAACCCGATGGCAAAATGATGATCGTGGTACCGGAAGAGTCGCGTCAGCACCCCGGAGTATGGGGATATCTGAACGAGATGATCACCAGCGGTGGCCCGATCGATAAAATCAGTGTGTTCGATTTGCGCGAAAGCATGCGCAACGGTGGTGGCCCGGCCTGTTTGCGGCTGCGAGTGGCGCTGAACGGTGATGAGCTGCGCGCGGTCAACCCACGGGCAATGATGAACGATACGTTGTTCACCACGCTTAATGCCTGGGTCGATCGCTACTATCGCGACCGGTTGACCGCAGATGATTTGGCCGATCCGCAATTGCTGCGCGAAGGGCGTGAAGCGCTGGATGCATTGACGTCAATCATGGGGCTGGGGTCTATTTACCCGTTCCAGCAATAACAGAGGATGGCATGGTGGACTTATTGGCACTGACGCTGGCGGGGCAGGTGCCCGCCAACCAGCAGGGCGAAAACGCGCAGTTGCGCTGGCGCTGGCTGGGAGAAGGGTTGCTGGAAATAACGCCGCAGCAGGGCTACCAACGCGCGGTGGTGCTGTCGGCAGGTATTCATGGCAATGAAACGGCACCGATTGAGCTGCTCAATCGGCTGGTTATCGATCTGCTGGCCGGCAGCCGCCATCTGGCGGTACGTCTCCTGGTGATTTTGGGGAACCCGGCGGCGATGCGCGCCGGCAAACGTTACCTGCACAGCGATATGAATCGTATGTTCGGCGGCCGCCATCGTGACTTCCCGGCCAGTGGCGAAACGGCGCGAGCCTTGCAGCTGGAGCAACTGGTGGCCAGCTTCTTCGAACGGGAGTCGGCAGCGCGTGACCATTACGATCTGCATACGGCAATCCGCGAATCACGCTTGCCGCGCTTTGGCATTTTGCCGTATCAGACGAGGGCATATGATCCTTCGCAGTTGGCATTGCTGGATGCCGCCGAGCTGGACGCGCTGGTGATACACCGGGCTCCGGGAGGCACTTTCAGCCATTTTTCCAGCGAGCAGGCCATGGCGTCCAGTTGCACGCTGGAGCTGGGCAAGGCGCGACCGTTTGGCGACAACGATTTACAGCAGTTTGCCGCCATTAATCGCGCCTTGCAGCGTCTGGTCAGCGGTGGGGAATTGCCCGTGCGTAGCGGTGCGGCGATGCGTATTTTCCAGGTCGAAAAATCGCTGATCAAACGTAGTGAAGATTTCCGGCTTCATGTGGCTGATGATGCGGCCAATTTTACCGTGCTGCCGCAGGGAACGCTGGTGTGTGAACAGGCGGGGGAGCAATACCGCGTGCAGCATGCGCAGGAATGGATATTATTCCCCAATCCCCAGGTAGCCATTGGCCTGCGTGCCGGTATGCTGTTGACCGAAGTCCCCCGAGATTCCTTATTTTAAGCTGTTTTCTGCAACCGCCGATATTACCGCGGCGGTTCATCCTACCTTGCTTCACGTTAAAATTAACAACGTCGTTTATCGGTGAAAGTATTTTAATTATTGATGGAATAACCCCTCGTGATTTATTTTATCAATGCTTCCATTGTATGACTGCTGCTATTAAGCGTGACGATGCATCACTTTACCGCCAAAGTCGGTAAATCACTTTAGTAAGTTAAAAATGTGAAATAAATAACGCCATTAATAACCATGCTAATTTTCATGTTAATTTTTAATCGGTCAATAAATGGACGATAAAGCATGCCACTGCACCAAGTTGGTGCGTTGCATCCTGGCATGGATAAGAGTTTCCTTATAAGATAAATAGAATCAATGATTTGTGATGATTTTTGTTTGAATCATTTTGTTACAATTAAACATGGATTATCAACGTTGTTTTATGAACTTTTTTATTTGCACTTTGGAATCATGGTGCTAATGTCACATGGCCCTTTATTGGGCAGCTCATAAAGATTAAATGATAAAGGTCACAGCCCAAAAGATAAATTGGGCGTGATGGGCAGTCTTTAATTAAAATATCTAGGAAAATAAATGATGAAACGCAGTGTAATAGCTTTGGCGGTAGCGCTTGGCGCAATCTCCTCTTTTGCCAACGCGGCAGAAATTTATAATAAGGATGGCAATAAGCTCGATCTTTATGGCCGAGTGAATGCCAAACATTACTTTGTCCACAACAGCACTTCCGACGGCGACAAATCCTACGTGCGTTTAGGCTTCAAAGGGGAAACCCAGATCAACGATAGCCTGACCGGGTTTGGCCAGTGGGAGTACAACATTCAGGCAAACAACTCGGAAGGCGCAGATGCAACGGCGAACACCAAAACGCGTCTGGGCTTTGCCGGCCTGAAATTTGGCGATTACGGCTCCTTTGACTATGGCCGCAACTACGGTGTGGTTTACGACGCGGAAGCCTATACCGATATGCTGCCGGAATTCGGCGGTGACTCATATAGCAAAGCCGACAACTTTATGACCGGCCGTTCCACCGGTTTGGCGACATACCGCAACCGTGACTTCTTTGGCCTGGTTGAGGGGCTGAACGTTGCAATTCAGTATCAGGGTAAAAACGAAGGCCGCGAGCTGACGCGTCAGAACGGCGACGGCTACGGCCTGTCACTCGACTACCAGGATATCGGCGGTAGCGGCATTGGTTTCGCTGCGGCGTATTCTGATTCCAATCGTACCAGCGCGCAAAAGCAGGCGGCCTATGGCAGAGGCGACAGTGCCAGCGCCTGGACCACCGCGCTTAAATACGATGCAAATCAGGTTTATCTGGCCGCGATGTATGCTGAAACGCGTAACATGACGCCGATCACCGTCAACAGCGTGAAAGGTTTCGCCAATAAAACGCAAAACTTTGAACTGGTTGCGCAGTATCAGTTCGAAAACGGCCTGCGTCCGTCATTGGGGTATGTGCAGTCGGAAGGTAAAGATATCGAAGGTATCGGTGATGCCGATCTGGTGAAATACGTGGATATCGGTGCCACCTATTACTTCAACAAAAACATGTACACCTATGTTGATTATCAGATCAACCAGTTGAGCGACGATAACAAGCTGAAACTGAGCAATGACGACATCGTGGCCGTCAGTCTGACCTACCGCTTCTAAGCGGTTGGGGTTGGTCGATTACTCTCTGTCCTGTGTCGGGAAGAGGGAGGCAGCAGGCAGGGCACGCGCCCTGCCTGTTTGTTATCGTCGGCGAACAGCAGCGCATATGCGCCCGGACGTGTCAAAACGGCGCATATTCACTGGCGGGTAGCCAGAAACCATCAATAAAATCCTCTACCGGATAGCAGCCGGCGTGACGGAGATTCTGTTCCTTCATCGCCACCAGACATTGTTGTTCATCGCGCAGGATGTCCACCATGATATCGACGCAGCCTCCGTCCAGATAACAAACAAACATCACCAATGCATACATAAAATCAGCATCCTCCACGGCCATTGCTTGCCCGGTCAGTGTAGCCATTCTGGCACGATTTTCCGCGTTAATCTTCTTTAGGCCGTCTGCCGGCAACTGAACGTGACAGTTCCGGCGGACGGCAATGACTCAATTCTGCCGACCAATTGAATATCTGCCCGACGCTGCTAAGCTTAACAGGACTTATCAACACAAGTGGTTACCTTTCATATACAAGCATCAAACGGGAGTGAATATGGGATTGTTTAACTTCGTCAAAGAAGCGGGCGAAAAACTGTGGGACGCAGTGGCTGGCAACGCGAATGCTGCCGAGCAAAGCGCCAAATTGAAAGAGCACCTCAACAAAACCGGTTTGCCAGACACCGATAAAGTGGACGTGCAGGTGGTTGATGGCAAAGCGGTCGTCACCGGAGACGGTATTAGCCAGGAGCTGAAAGAGAAAATTCTGGTGGCGGTTGGCAACGTTGCCGGCATCAGCGGCGTTGAAGATAAAGTCACCGTAGCGCAGGGCGGTACCGAGAGCAAATTCCATACCGTGAAAAAGGGCGATACGCTGAGCGCCATTTCCAAAGAAGTGTACGGCGACGCCAATCAGTACAACAAAATTTTTGAGGCTAACAAGCCAATGTTGTCCAGCCCGGATAAAATTTACCCGGGGCAGGTGTTGCGTATACCGCAATAATTTCTCCTTTCTGACTGAGGCCCGGTTTGCTACCGGGCTTTTTTATTGTTGAATATAAGTTACTCTAATTTCAGCTGGATTTTCATAATACTTATGAATGTTTTATACTGGCATCGGTTCTCTGGCCAGCCTGATGTTGACCCTATGTGTGAAAGTTGATAGCGTCAGCGACATTCGAGGTTTACATGGTTGTTTCTGCAGAATCTTCAGTCCGTTGCGCCATGGCGGTAATCATCCAGTACGGCAACTTTCAGACCTGATGAACTAAGACAGATTTTGTGAAAGAACAGCGTAATACCTCGCACGATAAAAAATACCGTGAAACCCTCGGAGATGCACAGTTCGCCATTTTGGTGTTGGCGATCGCGTCGGGTTCATTGCTATTCTTTACGCTTGCGGTCACGTTGTGGCTGATGTGACCCCTAAACAACAGGAGAGAAAATGGAGCATAATCTCCACCATGAAACCAAACTGATTGCCATCATCGGCCTGCTGGTTTCGGCGCTACTGGTGGTATCGGTACTGTTTGGCGTAACCTATCTTTCCGATCTTAAACACGCTAACGATCCGGTCGATACAAAAAACTGTTACTTCAAGACGCCTTAGTGCGACGCTCCGCCTTCGTGGCGATGAACCCCTGGTCGCTGCTGTGCTAAGCTGGGCATCAAGTGGGTAAAATTCATCGTCTGGAGGCGTCTCTATGCAAGATTCCGATTCGTTCGATAGCTCTTCCTCTGATTCATCCCGTAGCCATCCAATCCAACGCATTGCAGTGCGTCACGCCGACGTTGGCGGTATTGCCATTCAACGTGCCTTGCCAACCCGTGAGCGTCGTACGGTTGGTGCCTGGTGTTTTCTCGACCATGCCGGACCGGCGGTGTTCAATGGTCCCTCGGAAGGCATGGATGTCGGGCCGCACCCGCATATTGGCCTGCAAACGTTCACCTGGATGATCGAAGGGGAAGTGCTGCATCGCGATAGCCTCGGCAGCGAACAGATTATCCGCCCCGGGCAGGTGAATCTGATGACCGCCGGCCATGGCATTGCCCATACTGAGCAGACCACCGGTGAGCCGCGCCAATTACACGCTGCGCAGTTATGGATTGCTTTGCCAGCAGAATATGCGCAAATGGCTCCGCGTTTTGACCATTACCCCGATCTCCCACGCTGGGAAAAAGGCGTGGTAACTCAGACATTACTAATTGGAGAATTTGAGCAATACCGTTCACCGGTATTTACCGTCTCACCACTCATCGCACTGGATTTACAATGGGACGACGATGGTCATTTGGAATTACCATTGCGCAACGATTTTGAAATGGGTCTTTTGCCCCTTATTGGTGCATTTGAGGTTAATGATGAAAAAATTTCATCGGGTGAGTTTGCCTATTTGGGAATGAATCTTAATACGCTGAGGTTAACGGCAGAAAAGGGCAGCAAGGCATTATTGATTGGCGGCGAGCCGATTAAACAACCGATAACCATCTGGTGGAATTTTGTTGCTCATAGCAAGCAAGAGATCGTGATGGCACAGCGAGATTGGCAGCAAGGAAACGCGCGTTTTCCTGAGGTCAAAGGCTATGACGGTCCGCGGATGACCGCGCCAGACCTGCCTTGGCGGACAGATTGATATCTGAAGGCTATATCATTTGTCATTTTTTTAAAAAATTGCTCTATTAAGGTTTAATTAATGTGATCAAAACTCCATGTTTTTGATTGAATATAGCTTCGGCAAAAAAAAGTGATCCAAAGCAAATTATTAATGGCGGGTAAAAGTTATTATCTTTCCTATAGAAATACTGTAACTCCCGTTAGTAAGAAGCAAGAGAGGTCATCATGAGCCAAATACTCTATCGTGCAAGATTATCCCATGTTGTTATTGCAACGGCGGCGTTTTGGGTCTCAATAGCAGTCCTGTTGTTCGTTGCTTTCATCTAACCTCAGGCCTAGGTCACTATCATAAAACCCGCATCGCGGGTTTTTTTATATCAATAAATTGTCGAACGTCGGTTGCGGTATATACTTAATTACCTTTCGCTGCCATTAACCACATAAAATATGATGGTAATTATTGCTGATATTTTATTGCTCACCATCGCCGTGCTGCATATTTATATTCTGCTGCTGGAAATGTTCCTCTGGCAGCGCCCTGCCGGCTTGCGCGCGTTTGGTACTACGCGGGAGTTTGCCAGCGCCACGCGTACGTTGGCGGCCAACCAGGGGCTGTATAACGGTTTTCTCGCCGCCGGGCTGATATGGAGTTGGTGGCTGTCGCAGCCGGCATGGCAGCTGTTCTTCCTGGGCTGCGTGCTGATCGCCGGGCTGTTTGGCGGGCTGACCGCCAACCGTAAAATCCTGTGGGTGCAAGCTCTGCCGGCGTTGATTGCCATGGTAGCGGTATTGGCCGCGCATTGAGCCGCTCACTCCAGCGGGGGATGTGTCAGGCGAGCTTTTGGTGGATGATGTGCAGCGGCGGGTCGATATGCAAGTCTACGCTCAGATCCTGCCGGAAATCATAAGGCGTTATATTGAATCGCTTGCGGAACATATAAGTAAAGTGGGACTGTGAGCCAAAGCCAAAATCCAGCGCGATGTCAAAAATCGAGGCATCGCTACTGCGCAATTGGTAAACCGCGCCCGCCAGCCGGCGTTCGCGAATGTATTTGCCGAGCGAGATCCCTGTCGCTTCCTTGAATAGCTTCTGCATGTGCCAGAGGGAGTAACCGGAATACTCGGCCAGCTCCTCCAGATGGATCACGCGCCCGAGATGAGTTTCAACCCATTTGCTGAGGGCGCAAACCAATGAGAGGTGATGTTCTTGTATCATCAGTGCATCTGTGTGAGAACGACATAGTGCGAAGTATACACAACTTGCCGTCTTCGACAAAAACCACCGTGCAGCAGTGCATTTTAATCAATCACGCAGCTTGTCAGCCGCAGGTCAAAACGGCTAATCTGCATACTGCCGCTAACATCAGGGCATTCAAACCGTGCAACACACAAACGACCGAGAATCCGCCGTAGCAACGTGACGTTGATGAGGTGATCGCATGTTAATGACAGTGATTATTACTCTGGTTGTCGTCGTGGGGGTTGCCGTATTTATGGCCGTCCCGGCGATGAGGGTGAATAAAGCGGAAAGTGTGGGAGGTGAAGACCAGTGAGAGCGGTATCCATTGCGCATTGAAGCACCGGCGAAAAAGCCTGGGTTTCGCACCCGGGCTTTTTGTTTTCCGGCTGCTTAGACGTTTTTACGTTCCACCATTTCTTCGCCCCAATACAGCTGGTCGGCCTCGGTTTTGGCAAAGGCCATTTGCAGCGCTTCGTCACTGCCTTCCTCCCAGATTTTCTGCGCCAGCGCCTCATCGTTCCCTGCAAGTTCAAAGATTGCCTCGGCTATCTCGACGGAGGTTTCACGTACCGTCGCCCAAGATTTAACGTTGTGATTGGCCATAACTCATCTCCTGTCCGGTTTTGGCTGGGGTTAACACCAGTATAGGCCAAATGTGCAGGTGGTTTTAACCTCGCATGCCCAATAGCGCCGTAAATTCAGCGCGATCGCCGTTAGCAAGCGGCAAAGCGTCTGACGGCGTGATATTCTGTGCGGCGTTTGAATAAAGAGGAAATGATTATGTCCAATGCATTAAGCAACGATCAGGAACTGGTTTCCGATCTGGTGGCCTGCCAACTGGTGATCAAACAGATTCTGGATGTTATTGATGTGATTGCGCCGACCGAGGTGCGAGACAAAATGGCCAGTCAACTGAAGAATATTGATTTTTCAACGCATCCTGCGGGTGCCGACCCGGTCACCAAGCGGGCGATTGAAAAAGCGATAGCGCTGATCGAGCTGAAGTTCAGCCGCGATTAAGCGAGGCCGCCGCTGCCGGCGGCCAGACGGTGGTGCGGTTAATCCACCACCGTTTCAATCTTTTTGAACAGCGGGCAGTTAGAGATACCGATAACGCCATTGTCACCATGAATATACTGCGCCGTAACCACGTTGCGTGCCGTCAGGTATTTGCACTGCAATCCCAGCCCGCCAACGTTTTGGTCACTGCCAATCAATACGCCGTAACCTGAAAAAAGCAGCACGCCATACACCACGGCGACCACCACTACCAATTTGATTAACTTACCCATTTTATTCCCTCGTAGCATCCTGTTGCTGCAATCTAGCCATGATGCCGCACTTAGGCAACGCCATTATTCTGAAAACGGCGTCGCGGACAGAAATCTAAACGACCGGTTAAAGTTTGTTTATGTTTCGTGTGATAATCTATAGTTCGATTAACAAGGTAACAATGAGGCAGCTAAGTTTGTTGCGAAACAAAATCCTGGTGATCGTTGCGACCGTGGTGGCATGCCTGATTTTTTATCTGCTTGCTCTCGACAGTTATTGCGATCAGGGCGAGAGCTTTGCGTTGGGGATCTGTTCGATCACGCGCTTTGTTCCGTGGTGACGAAGGGGGCAATGAGCTACAAGGATGTTCGTGCCCATCTCAGGGGTGTTAAGATGGGGACCCGTTTTGGCAGTGAGTAGGATAGTTCATGTTTGATTCAGTTTTTGGCTCGTCGGGGTCGTTGGTGCTGGTCGCGGTGCCGATTGCACTGGTGGTAGGCCTGTGGGTATGGTTTTTGATCAATCGCGCTAGCGTGCGTGCTAACGAACAGGTGCGCCTGTTGCAGGAAATTGCCGATCAGCAGCGCCAGCAAACCGCGTTGTTGCAACGTCTGGCTGGTAACGCACGCGGCGACCAGACGCCGTTGGGCGACGATGACGAGCTTAACCCGGCGCTGGATTTCAAAGGATTTATTCCCGAACGCTAGTCACGCTTCGATAGGGTGAAAGGGCCACGGATTGGCTGGTTATCACACGCGTGGTTTCTCACGCCTTGTCTTCAAAAAACGCCATGCCCTGATACGGCGTAGCTCGACAGGCTGCCAAGCGGCTGGCCAAGTCGCCGCAATGAATCTCCAACTGATGTCCGTCCGGATCGAGAAAATACAGTGATTCACCTTCGCTGCGGTTGCTTTTCCACTGGCGAACGCCGGCCTGTTGCAGGTGCGCTGTCATCGCAGGAAAGTCTGCCGGGGTGATGCTAAACGCATAGTGGGTATAGTCGCGTGGTGCGCACGCTGCGCGCGTATCGTCCAACGACAGGCATAACCACAGCTCCCCCAGCGTCAGATAGGCACCTTGTTGCCAGCACGCATGCAGACTAAAGCCCAACGTTTGCCGATAAAATTCGATACTGCGTTCTACGTCGCGCACCGCGAGCGTCAGATGATTAAGTCCGCTGAGCATGAAGACTCCAAAATGGCGACGATAAAAGTGCAGCGTAACCGGTCGATGTGTAAAGGTAACACGATAAAACATTAGTACAGATAATATAAAAACCGCTCTGGTCGTCATAAAACTGTCGTATTAGCATCGTAATGTAGCGCGAACGTAACGAAAGATGGATAGAGCCGATGATTAAATGGTATGAAGAAAGCGACGCCGAAGTAAACCGCAATATTGCCCTGATTACCGGAGAAAACCCGGACAAGTGGTATCCTTACGGCGGCGTTAAGGGTAAAGATTATTGCAAGAACCCCTCCGATGCCTGGCCGATTATCTGCGCCCATAAAATCAGTCTGAACCCAGATAGCCACGGCGACAGCCCGCAGTGGCAAGCACGGATCTGCTCTGCGGACGGCGAATGGCTGGCCGACAGCAGCAGCCCGTTGCGTGCAGCGATGATCTGTTTTCTGCTCAGTCAGCAAAATCAGGAGATCACGCGTTAAGTGCCCATTACTGATGACCGATTAATGTTTTCCATAATCTGACAACGGAACTGTCTTTGGCGGAGCCTGTTTATGAAGCGCATTATCAAAGGTGACAAAAACCTCTCTCATCTGGTGGTTGCCCATGCGGCAATTGACCGACACGCCGAAAGTTTCGGTCAGCGCCGGCAGGGCTGGCCCTCAACCTATCTGGTTAAATATCAAAATGACCGCGTGGCGGTTGAAGTAGTGACCCGCCGCCAGTCTTATGTGGCAACCCTGATGATAGGTGCGCGCAATCTGAGCAAACTGTGCGATCTGCCTGGCTGATAGCCGCTCAAAGTTTCCGCAATTCCTGCCCATACCTGCGCCGGGAGCATAGCCTGTCCGGCGCTAACCCTTGATGCTCACGGGGTTAAGTGTTAAAAAGCCGCCCGCAGATACTTTTTTTGACTGGCGAAATCTTGTGCAGTGATGGCAAGGCCTTTTGCCATATGAGGACAAGATGGGCGACCAGCAGCAGGATACCCCGCTAAAACGCGGCTTGAAAAACAGACATATACAACTCATCGCCTTGGGGGGTGCCATTGGTACCGGGCTATTTCTCGGTATTGCCCAGACCATTAAAATGGCGGGGCCTTCGGTATTGCTTGGTTATGCCATTGGCGGCTTTATTGCCTTTTTGATCATGCGTCAGTTGGGGGAAATGGTAGTGGAAGAGCCGGTCGCCGGTTCATTCAGCCATTTTGCCTATAAATACTGGGGTGACTTTGCCGGTTTCCTGTCAGGCTGGAACTACTGGGCGATGTTTATCCTGGTCGGTATGGCGGAACTGACGGCGGTGGGGATCTATATTCAGTACTGGTGGCCGGAAATTCCAACCTGGGCGTCGGCTGCGGCGTTCTTTGTGCTGATCAATCTGATCAATCTGGTCAACGTGCGCATTTATGGCGAAACCGAATTCTGGTTTGCCATTATCAAGGTGGCGGCCATCATGGGCATGATTGTGTTCGGCGCCTATCTGCTGGCCAGCGGCAGCGGTGGTCCGGAAGCCGATATCAGTAATCTGTGGGCGCAAGGTGGGTTCTTTCCGCATGGGGTCATGGGGTTGGTCATGGCGATGGCGGTGATCATGTTTTCGTTCGGCGGGTTGGAAATGGTGGGCATTACCGCCGCCGAAGCTGCCGATCCGCGCCATAGCATCCCCAAAGCCACCAATCAGGTGGTGTACCGCATACTGATCTTCTATATTGGCTCGCTGACCGTGCTGCTGTCGCTGTATCCCTGGGGCAAGGTGGTGGAGGGTGGCAGCCCGTTCGTGATGATTTTCCACGCGCTGAATAGCAATCTGGTGGCGACCCTGCTCAACGTGGTGGTGCTGACGGCGGCTCTGTCGGTTTACAATAGCGGGGTGTATGCCAATAGCCGTATGCTGTTCGGCCTGGCGACACAAGGCAATGCGCCAAAGGTGCTGACGCGTGTCAACCCACGCGGCGTACCGGTCTTGTCAATTGCGCTATCGGCGCTGGTGACTTCGATTGGCGTGCTGATCAACTATGTGATGCCCGGCAAGGCGTTTGAATTGCTGATGGCGTTGGTGGTTTCAACGCTGGTGATCAATTGGGTGATGATCTGTCTGGCGCACCTGAAGTTCCGTGCGGCCAAGAATCGGCAGGGCGTTATTCCACATTTCAAGGCTTTCTGGTATCCGTTCGGCAACTATCTGTGCCTGACGTTTTTGGCGATGATCCTGGTTATCATGTATCTCACCGACGGTATCCGTATTTCGGTGTTACTGATCCCGGTGTGGATCGGGCTGTTGTGGCTCGGGTTCACGCTGACGCGGCGCAAAACCGGCAACCGGCCACAGCGTAGGCGTTAATGCCGTATCAGGGAGGCGCGGCAGCGCCTCCTTGTTGATCTAGCCGCGCGGCATAAAGGCGTTGCCGGTATCCGCTCGATCGCGGCCCAGCATCTTCCTGCACAGCAGCAACAGGGTAGTGATGATGTCAATGGCTACTACGCTGAGCATCAGCAACCCCAGAACAAAAAAGCTCACCATCGCTGCGAACAGTACCGCCAGTGGCGCCGGTATGCGCAGGCGTCGCAGCTTCATCGTAGCGTACATTTTCCAATACTGGACTTGCGCCAGCATCGCGCTGCGAATTCGGCTCATACGGACGCGCGATTTGCGTGATGTAGAACGGCCCATAACTTCTCCTTTATTGATTGTCCTGACAAGTAAAACATAAAGTTCTTAAGAGATGCTTAACAGGCTCTTGGCGGCCGTTGCTTTCTCACAGCAACTCAGACAACGGGATAAGCGAAAAGGTCAGCGCGGCTGAGCACTGTTTTCCACGCGTCAAAACGACTAACTTGATAGGGTGAGAATCGTTTCCCTGTGAGGTTGCTCAAACAGCATGAACAAGAACACCAATCGTTATTATGATGCCAGCAAGGCGCACCATACGCCGCAGGGTTTTCGCAATCCGGAACCGTCGCAGCGTCAGGAGGGCGATCTGCGCCGCTGGCAGGATGAGCGGAAAAAACTGGGTCTGCCAAAGCCCCCGAGCGAGGGCTATCAGCAGTTCACCGCCAACTGGTGGCAGCAAGCCGATCTCGGCGGCGAACAGGATTGTATCTGGTGGTTGGGGCACGCCAGCATATTGTTGCGTCTGGGCGGGCGTTATGTGCTGATAGATCCGGTGCTGTCGCCACGCGCCTCACCGCTGAGCTTCTATGGCCCCAAACGCCGCACCCCGCCGCCGCTGACGGTCCGGCAATTGCCGGCGGTGGATGTGGTGCTGATATCGCATAACCACTATGACCATCTGGACCGCCGCACGGTACGTCAGCTGGCCCGGCGTTTTCCGCAGGCGACGTTCATTGTGCCACTGGGGCTGAAAGACTGGTTTCGCCGCTATCGCTTCGCGCGGGTAGAGGAACTGGATTGGTGGGATAGTCTGTCAGTGGGTGAAATGACATTTCACGCTACGCCGGCACGCCACTGGAGCATGCGTTCGCTTTGGGATCGTAATCGTTCATTATGGTGTGGTTGGGTGATCCATCATCCGTCACTGCGGTTTTATTTCTCCGGTGACAGTGGCTATTCCGAGCGGTTGGCAGAGATTGGTGACCGGTTGGGGCCATTCGAGGTGGCAGCGCTGCCGATTGGCGCTTATGCACCACGCTGGTTCATGCAAGAGCAACATATGGATCCACAACAATCGGTAAAACTGTATCAGCAATTAAAACAGCCGCGGGTTATTCCTATTCATTGGGGCGTATTTGAATTAGCTGATGAATCGCTGGATGATCCTCCACGGCAACTGGCATTGGCATTGAGCGACGCCGGCCTACGGCAGCATCAGTTTGAGCCGCTGAAGATTGGCCAGCGTATTGAGCTGACGCGTTAATCACCAGGCGTGAAACAGGGCGGTGGTCAAGCGCCGCCGCTCGATAAACAAGGGCTTCGACGCCAACGTGCGAGGCGCTGGCTCGCCAGGTCAATGGCTGGTTTCGACGCTGTCGGCCGGCTGTTGCGTCAAAATCTGCGCGCTAACGATAATATCCGCTAGCCCACAATATTGTGCCGGATTAATAATATCGTTTTTATTCAAAAATAAGCAGAAATATATTTTTGACCCCTAATGGGATTAATTAAATCCCGCGCTTCGCTGCGTTGCCGATATTCCACGTTGCCTGCGCCGTGATGGTGCAATCTTTCGTCAGCTGGTCGCCGACTGCACCAGAATGCAGCGAGTAGGCCTTTGGCAAAACGGCTGTCATGCCCATGCAACACGCTTGTAGCATCAATGTGATAGTTCATCGGCTGAGCGGTTCTGATTTTTCTTACCCGTTCATCGTTATACAAATGATGCATATGAAATTTCATATGGCTTCAAAAATTTTAACGGTTCAGGCGCCGAAGGGCGCTATATGCCACCGCTGATAAGTCTCGAGTGGTTGAAAGTTTTGTTAAATTTCAGGCAGGGCGCGGAGTGTAGCGCGGCGTCTTTACAAAGCAGAAAATAGAGAGAGCTTCAATAGATTTTAGTCTATTTATGCGCTTGTTGCTCTCGACCGTTTCAATTATGTGCGACACGTCCACCGGTGATTAAAAATGGCTTGCCATTGAATACAGAGTATGTGATAACGCATCTGGGTAAAACGAGGTACAGTTCTGTATATGTGTGGCATTTTCAGTAAAGAAGTTCTGAGTAAAGACGTTAGCGTTGAATACCGCTTCTCTGCCGATCCTTATCTTAGTGCCTCAAGCAGTAACGACTCTAGTTTGTCTATGTAACGCCTCCGGGCGGTTTAAACAATCCAAAGGAAATACTCAAGATGGCAAAGATCAAAGGTCAAGTTAAGTGGTTCAACGAGTCTAAAGGTTTCGGTTTCATCACCCCGGCTGACGGCAGCAAAGACGTGTTCGTACACTTCTCTGCAATCCAGGGTAACGGCTTCAAAACCCTGGCTGAAGGCCAGAACGTTGAGTTCGAAATCCAAGATGGCCAGAAAGGTCCATCAGCAGTAAACGTTACTGCTATCTAATCAGCGTCAGCTGTACAAAAAGCCCGCCTCCGTGCGGGCTTTTTCGTTTTTACTCAGTTGGTAATGATAATTCCGGCGTATTGATTACGCCCCTTGATGCCTGGATGCGCTGGGTCCTGCGCTCTACGATGGCTGTTACGGCGAAAACTGGTGTATTTGAAGCGCTGTGGCTGCTGTGGATCGTGATTTAACGTACAAATGGTACAACTGCCTGCATTGTCGACTGCGGCGAACCCCAGGTTGCGCAATTTGTATTGGGCTATTGCTGTCAAATCAAGGTGGCGTGTCTGCGGGCTGATTAATTTTGCCGGCAAGGACAAGCGCTGCTGAAACAGTTCAACCAGTTCCTGATTGACTTGATAACAACAGGCGCCGGCCGCCGGACCAATCGCCGCCACCCAGGCGCTGGTCGAATCGTCCTGCTCGATACGTGCCGCCATGTGCTCGAGAATACCATCAAGCAATCCTCGCCAACCGGCATGTACAACGCCAATGGCGCTGCCGTCGCGCCGGCTGAAGATCACCGGCAGGCAATCGGCGGTAAGCACGCTGAGCAGAATGCCCGGCTGAGCGGTATATAAGCCGTCGGCGTCGCCACAGGCTTGGGCTGGCTGGTTAACATCAACGATGCGAGTGCCATGCACCTGCCTTTTTTCCGGCTGCGTGTCACGGTAGTGTTGCAAGTCCGTCGGCAGTAGGGCGCTTTTATTGCCAAAACCGTGCCGAATGGCAGGAATGGCGCTGAGTAACGCAGAATAGTCAGTCATAACTGATGATTAACCTGTGTTGAGGCGAAGCTGACAGTGTATACCCTGCGATTGCCGCTGACACGGCTCTTGCCGGTGATTGGATGATTTATTGGTGTCGTCCGACGCTGCACGGCCTGTGTCGCTGTTGCTGCGCAGAGCGGCGTTGGGATGCGCCTTGCATCGACTCGCCGGCTTATTTAGACTAGCCGCGCCGCATTTCTCTGGAACTCAATACATGTCTTATCTTTGCCCCTTATGCCATCACGTTCTCCATTTCACCGCCCCGCAGTGGCGCTGTGAGAATAACCATCAGTTCGATTGCGCAAGGGAAGGTTACGTTAATCTATTGCCGGTGCAGCATAAGCGGTCGAAACAGCCTGGAGACAGCGTTGAAATGATGCAGGCGCGCCGCGCGTTTCTCGACGGCGGTTTTTATCAGCCCTTGCAGCAGCGGGTCGCCGAACTGCTGGATAACGCGCTCGGCAGCGATGCGCAGGCCTTGCTGGATATCGGCTGTGGCGAAGGCTATTACACCGCGGCGGTGGCGCAGAGGCTCAATCAGGCGCGAGCAATGCGTATCTATGGCCTGGACGTGGCGAAGGTGGCGGTCCGTTATGCTGCCAAACGCTATCCGACGGTGTCGTTCTGCGTGGCCTCCAGCCATCGGCTACCTTTCGCCGACGCGTCGCTGGATGCGGTGTTGCGCATCTACGCTCCTTGCAAAGGGCAGGAACTGGCCAGGGTGGTGCGGCCGGGTGGGGTGGTTGTGACGGTGTCACCAGGGCCGCGGCACCTATATCAGTTAAAAGAGATTATTTATCAAGAGGTTCAATTACATGCTGAACAGGATGAGCAACTGCCCGGTTTTGACACGGTGCGCAATGAGTCACTAGCCTATCCGATGCAGTTATCGGGCGCACAGGCGGCAAATCTACTGCAAATGACGCCTTTCGCCTGGCGAGCCTCGCTAGAGACGCAACGGCAACTGGCGGCCAGCGCCAGCTTCGCCTGTGAGACCGATTTTGCCATCAGCGTGTATCGCCGTCACGCCTGAGATAAAAAAAAACCTGCCAGCGGCAGGTTTTTTTGCCCACAGTACGCACTAGGCGAGGTAGCCAAGGTGCTCAAGCAGAATATTGCCGCCGATGCCAATCAGCACTACGCCGCCGATAATCTCCGCCCGCTTGCCCAGCAGCGGGCCGATAAAGCGGCCAAGCATCATGCCGAGGGTGGCCATGATCATCGTTGCGCAGCCAATCGCCATAGCGGTATGAACAATATTGACCTGCAGGAAGGCCAGGCCAACGCCGATGGCCATCGCGTCCAGGCTGGTGGCAATGGCGGTGGCAACCAGTAGCCAGAAACCGTGCTGTTTCACCTTGACGGTTTCCTGTTGACGGTTACGAACCCCTTCAATAATCATACGCATGCCGAGAATGAACAGCAGGCTGAAGGCAACCCAGTGATCCCATTCCATGATGTACTGACTGGCAAACAGGCCCAGCGCCCAGCCGATGAGCGGGGTAATGGCTTCGATAACGCCAAAAATGAGTCCGGTGCGGAGTGCTTCGCGAAAACGCGGTTGATGCAGGCTGGCACCTTTGCCGATTGACGCAGCAAACGCGTCCATAGACATGCCAAAAGCCAGAATGAGTGTTGCGGAAAGATTCATGTGAAATAGCCTCGGCCGGGCGGCTCCATATACACGTAACCCACCCCCAACCAAACGACGGAGTTACGTGTCTATGGTCTCGCCAACCTTACCTGGCTGCCCGCACCACGTTTCGGACTGCAAAACGAGTATGTTGATACGGGCGTTTCTGACAAATACTATTCAGAAACCGGCTACTCCCCAATGACGGGCGCAACCTTAGCATATTATTTTTCCCGGATACAACCATTAATTGCAATGCACTGGCTTTAATGAAAGTGAGAATTGTTTTCATTGCTATTGGTGCGTCAAAAATATAAGCGGTAGTGGCAATCTTATTGTGGAAATAATAAACAAAAAAAGGCAGCGTTACTAATGGATTAAACTACCTCGCTGCCATCAGGAAGGTTGCTTCTCGATGGGCTAGCTTTTTATTGATTGATTTTCAACAAAAAAATTATAAATACGTTCCAGGTCGTCTAGCTGGGTAACCTGTATCAATAAGCGACGTTTCTCCAAATCGATGGCTAAAACGCCATCCTCGGACAAATTCATGGCTTTAATTCGCCGATATTGAATAAAGGCATTGGCATAATAAAAACCCTGCGTTTTGAATAACAATTTGGGCCAGCGAATATAGGAAATATAAACGGCAACCAACGCCAGAGATATTAATAACCATGTCGTCAGCGGTTCACCGTGGTCGACGATATTGCGGTACACCAGAATGCCCAGCAGCACGACAAAAATCAGACAGTCGATGCGGTTGCTACGCTTGAGTTGAACCTTGAGCAGCGTCGCGCCGCGCATTTTGTCCATGCCGAACTCGTCATACAGCGCATACAGCAGCAACAGCACGATAAACACCATGATGGCAATGTCCGTCAGCGACATCTTACAGCTCCACAGATTAAAAAGCCGGGGGAGAGGCCCCCCGGCGGTCAAACGACGTTACACGCCCAGCAGGCCAATCCAGTAACCAAAAATACCGATCACGAAGAAGCCCAGAATAATCCACAGCGCGTTGACTTTACGACGCAACAGCCACATACAGCCGAAGGTCAGCAACAGCGGGATCAGCCCCGGCATCAGTTGGTCAAGAATGGTTTGCACCGTCGTGACCGTGGTATGGCCAGTCTGGTCGGTAATTTTCGATACCACCAACGGGATATTGACGTGGGTCCACTTGTTAACCAGTGCCCCCATGACAAACAGGCCGAGAATCGACGCCCCTTCCGTCAGTTTTTGCAGGAAGCCACCGCCCATATCGTTGACGATATCGGCCCCTTTGCGATAGCCATAGGCCACGCCATAGTAGCGCACCAGCAGGCGCACCAGGTTAAACAGCACAAAGAACAGAATCGGTCCGAGCAGGCTGCCGGTCAGGGCTATGCCGGCACCCAGCGCGGCAAATACCGGGCGCATGGTTCCCCAGAAAATCGGGTCGCCCACGCCGGCCAGTGGCCCCATCAGACCAACCTTGATGCCGTTGATCGCCGCATCGTCAATCGGCGCGCCGTTGGCACGTTGTTCTTCCATCGCCAGGGTGACGCCAAGGATCGGCGCGGCGACATAAGGGTGGGTATTGAAGAATTCTAGGTGGCGCTTGATCGCCTGTTTGCGATCGTCGTTGTTTTCCGGATAAAGGCGGCGGATCGCCGGCACCATCGAAAAACAGAAACCCAGCGCCTGCATACGTTCGAAGTTCCAGGAACCCTGGAACAGGTTCGAGCGCAGGAACACGCCGCGGATATCAGCCGGCGTCAGTTTCTTTTGAGCAGCAGTTGTATCAACCATTTCTCTCACCTATTCCTAGTCCAGTTCGTTATCAAGATCGTTTGGTTGAGCAGGGCCACCCTGAACAACCTGCGGCTTGTTGTATTTCGGGCTGAGCTGGATATACAGCACGGCCATAACGACGCCAATCACCCCCAATGCCACCAGGTTGAAGTTGGTGAAGGCGGCGGTAACGAAACCGGCATAGAAGAACGGCATCAGGTAACCGGCACGCATCATGTTGATGACCATGGCGTAACCGACCACCACGATCATGCCGCCGGCGATGTTCAGACCGGTGGTAACCACTTCAGGAATGGAGTTCAACAACGCGTGTACGCCGGCTGTGCCCACCGAAACGGCAACGATAACGGCTGGAATGGCAATACGCATTGCCTGCAACAGCAGGGCAGAAACGTGCAGCCAGGTGATGGCACGCAGGCTGCCGCGTTCGGCCGCGCTGTCTGCCGCGTGCTGGAAGGCCACGGTCAGGGTACGAACGATAATGGTCAGCACCTGACCGGCTGCGGCCAACGGAATGGCCAGTGCGATACCGGCACCGACGCTCTGGCCGCCGGCTACCACCAGAATGGTGGAAATGATCGACGCCAGAGCGGCGTCTGGTGCAACGGCAGCACCGATATTCATCCAGCCGAGGGCGATCATTTCCAGCGTACCGCCGATAATGATGCCGGTCTTGATATCACCGAGGATAAAGCCGATCAACGTACAGGCGACCAACGGGCGGTGGAACTGGAACTCGTCCAGAACGGAACCCATCCCGGCAATACATGCGACGATAAATATCAGCACAATCTGAAGAGTGGTAATCTCCATTGTACTTCTCCTATGACCAAGAGCTCTGAGTAAGAATAATTATTGGCAACCGCCATTAATTAAGTTTGTTTATCAGGTCCATCATTTTTAAACGGGTGTCGGACGAGACTTTGCGAACTTCCAATTCGATACCGCGATCGTTTAATTTCTTAAACGCTTCGATGTCTTTTGCGTCAACGGAGACCGCGTTGTTGACCTGGGTTTTACCCTGTCGGAATGCCATGCCGCCGATATTCACCGATTTGATTTCCACGCCGGCCTCCACCAGACGCCAGACATCGGTTGGATTGGTGAACAGCAGCATGACTCGGTCATTGGCATACTTCGGGTTGTTCCACACGCGAATCGCCTTGGCGACATCAACCACGTGGGCTGTGACACCCGGTGGTGCAACCTGCGTCAGCAGAGTCTTACGCAGATTGTCGGCTGCAACTTCGTCACTGATGACGATGATGCGGCTGACGTTGGTTTCCTTGGTCCAGCGAGTGGCGACCTGGCCGTGAATCAATCGGTCATCGATACGCGCCAAGCCGATCTTCATATGATCGTCTGGGCCAAGCGGCGCTTGTGGAGCAACGGCAGCCGGAGCAGGCGCACTTTTGGCCGCGGGTTTGACGGGCTCATCCTCGGGTTTGTTCAGTGCTCTGACGCCTTCACGGCCGGTTTCCAGCGCCAGCGCGACCAGTTCGCCAAAGGCGGGGTCGTCGTCACGCGCCATGAAGGTCTCTACCAGCATCGGAATGTTGACGCCGGTGATCACTTCATAATCCGCCTTGTCGAGCGCCAGGCGGCTGGCTGCGTTGAACGGGCTGCCGCCCCAGGTGTCGACCAGGAACAGGACGCCGCCACTGGTGTCTAATTCACTGATTTTTAGTTTATATTTCTCAATTAATGTTTCGGCGTTTTCTCCGGGAACGAAATCGATAAAGGCGACGTTATCCTGCTCGCCCAATAGCATTTCCGCGGTTTTCAGCAACTGTTCCGCTGCGCTCCCGTGTGTGCCGATGATAATAGCTATTGCCACTCGCTACCTCCTCATTAAACCTCTGACACGGAATGTGTCATTGCTCGCTGCCTTCCTGGCGGTCACTCTCGATGTTCAGATCCATTATGGTAGAAATTAACCAATGCACCCGGAACCTTTGTCACGCAGTATCAAAAGCCTGGATGCGGCAATGCACGTTTTCGCCATTTATTTTAGTGAGTGAAAAAATAAATTATGTGACGTCGCTCAGCTATTACGCGTTAAACGTTCACGCAATACGCGTTTGAGGAATTAAACAGCAACCGCGCGACCAATGGTCTTGCCGGTAAAAAAGCGCGTTGACGGTAATAAAATTCCTGATAAAGTAATTTGTTCTTTCATAACCAAGGAGTGAAGGGCCTCAGCCCACCCTATGGACTGTCACCGAAGTTACTGTTTTCCTCGGATTTACCCGCCACCTGCTGGCGTTAATGCTTTCTCACGGCCGCTCGGCCATCCCCCGGTAGTATCATCCCGATCTCTTGCTGTGTTTGTTATCTCACGCCCTGCGTGTGATGCACTTCGCCTGCGCGCGACTCAGCGAACCTGTCTTTTTTCCGGAGTCTGATAATGGAATTTTTAATGGACCCCTCAATCTGGGCCGGGTTATTGACGTTAGTGGTGCTGGAGATCGTACTGGGCATCGACAACCTGGTGTTTATCGCCATCCTGGCCGATAAACTGCCGCCGAAACAGCGTGACAAAGCGCGCATTCTCGGTCTGTCGCTGGCGCTGATCATGCGCCTGGGACTGTTGTCGGTGATCTCGTGGATGGTAACGCTGACCACGCCGCTGTTTAGCGTAGGGGAGTTCAGCTTTTCGGGCCGAGATTTGATTTTGCTGTTTGGTGGCGTATTCCTGCTGTTCAAGGCCACCATGGAGCTGCACGAACGACTGGAAGGGCAAACCCACCAGGAGGGCGGTAACCGCGGCTATGCCAAGTTCTGGGCGGTAGTGGTGCAGATTGTCATCCTTGATGCGGTGTTCTCCCTCGACGCGGTAATTACCGCCGTTGGCATGGTGAACGATCTGCCGGTAATGATGACGGCGGTAGTGATCGCCATGGTAGTGATGCTACTGGCCTCCAAGCCGTTAACCAACTTCGTCAATGCCCACCCAACCATTGTGGTGCTGTGCCTGAGCTTCCTGCTGATGATCGGCCTGAGCCTGATTGCCGAAGGATTTGGTCTGCATATTCCGAAGGGCTACCTGTATGCGGCGATTGGCTTCTCGATCCTGATCGAGCTGTTCAACCAGATCGCACGACGCAACTTTATCAAGCATCAGGCGCGGCGCCCGATGCGTGAACGTACTGCCGAAGCGATCATGCGTCTGATGGGCCAGCAGCGTGCACAACAACAGACGGCGGAAGATTCACCGCAGCCGGTGGATGAAACCTTTGCCGAGGAAGAGCGCTATATGATCAGCGGCGTATTGACGCTGGCATCTCGTTCGATTCGCAGCGTGATGACGCCGCGCACCGAGATCTCGTGGGTCGATTGCGATCGCTCGTTGGATGAGGTACGCGCCCAGTTGCTGGACACGCCGCACAGCCTGTTCCCGGTTTGCCGGGATGAGCTGGATGAAATCGTCGGCGTAGTGCGTGCCAAAGATCTGTTGATTGCGCTGGAGCAGGGTGAGGACATCGCCGAATTTGCTGCGCGCACGCCGCCGATCGTAGTGCCGGACACCATGGACGTGATTAATCTGCTGCCGGTGCTGCGCCGTGCCAAGGGGCGCCTGGTCGTGGTGTCCAACGAGTTTGGCGTGGTGCAGGGGCTGGTTACGCCGCTGGACGTGCTGGAAGCGATTGCCGGTGAATTCCCTGACGAAGATGAAACGCCGGACATTGTGGCGGATGGCGATAGCTGGTTGGTGCAGGGCGGGGCCGATGTGCATTCGCTTGAGCAGGCGCTGAACTGTGACGATCTGGTGAGCCCTACTGCGGACTACGCCTCGCTGGCGGGGTTCCTGTTGGCGCATTATGGTCAAATGCCGACGGTGGGCGCGGTAGTAGAACTCAATCATCTGCGCTTTGAAATTCTCGAAGCGTCGGATTATCGCATCGAACTGGTGCGTATCAGTAAAGTGCCGCCATCCTTCGACCAGCAGTAACGCCGGAGCCGGGGGCTTATGCCTCCGGCTTATTCCCACTTTTTTGTTGTTCCTCTTGCTGATGCAATACTCGCTGGCGTGTCTCATAACGCGCTAACCATAGCGGAAAAACGTTTATTGGCATTGGTTTGGCAAAGTAATAGCCCTGCATGGCATTCACCTGGCGCGAGCACAGATAGGCTGCCTGTTCGGCGCTTTCAACCCCCTCGGCCACCAGTTTCAACTTCAGACGATGCGCCAGCGTAATAATGGTGTCAGTCACGGTGGCGTTAATCGCATCGGTACCAATGGCGGCGGTAAAACCCCGATCGATTTTCAGTACATCGGGACTGAGGGTTTTCAGATAACTCAACGAGCTGTGGCCGGTGCCGAAATCATCGATCGCCAGCATGATGCCCAAGGCTTTCAGCGCCTTGATCTGATCGTTTTGAATGTCAGACAGTGCCGAGCGCTCCGTGAGTTCGAGCATTAGGGAAGGCATTGGATTGGCCGGCAGCCAAATACGCCGGATATCATCAATAATACATTGCGAATTGAAATGCTCGGCTGCGACGTTAATGCTGATGTAAAACGAGGGGCGTGGCGGGAACAGCCGCAGGTTATCGACCACCGTGGTCATCAAAAATCGGGTCAGCGTAACGATCAGGCCATGCTGTTCCGCCAGGGGGATAAACACGTCCGGCGATACCCAGCCTTGTCGCTTGTTCTTCCAGCGTAGCAGGGTTTCAACCCCCACACAGCGCCCGGTTTCCCCGTTGATGATCGGCTGGCAATACACGCGGAATTCACGATGGTTGATGGCATGGCTAATATGATACGCCAGACTCATGCGGCTGGCGGTCATTAGATATACGACATAGGCAGCCAACAAGCTTATCAGCAGCGCCAACGGCACGTGGCCCGGCAGAGTGGCTAACGCCAGCGAGGTGCTGTCTGGGCTAAACAGCGAAATGGAGAACGGATAGCGATCTGACGCGGCGGTATAGCGCAAGTCTTGCGTCAGCGCTTCGGTACGGACGATTTCGCGGTCGCCGTAGCCCAGACTGTTGCCGTTGACGTTCAGCACCACCCGTTGGGCGTAGGGCATCTGTGGTTCGAGCAGGAAGCTGGCCAGCATTTCGATATTGTAGACGTACAGCACTCCGCTGACCTGAGCGTCGGGCTGGGGCAACCACAGCACCAGCGACGGCAGCCCGCGCGAGACGGCGATCGAAGGGCGCAAGGCCAGTTGCGGACCGGCATGGACATCAATATGTGGGAAAATGGCGCTGAACTGATAATTGCGCTGGCCAAACAGACTGGAACAATAAATATTGCCATTTTGCACCAGTAATAATGAACGTAACGCCTGATTTTGCGCCATACGATAACGTAGCGTAGGGATCGATTTTTCACACGTCTGACCAATCAGCGGCGTAATGTGCAGCGCCTGCCGTGTTGCGGGATTCAGCAGATTATCAAGCTTGTGGACAATGCGCGCTGCAAAGACCTGTTGATCACGCTCGATACTTTTAACTTGTTGATAATAGCGAATGCACAGCGACACCATCAGCACCGCCAACCCAACCGCGCCGGCGAGCAGCCAGCGGTAATGGCGGTATTTCGTGACGGCAAGTTGAGACATCAACATCGGCTAAATCCTTGTTCGCTAAGCCAGCCCGATGCCACCATCAGACTCTTTTCCCCTTAATGATCTTTGGCTAATTCTAGCCTGTCACGGGTTAACAATTGATGATAACGCAATAATATATTTCAGTTTACCGGAACAGAAGGGTATTTCGGTGGTTTAATGACGGATAAAGCGAGGCCAAAACGGCTAGGTGATAAGTGACGACGTCACTGATTTGTAGTTTATGCTGTTGATTTTTTAAATAAAAACCCCGCCTGGAGGCGGGGTTGGGGGATCAGTCGCACTGTACCTTGATAGCCAGCCCGCCGCGTGAGGTTTCGCGGTATTTGGCATTCATGTCCTTGCCGGTTTCGTACATGGTTTCAATCACCTTATCCAGCGATACGCGTGGTTCACTGGTGCGGCGCAGTGCCATACGTGCGGAGTTGATCGCCTTGACCGAGGCAATGGCGTTACGTTCGATGCACGGCACCTGAACCTGGCCGGCCACCGGATCGCAGGTTAGACCCAGGTTGTGTTCCATGCCGATTTCCGCCGCTACGCACACCTGTTCCGGACTGCCGCCCAACAGTTCTGCCAGACCGGCCGCCGCCATTGAACAGGCCACGCCGACCTCACCCTGACAGCCGACTTCCGCGCCGGAAATCGACGCGTTCATCTTGTACAGTGCACCGATGGCACCGGATGCCAGGAAGTAACGAATGTAGATATCCGGGCTAACCGATTCGATAAAGTGATCGTAATAGGCCAGCACCGCCGGCACGATGCCGCAGGCACCATTGGTCGGTGCGGTGACTACGCGGCCACCGGCGGCGTTTTCTTCGTTGACCGCCAGCGCGAACATGTTAACCCAGTCAATCACGTTCATCGGATCGCTGGACAGCTTGTCGGATGACACCAGCATGCGTCGCAGCGCGGAAGCACGGCGTGGTACGCGTAGCGGACCAGGCAGTACGCCCTCGGTATTCAGGCCCCGATCGATACAGGCGCGCATGGTTTGCCAGATATCGCCAAAATAGGCTTCGATCTCTGGTTTGCTATGCAGCGCCAGTTCATTTTGCATCACCATGCCGGACAACGACATGCCGGTGTCACGGCAGTGATCGAGCATTTCGCGAGCGGAATGGAATGGATACGGCACGATGACTTCGTTGGCGTCAGCCTTGCCGAAGTGTTCTTCGTCGACGATAAAGCCGCCGCCGATCGAGTAATAGGTTTTGCTGTACACCGGCTTTTCACCGGCGTAGGCGTGGATTTGCATGCCGTTTTCATGCAGCGGCAGGTTGTCGCTGCGAAACACCATGCCGCCGTCACGCGGGAAATCGACTTCATGCAGGCCACTGGCCAGCATCAGGCGTTGACGTTGTTCTACATCGCGAATAAATCCGGGAATGCTGTCGATATCCACGGTATCCGGCATATTGCCGGCCAGGCCGAGGATAATGGCAATATCGGTATGGTGACCTTTACCGGTCAATGAGAGTGAGCCGTAAACATCTACGGCAACACGCGTGATAGAAGGCATCAAGCCTTTATTTACCAGATCGTCGACAAACTGTTTGCCGGCTTTCATCGGTCCAACCGTATGAGAGCTGGACGGGCCGATGCCGATCTTAAACATGTCGAAAACGCTAATCACGCTAAAACTCCTTAAAGAGGCATATTGTTATGGCTGCAGCGGTCAAAAACCACGCAGGGAACAGCGATATTGTAAAAGGGCCGTACGGGTTCGGTTGCCTTTTTCGCATGAAATAAAATAATCCTTGGTGTTACTTTTTTTGCTGTCGGTTGCCGTCGGCGTAGACCCTGCTTTTGCAGTGGTTTATACCGGTCAGGCGTATTTTACAGTTATTTCGTAAGGTTGAAGAGAGGGTTTACAGTTTTTTTAAAACCCTGATAGCGTGGAAGGTAGTCGAAAAAGCAAACCGATGAAGTGATGGCGATCGCTTTACCGTTGAAAGTCGCCAAATAACCCCGACAGGATGTGACCGAGGTCACTGGTTGACGGCCTCAGAGGCTCACTTGCTGCGCCAGGCGGCGGATGATGGCGGCGGTGAGTCCCCAGACAAACTGGCTCTGATACCAGGACAGATAGACCCGGTGCGCACGTCCGGCGCGGTGAATATCCAGCGGATAGTAGCGCGATAGCGTCAACGCTTCATGCAACGGCATCTCGAACACGTCGGCCACTTCGTCTTCATTGGCATGAAACTGCACGTCTGGCGCGATCAGGCCAACGATTGGCGTGACCTGAAAGCCGGTGCTGCTGTCGAGCGGTGCCATTTGGCCGAGTACGGTGACCGCCGCCGGAGGAATGGCTACCTCTTCATGCGCTTCGCGCAGCGCGGTGAAGATGGCTGAAATGTCGCTGGCATCGGTTTTGCCGCCGGGGAAGGCTACCTGGCCGGCATGTTTGCGCAAGGTGTCGGCACGGCGGGTCAACAGCAGCGTCGGTTCCGGCCGACAGATAATCGGGACTAATACCGCCGCCGGGCGCACATTATGCGAAACCCGCGACGCCTGCGGCAACTGCAATTGGAAGCGGCTGATAAAATCGCCCAGCGAGGACGGATAGGTCGGTTGGCTCACGAAACGGTAAACTCCCCCAGTTGCGGCAAGATGCGACCCAGTTTATCAAAGGTTTCCTGATATTCCGCCTGTTCCTGACTGTCGGCAACGATCCCGCCGCCGGCCGAACAATACAGCCGACCCTGTTCGGCGATCAGCGTGCGGATGGCAATATTGGTATCCATGGTTCCGCAGGCGCTGAGATAGCCGATGCTGCCGCAGTAGGCATTACGCCGCTGTGGTTCCAGTTCTTCAATGATCTGCATTGCCCGTACCTTGGGGGCGCCGGTGATCGAACCGCCGGGGAAACAGGCGCGCAACAGTGCGCTGGCCGGCGTTGTGCTGGGCAGCGTTGCGGTCACGGTACTTACCAGGTGGTGTACTGCCGGGAACGGTTCAACCACGAACAGCTCTGGCACCCGTACGCTACCGGGTTGCGCCACGCGGCCGATATCGTTACGCAGCAGATCGACGATCATCAGGTTTTCGGCCCGATCTTTCGCCGAGGTTGCCAGCCGTTGTGCCTGAGCGGCGTCCTGTTCGGTATCGGCCAGCCGCGGCAGCGTGCCTTTGATCGGCCGGGTTTGAATCTGGCTGTTTTCCAGCCAGAGGAAGCGCTCGGGTGAAACGCTCAATACCGCGCTGTCTGGCAGCCGCAGGAAGGCTGAAAATGGCGCGCAATTGCTGGCGCTCAGCTGCAGGAATGCTTGCCATTCATCGCCTTGATACGAAGCAGAAAACCGCTGAGCCAAATTGATTTGATAACAATCGCCGCTGCGTAGGTAATGCTGGATCTGGCGAAACTTCTCGCCGTACTGCGCTCGGGTCATGTTTGCCTGCCACTGGCTGGTCAGGGTAAACGGTTTGGCTACTGGCGCTGGCTGCTGCGTTAGCCACTGCCAGCGTTGTTCTACATCGTCATGGCTCAGCAAGGTCAAGGTTTGCAGATGATGGTCGGCAATCAGCGCCCAGTCATAGATTCCTACCGCCATGTCCGGCAGCGCGATATCGGCCTGTGCCACCTGCGGCAGGGTTTCTACCCGCCGGCCCAGATCATAGCCAAACAGGCCCAGCGCGCCGCCTTGAAACGGCAGTTCGGCCCGTGCCTCTGGCGCAAACGCCAGGGAGGCCAGCTGCTGCTGCAGCAAGGCAAAGGGATCTTCTGGCGACTCAACGACGCTGGAACCCTCGATAATCTGCGTTCGTTCGCCATGAGTGGTCAGGGTAACGCGAGGATCGGCGACCAAAATATCAAATCGATTGTGCGAATGCTCGGCGAACCCCGAATGCAGCAGCATGGCCCATGGTTGAGACGCTAGAGGAGCAAATCGTTCCAGCACCGCTTGGCGATGATACGGCAACGATTTGAGGTTTGGCACTGATTGAGTCATGGATTGCTATAAACCTGGCTTACGGGGCGGCTGTTCCTGAGGGATATTCTGCCATATTCCCTGCATCGGTGCATGCGAACTCGTTTAATGTGATAAATCAATGATAAGCAAGCTAAGCATTTTTTGCGACTTTCGTTGTATATAAACATGCAAAAATTAGATTTCTTTTACGCAACCTTGTTAAACGCGATCGTCGTGGGCTTTCGGCCGTCATTATTCCGGCGTTTCGCTGATTAGCAATATGTGCCTTTTTTCACATTCTTTTCCTGGCAACGGGTAAGGGAAGCGCAAATTATGCCTTTAATGTTGAGCGTGATCGTCCCAATGCACAATGCGGGCGAATTATTGGAGCCATTTTTACAATCGCTGCTGGCACAAAATGAACGTCGGTTAGAAGTGATTGTTATTAATGATGGTTCGACCGATGGTTCAGCCGAAATTGCCCGCAGTTACGCTGAGCGTTATTCTCATATTACGGTGATCGACCAGACTAACGCCGGTGTTTCGGTGGCCCGCAACGCCGGGCTGGCGGTGGCGCGCGGCAAATATGTCGCCTTTCCCGACGCCGACGATCTGCTGGCGCCGGAGATGTATTCCACGCTGATCGAAATGGCCGAGAATAATCAGCTGGATGTCATGCAGTGCAACGGGGAGCGTTATTTTACCCAGCAGAATGAATTAAAAGAAATTATTCCCACCGCTCGCCTGTCATCGACCGGGGTAATTAGCGGCGTGCAATGGCTTGAGCGCGCCTTGAAGACACGAAGATTTATTCATGTGGTATGGCTGGCAATATATCGGCTTGATTTTATTAAACAGCATCGACTTTATTTTGAACCCGGCCTGCACCATCAAGATATTCCCTGGACTACTGAAGTGATGTTTAATGCCCAGCGGGTACAATATCTCAGCACGCCGTTGTATCGGCAGCGAGTACATGACCGCTCGATCAGCAATCGGCGCCGTACCGGCGTGGCCAACGTTGAATATCAGCGTCATTATATGAAGATCGTCGAAATGCTGGTGGCGCTCAACCGCCGCTATGCTGACAAGATTAGGCTGCGTCCGGCGTTTCACTGGCAGATTGCCCGCGAAGCGCTGGGCATTTGTCACAGTATTCGTCGTGAGCCGGATCCGCTGGCGCAACAGCAGATTACCCGCGAGTTCTACCGTCGCGGTATCGACCGATTGATGACCGCCAACGCGCGCGGCCTGAAACAGGCCTGGCACGTCCTGTTATGGCGCTCACGGCTGAAACAGTGGCACCTTGACGCTCACAGTACCGAACCGGTCGCGCAATAATAACCGGGCGGCGTGGTTGCGGCGTACCGCAGGCAGGGTATAATCCTCCTCCAATCAGCTGGAGATAAACACATGCTTGCAGGTATGCCGTCACTGAATCATCTGGAGCAGCAGGAAGCTGCGGATCGCATCCGTCAATTGATGGAGCAGGGCATGAGCAGCGGTGAAGCGATTGCCGTGGTAGCGCAGCAGATCCGCGAACAGCATCAAGGTGCCCGGGTTGCCGTCATGTTTGACGATGAAGACGAGGATGCGCCGAGTGTGCCATCGGATGTCGAACCGCAAGATGACGAAGACGAAGACGATTATTGAGCCTTGAACAGACGGGAGCTTGTTCATCGGACCAAAGCCCGGGGTAACCGGGCTTTGGCTATTTTAGCCGCCAATTATCCTTGAACCGTTACCGCCGCGGCAGCCTGCGTGGCGATGTCAACCGCCTGTTCGGTAGTCGGTGCACAGGCCAGCGCCACGCCCAGACGGCGTTTGCCGCTGATTTCAGGCTTGGCGAACAGCCGCAGTTGATTGTGGCCCTGCAATGCCTGCTCCAAACCGCCAAAGCGCAGATCGCTGCCGGTCATTTCCGGCAGGATAACCGCCGATGCCGCCGGTCCGAACTGGCGAATAGCGCCGATCGGCAGACCCAGGAACGCGCGAACGTGCAGGGCAAACTCTGACAGATCCTGTGAAATCAGCGTCACCATGCCGGTATCGTGCGGGCGAGGGGAGACTTCGCTGAAAATGACCTCATCGCCGCAAACGAACAGTTCAACGCCAAACAGCCCGTAGCCGCCGAGTGCCGTGACCACACGTTCGGCAATCGCCTGGGCGCGTTGCAACGCCAGCGGCGACATGCATTGCGGCTGCCAGGATTCGCGGTAATCGCCATCTTCCTGACGGTGGCCGATAGGCGCGCAAAAATGTACCCCATCCACCGCGCTGATGGTCAGCAAAGTGATTTCAAAATCAAACTTGACCAGCCCTTCGACAATCACCCGTCCACCACCGGCGCGACCGCCCTGTTGCGCATATTCCCAGTCTGCCGCCAACTGTGAGGCGTCACGGATCAGGCTCTGGCCCTTGCCGGATGAGCTCATCACCGGTTTGATAATGCAGGGGTAGCCGATGTCGTCGACCGCGTGATAAAAGGCGTCCTGGCTATCGGCAAAGCGGTAGCTGGAGGTCGGCAGGGCGAGGCTTTCAGCCGCCAGACGGCGAATGCCTTCACGGTTCATGGTCAGGCGAGTGGCTTCGGCACAGGGCACGACGTGGTGTCCCTGCTGTTCCAGCTGCACCAGCATGTCGGTGGCGATGGCTTCAATTTCCGGCACGATGTAGTCAGGACGCTCCTGCTCGATCAGGGTCTTCAACGCCTGACCGTCCAGCATGTTAATCACGTGGCTGCGATGCGCGACGTGCATGGCCGGGGCATTGGCATAGCGATCGACGGCTATCACTTCCAGCCCAAGGCGCTGGCATTCGATTGCCACCTCTTTACCCAGTTCGCCGGAGCCGAGCAGCATGACACGGGTGGCGGAAGGGCGCAGTGCGGTTCCAATAGTTAACATAGTCTGGTACCTGATGTGTAAATTGACGGTGCTCAAAACAGGCGCGCAGTATATACGAAAACGATTGCGCTGGCATCTCTGCGGCGAAAGCGCGCAGAGAGTTTTGCCAAACGAGCCCTGTAACCTGCTGTTTTAATAAGGAACGAAAAAATTTGCCCTGTCTGGACGATTATGCGTTAATAATTGGCGGCGAAAGAAGACCTACAGAACGCAGGGCCTTCGCGCCGCAAGTGCCGTCAAGGCAGGTTTATCAAGTAAAGGAAAGTCAAATGACTAAGATCACCGGTCACGTAAAATGGTTCAACGAAAGCAAAGGCTTCGGCTTTATCACCCCAGCCGATGGCTCTAAAGATGTTTTCGTGCATTTTTCCGCTATCGTCAGCGATGGTTTCAAAACTCTGGCAGAAGGCCAGCAGGTTGAATTCTCCATTCAGGACAGCCAACGTGGCCCAGCCGCAGCCAACGTTGTTGCCATCTAACGCAACGTCGCTGCCAAAAAACCCGCTTCCGGCGGGTTTTTTTATGGCCGCAATCCAGAAAGGTCGCTATCTCTGCTATCATCACGCCTTATTACGGTGCCGGCCAGTCGGTCGCGCCGCCTTTCCATCTGCCATATAAGAGTTATCGCCGTGAGCACAGTTTCCTTTTCTTCCCTGCCGCTGCCAGCCGAACAGTTGGCCAACCTCAATGAACTGGGGTATGCCGAAATGACACCGGTACAGGCTGCCGCGCTGCCAGCCATCCTTAACGGGCAAGACGTGCGCGCCAAGGCAAAAACCGGCAGCGGCAAGACGGCGGCGTTCGGTATTGGCCTGCTGGACAAAATCAACGTCAGCCAGGTAGCGACGCAGGCGCTGATTTTGTGCCCAACGCGTGAATTGGCCGATCAGGTCAGCAAAGAGCTGCGCCGCTTGGCGCGTTTCACGCAAAACATCAAAATCCTTACCCTGTGCGGTGGCCAGCCGATGGGCGCTCAGCTGGATTCGCTGGTGCATGCGCCGCATATCGTGGTGGGAACGCCGGGCCGCATCCAGGAACACCTGCGTAAGAAGACCCTGGTGCTGGATCAGGTGAAAGTGCTGGTGCTGGACGAAGCCGACCGCATGCTGGACATGGGCTTTGCCGACGATATTGATCAGGTTATCGGCTATACGCCGTCACAGCGCCAAACGCTGCTGTTTTCCGCGACTTACCCCGCTGGCATCGAGCGCATCAGCGACCGGGTGCAACGCGCGCCATTGAGCGTGGAAGTTGACGACGGCGACGCGCCAACCACTATCGCGCAGCGTTTTTACGAAACCACCCGCGATCAGCGTCCGGCGTTGCTGGTGGCCGCCATTCGCCATTTTCAACCAACGTCTTGCGTGGTGTTCTGCAATACCAAGCGCGATTGTCAGAGCGTATTTGAAGCGTTGGAGGCGCGCGGCATCAGCGTGCTGGCACTGCATGGCGATCTGGAGCAGCGCGATCGCGATCAGGTCCTGGTGCGGTTTGCCAACCGCAGCTGTCGCGTGCTGGTAGCGACCGACGTCGCCGCACGCGGTCTGGATATCAAGGATCTTGAACTGGTGGTCAATTACGAACTGTCGTTCGACCCGGAAGTGCATGTGCACCGCATTGGCCGTACCGGCCGTGCCGGCATGAGCGGGCTGGCCATCAGCCTGTGTGCGCCGCAGGAAATGACACGCGCTCACGCGCTGGAAGAGTACCTGGACTGCAAGTTGCAATGGGCGTCAGTCAGTGAACTGAGCGGTGCGTCAACGGCGCCGCTGGAGGCGGAAATGGCCACGCTGTGCATTGATGGCGGCCGCAAGGCGAAGATTCGCCCCGGTGATATTCTCGGGGCATTGACTGGAGATGCGGGACTGACCGCGGCCGAGGTCGGAAAAATCGATATGTTCCCGGTGCACGCCTACGTGGCTATCCGCAAGGCCAGCGCGCGCAAGGCGTTGCAACAATTGCAGCAGGGCAAGATCAAAGGCAAAAGCTGCAAGGCGCGGCTGCTGAAATAATAACAGGCGGGGGCGCTTGAACCCCCGCACCATAACGCCTTATACTGTATATAAATACAGTGTTTAAACCTTTGAGGAATACACAGATGGCAGTTGAAGTAAAATACCTGGTGGTCAGAAACGGTGAGGAAAAAATGACGTTCGCAAGCAAGAAAGAAGCCGATGCCTACGACAAAATGCTCGATCTGGCCGACAGCCTTGGCGAGTGGCTACAACAGGCGCCACTAACGTTGGAGGAAGATCAACGCGAAGCCCTGAGCTTCTATCTGGCAGAACATAAAGAAGCGCTGACGCAAATTCTGCGTGGTGCAGCGCCGCAGGCGGTGAGCCAAAAACCGGCCAAGGCCAAGGGCGACAAGCCGGCCGCGAGCAAGGATCCCCAGTCGCGCACAGAAAAGCAGGCGGCGTAGCGGTTTATGTTGCAGCATTGTAATGAAAAAGAGTCTAGAATGAGCCGCGGAATAACTTTCTTCAGCCGCTTTGAGCAGGATATCGTGGCTGGGCGCAAAACCATCACTCTACGGGACGCCAGTGAATCGCACTTCCAGCCTGGGGAGGTCTTGCGCGTCAGCCGTCATGAGGACGGCGTGTTTTTCTGTCTGATTGAAGTGCTGTCGGTGACGCCAATCCGTCTGGACGCGTTGACCGAACAACACGCTAAACAGGAAAACATGCCGCTTGGCGAGCTGAAGCAGGTTATCAAGGAAATCTATCCGGGGTTGGACGAACTGTTTGTGATTGCCTTTATCAAACGCTAGCCCATGGCTTGACCCGTTGTTCGCTGCGGGGCTGCCCCCGGATGGTGATAACCACAACGGGAGGTCATATGAACAAAACGAAATGGTCATGGATGGTCGCGCTGGTGGCGGTAGCTGGATTGACCGGTACGGCACAGGCGCAACAACTGCGTAGCGCCAAGGTTGCGCAATGCAGCGGCCTGCAGGCGGCGGACGTAGCTGCACAGGTAAAACGCGATTTCTTGCAAAATCGCATTACGCGCTGGGATGCTGACAAAAAGCAACTGGGCACCGCAACACCGATTGTCTGGGTCAGTCCGGACGCCATCGTCGGCAAAGACAATGTCTGGCAGGTACCGCTAACGGTGCGTGGCAGCAAGATGGACAAAATCTACAACGTAACGCTCAACTGCAACCAGGGCGAAATCGCTTACAGCGTCGCGGAGTAACTTCCTGCGATTACCGTAACCGCTATGCCAAGGGCGCCTGCGCGCCCTGATTATGACCGCACTTACTCCTCAGTGGAGCCGATCTCCGCCTGCGCAACACAAGTTTTCATCCCCATACGTAAGTTGACAAAAGATCCCCTAATCTGGTGGCTAACTGCGCGTGGCCTGGCAATGCCGTTACGCGCCGACATACTGGTGAGGAGCGACAATGAAAAACAACTGGATGCAGCAGATTCAATCGATGTTGGGGCAGAAAGCCGGGGCAGCAGGCGGAAGTGAAGGCATCGGCAAGCTGTTGGCGCCCACCGCGCTGGGTGGTTTGGTCGGCGTACTGCTAGCCAACAAGTCGTCACGCAAACTGGTGGGCAAATTTGGCAAAAACGCGCTGATTATCGGTGGTAGCGCCGCGGTGGGTGCAGTGATTTGGAACAAATACAAGGCGCGGGTCAAGGAAAGCCATCAGGATGAGCCGCAATACGGCAGCCAGATTACACCGGTTGACCAACGCGCCAGGCGGTTGGTTCAGGCATTGGTGTTTGCTGCCAAGAGTGATGGCCATATTGATGCTGAAGAACGCCGCGCCATCGACCATAGCCTGGAACAGCTGCAGGTAGGCGAAGAAGCGCAGGCCTGGGTGCAACAGGCGATCGATCAGCCGCTGAATCCGGATTTGATCGCGCAAAGCGTCAAAAACGAAGACGAAGCGCTGGAGGTGTACTACCTGAGTTGCATGGTTATCGACGTCGATCATTTTATGGAGCGCGGCTATCTGGATGCGCTGGCGCAGTCGCTGAAAATCCCGGCGGACGTCAAGCAGGGCATCGAAAGCGACGTGAACCAGAAAAAGCGCGAATTGGTCTAACCGTACCGCTTTTTATCCTAAAGAAAACGTGCCACCCTTACAGTAATGTTTGTAAGCGGATGATTTAGTAATGATGACACCTCCAAAAGCCGAGAAACGACCGTATCCTATCACCACGCACGGCGATACCCGTGTTGACGATTATTATTGGCTACGCGATGACGAACGCACCGATTCGCAGGTGCTGGACTACTTGCGGGCGGAGAATGCGTTCACCGAGGCCGCGTTGCAACCGCAGCAGGCGTTGCGCGAAGCGCTGTTTGAGGAAATGGTGGCACGTATTCCACAGCAAGAGCATTCGGTGCCGCACGTCCGCCATGGCTATCGTTACCAGACCCGTTACGAGCCGGGCAATGAATATGCGTTATACGTGCGCCAGCCAGCGGCTGAAACCGAGCAGTGGGAGATGCTGCTTGACTGCAATCAGCGGGCTGAAGGGCGGGAGTTTTATACCCTCGGCGGGCTGGAAGTCAGCCCGAACAATCAAGTCATGGCGCTGGCGGAGGACTTTTTGTCTCGTCGCCAGTACGATATTCGATTCAAGTACCTGCAAGAACAGCGTTGGGCCGAGGAAGTGTTGGAAAATACCTCCGGCAGCTTTGAATGGGCCAACGATTCCGCCAGCGTCTATTACGTGCGCAAACATGCCAAAACGCTGCTGCCGTATCAGGTCTATCGCCATGTGATCGGCACCGACCCGTTGCTGGACGTGCTGATTTACGAAGAAACCGACGACACTTTCTATGTCAGTCTGGAGAAGACTACCTCTGAACGCTATATCCTGATCCACCTCAGCAGTACTACCACCTCAGAAATACTGCTGCTGGACGCCGACAGCGCTGAAACCATGCCGCAGCTGTTCGTGCCGCGCCGCAAGGATCATGAATACGGTCTCGATCACTATCATCAGCATTTTTATATTCGTTCCAATAAGGACGGCAAGAACTTTGGCCTGTATCAAAGCATTCAGCCAGACGAAGCGCAGTGGCAAACGCTGATCGCGCCGCGTGACGAGGTAATGCTGGAAGGCTTCAACCTGTTCCGCGACTGGCTGGTGGTTGAGGAGCGTGCAGCCGGCTTGACCCAACTGCGACAGATTCATTGGAACAGCGGCGAAGAAAAACGCATTGCGTTCGACGACCCCACGTATGTCACCTGGCTGGCTTACAATCCGGAACCGGAAACCGCGCTGCTGCGCTATGGCTATTCGTCGATGACCACGCCGACCACCTTATATCAGCTGGATCTCGACAGCGGCGAACGGGTGATGCTCAAACAGCAGGAAGTGAAGAACTTCACGCCGGAAAACTACCGCAGCGAGCGGGTATGGGTAAAGGCGCGCGACGGGGTTGAGGTACCGGTATCGCTGGTGTACCGCGCAGACCGGTTTACACGTGCGGGCAATCCGCTGCTGGTTTATGGCTACGGCTCGTACGGCAGTAGCATGGACCCGGCATTCAGCGGCAGTCGCCTGAGCTTGCTGGATCGCGGTTTTGTCTTTGCGCTGGCGCACATTCGCGGCGGCGGCGAACTGGGGCAGCTATGGTATGAAGATGGCAAGCTGTTCAACAAGCAGAACACCTTTAATGATTTTATCGACGTCACCCACAGCCTGATAGAGCAGGGTTATGGCAATGCCGAACGGGTGTTTGCCATGGGCGGCAGCGCCGGTGGCCTGCTGATGGGTGCGGTGATCAACCAGGCGCCGACGCTATACCATGGTATCGTGGCGCAGGTTCCCTTCGTTGACGTGGTGACCACTATGCTTGATGAGTCCATTCCGCTGACCACCGGCGAATACGACGAATGGGGCAACCCCAACGAACAGCCCTATTACGATTACATCAAACAGTACAGCCCGTACGATCGGGTCAGCGCACAGGATTACCCGCATATGCTGGTAACCACCGGTTTGCATGATTCACAGGTGCAGTATTGGGAGCCGGCCAAGTGGGTAGCAAAACTGCGCGATCTGAAAACCGATAACCACCAGTTATTGCTGCACACCGACATGGATTCCGGGCATGGCGGTAAATCAGGCCGTTTCAAAGCCTACGAAGACATTGCGCTGGAGTACGCTTTCATCCTGTCGTTGGCAGAATAACGCCAACGCTGGCAGCATGCGTTGGCCGCGCTTTTACCCCACCAGGTAGTACTTCAGCGTGTGCTTCATGTCTGGGCTGAGGTCGGCAATCGACTTCAGCATCCAGCGCAGATAGCCAGGATCTTCCTGGGCAATGCGATCGATGGGCTGGCCGCGATACTTACCGAACTTGAAGGTCTTCAACAGCACCGGCTGTTCGGTAATATTGGCCATTTCTTCCGCTGACCAGCCTGAATCCTTGATGATGCGCTGCAACAGTGCGGCGGTGACGTAGCAGTCGTACAGTGCGCGATGCGGATACAGGGTGGTGTCCTGTGGCAGTTGCACCTCGAGATTTAGCGCATAACGCAAATATTGGTTGCCGTATTTGATACCAGGGTAGAGTGTGCGTGCCAGCTTGACGGTACAGATCCAGCGGCCGTTCATTTCCGGCAAAACGCCGCGATCGAAAGCGGCATTGTGCGCCACGTAATATTCGCTCCCCATATAACGGCCGATAGCGACGGCGATGCGCGGCTTGTCTTCCACCATCGCCTCGGTGATATGGTGTATTGCCATCGCCTCGATGCCAATCGGACGGTCTGGGCAAACCAGATCGCTCATCGGATTGGCGAGCTGGCCATCAATGATATCTATCGAGGCTACCTCGACAATACCGCCATCCAACCCGCAGGTTTCGGTATCTATTACTCGTAACGTCATGCTGTCCTCGCGAAATTTTCCCCATTAGCTTAACGGCAGCCAGCAGCGCTGCCAATCACCTTTTACCGCGTCGGAGCATCACGCAGTGGCGTAAAGTAAAGCAAGTCGTATTGATTTTAAGCAATCGAACGCGCCGGGTCTGCTATCGGTGGGAGTTTTGCGGTTTTGCCGTTGACCTGATGCAGCGCTTGGGCTTTGATGGAGGCATAACTCACCAAGAGACGGAAGCGCCATGGAACAATTACGAGGTTTGTACCCACCGTTGGCAGCGTATGACAGCGGTTGGCTGGATACTGGGGATGGCCACCGGATCTACTGGGAATTAAGCGGTAATCCAAATGGCAAGCCGGCGGTGTTTATCCACGGCGGCCCGGGCGGTGGCATCTCTCCCCATCATCGTCAGCTGTTCGATCCGCAACGTTATAAAGTGCTGCTGTTCGATCAGCGTGGCTGCGGCCGTTCCCGCCCTCATGCCAGCCTGGACAACAACACCACCTGGCACCTGGTGGCAGATATCGAGCGTCTGCGTGAAATGGCCGGCGTGGAACAGTGGCTGGTGTTCGGTGGTTCATGGGGGTCAACCCTGGCGCTGGCCTATGCCCAACGGCATCCGCAGCGCGTCAGCGAAATGGTGCTGCGCGGCATCTTCACGCTGCGTCGCCAAGAGCTGCTGTGGTACTACCAGGACGGAGCGTCACGTTTTTTCCCGGAAAAATGGGAGCGGGTGCTGTCGATCTTGTCCGAGGAAGAACGCAAGGACGTGATCGCCGCCTACCGTCAACGGTTGACCTCATCGGATCCTGAGGTGCAGTTGGAGGCCGCCAAACTGTGGAGTGTATGGGAAGGGGAAACCGTGACGTTGCTGCCAAGCAAGGAGTCGGCATCGTTTGGCGAGGACGATTTTGCACTGGCATTTGCACGCATCGAAAATCACTATTTCACCCATCTTGGTTTCCTCGACGCTGACGATCAGCTGCTGCGCGACGTGTCACTGATTCGCCACATTCCGGCGGTGATTGTCCATGGGCGCTATGATATGGCCTGTCAGGTGCAAAACGCCTGGGATCTGGCCAAAGCCTGGCCAGAGGCGCAACTGCACATTGTCGAAGGCGCGGGTCACTCATTTGATGAGCCGGGCATATTGCATCAGTTGATGCTGGCAACCGACAACTTTGCCGGCAACTGATGCCAGCCCACAGGCGGTGAAGCAACGGGTGTCGTATAGCGCGCCCGTCATTTACCGCTATTTCATTTTCGGTTCATAGGGTAGACGAGAAAACTTGTGTGACTCCATGCGATAGTGCGTCACGCGTTCGCGGAAGTAATCGCGCAAATGTGACGGCTGCTCGCGTTCCACCACCTCAGGGATCACCGGCATATTGTAGCGTTCTTTAAATGCTACGCCAGAGGCGGCCAAATCCACGTTTACCTTATCCATTTCATCTTTGGAAAGCTCTGCCAGATTGTATCCCACGCTGTTCTCCTTACTGTTACCGCATGCAAACAGCGCAGAAGGTAATCCACTCCAGGGCGCTTGGCAAGTCTGGAAAAGCACGAAGAATAGCGGCATTCATACACGGCCGTTATCCTTGTCATCATATTGCCGCAATTTATTTATTAATTTAAATAAGAATGATTCGTTTTTAATTAAATTCGGAGATGTAAATGGTTATCATATTTATTAGCATAATTGTCGGTTGGTTTATTTTATCTTTTTGATATTTAAAGTATTAAAAATTAATTCACCAGGAATGTAAATCAACTGTTTTTATTCTGTTCTTCTCAAGGCATAATGCGGAAAATTTAAAGAATGACCTGCAAAAATAAAAGGAAAACGTATGCTGACGCAAGAAATGGCAAAACAGTTAAATGAACAGCTCAACCTGGAATTTTATTCTGCCAACCTGTATCTGCAAATGAGCGCATGGTGCAGCGACAAAGGTTTCGAGGGCGCTGCGGCCTTTTTGAAGGAACACTCTCAGGAAGAGATGCAGCATATGCAGCGTCTGTTTGATTACCTGAGCGATACCGGTTCGCTGCCGTTGCTGGGCACCATTGCGGCACCACCAATCGAGTTTGCATCGCTGGCCGACGTGTTCCAGCAAACCTATGAGCATGAACAGCTGATCACCCGTCAGATCAACGAACTGGCGCATGTGGCAATGACCACCCGTGACTACTCTACCTTCAACTTCCTGCAATGGTACGTCGCCGAACAGCACGAAGAAGAGAAACTGTTCAAATCGGTGCTGGATAAACTGGCTCTGGTTGGTAACAGCGGTAAGGCATTGTTCTTCATCGATAAAGACTTGAAGAAAATGGGTGCCGCAGCCGAAGGCAATCACGGCCAGGCCTGATCGGGCGGCCAGTCAAAAAAAACCGCGTTTCTGTTCGCAGAGCGCGGTTTTTTTATACCCTGCATTTAGCCGGGTTACCCAGCGATACGTGCTACGAGATCGTAAAATGGCAGTGATGCGCTCGACTTGCTGCGGGGGCGTGGTTATCATTTGTCCCGCTATGTTACAGGGATGGCCTCGATTCTGACCCTGTTTACCTCATCATTTACATTAAGGACGCCGTTATGATCGGTAAAATTCGTTCCTCTTATCGCCTGCTTTCCACGCTGTTGGTGTTGTTTGTCGGCCTGTCATCGCAGCAGGCATTGGCTCATGCGCATCTGAAAGTGCAGACGCCGGCCGCAGACGCCGCCGTCAGCCCGGCGCCACAGGCGCTAACCCTCAGTTTCTCTGAAGGCATTGAACCCAACTTCAGCGGTGTGAAAATCACCGGGCCAGATAACGGTGAAGTGAAAACCGGTAAACTGAATCTTGATCCCAACAATAATACCCAGCTTAACGTGCCAATCGAAGGCCAGTTGCCGGCCGGAAAATATCAGGTTAACTGGCACGTGGTGTCGGTTGATGGCCACAAAACCAAAGGTCAATACAGCTTCACCGTAAAATAACCAATGACATTAGCGACTCTGTTTGTCCTGTGTCGCTTGGTGCACTTTGTGGCGGTGATGCTGATGTTTGGCATCAGCCTGTTCACCGCCTTGTTGTCGCCACAGCGCCTTGCTCCATTACTTTCCCGCGATGCACGCCCACTACTGATCGTCTCGACGCTCACTGCCGCGCTTTCGGCGCTGGCGATGGTGGCGGTACAGGCCGGGCAGATGGGCGACGGTTGGGCAGATACCTACCGGCCCGAGATTTGGTTAGCGGTGCTTGGCACCACGTTCGGCGACATATGGCGCTGGCATATCGGCTTGGCATTGCTGTCGCTGCTGGCGCTGTGGTTGCCGGCCAGGTGGCGCAATGTGGCCTGCGCAATCCTCAGTCTGTTGCTGTTGGCCAGCATGGCGTTGATTGGCCACGCCGCGATGCATGACGGTGCGCTAGGGGTATTGCATCGTTCCAATCATGTACTGCATTTGTTGGCGGCCGGTTATTGGTTTGGGAGCCTGTTGCCGCTATTGCTGTGCCTGCGTTATTTGCAACAACCGCAATGGCGGGCCGACGCCATCATCACCCTGATTCGCTTTTCCCGCTGGGGACACCTCGCGGTAATAGTGGTGGTCGTCACCGGCGTGATCAACAGCCTGATTATTCTTGGCGGTTGGCCGCTTAATCTGGCATTGCCGTATCAGCGCCTGCTGCTGTTTAAAATTGCGCTGGTGGCGCTGATGGTGGTAGTCGCGCTGGCCAATCGTTATGCGGTGGTGCCGGCGATGGGTCGCATGCCAAAGCTGGCGCAGCGCGGTTTGCTACTGGCCTGCTGGATCGAGATTGTCTTGGGGGCTGTGGTGCTGTGGCTGGTCAGTTTGTTTGCAACCTATGCGCCGAAATGAGACTGCCGCTTGCGGCAGGCCCCCGAATTGCGGGAAAATTGCCTCAAGGCATCACCTTAGGGTCATATTATGAAACGTGCATTACTTGGCATCATGCTGCTGGGCAGCGTTACCGGCGCGTTGGCGTCAGAAGGGCTGGAAAACGTCACCAAGCTGGAGTTCGGCAAACAGTGGGCGTTTACCAAAGAAGAAGTGACATTGCAGTGCCGCAAGGGTGGGGCGCTATTTGTTCTCAACAACAGCACGTTGATGCAGTATCCACTCAACGATGTGGCAGAGGCACAGGTGAAATCAGGCCAGCAACGCGCACAGCCGCTGGAGATGATATTGCTGGATGACGCTGCCAACCCTGGTCACAAGATGAGCGTGGCACCTTTTCGTGCTCGCGCAGAAACGCTCTGTGCCCGATGATCCGCGTTAAGCGTCCATCTAATCAACAGGTTAACCCGTGAAGGCAGCAGGCAAAGAAATGGTTTCTGCCGTGAACTATCACTTGCCGTGTGCATGGCTGGCAAAAATAGCGCTGTAAGCTACTCTTAAAGTGCATGGCTCAACAAGCCCTGCATTAAATGCCAACTTTTAGCGCACGGCTCTCTCCCAAGAGCCATTTCCCTAGACCGAATATAGGAATCGTATTCGGTCTTTTTTTATCTTGTTGATTTTTAAGGTTTTATTTTCGATTGTCCGAAGATGTCCGAATTTCGTCCGAATTTCTGTATTCGGTCTTTTATAACATCACGTACTCTTTCCCCCGTGAATCCAGGTATTTTCCCGTCATTGCTTCGGATTTATGTCCTAATAGCTTCTGAGCAAATTCCTTTCCTTTTTCCCGCTCATACAGCCGGCCGGCAAGGCTCCGGATCTCATGGAACGTTGGCGGGCTATCTGCAAACTCAATCCCGGCAGTCCGCCGCGCCGTGACAAATTTTTTCGTCAACCCATCAGGGTGAAGCGAGCCATCAGGGCTGTTTTTGCGAATGCCGGCGCTGATCATGAAATCGGTGGTACTGGCCAGTCGGCAACGGTCTATCACCGCGCGCAGTTGCAGGCCGGTGGCCGCGAGTTCAAGATCCAGTGGTAGCGACAACCTGGCGCCGCCTTTCCCCTGCTCGAGCTGCAGACGTCCCTCGGTGACGTTGTCGAACCGCATTAGAGCGACGTCCGTAACAATGATAACTCTGGCCTGCAGATTTACTGCACTGGCAAGGGCATCAAGGAAAGCCTGTTGTATCAGCGCGTTCTGTTGCTTTTCTGTGGGAACTATCCAGCTTAACAAGGGGATTGAGCGGCCGTCGCAAATCAGACTGGCGCGAAGTACATGATGCTCCTGAGATGGATAGTGGCATGTTCAGAGAGAGTCAGGCAGTGTTGTAGCCACTCGGCAGGCAGATGTTCCGCAAACATCTGAGCTGAAGGTGGTGGCATAAGGGGATGGTCGCTGAACTCGAGCAGGTCATTGAGAAGTGGCATAAGAAAACGGCTCCCTGTAGTGGAAGCCGTTATAGTGCCGCAGTTTAAGGATCGGTCAACCGATCTTTAACCGATCGGCATTGCGCGCGCAGCGGGCTTTTATGGTTCAGTTGGATGATAGTTCGTGCCGCGCAGCCTCGGCAATAAAGTGGCTGCGATCGCGATATGCTGTCGGATTTTCTTTAACCCGATTATCAATACGGCGGATCAGAGTATCCGGCAACGCGATGTTTATGCGTTGTTGCTTACCCTCGAATTCAGATAAATCAATATCGATAACAAACCAGCTATCGAAATCTGCATATTCAGGGTTTGCAGCATAGACCAGGTGCCCGGCATCTTTTATCTGGTCAACTGACCATTTACCGCTGGAAACCATATCCTCAACGGTCAACAGGATCGCCTCTCTCACCATCGAGGCGATTTGCTCCTGTGTATCAGCTGCTGAGAAACACCCATAATCGTAAGCTGAAAATGCAGGAACAATCAGGCCGTATGCTGTGTTTTCATCTTTTGGCGTTTCGACGCCTACTGAGAAGAACATGTTCACCTCCAAAGTCGGCGGGGATTAGATCCCCGCCATTTTCTTGATGGATTTGACAGTGCCGAGGGGTAAATCTTTTTTCGGATGCGGAACCGGGAAAGTTTTTCCGGTTATTGGTGACCACCATATCTGATGGCTTCCCCCGTTATGCCGTTTAAGTTCACACCCGGCAGCAGACAATTCCTTTATCAGGTCAGTCGATTTCATAATTCCTCCTAACCTGGAATTTATTATACACACATATACACACAAAACAAGAGGTGTGTGTATTTATGTCCATAGAAGCTTTTACTTGGCGAGTGCTGGGGCAGCCGGAGGGGAACCCGAAGCAACGGGTGCGAACGGCGCAATTTGGTGACGGTTACAAACAGGTCTCCGGCGACGGGATTAACCCTGAAACCCAAACTTGATCGATGGCGTTTACCGTGTCTCTGGCATGCTCGGTTTTAACGCTGACGCGCAACAAATAGCCACCAATCTGGGTTGATTATGAGGTGGAGCCGAGCGGCGACCTGCTGATCAAAATCTACCACCGCACACACCCGACTGCGCCAGCGTTCGCCTGCAATGAAATTCTGGGTTATGACGAAGGGATGCCAATCAATATCCCTGCCGGACGCTGGGTAGATCTACGCGTTGAGATGCCGGCACGTGAGAAAATGGAGGCGACACCAGCGAATGTGCTCACAGAGCCTGTTGGTGAAACGTAATATAAAATGCCGGGGAAACCCGGCTTAATACAACCAGCGCCCAGTTTTGGCTGATTCTATTAGCATTCCTGCTGTTAGTTTTGGTGGTGGCTCTGCTTTGGCCACACCAAAGAGGCGGAGGAGCGGGCGCAGCGGTTGCTGTTTTGGGTAATAGGTTATCAATTCATATTTACCCGGTTCGATGTGGAATTTTTCGAAATACTCCCCCATCATATCGTTGATATCGCCTGTTAACGTTGGGAGAGGGAATGGTAATCGCTGGGGTAAGTTACGTCTAAAGCATAAAGATGCCCTGGATGTTCCGGCTGTTGCTCCCCGAGGCTTTCCGGGAACGGGGATGCTGTTGCGTCCGGAGATAATTGCCGCTACAGCTACTGCTACTGCATCATCAACTCCTAATTGTGTCATGGTTTCATCAACCATTACCCAGAAGAACAGCTCTTTGGTCGATAGGTTACGCAGCCCCCATAAAAATACGTCCCGCCTAATTCCTCAACAGTATCCATCAATTTTCCTTGTCAATCGGCATTGTCGTAACATAACGGACCTAGGGGATGTTTCAATATTTGACTGACATGATAGTTTGTTCAAAAATCACACATCAAAGGTTATGGTATGGAAATTGATGATGAAAGAGCGATGTTTATCGCAAATGAAATCGGCGCTGCTGTCATTGAGTTAATCTCAAATGGCATGTAAGTGAATCGCCAAAACACCGTGGATAACATGGAACGGAAACGTAGGCTTGTCGGTAACACAATCCACAAAGGGGTTTTGAGAGATGCTGCCACTCTGGTACGCGAGAAAAAATAACGATGGTCGGTTTTTTCTTGTTGATTTGTAAGTGAATTCCTCATCCGCGTTACTAACGTAAGCCATCAGTTTCCTCCAGCCGCGCGAGCCTGACTTTGGTGGTTTAGATGCCGCTCTCTTGGCAACAGCTGGCCGTTGCTCCGCCCGGCCTCAACGTATTCTATAATGCCGGCTTTGGCCTTTGGCGTCCTAAGCGAGATTTGTTATCATTTGGCAAATTACTGCCTATAAGGATATAGCGATGCCAAAGACACTATTGATTGTCCTGAGCGTGATTGCGCTTGCCGGCTGTGGGAGCCATAACGATAACTATACGCTGGACGAGGAGTCTACTGCCGACACGTCGGCCGATAAACAGTGGAAAGAGTTCGTTGCCCCTTTGTCGGTCAAAACGCAGTCGCCGAATGACCGCATGATCAAGCGCGCTGAAAGGCAGCGCTAAGCGAACAGGCCCAGCGCAGTGGGCTTGTTGCTTATGCTGCCAACCGATTATTTTTTCAACGTTTGTATAATGTCATACACCGCGGTCACGCGTTGATCGTTGGGGAATGATTTGTTGGCCAGCATCACCACCGCAATCTTCTGTGCGGGAATAAATACCGCATAGGTCGAGAAGCCGTTGGTGGAGCCGGTTTTGTTATACCATGCCTGCTGTACCGGCGGCTGTGGCGGGGTAATCGCAAGCGCCGGCACGCCGTTCAGGATCACCTTGCCATCATTGCCAGCCAGCAGTTTTTCCAGCGTGACCGGATAGGGATAACTTTCCCACATCATGTTCTGTGTGAACTCGCTGGCGCGGTAATAGCCTTTGTGGCTGTCGTTAAGCGCCTGCTGCCAGCTCGGATCGATCTTACCCAACCCCATGTTGGCATTCAGATAGCGGATCAGATCGCCGGAGCTGGACTTCAAGCCGTATGACTCGGCGTCAAGCGGGCCCGGCGTCACGCGCACCGGTTGGTCTTCTTTGTTATAACCCTGGGCGTAATCCGCCATCGCGCGCGGCGGCACGTTGACAAAGCTGTGCTTCATGCCCAATCCAGCCAACAGGCGTTGCTCCATTGCGTCGGCAAACGGCTGATTCAGGCTTTTGGCTGTGATCATGCCCAGCATGCCAATGCCCAGGTTGGAATAGACGCGGTAGCTACCTACCGTATGCGTCGGCGTCCAGTTTTTGTAATAGTCCATCAACTGCGTGGTATTGGTGACGTTATCTGGTACAAACAGCGGCAGGCCGGAGGTGTGGGTCGCCAGGTTTTGCAACGTCACCCGATCAAATGCGCTGCCGCGCAGCTGTGGCAAATAGCGGCTGGCGGGATCGGCCAGCGAAAATTTTCCGGCGTTTTGCGCGTAAGCCGCCAGCGTAGCGGTGAAAGTCTTGCTTAATGAGCCGATTTCGAACAGCGTCTGGTTGGTAATGGGCTGCTTGTTCTGTTTTGAGGCTACGCCGTAGTTATAAAAATGCGTCTTACCGTCTACCGATACGGCGATCGCCATCCCGGGCACGGCATATTTTTGCATCAAGGGCTGCACGATTTGGTCGATTTTAAGGTTATCACTGGCATCAGCCAAAGCGGGCAGCGCCGTCAGGCACAGCGAAAGTAAAGCCAGGCGTTTAATTAGCATACATATCTCATCCGGTTAGCGTCGTTAGGGTCAATGACGGGGTTCGCCAACAGTTTTATTAAGGGATAAGGGCGCGAGCAAAACTACCATCATCCCTGAACTTAACCTCATGCGGCGGTTTTTTTGCTTTCCTACAATTCAGGTGCGCAATTTATCGTTATTATATTCACACTGACAATCGATAAATTTTTCATCGAGCATAAAGAAAAACTAATGGCTAAAATCCATGCGTGACTGGTTACCCCTCAACGCGCTGCGGGCGTTTGAATCTTCCGCTCGCCACCTTAATTTTACTCGTGCCGCGCGCGAACTGAACGTTACGCAGGCGGCGGTCAGTCAGCAGGTGCGCATGCTGGAGGAGCGGTTAAGTATTCGGCTGTTCAAGCGGCTGCCTCGCGGGCTGGATCTCACCGATGAAGGGCTGGCCTTGCTGCCGGTGCTGACCGAGTCGTTTGATCGTATTGAATCGGTGTTGCAGCAGTTTGACGGCGGGCATTTTCACGAAGCGTTGACAGTGGCGGCGGTGGGGACCTTTGCCGTTGGTTGGCTGATACCGCGTCTGGGCGAATTCCATCGCAAGCATCCATTTATCGACCTGCGGGTGATGACCCACAACAATGTGATCAATCTGGCGGCAGAAGGGCTGGATTTCGCCATCTGTTTCGGTGACGGTGCCTGGCCTGCCACGCGCAGCGTCAAACTGCTGGATGCACCGCTAACGGCGTTGTGCCCACCGCAGTTGGCAGCCCGGCTCACCACGCCGGCATCGTTGCGGCATCAGCGGTTGCTGCGTTCTTACCGCCGCGATGAATGGGATCGTTGGCTGGCGGCGGCGGGAGTGACTCCGTGGCGCATCAATGGCCCGGTGTTTGACTCGTCACAACTGATGGTGGAGGCCGCGATTTATGGCGGTGGCGTGGCGTTGGCTCCGGCGGCGATGTTTAGCCAGGCGTTGCAGGAGGCACGACTGGTGCGTCCGTTTGATGTTGAAGTGAATCTTGGTGCTTATTGGCTCACCAGCCTGAAGTCGCGAGCGATGACGCCGGCAATGAAAGCGTTTGAACACTGGCTGCTGCAAGAAAGCGCTGACAGAGGTTAGGGCGCTGGCCCATCGCGCAGCCTGCTTGCAGCATGTCGATCAATAATTGGCGGCTTCGTCAATCAGTGCCACGATGTCATCGGCGTGGCTGGCCAGCGAGGCATGGCTGGCGTCCAGCACCAGGGTTTTTTTCGGTTGCATGCGTTCGGCAAACCAGCGCTGGGTCTCCGGCGGGATCATGCGATCCTGGGCAGAAATCTGATACCAGCTGGGTTTGTTTTTCCACGCTGCCGGGCCGGATTTATCGGTAAAGCAGCGCGCGGCGATCGGCTTTTGCGTCGCGGCCAAAATTGCGGATTCCTGTTTGTCCACGTCCTGGCAAAATGCTTCATGGTACATCGCGTTATCCAACCACAGAAAACCATGACCATCGGGGTGAATTGCCGCAGCGCCCGATGGCGCCTCGCGCAGAGCGAACAGCCCGGCCGGATCTTCGCCTTCGTCTGGCGCAAAGGCGGCGATATATACCAGCCCGATCACGTTCTCCACATTGCCGGCCCCGGTAATCACCATACCGCCGTAGGAATGTCCGACCAGCAGCGTCGGGCCTTTCAGATCGCCGGCAACTTGCACCGTGCGCCGGATATCGTCTTCCAATGACGTCAGCGGGTTTTGCACCGCAATCACCGGATAGCCTTTGGCCTGCAGTTTGGCAATCACCTGACGCCAATGTGAGCCGTCGGCCCAGGCCCCATGAACCAATACGATATTTGGCTTGTTCATTATGCTCTCCATAGTGAATAGGCGTGAAATCCATGCCGTAACAGCAGCACGGACATGCCAAGTATAGCGGGAATGGCGCAGGGAGCAGGGAGAGCGAGGTAAACAGCCGGCCGCGGGGGCGACCGGTATGGGGGGAACGACGTCAGGAGGCCAGCGCTTTTTCTACAAAGAAATAGTCGTTTAGCACGTTGCTGACGCATTGTGCAGCGGGGCGGCTTTCCATATCAAGGAAATGACCAGCTTCCGGCACGGTAATAAAGTCGCAATCGCGAATATAATTGCCGATTTCGCGAATATCTTGTGCGGTAGTGTATTCATCCCGTTCGCCATTAACAAACATGATCGGCGTTTCTATCTTGCGGAAAATTTCAACGTAATCTTCATGACGCAATGATGAAATTTGTCCTATATGGAAACTGGCCTGGCGATAGGTTTCATGATCGAGGTTTTTAATGTGTTCGTGGTTGGCCTGCTTGAGCAAACTAGGCAAATATTTGCCAACCTCGTCATTGAGCAATGTGGCGACGTCGTGATTACGTCCTGCATCAAGTAGCACTTTGGCTCGCTCGATATAATTGTGCATTGCTGGCGTAATGCGGGTCGAAAAAGAGGCAACAACCGCTTTGCGGATTGACGAAGGGCGCGTTGACAGCGCCATCAGCGCGGCCAGGCCTCCCCAGGAGACCGAAAGAATATACGATGGCTGATATTGTTCGATCAGGGTTTGCAAAATCACCACCTCTTCGCTTTTTGGCAAAGGACGGCTCAGTCGGTTGTGCGGTCTTGATTTACCGATGAACGGCAAGTCAAACAAGATAACGTTGACGCGGTTCTTAAAGTTTTTTACGCAGTTACGAAAGGCTAACGTTGTCGATAATGCACCGTTGACGCAGATTACCGATTCGCTTACGCCAGGGTAAATATAACGCTCGACGTAAACCTGCCATTCACCGACGCGAACAATTGCTGTTTCCGGTTTCATTTCCCACCCCCATAAAAACAAAGTAAATAACGCTGACTAACAAACATGGCAAAGCGAATCCCTGGCGAAGATATTCTATTGCTATCCAATTGTTGTATTACTGCCAGCCAGGCCAGCAGGGAGGTATTATTTAATTGGCATTAAGCAACGTGATGCACGGCAGCATCGGCAGCATCGGCAGCGCCGGCAACGCCGTTGACTTCTACCGCCACCGGGGCTGCGGCTGTCTGAGCGTCGCCGCCGGTATGTTGCAGGGCTGCGATCAACGCGTCGGTGGCGTCGGTCACGGTGTCGGTTGCGCCATCGGTGACATGGTCAACCACATCGGTTACGTCGCCGATTTTGTCCAGTACGCCGGTGACAAAATCGGTGACGTTGCCGGCCAGATCGCTAACACCGCCGCTAATATCACTGACCAGGCCCAGTACCGATTTGGCCAGATTGCCTGCCAGATCGCCGACGCTGCCCGCAATGCCGGTCAACACACCCCAAAAGCCGCCGGTACCGGAAGTCACTGCGTCAACTACGCCACCGATTGCTTCAGTGCCGCTGTCTACGGTGGAATCGACAAAATCGCTCACGCTGCCCACTACGTCTTTCACGATATTATTAGCCATATTTACTCCTGAAATATTGCCAGATTATTGAAGTTACAGAGTGTGCTTCCCTGCCCAAGAGATTCATCCTTCGCCAATAAAGTTAGAACCTGATCACGGTTATAATCAAAGTTTAATTAAGTATCAAATCCACGCACATAAAGCGGATAATAAATAGAATTTAAATTTAATTAATTAAAATCAATTGGATGAATTGGATTGCAACTTGTCCGATGAGAGATTTTTTTAGGATTAGTTCTATATGCACACTGTTTTTAGTTTTATAAATCTAATTGATTATGGCAAAAAAACTAAATGGTCATAAATTCTGTAATTTATAGTTATGGCGTTACTTATGGCTGGAGGTGCGCTTTTTGGCAGGGTTATGCGTGATGTAGGGCTTTGGCCGGGGTCGGCAAAGAAGACGCTTTGCCGACAGGAAAAAGAACTAACGACAATAGGCTTGCAGCAGCGCACGGGCATCCGCTTTGAGCTGATATAAATACACCGGACGTCCGGTTGTGCCGTAGAGAATACGTGTCGCAAGGATGTCACTTTCTGCTAAGTAAATCAGGTATTTGCGGCATGAAACCCGTGAAATTCCAATGGCATTGGCCAGGTTGTCGGTGGAAAACTCGCCGTCATGCTGTTGATCGATCCACTCACATACCGTGCTGAGGGTGATGTTGGTCAACCCCTTTGGCAATTTCTTGCTTTCAACGCTGTCAGGTTGGCGGCGCAGCAGATTATCAACGTCCGCCTGGGCACAGAATTCACGCTGCGCCAAAATCTGCGATTGCTGCTGATAATTGCTCAGCGCCTGTTTGAAACGGGTGAATTGAAAGGGTTTAATCAGGTAATCCACCACGCCGTAATGCAGCGCTTTTTGCACGGTATCCACATCGCTGGCGGAGGAGATGATGATGACGTCGGTTTTTTCGCCCAGCTCTCGCAGGGCTGGCAGTAAATCCAGCCCGTTTTCCTGCTGCATATAGATGTCCAGCAGCACCAGATCAATGCTGGTGCTGGCGTCAGTCAGTAATGCGCGTGCCTGCGCCAGCGTGGCCACCGTAGCCTGGCAATGAAAGCCGCTCACCTGGCTCAGGTAATATTTATTCAGTTCCGCCACCATCGGGTCGTCATCGACAATCAATACGTTAATCATGTGTTCAGCTCTTGGCCTGATAGGGAATGCGTACATAAAACTGGGTCATTTCACCCGGTTCAGAGTCAAAATCAATGCTGCCGCCGAGTTTTTCCAGGCGACTGCGGATCAGCGCCAGCCCAATACCACGGCCTGACCCTTTGGTTGAAAATCCCTGTTCGAATATCCGCGTACCGATCGCTGGGTCGATACCGGGGCCGTCATCGCTGACGATACAGTGTAAGTGATTATCATGATGATGAAAGCTTAGGGTAATTTCATGCCCTTCGGCACCGTCGATGGCGTCGAAGGCATTTTCTATCAAATTGCCCAGTACGCTGATCAACACATGGGTGGCTTCGGCATCGTCGGTTTCCGGCAGCATGCTGGTTTCGTCGAGAGTCAACGCAATACCGGCCTCGTGGGCGCGGTTAATTTTGGCAATGAAAAAACCGGCCACTTCGGGTGATTTAATCATCCGCAGTAGCGCGCCGATTTCTTGCTGGTAGTTACTGGCGGTATTGATGACGTAGTTTTCCAGTTGTTGGTAGGCTTTCATGTGCAGCATGCCCAGGATCACGTGCAGCTTGTTCATAAATTCATGCGATTGTACCCGTAGCGCGTCAGCATATTGCGCCATTCCGCTCAAACGCTGCAGCAGGCGGCTGACTTCGGTCTTGTCACGGAAAGTGGCAATCGCGCCAATAACCTGGCCGTTGACGATCACCGGTACGGTATTGGTCAGCAGTTCACTGCCGTTGAAGGTAATTTGCCGATCGCGCAGCGGTTTGCCACTGGCCAGCACTTCGGCCAGATGCAGCTGCGCCGGCCAATGCTTGCTGGCGGCATCCTGCAATAGGTTCTCAAAAGGCCCGCTTTGCCGCAGCAGGCGCTTCGCTTCGTCATTGACGATGGTAATGCGCGATTGGCCGTCAACGGCGATTACCCCTTCCTTGATTGATTGCAACATGGCGTTGCGCTGTTCAAACAGGTTGGAAATTTCATAAGGCTCAAAGCCGAGCATGATACGCTTGAGCGCTTTCACCAGGAAAAAGGTTCCCAGTGTGCCGACCAGCGCGGCAAAGGCCAGCGTCCAGTAAATAATCCAGCGGCTTTCGCCAATCACCCGTTGCACGGTATCCAGCGCTATGCCAAGCGCGACGACGCCGATCTGTTGCTGTTGCGCATCGTACACCGGCACAAACACCCGCAGTGCAGGTGCCAGCGCGCCGCGATTAATCGCGCTGTTCGATTTGCCCAGCAATGCCGGCGCCAGATCGTTGCCGATAAAATGTTTACCGATCAGCCACGGCTTGGGGTGGGAATAACGAATACCTTTCATATCCAGCACCACCACGAACAGCAGTTCGTTTTTACTGCGTACCCGTTCGGCAAATTGCTGGATAACCCCACTGCGATCCTGATGCTGCAAACCGTCGATCACCGTGTTTGACAGCGCCAGCGTCTCGGCTATCGCCATGGCTTTTTGACGCAGTTGATCCTGCCCCTCGTGGTTCATCTGCACGAAGAATAGCGCGTAAACCACCAGCAACACCGAGGCAATGATGGCGGAAACCATCAGGATAAGTGAAGTGCTGAGCTTTAGCGGCAGCCGTTGTCTGGGCATCAGGGTTCTCCGGATGGGGTTATGGTAACGCGCTAGTCGAACGAGGAACTCGGGGATGGGGCACCGGCAGCAGATTACCACATGCCGCTGCCGGTTTTGCGGCTTACTTTAGTTACAAAAGCCCGGTTTACTCCTGCTGATAAATCGCCAGCGCCTGTTCGCCGCTGGCACCGGCATGGATGATTGCCATCAATGCGCTGACCACCCGTGAGGGATTGGCATGCTGATAAACGTTACGGCCATACACCATACCACTGGCGCCTTGCGCCATTAGCGCGGCTGATTTTTCCAGCACTGCGCCCAGCTCGCCTTTGCCACCGCCGCGTACCAGGGTCGGGCAGCGTGCGGTTTCTACGATGCGGTGAAAATCGGCAATATGTTCGGTGGGATCGGCCTTGATGATATCCGCGCCCAGCTCACGCGCCAGCCGCACCAGTGGCACCATTTTTTCTACGTCGCCCAACGAGCCGTAGGCCGCACCTTGCCCGGCTGGCGCCATCACCAGCGGCTCAATCATCAACGGCATGGCGTATTTATCACAGGCGTGGCGCAAGCGACCGATGTTTTCCACGCACTGTCGAAAAATACCGGGTTCGTTCGGGATCATATACAGATTTACCACCACCGCGGCGGCGTCCATTTGCAGCGCCCCGAGGATGGGTGCCTCCGGATTGTGCAGCACCGCCCACATTTCGCGATGACGCTCGGCATTATAGGCATTGCCGACGTCGGTGCGCATCACCAGCGCAGGCTTGTCGCGTCGCGTACTTCGTTGCAGCAGATCGGCCTGGCCATAATTGACCTGAATTGCGTCCGGTTGTGCATCGATAAGGTTGTGCATTACCCGTTCGATATCTTCCAGCCCGTGCAGAAAATCCGGCTCATTGGCGATGCCGTGATCGATGGCCACGTCCAGGCATTTGCCGTGGTTAAACAATCGGTTCATCCGTACTTTGGCGCTGTTATGCATGCCGTCGCTCCCGTCAGAAAGTTATCCTAACAGTATTGGCGACGATGGGCGGGGCAACAAGGCGAAACGCCGCACGAAACGTCCCGGGCTGCTGGTGCATTTTTCGTCATTTGTTAGATCCGTGTCATGTTTCTGTAAATCAGTCATTCCAAAACGCATGTTCCGCTTGTTTGGATGTAAAAGTTTCAATAATCTAAATTTTGAAATAAACATTTAATAAACGCCGCGAGCATTTTGAGTGTAAGGCGAGGGTTTATTTCAATGCATTGTTTTAGCTCTATTTTGAGACCTTGATCAATCTTTTTAATGCCCAGAAATACTGTCCGAAAAACGGTAATTCAGTGGTTTCAAAGAAATAACACCGGACGGATTGTTGTTTGAATGTAAAAATTATTTTTCATTAGCTGTCAAATCAACAGGCCTCTTCATTCTAACGATTAAAGGGTACAGAACATGAAGCTGAAGAAACTGATCGTCTCGTCGCTGTTAGTGTGCATGTTGCCGGCCAGTGCCTTGGCCAAGGACATAAAAATCGGCGTTTCCATGGCTTATTTTGATGACAACTTCCTTACTATCCTCCGCCAGTCGATGCAGAACAAAATGAAACAGGATGGCAACGTCAGCGGCCAGTTCGAAGACGCCAAAGGGGATATCGCGCAACAGGTACAACAGGTTGAAAACTTCGTTAGCCAGGGGGTGGATGCCATCATCCTTAACCCGGTCGATACCCAGGGCGTCAAGCCGATGATCAAGCTGGCGGAAAGCGCCAAGATCCCGCTGGTGTTTGTTAACCGTCGCCCGGAAGTGACGTTGCCGGCCGGCATGGCTTATGTCGGTTCCGACTCCAAGCTGGCTGGCAAATTGCAAATGGAAGAACTGGCCAAGCTGATGAACGGCAAAGGCAACGTGATGATCCTGATGGGAGAGTTGTCCAGCGAGGCGACGCGCGACCGTACCCGTGGTGTGGAAGAGGTTGCAGCCAGATTTCCGGACATCAAGATTATCGACAAGCAAACCGCCAAGTTCTTCCGCAAGGAGGCGGTTGACGTCACCACCGACTGGATCCTGTCCGGCCAGCAAATTGACGCCATCGCCTCCAATAACGATGAAATGGCGATTGGCGCGATCCTGGCGCTGAAACAATCGAAGAAAAGCGGGGTGCTGGTGGCAGGCATTGACGGCACGCCAGACGCGCTGGAGTTCATCAAGAAGGGCGATTTGAACGTCAGCGTGTTCCAGGACGCCAAGGGACAGGGCGAAGGAGCGGTACAGGCGGCAATCCAACTGGTGAAAGGGGAAAAGGTCGAGAGCAGCGTGCTGATCCCTTATCAGCTGATTACCAAGGATAACTATCAGCAGTTTGCCGATAAGAACAAAAAGTAAACATAGCGTCATCGAAGGCCTGACGTCGTGCTTGCGCCGGCGCCAGGCCGCAGGACGGCAGCGGAGGTTATCAGTATGTATCCCTATGTTCTTGAGGCCGAAGGCATCAGCAAGCAGTTCCCCGGCGTCAAAGCGCTGGATAACGTGTCGATTAAAATCAGGCCGGGCAGCGTACATGCCTTGATGGGGGAAAACGGTGCCGGCAAGTCAACCCTGATGAAATGCCTGATAGGCATTTACCACCCGGATCGCGGCTCGATCAAAATCAAAGGCCAGTCGGTGAAATTCGCCGATACGCTCGAAGCGCTGCATGCCGGTATTTCGATGATTCACCAGGAGTTGAATCTGGTGCCGCATATGACGGTAGCGGAAAATATCTGGCTAGGGCGGGAGCCGGCCCGGCTGGGGTTCGTTAACCATGACGCGCTGAATAAACAAACTCAGGCCTTGTTGACGCGACTCAATATCAAATTGCAACCGGGCATGATGGTCGGGGAATTAAGTATCGCCAGCCAGCAAATGGTGGAAATTGCCAAGGCGGTGTCCTACAACGCCGATGTGCTGATTATGGATGAACCCACATCGGCATTGACCGAAGCCGAGGTAGGCCACCTGTTCGCCATTATTCGTGAACTGCGTGACCAGGGTAAGGGCATTATTTATATCAGCCATAAGATGGATGAAATATTTGCCATTACCGATGAGGTGAGTATTTTCCGCGACGGCAAGTTTATCGCCAGCGACAACACCGGCAATCTGACCAAACAGTCGTTGATCACCATGATGGTCGGGCGTGAATTGACGCAGATGTTTCCCAAGTTCAACAACAATATCGGCGAAGAAGTGCTGCGCGTCGCCGGGTTGCGGCGCGAGGGGTGGTTTGATGACATTTCATTCAGCCTGAAACGCGGTGAAATCCTCGGCGTCGCCGGGCTGGTGGGCGCCGGACGCAGTGAGGTGATGGAAAGCCTGTTCGGCATGCACCCGGCTGACGGCGGTGAAATATATGTCGAAGGTCTGCCGGTGCGGGTCGACTCTCCCTCCAGAGCGATCGAGCATGGCCTGGCCTTTTTAACCGAAGATCGCAAGAAATCCGGTTTGTTCCTGGTGTTGTCGGTGGTGGAAAACATGAGCATTGTCAATCTCACCAATTACATCGGCAAAAATGGTTTCGTCAGTCATGTGCAAATGGCCAAGGACTGTATGGAGCAAATCAAAAAACTGAACATCAAAACGCCGACCATGGATCAGATTATTAATAATCTTAGCGGCGGTAATCAGCAGAAAGTATTAATTGCCCGCTGGCTGCTGGCGCAGCCAAAAATATTGATCCTTGATGAGCCCACGCGCGGTATTGATGTCGGCGCCAAGGCGGAGATCTACCGTTTGATTAGCGAACTTGCCAATCGTGGTGTGGCCATCATTTTAGTGTCTTCGGAATTACCGGAAATTCTCGGTATGAGCGACCGGATAATGGTGATGCACGGTGGGCGCATCACCGGCATTCTGGATAAAGACGACGCCGATCAGGAAAAAATCATGGCGCTGGCCTCTGAATAACGCAAAGGTGAACCCAATGAGTAACGTAAAAATTGAGAAGACGCTCAGCGGCGAGCAGACGCGCAAAGGCCTGCTGTTTTCCGGCCTGAGCGGCAAAATGCCCAAAGACGTGGGGATTTTTATCGTCATGCTGGGCATTGCCTTGATCTTTGAACTGCTTGGCTGGTATATCCGCGACCAGTCGTTTCTGATGAACCCGAGCCGTCTGCTACTGATTGTGTTGCAGGTGGCTATCATCGGCATTATCGCCGTCGGCGTCACTCAGGTAATCATTACTACCGGCATCGATCTGTCTTCCGGTTCGCTGATCGCGCTGAGCGCAGTGGTGGCGGCCAGCCTGGCACAAACCGCCGACAGTATTTCGCCAATGTATCCCGGCCTGCTGGACTTGCCGGCGGCAGTACCGATTGGCGCCGGGATTGGCATTGGCATACTGTGCGGGTTTATCAACGGTTTCTTGATTACGCGCACTGGCATCCCGCCGTTTATTGCCACTTTGGGCATGATGGTGTCGGCTCGCGGACTGGCGCAGTATTACACCAAAGGCAACCCGATCAGTTTCCTGTCGGATGATTTTACCGCCATCGGTCAGGGCGCGATGCCGGTGATTATCTTCCTGGTGATTGCGGCGGTGTTCCACATCGCGCTCAAGCACACCCGCTACGGTAAATATGTCTATGCCATCGGCGGCAACATGGTGTCGGCGAAAGTGTCCGGCATCAACGTCAATAAATACCTGGTGATCGTGTATACCATTGCCGGCGGGCTGGCTGGATTGGCGGGCGTGGTATTGGCGGCGCGCGTCAGCAGCGGCCAGTCGAGCATGGGGATGTCTTACGAACTGGATGCCATCGCCGCGGCGGTTATCGGTGGCAGTAGCCTGATGGGCGGCGTTGGCCGGATCACCGGTACGCTGATTGGTGCGGTGATCCTGGGTCTGATCAAGAGCGGTTTCACCTTTATCGGCGTCGACTCTTACATCCAGGACATTATCAAGGGCATCATTATCGTTGCCGCGGTGGCGATCGATATGCGCCGCAACCGCAAGAAAAGCTGATTTTGCCGTGAATTTCCGCCGGTGCCGTTTGGCCGGCGGTTTTTTTTAGCTTGGGGAAACCATCATGAAATCGTTGAAAATCCTGTTGCTGGTTGCCGGATTAGGCTGTTCTACGCCGCTACTGGCGGAAACCATCGGTGTCTCGATGGCCTATTTTGATCAGAACTTCCTGACCATTATTCGCCATTCGATTGATAAAGAGGCCAAGGCGCGCGGCATCACCGTGCAATTCGAAGACGCGCGCGGTGACGTCGGGCGTCAGACCGATCAAGTGCAGAATTTTATCAGCGCCGGCGTTGATGCGATTATCGTCGATCCGGTCAACTCTGCCAGCACCCCGGCGATCAGCAAGATGGTGACGCGTGCGGCAATACCCTTGGTGTATGTGAACCGTACTCCCGGTGACAGCCAGTTACCGCCCGGCGTGGTGTTTGTCGGCTCGGATGAAAAAGAGTCCGGCACCTTGCAGATGGAGGAACTGGCTCGATTGGCCAATTACCAGGGCAATGTGGCGGTGATGATCGGCAACCTGACGGATGCCGGTGCGCTACAACGCACCCGCGATGTTGAACGGATAGTGGCCAAGTATCCAAAGATGAAAATAGTGCAGAAACAGAGCGCCAACTATTCACGCAGCGAAGGCATGGATCTGATGATGAACTGGCTCACCAACGGCGAGTCGATCGACATCGTGGCGGCCAATAATGATGAAATGGCCATTGGCGCCATTATGGCGCTGCAACAGGCCGGTAAAAAGGATGACAAGGTATTGATTGGCGGTATCGATGCCACCCCGGATGGTCTGCAAGCCATGGCGTCCGGCAAATTGCAGGTGACGGTGTTCCAGGATGCCGTCGGCCAGGGCAAGGCGGCAGTGGCGGTGGCGCAGCGTATGATCAAAGGCGAGAAACTGGAGCCTTATTACTGGATCCCGTTTGAGCTGGTGACCCCGGCCAATCGGCAGCAGTATGCGGCGAAGCCATGACGGCCACTGACACCCGTTAACGCTAAATGCCATTCGGCTCTTGCCGAATGGCATCGCATGCCGCGTGTATCGGCGATGCCGTTCGTCGTTACAGCGCCGACAGGTGCTGGCGCACGATTTCTCGGCCGATTTCCAGTGAGGCGGTGGCCGCCGGGGAGGGGGCGTTGCAGACATGCAGCGAGCGGCTGCCTTTGACAAAATGGAAGTCATCCACCAATTTGCCGTCGACGGTCAGCGCCTGGGCGCGCACGCCGGCAGGCCCGGGGAGCAAGTCACTCGCCTGCAACGCCGGGATCAGGCGCTGCGCGTTTTCGGTAAACAGCCGGCGTGACAGCGAGCGGCGGATCTCGGCAACCCCTTCGCCGAGATAATTGCCGGCAATCTTCCAAAAACCGCGATAGCTCAATACCTCGGCCAGGTCTTTCAGGTTGATGTCACGTTTGCGATACCCTTCGCGTTTGAATGCCAATACCGCATTGGGGCCTACATCACGCTTGCCGTTATGCATGCGGGTAAAATGCACTCCGAGGAACGGAAAGTCCGGGTTGGGAACCGGATACACCAGATGGTTGACCAGGTGATTCTTGTCGCTGTTCAACACATAATACTCGCCGCGAAACGGCACGATTTTCATACCGGTGTCGTAGCCCGCCAGTTTGGCGATGCGGTCGCTGAACAAGCCGGCGCAGTTCACCAGCCATTTCCCCCGGTAGCTGGCGTTCGCTGTGCGCACCTCGACTCTGTCGGTGTATTCGTCGATGGCCTCGACTCGTTGACGGTAGGCTATCTCTCCGCCGCGCTGCTGGATGAGTTCTGCCAGTTTGGCGGCTACCTGCGCGTAGTTGACGATGCCGGCGTCCGGCACCAGCAACGCCTCCAGCCCGTTGACGTGCGGCTCGCGCTGTTTAAGTTCCGCCTGGCTCAGGCGTGAAACCGCCAGGCCGTTTTCCAGCCCGCGCCGATAAATGTTTTCCAGCGCATCCAGTTCGTTCAGCTGGGTGGCGACAATCACTTTGCCGCACTGGTCGTAATACAGGTCGTGTTGGCGACAGAAGTCAAACAGGGTTTTATTGCCCTGCTTGGCCAACCGAGCCTTCAGACTGCCAGGGGTATAGTAAATACCGGAGTGCACTACATTACTGTTGTGGCCGCTCTGATGCGCCGCCGGCCCGGCTTCTTTGTCAATAATCAGAATGCGCCGCTGCGGGTCGCTTTCCTGCAGCGCGTTCGCCACGCCGAGCCCAACCAGCCCGGCGCCAATCACGATAACGTCATACATGCTTTATTCCATATTTTCGTTTTCAAGTCGGCGCAGTTTGCCGCGTACGTTGCTCAGGTGGCGTTGCATGCAGCGAATGGCCGCAGCCGGATCGCCGGCCTTGATCGCCAACAACACCTGGCGATGCTCCTCGATTACCCGTTGCCGTTCCGCCAGGCGACCACGGTTCTTGCGGAGGGAATAAATCAGCACGCCCAGATACAGTTCGTGCATGTTGTCGAGTATCTGCACGAAAAACGGATTGTGTGACGCCTGCATGATGGCGCGGTGAAACAGATAGTCCTGTTGGTAACCGAGCTGCTGTTCATGCAGCGTGGCGTCACGAAACGCGATAAACGCCTGTTCGATGGCCTGTAGTTCCTCTGCGCTACGGCGTTCGGCGGCCATGCCGGCAGCCTGCTGTTCGATGACTTCACGCATTTCCAGCAGCGCTTCGACTTCGTCGCGGTTGGCTATCTCCATCATTAACGGTTCGTACTTGCTCAGCAGCGAATGCTGCTCAACCCGATGCCCACCGCCCTGGCGCGAGGAGATAATGCCGCTGACTTCGAGCACGCCTAGGGCTTCGCGCACCGGCACCCGGCTGACGCCAAAGGCGTCGGCCAGGATATTTTCCGACGGCAATTTTTCGCCCACCGGAAAAGTGCCGTCACTAATTCCGGCTTTTAACTGCGCCAAAACCTGATGCGATGCTTTCTGGCGCGTGACCTTGTGAATCATTCATTGCTCTCCGGCAGGTTGGCGGCCAGCGGGGCGCGTTGTTTATAGCGCAGCAGGTGCATCACGCCAGCGCTGACAATCAGCGCGGCACCGGCCAGGTCGGTCAACAGGCCGGGCTTGATCAGCATGATGGCGGCAACGATAAACAGTAGCCGCTCCAGCCAGTGGGTTTTCATCAGCCAGAAATTGGCGCTGGCAATTGACAGCGCATAGATGCCAACCAGCGCGGTGACGATCATGTGAATCATGGAAAAGACGTTCATATCCTCGCCCTGCATCAGCAGCGCCGGGTTATAAACCAGAATGAACGGAATGATAAAGCCCGGCAGCGCCAGCCGCACCGCATCCCACGAGGTCTGCATCGGATCGGCGCGGGCGATGCTGGCTGCGGTATAGCTTGCCAGCGCCACCGGCGGGGTAATGTTCGACAGCGCGCCAAACCAGAACACGAAGAAGTGCGCGGCCAACGGCATCACGCCGGCCTTGATCAGGATCGGCGATACGGTAACCGCCACCACGATATACAACGCGGTCGAGGGCAGTCCCATGCTCAGCACAATACACACCAGCATCACCACCAGCAGTATCATCCACAAGGTATTGTTGGTCATTGAAACGATATTGAACGCCAGCGTAGAACCGATACCGGTCATGGTTACCACGCAGATAATGACGCCAATGGCGGCACAGGCGATGGTTACCTGAATGGAACCGCGTGCCGCTTCATTCAGCGCTTCGGCGATTTTCTTCGGCGTCATGCGCACCGTGCTGTCCGGCGTGATCCAGCTGGCGACGATAATGGCAACAATGCCCAGGAAGCCGGCATAAATCGGCGTTTTGCCCATCAGCAGAGTGCCGATGACGATCACCAGCGGCAGCAGTAATAACCCACGCGCCTTCAGCACCGCTTTGACCTGCGGAATATGCTCTTTGCTGAGGCCTTTCAGGCCCTGTTTTTTCGCTTCCAGATCGATGGCCATGATCAGCGCCGCGTAGTAAAGCAGTGCCGGCACGATGGCTGCAATCACGATGGTGGTATAAGAAATGCCAAGGAAACCGGCCATAATGAATGCGGCTGCGCCCATAATCGGCGGCATGATCATGCCACCGGTCGACGCGGTGGCTTCAACCGCACCGGCGAAACGCGGCGACAGGCCGATGCTTTTCATCAGCGGAATGGTGAAGGTGCCGGTAGTGGCAACGTTGGCCACCGCGCTACCGCTCAGCGAGCCGGTCAACGCCGATGAGATCACCGCCACCTGCGCCGGTCCGCCACGACGACGACCGGCCATCGCCAGCGCCAAATCGTTAAACAGTTGGGTGGCGCCGCTGACGCTGAGAAACGCGCCGAACAGGATAAAGACCACGATGGCGGTTGAGGCGGTAGACAGGGTAATGCCAAATATCCCTTCGCTGGTCATAAACAGCCGGTACAGCAAGCGCTCAACCGAAAAACCGCCGTGGCCGAATATACCCATGAAATATTGCCCGAACAGGGCATAGACGATGGCAAAGGTCGCCAGACCGGGGATGAAATAGCCGGTTGTACGCCGTGCGGCTTCGAATAATACCGCAATGCCCAATGCCGCCATCAGGTAATCGGTAGTATTGGGAATGCTTTTGCGTACCACGTGCAGATCGACGTAGTTAAAGTAAAAATAGCCGTAACTCACCAGCGTCAGCGTGATGAATAAGTAATCCCAGCGGTTGAACGCGCTGGTGGCGTGTTTTTTGGAGAACGGGAACAGGATGAATCCCAGGATCAGGATCCCGCTCAGAAAGGTGGTGTTGCGATAGAATTCCTGGGTATTGGCCAATGCATTGGAATAAATGGCATATAGCGAAATGGCCATCGCCAGTAGCGTAGCCAGTCGCAAGGTGATGCCGGCCAGCGGGCGACTACCCGTGCCGGCTTCTTTATCCAGATCGACCACCGGCGGTGGCGTCAGTTTTTCAGCGTTCATAACGCCTCCGTTTTTTTAGACGCATCGTCTGCGCTAGCCGCTTCTGGCGGCACCAGATAATCAGGTACGTTGATGCCGACTTCGCGGAAATAGCGATAGGCGCCCAAATGCAGCGGCACAGAAACGCCCTTTAGCGCATTTTCCAACGAAATGTATTTGGCAGAACTGTGCACCTGATGCACTTCCGGCAGGTTTTCGAACATGGTTTTGGTCAGGTCATAAACGATCTTTTCATCTATTTGCCGGATGGAAACCAGAATGTTTGGCTGGGCGATGGTGGTGACCGCCTTGCTCTGCCGCGGATAGGTATTCGGCTTTATTTCAAAGCGGAACCAGGCATTGGCAATGGCGTTGATACTGGCCAGTTGCTGGTCGGTAACGTCCAGAATGCGCGCCGGAACGCCGCTGGCGTACATATCGGTGACCGCGGCGGCCGGTACGCCAGCGGGTAATGCGCCGCCATCAAGTCGGCCATCACGCATCGCCGAAACGGTATCTCCATAGCCGAGGTACTCAGGTGAAATGGATTTTTTGCTCAACTTGATGCCTTGCAGGATCACCACCGTGGATTGTTCGGTGCCGCTGGCCTGCGGGCCTACCGAAAAACGGCTGCCGGCAATGTCGTTTAAGGTGCCGTCTTTCACCTTGCTTTCCAGCATCACGAAGTGTTCCACGTTGGGCCATAGCATCGAAATGGAGCGCAGGTCTTTATAGGCTCGCCGGTCGAAATTGCGCACCCCTTCATAGGCTTCGGTGGCAATCAGACTTTGCAGAATGGCCAGCTGCGCCTCATCTTTCTGCAATAAATCGATGTTTTCTATCGAACCGGCCGAGGACTGTCCGGTGACCTGGATACCGTCCTGCTTCAGCAGATTGCTCCAGACGTTAGCCAGTCCGACGCCCATCGGGTAGTAAGTGCCGCCGGTAGAGGCGGTAGCTACTGACAAAAAGGTCTTGTCGGCATTCTCCGCCTTGCCGGCGATAGCTAGCGCCACCACGGCGATGGCCGCAGTGATACCTGCTAATAGCTTGATTTTTCTATTTTTCATAGTAAGTACCAGAGGTTGAAACAAATGGATAACATTTGCTGCAACTTGTATACAACATGGCAGATTGGTTGGCCTAATGGCAGCGACGGGATTTGTGATCGTGTTGGGCAAAAAATGGCCGATATATGTTGCAGAATGTGACGCAGGTTAAAACAAATGCATTAGCCGCGGCGTTGCTGCCGCGGCGAAGGGACAGGATGGGGGCGAGGTATAACTAAGGTAAAAAGTCTTCGCGCTGCGGGGTGAAGGTATCCAGCAAGGTACCGGGTTCCAGGCAGACGCAACCGTGTACCACGTTGGGTTGCTTATACAGCGTATCGCCTGCCGCCACCTGATGGGTTTCGTCACCGATGGTGAATTCAAAGCGGCCGGACAGCACATAGGTGAGCTGTTCGTGTGGATGGCTGTGCAGGGGGCCTACCGCCCCTGCGCTGAAGTTGACCTCCACCGCCATCATGGTGCCGCCGTGGGCCAGAATGCGCCGTGACACACCGCCGCCAAGATCCTCCAGACGGGTATCTTGTTTGAACGTGAACATACTGAAACCTCGTAGTGAACAGGATGAGTTTAAAATTGAAACATTGTTTTATTTATCTGGAAATATAATGTCGTTGACTGCATTTGTCGAGCGCTATAAACCTATCAACGTGCTCAGCAGGCGGTGTAATTTATTGCGCCAATGGTGCCATCGGTTTGCCGGAGGGCGTTTGTGCCGAACGTATGTGCGTAAAACCTGCCTCAGGTATCTGGTAAATTGCGGATTAGCTGCTAATTTTTAGCTGAACTCATTTGATTTAGCCAAGTAAGTGATTTTCTGCATCTTATCGTGCGCGCCAGTGAGGTTGATGTCGTTCAGTCAGTAGCTTATCCGTCGTCTGCCACCTGGCAGTCGTCAGTAAAATGATAAGGGGTTAATCATAGTGTCATTTCTTCGCAATAAAATCGGCGTGCTGCTCGCGGCGATGATCTTTGGCTTGACCTATGGCCTGAGTGCACCGCTGATTGCCATCAAGCTGGCGAACATGAATTACAGCGAAGCCTTTATCGGCGTCAATGCGGCACTGCATGCGGTTGGCGTGTTTATTGTCGCGCCACTGTTGCCCCGGCTGTGCCGGCGCTACTCCGCCAAAGCGCTGATGTTGAGTGCGTTGCTGATTTCAGCGTTGGTGCTGTGTCTGTTTCCCTATACGCCGATCGCCATCTGGTTTTTGCTGCGGCTATTGCTGGGGGCAATGAGCGAAATCATGCTGGTGGTGACTGAGACCTGGCTGAACTTTATGGCGGAAGAAACGGTACGTGCACGGGTGCTAGCCGCCTATACCGCCAGTCTGTCCTGCGGTTTTGCACTGGGACCGTTGATTCTGGCCGGCGTTGGCAGCAGTGGTGCTATCGCCTTCTTTATTGGCGCGGTGATTGCGCTACTGGCGGCGAGCGTAGTGGCCTGTTCGGCGATCAAACCCCTGCCGGCGGAATCCCATCAGTCCAAACCGGCAATGCTGTATCTGCGCCTGGCGCCGGTTGCCGTTGCGGCGACGGTATTGAACGCCGGGCTGGAGTCGGCTGGCATGAACCTGCTTTCTGTCTACGCGATGAATTTGGGCTGGAATGAACCGTCAGCCACCTCGCTGATTTCAGTATTAATGATTGGCGCTATCCTGCTGCAATTGCCCATTGGCTGGCTGGCCGACCGTTTCAACCGCCAGCGATTGATCGTGGTGCTGGCGGCGCTGTCAACGCTGGGCGCGTTGCTGTGGCCGATGTCGCTCAATTATCCGTGGCTGGCGTATACGCTGCTGTTCGTTTGGGGTGGGGTGTTTGTCGGTATTTACACCGTGATGATTACCCTGGTTGGGGAGCGTTTCAACGGTGGCGAGCTGGTGGGGATTTACTCGCTGCTGTCGGTGGCATGGGGGCTGGGCGCGCTGCTTGGCCCGACGCTGGGCGGCGTCGCGATGGCCTTCAATACTCACGGGCTGCCGTTGATGGCAGCGTTGATGTGTGCGGTGTTTACGCTGTTTGCCCTCAAAAATAAGCGTCGTGGCGTTTAACGCAACGCTAACGATCATTTTTAACGTGGAGGATGCTGGGCGATGGTTCAGTTAGTGATGATTCTGTTGGGGGTTGATTATCTGCGCGCGCGCTGGCGTGGTCTGATGGTGATCGGCTGGCTGGGAATACTGGCCGGCCTGGTGATCTTCATCGACGCGCTGGACAATGCGCTCTATTTTCCGCTCAACCCGTTTGCCTGGCTACTGCTGGCGGAAGGGATAGCAACGCTGATGGTGGCGCACACCGGCATTGGCGGGCAGCGCACGCTGCGCTACGTCAAGGGTGGGGCCTTTGTGCTGGCGGCGCTGCTGATTCTGGCCGGTCATCATCATGGCCATTTTGTGCTGTCGATGATCTTTGGCACGCTGTTTTTGGCCGATGGCCTGTTGCAAACCATCAGCGCCACGGTGGTGCGTTACAAAAACTGGAGGTTGGCGGTGGTGGGCGGTGTGATAGAGATAGCACTGGCGATCTTTTTCTACCAGCCATATCCGACGCATTACGTTGGCACCGTACCCTATTGCCTCGGCCTGGGGCTGATCTTTGGCGGCTGGAACATGTTGATGCTGGCGATGCGTGTCAAGCGCATGGACATCAACCCGGCGGTACAGGGCAACGAGGCGGCTGAAGAGTCCAGCAGTGCGGATACCCGGCCCCAACTGACCCTCTGGGAAGGGCCGCCGGCCGATGATGAGCCGGCGCTGACGGTACACGTCTGGACGCCGGTGGGATCGTCAAAAAACGCCACGGTGCCGCACCCGGTGATCGACCGATATATTGCCGCGGTAGATAAAGACGGGGTGATCTCCACCGGTCACGCCGCGCTGGAAGCGCCTGAAGGCGTGTATATCAGTCTGTATCCGGCCGAAGACATTGACCGTTCCCCGGAGCAGTTTACCCGCCTGTTGCGCGCCACCGAGGAAAACAATGTCGCCGGGGTGTTCCAACCTGATTACATGACCGAATCCAGCGAATGGTGCCCGTCAACGGTGCGGGTGCGTATTCGTAATTACGACGCCGCCCGGCTGCAACGTTTTTGGCAGGTATACCGCCAGGACAAAACCTACAACCTGACGCATCGAAATTGCTCCAGCAGCGTGGCGCTGGCGCTGGAAGCTGCATTGGAGGGGGTGGCCGGCAAAATTTGGGGCCGGCACGGTCACTGGCGCGCCTTGACCAAGATTTTGACCACTCCGGAGCTTTGGGTTGCGGTGCAGATCCGCAAGCGGGCAAAAACCATGGCCTGGACACCAGGCCTGACGCTGGATTATGCCCGCGCACTCAGCATGCTGGCGGATCCACGGCCTACCGGTTGGCTGACCACGGCGCAGCGTGCGGTGCGTAAAATCTTCTCGCTACGTAAACAGTGGCGGGAAGACAAGCCAAACGCCTCGGCGGTGCAGGCTGAGGTGGACGGCAAAGGCGTTTCGCAATAATGGCTCCGTTGCGCTGGCCGGCGTCAAAGCCGAGCAACGAACGCGACTGGCTGACGGAATATGCCAGATTGCCGACGGTGGAGTGGGGTGTGCAGGGCAAGGTGACATTGCGTAACGTGCGTAATTTCACCTATCGCACCCGTGATGATTATTCCCCGGATTGGTACGACGCCGAATACGATCTTAATCAGGCTGCAACCGTGGATGTCATCGCATCCTATTGGTCGGGAAAATCAATTGCGCACCTTTTTTTGAGCTTTGGCTTTCAGGATGGCCGCCATCTGGCGATTTCCATCGAAACCCGCCGTAGCCGTGGCCAGTTTTTTTCCACCTGGCGCGGCTTTTTCAACTATTACATGCTGACTTATGTGGTTGCCGATGAACGTGACCTGATCGGCGTAAGAACCGACGTTCGCCGCGAGCAGGTGTATCTCTACCCGGTGCAGATCGCGGCGCCAACCGTGCGCCAGCTGTTGCTGGAGTATCTGCGGCGTATCGATCAACTTAGCCAGCGGCCCGAGTTTTATCACACGCTGTACAACAATTGCACCAGCAATATCCTGCGGCATGCCGCCGCCGTTTCTCCGGCCATTCGTTACCACTGGCGGGTGCTGGTTAGCGGCTATGCCGACCGCTATGTCTACGATCTCGGCCTGTTGAACAATGACCTGCCGTTTGAGCAACTCAAGCAACGCAGTCTGATCGTGCGCCCGCCTGACGCGGTAATTGATGCGGACTTTTCACGACAGATCCGCCGCTCTAGGGCCTGATGAAGGTAACCAGACCCGCAGGATCGGGCGGCACGCAATGCCGACGCTGCGCGTTTTGCCTTATCGCCGGTTGTCATACCAAGGCAAAATGGTCGCTTGACAAGCGCTGCCGCCAGTCAACGCGGTGATAACCCATATCCTGTTCAGCACTGGCGCACGAAACATGGCCAAATAGGTAACTGATAATAACGCCGTGGAAAAGCCCTGAGCCGTAGCCATTCCATGGCGGTAATAACCAATGGCAAAAACAATTAATCCGCTGCGCCAGCGTTAAACTGTTTAAAATTAAATTTCATCTGCTATAAGAACAAACGAAAGCGCTGGACAACGCTGAGCAATAAATTTAATTATAATAAACAGAGTAAACCAGATATTCCTGAGGAACCGTGATGATTATGCAACCCGTTCGGCCTGAAGCGTCGATCCAGCGTTTGCTTGATGCGTTGGAACCCCTGGCGAAGCCAATGAGCGTGATGCCGCGTAAGCGCCTGAACTGGGAATACAAGGGTGAGCCGCAGTTTTACATTGTCAAGAGTGGTGAGCTGTCGATACTGCGGGTGTCTGACGGTTTGCTGATCGCTACAGCCTATGAACAAACGCTGTTTGGCCTGGCCGAAAGTATTCAGCCGCTGCGCTGCCATATTTTGCGGGTGGAGACGCCGTCAACCCTGCTGCGGTTGAACGCCAGTGACGCCAAGGCGGTGTTTACCGCGCAAGGCCTTTGGCAGGACGCCACGGTGTTGCTCTCCTATTACACCAGCTATCTCTTTTACCGCGATGCGCTGCTGGTGCAGCAGCGAACCTATTTGATCATCCGCGATCATCTGCTTGAGCTGATTAAGTTGCCGTTGGATACGCGCTTGAGGACGTCAATCTTGGAATATATGCAGGAAAGAACGTTGCTTTCGCGCAGCAGTATATTGAACGTTATTGCTGAACTGAAAAACAATAATCACATCGAGATAAAGCGCGGTGGCTATCTGTTGAGCATCACTACCTTGCCTGACCGGTGTTGAGCCATCATTATTGCGCCAAGTTCAGGGGCTAGCCTCTTTATTTTTTAATAATTTAAAATTAAACCATAAAATAATAGAGGCGTCCCAACGCTTGTTTTATTATTTCCGCTAACAATCCACCTTGCCGTCAATATTTCATCGACGGCGAGTGTAATTATAGCCAGGGAATATTATGAAAAAAACACTTGTCGCGCTCATTGTATTAAATGCTTGCGCTGTGTCTCAAGCCTTCGCCGCCGCAGATACCGGTACCTGGTACGGTGGCGCGAAACTTGGTTGGTCGCATTATTTTGATGCCAGCGCGGATAAAGACTTTAGCGATAACCTGGATCATGCCACCGATTTTGACTTTAACAAAGACAACACCGCCGGCGGCGTATTTGCCGGTTATCAGATTAACTCGTGGTTGGCTGTTGAAGGCGGCTATGATTATCTCGGCAATATGCAGATCAACGGCAATAACGGCGTCGCCGGCACAAAATTGGCCAGCCAGGGGTTACAATTATCAATGAAAGCCAGTTACGGCCTGACCGATAACTGGGATCTCTATGGCCGTGCCGGCGCTATGGCCTACCGGGCAGAAACCGACCATGCCGGCCACAGCGAGTTCGAAACCGGCGTTCGACCGCTGGCTGCGGTGGGCACCGAGTATGCCTTTAACGATAACTGGGCGGGACGCGTTGAATATCAGTGGGTAAGCAACGTTGGTAACGTCAATCAGATTGGTGCCAGCGCCGACGTCAGCTCCCTGACCGCGGGCGTGGTGTATCGCTTCGGTCAACATGCGGCCCCGGTCGCCGCAGTGGTCGTCGCGCCGGTGGCCGGGCCGGTTGAACCCGAGCGTTTCAATCTGAAGTCGGACGTCATGTTCGGCTACAACTCCGCCGAACTGTCGCCGCAGGGGCAGGCCGCGGTGCGTGACCTGTATAACCGTCCGGAAATCCAGTCAGCCAAAGATCAGACCACCATGGTGATTGGTTACAGCGACCGCATCGGTTCCGCCGACTATAACCAGCAACTGTCGTCCCGTCGGGCCCAGGCGGTAGCCGATGAGCTGGTTCGTTTGGGTATGCCAGCGGCCAATGTGCAAGCTCAGGGACGTGGTGCCAGCGAATCGGTAACCGGAACCCAGTGTGATGGTATCAGCGCGCGCAGCCAACGTATCGACTGCCTGGCGCCAGACCGCCGGGTAGTGGTTGAAATCGCCGGGCAACACGCACCTCAGGCGTAAGCCACACCTCAGATAAAACTTTTGATGTATTGCCCGAGCTTTCCGTCGGGCTTTTTTTGCGTTCGTAACAGGCATTTTGCCAACGGTGGGGATAAGTATGAAGTGGATAAAAACCGGGTGTTTACTGGGGGGAGTGTTAATGTCGGCGTCGGCGTTGGCCGTTGGTGTGCACGGTGAGGCCGGCGAAAACTGGACTGACGTTAGCGTTGATTTCGGTAGTCGCGATCCCGGGTTGACCTTCAGTGGGAACTGGGCGCACAGCGATGACGATGGCGACGTCGCGGGACTCGGAATGGGGCTGAATTTACCCTTGGGGCCGGTGTTGTTCACCATGGGCGGCAAGGCGTTGTACCTCAATCCCGACGACGGCGATGAAGGCTATGCACTGGCGGTTGGCGGCGGCGCACAGCTGCCGCTGGGTGAGCACTTTACCGTCTTCGGCGATGCCTATTATTCTCCGGATTCGCTGTCCAGCGGCGTGGAGGAGTACGTAGAAAGCAATGCCGGAGTGCGTTGGCAGGTGATTCCGCTGATGGCGGTAGAGGCCGGGTATCGTTATATCGATCTGAAGGGCAAAAATGGTCATCGCAATAACACCTTGGCGGATGGCATTTATACCTCGGTGAGCCTGGTGTTCTAAACGGGGATCATCCCGGTGAATGCCGGGAGGTCGACGGTTGGGTTATGTGCCATCACGATCCCCCGGTACCCATCATGGCGGGCGTTGGGGGATCGTTGCAGGTTACGAAAGGTGGGCTGTCAGCGGTTTTAATGCCGTATTGATTTGTGCCAATCCGTCTCTATTCTGCTGTTTAAGAAACATCTCGTTCAGTTCACCAAACTGTTCAAGTTTGGTCAGCGCGTTGAAGGCGGGGCGTGCCTGACTGCGTATATTCAATACTTCCGCCTGGCTAATGGGATCGATACAGGCTTTTCTTATCTGATTGCTGAATTGGTCAATAATGCGTTTATTGTCGCGGTACAGGGGCTGCAAGCTGGCAGCATCGCCGTTGTTGCTGGCTGCTTCGAGGTTTGCCGGGAAGGAGATGGCATTGACTTCACTGACTACCGGGTTATCGTTGCTGGCGCACCCTGCCAGCAACAGCGTGGCAATCAGCACTTTTTTGATATGGGGGGTATTAACGACTGCGAACATGAGGAAAGTATCCATAAAGTAAAACTGTGGGAAACTTACCTTCACAGCCAGCTGCGTTGCCAGCATAGAACTGTTTATTTATAAATTTTACCTTATGTCTGGCGTGCACATCCCCGATGTTCGCCTGGCTGAACACTTGCAACCGCTACGGCTCTGGTACATGCTGCGTAGGCCGTAGCAGGTTGATAATACGGCTTTATATCTCATCAGCACCAAAAGGAACCGTCGGCAATGTCCCGCGAACAACGCAAAGCGAGCGCTTCAACTCTGCCCGTCTGGGGCAGCAGGGCAGAAATGGTCAGCCAGGCGCTTGCGCGCAGTATGCCCTGGTTTGCCTTCGTCAATATCAGTTTTGCGTTGATTATCATCTTCCGTAATGTGTTGTTCTATCACTTTGATCAAACGTTGGCGACGCGCAGCGACATGTTGCACGAGATCGATATGTTGATGCTGGCGATCGTGGCTATTTCGCTGGGCATGTTAAGCAGCCTGTTGCGCACCGAAGCCAGGCTATCGCCTGGCTGGCAAACGCTGCTGGCGCTATTGTTGTTCGCCTTGAGCTGTCTGTGGTCTTTTTGCTGTTTCTACTTCGTCACCGTGTGGCGTCTGCCGTTTTCTTATCCATTGACCATTATTTTAATGCTGACGGCGCTCGGCGCGCTGTATTTTTACCCCAAGGGATTGTTGCTGTTTCTGTTGCCAATCTGGCTGACCTGCCTGATGGCCAGCGTAAGGCTCAACGCCGGGCTGAATATGCGGTTTGTAATTATCTGGCTGTTGCTGGCGTTCATTTTGCTGTACGGGCGTTACATTCTGCTGCACTGGTTTAATGAAAACTGGCAGCGATATCAGGATAACCGGCTGTTGATTTCCCGTCTGGAAACCATGGCCAATCAGGATGCATTGACCGAAACCGCCAATCGACGCGCAATGGAACACCATCTTGCCGTTGCCGCCGACCGCCAGCGTCCCTTTGCGCTAATCATGATCGACGTCGATTTTTTCAAGCGTTACAACGATCGTTACGGCCACCCTGCCGGTGACCGCTGCTTGCGTGATATTGCCGCGATCTTGAAATCGTCGGTGCGCTCACCGGAAGACGTGGTTGCACGTTACGGTGGCGAGGAGTTCTTGCTGTTGCTGTTCGATGCGTCGCTCGCCGGTGCACAGGTGGTGGCAGAGCGCATCCAGCAGCGTATCCGCCGCCAGGCATTGCCACACGCCGCGTCGGAGGTTAGCGAGGTGGTCAGCGTCAGCATGGGGCTTGCTGCCTCGGCGGGGAACAAAAGCGACGCGCAACTGCTGTTAGAAGCCGATGCGGCGCTATACCGCGCCAAGCAGGGCGGCCGAGACCGTTGGCAAGCCTAACCCGCCAGCCTGTCATGGCTGCGCCGGCGGGCTGTACCAGTGTTCCTTTTTCACCAGTACCGGCAGTTCAGGCTGGCTGACAAAGTTCGGTGACATAATCTGCACGTCAAACTCGTTGAATACATCCTGAATATGCGCGTGCAGCTCGCTACGTACTCCGGCCAGGGATTCACCTGCCAGCAGTCTGACCTGAAGTTCATAGGCGATGTACCAGTCCATCAGACTGAGCTGGCGTACGATCGGTGGCTGGCTGTTATCCAATCCGTGGGTACGGCTGGCGGCCAGTTCCAGCATCGCATGTACCTGGCGCCACGGCGTATCATAACCAATAGTAACGCTGGTGGTCATGTTGACGCCGGGGGGGCCGTCGTGGATGCTGAGATTGATGATTCTGCCGCTGACCACCACCGCGTTGGGGACGGTGACCTCGTAGTTTTCCCGCGTGACGATCTTGGTGGCCAGCATACCGACCTCGCTGACCACCCCTTCATTATCGGCAACGCGAATAATGTCGCCTTTACGCAACGCGCGTGAATAGGTCAGTACCAGGCCACTCATGGCGTGGTTCATGACGCCGGCAGAACCGAGCGTCAACATCAGGCCGAAAAACACGCTGATGCCCTTGAAGGCCAGCGAATTGGCGCCGGGTAAAAACGGGTAGGCCGCAGACAGGGCAAACAGCCAGACTGCCACGCTGATCAATTTCCGCGTGACGCCGACGGTTTGTGGATGCAGGCCGGGAATATGCAGCATGCCGCGTTCCACTCGCAGTAACACCACTTTAATCAGTTTGACAATAAAACCGGTGATGACAAAAATGGCGATCACCACGCATAAACCGGGCAGGGCAGACAGGATCACCAGACCAATGCGCTGGAACAGCTGCAGGGTGTATTGGCCCAGTTCCATCCCCCATATCCGCGTATACGGGAAGAGCCGCAATACCCAGCTAATCCATAGATAAAACCCCAGCACGCACAGGATACCCATCAGCCAGGCGTAGAGCCGCACCTCAAACTGCCCGAGGAAACTGCGTAACTGCGGGAATAGACCGGGTTTGTTTTGTTGTTTTCTGGCGGCGTAATACCGTCTTACATACGCCAGCGAGCGGTAGGCGAACCAGCACACCGTCACTAACGCGGCGGCTCCCGCCACGCTTTTCAGCGCAGACAGCAGGAGATAATGCGGGGAATACTGTTCGATTAATGCGTGACGGAGGTTTTCCAGCCGTTGCAGTACCAACCGGCTGGCCTGCGCCAGATTGAGATCGTCTCCCTCGTCGAGATCGCCCTGCGCCAATAGCATAAACGGCTTTTTATTGATCGAAAACACCACCGCCTGTTGCTGATAGCGGGTGATGGTAGCGATCTCAACCGGCTGTTGCAGATCCTGCTGGTTGAGCGCGCGCAGGTTGCGCACGATGCGCTGCACGCGCTCTTCCGGCGTCGTCAGGCCGAATTTGGCTTGCAGCATCACCACCGGCTGGTTAAGCAGCGTCAGGGTGCGCGCCTGTTCCGCCGCGCTGGGGGTCTGGCGTGGTTCAGCGCTCCACAACAGGCTGGAATAGCACAACAGTATGCAGCACAACAAGTATGAAAGTTTTTTGGTCATCACTATTCGCACCATCCACATAGAACGATTGATACCCTGTCATCAAAACCGATAAACGCCGTGAAATACCAAGGCAAGCCGCATCCTGAGGCGTCGCTGGGTGCGCTCATTACAGTGTAGTGATAGTTAGCCGTTTCGATACGTGGCAAGTGGTTATTTTAATTGCCTGAAAGCGAAGGGGTTATGGATCGTAAATAACATTACCGAACGTTGGCCATCACAGCAAGGTGGTTGCAGAGAGCTGGCACCGAGGTACATGCCAGGAGCGGGAGAGTGCCCGTGCCGTAGTGCCAGGCAGCTCTTTATGATGCGCAACTTATTATAAGCTAATTGTATATGGGACATTTTTATTTGTTCTGCATTATTTCTAATAGGATGGTTCCACGGGTATGAGTTATGTGTCCGAGTGGCTATTATGGCGTTCGATACGTTATTTTCAGGGATGGTTTTCTGATAATTTCATAGCTAACAATAGACATGATTAGCCCGCTTCTATCACTATAATGAAAAATTACTGATTAATTACCATCGTCGACTGATATGCCATGAGGGTGTAATCAAGTTATGTTTAGAGTCTGACATCAACGGGTAACATACATCAAGGAGAATGACGTTACTGTATTGCGCATCTCTAGGCCGGTTACTTTATAAAAAAACAGCCAACGGTATTTTCTGATTTTTATCATGGTGCGCAGATTAATTTAATTTTTTCAGGCTGTTAGTATCTCTCTCGCAACGCCAACGGCCGTGGCGTATCAGAGGAGTCTTTTCATGGACAATCATTTTTTTATTCAACGGCGAGTTATTCTCAACGCCGGCGATGTCATCTGCATTCACTGTTCTCACCCGGTGGTGATTTTACTGCGCAGAAATCGTAGGGAATATAAAACTTATGCTGTTGGACAAGAGGGACGCTTCAATCATGGGTGTTTTACCCATTTTCCGGTAAATCTGCGAATTCCGCAGGCTGGAGTTTGGGATATCCTGTTAGAGCCGATGCCAGTTTATCGAGAGCGTTTCAAGTATGCGCTGAACTTTATTGGCCATCAGGAACTGTCCGCTCCGGCGCTGTTAAAGAAAAACTTGATGCTGGTGGACGTGTGTGACTGAAGGGAAAAGGGGGGACATCCCCCCTCTATTAACGATATTGCAACTGATATTTAAAGCGTTGGGTTGGTTCGAGTGTTATAGAAGAAGCTGATTGCGCCAGCATTGGTCTGTTTGCCTTTTTCTGAAAATATATTGTCGACGAAGGCAGAGCCTACAGCCAGATCGTTTCTGCCGTTACCATTGAAGTCGCCGACGGCAATGGAAGTACCGAACTTGCCGTTAGGCACTTCTCCCCAATAAACCTCGGCCAGCGGATCTTTCCCATTTAATTTTTTGGCTGCCAGCAGATCCTGAATATTGACCTTGCCATTCTGTTTAATCACTTTTGCATCCACCAGATCTGCTTGGCCACCATAGACGACATATACCGCACCAACCGGGGTTTGCTCTGCGTCACGTATGGCGTTGGGATCGCTGATCACCAGATCCATTATGCCGTCGCCGTCCATATCGACGTTGCCGATGATATTCTGGCCAAAGCCGTCCAGTTTTCCGCCAACGTTGCCGACGCGGTTGGAGTGGATGACGAACCCTTTGTCTTTAGTGAAATCTTTGGCGGTGGTGCTGGCTGAATCCAGGAACAAGCTGCCGGAATTGCCGTTCAACCCGCCATGTTGACCCTTGATCACCCACACCAGACCCGAGTGTTCGTTCGGATTGCCATTGTCTGAAGGAGAGCTGATGGCGAGCGAGTCTGTTTTGCCAAAGAAGTTGCCCAGGGCACTGATGGTGCCATTGTTGCTGGTCGTTTCGAGGTGATTGTGGAAGCTCTTATCATTGCTCCAGAAGTAGGTGGCCCCGCCCAGGAATGCCCCCGGCATGCCGTGAATGCGAGTGGCCTCTTTACTATTCAAGTCGGCCAGCCTCAGCAGTTTATTGCTACTGTAGTCATCGCCGTAAATCAGATAGCCAGTGCCGGCGTTGCCGCCTTTGCTGTTCTGCGCCACAGAATCGATAATCAAAAAGTCTTCTTTGCCATCGCCGTTGATATCGCCAACGCGGCTGACTTGTCCACCGAGATTGACGTTGTTGGAGTGCAGCGGCGACAGAATACCGGCCTCTGGACGGATATAGGCGCCCATGCCTTCACCGGTCCATTGATTGTTTTTGAACTCCAGATCGATATTTTTCCAGGTTTTTGGCGTGCCGGCTTTAGCGCCGTAAATCACTACTACGCCGCCTCGTCCATCCGTGGCATGGATGTCGCCAATAGCCAGGTCAACGGCACCGTCCTGATTGTAGTCGATAGCGCCGACCGTAGTGCCGAACCAGCCACCGATGTTCGGAGTACCGTTGGAGAAGGCTGCGCGGATACGGATGCCGATGTCACTGTTGCCGTTATCAATATCGTTCAGATCGATGGTGCGGGAAAGACGCGTATGGTTTGAACGATGTTGCGGACCGCCCCAGATAACATAAACCTGATCGAACAAATGAGAAGCGATTACCAGGTCGTCATGGCCATCACCATTCAGATCGCCAATTTTACGCACTGACCATCCCATCAGCTTGGTGCCAATGGAGTTGGAGGGTCTGCTATGGAAGATCTTGATGGCGTTGCTGCGGCTGAATTGGCCGATATCTTGCACGTTTTCAAAATCCTGGCCGTAATGCGTACCCAGAATAACGTATGCCACGCCTTTGTCCGCTTCAGCAAAGGGAGCCGTTACCACAATATCTTCGGTGCCATCATCGGAGAAGTTACCGATATTGGTCATGCTCCAACCCAGAAAATTATTGGTAGCCTCACCAAAGATGGTATGGTCAGACACGGCATAAGGTTTAACACCGGTATTTTCAGCTGCGTTGGCTCCGACACAACAACTGAACAGGGCGGTAACTAACAGGGCGATTTTGGTTTTATTCATGATCTTCATATCTACTTCCTTGATTACTGTTTAGGGTAAAAAGCTTTATGGTGAAATATTCCGTTTCTTTTATTTTTATCCATAAAATACCGTGTGGATGAGCAGAAACATCTCTCATCGCTAAAGAACGTATTCCTGGTGGCTCAGTATTTTGCGATTAATTCATTTCAATGTTGAGAGTTGCTGTAGCGGTGAAATCAGCAATTGCCGGTTTCTCCTCTCCTGATTGCGTCGGCGTGGCGTATATTGTGGCTTCGCCATGGTTAAGCAATATCTCGCTGTCTCCCTTTAACTGAGAGTTTCCTTGTTCCAGTTTGATACCCAGATTCCGATCGTTGGTGGCGATCAGATCGTTTTTAAAATCGGTTGGTTTAAACGTGATTTTGGCGTTGGCAACATCCTCCGAGTTTTTACAGGTGACTTTTAGTGGCACGCTTTGCGTGCCTGTTCCTTTGCCCTTGGCGAAATCGGCGGCAGCTAGCTTGCCAAAGTCGACGGTAATTATGCCCGGCTCCAGCTGACACTGCGCCGGAATTGACAGGTCGATCGCAAAACTCACCGTTGCCAGTAATTTACTATAATCAAAGTTTGCCGCACTTTTTGTTTTGGCAAAAATGGAGAGTACCTCATTAAAAGTTTGTGTGTACCTTCCGGTAATAGGTTTGCCAAAATACAAATGCATCATGCCATGATTACCGGTTCCCCATCCTTGCGGGTTACCCTCATCATAACAATCTTTTACGGTGGCCTGATGGTTGTCCACCACAAAATCGGGATCGGAAAATATAAGTGGTTCGGTCGATCCTGCTCCTCCCATAACGTTGACGTCAAAGGCGGAGTAAATCTCTTTGTTGGCATCTAATAATAAATATTCTTTACTGTTTGAGGGGCCTGCGGGATTTTGCTGCTGATATTTTGACTTGAATTTAAAAACGATTGATTCATTATGGGTATCCATTGAGCAATTGCAACGTGCCACGAACGTTGTAGGGGTACTCCATGCGATAGATGTCTCTTTTTCTGGCATATCTCCTGTAATGGATGCGAGGTGGCGGTTATTTCCATTAAGGTAATAACAGATACCATCCAGATCGCCCGGATCGGCGTGCGCCGTTGCCGATATAATCATTGCACCGCTCCCCAGCAGCAACGCCAGTAATTTCTTGTTCATGAACATTCCCTCGAATCGCTAGTGAATTAAATGCACTGCTGTGTTAGCTGAACGATGCCGCTGGCTGCATGGTCCTGTTCGCTCAGTTGATAGTCGACCTGGCATTGTTGATCCGGCTGTTTACCCCATTGCACCAGCAACTTTCCTCGCGGTTCCATACCTGTAAGGAATACTTCCCCCCGATCGCCGACAATGCTGCCTTTGTCGGTTCTGGCATCAGGCACGTTGACAATGGCGCCAAACGGCACCGGCTCGCCTTGCTGGCGGGTCAAAGTCATCAGTAGTCGTTTACCTACCGCCGGCGCAAAGCTGGCGCGCACTACGGCACCACGTGTTGGCACCAGTGTCTGGCTGTTGATTTCCAGTTCGACATTCTCTGGCAGGGTATCTGGCCGCAGGCGTAAGGTGTTCTCGCGGTATGGCGTCAGATAAGGCACTACGGTATAGCCGCGGAAGTCGGTGGCGACGCCGGTTTGGTTGCTGACCTGCACCCCACCGGCTTTTGGCGCGGCGATCAGTGCCGTTGTTTCGCCCAGCGGTTGCGACAGCGTCAGGCCGTTGGCATGGACCAGCATGCCGCCTTGCAGGTTGTAGCTCAGGCGACGGTTGTCGCGGCTGTAGCCGTAACCGGCACCGATTTGGCCGTAACCGCCACGGTAGCTGAGCGAGGCGTCGCTGCCATTGCTATTGCCCTGGCTGTCTAGACTCTGTTGCAGACTCCAGTTCAGGTTGTTGTCCGCCAGCGCCGTACCGTTCAGGCCCACGGAGTGAGTGGCATGCTGGTGATCGCCCACGCTGCTGCGATAGCTGGCCCAGCTACCAGCCAGCCATTTATTTAACGGAACGCTGAGGCTGAAGCTGAACAGGTTGTCATTGTTGTACCTGCGGCTGCCGCTGCCATCATAATCACTGGTGTTTCGATTGAGGCTATAGCTCAGGTTGTAGCTGATATTGTTCCAGCTATTGCCGTAGCTCAAGCTGGCGGAGGTGGTGGTGCGCTCGCTGTTCCAATAGTCTTCGTTGATCAGGCTGGCCGTCAGATAGCCCCGCGTTTTGCCCAGATTCTGGTTTACCCGCAACTCGGTACGGTTACGGCGCCGCTCCGGCAGATGATTACCATTGCCATTACGGTAGCTACTCAAGGTTTCTCCGAGGGTGTAAAAGCCAGTGGTGGAATAGCGATAGCCAGCTACCGCAACGTTGGTACCGGTGGTCAGCATGTTTTTGTTGTAGCGCAGCCTCAGCGACTGGCCACGGCTTTTGGACTGCTCCTCCAGGCGAGCCCAGCTCTGGGTGGCATCGGCGGAGAGCGCGCCAATATTGCCGAGGTTTTTACCCATCCCCAGCAGTAATGACTGATATTTGCTGGCGGTCTGCATGCCTCCATACAATGTCATGTCCCATGGCAGCCCATAGATCAGACTGCCCTGGCTGAACGGCGTTGACTCGACATTGCTGTTGTAGGAACGGTAGCTACCACTGGTCGCTTCGTACTTAAACTGACCTTCACGCTGCATCACAGCCACTGAGGCATAGGGCACCAATGAAACCTGCTTACTGCCGTCGGCCTCAAGGATTGTTACCTTCAGCTCTCCGCTGCTGCTGGGATACAGGTCGTCAATAACGAACTCGCCGGGCGGTACGTAGCTATGGTAAATGGTAAAGTCGTTTTGAGTGATGGTGACCTGTGCGTTGGTGCGTGCCACGCCGCGGATAATCGGTGCATAACCGCGCAGGCTGTCCGGCAGCATCTGGTCATCGGTACTGAGTTGTGCACCACGAAACGGTACGCTGTCAAACAGGTCGGGGGAAGTGCTGCTGTCACCCAGAACCAGTTGGCTACGCAACGCGGCGATATCCCGCTGTAGGTAGGTATAGGCAGATTGCCATTTGCCGCCGTCATTACTCCAGGTGGAGTAGTTTCGCAGCCGCCAAGCACCTAGGTTGAAACCGGGACGCAGATTGAGATAATTGCTGTTGCTGCTTTTACCATGATGATCCCGGCTGGTGGCACCGCTATAGCTGTAGTTTAACAGTAGGGCAGTAATGCCCTGGTCCCAGCGTTCCGGCGCGACAAAACCGCGCGCCTGGCTGTTCATTGCCGCCAGCGGAATGCTCAGCATCAACCGCTGCTGGCTGAAGTCAAATTCGGCGCTGGCCTGTGGAATCACCGCCAGGTTGGCGCATCCGTGTATGCTGTTTTGCAGCATTGGGAAGGCGGCGGTTTTTACGCCTAGGGAGTCAAGTGTGCCAATGTCCAGGCAGGGCTGTAGATGTGCGCCCGTTACGTTATCCTGTTGCAAGAAGAAATCAAAATCATAGGAGCCGGCGAACTGCTTGTTGACATAGAGATCGACGCGATAAGTACCGGGCGTTTGGCTGCCTTCATTTTCAAAGACGGAAAGATCGGCCTGTATTTGTTGCGCATTATTGCCATCCAAAAAGGCCGGATTAAAATAGTCGCGCGCCTGCAATGGAGAAGCAAACAGGCTTAGCAGGCAAAAAGCCGGGCAGGCCACCAGCTTCAGGCGTGCTGGTGCGGAGACTCCCTGGAAAATAGTCATAATAGTGATGTCCGTATGTCTGCGGGCGCCAGAAGATAGATAACGCCCTGGTATCGGCGTGATTAATTTAATTTTTTCTGTATCAGTGCGCTGCCGCCGCCATAGTCGTTAATAATTTTCCAACTTATTTCACCGCTGGTTTTTATGGCTTTATTTAATTTGAATATGCTGGTGCTTTTCGGCGGTGCCATAGTGGCGGCGTCAATATTCTGCCCGTTAATTTTCACACTTTGGAAGTTAATATAATAAGGAGAATCATTGACGACTTTCAGTTGATCGTTTTCCAGTTGCCAGTTCAGCGCTTTTGCTGCTTCGTCCAGGGTACCGGGCAAATTTTTGGGGCGGTACAGCAATTTTATCTGGGTATTGACGGCAATTTGCAGCGTATTGGCGTCGATATCCGTAGATTTGGGGATCGCCTTGACATTTAACCAGAACAGCGATTCGCGATCCTGTGGCAAATCTCCTCCGGTATTGATAATACGCAGGACATTCTCTTTTTTACCGTCCAGGCGGAACAGGGGCGGAGTGACGATAAAGGGGGCCTTGGCGCCGGTGTGTTCGTCGTTTTTTACCCAGCTTTGTACCAGAAATGGGGTTTTTGTCGGGTTCTTGACGTTGATATTACTCTCTTTTTTACCTGCGTCATAAATTACACGAGTGCCGCCCAATACCACGCTGCCTTGTGCCAGACTGGAAACCATCATTAATGCGATCAGGGTTAGACTTCGGGTTCTGCTCATGGTTTGTCCTTATACAGGCTGCACCGGGTGCAGCCTGGGAATGGCAGGGTTTAGTTATACACGATGGTGTAATCGGCAACGGCGTTGGCTGTACCGACACTGGCAGCACCCGTCGCTTTATAGCGGGCAAAGTACAGCAGGGTTGCTTCACCATTGTTGATGCTTTCGCTGTATTGAGGGGCGGCGCCCAGCGGTAATGGCTGATTGTTTTTCTCGGTAAATTCGATAGCGACGTTTTTAGCAGTGGTGTCCGCATCCGGGGATGTCAATTGCAGTAATGTATTATCCGCAGTATCAACTGCGCCTGCGAACCGAGCGCTTACTGTTGTTGGACTCTCGTTTTCCGTCGGGCAATCAGTCAGTTTTATCTCAATACGATGGGCTGCTGACGTTGCACCGGCCGTTGCCAATGTTGCTTTATCGATCTTCCCTAAAATAATGGTAGGATTTGTGCCTTGGCCGTTGATATTTACGGTACAGGTATTTTCGATGATTGCTCCCTGAAATTGAATTGTACCGGTCGCCGCCAGCGTGACCGACGAATAAGTTGTACAAGCGGTCATAATCATGCCCATGGCGATAAGTGTTTTTTTCATAGCAATAATTCCTTATGTATGTGATTGCATTTTTTAATGTGTAGCGCTTTGCTTTGCTGCCATTCCATTTCTACACATATCCAATTGTGTCGCGATGTAACTCTCAGTAAACGTCGCCAGAATAGTTGCATTGTTATGGTCTGAACAATGCTCTCAATGTGATGAATTGATAAAGTGATCGTGATTTTTATATGAATGATGGCTTGTTTTAAAAACTGATGTATATTGTGAGGAGTAATGAGAATACTGTTGCAAGTGATATCCATCTTCTATTTTTAAATTAAACGATTAGTCGAATTTTCGGTTTTTTCAGAATAAAAAGCCAGAATGGCTGAGGGGAGGGGAAGGTCACAATGTTACATGAAATGAACCCCAAATTGTTCGGCCTGGCTCGGCGAGGGGCGTGAGCCAGGGAGGCCTAAGCCTTTATTTCCTGCTATGTTCAGAGGTTGGCATACGGTTATTGCACAGGTTATCAATAACCATGCTCAGATACACGTTAGTGGCAGATAATATGGTCTGTATTAAACGGTTCGTTTAATTTCTGGTGTTCATGGCGAAGCCGATCCACTCGCAATGGCCTAATCACGTTGTCTCTTTAGCCGGGTTCGGTGCGACACTCGGAAAGTATGCCATTCTGGTGAAACTGCGCATCTTTCCGTCAGACGTCGACGGCAGATGACTTGCGGCGCCTGCTGTTCTAAGCGTCTAGCTCGGTGTCGAGCTGTCCCGCCGCCATAGCTTGCGCGAACAGCGTGTGACACATCTTCCTGCCACTGAGCGGTTGACGCAGGCGGTAGTTGACCATAGTGGGGCAGCGTTGTAGCAATATGCCAGCCAGATCAGGGCGTCGAGACGCACGCTGAGATTGCATTTTTCTAATCGCAGCGCTGCGCTGTGGCACCAGTACCGCATTCCATCCCCACCATCCCCGCCACGCCCGGCAGGCGAGCTTTATCATCGCCCTTGTCGCCGCTCAATTCAGCCAATGAATCGACACCCAGACTGGCGTGGCATCAGCCCTCCATTTGTCTCAGTAGCCGGGTACCCGCTCGCCATTACCGCCACGATAGTCACTGGTGTGTAATTTGCCGCTGCTAACTGGATAAAGGCTCAGAGGGTGTTTCATTGGCTGTTTTCGCATAATTCTGTCAGCGGCAATAAGACTTTAGGAACTGATGATTGCCTCGCGGTTATCTTGAGGCTGGGCAGTGGAAAGTAAAATAATGTCCGAATGCTACGTTCTGAAATCGTCTGAAGAATGCTTGGAGTGTTGAGAATGAGAGCGGTCGAACGAAGGAAATTCCTCTGGATTTGAGTGAAAATCTGATTTCTATTATGAATTAATCATAAATTGTTTGGATCTGCATTCGTAAGGTTGGGATATTCTGTGCTACGGCGGCATATGAAAAACAGGTAAAGCAGGACGTTGTATTTCCCTACTTTCAATATGCCCTCTTCGAGACACGGTTCTCTACGCCAGCGGGAGCATTTTTTCATGTCATGAATGTTTGTTAGGTAGTTAATAGATGCTTGTCGCGTGAATCAGGCTATGAGAAATCTCTATGCCAATCAGGAATTATAAGGATGCGTTTTATGGATGAAATCATTCCCTTGAGTGAGGAGGTTTTTTATAACCCTGCACATTCTAGCCTGGAAATGGTATCTGGCGCGGAGAGTATACATCTTACGCCCAACGAGAAAAAACTACTGGAGCTGGTACTGGAAAATCGCGGTCGCAAAGAAACCATCATTGACGAAATATGGACTCGACAAGGGGTCGTCGTCAGTGAGTCCAGCTATCACCAATTGGTAAAAATGCTACGCAGAAAATTCCAAGACGCTTCTTTATCTCCCTTGTCCCTGAAGACCATTCCACGATACGGCATTGTGCTGGTTACCTGTAAGAAAGAGGGGGGAACTTCCGCAGCCGACGATCGGGCAGAAACGCAGCATAACGAAGTGGCTATTGCGGTGTCGGAACCGGCTGTTGCGCCAGAATTGTGGCCGGAATTGCAACAACGACAGGACGACTCGGCGGTGCCACTTGACCATTCAACGGTGCCGCTGTCGACAATTCTGACGGCGCGATGTCCCATTTGGCTGTTTGCCGTGTTGGCTTCAGTGATGATTTTCGCGCCAGCGGTCTGGGTTTATGTACAGAATGACAGTACGTTATTTGCCCACCGTCTGGTTAAAAACAATGTGACCTACCACGCCACCTCATCCGCCTATTTTGGCAAAGGCGCGATGACCCGGATTGCTCGTGATTTGGACAATACCACCAAAGAGATTTATATATCCGGCAATGGGCCGAAAATATGGGTGGCGTATTGTCAGAATAAAATAGATAAGGAAGATGCCAGATGCGCGTATACACATTTTTCGGCCTACTGATGCTTTCGCTGGCGTTGGGCGGTGCCGGAGCCGTAGCGATGAAAAAATTGCTTTCATGGCGCATGTTGCCTTCGGCTCCTTGTTCCAGCGTAATCGAAAACGGTGATTTTATCGGTGATGATATGCAGCGTTATGCGTTTAATGGCACGGTGACTTTTTGGCTAGATGAGCGGATGATCTCTATTTTCGGCGTAACGGAATCTGCCCAGCAGGGAAAAAAGAAGCTGCGGCGCGTACTGCATATGAGCCAGGTCAGTAGCAGCGGACCTGTGGTTACAGGAAAAGTCGTTGAAATCAAAGTGTCACCCAGTGACGACGTTGGCGGTAGCTCGACGCTATTCAGCGCTAGAGACGAGTCGATCAACCTTGTGTTCAGGCGCCTTCGCGCCCAAATGTATCTGGTAACGGTTAATGACAATTGGATCATGATGTGCGAAGAGAAGTAATCCCGCCGCCGGCCTATGGTAGCGCTTTATTAAAAGGTAATACCGACCAGCCGGTTCTTGGTCAGTAAGTCGTTAGACATCGCGTGGCAAGCCAATGATGTCAATTGATTGCTACGCGACGACCAGGCTGGATATTTAATGAGTATTCAAGGCAAAGTGATTTTACACTATTTTCCGCAAGAGGAGCTATCAGCACTGACGGCGTTTCTTATGACTCGGCAGTCATGGTGGTGTAATGAGCCTAACTCGCCTCCTTAAGCGGAAGTCACATGTTAATCTGGTTGAGTTTCTCAAAGCATAAACTTGTTGTGCTGTTAAAAAACATCAGAAAGCACGCCATTAATTTGTTGTTGTCTATTTATTGATAATCGCATTGCTTCTAGCTGCCATACTTTCTGATTGGTCAGATTCTAATCATCCTGCGCATAGGATTACAGTTATTCCCTTGTCAAATATTTTCATCTTCAGATACCGGGAAATTTTACGCCATGAAGTCGGGTTTTAGGAAAATAGATACTTTTCTGGCCGTGGTCGAAACGGGCAGTTTCGAGGGGGCGGCAAAAAAACTCTTTATTACCTCTTCTGCCGTTTCCCTTCGTATTAGTACGCTTGAAAGCGAAATGGGAACGCTGTTGCTGTTGCGTCGCCGGCCTTGCGTACTTACGCCGCAAGGCCACATTTTTTACCGTCATGCCAACCAGCTTCACCAGGTCAAACAGTTGATGGAAAACGAATTGGCGTCATGTTGCAAAAAGGATAGCTGATAGGCAGCGTGGCACCCTGCATGGTGAGCTCCGGTGGCCTACACTGGTGGAAACGATTACGATCTGATGCATTCAGCGCGGTGAGTGGCATTGTGCGGGCAGAGGTGCACCGGCATCTTCTTCTACTTTGAATTGCCAGTCGGTATAGCTTTTGGCTTTTTTGAAGCGTTCCTCATACAGCGGCGCAAAGCCGCTTTTTTTCAGCGGCTGACCCTTCCCCTGACTGTAAACGCCAATCCAGCGTTGTTGTGCGTCATAAATCATTCCCCATTCCTGTCGGCCGGTGAGTGGATCTCGGTATAGCCGGCGTAAGTGATATTCTGAGCGACCGCTGCGCCTATCGTCCAATAGCTGCTGAAAATTCAAAGGGAAACAGGTTCCGGCGCTGCTTTTTTTTCGGTAGCTTGCAATAGCTGCGCGGATTTGGTCACCGCTGAACAGTAATTGGTCCTCCTTCTCTTGTCGCCACTGGACTTGCCGATACTCTTCACTGCGCAACATCATGAGAGCCAGTACGCTCAACCAGGCCAATAGTAGCAGGTAACTGAAGCCGCCTTCTCGACTACCATTCGGCATAGGCGGTGCCTTCCAACGATTTTTCGGTTGCCCCACTGTGTACGTTGATGATTTGTCCCTGTTCATCAGCGTCAACCTTCCAGCTATCGTTTCTATGCGTCATTGGATCCAGCGGCAGCTGCCGCAGATAACCTTTATCGACCAAATCATACAGACTTTCCGGCCCGTCGATACGATCGCGGCGATATTGGTCCAGCGACAGGCGCAGCGTATTCAGGTTGTGCTTCAATACCACTTCTCGGGCGCGCTCGGTTTGCTGGAAATAGCGTGGCGCTACCAGCGTCATCAGGGTGGCAATGATTGCCATTACGACCAGCAGTTCGATCAGGGTAAAACCGTTTTCACCATTGCGCATAGGGTACTCCGTTCAGGCCTGTAGCCCTGCTTGATGAGGCTACGTCATACACATCCTTTCCGCCGCTAAAATCCCCGGGGGGGGCGGTGGAACTGCGGGTAAGCCAGGTTTCGGCGTCTGGCGTGCCAACGCAGTCGCACATTGGATCTCGCGGAATGCGGCGCAGGAAATAGATCTTGCGTCTATTAGGCGATTTTTTATCGCTGACGCCTTCCACCAGGACGTGCAGATTTTTGGGGTAGCCGAGCGTATCGGCATCCTTTTCAATCCTGCCGTCAACCCCGGCCTGTTGGTAACGATCCAGCGCCTCGCGGATTTGGCGCAGCGCCAGCCGCAGTTCATCTTCTTTCTGGCGTTGGCCATATTTTTCCACCAGCGGCAATGCGGCGGCGGTCAGGCAGGCCAGCAGGCTGAGCGTCACCATCATTTCTACTAGCGTAAAACCCCGTTGGCGTTTCATCCTGGTGTCTGTTCCCGTGGGGCTTCATTGAGCGATACCGGCGGTGGAAGTTCTCCCCGCACCTCAGGAATACTGGTCGGAGGTGCCAAAGGCGGTACGTTCGGATCTTCGCTACCGAGTCGAATCTTGCCGGCCGAATGAAGGGTGGTGTTTTGCTCCCCCGGCATATCGTCGGTACCGGCTGGAATGGTGCTGATGTGCCCCCCCGGCAGATCGAGATTGCGTTCGATATGCGGGGTGATCAGCAGGATCACCTCGGTACGTTTGGCATCATTTGAGGAACTGCGGAACAGACCACCAATCAAGGGAATATCACTAAGCCAGGGCAGACCACTTTTTTCCTGCTTGCTGTCCTGGTTTATCAGCCCGGCCAACATCTGGGTTTCCCCATCTCGGCTGCTGAGTATGGTCTTGGCCGTACGGTTATTGGTACCGTAATATTTCAGTCCTTTATCACTGGTTTCTGGCTGACCCAGGCTGCTGAGGGTAAAGTCGACGTCCATGCCGATTTCGCCGTCCAGGCTGATGTCCGGCGTAACTTCGAGCTTTAGACCAACGTCCTGATATGTAACCTGTTCGGAGGTCTGTTCGCCATTGAGTACAGCGGTGATGACCGGCAGTTTTTCGCCGATCTCAATCAGCGCTTTTTTATTGTTTTTTACACGGATGCGTGGATTGGCCAGCACCTGTGCGTGGCTGCGAACTTTTTTGATATCAATAGTGACAGCATTTCCTGCGCCAAGATTGACGAACAGGTTGTCTTTGCGGAACGTGTCGAGTGGCATCCTGTCTCCTTTCTCCAACGGTTGGAAGCCGACACCGACGCTTTGCGGGTAACTGATACCGAGTTTTTCCGCATCGTTGCTTTTTATCTCCAGCACTTCCACTTCCAGCATCACTTCGGCCTCAGGCCGATCCAGCGTCATTAGCAATCGTTCGGCCATGTCTACGCTCTCGCGTGGGCCGCGTACCGTGATGGTATTGGTGCGTTCGTCGACATGAATGTCTTTCAATTTAAGCATGTTGCGGATGGCGACATTCACTTCTTTCGCTTTGGCGTAGCCAAGGAAAAAGGTTCTAACCACGATGTCGCGATAGGTTCTTTCCTTGGCCTGGCCGGCCGGGTAGACCAGCAGCGTATTGCCGTTCAGCACTTTCTTGCGCAGCTGGTTAGACATCAATAACAGATTGATGGCATCTTCCGCCGTGGTGTTATCCGCCATGATGCTGGCAGTGATGTCTTTGGGTACGTCGTTATCGAAGATAAAGCTGACACCGGTCATCTGTGAAATGGTGTTGAAAATCTGGATGAGATTGTGTGATCGAAAGTGCAGTGACACCGGTTTTTGCAGCTCGGCGTTTAACACATCGAACGGCTGTTTGCTGGCGGATAACTTGCGCAATAGCTGGTCACGCAACGCAACGGCCTGCGGCCAACCAGGCTCCTCTTGCAGCACCAGATTGATTTTCTGTAGCGCCTGAGCAGGTTGGTTGGCGGCCAGGTTACTGGCCTGGAGAAACAGGGCGTCAAGTGAACGGTAGGTATTGATGCGTCGCAGCCCTTGCCGTGCACGCAAATTTCCAGGTTGATAGCGCAGGGCGGCGCGCCAGAGACGCGCGGCTTCCTGATAATCATTGCGTGTTGCAGCGGCGTCAGCCTGTTTGAGGTAACTATTTACCAACAGGGTGCTTTCCAACTGTTCGCGGCTTTTCAGCTTCAGATCCTGTGGAGCGGCGCGCCGCTGCTGCGCCAGCTCGTCCAGCGAGCGGATCAGCTGCTGTTGTTCATTGAGTTCGGCTTGTGGCGCGGTGTCGGCACAGCCAGCCAGCAGCATTGCGCCAATGGTCAGTGCAAGTATGTTTTTTTTCAGCATCATTAGAATTTCGGTTTGAAAGTCATGTCACCCAGCGCCAGGCGCTGGTCGTGACGTTGTGGCAACCAGCGGATGGTCAGAAAGTCGGCACCAACCTCTACCAACTGCCAGTTGTGCTCCAGGATATCGCCGGTCCAAATTTTGTCGCGCGCCCGGCACTGGCGGCAGATGACCCATTGCCGTTCGCCGTTGGTCAGCACTAGCGCACGCTGTTGCCGCTCCCACCATGCCCCGCTGATCTGGAACGGTAACGGTGGCGCGCTAGTCATAGCCACTTCTGGTGCTGGGGACGACGCGGCTCGCTGTGGCGGTTCGACCGTGAGCCCCTGGAAGGGGAATAGGTTAACCGAGTTTGTCACGGCGGTAGTGGTGCGGGTATGGGAAGAGGAAGCAACGATGGCCGGGCGACCCTGTACCAGCAACCTTTCCTCTTGGGGCTGGGGTTCCGGCGTCGAAAAAACGCTCCATAGGCAAAGCAGAACGCTTGCTGCGAGAGCAATTTGCAGATAGCGCGGCAATTTCATGGCTGGCCCTCCGCCAGTGTCACGCGCAGTAATATCGTCAACTGTACGTTGTCGGGTGCAATGCGGCTGATCTTCAGGGTATCCACCTGTAGTGGCATCGCAGCGCCCAGTTCTTGCAGCGCCGCGTACAGCTGGGTATATTCGCCGAGCAGCGGGATCTCCAGTGCCAACTGGTCGGCTGCGGAATTTTTGCTATCGGCCAGCAGTTGATAGCGACTCTCTTTAGCCTGTAATCGGTGTTTTTCCAGAATGGCGAACAGCGCTTTTACTTGCTGGTATTCAGTGGCGTTGAGCTTTTGCTCCGCGTCTGCGTTTTCCGGCGCGATGACGGGCAGAGGAATACTGAGTTGTCGTTGAATTTCCTGCTGTTGCAGGCGCATATCCGCCAAATCCGGACGCAACACCACACACCAGTAAATCACCAGCATCAGCCAGACGGCGCCAATCAACAACGGCAGCAAGCCGAGCCGTTCATACAGTCGGCTGGTGTGCCAGCGTACTTGGTTGCCCAACAGGTGCGGTTGACGTAACAGCCTGGAGTTAAGACGCATGATCATACTCCAAATTCAGCGTGGCGCGGATCTGCCACGGCGCTGGTAATGCCCGTTCGCGGGTATGATTTTCCAGTTCGACTTTTGCCGGGGTTCGCTGTAGACGAGAGACGAAATCCAGCAGTGAACTCAAAGATCGGCTGGTCAGCTCAAGATGCATACGTTGCTGACGGGTATCTAAATCCAGCGAAAGCAGCGCGATGTCGTCTGACAATGCATCGGCCAGTTTTGCCAGCACCCACAGGCGTGCGGAGGAAGGCTGTGGAATCGTTGGCGCCGTGCTGAATGCCCGCTGTCGGGCGCGTATGGCTTCTGCCGCTTGTTGATGAGCCAGCAATTGTCGCTGTTGATCGGCCAATTGGCTCGACAGCGTACGTTGGCGCTGGTATTCGGTCTGAATGCCCAGCAGTACCGGCGCCATCAGCGCTAACAATAGCAGGCTGAATTTGACGGTGAGTGGCGGCAAGGCGTAAAAATGATGGTTGTTCATGGCGATCACTCTGTACCCGTCGGCGGCAGGCCATGCTTTAGGGTTACCGGTCCTGGCATGTTTTGCTGCATATGCATCACGTATCGCTCCAGTGGCGGTAGGCCTGCCAATCGGTTGGCAATATCCAGCTGCCGGCTACTTTCTTCTGGCGGCAGGCTCAGGCTGAAAACGCTGTGCCAACGGCCTTGATAGCGTGCAGCGAAGTTGCTTTCATGCTCGCTGATGCAGGCGAATAGCGCGTCGCTTGGCAACCTGCGGCCAAAAGCGTTCAACATGCGGCTGAATGGGGTGTTGCAGCCTCGAAAACGCAAACGATACTTTTTGGCAATGGTCTTCAATTCGATGAACAAGGCGTCATTCAACACGGCGGCAAAGACATTTGCTCCGTATTCGGTACCGAAGAAGCTGACCTGGCTCTTATTTGGTGATTCGCCGCTCTGTTCTGCCAGCAGCATACGTGCATATTGCCGCAACTCTGCCGGGGTGGTGACGCCTTGCGGCCAGGGCACCAGCAGGTAGTGCACATGGGGGGCATCAAGTTCGAATCCTATGCTGTCCAGCCAAGGACACTTACCGCGCAGTGGGGAGAGCAAGCGATCAAGTTGTTCAGCCAGCGGAATGCTGGGTTGCCATATCTGCTGGCTATGCAGCTCTTCGCCTTGGCAAAGCTGAATATGGCGGCGTTGCAATTGACAGCACCACTGCTCAGCGCGTGGAAATAACACGTTTGACCTCCTGCAAGGTGGTAAAACCGTTGCTGGCGGCGTTGACAGCAATTTGCTGCAAACAGACAAAACCCTCCTGCTGAGCGCATTCGCGCAGTTGTCGCAGCGGTGCTCGTGCCAGCAGCGCTTCCTTCATGGCGTCGCTGAAATGCAGTACTTCAGCCAGCGCCAAGCGTCCGTGATAACCGCTGTTACGACAGTGTGCACAGCCTTTACCGACGGCCCAGTCCCCTTGCGTGATTTGCTCGGACGTCAACTGCCATAGTTCTGCATCTTGTTGCTCCGGTGTACTAGGTTCGCGGCAATGTGGGCAAATCTGCCTGACCAGGCGCTGTGCCACTACGCCGTTGAGGGCAGAAATCAGGCTGCCTGGCTCTACCTGCATGTACATAAATCGCTCCAGTACGCTGAATACGCTATTGGCATGCACAGATGAAAGTACCAGGTGGCCGGTCAGTGCAGCCTGTACGGCGATGCCGGCCGTTTCTCCATCGCGAATTTCCCCCACCAGAATAATGTCGGGGTCGTGACGCAGAATGGCACGCAGCCCACGGGCAAAGGTCAGGCCTTTCTTGTCGTTAACCGGGATTTGCAGCACACCTTCCAATTGATATTCCACCGGATCTTCGATGGTAATGATTTTGCTTGTGCCGCTGTTGAGTTCGCTGAGAACCGAATACAGAGTGGTGGATTTGCCGCTGCCGGTTGGGCCGGTGACCAGTACCATGCCATGCGGAATTTGTGTCAGTTGACGTATGGCGAGCAGGGTGTGGGCATCAAACCCCAGCGTTTCCAGACGTAATTTTTGTTCATGCGATTTGTCGAGAACGCGCAGCACGGCGTCTTCGCCGTGAATACTGGGCATTATAGACACCCGAAAATCCACGTTGCGCTGTTGGATATGCGCCTTGAAGCGCCCGTCCTGTGGGATACGCCGCTCAGAAATATCCATGCTTCCCAGCACCTTCAGGCGGGATATCACCTGTTCTGCGGTATGGCTGCCATTACAGCGCGTGATGGGATGCAATACGCCGTCGATGCGGTATTTCACTACCAGCCCGTCTGGTATGCTTTCTAGATGAATGTCGCTGGCGCGGCTTTGCAACGCGTCGTACAGCGTGGCGTTAACCAGCTTGATAACCGGGCTCTGTTCCTGGGAAATACCGACCATCGAGATCTCTAGCGTCGTATCTTCTGCCGTGCCGTCAAAGTCTTGCGTGTTGACCTGATCCATGGTTCGCTGCTGGCGTGCAAGAATATCCAGTTGTTCATGTAACCAGCCTGGCAATCCGAGCGCCAGACGCTCGGCGTGTTTTTGCGCCCACTGTCGCTGCGGTAGCGAAAACGGGTCTGCCAGCAGCAAATAAGCATGGCCGTCGATCTCGAGCGGCAACAGGCGGCGTGACAGTGCCTGAGGTAGCGTGACATGGGCGAAATTCAGTTTGCCCCGCAACAGCTGTTCCACGGTGAGCGGGTACAGTCCAAGATCGGCAGCCAGCGCCGGCAGGCATTGCGGATGCTGAGTCAGCATGTTGTCCAGCCATTCAACTCGCGCGTCAGGCGGTAGACTCTGCCATTCGGTGACGGCACTCAAGGGGGATGATGTCATTGTGTCAATCCTCCGGCCATTTCAAAGATTGGCATGTAAAGCAGGAATACCACTAACCCAACCAAACCGCCGACGATCAACATCAGTAGTGGCTCGAAGATCTTGCTGAAGGTTTCGATGGCGCGCTCGAGGCTTTCGTCATAAAACGCCGCGATACGTTCACACAGTGCGGGCAGATCTCCGCTGCGTTCACCCACCGCCAGTAACCGACTGGCGACGGGGGTAGTAAGTTGTTGCGATTCGAGGCTGGATGACAGGGTTTTGCCGGCCTGTATATCAGCCAAAGCCTGTTGCAAGTTCGGTTGATAGCGCGGGGGGAGCAGGCTGCCGGTCAACGTCAGGGCATTTACGGCTGGCATGCCACCTTGCAACAACAAGCCAAGGGTGCGATAGAAGCGCACCAGAATGGCTAACTGATGCTGATGTTGTAATTGCGGGATACGCAGCAGTTGTTCCAACAGTATTTGTCGCACCTTTTTATTGCTACTGCCGTTGACCAGCAGTATGACACCGAACACCGTCATCGCCAGTAGCAACGGGCCATGACTGTGTGTCAGATGGCCCCACCAGACGATAAATCTTGCACTGCCGTTCAGGTCTCTCATGCCTTCGAAAACTATGGCGAAGCGCGGAATGATAAATCCCAGCAGGAAAAACAGAATCAGGCAGCCGATGCTTATCACCACCGAGGGATAGAGCAACGTGTTGCGGATGCGCTTGCGCAGCGCTTCCATGCGTTTTTCGTAGTGCAGAAAACGCCCGAGCGCGGTAGCTAATTGTCCCGTTTGTTCGGAGGATGCGACGGTGCTGACCAGTAGAGGGGGAAACAGTGCAGGTAGCGCTGCCAGAGCTTGAGAAAGCTGCTGCCCGCGGTAAAGCGTTTTCAGCAGCGCATCAAGCACGCGGCGTTGCTCGGTATCTCGGCTGCTTTCGCTGAGCGCTTCGATTGCCTCGACGATCACCAACCCGGCCTCCAGCAGGGCAATAAGTTCCTGGATGAATAGCGTCAGCGGAAAGGGTTTGGCACGGCGTGCCAGGCGGCTACGGGGTTTTACTTTCAGCACCAGAGCGCCTGTGAGCTCGGCCTGCATGCGAGCCTGTTCAGCACTGTCTGCCTGGAACCTCTGCGTGCTGCGTACGCCGTGGCGCAGCAAGATAATGTCGAAACTTTTCATTATTGCGTCATTCTTTCTGGCGCAGGATGTTGCTGCAGCCGTTGATAGTGTGTTTGCACGCGTCGGGCGTAGTGCTGACGCAGAGCGTTGCGCTTTGGTGCGCTGCCCGCATTGTAGGCTCCGACCGCTTCCCAGCTATAACCATGCCGACGCATAAAGCCGGCCAGGATCCACGCGCCGGTCATTACGCTCAGGCAAGGGTCATTCAATAAACGGCGCTGCGATATTTGATATTTTTTCAGCGCCGGTAAGTTGTTGCTGTTGATCTGCATCAGGCCAATGTCATAGCTGCCGTCTTTGTTTTGGTTTATCGCGGCAGGATCCAGACTGGATTCGGTGATGGCGATTGCCTGTAACAGGGTCGGCTCGATGCCATATCGCTCACCGGCCTGCTTCCAACAGGTAGCGTCGACCGTTGCTGTCAACAGCAATAGGGTAAATAAAACGGCGCGCATTATCAGAATCCGTAGCTCACGGCCTTGCCGCCGTTACCGGTGGCGAGCAGCTCAACTTCATAAACTGCATTTTTGTTACGGGTCGGATTGTGCCATTGATACGGGTTGCCCCAGGGATCATTGGGCACGCCTTTGCTCAGATATGGGCCATGCCAATTGTTAACCCCACTCGGGCGTTCCGTCAGCGCTTGCAGCCCCTGAGCCTCGCTGGGATATTGGCCGACGTCCAGTCGGTACTGGCTCAATGCATCGGACAGACTCTTCATTTGGCTCAGCGCCGTTTTATCTTTGGCTTGGTCGATCTGTGAAAATAGTCGGGGACCGACAAAACCGGCCAGAAGTGCAATAATCATCAACACAACCAGTAATTCAAGCAGTGTAAAACCTTGCTGCTGGCGGTAATGTATTAATAATGTTCTTCTCATAAAATACTCATATGTTAAATTGCTGGCGCTATTACGGCTTATGCTATTCTCCATATTTAGAGGTGAATAAATCTTATCCACATCTATTTTTATGGGAATGCAATTGTAATAATGTTTTTTTGTTTTATCGTGAAGGCGATATATGCCAGTTGATACGGCGCATTATATTTACCTAAGTGCTGAGGCTTTGTAAACTTTAATATTGCCCACCTATAAAATTAATAAGGTACCCATCAGGTTATTATCATGACGATGATGTTTATATCATCATGAATTAATCAATCTCCTCGAATTTCATAGTCTGCGAGTTTTACATGCATGTGATATTTTCTTTTATTTTGGGAGCCATTATCGGCAGCTTTCTTAATGTGGTGATTTATCGTCTGCCATCGATCATGATTGGCGAACGGATAACGCTAAGCTATCCGGCTTCGTTTTGCCCGCATTGTGGCGCGGGCATTCGCTGGCGTCATAATCTGCCGCTGCTCGGTTGGCTATCCCTGGGCGGACGCTGCGCCGATTGCCGAAATCCCATTCCCTGGCGTTATCCATTGGTAGAGCTATTGACTGCACTATTGTTTGCTCTGCTGACTCAGCGGTACGGGTTGTCGTTGCAGGGGGGATTTATATTAGCAGCAGCTTGCCTGCTGGTGACGTTGGCCGGGATTGATCTGCGCACCATGCTGTTGCCAGACAGATTGACATTGCCATTGTGGGCACTCGGTGCTTGTGCGGCCTTTATGGATGCTGGCAGGGTGAGTGGCATGGAGGCCATGACGGCATCCGCATTGGGATTCATGCTTCCCTGGTTGCTGGATCGCCTGTTTTATCTATGGCGTCGTCAGCCGGGAATGGGGATGGGAGATATGAAACTGTTTGCCGCGCTGGGGGCGTGGTTCGGTGTAGAAACGTTATGGCGCATCATGGCTATATCCCCACTGTTGGCGATGTTTAGCGCGCTGTTGGTATTGCGGACCAAACTGGGAGAACGATTCCCTTTCGGACCTTATCCGATCGCCGTAGCATTGGTGTTTATGATCTGGAGATAGCAAGGCTTGAGCCGGGGGAGGCTCAAGTCAAAAACGGTGAGGTATCAAATAGATCTCAATTACGGACGCACGTTAATCATCTAGGTTGCTCGTGGTTGCATATTTTCCGCCCTGCGTATCACTGGCGCGTTCTGTTGCATGTCAGCACGGACGGTAGTTTTCATGTCGTCATCTTTTTGTTTCATTATTAGACGATACGCTGCCTCACCGGTTTCCTGCCTGCTGCATCGGGGCTGCTGAGCCTGCATACTGTGGTGATATGCGGCATCACACCGTTGCAAAAACAGTTATCCGCATGCTCCAATACTTTGAGCCATTATCGAGGAGGCAGAGGAAGGTGATAGAATCATTTTATTATCATGCTTTGCTGATAACTTTTATTATCTTATAAAAGGTGATTTTGCTTAAATAATGATTTCTACTTTGGTCAAGAAAATGGGCACTCGGCGCTGGAACATGGCAGATTCAAACATTAAGGTGGTTATGAATGAACTCCGAGTGCCCGTGTCTTCTGTGAAGACATGGCTATAATAGCAGGCAGCAAGCTGTTTGTGTCTGAGTAATTATTAACATTGTTCATCTTTTAAACTAAGGGTGCAGTATGATGCCGCGCTTTGGTGGCCTTGTTTCAGGCGATGTCTCTTCATCGCATAACCTCCTATAAAATGCCGGATGTTGCCTAGTTCCACCATCGGCAGATTACTACTTGCGGGATAATCCGGGGGGCAGGTGGTGTTATACCGTCGCCCGGCTTCGTTGCCCGATGAAGTTCACCGGGCATTAGCAGGCGGCAAGCCTCAATCCAGACAGGATTGACCCGCTACGGTTATTGCGTAACGCCGACGACCTGTAGTTCGTAGATCATGGTCGCACCGGGCGGTATGGACGGTGGGCTGCCACTATCGCCATAGGCCAGCTCCGGCGGAACCACGATGGTGATGGCCCCCTGTTTGCCGATCAACGACAGCGCGTCCTGAAACAGTGGCGGGTAATCGCCAAATCGCTGCGAAATGACGGCACCGGAGCGGATCATGTCATTAATTACCGTGCCATTGGTTAGGCTCTCCTTCACTTGAATGTCCACATGCGCTTGGGCGGGGATTTTTCCACCTCCCCGGCGATTCACGCGATAATAAAAACCGGCTGGCGCCCGGTGCGCGCCAGGACGTTTAATAAATTGCTCGACGTATTTTGCCCCTTCCTGACGATGTCGATGGGCATAGGCTTCCGTTGCCTCCTGCAAAGCAGAATCTATTTCTTCCAGCAAACTGTTCCCTTCGCTTTCAGACAAAAGGCTGGCGTTATTGAGATAATCGTTTATGCCAGCCAACACCGTGTTGTTATCCATCTTGATATTCAGAGCCTGGTTTCGTTGCTGCATCAGTAAAATGTTTTTACCTAACAGCATGCCGGTGGCGTAATCGACCTTTTGTTCTTCACGCAAAGGAGTTTTCGGCGTCGCCCTGGCGTTGGGGATGGAAATGCCCAGGCTGCGGGCGAGGCTGCCGGGCATTGGCGAAAGCAGTGCTACCGCAGTGCTTAACGCTGGGCCAATGGGGAACAGTGTGGGGTTACGCTGCGATTGAACGCGCCGCGCGTTAGCATCCTGTAGTTGAGTAATTTGCTGTTGCAATTTTTTCGCTTGCCGCCTGCTGTTGTTTTGTTCTTGAATCAGCTTTTTCTTTAGCTGCGAGATCTGGCGGTTTTTGCTTTCCAATTGCTTTGCCAGCGAATCTTCGTAGCGGTGATGAGCAGGTTTTTCCGATGGCGGTGTCGGGGCGGAGAAAAAGCGTGCAGTGTCAGCGTGGTTGTGCTGAGCAGGGGTGCCGGTATGGGCCCAGGAATAGCCGTCGGATTGGGCGACGCAAGGAATGAAGGCCAGAATGAGTAACGACAGTCTTCCTTTTAATACCATCGGAGACACTCCCTGATAGTAGCAGCGTAATAAAACATATGCGCATTCCCTTTTATTAGTTAAAAAACAGTATGCAGTTAAAAATTAACTTTTCTATTATTCTGAATGTGTTTTTATTTTGCAATTATACGTAAGTTAGCTAATACACTGTCTTTTATTGTATTAATTGATGGGAATTTAATATTTTCCGAAATGTTAATCAGTTGGTGGTAATAACTTATTTCTTAATTGGAAATTTCATTGCCCCTTTTGCCGCAATATTATAGCAGAGCCTCCTGAGAACGTTCTTTTACCGAATGCCCACCCGTCATTCGGGGTTCTCGGGAGGTAAACAGTAAATTCTGACTAATATGAGACTATGAAAATGCGAATGAAAATAATGGCGGCGGCGCTGCTGGCCGCAGGTATCAGCGTTTCGGTGGCACAGGCGGCAACTGATGGCGGCGGCGGCAATTTGACGATCAGCGGTTCGATCGTTCAACCGCCATGCAGTATTCATCCTAGTTCGGTTGACCAACTGGTAGAACTGGGGGCGGTAAGCAGCAGTACCATCAATGGAGGTAAGGTCGGAAGAAAAGTCCCATTTGAAATCAAATTGCAGGATTGCGATGCGCCCTCAACCGTCAGGGTTTCCATCTGGGGCGTAGAGGATAAGTACGATAGTACGTTATTGCACCTTGGGAGCGGTACCGCGACGGGGGCGGGCATAGCCTTCTTCGATTCCACCGAGAGTCAAATCAAGCTGGGCGAAAACTCCAGAGATATTCAGGTGCCTATTGGTGACTTCACATTGGCCTTGTCCGCAGCCCTGAAGGGCAACTCGACCGATTCCGTGGCAGAGCCAGGTCCTTTCAGCAGCACCGCGACTTTCAAGCTGGAATATAACTGATTATTGCCAGTGTTAAACCCTCTCGATTGAGTGATGGTTACATCACTCAATTTTGCCCTGAAAAGGTGAGTGAAATGCGAAAGACATGGCAATTCTGTCTGGGGATGGCAGTACTACTGTTGTCATCAATCGCACAGGCTGAGGATCGGCAGGGCCAGGTGCAGGTTAACGGGATCATTCATGAGGGTGCCTGTGGTATCGATAGCGATAGCCTTGAACAGACCGTAGATTTTGGTCAGCTACCCTTAAGGCTAGATGGTACAGGGCGCAACGGCAACATAGTCAACGGCCAAAGGCAGTTTTCCATTCGATTGGTTAACTGCGAGCCGCTAGTGGCGCGCAAGCATGATTTTGAGATCTTGCTGCAAGGGGTGCCAAGCAGTCTTGACCCCCGTTTTCTACAAGCAGGCGGCACGGCCAAAGGTGTGGCTATCGAGCTGACCAATAATCGCGGACGCCTAATACCGTTAGAGACCTGGGTAACTCTCGATGAGTTGATGGCGGAACGCGGGTTGCTGATATTTCATGCGGCCCTGCGTGGTTTTGGCTACCGTCTTGGCGCCGGCGAGATCAACGGCATGGCGCAATTGACCCTGAGATATTTTTGACCTCCAAGCTTGCCGTATTTCGCGATGGCAATATGGCGAACGGGCGGCCCTGTGCGTAGCGTCTGATTTTGAGATAAGCGAATATTCCTTATGATGTCCTTGAATGCGAAAAAGAAATTACTTGCCGTGTGCATCAGCCTGCCGTTTTGTAAAAGCGATCCCGTTGAGGCGGTCACCGAATTCAATACCGATGTGCTGGATGTCAATGAGCGTAGCCGTATCGATCTGAGCAATTTCGCCAATGACGGCTATGTGTTGCCCGGCGACTATCTGCTGGACGTTAAAATAAACAATACCACCCTGAATCAGCGCACCATCCGTTATTTATCCGATCCCCAAAGCAAAAATGATTCGCGGCTTTGTCTGCCACCCGATCTGATCAAAATGATGGCCTTGAAAAAAGAAGCCAGCGATAAGGTCAGCTATTGGCACAATCGGCAATGTGCGGATATTAGCGGTATTGAAGGGGCGTCGGTTTCCAACCGCATCGGTCAGGGGGTACTGCAAGTGACAGTGCCGCAGGCATGGATGAAGTACTCCGATCCGAACTGGATACCGCCGGAGCAGTGGGATCAGGGCATTCCCGGGTTGCTGCTGGATTACAATGTCACCGGTCAGATCGGCAAGCGGTATGGTCATGGAGAAACCCACAGCTCTTACAATAGCCTCAGTAGTTACGGCACTCTGGGAGCCAATGCCGGCGCCTGGCGCTTGCGCGCAGATTACCAGGCTTATTCGGCGCGTAATCGGCTACAGGATAAAGGCGGGTTCACCTGGAACCAGATTTACGGTTTCCGTCCAATGCCGGAACAGGGCGCACGCTTGGCGGCTGGTGAACTGTTTCTGGATTCCAGCGTGTTCAGCAACTTCCGGATGACCGGGATAAACCTGCGCAGCGACGAACGTATGTTGCCGCCCAGTCTACAGGGATATGCGCCAGAAGTGCGCGGCGTGGCCAACAGTAATGCCAAGGTCAGCATCTTGCAGGAAGGGCGGGTACTGTATGAAACCACGGTGCCTGCCGGTCCCTTCGTTATCCAGGATCTCAGTAATGCGGTACGCGGCAAGTTACAGGTGCGAATCGAGGAAGAAAACGGTCGAATCAGCAACTTTGAGGTCAATACCGCATCGGTGCCGTACCTGACGCGGCCAGGGCAGATACGCTACAACGCGGCGCTGGGGATGCCGTCGAACCTCAACCATCGGGTATATGGTCAGGGCGTCGCTATGACGGACTTTTCCTGGGGGTTGAACAATACCTGGTCGCTGTATGGTGGGGCGATGCTGGCCGGTAATTACAATGCGCTCAATGCCGGTGCCGGGGTCAACCTGAACTCGCTGGGGGCGATGTCGTTGGACGTCACCCAGTCCCGCGCCAAGTTGCCGGGGCGTCGCACCGACAACGGCATGTCGCTCAAACTCCAATATGCCAAACGTTTTGACCGGTACAACAGCCAGATTACCTTCGCGGGCTACCGTTTCTCCCAACGCAAATATATGGATATGTCGCAATATCTGGACGTGCGTTACGGCGATAAGTTTGATGATTATGGTCGTCGGGAAAAACAGAGTTATACCCTGACCGCGAATAAAACATTCTGGGTGAACGAACCGGCAAAAACCTTCACTGCTTATTTGAGCTATAACCATCAGGAATATTGGAACAGCAACACGCGGCAGAGAATGGATCTTTCTCTGAGCAAGATGGTTAACCTCGGCGCGATGAAGGACATATCAGTTTCACTGAGCGCCTACCAGTCGAAATATAACCGCGTCGACGATTACGGCGGTGCGTTGAATATTTCCCTGCCGTTTGGCAATGGGCGGCGCGGCGGCTACAACCTACAGATGGCCGAGCGTAGCATTACGCAGACCGCCTCCTATAGCGACTATTCGGATCCGAACAACAACTGGCAGCTCACCGCCGGAGCCAATCAGCGTGGCAAAGCGGTAGCGAGTGGTGTTTACACCCATGAATCACCCTATGCTTCGCTGGGCTTGAGCAGTTCTTACCAACAGGACAGCTATACCTCTTTGAGCGGCACTCTGCGGGGTGGTATGACCGCCACTGCGCGTGGTGCAGCGTTGCACCGCAATGGCTTTAGCGGGGGAAGCCGCATTATGGTCAGCGCCGGCGATATCGCCGGGGTGCCGATCGACGGCGGACAGGTGGTCACCAACCGGTTTGGAGTGGCGGTGGTGCCAGACGTGTCCAGCTACTATGACACCACCACGCGTATCGATGTCAACAATCTGGCCGATGACGTAGAAGCAACGCGTGCAGTGGTACAAGGCACGCTAACGGAGGGAGCCATCGGTTACCGCAGTTTCGGTGTGGTGCAGGGTGCCAAAATGTTTGCCGCGTTGCGCACCGTTGACGGCATGGCACCGCCGTTTGGTGCAGTCGTAATGAACGGCAATGGCCGCGAAGTGTCGGTGGTCAACGACGACGGCAGCGTTTATCTCACCGGAGTGCAGAAAGAAGAAATATTGGATGTCGCCTGGGGGGGCCGCAAACAGTGTCGAATTAAAGTGCCAGGCGATTATCAGAGCCTGTCGCAGCTTCTTTTACCTTGTGAATAATCGGAAATATGAGCTCATTATGATAAATGCTTTCAGTAAGGCGGGATTATTGCTGGCGCTCTCTGTCGCTAGCGTTACCGCGCAAGCCGCGCTGACTCTGGATCGGACCCGGGTTATTTATAATGCCGATCAGAAATCCATTAGTCTGAATATATACAACGACAATAAGAAATTGCCGTTTCTGGCTCAGGCCTGGATTGAAGACAGCGAAAACCGCAAGGTGACCTCACCGCTGGTCGTCATGCCACCATTGCAGCGCGTCAACGCCGGTGAACGCAGTCTGGTGCGCATTGCCAAGTCTCAGGCGACGGCGTCGTTACCCGCCGATCGTGAAACACTGTTTTATTTTAACCTGCGCGAGATCCCGCCACGGCCGGAGAAGAGCAATGTAATGCAGATAGCGTTGCAGTCACAGATCAAACTGTTCTATCGCCCGGCAGCGTTGGTGACTGAAAAAAACGTGGTCTGGCAGGACAAGCTGGTATTCAACAAGCTTGCAAGTGGACTGCGTATCGAAAATCCGACGCCTTATTACGTGACTCTCAGCAGTATGAAACGCAAGACACGCAAGGAGGGGGGCGGCGAGATCCGCGGATTCAAGCCGACGATGATCGCGCCTAAATCCAGTGTTTCCGTCACCTTGGAAACTCAGCTCCCAGACAGCTTTGTTGTTACTTATATCAATGATTATGGCGGACAGCCTGAGCTTAAATTCGGCTGCCGGGGCGGCATGGTATGTACGGTTTTACCTTAATAACAACGGTGGACTGAGGAGGCAACAAAATGCGCTATAACCCGCAAGTGGCAAATATGATGGGCTTATTGTTGTTGGGCGGAGCGTTGTATGTCCCCCAACTCGCCAGATCCGGCGAACCGAAGGAGATCGCCCAGCCGCGTCTTGAAATGTTTGAAACGGCCAGGGTGCATTTCGTCGGCGAGCTGCTGAGTACCCCCTGTTCATTGGCGGTAGATTCGCAGGAACAGCTGGTGGATTTGGGCGCGATCAGCGCCAAGCAGTTCCGCAATCAGGGTGACAGAAGCCAGAGCGTTGATTTTACCCTGCGTTTTCAAGATTGCCTGATGGGGGCGCATGAGTATCGTGCCGGCGTGGATCCGGCTCGCTATTCGGGGAATGCGGCTTACGTCAACGGCGAACAGACGGTAGCACTTTCGTTCATCGGTGTGCCGGACGACTATCGTAGCGACTTGCTCAAGTTGAATGGCACGCGTGGCGTAGGCCTGCGGTTGCAGGACGCACGCGGGGCAGCAGTGCCGCTGAATCAACAGGTGCCCGCCGCGTTCCTGCAACCAGGAGATAATCAGCTACATTTCAGCGCCAGCCTTGAGTCGACGCAGAAATTTGTGCAGGCCGACTATGTGGATGCCATCGTCAATGTGAACGTCTATTACTTTTAACGGAGCGAAAACGTGAGGCTGAATAGAATGACCTTACTGTTGGCTGGCGCACTTTTCTCTACCCTGGGCGCTCAGGCGGCGGAGCAGGGGGAGATAAGAATGGAGGGCGGAGCGGCGGTGCAGCAAAACGTTACCCTGAACGGGACAGATATCGGCCCGGGGGACAATGTACCAGGCAACGAATTTACGCGCCCTTTGCCTGATAATTCACAATATATGGGAATCGCCTATTGCCCAACGGCTGATATAAAGGGATCGAGTATTTCGTATAATTCGGAGATTAATCTCCCACCTTCCGAGTTAAACCCTGGTTTTTACAAACTGAGTGAGTATATCGACGTTAAGGTTGCTGTAAAAATTGGTGGCCATGTAGCAAGTGAGCAGGATGTGCCATTCCATGATATCGATAATAAAGATCCAGATTATGACTGTATAAAAAATACAGGTTCAAACCTGCTGGGAAAGGTATTCGCTACGGGGTCTAGTGGACGAGTAATCTTTAAACTACGAAAAAGCATTGATGGTGACGCAGGAGCGAGCAATCCAGGGACGATAAATATTTTTGGCAGAATGACCAGTGGTGGGAGCTACGGTGCTGAGCCGCTATTCAAAATAAATCTCGGTACCAACATCGATTATCTACCGGAAAAATGTATTTTTAACCAGGGGCTACCACTGGTTGTCGATTTCAATAATATCGGCACCGAAGGGTTGAACGGCAGCAAGTATGTGCGCCCGCTAAATATTGAGTTTGCGTGCAGCGGCGGCAGTTTTGACGGTAGCGATAGGCCGATTCGGCTTTCTTTGCGGAGCAAATCGGTGGACGGGGACTATTTTCAAACCGATATACAGGGGCTAGGCATCGTGGTGAAAGAGAAAGGAGCAGTGATCAAGCCTAATGACAGATACCCGGTTAGCAGCCCTGGCAACCGAGGCGTCTGGTCGCTGGAGGCGGCGCCCATCGCCAAACCGGGCGCGGCGCTGCAAGAGGATGAATTCAATGCTTCGGCAACCCTGGTCGCCAGTTTTGAATAAGGAGAAAACCATGCGAATCGCGTATGCCTGGCTGATGATAGGCGTATTGACCTGTTGCACTGCCGCACGGGCAGAAATTGAATCGGTTGGCGGCGACGTCAGTTTTCGTGGTCGGCTGGTGGCACAGCCCTGCGGGATCGTCACCGATTCCATCGAGGTGGAGATGCCTCCCCTCAATGCCAGAGAACTGGAACAGAACGGTGGTAAAGGGCCGCCCAAGGCATTTAATATCGAACTGACCCAGTGTAGCACCAGCGTACTCTCGTCCGTAGTCGTGCTGTTTGAAGGCAAGCAGGATGCGGTGCTCAGCGGCCGTCTGGAAACCCGTGGTAAAGCGAAAGGCATCGCTTTGCGTTTATTGAACGGCAAGGATGGCTCGGCCATTGATATCAATCAGCCGGCGAAGGCTCTGGATTTGCAGACCGGAGATAATTTGCTGCCCTTTGCCGTTCATGTCGAAGCGCAAAAAAATCCACCTGTCGAAGGCGGCGATTTTATGGCGAATGCCAGCTTTAAATTAATTTATCAATAAACTGGGATTACATAATTTCCTGTCGTTAAAGAGTTGTTAGCCTGGTTTCAATGGAAAATTAACACCGAAAACTTAATACTTAACGCATAAGTTTTAAATACGGCGAATCAAGTCCTAATATTGCCGGTAACGGTTATTGATGGATTTCTCGGGGAGTATGAGCAATGAGTACCATCATTTTTAACCACATTGATGGCGTTGAATATGATCCGTTATACAACGAAATATTATTGGCGCTATCAGAATATGATAACTCAGCCGATCCGTTGAATAACTCGGAAAATATAGCGACAGTAAATTGGAGCGACATCAGGGAAAAAAGCGAACGTCTGCTGGATGTCTGTCAAGATCTGCGCGTAATGATGTGGCATCTGCGTGCCAGCCTGCATACCCAGGGGATAATAGCGTTATACCGGGGCATGTGCCGAATCGATGGCGCTTTGGCGGCTGGCGGGACGATTTATCCGCAAATGCCGGATGAACCGGCCGGCAGCAGCCATGCCGCAGCGTTGGGCTGGTTGTCGACGGTTTCCTGCCTGTCCGAATTGCGAAAGGCACGTCTGGCGCCAGAATTGCCTCTGTCGTTGGAGGCGGTACAAGCCAGTTTGGCGCAGGAAGGCGAGTCGTCGATCTCATTTTCTGAACTGGTGGTGGTGTTGGAAAACAGTGCCGTGCATTACCAGGAGCTGGATTGTCCGCCATTGCAGCCGCAATTGCTTTTCGTGGTGGAAGCGCTCAAACGCATTGAGCATTACGCTAATCAGAACAGCGATGGCTATCAGTTAGATTGCCGCAACCTGCGTGCATTGCTGACGAAAACGGCAGAGCAATTAATGGTGCTTTACGCCAGTGAAACCAACCTGGCAGAAGTCGAGGGGGCGGATGAGATTTGGCCGAGTCAGGCGGGGGCCAGCAGGGGAGAAGGAAAGGTTAGAAGCCGGCAAGATGCCATTTTGCTGCTGGATAAGGTTATCGATTATTTTAAAACTTATGAACCCAGCCATCCGGCACCGATATTTATTCGCCGATCGCAAAAAATGATCGGCATGGAGTTTGAAGAAATTGTGGAAGAGTTAATGCCGGATGCAATGGGAGCGCTGGCATCGTTTATTGGGAAATCACAGGGATAATCCTTACTGGAGAATGTAATGGCCAAAGATTCAAGCTCGCAGAAGTTTATTGGCAAAATTAATGCACCTCGGGTCCAGATTGAATATGACGTAGAAGTTTATGGCGAACAGAAAAAAGTGGAGCTGCCCTTTGTTACTGGCGTGATGGCTGATTTATCCGGGCACCGCGCAGAACCACTGGTGCCGATTGCGGAACGAAAATTTCTGACGTTTGACCAGGATAATTTCGATGCCCGTATGAGAGCGATTAAACCCCGGTTGGCGATGAATGTGAACAATACCTTGGGTGATGATGACAGCCTGCTTAGCGTAGAGCTCGAATTTGAATCAATGGATGATTTTTCTCCTGGTGCCATTGCCAATAACGTGCCGGAGCTGACCAAGTTGCTGGAAACCCGTTCCCGACTGGCTGAGCTGATAACTTATATGGACGGCAAGGCCAGTGCGGAAGAGGTGATCAAGAGCCTGTTGGAGGATCCGGATTTCCTGCAACGCAACCTTGGTGCAACGCGCAATCCGTTTAATGGTTCATCTGCCGTGGATGGCAAAACGGCCCTGCCGGGGGAGTCTGAATAATGGAAAACATGCAAGCAAGCGCAGCCACTACGCTGACCGAGCAGACGTTTGACGATGGAAGCAATGTGCTCGATGACATCCTCAAACGCTCTTTCCGCCCACGCACTGATGAAGCCAGCGATGCGGTGCGTCGCGCCGTGGGTGCATTAATGGACTATGCAGGCAGCAGCCAGACCCGGGTCAGCCGCGATGTTGTACTAACCGTGGAGTCACTGATAGCTGAAATTGACGAGAAGATTAGCGCCCAGGTTAATGAGATCCTGCATCATGCTGAATTCCAGAAGCTGGAGTCGGCCTGGCGCGGCTTGAGTTATCTGATCAACAACGCCGAGACGACTGAACACCTGAAAATCCGTGTGATGAATGTCAGCAAGGACGAGCTGGCACGCGATCTGCGACGATATCGCGGTGCTGCTTGGGATCAAAGCCCGATCTTCAAACAGATCTACGAACACGAATATGGTCAGTTCGGTGGTGAGCCTTTTGGCTGTCTGATTGGGGACTTCGAGTTTGATCACAGCCAGCAGAGCGTTTCCCTGTTGACTGAAATGGCCAAGATCGCTGCCGCAGCGCATTGCCCTTTTATTTCTGCTGCCTCACCTTCGCTCATGCAGATGAGCAATTGGAACGAACTGGCGAACCCGCGCGATATTGGCAAGATTTTTACTACGCCGGAATATGCAGCCTGGCGTAGCCTGCGGGAAAGCAATGACTCGCGCTATCTGGTTTTGACGATGCCGCGTTTTCTTTCACGCCTGCCTTATGGTGCCAAAACCAACCCCGTCGAGGAGTTCGCCTTTGAAGAGCAGGTAAGGCCCGATGCCGTGGAAGATTTTGCCTGGGCCAATTCTGCCTACGCGATGGGGGTGAATATTAACCGTGCTTTCCATCAATATGGTTGGTGCTCGCGTATTAGAGGTATCGAATCCGGCGGGGCGGTAGAAGAGCTGCCAGAATACACCTTCCCCTCCGATGAGGGTGGCTATGAATTGATCTGTCCGACGGAAATCGCCATTTCCGATCGGCGCGAACATGAACTGTCCGAGGCTGGTTTTTTACCGCTGGTTTATCGCAAGAACAGTGATTTCGCCGCCTTTATCGGCTCTGGCACGTTACACAATGCGGCGACCTATGACGATGCGGATGCGACGGCCAATGCCAAACTGTCGGCGCGTCTGCCGTATATTTTTGCCACCTGTCGGTTCGCCCATTATTTGAAATGTATCGTGCGCGACAAAATTGGTTCATTCCGTTCGCGTGACGATATGCAACGTTGGTTGAATGACTGGCTGATGAATTATGTTGATGGCGATCCGACAGTTTCGACCGAAGCCACCAAGGCCAGACGTCCACTGTCTGCCGCTGAAGTGAATGTAGAAGAAGTGGCTGACGATCCGGGGTATTACCGTGCGCATTTCTATTTGCGTCCGCATTACCAACTGGAGGGTATGACGGTATCTTTACGTCTGGTCTCCAAATTACCTTCGGCGCGTACTGACGGTAATTGATTTTATTATTTATTTAATTTCCAAGTTTATTGATTCGGGATTTTACCCCGTACGTTGTTTTATCTCCACTGTAGCCTGTGGTTTATTGTTGTTTAACGTTAGTGTAACTTTTAAATATTATTAAGGAGTATTGAATGGCAACTGCAAGCAAATTTGAGCAGAGCATGACCGGTTTAGTTGATTATTTCCTGCAAATTGATGGCGTGGACGGCGAATCTCAGGATTCCAAATATCCTAACTGGATCCAGGTTCAGGCTTGGCAATGGGCGCAGGAAAACTCCGGTCGTTGGGGGCTGGGTGGTGGTGGCGGCACCGGCAAGGTTAACATGACGGATTTTGAATTCCGCATGGCGAGCAACAAGGCTTCACCAAAGTTGTTCCAGATGTGCGCCACCGGCGATCACATCAGCCAGGCCAAGCTGGTATGCCGTAAGGCGGGTAAGGGGCAGCAGGATTTCCTGACCATCACCTTCAAAGATTGCCTGGTTTCTTCTTATCGCACCGTAGGCAACATGCCGCTGGGCCTTGGCTCCAGTAGCATGGTTGATTCGGTACTGCCAACTGAAATGCTGAGCTTGAACTTTGCCAAGATCGAGATTGAATATCGTCAGCAGAATAACGATGGCACAATGGGGCCAGTAATTAAAGCGGGTTACGATCTGAAAGCCAATAAGCGTATTTAACGCTGAGTGCCAGGCCACTGCATCGCAGTGGCCTGGAATATAATAATGAGGTTATTGTGAAACAATTGCCGCTGGCATTATTTGATAAATTAAGCTTTCGCCATGATAACCATAAGAATTCAGGCTGGCGGGAAATAATATTGCGAGATCTTGAGTTTTTACTTAATGATGCATCACGTAGTGCTGATTTGAAATTATCGCCGTTTAAATATTGTGCGGCGTCGGTAATTAATTACGGTTTACCATCGCTGAGTAAACGTATTCCTATCAATACAGATCCAATTTTATTGGCTAGACATATACAGAGAATTATTTCTGTTTTTGAGCCTCGTCTGGAACCCGACAGTATCAAGGTGATTCCATTGGTGGATGTTGAACAACCTTATGTACTAGCCATTCTTTTTGACATTTATGGCGTTTGTTTATTTTCCGGAGAACCGGAACCCGTCAATTTGCGTATCGCCCTAGATTATTCTTGTGGGGCAGTGCGCGTATTTTGAGACTTAAAAGGTGGGACCCGCGATGCTGAGTGAACGTTTCCTGGGATTATACAATGAGGAGTTGCGTTATCTGCGCGAATCCGGCCAGCAGTTTGCCGAGCGCCACCCGCAGGTCGCTCAGCACCTTGGCATGCACACGGAGGGTATTCAGGATCCTTTTGTGGAGCGTTTGCTGGAAGGTACGGCATTTCTCAGCGCGCGTGTCCATGAGCGAATAGATAATGAATACCCGGAGTTCGCCTTGCAGATGCTCTCCCGGCTGGCACCACTTTGGTACACCCCCATGCCATCGATCGCCACCGTGGTATTTGAACCGGACTTTACCTCCCCGCTTTGGCAAGCGCCGGTTGCGTTGCCCAAAGGCAGCCGGATTTCATTGTCCGATGCATCGTTGAAAAATAAAGCGGCCACCTTTATTACCGGTCGGGAGCTACATATGGAACCGATCGACATTTGTACCGCTGAGTGCAGTGGCAGCATAGCGGCTGATTTACCGGCGTCGGTTGCTGCTTGTTTGCACGGTACGCAGTCCTGTATACGTCTGCGTCTGACGACTCGGGGAATTAAACCATTGTCGGCGGTCAACTTTAATCCCTTACACCTCACCTTTGCCGGCGATGCCGGGCGTGCCAATCAACTGCTGCTGATGCTGTTGAACCACTGCCGGCGGGTGGTGTTGTGGGCTAGGCAGCAGCCGGTGCCGCTGGTAAGGAGCCTTGGGAGCGAAAGCTTGCGTCTGAGTGGCGTCGCGGAAGATGAAGCATTACTGCCAAGCTGCATTGGTGAACTGCCGGGCAGCAGACTGATGCGCGAGTATTTCGCTGCGCCGTCGCGTTTTTATGCTGTGGAACTGCATGGATTGAATGATTTTCTCGCTCATTGTGGCGAACTGCATGAGTTCGAGATCATTTTTGCCCTGGACTCCGTACCGTCGCAGCTGATCGGACGGGTTACTGCACAGGACTTCTGCCTATTTGCCACGCCGGTGGTGAATCTGTTCCCCCGGCGCTGCGATCCGCAGGCTCTGAATGCCGATCGCACCGAACATCAGGTAGTGGTCGATCGCCTGAATCCAACGCTGTACGAAATTCACCATTTGCAGACGGTACAGGGAATGTTGCGCGACGGCGGCAACGTACGGTTTTCGATGTTGCCGGAGGAAGCGCAGTTTGATCGCAAACAGCCCCAGGCGGGGTATGCGCTCCGTCGCCAGGCGTTGGCCGGCGGCCGCAACCGGCAGCGCTCGGTTTTTGGCGACGATGCGCTGTTTATTACGCTCTCTCCAGGCGCCAGCGGGATTGCGCTGGATGATGTTATCGCGCTGTCGGTGGTCGCGATGGTTAGCGACGGCCAGCTGCGGCCTGAACATTTGCAGCAACCTACATTGCAGACAGGGATCGCACTGCCTATGCGACAAACGACGTTGTTGCGTATGCCGTCGTCGCCGCGGCCAGTACCAGACATGCGTCAGGCCTGGCAGGCGGTGCAACTGATGGCGGTCAACCCGTTGCGTTATGCCAAACCAGACGTCAACGACTGTGCTGCGCTCTTGCGGCAATGGTTGTCATTGTTTTCCTGGCAGGAAGATGCCAGCCAACGCAAACGCATCGCCAGCTTGGCTGAGGCAACGTTTTCGCACAGTTTCGAACAACATCAGGGGCCGGGGCCGATCGCCTGGAATCGCGGTATGAAAGCCTGCCTGAATATTCATGCCGATCATCATGCCGACCAGGGAGGCTTTCTGTTTGGCCTGCTGCTGCATTATGCCCTGTCGGAATACTGTCAACTGAATCAAACGCTGCGCACGACTCTGCATATGGATACGCAACCCGTAGCGGAATGGGGGCCGGTCGATGGTCTATAGCAGTAAGCCTCGTGGAGAAGGGCAGATTTATCGCTATCCGCTGATGCCTGACCCGGCGCCCGCGTTTCCAGGGTTGTCTAATCGGCTGGATTTTTTTGAACTGCTGCGGCGACTGGAGCGGGACGGCGGTTTATGTGCTCGTGTGGGTAGTGTAGGTGAACGGGCTGAGATCGACTTGCGGGTGATCCAACCGGCGGATCTCTCCTTTGCCCCGCGTGAGGTGGTTAGCGTGGAGCAGGAGCGGCCTGATGGGCGGCAACCAAGGCTGGTGGTGACCTGTCGTCATTTTGGCATGTTCGCTCCCTATGGTCCGTTGCCGATCCATATGACAGAACATGCGCGTCAGGAAAATCTGAGTTTGCGCAACCGGGCCTTTGAGGAATTTACTTCGCTGTTCAGCCAACGGCTGGCGATATGGCATTACCGCGCCTGGGCACAAATGAACGTTGCTCTGGGTCATGACAGGCCGCAGAACAATGCCTTTTTGCAGCGTGTCAGCCAAATTAGCGGCACGCATCAGGCCGTGGCAGCCAATGAACATGTTCAGCGTTTAAGGACGTGTTTTGCTGGTGCCTATTTGCCGGGGCGTATGGGATTGCAGTCGCTCAGGCGTTTGCTGACGGATTATTTTCGCCTGCCCGTCAGCATTATCCCGCGTTTTGCGCGTTGGATCGATGACGGTGAAGGCGGCATCCGGCAGAAAATGGGGATATTGGGTCGTACTCGAGTCGGACGGCGATTCTTTGACGCCCAGCACACGGCCAGGATAACTCTTGGCCCCTTGCCAGCTCCATATTATCAGGCATATCAGCCGGGCGGTGAGCGTCTGGCGGCATTGCTGGCAATCTGCCGCGACTATGTCGGGCAGCAGATATTGTTCGATGTCGCTTTGGACATCATTACTCAGCCTGAAATGTCCGGACGGCTGGGGCAGGCGCGTCTTAGCAAAGACGGTTGGTTGAAGGCCGGCCATGGGCTTTACACACAAGAAGTATTTCAGCAGACAATTTAAACACAGGGGATTTTTTGTGTATCAACGTGAGCGGTTATTCTCCCGATTAGGGCACTTCGCCTACCAGTCCGTCGTTCAGGCGACAAAAACTTGCCGGACATTCCGGCACGAATATGTGGAGCTGGAACACTGGCTCAAAGTGGTGCTTGAGCAACCCAATGGCGACGTGCCGGCACTGCTCTCTCACTATGGTATCAACGTGGTCAGACTCGACGAACAGTTGACGCATCTGCTCAGCCATATGCCGACCCGCAACGCTGCGGCGCAGGATTTATCCGCCCGCCTGGAGCAGGCTGTCGAACGTGGTTTGTTGATGAGCCAGGTAATGGATGACAGTGGTTCGGTCAGAACGGTGCATATCCTGTTGGGCATCCTACAGGACAGTGGTATGCAACGCTGGCTGTACCGTTTGAGCGATGAATTCAGGAAACTGCCGATCCCGCAGATTATGGAGGAATTCGCCGATTTGCTGGTGAACTCCATTGAACACGAAGAAATCAGTCTGGCGCAGGAGGTGCAGGTAAAGCCCAGCATGCAGGAAAACCAGGCTGCATTGGACAAGTGGTGCAGCGATCTGACCCGGCAGGCACAGGACGGGAAAATAGATCCGGTGATCGCTCGCGACAGCGAGTTGCGGCAAGTAGTAGATATTCTGTTACGACGTCGGCAAAACAACCCAATTCTGGTGGGTGAAGCCGGGGTGGGGAAAACGGCGGTGGTTGAGGCGCTGGCCTGCAAAATTGCCGCCGGTGATGTACCACCGCTGCTGAAAGGCGCACGGTTACTGTCATTGGATCTGGGTCGTATGCAAGCGGGGGCCAGTATGCGCGGCGAGTTCGAATCACGACTCAAGGCACTGATAGATGCCATTGCCCAGTCGGATACGCCGGTTATCCTGTTCTGCGACGAGGCGCATACCTTGGTGGGGGCGGGTGGTCAGGCAGGAACCGGCGACGCAGTGAACCTGTTGAAACCCATGCTGGCCCGTGGATCGCTGCGGATGATCGCTGCCACTACCTGGTCTGAATACAAACAGTTTATCGAGCCTGATGCCGCGCTGACGCGTCGATTTCAGCGGGTGTTAGTTGGTGAACCGGATGAAGAGGCCGCGGTGAATATGCTGAGGGCCATCGCACCTTTCTTCTCGCGTCATCATGGTGTGACGATTCGTGATGCAGCTATCCGTGCCGCAGTGCGCCTGTCGTTGCGTAATTTGCCGTCGCGCCAGCTGCCGGATAAGGCTATCAGTCTGTTGGATACTGCCTGTGCTCGCGTTTCCCTTAGCCAGCATATGACTCCGCAACGCATTGAATTACTGGGGGCGTCACTGAATGCTCAGGAGACGGAGATCGCGGCGCTTAATGCGGAGATCCCGCTGGGCGGCAACGTCCAGGAGCGATTGGGGTGGCTGCGGCAGAATGTGCAGCATGCGCGTGGAGAACTGGAACAGCTTGGGGCGCGTCGCGAGCAAGAGCAGCTGTTGGTAAGCCGGCTACAGGAAGCCGGGCGCCAGGAAAATGGTCAGGTACAGCCGGCCCTGACCGACTTGGCTGCGTTGCAGGATGGCGAGCCGCTGATTCATCCCTGGGTGGATGAACAGGTGGTGGCGGAGGTTCTGTCCGACTGGACCGGCATTCCTTCCGGACGCATGATCCAGGACGATTTGGACAATGCCTTACAGTTGGAACAGCGTCTGGGGGCCAGGGTATTTGGCCAGAAGGCTGCGGTTAATGAGATAGCTCAGGCGGTGCGCATCAGCCGCGCCGGCATTCAGCATCCTGAGCGACCGCTGGGCGTATTCCTGTTGGCTGGGCCAACCGGCACCGGTAAAACGGAAACTGCCGCTGCATTGGCGGAGGCCATGTACTCCGGCGCGCATAATTTGATCACATTTAATATGAGCGAATTTCAGGAGGCGCATACTGTCTCGACTTTGAAAGGCGCGCCGCCGGGGTATGTTGGCTATGGCAAAGGAGGCAAACTGACAGAGGCGGTACGTCGCAAACCGTATTCCGTGATTTTGCTCGATGAGTTCGACAAGGCGCACCCGGACGTGTATGACCTGTTTTATCAAGTGTTTGACAAAGGCTGGATGGAGGACGGAGAGGGGCGGATTATCAGTTTCCGTCACTGCTTCATCCTGCTGACCTGCAATCAGGGCGCCAATGAGATCGAGAAGGCATTGAGCCTAGAACCGGAGATGTCGCTGGCAGCGTTGCGTCCGCTGGTGCATGGCGCATTGCAGCGCAAGTTCGCACCGGCGCTGCTGGCCAGGATGAACGTGATCCCCTACTGGCCGCTGGGAGAAACGGCGTTGGAACAGATTGCCTGTAAACACCTTGCCGCCTTGCAACGGCGATTGAAGGAGGATGTCGGGGTAGATTTTGTTTTCGAAATGGAAGTGGGGCAATGGGTAGCGAGTCGTGTTTGCGATCATCCGCATCGTGGCCGTGCGGTAGAAGATCTGCTGCGGCAAACGGTGCTGCCGGCGATTGGCAACGAGCTGTTGCGGCGAAAGAAAAAGGAACAGGAAACCAAAAGTATTCACCTGATTATTGAAGGCGAAGAGTTAAGCATGGCTTTCGCCTGATGGCTTTCACATTAGTTCTGATCATTGTCCTTGTTGGGAAATTTAACTCCCGGCGCAGGGAACACATTTATTCCTTTTGATAAAGCGAGGTTGCTATGTCCTTTCTGGCAGAAACAGACAGGATTTTTTCTCTGGCGATAGACAATGCCCGGCTATTATCGCCGGGGATACAAGCTCATCCCATCAGCTTTAAGACTGAGGAGTGCCTTTCCCACAGTCAGAAGTTTCTGTTGGAATTTGAGTCGCCTCATCCAGATGTGGATTTGGATAGTCTATTGGGAGAAGAGGTAAAAATCTGGGTGCGTTACCGCAGCGGCGTGTTGCCATTTTCTGCGTTGCATGAGGAGATGGCGCCGGCGGAATATTATCGACGTCATTATTATGCCTATGTCACTGCCGGGTACGACGTCAGACAGCATGGAGAAAAATATGTTTACCAGTTGGAGATGAGTACCTGGCTGTGGTTTCTGGGCCAAAATCGCAACAGCCGAATTTTTCAGGAAAAGAATATTCTTACGGTGATTGAGGAAACTTTTTCTCGCTATAAACAAATTGCCGACTACGTACTGGAAATAGAAGAAGATTATCCTGAACGGGAATATTGCGTGCAGTTCGGTGAGACCGATCTCGACTTTATTAACCGTTTGCTGGAGGAGGAAGGCGTCTGGTATTACTTCCGCCATCAGGAAGATAAGCATGTCATGGTCATCACCGACCGCCAGGCGTTCAGCGATATGCCGGATGGTTACGAGCTGCTGTCCTATCAGCCTAGTGGCTCTCAGGGGCATGTCTTTGAAGAAGGCATCCAGGAAATACAGCGTTCGCGCAAAGTACGGCCCAATGAGGTCATTCTGCGCGATTATGACTACCTGCGGCCGAGTTACGATCTACAGGTCGATCAGGAAGCGACTGGCGCCGGGCTGCCGAATGTCCAGCTGGAATGGTATGACTATGCTGCCGGTTATCATAATACCGAACGCGGCGAGAAACTGGCTCGGTTGCGGTTGCAAATGATGCAAAGCGAACGTCAGATGCTGACGGGGCAAAGTAACGCCATTGGGTTGGTGCCTGGCTATGCGTTCACATTGTATGGACATCCTGGCGCGGCCAGAAACCGGCGTTTCAAAGTGTTGGCGGCGCATTACACCTACACCCAGGGAGAGGGGGACAGCGCCAACGATGAATCGGCATCCGGCAACGTCAGTTGCAGTTTCACCGCATTGAATGACGATGTGCCGAACCGACCGCTGATGCGCACGCCACGTCCAGAGGTGTCTGGTCTGCAAAGCGCCACCGTAGTTGGCGCTCCTGGTTCTGAGGTGTATACCGATCAGCATGCGCGCATTCGCGTACATTTTCACTGGGATCGCTATAAGAGCACCGAGGAAGACAGTTCTTGCTGGGTACGAGTGGTGCAGGCATGGGCTGGCAAAGGTTGGGGGGTCATCGCCATGCCGCGTGTCGGTCAGGAGGTGCTGATCACCTATGTGGATGGCGACCTGGATCGGCCTATGGTGACCGGGATCGTCTATAACGGCGAAAATCCGCCACCTTACGATTTGCCGCGTCAGATTGGCCACACAGGCATCAGATCACGTTCGCTTAAGCATGGTTTGCCACAAAACAACAGCGAAATCACGCTGGTTGACGATCGCGGACGAGAGCAGATCATTGTCCATGCCGAACGCGACATGAACCAGAGCGTAGAGCAGGATCTGTCGATCCTGGTGGAACGTGACTGCACCGAAGAGGTAAAAAGGATTTATGACTGTACTTATAACATCCATATTTATTATACCAACCTGCGTTATAGCATTACCGGGTTGGCGGTGCAGCTGACCAATATCAAGAAGGAGATGACCGGGCTGCACGTTGGCATGACCAGTGTGGATTTTTTGTTTACCGGCATGAAAACTTCATTTACCGGGCTGGCGACTTCTGTCACCACGGTGGGCACGCATTTCACCGGGATGCAGACTAATTTCACCGGTTTGAGAACCTCGATGACTGCTATCGACAGCGAAGTGATCGCGACGAAAAATAAAGTGGCGATGATGGAAAACGATCTGCTTGCCAATAAAAACAGCTTCGTTGCCCTGAACAACGAATTCGTCGGTTCAGATAACATTGCCATCGTTAAACGCAACTGTTTGATTGGTGCCAATAATAGAATTACTGGCGTTAATACCGAACTGTACGGCATTAATACTATCCGCACAGGTAATTTCCTTAATCTCAGTGGGGCGGAGGTCAGTATTGTTGGTGTGCGCAATGAGAATTACGAGATTCACAACGGTAATATTTGCACCCGCATTGAAAATGTCGGCAAAGTAATAAGAAACTCGGGCTGCGAAGTAATTAACACCGGGCTTATGCTGATAAATTAAGGAAGATTATGCAGATAATAAAGCCGCAGCAACTTGTTTTCCTAAACGGCAGGTATCAAATTGGCCGACAAAGCCATTTGGGCATCAGCGTTTTAGCCGGTTTCTATTTATCGGACCCGCAGCATTTCGCCAATGAGGCGGAGATCTGGGCTGGGTGGGAGCAAGCTCCACTGTCGTACCGAGTGCTGGATCTAGCGGAACCGAAACCGTTTGCCGAATATCTGCTGGCTGGCCATGCGGGGGTCGGAAAAGAGGTGACGGCGCTGGATGTCAGCGCTGTGGTAGGGAACCTGTCGCGGCGCTGGTACGTCCAGGGGGAGGCCAGCCAGACATCGTTACAGGTGCAGCCTTTTTTGCGCATGCCGATGGATCATCAACAGTGTTATGGCGGTGAAGGCTGCGCGGAAAATCCTCTGGGGCGGGGATATCAGGATGGGCGTTCGCCACAGGTGATGGTGGTGCATAACGACACGTTGCAGAGGAATTCGCCGCTGGCGTCACCTGGCCCGGTGCCACAGTATTTCCCGCTGCGCAAGGTCTGGCTGGATCGAGCGGCGTCGGATATGGTCGGCAAGGACTATCTGGAAAATATTTTCCCCGGTTATCCGCAAGCGTTGGATAGGCGTTATTTTCAGTTGGCACCGCCTGAACAACGTTTGAACGAGGAGGCCTGGCCTGATGATGTGGCCTTTGACCTGGCGGGATTCCGAGCTGAGGGACAGCGAATCCAGGGGGTGATGCCGCGGGTACGCGTCCGGGGGTTCTATAGCGAAAAGGCACATTCCGATAACCTGATGCCATTGAACATGCAGCGGAAAACGCTGTGGTTGTTGCCGGATTGCGATCTTGGCCTGATGGTATTTACCGGACAGATTCCACTGGACTATCTGCTGCATGAACCGCTGGCATATCTGATGGTGGCTCTGGAACACCTGGACGCGCCACGTACAGAGGCGCATTTTCATGACGTGTTTGCCCGTCGAAAGTCGCAGAAGGCCAGCGAGTTCGAGGCGCTGTATGATCCGGACCTGATGCCGCAAGGAATGGGAATGAACGTGATTAGCGCCACTGAACATAACCCGACTTCGCTGCGTTATCGTCCCGGTGTCCGGGATGACCATGTCGCTTATTATCAACTTTTGCGCCAGAAGATTAACGAACATCAGCAGCGGACGACGGAGAAAAAGGCGGCGGAGCTGGAGCAAATTAACTGGGAGGCTTTTCCACAGGCTAATCATCGCCAACTGTATCTATTGCTACAGGAGCCGGATTCGATTCGGGCGGAGGGAGAAATATTTACCTGTCAATCGGTAAACGCGTTTCACCTCAGACAGGGGGAGTTCCGACAATGCCAGTTTATTGATTGCACCTTTTCTCAGGGGATGCTGGAAAACTGCCTGTTTGAATACTGTCAGTTTGAGAACTGCACTTTCACTACGGTCGTCTTCAAGACTTGCACACTGCGCAAAAGTCGATTTACCCATTGTCGCATTATCGAAGGCAAAATTGACGAGACTCGCTTGGAGCAGGTGAGTTTTGACTCGCTGCGGGCCGAAAATCTGATCAGCCTGGCAGCACAGTGGCAAGGCTGTCTGTTCGAGCGTTCACAGTTGAACGGTGCGACATTTACTGGCGGTACGCAGGAGGGCTGTTCATACAGTGATTGCGATCTGGGCCGTATGACGCTGTGCCGTACGGCACTGAACGGCTGTATTTTCGAAAGATGCGACATGCAGCACGGCGTTATGGCAGAAAGTGAGTTCATCAAGGGGTCACTGCTTGGCAATGATTGCCGTGATATGGCCTGGCGGCAGTGTCGGTTTGAAAGCACGGCGATCATGCATGATTGTCGTTTTTGCGGTCTGGAAATCGACAACAGCCTGTTGCAGCAGGTCGGTTTTCGCCAGACTGATTTGCAGGGCTGTCTCTTCAAATACAGCACTTTCGTCGAGGCTAATTTTGAAGGTGCAAATCTTCGGCAAGGGAAATTTTTGTGCTGTGAGATGGCCGTTGGCTGTTTTAAAGACGCTGATTTGCAAAACAGCCTGTGGCAACAATCCGCTCTGCAACAGGCGACGTTTTACCATGCTGATATCCGCGATGCTACGTTTGACGCTTGTAATCTGGTGGCGGCGAATATGGCGATGGTGAGCCGCAATAGGGAATGCCATTTTAATCACTGTCTGCTGGATGAGGTAGTTTGGCACCCAAAGTACTGTGCAAGCAGCTGAAAAGGATGAACTATGAATAAAAAAAAGCAGGGGGCCGCACTCGCTCAGCTAGCCATGGGAACGTCGCTTGACCTGGATGAGTTCGAGATCCCTGAGGCACCGGCGCAGCGAGAAAAACGCCATTACGACAACCTGTTTCTGCGAGGTGAGCAGAAAACGGTGCACCGTTACGTGGATTGCCGTTTCAGTAACGTCACCTTTGAGGGATGTCATTTCAGGACATTACATTTTGAACGTTGTGTAATGGACAATATACGCCTGGTCGCTTGTAATATCAGCGAATTGAAGCTCATCGGTTGTGATGTTCAACGGCTCGTTGCCGTGGACTGTCTGGTGAATCAATGCCTATTCCATGAAGGGAAGCAGCAGCAGATCACCTGGGGAAACAGCCTGATCGAGGGTATCAGCTTTAATCAGCACCAGGTTGAAAGCTTGCTGATTCATGACGTCAGTCTGGCTCGCTGGTCGGCGAGCGAATCATCATTCAGCCAGTTGGAAATACGCAACAGCGAGTTTAGCGATGCCGGTTGGTTTAACAGTCAATTGCAGATGAGCCGGTGGCTGGGGGGATGCGTTCGGCGGCAGGCTATGAGTGGTTGTACGCTGAACGCGGTCGATTATCAGGGCACGATCGGCAGTCATCAGGTTTGGAACGATTGCACCTTGTCACAGGTCAATTTGGCGAAAATGCCGTTGCAGGGGGCCAGTTTTCTGGGATCGCACCTGTCGGTTTGCGATATGAGTGACTGTAACCTGGCGCAGGCGGTGTTTACCCGAGGACAGTTAAACCGCTGCCGCTTGAATAGCGCCAATCTAACATTTTGCCAAGCGCAAGATGCCAGCTTCACCGACTGCGATCTTTCGGGTGCCTGTATGCGTAATGCGTATTTCAATGGCGCATTATTGGCGCAGTGCCGGGTTGATGGCAGCGATTTTACCGGGGCGGATCTGCGCGCGGCAGAGATACGGGACACGTCATTTAAGGCGATTAGCGGCGGCGACAAGATGCGTATGCATGGAGCTAGAGGCCCGGTGGCGAAAAGCGAGCCAACAGAGCCGCTGCTGACAAAAATCGATGCCTGGTATCAACGTAATCAACCAGGTTTGCCGGAGGCGTCCCCGTGGTCGCCTGGAAAACCGTTAAATGGAGGGAGTCGATATGTCTAGGATTATGCAGGCAGAAATGCCGCCAATGCAGCGCACTCTGGCGGTTAAAGATGACTATGCGATGGATTGCCGCCTGCCATCGGGAACTCAGGTGATAGCAGATGTCAGACTGGATGTGCATGGTTGCCTTTATTTAGCCTCTTATGCGGCTTATGACTTGCAGGTAGCAACCAGTTGCCTGCTAAAACCACAGGAAGGGGATCGGATCAGGGCTATCGTCGATCAGAAAAAACTGTTCGTCACCGATATATTATCCCGTAAACAAAGTGGTCCCCTGATAATTAATAGCGGGGAAAGTGAATTACATATTCAAGCGGCTGGCCTGACATTGAATGGGGGACATCATTTGGATATATATGCAGAGAAAATATCGTTGAGATCAAAAATGGCCAAATGGATTTCGGAGCAGATGAATCAGGTGGCGAAACGCTGGTTTGTGCAGGCTGATGATGCTTATCGTAAAATAAAACACAATGAAGACGTTGAGGCTAAAAATATCAGTTTTCAGGCGGAGGATATGCTGGCACTAAAGGGACGATTAACCTCAGTAAGCGGTAGCGCTGTGGTTAAGGTTGATGGCAGTCAAATTCATATGGGGTAAATAATGCCACCAGTTAATACCAATGCTTCAGGGTGTAGTATTTCAAGTTGTGACGTGCTTTGCCTAGGGCCTATCATTGTTGTCAGTTCCAATAATATGTCTAATAGCAACGGAACGGTTAATGTACCTAATTTTATGATTTGTGGTGGTTTCGTTCAGACGTTATCAACTCAATATTATACCACCAGTACGTACGGCGCAGGTGTAGGGGTGTGCTCTGGCACCAACTCGGGGAAAGGCATGCATATGATGGCATCGAGCAAGTTGATCGTGAGGGGTAGTGGCGCTTCTTATCTGGGCTGTGCCGGCATGTCGAATACCTGCAATACCGCCTGCGTGCAGTGCGCGCCAAGTCAGTATACGGTTCATGTTAGCTGTTAGCATAAAGAGGGGGTTGCTGGTTTTATTGTTATTTTCCCAGATCGGTTGCAGTAGTTTTATTTCCAGTGAAAGCCGAAATCGGTCTCAGATTATTGAGGTAGGGCTTTCCACTGCTTGGCAGGTTAATCCTGATAAATATCAATCTTCTCAGCCGGTGAAGATATGCGTCATCGAAACTCGCCGCGCCGGCTGGCTGCCGCCAAGGTTGTATGAAGGGAGAATATGCAGCGATCTTTCTAATTCTGCCGATATCATTAATTACGAAGTTTATATTTTAGCGCCGGGGCAGAATAAGACTTATCGGACCAGCGTTGAGGTGGCAGGGAAATTCAGCCGTTGGATTGTAGTAGGTGCCGAGTTTCGACGAGGTATTGGAGAGTATTCACTGATTGAAAAGGTAGTTGAACCAGGAAGCGATTTTAAAATGGATATTAATGCAGAGAATACGTCGTTGACTGTTTTATAAATAAAATAATGTGGGATGTAATATGCTGCCAACGCAACGTGTCGCCTGGGTTGAAGGAATGCTGATGGAACCTCAGCATTTCCAACAGCAGGAAAGATTTGTGGAAAATTTAATCCATACCAAGATAAAAAATCTCGGTGCCTATATTTGGGGACTGAGTGAGTTGGAAATAGATAACGACTTATTGTCTCAGGGGAAGTTGGCTATCCGCCGTGCCAAAGGCGTTTTTCCTGATGGCACGCCGTTCGAGATGCCAGGGCGTGATCCTTTGCCTATGCCGCTGGAATTGCAGGATCACCACCAGAACAAAGTGGTGTGTCTGGCCGTTGCGCTCGATATGCCTGGTAATCCGTATATCGACCTGACCCGTCAAAGCAGGGGCAGCCGCTATCGAGCGGTGGAAACGCAGGTACAGGACCGAAATCTGCTGCCGGGAACCGAAGGCAACCCGCGCAATGCGTTATTACAGTTGGGGCATCTGCAGACGCGTTTATGCCTGCAAGAGAGCAGCAGCAGCCTGGAGGCGATACTGCCTATAGCGACTATAGGTGAGCGAAGACCAGAAGGGGGACTGGTGCTGGATGGTAAGGTGCTGCCGGCGATGCTGGATTTTCGCGCTACGGGCTGGCTTCATGACGCTACAACGGAGTTGTTGGGATTGATCTCCCAGCGGCTGGCGGCGGTACGCCTGCCGGATGCTCATTATGCCGGTGGTGGCATGAATGAAGTGCTGGAGCTGATGTTGTTGCAGCTGCTGGGGGAATATCATCTATTGCTGACGCATTTGCTTAGTAGGCCGAATGTGCATCCGGAAGCACTGTTTCAGACGTTGCTGGGATTATTAGGGCGTTTATGCATCATTCCTGGCGGCGAAGCGGTACAGGCTCGTCCCGAACTGCATTACAACCATGAACGACCGGGGCAGGGTTTTTTCCAGCTGTTTGCTGCGCTGCGCCGTGCGCTGTCGCTGGTGATTGAGTCGCCAGCCGTCGCGTTGCCGTTTAAAAGTAATGGCAAGAATCTATACCTGTGTCAGAACGATGCCCAGTTGCGCCTCGATCGACTGATCTTCGCCGTCAGCGCGGACATTCCTGCAGAAGTACTGCGCAGCGAATTCCCTGGTCAGATCAAACTTGGGCCGGTGGAAAAGATGGCTCAACTGATCGACTTTCAGTTGCCCGGTGTGCGGATCAGCGCGTTGGGAGCACCGCCGCGTCATATTCCTTATTATCCCGACAGCATCTACTTCGAGGTGGATCCTGCCGATCCTCTCTATCAGGAAATGATGTCCGGTGCGGCGATGGCGTTAAGCGTAGTGGGAGATTTCCCATCCTTGCGTTTTGACGTTTGGGGGCTGCGTCCAGGGAGAGGGCGATGAACGAATTTAGCGAGAAAATCCGTGAGGCTATGTCAAATTCGCGCGCTGGCCTGCATCAGGTGAGCAGCTTGCTGAACTCTCCGCTTGGCCAGGCGGGCATTGGAAGCATGGCAGCATTCGCCGTCGGCGTGCGGCGAGATGGAGAATCAACGGCGCCCGAGCCACACTCGGCGGAGTTTCATTCCAGAGCCTTGGCGGCGGGCGGAGACGCTTATTTCACTTCGCCAGCCACGGTAGCCGAAAAAGCAATCGCACCGGGTCGCGTTGGCGTGTTGTCCGGCAGTTGGAACAACGTCTGCATCGCGGCAGCGATGCCGGTATTGTTGATCGTCGAGCGCGTCCGTGGTCAGCGCGGCGTGGACAACTTTGCGCTACGCGCGCAGCTGGTCCGCGAACTACAGAATTTTAGGCAAGTCATGCTTAAACAGCAGATCCTGCCGGAGGATGTACGCAGTATGTCTTACCTGCTGTGCACCTTTATCGACGGGGTACTCGCCGAACTGCGGGACAATGGCATAACGCCACTGAACCTGCTGATTGAATTTCATCGGGATTCCTGGGGGGGGGAGAAAAGCTTCGACGATCTGGAGCGTTATCTGCTGGATCCGCATCAATACCGTGAAATTCTTGGGCTTTACCATCTGATTTTATCGTTGGGCTTCAAGGGAAAATATCACATCCTGGAACGCGGCGAAATTTTGCTGGCTGACCTGTTTATGCGTCTGAATAGTCTGCTTTATGAGCGTGGCACGACGCAGGCACTCAATGAAATCAAAGTGAACGCTGTGGTGTGCAAACGTCACCGTTTTAGTCCGACGCGTTTGCTATCCATGGGCGTGCTGTTGTGCCTGATCGCCTATGGCGGTATCTCCTTTTATTTGCACGATAAGTCACGGGATATACGCAACGCCATCATGGCTTGGGAACCGCCGATGCCACGCAAGATCAATATTATGGAAACCCTTCCGCAGCCGCTACCGCAGATTCTGAACGAAGGCTGGCTCGAAGTACGGGAAGATCCGCGTGGCTGGCTGTTGCTGTTTACCTCCGATGGCGCGTTTCGTACCGGGAAATCCGTGCTTTCTCCCGAATTTGTCAAAAAGCGCAATATTGAACGTTTGGGCGAAGCGCTATCGGGATGGCCAGGCGATCTGGAAGTGATCGGACATACCGATGCGCAGCCTTTCCGTAGCAGCAAAGTGAAGGATCCCAATCTGCGTCTGTCCCAGGAGCGTGCTGATATGGTCGCGGACAAACTGCGGGAAGGCTCCATGGTCAACAGCAAATATCAACGCAATATCGTGGCGGTGGGCAAGGGGGATAGCGAACCTTTGGCGAGCAATGACACCGAGGAGGGGCGGCGCAAAAACCGTCGAGTGGACATCCTTTGGAAAGTCGGCGAACGCGGTGAAACCCATGACGGTAGCAGACGGCAGGAAGACAATCAGACGCCTGCGTTACTGAATAACCATAACGCAGGAGCCTCTCGTTGACGGGATGTACATTTCTATGATTCGCAGAACTTTTATTCTATTACTGGCGGTGATCCTTTCACTGGTGATCTGGTGGGTAGGGCCTCTGGTTTCGATCGGTTCATTACGACCAATAGCCGCTATCTGGGTGCGTGCCGTGCTCATTGCCGTCATCCTCGTCTGGGCTCTATGGCCCTGGGTTGCCGCCTGTCTCGGTTGGCTAGCTAGCCAAATCAGAGCGCCAAAGAGCACGTTAAAGCGCAGTTGTGCACGAGATCGTGTCTCCTCACGATTTTATGATGCCATCCGTACCTTGAAATATATCGGCATTGCCGAGCAGAAAAGCACATGGCGGCGTTTCTGTTACCGATTGAGCAGTAATTATCTTAATGACAAGCCCTGGTTTTTAATCATGGGGCCGGCCGGGTGCGGTAAAACTTCGCTGATTAATGAAAGCGGCAAACGATTTCTATTGTCGGAGCAATACGGTTTTAAACATACCGTCGATGTGGGATCTACGCGCGACTGTAATTGGTGGCTGACCGACAAGGCGGTTTATATTGATACAGCTGGAGAGTGGACCCAGATACACGGTTTGAGCGAAGAAGCGAATAAAGCGCAGGGAGTACTCTATTCATTGATTAGACGCCATCGCCGCCACCCAGGCGTGGATGGCGTGATTCTTTGCCTGGATGCTGCATGGTTACTGCATACGGCGTTGACAGAGCGTAAATCCATGGCGGATGCGCTGTGCGCCCGCATGTTGGAAACTGCCGGTTTTTTCCGCAACGATGTGGCGGTGTATCTGGCATTGAACAATATCGATTCCCTGCCAGGAGGTGAAACTTTCCTGGCGGAGATCAGTGATGAAGTTCTTTCCCAGGGCATTGGTTTTACCCTGATTTTTTCCGCAGATGGCCAGGTGGATTATGGTCGCAGCGACACTGAATATACCCGTATGGCTGCGCGTATCAGTGATCATGCGCAAGAGCTGCTGCATAACGCCCATTCGGCAGAACAGCGGCAGCAACTGCTGTTTTTCACCGAGTCGGTAGGCAATTTGCGCAAACCGCTGTTCAACCTGCTTGAGCAGGTTTTCCCCCAACTGCCGGTGGGCTACGCCGGACAAATTCGTCAGGTTTGGCTGGGCAGCACTCAGGTATTGCAGCGCGCGCAATGGGGGGGGGAATGGGATATGCGACCCTCTGGGCATCTGTATGCTCCGATGCTAGACAATGCGATCCTGGAGCGCGGTGTGCTCAGTGCGCGAGCCATGCCGTTACGCAACCGAGTGAGTTTGACGTTACGCTATGTCGCGGTGTGTGCTTTGCTGGCCTTCTCCGTCAATCTGATGGCGACCCGTTATCTATGGGAGGAGGAGTACATCGCCTATATGACCGCCAGTTTTGACGAAACCAAACGTATGGTGCGCGAAATCCCAGCGACCAATCGAGTTAGCGATGATTTGATTTCGGCTTATGAACAGTTGGGATATATGTCTGCTCAGCTGAGTAGCAATCCTTCCCCCTTGATCAATCCCTATTTCGAGCATGGTCTGATCAACAAAGAGGCGCAACAGACCTATCATCGCCATTTATTCAAGTTTTTCTGGCCGGCGATGGAACGCTATGTGTATGAAGAGCTGGGACGGGATATTACCGCGAATAATGATGACGTGTACAACACGCTGAAAATCTATTTGATGCTGGGGAAACCTGAGCATCGTTCTGCCCAGGAATTGGAAAACTGGTTTTCTTCGCGTTGGAGCAGCTTTGCGCCGCAGGGATATTCGGATGCGGATAAGCGCATTTTTATGCTGCACCTGCGCACGATTTTCTCTGAGTCTCTGCAATCTCAGGCACCGGTGACCAAGCTACAACCTGAACTGATTCGTCTGGCACGACTGAAAGCAATGGCGATACCGATCCACATGCGAGTGCTACGTGGTTTGCAAAGTCGTCTGACTTCGGGCATTGACAACGTTTCGCTAGCCAGCGCCGCGGGGGCTAACGCCTCGCTGATGCTACGCCGCAAAGGGCAGGCGGTAGTTACCGATATGGCGGTACCGGCATTTTATACGCTGGCCAGTTACCATGATGTGTTTAAACCGCAGCTTGATGGTGCAGTGGATAACATGATTCAGGAAGAAGCCTGGGTGTTGCGGGACGGCAACGGCCAAGCGGATAGGCTCAAGGCGCTGGAATTCCGACAGAAGCTTACTGATGAAGTGCGCAAGTTGTATTTATTGGAGTATGCCGATCATTGGGAAAAGTTCCTGAAGGACATCCGGGTACGCCCAATTGCCAGTCTGGACGATGCAGCCCTGTTGGCGCGGCAATTTTCAGATCCGTCCTCGCCGTTATCCAATCTGTTGCGTTTCGTGACCCGGCAGACCAACCTGACCAATACCGATCGCCGCAATGTCTCCGGCTGGTTAGATAAACGCCGCCTTGAGCTGGAAAATACCCGACGTGACATTCTTGGCGAAATTTCCGGCGAACGCAGCCATTTCCGTATTACACCAGAAAAAGAGCTGGAGCAGCGTTTCGAAGCGGTCCGTAGGCTTGGCGCACAGTTGATGCAAACTCCGACCGCTAACAATGACCCTCTGGCGCGTCGTTTCGAGGAAATGTACAACCAGCTATCGTCGTTGGCTATTGCCCTGCGTGCAGGTGAGGTGTTACCGCAGAATTCACTTAACAATTTGAAGATCGCCGCCGCGCAACAGCCTGAACCGGTGCGCAGCATTATGCAGGATCTGCTGGAGGTGGGTAATACGCAGAGTTTGCAACAGAGTAGCCACAACTTGAACAGTGGTGCTGCATCGTTTACTGCCAATGTATGCCGCAACGTTGTCTCCGGGCGTTATCCCTTCAACCGCAACGCCCGGGATGAAGTCGGGATAGGCGACTTTTCTCGCCTGTTTGGTCCTTCGGGAGCCATCAGGAGCTACTTTGATCAGCATTTGGCATCTTACGTAGACAATACGGCGGGTAAGCTGCAAGTACGTGAAGGTAGCCGCGGGTTGCTCAGCGCCAGTACGTTGCGGGCATTTGAAAACGCCATGTTGATTGGCGATACCTTCTTTAACAAGGGCGGTGAAACCATGGCCTTTTCCCTGTATCTGCGGCCTTTGACGCTGTCGTCCAATATTATGGAGGCCGAACTGGATATTGATGGTCAAGTGCTCCGCTACAGCCATGGCAGCACTCAACCGGTGAGCGTTCAGTGGCCTGGGCAAAATGGTGGAGCTTACGTACGCCTGTCGTTCAAGGACTTGAATGGTCGCATAGAATCAGTCAGTTTCAATGGGCCCTGGGCACTATTCCATCTGTACGATAAGAGCAACCCGATCTCTATCGATCGCGATCGCCAAGAGCTAACGATGGGGATCTCTTCCATGAATGGTCTATTCAAAGTGGAATTGCGCTCAACCATGAATGATTTTCCACTTTGGTCGCGGGCGCTCAATGAGTTTTCTTGCCCAAATGTAAAAAGTAAATAATGGAGAAGCTATGTTGGACCCTAATAAATTAATTGAGATGTTGACGAATATGACGGCAATGAGTCAGTCAACCCAGCAGTCTCTGACACAAAGCTTTATGTCAGGTGCCGCTGGGATGAATATGAACGGCGCGGGGGAAATGGAAAAAATAATGTCGCAGATGTCGCAGATGAGTGAGAAAGCAGCATTGGACATGGGAGATATGATGAAAACTTTTCAGCAGGAGTGCAGCATGATGAAAACATCCCAGCAGGAGAGCAACATGCAGGTTAGAAACGGGGAAAAAGAGTCGGAACAGGGGGGGAGTTTCCCTCAGGGAGCGATGGATTTTTTCACCAATATGCAAAAGAAATAATCAAATGACCCCAACGTACCGGTGTTCACGCCGGTACGTAATCTCACTGACATACCTTTCCAATTCCTTTCCAGCGTCACACAATGTTGCTCGTGGCACATCCACAGTTTCAGCAAGCGGCCGAGCCGATCTTTTTACTGAGAAAGTCTTTAGTATAGTCGCGTAACCATTTGTGCGAAGGAGAGTTGTCGTGGCGGGGATGCCAGGCCTGGATCAGGTTAACTTCAGGAAAGGCATTTTCTGGCTCAAAGGCGATGGCGTCCATATGAGCGCTGCCAATGGCCTGCATGAAGAAGGTGGGAACAACTGCTAGGGTATCGGTTCGCAGGACGGTTTCCAGCGTGGTGAGATAACCGGGACTTATGCCGACAATCTTGCGCTGATAACCATGAGCATTGAACATGGCGTCAACGTCTTCATTAAGCCGTCCTTTAGTGCTGATAAAATCGCAATTAGCAAGATTGCTGAGAATCGGTGCCAGACTGAAAATTTTATGTTTTTTGTTGGCGATTAGCATGCAACGGTCACGGTGGATAGTCCTGATTTTTATTTCCGGGCTAAGCTGTCTAGGCTCACCGATATAGAGATCAATATTATCTTTGCGTAGAAAATCCACGGAACCATGATCATAGGAGAAATCCAGCACCACGCTTTGCTCCTGCTTTTGCAGCTCTTGCAACATGCCGGAATTCAACATGGCGATGGTCAGATCGTTAGAGGCTATACTGAAGGTCAGTGTGGTGCGACTGATATCGAAAGAGAGATTTTGGTTGAGTACCGAGTCAATGTTATTAATCAGACTGCGAATTTGTGGTCTCAATTGTGTGGCCAATGGCGTGAGTATCAGCATGGATCCTGAACGTACCAGCAATTGATCCTGAAATGAATCCCGTAGTTTATTGAGAGATTTGCTGATTGCCGGAGGCGTAACGTTTAATTTTTTTGCAACCTTGCTCACGCTGCACTCTTCCAGCAGCGAGTCTAATATTATTAATAAGTTCAGATCTGTGCGTGGCATATAACGTTAGTCCCTAATGTAAATAATAATCATCAAGAAAACACCACTGACAGGCCATATCGATAATACAGGTTGCCTGCAATTATTGTTAGGTAAAAACCTGTTTTACGTTAAGGGTGCAATGGGTTTGTTTAATTCAATAGATATATTTTATTTAACCGCCAGTGAAGATCGTGAAATAAATAATTAAAGAGTAGTTAACTTGTTTTCAATGGAGCTGGTTGGCAGATTAAGATAAATTTTTTTTAAACAACCTACCAGGTAAATCCAATGAACCTAAAACAAAATCCGGAGACGTTAATCAAAACAGTTCATTATGAGTGGAATGAACTTATGCGTGATACTGAGAATACGTCTATCACCTTTAGAGTTATCTGTAGCATCGCAACACATTCAGGTTTAAGTGTTGAAGGCAGTCACATTTTTACTATTCATAATATCTTCCATGCGGAGGATAAGAATGCGCTGGCGTTAACCTCCGAAAGTGCTGCTTATAATAATGCGATACAGTGTTTGACCGCAGCCTTTGCCTTCAGTGGGCAGACGCTTCCTGCCATGAAGGAATGATATGGAATAAAGTCCACCGTTTTTGTTATTGCTACCCCGTTAAATCGGGGTAAACCGCCCTTAAATCATACCTGCTCTGATTGTAAAAATTCATGGTTGACGCCAAGAGTAATTTGGCATCGAAGAATTATTTTACGATTGCTTCTCCTGAACCATCTTTTCATGTCGTAAAGTTTTACATTGTTAACTATTTCGACGCAGGGAAGCAGCAAGTTTTTCCTACTGATAGCATAATGTTTATTTTTCTTCGTTATGTCTTCGGTTTTTTTTTAGCTCCATTATTTTAATATGACGATAGAAAGAGTAAGTGGATATAGCTAAAAGAACCATTATACACATGCAATAAATCAACAGCATTTTATCTTTTCATCCATTTTATGTTACAATTTTAATATTTATGCAACCAGTGCAATTATACTAATTAACAAATATTTTACCGTAAGTAAACTTTTAGTATGTTGTGATATTTCTCTGATTAATCCCTCTGGCGATAGCATTGTTTGGTGGTTTAATCCACTTGCTGTTATAAAAAAAAGCCCCAATATGTACCGGGGCAAATGCATAACGCGATAATGTGGGGGTGGCCTATATTTTGGCCAGGAGTAGGTGGTTATATTAAAAGTCGGTAGCGGTTATTCAGCTAAGAGGAGATTAGATTCTGTACAACCGTCCAGCGACAAGATGAATTTATACCGGATATGTCGATGAATAAAGTGAATCATGGTTATTGACTCATTTCCGCCATCGTTAACATTTGACGATAATATAAATGGAGTAATTAACTAGGTTCAGATGATTTTGGCTGTGAGTATTAATTGATCATGCCCCCAAAATTCTACCTCATTCAGCAAAACATGCCGTCATGGCGAATACGCATTCTGAATGGAAGTAGCGTTGATGACAAGTCACGGTTGTTCGAACGGTGGATTACCGGTGCACTTAGGCTGGATTAGCTGATAATAGGTGTCAGAACACTATGGCTGACAGTCCCACTCAAGGGGGACAGGAATTATAGGTTCGTGATTGCGCTAATAAAAAGCGCTATTGTCAGCCGCAATAGTTTAGATACACGCTCCGTTATGGCAGATGACCGTATACCATGCTTTGCGAACTTGTTAGAACAGCGGCCTGATTGCCTTATGGTTACTATAGGAATAAATATGGCATTAGATATTTATCAGTAGTAAGAAATACATATGACATAAATCAGATTTGGGGTGATGGATATCGGGATGGAGATGTTAACCGTCCTGATTTTTGGTTAGTGAGTATGACGATTTATGATGCGTTTCTTATGCTATTACTATACAACCTAAATAAAATGAACATTCATTACGCGAGCCAATGAGCTAAAGCTGCGTTAGCATGATTCAAATTGCATTACCAGAAAATGAAAAACCCACGCTGTTGCGTGGGTTTCATAAAAATTTTCTGCCCGACGAGGTTGAGTGAAACCTCATTCAATAACAGAAATAATTTAGACGTTGAACAGGAAGTTCATCACGTCGCCGTCTTTGACCACGTAGTCCTTGCCTTCTGAACGCATTTTGCCGGCCTCTTTGGCACCTTGCTCACCTTTATAGGTGATGAAGTCGTCAAAGGCGATGGTCTGAGCGCGGATAAAGCCTTTTTCGAAATCGGTATGGATTTTACCGGCAGCCTGCGGTGCGGTTGCGCCAACTGGGATAGTCCAGGCGCGAACTTCCTTCACGCCGGCGGTGAAGTAGGTTTGCAGGTTCAGCAACTGGTAACCGGCACGGATTACTCGGTTCAGGCCCGGCTCTTCCAGGCCCAGTTCGGCCATAAATTCGTCGCGGTCTTCGTCTTCCAGTTCGGCAATGTCGGACTCAACGGCGGCGCATACTGCCACCACCACCGAACCTTCGCCCGCGGCGATTGCGCGCACGGTGTCGAGATACGGGTTGTTTTCGAAGCCGTCTTCGTTGACGTTGGCGATGTACATGGTCGGTTTCAGCGTCAGGAAGCTCAGGTAACGGATGGCCGCCTTGTCTTCATCGCTCAGATCCAATGCGCGCAGCATGCCGGCGTTTTCCAGATGCGGCAGGCATTTTTCCAGTGCGGCCAGTTCGGCTTTGGCGTCTTTGTCACCGCCTTTGGCTTTCTTCTGCACGCGCTGAATGGCACGTTCGCAGGTATCGAGATCCGACAGCGCCAGCTCGGTATTGATAACGTCAATGTCTTCGGCAGGATCGACCTTGTTGTTGACGTGAATGATGTTGTCGTTTTCGAAGCAGCGTACCACGTGACCGATGGCTTCGGTTTCGCGGATGTTGGTCAGGAACTGGTTACCCAGGCCTTCCCCTTTGGATGCGCCCTTTACCAGGCCCGCGATATCAACGAATTCCATGGTGGTCGGCAAGATGCGCTGTGGTTTTACGATCTCGGCCAGTTGATCCAGACGCGGATCGGGCATCGGCACCACACCGGTGTTCGGTTCAATGGTGCAGAACGGGAAGTTGGCTGCTTCGATGCCCGCTTTGGTCAACGCGTTGAACAGGGTGGACTTGCCGACGTTTGGCAGGCCGACGATACCGCATTTGAATCCCATGTTGTTATCACCTTAAATATCTTAACTATCAGCCAGTTAACTTTAACTGACCGCATAAAGGGCAAAATAATGCCGTCATTATACACGTAATGCGCATTTATCTCGATCCCGCCGTGCTGCCACGCCAATGGCGGCGCGTTGCACACTCGGCGACCAAAGGTTTGTGTTGAGATCCTGCTCACATTTCAACATACTTGTCGCTATATTTAACCAACAGGAAACGTGTCGGATGTATTTCTTGCCTAGTCCACCCTGAGTGTTCCCGCCAACTAAATTGCCTATTACATCACTGACGCCTCGTCAGGGTTGATGTTTTCTGCTGCCCAAAGTGGGTATTCGCGTTAGTTATCAAAATCAGACTATCTGGAAAATTTATGTTTAACCTGAGCAATTTCAGGCTGGCGGACGTCAAGAATGAGGTTCTGGCCGGTTTTGTTGTAGCGGTATCGATGATCCCGGAAGCGGTAGGCTTCTCGCTGGTGGGCGGCCTTTCGCCGATTGTCGGCCTGCATACCGCCTTTATCATCGGCCTGACCACCGCGCTGTTCGGCGGCAAGCCGGGCATGGTTTCCGGCGCGGCGGGGTCGATTGTGGTGGTGCTGATGAGCCTTGCTGCGCAACATGGCATGGATTATGTGCTGTGGGCGACGATATTCGCCGGGATCATTCAAATCCTGATCGGCCTGTTCCGGTTGGGAAAATTCATCCGGCTGGTGCCGCTGCCGGCAATCCATGGCTTTGTCAACGGGCTGGCGATTGTCATCATGCTGGCGCAGTTGCACATGATCGCCGGCCATGGACTATTGATGTACGGGCTGGTGCTGCTGGCAATTCTGGTGGTGGTGTTTTTCCCGCGCTTGGCGCGGGCCATTCCGGCATCGCTGGCGGCATTGCTGGTGGTATCGGCGCTGGCCGTCGGTTTGAATCTCGACACGCTGCGCGTGGGCGATCTGGCAGACATTTCCGGCAGCCTGCCGCATTTCAGCCTGCCGATGGCGCCGTTTACCCTGGATATGCTCAAGGTGGTGCTGCCGTATGCGCTGATCATTGCGCTGGTTGGTCTGATTGAATCGCTGCTGACCATGACGGTGCTGGATGAAATGGGCGGCAAAAAGGGCAATGGCAACCGCGAAAGCCTGGCTCAGGGCGCGGGCAATGCCATCTGCGGCCTGTTTGGCTGCTTCGCCGGCTGCGCGATGATTGGCCAGTCGATCATCAACTTCACTTCGGGTGGCCGCGGGCGTATTTCCGGCGTGGTGGGGGCGTTGCTGCTGATTCTGTTCGTGGTCAGCCTGTCGTCATATATTGGCGTGATTCCCGTCGCCGCGCTGGCGGGTATCATGCTGGTGGTTTGTTACAATACCTTTGAATGGAGCTCATTGCGCCGTTTGAAGCGCATGCCAAAAGAAGACGCCTTTATCCTGCTTACCGTTACCTTGATTACCGTTTTCGCCGATTTGGCGGTGGCGGTAATCAGTGGCGTGATCATTTCGGCACTGGTCTTCGCCTGGCAACATGCACGTATCACCATCCGTGATAAAAAAACCGAATCCGACACGGTTATCTACTCTCTGGAAGGACCGCTGTTCTTTGGTTCGGCGGCGGCCTTCGCCGAACTGTTCCAGCCACACAACGATCCGCAATCTATCGTATTGGATTTTGCCCAGACGCGGGTGATGGATTCCAGCGGGGTTGAAGCCATTGACAAGTTGACGGCGCGCTACCTGGCGGCCGGCAAAACGGTGCGGTTACGCCATTTGAGTGAAGATTGCGTCAGCCTGCTGCGCCAGGCCGGGCCGTTCTGCGTGCATGAGCTGGACGATCCGACCTACCGCGTTGCTGCGGATTAAGCGGCTTGAACCATGCCCACTACGCCAGCGCAGGCGCGGGAATGGTCACGCAACTTCAGCAGTGGGGCGGTATTGTGGCGTTGCGCTACGCCACATCATTGCCCGCCGGATGGCGGACCGCCATTGAGCGGAATCAGCCACCGGCCTTGAAGGCGTGTAGGCGGTTCATGGCTTTGGTCATGCCTTCTTGCAACAACAGTTCGGTGCAGCGCAGCGATTCGTCGATGGCGTCATCAATCAGCGCCTGCTCGCTGGCAGGCGGCTTGCCCAGAACGAAACCCACCACTTTGTTGCGATCGCCCGGGTGGCCGATGCCGATGCGCAGGCGGTAGAAGTTGGGGTTGTTGGCCATTTTGCTTTGAATGTCTTTCAGACCGTTATGCCCGCCGTTGCTGCCACCCAGTTTCAGCTTGGCCACGCCAGGCGGCAGATCCAGTTCGTCATGCGCCACCAGAATTTCATCGGGTTGGATACGGTAAAAGGTCGCCATCGCCGCCACCGCTTTGCCGCTGAGATTCATAAAGGTGGTAGGTACCAGCAGGCGAACGTCATGACCTGCCAGATTCAGGCGTGCGGTATAACCAAAGAATTTGCCTTCTTCCTTTAGCGGTTGGTTATGGCGCTGTGCCAGCAGGTCTACATACCACGCCCCGGCATTGTGGCGCGTTTGGGCGTATTCGGTGCCTGGGTTCGCCAGGCCAACAATCAATTTGATACTGCTCACGGAGTGATTCGCTATGCTCAGAATAATGGAAAGGGCATTAGTCTACCTTCCGAGGTGCCGAATGACAAAACGCGTGCTGCCGTCGTCCCCGTCAAGTTGATTTACCTGCAATAGTGAATAATACATTAGCGTAACAATTCAATTTGAGCGCTAATAATTACCATAACGTAAAGAATTGTCAGACTTAATTCCTCATTTGTGATCGTCAACTCAATACCCTTGCTAGCGTAGTGTCTATACTTTACTTATCAAAGAGGGTTAACAATTTATCTGTTACTCCCGTTTGGTTTTCTGGCATGGAGGAGGTGACATATGAAACGTAAAAATGCACAGTTGATGAGCAACGTTCTGATGGGCCTGGGGCTGGTAGTCATGATCGGCGGGGTTGGATACTCCATTGTGGCTGAAGTATCAAGCTGGAATTTACCGCAGTTTTTTGCCCACGGCGCAATCTTCAGCATCTTTGTCGGCGCACTGCTGTGGCTGGTTGGCGCACGCGTCGGCGGGCGTGAGCAGGTGGCGGATCGCTACTGGTGGGTCAAGCACTTTGATAAACGCTGCCGCGGTAATCAGCATCACTCTTCACATTAATCTAAAAGGAAGCGGTTGTTCGGCAAGGGAATCATGCCGTGTAATCAGGTTGTGAGCCATGTCCGTCATTAATAGAAAACCCGTTGTCGCTTGCGCTTCAACGGGTTTTTCTTTTACTGCAATGCGTCAACGCCATGCCGGCATGCGAGGGTTGCGTGCCAGCCAAGAATCAATGTTCGAACATCGCCGAAATTGATTCTTCGTTGCTGATGCGGCGGATGGCTTCTGCCAGCATGCCGGACAGCGTAAGCGTGCGGACGTTTTTCAGTGCCTTGATTTCCGGCGACAGCGGGATGGTGTCGCAGACGATCACTTCGTCGATGACCGAGTTCTTGATGTTGTCCACGGCATTACCGGAGAAGATCGGGTGCGTCGCGTAGGCAAATACGCGCTTGGCACCGCGTTCTTTCAACGCTTCAGCCGCTTTACACAAGGTACCACCGGTATCAATCATATCGTCAACCAGCACACAGTCTCGGCCTGCGACGTCACCAATAATATGCATCACCTGAGAAACGTTGGCGCGTGGGCGGCGTTTGTCGATGATAGCCATATCGGTATCGTTGAGCAGTTTGGCAATAGCACGGGCGCGTACTACACCACCGATATCCGGCGAAACCACGATTGGGTTTACCAGGTTCTGTTGCAGCATGTCTTCCAGCAGGATCGGGCTACCGAACACGTTATCTACCGGGACATCAAAGAAGCCTTGAATCTGTTCAGCATGCAGATCCACTGTCAATACGCGGTCAACCCCTACGCTGGAGAGGAAATCGGCAACAACTTTGGCAGTGATCGGAACACGCGCAGAACGCACGCGGCGATCCTGACGAGCGTAACCGAAGTAGGGGATAACGGCAGTGATACGACCTGCGGAGGCGCGACGCAGGGCATCGACCATAACAACCAGTTCCATCAGGTTGTCGTTGGTGGGGGCACAGGTGGACTGGATGATGAAAATATCACCACCGCGTACATTTTCGTTGATTTGCACGCTCACTTCGCCGTCGCTAAAACGACCTACAGCGGCGTCACCAAGGCTGGTGTACAAACGGTTGGCAATACGTTGTGCTAGTTCCGGGGTGGCGTTACCAGCAAAAAGCTTCATATCAGGCACGAGAAGAACCTCAGGCTTGCGTCCAGAGAAGATATTGTCATTCGGCCTTCGCCAAGGGGCAATTGGCGACGCCGACGCAATATACATACGGGTGTGTAAAACTCAATGAGGCGTAGCTGGCGCTGGGATGACAGGGGCAGGTGTGGCTGACCCTGTGCAGCAAAACGTTGAGCTACGACTCAAACTGCCCGGAACGGCGACGATGTAGTGGAGAGACGTTAACGCCACGCGCTACAAAACCACGCAACCACTCCGGGGCTTGACTTAACACCTGACGGGCGGCGATCTCTGTGTCGAATTCGGCAAACACACAGGCTCCGGTGCCAGTCAGGCGTGACGGCGCGTATTGTAACAGCCATGAAAGAAGCTGTTCAACCTCGCGAAAACGTTTTCTTGCGATCGGTTCGCAATCATTTGCGTACGGCGCCTGTAATAGTACGTCCAGTGGGCGAACCGGGGTATTTCTTTTTAATTCTGCATCGCCAAAAATCAGCGGTGTGGCAATGCTGACGCCCGGATGAGCCACCAGATACCATTTTTCCTGTGGTTCAGCCGGCAGCAAACGCTCGCCGATGCCTTCGGCGAAGGCGGCGTGACCGCGTACGAACACCGGCACATCGGCACCCAGGGCCAGACCCAGCGCCGCCAGACGCTCATCGCTGAGGCCGCATTGCCACAGGCTGTTAAGCGCCACCAGCACCGTGGCGGCGTTGGAGGAGCCGCCGCCGAGCCCGCCACCCATCGGCAATACCTTGTCGATGCTGATATCGGCGCCGCATGGTGCGCTGTCAATCTTCTGTTCGCTGCAATAATCTTGCAGCAGACGCGCCGCACGCACGATCAGATTCTGTTCATCCGGCACGCCGTCGACCGGCGTCAGCAAACGAATCTGCCGATCCTGGCGCGGCACGATGGTCAGGCTGTCGCCGTAATCGAGAAACTGGAACAGCGTCTGTAATTGATGATAGCCGTCGGGGCGACGGCCGGTGATATATAAAAACAGATTGAGTTTTGCCGGAGAGGGCCACGGGTGAATCATTTGAGCGTCCAGTTATCCATCTTCAACTTGATGCGCTGCTCGCCCTGTTGCAGTTCCAGACGGCTTGGCAGCTGGGGCTTCAGGTCGCTATTGTAATCCTGATAGTCGACGTTCCAACGCTGGCCGCCTTGCTGGTAGCTGAGCTTGCTCAGGCGATACTGGTCATCAAGCGTAAAATCGCTGGCTTCTCCCGGCAGGCCGAGCATCCATTGGCGCAGGTTATCCAGCGGGATCGACATGCCGGTCAGTTTGTGGATCATTTCTTCGGCGTTATCGCTGACGTAGCGCTTGCCCTGATTGTCCGTCAGTTGCACCACATTTTGCTGCACGTTCAGTTCCAGTTCGGTACTGCCCAGCGGATTGGTCAGCAGCAGGCGGTAACGCTCGGGTGAGTATTGTTGCCAGAAGAAACGGGCGTAGACTTTCTTGCGATCGGAAATATAGGCAAAGGCACCACGGGTCTGATACTGACTCAACTGCTGTACCGCCTGTTCATGGGCGCGCCATTGCGGCGAGGTAGGACTGGTCGCCGGGCCGGTCGGCCGGGTGGTGGTACAGGCCACCAATACCAGGCTGGCCAGGGGTATCAGACGGAGCAGACTGACTTTGCGGATTGGCATAACTTTTGTCCTTTTGTCCTTGCGGGCTAACGTGATGCAACCCATTCTGCCACCACGCTAGCGGGCGAATGGCGTAGCGTCAATAGGCGAGGGTGGGAGTTCGGTTGGCTGACGATGCGGGAAGCTTCCCCAGATAAATGCTCAATAATCGCCACGCGGCGCCCAATTGGCTGGTAAACCCACTAGACTGTTAGATACGGGCGGCGTGATTGTTAAGCTATCGCGGTATTTTCGTCGTCTAATCATGATATTAGCCATTTATTGAACTTTTTGCTCAATTTATAACGTCTATAACAGTGATTGGACGGAAGATGCGGTTGTTACTTTTATTGATCCCGCGCATCAAGTAGAATGCCGTTCAACGAGAACCCGTACCAATATAAGTATTACTCGAAGCAATGACCCTGCTGGCGTTAGGTATCAATCACAAAACCGCTCCGGTTTCCTTGCGGGAAAAAGTTACCTTTTCCCCCGAGTCAATCGATCAGGCGCTGAACAGCTTGCTCCAGCAACCGCTGGTGCAGGGCGGTGTCGTGTTGTCCACCTGTAACCGCACCGAGCTGTATCTCAGTGTTGAACAACAGGAACACATTCACGAACAGCTGGTCGCCTGGCTGTGCGAATACCACAAGCTGCGGCCGGAAGACGTCAGCAAAAGCCTGTACTGGCACCATGACAACGACGCCGTCAGCCATCTGATGCGCGTTGCCAGCGGTCTGGATTCGCTGGTGCTGGGCGAACCGCAGATCCTTGGCCAGGTGAAAAAAGCCTTTGCCGAATCGCAACGCGGCCAATCGCTGTCGGGCGAACTCGAGCGCCTGTTCCAGAAATCCTTCTCCGTCGCCAAACGCGTGCGTACCGAAACCGACATCGGTGCCAGTGCGGTTTCGGTGGCCTTTGCCGCCTGTACGCTGGCACGCCAGATCTTCGAATCACTGGCGGATCTGAACGTCCTGCTGGTGGGCGCCGGTGAGACCATCGAGCTGGTGGCGCGCCATCTGCGCGAGCACAATGTCAAACACATGATCATCGCCAACCGTACCCGCGAGCGCGCCCAGCTGCTGGCGGACGAAGTCGGTGCCGAGGTGATCACCCTGCCTGAGATCGACGCACGTCTGGCGGATGCCGATATCATTATCAGTTCTACCGCCAGTCCCCTGCCGATCATCGGTAAAGGGATGGTAGAGCGAGCGCTGAAGGCGCGTCGCAATCAGCCTATGCTGCTGGTGGACATCGCTGTTCCGCGCGATATCGAACCGGAAGTCGGCAAGTTGGCCAACGCCTATCTGTACAGCGTTGACGACCTGCAGGCGATTATCCAGAACAATCTGGCGCAGCGTAAGGCGGCAGCGGTACAGGCAGAAACCATCGTTCAACAGGAAAGCACCAACTTTATGGCCTGGCTGCGTTCGCAGGGGGCGGTGGAAACCATTCGCGACTACCGTTCCCAGGCCGATCAAATCCGTGCCGATATGGAAGCCAAAGCGCTGGCGGCCATTGCCCAGGGGGCCAACGTGGAGCAGGTTATTCACGAACTGGCCCACAAGTTGACCAACCGCCTTATTCATGCCCCTACCAAATCCCTCCAGCAGGCAGCCGGCGACGGCGACGTGGAGCGGTTGCAAATATTACGCGACAGCCTCGGGCTGGATCAGCACTAGTTTTCTCTTATTAACAGGGTTTATAACCACGCATGAAGCCTTCTATTGTTGCCAAACTGGAAGCGTTACAAGAGCGCCATGAAGAAGTTCAGGCGCTGCTCGGCGATGCCGGCGTTATTGCCGATCAGGATCGGTTCCGCGCGTTGTCGCGCGAATATGCGCAGCTGACCGATGTCAGCCGTTGCTTCCTGGAGTGGCGCCAGGTGCAAGACGATGTTGCCACCGCCGAGATGATGCTGGACGACCCGGAAATGCGCGAAATGGCGCAGGAAGAGCTAAAACAGGCCAGAGAAACCACTGAAACGCTGGAGCAGCAGTTACAGCTGCTGCTGTTGCCGAAAGATCCGGACGATGAGCGCAGCTGCTTCCTTGAAGTGCGTGCCGGTACCGGCGGCGATGAGGCTGCGATTTTTGCCGGCGATCTGTTCCGCATGTACAGCCGCTACGCCGAGGCGCGGCGCTGGCGGGTAGAAGTCATGAGCGCCAACGAAGGTGAGCACGGCGGCTACAAGGAAGTGATCGCCAAGGTATCCGGCGACGGGGTGTATGGCCAGCTTAAATTCGAATCCGGCGGCCATCGCGTACAGCGGGTACCGGAAACCGAGTCGCAGGGCCGTATTCACACTTCCGCCTGTACCGTGGCGGTGATGCCGGAAGTGCCGGAGGCCGAGCTCCCCGAGATCAATGCGGGGGATTTGAAGATCGACACCTTCCGTTCCTCTGGCGCGGGCGGCCAGCACGTCAACACCACCGATTCGGCGATTCGTATTACCCACTTGCCGACCGGCATCGTGGTGGAATGCCAGGACGAACGCTCACAGCATAAAAACAAGGCCAAGGCGATGTCGGTGCTTGGTGCACGCATTCGCGCTGCAGAAATGGCCAAGCGTCAGCAGGCGGAAGCCTCCACCCGCCGCAATCTGTTGGGCAGTGGCGATCGTTCTGACCGTAACCGTACCTATAACTTCCCGCAGGGGCGCGTGACCGATCACCGCATCAACCTGACGTTGTACCGTCTGGACGAAGTGATGGAAGGGAAACTGGACATGCTTATCCAGCCGATCGTGCAGGAGTACCAGGCCGATCAGCTGGCCGCGCTGTCTGCCGAGCAAGAGTAATGGATTATCGCTGTTGGCTGACGGCCGCGACTGCGCGTTTGACGCACAGTGACAGCGCCAAACGGGATGCGGAAATCCTGCTGGGGTTTGTCACCGGTCGTGCCAGAACCTTTTTGCTGGCGTTTGGCGAAACCCTGCTGACGCCGCAGGAAAGCGCCCAACTGGAACAGCTGCTGGCGCGCCGTGAACGCGGCGAGCCGGTGGCCTATCTGATTGGCGAACGCGAATTCTGGTCATTGCCGCTGTCGGTATCTCCCGCTACGCTGATCCCGCGTCCTGATACCGAATGCCTGGTGGAACAGGCGCTGGCGCGGCTACCGACACACCGCTGCGAGATCCTCGACTTGGGGACCGGTACCGGGGCAATTGCCTTGGCGCTGGCCAGTGAACGCGCGGATTGTACGGTGACCGGCGTGGATTTACAGCCGGCAGCGGTCGCCCTGGCGCAGCATAACGCGCAAAAGCTGGCGATTGGCAATGTGCAATTTCATCAGGGCGACTGGTTTACGCCGGTTGCCGGCCGCCGTTTTCATCTGATCGCCAGCAACCCGCCATACATTGACGCTACCGATGGGCATTTGTCGCAGGGCGATGTACGCTTTGAACCCGACAGTGCGCTGGTGGCGCAGGAGCATGGCCTGGCAGATTTACGCGCTATCGTACAGCAGGCTCCACGCTATTTGCAGCCGCGAGGCTGGCTACTGCTGGAACATGGTTGGCAACAGGCCGAAAGCGTGCGCGGCATGCTGGCGGCGGCCGGCTTCAACGCGATAGAAAGTTGTCGCGATTATGGCGGCAATCTACGCGTGACGCTCGGCCAATATCTTTGACATAAAAATAACGACACAGACAAGGCAAGGGAACCGGTATGGCAGCATACGCCGCATTAAAGCATTTGCATCTACTGACGGTCGCTATCAGTATTACGTTGTTCATCCTGCGTTTTTTCTGGCATTGGCGCCATTCGCCGATGATGCACAAGCGCTGGGTGAAGATCGCGCCGCACATTAATGATACGGTACTGTTTCTCAGCGGGATCGCTCTGGTAGTGATGTTCAAGTTTTATCCACTGCTGGGTATGGACTCTTGGCTGACCGAGAAGCTGTTTGGCGTTATTATCTATATCCTGCTGGGCTACGTCGCATTGGGCAAGAAAACCCGCAGTCAGAACCTGCGCACGTTGGCATTTGTTCTGGCGCTGGGTTGTCTCTACCTGATAATTAAACTTGCCACGACGAAAATACCGTTTTTGATGGGATATTTATGAGTAGTATTGCCGAGTTTGAATTTAACACCTCACCACTGAGTGAAGGCGTGATGCTGGTATCGCAGGCGGTACGCCGTGATTTCCCCACAACCGACGTGGCGCGTCAGTTGCAGCAACTGACCGCAGAAGCGCGGGCGGCGGTGCCGAGTGATATCAGCCAGGAACAGCAATTGGAGGCACTGATTGAGCTGTTCTATAAAACCTGGGGGTTCGGCGGCGCAAGCGGCATTTACCGCCTGTCTGATGCTATCTGGCTGGATAAAGTGCTGGAAGGCCGGCAGGGTACGCCAGTCTCTCTCGGCACTATTTTCTTGCATATTGCTCACCAGTTGAATTTGCCGCTGATGCCGGTGATTTTCCCGACCCAGCTAATTCTGCGAGCCGACTGGATGGATGAAGAGATGTGGCTGATCAATCCGCTCAATGGTGAAACGCTAAACGAACATATGCTGGAAGTGTGGATCAAAGGCAATCTCGGCCTGGGCGCAGAGTTGGAAGATGACGATCTGGAAGAGTCGGAAAATGTCATGGTGGTGCGCAAGATGCTCGATACGCTAAAGGCCTCGCTGATGGAAGAAAACCAGATGGAGCTGGCGCTGCGAGCCAGCGAAACCGTGCTGTGCTTTGATCCCGACGATCCATACGAAATTCGCGACCGCGGGCTGATTTATGCGCAGTTGGAATGCAATCATATTGCCATTTCCGATCTGAACTATTTTGTCGAGCAGTGTCCTGAAGACCCGGTCAGCGAAGTGATCAAGGTACAGATCCACGCGATTGAACCGAAACAGGTTACGCTGCATTAATTTCTTCGATTTATCACTAACAAAGGCGTAAGCATGAAACAGAAAGTGGTTAGCATTGGCGACATCAAGGTAGCGAACGATCTGCCGTTTGTGCTGTTCGGCGGCATGAACGTGCTGGAATCACGCGATTTGGCGATGAGCATTTGCGAACACTACGTCACCGTGACGCAAAAACTGGGCATTCCCTACGTTTTCAAAGCTTCTTTTGATAAAGCCAATCGCTCTTCAATCCATTCGTACCGCGGGCCGGGCTTGGAAGAAGGGATGCGTATTTTCGAAGAGATCAAACAAACCTTCGGCGTAAAGATCATCACCGATGTGCATGAGTCTGCTCAAGCGCAGCCGGTTTCTGAAGTGGTTGATGTGATTCAATTGCCGGCGTTCCTGGCGCGTCAGACCGATCTGGTCGAAGCGATGGCCAAAACCGGTGCGGTGATCAATGTGAAAAAGCCGCAGTTCGTCAGCCCGGGCCAGATGGGTAACATCGTTGATAAGTTCAAGGAGGGCGGCAACGATCGGGTTATTTTGTGCGATCGTGGCAGCAACTTTGGCTATGACAATCTGGTGGTCGACATGTTGGGCATCAACGTGATGAAAAATGTTACCGGTGGCCATCCGGTGATTTTCGACGTTACGCACGCATTGCAAACCCGCGATCCGTTCGGTGCCGCTTCCGGCGGCCGTCGTGCGCAGGTTGCCGAATTGGCGCGTGCCGGCATGGCGGTTGGTCTGGCCGGTCTGTTCATCGAAGCGCACCCGGAGCCAAACAGCGCCAAATGTGACGGTCCGTCAGCGTTGCCGCTGGATAAACTGGAGCCGTTCCTGGTGCAAATGAAAGCGATTGACGATCTGGTCAAGAGCTTCCCGGAGCTGGATACCAGCAACTGAGTCCGGTCAATCACCGGCAGGTTAAAGCGAGCCCGACATGATGTCGGGCTTTTTTTATTGCGCGTCCAGCTCAGCCAGGGCTTCCGGCAGTGTCGAATAGAACAGCAGTCGGCCAGCGATTGGTTGAACACCTGCTCGTGCCAGCGTTTTCAACGGTTGGAAAGGGATATCGCTGACGATTAGCCGTTTGCCTTGCGGCAGGGCATCGATGAAACGTTGCAGGGCATTTAAGCCGCCGGCATCCAGCACCGGTACGGCATCCCATTGCAGGACGATGTCCTGATAGCGTTCGCTGCAGGTCAATAAGTCGGCGAAGATGCGCTCGGCGGCAGCGAAAAATAGTGGCCCGTTGACCCGCAGAACCAAGCGCCGGTTATCGCTGCTCAGTTCACTCAACCTGGTCATGCGTGCGATACGGCGCATAAACAGCAACGATGCCAATACAATGCCGACGGTAATCGCGATCACCATGTCGAACAGTACCGTCAACGACATGCACAGCAGCATGACCAGAACGTCATCTTTTGGCGCACGGCGCAGTAGATACAACACCTTATGCGCTTCGCTCATATTCCAGGCCACCAGTAATAACAGTGATGCCATGGCCGCCAGCGGCAGATAAGACAGCCAGGGTGCCAGCACCAGCAGTGCCAATAACACCAGCAGGGCGTGGATGATGGCGGAAACCGGCGATGTGGCGCCGGCACGTACGTTAGCCGCCGAGCGCGCGATGGCGGCGGTAGCGGTGATGCCGCCAAAGAAGGGAGCGATGATATTGCCCGCGCCCTGGCCGATCAGTTCGCTATTGGCGTGGTGCTTTTTGCCCGTCATGCCATCCAGTACCACTGCGCAAAGCAGGGATTCAATAGCACCCAGCATGGCCATGGAAAACGCTGCCGGCAGCAGGGCGGTCAGGGTCTGCCAGTTCAATGCCATGTGTTTGCCGTCGATTGCCGGTAGCTGCCAGGGCAACGCCAATTGCGGCAAAATTGGCGGTATACCGTGACCTTGGCTACCGTCCGCCAGCAAATAGCTAAAGCGAGAACCGATGGTGGCGACCGGATGATCAAACCCATTCAGCAACGCCATCACCGCAGTGCCGATCAGCAGCGCCGGCAGATGGCCAGGCACGCGCAGGCCAAGTTTCGGCCAGTAAACCAGCGTGAGCAGTGTCAGAACGCCAATCAGCGTGTCGCCGATATCCAGCGTCGGCATTGCCTGTAGCAAAGCATAAATTTTACCGAGGTAATGCTCTGGCAGCTCAGTGATATGCAGGCCGAAGAAATCTTTGATTTGCAGCGTCGCAATGGTGATGGCGATGCCGGAGGTAAAACCGAGCGTGACCGACAACGGAATATATTCAATCAAGCGACCAAAACGTGCCAATCCCATCATGACCAGAAAAATCCCCGACAGCAGCGTGGCGATCAGCAGACCGGACAGGCCAAACTGTTGCGAAACCGGGTACAGGATCACCACGAAGGCGGCGGTGGGGCCGGACACGCTGTAACGTGAACCACCGCTGATGGCGATGACGATCCCGGCGATGGCGGAGGTATACAGGCCGTACTGTGGCGGTACGCCGCTGGCAATCGCCAATGCCATCGCCAGCGGGATGGCAATAATGCCAACGGTGACACCGGCAACGGCGTCTTTCAGCAGGCGTTGCAAGCTATAAGGCTCTCGCCAACAGGCGTCAATCAGAGCGCTGAATGGCCGAATGCCGTTAATTTGGTGCGTTTTCATCTAAGGTGCAAACCAACTTTGAGAAAAGAAAGGAATGGCGGGCCAGATGAGGTCCGTCTCGAAAAGTTGTAGGGCAATATACGCCTTTCACTGCGGCGTTTCCTAGATATGGGTCAATGGTCAGACGCAAAATCGCCACTTGTGATTTTGTTCGTGCGTTCTATTCACCAGAACAGTGCTGTTGCGGCATGGAGGGGGGGAGAACAGTAACAAAGTGCATTTTTGCCGGTTATCTGGGCACGGCTATGGTTAAGCAGTAAAAAGATGTTGTAGCTGTCCCAGTGTCGTTGTAACAACGCTGGGCTATAGAGCAAAAAAGCCTGAACGTGAGTCCAGGCTTTCTTTTAGAATTTGGCGGTGAGAGAGGGGTTGATTCGCTGCGCTCACCCTACGGGCAGCCTGCGGCTGTCCAAAACGCGGTGCGTTTTGTCGAACCCGGTCGAGGGTTCTCGCCCCTCTCTGTGTTGCGGGCTATAGAGCAAAAAAGCCTGAACGCGAGTCCAGGCTTTCTTTTAGAATTTGGCGGTGAGAGAGGGGTTCGAACCCTCGATACACTTTCGCGTATACACACTTTCCAGGCGTGCTCCTTCAGCCACTCAGACACCTCACCGTTTTTGTTACGCCGAACTCGTCAGTGCAACGGGGCGCTACTATAGGGAGTGACGGTCAATGGGTCAAGCTTATTTTATTACTTTCATCACGGGTGGTTAACTCCTGTTCGCATTGGTGGAAACTCAAGCGAAATAAGCTGTTGTGCGCCAATCCATCATCTCTTGACGCGGGAAATATCAGTACAGAGGCCGACCGATACGTTATAGGGCGGAAAAAAACGAACGTGAGTCCAGGCTTTTTCTTGGAATATGGCGGTGAGGGAGGGTTTGATTCGCGGCGCTCATCCTACGGGCAGCCTGCGGCTGTCCAAAACGCGGTGCGTTTTGTCGAACCCGGTCGAGGGTTCTCACCGCTCCCTGCTGGGGAATATAAAGCAAAAAAGCCTGAACGTGAGTCCAGGCTTTTTCTTGGAATATGGCGGTGAGGGAGGGGTTCGAACCCTCGATACGCTTTCGCGTATACACACTTTCCAGGCGTGCTCCTTCAGCCACTCAGACACCTCACCATATTGTCGCCGGCAACGCTTTACGCTGTCGACGGGCGCTAATGTAGGAGAAACTGATTACAGCGTCAATACCCTTGTGAGCACTCTGCGATCGTTTAGCCAAACTTGCAGCAATTTGCTGATTTCACGAACGATATACGCTGCATTTATGCCAGTTACACTGGCTTGTCACACCATCCGCACATATTTGGGGGATGGGTGATATTCGAGCAACCTGACGTCGGGCGGATTAATATGCCAGCATTTAATGCGATTATTGTGATGTTATATGCATTAATACTGGATTATTAGTCACATGTGTCGCTAAATGGGCGGGCTGATGCGGCGACTTTGGCAAGGAATTTATACCGCCGCTCGGGCGGCCGCGCCAGTCGTGACGACAAGCCGGCAGGAACCGATTGATGAAATAATAATGCAGTAGAGGTTTGCTTTGACTTTATCAGACTCCACTCTGGCAGCGCAGCAGCGTCATGCCATCCCTCCCGGCGCGGGCGCGCTGTTTTTTATCCAGATTTTCGCCACCCTCGGATTTGCCGTGCTGTATTCGACCCTGGTGCTGTACGCCACCAAACGATTGGGATTCAGCGAAAGCAGCGCCAATACCATGATGGGGGTGTTTGGCGCCTTCAACTACGGTCTGCATATGTTTGGCGGCTACCTTGGCGGGCGTTTCCTCAGCAATCGCAACCTGTTCGTGCTCGGAATGGTGTTGCAAGTGATTGGCTGTGCACTGATTGCCGTTGCCGGCGTTGCGGGGCTGTACTGGGGGCTGGCGATGTTTCTCACCGGCAGTGGATTGAACGTTACCTGCATCAATATGATGTTGACGCAAAGATTTCACCCAGAAGACGATCGCCGTGAGTCGGCATTCTTGTGGAATTACGCCGGCATGAATCTTGGGTTCTTCGTCGGATTCTCGGTCGCCGGCTATTTCCAGTTGACCGAAAACTATCGTGCGTTGTTCCTGTTCGCCACGCTGGGCAATGCGGCTGCCATTTTGGTGGCTGCTGTGCGCTGGCGCATTCTGGTCGATATCAATACCCCGCTGCGTGAGGCTACGCCTGGGCAATATCGCCAACGCATGCTGGTCGGTTTGGCAGTATTGATCGCCCTGGTGCCTATCGTTCGGCTGATGCTGACGCACGCCGAGTTTAGCGGGCATTTTGTCATTGGGCTCGGCCTGCTGATTTTTCTGCTGCTGTGCGTGCTAACGCTGCGCCATTCTCCTCGCGATGAGCGGCGCCGTATGCTTGCCTATCTGATTCTGGCGCTGGGCTCGCTGGTATTCTGGATGCTGTATCAGTTGGCGCCGATGGGGCTGATGCTGTTTTCCGAACACAATATCGATCTGAACGTCTATGGCATGCGGGTGGCACCGCAGTGGATTCAGAATATCAATACGCTGGTGATTGTCGTTGGCGGGCCGCTGCTGGCCTGGTGGTTCAATCGACTGCGCGCACGCGGCTGCAACATTGACATACCCCTGCAGTTTGCCGCCTCGCTATTGTGTATCGGCCTTGGCATGCTGGTTTTGCCTTTGGGCATCAGCATGGCCGGCGGCAATGGCATGGTGGCGTTCAAATGGATTGTCATCAGCTATCTATTGCAAAGTATCGGTGAGTTGCTGATTTCGCCGATTGGTTACGCGATGATTGGCAAACTGGCGCCGCCACGTTATCAAGGGGTAATGATGGGATGCTGGATGATGGTGACCGGCGTGGCGTCGGTGTTGGCGGGATATGTCTCGGCTCTGATGCCGGAAAACAGTGGCAGTACGCCATTACAGACCAACCCCGGTTACAGCCACATTTTTGGTTTGCTGGGATGGGGGGCGGTAGCGGTGGCTGTGGTATTGCTGATATTGATCCCTTTGCTGCGCCGCCTGATTCGCCGCGAGGCCATCGCCGCCTAGTGTCGCAGCAAAGGCGTACTGATTGCGTTATACAGCTCCACTGGTCGGGGCTGTTTTCTTTTGTGCGTTTAATTCTTGCATCTGTCGCCGAATCACGAAAGTCTTGAACAAAACGAAAACAACGGAGCAACGTCGATGAACATCATTTTCTATCATCCTTTTTTTGACGTGCAGTCATGGCTCGACGGCATGAAGCAACGCCTGCCGCAGGCCAGAATACGGCAATGGCTACCGGGGGACGACCAGCCGGCGGACTATGCGCTGGCGTGGCAACCGCCGTTCGAGATGCTGGCCAATCGGCAGCGTTTAAAGGGGATTTTTGCCCTCGGTGCCGGCGTCGACGCCATCTTGCAGCAGGAGCGGCTACGACCCGGTACGCTACCGGCCGGCGTGCCATTGGTGCGTTTGGAAGATACCGGCATGGCGCAACAGATGCAGGAGTACGCGTTAAGCTATGTATTGCGCTATTTCCGGCGTTTCGATGAGTATCAACTGTTGCAGCAGCAAAAACGGTGGCAACCCCTGGCACCGCACCAGCAGGAAAACTTCACCATCGGCATTCTCGGTGCCGGGGTGCTGGGGAAAAGCGTGGCGCAAAAACTGGTGGAGTTTGGCTTCGAGGTGCGTTGCTGGAGCCGCAGCGCCAAGCAGATCCCGGGCGTCGCCAGCTTTGCCGGCGAAGGGCAGCGCGCGGCATTTCTTGACGGCACGCGACTGATTATCAATCTGTTGCCCAATACGCCGGAAACCGCCGGCGTGCTTAACCGCGACCTGTTTGCCCATCTGGTGCCGGGCGCCTATCTGATCAATCTGGCGCGCGGCGCGCATTTGGTGGAAGACGATCTGCTGGCCGCGCTCGATCAGGGGCAGATTGCCGCAGCGACGCTGGACGTTTTTGCCCGTGAACCGTTGGCGACGGAGCATCCTTTCTGGTGTCATCCGCGTGTCACCATAACCCCGCATATTGCTGCGATTACCTTGCCACAGCAGGCGATGGACATGATCGCAACCAATATTCAGGCGATAGAAGCCGGGCGGGCGCCGAGCGGAGTGGTGGACATGGCCCGCGGCTATTAATGCCAGCAGTTGGCCGGCGTAAGCTGCTATGCTAAACAGAAACCGAGCCTGTGGCTGGTGGCAAGCACCGGCAATCAAAAAGGAGAACCAATGTACCCCGTTGATCTACATATGCATACCGTCGCCAGTACCCACGCTTACAGCACGTTGCATGATTATATTGCCGAAGCCAGGCAGAAAGGCATCAAACTGTTCGCCATTACCGACCACGGGCCGGATATGGCCGATGCGCCGCATTATTGGCACTTTATGAACATGCACGTATGGCCGCGTCTGGTTGACGGCGTCGGCATCCTGCGCGGTATTGAAGCCAATATCAAAAATCGCGATGGAGATATCGACTGTACCGGTCCGATGCTCACGGCAATTGACCTAATCATTGCCGGCTTCCACGAACCGGTATTTGCGCCGCAGGATCAGGCAACGCACACCCAGGCGATGATCGCCGCTATGGCCCAGGGTGATGTGCATATCATCAGCCACCCGGGAAACCCGCGTTATCCGATTGACATTGCCGAGGTGGCTGCCGCGGCTGCGCGCTATAACGTGGCATTGGAGCTGAACAACTCCTCGTTTACCCACTCGCGTAAAGGTAGCGAAGCCAATTGCCGTCGCATCGCCGCGGCGGTACGTGACGCCGGCGGCTGGCTGGCGTTGGGCTCCGATTCGCACATTGCCATGTCGCTGGGCAACTTTGAGCACTGTGAGCGCATCCTTGCCGAGGTGGAATTCCCTCAGGAACGCATTCTTAACGTCAGTCCACGGCGTCTGTTGAATTTTCTTGAGCAGCGCGGCAAGCCGGCGATTGCGGAATTGGCGGATTTGTGACATCGTCACGGCAAAATTTACCGTTTTGCATGAGGTTTAATCATGAATGAGTTTTCCATCGTCTGTCGCGTGCTGGGTACGCTGTTTTACCGCCAACCGCAAGACCCGCTGCTGGTGCCGCTGTTTGCGCTGATTCAGGAGGGGAAGCTGCAACAGCATTGGCCGCTTGAACAGGATGAACTGCTGACGCGTTTGCAGCAGGGCTGCGAGCCGCATTTGTTGGCCGCCGATTTTAATGCGTTGTTCGTGGGTAACGAATGCAGCGTCTCGCCGTTCCGTTCGACCTATGTCGACGGTGCGACAGAAAACCAAGTTCGGGCGTTTCTGCAACAGCGTGGCATGCCGCTGAGTGACGCGCCGGCCGATCACTTCGGTTCTTTATTGTTGGCGGCCTCGTGGCTGGAAGACCAGTCGCAGGAAGATGAAGCGCAGGCGCAGATTATGCTGTTTGATGAATATCTGTTGCCGTGGTGTGGGCGTTTTCTTGGCAAGGTGGAAGCACATGCTACCAGCGGTTTTTATCGCACCTTGGCGCTGATTACGCGTGATGCCTTACAGGCCATGCGTGACGAATTGGCGGAATATGAAGACAGCGACGATGACGCAGCGCAAGACGAGCAGTAAAGGGGGAAAGGCGCAGACAGCGCTGCGCCAAAGTTGGACTAGTCGGTAAAGGGAATGACCAATTGCCCGGGTTTAACTTCCAGCCCTTTCGCCAGTTTGCGTGCCATGGCTTCCGTTTTGCTGTTTTCCGGGTTTAACACGTAGGCCGGTTTCTGATCGAAATAGCTCTTCAACGACTGATTCAGATAAGGCGTTAGCGCCTTCATCACCGTATCCATTTTCTCGGGCTGAATTTTATAATCCGTCAGCTCCATATCCTTGAGGAAAATCGCGCCTTTCTCGCGGTCATACACCGGCTGCGCTTTTAGCGTCAGCTGCATATCGGCTTTTTGCGGGCCGAGGAGGGAGGTGATATCGACTTTGGCGTTACCTGTCAGCGTCACCTTACCCGGTTCGCTGCGGCCAATCTGGCTCTGCAACTCGGTTAGCACGATATGCGCATCCACCAGACCTGGTACGCCGAGCTGCTTCTGATAGTCATTATGTTTTTGCAGGTAATCGTTCACTTCCTGTTCGCTGAGCGTGTATTGCGTCAGCTGATTGCAGCCGGCAATCACGCCGGCGAACACCAGGGCGGCGACGCCCATAAAGATTTTTTCATACATGCCTCATAATACCGCCAACGGAACAACGGCAGTCAATCGTTTGATTTTCATTATAAACATTCAGCTGTCTTGAACCCAAGGTTTAAACGCGATGTGCAACGATAGTGCGGGTGAAACACAAAACCGCCTATCGGATAACGCTGAAACTGTTCAGCGGCGCAGGCGCAGTAGCAACCACGCTACCCCGGCGAGACACAGTAGCCCGCCGAGCGTGGGGAACAGCGGCAGCCCCCATAGACGCAGCGTAGACTGCATCAGATACGGTGCCAGCCCAAGTGCGAACGCGGCAGTGACAATGGCAATCGCCAGGGTGACCGCCGCGCGCTCCAGCGACTTGCTGAGATCGCCAATATTGCTGACGCTGATATCAGCGCCGATCCGCCCTTGTTTTAACCGTTTCAGCAACAGACGAACGGTTTGTGGCAGTTCGTCGCCTGCGTCCAGCGCCTCCGCACCCAGCGACAGCATGCGCTCGCGCAGCGCCTCCGGCGTATGCCGTTGCAGCATCACCTGCTGCAACATCGGTTTTAGCGTAGCGATGATGTCGAACTGCGGATCCAGCCGATGCAGTACCCCATCGGCGGTGATTAATGCCTTGAACAGCAACACCAGATCCGGTGGCAGCGCCAACTGGTGTTCACGTGCCATAATCAGCAGATCGGTTAGTGCCTTTCCCAGCGTTAGCGTGGCAGAGGCCTGCTTGTCGAGAAAGTTCTGTGCAGCCAGCTCCAGATCCAGCACATCAAGCTGATGCCCGTCTGACCAGGCGATCAGCGTATTAACGATGCCATCGCTTTGCCGCTCGGTAATCGCCTGTAATACTCGCAGTAACTGATTACGCCGCCGCTGGGAAAGTTGCCCGACCATGCCGAAATCGATCAGGCCAACGCGGTTATCGCTAAGCGCCATAACGTTGCCGGGATGGGGGTCGGCGTGATAGAAGCGGTGTTCCAGCACCATACGCATAAATGTCTGCGCGCCACGTTGCGCCAACAGTGGGCCGTCGAAACCGGCATTGGCCAGCTGCTGCGGGCTTTCCGGCGCGACGCCGGGTAAAAAATCCTGAACCAGCAGCCGTTTAGACGACCATTGCCAGTAAATCCGGGGTACCACTACCTCGGGGTGTGCGGCAAACTGTTGCGCGACCCGATCGCAATTATTGCCTTCGTGCGTCAGATCCAGTTCATGACTCAGGGCAGTTGCCAGTGCGCGTATCATCTGGCGTGGCCGGTAGCGGGCCAGCGCCGGGCTTTGCTGTTCCACCACCTCAGCCAGATAGGCCAGCAAGCGCAGATCGGCTTGAATGGTTTTCGCCAGCCCAGGGCGTAACACCTTGACCACCACCGCTTCGCCGCTGTGCAGTCGGGCGCGGTAAATCTGCGCCATCGACGCCGCGGCTAGCGGCTGGGTGTCAAATTCGGCAAAAACCTGCTGCGGGTCAGCGCCCAGATCGGCGCGTATCTGGCCTTCCAGCGCGCTCCAGGGCAGCAACGCCGCCTGACTGTGCAGCCGGTCAAGTTCATCGGTCCAGTTTTGCTCAAGGAGGTCGGAGCGGGTCGCCAGGATCTGGCCGAATTTGACGAAGGTAGGCCCGAGCGCTTCCAGCGCGGCACGCAGGCGCTCGGGTAGCGACTGCTGGCTGCCGTCATCGCGACGGTTGCCGACGGCCGCGCCCAACAGGCTATTGAGCCCGAGCAGACGTACCACATCCTGCAAGCCGTAGCGGATAAGTACCGTAGAAATCTCCGCCAGTCGAGCGCGATCGCGCGCGGTAACCAACACCATTTTCAACATTTGCGCGCTACTCCGTTATCGCGAATGGCGGTCAGTGTTCCATGTCCAGCAATAGCGCAACCTCGCTGAGGTCAGCCATGCGGTTACGGTACGCTTCGACGTTGTCTGGCAGCGACACGCCAGCGACGATCGACAGCGAGCGCAACAACGGGAACAGCTGGATATCGTCTTCCGACAGTTGGCCATTTACCGCATCCGGTGCAACGATCAGTGGCGATAGGGTTTGCAGATCGTGTTCCAGGCGGCCGATCAGGTCGGCGCTGTTGGCCAGATGGGTGCTAAAGTCGCCAATAGCGGCCTGTTTCTTTTGCGTGAAGTACTCGCGAGCGCTGTCGGTGGCAAACTCTTCAAAATCTGCCTGGGCAAAACGTGGTAGCAACAGCTCGGCGCTGTACTCGCCAACTTGTTGCAACCAGTCGCCAATCGCCGGGTTGGTTTTACCGGTCAGCAGCGGCTGGCCGTCAAGTCGATCGACGTAGTGCACGATATCCATGCTCTCCGGTAGATAGCTGCCGTCATCTTTTTGCAGAATCGGCGCCATCTTTTTGCCAATCATATTGGTGGGTGTCAGCTCGTCATCGTTGAGTAGCGTGATCAGGCGTACCGGCTGGTTTTTCAGGCCGAATATCATGCGCGCCTTTACGCAGAATGGGCAATGGTCATAAATAAACAGTTTCATGCTCGCTCCCGGTTCTCTGGTTTTACTGCAATAGTTATCACAGCATACTGAAACTGTCGCACGACATTCTTGTTGCAAGATGCGTAATGTGACATGGCCCGCTTAGAAAATACGGGCCGTTAGCGGTTATTTTTTGGTTGGAACGGCGTTCAGGACTTCAATCAAGTGCAGACGAGCCTGCTCCAAATCGACCTTGTCGCGTTCGTTGCTGGCGCTGACCAGCTGTAGCTGCTTGATAACCTCACTTTTCAACGGCGGATCCGCGGCGAGGATGTGCGCCAGCGTCTTTTCTATCAACGTAGATCGCGCATAAATCGTGCGCAGGTTCAGTACCATGTGTTCTAGCAATTGCGGTAGGTTAGTTTCGGACATGCCAACGACTCCTGGGTCATATTTTTACTAACAGAATAGCAGCTATGGTAAATTTGGCAGATTTTCTGGTGACTTAGCACCTGGTTGGGCATCAATTGATTAAAAGCAGCGACCTTTCTGCCGGCGGCAGCGGCAGAATAACCTGCTCTGATCGACAAAAACGACGGAAATCGGCGTAAAGCGCCCAAAAACGGTGTGAACGGTTATTTACTGAACGGGCAAGATTTTACCTGTGGGGCAGGCTAAGGTTATATTAATCAAGGGCAATTGCGGTTCTGCGCCGGCCAATGAAAAATCGCGCGAGCAACTATTCTGGGTATTGGCATTCGAATGCACGCCCATCAACACTGTTATCAGAACCGTCCTGACCGCGGGGGAAATGATGTTCGGCTATCGCTCTGCATCACCAAAAGTACGTCTTACTACTGACCGGCTGGTTGTCCGCCTGGTACATGAACGCGATGCCTACCGGCTGGCGGAGTATTACGCGGAAAACCGCGCGTTTCTAAAACCGTGGGAACCGGTACGCGACGACAGCCATTGCTATCCTTCCGGCTGGCAGGCGCGTCTTGGCATGATCACCGAAATGCAAAAGCAGGGCAGTGCCTACTACTTCATCCTGCTCGATCCGGATGAAACCGAGGTGCGCGGCGTGGCGAATTTCAGCAATGTGCTGCGCGGCTCGTTTCACGCCTGTTTTCTCGGGTATTCGCTCGGGGAAAAATGGCAGGGGCAAGGGCTGATGTATGAAGCATTGCAGACGGCGATCCGCTATATGCTGCGCCAGCAACGCATGCATCGCATCATGGCCAACTATATGCCGCACAACCACCGCAGCGGCGCATTGCTTGCCCGACTCGGTTTCGAACGTGAAGGTTATGCCAAGGATTATCTGCTGATCGATGGGCAGTGGCAGGATCACGTATTGACCGCATTGACCAACAAAGAATGGTTACCGCCACGCTGAGGCCAGAAAATGAAATATCAATTAAGCGCCAAAGAAGCCCGGGTGATTGGTTGTCTGCTGGAAAAGCAGGTCACCACCCCGGATCAATATCCACTGTCTCTCAATGCCATCACGCTGGCCTGCAATCAAAAAACCAATCGCGATCCAGTGATGGATCTGACCGAAAGCGAAGTACAGCAACTGCTCGATCTGCTGGTGAAACGGCATTTTCTACGTACGCTAAATGGCTTTGGCAATCGGGTGGTCAAATACGAACAGCGTTTCTGCAACTCGGAGTTCGGCCAGCTTAAACTGTCCCCGGCCGAGGTGGCGGTGGTTGCCACACTGTTATTGCGCGGTGCGCAGACGCCGGGCGAGTTGCGTACCAGAACCGCTCGCATGCATGATTTCAGCGATGTCGGTGAGGTTGAACAACTGTTGCAGCAGTTGGCGAGCCGGGAAGACGGGCCGTTGGTGGTGCGATTGGCGCGTGAGCCAGGCAAGCGTGAAAGCCGTTTCATGCACCTGTTCAGCGGCGAAATTGCGCCGGCCGAGGAGGCGCAGGACGGCGCTGACGATAGCGCGCTGGGCGAGCGGGTCGCGGCGCTGGAGGAACAGGTGGCGCTGTTGAAACAGCAACTGCAACAACTGATGGCGCGGAGCGAAAATGAATAAATTGCGTATTGGCGTGGTCGGGCTGGGCGGCATTGCGCAAAAGGCCTATTTGCCGATCCTCAGTCAGGCGGGGGAATGGCAGCTGATGGGGGGATTCTCGCCTAATCAGCAGAAGGCGCAGACGGTATGCGACAGCTATCGCATGCGCTGCTTTTCGCGCCTGGATGCGCTGGCCGAACAGTGTGATGCGGTGTTTGTCCACAGCAGTACCGCCAGCCATTTTGCCGTGGTGCAACAGCTGCTGCAGCAGGGTGTGCACGTTTACGTCGATAAACCGTTGGCTGAAACGGTGGCGCAAGGTGAGCAGCTGATCGAACTGGCCCAGACGCGCGGCAAGACGCTGATGGTTGGTTTTAACCGCCGTTTTGCCCCACTGTATCGCCAGTTGAAGCAACAAATGCAGCAGCCGGCTTCGCTACGCATGGATAAACACCGTAGCGACAGCGTTGGACCACAGGAAATGCGCTTTACCCTGCTGGACGACTATTTGCACGTGGTTGATACCGCGCTCTGGCTGGGAGGCGAACAGGCCATGTTGCAAAGCGGTCATTTGCAGGCCACCCCCGCCGGCGAGATGCTGTACGCCGAGCACCACTTTCAGTGTGGCGAGACGCAGATCACCACCAGCATGCACCGCCGGGCGGGCAGCCAGCGCGAAAGCGTGCAGGCGGTAACGGACGGCGCATGCTATCAATTGCTTGATATGCGTCAATGGCTGCGAGAAGACGCCCGCGGCATAGTAGAGCAGCCGGTGCCAGGCTGGCAGTCCACCTTGGCACAACGCGGTTTTGACGGTGCAGTGCGTCACTTTATCGAGGCGGTAAGCAACCAGAGCGTGCCGGAAACCGCCGGCGAACAGGGGATTCGTGCCCAGCGGGTTATCGAGTGCCTGCTGCGCGAAGCGGCGGTGCAAGGTTACGCCATGTAACAGTTGACGGTAGCTATTCTTTGATGGATGCGTAAACTGAAGCCACTTTATTGTCACCAACGCCTGCAGCCGCAGGCGTTGATATTTTACGGTATTATTCAAAACCACATGAACCTACTAAAATCACTGGCAGCCGTCAGCTCGATGACGATGTTCTCTCGGGTGTTGGGCTTTGCGCGTGATGCCATCGTGGCACGCGTTTTTGGGGCAGGGATGGCAACGGACGCCTTTTTCGTGGCGTTCAAGTTACCCAACCTGCTGCGGCGCATCTTTGCCGAAGGGGCGTTTTCGCAGGCTTTCGTGCCAATTTTGGCGGAATACAAAAATCAACAGGGCGAGGAAGCGACGCGTACCTTTATTGCTTACGTTTCCGGTCTTTTGACGCTGGTGCTGGCCATTGTGACAGTGGCGGGAATGCTGGCCGCTCCCTGGGTAATCTTTGTCACCGCGCCGGGCTTTACCGATACGCCGGACAAATTCGCGCTGACCTCGGCGTTGCTGCGCATTACCTTCCCCTACATTCTTCTGATCTCGCTAGCCTCGCTGGTAGGGGCGATCCTTAATACCTGGAACCGCTTCTCGATACCGGCGTTTGCGCCGACGCTGCTTAACGTCAGCATGATCGGGTTCGCGCTGTTTGCTGCCCCGTATTTTAACCCACCGGTGCTGGCGCTGGCGTGGGCGGTAGTGGTCGGCGGCGTGCTACAGTTGGGTTACCAACTGCCGCACCTGAAGAAAATCGGCATGCTGGTATTGCCGCGCATCAAATGGCGTGATGCCGGTGTCTGGCGCGTTATGCGCCAGATGGGGCCGGCGATCCTCGGGGTGTCGGTGAGCCAGATTTCCTTGATTATCAACACCATTTTTGCTTCGTTCCTGGTGTCCGGCTCGGTGTCATGGATGTATTATGCCGACCGCCTGATGGAGTTTCCTTCCGGTGTGCTGGGGGTGGCGCTGGGTACCATTCTGCTACCGTCGTTGGCAAAAAGCTTCTCCAGTGGCAACCATGATGAATATTCACGCTTGATGGACTGGGGGCTGCGCCTGTGTTTCCTGCTGGCGTTGCCTAGCGCGGTAGCGCTGGGCATTCTGGCCAAGCCGCTGACGGTCTCGCTGTTCCAGTACGGTAAATTTACCGCGTTCGACGCGGCGATGACGCAGCGTGCGCTGGTTGCCTATTCGGTCGGTCTGATGGGGCTTATCGTGGTGAAAGTGCTGGCGCCGGGCTTCTATTCGCGGCAAAACATCAAAACACCGGTTAAAATTGCCATTGTTACGCTGATCATGACGCAGGTGATGAACCTGGCGTTTATCGGACCGCTGAAACACGCCGGCCTGTCCCTGTCGATCGGTCTGGCCGCCTGCCTGAATGCCTCCTTGCTGTACTGGCAGTTGCGCAAACAGGATATCTTCCAGCCGCAGCCGGGCTGGGCGGTGTTTCTTGCCAAGCTGCTGGTTGCGGTGCTGGTGATGTCGGCAGTGCTGGTGGGTGTGATGTGGCTGATGCCGGCCTGGGACCACGGTAATATGCTGGAACGGCTGTTGCGGCTGGCGGTGGTGGTGGTGGCCGGTGTCGTGGCCTACTTCGGCGTACTGGCAGGGTTAGGGTTCCGCCCGCGTGATTTTGCCCGCAGAGCGGCGTAACGCGCCAGCAGATGCAAAAAGGGTCGCCAAGGCGACCCTTTTTACTGCCGGTGAGGCAGGCGTTACATGCGTTCGACGGTTTCGATACCCAGCGTATCCAGGCCGGTTTTCAACGTCTTGGCAGTGAGCAACGCCAGTTTCAAACGGCTCTGGCGCGCTTCTTCGCTGTCAGCGTTCAGAATCTGGCAATGTTCATAGAAGCTGGAGAACAGGCCGGCAACATCGTACAGATAGCTGCACATCACGTGAGGCGTACCTTCACGTGCTACCACGGTGAGGGTTTCCTCAAACTGCAGCAATCGGGTCGCCAGCGCCATTTCGCGCTCTTCGGTTATCACCAGCGGCAGCGTCAGTGCGGCTTCATCAATGCCGGCACGCTTGAACACCGAGGCCACACGGGTATAGGCGTACTGCATGTAAGGGGCGGTGTTGCCTTCGAACGACAGCATGTTGTCCCAGTCAAAGATATAGTCGGTGGTGCGGCTTTTTGACAGGTCGGCATATTTCACCGCGCCGATGCCGACGGCGTTGACCACATTCTTCAGTTCGTCGGCAGGCATGTCCGGATTCTTTTCGGCGATCAGCTTCTCCGCGCGCTCGATGGCTTCATCCAGCAGGTCGGACAGCTTGATGGTGCCGCCTGAACGGGTTTTGAACGGTTTGCCGTCCTTGCCCAGCATCATGCCGAACATATGGTGTTCCAGCGAGACGGAGTCCGGCACGTAACCAGCCTTGCGCACGATGGTCCAGGCCTGCATCAGATGCTGGTGCTGACGGGAGTCGATGTAGTAGAGCACCCGATCGGCACCCAGTGTCTCATAACGGTACTTGGCGCAAGCGATATCGGTGGTGGTATACAGGTAACCGCCATCTTTCTTCTGGATGATGACGCCCATAGGCTCGCCATCCTTGTTTTTGTATTCGTCCAGGAACACCACGGTTGCGCCTTCGCTTTCAACCGCCAAACCTTTGGCCTTCAGATCCTCGACAATGCCCGGCAGCATGGCGTTGTACAGGCTTTCGCCCATCACGTCGTCTTCGGTCAGGGTAACGTTGAGGCGATTGTAGACCAGTTGGTTCTGCGCCATGGTGATGTTGACCAGCTTGCGCCACATGTCGAGGCAGTACCGATCGCCACCCTGCAGTTTAACCACGTAGCCACGGGCACGTTCGGCGAACTGCGCATCTTCGTCGTAGTGTTTCTTTGCTTCACGATAAAACTGTTCCAGATCCGACAGACCCATCTCGCTGGCGTTTTCGTTCTGCATTTTTTCCAGGTAGGCGATCAGCATGCCGAACTGGGTGCCCCAGTCGCCGACGTGGTTTGCCCGGATTACCTTATGTCCGAGGAATTCCTGGGTGCGGGCAGCCGCGTCACCAATGATGGTGGAACGCACGTGGCCCACGTGCATCTCTTTGGCGACGTTTGGCGCCGAGTAGTCGATAACGATGGTTTGCGGCTCGACCGGCGCAACGCCCAGTTTCGGCGCATGCAATGCGGCGTCGGCATGTTTTGCCACCCAGGCCGGAGTAAGGAAGATATTGATAAAGCCCGGGCCGGCGATTTCTACTTTAGTGGCGATATCGCCGAGATCCAGCAGTTGCACCACTTTTTCAGCCAGTTGTCGCGGGGGCATGGCGAGTTTTTTCGCAACGGACATGACGCCGTTAGCCTGATAATCACCAAACTGCGCCTTGGCGGACTGACGAACCTGAGCTTCGCAATCGGCGGGGGCGCCTGCGGCAATCAGCGCCTGGCTGACTTTTTCTGAGAGAAGAGCCTGAATATTCACCGGGATACCTTAAATGACGAACGAGGGTCGCGCACTGCGCCCCTCCGGAAAACAGCCTGTAATTGTACCCGATTGCAGGCGCCGCGTCAGCAGTTGGCGCGGATTGAAACAGAGGGAAAGCCTGATGCGCAGTCGCAAAGCGTTACCCACGGCTTTGGCAAGTGGGCGAACGGAGATTAAGTAAGCAAAGTAGGGGAGGGTAAAACAAAAAACGAATGGGGAGATTAATGCTTTTTATTACGACGTTTCGCATCCAGGCTACTGGTGCGACGTGTTTTAAAATGGCGGTAAATGGCGTAAGCGGCAATAACAATCAATATTGCGGATAGCGTTAAAAGGAACATGATAATTTATCTCTGTTATAACATTTTCCCAAAATAGCTGAATTACTTGCATGAATCAATTCGTGATAATTCATTTAAGATAAGTCTCAGGCGTTTGGCCCTAAAGGCTGATTTAAAACAGCCACATGGTAAAGAGTTTGCTTATTATTTAATCTATTGCGTTGTTGGTTTCGAGCGTTGCAATGCGTCATTATTTTTTGCACGAGAGTGAGTGGCTAATGGCAGATTCACCTATCATTTGGTTATTAAGTTAGGATCTTGTTTTTGTTTTTTGCGAAATTTTCAGCATGCGAAAATTCCTAAAAAACAAATTAACGCACAAAAGATTAACGCTAATGAAATTCATTAGCCATATAACGAATCGAGCCTGTTCTTTTTATCTCATCATTCAGTGATGAAATTAATATGGCCGAACGTAGCAGTCGGCGCGCCGCCAGTGTAAATTATGCAGTTTGCAATGGGGTAGTGTTGTCGCAGGAGCTTTATGACCAATTTATCCGCTATCGCCGAATTAGGCGACCTGGTGCTGGATCTGCCGCGTTTTGAGCAGGCGCTGGCGCAATTTGCCGAAAAACTGCACCTCGACCTGTCGCAGTTTTCTGCCGATCATATTTCGCTGCGTTGCCACCAGCAGGCCACCGCTGAACGTTGGCGGCGAGGTTTGCTGCAATGCGGCAGTCTGATGTCCGAGGCGATGATTAATGGCCGGCCGATCTGCCTGTTCAGTCTGGCTGAACCGTTGTCGGTAGGGCCGTGGCGCATTGACTGCATCGAGTTGCCATATCCCGGAGAGAAGCGCTACCCGCACGAAGGCTGGGAACATGTGGAACTGGCTTTGGGTGGCGATCCGCAGACGCTATATGCGCGCGCGCTGGCGCTGTTGCCGGACCAGGCGCTGCTGGCGCCGGGCATCAAACTCAAGCAGAGTTCGCCAAAAGGCGAAGGCGAACGTTTGCCGAATCCGACGTTGGCAATCACCGATGGTAGCGTAACCATCAAATTCCATCCTTATACGTTGCGTGAGATTGTGGCCAGCGAAGGTGGTTAACCCATTAGCGCCTGCACGGCGTTGCTCATGCGTTGCAGCGCACGCAGCAGTAAGTCACGCTGGCAGCCAAAATTGAGCCGTACAAATCGGCGATCGCCGAAATCCAGGCCGGGGCTCAACCCGACGCCGGCCTGTTCAAAAAATACATGCGGGTTGTCGACTGGCAACCCACTGCAATCGATCCAGGCCAGATAGGTCGCTTCCACCGGCTGCAATTGCAAACCGGGCAGGGCATTGATGCACTCCATTACCAAATCACGGTTACCACGCAGGTAGGTGAGCTGGGCGTCTAGCCATGGCTGGCCGTGTCGATAGGCTGCCTGGGCCGCAACCAGCGCCAACACGTCGACCTCCGGCACGATACCGCGGCGTTCACGGCACAGCGCACGACGCAACTCGGGGTTGGGTACGATGGCCATTGATGCGCCCAGCCCGGCGATATTGAAGGTCTTGGACGGTGACATCAGCGTGACGCTGCGCAGCGCCGCATCCTCATTAAGCGTGGCAAAAGGGATATGCCGCATGCCGGGCTCCAGCAACAGATCGCAGTGTATTTCGTCGGAACAGACGATCAGCTCGTGCGCTTGTGCGAACTGCTGTTGTGCCAGCAGTTCATCGCGGCGGTAAACCGTGCCGCCGGGGTTGTGCGGGTTGCATAACAGCAGTAATTTTTCCCGTCCGGTCAACTGCCTGGCTACGGAAGGCAAATCCGGTAGCCAGCGCCGGTCATGCAACTGCATTGGTATTGATAGCTGGCTGCGCCTGACAAACATGGCTGCCTTACGAAACGGCGGATAAATCGGCGTAGGAGCGATGGTGCCGTCGTCGTCAGAGGTAAAGGCACGCACGCACAGGTTCAGCCCACACACCAGGCCGGGCAAAAAAATCAGCCATTCGGGCTTGATGCACCAGTTATAGCGCTCTACCATGCGCCGGGTAAAAACCTTGATAAGTTCGGGGGATGGGTGGCCATAACCGAATACGCCGTGTGCGACCCGCTGATGCAGCGCGTCGATCACCGCCGGCGGGGAGAGAAAATCACTGTCGGCGACCCACAGCGGAATAATGTCGCGATCGTGATATTTGTCCCACTTAACGCTTTCACTGTGACTGCGGTCTACCCATTGATCAAAATTGAATGCCATAGTTAGCTCCTGAACCGTTTCAATATTGATGCTTTGAGCCTAGGCGAGAAGCCTCGTGCTTAACAACCGTTGTGGTATTTGGCCGTCATCTGGGGGTGACAATGATTAAACTGGAAGTTTGTTGCTATAGCGTAGATTGCGCATTGACGGCTGAACGGGCAGGTGCCGATCGTATTGAACTCTGTGCCAGCCAGAGCGAAGGCGGTTTGACGCCAAGCTACGGTTCCCTGTTACTGGCGCGCGAGCGTGTGGGCATTCCGGTGCACCCGATCGTTCGTCCGCGCGCAGGCGATTTCTGCTACGGCGCGGTAGACTTTGCCGTGATGAAGAACGATGTCTCATTGATGCGCGACATGGGATTCACCGGCGTGGTGGTGGGTATGCTCGACGAAGAAGGGCATATCGATCTGCGGCGGATGCAGGAAATCATGTCGCTGAGCGGCAATATGGCGGTGACCTTCCACCGCGCCTTCGACATGTGCCAGAACCCGATGATCGCGTTGGCGCAACTGACCGATCTTGGTGTTGCGCGCATTCTGACCTCGGGCCAGCAGCAAAACGCCGAGCTGGGGTTGCCGCTGCTGCGTGATTTGCAGCAAGCCAGTCAGGGGCCGGTGATTATGGCCGGCGCCGGGGTGCGTTTGAGCAATCTGCACAAGTTTGTCGATATCGGCATTCGGGAACTGCACAGTTCGTCGGGCCATACCGTGCCGTCAACCATGCGTTACCGCAAGGCTGGGGTTACCATGTGCGCTGATAATGAATTTGACGAATTCAGCCATTACTGTGTGGACGGCGAGATGGTCGAGGCGATGAAGAATGCGCTGGCGCTGGTAGATCCGATGGCGCAAAGCGCCTAAAGTTTTACGCCGTTGCTGATGCAGTGTTTCGGTTAGCCGAGAAAACATAGCCCCGGTCATCACTGACCGGGGTTTTTTATCGCTTTTAGAACAGTGCTAACGAGCTGAAATCAAACAGTTGGCCTGGGCTGATGCCGGATGCGATCACTTTGACAACGTTACCATTGGAGCCTGGATTTATCAGAATGTCATGAATGGTTCGCGTATTGTTCATAAAATACTGGGCGTAATACAGGCTACCAATCCTGACCCAGGATACCGTCTGACTTTCGACCAGGTCGGTATAGCCATCGTTATAACTTCTGGCCCAAATACCGGTGGAAACGCTGGGAATCGGCGAATCAGGGGGCGTTACTACATTGGGATCGCCAATATACGAGGCGACTACCCAAAACGTTCTTGGACCAAGTGGGCGCTGAATGCGCTGCATAATACCTTTATAGGCTGCATTTTCTCCTGTAGCAGTGAGCTGATTGCCTTCTGCCGTCAGATTGCCATCGATCAGCCAATCGAGAGGCATTTTATTCGCATCAATGTTAATCATACTGGCATTGGTAAGATAATTATGCGGCGTGGCGGTCAATCGGAAAGCACGTTGAGCCAAGGTTACCTCACCCCTTAAAATATTATAGCCAGGTGCGTTATTAAGGCGGCCATTTTGCCATAACGGCATAACGGTATTGTTAAAGTTAAGTTGGTAACCGCTATCAACGTCAAAGCGAATGGCCTGTGGCGCCAGGACTCCATTAGGGTTGTTGGCGGTAGAGAAAGAAACGTTCGTTAGCTGAACGGGAGTAATATTGTTGCGTGTAAGCGATTTCCTCAGAATCATAAACCCGCTATCGGCATTACTATAGTCATTGATATAGGAACCATTGGCTATCTGAATATTCGCCGAGGAATCCGAGTCAATATCAATGCAGGTGCTGCAGCGATCGGCCATAAAGTTTGACAGGCTGATCCCCCCCAAATAGCTTGTCCCCTCAGTCTTGGTTTTGATAAAGATGCCTTTGCCAAACGCAAAAACGTTACTCAAAAACGTATTGTCATGGCGATCAAGGTTAAACGCGCAGGAGCCTTCGATGGTGATCGACGCGGCCACCGCCTCAGGGCGTGGTCGTTCTACGTTGGGGTTAACATGAACGTTGGTAAAGCGGTTTATTTCACGACTGTTAGACAGGTGATAATCACAACGTACGGCCCAACCATAGATGCTGTCAAAATAGTTCGCTTCACCTAACGCGTCGACAAAATCGAAGGCGCCGACATAGCGACAATGAGCCACCGACAGGGTTCCTTTCGACGAAATCGTTGCGCCATATTTTATAAATTGCGAACTGGAGCTTGCGGCATAATTTTGGTCTGGGTATAAAAATGACCAGCCGTCAAACACCACGTCCCTTTCACAGCTGAAGCAAATAATCCCTACCGGCTTACGGATGATGAATGCGCTATCATCGGACAGGTTGGCACGGGCCGAGCCTTGCGAAACATCGCTGGATGGCCCTTGTGCCATGGCTGCACGGTTCCCTTTAACCGTCACGCCGGCGGGGACATTGATAGGTTGACTACCGTTAAGCAAATAACGCGCGTTTTCACTGGCATAAACGATTTTGCTTTTTTGCGTGCTGACAAAGGTAATCGCCCTGCCTATGGCGACATCAGCCGACGTTGCACCGCTGGGATCGGCACCAAAATCGTCAAAAGTAACCTTGCTGCTTAGTCTCTTCCAGCGAGCACCTCCTGTCGTCACAATGATTGTGCCGTTGTTATCGCTGCTCGTGGTGTCAGCCGGGTCATAGTAAAACTCACCGCCACCATGATGACTGCCGGCCTGATGAGAGGTTAAAAAAACGACTTGATTGTTTTCTGTGGGTTCGAGTGTTTTCAGTGCAGCGATACCGTCGATATATTGCATTGTAGCCATGATGTTATCCTCGGTTGGGTTCATTGGCATGTTATCGAGCCGATAGAGCCCCTGCTATCGATGGCGGTTGTGCCTCTGATGCCACAACGGACCCCATCAGAAAAATGAAGTCAGGCAAGGGAGCAACCCTCGGCGGTCGTGTGATATATTTGCTGCCGAAACGTTAATTTTATTATTGTCAGGTAGCATGATTAACCCGTTAGTTAAGCAGTTGAAGATTGGATGTGCGCGCCTGTGGCCGCACCCGCTGGGCGTAGGGAAGAAGGAGATGTTGCTCTCCGGTTGCGGCGCCGGTTTAGGATTAATGATCACCGGCTGGATCAGCCATTGGATGCTGGGGGAGGCCAATCTATGGTTTATCGCGCCGATGGGCGCCTCGGCGGTATTGCTGTTTGGCGTACCGGGCAGTCCACTGGCGCAGCCGTGGTCAATCGTTGGCGGCAACCTGGTAGCGGCAACGGTGGGGGTCAGCGTTGGCGTACCGATCGCCGATCCCGGCATCGCCTGCGGCGTTGCGGTGGGCATCGCCATTGTGCTGATGTTCAAACTGCGCTGTTTGCATCCGCCGAGCGGTGCCGTGGCGTTGACGGCGATCCTCGGCGGGCCGACGGTGCATCAGTTGGGCTACGGCTTTGTGCTGACGCCGGTGTTGCTCAACTCCGTGTTGCTGGCTTTGCTGGCGCTGGTGTTCAACAATCTGGCTGGCCGCCGCTATCCGCACGCATTGGCCGACGCGGAGGCCAAGCCGGAACCGCTACCGATGGACGTACCGATCACCCGTGCGGATCTGCATGCTGCGCTGATGGACGGTGAATTTCTCGATATTGATGAAGACGACCTGCAGGAAATATTGCAGCGGGCAGAATGCGCTGCGCATCGGCGATTGGACATGCGCTCTTAAGCGCCAACCTGACGGCCGCGCACCGTGCCTGTGGCACCGCGGCCGTTCAGCAACCGGGTGGGTTAGGGTTTTCTGGCGATCAGCACCGCGCGGCGCGGTGCAGGATAGCCTTCAATGGTTTTGCTGCGATCGTCCGGGTCGAGGAAATCTGCCAGCGACTCGCTGGTCATCCAGTCGGTGCGGCGCTGCTCTTCGATGCTGGTGACGCTGATATCCGCCACTTTGACATCGACGAAACCACATTTTTCCAGCCAGCATTTCAGCGCTTCGGTTGACGGGATAAAATAGACGTTGCGCATCTGCGCGTAGCGGTCACCCGGCACCAGTACCTGATGGCGATCGCCTTCAACCACCAGCGTTTCCAGCACCAGTTCACCTTCATGTACCAGCTGACTCTTCAACTGATACAGGTGATCCAGCGGTGAACGACGGTGATACAGCACGCCCATGGAAAATACGCTGTCGAATGCCGCCAACTCCGGCAGTTGCTCAATCCCCAGCGGCAACAGATGGGCACGCCGATCGCCGCCCAGTAACTTGCGTACCGCTTCGAACTGGCACAGGAACAGCTGCATCGGATCGATGCCAACCACAAAGTGCGCTCCGGCGCCGATCATGCGCCACATGTGATAGCCGCTGCCACAGCCGACATCCAGCACCGTTCGGCCGGCCAACGGTGAAATATGCGGTAACACCCGCTCCCACTTCCAGTCGGAATGCCATTCGGTTTCGATATCTATACCATACAGCGAGAACGGCCCTTTGCGCCATGGCATCAGGGTGCGCAGCATTTTTTCGATGCCTTCACGCTGGCCAGCCGACAGCGGTTGATCCAGCTCGGCATGTACGCCGTTGAGCAGATCGAGTCGGGTCGGGGTCAACGACGGCAGGTGTTCTACCGAATTGAACCATTGCTTGAATTTGCCATGCAGCGATTCGCGCTGCCAGGCGGAGATTTGCGCCGGCAGGGTGTCCAGCCAGTGGCTGAGAGGGCTTTTGGCAATGTGCTGATAAAAATCACCGAACTCAATCATGCCGCTTCTCCTGACTTCAAGGCGACCAGCGAGCCGAAGTTGAAGCATTGGAACCACACTTCAGCATGCTCAAAACCGGCTTGCTTCAACCTTGCCTTATGGGCTTCTACCGAGTCGGTCAGCATGACGTTTTCCAGCATGCTGCGTTTCTGGCTGATTTCCAGTTCACTGTAGCCGTTGGCACGCTTGAAATCGTGGTGCATATTGAACAGCAGTTCGCCGATATCACCGTCTTCGAAGCTGAATTTTTCGGACAACACCAGTGCGCCGCCCGGGCGTAACCCTTGGTACACGTGCTGTAACAGGCGCTGACGATCGGCGGGTTCGAGGAATTGCAGCGTAAAATTCAATACCACCATCGACGCATTCTCGATGTTGATATCGAGAATATCGGCCTCGATCACTTCGACCGGCGTGTCGGCGCGGAAGGCATCAATGTGGCGACGGCAACGTTCGACCATCGCCGGTGAATTGTCGATGGCCAGGATGTTGCAGCCCTCAACCTTGATGTTCCGCCGCATTGACAGCGTCGCCGCGCCCAGCGAACAGCCCAGATCGTACACCTGGCTGTTCGGCTGTACGAAGCGCTCGGCCAGCATGCCAATCATGGAAATGATATTGGAATAGCCGGGAACGGAGCGCTGGATCATGTCGGGAAACACTTCAGCGACGCGTTCGTCGAAGGTCCAGTCGCCCAGTTTGTCTATCGGGGCGGAAAATAGAGTATCGCGGTTTGGCATAGCGGCAAAAAATCAGCTCAGAATTCGAAGGGGCGTATTCTAGCAGATATAGCCTAAATAATTCGAGTTGCATCGAGGCACGGCGGAGCGACAGACGATTTGCACTCGCTGGCATTGGCCGTCAAGAGGGTACAGGCGGAGGGACGAGTGAGTGGATTCAGATACCCGCTTCGGGAACAGGCGGCAACGCCGCCTTGAACCGCAATATCAGTACAGGCTGAAGATCAGATCCCACGGCAGGTAGACGATATTTGCCAACACCATCAGGACCAGGGCAATGTAGGTGGCGGACATGCCAGAACGACGCCAACCGACTTCACGGTTGCGCAGACCGTAATAATGCACCAGTCGGCCGGTCATCAGCATCAGGCCACACACGTGAATCATCCATACACCCGCGCCGTTCATCTCCATCATTATCAGCAGCACGGCGGCAATCGGGATGTATTCAACGGCGTTACCATGCACGCGAATGGCGGTTTGCAGTTCGTAAAAACCGCCGTCACCGTAGGCGACGCGATACTGTGTTCTAAGTTTGACTACGTCGTAAGAGAGTTTGATCAACAACAATGCGCCGAGCACCACATAAAGCGCGCTTACCATTATTTAACTCCATTCCCTAACCAAAACTGGCAACAGCATGATAACTGCCATTAGTCCGGCTGTCGCGGAGAAAAATCTGATGGAATGCGTCAGATTAATTGGTTAAAACAGTGAGTTCTGTTCCGGCCAGTCCGGTGGCGCAGGCAATGCCGGGATAACCCGCCGCAGCTGCTGCCAGATTTTTTGCGCCTGTTGGGGGGAGTCACCGTTATCCGGGGTGTGAATAAAAAGGTAAGGATTGTGCCGCTGTTGCCAGTCGGGCAGTTTTTGTTGCCAAGGGGCGAACCAGCGCAGATTATCCTCCAGCACATCGCCGCCAATGAAGCGCACCAGCGGGTTATTGGCGGTAATCAGCGCATGCACCGGCAGCATCGGTTTTTTCTGCTGGGCGTCACGTACTGCGGCACTGTTGGCGGTGGCGTGATGTACCGGTCGGCTATCGAGGATCACCCGGTTGATGCCGCGCTGATGTAGCCCCTGATTCAGCTGGCGCTCTTCTTCACCCTTGGCGAAAAACGTCGGGTGACGCACCTCCACCCCGTAGGTGAATGTTTTGGGCAACGCGTCGAAAAACGCCCACATCGTCGGCAGCTCGGCCGGACCGAACGCTGGCGGCAATTGCAACCACAGTTGGCCGATGCGTTGCTCGACGGGCGTCAGACATTGATAAAAAGCTTGAATATCCGCGCTGCAATTGCGCAGTGCCGCCTTATGGCTAATAGTGGAGGGAAACTTGAAACAGAAGCGAAAGTTGTCATCGGTCATGGCGTGCCAGCGCTGAACGACCTCCAGCTTCGGCAGCGCATAAAAGGTGGTATTGCCTTCCACGCAGTTAAAGTAGCGACTGTAGTCAGCCAGATCGCGCAGCCCGATACGTTGCCAGGCCGGGTGTTGCCATTGGGGTAATCCGATATACATTAGCGCCTTCGTCATGCATCGGCTGCCCCGGCAGGGCAGCGCAAAAAAATAATGCCTACGTTAGCGTGCAACCTTGAGCGCGGCAAGAATTTCACCGGTGCTGCGCACTCGTGCCAGGCGTGGGAAGATATTCTTGAAGGCAAAATGATGCATCTCGTCGTTCGGCGCGCTGCACATGTCTTCGGCGACGATCAGTTCAAACCCAAGCTCCCAGGCGGCACGCGCGGTGGATTCAACGCCGATGTTGGTGGCGATGCCGCCCAGAACCAGCGTTTTTATGCCGCGACGGCGCAGCTGCATTTCCAGATCGGTGCCGTAGAACGCCCCCCATTGACGTTTGACGATCAGAATATCGCTGTCGTCGACCGCCAGTGCGTCCGGGAAGGTCCACCAATCTGCGGGCAAGCCGCCAACCGGCGCCGGGGTTGGTTGATCGACCGGTTGTTTCAGCGCTTCGGCGAACGAATCCGACCAGCCAACGCGTACCAGCATCACCGGCGCGCCAAGCACACGGAAGCGGCCGGCAAGATGTGCGGCGTGTGTGACTACCTGTTCTGCGCTGTGCGGGCCACCGGCGTAGGGCAGAATACCGTTTTGCAAATCGATAACCACTAGCGCAGTGGTTTGGGCATCAATGTTTAACATGGCGATTTCTCATGATGTAAATGGGTTAAATCACCGCTGTAACCGACACGCGTAACCCGGTGTGTTACAGCAGGTTGTTTCAGGCTACGTGAAAATTCTGCGCCGGGTTAACGGGAATTTTGTTAACCAATGTGTTGATTCGGGTAAAAACGCGCCATTTAGCCGTTGAACAATGCTGTGTTCGCACTTATCGGACGGATGAATTTCCTTTATAATGACCGCCTTTTTTCAACACTCTTTAATCCTACGACCTATGCCGATTTACGAATGTGCCTACGCTGCCGACCGGCGTCGCGCGAGGCGATTCAAAACAGGTAATAAGCGTTCATCGGATAACCGCAGCGTGCAGAGCAGCAATTTCTCTGGCGCAGCATCGGCTGAGTAAAAGGATAGCGTATGCGTACTGAATATTGCGGGCAGTTGAATCTGTCTCACGTGGGCCAGGAAGTGACTTTGTGCGGTTGGGTCAATCGTCGTCGCGATTTGGGCGGCCTGATCTTTATTGATATGCGTGACCGCGAAGGCATCGTGCAGGTGTTCTTCGATCCGGACCAGAAAACGGCGTTCGATAAGGCATTCGAGTTACGCAACGAGTTCTGTATTCAGATCGTCGGCACCGTACGCGCCCGTCCAGCCAGCCAGATCAACAAAGACATGGCCACCGGCGAAGTAGAAGTATTCGCCCACGCGTTGGAGATCATTAACCGCTCCGAGCCGCTGCCACTGGACTCCAACCAGACCAATAGCGAAGAAGCACGCCTGAAATACCGCTATCTGGATCTGCGTCGTCCAGAAATGGCCGACCGTCTGAAAGCCCGAGCCAAAATCACCAGTTTTGTGCGCCGTTTTATGGATCGGCACGGTTTCCTCGATATCGAAACCCCAATGCTGACCAAAGCCACGCCGGAAGGCGCGCGCGATTACCTGGTGCCAAGCCGGGTACATAAGGGCAAGTTTTACGCGTTGCCTCAGTCGCCGCAGTTGTTCAAGCAGTTGCTGATGATGTCCGGCTTCGACCGTTACTATCAGATCGTCAAATGCTTCCGCGACGAAGATTTGCGTGCCGACCGTCAGCCTGAATTTACCCAGATCGACGTGGAAACCTCCTTTATGAGCGCCGATCAGGTGCGTGAAGTGATGGAGCAACTGGTGCGCGAGCTGTGGCAAGAGGTGAAGGGCGTCGATCTTGGCGATTTCCCGGTGATGACCTTTGCCGAAGCAATGCGCCGTTATGGCTCTGACAAACCGGACCTGCGTAACCCGCTGGAACTGGTGGACGTTGCCGATCTGGTGAAGGACGTTGAGTTCAAGGTGTTCTCCGGTCCGGCTAACGATGTCAAGGGACGCGTAGCGGCGATCCGCGTACCGGGCGGCGCGCAGCTGACCCGCAAGCAGATCGACGAGTACGGTGCGTTCGTCAATATTTATGGTGCCAAAGGCCTGGCATGGCTGAAGGTCAACGACCGCGCCGCAGGTCTCGAGGGCGTACAGAGCCCGATCGCCAAATTCCTCAACGCCGAGGTGCTGGAAGCCATGCTGGCGCGCAGCGAAGCGCAGACCGGCGACATTCTTTTCTTCGGTGCTGACAGCCACAAAATCGTGACCGATGCCATGGGCGCGCTGCGCCTGAAACTGGGCCGCGATTTGCAGCTGACCAAGCTGGACGCATGGGCGCCGCTGTGGGTCGTCGACTTCCCAATGTTCGAGGACGACGGCGAAGGCGGTCTGGCAGCGATGCACCACCCATTCACCGCGCCGCGAGATATGGCACCGGAAGCGCTGGCAAACGATCCTACCAGCGCCATCGCCAATGCCTATGACATGGTAGTGAACGGCTATGAAGTCGGTGGCGGTTCAGTGCGTATTCACCGTAGCGAGATGCAACAGACGGTATTTGGCATTCTCGGCATCAATGAACATGAGCAGCGTGAGAAGTTCGGTTTCCTGCTGGATGCGCTGAAGTATGGCACGCCGCCGCACGCCGGCCTGGCCTTCGGTCTGGATCGCCTGGTGATGCTGTTGACCGGTACCGACAATATCCGTGACGTGATCGCCTTCCCGAAAACCACCGCTGCGGCCTGCCTGATGACCGATGCGCCTAGCTTTGCCAACCCGGCGGCGTTGCAGGAGCTCGCCATCAGCGTGGTGAAGAAAGCCGCTAGCGAACAAGAGAGCGAGTGATGAACTACAAGCGTCCCGAGTCTATTCTGGTAGTGATTTACGCGCGATCCAGTGGTCGGGTGCTGATGTTACAGCGGCGCGATGATACCGAGTTCTGGCAGTCGGTTACCGGCAGCCTGGAATTGGATGAGTCGCCGCCGTGTGCCGCACGGCGTGAGGTCATGGAAGAAATCGGCATCGATATCGAAGCAGAGAATCTGCCATTGTTCGATTGTCAGCGCTGTGTGGAGTTTGAACTCTTTGTCCATTTGCGACATCGCTATGCGCCGGGAACCACGCGTAATAAAGAGCATTGGTTCTGTCTGGCGTTGCCCGAAGAGCGCGAGCCGGTGATTACCGAGCATCATGCTTACCAATGGCTTGAGGCGGCCGACGCCATCAAATTGACCAAGTCATGGAGCAATCAGCAGGCGATTGAAGAGTTTGTGATTAATTCAGTCCAGTAGTCTTTATTTTTGGAGATATTTTATGGCAGGTCACAGTAAATGGGCCAACACAAAGCACCGTAAAGCGGCACAAGATGCCAAGCGCGGCAAGATTTTCACCAAAATTATCCGTGAGCTGGTGACGGCGGCCAAACTGGGCGGCGGCGATCCGGATTCCAACCCGCGTCTGCGCGCGGCGATGGACAAGGCGCTGTCCAACAACATGACGCGCGATACCATGAACCGCGCCATTGCGCGCGGCGTCGGCGGCGACGACGACAGCAACATGGAAACCATCATTTACGAAGGCTACGGACCGGGCGGCACCGCCATCATGATCGAATGCCTGAGCGACAACCGTAACCGCACCGTGGCGGAAGTGCGCCATGCCTTCACCAAGTGTGGCGGCAACCTGGGTACCGACGGCTCGGTGGCTTACCTGTTCACCAAGAAAGGCGTCATTACCTATGCACCGGGTCTGGACGAAGACACGCTGATGGAAGCGGCACTGGAAGCCGGCGCTGAAGACATCATGACCTATGACGACGGCGCGATTGACGTTTACACCGCGTGGGAAAATCTGGGCGAAGTCAAAGACGCGCTGACCGCTGCCGGTTTCACCGCCGAGGCGGCCGAAGTGTCGATGATCCCGTCGACCAAAGCCGATATGGACGAAGAAACCGCGCCGAAACTGCTGCGTCTGATCGACATGCTGGAAGACTGCGACGACGTGCAGGAGGTTTACCATAACGGTGAAATCTCCGACGAGGTGGCGGCGACGCTGTAATGCGCGCGGATGCGCGACAGCGCAGGGCGATGCTGGCTGTTCACACGGGGCGGGGCTGACAATGGCGATTATTCTTGGTATCGATCCAGGTTCGCGCATCACCGGTTATGGCCTGATCCGTCAGCAGGGTCGTCAGCTGACCTATGTCGCCAGCGGCTGCATTCGCACGGTGGTGGACGATATGCCGACGCGCTTGAAGCTGATCTACGCCGGCGTCAGTGAAATCATCACTCAGTTCCAGCCGGATTTTTTTGCCATCGAGCAGGTGTTTATGGCGAAAAACCCGGACTCGGCGCTGAAGCTTGGGCAGGCGCGCGGCGTGGCGATCGTAGCTGCCGTCAACCAGAACCTTGAGGTGTTCGAGTATGCGGCACGTCAGGTCAAGCAGACGGTGGTTGGCACCGGAGCGGCGGAAAAGAGCCAGGTGCAGCATATGGTGCGCTCGTTGCTCAAGCTGTCTGCCAACCCGCAGGCGGATGCCGCCGATGCTCTGGCGATTGCCATCACCCATTGCCACCTCAGCCAAAACGTGCTGCGCATGAGCGAAGGGCGGTTGAATCTGGCACGCGGCCGGCTACGCTGAAAACGCGCGCTGCAACAACACGGGCTGGATATTCATCCAGCCTTTTTTATGGTATAAGCTTAGCAGCATTGCATGGCCGCAGGCCGTGATCGGAATCCAAGCAGGAGGGTAAATGATTGGTCGTCTCAGAGGTAATATCCTGGAAAAGCAGCCGCCGCTGGTTTTGCTGGAAGCGAATGGCGTCGGTTACGAAGTACATATGCCGATGACCTGCTTCTATGAACTGCCGGAGCTGGGGCAGGAAGCGATCGTATTTACCCATTTTGTGGTGCGCGAAGATGCACAATTATTATACGGTTTCAATGACAAGCAGGAGCGCGCGCTGTTCCGTGAGCTGATAAAAGTGAACGGCGTCGGGCCAAAGCTGGCGTTGGCTATCCTGTCTGGCATGTCGGCCCAGCAATTTGTCAGCGCGGTTGAACGCGAGGAAATCACCGCCCTGGTGAAACTGCCGGGCGTCGGTAAAAAAACCGCCGAACGTCTGGTGGTAGAAATGAAGGACCGCTTCAAGGGGCTGAACGGCGACCTGTTCAACAACAGCAGCGAAATCAGCCTGCCGGCCAGCGCGACCCAGACGCAGGAAGTCGACGCCGAGGCCGAAGCCGCTTCCGCCCTGGTGGCCCTGGGATACAAGCCACAGGAAGCCAGCCGCATGGTCAGCAAGATCGCCAAGCCGGGTGCGGATTGCGAAACCCTGATCCGCGACGCGTTGCGCGCCGCACTGTAACCGTTGCGAAGGGATAAAACATGATTGAAGCCGACCGCCTGATCTCTGCCGAGCCGATTACCGAAGAAGAGGTTATCGACCGCGCGATTCGTCCCAAGCTGTTGACGGAATACGTCGGCCAGCCGCACGTTCGTGAACAGATGGAAATCTTCATACAGGCGGCGAAGCAGCGCAGTGACGCATTGGATCACCTGCTGATATTTGGCCCGCCGGGGTTGGGGAAAACTACCCTGGCGAACATCGTTGCCAACGAGATGGGCGTCAATTTACGCACTACCTCTGGCCCGGTACTGGAAAAGGCCGGCGATCTGGCGGCCATGCTGACTAACCTCGAACCCCACGATGTGCTGTTTATCGATGAAATCCACCGTCTGTCGCCGGTGGTCGAAGAAGTGCTCTATCCGGCGATGGAGGACTATCAGTTGGATATCATGATCGGCGAAGGGCCGGCGGCGCGTTCGATCAAGCTCGACTTGCCGCCGTTTACCCTGATTGGCGCCACCACGCGCGCCGGCTCGCTGACGTCACCGCTGCGTGACCGTTTTGGCATCGTTCAGCGGCTGGAGTTTTATCAGGTAGCCGACCTTGAGCACATTGTTTCACGTAGCGCCCATTGCCTTGGCCTGAGCCTGTCGCCGGAAGGCTCGCATGAAATCGCCCGACGAGCGCGCGGCACGCCGCGTATTGCCAATCGCCTGCTGCGGCGGGTGCGTGACTTTGCCGAAGTGCGAGCCAACGGCCAGATCAGCGGCGAAGTGGCCGCACAGGCGTTGAATATGCTCAACGTCGACGCCGAAGGCTTTGATTATATGGATCGCAAACTGTTGCTGGCGATTATCGATAAGTTCACCGGCGGGCCGGTGGGGCTGGATAACCTGGCGGCGGCGATTGGCGAAGAGCGGGAAACCATCGAAGATGTGATTGAGCCATTCCTGATCCAGCAGGGCTTTATCCAGCGCACGCCGCGCGGGCGGATGGCCACGCTGCACGCCTATAAGCATTTCGGCATCGAACGCGAAGCATAATAAAAAGGGCGCAATAGATTGCGCCCGATTATTTCGTCATTCCGATTGCGGCATTTACGCCTGCTGCCTTTTCGCCAGGCTGAGTACGAACAGTATTGCCGCACTCAGCACCACCGACGGGCCGGCCGGGGTGTCGTAAAATGCCGAAAAGGTCAACCCGCCACTCACCGCCAGCATACCGATGACTACCGCATATCCGGCCATCTGTTCCGGCGTACGGGCAAACCGTCGCGCGGTGGCGGCTGGGATAATCAGCAGCGACGTAATAATCAGCGCGCCAACAAACTTCATCGCCAGGCCGATAGTCAACGCCGTCACCAGCATTAACACGGTACGCGCCCGAGCCAGATTGACGCCGTCAACGTGCGCCATTTCCGGGCTGATGGTCATCGACAGCAAATTGCGCCATTGCCACCATAGCACCAGCAGTACAACCGCCACGCCAATGGCAATCATGCCGATATCGCTCATGGTGACTGACAGCAGATCGCCAAACAGATAGGCCATCAGATCGACTCGCACGTTGGACATCAGCGCCACCACCACCAGCCCCAGCGACAGAGCGCTGTGCGCCATGATGCCAAGCAGGGTATCGACGGAAAGCTGCGGGCGACGCTCCAGCCACACCAGTACCAGCGCCAGCAGCAGCGTAACGGCAATCACGGCATAAAACGGATTGATATCGAGCAACAGGCCGAACGCGACCCCGAGTAATGACGCATGTGCCAGCGTATCGCCAAAGTAGGACATGCGGCGCCAGACTACAAAAGATCCCAACGGGCCGGCGGCGGCAGCCAGTAAAATCCCGGCCAGCCAGCCGGGCAACAACAATTCGATCATGCCTCACGGCCCCCGGTTTTCTTTAACACGATTCTTCCTTGCAGATCGTGGCGATGATTATGATGATGGCGGTAAATCGCCAACTGCTCCGCGCCGTGGTTGCCAAACATGGCGATGAATTCCGGGTGCATCGACACCACCTCCGGCGTACCGGAACAGCAAATATGCTGATTGAGGCACAGCACTTCGTCCGTTTTCGCCATCACCAGGTGCAGATCGTGAGATACCATCAACACCGCGCAGCCGAGCTCTTTACGCAACTGGTCGATAAGATCGTACAGCGCCAGTTGACCGTTGACGTCGACGCCCTGCGTCGGCTCGTCAAGCACCAGCAGTTGCGGCTTGTTGAGCAACGCGCGTGCCAGCAGGACGCGCTGGTTTTCACCACCGGACAGCTTTTGCATCGGTTGATCGAGCAGATGGGCGGCATGCACGCGCTTCAAGGCTGGCAGGATATCGGCCTTCTTGACGCCGGGCTTCAGGCGCATAAAACGGCTGACGGTCAGCGGCAGGGTGGCATCGAGGTGCAATTTCTGCGGGACATAACCGATGCGCAGGCCCGGCTGTCGTTCAACCTCGCCTTTGGTTGGCGCAATCAGCCCCAGAACCACGCGCACCAGCGTAGATTTACCCGCACCGTTCGGCCCGAGCAGCGTCAGAATCCGGCCTGGCAGCAGGCTGAGTGAAATATTCGACAGCACGTTACGGCTGCCAAAAGAAACGGAGATATTTTTTAGCGTTGTCAGTGTAGACATGTCTGATTACATTTTGCAGAACTTACCGGATGTTATAATATCACGCCTCGCGGATTAACACGATGGAGATAATCGACTATGACACAGAAAAATAAATGGCTGCAGCGCACGCTGTTGGCCAGTGCGTTGCTGGTGGCGGGCAGCGCCTCTGCAGCAGTGGTAACCACGCTGCGGCCGTTGGGCTTTATTGCGTCGGAAATTGCCGACGGCGTGACTGACACCGAGATTTTGCTGCCGGACGGTGCCTCACCGCATGATTTCGCGCTGCGTCCTTCCGATTTGCAACGCTTGCGCACAGCCGATCTGGTGGTGTGGGTGGGACCGGATATGGAAGCCTTCCTCTCCAAGGCGTTACAGCCGGTCGCAGCCAACAAGCAGATCGCCATTGCCGAATTGCCGGCGGTAAAACCGCTGCTGCTGAAAGGCGACGACCATCATGAGCATGAGCAAGAGGCGCATAATCATGCAGCACACGATCACGCCGATGAGCACGGTGATGACCAGCACCATCACGATCACGGTGAATACAATATGCACGTCTGGCTGTCGCCAGAAATCGCAAAAGTGACTGCGATCGCGATTCACGACAGATTATTGGAACTTATGCCGCAAAATAAGGACAAATTAGACGCAAACCTGCGCCGGTTCGAGGATCAGCTAGCGCAAACTGATAAAAATGTTGTTAAGATGCTTACGCCTGTGCAAGGTAAGGGTTATTTTGTTTTTCATGATGCTTACGGCTACTTTGAGAAACATTACGGTTTGAGCCCGTTGGGCCATTTCACCGTTAACCCGGAGATCCAGCCGGGAGCACAGCGCTTACACCAAATTCGAACACAGTTGGTTGAGCAAAAAGCGGAATGCGTTTTTGCTGAGCCACAATTCAGGCCGGCCGTAATCACTGCCGTTGCCAAGGGTACCAAAGTGCGTTCTGGAACGCTGGACCCGCTGGGCAGCGGCATCGCATTGGGGAAGGGCAGCTACGGGAACTTCCTGACAGCGCTGTCTAACCAATACGTGAGCTGCCTGAAGTAAAGATTATGAGGATAATATCGAGTGCAGCAGATAGTCCGAACTATCGCTCTGGCGTATAACAACCTGCCTCGACCCCACCGCGTCATGCTGGGGTCGTTGACAGTGGTTACCCTGGCCGTTGCCGTTTGGCGGCCTTTTGTTTACCACCCAGAACATGATCCCATCGTAAAGAACGTCGTCCTGGAGGCAAGCCAGGTACGATCGCTATTGCCAGAGGCCAGTGAGCCGATTGATGCCGACCAACCCACTCCCGATGATGACATCCCCCAGGATGAGCTGGACCAAAAGGTCGCCGGCGAGGAAGGCGTGCATGAATATGTTGTTTCTACCGGTGATACCCTCAGCAGCATCCTGACTCAGTACGGCATCGACATGTCGGACGTCGCCCAGTTGGCGACGCAAAACCGCGAGCTGCGCAATTTGAAAATTGGTCAGCAGCTGTCATGGACGGTGAACGAGGCCGGCGATCTGCAACGACTGACCTGGGAAGTCTCCCGTCGTGAAACCCGCACTTACGATCGTGTTGGCAACAACTTCAAGGAAAGCAGAGAAACCCAGAAGGGCGAATGGCGCAACCAGGTGTTGGCCGGCAGCCTGAAAGGCAGTTTCGTCAGCAGCGCGTCGGCTGCGGGCCTGAGCCGCAGCGAAATCAACTCGGTGATCAAGGCGTTGCAATGGCAGCTGGATTTCCGCAAGCTGCGCAAGGGCGATCAGTTCTCGGTGTTGATGTCGCGCGAGCAGTTTGAAGGCAAGAACGAGCAGAGCCAATTGCTTGGTGTACGCCTGCGCTCCGGTGGCAAGGATTACTATGCCATTCGCGCTGAAGACGGCAAGTTCTACGACCGTCAGGGTTCCGGGCTGGCGCGTGGCTTCATGCGTTTCCCGACCATGAAACAGTTCCGCATTTCCTCCAACTTCAATCCACGCCGTATTAACCCGGTAACCGGTCGCGTTGCGCCGCACAAGGGCGTTGACTTCGCCATGCCGGTTGGTACACCGGTATTGGCCATCGGTGATGGTGAAGTGGTTATCGCCAAGCGCAGCGGTGCGGCGGGCAATTACGTGGCAATCCGCCATGGCCGCCAATATACCACGCGTTATATGCACCTGAAAAAACTGCTGGTCAAGCCGGGCCAGAAGGTCAAACGTGGCGATCGCATCGCACTGTCCGGCAATACCGGCCGTTCAACCGGGCCGCATCTGCACTTTGAGTTCTGGGTTGGCAAGCAGGCGGTTAACCCGTTGACGGCCAAACTGCCACGCTCCGAAGGGCTGAGCGGCAAGGACCGCAGCGATTATCTGGCGCAGGTGCGTGAAGTGGTACCGCAGTTGCAACTGAATTAATCCGCAGGTGCCCGCCGCAAGGAGAGGGGTATAAATCTTCATTCATCGGCCTGAGTTATTTGTCAGGCCGATGTTTTTCTTTGGTGCTTCGCCGCAGTTAATTGCAAATTCATCATCTGCAATTATTATTAGCCGAACCGCTAAATTAAGAGTTGGTGCATGCAAAACGATAAAAAATCGAACGTTGAGTTCATTCCGCAATTTCAGAAAGCCTTCTTCCATCCACGTTACTGGGGCGTTTGGTTGGGAACCGGTCTGATGGCTGGCGTATCGCTGATCCCGGCGCGTATGCGTGACCCGGTGCTGGGCGCCGTGGGTAAACTGGCCGGTAAAGTGGCCAAGGGCGCGCGGCGCCGTGCACGGATAAATTTGCTGTACTGCTTGCCGGAAGTCTCGGAAAACGATCGCGAGCATATTATTGATGAAATGTTCGCTACCGCGCCGCAGTCGATGGTGCTGATGGCGGAACTGGCGTGTACCGATCCGCAAAGGGTGCTGAAACGCGTGCGTTGGCATGGCGAAGAGGTGCTGGATAACATCCGTGCCGAAGGCCGCAACGTGATTTTTCTGGTTCCCCATGGCTGGGCGGTGGACGTTCCGGCGATGCTGATGGCGGCACGCGGTCAACCAATGGCTGCGATGTTCCACAACCAGCGCAACCAACTGGTGGATTACCTGTGGAATGCGGTACGTCGCAAATTCGGCGGCCGCATGCATGCGCGTAATGACGGCATCAAGCCATTTATCAGCTCGGTGCGCCAGGGCTACTGGGGCTATTACTTGCCCGATCAGGACCACGGCGCGGAGCACAGCGAGTTCGTCGATTTCTTCGCCACCTACAAGGCAACCCTACCGGCGGTCGGGCGACTGATGAAAGTCTGCCGCGCGGCCATTGTGCCGCTGTTCCCGGTCTACAACGGCAAGACCAGCATGCTGGATATTTATATCCGTCCGCCGATGGATGATTTGGCGCAGGCCGATGACCGCCAGATTGCGCGCCGCATGAACGAGGAAGTGGAGAATCTGGTGGGGCCGAATCCAGAGCAATACACCTGGATCCTCAAACTGCTGAAGACACGCAAAGAAGGGGAGACTGAGCCTTATTCCCGTGACGATTTATACCGCTGATCGCTGAGACGCGTGAGAAAAGGCGCCGGTGGCGCCTTTTTCCGGATGGTTTCAAACGTGCACCAGACAGCCTTGTTCAATCAGGCTGTCGAGCACCGCGGGGTACTGCGTGAAGTTATTCCAGCGTAAATCCAGCCGGCGCAGATTTTTCATCGCCGCCAGGCCGGTTGGCAGCGTGCTGAGGCGATTGGCGCGCAAATCCAGCGATTGCAACGCGGCAAGTTGGCAAAACTCCTCGGGTAAATGCGTTAGTGCATTAAAACGTAAATTCAGCTCGCGCAGTTGGCTTAACTGGCCAAACGAGTCGGGCAGTCGTTCAATAGCATTGTTTGCAACGTCAAGCACGTCTAGCGCCGTTAATCCGGCAATGGCCGCCGGCAGTTCGCTCAGGCGGTTTTTCATCAGGTGCAGTTCGCGCAGCCTGGTTAACCGGCCGATCGCAGCGGGCAGGCTGGAGATGGCATTATTGTAGAGCCGCAGTTCCTGCAGATTGCCCAATTGCCACACCGCCGCCGGCACTGCGGTCAAACGGTTATCGGTGACGTTCAGGTAGCGCAACTCGGACAGTTGGCCGAGTGTGGTCGGCAAATCGCTAAAAAGGTTATCGCTCAGATAGAGATACCGTAACCGGGTTAACTGACCAATCTCTACGGGGACCTGTGTCGCCTGGTTGTGGCCGAAATCCAGCATTTCCAACTGGCGTAATGCCCCGATCTGCGGTGGCAGCTGCGTGAGTTGATTGCAGGAAATATTCAGCACCCGCAAATTTGTGTGATTGAATATTTGCTGTGGGAATACCGTGAGGCGGTTGTCATACAGGCTGATTTTACGCAGTTGCGAGCCCTGCAATGCTCGCGGGTCGATTTGCGTCAGCGCCTGCCCGTCACAGTCAAGATGCGCTGTCGAGGCGTTCACGGTGCTTGAGGTATGTTGATGAAGCATAGGAGCTGATCCCTGCAAGGGGGTGAGGCATTCACGCCGTGGAACATCGGTGGGGAAAATGCCGGTCAATGACCGGCATTAAACAGCGAATTACTCAACGCGCAGGATGCGGCTGGTATTGGTGGTACCGACGGTACTCATCACATCACCCTGGGTGACGATCACCAGATCGCCGGACAACAGATAGCCCTTGTCGCGCAGACGATTGATGGCGTCATTGGCGGCAGCCACGCCATCGGTGTGGCTGTCGAAGTACACCGGCGTCACGCCACGATACAATGCGGTCAGGTTCAGGGTGTGCTCATGGCGAGACATGGCAAAGATTGGCAGCCCGGAGCTGATGCGTGACATCATCAGCGCAGTGCGGCCGGACTCGGTCATGGCAATGATGGCGGTGACGCCTTTCAGGTGGTTGGCGGCATACATCGAAGACATGGCAATCGCTTCTTCGATATTGTCGAACTGCACCTCGAGGCGGTGTTTGGAGACGTTGATGCTTGGGATTTTCTCCGCACCCAGGCAAACCCGCGCCATCGCTGCTACCGTTTCTGCCGGGTATTGGCCGGCGGCGGTTTCCGCAGACAGCATCACGGCGTCGGTGCCATCCAGCACCGCGTTCGCCACGTCCATCACTTCGGCGCGGGTTGGCATCGGGTTGGTGATCATCGACTCCATCATCTGGGTAGCGGTGATCACTACGCGGTTCAGCGTGCGCGCACGACGGATCAGTTTCTTCTGGATGCCGACCAGCTCAGGATCGCCGATTTCTACGCCCAGATCGCCACGGGCCACCATCACCACATCGGACGCCAGAATGATATCGTCCATCGCTTCGTCGGTGCAGACGGCCTCTGCGCGTTCGACTTTGGAGACGATTTTGGCGTTGCAGCCGGCATCACGCGCCAAACGGCGAGCATAGTTCAGATCTTCACCGGTGCGCGGGAAGGATACCGCCAGGTAGTCGACGCCGATTTTGGCAGCGGTGACGATGTCGGCCTTGTCTTTGTCGGTCAACGCTTCGGCAGACAGACCACCGCCGAGTTTGTTGATGCCCTTGTTGTTTGACAACGGGCCACCGACGGTCACTTCGGTGAATACCTTCATGCCTTGCACTTCCAGCACTTTAAGCTGAACGCGGCCGTCATCCAGCAACAGCACATCGCCCGGCACCACGTCGGCAGGCAGGCCTTTATAGTCGATACCGACTTTTTCTTTATCGCCTTCGCCTTTTGCCATGTTGGCATCGAGCAGGAATTTGTCGCCGATGTTCAGGAAGATCTTGCCTTCCTTGAAGGTGGAAACACGAATTTTTGGCCCTTGAAGATCGCCGAGGATAGCCACGTGACGCCCAAGTTTGGCGGCAATTTCACGCACCTTGTCCGCACGAGCCTGGTGATCTTCCGCAGTGCCGTGGGAAAAGTTGAGCCGAACTACGTTGGCGCCGGCGGCAATGATCTTTTCCAGATTATTGTCGCGGTCAGTAGCCGGACCCAGTGTGGTAACAATTTTGGTTCTTCTGAGCCGTCTGGACATGTCTTACTCCGTTGACTGGTGAAGCAAATAAGGTGTTGCGATAAACATCGGATAACAAAACCAGGTGTGAATGCTAATTTAACTACACTGATGTTTCACCCGGGTTACCCGCATGAGCGTATTAGTACGGTACAGACTATAATGCTGCCGATCAAATAGTCGGCATTGATCCTGTTTTCGACAGGTTTTGGTTTCGATTATGCATCGAAATTGTTTGGGATAACCGCGCCCTTATCAAAGCGCGATTCTTTCAGTGCTTCCTTGACCCGCTTCAAGTTATCTCTGAATTTATCCCCTCGACGCAAGGTAAATCCGGTTGCCAGCACGTCAATGAGCGTTAATTGCGCAATCCGCGATACCATGGGCATATAAACGTCGGTGTCTTCCGGCACGTCGAGCTGCAGGGCGAGAGTGGCTGCGTGCGCCAATGGCGTGTCGTGTGAGGTGATGGCGATGACGGTGGCGTCATTATCACGTGCCAGCTGCGCCATTTCCACCAGGTTTTTGGTTCGCCCGGTATGGGAGATAAGCACCACGACGTCGCCTTCGCTGGAGTTCATGCAGCTCATGCGTTGCATCACGATGTCGTCAAAGTAGACCACCGGAATATTGAAACGAAAAAACTTGTTCATGGCGTCGTGCGCTACCGCGGCAGAGGCGCCAAGGCCGAAGAACGAGATCTTTTTGGCCTGGGTAAGCAGATCGACCGCACGATTGATAGCGGCAACATCCAGACTTGCCTTTACAGTATCCAGACTGGCCATGACCGATTCAAAGATTTTGTTGGTGTAGGCGTCGACGCTGTCGTCTTCTTCAACGTTGCGATTTACATACGGCGTACCGTTCGCCAGGCTTTGTGCCAAATGCAGTTTGAAATCGGGAAACCCTTTGGTATCCAGCCGGCGGCAAAAGCGATTGACGGTAGGTTCGCTGACATCGGCCATGCGAGCCAGGGTGGCGATGCTGGAATGTATTGCCGTTTGTGGCGATGCGAGGATCACCTCGGCGACTTTCCTTTCAGACTTGCTCAGGATGTCCAGATGGCTCTGGATTTTTTCCAGCGTATTCATATAACGGGAGTCACTCATGGTTTTTTGCCCCAGAACTGAGATCGATTGGTGGTAACGATTTCAATCAAAGGAGACATCAATGCCGGTTTAATGAAAATATACTACGTGCTGGTAACCGTTGGCAGTAGCGACAGCGCGTTTGCTGGGATTTTTCACCAGAATATGAGCTGTGTCTAACTTTCATAATGGTAAAAGAGTGTCAAAAAAGACAGAAAATTACAGTTTGTGTCATCCTCAGCGGCATTCGTGCCGCCTGATGCTTAACCCTCGGGTTTCTCCGTCTTTTTTTCTGCTTTTGATCCGGGTTTACTGGCCGTAGGCAAAGAGAGTACATTAGTAATGTAAGAAAATTACAAATATCCTGCAACGAGGAGATGAACATGGCGGTAACCTCTACAGCCCAGGCGTGTGACCTGGTTATTTTCGGCGCGAAAGGCGATCTGGCGCGTCGTAAGCTGCTGCCTTCCCTGTACCAATTAGAAAAAGCCGGTCATATCCACCCGGACACCCGCATTATCGGGGTGGGCCGCGCCGAGTGGGATAAAGACGCCTACGTCAAGGTGGTAAAAGAAGCGCTCGCCACCTTTATGAAAGAAGAGCTGAACGAAGAATTATGGGCCACGCTGAGCGCTCGTCTGGATTTCTGCAATCTTGATGTTAACGACAGCAAGAATTTTTCCAAGCTCGGCAAAATGCTGGATCAGAAAAATCGTGCCACCATCAACTATTTTGCCATGCCGCCAAGCACCTTTGGCGCGATCTGCAAAGGGTTGGGCGAAGCAAAATTGAACGCCGAACCGGCACGCGTAGTGATGGAAAAACCGCTGGGTACCGATCTGGCTTCATCACGGGTGATTAACGATCAGGTGGCGGAATACTTCAACGAATGCCAGGTGTACCGCATCGACCATTACCTCGGTAAAGAAACGGTGCTGAACCTGTTGGCGCTGCGTTTCGCCAACTCGCTGTTCGCCTCCAACTGGGATAACCGCACTATCGATCACGTGCAGATCACCGTGGCGGAAGAAGTCGGCATCGAGGGGCGCTGGGGCTATTTCGACCAGGCCGGCCAGATGCGCGACATGATCCAGAACCACCTGCTGCAAGTGTTGACCATGATTGCCATGTCGCCGCCGGCGGACTTGACCACCGACCGCATCCGTGACGAGAAGGTCAAGGTGTTGCGTTCGCTGCGCCGCATCGATCAGACCAACGTGCGTGAAACCACGGTGCGCGGCCAGTACACTGCGGGCTTTGTACAAGGCAAGAAAGTGCCGGGATACCTGGAAGAAGAGGGTGCCAACAAAAGCAGCAATACTGAAACCTTCGTGTCCATTCGAGTGGATATCGACAACTGGCAGTGGGCTGGCGTACCGTTCTATTTGCGCACCGGCAAGCGCCTGCCGACCAAGTGTTCCGAAGTGGTGGTGTACTTCAAGAATCCACCGCTCAACCTGTTCAGCGATTCCTATCAGCAACTGCCGCAGAACAAGTTGACCATTCGCCTGCAGCCGGACGAAGGGATCGAAATCCAGGTATTGAACAAGGTGCCGGGTCTGGATCACAAACACCGTCTGCAAACCACCAAACTGGATCTGAGTTTCTCTGAAACCTTCAACCAGGAGCACGTGGCAGACGCCTACGAACGCCTGTTGTTGGAAACCATGCGCGGCATTCAGGCTCTGTTTGTGCGCCGTGACGAGGTTGAGGAAGCCTGGAAGTGGGTCGACTCCATCATGGACGCGTGGAAGGCCGACAACGAAGCGCCAAAGCCGTATCAGTCAGGTACCTGGGGCCCGGTTGCTTCGGTAGCGATGATTACCCGCGATGGCCGTTCCTGGAACGAGTTCGAATAAACCATCCGCCGGCAGCTGGTCTGCCGGTTTTTTTTGCCTGCAGTATGTGGCTTGAGGGTACGGCCGGAGGCTTGCGACCGATGTCGCAACATCCCGTGGCAGGGACGTGCCATACATTACACCTCACAAAGTGGAGATAACGATGATGACCAATTGGAAAACCAGTGCAGAGCAGATCCTGACCGCCGGCCCGGTGGTACCAGTGATTGTGATCAACAAATTGGAGCAGGCGGTGCCGATGGCCAAAGCGCTGGTTGCCGGTGGCGTGCGCGTACTGGAAGTGACTTTGCGCACCGACTGTGCGATGGATGCCATACGGGCGATCGCCAAACAGGTGCCGGAGGCGATTATCGGTGCCGGCACGGTGCTTAACGCCCGGCAGTTGCAAGAGGTGACCGAGGCTGGCGCGCAGTTCGCCATCAGCCCGGGTCTGACCGCTGAGCTGCTGCAGGCGGCAACCGCCGGTTCGATACCGCTGATTCCAGGTATCAGTACCGTGTCGGAACTGATGCTGGGCATGGATCATGGTCTGCGCGAGTTCAAGTTTTTCCCGGCGGAAGCCAACGGCGGCGTGAAAGCGCTGCAGGCGATTGGTGGCCCGTTCCCGCAGGTGCGGTTCTGCCCAACGGGCGGTATTTCGCCGAGCAATTACCGTGACTATCTGGCGCTGAAAAGCGTACTGTGCATTGGCGGTTCGTGGCTGGTGCCGGCAGAGGCGTTGGAAAAAGGCGACTACGCGCGCATCACCGAACTGGCGCGCGAAGCGGTCAGCGGCGCGTCCGCCTAAGTCTGCCGTTGCTTCAATCGATGCCAATCCTCTGTGATTGGCATTTTTTATGCCTGCTTTTCCGCAGATTTCTGCCTCAAAAGCCGGTTGGAAAATAATATCCCCCGATACCGGGCGTTGCCGGTTACCGGCAGAGCCCGGTATTTTTTACCTGCCTATCCCACAACGTGACACTTTGCAGTGGTTGTTTTCCATCTTCCTGTATTAGGATGACTTTTTCTCAGGTCGATTGTCAGCTTGTCAGTTGCCTTCTTTTCTTCTTAATAATTAATAATAACAATGGGTTAAAATGAAACGTAAAGATGCGGTTCGCCAGGAGCTGGAACGTCTTACCCTTACGCTTAACCGGGAAACCCTTGAACTCAGCGCTGGCGGCTTCGCCGCGGAGACTATCGCTTTCAACCTGGGGTTAGCACGTAACTCCGTCAGTAAAGATCTCAACCAGTTGCACGCTGAGCGGTTGGTGATCAAGGTTAAGTCCCGTCCGGTACTGTTTTTGCACCGGGCAGTCTGCGAGCAGTTGATTGAGCAGTCGCTGCCGGATGACCGGTTGGAAGCCAGGGATTTACTGGCGCTATTACCCGCCAGAACCTTGCCGCAGACAGCCAATGATGACCCTTTTCATGCGGTGATTGGTTACGATCGCAGCCTGCGGCTGTCGGTAGAAAAGGGAAAGGCAGCGGTGCTTTATCCTGGTGGATTGCATGTGTTGCTCACCGGGCCTTCCGGGGTGGGGAAAACCTTCTTTGCCGAGGTAATGCACCAATTTGCCATGACGCAACAGTCACAGCGCCAGATCCCGCTGGTGTATTTCAACTGTGCCGAGTATGCCCATAACCCGGAGCTGCTTTCATCCCATCTTTTTGGTCACAAGCAGGGCGCATTTACCGGTGCGATCGAAAGCAAGCGTGGTCTGATCGAACAGGCTGACGGGGGCTTTCTGTTACTTGATGAAGTACACCGCCTGCCCTACGAAGGGCAGGAGAAACTGTTTTCTATCCTCGATAAGGGCGAATACCGGCCGCTGGGTTCCAGCGACAAAGCCCGGCCCATCAGCGTACGGCTGATTTGTGCCACCACCGAAAGCCCTGACTCAACGCTGCTGCGCACTTTTCTGCGGCGTATTCAGGTGTCGATTGCCATACCGGCACTGCGCGAACGCTCGCTGGAGGAGCAGGTAGAAATCATTACCGGTTTCCTACAGTTGGAGAGCCGCAAGATTGGCCGTATTATCCGCCTGGATAAAGGGCTACTGCTGTATCTGCTGGAGAAACCGCTGAGCGGCAATATCGGCCAACTCAAAAGCGATATCCAGTTTCTCTGCGCCCAGGCCTGGGCTGGCGGCATGGGGCACAATAGCCCAAGATTGTTGCTGGATAAGCGGCTGATGGATGTGCCGCACTCCGCCAGCGCCAGCAGTCGCCTCTTGGTAGATGCGCTGTTTGGTCAGCAGGAGTATCTGGATATCAGTTCGCAGCCGCTGGAGCAGCTCAAGCAGCATCTGAGTGCACTAAGCAACGAGCAGGACAGCGATCTGTTTTATACCTATCTAACGCGTGAATACGTCAATCTGCGCAACAGTAACGTGCCGCCGCAGGAAACCCTGTCGATCCTGAAGAACAAGCTACGCACCATTTTTGAATATGGGTTGTACAGCCGTACCGCTGGGGAAAGCGAAGAGCGGTATTACGGCGGTCAGGTCGAGCAACGTATCACCTTGTTGAGCGGTTGTATCGAACAGGTGTTGGGGTTCTCGCTGCCGCAGAATATGGCAGGCCATCTGCGCAAACATCTGCTGGCGCTGCTGTCCTATGTACAGAAAGGATTGATCCCCAATCTGTACTCCTCGAGCCTGATCCTGGATTACTGCAAGGATGAGTACGACAACGCCAACCAGCTATGCCGCAAAATCAATGAAATCTTCCACATCCAATGCCCATCAACGGAAATCGTCTACCTGTGCCTGTTTTTGAAAGAGTGCCGTAGTTTCCGTCAGCGCAAACAGGTTAGTCCCGACTGTGGCGCCATGTTGATTGGCCACGGCACCACCACGGCCAGCAGTATGGCACACTATGTCAATCGCGTTCTGGAATGCGAGTTGTTTACCGCCATCGATATGCCGTTCGAACAGTCGGTGCATGACACTTTGGAATTACTGATCGCCACACTGCGGGAAAAGCGCTATCAACGCTTGATCCTGATTGTGGATATCGGCTCTTTGGTGCACTTTGCCAGCACCGTCAGCAAACTGTTCCACATCGACGTGCTGCTGGTCCAGAACATCACCATGGGGGCGTTGCTGGAGATTGGCCTGGACCTGACTTATGAAACCAGTGATTTCGCCCCCTTGATGGCGCTGATGGCCAGCAAGGGGATTGTTCATCGGCTTTACGATCAGCGAGAAGATGAGACCGGCAAGGTGTTGGCCATCTCCTGTATCACCGGGATGGGCACGGCGGTGAAGATCAAGAAGGTGCTGGAGGAAAGCTTCGGTGAACTGATGGCGGAAGACACCCGCATGGCGCTGGTGGATTACAACGACGTGCGTAGCCTGGAGCGTTTGCGTCAGGTCATCGGCGGTAACGAACGCCTGGTGGGCATCGTTGGCACCTTCCAGCCCGGTTTGCCAGATATCCCGTTTATCGCGCTGGAAGAGCTGTTCTCCGAACAGGGGCCGGAGCTGGTGCTCAGTCTATTGAACCCGGATCTTGGCAGTGCAGAACGCCAGTTGCAGGTTGAGCGCTGCTCAATGCGCTTCATCAGTGCGCTGACGTTGGAGAGTATTATCAACCATATTTCGGTGCTCAATCCCCAACGTATCCTGCAAGAAATCGAAGCGGTGTTGCACCAGATTTGCCGCTCGCTGGATCTGCAGCCTTCAAGACAGGTGACACTTCGCTTCCTGATCCACTGCTGTTGCATGGTGGAGCGTATCGTTTTAAGCCACAAACCGTTACAGATTACCCTGGATGCTCAGCAGGACATCGACCAACAGGCGTTTTCTGTCATTAAAGATGCGTTTTCGCCGATTGAGCGCGCCTATTTCATCCGCCTGTCAGATGCGGAATATTTTTATATCTACGAGCTACTCTATCGCTAAATCCCCCAATGACGGGCCTTGATGGCCCGTTTTCCCCGAATCTCCCCCGATGTGCCACAAAATTGGCACAGGCATTGCTATGTCTTTAACGCATAGCGTAGCGAGCAGAAATTTTTCGATGACTTTCAATAAATTGCCAGGAGGCCACTTTGGCTGCATTACCACAGATTTTACTACTGACCCACGGCGGCTGGGGCCAACAACTGCGCGAAAGCGTCCGCATGGTGATTGGCGAAACCAGCGGGGTAACCGCTATCGCGCTAATGCCGGTCGACACACTGGCGGAGTTCCAGGCGCGTGTTGAACAGCAGGTGAAGACCATGCCGGCGGGCTCATTGATCCTCACCGACTTTATCGGTGGCACCACCTCCAACGTGGCGGCACGTCTGAGCCGTGACTATGCCATCGGCGTGATTTCCGGCCTGAACGCCACCTTACTGCTGGCCGCCATCGATTTACGCGAACAGGGCAATCTTCTCAACCATCTCGATGAACTGGTTGAACTGGGGCGCAACAGCTGCCTAGACGTAGTTAAACAAATCAAATCAATAACATCAGGGGAAAAATAATTATGGCCAACATCGTGTTATGCCGCATTGACAGCCGTTTGATCCACGGGCAGGTCGTCACCAAGTGGGTTGGGCAGTCACAGGCAAATCGTATCGCGGTAGTCAGCGATGAGCTGGAAGCCGATCCGTTTATGAAAAGTATCTATCTGATGGCCGCTCCGCCGAATGTGAAAGTGGATTGCTATGGCAACCAGGGCTTTGCGGCGGCGTGGCGGGAGAACCAACTGGGAGAGGGCAACGTGTTGGTGCTGTTCCCTAACCTGGCTACCGTGCAACAGGCGGTGGTTGATGGGTTTGAGGTTAAGAATATCCAGGTAGGTGGTCTGGGCGGTGGGCCGACTCGTAAAGCAGTGTTCCAGAACATTACGCTGGATGAGGCGGATGTGACGATCCTGCGTGATCTACAGCAACGCGGTGTGACGGTGTTCTTCCAGACCATCCCGGAAGACAAGCCGCAGGCACTGGCAGATATTTTGAAGAAGTTCTGATATTCGGCATCTGATCGATTAGGAGCAATAACATGGATAACTTGACCGTTGCCATCTGTATGGGGCTGTATTACTGGTTTGCCCGCCTGCGCCTGGGCTATACCCTCTCGGGGATGTTGGTGCAACCAATCGCCATTGCAGTATTCGTCGGCTTCCTGCTGGGGGATATGAAAACGGCAATGATTATCGGTGCCGGTATGCAGTTGGTGTATCTGGGCGTCACCTCTACGCCGGGTGGCAACGTCCCTTCAGATCCGGCATTGGCGGCATGTATCGCACTGCCGATCGCCGTGAAGGCGGGGATGGATCCCAACCTGGCGATCGCGTTGGCAATCCCGTTTGGAGTGATTGGCGTGTTCGTCGACCAGTTACGCCGTACCGTAAACGCCGTCTGGGTGCATATGGCCGATAAACACGCGGAAGAAGCCAATATCAGCGGGATCATGCGTTGCGCCTTCCTTTATCCGGCACTGCTTGGCCTGGTGATTCGCTTTCCGGTGGTGTTCGCCGCCAACTATTTCGGCCAGGGCGTGGTCGAAAAGTTCCTGGCACTGATGCCACACTGGCTGACCCACTCGTTCGAAATCATGGGCGGCATCCTGCCTGCGCTGGGCTTTGCGATCACCATCATGGTTATTGGCAAGAAGAGCCTGCTGCCTTACTTCATTGCCGGATTCTTCGCGGTGTTGTACCTCAAGGTCGACATCATGGCGATGGCCATCTTCGGTACCTGCGCGGCATTCCTGGTTAAAAACATGGCTAAAGGTGAGGAGGCCTGATCATGAGCAGCGACATCATGCAACACGAACTGGTGGAAAAGGCGCGGCAAACCAACGTCCTGACCAAGCGGGACATCACCAAAGCCTGGTTTATTTACTGGCTGGGAGCCGAAGTCTCCAACTCTTACGAGCGTTTACAGAGCCTGATTTTCTGCGCCTCAATGACGCCGATTATTAAGAAGCTCTATCCGCAGAAGGAAGAGCAGGTCGAAGCGCTGAAACGCCACCTGAACTTCTTTAACAGCGAACAGACCTTCGGTGCGGTGATCCAGGGAGTGGCCATCGCCATGGAGGAGCAGAAGACCCGCGGTGAGCCCATTTCCGATTCGTCTATCACCGGGATCAAAACCGGTTTGATGGGGCCGTTGGCCGGGATTGGCGACTCGGTGGTCTGGGCGGCGATTATGCCGTTGCTGATCGCCATTTTCATTCCCTTTGCGGCCAACGGCAGCGCTATGGGCGGCATTATGCCGGTGGTGCTGTATACCGCCATTACCCTGGCGATCAGCTATGGTCTGGCCCACAAAGGCTACACGCTGGGGAGGGAGTCGATCATCGGTCTGCTGCAGGGGGGCAAGATAAAAGAGCTGATCTACGGGGCCAACGTACTCGGGTTGATCATGATGGGGGCACTGTCCGCCAGCTACGTCAAGATCACCACGCCGCTGAAAGTCAGCGCGTTGGAAGGTTCCGAAGTGGTGGTGCAACAGATCCTGGACTCCATCGCCCCCGGCCTGTTACCGCTGGCTGCGGTGTTTTCAATCTATTTTTATCTGGTCAAAAAAGGGCCCCGCTATACCACCATCCTGCTGTCGGTGGTGGTGCTGAGCGTGGTGTGTTCCCTGCTGGGCATTTTGTAACGGAGCAATGATGAACATTTATCAACGGCTCGGGCTGAAACGGGTGATCAATGCCAGCGGCAAGATGACCATCCTTGGGGTTTCTGCGGTGCCAAGCGAGGTAATGGCGGCGGCGGCCGAAGCGGCGTCAGCCTTTGTGGAAATCGATGCGCTGGTGGATCGGGTTGGCGAACTCATTTCTCGGCATACCGGAGCGCAAGATAGCTATGTGACGTCCTGCGCCTCTGCCGGAGTGGCTATTGCCGTCGCGGCAGCCATTACCCGGGGAGAGCCGGACCGGGTGGCGCAGATGCCGTGCAGTGAAGGTTTGGCCAATGAAATCGTTATGCTGCGTGGTCATAATATTGACTATGGCGCGCCGATCACGACCGCCATCCGGTTAGGGGGCGGCAGGGTGGTTGAGGTGGGGCAAAGCAATCTGGCGGCCCGTTGGCAATTGGCCAAGGCCATTACGGCGCAGACGGCGGCGCTGTTTTACGTCAAGTCACATCACTGTGTACAAAAAGGCATGGTTGCGCTGAGCGATTTTGTCGCGCTGGCCGGTGAGGCCGGAGTGCCGCTGATTGTCGATGCGGCCGCCGAAGAGGATCTGCGAGCTTACGTGGCTGCGGGGGCCCATATGGTGGTGTATAGCGGGGCGAAAGCGCTGGATGCACCTACTTCAGGTTTTGTGACCGGCGAGCGGCAATGGATTGCCTGCTGCAAGGCCCAGCATAACGGTATTGCCCGCGCGATGAAGATTGGTAAAGAGAACATGGTGGGGCTGGTGGTGGCGCTGGATCATTATCGGCAACATCAGCCGGACTGGAGCCGCCAATTATCCGCCCTAAATGAATTGGCGCTACAGATATCTGCGCTGTCGGGCCTGCAGGCGGAGATCGAACAGGATGAGGCCGGGCGGGCAATTTATCGGCTACGGGTGAGCGTAGACGCCTCCAAACTGGGCTTGACTGCCTATCAGGTAGAAGAGCAATTGCGTACGGGAGAGGTGGCAATCTATACCCGCCACTACTGGCTGAATCAAGGTATCTTCAGCCTCGATCCACGGGCGTTGCGGGATGATGACTATGGGGTGATCGTGGCGCGTTTGCAGGAAATTGTGCAACAGGCCAGGGGGCAATATGCAACAGCTTGATTTTTACCAGGGGCGCGTGGCTATCAACGTGCTGGCGAAGGATATTCCCAATGCGCTACAGGTACACCATGCCGCCGAAGGACATGCCGCAGTGGGAGTGATCTCGGCGCAGTTCACTGACGTTGAGCAGGGCGTGGCTGAGGTGAAGCGCTGGATTGAGCATATCCCGGCTATTTCCGTTGGCTTGGGGGCAGGATCGGCGGCACAGTTTTATAAGGCAGCAATGATTGCAGCGGCCACGGCGCCGGCACACGTCAACCAAACCTTCACCGGCTGTGGTTTTGCCGCTGGAGCACTGGCGGCGCGAGGTATCAGCAATACCTGCATTAATGCCCTGATCTCGCCAACCGGTACGCCAGGGAAGGTGATCATTTCCACCGGAGTTCACAGCAGCCGGGGCCAGCCGGCGGTGGTGAGCTGCGACAGTGCGGTGGCTATGATCCGCGATCTGGGGGGGCATGCGGCCAAGTTTTTCCCGATGGCGGGGTTATCGTCGTTGGCAGAACTGCGCGCATTGGCGGAAAGCTGCGTACGCCATGGCATGTCCATGATCGAACCAACAGGTGGCATTGATACGCAAAATTTCCGACCAATACTGGAAACCTGCCTTGATGCCGGGGTCGAAAAGGTGATGCCACACGTTTACAGTTCGATCATCGATCCGCATAGCGGAGCGACCCGAGCCGAAGAGGTCGCGTTGCTGTTGGACAGTATCAAACAGATGCTGCGCTAAGGCGCGTGGCGCAGGCTACCGCTGCACCACATGGCGCCGAATTTATCACAAGGCTCAGATGAAGCTCTGAGCCTTTTTTAATTTTTAAAAACATTAACTTTCTTATTTATAAACTATTTTTTTTATCTTAATGTCAAAATACCGGTTTGATTTATTAATTTACCTATGATACAAATATCTCGGTTAAAAATTTTACCTTGATGAGGATATTGAGCAAATCGCACGTGGTGTTACCCGTTAGTGTGCGGCTGAAGATAGAGAACAACATTATGATGATACTTAATCGAACTACCCGCAAAACTTCTCCTTGTCAGCTTTTCCTGTCTGCCATTCTTGCCAGTGAACATCACTGGTGTAGCGAGCTATAGCGCCTTTCTCCCTTAACCGGTAGCTCTGACGTTGCAATTGGTCATACGTCAATGGGCTTGGCCGGGCAAACCATTTTGTTACGTTTGGGTCAGTTTATCCCCAGGGATCTCTGCGTCCGCTGCGCCGACTTGTGCTGCTTGGACGAGATAAATCGGGATAAATACGCCTTTGCGTGCGTTATTCGCCGTTTGGGAGGTTTTTTATGATTTATTGGATTTTTTTAGGCATGGCCATCATGGCTGAAATCATTGGTACGCTGTCGATGAAATATGCCAGCGTCACCGACAGCATCACCGGCCACCTGGTGATGTATGTGATGATCACCACCTCATATGTGCTGCTGTCATTAGCCATCAAGCGGGTGGCGCTGGGCGTGGCCTATGCGCTGTGGGAAGGCATTGGCATCCTGTTTATTACTTTGTTCAGCGTTATGTGGTTCGATGAACCGATTTCTGCACTGAAGGTGGCAGGGCTGGCAATACTGATCGTCGGCATCTTGCTGGTAAAGTCAGGTACCCGCAAGACACCTGACTCGGCGAACGCGCGGGGTGACAATCATGCAACAGCTTGAGTGGTATCACATCGGATTTCTGGCGCTGGCCATCGTGCTGGAAATTGTCGCCAATATCTTCCTGAAAATGTCTGACGGTTTTCGTAAAATCTGGCTGGGACTGCTGTCATTGCTGTCGGTGTTAGGGGCATTTAGCGCGTTGGCGCAGGCGGTAAAAGGTATCGATCTGTCGGTGGCCTATGCGCTGTGGGGTGGCTTCGGTATCGCCGCGACGATCGCCGCCGGCTGGATCCTGTTTGGCCAGCGGCTGAATGCCAGGGGCTGGTTTGGCCTGGCGCTGTTGCTGACCGGCATGGTGATTATCAAACTGGCATGATAAAGCGCCGCCAGGGCGCTGTAATGTGACCGCGGACGGGGGATGCCGTCCGTGGTTTTTTATTGGGCCGCAATGATTTTGATTTCAACCTTGTACTTCGGGTTCATCAATTTGGCTTGCACCGTGCAGCGAACCGGAGCGCTGCCGGGAACCACCCAGGCATCCCATGCGGTGTTCATGGCGGCGAAGTCGGCGCTGTCAGCCAGGAAAATGGTGGCGTCGAGAATGCGACCTTTATCGGAACCAACGCGAGCCAGCAGCACGTCTATGGCTGCCAGCGCATTGGCGGTCTGCGCCGTGGCGTCGTCGTCCAGATTTTCCGGTACGCTGGTGTAGTAGATGGTACCGTTGTGGATGACCGCTTCCGACCAGCGCTGTTCAGGATCAATTCGTTCAATATTCATTCAGTTATCTCCATATCATCATCGCGTCTAGGGTAACACAGCGCAGCGTGGGTTGCTGCACCCTGCACGACGGCGCCGAATGTGTATATAATCACAGTTGAATTTTCCCGGTAGAGAGATAGCGTGGCAGACGATTTCGCAACAGACGGCGCCCTGGCGCAGGCAATCAGCGGCTTTAAACCGCGTGAAGCGCAGCGGTTGATGGCCGAAGCGGTTACCGAAGCGATTAATTTCAAACAGGAGCTGGTGGTGGAGGCGGGCACCGGCACTGGCAAAACCTTCGCGTATCTGGCACCGGCGCTGCGCGCCAAGCGCAAAGTGATCATTTCTACCGGTTCCAAAGCGTTACAGGATCAGCTGTATGCGCGTGATTTGCCAACCATGGCCAAGGCGCTGAAATTCAAAGGCAAACTGGCTCTGTTGAAAGGGCGTTCCAACTATTTGTGCCTGGAGCGGCTGGAACAGCAGTCGATGGCTGGCGGAGAGCTGGCCGGCCAGACGCTGATTGACCTGGTACGCTTGCGCGGCTGGTCTTCGCAAACGGTAGAAGGCGATATCAGCACCTGCAGCGACGTGGCGGAAGACAGTTTCGTCTGGCCGTTGGTGACCAGCACCAATGACAACTGCCTGGGCAGCGACTGCCCGCTGTACAAAGACTGCTTCGTGGTCAAGGCGCGTCGCCGGGCGATGGATGCCGACGTGGTGGTGGTCAACCATCATCTCTTTCTGGCCGATATGGTCGTCAAGGAAAGCGGCTTTGCCGAACTGATCCCCGAAGCGGATGTGATGATTTTCGATGAGGCCCATCAGATCCCGGACATCGCCAGCCAGTATTTCGGCAAGCAGCTCACCAGTCGTCAGTTAATGGATTTAGCCAAAGACATCACTATTGCCTATCGTACCGAGGTGCGCGATTCGGCCCAGTTGCAAAAAAGCGCCGACCGCCTGAACCAGAGCACGCAGGACTTCCGGTTGGCGCTGGGAGAACCGGGGTTTCGCGGCAATCTGCGTGAGGTATTGAACCAGCCCAACGTGCAGCGCGCCTTGGTACTGCTCGATGACGCGCTGGAGCTGTGCTATGACGTGGTCAAACTGTCCCTCGGCCGCTCGGCGCTGCTGGACGCGGCGTTCGAACGCGCCACCCAATACCGGGCTCGCCTCAAGCGCTTGAAAAATATCGACGAGCCGGGCTTCAGTTATTGGTATGAATGTAATTCGCGTCATTTTGTTTTGGCATTGACGCCGCTGACGGTCGCCGAACGCTTTCGCGAATTGCTGGACGACAAGCCGGGTACCTGGATTTTTACCTCGGCTACGCTGTCGGTAAACGAACAGATGAGCCACTTTACCGACAGGCTTGGCTTGAACAAGGCCAAAACGCTGCTGTTGCCCAGCCCGTTTGATTACGCCAATCAGGCGTTGCTGTGCGTGCCGCGCAATCTGCCTTCGCCCAATCAGCCCGGCGGGGCGCGCCAACTGGCGCGCATGTTGCGGCCGATGATTGAAGCCAACCAGGGCCGCTGTTTCTTTTTATGCACTTCGCACCAGATGATGCGCGAACTGGCCGAAGAGTTTCGCGCCACGCTGACGCTACCGGTATTGCTGCAGGGTGAAACCAGCAAAGGTCAGTTACTGGCGCAGTTTGTCGAGGCCGGCAATGCGCTATTGGTGGCGACCAGCAGTTTCTGGGAAGGGGTCGACGTGCGCGGTGATGCGCTGTCGTGCGTTATTATCGATAAACTGCCGTTCACCTCGCCGGACGACCCATTGCTGAAGGCGCGTATCGAAGATTGTCGTCTGCGCGGCGGCGATCCGTTCAATGACGTGCAGTTGCCGGATGCGGTGATTACCCTCAAGCAGGGCGTCGGCCGTTTGATCCGCGACACCGACGATCGCGGCGTGTTGGTAATTTGCGACAACCGCCTGGTAATGCGCCCCTACGGCGAAGTGTTCCTTAACAGCCTGCCGCCAACGCCGCGCACCCGCGATCTGACGCAGGCTATCGCCTTCCTCAAGGCGCAATAGTCGTGACTTTTGTGCTGTGCTACAATGCGCGCCCTGTTTTCTCCCGCCCGAGGTTGGCATGTCCCCGCGAATTTTAGCGATTGATACGGCGACGGAAGCCTGTTCCGTCGCCCTGTGGAATCAAGGCGAAACCCACGCCTTGTTCGAACTCTGCCCACGCGAGCATACGCAACGCATATTACCGCTGGTACAACAGATATTGGCGCAATCCGGTTTGGCGCTGTCCCAGCTTGATGCGCTGGCCTTTGGCCGTGGTCCTGGCAGCTTCACCGGTGTACGTATCGGCATTGGTATCGCGCAAGGGCTGGCATTGGGCGCCGATCTGCCGATGCTCGGTATCTCGACCCTGCAAACCATGGCGCAGGGCGCCTGGCGCATGACCGGCGCCCTGCGCGTGCTGGCGGCGATTGATGCTCGGATGGGCGAGGTATATTGGGGCGGTTTTGAACGCCAACCCGACGGTAGCTGGCATGAAAGCGAACCCGAAGCGGTGCTGTCGCCGCAGCAGGTGCTGGAACGTGCGCAACGGCTGCAAGGTGAGTGGGCGCATGTCGGCACCGGCTGGCAAACCTATCCCGATCTGCTGGCCGGCACGGCAGTTACGCTGCGCGACGGCCAAATGCTGTTGCCGCAGGCCGAGGACATGCTGCCGCTGGCGCTGCATGCCTGGCAGCAGGGTCTGGCGTGCAGCGTGGAAAACGCCGAGCCGACCTATTTGCGTAATGAAGTGACCTGGAAAAAACTACCGGGCCGTGAATAATTGCCTGTTATTGCGCCAACCTTGAATCAAGGATGAAATTGTCTGCAACTTGCTGCCAAAAGCGCAGTCGAAGTTACAGAAATTTCAGGAGATTGCCACATGATAATCCGTACTGCTACCAATAAACTGTCGCTGCTGGCTATGGCTTGCGGCGCGCTGTTGTTATCCGGCTGTGTAACGGTTCCGGATGCGATCAAGGGAAGCTCGCCGACCCCGGTGGTCGATCTTGCGTCGGTGCAAAACGCACCGAGCCTGTTTACCGGTGCCGAGGCGCGCTTTGGCGGCAATGTCATCAGCGTGCACAACGAACAGGGCAAAACGGTGCTGGAGATTGCGGCGGTCCCCCTGGACAGCGGCGCCCGGCCAACGCTGGGCGAACCTTCGCAGGGGCGGCTGCTGGCAACGGTGAACGGTTTCCTGGAGCCGACGGACTTCAAAGGGCAACTGGTCACCGTGGTTGGGCCGATAACCGGTGTGCGCCCCGGCAAAATTGGCGCCACGCCGTATAAGTTCATCACCATGAATGCTACCGGTTACAAGCGCTGGCACCTGACGCAGCAGATCGTCATGCCGCCGGCACCGATGGGGCCATGGGGATGGCGTAGCGGGCCATGGGGGCCGGGTTGGGGCGCAGGCTATGGCTGGTATAATCCAGGGCCAGCACAGGTGCAGACTATCGTTACCGAGTAAGTTACGCGAAGATTTTATTGTGAAAAGGGCGGCTTAGATGCCGCCCTTTTCTTTGGGCGCAAGGATCCGCCGGCAATTAGTGACCTACATCGCAACCTGAATATTGTTTAAAACGCAAACTGGTACGCTGAGTTAAAATATTGTTAAAGTTCGGCTGCGTGTTTGGGGGCTGCGATGATAATTAGTAATGATTTCAGGAGTAATACCTTGGATAAGGTCTGGTTAAAACGTTACCCGGCAGATGTTCCGGCAGAAATCGACGCCGATCGCCATTCCTCTTTGGTTGAAATGTTCGAAAGCGCGGCGCTGCGCTACGCGGACCAGCCAGCCTTTATCAACATGGGCGAGGTCATGACCTTCCGCAAGCTGGAAGAGCGCAGCCGAGCGTTCGCCGCCTATTTGCAAAATGAACTCGGTTTGCAGAAGGGCGACCGCGTGGCGTTGATGATGCCCAACCTGTTGCAATACCCGATTGCGCTGTTTGGCGTCTTGCGCGCCGGCATGGTGGTGGTCAACGTCAACCCGCTTTATACGCCGCGCGAGTTGGAACACCAGTTGAACGACAGCGGGGCGGTGGCGATCGTCATCGTGTCCAACTTTGCCCATACGCTGGAAAAAGTGGTGTTCAAAACCCAGATCAAGCACGTAATCCTGACGCGAATGGGCGATCAGCTTTCCGCCGCCAAAGGTACGCTGGTCAACTTTGTGGTGAAGTACATCAAACGACTGGTACCCAAGTATCATCTGCCGGATGCCATTTCGTTTCGCGCTGCGCTACAACGTGGCCGCCGGCTGCAATATGTAAAACCGGACATCATTAATTCCGATCTGGCGTTCTTGCAATACACCGGCGGCACCACCGGCGTTGCCAAGGGCGCGATGCTGACCCATCGCAACATGCAGGCCAATCTGGAACAGGCCAAGGCGGCCTATGCGCCCCTGTTCCGTGACGGCCAGGAGTTGGTAGTCACGGCGTTGCCGCTGTATCACATTTTTGCCCTGACGGTGAACTGCCTGTTATTCATCGATCTGGGCGGCCGCAATCTGCTTATCACCAACCCGCGCGATATTCCCGGCCTGGTAAAAGAGCTGGCTAAATACCCGTTTACCGCGATGAGTGGGGTAAATACCTTGTTTAATGCGCTGCTGAATAACGACGATTTCCACCAACTGGATTTCTCGACCCTGCGTTTCTCGGTCGGTGGTGGCATGTCGGTGCAGAAATCGGTGGCAGACAAGTGGGAAAAAACCACCGGCAAACATTTGCTGGAAGGCTATGGCCTGACCGAGTGCGCGCCACTGGTGGCCGGTAACCCCTACGATCTGAAACATTACAGCGGCAGCATCGGCTTGCCGGTGCCGTCGACCGACGTGCGCCTGGTGGATGACCACGGCAATGATGTTGCACCGGGCGAACCGGGTGAACTGTGGGTCAAAGGGCCGCAAGTTATGTTAGGCTATTGGCAGCGTCCGGAAGCAACGGATGAAGTGCTGAAGGACGGCTGGCTGGCGACTGGCGATATCGTTACGGTCGATAATGACGGGTTTATCCGTATTGTCGATCGCAAGAAAGACATGATCCTGGTGTCAGGTTTCAACGTATATCCGAACGAAATCGAAGAGGTAGTCAGCCAGCATGCCAAAGTGCTGGAGTGCGCGGCGATTGGCGTGCCGAGCGAGGTTTCCGGTGAGGCGGTGAAGGTATGCGTAGTGAAGAAGGACGCCTCACTGACCGCAGATGAACTGCTGACGCATTGCCGTCGGCACCTGACCGGGTATAAAGTGCCTAAAATTGTTGAGTTCCGCGACGAATTGCCAAAGTCCAACGTTGGCAAAATCTTGCGGCGAGAACTGCGCGACGAGCAGACCAAGCCAAAGGCCGCTGACGCCGCCTGACGCTTTGCTGGTCCCTTTGCATCAACAACGCCGGTGAATGCCGGCGTTGTTGTGTCTGAACCGAAATAAGAGAATGATGTTTTGAATTATACGTTGATCACTACCGACGCCGGATTGCAGCAGGTCTGCGAACAGGCAAGAAAACATGCGCAGATTGCGCTCGACACCGAATTTGTCAGAACGCGTACCTACTACCCGCAGTTAGGCCTGATCCAGTTATACGATGGTGAACAACTCTCCCTGATCGATCCACTGCCAATCAAACAATGGCAGCCGTTTGTCGATCTGCTGGCCGACAGTGCAGTGGTCAAGTACCTGCACGCCGGCAGTGAAGATCTGGAGGTGTTTTTGAACGCCTTCAATACCTTGCCTACCCCGCTGGTCGATACGCAGATCCTGGCCGCCTTTACCGGCAAGCCACTGTCGTGCGGTTTTGCCACTCTGGTGGCGCAATACATGCAGGTCGAGCTGGATAAAAGCGAATCGCGTACCGACTGGCTGGCGCGCCCATTGACCGAACGGCAGTGCGTGTACGCCGCCGCCGACGTGTTTTATCTGTTGCCGATGGCCAGGCAGTTGGTGCAGGAAACCGAACAGGCCGGCTGGACCGCCGCCGCAAGCAGCGAATGCCTGCTGTTATGCCAGCGCCGCAGCGAAACGCTGGCGCCGGAACTGGCCTACCGCGAAATTACCAATGCCTGGCAGCTGCGTGCGCGTCAGTTGGGCTGTCTGCAAAAACTGGCAGAGTGGCGGTTGCGGCAGGCACGCGAACGCGATCTGGCGGTTAATTTTGTGGTGCGCGAGGAAAATCTGTGGGCGGTGGCGCGTCATATGCCGGGATCGCTGGGTGAGCTGGATGCGCTCGGCCTGAGTGGCCCGGAAATTCGCTATCACGGCAAGACCCTGCTGGCGCTGGTCGAGGAAGCCAACCAGATGGACGAAAGCGCATTGCCGCCACCGGTCGTTAGCCTGATCGAGCAGCCTGGCTACAAGAAAGTATTCAAGGACATCAAGGCGGCGATCGTTGCCGTCAGCGAACAAAGCGGCCTCAGCAGCGAGCTGTTGGCATCGCGACGCCAGATAAACCAGTTGCTCAATTGGCATTGGAAATTGAAAACCGGCGACGGTCTACCGGAATTAATCAGCGGTTGGCGTGCGGAATTATTAGCCGAACCTTTGCAGGCTATTCTGAAGAATTATTAATTAAACGATAAAACTAACGGGGCAGGGGAAACAGTCTTTGCTCCGTACATTTGCTGCTGGATTATCTGGCGGGATATTTTTGGACCATTTTCAACTTTAAAGAAAGTTGGCGCGAAATTAACTGGGATTAATCTCAAACAATAAACGCGTGGGAATTACTGTCAAAATACGATTTATCTGGATGCATATACAGTTACCCCCTGCAAAAAATATACAGGGGGTAATTAATGCGTCGCAATCATTTAGCTGCTTCTTCCGATTCCGGCAACGTCACGTTAAGTTCAAGTACCGAAATATCGTCCCCTTTCTGCTCAAACTGAACGTGGAGCATTTCAGGGTCGATCTGAATGTATTTGCAGATTACCGCCAGAATGTCGCGTTTTAAATCAGGCAGATACGGGGGCTCACTGTCCCCGCGACGACGTTCTGCAACGATAATCTGCAGCCGTTCCTTGGCTACACTGGCTGTCGATTTTTTGCGGGACAGAAAAAAGTCTAACAAAGCCATGGTTTATCCCCCAAAAAGGCGTTTCAGGAAGCCCTTCTTCTCTTCTTCGATGAAGCGGAATGGGCGTTCTTCTCCTAACAAGCGGTTAACGGTGTCGTCGTAGGCCTTGCCGGCGTCAGACTCGTGGTCCAGGATAACGGGTTCGCCCTGGTTGGAGGCGCGCAGTACCGATTGATCTTCCGGTATCACACCGACCAGTGGAATGCGCAGGATTTCCAGCACGTCCTCCATGCTCAGCATATCGCCACGGCTAACGCGACCCGGATTGTAACGGGTGAGCAGCAGGTGTTCCTTGATGGCTTCCTTCCCCTGTTCCGCGCGGCGCGATTTTGACGACAGGATGCCCAGAATGCGGTCCGAGTCGCGTACTGACGACACTTCCGGGTTGGTGGTGATAATGGCTTCATCGGCAAAGTAGAGCGCCATCAGCGCGCCGGTTTCGATACCTGCCGGTGAGTCGCAGACCACGAAATCGAAATCCATTTCACCCAGTTCGTTGAGCACTTTCTCAACGCCGTCACGGGTCAGCGCGTCTTTGTCGCGCGTTTGTGACGCGGGCAGAATGAACAGGTTTTCGGTGCGTTTATCCTTGATTAACGCCTGGTTCAGCGTGGCATCACCCTGGATCACGTTAACGAAATCGTAAACCACGCGGCGTTCGCAGCCCATAATGAGGTCAAGGTTACGCAGGCCGATGTCGAAATCGATAACCACGGTTTTCTTGCCTTTTTGGGCCAAGCCGGTCGCAATGGCCGCGCTCGAAGTGGTCTTGCCAACGCCCCCTTTACCCGATGTAACAACAATAATGCGTGCCATGAAATGGATTCCTTGTCAAAAGGGCTTAATTTAAAGGTTGTATGGTTAAAGCGTTATCCAACAGGCTGAGTCGCACTGCCTGCCCGGAATACTCGGACGGGATTTGGTCGCTCAACCAGTACTGCCCTGCGATAGAGACTAGCTCAGCGCCCAGGTGCGTGCAAAAAATCTGACATTGCGTATCACCTGAAGCGCCCGCCAGCGCACGACCGCGCATCGAACCGTAGATATGAATGTTGCCGTCGGCAATCAATTCGGCACCGGCACTGACGCTGCTGGTCACGATTAAATCGCAGTTGCGGGCATAAATTTGTTGGCCGGAGCGGACAGGCGTGCTGATGGTGCGCGTTTTTGCCGGGGCATTTTCCGCTACCGGCGCTACGGCCGGCGGTGCGTCAACGGCCACTTTCTGGCCTTTACCCTCGCTCATCAACGGCAAGCCGGCGCGGGCAATGGCCCGTTTTTGCCGCTCATCCTTGCAACCGCTGATGCCCACCACGCGCAAGCCGGCAGCCGTAACGGCCTGTTGGAGTTCTTTCCAGTTCGCATCGCCGTTAAGCGTAGCAACGTTGATAACAACAGGGGCGTTTTTGAGAAAAGCGGGCGCTTGCTCGACTTTTTCCTGTAACGCCTGGCGAATTACCTCGGGTTGCGAATTATGCAAATGAACAACCGATAGGGTAAAACTGCTGCCTTTTAGCTCAATTGGCGATTGTGACATCTATCCTGACTCAGTCTCAGCAACTTTAAATCCCCGGAATACCACTCGGGGTGCGATATTCCGATGTACTAGAAGCATGTTATAGTCAGAGTTATATCCAGGCAAGATACTGTCCCAATTAAATAGAGTTAAAAAAATGCTTTGTGTGATCTATAGAAGCCCAAAACGTGACCAAACTTATCTTTATGTCGAAAAAAAAGACGATTTTTCTCGCGTGCCGGAAGATTTGCTGAAAAGTTTCGGTACGCCGCAATTTGCCATGATGCTTAATCTTGAAGGGCGCAAAAGATTAGCCAATGCGGATATTGAAAAAGTGAAAGAGGCCTTGCAGCAAGAAGGGTTTTATCTGCAATTCCCGCCGCCGGTAGAAAATTTATTAAACCAGCATCTGACCGGTGGGGAGTAATATTCGTCGGTTGTCTGCCCCGGCCGGGCGACGATGGCCTACAGGTGACGCTCCCGGTCTGCTTTGAGAAGGAACATTGCGATGAAATTGTCAGCTTCCGCCCTGATGATCACCACCCTGATACTGGCAGGCTGTGCCAGCAAGGACAATATCGCGGCGTCTGCGCCGGCAGCGGCGCCGGTGCCGATTGCTCATGCAGCGCCGACCTCAACGGGCGGTATGCTGAAGCCAGCGACCACTCCGGCGGAAACTACGCTGGCGGAGACAGGGCGCGATCCGGCCGAGTTTCCAGCCTATGTCGAGTCGCTGAAGCGCCAGGCATTGGCTCAGGGCATCGATCGGCAAACCGTCGACAGCGCGTTCGCCAATGTGCATTTCGTTGATCGGGTGATCAAGGCGGATCGCAACCAGCTCGAGAAAAAAATAACGCTGGATGTTTATCTGCAACGCGTATTGTCGCCAACGAAAATTCAGCAGGGGCGGCAGTTGCTGCGACAGTACCAACCGCAGTTGGCGCGAGCGACCGCGCGTTACGGCGTACCGGAGCGGTATATCGTGGCACTATGGGCGATGGAAAGCCATTACGGCAAAATACAGGGCAAGGAAGACGTGGTGTCGGCATTGTCGACGCTGGCCTTTGAAGGGCGGCGAGAAGCCTTCTTTAATAAACAGCTGATGGCGGCATTGCAGATCCTTCAGCAGGGGCATGTTCCTGCCGAGCAGTTGACCGGATCCTGGGCCGGAGCCATGGGCCAATGCCAATTTATGCCCAGCTCGTTTCTGACCTACGGTGCTGACGGCGATGGCGATGGGCGTATCGATATCTGGCATAACCTTGATGATGTCTTTGCTTCTACCGCCAACTATCTGGCAACCGAAGGTTGGCAGCCAGGGTTTGGCTGGGGGCGTGAAGTGACGCTACCGTCGGGCTTTGACAGCGGCAATCTGGGGCTGAAAAACGGCCAGGCGCGCAGCGTCAACCATTGGGCGGCGATGGGCATCCGGCAGGCGGATGGTTCAGCACTGCCGAGCGCTACTCTGCGCAGCTGGATCATTACACCGGATGATGCGCAGGGGCGCGCCTTCATGGTTTATGATAATTTCCGTACTATTATGCATTGGAATCGTTCATATTATTTTGCCATCAGCGTGGGCATGATGGCCGACGCTGTCGGACAATAATTCAGCTTATCAGGCCTTGGCCGCCAGATTGCCGGGGCACTTTTGTCAGGAGTCAGGTATGTATCAGCACAGAGACTGGCAGGGCGCGTTACTCGATTTCCCGGTCAACAAAGTGGTCTGCGTGGGCAGCAACTATGCCGATCACATCAAAGAAATGGGCAGTGCCAAATCGGCAGAGCCGGTGATTTTCATCAAGCCGGAAACCGCGCTATGCGATATGCGCCAACCGATAGCCATCCCGAAGGATCTGGGCGCCGTACACCATGAAGTGGAACTGGCGGTACTGATCGGTACGCCGCTCAAACAGGCCAACGAAGACCGCGTGGCCCGGGCCATTGCCGGCTACGGCGTGGCGCTGGATCTGACGCTGCGCGATTTGCAGGCCGGTTTTAAAAAGGCCGGGCAGCCGTGGGAAAAGGCCAAGGGCTTTGACGGTTCCTGTCCGATTTCGGGCTTTATTCCGGTGGCCGAGTTTGGCGACCCGCAGAATGCCGAACTGAAGCTGGTGGTGAACGATGTCGTGCGCCAGCAGGGTAATACCCGCGATATGATTACGCCGATCTTGCCGTTGATCGCCTATATGAGCCGTTTCTTCACCCTGCGTGCTGGCGATATCGTTCTGACCGGCACCCCGCAAGGCGTGGGTCCGATGACTTCCGGCGACATGCTCAACGTGTCCCTGAACGGTAAAACGCTCAACACCCGCGTCATTTAATCGCCGATGCCGCCGTGGCGGCATTATGCGTTCAGCGCTGGTCGTTTCTGGCGGCGATTGACGCGCGAGCCCACCCGCTTCATCACCCTGGACTAATCAGGGGATGATGCCATCGGCATTTGCACGTATAATAACGTCTACACACGCCGCCTGTTCTCAGGCAGAAGTTCAATTACCTATACCGGACGTCAACATGTCACAACTCCCTTTTTGGCAAACCAAAACGCTGGCTGAAATGTCAGAAAAAGAATGGGAATCGCTGTGCGACGGTTGTGGGCAATGCTGTTTGAATAAGCTGATCGACGAAGATACCGACGAAATTTATTTTACCAATGTCGCCTGCAACCAACTGAACATCAAATCTTGCCAGTGTCGCAACTACGAACGCCGTTTCGAGCTGGAAGAAGACTGCATCAAACTGACACGCGATAATCTGGTCACCTTTGACTGGCTACCGCCGACCTGCGCCTACCGCCTGATCGGTGAAGGTAAGCCGTTGTTCCCGTGGCATCCGCTGATCAGCGGTTCCAAGGCGGCAATGCATGGCGAACGTATTACGGTACGCCATATTGCGGTGCGCGAAAGCGAAGTGGTGGACTGGCAGGATCACATTCTCAACAAGCCTAGCTGGGCGCGTTGAGCGACGTTGGCGACAACCTAACTTAAGGTTATGTAAATTAAGCCTCTACGATACGCCGCAGGCTTCATATTTTCGGTAATGTCCGGTAGTTTGGCGGCACCCTAAGCTCGCTTTTGAGTAAAAAACATGAAGATGGTGCGGCTATTTGCCATTGCCGGAGCACTGATCGTGCTGGTTTATTACCTTACCCACTCCTGACGCGTTGTTATGTATAAAACAGCGGGTCATTACCAACAAAAAAGGCGCCAAACTGGCGCCTTTTTTATCGCGATGCGGTTAGCGGCCGAACAGATCACGGCGGCGTGGGCGAACAAACTGGGCGATCAGCACAATGACGGCGATCGCCAGATAGGCAGCGAAAATGCCGACCAGCCACTGCGGCATCTCCAGGCTCAGAAACTGCCACTGACGTACCGAACAGTCACCCGACGCGTGGAATACCGCCGGCAACCATTTGTCCAGCGGCAGCCATGAAGGGAAGCTGACAAAGAAATCACAGGTATTGAACGGCGACGGATGCAACTGGATCATGGTGTGTTTCCAGGCCAGCTGCACGCCTTCCCAGGCGCTGTAAATCCACAGCAGGATGGCGGCGTAGCGCAGCGGCGTCTTCGGCGCAATAGCGCCAAGCAGTGAAGCACCAAGAATGCCAAACAGCGCGCAACGTTCATAGATGCACATGACACAAGGTTGCAATAGCATCACATGCTGAAAATAGAGCGCAACCAGCTCAAGCACCAGCGCCGTCAGCGCCATCAGTAGCCAGGCACCGCGCCCCTGCGAGCAACGGTTAAAAAATTGCAACATATCTTTATTCTTCCATGCAGTAAGCAGTTGAACCGGCAGTGTAAACCAATTAAAACCTGCTGCCAGTATCTGGTGAGTAAATCAGTGCAAAATAAATCACTGCCATAATCGCCCGTCAGTCAAGATGAACGGGGGGTGTGAGCCAGTGCCATTGGGTTAACAGGTCGGTCATCGGTGCCAGGGTATATTCAACGCACAGCAGGCCGATAACGGTCAGTACCAGCGTATAGGGCAGCGCCATCCATACCATGCGGCCATAAGACAGGCGCACCAGCGGCGCCAAGGCCGAGGTCAACAGGAACAGGAACGCCGCCTGGCCATTCGGCGTGGCGACCGAGGGCAGGTTGGTACCGGTGTTGATCGCCACCGCCAGCATTTCAAACTGCTTGAGAGAAATGGCGCCGCTGGTCAGGGCGGTACGGGCTTCGTTGATGTACACGGTGCCGACAAAAACATTATCGGAAACCGAAGACAGCAAGCCATTGAACAGGTAGAACAACACCAGCTGCGCCGACGGTTCGGCCTGCAGCACGAAAGTGATCACCGGGGTGAACAGGTGCTGTTCTATAATAACCGCCACCACGGTGAAGAACACCGTCAGCAGGGCGGTAAACGGTAGCGCTTCCTGGAACGCCTTGCCGATGGCATGTTCGTCGGTCACGCCGCACAGGGAGGTGGCGAGAATAATCACCGACAGGCCGATCAGGCCAACTTCGGCCAGGTGCAGCGCCAGCGCCAGAACCAGCCATACGCCGATCAACGCCTGGATCACCAGTTTGACCTTGTCCTGACGGCTGCGTTTTTCTGTCGCTTTGATGTCATAGTCTTTCAGCACCTCACGCACGCGCTCCGGCAGCGCTGCGCCGTAGCCGAAGACGCCAAAGCGCTCAACCAGCAGACACACCAGCAAACCGCAAACGAAAACCGGTAGCGTAACCGGCGCCATGCGCAGGAAGAAATCACCAAAGGCCCAGCCGGCGCTCTTGGCGATGATCAGGTTTTGTGGTTCGCCCACCATGGTCATAACGCCGCCCAGCGCGGTTCCGACGCCGGCGTGCATCAGCAGGCTGCGCAGGAAGGCGCGGAACTGCTCCAGCGTTTGCTTGCGATCCTCGCCGTCAATATTGCTGTCGTCGCCAACGTCATGCTTGCCGTCGGGCTGGTTGGAGGCCACATTGTGATATATCGAGTAAAAGCCGGTGGCGACGCTGATCACCACCGCGACCACCGTCAGCGCATCCAGAAACGCGGAAAGCACTGCCGCTGCCAGGCAGAACGCCAGCGACAGGCGTATTTTCGAACGGATATTCAACAGCAGTTTGGTGAAGACGTACAACAGCAACTGCTTCATGAAATAAATGCCGGCGACCATAAAGATCAGCAGCAGCAGGACCTCCAGATTATTGGCGATCTCCTCGCCGACGTGAGCGGGACTGGTCATGCCGATGGCCACGGCTTCAATGGCCAGCAAGCCGCCGGGCTGCAGGGGATAACACTTGAGAGCCATTGCCAGAGTAAAGATGAACTCCACCACCAGCAGCCAGCCGGCAGCGAACGGGCTGACCAGGAAAAAGACCAGTGGATTGATCAATAAAAAGGCAATAATGGTCAGTTTGTACCAGTCGGGCGACTGGCCGAGAAAGTTTTTTATTAGCGCACTGCGCGTTGTCATGTCCATGCTGCTTCTACAACCCCTTACCAAATAGTAGTTACTACCCTACCAATGCCGCTTGCCGTGATGCAACCAAGACGCAAAATACCGACGAAAATCGGCACGCTTTGCTTTTTTTGCCTATTTTTTGCCAGGTTATGCACACTTTCGTTTATTGTTTTTCGCTCATGCTATGTCATGCCGGAGCGATCTGGTATGATCAGCAGACTACTAATTCTGATTATCGTCGCTACGGAACGTCAAAAACATGGTCATTAAGGCGCAGAGTCCTGCCGGTTTCGCGGAAGAATACATTATCGAAAGTATTTGGAATAATCGCTTCCCCCCTGGCTCTATTTTGCCCGCGGAGCGTGAGCTTTCAGAACTGATTGGGGTCACGCGCACCACGTTACGAGAGGTTTTGCAACGTTTGGCCCGTGACGGCTGGCTGACCATTCAGCATGGCAAACCGACCAAAGTGAACAACTTTTGGGAAACGTCCGGCCTTAATATTCTGGAAACGTTGGCGCGTCTCGATCATAACAGTGTGCCGCAGCTGATCGACAATCTGTTGTCGGTGCGCACCAACATTGCGTCGATCTTTATCCGCGCGGCGGTACGCAACCATCCGGAACAGGCGCAAGAAGTGCTGGCAAAAGCCAGCGAAGTGGAAGACCAGGCTGAAGCCTTCAACAAGCTGGATTACGAGATCTTCCGCGGGCTGGCATTTGTGTCGGGGAATCCCATTTACGGTTTGATTTTCAACGGCTTGAAAGGCCTATACACCCGCGTGGGGCGTTATTATTTCTCCAATCCGGAAGCGCGCAAGCTGGCGTTGAACTTTTACAGCAAGTTGTCGATGCTGTGCCACGAAAAGATGTACGATCAGGTGATGGAGACGGTGCGTAATTACGGCAAGGAAAGCGGTGCCATCTGGCACAGTATGCAGGGCACCATGCCAAGCGATCTGACGGAAGCACGCCGCTAGAACTGGATTGGCAATCGAAAGGGGCGCACTGGCGCCCCTTTGGTTGCTGACAAAGCAGCAAAAAGCGTGGTTTTTCCTGCTTTGTGGTGATCGGCCGAAATCAATAAATTGATTTCCTGATTTTTGACTTATTGACCTCTACTCGTTCTGTGCAGGAATGAGATTTGTCATCAGTCTGAGGGGCGCACCGGCGCCCCTTTTTTGTGGTGTTCAATTACAGCGTGTTGGGGCGAGGCGGGCAGCGCTCCAGCAACTCAATGCTGCCATCTTCGTTTTGCTGTTCCAGAATCACGTCGAATCCCCACAGGCGATGCAGATGCTTCATTACCTCGCGGCGGCTTTTGTCCAGAGGCGCACGCTCTTGTGGAACATAACGCATGGTCAATGAACGGTCACCGCGCAGGTCAACGTTCCAGATCTGGATGTTCGGTTCGTGATTGCTCAGATTGTACTGAGCTGATAATTCCTGGCGAATCGCCCGGTAGCCGGCCTCGTCATGGATCGCCGCGATCTCCAGATAATTGTTACGATCGTCATCCAGCACGGTGAACAGCCGGAAATCTCGCATCACCTTCGGCGACAGGAACTGGCTGATAAAGCTTTCATCCTTAAAGTCGCGCATGGCGAAATGCAAGGTGTCCAGCCAGTCTTTGCCGGCGATATCCGGGAACCAGTAGCGATCTTCCTCCGTCGGCGACTGGCAGATGCGTTTGATATCCTGGAACATGGCGAACCCGAGGGCATACGGGTTAATGCCATTGTAATAAGGGCTGTTGTACGGCGGTTGGTACACGACGTTGGTATGGCTGTGCAGGAACTCGAGCATAAAGCGATCGCTCACCCGGCCTTCGTCATACAGGTGGTTGAGAATGGTGTAGTGCCAGAAGGTCGCCCAGCCTTCGTTCATCACCTGTGTCTGTTTCTGCGGGTAGAAATACTGACTCACTTTGCGCACGATACGCAGCACTTCACGCTGCCAGGGTTCCAGCAGCGGCGCGTTCTTCTCCATAAAATAGAGAATGTTTTCCTGCGGTTCGGCGGGGTAGCGGTGAGCCTGCTCAGGCGCTTCTTCCCGTTCAACGCGCGGCAGGGTTTTCCACAGCGAATTGACCTGGCTTTGCAGGTATTCTTCCCGGCTTTTTTGCCGAGCCTTTTCCTCCTGCAATGAAATTTTCTGCGGGCGTTTATAGCGATCCACACCGTAATTCATCAATGCATGGCAGGAGTCGAGCAGTTTTTCCACTTCGACCACCCCGTAACGCTCTTCGCATTCGCTGATGTAGTGGCGGGCGAACAGCAGATAATCGACGATCGAACTGGCATCGGTCCAACTGCGGAACAGATAGTTGTTCTTGAAAAACGAATTATGCCCATAACAGGCATGCGCCATCACCAGCGCTTGCATGGTAATGGTATTTTCTTCCATCAGATAGGCAATGCAGGGATTGGAGTTGATAACGATTTCATAGGCCAGCCCTTGTTGCCCATGTTTGTAGCGCTGCTCGGTCTCGATGAATTTTTTGCCGAATGACCAATGGGTATAGTTGATCGGCATACCAACGCTGGAATAGGCATCCATCATCTGTTCGGAGGTAATCACTTCGATTTGATGCGGATAGGTGTCCAGTCGGTAATGCTTGGCTACGCGATCGATATGCTCCAGATATACTTGCAGCAACTCGAACGTCCAGTCCGGTCCATCGCTCAGACGTTTTTCATCCGTAATGTGATCATGTGTTGAAGTAGACATCAGCGCACCCCTCGTTATTAACGGATCCGGCTCATAGCGGCGACCCTGTAACAATCGTAGCTCAAAACCGGGCAGGGCGGATGGGTTATAAAGCCTAAAAATTCAACGCGCTGGCTTCTCGGTCGGCGTTGTCCGATTTGTGAGCGAATTTTTATGCTAATGCCGAGTCATCTCTCGGGCAAATGATATTGCGACAAGTGAGCAAGTTTGTGGTTTTTTATGCTGTTATTGGTGTGGGTGGTATTTTTATATTCTGTTAATGTGATGTTGCGCGTTAGGCCAATTTTCAGTGCTGTCAATGCTGTCATTGACGGCAAAAAAGGCGGTAATTGGCCGCCTATAGCGGCATTTACCGCAGGTTATCGCTATTTATCGCTGTCTATTGCAAAACAACTTCAGTTGAACGATAAATTAATTGTGAAATCAGTCACGTTTGATAATTAATTTGTTGGATGGTTTTTTCCTCTGAGTTAATTTCCTGTAAGCAGAAGATTATGCTTTATAAAACCTGGGGCCGGAGTCAACGATGCGAGTGTTAATTTTAGGTAGTGGAGTAGTCGGCGTAGCCAGTGCCTGGTATTTGGCGAAGGCCGGTCATGAGGTTACGGTGATCGACCGCCAATCGGGTCCGGCGATGGAAACCAGTGCCGCCAACGCCGGCCAGATCTCCCCCGGTTATGCCGCGCCCTGGGCAGCTCCCGGCGTGCCGTTGAAAGCGATTAAATGGATGTTCCAACGCCATGCGCCATTAGCGATTCGCCTGGACGGCAGCAGCTTCCAGCTCAACTGGATGTGGCAGATGCTGAAAAACTGCAATGTCTCCCATTACATGACCAACAAAGGTCGTATGGTGCGGTTGGCCGAATACAGCCGCGACTGCATTAAAGCACTGCGCCAGGAAACCGGCATTCAGTACGAGGGGCGCCAGGGTGGAACCTTGCAACTGTTCCGTACCCAGCAGCAATATGAAAATGCCGCAAAGGATATCGCGGTACTGGAAGATGCCGGTGTCCCGTATAAATTGCTCGACGCCAGTCAGTTGGCAAGCGCCGAACCGGCATTGGCCCAGGTTGCGCATAAACTGACCGGCGGTTTGCAACTGCCGAATGACGAAACCGGCGATTGTCAACTGTTTACCCAGCAATTGGCAGCGATGGCGCAACAGGCTGGCGTGACGTTCCTGTACAACCACAGCGTGGATCGCCTGTTGGTGGATGGTGACAAAATTAGTGGCGTGCAGTGCGGCGACCAGTTGCTGACCGCCGACAGCTATGTGGTTGCCTTCGGTTCCTATTCCACCGCGCTGCTGCACGGGCTGGTGTCGATACCGGTATACCCGCTGAAAGGCTATTCGCTGACCATTCCGATTACCGACGCGTCTGCGGCACCGTTTTCTACCGTGCTGGATGAAACCTACAAAATCGCCATTACCCGTTTCGATCAGCGTATCCGCGTTGGCGGCATGGCCGAGATCGTCGGGTTCAATACCGAGCTGGAACAAAAGCGCCGCGCAACGCTAGAGATGGTGGTGCGCGACCTGTATCCGAACGGTGGCAACGTCGAACAGGCAACCTTCTGGACCGGGTTGCGGCCGATGACACCGGACGGCACGCCGATAGTTGGCCGCACCTCGGTGAAAAACCTTTACCTGAATACCGGCCATGGCACGCTGGGTTGGACCATGGCCTGCGGTTCCGGCCAGTTGCTTGCCGATCTGATCTCCGGTACCACGCCGGCAATACCTTCCGATGATTTATCGGTGGCGCGTTATAGTACGGGGTTTCGCAACTCGCGTAGCGTGCCGTTGAAAGGCGTACACCCAGTACGTTAACCCTCGCCTTATTGCCGCTGGTAACCGCCAGCGGCCCATAAATCCAGTCCGAAGGAGAACCCATGCCCCGCCCGATTAGCGCCGCGCTGCATCTTGACGCTTTTGACAATAACCTGCAGGTGATCCGCCGTGTTGCGCCGACCGCCAAAATCTGGGCGGTAGTCAAGGCCAATGCCTATGGCCATGGGCTCAAACGCGTATGGCAAAGCCTGGCAAATACCGACGGTTTCGCCCTGCTGGACCTTGCCGAAGCGGTGATGTTACGTGAAGCTGGCTGGCAAGGGCCGATACTGTTGCTGGAAGGTTTTTTCCAGACGCAAGACCTGGCGCTGCTTGATCGTTACCGGCTGACGACCTCGGTGCACAGTGACTGGCAGTTGGCGGCCATTGCCGAGGCGCGACTGTCAGCACCGCTGGAGGTTTACCTAAAAATAAACAGCGGAATGAACCGTCTGGGATTTGCACCGGCGCGACTGCCGCAGATCTGGCAACAGACGCAACGGATCCGCAATATTGCTTCTACCACCTTGATGAGTCATTTCGCCACCGCCGACGGCCCGCAGGGCGTTACGCAACAGATGGCGACCCTCGACGCCGCTGCCGAAGCACTGCCATTACCGCGCTGCCTGGCCAATTCAGCCGCCACGCTGTGGCACCCGGCGACGCACGGTAGCTGGGTGCGGCCGGGTATCATTCTCTACGGCGCATCGCCGAGCGGTCAGTGGCATGATATCACCGATACCGGCCTTCAGCCGGCGATGTCGCTGCGCAGTGAAATCATCGCCGTGCAAACGCTTCAGCCCGGCGATCGCGTCGGCTATGGCTGGCGCTATGCCGCGTCTGCCGTACAGCGTATCGGCATCGTGGCCTGCGGTTATGCCGATGGCTATCCGCGCCATGCACCCAGCGGTACGCCGGTATGGGTGGATGGGGTACTGACGCACACCGTAGGGACGGTTTCCATGGATATGCTGGCGGTCGACTTGACGCCGTGCCCACAGGCGAATATCGGCACACCGGTGGAGTTATGGGGGCGTCATTTGCCAGTAGATGAGGTGGCCGCCGCAGCCGGTACTCTGGGGTACGAGCTGCTGACGGCATTGGCTCCGCGGGTACCAGTGGTGACCGGTTAACCGATCTTGTTCAACTGACCTTTAATCTGCTTGCTGCGCTGGCGCGCGTGCAATGCCAATACGCAACCTGCCAGCATTACCAGCGCCAGCGCCAGTTTGGGCTGCAACGGCAGTGCCATGGCCAACAAGCCCAGCGCGGCGCCGCCGGCCATCTGCACAAAGCCGACCAGCGCCGATGCGACGCCGGCCTCGTTGGAATACGGTTCCAGTGCATAACTGGTTGCCGGCCCCATCATGAAGGCCAAACCGGCACAGGCGCTGGCGACCGGCAACATATATACCAGCCAGTGAGTTTGTGCTGACGGCGTCAGCACCGCCACGCCGAACAGCAGACCGAGACAGCCAATCCCCATCAGCAGGCCGCCGGTTGCCAGGCAGAATGGGCGTCCGACCTTGCGAATCAGCCGGTTGGCGAAAAAACTCACCAGCATGATCCAGAAGCCGTTGGCGCCGAAGACCAGAGAAAACTGCAACGACGTCAGCCCGGCGCTACCCATCAGCACATTGGGAGCCAACGAAACGTAGGTCAGTGCCATACCCATTGCGCCGGAGTTCACCAGCGAAAACGACAGAAAGCGACGTTGGCGCAAAATACCGGCGTATTGGCGCAGCGGCAGACCTTTAACCGGCAGCGTATCGGCTGGGCGGGTTTCAGGCAGGCGCAGGGCGATCAGTATCAGAACCAGCAGTGCATAGCCGACCAGGAACCAGAACGGTGCGCGCCAGCCAAAGGCTTCCGCCAGCAGGCCGCCGAGCAATGGCGCTAGCGCCGGGATAATATTGAGCGTGCCGTTCAGAAAACCAAAGGCGCGGGCGGCATCGTCGCCGTTCATGCGATCTCGCACGCCACTGAATGCCACTACGGCGGTACAGCACACCGCGACGCCTTGCAACAGCCGCGAAGCGATAAACCAACCCGGGCTGCTTGCCAATGCCGCCATCGCTGCACCAATCATATAGATAACCACCCCGGCCAACGCGACCGGCTTACGGCCATAGTTATCCACCAGCGGCCCGGCGATGATCTGGCCCAGCCCCAGCACCAGGATAAACAGCGAAATCGTCGATTGGATCAGCGCCTCGCTGCTGTTCAGGCCGGCGGCAATGGCCGGAATGGTCGGCAGATAAAGATCGATGCCCAACGGGCCAAGTAACACCAGACTGAGAAGCAGTAACAGAAATTTTTGCATAACAAAAACAGCACATCCAAGTGACAAAGAGGGCTAGAGTAGTGGGTCTGGCGGCAAATGGAAAGTGCCAGCCAGCATGCGTCGCGCAATGGGGGATTATGGTGCCGGAATCGCTGGGCCTTGGCGGTAGTACAGAGCCGAAACCGTATCGGCGATGTAACGTGCCTGATGCTTGGCATCATCCAGCGCCCGGTGCGGGGTACCTTCAAACGGCCGCGTTTTTTTGGGGTTGAAACCGTGCAGTTCAGCTAATGTAATCACCGTGCGTACATCCTGGGTATTCCAGAATTTCCACGGGCAGGGCATCTCCAACTGCTGATAGGCGTGCTCAAGGATGGCACAGTCAAACTCTTTGCCGTTGCCCCAGACTTTGACGTCGTCGCTGCCGTTGATATGAATAAACCGACTGAAGCTGGTCAGCACGCGCTTGAGGCTGTCGCTGCCGCCAAACGCCAGTTTGCGTGCTTCATCCGCCTGTCTGGCCCACCAGGCGACGGTATCCAGACTGATGGTGCGTCCCGGCTGGGGCTTCTGACTGCTGACGGCGGTTTCGAACTCGGCACCCAACTGACCGGTACGCGGATCGAAGAATACCCCGGCCACCACCAGAATGACGGCGCTGGGTTTGATATCGAGCGTTTCAATATCCAACATCAAATGATGCATTGTCTGATCCCAATATTTATAACCTGGCGCTATGGTACTACAACCGTGGGATGACTGCGTGATCGACTATGGGGCACCCCGAGGGCACCGGCCAATGAGACCGCCAGTAATGACAACAGCAACAGCGCGCAGGCCGGCGCCAATACCGTCCACGGCGCACGCTCGAGATACGGCATGCCTTCTGCCAGCACCAGGCCCCATTCGGCGCTGGGCGGTTGCGGCCCTAGGCCAAGAAACCCCAAGGCGGCCAGCGCTAGCGCAATGCCCGGCAGGCGTAGCATGGCATGGCGCAGTAGCGGGCCGATCACCGCTGGCAGCAGATAATGTGTCAGGCTGCGCAGCGGGCCGACGCCCAATATTGGCAACATGCGAATGTAGGGCTGGCGGCGGGTTTCGTGCAGCAACGCGGCGCAGTGCGCTGCCAGCGGCGCCCAACTGACCAGCAGCACCGCGCAGGCCGCTCCGTAGGATGAGGGGCCGGTGACGGCGACAACCATCATCCCGGCAACGATCGGCGGCGTGGCGTTGGCCGTTTCAATAACGCCGCACAGCAGGCGTGGCATCAGGCCAAACAGCAAGCCCAACAGCAGCGAACAGACGCTGACTGCCAACGCCAGTAAGCTGGTGTGCAACGCGCCATAAGCCACGCGAGCCAGGATATCACGACCGGTGGCGTCGGCACCGAGCGGCAACGCCAGGCTGGGGGGTTGCAGGCGCAAGTGCAGTGATGCCAGCGGATCGCGTATCAAGCCGCTCAATATCAATAAACACAGAATGACGGTGGTAATACCGACCACCAGGTAACCACCGCTGCGCGGGGTGTCTATGGGGTGGGTATTGGGCAGTGTGACGCCGGTGCGCCCCAGCAACAGATAATGTAACGTTTGTGCCATCAGGCCGGCGACAAATGCGATGGTCAGCAGTAATAAGATACCGCACTGTAATGCCGGTAAATCCTGCGCGACGGCAGCGCCCAGCGTGGCGCGGCCAATCCCCGGAATGGCGAAGATCTTTTCTACCGCCACCGCTCCACCGGTAAGGCCGACCAGCACCAGCCCCAACTGCGGCAATAACGCCGGCAGGGTGCGTCGAAATACCGCCAGCAGGCGCTGATGCCAGGGAATGCCGGCGAGGCACCAGTTTAACAGCCAACGCTCGCTGAAGGTTACCGCCAACCCATCGTTGAGTAACAGGCCAAGCAGGCCGCCAGCGGGCAAGCCCAGCGCCAATGCAGGCAAAACCGCGTGTTGCCAGCCTTGCCAGCCAAACGGCGGCAACCAGCCTAACCAGACCGCGCCGACGATCAATAGCAGCGCCGCCAACAGAAACTCCGGCAGAGCGGTCAGGCTGGTGGCAATAACGCCGACGGAGGGACGGTTAACGCCACGCAAGCCGCGCCACAGCGTCGGTACGGCCAGCAACAAGGCGATGGCCAGCGCAACCGCCAGCGCGTACGCCATCAAGGTTAATGAAACGCCGGTGGCGCGTAGCATGCCAGGCAGTACCGGCTCGCCGGAAATCCACGAGTGGCCGGCATCGCCGTACATCAATCCGGACAGCCAATGCCCCAGCAGTGTCAAGGGACCGTCTTCCAGCCCGAAGCGCTGGCGTATGGCGTTCAAGGCTTCCGGAGTGGCGACCTGCTCCCCGGAACGTGCGCGCAGCAGGCTCAATGCCGGATCGCGTCCCGACAACCACGGCAGCAATCCTATCAACAACACCATACCCGCCAGTGCCAGTAAACGTGATGCCCATGGCAGCGCCGGTTGCAATATACGTATCATTGCGGCTGCGCCACTCGCGTTGCCGGCGTGATCAGCAAGCGTTCACGCGGATCGCGCGCCACCTGTTGTACGCCGGCAGCTTCACCTTGAATCACCCGTTCATGCAGCAGTGGTATCGCCGCATGGGTTGCCAGTATGCGGCTCTCTGCCGCGATGATGGCTTGCCGTCTTTCAGTCCCGGCAGGCATGACCGCGGCGCGCGCCAATGCGGCATCTACCTCGCTGTCACATAATTGTGCAATGTTAAAGGAACCGTGACAGGAAAAGTCGCTGTACATATAAGCGACCGGATCGCCGGAATCCAGCACGGTGGCGCGTGACAGGATAAATGCGTCGAACTTGCCCGCCAGCGCATCGGCTTCGATGTGTGCGTATTCTCGTACCTCTTGTTTGACCTCAAAGCCGGCGGCGGTGAGTTGTTGTGCCAGATATACCGCTACTTCGGGCAGTTCAGCACGATCGCTGAAGGTTGCCAGAGTAATAGCGGCCCGCTTGGTGGAGCTCGGGGACGTGATGGCAGGTTGCGGTTGACGTAGCGCAGCCGCCCAGGGCAACGCCGGGCCAAGCAGGCCCTCGGCGATGTCTGCCCGTCCTTCGTACACGTTTTCAACCAGTGGCTGGCGTTGAACCGCGGTTGCTGCCAGCGCGCGTAGCTGCGGATCGCTGAACGCGCCATACCGCGTATTGAGATACAGCGTGTTGGTGCGCGGCATCGGAACTTCCTGTACTCGCGTCGGATCGATCAGCGCCACCTGAGCCACCGGTACGGCTTCGACCACATCGGCCTCACCGGTGCGCAGTGCGGCGGCGCGAGCGGTGCCGTCGGGCACAAAACTGACGTCGATGCCTGGTGCAGCGGCGCGCATGCCCCAGTAGCCATCAAAGCGATCCAGCCTGGCGCTGCTGGTGCCGTTGACTGTGGTCAATACAAATGCTCCGGTGCCGGCACGCAGCGGGTTGACTACGCCGTCAGCGCCGTAGGCGCGCGCGGCCAGTATCGCCAATTGCGGGCTAGACAACCGTTGGGGCAGTAAGGGATCGGGCGTCGCGGTGCCAATCATGACCGCATACTCGCCATCCACGCTGACCTCCAGCTGCACGCCGTCAAGAATGCGCGGTTTGGGCGCGGCCTGCATGGCGGCAGTCAGGGAACGCACCACGCTGTGGGCGGTAAAGGGCGTGCCGTCATGGAACCTGACGCCCTGACGCAACTGAAAACGCCAGTGACGCGCGTCTATCTGCTGCCACTTTTCCGCCAGTGCCGGTGTGGCATCGCCGTCTGCGTTGAGTGTCACCAGCGTTTCGGCGTTGCTCCAGCGCGACAGTTTAAACGCGTCATCACTCAGCGGCGTCAGGCCGGATCGTGGCGGCTGCAGCATGGCCACCCGCAGGCGTTGCTCGCCGGCGTGGGTTTCCTGTGATTCTGGCGGGTCGAAACAGCCGCTCAGCAATAAGCTGCCGGTCAGTACATAGCCTAGCGGGCTTGGAAAACGCGGGAATGACATCAACAACTCCATTACATTTCAGCAGGGGGACAGGGAAGGGATGGGAGAGCGGCGATCAGCGCCTGGGTGGCGGCGTGACGCGGTGCCTGCAACAACTCGGCGGTAGGACGGTCTTCGACGATCCGGCCCTGATCCATTACCAGCGTGCGTTGGCACAAGGCGCTGACCAGCGAAATATCATGCGACACAATCAGCATGCCCATTTTTTGCCGTTGGGCGAGGTTCGCCAGCAACGTGATAATTTGCCGCCGCAGGGGCAGATCAAGCCCGCTAACCGGTTCATCGGCCAGTAAAAACCGTGGCTGCGTTACGATGGCTCGCGCCAGCGCCACGCGCTGTGCCTGGCCGCCGGACAGTTCGCCTGGCCGGGCTTGCATCAGCAGGTCATCGAGTTCCACCTGGCGTAACGCCTGGGTAACGCGAGATGCTACATTGCCCGCATCAGTCAGTTGACGCAGCGGTTCGGCAATCAGTTGCGCGACACTGTGGCGTGGATTAAGCGACGCCACGGCATCCTGCGGAACGTATTGCACCAATCGGCGATACCAGCGCAGTTTACCGCCAGATGCCGGAGCGACTCGTTGCCCTTGACAGAAGATGTGTCCATGATCGCTGGCATCGAGTGCCAACAGCAGCTTTAGCAGGGTAGTTTTACCGGCACCGGAGCAGCCGACCAACCCGACGCACTCATCAGCGCGCAGATTAATGTTGCAGGGCCATAGGCCGGTTTTCTGCGTGTCATAGAGTCGGCTGACGTTTTGCAGACTGATAAATGGCTCAAACATGGTTAACCTGCCTGACGTAAACGTTGGCTGTTACAGCAGGTCGATGCCTGTATCGCAGCCACCAACCGTTGGCTATAGGGGTGTTTCGGTTGTTGCAGTAGCTGGTTAAACGGGCCTTGCTCAACCAGACGGCCATGCGACAGCACCAATGCGCGCTGGCACAATCCTGCGGCAAGCACGATATCGTGAGTAATAAACAGCATCGCGGGGGCGGCGTGCGGCCGATGATAGCTGCGCAAGACCTCGAGCAGTTGGTGCTGGCTGACCATATCCAATGCGCTGGTGGGTTCATCGGCAATCAGCAACGACGGCTGGCCTGCCAGCGCCACAGCGGTACATATGCGTTGGCATTGTCCACCGGACAGTTGACCGGGGTAGCGCGCCAGCGTTTGTCGGGGTGATAAACCGAGAGTTTGCAGCATATCGCTGGCGCAGTGGCTGGCCTGACGGCGGGAAAGTGAGCGTTGATAACGTAGCGCCATCGTCAATTGCTGGCCAACCGTTGCCAACGGGTTCAGCGCGGTGAACGGATCCTGGAAAATTGCCGCTATCGGCAGGCGGCCGCGTTGTTGCAGACGTATGCCTGCCAATGGTTTGCCATGCAGGCTGATGGTGCCATCAACCACCGCGTTCGGCGCCAGCGTGCCAAGCAGCGCTGCGGCGGTCAGCGATTTACCGGCGCCGGAAGCACCGAGCAAACATACGCGCTCGCCGGCATGCAGTACGAAGCTCAAATCCTGTATTTTGCGTTCGCCATCGAGCGTGATGTTTAATTGTTGTACGGCCAAAACCGGGGGGTGGGGCTGTTCCATGTCACCGTCTGTGCAGAGTAAATTTTGATATGTGATAACATAACATTATTATTCTGGCGATGACCATCGTTATTCACCGGCGGGGCGGTATGCCAGCGATATAAAATCACGCTATGATGGCCGCTGTTTTGCTACCACAGTGGTTGTTATCGGTGAGAATGCTGATCTTTATTTTATGTATGTTGGTCTACCTGCTGCTATTGGGATACCTCGGTGCGTATGTCACTGACAAGATTTGCGAGCAATCCAGCAGCTACAGTAAAGTCTGTCGTATGGTTGATGTGTCTGAGCCGCATATTGCCAGCGAACGGCGGCCGCTTTACGACAAATAATCGAAGGTAACCAGCCTGGTCAACAGCGCTGCAATGGCGATCAGCGCGGCGGCCTGCTTCCACCCCAATGCCGCCAGCCAGTCCTGTTTTACCGGTGGTGTGGCCATTTGGCCGACCACCACGGTGCCAGTCAGTAGCAGAGTGATGATCAGCAACACCAGAGCACTGCCGATCGGGCCGAACTCGACGTGCAACACATTGGCGTAGTACAGGCGCATAATGATAAAGTAAATCAGCATTACCCAGGTAAAACGCGTCCGTTTCTTCAGGATTTGATGCAATAGGCAGGCGATGAACAAACTATGTGCTACAGAAATCAGGGGCATTTCGATCGGATGTCGCACGCAGGTGTTATAAACTGCCATGTAAATATTAAATATCAACAGCACGTAGATTGTATAAATATACCAACCGTAAATTATTTTCCGTTTTCTTGCGTTGGCCATGTTTGAATCATCGTCTGATTGCATGGTGCTCTCCTTGAGTTGCTCCGTTTTTAACATCGCAGAACTAAATGGATACTAAACATCCTGACGGATTTATTTCTTGACCGGCAAGGAACTCTACGACGTTCGTTTTGTCTGTTGATAACGGTGTGTTTATTGCGTTGGCTAACCAGTGGGAATGTGGTAACCTTTTGATATGAAAGATTTTAATAATAGTATTTTCACTCGAGTGGCCATGGTTGTGATGGTGCTGGTGTATTTAATACTGCCACCAGCATTAACCACCTATTACTTTCTTCAGCTTAATCTGAATCCTTTTGCCATTATTAAATTCTGGCATTACAACCCTTTTTCTGCCGATCGCGGTATTCCTGCCTATCAGCCATTTTTATATCTACTGGCGCTGTGGTTGGCTTTAAATGTAGTAATTTTTGGCTGTATGTTGCTTATTTCCCGCCTGATTGCGTTTTTTAACGCCCGCTAAAAGGGGCAGTTTTTGTCCCGCGCCGACGAGCTATATCCATATAAATTATAAGATTACTGTTAGGCCACTCATGTCAGAAAAATCTGATGGCCTCGACAAAAAGCGCAATGCTGCTTGAACTCAAACCATTATAAAGATAATAATTATCATTTGTATTCGTTTTATCTTTTGTTTTTTTGCGCCGATGCTTCGGGAACTTCTTTGCGGATGCGGCAGCCAGCGTTGCTGCCGGCAAGAGCATGCGGTGATTTTTTATCGCTTCTACAGGAATTAGCCATGTCTGGGATTTATCTCGCCAAACGCAGTGCCGTGTTTTGCTCAATTGCCTTGTTTATGCCACTGGCCTCATGGGCTGAAGATACCGTGGTGGTAACTGCTGCACCGGCCGATACGGCGGATTCAGCAACTCATGGGTACACCGCCACCACCAGCCGAGGGGCGACAAAAACCGATACGCCGTTGATGTTAACCGCGCAGTCGGTTTCGGTAATTACTCGTCAACAAATGACCGATCAAAATGCGCTCACCGTCAATGATGCGCTGAAGTATACGCCCGGTGTTTTCACCAACTTTGCCGGTGGTGCTACGCGCTATGACACCATTGCACTGCGCGGATTCCACGGCGGCGATGTCAACAATACCTTCCTGGATGGTCTTCGTCTGCTGAGTGATAGCGGCAGCTACAACGCGTTGCAGGTCGATCCCTGGTTCCTCGAACGTATCGACGTGATCAAAGGACCATCTTCGGTGATGTATGGCCAGAGCATTCCCGGCGGGCTGGTGGCGTTAACCAGCAAACAGCCACGTTTCGCCAGTGAAGGCCATGTCAATGTGATGGGGGGCAATAACGCCACCAAAGGCGGCGCTTTTGACGTTACCGGGCCGTTATCCGAGCAGTGGGCCTATCGTTTGACCGGCATGACCCGCAGCAGTGAAACCATGTACGATCATCAACGCGAAGAACGCTACGCCATTGCTCCTTCGTTGCTGTGGCAACCAACGGCCAATACCTCGCTGTTGCTGAAGGCTTACCTGCAAAAAGATCCCTCCGGCGGCTACCACAGCGCAGTGCCTGCCGACGGCAGCCTGTATTCCAGCCAGGGCGACAAGCTGGGACGTGGTTTCTTTGACGGCGACAGCAGTCATAACGTCTTCAAGCGCTGGGAGCAAATATACAGCTACGCATTTTCTCACAGCTTCAACGACGTGTGGACTTTCCGGCAAAACGGCAGCTATACCCATTCCAACGTAGCATTGGAACAGGTGTACCAGATTGGCTGGAATGACGATCACAGTATGCTGCACCGTTACTACAGCGGCTCCAATACCTCACTGGATGCCTATGCGGTGGATAATCAGCTGGAAGCCGATTTTGCCACCGGTCCGGTGGAGCATAAGGTGATGCTGGGACTCGATTATCAGCGCTTTCGCAACAACCTGTGGGATGAAAGTGCGCAGGCAACCGATTTGAACCCCTATACCGGTGCCGCGCTGCAGCCGGTGCTCAGTAACCTGGCGCGCACCGATTCGCGACGCCATTATGAACAGACCGGCGTGTATTTGCAGGATGAAATCAACCTGTATAACTGGTATCTCAATTTGTCGGGCCGTTACGATCGTCTGGAAAGCAAGAACGATAACCTGACGGCAGGCACCTCCGATGCGCGCAACGATCGCCACTTCAGCGGTCGTGCCTCGCTGCTGTACAGTTTCGACAATGGATTATCGCCTTATGCCAGTTACAGCTCCGCGGTAACGCCGGAAGCGTTGGCGGATCGGGACGGTCATATGCTCAAGCCGAGCACCAGCGAGCAATATGAGCTGGGCCTGAAGTACCAGCCGCCCGGCAGCCGCTCGCTCTACAGCGTGGCGTTGTACGACCTGACGCAGAAAAACGTGGCGAATCGCGTGGTGCAGCAAAGCTATTACGTCCCGGCGGGTAAGGTCCATTCACAAGGTATTGAATTGGAGGCCCGTACCAGGCTGTCCGAACGCCTGAACCTGATCGCCGGCTATAGTTACAATAAAGTGAAGTTCAAGGATGCGGTTGATGGCAATGACGGCAATACGCCTTATTTGGCGCCAGATCAAACGGCATCCCTGTGGGGACAATATGATGCAGGCTATGGCGTTAACCTGGGGGCCGGGGTGCGTTACATTGGTAAACAATGGGCTGATAACGAAAATACCCAGCGTATTCCTTCGGTGACGTTGCTGGACGCGTCGGTGAGAATGAATATGGACCAGGTGGCGCCCTCATTGAAAGGAGCCTATGTGCAGTTGAACGTTAATAACCTGACCGACAGAAAGTATGTCGCCGCCTGTTATGGCACGGGCTATTGCTATTGGGGACAGGAGCGTAGCGTCGTCGCTACCGTGGGCTACGATTTCTGATCGTTATGCCAACATAAACCATTAACACCCCGTCACGGTACGGGCGGGGTGAATCTCTGCTTAAAACAGCGAAAACAACAACACTACCGGCAGACTTAATGGCCAGGTCAGGCCGATGGTGAGCGCGCTGATGCAGCGAATTTTAACCGTGTCCCGGCTAACCAGATAGGTAAATACCATAGAAAATAACAGGCCAAACAAATAGAAATATTGTGTAGCAACCCACAGCGACGACATGAAACTGATTCCAATGACTTAATTTAGCCGCGCATTCTAGGAGTTTCCCCTCGTCGAATCAACGGTTGGCGCATGCTAAGCGCCGGCCTTTTTAGTGCCTGGCGTAATATCAATCGTGGTCAACCGCCACGACGTGCCCGACAATATAGGTCAAGCTTTCTTATCTAATAACAGCGCTGTAACGGTGGCGTTACATAACCGGATGAGATAAAAACATCCAATTACCAATTGATTATTAACATATTTATATGTTTTTTGTGGTGATAAAATGCAACTCGGCGCTTCGCCATATCATTAGAAACTAGACTTAATTGAGCTGGCGTTGCGTCAGATGATCAATGGTATGGCGAATAAGGAGTTAAAACATGGAAATAACCAATGAGTTGCGCGCAGTAAAAAAAGTCTCATGGGGCAGTATTATCGGCGGAGTGATTACCGTTCTGGCAATTTCACTATTACTTTCCACGCTAGGCACCAGTCTGGGCTTTGCCATTGTTGACCCGACGTCGAACGATCCGGTGAATGGCGCAGGCACCACGGTAGTCATCTGGTCGGCAATATCGATTATTGTCAGCCTGGCGGCAGGCGCCTTTGTCGCCGGACACTTAGCCGGTAACGACGGCTTGATACATGGTTTTCTGGTTTGGGCGACGGCGCTGCTGGTTGCCGCGGTGCTGGGCGGCATTGTGCTCGGGGGGACTATCAAGGCCACCGGCAATGCGCTGGGGTCGATCGCTTCCGCCACCGGTAGCGTAGTTTCTGGCGCCGGCTCCGTGGTTGGCGGCGGTATCAAGGGGGTGGCCAACGCCGGTCAGCAGGCTTTTGCCGAGCTGAATCTCGATACCAAACTGCAACCCGAGCAACTGGAAGATAATGTGGTCGCCGCCTTGCGTAAAAGCAAGATTGAAACGCTGCAACCGGAGTATATGCAGCAGCAACTGGATGGAGCCAAGAATGATATCGGCGAGGCGGTCAAGCAGTTGGCGGTCAATCCCGATAACAGCGATACGGTGATTCAAGGGTTGGTTGATCGGTTGAAAAAGCGTGGCGAGTCTCTGACGCAAGACGTCGATCGTGACAGCCTGACCACCGCGCTGAACCAGAACACCGATATGACGCCGGCTGAAGTGAACAAGACGGTGGATAATATCATTGTGGCGAAACAGAAAACTGCCCAGTTGGTGAACCAGCGTCTGAATGACATGCAGAGTAAAATCGAGCAGGCCAAACAACGCTATGCCGAACTGAAACAAAAAGCACGTGAACAGGCAGCCGCTGCCGCCGACGTGCTGGCGCGTTCTGCATTGTGGTCGTTCTTTGCTTTGCTGGCAGGGGCCGTTGTCAGCGCGCTGGCGGGGCTGTGGGGCGTCAAGCGTGGTCGTCATCACGTGAGTAGCGTAACGCACTAAGGCCATCAGCCAGTGACGAAAAAACTCCGGCGTTGCCCGGAGTTTTTTATCATCAAAACCGCTTCAACCGACAATGATAGCGCCAGTATCGTTACCGGCAGTATTGATCACTGATTGAAATTGTTAAATGGATATAATATGTTGGTAACTCATCAGCAAGTTAAGGAGTTATCATGGGTTTTTGGCGTATTGTGTTTACCATTATTATCCCTCCGCTGGGTGTACTGCTGGACAAAGGCATCGGTGGCGCGTTTATCCTTAATATCATCCTGACGCTGCTGGGGTATTTCCCGGGCCTGATTCACGCTTTCTGGGTGCAAACCAAGCAATCCTGATCCTTGCGATCCATGTCGCCCCGGCCGAGGCGGGCCGGGCTTCAGCCGCACTGCGGCGTTAAATATGCAGCATCTGAACAAATAACCACGCGAAAACGATCGCCAACGTGCCGGTAGTAACAAGAATGCACAGCATTTCCTTCACTGACGAAATCCTTTCTCTGGGCCGTTAAAACATTTGTTATTGTTTTTGTGGGGGATTCTAGATCTGTGTGGGTAAAATTCCTAGTAAAAATATAGGCTGGTGGTGGTGCTAATGGCAAAAAAACCGGCCACGAAGGCCGGCTGACTGCCGCGACGATGGTTTACGCGGTTTGCGTGCGGAACAGCTCGCGGAATACCGGATAAATGTCATCCGGCTCGCGGATATGCTGCATGGCGAAGTTATCAAATCTGGCCTGCAAGTCTTCATATTCCCGCCATAGCGTTTGATGCGCGCGGCGGGTGATTTCGATATAGCTGTAATAACGCACCATCGGCAGCAGTTTCTTGGTCAGCAGTTCATGGCATAGCGGTGAGTCGTCGGCCCAGTTATCACCGTCCGACGCCTGCGCCGCATAGATGTTCCACTGCGCCGGGTTGTAGCGTTCTTCTACTACGTCATACATCAGCTTCAGCGCGCTGGAAACAATGGTGCCGCCGGTTTCCTGCGAATAGAAGAACTCCTGTTCGTCGACTTCCTTCGCCTGGGTGTGGTGGCGAATGTAGACCACCTCGACGTTTTTATAGGTGCGGCTGAGGAACAGATAGAGCAGGATGTAGAAGCGCTTGGCCATGTCTTTGGTGGCCTGATCCATTGAACCTGACACGTCCATCAGACAGAACATCACCGCCTGGCTGGAAGGTTCAGGGCGGCGTTCGTAATTTTTGTAGCGTAAATCGAAGGTGTCGATAAACGGTACTTTCTTGATCTTCTGACGCAGCTCGGCGATTTCCTTGCGCAACCGCTCTTCCTCCAGCAATTGTACCGGCTCGGTATTTTCCAAATCGGTCAGCTGTTGTTCCAGTTGCAATAGCTCGCGTCGTTTGCCAGCGGTCATAGCGGTGCGGCGTGCCAGTGAATTTTGTAGCGAACGCACCACGCTGATATTGGCCGGCACCCCGTTGGCGGTATAGCCTGCGCGATGCGTTTTGAATTCGGTCAGCTGTTTGTACTGATTTTTCTTCAGGTTCGGCAGCGCCAAATCCTCAAACAGCAGATCGAGATATTCATCTTTGGAAATCTGGAAGATGAACTCGTCCTGGCCTTCACCGTCCTGGCTGGCATTGCCCTGGCCACTTCCGCCACCGCCACCACCTTGTGGTCGTTCGACGCGATCGTTCTGTACGAAATGGTCGTTGCCAGGATGAACGCGATGGCGGGTGCCGCCGCGCCCCTGATGGAACATCGGTTCGTTTATATCGTCAGTCGGAATCGATACCGATTCGCCACTGTCTACGTCGGTGACCGAACGCTTGTTGATGGCTTCGGCAATCGACTGTTTTATTTGTGACTTGTAACGGCGCAAGAAGCGTTGGCGGTTAACCATGCTCTTGTTTTTGCCGTTAAGCCGTCGATCAATAAAGTAAGCCATAGTTCCCCCAGACGACGTTGCCAACTTTTTCCTCACGCTTGCAGACTGCCGCCGGTTAATGCGCGGCAGTCTGCAATACGCTGAGATAGTTATAACGACCCACCAGACGTTATGATGATTTCCTGACCCGTAAATACCATTCACACAGCAGTCTAACCTGCTTACGGGTATAGCCTTTCTCCATCATGCGATCGACAAAGTCGTCATGTTTTTTCTGCTCGTCCGTTGAGGTTTTGGCGTTAAACGAAATTACCGGCAGCAACTCTTCGGTGTTTGAGAACATTTTCTTCTCGATCACCGTACGCAGCTTCTCGTAACTGGTCCAGTTTGGGTTACGGCCGTTGTTGTTGGCGCGGGCACGCAGCACGAAGTTGACGATTTCGTTGCGGAAATCTTTCGGATTGCTGATGCCGGCCGGCTTTTCAATTTTCTCCAGTTCAGCGTTAAGTGATTCACGGTCAAACAGTTGACCGGTATCGGGGTCACGGTACTCTTGATCCTGGATCCAGAAGTCGGCGTAGGTCACGTAGCGGTCAAAAATGTTCTGGCCATATTCTGAATAGGATTCCAGATAGGCGGTCTGAATCTCTTTGCCAATGAATTCGGCGTATTTCGGGATCAGATAGCCTTTCAGATGTTCAAGGTATTTTTCCGCCAGATCCTGCGGGAATTGCTCACGCTCGATCTGCTGCTCCAGTACGTAGAACAGGTGAACCGGGTTTGCTGCCACTTCGGCATGATCGAAGTTAAATACCCGTGACAGTATCTTGAAGGCAAAACGGGTTGAAAGGCCGTTCATGCCTTCGTCCACCCCGGCGTAATCGCGATACTCCTGATACGATTTTGCCTTTGGATCGGTATCTTTCAGGCTTTCACCATCGTAGACCCGCATTTTTGAATAGGTGCTGGAGTTTTCCGGCTCTTTCAGCCGCGACAATACGGTGAAGCGCGCCAGGGTTTCCAGCGTACCCGGTGCGCATGGCGCATGGGACAGTTCGCTGTGATCCAGCAGCTTGTCGTAAATCTTGATCTCCTCTGACACTCGCAGGCAGTAGGGCACCTTGACGATATAAACACGGTCGAGGAAGGCTTCGTTGTTTTTGTTGTTGCGGAAGGTGACCCACTCTGATTCGTTGGAGTGCGCAAGGATAATGCCGTTGAACGGCAGGGCGGAAATACCCTCGGTACCGTTATAGTTGCCTTCCTGGGTCGCGGTCAGCAGCGGGTGCAGCACTTTGATCGGCGCCTTGAACATCTCGACGAATTCCATAATCCCCTGGTTGGCCCGGCACAGCGCACCGGAGTAGCCATAGGCGTCCGGATCGTTCTGCGCATGGTTTTCCAGCTTGCGGATATCCACCTTGCCGACCAGCGCTGAAATATCCTGGTTGTTTTCATCACCCGGCTCGGTCTTGGCAATCGCGATCTGCTCCAGAATGGAAGGGCGCACTTTGACCACCTTGAACTTGGTGATATCGCCGCCAAATTCGTGCAAACGCTTCGCTGCCCATGGCGACATGATGGTGCCGAGGTAGCGACGCGGAATGTTGTATTCTTTTTCCAGAATGTTGGCGTCTTCCTGCGGATTGAACAGGCACAGCGGATGGTCGTTGACCGGGCTGCGTTCGCCGTTGGCGCTCAGGGTGTAAATCGGCACCAGTTGCATCAACGCCTTCAGGCGTTCCGCCAATGAGGATTTCCCGCCGCCCACCGGGCCCAGCAGGTAAAGGATCTGTTTCTTCTCTTCGAGGCCCTGCGCGGCGTGCTTCAGGTAAGAAACTATCTGTTCGATAGCTTCTTCCATACCGTAGAATTCCTCGAAGGCCGGATAGCGTGCGATCACGCGGTTGGAGAACAGGCGAGACATGCGTGACTCAAGCGCGGTGTCGACCATGACCGGTTCACCGATAGCCATGAGCAGACGTTCCGCGGCATTGGCGTAGGCACTGCGATCTTGCCGGCAAATGGTAAGAAATTCCTGCAGTGTGAACTCTTCGTCCTTGGCAGCTTCGTAGCGCTGGCGATAGTGGTCAAATATGTTCATGGCGATGCCCGTCCTTTCGTTATTAGCACAGGTTAAAGGGAGCGTTTCATAGTCTTCTGGCCCCCGAAAGAAGAAGTTAATACCTGAGTACAGCAACCCGTATGCCAACCTGGTGCGCTTATTATCGCGAGTTGCGCTGTATTGCCACTGGGCTCAGGGTAATTTCACCTTCTGATTTAAGCTTAGTTGGCATAGCGGAAAATTTCCTGTCAACGAAAAAGCTTTTTTTAAGTCATATCAATGACTCAGTTATTGCAGGGTTTGCGGAGGACCTTGTCGGGCGCGGGCTGCGCGGTAAAACGTCATACATCTGACATTCTTTATACATATTTCAGAATTAACTTAACGGATCTTGCTAATTTTCAAATGTAAATTTAAAGCGCGTAACCGAAATTTCACATACACTATCGCCGCTATTAATCTGTCATTTATGGAAGAGAACCCGTGAAGATATTTCAATTCAAAACGCTAGCGGTTATCGCGTCTGCTGTGGTGTGTGCACAGAGTGCCCAGGCGGGAACCTGGTCGCTCGGTGCGTCTGCATTGGTGAGCCCGGACCCTTATCGCGGCAATCAGACTCGCGTTTATCCGGTACCGGTGATCAACTATGAAGCCGATGACTTCTACTTCCGTACGCTGACCGCCGGTTACTACCTGTGGAAGGATCAGGAAAACCAGTTGAGCGTAATGGCGTTCTATTCGCCATTGCACTACAAACCGGGCGACAGCGACGACGACCGCATGAAGCAGTTGAACAAGCGTCGGGCGACTTTGATGGCAGGGGTTGCGTATTCGCATAACGCGGAGTGGGGCACCATTCGTACCACCTTCGCCGGCGATACCCTGGATTACAGTAACGGCATGATCGGCGATCTGGCCTACCTGTACAAGTTCCAACTGGATGCCTGGACTTTGACGCCGGGCGTTGGCGTGACCTGGAACAGCAAAAATCAGAACAAGTACTACTATGGCGTCAGCGAGGGTGAATCGCGTCGCAGCGGCCTGAATAGCTATACGCCGAACGACAGTTGGACGCCGTACGTTGAGCTGAGTGCCAACTATCAGATTAATGAAGCGTGGAACGCCTTCTTTATGGGCCGTTACGTACAATTGTCTGATGAGGTCAAAGACAGCCCGATGGTAGATAAATCCTACACCGGCATGCTGTGGACCGGTGTCAGTTACAGTTTCTAAGCTTTCTGCACGATTTTCGTGCGTTATAGGCATTAAAAAGGGGCGCTGGCGCCCCTTTTGCTTAACTGACATCGAGAAAACGGCGGTGTACCGGTTGTACGCCGCTCAAACCCCTTTGCGGCAACGCAAGGTCACGCCGAGCCGTGCCGGCTGTTCGTCACGGGCAATCAACGGCTTGTTGATACGGCCGGTTTCCACACAAACCATGGTTTTATAACCGTCGTTCGCCATATCGGCCATGCTGCAAGACAGTTCAACGCCAGGGTTCCAGGCAATCACATCGCTCATATGGTGGTGATGTACTTCAATACTGCGTTGCAGAATTGGGTCTTTTATCACACTGTAAGGCTCTGGTTGGGTATAAACGCGGTCGGTTTGGCCGACAAATACCACATCGCCCAGCTGACGCGCTTTGGCACCATTGGCCACTTTATCCAGATAATGCTCGCCCAGTCCGGCCACTTTCACCGTTTCGATATCGCCAACCTGAAAATAGGTATGAAGTGCGGCAGTCGCCTGGTAATCCCCGTGTGACTCCAACTCGATCTCACACTCTTCACCCAGTTTGAAGCGGGCGATCAGCGTGAATGGGTGTGGCCACAGCTTGCGGGTCTGTTCATTGTCTTGCAGGGTAAAGGTCAGGATCACGCCGTCCTGGTCTTCGTCGTGCGCAGTCAGCGACCACGGCATATTACGTGCAAAACCGTGCGAAGGTTTACCCGCCGGGCCAAACCATGGCCAACAGATCGGCACGCCGCCGCGAATGGCATTGCCTGGCGTGAAGGGCGTATTTTTGCTAAGCCACACCACCGGTTGCTCACCGCTGGGTTGCCAGGCTACCAGATGGGCGCCTTGCAGGGTTATCGCAGCGCGTACCTTGGGGTGCGAAACGACGATCACCGGTAGCGCATCCAGCTGGCGTTGGCTGATGTAAGGGGAAATTTGTTCCACTACGGGAAGGGTAAACAGTTTATCGTTCATCGCGTTGCCTTATATTTGCCATACCCGTCAGGTTATCGGCTATACAGAAAGCAAAAAAGGGCGACAATAATGTCGCCCTCATGATCAGCAGTACATCATTCCATTACTTGGAGATGTGAGCGATCAGATCCAGAACCTTGTTGGAGTAACCGGTTTCGTTGTCGTACCAGGAAACCAGTTTCACAAAGTTGTCGTTCAGTGCGATACCTGCTTTGGCATCGAACACGGAAGTCAGTTTTTCACCGTTGAAATCGGTAGAAACAACGTCGTCTTCAGTGTAGCCCAGTACGCCTTTCAGCTCGCCTTCAGCCGCTGCTTTGATTGCCGCACAGATTTCTTTGTAAGACGCAGATTTTTCCAGACGCGCGGTCAGGTCAACCACAGACACGTTTGGCGTTGGAACGCGGAACGCCATACCAGTCAGTTTGCCGTTCAGCTCAGGGATAACTTTACCTACAGCCTTGGCAGCACCGGTAGAAGAAGGGATGATGTTCTGAGATGCGCCGCGGCCGCCGCGCCAGTCTTTGTGAGACGGGCCGTCAACGGTTTTCTGGGTAGCGGTAGTCGCGTGAACGGTGGTCATCAGCGCTTCAACGATACCGAATTTGTCGTTGATGACTTTAGCCAGTGGAGCCAGGCAGTTAGTGGTGCAAGAAGCGTTGGAAACGATTTCCTGACCCGCGTAGGACTTGTGGTTTACACCCATAACGAACATTGGGGTATCATCTTTGGATGGGCCGGTCAGAACAACTTTCTTGGCGCCAGCTGCGATGTGTTTACGTGCGGTTTCGTCGGTCAGGAAGATACCGGTTGCTTCAGCAACTACGTCAACGCCCACTTCGTTCCACTTCAGGTTAGCCGGGTCTTTCTCTGCGGTAACACGGATGGTTTTGCCGTTAACAACCAGATGGCCGTCTTTAACTTCTACGGTACCGTCGAAACGGCCATGCGTAGAGTCATATTTCAGCATGTAAGCCATGTATTCAGCGTCCAACAGATCGTTGATTGCAACGATTTCGAGGTCAGAACGTTCCTGAGCAGCACGGAAAACAATGCGACCGATACGGCCAAAACCGTTGATACCTACTTTGATAGTCATATATTCCACCAGCTATTTGTTAGTGAATAAAAGGTTGGTTGTAAAATTACAAAAACCTTACCTAGCGTCAAGCGGAATCGTGTCAATTATTGCGGCAAGTCAAAGCAGAGGCCTGGATTTGCACGCTTATTGCACGTTCCGTTTGCGTTCGGCCTCATTAGGATATGGGGTCAAAATGCTAAGTTTAAAGAGCGTCGCAATAATATATGTGATCGGCATCACATATGGCCGCGACCTGAACTTTATGGCGTACAGTTTAGGCCAAAAATGCCTGCAACGCTGTTAATTTTTTGTTATCATTAATCATTGTTTTCGTTGACATTATCCATAACTTGGGAATCGCACAAATGGCTAAAGAGCACACCCCCAACCAACCGGTCACGGAACTGAATGAAATACAACGTTATGTGACCCAACAGCGCGGCACAGAAGCGCCGTACACTGGCAAATTGCTGCATAATACCCGCGACGGCGTTTACCATTGCCTGTGTTGCAATGCGCCACTGTTTTACTCGGATACCAAGTTTGACGCCGGCTGCGGCTGGCCTAGCTTCTATCAACCGGTTTCGGACGAGGCAATCCGCTATCTTGATGATAATTCACATAATATGCACCGGGTGGAAATCCGTTGCGGCCAGTGTGATGCCCATCTCGGTCACGTTTTCCCCGATGGTCCCAAACCTACAGGCGAACGTTTTTGCGTTAATTCGGCATCGCTCAGTTTTACCGATAGCGAAAGCGGCGAAAATACTGCCGGTTAAGCGGTAAAACAATAACAAAATCGATTCAGCTATTATTCATGTGAGCGAGGAACAAGCGATGGACGTGAAGGATTTGATTGCGGCGATGACGCCCGAAATTTATCAGCGCCTGGTGCAAGCCGTTGAATTGGGTAAATGGCCGGACGGTGTTGCGCTGACGGCGGAACAGAAGGAAAACAGCTTGCAGGCGGTAATGCTCTGGCAGGCGTTGCATAATGACGATCCGCAGCATATGAGCATCGGCAAGGATGGCCAGATCGTCATGAAGAGCAAGCAGGAGCTGAAACAGCAGTTCGCTGCCGAACCGCTCATCAAGTTGAAGCCGCAGTAAGTGGCAGGAAAGGGCGCCGAGGCGCCCGGTTTGGTTTAGCTCAGGTATTGTGACAGTGTCACTAGTTTGGCGCCGGCCTGCTGCATGGACCGTAGTGCCTGTATGCTGTCATTGGCCTGCAGGTTCACCCCGCGACAGCCGTCGGTGATTACCGTGGTCTGATATCCCTGGTTCAGAGCATCAAGCACGGTAAACTTCACACAGTAGTCAGTGGCTAACCCCATTACCGTCAATTCAGTCACGCCCCGATCGCGCAGCCAGTCGTCAAGCTCGGTTTTTGCCCGGTGTCCATTGTCGAAGAACGCGCTATAGCTGTCGATGGCTGGGTCCTGCCCCTTGCGGAAAATTGCGGCTATCCCCTGCCGCTGCAATTGTCGGTGTAGTTCGGCTCCGTTGCTGCCTTGCACGCAGTGTACCGGCCACCACACCTGCGGCAAACCATCAAGTTTGCCCAGTTCACCGACCTTGGCGGCAGAATTAACCGCAAAACTTCTATGAGTGGCCGGGTGCCAGTCTTGACTGGCTATCACCGGCACGCCACGCGCCAGACAGGCGGCGATTGCCTGATTGGCTACCGCGATAGTGGCGTCACCATCTACTACCGCCAGCGCGCCGCCGGGACAGAAATCATTTTGCAAATCGATCAATAACAGGGCCGCGCTCATGAAACCTCCTGATGCATTAACCGACGGTGCTTAATTCGCCGCGCAGATCCAGCTGCATCTGTTGGCGGATTTGCGCTGGCGACAGCGGCTGGCTCAACAAATAGTGCAGCTTGGTCAATGCGGCTTCCACCGTCATGTCGAAACCGCTGATCACGCCGGCATGCGCCAGCGCATTGCCGGTGGCGTAACCTTCCATATTGACTCGCCCGGAAATGCACTGGGTCAAGTTGACCACCACAATGCCGCGCTCGGATGCAGCACGCAGTTCGTCAACCAGTTCGGCTTTCTGCGGCGCGTTGCCGACGCCGTAAGAGCGCAGAATCAATGCCTTGACCGGTTGCAACAGGAAGTTGCGCACCACCGCGCCGGAAATCCCCGGATAGATGGTTACCACGCCAATCGGCTGCGGCGTTATGTTATGTACCTGCAATTCACCGTGACACGCCGGGGAGTCAATGCCGTTTTGACGGCGAATATGAATACCTGCTTCCAGTAGTGGCGGCAGGTTAGGCGAAGCAAAGGCGTCGAAACCGTCGGCATGCGCCTTGGTGGTACGGTTACCGCGGAACAGTTTATTGTTGAAGAATAGACTTACTTCGTTCACCGGATGGTTGGCCGCCAGATACAGTGCGTTCAGCAGATTGGTCTGGCCGTCGGAACGCAACTCCGCCAGCGGGATTTGTGACCCGGTCACGATTACCGGCTTGGCGAGATTTTCCAGCATGAACGACAGCGCTGAAGCGGTGAACGCCATGGTATCGGTGCCGTGCAGGATGACGAAGCCATCGTATTGCTCGTAGTTTTTCTTGATGTCATCGGCAATGTGCTGCCAATCTTCCGGCGTCATGTCGGAGGAGTCGATCAGCGGGGAGTATTCATGGATGGTGAAGTTGGGCATTTCCGTACGGTGGAACTCTGGCATTAACGCCAGTTGCCGTTGCAGGTGGCCAGAAACCGGGATGTAACCATGTTCGGAGCGCTGCATGCCGATGGTACCGCCGGTGTAAGCGACGTAGATAGATTTCTTTTGCATTGTAGGGTTTTGGCTAATGATAAGATGGGCTGAATTATAGGGCGATTAGCGCAGAAAAAAAGCCCGGCGAGCGCCGGGCTGAAGATTAATTTGTTAGCGTACGTCACCGCAGTTCAGACAGATGGCGTAGCGGTTTTGCGGATCGTTCAGATTATTGAATAATCCCGGCTGTTCTTTCATCGCCATGGCTACCGAGGCCAGCGGCGCCGGTAGCATCGATTGCAGTGCGGCCGGCAGCATGGCGTGGATCGAGACGCCAAACTGGCTGAGCACCATGTCTGCCAGGCTTGGGGAGTCGACAAACCAGTTCAGATGCCACTGTTTCAGCTTGGCCAACTCTGCGGCTTTCTGTACCGCATCATCGAAATCCCCCAGTTGGTCGACCAACCCGTTATTCTTGGCGTCGCCACCGGTCCAGACGTGACCCTGAGCAATTTTATCAACCTGTTCTGGCGACATTTTACGCGCGCCAGCCACCAGATCGATAAAGTTTTTGTAGCCATTCTCGATGTTCAACTGCATCATTTGCGCAAACTCGGTCGGCAATGCCTTGGTAACCGCCAAATCGGCCAACGGCGAGGTCGCGACGCCATCGGTGTGTACGCCAACGCTGTCCAGCGTGTCCTGATAGGTGTTGATCACGCCGAAAATGCCGATAGAGCCGGTAAGGGTGCTTGGACTGGCAACGATATAGTTGGCAGGGGTAGAAATCCAGTAGCCACCGGAGGCCGCCATACCGCCCATGGAAACCACCACCGGTTTGCCAGCAGCACGCACCGCAGCCAGTTCGGAGCGGATCACCTCAGACGCGCTGACGCTGCCGCCTGGGCTGTTAACTCGTAATACCACCGCTTTGATTTTAGGATCCAGACGGGCCTGACGCAGCTGTGCGGCAGTGGTGTCACCGCCAACCGTTCCCGGCGTTTGCGGGCCATCCATTATTGCGCCATTAGCGAACACTACGGCAATCTGGCCGCCCTGATCCGCTGCCGGTGTCGGCTGATAGTCATAAATACTGACGGCGTTGAAATCGTTGTTTTGCTTATCCCAGCCAAAGGTCTTGACCAACTGGTTTTCCATCACGGTACGCGAAGCCAGTTCATCCACCAGCTTGCCGTCAAGCGCGTATTTCGCCGTATCTCCGCCGGCCGCTTGCAGACCGCTCAGCACGCCGGCTGCCCCAGGGAACAATTGCTGGGTGGTGATTTGGCGGTTGGCCGCCACCGTGGTGAGGTAGTTCTGCCACAGGTTGCCGATCCAGCGGCTGTCCGCTTCACGCGCCGCCGGTGACATATCGTCACGGATCATCGGCTCCACCGCCGACTTGTAGGTACCAACGCGGAAGATATTGGTGGTGACCTTCAGCTTGTCGAGCAGCGACTTATAGTACAAATTGTTGGTGGCGAAGCCGTGCAGATCGACGTTGCCCTGCGGTGACAGATAAATCTTGTTCGCGAAGCTGGCTAAATAGTATTGGGTTTGGTTATAACTGTCGCCAATGGCATAGATCGGTTTGCCGCTGTCGCGGAACTCACGCAGTGCCTTGCCGATATATTGCAGTGAAGGCTGGTCGGCGCCAGCAAAATCATTCAACTGCAATACCATGCCGGTAATGTTTTTATCATCTTTGGCGCTACGGATGCTGTCGACTACGTCAAACAGCGAGTTTTCCTGCAGTTCGCTGGCGGAGGCACCAAGGAACTCGCGGCTGCGCTGTAGCAGCCGGTTCTTCATGCTGGGTTGGTCAACCACCACGCCGCTCAGGTTCACCAGCAAGGCGCCGCGCGGCGTCTCGGCGGGCGTACTGCTCTGGAAGGAAAAGTAAATGCCGACACCGACCAAAATCAGCAGGATCAGAAACAGGTTAAGAATCAATTCCCTGATGAAGTTCAGCAGACGCCATGTCCACCTGAAAATACCGGCAATGGTACGCCACAATATATGCATGTTCTCTCCAAACATGAGCCGAGGATGTCACGCTATCCTAATGAGCAGCCAACGAAATGTCAGCTTTAAATCATCGGTCACAGCCGTAATTGCCCAGACTGTAACTCGTTGTTTAGCTATGTTACCGTGATCGTAATGAAAATTGTTATCGGGAGCTTACTATGGATGCACTGGAACTATTATTGAATCGCCGTTCGGCCTCACGTTTAACGGCACCGGCGCCAACGGGTGAAGTCCGGCAGAATATCATTAATGCCGGCTTACGCGCGCCGGATCACGGAGCGCTGCAACCATGGCGTTTTGTGATGATTGAAGAGCAGGGCCTGGAGCGCTTCAGTCAATTGTTACAAGCTGCGGCCAAACAGGATAACCTCGACGACGCGGCGATTGACAAGGCCAGACAGGCGCCGTTTCGTGCACCACTGATCATTACCGTGGTGGCGCATTGCAGCGAAAACCCCAAGGTACCGCGCTGGGAGCAGGTGGTTTCCGCCGGTTGTGCGGTACAGGCGATGCAGATGGCGGCGCTGGCGCAAGGCTTTAACGGCATCTGGCGTACCGGCGCATGGACCGAACATCCTATGGTGCGCAGCGCTTTCGGCTGCCGCGAGCAGGACGAAATTGTCGGTTTCCTCTATCTGGGTACCCCGCAGTTAAAAGCCGCCACTAAAGTTATCGCTCCCGACAGTGGCCCGTTCGTCAGCCACTTCTGATCCCGGCGGGTTTTCGTCAAAAAATGCGCGATAACCCGCAGATCTGTATTGTTTATGAGCAGGCCGTTCGCAGAAAGTCGGCTCGCTCTTATCAATCCCTTCACTAAGCGCTACCCTATACCCACATAGCGGGCGGTGCGCCGCCACGGCAAGCTAACGCATCCCGCATCGCCGGCTCGTTACCGGCGACTCGGCACCCAACGCCGCCAATGTGCAGACAACCCCGGCTATACCCGGGATATGTTATCTTGAAGGCCGATAACCGAAGGAAGTGGATCATGACATCGCCAGCAATCCGTTTGACCCAGTACAGCCATGGTGCTGGCTGTGGTTGCAAAATCTCACCGCAAGTTCTCGAAACCATCCTGCACAGCGAACAGGCGAAGTTTGTCGACCCGCGATTGCTGGTCGGCAATGAAACCCGTGACGATGCAGCGGTGTACGACATCGGTAACGGCGTTGGCATTATCAGTACCACCGATTTTTTCATGCCGATCGTTGATGATCCCTTTGACTTCGGCCGCATTGCCGCTGCCAATGCCATTAGCGATGTGTATGCCATGGGCGGCAAGCCGATCATGGCGATTGCCATTCTGGGCTGGCCGATAGCCAAGCTGGCGCCGGAAGTGGCGCAGCAGGTGATCGACGGTGGGCGTTATGCCTGTCAACAGGCCGGTATTGCCTTGGCGGGCGGTCATTCGATCGATGCGCCGGAGCCGATCTTCGGTCTGGCAGTAACTGGCATGGTCAACACCGACCGCGTCAAGAAAAACAGCGCGGCACAGCCTGGAACGCAGCTATTCCTTACCAAACCGCTCGGTATTGGCGTGCTGACCACCGCCGAGAAGAAGAGCCTGTTGCGGCCGGAGCATGCGGGCCTGGCCACCGAAGTGATGTGCCGGTTGAATACGCCGGGTGCGGAATTTGCCGATCTTGCCGGTGTAACGGCGATGACCGACGTGACCGGCTTTGGGCTACTGGGCCATCTGAGCGAAATGTGTCAGGGGGCCGGGTTGCAGGCGACGGTATGGTTCGACAAGGTGCCAAAATTGCCGGACGTCGAGCGTTATATCGCCGAAGGTTGCGTTCCCGGCGGCACGGGGCGTAATTTTGACAGTTACGGTACGCTGATTGGTGCAATGAGCGATGTGCAGCGTCAATTATTGTGCGATCCGCAAACTTCCGGCGGCTTGTTGTTGGCAGTGTTGCCGGAAGGCGAGGCCGAACTGCAGGCCATTGCCGCACGCCATGGCATTGAACTGGACGCCATAGGTGAACTGCGATCGCCAATAGCAGGGAAACCAATGATCGAGGTTGTGTAGTGGCAACGTTGCGACCACGGGTAGACACCAACGACTACCGACATATTTTTCTGCATGACGTGCCGTTGATTGACGTGCGTGCCCCCATTGAGTTCAAAAACGGCGCTTTTCCACACGCCATCAATTTGCCGCTGATGAATGACAGCGAACGCCAGGCGGTCGGTACCTGCTATAAACAGCAGGGGCAGCAGGCGGCGATTGCCTTGGGACACAAACTGGTTGGCGGCAAGCTGCGTCAGCAGCGAACCGATGCCTGGTTGGCCGCCTGCGGCCGTCAGCCCGAAGGTTATATCTATTGCTTCCGTGGCGGTTTGCGTTCTCAACTGGTACAGCAATGGCTGCGCGAGGCCGGCGTGGATTACCCGCGCGTGGCGGGTGGCTACAAGGCGTTGCGACATTATTTATTGAACGTGCTGGAGTACAGTGCTGCAATGCCGATGGTGGTGGTCGGCGGCAATACCGGCTGCGGCAAAACAATTTTGATTAATCAACTGCCTGCCGGGGTCGATCTGGAAGGCGCGGCACGCCATCGTGGTTCGTCGTTTGGTCAAACCTTGGCCGGCCAGAGCGCGCAGATCGATTTTGAGAATCGTCTGGCTGTGTTATTGCTTAAAAAACAGCATGGTGGCTGCCGCCATTGGATCCTGGAAGACGAAGGGCGGATCATCGGTTCCAATAATCTGCCGTTGCCGATTTTCAATCGCATGCAGCAGGCGCCGGTGGTGGTGATTGACGATCCGTTCGAGGTACGCGTGGCGCGCCTGCAGGCTGAATATATCGATCATATGCGGCTGGCGTTTGCCCAGGCATATGGTGAAGACGCCGGTTGGCAACGCTATGACGAATATCTGCATCACGGACTGTTCGCCATTCGGCGTCGCTTGGGCATGGAGCGTTTCCAACAGTTGACACAGCGGCTGGAGTGGGCGTTGCAATTCCAGCGCGCCAGCGGCAACAGCGATGCGCATCAGGAGTGGCTGGTGCCGCTGTTGCAGCATTATTACGACCCGATGTATCACTATCAATTAACCAAGAAAGCCCAGCGGATCGTATACCGCGGGAACTATGCTGAAGTAAGAGAATTCCTGATGACGTATAGCCATAATAACGGTGAATAATGCGACTGTTTATAGCCGAAAAACCGAGTTTGGCACGCGCCATTGCTGATGTTCTACCTAAGCCGCATCGCCGTGGTGATGGGTTTATCGCCTGCGGCAACAACGATGTGGTGACCTGGTGTGTAGGCCACCTGTTGGAGCAGGCCCAGCCTGACGCCTACGACAGCCGCTATGCGCGCTGGTCGCTGGCAGACTTGCCAATCATTCCCGAAAAATGGCAGCTACAGCCGCGACCCTCCGTCAGCAAGCAATTGAACGCGATTAAAAAACTGCTGTTGGAAGCCGATGAAGTGGTACACGCCGGTGACCCGGATCGCGAAGGGCAACTGCTGGTGGACGAAGTGCTGGATTATTTGTCGTTGACGCCGGAAAAACGGCAGGCGGTACGGCGTTGTCTGATCAACGATCTCAACCCGCAGGCGGTAGAACGGGCGGTTGAGCGCTTGCGCGATAACCGGGAATTTATACCGCTGTGCGTTTCTGCCCTGGCACGCTCTCGCGCCGACTGGTTGTACGGCATTAATATGACCCGTGCTTATACGCTGTTAGGCCGTAATGCCGGTTACGATGGCGTACTGTCGGTTGGTCGAGTACAAACGCCGGTGCTGGGGCTGGTGGTGCGCCGTGACGAAGAAATTGAAAACTTCGTGTCGAAGGATTTTTTTGAGGTCAAGGCGCATATCGTTACGCCGAAAGACGAGCGCTTCGTGGCGCTGTGGCAACCGAGCGATTCGTGTGAGCCGTATCAGGACGAAGAGGGGCGGTTGCTGCATCGACCGCTGGCAGAGCATGTGGTGGCGCGCATTGAGGGCCAACCGGCGCTGGTCACCTCCTATAATGATAAACGGGAATCAGATACCGCGCCGCTGCCGTTTTCGTTATCGACCTTGCAGATTGAAGCCGCCAAACGGTTTAACCTCAGCGCGCAGCAGGTACTGGACATCTGTCAGCGGCTGTATGAAACCCACAAGCTGATCACCTACCCGCGTTCAGATTGCCGCTACCTGCCGGAAGAGCATTTTGCCGGCCGCCACGCAGTATTGAATGCCATCAGTGCCCATCAGCCGGATCTGTACCCTCAGCCGGTGATCGATAGCGATCGCCGCAACCGTTGCTGGGATGATAAAAAAGTCGATGCCCACCACGCCATTATTCCTACCGCTCGAGCCAGCAAAGTCAATCTTACCGCTGATGAATTGAAGGTCTATGGCTTGGTGGCGCGGCAGTATCTGATGCAGTTCTGTCCGGATGCGGTGTTCCGCAAATGCGTGATCGAACTGGATATCGCCGGTGGTAAATTCGTCGCCAAGGCGCGTTTTCTGGCGGAAGCCGGTTGGCGCACGCTGCTTGGCAGTAAAGAGCGCGACGAGGAGAATGAAGGCGCGCCACTGCCAGTGGTTGCCAAGGACGATAGGCTGCTGTGCGAGCGTGGCGAAGTGGTGGCGCGTCAGACTCAGCCGCCGCGTCCATTCACCGATGCCAGCCTGCTTTCCGCCATGACCGGGATTGCGCGCTTCGTGCAAGATAAATCATTAAAGAAAATCCTGCGAGCGACCGATGGTTTAGGTACCGAGGCTACGCGAGCGGGAATCATTGAATTGTTGTTCAAACGGTCGTTCCTGTACAAAAAAGGGCGCTATATCCATTCCAGCGAAACCGGTCGGACGCTGATTCATTCGCTGCCTGATATCGCGGCGCGTCCGGATATGACCGCCCATTGGGAAGCCACGTTGACGCAAATCAGCGAAAAGTCCTGTCGTTATCAGGACTTTATGCAGCCGCTGGTGGGCACCTTGCAACAGCTGATTTATCAGGCCAAGCAGAGTCGGGCGAGTATGGCGTTCCGTGGTTTACCTGCGCCGAACGCCGGGGCGAAAAAGCGCAAAAAAAGCGCCGGCAAGGCGCGGGAGAAGAGCGAATGAAACAGCTGATGTTGGCGTTGGTAGCGGGGGTATTGTTGTGTTCCGCCAAGGTCCACGCTCATCGTGGTGATGTGGATGTGCAGTTACCGGTTTCGCCGGAAATCTGGGGCACCGCAAAAAGCGCACCAGCGCCGCAACCGTGCGCACAATGCTGCGTATATCAGGACCAGAATTATTCGCAAGGTGCGCTGCTGAAGGTCGAAGGGGAGTTGTTGCAATGCACTCGCGACCCTACGGTGGTCGGTAGCGCTTCGCCAGTCTGGGTACGGCTGAAAAAGTGACCGCGTAACTCGAAGGTTGATAAATGCGTTAATAATCAGTTATTTTGACATGATTGATTGCTGCTTGAGATAGCATGCCAGCAAGGGAACGTCGGCGGGTGCCAGCGGATACTCGCTGGCCTGGGCTGGCGTTACCCAGACAAGTTGCGTGTGGCAGCGCAGTTGTAATTCGCCGCTAAAATGCGTTACCCGCCAGGCATGCAGGCGAATGGTTTTCTCGCCCCGTTGCCACTGATTGCTGGCAACGTAATCATCAATTTGCGCCTTGATAGTCAACTCTTCGGCCAGTTCTCGCGCCAGCGCCTGGGGCTGGCTTTCGCCGGCTTCGACTTTGCCACCCGGAAACTCCCAGAGCCCGGCCTGATCGCTCTCGGCATCCCGTTGAGCCAACAGTATTTTTCCGTCACGTTCAACGATCGCGGCGACTACATCGATAACTTTCATACCGTGCACTTATAGAAAACCCCGGTCAGGCCGGGGTGGGCAATTAGAGATCGAATTCGGCCCACACCGGAGCGTGGTCGGAGGGTTTTTCCATACTGCGGGTTTGGTAGTCAATGCCGGTGGCCACGCAGCGTGCTGCTAGCGGCGTGCTGGCCAGTAACAGATCGATACGTAAACCGCGGTTGTCATCGAACCCTTTGGAGCGATAGTCGAACCACGAGAACTGGTCGTTACGTTCCGGGTTGGCCTGGCGGTAGGTATCTACCAGGCCCCAGTTGAGCAGCCGTCCCATCCATTCTCGCTCTTCCGGCAGGAACGAACATTTGCCGGTGCGCAGCCAGCGCTTGCGATTTTCTTCACCGATACCGATATCGTAATCCGACGGGCTAATATTCATATCGCCCATGATCAGCACCGGATTTTCTACCGACAATTGCTGCTCCAGATAATTTTGCAAATCCTGGTAGAAACGGGTTTTTGCCGGGAACTTGACCGGATGGTCTCGGCTCTCTCCCTGCGGGAAATAACCGTTAATCACCGTCAGCATGCCCTGCGGCGTTTGCAGATCGGCCATGATGATACGGCGCTGTGCGTCGTCATCGTCGGTTGGGAATCCGCGGCGCACGGCAATTGGCGCCTCTCTGGTTAACAGGGCGACGCCATAATGGCCTTTTTGCCCGTGATAGAACACGTGGTAACCGTGCTTGCTGACCTCTTCCAGTGGGAACATGTCATCATGAACTTTGGTTTCTTGCAGGCCGATAACGTCAGGCTGGTGCTGTTCGATGATGGCGGCCAACTGATGCGGTCGCGCGCGCAGTCCATTGATATTAAAAGAGACAAACTTCATGAGCGGTGCCGTTTTCACGAGAAAAATGTGTTGAGATAGTAGCAGAGTTTGGCTGGAAATGTAACGCAGACCAGCGACCTCAGGCCGCTGGCTGATGGCGGATTATTTTGCCCAGCGATCGTAGTTTTTTGGTTGGTAGTCGTCGAACTGTTGCAGCAACGTAAGTGGCGAATCGCTCAGGTGCAGGGTGCCAAGATAGTCGTGACGCATAAACCCCTGATCGGCGACGTGTTGCAAGAAGGTGTTCAACGGTCGGTAGTAACCGTTAATGTCCAACAGACCGACCGGTTTGCTGTGATAACCGATTTGACCCCAGGTCCAGATTTCGAACAGCTCTTCCAGCGTGCCTATGCCGCCGGGCAGCGCAATAAATCCATCGGCCAGTGCCGCCATTCGTGCTTTGCGAGTGTGCATATCCGGCACCACTTCCAGTGCGGTCAGACCACGGTGTGCCGTTTCCGCTTCCACCAAGCGTTGCGGAATAATGCCGACCGCTTCACCACCGGCCTCCAGCACCGCATCAGCCACAATGCCCATCAGACCTTTCTTACCGCCGCCATAGATTAATCGACGCCCTTGTGTCGCCAATGTGTGCCCCAGCTTACGAGCATTTTCGGCATAATCAGGCGACACGCCTTCGCTGGCGCCGCAAAAAACGCAAATGTTATTACGCATGCACTTTTCCTTACTGCATCAAAGAAGCCAGTGGTATAGCGAATTGTGCATTGTAGTTCAAGCTTGGCGACCAATGAAAAACCAAACCTGTGCGTGATGGCATAACTCACGGCTGATTGGGTTACCGTGTCGTCCCCGGTGCTAGGCTTGGGATGGCGTCTGGTAGTTTGGGGAACTTTGCAAGGATGGTGGTGGGGGAAGGATAACTCGTCGCTTCGCTCCTCACCCTACGGGCCGCGCTGAAGCGCGTTGTTTCGCTGCGCTCAACTCGAACCTGTCGAAGCTTCTCATCCTTCCCCAGTGCGCAGTGCATTAAGCTTGGGATGGTGTCTGGTAATTTGGGGAACTTTGCAAGGATGGTGGTGGGGGAAGGATTCGAACCTTCGAAGTCTGTGACGGCAGATTTACAGTCTGCTCCCTTTGGCCGCTCGGGAACCCCACCATGGTATTCATGGATTTTCTGATTGTAGTCGAAGGTTGTTACCTTCCCCGCTCGGCGCTCATCTTGACTCGTCTTACGGTTTAACCTTATTGCCAAGGTTAAGAATGGTGGTGGGGGAAGGATTATTCGTCGCTTCGCTCCTCACCCTACGGGCCGTGCTGGCGCACGTTGTTTCGCTGCGCTCAACTCGAACCTGGTCGAAGGTTCTTACCTTCCCCGCTCGGCGCTCATCTTGACTCGTCTTGCGGTTTAACCTTATTGCCAAGGTTAAGGATGGTGGTGGGGGAAGGATTCGAACCTTCGAAGTCTGTGACGGCAGATTTACAGTCTGCTCCCTTTGGCCGCTCGGGAACCCCACCACGATAATTCGTGGATTTAACGAATTTTAACGCTCAGAAAGCTGACCGGCTTTCTGGCCACCGTGACTGCATAAGCGCTGTCTCGGTAAGCGGGGCGCATCATATCAAATGAAGCGGGAGTGTAAAGCATTGAAATGCAGAAAATGAATCGTTTGCCGGTTTTTTATGCGTGGCGGTGCATCTGTAAACAGAATGCACCGCCAGCAAGCGTAATTACAGGATCACGGTACGGTTGCCATAGACAAACACTCGCTGCGCCAGCACGCGATACAACGCGCGGCTGAGCACGTTCTTTTCAACGTCGCGGCCTGCGCGCATCATATCGTCAGCGGAATAGGTATGATCGACGTGGATCACGTCCTGCATGATGATTGGCCCTTCATCCAGGCTATCATTGACGTAATGCGCGGTAGCGCCGATGATCTTCACCCCGCGCTCGTAGGCCTGGTGATACGGACGTGCACCGATAAATGCCGGCAGGAATGAATGGTGAATATTGATCACCTGGTTCGGATAGTGCTGAACAAACGCCGGCGTCAGTACGCGCATATATTTGGCCAGAACTACATAGTCCGGCTGGTACTGATCAATTTGCGTAATCAACTGCTGATCGTGCTGTTCACGCGTCAGCCCTTCGTGACTCACCAGGTGGAATGGAATATCGAAACGTTCAACCAGCGTTTTCAACGTGTCGTGATTGCCAATCACCGCGGCAATTTCTACATCCAGACCGCCGTAGGCGCTTTTCATCAATAAATCACCCAGGCAATGGGCTTCTTTGGTCACCAGAACCACAATACGGCGTCGACCGGCACTGTGCAGTTCGCGTACGGAACCTTCCGGCAGAGCGCCATCCAGGTCGGCCAACAGGGTGGTATCGTTGAAAATGCCTTCCAGTTCGGTGCGCATAAAGAAGCGCCCGGTAAGGTGATCGACAAATTCATTGTTTTGCACAATATTAAGTTGATGTTTGTAGCAAATATTGGTGATTTTGGCGATCAGCCCTTTGGCGTCCGGGCAGATGGTGCGTAATACTTTTCGTTGTACATTTTGATGTGGCATGGCAGTGCTAATCCTGTCAGATACTGAACGCCTGACCCAGCAGGCGATAACGAGCTTCAGACCGAGGGCTTATTGCCCGCAGCATTTTTTATATTTTTTGCCTGAGCCGCAGGGGCAAACCGCGTTTCTGCCCGGCTGTGGCTTGACTCCGTCAATATAATACCAGCGTTGGTCAAGGCGAAGAAAGCGTGAACGTTCATGCATCGCCTTGACGTCGCCACTGGCGCTATCGACAAAGCGGGCGATAAACTCAACGAAGCCTTCGTCGGGTGCATTGCCAGCCTTTTCTTCAATGACCGTTAAATCCAGCCATTGGGTATCTTGAAAGCTGTCGACAATCGCGTTGCGCCATTCGTCGGCGTGGCAATCCGGATGCCAACTGGCGATCAGGTAATCCACATGCTGTTTAACATAGGCGCTGAAGCGGGAGCGCATCAACAGGCCTGGCGTGGCGGCCGTTCGGACACTGTTGATATACGGCTCGCAGCATGCGTTATACTCCAGCCCGCTGCCGCAAGGGCATAATTCAGACAAATTAACTCCTCAAAAGAGCGAACGATATGAATACTGACCAAAGTCAGGGGAAATGTAGCGCATAGGCTACCTAACCCGGCTCGATGGTGACAATGTACCCTGAGGTTACACTTGACACAATTCACCGATGACAGAGGCAAGCTATAATGCGACAAATAAAAGTAGGGCTGGCGCTAGGGGCAGGTTCGGCCAAAGGCTGGGCGCATATTGGCGTTATCAATGCGCTCAAGAAAATGGGCATTGAGGCCGATATAGTTGCCGGTTGCTCCGTCGGCTCGCTGGTTGGTGCGGCCTATGCCAGTCACCGTTTGCCTGCGATGGAAAAGTGGGTGCGCTCGTTCAGCTATTGGGACGTAATACGTCTGATGGATCTGTCTTGGCAACGCGGTGGTTTGCTGCGCGGGGAGCGGGTATTCAATGCGGTCGGCCAACTGTTAAGCATTAACGATATTGCGCAATGTTCGGTGAAGTTTGGTGCGGTCGCGACCAATTTGAGCACAGGTCGTGAACTGTGGCTGACCAAGGGCGATATTCACCAGGCGATACGTGCGTCGTGCAGTATGCCCGGATTACTGGCGCCGGTCTGGTTTGACGGCTATTGGTTGGTGGACGGTGCGGTGGTCAATCCGGTGCCGATTTCGTTAACCCGCGCCATGGGAGCCGATATCGTTATTGCCGTGGATTTGCAGCATGACGCACATCTGATGCAACAGGATCTGTTTTCAGTGCGCAGCGAGCCGGACGAAGCGCCGATCGCGCGCAACTGGCGGGGGCGACTGCGTGAGCGGATCGGCAAAATGACGGTGAAAAAACCGAACATTACCCCCACGGCAATGGAAATCATGAGCACCTCGATCCAGGTGTTGGAAAACCGGCTAAAACGTAACCGCATGGCGGGGGATCCCCCCGACGTGTTGATTCAACCCTATTGCCCGCAGATCTCAACGCTGGATTTTCATCGGGCAGAAGAAGCCATTGAGGCAGGGCGGCTGGCGGTAGAGAAACAGCGCGATATGTTGCTGCCGCTGGTAAAAAACAAATAGTTACGCGTTGCTATCGCCAGGGAGCACTTTCATGTCAATTTCCGGCAAGCATAACTGTCCATTTTGAGCCACTATTACATCATGACAAGGGAAGAGGTCCGGCCAATGGCATTACCACTGACAGACAAGCGCATTCTGATCGTTGAGGACGAGCAGGTATTTCGTTCGGTGCTTGTTGGCTACCTGCAATCATTAGGCGCAGTCACCCATGAAGCGACTAATGGATTGCAGGCGTTGAGTGCCGTTGATGATATCGACCCGGATTTGATCCTGTGCGATCTGGCGATGCCAGAAATGGGCGGCATCGAGTTTGTTGAACATCTGCGGCTGCAGGGAGTAAAAATCCCGGTGTTGGTCATCTCGGCCACCGATAAAATGGCTGATATCGCCAAGGTGCTGCGGCTGGGCGTACAGGATGTGTTACTCAAACCGTTAAGCGATCTCAATCGTCTGCGTGAAGCGGCATTGGCCTGTCTGTACCCGAACATGTTCACCTCGCCGGCAATCGAAGAGGTTGAATTGCTGCAGGATTGGGATGCGCTAAGCAAAAATCCGTCGGAAGCGGCCAGATTGCTCAAGCAGTTGCAACCGCCGGTACAACAGTCGATTGCCCATTGCCGGATTAACTATCGCCAATTGACTACCGGCGAAAACCCAGGGCTGGTGCTGGATATTGCTGCATTATCAGAAAAGGATCTGGCCTTCTATTGTCTGGATGTGACTCGCGCCGGTGATAATGGCGTATTGGCGGCCTTATTATTACGGGCGTTATTTAATGGCTTGCTACAGGACCATTTAGCTAATCAACAGCATCGGCTGCCGCAAATGTCCACATTGTTAAAACAAGTTAATCAATTATTGCGCCAAGGCAAGTTGGAAGGGCAATTTCCGCTGTTGGTTGGCTATTATCACGCCGAATATAAAAACCTGATCCTGGTTTCCGCTGGCTTACATGCCAATGTAAATACCGGCGACAATCAAATTCAGCTTAGCAACGGGGTGCCGTTGGGTACGCTGGGTGCGACCTATATGAATCAAATCAGCCAGCGCTGCTCGGCGTGGCAATGCCAGGTCTGGGGCTCCGGCGGGCGATTGCGCCTGATGCTCAGCGCAGAATAGCGGCTTATTGTAAGCAACTATTAACGGCAATTCAGCCGGTTGAAAATATTATTCCCATCCGAAAACCCGCGATTAGGTAATAGTCTTAAAGTGATTGTATTTGATGGCTGTGTAATGCTCAGCGGTATTTAACTGGTATACTCCGGGAGTTTGTATAGCGAGTGACGTTCATAATTTGAGCGCGCATCAAGAGAGGAAATAATGTCAGCGTTAAATCGTAAAGTCAGGAAAGCGGTCATCCCGGTTGCGGGCTTGGGCACACGGATGCTGCCAGCGACGAAGGCCATTCCCAAAGAAATGTTGCCGCTGGTTGACAAGCCCCTGATTCAGTACGTGGTCAATGAATGCATTGCGGCTGGAATCAGTGAAATCGTTCTAGTGACGCACTCCTCTAAGAATTCCATTGAAAACCATTTTGACACCAGTTTTGAACTGGAAGCGATGCTGGAAAAACGCGTAAAACGCCAGTTGCTGGACGAAGTCCAATCCATTTGCCCGAAAGGCGTAACGGTGATGCAGGTTCGCCAAGGCGTAGCAAAAGGCCTCGGCCATGCGATCATGTGCGCTTATCCAATGGTGGGCGATGAGCCGGTGGCGGTAGTTCTGCCGGACGTTATTATCGACGAGTACAGCGCCGATCTGAGCAAAGACAATCTGCATGAGATGCTGGCACGTTTTGAACAAACCGGTGTCAGTCAGATTATGGTTGAGCCGGTGCCGCAAAAAGACGTCGGCAACTATGGCGTAGCAGACTGCCAGGGCTACCAGTTGCAACCGGGCGAAAGTGCGCCGATGGTCAGCGTGGTCGAGAAACCATCGCCGGCTCAGGCTCCGTCCAATCTGGCCATTGTCGGCCGCTACGTATTATCTGCCGATATCTGGGCGTTGCTGGCGAAGACGCCGCCCGGTGCCGGTGACGAGATCCAACTGACCGATGCGATTGATATGCTGATGAAAAAGCAACCGGTCGAGGCTTACCACCTGAAGGGGGTCAGCCATGATTGCGGTAATAAGCTCGGTTATATGCAGGCATTTGTCGAGTATGGCATGCGCCATGCCAGCCTGGGCAAGGATTTTTCTCAGTGGCTGCAACAGCTGACAATCACTGAACAAAAATAAGTTTCTTTTCCGTATTAATTTGAAAAACTAGGATTTTCCCATGAAAGTAACAGTTTTTGGTATTGGCTACGTTGGCCTGGTGCAGGCTGCTGTGTTGGCTGAGGTTGGCCATGACGTTATGTGTATTGACGTTGACGAGCGTAAAGTCGAAAACCTGAAAAAAGGGAATATCCCTATTTTTGAACCGGGTCTGACGCCGCTGGTGCAGCAAAACTTTGAAGCTGGTCGTTTGCATTTTACCACCGATGCTCGGGCCGGCGTAGCGCATGGCACCATTCAGTTCATTGCGGTCGGTACGCCGCCGGATGAGGACGGCTCAGCCGACCTGAAATACGTTACCGCCGTGGCTCGTACCATCGCTGAACACATGACCGATCATAAAGTAGTGATCGACAAGTCTACCGTACCGGTTGGCACCGCTGACAAGGTGCGTCAGGTGATGACCGAAACCCTGGAAAAACGCGGTAGCAAGGTAGCATTTGACGTGGTTTCCAACCCGGAGTTCCTGAAAGAAGGTGCTGCGGTTGCCGACTGTATGCGTCCTGAGCGCATTGTTATCGGTACCGATAACAAAGATGTGATTGAGCCGATTCGTGAACTGTACGAACCGTTCAACCGCAATCACGACCGCATGATCCTGATGGATATTCGCAGTGCGGAGCTGACCAAGTACGCCGCCAACTGCATGCTGGCGACCAAAATCAGCTTTATGAATGAAATTTCCAACCTGGCAGAGCTGCTGGGAGCAGACATTGAAAAGGTGCGTCAGGGGATCGGGTCCGATTCGCGCATTGGTTATCATTTTATTTACCCTGGCTGCGGTTACGGCGGTTCATGCTTCCCGAAAGACGTTCAGGCGTTGATCCGCACCTCCGAACACATCGGTTATCAGCCGAAGCTGTTGCAGGCGGTCGAGCAGGTTAACTATCAGCAGAAATACAAGCTGCCCACCTTTATCAAGCACTATTTTGGTGAAGATCTGGCGGGAAAAACCTTTGCGCTATGGGGTCTGGCATTCAAACCGAATACCGACGACATGCGTGAAGCATCGGCACGCGTGCTGATGGAAACGCTGTGGGAAGCAGGCGCCAAGGTGCAGGCTTACGATCCGGAAGCGATGAACGAAGCGCAGCGCATTTATGGCCATCGTGACGATCTGAAGCTGATGGGAACCAAAGAAGCCGCGTTGCAGGGGGCTGATGCGTTAGTTATCTGTACCGAATGGCAAAACTTCCGTGCGCCCGACTTTGATGTCATCAAATCCACGCTGAAGCAGCCGGTGATCTTTGATGGTCGTAACCTGTACGATCCGGAGCGTCTGGAAAGCCGCGGTTTCACCTATTACGCGATTGGCCGCGGCGCATCGGTGCAACCGGTCATTTAAGAGGTGTGTATGAAAATTCTTGTTACCGGTGCCGCAGGGTTTATTGGTTATCACGTTGCCGAGCGTTTGTTGGCGGCCGGGCATCAGGTTGTCGGTATCGACAACCTGAATGACTATTATGATGTCAGCCTGAAAACTGCGCGTCTTGATTTATTGGCCGGGAAACCGGCCTTCCAATTTCTCATGCTGGATCTGGCCGACCGCGATGGTATGGCCGCATTATTTGCCGAGCAACAATTCCAGCGGGTCATTCACCTTGGGGCGCAAGCCGGGGTGCGTTACTCGCTGGAAAACCCGATGGCATACGCTGATTCCAATCTGATCGGGCATTTGAACGTGTTGGAAGGCTGCCGGCATAATAAGGTCGAACATCTGCTCTATGCTTCGTCCAGTTCGGTTTACGGCTTAAATCGCAAGCTGCCTTTTTCGACAGAAGATTCTGTTGACCATCCGGTGTCGCTGTATGCAGCGACGAAAAAGGCCAATGAACTGATGTCGCACAGTTACTCGCATTTATATGGTTTGCCAACCACCGGACTGCGTTTCTTTACCGTCTATGGTCCGTGGGGGCGCCCGGATATGGCGCTGTTTAAATTCACCAAGGCCATTTTGGCCGGCGACAGCATTGATGTATATAATCACGGTGAGATGCAACGTGACTTCACTTACATTGATGATATTGCCGAGGCGATTGTTCGTTTGCAGGACGTGATACCACAAGCGAATGCCGATTGGAGCGTTGAGCAGGGGTCGCCTGCGACCAGTTCCGCGCCGTATCATGTTTATAATATCGGCAACAGTAGCCCGGTAAAACTGATGGAATATATTCAGGCACTGGAGAATGCTTTAGGCATCACAGCACGTAAAAATATGCTGCCTATGCAACCAGGTGACGTATTGGATACCAGCGCCGATACCGTCGAGCTTTACCGGGACATTGGTTTTAAGCCGGCTACCAGCGTTGAGGACGGGGTAAAACGCTTCGTTGACTGGTACAAAGCGTTTTATAAAGTGCAGTAAGCGAACAATCTTAAGGCGATATAAAGGGGCTTTAGCCCCTTTTTTATTCACAGAACATTCTGTGGTTGCAAACAAAAAGGCTCCCAATGGGAGCCTTTAAGATGCACGGCAGAATCGCTATTACAGCAGGAAATCGTCCAGCGATTTACCTTGCTCTTCGATAGCTTTCTTAATTACTGCTGGCGTACGGCCTTGGCCAGTCCAGGTTTTCATCTCGCCGTTTTCATCTTTATATTGGTATTTAGCCGGGCGTGCTGCACGCTTCGCTTTACCAGCGGCTTTATTTGCCGCCATGGTTTGCAGCAGTTCGTTAGGATCAATACCATCTGCAATCAGCATTTCGCGATATTGTTGCAGTTTACGCGTACGCTCTTCGATTTCCGCTTGAGCCTGGCTATCTTCTTCGCGACGTTCGTTCACTACAACTTCCAGTTTCTCAAGCATCTCTTCCAGCGTCTCCAGGCTGCATTCTCTTGCCTGTGCGCGTAGCGTGCGGATGTTGTTCAAAATCTTTAATGCTTCGCTCATTGTCCTACTCTCAAATTATATTGGTGGGGGGCGTCTCGATAATAATAGAGTGCTCTTTTCCTTTCTGCAATAGCCAAATTGAGATGAATACTCAAATTTACCATTTAAAAATGCCTTAATCAGAACTGTTCGGGTAATAACATCGACTCCGCCAAGTTTTTACCGTTGGGATGTTAAGACAAATTTTCAACAGTACCATTCGGCATTTTTTTGCTTAAAAGGCTTTCATCGCAAAGATATAATTGTGTTTTATATGGTTTGCTCAGCTGAAATCTGTGGCGTTAATCACGTATATCAACATGCAAACATTGTAAACAATAGGGGTATATTGGCAAAGATAACCGCAAAAGCGCCATGGTAGCAGCGTGTCGATAGTAATCACGCTTGCCGGCGATAATTGATTTAAACAGGGGGGTAACGGGTTACAGGCTATTCGGCGCCGCGCTTTAGCCGTGGAGGAGGATAAAGGATATCGTTAATAGTTTGGCTAAATCATTAGCACTAATTAATGATGCTGTGCGCGCCGGGAGTGGTAATAGCGTTAAAATCCTACTTATGGCGCTATAAGTTTCATTCGACGCTTGTCGATCTGCACCAAGATTATTGCCGCCGGGATGCTGAGCGTCGGGAAAGCCTATGGTACACTTGCACGCTGAATCGCCCACCTGGATGTTTCTTATCCCATTGGAATTACTGGCTATGGCTCAACTCTATTTTTATTACTCTGCAATGAATGCAGGAAAATCCACTGCCTTGTTGCAATCTTCATATAATTATCAAGAGCGTGGTATGCGTACCCTGGTGTTTACCGCCGAGATCGACCATCGTTTTGGCGTTGGCAAGGTCAGCTCGCGAATCGGTTTGTCGTCCCAGGCGCAGCTTTATAATAATGAGACAGCGTTGTTCGCCATGATCAATCAGGAACACCAACAACAGCCGGTACACTGTGTTTTATTGGACGAAAGCCAGTTCCTTACCAAAGCGCAGATTGAACAGTTGTGTGACGTTGTCGACCAGTTGGATATCCCGGTGTTGTGTTATGGGTTACGTACTGATTTTCTTGGTGAGCTGTTTATTGGCAGCCAATATCTGTTGGCCTGGGCGGACAAGTTGGTGGAGTTGAAGACCATCTGTCATTGCGGCCGCAAAGCGAATCGGGTGTTGCGTCTTGACGAAAATGGCCAGGCGATGCAGGCAGGGGAGCAGGTGGTTATTGGCGGTAATGAGAGTTACGTTTCGGTCTGCCGCCGCCACTATAAAGAAGCCATGCACGCGCTCGATTAGGTGAGCCGCGTTGTCGACACGCCCAGAACCCCGCCCAAGGGCGCAATGCCGTTCACTTAAGCGGAGCGGCATGGGAGTTCACCGGATAGCGGGTTTTTGACATATTAACCGCCCTCGGCCTTGATAGCCGGGGGCGTTTTGTTATGAAAACGGCTTCTAAATTCTCCCGCAGGTGCTCCAGGCGTTTCGGGATTGTTCCCGGCGATACCGTATTTCCCAGTATTATCATTTCCGTCGCAATAAACTGGAACGCGCACTTAAAGCTGATTTCTGTGGGCGCTTTTTTGTGTTTCTCCGCCGTCCTTGTCGCCTTTCGTCGTATCAGGTTATAGGCCAGTAACATCCCCCATACCTCCTGCTCCAGCAGATTTACCTTCCGGCTTCTCAACACCAGCGCATTATCCAGCAGACGGCTTTTCAGGTTTCTGAACCTGACCTCAATTTCCCATCGTGAATGATAAAGCTCTGCCATACCCTTCGCCCGGTAACGGTCTGCCGGAAGTGAGGTCAGCGCCGTTTTCTCCACTCCGTTTACGTTGCGTGCTCAGAGAGCGTCAGGCAGTGTTGTATCCACTCGGCAGGCAGATGTTCCGCAAACATCTGAGCTGAAGGTGGTGGCATAAGAGGGGGGCGCTGAACTTGAGCAGGTCATTGAGAAGTGGCATAAGAAAACGGCTCCCTGTATTGGAAGCCGTTATAGTGCCGCAGTTTAAGGGTCGGTCAACCGTTCCTTAACCGATCGGCATTGCGCCGATTGGCGGTTTTGTTCATATCAGCATAGCGTTACTTTTTGAGCTTCTTTGCCGCTTTGACAACGACGGGCGCTGCCGTTTCCTCTACCTCTTCGAACTCGCTGAATTTGCGGCCGTAGAAGGTATCCAGCATGATTTGTTTCAATTCGGCTATCAGCGGATAACGTGGGTTGGCGCCGGTACACTGGTCGTCAAACGCATCTTCGGACAGTTTGTCGACTTTAGCCAGGAAGTCGGCTTCCTGCACGCCAGCTTCGCGAATAGAGGCAGGGATCCCGAGCTCGGTTTTGATTTCATCCAGCCAGCCCAGCAGTTTCTCGATTTTCTGCGCGGTACGGTCGCCTGGTGCGCTCAGGCCGAGATGATCGGCGATTTCAGCGTAGCGGCGGCGTGCCTGCGGACGATCGTACTGGCTAAACGCCGTCTGCTTGGTTGGGTTGTCGTTGGCGTTATAGCGAATAACGTTGGAAATCAACATCGCATTGGCCAGGCCGTGCGGAATGTGGAATTCAGAACCCAGTTTGTGGGCCATTGAGTGACAAACCCCAAGGAAGGCGTTGGCAAAAGCGATACCGGCGATGGTGGCGGCATTGTGAACGCGTTCACGTGCTACCGGGTTCTTCGCGCCTTCCTTATAGCTGGCCGGCAGATATTCCTTCAGCAATTTCAACGCTTGCAGCGCCTGGCCGTCGGAGTATTCATTGGCCAGTACCGAAACATAGGCTTCGAGAGCGTGAGTCACCGCATCCAGGCCACCGAAGGCGCACAGCGATTTCGGCATGTTCATTACCAGATTGGCATCGACAATCGCCATATCCGGCGTCAGGGCATAATCTGCCAGCGGATATTTCTGACCGGTTTCATCGTCGGTGACCACGGCAAACGGCGTGACCTCAGAACCAGTACCGGAGGTGGTCGTGATAGCAATCATTTTTGCCTTCACGCCCATTTTCGGGAATTTGTAGATGCGTTTGCGGATATCCATAAAGCGCAGCGCCAGATCTTCGAAATGGGTTTCAGGATGTTCGTACAAGACCCACATGATTTTGGCAGCATCCATCGGCGAACCGCCTCCCAGCGCGATAATCACGTCTGGCTTGAAGGAGTGCATCTGCTCGGCGCCTTTGCGCACGATGCTCAGGGTTGGATCCGCTTCAACTTCAAAGAACACTTCGGTTTCGATGCCATGTGACTTCAGCACGTTGGTGATCTGGTCGGCATAACCGTTGTTGAACAGGAAACGGTCGGTCACGATGAATGCGCGTTTGGCACCGTCGGTAGCCACTTCTTCCAGTGCGATTGGCAGGGAGCCACGACGGAAGTAGATAGATTTCGGAAGTTTATGCCACAACATGTTTTCTGCTCGCTTCGCTACAGTTTTCTTGTTGATCAAGTGTTTTGGACCGACGTTCTCGGAAATGGAGTTCCCCCCCCACGAGCCGCAGCCCAGCGTCAGCGATGGCGCCAGTTTGAAGTTGTACAGATCGCCGATCCCGCCTTGCGATGCTGGCGTGTTGATCAGAATACGTGCGGTTTTCATCTTGTCGCCGAAGTAGGCGATGCGTTCCTGTTGATTGTCCTGGTCGGTATACAGGCAGGAAGTGTGGCCGATCCCGCCCATTGCCACCAGTTTTTCTGCTTTGTCGACGGCGTCTTCAAAGTTCTTGGCTCGGTACATGGCCAGCGTTGGCGACAGTTTTTCGTGTGCGAACGGCTCGGATTCATCAACCAGCTTCACTTCCCCAATCAGCACTTTGGTACTGCTTGGAACGGTAATGCCGGCCATTTCTGCAATTTTGACCGCCGATTGGCCGACGATGGCGGCGTTAAGCCCACCATTTTTCAAGATGATATCCTGCACGGCTTTCAGTTCTTTGCCTTGCAGCAGATAACCGCCGTGGGTGGCAAAGCGCTCACGCACTGCATCGTAAACCGAATCCACCACGATAACCGACTGCTCTGAGGCGCAGATAACGCCGCTATCGAAGGTTTTCGACATCAGAATGGACGCCACGACGCGTTTGATGTCAGCGGTTTCATCAACCACTACCGGAGTGTTGCCGGCACCAACGCCGATGGCCGGCTTGCCAGAGCTATAAGCGGCTTTCACCATGCCAGGACCGCCGGTGGCCAGAATCAGGTTCAGATCCGGGTGGTGCATCAGTTGGTTGGACAGTTCGACGGACGGTTGGTCGATCCAGCCGATGATGTCTTTTGGCGCACCCGCAGCGATAGCCGCTTGCAGCACAATGTCTGCCGCTTTATTGGTGGCGTTTTTGGCACGTGGATGCGGTGAGAAGATGATGCCATTACGCGTCTTCAGACTGATGAGTGCCTTGAAGATTGCGGTGGAAGTCGGGTTGGTTGTCGGGACGATGCCGCAGATCAGGCCGATCGGTTCGGCGATGGTAATGGTACCGAACGTGTCGTCTTCAGACAGCACGCCGCAGGTTTTCTCATCTTTGTAGGCGTTATAAATATATTCGGAAGCGAAGTGGTTTTTGATGACCTTGTCTTCAACGATACCCATTCCGGATTCTTCGACGGCCATTTTAGCCAGTGGAATACGTGCATCGGCGGCGGCGAGGGCAGCAGCGCGGAAGATCTTGTCAACTTGCTCTTGGGTAAAGTTGGCATATTCGCGCTGGGCTTTTTTGACACGCGCTACAAGCTCGTTCAATTCAGCAACGTTTGTTACAGCCATGGTGCTCTCCTGATAATGTTAAACTCTTTCAGTAAATCAGCCGTGCGAGCAACCAGTATAGTCAATGTTCGGAAGGTATTTGCAAAAATCAAATAATTTCCGGTGGTTAGCCTCACTTGCTGCTGATTTGCTTAAAGAGCTTTTCCAGGGCCGGAGCCGATAATAATGACCGGTTTGCAAAACGGTCCTACTCCCTGGCTACGACTAATAGCTTAACTATTCCTGAGTAGTCATTTTGTGATTTAAATCATAAAAAGTGTCAGCTGACACCATTCAGCACGCCATTGTTGATAGCTATTCTCATTTGCGCGCTGGGATATATTTTTCGCAACAATAAATTACCTTGGTGACCCGTTAATTTAACGTAGATCAAACATTTATTTAGCATGGTTGCGCCGGCAGAAAAATGCCGGCGCGGCGGATGGATTACCCTTGGCATTTCTATTACATTAGCGCGCGTGGGCAACATCTCTTTTTACAGCTATTACTGCGGAGTGGTTTGTGGGCCAATCTTTGCTGGATTTTTCCGGCTATATAAAATTCTTTGTCGGTCTGTTTGCGCTGGTCAACCCGGTGGGGATCCTGCCGGTGTTCATTAGCATGACCAGCTACCAGGCGGAAGCAGGGCGTAATAAGACCAACCTGACGGCCAATCTGTCGGTGGCGATCATCTTATGGACCTCTCTGTTTCTCGGTGAAGGGATATTGCACCTGTTTGGCATCTCGATTGATTCATTCCGCATTGCTGGCGGTATCTTGGTGGTCACCATCGCCATGTCGATGATCAGCGGCAAGTTGGGCGAGGATAAACAGAACAAACAGGAAAAATCAGAGAGCGCCATCCGTGAGAGCATCGGCGTTGTGCCGCTGGCATTGCCGTTGATGGCCGGGCCGGGGGCGATCAGTTCTACCATTGTCTGGAGTTCGCGTTACCACAGTTGGCAAAACCTGCTTGGTTTTACGCTGGCGATTGCGCTATTTGCCTTCTGCTGCTGGCTGTTGTTCCGTGCGGCACCGCTGTTGGTCCGATTGCTGGGGCAAACCGGCATTAACGTTATCACGCGTATTATGGGGCTGTTATTGATGGCGCTAGGTATCGAATTTATCGTCACTGGCATCAAGGCCATTTTCCCCGGTCTGCTGTAAGCCTCTTCTCCGTTACCCTCCCGGTTATTTCCTGTTTGCCAACCCCGGTCGCTCGAGCTCATCAGCGTCCGGGGAGTGTCATGTCATACGGGCTCGCCGTACTGCTAATCGGCAGTAACAGGTCGCTAATGCCTAAAATTATTTTTAACTTTTAAACTTATTTTTTTGCGCGCATTAAATAGGTGCAAATTGTGAGCATTTAGTCAGCAAACGCACTGTTTTGTGGCATAAATTCCACTTTGTTGCCAATCAAAAGCCCTGATCGCTATTTTTGTGCCTTTAATAGCGGCATATTTGCCCTTTATACCCAGTTTTACTGCCATTTCGCTGTTAATTTAGTCACATAATTCTGTAGGGCTTGTCTGTCTACAATCCAGGTGTTATTAGTGATTAATACCCTATCGGCAGGTGTTTGTTCTTTGAACAGCGCGTTTGTTAACTGAATGTTTGTTTTTTGTCGGCGTGTCAATTTTATCGCTGTGTTACTCGGGGTTTTCTCTATTTATGTTATATATATCAATGCCTTGAATTTCCACTCTTGATGCTGCGCCACCGGGCTCTGACCCGCGCCACGGCTAATAAAAGAGAATTGCTTAACATTTTCGTAAAAATTATTGGCTAAGGATTTTTGCATCTGCTAATTTCCGAGCAACTTTCCCGACGATAATTTGTGGCGCAGCGAGCAAAGTAGGAACGAATTTTGCTGAGGTTGGTTAATCGCGAATTCCTATAAATATTTCGTACAAATCGTTAAGCCCTGGTGTTGGGCAAAAAGGAGCCTCGACTATGCAGCAAATCTTGAAGCGCACGCCGCTGTCTTGTGTCATCACACTATTGAGCATGGCGGCGCTGCCTATCGTGCAGGCGGCGGACGTACCTGCTGGCGTTGAATTGGCCGCGCAGCAGAACATCGTGATCAATAACGGTTCGGAAGTCGCTTCATTGGATCCGCATAAGGTCGAAGGTAATCCGGAAAGCAATATCATTCTTAATCTGCTGGAAGGTCTGGTCAGCACCGATGCCAACGGTCACGTGACGGCGGCGGTTGCCGAGCGTTGGGAACAGCGTGATTTCAAGGTATGGACCTTCCATTTGCGCCCGGCGGCGGTGTGGAGTGATGGTTCGCCGGTAACCGCTCAGGATTTCGTTTACAGCTGGCAGCGTCTGGCCGATCCCAAAACCGGCTCGCCTTACGCCAGTTATTTGCAGTACGCAAAGATTGAAAATGCGGAGGCCATCCTAAATGGCAAGCAAGCGCCGCAAACGCTGGGCGTCAAGGCGATTGACGAGCATACCTTGCAGTTGACCTTGAGTGAACCGGTCCCGTACCTGCTCAGCATGTTGACCCATACCTCGATGAAACCGGTCAAACAGTCGGTGGTCGAGAAATATGGCGATAAATGGACTCTGCCGCAACATTATGTCGGCAATGGCGCCTACCGCCTGAAACAATGGGTGGTAAATGAACGCATTGTGCTGGAACGCAGCGCAAGCTATTGGAACAACAAGGCGACGGTGATCGCGCAGGCGACCTTCTTGCCGATTGCTTCGGAAGTCAGTGATGTAAACCGCTATCGCAGCGGCGAGATTGATATTACCAACAGCGCCATTCCACCAACGCTGTTCGGCAAGATGAAGCGCGAGGTTCCCGATCAACTGCACGTTAACCCCTACCTATGCACTTTCTATTACGAAATCAACAACCAGCGAGCACCGTTTACTGACGCTCGCGTGCGGGAAGCGGTAAAACTGACGCTCGATCGTGACATCATCGCCAACAAGATTATGGGACAAGGGCAAATTCCGGCCTACGCCTTTACCCCGAGCTTCACCGACGGAGGGCGTTTCACGCCGCCCGAGTGGGCCGGCTGGACGCAGCAGCAACGTAACCAGCGTGCGAAGCAACTGCTGGCTGAAGCCGGGTTCGGCGCCGATAAGCCACTCAAGTTCAGGTTACTGTACAACACCTCCGATCAAAACAAGCAGCAGGCGATTGCCGCCGCCTCGATGTGGCAAAAAAACCTTGGTGCCGATGTCACGTTACAAAATCAGGAATGGAAAACCTCGCTGGAAAGCCGCCATCAGGGGCAGTTCGACGTAGCACGCGCCACCTGGTGCGGTGATTACAACGAGCCCAGCGCCTTCCTTAATCTGGCGCTGTCCAACAGCAGCAACAACACACTGTTTTATAAAAATGCCCATTTCGATGCGTTGATGGCTGCTAGCCTACAGGCACCGGACGCGGCGGCGAGGGCGCTGATTTATCAACGGGCGGAAAACCAGCTGGATAAGGATTCGGCGCTGATCCCGGTGTACTACCGCGTCAGCGCGCGTTTGATCAAACCCGCGGTTGGCGGCTTTACCGGAAAGGATCCGCTGGACTACACCGATGTGAAGAACCTGTACATCATCAAGCAGTAAGGGGTATTACGTCACGACAACCGCGTGAGTAATACGGGGAAGACCGGGTGCCGCATTCGTTCCGCGGCAACGGATAAACAGGCCTGACTAATGGGCAACGCGGGTGCACCGAATGGCCTGTGATAATAATAAACTGGAGTAGATCAATGACCAACATCACGAAAAAAACGCTACTGGCTGCCGGCATTATGGCCGCGCTGGGCATCACCACCGCCGGCAGTACGTTTGCCGCGGTGGTGCCTGCGGGTGTTCAACTGGCGGAGAAGCAAGAGATCGTCAAGAATAACGGCTCGGAAGTGCAATCGCTTGACCCGCACAAAATCGAAGGGGTACCGGAAAACAATGTCACCCGCGATTTGATTGAAGGCCTGGCCAACAACGGCGTAAACGGTGAAATCGAACCGGGCGTGGCGGAAAGCTGGGATAATAAAGATTACAAAGTGTGGACCTTCCACCTGCGCAAAGATGCCAAATGGTCGAATGGCCAACCGGTGACGGCGCAAGACTTCGTTTACAGCTGGCAGCGGGTGGTTGACCCGAAAACCGCATCGCCATACGCCAGCTACCTGCAATATGCCCACGTAGAAAACGTTGATGACATCATCGCCGGCAAAAAAGACAAATCGACGCTGGGCGTGAAGGCGATTGACGATCACACGTTCCAGGTCACGCTGACCGAACCGGTGCCATATCTGGTTGAAATGACTCCACACTACGCGATGAAGCCGGTGTACAAAGACGCGGTAGAAAAATTTGGTGAAAAGTGGACTCTGCCGCAGAACTACGTCAGCAATGGCGCGTATAAATTAAAAGATTGGGTCGTCAACGAACGCATCGTCCTGGAACGTAACCCGGAATATTGGGATAACGCGAAAACCATCATTAATAAAGTCACGTTCCTGCCTATTTCATCGGAAGTTACCGATGTGAACCGTTACCGCACTGGCGAAATCGACATGACCTATAACAACATGCCGATTGAACTGTTCCAGAAGCTGAAAAAAGACATTCCGCAGGAAGTGCATGTGGATCCGTACCTGTGCACTTACTACTACGAGATTAACAACCAGAAAGCGCCATTTACCGACGTGCGCGTGCGCGAAGCGCTGAAACTGGGGATGGATCGCGACATCATCGTCCACAAGGTAAAAAATCAGGGCGATCTGCCGGCCTACGGCTTTACCCCGCCGTACACCGATGGCGCCAAGTTGACGCCGCCGGAATGGTTTGGCTGGACGCAGGACAAGCGTAACGAAGAAGCGAAGAAACTGCTGGCGGAGGCTGGCTACGGCCCGGACAAGCCGTTGACCTTCAACCTGCTGTATAACACTTCCGATCTGCACAAGAAGCTGGCGATTGCCGCTGCGTCAATCTGGAAGAAGAATCTGGGCGTCAACGTCAAACTGGTCAATCAGGAATGGAAAACCTTCCTCGATACCCGTCATCAGGGCAATTACGACGTCTCGCGTGCCGCCTGGTGTGCCGATTACAATGAGCCGAGCACCTTCCTGAACATGATGCTGTCGGACAGCAGCAGTAATACCCCACACTACAAGAGCGAAACCTTTGACCGCTTGATGGCCGACGTGCTGACGGCGAAAACCAAAGAAGAACGCGCCGCGCTGTACCAGAAGGCCGAAGTTCAACTGGACAAGGATTCGGCCATCGTGCCGGTCTACTACTACGTCAACGCCCGTCTGGTGAAGCCTTACGTTGGTGGCTATACCGGTAAGGACCCGCTGGACAACGTGTACGACAAAAATCTGTACATCATTAAGCACTGATACGGTGAGGGCCGCGGGCGTTTGTCTGCGGCCCAGTCAAAATAATAAGCCGTCCTCAGGCTGTAGCACAGGGTTAGGGCAATGCTGAAATTTATACTTCGACGCCTGTTAGAGGCGATCCCGACGTTATTTATCCTTATTACCATTTCATTCTTCATGATGCGTCTGGCTCCCGGCAGCCCGTTCACCGGTGAGCGCGCATTACCACCGGAAGTATTGGCGAACATTGAAGCGAAATACCACTTGAATGACCCGATCTGGAAACAGTACGGCCATTATTTATTGCAGCTTTCACAGGGCGACTTTGGCCCGTCATTTAAATATAAAGACTATTCGGTCAACGATCTGGTTGCCAGTTCATTCCCGGTCTCGGCCAAGCTGGGAGCTGCGGCGTTTATTTTGGCGGTGTTGTTTGGGGTGAGCGCCGGGGTTATTGCCGCGCTCAAGCAGAATACCAAATGGGATTATACGGTGATGGGCTTTGCCATGACCGGGGTGGTGATACCCAGCTTTGTAGTTGCGCCGCTGTTGGTACTGGTGTTCGCCATCACCTTGAAATGGTTGCCGGGCGGGGGGTGGAACGGCGGGGCGCTGAAATTCATGATCCTGCCGATGGTGGCGCTGTCGTTGGCGTATATTGCCAGCATCGCGCGTATCACCCGCGGCTCGATGATTGAAGTGCTGCATTCGAACTTTATCCGTACCGCGCGCGCCAAAGGCCTGCCTATGCATCGCATTATCTTCCGCCACGCGCTGAAGCCGGCGCTGCTGCCGGTGCTGTCCTATATGGGGCCGGCGTTTGTCGGCATTATCACCGGTTCGATGGTGATTGAAACCATATACGGTCTGCCGGGCATCGGCCAGCTGTTCGTTAATGGCGCATTGAACCGCGATTACTCGCTGGTGCTGAGCCTGACCATTCTGGTCGGCGGCCTGACCATTTTGTTCAATGCGATCGTTGACGTGCTGTATGCCGTTATCGATCCGAAAATTCGTTATTAAGCTGGAGCACGCCAATGATGTTGACTAAAAAGAACAGCGAAGCTCTGGAGCATTTCAGCGAAAAGCTGGAAGTGGAAGGGCGTAGCCTATGGCAAGACGCACGCCGTCGTTTCATGCACAACCGTGCGGCGGTCGGTAGCCTGTTCGTGCTGGCGCTGATCACGCTATTCGTGATCGTGGCGCCCTGGTTGTCGCAATTTACCTATGACGATACCGACTGGGCGATGATGTCGGCGGCGCCGAGTATCGAGTCTGCCCACTATTTCGGTACCGACTCTTCCGGCCGCGACCTGCTGGTGCGGGTGGCAATCGGCGGGCGAATTTCGTTGATGGTCGGCGTGGCCGCGGCGATGGTGGCGGTGATCGTCGGCACGCTATATGGCTCGCTTTCCGGTTATTTGGGGGGCAAGACAGACTCGGTGATGATGCGTTTGCTCGAGATCCTCAACTCCTTCCCGTTCATGTTCTTCGTCATCCTGTTGGTGACCTTCTTCGGGCAGAATATCCTGTTGATCTTCGTGGCGATCGGCATGGTGTCGTGGCTGGACATGGCGCGTATCGTGCGCGGGCAAACGCTGAGCCTCAAGCGTAAGGAATTTATCGAAGCGGCGCTGGTGGGCGGGGTATCAACCCGTAATATCGTGCTGCGCCACATCGTGCCGAACGTGCTCGGGGTAGTGGTGGTGTATGCATCGCTGTTGGTGCCAAGCATGATCCTGTTCGAGTCATTTCTTAGCTTCCTGGGGCTGGGCACGCAGGAGCCGCTGAGCAGTTGGGGGGCGCTATTGAGCGACGGTGCCAACTCGATGGAAGTTTCACCATGGTTGCTGCTGTTCCCGGCCGGTTTCCTGGTTATCACCCTGTTTTGTTTCAACTTTATCGGCGATGGCCTGCGTGACGCCCTCGACCCCAAAGATCGCTAAGGAGTGCCACCATGAGCACCATTGAAAACCCGCAGCTGCAAACCCGGGACACGGCAGCAACTCCGCTGCTGCTGGATGTGCAGGATCTGCGCGTCACCTTCGCGACGCCGGACGGTGATGTGACGGCGGTCAACGACCTCAACTTTGATCTGCGCGCCGGCGAAACGCTGGGTATTGTCGGTGAATCCGGTTCTGGCAAATCGCAGACGGCGTTTGCACTGATGGGCTTGTTGGCCAGTAATGGCCGTATCGACGGTTCCGCCAGGTTCAACGGCCGTGAAATACTCAACCTGCCGGAAAACCAGCTCAACAAGTTGCGGGCAGAAGAAATTTCGATGATCTTCCAGGATCCGATGACTTCGCTCAACCCGTACATGCGCGTTGGCGAACAGCTGATGGAAGTGCTGATGCTGCACAAGAACATGAGCAAAAGTGCAGCGTTCGAAGAGTCGGTGCGAATGCTCGATGCGGTGAAAATGCCGGAAGCGCGTAAGCGCATGCGTATGTATCCGCACGAGTTTTCCGGTGGTATGCGCCAGCGCGTCATGATTGCCATGGCGTTGCTGTGCCGGCCGAAACTGCTGATTGCCGATGAGCCAACCACCGCATTGGACGTTACGGTGCAGGCGCAGATCATGACTTTGCTGAACGATCTGAAACGTGAATTCAACACCGCCATTATCATGATCACCCACGATCTTGGAGTGGTGGCCGGTATCTGTAACAAGGTGCTGGTAATGTATGCCGGCCGTACCATGGAATACGGCAGTGCGCGCGACGTGTTTTATCACCCAAGCCACCCGTACTCGATTGGCCTCCTCAATGCGGTGCCGCGTCTGGATGCGGAAGGTGAATCGTTGATGACCATTCCCGGTAATCCGCCCAATCTTCTGCGCTTGCCGAAAGGCTGTCCGTTCCAGCCGCGTTGCCCTTATGCCATGGAACAGTGCGCCAGCGCTCCGCCATTGGAACAATTTGGCGAAGGGCGCTTGCGCGCCTGCTTCAAACCGCTGGAGGCATTGGTATGAATACTGTAACCGACAAGAAAGTTCTGCTAGAAGTCGCCGATCTGAAGGTGCACTTCGACATTCATGATGACAAACAGTGGTTCTGGCAGCCGCCTAAAACGCTGAAGGCGGTTGACGGCGTAACGCTACGCCTGTTCGAAGGGGAAACGCTGGGTGTGGTGGGGGAATCCGGCTGCGGCAAGTCAACGTTCGCCCGCGCGCTGATTGGCCTGGTAAAGGCCACCAGCGGCAAGGTGGCATGGCTGGGCAAGGATCTGCTCGGTATGAGCGACGCTGACTGGCGTAAAACCCGCAGCGATATTCAGATGATTTTTCAGGATCCGCTGGCATCGCTCAATCCGCGCATGACCATTGGCGAAATCATCGCCGAACCTCTGCGAACCTACTATCCGAAGATGCCGCGCCAGGAAGTAAAGGATAAGGTCAAGGCGATGATGCTAAAGGTCGGGCTGTTGCCAAACCTGATCAACCGTTATCCGCATGAGTTCTCAGGTGGTCAATGCCAGCGTATCGGCATTGCGCGTGCCTTGATATTAGAGCCGAAACTGGTGATTTGCGATGAGCCGGTTTCCGCCCTCGACGTCTCGATACAGGCGCAGGTGGTGAACCTGTTGCAGCAACTGCAGCGCGAAATGGGCCTGTCATTGATCTTTATCGCTCACGATCTGGCGGTGGTGAAGCACATTTCCGACCGGGTACTGGTAATGTATCTGGGCCACGCGGTGGAGTTGGGCACCTACGATGAGGTGTATCAGAACCCGCAGCATCCTTACACCAAGGCGCTGATGTCGGCGGTGCCGATCCCCGATCCGGACAAGGAGCAGGTCAAGCAGATCCAGTTGCTGGAGGGGGAGTTGCCGTCACCGATCAATCCGCCGTCCGGCTGCGTGTTCCGCACCCGTTGCCCGATTGCCGGGCCCGAGTGTGCCAAAACGCGGCCGCTGCTGGAGGGCAGTTTCCGACATGCGGTGTCTTGCCTGAAGGTTGATCCGCTGTAACCACCCGCGAAAAACAAAAAACCTGCCGTTTGGCAGGTTTTTTTATGCGCCAGAGGCGATTATTCTTTCCACAGAATATGGCACAATTTGTGATCTTTTTCACGGCAGATCAATACGCGGGCATACACGTCGTTGAGCGGTTCGCCGTCGGCGTCGGCCAGGCCGATAACCACTTCGGCAAAGAAGTCCGGGTTCAGATCGTAATCGACGTGTTCCCGCCAGTCTTCGGCCGGATCGTACAGTTCCGCACCGCCGCGTTCTTCAAACTGCAGGTTGAACAGCAGAATATCCGCCGGATCCAGATTGTCGCCGGCCAGCTCCAGGAATATGTCATATGCCTGTTCCAGCGTTTCGTCTTCAGTAAGGCGGTTATTCAAGTCCATAAAAAAATCCTGATAACAAATGATTTGGCGTTATTAAACCACGCCCGCCATGCCATTTACAGCAGCGGACTGAAAAAGTAAAACAACCGTTCGACGATACGATGCCAAAACGGCCGCTTGAGCCACTGCCGGGCTTCCAGCAGTCTGGATCGGGCGATGTAATCATCCTGTACGCAGGCCAGATCGCTGCCGAAACCGTCATCGTCGATCACCAGGGTGATTTCAAAGTTGAGCCACAGGCTGCGCATGTCGAGATTTACCGTGCCGACCAGGCTCAGCTGGCCGTCGACCAGTACGCTTTTGGTATGCAGCAGGCCGCCTTCGAATTGGTAAATTTTCACCCCGGCCTCAAGCAACTCGGAAAAGAACGCGCGACTGGCCCAGCGTACCATCATCGAATCATTGTCGCGCGGTACGATAATGCTTACCTCGACGCCGCGCAGCGCGGCGGTGCAAATGGCGTGCAGCAAGTCATCGCTCGGAACGAAGTAGGGGGTGGTCATGATCAGTTGCTCACGGGCAGAGTACACCGCGGTCAGCAACGCCTGATGGATCATTTCTTCCGGGAAGCCGGGCCCGGAGGCGATCACCTGAATGGTGTGGCCGCTCTCCTGCTCAAATGGCATGATGTTCATGTCCGGCGGCGGCGGTAGAATGCGCCGGCCGGTTTCAATTTCCCAATCGCAGGCGTAGACAATACCCATGGTGGTGGCTACCGGGCCTTCCATACGCGCCATCAGGTCAATCCATTGGCCAACGCCGGCGTCCTGCTTGAAGTAACGTGGATCGACCATGTTCATGCTGCCGGTATAGGCAATATAGTTATCAATCAGCACTACTTTGCGGTGCTGGCGTAAATCCATACGGCGTAGGAAAACGCGCAGCAGATTGACCTTTAGCGCTTCGACCACCTCAATGCCGGCGTTACGCATCATGCCGGGATAGGGGCTGCGGAAGAACTGCACGCTGCCGGCTGAGTCCAGCAACAGGCGGCAATGGACCCCACGGCGTGCAGCGGCCATCAGGGATTCGGCAACCTGATCGACCAGGCCGCCCGGTTGCCAGATGTAGAACACCATTTCGATGTTGTGACGCGCCAGTTCGATATCACGGATCAGCGCCTTCAACGTGGAGTCGGTGGTGGTCAGTAACTGCAACTGATTACCTTTGACGCCGTCGATGCCCTGGCGGCGATCGCAGAGTTGAAACAGCGGACGTGCCACTTCGCTGTATTCGGTGGCGAAAATTCGTCGACTTTCTTTCAACTCCTTGAGCCAGCGGGCGGTCGATGGCCACATGGCCTTGGCGCGCTCAGCCCGCCGTTTGCCGAGGTGCAATTCGCCAAACGATAAATAAGCCACGATGCCGACCAACGGCAGAATGTAGATAATCAGCAACCACGCCATGGCAGAAGGCACCGCGCGACGCTTCATCAAAATACGCAGTGTGACACCGGCAATAAGCAGCCAGTAGCCGAATACCATGAGCCAACTGATTACGGTATAAAATGTTGTCATAAAGGCGAAAAATCCCGTTCGCAAACCACCAACGATGAGTGTACGCACAGAACGGAAAAGGGGAAACCTTTTCCCAACGGTTAAGTGACATAAATATGATTGCTCTAAGGCACTTGGCGAAAGCAAAAGCGGTACTTTTGTTTCTGTTGGCCACTGCGAGTCTTAGCGACGCCTGACTTGGATCGTTGGCAGAAAAGTCTATAATGCCGGCGGTTGGCATCGTAAGCAGAAGTGGCGAAGTAATTATGAGACGCAGTAGAAATGAAGTAGGTCGTTGGCGTATGTTGCGGCAGAGTCAACGCCGTAGACACCGCTGGCTGGAGCGCCAGTCATGTCATTACCGGCACATCATTCGCGTGCGGCGGCGATTGGACGATCAGCACCGTCGGGCGTTGCTGTTTACCGTATCCTGCGAATGGTAAGACTAAAACAGTCCCTGCGGGGACTGTTTTGTTGTTTGCCGATTCATTTGCGCATGATGTAGCTGAGTGCTGCGCATCCCAGAGCCATCAGCAGCGCGGCCGCCGTCAACACGGCAACAAAGGCCCTATCGAAGGCGGCACGCGCCAGGCCGAGCAGTTGAGCGGCCTGTTCCGTGCTCATTGCCCATGCCAGACGCAGTGCTTCATCCAGACTGTCATACGCCAGACGGGAGACCGGCATATCGGTCGGTAGATGCAAACTGTGGCTATAGATTGCCGTCATTAGTCCCCCCAGCAACGTCACACCCAATACGCCGCCCAATTCGTAGGCAACGTCTTCAATCGACGCCGCCATGCCGGACTTTTCTTCCGGGGCGTTGAGCATGATGGCGGTTGACGCGGCGGTAATTGCGCCCCCGAGACCAAAACCGGCAACAAACAGCCATGTCAGTTGCCACAGCGGCGAGGACTGGTGGCACCACACCAGGCCGACAAAGGCGACGGTAGTCAGCGCACAGCCGCTCAGAATCAGGCGTGATTCTCCAAAGCGCGGCAGTAGCAGGCCCGCCAGCGGACCGGCCAACGCCGATGCCAGTGGGATTGGCAAAATAAACAGCCCGGCCTGCAATGGGGTCAGGCCGTTGACCAACTGCAAACGTTGGCTTAGCACCAGTTCGACGCCGACCAAGGCTACCATTGACAGAATGGCCACGGATACGCCGCCGGCGAACAACCGGTTATGAAACAGCGTGAAGTCGATCATTGGAAATTCGGCACGTCGTTGACGTCGCACGAACAGCGTCAGGAACACTATGCCCAGCGCGCCGGCACAAACCAGAGCGACCAGAGACGGTTGGCTTTTACTGAGCTCTTTCAGCGCGTAAATGGTGCCAACCAGACCGATCATGATTTGCAGGGAGCCGATGATGTCATAGGGGCGTTTATTATCCCCACCGCAGTGCGGAATCAGCCACCAGGCGAAGGGTAATACCGCTAAGACCACCGGTACGTTGATCAGGAACACCGAACCCCACCAGAAATACTCCAGCAACATGCCGCCAACCACCGGACCGACCGCCGCACCGCCCGACGCCACCGCAGCCCAGATGCCGATTGCCAGGGCGCGTTCCCGCGGTTGGCAAAACACATGGCGTACGATAGATAAAGTGGCGGGCATCATCATTGCCGCACCAACGGCCAAAAAGGCGCGGGCTGCGATCAACCACTCGGCGCTGATGGAAAAGGCGGCGCATAGAGAGGCGAGGGCGAATACCGGCAACCCGGCGATAAACATTTTTTTATGGCCAATACGGTCGCTGAGCATGCCGGCGCCCGGCAGCAGGCCGGCCACCACCAACGGATAAGCATTTACGATCCATAATTTTTCTGACGCGCTGGCGTCGAGCGCCTGTGTCAAACGTGGCAAGGCGGTATACAGCACCGTCATGTCGATGATGATCAAAAAAAGTGCGGTGGAGACCATCGCCAGGATCAACCAGCGATTATTTGCATGCATAATAACGTCCTAATAGCAGGAGACAGCGCGAACCCTATCGTCGCTGGGCGCTGAGCCATGGCCATCGGCCACGGTTAACGATTATAATATAAATCCATACGTATGTATTGAAAAGAGGGTATTCCCTAATGGGACGTCAACGAAGCATCGATCGCGACCGGGTGTTGGATGCCGCCGAAGAGATCGTGGCCACTCAGGGAGCGGCAGGACTGACCATCGATTCCGTTGCCAAAGCAATGGGGATTTCCAAAGGGGGCGTACAGTATTGTTTTGGCAATAAGGATGCGCTGATTGATGCGATGTTTGAACGTTGGGGCAAGGCGTATGATGCGGTTTTCGCTCAGATAGCCGGTAGCGATCCTTCGCCGCTAACCAGGGTGCAGGCGCATATGCAGGCGACATGCAGCTCCGATCAGGCCTCGAGCGCCAAAGCCGCCGGGCTGATGGCTACGCTGATACAAACGCCGCAACATCTTGACAGCACTCGCGAATGGTATCGTGGGCGCATTGAACAACTGGATGTCACCAGTGAGCAGGGCAAGCGTGCCCGCCTGGCTTTCCTGGCCACTGAAGGGGCGTTTATGCTGCGATTTTTTGGCCTGATGGAGATCGATCAGCAACAGTGGGAGGCGATGTTTGCCGATATGCAACGCTACCTCCTTGCCGCTAAGGAAGAATAACCAACGTTACCCTATGCCTATCGCACTGATAGCTGGCGAGAGAAATGGCTGACGGTTAAGGTAATCGGACAAAATATTCCCTCGAAGACCTTGGCCAGCGACCTCCGCGCTGGCTTTTTTTGTGCTCAGAATACCTGTTTGAACGGTTTGACTACCACCTCGCCATACACGCCTGCGGCGACGTAGGGATCTTGCTGGGCCCAGGCCTGAGCCGCTGCCAGAGAGGCAAATTCGGCGATCACCGTTGAACCGGTGAAACCCGCAGTACCGGGATCGTTGCTGTCGATAGCCGGGTTGGGGCCGGCTACCAGCAAACGGCCTTCGTCACGTAGGGCCTGCAGTCGGGCAAGATGGGCCGGGCGAACCGACAGGCGGTTTTCCAGCGAGCCTGGTACGTCTTGTGCATAGATCAGATAAAGCATTTTTCACCTTTAAAATCATTGCCATACAACGGTAAAAACAAAGTAGCGCAAAATGGGCATCAAGGAAACCGTTTTTGCCGTGGCCGGCGCTTATGCCTTGAAGCGACTACCCTTTATTCGTATAGTGCCGAGCGCATGATGGACACCATAAATCAAAGGGTAGCGAAATGACGGAACTGGTCAGAGAACAACTTCATCTGCCGGAAGGCAAGCGCAAATTGCTGCTGCATTCCTGCTGCGCGCCATGCTCTGGCGAAGTGATGGAAGCGATACAGGCATCCGGCATCGATTACGCCATTTTCTTTTATAACCCGAACATTCATCCGCAAAAAGAGTATCTGCTGCGCAAAGAGGAAAATATTCGTTTCGCTCGGGAGCATGGGGTGCCAATTATTGACGCTGACTATGATACCGACAATTGGTTTGCCCGTGCGAAGGGCATGGAAAACGAACCTGAGCGCGGTATCCGCTGCACCATGTGCTTTGACATGCGCTTTGAGCGCACGGCGCTGTATGCCCATGAACACGGTTATGACACCATTTCCAGTTCGCTCGGCATATCCCGCTGGAAGAATATGCAGCAAATCACCGACTGCGGTATTCGCGCGGCCGCGCCGTATCCCGAGCTGGTGTATTGGGACTATAACTGGCGTAAAAAGGGCGGCGCTTCACGAATGATCGAGATCAGCAAACGCGAGCGCTTTTATCAACAGGAATACTGCGGCTGCGTTTATTCCCTGCGTGATACCAACCTGCACCGCAAAGCGCAGGGACGGCCATTGATCAAACTTGGCGTGTTGTATTACGGCGATGATGAATAAGCCGAACGCCCTGACAGAACAACCCGCTGCGGCGGGTTTTTTATCGTGTTGAATCGGTACCATCAAGGTTAAAAATTGGTGTATTGGTGGCAATAAAAGCGCATGGAAAGTTAATGTTTTTGGGGCTCGTAGCAGCTAAAACGACGAAACATGCCGATTGAAGCGATAGTTTGTCTTTCGTTATTGAATATGATTGCTATTTGCATTTAAACTTGGCGAACCAGAGGAAACAGAATCATTATGCCGCTAAAAAAGATGTTCCTTATTCGCCGTTTGTCAGTGCCGATTGTCCTCTCCGTTGGCTTGCACAGTGCCTTGGTTGCCGCGTTGCTCTATGCGTCCGTCAAGGAAATGATGGATTTGCCGAAACCGGAGGACGCGCCTATCAGCGTCATGATGGTCGATACCGCCGCCTTGGCCGAGCCTCCGCCGCCGGCTCCAGCACAGTCGGAGCCGGAGCCAGAAGTACAGCCGGAGCCGGAGCCGGAGCCAGAACCGATTCCTGAGCCGCCTCCGGTACCCAAGGCAATTCCAAAACCAGAGCCGGTGAAGCCGAAACCGAAGCCAAAGCCCAAGCCGAAGATCGAAAAACCATTGAAGCGCGAACCGAAGAAGGCTGAGCCGCGTGAACCGTCGCCGTTTGAAAACGATGCGCCGACAAAACCGGTTGCCAAAGCGCCGGTGAAACAGGCTCCAACCGCACCGGTGACCGGTAATTCGCACAATCAGGGGCCAAAGCCGCTGAACCGCGTTGCTCCGTTATACCCGGCGCGTGCGCAAGCGTTACAGATTGAAGGGCGAGTCAGAGTGCAGTTTGACGTAGATAGCGATGGTCGCCTCAGCAACGTGCGCATCTTGTCCGCGCAACCGCGCAACATGTTTGAGCGGGAAGTGAAGCAGGCGATGCGCAGATGGCGCTATGAAGCCAAAGAGGGCAAGGATCTTATCGTCAACATTCAGTTCAAACTGGATGGCAGCGCTTCACTGGACTGATACTTACTCGGCTGCAAATGAAAAGGGTCGCGATTATCGCGACCCTTTTTACTGTCTGGCAGTCAGGCTATTCGGCAAAACCGACGCGGAAGTTGCGCTTGCCGTCAGGTAACGCGCGCGAGTTGCCCTCGTCATCGACCGCAACATAGGTAAATACCGCTTCGGTAGCGCGATAGCGTTGACCGATCGGTGCGGAAGAAACCTTCTTTACCCATACTTCGACGTTAATGGTAATGGAACTGCGACCGGTGCGGATGCATTGCGCGTAGCAACATACTACGTCACCGACGGCAACGGGCTTTAGAAAAGTCATGCCGTCAACGCGTACCGTGACCACACGGCCCTCGGCAATCTCTTTCGCCTGAATGGCACCGCCGATATCCATCTGCGACATCAGCCAGCCGCCAAAAATATCGCCGTTGGCGTTGGTATCTGCCGGCATCGCCAGCGTGCGCAGTACCAGTTCTCCACTGGGTAAAGGTCGTTGTTGTGTCATAGCTGTCTGCTTTTTGAGAAATGGATCACATTATACTGCCCGCGGCAACGGCAACGGGCATTAACAAATTTGTAACTATTTTTTCTGTTCTTCGGGCATGTGCTTATAAATATAGACGCCGCTCAGCAAGGTGAACACCAGCGTCAATGCGGTCAGGCCAAACACTTTGAAATTGACCCAGACGCTTTGCGGCAGCCAAAAGGCGACGTAAATATTGGCCAGACCGCAGGCCAGGAAGAACAGCGCCCAAGCCAGATTGAGGCTGTTCCACACCCCTTGCGGCAGCGTCAGTTCTTTACCCAGCATGCGCTGGATCAGCGGTTTCTTCAGCACCAGTTGACTGACCAGTAATGCCAGTGCGAACAGCGCGTAAATGACTGTGACCTTCCATTTAATAAACAAATCATTATGGAAAACCAGGGTTAAAGTGCCAAATACCGCCACCATGACGAAGGTGATCAGCGTCATTTTCTCGACCTTGCGGTATTTAACCCAGGTGAAGACCAGCGCCAGTGCGGTGGCGACGATCAGCGCACCGGAAGCGACATAAATATCGTAGAGCTTGTAAAAAGCAAAAAAAACAATCAGCGGGAGGAAATCAAGAAACTGCTTCATAAATCAATCCATCATCTATTCATCGGTCGACTATACCGGATTCGGCCAGATCTGTGTACCGCGGCAAGCTGTCGATTATCGGCGTTTGGCGGCAGAATTTCTGCCGGTTTGGCAAGAATTTGCATGAATTTACCTAGCGTCGTCGCTGATACTGTGGGCCGCACGATATACCCAATAATAATCAGATCGTGCCGCGTGGCAACGTCGGCTAACGCAGGGCCGTTTTCTGGGCGCTGCTTCAACACCGATGGCTGTCGCTACCAATGGCAAAGTGGCGGCGCAAACTGTGGCAGGAGAACTCGCCGAGGGGCAGACGCTCTGGTGTTGACGTTGGTATTGCTTCGGGCGGCAATACAATAAAAAGGGCACGCCGTGGCGTGCCCTTGTGCAAGTCTGTTGTTTATCAGCCGCGTAGCAGCATATACAAACGGAACAGGTAAATCAGCAACAGCGCAGAAACCAGGTTGCTCAGCGCGGTCAGCACCACGCTGGCGACGTTCGGGGTCAGCACCGACAGATGACTGACCAGGAACAGCACCAGCAATTTGGCCGCCAGCCACAGCATCATCGCCGGCACGATCACCCGTGCATTGGCGAAGGCCAGCTTGGCGCTCAGTTTCAACGAGGCGAACACGCCTTTCTTGTCGGCAGAGCTTATCACCGGCGCCAAAGAAAATGCGATGGCCAGAATCACCCCGGGCACCACGAACAGCGTCAGGCCGAGCTGGATCACCAGGGTGCAGATGAACAGCAGCAACAACAGTCGCGGCAATTCCGGCGCTGCCGCGCCGATGGCACGCAGTGCACTGACCGGCTGGCCTTGTGACACCAGACGAATCAGCGTCAGCATACCGCCGACCAACAGCACGTTGCCGACCAGTGCCGAGAAGGTGGCGGCAGCCGACACTTTCAGCAACACCATTTGCTGTTCAGGCGTCATTTGCTGAATGATGTCCTGAATACCCATCCCTGCGGATGTAGCAAAATCGCTTTCCGTTGCGGTCAAAATCTTCAACTGCTCGGCATCAGGGCTGAAAACCTGATTAAGCAATACCGAAATGAATGCGGTCAGCAGAGCCATCAGCAAGATGCTGGCCAGCTGATTACGGAAAAAGTTAAAACTGTCACGGTACAATGTGTTAGCCGTGATAGGCATGCAGACTCCTTGGCGTCGAGAACAGAGACAAATCAGTGGGCGATTGTACCCTGTTCCGGCTCACTGTGGCACCCCGCAAGTGACATGACGCTGATTTCTTCGACGATTGTCGTTGGCGGCAATGATAACGGCATGACAACCGGCAGCGGCGGCAGGCCATAACGTGCGCGAGCCCGATCGCAGGCTTCGTTGCGAATACCGTTTTCTCCGGATTGATCGAACTCCCGACACGGCGAAGGTCGATTAAGATAAATGGAACAGGACACTGCGTTACCGATCTCGCCTTCCAGCGCGGTACAGCGTGGGGACTTGCTATTGGTCCCCTGCATACAACGCAGAAACGGGGTTAACGGCTCGGTAAGGTGTGAAGGGACGATGCCGCCGCCGTCATCGGCTTCAGCCCAGTAGAATGACACTCGAAAATAGGCGCAGCAGGCGCCACAACTGACACAGGGATTGAGTATTTCGCTCATCTTGATTGCCCACCGACTCCTTACGGCCACCAACCAAAACCAACATGAAGCGAAGAAACTACCCAGTCGCCCGATCTTTGGCAACTGAAATTTTGCGTTTCACACCGCTGGCGGCTCACGGCGTTTTTTGATTCAGATCAATTCTTGATTTATTAACCAGTTAAGTAACCTTGTTTTTGGTAGGAATTAATTTATTTACACATAAGATGTGATCTCGATTGGATCATAAATACCCTGAAGTAGGTATATTCATCGAGTCTGTAAACCACACTAATGGAATGGATAATGAAAAAGACAACTCTGGTGGTATTGGCGGCCATGATGGCCCCGATGGTGGCAAGTGCACATCAAGCGGGTGATTTCCTGTTCCGTGCGGGTACCGCAACGGTGCGTCCGACAACCGGCTCGGATGACGTGCTGGGGCAGGGATCGTTCAAGGCGGATAATAATACTCAGCTCGGCCTGACCTTCGGTTATATGGCCACCGACAATATCGGTATCGAGCTGCTGGCAGCCACGCCGTTTCGGCATAAGGTGTCGCTGAACGGCAAAGCCGTCAATGGTGACATTGCAACGGTGCATCAACTGCCGCCAACCTTGATGGCGCAATACTATTTTGGTGACAGGCAGGACAAACTGCGGCCATATCTGGGGGTCGGCGTCAACTACACCACGTTCTTTGACGAAAAGTTCAATGACAACGGCAAGGGTGCCGGGTTGAGTAACCTAAGCCTGAAAGACTCCTGGGGCGTGGCGGCGCAGGCCGGTCTGGACTACAACCTGGACGAGCACTGGATGTTGAACATGTCGGTGTGGTGGATGAATATCGAAACAAAAGTTCGCTTTGACGATGCCGCCGGTGAGCATCACAGCATCGATACGCGTCTGGATCCATGGGTGTTCATGTTCGGTGCCGGTTACCGCTTCTGATTTGTGCCATGCTTGAAGCAGGGGGGCCGTCCGGCTCCCCCTGTTTGCATAGTTACTTGACTTGCATCACGTTTTCCACCGATTTCACGCCGGCAACGCCGCGCGTAACCTGTACCGCGCGGTTGGCATCGGCACTGGAGCTGACGAAGCCGCTCAGCTGCACGCGTCCCTTGAAGGTTTCTACGCTGATTTCTGTCGACTTGATCGATTTGTCCGCCAGCAGCGCTGATTTTACTTTTGTCGTCACAACCGTGTCATCAATATACCCGCCAGTTCCTTCAGAGGTTGCCGTCGGCGCACAGGCGCTTACCGCCATTGCCATCACCGCCGCCGCACACAGGGCTGAAAGGGTTTTGAATAGCTTCATAAATTACTCTCCATGCAATGTTATTTTTTTTGAAACTACGGACAGGATCTATTGTGTGACAAGACGCGCATGAGTTCAAATGCGCGCCGTGTTTTTTGTGCCTAGCTGCGGGTAGCGGCCTTCATTTCGCTGACGAACGCGCCCAGCCTGGCGAGCATCTCGGCCGGTTGTTGCTGGTGCTGTTCAATGATTTTTACTATCGCCGAACCGGAAATCGCGCCGGCGGCACCGGCCTGTAATGCATCGCGCACCTGTGACGGTTCGGAAATGCCGAACCCCTGCAACGGCGGCGCGGCGTGGTATTCACGCAGCGTGTTGACCAAATGGTGCAGCGGCAACTGGGCGCGGCTTTCGGTGCCGGTCACCCCGGCACGCGACAGCAGATAGGTATAACCGCGGCCGTGTGAGGAAATTTCGCGTAGCAGGTCGTCACTGGCGTTCGGCGGGCAGATGAAGATTGGCGCGATATCATGGCGCAACGCCGCCGCGCGGAACGGTGCAGACTCTTCAAACGGCACGTCGGCGATCAGGACCGAATCGACGCCGACTTGCGCACAGCGCTGATAAAACGCGTCAATTCCTTTATGGAATACCAGGTTGGCGTACATCAGCAGACCAATCGGTATCTGCGGATGCTTTTGGCGAATGGTCGCCAGCATTTCGAAGCACTGGGTGGGCGTTACGCCGGCGGCAAATGCCCGCAGCGCGGCGTTTTGAATCGTCGGGCCATCGGCCAGCGGATCGGAAAACGGGATGCCCAGCTCCAACGCATCCGCGCCGTTTTCGATCAGGGTATCGATAATTTGCAGTGACAGCGCCGGATTGGGATCGCCCAGCGTGACGAAGGGTACGAAAGAGCCTTCCCGCTGGCTCTCCAGGCGCTTGAACAGTTGCTGGTAACGTTCCATCAGATTTCTCCCCGTGCTTTCAAAATATCGTGAACGGTAAATATGTCCTTGTCGCCGCGGCCGGACAGGTTAACCACCAGAATCTGCTCTTTTTGCGGCGTTTCACGGATCATTTTCAGCGCATGGGCCAGCGCATGAGAAGATTCCAGCGCCGGAATGATACCTTCATGGCGGGAGAGCGCCTTGAACGCATCGAGCGCTTCGTCATCGGTAATTGACACGTATTCCGCACGGCCGATGCTATTGAGATAGGCGTGCTGCGGCCCGACGGAAGGGAAATCCAGCCCGGCGGAAATCGAGTACGACTCTTCGATCTGCCCTTCGGCGGTTTGCATCATCGGCGCCTTCATGCCGAAATAGATGCCAACGTGGCCATGCTTCAGCGGCGCGCCATGCTGGCCGGTTTCGATCCCGAGGCCGGCCGGTTCCACGCCGATCAGCCCGACGCTGGTTTCGTCGATAAAGTCGGCGAACATGCCGATGGCATTGGAGCCGCCGCCGACGCAGGCCAGAACCGCATCGGGCAGGCGTCCTTCGCGTTCCAACACCTGTGCCTTGGTCTCTTCGCCGATCATCCGCTGGAATTCACGCACAATGGTTGGATACGGGTGCGGGCCGGCGGCGGTGCCGAGCATGTAGTGCGCTTTGTCGTAACTGCCGGACCAGTCGCGCAGCGCTTCGTTACAGGCGTCTTTCAGGGTAGAAGAACCGCTGTGTACCGGGATGACCTCTGCCCCCATCAGCCGCATGCGAAACACGTTTGGCGACTGGCGTTCGACGTCCTTTGCGCCCATGTACACGCGGCATTTCAAGCCTAGCAGGGCGCTGGCCAGCGCCGAAGCTACACCGTGCTGACCGGCGCCGGTTTCGGCAATAATTTCCTTTTTGCCCATTCGTTTGGCCAGCAGCGCCTGTCCCAGCACCTGGTTGGTTTTATGCGCGCCGCCGTGCAGCAAGTCTTCGCGCTTCAGATACAGCTTGGTGTTGGTGCCAGCGGTCAGATTCTTGCACAGCGTCAGCGCCGTTGGTCGCCCGGCATAGTTTTTCAGCAGATCGATAAATTCAGCCTGGAATTCTGGGTCGCGCTGGGCGCTGACGAAGGCTTCTTCCAATTGATTCAGGGCCGGCATCAGAATTTGCGGTACGTACATACCACCAAATTCACCGAAGTAGGGGTTAAGCAGCGTCATTATGTATCCCGTCAATTAACTTGGTTAAATATCGTCATCAGTAGGCACGCAGCGTCTGGAACACTGCGGCGATACGATCGGCATCCTTGATGCCAGGCGTACTTTCAACGCCGGAATTGAAGTCCAGGCCGGCACAGCCGAGCTGGGCAGCTTCGACGCAGTTGTCGGCGCTCAAGCCGCCGGCCAGCATCACATTATCGAGGTTTTCTCCGTGCAGCACACTCCAGTCGAAGCGTTGGCCGGTGCCGCCGGCGCCGTTGTCCAGCAGATAGCGATCAACATGTTGCAGCTCACGAGCCGGCACGCGGTCTTTTACGCTCAGCGCTTTCCAGATTTGACATGAGGACGGCAGTTTGGCGCGCAGCGTAGTGATGTATGGCTGATCTTCCGTGCCGTGCAACTGCACTGCCTTCAGGCCCAGGCGTTCAACGGTTTGCGCCACGGTATCTACCTGTGCATCGCAGAACACGCCGACATAGTCGAGCGGGGCGCCGGAAATCACTTCGCGCGCGCGGCTGATGTCCACATAGCGCGGTGAGCGGCCGACGAAAATCAATCCGCCATAGTTGGCACCGGCCCGATAGGCCGCCGCAGCGTCTTGCGCCCGCGTCAGACCGCAGACCTTGTTATCGCCAAGCAACACGCGGCGCACGGCGTTACGCAGATCGCTTTCCGACATTAGCGCGCTACCGATCAGAAAACCGTTGGCAAAGCGGCTGAGTTCGCGGATCTGGCCGTAATTGTTGATGCCGGATTCGCTGATTACCGTCACGCCGTGCGGCACCCGCGGTGCCAGCGTGCGAGTGCGATCCAGATCGATGCTCAGATCGCGCAGATCGCGATTATTGATGCCGACCACTTTGGCCTCCAGCGCAATCGCACGCTGTAATTCCTCTTCGCTGATCACTTCTGTCAGCACGCCCATGTCGAGGCTGTGCGCTACCGCCGCCAACTGGCGGTATTGATCGTCATCCAGCACCGACAGCATCAGCAGAATGGCATCGGCCTGATAATAGCGCGCCAGGTAGATTTGGTACGGATCGATGATAAAGTCTTTGCACAGTACTGGCTGGCTCACGGTTTTGCTGACCAGCGGCAAAAAGTCAAAGCTGCCCTGGAAGTATTTTTCATCAGTCAGTACCGAAATCGCCGACGCATAATCCCGGTAGACGCCGGCAATTTCCACCGGATCGAAGTTTTCGCGAATCAGCCCCTTGGAGGGCGACGCTTTCTTGCATTCAAGAATAAACGCCGTTCTGGTGCCCTGCAGCGCATGGTAGAAACTGCGTGTGCTGGGGGTGATGTCCTGCTGGAAGCTGACCAGCGGCTGTTGTTGCTGTCGTGCTGCGACCCATTGCGCCTTGTCACGAACAATCTTGTTGAGCACGGTTTCCTGCATCATTTATCCTCTTGCTGCCAGAGCGATCACACGCTCATAGGCCTGTCCGCTATGAATCATCTCCAATGCCTGCTGCGCATTATGGCGCAGGTCTTCCTGTCCGAATAACTTCAGCAGTAACGCCACGTTAGCCGCCACCGCAGCGGCGTGTGCCGGGTCACCTTTACCTTGTAACAACCGTGTCAGAATGTCACGGTTTTCTTCCGGCGAACCGCCCAGCAGCGATGCCAGCGGATAGCTGTCCAGACCGAAGGAAGCCGGCGTCAGACTGTAGCTGACAATTTCGCCGTTGTTCAGTTCGGCCACCTGGGTGGTGGTGTGGATGGCGACCTCGTCCATACCGCCGCCGTGCACCACCGCAGCGCGCTGATAACCCAGCACGCGCAGAGTTTCGGCAATCGGCAGCACCAGTTCCGGGCTGTAAACGCCAATTAGCGCCAGCGGCGGGCGTGCCGGGTTAATCAACGGGCCCAGCACGTTGAACACCGTACGGGTTTTCAACTGCTGGCGAACCGGCATCGCATGGCGGAACCCGGTGTGATACTGCGGCGCAAACAGGAAACATACGCCGAGTTCGTCCAGCGCCTTGCGCGCCTGCTCTGCCGGCAGATCCAGGCGAATGCCAAATGCCGCCAGCAGATCGGAAGAACCTGAACGGCTAGAGACGCTGCGATTGCCGTGTTTGGCGATCTTGGCACCGCAGGCCGCCGCCACAAATGCGCTGGCGGTGGAAATATTAATACTGTTGGTGCCGTCGCCGCCGGTGCCGACGATATCGGCAAATGCGTAGTCGGGCCGTGGGAACGGTTGGGCATCGGCCAATAACGCCTGCGCTGCGCCGGCGATCTCTGCCGGGCGTTCACCACGGATCTTCATGCTGATCAGAGCGGCGGCCAACTGGCTTGGCTCCAGCTCACCGCGCACGATGGCGCTGAATAACTGCTGGCTTTCCTGCTGGTCCATTGATTCTGAACGGTACAGCTTCTCAAGAATAGATTGCATCAATGTGTCCTCTGCTTACTTCGCCAGCGCCCAGGCCAGAGTTTGCTCCAGCAAACGTGCGCCCTGGGTGGTCAGAATAGATTCGGGGTGGAACTGGAAGCCGCATACGCGATCGGCCTCGTGCCGTACCGCCATTACCATATCGCCGAACTGGGCGTTGACGGTCAGTGCTGCCGGGATGTTGCTGCCGACCAGCGAGTGGTAGCGTGCCACCGGCAGCGGGTTGGCCATGTCGTTGAACATCGCCTCGCCGTCGTGGCTGATGGCAGACGCTTTGCCATGCAGGATCTCGCCGGCCTGACCGACATGGCCGCCATAGGCTTCGACAATCGCCTGGTGACCAAGGCAGATACCGATAATTGGCAACCGGCCGCGCAGGTGTTGCAGCAGTGTCGGCATACAGCCGGCGTCGGCCGGGGTTCCGGGACCGGGCGACAGCATCAGCACCGGCTGCGTCATCTGCTGTAAACGGTCAATGATCACCTCGGCAGCAACCTGATTACGGTAAACCACCACTTGATGGCCGCTGGAACGCAGTTGATCGACCAGGTTGTAGGTAAAGGAATCGACGTTGTCGAGCAGCAGAATATCGGCCATCAGAATACCTCCTTGGCATGATGCGCGGTGGCGATGGCACGCAGCACGGCACGGGCTTTGTTACGGGTTTCATCGGCTTCCGCCTGGGGTATGGAGTCCAGCACCACGCCGGCGCCGGCCTGTACGGTGGCAATGCCGTCTTCGACATAGGCCGAACGAATGACGATGCAGGTATCGAGATCGCCGGTGGCGGTGAAGTAACCCACCGCGCCGCCGTAGCTACCGCGACGACTGCCTTCGGAGGCGGCAATCAGTTGCATGGCGCGTACTTTGGGCGCACCGCTCAGCGTGCCCATATTCATGCAGGCCTGATAGGCGTGCAGCACGTCGAGATCGCTACGCAGGCTGCCGACCACCCGAGACACCAGATGCATGACGAAAGAATAGCGGTCGACTTTGGTCAGGTCGGCGACGTAACGGCTACCGGCGGTACAAATGCGTGCCAGATCGTTGCGCGCCAGGTCAACCAGCATCAGATGCTCCGCCAGCTCTTTATGGTCGGTGCGCATTTCCAGTTCAATGCGGCTGTCGAGATCCAGATCGAGCGAGCCGTCCTGACGCCGCCCGCGAGGACGGGTGCCGGCGATCGGGTAGATCTCGATCTGACGGTTGCTGGCGTCATATTTCAGCGCGCTTTCCGGCGAGGCGCCGAACAGCGTGAAGTCGTTGTCCTGCATGAAGAACATGTAAGGGCTTGGATTGCTGTCCTTCAACGTTTGGTAGGCTGCCAACGGTGCCGGGCACGGCAGCGAGAAGCGGCGCGACGGCACCACCTGGAATATTTCACCCTGACGGATAGCCTGTTGCATGTGGCTGACCACTGCGCTGTATTCTTCATCGCTCTGGTTGCAGCTCAACTGCATGTCTGCCAATGTCTGATGCGGGATTGGCTGCGGCGCCTGCTTCAGCTGTTGCTGAACCTGTTGCAGGCGCTGTTGCAGGCGTTGCCGTTCGGCATTGTCGCCGGTGAATACGCTGGCTTGCAGGCGGGCAACGCCATGCTGGTGGTCCAGTACCAGCAGCGTTTCCGCCAGGTAGAAGCAGAAATCAGGGCAACGCTGGTCGTGGCGCAGCTCAGGCAAATCTTCGAAACCGGCGACCAGATCGTAAGCAAACAAGCCGCCAAGCATCATGGCTTCACGCTCGTCTGCCGGTGAGTCCACCACCTTCAGCAGCGTACGCAATGCGTCGAACACCGACAATGAACGCAGACGGGCATCTTCGTCCTGTACCGCGTCAATACGCGGGAAGGTTAGCTCACGGCCATTTGGCCGCGCTTGATTATTCACTTCTGCCGGTAACGCTTCGTCCAGCAGCGGCAGCAGGGCCGCGCCATTGGCGGTCAGGGCTTGCATGCTGACCCGAGGGCCCAGCGCGGTGATGCGCAGCGCGCTGTCGATCACCAGTAGGCTCTGCAGGTTTTGCTTGCTGTTGATTTCCGCGGACTCCAACAGCAGGGTGGCTGGACGTGCGCCGCACAGCTGGTGAAAAATGGTGGTGGGATCGCCGCGATAACTGGCTTCGGCCTTCAGCAATGTCAGTTGTGGTTTGGTCATTATCGGTGGTTCCAGTTAAATTTTGTCCATAAAAAAGCCCGCGTAACGGCGGGCTTGGAGAATCTGCAGTGTCAGATGACAGGTATGCGATTACACCGCCCGCGAAAGGGAGGTACGCCACCAACGAAGAAGAGAAGTCTGTTTGCTCATTTTTATGCTCTCTCTGGTTATCATCCGACGGGATATTCAACACGGTCAATGCCGTGAACTTGTGTACTAGTTAACTGGTTCGCGGCGGTAATGTCAACCCTCTTTTTACACAATATGATAGCGCCATCGGGTATTTTTCCCTTCCACCGCCCGTGCAGCCCACCGGCGTAGGCGCAGAATAGATTTCCGTCCAACCGGCAATAGAGGCTATGATGACCGCCCAAGCCATAGCCGGATATTTCTTTTGACTGACAGTAACCCTCAGCCCTCCGCATTTACGCTGTACGACCTTCATAGCCATACCACCGCCTCTGACGGCTACCTGACGCCAACGCAACTGGTGCAAAGGGCGGTGGAGATGCGGGTAGGCGTATTGGCCATTACGGATCATGACACCACTGCCGGCCTGGCCGAGGCTGCTGCGGCCATCGCACAGCTGGCGCTACCGCTGCAATTGGTCAACGGCGTTGAAATCTCGACGCTGTGGGAAAATCACGAAATTCACATCGTCGGCTTGAACATTGATGTTACACACCCGGCAATGGTGCAATTGCTGGCCGAACAAAGTGAACGGCGCACGCTGCGCGCGCAGGAAATCGGCCTGCGGCTGGCCAAGGCACGCATCGACGGCGCCTATGAAGGTGCTCAGCGCCTGGCTGACGGCGGCGCGGTGACCCGTGGGCACTTTGCCCGTTATCTGGTGCAGAAAGGCGTAGCGGACAACATGGCGCAGGTATTCAAGAAATATCTGGCGAAAGGGAAAACCGGCTACGTTCCGCCGCAGTGGTGTACAATAAAACAAGCTATTGATGTGATTCATCAATCCGGTGGACAGGCGGTAATGGCTCACCCTGGGCGTTACGATCTGACGGCCAAGTGGCTGAAACGTTTGTTGGCACACTTTGCCGAACAGCACGGGGATGCGATGGAAGTCGCGCAATGCCAACAGGCGCCGAACGAGCGCACCCAATTGGCCGCCTATGCGCAGGATTTCCAACTACTGGCATCTCAGGGTTCGGACTTCCATCAGCCCTGTTCGTGGATTGAACTTGGCCGCAAGCTGTGGCTGCCAGGTGGCGTAGAGCCAGTCTGGCGCGATTGGCCACTGGCGCAGTAGCGATCCTGACGTAAGGCGTCGGGCGAACAACGTGGGCGGGGCCGTCCGCGAGTACCATTTTAGGAGCAATACATGAGCCAGCTTTTTTATATTCATCCAGATAACCCTCAGCCACGTTTGATTAATCAGGCCGTGGAATTACTGCGCAAGGGCGGGGTAATCGTCTACCCGACCGATTCAGGCTACGCGCTAGGCTGCAAGCTGGAAGAAAAAGCCGCAATGGAACGTATTTGTCGCATTCGTCAATTGGACGGCAATCATAATTTTACCTTGATGTGTCGCGATCTTTCCGAACTGTCTACCTATGCCTATGTGGATAACAGCGCGTTTCGCCTGATCAAAAACAACACGCCGGGCCATTACACCTTTATTCTCAAGGCGACCAAGGAAGTGCCGCGCCGCCTGATGAACGACAAGCGCAAGACCATCGGGTTACGTGTGCCGTCCAACCCGATCGCGCTGGCGTTGCTGGAAGAGCTCAACGAGCCGATGATGTCGACCACCTTGATGCTGCCGGGCAATGACTTTGCCGAATCCGATCCGGAAGAAATCAGCGATCATTTGGGCAAACAGGTCGATCTGGTGATTCATGGCGGGTTCCTGGGACAACAACCAACCACGGTGATCGATCTAACTGAATCTTCGCCGGAAGTGGTGCGTGAAGGGGCAGGCGATCCTACGCCATTTCGTTGAAAATCGCCGCCGTGCCATCAACAAATTCTGAAAAATAGCGCCCCACGGCGGCAAGCGCCGTGAAAAGCGCTATTCTACTAGGACAAAACTGATAACGGCAGGATGCGTGGCGATGATTAAACAGGCTTTTATGGCGGCGGTATTACTGGTTTCGTTTGCGGCAAACGCCGGTTTTTACTCCGGTAGTGCGTTGCTCTCCGAAAGTGAAGGTTACGTAAAAAACAAAAACGGTGCGGCAACCGTGGCACAAGCGCTGGATGGCGGCATGTTCATGGGGTATGTCGCCGGCGTATTTGATACTTACTCAATGCAGGGTAACCGCAATATTTGCCCCGATACCGGCATGAGTGTCGGTATGGCGTCGGATGCGGTGATGCAATATTTGAACGAACACCCAGAGCAACTTCATTATTCGGCACCTTCGGTGATCATGCTGGCACTGTCATCCGCTTTCCCGTGTCAACGGCACTGATGCCAGTGCATTTCGTGCCGATTGTGCCATTCGGCGCGATTCGCAAATTCCAGATTTTTATTCAATCACTTAGCTTGCCTGGCGCTGTCATTTTAACTCCGACATTCACCTCGAACCGTTCGAGCAAGGAGGGAATATGACAGCGTTTGTTCGTGACAATATCACGGGGATCATCAGCAATGCGGCAGTGGGCCAATGACGCTGCCGCTGTTGCCTGGCTGGTGCGAGCCTGCGCTAGCCTCTGAACGTTACCGGATTATCAGCCTGGACTGGCACTGTCATGAACGATCGCCGGATGACGTAACGTTGGCACTTGACGCTGTGGATTTGCTGGCGGATTTACACGCTCTGTGGTTAACGCTACGCGTCGACCGCTTGATTTGCCGGTTCCACCGGTGGTACTGCCGCCCTTGAAGCGCTCAGGTGACCGCCTTGCGCCGATATCTCGACCAGGTGCCACGGCCAGTCGCCAGGCCGGCTTCAGGTCGATTTATTAGAACCCTTTAGCTTAAAATTCGTGTAGTATGTCTGACCCCTGAGCATCGGGCGTGGCATCTGCCGTGACGCCCTTTGGCGTGCTTTTTTAAAAAATTCTTATAATCCGGCAGGTTAGCGATTTTTCAAGCTAACTTGTTGATGAAGCTATTATATACGACGCCTGTGAAGGCGACACTAGAGGTTGCTCAATGAGCGAAAAGTTACAGAAAGTTTTAGCGCGTGCCGGCCACGGTTCGCGCCGTGAAATCGAAACCATGATAGAAGCCGGGCGCGTCAGCGTTGACGGTAAAATCGCCAAGCTGGGCGATCGGGTTGAAGTTGTCCAGGGGATGAAAATCCGTTTGGACGGGCACGTTGTTTCGATCAAGGAATCTGAAGAAGCGGTTTGTCGCGTATTGGCCTACTACAAGCCAGAAGGTGAACTCTGCACGCGTAGCGATCCGGAAGGCCGCCCAACGGTGTTCGATCGTCTGCCTAAACTGCGTGGGTCACGCTGGGTCGCCGTTGGCCGCCTGGACGTAAACACCTCGGGCCTGCTGCTGTTCACCACCGACGGCGAGTTGGCCAACCGTTTGATGCACCCAAGCCGCGAAGTCGAGCGAGAATATGCGGTGCGTGTCTTCGGCCAGATTGACGACGACAAAGTAAAGCAGCTCAGCCGTGGCGTGCAGTTGGAAGATGGCCCGGCGGCGTTTCGCACCATCAGTTTTCAGGGCGGCGAAGGCCTCAATCAGTGGTATAACGTTACCCTGACCGAAGGACGCAACCGCGAAGTACGTCGCCTGTGGGAAGCGGTCGGCGTGCAGGTCAGCCGCCTGATCCGCGTCCGCTATGGCGACATCAACTTGCCGAAGGGCATTCCACGCGGCGGTTGGACCGAACTGGATCTGCCAGCCATCAACTACCTGCGTGAACTGGTCGACCTGCAACCGGAAACCGTCAGCAAACTGCCGGTGGAACGCGAGCGTCGCCGTGTCAAGGCGAACCAGATCCGCCGCGCGGTCAAGCGTCACAGCCAGGTATCATCCGGCCGTCGTAGCGCCTCGGGCGGCAAGCCGGGCAAACCAAGCAAGCGTAACTAAGCGCTGCCACGTAGCCGCAGGTGGCGGCTACGTGGATATCACCAATCAATTCCCTGCTGCGCTTTGATGCCGGCATCAAACGCATGTTTTACCGGGCGCATCTCGGTCACGGTATCTGCCAGTTCCAGCACATCTCGATGGCAACCACGCCCGGTAATAATCACCGTCTGATGGGTAGGGCGTTGCGCCAATGCCGTCAACAGTTCTTCCAGTGCCAGATAGCCATAGCTGACCATATAGGTCACTTCATCCAATAACACCAGATCCAGGGCGCTGTCGGCCAACATTCGCTTGCCGTGTTGCCATACCGCCTGGCAGGCGGCGCTGTCGGTGTCTCTGTTCTGCGTTTCCCAGGTAAAGCCGGTGGCCATCACCTGAAACTCCACGCCGTGTTGCTGGAGCAGATTTTTTTCGCCGTTTGGCCATTCGCCCTTGATGAACTGGATCACCCCGGCGCGCATGCCATGGCCGACCGCGCGCGTAACCGTGCCAAACGCGGCGGTGGTCTTGCCTTTACCGTTGCCGGTGAATACCAGCACTAAACCGCGTTCGTCCTGTGCACTGGCGATACGGGCGTCGACCTGTTCCTTCAGGCGCTGTTGCCGTTGCTGGTGGCGATCTTCGGCCATGTGGGCTTTCTCCTATTCGGCAGCGCCGGGTTTGCGATTGGGTTGGGCATCAAAGCTCATGCCGGTTTTACGGCGGCTGTCATCGCCCATTAAATATAGGTAAAGCGGCATGATATCGGCCGGAGTCTTGAGCTTGTTGCGATCCTCGTCTGGGAAGGCGTTTGCCCGCATGTTGGTGCGTGTTCCCCCCGGATTGATGCAATTTACCCGCAAGTTGCGACTTTTATATTCTTCCGCCAACACCTGCATCATGCCTTCGGTGGCGAATTTGGAAACCGCATAGGCGCCCCAGTTGGCGCGGCCCGTCCGACCGACGCTTGAGCTGGTGAACACCAGGGAACCGGCGCTGGATTTCAGCAACAGCGGCAGCAGTGCCTGAGTCAGCATAAAGGTGGCGTTGACGTTGACTTGCATCACCTCGTTCCACATCTTCATGTCAATGTCGGCCATCGGCACGATGTCGCCCAGCAGACCGGCGTTATGCAGCACACCGTCTAGGCGCGGCACCTGGGTCGCCAGCTCGTCAGCAAGCTGTTGGCACTGTTGTGGCGTGGCATGGAGCAGATCCAGCGTGATGGTATACGCCGGTCGACCGCCGAGGGCGGCTATTTCGTGTTGCACCGCCTGCAGTTTGCTTTCGGTACGTCCAAGCAGCACCAGCTGCGCGCCGAAACGGGCATAGGTCAGCGCGGCTTCTCGGCCGATGCCGTCACCGGCGCCGGTAACGAGAATGATGCGTTGGTCGAGCAGGTCGTGTTTGGGGTTGTAGTGCACAATAATTCCTCGCGCCGAGATTGCCTTCCCGCGTGGTTGGGGGAAATGCAGTAGGTGAGGAGGCCAGTCAAGGGGGAGCAAAGGCTCGACCGCCAGGCTGGCCCCGCAGCGAATTTGTTCGATCAATTTGATGAATAATGCGTGTTATATGCCTGAAATGGATCGTATTTTCAATGATTAGCCGGTAGAAACGGCATTCTTTTGTAACAAAAACGGAACAATCTCAGCTTGGTTGCGCATAAAATGCCCCCATTACCTCCGATTCTCGCCCGTTTGACGTTGTTGGCGCGTTGCATCTTGATGCAGGTAATTTTTCATTTGCCCGCGACAGTCGCAGCGTCGGTTGGCTAGAATGAGCGGAGCATACTAACAACCTGTAAAAAAGGCGGAATCTGTGGAGTTTATATCTGTTTACGGCCTGTTTTTGGCCAAGGTCGCCACGGTGGTGATTGCCATCGCCGCGCTGGCGCTGTTGGCGGTGAGTCTGGGGCAACGTAAAAGTCAGCAAAAAGGGGAGTTGCAACTCACCGATCTCGGTGAGCAGTATCGTGAAATGCAGCGTGAAATGCGTCTGGCGCGGATGGGTGCGGCAGAACAAAAGATGTGGAGTAAACAGTTCAAGAAGCAGACCAAGGCCGACGACAAGCTCAAAAAGCAGCGTGCGAAATCCGGTGCAGCGCAAGCGAGCAAGCCCTGCCTGTACGTGCTGGATTTCAAAGGTAGCATGGATGCCCATGAAGTGACCTCGCTGCGGGAAGAAATTTCGGCGGTGCTGGCGGTGGCCACGGCGGAAGACGAAGTGCTGCTGCGACTGGAAAGCCCAGGTGGCGTGGTACACGGTTATGGCTTGGCAGCGTCGCAGCTCGAGCGCCTGCGCAAGGGCGGCATCCGTCTGACGGTCGCGGTGGACAAAGTGGCGGCCAGCGGCGGTTACATGATGGCCTGCGTGGCCGATCGTATCGTGGCAGCACCTTTCGCCATCATCGGTTCGATCGGCGTGGTGGCGCAGATACCCAACTTCCATCGCCTGCTGAAAAAGAACGATATCGATGTCGAACTGCATACCGCCGGCCAGTTCAAGCGTACGCTGACGCTGTTTGGTGAAAACACCGAACAGGGGCGCGACAAGTTTCGCGAAGACCTGAACGAAACTCACGAGTTGTTCAAACAGTTTGTGCATCAGCAGCGACCGTCGCTGGACATTGACAGCGTGGCGACCGGCGAGCATTGGTTTGGTACCCAGGCGAAGGAAAAGGGGCTGATTGACGCAGTGGGCACCAGCGATGACTTGCTGATCGCCGAGATGGAAAATCATGAAGTGGTCGGGGTACGTTACAGCCGGCGCAAGCGCTTGATGGACAGATTCACCGGCAGCGTGGCGCAAAGCGCCGATCGCCTGCTGTTGCGCTGGTGGCAACGTGGGGAAAAACCGTTATTGTAAGGTAAAAGGGGGGGCTTTCGGCCCCCTGTTTTTTCTAGTCGACCAGATGATATTTATCAGAAAGCAGGTGCGCCAGATGTTTAAACATATTAAACACCGCCGTCGTTTTTGCGGTTGGCAAGCCGTCCTTATCTAGAAAGAATTCACCGCGAAAAACTAAAACCCCACTTTTTTGTTCCACCTCGGTGGCTTCCATCCCGTGAAGATAATCTTCATGCTGGCGAATGATGTTATTTGCTTCTGACAACAGACGTTGTCGGGTGATTGGGGATGTATTAGTGCGCATTTATTACACTCCAGACATATACTCTGCGCATATTCTAACGCCGGTTGGCGTTTGGCCGCAAACCGAGTCGGGTTTATTTGCCATCTGGATGGCCAGTTGTTGTTACCGATTGGCGAAATCATCCTTTCCGTGCTAATTAGGTTGCGTGGCGTTTTTTATCAGGTACAGTGTGGGATTTTGTGGTATCGGGTGGAAGATTTTGTTTACGCTGCCAATGGGCCAGCGTCGTTCATGCCTCTGGGACGTGAGCGGAATGCAGGGATTTTCAGTAACTTGCCTTTAGGTTGAGCAGTTAAGCAGCCAACGGGAAAAAATATGTTGATCTCCTGCCAGACTGCCGCAATATAAAAAAGAGATGTGAATTGCTGCGATACGGCAAGATAAAAGGCTTCTTTTTAGAAGAAATAAATTAGGTAAAGGTAAATATGGGTAAAGCTCTCGTAATAGTTGAGTCCCCGGCAAAAGCCAAAACTATTAATAAATATTTAGGAAATGACTACGTGGTGAAGTCCAGCGTGGGTCATATCCGTGATTTGCCGACCAGTGGCTCAGCCAGCAAAAAGAGCGCTGACTCAACAGAAAACAAAGCCAAGAAAAAAGTTAAAAAAGACGCAACGTCGGCGCTGGTTAATCGAATGGGCGTTGACCCGTATCATGGCTGGAAAGCGCATTATGAAATTCTGCCAGGTAAAGAAAAAGTTGTTGCCGAGTTAAAAAATCTGGCGGAAAACGCCGATCACATCTACCTCGCAACTGACTTGGACCGCGAAGGGGAAGCCATTGCCTGGCACCTGCGGGAAGTGATCGGTGGCGACGATACGCGTTTTAGCCGCGTGGTATTTAACGAAATTACCAAGAACGCCATCCAGCAGGCCTTTAAAGCACCGGGCGAACTGAATATCGATCGTGTGAACGCGCAGCAGGCGCGTCGCTTTATGGATCGTGTGGTGGGCTACATGGTTTCTCCACTGCTGTGGAAGAAAATCGCCCGCGGCCTGTCCGCCGGGCGTGTGCAGTCCGTTGCGGTGCGGCTGGTGGTAGAGCGCGAGCGCGATATCAAGGCCTTCGTGCCGGAAGAATTCTGGGAACTGCACGCCGACCTGCTGGCGAAGGGAGATACCGCGCTGCGCATGGAAGTGACCCATGCCGGCGGCAAACCGTTTAAACCGGTCAACCGCGATCAGACCCATGCGGCGCTAAACCTGTTGGAAAAAGCCCGTTATACGGTGCTCGATCGTGAAGACAAGCCGACCAGCAGCAAGCCGGGCGCGCCGTTCATTACTTCTACGCTACAGCAGGCCGCCAGCACGCGCCTGAGCTTTGGCGTGAAGAAAACCATGATGATGGCGCAACGGCTATATGAAGCCGGCCACATTACCTACATGCGTACCGACTCTACCAACCTGAGCCAGGATGCGCTGAACATGGTGCGTGGTTACATTGGCGATAACTACGGCGATAAATATCTGCCGAAAGCGCCTAACCACTACAGCAGCAAAGAAAACTCGCAGGAAGCGCACGAAGCGATTCGTCCTTCCGACGTTAGCGTGGTGGCGGAACAGCTGAAAGACATGGAGGCGGATGCGCAGAAGCTGTATCAGCTGATTTGGCGGCAGTTCGTGGCCTGCCAGATGACGCCGGCGCAATACGATTCCACCACTCTGACGGTACAGGCCGGCGACTATCAGTTGCGCGCCAAGGGCCGAACGCTGCGCTTCGACGGTTGGACCAAAGTAATGCCGGCACTGCGCAAAGGCGATGAAGATCGTACCTTGCCGTACGTCGAAATCGGCAGCGAGCTGGATCTGCAACAGCTGATCCCAAGTCAGCACTTCACCAAGCCGCCGGCGCGTTACAGCGAAGCGTCATTGGTCAAAGAGTTGGAAAAACGCGGTATCGGCCGTCCGTCGACCTACGCATCGATCATTTCGACCATTCAGGATCGTGGTTACGTGCGGGTGGAAAACCGCCGCTTCTACGCCGAAAAAATGGGTGAAATCGTTACCGACCGGCTGGAGGAAAACTTCCGCGAACTGATGAATTACGACTTCACCGCGCGCATGGAAGATGGCCTGGATCAGGTGGCAAACAATCACGCCGAATGGAAAGCGGTGCTGGATGAGTTTTTTGCCGAGTTCAGTGAGCAACTGGAAAGGGCAGAAAAAGATCCGGAAGAAGGCGGCATGCGGCCAAACCAGATGGTGCTGACCAGCATCGCCTGCCCGACCTGTGGTCGACAGATGGGGATTCGTACCGCCAGCACCGGTGTGTTCCTCGGTTGCTCCGGCTATGCGCTATCGCCAAAGGAGCGCTGCAAGACCACCATCAATCTGATTCCCGAAACGGAAGTGCTCAACGTTCTCGAAGGGGACGATGCGGAAACCAACGCCTTGCGGGCTCGTCGCCGCTGCCAGAAGTGCGGTACGGCAATGGACAGCTATCTGATTGATAACCAGCGCAAGCTGCACGTCTGTGGTAACAACCCGGCTTGTGACGGTTATGAGATTGAAGAGGGTGAGTTCCGCATCAAGGGCTACGATGGCCCGGTTGTGGAATGCGAAAAGTGTGGCTCTGAGATGCACCTGAAAATGGGGCGTTTCGGCAAGTACATGGGCTGCACCAACGAAGACTGTAAAAACACCCGCAAGATCCTGCGTAACGGCGACGTTGCGCCACCGAAGGAAGATCCGGTTCCGTTGCCGGAGCTGCCGTGCGAGAAGTCTGACGCCTATTTCGTGTTGCGTGACGGCGCGGCGGGCGTGTTCCTGGCTGCCAATACCTTCCCTAAATCGCGCGAAACCCGTGCGCCGCTGGTGGAAGAGTTGCAACGCTTCAAGGATCGCCTGCCAGAAAAGCTGCGCTACCTGGCCGATGCGCCGGTTGCCGATCCGGAAGGTAACAAGACGCTGGTGCGCTTCAGCCGCAAGACCAAGCAGCAGTATGTTTCTGCCGAGAAAGATGGTAAGGCTACCGGTTGGACCGCATTCTATATCGACGGCAAGTGGGTTGAAACCAAGAAATAAGTGTTGCTGATGGCAACAATCTTAAAAACCAGCCCGCGAGGCTGGTTTTTTTTGACTTGAAAAGAGCGTCCAGGGTATGGCCCGATTGATTTTCGTGCCTGCTCGGCAGTTTGCGCGTTGATAACCATGCGGATTAATCGTTATCATTGTGTGACGGGGATCTATACTTGAAGCTGTAGCATGTTATAGTAGTTATATAAAAACATTTCTTATGATTAAAGCTTATTAACAACGGCGTTTTCTTCAGCATCTGGGTAAACACTGTGTTTATAGCGCGTAAACTCATCAGCCTTCAGCATACCGGGAAACACCGATATATCTGATTGCGGCCCGGCCGCAGTGTTTAACCTAGGATGGTATAAGTTATGAAATTGCAGCAGCTTCGTTACATTGTGGAAGTGGTTAATCACAACCTGAATGTGTCTTCGACAGCAGAAGGGCTTTATACCTCGCAACCCGGTATCAGTAAGCAGGTGCGGATGTTGGAGGACGAGCTGGGCATTCAGATTTTTGCCCGTAGCGGCAAGCATCTGACCCAGGTGACGCCAGCTGGTCAGGAAATCATACGCATCGCGCGTGAAGTGCTATCTAAGGTAGAAGCGATTAAAGCCGTCGCCGGCGAGCATACCTACCCGGACAAAGGCTCGTTGTATGTTGCTACCACTCATACGCAGGCACGATATGCGCTGCCGAACGTCATCAAAGGCTTTATCGAACGCTACCCGCGCGTTTCGCTGCATATGCATCAGGGCTCACCGACGCAGATCGCCGAAGCGGTGTCCAAGGGCACGGCTGATTTTGCCATCGCCACCGAAGCGCTGCACCTGTATGACGATCTGATCATGCTGCCATGCTATCACTGGAACCGCGCGGTGGTGGTGAAACCCGATCACCCTCTGGCCGGCAAAAGCCAGATCACCATCGAAGAGCTGGCAGAATACCCGATTGTTACCTACACCTTCGGTTTTACCGGTCGTTCGGAGCTGGATACCGCCTTTAACCGTGCCGGTCTCACGCCGCGTATCGTTTTTACCGCCACCGATGCCGATGTTATCAAAACTTATGTGCGGCTGGGGTTGGGGGTTGGAGTGATCGCCAGCATGGCGGTGGATCCGGTTCAGGATCCGGATCTTGTCACCGTTGATGCGCGTGATATCTTCACCTACAGCACCACCAAGATCGGCTTCCGCCGCAGCACCTTCCTGCGTAGCTACATGTATGACTTCATTCAGCGTTTTGCACCGCATTTGACCCGTGACGTGGTTGATACCGCCGTTGCACTGCGTTCGAACGAAGACATTGAAGCGATGTTCAAGGACATTGTGCTGCCAGAAAAATAAGCCGTTAAATCAACGGCTATATCATGCTTCAATCATCTGGCGTGCTCAGCTGTTTCGATTTGCTTGATCTCGCAGGGATGCCGGATTCAACGGGAGAGGCGTTCAACTCTCCCGATACCACTTTACGTTAGCGCTTTTTACCCCTCTTGTTGACCCCGTTATTCCTTTTCAGCTATTCCTCGCGTTACCCCGCTAACGTGGCGACGCTAAAGCGGTTTGCGGCCAGAAAAATAATCGCCGCGGCCGCGGCCGACATCTCACAACGCCAATCCTTCCGCCTTGATTGCCGCCTGCACCGTCGGTCGGCGCATGATTCTGCTGTGCCAGGCTGCCAGATGGTCGAGCGAGGACAAGTCCAGCTCTAACCCATATACCGATACCATCCAGTCGGCCTTTGCCCAGTTGGTCAGGGCAAACAGGTAACAGTCGGCAATGCTGAAACGGTCGGATGACAGATATTCTCGCTGCGCCAACTGTCCGTCTAGCCATTTAAATTGATTAAACAGCTTCCGTTGTGCGATGGCAAAATAGCTGCCCGCGCTGGCGCCATGAAAAATGGGCACAAATCCCTTATGGATCTCGCTGGTAAGAAAGTTCAGCCATTCAAGTAACCGATAGCGTTCGATGGTGCCATTGGCCGGTGCCAGGCCTGAGGTTGGCGCCAGATCGGCAATATATTGAATCAGCGTTACGCCTTCTCTGAATACCTCGCCGTTTGCCAGCTCCAGCGCCGGCACGTAGCCCAGCGGATTGATTTGATAATAATCCTTGCCGCCATCATAGGTGTGGGTTTTGGTATCTACCGGTACCAGAGTAAATGCCAGGCCGGCTTCGCGTAGCGCAATGTGGGGGGACAGCGAGCAACTTCCTGGGGCGATGTAGAGCTTCATGTATCTTCCTTATCCGTATCAGTGCGACCGCAGCTTAACAATGCTGGTTGTTATTAGGAAGAAGGCACATTAATGTAGCGTAGGTACAAAAAGTATACTTGGTGAAAAACATGAAACAGGTTATTTCCGGTTGTTCAATCGAAGAGGCGATGAATCTGATTGGTGGGCGCTGGCGTTTGCTGATCGTTTCCTATCTGTTCGAACGACCAAAGCGCTTTAGCGAACTACGACGCGATATTCCGTCGATTTCCCAGCGCATGTTGACGATGGATCTACGGGCGTTGGAGGCCGCTGGCATCGTGCTGCGTACGGTATATCCTGAAGTGCCGGTGCGGGTGGTTTACAGTCTGACGTCTGAGGGGCGACGGTTGGAAAAGGTGGTCGATGCGGTGAAGGAACTGGGATTATGGCTGAAAACAAGGCCGGCAGAGACTCGCTCAGAGCACCATGATTAGATTGGGGTTAATTTGAGCCGAATGCCGCTGCAACGCAATCGTCGCCGGTATTGCCTGCGGCGGCCTAGCGTGCTAAGCCATTATCTTTGCTGAAGATTAACGCCGTTAATTGCTATTGCCTATCACTGTGATCAAATCGTGTTGTTATCAAAACGTTACGGTCTGTATGTGTTATCTTTAAACAAGACCTCAGTGATTACCCTGTTTTAGACATAATAAAAATGGAGGAGCTATGTCGTCCGATCTTCGTGAAACGAGTATGGATACGCTGGTTGCGCTGAATAGTAAGTATCACTATTACAGCTTGCCGCTGGCGGCAAGAACCTTAGGTGACATTGATCGGCTGCCAAAGTCGATGAAGGTGCTGTTGGAAAACCTGCTGCGCCATATTGATGGTGAAACGGTACTGGAACAGGACTTGCAAGCGCTGGTCGACTGGCTGCAAACCGGTCATGCCGATCGTGAAATTGCCTACCGTCCCGCACGCGTGCTGATGCAGGACTTTACCGGCGTACCGGCGGTGGTCGACCTGGCGGCGATGCGTGAAGCGGTACTGCGTCTGGGGGGCGATGTCGAACAGGTGAACCCGCTGTCGCCGGTCGATCTGGTGATTGACCACTCGGTAACCGTCGACGAGTTCGGCGATGACCAGGCGTTTGATGAGAACGTCCGTATCGAAATGGAGCGTAACAACGAGCGTTACACCTTCCTGCGCTGGGGGCAAAAAGCCTTCAACCGCTTTCGCGTGGTGCCGCCGGGCACCGGTATCTGTCATCAGGTAAACCTCGAATATCTGGGGCAGACAGTGTGGCATACCGAAGAGCAGGGTAAACGGATCGCATATCCGGACACCTTGGTCGGTACCGACTCGCATACCACCATGATTAACGGCCTGGGTATCCTTGGCTGGGGTGTCGGCGGTATCGAGGCCGAAGCGGCGATGCTGGGACAACCGGTATCAATGCTGATCCCCGACGTGGTCGGTTTCAAGCTTACCGGCAAGCTGAGTGAAGGCATCACTGCAACCGATTTGGTATTGACCGTTACGCAAATGCTGCGCAAACATGGCGTAGTGGGCAAGTTTGTAGAATTTTACGGCGACGGGCTGGCGCAGCTGCCGTTGGCCGATCGCGCCACTATCGCCAATATGGCGCCAGAATATGGTGCGACCTGCGGTTTCTTCCCGGTGGATGAAGTGACCCTAGGCTATCTGAAACTGAGCGGCCGGAGCGAAGAGCAAATCGCGCTGGTAGAAGCCTACGCCAAGGCGCAGGGTATGTGGCGTTATCCGGGCGATGAGCCGGTGTTTACCAGTTCGCTGGCGTTGGACATGGCAACGGTAGAAGCCAGTCTGGCCGGGCCGAAGCGGCCACAGGATCGGGTGGTGCTGTCCGGCGTGCCGCAGGCGTTTGCCGCTGCCACCGAACTGGAAATCAGCACGCAGAAGAAAAAAGCCGAATCGATGCCTTTTACCCTCAATGGGCAGACGCATGAGTTGCATAACGGCGCGGTGGTCATTGCGGCGATCACCTCTTGTACCAACACCTCGAACCCCAGCGTAATGATGGCGGCGGGTTTGCTGGCGAAAAACGCGGTGAAGAAGGGCCTGCGGGTCAAACCCTGGGTGAAAACCTCGCTGGCACCCGGCTCCAAAGTGGTTACCGACTATTTCGACAGCGCAAAACTGACCCCTTATCTGGAAGAACTGGGTTACAACCTGGTGGGCTACGGTTGTACCACCTGTATCGGCAACTCCGGCCCGCTGCCGGATCCGATCGAACAGGCGATCCGCGCAGGAGATTTGACGGTCGGCGCGGTGCTATCCGGCAACCGTAATTTTGAAGGGCGCATCCACCCGCTGGTGAAAACCAACTGGCTGGCATCGCCGCCGCTGGTGGTGGCCTATGCGCTGGCCGGCAGCATGAAGGTGAATCTGGCTAGCGATCCGCTGGGCATTGGCCGCGACGGCAAACCGGTCTACCTGAAGGACATCTGGCCGAGCAATACCGACATCGCCCATGCGGTGGAGGAAGTACGTACCGATATGTTCCATAAAGAGTATGGCGAAGTGTTTGACGGCGACGAGATCTGGCAGTCGATTCAGGTTGCCGGCTCGGCAACCTACCCATGGCAGGAAGATTCCACCTATATACGCCATTCGCCGTTCTTCAGCACCATGCAGGCGCAGCCTGATGCGGTACAGGACATCAAATCGGCACGCATCCTGGCGATTCTGGCCGACTCGGTCACCACCGATCATATTTCGCCGGCCGGTAATATCAAGCGCGACAGTCCGGCGGGACATTACCTCAGCGATCGTGGGGTGGAAGCCATCGATTTCAACTCCTATGGTTCACGCCGCGGTAACTATGAGGTGATGATGCGCGGTACTTTTGCCAACATCCGTATCCGCAACGAAATGGTACCGGGGGTTGAGGGCGGTTATACCCGTCATCTGCCATCGCAGAACCAGATGTCGATTTACGATGCCGCAATGCAGTATCAGCAGGAGCAGGTGCCGTTGGCGGTGATCGCTGGCAAGGAATACGGCTCGGGGTCCAGCCGTGACTGGGCAGCGAAGGGGCCGCGATTGCTGGGCGTTCGGGTGGTGATCACCGAGTCGTTCGAACGCATTCACCGTTCGAACCTGATTGGTATGGGGATTTTGCCACTGGAGTTCCCGCAGGGGGTGACGCGCAAAACGCTGGGTTTGACCGGGGATGAGCTGATTAGCGTCAGCGGCTTGCAGAACTTGCAGCCGGGCCAGACGGTGCCGGTGCACATCACCTATGCCGATGGCCGGGAAGAGGTGGTGAATACCCGTTGTCGCATTGATACCAACACCGAATTAACCTACTACAAGAATGATGGCATTTTGCATTACGTCATCAGGAAAATGCTGTAAAGCAACAGGGCACCGCAAGATGCCCTGATTGTTTTTTGCGTCAGGTTGACTATTTCTGGTCCAGCAAATGACCCATTTTGGCGGCCTTGGTCGCCAGGTAGCGCTCGTTCTTCGGGTTGCGGCCGACGATCAGCGGCACCCGTTCGATAATGTTGATGCCGGCCTCGGTCAGGATTTCGACCTTCTTCGGATTGTTGGTCAGCAAACGTACCGCATCGACGCCCAACAGCTTGAACATGTCGGCGCACAGGGTAAAGTCGCGCTCGTCGGCGGCAAAGCCGAGCTGATGGTTGGCCTCAACGGTGTCCGCGCCCTTGTCTTGCAGGGCATAGGCGCGGATTTTGTTCAGCAGGCCGATGTTACGGCCTTCCTGGCGGTGATACAGCAGAATGCCACGGCCTTCTTCGGCGATGTGTTCCAGCGCCGCCTCCAGTTGGAAACCGCAGTCACAGCGCAGACTGAACAGCGCATCGCCGGTCAGACATTCTGAATGGACGCGTGACAGCACCGGCGTGTCGCCGGCAATATCACCGAAAACCAGCGCCAGATGATCGTGCCCGGTGGCCAATTCTTCGAATCCCACCATCAGGAAATCGCCCCAAGGTGTCGGCAGTTTAGCCTCTGCCACCCGTTTAAGCTGCATGTTTCTCTCCACAAACCTGTTCGATTAAATCGCTGCGCCGCATGGTACGTCCGGCGTGGCCGCCTGACCAGCACTAAAATCCGCGCTCGCGATTCACATGTCGTTATTATCGGCTATTTTGCCATAACTTCTTACCAGGTGGTGCTCAGCAAAGCAGCATCCGTGGCTATCATTGCCATCATCGATCTTATGCACTTAATTTTTCGCGTATTATTGATATTGCAAGATTGTTACACTGCCAACTGGGCTTATAAGAGGGACGATGCATGTTTGAGATAGCTAAACGTACTGCGGGTGGGGCAATCGTGCTGCTGTTGATGCCGCTGGCAGCGTGGTTTTCCGGCTGGCTATGGCAGCCGGGCGGTAATGATACGCTATTGAAAGTGATGTTCTGGCTGACAGAAACGGTAACCTCACCCTGGGGCATTCTCACCAGCGTTCTGCTTTCCGCCTGGTTTCTGTGGTGCCTGCGCTTTCGCCTCAAGCCGGCAATCGGTCTTTTTTTGCTGCTCAGCGCGGCAATTCTGGTTGGGCAGGGGGTGAAATCCCTGATCAAGGAGCGGGTGCAGGAACCGCGGCCCTTCGTGGTGTGGCTGGAACAGGCGCACGGCATTGATGAAAAGTATTTTTACTCGCTGCACCGTAGCGCACGAGGGGCATTGGTAAAGGAACAGCTGACAGAACAGACGCTGGTGCCGGAATGGCTGCGCAAGCATTGGCAGTTTGAAACCGGTTTTGCGTTCCCGTCCGGCCATACCATGTTTGCTGCCAGTTGGGCGCTGCTCGGTGTCGGTTTGCTATGGCCGCGTCGCCACTATAAAACCGTAGCGGTGCTGATGCTGTGGGCTACCGGCGTCATGGGCAGCAGACTGTTGCTGGGCATGCATTGGCCACGCGATCTGGTGATGGCAACCGCCATCGGCTGGTTATTGGTGACCATCGCCTGTTGGCTGGCACAGCGCTGGTTCGGGCCATTGACGCCCCCACCGGAAGAGCAACGGGAAATTGCTCAGCGAACACCACGCCATTGATAACCTTGCGGGCGTCTCTTAGGCGCCCGCGATCAGCACTTTCACGCCGAGTTTTTCAAACGCTGCAATCGCTGCCTCGCTGATGCCGTTATCGGTGATCAGATAATGGATATGTTGCCAATCGCACGGCAGTGCAAACATCGACACTTTATCAATCTTGCTGGAGTCGGCCACCACATACACGGTATTGGCTGCGTTGATCATCGCCATTTTTACCTTGATATCGGTTTCGCTCGGGTAGCTCAATCCCAGCCGCGGCGAGATGCAGGCGGTTGCCAGAAACAGCTTTTGCGCCAGCACGTTTTCGAAGAAGCTGGCAGCCTTGTCACCGGAGGTCGACAAGGTGGGGAATTTAAAGGTACCGCCGGTCAGCAAAATGTTCACCCCGGGCTCGCCGCCGAGTTGCAACGCGATGTTGACGGCGGTGGTGGTAACCGACAGCTTCTTGATATGGCTGAGATGATTGGCGATGGCAGTAGTGGTAGTGCCGGAATCGAGAATGATGGTATCGCCCGGTTCGATAAAACTGGCGGCCAGTTTGCCAATACTGTCTTTTTCCGCCAGATGGGTTTGCCGTTCAAGCATCAGCGCATGGGTATTCTGCTTGCCGTCGACCAGCGTGGCACCGCCATGAAAACGCTGCACATAGCCTTGCTGCTGCAACACGCGCAAATCGGTGCGAATGGTAGCTTCGGTCAGGTTAAAGGCCTCGGTGAGCATTTTGACCGTCGCCGAGCCGTCTTCACGGATCATGTCGAGGATCTTCTCTCGCCGTTGTTGCATTTCCACCAGCTGTTCACTTTTGCTTTTCAATCGAAACACTCCTTTGCCGTCGGGGTGTTTTCTTGCCCCCGCCACGGCCACTGACACGTCAATCCCGACCAATATCGCTGAATTCTAGCTTGCCAATAGTGATAAAGCCATTGATAAACCGTCTGTCATTGTTTGTTTTCATATGAAAATTATTGTTGGATAAGCGATTACCATTTCACGACGATGTGATCGTTATCCAGACGATTTTGCCATTTGGTGACGATTTACGCACGCTACCTTTCCGGTTAACACCAATCAATTATCGATTCATTTTTGTTTAAACTTTGATCTGGCGCTCAATAATTATCGATATTGGCATATATGATTTCATTCGAAAACCAATTGATGATTTTTGCGCCGTCTAGCAGTTAAAACGGCAATCATATCAAGCCAAGACGAGGTGATGATGGACTTTCAGGCGATTAAAAACACGGCGCGGCAGGCGCGCCGCTACGTCGTGACCATGAACCATAAAGCGGGCAAGGGCCACACCGGCGCCGATTTGTCGGAAATCGATATCATCTGCACCCTGTATATGGCGGTGATGGATCGCAGCCAGACACGCCCGGATCAGGACCGTTTCATTTTGTCCAAGGGGCACGGGGCGGGCGGATTCTATTGCAGCTGTGCGGCAATGGGATTGCTCGATCCGGCGGTACTGGATCAGTTTATGGGCGATGACACGTTGCTGGCCGGGCATCCGGTGCATCAGAAGCTGCCGGAGCTTATCGAAATCAACTCCGGCGGGCTGGGGCACGGTTTGCCGATTGCCGTTGGGTTGGCGTTGGGCAATAAGCTGGCTGGCCGCGCGCATCGGCGTGCCTTCGTGCTGCTGGGTGATGGTGAGCTGGCGGAAGGCTCCAACTGGGAAGCGGCGATGGCCGCCAGCAAATTCAAGTTGGACAACCTGATCGCCATCGTCGATCGCAACCGGCTGCAACTGGCAGGCAAAACCGAAGCCATCATGCCACTGGAGCCATTGGCAGAAAAATGGCAGGCATTCGGTTTTGAAGTGATTGAATGCGACGGCCATGACCCGGCGTCGCTGGTTGAGGCGATTACTCGCGCTGGGCAAGACCAGCCGCGGGTGATTCTGGCGAATACCGAAAAGGGACATGGTGTGTCGTTTATGGCGAACGTTGCCGCCTGGCATCACGCGGTACCTGACGATCAACAGCTGGCGCAGGCGCTGGCGGAACTGGAGAACTGATCATGCAAGATTTACGTGACGCAGTGGTTGCGACGCTGATCGAACAACAGCAGGCCGGCGCGGAGCTGAGTGTGATGGTTGCCGACTCGACCTCAACCTCCAAAATCGCGCCGTTCGAAAGCGCGTTCCCCGAACGCGTGATCAACGTGGGGATTGCCGAACAGAATATGGTTGGCATGGCAGCCGGTATGGCGTTGAGCGGCCGCACGGTATTTACCGCCAACGCGGCGCCGTTTCTGTTCGCTCGTTCCAATGAGCAGATGAAAAATGACGTTTGCTATTCGGAAACCAATGTGAAGATGCTCGGCCTGAACGCCGGGTTTGGTTATGGGGCGTTGGGAGCGACGCACCATTGCATGAACGATATCGCCATTGCCCGCACCTTGGGCAATCTGGCGATTTATGCACCTGCCGACGCGCGCCAGGCCGCGGCGATTGTACGTCATGTCATCGCTCATCCAGGGCCGGCGTATATACGCATGGACAGCGACAAGTTGCCGCTGCTGCACGACGAGGATTACCGTTTTCGCCCCGGCCAGCCGGAAGTGTTGCATCAGGGCAACGGCGCGTTGGTGTTCTGCCTGGGTACCCTGGCGCATGAGGCGTTGCGTGCGGTGGCCCAAGGTGATAACCCGACCGTGGTATCGCTGCCGTCGCTGTGGCCGTTGGACGAACTGTCGGTAATGGCGCTGATCCGCGAACACCAGCGGGTGATCACCCTGGAAGAGCATGTGCTGAGTGGCGGGCTGGGCACCATTATCGGCGAGATCATGCTGAAGTATCAGCTGGCGCAACCGCTGACCACCCTTGGCGTTCCACCGTATCAATTCACCCACAGCAGTAGCCGCGCCGCGCTGCGTCGGCAATACGACATTGACGCCGCTGGGCTGCACCAGCATTTGAACAACTAAGGGGAATCGGATGAGCCACAACGAATACGACGTAAATTTACGCTACGGTGTCGACAGCCAGATGTCGCTGGTCGGCAAAACGGCGGTGATTACCGGCGGGCTGGGCGGCATTGCGATGGCGACCAACCGCATGCTGTTGGAAAAGGGCGCACGGCTGGTGCTGATGTACCCGGAGTTCGAACAGCACAGCCTGGTAGAGGCGCAGCGCGAACTGGGGAACTCGCAGGTGGCGTTTCAGCCGTGTGACGTTACCGACCCGGCGTCGGTGCATACCGCCTTCGCCGCAGCGCAGTCGCACTTTGGTCAGCTCGATATTCTGGTCAACTGCGCCGGTTACGTCAATCTGCAACCGGCAACGGAAATTACGCTGGCGGAATGGCAGCGGCATATTGCCGTTAATCTGACCGGGCCGTTTTTGTGCGCGCAGGAAATGGCGCGGCGTGCGATCGCCGGTGGGCACGGCGGCAAGATCATTAATATCGCCTCGCAGGCGGCATCGATTGCCATTGACCATCACTGTGCCTACACCTCGGCCAAAGCCGGACTGCTGGGCATGACCAAAGTGATGGCCAAGGAGTGGGCGCCGCTCGGCATTACCGTCAATACCCTGTCGCCGACGGTGGTGTTGACTCCGATGGGCGAAAAGGCCTGGCGCGGCGAAAAGGGTGAAGCGATGAAGAAACTGATCCCTCTGGGGCGTTTCGCCTATACCGATGAAATCGCGGCGGCGATCCTGTTCTTTGCCAGCAACGGCAGCGACATGATTACCGGCGCAGACCTGATGATCGACGGCGGATTTACCATTTGGTAAGCGGCACCCCGCAGATTGCAAACACCAGAAGATGTTCAACACAACGATAAGAGAACACCATCATGAGAAAGATAGCAACGATCCTGACGTTATTCGCCGGTATTGCCACGTTGTCCGCGCAGGCGGCAGAAAAGGGCACCATCGCCATTCTGGTCAATTCGCTCGATAACCCGTATTACTCTGCCGAAGCCAAAGGGGCGGCAAACAAAGCCAAGGCGCTTGGCTATCAGACCCTGGTGCTGTCGCACGGCGAGGACGTCAAGCGCCAGGGGGAACTGATAAGCCTGGTGATTGGCCGTAAAGTGCAGGGCATTCTGTTGGATAACGCCGACTCACAGGCCAGCGTCGCCGCGGTGCAACAGGCAAAAAATGCCGGTATTCCGGTGGTGCTGATCAACCGCGAGATCCCGGTTGATGGCGTGGCGCTGGCACAGATCACCCATAACAACTTCCAGGCCGGCTCTGATGTGGCTAACCAGTTTGTTGAAAAAATGGGCGAAGCCGGAAAATATGCCGAACTGACCTGTAACCTGGCAGACAACAATTGCGTTACGCGATCCAAATCGTTCCACAACGTGATTGATCAATATCCGGATATGGTCAGCGTGGCGCGTCAGGATGCCAAGGGAAACCTGCTGGAAGGTAAACGCATCATGGATAGCATCTTGCAGGCGCACCCGGACGTCAAGGGTGTGATATGCGGCAACGGGCCGGTGGCGCTCGGGGTAGTGGCGGCGCTGAAGGCCGCTGGACGTCAGGATGTCACGGTGGTTGGCATCGACGGCAGCAATGATGAGCGTGATGCGATAGTTAATGGCGATCTCTACGCCAGCGTGATGTTGCAGGCGCAGGCGATTGCCAGCCAGGGCGTGGAAATCCTTGACGCTTACTTCACTTCCGGCAGCTACAGCGGCAAGGAACGCATCATGTTCCGCGGAATACCGATCGACAAAAACAATGCGCAGAAGGTGAAAGACTTCAACTTCACGCCATAAACCGCTGCGAAATCTGTTTCAACGCCCCGCCCAGGCGGCGGGGTGCGACGGGAGGTGTTGTTATGTCCATGCGCATTGCGCTGGCGGCCGCGGTCATGCTGACGCTGAGCGGCTGTCGTATCGTTTCACAACAAAAGCTGGCGGAGCTGCAATCGCCGGTCAATCCCCATCTGGCGCAGGCCGGCGAGATTTATCGTCAGCAGATTGCGCCGCAGGCCATTAACAGTGCGTTGCCATTGGCAGAACTGATGAGGCGTATTGAACAGGCGAAAGATTTCGACGGTGCCTGCCAGCAGTTGGGCTATCGCGCCCAGCCGCAATTCCCTTGTCACTTCACCACCGTGGTCAGCGGTGAGATCGTTACCATCAATAGCCGTTCGCGCAGCGGGCGGGTAACCATCAGGCCGGACGGCGTGCCGTTGGGCGCGGTGGAGGTGCAGATTGGCCCGGTGTATCGCGGCACCGTATTGCGTGATAACTATCGCGGGTTGAACTATGGCGATTTCAACGATCAAACGCTGTTTGGCGAATTCGGCAAGGCGATTAATCAGGCGTCGCTCGCGGAACTGGGCGGCTTCAAGCCAACGGTCGGCGAAAAAATCACCGTGTATGGCGTATTCAGCAGTTGGCAGATGCCTGCCGAACCCTTGCTGCTGACGCCGGTGCGCATCCAACCGCAGGGGGGGCTATGAACAATCCGGTCATCATTGAAACCCATAACGTCTCGCGGCTCTACCCTGGGGTTATCGCGCTGGATAACGTCAACTATCGGGTGTTGCGTAATCAGGTCAACGTACTGATTGGTGAAAACGGCGCCGGTAAATCCACCATGATGAAACTGTTGGCCGGCGTTGAACGGCCCTCGTCCGGCACCATAGAACTGGACGGCGAGCGCATTGAACTGTCGTCTACCCAGCAGGCGGAAAAACACGGCATCAGCATCATTTTTCAGGAGCTGAATCTGTTTCCCAATCTGTCGGTGATGGACAACATCTTTATGGCCAACGAATTCTTTCAACGCGGGCGTATCAACGTCGACTACCAATATCAGTTGGCAAAGACGCTGCTGGCGAGGCTGGAGCTGGATATCGATCCGCATATGCCGCTTGGCAGCCTGGCGATTGGCCATCAGCAGTTGGTGGAGATCGCCCGTGCGCTGGCCAAGGATACTCGAGTGTTGATCATGGATGAGCCGACCTCGGCACTGAGCCAGGCGGAAGTTCGCACCTTGTTTAGCGTGATTGCAGATTTGAAGAAACGCGGCGTGACGCTGATTTATATCTCCCACCGGCTGGAGGAACTGATGGAGATCGGCGATCACATTACGGTATTTCGCGATGGCCGCTTTGTCGCTAGCGAACCGGTGGCCAACGTCAGCATTCCCTGGATTATCGAAAAAATGGTCGGCGAGAAGAAAAAGCAGTTCGATTACCAGCCTGCACCCCAGGGGGACGAAGTTTTGCGGGTTGAACATCTGACCCTGCCACATGAAAACGGCGGCTACCGGCTTAATGACGTCAGCTTTTCGCTGCGCAAAGGGGAAGTGATCGGCATTTATGGCCTGTTGGGCGCGGGGCGCACCGAACTGTTCAAGGTGCTCAACGGCGTGATGCGCCAGAGCGAGGGGCGTATTTTTCTTAACGGCAAAACGGTTGAGCGCCTGAGCTTCCGCCAGAGAATGGCCGACGGCATGGTGATGGTACCCGAGGATCGCCAGGCGGAAGGGCTGGTACAGATGATGTCAATTGGCGCCAATATGACGCTGGCCAGCCACGGCTGGAACGCCATTGCGCCAATTCGCCGTACTGCCGAAGCAGCGGCGCTCAACGGGATGATCGACAAGCTGGCGATAAAAGTCAGCGATGCAGGCCTGCCCGTGACCTCGCTCAGCGGCGGCAACCAGCAGAAAGTGGTACTTGGCAAGGCACTGTTGACCGGGCCGCAGGTGGTGTTTCTGGATGAGCCGACGCGCGGTATCGACGTTGGCGCCAAGACTGACGTCTATCATCTGATTGGCACCATGGCCCGGCAGGGATTGGCGGTGATGTTTTCCTCTTCGGAACTGGATGAAGTGGTGTCGCTGGCCGATCGGGTGATGGTGATGGCCGACGGCAGGTTGACTGCCGATTTACCGCGTGAACAGGCCGATCGCGAAACGCTGATTCGCGCCTCAACCCCGCACGCATAAGGATCACAAGATGCAAACCAAATATCGGTTGTATATGTATTTGTTACAGGCGCGCACCTTTATTGCATTGCTGCTGGTGGTGCTGTTCTTCAGCAGTATGGTGCCTAACTTTCTGACGGTATCCAATCTGTTGATCATGACGCAGCACGTCGCCATTACCGGTCTGCTGGCAGTGGGCATGACGCTGGTGATCCTCACCGGCGGCATCGATCTGTCAGTCGGCGCGGTGGCTGGCGTATGCGGCATGATCGCCGGCGCGCTGCTGACGGTTGGCGTGCCGTTGTGGGGCGACAATCTTCTGTTTCTTAACGTATTTGAAGTGTGCGGCGTGGTGGTGTTGCTGGGGCTGTTTTTCGGTCTGGTTAACGGTGCGCTGATTACCAAACTGGGGGTTGCGCCGTTTATCTGTACCCTGGGCGCCATGTATGTGGCGCGCGGTGCGGCCCTGCTGACCGCCGACGGTAAAACCTACCCCAATCTGGTGGGCGTGGAGGCGCTTGGCAACACTGGCTTTGCTGCTCTGGGATCCGGCTCGCTGCTCGGTATTTACAATCCGATCTGGCTGATGATGGCGGTGGTCGTGCTGGGCATCTATATCACCAAGAAAACGCCGCTTGGCCGTTATATCTATGCCATCGGTGGCAATGAACCGGCGGCGCGGCTGTCCGGTGTACCGATCGTCAAGGTAAAACTGTTTGTTTATGCCTTCTCTGGCATGTGCGCCGCGCTGGTCGGGCTGGTGATCGCCTCTCAATTGCAAACCGCTCACCCGATGACCGGCAACATGTTCGAGATGGATGCCATCGGCGCCACGGTGCTGGGAGGCACTGCGTTGAGCGGCGGCCGTGGGCGGGTATTTGGTTCGATCATCGGCGCGTTTGTCATCGTCTTTCTGGCGGATGGTCTGGTGATGATGGGCGTTAGCGAATTTTGGCAGATGGTCATCAAAGGGCTGGTGATTGTTACGGCGGTAGTGATAGACCAATTCCAGCAACGTTTGCAGAGTAAGGTCACGCTGATGCAACGTCACGAAAAAAAGGCCGCGCAGCCATTAACGGAGGTGAGCCATGGCTAGCAAGGATTGCATTATCGCGCTGGATGAAGGTACCAGCAACGCCAAGGCGGTGGTGGTGAATGCCCAGGGACAGGCGATTGCCAAGGTCAGCCGTGCGCTGCAGTTGCAGACGCCGCAGCCTGGATGGGTAGAACAGCATGGCGAAGAGCTGCTGGCGGCGTCGCTGGCGGTGTTGCGCGAAGCGATGGCCGAGGTGGGCAGTCAGCGTATCGCGGCCATCGCCATCAGCAATCAGCGGGAAACTGTGCTCGGCTGGTTACGCGCAAGTGGCCAGCCGATCGGACCGGCACTGAGCTGGCAATGCTCGCGTTCGGCACCGTTTTGCCAACAGCTGCGGCGCGATCGGCAGGAGCAGCCTATCCGCCAGATCACCGGTTTGCCACTGGCACCGCTGTTTTCCGCCAGTAAGATGCGCTGGTTGCTGGATAACACCCCTGATGGACAGCAACTGGCTGACAGTGGCGAATTGTGTCTGGGTACCATCGATGCCTGGTTGCTGTGGCAACTGACCGATGGTCAGTCCTTCTGCTGCGATCAATCGAACGCGGCGCGTACTCAATTGCTGAATCTGGCTACCGGCAACTGGGACGAAGAAATGCTGACGCTATTCGGTATTCCGCGTGCGGCATTGCCACAAGTCTGTCCGTCGAGCCATCGGTTTGGTGTTACCCGAGGCATTGATGGCATCGCCGACGGCATTCCGATCTGCGCGATGATTGGCGATTCCCATGCGGCATTGTATGGCCATGCGCTGGGGCAGGCCGGGCGGGTCAAGGCCACCTATGGCACCGGATCGTCGGTAATGGCGCCGGTTGAAGATATCGTTCAGGGGATGACCGCGCTGGCGACCACCATCGCCTGGCATGACGGCAAACGTCGGCAGTATGCGCTGGAAGGCAATATTCCCCATACCGGCGATGCGCTGGCCTGGATGCTGTCGATTACCGGCGATGCCAAAGGACAGCTGCTCAATGAGCTACCGGCCAGCGTAGCGGATACCGACGGCGTTTATTTTGTGCCAGCGCTCACCGGCACCGGCGCTCCCTGGTGGGATGACCGGGCGCGTGGAGTGATTTGCGGGCTGAGCCGCAGCAGTCAGCGGGCGCATTTGATTCGCGCTGCGCTGGAGTCGGTAGCGTACCAGATAGCCGACGTGATAGCGGTGCTGCGTCGTCAGCCGGGCTTTAACCTGCAGCAATTGATGGCCGACGGCGGGCCAAGCCGCAACGACTGGCTGATGCAGTTTCAAGCCGATCTGCTCGGCTGCCCGGTAGTGCGTAGCAACACAGCGGAACTGTCCGCTTTGGGGGCGGCGCTGCTGGCGATGCGGCAGTTATGGGGCTGGGATCGAGACCGACTGCGGGCCGTGTTGCCGCAACACGATGAGTTTACCCCGGACATGCAGCGTCATCAGCAGCTGCAACACAGTTATCTGGGTTGGCAGCAGGCGGTGCAGCGCACGCTATGGCAGCCCGAAACGGTATTAACTTCTGGAGATCAAGCGAGATGAAACGTGATTTTAGTGGAAAAACCGTGGTGATCACCGGCGCTTGTCGCGGGATCGGCGCTGGCATTGCCCAACGATTTGCCGAACAGGGCGCCAATCTGGTGATGACGTCTAATGCCGAGCGGGTGCATGCGACCGCTGAGCGGCTGCGCCAGCAGTATGCGACGAATATTCTGGCGCTCAACGCCGATGTTACCGACGAAGCGCAGGTCGGCGATGTTTATCGCCAGGCATGGGAAACCTTTGGCAGCATCGATGTCTCGATACAGAATGCCGGGGTAATTACCATCGATCGCTTTGATCAGATGCCGAAAAGCGACTTTGAAAAAGTGCTGGCGGTGAACACCACCGCCGTGTGGCTGTGTTGTCGTGAAGCGGCGAAATATATGGTGAAACAGCGGGGTGGCAGGTTAATCAATACCTCGTCCGGCCAGGGGAGGCAGGGTTTTATTTATACGCCACACTATGCGGCTAGCAAAATGGGGGTGATTGGCATAACGCAAAGTCTGGCGTTGGAGCTGGCAGCTCATCACATCACGGTAAATGCCTTTTGTCCGGGCATCATAGAAAGTGAAATGTGGGATTATAACGATCGCGTCTGGGGCGAAATCCTCAGCACGGCGGAAAAACGCTACGGTAAAGGGGAACTGATGGCCGAATGGGTCAAAGGTATCCCGCTCAAGCGTGCCGGACAGCCGCAGGACGTTGCCGGGCTGGTAGCGTTCCTGGCCTCCGAAGACGCAGCCTATATCACCGGCCAGACCATCAACGTTGACGGTGGTTTAATCATGTCATGACGTGACGGCGTCACAAAAACTGCGACGTCATCGGCGTCGCGGTCCCCCCGGTTGCAATTTGTCATTTCGTCCCCATTTATTATTGATAAATCCCGCCTTTTGAGAAGCTTTCTCATTAATTTATCCGGGAGAATTATTTATTGCTGAATATGCCACCATCGCCAAGGATTTATCGCACGCCAGGGTTTCCCTGCCACGATGGGAAATGCTAACTTAATGGTTAGGGACGCCACGTATGGGCATAATTCATCCGATTAACTCGGCATCGCGGGAAAGAATGTGAAATATTTGCTTATTTTTTTGCTAGTTCTGGTGATCTTCGTGATTTCCGTCACATTGGGTGCGCATAACGACCAGGTCGTGACGTTTAACTATTTGGTTGCGCAGGGCGATTATCGCGTTTCTACGCTGCTGGCTGCGCTGTTCGGTACCGGGTTTGTGCTCGGCTGGATTATTTGCGGCCTGTTTTATCTGCGTACGCGCATTGCGCTGGGTCGCGCCGAACGCAAGATCAAAAGGCTGGAGCTGCAGCTTGAATCGCCTGCTGAACCAGCGGCTCAGCCCGTTGTCAGCAAGGAATAACCTTCTATGTTAGAGCTGCTGTTTCTGTTGCTGCCCGTCGCCGCCGCCTATGGCTGGTATATGGGCCGCAGAAGCGCTCAGCAGGATAAACAGCAAGAGGCCAACCGACTGTCGCGCGAATACGTCGCTGGGGTCAACTTCTTGCTTTCCAACCAGCAGGACAAAGCGGTCGATCTGTTTCTCGATATGTTGAAAGAGGATAGCAACACCGTCGAAGCCCACCTGACGTTGGGTAACCTGTTCCGTTCGCGTGGTGAAGTCGATCGCGCCATTCGTATCCATCAGGCATTGATGGAAAGCGCCTCGTTGACCTTCGAACAGCGTTTACTGGCGGTGCAGCAACTCGGACGCGATTACATGGCCGCTGGCCTGTACGATCGCGCCGAGGACATGTTCAGCCAGTTGACCGACGAAACCGATTTCCGTATTTCCGCGCTGCAACAGTTACTGGTCATCCATCAGGCGACCAGCGACTGGCAGAAGGCGATTGACGTGGCGGAAAGGTTGGTCAAACTGGGTAAAGACAAACAACGGATTGAAATTGCGCACTTCTACTGTGAACTGGCGTTACAGGCGATGGGTAGCGACGATCTCGACAAGGCGATGGGCCTGTTGAAGCGCGCGGCGTTGGCGGACAAGCAGTGCGCGCGCGTTTCGATCATGTTCGGCCGCATCTACATGGCGCAGGGAGAGTTCACTAAAGCGGTGGAATCACTCAAGCGCGTGCTGGATCAAGACAAGGAACTGGTCAGCGAAACGTTGCCGATGTTGCACGAATGCTATGAGCAGTTGCCGCAGTTGCAGGGCGCATGGGCTGAATTCCTCAAGCGCTGCGTGGAAGAGAACACCGGCGCCACCGCCGAACTGATGCTTGCCGAGATCATCGAACAGCATGAAGGGCGCGATGTGGTGCAGGTTTATATCAACCGACAGTTGCAACGTCACCCCACCATGCGGGTGTTCTATCACCTGATGGATTACCACCTGGCGGATGCCGAAGACGGGCGGGCCAAAGAGAGCCTGTTGCTGTTGCGCGACATGGTCGGTGAACAGATCCGCACCAAGCCGCGTTATCGCTGTCACAAATGCGGTTTTACCGCGCACTCGCTGTATTGGCATTGTCCATCATGCCGCGCCTGGGCGTCGGTGAAACCGATTCGCGGTCTGGATGGCCAATAAAAACGGGGCGATAATTCGCCCCGTTTTGTTTGATTCGCTTATTTCTTCTTGCTGCTCTTCACGCCGGTTTTTAACAGTTGGCGCAACTTCTTGAGTTCTTTCTGGCTTAACGGCTGTTCGATGGCTTCTTCGGTTTCCTGATTATCAATTTCGCCGTGGTGCAGCGCGTTTGCCTTTTTGCTGGCCGCGTCGGCATTGACTGCTGCGGTAAAGCTGTCTTCCAGACGTTGGCATACCTCGGCGCTTAACGAGAGTTGGCTCTCCAGGGCCGCAGCTTTGATTTTTTCTTTTAATTCCAGAGGAATTTTAATAGTCAGTGTCGATATCTCGCTCATTTTGAAGCCTTTCTGCGATTAGAAGATCTCAAGCTAAGCCAGTAACCTTTCACTGTCTAGTGTGTAATAAAAATTTAATATATATGTAACATTTGGCGCGGGGGGCTAACGGCGGGGGACAATCAGGTAGGGCCCAGTGAATCGGGCCCTATACCAACAGCTATTATTTATAGATAACTGCGGTACCGTGCATCAGGTTATTGCCGGTGGTTGAGGTAATGCGATAGCCGTTGGCACCCTGAGCTTCCGCTTTGGCTGCCAGTTTGGCCTCCAGACCGCTGAGGGTCGATGCATGGCCGGCAGAAACTACGCCTGCGGCGGTCAGGTTTTCAGCTTGTGACATATCAACCGGCTCGGCGGCAACGGATGCAAAAGAAGTCATAGCGATAACCGCAGCTGCTGCAAAATATTTGATGTTTTTCATGTTGCTCTCCAGATGTATTTTTCAGTTTGGAAGCGGCTTGCTTCCGATAAGTTAAATGATATAGCAGCCAGAAAAGAATAAAACCGGATATTGCTGAGTATCTTTATCAAATAATTTGATTGATAATTTACCCATCTTGACGCTGCTTTACAGCAGGTGGGCTAGGTCAAAAACGCTTCCTGACCAGCAATGACAGAATGTGGCGTAAGATTACCTTTATCGTCGGGGCGGTTGCGGCTGGGATTTCGGCTGGCTGGCATGTAGAATGCGGCGGTCGGTTTTTACGGGTGATGACCATCCATGTCCATTTTACAGAAGGGTGAACAAATGAAGTCGGAAAATAAAACCAATAACAAAGGCTTAAAATCGTCGCCGATTATCGTTGCGTTGGATTACGCCGATAAAAATGCGGCGCTGGCCTTTGCCGATCGCATTGACCCGCAACACTGTCGGTTAAAAGTGGGCAAAGAGATGTTCACGCTGTTCGGGCCACAGCTGGTCAACGACCTGCACCAGCGCGGCTTTGAGATCTTTCTTGATTTGAAATTCCATGATATTCCCAATACTACCGCGCGCGCGGTGGCCGCTGCTGCAGAACTGGGTGTGTGGATGGTCAACGTGCATGCCAGCGGTGGGGCTCGCATGATGACTGCCGCCAAAGAGGCGCTACAGGCTTATGGCGCCGACGCGCCGTTGCTGATTGCGGTTACCGTATTGACCAGCATGGAGGCCGACGATCTGCGCGGCGTTGGTATCGATCTCGAACCGGCGGCGCAGGCGGAGCGTCTGGCCCGTCTGACGCGCGACTGCGGTCTGGATGGCGTAGTCTGTTCCGCGCAGGAAGCCGAACGGCTGAAGACCGCCTGTGGTCGCGAGTTTCAACTGGTGACGCCGGGGATCCGCCCGGTCGGCAGTGCCGCTGGCGATCAGCGCCGGGTGATGACCCCGCAACAGGCATTAGCTGCCGGTGTCGATTATATGGTCATTGGCCGGCCGATCACCCAGTCAGCCGATCCGGCTGCGACGCTGGCCGCCATTGGCGCCTCATTGGCATAAAGGAGCCTGCAATGAATGACAACAATAGCCGCCTGGTGTACTCCACCGACGGTGGACGCGTCAAGGAAGCAGAACCGCAACCACAGCGCGCCAAAGGTGATGGTGTGGTGCGCATTCAGCGTCAAACCAGCGGTCGCAAGGGTAAGGGGGTTTGCCTGATCTCTGGCGTCGAACTGGATGATGGCGGATTGGAAAAGCTGGCGGCGGAGCTGAAGAAAAAATGTGGTTGCGGTGGTTCGCTGAAAGACGGTGTGATAGAAATCCAGGGCGATAAACGCGACCTGCTCAAACAACTGCTTGAGGCCAAGGGTATGAAGGTCAAATTGGCAGGTGGTTAAGCACTGTGGCCATGCCGCAGTATACGGCTGCGGCATGGTATAGGGTGTTGCTTGGGCGTTGGCCCGGATCTGCAGCAAGACGCCGCAGATGAAGTGTAGACAGACCTGTAATTGTTATTGCTTGTTAATGCGTCAAAGCGTTATCGCTTTTGCCCGCCTTTGCGGCAGCGGTCTCATCCATCAAAGGCTTATTTGCCGACCTGATGACCGATGATCCCACCGACTGCGGCACCCCCCAGCGTCCCTAATGCGCTACCATCGGTCAGCACTGCACCGCCGACTGCACCGGCACCGGCACCGATTGCGGTGTTACGGTCACGTTTGGACATGTTGGAACAGGCGCTCAATGAAAACGCCAGGGTAATAGCCAGAGCGGCTGTGGCAAAACGTTTGGTGATAATCATCATGACTTCTCCTTAGCATTGGCTATATGGAAGTGCCTTAATAAGTATAGGCGTGATCCATCAAATAAGCCTGCTACTAACACCCATACAGTATCGAAATAAAACTTGGCATTTTTTGCTCAAAGCCAAATAAATAAAACCTGACGGCAGTATTGCCGCCGTTAATTAGTATAAATACCCACACAAATATTCACAGGTAAAAAATCTTAAATTCCTTACTAACTGCGCGTGATTTGCGTTTTTTATCGGCAAGCCGCGATCGGTGGAGAGGGACGAGGGGCATCAAGCGCGCAGAAACGCTTTTCCAGCAGAAATCTGCGCGGTCTTTAGCGAGTTTTGCCATACCTGCCGCCGCGGTCGCCTTTGACAATAGGTCAAGAATACGCGATTGAGGAATAGCCGATGCTTAACGAACTAAAACAACAGGTGCTGGAGGCCAATCTGGCATTGCCGCGCCATAACCTAGTTACTTTTACCTGGGGCAACGTCAGCGGTGTCGATCGCCAGTCAGGACTGATGGTGATAAAACCGTCCGGCGTTGAATATCCGGCAATGACGCTCAGCGACATGGTGGTCGTGGAACTGGAAAGCGGCAAGGTGGTGGAGGGCAGTAAAAAACCCTCTTCCGATACTGACACCCATCGCGCACTGTATCTCGACTTCGCATCGATTGGCGGCATTGTGCATACCCATTCTCGTCATGCCACCATCTGGGCGCAGGCCGGTCTGGACATTCCCGCCTGGGGGACCACTCACGCCGATTATTTTTACGGCGACATCCCCTGTACCCGCATGATGCATGATGACGAAATCGACGGTCGTTACGAATGGGAAACCGGCCGGGTGATTATCGAAACCTTTAACCAGCGCCAGCTGGATGCGGCGGCGGTACCGGCGGTACTGGTGCATTCGCACGGACCATTTTCCTGGGGAAAAGACGCCGACACCGCGGTGCACAACGCGGTAGTGCTGGAAGAAATTGCCTATATGGGGATTTTTTCGCGTCAGCTGGTGCCCGGTTTACCGCAGATGCAGCAAATCCTGCTGGATAAACATTACCTGCGCAAGCACGGTAAAAACGCCTATTACGGTCAGTAAACCGTTTCAGCAAACTCGGGCATACGACTATGCCCGAAGTCATCATTCGTTGACCAAATCGAAGGCAATACCGCTGCGCTTTAACTGGTGCTGATAATCCAGCGACAGGCGCGAGTCGGTGATCACGCGCCCAATCTTGGCCAACGGCCTTAAAGGGTTGGGTTGAATCTGCCCAAATTTGGACGAGTCGGTCAGGATAATGTTTTCCACCCCTTTCTCCAGCACTGCATTTACCACGTCGGCGCGCATCATATCGCGACCGGTGAAGCCGGTTTCTGCATGGTAGCCGTCAATGCCTATAAACGCCTTGTTGAAATGCACCTGCTGAATGCACATACGGGTTAGCGGGCCAACCACGGTTTCGCTTTTTTTCTGGTAGATACCGCCGAGTACGATCACTTCGCACTCGGTTTCCTTGAGTAGATTGGCGATGTAATGGCTGACGGTGATCAACGTGACGTGTTTGCGTTCGGCCAGGTAGCGTGCCAGCAGGGCGTTGGCGCTGCCGCTTTCGATAAAAACGGTCTCGCCGTCATTGATCTGCGTGGCGGCATAGTGCGCCAGTTTTTGCTTGAGGATGAAGTTGGACATCATGCGTGCATCGACGTCGTCACTTTCCAGCGCCAGTGCCGAGCCGTGTACGCGTTTCAGGTAGCTGCGCTTTTCCAGCAGGTTCAGATCCTGGCGGATGGTGACCTCGGAGACGCCAGCAGCACGAGCCAACTCGCCGACGCTGATGCGCCGACGGTCGTTGACCAACTGTAAAATGGTTTGTTGTCTTGAATTCATAATAGCCTGATGGTGCGATTGCCAACGGGCAACCGCAAAGATAAAAGTATAAATAATCAGTTTTGTTCACGCGATAGCGGTAGCGACGCATTAAGGGATAATGCGGTAAAGATGAGCGAATTTCCAGCCATGTGCATCACTAAATCATGATATGGGTCAAGAAGTTGCCCATAGCCGGTTGGTGATCGACTGGCCACAAGCCGGCATATCGCATCGATGCCATGCCGCTCGGCGCTGGCGGTTGCGAGCCAAACCGCATTAATCAGCGCCTCGTCGCCCCGATCGTTTATGATGGTGTGAACACGGATAAACTCACAACGATTCAGGAGGCTTAAATGGAGCTTTACCTTGATACCGCCGATGTCAGTGCGGTGAAACGCCTGGCGCGTGTGCTGCCGCTGCACGGCGTGACCACCAATCCGAGCATTGTGGCACAGGCAGGAAAACCGATTTGGGAGCTGTTGCCGGCGTTGCGCGACGCGCTTGGCGGTACCGGCAAACTGTTCGCCCAGGTGATGGGCGGTGATGCCGAACGCATGGTGGCGGAAGCGGTGTTGTTGCACCAGCGCGTACCGGGTCTGATCGTCAAGGTTCCGGCCACCGCCGAGGGGCTTGCGGCAATCAAGAAGCTGAAGAGTATGTCGATCCCGACGTTGGGTACTGCCGTTTACGGTGCAGCACAGGGGCTGCTGTCGGCGTTGGCCGGCGCCGAATATGTAGCACCTTACGTTAACCGCGTCGACGCCCAGGGTGGCGATGGTATTGTCATGGTACGCGAACTGCAGCAGTTGCTGACGTTGCATGCTCCGCATGCCAAGGTGCTGGCCGCCAGTTTCAAAACGCCACGCCAGGCACTGGAATGCATGCTGGCCGGCTGTCAGTCGCTGACGCTGCCGGTTGAGGTGGCGGAGCAGTTGCTTGCCATGCCGGCGGTGGACGCCGCGGTAGCAAAGTTCGAACAGGATTGGCAGAGCGCGTTTGGTAGCCACGTGCCTGGTTAAGGTGCGAGGCGATAGCCACAGGCGGCGCTAAGCCGCCTTTATTGTATGTTGCGTCTATTTTGAAATGAATAATCTTAAATATTGAAACGCCGTTTTGATATTATGCGTTCGATCACTTTAATTCAGTAGTTGAACAGTTAATCTGCGCAACGAAAACATCAACGAAGCCTGCCCAAGTCGGTAGCTGTCGGCGATGCGTTGCTGTAACCCGTTCAAATTAAAGTGGAGTAGGTAATGCAGATTAAACGTGCGATAGACAAGATCCCAGGCGGCATGATGCTGGTGCCGCTGTTCATTGGTGCGGTGTGTCACACCTTCGCGCCGGAAGCGGGCAAGTATTTCGGCTCGTTCACCAACGGATTGATTTCCGGCACCGTACCGATTCTGGCGGTATGGTTCTTCTGCATGGGCGCCTCGATCAAGTTGAGCGCCACCGGCACCGTATTGCGCAAATCAGGCACCCTGGTGGTCACCAAAATCGCCGTAGCCTGGCTGGTGGCAGCGGTTGCGTCGCGTTTGTTGCCAGAGAACGGCGTAGAGATCGGCTTCTTTGCCGGATTGTCCACGCTGGCTCTGGTTGCGGCGATGGATATGACCAATGGCGGTCTGTATGCCTCGATCATGCAGCAGTATGGTACCAAAGAGGAAGCCGGCGCCTTTGTGCTGATGTCGCTGGAATCCGGCCCGCTGATGACCATGGTCATTCTGGGCACTGCCGGCATCGCCTCGTTCGAGCCACACGTGTTTGTTGGCGCAGTGTTGCCGTTCCTGGTGGGCTTTGCCTTGGGCAATCTCGATCCGGAACTGCGCGAGTTCTTCGGCAAGGCGGTGCAAACCCTGATTCCGTTCTTCGCCTTCGCGCTGGGTAACACCATTGACCTGGGCGTCATTGCGCAAACCGGTCTATTGGGGGTGTTGCTGGGGGTATCGGTGATTGTCGTTACCGGCATCCCTTTGATTATTGCGGACAAACTGATCGGTGGCGGGGACGGTACCGCCGGGGTGGCGGCATCCAGCTCGGCTGGTGCGGCGGTCGCGACGCCGGTATTGATTGCTGAAATGGTGCCGCAGTTTAAAGCGGTTGCGCCGGCGGCCACCGCCTTGGTTGCCACCTCGGTGATCGTCACTTCGGTGTTGGTGCCAATCCTCACCGCCATGTGGTCACGGCGGGTGAAAGCCAAGGCGGCGATGCGTGAACAGATAGCAGTGGTTAAATAAAACGAAGGGCGTCGATGGCGCCATCAGACGGATAACAATCCTCCCTGCTTTGTCAGCAAACAAGGGCGCCGAAGGCGCCCTTGTTAATGCTGCCTATTTACCGTGGGTTCAAATGCGCCCGGTTTGCTCGCGTAGCATCACCTCGGATTCCTGCACCGTCGGGGTGCTGGAGTTCAATGCCCTGCGCACCACGAAAAAGGCAGAAACCAGCATCGTCACCGCCACCAGCATAAAGAAGGCGCACAGCGCGGCGTTGATCTGATTGCTGAACACAATGGTTTCCATGTCTTTCAGCGTTTTGGCCGGCGCGATAATGGTGCCTTGTTCGATGCCGGCCGAGAATTTCTTCGCCTGTGCCAGGAAGCCGATGCTCGGTTTCTCATGGAAAATCTTCTGCCAGCCGGCGGTCATCGACGTGATGAACAGCCACACCGTCGGTACAATGGTCACCCAGGCATAGCGTTGCTTCTTCATTTTGAACAGCACCACGGTACCGAGGATCAGCGCCATCGAAGCCAGCATCTGGTTGCCGATGCCGAACAGCGGCCACAGGGTATTAATCCCGCCCAGCGGATCGACCACCCCCTGATAGACAAAGAACCCCCAGCCGGCGACCGCCACCGTGGTACCAGCCAGGTTGCCGAACCAGGAGCGGTTGTTGGCCAGGCGCGGTACCGCCACGCCGACCAGATCCTGCACCATGAAACGGCAGGCGCGGGTTCCGGCGTCGACGGCGGTCAGGATGAACAGCGCTTCGAACAGAATGGCGAAGTGATACCAGAACGCCATCATCCCACGGCTATTGAATACCTCGCTGATGATATGTGCCATGCCAACGGCAAAGGTCGGCGCACCGCCGGCGCGTGACAGCACCGAATTTTCGCCGACGTCTTTGGCGATCAGCGTCAGCGTTTCCGGGGTAACGATAAAGCCCCAGCCGTTAATCACCTGCGAGGCGTTTTCTACCGTGGTACCGATCAGCGCTGCCGGTGAGTTCATGGCGAAATACACGCCCGGATCGAGCACCGAGGCGCAAATCAGCGCCATGATGGCCACGAAGGACTCCATCAGCATGGCACCGTAGCCAATAAAGCGGATGTGACTTTCGCGTTCAACCAGCTTCGGAGTGGTGCCGCTGGAGACCAGCGCATGGAAGCCGGAAATGGCGCCGCAGGCAATGGTAATGAACAGGAACGGGAACAGGGCGCCGGCGAACACCGGTCCGGTACCGTCAATAAAGCGGGATACTGCCGGCATCTTCAGCTCCGGCATGGCAAACACGATCCCCACCGCCAGGCCGATGATGACGCCGATCTTCATAAAGGTAGAAAGGTAATCTCGCGGCGCCAGCAGCAACCACACCGGCAGTACCGACGCGACAAAACCGTAAATCACCAGTACCCAGGTCAGCGTGGTGCCGTGCAGGGTAAAGAACGGGCCCCAGTAGGGGTGTTGCGCCACGTTACCGCCGTAAATAATTGCCAGCAACATCAGCACGAAGCCAATCACCGAAATTTCCGCGATCTTTCCCGGGCGGATAAAGCGCATGTAGATACCCATGAACAGCGCGATCGGGATGGTGGCGGCGATGGTGAACAGACCCCACGGGCTGTCTGCCAGTGCCTTGACTACCACCAATGCCAGTGCCGACAGGATGATGATCATCACGCCAAGCGCGCCGAGCATGGTGATCACGCCGGCAAAGGCACCCAGCTCCTGCTTGGCCATTTCACCCAGTGAACGGCCATCGCGACGGGTGGAAATGAACAGGATCAGAAAGTCCTGCACTGCACCGGCCATCATCACGCCGACCAGTATCCAGATGGTGCCCGGCAGAAACCCCATCTGCGCCGCCAGAATAGGCCCCACCAGCGGTCCGGCACCGGCGATGGCGGCAAAGTGGTGGCCGAACAGTACCCATTTATTGGTGGGAACGTAATCCAGCCCGTCGTTGTGGCGCTCCGCCGGGGTCAGCCGTCGATCGTCCAGTTCGAAGACGTTTTTGGCGATAAACAGACTATAAAACCGATAGGCAATGCTGTAACAGGCAACGGACGCCACCACCAGCCAGACCGCGTTGACATGCTCGCCGCGGCTGAGCGCCAGCATCGCGAAGGCAAACGCCCCGACCAACGCCACCGCTAGCCAGATTATTCCGGACTTGACGTTCTTCATGGTTAACAACTCCTTGGTGTGCAGAGTAGTGAGAGAGGCAATCAATGTTGTTATGAAAGTAAACACCAAGTTAAAAATAGGAGGTTTACGCGCGAAGAGAAACCGCACGGATAAGAAATGTGAGCTCAGGCGAGTATTAGTGAAAAAACAAGGTGATGTAGCCGCGTTGGCCTACTGGCCGCATGACTGACCCAGCGCAAAAAATCGGGCGCCATAAAGGCGCCCGACAAGCAGCGTAGTGCGCGGGAGGTTACGGCGCCGGGCGGGCGATCACGCTGCGGGTTTCCATCCGCACTTCGGCGATGGTGACCTGCAAACTGTCGCTCTGGCGATAAACCACTTCGCCTTTTACCTGCACGGTGCCGGTATCCTGGCTGCACACCAGCTCGTCGCGCACCGCGTGGATGAACGGCGCAGGAATGAACGCCACTGCGCCATTTTCCAGCAGACGAACGCGCAGTCCGCCGCGGGTGACGTCGATGATTTCCGCCTTGAAGGGGGTATCGGTACCGGCCTTGTCTTTCAGGAAACGGGCATACAGCCAATCGCCGACGTCGCGTTCTGCCATACGGTTCAGACGGCGACGTTCCGCCAATTGAACGGTGATCTCTTCCTGAGGTTTCTGCGCGGCCTGTTCGCTGATAATGGCTTTCAGCAGGCGGTGGTTGACCATATCGCCGTATTTACGGATTGGTGAAGTCCAGGTGGCGTAAGCCTCCAGCCCGAGGCCAAAATGCGGGCCCGGTTCGATGCTGATTTCGGCGAAGGTCTGAAAACGGCGAATACGGCTGTCGAGAAATTGCGTCGGCTGCGCGTCGAGATGACGGCGCAGTTCGCAGAAACCTTCCAGCGTCAGCAGTTTTTCGGCTTCGGCTTGTACCCCGTTGGCCTGCAGTACGCTGACTGCCTGTTCCACCAACGCCGGGTCGAAGCCGGTGTGCACGTTATAGATGCCGAACCCCAGACGGTCGCGCAGCACCACGGCGGCGCAGACGTTGGCGGCAATCATGCACTCTTCGACGATGCGGTTGGCGGTGCGGCGTTGTTCGGTGATGATGTCCAGCACCTCGCCTTTCTCGCCGAGGACAAAGCGATAGTCCGGCCGATCCTTGAACACCAGCGCATGCTGGTGGCGCCAGCCGTTGCGTACATCACAGACCCGCTTGAGCAGGGTAATCTGCCGAGCGATGGCCTCGCTTGGCGGTTGCCAGCCGGCAATGCCGTCCAGCCAGTCGGAGACCTCGTCGTACACCAGTTTGGCTTTCGACTCGATTTCGGCGGCGAAGAAATGGATATCGCTGCCCAACGCGCCGTCTGCGGCGAGGGTTACGCGGCAAGCCAGTACCGGGCGACGCTCATTGGCGCGCAGCGAGCACAGGTTGTCGGACAGGTCGCGCGGCAACATTGGGATGTTGAAGCCCGGCAGGTAATTGGTAAAGGCGCGTTTGCGGGCAATGTCGTCCAGCGCGCTGCCCTGATCGACGAAGGCGGTCGGGTCGGCGATGGCGATGGTCAGTTGCAGGGTGCCGTCGGCATTCTCCTGAACGTACAACGCATCATCCATATCTTCGGTGCTGGCGCTGTCGATGGTGACAAAATTCAGACCGGTCAGATCTTCACGTGCCAGCGCCGTCGACGGCTGGTGGGTAGCGGCCATTTCTGGCGCTTCCTTTTCCAGATTATGACGTGCCAGTGTGACCCACCATGGCGCGAAATGGTCGTCGGCGTCGGTAATGAAATGCGTCAGCTCGGCATGAAAGCTACGGTCACCTTTCAATGGGTGGCGGCGCATTTCCGCCACCGCCCAATCGCCGGCCTGGAAGTCATGCGTCAGTTCACGTCCTGGACGACATTGAATCGCATCCTTCAGCAACGGATGATCCGGCACGATTGACAGGCGATCGTCTTTCTTCTGCACCCGGCCGACAAAACGTGATAAAAATGGCTCGACCAGGGTTTCCGGCTCGGCGATTTCGCGTTCTTTCTCGGTATGGATGGTGGCGACGATGCGGTCACCGTGCATGACTTTTTTCATGTACGGCGGCGGGATGAAATAGCTCTTTTGGCCATCGACCTCTAAAAAGCCAAAGCCTTTCTCAGTCCCTTTTACTACGCCTTCAACACGCGGGGTTTGAGAGTGAAGTTGCTGTTTAAGCTGCGCCAGCAGCGGGTTATCTTGAAACATATCGTCCAGTGAATGGGTTGTGAGTGGCAAGATTTGCGGCTGACAGTTTTACGCGAATCACCCGCTGCGGGCAAGCCTGATATCACGCTTTTCCACGCCGGCGGCGCGTTTTTTTAGCGATATCAGGCCTGCTTACTCAGGCAATGCGCAGCGAGGCTGGCGCAGGCTTACGACGTATCGCCACCGGGATCGACTTGGAGGTTGGCGTGCCGGTACCGTCGCCAAAGCTGGCCAGCGGTACCAGCGGGTTGGTTTCCGGGTAGTAGGCCGCCAGGTTGCCGCGTGGAATAGCATAGCTCACCAGTTTGAAGCCGCTGACCTTGCGCGTCACGCCGTCATTCCACAGGGTTTCAATCTCGACCCGTTCGCCGTCCTGCATCCCCAATGCGGCAAGATCGTCCGGGTTGATAAACAACACCTCACGCTGACCGTAAACGCCGCGATAGCGATCGTCGAGACCATAAATCGTGGTGTTGTACTGATCGTGGGAGCGCAGGGTTTGCAGGGTGAACGGCGCCGTCTGCCCGCTCAGCTGTGGGAACAGGCTATCGGGCAGCGCTGCGGCACCAAATTCCGCCTTGCCGCTTGGGGTGGCGAAGCGCAGTTCGGCGGCGGCGTTACCGAGATAAAAGCCGCCCGGCAATTCGCAGCGCTGGTTAAAATCGTCGAAACCGGCAATGGTGGCGGCGATGTGATCGCGGATCAGCGAATAGTCATCCGCCAGTTCTAGCCAGTTTAGTGGCTGATTACCCAGTACCGCATCGGCAATGCCGCAGACGATCGCCGTTTCCGAGCGCTGACTGTCTGATAGCGGTTTGCCGATGCCTTCAGAGGCATGCACCATGCTGAATGAATCCTCGACCGTAATAAACTGCGCTCCGCTGGCCTGCATATCCTGTTCGGTACGGCCGAGCGTTGGCAGGATAAGCGCGTCTTTACCGGTAATCAGATGGCTGCGATTCAATTTGGTGCTGATGTGTACCGTCAGTCCACAATTGCGCAGCGCCTGTGCGGTGCGTTCACTGTCCGGCGCCGCCGCTGCCAGATTGCCGCCGAGCGCAATCAGTACCTTGACCTCGCCGCGCAGCATCGCTTCGATCGCTTCTACCGTGTTGTGACCCGGTTCACGGCGCGGCGAAAAGTTGAAATGCTTCGCCAGGCTGTCAAGCAGCGCCGTCGGCGCTTTTTCATCAATGCCCATGGTGCGGTTGCCCTGCACGTTACTATGGCCGCGCACCGGACACAGGCCGGCGCCCGGTTTGCCCAATTGGCCAAACAGCAATTGCAGATTGGTGATTTCACGCACCGTGGCCACCGAATGCTTATGCTGGGTGACCCCCATTGCCCAGGTGCAAATCACCCGCGGTGCCGAGCGGTAAATCTCTGCGGCTTCACGCAGCTGCGTTTCGCTCAGCCCTGACTGCTGGGTGATTTTCGCCCAGCTGGTGGCGTCAACCTGCGCCAGATAGGCGTCGACCCCGACGCAGTGCTGCTCGATAAACCGCAGGTCGAACAGGCCAGTCTGGCCGGCAGCCAACTGCTGTCGATGGGTTTCCAGCAGCGCCTTGACCATCCCGCGGACCGCTGCCATATCGCCGCCGAGGTTGGGCTGGTAATAGGCAGAACTGATCGGCGAGGAGGTGGGCGTCAGCATCTGAATCGGGTTCTGTGGATCGGCAAAGCGCTCAAGCCCGCGTTCGCGCAGGGTGTTGAAGCTGACGATGCGCGCGCCGCGGTGGGCGGCATGTTTCAGGCTGTGCAACATGCGCGGGTGGTTGGTACCGGGGTTTTGACCAAACACGAAAATCGCGTCGGCCCGTTCGAAGTCATCCATGCGGATGGTGCCTTTGCCGACGCCAATGCTCTGTTTCAGGCCGATGCCGCTGGCTTCATGGCACATATTGGAACAGTCGGGGAAGTTGCTGGTGCCGAGCATGCGCCCGAACAACTGATACAGATAGGAGGCTTCGTTACTGGCGCGGCCGGAGGTATAGAGTTCGATTTGGTTGGGATTATCCATCCGCTTGATGTGCTGTGCAATCAGCGCCAGCGCATCCGGCCAGCTGATGGGCTGATAGCGATCGCTGCTGGCATCGTAGCGCATCGGTTGGGTAAGGCGGCCCTGATATTCAAGGAAATAATCGCTCTGTTGCAGCAGCATGCTCACGCTGTGGGTGGCAAAGAACTCCGCTGTAACCGCATTGCGGGTGGCTTCCCAACTGACGGCCTTGGCGCCGTTTTCGCAAAAGCTGAAGGTACTGTGATTGTCATCGCCCCAGGCGCAGCCGGGGCAGTCGAAGCCGCGTACTTTATTGACGCGCATCAGATTGCGCAGATTTTTCAATGCTTGCTTGCTGTCCAGCACGTAACGGGTGGTGGCTTCCAGTGAGCCCCAGCCGCCCGCCGCACCGGTATAGGGCTTGATAGACGGTTTAAATTTCATCGTGTTCTTCGCAGGTGATTGTTGTCAAAAGGTGAACGCTTTATTAAGCGTTTTGAGTCTTTATGTCACAAGTCTAGGGGGGCGCGGTGCTAGCGTCTAATCGAATAGGGCAATGATGGCATAGAGCAGGTTTATCGCGCGCGACTGACATACAAATGGTTGCATTATGTTATTCGCTGCAAAAGTCTAACGATACCGCCCGGCGACGCTTTAGTGCAGTCTATGTCACGGATTTATATTGCATTATCTGAGGAAGAGTGAGTGAAACGTTCAGTATCGGCTGTGGTAATCGGGACGTTGCTGCCGTTGGCGGCGCAGGCGGCAGACACGGCGGGCGATATTCCCTCGCTAACACCGCCGCCAATTGATGCGGCATCTTATGTATTAATGGATTACGCCAGTGGCCAGATTATGGCGCAAAACAATGCCGACGCGCGGCGTAACCCGGCCAGCCTGACCAAATTGATGACCGGGTTGGTGATTGACCATGCGCTGGATCGGCACAAAATCAGCCTGGATGACGTAGTGACGGTGGGCAAGGACGCCTGGGCAGCGGGCAACCCGGTATTCAAAGGATCGTCGCTGATGTTTTTGAAACCCGGTGACAGGGTCACTGTACGTGACCTGAGCCGCGGTATAATCATTGATTCCGGCAACGATGCCTGCGTGGCGATGGCTGATTACGTCGCCGGCAGCCAGACGGCATTTGTCGACCTGATGAACAACAAAGCGGCGCAGCTGGGATTGAAAAATACCCATTTCGAAACCGTTCATGGCCTCGATGCTCCGGGGCAATACACCTCGGCCAGCGATCTGGCGGTGATTTCACGCGCCATCATCATGAGCGAACCGGCGGAATACCATATGTACAGCGAAAGATCGCTAACCTGGAACGGCATTACCCAGCAGAACCGCAACGGGTTACTGTGGGACAAAGCGCTGCACGTCGACGGACTGAAGACGGGTCATACCGAATCGGCCGGTTTCAATATCATCGCCTCCGCCACCGAGGGCGATCGTCGGTTGATCGCGGTAGTGATGGGGGGGGAAAGCCCCAAAGGGCGCGAAGAACAGGCGCGTAAACTATTGAGCTGGGGGCTGCGCGACTTTGACAGCGTGCAGGTATTCAAGGCCGGTCAGCCATTGGGCAATGAGGCGGTATGGTACGGCGATCGGTCGCGGATCTCGGTTGGCGTAGCGCAGGATCGCTACCTGACGGTGCCAAAAGGCGAAGCCAGCAAGTTGAAGGCGCAATACGTGCTTAATGTCCCACGTCTTGAGGCGCCGTTGCCTCAGGGGCAAACCATTGGGGAAGTACGTCTCAGCGATAACGGCAAACTGTTGGCAACGCTGCCGCTGGTCACCTTGCAGCCGGTGGCGTCTGGCAGCGTATTTTCACGCCTGAGGGATTATCTGCGGCTGAAGGTCTGATAGCGTCATCCGATGCGTTGGTGATGATATACTCCGCGTAGTAATCATTATTTGAGCCAATACATGGATATTAAGCAGCTGATCTACCTGTGTAATCTTGAGCGCGAAAGGCATTTCGGCCGGGCAGCGGAGGCCAGCTTCGTCAGCCAGCCGACGCTGTCGATGCGCTTGAAAAATCTTGAGAAAGAGCTGGGCGTGGCGTTGATCAATCGCGGCAACAATTTTGAGGGATTTACCGCCGAAGGCGAACGGGTGCTGGCCTGGGCGCGGGAGATTGTCTCGGTCTATCAGGGGCTGAAGCTGGAGGTGGAAGCCCTCAAGCATGGCCTGAACGGCACCTTGCGCATTGGCGTGGTGCCGCAATGCAGCATTACCCTGGCGCAAATGCTCAAGGCGGTGAGTGAAAAATACCCGCAGCTGGATTACCGGGTGGCGGTGCTCAGCGCCGATCAACTGCTGGAAGCGCTCACCGCTCATACGGTGGATGTGGGCATCGGTTTCTTTGAGTTACCGACGCTAAAAGAGCTGCATTTTCAATCGCAGCCGTTGGCCGATAGCGGGGTAGAACTGGTGTTCCATCCGCAGTATTTTCCGCAGCTGGTTGGCGACGCGCCGCTGACGCTGGCAGAAGTGGCTGCGTTGCCGCTGTGTCTGGCAGAACCGACCCGCTATTTCCGCCGCTATCTCGATCAGAATTTTCGTGAGGCGGGGCTGTCGTTGCAAGCGCGGGTGGAAACTACCTCAATCTTTCAGCTACTGCAGTGCATTTTTGTCGGCCTGGGGTGCGGGTTGTTCCCGCATGGCAATCTGCTGCCGGAAATGACGCCGCAGCTGCTGCGTCGACCCATCGACATTACGCCAATGTCGCGTCACGCGGCGGTAGTGATTGCCGAGCCGGGGCGTGCCACGCCGCTGGCGCAGCACTTCTTCGACGCGGCACAGGGCTGGCTGTTAGGCTAATGGCGCGGCAGCCGGACACCGTTGTGCAGTCAGCGTGTCGCCGAGGCTGTAGCGCAGGCGGTTTTCCCAGGCATACAGCGCGCTGGTCAGGATCGCCTCCAGCGCCTGCGCCTGACTCAAACCAAGGTTGAACAACGGCTGCACGTTCTGCGGAGTAAATTTTTCCGGTGAGCGCGTCAGATCGGCGCTGACCTGTATCAGTGCCACACTCAACCGATCGTCCAGCCGTTGCTGCGTTTGAGCGATATCGTCAAACAACGCCAGCACCAGCTGCGGTTGCGCCACAGCAGCCGCCTGCTCGGCGGCGCAATAGCTGCTGCCATTGATGCGCGAGGTGACCAGCGCGCTGAGTGCCTTCAAGCGCGGTGACAGACCATATCCCGTCTGGCTGATGGTATTGAACACGCCATTGCGTTCGCGCAGCGCGGCGGCGTCGTGTGCCAGCAAGCGGTAATAGGGCTCGTCACGTGCATTCGGGTGGCTTTGGTCCAGGACGTCCAGTTGTTCGGCGCCGGCCGTGGTTAAATCGACCAGCGGCAAGCGGGGCTGCCAGCTCAACGGCTCGAGGCTGAACTCCGCACCCGAGGCATCGTCGATGCTTGGAAAGCCGGGTACCAACGCCGTCGGTCTGCCGGCCAGTGCCGCCACGCCGGCCACGACCCGCGCCTGATAGCTGACAAAACCAATAATCTGCGTGAATGAGACTATATCGCCGATGCTGAGGCCAACCTCAGACAGTTGCTGCAGGGCTTTACGGCAGATCAGCGTGGGATGGGTGGCGAGCTGGCGGGCGTACTGGGTAATCTGTGCTAAACGAATATTGCTTTCTCGGGAGGCGTCGGGGCTGTCGAGCGGAGCAAGGCGGGCAGCGTAGTGGCTACACAGTGCCTGAACGCCGGTCACCTGTGCCACGGTCAAGGCGGTACACAGGCGATCGTAAGGTGACAGCGTCACGTAGCGTGACAGCGCCACCTGCTCCGGAAACAACACCCGACAGCTGTCCAGCGAGGCGCTGAATACCGGCGCGCGGGCAATCAGGGCGTTATTGAGGGCGGCGTCGGCAAATTCACCAAGGCCGAGTAAAAAACGATCGCGCACACCGGCCGCTTGCGGTTGCAACGGCGAGTCGCCGCGTACGCTGCTCTGGGTTTCATGATACCACTGGTTGTGGTGAGAGCGGCGTAGCGCTTCCATTGGGCTGGGGTTGCTCATCAGTGCGATATCCTGTCGTTTGATCTGCTCAACGTAGGGGATATCCTCACCGATTCGATTAGCGAGATAAAATAATGTTACGTGCTAATCCATAACTGAAAAGAATAAAATATAATTTTACTGCGCAAAAATGTAATTAGTATTTGCGATTATTGACTAACGCAGCGCCGGCGGGCAATGGCATCGGCCCGCAGCGCGTGACAACGATCATTTCAATTCGAGTTCATTCATCGCCGCAATACTGAAGCCGCCGTCGACATGAACAATTTCACCACAGATGCCGGCGGCCAGATCCGAGCATAAAAAGGCGGCCGTGTTGCCGACGTCTTCGATGGTGACGGTGCGGCGGATCGGCGTAACCGCTTCGCAATGCGCCAGCATCTTGCGGAAATCCTTGATGCCGGATGCCGCCAGCGTACGGATTGGCCCGGCGGAGATACCATTGACCCGTATGCCGTCCGGCCCCATGGCGTTGGCCATATAACGCACGTTGGCTTCCAGCGAAGCCTTGGCCAGACCCATGACGTTATAGTTGGGGATGGCGCGCTCGGCGCCGAGGTAAGACAGCGTCAGCAGCGCCGAGCCGGGGTTGAGCATGCCGCGGCAGGCTTTGGCCAGCGCGACAAAACTGTAGCTGCTGATATCGTGGGCAATGCGGAAGCCCTCACGGTTGACGGCGTTGAGGTAGTCGCCGTCCAGCTGTTCGGCGGGGGCAAAACCGATGGAATGCACCAATCCGTCAAAGGACGGCCAATCGGCCGCCAGCGTGGCGAACAGTGCGTCAATGCTGGCATCCTGCCCGACATCGCACTCCAGCACCAGCGTCGAGCCCAATGCGGCGGCGAACTCCAGCACGCGCGGCTTCAGTTTGTCATTCTGATAGGTAAAGGCCAGTTGCGCGCCTTCACGCTGCATCGCCTGCGCAATGCCATAGGCGATCGACAGTTTGCTGGCCACGCCGGTAATCAGTATGCGTTTGCCGTTGAGAAACCCCATAGCAATGATCCTCCTGGTGGTTGAGACAGACAGCGCCGTGCGGCTAGAACTTACCGCCGTCACGCCGCCAGGCATCGGCGGTCAGCGCTTCGCCGAAATGGCTGGCAATCAGGCGGCGGGTGAGATCGTGCAGCGGGGCGGCCAGCACTTCGGCAGTACTGCCGCGCTCAACGATTTCACCTTCGTGCATTACCATCACCTGATCGCTGATGTGTTTCATCATGCCCAGATGCTGGGTTACATAGATGTAGGCGATGCCGTGTTTTTCCTGCAATTCGAGCATCAGATTGATGATTTGCGAACGCATCGACATATCCAGTGACGCCAGCGCTTCGTCGGCGACGATCACTTTCGGTTGCAGGATCAGCGCGCGTGCCAGCGCGACCCGCTGTTTTTGGCCAGAGGCCAGCATATGTGGATAATAATAGGCGTGATCCGGCAGCATGCCCACTTGGCGCAGCGTCTGGTTAATGCGTTGTTCACGCTCCGATGCTTCCAGATCGGTATTCAGGCGCAGCGGGGCGTCGAGCAACTGGCCGATGCGCTGGCGCGGATTGAGCGAGGTGCTGGGATCCTGGAAAATCATGCGTATGCGCTGGCTGCGATAGCGGTAATCGCCAAAGGCCAGCGGATGATCGTCGATCAGCAATTCTCCGGCGCTCGGCTCCACCATGCCAGACAGCATTTTCGCCAGCGTTGACTTGCCGGAGCCGTTTTCGCCGATGATGGCCAACGTCTGGCCCTCACGGAGGGTAAAGCTGACCGATTTAACCGCCTCGACGTGCTGACGACGGAACAGCCCGGTGCGATAGCGATAGGTCTTGCTCAGGTTACGCACTTCCAACAAGGTTTCCATGCTATTGCTCCTCCATGTTCAGCGGGAAATGGCAGGCAAAAAGATGGTTTTTCACCGGACGCAGGCGTGGAGTTTCGATGCATTTCTTTTGCGCGTAAGGGCAGCGCGGCCCCAAACGGCAACCGATCGGCAGGTGCTCCAGCGAGGGAATTGCCCCCGGCAGCGTGTTCAACCGGCTTTTGTGCGGCAGTGAACGACCAAAGTCAGGCATCGCGCGGATCAGCGCCTGAGTATAAGGGTGGTGCGGCGTCGCCAGCAAATCTTCGCATTGCGCACTTTCCACCGTTTGACCGCAGTACAGTACATTTACCCGATCGGCCCACTTGCTCATCATCTGCAAGTCATGGCTGATCAGCAAAATGGTCGTGTTGTTGTTTTGATTTAGCCGCGACAGCAGACGGAAAATCTGCGCCTGGGTGGTGGGCTCCATGGCGTTGGTCGGTTCGTCGGCAATCAATAACCGCGGCTGGTTGGCCAGCGCGATGGCAATCATCACCTTCTGGCATTCACCTTCGGTCAACTCGTAGGGGAAACTGCCCATAATGTCATCGTGATCCTTGATGCCGACGCGGTGCAGCAGTTCGATGGCGCGGCGCTTGCGCCAGTTGACGCGTTGCCACCAACGCCCCTTGAAGGTCCAGCCGGGGATCGCCTGCGCCAGCTGACGTCCGATGCTTTCGGACGGATCCAGACAGGACTGCGGTTCCTGAAAAATAATCGATACGTTATGGCCGACCAGGCGGCGTCGCTCACGTGGCGTTAATTGCAACAGGTCGATATCGTCAAAGCGGAAACGATCGGCGGTGACGCGCCAGTTGTCTTTGGTTACGCCGCAAATCGCTTTGGCGATCAGGCTTTTACCTGAGCCTGACTCACCGACCAAGCCACGGATTTCACCTTCGCTCAGCGTCATGCTTACGCGATCCACCGCCTTGACCGGCCCGTCGGCGGTCATAAATTCAATCGTCAGATTGCGGATATCGAGTAACGGCATTATTCCACTCCCGCATTGATTGCGCGGCGCATGCCGTCGCCCAATAGATTGGTCAGCAACACGCTCAGCATGATCGCCGCCCCCGGCAACATCACCGTCCAGGGCGCGACATACACCAGTTCCAACGAATCGCCGAGCATTGCACCCCATTCGGGCGAGGGTAACTGCGCGCCAAGATCGAGGAAACCAAGCGCGGCGATATCCAGGATCGCCATTGACAGCGCACGGGTAAATTCGGTCACCAGCACCGCGGCGATATTCGGCATCACCGCAAACCACAAAATCTGCAGCGTGGTGGCGCCGTCAAGGCGCGCTGCCACAACGTATTCTTTTTCCAGCTCGTCGTGTACCGCGCTGTAAATAGTGCGCACCATACGTGGCAACAGCGCCAGCCACACTGCCAGCATGGCGTGCTCGAGCTTGGGCCCGATAAATGCCACCACCACGATAGCCAGCAACAGCGACGGGATTGACAGCAGGGTGTCGAGAATATGGTTCAGCACCGCCGAGCGCAGGCCGCGCGTCACCCCGGCGAACACGCCGAGGATCACGCCGATAACGGCAGCGGCAAGGGTTACCAGCAGCGCCGAGCCATAGGTGGCGGCGGTGCCGGTCAGCAGGCGACTGAGAATGTCGCGGCCCAGATCGTCGGTACCAAGGAAGAACGATACGTTGCCGTAGCGCGACCATGACGGCGGCAGCAGCTGGTAGCCCAGGAATTGCTGATCAAGTGCATAAGGTGCCAGCAGGCTGCCGAACAGCGACAGCAGGATCAGCGCAATCACGCCGTAGAAGCCGATCATCGCCAGCGCATCACCATAAAAAATCCGCCAGGTGTAACGCAGCGGGCTGGGCATTTTCTTTTCACGGTATACGTTATCGAAGGGCATACCATTCCTTATGTTTCAGTGGGTTGGTTGCCGCACCGAGGATATCGGCCAGGACGTTGATGGTAATGACCAGCGTACCGACCAGCATCACCCCGGCAGAAATCGCCGCGTAGTCCTGCTGGCGGATGGCATTGATCAACCAGCGACCCAGTCCGGGCCAGCTGAACACCATTTCGGTGATCATCGCCAGCGTCAACATGGTGGAAAACTGTAATCCGAGCTTGGGAATGATTGGCGGCAGCGCATTGTGCAGCACGTGACGACGAATGATGGTAAAGCGCGACAGGCCGCGCGTCGCCGCCGCCTTGATGTAGTTCTGGCTGAAGACATCGTCGGTGCTGATACGCATCAGGCGTACCACTTCGGTGGTTGGCGCCACCGCCAGTGCTGCGATGGGCAAAACCATATGGCGCAGGGCGCTGGCGATCATCTCGGCACGGTAGGGAGAATCAGATAGCCAGGCGTCGATCAGCGCAAAGCCGGTGACGTGTTTCACCTGATACAGCAGATCGAAACGGCCGGATACCGGCAGCCAGCCCAGATGCAGCGAGAAGAACAGCATCATCAACAGCGCCAGCCAGAACACCGGCATGGAAAAGCCCAGCAGCGCAAAAGTGCTGATGGCGGTGTCTTGCCATTTACCACGCAACACGCCGGCGATGATGCCCAGCGGAATACCCACCAGCAATGCCAGGGTAAACGCCAGAATGCACAGTTCCATGGTGGCGGGGAAGACTTCGCTGAGCTGTTCGCTGATCGCCTGGCCGTTAATGCTGGACACGCCAAAATCCCAGTGCAGCAGACTGACGAAATAGAATTGATAGGCGTCCCACAGACCGGCGCCGTTGAGCGGCGCACGCGGGGTAAAATAGCTCAGGCTGAAGCTGACCAGCGTCAGCAGGAACAGCGTGATGACCAGCAGTAAAAAGCGACGTAGGGTAAAAATAATCACTTTTTCGTTCCCTCCGCGGCTTCCCGGTACACGCCGGCAAAGGACGCGTTACCGAACGGGCTCAATACCAGCCCTTTGATATCGTAACGGTAGGCCTGTAGACGGAGTGATGATGCCAACGGCAGCACCGGCAACTGTTGTTCCAGAATTTTTTGCGCCTTTTGATAGTTTTCGATGCGTTGTGCCAACTGCTGGGAAAGCAGGGCGTTTTGTAATACCTCGTCGAAGCCCGGATCACACCAGTGAGCATAGTTGGTTTGCGAGCGGATTGCCGCGCAGCTCAGCAGTGGCCGGAAGAAACTGTCCGGATCGTTACTGTCGGTGGCCCAGCCTGTCAGGGTAAGATCGTGATTCATTTCCATCAGCCGGGCTTCCTGGAAACGCCCCTCTACCGGCACGATGGTGACGTTAACCCCTACCTGAGCCAAGTCGGCCTGGATCAGTTCAGCGGTTTTCAGCGGGCTTGGGTTGTAAGACTGCGACGCGGTTGGCACCCACAGTTTGAGGTTCAGGTTTTCAATGCCTGCCTGCTTTAGCATTTGCCGCGATTTGGCCGGGTTGTATTCGGTAATGTGCGCTTCGTTGTCGTAGGCCCATGACGCACGAGGCAAAATCGACGCGGCGGTTTCGGCAGTACCGTAGTAAATCGACTGCATTAGTCGCTGGTTGTTGATCGCCAGTGAAATTGCCTGCCGTACCTTCAGATCGTTGAACGGCGGCTTGCGGGTATTGAATGCCAGATAGGCGATGTTCATGCCCGGACGCAGCGTCAGGCGCAACCGCGGATCGTCACGCAGGATAGACAACTGGCTGGCCGCCGGATAGGCCAGTACGTCGCATTCGCCGGTCAGCAGTTTCGACAATCGCCCGGTACCGCCGGCGCTCATGTCGATTACCACCTGCGCCATGCGCGGCTTGCCCTTCCAGTAGGCGTCATTGCGCGCCAGCCGGATGTATTGCCCGGAGCGGTATTCATTGAGCAGGAATGGCCCGGTACCGACCGGCTCGCGGTCGATCATTTCCTGCTTGCCGTCCTGCGACAGCTTATCGGCGTATTCGGCCGACAGCACCGGAGCATAGTGAGTGGCCAGATGCCACAGGAAGGAGGCGTCCGGCGCTTGCAAACGGATTTCGACGGTGTAGCTATCGAGCTTTTTCACGCTCTGCACCGAGTCGCCGAATTGCAGGCTGTCAAAGTAAGGGTATTCGCCGCCGTTGACATCATGGTAGGGGTGCTGCTGGTTAAAGACCCGCTGGAAGCTGAATACCACGTCGTCGGCATTCAGACGGCGCGTCGGGGTAAACCAGTCGGTGGTCTGGAACGATACATCCTTGCGCAGGTGAAAACGGTAGGTTGCGCCGTTGTCCAGCACCTCCCATCTTTGCGCCAGTTCGGGAATCAGACGGTAGGTGTATGGGTCAACGTCCAGTAAGCGATCGTACAGCTGGGCAGCCAGCGTATCGACCGTCAGGCCACTGCTGGCCATTTGCGGGTTGAAGGTGTTCAGTATGCCGCTGACGCAATAGACGAAACCATGTTGCCGAACGTCAGGTAGAGGCGCTGCGGCGGCAGTCGTTGATACCGGAGGGACAGCCGCAACGGCCGAGCCGCCAAGGCACAACGTCAATATCCAAAGGGGTAAACCACGCATAGAAGCTCATGGGTTAATAAGCAATAAGGTTAGTGTACCGTACTCTGACGATCTGCCCAATTCCTAGCATGCAATGACCGTATTTTTTGCCGATGGATTAAGCGCTTCGCTCGCTTGCAGGGGTGGCGTTGACCTGAACGGCAACAATGGATATGTTATAACATAACATAATCTTGTTGCGTTTTCGCTAAATCCACACTAATGAGTCAGAGGAAGCATGGAAAAAACAGATACATCCAACCTACCGCCATTGCCGGATGTACAGGCCTGGCGCGCTGAGCAGGGGCTGATTGGCCTGGATTGGGTCGGGATGCAGGGCATTGCATTGCCGTTGGAGCTGGCCGGGCGACCGCTGGCGGCGCAGATCGATGCCAGTATCAATCTGCGCGGTAGCCAGGACGGCGCGCGCGGAATCCATATGTCGCGCCTTTACGCCGCGCTGGATGGCCTGACCCAAGGGGAGTTGACGCCTCAGCGTATCGCCACCACCCTGAGAGAATTTTTGCACTCGCAGCCAGCGCATAGCGATCGTGCGCGGTTATCCATCAATGGCGAGCTGCTATTGTCACGCCCGGCGCTGGTCAGCGCGCAACGCGGCTGGAAAAGCTATCCGCTGTGTATTGAGGCGCAGCTGGCCACGGCGCCAAGGCTGACGCTGAAAGTCGGTGTGCCGTATTCATCAACCTGTCCCAGCTCTGCCGCGCTCAGCCGTCAGGCCGCACAACAACAGTTTTTGGTTGATTTTGACCTGGAGTCAACCAGCCTTGACCGCCAGAGGGTGGCTGAATGGTTGGGTGTGCACGGAATGCCGGCCACGCCGCACAGCCAGCGCAGCTGGGCCTGGGTAACGGTTGAGCTGTCGTGCGATGAGCCAATCTTACCGGTGGTCGAGCTGATCGAGCGCATCGAACACGCGTTGGGGACGCCGGTACAAACGCTGGTCAAGCGGCTGGACGAGCAGGCTTTCGCTCTGGCCAATGGCCACAACCTGATGTTTTGTGAAGATGCAGTGCGGCGGTTGTATGGCGCGCTGCGCGCATCCTGCCGTTATCGTGCTTGCCAGGTGATGGTTGAACATCAGGAGAGTCTGCATGCCCACAACGCGGTAGCGCAACTGAGCTGGCAGGAGGATGACGATGTTGCGTAAAAACCCCAGCGGCCATTTGCCACAGGTATCGCCAAAGGCTTATATCGATCCGACCGCCATTATCTGCGGGCGGGTGATGATTGGTGATTATGTTTATGTTGGTCCGTACGCGGTGATCCGTGCCGATGAGCTCAATCCCGACGGTGAGCTGGAACCGATCGTCATTGGTGCCCATTCCAACATTCAGGACGGGGTGGTGATTCATTCCAAGGGCGGGGCGGCGGTCACCATCGGCAGCTACAGCTCGATCGCCCACCGCGCCATTGTGCATGGTCCCTGTCGCATAGACGATCGGGTGTTTATCGGTTTCAATAGCGTGCTGTTCAATTGCCATGTGCGCAGCGGCTGCGTGGTGCGTTACAACGCGGTGGTAGACGGCGTGACGCTGCCGGAAAACCGTTATATCCCCTCAACCGAGCGCGTCGGTATCGACAGTGATTTATCGCGCTATGCGGCGGTGGACCGTGATGCGCTGCAATTTTCCGAAGAGGTGGCGGCCACCAATATCGCACTGGTGCGCGGTTACCAGGCACTACGCAATGAATTTTGATCTGCACTGGCTGGTCGCTAATTGCACAATATTAGTGTGGTAATGAGAAAAATTCTCAACAAATCGCTTTACAGATGATACTGAGAACCATTATCATCGCATGGCAGTTCACGGAAGGCCGCGCCTTGCGGCTCGACGTGGAAGGCACGACATTGCTCACATTGCTTCCAGTGTTTCTTAAGCCAGCTCGGGTGCTGGCTTTTTTTTTGTCTATCGCCGAGGTCTGTTGACCATTGCCCAGCCAACCACAACATGCCGCATTTCAGGCCGCTATTCACCCTCTGTCGGTGAGACGAAATGCTCTTCTTCGAGCCGATCGTTTTGCAGTAGCGCGTGTTTTTTTAACATACCGCGCAGCTGATGATAGGTCAGCCCCAACAGTTGTGCTGCCTTGCGTTGATTGAATCGCCCTTGCTGCAATGCAGATTCCAGCAGCTTTTTCTCCTGCTGATTCTGCCAGTTCTTCAAATCCAGTGGCAGGTCGGGCAACGTGTCGCCGTGTGGCGGGCGGGTGGTTGGCGAGGGGGCGACGTGCTGGGCAAAGGGATTGATGATGATCTCATCCAGCGCGCTGCTGCTGGTGCCATGTCGATATACTGAACGCTCTACCACGTTTTTGAGTTCGCGCACGTTGCCCGGCCAGGCGTAACTCATCAGCGTGTCACGGGCGCGTTCGGTAAAGCCGGGGAACAGCGCCAACGACAGCTCTCTGCACATCTGAATGGCAAAATGTTCAGCCAGCAGCATGATGTCCTGCTGACGTTGGCGCAGCGGCGGCAGTTGCACCACATCGAACGCCAGTCGATCGAGCAGATCGGCGCGGAACTTGCCAGCCGCCGCCAAAGCTGGCAAATCGTCGTTGGTGGCGCACACCAGCCGTACGTCGACCTGCAGTGGCTGGCTTCCACCGACGCGCTCCAGATGGCCGTATTCAATCACTCGCAGCAGCTTTTCCTGTACCAGCATTGGCGCCGTGGCCAACTCGTCCAGAAACAGCGTACCGCCGTCGGCGCGTTCAAAACGCCCGAGATGACGTTTTTGCGCGCCGGTGAAGGCGCCAGCCTCATGACCAAACAATTCGGAATCCAGCAGGTTTTCGTTCAGCGCCGCGCAATTTAGCGAAATGAACGGCCCTTGCCAGCGGTTGGAAAGATAATGCAGACGATGGGCGATCAGCTCCTTGCCGGTGCCACGTTCCCCTATCACCAATACCGGTTTATTCAACTTTGCCAGTTGTGAAACCTGCTCCAATACTTCAATAAACGCATTCGCTTCTCCCAACAGGTTTTCGATCTGCTCGCTCATGATGAAATTCGCCAATAGTTAGTGAGTATAATCACTTTACAGGATGCTGGTGCTGAGTCAAAAATAAATAGTTATTGATTTTCAATTACATAAAAGTTGGCACGCGTTTTGATTGTATCTCTGCGTAATCCGTTACCCCTAACGTGGCGCTTGAGACGCCATCGACACCAAGAGGAAGTAAATTATGGGCATTTTTTCTCGTTTTGCCGACATCGTGAACGCCAACATCAATACGCTGCTGGATAAGGCAGAAGATCCGCAAAAACTGGTGCGACTGATGATTCAGGAAATGGAAGACACTCTGGTAGAAGTGCGTTCCACTTCTGCGCGTGCGCTGGCGGAGAAAAAGCAGCTGCTGCGTCGCATTGAGCAGGGCGAAACCCAGCTTAACGACTGGCAGGAAAAAGCCGAACTGGCGCTGCGCAAGGACAAAGAAGATCTGGCCCGTGCGGCACTGATCGAAAAACAGAAGGTCGCCGATCTGATCGCCACCTTGACACAGGAAGTTGCCACCGTTGAAGAAACGCTGGCGCGCATGAAAAGCGAAATCGGCGAACTGGAAAACAAACTGACCGAAACACGCGCACGTCAGCAGGCGCTGACCTTGCGTCATCAGGCGGCATCTTCCTCGCGTGAAGTGCGTCGCCAATTGGACAGCGGTAAACTGGATGAGGCGATGGCGCGTTTTGAGCAGTTCGAACGCCGTATCGACCACATGGAAGCAGAAGCCGAAAGCATCAGCATCGGCAAAAAGAAATCGCTTGATCAGGAGTTCGCCGAACTGAAGGCTGATGATGCCATCAGCGAGCAACTGGCGGCGCTGAAAGCGAAAATGAATCGTTCAGAGTAATGCTCCAGCGGCCGCCGGTATGGCGGTCGCCGATCAAAGACGACATAAGAAGGAAAAAAAATGAGTGCTCTACTCCTTGCCATTCCGTTGACGATTTTTGTGCTGTTTGTCGCACCGATTTGGCTTTGGTTGCACTACAGCAATCGGCAGCAAAGTGGCATTCAGCTTAGCCATCAGGAAATGCAGCGTCTGGCGCAGTTGACCGACGATGCCAAACGCATGCGCGAACGCATCCAGGCGCTGGAAGAGATTCTCGATGCCGAACACCCGAACTGGAGACAGTCTTGATGAACAATACGCTGGGCAGTAAAAAACTGTATCGCGTGCCGGAAGAAGGCATGGTAAAGGGCGTCTGTGCCGGCCTGGCGCATTATTTCGACGTGCCGGTGCGCCTGATCCGCGTTATCGTGGTGCTGTCGATGATTTTCGGTCTGTTCTTCCTGACGCTCATCGCCTACTTTACGCTGGCCTTCTTGCTGGAAGACGCGCCGGCCAGCCGTTTCGACGGCGAGCATCAACGCACGCCGCGCCAGTTGCTTGACCGGCTGGAATACGAACTGGGCAGCGGTGAGCAACGCCTGCGTCAGGTTGAGCGCTACGTCACCTCCGATACCTTCGGCGTGCAAAGCCGTTTTCGCAAGCTATAACATCTTGCTCGTACCTTTCCGTACCGATCTGCGCAGCGCAGGTCGGGCATCTCGCCTGTTATCTCTTACTTTCTTGCCGGAGGGCACTCGATGAACAAAACTTCAGCTATTAATGGCCCAAAATCCGCCACGTTCAAGCGAGGAGCAGGTGCAATGTTGAAGACATTGTCTAAAGTCATCATCATAGGGTTAATGAGTTATGGGCCGGCGGGGGCAACCTCATGGCTGCTGAAGACCGTCAGCCGTAAACCGCTGCGTCTGCTATTGGCAGTGGTACTGGAGCCGTTGTTGCGCAAAGGGCTAAACAAGCTGTTCGGGCGTTATACCCGCTAGCGGCGAGCGTTGGCCCGCGGCGCTTGGCCAACCGGTAATGCTGCGCTTTGCAAGGTAAAAGGTATCTGCCAAGGAGAAGAATGAAACGTTTGCAAAATGAGTTAACCTCGCTGGTCAATCGCGGTATCGATCGTCATCTTCGCCTGGCGGTGACCGGCTTGAGCCGCAGCGGCAAAACGGCGTTCATCACGGCTTTCGTCAACCAATTGCTTCATGTGCACAGCGGTGCCCGCATGCCGCTGTTTTCACCGGTGCGCGAAGAACGGCTGCTGGGCGTGAAGCGCATTCCCCAGCGCGATCTGGGCATTCAGCGCTTTACCTATGACGAAGGGCTGGCACAGCTGTATGGCACGCCACCGAGCTGGCCGACGCCGACGCGCGGCGTCAGTGAAATCCGCCTGGCATTACGCTACCGCTCCAACGATTCGCTGTTGCGTCATTTTAAAGAGACCTCGACCCTGTATCTGGAAATCGTGGATTATCCGGGGGAATGGTTACTCGATCTGCCGATGCTGGAACAGGATTATCTGGCCTGGTCGCGGCAAATGACCGGCCTGTTGCAAGGCGACCGCGCCGAGTGGGCCAAGCCGTGGCTGGCGTTGTGCGACACCCTCGATCCTTTGGCACCGGCGGATGAAAACCGATTGGCGGCGATTGCGCAGGCCTACACCGATTATCTGCTGCGTTGCAAGACCGAAGGGCTGCATTTCATTCAGCCGGGCCGTTTTGTGCTGCCGGGCGATATGGCTGGCGCGCCGGCGTTGCAATTTTTCCCGTGGCCGAAGGTCGACGCCAACGGCGAATCTCGGCTGGCGCAGGCTGACAAACACACCAATATCGGCATGCTGCGCACGCGCTTTAACTATTACTGCCAGTCGATCGTCAAAAACTTTTATAAAGAGCATTTTTCCCGCTTCGATCGCCAGATCGTGCTGGTTGACTGTCTGCAACCGTTGAACAGCGGGCCACAGGCCTTCAACGATATGCGGCTGGCGCTGACGCAGCTGATGCAAAGTTTCCACTATGGCAAGCGCACGCTGTACCGTCGTCTGTTTTCCCCCACCATCGATAAACTGATGTTCGCCGCTACCAAAGCCGACCATATCACCGCCGATCAGCACGCCAATCTGGTGTCGCTGTTGCAGCAACTGGTGCAGGAAGCGTGGCAGAACGCCGCGTTTGAAGGCATCAGCATGGACTGCGTCGGACTGGCCTCGGTGCAGGCGACCGAAAGCGGCATCGTGGATCATCAGGGACAGCGCATTCCGGCGCTGAAGGGCAGTCGCCTGGTTGACGGTGCGCCACTGACGGTGTTCCCCGGCGAAGTGCCGGCGCGTTTGCCCGGCCCGGCCTTTTGGCATAATCAGGGGTTCCACTTTGACGAGTTTCGTCCGCAGGCGATGAGCGTGGACAGCCCGTTACCGCATATTCGTCTGGACGCGGTGATGGAGTTTTTGTTGGGAGATAAATTGCGATGAACGAACCGTTAAAACCGCGTATCGATTTTGAACAACCGCTGCAAGCGCCGCAAGAGCCGGTGCTGCGTGCCGGTATGTCCTTTGATCAACGCCAGGCGGAAAACTTCCTGCCGGTAGCGCAGGAGCTGGATGCGAGCGAAGAAGAAGGGCGGGCGGAAGGCATCATTAATGCGGCGTTGAAACCGAAGCGCAGCCTGTGGCGCAAAATGGTTACCGCCGGACTGGCGTTGTTCGGCGTCAGCGTGGTGGCACAGGGGGGGCAATGGCTGCACAACGCCTGGCTGCAGCAAGACTGGATTGCCCTCGGCGGTGGCATAGCGGGTGGGTTGATTGTCTGCGCCGGCGTTGGCTCGGTCGTGACCGAGTGGCGCCGCTTATACCGTTTGCGCCAGCGCGCGGAAGAACGCGACGTCGCGCGCGAGCTGCTGCACAGCCATGGCCTGGGCAAAGGGCGGGAATTTTGCGAGAAACTGGCGCGTCAGGCCGGTCTGGATCAGGGGCATCCGGCGTTGCAACGCTGGCAGGCGTCGCTGCATGAAACGCAGAACGACCGCGAAGTAGTGGCGCTATACGCCAAACTGGTGCAGCCGGTACTGGATAATCAGGCGCGCAGGGAAATCGGCCGTTCGGCGGCGGAATCAACGCTGATGATTGCCGTCAGTCCGTTGGCGCTGGTGGACATGGCGTTTATCGCCTGGCGCAATATACGGCTGATCAACCGCATTGCGGCGCTGTACGGTATCGAACTGGGTTACTTTAGCCGCTTGCGGCTGTTCAGACTGGTATTGTTGAACATTGCCTTTGCCGGCGCGTCGGAACTGGTACGTGAAGTGGGCATGGACTGGATGTCGCAAGACCTGGCGGCGCGGCTTTCAGCGCGAGCGGCGCAGGGCATTGGCGCTGGCTTGCTGACCGCGCGTCTCGGCATCAAGGCGATGGAGCTATGCCGTCCGCTTCCCTGGCTGGAGGGCGATAAACCAAAACTCGGGGATTTCCGTGGACAGTTGGTCAACCAACTGAAGGACACCATGAAGAACAACAGCAAGAAAGAAAAATAATCCTGCCGGCCGCATCGTTATCGATGCGGTCACCGTCGCCAAGGCGTAAGCCTCGCTTGACGAAAGCATTTCCCGCTATGCTTTGTTGATAATTATCCAAAAAATCCCTGCTGACTATGATAATCCACCAAGAGTAAGCTAAAATGACGCCGATGGTGTTATTCAGTTGCGTTTAAACTCATCAATGACAACGATAAATCAGAGCCCTGTCAACTTTTGCTGACAGATCGCTTCTTCCGTCCGGGATGAGAGAGTATCATGGTCGCCAATCATCCCGCGTACGTAAAACCTGCAAAAATAAGGCCACTACTGATGCGTTTGGAAGTATTTTGCGAAGACCGGCTCGGTCTGACTCGAGAACTACTCGATCTTTTGGTATCGCGCAGCATTGATTTACGTGGCATCGAAATCGATCCTGTCGGCCGCATTTATCTTAATTTTTCACAGCTTGATTTCGATACCTTTCGCGCGTTAATGGCCGAAATCCGCCGTATTGACGGCGTTACCGACGTACGTACCGTCAATTTCATGCCGTCCGAGCGCGAACATCGCGCATTGCGCGCGCTGCTGGAGTCGATGCCGGAACCGGTGTTCTCCATCGACATGAAGGGCAAGGTCGAGCTGGCCAACCCCGCCGCCCAGGCGCTGTTCAGCCTGAACGAAGACAGGATTCGCAATCAGACTGCCGGTCAGCTGATTGGCGGCTATAACTTTACCCGCTGGTTGGAAAATGAACACGCGGCACCGCATTCAGAACGGGTCGTGATCCGCAGTCAGGACTTTCTGATGGACATTACGCCAATCCACCTCGAAGATGAAAACCATCAGCACGATACCGTGGGTGCGGTGGTGATGCTGAAATCGACCGCGCGCATGGGGCGGCAGTTGCAAAACCTGTCGGTCAATGATGATACCGAGTTTGATCATATCATCGCCGTCAGTCCGAAAATGCGACAGGTACTGGAGCAGGCACGCAAGCTGGCGATGCTCGACGCACCGTTGCTGATTATCGGCGACACCGGTACCGGTAAGGACATTCTGGCGCGCGCCTGCCATTTACGCAGCCCGCGCGGCAAGCAGCCATTTCTGGCGCTTAACTGCGCCGCTCTGCCGGATGACGTAGCGGAAAGCGAACTGTTCGGCCATGCGGCGGGCGCCTATCCCGGGGCGACCGCTAGCAAGAAAGGCTTTTTTGAGCAGGCGAACGGTGGGTCGGTGCTATTGGATGAAATCGGCGAAATGTCGCCACGCATGCAAACCAAACTGCTGCGCTTTCTTAATGATGGCACCTTCCGACGCGTTGGCGAAGATCACGAAGTGCATGTTGATGTCCGCGTGATCTGCGCTACCCAGAAAAACCTGATCGAACTGGTACAGCGCGGCGAGTTCCGTGAAGACCTGTATTACCGCCTGAACGTATTGACCATTACCATTCCACCGTTGCGTGAACGTCCACAAGACATCATGCCACTCACCGAACTGTTTGTAGCGCGCTTTGCCGACGAGCAAGGCGTGGCGCGGCCGAAACTGGCGAGCGATCTGGGTGCTTTCCTCAGCAAATACGGTTGGCCTGGCAACGTTCGCCAGTTGAAGAACGCCATTTACCGTGCGCTGACGCAAACCGAAGGCTTCGAGCTGCGGCCGCAGGATATCGTTCTGCCGGAATTTGAAGTGGAAATGACATTGGGCGACGAAGTGCTCGACGGTTCGCTCGACGATATCAGCAAGCGTTTCGAACGCTCGGTGCTGACGCGTCTTTATCGTACCTATCCGAGCACGCGTAAATTGGCCAAGCGGTTGGGGGTATCACATACCGCCATCGCCAATAAACTGCGGGAATACGGCCTCAGCAGCCGCAAACCGGTGGAAGACGGCGAAGAGTAAAAAAAGCCCGATGCTTACATCGGGCTTTTTTATTGGCGTTACTTCAGCGTGGCCAGTGCGGCTTCGTAATTCGGCTCGGTGGTAATTTCGTTTACCAGTTCACTGTACAGGACATTGTCCTGACCATCGAGCACCACTACCGCGCGAGCGGTCAGACCGGCCAATGGGCCGTCGCTGATTTCTACGCCGTAAACCTGCTTGAACTCAGCGCCGCGCAGGGTCGACAGCATCACCACGTTGCTCAGGCCTTCCGCGCCGCAAAAGCGTGACTGGGCAAACGGCAGATCGGCAGAAATGCACAGCACCACGGTATTGTCCATTTCGCTGGCAAACTGGTTGAACTTGCGCACCGAGGTGGCACAGACGCCGGTGTCGATGCTTGGGAAAATGTTCAGCACTTTGCGTTTACCAGCGAAGCTGCTCAGCGTTACGTCTGAAAGATCTTTGGCAACCAGTGAAAACGCCTTGGCGTGATTGCCAGCCTGCGGCAATTGGCCGGCAACGGCTACCGGGTTACCTTGAAAATGTACTGTCTGAGTCATGACTTGGTTCCTTTTAAAGGGTTTGATACAAAGGTATGAACCTAATTGAGTGGCCATCAGGTTGACATTTAACATTAGGTTCACACCCTGTCGACAGTTTAAGTCAACAATGGCTACTTGGATATATAAAACTGGCTAAATAGTTGTATATATTAGAATACATCTGCGTACCGGCGTGACACGGTGCGTTTCTTCCTTCAGGAGCCATTATGAGAAGCATGCGTTTTTATCCCCAAACCTGGCCATTGCGTAGCGCGTTTGTTATCGCGCGCGGCAGCCGCACGCAGGCCGACGTGGTGGTGGTGGAAATCGAACAGCAGGGAATGTGCGGTATCGGTGAATGTACGCCATATCCGCGCTACGGTGAAAGTGAAGGTTCCGTGATGGCGCAGTTGGCGGAGATGGTATCGGCGATCGAAGGTGGTGTAACGCGCACTCAGTTGCAACAGCTGATGCCGGCCGGCGCGGCGCGCAACGCGGTGGATTCGGCCTTGTGGGATCTGGAATGCCGCCTGAAGGGCGAAAACCTGTGGCAGCGCAGCGGTATCAGCGCGCCGCAGCACATTACCATGGCGCAAACCGTCAGTATCGCGACGCCGGAGGCGATGGCCTTTGCCGCCCTGGAGCTGTACCAGCAGGGCGCTACGCTGTTGAAAATCAAACTGGACGACCATTTAATCAGTGAGCGGTTGGTGGCCATTCGCGGCGCGGTGCCGGAGGCGACGCTTATCGTCGATGCCAACGAGTCGTGGCAGGCAGAAGGGCTGGCGGCGCGTTGCCAACTACTGGCAGATCTGCAGGTGGCGATGCTCGAGCAGCCGCTGGCGGCCAGCGATGACCATGCGTTGGAAAACTTCATCCACCCGTTGCCGATCTGCGCTGATGAAAGTTGCCATACCCGTGCCGATCTGCCGACACTGGTTGGGCGGTACGAGATGGTGAATATCAAGCTGGATAAAACCGGCGGGCTGACCGAGGCACTGGCGTTGGCGGCGCAGGCGCGTCAACGGGGGCTGGCTATCATGCTCGGCTGCATGTTGTGCACTTCGCGGGCGATAAACGCCGCGTTACCGTTGGTGCCGGGAGCGCGTTTTGTCGATCTGGACGGGCCGACCTGGCTGGCGCAGGACGTTGAACCGGGGCTGGATTTTGCCTGCGGCGCTATTCGTCTGGCAAGTGACTAACGCCGCCGTTGGTCGCCGTTAGTCCGGATAAACCAGCAGGTCGATCATGGCGTCCAGGTATTTTTCGCTGGCTTCATCGGCCGAAATGGGCGGGAATTCAGCGGTGATGCAGGGCAATGACAGATCGGCGCACCAACTGCCGAACGAGCCTGGGGTTTCATAACCAACGCTGCTGACCAACGGCAGGGCGAATTTATGCGACAGCCATACGCCAAGATGCGAGCTGTCAGGATCTTCGATACAGGCCAATGGTTCATGAAAAGACACCACCCAGCGGGGTTTCAAGCGGTGAATCAAATGGCATAACGCCTGGGTTTCCGGCTCGGAACCAGGGCGACCGCCGGTAGAAAGTTTGACATCGCGGCTAGATGCTGCGCTGTTCCAGCGATAAACCGTATCCCCGGAACGCCAGTTGGCGGCCGGGAAGTTGCGGTTGAGATCGACACCGTTGGCATTGGCACGCAGACCCAGCTGGCAACCGTCCGGATTGACCGCCAAAATGACGTGATGCCGCAACCTGGCCGGCGAAATGCTGCGCAGCGCGCAAGATAGCGTAACCACCGCGGCATTCTCATCGCCATGCGTTCCGGCGATCACCAGCCCTGTTTCCGGACCACTGACCGCTGCCGGAAAATACAGCAGTGGTGCGCCTAATAACGATTTTCCGTAACTTTCCCCTGCAACGGCCAATTGGCCACGTTCACTGCGTGGTCGCTGTTGAATCATGATGTGTCCCGTAGTGCCAATTAAGTTAAGACGATTGTTATTTTATTCAGTGTATTACGCTTTTGTGTATCTTTCCCAGCGCAATGTTTCACCTTGATGGAAATCCTTGTCCATAATGTAAACAGTGTTACTTTGCTGACGGTATTATCACTCACCGAGACCGAGGAGCGTTGATGAAAGCGATAGCCGTGACAAGAATCGGCGCTGAACCACAGGAAATCACGCTGGAGAAACCGGTTGTCAAACCTGGCCAGATCCTGGTGAAACTGGCGGCGGCCGGGTTGAATCCGTTCGACTGGCGGGTGGCCGATGGCTTGCTCAACGGCAAGCTGCCGCACATTTTTCCCTTGGTGCTGGGCGTTGACGGCGCCGGTGAGGTGGAAGCAACCGCGTCGGACGTCACGCGTTTCCGGCCCGGCGATCGCGTTGTCGGCAGCTTTTTGTTCGGCGTGGTGGGCGCCGGCAGTTATGCGCAATATGCGGCCATCGATCAGCATGCGGCGTTGGCGATGGTACCGGATGCCGTCAGCCTGAACGCTGCTGCCGCACTGCCGGTGGCCGCCGGAGCGGCGTTGAAAGCGCTTGAAAAACTGGCATTACCGGCAGGTTCGCAGGTGGTTATCGTTGGTGCCAGCGGCGGCGTAGGGCGCTTTGCCGTGCAGTTGGCCAAATTGCAGGGGCTGACGGTGATAGCTACCGGCGCAGCGGATGCCAGCGCCAGTCTGCATACGCTGGGCGCCGACGTGGTGCTCGATCACCATCAGGCGCCGCTGGCGCAACAGTTGCAACAGCATTATCCGCAGGGCGTCGATGGTATCATCGATCTGGCAAGCGACGCTGACGGTTTCAGCGCGTTATTGGTCAGCGTGAATCGCGGCGGCGCGGCGGTCAGTACCCTGGGGGCGGCACAGCCCGAACGGCTCAGGCAGCGTGGGTTGCACGGCGGCAATCTCAACGCCCAGATTAACGCCGAAGAACTGGCGTTGTTGGTAGAAAAAGTGGCGCGCGGCGAATTGCAGATCCCGCTGGAACGTATTGTGTCCATTCGTCAGGCGCCGGCAATGTTGGCTGCCAACAAGGCAGGCGGCGCGCGCGGCAAAACCGTGCTGAACATTGACTGGTAGCGCCGGCATCGTGGCTTGATATACTGATGACATGCTAAGCCGATAACCAGAAAGAGGATTTTATATGCCAGTTGCCCGAGTAATTGCCCATTACAGTGAAAATACCAAGGACACTATTACCCTGCTATGCGGCGTCGATGATGAAAATCAGATCCGTCAGGGCGAGTGGTTTGGCGTGGTGAAGAATGACGACGGTCGTGGTGATGAATCCAACTATCCATTTACCCTGCACGTGGATTACCAACAGAACGCGTTCTATCTTGATTATGGCTATGACGACGTGGACGCGCGTCAATTGCAAAATACCGATATTCATCAACGCCCGTTGGCGGAAAAAGGCGTGTTTACCATTTTCGATGAAGAAGAGGATGAAGAGTTCACTTATCAGATTACCAGCGTGCATCTGTACGATTGATTTTTCTGCCCGCCATACCGATGCCCGCGCCTGTCGCGGGTATTTTTTATCGTTTGTCGCCCAGTTTTTAAATCTAGTTGCTCACTGGCTATAGGTCTGCGGGATCTTGTGCTATATGATAAATAATTCAGATGGTTAACTCGGGATGATTGATGATGGCGATAAAAATAATTCAACAGGGTTTTCGTTTGGCGTGGTGTGCCGTGGCAGTCAGCGCCAGCTTTAGCGCCGCAGCCGCACAGGTACCGGCCGGCACCGCGTTGGCAGAAAAACAGGAAATTGTTCGCCACATCAAAGATGAACCGGCCTCGCTCGATCCCATCAAAGCGGTTGGTCTGCCGGAAGCGCAGGTTGCGCGCGACTTGTTCGAAGGTTTAGTCAATCAGGACGCCCAGGGCAAAGTAATACCCGGTGTCGCCACCGGCTGGAAGAGCAGCGATAATCAAACCTATATCTTCACCCTGCGTAAAGATGCGCAATGGTCAAACGGTGACCCTGTCACGGCTGAAGATTTCGTTTACAGCTGGCGACGATTGGTCGATCCTGCCAGCCTGTCGCCTTTTGCCTGGTTTGCGCAGCTGGCCGCTATTCAAAACGCCGAGGCGATCATCGCCGGCAAAATGCCTGCTGACCAGTTGGGCGTCACGGCGGTGGATAAATATACGCTGAAGGTGCAGTTAAATAAGCCGGTGCCTTATTTTGTCAGCCTGACGGCTAACTTCAGCTTGTTCCCGGTGCCGAAAGCGGTAGTTGAAAAATATGGCAATGACTGGACTCGAGTCGGCAATCTGGTGGGCAATGGCGCCTTCAAGCTACAGCAGCGGGTAGTCAATGAAAAACTGGTATTGGTGCCGAACCAGCACTATTGGGATCATGCGCATACCGTATTGAGCAAAGTCACCTTTGTGCCGATCAATCAGGAGTCCAACGCCACCAAACGTTATCTGGCGGGTGATATTGATATCACCGAGTCATTCCCGAAAAACATGTACCAAAAACTGTTAAAGGACATCCCGGAGCAGGTGTATACGCCGGATCAGCTTGGCACCTATTATTACGCCTTTAATACCCAACGCGCGCCAACCAACGATCTGCGGGTACGCAAGGCCTTGTCCTATGCCATTGACCGCAAGATCATTGCCGAGAAAGTACTGGGTACCGGTGAAAAACCGGCCTATCACTTCACGCCGGACGTCACCGCCGGGTTTAAGCCACTGCAAAGCCTGTTGCAGCAACAGTCGCAGGATGAGCTGGACGCGCAGGCTAAAGCGTTGATGCAGGCGGCAGGCTATGGCCCGGGTAAACCGCTGACGTTGAGGTTGCTGTATAACACCTCGGAAAGCCATCAGAAGATTGCTATTGCAGTGGCCTCGATGTGGAAGAAGAAGCTTGGCGTAGAGGTGAAATTGCAAAACCAGGAATGGAAAACGTATATCGACAGCCGCAATACCGGCAATTTCGATGTGGTGCGCGCATCCTGGGTTGGTGATTACAACGAAGCATCAACCTTCCTGTCGTTGCTCGGCTCCAGCCATAGCGGCAACATCGCCAAATTCCGCAACGCCGATTACGATCGTGTGCTGGAACAGGCCAGCCACCAGAGCCAACCGTCTGCGCTGAATGCCGATTACAACAAGGCAGAGCAGATTATTGCCGATCAGGCACCGATTGCACCGATATATCAATACACCAACGGTAGGCTGATCAAACCCTGGGTGAAGGGCTACCCGATCACCAACCCGGAAGACGTGGCCTACAGCCAGACGATGTACATCATCAAACACTGAGTGACCACGCGTTAATGCGCAGGTTAACGCGAGTAGCAGACAACGAGAGGACACGCAATGGATGTCATTGCCGGCAATGCGCTGCAAGTTACTGACGCGGTCTATGCTTTTCAGCTGGATGGCAAAGGCGGTGTAACGCCGATTGAACCCGACGATAATATCACCTGTGCCACGCCGAGTTGGCTGCATCTGGATTATGCGCATCCCGCCAGCGCGCAGTGGTTGGCCACCACGCCGCTGTTGCCGGATAGCGTACGCGAAGCGCTGTCGGGGGACAGCACGCGACCGCGGGTTACGCGGCAGGGGGATGGCACCATGATCACCCTGCGCGGTATCAACTTCAACGCCAATTCGCGACCGGATCAGTTGGTGACGTTTCGGGTATATATTACCGACAAAATGATTGTTTCGACGCGCCATCGCAAGGTGTATTCGATTGATGAAGTGGTAAATGATTTGCAGTCCGGCGTAGGGCCGACCAACAGCGGCAGCTGGCTGGTGGAGATCTCCGACGGCCTGACCGATCACACCAGTGAATTTATCGAAGATCTGCACGACAAGATTATCGACCTGGAAGACGCGTTGCTCGAGCAGCAAATTCCCGAACGCGGCCAACTGGCGTTGATCCGCAAGCAATTGATTGTGCTGCGCCGTTATATGGCGCCCCAGCGGGATGTGTTTTCACGCCTGGCCAGCGAACGTTTGCCGTGGATGAGTGACGACGACCGGCGGCGGATGCAGGATATCGCCGACCGTCTTGGCCGTGGGCTTGACGATTTGGATGGCAGTATTGCACGTACCGCGATCCTGTCGGATGAAATCACCACCGTTATGGCGGATGCCATGAACCGGCGCACCTATACCATGTCATTGCTGGCGATGGTGTTCCTGCCGACAACCTTCCTCACCGGTTTGTTCGGCGTCAACCTTGGCGGTATTCCGGGCGGCAGCGATCCGCTGGGCTTTGCGGCATTCTGCCTGATGCTGGTGGCGCTGGTGCTTGGCGTGGCCTGGTGGCTCAGGCGCAGCCGTTGGCTGTAGCACCAGGCCAGCTGGACGGTTTGTCTGGCAAAAAGCGAGGTAAACCCTGACAACATTGAGCGATATCAACATTTGCCGGGGCAAAGTGCGGCATGATCTCTCTCGCAGGTGAATGCAACGTCAAGCGATGGGCGTTGCGCTCCATAATTGTCTTACTTTCTTATTTTAGAATTACTGCATAGCATATTTGATTCATACCATGCCGGTTTAAACACCGGCATTTTTTTGCCTGCCGTTCGGCAAATCAGCCGGCAGCTTCATCCCAGAAGCTGGCTTCAATCTTGTGTCCGTCCAGATCGCGCACGAAACAGCCGTAATATTGTGCGCCATAATGTGGCCGAGACCCCGGTGCGCCGTCATCTTGTGCGCCGGCCTGCAGTGCCTGCCGATAAAACTCGTCAACCTGCTGTTTGCTGGTGGCGAAGAAACCGACATGAATGCCGTTGCCGATGGCGGCCGGTTTACCATCGATCGGCGTTTGCAACCAGAACTCCGGGTAATCGCGACCATAACCGATGGCTCCAGGATGTTCCAATACGCGCCGGCAACCTAGCGCGCCAAGCACCCGATCGTAAAAGTCTGCGGCCTGGTCGAAGGCGTTGGTTCCCAACGATACGTGGGACAGGCAAGGGGTGATGTTCATCGTCAATCTCCAGTTAACTGTACAAATAAACAGTATATCCGGTCGCTGATAATGTCAGGTGTTTTTTGCTGGAATTGTGAGCGGGCTCGAAAACAGAACGGCAGGAGGGGCTCCATCGACGCGCCGCCGATGGAGCAGGGTAATTATTTGATTTCCAATACGTTCAGTCGCTGTGGCGCCACGCTGGCGTCATCGGACTCTTCCGGCTGCCAGCCGATAGGCTGCATCGGCAGATCCTCACGGTCGAACGCCAGATCGCCACCGTTGATGACTTCGCTGCCGTGATGTATGCCCTTGAAATCGAAAAGTTCGGTATCACACAGGTGTGACGGCACCACGTTCTGCATGGCGCTGAACATGGTTTCGATACGGCCAGGATAACGTTTGTCCCAATCGCGCAGCATATCGCCAACCACCTGGCGTTGCAGGTTCGGTTGTGAACCGCACAGGTTGCAGGGGATAATCGGATATTCTTTGGCGATAGCGAAACGCTCGATGTCTTTCTCACGGCAATAGGCCAGCGGACGGATCACCACGTGCTTGCCGTCGTCGCTCATCAGCTTTGGCGGCATGCCTTTCATTTTCCCACCGTAGAACATATTGAGGAACAGCGTTTGCAATATGTCATCGCGGTGATGGCCAAGCGCGATTTTTGTCGCTCCGAGTTCGCTGGCGGTGCGGTACAGAATACCGCGGCGCAGGCGTGAACACAGCGAGCAGGTGGTTTTGCCTTCAGGAATTTTCTCTTTTACGATGCCGTAGGTGTTTTCTTCGACGATTTTATATTCGACGCCCAGACCGTCCAGATAGGCCGGTAAAATGTGTTCCGGGAACCCTGGCTGTTTCTGATCGAGGTTGACCGCAATCAGCGAGAAATTGATCGGCGCGCTTTGCTGGAGGTTGCGCAGAATTTCCAACATGGTGTAGCTGTCTTTACCGCCGGACAGGCAAACCATGATGCGGTCGCCTTCTTCAATCATATTGTAATCGGCAATCGCTTCGCCGACGTTGCGGCGCAGGCGTTTTTGCAACTTGTTGAGGTTGTACTGCTCTTTTTGACTAACTGATTGTTTATCTGACATTTAAATCGTGCTCGTTCTCATGTTGGGGCTCTATTGGCGCAGCGTTTTTTTCGTTGGCAAGTTTAGCATTCATCAGTGTGATTCGTTCATGATTCATTGCATCAATCAACACGCCATAGAGATGTGGCGTGTATGGTACGGATTGCACGGACGAATGCCAGCCGTTTTAACTATTGCGCTGTTTTATCCCTGTCAACGATCGGACTGACGCGCCCGGCAGCATGCCTATGCGCGGTCATTCGGCGGTGGATTTCTCCGCCTTGCCGGCCAGCAGGCTCAGAAAGTCGTATTTTGCCTTCAGTTGCTGTTCCGCTTCCTGGTACAAGGCGTCGGCGACTTCCGGTTGCTGGCTGTTCAGGCGCCGGAAGCGCTGTTCCTTGAGCAGGGTAGCGCTCAATTCGCTGTTCGGCGGGCGTGAATCTAGAGCCAGAGCTGCTTTACCGGCTTCTGCGCGCCGCGGATCGAACCGATACAGCGGCCAGAAACCGGTGGCGGTCAACTGCTTCATTTGATCGTGGCTGAGCGCCAGATCATAACCGTGTTCTTCGCACGGACTGTAGGCAATGATCAATGACGGTCCAGGATAGGCTTCAGCCTCCTGAATGGCTTTTACCGTTTGGTTGAGCTGTGCGCCGAGCGAGATTTGCGCCACGTAGACGTGGCCATACATCATCATGCTGACCCCCAGATCTTTGCGCGCCTTGCGTTTGCCATGCTCGCCGAACTTGGTTACCGCACCGAGCGGGGTGGCTTTCGACTGCTGGCCGCCGGTGTTGGAATAGCACTGGGTATCCAGCACCAGCACATTGACGTTTTCCGTCAGGCTCAGTACGTGATCCAGGCCGCCGAAGCCGATGTCATAAGCCCAGCCGTCACCGCCGATAAGCCAGATGGATTTGTCCACCAGATAATCGGCATCACAGGCCAACTGCCGTGCGTCTTCGCCCTCAATGTTAGCCAGCAGGCTGCGTAAGGTGGCAATTTGCTGGCGGCGTGGTTCTGGCGCAATGTCGGTCAGTTGTAACCCATTGACCAGTTCAACCGGCAACCGCGGCGCCAGCGTTTCCAGCAGCCGCAGTACGCGCTGGCGATGCTGGTCGACCGTCAGGCGGAAACCCAGGCCGAATTCGGCGTTGTCTTCAAATAACGAGTTGGCCCATGCCGGCCCGCGCCCTTGCGCATTGGTAGTATATGGCGTGGTCGGCAGATTGCCGCCGTAGATCGATGAGCAGCCGGTGGCGTTGGCAATCAGCAGCCGGTCGCCGTACAGCTGAGTCAGCAGTTTGATATAAGGGGTTTCGCCACATCCGGAGCAGGCACCGGAATATTCGAACAGCGGGGTAATCAGCTGAGAGGTGCGAATGTCGATACGTTCAAGCTGCGCCGGATCGATTTCCGGCAGTTGCAGGAAGAAATCATAATTGGCTTTTTCGACCGCCAGGTTGTCCAGTCGCGATGCCATATTGATCGCTTTAATCGACGGATCCTGCCGGTCTTTGGCTGGGCAGACCTCCACGCACAGATTACAGCCGGTGCAGTCTTCCGGCGCGACTTGCAAAAGATACTTCTGGCCTCGCATATCGCGCGCCTTGACGTCCAGCGATTGCAGACCGGCAGGCGCATCGGCGATGGACTCGGGCGTAACCACTTTGGCACGAATGGCCGAATGGGGGCAGGCGGCGACGCAGTGGTTGCACTGGGTGCACAGTTCGGCTTGCCAGATCGGCACCTGTTCGGCAATGTTGCGCTTTTCCCACCGGGTGGTACCGACCGGCCAGGTGCCGTCTGGCGGGAACGCGGAAACCGGCAGGCTGTCTCCCAGCCCGGCCAGCATGGCGGCGGTGACCGTTTTGACAAAATCTGGCGCGGTGTCGGCAACCACCGGCGGACGCATCGCGCTGTGCGGGTCGACCGATTGCAGCGGGATTTCCTGTAGTGCCTGACGCGTTGCCGCCAGCGCTTGCCAGTTGCGTTCGACAATATCCGCTCCCTTGCTGGCGTAGCTGTGTGCAATAGCATCTTGCAGTTGCTGCAGTGCGACATCGCTCGGCAGAATTTGTGTCAATTGGAAGAACGCCATTTGCATCACGGTATTGATACGAGCGCCGAGCCGGCATTCACGCGCCAGTCTGGCGGCGTTGACAATATAGAAACGCGCCTGGCGCTGACACAGCAGAGCCTGTACTTCCTGGGGCAGCCGCGCCCATACCTCATCGGCATCGTATGGCGTATTCAGCAGGAAAATGCCACCGGGTTTGAGCCGCTCTACCATCTGGTACTTGTCGATAAATTGCGCCTGATGGCACCCGATGAAATCGGCCTGCGCAACCAGATAAGCCGAATTTATTGGCCGTTCGCTGACCCGCAGGTGCGACACCGTCAGACCGCCAGCCTTTTTGGAGTCATAGACGAAATAGCCCTGGGCAAACAGCGGGGTCGCGTTGCCAATGATTTTGATGTTGTTTTTGGTAGCCGACACGCTACCGTCGCTGCCCAGGCCATAGAACAGTGCTTCCAGCGTGGCGTGCGAGGCAGGCTGCTGTTCGCCGATTGGCAGCGACAGGCCGCTGATGTCGTCGAAAATACCGACCGTGAAGCGCGGCCGCGGATCGGTCAGCGCCAATTCGGCAAACACCGCCAGCGCGCAGTCTGGAGCAAATTCTTTTGACGAGAGACCATAACGTCCGCCGATGACCCGCGGCAGAGCGGAGCGCTCACCACGACTGTAAGCCTCGGCCAATGCGGTCATGACGTCCAGATACAGCGGTTCGGCCAGGGCGCCTGGTTCTTTGGTGCGATCCAGTACGGCAATGTTTCGCGCGCTGACGGGCAGCGCCTCAAGCAGATCGGCAGCGTAGAATGGCCGATACAGCCGTACCTTCACCATGCCGACTTTCTCGCCGCGCGCCAACAGGATGTCGATAGCCTCTTCGCAGGTGCCGACAGCGGAACCCATCAACACCACCACGCGCTCGGCCTGAGGATGGCCGTAATAGTCAAACGGCTGATAGTGGCGGCCGGTCAGTTCGGCGAATTTTTGCATGGCGTTGCCAACGTGTTCGCGAGTTTGGCTGTACCATGGATTGGTGGCCTCGCGCGCCTGGAAATAGGTATCCGGGTTGGCGGAGGTGCCGCGTACTACCGGACGCTCCGGCGACAGCGCCCGACCACGATGGGCATCAATAGCCTTCTGCGGCAGCATCTGGCGCAGCGTATCGTCACTCAGCGGCGCAATCTTGTTGATTTCGTGGGAGGTACGGAAACCATCAAAGAAATGAATAAATGGAATACGACTATTGAGGGTCGCCGTCTGGGCAATCAGCGCAAAATCCTGCGCTTCCTGTACCGAGCTGGCGCACAGCATGGCGCAGCCGGTTTGCCGAACCGCCATTACGTCGGAATGATCGCCAAAGATCGACAGCGCGTGGGTGGCTACGGTACGGGCCGCCACGTGCAGTACAAATGGCGTGAGTTCACCGGCCAGTTTATACAGCGTAGGGATCATGAGCAGCAATCCCTGCGATGAGGTGAACGACGTCGACAATGCTCCGGTTTGCAAGGCGCCGTGTACGGTGGCAATAGCACCGCCTTCGGACTGCATTTCCACCACGCGCGGTACGTCGCCCCAAATGTTTTTGCGCCGATCGCCAGACCAGGCGTCGGCCTGTTCGGCCATGGTCGAGCTGGGGGTAATAGGGTAAATTGCGATAACTTCATTGGTGCGATAAGCCACCGACGCAACGGCATTGTTGCCATCTGTAGTGATCATTTTCATTGCCTATATCAATAACGTCGTAGTCATCGGCAAAGTCTAGCAGAGGCTATTTGGCTCGCTTTATCATGATTGTGTGACGTGGCTTTTAGTGCGTGGCCGCAGTTGTAAATTTATATTTCTCAACGCCAGAGGATTATTTTGCGGATAAATATCATCGCCGGTTAACGCCAATTTATTTAAACGCTGTCATAATAGCCAGACACCAATTAATGCAAGAGCACAACAATGAACGGATTTATCTATTTAACCATGGCGATTATCGCCGAAGTGATTGCCACTACCATGCTCAAGGCCTCTGAAGGGTTTACCCGGCTGTGGCCGTCGTTGGTGGTCGTGATCGGCTATGGCGTGGCTTTCTGGGGATTGTCGATGGTGGTAAAAACCATGCCATTGGGTATCGTTTATGCCATCTGGTCGGGAATGGGTATTGTGCTGGTGTCTATTGCGGCGGTGTTTGTGTATAACCAGAAATTGGATTGGCCGGCAATTATTGGCATGGGGTTAATAATCGCCGGGGTTTTGGTGATTAATTTGTTATCAAAAACCAGCGCGCATTGATTATTATTTTTCTATTGTCTAACGTCGTTGATTTAAGCGGGCGCTGCTGGCGCGAGTCTCGTTACCCCTGACGCTGATGGGGAGCGGGCGGAACGGCGTGAGACAGCGAACATCGGCTTGCGGCTATGAACTGGGGGCGGCAGCGGTGATGGCCACAACGGCCGGATACGCTGCCATCACCGGTTGCCGTGTGGTGAAAAATTAATCTGATAATTGCCGATTTATATTCTCATTATTTAACCAACAGGCTAGATTAAATAAGTTTGTTGCAACATTTAATATACCTGTCCACCAAGAGACTCGGTTGTTACCACGGCACAATGACGGATTCAGGAGAAAACAATGGCAATGCACAACGGGTGGCTGGCTGGCGCCGTTCTGGTATTGGCTGCATGCAGCAGCAATAACGATGAACCGCAACAGCAGGGGACTAGCGCCAAAATCAATCATTTACCTACCAGTGCGCACTGCGCGAACGTGGGCGGTACCACCACGATTGCTCATCTGCTCAATGGCGAGACGGTGAGAATGTGTCAAATGCCGGACGGCAAGCAATGTGAGGAGTGGGCGCTAGGCCAGGGAGCCTGTTCTGGCGCCGGGTGAGGCTAACCCAGGCTGAATTCAGCCTGGGTTAGCAATCATTGCACCCAGTCTTTCAGGGTATACACCAGCGTGTGCGTGCTGTCGCTCAGCGTCAATTGCTGCTGTTGCAGTGTGACCTGTGCGCCATTGTGCAGCATCTGAGTAATGATGCCGTCCCATTGGTTACGTTGCGCATCGCTGCACAGCATGCGAGTCATCGCCAGGTTTTTTACCGTCAGCGCACCGTGTTGCAATTGCCCGAAGCCTGAAAAACGGTTGCACATGGTGCCCGATACATGCAGCCGCTCACCGAATTCAATGCTGGGTCCCCGGCCCCGTGTGGCGTTGGCCGCCACACCGTCAACGCTTTGCAGCACAAAGTTGTGATGTTGCAGATCGCTGACGACCACCGTCGACGGCGCCGACTCTGTCGATGGCATGGCACAGCCGCCCAATAGCATGCTGGCCAACGCCAGTGGTAATAACCGGCTCATTCCTCTCTCCTTCAGCCATTCAACTGATTGGCGCAGGGTTCACCGCGCGACAGTTGATCGACGTTTTTAAGCGTGGTTTCAGAAATACTGGTCAGCGCTTCTTCCGTCAGGAACGCCTGATGGCCAGTAAACAGCACGTTATGGCAGGCCGAGAGACGGCGGAAAATATCATCCTGAATCACGTCGTTGGATTTGTCTTCAAAGAACAGGTCTCGCTCGTTTTCATATACGTCCATCCCCAGCGCGCCAATTTTCTGCTGTTTCAGCGCGTCGATGGCCGCCGAAGAGTCAACCAGTCCGCCGCGGCTGGTATTGATCACCATCACGCCGTCTTTCATCATCGAAAACGCCTCGGCGTCGAGCAAATGATGGTTTTCTGCGGTCAACGGGCAGTGCAGGGTAATGACGTCGGACTGGGCGTACAGCGTTTTCAGATCGACATACTCGGCGCCCAGTTCCAGCGCTTGGGCGCTGGGATAGGGATCATAGGCCAGCAGCTTCATGCCGAAGCCTTTCAGGATACGCATGGTTGCCACGCCGATTTTACCGGTACCGATCACCCCGGCGGTGCGGTTATGCATATTGAAACCGATCAGGCCTTCCAGCGAGAAGTTGGCGTCGCGGGTACGCTGGTAGGCGCGATGAATACGGCGATTCAGACACATCATCAGGCCGACGGCGTGTTCGGCCACCGCTTCTGGCGAATAGGCCGGCACGCGTACCACCTCTATGCCCAGCTCTTTCGCCGCGTCCAGATCGACATTGTTAAAACCGGCACAGCGCAGCGCAAGGATTTTGACACCCTGGGCTGCCAGCTCTTCCAGCACTTCACGGCTGCCATCGTCATTAACGAAGATGCAAACGGCTTTGCAGCCAGAGGCGGTTTTGGCGGTTTTCTTGCTGAGCAGAAAGTCAAAAAATTCCAGCTCGAAACCAAACTGCTGGTTTACCAGCTCAAGATATTTACGGTCATACTGTTTAGTGCTGTATATCGCCAGTTTCATCGTGGTTTCTCCACCGTTGATTTAGGCTAAGTTTAAAGGGATTTCCCATTTTTGACAAATACTTAGCATCATTGCGCGCCGGCGTTGAGCGGCGAGGTGCCCAATAGCGATCGCCCAGGTAAATATAAGCGTAGCAACGGCCGCGACGGATGGCACAGACGGAATGAGCCGGATGGAAGGCAAAAAAATCCCCACGTAACCGGTGGGGGCAATAGGCTTTTTCACATATATCCGCAGTAGCGAGATGCGCGAATATACAACTTACTTATAATAATCATTGCAAGCCTATTAATCATTGTGCGTAACCACAATAATAAAAGTCTGAAACAACAGTGGGCCACGCGGATAATATGTAAGAAAAATCGATCAAAGCAGAATTGCCATCGGTGGAATGCGCCGAATTCATCGCTGGAAAGAGCGGTTGCCTTTGCGCCGCCGCAAATTCGTGACATCATTATTGTCCTTTCTGGCATACACTTAACCGCGGGCGTGGCGTACTCAGGACTGAAACAATCATTTAATGACTAAGCGATTGAAAGTATTCATAGGGATTGTGGCTTGCATGGTGATCCTGCCGATGGCCATTTGGCAAACGCTGCCGCAATGGTTGCCACGGCTGGTGGCTCATTGGCTGCCGACGGGCAGCCAGCTTGTGATTAAAGGGCCGCTGCAATGGCAGCAGGCTGGTTTGTCGCTGGCAGGGGTGCAGTTGAAGGCGCAGGATTGCCTGTTGGCCGACGTCGGGCCAACACGCCTGCGTTACAACGCTGGCCGATGGCAACTGGCCAGTGACCAGGTCAGTGTCGACACCGCCTGCCTGTCCTCGCTGCCTGCCGGTGATACCAATGACGCCGCGCTGGCGCTGGATAAACTGCAACAGCAATTACCGCAGTTGGAGATGACCGTCGGCGAACTGAAGCTTCTGCCGTGGCAACGCTACGCTGGCAAATTGCAACTAGGCTCTACGGCTAATGGCCAGCGGCTGCATTACACCGGCAAAAATCTTAGCCTCGACGCCACATTGGATCGGCAACAGCGGCTCACCGTTCGTCAACTGACCGTGGTGCCCCCAAATAGCAGTGAACCGTTACGTCTAAGCGGGCAAGTTGCCATTCCTCTCGATCTGCACAGCATGCCGCAGTACGGCGCGCTACAGGGCGAAATGCAGACCGGCTACCTGGATAAACCATTGCTGATGGAAGTGCGCTGGCAACAGCGTCAGGGCGTGGTGACGCTAACCGAAAAGGGCGACGCTCGGCCGCTGGCGACGCTGCCATGGGCGGTTGATGCCCATCAGATCAGTATTTCCAAGGGGCAATGGCGTTGGCCATATATTGACCAACCGCTGAATGGTGGCATCAGCGTTGCATTGCATGACTGGAGCAAGGGGTTCGATGAAACCCAGATCAGTGCGCGACTCAATGTCATCACCGCCGGTCACAACGGCAAAGGCAATGCGGTGCTGACGCTCGGGCCGGGCACCCTCGGTCTGACGCAGAGCGATCTCGGTTTCCAGTTGACCGGCCAGGCCAATTTGGCGGATTACTCATTGACTGCATCAATCCCCGGCATCCTCAGCGGCTCGATCCTCAATCCGACCCTGGTACTGCAACCCGGTTCGCTATTGCGCGCCTGGGGCAATGCCACGCCGGAAATGCGGCTTGAAGAAGCGCGCCTGCCACTGGCCGGGCTGAAGGTGACCGCCGCCGGAATCACCGGTCGTTTGCAGGCGATCATCCGCGCCAGCGATGACTATTGGGGGCGGGTTAAGCTGCATCTGGACGGTAAGGCGCAGGAGTTCTGGCCCGATCACGGCCATTGGCAATGGCGCTATTGGGGGAGCGGCGACATGCCTCCGCTGCTGGCGGCATGGGACGTGGCCGGTAACGGCAGCTGGCATGACGGCGCGCTGACGCTTGAGCGCCTTTCCACCGGATTCGACAAGTTGAAATACGGCATGGTCACGGTCAATGCGCCGCGTTTGACGTTGAATAAACCGCTGCGCTGGCAACGTGACGAGACGCAGCCGGCATTTGATGGCGAGCTGAAACTGGTGGCCGACAGCGTCAGATTCACCGACGGCGGGCATTTACCGCCGTCGACCCTCAACCTGCAACTCAAGGGCAGCGATCCGAACAATTTCCAGTGGCAGGGCAAGCTGAATGCGCAGGAAATAGGGCCTATTGCGCTGCGCGGCCGTTGGGACGGCGAGCGACTGCGTGGCGAAGGCTGGTGGCCAAAGCAGCGATTGGCGGTGTTCCAACCGCTGATTTCACCGGATTTGAATATTGCTTTGCGCGACGGTGAGTTTTATGCCCAGACGGCGTTTTCTGCTGCTCGGGTGCAAGGCTTTGAGGCCGGCGGCCACTGGGTGGTCAGCGATGGCGGGATGTGGCTGAAAGACGGCGAAATGAGCGGGCTGGATTTTGTCATGTCGTACCGGCTTAAAAATCATCTGTGGCAGCTTGGCGCCAAACAGCCGGTGACGCTGCGGATTAAATCGCTGAGCAACCTGTTTGATATGCAGAACATTACCGCCGATCTGCAGGGAACCTATCCTTATAGCGAAGATTTGCCACTGACGCTCAGTAACCTTGGCGTTGATATGCTCAACGGCCATATCAGCCTGTCGGCGCTGCGTGTCCCACAGCATGACGCCGCGGTGCTGAAACTGGACAATGTCGATCTCAGCGCGCTGTTTACCGTATTGAAGCCTAAACAGTTTGCCATGTCCGGGCGGGTCGATGGCGAGCTGCCGTTATACCTTAACCACCCCAAATGGCTGGTGCGCGACGGCTGGATCGCCAATGCCGGCACCCTGACGCTGCGACTGGACAAGGATATGGCGGATGCCATTGCCAGTAACAATCTGGCGACCGGCGCGGCGATTGACTGGTTGCGCTATATGGAAATCAACCGTTCGCAGGCTCGGGTCGATCTGGATAACCTGGGCGAGCTGAGGCTGGAAGCGAAAATCGACGGGGTCAATCCGCTGAAAAGTGCCAAACGAGAAGTTATTCTGAACTATAGCCATCAGGAAAACGTGTTTCAGCTGTGGCGCAGCCTGCGCTTTGGCGACAATTTACAGGAGTGGCTGGAGCAGGCACTCGCAGAACCTGGGGAACAACCATGAGAATCATCACCGGGCCAGTATTGGCCGCCGTGGTCAGCACTTTTTTGCTTAACGGATGCGTGCCGCGTATTGAAGTGGCGACGCCGAAAGAACCGATTACCATCAACATGAATGTCAAAATAGAACATGAAATCCACATCAAAGTGGACAAGGACGTGGAAACCATGCTGAAAAACCGCAGCGATTTGTTCTAGGAGCCGACAAAATGAAAAAAAGAATGTTATTGCTGATGGCTATCGGTGGATTATTCAGCAGCATGGCGATGGCGTTAACGCTGGATGAAGCCAAAACCCAGGGGCGTCTGGGAGAAACGCTGAGCGGTTATGTCGCGCCGTTAAAGCAGGATGCGCAAACGCTGGAACTGGTCTCCCGCATCAATAACGGGCGTAGCGAACAGTATCAGCAGGTAGCGGAGGCCAATCACATCACCATTGACCAGGTGGCACGCATGGCCGGGCAGAAACTGGTGGCGCGTGCGCAACCAGGCGAGTATGTCCGTGGCATCAATGGCCAGTGGCTAAAAAAATAACCCAACCCGCTTATGCCGCACGCATGAGGATTGGCGGCCTGCAGCCGGCAAACCTGTCGCGTACCAATGATAAATCCGTTGGCGAACCACGCACTGGCCGACGGCGGGGCGTTAGGCAGGCAACGCACCGGTAATCCCCGGCAACGTCACGTTATGGCAGGCAAAAAAAACCGCTCAGGCTTGGCTGAACGGCATGATATTTTGCGGGCAATCTGCGGCGCTGATGTGGTCGCTATTGACACAACAGCGGCTGGCGCGCCGGGCTGATATTAGGCGGTAACCACCTGTGCCAGTAGCGCTTTGGCGTCTTCCTGCGCTTTGGTTGCCACGTCCGGGCCGTAGGCGATGCCTTCGGCAAACACGAACTCAACCTCGGTAATGCCGATAAAGCCCAGGAACAGGCGCAGGTATGGTTCAACCAGATCGGTCGGCGTACCTTTGTGAATGCCGCCGCGGCTGGTCAGGATAATGGCGCGTTTGCCTTTCACCAGGCCTTCCGGGCCGTTTTCGGTGTAACGGAAGGTCACGCCGGCACGGGCAATCAGGTCAAAATAGTTCTTCAACTGGGTCGGGATGTTGAAATTGTACATTGGCGCCGCCATAACGATGGTGTCGTTGGCCTGCAGTTCGGCGATCAGCTCGTCGGACAGTGCCAGCGCTTCCTGCTGACGTGGCGTCAACGGGGCGTCGGAAGGGCGCAGTGCGCCAACCAGTTCGCCGTCCAGCACTGGGATCGGGTTGGCCGCCAGGTCACGCACGGTGATGGTATCGCCGCCGTGGGTTTGGTTCCATTGCTCAATGAAAAAGTCGGCCAATTGGTTAGACTGAGAATAGGTCGCCAGGATGCTTGATTTGAGTACCAGTACGTTGCTCATCGGTAATTCCTTAATGACAGTGAAATCAGGACTCGGTGTCCCTCGCATGGATTACACTCTAGGCATCTTTTTCCAACAGGGATAGCGGAATATTTCGAGATCTTTGTTCGATTTTATTGAATAACTTGCCGCAGGCTAACCAGAGGAATTATGGGCAGAAAACAGCTTGTGATACCCTGTGCATCTATTGCTGAAAAATAGCTAAAATCATTCTATACCGTTACCGGCAGCGCGCCCGGCAGCGTGAAACAAGGAATACCGAACGTGAAATCTTCGCTCGCGGCATTATCATCCCAATTGGATGATCTGATGCTCCGTGATCAACAGCGTCTCCGGCGTCGGCTGCTTGGCGCACGAAAAGTCAAAAATCCCGAAGCTCTGCAGGCCATCGCCGCCGAGCTCGAACACGATATCGCCGTCGCCTTGCAGAAAGTGCAATCGCGTGCCGCCTCATGTCCAAGCATCAGCTATCCGGCGAATCTGCCGGTCAGTCAGAAAAAGCAGGAGATCCTCAAGGCGATCCGCGACCATCAGGTGGTGATCGTTGCCGGGGAAACCGGTTCGGGCAAAACCACCCAGCTACCTAAGATGTGTCTGGAACTGGGTCGTGGCGTCAAAGGGCTGATCGGCCATACTCAGCCGCGCCGGCTGGCGGCGCGCACCGTCGCCAACCGCATTGCCGACGAGCTGGACACACCGCTCGGTGGCAGCGTCGGCTATAAAGTGCGTTTTAACGATCAGGTGGGGGAGCAGTCGCTGGTCAAACTGATGACCGACGGTATCCTGCTGGCAGAAATCCAGCAGGATCGGCTGTTGATGCAATACGACACGCTGATTATCGATGAAGCGCATGAACGCAGCCTGAATATTGATTTCATACTCGGTTATCTACGCGAACTGTTGCCCAAACGCCCGGATTTAAAGGTGATCATTACCTCGGCAACCATCGATCCCCAGCGTTTTTCCCGCCACTTCAACAATGCGCCGATCGTCGAGGTTTCCGGACGTACCTATCCGGTTGAAGTGCGTTATCGACCGGTGGTTGACGACGCCGATGACGGCGAGCGCGATCAGTTACAGGCAATTTTTGATGCGGTAGACGAACTGGGGCGTGCCGGACCGGGGGATATCCTGATCTTTATGAGCGGTGAGCGTGAAATTCGCGACACCGCCGATGCGCTCAACCGACTCAATCTGCCGCACACCGAGGTGTTACCGCTGTATGCACGGCTGTCGAACAGCGAGCAGAACCGGGTCTTCCAGTCACACCATGGCCGTCGCATCGTGCTGGCGACCAACGTTGCGGAAACTTCACTCACCGTACCGGGCATCAAATACGTGATCGATCCCGGCACTGCGCGCATTAGCCGCTACAGTTTCCGTACCAAGGTGCAGCGTCTGCCGATAGAACCGATTTCTCAGGCGTCGGCCAACCAGCGTAAAGGGCGTTGCGGCCGTGTTTCGGAAGGGATTTGCATTCGCCTGTATTCGGAGCAGGATTTCTTGTCGCGGCCGGCGTTTACCGACCCGGAAATCCTGCGAACCAACCTGGCGTCGGTCATTTTGCAGATGACCTCGCTTGGGCTTGGCGATATTGCCGCATTCCCGTTCGTTGAAGCGCCGGATAAGCGCAATATTCAGGATGGTGTCCGACTGCTGGAAGAGCTCGGCGCGATCAATACGCTGGAAAACGGTCATTACCAACTGACGCAACAAGGGCGTCAGTTGGCGCAGTTACCGATCGATCCGCGTCTGGCCCGCATGGTGCTGGAGGCGCGTAACAGCGGCAGCGTACGCGAAATAATGATCATCACCGCAGCGCTGTCGATTCAGGATCCGCGTGAACGGCCGATGGACAAACAGCAGGCCTCCGACGAGAAGCACCGACGCTTTGCCGACAAGGATTCGGATTTCATCGCTTTCGTCAACCTGTGGAACTACCTGCAAGAACAGCAGAAAGCGCTGTCATCCAGCCAGTTCCGCCGGCTGTGCCGCACCGACTACCTCAACTATTTGCGGGTGCGCGAATGGCAGGACATCTATACCCAGCTTCGTCAGGTGGTGAAGGAACTGGGCTTGCCGATCAACAGCGAGCCGTCTGATTACCGCAGCGTGCATCTGGCGCTGTTGACCGGTTTACTGTCACATATCGGCCAGAAAGATGCCGACAAACAGGAGTACAGCGGAGCGCGCAATGCGCGTTTTGCCATTTTCCCCGGTTCCGGGCTGTTCAAGAAGCCGCCGAAATGGGTGATGGTGGCGGAACTGGTGGAAACCAGCAAGCTGTGGGGGCGCATTGCCGCCCGCATCGAACCGGAATGGATCGAACCGCTGGCACAGCATTTGGTCAAGCATCATTACAGTGAGCCGCATTGGTCGAAATCGCAGGGGGCGGTAATGGCCAGCGAAAAAGTGACGCTATTCGGCCTGCCGATCGTCGCCGCGCGGCAGGTCAATTACAGCAACCTCGATCCGTTGCTGTGTCGTGAGCTGTTTATTCGTCATGCGCTGGTCGAAGGGGATTGGCAGACGCGCCACGCGTTCTTCAGTGCCAACCTTAAACTGCGCGCCGAAGTAGAAGAGCTGGAACATAAATCACGCCGGCGCGATATTCTGGTGGATGACGAGACGTTATTCAGCTTCTACGACCGGCGTATTCCGTCGGACGTGGTCTCGGGGCGTCACTTTGATCGCTGGTGGAAACAGACTGCCCGGCAGCAGCCGGAGTTGCTCAACTTTGAAAAAGAGATGTTGATCAAGCAGGGGGCCAACCAGATCAGCGCGTTGGATTACCCGAACTTCTGGCATCAGGGCAATCTCAAGCTGCGGCTGACCTATCAGTTTGAACCGGGCACCGATGCGGATGGCGTCACGGTGCACATTCCGCTGGCAATCCTCAATCAGGTTGACGATGCGGGCTTTGAATGGCAAATCCCCGGCATTCGGCGCGAACTGGTGATTGCGTTGATCAAATCGCTGCCCAAGCCGGTCCGCCGTAACTTTGTTCCCGCGCCAAACTATGCCGAAGCCTTCCTTGGCCGTGCTACGCCGCTGGAAATGCCGCTGCTGGATTCACTGGAGCGTGAACTGCGGCGCATGACCGGGGTGACGGTGTCACGTGATGATTGGCAATGGGATCAGGTCGCCGAACATCTCAAGATGACTTTCCGCGTGGTGGGTGACAAACACCAGACGCTGCGTGAGGGTAAGGACCTGGCGGCGTTGAAACTGCAACTGAAAGAAAAAGTGCAGGAAACGCTGTCGGCGGTGGCGGACGACGGGCTTGAGCAAAGCGATCTGCATATCTGGAGCTTTGGTAAATTGCCCGAGTTTTATGAGCAGAAGCGCGGTGGTTATTCGGTAAAGGCCTATCCGGCGCTGGTCGATGAAAAAGACAGCGTGGCGATCCGCCTGTTTGACAGTGAACAGGAACAACGGCAGGCCATGTGGCGCGGTACACGCCGTTTGCTGCTGCTTAATGTGCCGTCGCCCATCAAGTACCTGCATGAGAAACTACCGAACAAGGCCAAACTGGGACTCTATTTTAACCCGTACGGCAAAGTACTGGATTTGATTGACGACTGCATTTCCTGCGGTATCGACAAGCTGATCGCTGAAAACGGCGGCCCGGTGTGGCAGGAGCAGGATTTTGCCCGCTTGCAGGAGCGAATTCGTGCCGATTTGAACGAAACGGTGGTTAACGTCGCCAAGCAGGTGGAACAGATCCTGACCACGGTGTTCAATATCAACAAGCGATTGAAAGGGCGGGTAGACATGTCGCTGGCCCTGGCGCTGTCGGACATTAAAACTCAGCTGGGCGGATTGATCTATCGCGGTTTCGTCACCAATAACGGCTGGAAGCGTTTGCCGGACACGCTGCGTTATCTGCAGGCCATCGAACGTCGTCTGGAGAAGCTGGCGATCGATCCGCATCGCGACCGTGCGCAGATGTTGCGGGTTGAGCAGGTGCAGCAGGCCTGGCAGCAATGGCTGAACAAACTGCCGCCAAAGCGCCGTGAGGACGACGAAGTCAAGGAGGTGCGTTGGATGATTGAAGAACTGCGCGTGAGCCTGTTTGCCCAGCAGCTAGGAACACCGTATCCGATTTCCGACAAGCGTATCTTGCAGACCATTGAGCAGCTATCGGCCTAGATAACAGGGCATATGGCCACGCAGCCGGTAGCCGTTACCGGCTGCGCGTTATTTTTTTGCCGCTAGGGTGCGTAACTGTTGATAAATGGCGGTGACCGCCAATGCCCGATTATCTGCGCGGTATCGGTCTTTCGCCGCCGGTGCCGAGCTTTGGATGGCGATCAGTCGCCAGCCGTCAGCAGTTTTCAGCAACAGCGGAGAACCGCTGTCGCCCGGCAGCGTATCGCACTGGTGCGATAACACCCCTTGCTGCGCCCAGCCGGTAACTTTGCAATTCTGATGGCTGTAAAGATCGTCCAAATGATCTTCCGGATAACCGGCCTGGGTAATCAGCCGCCTGGCCTGTTTCATCGCTTGCGTCAGGGCTTTGTTGTCACCTTGCCACAGCGGTAACGGCTTGATCGGCAGCGGTGCGGGGTCCCTCAGGCGGATAAGGGCAAAATCATAGGCTGCCGCCGAGGGGGGAACAATCCAGCCGTCACCGTCCGGTTTGAGTTTTTTACCCAGCCGCGGATCAACCAGCGTTTCGATGTTTTCGGTTTGATAAGCCCAGCCATGATGCTGAGCGATAAAGCGCAGCGCTATCGCCTTGTCCAGGGCGCCAGGCGGTGCTAGCACACAGTGTCCTGCGGTCAACGCCAAATGTGTGGATATCAGCGTAGCGGTACACAGGTTACCGCTGGCGGTTTCTAACTGGCCAATTGCCTGCCAGGGCCAGCCATTGGTATCGCTGACTTTGATGCGATCATCTTTGCCGAAAAACAGACGGGTTTGCTCGGCCATCGACGTATCGGAAGGGCTATCAGCCCGAACTGTCCAGGTCATCACAAGCGGAAATGAGCACAACAACATTAACACGGATCTGCGCATAGATCTTTCGCCTGATAAATACGGGTCATCCATAAACTTATTGAATGTTCACTATAGACTGAAATCATCATTCTGGGGATGGTCGTTAATTGATTTTTCAATAAATTCTTATGCGTTACGACAGGAAAATCACAGATAAAAAATGGTGGCGATCAGCCCGCAGACAATCAGGGCAACCAAGATGATTTCGAATAAATAACGACGCAGCATCAATGAGAACCCCTGATAAAAAACACCCGGCGAACCGGGTGTGAAACAAGGTGGCTGAGGTTAGGCTGCCGGTGCGCTGGCCGCTTTTTTATGGCTGGCTTTTTTATGCTGCTTTTTGGCTGCCTGGGCTTTCTGAGCTGGCGCTTTTTTAGCGCTGGCCTTCACCTGCTTCTTGGCGGCCTGCGCTTTCTGCTCGGTGGTTTTCTTGGCATGGTGTTTGGTGACGTGCGACGATTTAGCCGGTGCGCTATGCGCGGTGGTAGCCGCGTCGGCAGCAAACGCCACAGAAGACAAACCCATTGCAGCGGCGACAACCAGAGCTAATACTTTTTTCATTATTACATCCTCAAATGACAGTTTATCTATCAACCCACTACGGGGCCGGTGAAAAAATCATAGAGCAATGCGTCGGGGCGTTCCGTGAGTGATTGGTTTCGGCGTGTAACGGTATGTATAGCAGGGCAGGCTCGCTACGGTGCTTGATGTTCGCGGCGCGACATTGACGCCGGGGTGGAACGGCCATTACGTAATTACCTTTGTAATGAAACGAAACCGCCAACCTATCGTTGGTAATCTAACGGTTGACGGTATTCCAAGCTTAATAAAGGGCTAATTCTCTTCGTTAGGATCAATAATTTCCCAACTGCTACCATTGGACATATACATCAACTGCTGCCCCTTGTTTACCTGCGTAATACCTCCGTTGACATGAACCGATGAGCTATAACCAGCACGATGATCGACAAAAATTGATTTCCATTTGACCGCGTAGGGCGGCGGGAAATGAATATTCGGTGCCCATGAGCCGTCCTGTGAGTAAATAACTGCCAAATCATGGTTGTGTAACGTTTCAGCGAGGGTATCTGCGGCCAAATTGCTACCGTTGACAATTGATACCCTAGGCGCACTTGGCGAAGCTACAGCCCCAAGATTACTGACCGTATTGATGCAGGCGTCATCATTACATGCTGCTTGAACCACATAGGGATCATTGCAGTTTCCATAGGTATGGGTTCGCTGCTCGGCCTTTGTTTTATCGTCGCCTATGGGATTTAGAAAAATCGAGCTTTGTGCCCCCATCACATAACAGGAGGAAAGTTGGCCATTCCCTTGGGAATATTCCTCAACGAAGCCGGAAGAGGAGTGCAACTTACCGAATGAATCTGGCACTTCGATCACGCCTACCGTGGTCGTTGTGCCATCCATCAGATCGGTCACTACCCCTGTCACCAGGTTGCCATTTTTGGAAACATCCAATTTGTATTGATGTCCGACTTTCCACGAGATCTCAATTTGGCATTGTACCCCTGAACCTTCGTGACTGAAGTAGTTACATTCACCGCCTTTCCACCCTGTTGCCTGCCAGATAGAGTAATTAAAGGCGTGAACTCTATTGCCTCTATTTTGTAAACCAATATACCCACCATCTCCCTGTTTGAAAAAGAACTGGTTGGCCCAGTAATAATGAGAGTCTTTCCCCCCATCGTTATTTACCTGCTGAAAAAAAGATAATTTATTAAACTCTGCATTGTCAGGCCACGTATGTTCTACCGAAACAATGCCACCCGCTACAACGGCATGAGTTAGCGGACTTATCAACAATAATAAAGGTACTGCCGAGGCTTTGGTGATTTTATAACGCATGGCTTTTGCTCTTTATTTGATAATGGTGGTTGTTAGATGAAGTTACATTTATTCCGAGTAATATGAAAATATTGGCTCGAGCAGACAGTATTGAAATCAGTAACTAATGTACACTAAAGTTTTCTCTTTAATGAGTGATGAAATATATGAAAATTATGTACTCGAAGGAATAATGACCGAGCATATTGATATGTCTGTGGCAAAGTGGTGAGAGGTGTGCGATATCTTTATCATTCAGGGGCTCATCCTGTGCCCGGAGATGATCCAGGGCAGTCTGAATATAAATAGTGTTCCATAACACAACGGTGTTAGTAACCAGATCCAGAGCTCCCAGTTGGTCTTCCTGACTGTCGGTATCGCTCCAGAAAACTAAGCTTTGATCCATGATGCTTTATTCATTAAATATCCTTAACTTAAACTTAACGTAAACAAAAAATATATAATTATTATACCTTTCCAATCTAGGCTTGATTCTTCTCGAAAAGAGAGCTATTGATGGGTGAATTTACAAAAGCTTACACAAGGTTAACTAAATAATCAAAAGGAGTTGTTTATGAAAGTTATTGATTCTTCAATGTTAAGTTTTGTTTCTGGTGGCCGAGGCAACAATGGCGGTGACCGTGTTGATAATGGTGGCCGTAGTGCTTCAACTAACTATGGTGGCCAGGCTAATGGTTTTGTTAGCAATACGTCAGCTGCCGGCCAGGGGTTAGGCCAAGGGGATTGTTCAAACGGCGTAGCCAGTGGTGTTCTTGGTGGTATTGCTTCCAGAACTCTTGTCGGATTTGGTATAGGCCTTGCTGCTGGGACTATCGGAGGCGGCTGTTTCAAAGACGCAGGAAACAATAACAGCAGTAGCAAGGGCGGCAACAGCAATTGTGGTAATGGTGGGATCGGCGGTTCCTGTACTCGCTGATTAGATTATATGATTGTTAGAGTCACTGGCAATGACTCTAATTCTTAAGACAAAAGGTGATGATATGAATAGTGATAAGAAATGGTATTATGTGTATGCACTAATATCGCTTCTAATTATTCCTTTGCTTTATCGTAGTGTCGGGATTTTTAGCTATTGGTATTATGAGATCCCAAAAGAATTATCATTACTGATTTTGTTTTTTGTTGTACCAGTTGGAACTTATGTTTGCGTAAAAAAAATTATAGTAGCCATTAAATTCATATTGGCAACTAACAACAATGGGAATTGACGCTGCCATTCTGGCGGACTTTGGAGTGAACATATCAAAAACAGGCAATTACACAATTTTAATTACTGGCTCAACGAAAACTCACGTTAGCAATATCTTCTTCCTCTCACGCCTCTTTTAATGGCCGAAAAGGCCCTCTGGTCACCAGTATAGAGTCCAGCCCCATTATGCCGTCAACAAATCGTTAAACACCAGCGTTGCGCTGAGCCGGCGTTTGATAGATTGTTGGGATATAACGCTACCGGTACCGCCATCAGGAAACATTGCTAACGTGAGTTTTCGCTAGTGAGCGTCAAATTCCTATAAACAAAATCTATTTTAGTTACAACATACATATAAGGACGAGTTAACCACGCATCTGCAACCACAGCGATGGCAAAAACGATCGAGAGCCATGAAACTACGCGGGTCATGCAAGAGGGAATGGCGCGGAAAGCCCGCGCCAGAGGGGTTACAGGTAACGACTTTCCAGATGTTGGCGGAAATAGCGTGGATTAAGCGATTCACCGGTGGCATTGGCAATCAACGTTTGCGTCGGGAAGCGACTGCCGTGACGCCAGATATGTTGTTGCAGCCAGTGGAACAGAGCGCTGAGGTCGCCGCGCGCAATGTCATCGCTCAAATTCGGCAACGCATTGCGAATGGCGGCGAACAGCTGTGCGGCGTACATTGCCCCCAGCGTATAGGTAGGGAAGTAGCCAAACGCGCCGTCGGTCCAGTGAATGTCCTGCATACAGCCGTTGCGGTAATCGCCAACGGTGTCCAGACCAAGATACTGACGCATTTTCTCATTCCATAGCGCCGGAATGTCGTTGACCTCGATATCGCCTTCAATCAGGGCCTTTTCGATTTCGTAGCGCAAAATCACATGGGCTGGGTAACTGACTTCATCAGCATCAACGCGGATCAAGCCTTGTTTTACGCGCTGATTGAGGCGAATGAAATTGCCTTCCTCCAGTGCCGGCTGGTCGCCAAACTGGGCGACCACCAACGGCCGCAGGATCTTCAGGAAGTCGCTACTGCGCGCCAACTGCATTTCAAACAATAGGCTTTGCGATTCATGAATCGCGGTGGAACGCGCCTGCGCTACCGGTTGTCCCAGCCACTCACGCGGCAGATTTTGTTCATAACGGGCGTGACCGGTTTCATGAACGATGCCGAGCAGCGCGGTGAGGAATTCCTTGTCGTTATAGCGGGTAGTGATACGCACGTCTTCAGGCACGCCACCGCAGAAGGGGTGGGCGCTGACGTCGACCCGGCCAGCGTCAAAATTGAACCCCAGCAATTTCATGACGCTCAGGCTCAGTTTGCGTTGGGTGTCGACATCGAATGGGCCTTGCGGCATCAGGCAGGGTTCCTGCGCCTGTTTGGCGACCACTTTTTGTAGTAAATCCGGCAGCCAGGTTTTCAGGTCGCCAAAAATACGTTCGAGATCGCTGCCGCGCATGCCAGGTTCGAACAAATTGAGCAGCGCATCGTAACGACTACTGCCGTTGGCCTGGGCACGAATCTGCGCTTCTTCGCGGCTGAGTTTTACCACCTCGCGCAGATTGTCGGCAAATCCCTGCCAATCATTGGCCGGGCGCTGTGAGCGCCAGGCATGCTCGCAGCGGGCGCCGGCCAGCGACTTGGCCTCGACCAGCCATTCAGGTACCAGCACGGCGTTGTCGTAGTGGCGGCGCATTTCCAGCAGGTTGGCGCGGTCGACATCGTCCAGGGATTCCTGCTGGGCGTACTCGAGCAACTGGCCGGTTTTTTCGGCGGTCAACAGCTGATGCTGCAGTACGCTCAGTTCCGCCAGCGCTTGCGAACGCGCCTTGCTGCCCCCGGGCGGCATCATGGTTTGCATGTCCCAGCCAGCAATGGCGGAGAGGTGGCCGAAACGCGACAAACGGCTGAATAAGCCACGTAACTGGTGATAGGCGGATGAAGTCTGTGCAGATGTCATGTCTCAGCTCCTGAATAGCGATCCGGTCAGCTCAACTGCGGATCGGTCTTGAGTAATAACGGGTATTTAACTGGCCAACAGAAACGGAAACGCGCGCCGCCGAGCGGGCTGGCGTCTACCTGTACCTGGCCCTGATAGGCCAGCGCAATGGAGTGCACGATCGCCAACCCCAGACCGCAGCCGCCGGTGGCACGATCGCGGCTGGGATCGAGTCGAACAAACGGTTCGAATACCCGCAACCGCTCCTCCGGCGGGATCCCCGGGCCGTCATCCTCGACCTGCAGGCAGGCAATATCACCGTCGAACCACAGGCCAATGCGCAGCCGTTGCTGCGAATAGCGCAGCGCATTATTGACAAGATTGTCCAGCACGCGCTCCATCAGGCGCAGGTCAACGCCGCCGAAATCGCCACAATGCGGTATATCCAGCTCGATGTCGCGCTGCGGGTGTATCACGCGAATATCCTCGACCTTGTCCTGCAACCAACCGGGCAGATCCAGCGGTTCGATATTGAGGGATACCTGCGGACGATCGAGGCGCGCATAGGTCAGTAACTCGTCAATCAGCGACTCCAACTGGCTGATATCGCGGTTGAGCGCCTGTTGTTCGACCTCGGCAAGGTTATCACTCATCGCCAAGCGGTAGCGCAAGCGTACCAATGGGGTGCGCAGTTCATGGGCAATGCCGTCGATCAACTGTTTTTTGCTGGCGATCAGGGTGTTGATGTTGTCCGCCATTTGATTGAACGCCACTCCCAATCGGTTGAGACTCGATGTGGGATCGAAATGGGTACGTTCATCCAGGTGGCCGGCACCGAGCCGCTGAGCGGCATTCTCCAATTTGAGTAAATCCTGCCAGTGCGGGCGCATCCACAGGAATACCGGCAGCGCCAGCGACAGGCCGATAAACAGCAGCAATGCCAAATCGAGTAGCCGCATCTGGTGCAGGTAAAACAGATAGGGGATGGGGCCGACGACCAAGACATAGTGGCTGCGCGGGATGCGCTGCATAAAGGTGTATTGATCGTCCAGTGCGATGATCTCGCCCAGTCGCAGCCGCTTTTGCATCTCTGCACTGAGTTTTTGCTTGCCTAATGGTTCGATGTGCAGCTGGAATGACAGGTTCAAATCCAGCGTATCGATGGTTTTGTTCCAGTCCTTCAGCGGGATCTCACGCAGTTCGCTACGCATCAGATACAGCGAGCTTTTCATCAGATCATCCATCGACTGACGCCCGGCGCGTTCGGCGGTTACCTTATAGACCAGCCCGACCAGCATTGCCATCACCAGAAAGCAGACGAACAGCAGCAGAAAGAACTGAACGAAGAGTTTCCTCATTGCTGCGCCGACTCCCAGGCATTGGGGGCGAACAGATAGCCTTTGTTGCGCACCGTCTTGATACGAAACGGCTCCAGCGCGTTGTCATAAAGTTTGCGTCGCAGACGGGAAATCGCCACGTCGATGCTGCGATCCATACCGTCATAGCTTACGCCGCGCAGGTTTTTCAGCAACGCTTCGCGATCCATGATTTGCCCGGCGTGGGTTGCCAGCTCCCACAGCAAATCGAAGTCAGAGGTGGACAGGGTGACGCTTTCATTCGCCAGCGTCACCTGGCGGTTGACCGGGTCGATGCACAGCAGGCCAAAATGCAGCGCGTTATGCTGAGTCAACGGTGGCGCGCCGTCTTCTTTCGTCTGCCCGCCATGCTGGCGCAGGTGCAGGCGCAATCGCGCCAACAGTACCGCCGGCGGAGTGGTTTTAAGTATGTAATCGTTGGCACCCATTTCCAATGACAGGATATGGTTCATGTCGCTATCGAGCGAGGTGAGCAGCACGATAGGGCCAGGGAAGATCGGTCGCAGATCGCGGCACAGCGTCATGCCGTCTTTGCCGGGCAGCATGATGTCTAGCAGCACCAGATCCGGCTGCTCTTGTTCAATCCGCGCCTGGGCGGTGTCACCGCGCGCCTCCACTAGCACGTCGATGTCATGTTTACCCAGATAGGCAGCAATCAGTTTGCCGACGTCCTCGTCGTCTTCTACAAAAACAATTTTGTGCATTATTTAGGCTTATCAACAAGGCGGGCACGGCATCACGCGCCGTGCCGGACCGTAGGGTTCAACGTAGTGGACGCCCGCCATCCACGCCATGGGTGCGGCCGGTGACATAGCGACTGGCCAGCAGGTAATTTACCAGCTCGACCACTTCGCCTTCGCCAGGGGCTACCTTCATTAATGACTTTTCCAGCGCCTGCTGGCGATAGGCGTGATCGTCGCCAGGATTAAAAATGATCAACGAGGGGGCGATGGCGTTGACCTTGACTTCCGGGGCCAGCTTGCGGGCGAACGAGCGCGTCATATTATCCAGCGCCGCCTTACTGGCGGCGTAGGCAATATGTTTATCGCTGCCTTTTTCCACCACATAGTCCGTCAGGTGAATGATATCCGCCCCGGCCTGGCCTTGCCCACGCAGGCAGGACTCCAGTAACTGATTGAGCAGATAGGGGGTATATACGTGTATTTGCAGCATCGCGGCCATGGTTTGCTCCGGCGGCGTTTGCGGCGATTCGGCCAGCCAGGCGCTGGCGTTGTGGATCACCGCGCGCAATTTTGCCGTGGTTTGCTTCACCCGATCGGCAAACTGATAAATGCCATCGTGGCTGGAAAAGTCGCCCTGAATGCAAATCGCGCCCAGCGCTTTCAGCTCCGCCAACGCCGGATAATCGCTACGGTAGGCAATAATCACCGGCACATCGCGCTGCAAAAAGGATTTGGCCAGCGCCAGTCCAATCCGGCGGGCGCCGCCTGTGATCAGTACCGGCGCCGAGTGTGTATGTTCCATCGTTTAAAGCTCCTGCACAGGCTGGCAAACAATAGGGGAATTATGCCATTATACGGCAGAAAGTCGTTATAGCTTCGCATCGATTATCCATTTCAGGATGTTATACACTGGCCAAGAGAGGAATTGAGGGGATGAGCAACAGCCACCTTGCATCCGTCGCGCACAGTGAGAAAATCTGCTTTGATTACATGGATTTTCTGTCATCATCGTGCAAGAAGCACTGGCGCTTTATAGATGCAATTTATGGTGTGATGCCTATTTTTGGCATGGTATTGAAATCGCGCGTGGTAACTACGCAGACGCGGAAAGAGCATTTGAAAGAGCTGGCTTTGCAGGTGGTTTCCACGCAGGTCAGCGACGAAACCAACATCATTCGTCTTATCGATCTGGCGCAGCAACAGGGGCTGGCGGTATTTGATATCCAGTTACCGTATGCGTTAGACAAAAATCAGCTGGCGGCGATTCAGCAGGAATGTGCCGATCGGGTGGTGGTGACGCAGGTAGGCGAGCGCATTACCATTGCTGCGCAAAAAAAATGACCGGGTATTCACCCGGCCTTTTTTATCTTATTGCATCATAAACCAACCGGCGGGCACCGTGGCTATCAATAGCAGGAAAATACTGCTTTTCTCCAGCCTGCTCAGCAGCTTGACGCCATCATGCCCGCGTCTGGCATAGATAAACACCAGCAGACCCGGCGCATACAGCAGTACCGACATCAGCAGGTGCATCAGCCCCGATGCGTACAGCAGCCAGATCCCATACAGACAGGCGCCGCTGGCGGCAAATATCAGCCGCGTGTCATTACGCTTAAGCGCGACTTTAAACAGGAATGCGCCGACCAGAAAATAGGGCACCAGGATCATTTCCGAGGCGATGGTCAGCAGCGAATTGTAATTGCTGCCGGTCAGCCAGATCAGCACCAGCGCCGCCTGCACTGCACCGTTGGTCAGCCACAATGACGCCGACGGGGCATGGTTTTTGTTTTGCTTGCAAAAGATTTTTGGAAACGCGCCGTGCTGCGCCGCCAGCAGTGGCACTTCTGCCGCCATAATGGTCCAGCTCAGGTAGGCACCGCAAACGGAAATGATCAGTCCGGCGGCGATAATCACGTCGCCCCAGGGACCGATCAGATCGACCATCAGCACCGCCATTGACGGGTTGCGCATCTGCGCCAGTTCGCTGCGCGGTACCACGCCGAGCGCCAGCAAGGTTACCAGCAGGTAGACCCCCAGCGCCGAAACCACCGCCAGCATGGTGGCTAGGCCCACGTCTTTTTTATGCCGCGCCCGTGCAGAAACCACCACCGCGCCTTCTACGCCGATAAACACCCACAGGGTAATCAGCATGGTATCCTTGACCTGTTCCCATACTGGTTTGCCGAGTACGATACCGTGGAAGTCGAGAGTGAAGACGTCCATATTGAAGGCCATTGCCGCCAGTACCGCGAACAGTCCCAGCGGTAATAGCTTGGCCAAGGTTGCGGCCAGGTTGATGCTGGCCGCGGTCTGTACGCCACGCAGCACCAGGCCGTGAACCACCCACAGCAACAGTGATTCGCCAATCAGCGCTTGCCAGGTGTTGCCATCGCCGAGAATCACCTCGCCGCCGCGATCGGTGAAAATACTCAATGCGGCAAAGACGATCACCAGATAGGAGACGTTGGCGATGACCGCACACAGCCAATAACCCCAGGCGGAACAGAAGCCCACCAGCTCGCCAAAACCTTCTTTGGCATAGGTAAAAATACCGCCATCAAGATCGGGGCGCAGCCGCGTCAGCAGCAGCATGGCGAACGCCAGGAATAAAATGCCAACGCCGGTGATGCCCCAGCCAAGCAATAATGCCGCCGGGCTGGCCACCTCCGCCATATTCTGGGGCAGGCTGAACACTCCGGCGCCAAGCATTGAGCTGAGCACCAGAGCGGTTAACGCGGTTAGACCTAATTTTTTTTCCAATGACGATTCCCGAATACAGAATAAACAGCTGGCGAGCGCCTATTGAACAGCAAGAACGCAATGAGATTAATTGCGAGCAGAGACAATAGCCCTGAATTTGGCGCGAATTTTACGGATGGAAGCTGCGGGATGCAATGATTGAATATGCGCAATCGGCAAAAAATTATTCAGTTGATTCTGAAAATAGCGCTAAAAAAATCGGGCAGCGCGATGGCTGCCCGTGGTGTCCCGACGCTGCGCGGATTATTTGAACAAATCGGCACTGACGGTCAGGTTGCCGCCGCTCTTGTTCTGCCATTGGCGTGTGACGTGATAGTACTTGGCACCTTTGGCCGCTGCGCGTTTGGCGACTTCGGTCGAAACGTCGGTCATGCTGTTGAAATGGCCGGTAAAGGTCACTGAATCAAACGGCTGCATTTGCGCGGCAGTAACGTTGTTCACTTCCTGAATCTTGGTACCGTCAGGTAACGTTACAGTGTAGCGTTGTCCGGTAGACGACTGGGTTTCAAAGAAACGACCCACGTCGCGGCTTGGCGAACCGGAAGAGGCGACGCCAGGGATCTCCACCTGCGCGGCAGCGGCGCCGCCAGCGGCCAGCGCTGCCTTGCCGGCTTCAGAGTCGGCCGGAATGGCATCCGGGCTTTGCACTACGCGTTTCGGGGCGTCGGCCTTGTAAATATAGGCGGTGACGTATTGGTTGCCGCCCTGGTTGGCGTCAACCTGGCGTACGATAAAGAAGGACGCGGCGCCTTTTTTGCTGGCTGCTTTTGAAATGGCGTCGTTGACGTCAGGCTGGCTGCGGAAGAAACCGCTAACGCTGACGGTATCGTAAGGTTCCAGCAGATAAGCCTGATCTTTCGGCAGTTCTTTAACGCCGTTGAACTCGCGATAATTCTGGTCTTTGCTCACTTCCGGCGCATCTTTATGATAGATGTCTGCGGTGACGCGCCAGTTGCCGCCATTGTTGGCGTTATTGATGTCTTGAATATAGAAGGCGTCGGCGCCCAGTTTGTCTGCACGGCGGGATACTGCGTCGGCGGCTTCATTGATGGCAATAAAGCGCCCGGTAATCGTGATGCGATCAAACGGCTTGATGGCCGCTGCTTTTTCAGGTGTCAACTCTTGCGCCGCATGAGCAGAGAGCGCAGTGAGTGTAAACAAGGCTGACGCGATGATCGTGGTCTTCAGCTTCATAAAAAATCCTTTCGCCTAGCGCATTAACGTTTATAACGTGCTGAACTGTTGATGTGTCATTCAGCCGTTGATTATTACATGTATTCTTGGCAGGTGTCTCAGCAATTTATGTCATAGCGTGCGACAAATCTGTTTACTCCACCGGGGTCTGTTTGGCAAATAAATTCCATAAGTTTCGATAATAAAGCGTTTAGCGAGATAAGCGTTAATTATTCACAATTTTATAACTTTTATGCGCCAATGAGGCGCGACTGCCGAAACTGCGTCAGCCATAGCCAACAGAAACAATGCGATTTTCCACGCCCTTAAGGCCAATCTCTGACGAAAAATTGCGGTGTGTCATGGTCTGGAGTGAATTTTTATGTAAAAACTGACGGATTGGCCCAAGCAACAATGGATCATCGATTCTATTTTCAGTAGGTTATAGATAGCGCTGTCAGTTATGGCCGACAACGGCGACTCACGCCCTGACGGCCGGCGCTATCGCTATGGGTAGGACGATAAAAAAACATAATTCGGAAGGGAACATTATGCGTATTGGTGTACCAAGAGAACGGTTGGCCAATGAAGCCCGCGTTGCTGCAACGCCGAAAACGGTGGAGCAGTTGCTGAAACTGGGCTTTAGTGTCGCGATTGAACGCGATGCGGGTAAATTGGCAAGCTTTGACGATGTCGCTTATGAAGCCGCTGGGGCGACGATTACCGATAACGCCGACGTCTGGCAAGCGGATCTGATTTTGAAGGTCAACGCACCACAGGATGATGAAATCGTCCTGATGCGTGAAGGCAGCACGTTGGTGAGCTTTATCTGGCCGGCGCAAAATCCGGAACTGATCGAGAAACTCGCGGCACGCAACGTGACGGCGCTGGCGATGGATTCCGTGCCGCGTATTTCGCGCGCACAATCGATGGACGCGCTGAGTTCAATGGCCAACATTGCCGGCTATCGCGCTATTGTCGAAGCGGCACACGAATTTGGCCGTTTCTTTACCGGCCAGATCACCGCCGCCGGCAAGGTACCGCCGGCCAAGGTGATGATCATTGGTGCCGGGGTGGCCGGCCTGGCGGCGATCGGTGCGGCAGGCAGCCTGGGGGCGATCGTGCGCGCCTTCGACACCCGTCCGGAAGTCAAGGAACAGGTACAGAGCATGGGCGCCGAATTCCTTGAGCTGGATTTCGAAGAGGAAGCCGGCAGCGGGGATGGCTATGCCAAAGTGATGTCCGAGGCGTTTATCAAGGCAGAAATGGCGCTGTTCGCCGCACAGGCGGAAGAAGTCGATATCATCGTTACCACCGCACTGATCCCCGGCAAACCGGCGCCGGTGCTGATCACCAAAGAAATGGTGGCCTCGATGAAGCCCGGTAGCGTTATTGTCGATCTGGCGGCGCAAACCGGTGGCAACTGCGAGCTGACCGTGGCCGATCGGGTTACCGTGACCGACAACGGCGTGAAGATCATCGGTTATACCGACTTGCCAAGCCGCTTGCCGACCCAATCCTCGCAGCTGTACGGCACCAACCTGGTTAACCTCCTCAAGCTGCTGTCAAAAGAGAAAAACGGCGAAATCGACATCGACTTCGATGATACCGTGATTCGCGGCGTTACCGTGGTACGCGAAGGCGAAGTGACCTGGCCGGCGCCGCCAATCCAGGTTTCCGCCCAGCCGAAACAGGCACAGCCGGCGGCACCGATTGTTAAAGAAGAGAAAAAACCGCTGTCGCCGTGGCTCAAGTACGGACCGATCGCGCTGGCCATCATTCTGTTCGGCTGGTTGGCAGATGCTGCGCCAAAAGAGTTCTTGTCGCACTTTACGGTGTTTGCGCTGGCCTGCGTGGTTGGCTACTACGTAGTATGGAACGTCAGCCATGCATTACATACCCCTTTGATGTCGGTCACCAACGCGATTTCAGGGATTATCGTCGTCGGTGCGTTATTGCAGATTGACCATGGCGGCTGGGTGAGCTTCTTCTCCTTTATCGCCGTGCTGATTGCCAGCATCAATATTTTCGGTGGATTCACCGTCACTCAGCGCATGCTGAAGATGTTCCGTAAGAACTAAGGGGTAACACATGTCTGGAGGATTGGTTACAGCTGCATACATTGTTGCCGCTATCCTGTTTATTTTCAGCCTTGCCGGGCTGTCGCGTCATGAAACCTCGAAGCAGGGTAACCTGTTCGGCGTTGCCGGTATGGCGATCGCGTTGATCGCGACCATTCTCGGGCCGGATTCCGGTAACGTTGGCTGGATTATCATTGCGATGATTATCGGCGGGTCGATCGGCATCTATCTGGCGAAAAAGGTAGAAATGACCGAAATGCCCGAACTGGTGGCGATGCTGCACAGCTTCGTCGGCCTGGCGGCGGTGCTGGTTGGCTTCAACAGCTATCTGGATCATGGCACCGCGATGGAGCCGGTGATGGAAAACATCCATCTGACCGAAGTGTTCCTCGGTATCTTCATCGGTGCTGTCACCTTTACCGGCTCGATCGTGGCGTTTGGCAAACTGCGCGGCATTATCTCTTCCAAGCCGTTGATGTTACCGAATCGCCATAAATTGAACCTGGCGGCGCTGGTAATTTCCTTCCTGTTGCTGGTGGTGTTCGTGCGTACCGACAGCCTTGGGCTGGAAGTAGTGGCCTTGTTGTTGATGACGGTGATTGCCCTGGCGTTCGGCTGGCATCTGGTGGCGTCTATCGGCGGCGCCGATATGCCGGTGGTGGTGTCAATGCTCAACTCATACTCCGGTTGGGCGGCAGCGGCGGCGGGTTTCATGCTGAGCAACGATCTGCTGATCGTCACTGGCGCGCTGGTCGGTTCCTCCGGCGCCATCCTGTCTTATATCATGTGCAAGGCAATGAACCGTTCGTTTATCAGCGTGATTGCCGGCGGTTTCGGTACTGACGGTTCTTCCACCGGCGATGCCGAAGAAATGGGGGAATACCGCGAAACCACCGCGGAAGAGGTGGCCGAGATGCTGCGCAATTCTTCCTCGGTGATCATCACGCCAGGGTATGGCATGGCGGTGGCGCAGGCGCAATATCCGGTGGCGGAAATTACCGAAAAACTGCGCGCGCGCGGTATCAAGGTGCGTTTTGGCATCCATCCGGTGGCCGGTCGCTTGCCGGGTCATATGAACGTATTGCTGGCTGAGGCCAAGGTTCCGTATGACGTGGTATTGGAAATGGATGAAATCAACGATGATTTCGCTGATACCGATACCGTGCTGGTGATTGGTGCCAACGACACGGTCAACCCGGCGGCGCTGGAGGATCCTCGCAGTCCGATTGCCGGCATGCCGGTGCTGGAAGTGTGGAAAGCGCAGAATGTGATCGCCTTTAAGCGCTCGATGAATACCGGCTATGCCGGGGTTCAGAACCCGCTGTTCTTTAAAGAAAATACCCAGATGCTGTTTGGCGATGCCAAGGCCAGCGTTGAGGCAATCAAGAACGCATTGTAAAGACCTAACTGGTCTGCATGTTGCCAATGCCGTTCAGTTAACGCTGAACGGCATTTTTATTTTACTTTCGGGTGATTAATTTTAGCGCTGGCGCGTCGACTGCCGGGTAATTTGTGCGGAATATCATGCAAAATAGGCTATAAATTATGCAACCCAACACATCAGATGACAATTTGGCGCCATAATGCGGTATCTTATCTCCCGATTTCATCCATTTAACGGATCCTAGACCCACTATGATTATCAAACCTAAGGTTCGCGGTTTTATCTGCACCACCACACATCCGGTGGGCTGTGAAGCCAATGTACGTCGTCAGATTGCCTATACCAAGCAGCAAGGCACCATCGCCAATGGCCCTAAACGCGTGCTGGTTATCGGTGCTTCCACCGGTTACGGCCTGGCTTCCCGTATTGCTGCCGCTTTCGGCAGCGGCGCTGCTACCATCGGCGTCTTCTTTGAAAAGGCCGGTACCGAAAGCAAACCGGCCACCGCTGGTTGGTACAATTCCGCCGCGTTTGATAAAGCAGCCAAAGAAGAAGGTCTGTACGCCAAGAGCGTCAATGGGGATGCTTTCTCCAACGAATGTCGCGCCAAGGTTATCGAACTGATCAAACAGGATCTTGGCCAGATCGATCTGGTGGTATATTCCCTGGCATCACCGGTACGTAAAATGCCGGACACCGGCGAAGTGGTGCGCTCGGCGCTGAAACCGATTGGCGAGGTTTATACCACTACGGCGATCGACACCAATAAAGACCAAATCGTTACCGCAACGGTTGAGCCTGCCAACGAAGAAGAAATCCAGAACACCATCACCGTGATGGGCGGCCAGGACTGGGAGTTGTGGATGTCCGCTCTGGAAGAAGCCAACGTGCTGTCTGAAGGCGCCAAGTCCGTAGCATATTCCTACATTGGCACCGACTTGACCTGGCCAATTTACTGGCACGGTACGCTGGGCCGTGCCAAAGAAGATCTGGACCGCGCAGCTACCGCCATTCGTGGCGATCTGGCTGCCAAAGGCGGCACTGCCCACGTAGCGGTGTTGAAATCAGTGGTAACGCAGGCGTCTTCTGCTATCCCGGTGATGCCGCTGTATATCTCGATGGCCTTCAAAATCATGAAGGAAAAGGGCATCCACGAAGGTTGTATGGAACAGGTCTACCGCATGATGCGTACCCGCCTGTACGGCGACGACCTGGCGCTGGACGACCACGCCCGTATCCGCATGGATGATTGGGAGCTGCGCGACGACGTGCAACAGGCCTGTAAGGATCTGTGGCCGTTAATCACCTCGGAAAACCTCAGTGAGCTGACTGACTACACCGCCTACAAACAGGAGTTCCTACGTTTGTTCGGTTTCGGTCTGGAAGAGGTGGATTACGAGGCGGATGTCAATCCGGACGTGCGTTTCGACGTGGTCGAGCTGTAATTCAGCCTATCGTGACAGCAATAAAAAAACAGGGCCTTTATGGCCCTGTTTTTTATTCTTGTTGGCGAAGCGTGCTATGGCTGACCTGCGGCTCAATCTTCATCATCGTGCTCGTCGTCTTCATCGGCCTCGATGGGGCAGTTGAAGTCCTCCGGTTTGATCACCAGTAAATCGCATTTCAGATGATCGATCACATGCTCAGCCGTATTGCCGATAAAGGCAGCAGAAATACCGGTACGCCCAAGGGTGCCCAACACTACCACGCCGGCTTGCAGATGCTCGGCCAGGTCCGGGATTACCTCTTCCGGCAGGCCTTTTTCTACGTGGGTAAATTCTTCGTTGATGCCGAATTTCTGTCTGAGAGCCTTCATGGCGATCAGATGCTGGCCGCGAATGGCGTCGTTATAGACGCTGGGATCAAAATCCGGCAGTTCGATTGCAATATTGATGGGAGTAACCGGGTAGGCACCGACCAGATGGACCTCGGTTTGGTTGACGTTTTGCGCCAGTTCAACCGTTTCTTGTACCAATTTTAGATTAAGTGGGTCGTGGTAGGGTTCTTCACTAGACAGGTTAACCGCCACCACCGCTTTGCCGCCTTCCGGCCAGGGCTGGTCTTTCACCATCCACACCGGGCACGGACATTTACGTAGCAAATGCCAATCGGTCGGGGTAAAAATCACCGATTCCAGCCGATCGTGCTGGTGCGCCATTTTCAGCAACAAATCATGTTGCCCGTTTAACACTTCCTGAATAATGGCTTCAAACGGCCGGTTATGCCACACCACTTTGACTTCGATAGGAACGCCTTCTTCGAGGTAGAAGCGGCATTGTTCGTTTATCCACGCGGCACGTTGGCTAATGACGCCTTGCCGCATCGCCGTTCGTTCATCCGGGGAAAGCAGGGTGGTCATTTCGTAAGAGAAATCATAGATTGGCAGGAAGGCTTTAATCCGCCCGCCATTCCGCTTCACCAGATACACCGCACGGCGCAACGCCGGTTGGTCATCCTGGTTGGGGTCAATAGCCACCAGAAGATTCTGATACTTCGCCATAGGGCCTCCTTACAGCTGCAAATTAACAGTCTGTTAATTTACAGAGTAACCCAACATTGAAAAACAGAACAGGGCAGAGATGAGCCGGATCAATAATTTCAGTTAATTGTTGATCCGGCGAAGAGATTAGGCGCTAACGCTAACGTTGATTCGCGGCGTACCGGCCAGCACTGAAAGCGCATCGACGTTTTCAATGGTAATGTATTTACCTTTTACGCTGAGGATTTCGCTTTTTTGGAAACGCCCCAACAGACGACTGATGGTTTCAACCGTCAACCCCAGGTAATTACCTATGTCGCCACGCGTCATGGTCAGGCGGAACTCGCGTGGAGAAAAACCACGTTCGGCAAAGCGTCGGGAAAGGTTATAAACAAATGCGGCCAGACGTTCTTCTGCATTTTTCTTCGACAACAGCAAAATCATGTCCTGATCGCCTTTGATCTCACCGCTCATCAAACGCATGATTTGTTGACGTAAATTAGGCATTTTGCCTGATAGATCGTCCAGCGTTTCGAACGGGATCTCGCAAACCATCGAGGTCTCCAATGCCTGAGCAAAACTGGGGTGCTTTAAGCCACCGATGGCATCAAAGCCCACCAGATCGCCGGCCAGATGGAAACCGGTAATTTGCTCATCGCCTTGCTCGGTGATGGTGTAGCTTTTTATGGTTCCGGAGCGGATTGCGTACAGGGACTTCAATTCATCACCGGCCTTGAACAGCGTTTGGCCTTTTTGAATTGGTTTTTTCCTTTCGATAATGTTGTCGAGCTGATCGAGCTCGTGTGCATTAAGAGTGAAAGGGATACACAGTTGGCTGATGCTACAGTCCTGGCAGTGGATCGCACAGCCACCAGACTGAATACGACGTATCGCGCGTTTTTCCGGGATCATAGATTACGCTCATGCAGTAATTGATATGAGTCAATTTTAACATCTTTTGAGGCAGGTTATAAGTGTGACAATAGTAAGAATAGGGGTATTGTGTCGCTATTTTACACGCAACTGGCGATTTTTATTCTTAGGTAAATAAGAAAAAGCTTATTTATCCGTCATTCAACCTATCCGCTACGGCATACCGTGGCGAGCATCGGTCGCCGCAACCTCGGCAGAGTAAAAAGCATGCTGCGTCAATATCCGCCATTGACGGTATTTGCTGGCCGGAGAATAACGCGATGCTCTCCGGCCATGAGTAAACGGCTGCGGTTTGCCGCTCCAGGCTGTGCGTTGGCATTGTCGATGGGTTAGAGCAGCGCCGCCGGCAAATAGCCTTCATGCTGCAACAACCACTGTTTGCGTTGCACGCCGCCAGCATAGCCGGTGAGCGCCCCTTGAGAACCGATCACCCGGTGGCAGGGTACCACGATGCTGATCGGGTTGGATCCATTCGCCATGCCCACAGCGCGAGAGGCGGTGGGGCGGCCAATGCGCCTGGCCAGCTCGCCATAGGTGATAATCTCGCCGCAGGGGATCTGCCGTAGCTGGTGCCAGACGGTTCGCTGAAACTCGGTGCCAGCGGTCATCACCGGCACCTGATTAATCGCGCCGAGTTCGCCGTCGAAGTAGCGCTGCATGATGTCGGTCAGGCCACCGGGATTGCGCTGCGTCTGCAATTGGAAACGATCGGTGCGGTAGTGGGTATTCAGCAGCTTCATCAGGCGCGCCTCATGCTCGGTCCAATCAACGGCGCGCAGGCGGCCCTGTTCATCGGCTATCAACACCAACTCACCTACCGGTGTCGCCATACGGTCAATTAAAAAAGTTTGCATGTGATCACTCCTTTATGTTGATGCCCTGATTATTGCATGAAAAGTGGCGTATGGATGGCGGATTTCGGACATCAAGCTGCCGGGCTGTGGCTAGCCCATGGGCCAACATCAGGCCATATGCAGCACCTTTAACTATAATCATCGTGTCTTTGTGCTTTTGCCCTTCGGCCAACGACGTCATGCAATGAGGTTTAATCTTTCTGTCATCTGATTGACATGTCGCAGTCACGCCGCTGGCTTAAGTTTTCTGCGAATAGGCCAAGGAGAGAACACGATGTTTAGTTTGGACACCTTGTTGCAAGACGCATTTCCACATCGCAATCCCCCCGCCTGGCAGCGTAGCCTGCTGAGAAATCTGCTTTTTGAAAAAGAATTTAAACAGTTTGCCGCCGATTACCCACACTTGAAAGGCTTTGATCTGATTGAGCAAGTGGTGGACTACTTCAAGTTGAGCTGTGAACTGGTCGACGGCGATTTAGAAAACATCCCCAGCCAGGGGCCAGTGGTACTGGTTGCCAATCATCCGATTGGCTCGCTTGACGGCCTGGTACTATTGCGCGCGGTGGCGGCAGTGCGCCGCGACGTCAAGGTGGTTGCCAGCCAAATCCTCAGTTATATCGAACCGCTGCGCAGCCTGTTTGTACCGGTCGACAATGTGGAATACAAAACCAACCGTCGGCAAATCGAAGCCATGCAGGCTCAGTTGGATAATCAAGGCGTCTTGATTGTGTTTCCGGCCGGGGAAGTGTCGCGTATCAGTCCACAGGGCATCCGCGATGGTCACTGGCATACCGGATTTTTGCGGCTGGCGGCCAAGGCGCGTGCGCCTATCGTGCCAATTCATATCAGCGCACGTAACAGTAATCTGTTCTATTTTGCCTCGCTGGTTTACCGCCCATTATCGACGCTGCTGCTGGTACGCGAAATGTTTCAGCAGCAGGGCGGTCGCATAAAACTACGCATCGGCGGGCGTATTCCGTTTGCCAGTTGGCATGACGGTCATACCAGCGCCCATGAGCTGGCCGAACGCTTCCGCCGTCATGTCTATCGGCTGGGCCAGGGAAAACCGGGGCTGTTTGCCAGCGAATCGCCGATTGCATTGCCGGAAAACCGCCTGGAACTGCGCAAGGCGTTGTCGGCCTGTGAGCAACTGGGCAAGACGCCGGACGGTAAAATAATTTTCCTCTACCGTCGTCATGATGAAACCCGCTCGCCGATCCTGCGTGAACTGGGTCGCCTGCGTGAAATCGCCTTTCGTGCCGTGGGAGAAGGTTCTGGCCGGCGGCGCGATCTGGACAGTTATGACGATGACTATTATCACCTGGTGCTGTGGGATGAAGATGAGCTGGACATCGTTGGCGCCTACCGTTTTATTCCCACCGCCGAGCAGTTGGCGAACAAGGGGTTGGAAGGCATCTACAGCAACAGCCTGTTTCATTACGATCGCGATATGGCGCCGATTCTGGAACAGGGCATCGAACTGGGGCGCAGCTTCATTCAACCTGCCTATTGGGGCAAACGCGGGCTGGATTACCTATGGCTTGGGATCGGCGCCTATCTGGCAAAATATCCGCAGTATCGCTATCTGTTCGGGCCGGTATCGATTTCCGGTGGTATGCCGGTGGCGGCACGCGATCTGCTGATTGCCTTCTATCGGTTGTATTTCTCTTCCAACAGCGCGCTGGCGCAGTCTCGACAACCGTATCCGGCGTCCTTGCCGCAGGTGCTGGCGCAATTTTCCGGCGATGATTATCAGGCGGATCTGGTGCGATTGAAAAGCCTGCTGAGCAATATCGGCTGTTCAATTCCGACGCTCTACAAACAATACTCCGAATTATGCGAACCGGGCGGCGTACAGTTTATCGATTTTGGCACCGATCCGGCATTCAACAATTGTATCGACGGTCTGGTACTGGTGGATCTGCTGCGCTTGAAGCCGGCACGCTACCAGCGTTATATCGCGGTGCATCAACCTGCTGAATCCACGCTGGCCTGAATTGGTAGTTATATTATTTTGTTATAAGCCAAGATTTGGGGCTAACGGCGGGAAAACGCTACGCTTTACGTTTTGCCACCGTTGGAGATTTGCATGACACAAGCGTGTTTTCCCACCATCTTGTCCGCAGATGAGCCGCCACCGGCGGCCATTGTCAATCAACAGGGCGGGTCGCCGTTTCTATTACTCTGTGACCACGCCTGCAACTCATTGCCTCACAGCCTGGGAGATCTGGGGCTGCCACCCGGTGAAATAGAACGCCATATTGGCTGGGATATCGGCGCGCTGGGTGTCTCGACCCACCTGAGTGAATATCTGGATGCCACCTTGGTGCATCAGCGCTATTCTCGGTTGGTGATTGACTGCAACCGCTCACCGGCGGTGGAAAGTTCGATTCCCCAGATTTCCGAGCTGACACCGGTACCAGGCAATATGCACCTCGATCCAATGGACAGCCTGGCGCGGCAGCAAACGTTTTTCTTCCCTTATCATCAGGCAATTGAACAGGTTATCGATGGCCGTCTGGCGCGGCAGCAGCCGACGATTGTGATTGCCATGCACAGTTTTACGCCGGTGTATAAAGGCATCCCACGTAAATGGCAAATTGGCCTGCTGTATAATCGTCAGCCGGTATTTGCCGAACTGTTGGCCAGGGTACTGCACGACGAAGGCAACCTGCTGGTCGGGCTAAATGAGCCTTATATCATGACTGATGACACGGACTACACCTTACCGGTACACGCTGAACAGCGGGGTTTACCCTATGTCGGCATTGAGATTCGCCAGGATCTGATCGGTGATGTTTACGGTCAGCAAGCGTGGGCTGAACGCCTGGCCCGCCTGTTACCGGTGGCCAGTCGGCATCTGGGAATTTGACTTTAAGATTATTCCCAGAGATTATTGCCGCCAGGAAATTGTTAACGGCAATGGAACAAGTCAGGAGAGACGAATGGAGCACACTGATAACGGATTGTTTATCAAGCAGGAGCGGTTTGAAGTGCTGGCGATATTGCGTGATATCTATAAACAACGGACCCCGTTGCGCGTCGCCAACCAACAGCAACAGTGCTTCCACAGCCAGATATTGAGCGTTGGCGCTGACAGCATCGTATTTGATTGCACCAATGACAGCGCATGTGCGCCCGGTGAGTATCGCGTAATCATTGAAAGCCAGGACGCAAAAATAGAGTTTTTGCTCGATCAGGCGGAAATTACGCAGCATCAGCATATACAGGCTATTTCTTCACGCTTGCCCAAAGAGTTGGTTTATATCCAACGACGCCGACAATTCCGCATTACCACGCCTTATTGGCGCCAGTTCCTGTGTAGTGGCAACTATCCCGATGGTTCGCCGTTCCAGTTACGCATTCACGATCTGTCCGTTGGGGGCGTTGGGCTGCGGCTGGACGGTCCGGTGCCGCCATGCCTGGAATCCGGCGTCGTCTTCAGTAAAGTACAGCTGGATTTGGGCGATTACGGCAAATTCAAGGTGAATCTGGAGTTGATCGCCGCCGGCGATGAAAGGGTTGAATGCGAGGAGACGGGGGACGTAAAGCACTTTACCCGTCTGTCTTGCCGCTTTGTGAGCACCAGCGTGCTCACCGCGCGCAAGATCCACAGCGCGGTGATCGCCTTTGAACTGGATTTCAACAAAAAGAAGAAGCGCTGAGAGGAAGGGCGCCGTTTTAGCGCCCGGTTCTGCCTGGCATTACTGTAGCGCGCGCAGGCTGCCGATTTCCTCCCAGTCGTTGAGTGCCGCATCGGTCAGCACCTTGCAGACCTCTCCGCTGGCTGACAACACCGCGGAGCTGATATCCTCGCCGGCCAGCAGATGGCTGGTCAATAATGCAGTGAACAGATCGCCGGTGCCCTTGACGCTGGCATTGATCTTGGGGTGGGTAAAACTGCGGACTTCCTGTGGCGTGACCAGCAGCAGACCCACTTCGCCATCGTTTTGTGCAATACCCGGCGCGCTGGTCACCAATACCCAGCCGGTATGCCGATTCAGCAAACCCTGCGCGGCAGCGACGGCATGTTCGCGGCTGTGCAGCGGCTGGCCACACAGCTGTTCCAGTTCAAAACCGTTAGGCGTAATGCCGTTTGCCAAATGCAGGAACGGCGAGCGGTAACAGTCTACCAGCCGTTTGTCGACATAAACCCCTTCGCCATAATCGCCCATCACCGGGTCGATGATCAGCATGATATCCGGATTACATTCGCGGACACGCAGCAGCCAGTTTTCCAGCACCTGGCACTGCATGGCGCTGCCCAAATAGCCAACGATCACCGCTCTGGCGTGTTGCGCAACGCCGCGAGCGAGCAAATCGTCCAAAAAGCCGCTGAACCAATCGATGGGGATCGCACCGCCGCTCGGTGCACCGTAATAAGGAGGGCAACCGAAGAGCACGCTGGGCAGCTGCAATGCCTCCAGACCCTTTTTCAACAAGGCGCGATAGGCAATTCCGTTGCCGACGCTGCCATAGATCACCTGCGACTGGATGGTAATGACGTCAATCAGCGGCGGGCGCAGTTTGGAGACGTATTGCATGCGTTATTTCCTTTTTTCTATGATATCCAGCCAACGGGTAAACACCCGTTGGGCGCGCCGTTCGAGTTCGACACCGTATTGTGCGGCCTGATCGCGAATATGCTGCGGCGCGATGCCGGCAAGATCCAGTTCACAGGCGTGACCAATCAGCCAGCGCTCCAGATCGTGGCGGTCGGCTTCCAGGTGGAATTGTAAACCAAGCGCGAAATCCTGATAGCTGAACGCCTGGTGGCGGCACGCTGCGGTGCTTGCCAGACATTGCGCCCCCTCGGGGATGGTAAACATATCGCCGTGCCAATGCAGCACCGGCGTGTCAGCCAGCGGCGCCAGCAGGTTATCTTCGCCGCCGGCCAGCGACAGCGGGGCGTAGCCAATTTCTTTAATACCCAATGACACCACCTCTGCGCCCAGCGCCTTGGCCATGACCTGAGCGCCAAGGCATATGCCCAGCGTGGGCCGCCGCTGTTGCAAACGTTGGCTGGCCAGCGTCAGTTCATGGTTAAGAAAATCATGATCGTGCTGGCCGGCAAAGTGGCTGGCGCCGCTGATGGGCCCGCCGAGGATCACCAGCAGATCGGTGGTTCCATTGTCGATAGTCTGCAGATTGTCGCGTCCTGCGTCGTAATAGTCGATCTGATATCCACGCAGGGAAAGCAGATTGCCAAGGATACCGAGATTTTCAAAATGGACATGGCGAATGGCAACGGCTTTTTTCATGAGGATTGTACCTTGCTGTTGGAAACAGAGGGTTGCAGGATTAACGATTCGCCAAGCAGGGTGATGCCCTGATTACCGCTTTGATACAGCATCCGGCGTTCCTTAACCTGATTGATCTGGACCTGATAGCCTTGCTCAGCGGGGAATAGGGCGCAGGCCTGTTGTAACTGGCTGGCGGCCCATGGCGTCATCAGGTGTAACTGGGCGAACGCTTTTCCGGCGTGCTGAATATCGAGAACGAAATGTTTTTCCATTGATGCCCCTTACCCCCATGATCGGAAACTGCTACCCTTATTTGAACTAATACAAAAAGGTATTATGTATGAGTCAATTGTATGCAAAAGGCAGCAGCGCTGTCCAGATAGCCGAGCAGATCGCCGGGCAAATCAAATCCGGAGCGTTGCAAGCGGGGGATTTACTGCCGCCGGTACGCCAACTGGCGCAACAGCTGGGCGTAAACCCCAATACCGTCGCCAGCGGCTATGGCAAATTGCGTGATGCCGGGCTGGTAGCCACTCGCGGGCGTGCCGGAACGGTGGTGCTGGAACAGCCGCTGCAGGCGGTACGCCAGGCGATGGTGGTGCCACCGGGCATGCGGGACCTGGCCAGCGGCAATCTGAACGCCGACTTGCTGCCTACGCTGACGCTGTCAGCACAAGAGGTTTTCCCGCAGCGGCAGGGATATGACATGCAGGGAGATTCTCCAGCGTTGCTGCAGATAGCCGGGGAATGGATTGAACTGCAAGGAATGAAGGTCGACGATTTGGCGGTATTCTCCGGCGCGCTGGACGCAATCGAAAAAGCGTTGCGCTGTCATGCGCCGCCTGGTGCGGCGGTATGGGTCGAGGACCCGTGTTGGCCACCGTTACTCACGCTGTTGCGCCATCTACGTTTGAAGCCCTTGCCTCTGCCGCTCGACGAGCAGGGGTGCTGCCTGCCGGGATCCGCAGCGGAACGCGGTTGCGCGGTGATCTTGACGCCGCGGGCGCAAAATCCCACCGGCATTGCGCTCGGCGCGGTGCGAGCCGCCGAATGGCGGGCGTTTCTGGCACGACAACCGGATTGTCTGGCGATCGTTGACGACTTCTGGGGGCCGCTGTCCCAACAGCCGCTGCACCTGCCGTTTGACGGCCAGGACGGGCTGTATATTCACTCGGTGAGCAAGTATCTTGGCCCGGATGTGCGCATTGCGCTGGCCTGCGGCAATGTGACGCTGTTGCAGGCGATGCGCGCCGATCGGTACATTCGCGAGCGTTGGGTCAGCCATATCTTGCAGCAGATCGCCGCCAAATTGTGGCTGCAGGTACAGCAGCAGGGCGTGCTGGCGCGCGCCCAGGGCGAATACCAACGGCGGCGCGACAGGCTGACAGCGTTGTTGCAGCAACGCTGTGGCCTACGGCTGCCGCAGGGTGAGGGGCTGCACCTGTGGCTGCCGGTACGCTCCGAGGCTATCGCCAGCCAAATCATGGCACAGCGCGGCTGGCTGGTACAAAGCGGCGAGCCGTTCCGGTTGAAAAGTAGCCCGGCTATCCGCGTTAGCCTGGCTAACGTGACCGAGCAGCAACTGGAGGCGCTGGCGCAGGATCTTTGCGCTGCCGTCAATGCCCAGGCTCAGGTCAATTGAAGGTGGCCGCTATCCCTGCGGTGCGTGACCGGCTGGCTCAAGATGCCAACCACTGTTTCAGACGAATGGCATCGCTATAGTGACCGTAGCGCTGTTGCGATCCGAGCAGGATCATGATCACCGGCTGGCCTTTGATCACCGTTCTCATTATCAGACAATGGCCGGCTTCATTGGTGAATCCGGTTTTTTGCAACTGGATTTTCCAGCTTGGGTTATTGATCAAACCGTTGGAACTACGATAAACCAACTGCCCGCGGCCGGGATGCACGATTTGCCGTTTGTCGGTGCTGAAGCGCCGAATACTCTGGTAGCGGTAGGCCTTGTTGATCATTTTCAGCAGATCGCGCGCGGTCGACACGTTGCGCGGCGTTAACCCGGTCGGATCGTAAAAGCGGGTGTGCGCCATGCCGAGGGCGCGGGCTTTCTGATTCATCTTGGCGACAAACGCCTTGCGGCCGCCGGGGTAATAACGGCTCAGCGCCGCGGCGGCGCGGTTTTCCGACGACATCAGCGCGATGTGCAGCATATCGCGGCGGCTGAGTGTGGAACCTACCGTCAGCCGCGAGTGGGTATGTTTCAATAAATCACGATCGGCGGCGGTGACCTTCACCCGGTTGCCCATCGGGCGTTTGTTGTCCAGCACCACCATTGCGGTCATCAGTTTGCTCAACGAGGCGATCGGCATGCGACGGTTGGCCTGCTTCTGGTACAGCGTTTTGCCATTGTTGGCATTAACCACCAAAACGGCACGTGAATGCAGCGCCTGTGGGGCGGAGGCATGGGCAGCGCCACACAGCCACAGCTGGCTGAAGAGGGCGAAGAGAACCAATGGACGACGAAAAAGGGTGTTCAGCAATGACATGGCAACCGTAATATTCACTGTAAGTGGTTAAAACTATTGCGCCAAGAGTCTGAACAGCAAATGTGGAGAAAATACGGCGGCCACGGCAGATTCTGTGTCAAATCATGTCTGTCGCCAACCAGTCACGGAGTGGCCTGCGTCATCAGCGGCCGGCTCTGCGCTGCCGCAGCAGCCAGAGGCCCCTACGGCGCCGCCAGCCGCTGCTCCTCGCCGAGCGCCTCGGTAACCAGATCGCGAAAACGGCTGACGATCGGCGATTGCTGGTAATGGCGCAGCGCAAGGTACAACGGGGCGCACAGTTCATCTGCGTCGCTGATGGCGCGATACACTATGCCATCGCCACCCAGACGGCGCATCGACGCCGGCACAATCGATAACCCCAGTCCGGCGGCCACCAGGCTAAGTGTGGCAGGCAGGCGCGGGGCTTCCTGTACGATGCGCGGGCTGAATCCGGCGCGATGGCAAGCGGCGAGGATCGCGTCATACAAGCCTTGTCCTGCCGGGCGTCGATAGAGAATAAACGCCTCATTGGCCAGGGCCGCCAACGACAGCGGTGATTGGTCGGCCAGCGCCAGAGGGTGCCCGATCGGTAATGCCACCAGCATGCTTTCCTGCAGTACCGGTTCAATACTCAGGCCGGGAATACCGCGCAGCGGTGAGCGCACGAATGCGGCATCAAGCCGCTGGTCAATCAGCGCATCCATCAATTCGCCGCTGCCCGCTTCCTCCAGTACGGTAGCAATGCCCGGCAAAACTTCCCGATAGCGGCGCAGCAGATTGGGTACAAACGGGTGCAGCGCCGCCGAACTGGTAAAGCCGATGGCGATATGTCCCTGCTCGCCACGCGCCGCGCGGCGTACCGCCTCGCTGAGCTTTTCCGCCCGCGCCAGTAGCGCCCGGGCTTCATCGAACAGTACATTGCCGGCTTCTGTAGGGCGCACGCCACGCGGCAAACGCTGCAATAGCTGTACGCCCAGTTGTTGCTCCAGACCTTGCAATAACCGGGTCAGCGGCGGCTGCTGGATAAACAGCCGCTCCGCGGCGCGAGTAATATTGCCTTCCTCAATCACGGTAACAAACGCTTTCAGGCGGCGCAGTTCGATCATATTCATACTCATAGGGTATCGTTATGGTGTTTGAAATGCATTAGACATCATGTCATGAGCGCGCGCATCATACCAGTCAGCAAAAATGGCGCTGTGAGAATGACAATGTCCCAATCAAACCTGTTAAAAAACAATGAAGTAAGTGCAATGCCGAGCAATCTTGAACTTTTTTATGGATTTTTAACCCTTGGGTTGATCGGCTTTGGCGGCGTATTGCCACTGGCGCACCGGATGCTGGTAGAAGATCGCCGCTGGCTGAGCGGTGAGCAGTTCACTGAACTGCTGGGGCTGTGTCAGTTTTTGCCCGGCGGTAACGTAATCAATCTTTCCGTGGCGGTCGGTATGGAGTTTCGCGGCCTGCGTGGCGCCTGCTGTGCGCTGTTGGGGTTGATTTGCGCTCCCACTGCGATAGTGGTCGGGTTGGGAGTGGTTTATAGCCGTTTTCAGCATAATGCCGACGTGCAACATGTGTTCGCCGGGCTGGCAGCGGCGGCGGCCGGCCTGTTGCTGTCTACCGCACTGAAAATGCTGATACCGCTGCGCGGGCGTTGGCTGGCATTGACGGTAGTAGCGCTCTGCCTGATGGCCATTGCCTGGCTGAGATTGCCGCTGTTACCGACCATGCTGGTATTGGCGCCACTCAGCATCCTGCTGGCATGGAGAAAATGGCTATGATCCCAGTGTTGATTTCCTTGGCGCTTATCTTCACCGAGCTCTCGCTGATGGCGTTCGGTGGCGGTTTTACCATCTTGCCGGAAATGCAGCGTCAGGTGGTAGAAGTGCATCAGTGGATGGATGCGCAGGAGTTTAACGCCCTGTTTGCCATGGCGCAGGCTGCGCCCGGGCCCAACATGATGATTGTACCGCTGATCGGCTGGCACGTTGCCGGCTGGGCCGGGCTGCTGGTATCGTCGATTGCCAAGTTCGGCCCATCGTCGATAGTCACGCTGCTGGTGATGGGGGTTTGGAAACGCTTTAAGGATCGGCCATGGCGGCGCAACGTACAGGCGGGGCTGGTGCCGGTGACCGTCGGACTGGTGGCAGCCAGCGGCGTATTGATTGCCGAGTCGTCTGCCACCGACTGGCGCCTGGCCCTGCTGATCGTTATCGCCACCGCCGCCGGCATCAACAAACGTCTTCATCCGTTGTGGGTGCTGGCCGGCGGGGCGGTATTGGGCTTGCTGTTCGCCTGAACCAGGCGCGCTGCCGTCAGCGGGCGCTCAGTGCCTTCAACAGTGCCTGGTTGAATTTCTCCGGTTCCTCCATCTGCGGCGCGTGCCCCATGCCGGGGAACTCGACCAGGGTGGCATGTGGAATCAGCTGCGCTACCTGTTTGCCCAGCACGTTGTAATGGCCGAGCTGCGCCTTGACCTCCGGCGGAGCGATATCGCTGCCGATGGCGGTGGTATCGGCAGTGCCGATCATCAGCGTGGTCGGCGTCTGCAGGTCCTTGAATTCATAATAGACCGGCTGGGTAAAGATCATGTCGTAGATTAGCGCCGAGTTCCACGCCACCCGCTGTTTGCCCGGACCGTTGTTCAGGCCGGCGAGCATATCCACCCAGCGATCGTACTGCGGCTTCCAGCGACCAACGTAGTAGGTTTTCAATTCGTACTGCTTGATGCCTTCGGCCGAGGTTTTCAGTTCACGCTGGTACCATTGATCGATGCTACGCCACGGTACGCCTTTGGCTTTCCAGTCTTCCAGCCCAATAGGGTTGATCATCACCAGCCGCTGGGTGGCTTGCGGGTACATCAATGCATAACGGGTCGCCAGCATGCCGCCCGTCGAATGCCCAATCACCGTCACCTTGTCGATTTTCAGTTTTTCCAGCAGCGCGTGGGTATTTTGCGCCAGTTGCTGGAAGCTGTACTGATAATAGGAGGGCTTGGTGGAAGTGCAAAACCCTATCTGATCCGGCGCGATCACCCGGTAGCCGGCACGGCTTAGCCCCTTGATGGTGTCTTCCCAGGTTGCGCCGCAGAAATTTTTGCCGTGCATCAGCACCACCGTCTGACCGTTCGCCTCCCCGCTGGGTGCCACGTCCATATAGCCCATGCTCAACGATTGGTTTTGCGAACTGAAGGTGAATTTTTGCAGCGGATAAGGGTAGTGGAAGCCTTCCAGCTCCTGACCGTATTTTGCGGCGTCGTCGGCGGCGGCGCCAAAGGAAATCAAAGCGCCCAACAGCAGGGCGCAACGGGAAATTCTCAGCATTCTGAAGTCCTTATAAAAAAGCCAACAAGACCCTGAGTATAATGCCTCACTGCGGGTTGTCTGCCAGTATATGGCTTATCAGGCGCTTTTTCGCCGTAATAGCGCAAAGTGGCGCGGTTTTGAAAACATCACCAGGTTACCCAGCAGGATCAGGCACAGTCCAAGCACCGCGTTCGGGCGCCATTGATAGCCTTCGTACAGGGTGGAAATGGTCAATGCCACCAGTGGGAACAGCAGGGTACTGTAGGCCGCCGCGCCGGAGCCGATACGTCCCAGCAGGCTGAAATAGGCGGCGAAGGCGATCACCGAACCAAAAATGGCCAGATAGAATAACGAAGCCAGATACCGGCTATCCCAGCTAATCTGTAGCGATGATCCTTGGGCTACGGCAACCGCGCCCATCAATAGCGCGCCGTAAGTCATGGCATACGTATTGGTTGACAGTATATCCAGCCCGCGCCGCTGGTGCCGGCTGCTGATCATATTACCCAGCGAAAATCCGTAGGTGCCCAGCGCGCTCAGACCGATGCCCTTCAGCAGTTCCGGTGCCGGTTGACTGGCCGCCAGATCGTGCCAGAACAGGGCGACGATACCGGTCAGTCCCAGCAGCGCGGCGGGCAGCAGCGTCGGGCTGGGGCGTTGGCGGAAGAAGAAAATGCTGTTGAGCGCGTTGAACAGCACCGCCATGGAAAAGATCACCGACTCCAGGCCACTGCTGATATAGCCGGCTGCCTGATAAAAGCAATAAAAGTTGAAGCCGAATACACAGCCACCCTGCAACAGGCAAAACAGGTGGTCGCGCATGCTGATGCTGCGCAGCCGGCGCAGCAGCAGCAGCGCAACCCACATCGTCAGCGCGGCCAGCAGAAAGCGGTAGCTGATGGATAGCGCAATGGCGACCGCTCCTTCCTGCTGAAGGGTAATGGCAATCCAGGTAGTGCCCCAGATCAGCACCACGGCAAGGTAAAGCAACGCGTTCATGTATCGCACTCCAGAATAAAGAGTGCCGATTATCCACCGTGCCCGAGCCTGCGGCTTTCAACGGGTTGCGCCACTTGCATATTCTTGCGCATTTTTGCTCCGGGCGGCTGGTGCGCCTGAGTGGCAGGCTTTAAACTGACACGGTTTTTACTGCGTGCGGGGCAGATTATGTCGAAATACCAGGCGTTTGAAACGCTAAGGCAACACAAGGCCCGGTTGCATCATCATCTGCTGCTGGGGTCTGGCGTAGAGCTGGCGGCCTGGTCGAACTGCGACGATCGCATCACCCAGGAAAGCGCCGATCACCATACGCTGAGCCTGTACGTGGCCGACGGTTATGAATGCTACCAAAAAGTGCCCGGCGGCTGGCGCAATGGCGGTGGGCCCGATCGTTTCTGTATTATGCCGCGCCAGTATGAATCGACCTGGGACGTGCGTAGCGATCTGTCATTTGTGCATCTCTATTGCACCGATCGCCATCTGCGCCAACTGGTTGAACAAACCTGGGATCGCAGCCCGTCCTCGATCAACGTCGAACAAAGAGCCTTTGGCGAAGATGCGCAAATTACGCTGCTGTACCGCCAGTTTCTGCTTAATGCGGATTGGCAGGATCGTGCCAATCATCTGGCGTTGAGCAGCGCCAGCAGTATGCTGATGGCGCATTTGATCCAGCATTACACCCATCTGCAATGGCGGTTGCCAACGGTGCGCGGCGGGCTGGCGCCAGCGGTGCTCAAGCGGGTAACCGATTTTGTCACCAGCCATCTGGATCAACCGTTGCTGTTGGTCGATCTGGCGGCGCTGGCGGGCTTGAGCGAATTCCATTTCGCCCGGATGTTCAAGCATGATACCGGCCTGGCTCCGCATCAATATGTGATGCGGGCCAGGCTGCAGCAGGCGGAAAGGCTGCTGCGTCATAGCCCGTTGCCGTTAACGCAGATCGCGCTGGAGTGCGGTTTCAGCTCTGCCAGTCATTTCAGTAACCGCTTCAGGCAGGCCTATGGCCACACGCCGCAATCGCTGCGCCGAGCGCGCGATTAGCGTTACGCATTATCCTCTTCCACCGCAGCGTATAGCCGTTGCAGAATATCCGGAAAGGCCGATTGTACCCGGTTCCAGCTCGGTACAAACGGTTTGTTCTCGCCGGGGTTTTCAGTAAACGCCTGTCCGGCGTGGGAAATGACGTTCGAAAACAGTTCGACCGCCGACTCTTCGCTGTGACGATCGAAGGTGAGCCCGTTCATTTTTGCGTCGTGTTCAAAGGCGTCGATCATATCCAGTGCGGTGCGGTAATAGGTGGCGCGCAGCACGCGGAATGAATCCGCAGTCACGTTGACGCCTTGAATGGCCAATTTGCGATACAGCGCTTTGGTAATATCCGCTGCCATACGTTGCAGACCACCGTTCGGATCGTTTTCCGACACCGGCTGATGCTTATGGTCATAATTGTCGGCGATATCCACCTGACAAATACGGTTGGTCGCGGTATTGCGGTGTATTTCCGACAGTACGCCGATCTCCAGCCCCCAGTCGCTGGGAATACGCAGGTTATTGAGGATATGGCTACGCATGGCGAATTCGCCGGAAAGCGGGTAGCGGTAGCTGCGTAGATACTCGAGGAAATCAGAGTTGCCATACACTTTTTGCAATGATTTCAATAGCGGAAATACCAGCAAGCGACCGACCCGGCCATTCAGTTTGCCATTGGCGACGCGGGCATAATAGCCTTTGCAGAAGTCGTAGTGAAAATGGGGGTTGGCTACCGGATACAGCAGGCGAGCCAGCATCTGACGATCATAAGTGACGATGTCACAATCATGCAGCGCGACGCAGCTGCTGCGACGCGACGCCAGCGTATAGCCGACGCAGAACCAGACATTACGGCCTTTACCCGGTTCGCTGGGGGCCAGTCCTTCACTGCCCAGCTGTTTGGCAATGGCCTGCAAGCGCGGGCCATCGTTCCACAGAATTCGATGTCGTTGCGGCAGCCGCGAGAAGAACGCTTTGGCATGTTCGAACTGCTGGCGGTCGGCGCGATCCAATCCGATGACGATTTCCTCCAGATAGGGTACCTGCGCCAACGTGTTGATAATGTTGTCCAGCGCCGGTCCTTCCAGTTCCGAATACAGCGAAGGCAATATCAATCCCATGGTGTTGCGGCCGGAAAAGACTTGCAGCTCATACTCCAGCTCTGCCAAATCGCGCCGAGTGAGATTATGGAAATTGGTAATGATGCCATCCTGATAAAAGTCACTCATGTTCAATTCTCCCGTCTTCACTGCCCATCAGAAAATGATCCAGTCCTTCGCGCCAGCCTGCCGGCCCCGGTTGGCGCGTGCGGTATAGCTGACCGGGAAAATCCCCAGGCAGCGCCAGCGGCCCGGTTTGCTGCCCGCGGATCAGCACCGCGTAATCGGTCGCATGCAATAAGGAAATATCGTTTGGCCCATCGCCGAGACTGAGCGTGGTGAAAGGTTGGCACCGTTGCCATTGATAGTATTTGGTCAGCCAGCGAGCGGCATTGCCTTTGCTGACCTCGCGGCCCATCACGTGGTAAAAGCGACCGCCGCGCGTCAAGGTCAGATTGCGCAGGGCTAACAGCGTCTGGAACGTCTCCAGCTGCTGGTCGCTGCCAGACCAGCGGATAGGCTCGGAGCCGGCGCGCTGGCGCGCCAAATGTGCTTCGGACAACCTCAGTCCGGTCCACTCGGCCACGGTTGCGTCGTCGACGTCGGCAAAACCGCTGAAGGCAAAGCCGGTTTGTCGGCGCAGTTCAGCCAGTTCCGCCAGCAGGCTGGGGTACTCCGCGCCGAACAGTTGCGTGTCCTGTTGCCAGTCGGCAGGAAACACAATCTGCGCACCGTTTTCGGCAATGAACGGCAGTGCGCCCAAACCGAGTTGCTGTTGCAGTTGCAGCACCTCTGCCGCTGTTTTGCTGGTGGTGACGATCACCGGCACCTTGGCCTGCGCCAGTCGATCCAGCCACGGTTTTGCGGCATCCCAACGGTAGCTGTGATGATCCAGCAGCGATCCGTCCAGGTCGGTAAAAATAAGCAGGTCGGCAAGTGATTTACGCATTTCATCTCCATTCTATTGCGAGGCCGTCGCGAATAAATAGGCGGATTACTTTGTGATGACGTCAGGCAGGGGGCATAACAGCGGATAAACATAGCGCGAGAACGATGATGATGTTGTGCCTCCTTACCCAGATATTTGTGAATGACGTCACAATTAACCCTAACGGCTAATCATCAAATGCGCAAGTCAGCCGCCGTGGCGCTCTGTGGTTATACCGCCGGCAAATAACGTGATCGGTTACCCAATTATGCAACTGCGCGCCGTTATGGTGCATGTCGCTCCTCGCATTGTGCGATTGTTGTGCAATAGTTATCAGTTAATGGCAATTATGTTAACCATCGCTTCCAGCGCCGTGCGCCCGGTATGCCGTCTGGCGCGTTAATTCCTTGAGCTTTTTATTATTGGCACAGGCCATGCATGGTGTTTGGCACCGCCTGTTAGATAACTAACAGGAAGCCTGAAACTGACAACCAGACAACAGCGGGCGGACTCTGATGAAACATCCGGACGTTATGGCACAAATCGAAGCATCGTTTGCGCTGCAAACCCCGACCGGCAAGCGCATTGCCGGCTATTTGCTGGCGAATCTGGCGCAGATACCGTTTGAAACCGCTGACAGTATTGCGCGCAGCACTGCCACCAGCGGCATTTCGGTGGGGCGCTATTTACGCAGTCTGGGCTACCGCAATCTTGACGATTTGAAACGCACGCTACGCGAGCAGAGCAGCGCGCTACCTCAGCCGTGGGGGGTGACCGATCGGCTGGGCGCCTATCGCCAGCGCAGGGCGCTGCCCGAGCAGCAAAAGTTGCGCCAGGCGTTGACGCTGGAGCTGGAGGCGATCGAATACGTCTATCAACTGGCGGGCAGCGACGCTTTTGCCAGCGTCAGCCGCCAACTGGCGCTGGCGGAGGCGGTATTTGTTATTGGCATTCAATCGACACGCGGTATAGCCAACGCGTTCTATAGCCACCTGGAGTATCTGCGGCCGCGGGTGTATTACGCCGATGGCCAATCTGGTACCTACGTCGAGTCGCTGAACTCGGAGTTTTCTGCGCCATATCTGGTGCTGACCGATACCCGAGCCTATTCGACCATGGCGCAAAAATACTGCCAGGCGGCCAGCGCTCGGGGGCTGCGACTGGCACTTATTACCGACATTTACTGCCCGTGGGCACGAGATTATCCGGTGGATTTACTGCAGGTGAAAACCGACACCGGCCAGTTCTGGGATTCGCCGGCGCCGCTGGGCTGTCTGTTCAATCTGTTACTGTCGGCAGTGGTCGAGCTTGGTGGAACCGCCGTAGAACAACGTTTGGCGCAAAACCGCAGGCTACAGAAAGAATTGGGGCAATTCGAATCTTAATCGAAATGGAATATTTAAATGAGTGACAACGTAACTTTAATCGATCTGGCGCAGCAGTTTCCGAGCTTGGATATCGACCTCAAATACGCCAGCGCAGACAACCTGACCGGCAGACCGATTTATTGCCAGGCACGCTGCCTGCTGCACCCGGCAGCCGTGCCTGGCTTGGAACGCAGTATCAACGTTGCGCGTCTGGCAGGTTTTACCCTGCGGGTGCTGGATGCCTATCGACCGCAGCAGGCGCAGGCGCTGCTGTGGCAAGCATGCCCAGACTCGCGTTACGTCACCGATACCCACATCGGTTCGCACCACAGCCGTGGGGTGGCGCTGGACGTCACCTTGCTGGATCACGCCGGCCACGCGCTGGATATGGGCACCGCGTTTGACGAGATGAACCCGCGTTCCCATCCGTTTTATCCCGATCTGCCGCCACAGGTGCAGTGCAACCGACTGCTGCTGAATGCGGTGATGGCCGCCGGGGGATTTATCGGCATCGCCAGCGAATGGTGGCACTTTGAACTGCCTAACGCCATGGCTTTTCCGTTGCTCAGTGACCGCTTCGCCTGTTTTAGCGACTGACGGTTTACCCCATTAAAACAACGATAGACCACTTCATCAGGAGCGTTTTATGAACACCATCAACTACGCCGCTCTGGCAACCGGCATTATGCTGAGCCTGACGACGCTCGGTACGGTACAGGCGGCAGTGCCCAAAGACATGCTGGCGATCGGCAAGGCGGCGGATCCACAGACGCTCGACCCGGCGGTCACCATCGACAACAACGACTGGACGGTAACCTATCCGGCCTATCAACGGCTGGTGCAGTACAAAGCCGAAAACGGCAAAGGTTCGACAGAGGTCGAAGGGGAACTTGCAGCCAGTTGGAGCGCCTCGGACGATCGGCGTGAATGGACCTTCAAACTGAAACCTGGCAACCGTTTTGACGACGGCAGCGAAGTCACCGCCGACGCGGTGAAGTGGTCGTTTGAGCGGCTGCTGAAGATTGGGCAGGGGCCGTCAGAAGCTTTTCCCAAGGATATGCAGGTGACGGCAGTGGATCCGCTGACGGTCAAGTTCACGCTGAAAACGCCGTTCGCACCGTTCCTGTATACGCTGGCCAATGACGGTGCCGGCATCGTCAACCCGGCAATCGCCAAGGCCAACCCGGCAGACGAAGGCAAGGCGTGGTTGGCAAACCACACCGCCGGTTCCGGCGCCTATCGGCTCGAACGCTGGCAGAAAGGCCAGCAACTTATCCTGGTGCCGAACCCGCATTACGCCGGCCCAAAACCGGCCTTCAAACGGGTGGCAGTGAAAATCATCGGCGAGAGCGCAACCCGCCGCCTGCAGCTGACGCGCGGCGACCTGGACATTGCCGAGTCGCTGCCGATCGACCAGTTGGCGGCGTTGAAAAGTGAAAACAGGGTGACGGTAGCCGATTATCCTTCGCTGCGTGTGACTTATCTGTATCTGAATAATGGCAAGGCACCGCTCAATCAGGTGGATCTGCGACGGGCTATTTCCTACGCGGTGGATTATCAGGGCATGGTGAAGGGCATTCTTGGCGGCAACGGCAAGCAGATGCGTGGCCCGATCCCGGAAGGCATGTGGGGATATGACGCCAACGCGCAGCAATATTCGCTGGATGTCGACAAGGCTAAAACGCTGCTGAGTCATCTGCCGGAAAAACCGGCGTCGCTCAGTTTGCTGTACTCGGTCAATGACCCGAACTGGGAGGCGATCGCACTGTCGGTGCAGGCCAATCTGGCGGCGATTGGCTTAAACGTCAAACTGGAAAAACTGGCGAACGCCACCATGCGCGATCGCATTGGCCAGGGGAATTATGACATCGCCATCGGCAACTGGAGTCCGGATTTTGCCGACCCGTACATGTTTATGAATTACTGGTTCGAATCGGACAAGAAAGGGTTGCCGGGCAACCGCGCGTTCTACAGCAATCCACAGGTTGACGCGCTGTTGCGCAAGGCAGTGTCGGTAGCCGATCAGACCGTTCGTACCGGTGACTATCAGGCCGCGCAGAAAATCGTCATCGACCAGGCGGCGTACGTTTACCTGTTCCAAAAGAACTATCAGGTAGCGATTAACAAGCAGGTTCAGGGGTTCGTCTTCAATCCAATGCTGGAGCAGGTCTTCAACGTGGCCACCATGAGCAAGCAGTAATGCGCGTCGAGTGAATGGCAAGGCCGGGACCAACGGCCTTGCCTGTGAAAGCCGGAGGAGAATGAGCATGAACGTTTGGAGCCTTATCCGACAGCGCTGCTGGGGACTGGTGCTGGTGATGTTTGGCGTTTGCGTGATCACGTTTGTCATTTCGCACCTGATCCCCGGCGATCCGGCACGCTTGCTGGCCGGCGACCGCGCCAGCGACGAAATCGTGCAACACATACGTCAGCAACTGGGGCTGGATCGGCCGCTGTATATCCAGTTTGGCCGCTATCTGTGGGATTTACTGCACGGCGATCTGGGCAGTTCAATCCGTACCGGGCGACCGGTACTGGATGATTTACGGACCTTTTTCCCCGCCACGCTGGAATTGGCGTTCTGTGCTTTGCTGCTGGCAATAGTGGTTGGCATACCGCTTGGCGTGCTGTCGGCGGTGTATCGCAACAAGTGGCCGGATCATCTGGTGCGGCTGCTGTCGGTAACCGGGATTTCGACCCCGGCGTTCTGGCTGGGGTTAGGAGCGATCGTGGTGTTTTACGGCCAGCTTAACCTGCTACCCGGTGGCGGTCGACTGGATGACTGGCTGGAGCCACCGCGACATATCAGCGGTTTTTATCTGCTTGATTCACTGCTGACCGGCAATAGTGAGGTTTTCTGGAGCAGCCTGCAGCACCTGATCCTGCCGGCGGTCACACTGGCGTTCGTCCACCTTGGCGTGGTCGCACGGCAGATACGCTCGGCCATGCTGGAACAGTTGGGCGAAGACTATATCCGTACCGCGCGCGCCAATGGCTTGTCGCGTTGGCGGGTGATCCTGTGCCATGCGCTGCCCAACGCGCTAATCCCGTCGGTGACGGTACTGGGACTGGCGTTGGGGGATTTGCTGTACGGCGCGGTATTGACTGAAACGGTGTTCTCCTGGCCGGGCATGGGCGCCTACGTGGTCGATTCTATCCAGGCGCTGGACTTCCCGGCGGTGATGGGCTTTGCCGTGGTGGTGTCGTTCGCCTATGTGGTGGTGAATTTAATCGTCGATCTGCTGTATCTGTGGATCGACCCGAGAATGGGGCGCGAGGAATAATGACCATGACTCAATTTGGGCAGCCAGCGGCTGCCGACGCCACACCGCGCTTTGTCGGTCTGCGGCGAGGTTGGTATCGGGTGCGGCGCAGTCCGTTGACGCTGCTCGGGGCGGCGATCATGTTGACGGTAATGCTGCTGATGGTGTTTTCATCCTGGATGACGCCGTATGACCCGGATGCGGTCAACCTCACCGCACGACTGCTGCCGCCGTCGGGCCAGCATTGGTTCGGTACCGACGAGGTTGGCCGTGATTTATTCAGCCGCGTGCTGGTTGGCAGTCAGCAGTCGGTGGCGGCCGGGCTGGCAGTGGTGCTGCTGGCCGGTAGCACGGGTTCGCTGCTGGGCTGTTTTTCCGGCGTGATCGGTGGCCGCGTCGATGCCTTGATCATGCGTGGGATGGATATCATGCTGTCGGTGCCGTCGCTGGTGTTGACCATGGCGTTGGCGGCGGCGCTGGGGCCGAGCCTGTTCAACGCCATGCTGGCGATAGCGATAGTCAGGATCCCTTTCTACGTGCGGCTGGCGCGCGGCCAGACGCTGACCCTGCGCCACCAGGCCTACATGCAGGCAGCGCGCACCTTTGGCGCCTCGCGCTGGCATATGATCGGCTGGCATGTGCTGCGTAACGCATTGCCGCCGCTGGTGGTGCAGGCCTCACTGGATATCGGCACCGCGATCCTGATGGCCGCCACGCTGGGCTTTATTGGCCTCGGTGCGCAACAACCAACGGCAGAATGGGGCGCAATGGTCGCCAACGGCCGCAACTTCGTGCTTGACCAATGGTGGTATTGCGCCTTTCCCGGTACGGCGATCCTGATTACCGCCACCGGCTTCAATCTGTTCGGCGACGGTCTGCGCGATCTGCTGGATCCTAAATCTCGGGGGCGTTGATGAATGAAAGCACGGTGTTAACCATCGACCAACTGCAACTGGAGTTTCCGGTGTACGGCGGCAGCGTCAATGCATTGAACCGCGTGTCATTATCGGTCAATGCCGGCGAAATCGTTGGCGTAGTCGGCGAGTCAGGATCGGGAAAATCGGTAACGGCAATGATGATTATGCGACTGCTGGCGGATGAGAGTTACCGTGTCACTGGCGGCCGGCTCAACGTGCTTGGCACCGATGTGCTGAACGCCAGCGAGCGTGAAATGCGCCGGTTGCGCGGGGCGCGAGTCTCCATGATATTCCAGGAACCCATGAGCGCGCTGAACCCGACACGCACCATTGGCCGGCAAATGTGCGAAGTTATCCGTTTGCACCAACGCCTGTCGGCAGAGCAGGCTCGTCATAAGGCGCTGGCGTTGCTGGCTGACATGCAAATTGCCGATGCCGAACGGGTAATGGCGCGTTATCCGTTTGAACTTTCCGGCGGTATGCGTCAGCGGGTGCTAATCGCCATGGCATTCTCCTGCGAACCGCAACTGATTATCGCTGACGAACCGACCACCGCGCTGGATGTCACCGTGCAGCGCCAGGTATTGCGGCTATTACAGCAGAAAGCGCGCGCCAGCGGCACCGCAGTGTTGTTTATTACCCATGATATGGCGGTAGTTTCGCAACTGTGCGACCGGGTGTATGTGATGTACGCTGGTCATGTGATTGAAAGCGGCGCCACCGACGCGGTGATTAACCATCCCAGTCACCCTTATTCCATCGGCTTGCTGTTGGCGGCACCGGAGCGCGGTCAGCCCCGCAGCCTGTTGCAGGCGATCCCCGGCACGGTGCCGAACCTCAGCGCCTTACCGGCGGGCTGCGCCTTCAGCAACCGCTGTGCCTATGCCAGCGCGCAATGCCGCCAACCGCCACGTCTGGCACCGTTGCCCAACAGGCCGGGCCAGCAGGCGGCCTGCTGGCATCCGCAAAACGTCAATCTGGAGGTTGGTGATGAACGCTGAAGCCTTGTTGGAACTGCGCGATATACGCCTGCGTTTTCCGGCAGCATATAACTGGCGTGGTAAACCCACCGAATTCGTCCATGCGCTGAACGGCCTCGATCTGCAAATCGTGCGTGGAGAAACCTTGGGCATCGTCGGCGAGTCAGGCTGTGGCAAGAGCACCCTGGCACAGCTGCTGATGGGACTGCTGAAACCCAGCAGCGGCGAGCTGCGCCGCCAGCGGACCGGCGGCGCGTCGTTGGCAGGCGGCATGCAGATGGTCTTTCAGGATCCGCAGTCATCGCTCGATCCGCGACTACCGGTATGGCGCATCATTACCGAACCGGTGTATGTACAGCAACGCACCGGTGTTGCCCAGCGCCGGGCGTTGGCGGCAGATCTGGCGCAGCAGGTTGGCATTCGGCCGGAGTATCTCGACCGATTGCCGCATGAATTTTCCGGCGGCCAGCGTCAGCGTATTTCGATTGCTCGTGCACTATCGTCGCAGCCCGATGTGCTGGTGCTGGATGAGCCGACCTCCGCGCTGGATATTTCGGTACAGGCGCAAATCCTCAATCTGCTGGTCGAACTGCAACGTCGGCGCAATTTGACCTATGTACTGATCTCGCACAACGTGTCGGTAATACGGCATATGAGCGATCGGGTGGCAGTGATGTACCTGGGGCAAATTGTCGAACTGGGGACGGCCGAAACGGTATTGCAGCATCCACGGCATCCATACACCCGGCTATTGCTGGATTCGGTGCCGCGCGCCGGGCGTTCTCTGGCCGACAGCGCCATCGAAGATCGCAAAGGGGAATTGCCGGCTAATCGATGTCTGCCGTCGGGCTGTTATTTTCGCGAGCGTTGCCCGTTCGCCGGGGCCGGCTGCGAGCAGGCGCAGGAGCTGCGAATGCAACAGGCCGGCTCGGCGGTACGCTGCCATAAGGCGGTATAATCGGCTGATGGCACGGGGAGATGGTAGATTTTCGAATATGGCACCAGCGAGATTGAATGCCAAGCCAGGTGCTGCGGGCATCGGTAGAGCAACACCGCCGGGGAGGCTACGGTCAGCGGGCCGCATCTGGCGCCCGTCAGCGCTTTTCGGCCGTTGCCGGATGCGATAGCCTGCGGTTGATCCGATGCGCCGAAAATCCCCGCCCTTTAGGGGGGAGGATGTTCAAGGCATCGGATAATCGGTCGGCGTTTTGCTCATCACCTCAATGAAGACATCTTTGGTGACTGACCAAAAATGCGACATGCCTTCCATGGTGATGGTAATGCCCATCAGACCCATGACAAACCAGATGGCGGTAAACAGCCCCAGACTGCTGAACATGAACGCCATACCGTTGCGGCTGGCTTTACGACAAACAACGTTTAATTGACTGGCGAAAAACATCATTACGGCGCTCAGCAACTCCCAGCGCATCATGATGAAACCCGTAGCTATGGCACTCATCGAACTTATTCCTTTGCTGCAAAAGCCGCGTCCGGCCGTCTTGCTTCGCCATGGCGATAAGACAGGGCTGTGGCGGTAACCGAAGTGATTAATGTGATCTGCGTCACATTCTAGCATCGTATTTGTCTGTCGCTCAATGGCCGAACAGCAGCAAACCGCGTTGGTGGCAATATGCAAACATGCTGAAACATTTCTGCCACATCATTAGCAACCTTTTAATGGGGTCAATCGATCAATAACGTTATCCTCGGTCGCTTTTCAATCCCTTGTTTTTACTCGGGGAACCGGAAGTCAGACAGGTAACGATCCACGCATGGCCCTATTAAAAGAAAAAATTCGCGACCATTCCGCCGAGGAAATGCTGTTCATTCGCCGCGCTGCGGTGGCGCTACTGTTGGTAGTGACCTGTTTCGGCGTGCTGATCTTCAATCTGTACCGTTTGCAGGTGAAACAGCATGACTTTTACCAGACGCGTTCAAACCAGAACGACATCAAAACGCTGCCGATCGCGCCAAGCCGCGGGTTGATTTTCGACCGCAACGGTATCCCGTTGGTGCGCAACGTTACTCTGTACCAGATTCAGGTGGTACCGAGCAAAATCGCCAATATGACAGCGTTGCTCCAGTCGCTGACGCCAATCGTCGATCTGACGCCGAAAGATATCGAGGCCTTTCGCGATGAGATGCGCCACAACAGCCGCTACAAACCGGTGACGCTGAAGACTGAACTCACCGATAGCGAAGTGGCGCGTTTCGCGGTAAACCAATACCGTTTTAACGGCGTCAGCGTCGAAAGTTATCAGCAGCGGCAATATCCATACGGCGCGCAGCTGGCGCACGTGGTTGGTTATGTATCGAAAATCAACGACCGCGATGTGAAACGGCTGGAAAAAGCCGGCGAAGCCGAAAACTACGCCGCCGATCACAACATCGGCAAACAGGGTATCGAGGGCTTCTATGAGACGCAGCTGCACGGTACTACCGGCTATCAGGAAGTAGAGGTGGATAATCACGGGCGCATTATACGACTGTTGAAGGAACAGCCACCGCAGGCCGGCAAAAATATCTACCTGACGCTCGATCTGCACCTGCAGCAATACATCGAATCATTGCTGAAAGGCCAGCGGGCGGCAGTGGTGGTGGAAGATCCGCGCGACGGCGGCATATTGGCGATGGTATCCAGCCCAAGCTACGATCCCAACCCGTTCGTCAAAGGCATCAGTTATCCAGCTTATAAATCGCTGTTGGGGAACCCGGACCTGCCGCTGATCAACCGGGTTACGCAAGGGCTGTACCCGCCGGCCTCCACGGTGAAACCATATATGGCACTGTCTGCGCTGTTCAGTGGCGTTATCACGCCGTCCACCACCTATTTCGGTGCGCCGACCTGGACGTTGCCGGGTACCAAGCGCCGTTACCGCGACTGGCTGAAAAGCGGCCACGGTATGCTAAACGTCACCAAAGCGATTGAGGAGTCTGCCGATACCTTCTTTTATCAGGTCGCCTACGATCTGGGTATTGACCGTATTCATTTTTGGCTCAGCCAATTCGGCTACGGCAAATCCACCGGTATCGATCTCAACGAGGAATACGGCGGACTGTTGCCCAGCCGCGCCTGGAAGCAACGGGTGCATAAAAAAGTCTGGTATCAGGGTGACACCATTTCGGTGGGGATTGGGCAGGGCTACTGGGTGGCGACGCCAATCCAGATGGTCAAGGCGCTGACCACGCTACTCAATAACGGCAAAGTCAAAAAACCGCACCTGCTGTATGCCATGCGACGCGGCAATCGGGTAAGTCGTTATCAGCCAGAGGCGCATGCAGCGCAGGTCGGTGATGCCAATTCGCCGTACTGGGGTATCGTGCGCAACGGCATGTACGGCATGGCGAACTTGCCTAACGGTACCGGCTATAAGCTGTTTCATACCGCGCCGTATCAGATTGCGGCCAAGTCCGGTACCTCGCAGGTGTTTGGCCTGAAGGAAAACCAGACCTATAACGCCAAGATGATCCCCGTGCGGCTGCGCGACCATATTTTCTATACGCTGTTTGCCCCCTACAAAAATCCACGAGTCGCCATGGCGCTGATCCTGGAAAACGGCGGCGGCGATGGTGTGGTGGCCGGGCCGACGGCGCGCGCAATCCTTGACCATATTTTTGACCCGGCCAATGCGCCGCCGGCCGGCGAGCCGGAAAAGGCCAGAGTACCGTTAAGCGACAGTGTCGATGTGCAACAATAAACGCGTTTGCTGGTACTTTCTTACAAACTGACATTATTCGCCAGATTTTGTACGCTTAGACTGCATCGACAAATAATCCCAATAAAAACGCAGGGTTAACAGTGGCAGCATCAACCAAAAAACGGAGCAAGACCTATTCTTCAGCGCGCTTTGGCTGGATTTGCGCGGGTATTCTGGTGTGTTTATTCCTGCTGATGTTTCGGGTGGGCTATCTGCAATTGATGGAGCACCAGCAGTTGACCAATCAGGCCGACCAGCGCTCGGTACGCACGCAGGTGATCCCGACCAATCGCGCCATGATTACCGACCGTAATAATGAAGCGCTGGCGGTTAGCGTATCGTCGAAGGACATTGTGCTGGATCCGAAGCACATCATTGACAGCCAGACCAATACCGACGATGCGCGCTGGCAGAGTATGGCTAACGTGTTGAAAATGCCGCTGGCCGACATCCAGGCGCTGATCCGCCACAACGCACGCAAGCGCTTTGTCTACCTGGCTCGCAAGGTAGAGGACGAAAATGCCGCCTACATCCAAAAGCTCCATCTGACCGGCGTCAGCAGCGAACAGGACTTTAGCCGTTTTTATCCGATGGGGCAGGATGCGGCGGGGCTGATCGGCATCGTTGGCCAGGACAACCAGGGGTTGGAAGGGATTGAACTGGGATTCAACCACTTGCTGCAAGGCAAAAACGGCCTGCGGGTCTATCAGAAAGACGGCAGCGGGGCGGTGATCAACGTGCTGAAAACCGTCGATCCGGTGCCACCGCCGAACGTAACGCTGAGTATCGACAAGTTTATTCAATACGTACTGTTTGCCCAGATCCGTGATGGGGTAATCGCCAACCAGGCCGATTCCGGCTGTGCGGTACTGGTCAAGGTCAACACCGGTGAAGTGCTCGGCATGGCCAGTTATCCGACCTTCAACCCTAACAACTATGCCAATACGCCAGCAAAAGATATTCGCAATGTCTGCAGCAGCGACAGCTTTGAACCGGGGTCGACCGTGAAGCCGGTGGTGGTGATGGTAGGGCTCAATCGCCATCTGATTCAGCCGGATACCGTGCTGGACACCACGCCGTATCGGGTTAATGGCCACCTGATCCGCGACGTCGGCCATTGGTCAAAACTGACCATTACCGGCGTACTGCAAAAATCCAGCGATATCGCGGTGTCACACATTGCATTGGCGATGCCGGCCACGGTGCTGCCAGCGGTGTACCAAAGCTTTGGCCTGGGGAAACCGACCGAACTGGGCATCGGCAATGAAAGCAGTGGCTATCTGCCGCTGCACCGCACCCGCTGGGCCGATATTGAACGTGCAACATTTTCCTTTGGTTACGGGCTGCGTGTGACACCGCTGCAAATGGCGCGCGAATATGCGGCGATTGGCGCATTTGGCGTGTATCGTCCGCTGTCGATCACCAAGATCACACCGCCAGTGGTGGGGCAGCGCGTGATGCCGGAATCGGTAGTCAGATCGGTCGTGCACATGATGGAGAGTGACGCTTTGCCGGGCGGCAGCGGCGTCAGCGCCGCGGTACCGGGTTATCGTCTGGCGATTAAAACCGGCACTGCCGAAAAGATGGGTGACAACGGCAAATACGACGGCGGCTACATCAACTATACCGCCGGTGTGGCGCCGGCCAGCGATCCTCAGGTAGCGCTGGTGGTGATGGTTAACAACCCGAAGGCCGGCAAGCACTTCGGTGGCTCGGTTGCCGGCCCGGTGTTCGGCAAGATTATGGCTCAGGTGCTTGAACACATGAACATTCTGCCTGACGCCCAGCCGCTGAATGTGGTCTCGCACATCAAAGGATAGCAACGTTGAGGCCGGCAAACTGCGGTTACCGGCCTCAACATGGCAGCCCATGTCGTGACGGCCGGCAAATAACAGCGATCGGCAGGGGAATTTCAACCATTGCCGCCGAATAATTAACTTCAATAAGAATAAGCTGAGAAGAGGGTATTTATCAGGTTGTAAGCAGCAGAATGAACAGGCGAGGAATATTTATCCTCGCGTCGACTATTCTGGTACAAATAATAGCCGACACGAGGTGATTAATTAACGCCAATGGCGTATCGGTTTGGAGATTAACGGCTGGTCTGGTGACCAATGATGCCGCCCAGCGCGGCGCCACCCAGTGTACCCAGCGTGCTGCCGTCGGTGAGTACCGCACCGCCCAGTGCGCCGATACCGGCACCGACCGCGGTATTACGATCGCGATGAGACATATTGCCACACGCGGTTACGGACAGCGTTGACAGAATTAATACAGCTACGCCAGCGGTACGTTTAATGTTCATATTATTTCCTGGTTAAAGTGATGCACTGATAAACAAACTGCATCAGATTATTACTATGGTAAAAGTTGAGATGAATGTATTCCGCTGCATAGAAATAAAATAGGGAAATATTCTTAATTTTTTTGCTTTCGTTGTCTGCTGGCTGCAAGTCGGCAAAAATTGCCAGCTATCGCACGAAAAGCTAACGCAAAGCGGGCAGTTGATTGACTTTCCCTCAGCCGCTATTCACTATGTGGTCTACTCTGTCACATATATGTCATTCTTATCTGGTCATAAGAACAACTTTTAGCAGGTGCTGGCGTGTCAACTTCAACCCGTTTTGCCGTTGCGATCCACATACTTACCAATATTACGCTGTTTCGCGGCCTGGCGGTGCGTTCGGAAGATATTGCCCGCAGCGTGAATACCAATCCGACGGTAGTACGGCGTATTCTCGGTGCGCTGGCAGACGCCGGTTTGACACATTCGCAAATGGGGCAAGGCGGTGGGGCGCTGCTGGCCAAACCGGCCAGTGAGATCACCTTGCGCGACATTTATCATGCGGTAGAAGATCAACCCTATTTCCCGTTGCATCGCTCAAAACCCAACGACGAATGCTACATTGGCCATGCCATCATCCCGGTGCTCGAAGCGGAGTTCGCCCGCATCAGCCGGCAAATGGAGGCCTCGCTGGCGCAAACTTCGCTGGCGGATATCGTCGGCAAGGTCGAAGCCTGCGCAGGTTATCCGTTCGTACCGTGCGAATGCATCAATCAGCCTGATACCCACCACTAAACTTTTCTCGTCGCTACAGGTCAGAGAGCACTTTTTTGCATTGTTTTAATGTAACTGTGTAAGTTACATTGATCCACGTCAAAAGTGTGACCACTTTCGTCACAGAAAGACCTTCCCTTATTTAGCTCTAAAAGACCTCAGGGAAATCCTTCTCTGCGGGAGAGGTTTTTTGGTACATGACCAGGAGACGACGATGATTGAGATGTTAGAAAGCCTGGCGATGGTAGTTATTCTGGTGCCGGTGATGGTAGCGGTGTTGCTGGGCGCGATTTATGGCCTGGGTGAGCTGTTTAACCTGATCTCACATGCCGGCAAGAAAAAGCAAGATCGCGCCCCAGCCGTTGCGGCACAAGCCAAACCTATGGCCGCGCCGCAGGCCAAGCCGATCGATCTGGCTACCAACGCCGAAGCATAACCGGCAACGCGGTAATATCAACGCCGCTACGTCACATACGATTCTAAAAGGGCTGAACCGAGGTTCAGCCCTTTTTTATTGCCTCATCTGCGCTGGCACACTCTGACCAAAACCTGATTACGCGGTACAAGGCGCTGTGCGGCGCTGGGGCCGCATAACTGGCGTTAACGACTTGATTCTTCATGGGGCAGCATTTGCTGCGGTGCGCGGTGATAGTTTTTATCCGTTACTATTTTCATCAGCGTCTAAAATTGTAGGGGGCGTTGGCGCCGTGCCGACGCCATAACCCGATCGTCGTTGACGATCGAGGAGCCAGTCAATGAACTACGTAGACGGTTTTGTGGTGGCGGTACCTGCGGCTAACCAGGAGGCCTATCGCCAGATGGCAGCGGAAGCAGCACCCCTGTTTAAAGAGTTTGGCGCGTTGCGGGTGGTAGAGTGCTGGGGTGATGACGTGCCGGAAGGTGAAGTCACCGATTTTCGCGGCGCGGTAAAGGCCACGTCAGATGAGGTGGTGGTATTTAGCTGGATAGAATACCCGTCAAAGGAGGTGCGCGACGCTGCCAACCAGAAAATGATGTCCGATCCTCGCATGCAGGCCTTTGCCGACCGCATGCCGTTTGATGGTCAGCGTATGATTTTTGGCGGTTTCACCACGCTGTTGGATGAATAGCAGGGGGGAACATGAGCAAAATCACGCAACAATTGTGGTTTGAAAAAGACATGGAAGCTGCGCTGCACCGTTATACCACGCTGATCCCCGGTTCGGCGGTGCAATGGCGCACCACCTTGCCGGCGGATTCGCCTTCCGGCCCGGCAGGACGTGTGACGATTGCCGGTTTCACCCTGGGCGACCAGCGTTATCTGGCATTCGAAGCCGGCAAGCTGGACAGCTTCAACCACAGTTTTTCCATTAGCGTCGAGTGTACCGACCAGGCAGAGATCGACCGGTTGTGGCATGGGTTGGGCGACGACGGGGTGTTTGAGCAATGCGGCTGGTTGCGCGATCGCTGGGGGCTGAGCTGGCAAATCGTGCCCAAATGCCTTGGCGAATGGGTCTACGGAGCAGACCGCGAAAAAGCCAGACGGGTGGCTGAAGCGATGCTTGGCATGGTTAAACTGGACATCGCCGGGCTGGAAGCCGCCGCGCGTGGCGAATAACCACCGCGGGCAGTCCGCTTGCGCCACGGCGTGCTTTACGCCATGCTGATTTCCCGTGTAATGCAAGCAGGAAGCCCCGATGAAACAGTCCGAGATCAATGCGCTGATTGCCGAGTATCCGCTGGTTGCCCAACTGATGGCATTAGAGCCGGTCAGCTGGTTTAACCCACGTTCAACCACGCTGGCCGCAGGGTTACCGTTTGTTGGCCTCGGCGCGGAGGACGTTGCGCAGGCTTCCCGGCGATTGGCGCGTTTCGCACCCTATATCAGCCGGGCGTTTCCACAGACCCGCGCGGACGGCGGTATCATTGAATCGCCATTGACTGCCATTAGCGCCATGCAGCAGGCGCTGAACGCGCACTACGGGCTGACCTTGCCCGGTCGATTGTTATTGAAGCAAGACAGCCACCTGCCAATTTCCGGCTCTATCAAGGCGCGCGGCGGCATTTATGAAGTGTTGACCCATGCGGAAATGCTGGCCGTCGGTGCCGGTCTGCTAAAACCGGATGACGACTATGCCAGGCTGTTTTCCGACGATTTCCGCCATTTCTTCAGCCAATATCGTATAGCCGTTGGCTCTACCGGCAATCTGGGGCTGTCGATCGGCATTATCAGCGCCAAACTGGGCTTTGGCGTTACCGTACATATGTCGGCCGACGCCCGCGCCTGGAAGAAGCAAAAACTGCGCGAACATGGCGTCGAGGTGATCGAGTATGCGCAGGACTATGGCGTGGCGGTGGAACAGGGGCGCCGGCAGGCGGCCAACGATCCGCACTGTTTCTTTATTGACGACGAAAATTCGCAAACCCTGTTTCTCGGCTACGCGGTAGCCGGCGAACGGCTGAAACACCAGTTTATGCAGCAGGGAATTACGGTGGATCAACAACATCCGCTGTTCGTTTACCTGCCGTGCGGCGTCGGCGGTGGGCCTGGCGGGGTGGCATTTGGTTTGAAACTGGCGTTCGGCGATTACGTGCACTGCTTCTTTGCCGAGCCGACCCATTCTCCCTGCATGTTATTGGGCATCTATACCGGGCTGCACGACGGCATCGCGGTGCAGGATCTGGGGATCGACAACGTTACGGCCGCCGATGGACTGGCGGTCGGCCGCGCTTCCGGGTTTGTCGGCCGCGCCATGGAGCGCCTGCTGGACGGTTGTTATACCCTGAGCGATAGCGAAATGTACCGCCTGCTGGGGGAATTGGATCGGCAACAGCAGATCCGCCTGGAACCATCGGCGTTGGCGGGGATGCCGGGGCCGTGGCGGGTAGCGGCCGAACACCAGTGGCTGGCGCAGCGCGGTCTGGATGCTGCCAGGATGAGTCAGGCAACTCACGTGGTCTGGGCGACCGGTGGCGGCATGGTGCCAGATAGCGAAATGGCCACCTATCTGGCGCAGGCGGCCAGGCAGCTGGAATGACGAAAAGTGCCATTTAGCCCCCCAGGGCTGGACAGACGCGATCAACTGATGAAAATACTCACAGACACCAGACCTAAGGAAAATCATGAATACGCTTGATGCCATTGCCCAACGCCGGGCGACCAAACAGTTTGATAGCCAACACCAGATGACGCTGGCAGAGAAAAAAGCGCTGTTGAACATTGCACTGCAAAATGCGCCTAGCGCGTTCAATCTGCAGCATTGGCGGCCGCTGCTGGTTGAAGATGCGGCGCAGCGCGCAGCGATCCGCGAAGTTGCCTGGAACCAGGCCCAGGTTACCGATGCGTCGATGCTGGTGGTGCTGTGCGGTGATTTATCCAGTTGGCAATCACAGGTAAAAACCATTTGGGGTGGGGCGGCCGAGCCGGTGCAACAGTTTATGTATCCGGCCATCGACCAGTATTATCGCGACAAACCGCAGGTGCAGCGTGATGAAATCATGCGCAGCAGCGGTATTTTTGCCCAGACGCTGATGCTGGCAGCCAAGGCGCAGGGTTATGACTCCTGCCCGATGGACGGTTTTGATTTTGAGGCGGTCGGCGCGCTGATCAACAAACCGGATCACTACCAGATCGCGCTGATGATAGCGATCGGCAAAGGCGTCAGCGAACCGTACCCGCGCATCGGCAAACTGCCTCTCGATCAACTGGTTGGCATCGATCGTTTCTGATCGCCTATCTCAACGGTATCGGGCAATTTGCCCGATACCGCTTTACATTACGCCAACGCTTCTCTCAGCGCCGCCAGGCGTGCGCGCAGCGGGTTATCCAGCGAGTTGGCTGCATCATGACCCTCATTTTGCTCGATCAGGGTATTCAACCCCACCAGCCAGTCATAGATATAAAACGCCGCGCCGTTGACCGGCGTTGCCGGCAGCTGCGTTAAACGAGCCGGATGGGCAGCATCCATCTGGGCTGGAGAGACAAAGATCGGCTGCCCCTGATGGATGCGACTGGCCGGACGCTGTGATGCTGGCAGATGTTGGAACCCCAGCCAGGCGACAAAATCACCCAGAACGCTTAATGCCTGAGATATTTGCCGATCGGCAGTGCCTCCTGCCGCCGCCAGACTGTGGCGCAACTGGGCCGCCAGATCCAGACGAAAAGCGGCGTTAATCAGTTCATCTACCAGTAGATTCAGCGTGGTTTGCTCCAGCGCCAGCAGCTTGCGCACTGCGCCATGGAATGGCAAGGCGCGTAAATGGCAGATCCAGTCAGCGAACAGCGCATCGGCAAACGCGTGATTGTCTGGCGTAACGTTTTGGCGGTGTGAGGCGTTGGTCAACAGATCCAACTCCACGCCAATACTGAACCGATCGTCGACCGCTGGCCCGATGCTGCCCGCTTGTCGCTGCAAACGGCGTAGCCGATCGCGGTCTGGCAACAGACGCTCCAGCAGTTCGCCGTGTACGCCGGTTCTGGCTTGCAGGGCCTTGAGCAGGTACTGGGCGGTTTGTCGTTTCTGCCGCCCCTGGCTCTCGGCCGATTGATGCCAACCGCCGAGCAACGTTTCGCGCACCTCGCGTCGCAGCGCCTGCAACAGCCCGGCAATACGCTGACGCTGCATCTCTCCCTTGGCCGCTGCGGCCAGATAGGCGAGCATTCGCCGAGCGTCGCTGGCATCTAGTGCCAATAGCGATCCCCACTGGGCGCCGCTGGCACTGACATAACGCTGCACGGCGTCGTCCAGCATTTTTTGTCTGGCCGAAGCGCGCCGCTGGCTAAAGACCCACATCAGATCCGGCTTGCCGTCGCCGCACAGCGGCGGTTGCTCACCCTGCTGGCGCTGCTGCCAATCGGTTAGCGCTTTGCCGACCTCGGCAACGTCCTGATGCCGGGTGGCAGTGGAGCCTACCAGCAACAGCTGCGGTTGGCGGCGGTCGGTGCAATACTCCAGCAGACAGGCCCGTTTGGCCTGCATCAGCCGCCGTATTGGCGTCGAGGTGTCGCCGCCTGCGCCGGCAGGAATATCCAGAATATCGACCGGTTCGCTAAACGGATCGTTTTCAACCGGTTGGCTGAGACACAGTTCAATGCTCAGCAAGGCCAGTTCGGCCAATGAAAACGCCCGGCGTTCGGCATCATCGTTATCCAGCGTCTGAATCTGCACGCGTCTGTCCTGCGGGCTATTGAGATGCGCGGCCAGGTTCCCGTCAATGATGCCATTGAGGTACGGCAGTTCACCCGCAGGTAACTGGATATGCCGGCTGCCGAGGCCGTGTAACGAGTGGGCCAGTTGGCGATATAGCCCGGTCAGCTGTGGCTGACTGTTCCACAACGGAGCAAACAGCTGGGCACGCCGATCAATATCCAGATAGGGCGCCAGGGCGGTTGCGGCCAACCAGAAGGCATTGGCAGGGGGCGTTTGTGGCCGATGGCGTAACAGCGCTTCCCGCAGTGACGTTACGCAGCATGGCGACATTCCCGCCACTGGCAGCGTTTGACGCTGCGGCTTTAACGCTGCCAGTTGCTGATTGAGCCGTTGCTCGTCCAGCGCCGGCGCGCCGGCGGTAATGAACAGCAGTTTGATCAAATCGGCCTCGGCCAACAGCGTGAGGCGTGGCGCGGCGATTGTCGCACAATGACGGTAACGGAGGATCAGCGTCGGTGGTGCAACCTGCATCGCCTGGCGTCCCAGAATGCCAGCCAGTGATGCATTTTCTGCCTGAACGCGACCGTAAATGCCGATGCTGAAAACATCGCTGGCCGCCTGCGCCAGACTGCCGGCGTCGCGTTGGCTGCGGTGCAACGCCAGATGCAGACGGTCGGCCTCGATAGCCAGCCGCGTTGAGTGCTGCCGGGCGTGGTTCAACCAGTCGGCAATATTGCCAATCGTAAGTGCGGTGTGCTGTGCCTGCTGCACCAGGGTATTGGTGGTTAGTGGATTCATGTGTTGAAGACGCTCCCGCTGTCGATCCAATAGTGCGTCGCGCCGGTACCGCCGGCGGCCAGGGTATTAAGCCTGAGTTGCAACTGTTGCAAGGGAACCGGTGTGCCATCCGCCAGTACGGCATCCGCCAGTTCAAAGCGTTCACCGTCCACCACCCGCAGCCGTAGATGCAAAACGTCGTTGCTGGCCAGGCGACGTGCCAACTGCCCGTCGGCGATGCTCAGACTGTACAGTGGAGTTGCCGGCCAGCGATCGTTGTCTAACTGCCGAAACCCCAGTTGTAACGGACCTCGCAGAGCAAAACGCTCTGCGGAGAGCATAAACTCGGCCGCATCCAGATCGATGTCACGGTAATAGACGTTATCGGCGGTGAGCGCCTGCCGTGTATCAAGCATGCCGAGATAGCGAATGGTGCTATAAGGCTGAAAATCACCAGCCTTGAAGTAGAAACTGCCCAGGCGCAGATCGAGCGCCAGCAGGCAGAGCATCGCGCCAACCGCCGCGGTAGATTTTGGATTTTCAATCTTGCCCTGATGGTGGAATGGATACCAGCTGCTGGTGTGGTAACCGTCCAAGGGAACGATGCGGTTGGCCGGCAGCGGCTGCAAATGGCGCAGCAACGCCTGCACGCCCGGCAGGCGGCACGGGCGTCCGCTGAGCAGCAATACATCACAGTTGTAATGTGCGACCACTTCCGCCAACGCGCGCAGACAGGCAGCGATGCGCATCTTGCCGCTCAGGAATGCCGCGTGCAGTTGATGCAGCGGCAGCAACAGCGGCGTTTGCAGAATATCGAATGTGGCGGCGTCAGCCGGTAGCTGGCGTTGAGTTTCACCGTTGACGAAGGTCAGTACGCCGGAGGTGGGCATCTGGGGTAACAGTTCGCCAAAGGTTGCCGCCAGCTCCGCATGCCGATCCAGCGGATCGTATTGCTCATAGGCCTGTAAAATGACGTGACCGAGCGGTATAAACAGCTGCAAGGCCGTTTGCTGTCGACGGGCGGATAACCCGTCCAGACGGCCCTGGTTGCCGAACAGTTTGTCCATCAGCGCCGACGGTTGCGCGACGCCAGCCTGCTGCAGTGCCCGTTGTACCGCCGGCAGCAGGTATTGCTGGATCACATCGAGCAGAATATCGTCGCCGGCCATCTTAAAACCTTCGCGAAACAGCAGGTTTGGCACGATTTTCACGTTATGCCCCACACCGTCGTCGAGAGAAAACTGGGTAATGGCTAAATCGCTGGTACCGCCACCAATGTCAATCGAGGCGATGCGCAGCGCGTTACCGTGCTGCTGGCGGTCCGGTCGCGCCATACTGGCAAAAAACGCCGCGCTGTGGCCGGAAAAATTCAACTGTGTCTCATTGTAGAGATACACCAGTTGACCACAGGTGGCCTCATCCCAATTCATGTGCACCTGCGGCACCGGCAGTTTACCTGCGTTTTGCTGCGCCGGGCTGGTGAAGGGCGCATCCTGCGGGTGCCAGCCTTGTGCTTTCCACACCAGGCCAATGGCATCGTGCATACGGCGGCGGAACAGTTCACGCTCTGGTTTCGGCATCGCGCAGGGCAGCGTGAGAATAATATTACGCAACCGCCGCGGCGCGTTGCCGTGTGGCATTTTCAACCGTTGGCCAACGCTGTTGATTTGCATCAGCACCTGCGCCAGCAGTTCGCTGAGCATCAGCGTCATGATCGCGCTACGGCTGTAGCTGGCGCTGAACACCGGCAGCCGTTGCTCGGCCGCCAGGTTAAACAGTGGCTGCCCTTCATCGTTGATCAAATGCGCCAGCGGCGCGGCAGCGGCCATCGGTTCCTGCGGCGCATTGAAGCGCCAGCCATGGGGATAGCGTTCCTCGTCCCACAGATAACGGCGTGGACTGGAAAGGCCGGTTACGCCTTCTGTACCTTGGCGCTGGGCCGCCAGTCGACAGGCTTCTCTGCCGACGCGTATCATCGACGGCCAGCAAAATGCCTGTTCACGCCCACTCTGGAATGAAAACTGCGCTTTGCCAAACTCGGCCGGTGCAAACTCGGCACGGCTGTCAAACTGCGCCTGGTACAGGTACTGCGGTTTCGCCAGGTCGCGCAGTTGCAGTTCGTAGGTCTGTTTTAGTCCGTCACTTTCCTCTGGATGATCCTCAACCATAATGCCGCAGGTATGCGAGTTGCCGACGTCAAGGATCAGATCGACAGCTACCGCCGGCGCCTGTGCTGACGGGGCGATCAGTTTGATTTGCGGCAATGGCAGGCGTTCGCCGAGTATCGCCAGCAGGTTAAGGTAGTGTGCCTGATATTCAAACAGCTTTAGCGCATTACGTAGCGCTGCTTCGCTGCGTTGCTCGAGGGTAACGGCCTGCTGAACAAACGTTTCCCGCAGCCAGCCGTCAACCCAGGTCAGATCGAGAAACGGGTCAAGATCGCGGCCATGGTACGCCAGGGCGAAACTCAACCCGGCGTTGACGTCATGATCGGTGGGTGCCAGCGCCGCTTCGTCGGTGCTCAGCACCTGGGTGTCAAACGCCAGGGTGATACGCCAGCGGTTACCGTCACTATCGGTATCTTCCAGCCGGGTAATGCGCAGCCGCGCCCAATTATCCGGTCCTGCCAGCACGCCACTCGCAGGGTTGATGCGCAAGAACGGCAGCGGCAACCATTGGTTGTTCAGCAGGTGGAGTGAGTATTCCAGCGGAAAACGGAATTCCGGCCGTACCATTTCCGGCGCCTCTCCAGGCGCATTGGCCAGCAGATGCCTGCCATGCGCTGCGTCGAACGCCAGCCGCAGCAGTGGGCCGTTGGCGGTTTTGCGCACAAACGCGCCGGGCAGTTCCGGCAGGACGGTAGCGGCGGGCAAACCAAAATCAAGGAATTGAATGCCGCTGTCTTGAATCAGCGTGACTCGTGCGGGGTAATCGGTCAAAGTCGCCAGCATTATTTTTTCTCGCGCGTCATCATCATGGGGTAGTTGGCCTGGTCGCCATAACGGCCGATACATTGCGCAGGGGCGTCGTCGCCCATCGGCGTACAGACCAGCTCAGGCAGTTGATAGCGTGAACCGTCGCTGCACCGGGCCCGAGTACGGCTGTTGATCACCAGATTGCCGGATTGCATCAGCCCGGCCTCAACCTTGACGCTGCAACGCACTCCGTCGGCCTGCGTCAGATTGGCCGTTCCTTTGCCGTGGTACAGCCGATAGCGCAGAGTGGGCAGTTTACCGGTCAGCGGGCTGTCGACCGCCGGCCGCGCGCGCCATTTACCGTCAAGAAAACGGCTGGATCCGGCTCTGACCGCTACCGTAGGCATAACCAGCGCATTTTTATCGTGCGGCGCGGCGATCTGGGGCGCAGGCGTCATCACCGTGGCAGTTGCCAGCGGTAGTTGAAGCGGCGCTAGCACAACGGTTTTTTTGCCTGGCGACGCTGGCGCCACGCTGGCCGTCACCGTGACGGCAGCGGGCGCAGACGGCCAGTTGCGCAACGCCAGCGTTATTGCCAGCGCCAACAGGACGGCCAACGCCAGGAGCCAACGCCAAAGTCGGCTGATGCTCCTCATCCTGGGAGCGACAACCGCCGCCGTTGCCGGCGCGGACGGGATACTCTCGGATGGCGAGGGAGCCATGGCTGCTGGCTGCGGCAGGTCGGTATGTCGGATGGCCGTCTCTTGCGGCACTGGACGCAGACAGGCAAAGATATCGTCGTGCATCGAACCCTCTTGGCGGTTGAAGCCCCAAAAGGTCAGCACCGGTTTGCCATCCAGCAGAAAAACGTACTGGGCGTCGGGAACCTGCAAAACATGGTCGAGCAGGGCAGCGAACAGCCTGTGCGCCGGATTGGCGGATGCCAATGCCCGCTGGCTCAGCATCACGACCGCGCTGCGGCCGGCGTCGAGGGCCTGCAATGCAGACTGACGCTGCACCGGGCTGGCGGCTTGCCAACTGGTTACCGCCCCGGCGAAAGGGGCATACCAGTCGATGCGATCGCCGGCTTGATTAACTTGAGGAATGGCCAGCATCTGCGCTAGCGCAGGCTGATTTTGCAGGCGCAGCGCTTCGCGCAGCGGATGCGCCAGGGTATAAACCGGTTGCCCATTTTCCCCCAGGGCCACCACGTCGTGCAAACTGCCACTGCGTAAAAAGGGTTTTGTCACGCCACCAGAACCTTGGATAAACACAAACGGCGAGTATAAATACCGGCGGTGAAATCAAAGCCGGGAGCAAAGGCTAAAAGCGCCATCTGTTTTATCCATCAGCGTGATGGCATTATGTGTGGCACTACCATCAGATAGATTCTGGGGTTCTATACTTGCTTGATGACCTTACACGGAGTTTGAGATGAAAACACCCGATCTGCCAGACAATGAAGCGTTGCGGGTGCAGGCTCTACATGCCTTGAAGGTGCTGGATACCGCGGCGGAAGAACGTTTTGATCGCATTACCCGCATGGCGCGGCGTTTGTTTCGAGTACCGATTGCGCTGGTTACGCTGGTTGACGAAAATCGACAGTGGTTCAAGTCCAACTGCGGATTAAGCGCGCAGGAGACGTCGCGCGACATATCTTTTTGCGGCCACGCGATCCTTGGTGATGACATTTTGATGATCCCTGACACGTTGCAGGATCCGCGCTTTGCCGACAATCCGCTGGTGACCGCGACGCCGCACATTCGTTTTTACGCCGGCTGCCCGTTAAGCTACACGCAGGATCTCAAGCTCGGTACGCTATGCCTGATTGACGACAAGCCTCGGCAATTCGACGACGAAGACGCCAATACCTTGCGTGATTTGGCCGCCATGGTCGAGGCCGAGCTGCGTTCATTCCAGGCGTCGACCAGCGACGAACTGACCGGTATTTCCAACCGACGTGGCTTTCAGTTCCTGTCGCGCTACAGCCTGAATGATTGTCAGCGGCACCAGGTCAGCGCCAGTCTGGTGTTTATCGATCTGGATAAATTCAAACAGATCAACGATAACTACGGCCATCACGCTGGCGATCGGGCGCTGGTGACCTTTGCTGGTCTGCTGAAGAGCGTTTTCCGTGATGTTGACATCATCGCCCGCTTCGGCGGCGACGAGTTTGTAGTGCTGGTTGCCGGCAAGAAACGATTCGAAACCGAACGGGACGTTAACCGGCTGCAACAGCAGCTGGAGCAAAGCAATGCCATGCGCACGGAGCCTTACCAGCTGGGTTTTTCCTACGGTATCGTCGAGTTTGAACCGCAGCAACCGCAGGAGATTGATGCGCTGCTGGCTGCCGGTGATGCCCTGATGTATCAACTGAAAAAAACCAAAGCACATCGCTGAAGCCTGGCTGTCACTGCGCCAGTAGTTGCGCCAGACTGCTGCGCAACCATTGCAATGCCGGATCCTGCTCGCGACGACGATGCCACAGCATGGCGACCTCAAACTTTGCGATTTCCAGCGGCAGTGCGCTGGCGCAAAGGCCAAAATGCTGACGCCAACCGGGTTCCAGACCATCCGGTACGGTGGCGAAAGTTGGCGTACGTTGTAGCATCAGCGGTAATGCCGCAAAGTGCGGCGTGGTGTAACGCACCCGCCGCCGGTGACCCAACGAGGCCAGTTGACGATCAATAATGCTGCTGTTGGCGCCGCGATAGGACACCAGCAGGTGCTCACCGCGCGTGTAGTCCTCCAGCGTCAATGGCAGCCTGGGCTGCCATTGCGCCGGATGCCAGAAGGTTTTGTAGCCCATCACCGCCAATACCTGCCGCCGCAGTCCCTGTGCGGCACCGTCCGCCACCGAGATGGCCAGATCGATGCGATCCTGCTCCAGGGCTTCGCCATCCTGAAACGGATCGGTTGCCACCACGTCGAGGGTGATACCTGGGGCATGCTGATGCAGCAGTTCGAACAGCGGCGGCATCAACCAGCTTTCCACCCAGTCGGTGATACCGAGACGAAAGCTATGCTGCGAGCTGGCTGGCGAGAAGCGCGGTTGCCGAAACAGTACCTGCTGCATAGTTTCCATCAGCGGCGTCAGCTCACGCACCAGAACGTGGGCGCGCGGCGTCGGATCCATACCGTTGGCCGAACGTACGAACAGCGGATCGTCGAACATGGCACGCAGCCGCGCCAAGGCACCACTGACCGCCGGTTGACCAAGAAACAGTTTCTCAGCGGCGCGGGATACGCTGCGTTCCCGATACAGCACCAGCAGAACCGTCAATAAATTCAGGTCGATACGGCTAAAATCATTTTCTCTGATATTCATAATCAATCTAATCGATTTGAATGATGTAATTGGACAGTACGATAATCTCTGCCACCGTTAAAGTGGTATTTTTTATTAACAGGATGGCTATGAAAGCATATTTAGTACTGTCTGCCGGCTTGCTGCTGGCAATCTCGCAGACCAACGCTGCCGATACGCATCAGCAGGCGCCGGGATATTATCGTATGGCATTGGGCAAGCTGACGGTGACCGCTGTTTCCGACGGAACCATCACGCTGCCGCTGGAGAAATTGTTGCTGCCGATCGATGAGCAACGTTTAAAACAGCGAATGGCCGAAGACGCGATGACGCCGCAAGCGGAAACCTCAATCAATACCTTCGTGATCGATGACGGCAAACAGCGCGTTCTGGTCGATACCGGCGCGGGGCAGCTGTTCGGGAACAACGGTGGCCATCTGTTAGCCAACCTGAAAGCGGCCGGTTATCCGGCGGAAAGCATCAATGCCGTATTGGTGACCCACGTGCACGGCGATCATTCCGGTGGCCTGACGCTCAATGGCAAACCGGCATTCCCCAATGCCGAGGTCTATGTCGACAAACACGATCCTGATTTCTGGCTGGATAACGCCAACCAAAGCAAAGTGGAAGCGGGGCAGCGCCATACCTTTAAACAATCTGCCGATGTGTTAAAGCCGATTATCGCCGCCGGAAAATTGAAAACCTTTAGCGCGCCTGCCACCTTGCCACTGGGCATACAGGCGCAGGCGGCCTATGGGCATACCCCGGGCAGCGTAACCTACCGGGTAGAAAGCGCGGGGCAAACGCTGGTGCTGTGGGGGGATATCATCCATGCCAAGGCGGTGCAGATGCCTGAGCCGAAGGTGGCGATTCATTTCGACGTCGATCGTCAGCAGGCCATCGCGACCCGCGAGCGTATTTTGGCGCAGGCCGCCAAACAGGGCTATTGGGTGGCTGCGGCACATATTGCCTTCCCCGGTTTGGGTCATGTGCAAGCCCAGGGTCAGGGTTACCGCTGGGTGCCGGCAAATTACAGCACCCAGTTAACACCGTAATCCGCCATAGTGGCAGTGCAGCACGCAGCCTGCCCGCCGTGACGCTTCGGGGCCGTGCCGGCGGCCCCGTTTTTCCCATCCCGGCGCCTGTCAGGCACCAATCGCCACGTTCCGGTTGTCCGCACCGCTGGTCAGCAGCGCCATCATGGTCTGGATGATGCAGCTTTCGCTGTAACCCGCCTGAGCCATGCCGCGAATGCGGTCAGCATCGTTTTCGCCGTGCATGACATATTGCTTCAGGTAATCCAGTACCTCGATGTCACGACCGCTGGCGTAGTGATACAAGCGTTGCAGGGTAAACAGCAGGTGGCGCGACAGTTCGGTTTTTTCTGCTGTCTGACAGTCGATGTACGGCGCATTGAAGCCATAGCGCTGGGCGCAGAAGGTATTGCAGGTGACGGCAGAATGATAGGACTGTGGCAGCGGCCGGCGTTCATCGAGCAGATATTTCACCAACAGCTGCGCATAACCGCTGAGCATGCAGGCATGATAAATCGACAATGGCGTATCGCAGACGCGGATCTCTACCGTACCGAAGTCGGGCTTCGGCCGGATTTCCCAATAAATATCCTTCAGGCATTGTATGATCCCCAGCCGCGTTGCGGTGTCGACATACTGGTTAAACTGTTGCCAATTGTGGATATTCTCAATGTAGCCGAAGGTGTGGAACGAGTTCAGCGCACTGAAACGGGAGCTGGCAAAGCGTGTATCAACCGACTGGTAATAAGGCGACGAGGCACTCAGGGCGATAAAGTGTGGCAGGTAGGGGATCAGCGCGTGGCAGAGATAAATGGCATCATCGCCGCTTTCAACACCGACGTGAATATGTTGGCCGAAGACGCAGGACAGTTTCGCTAAAAAGCCCAGATGCTCGTACACCTCCTGATAACGTTCGGTAGGGGTAATGCATTGTTCTTTCCAATCGCTGGTTAGATGGCGCCCCCCGCCGCATAGTCCACAGTGATGACTGGCGGCTACATCCGACAGCTGGCTGGCAATGGTGCTCAATTCATCGTACAGGGTAAATGGGTTTTTATGCACCGTCGAATTAATTTCTATGGTTGACAGCGTCAGCTCTTCCTTTATATTTTTTTCATTATTCACGGCCTTTATAATTTCCAGACCTTTTTGCGAAAGATCGCAGCTGGTCAAATCAATCAGCTGTAATTCTAATTCGGTGCCCAAAGTGTAATCTGGCGAGGGATTAAACGGAATAAACGGCATGATTTACCTCTTTCGCAAGGTGCGAACAAATTCTTCGATATAGGGAATAATAACCAGCAGTAATATTGCCGTGAACAGCGTCAGCATATAACTGGTCGGCAATGGCGGTGTTTTCCAGCGCAGCGAAAAGTCGGCTGGTCTGTCGGCCATGCCAAACAGAGCGGTGAAATCCTGCCAGTTTAACGAGATCACCATCAGCATCGCCATTAACGGGATCATCTCCAGGAAACTGTGAATATGCTGTTCTAACGGTGTTACTTCCCGTTGGTCCACCGCGTAGCTTACATCCCACAGCGCCGTGGCCTCATGAACAAAAAAAGCGACTATCATCAACAAGATAATCAGACTGTTGATCTCAAGGAAAATGGCGGCCAGCAACGGAATACCGACTTCGACAAACATCATCAAATGCAGCAGCGACTCCTTGGTACCGCTGGTTTTCTCTATTTCAGTCGCGCGGTGGCATGCCCAATCGGCGATGCCAGCCAATAACCATAATGGCATAACGAAATATAGCAGCATCGCCAGCGTCGGGTCGCCCGTAGTCATTATTTCACCTGCTTGTCACCGGATTCTGGCGCGTGGTGATAATCATCCTTTTCCCGCTTTGGCGAAGCGGCTGGTGGGGTGTTTTTTTCCGGCTTCTTCTGCTGATTGGTGTGATGGTTCATCATTAACCTCCGACTAATCGATATATTAATTAGTCTTATAAGATTAGCCTAATATAAAAAATAATCTTTTGCAGACACAAAAAAATACAGATAAGCGGGGCAATGTTAATGATAGTGGACATATGTTAATTATAAATTAAATAACGATGTCTAAATATTTCAACAGCAGCGCCGGGCATTGCTCATCCCCGGCGCAATCAATCCGCAAACTAGCGCTCAACTACCCGTCCAGTGCCCCGTCCGCGCGGATCGGAAGCGGTTTCAGGCGTCGTGCCATTGACGCGGATCGCCTGAATATCCCCCATGTTCCAGCCCTGATCCTCCAGGGTATAACCCAGCGCGGTTAATTGCGCCGCAACCTGACCGGTCAACGGCGCGTAACTGTCGTAGTAGATGGTGTCTTTGGGCAGCAACTGGTGGTGCACGCGCTGCGCCGCTACCGCCTGTTGCAGGGGCAGATGATAGTCGTAGATATTGTTCAGCACCTGAAAGATTGACGTGAAGATGCGCGAACCACCCGGCGTGCCGAGTACCAGCGTCACCTTGCCGTCTCGGGTAACGATGGTCGGACTCATGGACGACAGCATGCGCTTGCCGGGTTCAATGGCATTGGCGTCGCTGCCCACAACGCCAAAGGCGTTTGCCACGCCGGGTTTGGCGCTGAAATCATCCATTTCGTCGTTCAGCAAGAAGCCGGCGCCTTTGACCACCACGCCGCTGCCAAAGTCCCAATTTAGCGTATAGGTATTACTGACCGCGTTACCTTGCGCATCGATAATCGAAAAGTGAGTGGTTTGGTGCGTTTCCAGGCCGGGACGTACTTGTTCGCTGGCGGAGATTGCCTGCGGGTTCACCTCTGCCGCACGTTTTTGCAGATAATCGGCGGCGGTCAGCTTGGCCACCGGCACATCGGTAAAGTCAGGATCGCCCAAATAGTCGGCACGATCGGCAAACACCCGTTTTTCAATTTCCGACAACAAATGGATATAACGTGCCGAGTTGAGCGTGACGCCCTTGAAATCGGCGGCGCGATACTCCTTGATTGCCAGCAACTGCGCCAGAGCGATGCCGCCGGAGCTTGGCAGCGGGGCGGTATAGACGGTATTGCCACGCCAGGCTATCTGCATCGGCTCACGCCACTTGACGCGGTAATCCTTCAGATCGTCAGCGCTGATCAAACCGCCGTCCTGTTGCATCTGTTTCACCAGCAGTTTGGCGGTTTCGCCGCGGTAAAAGTCGTTTGCCCCGCCATCGGCGATTCGTTCAAGGGTGTTTGCCAGTTCTGGCTGTTTAAACAGACTGCCTGGCTTCATGCTGCCAAAGTAGTCACCGAAGTTGGTTTTGCCGGCAAACAGTTTATTGGCATCTTCACGATACTGGTACTGTTGCCTGGCGACGGTAAAGCCCTGCCGGGCGTAGCCAATCGCCGGCGTCAACAGTTCCGCCCAGGGCAGCTTGCCGAACTTCTGGTGCGCTTCCCATAATCCCATCACCGTACCGGGAACCCCGGCGGCCTTGCTGCCAACCAGGCTGAGGTTATCGATCACCTGGCCTTTCTCATCCAGATACATGCCTTTGCTGGCGGCGCTGGGCGCGGTTTCACGATAATCCAGGAAGTAGGGCTTGCCGTCGATATACAGCGTCATAAAGCCGCCGCCACCGATGTTGCCAGCTTCGGGATAGGTTACCGCCAGGGTAAAGGCGGTTGCCACGGCGGCATCCACCGCGTTGCCACCGGCCTTGAGGATCTGTGCCGCGACGTTGGCACCATACTCGTCCGGTGCGGCCACGGCACCGGCGTTAAGTTCAGTAGCAAACAGCGGAGAACTGGCAGTCATGATGGCCGCGCTAAGCGCCATTATTTTAAACAGGCGAATCTGCATAATGGTTCCTTTCTGGTTGTTGTTTATGCTACGGCCACGTGGCTAATGCCTTGTTGCTCAATTATTTCCATCCGATTTTTGCCCCGGCCGCCATAAACAAAATAGCAGCAGTGGCCGTTGACCGCCTGACGCAGGCCGGCAATTTGCCCACCATGAGGCGTCGCTCACAAAGGCAGGCAACCAGGGAAATCTGCCGGGATGTTTTACCTGTTTACCAGAAGCGGTTATAAAGAAAGCTAATGGTTTTGCACAGAAGGAGGGTCTATGGCGTCAGACTTCGAGCAACAGCTACAACAATTGCTGCACAGTTTGTATCCTGCCGAACGACAGCCAGCCTTGATCGCCGACATTTTGGCGTTGATAGAAAAGTGGCGCTTACCTCGTGAACAACTGTCGCAATCGGTCGACGAGAAAACCATTTATCTGATTGCTTACGGCGACGGCCTGTATCAGGACGACGAAAAACCGCTGCGGGTACTGAAACAGTTCGCCGATCGCTGGCTACAAGGCTTAATCAGCGATATTCATCTGTTACCGATGTTTCCCTGGACCTCGGATGACGGTTTTAGCGTGGTGGATTATCGGCGCATCAACCCTGAACTGGGGGACTGGACAGACATCCGCGCGTTAAATCAGCACTATGATTTGATGTTCGACTGCGTAATAAACCATGTTTCCAGTGCCAGCCTGTGGTTTCAGGCTTATCTGCGCGGCGAGGAAAAATACCGGCACTATTTTATCGAGGCCGATCCACAGGCCGATTACCATTCGGTGATGCGCCCACGCGCGTTGCCGCTGCTGACGCCGTATGTCAAAGCCAATCATCAGCGCGTCTATTTGTGGACCACCTTCAGCGAAGATCAGATAGACCTTAATTTTCGGGAACCGGCCGTATTGCTGGAAAGCATCGACATACTGCTGCAATACGCCGCGTCCGGCGGACGGTCGATTCGTCTGGATGCGATAGGCTTTATCTGGAAAGCGGCAGGAACCCCGTGCATTCATTTGCCAGAAGTGCATCAGATCATCAAGCTGTGGCGACTGGTGCTCGATCGCGCCAATACCCATTGTCGCCTGATCACCGAAACCAACGTGCCGCACGGCGAAAACATTCGTTACTTTGGCAACGGTGACGAAGCGCACATGGTGTACCAGTTCCCGTTACCGCCGCTGACGCTGCATGCATTTTTACGCCAGGATACGCGCTGGCTCAATGCCTGGGCGACCCGCCTCAGCGCCGAAACGCAGCCGATCAACACCACCTTTTTCAACTTTCTGGCCAGCCATGACGGCATTGGTCTGCGGCCGACCGAAAGCCTGCTGGACGATGCCGAACGCGCGTTTCTGGTGGCCGAGGTGGAGCGTAAGGAAGGACGAATTTCCTGGCGTAACAACCCCGACGGCAGCAAGTCGCCGTATGAGCTGAACATCAATTATCTGGATGCCCTGTGCGAGCCGGATGACGAGGTCAATACCAAAGCCGACAAGTTCGTAGCCGCACAGTCCATCCTGTTAGCGTTCCGCGGCGTACCGGCGCTGTATTACCATAGTCTGCTCGGTAGCCGCAGCGATCTGGCGGGGGTAGCGCGTTCCGGCATCAACCGGCGCATCAACCGTGAAAAGCTGCAGTTGAAAAGCCTGGAACAACAGTTGGTCGAACCCGGCACGTTGCGGGCAGAAGTGTTCCATCGTCTGCGCCACCTGATTTATTGTCGCCGTACCCAGCCGGCGTTTGCCCCGCAGGCGGCGCAGCGGGTGCTTAAACTCGGCGACGCACTGTTCGGCATTGAGCGAGCCGAACAGCACGGGCAGGAACGCATCAGCTGTGTGGTGAACGTCAGTGCCAAACCTCAAGCGCTGCATTTGCCGCTACCGGGTACCGATCTGATCGCCATGACGGCGTTTGACGGCCGCATGACGTTGCGGCCGTGGCAGGCGGTATGGATCAAACATTCAGCACCTGACGGCCCGCGTTTCGCCACGCTGTAATGGTGGATTACTGCAATTGCAGATAGGCCACCTGGGTTTGCAGATATTCTTCCAGGCCGTGGCGGCCATCGGCGCCGCCGATACCGGACTTGCGCCAGCCGGCGTGGAACCCTTGCATCGCTTCAAAGTTTTCACGATTGATGTAGGTTTCGCCGAATTTCAGCTGCTTGAGCGCGCGCATCGCCACATTGAGATCGCGAGTAAAAATGGAGGAGGTGAGGCCGTATTCGCTGTCATTGGCCATGGCGATGGCCTCATCCAGCGTGTCGAAGGTCGCTACCGGCAATACCGGGCCAAACACTTCTTCTTGCATGATCTCCATATCCTGACGAACCTCCGTCAGTAAGGTGGGAGGGAAGAAATAACCGCTGCGCGCGGCACGTTGCCCGCCAAATCGCAGCGTCGCCCCCTGTTCGACGGCGCGTGCCACCTTGTCCTCCACCCGTTGTACCGCCTCTGCGCTGATCAGCGGTCCCATATCCAGCCCGGTTTGCGTATTGGGATCGCCATAGGTCACCCGTTGCAATGCCGCGCTGAGCCGCTCGATGAACTGGGGATAAATTGCCTGTTGCACATAAACGCGTTCGGCGCAGTTGCACACCTGTCCGGTGTTGATCACCCGTGAACTGACGATGGCTTTTACCGCCAAATCCAGATCGGCGTCGGCCATGACGATAGCCGGGGCTTTACCGCCCAGTTCCAGCGACACTTTGGTGACGTTGTCTGCTGCTGCGTGCATGGTGGCGATACCCGCACCGACGCTGCCGGTCAGGCTGACCATACCGACCTTGGCATTGGCCGCCAGCTCCCGACCAACCTCGGGGCCATAGCCCGTCACCAGATTGAATACCCCGCGCGGCAATCCGATCTGATGCACAATCTCGGCAAATATCACCGCGTTGCCCGGCGTCAATTCGCTGGGTTTGATCACGATGGTATTGCCGGTCAGCAGGGCTGGCGCCGCCTTGCGCGCAATCAGGAAGAACGGGAAGTTCCACGGTAAAATGCCGGTGGTGACGCCGATGGCCTTCTTGAACAGCAAAATCGTCTCGTTGGGCCGATCGCTCTGGATAATTTCGCCTTCATAACGGCGCGCCCATTCAGCCATATAATCAAGGTAATCGGCGGTGAACAGCACTTCCACCTTGGCCAGCTCCTGCGTTTTACCGCCTTCGGCGACGATGGTGGCGGTCAGCTCCTCCGCACGCTGACGAATGCCGTTGGCAATGGCGCGCAGCCACTGCCCGCGCTCGACGGCAGGTAACGCCTCCCAATCGGCCTGGGCGGCGGCGGCGGCATCAATCGCCTGTTTCGCGTGCTCGGCGCTGCCTTGAGGGATCTGCATAATGATCTGTTCGGTCGACGGATTGATGACGTCGATCCAGCGATCGTCAAGGTTGGCGATAAATTCGCCATTAATATACATGCGTTTTTGATTCAGGGTCATGGTAGCGCTCCGCAGGGTCTTGTTAATTTATTGTTATATTAACGGGGTTGCTGCGTTAAAAACCTTTCTATCACTGCCATCTGAGGCCGAAGAGTGGCAAAAAAGGAAGACAAACAAGATCACAGGTGAAGAATGCTCGGACTGGTTTCTACTTTATGGAAACGTTGTACGGTATTACGCCAATCAAGATATAAAGTAATAGCGAACGACGTAGAGCACGCTGGTTCAACCGCTAAAAAAAACGGTTGCGGCGTTTCTCCAGAGAAGGTGGCACTCAGTAAGAACAAAAAACCGGCCAGTATTCACTGGCCGGTTGCGACAGTCATGTTATCAACCGGGCTTGATTAGCGACCGGCGACGGTAACGAAACGTGTTTCGAGATAGGAGTCGATCGCTTCGCTGCCACCTTCAGTGCCATGGCCTGAGTCTTTCACGCCGCCAAATGGCGTTTCCGGCAGGCCAAAACCGATGTGGTTGATGGTCAGCATACCGCTTTCGACATCACGCCCCAGCGCGTTGACGGTAGCAATATTGCGGCTGTACGCGTAGGCGGCCAGGCCATAGGGCAGGCGGTTGGCTTCGGCGATGGCCTCGTCATAATCGTTGAACGGCCGCAGCAGCGCAAGCGGACCAAACGGTTCTTCCGACATGGCGCGCGCATTCAGCGGCACGTCACGCAATACCGTCGGCGCGAAGAAATTGCCTTTGCCCGGCAGACGTTTGCCGCCGGTGGTGACTTTTGCCCCTTGGGCTATCGCGTCTTGCACGAACGCCTCAATGGCATCGACGCTGCGGCCGAGTACCATTGGCCCCATGGTCACGCCGTCGTCCAAACCGTTGCCGACGTTGATTTCACGCACCGCCGCGGTGAATTTTTCGACAAACGCGTCATACACGCCCCGTTGGATCAGGAAACGGGTAGGCGCAATGCACACCTGGCCGGCATTGCGGAACTTGGCGGCTGCCAGTTCTTTCGCCGCCGCATCAAGATCGGCATCTTCAAAGATCAATACCGGCGCGTGTCCGCCCAGCTCCATGGTGGCTTTTTTCATGTGCTGACCAGCCAGTGCCGCCAGGTGTTTGCCGATGCGGGTTGAGCCAGTGAACGAAATCTTGCGGATGGTCGGGTGAGGGATCAGATACTCCGACACCTCCGCCGGCGTGCCGTAAACCAGCGCAATCACTCCGGCTGGGATCCCGGCATCGGCGAAGGCCTGGATCAGCGCGGCCGGCGAAGCCGGGGTCTCCTCCGGCCCCTTGATAACGATCGAGCAACCAGCAGCCAGCGCGGCCGACAGTTTGCGCACGATCTGGTTGATCGGGAAGTTCCACGGCGTAAAGGCCGCCACCGGGCCAACCGGCAGCTTCAGCGTTTGCTGCTGTACGTCCTGCTGGCGTGCCGGAATGATTTGCCCATAGGTACGGCTGGCTTCGCCGGCGAACCAGTCGATCACGTCGGCAGCGCCGAGAACTTCCACTTTGGCCTGCGCCAGCGGTTTACCCTGTTCCTGCGTCATCAGCGTGGCGATCTGCGGTGCACGTTCGCGCAGCAGGGCGGCGGCCTGGCGCATCAGGCTGGCGCGCTGATAGGCCGAGGTTTCACGCCAGATTTTAAAACCGCGCTCGGTAGCGGCCAGCGCCAGATCGAGATCTGCCTGTCCGGCATGGGCGACGTGACCGATGGTTTCGCCGGTCGCCGGGTTGGTAACCGCCAGCGTTTTGCCAGATTGGGCATCACGCCATTCACCATCGATATAAAGTTGTGTATTTGAGTACATTGCTACCTCTTTACTGCTTGTTCACTAGCGCGAGCAGGGCACGCGCCGCTTCGGCGGATGACGCCGGATTCTGTCCGGTGACCAGCAGGCCATCGGTGACGACATAGGAAGCCCAGTCCGCCCCTTTGCTGTAATTGCCGCCCTGTTGCTTGAGCACGTCTTCGACCAGGAACGGGACTACCTCGGTCAGGCCAACGGCGTCTTCTTCGCTGTTGCTAAAGCCGGTCACCGCTTTACCTTGCACCAGCGGCTGGCCGTCCGGCCCTTTAGCGTGACGCAGCACACCCGGTGCATGACAAACCGCTGCCAACGGTTTGTTGGCGGCCAGGGTGGTTTGAATCAGCCCAATGGACGATGGATCTTCCGCCAGATCCCATAAAGGCCCGTGCCCCCCCGGATAAAATACGGCATCAAACTCGCTCGCAACAATCTGCGAGAGTCTGCGGGTTGAGGACAGCGCCGCTACCGCCGGGGCATCATTGACAAAACGGCGGGTATCGTCGGTCTGCGAATCTTCTTCATTGCTTTTCGGATCCAGCGGCGGTTGACCGCCGGCAGGAGATGCCAGCACCAGTTGGGCGCCGGCATCTTTGAAGATGTAATAAGGGGCGGCAAATTCTTCCAGCCAGAATCCGGTTTTCTTGCCAGTGTTACCCAGTTGGTCGTGAGATGTCAGCACCATGAGAATTTTCATCATCGGGTTCCTTCAGTATAAATTAGACCAGTCGTCTAGAGTGACACGTTAGCCACGCTAATTCTAGCCTAGCGGCTTTTTAGCCATGTGGACCGTTCACAAGGTGAACGCGCTACGCAAATTGTGGCCGATTAACTATCATAGTGGCTGTTTATTTCACTTGGCCGCTCGTGACAAGGCAGGATGACCCTAGCCAATGCAAGGTATACCACCGCAGTTTCCGTTCGAAAAAGACAGCGCGCAGTTTCGGCATCTGCCGCAGTTGCCAGGCGTTGAGCTTTATCATGCCCATATCGATCGCTATGCGTTTGAACCGCATACCCATGCCGCCTATGGTATCGGCACGGTGGTGCAGGGCGCCGAACGCTTTCGCTATCGTGGCGTGCAACACCTTGCTGCGCCCGGTTCGCTGGTGTTAATGAACCCCGATGAACTGCATACTGGTGAATCAGCCAGCGAAGGCGGCTGGAACTATCGGATGATCTATCTTGAACCGGCAACGCTGGCACGGCTGAGCGGCGAACAGGGCCTCTGGTTTACCGACGCGGTGCGCGACGATGCGTCGGCGGCACGGCGCATGGCTGCTACCTTGGCCGCGCTGTGGCAGTCACAGGATCCGTTGGCCATCGACGGTCTGCTGCTTGAGGCGATCGCGGCGTTTCGCCCGCATGCGAAGGTGGCTCAACCGCAGCGACAGGAGGGAGCGATCCGCCTGGATAGGGTGCGAGAATACCTCTGGGAAAATCATGCCCAACCCATCACGCTGGATAGCCTGGCGGCACTGGTCGCACTCAGCCCGTATCATTTTCAGCGCAAGTTCAAGGCGCAGTTTCATGTATCCCCGCATCAAATGCTGATGGCGATCCGCCTTTATCAAGCTAAACGACTGCTGACGCAGGGTATGCCAGCCGCGCAGGTGGCCGCAGCGGTCGGTTTGACCGACCAGGCGCATTTGACACGGGCTTTCGCTAGTCGTTACGGCGTCACGCCAGGGCGTTATCAAAAACAAGTTTTCCCAGGTTAATAAGCGAGAGAGTAATACTCATCAGATGAAATAATTACATTCTCAACGAGATAACGATCTGTCATAAATATTTTTTCTTTTTGAAACTGGCAAAGTTTGCAAATTTGAACTGGCCTAACTATAAATTTATACTCATTATCCGATTCGGAGTAAAAATGGAAACCGTTAACAGTCAGAGTCAGTTTGATTCTTTGGCCATTTTTTACGAGCAGATGTTTGAATGGCCTTTTCGCAAACAAATTGAAACGCCTTCCGTAATAGAACAATTGGGGGATGTGTCTTCCCTTAGCATTCTCGATTTCGGCTGCGGCACTGGTCATTATGCCAGATTGTTAAAATCTGCCGGAGCGCGTCACGTCGTCGGATTTGATGTGGCAGGGGGAATGCTGGATTATGCGAGAAAACGCGAGGTGGAAAATCCATTAGGTATCGAGTATATATCAAAAATAACGCCAGAGATGGCGCATCAGTTTGATTTGGTATTGGCAGTGTACGTTTTGCCCTATGCCACCAATTATGAGTTCCTTAAGGAAATGATTGCGGCCATGGCGCGGATGCTTAAGCCCGGAGGGCGCTTGCTGACCTTGCCGCTAAACCCGGAATATAAGATAGAGAAAGAATATTACCTTCCTTACGGTTTCCAACTCAGCGCCAGGCAACCACTGCGGGACGGCAGTGAGGTACTGCTGTCGTTTCCCCAGCAAGCAGGAGCGCCTATCTGCGCCAACTACTGGTCGCGTGACGCAATTGATAGCGCATTGGCCCATAACGGATTTACCGTGACCCGTTGGTGTAACCCACAGGCCGCGTGCGCCACGGATGAAATACCTGAACATTTGCATGCCTATCTAGCACACCCGCATACCGTGTTGGTCGACTGCAAACTCGGCTAAAGGTCATCAAGGAATTCAAAGACCGAACGTCATATTAATTTTACACCGGGGTTGTCATCACTTATAAAGCGAGGCACTCACGTGGAATTTATTACCGACACGCTACACACCCTCACGCAATTAGATGAGGAAGAATACCGCCGTTTTCATACCCAGTGCGGTTCGCCGTTATTTTATGACTGGCGTTTTTTACAAGCGGCAGAGCTTTCCCCGTTACTGTCTGTAAAACAATTTTTTTATCTGACGGTTAGGCTCGAAGGCAAGCTGGTCGCTTTTATACCCGCTTATTTGCAACGGCTGGATGTGGTTGATCCCTTTCATGTACTGGAGCAAAAGGCCGATATACGCAACACTGGTGATGATTATGGTTTATTCAGCCATATAATGCACTGTTTTAATAGCACCGTATTAAGCTTTTCAACGCTAAAAAATATTTATGACAGTCTGTTTATGCGGCTAAAAATGACCGCGGAGCAGGTTGGTGCCCGCTATTCCGGTTTGCTGAATGTCGCCGATTCGCCGCTATTGCCGTTAGCGGCACAAGCCGATTTGAACATCAACTATATGTTCGATCGCTATTATGCCGATTTGACGCACTTCCGCGATTTTGAACATTTTCTTGAAAGCCTGCCTTATGATGGCCGCGGTGAAATGCGCAGGCAAATGCGCAAATTCAATGACAGCGGGGCGGTTGCTTCAATCGTTGCACCGCCATTCGATCAGCGCCTGGAACAGCTCACTGAGCTATGTTTTCAGACCACCGCACGTCATGGTACGCCACAGTATTTCCCGGCGGCGCCTCTGGCGCGCTTCAGCCGGCTTTGTGGCGATCTTATTCGTTTGAATATTATCGAGAAAGATGGCGAATTGCTTGCTGGCATGGTGTGCTTTGAGGAACAGGACACGCTACACCTATGGTCAGCCGGCATGAAGTATGAAGGCCTGGCGTTCAGCCCGTACACCCTGTGTTTTGCCAACGCTTATCAATATGCCTTTCAGCGGCGTCTGAAGCGCCTTGAGGCAGGGCGATTAAACGCCAAAATCAAAACCCGGCTGGGCTTGCAACCATTGCCTCTGTATGCCGTAACCCACCACCCCCATCAGTAATCAGCCCATGAAGCAGCTACTTCAATAACGCACAAAGGTTTCTACTATGACAGAGCTTTCTTTAACCTGCGCAGCAGATGATTATCGTTTATTTTGCTGCCAACTGAGTGGAAAGGTTCGCTCCCGTTATCATGCCGAATATGCTGGCTGGTATCGTCAGGCAAGCTGGAACCAGCGGGATTTTAAACGTTTTCCTGAACTGATTGTGCGCGCGGAATGTCAAGAGGACATCGTTGCCACCGTTAATCTTGCCGGTAAGTATGGCAAAGCGCTGTGTGTTCGCGCCGGGGGACACAGCTATGCCGGCGTTTTCCTGCAAAATGACAGCATCCTGCTGGATATTTCGGCTCTGAATGAGGTGCAGGTAGATACCACTACCGGCATCGCCCGTGTCGAACCCGGCACCACCGGGCGACAATTAATGCAAAAACTGGCGCCATTGGGCCTGGCGTTCCCGACCGGACATGGCGGCGATGTGGCGCTAAGCGGATTTTTACTCGGTGGCGGGCTGGGGATAAATTCTACCGCCTGGGGCGGCATGAGCGTATTCAACGTCACGGCGATTGACGTTGTTACCGCCGACGGCGAGTGCAGGCACGCCAACGCCAGCGAGAACCCCGAGTTGTGGTGGGCGGCGCGCGGTGCCGGGCCAAATGCCTTTTTTGTCATCACCGCGTTCTATCTCCAGTGCTGGCCACATCCGGCGGCGATCACCAGTCATCTCTATAGTTTGCCGGATAAGGCATTGCCGTTACTGTTCGAAATGCTCGACAGTCACCAGTGGGACAAGCAGTTGCAAATCATGATCGTATTGGGCGGCAACCACCAACAGGTGGTGGTCAATACGCTGGCCTTCGCCGATAGCGTCCGCCAGGCGGATGCGCTACAGGCTTTGTTCACCCACCGGATCCAGCGATTCAAACTGGATATTCAATGTTTGGCAACGGAAAAGATGGCGGATTTTGAAGCGATATACCGGCAAAGCGAGCAGGCTCTGGTGTGTTCCCGCTTCCGTACCGATAACCTGTTCACCAATCGGATTCTGGAGGTGAGTGCCATCCTGCGTGAGCAGTTGCCGTCTCAGCCCTCGGCCCAGGGCATGACGATGATTATCTGGCGCGGCGACCAGACGTTTCCCGACGCCGCCTATTCGGCAACCGGACGCTATTTCGTCTCCAGCTATATGCAGTGGGATGATCCGCAACAGGATGAGGCCAACCGGCAATGGTTGAGCCATTGTTATGACCGTTTGGCCCCCTATGCCTGCGGACATTATATCAACGAGTTTGATCTGGAAGGGCGCAGCCATACGGTAGAGCGCTGCTACGCGCCACAACATTGGCAACGTCTGCTGGCGCTGAGGGAACGCTACGATCCAGATGCGGTATTCCCGCGACTTGACACGCAGTAAAACAGCAACCTGATACAATCGGTTAGCGCTCGACGCTGTTAAACTGGCTCCATCAACCGCAACATTTGCCTTGCAGGGCGTGAATACCGTTACGCCCTGCGTATTTTGATGGAGTCGTAATGTTTACTGGTGTGTTATTTGCGCTATCTGCCGGCCTGATGTGGGGGCTTATCTTCGTTGGGCCACTGCTGGTGCCGGATTATCCTGCGGCGTTGCAATCCACCGGGCGCTACCTGGCATTTGGGCTGATTGCCTTACCGTTGGCCTGGCTGGATCGGCGGCGTTTGAAACGCTTGCTACGCCACGACTGGTTAGAAGCGTTGAAGCTGACGGCGATCGGTAATCTGCTGTATTACCTGTGCCTGGCCAGTGCCATTCAGCGTACCGGCGCCCCCGTGTCCACCATGATCATCGGTACCTTGCCGGTGGTGATTTCCGTGACCGCCAATCTGTTTTATGGTCAACATGATGGGCGTCTCGCCTGGCACAAGCTGATGCCGGCGCTGTTGCTGATCGCGCTTGGGCTGGTGCTGGTCAACATTGCCGAACTGCAAGGCAACGCTGTGCCGGTGGATAAATGGCGTTATGGCAGTGGATTAGCGCTGGCGTTGCTGGCGGTAGCGTGCTGGACCTGGTTCCCACTGCGTAACGCCCGCTGGCTACGCGAACACCCAGACCAGCGGCCGACCACCTGGGCGACGGCGCAAGGCCTGGTGACGTTACCGCTGGCGCTGCTGGGGTATCTGCTGATTTGCGGCCAACTGGCGCTGACGCAGCCCGAGTTTGCCTTGCCGTTCGGCCCGCGACCGGTGGTATTCGTCGGCTTGATGCTCGCTCTCGGCCTCTTCTGTTCATGGATCGGTGCATTATGTTGGAACGAAGCCAGTCAGCGACTGCCAACGGTACTGGTAGGGCCGTTGATTGTGTTCGAAATTCTGGCTGGTTTGGCGTATACCTTCATGCTGCGCCAGGCATGGCCGCCGTTGCTGACGGTCTGTGGCATTGGCTGCCTGATCGGCGGGGTGGTTTATGCGATGCGAATTCGGCCAGAGCCGATGGTGGTTTCGTTGAGCGTGGAAAAATAACGCCTGCCGCACGCGGCGGCAGGCTGAGGATCAGCGCTTGTGGTGGTTAACGATCTCTTCGGCCACGTTACGCGGCGCTTCGGCGTAATGGCTGAACTCCATGGTATAGCTAGCCCGCCCCTGTGACATCGAGCGCAGGGTGGTGGAATAGCCAAACATTTCGGACAGCGGTACTTTGGCATGGATTGCCTTACCGCCACCGCCTGGAATATCCTCCATGCCCTGCAACTGGCCGCGCCGTGACGATAAATCCCCCATCACGCCGCCGGCGTACTCTTCCGGCGTCTCGATTTCAACCTTCATGATCGGCTCCAGAATCGCCGGGTCCGCCTGGCGACAGGCGTCTTTGAAGCCGAAGATCGCCGCCATGCGAAACGCCTGCTCGGACGAATCGACATCATGATAAGAGCCAAAGGTCAGATGCACCTTGACGTCCACCACCGGATAACCGGCCAGCACGCCGCTGCCTAACGCTTCCTGAATGCCTTTCTTCACCGCCGGAATATACTCGCCGGGGATCACACCGCCCTTGATCTCATCAAAGAACTCGAAACCTTTGCCGGCATCGTTCGGCTCCACCGTCAGCACTACGTGGCCGTATTGGCCTTTACCGCCGGATTGCCGGACGAATTTGCCTTCAACATCATTGACCTTGCGGCGAATGGTTTCGCGATAGGAAACCTGCGGTTTGCCGGTGGTGGTTTCCACGCCGAACTCGCGCCGCATCCGGTCAACGATGATTTCCAGATGCAGCTCTCCCATGCCGTAAATAAGGGTCTGGCCGGATTCTTCATCGGTACGCACCCGGAACGACGGATCCTCGGAGGACAGACGTTGCAGCGCAATGCCCATTTTCTCCTGATCGCTCTTGGTCTTCGGCTCGATCGCCTGGGCGATCACCGGTTCCGGAAACACCATACGCTCCAGCGTGACAATGGCGCTCGGATCGCACAACGTATCACCAGTAGTCACGTCTTTCAGGCCGACACAGGCGGCAATGTCGCCGGCGTGCAGTTCTTCCACGTCCTTGCGATCGTTGGCGTGCATTTGCACGATGCGGCCAATGCGCTCTTTCTTGCCTTTTACCGGATTGTAAACGCTGCTGCCCTTGGCGAGTACGCCAGAGTAAACGCGCACAAAGGTCAGTTGGCCGACGAACGGATCGGTCATCAATTTAAACGCCAGCGCCGAGAATTTCTCGTTGTCGTCTGCACGGCGGCTGACGATATGGTCGTCTTCGTCGTGGCCTTCCATCGGCGGCACGTCGAGCGGCGAGGGCATCAGTTCGATCACCGCATCCAGCATGCGCTGTACGCCTTTGTTACGGAACGCCGAACCGCACAGCATCGGCTGGATCTCGCCGGCAATGGTGCGCGCACGCAGGCCGGCGGTGATTTCCGCATCACTGAGCGTTTCGCCGCCAAGGTATTTTTCCATCAGTTGCTCAGAACCTTCCGCCGCAGCTTCGACCATTTTTTCGCGCCACTCGTTGGCAGAAGCAACCAGTTCGGCCGGAACGTCTTCAAAGCGGAAGGTCATGCCCTGTGACGCTTCGTCCCAGAAAATGGCCTGCATGCGCAGCAGATCCACCACGCCGCTAAAATGGTCTTCTGCGCCAATCGGAATGACGATCGGCACGGGATTGGCCTTCAGTCGGTCAATCATCATTTGCCGCACGCGGAAGAAGTTGGCGCCAACGCGATCCATCTTGTTAACGAAAGCCAGGCGTGGCACGCGGTATTTATTCGCCTGCCGCCACACGGTTTCCGACTGTGGCTGTACGCCGCCCACCGAGTCATACACCATCACCGCACCATCCAGTACGCGCATCGAACGTTCTACCTCAATGGTGAAATCGACGTGCCCTGGGGTGTCGATGATGTTGATGCGATGTTGCGGATAATCATGTTCCATGCCGTTCCAAAAACAGGTGGTCGCCGCCGAGGTAATGGTGATCCCGCGTTCCTGTTCCTGAGCCATCCAGTCCATCGTTGCGGCGCCGTCATGGACTTCGCCCAGCTTGTGACTGACCCCGGTGTAAAACAGAATCCGCTCGGTCGTCGTGGTTTTGCCGGCATCAATGTGCGCCGAGATGCCGATGTTGCGGTAACGTTCAATAGGGGTAGTGCGTGCCATAATTAACCTTGCTTAGCCGTTTTGGCGTGAGACTCGGCCGCGCGCGGGCAATGCCGCGAACCGATTGCTCCAGTCTTGCAATAACGATAATCCTCAGTGGATTATCTGCCATGCCCGGCGGTGTTTTTGCCAGACATTCACTAATCGTAGTTTACCGCAGTGCTTTTATTAAGCGATGGCTGCAATAGGCGTGATCTGCCGGTAAGCGTGAGCAGCATATGCAGTGAGTGCAGGGCAGCGGAAGTCCTGCGCCAGCTATAGCGTGGGGATATCGCAACCTCGAGTCGTTTGGGCGCATGATAAATGCCGTCATTTGGCATGTACGCCAGAAGCTGGAGTGCTTAAATATACGGCAGAAAAAGGGATAGCATTTTTCAATTACCTCTGCGCTGAACCCTTGTCTCAATAACATCTAAACAAGTTGGCTATTTACCCGCCAAATATAATCCATCGTGCTTATAATGCTGACGCGGAATATTTACCGCGAAGATAAGGAGGCCAGATCCACTATGCGACACCGAGAGGTATTTATCGAAACTATCAACTGAGGAAATAACAATGGGAAACATGAGCGTATTTATCGGGTTCCTGGGTATCATCAGCACCCTCGGGCTGCTGGCGGCGTACCTAAGCACCAAATGGGATGACTAAATGAATCTTAACGATCCACCCAGACCTGTCCTCCCCGGCATAACTGGTTTTATATCGGGGAGGATGCCATAAACCCTCACATACTGCGGTTGCGCAGCCTGATATTATGTTTATCTCACTTCTTGTTCTACTGTACGCAATTCTGATGGTCGCGGTTGGCCTCAACGAAATCTATTGCCGCACCACCGGCAACAGCGCATTCCTGCTAATATTTCTGTTTATTCTTGCTGGCTGTCTGACATTGCTGGCCTTGTTCTGGCGCCTGACCGGCCGGCAGAACCGCAACCCTCGCCGATAATCCGTTTTAAACACTTTCCGCCTGCTGACCACGGCACCGCCGCGACAATAGTCATAGTTGTAATAATCAGCCCATCTACGAGGGCAGCATGGGGAGCAATGACAAGGCACGCAGTATAAATCAGATGCTCGGGCCTTGCCTCTGGCTTGGTACAGAGTGCGGATCCCTGTGGAATTTAAGGCGTTTTTGCAGAGGGAAAATAGCAGCGTATTTTTACGTTTTGCTACGACGCTCACTGATCCACTGTTTGACTTCGACAGTGAAAGTATCTGGCGCTTTACGAAACATACTCCGAACCAGGTCAAGCACGGTATAGCGTGCCAGTTCCTCTTCCATGCGTTTTTGCGCGCTGTCCATCAACGAACGTACGCTGCAAGGTCCGTCGCAAACCCAGGACGGCGGCGCTTCATCAAATAGCGCCAGTCGCTGGCGGATTTCGCGGCATTCGAACATTGATTTCTGCCCGTCAATGGCATGCACAATATCGAGAATGGTGATCAGTTCGCTGGCGCATGCCAGCCGGAACCCACCACCTTTGCCCTCAGTGCTTACCACCAGACCGGCACGCGATAAGCGGGTAAATATTTTTGCCAGATAGTCGTACGGTACGTTTTGCAACTCAGCCAGTTCGCGAACACTCATTTCCCGCGAGTCGCCGTTTGCATCAACCATGCTCATCAGGCTGTGAATACCGTATTCGACACCAGAACTGTAGAACGCCATTTATTACTCCTTTGCTTTCTCTGTGTCAGATGATAGCGCAGATACTCAGAAAGATCTTGTCGTAGTTAACTACGACAAGTATAGTGGCAGTTACCGGGCCGAACGGTCTAAAAATGCAAAAGGGCATAAAATGAAACAACGTATTCTTATTATTGGCAGTGGTTTTGCGGGCATGTGGTCTGCCGTCAGCGCGGCACGTCTGGCACATCTGCAGGGGAACACCTCACTAGAAATCGCCGTGCTGGCCCCGGAACCAACCCTACACGTAAGGCCACGTTTTTATGAGGCTAACGTCGACACCCTGACAGCCGACTTGCAGCCGCTTTTTACCGAGCTGAATATACGATTTATTGCCGGTCATGCCCGGTGTATTGATGACAGTAAGAAGGGCGTCTGGTACAACGCTACCGATTCAGAATCTGCATTTATTTCATACGATAAACTGATTATTGCCAGCGGAAGCCGCCTGTGTTCTCCGGGTATAAAAGGCTTTGCAGAACATGGCTTTGACATTGACCAACTGGGCAGTGCCAAGCGTCTGGAAAATCACCTCAAAACGCTGGCGAAACAGCCGGAAAGCCCGGCCCGTAATACCGTGGTGGTGTGCGGAGGCGGTTTCACCGGTATTGAACTGGCAACCGAACTACCTTCACGCCTGAAAGCGCTTTTTGGCAAAGATTCTACCACCAGAGTAGTCGTAGTTGAGCGTGGTCCTGTCATTGGTGGTCGCTACAGTCAAGCTCTTCGGGATGTCATTTCCAATGCCTCTGACCAACTGGGGATAGAATGGCATCTCAATGCCGGCGTTGAAATGATCGATGAATCCGGTGTTACGCTTCAGGACGGGACCCGTATAGAAACAGCAACCGTAGTCTGGACTGCTGGCGTAAAGGCCAGCCCGTTAGGTGAAAATCTGGTTGCCAGCCGGGACGTTTCAGGCCGTTTTATTGTCACGCAAGAACTGCAAATCCCGGGTTACAGTGATATTTTTGCGACGGGTGACATGGCGCATGCTAAAACCGATGACGACGGTAATACCGCACTGATGACCTGCCAGCACGCTATTCAGTTGGGCAAATTTGCCGGGCATAATGCTGTCGCCAGCTTGATGGGTATCGAAAGTCTACCCTACCGGCAGGTAAACTACGTGACCTGTCTGGATCTCGGAGCCTGGGGTGCCGTGTATACCGAAGGCTGGGATCAACAGGTTAAACTTTTGCGTCAGGAGGCCAAAAAGCTGAAGACAGACATCACAGGTGTGCTCATCTATCCGCCAAAAGCCGATCGCAATGTCGCGTTTGCCGCCGCCGACCCACTGGCTAAGTTCGTCTAGTTTTGCGTAAATCTTTTATTAACGGCTTCGGAACATACTGGTTCCGTTAAGTTTGGAGGGATTGGCAGCCCCCCTGACAGGTCTGCTTTTTGTTGCAGACCGATTGAACTGAAGGTGACAGGACACGCATGCTGAATCCTGACATTAGCCGGGATGCCTTTCGTGATTAATCATCAGCGGTGGTTTTGACCTGCGCGCAACCGTGTTCCGTTGCTTTTGTTGCCGGCCTTTGGCGGCGGCTCAGCCACTCCTATAAGCATGTTATTGATGGCGGTATCACGGCGCGGGTAATCGGGTCGGCCTGTGAAGGGGCTTTAACTGTCGGTGCCAGCCGATCGGCAACGCCGCCCGAGCGAGGCCTTTATCATACGCAATCCGCAAAAGCTGGCGGTGCTGACGCAGGTGTCGATCCGCCAGGCGTGCTGTTAGTGATGTTTTGTCAAGCCTGAAGCAGTTATCATAATCTCGGTTTATTGTTAATAGGCGAGGTGGTGCAAGCCGTCTCGTCTATTTTGTTTGTCTACCATTCCTATTTGAGCATCGAGACTTATGATTAGGCCGTTACAGATTTTCCTGTTGCTGTTTATGCTGATCGGATTACCGTTAACCCCTTTTTGCAGCGTTGCCGCCGAGGCTGAAAAAACCGAGCTGAGTCAGCAGGACATCGCCAGTGCCTTGAAAAACTTCCAGAAAACGCTGGACGGTATCAAACAGCAGGTCTCAAAGGCCACCACCGATAATCAGCTCAGCAAACTGTACGAAAGCACGCAACAACTGGCAGCGGGCACCGAGCGGCTGGCGACCGACCTGCAACCGGTGCAAGAGAAGCTCCAAGGGCAGTTGGAGGTATTGGGGCCGCCGCCGGCACCTGGCGGGTTGGCGGAAACCGCCGCGGTGGCACAGCAGCGCAATTCGCTGAACAACAGCAAGAAGGCGCTGGACGATGCGGTAACCCGTTTGCAGGCGTTCCGCACCGGCGCACAGGATCTGATGCAACAGATCGGCGATTTGCGGCGCGTAGCCTTCAAGACGCAGCTTGCACTCAACTCCGGCAGTATTTTAAGCACGAAATTCTGGTCGCCGGTGGTAGCACCGCAAGCGCAGGATCAACAACGCCTGGCGGAGTTCAGTGCGGAAATCACCAGCGCCTGGGATGCCAGTTGGCAACCGGAGTGGCGCTACGGCACCATCGCGCTGCTGGTTCTGGCCTTTGCCATCTGGTCCTGGGGACGCTACTTTTCGGAACAGCTGCTGGCCTGGTTCAGCATTCGCTACTTGCCGGACGGCCGTTTGCGCCGCAGCTTTACCGCCCTTGGGACGGCGTTTATTACGCTGTTTGGTACCGCGCTGGCGCTGAACCTGTTGTATCAGGCATTTGCTCGCGTACAGCCCTTGCCAACCATGATGCAGGATTTTGCCGACGGTTTTACCCGACTGGCGATTTTCAGCGCGTTGATTGCCGGCTTGGGGCGAGCATTCCTGTCAATACGTCGGCCGTCATGGCGGTTGGCGCTGCTGGATAATCACGTTGCGCAGGGGTTACGTTATTTTTCACCGCTACTGGCGATCCTGGCGCTGGCTTTCGGTACGGTGGAATTAATCAATAACGTGATTGGTGCCAGTCTGGGCACGGCAATTTTCAGCAACGGCCTGGTAGCGGCATTAATGGCGTTGGTGGTATTGGCAATGCCAGTGCGGGCGCACCGCATTCGCCAACGCAGCGAATTGCGAGGCGAACACCTCGCCGAACGCACCATGCTCGGTGGGCTGGTGCAAATCGCCACGGTGATCGCCTCGCTGATCGTGCTGTTGTCGTTGTTGATCGGTTATATCTCGTTCGCCCGCTTCCTGACCTATCAAATCATCTGGATTGCCCTGGTGCTGATGGCATTCTATTTTCTGGTGCTGTTTTCCACCGACGCCTGGAGCGCCATTTTTTCGCCCAATACCGCCAGCGGGCGGGCGCTAAAGCGGTCGTTTAATTTCAGCGATCGGCATTTGGAACAGTTGAGCATCGTTTTCATCGCCACGTTTAAATGCGCGTTGCTGCTGTTGATGATCGTTTCCCTGCTGAACGGCACCTTCGGCACCACCACGCCGAACAGTCTGGTGGAAAAGATCGTCGCCATCATGACTGGTGAAGGGCTGCAACGGTTGCATATCGTGCCCGGCAATCTGATCAATTCCCTGATTTGTCTGATTATCGGTATCTATATCCTGCGTGCTACCCGCCGCTGGCTGAACAACGAACTGTTGCCAAAGACCATCAACGACGTCGGCATTCGCGCTTCGCTGGTAACGCTGTTCAGTAACGTCGGCTACGTATTGGTGATTCTGATCACCCTGGCGGCACTCGGTATTCAGTGGAACAAACTGGCATGGATCGTCAGCGCGCTGTCAGTGGGTATCGGTTTTGGTCTGCAAGAAATCGTCAAAAACTTTATTTCCGGGCTGATCCTGTTAACCGAACGGCCGGTCAAGGTTGGCGATATGATTGGCATTGGTGGCGTAGAAGGGGACGTGCGCCGGATTAACGTGCGAGCCACCGAAATTCAGCTCAGCGACCGCTCGACGATGATTGTGCCGAACTCCCAGCTGATATCGCAAAACGTGCGCAATGCCACCATGGGTAATGCGCAAGGGGTTGTAACCATCGCGCTGACCTTCCCAACCGACATCGATCCGGAACAGGTACGTAATATTCTGCTCAGTGCCTACCACGATTACGAAGCGATACTGGATTCGCCCGCGCCGTACGTGCGTTTTAGCCAGTTGGGACCGGAGGGCATCATTCTCAGCGTTACCGGCTATGTTTCCAGCCCGCGAATTGTCGGCTCAACCAAGAGCGACCTGCTGTTTAACATTCTTAAACTGCTGCGCCAACAACAGGTGCATCTGTCCAGTCCGCAGGAAGTGGTGTTTATGAAACAACAGGCGAAGAGCCTGATCGACGAGGACCAACGCTCATCGTGACTGCATCGGTATCAGGTGGTGGGCAGCGCGTCAGGCAAGGCGGGCAGGCGCGATACGTGCTCGGCCGCCACCTGATTGGCTTGCGCCACCGCCTGAGCCAGGGAGCGGCGCACCGGCGGCCAATGCCCCCTCGCAAAAAGAGGGGGCGGATAGCGTGATCGAAACGGCGTTAAAATAGCCCGAGCGGCTTCACATCGTAGCTAACCAGCAGATTTTTCACTTGCTGGTAATGCGACAGCGCAGCTTTATGCGTTTCGCGGCCGATGCCGGAGTTTTTATAACCGCCAAAGGCGGCATGGGCAGGGTACAGATGGTAGCAGTTGGTCCAGACGCGTCCGGCCTTGATGGCACGCCCCATCCGGTAAGCCAGATTGACGTCACGCGTCCACAGACCGGCACCCAGCCCGAATTCGGTGTCGTTGGCCAATGCCAGCGCTTCGGCTTCATCCTCAAAGGTGGTAACGCCAATCACCGGGCCAAAAATTTCTTCGCGGAAGAAACGCATGCCGTTGTTGCCGGTGATTAACGTCGGCTGCAAATAGAATCCCTGTTGCAGATCTGACTCCTCCTGGCTGGCGCGTTGGCCGCCGGCGAGGATCTTGCCACCTTCGTTTTTCGCAATGTCGATATAGGAAAGGATTTTATCGAACTGCTCCCGAGAGGCCTGCGCGCCGATCATGGTGTCGGTATCAAATGGGTCGCCATGGCGAATGGTTTTCATGCGCGTCAATACCCGCTCAATAAATTCCGGATAGATCGAACGCTGAATCAGTGCACGGGAGGGACAGGTGCAGACTTCGCCCTGGTTGAAGAAACCGAGGATCAGTCCTTCAACCGCTTTATCGATGAAGTCCGGCTCCGCCTGCATGATATCGGCAAAATAGATGTTTGGCGATTTCCCGCCCAGTTCTACCGTACTCGGGATGATATTTTCTGCCGCGCACGACAGGATGTGGCGGCCGACCGGCGTTGAGCCGGTAAAGGCAATTTTTGCAATGCGCTTGCTGCGTGCCAGCGCTTCGCCGGCCTCTGCGCCAAAGCCATGTACCACGTTCAGGACGCCCGGTGGCAACAGATCGCCGATCTGTTCAAGCAACACGCAGATCCCAAGCGGAGTTTGCTCGGCGGGCTTGAGCACGATGCAGTTACCGGCAGCCAATGCCGGAGCCAGTTTCCAGGCGGCCATCAGCAACGGGAAGTTCCAGGGAATGATCTGCCCAACCACCCCCAGTGGTTCATACAGATGATAAGCCACGGTAGTGCTGTCGATTTCTGCCATGCTGCCTTCCTGCGCGCGCAAGCAGCCGGCAAAGTAGCGGAAATGATCGATTGCCAGCGGAATATCGGCGTTTAACGTTTCGCGGATCGGTTTGCCATTATCCCAGGTTTCGGCCAGCGCCAGCAGCTCGAGCTGCGACTCCATGCGGTCGGCAATCGCCAATAAGGTATTGGCACGCGCCTGAACGCTACTGTTGCCCCAATCGGCTGCGGCAGCGTGTGCCGCATCCAGCGCCATTTCGACGTCTTGCCGATTCGAACGGGGAAATTCGCCGATTATCTGTCCGGTGACCGGCGACGTATTGGTAAAATAACCACCGTCTACCGGCTCAACAAATTTGCCTCCAATATAATTGCCATACCGCTGTTTGAAAGAAACGGACGAGCCCGCCAAGCCGGGGTGAACGTATTTCATCATCAATACCTCGCTGCAAAAGTAGGGGTGGCGCTTGAGCGCACGACGTCAGGCCGCAACAGAGATAAGCATTACCTATGCCAAATTGGTGAACCAAGGAGAGGGATTCTTGATATAAACCTAAATATCAATTGGTTGTATTTATAAATGTTTTTTTAACGACGAAAGTAGCGGGCTTGTCATTGCTTAAACTGATTTTTTGTGTCGCGCATCGCAACACATGAGACACAGTCATGATACAAAAAAGCAACACACCGTCTGACGGAGAACCGCATGTTGCCAAAGCCACCGCCGGTCGATGCAGGCTTGCTCCCTGACCATAATAACCGTTGCTTGCCCAGACCGCTGTCAGATTCATGGCGGCGCAGCCAGCTGTACGGTCTGGAACGCAGTGACGATCGCATCCCGTTTGTTCGCCCGCGTATCCTTGATGAGATCCGCGATCGCAACAGCTGGGTAGCGCAACTGGCCCAGCCATTACTGGCGCGCTTTGCCGACGCCATCAATCAGCAACCCTCGGTGTTGGTGATTTCCGACGCCAGCGGCCTGGTGCTGGAAACCTGTGGTAACGGCGGTTTTTTGCATCAGGCATCGCGGTTGTCGCTGTCTCCCGGCAATCTGTGGGGCGAACGTGAACGCGGCACCAATGCCATTGGCACGGCGCTGGCGCTGGGTGAGTTCTGTGAAGTCAACGGCAGTGAGCATTACCTCCAATCCAACGCGGCACTGCGCTGTTCCGCCGTACCGATCTTTCAACCTGATGGTCAGGTTGCCGGCGTGCTGGATATTTCGACCCCGGCGCAAGCACCTTATGGCCAGGCCGGTAGCATCCTTCTTCAGGCGGCACGTCACATTGAACATCAATGGCTAAAAAGTACCGTTACCGCCGGTCACCGGGTGCTGCGATTACATAGAGATGCGCGCTTTCTCGGCAGCGACCACGAACTGGTGCTGGTATTTTGCGACGATCGGCTCAGCGGCGCCAATCGTCTGGCAATGCAGGAATTTCGGCTAACGCCGGCGGCAGTCGGCCATTGCCGCTTCGCCGACCTGTTCCCGGATCTGGCATGCCAGACGGCGGATACCCCGCGTCAGACCCTGGCAGTCAATAACCGACGCTACTACTCATTGCTGGACTCGCCGCCCCGGCAAGCATGGGTGGTGCGTTCACTGCCGCCATCACCGGATCCACAGGCGGCTGACCGGCAAAAGGCGCTGCGCATCCTGAATGCCGGTCTTGCGCTGTGCGTTACCGGGGAAACTGGCTGCGGCAAAGAGCACTTCAGCCGCCAACTGTATCAAGACAGCAAATGGCGGGGTGGGCGTTTTATCGCCATCAACTGCGCAGCATTACCCGAGCAGTTGATTGAATCCGAACTGTTTGGCTATGCACCAGGCGCCTTTACTGGCGCAAGCGCCAAGGGCTATGTTGGTAAAATTCGGGAAGCCGATGGCGGGGTGCTGTTTCTGGACGAAATAGGTGATATGCCACTCAGCGTTCAGACTCGACTGTTACGGGTTCTCCAGGAGAAAACCGTTACCCCGTTGGGCAGCCGTCAGAGGTATAAAGTGGATTTTGCGCTTATTTGTGCCACACACCGATCGCTGGAACAACTGGTTGCGACAGGCGCGTTTCGTGACGATTTACTCTACCGCATTCAGGAGTTCAGCGTGCGCGTGCCACCGCTGAGGGAACGCCCGCAGCGCAAAGTTTTTATTCAGCAGCAGTGGCGCGAGTTGGGAGCAGAACAACGCGGTATCACCTTGACGCCGGAGGTGGTAACCGCGCTGGCTGACCATCCGTGGCCGGGCAACGTGCGGCAATTACTCAGTACGCTGAAGGTGTTGCTGGCTCTGGCGGACGATAACGATGCCGTCATGCTTCATCACCTGCCGGAGCAGTTTCATGCCGCGCACCACAACGCCGAGCCGCCAGTTGCTCAGGCACAGACCGCGCCAGACCTGTTTGACGCCGTCAAACAGGCCAATGGCAACATCAGTCTGGCGGCCAGACGTTTGGGCATTGCGCGCAGCACGCTGTACCGGCAATTGCAGCGAAAGCGCCGCGGGGCGGCAGGCTGAACCAGGCGATCCGGTCAGCGATTAAACAGTTCCCTGATCCAATCGATAAAATAACGCACTTTTGACGCCAGGTGGCGGTTCTCCGGCCAGGCGATATGTACCGCCGCCGGCTCGCACTGCCAGTCGGGCAGGATCGTCACCAGCTCGCCACGGCGTAATGCCTCCTCGGCTAAAAAGCGGTAGGTCGTCACCACCCCCAGACCGGCGCGCGCGGCATGCAATGCCGCATTGGCGTCGTTGACGGCAAACAGCCAGTCGCCATCAAGCGTAACGCGCTCATCCTGCCGCAGCAGTTGGTGAATGAACGGTTTGCCGCTCTGCGGTGACACCACGTGGATCATCTGGTGATCGCGGCGCAGCGCATTGGGATGCATTGGGGTGCCATGGCGTTGCAGATAGTCTGGCGAGGCACAGGTGATCCGCTCCAGCGTGCCTAACGAACGGGCAATCAGCGCATCGTTCATCAGCGCGCCAATCCGCACCACGCAGTCCACCTGGGCTTCGATGGGGTCGATGGCATGATTGGCCAGATTCAGCGTTAACTGAATATCCGGGTAGCGTCGGTAAAAATCGGCTAAATGGGGGATCACTTTATGGTAGGCAAGAGTGTGCGGCATGCTGACATGGATCACGCCACTCGGCGCTTGCCCGGCACCGATCACGCCGCCTTCAAACTGGCGTAGCTGTTCAAGCCATTGTACCGCGCCCAGATAATAGGCGCGGCCTTGCTCGGTCAGCGTCAAACGGCGTGAGGTGCGGTGCAGCAAGGTGATGTTCAGTTGCTGTTCCAATGCCTGGATCTGCCGGGTAACGGTAGATTTTGGCAAATCCAGCAGCGTTGCCGCGCGGCTGAACGCGCCGCTTTCGACCACGCGAATAAATGTCTGCATTGCCGCCAGCTTGTCCATTCCGCGTCCTCTTAATGGATTAATCGTTGCAATTATAGCAATCATGGTTTGCAGATTAGCGGCTTGTTCATTCGCCGCCAGGGTAACAATATGGTGCCATTGTTATCGACAAACAACCACGGAGTTACTATGTCATCCTCCACAAGCTGGAATTTGGGCCGTACCCGCATCACGCGCTTAACCGAGCTGACGATTGACGATCGCCCAGCTTCATTGCTTTTTCCGCAATGGCAGCCAGACGCGGTCAACCAGTCCGCCTCTGGCTTAAGCCAGGCTCACCTCAGCCAGGATAGGCAGCGACTGACCGTCAGTTGCCACAGCTGGCTGGTGCAAACACCAGAGCATACCGTATTGATTGATACCGCCTGCGGTAACGACAAGCTTCGCCCCGACAACCCGCTGTTTGATCGCTTGCAGACCCATTGGCTACAGCAGTTGCGCCAGGCCGGCGTTGAACCGCACCAGGTGGATTACGTGCTGCTGACGCACCTGCACGTCGATCATGTGGGTTGGAATACCCAACTGGTAGAGGGGCAGTGGCGGCCGACGTTCCCCAATGCACGCTACGTATTTTCCGCTGCGGAATACGATTGGTATGCCCATCCCGACAATGTGACCGCCCCCAACCGCGGCTTATTTGACGACAGCGTACAGCCGCTGGTCGATGCCGGTCAGGATTGGCGCTGGCAGCACGGCGACCAACAGCCGATCGCCGGATTCCACTTTCACCGCACGCCGGGGCACAGCTACGACCATCTGTCCTTTTCGCTGCAAACCGATCGCGGCGTGGCGCTGTTTGCCGGCGATGTGATGCACCATCCTATGCAGGTTTATTTCCCGCAGTGGAATTCGGTGTACTGCGAATTTCCCGAACAGGCCCTGGCCTCACGCCGCTGGGCGTTGGAATTTGCCGCTGACCATAACGCCTATTACTTCAGCAGTCATTTCGCCGGAGCCTCGGTCGGGCGTATTGCACGTCAGCACGACGGTTTCATCTGGCAAGAATGTTAATCTCGGGAGAAATCATGACCACTCATTCGATGCTGTTTAGCGAGCGCCGCACCATCCCCAGCGCCAATCCGGCGGTGGCCCTGCATCTGCGACACAAACGCCTGGCCTCGCAGACGCGTTTTGATGCGGCCCATACCGTAGTGCTGATGCATGGCGCCACGTACTCTTCAGGCAGCCTGTTTGATACGCCAATCGACGGTGAATCCTTCCTGGATTATCTGGCACGGGCGGGGTTTGACGTCTGGGCGGTGGATGTCAGCGGCAGCGGCGGTTCAACGCGGCCGCCAGAAATGCAGCAACCCGCCGCGCTGAACCCGCCGCTGGTCACCACCGAACAGGGAGTGCGCGATTTTAGTGACGCCGTCACCTATGTTTTGCAGCATAACCAGCTGACGCAGGTCAACATCATCGGCATGTCATGGGGGGGCAGCGTCACCGGCAGTTTCACCACTCGCAACGCCGACAAGGTACGGCGACTGGGGCTTATCGCACCGCAGTGGTTGAACAACGGCCCCAGCCGCCTGGACAGCGGCGGCGAGTTGGGTGCCTGGCGGCTGGTGACGTTAGCACAGGTGCAACAGCACTGGTTGGCCGGCGTGCCGCAACACAAGCGTGATGACATTATTCCTGATGGGGTGTTCGACGCCTGGGTAGCCAATACCCTGAGTGAAGAGCCTGACGAGGCGCTACGCGCCAGCGGCACGATACGCGTCGCCAACGGCCCGGTACAGGACATCCGCGACTATTGGCGCGCCGACAGGCCTTTCTATCAGCCGGCGGAGATTCGTGTACCGTTGCTGCTGGTGCATGGCGAGTGGGATGTGGATGTACCGTTGCCGGTGGCGCAGGACTGGTTTTTGCACGCTACCGGCGCGCCGTGGAAGCGCTGGCTGGAAATCGGCGAGGCGACGCACATGATGGTGCTGGAAAAAAACCGACGTCAGGTTTTTGCCGCACTGGCCGGTTTTTTGCTGGAAACGCATGACTGAACGGCCAATAGGCAATGGCCAGCGGCCGCTGGCATGACGCTGCGCCTGCCGACAACGACGATGGCATAAGCGGCGCAAAGTAAAAAGCCCGCTGTGGTTGGCAGCGGGCTTTGGCAGCGTTGAACGCCGGGGCTTACTGGTCTAGCGCATAGGCAATCACGTAATCACCGCGATCGGGTGACTGTCGCGCGCCGCCGGCGGAAATCAGAATGTACTGTTTGCCGGTGGTTGGCGAAATATAACTCATCGGACTACCGCCGCTGCCAACCGGCAGGCGTGCTTTCCACAGCTCCTTGCCGGTGGAGGAGTCAAAGGCGCGCAGATAGTAATCCTGGGTGCCGGCAATGAACACCAGACCACCCTGAGTTGCCAGCGTTCCGCCCAGCGTCGGCATGCCGACCGGCATTTGCGCGCGCATTTTGATACCGAACGGTCCGGTATCCTGCACCGTACCCGCCGGTACCTGCCACACCACTTTCTGCGTTTTCAGATCGATGGCCGACAGGGTGCCAAACGGTGGCTTCTGGCATGGAATGCCCAGCGGTGACATAAAGCGGTTTTTATTGACGCCATACGGCGTGCCTTTTAACGGCACCGCGCCCATACCGGTATTGACCGATTCGCCACCGTTGCTGGCTGGGGTATCGGCGTCAGCCTTCTGCGGGATCATCTGCACCCACAGGCCCAGACGCATATCATTGACAAAGATGTAATGATTGTTCGGATCGGTAGACAAGCCGCCCCAGTTCATGCCGCCCAGCGAACCCGGGAAGCTGAGGGACACGTCGGTGTCCGGTGCGGTGAACAGACCGTCATAGCGCATCGATTTAAAGCTGATGCGACACATTAACTGGTCGAACGGCGTGGCGCCCCACATATCCGATTCGGTCAGTTTTTCTGCGCCGATCTGCGGCATGCCAACCGAAAACGGCTGAGTTGCCGAGTACTGTTCACCCGGAATGGTGCGGGTTTTCACCGGCAGTTCTTTCACTTCGGTCAACGGTTTGCCGGTATGGCGATCCAGGACAAAGATCTGCCCGGTTTTACCGCCAAATACCACCGCCGGCTTGCTACTGCCGTCCTTCATCGGGAAATCGACCAGGCTAGGCTGCATCGGCACATCAAAGTCCCACAGATCGTTATGCACGGTCTGATAGACCCATTTCTCCTTGCCGGTGGTGGCATCCAGCGCCAGAATCGACGCACCATACTTGTGATCGAGCGGGGTACGGTTGGCGCCCCACAGATCGACCGACGAACTGCCCATCGGCAGGAACACGGTGTTCATCGCCGGATCGTAGGACATTGGCGCCCACGAGTTGGGGGTACTGCGTACGAACGTCTGGCCAGGTTTCAGCGCCGAGTTCGGGTTTTCATTGCCCGGGTCGAATGCCCAGCGCATTTCACCGGTAATGACGTCAAAGCCGCGCAGTACGCCGCCCGGCATGTCGGTTTGCACGTTGTCGGCAACGCGGCCGCCCACCACCACGGTGCTGCCAGCCAGGGTCGGCGCCGAGGTCAACTGGTATTTTGGATCGGCGGCATCGCCCATGCCGGCTTTCAGATCGACCACGCCATGATTACCAAAATTTGCACAGAACTCGCCGTTATCGGCGTTAATCGCCACCAGACGTGCGTCGATGGTATTCATCAGAATACGACGCTGGCAGCTGTCGCCGGCGGCCAATACCACCGGCGCAGCCGGTGTTGAACCGGGTACCGTAGGCTGCGGCAGTGGTTTGGTGGCGTCAAAATAGGCCAGTCCACGGCAGCGGTTCCATACCTGAGACTTGGCGTTGATTTCGCGCTTCCAGATTTCCTTGCCGCTGTCGGCATCGACTGCGATCACATTGTTGTGCGGCGTACAGAGAAATACGCGGTTGCCGACCTGCAATGGCGTTTGCTGATCTTCCGCGCCGTTGCCGTCCGGGCTCAGTGGCGTATCGCCAGTGTGGAACGTCCAGGCAACTTTCAGTTCCTTGACGTTATCGCGGGTGATCTGATCGAGCGCCACGAAGCGGCTACCGCCCGGGGTATTGCCGTAGTTGTCCCAATCTTTCTGTTGATTGGCCTTATCCACCGGGATCAGCGGCAACTGCGCGTCGCTAAAGGGTACGGTCGGGTGCGGCTGGAACATCTGGATAAAAGTACCCACCATACCGACGGCCAAGACCGCCGACAGCAGATATGACGCTTTTGCCAATGGGGCTTTGCCTTCCGCCTTGCGCAGCGACGGCCAGCTAAGCAACGCCAGCAGCGTCAGGCCGGTTGGCACCATCAGACGCGAAACCAACGGCCAGAAATCGAAGCCTGCATCGAACAGCGACCAGATCAGGGTGCCGACAAACACCAGCAGGAACAGTACAACCGCCGAGGATTTGCCACGGAAGAACTGGATCGCCGCGAGCAGGGTAACCACGCCGGCGATGATAAAGTACCAACTGCCGCCAAGCGCAGCCAATTTGCCGCCGGCAATGGTGAAGAACAGGCCGGTAATCGCCAGGATTATCCCCAGCAAACAGCACCATAATTTACGTTTTATGCCCGTGCGGGCATGCGTTTCAGACATCAGACAGTCTCCGAAGAAATAATATTCATCCTTTTATGCACAACTATGCACAACGCCATGCCGGCCTGTCGATGCCGAAAAAAACGGCAACAGGCCAGACATTAAACAATGTGATGCGCAGATTGTACCATCTGATACATTTTACGGTTAACAAAATGTATCTTTTGGCCGTATGGTTGTGAATATTTCGATCGGATGTTACGGCGCGCGCGTTGACAGCCGCCGCTGCAAGTCGAGTAGCGTGGCGCCATCAATCAGCGTCAGTTCGCTGGCGGGTGGGGGATCTTCCAATAGCATGGTACACGCACGTTGCAACGGTTGCTCACTACGGCGCTGCAAGCTCGGCATCAACGCGGCTTTTGCCTGTGCCAGCTGGCTATCGCTCAGCTGCGCCAGCTCTGTCTGCATCTGCAACAAGAACTGGTCGGTCAATCGTGCCAGTTCGGTAACGCCAAAACGCGGGGATTGCAAGGCAAACAGCAGGCCTTCGCGATCGGCGCAACGGTGAAACGCGCACTGCACCACATAGCCAATATTGCGATCCACGCGCAACTGCTGAAAATAACGCGGCGCATAAAGTTGTGCCAGCAGTCGCAGCGCCAACCTTGGCGTCGCACCGGCCACTGACAGCGGGTAAAACAGCAACAGGGCGTTTTCATCGCCGCTTTCCGTCAGCATCACGCGGCGCTGAGGGGCCAGGTGATAGGGCGCCATGGCAACAATCGGCGCCGGGAAGTCGCTCAGTAAATGCGCCAGCGCATGGTGCAATGCCTGATTGCCGCCATTGAGCGTCGCCTGCCAGCATGGCGACTCCGCACCGCTGGCAGCATTGGCCAACGCCGCCGGCAGTTGCGCCAGCAGGCGCCGTATGGCCAGTTCACCGTGCAGTTGCTGCGCTCGCTGCCAACGGCGCAGCGCATCACGTTCGCTGGCGGCACTGATGGCGTGTAGTGCCTGATTCATTGCCCGCACCCCATGGCAGATCAAGCTCGGATCGCCGGCAAGTTGCAACAGCCAAACGCCATCGATCCGTTCCAGAGCCAAATGTCCCTGACGATGCGCCAGCTCGGCAGCCAGCGGACGCAATGCCGACTGCATCCGGTAGGCGGTCAGATCGTCGAGCGGCGTTTGCGGCGCAGGGCGCAGCAGCAGTACCGGATCGGCCTCGCCGGGCTGAATGTGCCGCAATGCAACGCGGCGTGACGGCAACGCTGGGGGGGATATCGCTACGTCATCGGGAAAGAAGCAAAAGCGCTGTGTCGATGCCGTGGGCCGGTGCGTCGCTGCCGTTGCCAAACGCAACGTAAATCCTTGTGTCGAGCAGTCCGGCGCCTCACCGTGCGCGGCAACCGTCAGGCGGCTGAATGGGGCAGCCAGCAATGCAGCAATGCATTGCTGCCAATCGTCAGCGTCGGTGATCAATGGCAAACCGCAGGCGGCAGCGCGTAGCTGTTCGAGCGGCGGCTGTTGCAACAATGCCTGATTGGCCAACCGGCGATAGTGTTCACGCTGCGCCCGGCGCAATGCCGGCAGCTGTTGCAACCAGGCAAACAGCGCCGCTTCCAGCCGCGCTGCGCCCGGTGGGTTATCGGGGTTGATGACGAATGCCAGCGTCAGCAACAGGCGGTCTTTGCCACAGCGCAGATGCAGCAATTGCGCATCGTCGCAGTATTCTTGCGCGCGTAACCAGGCCAGCAAACTGCCCGGCGCTTCGTCGGTCAATAGGCGATCCAACAGCCGTAACCACGCACGCCGGCTTGCCAACGGGTGATTGAGGGCGAAGCTGAAGCGCAGCTGCGGCACTCCCGGCAGGATAAGGCGCCGATCGCCATCGGCGATTAACGCCGGGCAGGGCAGCGGCGGTGGGACGGTCTGGCCGGTAAGGCTGGCACACAACCGTTCGGCGATGCCGCGCAACGCTGTCAACGGCTGCGGCCCCTGTAGCCACAACGTCATATTACCGGCCTGATAATAACGCGCATGAAACTGGCTCAAAGCGCGGCGCAGCGCCACCATATCGTCGCCAAAGGCTCCACGATGGCCAACGTGAAAGCGATGCATCGCCTCAATGCCGCTGAACGCATGCTGCTGCGCCGCCAGGCACAAGCTGGCGGCATCCGAGCACAGTAAGCGATACTCGGCGTCGATCACCCCGACCTCCTGCGCCAACGCGTCGGACGCCAGCAGAGGGGCAGACAGCATATCCATCAACCGCTCGACCCCGTCCGCCAGGCGGGGTGCATCGATTTCGAAAAAGTAGGCGGTTTGCGTGGCGAGCGTGGTGGCGTTAAGCCGGCCGCCCTGCGCCGGTATCCAGCTCATCAGCCGTTGCCGATCGGGGAAGCGGGCGCTACCCCGAAACAGCATGTGTTCCAGCAGGTGAGCCAGCCCGGGCCAGTCAACGGGAGCCTGATAACTGCCCGCTTCGATGCGCATCAGCGCTGCGGCACGGCTGTCGCCCGGGTCGCTGACCAGATTAACGCGCAGTCCGTTGGCAAGCCGCAGCGAGGCGGTCTGGCGCTGCATGTCAGCCTTTGAAAATCAGCTGGGAGTTGGCACGGTTGCGAAAACGCAGCCCATCGATGCCGATCTGGCTACGGTTGGCTTCTTCGCGCGCTGCCAGGATGGTGCCGTGATGCGCCGACTTGGAACAAACCGGATCGGCGTTGTCGGCGTCGCCGGTCAGCATAAACGCCTGACAGCGGCAGCCGCCGTAATCTTGCTCTTTTTCCGGGCAGGAGCGACACGGCTCAGGCATCCAATCATAGCCGCGATAGCGGTTAAAACCGAAAGAGTGATACCAGATATGCGCCAGATCGTGTTCCAGCACCGACGGGAACTTGACCGGCAGCTGTCGGGCGCTGTGACAGGGTAACGCCATGCCTTCCGGGGTGACGCTGAGGAAAATCGCCCCCCAGCCGCCCATGCAGCCCTTGGGGCGCTCTTCGTAATAGTCGGGGGTGACGAACAACAGATTGGCCAGATTGCCGCTGTCGGCCATTTTTTCGCGGTAGCGCTGCACCACCTGTTCCGCACGGGCGATTTGTTCACGGGTTGGCAGCAGTCCCTCACGGTTGAGATGCGCCCAACCGTAAAACTGGCAGGTAGCCAACTCGACGTCGTCGGCCTCCAGCTGAATAGCCAGTTCGATAATCCGGTCGATCTGATCGATATTGTGCCGATGCAGCACAAAGTTGAGCACCATCGGGTAGCCGAGCGCCTTGACTGCCTTGGCCATCGCCAGTTTCTGCTGGAAGGCCTTGGCTGAGCCAGCCAGCGCGGCGTTCAGCGTTTCATCGCTGGCCTGGAAACTGATTTGAATATGATCCAGACCGGCGTCGGCAAAGGTTTGCAGCTTCTTCTCGGTCAAACCGATGCCCGAGGTGATCAGATTGGTGTAAAAGCCGAGATCGCGGGCGGCGGCGATCAGCTCTGGCAGATCCTTGCGTACCAGCGGCTCACCGCCGGAAAAACCGAGTTGAACGCTACCCATCGCCCGCGCCTGGCGGAAAACCTCGATCCACTGCTCGGTGGTCAGCTCTTTTTCCTGCGCGGCGAAGTCGAGCGGGTTGGAACAGTAGGGGCATTGCAGCGGACAGCGGTACGTCAGCTCCGCCAGCAGCCAGAGCGGCGGATTGACCGCCGGTGTGGTGGTGGTATCAGTCACGGAACATCACCCATTTTTGTTCATAGGCGCGCTGGAAGAATTCCAGCACATCGTCCGCCAGCCCCGGTACGCCGGGGAAACGCGCGTTCAATTGGTCGATAATCTCATTCAACGTCGATGTACCGTTGACCAGTTGCAGGATCATGGCGGCACTCTCGTTCAGTTTGGCCATACCTTCAGGATAGAGAATAACGTGGCTGTGTTGCACCTCTTCCCATTGCAGGCGGTAACCGCGACGGAAAACCGGCGTTTGCTCTCGGCGTAGACTCATCACACCAGCCTCTGGTTATGCCACACCCGCGCGTCGGTCACGCTATGATAAGGCGGGCGGTGCAGGGTATAGGCCATACTCATGGCATCGAGCAGGCTCCACAGAATGTCCAGTTTGAACTGCAGGATTTCCAGCATGCGCTGCTGCTTTTCGGCCGTATCGCAGTATTCCAGCGCCAGCGCCAGTCCGTGCTCAACGTCGCGGTTGGCCTGGCCGAGACGGCTGCGGAAATAGTCATAGCCGTCGGCATCGATCCACGGATAATGCTGCGGCCAGCTGTCGAGACGCGATTGGTGGATTTGCGGCGCGAACAGTTCGGTCAGCGAGCTGCATGCCGCTTCCTGCCAGCAGGCGCGACGGGCAAAGTTGACGTAAGCGTCAACCGCGAAGCGTACGCCCGGCAACACCAGCTCTTCCGATAGCACGGTTTCACGCTTCAGTCCCACGGCTTCGCCAAGACGCAGCCAGGCTTCGATTCCACCCTCGCTGCCGTTATAGCCGTCATGGTCAAGAATGCGCTGTACCCATTTACGCCGGGTTTCCGGCTGTGGGCAGTTGGCCATGATCGCCGCGTCCTTGATCGGGATGCTGGTCTGGTAATAGAAGCGGTTGGCGACCCAGCCCTGGATCTGTTCGCGCGTCGCCTCGCCGTTATGCATGGCGATGTGATACGGATGATGGATATGGTAATACGCGCCTTTCGCACGCAGCGCCGCTTCAAATTCCGGCGGGGACAGCGGTTGTTGTCGTGTCATGGTGTTCACCTACAGTTCGATGTTCATCCCATCCCAGCTCACTTCAATGCCGGCTTGCGTCAGGCTGTGACGTTCCGCAGAGTCTTCGTCCAGGATAGGATTGGTATTATTAATGTGAATCAGGATCTTGCGCTTGGCCGGTAAGGTGGCGAGCAGCGCTGCCAGCCCCTGATCCTCACCCAGCGCCAGATGCCCCATGTCTTTGCCGGTATTGCGGCCGACGCCGGTATTCGCCAGCTCGTTATCGCGCCACAGCGTACCGTCAATCAGCAGGCAGTCCGCCCGTTGCAGCCACGGCAGCAATTGTTCGTCCGGCTCGCCGAGACCTGGCGCATACAGCAGGCTGCTGCCGCGCGCGCGGTCTTCGATGAACAGCGCCACGTTATGCCCCGGTAATGGGCGATGACGGTAGAGAGAATAGGGTGGCGCATTGCTCAGCAGAGGAATGGCGGTAAAACGCAGCGTCGAACACACCGCAACCTGAAAGGCCTCCAGCGGCTCAATCGGCCGGTGGATCAGACCACCGTTCCAGTGGGACAGCATCGGGAATACCGGAAAGCCGGTGCTCAGATCGTCATGGACTTCGCGGGTGCACCACACCTGATGCGGGCACCCTTCACGCAAATTGAGTAAACCCGCGCTGTGGTCAATCTGGCTATCGGTGAGAATGATCGCACCGATGCCGGTACCACGCAGTACCTCGGGGTTATTCAATTCAGGCGAGGCGCGCAGCTGATGGCAAATGTCCGGCGAAGCGTTGCACAGCACCCAATTTTTGCCGTCATCGCTGATGGCAATCGACGATTGGGTACGCGCGGAGGTTTTGATGGTGTTGTTACGCACGCCCTGACAGTTTTTGCAGTTGCAGTTCCATTGAGGAAAACCGCCGCCAGCCGCAGAGCCGAGAACTTTTATCTGCATGTGTAAACCAGAAAAGAGAAAAACAAGAGAGAAAAGGGTTGATGACAATGCCGTCGTGACATCGAGATAACCGCGGGGTGCTCTCGTTGCTACCTGACGTTGCCAGCAAGCCAAGATGCCCGCACGAAGCGGGCATGAGCGATTAGCGGTTGGAAATGTACAGCGTCACTTCCAGGCCCAGACGCAGATCGACGAACTCGGGTTTAGTCCAGGTAGTCATAGTTAGTTCTCCTCTAGTTATTAAGTGCCAAACAAAAATCATTCACATTCGGCGGCGACGATGTTGAAGAAATGTGACGGAGATCGCAACCTCAAAAGGGTAAAAGTTTTTTAGCTATGCGCCCCAGGTGGCGGATAACACCGCCAGCCAATTGCGCCATGCCAGCTTTTCCACCTGCGCCGGGGTAAAGCCGGCCTGCGCCAATGCCTGTAGCAATGAAGGCAGACCGCTCACATCCCCCAGCGTCTGTGGGACATTGACGCCGTCAAAATCGGAGCCGAACCCCACATGATCCTCTCCAAGTTTAGCGACTAAAAATTCAATGTGTTTAACAATTTCTGTTAAATCGGTAGTGGCGCTGTCGCGTTTACCGTCGGCACGCAGAAATGCGGTGCCAAAATTCACCCCGACAAAACCGCCGCTGTCGGCGATGGCCGCCAGTTGCGCATTGGTCAGGTTGCGCGGTTGCGGGCACAACGCATGCGCGTTGGAATGCGTTGCTACCAACGGTGCGGTACTCAACGCCGCGGTTTGCCAGAATGCTTTTTCATTCATGTGCGAAACGTCAATCATCATGCGGCGTCGGTTACAGGCCGCGATCAGCGCCTTGCCGGCCGGCGTCATGCCGGGGCCGCTGTCCGGCGAACCCGGAAAGGCGCCGCTGATGCCTTCACCAAACACGTTTGGCCGATTCCAGAACGGCCCGATGCTGCGCACACCCAGTGCGTAATAGCGATCCAGCTGCGTCAATTCGGCGTCCAGCGCGCCGGCGCCTTCAATGTGCAATACCGCCGCTATCTGCTGATTGCGCCGGCATTGTTCTATCTCCGCCACGCTGCGACAGATCTTCAGCTGGCCGTTGGACGCCTGCTCCAACTGAAACAGGATGGCGATTTGCGCTTCGGTAATCGCCTGTGGATCGTAATTGGCCAGCACTTCGGCTTCGCTCTGGTTACGCATCTGCGCAATATGGCTCACCGGTGGGATGAACACCGCAAACAGTCCACCGCAGAAGCCGCCGCGCTTCATGCGCGCAAAGTCCAGGTGCCCCTGTTCCACCGTGGAAAAGAACGCGGCGGCGGGATCGTCGGCATGCTTGAGCCATAGCGTGAGCAGCAGGTCGTTGTGGCCGTCAAAAACAGCCAAGGGGGTTAAGTCTGTCATACGCTTTTACGAGTAAAAATGGCCGCCCTGGGGCGGCCATCGAGTTGAGTGCGACGGTTGATCGCGCGGATTATTTGGTCGCTTCGTCCGGCAGTGCATAGGCGACGATATAGTCACCCAGTTTGGTGCCAAACGAACCGTGGCCACCCGCGGAAATCACCACATACTGTTTGCCGTTGACCTCATAGGTCATTGGCGTTGCCTGGCCACCGGCCGGCAGACGGGCTTCCCACAGTTTTTCACCGTTGCTGACGTTGAACGCGCGCAGGTAGTTGTCGGCGGTAGCACCGATGAAGAAGATGTTACCTGCTGTGGTCACCGGGCCGCCGAGCATTGGCATGCCCATTTTGAACGGCAGTGGAATCGGTGAGCTGTCACGCACGGTACCGATGCGTTTTTTCCACACGATCTGGTTGGTTTTCAAGTCGACCGCAGAGATGTAGCCCCATGCTGGTTGTTTGCACGGGAAGCCCAACGGTGACAGGAACGGGTTTAACGTCACGCCGTAAGGAATACCGTACTGCGGCTGAATACCCACTTCCGAACCGCTGCCCTTGGCGTTTTCGTCCGGCTCGATCGGGTTGCCCGGACCGCGAGGGATCAGCTTGGAAACGAACGGCAGCGCCATCGGGTTGGCAATTGCCACCTGGCGATCGGTATCTACCGCCAGGCCGCCCCATTCGAACATCCCCAGATTACCCGGGAACACCAGCGTGCCCTGCTCGGAAGGCGGGGTGAAGGTGCCTTCATAGCGCAGGCTGTGGAACATCACGCGGCAAACCAGCTGATCGTAAATGGTTGCGCCCCAGGTATCCGCACCGGTCAGTTTCTTTTCCGGACGGAAGGTCAGCTCGGAGAACGGCTGGGTAGGCGACAGGAAATCGCCTTTTGCCGGGCCTTGCGGCACCGGGCGTTCCGGCGCGGGCACGACCAGTTCACCGTTGGTGCGGTTAAGTACGAAGATGTTGCCGGTTTTGGTCGGTACGTAAATGACCGGCACTTTTTTGCCATCTTTGTCGGTAATGTCCGCCAGCGTAGGCTGAGCCGGAATGTCCATATCCCACAGGTCATGGTGCACGGTCTGGTAGAACCAGGCCAGCTTACCGGTGCTGGCATGCAGCGCCAACAGGCCGCTGGCATAACGCTCCATCTCCGGCGTACGGTTGCCGCCCCAGATGTCCGGCGTTGCCACACCCATCGGCAGATATACCATGTCCAGCTTGGCGTCATACGCCGCCGGCGCCCATGAGTTAGGCGAGTTCGGCACGAAATGGTGCTCGTCGGCCGGGATCTTGTTCGGCTCGGCGCTGCCTGGATCGAACGCCCACAGCAGTTTGCCGCTGTTGATGTCAAACCCGCGGATAACGCCCGAAGGCTCGCGGTTGGAGTAGTTATCCATTACCGCACCGGCAATCACGATCACGCTGTCGGTAATCACTGGCGGCGAGGTCGGCTCGTAGTGGCCCGGGGTAGGGTAAGGCATGTTGCTTTGCAGATTCAGTTCGCCGTTGTTGGCAAAGTCTGCACAGCGCTTGCCGGTTTCCGCGTCCACCGCGAACAGGCGGCCATCGTTCACCGGCAGGATAATGCGACGTGCGCACTGTGCCGGTGGAGTACCTGTAGCATCGGCTTGCGCCGCGGCAGGGGTTTCATGGTAAGACACGCCGCGGCAGGTGATGTGCTGGAACGACGAGTCGTACTTCAGCTGCGGATCGAACTGCCACTTCTCTTTGCCGGTCGCGGCATCCAGCGCAAACAGTTTCTGGTGCGCGGTGCACAGATACAGCGTATCGCGGATTTTGATCGGGGTGACTTCGTTGGTGATTTCCGCCGGGTCGTTGGCAGTTTTCACGTCGCCGGTACGGAAGGTCCAGGCTTCTTTCAACTGCGAAACGTTCTTGTCGTTGATTTGCTTCAACGGCGAATAACGGGTGCCTTCCTGTGTACGACCATAGGCCGGCCAGTCTGCGCCATCAGCCGCCTGATCGACCACCGCCTGGGTTTGCGCGGCGTCGAGCGTGCCGTGGATTTCCTGCGGATCGTTAAACACCGAATAGGCCAGTACCGCTACGGTAAACACCAGCACTGCACTGAGTGCGCCATACGCCAGTTTGCCGCTGGCGACCAGCTTGCGGTAAATGAATGGCAGCACCAGCCACAGACCGAAGAAGAAAGTGACGTCGAGGCGCGGCGTCAGTGCCCAGAAGTCGGTGCCGACTTCCCACAGCGCCCAGATGACGGTTGCCAACAGGAATACGGCATACAGTAATAAGGCGGTTGCTCTACGACGATAAAGCAACCACGCGGTAATCAGCATCACCAGACCGGCTACGATGTAGTAAATCGAACCGCCCAGTTTTGCCAACCAAATTCCTCCCGCTAACAGATATAAGCCGCTTACCACGGCAAATAGCGCTGTTATTAGGATGAGGAACGATGAAGTTCTGTTTTTCTGCATAGAATCAATCCACCCTGAATAAAAAACCTTCAATTTTGAGAATAAGCCAAATCCCAAAAAGCACTCTGTTTTTACCAAACTTTTTTCAACCACGGGCTCAGATTGCCGCCCGTGCATCGGCTTTATGAGCCTTGCCGCCCATAAAGGTGCGCAAGTATGAGACTTATTTCACAGATATGGTAGTGGCTTTAGTGGTATAGGCACCGGCATTGCCGCGTTGATAAGACCGCTTACCTGACGGCGAGGCCAGTAATACTGGCGTATTTACGCAAATAACCGACCATGAACTTTTAATGCTATTTTTTTTAACAGACGCATCACATGGCTTATTTATCGCCAATTAACACGCCTGCCATAGGGCTATTCCACCGCCATAACCATGCCGTTATTGCTTATATTCCGTTTGATCGAAAAAACCCACCTGGCTAATTACTTTCAGCATATTTCTTCATATTTACTAATCTATTACAGGCAGGGCAAACGGCGGGTATGTAGCATGCCGGCCGCAACCTACTTTTGGATGACCTATGGAGACGGACATGAATACGCACAATACCTCAGGACACTCGGCGCTGGCCGTCGGGTTGTATGAGCTGTTGAACCCCATACCGCTTGGCTTTTTTGTCGCGGCCTGGGTGTTTGACATTATCTATCTCAACAGCTTTGTGCTGATGTGGACACACGCTGCCAGTTGGCTGATCGCCATCGGTTTGGTGATAGCCATCATCCCACGACTGATAAATTTGGTTCAGGTATGGGTTGGACGCCGCTATCCGCAGGGTTCGCCGGTGAAATTACATTTCTGGCTGAACCTGCTGGCCATACTGCTGGCCATCTTTAACGCCTTTATTCATAGCCGTGATGCCTATGCGGTGGTGCCGATGGGCGTGATCCTCTCTACCCTGGTGGTGGTTTTGCTGCTGCTGGCCAACCTGCAACTTGCGCTACGCCAGCGCACCGCCAAGGAGCAGCCACTATGAAAAACCGTAACCACACCTTGATTGCCGTTTCGCTCGCCGTGCTGCTGGCAGGCTGTGATGATGGTGCTACGCTCGATCCGCAAAAGCAGATTGGTCCCAATCCCGAACTGCCGCAGGCGAAGAACTTTTTGATGCCACCGATGCAGGTTCCAGAAGGGGTGCCGTGGAAAGCAGGGGAAATGCCAAAGGTAGCCGAGGGGCTGAAGATTGAAAAAATCGCCGACGGATTAATGCATCCACGCCAGGTTTATGTGTTGCCGAATAATGATGTTCTGGTGGCCGAAGCCAACGGGCCGGCCAAGCCGACCACCCGACCGAAGCAGTTGATCATGGGCATGGTGCAGCAATCCTCCGGCAAGGGCGGACCGGGCGGCAACCGCATCACGCTGCTGCGCAACGTCAACGGTACCTGGGAAAAGCATCTGTTCATCGAGCATCTGCATTCACCGTTTGGCATGCAGCTTATCGGCAATACGCTGTGGGTCGCCAATGCCGATAGCCTGGTGAAGTTCCCTTATCAGGAAGGGCAAACCGAAATTCGCACTCCCGGCGAAGTGGTCACCGAACTGCCGGGCGGGCCGCTCAACCACCACTGGACCAAAGCGCTGCTGGCCAGCCCTGACGGCAGCAAACTGTACGTCGGCGTTGGCTCGAACAGCAATATCACCGAAAACGGCATCGGCGCTGAATACCGCCGCGCGGCGGTACTGGAAGTGGACGCCACCAACGGTGCCAGCCGGATCTACGCCAGCGGCCTGCGCAACCCAACCGGGCTGCAATGGGAACCACAAAGCGGTAAATTATGGGCGATTGTCAACGAACGTGATGAGATCGGCTCCGATCTGGTGCCGGATTACATGACGTCGGTGCAGGAGAACGGCTTTTACGGTTGGCCGTACAGCTACTTTGGCCAACACGTAGACGAGCGCGCCAAGCCGCCGCGACCCGACCTGGTGGCAAAAGCCATCAAGCCGGACTATGCACTCAGTTCGCATGTCGCACCGCTTGGTCTGCTGTTCTACGGCGGCGATAACATGCCGCAGTATCGCGGCGGGGCGTTTGTCAGCGAACACGGTAGTTGGAACCGCAAGCCGCTGAACGGCTACCAGGTGATGTGGGTCAAGTTCGAAAATGGCCAACCGGTTGGTACGCCCAAACCGGTGGTCACCGGTTTCCTGACCGATGACCAGAAACAGGTGCGCGGCCTGCCGGTTGGCTTGGCGATGGATAAGCAGGGCGGCGTGCTGATTGCCGACGACGCCGGCAATACCATTTGGCGTATCAGCGCGGCGCAATAATCATGCAGTAACGCGGCTCCCTGCTGGTACGGGGAGCCGATGCCAACCTCCTTTCTCTCATCATGACCCGGTTTGTGAAAACCGTCACAGGCCAATGGGCAGATGCACTAAAAATCGCCGACGTTTCGCAGAGTTTGTCTAAGGCTGGAGTAGATAATTGCGCCTACATTAATAAATGAAACGCATTTTTAAAAAAAAGAAAATTGCATTTACTCCTCATGGCGACAGACGTATCAACGCAGCGGTACGTAGCGCGTCACGGCAGTCGTGAGTTATCCGTTCAAAGGGCCTTTGATGAAAATTGAATCTGTAAACGTCACCATTTTCCACTATCCCACCCGCCGCGTGGCTGACAGCGCAGGGCATTCGCACCCCGGCGACGAAAACCTGGCAAAAATGGCGATGCTCACCATCACCGCCGACGACGGTAGCGTCGGCCATGCTTTTGCGCCTCCAGAAGTGGTGCGCCCTCATGTAGTCAATAGCTTTTTCCGCAAGGTGATGGTCGGCCAAGATCCGTTCCATCGAGAACGGATCTGGCAGGCACTGGCGCAATGGCAACGCGGTAGTGCCCATCAGTTGACCGAGCGTGCGCTGTCGTTTGTCGAACAGGCGTTGTGGGATCTGATCGGCAAGGCCTTGAACACCCCGGTCTGGCAACTGCTGGGCGGTTATCGCGACAAAGTGCCGGCATACGGTAGCACCATGTGCGGCGATGAGTTGGCCGGCGGGCTGTCGACCCCAGACGAATATGCGCAATTTGCCGAAAAACTGGTGGCGCGTGGCTATCAGGCCATCAAATTGCACACCTGGATGCCGCCGGTAGCCTTCGCGCCAGATCCGAAGATGGACATCAAAGCCTGTGCAGCGGTGCGTGAAGCGGTGGGGCCAGACATCGCGCTGATGCTGGACGGCTACCACTGGTACAGCCGCAGCGAGGCGTTAATGATCGGCAAGGCATTGGAAAAACTCGATTTTGCCTGGTTTGAAGAGCCAATGCAGGAAGAGAGCATGTCCTCCTACGCCTGGCTGGCACAGAATCTGTCGATCGACGTTATCGGCCCGGAAAGCCTCGGCGGCAAACATCACAGCCGCGCCGACTGGGTAAAGGCCGGCGCCTGCGATATTTTACGCGCCGGCGCCAACGGCGTTGGCGGCATATCGCCCTGCCTGAAAGTGGCCAATCTGGCGGAGGCCTTCGGCATGGATTGCGAAGTGCATGGCAACGGCGCCGCCAGCCTGGCGGTGGTTGGCGCAATCCGCAACTGCCGTTGGTATGAGCGCGGCCTGTTGCACCCGTTCCTCGACTATGACCAACCGGCGTCCTATCTGAACGGGTTGATCGATCCGATGGACTCGCAGGGCTTTGTGCATTTGCCAAATCGCCCGGGGTTGGGCGAAGACATTAATTTTGCGTATATCGAAGCCAATACCGTCAGCCACGACTGACGCATAATAACGTACCCTACAGGCGATATAGCGATGCAAAGAGTCTCTCTGGCGGGAGCGTACCTGCTTGCGCTCTCTCTCACGCTGGGCAGCGTCACGGCGTGGGCGAAAACCCCCGACGATCAGCTGATCGTCGGCATGAACATGAATAACCTGCTGACGCTCGATCCGGCGGCAATGACCGGTAATGAAGCGCCAGGTATCCTGGTCAATCTTTACGATTCGCTGGTTGAGCTGGATCCGCAACAGCTGACCCAGGTGCGGCCGGCACTGGCCAGTTCGTGGGATATCAGCCCCGACGGCCAGGCACTGACGTTTCACCTGCGTGACGGCGTCACATTTCACTCAGGTAATCCCTTGAGCGCGCACGACGTGGTGTGGTCGATGCGCCGCCTGCTGCACCTCAATCTGGCTCAGGCCTCGGTGTGGAAGTCCTACGGCTTTAGTCGGCAAAACATCGATAACCTGGTCAGTGCGCTCGACGATCGTACCGTGCAGATCACGCTGCCCAAGGCCAACGATCCCCTGCTGGTGATCTATTCGTTGGCGGCATTGGGCAATCTGGGGGTGCTGGACAGCAAGCTGGTGCAGCAGCATGCGCAGAACGGTGACTGGGGCAACCGCTGGTTAACCACCAACGAAGCAGGATCGGGGCCTTTTACCCTGGAAACCTGGCAAGCCAAGGATGTGCTGCGCATGAAGCGCAACCCGCATTACTGGCGGCCCGAGGCAAAGCTGACGCGCGTGGTGCTGCGGCATTTCCAGGAATCGCAGACCTTGCGCCTGATGCTGGCCAAAGGCGATCTGGATATTGCCAATAATATGGCGGTGGCCGACATCAACGCACTGCGCAAGGACCCGGCAGTTACCGTCGACACGGTACAGCGCGGCACCATGTACTACGTGGCGATGAGCATGAAGGAAGGGCATTTCGCTAATGCCAAGGTGCGCGAAGCGGTGCGTTATCTGATTGATTATCAGGGGATCAATAAAGCGCTGATGCCAGGCTACGGCGTACTGCACCAACGGCCGATCAAGGCGGGTATGCCGGCCACGCTGCCCGATCCCGGCTATCGCCTGGACGTGGCTCGCGCCAAAAAACTGTTGGCGGAAGCTGGCTATCCGGACGGTTTTTCCACCACCCTGCGGGTACTGGCCGATCAACCGTTCCTCAATATCGCCATCGCCGTTCAGTCCACGCTGATGCAAGCGGGCATCAACGCGCGCATCATCACCGGCACCGGCAATCAGATTTACGGCGCAATGCGCGAACGCCGCTTCGACATGCTGGTTGGTCGTGGCGGCAGCGGCATGGAGCCGCATCCACACTCCAGCCTGCGGGCGCTGGTCTATAACCCCGATAATCGCGATGCGGCAAAACTGACCAATTTTCAGGGCTGGCGAACCGGTTTCTATGATCCGCAGTTAAATCAGATGATCGACCAGGCGCTACTGGAACGCGACGCTCAACGGCAACAGGCTGCCTACCAGGCCATCCAGCTGCGCTACGACCAGTTGATCCCGGCGCTGATCCCGCTGTCGCAAATGGTGGATTCGGTGGCGGTGCGCAACGAGGTGCACGGCTATCAGCCGCATCCTTCCGCCACCACCTTACTGCGTGAGGTTTACAAAACACCGGCATCCGCCGGAGGAGACAACGGATGATGCTCACTTTGCTGGCGCCGGGTTCGCGCACGCGGCGGTTTTCAAATCGGTTGTTGCAAGTATTGATCACCCTGTTCGGACTGTTGGTGCTGACCTTTTTTATCGGCCGTGTCATGCCGGTCGATCCGGTGCTGGCGATCGTCGGTCCGGACGCCGACCAAAGCACCTATGAGCAGGTCTATCGGCAACTGGGGTTCGATCGCTCGCTGTTGACCCAGTTTGGCGTATACCTCGGCAATCTGCTGCACGGCGATCTGGGCAATGCGCTGCTGACCGGTAAGCCGGTCGCCGACGATATTTTGCGGGTGTTCCCGGCGACGCTGGAATTGGCCACGGTGGCGATCGTCATCGGCGCCGGACTGGGTATTCCACTTGGCGTATTGGCGGCGGCACGCCGCAATCGGCCTGCGGACTACATTGTGCGCGTCATCAGTCTGGCGGGCTATTCCACGCCGATTTTCTGGGTCGGCATGATGGGGCTGCTGCTGTTCTATGCTGCGCTCGGCTGGGTTGGCGGCGCAGGGCGGCTCGATCTGGGACTGGAAGGCCAGGTGCCGCATCGCACCGGCATGATCACCGTCGATGCACTGCTGGCGGGTAACGGCACGGTGCTGTTCAACGCGCTCAACCATCTGGTGCTACCGGCCTGCCTGCTGGGGTTCCATTCTCTGGCCTACATCAGCCGCATGACCCGCAGCTTTATGCTGGCGCAGCTTTCACAGGAGTTTGTCATCACCGCTCGCGTCAAGGGGCTAAGCGAATGGCAGGTGATTTGGAACCATGCATTTCGCAATATTCTGGTGCAGCTGCTGACCGTGGTGGCACTGGCCTACGGTTCGCTATTGGAAGGTGCGGTGCTGATTGAAACGGTATTTTCCTGGCCCGGTTTCGGCTCGTATCTCACCGGCAGTTTGCTGTTGGGGGATATGAATGCGGTGATGGGCTGCGTGTTGCTGGTCGGGGTGATTTTTGTACTGATCAACCTGCTGTCCGACATGCTGTATCAACTGTTCGATCCGAGGACCAAATCATGACGATTTCACTGGAATCGCCGCTCGGCGGCGAAGGGCGCGAATCACGCCAACGTCTGCTGCGCCGCCTGCTGCGCTGCGTCGGGTTTATCAGCCAGATGACACGCAACCCGCTGACCGCCATCGGCGGCGGTATTGTACTGCTGCTGTTGATCGTTGCGCTGTTTGCGCCGTGGATTGCACCATACCACCCGTTGGTGCAAAACCTCGATCAGGCCCTCAGTCCCCCCAGCGCCCGTTACTGGTTCGGCACCGACGAGTTCGGTCGCGACATCTTCAGCCGTCTGGTCTACGGATCGCGTATCACGATTTACATTGTGCTGCTGGTTTCGCTGACCGTGGGTCCGCTGGGGCTGTTGCTGGGCGTCACCGCCGGCTATTTTGGCGGCAAGGTCGACACCGTATTGATGCGGGTCACCGACATTTTTATCTCCTTCCCAAGCCTGGTACTGGCGTTGGCCTTCGTCGCCGCGCTGGGGCCAGGGCTGGAACATGTGGTGATCGCCATTACGCTGACCGCCTGGCCGCCGATAGCACGACTGGCGAGAGCGGAAACGCTCTCGCTGCGACAGGCCGATTTTGTTTCTGCCGTACGCCTGCAAGGGGCGTCGCCGCTGCGGGTACTGTGGCGCCACATCGTACCGCTGTGCCTGCCGTCGGTGATCATCCGCATCACCATGAATATGGCCGGCATCATTCTCACCGCGGCCGGGCTGGGGTTTCTCGGCCTCGGTGCGCAGCCACCGGAACCGGAATGGGGGGCGATGATTTCCAGCGGTCGCAGCTACATGATGGAGTGCTGGTGGGTGGTGACCATTCCGGGGTTGGCGATCCTGATCAACAGCCTGGCATTCAACTTCTTGGGAGACGGCTTACGTGACATCCTCGACCCTCGCAGCGAATAATCTGCCGCTGCTGGACGTGCGCAATCTGCACGTCGATTTTATCAACGGTAGCCTGGTCACCCAGGCGGTACGCGGCGTTTCCTTTCAGCTTGGCCGGGAAAAGCTGGCAATCGTCGGTGAGTCCGGTTCCGGCAAGTCCACCGTGGGCCGTGCGCTGTTACGCCTGCATCCCAGCAAGGCGCGCGTCAGCGCCGACCGAATGCAGTTCGGCACGCTGGATTTACGCCACCTTTCCGAGGCCGGCATGCGCCAGATCCGCGGCAAGCGCATGTCGATGATTATGCAGGATCCGAAGTATTCGCTTAACCCGGTGATCTGCGTCGGCGAACAGATTGCCGAAGCCTGGCTGACGCACCATCCCGGCCAACGCTCGCAGGCCAGGACCAAGGTGCTGGAAATGCTGGATGTGGTGCGTATTCGCGAACCAGAGCGGGTCTACCGGCTGTATCCGCACGAAATTTCAGGTGGGCAAGGGCAGCGCATCATGATCGCCATGATGCTGATCACCGAACCCGAACTGATCATTGCCGACGAGCCCACTTCGGCGCTGGACGTGTCGGTGCGTTTGCAAGTGCTGGGATTGCTCGACGATCTGGTTCAGTCTCGCGGGCTGGGGCTGATTTTTATCAGTCATGACATCAATCTGGTTCGCAGTTTCTGTGACCGGGTGCTGGTGATGTATGCCGGGCGCATCGTCGAATCGCTTGCCGCCGCAGAACTGCACCGCGCACAACACCCCTATACCCAAGGACTGATCGACGCGCTGCCGGACATGCAACGTCGCCGCGCACGGTTACCGGTATTGCAGCGTCAGGCCAGCTGGCTGGCTGAATAGGAGAGTCCGATGAAACATATGATAGATGTCAGCCAGTTGAACCTGCTGTTTGGCTCCGGCGACCAACGTACCCAGGTCTTGCATGACGTCAGCTTTGCTGTCAGGGCCGGTGAGATATACGGCCTGGTGGGGGAATCCGGTTCGGGGAAAACCACGGTACTCAAATGCCTGGCCGGGCTGTTCACCCACTGGGACGGCGAATTGACCATCGACGGACAACCGCTGACGCGGCGCATCGAAGCGCAACGCTGCCGCCGGGTGCAGATGGTGTTTCAGGATCCTTACGGTTCCCTGCACCCGCGACATACCATTGGCGATATCCTGGAAGAACCGCTACAGATTCACCGCATCGGGCAGCGCGATACCCGCATCAACGTGTTGCTGGATAAGGTTGGGCTGAACCGCGCGTTTCGCCACCGTTACCCGCACCAACTGTCCGGTGGACAGCGCCAGCGGGTGGCGATTGCCCGCGCGTTGATTCTGCAACCTCAGGTGCTGTTGCTGGATGAGCCTACTTCGGCGCTGGATGTGTCGGTGCAGGCAGAAATCCTCAACCTGCTGGCGGATTTGCAGCGCGAGTCCAATCTGACCTATTTGATGGTAACCCATGACTTGGCGGTGATCGCCCATCTGTGTCATCGGGTGGCAGTGATGCAGCACGGCAAAATCGTTGAAACACTCACCACCGACGCGCTGGTGGGCGGCGCGGCAACCACCGCCTATGCGCAAATGCTGATCAACGCCAGCCAACGCTACACGCGCGACATGGCACGCCAGGTGGCGGCCTATTAATCGATGATACGGCCGCCTACATAAAGGTTGAAAATCAACCTTTATGAAAAATAAAAAACACGTTAGCTTATTGATATTTGTTAATTTATAACTTTCAATGGGGTTGGTTTTCAGTAATGTTTTTAAGTGAATAACGTGCCGGTGTCGTACCTGTATGCTGCCGAAAAAACGTGATGAATGCACTGTCGCTGACAAATTCCAGCTGTTGTGCCACATGGCTTAACTGCCATCCGTCAGACAGCATTTCCATTGCCTTCAGTAGCCTCCACTGCTGCCGCCAGTTCTGATAATTCATTCCGGTATCTCTGATAAAGACCCGGCTTATCGTGCGCTCAGACGCACCAACCTGTTGGGCCAACTGGCCAAGGCGTGGGGGTAATTCGCCCATGCGTACCTTGTCCAGCCATAAGTTCAGGCGAGTGTCTGAGGGGAGCTGTAACGTCCAGTTTTCTCTGCGCGCAGTCTGTATTTCTTCACAAAAAACGGTGATGAGACTGGCCTGTTGCTCTGCAGGCATTCCCCATGGCCAGAATGCCATACGTTCGATGACTTCAAAAAACAGGGGATTAACCTCGACTATCTGCAGTGGCAGTACAGATAACGGCAGCGTTGTTGAAAAGTAGAGGGAACGATAGGCCAGCACGCCACGCATTATGGCGCGATGAACTGTCCCTGCCGGGATCCATGCAGCACGACGGGGTGGAAGCTGGCACAGCGTTTCTTCCAGTTCAATCGTGATGCTCCCCGACGCCGAAAAGAGCAACTGATGACGAAGGTGACTGTGTCGCCCCGAATCGTGTACGCCCATCTCGGACGCAATTCCTATTACCGGTTCATTAAAATTATCCGGATCGAAAATATCGCCGGGGTTAATCTTCATTGGTTGTCCGATATTTAATATTTAAAGTCCTTGTTATGATAATAAGTCGCTGTTGTTTCAGCAATAATATCCTTCAGTTCTCTGTTTCCCTGGATATTGTCATGAATACCATTATTCGGCCGCCCCTGTGGCTGCTGACACTGCTGATTATGTTTCCACAGGTGGTCGAAACCGTATACAGCCCTGCGTTGCCGGACATCGCCCGATCTTTTCAGGTAAGTAGTGAGCGCGCCGCTCAGACTCTTTCAGTCTATTTTGTCGCCTTTGCTGTCGGGGTGGCACTGTGGGGTTGGCTGAGTGACTTGTTCGGACGACGTCCGGCCATGATGGCCGGTCTCCTCTGCTACGGAACAGGTTCTGCAATGGCAATTGTTGCCACCGATTTCAGCGTATTACTACTGACCCGTATGGTGGCAGCCATGGGCGCCGCCGCCGGGTCTGTTGTGGTGCAGACCATGCTGAGGGACAGTTATGAATCAACCGCGCTGGCCCGGATCTTTTCCGTTATGGGCGCAGCACTGGCGCTGAGTCCGGTTTTCGGTCTGGTAAGTGGCGGCTGGCTGGTCAGTCTGTACGGCCATACCGGCGTATTTATTGCCCTGGCATCGCTGGCAGTGCTGTTGCTTGTGCTGACGGTAGTTATACTGCCGGAAACGCGGCCGGAGAGCACGCCAGGAACCCGGGGGGGCGGTCTGGCCTCCCGCATGGCGCGGGACGGTGTGCTCTGGAAAAATGCAATGCTCGTTGCCCTGCTTAATACTATGCTGTTCAGTTATTACAGCCTGGCTCCGTTTCTTTTCAGGTTGTTGGGGTGGAGTTCCAGAGCATTTGGATGGACAGGGGTCTTACTGGCACTTGCTTCACTGTCGGGCAGCCTCCTGAACCGGAAACTGTTAACGACCGGTATGACACCGGAACAGCTGGTACGTCATGCATGTACTCTGGCTTTGCTTTCCGGTGTCGCTGCCTGGTGGTTGCAACACTCGGCGTGGATACTTGTACCGGTAGCCGGGATTGTAATTGCCTATGGCATAGCGATACCCAACGTGCTGAGCCAGGCGCTGCACCGTTATCGCGAACAGGCCGGAGCCGCGGGAGCATTGTTCGGCTTGAGCTATTATCTGTTGCTGGGGATGATGCTGGGACTCGCCGGCATGGTGCAGCAACTGGGACTGGTTCTGACAGTTTGTGCGCTGATGGCGTCGTTATTAAGCATGTACCGAAGGTAAGTAAATATTGATTTTTCATATCCTGAAAAATTGTACGGACATACGGGCTATTATTTATTTGCGGCCAACAGGTCGATAGGCATGTTATTAATTGGCCGTAATCCCGCCATCGCAACGCTGGCGATTATGCCAGCGCGGCCGGGGCCTGCTCGCGCATCCAGTCAATAAAGCTGCGGTGTTTGGCACTGGCACGCAGGTCTTGTCGCCACAGCAGGTGGATCGGCCGCGGTGCAGGCAGGGCGTGCTCCAGCAGGCTGATCAATCGCCCTTGACGAATATCGTCGGCCAGCAACAGCTGCGGTTGCAGGATCAGCCCGGCGCCGGCCAATGCGGCACGCCGCAGCGCTTGGCCGTCATTACAGCTAAAAACGGTATTTTCCGGCCAGAGCGGCAGATCGCCGCTACGCCAGGCGTTACGCTTGTTCCACAATGTATTGCGCAAACAGCGGTGTGCAGGCAGATCGGCCATACTCTGCGGCGCCGGATGGCTGGACAGATAATCCGCCGAGGCGGCAATCACCATTTTATAGTCACCAAGGCGCTGGGCAACAAACGGGCTATCGTCCGGCAATTGGCCAACGCGAATGGCAAAGTCGAATCCTTCGGCGATCGGATCGACAAAACGATCGCTCAGTTCCAACTCGATATATACCTCGGGATAGCGGAGTTGAAACTCGCTGCACAACGAGGCCACCACGCAACTGCCCAGCGTGGTGGGGGCCGAAATGCGCAGACTGCCAGCAGGGAACTGCCGCAGGCTTTCAATGCGTCCTTCGGCGCTGCGCAGGGCGGCCATCACGCCAAGGCTGTCCTGATACCACGCTTTCCCGGCTTCCGTCAGGTGCTGTCGCCGCGTATTGCGTTGCAGCAACCGGGTGTCCAGCAATGTTTCAAGCTGGGCGATCATTTTTCCCACCATCACCGACGAGATATCCAGCCGCTTTGCCGCTTCGCTGAAGTTGCCGCTCTCAACCACCGCGATAAATACTTCCATACAGCGTAATTTATTCATGATTGCTAACTTTTAGTTTGGGATGAGTAAATTTTTTAGCCATTTTTCCGCTAATACAACTGTATCACTATGTAATCCTGTTTAACGCGAGTGGAGAAAAAAATGAAGATCTTGGTGATTGGTGCCAGTGGCGCGCTCGGTAGTGGCATTGTTAGCGCTTTGGAGCACGAGCATGAAATTATTCGCGTCGGCAAGACGCAGGGGGAATTGCAGGTTGATTTAACGCAGGAACAGAGCATCAGAGCAATGTTTGCCCGCATCGGTAGGGTCGATGCAATCGTGGCGGCGACCGGCAGCGTACATTTTGCACCGCTGGCAGAAATGACCAGCGCACAGTTTGCCTCCGGTCTGCATGACAAGTTGATGGGGCAGGTACAGCTGGTGTTGATCGGCAAAGATTACCTTAATCCAGGTGGATCGTTCACGCTGACCAGTGGAATTCTGGCGCAACAGCCGATCCGCACCGGCGTCAACGCTACCGCGGTCAACGCCGCGCTGGAGGGATTTGTTCTGGCGGCCGCCTGTGAATTGCCGGGACTGCGAATCAACGTGGTCAGCCCAACGGTATTGAGCGAATCATTAGAAAAATACGGCGCTTTCTTCCCGGGCTTTGACAGCGCGCCGGTAAGCAGAGTAGCCATGGCTTACCGACGCAGCATCGAGGGCATCGACAGCGGAAAAGTCTATCGCGTCTGGTGACGGTTGCATTAATTTTTGTGTCTTTTCAAACGCTGCGAGTTAGGCCATATTATCTGCGCTTTTTTGAGAAAAGAAATCATTATCATTCAATTAGGTGCAAATAATGAAAAGATGGCAACTATTTCTGGGAATGATTGGTATCAGTCTGCTGTTTTCGGCAACTGCTGCGCCAATCGTGGTCACTGACGTCAGCGGCCGGCAGGTGACGCTGCCCGGCGTGGCGCAGCGTATCATTTTAGGCGAAGGGCGGCAGATGTACCTGCTCGCAGCGTTTGATACCGAAGAGCCGTTCAAACGGGTGGTCGGTTGGCGTGACGACTTCCACAAGGCAGATTATGACGGCTATAAAGCCTACGAAGACAAATATCCACAGATCAAGAAATTGCCGACCTTTGGCGGTGCCAAAGACGGTACTTTCAACGTTGAACAGGCGCTGACGCTGAAGCCGGATCTGGTGCTGATGAACCTGGAGTCAAAAGCGGCAACCGACGAAGGCGGCTTGATCGCCAAGCTGGAAAAACTCGATATTCCCGTAGTGTTCATCGATTTTCGTGAAAAACCGTTCGAAAACGCCGAGAAAAGCATTCACATCATGGGACAGGTACTGGGCAAGCCGCAGCGCGCCGAGGAGATTATTCGCTTCCGCCAGCAGCAGATTGACATCGTCACCTCGCGACTGGCGAACTTCACCGGCCACCGCCCACGGGTGATGATTGACCGCGCCGGGGGCTATGACGACGAATGCTGCATGTCGTTCGGCGATGAGAACTTTGGTCGCATGGTGGAAGTGACCGGCGGGCAGAACATCGCCAAGGGGTTGATCCCCGGCACCTTTGGCACGCTCAATCCTGAACAGATCATTGCCAGCAACCCCGAGGTGGTGATCGTCACCGGCGCGAACTGGAAGAACTACAATACCGTGGGCAAATGGGTCGGCGTAGGGCCGGGGGCCGATGTGGAAGAAGCAACGAAACGCCTGCAAGCGCTGATGATGCGGCCAGCATTTAAAACGCTGCCGGTGGCGCACAACGGTAACGTTCATGCCATCTGGCATCAGTTTTATGACAGCCCGTACCAGTTTGTCGCCATCCAGGCAATTGCCAAGTGGCTGCACCCAGAACTGTTCAAGGATCTGGATCCGGACGCCACCTTCCGCGAGTTCCATCAAAAATTCCTGCCGCTGCCGTACAAACCGGGCTACTGGGTTTCATTGCCGGCGCAGTGATCGCCAACCTCACGTCAGCCAATATCTACGGGCCCCAAACGGGGCCCGACAGTTAATATTATTGCTGATGCTCCAGGACATTTCCCTCGCGGCCGCCGCTGCTGATGGCGATACGCTGCGGTTTTTCCTCTTCGGGAACTTCATACTCCAGACTCAACTGTAGCAAGCCGTTGGACAGATTGGCACTGCCGACCTTGATACGGTTGCTCAGGCTGAAACTCAAGGTAAAGGCAGATTGTGAAATCCCGCGATGCAGCCATTTTATCTGCTCATCGTTGCTCGATGTCTCACGCTTGCCAGAAATCGTTAATTGGGTATTTTGCACTGCAATATCCAGCTCACTTTCCTGGAATCCAGGCACGCTGACCGTCAGTTCATAATGGGTGTCGTCGCGTTGAATCAGATTGTAACTTGGCGTATCAGACAACGGAGCATCGCCGGTCAAGCGGCTGAATAACCGATCCATGCGATCAAAGCGGTCGGAGAACAGGTTGTCAGTGATAGTTGGTATCAGAGAGAAGGGACGATAGGCCATGATATTACCTCCTATATGTCAGGTTTCACTCGATAAAAAATGGCGAGTATCATTGCTCACGACGATACTCACTGCTATCAACCCACGATCAATCTGGGGATGTTCGGGAAAATTTCAAGCCCCCGTTTCCCCAGCAGAGGTACATCCAATGGATCGGCAGATCCCCATCACGATAACGCGCCAGCTGGCGCTCGCCGAGGCGGAGCTGCAACGCCACCTGGGCAACACGCTGTGCGCGATACATCTTTTTGGCTCGGCGCTCGAGGGCGGCCTGCAACCGCACAGCGATATTGACCTGCTGGTCACCGTGCACACGCCGCCGTCGGCGCAGTTGCGGCAGGGGTTGCAGCGCGCGCTGCTGGCGGTTTCGGCGCCACCGGCGGCAGACAGTGCGCTGCGGGCGCTGGAGGTCACGGTTGTCAGTCTTGCAGAGATAGTGCCTTGGCGCTACCCGGCAAAACGCGAGCTGCAGTTTGGCGAATGGTTACGGCAGGATATTTTGCACCACCAGTTCGAAATGCCGATGCAGGATCACGATCTGGCGATCCTGCTGACCAAAGTCCGGCAATGCAGTGTGCCACTGAAAGGGCCAGTAGCGCAGGAACTGTTCGACGCGATACCGCAACGGGATTTCCTTCAGGCTCTTGGTGACACGGTCATGCAATGGAATACGCCAGATGACTGGCACGGGGACGAGCGGAACATCGTTCTCGCATTGGCTCGCATCTGGTATAGCGCGGCAACCGGGCAGATTGCCCCCAAACAGCAGGCCGCCGCCTGGTTGCTGGAACGTATTGATGCCCGCCATGCACCGGTATTACGCACCGCGCAGCAGGCCTATCTGGGATTGGCTCCCGACACTCTGGCCACTCAGGCTGGCGCGACTGCCGAATTTATCGGCTTTGCCAAACGCCATATCTGCCGACTGTTGGCGCCAGCTTGCTGAATACAGGCCATAGATGCAGGGGATTAGGCCAATCCATCGACGATGGTAATCATCACCTCTGCTACACCGTCGCGCTGCTGCTTCGCCCGCTGATAGGCGTCAGAGTGGTAGCAGGCCAGCGCGGTGGCGTAATCGTCAAATTCAATGACGACATGTTTGACATACGCCGTCCCCTCCAAGGAAATAGCCTGCTCACCGCGTGCCAGAAAACGGGCGTTATACTGCTGAAAAGCCTGCGGAGCGATATGCATGTAATGTTGGTAGCGCTGCGGATCCTTTACCGTAACGTGGGCAATCCAATATGCGGGCATCTCAGGACTCCTGTTGCAATATACGTTTTGCCAGGGCAGAGGCTTCGGTCAAATGTTCCAGCACTTCCTGTTTGGCCAATTGCCCATCACCTTGCTCAATGGCGTGATAAATACGCGTCATTCGTTCAAAACCGGCCAGTTGCCGCTCCGGGCTTTTCAACGTCAGCGCGCGCAGCCGGCTGATGCGGCTGTTCAAACGCTGGACGATTTCCCAGGCAATGGCATGTTTGGCAACCTGGAAAATAGTTTCATAAAAGGCCTGCGACGCGGCAACGCGCTTAATATCATCCTGTTCAGCCGATGCCTGATTAATCGCCATTAATTTGTCGTGCAGTATTTTCTTATCCTGTTTGCTGGCATTCAGTGCACAGTCGTGAGCGGCACTTTGTTCCAGTAACAAACGAATATTATAAATTTGCTCCGCGACATCCCAGGTTAAAATAGCCACAATAGGGCCTTTCTTGGGCAAAATTTCAATTAGCCCTTCGGCTTCAAGGTAACGAATCACTTCGCGCACTACGCTGCGGCTGACGCCCAGGCTGTCGCATAAACTGCGTTCCACCAGGCGATCTCCCGCCTGGAAATATCCCGCAATAATCGCCTGCCTGACTTTTTCCAGCGCCAGTTCACGCAGCGTTACCGGGGTATTTTCTATTTTCAACGATGCCTGTTGAATCATGATTATCTCTATTTTTTAGGATTATCAGTTGTCTTTATAACAACAATTAATTGCGCCCATTCAGATTAGTATTAACATCCTTTCCTGCGCCAAATCAACGCCGGTTTTCCCTGCGACAAACGTCGTTCACTGCCCGACAGGGGTAAATTTGCGATAGCTCACAGATTCGTAATCTGGCGAATAAAAGATCGCTTTCTTGCAGCAAGGCCTTGCCAACCGGCGTTTTTCCACGCTTTGCCACGCCATCTTTCGGGATTAAAAAACGCTGAAAGCCGGTAACCCATGGGCGGCTACCCTCAGCGTTTAAACCCGCTAACTGTTTAATATTAATCATTAAAATCCACCACTCCCGGATAGGTACGCCGATAACAGAAAGAATACCGTATGATGGTATACCAAACTTTGACATACCAATCGAGCGAATGTTATACCCTCAACTCGAGACAACTCATTAACATTTGATTTACTTTCGAGGCGTTTGTATGCATCCAGATATTCGTAAGACCTTCGTTATCACCGAAACGACCTACAGCGATGGCGGCAAGGCCGCTGACACGCCGCTGGTGATGATTGCCGCGGTGGCCGTGGTCAAAAACCCGTGGGCCGGCCAGGGCTACGTACAGGATTTGGCACCAAAAATCCGTGAAATGGCGCCGGTGCTGGGGGAGTTGCTCACCGGGCTTATCGTCAATGAAGCCGGTTCAGGCGATCGTATCGAGGCCTTTGGCAAAAGCGCCGTCGTTGGCCTGGACGGCGAACTGGAACACGCCTCTGCGCTGATCCATACCCTGCATTTTGGCAATCATTATCGCTCGGCGGTGAACGGCAAAAGCTACCTGGCATTCAACAATACGCGCGGTCCGGCCAACGCGCCGATTCTGATCCCGATGATGGGTAAAAACGATGAAGGTAGCCGCGAGCATTACCTGACGTTCCAGTTCAACATCAACGACGCGCCTTTCAGCGACGAAATCGTGATTGCTTTGGGCGCGGCGTTGGGGGGCAGACCTCATCATCGTATCGGCAACCGTTACATGGACTTGAAAGAGTTAGGACATGATCAGGAAAACCCAGCAGCTGTTTAACAACATGAAGGTCAGCTACCTGGAGGCGGGCGAAGGCGCGCCACTGGTACTGATCCATGGCGTCGGCATGAACGCCGAGTGCTGGTATCCGCAGCTCGAAGCGTTCAGCCGCGATTACCGGGTCATTGCCGTCGATATGCCGGGCCATGGCCAGAGCGACGGCTTTCGACAGGCGGCGACGCTTGAAGATTACGTCCACTGGCTGGCAGAGTTTCTTGCCACCCAGCCCGAGGCCGATTTCGCTGTCGCCGGGCATTCGATGGGGGCGTTGATTACCGCCGGTTTCGCCATTGAATACCCCGAGCGCACCAACCATGCGGTGGTGATCAGCGGCGTGTTCCAGCGTTCAGCGCAGGCCAGCCAGGCGGTATTAGATCGTGCCGAACAACTGTCGCGCGGCCAGGCCCAGCTGGATTCGCCGCTGACGCGCTGGTTCAGCGCCACCCCTGGTGAGCAACGGCTGCGCGAACAGGTGGGCGATTGGCTGCAACAGGTGGATCTGCAGGGCTATGCGCGCGCCTATCAGGCGTTTGCCGCCGGCGATCGCGTCTATGCCTCACGCTGGTCATCGCTGCGCTGTCCGGTGCTGGTGATCACCGGCGAATTCGACGCCAACTCCAGTCCGGAGATGGCCAGACAAATGGCACTGGCCGCGCCAAACGGGCGGGTGGTGATTATCGACAACGCAAAACATATGGTCAGTTTGACGGATGCGCAGCGGGTGAATGCCGAGATCCGCGGTTTTCTACGGCCCACAGCGCAGCGGCAGGCCAGCCAGAACGATATTGAAGGAGTGATCAATGGACGCGGATAAACGCAGACAGCTGCGAGACGCCTTTGGCGCGTTTATGACCGGAGTCACCGTCGTGACCTCGGTGGATAAACACAATAAGCCGATTGGTTTTACCGCCAACTCGTTTTCATCGGTATCGCTGGATCCGGCGTTGCTGCTGGTGAGCATCGACAAGCGTTCGGCCAATCTGGACAACTTCACGCAATGCAGCCACTTCGCCATCAATATTCTGTCGGAGCAGCAGAAAGAGACCTCCAATATCTTTGCCCAGAGAATTGACGATCGCTTTGCGCTGATTGACTGGCGCTGGAGCGACGCAGGGGTGCCGCTGATAGACCACAGTTCGGCATGGTTTGACTGCGCGCTGCACCAGGTGGTGGACGCCGGCGATCACGCCATTTTGATCGGCCGGGTAGAACAGTTCGAATCCAATGCCACCGCCGGATTGGGCTATTACCGTGGCGCCTACTTCACGCCATATCAGAATAGCGAATCGCTGATCACCAGCCCAACGGTCGTAGTCAGTGCGTTGATTGAGTTTGATGGCCAGGCGGTGATGGTCAAGCAGAGCGATGGCAGCTATGGCTTACCGAGTTGCGAAGTGGGAGAGCGCAGCGTCAGCGAAACGCTGGATCTGCTGATGAACCAGTTGGCGATCGGCGCCACCCCCGGCTTTGTCTATTCCATCTATGACGATCGCCTACGGCACAAACAGCATATCGTGTTCCTGTGCGCCTTGCCGACCGAGGCCGGCAGCATGACGCTCGCTATGCGCCACGCCGAATGGTTCACGCTTGAGAGTCTGGTGACAATGCCGATTAAAGACACCGCCTTGCAGTCGATGATGAACCGTTTTGTGCGTGAAAACGCGGTGGGTAATTACAGCATTTATTACGGCGATGAAAACCAGGGCGCCATCAAACAATTTGCCAGCTAACCGTAATCGGGAGTGAGTGATGAAACTGTCTTTATTCGTTCATATGGAAAGGACGTTACCCGAAGAGTCCCAGCAAAAACTTTATGAGGAGATGCTGCAACTGTGTGAAATTGCCGACCGCGGAGGCATGCATGCCATCTGGACCGGTGAGCACCACGGCATGAATTTTACCATTGCGCCCAATCCTTTCATCAATCTGGTGGATATCGCCCACCGAACCTCGCGAGTGCGGCTGGGAACCGGCACCATCATCGCGCCGTTCAATCACCCGATCCGTCTGGCCGGCGAAGCGGCGATGACCGACATCATCACCGACGGCCGTCTGGAGCTGGGCATTGCCCGAGGGGCCTATTCCTACGAGTATGAGCGCCTGATGCCGGGCCTGACCGCCTGGGATGCCGGCCAGCGCATGCGCGAACTGATCCCGGCGGTGAAGCAACTGTGGCAGGGCGATTATGCCCATCAGGGCGAATACTGGTCGTTCCCGTCAACCACCTCGTCACCGCTGCCGAAACAGCAGCCGCACCCGCCAATCTGGGTGGCGGCACGTGACCCAAACAGCCACGAATTTGCGGTTAAAAACGGCTGTAACGTGCAGGTGACGCCGCTGCATCAGGGAGAAGAAGAGATCGTGCGGCTGGTCAACTGTTTCAAAGAAACCTGTGAGCGTATCAAACCGGAGAAACCGCTGAAAATCATGCTGTTGCAGCACGGCTATGTTGCCGAGGACGAAGCGGACGCCCAGCAGGCCGCCGTGGAGTTCAATCGCTTCTACAACTATTTCGGCGCCTGGTTCAAGAATCAGCGTCCGGTTTCGCAGGGGATGCTGCAACCGCTGAGCGATGAAGAGATTGCCGCCAATAGCTACTATTCGCCGCAGGCGATGCGCCAGAACCTGGCGATCGGCACCGCCAATGAAGTGATCGCCCGACTGAGGAAATACCAGGATCTGGGCTATGAAGAGTTTGCGCTGTGGATCGACAGCGGCATGAGCTTCGAGCGCAAGAAAGCCTCGCTTGAACGCTTTATCAACGGCGTGATGCCTGAGTTTCACTAGGGGGACGGCATGGAATTTTTCGAACTCTACATCAACGGCCAGTTTGACGCCGGGGCGACACGCTTTCCCTCGCTCAATCCGGCGACCAACACGCCGTGGGCCGAGATAGCGGAAGCGCGCAGCGCCGAGGTAAACCGCGCGGTGGAGGCTGCCCATCAGGCTTTCTACAGCGATCAATGGCGCAATATGACCGCCAGCGCCCGCGGCAAACTCTTGCTGCGGCTGGCGGATCTACTGGAGCAGCATGCGCCGGAGCTGGCGCGGCTTGAAACCCTGGACACCGGCAAGATCATCCGCGAAACGCAGGCGCAGATTGCTTACGTTGCCGAGTATTACCGCTATTACGCCGGTATTGCCGATAAAATGTCCGGTAGCGTACTGGCCATCGACAAACCGGATATGGAAACCTGGGTGCGGCGCGAGCCGATTGGCGTCGTTGCCGCCATCATTCCCTGGAATAGCCAGCTGTTTCTGTCGGCGGTAAAAATCGGTCCGGCGATTGCGGCGGGCTGCACGCTGGTGGTTAAAGCCTCCGAAGCGGCACCGGCACCGATGCTGGCATTTGCTCGCCTGATCGATCAGGCCGGCTTTCCTCCCGGCGTGTGCAATATCATCACCGGCTTCGCCGAACAATGTGGATCGGTGCTGACTGCGCACCCGCTGGTCGATCATATCGCCTTTACCGGCGGCGCCGACACCGCCAGGCACATAGTCCGCAACAGCGCAGACAACCTGGCCAGCACCTCGCTGGAGCTGGGGGGCAAATCGCCGTTTATGGTGTTTGAAGATGCCGATCTGGACAGCGCAGCCAATGCGCAGGTGGCGGCAATCTTTTCCGCCTCAGGGCAGAGCTGCGTCGCCGGATCGCGTTTGCTGGTAGCGGAAAGCATTAAATCGGCGTTCTTGGCCAAGCTGACCGAAAAGGCGCGCAGTATCGTTATTGGCGCGCCGCAGCAGCCGGAAACGCAGTTTGGCCCCTTGTGTACGCTACAGCAGAAAACGCGCATTCAGGCCATCGTTAGCCGCTCTCTGGCGCAGGGGGCGGAATTGGTGACCGGGCATCACGAGATCGACCTGCCAGGGTTTTACTATCCGCCAACCATCATCGATTGCAGCCGGAATCCGCAAGCAGACTGCGTATCGCAAGAGTTGTTCGGTCCGGTGTTGTCGGTACTGAGCTTTAAAGATGAGGCCGATGCGCTGCGCCTGGCCAATGCGACTGCGTACGGGCTGGCCGCTGGCATCTTCACCCGCAACCTCACGCGCGCCCATCGCGTCACACGCCAATTGCGTGCCGGCGTGGTGTGGCTCAACACCTACCGCGCGGTATCGCCGCTGGCGCCGTTTGGCGGTTACGGCCAATCCGGTTTTGGTCGGGAAGGCGGATTCGACGCGGCGCTGGAGTATACCACCAGCAAAACGGTGTGGCTGCGCACCAGTGATGATCCTATCGACGATCCTTTCATCATGCGCTAACCGTTGGCCGTGACGGGCAGCCCAATGCCCGCCATGGCAGAGGAAAATCCGCTGTGACACCAGCTCGCGCCGGCGTCAGGAGACACACATTCGGCTAATCAGGCTCTGATGACACGCGCTGTTGTCCGGTTGGTTGCGCGTTTTTTTCAGCAGCAACCCTACAACCGTTAAAAATAATAATTCACTCCACGCGGAGGATATATGCATTCTCAGCCAGACCAGACAACGCTTATTGAAGACAAATCAATCGACTATGTGCCCGCCAACGAGCGCCACGGCCATGCCCGCAGTCTGTTTACCCTGTGGTTTTGCACCAACATCGCGCCGCTGGCGGTGGTGACCGGTGCGATTGCTACTCACACTTTCCATCTGAACGTATTTTCAGCACTGACGGCCATTATTGCCGGCCATCTGTTTGGTGGGATTTTTCTGGCGCTCACCTCTGCCCAGGGGCCACAGGTCGGTATCCCGCAGATGGTACAAAGCCGCGCGCAGTTCGGCCGCTACGGTTCGCTGCTGGTCATTGTTTTCACCACGGTGATTTACCTCGGCTTTTTCATTTCGAACATCACGTTGTCGGGCAAGGTGATCAATAACGTGATCCCGGCGCTGGAGATCCGTAGCGCAACCATTATCGGCGCGATAGTAGCGACGCTGATTGGCGTGGTCGGCTATAACTTCATTCACAAGATCAACAAGGTAGGTGCCTGGATCATGGGCAGTGCCTTGCTGCTCGGGCTGTGGCTGATGCTGACGCAGCCGTTGCCGGCCGACTTTTGGCTGCGGGGCAGTTTTAGCCTGACCGGCTGGTTCGCCACCTTTTGCATCTGCGCCGTGTGGCAGGTGAGCTTCTCGCCGTACACCTCGGACTATTCGCGTTATCTGCCCAAAAGCGTGGGTATCTTCCAACCCTTTATCTACACCTATCTGGGAGCCTGCTGCGGTACCATCCTGGCATTCGTCTTCGGCATGGTGGCCGTCAATCTGGTGGGTGGCACCGACGATGCCATGGTGGCGGTACGTCAGGCGACCGGCTGGCTAGGGCCGATTCTGATGGTACTGTTTCTGGTCAACATCATCTGTCACAACTCGATGAATCTGTATGGTGCGGTGCTGTCGTTGATCACCTCGGTACAAACCTTTATGCCGCAATGGTTGCCCAATGCGCGCATGCGCATTCTGTTTTCACTGCTGGTGTTGGTGAGCTCGGTACTGGTAGCGCTGGTGGCCTCGGCCAACTTTGTCCAGGTGTTCCTCAACCTGATTTTTGCCCTGATTTCGGTGCTGATCCCCTGGTGCATGATCAACCTGATCGACTTCTACCTGATTAACCGGCAACGCTATGATACCGAATCGATTTTTAGCGCCGACGGCGGTCGTTACGGTCTGATCAACGGCCGGGCGCTGCTGGTGTACTTTGGCGGCATTGTGGTGCAATTGCCGTTTGTCGATAACGCCTTCTTTGCCGGTCCATATGCCAATCTGTTGCCAGGGACCGATATTTCCTGGGTAATCAGCCTGGTGGTTACCGGCATCGCCTATCCGCTGCTGTATCGCAAACCGCCGGTATGGGCGGTAAAGGGCATGCGGGTAAACGCCAACGGCATCGATCGCTAAACGGCCAGCCCGCCTGGTACACCGGGCCGGTGGTTAAATCAAGGGTATGCCACCGCACGGCAGAGTCGACCATCATTGCGCGAGATTGAAATATTTCCTGCGCCTCCTTGGCAGCGGCCAAGGAGGCTGTGCGGCGCCAGAGGGCTTAGCCGTTCACTAGTTGATGAGCCAGGCGATTGTGTTGCTCAACGATCACCGGCACATCGACGCTAGTCACCTTACCTTTATCCACCACCACACGACCGTTGATGATGTTGTAAGCAACCTTACCTGGGTTACAGAACACCAGTGCAGAAACCGGATCGTGCTGCGCCCCGGCAAGTCCCACGCCTTCCAGGTTAAACACCGCAATATCCGCCATCATGCCCGGTGCCAGCGCACCAATGTCGTCGCGATTGAGGTTTTTTGCGCCACCAAGGGTGGCAATTTCCAGCGCTTCACGTGCGGTCAGCGCTTGCGGGCCGAAACCAACACGTTGCAGCAGCAGAGCCTGGCGCACTTCGCCAATCATATCGGAGCTGTCGTTAGAGGCAGAACCATCCACTCCGAGGCCCACGTGCATACCTGCATCCAGCATATGGCGCACTGGCGCGATACCAGAACCAAGACGCATGTTGGAGCAAGGGCAGTGCGCAACACCGGTACCGGTGCGGGCAAACAGCTTAATGCCATAATCGTCAAGCTTCACGCAATGCGCATGCCATACGTCGTGCCCGATCCACTCCAGGTCTTCCACATACTGCGCAGGCGTTTTGTTGAAAGTCTTTTTACTGTATTCGATATCGCTGACGTTTTCTGCCAGGTGGGTATGCAGGGAGACACCGTGTGCCCGGGCGAGTTTCGCGGAATCGCGCATCAGCCCTTCGCTGACCGAGAACGGCGAACAGGGTGCAACCACGATGCGGAGCATCGCACCGCGTTTAGCGTCGTGGAACTGCTCAATCAAGCGCTGAGTATCGTTGAGAATGAACTTTTCATCTTCAACGATAGAGTCCGGCGGTAGTCCACCCTGTTTTTTGCCTACGCTCATGCTACCGCGACAGGCATGGAAGCGCATCCCCATCTCCTGCGCCGCTTCAATGCTGTGATCGAGCTTGATGCCGTTCGGGTAAACGTACTGGTGATCGCTGGAAGTGGTACAACCTGAAAGCATCAGCTCCGCCATTGCAGTTTTGGTAGCAACTTTCATCATTTCAGGGGTCAGCTTTTCCCAGATAGGATACAGCGTGGTCAGCCAGGTAAAGAGTTCTCCGTCCTGAGCCGCAGGTACTACACGGGTCAGGCTTTGATACATATGGTGGTGAGTGTTAATCAGACCTGGAATAACGATATGACCTTTCAGATCGATAATTCTGTCTGCCGTTTGCGGCACTTCGCTTTCGGAACCCACGGCAATAATCGTATTGCCTTTGATAAAAACGCAGCCATTTTTAATTTCGCGCCGGTCTTTATCCATGGTCACGACCATATTTGCGTTTTTCAGCAACAGCGACTGGCCCTGAAACGGGATAGCATCTGTCACCTTGTCTTCAGTAAGGGAATATAACAGTTTCTCTTTGGCTGTCGCCGGTAGCGTTGTTAATAATGGAGCCAGCAAAGGTGCTTTAACCAATAACCGACGTAGCTGATCTGGTTTTTTATCCTTCATGACTACTCCTTGTTAAAATAACCCCATATACACACCAGTGATTTTCATGAAAATTTCCAATACTCAAAATTGTCCATTCGAAATATCAATGATGGCAATTGATTATGAGAAAAACGTTTATTTTAAATGCTTCTGCATGTCGATACGTGCCTGGATGCGCTAGCCCTGCAAAGGGCAGCGTTCTGTTGCATCCGCTGTTTCAAGGATAGTCAGTTTCTTTACTTACCGCTAACAAAGGGCTTTCTGATGTCGTTTTTATCACTTAATCCGCTCTCGGACCAACGACTACCAGCATATCTTTTATCCGATCGTCAAACCGAGCGTTCGTTGGTCAGCTCAGACATAACATAAGGATTATCTTAGAAAAAATGGCTTTTCAGGGGGTTAGCTCAACGGTTCATCAACAGCCTGCGCGTCCTTATTTTAACCGTTTGCCAAAACCTGAAAAAAATAGCAAAACTTCATTCCCAGCAACGGATAGCAACAGGGAGCAGGTTGAAATGAAACGTTTACCTTTTAAACCATCTGGTTTGTATTTGCTTATTTTCATGTCGTGCCACGCCATGGCCACCGAAGGATACCGTGAGACCGCACAGGCTGGCGTGCCCGACAGTTGGCGCAGCATGGAATTTACCAAACAATGGGGGCTGGAGGCGATCGGTGCGCAGCATGCCTATGCCAGAGGTTATAACGGCAACGGTGTCAGTATTGGCATATTTGATGAGTCTGTATTTACACATCCTGAATTTAACGGGAGATTAAATAAGGTTGATGCGAACGATGCGTATAATTTCGACGCGCTTGATGGTTTTCCGCAGCTGGGCGATATCATGTTTGGCGACCATGGTACCCATGTGGCCGGTATTGCCGCAGCGGCGCGTGATGGCAACGAGATGCATGGCGTCGCCTTTAACGCAGGGCTGGTTTCAGCAAAATTTATTGACAATGACAATAATTACTTTGAGAAGCTAATCCAAAGCGACACCCGCATCTTTAACAATAGCTGGGGGGACGATATCCCCATCCAGCAGGACGAGGCGGGAAATGACATCTTTTTAGCCGATGGCAGACCGCTGTACCAAGCAATAACCGAAGCAGAGGTTTTCGCCCGGATAACCCCGCAGCAGATCGCCAGTATTAACGAACTGGCCGGCCAACCGGTGCCAGGACAAGGGCTTGAGAATGAAAGCCAGATCTATGCCGCACTGCTGCGCGCGGTGCGTTTTGACAAGCTGGTGGTGTTTGCTGCCGGCAATGAGAACAATTACAATCTGCCGGTAGGCGCACCGTCCTTGCCTTACTTTTTCCCGCAGGCATTAACCAACTTTATTATCGTGACCAATCTGGACCAGGACGACGCGCTGCATCTGAGTTCCACCCGTTGCGGCTATACGGCAAGTTACTGCCTTTCCGCACCGGGCAGCGATATTTATAGCACCTCCGCACAAACCGACTATCAGCACTACGGCAAGACCGGCGAAAAGCTGATCCAACCCGGCTACGCTGTCGAAACCGGTACCTCAATGGCTGCGCCGATGGTGTCTGGAGCGGCGGCGGTGCTGATGCAGCGCTTCCCGTATATGACGGCGTCGCAAATCGCCACGGTACTGTTCACCACCGCCAGCGACCTTGGCGACAAAGGGCTGGATGCGGTATACGGTTGGGGGAAACTCAATCTGGCCAGCGCCATTGGCGGCCCTAAAATGTTTGTCACCGCCGCTGATATCCCCAAAGAGTTGTATATCGAGGGTTCCTATCAAGATAGCCAGTTTGTCGCCAACCTGCCGGGCATTGGCGGCGTGATTGATGCGGAGAACGGTAACCGGCGCGTCTGCGGCAATATCGAATGCGGCTACGACAACTGGACCAATAACATTGGCGGCCACGGCGGCTTGACCAAAACCGGCGCCGGCACGCTGGAATTATCCGGCACCAATAGCTATCTCGGGCCAACGCAGGTTAATCAGGGCGTGCTGCTGGTTAATGGATCCGTGTCTTCAGACGTCAGCGTCGAGGGCAGCGGCACGCTGGCCGGCACCGGCAGCGTCGGCTCGCTGACGATTGGGCGTGGTGGCAACGTCGCGCCCGGCAACCCGATAGCCGCGCTGCGGGTAGCCGGCGATGTCAGTTTCGCCCCCGGTTCCCGCTACGCTGTCGAGGTCGACGCCAACGGACACAGCAATCGTATCCTCAGCGACGGCGCCGCCACTATCGGCGGCGGCCAGGTCAGCGTCAGGCTGGAAAACCAGGGTAATCGGCTTTCCCGACGAGAGGCTCACAGCCTGCTGGGGCAGCAATACGCTATCCTGAACGCGCAGCAGGGCGTCAGCGGGCAATTTGACGCGCTGGCGTCTGATTACCTGTTCATCGCTACCGATTTAAGCTACCAACCGAGCCAGGTGACACTCAACGTCGGGCGCAACGCTACCCGCTTCGCCAGCGTAGCGCAGACGCGGAATGAACGCGAGGTGGCGACGGCGGCGGAGGCGTTGAACGCCGGTAACCCGGTATATGAAAGCATCCTCGGCAGCGGGACGGCAGAAGCTGCACGTCAGGCCTACCGTCAGCTGTCGGGCCAGATCCATGCCGATATCGCCACCACGCTGGTCAACAACAGCCGCTATCTGCGCGATACGTTAAACGGCCGGCTGCGCCAGGCGCAAGGGCTGTCGCCAAGCTCCGAGATCAAGGCGGATGCCGGCGGCGCCTGGGTGAAGCCAATTGGCGCCTGGCATCATGCATCGGGTGATGGCAATGCCGCCGGTTTTCAGGCGTCGACCTACGGGGTATTGCTCGGCGTCGACACGGCGCTTACCGGGCAAGGGCGCATCGGGATGGCCACGGGCTATACCCGAACCTCGCTGCACGGCGGCTACGGTTCTAACGCCAGCAGCGATAACTACCATTTGGCAACGTATGGCGGGACAAGCTTCGGCGCGTTGGCGCTGAGAGCCGGTGCCGGCTATAGCTGGCACCGCATCGACAGCTCCCGTACGATCGGCTACGGTGCCAATGCGGATCGTGCAACGGCGAAATATGGCGCGCGCAGCGGGCAACTGTTCGCCGAGGCAGGGTACGGCATCAACGCCGGCTGGCTGGCGCTGGAGCCGTTCGCCAATCTGGCCTATGTCAATGTCGCCGGTGACGACATTCAGGAAAAAGGTGGCGCGGCGGCGCTGCGCGGCGATAAACAGCATACCGAGGCCATGTTGACAACCCTGGGGCTGCGTACTCGCCTCGGTTGGACGCTGAGTAATAACGCCACGGTTGCGCTGCACAACGCGTTGGGCTGGCAACATCAGTATGGCAAATCGGAACGGGCAATCGGGCTACGGTTTAACGATGGCGCCGTGCCGATGACCGTAAACAGCGTGCCGGCATCGCGTGATGGCCTGGTGCTGAAGGTCGGCGTCGAGGCGGCATTGAACAGCAATAGCTCGCTGTCGCTGGGTTATGCTGGGGTGTTGTCAAATAACTATCAGGACAACAGCATCAACGCCGGTTTGAGCTGGCATTTCTGACCGTTGAATAACCGGCGCATCGCCTCCCGCCAACCACCGTTAGCGGCAACTGGCGGTTGGCGATAAATCGACAGGCCAGCCCGCAACGCCGGGCTGGTCGCTTACGCCCGGTTTTTCCGTTGAACGCCGACGCTGCGCAAGCGGCTGACGCTGAACGCGCCCGCCAGCAGCGTGGCGGCCACCGCCAGCCACAGGCTCAAACGTACCGCCTGCGCCTCCAGCGCGATTATTCCCATGCTCGTGGCGCCTGGATGCGCGGTAACCGACAGCATCACGCCTACCATCGCCGCGCCGAGGCACTGGCCGAAAGTACGCACAATCGCCAGCACGCCGGAGGCATAGCCGCTGTTTTCCCGCGACGCGTTTGACAGCATTTCGCGATTGTTGGGGCTCTGAAAGCAACCAAACCCGATGCCGCACACCAGGCTACGCATGCTGATATCCCACGTAGAGGCCGCCTCGGGCAATAACGCCAACAGACTCAAACCGAGGGCAAACACTGCCAGACCCAGAGTAGAAATCATCACCGGTGAATAGCGGTCGGCCAGGCGACCGGCGTGAGGCGCAGCCAGCATGATACCCAACGGCCAGGGGGTGAACAGCAGCGCCGAAAACAGCGCGCTATAGCCGTAAACCTGCTGAAACAAAAACGGCAGGGCAACAAAGGTAATACCCTGGCTGACAAACGATGCCAACGAGGTTAACGCCGCTAATGAAAAGCGTGCCGAGGTGAACATCGTCAGCGGCAACAGCGGTTTGGGCGCCCGGCGCTGTCGGTGGATAAAGGCCAGTCCGGCGATCGACGCGCCCAATGCGTAAGTCAGCGCGGTAAACAGCATATTGGCGCTAAACGCTGCCCCATAAGAAAAGCTGTTCGCCAACATGATCAGCGCCCCCAGACTTGCAGCGGACAGCAGCGCGCCCGCCACGTCAAACGGTTCTCGCGAGGTCGCAGAGCCGGGGATGGCGCGCCAGGCCAGCGTCAGAGCCACCATGCCCAGCGGAAGATTGATGGCGAATAGCCACTGCCAGCTCAGACCCGACAGCAGGGTGCCGCCAACAATCGGCGCAATGGCGGTAATGCTGGCGATCAGTAGCGCGTTGATGCCGAGTATGCGTCCCAGCAGGCGGTTGGGGAAAATCGAGCGCAGGATCGCCGGCGCAATGCTCAACGTAGCGGCACCGCCAACGCCCTGCAACAGACGCATGGCAATCAGCATCTTCAGCGAACTCGATAGTACACACCCCAAAGACGCGAGGGTGAACACGCCAAGACCAAACAGAAACAGGCTGCGAAAACCGACCCGGTTGGCGAGTGCGGCAAAGATTGCCAGCGTCATGGCAGCAGACAGCAAATAACCGTTGGCCACCCACACCGTAGCGGCGGCAGAAACGCCCAGTGCCTTGGCTATTTGCGGCAACGCGATATTAACCATGGTGCCGTCAAAAACCACCATAGTGGTGGTGGCCATGACCGCTAACATTGCCAGACCGCGTTCGCGCCCCGGCAGGCCTTCATCGTTTGGCTGGTTGGAGAAGAGTTCCATCGGCAGCACTCCGTGGTAGTGATAGTTGGTAGCGCCAAGATAACCCTGTAGGATAAGAGGCGGAAGGCGCAGCATTTGCAGTTATAACCTGCACCAAACGCCTTATCTTGCCACCCACTGCGAGCGTCCACCGATGGCTGAACCCGATCTCAATTTGCTGATTGCGCTAAATGCGTTGCTGGCTGAAGGTAGCGTAGCGAGGGCGGCGCGCCGGCTTGGCCTGAGCGCTTCGGCGATGAGTCGAACCTTGGGCCGCCTGCGCAGCGTTACCGGCGATCCGTTATTGGTACGGGCAGGGCGCAACATGGTGCTGACACCACACGCCGAACAAATCCGCGCACGAACGCAGCATGCCGTCAGCGAGGCGCTGGCACTGCTGCGGCCGACCAGTTCGGCGCTGGATCTGGCGCTATTGGATCGCACCTTCGTCATTCGTGCCAATGACGGCTTTGTCGAGGCGCTAGGGCCGGCGCTGATTGCCGCAGCGGCCAAGGCCGCGCCGCGAGTGCGGCTGCGCTTTGCGCCAAAACCGCAAAAGACCGCTCGCTACCTGCGCGAAGGGCTGGTTGACTTGGAAATCGGCGTGCTGGGCGATATGGGGCCGGAAATCCGCATTCAGCGGCTGTTCGACGATCGTTTTGTTGCCGTGGTCAGGCGCGGACATCCGTTGACTGCGGCTGAAACCCTTAACGCCATAGACTATGCCGCATGCGACCACGTGGTCGCGTCGCGGCGCGGCCTGCCTTATGGGCCGGTCGACGAAGCATTGGCCGAACAGGGGCTGACGCGCAACATTGCCGCCGTGGTGCCAAGCTTCCCGGCGGCGCTGGCGGTAGCACAGGCCTCCGATCTGGTGGCGCTGGTGCCAGCGTCCTATCTGCGTAACACCTCAATGCATGCTGAATCCGGCACCTCGGCGCTACGGGCGTTTGAACTGCCAGTAAAAACTGGCGGCATAACCGTATCGCAAATGTGGCACCCGCGCATGGAGATGGAACCTGCCCACCGCTGGCTGCGACAGCTGGTTTTGCACACCTGCGGTCGCCGCTCCGGCACGCATAACATAAGAAAAACGTAATTAATTGCCTATACTTCGAGCTGCGCCATTGCACCGGCCCAGCCTTGGCCTTGAGCCAATTCGGCATTCATTGCCAGCGACTCATCGACACACGGGTATCTGGCGGCCATCAAGCCAACGGGGGTTGATGCCGGTTTTTCACCCTGTAACCACGCTGACGCCCGTCGACATACGCTGACAAAAAAGCCACCCGTAACAACGGGTGGCTTTTTAAGTGGTGCGGAACCGGCAGATTACGCCGCCAGGATTTCCTGAGCGGTACGTTCAACCAGCGCCAACAGCACCTTGATGTCTTCCAGCGTCACCGTCGGGTTCAACAGCGTCAGCTTCAGGCAGGTTACGCCGGCAAACTCGGTAACGCCGACGTTGGCACGCCCTGATTCCAGTAGCACATCGCCAATTTTCTGGTTGTGCAACGCCACCGCCGCATCGCCGGCCGTTGCCAGCTGGGCAGGGCGATGGCGGAACAGCACGCTGGCCAACTGCGGCTGCATCACCAGTTCCAGCGCCGGCTGCTCGCTGACATACTGTGCGACCTGCTGCGCCAGGGTCACGCCGTGATCGATGATCGCCGCGTATTGCTTCTGCCCCAGCGCTTCCAGCCCCATCCACAGCTTCAAGGCATCAAAGCGGCGGGTAGTCTGCAACGACTTGGATACCAGGTTAGGTACGCCCTGGGCCTCGTCGAACTCGGAGTTCAGATAAGCCGCCTGGTAACGCATCAGTTCATAATGGCGCGCCTCTTTTAACAGGAAGGCGCCACAGCTGATGGTCTGGAAGAACTGCTTGTGGAAGTCCAGAGTAATGGAATCCACCAGTTCAATGCCGTCCAGATAGTCACGATACTTTTCCGACAACAGCAGCGCGCCGCCCCAGGCCGCATCAACGTGCAACCAGACCTGATACTCGGCCGCCAGCGCGGCAATCGCCCGCAGCGGGTCAATGGCGCCGGCGTCGGTGGTGCCGGCGGTGGCGACAATCGCCAGCACCTGCTCACCGTTGGCCTGCGCCTGCGCCAGTTTGTCGGCCAGATCGTTGACGTTCATGCGGGCAAAGCGATCGGTTTTAACCAGCGTAACCGACTGATAGCCGAGACCAAGCAACGCCATGTTCTTCTGCACCGAGAAGTGGGCGTTTTCGGAGCAGAATACCTTAATCTTGCGCAGGTCGCCGATCAGGCCATCCTGCTGGACAGAGTGTCCCTGACGCGCAAAGAACGCGTCACGCGCCAGCATCAACCCCATCAGATTGCTCTGGGTGCCGCCGCTGGTGAACACCCCGGCATCGCCAGCCTGATAGCCTACCTGGCTACGCAACCATTCGATCAGCTTCATCTCGATGATGGTGGCCGACGGACTTTGATCCCAGGAGTCCATGCTCTGGTTGGTGGCATTGATCAGCACTTCGGCGGCCTGGCTTACCACCAGACTCGGGCAGTGCAGGTGCGCAACGCACTGCGGATGATGCACCGACAGGCTGTCTTTTAAAAAATACTCAATCGCACGCTCAATCGCGGCCTGGTTACCCAGGCCCTGAGGGTTAAAATCAAGCCGGATACGTTCGCGCAGTTCGGCAACGGTTTTGCCCTGATACATCTCGGGCTGTTGCAGCCATTGCACCACCGCCTGACTGGTCTGCGCGATCGCTTGCTGGTAGGCTTCGGTGCTGTGCGCAGACGCCGCCAGAATCGGGTTTGACTCGGACATTACCAATTTACTCCACTCAAACCGGTCGGACGCCAGCGGACAGCAGGGCGTTCTCGAACTTGTCCAGGAAAATGTTCAGTTCATCGTTAGTGATCAACAACGAAGGCAGCAGGCGCAGTACGCAACCGTTGCGACCGCCACGCTCCAGGATCAACCCGGCTTCGAAGCATTTTTTCTGCAACAGGGCGGACAGCTCGCCATCGGCAGGGTAGCAACCCATATGATCCTGCGGTTGATCCGGCTTGACGATCTCGATACCGATCATCAGGCCCAGACCGCGCACGTGGCCAATCACCGGATAACGTTTTTGCAGCTCGGCCAGTTGGCCTTTCAGCCATTCGCCTTGCTCGGCCACTTTGGCCGCCACCTGATTTTCCTTCAGGAATTTCAGGGTAGTCAGGCCGGTCGCCATCGCCAGCTGGTTGCCACGGAAGGTACCGGTGTGATGGCCAGGTTCCCAGGCATCGAACTGTTTCTTGATACCCAGCACTGCCAACGGCAGACCGCCGCCAACCGCCTTAGACATGACGATGATGTCTGGCTCAATGCCGGCATGTTCAAAGGCAAACAGCTTGCCGGTACGGGCGAAACCAGCCTGAACCTCATCGATAATCAGCAGAATGCCGTGCTCCTGCGTCACCTTGCGAATGCGTTGCAGCCATTCAACCGGCGCCGGGTTAACGCCGCCTTCGCCTTGCACCGCTTCCAGGATCACCGCAGCCGGCTTGCGCACGCCGCTTTCAACGTCGTTGATCAGGTTTTCAAAGTAGTAGGTCAGCGCCTTCACCCCGGCGTCACCGCCGATACCCAACGGGCAGCGGTACTGGTGTGGGTAAGGCATAAACTGGACTTCCGGCATCATGCCATTGATTGCCGCCTTCGGCGACAGGTTACCCGTTACCGCCAGCGCGCCATGGGTCATGCCGTGATAGCCGCCGGAGAAGCTGATCACGCCGCTACGGCCGGTATGTTTCTTGGCAAGTTTCAGTGCGGCTTCAACGGCGTCAGCGCCAGAAGGACCGCAAAATTGCAGGCAATACTCTTCGCCAGCGCCTGGCAATAAAGACAACAGATAATCTGAGAACTGGTCTTTCAACGGCGTAGTCAGATCGAGGGTATGTAACGGCAAGCCGCTAGTAATGACATTTTGGATGCTTTGCAGAACATCAGGGTGGTTATGACCCAGCGCCAGCGTACCGGCGCCTGCCAGACAATCAAGATATTGGTTGTTTTCAACATCAGTAATCCAGACGCCTTGTGCTTTGGCAATCGCCAACGGCAGCTTACGTGGATAACTCCTAACGTTCGACTCAAATTCAGCTTGTCGCGCCAAATAGGTTTCGTTGTTTCCGTTTAATGTATTCGCACCTAAAGTATCAATACGGACTTTATCCGTCATCATATCTCTCCTACAACCGGGGTTATCAGCACGCCGCAGTTGAATAAACAGGTTAAAAAGTAAATGGGCCATGTAAAAGCGCGGCCAATATATGGCTTTTTAAGGTTGTACTCAATAATTAATTGTATTTAGATTTGTTAATTGTTTTCCCCATGTTAATCAACGGGTTATTTGGTTTGAAAATTCCCCTTTTCGCGGAGGTTTTAACCGCTGGCAACCAGCCTGAAGGGGGTGACGGCGTCACTATGAAACATAAATGTAATAAATGGCATTTGCCGGCGCATAATGATGATGCCGCTACAATAAATCTGCCGGGTAACGCCAGGCCAACGTCTACAGATTTCACGTAGCGCGATCGCAATTATCCGCTCCTGGGGTTCGCCGGCTCGGTAGCGAGATTATCCACGGCATAAAATGTTGTTCCATACTGAAAAACCGTTGCACGATTTCACCGCGAGCCGGCATTACGCAGCAATCGCTCCCCGTACTTCGCTAGAGTAAAAACTACGCTGAAAAAAGGGGACACCATGCTTGCTCAACGTTTGAACGATCGACAACTGCTGCGCCAACAGGCTTTCTTTGCCGGTGGCTGGTCCAGCGCCGACGGTGGGGAAACGCTGCCGGTAATCAATCCTGCCAACGGCAAGATATTGGCCACGGTGCCGGCGCTCGGCACCGCCGAGACCACCCGCGCCATTGCCTTTGCCGATGCCATCCGCCATGAGTGGGGGCAAACCAGTAACGCCCAGCGCGCTCAGCTGTTGGAGAACTGGCATCAACTGATCCTCGCCAACGCCGACGATCTGGCCACGCTGATGACTGCCGAGCAGGGAAAACCGCTGGCCGAGGCCAAGGGTGAAGTGCTGTACGGCGCCGGCTTTGTAAAATGGTTTGCGGAAGAGGCACGCCGCATCTACGGCGAAACCATTCCCGCCCCCAGCGGCGATCGACGCATTTTGGTGCTCAAACAGCCGGTGGGGGTGGCTGCGGCAATAACACCGTGGAATTTCCCCATTGCAATGATCACCCGTAAAGTGGCGCCGGCGCTAGCGGCCGGTTGCCCAATCTTGGTGAAACCATCGGAACTGACGCCGCTCTGCGCGCTGGCACTGATGGAACTGGCTACTCGCGCCGGCTTCCCGCCAGGGGTATTGCAAATCCTCACCGGTCTGCCGCAGGAGATTGGCGCGACCCTGACCGCCAGCCGCACGGTGCGTAAAATCTCCTTTACCGGTTCCACCCGCGTGGGGCAATTGCTCATGCAGCAAAGTGCCGACAGCATCAAACGTCTCAGTCTGGAATTGGGCGGTAATGCACCACTGATTGTCTTTGACGATGCCGATCTGGAGATCGCCATTGCCGGCGTGATGACCAGTAAATTCCGCAATGCCGGGCAAACCTGCGTGTGTGCCAACCGCATTCTGGTTCAGCGCGGCATCTATCCGCGTTTTGTCGAACGACTGCTGGCAGAAGTGGCGAAACTGTCCGTTGGCGATGGTTTTAGTGCTGATAGCACCATTGGCCCGCTGATCAACGCGGCAGCGGTGACCAAGGTCAATGGACATATCGATGATGCGCTCAGCCACGGTGCAACGCTATTGGCCGGCGGTATCATGCAGGGAGAAGGCTGCTTTGTAACGCCCACGGTGTTGGGTGAGGTTACCGCCGCAATGCGTATTGCTCATGAGGAGACGTTCGGACCGGTAGTGCCACTGTTCGTGTTTGACAGCGAACAACAGGCGATCGCCATGGCCAACGATACTCCTTATGGGCTGGGAGCCTATTTCTTTACCGAAGACGTACGCCGCGCGTGGCGGGTCGGCGAAGCGTTGGAGTTTGGCATGGTTGGGTACAACACCGGCGCCATCTCGTTGGAAGTCGCGCCATTTGGCGGCATAAAAATGTCCGGCGTCGGGCGAGAGGGCTCCCATTACGGCATTGATGAATACCTTGAAATTAAAGCATTCCATTTTGGCAGTCTGCGCTGAAATTAATCGCAGCCAGTCATTTAACACGCCCGTGCGGATTAATTCTCACGGGCGTTCCGCTATTTTACGCCGCGCCGGTCAACGCTCGATCTGACTTATTTGGTGCAGCATTATAACAACTCTGCCCTGCAATGGTGCGCTTATATTGTGATGTAAATCATCTATTTACCATTGCGGTTTATCGGTGAAATTTCGCCCTGGATTACGGCATAAAATTTTTTTCAGCCCCTTTTTACGCATTTTTATTTTTCCACTGGCTGGCATACTTTCTGCATTAAGTGAATAAGCGCGTGAAAATGCCAGTGCGGATATTTACCCCTGTGTCGTACAAGATTATTCCACCAGCCGATAAATTTAAGGATTCAACGATGTTAAGTTTCGATCCCGATAACATTGATCTTCCTGTTGGCCACTTTATCAACGGCCGGCAACTGAGCGGCAAAGGAACCGATCTGGCGGTAAAGCGGCCTTCCGACGGACGCCTGGCCAGCGAACTGACACAGGCAGATGCCGCACTGGTTGATGACGCGGTCTGCAACGCCGATCGGGCAGTCAAAGAGAGCGGCTGGTCACATTGCCCACCGCGTCAGCGTGCGGCGGTACTGATGCGCTGGGCCGAGTTGATCCAGCACGACAAACGGTTGGCGCAGTTGGAAGCGTTGGCTTCGACCCGACCGATCCACGACGTAGTCAACCACGAAATCCCGTTTACCGCCGACGCCATCCGCTTTTATGCCGAGTGCGCGGACAAATACAGCGGTGACGTTTTCCCCACGCAAGATGCCAGTCTTGGCATGCTGGTTCCCGAGCCCTATGGCGTGATAGGCGCCATTACGCCATGGAACTTTCCACTGTCGATGGCCTCATGGAAATGCGGCCCGGCGCTGGCCGCCGGCAATGCGGTGGTGCTAAAACCGTCAGAACTGACGCCTTATTCCACCGTTCGTCTGGCAGAGCTGGCGGTGCAGGCAGGGCTGCCGGCAGGGGTATTGAATATTGTTCAAGGCAGCGGTGCGCTGACCGGAAGCGCCTTGGTGGCACATCCGCTGGTGCGCAAAGTGTCGTTTACCGGATCGACACAAACCGGCGCACGCATCATGAGCGACGCGGCGTTTAACGGCATGAAACCGGTAACGCTGGAGCTGGGCGGTAAAAGTCCGCAATTGGTGTTTGACGATGCCGGAGAGGTAAACGAGGTCGCCAAACGCATAGTGCGCGGATTTACCGCCAATGGCGGTCAGGCCTGTGTCGCCGGCACCCGGCTGATTGTGCAGCGCGGCATCGCCGACGCGCTGATTGCCCGTCTGGTGGCGCTGTGTCAGGGGTTTCGCCCGGGCGTGACCTGGGACCAAAACAGTCGCTATGCGCCGATGATCGACGGCCGCCAGGCCGATAAGGTACAGCAGATCGTCGATGCCGCGCGTCAGCAAGGAGGGGAGATCCTGGTCGGCGGTCATCGCTTTGATGCGACCGGCGACGGTTATTTCTGGCAACCGACGCTGATCGCCAACCTCACGGCCGACAGCCCGGCGCTACAGGAAGAGATTTTCGGACCGGTGCTGACCGTACAGATTTTTGATGACGAAACCGAAGGGCTGGCGCTGGCCGCCCATCCTACCTACGGCCTGTGTGCCGGCGTACACACCCTGAGTCTCGAGCGCGCGCTACGCGCCATGCGCGGCATCGCGGCGGGCACGGTGTGGATCAATCGCTACGGCCGTTCAGGCGATTTTATCATTCCTACCGGCGGCTTCCACGGCTCCGGTATCGGCAAGGATCTGGGACGGCAGGCGTTCGAGGCCTGTCGACGTTACAAAAGCGTCCTGATCGATTTTTAACTCATCCCAAGAGGAAACGTCATGGCTGTGTTTAAACCGAAATTTATCACTTTTGACTGTTACGGCACCCTGATCAACTTCGATATGGCCGGTGCTGCGGCCAGCGTTTTTGCCGATCGCATCAGCGTGGACAACATGCAGGCATTTACTACCGACTTTGCCCGCTACCGTCTGGATGAAGTGCTGGGCGCCTTCAAGCTTTACCCGCAGGTAGTGAGCAATGCATTGCAGCGCACCTGTAACAAATGGCGCGTGACCTGTACCGCTGAAGATAGCGCGGCCATCATGACCGCCTGCACCGGTTGGGGGCCACATCCGGACGTGCCGGCAGGACTGGCCAGAGTGGCGAGCGAGTTCCCGTTGGTTCTGCTGACCAATTCCACCGACCAGTTGATCGCCCACCATGTGCCACGGCTCGGCGCGCCAATCCATATGACCATCACCGCCGAAGAGGTCGGTGCCTATAAACCGCAGATGAAGGGTTTCGAATACATGCTGGACAAACTCGGCTGTGGCCCGGACGAAATCCTGCACGTCTCATCCAGCCTGCGCTACGACCTGATGACCGCGCACGATCTGGGCATCGCCCACAAGGTATTCGTCAACCGTGGCCACGAACCGGGCACGCCGTACTACGGCTATAGCGAAATCCGCGACATTGGCGGCCTTCCGGCCGTGGTGGGTCTGTAACCCGCACAGGAGCAGGGTGATGAAACTGGAATCTTTCTGGCAGGCAACGGCACCGGCGTTTACCGGTGCGGCGCAAGGTGAACTGCCTGCTACCGCCGATGTGGTAGTGATCGGCGGTGGGTTTACCGGCATCTCCGCGGCGCTGAGTCTGGCCCGCAGCGGACTGAAGGTAGTGGTGCTGGAAGCTGCCAAGGTGATGAGTCAGGCTTCGGCGCGTAACGGCGGGCACTGCAATACCGGCGTAGCGCAGGATTTTGCCTCGCTGGTCGCCAGCCGTGGTATCGAACAGGCCAGCCGCTACTATCGCTCGTTCGCCGACGCGGTGGACTATGTGGAACAACTGGTGCGGCAAGAAGAGATTGATTGTGACTTCCTGCGCACCGGCAAGATCAAGCTGGCCAGCAAGGCGTCTCACTTTCCGGCGCTAAAAGCGACATATCAGGCGCTGCGCAGTAGCGTCGATCGCGAGGTAGAGCTGGTGGGTGCCGATCGGATCCGCCACGAAGTTGACTCGACCGCCTTTTACGGTGGGCTGATCCAGCGGCGCGGTGGCCAGATGCACATGGGCAAGTTTGGCGTCGGTCTGGCGCAAGCGGCAGCCGGCAGTGGGGCGGTTATTTTCGAAGACACTCCCGTCACTCGCCTGACACGCCTGGCGGGCTATCGCCATCGGGTAGCGACGCCGCAGGGCGAGATTGTCGCCGAAAAGGTGCTGATGGCCACCGGCTGCTCCAATAGGGGGCCTTTCGGCTGGTTCCAGCGGCGCATCGTACCGGTAGGCAGTTTTATCATCGTTACCGCGCCGCTGCCGGCGGAACGCCTGGCGGCGCTGTTGCCCAACAACCGCACCTGCGTTACTTCGTTGAACGTTGGCAACTATTTCCGCACCACTACCGATCACCGTCTGGTGTTTGGCGGGAGGGCTCGCTTTGCCATCAGCAACCCGACCTCGGACGCCCGCAGCGGCAGCGTGTTGCAGGCGGGGATGAGCAAGTTGTTCCCGATTTTGGCTACGGCGAAGATTGACTACTGCTGGGGCGGGCTGGTGGATATGACCGCCGATCGCCTGCCGCACGCCGGCGAACAGGACGGGGTGTTTTACTCGCTGGGCTACAGCGGGCACGGCACGCAGATGTCGGTGTGGATGGGACGGGTGATGGCCGATCTGCTGGCGGAAAAACCGGCCGACAATCCGTGGCTGCGTGACGGCTGGCCGGCGCTGCCCGGTTATTTTGGCAAACCGTGGTTTTTGCCCGTTGCGGGCTGGTATTACAAGGCTAAGGACCGGCTCTCCTGACTATCTAACGTTCCATTTTGAGGGTGTACAGATGAGTAAATTTCGTAAAGAATTTAGCCGCGTTCCCCCATCGTTAACCCAGGCGATCGCCGACGTGGCGATATCACGCCGCAGCATGATGAAACTGCTGTCGGCCGGCGCGCTGATGAGCACCGGTCTGGTGGGTTTCCCTCAGCTTGGGCTGGCGGCAGAAACGCCGATCAAAGGCGGCAGACTGCGCGCCGCCGTGGCCAACGCCTCGGCCACCGATACGCTGGATCCGGCCAAAGGCAATAACAGCGGCGACTACACGCGCCAGTTCATGTTTTACAACGGCCTGACCGAGCTGGATGGTAAACTGCTGCCGCAGCCGGCGCTGGCGGAATCGATCGACAGCAGCGACGGCATCACCTGGCACATCAAACTGCGTCCGGGGGTGGTTTTCCATGACGGCAAGTCATTGACCGCCCAGGACGTGGTGTTCTCTCTCAGCCGCCATCAGGATCCGGCCGTCGCCTCAACCGCCATTTCACAGGCAAAGCAGTTCGCCAGCATCACCGCCGCCAGCCCGACGCAAGTCACGCTGGTGCTGACCCAACCCAACTTCGACATTCCCACCGTGCTGGCGACCAGTCCATTCCTGATCCTGCAGGACGGCACCAAAGACTTCAGTAAAGCCGTCGGCACCGGCCCGTACGTCTGCACGTCGTTTACTCCCGGCGTCAGCACCGTCGGCGTAAAGAACCCCAACTACTGGAAACCGGGTCTGCCGCATCTGGATCAGGTCGAACTGATGGGGGTCACCGATCAGGCCGCCCGCGTCAATGCGTTGATGTCCGGCGATCTGCATATGGTGGCCACGCTGACCTCCAACGACGTCAAGCGGCTACGCCAGTCCGGGCAGTTTGGCGTGCTGGAAAGCAAATCCGGCATGTACACCAACCTGATCCTGCGCACCGACATGAAGCCCGGCAGCAACGAGGATTTCGTGTTGGGCATGAAGTACCTGCAACCCCGCGAGATCATGGTGAAAACGGTGATGCAGGGCTTTGGCCAGGTGGCCAACGATACCCCGGTACCGCCGTGGCATCCGATGTTCAATCAGGATATTGCGCAGCGGCCGCTGGACGTGGAAAAGGCCGGATACCACTTCAAAAAGGCCGGCATGGCGGGCGCCAGCGTGGAAATCATCACGACCCAGAATATTGAAGGCTCGGTGGAAGGCGGCCAGTTGATCCAGCAGTTCGGTCGCGCGGCGGGGGTCAAATTCCAGGTGCGGCGCGTGCCGTATGACGGCTACTGGTCAACCCACTGGACCAAGGATCCCCTGGGTTACGGCTCGATCAATCCGCGGCCGACCCTCGATCTGCTGTTTTCGCAGTTCTATCTGTCAGACGCGCCCAACAACGAATCCGGCTGGAAAAATCCCCAGTTCGATCAACTGGTGGTCGCAGCTCGCGGTGAACGTGACCAGGGCAAGCGCAAACAGATGTACGGCGATATGCAGCAGCTGATCCATGATCACAGCGGCACCATCATCCCCGCCTTTATCAGCTCGCTGGACGGGCACAGCAACAAGGTGAAGGGGGTAGAAGCCTGGCCATCCGGCATGATGATGGGCTACCGCTTTCATGAATTTGCCTGGTTGGCATCCTGATACCCGATAAGGAGAACGGCGATGAACCGCTACATGCTCCTCCTGATTGCCCGGCGCTGCGGTGCCGGCATCCTGACCCTGCTGATTGTCTCGGCGGTGGTGTTTTTCGTTACCAGCATGCTGCCGGGCGATGCGGCACAAATGATGCTTGGCCAGAGTGCCACGCCGGAAACGGTAGCGGCGCTGCGCCAGCAGCTCGGGCTGGATCAGCCACTGATGATTCGCTATCTGGACTGGCTGAGCGGCATGCTGCGTGGCGACTTCGGCACCTCGTTCGCCAGTCATCTGCCGGTATCCCAACTGGTTGCGCAGCGCATTCCGGCCACCTTCGAACTGGCTGGGATCACCACACTGGTGTCGGTACCGCTGGCGCTGGTGATTGGGCTGGCGGCGGCGATGAAACGCGGTTCGCTGTTCGATCGCGGACTGATGATGACCACCATGGCGGTGGTTGCCGTGCCGGAGTTTCTGGTGGCTACCGTGGCAGTGATGATCTTTGCGGTGAAACTGCACTGGGTGCCGGCCATGTCGCTGGGCGCACCGGCGCTAGATCTGGTCAGTTACCTGAAAGCCTACGCCTTGCCGGTGCTGACGCTGTGCTGCGTATTGGTGGCGCAGATGGCGCGCATGACCCGCTCGGCGCTGATCAATCAGATGGACAGTCCATATCTTGAAATGACTCGTCTCAAGGGGGTATCGCCACTGCGCGCCATGCTGCGCCACGCGCTGCCAAACGCGGTCGGGCCGATCGCCAACGCCATCTCGCTGAGCCTGTCCTACCTGTTCGGCGGGGTGATTATCATCGAAAGCATCTTCAGCTATCCGGGGCTGGCCAGCCAACTGGTGGATGCGGTCAGCAACCGCGATCTGCCGTTGGTACAGCTGTGCGTCATGCTGTTTGCCGTCTGCTATCTGCTACTGCTGCTGTTGGCGGACATCCTGACCATTGCCTTCAATCCAAAAGGGAGGGGCTAATGAATGTGCTAACGCTACCCTGGCGCTTTTTTCTCTCGCTGACTACCAGCGGACGAGTCGGCCTGCTGATTACCCTGGTGTGGATCTTGCTGGCTCTGTTTGGCGCATCGCTGGCGCCGTATAGCCTGGACGATATCGGCGTCGGCCCGATGCTCGGCGGCCTGAGCAAAGAATTCTGGCTGGGCACCGATTATCTTGGCCGCGATATGTTCAGTCGCATTCTGTACGGCGCGCGTTACTCTATCGGGCTGGCGCTGAGCGCCGCGCTGCTGGCCAGTCTGGCTGGTACGCTGCTGGCCCTGCTGGCGGCGGTGGCAGGCCGCTGGCTTGAGGAAATCCTCGGGCGCATCAACGATGCGATGCTGGTACTGCCCGGCAAGATCCTGGCGCTGATGATCGTGGCGGTGTTTGGTTCTTCGCTGCCAATGCTGATCGTCACTGCGGTATTCACCTACTGGCCGGGCGCTTACCGAATCGCCTATGCCATGGCGGCCAACCTGCGCTCAATGGACTATGTTCAGGCGTCGCGGTTGCGCGGCGAGAGCCGTTTTTATATCGCCATCCACGATATCTTGCCCAACATGCTGCACCCGATGCTCACCGATTTCGGCTTGCGCTTTGTGTACATCGTGTTGCTGCTCAGCGGCCTGAGTTTCCTTGGGCTGGGTGTCCAGCCGCCGTACGCCGACTGGGGCACGCTGGTGCGCGAAAATCTGCAGGGGCTGTTTGACGGCTCCCCGGCGGTGCTGATGCCAGCGTTGGCGATTGCCAGTCTGACCATTGGTGCCAATCTGTTTATCGACAGCCTGCAGGCGATGCGTCCGCTGAGCCCGGCCAAGGGGGTTGCATGAATATTACCGCACACGGCGCCCGCCCCATGGTGGCGGTGGACAATCTGCGCGTTATCGCCCACGCGGATGACGGCAGTGAAATTCCACTGGTGTCCGACATCCGTTTTAGCGTCCAGCAGGGCGAGGTGCTGGCGCTGATAGGCGAGTCGGGTTCCGGCAAGACGACCATCGCCCTGGCGCTGATGGGCTATGCGCGCCACGGCTGCCGTATTGCCAGCGGTAACATCCACGTTGCCGGAACCGACGTTACCGCGCTGTCGCCCAGACAACTGTGCCAGTTTCGCGGCAATAAAGTGGCCTATATCGCGCAAAGCGCCGCCGCCTCGTTTAACCCGGCAATGAAAATTATCGATCAGGTGGTGGAACCGGTGGTGATTCATCATGTGATGAGCCGTGCCGCCGCAGAAAAAAAAGCCGTGGCGCTGTTTCGCGAACTGGCGCTACCCAATCCGGACACCATCGGTCAGCGTTATCCGCACCAGGTATCCGGTGGCCAACTGCAGCGGCTGATGACCGCGATGGCGTTAATCAGCGATCCCGAGGTGGTGATCCTGGATGAACCGACCACCGCGCTCGATGTCACCACCCAGGTCGAAGTGTTGAAGGCATTTCGACGCGTGGTGCGCCAGCGCGGCATGACGGCGATTTACGTCAGCCACGATCTGGCCGTGGTGGCGCAGATGGCCGACCGCATCCTGGTGCTGCTGAAAGGGACGATGGCGGAATACGGTGCCACCGAAGATCTGCTGCGCGCGCCGCAGGCACAATACAGCCACCAACTGTTGGACGCTGCGCGGCAGAAGGTACGCCCAAGCCCCTGGCTTGCGGAAGAAGACAACGCTCAACCGTTACTGGAAGTACGCGATCTGTCGGCTGGTTACGGACCACGGGACGCCAGCGGGCAGCCGAAGATCCCGATCCTGCATGACATCAACTTCCGGCTGTATCGTGGGCAGGCGATCGGCATTATCGGTGAATCCGGGTCAGGGAAAACCACGCTGGCACACGCCATTGCCGGTATCAATACGCCGTCGAAAGGGCATATTCTGTTCAACGGGCATTACATTGCCAATGCGATGCAGCAGCGGCCGGAGAACGAGCTGCGGCGCATCCAGTATGTATTCCAGATGGCCGATACCGCGCTGAACCCGGCGCACTGCATAGAAAAAATCCTTACTCGGCCGCTGACGCTGTTTCACGGTCTGCGCGGTTCGGCGCTGCAAAGACGACTCTTCGAGCTGCTGGAACTGGTGAGGCTGCCGCGCAGCGTACTGGATCGTCAGCCGTGGACGCTATCCGGCGGTCAGAAACAGCGTGTCAATCTGGCGCGGGCGCTGGCCGCCGAACCCGATCTGATACTGTGCGATGAAGTGACTTCCGCCCTGGATACCGTGGTGGCGGCGGCGATCCTCGATCTGATTACCGATCTGCGCCGTGAACTGGGACTCTCGGTGCTGTTTATCAGCCATGATTTGCACGCGGTACGCTCGGTGTGCGATGAAATCATCGTGGTGAAAAATGGGCACATGGTGACGCAGGTGGCGCGGGCAGACTACGATAAACCGTCCAGCGAACTGTATTATGAGCGTCTCAAGCGTGCCGTGCCGGAATTGCGCCAGGGCTGGCTGGACGAACACGAAGCCAACAACATTGCGCTTTAACGCCGATTGATCGTGGGTTAATCGCCGCTATCCAACAAAACGCCAATAACGAGATTGAGGACAATATGCCCGCACCGATTCGATACGTACAGGACAGCCGATTCTTCCCCGAGTCGGCGGATGTGGTGGTGATTGGCGCCGGCATTGCCGGATCCGCCGCCGCCTATGAGCTGGCAAAACAGGGCGTCAGCGTGGTGCTGATTGAAAAGGGTCTGGTGGGTGGCGAACAGTCAAGCCGCAACTGGGGCTGGTGTCGCCAGCAAAATCGCGACGAGCGGGAACTGCCGCTGATCATCCATGCGCTGCGGCGCTGGGAGGAACTCGGCAAAGAAACCGGCGAAGAACTGGGCTTTCGTCGTACCGGCCTGGTATATGCCACCGGTAACCAGGAGGATATCAACGCCTGGGACAACTGGGGAAAAATGGCCCGCACCTATGGCGTGCGTAGCGACATTTTGACCGCCGCTCAGGCCAAGGCAATGACGCCAGGCAGCACCAGCCGGTGGCTGGGCGGGGTGTCTTCCCCCACAGACGGGCACGCCGAGCCCAGGCTGGCCGCCGCCGGACTGGCGATTGCGGCACAGCGGCTGGGAGCCGAAGTGTTCCAGCAATGCGCGGTGCGTGGACTGGATATTTCTGCCGGCCGGGTCAGCGGGGTGGTCACCGAGCGTGGTCTGATCAAGACCAGCCGCGTCATCTGCGCCGGCGGTGCCTGGACATCGATGTTCTGCCGCCGTCATGGTATCGATCTGCCTCTGGGCAACGTGATTGGTACCGCATTTCGTACCGCTCCGATCGAACAGGCGATTGCCGTACCGCTGTATACGCCGTCGTTCGCCTGCCGCCCACAGTTGGATGGCAGTTACACCGTGTCGGTATCCGGTCGTGGCCGCCTGTCGCCGGGGGTGCAGGGGCTGCGTTACGCCCGCCAGTTCTATCCGACGTTCAAGGCACGACGCAGGAATCTGACCATTCGACTGGGGTTGGACGCCTTTATCAACGGTCCCGAATCACCGGCACGTTGGCAGTTTGACGGCCGGTCGCCGTTTGAAAAGGTGCGCATTCTCGATCCCGCCGCCGACATGGCGATGGTGCAGGAGGGTATTGCGGCAATGAGTCGAGAGTTCCCGGCACTGGGGAATATTCGCGTAGAGCAAGCCTGGGGGGGCATGATCGACAGCACGCCGGATGCGATCCCGGTGATTTCGCCGGTGGCTAAACTGCCGGGTCTGATCGTGTCTGCCGGTTACAGCGGACACGGTTTTGGCATTGGCCCCGGCGCGGGTCGTCTGGCGGCTGACCTGGCCACCGATGCCACCCCGATTGTCGATCCGACGCCGTTCCGCTATGCGCGGCTGGTGGACGGTTCCGGCCTGGCCGCGCCGGGTATGATGTAAAGGAGAAAGGCATGACCATTGAGATAAACGCCATCAACGAAAACCATCTGGAAGCCGCACTGGCGCTGACCCAGCGCTTGCAGTGGCCACATCGCCGAGCAGACTGGCAACAGGCGCTGCAATTGGGGGAAGGGCTGGTTGCCGAACAGGATGGTACGCTGCTGGGCACCATTCTCTATTGGCGCTGGGGCCATGACTATGCCTCGCTGGGGTTGGTGATCGTCGCAGACCATGCACAGGGCAAGGGCATTGGCAAACGCCTGATGCAGACCGCGCTGGCTCGACTGGAAGGGCACAGCGTACGGTTGCACGCCACCGAAGCGGGCAAGGGGCTGTATGAAAAACTGGGCTTTGTTGCCACCGGTAGCATCGAGCAGCACCAGTGCCGTAGTCTGGGCAAGATCGGCCCGCTGCCGCCGGCTGCCGGGCAGAGACTGCGCCCGGCGCGCCATGACGACGCCGCCGTGCTGACCGCGCTGGATGGTCAGGCTCACGGTTATCATCGTCCACGGCTGATGGCGGTGCTGCTGGAGCAGGCCGAGCGGGTGCTGGTACTGGAAGAGCATGGCGCAGTGAGCGGCTTTGCCTGCCTGCGGCGCTTTGGTCACGGTTACGTGGTCGGGCCGATTGTCTGCGGCGATCTGCCACGCGCCCAGTTGCTGGTTAGCGCTTTGCTGAGCGGACTGCCGGGCCAGTTCGTGCGCATTGATACCGATGCCGACTCCGGCCTTGGCCCATGGCTGAACACCCTTGGCGTACCGCAGGTCGACGCGCCCACCACCATGATCCGCGGGCGGCGACACCACCCCGAGCGCATACTGGCGTTCGGGCTGACGACCCAGGCAATGGTCTGATGAATATCGTCTACAAATCCGAGCCGGCACGCGGCCGCCAGTGGGCCCAATTGCTGGCGCAACTGGCACCGGAAGCAACCTTTAGCCAATGGCCCGAGGTCGGCGACCCGCAACAGGTCGATTATCTGGTTGCCTGGCAACCGCCGCAAAATATCATGCAGACCTTTCCCAACCTCAAGGTGCTGTTTTCGGTCGGTGCCGGCGTCGACCAGTTTGACTATACCAATCTACCGCCTGACCTGCCGGTGGTGCGCATGATCGAACCCGGTCTGACCCAGGGCATGGTGGAATACGTCACGTTCTCCGTACTGGGATTGCACCGTGGCATGCCGCGTTATCTGCAGCAACAGCGCCAACAGCGCTGGCAGGAACACCCAACGCCGGTCGCCGGCGCATGCCGGATTGGCGTCATGGGCGCCGGCACGCTGGGTGAAGCAGTGTTGCGGCCGCTGGTGGCGTTCGGCTATCCCTGCGCCGCCTGGAGCCGTTCAGCCAAAACCATCAGCGGCGTGCGCTGCTACGCTGGCAATGCGCAGTTGGGGGCATTTCTCGCCCGCAGCGATATTCTGATCTGCCTGCTGCCGCTGACTGCCAGCACCGAGGGTATCCTCAATGCCGAGCTGTTCAGCCAACTGCCGCCAGGAGCGGCGCTGGTGCAGGTCGGTCGCGGCCGGCAGCTCAATCATCCGCATCTGCTGGACGCGCTGGACAGCGGCCAACTGTCCGCCGCGGTGATTGACGTGACATCGCCGGAACCGCTGCCGGATGGGCATCCGTTTTGGCAGCATCCGGCCATCTGGCTTACGCCGCACATCGCCAGCCAGACACGCCCAGAGAGTGCGGTACGGGCGCTGCTGGACAATATTCGCCGCTTTGAGCGCGGTGAGCCGATGATCGGCACGATCGAACGCACAAGAGGCTATTGAATGGATAACCAGCAATTGATCGCGCTGCGGCGCGATCTGCACGCGCACCCCGAATTGGGGTTCGAAGAGCAGCGTACCGCGGCCATCGTGGCAGACTTCCTGCGCCAACTGGATATCGAGGTGCACTGCGGGGTCGGCAAAACCGGCGTGGTCGGCGTTCTGCGACGCGGTACCAGCCCACGCACCGTTGGCCTGCGTGCCGATATGGACGCACTGCCGATGGACGACGCCGGGCCACAGGCGTGGCACAGCCGCCATCCGGGGCGTTGTCACGCCTGTGGTCATGACGGCCACACCGCGATACTGCTGGGCGCTGCGGCGCAGCTGGCCCGCTCGACCACCTTCGACGGCAGCGTGGTGTTTATCTTCCAGCCTGCTGAAGAAGGGCTGGCGGGCGCGCAGGCAATGATTGACGACGGGTTGTTCAGCCGCTTTCCCTGTGACGCAGTCTATGCATTGCACAACTGGCCCGAACTGCCGCTGGGCACTGCACAGACCCTTCCAGGACCGATCATGGCCGCCGCCGATCGCTTCGACATCATCGTTAAAGGCGGTGGAGGCCACGCGGCTCAGCCTCATCTCACCCCAGATACGCTGCTGGCGACCAGCGAACTGGTGGTGCAGTTGAATACCATCGTTGCTCGCGCCGTCGATCCTTGCGAACCGGCATTGCTGACGGTAACCCGCGTCCAGGGCGGCTTTTCGCACAATATGATCCCGGCCAGCGCCAGCATTACCGGTACGGTGCGCACCTTCAATCCGCAGGTGCAAGACATCATCGAGCAGCGCCTGCATGCCATGGCGCAGTACGTTACCGCCGCGCACCACCTGACGGCGGAAGTCAGCTACCAGCGCTATTATCCGGCCACTGTCAATGCGCCGCAGCAGGCGGAGATTGCGCTGCGAGCGGCGCACAATGCCGGCCTTGCCGCATCGCTGGCAGTGAAACCGGCGCTGACCTCGGAGGACTTCGCCTTTATGTTGCAGGCGCGGCCAGGCGCCTACCTGTGGCTGGGATCGGCCGACAGCCGACCGCTGCACCATTCCGCTTACGATTTTAACGACGACGTCATCCCTTACGGTATTCGCTGGTTCTGCGAAGTGGTGCGTGAAACGCTGCCGATGAAAATTTAGTTCATGTATTTGCCCGCATTTCGACAGTTAATGCTGCTGCCATTCCGATTTCGGCAGCGAGACGAAAAGGCTTATTGCGATACTTGATCTCAATATTGTCATGCGATGAGGAAGAGAGATGGATAATTTACTGGCTGAGCAGCAGACATTTTCTGACAACGGGTTATTCCTGGACACGCGGGAAGAACACGTGGCACGTGGCGTGGTCACGGCACACCCGCTGGTGATTGCCAAGGGAAAGGGGGCCGAAGTATGGGACGTCGAGGGCAACCGCTATCTGGACTTTGTCGCCGGCATTGGCGTCTTGAACGTCGGGCACAGCCACCCGGCGGTGGTGGCCGCGGTCACCGAACAGCTGCAACAGCTCTCGCACGCCTGCTTCCAGGTGGCGGCTTACCCCGGCTATATCGAACTGGCCAAGCGCTTGAATAACGCCGTGGGCGCCGGTGAAAAATTCAAGAGCGTCTTTTTTACCAGCGGCGCTGAAGCGGTGGAAAACGCGGTTAAAATCGCCCGCGCTTACACTAACCGTTCCGGGATCATTGCCTTTGACGGCGCGTTTCACGGCCGCACGCTGTTAGGCTGCACGCTGACCGGCATGAGCCAACCCTATAAACAGAACTTCGGGCCATTCCCCGGCGAAATATACCGCGTGCCGTTCCCCAATGCGTTTAACGGCATTTCTGACGCTGACTGCCTGCAGGCACTGGATACGCTGTTTGCCGTGCAGATAGCGGCGGAACGCGTGGCGGCGATCATTATCGAGCCGGTGCAGGGCGATGGCGGCTTCCTGCCCGCATCGCCAGGGTTTATGCAGGCATTGCGCGAACTGACTCACCGTCACGGCATCGTACTGATCTGCGATGAGATACAAACCGGCTTTGGCCGCACCGGTAAAATGTTCGGCTTCCAGCACGCCGGCATCGTGCCGGATTTGGTGACCGTGGCAAAAAGCCTCGGAGGCGGTCTACCGATCTCTGGCGTAGCGGGCAAGGCGGAAATCATGGAAGCGCCAACCCCTGGGGGCCTGGGTGGCACCTACGGCGGAAATGCGCTGGCCTGTGCGGCGGCGTTGGCGGTGTTTGACTTGTTGGCCGACGGCTCGCTGCTGGCGCGCGCCAATCAGTTGGGCGCCGAACTTAATGCTCGTCTGCATCAATTGGCCGACAAGTATGTCTGCATCGGCGAGGTGCGCGGTATCGGCTTTATGCAAGCGGTGGAAATTATCGACGTCGAAAGCGGCTTGCCCGATGCGGCGCTGACCCAACGTATTCTCGACTGCGCCAGTCAGGAAGGTCTACTGTTGATCAAGTGCGGTATCAAGCGCAATACCGTTCGCTTCCTCGCACCGTTGGTCACCAGCGACTCGCAGTTGGAAGAGGCGCTTCACATCTTTGATATTGCACTGGCCCGCGCCACCGGCAGGCTGGGCTAAACGGCTTCCTCATTGATATTCTTATGTTTGTTTGCTTTGCAAGACGACGGTATGGCACGGTAAAACGCTGGCGCCGCTGGCAGAAAGCGTGCTATACCATCGACATCAGATAACAATTTGGTAACAATGAGGGGTGTTATGAATGGCTTAATGAAACTAGACCGCATTGACATCAACATTCTGGTACAGCTGCAAAAAGACGGCCGCATCAGCAATGTCAATCTTGCCGATGCCGTGGGTCTTTCTCCCAGCCCCTGCCTGCAACGCGTCAAGCGCCTGGAGACTGCCGGCTTTATCACCGGCTACGAAGCGCATATCAACCTGACAAAAATCACCGATTCGGTGACGGTGTTCACCGAAGTTACGTTGGCCGGTCATCGGCGCGAAGATTTTATGCGTTTCGAAAACGCCATCCGCGAAGTGGACGAACTGATGGAATGCCACCTGATCACCGGTGGTTACGATTATCTGTTGCGCTTTATTACCCGCAGCATCGAACACTATCAGGAAGTGATTGAACAGTTGCTGGACGCCAAGGTCGGTATCGACAAGTACTTCAGCTATATCGTGATCAAATCGCCGATCATCAAAAGCAGCGTTCCGCTGCGTTCGCTGATTTCCCGCCATACCCCGGTGGAATACTGATCGTTCATTGTGCGCCAGGGGTGAAGGACCCTACCTCTGGGCTCGCCGTTGTCTCGGCACAAAATTTCATTTTCCCGCCAATTTCGCCATAAATACGCTATTATCGCCGAAATTTTGCGAAAACTGCGGCTGATTAACGCCATAAACTCAAGTTATGCCACGTTAATTCAACCAGGAGTTCGCATGCTTTCGCCATTTGTTCCGCCCGCTGCCCGTTGGCAGCGTAACGATTATCTGCTGAGTACCGATCCCGCGTTGCTCGACGTGGAGTGGGTGCATCGGCAGCTCACGCAGCACAGCTACTGGGCCAAGGGGCAGTCGCGAGAAACCACCCTGCGGGCGCTGGCTTGTTCGCTGCCGTTCGGTCTTTATCAGCAACAGCGCCAGGTCGGCTTTGGCCGGCTGATCACCGACTATTGCCGTTTTGCCTACCTGAGCGACGTGATAGTGGATAGCGCTCACCGTGGACGAGGGCTGGGAGGGTGGCTGGCCGCCTGCGTGACGCAGCATCCAGCGCTACACCAGGTCAAACGCTGGCTGCTGGCCACCGATGATGCCCATCAGATCTATCAACGTGCTGGCTGGCAGGCGGTAGCACGGCCGGAAAGGCTGATGGAATATACCCGCCCAGCCGGGGAGAAACGGCCATGAGCTACCGTGTTGGCGTGGATATTGGCGGCTCGTTCACCGATTTTGCGGTATTGGACGAACGTGACAACAGCATTCGTACCTTGAAAGTGCTGTCGCGGCCCGACAGTCCGGGCAGCGAAATTACCACCGGACTGGCGGCATTACAGCAGCGGGACGGCATCGATCCCCGGCAGATCGCCTATTTTACCCACGGCACTACGGTGGGAGTTAACGCGGTGATCCAGCGCAAGGGCGTCAAACTGGCGCTGTTCACCACCCACGGCTTTAGTGACGTGCTGGAATTGGCGCGACTGAAGATCCCGCATATCCATGATTTATTTTCCCGCAGACCGACACCGCTGATTTCTCGCGATCGGGTGTTCGGCATCAACGAACGCACCGACAGTGATGGCCGCATTCTGGTGACGCCCGACCGCCACAGCGTAGAGCAGGCGGTGGCGGCGGCAATCGCGGCAGGTTGTGCCGGCATCGTGATTTCGCTGCTGCACAGTTACCGTAACCCCGACAATGAACAGGCGGTGCGCCGGATCATCGCCGAGATTGCGCCCGATATGCAGGTCTGCTGTTCGGCTGATATCTGGCCCATTATTCGCGAGTACGAACGCACCATCACTGCGGTGATTAATGCCTATGTGCAGCCGCAGGTGATTGACTATCTGCAGGCCTTTGAGCAGGCACTGGGCGAGATGGGCGTGACGGTACCGCCACGTATCGCCAAGTCCAACGGCGGCGTGATGAGCATGACGCAGGCCAAGACGGAATGCGTACAGATGGTGCTGTCCGGCACCGCTTCCGGGGTGATCGGTGCCAGCTATATTGCACAGCGCTGCGGTTTTGAGCGGTTGCTGAGTCTGGATATTGGCGGCACCAGCGCCGACGTGGCGGTAATCGTCAACGGCATGCCTGAGTATGGCAGCGGTGAAATCATCGGCGAGTTTCCAATCTATATTCCGTCGGTTTCCGTGACCTCGGTCGGCCAGGGCGGCGGCTCCATCGCCTGGCTCGACCCGCAAGGGGTATTACACGTTGGCCCTGACAGCGCCGGTTCACTGCCCGGACCGGTATGCTTTCAGCGCGGGGGAACGGCAGCCACCGCCACAGATGCCTTTGCCGCCTGTGGCCTGATCGGCCATGGCGATCTGGGTTACCACGCGGTACAGGTCGACGTAGCAGCCGCCCGCGCGGCGGTACAGGCATTGGCGGATCCATTGGGGATCACCCAGGAACAAACGGCGGAGAATATCATCGCACTGGCCATTTCCGGCATGTACAGCGACTCCAGCGGGCTGCTGTCGCGTTTTGGCATCGATCCGCGCGAGTTCTGGTTCCTGGCTTTTGGCGGTGCCGGACCGATGATGGGCTGTTTCCTGGCGCGTGAATTGAACATGAAAGGCGTGGTGGTGCCGCCAACGCCGGGGGTATTGTCCGCACTCGGTGGGTTGGTGGCCGATGTAAAGAATGATTTTATCCGCACGATGTACTGCGATGTTACCGATGACATAGCTGCCGAACTGGCGCGCCAGGCCGATCGGTTGTGCAGTGAGGCACAGGGCTGGCTGGCGCGGGAATACGGCGACGGACTGGCGCAGACGCTGAGTTTTTCGGCGGACATGCGCTATCGCGGCCAGTCGTTCGAAATCGAGGTGGCGCTTGAGCAGCATGCCTTGGCACAGGGGGATATCGCCGCGCTGCAAGCGGCATTTAACGCCCAGCATCAGCGGCTGTTCGGCCACCACGATCCACAGGCGATGGTGCAGATTATCGCTCTGCGACTGGTGATCGTTTCGCCAACCCCCAAACCGGCGCTAATGACGCTGGCTGCGTGCGATGGCCCGGTTGAAGTGCTGCGCCAGGTGGACGCCTGGATCGACGGGCGCTGGTGGCGGGTTGATGCCGTGTCCCGCGCCACGTTGCGCGCCGGGCATCAGTTCGCAGGTCCGGCCATTGTGCTGCAAGACGACTGCACCACCTGTGTACCGCCGGGTATGGAGGTCAACGTTGACTCATTCGGCAATCTGCTTATCACTCCACTGACCGAGGTTAATCATGGCAATTGACGGACGTAACCTGCAAATTCTGGCCAACTACTGTGCGGCAGCGGCGGATGCAATGGCCTTTACCCTGATGCGCACCGCACATTCGACCTTTGTCAAAGAAACCGAGGATTTCTCCTGTCAGATTGTCAGTCGCAGCGGTCTGGCTTTCGCGTCGCCGCGCAGTTTTGGCGCCCCCTGGTACAGCGGTATTGACTATGGCCCTGTGCTGGCGCTGATTGATGACTACCAGCCGGGAGATATCTGCATCACCAACGACGCCTATGCTGGCAATGTGGCTACGCATTCACCAGATATTCACATCTGGAAGCCGGTATTCCATCAGGGCGAAATCGCCTGCTTTGTGGTCGGGCATATTCATAATACCGACGTTGGCGGCGCGGTGCCGGCGTCGCTGTCGCGCTCACTGACGGAGATTGTGCAAGAGGGGCTACGGCTGCCACCGTTGAAAATCGTCAGCGGCGGCAAGCTGAATCAGGAGGTCGCCCGTATCATGCGGCTCAACGTGCGTGCCCCCGAACAGAACTGGGGCGACTTCAAGGCACAGCTTGCCTCGGTGAATATCGGCGAAAGCAAAATCCGGCAGATCATCGCACGTTTCGGCATCGCCGACTTTCTGCACGGGGTGGAGGCGTTGCTTGACTATGCCGAACGTCAGGCACGGGCGGTCATTGCCACCATCCCGGACGGTGAGTATTTTTATGCCGATTACGCCGATGAAGACGGCGAGGGGGGATATCCTTGTCGCATCGCCGTGACGTTGAAGGTCAAGGGCGATGCGCTTGAGCTGGATTACAGCGGTAGCGATCCACAGTTGGCTTCGTCACTCAATATGCCCACCGGCGGGCGCGAACGTCATCCGCTGGCACTGGTGGGGGTCACCTATGTACTCGCCACGCTGGATAACCAGTTGCTGCTCAACGCCGGTACGTTGCGAGCAACGCGGGCCGTACTACCGCCGGGCACCATTATGAACTGCGAAGCGCCGGCCGCCGTCGGCATGCGCTCGCTAACCTGCGCGATGGCACAGATCGCCACGCTAGGGGCGTTTTCACTGGCCATGCCGCAGCGGTTACCAGCCAATTCGCCGGGCGGCAATTCGATCGTCAATATTCGTACCGTGGATAGCCAGAACCGTACCGTGGTTGCCTCGCTGGGACCGGTCGGTGGTGGATCCGGTGGCACCCCGCGCCACGACGGCCCGGAAGGCTCCGGCGGGCTGTCGGCATTTTTGAAGAACACGCCGATTGAAATCAGCGAAGCCGAGGTACCCGTGCGTTTTCTGCGTTATCGACTGGTGCCGGACAGCGCCGGTGCCGGGGCATTCCGCGGTGGGCTGGCAACCGAAATGGCGTTTGAGGTGTTCGCCCCCAATACCGTGATCACAGCGCGCAACCGCAACCGTTCGGTGTTCGCATCGGCCGGTGCTGCCGGCGGCCAGGCCGGGTCGACCTCGTGGTTTCGAACCACCACGCCAGCGGGGCAGATCACCGAGCATGGCAATACCGATGTCATCCACTGTGGGCCGGGCGACGTGGTGAGTTTAAAAGGCCCCGGTGCCGGCGGTTACGGCCCGGCAAAGCAGCGCCCGCCGGCCGCCGTGCTGCGCGACGTCATTTGCGGCTTTGTTTCCGAACGGGAGGCGCGCGATCGGTACGGTGTGGCGATTGAACAGGGCGAAATCGATCTGCCGACAACCACCCGCCTGCGCGCGGCAATGGCAGATGCGGGCGCACAACATTTTGATGTCGGCCCGGCAAGAAGGGCATTCGAGGCGCTCTGGACGCCGGCACGTTATCAACTGCTGACGGAATTTCTGTCCGACATGCCGGTAGTTTGGCGGCATTTTCTGAAACATCAGGTATTTGCCGCCGTACAGGCCGGGGAGTGTGCCGATTTACCGTTGTCGGCACAAATGGAGACGATTTTCAGCCGGCTATTGCAGCGCTTCCCTTCGCTGGCGCAAAAAGCTGTCGTCAGCTGAAATCACCGAGGCAGGAGATTGCCAATGCTGACGAGCAGGCTGAGCGCCTGGTCAACCTGCCAGCGGCAGCAATGACTGTCGACGGGCCCAGCCACGTGAGGCATGCAAACGGACAACCGGAGCGCTTGTTCCTCAGTAGCCAGCAGATCGATCATCGCCCGCGTCGCCGATGATTGGCGACAATGGGGGATGATGGGGGACGTAAACCATAGAAAATTGCCGGGTGCGCCCCCTAACAGCGGCCGCGAGTCATATCGGCTCCGGTGAGAGCGCATCGGCAAATCATGCTGAGCCTAGTGCATGATCTCAATAAAGATTGGTCGGTGACGGGCGATCGCGAGTGGCAGCACTGGAGCCAGTTTGGCAGTGCGCAGGGTTCGAACGCAGGAGGACATTGACCGGGACTTTATCCTCCGCTAAATGAATTTAAGCAAAAACCTTACCGGTTTTATTTCCAGTATCTTATGCCAGATTGCGGCCAAATCAACAATGCCGGCCATCCCCAGAAGCACAAGTATAATCAGTAACGTTGCGATAGTAATAATAAACATAAAGCGCACTATATTTTTGTGCATTTTAAGTTGTTGCGTAATGCGTTTTTCTTCTTTTTCAAACTCAACGATTGTGGTGATCGCCTGTCCCTGGACGAAATAGGCGGCATTTATCTCTTTTAAATCACCGGATATCACGAGTGACTCCAGCAATAGGTTGAGACGCCGACTATAAGCCTCATTCTTGATATGTTTATACCAAAGCGTTCCATAGACTAACGTGACGATCTCCTCAAGGTGGAATCCTGAGATCGTGCGGGAAGGGCGCTGATTAATATAGTGCGTGACCAGCAGTTTAAGCAGATTGACGCGGTCCCGGCTAATGGTCTCTTGCTCTGCGTTGAAGCCAGAAGTTAACTTCCCTTTTTGGCGCGCCAACCATGTTTTTACGGTTATTATTTTTAGGCGCCGGTCGAGAACAAAGGTGAAGATACTGGCATAATGAATCTGGAAATCTTTTTTATAATGTATGATTTCCGCCGCCATATCCGCAAGTGTATCAATTTCTAGCTCAATGTGTTCCCCCTGTGAAAGCGAGGATAAGCATACGCGGTCAATGTCGCCGTTCTCATCCAATGCAAGAGAGGACAATTTGTATCTGGCATTTTCGGCATTCTTAAAGAAAACAGCATAATAATCGTGTGGCTTATCGCTTACTTCGCCGTGTTCAATCAACCAAGGCAGATTTTTGCGCCACAGGTTTGTCTGGGTTTTCTGAAGATCGATAATGCGCATTTTCGTTCCTTAAAAGCTGAATACAGCGCGTAATAATAAAACTAGAACATAATCCAAATTCGGCATGCTCAATTGGCCCGATGCGAGCATTGCCTGAACCATCATGATGGGCAAGATTAACGTTGTCGTTCACTGTATTGGCTTGATTATCAAAACCTTGCTGTAAGTTCAAGGTTGGTTGAAAGCGCGGTTCCATAGTGCGAAACCGGCTGCGTGGCATGGCCGTCAAGATCGTTATTGTTGTGCTACTGCCGGGCAACCAGTGGCTAAGCGGAACGCGTGACCGGCGTGACGCTAAAAGTGCCGACTGACAACTGACGCTAAGGTAAATGCATAGCTCGTGGTGCAGCCTTGAGTTTTATGACCACATACGCTATCTCGCAGTGAATAATAAACATTGCAATGTTAACAAAAAGCCATCGACATCCAAATCGTAAAAGTATTTAAAAATAAATTTGGTGAAGGGGAAATCATTGAGGAGATGCGTGGGCGCTGCTGACTAAGCATTTTAACAGAAAAACAGTATCCTGCATCGGTGTCCATTTTTATATTTGAAATGCTCCTGGTTAATCCCTTGGTTAAGCCGGCGAGCTTCAAACGGGTGACATATCCTGGTTAGATATGGTTTTGTGGGATTGTGGGATTGTGGGATTGTGGGATTATCATGCCCAGAGAGTGCCCGCAGATTTTGCTTTTCACATGTATGAAACGCGCTGGGCCTTTATTGAGTAAAAACAACTGATGACTGATGATAAAGAACGCGCTCTTATAGCTGCATTGACAAATCTCTATGGGAGCGGCATTTTCATGGGGAAGCGTAAAGTAACTTTGTTTAGAATGACCGCGCCAGTTAGCCAGATTCCATGTACCGTTACCTAGGTGCGCATAATGTATATTATGTTAAATAGCCTACATTGATAAATAACTTCATGAGTACCTCTACCACTGCTATAAATCAGACAGTTACCTTTTATGATGATGCTCGCGTTTTTGTTGTTATGTTCATAGTAGACTTTGGTTCATGTTTGTTATGTTGTCAGGACTGATCATTCATGTTCTCACTTACCCAGCTCGATGTGCCTGGTCACCGACGCCAGTGGATGTTAATGGATATGGTAACCTGCTTGCCTCTTCTCTATCCATTGCGTTACTGCGTTGATCATCTTGGCTTTCGTTCGTTATCAACCCAGTCAGCATCACTCCAGGCTATCAAGTTTTTCTATGAGTTCTGGTTGCAGAAACACAGTGTGACGTTTTGCCACAGTTTCAATGTATCCATGCACAATCCACAGATTGCCATTGAAGAAATGACAGCATTTTTTCACTACCTGGAATCTGGACGCTCCACGCCCCCTGGTGTAATAGCTTTACCTCTGTCAGTTACAGCAAGTCGGACAACCAATGCTTATAAATCGGTTGCTGTTACCGATGCGTTCGAGGCCGCGTACGTTTAGACTGCGTGCATACAATGTAGCAATGTTATATCCTTAGGGTGCCATTCACCGCGCATTGAGTCGACAGCTGCTAGATAGGCAGTAATGGTGTCGTGAAAGACTGACTCACTCAACTGAGTATAGTCTCCAGCCAGCAACTGCTCATCCCACAGAATACTATCGATCAGAGCCGGTAAATTATTGTACATATATCCCCTCTTTCACAAAACGCCTCATCAGCATGTTGGTCAGCAATTCAGTTCGAATACCATCGGCAAACTACATGCCAGCAAGATACACAATAGTACAGCTCGCTCAGGGGCGGCTATGCGGTAACTTCAGAATGATTTACTGAGAGTGATAGCGCCCCTGATCTCTCCTGTCTGGTTAGAAAATAGTCCTTTTGACTCGATACACTCGAGTCTTCCAAGGAGTACCTCCTCGCCTCCAAACAGATGAGCTATATCACTTACTTTTAGTGCCAAATAGTGTCCCCTCGAGCTGGATATAATGTGGGATCGCAGACTAAGTATTAACGCCAAAAACGCTTCATCATTGGCACAGTGTTGTACGATCCAAGCTTTCAGTGACTCAAGACCTGCAATATCGTGCCAAGCCCAGATAAACCCGCCCAACGCACGTTCTTCCGGTAGCTGGGATTTTAGTTCACCGTCATTAATAATGCGTTCGCAAAAATGATTACGAACATCGTTCAGCTCTACATCCGTCAGCACCCGCTCGTGCTCCGGAACTACCCGGTTCCCGACCAACCCATTCTGCCACAGCAAATCGCGAATGTAGTTTGCTATCCAGACCCAAGATGTACCTTTAATTGTCAGCGAAAGCAGAGTTTCCATAGACTTCGGACGGTCAACAATTAGCATCCTTCTTAAAAGTCGATCAGCTACTTTATTTAAATCAAGATCATACCGGGAAAACCAGCGATTCCTCCGCTGGTAACTCGCGATTATCTGATCCCCCTCACTGAAAAAGAATGTCAGCAAACCAGTACATTCGGCAGCAGTATGTCTGTTTATCATCGGCCATGTCAGTTGGCTCAGAATATGTTCAAACCAGGTGCGGGAAGATACGCCATTGCTGCTGATTTTCTCTAGTAACTCTTTAGTCAGAGCAGAATGCATTTCTTGGTTGCCGGCTTTATCGAATAGGTCATCGAAGTAAGCTGGCGGCAGGATATTCTGTGGAGACGAAAAGGCAAAGTAATATCGCCAGTATGCTCCACTTCCCAGACGACGATTTGCTGTCATTTCAGCCTTTTCATCATCTGGAGTCTGTCCGAACAATGTCAGATTTTCGGCCTTATATCCCGAAATACCCGGAATAAAGTAGCGAATTGAGCTAGCTGACTTCGCTTCAGAAGACCTGAATTGTGAAAGACATTCCCCGAGAGTTTGTACTAGCGCCTTTTGCTCCTCTTCACTGACACTACCGTCCCCGGACTCAACTACGGACCGCTCAGTTAGGTATTCTTCTGTCCAGTTATAAAGTGCGGTATGGGTCGTATGGAGTAGCAACAGGAAGCACAAATCGGGCAGATAAGTATAGTCACGTATTCCACGGTATCGGAAGGTCAGTCCGTTGAGGGCCAGTTGTACTTCACGGGGCGTTTTCAGGCTGGCGCCGTAGATATCCGTCACCCTGACCAGGTCGCTTATTATGCCTTCATCCGGAGCCGAATTATTGACGGTTTCGTATAATTGGACAGCACCTGACAAAAACTCCCGACGGAGATCGAAAGATTCAGGGCGCGGCAGGCTGAAAGAAATCTGCACGATTTTCTGCAGATATAACTCTCCGTCAGCCACCCCGAGCCCATTTTTGATGGCCTGGGCCAATACGGCCTTGTCATAGCACAGTAGATAACGGAAGTGCGGAAAATCGGCGACTGATTTAACCAAGCGGATTACTTCGACCGCCTGGGCTGGCTCCAGACGATCCAGGTCATCCAGCAACACAATGAAGCTTAGGTTGAGAGCAACAATTTTCTCCGCAATTTCAGTTCGCAACTCTGCGGTGGTTTTTCTTTTTCCTGTAAGGCTGGCTTCCGATAAGGCTTTCAGCGCCCCGCCTGCATTAGGCATCCCGGGGATTATCGCGGCTATTTCGGCTGCTGGGGCCAAATGCCGGGCAGTCGCCTGTGTATATCGCAGAATGGTTCCGGCAGTTTCCGTCAGCCCCTTTTTGGCTTTCAGGCGGCGACGCTGTGTAGCGGAAAGACGTTTTTCTTCTTCACCGGCAATGATAGCGGCTACAGGAATTAGAAGAGATTCAACGGGACTGTTACTAGCCCCATCAAGCCAGGGAGAAATGGTTAGCACAAACGTATTATTTTCGCGCCCATCTTCCAGTTCTGATCTAAGTAGATTGAGTAAACTGGTTTTTCCTGAACCCCATGCCCCCTCGATACCAATAACGGCACTGCCATGCCGTCCAATCCCCCTGACAGAATGGGCCAGTTGTTGTGCAACATGGCGAAAACCATAGCGGTCTTGATCAGGGTGGCTAACCGACTTGTCCAAAATCATGGGGTTAGCGGCCTGTTTATCATTCATATTCATAAATTCCCGTGAAATTTTATAAAATAACTCTCAATGATATTCTTTCTAAGCCCTGTCAAAGGGAAAAATCAGTCATGAAAATCAGCGGAAATCGCTATTCATCTAAATTATTCTAAAGCTACTAACTCCAGTTTGTTCTTAATCAGTGAGGTGATGTTCAGAATAAAGCTGGGTTAGGTTAAGTTCAATGTTTTTCCTATAATAGAAACCCCAAAAGACTTATAAAAAATTGTTAGCCTCTCATTTTCTCCAACCATAACGCCAAAGATTTTTTCAACACCTAATGAAGCAGCTAACTCAATGGATTTTTTTAAAAGCTCGGTGCCAACACCTAAATTCCTATAGTTTTCAAAAATAAAAAATATCGGCCAATTTTAAATTAGTCCCATCTTATGCGTAAGGAAGAATTTATCGGACAACACCGAGATGGCGTGGCTCAGTTATTCTGCTTATAATGTTCGCTCTTGGCACGCAGCGGACATTGTTGACTGAGCTGAAGGTCCGCTGTGAGTCAGGAGCGGACCTTCTAATGCTGTGCTGTACTACGGTCAGTACCAGTGTAATAACATCATTGACTTACATAAAATACGGCTTGTCACCATCGGCCCCGGGCTGGTTAACACCGATATTTTACCCAATATGTTTCATTGCAGCGTTTCTTCAAAGAACGGGGCTAATACAGAAATCGCTTCAGCGACATATGCTTTACCGTCATACATATCCATATGGTTAGCACCTTCAACAATGTGGTACCGCTTGTCCTGGCTTGAGGCGCGATCGAACAAATCGTCGCTCATCCATTTACTGCCTGCCTCGCTTCCTGCCACAATCTGAACCGGCTGGGTCAGGTACACTTCCGCCATGTGATAAGCATCATAGATAATGATCTGGTTGAGGCTTCTCAGCGTGGCGTATCCGGGCGCTGTCGCATACTGCGCGCGCGGGGTGTGGTAATACTCCCACGCCTGACGCAGCTCCTCGTTCGGCGCATCAGACTCCTTCATGGGGGCCAGCGGCATGGTGGCATACTCACCGCTGCTGATATCACCGGTACGGGCACTGGAACCTGCTTCAACATACGGCAGTGCATCAATAGACTTCACATTGTTTTCCCAGCCATTACGGAACATTGAACCGATATTAACGGCGCTGACCGTTCCGATGGCCTTGATGCGACGATCCTGAATCGCGGCATTGGCGGTATAGCCTGCACCGGCGCAAATTCCCATCGCACCAATTCGCGCGGTGTCGACATAAGGCAGTGTGGTCAGGTAATCAATCACCGCGCTGACATCTTCAGTACGGATGTACGGGTTTTCCAGCTGGCGTGGTTCGCCGCCACTTTCGCCCTGATAAGACGCATCATAAGCTACGGTCACAAACCCTTTTTCTGCCAACTTTTCGGCATATGTTCCGGCGGTTTGTTCCTTAACTCCGCCCCCTGGATGAGAAACCACAATAGCCGGGTAATTGCAGCTTTTATCAAATGCGGGTGGGAAATAAAGTACAGCGGACAAAGAAATTGACGTGATATTGCTGTTTGTGAAGCTGATTTTCTGGTTCATCATCCGGTTCCTCATTGGGCTGTTGGTTATCTGTCGTGCTTGATGGGCTAACTATAGCTATTGATTATTAATATGATTAGACCCAAGATTATGATTGGACTTATCATTTAAATGATTAATTGTTGGGTGGAACCACAGAGATGAAACGCGATGAGATAGCAGATCTGATGGCATTCGTGGCCGTCGCCGAAGAGCGCAGTTTCACCCGGGCTGCTGCCCGTCTGGGCATGGCCCAGTCAGCGTTAAGTCAGATAGTTCGTCGCACGGAAGAGCGGTTAGGGTTACGGCTTTTAACGCGAACCACACGCAGCGTGGTACCGACGGAAGCTGGTGAACAACTTTTGTCTGTCCTTGGTCCAATGCTTCACGACATAGACTCGACTCTGACCTCATTAGGTGATCTGCGTGACCGCCCCTCAGGTACAATACGCATCACCACAGTTGAACATGCCGCAAAGACCATATTGTTGCCCGCAATGCGCACGCTGTTGAAATCTCACCCTGACATTAATGTGCAGCTCCTTATCGATTACGGACTGACTGATGTCGTCTCTGAGCGCTTTGATGCCGGAGTTCGCCTGGGGGGGGAGATGGATAAGGATATGATTGCTGTGCGAATCGGACCTGATATTCCGATGGCGATTGTTGGCGCACCGGATTATTTATCCCGACATGGAGTACCAACATCTGTAGCACATTTAGTCGATCATAAGGCAATCAATTTGTATCTACCCTCATCGGGTTCCGCAAATCGCTGGAGATTAATACGAGGAGGCCGTGAAGTCAGGGTCCGCATGGTAGGACAACTTCTTTTAAATACGATAGATCTTATCCTCGATGCTGCTATTGACGGGCATGGCCTCGCGTATCTGCCTTATGACCAGGTTCAGCAGGCAATTCAAGAAAAAAAACTGACCCGAGTTCTGGAGAAATTTACACCAGACTTACCAGGGTATCATCTGTACTACCCACACCGCCGCCATGCGGGTTCGGCATTTTCTCTGTTAATTGATGTGCTGAAGTATAATGGGGCTGTCTAACATGCGCTGCCGGAAGCCCCAAAAAACATCCCGATATCGCCGGAGATAACGGCCTGGGGGGCTCTTAAGGCCAAAATCCATCTGGCGATAGACGGGCATCAGGCTGCCCGCCCTTCTTTACCTGGTGGCGCTCAGCCGCCGAGCTGGTGATTTTCCATATCGCACCCGGCAAACCAGCCCTGTTTCATAGCAATTTTTAGTACACCCAGGGACCCGGAACCCAACGGAAGGCATTACCGTCGACAGCAACATGGCAAACGGACGGAAATGAGAGGTGGGTTGCCACCAGAGATTCCCGATTGGCGGCCAGTTCCTGCAAAAGTTGAACCCTCACCCGCGCTGCCTCTTCAGGATAGTGGTCGAAGCCGTTATACCAGTCAGGATGATCGAAGCCGACCGGGAACACCGCGTCGCCAGCAAAGGTCAAGCGGTCGCCTCGTGAGGCCAGACGCACCACGCTGTGCCCTGGCGTATGGCCTCCAATGCGCGTTACCAGAACGCCCGGCGCTACCTCATAGCGATCCTCAAAGGTATGCAGCTGGTTACGGTATTCCTGCAAGAAGCGCGAGGCGGTTTGCCGAAGCGCATCCGGAAAGCCCGGAGGCATCGAAACCTGAGAAAAATCGGGTGACTCCCAGAATTTAACTTCAGCGTCTGCCACGTGAATACGCAGGTCTGGGCGCAAACGAGCCTTCACGCCGTCGATGAGCAGCCCCCCGATATGATCCATATGCAGATGAGTGATCACTACATCAGTGACAGAGGCAAGATCGATCCCGGCGGCTTCAAGCCGCTGGACCGTCTGTCCGGCGCGTGGCAAATCAGGAAAGGCCGCCCCCATGCCGGCATCGATCAGAAGGGTTTGCTGGCCACTTTTCACCACAATCACATTCAGCGCCCACTCCAGTTCATCGGACGGTAGAAACTTATCCTCAAACCAGGCTGTTCTGATGGCCGGATCGGCATTATGACCGAGCATCTGCCCCGGCAGCGACAGCACCCCATCGCTGACGACGATGACATCAATATCACCAATCTTCAGAGGGTAACGCGACGGGACGAATTCGGGCGCAGGTTCAGCGGCCTGTGCGCGATAATCGGGACTCATTGGAGCAACAGCGGATTTAGACGATTCCATAATATCTCCGGAAAATAGTTATATAGCCGTATAAAAATTCACCTATACTCTGAAAACCTTCTGTTTCGGCATGCGAAAATTGTCATGAAAAATGATGAAATTACACTTAACGATACCGTCAAGGAGATGACCAGAGTCCTGAAAAACCAGCCACAATTAAGCGTTCAAAGCAGCAATCTCATATCCGGATGCTGTTATCGTTGGCCGCATGGGCCACTGCATGAAACCATTGCCCCGATGGATCAACACGTCGTTATCGCCCATTTCGGAAATATGCAACGCGTTGAACGAAGAACGGGAACGCAGGTTGTTAAAGAGACCATCAGAGAAGGCACAATCTCGACCATTCCCCTCGGCAGCACTTCTCGCTGGGATATGGCGGGCACCGTTGATGTTATTCATTTTTATATCCCTGACCAGACGTTTGACGCGCTGTTATTGCAGGCCGAAGCGCCTCCTGGAGAACTCCTGCTGCGCACGGCGCATCATGATAAAACCACGGCCAAAATCATTTCAGCCATCAACGAAACCCTTGCTGATAACAACCGGATAGGTCAGTTACTTTGCGAACACCTAATGCTGGCGCTGATACTTCAACTGATGCAAAACCACTCATCTGCCACTAAGTCTGTTCGGCAGTCGAACACTGTTTTGTCTGCACGCGCGCTGAAAAACTCACTGGAAATCCTCGACAGCCGCCCCGTCGGGGAAGTCACTATTCAGGCTTTGGCGGCAGAGCTGGGTATTTCATCCGCCCATTTTTGCCGCGCATTTAAAAACAGTACCGGCCTGACGCCCTACGGCTGGCTCAAACAACGTGTAATGGAACGTGCGTTTTTACAGTTACAATCCTCTGACAAACAGGTGGCTGAAATTGCGTTTGACAGCGGTTACGGTTCGCAAAATGCGTTTACCAGCGCCTTCAGAAAAATGACGGGGTTAACCCCCAGCCAGTGGCGTAAAAAACACAGCGTCACAAAATAGCGGCCCGCGATGCGCTACACCGCAGGCGTTGAGCGTTACGGCACGATGATATAGTCGGGGTTGGCGACCGCGAACATTTTATCCCGATCGGGTTCCGGTGGGTAAATCCACAGGGTATTGATTTCCTGCTTGATTTTTTTTGCTTCAGCCCCCTGATACATCACCTGATGATCCCAGCCTTCGGTATAAACGGCTCCCCATTTGCCAAGATCGAGGCAGGTAACGTACTTAGGCTGGCTGTATGGGTGCAGCGGCAGCCCCAGCAGCTCAGCCGCGGCGTTGTGCCCGGCCACGCGGCCCAGGCTCATGGCATGCTGGCAGGACATGACATTGTAATTGCCATCGTTGTCAGTCGGCACTTTTACCGTATCGCCGGTCACATAAATACCGTTGGCTTCAGGCGCCCGTAAGCAGGAATCTCCGATTACCCGCCCCAGCGAATCGTGTTCACCGGGAATGAAACGGGTTAATGGATTGGCGCGCATACCGGCGGTCCAAATGACGGTTTTGCTGGGAATAAACTCGCCGTCAGAAAGCGTGACGCCACCAGCTTCAATAGCAGAGACCCTCACGCCGGTACGCACCGAGATCCCACTGCTGGCCAACGCCTGATTGATAATTTCGCAGGCCTTTTCTCCCATTGCCTGGCCAATTCTGGCCGCATTATCAACGATAATGACCTGCGGTTTACATTCTGCGCCGAACAGTGACTTCAGCCGTTCCGGCATTTCCGTCACCGTCTCCAGCCCCGTTAACCCTCCCCCGGCAACCACAACGGTATTCCTCGCCGTCGAATCTGGTTCTTTGGCGAGATCCTGTAAATGTTGCTCAAGCTCCCGGGCTTTTTCCAACGAGCTGACATCAAAACTGTATTCTTTTAATCCCTGAAGATCAGGATGGAAGACCTGACTTCCCGCAGCCAGCACAAAGCTGTCAAAATTGACCTGCGCCTCTTCATCAGGCTTTTTGACCGTTATTGTTTTATTTTGAGGATCAATATCAATAACGCGCCCCCGTATATATTTCACATTCGCTGCCTGAAGCACTTCCAGAATAGAAGGATCCATACTTTCAAGGATCGCCTCATACAGTCTCGGGCGTATTGTTAATTTCGGCTCAGGTGACACAAGGAATATATCAACCTGATCATCAGCTTTTTTCAAATGCACCAGTCTGGCCGCAGAGATTGCTGCCCACATACCTGCAAAACCAGCCCCAGCAACAATAATACGTTTGTTCATATAGATACCTGTGATAGACATCGGATAATGTTCTGTGCAACACCGCAATAAACATAGAGGAATACCGCAGTTAAGGCTTCATCAAAATTGACAGGATTTAATCGATTTTGATTTTATTTTCGTCTGTGGAGTAAATATCCTTTTAAATCTGCCCCATACCACCATCAACACTGAGATCGATACCTGAAATAAAGCTACTTTCATCGGACGCAAGGAAAAGCGCGGCGGCGGCGACTTCTTCCGGCAGGCCTAATCGCCCTGCTGGTATCTGGCTTGCCATCTTGATATCAAACAGTTCGCGTTCTGCCACTGAAACCCCCATTTTGCTGATGATTGGCGTGGCGACAGGGCCTGGGCTCAGACAGTTCACCCGAATGCCTCTGCCTTTGAGATCTGTCGTCCAGCTGCGGGCGAAAGAGCGCAGCGCGGCTTTGGTCGCGGCATAGATATTGTGCCCGTCCAGCCCCTTATAGTGCGCAATGGAGGAGGTCAGGATTATTGAACCGCCTTGCGACATCAGCGGTAGCGCCTTCTGTACGGTAAAGAATGTCCCTTTCACATTGATATCAAACTGGCGGTCAAAATCATGCTCAGTTGACCCGGGGAAATCGGAAAGTAAAATAATTCCCGCGTTAGCGAATAAAATATCCAGCGTGCCGTACCGCTTTTCGATTACCGAGAACAGTTCATCATGATGATTTAAATCACTGACGTCTGACTGTATAGCGATGGCATTGTCATCACCAAGCTGAAGCATGGCCTGGTTCAGCGCCTCTTCATTTCTACCGGTAATAACAACTTTCGCACCTTCATTAATAAATAATTTTGCGGTTGCCAGACCGATACCACTACTGCCGCCGGTAATTAAGGCAACCTTATTTTCTAAGCGTTTCATATATCATCTCACTTGCGATAACGGATACCATTCATTCCCAGGAAAGAATGCGTGCAGCGAGGGCATTGCGGCGTTCATTCAATAAGTCAATCAGCACATTCAACGCATGTAATTTGTCCCGATGCTGGGCCAGACACATAATAAAACGCTCATCATCCATATCGCTGACCTGAGAAAATTTCTCCAGTTCAGCAATTTGTCGGGTACTGAATCCGCATTTGATTAACGAGGTTATCCACCTCACTTTTTCCACTTCCTTCGCATCAAAATCGCGGTAGCCATTATCCAGTCGCCGTGAAACGATCAGCCCTTTAAGTTCATAATGACGCAGCACCCTGGTACTTACGCCGGTGATTTTTGCCAAATCGGATGGACGCATGCTCTTTTCCTCGCTGTGGACTTAATCTACAACATTGACACTAGTGTCAATGTAAAGACAGTGCTCGCGAGATGAGTGTAAAAAAATGTTTCTGAAAGGGATTGGATCTTGCCAACCAACATGCGCACCAGATAACCCTCCTCCGGCCTTTAGCCGCTCGCCGCAGGATAAACTCGTGGTGAAATTGCGTTGCGCTACGTACGTCATTTCATTAGGTTTCTTCTTGCCGTTCTCGGCTTGCTGCTTGCTCGACTGTTTCAACTGACTCAACGTCGCCGCCTGGCATCGGCTCCCTGCCTGCGCCCTGGTTCGATGCCTAAACCGAAACGGCAACCCTTTCCCGTCGAGTCAATGAAACAGCCCGGCTGCCGGTCGCGATCGCATAGCATCGCCAGATTGCGCCAGGTGAATTCTGCATGTCGTTTCGTTGGCTTCTATTTGCTCAGAACGCGTCATTTCATCGCGTAAAAAACAGCCACAGCCAGGATTGTGTACCTATTTAATCCGCCTTAAATCCCGCCGCCAGATAATGGAATGCCTCGATAGCCTTGGGCAAGGTGGCTTCCGGTACTTCACTGGCCGCGACCCACAGCGCGGCATTCAGCGCGGCACCATTGAGCAGTCTGGCCGCCGCTTCGACATCAACCGGTTTTAGAATACCGTCCGCAGCCATCGTCGCGATGGCTTGCCGGGTAGCATCCAGGCAGGCATTCTGACTGGGCCAACGTGACGGATCGCCAAGAAACGCCGGGCCGTCCAGCAGCACAATGCGTTGTATTTCAGGATCTAACGCCATCTTGATATACGCGACGCCTTCGGCCAGCATTTTGCCCCAGTCATCCTCGGCACTGCTGGCCATCTGTTTTGCCCGCGCCGCCATTTCGCCGTCTACCTGCGCCACAACCGCAGCCAGCAAGCCTTTTTTATCACCAAAGTTATGATAAATCGCCCCGCGGGTCAGCCCGACGCTGGCGGTTAATTCGTCCATTGACGCGGCGGCAAATCCGTTGATGGCAAAGGCTTTACGCGCCGCTGCAATCAGTTTGACGCGATTTTCTTCCATGGTTTCTGCTCTACGTCTGGCTGCCATTGGTGCTCCTTTTTCATATACGTCTCGTATCTCATTTGACATACGCACCGTATGTGTGATTAGTTTACATACGGAGAGTATATGAAATTATACCGCCACCTGTGTAGTCCTAGCGAAATCCATATGATGAGAGGATAAGAACATGACCCAACGCGAAGCCGTTTTTCCCGCCAATCGGCACGCTCTATATCAACAACACGGCTATTCGGCAGCCATCCGCTCCGGCGATTTGCTGTTTGTTTCCGGACAAGTCGGCAGCCGGGTAGACGGTTCGCCAGAGCCAGACTTTGAACGCCAGGTCAGACTCGCTTTCGACAACCTGCGCGCGGTTCTCGCTGCGGCAGGCTGTCGCCTTGATGACATCATTGATATAACCAGTTTTCACACCGATCCGGAAAATCAGTTCGCCACCATTATGGCGGTGAAAAGTGAAACCTTCCCACAAGCCCCCTATCCCAACTGGACGGCAATCGGCGTGAACTGGCTGGCAGGCTTTGATTTCGAAATTAAGGTAATAGCCAGAATCCCCGCGTCACCCCATTAATGCCCTATCGGCTGCTCTGGCCTGGCGCTCATCAGGAAAGATAACGTTTGAACCACGCGAGCGTTCGCGCCCAGGCCAGATTAGCCGCAGCCTCGTCATAACGCGGCGTGGTGTCGTTGTGAAATCCGTGGTTTACCCCTGGATAGACATAGGCTTGATACACCTTGTCATTGGCCTTCAAGGCTGCTTTATAAGCTGGCCAGCCTTCATTGATACGGGTATCCAGGTCGGCATAATGAATAAGTAGCGGAGCCTTGATGCGTGGCACATCATCGGCCTTGGGTTGACGGCCATAAAACGGTACCGCTGCCGCCAGCTCCGGATAAGCCACCGCGGCGGCATTGGCTACGCCACCACCGTAACAAAAACCGGTGATGCCCACCTTGCCGTTAACCGCCTCGTTTTTCATTAGAAACTCTATTGCCGCAAAAAAGTCGTTCATCAACTTTTGCGGATCAACCTGCTGCTGTAACTCACGCCCTTTATCGTCATCGCCCGGATAGCCGCCAAGCGAGCTCAATCCGTCCGGCGCCAGCGCGATATAACCTGCCTTTGCCACCCGTCGCGCCACATCCTCGATATAAGGATTCAAACCACGATTCTCATGCGCCACCACAATAGCCGGTAACGGCCCACTCGCCGCGCTCGGCGTGACCTGGTAGGCTCGCACCTCGCCATGGCCGTTTGGTGAAGGATAGGTTATGTAACCGGCGTTAATCTGTGGATCGCTGGTTGCCACCTGCTGTGCCAGCGCGTAATTCGGGCTAAGCGAGTTCAACAGCATCATCGCCGTCACGCCGCCAACCGCGTATTTTGCGGCGCGTTCGAGAAACTCGCGGCGCGAAATGGTACCGTGCGCGTAGTAGTCGTACAGCTCGAGTAATTCCGGTGGAAAATCTTTGGCAGTGAGACGAGACATTGGCTGTTTTCCTCAAGGTGATTAGGCACAAACTGTATTAATCCTAGCGACAACTTCGATAAAAAGCGTACCGGCGACAACAAAAGGCAGTCACGCTGCCAACGGCGGCAATGCAGAGAGATTGCCGTCTGGCCGCATTCATCGCTGAGCCGCCCCGCTCGCCATTTTTGTTAAAAAAACTAGTCATATGTTAATAACAAATTAAATAAATATCAGAAAATATGAATAAGCGTGAAAGTGAATTTATCACGACAAATTAGGCTTGCAGCAATGGCAATATTTACTAAGGTTAAAAGCGTGAGGTAAATATTGTTACCGCCGGTGGCAATAACCTTACTGTCATATTAATTTATCTGTAGGAGGAAATTATGGCTGAACATCGTGGTGGCTCAGGTAATTTTGCCGAAGATAGACAACGCGCTTCTGAAGCGGGCAAAAAAGGTGGCCGCGAAAGTGGAGGTAATTTTAAAAACGACCCAGAGCGTGCCTCTGAAGCAGGCCGTAAAGGCGGTAAGCACTAACCATTAAACATTGTTGATTAATGGCTAGGCGCATTAATTAATATCGCCACAGGCTGTGATCTCAAGATCGCAGCCTGGCTCAGTGTTCAGGAGGCATGATGAAACATTACTTGACAGCGTTATTTTCCAGCCCGGAAAAATTTCTATCACTGTTTAGCGATATCACCGGCCGAGGTGAACATGACAAAGAGGAACATATCTGGATTGACGAGAACGGCAATGCCTTCGTCAATACCGAAAACGAAAAATTTATGCAGGCTTTTGAAGAACATGTAAAAAAAATGAGTCAGTATTGATATGGGTACGGCAATCTTTATGGTGCTGCTGGTCTGCGGCTATTGGTATACCACTCGTGACCTGTCTTCCCGCTTTAAGTTAAAACGTACCTACGGTTGGGAAGTTTACTTTCTGGTCGCACTGTATGGCTGTATTTTTGTCTTGCAGGGTATTATCGTGGTGTTTATTATCTGGCTGGTTTTGTTGATATTCTCTCAACTCGCCAACCTGATTGCTGCACTCAACCAACATCCGCTTAACCTTCATTATCATGCGGACTTTTTAAACTGGAGTTTTCTGGAAATTAAAACCCCGGTGGTGGTAATGTTGGCCACGGCCATATTATTATGTTTATTGCATACCTCACGTTCACCCAATATCCGTTTAAAAACCACTGAACGTAAAGACCTGTATAAGAAACTTACCAAGACCAATGGTCTGGAAGGCATTTTATATCAGAGCATGGAGCAGGGAAGCATGGTTTTAGTGACATTGGCATCGCAGCGAATATATATCGGTTTGGTTTATACCGCATTGAATGAATCAACCGCTTCCGACAATTTGGTGCTGCTGCCGCTACTGAGTGGCAAGCGAGACCAGAACTCTTTGCAAATCAACGTGGAGAACAATTATGCCGCCTATTATCAACGTAATGAGATCGATCTGAGCAGCAAGCCGGATTCGGTATTCTGCTTTCGCAAGATTATTTTTCTGCATCAGATTGAATCGCTCTCCCTGTTTGACCCGTTAATGCTGGGTGAAACAGCCGCACCGTCCAAGGTGCTGGATACGCCCCGCTAGCCTGCCGGTTACGGGGCGTAACCGTCTTCCAGCGTGGCCTTCACGGGATTCTTCCCCTCCGCTTAACTGTTCCACCGGCGTCTTCCTGTGGTGGTTGTTTTTGCCAGTGCCATCACAGCCTCGGTAATTTATTAAACGAAATGGTTGAATATTACCCACTCCGTTCTATATTCAACCATATGGTTAAATTATCTTCCTCTCAGTTGGACGCCATTTTTCATGCGCTGTCCGACCCGACGCGGCGAACCATTCTGCATACGCTGGCAACGGGCGAACACAGCATCGGCGAGCTGGCCGCGCCGTTTGACATGTCATTTTCTGGCGCCTCCAAGCACATCAAAGCCCTGGAACAGGCGGGCCTGGTGCAGCGAACCGTGCAAGGAAGAAACCATATTTGCCGGCTCGCCCCCGAGCCGATGGCGCAGGCCATGCGATGGCTGCAAACCTATGAACATTTCTGGGCCGATCGGCTCGACGCGTTGGAGCAGGCATTGCGTCAGCCAGAACCGCCCCCTCCCGAGGAGTGAAGCATGAACGATTATGGCATGGTTATTGAAACGGGCACCTTGCGCATCCAGCGCCTGCTGCCCGGCCCGATAGAACGCGTCTGGGCCTATTTGACCGAGTCCGACAAACGCGCCACCTGGCTGGCGGCCGGAGAAATGACGCTGGAAGTCGGAGCGCCGCTGGCGTTGCTATTCAACAATGGTCAGTTGGCCGGGGCCAGTGAACCGGCGCCGCCGGAGTTCCGACAATACAGTGGCAGCGTTACCAACCCTGGCCATATTACCTGCCTGTTTCCGCCACGGGTGCTGAGCTTCACCTGGGCCGAGGAAGATAAAGACCGTCCTTCCGAGGTCACGTTTGAACTGTCCGAGCAAGGTAGCGACGTCTTGCTCACCGTCACCCACCGCCGCCTGGCCAATCGCGAGCAAATGCTCAGCGTTGCCGGTGGCTGGCATACGCATCTGGATATTCTGGTCGATCGCCTCAACCACCAGCCGCCACGTCCGTTCTGGGCCACGCTGGCACGGGTGCAGGAGGAGTATCGCGCCAGACTGTAACGAGGCCGCGACGAGGGCTATCCGCAACACCCTTGTCGCATCCCCCAGCCCCTTTCAACATCGCACTGACCTTCCCTTGCCTATCCGCGCGGTTACCTGCCATGGTGCAGCCCGTGCACCGTTTGGTTGCAGTGGCGCTGAGCCTTGACACGCAAATATCAGCCAGCCAGCCCCATATGACAGCTATCGCCAACCGCATTGATTGGTACGGAAATTGCTTTTCCTCTTTATCACGACAGGAGAAGCATACGATGAAAGCAATCATTATTGGTGGTGGTATCGGCGGCTTGTGCACCGCCATTGCACTAAAACGCATTGGCATCGACGCCGAGGTGTTTGAAGCGGTCAAGCAAATCAAGCCGGTCGGCGCCGCCATTTCCATCTGGCCGAACGGCGTAAAATGCCTTAATTACCTCGGCATGAAAGAACCGCTACGCCAGCTTGGCGGTCCGATGCAGTACATGGCGTATCAGGAGTATCTGCACGGCCAGACGCTCACGCGCTTTAGCCTCGATCCTCTGGTCGCCAGCGTTGGCGAACGGCCCTATCCGGTAGCGCGTGCCGAATTGCAGGCGATGCTGCTGGCCACCTACGGTGACCATCGCGTGCAGTTCGGTAAACGGGTCAGCGGCGTGGAAGAAACGCCTGACGGCGTCAGCGCCTGGTTTGAGGACGGTTCGCAGGCACAAGGTGACTTCCTGATCGCCGCCGACGGCACCCATTCGGTTATTCGGCCCTACGTGCTGGGTCACCAGGTTGAACGTCGTTATGCCGGCTACGTCAATTGGAACGGACTGGTTACCATTGACGAAACGATTGCCCCAGCCAATCAATGGACCACCTTCGTCGGCGAAGGCAAACGCGTGTCACTGATGCCGGTCTCGGGCAACCGTTTCTATTTCTTCTTCGATGTACCGCTGCCCATCGGGCTGCCGGAAGATCGCACCACCGCCCGCGCTGACCTGCAACGTTACTTCAGCGGCTGGGCTGAACCGGTGCAAAAACTGATTGCCGCTATCGACCCCACCGCCACCAACCGCATCGAGATCCACGACATCGAGCCGTTTGAACGCCTGGTGCGCGGCCGCGTGGCGTTATTGGGCGATGCCGGCCACAGCACCACACCGGACATCGGCCAGGGCGGCTGTGCGGCGATGGAAGACGCGGTGGTGCTGGCAATTGCGCTGCAAACCAACTCGCTTGGCGTGGAAGATGCGCTGCTGCGTTATCAGGAAAAACGCAGCTACCGCGTCAGGGATCTGGTGTTGAAAGCCCGCAAACGCTGCGACGTCACCCACGGTAAAGAAATGGCCGTCACCCACGATTGGTACGAAGAGCTAAAAACCGAAACCGGCGACCGCATCCTGTCAGGCATGAAAGAAACCATTCTCGGCGGGCCGCTGGCATAACCGACGCGGCGCTGTGCAGCAAGCGCCGTTCAGTGCGTTCCCGGATTGGCACGCAAACGCGCAACCTGCGCCTCAACGTCTTGCCAGGCCGGCTTTTGCCCGGCATAGCGCTGGCGCAGATAGTTCACCAGATCCGCCACCTGCCGATCGGAAAAACTGTCTTTAAAGCCCGGCATATAGCCGAGTTCGGCGGTAGCCGGTTGCGCAATACCTTGCAGGATCACTTTTATCAGGTTGTCGGGCCTGTCGCTGAAGATATTGGTGTTATTGGCCAAATCGGGGCTGACACCGAACAGCTGCGGCCCGCCGCTGCTGGCGCTATGGCATGCCTGACAGGCCCCCTGGAACAACCGTTCACCGGCCTGCTGCGACACCTGCGGTGCGCCGGCCTGCGGTTGCGTATTTAGCCTGGCGGGCTCGCTCAGCGAGATCAGATAGTTGGCCATCGCACGCAGATCGCTTTGCGGCAACGTGGCCAGCTCGCTGACCACCGGCCCCATCGGCCCGGTGGCAACCCCATGTTCCGCCGAATGACCGCTGCTCAGGTACTGAAACAGCTGCTCCTCACTCCAGGGTTTATCGGCATTCGCCAGATTGTTCAGCGCTGGTGCTTGCCAACCGTCTACCATCGCACCGGCCAGGAAGCTGGCGCCGCCCTTTTCCGCCCCCAGCAGGTTACGCGGCGAATGACAGGCCGCGCAATGCCCCAGGCCGTTGACCAGATACGCTCCCCGGTTCCACTGCGCGGATTGCGTCACGTCCGGTTTGAATTCCCCCTGTCTGAGGAACAGCGCGTTCCAACCGGCCAGCAACGGCCGTACGGAAAACGGGAAACGCATGTCATTGGCCTGATTGGTCTGGCTCACCGCCGGTTGCGACATCATATAGGCATACAGCGCCTGCATATCACTCTCGGTCATTTTGCTAAAGGCGGTATAGGGAAATGCCGGATAAAGATGGCGTCCATCGCGGCTGATGCCCTGGCGCATCGCCCGGTCGAAGGCGCTGAACGACCAGTTGCCGATGCCGGTGGCAACGTCCGGGGTAATATTGGTGCTGTACAGCGTGCCGAACGGCGTTTCCATCGCCAATCCGCCGGCATTGGTTACCCCGTCGGGGGCTGTATGGCATACCGCGCAGTCACCCGCCGCCGCCAGTTGACGACCGCGCTCCAGGGTTGCCGCAGACCAGGTGCCGGCTCCCGGTGCGCTGACCGGGGCAATTTCCGCCCGCCACGGCAAGGCGCTGCCGGCAATGCCAAGCAATGCGCCAATCACCCCCGCCGCGCCGCCAAACCACCATTTTCGGCGTTTTTGGTTCGGCTTGCTGGGCGCCGGCGGCCTGTCAGGGCCGTTAAGCGCTTCACGCAGCCGATCGGCGGTAATCGGCAGTTCGCGAAAACGAATGCCGGTAGCATCGAACACGGCATTGGCGATCGCCGCGGCACTCGGCACCGAAGCCGACTCACCGGCTCCCAGCGGGGGTTCCTGCTGGCGCGGCATCATCATCACCTCGACCTCCGGCACCTCCGGGAAGGTCAGGATCGGATAACCGCCCCATTCCTTGCTGGACACCGTCGATTGTTCGAAGGTGACTCGCTCCTTTAACACCCGGCTGGTCGACTGGATCACGTTGCCGTGGATCTGGTGACGCACGCCGTCCGGATTGACCATCATGCCGGCATCGTGGCCAACAACGATGCGCGTGACGGCCACTTCGCCGCTGGTTTTGTCAATCGCGACGTCGGCAACCCACGCCGCCCATGCCGCACCAAAGCCGGGAAACTTACTGTGAATGTAGCGCGCATAAGCAAAACCCCGGCCGCGCAGCACGCCGTCTTCGGCGGCCGTTTGCATCGGTACGGTGTGCGGTTGCCAACCGGCACGTTCGGCGGTGTTGCGCATCAGTTCGATGGCTCGCGGATCCTTGATATAACGCAGGCGGTATTCCAGCGGATCGACGCCGGCGGCAACCGCCAGTTCATCAATATAGGACTCGTGGGCGAAGGTATTGGGCATCGCCGACACGCCGCGCAGCCATGAGGCTCTGACAATGGGCGCCATGTCCTCGATACTGATGCGCATCGCCGGATAGTCATACGGCGGGATCGAGGTGCGGTCACCCATTTCGTAGGCCACCGGCACCGGCTCAACCCGCCCGGTCAGCAGCAGCGCCAGCGTTGGCGCGCCGTTGGACGGATAATAGGTGCGGAAATCATAGGCGGCCAACTGGCCGTCGGCGTCTAGCCCACCGTCCACCTCCATCAGTTGGGCGGTGCCTTTTGGCTCCCACAGGTGTTCCTGCTCGCGGGTCAACTGCACGCGCACCGGGCGGCCCACCGCCCGCGACAGCAACGCCGCATCGGCGCAGACATCATCGGCACAGTTGCGGCCATAACAGCCGGCCGCTTCCATACGAATAATGTCGATCTGTTGCTCCGGGTACTCCAGCAACCAGGCCAGATCGGCACGCAGCAGATGCGGGTTCTGGCTGCCGGACCACACGCGCAGCCGCTCGGGCTGATAGTCTGCCAGCGCGCAGGAGGGGCCGATCGAGGCATGCAGCTGATACGGCCACAAATAGCGGCGAGTAAAACGCTGGTCAAGCGCCGCCAGCGCCGCGTCAACGTTGCCGGTATCATGCACCACCCGCGTACTGTGCGGGTTATCATGCAGCGCCTGCGTCAGATCGGTCATTTGCGGCAGATTGCGCCGCCAGTCCTTCCAACTGACCTGCAACGCCTGCGCGGCTTTCATTGCCTGATCTTCGCGCTCGGCAACGATACCGATAAAGTCTTCGATCACCACCAGCTTGACGATCCCCGGAATATGCGCGATCGACCGTTCATCCACCGCCAGCAGGCTGGTGCCGACAAATTCGCCGCTGTCATAACCGGCATACGGCGGACGCACTACGCGGCCATGCAGCATATTCGGCAGACGCATGTCATGCACAAAGGTCGTTTCACCGGTCGCCTTGGCGGGAATATCTACCCGCGCAGCGCTGGTGCCGACCAGGCGATATTCGCTGTGCGGTTTGAGCGGCGCATCGCCGCTAAGGCCGAGCTCTACGTGCAGGCCCGCCACCAGTTGGCTATAACTGAACGTTTGCCCCTCTGCGGCATGCACCACGCCATCGTCCAGACGCAGCGAATCCAGCGGCTGCGCCAAACGTTGTGCCGCCTGCTGTAGCAGCCAGCGGCGCGCTTCGGCGGCGGCATTACGCAGCGGTACCGCAGAAATTTGCAGCGTGGCGCTGGCAATGGTCGCCCCCTGGTTAGGCGCACGCGCGGTATCACCGAGCACCACCTGCACCTGATCGAGGCGCAGAGACAGCTCTTCGGCAACGATTTGCCCCAGCGCGGTGCGTACACCGGTGCCCAAATCGACGTGGCCATTAAAGGCGTAAACCTGCCCATCGTCGCAAATGGCAATAAATATGGCCTGCTCTTTGGGTTTTAGCGTCGGCGTTTGGCCTTTCGGCACCAGCCCCGGCGGCGGCTGGATCTGATCGATAACCAGCAAGACGCCGTTACGCTGTAACAATTCCGTCTGGGTCGGTACGCTGCGCTCAGTCATCACGCACCTCGCCACCACAGAGTACAACGGCGCGTTTTACCGCGTTGAGGATTTCAATATGGGTACCGCAACGGCATAGGTTGCCTGACAGCGCACGGCGGATCTCCGCGTCGCTGGGATTGGGATTGCGATCCAGCAATGCCTTGGTGGTCATGATCATGCCGTTCAGGCAATAGCCGCATTGCGCCGCCTGCTGTTCAATAAACGCGCGTTGCACCGGATGCAGGCAATCCCGGCTGCCAAGCCCTTCCAGCGTGGTGATGGCGCGTTGCGCCACTCCCCGAGCCGGGATCACGCAGGCGCGGGCGGCAAGACCATCAATCAGCACGGTACAGGCGCCGCATTCCCCCAAACCGCAGCCGAACTTGGGGCCATTAAGCGCCAGATCGTTACGTAATACCAATAACAGCGAGGTGTCCGCCATTACCCGGACCTGCACCTGCTGCCCGTTCACCGACAGCATCAATGGATGCTCCGTCAGCGTTGTCACCGCTCCTTCCCTGGGCGAATCAACAGTCATCGCCATGGTTTGCGTCTCTCCTGCGCGTGGGTTGTTTTTGTTTTAATGCCAGCCACCCGGCCCGGAGACGCGCTGCACGCCTCAGCCGGTTGGCTGATCTTCCAGCATTTTATTCAGCAGGAATATCAACGCGATTCGTTCGGCCGGGTTAAGGGTGCCGAACGTCAGCTCGGTAATTTTTTCTGCATGTGGCACGGTTTCCGCCAACAGCGTTGCCCCCGCGTCGGTCAAGCCGACCACCACCTTGCGACGGTCGATTGGATCCGGCGATACGGTAATCAGCTCACGCGCCTTCAAGCGCTCGATAATGCCGCGGATCGTTGCCTGATCCACCGCCGTTACCTGCACCAACTCGGTCAGCGAGCTTGGCCCCATATCCCGCACCGCGCAAAGCGTAATAAACTGCACCGCAGTCAGTTGCGAATCACCGACGTTGTGCTGAAATATCGCCACATGGCGTTGATAAACCTTACGCAGCAAGTGCCCGACCTGTTCGGTAAAATGATAGTTGTCGGGCTTGCCTGTTGCTTCCACCTGCTTGTCATGGGGCATGATTGCGTTATTCTCACCGTCAATGGAAAGCACCGAGAATAGTATAAAAACCCCAACTTTGGCAGCCGCCACGCATCAACGATGCGCCACGCAAGAGGCGGCCGGTGCCACCACTTCCCCTTCTGCCACCACCGTTTTGCCATCCAGCAACACGTCGCAACGACGCAGCGCGATATCCATATGACATGGCGTCTTGCGCGTACCGCCCACTTCGGTATTCGGCCCGGTCGAAAACAGGAAGTTGCCATAAAACGCACGCGCGTCCATGCACATGCCGTCATTTTTGTCATGCAGCCCCATCGCTGTCCACTGGGCGCGCGGTTGCAGGCCCCAACCGATATGGGAAATGCCGTACACTTCAGGATCGTTGAAATACTTCATGTATTCACGCAGATACTCCGCCTCGAAGCCGCCATGGATCCCGGTGACAAAGCCCTGCTCAATTTCCAGCGTTATGCGTTCGCGGGCATAGCTCTTGAACGGCAGCAAAATATCGCCGACGTCCAGTACCAGCACACCTTCTGCCTGCAGTTCATTTGGCCAGGTAAACAAGAAGCCGCTCGGCCAATGGTCCCAACGCCCAGGTTCATCGGCATAGCCGTATTCAGTCACCGTCGGATACTGGCCCAGCGGCGCGCGAAAATCGCTGCCGGCGGCCGACTTCACCTGCATCACCCCGGCCTTTTCCAGCAGCGCAGCGGCGGCCAGCACCCGCGCCTTGTCTTCTTCAGTAGGCAACATGCGTGCCAATACCTCAGGCGGCTCGACTGCCAACAATATACGTGTACCGGTCTTGAGGATCTGTTCCTGCTCCGGCGAATGTAGCAGCATCATGGTGTCAACCACCAGATCCGCCGCTTCCAGCGCCCGCTGCGCCGCCAGGTTGCCGGTCAGCGCGGTGTCACCGCAGTAGGCAGTCATATCATTGCCCATCGCGCGAGGATGATTGAACGACGGTAATTCGACGGCGTAAACCCTGGCCCCCAGGCGCAATGCCGCATCGGTGGCGGCCTGCACGGTACGTGCATCCGAATAATGGCTCTTCAGGATCGCCACGCTCTGTGAAGCATCGACCTTCGACAGCGCGAGCACCCGCTCAAAAAGCTGGACCAGCTGACTCTGATTAACCGCCATGGCACCTCTCCTGTTGATGAATGAATGACCGACAGATCACGCGCCCACTGACGATGAATTACACAAATTAAAGTGAACACGCTCTTTTAACTATCTAAGACCAAAAAACAACTAGCTGCAAGCGACCTGAGTCACACATAAGCAAATCCTATTTCACCTGCGCCATTACTTGCAATTAACATCAACATAACAGCATTTCGCCGATAATTAGCGTGAGCCAGATCTAATTTAACAGTTATGTAACTTTGCGTTATTCAGTGCATACACTATAAATCGATCGTCCAGCCTCTACCCGGATGACACGCTGAAACACCACAAACAGGGGAAAAATGATGAGCAAACAACCTCGCATCGCCGTCGTAGGCGCAGGCCTGGGTGGCGCTGCCGCTACCGCACTGTTGCAAAAGGCCGGCTTTACCGTCGATTTGTACGAACAGAGCCCGGCCTTTTCGCGCCTGGGCGCCGGCATCCACATGGGACCGAACGTCCTCAAGATCTTCCGCCGTATCGGTATCGAACAACCGCTGGAACAAATGGCCTCGCATCCCGATTTCTGGTTCAGCCGCGACGCCGAGAGTGGTGACTATCTGTCACGCATACCGCTCGGCGATTTTGCCCGTAAAGAGTACGGCGCAGCCTATGTGACGGTGCACCGCGGCGATTTGCAGGCCTTGCAACTGGAAGCATTGCAGCCCGGTACGCTGCACTTCGGCAAATGCCTGAGCGGCATTGAAGAGCGCGACAATGATGTGGAGCTGCGCTTTGTCGATGGCACTGTCACCCATGCCGACATCGTTATTGGCGCAGACGGTATCAACTCGCGCATTCGCGAACATTTGCTGGGTGTGGAAGCACCGACCTACAGCGGTTGGGTAGCGCACCGCGCGCTGATCCGCGGCGAAAAGCTGGCGAAATACAACCTGACGTTTGAAGACTGTGTGAAATGGTGGTCCGAAGACCGCCATCTGATGGTCTATTACACCACCAAACGGCGCGATGAATATTATTACGTCAGCGGCGTGCCGCACCCGGCATGGGATTTCAAGGGCAGCTTTATCGACAGCAGTCGAGAAGAGATGTTTGCCACCTTCGCCAACTACCACCCGATCGTGCAGGCGCTGATCGAATCCAGCGAACAGGTCACCAAATGGCCGCTGCTCAATCGCAAACCGCTGCCGTTGTGGAGCGAGGGCCGTATGGTGCTGTTGGGCGACGCCTGTCACCCGATGAAGCCGCATATGGCGCAAGGGGCGGCGATGGCGATTGAAGACGCCGCCATGCTGGCACGTTGCCTGCAAGAAACCGGCCTCGGGGATTACCGTACCGCCTTCCAGCTGTATGAGGCCAACCGCAAAGAGCGCGCCTCACGCGTGCAGGCGGTCTCCAATGCCAATACCTTCCTGCGCAGCCAGGAAGATCCGGCCTGGGTATACGGCTATGACCTGTACTCGCAGGCATTGAAATCGGAGAACGCCGCATGAGCACTTACCTCTATGGCGCCCAGGTGCAGGCTAACGGCATCCGCCAGCATTACCTGCGCTACGGCGGCCGCGGTCCGGTGCTGATCCTGATCCCGGGGATTACCAGTCCGGCAATCACCTGGGGCTTCGTTGCCGAACGGCTGGGCGAAAGATACGACACCTACGTACTGGACGTGCGCGGGCGCGGCCTGTCTGCCAGCGGCCCCGATTTGGCGTACGACGCCGAAACCTGTGCGCAGGACGTTACCGCGTTCGCGACTGCGCTGGGCCTGAGTCGCTACTCGCTGCTGGGGCATTCGATGGGCGCGCGCTTTGCCCTGCGCGCTGCGGCGCAGCATCCACAGGGTGTGCAGCGGGTGGTGCTGGTTGATCCACCGGTATCCGGTCCTGGCCGACGTGCCTATCCGGGCAAATGGCCGTGGTACGTCGACTCGATTCGCGCCGCCGAGGCCGGCATCAGCGCCGAGCAGATGCGCGCCTACTGCCCGACCTGGAGCGAAGAGCAACGCCAGTTACGCGCCGAGTGGCTACATACCTGTTATGAACCGGCGATCGAACGGGCCTACGCCGATTTTCACCAGGTTGACAGCCACCAGGATTACCCGCGTCTGACCATGCCGACGCTGTTGATGGTGGCCGGCAAAGGCGAAGTGATCCTGCCGGAAGATCGCGCCGAAATTTGCGCCTTGCAACCAGAAATCAGCGTGGTGGTGGTCGAAAACGCCGGCCATATGATCCCGTGGGACGACGAGGAGGGTTTCTTCCAGGCCCTCGGCGATTTTCTTGGCTAATTAAGGAGTCATGTCATGAGCAAAAACTACCGTATCGGCCAGATTGTGCCCAGTTCCAACACCACCATGGAAACCGAAATCCCGGCGATGCTGCTCGCACGCCAGCTGATCCGTCCCGAAGAGCGCTTTACCTTCCATTCCAGCCGCATGCGCATGAAGCACGTACGCAAAGAGGAGCTGGCGGCGATGGATGGCGAGTCCGATCGCTGTGCGCTGGAACTGTCCGACGCGCGGGTTGATGTGCTCGGCTATGCCTGTCTGGTAGCGATCATGTCGATGGGTCTTGGCTATCACCGAGAGTCGCAGGCGCGGCTGGCGCAGGTTACCCGGGACAACGACGCCGCCGCGCCGGTGATCAGCAGCGCCGGTGCCCTGGTTAATGCGCTGAAGGTGCTGGGCGCCAAACGCATCGCGCTGGTGGCTCCGTACATGAAACCGCTGACACAGCTGGTGGTGGACTATATCGAGCATGAAGGCGTCGAAGTCAGCGTATGGCATGCGCTGGAAATCGCCGACAATCTGGCGGTCGGCCGTCACGATCCGGCCAAACTGCCGGCCATCGTCGCACAGCTTGACGTCAGCGGCGTGGATGCAATTGTGCTTTCCGCCTGTGTGCAAATGCCCTCGCTGTCGGCAGTGGCGACCGTCGAGGCGCAGACCGGCAAGCCGGTGGTGACCGCAGCCATCGCCACCACTTACGCCATGCTGACTGCCCTGGAACTGGAGCCGATCGTTCCCGGCGCCGGTGCCCTGCTATCCGGTGCGTATTGAGGAGCCGCTGATGGAAACGGAAACCACAGATAACGCCGCCAGCGATAACTACCGTGGCGTATGGGGGCAGCGCATCGGCTTCGGCCAGCGTCCGGCGCTGCTGATGATCGATTTTATGCAGGGTTATACCACCGAGGGCGCGCCGCTATACGCCCCCGGCGTGGTCAGCGCGGTAGCCGAAAGCGTGGCGCTGTTGGCGACGGCGCGGCAGCACGGGATCCCTGTTATTCATACCAATATCCGCTATCATGCTGCCCGTTTTGCCGACGGCGGCATGTGGGTGAAAAAGGCACCGGTAATGAAGGACATGGTAGAGGGTAATCCGCTAGCGGCATTCTGCCCACAGGTCCAGCCGTTGCCACAGGAAGTGGTGCTGAGCAAGCAGTACGCCAGCGCCTTCTTTGGTACCGCGCTGGCGCCAATGCTGGTTACGCTGGGGGTTGATACCCTGCTGCTGGCGGGATGTTCAACCAGCGGCTGTATTCGTGCCAGCGCGGTGGATGCGGTACAGCACGGTTTTCGCACCATCGTGGTACGCCAATGCGTCGGCGATCGTCACCCTGGTCCGCACGAAGCCAATCTGTTTGATATCGACAGCAAATACGGTGACGTAGTCAATAAAGAACAGGCCATCGATTACCTGGCCACCTATGCAACGCTGCAAATGCCGAGCGACGATCCACCGCGTCATCACAGGTAACACTACGGAGATACCACCTGCACGGAGAGCTTAATAACAACGACCGCCCGCATCAGGGCGGCAGCAGTCAGACACACCAAGCTCCTCCTCTCCGGAGGCCACAACGCACCACCTGGAGACACAACATCATGGCCATTGTTGACACCCCGCTGGCGGGGAAAGCGGGCGCAGAATCGCTGCTGCTGTACCGCAAAATCACCTGGAAACTGATCCCGTTCCTGTGCCTGTGCTACCTGGCAGCCTACCTCGATCGCATCAATGTCGGGCTGGCCAAATTGCAGATGGCAGACGACCTGCAGCTGAGCGAAGCCGCGTTCGGCCTGGGGGCCGGGCTGTTCTTCGTCGGTTATATCCTGTTTGAAGTGCCCAGTAATCTGATATTGCAGCGCGTCGGTGCCAAAGTGTGGATAGCCCGTATCATGATCACCTGGGGGCTGCTGTCCGCCTGCACCATGTTCGTCACCACGCCCACCCAGTTCTATGGGCTGCGTTTCCTGCTCGGCGTGGCTGAAGCGGGTTTCCTGCCCGGCGTACTGTACTATCTGACCCTGTGGTTTCCGACCTATCGACGCGGCCGCATCATCGCGCTGTTCATGATCGGGCTACCGCTGTCCAGCGTGATAGGCGGCCCGCTGTCCGGCTGGATCATGGGCCATTTCGATCAAGCTCACGGACTGCATGGTTGGCAGTGGCTGTTTTTGCTGGAAGGTATTCCCAGCGTGCTGCTCGGAGTCATGACGTTTTGGCTATTACCGAACACCTATCAGCAAGCCAAATGGCTAAGTAGTGAAGAAAAACAGCGCATTGCCGACGATCTGGCGCTGGACGATGCCGAGGTCGACCACGCCAAGCACAGCTTTCGCGACGGTTTCCTCAATCTGAAGGTGTGGATGCTTGGCGGCATAGATTTCGCCATTCTGCTCAGCGCCTATGCGATGGGATTCTGGATGCCGACCTTTATTAAAACCGCCGGCGTTACCGACATTACCCTGATTGGTTATCTCACCGCGGTGCCAAGCGTCGCCGCGCTGCTCGGCATGCTGCTGATCGGTGCCAGTTCGGACCGGATGCGCGAGCGGCGTTGGCATATCATCGTGCCATTTATCATTGGCGCAATGGCGATGGCCGGCAGTACCTTCTTCACCCATAACGTGGTGGCGACGGTGTTGCTGTTTTCGATAGCGCAGGCGGCGATTATCGGCGCCGTACCGGTGTTCTTCAGCCTGCCGGCCACCTTCCTGAAAGGTACGGCGGCGGCAACCGGCTTCGCACTGGCCTGTTCGCTGGCCAACATCGCCGGGCTGGTGAGCAATTCGCTGATGGGGCTGGCGCTGGATCTGACCGGTAAAAGCGGCGGTGCGCTGTGGGCGTTTGCTGGCTGTTTACTGCTCAGTTCGCTGCTGGTGGTGGCGTTACCCGCCAAGTTGGTGAATCGCTAGTCATCGGATCCCCTCTCCGCGCCGGAGGGGGGATCAACGCGCGGCTTGGCAGGTAAAATGTCCGCCCGCCACTTTATGGCGCAGAACCAGCCCGATATAGCTGGAATAGCCGCCGATAAAGGCGTGGTCGACCACCGTCGGTGCGGTAAAGGTGGCCAGATAGTCGTGGAAGTCGGCATCATCCAGAGACTGATAGAAATTATCGCCGGTAAACAGATAGTTGATAAAGGCGCTGAACATATCCGGCGTCATGAAAAACGCCGGTCAATGTCGGTTGACCGGCGTTTTAGCCACTCTCAGGGCAAACCGCGATTATTTGGTTTCGTCTTTCAAACCCCGATTAATCAGCATCGGCTCGATACTCGGCTCTTTACCGCGCCAGTCAACATACAGTTTTTCCAGATCCTGACTGTTGCCGCGCGACAATACCTGGTCGCGGAAACGCTGGCCATTTTCGGCCGTCAGGCCGCCATGTTCGCTAAACCACTGGAACGCATCGTCCGCCAGCATTTCGGTCCACAGATAGGCGTAATAGCCGGCGGCGTAGCCGTTGCCCCAGATGTGCTGGAAGTAGCTGGAGCGATAGCGCGGCGGCACATAGCCGAGATCGATATGATCCTTTTGCAGCGATTGCGCTTCAAACTTGTCGACATCCTGCTGCGGCTGGTCGGCGGTCAACATGTGCCAGTGCATGTCCAGCAGTGCTGCCGCCAGCAGTTCGGTCATGTCATAGCCTTTGTTGAACTTGTCGGCCTTGCCGATTTTGTCCACCAGCGCCTGCGGCATCGCTTCACCGGTTTGATAGTGCTTGGCAAAGTGGGCAAAAACCTTCGGATCGCGCGCCCAATGCTCGTTGAACTGCGACGGGAACTCGACGAAGTCTCGCGCGGTATTGGTGCCCGACAGGCTGGCGTATTGCTGATCGGCAAACATGCCGTGCAGCGCGTGGCCAAATTCGTGGAACATGGTGATCACATCGTCGTACGACAGCAACGCCGGCTGGCCCGGCGCCGGCTTGCTGAAGTTGGCGACGTTGTAAATCACCGGTTTGGTGCCGTTGAGTTTGGACTGTTCGACGAAATTGCTCATCCAGGCGCCACCGCCCTTGTTATCGCGCTTAAAGAAGTCGGTATAGAACAGCGCCAGTGATTTACCGTCTTTATCAAAGACTTCATAAACCCGCACGTCCGGCTGATACACCGGAATATCCTTGCGTTGTTTAAAGCTGATGCCGTACAGCAAATTGGCGGCGTAAAATACGCCATTGTTCAGCACGTTATTCAGTTCGAAGTACGGCTTGATCTGCGATTCGTCCAGGTCGTATTTGGCCTTGCGCACCTGTTCGGCGTAGAACTGCCAGTCCCAGGCGGCCAGCTTGAAGCCTCCTTTCTGGCTATCGATCACGGCCTGTATGTCCTTGGCTTCGCGTTGCGCACGCGCCGTAGCGGCAGGCACGATATCGCGCATAAAGCTCAGCGCCGCCTTCGGCGTTTTGGCCATCTGGTTTTGCAGCTTCCACGACGCGTAGTCCGGGAAGCCGAGCAGCCTGGCCTGTTCTGAACGGATTTTCGCCAAACGCGCAATGGTCTGGCGAGTGTCGTTGGCGTCGCCCTTTTCGGCGCGTGTCCAGGAAGCATCAAACAGCGCCTGGCGAGTTTCCCGATCCTTCAGGCTTTGCAGGCTGGGCTGTTGGGTGGTGTTTTGCAACGCCAGCAGCCACTGCTTGTCCAGCTTGCGTTCGCTGGCTGCCTGCGCTGCGGCGGCGATCTCCCCTTCGGACAGGCCGTCCAGCTTGCTGTTGTCACTCAGCGCCAACGCGCCGTTTTTGCTCGCAGCCAGCAGCTTGTTGGTGAATTGGGTGCTGAGGGTTGCCGCTTCCTGGTTCAGCGCCTTTAATTTGGTTTTGTCGGCGTCGGACAGGTTGGCGCCGGCCAGCACAAAGTCCTGATAGGTCACCTCCACCAACCGGCGTGATTCGTCATCCAGCTTCAACGCTTCACGTTGCTGGTAAATCGCCTTGATACGGGCGAACAGCTTGCTGTTGAGCATGATGGCGTCATCAAGCGCGGCCAGCTTGGGCGATGTTGCTTCATCCAGTTTTTGCAGCGCATCGTTGGTATTGGCCGAAGTCATGGCGCTGAACACGTTCATTACCCGTGTCAGTAACGCGCCGGATTTTTCCAACGCAATAAAGGTATTGTTAAAACTCGGCTTGGCCGGGTTATTGGCGATCTTCTCGACCTCCTCGAGTTTCTGTTTAATCCCCGCGTCGATAGCCGGCGCGTAGTCCGTTTCCTTGATCTGATCAAACGGCGGCGCCTGGAACGGCAGACGGCTCTGGTAGAAGAACGGGTTGGCGTTCTTTTTCGGCATATCCTGATTGGCTTCACCGGTCACATTAACCTCCTTCACCTGGCCGCTTGGCACGCCGGTGTGGTCGGAATCCAGTCTGGTTTCTTCGGCTTGCGCCTGGCTGGCTAGCGCAACGCCAATTGCCAGTACTAAGGTGGATAAACGCATCTCTCGAAACTCCTCCATGTTTAATCAGGGAAACTCGTGTTCCCATGCCATCACCAAGCTTAGGCGCAGTTGGCAGATTGAGCAAAAACAACCGCATAGGCGTAGGCGCTGGCAATCGTAAACGGCCAACGTGGCAATCTGCCGCCCCTGCCCACATTAGGTGCATTACGTGCGAGCCACACCGGCTTTCAAAAACAGCAACTGAGCATTCAGGGTAAAACCTGAGCTACGGCCCAGCCGTTGGTGCGGATAACTCAGCGAAAGGGGTAACCAGGGCCGTCAAACAATGGCGTGCCAAAAACGGCAAACCTGGCTTTAAGCAAGGATGAACAGCTTTATGACCGTTGAGTATTATATAACGTCCAGCAAACATAGCCTTGTTGAACGTTTTTGCCCTGATTGCCGGCGCCTGCCCGTAGCCGCTTAGCTAGACCGCCAGCGCGCCGTAACAGGCGATCAGTTCCCCAGCCACCGCCACCGCAATTTCGGCCGGCAGCTTGCCTTTCACCTCCGGCAAGCCCAGGGGACAGCGCATGCTGACCATCGCCGTGGCGTCGATGCCGCGCTGGCCAAGCTGGTATTCGAAGCGCCTGCGCTTGGTGGCGGAGCCTATCAACCCAAAGTAGCCGGCGTCGCCCCGTTGCAGGATCCGCGCAGCCAACGCCAGATCGAGCGCATGATCGTGGGTCATTACCACGTAAAAAGCGCCGGGCGGCATCTCGTCCACCGCGTCCAGCGGATCGTCGATCACCTGCGGGCGAACGTTGTCAGGCAGCGTGGCTGGAAACTGTTCGGCACGGCTGTCTACCCAGCACACTCGCAGCGGCAGCGTCGCCAGGATCTGCACCAGCGCCCGACCGACGTGGCCAGCACCGAACAGCGCAAGCTGTGGCCTGGCGTTGATTAGCGGCTCAAACAGCAGACGCGTGGAGCCGCCACAGCATTGGCCTAGCCTCGCCGCCAGCGGAAAACGTTCTATCCGCATCGTTGCACTACCGGATTGCAGCATCTGCTGAGCAATCGCCAGCGCCCGGTATTCAAGATGTCCACCGCCGATGGTATCCACCACCCGCTCGGCGCTCACCAGCATCTTGCTACCTCGGTCGCGTGGCGTAGAACCCAGCTCGTCAAGCACCGTCACCAGCACGCAAGGTTCTCCGCGCCGCCGCAGCTCGGCCAGCGCGTCAATCCAGTCGTCCATTATTGCCCTCCGGCCGGTTTTTTAGTGACCGCGTCACCTTCAAGCAGCCGTTGAACGCCCCACAGCACGCGTTCAGGGGTTGCCGGTGCGTCAATCAGCGGCTGGACGCGATAGTCCGCCAGGCTGGCTACCGCGTCCTTGATCGCGCACCATACCGAAATCCCCAGCATGAATGGCGGTTCGCCTACCGCTTTGGAATGGAACACCGTATCCTGCGGATTCTGGCGATTCTCCAACAGCCTGACCCGCAGATCCGCCGGTACATCGCCAATCGCCGGGATTTTATAGCTGGCCGGGCCGTTGGTCAGCAGTCTGCCCTGCTCATCCCACACCAGTTCCTCGCTGGTCAGCCAGCCCATCCCCTGGACAAAACCGCCCTCCACCTGACCGATGTCGATGGCCGGGTTCAGCGAGTCGCCGACGTCATGCAGAATGTCGGCGCGCAGCAGGCGGTATTCACCGGTCAGCGTATCGATCAGCACTTCGGCACAGGCGGCGCCGTAGGCGAAATAATAGAATGGGTGGCCCGCCGCCTTGTCGCGGTCATAGAAGATCTTTGGCGTGCGGTAATAACCGGTGCTGGTCAGCGACACCTGATTAAAATAGGCCTGCTGCACCACCTGTTCAAAACTGAAGTAACGCTCGCCGACCCGCACCTGACCGTTGTTGAAGATAATCTGTTCGGCGGCAACGCCGTGCTGGCTCGTCAGCATGGCGATTAACCGCTGTTTGATGATCAAGGCAGCATTTTCGGCGGCTTTGCCGTTCAGATCGGTGCCCGACGAGGCCGCCGTGGGCGAGGTATTCGGCACTTTTCCGGTATCGGTGGCAGTGATCTGGATGCGCTCGATGTCCACCTGAAACACCTCGGCCACGATCTGCGCCACTTTGGTATTCAGCCCCTGGCCCATTTCGGTACCGCCGTGGTTGAGCTGAATGCTGCCGTCAGTGTAAATCAGCACCAACGCGCCGGCCTGGTTGAGGAAACTGGCGGTAAACGAAATGCCAAACTTGACCGGGGTCAACGCCAGCCCTTTTTTGAGTAGCGGGCTGCGGGCATTGTAGTCACGGATCGCCGCGCGCCGCGCCTGATAATCGGCGCTTTGCTCCAGCTCGGCGGTGATCTCAGCCAGCAGGTTCTGTTCGATCGGCTGCTGATAATGCGTGACATTGCGACTGTGCTTGCCGTAATAGTTGATTTTTCGCACCGCCAGCGGGTCGAGCGCCAGATAACGGGCGATGTGATCCATGATCTGCTCGATCGCCATCATCCCCTGCGGACCACCAAAGCCGCGGTAAGCGGTGTTCGACGCGGTGTGGGTCTTGCAACGGTGGCCGGTTATCACTACGTCCTGCAAAAAATAGGCGTTATCGGCATGAAACATCGCGCGATCGACAATCGAACCGGACAGATCCAGCGAATAGCCGCAGTTGCCGACCAACTCGATATTAACGCCGCACAGCAGGCCGTTATCGTCAAACCCCACCTCATAGCGAATGTAGAACGGGTGACGCTTACCGGTAATCAGCATATCGTCGTGGCGGTTAAGACGCATTTTGGCCGGTCGCCCGGTGAGACATGCCGCCAGCGCGCACAGGCAGGCCGGGCCTGCCGCCTGCGTCTCTTTGCCGCCGAAGCCGCCGCCCATGCGACGCATGTCAATCACCACTTTGTGCATCGGCACTCCCAGTACCGAGGCCACCAGTTTTTGTACTTCGGTAGGATTCTGCGTTGAGGAGTACACTCGCATACTGCCGTCCTCCTCCGGCATTACCGAGGCAATCTGCGTTTCCAGATAAAAATGCTCCTGGCCGCCGACCTGCAACTCGCCCTGTAGCCGGTGCCTGGCCCGTGCCAATGCCGCCGCAGCGTCGCCGCGTCGATGGCAATGGCTTTCCTGCACCACATCCCCCTGCGCCAACGCGTTGCGCACATCCAACTGCGCCGGCAACGGCTGATAGCTCACTTTTATCGCCTGTGCGGCACGCCAGGCGGTTTCCGCATCGTTTGCCGCCACCACCGCCACTATCTGGCCGACATATTCCACCTTGTCTTGCGCCAGCAGCGGATCGCCTTCGGTGAGCGCGGCAATATCCAGCGTCCCCGGCACGTCCTGCCAGGTCATCACCCGCACCACGCCGGGCAAGGCATAACAGGCGGAAACGTCCAGTGCGACGATCTGCGCATGGGCGCACTCGCTCAGTTTGGCCGCCAGATGCAGCTGGTTCGGAAACTCCAGCCGGTCGTCGATATACAGTGCTTCGCCGCTGACGTGTTTGTCTGCGCTTTCATGCTTGCGCGCCTGGCCGACGCCGCTGGTGAGCGGTTGGTGAAAACGTGCGGCCAATGCCGCCTGGCTGGCCTGGTGTTGCGGGGTATTACTCATGGCAGACAACCTCGATGGCAGTTTGCGGCGCGGTGAGCGCAATGAAATAGCGGCGCAGCAGGTTCTGCGCCACCAGCATGCGGTAAGCGCTGCTGGCGCGGAAATCGCTCAACGGCGTAAAGTCCTGAATTAACGCCTGCGTGGCGCGCTCCATCGTAGTGCGATCCCACGATTGGCCGACCAGCGCCTGTTCACAGGCCGATGCGCGTTTGGGGGTGGCCGCCATGCCGCCGTAGGCCACGTACGCCGCGCGCACCATGCCTTGTTCAATCGTCAGGTTGAAAGCGCCGCATACCGCGGAGATGTCATCCTCCAGGCGTTTCGACACTTTCCAGGCGCGGAAATCCCGTGGCGCCTGCGCCGGCAGCAGGATGCTGTCAATAAACTCGCCCGGTTGCAGCGCCGTCTGGCGGTAAGCAAGGAAAAAGTCACGCAGCGGCAGCTCACGCTGTTGTGTACCGTGACGCAGCAGCAGCGCGGCATCCAGCGCCAACAACAGCGGCGCGGCATCACCGATCGGCGAGGCATTGGCCAGATTGCCGCCCAGCGTGCCCTGGTTGCGGATTTGCTGAGCGGCGAAACGCTGCAACAACTCGCCGAACGCCGGGTGGTAATCCATCAGCAGCGGATAAATCTCGCTCAAAGTGGCGGCGGCGCCGATGCGCAACCGTTCGCCACGTTCAACCTGGCGCAGCGCGGCTATCTGGCCGATGGCAATCATCAACGGCAAATCCTGATGACGCTGCGTCACTTCCAGCGCCAGATCGCTACCGCCGGCCAGCAGCCTGGCCTGTGGGTATTGCTGATACAGCGTCGCCAACCGATCGACGCTCTGCGGCAGCAGACAACGCTTGCCAGCGGCGCTCAGCTCACTGGCTGGCGCGATCTGCCGCAGTCGCTGCACGGTGTGCCGTTGCTGGCGGTCAAAGTCGTCGGCCTCGCGGTTTTCGCAGGCCTGCTGCGCCGCGTCGATAATCGGCCGGTAACCGGTGCAGCGACACAGATTGCCGGCCAGCGCCTGCTGGGCCTGCTGTCGTTGATAATGCGTGCTGTTCTTTTGCAAGCAGAACAACGACATCACGAAACCTGGGGTACAAAAACCGCACTGCGAGCCGTGGCAGTCGACCATTGCCTGCTGCACGCTGTGCAACTGGCCGTGGTGCTTGAGATCCTCGACGCTGATCAATTGCTTGCCGTGCAGCGCGGTGACAAACGTCAGGCAGGCGTTGACGCTACGATAACGCAGCGTTTCGCCCTCTGCCTCCGCCAGTACCACGGTGCAGGCACCGCAATCGCCCGACGCGCAGCCCTCTTTGGTGCCGCAACGGCCCTGATGACGACGCAGGTAATGCAACAGCGTGGTGTTCGGATCGAGATCGGTCTCACGGGTTAACGTCTGGTTGAGCAGAAACTCGATCATGCGGCCTCCTGACGAGTCGACGGCTGATAAACGATCTTGCCATCGACATACGTGCGGTAAATGTTGCGATCGTCGCCCAGGGTCAGCAGCACAAACAGCTGTTCGGCCAGGTCGTGACAGTTGGCATTGCGCAGTTTCTGCAACGGTGACACTGCCGGATCGAGCACCACGAAGTCGGCCTCTTTACCGACGCTAAAGTTGCCGATCTGTTTATCCAGCGACAAGGCGCGAGCGCCGCCCAGCGTCGCGTGATAAAACGCCTCACAGGCCGCCAGTTTGTAGCTTTGCAGTTGCGCCACCTTGTAGGCCTCGCCCAGCGTTTGCAGCATATTGAAGGTAGTACCGGCCCCTACGTCGGTGCCAATACCCACCTTCACCCGTTTCTGCCAGGCCTTGCCGAGGTTGAACAGCCCGCTGCCGAGGAACAGATTGGAGGTCGGGCAAAAGGCGATCGACGAATGGGTGTCACACAGACAGTCCCATTCCTGTTCTTCGAGGTGCAGACAATGGGCAAAGACGCTTTTGCTGCCGGTCAGCCCGTAATGATGATAGACATCCAGGTAGTTACGCCGCTGCGGAAACAGTTGCTTGACCCACGCCACTTCGTCATGGTTTTCGCTCAGATGGGTATGCAGCCAGACGTCGGGAAACTCGTTGCGCAGGCGCTGAACCTGCTCGAGCAGCGCCGGCGAGCTGGTGGGTGCAAAACGCGGCGTAATGGCGTAACCCAGACGCTGCCTACCGTGCCAACGCTCAATCAGCCCGCGAGTCTGCTGATAGCTCTGCTGCGGCGTTTCCAGCAGCGCGGCTGGCGCGTGGCGATCCATCATCACCTTGCCGGCGATCAGGCGCATATTGAGCGCCGCGGCCTGGCCAAACAGCGCCTCGACTGACTGCGGGTGCACGGTGCCGAACACCAGCGCCGTGGTCGTGCCGTTGCTCAACAATTGTTGCAGAAAGAACGCCGACATTTTCTCGGCATGCTCGGCGCAACCGAACTGGCTTTCGGTAGGAAAGGTGTAATGTTTCAGCCACGCCAGCAGTTGATCGCCATAGGCGCCGATCATTTCGGTTTGCGGATAATGAATATGGGTATCGACAAACCCCGGCACGATCAACTTGTCGCGATAGTCGGTTACCACAGTATCCGGCGCCAGCAGTGACGCCCCCTGCCGCCAACTGCCGTGCCAGACGATGGTGCCGTGATCCAGCAGCAGCAGGCCATCGGCAGTGTGCCGCAACTGTGCGTCAAGTTGTTCTGGCCGATCGACGCAGGCGGCGATATCGAAAAAGTTGCCACGAATGGCCGTGGTAAATTGCATGCTCATAATGCCGTTCCTATTTTTGCGACCAGCTCACCAGCAGCGGTTGAGATAACTCAACCTGGGAAAATGGCGGTCTTATATTCCATTGCAGGCGTTGATTTAAAGATAGCAAGCGGCATGCCAGAGTGAGCATTTATCTATTTATCCATTAATAAACAATTGGTTATAAATAAAAGCTTTGTGAGTTTGATTTGGTGGAAATATATTGTCAAAAAGCAATCGGTTGCTATTTCAGGCAATCGTTTGCTGTTTTTTAATAAAATGAAACATTGCACCATCATCGAGCCAAAATAATTTTTCATGTCTACGCTGATAACGGCGCGCAAGTCGCTCCAAGCGCAATCAGCCGACATGTGCACCAAAACCATGCAAGCGTTGCCACGGACCAACGGCGTACAGCACAAGCCAACGGATGTGCACCACCCGCTATGCCTACCAGGATGCAGCACAGACGCGCGCCTGGCCTCCTGCCGCCCTCACGCAGGCGAAATCATCCGTCATGGTAGCTGTTGCTAATTTTGCTACGTTAATTCTGAAATACTTCTTATAGTTCTTAACCACTTTTTAACAACCCCGCATTGCGCTATGCTCAAAAACCTGCCCGACTCGCCTGTATCTGTGAAGAGATTTCTGTTATGCCTGTAGCCAGTCCGCATTCTGTTTCGAGCGTTCGCTTATGAGTTGGTTTTCACGCGTAGGCGCCTTGCCGCTGCTGGTCGCTGGCGCATTCTTTATGGAAAATCTCGACGGCACGGTGATTGTCACCGCGATGCCGCAAATGGCTGCGGCGTTCGGCGTGCAGCCGGTCGACATGAATGTCGGCATTGCCGCCTATATTCTGACCCTGACGGTGTTTATCCCGGCCAGTGGCTGGATCGCCAACCGTTTTGGCGCCCGCAATGTATTTTCTGCCGCCGTGCTGATTTTCACCCTGGCGTCGGTGCTGTGCGCCTTTAGCATCAGTCTGCCGACCTTTACCGCTGCGCGTATCCTGCAGGGATTCGGCGGTGCGCTGATGGTACCGGTTGGTCGGCTGGTAGTGCTGCGCAATACCGAGAAAAGCGGCTTGATCAAGGCGATTGCCACCATTACCTGGCCCGGTTTGGTAGCGCCGATCCTCGGGCCGCCGGTCGGCGGCTTCATTACCACTTACGCCTCCTGGCACTGGATTTTCATTCTCAATGTGCCGCTGGGCATTATCGCCCTGCTGTTGGCCTGGCGGCTGATCCCGCAGGAGGAGGCGCAAACCGGGGTGCCATTTGACGGCCTCGGCTTTCTGCTGACCGGCGTCGCCTGCTTCGGGCTGATGTTTGGCCTCGATCTGATCAATCATCCACAACTCTCCTGGCTGGTGCCGTTGGCCTGCATTGTCGCTAGCCTGGCGCTGGGCATGCTGGCCATTCGTCATGCCAGGCGTAGCCCCCATCCGTTAATCAACCTGTGGGCGATGCGGGTAAAAAGTTACGCCGTCACAATATGGGGAGGTACGCTGTTCCGCGTGGCGATCGGCGCCGTGCCCTTCCTGTTGCCGCTGCTGTTCCAGATAGGCTTCGGACTGAACGCTTTTGACGCCGGGCTGCTGGTGCTGGCGGTGTTTGCCGGCAATTTGGCGATGAAGCCTTTTACTTCGGCGATCCTCTATCGCTTTCGTTTTCGCAGCACCCTGATGGTCAACGGCCTGCTGAACGCCGCGACCATCTTCGCCTGCGCGTTCCTGACGCCGCAAACGCCGGTATGGCTGATCGTCACGCTGTTATTCATCAGCGGCCTGACGCGCTCGATGCAGTTCACCGCACTGAATACCCTGGCCTTTTCCGAAGTGCCGCAAACGCAGATGAACGGCGCCAATGCGCTATTTACCATGGCGCAGCAAATGGGCGGTGGTCTGGGCATTGCCATTGGCGCACTGGCGCTGCGGCTGGCTGACGTCTGGTTCCCCACCGTCGGCGACGCTATCCCGCTGGTCAATTTCCAAATGGCGTTTGTGGTTATTGGCGGTATCGCCTTGCTGTCGGTGGTCGACAGTTTTGGACTGGATGCCGAGGCAGGCAACGAAATCCGTCAGAAAAAACCGGCCAATCTGCTCCCTACGGCGTCGCAAGACGCCAAGGGAAGGCTGTCATCAACCAAGGTAAGGAGTTAAACGATGGAATACCGTCAACTGGGGCATTCCGGCCTGAAGGTGTCGGTGCTAAGTCTCGGCACCATGACCTTTGGCGGCGAAGGCAAATTTGCCAAAACCGGCGATACCAACGTCAGCGAGGCGCGTGAACAAATCGCCATGTGCATAGACGCCGGCATCAACCTGTTCGATACCGCCGACGTCTATTCCGCCGGTAAATCTGAAGAAATACTGGGACAGGCGCTGGGCGATAAGCGTCACCAGGTATTGGTGGCCAGCAAGGCGCGTTTTCCGATGGGCAACGGACCTAACGACGCCGGGCTATCACGCCACCACCTGATCCGCGCCTGCGAGGCCAGCCTGCGGCGGCTAAATACCGATTATCTCGATTTGTATCAGTTACACGAATGGGATGGCATTACCCCGGTAGAGGAAACCCTGCGCGCGCTGGAGCACCTGGTCGATAGCGGCAAGGTACGCTACGTCGGCGTATCCAACTTTTCCGGCTGGCATATCATGAAGCATCTGGGCACTTCGGCACTGACCGGCTGCGTGCGGCCAGTCAGCCAACAGATCCACTACAGCCTGCAGGCTCGCGAGGCAGAATATGAACTGCTGCCGATAGCGCAGGATCAGGGATTGGGCGTGCTGGTATGGAGCCCGTTGGCCGGCGGCCTGCTCTCCGGCAAGTATCGTCGCAATCAAGGCACGCCGGAAGGTACGCGCCATATGGCGGAATGGGGCGAACCACCGGTGCGTGACCAGGACAAACTGTACGATATCATTGACGTGCTGGTGGCAATTGCCGATGCGCGCGGCCTGTCGGCCGCACAGGTGGCCCTCGCCTGGCTGCTACAGCGCCCCACCGTGACGTCAGTGGTGGTTGGCGCACGCAATCGCCAGCAACTGGCCGATAACCTCAAAGCTGCCAGCCTGACGCTTGAGCAGAATGAGCTTCGCCAACTGGAAGATGTCAGCCGCCTGCCGCTGCTTTATCCCTATTGGCATCAGGCCCGTACCGCACCCGATCGCCTGTCCGCCGCCGATCGGCTGTTAATCGAGCCGCACCTGTCGCAAAAATAATTCGCATCTGTCGGCAATCAACGTAGTATCAACGATCCGCCCTGGTTTAACCGGGCGGATTTTTGCCGTTAGGCCTGAAAAGTGAGGTAATAATAATGAAATACAGTGACCTTTCTCAGTGCCGGGTGAACACCGATCGGTTGTTGATTGCCCCTTTTACCGCAGCTGACGCCGATGATGTTTACCAGGCGATTACCCCTACGCTAACCCGTTTCATGAATTTTGAACCGGAGCCGTCGCCCGAAGCGTTTGCCAACGTCTGGCAAGGCTGGCTGCCGCTGATCCGCGAAGGTGAAGAAGTCTTTTTCGTCGCTCGACTGCGCGACAGCAAACAGTTTATCGGCATGAGCGGCGTGCACGATCTGCATAGCCATACACCCGAACTCGGCATCTGGGTAAAGGAAAACCAGCACGGCCACGGCTATGGCCGCGAAATCGTCCATGCCGTTGCCGCCTGGGCCAGCGAGCGTTATCGCCCGCAGTACTTTATTTACCCGGTTGCCGAGCAGAACGCTCCCAGCCGCCGGCTGGTCGAGTCGCTGGGTGGCGTGGTGAGCGGCCGTCGCGACCATATCAAGTATGACTGCCTGGTCTATCACCTGCCGGCGTTTGGCGAGTGATATGTTTTGTGCCAGCGAAATATGTTAATCATAGAGTACGGTATTGGCTAAAAAACCTTGAGGAACAGCAAGATGATCATTTTTGTTACCGGCGTAACGTCCGGTTTTGGTGAGGCTATAGCGCGTAAATTTATTGCCGAAGGACACCAGGTCATTGGCGCCGGCCGCCGAGCGGAACGCTTGCAGGCGCTGCAAGGCGAATTGGGCGATGCGCTGCACACCGTGCAGTTGGACGTGCGCAATCGCGCCGCCATTCAGCAAGCCATCGAGTCATTGCCGGCCGCGCTGAGCAACGTGGACGTGCTGGTCAACAACGCCGGGTTGGCGCTGGGACTGGAACCGGCGCACAAGGCCAACGCCGATGACTGGGAAACCATGATCGACACCAACAACAAAGGCCTGGTCAATATGACCCGCGCACTGCTGCCGGCAATGGTGGAACGCAACGTCGGCCATGTGATCAATATTGGCTCTACCGCCGCCAACTGGCCTTATGCCGGCGGCAATGTGTACGGCGCAACCAAAGCGTTCGTCAAACAGTTCAGCCTTGGCCTGCGCGCCGACCTGCACGGCACGCGCCTGCGCGTAACCGATATCGAGCCAGGTCTGGTCGGCGGAACGGAGTTTTCCAACGTTCGCTTCAAGGGCGACGACGGCAAGGTCAACAAAACCTATGACGGTGCCGACGCGCTGACGCCGGAAGACATTGCCGACGCGGTATTTTGGGTGGCCACCCTGCCGGCGCGGGTAAATATCAACACGCTGGAAATGATGCCGGTCAGTCAGAGTTTTGCCGGGCTAAGCATTCATCGCGAGGCCTGACAGGACGGCGGCGGGTATATCCCGCCGCCCTGTTTATGATGTGCGCCAGCCGGCGACGATAATCAGCATGCCCGCCAGCGCCACGCCGGCTCCCAGCCAGTCAAATGCCGTCAACTTCACCCCGTCCACCACCCGCAGCCATAACAGCGCCGTTGCTACATACACGCCACCATACGCCGCGTACACTCTGCCGCTGGCCGCCGGATGCAGGGTCAGCAGCCAGACAAAAACCGCCAGACTGACGGCAGCCGGTAGCAGAAGCCACGCGCCTGCGCCTTTTTTCAGCCACAGGTAAGGCAAAAAGCAGCCGATGATTTCAGCCAGCGCAGTGGCAAAGAACAATAAGGTCGTCTTAAGCATCAGGGCAGTTTTCTCTCCGAAATATAAACGAAAGCGGTGCTTGGCTGGCACCTGGTAAGCAGGCGGTGGTATATTGATCTTATGCCCTGACAAGAGCACCCAAGTCGGTGTTGCCGCCAGCGAGCAACACTTTCTCAGAAGGATGAACCCATGAAATTACTTTCTCGCCAACGACTGCTGCGCAGTCTGCTGCCGGCCGCAGCGCTATTGGCTATGAGCGCCTGGCAATTGCCGGCCATGGCCGCCAGCTGCACGCAAGGCAGCACCTGTATCACCGTTGACGGCAAAGGTAGCGGCGCAATGTCTACCGAAGAAGCTCGTCAGAGCAAGGAGCAGTGGAATGATACCCGCACCTTGCGCCATAAGGTCAACACCCGGGTCGAAAAAGATTTCGACAAGCTCGACAAAGCCGCCGACGACCAGGATCGCTGTAACGACAGCCTTAACGTTAACGCCTATTGGGAGCCGTCGACGCTGAAATGCCTTGACCGCACCACGGGGCGTAAGATTTATCCTTAATCTGGCGCCGCCGCGCCGCCAGCGTTAATTTTAACCGCGCGAGCTGCTATCCTGATAAGGAAATGGGCTCTTAACCAAGGACTGAATGATGAGAAAAGCGTTTGTACTCGGCGCTTTGCTGATGGGCACGGCGCCGCTGGCGGCCTTCGCCTCATGCGAAAGCGTGAAGGCGGAAATTTCGCAGAAGATCATCAGCAACGGCGTACCAGAATCCGGCTTCAGGCTGGATATCGTGCCAAACGATCAGGCTGAGCAAGCCGGCGGCCAAGTGGTTGGCCACTGCGAAAACGACACACAGAAAATTGTCTACACTCGCCTGAATAATGGCGATGACGGCGGTGACCCGGCGCAAACCGGCACCAGCCAGGATATGACCTCTCCGCAATAACCTTCCCGGGCGTGGTTCGCTGCGCCCGTTACGTCTGTTCCACTTCCTCGCCTTCCCCTTGTGGCCGATGCCGTGCCGGCACCAGCATCGCCGCTGCCAACGCAAACAGCGACACCAGCGCCGAGGCCAGGAACACCCAGTGCAGCGACGCCGCTACCTGTTGAATCAGATTGGCCAGTACATCGGGCGCCAGGGCGCTGCGCCGCGCAGGTTCCATCAGTTGCTGTACCGGATCGGCGGTTTGCGGCAGACGCAATTCCAGGTTGATGTTCAGCGTCGCCCCGAGAATTGCCGTGCCGATCGCCGATCCCATCATGCGGGTAAATACCGTGCAGGCAGTAGCAATGCCACGAATGCTGTGATGAGCGGCGTTCTGTACCGAAACCAGAAACGTGGTATTGCACAGCCCCATGCCGGCGCCGACCATAAAGGCCGCCGTTCTACCCCATAGCAAACCACCGTGCGGTTCGAGCAGCAACAGGATAAGCCCACCGGCAACCAGCAATCCCGCACCCAGCAATGCGGTGGTGCGGTAGGACGTCCACAGCATCAGACGGCCACTTAAGGTACTGGCTAGCGGCCAGCCGATAGACATCAGTGCCAACGTGGTTCCGGCCTGTAACGGCGTTCCGCCCATCGCCCCCTGAATAAACGTTGGCAAAAAGGCGCTGATGCCCATCATCGCCGCGCCAATTGCCAGGCCGCCGATGTTGCCGGCGACAATTACCCGACTGCGCCACAGCGCCAGCGGGAATAACGGCTCCGGCGCGCGGCGCTCCTGGCGCACCAGCATAATCAGCGAGACCGTTGCCAGCAGCAGCATCGGTATCACCCACCACCCCATAGTTTCGGCCTGCAATAATGCCAGTAACAGACTGGCGACAAACAGCGTCAACCAACCGGTACCGGCCAGATCCAGCGCGTGCCGACGCACTTGGCTGCCAGCCGGCAAATAACGCCCGAGCAGCAGCATGGCTAACAGGCCGATCGGCAGATTGACCCAAAACACCAACGCCCACGGCAGGTGCTGCACGATAAACGCGCCCAGCAACGGACCGATGATCGCCGAAAAGCCCCATACGCTGGACAGATAGCCCATCACCTTTGGCCGTTCCCGCGGACTATAGACATCGCCGATAATGGTAGTGGCAATTGGCATTACCGCACCGGCACCCAACCCCTGCAATAACCGAAAACCGATCAGCCAGTACATGTTGGGTGAAAAGCCGCACAGCACCGAGCCCAGCAGAAACAGCGACGCGCCAAAAAAGAAGATGCGCTTACGGCCATACAGATCGGCCAATCGCCCGTAGATCGGGATGGTGATGGCCTGCGCCAACAGATAGACCGCAAAGACCCACCCCAACAGCGAGAATCCCCCCAGATCGGCAATAATGGTCGGCATGGCGGTGGCAACAATTGTCGCTTCAATCGCCGACATGAACATCGCCAGCATACAGGCGATAAGGATCAGCGGGCGCTGTGCCACTGGCAGCGCGTCATTGTCATTCGTCATTGATAATCCAATCTTGTCCCGCACAAGTGTAATGAGATGAAGTATACCAGCCTTGGTATTTGCGGCTGAACTGTCTGCTCGGATCGCGATCCCGGTTACAGCCTGGCGCACCAATTGAACATTTTGTTACGTCGTAACCTATCGTTGCTGCCTATACCAATGATAGGTCAGCCCGCTCTCCTGCCTTGATTTCAATCAACTACCGTCACGCCCCCCGACTGGACAATCAGCTAGCCGTTCCCTCACCGCGTCACTGGCGGGCTGAATGGCTGTTGGAATGCAAACTCAATGGAGCGAGAACACAATGAAAAAGATCATATTGGGCTGTGCAATCGTGGCGATTGCCGGCTATCTGAGCGTGGTCGGTTATATCTACCACTTCGATCAACAACGCCAACCGCTGCTGGTCGGCAATACCATTAGCACTATCCTTACCCGGCACGGTTGTGATTATTGCCATACCGCGTCTGCCGAATTGCCGTTCTATGCCTCGTTGCCAATCAGCAGGCAACTGATGCAGTACGACATAAAAACCGGATTGCGCCATTTTTCGCTCGCGCCGACGCTTATCGCCCTACAACAAGGCGGCGCGGTTCCCGAGGCCGACCTCGCCAAGCTGGAATCGGTGCTGCAATATCAACAAATGCCGCCAGTACGCTACAAGGCGCTGCACTGGGCCGGGGAACTCGACGACGCCAATCGGCAAACGCTGCTGGCGTGGATCCGCCAACAGCGTACACAATATTACACCTTGCCGGGCACCCCGGCGGCGTTGCTCGGCCAGGCATTACAACCATTGCCGAAAGCGCTGCCAACCGATGCGCGCAAAGTAGCCCTGGGGTTCAGGCTGTTCCACGATCCACGTCTATCGGCCGACAACAGTATCTCCTGCGCGCATTGCCATATGTTGGGCGCCGGCGGCGTGGATGCCCGCGTCACTTCACTGGGCGTTAACGGTCAGCAGGGGCCGATTAACGCGCCAACGGTATTCAATGCGGTGTTCAATATTGCGCAATTCTGGGACGGTCGCGCACAGGATCTGCAGGAACAGGCCGGCGGGCCACCGCTTAACCCGATCGAAATGGCCTCCACCTCATGGCAGCAAATCATCGATAAACTGGATCAGGATGCGCAATTGAAGGCGGACTTTCGCCGCGTCTATGCCGACGGCTTTTCCGCTACCAACATTACCCATGCCATTGCCGAATTCGAAAAAACGCTGCTGACCCCAGACAGCCCGTTCGACCGCTATTTGGCCGGCGATCGCCAGGCGCTTACGGCACAGCAGCTGCGTGGTTATCAACTGTTCCGCGATAACAAGTGCGGTACCTGTCACACCGGCGTCAACCTGGGCGGCCAGTCCTATGAAATCATGGGGTTGAAGGCAGATTACTTTGCCGACCGCGGTAATCCCACCGTCGCCGATCTCGGGCGTTACAATGTCACAAAACTGGATACTGACCGCCACCGTTTCAAAACGCCCACCCTGCGCAATGTGGCATTAACCACGCCGTACTTCCATGACGGCAGCGTTACCACGCTGCATCAGGCGGTGCGCGACATGCTGAAATATCAGGTCGGTACCACGCTGCCAGAAAGCGACGTTGACGATCTGGTGGCGTTGTTGCACGCGATGACCGGGAAATACTCACCGGCAGCGCTTGCCCCTCAATAAATCGTTCGCCATCACACCCCCGGCGAATCTGCAAAGATTCGCTGGTTTTCCCAACGCCAGACAAGCACAATGCCCCTGACCCTTTCATTTTATTCACCATTTTACTGACGCATGAAAAGACTGGTCCATCTTCGCCATTATCGCGCCCTGCTGCGCCGCCTGTTTATCGCGGTATTCCTCGGCATATGTGCCGCGTTGGTGGTATGGCTGTTCCATCGCGCCATGCTGGGGTTGGAGTGGTTGCTGCTCGATCATGAAGATGGCAGTCTGGTAGCCGCTGCCGCAGCGCTACCGGCCTGGCGTCGCGCACTGACGCCAGCATTGGGCGGACTGGCAGCCGGCCTGTTGTTATGGATGTATCAACGTTACCGTCATCAGCGCCCCGCCGCGCCTACCGACTATATGGAAGCGATTGAAACCGGTGACGGTCGGCTGGACGTCAGCGCCAGTCTGGTTAAGTGTCTGGCCTCGCTGCTGGTGGTTTCCAGCGGCAGCGCCATCGGTCGTGAAGGAGCGATGATCCTGCTGGCGGCATTGGTGGGATCGGTGTTTGCCCAGCGCTTTACGCGCGAGAAAGAGTGGAAGCTGTGGGTGGCCTGCGGCGCGGCGGCCGGTATGGCCAGCGCCTACCACGCGCCATTGGCGGGCAGCCTGTTCATCGCCGAAATTCTGTTCGGCACCTTGATGCTCGCCTCGCTTGGCCCGGTGGTGATTGCTGCCGTCAGCGCGCTGTTGGTAACCAATCTGTTGAACGGCGGCCAGGCGCCGCTGTATCTGGTTACGCCGTTACCGTCACCATGGCCGGTGCAATATCTGCTGATGGCATTGCTTGGCGTATTGGCAGGCGTCTGCGGCCCACTGTTTTTATCGGCAATGTCGGCCAGCGGGCGGGCTTTTCGCTATTTACGCCTGACGCCGCCGCTGCAATTGGCGCTCGGCGGGCTGATCGTCGGTTTGCTTTCGCTGCTGTTCCCCGAAGTCTGGGGCAATGGTTATAGCGTGGTGCAGGCGCTGCTCAGCGCACCACCGGGCATATTGCTGGTGGGGGCCATTCTGATCTGCAAGCTATTGGCGGTGTTGGCCAGCAGCGGCTCCGGTGCACCTGGCGGCGTCTTTACCCCTACGCTGTTCGTCGGCGCGGCGCTCGGTTCGGCGATCGGCCAGATATGCGCCCTGTGGCCGGAGCTAGGCAGCGCGATCCCGCTACTGATGGCGTTGACCGGCATGGCGACACTACTGGCCGCCACCACCCATGCGCCGATAATGGCCGCGCTGATGGTGTTTGAAATGACCGGGGAATATACCTTGTTGCCCGGCATTTTGCTGTCTTGCGTCATCGCTACCACCGTTTCGCGTGGCCTGCGTTCGGTTTCGGTCTACCACAATGCCTAACGTTGCAGCAGGGACGAAATGTCCAGATAGTGCGCCAGATCGCGCTGTTCAGGTCGCGGCAGGTACGGTATTTCGCCCAGCATCGGTGCCGGGATGCGCTGTTGCAGCGCGTCGATAGTTTCGGCGTAATGTGCCAGCCCGGGGTTAATGCGGTTGGCAACCCACCCCAACAGCGGCAGGCCGTCATTGATTATCGACTGCGCCGTCAACAACGCATGGCTGACGCAGCCTAACTTGATGCCAACCACCAGAACCACCGGTAGCTGCTCCTGTATCACCCATTCGGCATAGGGCCGCAGGTCGCTCATCAGCACTCGCCAGCCGCCACTGCCTTCCACCACCACGGTTTCTGCCTTGTCGGCCAAATGGTGCAAACCGCTGCTCATCATGCCGTAATTGATATCGTCGTTGGCATGAACGTGAAACACTTCATCGGGACAGGTAATTGGGTTGATTTCTTGATAACTCAGCGACACGCTGGAAGAAGCCTGCAAAACCAAAGCGTCTTTATTGCGCATGCCTTCGCTGGTTTCGTAACACCCCGCCGCAATCGGCTTATACCCCACCGCCGTACGACCCTGTGCGGCAAATGCCTGCAACAGAGCGCGGGAAATCACGGTCTTACCCACATCGGTATCCGTACCTGTAACAAATAAACGCTTTAGCATGAATGGATTGCCCCGGAATGCTCCGTTAAACCAAATAACGCCTTATAGGCGGAGAGTGTCGAACGGGAAAATTCTAGGGGATGCCGAACCAGGATGGCTTGAGGTAGCGCAATATTTTGTCGTTAAAGAATAAGAATCGCTGATATGAGTGGCCAAGCCTCAGCCTTGCAACAGCTTGACCAACAGTGAACCGTTGTACAGCGCTTCTTTTACCAGGGCCGCGCCGGGCATGGTGCCCTGGTTGAAAAACTGGGTGGATTCCACTTGAAGATGCTGGCTGTAGATCGGCAGCGCCTGCTGGTTAATGCATGATGCAATCGCTGGATGCAGAATTTCCGCTGCTCGATTGAGCGGCGAACCAACCAGGATCTTTTCCGGGTTGAACAGATTGACCATAATCGCCAGAATGCGCCCGACGCTATGGCCAACGCCAAGAATGATGTCTTTTGCCAGTTGGTCACCGGCCAAGGCGGCATCGCACAGCGATTCAACGCTCAACGGCGCGTTGTGCAGCGTCGACGTCATCGAGGCGCTCAGGCGTTGCTGGGCGATTTCCAGCATGTTTTCCACGCTGGCCACGGTTTCCAGGCAACCGTGGTTACCGCAATAACACCGTTTGCCATAGGGATCGACCTGAGTATGGCCGATTTCCACCACTCGCTGGCTGCCGGAATGCAACACTCGCCCGCCGGTGATAACCCCAGCACCGACGTTATGGTCAATCACCACCTGAATCACGTTTTGGTTGCCACGCGAGGCGCCATACAACGCCTCGGCCATGGTCCAGGCGCAGATATCATGTTGCAGAAACACCGGCAAACCGGTGCGCGACGCCAGTACCGGACCGAGCGGCATATCTTCGACCTGGTAAAACGGCATGCGGTGCACAATGCCATTAGCAACGTCGATCATGCCTGGTAGGGTAATGGCGATGGCGGTCAAACGTTCCAGGCGTTGCTGATGGCGAATAAAGAATCGATCGACTTCGGCAACGATTCGCGCCAGTAGCGGTTCCGGGTGGTCAGCCGCCAGCGGTAGCTGTTCTTCGACCACCAGTTTGCTGCTGATATCACGCAGTGCCAGCGTAATGCTACCGCGACTGATACGCGCGGAAAGATAATGCCAGGCCTCGGTATCCAGCACCAATCCCACCGCCGGACGACCGCGGCTGCCCACTTCCTGGAACTCGGTTTCCCTGACCAGATGCGCTTCCAGCAATTCACGCACGATTTTGGTGATACTGGCCGGCGCCAGTTGGGCACGCTTTGACAGTTCGATACGCGAAATCGGCCCGAGCTGATCGATCAACCGATACACTGCCCCTGCATTTATTTGCTTTATCTGATCAATATGCCCAGGCTGCCCATCCGCAATCACGCCCCTGCTCCTACAATTTTTCGCGCTTCTAAATAAAGACTATGGGCTATGGTGGGGCTTTTGTAATACAGCGTCAACTATTTGATTCGTTATGTGATTCGCTGCACAAATTCGCCGGCATTTGCTGCAAAATCGCCTTTTATTTGCGCTGATGTGCGTCGTTACATGAGGGCGCCAATAGCAAACTCATCAGCGATTTTGCGGCGGCTGTCAAAGGCCGCTGGCGGTGATTTACCAGCCAGACTTCGGTCACCGCATCCGGCTCCGCCAACGGTAGATAGCTGACCCCATCAAGTTTGACGCGACCAAACGACGCCGGCAGGATCGAAATACCCAGCCCGGCGGAAACCAGCCCGATAATGGTCATCGCTTCGCCTACCTCCTGCGTAATGTAAGGGGTGATGCCGGCGCGTTCCAGCAACAGCAGCGTTTCGTCATACAGCGCGGTACCCACCTCGCGCGAGAAAAAAACAAACGGCTCATCCGCCAAATGCGCAAAGCGCAGCGTACCGGGGGCCAGATAGGTCAAGGGATGTCCTTCCGGCACCACCGCCAGCATCGGCTCTTGCAGCAGCAGCCGGTGCTGCAACGCCTCCGGCAACCTGGTGTTGCGCATCACGCCCAGATCCAGTTCGCCATTAAGCAGCGGTTCAAGCTGCTGTTTGGTGTTGATTTCGCGCATTTTGATGTGCACATCCGGATGATGCAGGCGAAAAGCCCGTAAGTTGCGCGATACCTGGCTGATAAACGGCGCCGATGAGGTAAAACCAATGGTCAGTTCACCTGACTCTCCCCGTTCCAAACGCGCCGCTTTTTCCGCAGCGCGATTCACCTGATCGACCACCTGCCAGGCTTCCTTGAGAAACATTTCTCCGGCCTGCGTCAGGCTGACGTTGCGATTATTGCGGGCCAGCAGCCGTGCGCCGACCATGTCTTCCAGCGCCTGAATCTGTTGGCTCAAGGGCGGTTGCGAGATCCGCAGCCGCTGTGCCGCACGGCCAAAATGCAGCTCTTCTGCAACGGCAATAAAATAGCGCAAATGGCGTAGCTCAATATTCATATGTTTAACGTCTTAATTGGAATTATTAATATATTAGACAAAAAACTGGCTTCTCCCTATGATTTTATAAAGCAACGATATGCTTGTTAAATCACCCGCTCCCCGGTAAGGAATATCTGTGAACACCCCGATGCGTTCAGCGGCCGATACGCCGTCGACGCGGGCGGCCAACGATTCGCTGGCCGCCGCTGCGCCTAAAAACCAACCCTCTACTTTAAATAAACGCCCTTATATCGAACGCGGTACGCCGCAATTCATGCGCGTCACGCTGGCACTGTTTACTGCTGGGCTGGCCACCTTTGCGCTGCTGTATTGCGTGCAGCCGATCCTGCCGGTGCTGTCGCAGGACTTTGGCGTATCACCGGCGCAAAGCAGCCTGTCATTGTCCTTTTCAACCGGTTTGCTGGCGATTGGTCTGTTATTTACCGGCCCGCTGTCCGACGCCATCGGCCGCAAATCGGTGATGGTAATCTCATTGTTGCTGGCAGCGGTCTGCACGCTGATCTGCGTATTTATGACCAGCTGGCACGGCATTCTATTGATGCGCGCACTGATCGGTCTTTCCCTTAGCGGCCTTGCCGCCGTCGGCATGACTTATCTGAGTGAAGAGATCCACCCCAGCTTTGTGGCGTTCTCAATGGGGCTGTATATCAGTGGCAACTCGATCGGCGGCATGAGCGGCCGCTTGGTCACCGGCGTATTAACCGACTTCTTTTCCTGGCGCGTTTCACTGGCGGTAATCGGTTTGTTCGCGCTGATAGCGGCATTCGTGTTCTGGCGTATCCTGCCGGCGTCAAGGCACTTCCGCGCCAGTTCGCTGCGACCGCGCACCCTGCTGATCAACTTCAAACTGCATTGGCACGACCAGGGACTGCCATTACTGTTTGCCGAGGGTTTCCTGCTGATGGGCAGTTTTGTCACCATGTTCAACTACATCGGTTACCGCCTGCTGGCCGACCCCTACCATCTTAGCCAGGCAATTGTCGGTTTATTGTCAGTGGTCTACCTCACCGGTTCTTACAGTTCGCCAAAAGCCGGAGCCATGACGTCACGTTTCGGTCGCGGGCCGGTACTGCTGTTTGCCATTATGATTATGCTGACCGGGATTCTTATTACTCTCCTGGCTCCGGTCACGCTGATTTTCATCGGCATGATGCTGTTCACCGGCGGTTTTTTTGCCGCACATTCGGTCGCCAGCAGCTGGATCGGCCGCCGCGCACGGCGTGCCAAAGGGCAAGCGTCCTCACTCTACCTGTTCTGCTATTACGCCGGTTCCAGCGTTGCCGGCACGCTCGGCGGCGTATTTTGGCACAGCTTTGGCTGGACTGGCGTCGTCGCCTTTATCAGCACCATGCTGTTGTTGGCGCTGTGGGTAGTACGTACGCTGAAACAGTTGCCGGAAGCGACACGCCTGTAATCCTCAACTCAGACGCGGCAACCTGCCGCGCCTGTTCCCCTGCCAGGCCTGGACTGCGATTGACTGTCAGGGTCCACCGTTGCTGATGTTGTCCCCCTGGTTGTTCTGCACTACAATGTATGTTGTAACTAAAATACGAGGTTGCGATGAACAGATACGATCTGATTGGCCGAATGAACCAGCGTTTTAACCAGCTAGAAGCCGAACTGGGACAACTCCAGCAGCAAATTCTACCGTTGCGGCTACTAGCGGCGCGGGTATTCAGCCTGCCTGACATCGCCAAAGGCAACGAACATCAGCCGATTGAACAGATCGCCGTGCAGCAGCATCTCGGCCAGGCGGCACGCGATATGGCGCTGGAACATTATCAACGACTGTTCATTCACCATAACAGGCAGCACGTCAGCAGCAAGGCGGCGGTACGCCTGCCCGGCGTGATTTGCCTGGCGGTTGAGCGCCAGCAGTACCTGGCGCTGCAACGGCAGGTGCAGCAAATCAATCAATTGAAAGCGGAACTGGAGCATATTATTACCGTGGAATCCGGCCTGGCGCCGGAACAGCGCTTTGAATTCGTGCACGCCCAGCTGCATGGCCTGATTACCCTGAGCGCCTATCGCGCCATCACCCTGCTGACCAACCCCGATTCGGTACGCTTTGGCTGGGCGAACAAACACATCATCAAAAACGTCAAGCGCGACGATATTCTGCAGGCGCTGGAAAAAAGCCTGAAGGCCGGCCGCGCGGTGCCGCCCTATAACCGCCAGCAGTGGGCCGAGCTGGTGAGTCGGGAAATTGATGACGTTAGCCGCCTGCCGCAGGCGGCTACCTTGAAAATCAAGCGACCGGTCAAAGTGCAACCCATCGCTCGGGTGTGGTATCAGCAACAGCAAAAGCAGGTGCAGCACCCCTGCCCACTGCCGCTGATGGCGCTATGTCAGATCGAGAGCGGCGCGCAGGTACCAAAGATTGGCGAGCTGCTTAACTATGACGCCAGCGCGGTGAAGCATAAATACAAGCCGCAGGCCAAACCGCTGCGTCTATTGGTGAAACGGCTGCATCTGTATACCGACGCGCCTAGCGATTGAGGGTATACACCCGCAGTCGATGCCCGTCGGGATCGCATGCCACAAACGAGTAGCCGAACGCCAACTGCAACGGCCGCTGGCAAATCTCGAACTGCCAGTCACGCCACTGACGGTATAATGCATCAACCTGTTCTGGCTGTTCGCACAGAAATCCCAATTCGCCTCCCCCTCCGCTGGCCGCGGGGGCCGGCTGTACGCTGTGTTTCGACCACAAGGCCAGCCTGAAGCCGTTATGGCCCACCCAGAGGGCAAAGGTGGCGGAGAGTTCGACCGGCGGTATCCCGAGCAAACGGCTGTAAAACTGCGCGCTCGATTCTGGTTGGTCAACATATAGTATGGTGATGTCTGGTGCGATCATGGCTAGCTCCCGGTGATGAGGAACCTCGATAGGTTCCGATGACCACAGCCTAACCGCCACCACTGTCAGATTTTGGCAGTAGCATCGCCAATACCGGTACTGTCCCGCCACTGTTTTATCAACGCCCGGCGACCACGCGGATAACGCTGTGCCAGGGGAGAAATAGCGCTGATACGATCGAGACGAAAATGGCGCAATCCCTGACGCAGTTCGCACCAGGCCAGCAACACCTGCACCTGTTCAAAGTAGCCGAGACCAAACGGCCACAGCCTGCGCTGTGAAACCACACCGGCGGCATCCTGGTAGGCAATGTCGATTTTGCATTCGCTACGGATGGTGTCGCGTATCGTCGAGCGCAACGCGTCGGACACCGGCACGCTATCCACCGGGCCGATCAGTAGCGTGTTGGCCTCCAGTTCCTCGCGCAGCGCGGCGGGCAGCACCGCGGCAATTTTTGCCAACGCCCGATCTGCCGCAGCGACCAGTTGGCTGTCGCCACGCCGTGTCACCCAGCGCATTCCCAATACCAGAGCCTCGATTTCCTGCGTTGAAAACATCAGCGGCGGCAACGTGAATCCCGGCCGTAACACATAGCCGACGCCCGCTTCGCCGACAATTTCGGCGCCCTGCAGCTGTAAGGTGGCAATATCGCGATATAGCGTGCGCATGCTGATACCCAGCCGTTGCGCCAGTGCGTGCCCGGCAAGCGGATAACGATGCTGACGCAGGATCTGCATCAGTTCCAACAGCCGTTGAGTGCGTGACATAACGCGATTTTCCTTATAAAAAAGGGCCTACCTGCGTAAGCCCCAGCGCTGACCAACAGGTAACGCTTATTTCTTCATACTACCAACCATATCTTCCGGTCGAACCCATTCGTCAAATTGCTGTTCCGTCAGGTAGCCCAATTTCAGCGCCGATGCCTTCAGCGTCAACCCTTGCTTGTGCGCCTGCTTGGCGATTTCCGCCGCCTTGTCGTAGCCAATATGGGTATTCAAGGCGGTAACCAACATCAGCGATTCATTCAGCAGTTGCGAAATACGATCGCGATTCGGTTCGATGCCTACCGCACAATGCGCGTTGAAGCCGTTGATACCGTCCGCCAGCAGGCGAATCGATTGCAGATAGTTATGGATCACCATCGGGCGGAATACGTTCAGTTCAAAGTTGCCGGAAGCGCCGCCGATATTCAGCGCCACGTCGTTGCCCAGCACCTGTGCGCAGAGCATGGTCATCGCCTCACATTGCGTCGGATTGACCTTGCCCGGCATGATCGAACTGCCCGGCTCGTTTTCCGGAATGGAGATTTCACCGATACCGCAGCGCGGACCTGAGGCCAGCCAGCGCACATCGTTGGCGATTTTCATCAGCGACGCCGCCAGCCCCTTCAGCGCGCCGTGGCCATGCACCAGCGCGTCACAGGTAGCCAGCGCTTCAAATTTGTTCGGTGCCGTCACGAACGGCTGGCCGGTTGAATCCGCCAACGCTTTTGCTACCCGCACCGCGTATTCCGGGTGAGTATTCAGGCCGGTGCCGACCGCGGTGCCACCCAACGCCAGTTCACACAGGTGCGGTACGCTGGCCTCGATATGGCGCAGGCTGTGTTGCAACATTGCCGCCCAGCCGGAAATTTCCTGGCCCAGCGTCAGCGGCGTAGCATCCTGCAAATGGGTGCGGCCGATTTTCACGATGTCACGGAAGGCGTCGGCTTTTTCGTTCAGCGTCTGGTGCAGCTGGTGCAGTTCGGGGATCAGGTGCTGGCGCAGCGCAATCACCGCCGCCACGTGCATGGCGGTCGGGAATACGTCATTGGAGCTCTGGCTTTTGTTGACGTCGTCGTTCGGATGCACCAGGCGCCCTTCGCCACGCTCGCCGCCCAGCAGCTCACTGGCGCGGTTGGCCAACACCTCGTTGATATTCATGTTGGTCTGGGTGCCAGAGCCGGTTTGCCAGACCGAAAGAGGGAATTCGTTGGCGTGTTTATCCGCCAGCACTTCATCTGCCGCCTGAATAATCGCCTTGCCCCGCTCCGCCGGCAGCAGGCCAAGATCGACATTGACGCTAGCGGCGGCGCGCTTGGTCAGCGCCAACGCGTGGATCAGCGCGGTCGGCATTTTTTCGCTGGAAATACGGAAGTGTTCGAGGGAGCGCTGCGTTTGCGCCCCCCACAACCGATCGGCCGGTACTTCGATGGGGCCCATAGAGTCTTTTTCAATACGAATGGCTGCCATCACTGTCTCCTTAGCACAATTCCTAAAAGTAAGATGTCCACGCCGCCACGGCGCGAACCTGTTTACAGGCACATCCAGTATAGTGACATAATAACTATTCGCATTAAGAGTCTGCGTTTATCCCTGCCGGCACCGGTTTCACCTGGCGGCAAACGGCGGGTGCCGCAGAACCGCCCGCCGTGCGCCGGGTGGCAAGATGGCGACACGCCCACTGTCAAGGATAATGACATTTTTAGATTTCTCCGCTTGCAAGCACCCTCGGTGCATTGTTTACTTGGCGGTAATTCCTTTATAAAGCAGGTAGTAATCATGCAAAAAATGACCAATGCGGTGCAAAATTACGCATGGGGTAGCCACGAGGCACTAACCAAACTGTACGGCATCGCCAATCCGCATGGAAAACCCATGGCAGAACTGTGGATGGGCGCTCATCCCAAAAGCAGTTCACAGGTGCCTGACGCCAATGGCGATCTGCATTCATTGCGCGACGTGATTAATCAGGATCAGCCAAAACAGCTCGGGCAGGACGTCGCCGCTCGCTTTGGCGAGCTGCCGTTTCTGTTCAAAGTGCTGTGCGCCGATCAGCCGCTGTCGATTCAGGTTCACCCAAGCAAGTCCGCAGCAGAAGTGGGTTATGCCCGGGAAAATGCCGCCGGTATCCCGCTGGACGCCGCCGAGCGCAATTACAAGGATCCCAACCACAAGCCGGAACTGGTGTTTGCCCTCACGCCGTTCCTGGCAATGAACGGCTTCCGTGAGCTGGCCGACATCGTGTCGTTACTGCAACCGATCGCCGGCGCGCATCACGACATCGCCGCCTTCTTGCAGCAGCCGGATACCGAACGCCTGGCAAAACTGTTTGCCAGCCTGCTCGGCATGAGCGGCGAACAGAAATCTCTGGCGCTCGGCGTTCTGAAGGCAGCGTTGAATAACCAACAGGGTGAGCCATGGGACACCGTACGCTTCATTGCCGGTTTCTACCCGGAAGACAGCGGCCTGTTCTCACCGCTGCTGCTCAACGTGGTAAAACTGGCTCCGGGCGAAGCGATGTTCCTGTACGCCGAAACCCCGCACGCCTATCTGAAAGGCGTTGCGCTGGAGGTTATGGCCAACTCGGACAACGTGCTGCGCGCCGGCCTGACACCGAAGTTCATCGATATCCCTGAACTGCTGGCCAACCTGCAATTCCGCCCGCAGCCGGCGTCCGGTTTGCTGACACAGCCGGAAAAGCGTGGCGATGAGCTGTTCTTCCCCATCCCGGTAGAGGATTTCGCCTTCTCGCTGCATGACCTTTCCAGCGCAGCGCAAAGTCTGGCACAACAGAGCGCGGCCATCGTGTTCTGCGTAGAGGGCGAAGCCCGACTGGAGAAACAGGGCCAGCAGATTACGCTGCATCCGGGCGAGTCCTGCTTTATCGGCGCGTTTGAATCGCCGGTCAGCGTCAGCGGCAGCGGCCGTATCGCACGGGTCTACAATCAACTGTCGTAACGCGGTGCATCGCTGAACTGCGCAAGCTGTGACAAGGAGTCGCGGCTTGCGCGATATGAGTATAAAGTTCAGTAAATTAGTTGCTAAAGTGCCGGGGTTACCGTCACAATTAAACGCCTGCGGGCGTTTTTTGTTGGCCCAATTTGCCTACCCATCTGCCAGCGTCGGATGGTTTATGAAAGGATGATAGAACGATGAAAAAATCATTAGTCGCCGTTGGCGTCATTGTGGTTCTAGGCGCAGCATGGACCGGGGCTTCATGGTATACCGGCAAACTGATCGAACAGCGGATGGGCGAAGTGGTAGCGAACGCCAACACGCAATTGAAAGCCTATCTGCCAAAAGCCGGCGTCAAGCTGGGTTACGAAAACTACCAACGTGGCCTGTTCAGCAGCCAGGTACGTTACGTTTTGCGTGCTGACGGCACCATTACCGGCGACGATGCCGCATTACAGCCGGGTGACGAATTGGCATTCCTGGAAACCATCGATCACGGTCCCTTCCCGTTCGCCCAGTTGAAGAAGTTCAATCTGATACCCAGTATGGCGTCGGTGCATACCGAACTGGAAAACACCCCGGCGGCCAAAACCCTGTTTGACATCACCAAAGGCAAGTCGCTGTTCAGCGCCGATTCGCGCATTGCCTATAATGGCGACACCTCCAGCGCCATCGAGGTGATCCCGGTCGACTACCAGAAAGACGGTTCTTCGCTGAAGTTCTCCGGCGCAACCATCAATGCCGACATTGCCCGCGATCTGAAAGCAATACAGCTCGACGGCAGCAGCGACAGTGCGGTGATTACCGGCCCGAACCAGTTTGGCCAGAACGAGCAGATTTCCCTGCAGGGCCTAAGCCTGAAAACCGATACCCACGCCGGCAAGTTCGATCTTAGCCTGGGCAATCAGACGCTGGCGGTGAAACAGTTGAAAGTAACGGTGGACCAGAAGGACACCCTGACGCTGGACGGTTTCAACCTGGCGAGCCAGTTTGGCGAAACCGACAGTAACCTGAACGGCCAGATTGACTACACCATGGACGCACTGAAAATTCAGGATCGCGATTTTGGTGCCGGCAAACTGTCGCTGAAGATCGACAAGCTGGACGCGCAGTCGCTGAAGGAGTTCGCCGACCGCTACAACCAGCAGGTCATGGCCATGATGCAGCAAGGAGAAACACTGGATGCCGAAGCCTATCAACAGCAGACCACGGAAATTCTGCTGCAAAACCTGCCATTGCTACTCAAAGGCAATCCAACCATCAGCATCGCGCCGCTGAGCTGGAAAAACGCCAAAGGCGAAAGTACCTTTACGCTGAATCTGGATCTGCTTGATCCGGCCAAGGCCGGCACACCGGCTGAATCGGTTGATCAACTGCTGTCCCGTTCGGTGAAGCAACTGGATGCCAACCTGAGCATTCCAGTACCAATGGCGATGGAAACCACCGCACAAACCGCCATGCTGCAGGGCTACAACGCCGAAGAAGCGCAAAAACTGGCGCAGCAGCAAGTGCAGGGCCTGGCGGCCATGGGCCAGATGTTCAAACTGACCACCATGAAAGACAACGTGATTGGCACCCGCTTCCACTATGCCGACAACCAGGTTGATCTGAACGGGAACAAAATGAGCCTGCAGGAGTTCCTTGGCCTGTTCGGCATGCTGGCCGGTCCGGCAGAGCAAGGCGTTCCGCCAGCCCCGACGCCAATGCCGGCTCCGGTGCCTGCACCGGCGCAATAACGCCGTCATCAGGGGCGCCTTTAGCGCCCCTCAGACTGATGACCAACCTCATTTCTGCTCAGAACCAGCAGAGGTCAATAAATAAAAAATCAGGAAAATCAATTTATTGCTTTTCGGCTGCTCGCCACAAAGCAGGCAAAACCACGCTTTTTCCTGCTTTGTCAGCAATCTGCGCCCCTTTCTATGCCGCGCCAAGGCAGCTCAGGCCCGGTACACCGCGTCGCGGATTTCGCCCGGAAATACCCCACTCATGCCCTCATACGCCGTGTTGGTCAATGCCACCACGCTCAGCGCCGATTGTCGATCGCAGAACCAGCTGTGACCGTAGGCACCGCCCCATTGCAGCGTACCGTTGCACTGCGGCGTCGCCGCCAAGGTCGCATCCAGCAATAATGCTCCGCCAAAACCGAAGCCCCAGCCCGGCCCCTGCGTTTCAGCTGCGGCGCTGACGTGTGGCTGATGCATCAGCGCCACCGTTTCCGGGCGCAGGTAACCGTTGGCACCGCCACGCATCGCCTCCAGCAGTTTCAGCACATCATCGGCACTGCCGACCATGCCGGCACCGCCGGAAGGGTAAGCGTCGACGTCCAGCGCGCGCGTTGGCGCGAAATCGATTTGGTAGCCGAATTCCGGCGGCAGCGTTAACTGCAAACCATCGTACATCGGTTCAGGCCGCGTTGCGCCGTTATAATAGGCCGTCGCCAGGTTGTCGGGGGTGGCGCTGCCGAAGCCGGTGGCACACAAACCGAGCGGCTGTGCCACCAAGTGGTCAAACAGTTGCGGTAATGGCCGTTCGGCGACCTGCTCCAGCACCGCCCCCAGTACGTCGATCGACAGCGAGTAATTGAATCTGCTGCCCGGCTCGGCGATCAGCGGCGCGTCCGCCAGCCGACGCAGATTCTGCTGCAGCGTGCCGCTGGCGCGTTCCAGTCCATCCTGGATCCCCAGGCGATGATAGGGTTGCGACGGCCGTTGCTTGAAACGGTAATCCAGGCCAGCGCTATGCGTCAGTAATTGCCGCAGGGTTATCGGCGGTATCCGCCCGTCGGCCAGCGCCGGCGTAAACCATGGCAACCAGCGGCTGACCGTATCATCCAATTGCAGCTTGCCTTGCTCCAGCAGGCGCATTGCCGCCAGCGTAACAAAGGGTTTGGATACCGAAGCCAGCCTGAATTGCGTAGTGCGCCGCATCGGTTTGCGCCACTCGCGGTCGGCATCTCCGCCCGTTTCGGCACAGATTAGCTCGCCGCCGTGCGCCACCAATACCACGCTGCCGACGATCCTTTTCTGCTCTATTGCCCGCTGTATCACTGCCTGCACACGCTTTGCTACTGACTGATTCACTGCTGCCATGTTCTGCTGCTCCAGTATTTATGAGTGAAATCAGTCTAAAGCGCCAATCGTGAAATAAAATAGGCTAAAATTTAATGCACCATTAAGTCAGGGTTAACGATAAATGAGTTCACTGTTGCAGCTATTGCCCTTTTTCGAAGCGGTCGCCCGGCTTGGCAGTTTTACCCGCGCAGCCAGCCAACTGGGCGTCACGCCACCGGCGGTATCACAGAATATCCAGACCCTGGAGGCCCGGTTGGGTATTCGTCTGTTCAACCGCACCAGTCGTTCGGTGCGGCTGAGTGACGAAGGCAAGCTGTTCTATCAGAGCGTGGCCCCGGCGATGAACCAGATCGATGTCGCAGCCGAAAATATCCGCGCGCTGCGCAGTCGCCCCTCGGGTCAGTTACGCATCACCCTGCCACAGCTGGCCGCTTCGCTGCTGGTGATGCCTTTTTTAACCGACTTCCATGCACGCTATCCGGAAATTCAGCTGGAGCTGTTTACCGACGATCGCTTCGCCGATCTGGTGCTGGATCATTTTGATGCTGGCATCCGCATGCATGCGGTGCTGCAAAAGGACATGATCGCGGTACCTATCGACAACGGCCAGCAACGGGTGATCGTCGCCGCCCCGCGCTATCTGGCACAGCACGGTGTGCCGACCACGCCGGAGGCGTTGCGCCAGCATAACTGCCTGCGCTATCGCTTTCCCGGCAGTGGCAAACTCGAACCGTGGTTTTTGACCCACGGCGGCCGGCATTTGGCGCTGGAGGTGAGCGGCTCGATGATTTTTAATGAGGATCTGCTGCTGAAGGGGGCCGCGCTGGCCGGTCTGGGGCTGACGCAGCGTTTTCGCGGTACCGTAGAACAAGAGTTGGCCAATGGAAGCCTGGTTGAAGTAATGGCGGATCACACCAGCGACGCCGCCGGCTTCTTTATCTATTTCCCCGCCAATCGACACATGCCGCTAAAGCTGCGGGTCTTTATCGATTTCCTGCAACAACAACGCCAGCGCGCCAATGCGCTTAAACCGAACCGCGCGGGATCAGGCTCGGCGGCAAAATGACGTCCTGCGGCGGCAGATCCCTGTGCTGGATGCGTTGCAACAGTCGCGACGCCGCGCTGCGCCCCACTTCGCGTGCGGAGCTGGAAACGAAGGTCAGCGGCGGCTGCGTTAACGCCGCTTCGGGCACATCGCCGAAACCAATCAGGGCCACCTGCTGGCCATAAAAGCTGTCCATCCCCTCAGAACCGATACTACGCCCACTGCGCACGATGCCAAAGTAGGCGCCAAGTGCCACCGAGGCTTTATGACAGACCAATGCGCTGATGTTCGGATGTTGTCGCAATAGCTGCTCCGCCGCCTGTGCCGCCGCCTGCTGTTGGCAGTCGCATTCGACTATCCATTCGGAACGAAACGGTAAACCGTATTGCACCAGGGTGGCGCAAAAACCGCCAAGTCGTTCTGCGCGGGTCAGCGAGTCACCTTGGCCGCCAAGATAGGCAATCTGGCTATGGCCGCGCTTAATCAGCAGTTCGGTGGCCATTTTTGCCGCCTGCATGTTATCCGGCCGCACCACGTCCACCCCTTCCAGACCATTGGAGCGAGCGGCACACACCAGCGGCACCCCCTGTTCGTCGGCCTTCTCGCGCAAACCGCTGACCGAACGCAGGCCGCCGGCCAAGACCATGCCGTCAACGCCGTGTTGCAGCAAGGTGTCAAAACAACGCATCAACCCCTGGCCATCGCGACCGCTTTGCGTCAGAAACAGCACCTTGCCGTTGGCCTCCAGCACTTCGCTCAGCCCGGCGGTCATTTCCGCATAAAACGGCTCGCAAATATCACGCAAGATCAGGCCAATCACCCCGGAATCGCCACCGCGCAGCGTTGCCGCCTGGCGATTGCGTACGTAGCCAAGCCGTTCGATCGCCCGATTGACCCGCTCCACGGTAGTGGCCGAAATGCGCCCTTTGCCGCTGAGAACCAGGGACACCGTAGTGACAGAAACGCCAGCCTGTAGCGCGACATCGGTAATGGTGATCTTTTTGATTGTTTTAACCTCGGTGCGATAAAGCGCCGCGGTAGCGGCAAGGCAAATGTTATACCGAATGTGGTTATTCAGTAAAACGTTTTACTGTCTCAGCTATTGTTGCGGAAAAAGCTGCATGTAAATTGTGATAAACGGCGCATTTTTCATAGGTAAAACGTTTTATCTTATTTTTACCTTAGATCGGTACATTCCTTTTTTGTTCGCCTTTTCGCCAGGAGTTCCCGTTTATGCCAGCGGTTAAAAAACCAAAAATCACGCTTTGGGAGTTTTTCCAGAGTCTGGGCAAAACCTTTATGTTGCCCGTCGCGCTCCTCTCTTTCTGCGGCATTATGCTGGGGATCGGCAGCTCGCTCAGCAGTCGCGATGTCATTACCCTGCTGCCGTTCCTCGGCCAGCCGATTTTTCAGTTGCTGTTCACCTGGATGAGCAAGATCGGCTCGTTTGCCTTCAGCTTTTTGCCGGTGATGTTCGCCATTGCCATCCCACTTGGCATGGCACGCGAGAATAAAGGCGTCGCGGCCTTCTCCGGCTTTGTCGGCTTTGCGGTGCTGAATCTGGCGACCAATTTTTATCTCACCAGCGCCGCTATCTTGCCAACCGTCGATCCGGTGGTGTTGAAGGCCAACAATATTCAGAACATTCTCGGCATTCAGTCGATCGATACCGGTATTCTCGGCGCGGTGATCGTCGGCATTATCGTCTATTTGCTACATGAGCGTTTTAACACCATCCGTCTGCCGGACGCACTGGCGTTCTTTGGCGGTACGCGTTTCGTGCCGATCGTTACCACCGTGGTACTCGGGCTGTGCGGGCTGGTGATCCCGCTGATTTGGCCGTGGTTTGCCGCTGGTATCAATGGCCTCGGCTGGGTTATCAACGGTGCCGGCGCCTTTGGCCCGATGATTTTCGGCACTGGCGAACGCCTGCTGTTGCCGTTTGGCTTACATCATATTCTGGTGGCGCTGATCCGTTTTACTGAAGCAGGCGGTACCCTGGATGTCTGCGGCCACAGCGTCAGCGGCGCGTTGACCATCTTCCAGGCACAGCTCTCCTGCCCGACCACCCACGGCTTTGCGGAAAGCGCCACGCGCTTCCTGTCACAGGGTAAAATGCCGGCGTTTCTCGGTGGTCTGCCGGGGGCAGCACTGGCGATGTACCACTGCGCCAAACCAGAAAATCGGCATAAGATCAAAGGGCTGTTGATTTCTGGCGTGGTAGCCTGCGTGGTGGGCGGCACCACCGAACCGATTGAATTCCTGTTCCTGTTTGTCGCACCATTCCTGTATCTGATCCACGCGGTCCTCACCGGATTGGGCTTCACCGTGATGGCGTTGCTGGGGGTCACCATCGGCAATACCGACGGCAATATCATTGATTTCGTGGTCTTTGGCATATTGCACGGCACCGCCACCAAATGGTATCTGGTACCGTTGGTGGCCGCCGTCTGGTTTGCCGCCTACTATGCCATTTTCCGCTTTTCCATTCTGCGCTTTAATATCAAAACACCGGGTCGCGAGAACGACAGCCCGGTTCCCTCCGGCACGCCTATCGGTGCCGTCGGCAAGTCCGGCTACAACGTACCGGCCATTCTGGCGGCGCTGGGCGGCGGCGAGAATATCGTCTCGCTGGATAACTGTATCACCCGTCTGCGCCTGTCGGTCAACGACATGAGCAAGGTGGACGATGCCGTGCTGAAGGCCAACCGTGCCATTGGCGTCGTGCATCTGAATGAACATAATCTGCAAGTGGTTATCGGACCGCAGGTGCAATCGGTGAAGGATGAATTAGACTCACTGATAAACCGTATCCCCCCCGTTACGCCATTGCAGGGAGCGTCTCATGTTTGATTTTTCTACCCCAGTCGATCGCCACGGCACCTGGTGCACTCAATGGGATTACATTGCCGACCGCTTTGGCGCCGCCGATTTACTGCCGTTCACCATCTCGGATATGGACTTTGCCACCGCCCCCTGCATTCTGGATGCCTTGCAGCAACGTTTGCAGCATGGCGTGCTGGGCTACAGCCGCTGGCAACATGAGGATTTTCTTGGCGCAGTGCGCCATTGGTATCAGCAACGTTTTCAAACGCCGATCGACACGGCTATGGCGGTGTATGGTCCGTCGGTGATTTACATGGCGGCGCAGCTGATCCGCCAGTGGTCGGCGCCGGGCGAGTGCGTGGTCACCCATACGCCGGCCTACGATGCCTTTTACAAAGTGGTGCTGGGCAACCAGCGCCAACTGTTGCCCTGCCCGCTGCAGAAGGTGGATAACCAGTGGCGCTGCGACATGGCACATCTGGAAGCGCTGCTGGCACGACCGCAAACCCGCATCCTGTTGCTGTGCAGCCCGCACAACCCTACCGGCAAAGTGTGGAGCCTCGACGAACTGCGGCAAATGGCCGAATTGTGCGAACGTCATGAGGTGCGGGTGATCAGCGACGAGATCCACATGGACATGACCTGGGACTCGCAGCCGCATGTGCCATGGAGCCAGGTGGCCACTGCGCCGTGGGCTTTGCTGACATCCGCCTCTAAAAGCTTCAATATTCCGGCCTTGACCGGGGCATTCGGCTTTATCAGCGACGACGCGTCGCGTGAAAGCTATCTGCAAACGCTGAAGGGCCGCGACGGGCTCTCCTCCCCGGCAGTGCTGGCGGTGGTAGCGCATATTGCCGCCTATCGTCACGGCGCGCCGTGGCTGGATCAACTGCGCGACTATCTGCGCGCCAACCTGCATTATGTGGCGCAGCGGTTGAATCAGGCCTTCCCCCAGCTCGACTGGCAGCCGCCGCAGGCCACCTATCTGGCCTGGATCGATCTGCGGCCGCTGAACATTGACGATCGTGAATTGCAGCAGGTGCTGATCGAACGCGAAAAGGTAGCGATCATGCCGGGCTTTACCTACGGCGAAGAGGGGCGCGGTTTTGTGCGCTTGAACGCTGGCTGTCCGCGCAGCAAGCTGGAAACCGGCCTTGACCGACTGATCGCCGGCCTGAAATTCACGCTGGGTGACGACTAATGCACCACGGCAGGCCTGCGCCTGCCGTTCGTTTCACCCGGCGTCGGGAATATCTTCAAGACGGTAATAGACCTTCAATCCCAGCGCATGCGCTACTTCGATATCCTTATCCGCTCCGCGCGACGCCCCTTCAATGCGGTAAATACCCTGACAGCGGCCAATCAGCCGATGGGCAACCGGATACAGATAAGCTTCGCCGATCTCATCCCCCAACTGCTGCGACCCTGCCGCTGCCGCCAGTGGCAACGCCAGCCATTCGCCAATCACCGGCAGATGCCCACGCTGATATACTGCCAGCGCCGCCTGTTCCAGGCGCTGCAGATTGGCAGCTATTTTTTCTGCATCACCGTCAGTGCCGCTGCGGTAAGGGCCAGCGATCAAAATCTGTTGTACCGTCATTCTTTGTTCTCCTGAATCGGGTTAAGGGCAATGTATTGCAGTAACATGATGGTTTTGGCGTCGACGATCACCCCCTGGCGGATTGCCAGCAGCGCATCATTCAGCGTCATTTCCAGCACGTCCAGGTCTTCGCCCTCGTCGACAACCCCCCCGCCGGCATGGACACGGTCGGACGCCTGATATTCACCAATAAAGAAATGCAGTTTTTCGGTCACCGAACCGGGACTCATGTACGCTTCGAACACTTTTTGCACTTTTTGCACGATATAGCCGGTTTCTTCTTCGGCTTCTGCACGAATGCGCTGTTCCGGCGAGGCGTTGTCCAACAGGCCGGCCGCCGCTTCTATCAGCATGCCATCATGACCGTTGACGAACGCCGGATAGCGAAATTGCCGCGTCAGAATCACCGTGTTGGCCTGGCGATTCAGCAGCAGGATCGCTGCACCATCGCCACGGTCATAGGTTTCACGGCTTTGCCGTTGCCAGCTGCCATCGCGGCGCAGAAAATCAAAGGTGGTTTTTTTCAGTAGATACCAATCGTCCGACAGCACCTGTGTGCTGACGATACGGACGCGATCCTGAGTGGCGATCATTGATCGGCTCCTAGAGTCAGTGGATAAGCATTGATACTAACGTGCAGTTTCGTGCATTATCAAGATAATTCGTGCAAAATGATTTAATGGGGTTTTATGCTCACCAGTCAACGCAAAAAATTGATCCTCGAAAAACTCGCGCAAGAGGGCCAGGTGCTGGCCAAACAGCTAAGCGAGATGTTTGGGCTGTCAGAAGATACTATCCGGCGGGATTTACGCGAACTGGACAGCGAAGGCTTGCTGCAACGGGTACACGGCGGCGCGCTGCCGGTATCGTCCGCCATTGCGCCGTTTGCCGAACGCAATACGCTGGAATCGGCGGCGAAGCGCGCCATTGCCGGTGCCGCTGCCGCCATGATCCTGCCAGGTCAGGTCGCTATCGTCGATGGCGGCACCACGTCGGCCGCGCTGGTAAAGCAACTGCCCGCTTCGTTGCATGCCACCATCGTTACCCATAGCCCCAGCGTGGCAGTCGATCTGGTGGAACATCCCAATATCGAGGTGATCCTGATCGGTGGCAGGCTGTTCAAGCATTCGATTGTCAGCGTCGGTGCCGCCGCCGTAGAAGCCATGTCACACATCCGAGCCGACATCTACTTTATGGGCGTCACCGGCGTGCACCCCACCGCCGGCCTCAGCACCGGCGATCTGGAAGAGGCCTACATCAAGCGCGCCCTGGCGGCACGCGCCGCGGAAACCGTGGTACTGGCATCCGCCGCCAAGCTGAATGCCGCATCGCAGTATGCCATCGGCGACGTTACGCTGGCGCAAACCATCATTGTCGAGCACGCCACCGACGACGCACTGATCGCGCCTTTGCAACAGGCTGGCGTCAGCGTAATCAAGGCCTGAGTCTCACCCTGACCGCATGCCGTGGGGGGCAAAACGTCCCCCTACGGCGTTGCGACCGCATAACGCCCCAAGAAAATGCGATGAAAATCACATTTACGCCAACTTTTTCCTCCCCGCCGATCGGCGTTTGTCGCCTTTCCCTCCCCTTGGCGGCCATATAGATACAACTCTTTGAATTTAAAACTTAAACGGTTGGCTTTGTCGTTTGTCGCACATCGAGACTTTGTGATTTACTTCGCAAAAAACGACCAATAACAACGGTAGTCAAGGTTATTGGAAACTATTTTTGTGATTATTTTGTGAGGTCTATTGCAAATTTGACCCACACCAAAATTTAACAATGAGCTCACGGCAACCAACGGGAGTCATTGAGATGAAAATCGGTGTGGTGATAAGCGGCGGTGATGTTACAGGCATTAATAACTTTATTTTCCAGATTGCCAATCTGACGCAGGCGGAAATCGTATTGTTTAACGGTGGTATTCCCGGTTTGCTGGAACATCGCCATCAATCGATTAGTCACCGCGATCTGATTGATTATGCCATTGCCGCACTGCCGGTTATTTCCTCTGGCCGCACGGCAAGGAAATTGTCCAGAGTAGAATATGACAAAATCGCCAGGCAGCTTAAATCCCTGCATATCGACGTGCTTATTATGGCGGGTGGCGACGGGTCGCTACAATTTTTAAATACCCTGAGCGAATTCGGTATTAATTGCTTTGGCGTTGGCATGACGATCGATAATGACGTGTTTGGCAGTCATTATACCATCGGATTTTCCACCGCCTGCGAGCAAATATTGAAAGAGGTCGCCAAATTACGTAATACCGGACGTGCGTTACCAGGCCGAGTATTTATGGTCGAACTGCTGGGTGGCTACTGCGGTGAATTAACCTTGCAATCGGCGATTAAATCCAATGCCGACTTTGCATTAATCCCTGAGTGCCAACAGCCATTAAGCAGCCTGGCGGATAAAGTCAAACGGCGGCTTGAACGGCAAAACAGCGTGATCATTTTATGCTCGGAGGGCTACACAAAAGAATATTCTCCGGGTTTTCAAGGTGCTATCGATACCATGATCGCCCAATTGGAACCCCGGATCGGCGTTCGTATTCGTAAAACCATTGTCGGTTACGGGCTGCGCAATGGCGAACCTACCTGTGAGGAAATTTATCAGGGCACCCTGATGGCGAGCGAGGTGGTGCGTTGCATTCAATCCGGAATGAAAAACAAAGCCGTCATTATCAATGCCAGTAATCAGGCTATTCCAATTGATTTAATCAGCATGAAGAAACGGCTGGTTGATCTCGAAGGGCACCATTACAAACTGGCCAAACAGTTAAATATCATTTGAGGAGAATACCCATGTTAAAAATACTCTGTGTATGCGGCTGTGGTTTGGGTTCAAGTTTTGCAATTGAAATGAGTGCCAGGGCGGTACTTAAAAAGCTGGATATTGACGCGGATATTGATCACACCACAATTTCCGAAGCCAGTGCCTTTAAATCCGATATTATTCTGACGCAAAAAACCTTTGCCGACATCCTGAATGCCGATGCCAGCGATGAAGAGAAAAAACGGGTCATTATTCTTAACAAGCTGACGGACAAGGTCGAGATTGAGCAAAAGATCGTCGCCTTTCTGAAAGAACGTAATATGCAAGGGATCCCATCATGAACAGCGTGATAGATTTCATTGTCAGAGACCTGCTCGGACAAGCGTCGATATTAATTGCCTTTATAGCCATGCTGGGATTATTACTGCAAAAGAAATCCACCGGCAAAGTGGCAGAAGGCACCTTCAAGACGCTATTGGGTTTTTTAATCATGATGGCCGGCATTAATATTATTGTCGACACCCTCACCTACCTGAACAGTATTTTCACCCACGGTTTCGGCATGACCGGCTATATCACCGACGTAGCGGCGATCGCCGGGCTGGCAAACCGTGAGCTTGGCTCGGAAGTGGCACTGACGCTGATGGTGATTTTTGCCGTAAACATTCTGATCGCCCGGCTCACGCCGTTCAAATATATCTTTCTTACCGGACAGGCGATGCTGTGGATGGCCACCATTGGCGCGGTAATCGGCTACAAGGCCGGGTTGAGCGGATTGCCGCTGATCCTTACCGGCGGCGTCTTCGGCGGCGTCATGGCGGTGGTGATGCCGGCGCTGGCACAGCCGGCGGTGCGCAGGATCACCGGCTCAGACGAGGTGGCGCTGGGACATTTTTGCACCATCGGCTATCTGGTGCAGGCGGCGGTGGCCAAGGTGATCGGCAAGGGATCGCGCTCCACCGAAGATCTGCAATTGCCGGACAACTTCAAATTCCTGCAAGACACCTATCTGTCGATGGCGGTGGTGATGATCCCGATGTATCTGATCCCGGCGCTGGCGGCTGGCCCGCAGTATATCGCGCAGTACGCCAACGGCATGAACTACCTGATGTACTCCTTTATGCAGGCGATTCAGTTCGTTGCCGGGGTGTTCATTCTGTATAGCGGCGTGCGGTTACTGCTCAACGAGCTGGTGCCGGCGTTTCGCGGCATCGCCATGCGCATCGTGCCAGATGCCAAACCGGCGCTCGATTGTCCGGTGCTGTTCCCCTACGCCCCCAATGCGGTGATCGTCGGCTTCCTGGCCACCACCCTCGGTTCGGTGATCGGCATGATCGTCTTCCCGATGTTTGGCCTGGCGATGATCCTGCCTGGGCTGCTGACCAACTTTTTTGCCGGCGGCACCGCCGGGATCTTTGGCAACGCGCTGGGCGGTCGGCGCGGGGCAATGATCGGCGGCGTGGTGCATGGCCTGTTCATTACCTTCCTGCCGGCGATTCTGGTGCCGATGCTGGAAAGCTACGGCTTCGTCGGCGTGACCTTCAGCGATTCCGATGTCATCAGCAGTGGTTTGGTGCTGGGCCATGCCTTGCAGAACAACTGGCTGTTTGTCGGGCTGTTCATTGCTTTTGTCACGCTTCTGGCGTGGTTCGTCAACGGTAAATCAACCAAGCATCATGAGGAAAAGATCCATGAAACTCTATAATTTCCCCGAACTGTCGCAGGTAGCCAAAGCGCGCGGCTTCAAGGCTATCGGCTCGTTTAACCTGCACTGTCTGGAAATGCTGCCGGCCTTTTTCCGCGCGGCCAAACAGACCAACAGTCCGTTGATGATCCAGATCTCCACCGGTACCGCCGACTATCTCGGCCACAAATTGCTGGTTGACGCCGTCAGCTCGCTGGCGTCCAGCGAACAGGTGCCGACCTGCCTGCACCTGGATCACTGTTCGGATCCGCTGGCCATTCGCACGGCGATTGACGCTGGTTTCAGTTCGGTGATGTACGACGGCTCGCACCTCAATATTGAAGAAAATATTGCCAATACCCGGCAGGTGATCGCTATCGCCCATCCGCGCGGCGTGTCGGTGGAGGCCGAACTGGGCGCCATTGGCGGCGCCGAAGACGGCAAGATGGTGGCGGCAGAAGACATCAGCTTCACCACAGTCGAAGATGCCAAACGATTTGTTGACGAAACCGGCGTCGACATGCTGGCCGTGTCGGTCGGCACAGTGCATGGCCTGTACACCGGCAAGGCGAAGATCCAGCATCGGCGACTGGCGGAAATCACCGCGGCCACCGGCACCCCGCTGGTATTGCATGGCGGCACCGGCGTCAGCGATGAAGACCTGCGGCTGGCAGTGGCTGGCGGTATTGAAAAGGTCAACGTTGGCACCGAAATGAACGTGCAATGGGTCGGTCGCTGCAAGGAGATGTTTGAAAAAGGCAAAGTCAGCGACAGCGTGCGCAAATTCCTGATCCCGGCCAATGATGCGGTCACCCAGGTATTAGCCGAAAAGATCGGTTTATTTAAATAAACGCCATTTTATTCTCACCTGGCAATAATAACCCTGGCGCCCCGGCGCGAGTCGGGGCTGGAGACGATGATGTTTGAATTTATCAAACGCCGTCGGCAGGAAACCCCTGTCGATGCGGCAGAAAACCACGCCGAAGCCGCGCGAGCCGCGGAAACCATTGCCCAATGGGAACAGCGGTTGGCGAATAATCCGCAGGACGGCGAAATACAAAAGCAGTTAATGCTGGAATATAACCGGGCGTTGAAAATATATGCCAAAAGCAAACGACATCGCGACCAGCTTGATTTACTGTTTGTCAAAATCGACGAGTTGCGCAATATCACAAGGAAGACCATCTGAGGGGAATTTATGTCGATAAAACAACTGCTGATCGAAGCAAATGCCATTCAGGTCGGGGTGCGGGAAGACGACTGGCAACGGGTGATAGCCCTGGCGGCGCAGCCGCTGGTCAAGCAGGGATATATCCACCAGTCCTATTATCAGGCAGTGATTGACAACACGCTGACCCACGGCGCGTATTACGTTTTTGACGAAGGTATCGCCATTCCTCATGCACGGCCGGAATGCGGGGTAATTAAAAACTGCTTCAGTCTGGTATTGCTCGAGCAGCCGATTGCCTTTGGCGACGGCGAAAAGGCCGACATCGTTATTTTATTCGGCGCAACCGACGGTCAGGGACATATTCAGGACGGCATTCGCGCCATCGTCGAATTACTGGATAATCCGCAGATCATGCAACAACTGCGCGCAGCAAAACAATGGCAAGACGTGGTGGATATATTATGAATCAGACACTCGGCACGGTTGGCGAAAAAACCGTTATTCTGGTCAACGGCGTACCCGCATCAGGCAAAAGCAGCGTCGCCGTGCGGCTGTCACACCATTTTGCCTTGCCCTACCTGACCGTCGACGGTATCAAAGAGCCATTTATGCACTGTTTTCCCCAGCTTGATCGCCAGCTTAACCGCACGTTGGGGCGTGCAGCCTACCAGGCAATTTGGGCGATCGTCGCCCAGGCACCGGCGCAGTGCGTTTACGTTATTGACGCCTGGTTTGGTTTTCAACCGAAAGATGACCTTCGCCGTTATCTGCAACAGGCCGGCGTTACGCAGGTGGTGGAGATCTGGAACCAGGTTTCCGGTGAACTGGCGGCGGCGCGCTACGCCGCACGGTTGCATCAGCGCGCCAAGGGACACCCCGGCGCAGAATATCTGCCGGAATTGCGTGAGTTGGCCAGACGGGCCACGCCGATGGCGTTGGGGCCGGTGTTGCGGGTCGATCAGTCTCAGCCGCTGGATATGCCGCGGATTATCACCTGGCTGCAAAGCGCGCTGAGCGCCAGCGTCAGCACCGACTCACGCAGTAGCGCCGCGAACTCCACCACCGATAGCTCCTATCGCCTGGCGTCACGCTGAGCGTACAATGGCGGGGAATTACCCTGCCATTACTTGAAATCGCCGCCAACCCGGCATTTAATGTGATCAAAATCACTTTTTTTTGCAACATCATGGATATTTTCATCAGTTTGTTTTTATACTGATATGCACTTTACCTACAACAAAAAGACGAGTGCACATCATGATAGATCCCCGCCTACCGCTTACCGATATCCATCGCCACCTTGACGGCAACATACGTGCGCAAACCATTCTCGACCTGGGTCGCCAGTTCAATCTCCAACTGCCGGCCAACGAGCTCGAAGCGCTGCGTCCGCACGTGCAGATCACCCACGCCGAACCCGATCTGGTCAGCTTCCTGCAAAAACTGGATTGGGGCGTGGCGGTATTGGGCGATCTGGAGGCCTGCCGCCGTGTGGCCTATGAAAACGTTGAAGATGCGGTCAACGCCGGGTTGCATTACGCCGAGCTGCGCTTTTCACCGTATTACATGGCAATGAAGCATGGCTTGCCGGTTGCCGGCGTGGTGGAGGCGGTGGTTGACGGCGTGCGCAGCGGCTGCCGCGATCGTGGCATCGACGTGCGGCTGATTGGCATCATGAGCCGCACCTTTGGTGAAGACGCCTGTCTGAAAGAGCTGGAAGGTCTGTTGGCGCACCGCGACAGCATCACCGCGCTGGATCTGGCCGGCGACGAGCTCGGCTTTCCCGGCAGTCTGTTCCTCAGCCACTTTAACCGCGCGCGCGACGCCGGCCTGCGCATCACCGTGCACGCCGGTGAGGCCGCCGGGCCGGAAAGCATCTGGCAGGCGATTCGCGAACTGGGCGCCGAACGGATCGGCCACGGCGTCAAGGCAGTAGAAGATCCGGCGCTGATGGATTTCCTGGCAGAACATGGCATCGGTATTGAATCCTGTCTGACCTCCAACATCCAGACCAGCACCGTGCCCTCGTTGGCACAGCATCCGCTTGCCACCTTTCTGCGCCACGGCGTACTGGCGTCAATCAACACCGACGATCCGGCGGTTCAGGGCATCGAGATTGCACATGAGTACAACGTGGCGGCGCCACAGGCCGGTTTGACGCCGGACGAGATCCGCCGCGCGCAGCATAACGGCCTGACCATGGCATTTCTTGACGAACGGGAAAAACAGGCGCTGCGCGATAAAGTCGGCGCTTGAACGATACGGGCGCAGTGACTGCGCCCGCAAATATGACGCTATTTGCTCGCCACAACCGCCTGCTGCCGGGCAGTTTTGCGCGCATAGCGCTGCGCCAGCACTGCGCAGACCATCAGCTGAATCTGGTGGAAAATCATCAACGGCAGCACCATCGCCCCGACCGCCGCCGCCGGGAACAGTACGTTGGCCATCGGAATGCCGTTCGCCAGGCTTTTCTTCGAGCCGCAGAACACGATGGTGATCTCATCGGCGGTATCAAAGCCCAGCAGACGCGCGGCGTAGGTGTTGATCACCAGCACCACGGTCAATAGCACCAGCGACATCAGCACAATCACCAACAGCGACCAACCGTCAATCCGCTGCCAAATGCCTTCCACCACCGCCGCACTGAAAGCGGTATACACCACCAGCAGAATCGATGAGCGGTCAGTGAGGTTGATCAGTTTGCGATGGCGATCAACCCATCTGCCGATCAGCGGCCGCGCCAGATGACCGAGGATAAACGGCACCATCAGTTGCACAATGATCGAACCGATGGCGTGCAACACATCGGTATTGCCACCCTGGGTATGCATCAGCGCCCCCACCAGCAATGGCGACAGAAACACCCCGAGAATGCTCGACGCCGACGCGCTGCAAATCGCCGCCGCGACGTTGCCGCCGGCCGCCGAGGTAAATGCGATGGCAGACTGCACGGTAGCCGGCAGCGCACATAAATACAGGAAACCCAGGTAGACGGTCGGCGTCATTACGCCGGGCACCAGCAGGTTCATCGCCAATCCGAGCAGCGGAAACAGCGCAAAGGTGCTGAGGAAAACCAGTAAATGCAGTTTCCAGTGGCTCATGCCGGCGACGATCGCATCGCGCGACAGCTTGGCGCCATGCATAAAGAACAGCAACGCGATGGCGGCGGTGGTCAGACGTTCGAAAAAGACTTTCCACACCCCTTCACACGGCAACAGTGATGCAACGATCACCACCAGAATCAAAACCAGCAAAAATTTATCAATGCGCAGGCGCTGCAACCAGGACATGAGACAGAATTCCTTGCAAAAAAGCGGGTTCAGCGGCTGAACCCGTAATATCAATCAGGATAGTTTTGTCGACCGTAACGCAGGCACTCAAGTCACCGGCAGCGCTTTCTGCTGTGCTGCCGACGCCATGCCCAGTTCGATCATTTCCATCACCGCGATCGCCTCGCTGGCAGGCACCGGGTTTGCTGCGCTGCCGTTGATGGCATCGCGAATGGCGGCATAATAGGCCGGATAGTTGCCCGGCAAGGTCAACAGCGGTTTCTCTGCCAGCAAACCATCACGTGACAACGTCACCACGCCGTCACGCATATCATAGCCCCAATCGGCCTGCGGCAGGCGTTCGCCAGCTTTCAGCCGATCTTCCTGCGGATCCAGCCCGAACTTGACGAAGCTGCCTTGGGTGCCATGCACGATATAACGCGCGCTTTCCGCCGCCGCCAGCACCGTGCCATGCAGTACCACCCGGCGTTTGGCGTAGTGCAATACCGCGTGGAAATAGTCAACGGATTGCGAACCCGGACGCAGCTCGGCCATATCGACAAACAGGGAGTCCGGCTTGCCGAACAGCTGCAGAGCCTGGTCGATCAGATGCGGGCCAAGATCGTACCAGATGCCGCTACCGATGCCACCCTGCTCACGCCAGCGCTGACGCACTTCGGGGCGGTAGCGATCGAAGTGCGATTCAAAGTACACCACCTCGCCAAGCGTTTGTTCCTGCAACAATGCCTTAAGCGTCAGAAAATCGCTGTCCCAGCGGCGGTTATGAAACACCGACAGCAGTAACCCGCTTTGTTTGGCCTGCTGATCGAGCTGCTGTGCCTGTGACAACGTCACGGTAAACGGTTTGTCTACCACCACGTGCTTGCCGGCGGCCAATGCCTGCTGCGCCAGCGGGAAGTGGGTGTCGTTCGGGGTGGGAATGACGATCAGATCGAGTGACGGATCGTTGAACAGCGCCTGTGGATCGCTGACTACCGACAGGGTTGGCCAGTCGGCGTGCACTTTGCCGGCATCGCTGCTCGATACCGCCGCCAGCTCGACGCCGGGCGTGCCGACGATCAACGGCGCATGAAACGTTTTACTGGCATAACCGTAGCCAACCAGTCCAACACGTAATTTTTCAGCCATGGTGTTTCCTCTGACAAGGCTTATCTAGACCTCTCCGATTTGACACCATGACGCCGGCTACCACAAGAAGTAAATTAAATGTTAACGCCACTAGCGAGACGAGGCAGCAGCCTCCTGCACCGGCCACGGCTGCTCGCGCAGGTTCTTCGCCGGGTAGTTTATTTCCAGACTGCGGCGGCGGAAATCACTGGGGCTGACCCCCACGCGTTTGCGGAACACTCGGGAAAAATACAGCTGATCGTCATAGCCGACCACCCGTCCGATGGTGGCGATGGATTCCTGGGTAGTCTGCAACAGCAGCTTGGCGCGGATCACCCGCTGGTCCTCACGCCAGCGCAAGATGTTGATCCCCACCTGTTCGCGAAACAGATGGGCCAACCGCGACGGTGACAGGCAAACGTGGCGCGCCACTTCATCAATGCGCAGCTCGCCGGCCAGATTGCCGGTGATGTACTGACAGGCTTCAATCACTCGCGGATCCATGATTTTCTGCGGGCTGAGCGGATCTTCTTCCATCGCCCGCAGCAGCAGGCGCTCCAGCAGATTCATGCCCATTTCTTCCGCAAAGCGTCGGCCGGAGCGCTGGGTTTGTTCAATGTTGGCAAATAACCGATCAAACTCCAGCAGCAGGTTGTTGTTCGGCAACGACAGGCGCCCAACCTCATGGGTTTTGCTGTGCCACTCCAGCCAGTCGGCCCAATAGGCACGCGGACGGAAGTAGACCCAGCGGTGGTACCAGCAATCGCTTTCCGGCGACCGGCCATAATAGTGCGCCGCTTTTGGCGGAAACAGCAGCAGATCGCCGGGGTTGCAGTAGAAAGTGTCTTCACCGTCAAATACCTTGCCCTGGCCTTTGATGGTGAGGTTGAGTATGTAGCCCTTCATGCCGCCAGGGCGATCGATAAAGAAATCCAGCGGCCCGTCCGCCATGATCGGCGTCAGCCCGGCAACCAGGTAGGCATTAAAGGTGTAACCCGGCAACAGCGGGTTCGGCTGGGGTTCCTGAACCATGCGATGATACATCTAGCCTCCAAAATTCGCGTTCACCCCGCCCGCTTTGCGCCGACGACGCCACTGCGAGGTACCTGTGTTTAGTTTACCGGCCCGCCAGATAACTGCGCGGGCCGGTGGCAGAACTGTGAAGCCGGCGAACTTTTCCCTAGGCCGTACGTTTCGCCTTCTGTTTGTAACGGTCGAAAATCACCGCCGCCAGCAGGATCAGCCCGCGTACCACATACTGTGAGAACGGCGAGATGTTCAACAGGTTCATCGCGTTTTCCACCGTGCCGAGGATGAGAATGCCGGCGATCACATAGGAAATCTTGCCGATACCGCCCTTCAGCGACACACCGCCCAATACGCAGGCGGAAATCACGATCAGTTCATAGCCGATGGAGGTCATCGGCTGGCCGCTGGTCATACGCGAAGCCAGGATGATGCCCGCCGCCGCCGAGACCAGACCGGACAGCACGAAGATGATGATTTTGGTGCGTACCACCGGCACGCCGGCCAGACGCGCCGCCTCTTCGTTGCCACCAATCGCCAGCGTGTTGCGGCCAAAGGTGGTTTTGTTGAGCAAAAAGCCAAACAGCGCCAGACAGCCGATGGTGATCCAGATCGGCGCCGGCAGCCCCCACCAGTTGGCATAGCCGAGGGCGAAGAAACGCTCATCTTCGATGCCCACCGCTTTACCGTCGGAAATGATATACGCCAGCCCACGGAAGATTTGCATGGTCGCAAGCGTAGTGATCAGCGCGTTGATCTTCAGGCGTGCAATGACAAAGCCGTTGATCAGCCCCGAGGCCATGCCCAGCAGCAGACCAGCGCCGACGCCAATCCACAGGCTTTCGCTCATGTTGATCACCACCGCGGTGGTTACCCCAGCACAGGCGATTACCGACGCCACCGACAGGTCGAAGTCACCGGACGCCAGGCAGAACAGCATGCCGCAGGCCACCATGCCGGACATGGAAATTGCCAGCCCCAGCCCTTTCATATTGATGAACGAGCCGAAGTTGGGCACAAACACCATGCAGGCGATAAACAGCACCGCAAACACCACCAGCATGCCGTAGCTGTCCCAGATACGCGTCAGCCCCTGGCCGCCGCGGCTTTTTACAGAATTATTGGTTGTCATGGTCGACATCTCTTTCTCCTTCACAGTCAGGCCACCGCGCTGGCGGCTTCAGGGGCAATTTCGGGGGTGCGTAACATTGCCAGGCTGAGAGCCTTTTCCTCGCTGGCCTGGTCATGCAGCAACTCACCGGAGATGGCGCCTTCGCGCATCACGATGATCCGGTCAGCCAGCCCAAGCACTTCAGGCAGATCGCTGGAGGCAAACAGCACCGCAATGCCCTGCTGCGCCAATTGATAAATGACGTTGTAGATTTCATGTTTGGCGCCAACGTCAATGCCACGCGTTGGCTCATCAAGCATGATCACTTTCATCTCCTCCGACAGCCAACGCCCGAGGATCGCCTTCTGCTGATTGCCGCCGGACAGGTTCATAATCAGCTGTTCGGCGCTCGGGGTTTTGATATTGAGCGCGCGAATATGGTGCGCCGCATTGCTGGTTTCCCAGGCGTTGTTGATCAGGCAACCGGCCTTGATACTTTTACGCCGCGCGCTGATGTTGATATTGTCGCGTACCGAATGCACCGGGATAATGCCATCGGCCTTGCGATCCTCCGGACACAGCATGATGCCGGCGCGAATGGCGTCAATGGGCGACCCAATGCGGATTTTCTCGCCGTCGAGTGACAGCTGACCGCCGGCGATACGCGTGGCGCCGAAGATCCCCTTCATCAATTCGCTGCGCCCGGCTCCCACCAGGCCAAACAGGCCGACGATCTCTCCGGCGCGTACGCTGAGGCTGATCGGCGTTTTCACGCCGCTGGCCTGCAGCTCCTCCAGTTGCAAGCGTACCGCGCCATGCTCACGCGGCTGGTAACCATATACATCACCCAGATCGCGCCCGACCATCGCCTGCACCAGCTGCTCGTTATTCACCTGGCTCATATCGTCGAAAGTGCGCACGTAGCGCCCATCCTTGAACACCGTGATGGCGTCGCTCAGGGCAAAGATTTCCTCCATGCGGTGCGACACGTACAGAATCACCCGGCCCTCGGCACGCAGTTCGCGGATCACACGGAACAGCTGCTCGATTTCACGCGCCGACAGCGAACTGGTCGGCTCGTCAAAGGCAATCACTTTGGCATTGCGCGCCAGCGCCTTGGCGATTTCCACCATCTGCCACTGGCCGATGGACAGGTACTTCAGCGGCGTATCCGGATCAATGTCCAACCCAAGATGCTCAAGCTGCAAACGTGCTTCATAACGCAACAGTTTGCGATCGACCAACCCGCGCTTGGTCGGCAACTGACCGAGATAGATGTTTTCTGCAACCGTCATTTCCGGTACCAGGTGCAGTTCCTGATAAATGATCGCCACGCCGGCGTCCAGCGCGTCGGTGGTGGCATTAAAGCGCACCGGCTGACCCTTGAGATGGATTTCGCCCTTGGTCGGCGCATAGTTGCCGCTGAGGATCTTCAACAGCGTCGATTTACCGGCGCCGTTTTCTCCCATCAGCGCGTGGATCTGCCCGGCCTGGCAGCTAAAACTGATATCGTCCAGCGCCTTGACCCCCGGAAAGGTTTTTCCGATGCCCTTGAAAGCCAGATACGGCGTGGTGGCTGTCATAGTGCTTTCCTCATGCTTGTCTGAAAACGCCGCTCGCCGGCAAACGCCGTGGCAACCGATGGCTGTCACGGCATTCGCACTGGGCGAGCGGGCAATGCAAAGGGTTACATCAAGCCTTTTTTCTGCAGTTCGGCTTTGAAGTTGTCACGAGTGATCAGCACCACGTCGGTAACTTCGGTGAATTTCGGCGGTTCGGCGCCCTTTTCAACCCAGTCATGCAGCATCTGAATGCTCTTGTAGCCATGGATGTCCGGGCTTGGCAGCAGCGAGCCGTAGAAGCCGGTGGCCTGCCCCTTGGACAGTTCGCTCACCGCGTCAACGCCGTTGATGCCGATGCCGATCACGTTCGGTGCTTTAAAGCCCTGGCCTTCGGTGGCACGCACGCCGCCCAGCACGGTGTTGTCGTTCATGCCGACAATCAGCCAGTTCTTCACCCCGGGATGCTGCACCAGCATCGAGTTGGCGGCGTCAAACGCCCCTGGAATGTCGTTGGATTTGGTGGGTACCTTATAGATTTGCTTTTCCGGGAAGCCGGCGGCCTTCAGTGCATCCATCGAACCGCTGGTGCGGCGGCGGGCGGTGTCCAGCTCATCGGCGGTGATCGCCATTACGCCGGTTTCTTCCACTTTCCAGCCGCGCTTGGTCATTTCCTTCCACAGCTCTTGCCCCTGACGCTCGCCGATTTTGGTCGCCGCCATCATCACCAGTGGCACGCTGTCCATCGGTTTGCCTTTGGCGGTGACGAACTGATCGTCAACCGCAATCACTTTCAGATCGTAACTGCGCGCCTTGGCGACGATCGCCGAGCCGAGTTTCGGATCCGGCGTACAGATAACAAAGCCTTTGGCGCCGCTGGCCGCCAGGCTGTCGATGGCGTTGAGGGTTTTTTCGCCGTCCGGCACGGCGATTTTGATCACTTCAAAGCCGAGGTCTTTACCGGCCTTGTCTGCAAACTTCCATTCGGTCTGGAACCAGGGCTCCTCCGGTTGCTTGACCAGAAAACCCAGCTTCATGGTTTCGGCGATAGCCGATTGTGACATAACCGCTGCCAGGCCAATCGCCGCCAGTGCCTTAGTGAATTTATGCATGATGCTCTCCGCTGTGTTGTTCTCCCCGGCGCTAAAACCACCGCGCAGTGAAAACGCTTTCATTAGGGTAGTGATACGGTTTTCGATAAAGAGAAACGCTTATTTATGCGCCTTCGTTCCTCATCGACTTTCAGACCGGGTTAGTTTTAGCGGGTATTTGTTGCTGAAATGTAGAGCGCTATCACATCCAGAGATTACAGCAGATATGTACATATATTTAGCAAATTTAGCCAATGATTAACTTTTGACTGCCATCACAAAATCACTGCAGGAAGCAGGAAAGTGCATACTTCCAGCTAACCGCTCCTCACTGCCCCGCAACACACGCTCCTATGGTTATAGCCATCTTTCACGATGCAGATGCGTTGACGGCGCGTGCTCGCCCGTCAGTGGCCGGGGCTGTCCCCGGCAACCGGCCCAGCTCGGCGCCTGCACCCTGAAACCTATCGGGAATCCGCCATAACAGATTAATAATGAGGGTCAACATCATGACGGCAGGCGCAATCGCCCTGGGATTGGACTTCGGCAGCGACTCGGTGAGGGTACTGGCGGTGGAGTGCCATAACGGCAATGAGCTGGACACCGAGGTGGTTTACTACCCCCGCTGGCAACGCGGCGAATTTTGCCATGCGGCTGAAAACCAGTTCCGCCACCATCCGCTCGATTATATCGAGGCGATGGAACAGGCGATCGTGGCGGTGGTGCAGCGTATGAGCGAGCAACAGCGCCAGCAGGTAATTGGCATCGGCGTGGATTCCACCGGCTCAACGCCGGCGCCAATTGATGAAAACGGCGATGTACTGGCGTTGCGTCCCGAGTTCGCCAATAACCCGAACGCCATGTTCGTGTTATGGAAAGATCACACCGCCATTGAAGAAGCCGAAGAGATCAATCGCCTGTGCCATAGCGGCAACGCGACCGATTACTCACGTTATATCGGCGGCGTTTATTCCTCTGAGTGGTTCTGGGCCAAAATCCTGCACGTGTCGCGTGCCGACGATGCGGTACGCCACGCCGCCGCTTCCTGGGTTGAACTGTGCGACTGGGTGCCGGCATTGCTGTCGGGAACCACTGCGCCGGCGCGGTTAAAGCGCGGGCGTTGCAGCGTTGGCCATAAAACGCTGTGGCACCCGGACTGGGGCGGCCTGCCGCCAAAAGAGTTCTTTGCCGCGCTCGACCCGCTGCTGGTGGAAGACTTGCCCTATCCCCTGTTCGAACAGTCGCATACCGCCGATCTACCGGTCGGCACGCTGACTGCCGAATGGGCACAGCGCCTGGGCCTGCCGCAGCACGTAGTGCTGTCCGGCGGCGCGTTCGACTGCCATATGGGCGCGGTCGGTGCCGGCGCCCAGCCGTATACCCTGGTCAAGGTTATCGGCACTTCCACCTGCGACATTCTGATTGCCGATCGTGAACGGGTTGGCGATCGCGCCATTGCCGGCATCTGCGGCCAGGTCGACGGCAGCGTTATGCCGGGTCTGATCGGCATGGAAGCGGGCCAGTCGGCGTTCGGCGACATGTACGCCTGGTTCAGCCGCCTGCTGAGCTGGCCGCTGCGCGAAGCGGCAACGCGCCAACCGGAGCTGGAACCCCAGCTCCGGCAGATTGAAAACCAGCTGCTGGCGTCGCTTACCGACGCCTGGGCTAGCAATCCTTCGCTCGATCACCTGCCGGTGGTATTGGACTGGTTCAATGGTCGCCGCACGCCATACGCCAATCAGCGCCTCAAAGGGGTAATTACCGACCTCAATCTCGGTACCGATGCACCGACGCTGTTCGGTGGCTTTATCGCCGCCACCGGCTTTGGCGCACGCGCCATCATGGAATGCTTTGAACAGCAGGATATCCCGGTCGAGAACGTACTGGCCTTGGGCGGCATTGCGCGTAAATCACCGACCATCATGCAGGTTTGCGCCGACGTGATGAATCGCCCGCTGCAGATCGTCGCCTCCGATCAGTGCTGTGCGCTCGGCGCTGCGATCTTCGCCGCCGTCGCCGCCGGACAGTTCGCCGACGTCCCGACCGCGCAACAGCACATGGCCTGTGGACTGGAACGCACGCTGCAACCGGATCCGCAGCGAGTAGCGCGCTTTCAGCAGCTCTACCAGCGTTATCGGCAGTGGTGCGACGCCGCCGAGCCGCGCTATGCCGCTGAACGTCACGCATAACGATCCACAGCCACTGAACTTTCGGGTGCCGCCTGCGGCGGCGTCCTCTCTTTTATCACCCAGTCAACATGTCAGGAGTTACTGATGGACGCATTCAAACAACGCGAAGTATGGTTCGTGATCGGCAGCCAACATCTGTATGGCCCGCAAACGCTGCAACAGGTCAAAGAACATGCCGAGCAGGTGGTCAATAGCCTGAACCGCGACGCCGGCCTGCCGGTCAAGCTGGTGCTCAAACCGCTGGTGACCACGCCAGATGAAATCACCACCGTGTGTCGCGACGCCAATTATCAGCAGCAGTGCATCGGCATTCTGACCTGGCTCCATACCTTCTCGCCGGCAAAAATGTGGATCGCCGGACTGTCGATCCTCAACAAACCGCTGCTGCAGTTCCATACCCAGTTCAACGCCGAAGTGCCGTGGGACAGCATGGATATGGACTTTATGAATCTCAACCAGACCGCCCACGGCGGCCGTGAGTTCGGCTTTATTGGCGCACGCATGCGTCAGCAGCACAGCGTGATTACCGGCCATTGGCAGGATCGCAATGCGCACCAGCGCATCGCACAATGGATGCGCGTTGCCGCCGCCCGCCAGGAAAGCCAGCAGCTGAAAGTGGCGCGCTTTGGCGACAATATGCGCCAGGTGGCGGTAACCGAAGGCGATAAAGTCGGCGCGCAGATCCAGTTTGGCTATGCGGTAAACGCTTACGGCATCGGCGATCTGGTCAGCGTGATCAACGAAGTCAGCCGTGGCGACGTCGATACGCTGATTGAAGAATACGAAGCCAGCTACGTGCTGAGCGAAGCGGTAAAAAGCAACGGCGCCAAACGCGAAAACCTGATCGACGCGGCACGTATCGAGCTGGGTATGAAACGCTTCCTTGAGCAGGGAGATTTTCACGCCTTTACCACCAACTTTGAAGATCTGCACGGCATGAAGCAGCTGCCGGGGCTGGCGGTACAGCGCCTTATGCAGCAAGGCTACGGCTTTGGTGGCGAAGGCGACTGGAAGACCGCCGCGCTGCTGCGCATTCTGAAAGTGATGGCCGGCGGCCTGGACGGCGGTACCTCGTTTATGGAGGATTACACCTACCACTTCCAGCCGGGTAACGATCTGGTGGTGGGCTCGCACATGCTCGAAGTGTGCCCGTCAATTGCCAAGGAGCAAAAACCGCTGCTGGACATTCAACCGCTGGGCATCGGCGGCAAGGCAGATCCGGCACGCCTGATCTTCTCTACCCCGGCCGGCCCGGCGGTCAACGCCAGTCTGATCGATATGGGCGATCGCTTCCGTCTGCTGGTCAACCAGGTGGATACCGTGGAACAGCCGCACCCACTGCCGAAATTGCCGGTGGCGCGCGCTATCTGGCAGGCGCAGCCGACGCTGGCTACTGCCGCCGAAGCCTGGATTTTAGCCGGCGGCGCGCACCACACGGTGTTTTCGCAGGCGCTGAACGCCGATTACCTGCGTCTCTATGCCGAAATGCACAATATCGAGTTCCTGCTGATCGATAACGACACCACGCTGCCAGCGTTCAAGAATGAAATCCGCTGGAACGAGGCCTACTATCAGTTGAACCGCCGTTAATCTCGCACTCTCTGCCAGACATTAAAACTGCAACCGGTTTCAGAAACCGGTTGCAAAGCTATTCCCATTCCCCCTAGACTACGCTGATACTGATTCAATCATTCATCTGACAGAGAGAGTTGTTTATGTCTGCTTTCCCGAAAGATTTCCTCTGGGGCGCGGCTACTGCGGCGTATCAGGTTGAAGGCGCCCATGACGCCGACGGCAAGGGCCCGTCCATCTGGGACGTGTTTTCCCACCTGCCCGGTACCACCTATCAAGGCACCAACGGCGATGTGGCGGTCGATCACTATCATCGCTTCCGCGAAGACGTGGCGCTGATGGCTGAAATGGGCATGAAGAGCTACCGCTTTTCCATCTCCTGGCCGCGCCTGCTGCCGCAGGGCCGTGGCCAGGTCAATGAGGCCGGGGTGGCGTTTTACAGCGATTTGATCGACGCATTGCTGGAACACGGTATCGAACCGATGATCACGCTTTATCACTGGGATCTGCCGCAGGCGCTGCAGGACGAAGGCGGCTGGGAAGCGCGTGCCACCACCGAGGCGTTCGAAGCCTATGCCCGGCTGTGTTATGAGCGTTACGGCGACCGCGTCAAGCTGTGGTCGACCTTTAATGAAACCATCTGCTTTATTGGTTTTGGCTATATCACCGGCGGCCATCCACCGGGCGTGCAAAGCCCGGCGCGCGCGGTGCAGGCCTGCCACCACGTTTTTGTCGCCCACGCCAAAGCGGTGGCGGCATTCCGTACCAGCGGCATCGACGGCAAGATCGGCTTCGTCAATGTGTTGCAGACCAATACCCCACTCAGCCAGTCACCGGAAGATCTCGCCGCCTGCCAGTTGGCCGATGGCATTTTTACCCACTGGCTGTACGACCCGGTGCTGAAAGGCGAATACCCGGCAGAACTGCTGGCACAGACTCAGGCACTGTGGGGCGTTCCACAGTTCGCTGAAGGCGATCGGCAACTGTTGCGTGACAATATCTGCGATTTCATCGGCCTGAATTACTACAAGCGCGAAACCATTGCCGCCAACCATCAGGAGTCCCACCTGACCATCAACACCACCGGCGAAAAAGGCAAAGGTCACCAACAGGGCAATGAGTTCGGCTTCAAGGGTCTGTTCAAGTTCGTGCGCAATCCGAACGGCGTCTACACCGATTGGGACTGGGAGATTTATCCGCAGGGCCTGACCGAAGGCATCATGAATATCAAGGCGCGCTACGGTGACATTCCGATTTACATCACCGAAAACGGCCTCGGCGCCAAAGACCCGATTATCGATGGCGAAGTGGTGGACGACGACCGCATTGACTATCTCAACCAGCATATCGGCGCGATCGAAGATGCAATCGCTCAGGGCGCTGACGTACGCGGTTATTATCCGTGGTCATTTATCGACTTGCTGAGCTGGCTGAACGGCTTCCAGAAGCAATACGGTTTTGTTTATGTCGATCACCAGAAAGATCTGGCGCGCCAGCGCAAGAAGAGCTTCTTCTGGTATCAGAAACTGATCGCCAGCAACGGCGCAGAGCGTTAATTTAGCCGGTACTCTCTTCAGCCCGTCCTGCTACGGGGCGGGTGCTGCCTATCATCCGGCACCTAGCCACTGAAACTTGAGAGTTCCAGTGGCTAGGTGCCGGTTGCTTTAGCAAACCTCTTTGGTCTATCTCGTGCCATATACGCCGAGCCGGTCATGCTTAAATATTGATATTAAATTCTTTGAAAATATGACCTACCTCCGTCATGCGTTATCTCCATATCCAATGGCAGTATGAGATGCTGGTTTTTGCTGACATCATACCGATGGCAATAATGATAAAAGTGCCACGCTGCGCACATCCTGGTCGACAGCACGCATGGGGATGACGAGGCGGTAATTACCCGCTACTCTATGCCGCTTGTTACCTTGACCGTCTCAGGAAGCCGTTATGTCCTCTATAGAATACAATCGCATTGGTGGTTGGCTGCTGGCCCCGATGGCCTATCTGATCGTTACCCTGCTGAGCGCCAGCCTGATGCTTATCCTGTACGGCATGGCGATCGTCGCCCCGGAGTCACGCGAATATCTGATGACCAATGCCCAGGCCTTCAGCCTGCAATGGTACTTTTCGGTGTTCACCACTCTTGCCATGTGGGCGTTTACCCTGTGGCTGTTGTGGCTGTTCTGCCACCGCGCACGTCGCTTCCCGAAACTGTTCCTGGTGTGGCTGTTGATTACCGTGCTGCTGGCGATCAAGGCATTCGCCTTTTCGCCTATCCCCGACGAACTGGCGGTACGCAGCCTCGGCTGGCCTCTGCTGATGGCGGCACTATTGGTGCCCTATATCAAGCGCTCGCAGCGGGTCAAGGGAACCTTTACCCAATAAACGCGCGGGCAAAGGCACGATTTGCACGTCATGGCGTGCAAATTTTGACCAATTCGTAGCAAAAAGGGTATTATCCCTGCGATTCATATGTTGTCGTTATACCGCTGATTCCCGATAATAAGCGGCTTTTCTTTTTTTAGGCGTTGCAATGACCGAATACCTGCTCCTTTTTGTCGGCACCGTACTGGTGAACAACTTTGTCCTGGTGAAGTTTCTTGGCCTGTGTCCGTTTATGGGCGTATCCAAAAAACTGGAAAGCGCCATTGGCATGGGCATGGCGACCACCTTCGTCATGACGATGGCCTCGATCAGCTCCTGGGTCATCAATACCTTTATTCTGGTGCCGCTGGATCTGGTATACCTGCGCACGCTGTCCTTTATTCTGGTCATCGCCGTGGTGGTGCAGTTCACCGAAATGGTGGTGCGTAAAACCAGCCCGGCGCTGTACCGGCTGCTTGGCATTTTCCTGCCGTTGATCACCACCAACTGTGCGGTGCTTGGCGTGGCGTTGCTAAACATCAACCTTGGCTATAACTTCCTGCAATCTGCGGTATACGGCTTTAGTGCCGCCGCGGGTTTCTCGCTGGTAATGGTGCTGTTTGCCGCCATCCGCGAACGGCTGGCGGTGGCTGACGTACCGGCGCCGTTCCGTGGTTCGTCTATCGCCCTGATCACCGCCGGACTGATGTCGTTGGCCTTTATGGGCTTTACCGGGCTGGTGAAATTCTAATGAGTGCGTTGTGGATTGCCGTTGCGGCACTGGGCGCCCTTGGGCTGCTGTTTGGTCTGGTGCTCGGTTTCGCCGCGCGCCGATTTGAGGTGGAAGAAGATCCGATCGCCGAACAGGTGGACGAAATCCTGCCGCAGAGCCAGTGTGGACAATGTGGCTATCCCGGCTGCCGACCGTATGCCGAAGCGGTGGCCAATGGCGAAATGATCAACAAATGCGCGCCGGGCGGCGAGCAGGTGATGCTGAAGCTGGCCGAGCTGCTCAACGTCGAGCCACAGCCGCTGGACGGCGGCGAAGAGGTGGCGCAACCGACGCGCAAAGTAGCGTTTATCGACGAAGCCAACTGCATCGGCTGCACCAAGTGCATCCAGGCTTGCCCGGTGGATGCCATCGTCGGCGCTACCCGTGCCATGCATACCGTGATTACCGATCTGTGCACCGGCTGCGATCTGTGCGTTGCGCCCTGCCCGACGGACTGTATTGAAATGAAACCGGTCGCCACCACCACCGCCAATTGGAAATGGGATATGAACACCATCCCTGTGCAAGTCATTCACGTGGAGCAACATGTTTAATCTGTTCGCCGCCTTCAAAAAAGATCGGATTTGGGATTTCGACGGCGGGATCCATCCACCTGAAATGAAAACGCAGTCCAGCGGGGTACCGCTGCGTACGGCACCGCTGCCCGACATATTCATCATTCCGCTGCAACAGCATCTGGGGCCGGAAGGTGAACCGATCGTGCAGGTCGGCGATGCGGTGCTGAAAGGCCAGCCGCTGACCATTGGCCGTGGGCGAACGCTGCCGGTACATGCGCCGACCTCCGGCACGGTGATTGCCATCAAACCGCATATTACCGCCCACCCGTCCGGGCTGGCGGAAATGTGCGTGATGATCCGCCCTGACGGCGAGGACCAGTGGTGCGAACGCACGCCTCTGGCCGACTATCGCCAGCAGTCACCGGCCGAGATCGTTGCGCGCATCCATCAGGCCGGCATTGCCGGTCTGGGCGGCGCCGGTTTCCCCACCGCCAGCAAATTGCAGGGCGGCGCGCACGGCGTAGAGACGCTGATCCTCAACGCCGCCGAGTGTGAACCCTATATCACCGCCGACGATCGTCTGATGCAGGAGCATGCCGACCAGATACTGCAAGGTACCGAGATCCTGCGCCATCTGCTCAAGCCCAAAACCACGCTGATCGGCATTGAAGATAACAAACCGCAGGCCATCGCCGCGCTGGAACTGGCGCTACGCCAACACCCGCACGTCACACTGCGGGTGATCCCGACCAAATACCCGTCCGGCGGCGCCAAGCAGTTGACCAAGATTCTGACAGGCAAAGAGGTGCCGCACGGTAAACACTCTTCCGCTATCGGTGTGTTGATGCAAAACGTCGGCACCGCCTTTGCCATCAAGCGCGCCATCATTGACGGCGAACCGTTGATTGAACGCGTTGTCACGCTGACCGGCGACGCGCTGAGCCAGCCCGGCAACCTGTGGGCACGCATCGGCACCCCGGTCGAGCATCTGTTGGCATTTGCCGGCTTCCAGCCGCAGCCGCAGCAGATGGTGGTGATGGGTGGGCCGCTGATGGGCTTCACCCTGCCGGCGCTCAACGTGCCAATTGTCAAAATCAGCAACTGTCTGCTGGCACCGACGGTGGACGAAATGGCGCCACAGGAGCCAGAGCAGTCTTGCATCCGCTGCGGGTTATGCGTTGACGCCTGCCCCGCCGGTTTGCTGCCGCAGCAGCTCTATTGGTTCAGCCGCGGGCAGGAACACGACAAAGCGCGCAATCACAACCTGTTTGACTGTATTGAATGTGGCGCCTGCGCCTACGTTTGCCCAAGCAATATTCCGTTGGTGCAGTATTACCGACAGGAAAAAGCCGAGATCAAGGCCATCGATCAGGAAGCAGCACGCGCCGCCGAAGCCAAGGCGCGTTATGAGGCCAAACTGGCGCGGATGGAACGCGAGAAACTGGCGCGTGAAGAACGCCACAAAAAAGCGGCGGTGAAACTGACCGATGACGATCAGAGTGCCGTGCAGGCTGCGCTGAAGCGAGTTCGCAGCAACAGCACCGCCGCCGAAGGTAGTGCGCATAACGGGCAGGAGCCGGATAATAGTGCGGTGATTGCCGCCCGTGAAGCGCGTAAAGCGCTGGCACGGGAACGCAAGGCACAGCAGCAGACCGATGTCGCAGCGCCGCCAGTAGCCAAGGTTACCGCCCCGGAGCAAGACGATCCACGCAAGGCCGCGGTGGCCGCAGCGCTGGCACGCGTCAAGGCCAAAAAGGCCGCGCAGCAGACGCCAGAGGCCGCCCCGGCTGAAGCCGAGGCCGCCGCGCCGGAACAAGACGATCCGCGCAAGGCCGCGGTGGCCGCCGCCATCGCCCGCGTCAAGGCCAAAAAGGCCGCGCAGCAGACGCCAGAGGCCACCCCGGCTGAAGCCGAGGCCGCCGCGCCGGAACAAGACGATCCGCGCAAGGCCGCGGTAGCCGCCGCCATCGCCCGCGTCAAGGCCAAAAAGGCCGCACAGCAGACGCCAGAGGCCACCCCGGCTGAAGCCGAGGCCGCCGCGCCGGAACAAGACGATCCGCGCAAGGCCGCGGTGGCCGCCGCCATCGCCCGCGTCAAGGCCAAAAAGGCCGCGCAGCAAACGCCAGAGGCCACCCAGGCTGAAGCCGAGGCCGCCGCGCCGGAACAAGACGATCCACGCAAGGCCGCGGTGGCCGCCGCCATCGCCCGCGTCAAGGCCAAAAAGGCCGCGCAGCAAACGCCAGAGGCCACCCCGGCTGAAGCCGAGGCCGCCGCGCCGGAACAAGACGATCCGCGCAAGGCCGCGGTAGCCGCCGCCATCGCCCGCGTCAAGGCCAAAAAGGCCGCGCAGCAAACGCCAGAGGCCACCCCGGCTGAAGCCGAGGCCGCCACGCCGGAACAAGACGATCCGCGCAAGGCCGCGGTGGCTGCCGCCATCGCCCGCGTCAAGGCCAAAAAGGCCGCGCAGCAAACGCCAGAGGCCACTCCGGCTGAAGCCGAGGCCGCCGCGCCGGAACAAGACGATCCGCGCAAGGCCGCGGTGGCCGCCGCCATCGCCCGCGTCAAGGCCAAAAAGGCCGCGCAGCAGACGCAAACCGAGAAAGAGAGCTGAAATAACGCCTTGCAGGATGCAAGGCGCTTATTAGTCGATAGAAATCAGGTAGGTGTAGTTGACGTTAATCTGGCGCATTTTGGCATCCTGCTGCCACTGCGCAATATCAATGATTTCCATCTCAATGCTGCCCTTCACTTTATGGCGCAGGCCAGGCATCACATGGGTAATCAAATAGGAAAAAAACTGCACGCACTCTTTGGCAGTTCCTTGATGGGTAATCGAAATATACTCACGCTCGGGCAGATGAATGTTATCAATCTGATGGCCGGAAAGAATATCCTTACGATGCAGTTGCTCAACCGCCATGGTATGCACCGCAGAAAACTCGCCATAATCACAGCTGCGAGCAGAATGAATGCTGTAGACCTTATGGCAGTCCACGCTTAACCCTTTGAAGAAGTCGTTGAAAATTTCATCTTTCATCGCCATGCAGGAAGCATGTTCCATGCCTTCCATCACGTCAAAATCCAGCCGCCGCGAAAAACCCGCCAGCTGCATTTCCGGCAACGTCAGTCGCTTTACTTCCGGGTAATAGCCCTTTTCATACTGCGCGTCGAAATTAAAGCGCGGCATCAGGTTTTTTACGTCCCATTTGTCCATTGAGCGATAGCGGTTTGGCGTGGTACCAAAACGCTGCTTGAACATGCGGGTAAAGGTTTGTTGTGAGTCGAAGCCCAACTCATCAGAAATATCAATAATTGAACGACGCGTAATACGCAGTGCCACGGCCGCGCGCGTCAGAATACGCGAGCGGATGTAGGTCGCCAGTTGGATGCCGGTGATCCGTTTGAACTTGCGTTGCAGATGCCACTTGGAATAACCGGATATCCGCGCCACTTCGTCAAGATTTGGCCGTGTTTCCAGATGTATTTCGACCCACTCAATCAGCTCTTCAATAAAAAAAACGTCTTCATTTGTCATTATTATTCATTCACTAACTTAATAATACTCGGGATAATAACCTAGATGGATTATGCAAAAGTTGTTATTTTGTGCGAATAAATGTACCAAAATGTACATGTTATCATTAGGGATATTGCGCATTGGGCGTGATTTTAACGCCGATCTGCTCGCTTTATCATCAAGCTAACGCAAAACACTGACGGAAAAAACCACACAATTTTCTCGCTCACGCCACAATGCGTGCTAAAAACTCGATAACCCCAATATCATTGCGTATTACCCCATCGGTGAATGAGGTAGAATGCTGCGCTATCATTTTCCCTGCGCCCGTTGAGCGGCGTGTTGAATCTGCCGTTGACGCGGCAAAGACAGGTGTAGTTACTCTATGAAGTTCAGGCCGATAAAACAGACAGCTGCCAAAGGCTTACATATCGCCAGTTCCCCTTTCACCCATAATCAGCAAAGCACCAGCCGCATCATGCTATGGGTGATGCTGGCCTGCATCCCAGGTTTGGCCGCGCAGCTATGGTTCTTCGGCTATGGCAGCCTGATTCAGATAGCACTGGCCATGATCGCCGCTCTGCTGGCTGAAAGCGCCATACTGGCGCTGCGCAAGCAGCCGGTGCGTGCGCGCCTGGCCGACAACTCGGCCTTACTGACCGCGTTGCTGCTCGGTATCAGCCTGCCGCCGCTGGCGCCATGGTGGATGATCGTCATCGGCACCCTGTTCGCCATCGTTATTGCCAAGCAACTCTATGGCGGTCTGGGACAAAACCCGTTCAACCCGGCGATGGTCGGTTACGTGGTGCTACTGATTTCCTTCCCGGTGCAAATGACCAGTTGGCTGCCACCGGAGACGCTGCGCGCCACCGCGTTATCATTGCCTGACCTGTTGCTGACCATTTTCGGCGGCCATACCAGCCAGGGCGCCACCCTGCACGAACTGCAAATGGGCGTAGACGGCATCAGCCAGGCGACGCCATTGGACGGTTTCAAAACCGGTCTGCGCAGCGGACATTCGGTTGAACAAGTATTGCAAACGCCGATCTTCGGTGCTGCGCTGGCGGGCATCGGCTGGCAATGGGTCAACCTCGGCTTTCTGGCCGGCGGGCTGTTTATGCTGGGACGCAGGTTGATCCACTGGCAAATCCCCTTCAGCATGCTGGCAATGCTGGCACTGTGCTCCGGCGTCGCCTATCTGCTGGATCCCGCCCATCAGGCGTCACCGCTGATCCATCTGTTGTCCGGTGCAACGATGCTGGGTGCCTTCTTTATTGCCACCGATCCGGTCAGCGCCTCCACCACTCCTCGCGGCCGCTTGATTTACGGCGCGCTGATCGGCCTGCTGGTATGGTTGATTCGCGTCTACGGTGGTTATCCGGACGGCGTCGCGTTCGCCGTACTGCTGGCCAATATCACCGTGCCGCTGATCGATCACTACACGCAGCCGCGCGTTTACGGTCATCGTTAAGGAGCCATGATGCTGCAATCAATGAGAAAGCATGGCACGACGCTGGCGCTGTTCGCCGCCGTGACCACCGGCCTGACCGCGGTAGTCAACACGCTGACGCAAAAAACCATCGCCCATCAGGCCGCCCTGCAACAGAAAAGCCTGCTGGACCAGGTAGTACCGCCCGACAGCTATGATAATGATATGCAGTCCGAGTGTTACCTGGTGAGCGATCCGGCCCTTGGCAACGCCCTTGCGCACCGCTTGTATCTGGCGCGTAAACAGGGGCAGCCGGTAGCTGCCGCGCTGGAAACTACCGCACCGGACGGCTATTCCGGTGCCATCAAACTGCTGGTTGGCGCTGACTTCAGCGGCAATGTATTTGGCAGCCGGGTGATCGAGCATCACGAAACGCCGGGGCTGGGCGACAAGATCGAACTGCGTATCAGCAACTGGATCACCTTTTTCAGCGGCAAGAAAATTACAGGCCCGGACGATAAACGCTGGGCGGTGAAGAAAGACGGCGGTATGTTCGATCAGTTTACCGGTGCTACCATCACCCCGCGCGCGGTGGTCAATTCGGTGCGCCGCACTGCGTTGTATATGGAAACATTGCCGCCTAAACTAGCCACATTACCTGCCTGTGGAGCCGGCGAATGAGCGAAGCAAAAGAGTTAATGATTCAAGGGTTGTGGAAAAACAACTCGGCGCTGGTGCAGCTGCTCGGGCTGTGCCCGCTGCTGGCGGTCACCTCCACCGCCACCAACGCCCTGGGACTGGGACTGGCGACCACGCTGGTATTGGTTATCACCAATGGCTCCATCTCCGCCCTGCGTCGCTGGGTGCCAGGTGAAGTACGTATTCCGATCTACGTGATGATCATCGCCGCGGCGGTCAGCATCGTGCAAATGCTGATCAACGCCTATGCCTTTGGTCTTTATCAATCGCTGGGGATCTTTATCCCGCTTATCGTCACCAACTGCATCGTGGTCGGCCGCGCAGAAGCGGTCGCGGCACGCAAGCCGGTCGGGCTGGCGCTGATTGACGGCCTGTTCATCGGCCTGGGCGCGACCGGCGCCATGTTCGTGCTGGGTTCGATGCGCGAACTGATTGGCAACGGCACGCTGTTTGACGGTGCCGACATGCTGTTAGGCAGTTGGGCCAAAGTGTTGCGTATCGAAGTCGTGCATTTCGACAGCCCGTTCCTGCTGGCCATGTTGCCGCCCGGGGCGTTTATCGGGCTGGGGCTGATGCTGGCGGTCAAATATGTAATTGATGAAAAAATGAAGGCGCGCAAAGCCCAAGCCGTAGCTCACCAGCCGACGCTGGAAAAAGGACAGCCAGAGAAAGCCTGATGAATAAACAAAAACGCCTGGAAATTCTGACCCGTTTACGCGACAACAACCCGCACCCGACCACCGAACTGGTATTTACCACACCGTTTGAACTATTGATTGCCGTGCTGTTGTCGGCACAGGCGACCGACGTCAGCGTCAACAAGGCCACCGCCAAGCTGTATCCGGTGGCCAATACGCCGGCGGCGATGCTGGCGCTAGGGGTCGACGGCGTCAAGGACTACATCAAAACCATCGGCCTGTTCAATAGCAAGGCCGAGAATGTGATCAAAACCTGCCGCATTTTGTTGGAACAGCATGGCGGCGAGGTGCCCGAGGATCGCGCGGCGCTGGAGGCACTGCCCGGCGTTGGCCGCAAGACGGCAAACGTAGTGTTGAACACCGCCTTTGGCTGGCCAACCATTGCGGTAGATACCCACATCTTCCGCGTCAGCAATCGGACGCGCTTCGCGCCGGGCAATACCGTCGAACAGGTGGAAGACAAGCTGCTGAAGGTGGTGCCGGCGGAATTCAAGGTCGACTGCCACCACTGGCTGATCCTGCATGGCCGCTACACCTGTATCGCGCGCAAGCCGCGCTGCGGTTCCTGCATTATCGAAGATCTGTGCGAATACAAAGAAAAGGTCTATCCCGACGCCTGATGCTGCCGGGCGTCGTACTCGCCAGCATCATGCCGGCTATTAGCGGCTCTTTTTTATTAAAAATGTGATGTTGCTCAGCAGTAACCACGGTATTTTTACGGATTTCCGCCTGAAACCACGATTCCACTTAATTTCAAGCGGAAATTTAGTCGAAAATTGCGCATTGCCTCACAGTTTTCCATTCACAATATATTAACAGCTGTATAACCCTCCCCTCACTGTTTCACTAATATTGCATATTGGCACTTAGACACCAGATAGCAACGCCTATTGAACAACATGCAATGGCATGAACCATGAAACTTAAAAATAGCAGAACATATCACTATTCCGATGGCGTATATCTTTTAGACAAAACAAAAAATCGGCAAATGAAATAATTGCGAACGTTAATTCTGCATAACATTTGCAACATCACATTATAATGCCAAATACGTTATATGTAACCGAATATGTCAAACTGCTTGCCACGCCGTTTAAGATAGTGAACATTAACCGCCGTCATCCCATCCTATAACAACGCACAAGGATGCAGTCCTGCATCAACTTGTGCATTTCCCGTCCTTTCTGACGGGCTGTGAAAAAAGAGGTACCAGTGTCAACAGCAAACAACCAACATCAGGAAGGCGTCAGCTTAAACGCCTTTAAACAACCCAAGGCGTTCTATTTGATCTTCTCGATCGAATTGTGGGAGCGTTTCGGTTATTACGGCCTGCAAGGCATCATGGCGGTTTATCTGGTCAAGATGCTTGGCCTGAGCGAAGCCGATTCAATTACACTGTTTTCATCTTTCAGCGCGCTGGTGTATGGCTTTGTCGCCATCGGCGGCTGGCTGGGAGATAAAGTGCTCGGCACCAAACGCGTGATCGTCCTCGGCGCGCTGGTATTGGCGGTTGGTTACGCCATGGTGGCCTACTCCGGCCATGATATTTTCTGGGTCTATCTCGGCATGGCAACCATCGCCGTCGGTAGCGGCCTGTTCAAGGCCAACCCGTCCTCCTTGCTGTCCACCTGCTACGAAAAAGACGACCCGCGTCTTGATGGCGCCTTCACCATGTACTATATGTCGGTGAATATCGGCTCTTTCATGTCGATGCTGGCAACGCCCTGGCTGGCAGCAAAATACGGCTGGAGCGTCGCGTTCTCGCTGAGCGTGGTCGGGATGCTGATCACGCTGGTCAACTTTATGCTGTGTCACCGCTGGGTTAAACAGCACGGCTCCAAACCAGACTTTAAACCATTGCATCTGCAAAAGCTGCTGATGGTACTGGTTGGTATTGTCGCTCTGATCGCCCTGTCCAGCTGGCTGCTGCACAATCAGGTCATTGCCCGTTGGGCGCTGGCGATTATCTCTGCCGGCATTGTGATCGTGTTTGCCAAGGAAACCTTCGCCATGCACGGCGCAGCGCGTCGCAAAATGATCGTGGCGTTCCTGCTGATGCTGGAGGCGGTGGTGTTCTTCGTGCTGTATAGCCAGATGCCAACTTCACTGAACTTCTTTGCCATCCATAACGTTGAACATAACATTCTGGGCCTGGCGTTCGAGCCCGAGCAGTACCAGGCGCTGAACCCGTTCTGGATCATGCTGGCCAGCCCGATTCTGGCGGCACTGTACAATAAAATGGGCGATCGCCTGCCAATGCCGCACAAGTTCGCGTTCGGGATGTTCCTGTGCTCCGGTGCGTTTCTGGTGCTGCCGTGGGGCGCCAGCTTCGCCAACGAACAGGGTATCGTTTCCGTCAACTGGCTGATCCTGAGCTACGCGCTGCAAAGCGTCGGTGAGCTGATGATCTCGGGTCTGGGGCTGGCAATGGTGGCCCAACTGGTGCCGCAACGCCTGATGGGCTTCATTATGGGTTCCTGGTTCCTGACCACCGCGGCTGCGGCGCTGATTGCCGGCAAAGTGGCAGGCCTGACCGCCGTACCAAGCGACGTGAACGATGCGCATGCTTCATTGGCAATTTACAGCCATGTGTTTATGCAGATTGGCATCGCTACCGGCGTTATCGCCATTCTGATGATGCTCACCGCGCCAAAGCTGTACCGCATGACGCTGGACACCGCAGAAGACACCGAACAGAAGGCGCAACAGGCGACCACCGCCGCGCGTTAATCGGCATTACGCAACCAACGTCGACGGGGCCATGATTGGCCCCGTTTTTTTTGCCGCCGCCAGCGTTTAGCCCGCCGGCCCAGCCTGCAGGGTCTGCCAGATAAACTCGCTCACCAGCGCGGCATGAAACGCCGACTGCTTTTTGTCGGCCGCTGCACTATGCCCCCCGGCTGTATTCTCGTAAAAATAGGCTTGCTGGTATCCCATTTGTTGCATCCGTGCCGCCATCTTGCGCGCATGCGACGGATTGACCCGGTCGTCACTGGTGGCGGTAAGAAATAACGTCGGAGGATATGCCACACCCGCCTTGATATTGTGATACGGCGAAAAGGCCTGCAGGTATGCCCATTGTTGCGCGTCACGCGGATCGCCATATTCGGCAATCCACGACGCCCCGGCGGAAAGCTGGGTATAGCGCTGCATGTCCAGTAACGGCACTTCACACACGATACAGCCGAACAGTTCTGGGTACTGCGTCAGCATATTGCCCACCAGCAGCCCGCCGTTGCTACCGCCGCGCGCAGCCAATTTTTGTGACGATGTCACTTTTCTGGCAATCAGGTCCTGCGCTACTGCGGCAAAATCTTCATAGGCACGGTGGCGGTTTTGTTTCAACGCCGCCTGATGCCAGGCCGGACCGTATTCGCCACCGCCGCGAATATTGGCCACCACGTATACCCCGCCACGCTCCAGCCAGGTTGGCGCTTTGGCACCGAGATAGCCGGGTTGCAGCGAAACCTCAAAGCCGCCATAACCGTACAGCAACGTCGGGTTGTTACCCCCCAACTTGAGGTTGCCGGCAGCAATCTGAAAGTACGGGATCCGCGTTCCGTCTTTTGAACGTGCAAAATGCTGGCTGACCTGATAGCCACTGGCATCAAAGTCCTGCGGCCCCTGCTTGAGCAATTCTGGCTCACCCGCATCCAGGTTGCCGAGATACAGTGAGGTTGGTTGCAAAAAGCCGCTAACGGTCAGGAAGTAGTCGTTGGTTTTGTCGTCAATTCCGCCAGCCGACAGCGTGCTGAGCTTGCCAGGCGTGCCCAGCGGACGCGTCTGCCAGCCATTGCCTTGCGGCGTCAGCACTTCCAGCCGGTTAACCACGTCGTCCATGATGCTGACGATCAGATGGTCGCGCGTGGTAGCGTAGCCACTGAGCGCCATGCGTTCGCTCGGCGTAAACAGCACGCTCAACTGGCGTTTGCCCGCCAGATAATCGGCAAAATTCGCCGCCAGCAACGCACCGCTTGGATAGGTTTTATCTCCCAGTGACCAGTCGCTGCCAAGTTTGATCAGCAACCATTCACGGTGACAGTCCAGTTCGGCATCCGTTGGCACCTCAATCTTGATCTGTCGGCCATTGGCGTCCAGCAGGAAGGTTTCCTGATGATAAAAGTCCATCATGCGCACGATAAAGTCACGTTCAAAGCCCGGCGTATCATCGTGATAGGCGTAAGCGCGCATATCCTCCGCCCGTGCCTGATACAGCGTTTCCGCGCTGTCAAGCGGCGTGCCGCGCCGCCAGCGCTTAACCACCCGTGGATAACCGGACTGGGTCAGGGAATCCGGACCGAAATAGGTGGCGACAAACAGATGCTGATAATCCGCCCATGACACCACGCTTTTGGCCACCGGCAGCGTAAAACCGTCGCTGACAAAGCGTTTCTGTTGCAGATCGAATTCCCGCACCGTCACCGCATCGCCGCCGTCCGGTGAGAGTTTCAACAAGGCGTAACGGTAATCCGGTGCCAATGGCGTTGCACCATGGAACACCCATTCCTGTCCTTCTGTCTTGCCCAACGCATCGATATCCAGCACCGTTTCCCAGGTCGGCTGTGCCTTGCGGTATTCTTGCAGTGTGGTACGTCGCCACAGGCCGCGTGGGTTATCCCGATCCTGCCAAAAGTTGTAGTAGTTCTCGCCGTATTTAGCGACCCAGGGGATTTGGGTGTCTTTATTCAGAATATCCAGCACCTGCTGTTCCAGCCGTGGGAAATCCGTGCCCTGCGCGTAACGCGACAACGTGCGCTGGTTTTGCTGGGTTACCCATTCCAGCGCCGGTTGGCTGTGCAACTGCTCCAGCCACAGGAATTGATCGGCGTTGGACTGGTCTGCCGCCATGGCCAGGCGGATACTGTTTGGCAATGTCGTCATGGCAATTACGGCTCCTGCGGTTTGCGCGCTGAGTTTAATAAACTGGCGTCGATTGGTGACTGGCATTTCAAGCTCCTTTTGCTGCCCGTTCGCTGTTGATTAGCCGCTGCATGCCCAGCGACAGAAATGAGAGTGGTTATCAACAAATTAAGCGTTTCCCCACTCGCTGTCAAAACCGCCGCAGCATGATGAACTCTGGGAATTAATGCACCGGATAATGGATCAGATCGTGAAAACGCACCGGCCATTGGCTGCTATTGCGGTAAACATGCGGGCAATCCGCCTGAAAACGAATCGCCTCACCGGCCGCCAGGCGTGTCCACTGACCGTCGATCGCCAGATCCAGCTGGCCGTCAATCACCACCACATGCTCTATCACTCCAGGCTCATGGGGCGAGGAAGCGCTGGTGGCACCCGCAGCCAGTACAATGTCGAACATGTCAAAACCCAACTGCCTATCATAAGGAAACAGCGGCACCACCCGCATGCTGGCGTTGGCCTGATCGAAAGCCGGCAACTTTCCCTGACGCTGTAACGTAGGCTGCGACGCCGCTTGCGCCCCTTCAAGAAACACTGAGAACGCTACGTTGAAACCGGTGGCGATTTTCCATAGCGTGGCCACCGTCGGGCTGGACTCGCCACGTTCAATCTGCCCAAGCATCGCTTTGCTGACGCCGGTGTGTTCCGCTGCCTGCGACAAACTCCAGCTGCGCTCAGCGCGCAGCTGCTTCAAGGTTTGCGCCAGATGACTGGTCAATTCCTGCATGATTAGCTCCTGTTTTTCGCTGATTATAGCCTCTTGTACGCTATAACGCACGATGCTATCATCGGCCATCCGTGCGTTATAGCGCACAATCATGGAGGCGGTAATGCGGCAAAAAATTTCGTTAGGTGATGTCAGCGTGCCGGCGTTAATCGCCGGTTTTGTGGCGGTGCTGGTAGGCTATACCAGTTCGGCGGCGATCATTTTTCAAGCCGCAGCGGCGGCTGGTGCCACGCCGCTACAGATCGGTGGCTGGTTGAGTATGCTAGGACTGGGCATGGGCGTCACTTCGATCGGGCTGTCGCTGTATTATCGCGCGCCGATCCTCACCGCCTGGTCGACGCCCGGAGCGGCGCTGCTAGTAACCAGCCTGCCCGGCACCAGCATCAATGAAGCCATTGGGGTATTTGTTTTCGCCTCCGGCTTGATCCTGCTATGTGGCGTTACCGGGCTATTTGCCCGCATGATGAATTACATTCCCCAGGCAATTTCTTCCGCAATGCTGGCCGGCATCCTGCTGCGTTTCGGTTTGGACGCGTTTGGTGCCTTGCAAAGCAACTTTACGCTCAGCGGCGCCATGTGCCTGGTCTATCTGCTTTCTCGGCGCTACCTGCCACGGTATGCCATTGTACTGACGCTGTTGGCCGGGCTGGCGGTGGCCGCCGTTCAGGGAAATATGTCATTCTCCCATCAGAGCTGGAGCTTTGCCCTGCCAACATTTATCGCACCGCATTTTACTCTGGCTACGCTGCTGGGCATTGGCGTACCGTTTTTTGTGGTGACCATGGCGTCGCAAAACGCTCCCGGCATCGCCACGCTGAAAGCGGCCGGTTACCAGGTACCCACCTCTCCGCTCATCAGTTGGACTGCGCTTACCGCGCTGCTGCTGGCGCCGTTTGGCGGATTTTCGGTGTGCATTGCCGCCATTACCGCAGCAATCTGCATGGGCCAGGATGTACACCCCGATCCCAAACGGCGTTATATGGCAGCGGTCGCCGCCGGTGGGTTCTATCTGCTGGCCGGGGTGTTCGGCGCAGCCATTGGCCTGTTATTCAGCGCCCTGCCGACGGCGCTGATTCATACCATCGCCGGACTGGCGTTGCTTGGCACGATTGCCGGCAGCCTGCAACGCGCCCTGCATGAGGAAAAACAGCGCGATGCCGCCCTGATCGCCTTCCTTATTACCGCCTCTGGCATCAGCCTGTTAGGCGTTGGCGCGGCGTTTTGGGGGCTTATCGGCGGCGTGATTGCGCACCTGATTTTCTCGCTACCGCAACGCGCAGCGCGTTAATCTCCACCTTCGAGGAACGGCAGAGCATGCTGTAGCAGCAACTGCGGCTGCTGTTCCGCGATATAGTGGCCACACGGCAAGGCGCTGCCACGTACGTTGCTCGCCACCTTGCGCCACTCTTCCAGCGGTTCGAAACATTGCCCCACTGTCCCCTGTTCGCCCCACAGCACCAACAGTGGGCACGCCAGTCGGCGTCCGGCATCCATATCGGCGCTATCATGTTGCAAGTCAATACCTGCCGACGCACGATAGTCTTCACAAATTCCACGTGCGGTTCCCGGCAATTGCAGACAGCGCAGATAATCCGCCATGGCCGGTTCGCTGAACGGCTGTAGACCGGCGCTGCGACTGCCCATCACGCTACGCAGGTACAGTTCGGGATTGCTTTCGATCAGGGCTTCCGGCAGCGGCGCTGGACGGATCAGGAAAAACCAGTGCCAATAGGCACGTGCAAAACGTTCGTCGGTTTGCCGATACATCGCCAACGTCGGTGCTATATCCAGCAGTACCATGCGCTCTACCGCCTGCGGCCAATCAAGTGCCAGGCGATGTGCCACCCGTGCGCCGCGATCGTGCGCCATGACGCTAAAGCGCGTAAAGCCCAGCGCCGCCATTAATTCCAGCTGATCGCGCGCCATTTCGCGCTTGGCGTAATGATGGCTGTCTGCGCTGGCCGGGGGTTTACCGCTGTCGCCGTAACCCCGCAAGTCCGCCAGAACCACGGTAAAATGTTCCAGCAGCGACGGCGCCACCTTATGCCAGATAAACTGCGTTTGCGGGTGGCCGTGCAGCAACAGTAACGGTGCGCCCTGTCCGGCGATACGATAGGCAATGTCGGTGCCGTTGACCGCCAATCGCCCTTGAGTAAATGAATTCAGCATCCGATCCTCCTTTACTCCATCTTAACCGTTTGCTGACGCACCACAATGCGGTTGCCGTGCAGCCGGCGTTTACATTCCGTGTTTAACCGGCCGGCACGCGACGATAAGGATAAGATGGTGCAGGGCATTATTTCTGCTTAACTTGAGAAGAGGCCTTTTTCATGGTCAACACCACCAATAAGTGACAGGTACTAATGCTATGAACCAGAAAGCCAATGCGTTGCAGCAAAAACTGATTCGCAACTTCAATCGGGCAGAAAAACGTCACGATCTGCGCCCGCCGCTGTATGACAGCCAGTCGGCGCGGCTGGGCGTCGGCACGGCCGCCAGCCAGTTGGGTGCCTCGGTGGACGTAGTGGCACCGGGCAAACGTTCTTGTCCCTATCATTTTCATCATGGCCAGGAGGAAATGTTTATCATTGTGGAAGGCCAAGGCATGCTGCGCGTCGCTGGAGAAATGCTGCCGATCGCCAACGGCGACATCCTGTTTATTCCTGCCGGGCCGGAGTACCCACATCAAATCATCAATACCTCCGATGCACCGCTAAAGTACCTTTCCATCAGCACGCGTCAAATGCCGGATTTGGTTGAATACCCAGACTCGGGCAAGTTTCAGGCAATGGCACTGAACGACGGTCAGCGCACCAGTTATATCCAGCGGCCTTCAGCCTCGCTCGATTACTGGCAGGATGAACCCTGAATCACCGGCTGGCGGCGACAGGCCCAGCGCCTGCGCTGCCAACGCCGCCACGCGCCGATCGATGTCGGCGCTTTCCCCCTCTTCCAGAAACCAGGCGGCAGACAGTCCCGCCCAGGCCAGGATCCATTGCAACAAGCGCTGACGTTCAAGCCCGGCCAGTTGGCAGACCTGTTCAACCCGTTGCAGGAATAACTCAGGATCGGTCGCAACGCCGTAATTTGGATTACAGAAGATATTGGCGTAGTCGAAACCACGTTCGCCGTAAAGTCGTTTGGGATCGATAGCCAGCCAACCACGCTCGCCAAAGTCCAATACGTTGTCGTGATGAATATCACCGTGCAGCACGCCCTGATCCCTGGCGCTGCCAAGCAGCTCGGCAGCCACCGACGCACTCAGGCGCAGCCAGCCACCGTGGGCCTGTGCCGCAGGCCACAGCGCAGCAAACCAGCGTTCAAGCGGGATCAGGGTTGGCGGAGCCTGGCGGCGCGGCGCATGCAGTTTGTTCACCACCTGGCACAGGATGGCGATGGCCTGCGCATCGTTACCGTCACGCACCAGTTGGCTCAGGGAACCCTCTCCCTGGGCGCGCTCCAGCAGCAACGCATCCTGATGCCAGGCAAGTACGCGGGCAGCACCGTCGCCTTGCCACCAGCGCATCAGGTGGGCACCGAATTTTTCTTCTTCTTCCTGGGCAACTTTCAGCATGGCTGCCCGCCCGCGGTAACGCACCGGCACTAACAGACTGCTGTGGGTTGCAAACGCCCGACCATCCGGCGTGAGCGCCCAGCGTTGCAGATAGGGAATCAATACAGGGTTCATTATCCACGCGCATCCTTATTGCGGTTGGAAATTAACGCAATCGGCTATGATGCTAATGGCAGTTTCACCGCTGCCCGCACCTACCTACCCCAGTGTAGGCATTTTTGACACCAGATGAAGAGGAATAACTGATGAGTGGCATAAAACGCAATAATTATTCGGCACTGCCGACGCCGGGCGGTCCGTATGTCCATGCGGTGCGCCACCGTGACGTGATGTATGTTTCCGGGCTGACGGCATTCGCCACCGCTGCGCAGGGTCAATCTGCCGAGATCCAGGCACAGACCATTCTTGAGCAGTTGGCCGCCATTGCCGCAGCGGAGGGGGGCGATTTGACGTCGGTGCTCAAACTCAGCGTGTTTTTGACCGACATTGCAGATTTGCCGGCGCTACGGCCAATCCTGTTCAACTCTTTTGATGGCGCGCTGCCGGCCTATTCATTGATGGCCGTCAGCGCGTTGTTCTCGCCCGAAGTCAAGGTTGAAATCGAGGCGATTCTAGCGTTGTAACGGGTTACAACGCCCCTTCATCCAGCACGCAGGGACCGATTTTAAACCAGGCACGGGTAATTTTGCCCTGTTCGACTTCGTAAATGGCGATGACGTCCATGCTGCCGCGCCCCTGCGGGAAGTTGCGCGTGACCACTTCTTGATCAACCACCATGTTGCCCACCGCCATGCGCTTGATGCGATCACCATACAGACTGGGTTCTTTGAAACGGGCGATGTGGCGTTCACGAATTTCTGCCTTGCCGCTGGCCAACAGCGTGTCCGGGTGTTGGTAATACAGCGCGTCTTCTGCCCAGCAGGCCATAAATGCCTCGATATCGCGGGCGTTATAGGCATCGAGCTGCTGCTGGACGACATCTTCCGGACGTAGTGATTTCGGGTTCATTGCATCCTCCTGAGCGAGATAAACGGTCATTACAACGCGGTAATTTCATCAACCCGATGCTGAAAGACATAAGGATCCGACAGCAATTCAAACGATTGGTCATCCGGGTAGGTCACCGCTGTATGATAGTCTTCACCGGCAAACTGTTTGATGGGATCCAGCGAATGCCAATAGGTCGCCAGGAAGAAATGGGCATACTCCCCCTGTATTTCCTGGCGAACAAACGCGCCACAGTTCCCCGCCGTTGCTTTAGCATGCTGCACGCCTGTGACATTCAGATGATCGGCAAATCCTTGCCGATGCCGTAGCGGTACGCAGCCATGCCAGGTACGAACGATCATTCTCAGCCTCACAAAGTGAATAAAAAGTCATAAAAGTGGAATAAATAACCTATCACGCAGCCAGTATTATTCAATACGCCGCAGCGTTTTTCTCTGCCGCCGCGCGGTCGCGGAAAAACCGCACTTTCCCCTTTGTGATAATTGCGACAATTCTGCTAATTTACGCTGCTGATAATCAGTAGTATTGGATGACTATGCAAAAAAAACCGGTGCTGCACGAAGCCAGACAGTTGAAACGCCTCAACGCCGCGACGCGACGGCAATCCCATCTGTATAAATGGATTGCGTTTATCGCCGCGCTCGACGTGCTGCTGGTGTATTACTATGACCGGGATATGCGTAACATCACCTTTTCTGCCGCCGTGGCGGCAGTCTGTGGCTATTTATGGATCCGCGATCGCAACAAGGCACGACGCTATCGGCGCGAATTCGACGAGAAATTCGGCAAAGACGCTGAAGATTAATCCTGCGCAGCGCAGATATGCGCTACACTGAACCTCGACTTCACCTACCCAGGCTGCCACGATGAAAAAACTGACGCTGAAAGACATGACTGAAAGCGAGCAACGTGAAGTAAAAACCGAACTGGATAAAGCGCGCAAAAGCCACGGACGCCCTTTGACCAACGCCGAGCAGAACAAAGTCAAAGACGAAGCCGTGGCGCGGATCGCCGCCGCCAGAGAGAAAATCGCCAAGGCCGCACGCGCCGAACGCAAGGCCAATCGCGTCAAACCCAGCGGGGAAACCTTCAATTGGTCCTCCTCGATCGGTAGCCGTCCTCATCGTTAAATACCGGCCGCAACACGCGGCCTGCTTCTTTATTTCCTCGCCCTGTGCTTTAGCGATCGCAGATAAAAACCGTTTATAATTATCCTGTCTGGATATGATAATCTCGCGTTCTTCGCTGATTGAGACAACAGATGAGATAATGGAATAATGAACAACGACACGGTATTTTGCCGCGCCTGCGGCAAACAGTTGCACATAACCGCCACCAGTTGCCCGAACTGTGGCGCGCCGCAGCGCGTCAGTGGCGAGAAAAACCGCATTGCTGCCGCCCTGTTGGCGTTTTTCCTCGGCAGCTTTGGCGTACACAAATTCTATTTAGGCAAAATTGGCCAAGGTTTTTTATATCTGATTTTTTGTTGGGCCTTTATTCCGTCGATCATCTCCTTTATCGAATTTATTATTTACCTGTGCCAGTCAGATCAAAAATTCGCCGAAAAATATGGCTGAAGCAACACTCCCCGCAATGCGGGGTTTTTTATTGCCCTATTAAGACCATTAGCGAAACTCATCTGTGCGCTAACGTCATGAATAACAATGTTATCAATCTGTTATAAATTGACAGCATGATGAACACTATTCATCATCAAACCACTTATTCTGTCAGGCACACAAGGATTCTTCTATGGCCGCTTTTTCTGGGATTTGGGTTGCGCTGGTTACTCCTTTCAAGCACGACGATGTCGACTTTCCGGCAGTCAGGCATCTGGCGCGGCATTTGATTGCCTCTGGCGTTGACGGACTGGTAGTCTGCGGTTCGACTGGCGAAGCTGCCGCACTCAGCAAGGACGAGCAGTTGGCAGTACTGGATGCGGTACTGGAAGTGGTGCCGGCACATCAGGTGGTGATGGGTCTGTCAGGCAACAATATGGCCGCAACCCTACAGATGCAACAGGCAATCCAGCAGCGTGATATTGCCGGCATTCTGGTGCCTGCCCCTTATTATATTCGTCCTTCCCAATCAGGCCTGCTGGAGTATTTCACCACGCTGGCCAATGCCTCGCGCGTGCCGGTAATTATCTATAACGTACCATACCGCACCGGTATCGCCATCGAACTGGACACCCTGCGGCAGATTGCCCGCCACCCGCAGGTGAAAGCGATTAAAGACTGTGGCGGCAACCTGGATGCCACCATGGCGCTGATTAACGACGGCGTGATAGACGTGCTGACCGGAGAGGACAATCTGATCCTCACTACGCTGTGCCTGGGCGGCAGCGGTGCCATCTCGGCCTCTGCGCATCTGCATCCGCAACGCTTCGTGCAGTTGGTACGGCAAGTCGCCGCGGGCGATCTGCCGGCGGCGCGCGCCAATTTTTATGCCTTGTTGCCATTGATCCAGCAGTTATTCAGCTTCCCCAATCCGGCACCGGTCAAGGCCGCATTGGCGCATGAGGGGCATATTGACAACGCCTTGCGTTCGCCGATGCAAACCGCGCCGCAGGCGCTGCAACAGCAAATTGCCGCCACGCTGGCGCAATTACAGCCGGCTGCCGAGCCGGTTAGCTAAATTATGTTAGCCAAGCCGCTGTAATTTTGGCTGTATGGAACTAGGATGAGGGGTTGGGCATGCCTGTCATTATTCATTATCAAGGAGTTCACGATGAAACTGTTCTATAAAGCCGGCGCCTGTTCGTTGTCTCCGCATATCGTATTGCGCGAAGCAGGGCTGGATTTTACTGCGGAAAAAGTCGACCTGGCAGCAAAGAAAACCGAAAGCGGTGCCGACTATCTGACCATCAATCCCAAGGGACAGGTACCTGCCTTGCTGCTCGATGATGGCAGCCTGCTGACCGAAGGCGTGGCAATTGTGCAATATCTGGCGGATCGCGTTCCCGATCGCAACCTGATCCCGGCAGCCGGCACGCTATCTCGCTACCACGCCATCGAATGGCTGAATTTTGTCGCCACCGAGCTGCACAAGGGTTTCAGCCCGCTGTTCAACCCGAAAACACCGGATGAATACAAGGCGGTGGCGCGCAGCAAGCTGGAACAGCAATTCAGTTATCTCGAAGGCGTACTGGCGCAGCAGCAATATTTGTTGGGTAACCGCTTCAGCGTGGCCGACGCCTATCTGTTTACCGTTCTGCGCTGGGCGCTGGCCTTGCAGTTCGATCTGCAACAGCACGCCAGCCTGTCCGCCTATATGGCGCGCGTGGCGGCACGCCCGGCGGTTGATGCCGCGCTCAATGCGGAAGGCTTGAAATAATCCTCATTGCCCCCGTTTAAGGGGGCAATGACGCTACAGTTTCAGCGCGGCAAAATGACAGCGCGGTGCGACAATCCCTTCCTGTGCCGCCACCACCTGTAATTCGTACTCTCCCATTTCTTGCGTTGTCAGCATCACTTCATATACCGCCGCAGTGACGTGTTCAAGCGCCTGCGCCAACCCGCCCCCCTTCAGCAGATTCACCAGCAGCAGGCCGCTGGTCAAATCACCGACGCCCACCGGCTGGCGTGCGCCAAAGTCCACCAGCGGCCGGCTGATATGCCATGCGTCGTCGGCGGTTACCAGCAGCATTTCGAAACAGTCCAGATGGTAACCGGCACGACTGAGATGTTTCACCAGCACCATCTTCGGTCCTTTGGCGATCAATGCGCGCGCCGCGTCGACCGCCTGTGCCACATTGGCGATCTCTCGCTGAGCCAACAGCTCCAGTTCCAGCACGTTCGGGGCGATCATGTCGCTGCACGGCAGCGCCTGCTGACACAGGAACTCCGCCACGCCCGGTGCCACGATACAACCCTTTTCCGGATGCCCCATCACCGGGTCGCAGAAATACCAGGCTGCTGGATTAGCCTGCTTCACCTGCCGCACTATATCGAGGATATGGTTGCCCTGCTCCGGTGAACCAATGTAGCCACTCAGCACCGCGTCACAGTTTTTTAATTGATCGATAGACGCAATGCCTTGCGCGATGTCGCTCAGATGACTGGCGGGCATCACGCAGCCGGTCCACTGACCGTACTGGGTATGGTTGGAAAACTGCACGGTATTGAGAGGCCAGACGTTGACCCCCATGCGACGCATGGGGAACTCCGCCGCACTGTTACCCGCATGGCCGAAAACCACATGCGACTGGATTGATAAAATATTTTTCATGTTAATTTTGTTACAACCTTGCCAAAAGTCGATCGGGGGTAATTAAACGAAACAAACGCTACGACTATACAGACTCCACATCATACTCCAAAGCTTGTAACTTCAAATAATAAGCTAACGATACACCGATCATGACGCTGTTAAGTCTTGGCGGTTGCAGCCTGGCAAGAGGTGAACCTGCGCAAAATATCCCCTAACCCTTTGTTAGTGCAATAAAAAAACAAACCCCATCATAACTTTGAAAAAGTCCATTACTTAAACTATGTTTAGATTCGTTATTGATTCATATGCTTAACTTATCAACATATCAAAAGTCCCTTAAGTTTTTTTAACTATAATAGTTAGATTTTCAATAGTTCGTTTATTAACAATTACAATTCTAAATTACAGCATTGCCAAAAGACAAACAAATCATCAGCATACCAATTATCAATCAAATAAATTTCACAAGGTTAAATGCATAAGGAAAACTTAATGAGTATATTACAATCTCAATATAGTCTTGCCGCAATTTATCTCGCTACATTGGGTAAAAAAGCAGACTCCGCGACGTTAGATTATTTCGGCAGAAAACTGAATAGTAATGCAACCAATCCAACCTCGTTGGCGAATGCTTTTATCAACTCTCCCGATGGGCACAATCGTTACGATGGACTGAGTAACAGTGAAAAAATCAGCTACATATATAAAAACATTACCGGCATGGAGCCTGATAGTAGTACGCTTTCAACGTTAACGTCGGAGCTGTCTAATGGGAGGACGCTAGGCTCCATTACGATGTCAATCATAAACACCACGGAGAGTTACAATGGAACAGACCCAATAGCATTACAACAACGCGACCATTTGGAAGCATCGGTAGATACAACTCTCTACCCTTCGTTTGATAAAAATGTTGAATATTCAACTTATGCATCAGATATTCAAGCCGTCTATTATTCCATTGGTGGTACCATGGTATCAAGCGGCATCAATTTTTGGGCAAATGAACTCATAAACGCCCCTGAAAAACTCAACAAGATCGCACAAAATTTTATTACATCCCGCCCAAAGATAGACAGTTTGAGTAATGATGATTTTGTAAAATTCATATTCGAGAATGTTTTTAACAAAACGCCTTCCTCGCAAGAGATGGAAAATTACCTGTCTGGTTTGGAAAATGGTCAGGAAACCCGAGGAGATATCGTTGTGAGAATGATTAACGACATCCGCAGTGACGATAGCGGCTCCCAGGCCAATATAAAATTCAATCAAGCAACAAAGGTGTATCTTGCGGGTGAACTACCTGAGTTGAAATATCAGGAGATCGTAGCCTCTTTCTACCTCGCCATTGCAAAAAGCACTGTCCCTGCCTCAGCTTTGGACACCTATAGTAAATATCTTGCCAGCGGTAATACCGAGGCTGACTTGCTAAAAATACTGTCGAACTCAGATCAATTTAAATTGGCAGATAACTATGGCGCGGTGTATCAATATCTGTACGGCGTTAACCTTACGCAGGCTGAATCACAGGCAATCCTGTTAAAAGCGGGCAATGACAATTATCAAGCGACTAACTTAATCATTGCAGCCTTTCGTGCCGGCAACTACCCTTTAGATAACCATAGCACCCCGCTTGACAAGAATTTGGTCATCGACTTTGAGCGCGAAATCAATACTTCCCTGAACTATACCTCAGGTCCGGCAACATTAGAGATTTCTGCGAATGGTGGCAACCCTTCGGGCATTATTAATACTGGTGAACTGCATCAACTGACCAATGCCGAGTTAACAAAAATCACCGAAATCACCCTTAATGCAAACGTAGAGAAAAGCGTTGATCTTTCGTTCAGCAAGGCAACAAAAATAACAGTAACTGGGGAGTATGCTGCAAGTAACTTAGTGTTGGGCTCACTTAATTCATACGGTAAAAACATCACTTTATTACTCGATAATCAAGGCATTAACAATATAGACTCCGCCGTCAACCTTGGCCATGGGAATATTGATGTCGTTATAAAACCAGATACTGACGTCACCCATGCAAATGCCCAACTGTTATTTTATCCCGGCACGGACAAGTCGAGCAAACAAGGTCTTTATTGGGAAGGTAACGGGGAAAATGGTGGTGCGAACCAAATCAGCACGCTTTTCACCGCTAAAACCAATGGGTCTACCTCCACTACGACCACCCTTTCCGCTAATTTCATCACTAAAGATATTTTCCTCACCAGCCAGCAAGACGGTTCAGTAAACGCGGAAATAAACAGTAGTTATGACCAATTCTTCGGATTCCAATACATAGACCTGACAAATTATAAAGGAACAGGGAGTATTTATCTTGATGGAGCATTAGTAAGCACTGAAGGAAAGAATGTTTTTGACTTTGGGGTTACCAACAAAAACGCCAGTATCTACAACACGCAATATGCGGACGTTGAGCATTTGACGCAGGCTCCAGTTAGCGATGGGAACTATACCGGCAACCTCGGACTGACTATATCTGCCTATTCTGGTGAAATAAACGTTATAAACCTTTCCCCGGGGCAATACAGTTACACACCTTACAGCCTTATTTTTAATGGTGATGTTACCTCTGAGAGTAAGGTACACCTTAATTATCTGCAAAATAATTCAACCACGACAGGGCTTCAGGGCTTTGGTATTCGTCTTGCAGCTCCAGAATTAAAAGCTATGAATGCAGGTACTGTGGATATTTCAGCCAAAGGAAATTATATCGGTGCGCTGGTTATTGTTGCCGAAGGAAACGGTAGCGAAAAGACACTTACCCTAACAGGCGCTGATAATCATATACAACGAATTGAATTAGACGGCATGTCATCTAATATACTCAATCTGACCATTGCGCACAACTTCAGCGATTCGCTCAAAACCATTAGCGCAATTCTATACGTTGACCATCGTGCTTCAGATACTATATTGAATTTAAATGCAGAGAAAGGGGGAACAGGCGGTGGCAGTTTTTATAATACATTATTAAGTCTGGACAACTCTTCATCGTTCACGGCAATAACTACACAACTCGCGGGAGAACAGCTCAGCGTGGGGAATGTGCAGGATCCAGGCGGCTTCAGCAATGCAAACATACATATAAATAATGCCAGCGTACAAGGAAATACAACGCTTGAGGAGGCTGTTAACCTCAGGTTCTCTGATAGCCATGTAGATAGTTTGGTATCTTTATTGACATTGTCGTCCAAAACACAAATACATATTGGAGACAATGAACAACAATGGAGTTTTTCGTCAAGCGGCGATAAAGTCATGCAAGTCTATGGCAGCGTTACAAAACCGTCTGAACTAAACGCGTTGTTCGACAGTATTGATATGTCGAATGTAAACACGGCAAATGATTTGTTCTCAGAGTTACTGGCCAGCATTTCGGATGGTGCAAGTCAGGGAGCTTTAGCTGAGGTGGGTGCGATAAAACTAGACCATACCGTTTATGTCATTATCGATAAAAACCATAATCAGTCCTTCGACAATCAAGATATCGTATTTGCACTAGGTAACCAAAACGCAGAATTAGACGTTTACCAAACTGCCGTTAGTCTTCATTACCAGTCACCCAATATATCGCTGATAGGCCAGGATGCTATCAGCCATGAGGCGGTTGCTTAAGGCCCTAAACGAGGGGGCTGATGCCCCCTTCTTTACAAGCTAACCTGCATGGTAGCCTTGCTCACAACCGCGTTGTCTGCACAACTTATTGCCAGTCGATCAGACAGTAATGCTTTTTACCGCGACGCAACAGCGTGTAGCGGCCAAACAGGCGGTCGGCGTTGGTAAAGGTGTATTCCGCATTAGACTGTTTTTCGCCATTGACGGTTACCGCATTGGAACCAATCATGGTACGTGCCTGCCCACGTGATGGTACCAGTTCGGCATTGACCAGCGCCTGTTGCAGATCGGCCTCCTTGTCCAACTTGATGGTTGGCATGCCGTCCTGCGCCAACTGCGCGAAGTCCGCTTCGGTCATCTCATGCAGCGCGCCAGAGAACAGGCTCTGCGTGATACGCTGAGCGGCAGCCAGCCCCTCTTCACCATGCACCATGCGCGTCACTTCTTCTGCCAGTACGTACTGGGCGCGTGGCGCTTTGCCGCTGCTGCGGTCTTCGGCTTCCAGCGCATTGATCTCTTCCAGACTCATAAAGGTGAAAAACTTCAGGAAGCGATACACATCGGCATCCGCAGTATTGATCCAGAACTGGTAGAATTTGTACGGGCTGGTTTTTTCTGGCGCCAGCCATACCGCGCCGCCTTCGGTCTTGCCGAATTTAGTGCCGTCGGATTTGGTGATCAACGGTACAGTCAGGCCAAACACCTGCTGCTGATGCATGCGGCGCGTCAGATCGATACCAGAGGTGATGTTACCCCATTGGTCGGAGCCACCGATTTGCAACACCACCTGGTGGCGATGATTCAGTTCGGCAAAATCATAGCCCTGCAGCAGGTTGTAGGAGAATTCGGTAAACGAGATGCCGACATCGTCACGGTTCAGACGCTGTTTGACTGCTTCTTTGTTGATCATCTGGTTAACGGAGAAGTGCTTGCCGATGTCGCGCAGGAAGGTCAGCACGTTCATGCCGCCAAACCAGTCATAGTTGTTGGCGGCAATGGCGCTGTTGCTGCCGCAGTCGAAATCGAGGAACGGCGACACCTGCTTGCGGATTTTGTCGACCCATTCGTTGACGGTTTCGCTGGTATTCAATTTGCGTTCTGCCGCCTTGAAGCTCGGATCGCCGATCAGGCCGGTCGCTCCGCCCACCAGCGCCACCGGTTTGTGGCCGGCCAGTTGGAAACGCTTCAGGCACAGCAGAGGTACCAGATGGCCCAAATGCAAGCTGTCAGCGGTCGGATCGAAGCCGCAATACAGTGCAATTGGCCCTTGCGCCAGTCGCTCTGCTAACGCTTCCTCGTCCGTCACCTGGGCCACCAGGCCCCGCTCTTGCAGTTGTTGAATCAGGTTGATGCTAGCCATCAAGTTCTCCATGTATAAACGAATGCACCTTTGCCGGTACACGGCCTTTCGCCCGCTGGCGAAATAATAAATGTGGATTGACCTGGAATAATTGACGTTGCATCAAGGCAGCGAATGGATTGCGCCGACGCCCGGTCGCGCAACGGCAGCCCGCACAGATGCAGCGTCAATTATTCCGGGCGTATAGAATAAAGCGCCAGCGTCAACTGTGCCAGCGCTTAAAGGGATTTTCCGTCTGTCAGGGCGCCAGTCGGTCAATTTTCCAGTCATTACCATCGCGTTGGTAAAGGAAACGGTCATGCAGACGGTGCTCACCACCCTGCCAAAACTCAACCGAATCAAATCTGACGCGGAACCCGCCCCAGAAACTCGGTAACGGCACCTCGCCAGACTGGAACTTTTGCTTGAGCTCGAGGAATTTGCTTTCCAGCACGCCGCGGGCGGAAATGCGTGAAGACTGCTGGGAAACCCAGGCGCCGATTTGGCTGTCTTTTGGCCGGCTGCTGAAATATTTCATGACTTCCAGCGTCGATAGCCGCTCGGCACTGCCGAGGAAGCTGACCTGACGATCCAGCATGTGCCACGGGAAATGCAGGCTGATCTTGGGGTTATGTGCCAGTTGCTGTGCCTTGCGGCTGCCAAGGTTGGTGTAAAACACCAGGCCTTTGTCGTCGAAGTGCTTGAGCAGCACGATACGCTGATATGGTTGGCCGGTGTCGTCCACCGTAGCCACGCACATGGCGGTGGGATCGGCCAGCCGCGCTTCGCAGGCCTGCTTTAGCCAGCGTTCGAACAACTCCAACGGGTTGGCCGTCAGATCCTGACGGCGCAGGCCGCCTCGGGTATATTCACGGCGCAGGTCCGCAACATCAAATTCATTATTATCAGTCATCTGATTCATTAACCCAGCGAAAAAACGTAAGGGCCATTTTGCGCCTGCCGCGCCAGAATCACAATCTTTGCGGCGCGGCATGCGCCGAATCAGTTCACCAAGGTGCAATCACTCATCACCACTTTGCCATTACGTTCCACAAACGCGTTTTGTCCCTTCGACCAGAACGTGTATTTGTCGTCACCGTATTTGGCCCCCGACGCTGCCAGTTGCTGTTTCAGCGTTAACTGCTGGCCATCCATCAGGAAGCTGGCTGTGCTGTCTGCACCGTTCAACGACACGGTCAGCGGTGTGGTACCGCATTGATAATGCAGGATTTGGCTTTTTTGTGGCAGGAAGTAGCTGCAACCACCCAGCATTAACGCCATGCCGGTAATCATTATTTTCTTCATTGGAAGTTCCTTTTTTAACGCAAGCTCTTCCCTATCCTAACAGAGCTAACGGGCACCCGATGGGAAAACCGGATAAATCCCACCGAGCAGCGTTTCGCGACTGGCACCGGTGACCGACGGCAGGTTACCGGGTTGGCCTGACAGGGTTCGAAAGGCCAGCCAGGCGAAGGCCAGCGCCTCCATATCATCACCGCTGATGCCAAATTCGTCGGTCGTAGACACTTCGGTACCCGGCAGCAGCGCCGACATGCGCGCCATCAGCAACGGGTTGCGCGCGCCACCGCCGCACACCAGCAGACGTTCGCAACCGCCGGCCAGCAAAACCTGCTCGCTGATGGTAGTGGCGGTCAGTTCCACCAGCGTAGTCATGACGTCAACCGCATTAATGGCCGGGATTGCCGCCAACTGCTGTTCCAGCCAGCTGATATTGAAATATTCGCGGCCGGTGCTTTTCGGTGCCGGCAGCGCAAAATACGGATCGGCCAACATCTGCTGTAACAGCGGCAGGCAGACGCGCCCTTCCATCGCCCAGGCCCCGTCTTTGTCATAGGCTCGTTGACAATGACGCCACACCCAGGCATCCAGCAGCATATTGCCCGGCCCGGTATCAAAGCCGCGTACCGGCATCCCCGGCAGCAGCAATGAAAGATTGGCGATACCGCCGATATTGAGCACCATGCGTCGTTCGCCAGGATGCGCCAGCAGCGCCTGATGGAACGCCGGTACCAGCGGTGCACCCTGACCGCCGTAGGCCATATCGCGCCGGCGAAAATCGCCGATGGTGGTGATATTGGTCAACGCGGCAATACGGTTGTTATCACCGAGCTGCATGGAAAAGCGCATCTCACCGTCCGGTTCATGCCAGACGGTCTGACCATGGCAACCGATGGCAGTGATCTCATGCGCCGGCACGCCAGTTTGCTTCAGCAGTCCCAGCACCGCTTCGCCGAATAGCGTGCCGAGCTGCGCATCAAGCCGGCCGACGGCAGACAGCGTAGTAGCCTGGCCCTGACACATGGCGAGAATATCCTTCTTCAGTTGGATAGGCATCGGATGGCTATAACTTGCCTGCTGCGCCACCATGCGTTCATCGATAGCGGCCAGCACCACATCGACCCCATCCAGACTGGTGCCAGACATAACCCCTATATAGCGGCCTGACTTCATAAAGCGATCCTCTTAGCCATCACGGGCATACAACGTTTTTGACTAGATAAATAAACCAGAATTGTGCTATTAACGCCATGAATTATGTTGTATTTTTTCAAGGTTGTGAACAGTACGCCTATTTTCAGCCGACCGCCGCCCAACTGCTTTATTGCTAAACCCAACCTCAACCTTTCGTCTATTATGCGTCAACGCCGTATTAAACCTAAACCACCGTTTAATATTGGTTGAATGGTATAAAGATATGCTTAACACCGAAATCCAACGTGGTGGGACACGCCTCTTTGAGCCATACTTTGGCTAACTTTTGTTGAAGCAGCCTGGGGCGATAGCCAGGTTATGGAATTTTAAATCAGGAGTTTTATATGATTAAACGTCTTATCGTTGTTGCTTTTGCCGGGCTTTCTCTGGTGGGTTGTGCCAATGATTCCATGTCCGGTGACGTCTACTCGGCGTCCCAGGCCAAACAGGTGCAACAGGCGAGCTATGGCACCCTGGTTTCGGTTCGTCCGGTGAAAATCTCGGGCGAAGGCGGTTCTAACATGCTCGGCACCATCGGCGGCGCGGTGATCGGCGGTTTCCTGGGTAACACCATTGGTGGCGGCACCGGGCGTAGCCTGGCTACCGCTGCGGGCGCCGTCGCCGGTGGCGTCGCTGGCGATCAGATTGGCGAAGCCGCAGGCCGCACCTCCGGCGTTGAGCTGGAAATTCGTCCGGACACCAAGGGTGACAATATCATCGTGGTGCAGAAGGCCGGCACCACCAAGTTCAGCCCGGGTCAACGGGTGCGTATGGCACGCTCCGGCAGCACCATCACGGTGTCGCCGCTGTAATTACGCCGACAACAATGAAAAACCGGAGGCCAAGGCCTCCGGTTTGATAACTGATGCTGTAAATGTAATCGTTCAAAAGACAAAATCTATTGTTTGCTTTGTAGTTCTGTAATGTTCTGCTCAAGTTTGCCAATCAGGTTCACCAGCAGTTGGATTTCGTCTGGCGAAATGCCGCTCAAAATTTCATGACGTGTCGATGTAATCACACTGTCTACTTCACGGATAATCGGCTCTGCGGCTTCGGTCAACTTTATGCGCTTTGCTCGCCGATCGTTGGCACAGGTATGGCGACTAATCAACCCCTTCTCTTCCAGTTGGTCCAGCGTCCGAACCAAAGACGGTTGTTCAATGCCGATCGCTTTCGCCAGTTGAATCTGTGACTGTTCAGGCGGCAGGCGATTGATATTGTGCAACGTGACCCAGTGCGTTTGAGTGAGCGCCAACGGCTTGAGCCGATGGTCGATAAGCGCACGCCAAACACGAACCAATCGTGCTAAATCCGCACCTAATGTTGACTCCACTTAACCCTCCTTATAATTAGCATGCTAACATTACCTCCCAGATTGTAGCCTATTTTGAGTAACTCATATTAAAAACACAAATGTATATAATATATATTGTAGAATTCGCCACTAAAACTATCAGTAATTGCGTAACCAGGGTGCAAATATCCAACCTGTTCTGCTCTGGAGATTGTTAATGTGAATACTTCATGGTTACACATTGGATCGCCCCTCACCGATTTGGTGTTAGGTGCATCGCTTTATTTTCCACCAATATTTAGCGCTTTTTTGCTTGGCCTGCTTTTTTGGCTGCTAGCTCATCATCTGTTGCGAGACTGGATTTATTCGGGAGACATTTGGCACCCGATGTTGATGGACCTGTCCATTTTTGTCATCGCCGTTAGCGGCGCCTTATGGATTTTAGCAAGTTGGTAACCTATGAAACGCCAAACCTTAAAATATTTTTCCACGGTGCTGATCTGCGCCATAGCCATTTGCGCCGGCTGGTGGAGCTGGAATTATTATATGCAATCCCCCTGGACGCGCGACGGTAAAATCCGCGCCGAGTTAGTGTCGGTCACGCCCGAAGTTTCTGGCAGATTAGAGAAAATAACCGTGCATGACAATCAGTACGTGGCTGCGGGGAGTCTGATTTTCAGCCTCGATCCGGTTCCCTACCAGCTGGCGTTGGATAACGCCGAGGCCATGCTGGCCAAGGCTGGCTCTGATTTGGCCAAAGCCGAACATGAGTCCTCACGTCGTCGCCATCTGCCACGCAACGTTATTTCTACCGAGGATCTGGATGCGGCGAATTTATCCGCACAGGCAATGAAAGCGGCTTATAAAGCCGCGCAGGCCAACGTCGAACAGGCAAAATGGAATTTAAGCAAAACGCGAATCTATGCGCCAACGGACGGTTATATCACCAATTTACAGGCGCGTATCGGTAACTATGCCCATGCCGGCACCCCACTGGTGGCATTGGTCGATGCGCATTCCTTTTACGCGCTCGGCTATTTTGAAGAAACCAAGTTGAAGAATATTAAGGTTGGCAGCAAGGCCGATATTGTTTTATATAACGGCAACATTCCCTTGCAAGGTCAGGTCGAGAGCATTGGCCGCGCTATTTACGATCAGAGCGTCGAAAGCGGTGGCGATTTATTAATGGACGTCAAACCCAATGTCCCCTGGGTGCGTTTAGCACAACGCGTACCGGTGCGGGTAAAACTGCTGAACGTACCGGCCGATCTTCCCCTGGTAGCCGGTACCACTTGCACCCTCTCGATACATAAGAAAGGTTAATTGGTGAAGCTGTCATTTCCGCAATGGCGCCACACGCCGTGGGGACAGGCGACGCGTGGCCAATGGCGCTACGCGCTGCGTAATTCCATTGCCATGTGCCTGTCGCTGTGGGTGGCGTTTACGCTCAATCTTGATGAGCCATACTGGGCGCTAACCTCGGCGGCGGTGGTGAGTTTCCCTACCGTTGGCGGCGTTATCAGCAAAAGTATCGGCCGCATCATTGGCAGTCTGGTTGGCGCAGCGGCAGCCATGGCGATCGCCGGTCACTGCCTGAACGACCCTTGGCTGTTCACGCTGTTTATCGCCGGTTGGCTCGGTGGCTGCACCTATATTTCCAATCATTATCAAAATAACGTTTCTTATGCTTTCGCCTTGGCGGGCTATACCGCCGCCATCATCGCCTTCAGTACCGTCAACGTGACCGATACGCTGCAAATATTCGATATCGCCCAGGCGCGAGTGTGTGAAGTGATCACCGGCATTCTGTGCGGCGGCTTAATGATGATGATGCTGCCGAGTACCTCGGATGGTGAAGCACTGCTCACCTCGCTGCGCCGCATGCATTTACGGCTGTTGGAGCACGCGGCGATGTTATGGCAATCCGATGTCACCCTACAAATGCGCACCTCGCACGAAAGCGTCATCGGCCAGATCCTGACCATGAATGTGCTACGCATCCAGGCCTTCTGGAGCCATTACCGACTGCGGCGGCAAAATAACCTGCTGAACTATATGTTGCATCAACAGTTGCGCATCACCAGCGTGATTTCCAGCCTGAGGCGCATGCTGCTCAATTGGCCGGATCGTCCGGCCAACCTGCCTGCGGTACTGGAGCAATTGCTGAGCGAGCTGCACGATGCTCAGACCGACAAATATCGTCTGGCAAAGATCCTGCAGCAAATCGCCCCCCACAACGACGCAGACTATCACCACCGCGCTTTCTGGCTACGGCTGCGCCATTTTTGCTGGCTGTATCTTGATGCCAGCCGCTGGCTGCAACGCCTGGAAAGCGCCACACCGATCACTCAGATGCAGCCACCGCACGTCACCGCACTGGCGCGCCATACCGACAGTTACGAAGCGGCATACAACGGGTTGCGTACCTTCCTGTGCATCGTGATCGGCTGTACCTTCTGGATCCATACCCAATGGCAATCCGGCAGCTCGGCATTAACGCTGACCGCCATCAGCTGTGTGCTCTATTCTGCCTCGCCTTCGCCGATAAAAAGCGTCATTACCCTGCTGAAAGCCCTCGTGCTGTTGTCATTCGGCTGCTTTATCGTCAAATTCGGTCTGATGATCCAAATCGACGATTTTTGGGTTTTCTGCGCCTTTTTATGCCCGGTGCTAATCACCATGCAAATGCTGAAGCTGCAAAACCCACCCTACGCGGCGCTGTGGGGGCAATTAATCGTCTTCATGGGGTCATTCCTCAGCGTCACCAATCCGCCGAGCTATGACTATCAGGCCTTCATTAACGACAATCTCGGCAAGCTGGTTGGCGTACTGCTGGCCGGATTGGCATTCCAAGTGTTGCAGCCCAGCTCGGACAAACGCAAAAGCCGGCGAATTATCCGCGCTCTGCGGCGTGATTTTATCGATCAATTAAGCAATAAACCGCAGCAAAGTGAGAGCCGCTTTGAATCGTTGATTTATCACCGCATCAGCCAGCTTAATCAGAGCCAGGATCAGGAGTCGCGCAGCTGGCTGCTACGCTGGGGCGTAGTGCTATTGAACTGCAGTCATATAGTCTGGCAACTGCGCGACTGGCAAACCCGTTCCGATCCGCTGGTGGCGGTGCGAGACGTCTGTATCCACAGTTTGCGCGGTATCATGACCGAAAAGGGAGTGCAGCACCGCTCTCTGGCCGCGTCGCTACAGGAATTACAGCGGATCAGCGGCACCTTGGCACAGCACCCTGAGCCGGCGGCACGCGATCTGGCAGGGTTGATTTGGCGGCTTTATTGCTCACTGCAACAGTTACAGCAGGCAATAACGCCGCCAGAAGACGATGGCACAGCCGAGCCGGCTGGCCAACACTAGAGGTTACTTGATCACGCCACAGGCAAAGCGATCGCCGCCACCGCCCAGAGGTTTTGGATGATCGGCGTGGTTATCGCCGCCGACGTGTACCATTAACGCCTTGCCTTCAATTTCACTGATTTTCTTCAGCCGTGGCGCCAATACCGGATAATCGGCGACGCCGGCGGCAGTCACGTAGATGGCAGGTAAATCGCCCAAATGACCGTCAGCATAGGGCCCCAGGTGCTTACCGGTCTTTTGCGGATCCAGGTGGCCGCCGGCGGCCTGCGCCGCCACCGCCTTGCCCTCTTTCATTGCCGGCTCGCAACTGCCGTTTTCATGCACGTGAAAGCCATGTATTCCGGCCGGCAAGGCTTTCAACTGGGGGGTAAACACCAGGCCGTACGGCGTTTCACTGATGCTCACCTTGCCAATATCCTGGCCAATTCCCTGCGCCGTTACCAAATGCATATCTACCTCTTCCGTCGCCGCCTGGGCAACGCCGCAGGCCATCAGACCAAGGGCAGCACACCAAAAACGTTTCATAAATCAACCTCCAGAGAGTTCCATTGCGGAAGTTTCAGTATAGGCGAAGGCGCGCCGCAACGGCCAGACGATCGGATTGTTATTCAATGGATTCGCATAATAAGAGTTTTCGGTTAATACTTTTTTACCGCCCGTGGTCATCCGACCAGTTGTCGTTCGGCTTATTTTGTATAACCTCCCGCTGCCCAGATTACCGACTATCGCCGGTGCCGGCAGCGAACGTCATAAGGAACTGATATGGGCATCTTTGATTATCGCAATCTCGATGAAGCAGACTCCAAAGCGCTATTTTCCGACGCAATGGCAATTTCCACCTATGCCTACCACAATATCGATAACGGTTTTGCCGCCGGTTATCAGAGCAGCGGCTTTGGTCTGGGTCTGCCGTTAACCCTGGTCACCGCGCTGATCGGCAACGCCAGTTCCCAGGGCGGTTTGCCCGGCATTCCGTGGAACCCTGATTCGGAACAGGCCGCCTTGGCGGAGGTGAACAACGCTGGCTGGTCGCTAGTCAGCGCTGAACAATTGGCCTATCACGGTAAAACGGACGTCCGTGGCACCTATTACGGTGAGGCCAAAGGCTATGAAACCGCCCAGGCCGAAGTGTTAGCGAAGTATGACGCCGCAGGCAAACTCAGCTCGATAGGCATCGCTTTTCGCGGCACCAGCGGCCCGCGAGAATCACTGGTCACCGACACTATTGGCGATGTGATCAACGATCTGCTGGCCGGCTTCGGCCCCGACGGCTATGCCGAAGGCTATACCCAGCACGCCTTCGGTACCTTACTGGGCGATGTGGCTGAATTCGCGCTGGCCAACGGCCTGAGCGGCGATGATATCGTAGTCAGTGGTCATAGCCTTGGCGGACTGGCAGTCAACAGCATGGCCGCGCTGAGCGACAGCCAGTGGGGTGGGTTTTATTCGCAAGCCAACTATCTGGCGTTCGCCTCACCAAGCCAGTTTAAATTCGACAACCGGGTGGCCAATATCGGTTATGAGAACGATCCGGTCTTCCGTGCACTCAACGGCAGCAAATTGACTGCGGCATCGTTGGGCGTGCACGATGCCGCAAAAGCGTCCGCCACCGATAATATCGTCAATTTCAATGACCACTACGCATCCGACATCTGGAACGTGCTGCCGTTTTCCATTTTAAATGTGCCCACCTGGCTGTCGCATTTGCCCTTCGCCTATCAGGATGGCTTGCTGCGCGTGCTGAATTCCGAGTTTTACTCCCTTACGCAGCAGGATTCGACGGTGATCGTCTCCAACCTGTCCGACGTCACCCGCGGCAATACCTGGGTACAAGACTTGAATCGCAATGCCCAGTCGCACAGCGGTCCGACCTTTATTATTGGCAGCGACGGCGACGATTTAATCAAAGGTGGCAGAGGCAATGATTTTCTTGAAGGGCGTGCCGGCGATGACACCTTCCGCGATGACGGTGGCTTCAACCTTATTCTGGCAGGTGAAGGAAAAAACACTCTGGATCTGCAACGCTCACTGCAAACGCAAGAAATCGCTTACGACGGTGAAACGCTGTACCTGCGCGATGGCGGCGGCGAAAACCTGACGTTGGCGCAAGGAATTGGCACGCTGAGCACCAAAGAGTCACACCCCTGGTGGCCGCTGAGCAAACAGATGAATTATCAGGTCAGCGACGACGGACTGCACGCTGAGCATGACGTCAAGAGCTATGCCGTTTCAGAACGCGGTGACGCTGCGGATAATATCCTTACCGCTCAGGTCGCCAATGGCTGGCTGTTTGGTATGGCGGGCAACGATAAACTGGTTGGTTCGAGCGGCGATGATACTCTGGTCGGCGGTGCCGGCAACGATCATTTGCACGGCAACGGCGGCAACAATACCTTCCTGTTCAGCGGCGAGTTCGGCCATGACACGCTGTATGGCCTGCAGAGCAATGACCGGCTGGTATTTATCGGTAGCGGCGCCAGCGGCGATTATCGCAACTATCTCAGCGAAGTAGACAACAATCTGGTGTTGACGCTGGGCGACAACAGCGTAACGCTGGTCGGCATCACTACGCAGGCGCTAAGTGGCGATCAACTGATACTGGCCTAGACACCCATGCCGGGCAGCGCAGGCTGCTCGGCACACGCGCAATATTATGGAACGTCGTACCCCAGTGCCGCTTTACGAATACGGAACCACTGTTCGCGGCTCAATGCCAGTTTCTGTGCTTTCAACGCCGAACGCACCCGTTCGATTTTGCCAGAGCCGACGATCGGCAGCGGCATCGACGGCAGACGCATCACCCAGGCGTAAACCACCTGCTCGATGGTTTCGGCGCTAATTTCGCCGGCCACGGCCTGCAGCTCATCGCGCAGCGGCTGGAATTCGGCATCGCTGAACAGACGCCCGCCCCCAAGGCAAGACCAGGCCATCGGCTTGATACGCAATTGCTGGCACTGATCGAGCGTACCGTCGAGGATCGCCGGCTGGTGAATCGGCGAAATCTCGACCTGATTGGTGACCAGGGAAAACGGCAGGCGGGATTGCAGCAGGGTAAACTGCGCCGGGGTGAAGTTGGACACGCCGAAGTGGCGTACCTTGCCGCTCTTGTGCAGCGCCACGAACGCTTCGGCCACGTCGTCGGCATCCATCAGCGGATCGGGACGGTGGATCAACAGCAGGTCAAGGTAATCGGTGTGCAGATGTTTTAGCGACTGTTCCGCACTGCTGACGATATGGTCACGATCGGTGATGTAGTGGCCGATCGGATTACCCGGTCTGGCGGTGGTGGCAATACCGCATTTGCTGACCAATTCCATGCTGTGACGCAGCGACGGTTTTAACCGCATCGCCTCACCAAAAGCCTGCTCACAGGCATAGCCGCCATAAATATCCGCATGATCGGCGGTCGTAACGCCCAGCTCAACGTGTTGTTCGATAAACCCCAGCAACTGCTGCGGCGACATTCCCCACTCCATTAAACGCCAATAACCGCAAATCATACGTGAGAATTCCGGCCCTTGCGGTGCAAGTTGAACGCGATTAACCATCATAAAACCTCATAAAATTGTTTGCCCTTAGCATACACAAGCCATTTGGACAGGGAAACGCACGGCAGCACCGGAACGTGCGTCAGATCGTCAAACGGGCAAATAAATAAAGTGACTTAAAACAGCGAGGGTTGTTCGGGGTGCGGCTCGTCGGGCTGTTTGTGCGCGCGTTGCAGACGCAGCAGGCGTTGGCGACACAGGCGCAGCACGTCGCGCTTTTGCGCGTCGCTCATTTGCATCCAGCCAAACCGTTCCTCGCGGCTGCGCAGGCAGCCACGGCAAAAACCGCGCTCGTCAGCCTGACAGATGCCGCGACACGGGCTGGGAATGTCGAAGAACTCTAATTGCTGCGCCACACGCCCTCCTGAATCATCCTTTAATTGAAGACGTCATCACCGTCAATGGCAAGCGGCTTTTCCGCCATACGGCGAAAATAATCACGCAAATAGCGCAGCGCCTGGCGCGTTTTTTCCGGCATGGCACGTTCCAGCGTCAAGGCATGCAGTCGAAACGCCGAGGGTCGCCAGGCCGGCAACAGCGCAATCAGCTCCCCGCGCCGCAGTTCGTCGCCGATTTCGTACAGCGGCTGGCCGGAAATTCCCAGCCCCATGCGGGTAAAGGCGCGCATCACATTCATGCTGCCGCTGATAATCTGCCCTTCGGCCTTACGCAGCTTGAACACCTCGCCGGACTGATGGTGCAAATCAAGATGAACGCCGGCATGGCCGCCGGTGATCCAGCGATGATGCACCAGCTGCTGCGGCGTTTCCGGCACGCCGTACTGACTGAGATAACGCGGTGCGGCGCACAGTACTATCGGCCATTCGCTGAGCGGATGCGCAATCATCGTGGCGTCGGCCAGTTGCCGATTGACGCGCAGCGAAATATCCACCCGCTGTTCAATCATATTCACGACCTGGTCGTCCGCCAGTACCCGCAGTGTCAGTTTGGGATGCGCCAGCAGCAGCGGTGACAACGCCTCCGCCAGCGGCCCACCGCCAATGCCGACGGCGGTGGCAATACGCAGTTCGCCGACCAGCGTATCGCGCAGCTCCGCCAGCCGCTGCTCCGCCTGCTGTGCCTGTTGCAACATCGCTTCGCAACCGGGGTAAAAGGCTTCGCCCGCTTCGGTCAGCGCCAGACTGCGCGTGGAGCGGTGCAATAGCGGCACCCCGAGCGCCTTTTCCAGTGAACGCATATGCTGACTGACTGCCGACGGCGACATGCCCAGCCGCCGCGCCGCGCCGGTCAGCGATCCTTCGGCTACCACCATGGCAAATATTGCCATCCGATTGAGCTTATCCATCATTATGAAGTTTTACTTAATCTAGAAAGTATGAATATGCCACTAATCACCAAGATTGTTAAGGTCTACAGTATATTCATCACCACGAGCGTTGCCGCTCACCCCTTATCACTGACCGGTTAATTGCCACAGGAGCAAATCAGATGAAGATTACCGTTATTGGAGCAACAGGTTTTGTTGGTCGTCGCGTTGTCGATGAAGCACTGGCACGTGGGCTGGAGGTCACCGCCATCGCTCGTCAGAAAAAAGATCTGCCGGATAATGCCAATTTGCATATCGCGCTTGGCGATATTGCCGATACGGCCTGGCTGAGCCAGCAGTTGCACGGTCAGGATGCGGCGATCAGCGCCTATAACCCAGGTTGGGGCGAAGATGATCTGTATGAAAAAACCGCCACGGGTCTGCAACAAATCATCAGCGCGGTGGAGCAATCCGGCGTCAAGCGTCTGTTGGTGGTCGGCGGTGCCGGTAGTCTGGAAGTCGCGCCAGGCGTCGAGCTGGTCGATACGCCGGAGTTCCCGGAAAATATCCGCCCTGGCGCTAAAGCCGTGCGCGAACTTCGCAATAGACTGCGGCAGCAAAGCACGCTTGACTGGACCTATCTGTCACCAGCCGCACTGCTGGAACCCGGCCAACGCACCGGTCAATTCCGCCTTGGCACCACGTCGCTGTTGATGAATGGCTCGGCGCCTGCCAGCATTTCGGTCGAAGACCTGGCCGTAGCCATCCTTGACGAAATCGAACATCCGCAGTTTATCAAAGCGCAATTCACCGCCGCCTATTAATAGCTCGCCGGCTACGCATAGCCGTAGCCGGCCCCCGTTAAATCAATCCTCACCCTCCTCCGTCAGACTGAATCTCTAAGGTTATCTTAAGTTTCATGGTGTAGATTTCTTGCCATTACCCCCTTTAGGATAGCAATGCAGCAATGTGGTTACGTCAGCGGTTACACTGTAACAGTCTGGGATTTATTCTCGCCAGCGCCCTGTTTTTCACCGTCTTTCAGAACGCGCTATTTTTGCATCAGGCGTGGTCGTACATTCACTTTGAAAATCTGAACAGCGTTATTTTTGCCGCCAGTATGCCGGTGGTAATTTTCTGTGCGCTCAATATGATTTTCAGCATATTGACCGTACCTTATCTGCGCAAACCACTGATTATCCTGTTGTTGCTTGGCAGCGCAACGGCCAACTATTTCATGTTCAGCTACGGCGTGGTGATCGACGGCAACATGATGCAAAACGCCTTTGAAACCAACCCGCAGGAGGCCACCGCCCTGCTGACTCCGCGCATGGGGCTGTGGCTGATGCTGCTGGGGGTGCTGCCGGCGGTAGTGGTATGTTTTGTCACTATTCGCCAAACCCGCCCATGGTGGTACATGTTCGGCTTGCGCGCTGCCAACATCATGCTGTCTGTGGTGGTGATTCTGCTGATCGCCGCGTTCTTCTATAAAGACTATGCCTCGTTGATTCGCAACAATAAGAGCGTGGTCAAGATGCTGACACCATCCGATTTTATTGCCGGTACTCTGAAGTTTACCGAACAGCGCTACTTCACCCGCAACCTGCCGCTGGTCACCATCGGTGAAGATGCGCACAAAGGCCCGGCCATTGCCGCCGAGCAAAAGAAAACGCTGGTGATTCTGGTGGTTGGCGAAACGGCGCGTGCAGAAAATTTCTCGCTGGGAGGCTACGCGCGCGAAACCAACCCGCGGCTCAAACAGGACAAGGTGATTTACTTCCAACACGCCAGCTCTTGCGGTACTGAAACTGCCATCTCGGTGCCGTGCATGTTTTCCAATATGCCGCGCAGCGATTACGACGCCACGCTGGCCAGCCACCAGGAAGGTATGCTGGATGTGCTGGCACACGCGGGTGTCAATGTACTGTGGCGTGAAAACGATGGCGGTTGCAAAGGCGCGTGCGACCGCGTGCCGCATATCGACATGACCCAGTTGAAACTGCCGCAGGATTGCGACGGCGAGGTGTGCATGGACAACGTACTGCTATACAGGCTGAATGATTACCTCAACGGCCTGAAAGGCGACGGCGTGATCGTGCTGCACCAGATGGGCAGCCATGGTCCGGCCTATTACCGCCGCAGCAGCGCCGAATTTCATCGCTTCACGCCAACCTGCGACAGCAATCAGATTCAGGATTGCAGCCATCAGCAACTGGTCAATACCTATGACAACTCGTTGCTATACACCGACGCCATGCTGGATAAAACGATCAAGCTGCTGCAACAATACGATAGCCGCTTTAACACGGCGATGGTCTATCTGTCCGATCACGGCGAATCGCTGGGGGAAAACGGCATGTATCTGCACGGCACGCCGTATATGTTTGCGCCAAGCCAACAGACTCATATACCGATGCTGCTGTGGATGTCGGAGGATTATCAGCGCAACTTCGCCATCAACCGTCAGTGTCTGCAAACGCAGGCGCAGCAAGGTGAAGTTTCGCAGGACAACCTGTTCCATACCCTGCTCGGCATGTTAAACGTCCAGACTCGTCAATATCAGCCGCAACTGGATATTCTGCAACGCTGCCGCAATGGCAACGCTTAACGTCGGTGCGGCGCTGAGGCACAATAGAGTCGATCCTGACCGGTGTTTATACACCGGTTTTTTTACCCCCTACTTGACCTAGACCAATCGGTCTATTATTCTCTGCCACATTATGACAAAACATACGCATTGCAACACCGATACACGTGAACACCTGCTGGCCACCGGCGAGTGCCTGAGCTTACGTCTGGGCTTTACCGGCATGGGACTGAGCGAACTGCTGACCACCGCCGGCGTGCCAAAAGGCTCGTTCTATCACTATTTTCGCTCGAAGGAAGCCTTCGGCGAAGCGATGTTGCAACGCTATTTTGAACATTACGATGTGGAAATGCAGGCGCTGTTTAACGACAACAGCAGCGATGCGCGCCACCAGTTGTTGAGCTACTACGCACAGGCCATTAGCTACCATTGCCGCAGCGAATGCCATAACTCCTGTCTGGCGGTGAAACTGTCCGCCGAGGTCAGCGATCTGTCGGAACCAATGCGTCACGCGTTGGAAACCGGCAGCGCACAGGTAATTAGCCGCTTGCAGAATGCCATTGAGCGCGGCATCGCCGAAGGTTCGCTGATGGTCGCCATGAGCCCGGCCACCACCGCAGAAACGCTGTACGCGCTGTGGCTAGGGGCATCGTTACGCGCCAAGATCCGCCGTTCGGTCGCGCCGTTGACCAGCGCGCTGGAAAGCATAGAGTTATTACTGCGTTCGCCGTAGCCTTAATCACCATCCCATAACAGAAGATTTTTAAACCTGTATTTTTATTAGCCATTAACTAGTCGACCGGTCTATTAAATAGGATGCATTATGAAGATTGAAAAATTGTTCACCCCGATCCAGGTTGGCGCTCATACGCTGCCAAACCGCGTATTTATGGCTCCGCTGACCCGTCTGCGTAGCATTGAACCGGGTGATATTCCTACCCCACTCATGGCCGAGTACTATGCACAACGCGCCGGCGCCGGTCTGGTGATCACCGAAGCGACTCAGATTTCTTTCCAGGCAAAAGGCTATGCCGGCGCACCAGGGCTGCACACCCCGGAGCAGATTGCTGCGTGGAAAAAAATTACCCAGGCGGTGCATGATAAAAACGGTCATATCGCCGTACAGCTGTGGCACGTAGGTCGTATTTCCCATGACAGCCTGCAACCAGGCCAACAGGCACCGGTTGCGCCTTCGGCGATCAATGCCGACACCCGTACTACCGTGCGTGATGAAACCGGCGCCTGGGTCCGTGTGCCAACCTCCACGCCACGCGCGCTGGAAACCGCCGAGATCCCGGGCATCGTCAACGATTTCCGCCAGGCTACCGCCAACGCACGCGAAGCGGGCTTTGACTATATTGAGCTGCACGCGGCGCACGGTTATCTGCTGCATCAATTTATGGCGCCGGCTTCCAATCAGCGTACCGATCAATACGGCGGCAGCATTGAAAATCGTACCCGCCTGACGCTGGAAGTGGTTGACGCCAGCATTGATGAATGGGGCGCCGAGCACGTCGGCATCCGCATTTCACCGCTCGGTCCGTTCAACGGACTGGATAACGGCGAAGATCAGGAAGAAGCGGCGTTGTATCTGATAACAGAGCTGAACAAACGCAATATTGCCTTCCTGCATATTTCCGAACCGGATTGGGCCGGTGGCAAACCTTACTCCGATGCCTTCCGCGATGCGGTGCGCGCCCGCTTCAAAGGGGTGATTGTTGGCGCCGGTGCCTATACCGCCGAAAAAGCCGAAACCCTGATCGAAAAAGGCTTTATCGACGCGGTGGCGTTTGGCCGTGCCTACATCGCCAACCCGGATCTGGCGGAGCGCCTGCAACAAAACGCCCCGCTGAATGAACCGCAACCGGAAACCTTTTACGGTGGCGGTGCGCAAGGTTATACCGATTACCCTTTTCTATCTAAAAGTTAATTAATAAAGCATTGAAATTCAACCGGTTGAAGTTATTTCCCAACCGGTTTTTATTTTTGTGGCGACAAAATGGCGACACAAAAATACGCCGCCAATTTGTTATCGCTCCCCACGCAGCCATGCAATCGCCAGGGTGATTAAGTACCCCACAACGAAGAAGCCAACAAATCCTGCGACTTTCATCACGGCCCCATCAAGTAAGAAAAGCGACATGAAAGCAGCAATCGCGCAAACCCCGGTTACTATCGCTTCCAAAACGTGAGAAGCACCTAACCCCACATACTTAGTTAGTTTTCTGGTCAGAGAGGATTTTGCAGAGTTCATTCTGAATACCTTTACATATCATTGGATGGCTATTAATAAATTGGAGATACGGCTCTAATTGTTCCTCAACCAAGAAATATGCCATATCTAAATTTAGTACTGACACCTTCCGGTATGTTTGAGGGAATTTAACCTGCATTCGTCTGGATGCCTGCGATGCTTCCTCTATAAGCCCCTGTATCATCACAAGGTTAAGGGTGAACGAAGCGCCAAAACGAACAAACTGTTTATACGCTAATGCAGAAGTCGCTTTCCTGAGCATCATGTGAGCCGCAAATTGCGCCAATGCAAATTGGCCTCCAGTTCGCCCACCAAGACGACCGGCACCATATGCTAATTTGTTATTGATTGACTCTTTGCCTGTGGCATCCAATTTCTGATAGAAATCTGTGATCACTATAGTGATGAGGCGGCGCAAGGGTTCTTCGCTATTACCCATCGACTTGACCATTCGGGCGAAACGTTCGGTTTCATTTTGGTTTCTGGTTTTGAGGCTACTACCAGCCAATCCAGAGCCTTGCCAAGTTCGAACAACGCCATGATACATACCACTGGGGATGGTCGAAATACCATCCAAAATCCCATGTGCAATTTGCTTTGCGTCCATAAATTTTCCTTAAGCACACGTTGTTCAGGCCAGAGAATAACCAAACAACAAATCGATTACCAATTCACGCGTTTTTCAGTTCTCTCGGCACGTCCTAAATGCCTCCCAACCCTTGCCGCGCTTGGTGTCACGAACTTTTCTCCAAAACTCTAACGATCCTTACCAGCAAGCATAAAGCCCACGCAAAAAAACTTTTCCCTTAATTTTCAATCAACTGACTTTTTACCGAGGTCCTGCCGAGATCGTCAAAACTGAAAAAAGCTGAAATCCGTTTCAACGTTTTCAGTTTCGCCTTGTTCGCAAAACCCCAGCAGCGGCGCGGCCTGGCGGGGTGATTTGTAGAAAAATAAAACTGAAAAATTTTTATGATCCAAATTGCGCAGGCGGGTGCGGTGTAGTGCCGTTTCCGTGGCAGATACGTTGATTTCGTGGCGATTATGCCACGCTGGCGGCTCATTACGCTGGCGATCGTTTTTGTTAGCGGGGATTGTAGATGCAGAACTGAAGGGCGCAGAGGGACGTACAGGACGCCAGATTACAGGCATAAAAAAGCCCGCGCGAGGCGGGCCGGTTTTCCCTGGTGTTATTATGTACTGCTGCTTAATTAGTACACCGTTACGCCCAGGATTAACAATTGGTTGTGCAGATCAATTAATCACTATTGATCGGCACGAGCGATCAATTTAGGTAACAACCCAATAATAGGGGAATATTTGCGGTTCAGTACATCCGAACGGGCACCAGTGGCACTTATATCTGCTGCGTTTTGTGGTGCTCCTGTGTTGCTGTGCGTATGCGCTGCCGTCTGCTGTGCAAGCATTTTCACCACGTCCAGAGTTTCCAGCATTAACGCCATCACGTTGATTTGTTGATTGCCAACCCACACAACGGGGGCGATCACGTCCTGGCGAACGGCGGCTATGCTACTGCGTATTTTTCCTATCTTTTCCGCCAAATTGCCCGCTACCGCCGTGGTAACATCTTGCCCCACACTGGCCACTAGATTGCCCTGCGTAGCCAGGCTGTAATCCCCCTCTGCCATATATTGCACCGCACCGGCCAGCAACCGAGCCGTACCTAACACCGTCGTTTTATCATCAGCCTGCACCGTTGTGGTTCTGGCCGCTACCGTGCGCGTTTCCATATCGGCCACAATGTCCCGATGCATCGAATCTTCACGGATCGCCTGGTCGGTTTTCCGTTCCCAATCGCCTGCCTGCGTAACGCGCTGTGACACTTCCGCCCGTTGCTGTTGTAGCTGTTCACCGGGCTTCACATCCGGCAGCGTATTGCCCTCGGCCAGGATTAGGTTATACCGATTACCCAACGCTGTAAGCGATCGCGCGCGTGGCCGGTGCTGTTGCCGGCCACGCGCCAATCAACGCACCACGTCGTTATACCGGCCCTCATTGAATTCCCTTATACGACAACGCTATACTATTTTTTGCTTCACATTCTCTGCCGCCAAGCACGGCAAAACCTGCAATCAGAGGAAATTATGCGCTTACTCCATACCATGCTGCGTGTCGGCGATCTGCAACGCTCCATCGACTTCTACACCAAGGTATTAGGCATGCGCTTGCTGCGTACCAGCGAAAATACCGAATACAAATATTCGCTGGCGTTTGTCGGCTATACCGATGAAAGCGAAGGCGCCGTGATTGAACTGACCTATAACTGGGGTGTCGACAGCTACGAAATGGGTAGCGCATTCGGCCACCTGGCGTTGGGCGTCGATGACGTTGCTGCTACCTGTGACAACATTCGCCGCGCCGGCGGCAACGTGACCCGCGAAGCTGGCCCGGTAAAAGGCGGCACCACGGTCATCGCTTTTGTTGAAGATCCGGACGGTTACAAAATCGAGCTGATCGAAAACAAGCACGCCGGTCACGGCCTCGGCAACTGAGTTTCAGGGCGCTTGCAGCGCCCTTTTTTATCCCTGCATGATAACCGCCTGCAACGCGGCACAAAATTTGTCATAATGCGCGCTGCATTCGATGAAGATAAGAAACTGATGGCCGAAAAAAGTGATCTTAACGCCCTGTGTGGTCGTTTTCGTGGGTTTTATCCCGTAGTAATAGATATTGAGACCGCCGGCTTCAACGCCCGCACCGACGCGCTGCTGGAAATCGCCGCCGTCACGCTGAAAATGGACCAGGACGGCTGGTTGCAGCAGGACGAAACGCTGCATTTCCACGTTGAACCGTTCGAAGGCGCCAACCTGCAACCGGAAGCGCTGGCCTTCAACGGTATCGATCCGCATAACCCGCTGCGCGGTGCGGTCAGCGAATACGATGCGTTACACGCCATTTTCAAGGCGGTGCGCAAAGGCATTAAAGATCAGGGCTGCAACCGGGCGATTATCGTGGCGCACAACGCCAATTTCGATCACAGTTTCCTGATGGCCGCCGCAGAACGCGCCGGGTTGAAACGCAACCCGTTCCATCCGTTCGCCACCTTTGACACTGCTGCGTTAAGCGGGCTGGTGCTCGGACAAACCGTGCTGGCCAAAGCCTGCATCGCCGCCGGCATCGCATTTGACAGCAGCCAGGCACACTCCGCACTGTATGATACCGAGCAAACCGCCCTGCTGTTTTGCGAACTGGTCAATCGCTGGAAACGCCTCGGCGGCTGGCCGCTGGCCGTCGGTAACGTTGACTGACCGATAAAAAAACGGGCGGCGTATGTCACATACGCCGCCCGTTGTCATTACAGGAAACCGCCGTTATGGCTGCTGGTCTTCCTGCTCTTTGTATTTTTCTGCCGTTTCCTTGATCAACTGCTGCAATTCACCACGCTGATACATTTCGATGATGATATCGCAACCGCCAACCAGTTCGCCGTCTACCCACAGCTGTGGGAAGGTTGGCCAGTTGGCGTATTTTGGCAGTTCGGCACGGATGTCAGGATTTTGCAGAATATCAACGTAGGCAAAACGCTCGCCACAGGCAGATAACGCCTGAACGGCCTGAGCAGAGAAGCCACAGCTTGGCAATTTTGGTGAACCCTTCATGTACAGCAGGATCGGATTCTCAGCGATTTGTTGCTGAACTTTTTCAATCGTCGTCATTTTATTGCTTCCTCAAGCCATCTCAGGCTACAACATGCATCACACCCGCTATTGTAGCGGCTGGGCGGCTGGCAAAAAAACGCCATCTTTTGCAAGGGTATTCCGCCAGCGCCGACCGCGCTACGTCGGCAACGCCATTTCGTTCAAACATACACTCAGAATAACATTTTTAATCCGACCATTTCACTAATATATTTTTCCGCTTGGCGCAACGATAATCACTGGCAAGCCGCGCCGCAGACTATTTTTCATCCATTCGGCAACGGTTTTGGCTTTGATTAAAAATGCCATTAACGTTTTCTCACAATATGGATTATTATTTATAAGTTCTCCGCTGTTTTATATGGCGTATTTGGGGAATACTGTCATTCTTTCGTACTTTGTTTCGGGGCCAAGGTTGGTAACGTCAACATGCGTTTAATTATTACGCTCTTTGTGCTGTTGTTTACACAGCTGTTTCTAAATCTGGCGCATGCCGCGCCACAGGCTCGCGTTGCCGCTGAGCAGCGTAAAACCCATGTTAATGAAGCGCGCCCGGACGACCGCAAGAAAAAGAAAGCGCTCAAGGCAGCCAAGAAAGTCAAAGTCAGCACACCACAAAAAACTACCGCATTAAAAACCGCCAAAACAACCACCATAAAAACGGCGAAGAAAACCAGTCGAATTAAATCGTCGCGTAAAACTACCCAGGTCGCCAAAATTCGCGTCACACCGCCGAAGAAAGGCTATAAAAAAGGCTATGGCCGTCACCGCACTGCGGGTCTGGCAACCACCAGGCGGCTACGTAATGAAAAGCTGCAGTATGATGAAAAACCGCTAAAACTCAGCGCGGCGCATAAAAAACGTTATCAGCACGCCAAGCAAACCGCCATGGCCAAACTGATGAATCAAATGGGCAAGCCCTACCGCTGGGGCGGCACCTCGCCGCGCACCGGCTTTGATTGCAGCGGACTGATTTATTATGCCTATAAGGACGTAATGAAAATCAAGATGCCGCGTACCGCTAATGAAATGTTCCACCTGCGGGATGCGGCGCCGATCAAGAAGAACGAACTCGAAAGCGGCGACCTGGTGTTCTTCCGCATCAATAACCGCGGTGCCGCTGACCACGTCGGGGTTTACCTCGGCAATGGCAAGTTTATCCAGTCACCGCGCACTGGGGAAGAGATCCGTATCAGCCAGCTTGATAATGATTACTGGCAAAATCATTACGTCGGCGCCCGCCGCGTGATGACGCCAAAGACCATTCGCTAACGCCGCAAGATGATGGCTGCCGAGCGAGGCAGCCATCGTGCCGCTCCCTTCTCGCTTGCCATACTTGTTTCGCCACGATTTAGCACGCTTTAACTCCTTTTCCTGTCGGGAAATTGCTACCATTAATAACCATTACAAAAGAGTGGTTATTGGCGATCCGTTCGCCAAAATCCCCGGATGAGAACGCCAGATTGGCGCCATATATAAAAAAGGAGAAAGCAATGTCGTTTAAATTACCTGCATTACCGTATGCCAAAGATGCGCTTGAGCCGCATATCTCGGCAGAAACGCTGGAATATCACTATGGCAAGCATCACAACGCCTATGTAGTTAACCTGAATGCGCTGATCGACGGCAGCGAATATCAGGACAAATCATTGGAAGAGATCGTTAAAACCGCCAGCGGCGGTATCTTCAACAACGCCGCGCAGGTGTGGAACCACACCTTTTACTGGCACTGCCTGTCGCCACAGGGCGGCGGTGAGCCAAACGGCGAACTGGCGGAGGCCATCAATCGTGCCTTCGGTAGTTTCGATAAGTTTAAGCAGGCGTTCACGCAATCAGCGGTAGGCAATTTTGGTGCCGGCTGGACCTGGCTGGTGAAGAAAAACGACGGTTCGCTGGCTATCGTTAATACCTCGAACGCAGCAACCCCGCTGACCGGCGATGACAAGCCGCTGCTGACGGTAGACGTGTGGGAGCATGCTTATTATATCGACTACCGCAATGCGCGGCCGAACTATCTGGAAAACTTCTGGGCGCTGGTTAACTGGGCGTTCGTCGCGGAAAATCTGGCGTAATTCACCAATACGCCGCAACAGGTAAAAAGGCGCAGTTCATATTGAGCTGCGCCTTTATTGATTACGTCGGGATCAGTTCAGTGCGGCGGTGAAGCTGAAGGCAATAATCATAGCCAATGCACCCAGAGTGGTGAACAATGACATTTTTAAATCGGTATCCATCAAAAACTCCTTATCAGGTAATCTGCGCCAAGCATAAAATCCACAGTATTGGTGCGTCAAATCATTTTCCCACAGTTCCACAATAAAATCTTGTTATCATTCCAAGCTTATAATGTTGATTAGCACTTCCACTTTTGCTCAATATGCGACAAAATTCGCAGTTCACTGCTGCGCACCGGCAAATGAGTCCCTCCAGGTCAAGTGGCTGACGATTTCCACACTAAAAACCAAGTTTTCGTGACTCTGGAGAAGGATCTGCGTAGGCAAACGATTAACAACATGCTTACATGCTAAATACATGTGGGTTTAGGAGTCATTCTTTACATGGCAACGATTAAAGATGTGGCCAAACGCGCGGGCGTTTCCACCACCACCGTTTCGCACGTCATCAATAAGACCCGTTTCGTCGCCGAAGAGACCAAAGCGGCCGTTTGGGCTGCCATTAAAGAGCTGCATTACTCGCCGAGCGCCGTTGCTCGCAGTTTGAAGGTCAATCACACCAAATCCATTGGCCTGCTGGCAACCTCCAGCGAAGCGCCCTATTTCGCCGAAGTTATTGAAGCAGTGGAAAATAGCTGTTACAGCAAAGGCTACACGCTGATTCTGTGCAACTCGCATAACAACCTGGACAAACAGCGCGCCTACCTGGCGATGCTGGCGCAAAAACGCGTCGACGGCCTGCTGGTGATGTGCTCCGAATATCCCGATCAACTGCTCGGCATGCTGGAAGATTATCGCAACATCCCGATGGTGGTGATGGACTGGGGCGCCGCGCGCGGTGACTTTACCGACACCATCATCGACAATGCCTTCGAAGGCGGCTATCTGGCCGGCCGTTATCTGATTGAACGCGGTCACCGTGACATCGGCGCCATTCCCGGCCAACTGTCGCGTAACACCGGTGGCGGCCGCCATCAGGGGTTCCTCAAGGCATTGCAGGAAGCCAATATCGATATCCGCAACCAGTGGATCGTCCAGGGCGACTTTGAGCCGGAGTCCGGTTATAAGGCAATGCACCAGATCCTGTCACAAAAGCAGCGCCCGACTGCCGTGTTCTGCGGCGGCGATATTATGGCCATGGGGGCAATTTGCGCTGCCGACGAGCTGGGGTTGCGCGTACCGCAGGATATTTCCGTGATCGGCTATGACAACGTGCGCAATGCGCGTTACTTCACCCCGGCGCTGACCACCATCCATCAGCCAAAAGAGCGCCTTGGGGAAATGGCATTCACCATGCTGCTGGATCGCATCATCAGCAAACGTGAAGAATCGCAGGTCATAGAAGTACATCCCAAATTGATCGAACGCCGCTCGGTCGCCGACGGCCCGTTCGTCGATTATCGCCGCTAAACGTACCGGCCGGAGAACGCTATCGGGCTACTCCGGCAACACCGCCTCGCTCAGCCATTCCTGATTGAGCGTTTCACTGTCGCCGAGATAATCCAGCAACCACGCCATCGCCGGCGACTGCGCGTTCTGCTGCCAGGTCAGGCAACAGGCGCTGGGCGGGAACGGTTCAGGCAACTGCAGCGCCACCAGCTCCCCCTGCTCAATCAACGGCAACACGCGATGCGCCGGTACCATGCCGACGCACAGCCCAGCACGCAGACAGTCCACTGCCGACACCCAGTCCGGTACCAGCAACCGCCGTTGGTTATCCAAAGACCAGGTCACTCGCTTGGGCAGGGTGCGTGAGGTGTCCTCCAGCACCAGAGAGGGAAATGGCCGTAGCCGATCGTCATCCAGCGGCCCGGGCAAAGCCACCAGCGGATGACTGGCGCTGACCACGCACAACCAGTTCATAAAACCCATGTCGCGAAATGCAAAGCCGCCGCCGGTCGGCACCGCGCGCGTTGCGCCAATTGCCATATCGGCACGCCCGTCCACCAGCGCATCCCACACGCCGTTGAACACTTCCGGCTGTACCAACAGTTCGACGTCCGGGAAATGACGATAGAAATCCAGCACCAACTGCCGGCTACGCTGTGGCTTGACGATGATATCGACCGCGATCTTCAACTGGCCGCGCCAGCCGTTGGCCACCTGCTGACATTGACGGCGGGTGTCGAGCATTTTTTTGATGACAGCGCGCGATTCCTGCACAAACAATGCGCCGGCAGGCGTCAGTTCCACGTCGCGATGGCGCCGTTCAAACAACGGCACCGCCAGCCACTGCTCCAGCTGACGCACGGTATAACTCACCGCAGACGGCACACGATGCAGTTCCTGCGCCGCCGCACTGAAACTGCCGGTGCGCGCCACGGCATCGACCACATCAAGAGAATATTCAGACCACATCACTTTGCCTTCAATTTTTTTAACAGCATCTTGCAAATATTACCGTTTCACAAGCAGAGATCCAGCCAGATACACTTGCGACGCTAAAAAACCTGCATAACAGCATCAACGAGAAATACCATGCGAAACTTTGGATTCATGTTTTATCTCGCCGGGCTCAGCATGCTCGGCTACCTGGCCACCGATATGTATCTGCCTGCCTTTGGCGCCATGCAGCAAGAATTGCAGATTTCCGCCGGCGCCATCAGCGCCAGCCTCAGTATCTTCCTGGCCGGTTTTGCCTTTGCTCAATTACTCTGGGGCCCACTCTCCGATCGTCTCGGCCGCAAGCCGGTATTGCTGATGGGTCTGGCGCTGTTTGGCATCGGTTGCCTGGGCATGCTGTGGGCGGATAACGCGCTGCAACTGTGGTCATTGCGCTTTGTTCAGGCGGTCGGCGTCTGTTCTGCTGCGGTCACCTGGCAGGCGATCGTCATCGATCGCTATCGCGAAGGCGCCGCCCAGCGCGTGTTCGCCACCATCATGCCGCTGGTGGCGCTATCGCCGGCTCTGGCGCCGTTGCTCGGAGCCTGGCTGCTGAACCACATGGGTTGGCGTGCCATTTTTGCCGTGCTGCTGGCGATCAGCGCCCTGCTGCTGGTGCCAACGCTGCTGCTCAAAGACAGCTCTCGCCTTGCTCCGGCCGCCGCCAACAACAACGGTATCGGCTTCCTGCACCTGCTGAAGTCGTCAGTGTTTGGCGGTAACGTCATGGTGTTCGCCGCCTGTTCAGCCGGCTTCTTTGCCTGGCTGACCGGCTCGCCATTTATCCTGGGTGACATGGGTTACAGCCCCAATGACATCGGTCTGAGCTACGTGCCGCAGACCCTGGCTTTCCTGCTCGGCGGCTTCGGTTGCCGCACCGCGCTAAACCGCATTAATGGCAACACCTTGCTGCCATGGCTGCTGATAGCGTATGGCGTCAGTATGGTAGCGTTGTACCTGGTCGCCACCCTGACCACGCCAACCTTGACTACCCTGCTGATCCCGTTCTGCCTGATGGCGTTGGTCAACGGCGCTGTCTATCCGATCGTGGTGGCCAATGCCTTGACACCGTTCCCGGAAAGCACCGGCAAAGCGGCGGCATTGCAAAATACCTTGCAACTGGGTTTATGCTTTGTTGCCAGTATGCTGGTGTCGGCATTTATCGCACAACCGCTGTTGGCGACGGTAACGGTGATGGTGGCTACCGTGGTCTTGGCCGCGATAGGCTATCTGGTACAGCGTGGCAAAACGGTCGAGCAATCGCAGTCAACGCAGCGTGAGCATGCTAACTCTGCGTCATAATTTCCTTTGGCAATAATCACTTAAAGAATATTTTTGCCGAGTGCGATTTACAGTTGAGTAAGCGCCTCGGCAAGCCTATACTCAAAAATAACCTTTTAAAATACCATAGCTAAAAGCGCTTTATTACACGTAGTTGTTGCGTACGAGTATGGCGTCACAGTTTATTTTTTGATGAGTTGCCCCACGCCGTTTGGTATCAGGGTTCTCTTGGAATTTTCCTCTGTTCATGTCGGATATCAAACCCTGCGGTAAAATTTGCCGTAGGGATACGTATATGCCCGCAGAAATTGGCTAAGCTTTTTCCCAACGGGCCATAAGTCAGAAGAAAGGTGATGGAGAAGCTATGAGTTCATCGTGTATAGAAGATCTGAGCATCCAGGATAACCAATGGTATCGTATTGCCCATGAAATGCTCAGCATGGCGGGGATTGAAATAAACGGCTCCCGTCCTTTCGATATTCAGGTTAAAAACCCCGAGTTTTTTAAACGCGTCCTGCAGGAAGGCTCATTGGGGCTGGGTGAAAGTTATATGGACGGCTGGTGGGAATGCGAACGGCTGGACTGTTTCTTTCACCGCGTCGTTGCCGCCGGTCTGGAAAAGAAACTCCCCCACCATTTTAAAGACACGCTGCGCATTGCCGCCGCGCGGCTGACCAATCTGCAATCCAAAAAGCGCGCCTGGATTGTCGGCAAGGAACATTACGATCTGGGTAATGACTTATTTACCCTGATGCTCGATCCCTATATGCAATATTCCTGCGGTTATTGGAAAGACGCGGCTACGCTTGAACAGGCGCAGGAAGGCAAATTGCGCATCATCTGCGAAAAACTGCAATTGCAGCCGGGCATGCGTCTGCTGGATATCGGCTGCGGCTGGGGTGGTCTGTCCGCCTTTGCCGCCAAGCATTACGGCGTCTCGGTGGTGGGTGTGACCATTTCCGCCGAACAGCAAAAACTGGCTCAGGCGCGCTGTGAAGGGCTGGATGTGCAAATCCTGCTGCAAGACTACCGGGATCTCGATCAGCAATTTGATCGCATCGCCTCGGTTGGTATGTTTGAACACGTCGGACCTAAGAATTACCGCACCTATTTCGAGGTGGTCGAGCGTAATTTAAAACCGAACGGGTTATTCCTGCTGCATACCATCGGATCGAATCGCACGGATATGAATGTTGACCCCTGGATCAACAAATATATCTTCCCGAACGGTTGTCTGCCGTCAGTCAAACATATTGCCCAAGCCAGCGAAGGCCATTTCGTGATGGAAGACTGGCATAATTTTGGTGCCGATTACGATCGTACCCTGATGGCATGGCATGAGCGCTTTAAACAGGCCTGGCCACAGCTGGCCCAGCGTTATTCCGAACGATTCGAACGCATGTTCAGCTATTACCTCAACGCCTGCGCCGGAGCGTTTCGCGCCCGCGATATTCAGCTATGGCAGGTTGTTTTCAGCCCGAAAGGCGTTGAAGGCGGAATACGCGTACCACGCTAATCCTGCCCGCAAATCATCGGCGCATAAAAAATGCCGGTCAGACATTGCTGACCGGCATCGCCGATTAACTGCTGGTTATCTTACGGTATCAGCCGCAATAAACCCGAATAATCTTATCATCCTGATCCGCCAGGAAATTAAGCCGACTCAGATTGAAATCCATGGTAACGGCAGAATTGTAAGGAATGGTACGCACCTGCCGCGCGTCGATCTGCACCCCATCCAGCGAAGAGAGCGGTTTACCCACATAGTTCTGGTACTGCGCAGCGCCGCAGGTATCATCTGCCGTCTTCTCCGACGGTGAGGCCGCGCTATTTTCTGACGTGCTGCTACAGGCAGCCAGCGCCATCAGCGCCGCCAACATCAACGTTTTCCGATAAAACTTCACGTTTTTGCTCCTCTGGTTTTGGGTATTTATTATTACGCCGCTCCGATCAAGGCTTCGGCGCCAGCTCGGCCGCCACCGCCATCGCGGCCTCGCGGCTGGCCAGCACGCGCTCGACGGTATCGACCACCGCCTGCGTTTGCGGATCGATTTCGATATTCACCTTGTCACCCAGACGCTTCTTGCCAAGCGTCGTGCGATCGAGGGTTTCTGGGATTAAATGCACGCAGAAACGGTTGTTTACCACTTCGCCAATGGTCAGGCTAATCCCGTCAATACCAATGAAACCTTTATGTAACACATATTTCATTAATTCGGCATCGGGCATACGCAACCACACCTGGCGGTTATTTTCCGAGGTATAAATCTTGGCAACCTCAGCGGTACAAATAATATGGCCGGACATCAGATGCCCGCCGATTTCATCGTTGAACTTCGCTGCCCGTTCGATGTTGACCACATCCCCCAGCGCCAAATCACCCAGGTTGGTGAGGCGCAAGGTTTCCTTGATCAGATCAAAACTGACGCGGTTGCCCTCCACGGCGGTAACCGTCAGGCAGCAGCCGTTATGCGCCACCGACGCCCCCAGCTCCAGCCCCGGCAGCAACGCTGGCGGCATTTCAATTACATGGGTGCGAAAATTGGGTTTTTCTTCTATTGCAACGAGCGGCGCGGTGCCTTGTACAATACCGGTAAACATAGATGCCTCTTCAGTATATCCTCGCGATGCGCGACGGAGCCGCTCTGGCACCGCACAACGCAGCTTGAGTACAGATGTAAAACGCTTCGGGCAGTTTGCCCCAGATGTGGCAGAAATCCAAACCCGCAGCGGCAAAAAATCTGTTGCTGCGCATTTAATAACTATTTGATCATGGCATTTGCTAAAGCGGCATCAGCAGGTACAATCATTTTGACCAAATTCCGCTATTTTTAATTGTTGTCTTTTTGCGGCAACCCTCCTTCATCGTTAAATAATCAAAAAGGTGTATGCGTGCAGAAGTACTTTATTGAAGCGCGTAGTTTATTGGCTCTCGCTATTCCGGTAATTATCGCGCAAATATCCCAGACGGCAATGGGCGTGGTGGATACCATTATGGCCGGGGCCTACAGCGCCACGGATATGGCCGCAGTCGCGGTTGGCACCTCGATCTGGCTACCGGCTATCCTGTTCGGTCACGGCCTGCTGCTGGCATTGACACCGGTCATCGCCCAATTGAACGGCGCTGGCCGCCGCGACCGCATCGCACATCAGGTGCGTCAAGGATTCTGGCTGGCCTGCGGCGTTTCACTGCTGATCATCGCGGTGCTGTACAACAGCAAGTATCTGATCGACATGATGCATAATATCGATCCGCAGCTGGCCGACAAGGCCGTCGGTTATTTGCATGCCATCATGTGGGGCGCGCCGGGCTATCTGTTCTTTCAGGTGTTGCGTAACCAGTGCGAAGGCCTGTCAAAAACCAAACCGGGCATGGTCATCGGTTTTATCGGCCTGCTGGTGAATATTCCGATTAACTATATTTTCATTTACGGCAAGTTCGGTATGCCGGAATTGGGCGGCGTAGGCTGCGGCGTCGCTACCGGCAGCGTGTATTGGATCATGTTCCTGCTGATGCGCTGGTACGCCACCCGCGCGCCGTCGCAGCGCGACATCAAGCTGGCGGAAAATTATTCTCCGCCGGACTGGCCGGCGTTGAAACGCCTGGTCGGCATCGGTATACCTGTGGCACTGGCGCTGTTCTTTGAAGTGACGCTGTTTGCCGTAGTAGCGCTATTGGTTTCACCGCTCGGCATCGTCGCGGTTGCCGGCCACCAGATTGCCCTCAACTTCAGCGCGCTGATGTTCGTGATGCCGCTGTCGCTCGGCGTGGGCGCCACCATCCGCGTTGGTCACCGCCTGGGGGAAGGCAGCGTAGACGGCGCCCGCGTGGCGGCCTATGCGGCGATCGGCGTCGGCATTGCCATGGCCTGCTGCACCGCGCTGTTCACCGCAGCGCTGCGCGAGCCGATCGCCCTGCTGTATAACGACAATCCCGCCGTGGTGGCGATGGCGTCGCATCTGATGCTGCTGGCAGCCATTTACCAGATTTCCGACTCGATTCAGGTGATCGGTAGCGGCATTCTGCGCGGCTATAAAGATACCCGTTCGATTTTCTTTATCACCTTTATTGCCTATTGGGTGCTGTGTAGCAGCTCAGTGCGTCCGTAGCTCAGTTGGTTAGAGCACCACCTTGACATGGTGGGGGTCGGTGGTTCGAGTCCACTCGGACGCACCATATCACGCTGCATTCCACACCTTGCGCTCCCCCTCTGCTTGCTGAAACCACAGGTCCTACGCTTTGTCATTGCCGTCCATTTGCTTTTGGAACCTGGCCGCTCTATCGACTATCATAAGCGCCAATGGGTTATAAGGATCGCCATATGTTGAATTTTATCGCGGCAACGCCGTTTCACTCACTGGATAATGGCCTTGCCCGTCGCGAAGGCAAAATGAGCGATGGCACGGCCGCCGCCGAAGTACGCTATGACGCAGGCGCATTCGGCCAACTGCAAAAACGTCCCCATGCGCTGCTCACTCAAGTGCTGTCCGGCGAATTTGAATTCACCGTCGGCAGTGACATCTTTGTAGCGATTGCTGGCGAATCGCTGAACATCCCGGCCGAGGTAGCCAGCGGCTGTTTTTGCCTGGCCGCCGGCACGTTGCTGGAAATCACCCTCGCCCCCTGAACCAAAACAGCGTTTTATTCACAGCAGGTTTATTTGCGCAACAAACTGTCGCCAGAGATTTGCATTTGCGCCACATTTGCTGCTGTTTTGACTAAACCTGCGCCACGCATCGGTTTTTTATTTTGTTTCCGGCGGCGATGGCTTTATAATGCGCAACGTCTTTCAGTTGAATGGTTTCAGCCCTTGATCTGCGAAAACGCAATAACTACAACGCCACTTCCCATCACTTTTCGCATCATTTCCGTTCGCCGGTGCGGGCTGAATTTTTCCGCCCCATTTCTACTGTGGTCACCTATTCTTAACTATGTTTTTCAACGTCAGGTACGTATCAGATCCCTTATCGGCGACTTAAACGCCGGTTTTATTCGTTTTCTTATCCATCACAACTTGTAGAAAAAACCGTCATGAAAAAGACCAAAATCGTTTGTACCATCGGTCCAAAAACCGAATCGGAAGAAATGCTGACCGACCTGCTAAACGCAGGCATGAACGTAATGCGCCTCAACTTCTCTCACGGCGATTACCAAGAGCACGGCAACCGCATCAAGAACATGCGTGCGGTCATGGCCAAAACAGGTAAAACCGCCGGCATTCTGCTTGATACCAAAGGCCCGGAAATCCGTACCATGAAACTGGAAGGTGGCAAGGACGCGGCGCTGGTTGCCGGCCAGACATTCACCTTTACCACTGACCAAAGCGTCATTGGTAACAATGAACGCGTCGCGGTGACTTATGCCGGCTTCGCCGCCGATCTCAAGATCGGCAATATCGTTCTGGTCGATGACGGCTTGATTGGCATGGAAGTCACCAACGTCAGCGAAAACGAAGTAATCTGCAAGGTGCTGAACAACGGCGATCTGGGTGAAAACAAGGGCGTTAACCTGCCAGGCGTTTCCATCCAGCTGCCGGCACTGGCTGAAAAAGACAAGCGCGACCTGATCTTCGGCTGCGAACAGGGCGTTGATTTTGTTGCTGCCTCCTTTATTCGCAAGCGTTCGGACGTGCTGGAAATTCGTGAGCATCTGAAAGCCCACGGTGGCGAGCAGATTCAAATCATCTCCAAAATCGAAAACCAGGAAGGACTGAACAACTTCGACGAAATCCTCGAAGCGTCGGACGGCATCATGGTAGCTCGCGGCGATCTGGGCGTTGAAATCCCGGTTGAAGAAGTGATCTTTGCGCAGAAGATGATGATCGAAAAATGCAACCGCGCGCGCAAAGTGGTGATTACCGCCACCCAAATGCTCGATTCGATGATCAAAAACCCACGTCCTACCCGTGCGGAAGCCGGTGACGTGGCCAACGCCATTCTCGATGGCACCGATGCCGTGATGCTGTCCGGTGAAAGTGCCAAGGGCAAATACCCGCTGGAAGCGGTGACCATCATGGCCACCATCTGCGAGCGCACTGACCGCGTAATGCCGAGCCGTATCGACGGCCTGAACGACAGCCGCAAGCTGCGCATCACCGAAGCCGTCTGCCGCGGCGCGGTTGAAACGGCTGAAAAACTGGATGCACCGCTGATCGTGGTTGCCACCAGCGGCGGCAAATCCGCCAAGTCGGTGCGCAAATACTTCCCGGATGCCAATATCCTGGCGTTGACCACCAACGAAGTCACGGCACACCAGCTGGTGCTCAGCAAAGGGGTCATCCCGCAGATTGTCAAAGAAATTGCCTCTACCGACGACTTCTACCGCATCGGTAAAGAAGCCGCGCTGGCAAGCGGCCTGGCACAGAAAGGCGATGTGGTGGTGATGGTATCCGGTGCATTAGTGCCAAGCGGCACCACCAATACCGCCTCGGTACACGTGCTATAATTAAAAGTGACAAAAATTTAATCAAAAAAAACGTCGCCATGCGGCGTTTTTTTATTGCCAGTAAACTATTTTCTCAAAAACGCAACCATCATTAGAGCATTATTTCACCTATGGCAAATCGGAGCAGTCCGATGGAATCCGGCTGTTTTGCCTCGTTTTTTTAACTATTCTGTAAAACAAGATGCAAGTTTGAGCGAACGATCAAAATAAAGAGCTCTAACACAAAAAAATTATTCTCTTTCGAAAAAAGTTTGTGTAATACTTGTAACGCTACATGGAGATTAACTCAATCTAGAGGGTGTTATAATGAATCGTACTAAACTGGTACTGGGCGCAGTAATCCTGGGTTCCACTCTGCTGGCAGGCTGCTCTAGCAATGCTAAAATCGATCAACTGTCCTCTGACGTTCAGACTCTGAACGCTAAAGTTGATCAGCTGAGCAACGACGTGAACGCAATCCGTTCTGACGTTCAAGCAGCTAAAGACGACGCAGCACGTGCTAACCAGCGTCTGGACAACCAAGCTCACGCTTACAAAAAGTAAGTTAGCTTCGGTAATTAAAAACGGCGCACATTGTGCGCCGTTTTTTTTGCCTTAGACAATGCCTCCCCTTTCCTGCTTCAACTCGACCATTCCACTGGATTAACGGCACCAAACCGCAGCCATAAAAAAGCCCGGCGCATCGGCCAGGCTTGGGATATCAGCAGGTCAGGTTACTTCGCTTGTGAAATCGGCGCGCCTTCGGTGGCCGGAGCATTGCTTTTATCGCCGCCAAACAGCCTCAGAGAAGGCAGAGCAACTTCCGAAGGGTTCTGCCCTACGCTGACCAGCACCGGCATGCCAGAACGCCGTGTGATGGCGCTGTCGAACTCGACCTTGTCGGTGGCCGCATCGTTGACGAACTTCTGCTGGCCTTTGGACAGGTGAATCGGCATGGTCTGCGGATCGTCACTCTCGACTTTCGACAGCGGTTGATGCACTTCAACATAACGCTTGCCGTCCGGCTCAACCGACACTTTCACCGGTTCGTTGATAATCTGCACTCGCGTCCCCTTCGGCACCATGTTGAATAGCGCTTCGATATCGTTCGGACGCAGGCGGATACAGCCGGAGCTGACGCGCATGCCAATACCGAAGTTGGCGTTGGTGCCGTGAATCAGGTACTCGCCGTGTCCCATGGACAAACGCATGGCGAACAGACCCATCGGATTTTCCGGACCTGCCGGCACCACGCCCGGCAATTTCACGCCCTGCGCGGCATAGCGCTTGCGGATGTTGGCTGTTGGCGTCCAGGTCGGGTTCGGTATTTTCTGGCTGACAGAGGTGACCTTGAGCGGCGTATGCATGCCGGTCTGGCCAATACCGATCGGGTAGACGATCACTTTATTTTCACCTTTCGGGTAATAATACAGGCGCAGTTCGGCCAGGTTCACCACGATCCCTTCACGCGGCGTGTCAGGCAACAGCATCTGGGTTGGAATAGTCAGCACCGAGCCTGGCTTCGGCAAGTAAGGGTCGGTACCCGGATTGGCCTCCAACATGCCTAGCAGGCCGATTTGATAATCAGCGGCGATTGCCTCCAGCGAACGACCGTCGTTCGGCACGGTGTAAATCGTGTTTTCGCCAATCAGACGGCTATCAGCCGGTGGCAGCGGGTATTCGGTCGCGCTGGCGGCTTGCGTGCCGGCCAGAACGGTGGCGAATAACACGCCCATTAAAGTCAACGCACGTTTCATGCTCTTCCCTTTTTTGTACGGTTCGGCCACAAGGCTATCTAGCGGTTGTCGGCAGGTAAATCAGACAATTACCCGTTTAATACTAGCAACTCTAGGTACAAAGGCAATAAACGACATAAAATCAAGACGTTATAACGTTATCGCTGGCACGACACCTCGCCGCGGCAATAGCAGCCAACTTATTGATATATCGATTTATTTGTTGCGAGATTGGGCCAGCAACGCTGATTGTAAAGACTCATTGACAAATGGCTGCTATCAATGAGTCGATTATGCGGGGTTACAGCAACTGAGACGCTTTCAGGCGAATTGCACGGATCATCGCTTCCAGACCTTGCGAACGCGAAGGGGTCAAATGCTGGCTGAGCGCCAGTTCAGCAAAAAAAGGCCGCACGTCGAGATCGACGATTTGCTGAGGCGTCAAATCACGATACAGGATGAAGACCACGGTCATCAGCCCCTTGACGATGGCGGCATCACTGTCGCCGTGGAATTCAACCTGCCCTTGCGGATTCTGCTGCATCACGATCCACACCTGGCTCTGACAGCCTGAAATCAGGTTCTCCGGCTGACGTTCGGCGTCGTCAAGCGGCGGCAAGCGCCCCCCCAGTTCGATCACATACAGGTACTTGTCTTCCCAATCCAGGCAACGCGAAAAATTGCGCACCAGTTTGTCTTTATCCGGCAAATTTGCCATGAGGCTTCCTATAAAAGTTCCGCCGCGGGCTATCAGCCCAGCAGCTGCTGAATTCGCTGCAGGCCGGCCACCAGCCGATCCACTTCTTCCCGGGTATTGTACAACGCCAGTGAAGCACGGCACATGCTCGGTACCTGATAAAATGCCATCAGCGGCATGGCACAGTGGTGACCAGTACGAATGGCGATACCGTAGCGATCGAGGAAGCTGCCTACATCATAGGCATGATGCCGACCGAGGTTAAAGGCAATCACCCCGGCGCGCTCGCTCGGGCCGTAGATCTGCAGCTGTGGCACCTGTTGCAGCGCTTCCAGCGCGTAGTGCATCAGCGATTGTTCATATTCATGGATCCGATCCAGTCCCAGTTGCGAAACATACTCCAGCGCCGCGCCCAGCCCCATCATGCCGGCGGTGTTGGGCGAACCGGCCTCAAAACGCCACGGTGGCTCGGCATAGGTGGTGCCACTGGTCAGACTAACCTGCTGGATCATTGAACCGCCGCCTTCCCACGGTGGCATCTGTTGCAACAGCGCCTGTTTGGCATATAACACGCCGATGCCGGTAGGACCATACAGCTTGTGACCCGAAAAGACATAGAAGTCGCAGTCCAGCGCCTGCACGTCAAGCTGCTGATGCATCACCGCCTGGGCCCCGTCCACCAACACCTTGACGCCGGCGGCATGCGCTTGCGCGATGATATCGCCTAGCGGGTTGACGGTGCCCAGCACGTTGGATACGTGCGTCAGCGCCAGCAGTCGTGTGGTACCGTCCAACAGCGCAGGCAACTGGTCCATGTCCAGCGTGCCGTCCTGCTGCAATGGCCAGATGCGCAGCGTCAGACCCTGTTCCTGCGCCAGCATCTGCCACGGTACGATGTTGGCATGGTGCTCCATCTCGCTAATGACGATGCTGTCGCCCGGCTGCAACAGATGACGTCCATAGCTGTTAGCCACCAGATTGATGCCTTCGGTGGTGCCTTTGACAAACACGATCTCTTCCGCCGAGGCGGCATTGATAAACTGTGCTACCTGTGCACGCACCGCTTCCATCTGCTGCGTCGCTTCGGCGCTGAGCGTATGAATGCCACGGTGCACTGCGGCATAGCCATGGCGATAAAAGTCGGCTTCACGATCGATGACCACATGCGGTTTCTGCGCGCTGGCCGCGCTGTCGAGATAAGCCAGCGGTTTGCCGTTGACCTCGCGCGCCAATAGCGGGAAATCACTGCGCACACGTTCTATTGGATAGCTCATGCTGCCTCCCGCGGCAAACGCCGGGTGATCTGCGCCAGCACCTGTTCACGAATGACATCGTCTTTAATGCCTTCGGTCAATTCGGCGGCAAAGGCGAAGATAATCATTTGCTGCGCGTCGTGCCGACTGATGCCGCGCGACTGCAGGTAGAAGATCTGTTCCTGGTCAATACGACCGACCGTTGCGCCGTGGCTGCATTTGACGTCATCGGCGTAGATTTCCAGCTGCGGCTTGGTATCCACTTCCGCCACGTTACCCAGCAACAGATTGTGGTTGGTCATCTGTCCGTCGGTTTTGATGGCGTGCTTTGCCACTTTTATCATGCCATTGAACACCGCTTTGGCACGATCGCTGACTACGGTTTTATGCAGTTGCCGACTCTCGCAAAAACCCTTGTTGTGCTCCAGATAGGTACGCGTATCACATACCTCCTTGCCTATCGGCAAGATCAGGCTGTTGATCACCAGGTTGCTGCCTTCGCCGTTGAGCTGGGCGCTGGTGTTGTGCCGCGTCAGCCCTGCGCCAAGCAGGAAACTGTCACTCTTCACCCGCGCATCGCGGCCAATAACCAGATCGTTATGCGAGAAGTGGTAACTCGGCTGGCTTTCAAACGCCAGTTTACAGTGCTGCAGTTCCGCATTGTCGCCAACGTTGGCCGTCAGACGCGCACCAGTAAAATGGGCGCTATCATTCAGGCTGACGTAATGTTCGATAATGCTGGCCTGCGCTCCCCGCGCGATATCCAGATGGTGGCGGTGGTGAACGGTATTGATTTCCCCTGCTTCGCCGCGACCGCTGCTGATGTGCAGCAGATACAGCGGGCGTACGCCGACTTTACCGGCCGGCAAGCGAATCAGGCTGGTTTCCTGCGCCAGGCTTTCGGTCAGATGCAGGAAGATTTCCGGCTGAATCGGCTCCGGCAGCGTCTGCGGCTCCTCATAACTCGCCACTTCAAACTGATAATCGCCCAGATCGGCGTCGCTCAGCTGCGCGCTGTATCGGCCGTCGACAAACACCAGGCGATAGGCATCAATATCCAGCGCCAGCGCATCTCGCTGCGCAGTGCTGATGTCGCTGGCGGTCGGAGCAACGAATTGCCGTTCGAGCAGCCCTTCCAGCGGCGTGTACTTCCAGTTTTCATGCTTGCGCGTCGGCCAGCCCAGTCGCAACGCCTGCTGCCAGTGTGCCAGAGCATAGGGCGATTGCTCGCCACCGTGCGCTTCAAACAGGCTATAGAGCGTTTGCAGCGCACGAGAATTATTATTGGTCGGAAAGCCAGCCATAGCCCTGCTCCTCCAACTGTTTCACCAGAGAAAAATCACCAGATTTCACGATGCGCCCCTGAGAAAGCACGTGAACGTAATCCGGTTTGATGTAATCCAGAATACGCTGATAATGCGTCACGATAATAAACGCCCGCTTACCGTCGCGCAGCGAGTTGACGCCGTTGGCGACGATTTTCAATGCGTCGATGTCCAGCCCTGAGTCGGTCTCGTCCAGAATGCACAGATCCGGCTCCAGCGCTGCCATTTGCAAAATGTCGTTGCGTTTTTTCTCGCCGCCGGAAAACCCGACGTTGACCGAGCGCGTCAGCAGGTCGGCCGGCATGTTCAGCAGCTCAATCTTCTCTTCGATAAAGTCGGCGAAGTCGAAACGGTCCAGCGGCTCCAGGCCTCGGTACTTGCGTACCGCGTTCACCGAGGTTTGCAAGAAGAAATGGTTGCTGACGCCGGGGATCTCCACCGGGTACTGGAAGGCCAGAAACACCCCTTCGCCGGCGCGGTCTTCCGGATCCAGCGCCAGTAAATCCTTGCCTTTGAACATGACTTCGCCAGCGGTGACCTCGTATTCCTCGCGTCCCGCCAGCGTAGCGGAAAGGGTACTTTTACCCGAGCCGTTCGGCCCCATGATGGCGTGAACCTCACCCGGCTTGATGTCCAGGCTCAGACCCTTGAGAATTTCACTGCCTTCCGCACTGACTTTCAACTCTTTGATACTTAACATGCTGTGTCCTCTGGTGGCGTTTGTCCGCCCAAAAATCAACCGACGCTGTGTTCCAGGCTGATTGCAAGAAGTTTTTGTGCCTCGACCGCGAATTCCAACGGTAGCTCGGAGAATACGTCCTTGCAAAAACCGTTGACGATCATGGATATGGCATCATCTTCGCTGATGCCGCGCTGCAGGCAATAGAACAGTTGGTCGTCACCGATCTTCGAGGTGGTGGCTTCATGCTCCAGTTGCGCGCTGTTATTACGTGCTTCCACGTACGGGAAGGTATGCGCCCCGCTGTCAGGACCGATCAGCATCGAGTCACACTGGGTAAAGTTGCGCGCGTTTTCCGCCCCCGGCAGGATTTTTACCAGACCGCGATAGGTATTTTCGCTGTGACCGGCGGAAATACCCTTGGCAATAATGGTTGACTTGGTGTTTTTGCCAATGTGGATCATTTTGGTACCGGTATCTGCCTGCTGATGACCGCTGGTCAGCGCGACCGAGAAGAATTCACCGATCGAATTGTCGCCCTGCAAGATCACGCTCGGATATTTCCAGGTGATGGCCGAGCCGGTTTCCGACTGGGTCCAGGACATTTTCGAATTGGCCCCTTCACACAAGGCGCGCTTGGTGACGAAGTTAAGAATACCGCCCTTGCTGTCGCCGCCGGAGAACCAGTTCTGTACCGTCGAATACTTCACTTCGGCGTCTTTGTGCAGGATCACTTCAACCACCGCCGCATGCAGTTGATAGCTGTCGCGCACCGGAGCGGAACAGCCTTCGATATAGCTGACATAGCTGCCTTCGTCGGCGATCAGAATGGTTCGCTCGAACTGGCCGGTCTTTGCAGCGTTGATGCGGAAGTAGGTTGACAGCTCCATCGGGCAACGCACGCCTTTCGGCACGTAGACAAACGTGCCATCAGAGGCCACCGCCGCGTTCAGCGCGGCAAAAAAGTTATCGTTGGACGGCACGACGCGCCCCAGGTATTTGCGCACCAGATCCGGATATTCCTGAATTGCCTCCCCGAACGAGCAGAAAATCACCCCGCTTTCGGCCAGTTTCTCGCGATAGGTGGTGGCCACCGAGACCGAGTCAAAAATGGCGTCCACCGCCACTTCGCTGCCCTCGCGCACCGGCACGCCCAACTGGTTGAACGCCAGCTCCACTTCGCTGGTCAGATAGCTGTTTTCCGCCAGTTGAGCTCCCGGCTGCTGTTCCGCTCCCGGCTGCGAACCGCAGGCGTCATCGCAGCTGCCGCAGGACGGCGCCGAGTAATAACTGTAATCCTGATAGTTCAGCCGGTCGTAATTGGCTTTCAGCCAATGCGGCTCCTCCATTTGCAGCCACGCGCGGTAGGCTTCCAACCGAAACGCCAACATCCACTCAGGTTCGTTGCGCTTGGCCGAAATGGCGCGAACCACCTCTTCGTTAATGCCGGTGGCCAACTCGTCGGTAGCCACCTGGGTAAAGAAGCCTTCCTTGTAACGACCTTCACTGACCCAAGCCTGTACATCATTTGGTACTTCTACATTGCTTCGTGTCATGTTGATTACATCGCTCAAACGCCAAAACTCTCGCCACACCCACAGGCATGCTGAGCTTTAGGGTTGTTGAATTTGAATATCTGATTCAGCCCTTCGCGGACAAAATCGACCGTCGTGCCATCGATAAAGGGCATCGCTTTCAGCGGCACGTAAAGCTTTGCGCCGTCGCGTTCAAACAGCAGGTCATCGTCTGCCGGTTCCCGGGTCAGATCCAGTACATAGGCAAACCCGGCGCAGCCGGACTGTTTTACCCCGAGCTGTAACCCTTTGACCTGCGGATCCTGCTGCATCAGCTTGATGATTTGCTTGACGGCGCTGTCGCTTAGGGAAATGCCTTGCCAGACATTCTCTTCCAACGAGAAAGTGCCGACATTTTCTGTTTGCATATCGCCTACCTCATGTTTTCTCTATCACAGCCAAATCAGGCTATATCGACTATGTTAGTGATAATGATTATCACTTCAACCGTTTGTTTTGCGAGGGTATCGGCTGGAAACCCGGTTTTTCACCTCAGCCGGTGGAAAGCGCGCTGGAGATTTCGCTGTCTCCACGCTCGGGGATGGGGAATGAACCTGTTTACTCATTTGAATTTTAATCACTTTACCCATTACCGTACCGCTCGTCCCGGCGACGCCAACGCTCAACCACCTCGAGCATTTTTGCCATTTTAAACATTCATAGAAAATACCTATTTCTGTGAATTGTCTGTCTGAAAAATGCGTTTAACGCTAATTGATGCTGTTTTGCCACGTTGGTGTACTACTGTTCTGTATAAAGTTTAGTCGCTACTGAGTAAATGGGGCCGCTGCGCACCAAGTAAAGGGCCCTCCTGTTTTCGATCGCCAGGGACACGAGAAAAATTTCAACCAGGTGATTGATCGTTACGGCACCAATCAATATGATAATGATTATCATTACTATCAATGGTGCGAATATATGAACATCTCAATAACCGCCTGGCTGTTCGGAAAAATCGATGAGTACAAGTTCAGCATTCGCGATGCAACGGTGGATTTCTTTATGGCGGAAGCCGCACTGAAGCGCCCGGAATGCAACATCGACACCCTGAAACGTTTCAACAGCATCAGCCTGAATATCGCCAATCTGTGTCTGGAAAACGGCGACGACGAGAGTTACCTGCACGCATTGAGCAAGCTGCATAACCGTCTGATCGTGGAAATCAACAATCCACAACGTTGTCAGTTGTTTCGTGTGCAAAGCTACCATTTTGCCCGCCATACCCTGACGCTGATCTGCCAGAAGTATGCAATGGAAGGCACCTGGGAAAAGGCCAATGCGTTTCAGAAGGATTTCGTCAAGCGGGTACCGTTCCGGTTATGATCTCGCGCGGACGCAAGGCGCGATGACTATACTTGGCATAGGGGTATTGCATGCGAGGGTGTTATGGCCAGCTTGCGTTATGGCATGCTATTGGCAGTCTGCGGCTGGTTCGCCGCCTTGCCTGCCACCGCCGAACCGCCGTTAACATTGCAAACGCAGATCCAGGTGCATATGGGCGATCTGGACATGATGCAACGGCGGCGGATCGTCAGGGTGTTGGTCCCCTATAGCAAAACGTTTTATTTCCTCAGCGCCAATACCACCCAGCGCGGCATGATGGTTGACTTGATGCTGGCATTGGAAAAGCAGCTCAACCAGCATCACAAAAACCCGGCGGACAAGATTCGTCTGGTATTCATCCCCACCGCCCGCGATCGGTTAATCCCGGAGCTGCTGGCAGGACGTGGCGATATCATTGCCGCCGATCTGACCATCACGCCGCAGCGCCAGGCGCTGGTCGACTTCAGCACGCCGTTAGCCCGCCAGGTGCATGAAGTGGTGGTGCGCCACCGCCATGCGCCGGCGGTGACGTCCCTGACGGAGCTGGCAGGCAAAGCCGTTTTTGTCAATCCCACCAGCAGCTACTATCAAAGCCTCGAGCAATTGAACCGGACGCTAAAACAGCAACGGCACCCGCCGGTCGAGATACAACGCGCGCCAGGCAACTTTGAGCCAGAGGATGTGCTGGAAATGCTCAACGCCGGCCTGGTGGATTACAGCGTTACCGATCGTTATCTGGCACTGTTCTGGCAGCAGATATTTGCCGATATCGTCATTGAACCGCAGCTGTTCTTACACCAGGACCGCCAGATTGCGCTGGCAATGCGCAAGCATTCACCGCTCTTGAAAGCCCAGCTCGACCTGTTTTGCGAACGGCACAAAATCGGCAGCACCTTCGGCAATATGCAACTCAAAAAGTACCTGAAGAGCACCCAATGGGTGAAAAACGCCACCCAGCACGATGAAATGCAAAAATTCATTCAGGTGCGCGATCTGTTTCATAAATACGGTAATCAGTATGGCATCGATTGGTTGCTGATGGTTGCACAGGGTTATCAGGAGTCGCGACTCGATCAGCGGGTGCGCAGTAAGACGGGCGCCATTGGCGTGATGCAGGTGATGCCGGCGACCGGCCGGGAGTTGAACGTCGGCGATATTCGCCAATTGGAGCCCAATATCAATGCCGGGATAAAATACATCCGTTTTATGATGGATCGTTATTATGCCGACCAACCCATGACTCATCTGGACAAACTGCTGTTCACCTTTGCCTCCTATAACGCCGGCCCACGCCGCATCGCCCTGCTACGCAAGGAGGCGGCACGGCTCGGCTTGGATCACAACGTGTGGTTCAATAACGTCGAACGGGTTGCGGCGGCGCGTATCGGCCGGGAAACGGTACAGTATGTCAGTAATATTTATAAGTATTATGTGGCGTATGCGCTGATCCAGCAACAAACCCGGTTGCGGCAAACTGCCCTGCAGGCCGAAGCGCCCGCAGGGCCGGTAGTTATTCAATCACCGCGGTAGTCAGGCGCGAAATGCAGCACAGTTTGTCACGGGCATCGAAGATTTCAATCTGCCAGACCTGATTACGCCGGCCGGCATGCAGCGCACGGCATACGCCGCGCACCTGGCCTTCAAATACCGCGCGCAGATGATTGGCATTGATCTCCACCCCAACCACTTTCTGTTCGCCTTCGGTGCACAAATAGCCCGCCATCGACCCCATAGATTCCGCCAACACTACCGACGCGCCGCCGTGCAGCAGGCCAAACGGCTGGGTGGTGCGGCTATCTACTGGCATGGTGGCCTCAAGGTAATCGTCGCCAATGTGGGTGAATTCAATGCCAATATGGCTCACCATGCAGCCGGTGCTGGAATGGTTAAGCTGTTCCAGAGTCGTGTGTCGTTTCCATAGCTTCACGCTATCATCTCCAACAGGGCCTGTAGTGGATGCCGCACGCCATTGCCCTCAATACGCTTGACCTGGCTGCGGCAGGAATAGCCAGTCGCCAGACAACGTTGACGTGGCAAGCGTTGCAGCGCCTGGTGCCATGATAATTCATAAATGCCGAGCGAATTTTGCAGATTTTTACTTTCATGCCCGTAGGTGCCGGCCATGCCGCAACAACCGACGCTGACATTTTCCAGTTTGGCGCCAAAACGGGCAAAGATATCGGCCCATTGCTGACTGCTGGCCGGCAGCGCGGTGGTTTCGGTGCAATGGCCGAACAGATACCAGGCTTCGCCGGTGGTCGGCTGTTCGGCACGATCCATCAGCCGCTGCCGCAGCCATTCATGTACCAGCAGCACCTGGAAGTTACCGCGCGACTCGCCGAGTATTTCATGGTATTCGTCGCGATAGCACAGCACCAGGGCCGGATCGACTCCCACCAGCGGCATGTCAAGTTTGGCGACACGGTTAAGGAAATCGGCAGTCTTGCGCGCGGTTTTGGCGAACCGCGTCAGGAAGCCTTTAACGTGCTGTGCCTTGCCGTTGGGTGAAAATGGCAGCAGTACCGGTTTATAACCCAGTTTTTCCGCCAGCCGTACGAAATCGGCAACCACTTTGGCATCGTAATAACTGGTGAACGGATCCTGGACGATCAGCACATAGTGCTCGCGATCGGCCGGCGCTAGCGCTTCCAACTGCTCCAGCGTCATGGCGGTAGCCTGATGCCCACTGAGTTGCTGGCGCAGCGTCGGGCTCGACAGCATCGGCAAGTCGACCATGCCGATCGCATTGCGACTCAGTTCACGCACCCACGGCTGCTTGAAGAAAAAGTTGAACACCTTCGGCGCTTTCGCCATCAGCGGCGTGTAGCTTTCAACCCCGGCCACCATGTAATCTCGCGCCGGACGCAGATAACGGGTGTGGTACAGCTGCAGGAAACGCGAGCGGAAGCCCGGCACGTCAATCTTGATCGGGCATTGAGTGGAGCAGGCTTTGCAGGCCAGACAGCCGGACATTGCCTCTTTTACCTCATGCGAAAAATCATACTCGCCCTTGCCGGCATACCAGCTGTTGCGAGTTTTTTCGATCAGGGCGCGGAAGCTCAGTCGCTGTTGTGGCAGAGCCTTCTCCAGCGCCAGCGGATCTACCCCCTGCTCGCTCAACAGGCGCAGCCATTCACGCACCAGCGCCGCCCGCCCCTTTGGCGAATGAATGCGACTGCCGGTGATTTTCATCGATGGGCACATCGGGCTGCGCACGTCAAAGTTGAAACACAGGCCATTACCGTTGCAATCCATGGCGCCACGGAACGAACTGCGCACCGCGATCGGGATGCGGCGGTCGAGGGTGCCGCGCTTTTCGGCGTCGACTTGCATCATTGGCGCATCCACGCCAAGCGGTGAACAGATCTTGCCCGGATTCAGCCGGTTGTCCGGATCGAACGCTGCCTTGATACGGCGCAGCTCTTCGAACAGCGTTTCGCCAAAGAATGCCGGGCTGTATTCTGCACGGAAACCTTTACCGTGCTCCCCCCACAGCAAACCGCCGTATTTGGCGGTCAGCGCCACCACCTGGTCGGAAATCTGCTTCATCAGCATTTCCTGCTGCGGATCGCACATGTCCAACGCCGGGCGCACGTGCAATACGCCAGCGTCAACATGGCCGAACATGCCGTAGCTGAGATTATGGCTATCAAGCAATTGGCGGAATTCGGCGATATAATCAGCCAGATGCTGCGGCGGTACGCAGGTATCTTCGGCAAACGGGATCGGTTTGGCCTGCCCTTTGGCGTTGCCCAGCAGCCCAACCGCCTTTTTGCGCATATTGTAAATACGCTCGATACCGTTGAGATCGCCACAGACCTGATAGCCGATCACCCCGGCCTGACGATCGGCGATCAGCGCATCCAGCCGTTGGCACAGGCTATCCAGCTGCTGCTCAATCAGCGGTTCATCGTCGCCGGCAAATTCAACGATATTCAACCCCAGCATCTGCTTGTCCGGCACGTTGGTGATCAACTCGCTGACCGAATGCCAGACAATATCTTCCCGCGCCAGATTCAACACCTTGGAGTCGATGGTTTCTACCGACAGCGCCTTGGCCTCCACCATAAACGGCGCGTTGCGCAATGCCGAATCGAACGAGTCGTATTTGACGTTCACCAACCGCCGTACTTTCGGCAACGGCGTAATGTTCAGCCGGGCTTCGGTGATAAACGCCAGCGTTCCTTCGGCACCGGTCAGGATGCGCGTCAGATCGAAGGTTTGCAGATCGTCACTCAGCACATGCCGCAGATCGTAGCCAGTCAGGAAGCGGTTTAGTTTGGGGAATTTATCCAGAATCAGCGCGCGCTGCTCGCGACAGCGATGCAATACGGTGTGATAAATACGCCCTTCCTGGGTATGCTCCAAGGCAATCGTTTCCGCCAGCGTCGTCGGCATGGCGCGCGTGTCGAGCATTTCTCCACCCAGCAATACTGCGCGCAGCCCCAGTACGTGATCGGATGTTTTGCCATACACCAGCGAGCCCTGCCCAGAAGCATCGGTGTTGATCATGCCGCCCAGGGTAGCGCGGTTGCTGGTTGACAGTTCCGGCGAGAAAAAGTAGCCGAACGGCTTGAGATATTGGTTGAGCTGATCCTTGATCACCCCGGCCTCAACCCGTACCCAGCCTTGTTCCAGATTGATATCCAGAATGCGATTCATATGGCGCGACATGTCTACCACGATGCCGCTGTTGAGCGACTGGCCGTTGGTGCCGGTGCCGCCGCCGCGTGGGCTAAAGGTCAGTGAGCTGAACTTTTCGTCTGCAGCCAGCCGGGCAAGCAGCGCCACGTCGCTGGTTGAACGCGGGAACACCACCGCATCGGGCAGTAGTTGATAAATACTGTTATCGGTCGCCATGGTCAGGCGATCGGCGTAGCTGGTGGCAATATCGCCATTGAATCCGTGTTGTTTTAACGCTGCCAAAAAATCGAGCACCCGTTGAACGAGGCCGGGAGCCTGAGAAATCTGTGGGATCATTGCTTTTTATGCGCCTGTCTGTCTAATTTGAACGCCTGGCCGAGCCTGGAGCCAGACCCATCCTGTTTTGGTTATCGTTAAAAACTATCATACTTCTCAGTAGCAGATAACCAATTAATCGCGCGGCATTTCCCCCCTGCTCCTCGGTGTTCAACAACGGCAACCGGCGTGACCCTGCGCGGCAAATTGTGCGCCGCACTGTGAAATTTGGCAAAAATGCATCATGATTATCAGACGCAGCAAAGGAATTTACCTAACAGGATGAGAACCCTTTCATGACAGTCCCACAACCGCGATATGATTTGCCAAGAATTATCTTTGGCGTGATGTTCATTGCCATAATGATCGTTGCCTGCTTTTGGGTGGTTCAACCTTTTATACTTGGCTTCGCCTGGGCCAGCATGGTGGTCATCGCCACCTGGCCATTATTGATTAAATTACAGAACCTGCTGTGGGGACGTCGTTCACTGGCGGTCTTGGTCATGACGCTGATTCTGATCGTGCTGTTCGTCATGCCGATTGCGCTACTGGTGAACAGCGTGGTGGATAACAGCGCGCCGATCGTCGCCTGGGCCAGTACGCCAGGCAAAGTGCATATTCCCGATCTGGCATGGTTGAACTCTATTCCAATGATCGGCGATAAGATCTACAACAGTTACCACACGTTGATTAACAGCGGTGGCGGTGCACTGATTGCCAAGGTACAACCCTATTTCGGCCAGACAGCCACCTGGTTCGCAGCTCAGGCCGCGCACATTGGCCGTTTCCTGATGCACTGCTCGCTGATGGTGTTGTTTAGCGTACTGCTTTACGCACGCGGCGAACAGGTGGCATTGGGTATCCGCCACTTTGCGGTACGTCTCGGTGCCGAACGCGGTGACGCGGCGGTTCTGCTGGGTGGACAAGCCATCCGTGCCGTCGCTTTAGGCGTGGTGGTGACTGCGCTGGTGCAGTCGGTGCTGGGCGCGATTGGTCTGGCGATCACCGGTATCCCGGCCGCGACCCTGCTGGCGGTACTGATGTTTATCTTCTGCGTCGCGCAACTGGGGCCATTACCGGTGCTGATCCCGGCAATTATCTGGCTGTATTGGAGCGGCGACACCACCTGGGGCACGGTATTGCTGGTGTGGAGCTGCGTGGTCGGCACCCTGGACAACTTCCTGCGTCCGGTGTTGATTCGCATGGGCGCCGACTTGCCGATGATTCTGATTCTGTCCGGCGTGATTGGCGGCCTGCTGGCGTTTGGCATGATCGGGCTGTTCATCGGACCGGTAGTATTAGCGGTGTCATACCGTTTACTGACCGCCTGGATGAACGAAGCCCCCGAGCCAACGGCCGATCTCGAAGAGGTCGCCAAGGATTTGGAACAGCTGTAAGCCGTTTGGCATCTGCCCGCTCATGGGCAGGTGCCTGATACAATTATTCCGCCGCAGCCGCTCATTGAGTAAATCAGCAAAATATATTCTGCGATCCTGACTAAATTGCTGAGAGGCGATTAAACATGCCGAATAAATGCAGCTTATATTTGTCTGTAATTTGACGACATAAATGACAAACTTGGGGTTAATTGGCTTATTAGGACGATTCTTAATGACTAATTTAAGCCAAGTACCTAGTATTATTGCCATATCTTGCTTTAACCCCCTAATTTCAAGCAAGTTTCCCAAACAATGTAATGCCATACATGTAAATTGCTGTGTGTAGTCTTTGCCCGTCTTTGGATGGGCTTTTTTTTGTCCCTTTCCCCTGCATTATTATTTATTGCCATATTCACTTACATCTGGAAATAAAAAAGCCGCATAACTACTGCGGCTTTTAGCAATGAATTATATTTTATTGGCGCAATTTATTTTTACTTGGCCAAATTAATCCAGGTTTGCACCACGGTGTCCGGATTAAGCGACAGGCTATCGATCCCCTGCTCCATTAACCATTCGGCAAAATCCTCATGGTCCGACGGACCCTGTCCGCAGATCCCGACATATTTACCATGGCGCTTGGCTGCCTGGATCGCCATTGACAGCAGCGCTTTCACCGCGTCGTTACGCTCGTCAAACAGTTCGGAAACCACGCCGGAATCGCGATCCAGCCCCAGCGCCAGCTGCGTCATGTCATTGGAGCCAATCGAGAAGCCATCGAAGTGCTCAAGGAACTGATCCGCCAGCAGCGCGTTGGATGGGATCTCGCACATCATGATCACTTTAAGCCCGTTCTCGCCACGCTTTAGCCCCTGGCGCGCCAGTTCCGCGACTACCGCTTCCGCCTGCGCCACGGTACGCACAAACGGCACCATGATTTCCACGTTGGTCAGCCCCATGTCGTTGCGCACCCGTTTCACCGCCTCGCATTCCAGTGCGAAGCAATCACGGAAACTGTCCGAAACATAGCGACCGGCGCCGCGGAAGCCCAGCATCGGGTTTTCTTCATGCGGTTCGTATTTTTCACCACCGACCAGGTTGGCGTACTCGTTGGATTTGAAATCGGACAGCCGCACAATAACGCGTTTTGGCCAGAACGCCGCACCCAGCGTCGCGATCCCTTCGGTCAGACGACCGACATAAAACTCCACCGGATGGTCATAGCCCTGCATCAACTCCTTGATTTCACGCTGCAACTCTGGCGTTTGTTGATCGAACTCCAGCAGCGCGCGTGGGTGCACACCGATCATCCGGTTGATGATGAACTCCAAACGCGCCAGACCGACACCTTCGTTCGGCAGACAGGCAAAGTCAAAGGCGCGATCCGGGTTACCGACGTTCATCATGATCTTCAACGGCAGTTCCGGCAGTTCGTTCACTTCTGAACTCTGCACGGTAAAGTCCAGCATGTCTTGGTAAACGTAACCGGTATCGCCTTCGGCACAGGATATCGTCACCTTCTGGCCGTCTTTCAGCACGTCGGTGGCATGGCCGCAGCCCACGACCGCAGGAATACCCAGCTCCCGAGCAATGATCGCCGCATGGCAGGTACGACCGCCACGGTTGGTAACGATTGCCGCCGCCTTCTTCATGATCGGTTCCCAGTCCGGGTCGGTCATGTCGGTCACCAGCACGTCGCCCGGCTGGATGCGATCCATTTCGCTGATGTCATGGATCACCTTTACCGGGCCGGCACCGATACGATGGCCAATGGCGCGGCCTTCTACCAGTACCTTGCTGCTGCCGTTGAGCTGATAACGCTCCATCACCTGCCCGTTGGAGCGCACGGTTTCCGGACGCGCCTGAACGATCAGCAGCTTACCGGTGTGGCCGTCTTTCGCCCACTCGATATCCATCGGGCGGCCGTAGTGTTTTTCAATCAGCAGTGCCTGGTGCGCCAGCGCCTGTACTTCATCGTCGCTCAGAGAGAAACGATTGCGTTGCGCCTCTGGCACGTCTTCAATCGCCACCTGCTTACCGTGGTCTTGCGACGGCGCGTACACCATGCGGATCTTTTTGGAACCGATATTACGGCGCACGATAGCCGGTTTACCGTTCAGCAGCGTTGGCTTGTGCACATAGAACTCGTCCGGGTTGACCGCGCCCTGCACCACCATTTCACCCAGACCGTATGCCGAGGTGATAAACACCACCTGATCAAAACCGGATTCGGTATCGATGGTGAACATCACGCCGGACGAGGCCAGATCGGAACGCACCATGCGTTGCACGCCGGCGGACAACGCCACGCCGCGGTGATCGTAGCCCTGATGCACGCGATAGGAAATGGCGCGATCGTTGAACAGCGAGGCAAATACGTGCTTGATGGCAATCATCACGGCATCAATGCCCTGCACGTTCAGGAAGGTTTCCTGCTGGCCGGCAAACGAGGCATCGGGCATATCTTCTGCGGTAGCGGAAGAGCGCACGGCAAAGGAGGCTTCCGGTTCGCCATCGGCCAGTTGCTGATAAGCCAGGTTGATTTCGCGTTCGAACTCCGCATGGAACGGGGTATCGATAATCCATTGGCGAATCTGCGCACCGGCCCTGGCCAGTTGGGCGACGTCATCAACGTCAGTTTGATCCAGTAACTGATAAATGCGCTGGTTGACACCGCTTTGTTCGAGGAAATCGTTAAACGCCTGGGCGGTGGTGGCAAAGCCATTTGGCACGGCCACGCCCAAATCGGACAGATTGGTGATCATTTCACCGAGCGATGCATTTTTGCCGCCAACACGGTCAACGTCGTGCATGCCAAGCTGGTTGTACCAAAGCACATTACGCAAGTCTGGGCCATTATTGGACATCGAGACAATCCTTATTGCTATCAGTAGGGTATAGACGGATTTAATTCAATTGCGTTGTTCGCCCTTATTTTGAGCCGAACCAGACTAGCACAATCATCCATAAGAATTGGAAAGGTGAATCGATCAACCCGATGAAGAAAATGGATTTTAAGAGAATTACCTAAACGCCCTTTTTCCGCGCAAACCACCCTGCCGCACGTTAAAGTGCGTAAATTCAACAAATTACGTATATTTTAAATTCTTGTTTGAAAAGAAAGTCAATTGCGCACCTTTGTAGAAATTATCGTCAATAAGCCGCTAAATCGATTGAAAATAATTGATTTCTATTTTTTATAAAAATCAAAACTACATTTTAAAAATGTCGCCTGACCGGAATGTTCTTATTTTTGCGCTTTTCGGCCGGCTAACCGTTGGGGAATCCGTTGGCGTCACACTTTTTTTGCTAGCCTCTTTACCGCCGAATACTCTGGAGCCCATTATGTTTGAACGACAGGCCATCGCCTTGCCGCAGCAGGAATTGTATTTTTCAGTTAAGGAGTCACGGGTGGAAAGAAGCGTATTTTATATTTCAGACGGCACGGCGATCACCGCAGAGGTTCTGGGACACGCGGTACTGTCGCAATTTCCGGTCAAAGCCACCACCTTTACCCTGCCGTTTGTCGAAACCGAAGCGCGCGCGCGCGCCGTCAGCCAGCAAATCAATGACATCTACCAGCAGACCGGCGTGCGGCCACTGGTGTTTTATTCCATCATTTCGCCAGAAGTGCGTAATGTGATCACCCAAAGCGAAGGATTCTGCCAGGATATCGTGCAGGCGCTGGTCGGCCCGTTGCAGGGTGAACTGGACGTCGAACCTACACCGGTCCCCAACCGTACCCATGGGCTGACGGCAAGCAACCTGGGCAAATATGACGCGCGCATCGCGGCCATTGACTACACGCTGGCGCATGACGACGGCATTTCGCTGCGCAACCTCGATCAGGCGCAGGTGATCCTGCTCGGCGTATCGCGCTGTGGCAAAACCCCGACCAGCCTCTATCTGGCCATGCAGTTTGGCATTCGCGCCGCCAATTACCCGTTTATCGCCGACGATATGGACAACCTGCATTTGCCCGCCGCGCTGAAGCCGTTTCAACATAAACTGTTTGGCCTGACGATTAACCCGGAACGTCTGGCGGCCATCCGTGAAGAGCGCCGTGAAAATAGCCGTTATGCTTCGTTGCGCCAGTGCCGGATGGAGATAGCCGAAGTCGAAGCATTGTTCCGAAAAAATCAAATCCGCTATCTGAACTCCACCAACTACTCTGTCGAGGAAATCTCCACCAAAATTCTCGATATCCTCGGTATGAGCCGCCGAATGTTTTAACCCTGTTCGGCAGCAAACGGCTGCCGAACATTCCTCTCCCGCCGTATTTGTCAACTTTTGTCGGTTTTGTACAACAGTTATCGCGTCGAACGGTTGAAATCGGCCGTTTTTGCGTTATTGTGATCGCCATCACTTCCCGGTACTCCTGCCGCAGCGAAGAAAAGATTCAGAGATAATCATGCATAAAACAGATGAATTGCGGACCGCGCGCATCGACAGCCTGGTTACGCCGCAAGCGCTGGCGGACAAGCTGCCAATTTCTGCGACGGTGGCGGATAACGTGACGGCGTCACGTAAACGTATTGAACGGATCCTGTCAGGCGAAGACTCCCGTCTGCTGGTAGTGATCGGCCCCTGCTCCATCCACGATCTGGATGCAGCCATGGATTACGCCGGCCGACTTAATGCATTGCGCGAACGTTATCAGCATCGCCTGGAAATCGTAATGCGCACCTATTTCGAGAAACCACGCACCGTGGTGGGCTGGAAGGGGCTGATTTCCGATCCCGATCTGGACGGCAGTTATCAGGTCAATCGCGGCATCGAAATGGCGCGTAAACTGTTGCTCGACGTTAATCAACTGGGGCTGCCGACCGCCACCGAATTTCTGGATATGGTGATCGGGCAATATATTGCCGACCTGATCAGCTGGGGTGCCATCGGTGCACGAACCACCGAAAGCCAAATCCACCGTGAAATGGCGTCTGCGCTGTCGTGCCCGGTCGGTTTCAAAAACGGTACCGACGGCAATACCCGCATTGCCATTGACGCCATCCGTGCCGCACGCGCCGGTCATATGTTCCTTTCGCCAGACAAAAGTGGCCAGATGACCATTTACCAGACCAGTGGCAACCCCTACGGCCATATCATCATGCGCGGCGGTAAAACGCCGAACTACCATGCGACGGACATCGTCGCCGCCTGCGATAGTCTGCGCGAGTTTGACCTGCCGGAACACTTGGTGATTGATTTCAGCCACGGCAACTGCCAGAAGCTGCATCGCCGCCAGCTGGACGTTGCCGAGAATATCTGCCAGCAGATCCGCGCCGGCTCTGCCGCCGTGGTGGGTGTGATGGCGGAAAGCTTCCTGGTGGAAGGCACGCAAAAAATCGTCGCCGGCCAACCGCTGACCTACGGCCAGTCGATTACCGATCCTTGCCTGAGCTGGTCCGACAGCGAGCAACTGCTGGCGATGCTGGCCGATGCGGTCGATAGCCGTTTCTAATCCGCCCTCATCGGGGCATACCTGCCCCGATGACGCTGTTTTCAATGCTCATCTATACTGGTAGCAACCGGCAAATCGCCTCCTCGCCCGAGCTACAGGATTTGGAGTTCCCTGCATGAGCCTTTCACTGTTGACCATCCCCTGCACTACGCTGCAAGGCGAAGCCAAAACCCTGTCCGACTACCCGGCACGCGCCTATCTGCTGGTCAATACCGCCAGCAAGTGCGGTTTTACACCGCAATACCGCGGCCTGGAAAATCTGTGGCAATACTATCGCCAGCGCGGTCTGGTGGTGATGGGCTTTCCATGCAATCAGTTCGGTGCACAGGAACCGGGTAATACCCTGGAGATTGCCAGTTTCTGTACCATGAACTATGGCGTCAGTTTTCCGCTGTTCAGCAAAATAGACGTCAACGGGCCGGGCGCGCATCCGTTGTTCAGTGAGTTGAAGCGCCGGGCGCCGGGGCTGTTCGGCATTCAGCGCATCAAATGGAATTTCACCAAATTCTTGCTGACCGCCGACGGTCAGCGTGTTACCCGCTTTGCGCCGATCACCAAGCCGGAAAAACTCTTCGATCGCATCGAAACCCTGCTGAAATAACCCCACGCCATATGGGCGACTGCGCGTCGCCCTCGCCGCCAGTTGCCATGTAAGCAAAAAGGTTCCAATGGTAAATAAATTTTCCTTGATGTAACTTAATGTTCACATGATAATGATTATCAATTTGATATTGATTACCATTTGTTATTTATATTTTAGGCCGCACCTATGGAAAAATCGAACCAGAATCCTGTGCCATCGGGCTCGTCAATCGCCATCCAGAGCGACCTGCCAAGGCCAAGTTACGACAGTCAGCAACTGCTGGGCGCAGACGGCATCGCCATTATTACGCATCAAGGCCAGCGCTATCAGCTGCGCCAGACCAAAGCAGGAAAATTGATCCTGACCAAGTAAAAATAAAAAACCTTCCCTGCGAGCCACCCCGATCTTTTGATCCAGGCAGCCAGCAAATCTATTGATATGTTTAACAGCATACGGAGAGTTGCCCATGCCTCTTATCTTTGCCACCAGACCGCGCTTTTCTGCCTTAAGCCTGGCTATCGCCTGTGCGCTGCCAGCGGTGGCGTTTGCCAACACCGCGGCACCCGCCAACGATGCGGCCACGAAACCCACCTCCAGTAAAGACGACACCCTCACCGTGGTCGCCACCGGCAATCAGCGCAGCAGTTTTGAAGCGCCGATGATGGTCACCGTCATTAACGGTGACAGCCCGGAAAGCCAGACCGCCTCCTCCGCCGCCGATATGCTGCGCAAGGTGCCTGGCATTACCGTCAGCGGTACTGGCCGCAGCAATGGGCAGGACGTTTCGATGCGCGGTTTCGGTAAAAACGGCATATTGACGCTGGTCGACGGTATCCGTCAGGGTACCGACACCGGTCACATCGGCGGGACTTTCCTTGATCCGGCGCTGGTGAAACGCATCGAAGTGGTGCGCGGCCCCGCGGCGCTGTTGTATGGCAGCGGCGCGCTGGGTGGTGTCATAGCCTATGAAACCGTCGACGCTGCCGATCTGTTGCTGCCGGGCCGTGACAGCGGCTACCGGGTCTTTGGCACCGCCGGCAGCGGCGATCACAGTCTGGGCATGGGTGCCAGCGCCTATGGGCGAACCGACACGCTTGACGGCCTGCTGTCATTCGGCACCCGCGACGTTGGTGACTTGCATCAGGGCAACGGTTTTGATGCACCTAATGACGAAACCATTAGCAATGTGTTGGCCAAGGGTACCTGGCATATCGACGAAAACCAGTCGCTGAGCGGCGATTTGCGCTACTACAACAACCGCGCCCGTGAGCCCAAAAACCCACAAGATGCAAACTATTCCAACACCAATCCCCTGACCGAGCGTTCGACTATCCAGCGCGATGCGGCATTGAGCTACAAGGTCAAGCCGCTGGATCAGGAATGGTTGAACGCCGTCGTCAAGGTGTACACCTCGGAAGTCAAAATCAATGCGCATAACGCCGCCTCTGCGGGCGAGTTCCGCAAGCAAACTACCAATGGTGTCAAACTGGAAAACCGCACTCGTCTGTTCGCCGATAGTTTCGCTTCGCATTTGCTGACCTATGGCACCGAAACCTATCAACAGAAACAAAGTCCGGGCGGCGCCACCACCAGTTTCCCTCAAGCGAAGATCAACTTCGCTTCAGGCTGGCTGCAAGATGAAATTACGCTACGTGATATCCCTGTAACGCTATTGGCTGGCACACGTTATGACGACTATAAAGGCAGCAGTCAGGGGCACGACGATGTTAACGCCGACAGATGGTCATCTCGTGGTGCGTTAACCTATTCGCCAACGGATTGGCTGATGCTGTTCAGTTCCTATTCGCAGGCGTTCCGCGCACCGACCATGGGCGAGATGTACAACGACTCACGCCATTTCCCCGGTAACTACTGGGTGCCTAACCCGGATCTACGACCTGAGACCACCAGTACCACCGAAACCGGGTTTGGCCTGCGCTTCGACGACCTGCTGATGGCGAATGACAGCCTGCAGTTCAAAGCCAGTTACTTTGATACCGACGCCAAGGATTACATCGATCTATATGTCACCCGTACACAAACCGCCTCGAAAAACATCTCACGGGCAAAAATCTGGGGATGGGATGCCTCCCTCAATTATCAGACCACGTGGTTCAACTGGGATGTAGCTTACAATCGCACCCGCGGTAAAGACAGGTCGCACAGCGGCGAATTGAATGGTCAAAGCGGCGACTGGCTCGCCAGCATCAACCCCGATACCGTCACCAGCTCGCTGGACATACCGATCGCCGATACCGGCCTGTCTACCGGCTGGGTTGCCACCTTTGCCGAGCGCGCCACACACGTGCCGAGCGGCAGCGCACAACAGGCCGGCTACGGCGTCAATGACTTCTACCTAAGTTATAAGGGGCGCGCCGAGTGGCAAGGCGTCACCACTACCGTGGTGCTGGGCAATGCCTTCGACAAAGAATATTACTCGCCACTGGGCATTCCGCAGGATGGCCGCAACGCCAAACTGCTGGTCAGCTACCAGTGGTAATCGCTTGATTATTCGGTGGGCCAACGCCCGCCGCTACCCCATTACGTCAGGAGATCACGAATGAACAACACGCTCTATGCCCGCTACCAGCAAGCGAAAATCGACCATCCCGGTAAATATGCCCGCGATCTGGCGGAGCTGCTCGGCGTTAGCGAGGCGGAACTGACCCATGCTCGCGTCGGTCATGATGCTCGCCGCCTGCACAGCGACGCCCGTAGCCTGCTCACACAGTTGGAACAGGTCGGCGTCACCAAGTCCATCACCCGCAACGCCTACGCCGTGCATGAACAGTTGGGGCGCTATCAGCACCAGCACCTGAGCGGTCACGCCGGGCTGATTCTCAATCCGCGTGAACTGGATCTGCGGCTATTCCTCAACCAGTGGGCCAGCGCCTTCAGCCTGAGTGAAACCAATAAACGCGGCGTGCGCCACAGCATTCAATTTTTCGATCATCAGGGAGATGCTCTGCATAAGGTGTATACCACCGAAGAAACCGACCTTGCTGCCTGGATGACGCTGGTAGAACGTCATGCCGGTGAGAGCAATCCACCGCTGGCGTTGCAGCCGGCAGCGGTAAAGGCAACCGACACCACGCCGGACAACGCACAAATCGACCGCGAATGGCGCGCCATGACCGACGTGCACCAATTCTTCGCGCTGCTAAACCGCCATCAACTGTCACGCCAGCAGGCGTTTCGAGCCGTGGGCGACGATCTGGCCTATCAGGTGGACAACCAGGCGCTGGCGCAGATCCTCGGTGCGGCACAGCAGGCGCAGAACGAAATCATGATCTTTGTCGGTAACCGCGGCTGCGTACAGATCTTCACCGGGCTAATTGAACGTCTAATGCCGCAAGATGGCTGGATTAACGTGTTCAACCGGCGTTTTACCCTGCATCTGATCGGCGGAGCCATTGCCGAAAGCTGGATCACGCGCAAGCCGACCAAAGACGGCATCGTCACCAGCCTGGAACTGTTTGCCGCCGACGGTACACAGATAGCCCAGCTATATGGTCAACGCACAGAAGGCCAGCCGGAACAGACTCAATGGCGTGAGCAGATTGCCGCTCTGCGCGCCAAGGACATCGCCGCATGAGAACCTCCATCATCCAGGCATTGGCGCTGTGCACGGCGCTACTGTCATTTGGTTCGTCGGCAACGCAACAGCGCATTGTTTCCATCGGCGGTGACGTCAGCGAAATCGTCTATGCGCTCGGCGCCGGCGATCGACTGGTCGCACGGGACAGCACCAGCCTATACCCCGCCGCGCTGCAACGGCTACCAGACATCGGCTATATGCGGCAGTTGAACACCGAAGGCATTCTGGCGCTGAAACCGACGCTGGTATTGACCAGCGAACTGGCTCAACCGGCCTTGGTGTTCAAGCAGCTCGAGGAAAGTAAGGTGCCGGTGGTACGTATTCCCGGCGATACCACGCTTGACGCAGTGCCGGAAAAAATCAACGCCGTCGCCACCGCGTTGAATCTCAGCGCCGAGGGGCAAAAGCTGACCGAACGCTATCGTCAGCAACTGGCGGCGGTCAACGCTCGACCGCTGCCGGTCAAAGTGATGTTCGTGATGAGCCACGGTGGTATCACGCCGATGGCGGCCGGCCAGCAGACCGCCGCCGACGCGGTGATCCGCGCCGCCGGCCTGACCAACGCCATGCAGGGCTTTAACCACTATCGACCGCTGTCGCAAGAGGGGGTCATTGCCAGCGCGCCCGATCTGCTGCTGGTCACCACCGACGGCGTGCAATCCCTCGGCGGGTTGCAGCAATTATGGCGCTTGCCAGGCATTGCCTTCACCCCGGCCGGCAAGCACCGTCGCGCGCTGATCGTTGACGACATGGCGTTACTCGGCTTTGGCCTGCAAACCCCGGCGGCGCTGGCCAAACTGCGTCACGCGGCGGAGCAGCGGTAATGCGCGCTCGGTCCTCGCCATGTCTGGCGATTGGCGGTCTGCTGCTGGTGCTGACGCTATTGGCGCTGGTCGCCGCCAATTACGGCGCCCTGACGCTGTCGTTCTCTACGCTATGGCGACAGCCGTTCAGCGATACTGCCTGGCACATCTGGTTCAATATCCGCCTGCCGCGCGTACTGCTGGCGGTGGTGATCGGTTGCGCTCTGGCGGTATCCGGCGCGGTAATGCAGGGATTGTTCCGCAACCCGCTGGCCGATCCAAGCCTGCTGGGCATCAGTAGTGGTGGCGCGCTGTGCGTGGCGCTGGCGATTGTCCTGCCGCTGACCCTGCCGGTGGCCATTGCCTTGTACGGCCAAATGCTGGCAGCGTTTATCGGTAGCCTGCTGGTGTCGTTATTGATCTACGGCATCAGTCGTAGCGGCCATGGCAGCCTGTCCCGCCTGCTGCTGGCGGGCATCGCCATCAATGCCCTGTGCATGGCGGCGATTGGCGTACTGTCTTACATCAGTAGCGATCGGCAACTGCGGCAGTTTTCGCTGTGGATGATGGGCAGCCTCAACCAGTCGCAATGGCCAACGCTGGCGATCGCCGCGTCGCTGATTCTGCCTGCCGCGTTACTGACGTTATTGCAGGCACGACGTCTTAATCTGTTGCAGTTAGGCGATGAGGAAGCCCATTACCTCGGGGTAAACGTTAAGCGCGTCAAACTGCAACTGCTGTTGCTCAGTGCGTTATTGACCGGTGCCGCGGTGGCGGTCAGCGGCGTAATCGGTTTTATCGGTCTGGTGGTACCGCACCTGGTGCGCATGCGCCTCGGCGGCGATCACCGTTGGCTGCTGCCTGCCTCGGCACTGGGGGGCGCCTGCCTGCTGCTGGTCAGCGACACGCTGGCGCGTACCCTGGTCGCCCCGGCGGAAATGCCGGTGGGCTTGATGACCAGCCTGCTCGGCGGCCCTTATTTCTTGTGGCTGGTGATACGCCAGCGGGAGAGACTCGGTGACTAGTGCCACCTGCCTAACGGCACAACAACTGCGTTACACCCTCGGCACGCGTCGCATCGTCAATGACGTTTCACTGAGCATCGCCAGCGGTGAAATGGTGGCGATTATCGGCCCTAACGGCGCCGGCAAATCTACCCTGATGCGCCTGTTGACCGGTTATCTGCAGCCAAGCTGCGGGGAATGCCGGCTACTCGACCAGCCGCTGGAGCACTGGCAGCCGTCGTCATTGGCCAAGGTACGGGCAGTAATGCGCCAGCACAGCAGTCTGGCGTTTCCGTTCAGCGTACAAGAAGTGATTGCCATGGGGCGCACGCCGCACGGCCGGCGAGATATGCAGCAGGCTCTGCAACAGGTGATGCAGCAGACCGATTGCCTGAGCCTTGCGCAACGCGATTATCGTCAGCTTTCAGGTGGCGAACAGCAACGGGTGCAGCTGGCGAGGGTATTGGCGCAGCTGTGGCAGGCGACTCCTTCGCCGCGCTGGCTGTTTCTGGACGAACCGACCTCGGCGCTCGACTTGTACCATCAGCAACATACGCTGCGACTGCTGCGCACGCTGACGCGCCAGCAGCCGCTGGCGGTGTGTTGCGTACTGCACGATCTCAATCTGGCAGCGCTGTATGCCGATCGCATCCTGCTGATGCATCAGGGACATCTGGTGGCCAGCGGCTCCCCGGCAGAGGTGTTGCAAGCCGAACAGCTCACCCGCTGGTATCAGGCAGACGTTGGGGTGATGGCACATCCGGAAACGACATCATTGCCACAGATTTATCTGCGGCAATAACGCCAGACGCAGCAAGGTGACCAATGCCCTCGTTACAACGCGAGGGCATTAGGCCACCAGCTCAACTCGAGCAGGATATCTCCAGGTGTTTTCCCCAATCCGGTGGCAACGCGGCGAAATCCTCATAACGCGGATCGTCGTCAAACGGCTTCAACAACGCCTGATGCAAGCGTGCCAGTTTGCCAATGTCATCCTTCTCCGCCGCCTCGATCGCCTCCTGAGCCAGATAGTTACGCAAAATCAGCTTAGGATTCACCGCCTTCATCGCCCGTTGACGCTGTTCATCACCGACCTGCTCCTGCAGCAAACGCTGGCGATACTGCAAATACCAGCGGTCGAACGCCTCGCGGTCGATAAATTCGTCGCGCAGCGGCGAACGCGTTTGCCGTTGTTCAACCTCGCTCAGCAGACGGAAGGTACGCGTATAATCTCGCCCTTCTGCCGTCATCAGGCTCAGCAGGCCAGTCAGCAAATCGTTGTCCTGTTTCTCCTGGCTAAAGAAGCCAAGCTTGGCGCGCATCTTGTCGCCATAGGCATGCATTAATGCCGGCTCAAAGGCCGCCAGCGCCGCTTCCAACTGCTCGACACTCATCAGACCGGATAGCGTCTGCGCCAGACGATGCAGGTTCCACAGCGCCACCGCCGGCTGATTGTCAAAAGCATAGCGGCCCTGATGATCCGAATGGTTACAGATGTAGCCTGGCTGATAGTCGTCAAGGAAACCATACGGACCATAATCGATGGTAATACCCAGGATCGACATATTATCGGTATTCATCACCCCATGGGCAAAACCGACGGTCTGCCAGTCGGCCATCAGTCGCGCGGTGCGCTCAACCACCTCGGTAAACCACAGCACATATTTGTCGGCGTCGTCGGCCAGTGCGGGCCAATGGCGGGCAATCACAAAATCCGCCAACTGACGCACCTGCTCCGGCTGTTTACGGTAATAAAAATGTTCGAAATGACCAAATCGCACATGGCTTTCCGCCATGCGCATCAACATCGCACCGCGCTCCGGCTGCTCGCGATACACCGGTTGGTCGCTGGTGACGATGGTCAGCGCGCGACTGGTAGGGATCCCCAGATGATGCATCGCTTCCGAAGCGAGAAACTCACGCACCACCGAGCGTAATACCGCGCGGCCATCGCCCATACGCGAGTACGGCGTTAACCCTGCGCCCTTGAGATGCCAATCCATGCTGCGGCCATCCGGCAAGCGCTGCTCGCCGAGCAAAATGCCACGACCGTCGCCCAATTGCCCTGCCCATACGCCAAACTGATGCCCGCTATAGACCTGCGCCAGCGGTTGCATACCCGGCAGCAGTCGCTCGCCGGCCCACACCGGCGCATTGTCCGGCGTAAACCAGCTGTCGTCCAATCCCAGCTCATGAGCCAGCGGCTTACTGTGATACAGCAAACGTGCCCCCTGCAGCGGGGTCGGGGTTAATTCTGTGTAGAAACCAGGCAATTGCTGGTGGTATGCGTTTTCGAACTGCGGCATAGGCCCTCCGTTCACTGTAGTGTAGAGCCAGAATGCGCTGATGAACACCGAGGAAATGCAGGGGATAAACCGCTGCCGCACAGATAGATGCGGCTAAGTCGGGCTATATGCTGCAGCAGCGCGCGGATGACTGTTACTGCGCTGACCGAATATATTTGCAACGTAAAAAGCTGGCGAGAAATAACAAACCACCAGCGGTGGCCACCGCTGCGCAACCCTATTCCTGGCTACTCGCACGGTTTAAGCGCACGATGGCGAGCCCGCCCCTGGCAGCTTGCCAAGAATACCCATTACTATATAAATAATTATTGTTTCTCACCGTTAAACACCTCGGGAACCTGGCGTAGCGAATCAAGATTATCCACACTGACGCTAGGCCATAAAAAACCTTGCAGGCCAAAAACCTCGGCATTAATCAGTTTATCCAGGTGGTGTTTATCTTCTATTCCGGCGACGATCACCCCTTGGCAAAGTAAATTGATATTCTTTAATAACGAATCAATTATCAGGTCATAGCCTTGGTGAGAAAACAGCTGCCAATAAAAACGCCGGTCTATTTTCACGTAGTCAAACAGGCCATCATACAACGCATTCAGCGGTGCCTTACCGGAGCCAAAATCATCCAGCCATAGCGTAAACCGCTCACTGAGCCGGCAAAGCGTATCATTTTTTTTGCCCGCAGACAGTTGAGGAAAACCCTCACTGATTTCTAATACAAGAAACGGTAAAAGTTGCAAACGCTGAGCAACCTGCCGATCGTTAACGATCAGCTCCGCCACGCTTTGTTCGATATTGATACTCAATAACACTCGATGCTCAATAAACCATGATGCATATTGCTCTATTAACAGCAGTTGTTCATTAAATAGCGCAATTCTCTGCGTGGGGGTCAATAAGCCAACCCCAATTTCCGTTGGCATTGCCAGATCGCCGTCAAGACTATCGAATCGGCTCAAGATCTCTACCGCTAACAACCGTCCATCGCTAGAATAAACCGGCTGGAAAACATAGCGACTAATAAAGTCGGCTTCAAATTGGATTTTCATTTTAATGCCAGAGGCCAAATGGCGAGCATCTCATCGTATATCAATACATTTTATCGATCAATCCCTGTGAGATTAATCGGAAATATCAATGTAAATACCGATAAAATCACTTTTAATTGATAGCTTAAGGCTATATGCGCTACGTCGGACGGTGATAAAGAATAGCCTACACTTAAGACAAATGGGCGCTACAAAGCCGATTTATCATCGATATTTCACTTAAGTGATATAACTGTGCTGACAATTTGACTTAGCCATCTTGTTTTTATTAGCAAAATCGGCCGAATTTTAAGAAATATCTCAGGTGGCATTTTTTATCATCTGTGCGTTTAACGTTACAATTGATTAAAACCGATTACATATCAATTCCGGCGTTTATTCTTGACATTGAGTTTGATAAAAAATGCTCACCTTGCTTTTTGCCAATCTTGTGCTCTTACATCTACCGCTGCGGTTATTTAATCACCTCGCTAAGCCACCGTTGCAGTTGCTGTAATTCGGTTGCCTGCTGCGGATAGTCAGCCAACAGTCGCTGACAGCACGCCGTCACCGCATCACTGCGGTAGGCACAGCCCACCAGCAAGGTGGCCAACTGCTGTAGCGGTGCCGGTTGCAGGCTATCGCTGAAAATTTGTGCCCGAGTAATTGCGCCCTGTTCGACGTCGAAAAAGATATCTACGCCGCCCCAGGTGAAGCGCTCATTGAGCAGATGACTGAACGCCGGCGCTTTGCCAAAATTCCACTGCCAACTACTTTGCTTGGCAAACTGCTCGGCGAAGTTAGGCAAGTCGGGGAACGCCTCGGGAGAAATCACTTCCGCCGTTGCGCTGCTGCCATAGTAGGCAAAAAAGGTCTGAATAATCGCCTCGCACACTTGCTGATGAGTAATTCCGGGGGCAAACTCCGCCAGATTGGCGACCCGCGAGCGCACCGAGGTTATGCCTTTGGCCTGTAGCTTTTTCGGATCGGGATTCAGATAGTCAACTAGCCGGTTAAGATCGGCATTCAACAACAGCGTGCCGTGGTGAAAGCCGCGATCTGCAGTTTCACGGTAGGCTGAACCAGAAATCTTGCGTATGCCGTCGGCGGTATCAATCACCAGATCGTTGCGACCCGAGGCGCTGGCGTTAATACCCAGACGTGACAGCGCCTGTAAAATAATGTCGGTTGATACCGTTTTGTCATAACCCGGTTTGCCGGCCATAAAGGTAAAACAGGTGTTACCGAGATCGTGGAACACCGCCCCGCCACCGCTACTGCGACGTGCCAGGCGGATACCGTCTTGCTCCATCCGCCGGGTGTTGCACTCTTTCCACGGGTTTTGCGCCTGGCCTATCACCACCGTTTCGGCATTGCGCCACAGGAACAGTATCACTTGCGAGTTCATCTCGCGGAAGATGCACTCCTCAACCGCCAGATTGAACCAGGGATCGTAAGAGTCGGAAATCAATAAACGCAGGGAGGTCATGGCAGTCACCGCTGAAGTAAACAGGAGATGCTGCCATTATATCGGAAAACAAAGGGTTAACTTATCGAAAAAGGCGCCGGGTCAGATGCGGCGCGCCTGCCAGTAAACCTTTTTCCAGTAGACGTTATCCAGCGAGGAACGAATCACGCCACGGCTGGTAGAGGCGTGAATGAATTGATCGTTGGTATCATAAATACCGACGTGCAGACCGTTTTCACCATGGCCGGTTTTGAAGAACACCAGGTCGCCCGGCAACAGTTCTTCGCGCGATACCTTGGTGCCCAGCTCGGTTTGTGCTTCGGTCGAGCGCGGCAGTTGCATATCGAAACGGTCGCGGAAGGTACGATAGACGAAGCCGGAACAATCGACGCCGCCGCGATCCAGCCCACCGTAACGGTACGGTGTACCGTGCCATTGGCGTAGCTGTTCGTTTAACTGCGCCACGACCACGATCGAATCCGCCAGCTTGCCGCTGGGTGGTGGTGCGTGACTGCTGCAACCGGCCAGAACCAGGCTGACCAGTAAAAATAGTGTACGCATCCTACATATCCCTTTATTGAATCCGTTGCCGTATGCTTTTGGGCATAATTTATCCCTCGCGTGAGGAAAAAGGCAAGCGTGGTGAAGGTGATAAGCGGTACGGTACGGTTTTTTGCGCTATTCGGCAGGTTTATTTGCGCCACCACGGTTAATTAACCAGACGCCGAACAGGATGCAGAGGGTTCCCAGCGTTTTCAACAGCGTTGCCGATTCATTGCACCACGGCAGCGCCACCGCGGCCAGATAGACCAGCGCATAGCTGACGCTAAGCAAGGGGTAAGCACGGTTTAGCGGCAAATGGCGCAAGGCAAAGAACCAGCACAGCATCGATAATGCATAACCGAAAATCCCGCACCCTACTACCAGCAACGGCAGAGCGTGATGGCGCAGCAACGCCGGCACGCCGTCGGCAAGCAGCACCAGCGGCAGTTGTACCATGCCCCACTTCATCAGCAATTGCGCCAACGTAACCAGCACTACACTGGCAATACCCCATCCATAGCCTTTCATGATGTATGACTCATCAGCACAATCCCCAACACGATCGATGCCACGCCGCACCAGTGTCGTAGCGTGGTTGGTTCATTGAACAACCATCGCGCAGCCAGCGTCACCGCTACCAAGTTCAGGCTGAGCATCGGGTACGCCACGCTCAGCGGTAGCCGCTGCAACACGCCGAGCCACACCAGCATTCCCAGCGCCAACAGCAACAATGCCAACGCCAGCCAGCGCAGCGCATGGCTGCGGCGCAGCTCAACCGGCAATAGCCAGCAGCGCGCTGCCTGCTTCTGGCACAGCTGACCGGCGCAGGTCAGCAGGCAGGTTATCAGCACCAGCAGATATCCCGTCATGGCTGTTGCTGATACCACAGCAGTGCAAACCGGTTCATCAATTGCAATTGATCGGCGGGCGGCAGGTTGTTCGGCACGCTTTCCCCGCGGGACAGTTGCAATACCAGCGAAACGTTGCCCTGTCGACGTGCCTGAGCCAGCCACTGCGGGAAATCGGCATCGCTGACGAAACGACTGCGCGCATCATGGTAATCCAACCCATAGCTTACTTCGCCCTGTTCGCTGTACATCAATACGTCGCTACGTTTGAGCTGCCAGGCCAAACCGGCGGCCAGCCCAACGCTGTCGCTCAAAACATAACGGCTGTGCATCAGGACCTCCTGATTGGTCCGGATAAAGTTCTGCGGCTGTTTGGAGTCAATGACCTGTTGCGGAATGGCATAGCCGATCAGCAGACAAAGCAGCAGCGGGCAGGCTGCCGCCCAGCACCAGCGCCTGGCACCGTCACGCACCGATACCACGGCAAACAACAGCCAACCGGTGAAGGCGATGATGCCAAGGATAATCTTTGGCCATTCCTGCTGACTGAACAAATGCAGGCGCGGCAACAACCCAAGGCCGATCGCCAACAAAGCCGCCATCCCCAGCAGGCCGAACGCCCCATTGATCAGCGCATTGACCCTGAACACTCGCTGGCGCAGCGCGGCGACGGCGTCCTCGGCATAGGCGGTCATCAGCAACGCCAACGGTGCCATACACGGTAGAATATAGGTCGGCAATTTGCCTTTGGCTATGCTGAAGAAAATCAACGGCATCACCACCCAGCTCAACAGGAACAACAGTTCCGGACGCCCGGCTCGCTCACGCCAGCCTTTTAGCAGTGCCCCCGGCAATAACGCCAACCACGGCAGCACGCCAGCCATCAGCACCGGTAGGTAATACCAGAATGGTGCCTTATGTTGCGCATTGTCTTCGGCGAAACGCTGAATATGTTCAATCCAGAAGAAATAGTGCCAGAAATCCGGTTCGCGCTCGGCGATAGCCAATGCCCACGGCAGGCTGAGCAACGCCGCAGTCACAATCGCCAGTGGGCCATAAATCAGCAAGTCGCGCCAACGTCGCTGCATAATGGCAATCGGCAGTACCGCGATCACCGGCACCGCCAGCGCCAGGAACCCTTTGGTCATAAAGCCCATGCCGCAGGCCAACCCCAGCAATACATAGCCGCCCAGCTTTCCCTTGATGGTGGTGGCTTTCAGCGTCAGGTAATAACTGACCATCGCAGCGGTCAGCCACATCGCGATCATCGGATCAAGCACGCTGTAAGTGCCGATGCTGAATACCAACACCATCGACATGAACATCAGCGTTGCCACGCTGGCGCGCCGGACATTGCGCCACATCAACCAGCCCAGGCTAAACACCAGCAACGCGGTAATACCGGTACTGAACACCGAGCCGAAACGCACGGCAAAATTGCTATCGCCAAACAGCCACTGGCTAATGTTATTAAACCAATAGCCGGCCACCGGTTTTTCGAAATAGCGCAAACCAAGCAGGTTTGGTACTACCCAATCGCCACGTTGCAGCATTTCACGGCTGATTTCGGCATAACGGGTTTCATCCGGCTGCCACAATAGGCGACCGTTGATTGGCAGCAGATACACCAGAGCAAAAAACAGGGCCAGCAATCCTGCCCAGATTTTCTTACATGCCTTCATTAATCATCCTTTAATGCGCTTTGACAGCCTAACCAGCCTTCTCGCCCAGGGAACGGCGCACGGATGACGCGGCCCGCCGGCAGCGTGGTCAGATCCTGTGGCAACAGGCGGCTCAGCGGACAAAACTCAATCCCCTGCCGCTGCGCCCGCTGCAATAGCTGTTCGAACATCGCCGCCTGAGACATGCCTTCCACTTCCGCATGAATGGTGTACACCGGCACCTCCCGCTGGTTTTCCATCAACTGCAAAATATAATCGTTAAAGTTCGCCAGGCTGGTCTCGCTGCCAATCACTTCATCAAACGTTGGCAGCGTTACGGGAATTTGCACCGTACCGAAGCGCCCGCTACTGAGCTGCGGGCGAAACGGCCGCGTACCGCGGCAATCGCTGTTGTAGTGGAAACCGAAGCGCTGTTTGACGTCCAGCACCCGCGTGTCGGCACGCCAACCGGCCGCCGCGGAGCATTTTACCGGCTGGCCGATGGCCGCCGTCAGCGCATCCAGCCCCAGTTGGATCTGCCGCGTCAGTTCGGCGTCGCTCCAGCGACCGGCGTTAGCCTGCCAGCGCTGATGATCCCAGGCATGCAGCCCCACTTCATGACCGGCGTCGACGGCCTGCTTCATCAATGGCGCCAGTGAACGGCCAATTTTCCGCCCTGGCCAGGCGGTGCCTGCCAGCAGAATATCCCAGCCGTACAGCGCCGTCGCGTTCGAACGCAGCATCTTCCACAAAAATCGTGGCCGCAACAGGCGCCACAGGTGGCGGCCCATATTATCTGGCCCGATGCTAAAGAAGATGCTGGCCTGAATATGGTACTGCTCAAACAGGCTCAGCAGACGCGGCACACCGTCACGGGTGCCGGTAAAAGTATCGACGTCAACGCGCAAGCCGACGCGCTTCATGCCACCTTACCTGCCTCTACGGTGGTCCGCAGGAAGTAGTCCAGCGTATCGGCCACGGTCTGCTGCATGGCGATGGTTGGCTGCCAGTCCAGTAGACGGCGGGCGTTTTTAATACTTGGCGTGCGGTGTTCAACGTCCTGATAGCCCTTGCCGTAGTAGCTGCTGCTTTCCACGTCTTTGAAACCGGCAAACGGCGGGAAGCGATCGCGCAACGGGTGATTATTGAAGCTTTCCAGCAGCATTTCCGCCAGTTCGCGAATGCTGGCCTCGTTGGTCGGATTGCCGATATTGACGATCTGGCCGTCGCAGCGGCCATCGCGGTTTTCAATAATACGGAACAGGGCTTCGATACCGTCATTGATGTCGGTAAAGCAGCGCTTTTGCGCCCCGCCGTCCACCAGCTTGATCGGCGAACCTTCCACCAGATTCAAAATCAGTTGGGTGATGGCGCGCGACGAGCCGATACGCGCGGCATCCAGGTTATCCAGGCGCGGCCCCATCCAGTTGAACGGCCGGAACAGCGTGAAACGCAGCCCTTCCTTCACGCCGTAGGCCCAGATAACCCGATCCAGCAACTGTTTGGATACCGAGTAAATCCAGCGTTGCTTGTTGATAGGCCCGACGATCAGACGTGAAGTGTCTTCATCAAACTGTTTATCGTCGCACATGCCATACACTTCGGAGGTTGACGGGAAAATGATGCGCTTGTTGTACTTCACGCAATCGCGCACGATTTTCAGATTCTCTTCAAAATCGAGTTCGAATACCCGCAGCGGGTTGCGGGTGTATTCGATTGGCGTAGCGATGGCCACCAGCGGCAGCACCACGTCGCATTTCTTGATGTGATACTCGATCCATTCCGAATGGATGCTGATATCACCCTCGACAAAATGGAAGTGTGGATTGTCCATAAAGCGGCTGATGGCATCCGAGCCGATATCCAGGCCGTAAATCTCATAGCGATCTTCACGCAACAGACGCTCGGTCAAATGGTTACCGATAAAACCGTTAACCCCCAGAATCAGCACCCGCGTTCTACGTTGCACCACGCTGTCGGGCTTCGCCGCCAGGCGTGCATCGACCATGATGCCCATTTCCTGCGCCAACCGACCACCTTGCACATACAGCCCAGCCTCACTTTGACCGGCGATGATTTCCAACGCTCCGTCACCGCAGGCAACCACCAGCGGCGCATTATCCAGTACCGTGCCCGGCTGTTTGTCGTGCTGAATATCCAGCACGCGGGAGCGCCACACCGTCATTTTACGCTGGCCGAGATAGCTGAAGGCCCCGGGATACGGTTCGGTCACTGCGCGCACCAGATTGTGGATTTCGGCGGCGGTTTTATGCCAGTGGATCTCACCGTCTGCCGGCGTACGGCGGCCAAAGTAACTGGCTTGCGCTTCGTTTTGCGCGCGGAAGGTGGCCGTGCCGTTTTTTAGCTTCGGCAATGCTTCGCGCAGCACCACCTGTGCGGCTTCGCAAACTTTGCGATGCAGCGTCAGCGCGGTGTCATCGGCGGAAATCGCCACCGCATGCTGGCCGACGATGTCACCGGCGTCCGCGCGCTTGACCATTTTATGCAGCGTGGCGCCGGTTTCCCGTTCGCCGTTGACCAGCGCCCAGTTGATCGGCGCTCGGCCGCGGTAGCGCGGCAGCAGCGAACCATGCAGGTTGAAACCGCCCTGCGGGGCCAGCGACAATATCTCGTCGCTGAGCAGGTTACGGTAATAGAACGAGAAAATGATGTCAGGCTGCAACTCGCGCAGGCGCTCAACCCACAGCGGGTGATTGACGTCTTCCGGTGCATACACCGGCAAGTTCAACTCGGCGCCAACGCGCGCAACGGAAGAGAAGAAGTTGTTCTCACCAGGATCGTCGGTATGGGTAAATACCGCCTGAATCTCATAACCCGCTTCAGTCAACGCCTTCAGACCGGCGCAGCCAATATCATGGTAAGCAAATACGATAGCTTTCATCATTCTTCTTCCTGAGTGTTGTGGCCATGCTGTTTGCCGACCACTTTTTGAACAAAGTAACGCGGACGAGCACGCACGTCGTTGTAGATACGACCGATGTACTCCCCCAATAACCCCATGCCGACAAATTGAGCGCCAATAAAGGTGAATAACACCGCAAACAGGGTAAACACCCCGCCCGCCGCCCATTCCGGCCCCAACAGCAAACGCATGACGATCAATATCACCGCCAGTAAAAAGCCGGACAATGCCACCACGCTGCCCACCACGCTGAGCAAACGTAACGGCGTAGTGGTCAGACAGGTGATCAGGTCATACATCAGATTGATAAGCTTCATCAGGCTGTATTTGGAATCGCCGAATTCACGCTCGGCGTGGGTCACCTGAATCTCGGTGGTACGACGCGCAAAGGTATTGGCCAAAATGGGAATAAAGGTGCTGCGCTCGTGGCAGTGCAGCATCGCTTCAACAATGTGACGGCGGTAAGCGCGTAACATGCAGCCGTAATCACCCATCGATTTACCGGTAGCGCGCTGGATCATCATGTTGATTACCCGCGAAGCGCTTTTGCGGAACCAGGAATCGCGACGGTTGGCGCGTACCGTACCGACCACGTCATACCCCTGCTCGGCAACGCTCACCAGCCGCGGAATTTCCTCTGGCGGGTTTTGCAAATCGGCGTCGAGGGTAATGACCAGATCGCCGCTAACCTGATTAAAACCGGCCATGATCGCCGAGTGCTGGCCATAGTTACGGTTCAGCAAAACGGCAATCACGCAACTGTCCGGCTGTTCGGCTGCGGCGGTCAGCAGTTCGGCCGAGTTATCGTTGCTGCCGTCGTCCACCAGAATGATTTCATAAGGCTGCGACAGCCGTTGGCAGGCGGCGCTGGTACGAGCCAGCAATGCCGGCAGGCTTTCCTGTTCATTGAATACCGGGATGACCACGGATACTTTTTTAATCGGTTCAACGCGCGACACAGGAAGACTCCACTATGGAAAACAGGGTATTGATAACGCGATCGACATCTGCGTCGGTCATATCAGGGAACAGCGGCAGCGTACACAAACGGCTCGTGTTCCATTCGGTATTGGGCAGCGACAGCTGCGGGTAGCGCTCGCGGTAAAACTTCTGCGTGTGCGCGGCACGAAAATGCAGACCGCTGCCGACGCCCTGCGCCTGCAGGCGTTCCATCAGAGTGTCACGGTCAATACCACAACGCTCAGCATCTACACGCACCATAAACAGGTGCCAGGCGTGGTGATGCGGGTAGTGTGGCAAGCCGAGCGGCTGGAACGGCGAATTCTGCAAAGCAGCCAGATAACGCTGCGCCAGCTCGCTACGGCGGGCGTTCAACTGCGGCAGACGCTGCAATTGCACCACAGCAATGGCTGCGTGAATGTCAGAGAGGTTGTATTTGTAACCGGGTTCTATCACTTCCGCCTGCGGCTTGCGTCCCTGACGTTGCCGATCGAAGGCGTCGACGCCCAGGCCATGAAACTTCAGACTGCGCAACCGTTCGGCCAGCGCGTCATCGTCGGTGGCTATCAGGCCACCTTCGGCACAGGTAAGGTTTTTGATCGCATGGAAGGAAAAGATTGCCGTCCCCTGAGCGCCGACCCATTGATGGTGGTAACGGGCACCAACCGCATGCGCCGCATCTTCTATCAGGGGTAGATTATGGCGTTGCGCCACGGCGCGCAGCGCGTCCAGCGGCAACGGCGCTCCGGCATAATGGACCGGCACTATCGCTTTGGTTCTTGGTGTAATTGCCGCTTCGACGTCGGCGGCGCTGACCATCAGCGTTTCGCGATCGACATCGATCATGACCGGCGTTGCGCCAAGCAGTTCAATCATGTTGAGGGTGGACACCCAGGTCTGTGACGGGGTGATCACTTCATCTCCCACGCCAACGCCGAGCGCCATCAGCACAAGATGCATGCCGGCGGTAGCGGAACACACGGCAACGGCATGCCGGCAGCCGAAGGTGTGGCAGAAATCCTGCTCCAGCCGTTGGTTCTGTGGCCCGGTGGTGATCCAGCCGGAACGCAATACTTCTTCAACCGCCGCAATTTCTTGCTCACCAATTGCCGGGCGTGAAAAAGGCAGGAATTGTTCCATAGTTAACCCCAAACGTATCGAATTTGCTTTAGCGCCACTGTAAATCTCTTTTATTTAACGGACATTAAACGCAAGAGAGAATCACTTCGGTGGTTTTATAGCCAATCTACGGGTTGAAGCTTAACTAAACCTTAAGAAAAAATTATTTCCTTAAGCCAATCCATTGCAAAACCCGCTGTTGATAAAAATAAAAAACAAACTAAAAACAAATAGTTAACTAAATAACAATTAGTTACCTAATTTCATTGAACTTAAAGAAGTATAGAAAAGATCCGATTATTTACAAGCGAGGCCGTATAACGACTAGAGGGCTGAAAATAATAACCGACAGGTTATTCTCTTATTTAAGTTATGTTTGTTTACCATCCGTTGATATTGTCATAATAATACCCTACGCCGTTTTACGCGGTACGGGTCATGATCCAGCGCTGATCGCCCACCGCATGCAAATGAAAATCAACATCATAGATTTTTGACAGGATCTCAGGCTGCATTATATCGCGCGTTGCCCCCTGCTTTATCACCTGACCGGCATGCAGCAACCATACCCGATCGGCCTGCTGCAACGTATGGTTAAGATCGTGTGCGCATACCAATGCACAGCGGCCTGTTTGACAAAACTCGCGCAGCAGACGATCCAGCGCCACTTTCTGCGCCACATCCAGGCTATTGGTCGGCTCGTCCAGCAGCAATAACTGACTGTGCGGGTTGATGGACGGCCATACCTGCAGTAACACCGACGCCAGGCGTACGCGCTGCCATTCACCGCCTGAGAGCTGGGTCAGCAGGCGTGGCAGTTTGTCCATCAGTTTCAGCCGCTGGCATAAATAATAAATAGCGCTTTCCAGCGGCCGTTCGTCAACGCCTGGTGGTTGATGCAGTGCCAGATATTGAAACACCGGCATCAGCATCACCGGTGGCTGTTGCTGGCTAAGGTAGGCGCGTCGCAGCGCCAGTTGTCCGCCCTGATAATCGGCTAGCTCGCGGCCAGCTAGTTTTATCTTGCCGTGCCCGGGCAACATCCCCGCCAGACGTGCCAGCAGCGTACTTTTACCGGCGCCATTCGGGCCGATAAGATGCACCTGCAGCCCTGCATCAATATGTGCTGAAAACGGCGCCAGACGCCCGGTGACCCCAACCTGGTCGAGCTGCAGCATGCCGTCCTCCATCGCTTACTTTGCCAACGCCATATTAATCGCATCCGTAATGATCGGATCTTGCGGTTCCATGTCTGGTGCAAAGCGCTGGATAACGCTACCGTCACGGCCGATCAGGAACTTTTCGAAGTTCCAGAGGATGTCACCACGCTGTTTTGGCCCCTGATCTTTGCTGATGCGCCGCGCCATAAATTCGCTACCTGCTGGCGCAACCGCTTCCGGAGCGGCGGCAATCAGCGCCTGGTACAGCGGATGGCGCTGCTCACCGTTGACCTCTATCTTGCTGAACATCGGGAATTTCACACCGAAGGTGCCGCGACAAAAAGCCTGAATCTGTTCATTACTGCCCGGCTCTTGCCCCAGGAACTGATTACACGGGAAACCGAGCACTTCAAACCCTTGCGAATGGTAGCTCTCATACAGGTTTTCCAACTCTTGATACTGTTTGGTCAGCCCGCATTCCGAGGCCACGTTAACCACCAACAGTACGCTGCCGTGGTATTTTTCCAGCGTGGTAGATTGATTATCAATAGTGTCTACCGGGATCTGATAAATGGGTTGCGTCATAAGAAGGTATCCTGTTGTTTTGATTGCAGGTGAACGGAAAGGTTACCTTACGCTCTTTACGCGGGTCAGTAACCAGATAAATAACGGCGCACCGAGCGTGGCGGTAACCACGCCTATCGGCAGCTCCGCCGATAGCAAGGCGATGCGTGCCACCACGTCCGCTGCCAGCAACACGCCGGCGCCGGCCAGCGCACAGCCCGGCAGCAGGTAGCGCTGGTCGGTCAGACCACTGAGGCGCAATATGTGCGGGATCACCAGCCCGACAAAACCGATCACACCGGCCAGAGCCACGCTGACGCCGACCAACCAGCCAATGGCCATAACCAGAATATTACGCCACAGATGCAGTGAAAGCCCGAGCTGACGTGCCTGCACGTCGCCCAACGCCATAAAATTAAGCGCCTTGCCCTGCCCACACAGCCACAACAACACAGGTAGCAGCGCGAATACCAGCCATTTTTGTCGCCAGTCAACGCCGCCGAACCCGCCCATCATCCAGTACATCAATTGCCGTAAATCGAGGCTGGAACTGAAATAGACCGCCCAGGTCATCACCGCACTGCATACGATGCCCAGCGCCACGCCGACCAGCAGCAAACGTGCGTTAGTCAAGCGTCGCCGACGGGCGAAGCTCAGCAACAGAAAGGTCATCAACAATGCGCCGATAATTGCACTGAGGCTCATCATGGTGACGGGCAACAGACCGTTGCCCAGCAATACCGTCAACACCAGCGCTACGCCAGCGCCGTTGGCTACGCCCAGCAACCCTGGCTCCGCCAGCGGGTTTTCAAACAGCGCCTGCATCACCGCTCCAGCCACCGCCAGACTGGCCCCTACCAACAACACCGCTAGTGCGCGCGGCAAGCGCAACTGCCAGACAAAAAGCTGTGCGGACTCGCTGAGCCACTGGGTCGGCCATAACCAAACGTCGCCGGCGCTGAGGCTAATCACAAACGCCAGCGCCACGCCAATACTCAGCAACTGTAGCTGGCGTTTATCACGCTGACGCTGGTTTTGCAGCAATACGGTAAAAGTCTGGCTGGTCGGCATACGCGCGGAAGTTCCCTGTCGGCCGTGAGAATGGCCAGATAATTGACGTCTTGGGTCAAATATTAGGGGGTTAGCGCCGCAAGGGGAAGTCTTTGTAAAGCAGAAACCAGGAAAACGGTGGCTGAGGCTGCCGGTCACCGGCCGGTGAACGCCAGATCAGCCGCCGTGGTATCAATAGTTAACCATGCGCACCGTTGCCATGCTGTGGATAAGGCTTATCATCATGCCGATCGCCGCGATCGTGTCCGTTGCCCTCTCCTCGAGCCTGGCGGTAGCTGTCGTGATTATCGCCCGCCCCTCTGTTATGGTCATCACGTTGCGAACGATGGTGATGGTCATCATGACGTTGGTCATTGCCGTGATGCCAATCATTACCCCTAGAGCCATAACCGCGCGGCGGCGATTGCTGCCAACGACCACCATCCCAATAATAACCGCGAGCACTGCGTTCGCCAAAGCTCCGTCCCTGATGGTCATGCCACCATTGTGGCGGACGCCAGTCGTAGCCATCCCAGTAGTACCCGCGATGATCCCGGTCGCCAAGATGCACGGAGGCACCAGGCACCTTGATATCGATGGCAATCTCCGCCTGTACGGCCAATGGCAGCAACAGCGGCAAACATACCAGCAACAGGATCTTGTTCATTTGTGTATTCTCACTTTAATTGCAGCTGGCTCCTTTATAGCAAGGTGATTATTTGTCGCCTATCGGCCATTGGCTTATTTTCGTATCGTTTGCAACTCCTTTACGCAATTCTTACGCTTGAGTGAGCATTATTTTATTAATATAACCCCCCTTGTATTTAACTACTCACTGCTGGACCGTACGTTCGTTCAGTCGTTATCGTTCTCCTGATCTTTAACCAGAGATATTTTTATGAAACGCATTGGACTGTTGGTCACCGTTACCCTGCTCACCGCTACGCTAAGCGCCTGCTGCTTCGGGCCGCACTGGGGCGACGGGCATCACGGCGGCCGTAACGACGCAGGGCACCATGGCGATCGTCGTTAATTCCCGGGCCGCTACGCCGCTTATTATTTAAATGAAAAAGGTCAACAAGAACACATGACAATAAGAAAAAGCTGCAATTAATGAAAAACCAAAAAATTTACGCACTAAAAGTATAATAAGAAGAAATCAATTACGGAGATTTTACTATTTACCAACCCGGTAATAAGTCGATACCAAAGAAAAAGGCCGCAATAGCGGCCTTTTTTGTTTTACGCAAGTTACTCTTTCGGGCTCGCGTTTTCCACCCGGCTTTTCAACTTTTGCCCCGGACGGAAAGTCACCACGCGGCGCGCCGTAATAGGAATGTCCTCGCCGGTTTTCGGGTTACGTCCCGGACGTTGGTTCTTGTCACGCAGATCAAAATTGCCAAAACCTGACAGTTTGACCTGCTCGCCGTTCTCCAGAGCCCTGCGGACCTCTTCAAAGAACAGTTCTACCAGGTCTTTAGCGTCCCGTTTGCTAAGCCCGAGCTTTTCAAACAGGTGTTCTGACATTTCAGCTTTAGTAAGCGCCATAGGTTCAATCCCTCAAGGATGCTTGGAATCGCTGTTTTAGAGCCTCTACACATTTTGCAACGGTAGCTGCTATCTCCTCTTCTTCCAGTGTACGAGCGGTATCCTGCAATACCAGACTGATAGCCAGGCTCTTATCACCCTCTGCCACGCCCTTGCCACGGTACACATCAAACAAGTTTACGCCAACTACCTGATTTGCGCCAACTTTCTTACACTCTGCCAAAATATCTTCTGCGGGGACGTTTTCAGCCACCACCACAGCGATATCTCGGCGGTTTGCCGGGAAGCGAGAAATCTCCCGCGCCTGAGGCACGACGCGGGTTGCGACCTTGTTCCACTCCAGTTCAAACACCACGGTACGGCCGTTAAGATCCAGTTTACGCTCAAGTTCCGGATGAACCACACCGATGAAACCGATACGTTCACCGTGCAAATAAATTGCCGCACTCTGCCCCGGGTGCAATGCCGGATTGGCCTCTGACTTGAACTGAATGTCGGACAATTTCCCCGTCAGCTCGAGTACAGATTCCAGATCTCCTTTTAAATCATAGAAGTCTACCGGCTTTCTTGCCAGATCCCAGTGTTCATCATGGGTATGGCCGGCAATCACCCCTGCCAGCATGACGTCCTGACGGATAGCCAGATTTGCCGTACTATCAGGCACAAAGCGCAAGCCGCTTTCAAACAGACGCAGGCGGGTCTGCTGGCGGTTCTGGTTATACACCACCGCAGACAGCAGGCCGGTCCACAGCGACAGACGCATCGCAGACATCTCAACCGAGATCGGGCTTGGCAAAATCAACGCTTCTTCATTCGGGTGCAGCAGCGCCTGAATTTTAGGATCGACAAAGCTATAGGTGATCGCTTCCTGATAGCCGTGATCGACCAGCATGGTTTTCACACGTTTCAGCGTTAAGTCGGCTTCATGGTGCTGGGTCATCAGCAGATCGGCGCGCACTGGCACGTCAGGGATATTGTTGTAGCCGTAGACACGCGCCACTTCTTCCACCAGATCTTCTTCGATTTCCATATCGAAACGCCAGCTTGGCGCCACCGCCTGCCAGCTGTCGCCTTGTTCGCTGACCTCACAGCCCAGACGGCGCAGGATATCGCTCACCTGCTCGCTTGGCACATGGTGACCAATCAGGCGATCCAGTTTCTCGCGACGAAGCGTAATGGTAGCGCGCGTCGGCAAGGTATTTTCATTGGTGACGTCGATCACCGGGCCAACCTGACCGCCGCAGATGGCAACCAGCAAGCGGGTAGCGCGTTCCATCGCCTGGTATTGCAAGGCAGGATCAACGCCACGCTCATAGCGGTGTGAAGCATCGGTATGCAGACCATGACGACGCGCACGACCGGCAATCGATAACGGACTGAAGAAGGCGCATTCCAGCAGGACGTCCTGAGTAGCATCGTTGACGCCAGAGTGTTCACCGCCAAAGATGCCGCCCATCGCCAACGCCTGTTGATGATCGGCGATCACCAGGGTATCGGCGTTCAGTTTGGCTTGGTTGCCATCCAGCAGCGTCAGGGTTTCGCCTTCGTGGGCCATACGTACCACAATGCCGCCGGCAATGCGGCTCAGATCGAAGGCGTGCATTGGCTGGCCCAGCTCAAGCAGCACGTAGTTGGTGACATCAACCACCGCATCGATTGAACGAATACCGCAACGACGCAGTTTCTCGCGCATCCACAGCGGCGTTGATGCCTTAATGTTGATGCCTTTGATCACGCGGCCCAGATAACGTGGGCAAGCCTCTGGCGCCTCTACGCGAATTGGCAGCGTATCGGTAATGGTGGCGGCAACCGGGCTCATGTCAGGCAGAGTCAACGCCTGCTGGTTCAATACGCCGACGTCGCGCGCAACGCCGATGATGCCCAGGCAGTCGGCACGGTTCGGCGTGACGCTGATTTCAATGGTGTTATCGTCAAGCTGCAGATATTCACGGATATCGGTGCCGATCGGCGCGTCTTCCGGCAGTTCAATGATGCCATCGTGATCGTCGGAAATACCCAGTTCGGAAAACGAGCACAACATGCCTTCCGACGGTTCGCCGCGCAGTTTCGCAGCCTTGATTTTGAAATCGCCCGGCAGTACGGCACCGACGGTGGCCACTGCCACCTTCAGGCCGCTACGGCAGTTTGGCGCGCCGCAGACGATGTCCAGCAGGCGATCGCCGCCGACGTTAACCTTGGTAACGCGCAGTTTGTCGGCATTGGGGTGCTGACCGCACTCAACCACCTGCCCGACAACCACCCCGTTAAAGGCACCGGAGACGGGTTCTACGCCATCTACCTCCAGGCCGGCCATGGTGATTTGATCGGATAATGCTTCGCTGCTGACGGCCGGGTTTACCCACTCGCGCAACCAGAGTTCACTGAATTTCATGTGATATTCCCGCCTTACTTAAACTGTTTGAGGAAACGCAGATCGTTTTCGAAGAATGCGCGCAAATCGGTGACACCGTAACGCAGCATCGTCAGGCGCTCCATGCCCATACCGAAGGCAAAGCCGGAATAGACTTCCGGATCGATGCCCACATTGCGCAATACGTTCGGGTGCACCATGCCGCAGCCCAGAACTTCCAGCCACTTGCCGTTTTTGCCCATTACGTCCACTTCGGCGGACGGTTCGGTAAACGGGAAGTAAGACGGGCGGAAACGAACCTGCAAATCGTCCTCAAAGAAGTTGTTCAGGAAATCATGCAGCGTACCTTTCAGATTGGTGAAACTGATGTTCTTATCAACGATCAGCCCTTCCATCTGATGGAACATCGGTGTGTGTGTCTGATCGTAGTCGTTACGATACACGCGGCCCGGGGCAATAATGCGGATTGGCGGCTGTTGGTTCTTCATGGTGCGGATCTGTACGCCAGAAGTCTGGGTGCGCAGCAGGCGCGTGGCGTCAAACCAGAAGGTATCGTGATCGGCGCGAGCCGGGTGATGCCCCGGAATATTCAGCGCGTCGAAGTTGTGATAATCGTCTTCAATTTCCGGGCCGGTGGCAACCGAAAAGCCCAGTTCGCCAAAGAAGGTTTCAATACGGTCGATAGTGCGCGTTACCGGGTGCAGACCACCATTTTCCAAACGACGCCCTGGCAGGGATACATCAATGGTTTCTTCCGCCAGACGGGCGTTCAACGCAGCAGACTCCAGCGTGTTCTTACGCGCATTCAGCGCATCCTGAACTTGCTGTTTTGCCTGGTTGATCACCGCCCCGGCCGCCGGACGCTCTTCTGCCGGCAAGTCACGCAGCGATTGCATCTGCAAGGTAAAATGGCCTTTCTTGCCTAAATATTCGACGCGCACCAAATCCAACGCGGCAACATCCTGGGCATCTTCTACGGCTGCTTTGGCATTGGCAACCAGCTCTGCGAGATGTGGCATTGCTTTCCTCTTCCTCTGGCCGATATGGCCCTAAGTAATTGTTATCTATTATTCGAACACGCCTTTCGCAAATCTTCAAAGAATTTCGAGTCGTCGCCAGGCGGCCAACTCGAGCACCCCCAGGATGCTTACTCAAGTAAGTGACCGGGGTAAGCGGGTGCAGCCAACAACGCTACGGCTTGAAAGACGAAGAAGACAGACAAAAACAAAAAAGCCTCCACATGGGAGGCTTAGGCGCTACTTTTCGTTTCTTTTCTTACGCGCAAAGCCTCCTGAAATCAGGCGCTAAAGTAAAAAAAGAAACGGAAAATAGCAGTGTGCATGCTTGCGTTACCTTATGTATTGATTGAACACCAGTGATATAGCGTCAGCCAATAAAAGTCAATATTTGCTGGATTACAAAGATTAAAAGAGGGAGCAAGCTCCCTCTTTTACTGACTTACGCCAGTGCTGCTTTCGCTTTTTCAACCAGTGCGCCAAAGGCCACTTTGTCGAATACTGCGATGTCAGCCAGGATCTTACGGTCAATTTCAATAGAGGCTTTTTTCAGGCCGTTAATGAATTTGCTGTAAGACAGACCGTTCTGACGGGCAGCTGCGTTGATACGTGCAATCCACAGCTGACGGAACTGACGCTTACGTTGACGACGGTCACGGTAAGCGTACTGACCTGCTTTGATTACTGCCTGGAAGGCAACACGATAAACGCGCGAACGGGCACCATAGTAGCCTTTCGCTTGTTTCAAAATTTTCTTGTGACGTGCGCGTGCAATTACACCACGTTTTACGCGAGCCATATGCTCTCTCCTAAAGTCTTATTCTTGATTCAAAAAAAGTGGCTTATGCGTACGGCAGGCACGCAGTAACCAGGACCAGATCGTTCTTAGACACCATGCCTTTTGGACGCAGGTGACGTTTACGCTTGGTTGCTTTTTTGGTCAGAATATGACGCAGGTTAGCATGTTTACGCTTAAAGCCACCGCTGCCGGTTTTTTTGAAGCGCTTGGCTGCACCACGTACAGTTTTAATCTTAGGCATTTTAATTAAATCCACTTCGCATTGTTAAACAACGAATCAGTTAGGCGAATAAAACCCGCACAACGCAAGCGCTGCGCGGGGTTCATTACTTGGAAGCCTTACTGTTTCTTCTTGGGTGCGAGCACCATGATCATCTGACGACCTTCGATCTTCGTAGGGAAGGATTCGACAACGGCCAGATCAGAATCTTCACACAGGTCTTTACGGACGCGGTTAAGCACTTCCATACCGATCTGTTGGTGCGCCATTTCACGCCCACGGAAACGCAGGGTGATTTTGGCTTTATCGCCATCTTCCAGAAAGCGAATCAGGTTGCGTAGTTTGACCTGATAGTCGCCATCATCGGTACCAGGTCGGAATTTGATTTCCTTGACCTGAATAACTTTTTGCTTCTTCTTCTGTTCTTTTGTCGACTTGCTCTTCTCGTAGAGGAATTTGCCGTAATCCATGATTCGGCAAACTGGCGGTTCGGCATTTGGGCTGATTTCTACTAAATCAACGCCCGCTTCCTCAGCTTTTTCAAGAGCTTCATTCAGACTGACAATACCAATCTGCTCGCCATCGACGCCGGTTAGGCGAACTTCTTGCGCGCGAATTTCTCTGTTAATGCGATTAGGACGCGCCGGTTGAACTCGTTTTCCGCCTTTAATACTTTATTCCTCCAGTTGATGAAGACTACGGCTGCGGATCTCTTTTTGCAGCTTGTCTACGACTTCATTTACGTCCAGGCTCCCCAGGTCTTTGCCACGGCGGGTACGAACGGCAACTTTGCCTGCTTCGACCTCTTTGTCACCGCACACCAACATGTAAGGAACTCGACGTAAAGTATGTTCGCGAATTTTAAAGCCAATCTTCTCATTTCTCAAGTCTGCTTTCACCCGAATGCCTGCATCTTGCAGTTTTTTGGTTAATTGCTGGACATAATCAGACTGGCTATCGGTGATATTCATCACCACCACCTGTACCGGAGCAATCCAGGTCGGGTAGAACCCGGCGTATTCTTCGGTCAGAATACCGATGAAACGCTCCATGGAGCCCAAAATGGCACGGTGAATCATTACCGGCACTACGCGTTCGTTGTTTTCGCCGACGTACGACGCGCCTAAACGGCCTGGTAAGAAGAAATCGAGCTGCACGGTACCACATTGCCAGGCACGATCCAAACAATCATGCAGGGTAAATTCAATTTTTGGTCCGTAGAAGGCACCTTCACCCGGCTGATATTCAAACGGAATGCCGTTTTCGGTCAGTGCGGCGGCCAGGTCTTCCTCGGCTCGGGTCCACATGTCATCGGTACCGATGCGCTTCTCTGGACGGGTGGACAACTTCACCGCGATCTTTTCGAAACCAAAAGTGCCGTACACATCATAGACCATACGGATGCATTCGTTGACCTCGGCGCGCACTTGATCTTCGGTACAGAAGATATGGGCATCATCCTGGGTAAAACCACGCACGCGCATCAGGCCATGCAGCGAGCCGGACGGTTCGTTGCGGTGGCAACTGCCGAACTCACCCATGCGCAGCGGCAGATCGCGATAAGATTTCAGCCCCTGATTGAAGATCTGTACGTGCCCCGGACAGTTCATTGGCTTGATGCAATATTCACGATTTTCTGACGAGGTGGTGAACATCGCGTCTTTATAGTTTTCCCAGTGCCCGGTTTTTTCCCACAGCACGCGGTCCATCATGAACGGACCTTTCACTTCCTGATACTGGTACTCTTTGAGCTTCATGCGTACAAAGGCTTCCAGTTCACGGAAGATAGTCCAGCCGTCGTTGTGCCAGAACACCATGCCCGGTGCTTCTTCCTGCATATGGTACAGATCGAGCTGCTTGCCGATTTTGCGGTGATCGCGCTTGGCAGCTTCTTCCAGACGTTGCAGATAGGCGTTCAACTGCTTTTTATCCGCCCAGGCGGTACCGTAGATGCGTTGCAGCATTTTATTCTTGCTGTCGCCGCGCCAGTAGGCACCCGAAATCTTCTGCAATTTGAAATGATGGCAAAAACGCATGTTCGGCACGTGCGGGCCGCGGCACATGTCGATGTATTCTTCATGGTGATACAGGCCAGGGCGATCGTCATGGCTGATGTTCTCATCCAGAATGGCCACTTTGTAGCTTTCGCCACGGGCGGCAAAGGCGTCACGGGCCTCTTGCCAGCTCACCTTCTGTTTGATGACATCGTAATCTTTGTCGGCCAATTCGTGCATCCGCTTTTCCAGCAGATCCAGGTCTTCCTGCGTCAGGGTATGGTCAAGGTCAACGTCATAATAAAAACCGTTATCGATTACCGGGCCGATGGCCATTTTGGTGTTCGGCCACAGCTGTTTGATGGCATGACCCAGCAGGTGCGCACAGGAGTGACGCAAAATTTCCAGGCCTTCTTCATCTTTGGCAGTGATAATCGCCAATTGCGCATCGGATTCAATCAGATCGCTGGCGTCGACCAGTTCACCGTTTACACGGCCGGCGATACAGGCTTTAGCCAGGCCAGGGCCGATATCACGGGCAACATCCATAGGGGAAACGGCATGATCGAAGTGACGCTGACTTCCGTCAGGAAGAGTAATAACAGGCATTAATAATTCCTTATCTACAGTGGTGACCCACACGACAGATCACATGAAGAAATACAATATCGTTTAACTACGTGAGGTTATCGACGCTATCCGGCTTTACCCTGCCGAATATATACACGCATAGGTACACAATTTAAAATGCCCTACGTTGTTACGCCATAACGGAACGGCGATTGTAGCACCCAAAGAAGCGGCGCATCCAGCCACCATTTTTGATATTCCATGCTAAATACCGTGCAGCTGCGCCGGCAGCAACCGCAAGAGACACGCCAGTGCCTGAGCGCGGCGTGCGATCACCTCGGCCGGGTCAGCAGGCAGATAATAGTAACGCACGGGAAAGTTACACGACGGTGGAGCAATAGCGTAAAGGGCCGTGCTGGCAATTGATATGTCAGGCGCCGTCGTCGAGGCGGCAGGTGGCGTAATACGGGCATTCTGTGGGGTACATGCGGCAAATATGGCAACGCCCACGTGAGTCGCCCGGCACTGCCGACGCGGGCAAACGCCAGCGACAGCCACGCCCTCCGCGCTTGCCGCTGGCCATCATGGCGGACTACCGCTGACTATTGCTTGCCTGGCTGGTTTTTTTGCTCTGTCATGCAACGCTGGCATTCCGCTGCCGAATCGTCGCAATTCCTGGTCGGCACGCTGGTCAGGCATTGCTTATGCTCGGTGCAAACCTCTGAGCAAGCCCCTTCCGTGCCTCTCGCTCCCAGAGAGCCTGGCCCTTTGATACCGCGTTCGGTAATGCCGCTGTCCTGCTCATCATTATCCGCCGCGGGCGGTGCCGAGCGGCTATTTTCGCTGGCTGGTGCCTGCGACTGCGTTTCTTCAGCACTGGCAAAGCCGGCAAATGTGGCGAACAGAATTGCGCCCAATAAAATGAGTTGTTTCATGCATGCCTCCACCTGTGATTAATCCCGTTCAGCGAGCAGGAAAGGAATAATTATAGTTGTTGGCCTGGCGCTTGACGAACTCCGGGCGGCAAGACTGTGGTCTGCCGCGCTGCCGTGACTCCGATTGCTGACCCGTGACGCAGACGATTGCCGTTTTCACCATCGAATAAATAACGGTTTGCCGCAGCGAATACACCGGCTACTCTCAATGCAGGGTAACGTTTCAGCATGTTCAGGAGATGGGGTTCGATGTACAGCATTTTGCAATTATTCCAAGCCGTGGGGCTCGGGCTGGTATTACTGTTACCTCTGGCTAACCCACTGACTACCGTTGCGCTGTTGTTGGGGCTTTCCGGCAATATGACGCGAGAAGAGCGCAACAACCAGTCGCGCATGGCATCCATTTACGTGTTCTTTATCATGACGGTGTCGTTTTACGCTGGCCAGTTGGTGATGAACACCTTTGGCATTTCGATTCCCGGGTTACGTATTGCCGGCGGACTGATCGTCGCCTTTATCGGTTTTCGCATGCTGTTTCCCCAGCAAACACCCGACGAAGCACCGGAAGTCGAACTAAAAACCACCGAGCTGCGGCGTAAATCCTCGGCCAATATTGCCTTTGTACCATTGGCAATGCCCAGCACCGCCGGGCCGGGCACCATTGCGATGATCATCAGTTCCGCGTCCAGCATTAAGGAAAATACCCTCGGTTTTGCGCACTGGGTATTGCTGGTGGCACCCGTGGCGACGTTTTTAGCGGTATCGTTGATCCTGTGGGCCTGCCTGCGCAGCTCCGGTGCGATCATGAAACTGGTCGGTCAAAGCGGTATCGAGGCCATTTCACGTCTGATGGGGTTCCTGCTGGTGTGTATGGGCGTGCAATTTATCATCAACGGCATTTTGGAACTGATCGCCACCTATACACCGGGTGTCTAACGTTCGACCACTTCGGCCGCTGTGGAAACTGCGGGAAGGCTTGGCACCCTCCCGCCGACGTCGCTGTTATCATTCCCTGCCTGGCGCCTGCGCCCCCAGAATCCCCTGACCTTCAGGCACTTCGGTAAAGCGCTTGAGGAGCTCGCTGTAGGTCTTCGCCGGGTCGAGATCCTGGAACTGGCTGGGGTAGATAAACTTGGCCAGGTATTCTAGCCCGACGATGTTGTATGGATGGTTATAGAAGTTATGATAAATGCCGTAGAAACGCTGGTCTTTGATCGCTTTGACCTGCGCAAAACCCGGCCGCTGCTTCATGCGTGCAAATGCTGCATCCACCTGAGCTTTAGTGACACCGTAACCAAAAGGCACCGCGGCGTTGGTTTTGCTGGCCCATTGCGAGCCGGAAACGATATACACATCCGGCTTCATACTGATGACTTTTTCCAATGAGACATCGCCGGTGGCGCCCGGCAGCAGTTCGGAGCCGATATTGCGCGCCCCCACCGCTTCCACCATACCGCCCCAACCGACGTGAGCATGAGTAAAGCAGCAGGATTCCAGCCCGTTCAGACCGGCCTTGGCTTCCACGAACACCAGCGGCTTGGGCTCAACGGATTTGGTTTTATCGATGATGTTCTGATAATGCCGTTGATAATAGTCGGTGTACTGCCTGGCCTCTTTTTCGCGATCCAGCGCTTCACCGAGCAAGGTGACGCTCTTCGGCGTGTTTTCTACCGGCTTGAGCATGGTATCGATAAACAGTACCGGCACTCCCAGGCTTTTCAACTGCGCCAGCACGCCAGTCTGTTCCAGTGACGGCTTGGAGCGCAACTGTGCAATCATCAAATCGGGCTGCTTGGCAATGACGCTTTCCAGATTGACTTCGCCCTTGTCGCTAAACCCCATGTCGATGACGTTGTTGGCTTCCGGCCATTTGCTTTTCAGAATGTCCCAGGTCGCCCCATCACTCTTCTTCAGCAGATTATTCCACGCCACCAGCCGGCTAAACGGATTGGCACGATCCAACAACGCCAGAGTCAGAATATCGCGCCCATCCTGTACCACCACGCGTTTCGGTTCTTGTTTGAGCGTGATGCTCTGCCCTGCGGTATCGGTCAGCGTCAGCGGATAGGTGGTCGCCAGCGCCTGAGTGGAGAAAATGCCAGCACAGGCCAGCAGCAGCGAGGTCATTCGACGTTGCACATGAAACTCCTTAGCGAAAAAATCTACCAGGGAATAGTAATGAGAATTGCTTGCATTATCAAAGTGGAGCGGTTTTTTGCGACGGTTTAATTGCAAACAGCTGTAACCGGAGGGAACGGCGCACCCGCATCAGGTGCGCCGAAAAGACTATATCAGGCCGTAAATCAGTGCCGACAGCGCAATCAGCCCCATCAGTAGCACAAAGGCGTTGCTGAGCGCGCGGTATTGGCGCATGGCGGGCACCGTGCGAACCGCATACATCGGCAGGATGAATAATATCGCCGCAATCAGCGGGCCACTGATGGTTTCAATAATATGCAACGCGCTCGGGTTCCATACCGTCGCCGCCCAGGTAAGCAGAAACAGCACCACCGCGGAAATGCGCTGCGTGGTACGCACCCCCAACGGTTTACCGATGGCGCGCGTCAGGCCATCAATCAGACTGGTTGCCCCTTCCGTTACTCCCAGCGAGGTGCCGAGAAACGATTTGGCCATCGCCAGCATCGCCATCACCGGCCCGAGATAGGCGATAAACGGGTTGGAGAATTTATTCGCCAGCGTGGTCAGCACCGTTATGTTCTGCTCTTTCGCCTGTTGCATATCGTCATAAGACAAACTGAGCACACAGCTAAAAACAAAAAACAGCACGGTAATACAGATCAGCACATAGCTATAGCGCATGATACGCGCGCAACGACGTTCGGCTTTATCGCCATACAGGCTCTTCTGCGTTGAGGCAAAAGACGAAATGATTGGCGCATGGCTGAAGGAAAATACCATCACCGGCACCGCCAGCCACAGTGAGTGCCACAGCGCTGGACTAGTAACGGGAGTGCTCGCCAAGCCACTGACAAAATGGGCAGTATTCCAATGCGGTAATAGATAAAGCGAAATACCCATCAGGAAAACCAGCAATGGGAACACCAGAATCCCCATGGCCGCGACGATCCCGTCCTTGCCGCGCAACAGCACCAGGTTCAGCACCGCCACCACCGCCAGACTCAGCCACAGGCGTGGTGGCGGCGTAACGTGAAACTGGTGGATCAGAAAGTTGTCCAGCGCGTTAGTGATCGAAATGCTGTACACCAATACGATCGGGAAGAACGCCAGCAGGTACAGCACCATGATGATTTTGCCGGCCAGCACGCCAAAATGTTCAACCACCACATCGTGAATATTGCCATCGCGACTGGAGCCCGAGAGAACAAAACGGCTCAGGGCGCGATGCGGCAAATAGGTCATCGGAAACGCAAACAGTGCCATCAGCACCAGCACCAGCGGGCCATTCAGTCCGGCATTAATCGGTAAAAACAGCGTGCCGGCCCCCACCGCCGTGGCATACAGGCCAAACATCCATACGGAGTCGGTTTTATTCCATTTGACCGATGGCGTAACCGCCAGCGTGCCTGAATCTGGAGAAATAGTACTCATGAGACAACTTACCCTAATCTGTAACGACAGCAATTGCGCTCAACGGAACATCCCTCTCCGCGAAAACTAAATAGAAAAACAACGCATTAACGCAGAATTTCATTCTTATGACTGATGAAATGACGGCAAAGGATAATTAAAAATGCAGGTTAGGTCTATATTTATGCGGCTAAGCGGCGATTTTATCAGCAACATCAACCAAAGAATGGCCATTTATTCAGCAGAAAATGTGGCATTGGCAGTAGCCAACCGACTGGCCAACATAAACCGGATGGTGGCTAAACCCGCCAAACGCGCCAGTCTCCGTGCTCCGTGACCGTTGCGTAAAGATACAATGCCAGCGAGTAAGATGAGCAATAGTCAGGTACATGGCACAGGGCCAAAACAACCGCTGCCGGATAAAACGCTACCGATAATGCTTTGCCTTTGGGAACCCAGCATTGAAAATTATCGCGTGATGCGACATTTTATCCGACTTCAATATCTGCTTTTTCACTCTGTCGGGATCGGCGCTTAGCCGGATAACCTTATGCGTATCAGATTAGCCAGTATCAATGACTTTGAGGCGCTGTGCGCCATCGATTCCAGCGCGGCAACCTGCGCAGAGCGAAGTGGGCAAATTCGACGCTGGCTCGAAACGGCATGCTGCTGGGTGTACGAGATTAATGCCCAAATCAGCGCTTACGGCGTTCTCACGCAGCATTTCTTTGGCCAGCCCTTTATCGAGATGGTAATGGTCGGCCAAAAATTCCGCCGTCAGGGAATGGGCGCAGCAATCATCAGCCATTTTCAAGCGACCGCCTCCGGGGCAAAATTGTTCAGTTCCACCAATATGTCGAACCGAACGATGCAACGGTTATTGACCCGCCAGGGATTTAAGCCGAGCGGTTATATCGATAACCTGGATGAGGGTGATCCGGAAATCATATTTTACTGTCCATTGACGCGTCGATAACCCGCGGCAAGCACGGCTCCATTGATTGCTCCAGGTAACCTCCACGCCTGACAGATTACCCAGCCTGACCCAATGAGCATACATCGCCCAATGCAGGCCACCCTCTGGCTTTTCACCAACAAAAAAGGCCTCTTTCGAGGCCTGCCAACATCCAATTATCAATATGAAATAAAAGAATTTATTTCACCCTCACGTCCACGTATTGACCACACTTCGAAAAAAGCCCCGGGTTTTTAGTCCGGGGCTTTTCGTTACATCAACATGCTTTGCTGTCCGTAGTAATTCGGGTGCGGCATCACCGGCACCACATGGCCGGGTTTGCTCTTTAACGCCAGGCTGTCTGGCCTCATAGGTGCGCCAAGTATTATAGAGAAAAATGTAGGTGACATTTTACATTAACCACCCTTAGCACTCCTTGGTTAACAAACTTGATGCTTTGATTGAGTGTCTTTTTGCGACATGACTTCTTAGACATCACGACCTTATTGATATTCTATATTATGTTAAAATCCCCAAAGGAAACATATGACATCATCATTTACTCGTCGTTTTCCTTTGTTTTATTTTTTAATAGTTATCGTTTACCTAACTTTCGCCATTTACCATTAGAGGCATACCAGGAGCGAGTTTCAATTAGAGAGAACCACATTATGAAAAACTTATTAATTTCTTTGTTATTTTTTGGGTTGAGTTTATCTGAATCTTATGCGACCGCACCAAGCGAACCAAACATAACTGAAACTCCAGGCATTGTTGACAAATATGTTATCCCTGGATTTTTTGGATTCAAAACAATAAAAAACGACCCTAACAATATTTATGAGTTAAAAAAATACGGGCCAACCTATAATATCCAAACCATAAGTTTCACATTGAATGGCAAGACAGAAAGTGTTGGTCAATACCTCAATAAAACAGGTATGCAAAGCATTATCGTGCTGCAAGACGATAATATCCTTTATGAGAAATACACTCTGTTTAACTCACCTAAAACGTTGTATCCAGCCTACTCCATAAGCAAATCGCTAACAAGTATGGCAATAGGGAGTCTCATTTATGAAAATATAATAATCAGCGAAGAAGAACCCATGGGTAAATATGCCTCGTTTTTAAATGATACAGCTTATTCAGGAGTGACATTTCAACAGGCGTTGCGCCAAAGCAGTGCTGTGGAAACATTAGGAGCATTAGAAGATGCACATATTATTGCTCACCTCAATATGCCATGGAACGGTTGGGAAAATTACCTAAAGACAAAAAAAAGAATGCCTAACCATGCCCCTGGTGACGTATTTAACTACGCAGAACTAGATCCAATTGCTTTAGCTGTTTCTTTAAGAGCGGCCAGTGGATATTCTTTGGCAGAATATTTGCAAGAGAAGCTCTGGAAACGCGTTGGTATGTCTGATAATGCCCGTTATCAGCTGGACCATCAAGGACATGAGGCTGGTGGTAATGGTTTAGAAGCGACCTTACGTGATTATGCACGATTGGGATTGCTCTATGCACATCAAGGGGAGCTCAACGGGCAAAGAGTCTTCACTCAAGAGTGGTTGGAAAAAACAATAACGCCAACACGTTATCCTAAGGGTGCGCTGAATTTTAATAAAATAAAAACTGTTGGATATGGTTATCTCTGCTGGCCATCTTTAGATGATCAGAATGACTTTCTTATGTTGGGATTGTTTGGTAAGTTTATTTACGTTGACTTGGATAGTAAAATCGTGATTGCAAAAATGGCTCATTATTTGGCCAACTCAGGAGATAAACCGACCGCCGATTATAATGGTGTCGCTTATGCTGATTCTGTCCTGGCAGTCTCTCGAACAATACGTAATGCTATTATATCTGGCAAGCACGATATGTAATTGCTATAACTTCCCATTGGTTATGGGTTTGACAGGATCGCAGCAAATCGGAGATATTCCATGATACTCCTAATGCCCTAGAGGAAATGCCCTTTACACGGGAAAATTCGCGTGGGTGGCTGTCAAGTATCAATATGAGGAGTGTTGCGGTTGCATCCACGACAACATGAGGGTTGGGAAGTCAGAGGCTGAAGGCGGATGAGCAGTGTATCGGCGGTAATTTCAGTGCAGGAAGAGACACTGAAACCTTTTCAGAAAAGAGAGGTCAGGTTAGCATTCATGGTAACGGCAGTTTTGAAAGTTCAGGGTGTGTTTTGGCGAATACAAACCTAAACGTTCTTACTGCCGTTTTATTGGTTCACGCTAAAGTGCGATAAACCATAAAAAAGGCCTCTTTCGAGGCCTTTATCACTGGCAAGCAATATTACTTCGCCGCGTCCGGGTGATCCGGCACCTGGGCGCTGCCCATGGCCTTTTCATCACGGATCATCGAGCGATCCTTGCGCACCTCGGCGACGTCGGCGGCGCTGATAGCCTTGGCGTCATTGCCCCAACTGGAGCGGATAAAGTTAACCACATCCGCCACCTGCCGATCGTCCAGACGCCAGCCGAACGGCGGCATGGTGATGTTGGACACCGCCCCCTTCACCGCAGGCGTCGTGTTGCCGGTCAATACGATGTGGATCAGCGAGGTGGCATCGTCGGTTTGTACGATCGGATTACCCTTCAATGCCGGGAAGGCGCGTTTGTAGCCCACGCCGTCGGTACGGTGACACGCCGCGCAGTTGTCAACGTACAGTGCTGCACCGGGTTTGCTGTCGTCACCGCGCCACAGATCTTTGGCCACGCTGTCCACCACCGGTGCCGCCGCCTGCTGCTTGCCGTCTTTTGGCGGCAGCGTTTTCAGGTAGCGGGCAATCGCCGTCAAATCCTCGTCGGTCAGGTATTGCAGGCTGTGCTCGACCACATCGCTCATGCCACCAAACACGATGGTCTTATCGTTGCGACCGGTTTTCAGGAACTCGGTGAGCTCCGCTTCGCTCCAACTGCCCAGCCCATCCTTATGGTCGCCCCGCAGGCTGGAAGCGACCCAACCGTCGATTGGCGCATTGCTACCGGACAGGTAGTCATCGCCCTCGTTATTGCTCAGCGCCTTCTCTTGCATGGTGATGCTGCGCGGCGTGTGGCAGGCACCACAGTGCCCCAGACCTTCAACCAGATAACGCCCACGCTCGATCAGCGGATCGGCGTTGGCATTGGCGACAAAGTCCGCCGGCGTCGGTGCAAACACGCCACGCCAGATGCTCAGCGGCCAACGCATCGACAGCGGCCACGGAATGTCGGATTCGCGGTTGGCCTCTTCCACCGCCGGAACGCCATGCATAAAGTAGGCGTACATGGCGCGCATGTCGTCTTCCTTGATCAAGGCAAACGACGGATAAGGCATCGCCGGATACAGGGTGCTGCCGTTTTTGGCAACCCCTTTACGTACCGCGTTATCGAAATCCTCAAAGCTGTAGTCACCGATGCCGGTTTTCTTGTCTGGCGTAATGTTGGTGGAATAAATGGTACCGATAGGCGTTTCCATCGCCAAACCGCCAGCGAAGGTTTTGCCGCTTTTGCCATTGGTGTGGCAAGCCACGCAGTCGCCGGCACGCGCCAGATACTCACCGCGCTTGATAAGCTCGCTGCTCACCGTCGCGTCCTGCGCGAAGGCCGACACACTCAGCGCACTGAAAACCAGTGCAGAAACAATTGATTTCATCACTCGCCGTCCTTATGCCTGCACCAATGGGCCTGGATTCTTCAGATACTGCTCGCGAATAGCCCGGGCAGACCAGTACGCCAGCGCCGCGACGGTACCAGTCGGGTTGTAGCCCAGCCCTTGCGGGAAAGCAGACGCGCCAATCGAAAACACGTTGTGCACGTCCCAGCTTTGCAGATAGCGGTTCACTGCGCTGGTCTGCGGGTTTTCGCCCATCACCGCGCCGCCGTTCATATGGGTAGTCTGGTAGCTGGTGGTGTCAAAATGGCTATCGGCGTTTTTCGGGCTGCCGATGATGTGTTTCGGGTTCATCGCCTTGGCAATCGGTGCCATCTTGTTGAACATGAACTGCGCCATCTTGATGTCGTTTTCCTGCCAGTCGAAGGTCATGCGCAGCAGCGGCTGACCGAACACGTTTTTGTAGTTCGGGTCGAGATCCAGATAGTTGTTGCGGTAAGACTGATGCGCACCGTGCGCATCCATCGAGACATGATGGGTGTAGGCATCCGCTACCGCCGCCTTCCATTCGCTGCCCCAGGCCGGGGTGCCGGCCGGGGTCGGCAGGCCCGAAATCGGCTTGGTGCCAGCCTGGTTGACCCAGAACGGCGATCCGCCGACAAAGCCCTCTTTGGCGTGATCGAAGTTGTCAGCGTTGAAATCGTCAACGCCCACGCCGTTGCCGCCCGCACCGATAAACGGATTGGTGTGCACGTTTTTATCGAAGAACGCTTTAATGGTGGTCATGTTCTGATAGGCAAAGTTACGCCCCACCACTCCTTCACCGGTCAGCGGATCGTACGGTTTGCCGATACCGGACAGCAGCATCAGATGTACATTGTGGAACTGGAACGCCCCCAGGATCACCAGATCGGCCGGTTGCTCGACTTCACGCCCCTGTGCGTCGATGTAATTCACGCCGGTAGCACGCTTCTTATCGTCGGTCAGGTTCACTTTCAGCACGTTGGCGTTGGTGCGCAGTTCGAAACGTTTTTCCATACGCAACGCCGGCAGGATGTTGACGTTCGGCGACGCTTTGGAATACATGTAGCAGGCGTAACCGCTACAGAAACCGCAAAAGTTGCACGGCCCCATCTGAGCGCCATACGGGTTGGTGTAAGAATCCGAGGTATTGGCCGATGGCAGATTATACGGGTGGTAACCGACCTCGGTCGCCGCTTTCTGGAACAGCTGCGCAGAGTAGGTATTCTTTTGCGCCGGCAGCGGGAAATCGTCGGAACGGTCGGGCGCGAACGGGTTGCCGCCCTTGCCTGCACCAACCACTTTCCCCTTGATCGACCACGCGGTGCCGGAAGTGCCAAACACCTTTTCCGCCTTGTCAAAGTACGGCTCCAGCTCGTCGTATGTCACGCCGAAGTCCTGGATGGTCATATCCTTGGGAATGAAGTTTTTGCCGTAGCGCTCTTCATAATGGCTGCGCATGCGCAGTTCGATCGGATCGACGCGGAAATGCACTCCCGACCAGTGCAGTCCGGCACCGCCCACGCCGGTACCCGGCAGGAATGCCGCCAACTGACGGTATGGCACCGCGGTCTGGCTGCTGTTATGGCGAATGGTCACCGTGCTTTTCGACAAGTCCTGGAACAGTTTGCGACGAATATTATAGGTAAGTTCGTCGATAACCTGCGGGTAGGAACCATCCGGGTAGGTATCGCGCATCGGCCCGCGTTCCAGCGCTACCACGTTCAGCCCGGCTTCGGTCAGTTCCTTGGCCATGATGGCGCCAACCCAGCCAAACCCGACGATCACCACGTCCTTTTTCTTCATTAGCGTTGCCATTGTTATCCTCTCTCCCCACGAATCGATACCGGTGGGAAGGGATAACGCTCCCCTCGCTCAACCCAGTCCATAAAGTCGGCGCGCGCACCCGGAAAATTAATCAGCTTCCAGCCAACCATGTCCTTATTGCCGCCATGGATCGGATCGCTGAAGAACCCTTCGCGGGTGTTTTGCAGCAGGTAGGAGAAAAACAGCTTGGCAGGCACCTGTTCGAACTCGGCTTCGCCGGCTTCCATCTGTTTCAGCATCGTGTCCTGTTGTGCGCCGTCCAACTGGGCAAACACTTTGCCATGCTGCTTTTTGCTGTAGCCGTCGGCGTCGGCGATGCCCAGATTGTAAATCTGCTTTGGCACCAGCGGTAACTGGTAACCCAGTTCCTTCGGTACGTCCGGGTTGAATGGCCCCTGCATATACCAGATGGCGCCGGTGGCATAGGGAGTATTCATCTGCCGATCGATAAATTCCGGCACGCCAGCCTCCAGCGCGCCTGGGCCGCGATCGTCGGCCGGGATCAACCGCGCCACTGCGGCATTGATAAATGCCCATTCTTCTGGCGTGAAGAAGGTGGGTTGATAAGCGTCAGTTGTTGCGGGTGTGTTACTGGCAGCGTTGGCGGCTGCCGGCGCGGTCAAAGCGCCGACGCTGCTGCCGCCAATCACCGCCGCGGGGATTAGGGTCATCGATTTGAGTAAAAAATCGCGCCGCGAATTGTTAGTTTTATCGTCCGACATATCACATTCCATCCAAAGATAATCACAACTATTTAACCTCAACCGTGCGGTTAATGTGGGTTTCAAACATAATTTGTAACCTTTTTGTCTATTTATTGAAGGCCAAAAAACCACCTTTAGCAAAAATGTTACCGGTAACTTATTGAATGGACGTAAAGAATTGACCACAGAGACTGAATTAACTTTTTGTGCTGTTTTTCAGGTAACGGCAGAAGAAATAACGAAAAATGAGATATTCGGCGGGGGTTGCGCGGTTAAAAAAGATAAAAACCGGCCAGGGGTCGAGCCGGTTTTTCGCGTGCTGGAATTATTGCTGCATTGCCTGATAAGCGGTAGTTACCTTCCACAAATAACGCGGCGCCTGCGGTGCCGGATGCTTCTTCTGTATGTGTTGGTAAAACTCGTCGGGGCTCATTTGGTTGATGCGATTCACCGCCACTCGCTTGTCCGAAGAGAAGGTGCGCAGCATCGCACCGGCGCCGTTGACATATGAGACAATAGTTGCGTATTGCAGAGTTTTAGGGTTGGTAATCCCGGCTAGCTGTTGGCTTTGAAGAATATTGATATAGGCCGTTCCCAGATCAATATTGACCGCCGGATCTTTTAATTCTCGCGAGCTGGGTTGCCCCTTTTTGCCCTTCATACGATAGGCATCACGCCCGGCAGTAGAGGCTTTCAACTGCATCAGACCCACGGCGTTGGAGGTGCTGACCACGCTTGGATTAAAACCGGATTCAACCTGGATAATCGCCTTGATCAGCGTTTCATCCACGCCGTAATGGCTGGCGGCCTGGCTGATATAGTCGTTGTAGGCAACCGGTGTGCCGGTGCGGTTGACCGGTGCCTGCGGCGGCGGCTGCAACCACCCTCCTTTGCCTGTGCCACTGCCCGTTGTGCTGCTGGTAGTCTGCGGGTCTTTTGCACACCCCGCCAAAAGGGTAATTGCCATTAGGCAACCAATTTTTGTTTTCACAGAATCCCTCACTCCTTTCAATGAGTTGCGTAGCAGAGGCAACGTGTAAGGACGCCTGCATTGATTTTTTGGTCTATTCTCATGCTATCCATATACCAAGAGGTGATTTATGAGTCAATCTGCGACCAGGTGTTTTGTGGTGACCTTTCGCTATCAGGAAGAAGGATTAACTGATTTGGCGAAGCTTACCGGACAATTGACCCGCGAAGGTTTCACCACCGCTTTGACAGATAAAGACGGAGTTTCACACGAGTTGGGCAGCAATACTTTTGCGCTGATAACCTCATTGGATCAATCAGATACTGAAAAACTGGCACAAGGCCTCGGGCAGGTTGCGTTAGGAAAAATGCCAGAAGTGACGATATCAACTTATGATGAGTATGTTAAACAGTTACACGCCGAGAGCTAGTTACATACGGATACATTAAATGCTATAACTCACCGGACGGTATTATTTGTTGATGCTGGAATCAACCTGTCGTCAGTTGCTTGTGACGCTTGACTTCATGATAAATGATATTGATAATCATTTTCATTTGAATAAGGAAAAGTCACCATGCCACTGAAACCAAACGCATTTCCCCTTGAGCAACGCGCCACACAATGGTTGCGCCCATTTGTTTTACCTGGGCTGCTGTTGGCCGCCGCGCTGTTCAGCCACCCTGCGCTGGCCGAAAAGAAGCTGCGCGTGGTGACTACCTTCACCATTATTCAAGACATTGCGCAAAACGTTGCCGGCGATGCCGCCGTGGTCGAATCCATTACCAAGCCGGGTGCAGAAATCCACGATTATCAACCCACACCGCGCGATATCGTCAAGGCACAGCACGCCGATCTGATCTTATGGAATGGCATGAACCTGGAGCGTTGGTTCCAACGCTTCTTTGAAAATATCAAGCAGGTGCCTGCGGCGGTGGTCACTGAAGGCATTACGCCGCTGCCGATCCGCGAAGGGCCGTACAATGGCAATCCTAACCCGCATGCCTGGATGTCACCGACCAACGCCCTGGTCTATATCGACAATATCCGCCAAGCGCTGGTGAAGTACGACCCGGCCAATGCCGAAACCTACAATCGCAATGCCAAAGCCTATGCAGAAAAAATTTCCGCGCTTGACGCCCCGCTGCGGGAGCGGCTGGCGCGTATCCCGGCGGCGCAGCGCTGGTTGGTAACCAGCGAAGGCGCGTTCAGCTACCTGGCGAAAGACTATCAGCTGAAGGAAGTCTATCTGTGGCCAATCAACGCCGACGAACAAGGTTCACCGCAGCAGGTGCGGCGGGTTATCGACGCGGTACGCGCCAATAACATTCCAGTAGTGTTCAGCGAAAGTACCATTTCCGACAAACCGGCCAGACAGGTGGCAAAGGAAACCGGAGCCAGCTACGGCGGCGTGCTGTACGTTGATTCGCTGTCTGCCCATGACGGACCGGTACCGACATATATAGATTTGTTGAATGTAACCGTGCAGACCATTGCCAAAGGATTTAATCAATGACCGCTGAGGCGTTTGTCCGACCCGAATTGAACGTCGACAATGTTACCGTCACCTACAACAACGGCCATACCGCGATTTACGACGCCAGCTTCTCGCTCACCGGCGGCGCCATCTGTGCGCTGGTCGGGGTGAACGGCAGCGGCAAGTCGACGCTGTTTAAAAGCATCATGGGGCTGGTGCGCCCCACTCACGGTCGGGTATTGCTCAGTGGCAAACCGATTGCCGATGCGCTGAAGCACAACCTTATCGCCTACGTACCACAAACGGAAGACGTTGATTGGAACTTCCCGGTACTGGTGGAAGATGTGGTGATGATGGGGCGTTACGGCAAGATGAATTTCCTGCGTATTCCTTCCAAAGACGACCGCCAGCGCGTCGATAACGCGTTGGCGCGTGTCGGTTTGAGCGAGCTGCGCAAACGACAGATCGGCGAGCTGTCCGGCGGGCAGAAAAAACGCGTGTTTTTGGCCCGGGCGCTGGCGCAGCAAGGTAGCGTACTGTTGCTGGACGAACCCTTCACCGGCGTTGACGTCAAAACCGAAAACGCAATTATTGATCTGTTACGCGCGCTGCGCGACGAAGGCCACCTGATTCTGGTTTCCACCCACAATCTGGGCAGCGTGCCAGAATTCTGCGATCGGGTAATACTCATCAACCGCACGGTGCTGGCCGCCGGCCCGACCGAAACCACCTTCACCCAGAGCAACCTGGAACTGGCATTTGGCGGCGTGTTGCGCCACATCAACCTTTCCGGCCCGGATCTGCATGACGATAACGATCCGCGTACCGTCACGGTACTGACCGACGACGAACGGCCCGCGGTATTTTATGGCCACACCAAAAGCGACCCGCCAGCGCAAAGCCAGCCAAAGGAGAAGCAACCCTGATGCTGGAAACTCTGCTGCAACCGTTCAATTACAACTACATGGTCAAGGCCATTTGGGTCAGCGCCATCGTCGGTGCCGCCTGCGCGTTCCTGTCGGCCTATCTGATGCTGAAAGGCTGGTCATTGATGGGCGATGCCCTGTCACACTCGGTGGTGCCCGGCGTTGCCGGTGCTTATGCCTTGGGACTGCCCTACGCCGCTGGCGCGTTCTTTACCGGTATGCTGGCAGCGCTGGCGATGACGCTGGTACGCCATGTTACCCGCCTGCGAGAAGACGCAATTATCGGTTTTATCTTTTCTACCTTTTTTGCCGTCGGGCTGCTGATCGTCTCGCTAAATCCGACCTCGGTTAACGTGCAGTCGATTATTTTTGGCAATATCCTCGGCATCGCCGATGAGGATGTGCTGCAGGTAGAGATCATCATCGGCGTGTCGCTCGTTATTCTGTGCCTGGTGTGGAAAGACCTATTGGCGGTATTCTTCGACGAAAGCCACGCGGTGTCGATTGGCCTGTCGCCGCTGCGGCTGAAAATCCTGTTCTTTACCCTGCTCAGTGCCTGCACCGTTGCGGCATTGCAAACCGTTGGCGCCATCCTGGTTATCGCCATGGTGATCACCCCTGGCGCAACCGCTTATTTGCTGACCGACCGCTTTAGCCGACTGGTGATCATCGCTATCGTGATCGGCGCGCTGACCAGCGGTATCGGCGCCTATTTAAGCTTCTTCCTTGATGGTGCCACCGGTGGCGTGATCGTCACCCTGCAAACCCTGATGTTCCTGCTGGCGTTCGTGCTGGCACCGAAACACGGCCTACTGGCGAGCAAACGTCGGGTGGCGCGCGCTGAACACAGCGGGGAGGAGCGCTGATGGAGATGTTGTATCAATGGCTCAGCGAGCCCTTCGCCTATCCCTTTATGCAACGGGCGATCGTTGCCGCCATCGTTACCGGAGTGGTGTGCGCGGTACTGTCATGCTATCTGGTGCTCAAGGGCTGGTCGCTGATGGGCGACGCCATTTCTCACGCCGTACTGCCTGGTATCGTACTGGCATTCGTACTCGGTATTCCATTGGCCATTGGCGCGTTTCTCTCCGGTATCTTTTGCGCGCTCGCCACCGGTTATCTAAAGGAAAACAGCCGGGTAAAGGAAGATACGGTGATGGGCATCGTCTTTTCCGGTATGTTTGCCCTTGGGCTGGTACTGTTTTCGCGGGTGGATACCGATCAGCACCTGAGCCACATTCTGTTCGGCAACATGCTCGGCATCAGCGACGGCGAACTGAAGCAAACGCTGCTGATTGCCGGTATTACGCTGGCGGTGGTGCTGCTGAAACGCCAGGATCTGATGCTGTACTGCTTTGATCCCAGCCATGCGCGGGTGATTGGCCTGCCGGTCAAGCTGCTGCATTACGGGTTGCTGTGCCTACTGGCAATGACCATTGTCGCCTCGTTGCAGGCGGTGGGGGTGATTTTGGTGATCGCCATGCTGATAGCTCCGGGGATTATTGCCTTCCTGCTGTGCAGCAGTTTTGACCGCATGCTGCTGGTCGCTACCGTGGTGTCGGTGTTTTCCTGCGTGCTCGGCACCTTGATCAGCTTCCATATCGATGGCGCAACCGGGCCATGCATCGTCATCGTACAGGCCGTGCTGTTCGTTATCGCCCTGCTCTATAGCCGCATCAAACCGTTACAACGTCACGAAAACCCATTGCTGGATGATAAATCCCGATCGTGATCCCCCATGCGCAGCGCAAGGCAAAACTAACCTTGACGCAGGAGTATTTAAATTAATCAATAGCGTATATACTTTGACCACATGTGCGACGGTGACAAATACGCCTACGGCAAAACGCGGCTGTGCGCCACATCGTGTTTTCACCACGTCAAAGACGCTAAGCTAATGAAACAGCAGGCAACACAGAGGGGGGGAATACCATGTGGCAAGCCGTTAGTCGTCTGTTAAGTGAACACCTTGGCAACGCAGAAATCCGCGAAAGGACTGAACTGCCCGGTGGCGAAATCCACCCGGCGTGGCGCGTGAAGTACGGTGACAGCGAGGTGTTCGTCAAGTGCGATGCCCGCGAGCTGCTGCCGATTTTCACCGCCGAAGCGGATCAACTGGCATTGCTGGCGCGCAGTAAAACCGTGCACGTGCCGGAGGTCTACGGCGTCGGCAGCGATCGCGAATACAGCTTCCTGCTGCTGGAATACCAGGCGCTCAAACCCCTGGACGCGCACGGTGCCTATTGTCTCGGACAACAGTTGGCACGTCTGCACCAGTGGAGCGAACAGCCGCAGTTCGGCCTCGACTTTGATAACGATCTTGCCACCACACCGCAGCCCAATACCTGGCAACGCCGCTGGGCCGAATTCTTTGCCGAGCAGCGCATCGGTTGGCAACTGCAGTTGGCGGCGGAAAAAGGCATGACCTTCGGTGACATCGATGAACTGGTGGACATCGTCTACCTGCGTTTACAAAACCACCAGCCACAACCTTCGTTATTGCATGGTGATTTGTGGCCAGCCAACTGCGCGATGACCGCCAACGGCCCAATGCTGTTCGACCCCGCCTGTTATTGGGGCGATCGTGAATGCGATCTTGCCATGCTGCCGTTGTACCCGGAACTGCCGCCGCAAATATACGACGGCTATCAAAGCGTTTGGCCGTTGCCCGCCGACTTTATCGAGCGTCAGCCGCTGTATCAGCTCTATTATCTACTCAATCGCAGCAACCTGTTTGGCGGTCAGCACTTGGTCGCAGCGCAGCGCGCCATCGACACCCTGCTACACCCTGGATCATAAAAAAGGGCCCGTGACGGGCCCTGTCTGTTACCTGAACCTTGCCCGTCGCTCAGGCGCCGCCGGCCAGGCTCCCCAACAGTTTGATGACGAAATAGGCCACCACCGCTATCACGATTGGCAAAATATACAGCGGGAAGTACTGTAAGAAAATGGTGTGGTGCGGCAGGGTAATACGCTGTTCCAATTGTACCCGCGTTAGCCCTTCACTCCCCTTGGCCTGTTCGAGGATCAGTTGATCTTCCAGACGTTCGCGGATGAACCTCACTTGCCGTGACATGCGCGCCCCGGAAGCGCACAGCGCCAGCCCGACAAAAATAAGGAAATAGATAAGGATAAACATCAGATTGCCGCCACTGAACAGGCTTTTATCAAGATTCGGCACCGGCGAGTTATACCAGAACAGATTAAGAAACGGCGTATTGAAACGCACCATATCCACCATCACATGCACAAAGTCCAGCATCACCGCATTGATGCCTTTGGTTTTTTCACTGTGTTGATAGATAAAGTTCAGCAGTGAAATCAGCGTCGACAGCAACGCCGGGATGAATACCAGCCATCCCAGGATACGTTTAATGATGGCAATACGCCCTGCCTGTTGATACGTCATGGATTCCCCTTGTTAGCGACGCAGCCGTAATGGCCTAAGTCTACCCGTTGTTGCCAGGATGCGCCCACCGTTTTCTTTACACAGATCGGGCGGAATTATCCGATATCAACAGCTTAGTGTCTAAGCACGCCGACAGCGCTGTTTTTTCGCATCGCGTTATACTGTTATCCCAACGCATGATAAAAGGAACGATAATGATTCGGCTGATCGTCTTGCTGCTCGGCGCTCAGGCACTGCACGGGCAACGCCGCGCTTTATGGTTGTTTGGCTGGTTTTGGATCATCACTGGCGTACTGATGCTGGTGGATGTGTTGCAGGACGGGCGTTCACTGCTGGCGCTGGATGCGTTGGCGCTGATGCTGGCGCTCGAGGGGCTGGTGGCCATCTCGGCTGCATTGGTGATTGGTGGCAACGGCCGGCCGGTACTGCTCAAGGGCTTCGGCTTTATTTTCATGGCATTGCTGGTGTTCGACGTGCCGGCCGACGGTAATATCATTTCCAGCGTGGTATTCGGCAGCGCGCTGCTGCTGGACGGGGTGGTGCGCATCGCATCTTCAACCGTGATCCAGCACCGCCGCTGGAAGGTTGTCGCCCTGGCCGGTAGCGGCGAACTGCTGTTGTCGCTGATGATTTTCATTGGCTGGCCGGCTCCGCATCGCATGACGGTGCCCTTTTGCTTCGGCCTGATGATGATCCTCTCTGGCTGGGCCCTGCTGCGCATTTCGCGCCGCCTGATGCACTTTGCCCTTAATCGGCACCACACCGCAGTGCCGACGCACACTGCTACACAGCCGCTGACGGTATATGTCTGGACCCCGCTTGGCTCGGCGAAAGATGCACGCCGTCGTTATATCGTTGACCGTTACATTGCCGCAGTCGACGGTGCAGGCGTGATCTCCACCGGCCATACGGCGCTGGAACTAGCTCCTGATATCTATATCAGCCACTATCCGCGCGATGACATCGATCGGTCGGCGCAAGATTTTCGCCGTTTGCTGCATGCCGGGGAACAGAACAACGTCGCCGGACGTTTTCTACCCAATTTGCAACAGGAAACGGCCGAGTGGTGCCCACCGGACAAACATATTCACTTCTGCCGCTATAATCCCAGCGCGCTGCGCGCCTTCTGGCAACACTACCGTCAAGACGACACCTACAACTTGACGCGACGCAACTGCTCTACCACGGTGATTAGCGCGCTGGACAGCGCCCTGGAAGGCGTACTGGGTGGCCAGCAGCTATGGCGTCGCTTTCTGATGTTGGCACTGGATCCTAATCTGTGGGTGCTGGCGATGCTGCGCAGTCGCGGTGAAAGCATGACCTGGACGCCGGGGTTGGTGCTGGACTATACCCGCATGCTGAAGCAGGTGACTGAACACCAGGATCAACGCTGGCTACTGAAATTACGCAAGCTGACACAGCGCCTGACGGCAATTCCCCGTAGGCAGCGGCGGCAAAAGTTTTAGTCGCGTCGGCGACAATGCTACAGTAATGCCAATTTTTCCACATGGCGCCCGCAGGAGTGACCGCTAATGGCCTATTCGCAACAGATTGAAAGCGCAATTTTTGATATGGACGGCTTACTGATTGACTCCGAGCCGCTATGGCTGCAGGCGGAGCTGGATATTTTCGGCGCGCTTGGCCTCGACCTTTCCGATCGGCACAATCTGCCAGATACCCTCGGCCTGCGTATCGATCTGGTGGTCAAGCTATGGTATCAGGCCATGCCATGGCAAGGCCCTTCGCTGGAACAGGTGTCGGCACGCATCATTGAGCGCGCCATTGAACTGGTGCACGAAACGCGTCCACTATTGCCGGGGGTACAGCAAGCGCTTGAACTGTGCCGCGCCCAGGGTCTGAAGATCGGACTGGCGTCTGCCTCACCGCTGCACATGCAACAGCAGGTGCTGAAGATGTTTGAGTTGGAACCCTATTTTGATCGATTGGTTTCGGCTGAATATTTACCTTACAGTAAACCGCACCCGGAAGTTTACCTGATCGCGGCCGAACGTCTGGGCAGCGATCCGCTGCGCTGCATCACGCTGGAGGATTCGTTCAACGGCATGATCGCCACCAAAGCGGCGCGTATGCGTTCGATAGTGATCCCGGCCCAGGAATACAGCCAGGATCCGCGCTGGGCATTGGCAGACTACCAATTGTCGTCCCTCGAACAGCTGACACCGGCACACCTGACATAATCCCCATCCTCATATCGTTTACTGCACACTGCCGACTTGGCAGTGTGTTTTCGCACTGCCAGTCAAAAACTACGACCGCCATCAAAATTAAATAAAACATTATTTCATTTTTATTGAATTCATATACCGACCACCCTATGCTGTCGCCATAACAGAAAGCGCCGGGCAGGCGGTCGCCGCTGTCACTGCCACGCAGCGTCACCGTTTGACCGGTGCTTTCTTCCTGTCACTTCAGCAAGCGAGGCATTGAGATGGACGTCCGTCAAAGCATTCACAGCGACCATGCTAAACAGCTAGATACCGCCGGGTTACGCCGCGAATTTCTGATCGAAAACATCTTTGAGGCCGATAGGTACACCATGACCTACAGCCACATCGATCGGATTATCGTTGGCGGTATCAAACCGGTGAATAAAACGGTCAGCATCGGTGACGAAGTCGGCAAGCAACTGGGCGTCAGTTATTTTCTGGAGCGCCGCGAACTGGGGGTGATCAACATTGGTGGTGCCGGGACCATCGTGGTAGATGGACAGCGCTATGAAATTGGCAATCAGCAAGCACTGTATGTGGGTCAGGGAGCCAGGCAGGTTGAATTCAGCAGCACTGATGCCAGCCATCCCGCCAAGTTCTACTACAACAGCGCGCCAGCGCATACCGCGTATCCCAACCGGAAAATAACTCTGGAAGAAGCCTCGCCGCAAACGCTGGGCGATAACGCCACCAGCAACCGTCGCACCATCAACAAATTCATCGTGCCGGATGTGCTGCCAACCTGCCAGCTCACCATGGGCCTGACCACGCTGGCGGAAGGCAATTTGTGGAACACTATGCCATGCCACACCCACGAGCGGCGTATGGAAGTGTATTTCTATTTCGATATGGACGAGGACACCGCGGTATTTCATATGATGGGTCAACCGCAGGAAACCCGACATCTGCTGGTACACAATGAACAGGCGGTGATTTCACCGAGCTGGTCAATCCATTCCGGCGTCGGCACCAAGCGATACACCTTTATCTGGGGCATGATTGGCGAGAATCAGGTCTTCGGCGATATGGACCATGTCGCCGTTAGCGATTTACGCTAATCCCCCTTTCCGAACCGCGAGAGAAGCTGGCTATGATTCTAGATTCCTTTGATCTGAAAGGTAAAGTGGCGCTGGTGACCGGATGTGATACCGGACTGGGTCAGGGTATGGCTATCGGGCTGGCGCAGGCCGGTTGCGACATCATTGGCGTTAACCGCAGCGATCCGCAACAAACTCGCGACCAGATCGGCGCACTGGGCCGGCGCTTTCTGACGCTACGCGCCGATCTGAGCAGCGTGGCGGTGATCCCGGGCTTACTGGAACAGGCCATTGCCGAATTCGGCCGCATAGACATTCTGATCAATAACGCCGGCATAATTCGTCGCGAAGATGCAATTAACTTCAGCGAAAAAGACTGGGATGACGTGATGAATGTGAACATCAAAACCGTGTTCTTTCTGTCGCAAGCGGTGGCGCGTCAATTTATCAAACAGGGGTCCGGCGGCAAAATCATCAATATCGCCTCAATGCTGTCTTACCAGGGCGGCATTCGCGTACCATCCTATACTGCCTCGAAGAGCGCGGTGATGGGCGTAACCCGCCTATTGGCCAATGAATGGGCCAAACACGGTATTAACGTCAATGCTCTCGCGCCAGGTTACATGGCCACCAACAATACTCAACAGTTGCGCGCCGATGAGGAACGTAATCAGGCGATTCTCGAGCGTATCCCTGCCGGCCGCTGGGGGCTGCCGCAGGACATGATGGGGCCTGTGGTGTTTCTGGCCTCGGCCGCCTCTGATTATGTCAATGGCTATACCATGGCGGTCGACGGGGGCTGGCTGGCACGTTGATTCCCGCCACCAAATCACACCGACCAGGGGCTCCGCAAGGAGCCTTTTTTTTGTGCCGCATGACAATCTCGTCGCCAGCAGCGCGGAAATTGTCCAACCCATTGTAAATTCGGCGATTTAAACAATTAGTTACAGCGTCACCCATTCCATTACTGTGCAAATCCCCATATACTGGATAAATTACCAGTTTAGCATCCGGAATTGCAACAGCATGACTGCGGAAGGACATCTTATTTTTTCTGTCGCTTGCGCGATCTTCGCCAAGAAAGCAGAAGTGACACCGGTGCTGGCCAACGGCGACTGGTGGCACATCATACCCGCAGCCTTGCTGACGTCTTTATTACCGGATATCGATCATCCCAAATCGGTGCTTGGCCAACGCTTGCGCTGGGTAGCGATCCCCATCGCACGTGCCTTCGGCCATCGTGGCTTTACCCACAGCCTGTTGGCCATCGTCGGCGGCGTGATGCTGTTCAACCTCGATGTACCGCGCAGTTGGCCTATCCCCCCCGATGTCTTGCATGCCATGATCATCGGCTACTTTAGCCATCTGCTGGCTGACATGCTTACTCCCGCCGGCGTTCCCCTGTTATGGCCCTGCCGCTGGCGTTTTCGCCTGCCGCTGCTAAATTCACAAAAGGGCAATCAGCTGGAACGTGTCCTGTGTCTTTGTCTAGTCGCTTTTGCCATCTACTGGCAAGGAGACTGCACCATTCCGGTGCAGTCATATTTTGAGCAGTTAAAAAATATTAGACTGTGATCACGAAATTTCGGTGTTTTTATATCCATAGTGGCGAATTATCGAGCAAAAAATTACCGTGAGTTATATCACATTCGATTTGGATATAAGGATGGTGCCGCGCAAACTGATACCATATCGTCATCGCTACATCGTGGTGCGTAGCCATTTTTAAACTATAAAAAAGATATTGGAGACACGGGGATGAATCTACCGCTCGTAATTAACGTGCTGGTTTTTGTCGCCCTCCTTTTGCTGTTGGCGCAAACTCGCCATAAGCAATGGAGTCTGGCAAAAAAAGTTCTGGTCGGTTTGGTGGTTGGCGTGGTGTTTGGCCTCGCATTGCAACTGATCTATGGCGCAGACAATCCGCTACTGAAAGAATCCATTGGCTGGTTCAACATCGTCGGTAACGGCTATGTGCAACTGCTGCAAATGATCGTGATGCCGCTGGTGTTTGTCTCAATTCTGAGCGCCGTCGCCAAACTGCATAATGCGTCATCATTGGGCAAAATCAGCGTGCTGACCATTGGTACCCTGCTGTTTACCACGCTGATCGCCGCGTTGGTCGGGGTGTTGGTAACCAATCTGTTCGGCCTGACCGCCGAAGGACTGGTGCAAGGTACGCAAGAAAGCGCACGTCTGTCGGCAATTCAGAGTAACTATGTCGGAAAAGTGGCCGATCTGACGGTGCCACAGCTGATACTGTCGTTCGTGCCGAAGAATCCGTTTGCCGATCTGACCGGCGCCAGCCCAACCTCAATCATCAGCGTGGTGATCTTCGCCGCCTTCCTCGGCGTCGCGGCACTGCAATTAATGAAAGACGATCAGGCCAAAGGCCAACGCGTACTGAATGCCATTGACACTCTGCAGTCCTGGGTGATGAAACTGGTGCGTCTGGTGATGAAACTGACCCCGTACGGCGTCATGGCGCTGATGACCAAAGTGGTCGCTGGTTCCAACATTCACGATATCATCAAGCTGGGCAGCTTTGTGGTTGCCTCCTATCTGGGGCTGGCGATCATGTTCGCAGTACATGCGCTGCTGCTGTCGTTCACCGGCGTTAATCCGGCGAAGTTCTTCCGCAAGGTCTGGCCGGTGATCACCTTCGCCTTTACCAGCCGCTCCAGCGCCGCCAGCATCCCGCTTAACGTGGAAGCGCAAACGCGCCGTCTGGGTGTGCCAGAGTCGATTGCCAGCTTCTCCGCCTCGTTCGGAGCCACCATTGGCCAGAACGGCTGTGCCGGCCTGTATCCGGCCATGCTGGCGGTAATGGTTGCCCCTACCGTCGGCATCAACCCGCTGGATCCGTTATGGATCGCCACGCTGGTTGGCATCGTCACGCTCAGCTCGGCCGGCGTTGCTGGCGTGGGTGGTGGCGCGACCTTTGCCGCGCTAATCGTGCTGCCGGCGATGGGTCTGCCGGTGACGCTGGTCGCACTGCTGATTTCGGTTGAACCGCTGATTGACATGGGTCGTACCGCGTTGAACGTCAGTGGTTCTATGACCGCCGGCACCATCACCAGCCAGTTGATGAAGCAAACTGACAAAAGCATCATGAACAGCGAAGACGAAGCGGAACTGGTTCATCAATAACCTTGCCCGCTGCAATAAAAAACCGGCGCAATCGCCGGTTTTTTTATGTCTGTCTGCCGCCTCTCGCGGGTTACAGGGCACCGCACCGTCAGAACGGGTAATCGTGATAACCCTGCTGTTGCGAGATAATACGCGCGGCGTTGTGTAGCTGCCGAACGTAATCGGATTTCGCATCTTCCGAAAAACGAATGGTCGGGAAGGAGATGCTCAGCCCGGCAATCACCACGCCGAAACGGTCAAACACCGGTACCGCGATGCAACGCAGCCCTTCTTCCTGCTCTTCGATATCCTCGCCAAACCCTTGCGCGCGAACTTTATCCAGCACTGGCAGCAGGTCTGCGGCGCTGGTAATGGTATGCTGGGTACTGCGGGTAAACTCCACCTGAGACAGGATATCGTTCACCTCCGTACGGTCACGCCATGCCAGCAACACCTTGCCGATGGCGGTACTGTGCAACGGATTACGGCGGCCGATGCGCGAATACATGCGCAGGTTATACAGGGAGTCGATTTTATGGATATATACGATACTGTCTTCATCCAGCGCTCCCAGGTGAATGGTTTCACGGGTGTGGTTGGACAGCTCACGCATTTGAATGTCGGCGCTGCGGATCAGATCGACATTTTGCAGCGACTTGGCGCCCAGTTCGAACAGCTTGAGGGTGAGAGAATACTTTTCCGATTCCCCTTCCTGCGCCACATAACCCAGCGACTTCATGGTTTGCAGGAAACGGTAGACGGTGCTTTTGGACATCATCACCCGCTGAGACAGTTCGGTAATGCCGATCTCGCGCTCCTCGCCCAGTGCCTGCAAGATACCGAACACCTTGAGCACCGATGAAACAGAATCCGGTTGTTTATCTAGATCTGCGTTAGCCATGGTCAATCCTACTCACCTATTTCTGTTTTAAGAAATTTGAACAATAGTTTCAGTATAAGCGGAACAATCCGCGCTACGCAATGGATGCCAAGGAATAATCTGCTACTCATCGCCGTTTACAATTGCCGGATAAATGGCAGATGAATTCGGCAATAAAACTGTTAGCATGGTCACCTTTTCAGAGTTTACTCATTCTCAATACTATGACGCGTTCCTGCACCGACGGTTTGCCCGTCCCACAGCGCTACGGGGCGATCCTGGCCATTGCTCTCGGCATTACCGTTTCCGTGCTCGATGGCGCGATTGCCAATGTGGCGCTACCGACCATTGCCCGCGATCTCAACGCCAGCCCCGCCAGTTCAATCTGGGTCGTCAATGCCTATCAGTTGGCGATTACCATATCGCTGCTGTCGCTGGCTTCACTGGGAGATTTAATTGGCTATCGACGCATTTATCAGACCGGCCTGCTGGTCTTCAGCATTACCTCGCTGTTTTGCGCCCTGTCCGATTCACTACTCACCCTGACCATCGCCCGCATATTGCAAGGCTTTGGCGCGGCGGCGATCATGAGCGTCAATACCGCGCTGATCCGTATTATTTATCCGCAGCGTTTTCTTGGCCGAGGCATCGGCATCAACTCGCTGATCGTCGCCTTCGCATCTGCCGCCGGCCCTACGGTGGCCGCAGCGATCCTGTCGCTGGCATCGTGGCAATGGTTGTTCGCCATCAATCTGCCGATTGGCATTGTCGCCTTGCTGCTAGGCATGCGCTATTTGCCGGCCAACGGTCAGAAGAGCAGCCAACAGCGCTTTGATCCGCTCAGCTCAGTGATGAACGCCTTGACGTTCGGTTTATTGATCACCGCCATCGGTGGCGTGGCGCAGGGGCAAAGCCCGTGGCTGATTGCCACTGAAATGGCAGCGCTGTTGCTGATTGGCTTCTTCTTCGTGCGCCGCCAACTGCGCCAGGAGTCCCCACTGCTGCCGGTAGATTTGCTGCGTATCCCGATCTTTGCGCTGTCGATGGGGACCTCCATTTGCTCTTTTGCCGCACAAATGCTGGCAATGGTGTCGCTGCCGTTCTTCCTGCAAGGCGCATTGGGGCGTGACGAAGTAGCTACCGGGCTATTGCTGACGCCGTGGCCCTTGGCGATTATCGTCATGGCGCCGCTGGCCGGACGGCTGGTGGAGCATATTCACGCCGGTCTGCTGGGTGGTATTGGGCTGGCAGTGTTTGCGCTCGGGCTGTTCCTGTTGGCTCTGTTACCGCCGAACCCACACGATCTGGATATTATCTGGCGCATGGTATTGTGTGGCGCAGGCTTTGGACTGTTCCAGTCACCAAACAACCACACCATTATTTCTTCCGCACCGCGCCACCGCAGCGGCGGCGCCAGCGGCATGCTGGGCACCGCGCGCCTGCTGGGGCAAACGACTGGCGCTGCGCTGGTGGCGCTGATGTTCAACCTGTTCCCCGCCAGCGGGACCCACGCGGCGTTGCTGCTGGCCGGTAGCTTCGCCACCCTGGCCGCCATGGTCAGTTGCCTGCGCATGACGCAATCCCCCGCCGGCACGGTTGAATCGAGTGCCAAATAGCAGATATAAAAAACCCCGGTTGCCCGGGGTTTTCTGTTTATATCCTGGCTTAACCCTACTTCAGGTATTGCCCGGAACGCAGCGCTTCAATACGCTTGTCCAGCGGCGGGTGCGACATGAACAATTCGCTGAATGTCTTGGATTTGCCGTTGATGCAGAATGCCATCATGCTGCCCGCTTCCTGCGGTTCGTAGCTGGTTTTCAGCCGTTGCAGTGCGGCAATCATTTTCTCGCGACCGACCAGTTTGGCGGAGCCGGCATCAGCATAAAACTCACGGTGACGCGAGAACCACATGGTGATGATACTCGCCAAAATCCCGAACACCAGCTCCAGCACCATTGATACCGCGAAGTAGATCATCGGGTTGCCGTTGCTTTCGCCTTCACCGTCCCGGTTGCCCAGAAAGCCGGCGGCCACCTGCGCCAACAGGCGGGAAATAAAGATAACGAAGGTGTTCACGATACCCTGGATCAAGGTCATGGTCACCATGTCGCCGTTGGCCACATGGCTGATTTCGTGTGCGATAACCGCTTCCGCTTCGTCACGGCTCATGTTTTGCAACAGACCGGTGCTGACGGCAACCAGCGAGGCATCGCGACGTGCGCCAGTGGCAAATGCGTTGATATCCGGCGCATGATAGATAGCCACCTGCGGCATGGCGATTTCTGCCTGCTGCGACTGACGACGCACGGTTTCCAACAGCCAGTTTTCGGTTTCGTTACGCGGTTGTTCAATCACTTCCCCGCCGACGGAACGCAGCGCCATCCATTTGGACATCAGCAGAGAAACAAACGCACCGCCGAAGCCGAACAGACCAGCCATGATCATCAGGCCCTGAACGCTACTGGACTGGATTCCTGTCAGGCTGAGCACCAGCCCGAAAACCAACATCACCGCCAGGTTGGTGAGCAGGAACAGAGCTATACGCATCATAAAATATTTACTTCCTCATAAATGTTAACAAAACGCTGCTTGGGATACCCAGATCGTATGGGCATCTGTCACAGTTTCAAGCGTTGTCCGCCATTAACCCACTAAAAATACGAAACTTTACAAAAACGACGCTTTTTACCAGTTCCGTAAATTGTAAACGATTGTTGCGAATAATGGTGGGTTTTTATCGTGGTTATCGGGAGTGGCATATCGTTGACGAAAAGTGTGCCATTGTGGGCCACAAGTAGCAAAGCAGGCATAATCCATAGGAATGGTGATGGCTTTATGTTCGCATCGGTATACTATTGCCGCTCGGGCAATCGCCACTTTTAGCGTCCATTTATGCCAGGCTATTATGATGGCATATCTGACAGCAAATCATGCCCGCGGATATTTACCGGGGCAAAGCAAAAATAAAGCCAAAGCATGCGCCGTTCATCGGCGCTGGTCAAGCGGCTGACAATAATCAACAAGCGGCTGGACGTTATCCGTAAAGACATGCAAAACAAGCGACTGAGAGCATAGCGTTATGATACGCAGCTGAGGGTTGGTACGTTTAGCCGGAGTAGTTTCGACTTTCTCGCTGGCCTCGGGATTTACTCAATGGCCGGATGTTCTGTTTATCGTCAATTGCCTGATGATCGTCGCTTGGGCTCATGGCGAATGGGATTGGCAACGATCAAAAAACGATTAAATCATCCCTGCACGGCTAACGCCAAATTCCAGTACGAAAAAACGCACCCGAAGGTGCGTTTTTGCTTTCTGCCAGCGCCGCGTTATTTGGTGGCGGCTGCCGGTTGTGAAGCGGGCTGATCTTTCTCAAGATGAGACAGTTCCAAGGCGATATGCACCGTTTCATCCAGGTACGGATCCGGCTCCTGGTAATCCTTTGGCAAGGCATCCAGCGATTTCAACGGTTTCTTGCCGGCACGTTCCAGACGATCGTTGATACGCTGTAAGCGGGTCGCATCGTCGTCGTGGTTCTCTTTCTCGCGCTGGGCCAGATTGAGCGAAACGATGTTGCGTTTGTCCTTCAGCGCCTTGTAATGAGCGATGTCTTGCGCGATGTACTGGAACTCGGGATTTTTGGCGATGCGCTGCTGATGGTCATTCAGCAGTTCAGGCACAAATGGCTTCATATCGCCGACCTTGGTATAGGTGGCGGCGTTGATGCTGTCCCACGGCATGGCGTTGTCCTCAAAGCTTTCGCCGGTTTCCGCCGGATCGACACCGGTTGGCATCAGGATATCAGGCGTGACGCCCTTACGCTGGGTGCTGCCGCCGTCAACGCGGTAGAACTTCTGAATGGTGTATTGCACCGAGCCCAGCGCCGGCCATTCAGGGCGCAGCATCTGATCGTAGATACGGTTCAGTGAACGATATTGCTGCACGGTGCCTTTACCAAACGTCGGCTCACCAACGACCAGCGCACGGCCGTAGTCCTGCATTGCCGCCGCGAAAATCTCCGAAGCCGAGGCACTGAAGCGATCAACCAGCACCACCAGCGGGCCTTTGTAGTAGGTCACGCCATCGGTGTCGGCATCTTCCCGAATCTTGCCGTTGTTGTCACGCACCTGCACCACCGGACCGCTCGGAATAAACAGACCGGACAGCGAGACGGCTTCGGTCAGCGCGCCGCCGCCGTTGGCGCGCAGATCGATGATCACGCCCTTGACGTTCTGCTTGGCCATCTTCTGCAACTGGACTTTGACGTCATCGGTCAGGCCAACGTAGAAGCCGGGAATATCCAGCACTGCAATCTTTTCCTTGCCGACGGTTTTGACGGTCATCTTCACCGCACGGTCTTCCAGGCGAATGCGCTCACGGGTCAGCGTGACCACGCGCGTCTTGGTGCCCTTGCCGGCCGGCAGGATTTCCAGGCGCACCTTGCTGCCCTTCGGTCCCTTGATCAGTGAAACAACGTCGTCCAGACGCCAGCCGATGACGTCCACCATTGCCTTACCGGCCTGACCGACGCCGACAATCCGATCGCCAACGGTGATCGATTTGCTCTTCGCCGCCGGACCGCCAGGCACCATCGAATTGATCAGGGTGTAGTCGTCGTCCATTTGCAACACCGCACCGATACCTTCCAGCGACAGGCTCATTTCGGTATTAAACTGTTCGGTATTGCGTGGCGACAGATAGTTGGTATGTGGGTCGATTTCATGCGCAAAGGCATTCATCGCCAGTTGGAACACGTCTTCGCTGTTGCTTTGCGTCAGGCGTTTGATGGCGAACTGATAGCGCTTGGTCAGCGTTTCGCGAATCTCCTTGTCGCTCTTGCCGGTCAGCTTGAGGTTCAGTTGGTCATATTTGACCTTGGCATCCCACAGACGATCGAGTTCGGCCTTGTCTTTGGGCCACGGCGCTTTGCCGCGGTCGATATCAATAGTGTCATTGCCGGTAAAGCTCATTGGCTTTCCCAGCAACGACAAGGCATAAGTGTAACGCTCAAAACGGCGTTTCTGCGCCAGATTAAACAGCGCATAAGGCGTATCCAACTTACCGGTCTTCAGCTCGTCACCAAACGACTGGCGCTTATCGGCGAACTGCGCTACATCGGATGCCAGCAACACGTTGTGGCTGTAATCCAGCATGTTCAGATAGCGATCGAAGATCTTGCCGGAAAATTCGGCATCAAGGGCGAATTGACGGTAATGGGAGCGAGTAAAGCGCGATGTTACGCGCTCACTCACTGTTGCATGCTGCGGTTCCTGATGCAGCTGCGGCAGTTGGTCGATGCGGATGTTGGCGGTATCCGCACCGTAACTGACGCCAGCCCACATCAAGGCAGCGACTGCCGTTAATCTGACTAATTTGTTCATGCCTTGGTTGGCCTCCGTATCAGAACTGCAAGTGTTCTGCGCGCACAATCATCGCCAGACCGGAAGAGAGCTGCACACGTACGCCATCTTTAGCGATTTCGAGTACGGTTGCATCCATCGCGCTCTTACCTGCTCTGACTTTGATTTCCTGGCCAATTTGCAGTTTAGAGATATCCGTAACGGGCACATGAGGCTGCTGGTTTTCCTCTTTTGCGGCACGAGGTTGACGAGCTTGCTGCGGGCGAGTTTGTGGACGTGGCTTGCGGCCTTCCGGTGCAGCGCCGCCTTCACGACGAGCGGCAGGTTTTTTACCGGCTGGACGCGGACGACGAGGCTCAGCGGCTGCGGATTCGCCGGCGGCTTCACGTTTTTTGGCGTTTTGTTCGGCACGCTGTGCCTGAACGCGCGCTTTGGCTTCTTCAAGCTGTTGGCGAGCATGGTCGACATGCTGCTGCTCGAGCTCGCCGCACGGGTTACCGTCCAGGTCAACACGCTGTGCGCCGACTTTGATGCCATACAGGTAACGCCAGCTAGAGGTATACAGGCGCAGTGCAGAACGCAATTGCGTCTTGCTCAGATTCTCTTCCCCCTGCACGCGCTCCACCAGATCCTGAAAAATACCGATTTTAAGCGGACGAGCTTCGCCTTCGGCGCTAAAGCAGAGCGGAAAACGCTCGGCAAGAAAAGCAATAACTTCTTTACTAGAGTTCAACTTAGGTTGATTTTCCATGAAATTTCCTGATTACAACGGTGTTGCCAACAAGCCGCAGGCATGAACAGGCGCCATTATAATGACGCCATCGCTAAATGCCACGTTAACCGTAGATCAACTTGCTGCTACAGTGACGTATTTCGCACAATTACACTGTTCCAGTTGCGCGCAAAGCCCCGCCACCACTGCTTTCAGGCCTAATTCGTCGTGCTCGTCGAACCGTTGATAAACTGTGCTGTCGAGATCCAGAACGCCGATCACCTGGCCGCCAACCACCAGCGGCAGCACGATTTCGGCGTTGCTGGCGGCGTCACAGGCGATATGGCCGGGAAACGCATGCACATCGCCGACGCGCTGAATGCGGTTTTCTGCTGCGGCGGTGCCACAGACCCCTTTGCCCAGCGGAATGCGCACGCAGGCAATTTTACCCTGGAACGGCCCAAGCACCAGCTGCTTGCCGTCCATCAGGTAAAAGCCGGCCCAGTTGACCTCGTCCAGCCGCTCATTGATCAGCGCGCTGGCATTGGCAAGCGCCGCGATGAAATGGGTTTCGCCGTCAAGTAGCGCCACCAGATCGCGTTTTAATTCCGCGTAGAATTGTTCTTTTGTCATGTAGTAACCATTAACACTCTGTAGATAGCCTTAAGCTCGAGGCTTAGCCCCTATAAAATAAGCATTAAATGCGTATAGTCACAAGGTTAATCATCTGTTGCTTCACAAAACCCTGCCCGACAGGGTATGTTTGCCAGCCAGAAACCCCGTTTACCTGCTTTGCCGCCTTCCTTTATAACACGATGGCAAAGACGGCGTTATTTTCCAGCTACGCTAAATAGACCTGCGGGCTAAAGAGCAGTTTTGATGATGAAGATACACGCGATCACCGGCCCGCTAAGCACAGCGCGCCACCAGCGCTGCTGCGAATGCGACCTGCTGTTTACCCTGCCGCCACTGGCGGGCAACCAGGCCGCTTATTGCCCGCGCTGCAATGCCAAAGTGGTCAACGGCCGCGATTGGTCGATGACCCGGCTGACGGCGCTGGCGGTAACCATGCTGCTGCTGATGCCGTTCGCCTTCACCGAACCGCTGATCGGCATTCGCCTGCTCGGCAGCCACATTCACGCCAGCATGCTGGAGGGCGTCTGGCAGATGAGTCGCCAGGGCGACCCGATCACCGCCAGCATGGTGGCATTTTGCACCATAGGCGCGCCGCTGACGCTGGTGCTGTCGCTGCTGTATCTGCGTATCGGTCATCGGCTAGGCATGAACCTGCGCCCGGTGTTGCTGATGCTGGAACGGCTGAAAGAGTGGATCATGCTGGATATTTATCTGATCGGCATGGCGGTAGCGACGATAAAAGTCAAAGAGTATGCCGACATCGAGGCCGGCAGCGCGTTGATTGCCTATCTCTGTCTGACGTTACTCAGCATCCTGACCCTGATTCATATGAACCTGGAGCAACTGTGGGAACGCTATTACCCGCAGCAACAGCCGCAAGGTGCGCCGTCGGCGTTGCACGTCTGTTTATCCTGCCATTACACCGGCTACCCCGATTCGCGCGGCCGTTGCCCGCGCTGTCATATTGTCATGTGCCGCCGCCAGCCCTACAGCCTGCAAAAAACCTGGGCGGCACTGATTGCGGCGATGATCCTGCTGATCCCGGCCAACCTGCTGCCGATCTCGATTATCTATGCCAACGGCGCGCGAATGGAGGATACTATCTTTTCCGGCGTAGTCTCGCTGGCGACCTCGGGCAATATTCCGATTGCCGCGATTGTGTTTATCGCCAGCGTACTGGTGCCGTTTACCAAGGTCATCGTGCTGATCACCCTGCTGTTCAGCATCCATTTCAAAACCTCGCACAGCCTGAAGACACGCATTCGGCTGCTGCGTCTGGTGAGGTGGATTGGCCGCTGGTCAATGCTCGATCTGTTTGTCATTGCGCTGATGATGTCGCTGGTAAATCGCGACCAATTATTATCATTTACTATGGGGCCGGCAGCCTTTTACTTTGGGTCTGCGGTCATTTTGACTATTCTTGCCGTTGAGTGGCTGGATAGCCGATTGATTTGGGATGCACATGCAACAGGAAACGCCGAATACGACGACTGAAGCGCGGGTCAAACACAAGCGCCGCATTTCACCCTTCTGGTTATTGCCATTTATCGCCCTGCTGATTGCCGGCTGGCTGGTGTATAACAATTTCCAGGAGCGCGGCACCACCGTCACCATTGATTTCCAGTCGGCCGCCGGCATCGTGGCCGGGCGCACGCCGGTGCGCTATCAGGGCGTCGACGTCGGTACCGTGCAGACCATCAGCCTGAGCAAGGATCTGCGTAAAATCGTGGTGGAAGCCAGTATAAAAAGCGATCTGGAAGATTCGCTGCGCGACGGCACCCAGTTCTGGCTGGTGACGCCCAAAGCCTCGCTGGCCGGCGTTTCCGGGCTCGATGCGCTGGTCGGCGGCAACTACATCGGCATGATGCCGGGCGGCGGACAGCCACAGACTCACTTTACGGCGCTCGATACCCAGCCGAAATACCGTCTGAACACCGGTGAACTGATGCTGCACCTGCATGCCGACGATCTCGGCTCGCTCAACACCGGCTCGCTGGTCTATTACCGCAAGATCCCTGTGGGCAAGGTGTATGACTACACCATCGCCGACGGCAACAAGGGGGTGACCATTGACGTGCTTATCGATCGTCGTTTCGCCAACCTGGTGAAGGACAACAGCCGTTTCTGGAACGTTTCCGGCTTTAAGGGCGACTTCAGCCTGGCCGGCGCCTCGGTGCAAATGGAAAGCCTGGCCGCGTTGGTGAATGGTGCCATCGCCTTCGATTCGCCGCCACAGGGAAAACAGGCCAAGGCCGAACAGAATTACACCCTCTATCCCGATCTGGCGCACAGTCAGCGCGGCGTCAACATCACCCTCGATCTGCCTAGTGGTAAAAACCTGAGTGAAAACCACACGCCGCTAATCTATCAAGGACTGCAGGTCGGCACCCTGACCAAATTGACGTTGCAGCCCGACAGTAAGGTCACCGGCGAACTGACCATCGACCCGTCGGTGGTGGATCTGATGCGCAGCGGTACGCGTATTGCCATGCGCAGCCCACGCATCAGCCTGAACGACGCCAAACTGAGCCAGTTGCTGACCGGCAACACGCTGGAACTGATCCCCGGCGACGGCGAGCCACAACAGCATTTCAACGTGCTGGACAGCAGTGAAACGCTGCTACAACAGCCAGGGGTACTCACCGTCTCGCTGACGGCGCCGCAGAGCTACGGCATTGACGTCGGCCAACCGCTGATCGTACACGGCATTCGAGTCGGCCAGATCCTCAGCCGCACCCTGACCGACGATGGCGTCAACTTCCGCGCGGCGATCGAAGCGCAATACCGTGCACTGATACACAAGGACAGCAAGTTCGTGGTCAATAGCCGGGTAGACGTCAAGCTGGGTCTCGACGGTATGGAGGTACTTGGCGCCAGCGCGCAGGAGTGGATCGACGGTGGCGTGCGCATCATACCGGGCAGCAAGGGCGAACCGGCGACGCAGTACCCGCTCTATAGCAATGCGGAACGCGCCGAAGCAGGCATCATCGGCAACAAGCCCAAGCCGACCCTGACGTTGACCGCCAACAGCCTGCCGGACGTGCAAACCGGTTCGGTAGTGCTATACCGCAAATTCCAGGTAGGCGAAATCGTCGACGTCAGGCCTAAGGCAAACGAATTCGACGTCGATATCTATATCAGCCCGGAATATCGCAAGTTGCTGACCAATCAGACCATTTTCTGGGCCGAAGGCGGAGCCAAGGTGCAGCTCAGCGGCAGCGGGCTGACGGTACAGGCATCGCCGCTCAACCGAGCGTTGAAAGGCGCCATCAGCTTCGACAATTTGCAGGGCGTGACGCTGGACAAAGGCAGCAAACGACTGCTGTATGCCAACGAAACCGCCGCGCGTGCGGTGGGTAGCCAGATTACGCTCCGCACCTACGACGCCAGCAAGCTGTCGCCAGGCATGCCGATTCGTTATCTGGGTATCGACATTGGCCAGGTCGAGTCGCTGAAACTGGCGCCGGAACGCAACGAAGTGCTGGCGAAGGCGGTACTGTATCCAGAATATGTCGATACCTTCGCCCGTTTTGGCACTCGCTTCTCGGTGGTCTCACCGGAAATCTCCGCCGCAGGCGTCAGCAACCTCGATACCCTGCTGCAACCGTACATCAACGTCGAACCGGGTCGCAGCGGACGCGCCCTGCGCACCTTCGAACTCCAGGAAGCCACCATTACCGACTCACGCTACATGGACGGCCTGAACGTGGTGCTCGATGCGGCAGAAACCGGCTCGCTGCAAATCGGTACGCCGGTGCTGTTCCGCGGCATCGAGGTGGGTACCGTGACCGGTTTCTATCTGGGAGCGATGTCCGATCGCGTTCACGTCGCCTTGCGTATCAGCAAGAAGTACCAGCACCTGGTGCGTAATAACAGCGTGTTCTGGCTGGCGTCCGGCTACAATCTGCAATTTGGCCTGACCGGCGGCGTGATCAAGAGCGGTACCTTCCAACAGTTCATTCGCGGCGGTATTGCCTTCGCGACGCCACCGACCATTCCATTGGCGCCGCAAGCCAACGCCGGCAAGCACTTCCTGCTGACGGCGGAGGAGCCGAAAGACTGGAAGCAATGGGGAACGGCGATCCCGCGCAATTAACCCCACCTGACGGCAGGGCTGCCACCGCGCGGCCCTGCCCATACTCTCTGGCCATCGCTTTATGTTACACTGCCGCCCTCATTTTGACCGTCCATAAGAGTTACCCGTGGCCAAACCTGCTAGCGTATTTCTGCCCCCTGCCTTTCTCGACGCCACGCGCGCGATCATGCCCGCCGAACTGTCGATGGAGGATTTCATCGCCGCCTGCCAACGCCCGCTACGCCGCAGCATACGCGTCAATACGCTGAAAATCAGCGTTGGCGACTTCCTGGCGCTGGTGCAGAACTACGGCTGGCAACTGGAGCCGATCCCATGGTGCGCAGAAGGTTTCTGGCTCACCCGCGACGACGACGCGCTGCGACTTGGCAGCGCAGCGGAACACCTGAGCGGCCTGTTCTACATTCAGGAAGCCAGCTCCATGCTGCCGGTCAGCGCGCTGTTCAGCGCAAACGACGAAACGCCCCGTCGCGTACTGGACGTCGCGGCCGCTCCCGGCTCCAAAACCACCCAGATCGCCGCATTGATGAATAACCGTGGCGGCATTGTAGCCAATGAATACTCCGCCAGCCGCGTCAAGGTACTCCATGCCAACGTCAGTCGCTGTGGAGTGAAAAACGCCGCCCTGACTCACTTTGACGGCCGGGTGTTCGGCGCTGCGCTACCGGAGGCCTTTGACGCCATCCTGCTGGACGCTCCCTGCTCTGGCGAGGGGGTGGTGCGCAAGGATCCCGACGCCATGAGCAACTGGTCGCCGGAAAGCGTGCACAGCATTGCCGAAACGCAACGCCAACTGATCGACAGCGCCTTCCATGCGCTGGCACCCGGTGGCGTGATGGTTTACTCCACCTGTACGCTCAATGCGCAGGAAAATCAGCAGGTGATTAACAGCCTGTTGGCCAACTATGGCTCGGCGGTAAGCGTAGAACCGCTGGGCGACCTGTTCCCTGGTGCGCACCAGGCCTTGACCGCCGAAGGTTTCCTGCACGTATTCCCGCAAATCTATGACAGCGAAGGGTTCTTTGTCGCACGCCTGCGCAAGCACCATGCGGTTGCCCCGCTGCCAAAGCCAGGCTATAAGGTGGGCAAATTCCCCTTCTCACCGCTGTCCGGCAAAGACGGTGCCCTGGTGCAACAGGCGGCGGCAGCCGTTGGCCTGAACTGGGATCGGCATGACCATCGGCTTTGGGCGCGCGATAAGGAAATCTGGTTATTCCCGGCCGAGCTGGAGCCGCTGATCGGCAAGGTGCGCTTCTCACGTATTGGCCTGAAACTGGCAGAACGCTTCCCGAAAGGCTTCCGCTGGCAACACGAGGCGGTGCTGGCATTGGCCGATGGCCACGGGAAACTGGCCTTTGAGCTGGACGCCGCGCTGGCGCAGGAGTGGTTTCACGGCCGCGACCTGTATCCCGATCGGCCGCCGCAGGGTGATGAATGCATCGTCACCTATCAGCATCAACCGTTGGGCATCGCCAAACGTATCGGCAGCCGGATCAAAAACAATCTGCCGCGTGAACTGGTGCGTGACGGCGTACTGGATTTCCATCAGTAACTTCCCTCCGGCGGCAATCTCGATATCTTGCCGCCGACTCACTTTCTGCTCCGTATGATTATTTCAATTTATATTATTTATTCCGTATCAATTTAATTCTCCCCCCTTGGTTATTTGCCTTAATTCCACCTGGAAAGATTTTTGTGTCTGACACAGACTTTTACCGTTTCTTAATCTATTAATTAAAGTGTACAAAAAATGTCATACGCCGGTTGCCAGCCGCAGCCGTCAACGTTGGTTATTTTTTTAAACATTTCACAGCAAGGGTAATTTATGAAAAAAATCTTGGCGACGCTGTGTTCAGCGGCGACGGCAATCTGCATCTTTCCGCTGCAGGCAGGCACCATTCAAGGCAATCTAGGCGTCAGCCTGACCATCGGCGCCGGCTGCGTGGTGAATGGCGGTAACAGCGCCGGCTCCGTCAACGACTTCGGAGCGATAAATTTCGGCACCTATTCTTCCCTCGCTAATATCATCGATGCCAGTTCAAGCGGTAGCGGCGGCGCAGGTACGTTGGCGTTGGAATGTACCGACGGCACCGACTATACCGTCGCGCTGAATAACGGGCTTAACGCGACCGGTACGCAGCGGCGCATGGCCAGCACCGCCGGTGCCTTTATCAATTACAACCTGTACCGCGACGCTGCACATAGCCAGCCCTGGAATGATACCGACGGCACGCTGACCGGCACCGGCAGCGGCGCGGCACAACCGCTGATTGTCTATGGCCGCGTACCGGCGGCCTCCTCCACGCCGGCGGAAGGCGCTTATAACGATACGGTGACCATGACGGTGAGCTGGTAGGTGCGTCGAGCGGCGGTTGCCGCAGCGATGCTGGCATTCAGTCTCGGCGCATCGGCCGATAGCAAAAGCGCCAGCATTGGCGTCAGCGCCACGCTGGTCAATGCCTGCGAGGCCGGCAGCAACGCCGGCAGCAACGTAAATTTTGGCTCGTTGGATTTCGGCACGGTCTCTTTTCTGCATCGCGCGCTGACCACCACCGGCCAGCAAAATGCCGGTGCCATCAGGGTCAAATGCAACAGCGGCACTGGCTATGCGGTGTTACTGGGCGGCGGGCAAAGCGGGACCCCCACCGCCCGCTATTTGCAAAACGCCGCCGGACAGCGGGTGAACTACGGCCTCTATACCAGCGCCAGCTACAGCGTGGTGTGGGACGACCAGACCGGCGTCACCCAGGTCGCCAACGGACAAGATCAGTGGCTAGCGGTATATGGCCGCATCCCTGCACAAGCCACCCCAGCCACCGGCATTTATACCGACACGGTACAGGTGACGATAAATTGGTAGGCAAATACGGTATGGCCATCGCGCTGGGTCTGTGCTCGCTGGCGGCGTCTGCCGATACCGGCGTCAACGATCTGAGCAAAAGCCAGGCGTTTACCGTTAACGCGTCGGTGGTCAAAGGCTGCCTGCTGGGCAACGGCGCCAGCGATGCTACCACCTTCGGCAACCTGAATTTTGGCCAGGTAGCTACCCTGAGCGGCAACCTTAGCATCGTGTCGAGCGTCAACGCCGGATCGGTGGTGATGAAATGCAACCCAGGCCTGAGCGTCACGCTGACATTAGGCATCGGCAACCATGTTAGCGGCTCCGTCACCGGCGGACGCAAACTGCAAAAGGACGCCGGCACCGAAACGCTGGTTTACCAGCTCTACCAGGACAGCAACTACTCCATCATTTGGGGAGACGACAGCAACGGTGGTGCGGCACAACGGATCACCGCCTCCGGCAGTTCGCAGGAAATCAAGATTTATGCACGTTTGTTTGCGGCCAGTATCTTGCCCAGCAGTGGCATTTACAGAGATACGGTCTTGTTAACGGTCACCTATTAATTTTTGCAAAGGATAACAGTATGCGCATCCATGTTCGGCTACCGCTGGTGGTAGGTCTGTTGCTGGCCACTCAACAGCAGGCGCTTGCCGCCGCGTCCATTCTTATTTGGCCCATCGACCCGGTGATTGAAAGTCAGCAGCCGGCCAGCGCGCTGTGGCTGGAAAACCGTGACGCCAAACAGGTATATATGCAGATTCGCGTGCTGGGCTGGCAACAGACCGCGGGCGAGGATGACTACCGGATGCAAACCGAGGTGGTGGCCAGCCCGCCGGTTGCTACCATTGCCCCCGGCAAACGCCAGTTGATCCGCCTGATACGCCAGACGCCGGTACCGGCGGGTCAGGAGCGCGCCTATCGCATCTTGATCGATGAAGTACCGCTCAAGCAAGACGCGGAGCAGGCGCAAGGCGCGCAACTGGGCTTGAACTTCCAGATGCGCTATTCCGTACCGTTGTTCGTTAGCGGCGACGGCGTGTGGACCAAACAGGATTACCAGAGCCCACGTGATTATGCCAGCGCCTCGCAGCCAAAGCTGGCATATCGTCTACTGCAGCAAAATGGCAAACGCTGGCTGGAGGTGCGCAATCAGGGCCACGTACACGCCCGCCTGTCAAAAGTCACCCTGCAAGGCAAGACGCTGAACGCCGGTTTGCTGGGCTATGTGCTGCCTGGCTCGCAAATGCGCTTCCCGTTACCGGCGGCCACCGGCGTTGCCTCGGGCGAACTGCGCGCGCAGATTAACGACAACCAGCAGCCCGTTGCCATTCCCGCTTATTGAGTGGCAAACCGTTGCACACATTCATTCGCACTCGGCTTGCCGGCTGGGTTTGCTGCACGCTTGGCGGCCTGTGGCTGCCGGCTGCGATGGCCGATCGGCTGCCGCCTGCCCCCGCCAGTATCGTCATGCCTGACGCGACGCTATATCTGGAGCCGGTGGTGAACGGCCGGCAGACCGGTAACGTGGTACCGGTCAATTTTCGCGACGGTCATTATTATCTGACGCCGCAACAAATGCTCGACGCCGGGCTGCCGGTGGCCGATCGCCAGGCCACGGAAATTGCCGTAGATCGGCTTGCCGAGGTTAACGTGCGTTATAGCGGAGAGAGTCAGCAATTATTAATTGATATCCCCAATGACTGGTTGCCACGGCAGCATATTGCCGCCAACAACCCCGAGACGGCGATACAGGCCCACAGCAGTTTGGGATTTCTGTTTAACTATGACGTTTATGCCAGCCAGAACGGCAGCGCGGGTCAGCCGGGGCTGGTTTCTGCCTGGAGCGAACAGCGGCTGTTTGACGGTTTCGGCGTGATTGCCAATACCGGCATCCTGCGCCACGGTTTCAATGGCGACGGAGCCTCCCCGGACAGCGGCTATATGCGCTACGACAGTCAGTGGCGCTATACCGACGACAGACGCATGCTGAGCTATACCCTCGGCGATCTGGCCACCGGCGCATTGCCCTGGACCAGTGCCGTGCGGATTGGCGGGCTGCAACTGGCGCGTAACTTCGCTACCCGACCAGATTTGATCACCTATCCCTTGCCGCAATTTTCCGGTCAGGCCGCTCTGCCCACCAGCGTCGATCTGTATATCAACAGCTACAAGAACAGCTCGGTGGCGGTCAATCCAGGCCCGTTCACGCTGGATGCCATCCCCTATGTCAACGGCGCCGGGCAGGCAACGGTGGTAACCACCGATGCGCTTGGCCGTCAGGTGAGCACCGTGGTGCCCTTTTATGTCGCCAACACGCTACTCAAGGCCGGCAGCAGCGACTTCAACCTGGCCAGTGGCGCACTGCGCCGCAGCTATGGCATTCACTCGAGCGACTACGGCCAATGGGTCGCCAGCAGCAGCGGTCGTTACGGCGTCACTGATTGGCTGACGCTCGAGGGGCGTGCTGAAAGCGCCGCCGACTTACTGGTGACAGGCGTCGGCAGCGGCGTGCGCCTTGGCCACTGGGGGGTGTTGAACAGCTCCTACAGTTTCAGTCAGGCCGGTAACGGGGCGTTCGTCGACGGTCAGCCCACGCCGGTACTATCGTCAGATCAAATCAGTCCCCTCGATCAATATGGCAGCCATCACGGCGAGCAAACCAGTCTTGGCTATACCTATAGCAATGCGCGTTTCAGCCTTAATGCCCAGCGTATACTGCGCAGCGCGGGCTATGGCGACCTGGCAGCCTATAAAAGCCGTTACCGTCTCAGCCGCCGCAGCGATCAGCTCACCGGCAGCGTGGGGCTAGATCGGCTCGGCAGCGTTGGTGCCGGCTATTTTGACGTACGGGATACCATCGGCCAGCGCACCCGGCTGGTGAATTTTTCTTACAGCGTGGCGCTGTGGCGCAACATCAGTTTTTACGCCGCCATCAACCGCGAAATCGGCAGCAGAGGTTACAGCAGCCAATTGCAGTTAACCGTACCATTTGACAGTTGGGGTACCACCAGCGTCAGCGCCAGCCGTGACAGTAATAATCGCTGGAGCGAACGCGTCAGCTACAGCCGCGCTGCGCCGACCGACGGCGGGCTGGGCTGGAACCTGTCCTACGCCGACGGCCAGCATCATGACGGCGGCTATCGTCAGGCCGATGTCACCTGGCGCGCACGGCGTCTGGAAATGCGCGCCGGACTGTATGGCAATCAGCAGGATTATACCCGCTGGGGCGAAGTCAGCGGCGCGGTGGTAGCGATGAATGGCGGACTGTATTCCTCCAATACCATCAACGACGCCTTCGCACTGGTCTCAACCAACGGCTATGCCGGTATTCCGGTACGCTACGAGAACCAGCCGATCGGCGTCACCGACCGCAATGGTTACCTGCTGGTACCTACCGTCACTGCCTATTACCACGCAAAATTCCAGATAGATCCCTTGACGCTGCCGGCGGATGTCACGGTGCCGACGGTGGATAAAAGCGTGTCTATCCGCGAGCGCAGCGGCTATTTGGTAGATTTCCCGATCGACAAGATCGCCGCCGCCGACGTGCAACTGGTAGATGCCCAGGGCAAGCCGCTGGCCAATGGCAGCGTAGTGATGGTTATGGGCCAGCAGCAGCAAAGCTACGTTGGCTGGGATGGCATGACCTATCTGTCACCGGTAGCAAAACACACGCAACTACAGGTTGTTTCCGCCGACGACGGACAGCGTTGTACAGCACGGTTCAGTCTGACGACGGTACAGGGACTGCAGCGCGTCGGTCCTATCGTCTGTCGCTAAGATAAAGCAGGAGCGAAGATGAATATAGCATTCAAAGCGGCTTTATTGGCACTGACGCTGACCGCCGGACATCGGGCAATGGCCGATTGCGCGGTCAGCAATGGTATGGTCAATATCGGCAGCAACAGTTCGTTTGCGGTATACAATACCGCCTTGCGGGCACAGGGTACCGGCGGTTTGAACTGTTCCGGGCTGGGATTGACGCTGCTGACGCAGAATACCGTGTCGGTCAAGATCCTCTCGACCACCAACACCATGTTTCTTGCCAATACCGACGGATCAGGCGACAAAATTCCTTATCGCATCTACCCCGATGCCAACTACCAGTACCCTTACGTTGTCGGCCAGACCATTGATTACAGCTCACTGAACCTGCTCTCGCTGATCTTCGTGTCGTCGAGCATGACGATGCCGTTGTATATCCAGACCACCGCCGGCGCCAACGTGCGCGCCGGCACCTATAGCGACACAATTAACCTGAGCTGGACATATCGCATCTGCGGGTTGGGCCTGTTGGGCATTTGCCTGGCCTGGACAGGCACCGACGTGCCTGGCACGGTATCGGTCACTGCCGTCGTTACCAAGGACTGCCTGATCGGCAGCGCGCCAAACGTCAATTTTGGCAATATGGCGCTGGTCGGCCAGTTTAACGCCGTCACTCAGAGCATCACCCTGACCTGCACCAAAACCGAGGGCTACAACACCTATTTTACCAACGGCAATAATCAGCTCGGCGGCTGGCGGCAGATGAAAAACGGGACGGCGAATTTTTTGCAATACCAGATTTATTTGCCCAACTCCACCACCGTCTGGGACAGTAACAACAAGCAGAGCGGCGCAGGAACCGGGTTGAGTCAAAGTATCAGCTATAAGGCGGCGGTGAATGCGGCGCAAAGCGAAAGACCGGTGGGCGACTATCAGGACAACGTCAGTTTCGTGGTGGAATATTGAGCCCGGTTAGCCTGATGCCGGCAATTTTGCCAGGTTAAATTTTTACTGTGGCATTTTTTGCACCATTGACTATGCTCATTATGACGACCTCTAACTGGTCTTACCTCTTACGCCCCGCTTGAGCAAGGAGTCTTCATGAGTGTATCCGTAGTGAAAATAGGCAGCTTTGAGGTCGATGATGCATATTTGTCTACGTCGTCCGAACAGGCCGAAGGCAAAGGCATTCTGACCATCCCGTGTAAATCCGATCCTGATTTGTGCATGCAGTTGGACGGTTGGGACGAACATACCAGCATCCCGGCAGTACTGAATGGCAAACAATTACTGTTGTACAAACAGCATTACGATCGTCAGGCCGATGCCTGGGTAATGCGCGTGGCATGATGGCACGCAAGGAAAACGCGCTGTGTTTGCTACAAGACACAGCGCGTTTTTTTATGCCAGCGCGATGCCGCGCCCGGCGAAGAATCGCGCAAAGGCATCAAGTGACATCGTCACGTTCTCTCGCGTCGCCAGGCTATCTCCCGAGGGATTATGAAACCGCAACGTGGTACCGTCTGCCGCGGTTACCAGCACCAGATGCCCGCCTTTATGCGGCGGCGTCTGGTGCGGTTGGCGGATAGACGGATGCACCGAGGCCATGAAATAACGTCGGGATGCCAGTAACGACGGTAATTGCTGGGCACTGAGTTCGACGTGCACCTGTGCCGGCAGCCCAAACTGTTCCCCAACATAGTGAACGAACGGCGCGTAGATCAGTCCCTTGATGCTATCGCCCTGACGCTGATAGGCCCCATACGGCAAACTGCGTCGCGCCAGTTCCAACACCGGCGGCGCCACGCCGTCACGATCGCGCAGCACCATGTTCAGGCAAGCCATGCCGCAGACGTGATTGGCCCACTCACAGTATTCTGCCTGCGTCAGCGCCCCGCTGCGCGCCCAGTTGCGGTCGTCGGCCAGCCGGGCATCGCCGGCTATCAGCTGCGCCGCCAGTTCCGGCGTTGCCCACTGGCAGCAATAAGGTACCGGGTTCATCACCTCAGAACGTCTCGATCACCTTGAAATTCATCAGGATCAGCGACATATTGGGGGAGAAAAGATCGTAGGCTTCAAAGAACCGCTGATGCTCCTGACGCCAATAGGCCAGCGACCGATCGCCTTCCCCTTCGGCATAGGCATGCGCCTCGTCAACCTGATCGAAGCTGGTCAGTTCCACCGCCGTCAATTCCACCGCGCAAACCGGCTCACCCTTGCCGTTGACCACCACAAAAACATCGCCTTTTTGTGGAATGCCGTCCTGATCCAGGTTGGCACAGGTCGCGGTCTTGGTACCGTTGACAATCAACGTCGCCAGTTGGTCTGCCAACTGTTCTGAATCTGCAAATGCCCAACGTTCGGCATTCTCGTATTGTTTGGGTAGCGCCTTCGCCATGTTTATTGCCCTGTTTGAGTCACTTTGCAAACAGAATAGTACACCGGATAGGCCGCTGCCCGCATCCGCTGCGTGTGTATGCACTGCACCGTCAGCATCTTTACCGGTTTTTTACCCTAAATCCCTGTGCCTGTGCCAACGCAACAGGCATACTGGACGTTCACCCATTCCATGGCCGACGGCCAGGCGGTAACATGAAAGATAGCGACAAAGATCACGATGACACCTTCAGTGATTTATTAAAAGTCATTGCGCTTGTCGTTATTGTCATGGTTGTTTTAGCCATCTGGTATTTCAGCGCGTAAGGCATAAGGAGGAATACGTGGCAAGCAAGCGCATGCGCAGCAAGCACTGGAAAATGTTCCTGATTCTGTTGTTGATCTGTCTGGCGCTGCTGCTGTTGCGCTGGGCGGCGATGGTATTCGGTTAATTTCCGCTGTCGCACATCACGTTCTCGCTTCCCCTTTCCGTTGTTTGCCATTGCCGCCGGCATCGGTGGCGAATAGCCGCTCCAACTGCTACATTGAGCAAAAATCACCCAACCGAGGTTAACGATGATGTTCTCGGAACAGGAGATCAAACCCGTCTGGGACGAAGTGGCGCGGCTAATCGGCGACAGCGTGATGCAAATGCGCCACCGGGGCCAAGCGCTGTCGGTAGAATCGCTGGCAGAACACCTTTCGCAGCAGCTGGCATCCAGCCAGAATATTGAACGTCGCATCCTGATCGGCGCCGCCATCAATATGCTGAAGGGAGAAAAGTGAATCGCCAACCGGACGGCTGGCGATTCGGCAGATGCTCAAGGTATGCAAGCCCAAGCATCCGGCTGGCAGTGTCTCACGCTAACGTAACGATATTAATAAGAATTATCGCTATTTTATCCTCAGACGGCATTTTTCCTCCCGAGGCTTTACATCAGCCAGCCCAACAGCAGCGTTGCTCCAATTACCGTTGACGCACCGCCAATACGCGTCGCAATCTGGGCGAACGGCATCAACCCCATACGGTTGGACGCCGACAAAATCGCCACGTCGCCAGTACCGCCCAGGCCGCTGTGACAGCAGGTAACGATGGCCGCTTCCACCGGGAACATTTTCAAATAGGGGGCAATCAGGAAACTCACCACCCCCATCGACAATACTACCGAGCCGCAGACGATCACATAGCCAAGCGAGAATACCGCCACCACACTCTCCAGCGGCACATACAGCATGCCCAGCCCAATCATCAGCGGCCACACCAGAGCGGCGGAAACGAACTTGTAAAAACTGTGCGCGCCGGTTTCCATGCTGGCCGGAATGATGCGGCAGTATTTGCACAATACCGCAAACAAAATCATCAATACAGGGCCGGGAATGTGCACGATATGCTCAAACAGCCCGCCGACGATAAAGAAGGCGCAAATCACCAGCAGGCCACCGCCCATCAGTTGGAAATCCACCTGACCACTCTGCTGTTTTATCGCAAACACCGCATTCTCCTGTGCCGAACGGATCAGCATGCCGTCACCGCTCAGCGTCTTGCGCTGCATGCCGATCCGCGCCAGCACCCCGGCGGTCACGATGGCAAAAATGTTGCCCATGACCGCTGCCGGCGCCAGTTGCGCAACGTAGACATCCGGCGTGGCGCCCAGAATGGCGGAATAGGCTAGCGACAACGGCAGAATCCCCTCGCCAATGCCACCGCCGATGATCGGCACAATGATAAAGAAAAAGGTGTGGTAGAAGCTAAAGCCAAACAGCTGGCCCACCAACAGCCCGGTAGCCACCGCGGTTACCGTTCCAACCACCAGCGGCACAAACATCCGTATCATGCCCTGGATCAGAATCACCCGGTGCATCCCCAAAATGCTGCCGACCACCAGACTGGCGATAACGAAATACAGCAGGTTGGCATCCTTCATCAGCAAATGCACCGTAGCCATGACGTTCGGCTGAAACAGGCCAAAGTACACCAGTACCGACGGTACCATCAGGCATAAAATTGCCGGACCACCAATATCGCGCAGCAGCGGTATGCTTTTGCCTAATTGCGCCAATGCAAAACCCAGCGTCATGATCACCGCCAACCCGCCGATCATGTTTTTGGGCAAAAAGTTGGCATAAGCGGAAACCGCCACGATGGCGCTAATAGTGATGAACAAGGCTATCGGCACCGCACCGATATCCAGCTGACGTATTTGGTTAATTATTCCGGATGAGTCCGATTGCGCTGTATTTTTCTCACAGGCAAGTTCTGCGTTTAACTGTTTCATTATTCACCCTGCTGAAAAGTGTCGGGACTGAAGAGCTCCGCCGAATGGCAATCAGTTAAATTAATAAATAAAAACAACAACTAATCACAACCCCGCAAGCGGATGGGATGGATTCTTATTTGTGGGTAAAACACTAGACAACCCAGACGATATGATAAAAAATAAAAAATCAGAACAAAATTAACCCACGTAAATTAAATATTGTGAGGCTGCGCCAAGGTTGATTTTAATTAATTATCGTCAGCGTTTTGTAATTAAATTAATCAGTCAAAAATTCGCTGCTATGCTATACGGGAAAGCCTGTCGTCAGGCCTTTCATTAATAAGAATCGGAACGGTGCACGCTGAATCCGGTCAGCTACATCTGAACCCGTATTTCAATGCGCGGCAGCATATTGAAAACGGGCATAATATCGCCAATAAGGAAGTAGAATATGTCTTCAACCGCTGTTACCCCTCAAACCCTCGCACGTTATGGTATTCACCACGCAATCGATGTCGTCTACAACCCGAGCTATGAACTGCTGTTCAACGAAGAGACGCGCGCCGGCCTGCCGGCACTGGAGCGCGGCACCCTGACCAGCCTGGGTGCCGTCAATGTGGATACCGGTGAATTCACCGGTCGTTCGCCAAAAGACAAATATATCGTGCGCGACGACACGACCCGCGACACCGTCTGGTGGTCCGATAACGGTACCGGTAAAAACGACAACCAGCCGCTGTCGCCAGAGGTCTGGCAGCAGTTGAAAGCGCGGGTTGGCGAACAACTGTCCGGCAAGCGCCTGTTTATCGTGGACGCATTCTGCGGCGCCAACGCCGATAGCCGTTTGAAGGTACGCTTCATTACCGAAGTCGCCTGGCAGGCGCACTTTGTAAAAAACATGTTCATTCGCCCCAGCGACGGCGAGCTGGCAGACTTTGAGCCGGACTTTGTGGTGATGAACGGCGCCAAGTGCACCAATCCGGACTGGCAGCAACAGGGCATGCACTCTGAAAACTTCGTTGCCTTTAACCTGACCGAACGTATGCAGCTGATTGGCGGCACCTGGTACGGCGGCGAAATGAAGAAAGGCATGTTCTCGATCATGAACTACCTGCTGCCGCTGCGGGGCATCGCCTCGATGCACTGCTCGGCCAACGTCGGCGAGCAAGGCGACGTGGCGGTGTTCTTTGGCCTGTCCGGTACCGGCAAGACCACGCTGTCCACCGATCCAAAACGCCAGTTGATCGGCGATGACGAGCACGGCTGGGATGACGACGGCGTATTCAACTTCGAGGGCGGCTGCTACGCCAAGACCATCAAGCTGTCGCCGCAGGCCGAACCGGAGATTTACCAGGCAATTCGCCGCGACGCGCTGTTGGAGAACGTGGTGGTGCGTGACAATGGCACCGTCGATTTCGACGACGCCAGCAAAACGGAAAACACCCGCGTGTCCTACCCGATTTACCATATCGACAACATCGTCAAACCGGTATCAAAAGCGGGCCATGCGCAGAAAATCATTTTCCTTACCGCTGACGCCTTCGGCGTACTGCCGCCGGTGTCACGCCTGACGCCGGAACAAACCCAGTATCACTTCCTGTCCGGCTTCACCGCCAAGCTGGCCGGCACCGAACGCGGCATCACCACGCCGACGCCAACGTTCTCCGCCTGTTTTGGCGCGGCATTTCTGACGCTGCACCCCACCCGGTATGCCGAAGTGCTGGTGAAACGCATGGAGGCTGCCGGCGCCCAGGCCTATCTGGTCAATACCGGCTGGAACGGCAGCGGCAAGCGAATCTCGATCAAGGACACACGCGGCATTATCGACGCCATATTGAGCGGCGATATCGATCAGGCCGACACCTTTACCCTGCCAATTTTTGGGCTGGCGGTGCCGACCGCATTGCCGGGAGTCGATCCGTCGATTCTTGACCCACGCAAAACCTACGCCGACGAATCGCTGTGGCAAGAAAAGGCCGAAGATCTGGCACAGCGCTTTATCGACAACTTCGCCAAATACACCGTTACCCCAGCCGGTGAAAAGCTGCTGGGGGCCGGGCCGACGCTGTAAACGACAAGGGCGCCCCGGTGCCCTTGCTCCAGCCTGCCGGGGTAGTCCGTCATGCTCCGTTCACGTCTATCTGGCTACCCGTGAGCCATCCGATCCGGCCACGATCGCATTTACCGCAGAAATCAATTGATTGTTTTGCCATCTAAATTTAGAACGGTCGAACAATAACAGATTAACGGGGAAGGCAATGGCAGCGCATACAGCGGTAATCGATGCCCGTCGTTCACGACAGGCATTGCTGGCCGGTTCGGTTGGCAACTTTATTGAATGGTATGAATTCGGCGTTTACGGTTTTCTGGCTACCGTCATCGCCGCCAACTTTTTCACCCTGCAAGGCGAAAGTGAGATCACCAGCCTGATACTGACCTACGCCGCGTTCGCGCTGGCTTTTTTCTGCCGGCCGATCGGCGCGGTGATCTTTGGGCGTATCGGCGACCGCATTGGCCGCCGCCCGACGCTGATCGCGGTACTGCTGCTGATGACGCTGGCCACGGCGCTAATCGGCGTAATGCCGACCTATGCCGCCATTGGCGTGGCCGCACCGCTGCTGCTGACGCTGCTGCGCATGTTGCAAGGGCTGTTTGCCGGCGGGGAGTTTGGCGGTGCGGTGTCGTTGATGACCGAATTTGCCCCGCCCGGTAAACGTGGACAATACGGTGCCTGGCAATCGCTTACCGTGGCGCTCGGGTTACTGGCCGGCGCCGGATTGGTAACATTGCTGGCCGCACTGCTGAGCAAGGAACAATTATACCAGTGGGGATGGCGCATCCCCTTCCTGCTGGCCTTGCCCATGGGCGCGGTGGCGCTGTGGCTGCGTCTGAAGCTGGAAGAAACCCCGACCTTTACCCAGGCGCAACGGGCGCCTCGGACCGACACCGCGCCGGCGGCCAGCCTGCGTGGCGTGGTGACCACCATCCTGCTCGGCATTGGTCGCATGATGGGCTGGTCGGCCGCCGGTTATACCTTCCTGGTGGTAATGCCCTCCTATCTGCAAACCTCGCTGCACGCTACCTTCCAGCAGGCGCTGGTGGCTACCGTGCTGGCCAACGTCGGTTTTGCCCTGACCATCCTGCCTGCCGGCATACTCAGCGACCGCTGGGGGCGTAAAACGGTGATGCTGACCGCCATGCTTGCGGTGATCCTGTTTACCTTTCCGCTGTTGCATCTGCTGCAAGACACGCAATCGTCGCTGGCAATCAAAGGCATCGCCGTGCTGACCGCCGGTGCGGTGGTTGGTCTGCTGGCCGGCCCCGGCCCGGCGATGCTGGCGGAAATGTTCCCGACCCGGGTACGCTATACCGGCCTCGGGCTGGCCTATTCGTTGTCCAATGCGGTGTTTTCCGGCTCCGCCGGACTGATCATCACCGGCTTGATCAAACAAACCGGCAATATTGATATCCCTGCCTACTACGTAGTCGCCACCTCGTTAGTCAGCCTGCTGGCTCTGATGACCCTGCGACGCGACGACCATTTGCGCTCGCTGAACGAACGATAATGGCTAATGGCCCTGTTAGCGGGGGCCATAGCCTATTTCGTGATGGCGCGCGCGCAACGCAAATGAGGTGTTTCTCGAGGCCGGTGGCTATTCCTCGCCCCGCTGCTGGTCAAACGCATCGGTATCACGCCAGGCCTGTTGCTGGCCAGTAGCGCGGTGGCACTGCATATGTTCGGCTTCGGCCCGATCCGTATGATGTATTCTGCGGCTCAAAGCATTGGGGGGCCTGCCATCAGCCACGATCCGCTGCACCGCCAGTCGATGCCGATTGCGCGTTTGTCGAACTGGACGCCGGGCACGCTTTCTACGCGCCCAGGGCTTTACCGCCGCCGTTAGCCACCACTCGGATTATGCGGCCTGATGTCAGCCCATAACGCCAACGCGTTTGGCGTCAACGGCGCCAGTTGACAGGCACCGTCCATCGCCGACCACCAGCCGCCCTGCCGGGTACTCAGCGTAAGCGGCTGCGGCTGTCGCAATTGCCAGTCGCCACGCAATACGTAGATCACGCCGGCATGGCCAGCTGGCAACGCCGTAGTGACAGCGATAGGCTGCACATCGGCGCTTTGGCGCCCGCGTCGCGTCATGATGTTGAAATCCTGACTGCTGCCGCCCGGTAAGTGCGCCTGTACTTCCAGGTCACCGGAAAAGGCAAACGGTTCGCCAATCGTCGTCAAACGATGATCGATCTGACCGGCACTGTATAAATGCACGCCGTCACCTTCCAGCAGCGTGATCGAACGATCGATACCGTTGAAGGCAGAAAATGGCCCCGCCTGGGCGATGGTGGCAATGCTGGCGCGCCAGTCAAAATCCGCATTGCCGAGCGGCAGGCTGACGATTTCGCGTGTCTCACCGCCACCGTTACGCCATGGGCTGACCGGCAGTTGGTTGAATTCGAAACGGTGAAACGGCATCACGCCTCCTGCTGGAAGGTTTTCAACACCTGCATAAACGCGGCGCTGCTCTGCTGCTGTAACGCATGCCGCCCTTGTTCAATCACCTGCCGGCCGCCGACAAACACGTCGCGAATTTGCTCTTTGCCGCCGGCGAACAGCCAGCGATTAAGAATTGAGTCATCCGGCGCGGCAGCAAGGTAGGGGTCGTCGCCGTCCAGCACCAGCCAGTCGGCACGATAACCGACACTCAGCTGACCTATTGCCACACCGCATGCTTGCGCCCCCCCCTGCAACGCCTGCTGGTACAGCACATCCGCTACCGCTGGCTGTTGTGCGGTGGTCAAACGATTGCGACGCCGATCGCGCAGCCGTTGACCATATTCAAACCAGCGCAGCTCTTCCACCACGTTGAGGGAAACGTGGCTGTCGGAGCCGATCCCCCAGCGCCCCTGCTGTTGCAGATAGCGGTCACCCGGGAAAATGCCGTCACCGAGATTGGCCTCGGTGGTCAGGCACAGCCCGGCTACCGCCTGACTATGCGCCAATTGCGCCAGTTCAGCGTCGTCCAGATGGGTGGCATGCACCAGACACCAGCGCGCATCAACCGGCAGATGTTGATACAGCCAGGCAACCGGGCGCTGACCGCTCCAGCTCAGGCAGTCGTTGACCTCTTTCTGCTGTTCGGCAATGTGAATATGTACCGGCAGCGTGCTGTCGGAGGCGGCCAGCACCTGCTCCATTTGGCTGAGTTCCACGGCGCGCAACGAGTGGAAGCATAGCCCGTGATTCTGCAACGGCACGCCGGCCAGTTGCCCGGCAAGGGTTTGCTGCTGCGCCAGATAACCGTCAACGTCCTGAATGAAACGTCGCTGTCCATCCTGCGCCGGCTGCGCGCCAAAGCCGGCGTAACTGTACAATACCGGCAGCAGCGTCATGCCGATACCCGCCTGCCGTGCCGCCTGGCTGAGCCGCCCGGTCATTTCGCCGCGATCGGCATACGCCTTGCCGCGCGCATCGTGATGCAGATAATGGAACTCCGCTACCTGGGTGTAACCCCCTTTAAGCATTTCGATGTACAGTTGGCGCGCGATGATTTCGACCTGTTCCGGCGTCAGACGCTGTACCAGACGGTACATCAGATCGCGCCAGGTCCAGAAACTGTCCTGTGGGTTGCCAGCCACCTCCGCCAACCCGGCCATCACGCGTTGAAACGCATGAGAATGGAGGTTGGGCATGCCGGGAACCACGTCTCCCTGTAGGCGTAAACAGCCTTCCGGGTTCGACTTTGGGGTAACCCTGGCAAGAAAACCGTGGGCGTCGACGTCCAGCCGGACATCATGGGCCCAGCCGGTGGCAAGCAATGCACGGGAAGCAAAATAAGCAGGCATGGCAGTATTCCAACGTTGGTATAAAGGCGAAAGCGCGCGGCACGCGCATTTGTAAGCCAATTGTATAATTCTGGTTAATTGGCCACTACTTGTATATACATATACATACGCCAGCAGCAACAGTAAACTGGTGTTATGATATTTTTATTTGACGAGGTTAACGTCGTGGTGGATCAACCGACCGTATTACAGCTGGCTGCTGCAATGAGCGATACCCCTGCCCCCATCTATCAGCGGGTGAAGCAGGCTATCGTCAATCAAATCCGCGCGGGTCATTGGCAACCGCATCAGCGCGTCCCGTCGGAAAGCGAACTGGTGGCCGAGCTTGGCGTCAGCCGTATGACCATTAACCGCGCGCTGCGTGAACTGACCAGCGAAGGATTCCTGATCCGCATGCAGGGCGTAGGTACCTTTGTTGCCGAAGCCAAAGCGCATACCGCGCTGTTGGAAGTACATAACATCGCCGATGAAATCGCCGCTCGGGGTCATCGCCATAGCAGCAAGATCCTGGAGTTCAAGGCACGAGCCGCCAGCGAAGAAGAAGCCGGCGCACTGGGCATTTCGCCGGGGCAACAACTGTTTTACTCGCAGATCGTCCATTACGAAAACGAGATGCCGGTGCAGTTGGAAAACCGCTGCGTCAATCCACTGGTGGCACCCGATTATATGACGCAGAATTTCGACCGGGTTACGCCCTACACCTACCTGACCCAGGCCGCGCCGCTGACCGCCGGCGAACATATCGTCGAAGCAGTGACGCCAACCCGTCACGAGCGCGACCTGTTGCAGTTGGAGGATCACGAACCTTGCCTGCTGATTCATCGCCGCACCTGGTCGGGGAAAACCGTAGTGACCTCTGCGCGCCTGCTGTATCCCGGCAGCCGTTATCAGCTGTTTGGCCGCTTCACCAACGAGGTGTAAGTTGACGGGGGCGACAGCCCCCTGTTAGCCACCTGTGATCACATCCTGATAACAAATTTCCCGCCCTCCTCTTGCCGCATGCCGGTGAATGCGCTAGGTTGTTTTTAATTGTATATACAACCATGTGGGAGTTGGTCACCATGTCCTCCGAAATTCACTGCGACAGCCTGTGGTCTGGCGCAGACCTTGTCACCATGCGCGACGGTAAATATCACATCCTGCACGACGGGGCCATCGCGGTACGCGACGGTAACATCGTCTGGATTGGCCAGCGTGCGGCGCTGCCGGCGATTACCGCAACCAAAACGGTAGAATTTGACGGCGGCATCATTACCCCTGGTCTGGTGGACTGCCATACTCATCTGGTATTTGGCGGCGATCGCAGCGCCGAATTCGAGCAGCGACTGAACGGTGTCAGCTACGCCGAGATCGCCGCACAGGGAGGCGGTATCGTCTCCACCGTGAAGGCCACCCGCGAAACCGACGAACAACAGCTGTTGCAGCAGGCGCTGTTTCGCCTGAAACCGCTGCTGGCCGAAGGCGTGACCTGCGTTGAAATCAAGTCCGGTTATGGCCTGACGCCGCAAAGCGAACTGAAAATGCTGCGGGTGGCACGCCAATTGGGCGAACTGCTGCCGGTCGAGGTAAAAACCACCTGCCTGGCAGCCCATGCATTGCCACCGGAATACGCCGGTCGAGCTGACGACTATATCAATCTGGTGTGCGACACCATCATTCCCGAAGCCGCAGCGGCCGGGCTCGCGGATGCGGTTGACGCCTTTTGCGAGCATTTGGCCTTTTCGCCGCAGCAGGTGGAAAAGGTCTTCGCCGCCGCCGAGCGCGCCGGTCTGCCGGTCAAACTGCACGCCGAACAGCTGTCTGCGCTGGGGGGGAGCGCGCTGGCGGCGCGTCATCACGCCCTGTCTGCCGATCACCTCGAATATGCCACCGAACAGGATGCACAGGCGATGGCCGCCGCCGGTACCGTGGCGGTATTGCTACCGGGCGCTTATTACCTGCTGCGTGAGACCCAGTGCCCGCCGATCGAGCTGTTCCGTAAACATCAGGTGACGATGGCCATCGCCAGCGATGCCAACCCGGGCACTTCGCCAGCCCTGTCGCTGCGCCTGATGATCAACATGGCCTGCACGCTGTTCCGTCTGACGCCGGAAGAAGCGCTGGCCGGCGTCACCCTCAATGCCGCCAGGGCATTGGGGTTACAGCACAGCCACGGTTCGCTGGAAAGCGGCAAAGTGGCGGATTTTGTCCATTGGCCGTTATCACGCCCGGCTGAGCTGGCTTATTGGTTGGGTGGGCAACTGCCCTGTACGGTGATTTTCCGAGGAGAAGTACGTCAATGACCATTCGCGATCCGTTTCAGTTTCATACCGGTACTCTGCCGCTGCTGATCAGCATTCCGCACGCCGGCACCCAGTTGACGCCCGTGGTTGAAGCTGGCCTGACCGACGATGCGCGGCCGCTGTCTGATACCGACTGGCACATACCCCAGCTGTATGATTTCGCCCGGGCGATGGGTGCCAGCCTGCTGGTGGGCAATTATTCGCGTTTTGTTATCGATCTTAACCGCCCGTCTGACGACAAGCCGCTGTATACCACCGCCACTACCGGTCTGTTCCCCGACGTGCTGTTTGATGGCCGCGCCAGTTTCCTGCCGGGTAAAGCACCGTCAGAGCAGGAGCGCGCCGGCTATTTACAACATATCTGGCAGCCCTATCATCAACAATTACAGGATGAGCTGGCACGCTTGAAAGCCAGACACGGCTACGCCATGCTGTTTGATGCCCACTCTATCGCCTCGGTGATCCCGCGCCTGTTCGACGGCCAACTGCCGGATCTCAATCTCGGCACCAACGGAGGTGAAAGCTGTGCCGCCGCACTAAGCGACCGACTGCTGAGCCGCTGCGAAGCGCAACAACGCTTCAGTTATGTGCTTAATGGCCGCTTTAAAGGTGGTTATATCACGCGTGCCTATGGCAAACCGGCTGCAAACCAGCATGCGGTGCAGTTAGAGTTGGCGCAGGTGAACTATATGTCCGAACAATACCCGTTTGATTTTGATGCCGAACGGGCCGCGCCGTTACAGCACCTGTTGCAGCAATTACTTGAAACCATGCTTGCCTGGGGCGCAGCGCAACGCTGATTGCTCTCACCTCCGGGTCGCCACTACCTTGGCCCGGAGGTGTCCTGCCCCTCTCCCTGCCCCGTCCTGCTGCACCCGGTTAAGCGCCAGCAACGCTGGCATGCTGGCATCTGATATGCAATTTGCGTACTGCTTCGCAATTTTAACTAAAACAGCGTTCCCGTTTTGCTCCAGCGCACAAAACGGCGGCTGTCGGCACGCGTGCTGCGCCACAATCGGCGCAAAACCACTGCCCACGGCAGAATAAGAAACATCTGACTGAACCGTGCCAATCCCTATCAGTCCCAATAGCCATCTGCTGAGACTGGAATTGATGCAGTCCGTCATGTCACTCTGGAGGCTACCATGTCCGATATCCCGCTAAACTGGCGCCGAGCCCATGCTGTCGCCGAACGGCTGCTGGCCGACTGGCAACGCCCAGGCGAGCCCGGTGGCGCGATTGTCCTGTTTGACGCCGAGCAGACGCAGGCGGTCACCTGCGCCGGGCTGGCCGATCTGGCCCAGGGTACCCCCTTTAGCGCCAACAGCGTGGTTCGTTACGCATCGGTCACCAAGCATATCTTCGCTGCGCTGGCGCTTAACGCCGTTGATGGCGCGTTGCAGCTCGATCAACGTATTGGCGATCTGCTGCCGCGTCTGCGCGGCGAATTGGCAGATGTTCGCGTCGGCCAGGCGCTGGATATGACCAGTGGCTTGCCCGACGTACGTGAAACCCTCGGCCTGCTTGGTATTTCTGGCTATACCGTCAGCGATGCCGCGCCGGTGCTGGAGTTTGTCTATGGCCTCAACCGGCTCAACTTCCCGGCAGGTAGTGAAATCAGCTACAGCAATACCGGCTATCGACTGGTGGAAGCCGCGCTGAACGCGCAAGGTCATACGTTTGATCGGCTGGTGCAACAGCATATCGCCGAGCCACTGAAGGTACAGCTGCGGGCGCCGGAGAGCTGGTTCGATATCGTTCCTGAACTGGTGCCCGGCTATTGGCCCACGCCACACGGCTGGCAGTTGGCCAGCAACGGGCTACACCTGTCTGCATCAGGCAGTCTGACCGGCAGCGCCAACGCCCTGACCCGCTGGTTGCAATCTCTGCTGGCGGACCGCGGACCAGGCGCTGGCGTACTGGCGCAGTTAAGCACAGTGCGGCGTTTAGCCAACGGCCAGCCCAGCGATTATGGCCTCGGCCTGGCGCATACCTCGCTGGGAGCACAACGCCTGCTGGGTCACGGTGGTTCACATGCCGGTTATAAAACCCACTTCCTGCTGGCGGCCGATCGCAGCGCGGGCATGGTTCTGGTAGCCAATCGCGAAGATTGCGACAGTTTCAACATCGCCTTGCAGGTGATGGCCGCCTTGTTGGGGGAAACCCTGCCGCCGCGCAGTCATGCCATTCCCGATGGCATTTACGCCAGCGTGGCAGAACCCTACTGGCTGGAAGTCAACGGCGGCAACGTTGCCTATTTGGGGATCGGTGAACCACTGTACCAAGGGCCGGACGGCTATGCCGTGTCGCTATCGGCGCACATGCCAATGCGTCTGAGGTGGAATGGAGAAGCGGTCGAAGGCGAAGTGGGCCATGTCACACGGCATTTCTTGCCAGTAACGCTGAATAACGACTGCCTGAGACACGTACAGGGAGTGTGGTATCACCCGCAATATCGTACCGCGTTTGAAATCCGCGGCGATCGGATACATATCGGCGTTGGCCCTGCGGCGCAGATCGGCAGGTTAAGTTCGCTGGGCCATGGCCGTATGCTGGTCGAATTGCAGGATGGCCCCTGGCTAAAACGTTTCTGTCTGTATTTCCGTGGTTATAGCGTCGATCTGATCGCCAACCGCAGCCGGGTGCTGACCTTCCAACGCAGCACCACTGGCCATGCCGACTAAACCAGACTACGGCGTGCTGCGGATTCTCACCGCCAGCAGCGCGTCAAACAACCGCTGTTTATCGGCATCGCTCAGGTTATGCTGTTGCAGCCCGTTGACGAACCCCTGACGCTCTGTTTCGCTAATCGGTCCAACCTGCAAGCGCTGCACCAGCCGTTGCAGTAGTTCACTGCTCAGGCGCGCGATCTGCGGCCGCACCTGATTTAGCGGGCGCGGCTGCCAGCGTTGTTCCGGCTGCGACAACCAGTCGGCCCGGTAACGGTATTGAATCGCCTTGGCGGCATCCATTTGCGCCATTATAAACGGTTTAATCGTGGCAGCATCCAGCCCCAGCGTTTCGGCTTCGGCCTGGGTAGTGGCCAACACTTTGCTTTCCTGCACCAGATCTTCAATCGGTAAATGCTGCTGCGCTTTATAGCCGGCCACGTCTTTCATAAATGACAGACGCTGGTTGACGGTTTCGGCGATCGGCATAGCCTCACTCGCCAACGTGGAGAAACTGCACAGTAAACCCGCTATCAGCATAATTTTAAACATAATCACTCTGCTTTTTCCGTCTGCGAATCAGGCAATATAATGCAATGCGCTCAGGCGGGTCATCTTAATTTTGCCCACAAAAAAGCCCTGCCGAAGCAGGGCTTGGTATGTTTGTTCGCGGGCTAGTCAAAAACACCGTTGATGACGGAGGCGACAATTGCCGTGCTGAGCGCTACCAGCACCAGATCGTCACCGGCAACGCGCCATTCATAGCCAGGATAATGCGGCAGTTGGCCCAGCAAGGACGCCGGTACGGCTTTCTTGGCGATGCCCGGAGGCAGCGGCTTACCGCGTGCCAGGTTCTTGGCGATACCCGGAGGCAGAGCCTGATAGCCGGTCAGACCATAGTTGAGGGCCAGCGGGCGAACGCGATCGTAAGAAAGGTTTACGGACACCAGGTCGCTATTGCCGCCCTTGCCCTGTTTGCCTTTGGCATGATCGCCGCCGTTACCTTTACCGTTTCCATTGCCATTACCGTTGCCATGGTTGCCATGATTTGCACTGTTGCCATGGCCGTTACCATTGCCGCCGCCGTTGCCGTTACCGCCTTTATCGGCGAAAACCGGTGCTGCGCTCATACCTAATGATACGCACAGAGCCAGTGCTGTCAGGGTCATACGACGTTTTTTCATGATGTAACTTCCTGCGTGGGGGAACTGCGATTACTATAAGTGTAGTTTACCTTATAAAGTATACGGAAAACTCTTATAGTGTTTCCCGCTATCAGCTAGATAACGGCCACCAAGGCCGTTGCGACCGACGCTAGCATTATACAACGCATAATCATTCGGTTTTACTGAGTGCTTTCCTCAGATTTTTCTTGCGGCGTAATAAGCGATGCCGTACGTTGGTCAGGTAACAAAAAAGAGTTAGCATGCTCTTTTTCGTCACGCCTCAAATTTTCATGTGATCCAAACAGGATAAGACACATCACTTTCCCGCCGCTTGTTGCGGGACTCTTTTTCTCTTTTGACCGCGTCTGCACCTAACTGGTGCTTTATGTTGAGATTTCGTGGTTAATACCTTAAATTTGACGGCTGAGAAACCTTAACCTCCCGCGGTGGCCAGGTTGGCAACGGGTGGGCGTTCAGGAGCAAAAGTAATGCAAATGACCCTCATGGAATACATCACTCTACATTTTAACGGCGATCTTCACCGCTACGCGCAAGCGGAAGGCGTGAGCAGCGACCAAATCCGCCGCTGGATCGACAATGAATGCTATGTCATCAAGGGGCGACTGGTGATGCCGGTTAAGCACCTGCCTGCCGAAGAAATACAGTGATGCAATAAAAAACCCCGCCGACGCGGGGTTTTTTATGTTCAGTGTCACAATCAGAAATTGTAACCAACCACCAGGTAATAACCCCAGCCGGTAGACTTGATTGGCCCCTGCGGCGTGCCGATATCTACGCCATCTTGCCATTGGCCGCCGTTATGGAAGTAACGAGCTACCACCGAATAATGCCAATGATCGTAGTTCAGCGCCAGGATATGGCTGGATGCAATGGAATTGCTGGTGCGCGCCTGACGGCCATTGACGGTGAAATCGTCCTTGCCCAGATCGGAACCAAAATCAAAGTTGGTGAAGCCGATGTAATTCAGGTTACCGCCCCACAGCTGGGTCAGCGGCACGAAATATTTCACTTTAAAACGGTAGCCATCCCAGCTGTTCTGGTTGGCGGCACCGTAGTTCTGCCACTGGTATTTGGCATAAATGTTCATCGACAGGCTCATTGGCAGACCGGTGTCGATGTCGGTACCCAACCCCATATACCAGGTGCTCTGGCGAGATGAATCGTTGCGCCCCATGTCATAGATGTAGTTGTTGGCGAAATACCATTCCTTAAACGGCCCAAAGCTGAGATCGGCGCCGGTCAGCTTGTCGATGGAAAAGCGCGGCTCGATTTCCATAAACAGCGGTGAACCTTTGTCCCAGATGCCGCGATCTGGCGTATTGCCTACGCCAAAGAATTTTGGCACATCAACATAGCCATAGAAATCAAACCATTCGTGCTTGGCGAACGCTTCGTACTCCAGATAGACATCGTTGTTCAACTGTGGTCCGAAGCGGGTGTGGTAACTCCCTACCACGTTCACGCTCTGATGCCACCAATCTGAAACGTATTGACTGTCTTTGCTATCAGCCATTGATGATGCACTGTACGATGCTGCGAGAAGTACACCTGCTGCGAGAGCTATTTTTTTCATTTTATTACCACATGCTTAAAGGGCCATTTCCTGCCCGTTAGAAAAAATGACAAATGAGTCTGAATGACACCTGGCGTAACCAACGGTGAATCAATGCATATTCACCGCGCGCATTATAGAAATCACCGAGTGTAATATTCTGTGATCTAGTCACCCATTTCGCGAATAGGTAATCGATTGCGTTCACATTTGTCAAATTATGTTTCATGCAAATTCACAATCGCTGTGATTTTTGTCATGAGTGGATGATTTTCATGCAGGATTTGTGCCTGATTTCACCAGCATCGGACTCTCGGCCAGATTACATTTTCAGACAGAAAATGCCGGCGCGCAGCCGGCAGAAAATGGGGGGCAATGGTATAAAACTGAGTGAGCTAACGGGCGCCAGGAACCGCTTTGGCTATATTGTCGTCGCGAAATACCACTTCTTCGCCACGGGCAATTTCCCACTCTTTGGGTGGAATATCCGTTTTCGGCGCGGCAGCGATCACCGTACCAATAATGCGCTTGTCTTCGCGACGCAAGATGCTGACGTCAAGCTGATATTCGTGGCGCAGGTTGGCGGTAGTGAGCCGCACCGTATCGCCCCGGCCAAAGTTCTGATCGTCGATAATGGGCTGCTGAATAAACTGCACATCGCTTCTCATGGTTCACGTTCCTTCTGACAGAAGACGTAATTTGAGCTTAGCTGATTTTAGGCCAGACGCCGGGAGCCGCATAAAATATCTGCGTTTATCCGCAGGTTGCTCGCCAGCATATCAGCGAACCCAAAATCACCATCACTACGCCTTGCCAGAAACTCACCGTCAGTGAGGTGCTAAGGAGTAGCGCCGCAAACACCGATGACAACACCGGGGTAAAATACGATGCCGTGGCCAATAGCGTCATGTTGCCATGCAAGATGCCAATATTCCAAGCTGCATAGCCGGTTCCCATCGCCATCCCGGCGCATAGCAGCGTCCCGGTGACCGGTAGGGTGAAATGCAAGGCAGACTCATTGCTGAAGGCATAGTGCAGCCACAGCACCAGCGCAGTCAGGATAATGAATACCACCACGCCGTTATGCCCCTGGGCAATACGCCGGGTGACATTGCAATAAACCGCCCAGATAACCGCGCCGCTGAATGCCAGGCAATAACTGAGCGGGTTACTGTGAACGTTTGCCAGCATTTGCACCGGCGACCAGCCCCCCTCGCCGCTCATGATCCACCCAATGCCCACCAGTGCCAGCAATAGCCCTGGAATCACCCACAGCGTGGCCTTTTGGCCATTGAACACAATGGCCATTAATACCGTCAGACTCGGCCAAAGGTAGTTGATCATGCCAAGTTCGATCGCCTGCAGCCGGTTACTGGCGTAGCCCAATGATAAGGAAAGACAGATCTCATAAGTGACGAACAGCAGGCTGCCGAGTAATAGGTAGGGTTTGGGAAAGTGGTTTAGTCTGGGCAGCCCCATCACCACCAGCAGGAAAATCGCCCCCACGCTGTAGATCATCGCCGCGCCGCCAATCGGCCCCAGCCCTTCGCTGACGCTGCGAATCAGGCCGACGACGCTGCTCCACAGGACAATCGCCAATAACCCCATCAGCGTGGCGCGGTAAGTCGTGGATATCGCAGGCATTTGACTCTTCCAATGAATTCATTTCAACCAGCGTTTGACTGTACAACGGCCAAGCAAAGAATAAAAGTGAAACCCGGCTCGGCTACCCCGTTGCGGCAAGCAAGCCGCTGAGTCAGGCCGTAAGGCAACGCAGCGTCGGCGCGGCCGGGCTACCCGTCGGCTTCCCGCTTAGGCGGCGAGACGGGTGCCCAGGCAAAAAAGTGACAGTATCACTATTGAGTTTGCCGTTCAAACTGTGGCGGCGGCTGGCGGAAGCGCCGGGTGAGGTATACCAGATAGGCGAAGCCCAGTGCCGCCCAGCATAACCCCATGGTCAGCGAGCTCTTTTCCAGATTCAGCCACAGCACGCCGACCGTCAGTGCACCGACCAGCGGCAAAATCAGGAAATGGAAGCGATCCTTCCAGGTTTTGTTGCGTCCCTCACGAATAAAGAAATGGCTGATCACCGACAGGTTAACGAAGGTAAACGCCACCAAGGCACCAAAGTTGATAAGCGCGGTAGCGGTCACCAGGTCAAAGGACAACGCAGACAACGCCACGGCGCCAACCATCAGCACGTTCAGCGCCGGGGTGCGCCATTTCGGGTGAATGTAACCGAACAGCTTTTCCGGGAAGACGTTGTCGCGCCCCATTACGTACAGCAAGCGCGACACGCTGGCATGCGATGCCAGACCGGACGCCAGAGTATTGATAAAGGTGGTGCACAGAAAGATCGACTGGAACAGTTTGCCGCCCACGTACAGCGCTATTTCCGGTAATGCCGCATCCGGCTGTTTGAAACGCTCGATAGTAGGGAAAAACAGCTGAATAAAGAACGAGACGCTGATGAAAATCACCCCGCCGTACAATGCCGTCAGGAAAATGGCGCGCGGGATCACTTTGGCGGCATTGGGCGTTTCCTCGCTCAGCGTGGTAACCGCGTCAAAGCCCAGAAAGGAAAAACACAAAATGGTGGCACCGGTGATAATCGGTAACAGGTGGGCGTTTTCACTGACGAACGGTTGCAGACTCCACACCGTTCCTAGTCCTTCGCCGCTGTGCAGGCCCTGAACCACCAGAAAAATGAATACCACGATAATCATGATCTGCGCCAGAACGAACAGCGTATTGAAGTTGGCAACCACGTTGACGCTTTTCAGGTTGATCGCCGTCATGATGAACACGAAACCGACCACCCATACCCAAGGGGGAACCTCGGGAAACAGCGCGGTAAGGTAGATTTTTGCCAACAGCGTATTGATCATCGGCAAAAACAGATAGTCCAACAGCGAGGACCACCCAACCAGAAAACCAACGTGCGGATTAATTGCCTTTTGCGCATAGGTATACGCCGAGCCGGCAGTGGGAAACTGGCGCACCAGTTTGCCGTAGCTGATGGCGGTGAACAGCACCCCGGCCAACGCGAACAGATAGGACGCCGGCACATGGCCGTCGGTGATGCCGGAAACGATGCCGAAAGTATCAAAAACCGTCATTGGTGTCAGATAGGCCAGGCCCATCATCACCACTTGCCACAGCTTGAGCGACTTGCGTAATTGCGGCTTATCCGCGTCATTACCATCGATGACATTTGTTGTCATGGGAATTTCCTCACCAGCGCCCTGTACGCTCAATTGGAAGAAATGGTTAACCGCAGCGCGCAGCCTCGTCGGGCCACAGGATAGCCGACAGAATACGCCTGACGCGCGCGAGAGAGCAAATAGGCGGAATCAGGCGTTTTTCAGCATCCACTCAATTTCGGTTTCGGTGATCAGGCGTTCAAACTGCACCAATTCATCGGTTTTACAGGCCAGGTAAACATGAGTGAAGCGTTCGCCAAGCAAGTTATGCAACACCGGTTGGTGCTCAAACTCGTACAGCGCATCGCTCTGGCGGATCGGGAACGGCAGCCCCTCCTGCTCCAGTCCGTTGCCGGTAACCGGCTCCGGCAACGACAATGGGGTGTCCAATCCATATACGATGCCGGCCAGCACTGCTGCCATCACCAGATAGGGGTTGGCGTCCGCGCCGGCCACCCGGTATTCCACCCGATGGCTGTCGCGATCGCCACAGGGAATGCGCAGCGCCACCGTGCGGTTATTATGCCCCCACGACGCCTGCGTCGGCACGTACATGCCCGGCTGAAAACGCCGATAGGCGTTGACGTTTGGTGCCAGTAGCGCCATCGACGCCGGCATCAGCGCGATCATGCCCGCCAGCGCCTGTTTCAACAGTGCTGAATCTTCACCGTCGGCATCGGCAAATACGTTACTTCCCTCATTGTCCAGCATGCTGATATGGATATGCATGCCACTGCCGGCGTGCTCTTCATAGGGTTTGGCCATAAAGGTGGCATGCATGTTGTGGTTTTCAGCCACCATGCGGATCAGGCGCTTCAACGCCAATGCGTGGTCGCAGGCTTGCAGCACGTCGCCGGTATGATGCAGGTTGACTTCGAACTGACCGGGGGACGCTTCTGCCACCGCACCGTCCGCCGGAATGCCTTGCAGGTGAGCCAGTTGGTCGATGTCACTCAGCACATCGGCAAAATGGTTGAGATTATCTACCGAATACACCTGGCTCTGGGTGTTGCGCTCCTGGGTGCCTGGCGCGCAAGGCGGTTGTAGATAGCCTTCGGCGTCGCGCTGGCGATCGATGAGATAGAACTCCAACTCTACCGCTACCACGGGAGACAACCCGCGCTGCCGCAAGCGCTGCCATATACGGTTCAGCACATTGCGCGGTTCAACGTCAAAGGGAGTGCCATCTTCATCCAGCATGGTGAGCAACACCTGGCCAATATACTGCGGATCCGCTGCCGACGGTGTCAGGCTACCCGGCACCGGAACACAGATATGATCCGGCTCGCCCAGTTCCTGCCCCAGCCCGGCCTCTTCGACCACATTGCCCAGGATATCCATCGCGAATACCGAGGCCGGGAAGTAACACCCCTTCTCCAGCTTGCTCAAACCCGCAACCGGGATGCGCTTGCCGCGGAAGCTGCCGTTCAGATCGGTCAGTAACACATCAATGTGCTGGGTTAACGGATAACGTTCCAGATATTTGTTCACTTCGCGCTGGAACATGCTACTTCGCCTTTCTTCACTGTGTTGAACAAAGTTTTCCACTTCTACGATGTTGGTCTGCATGGGTCACCCGCCGTTATGTTTGCTCAGTGGTTTTCACAACCGTTTACGGTCGATGTTTTCGACCAGGATGCTCAATATAATGTCCACCAATGAAACATAGATGCAACAAAATTGTTTTTCAAGTGTTACTTTTGGTTTGAATGTTAGGCTTCCCACTGCTAGATTTATTAAATATTGAACAAAACAGCCATCTAATACGTATATCGTTCATAATTTCGAACAGACCAAGAGGACACCATGGGCAATATATTTAACAGACCGATCGTCGGCGTCGTGATGTGCCGGTATAGGGTAAACCAGCATCCGACACAGACCTTGCAAGAAAAGTACCTGAATGCGGTACTCGCCGCCGGCGGATTGCCGATCGCCCTGCCGCACGCGCTGGCAGAACCGGATTTGCTGGAAAATCTGCTGCCGCACCTGGACGGCGTGATGCTGCCTGGCAGCCCCAGCAATGTGCAGCCGCACCTTTATGGTGAAAACGGCGATGAGCCTGACGCCGATCCTGGGCGTGATGAACTGAGCCTGGCGCTGATCCGCCTGGCACTGGACAGGCGCATTCCCCTTTTCGCCATCTGCCGGGGCATGCAGGAAATGGTGGTAGCCTCCGGAGGTACCCTGCATCGACGCCTGTACGAACGCCCCGAGCTGCTGGAACACCGGGAGGATCACGATCTGCCGCTGGAACAGCAATATGCCCCCGCGCACGAGGTCATCGTTGCAGACGGCGGCCTGCTTGCGCAGTTAATCCCGGATTGCAACCGCTTCTGGGTCAACTCGCTGCATGGTCAGGGCGCCAAAACCCTCGGCGCCGGTATACGAATTGAAGCGCACGCCGCCGACGGGTTGGTGGAAGCCATCAGCGTACGCGATCGGCCATTTGCGCTCGGCGTGCAGTGGCATCCAGAGTGGAACAGTGATGAATACGCGCTGTCGCGCCTGCTGTTTGAAGGTTTCATCGCGGCATGCCGCCGCTACCACCAGGAAAAGGAAAAGCGCCAATGAGCAATGCCAGCTTGGCTCCGGGGAAACGCCTGTCGCAGATCCGTCAGCAGTTAGGTTTGTCGCAGCGCCGCGTGGCCGAACTGTCTGGATTGACCCACAGCGCCATCAGCACTATCGAGCAGGACAAGGTCAGCCCAGCCATCAGTACGCTGCAAAAGCTGCTGACGGTATATGGGCTGTCACTGTCAGCGTTTTTCGCCGAGCCCGACAAACCTGCGGAGCCGCAAATTGTGATTGAGCAGGCAGATTTGATCGAAATCGGCAGTCAGGGGGTATCGATGAAGCTGATTCATAACGGCGACCCCAATCGTACGCTGGCCATGATGATCGAAACCTATGAGCCAGGCACCACCACCGGCGAACGCATCAAGCATCAGGGGGAGGAGATCGGCACCCTGCTGGAGGGCGAAGTGGTGCTGGTGGTCAACGGCCAGACCTACGCCTTGGCCGCCGGCCAGAGTTACGCCATCAACACTGGCATTCCCCACAGTTTCAGCAACACCTCGGCGCGCATTTGTCGCATTGTCAGCGCCCACACGCCGACCACATTCTGATTAACGGAGCAAGGTATGGATTTCCATCATCAGCAATACTGGCAACAGCGGGCGCAGGCCCTGAAGATTGAGAATCAACTGTTCATCAATGGCCGTTATCTGCCCGCCGCCGAGGGCGGCACCTTTGCCGTGGACGATCCCGCGGGACAACGCGAACTGACGCAGGTCGCTCGCGCCACCGGCGTCGATGTCGACCTGGCGGTACGCGCCGCGCGTGAGGCGTTTGAGCGTGGTGACTGGTCACAGGCCTCGCCGGCGCAGCGCAAAGTTACGCTGGCGACGCTGGCGACGCTGATGGAGCAACACGCAGAAACGCTGGCGTTGCTGGAGACGCTGGACACCGGCAAGCCGATTCGCCATAGCCTGCGCGACGACATTCCGGGGGCCGTACGCTGTATCCGCTGGTACGCCGAAGCCATCGACAAGGTCTATGGCGAGATTGCCCCTACCGGCAACGATTCGCTGGCGCTGATCGCCCGCGAACCGGTCGGTGTGGTCGGCGCCATTGTGCCGTGGAACTTCCCGTTGCTGTTGGCCTGTTGGAAGCTCGGCCCGGCGCTGGCAACCGGTAATAGCGTGGTGTTGAAACCGTCGGAAAAATCGCCGCTGAGCGCCATTTATCTCGCCCAGCTGGCGACTCAGGCCGGGCTGCCGGATGGCGTTCTGAACGTCGTGCCCGGTTACGGCCACGATGCCGGCAAGGCTCTGGCGCTGCATCACGATGTCGACGCCCTGACCTTCACCGGTTCGACCCAGGTCGCCAAACAGTTGCTGATCTACGCCGGTGAATCGAACATGAAGCGCGTGTGGCTGGAAGCCGGCGGCAAGAGTGCCAATATCATTTTCGCCGATTGCCCGGACATTGATAAGGCCGCACAGAGCGCCGCCGCCGGTATCTTTTATAACCAGGGTCAAGTGTGCATCGCCGGTACTCGCCTATTGGTAGAAGAAAGCATCCAGCAGCCGTTTTTGCAGGCGCTGCGCAAGCACGCGGCCGCCTTCACACCAGGCGATCCGCTCGATCCTGCCAGTGCGATGGGCACGCTGATCGACAGCGGCCACCGGCAGAAAGTGGCCAATGCCATTGAACGGGGCCTGCAACAGGGTGCCACACTGTTCCTCGATGGCCGTACTCACCCTCTGGGCGATCATGACGGTTATCTGGGCCCGACCATTCTGACCGCGGTAGACAACGGCATGGATCTTGCCCGTGAAGAAATATTCGGCCCGGTGCTGGCGGTGACGACCTTTAATGGTGAACCGCAGGCGATTCAATTGGCCAACGACAGCGATTACGGTCTGGGTGCCGCACTGTGGACTCGCGATCTGTCGCGTGCCCATCGTCTGTCACGCCAGCTGAAAGCCGGTTCGGTATTCGTCAATAATTACAATGACGGCGATATGACCGTACCGTTCGGCGGTTATAAGCAAAGCGGCAATGGACGTGACAAGTCGCTGCATGCGCTGGAAAAATTCACCGAACTGAAAACCACCTGGATTTCACTTGAATAAGGACTGACAACATGACTGAACACGTGAAGAGTTATTATGCCGCCAGCGCCAACGCTCATCAGCCTTATCCACAGTTGAGCGAGTCGCTGGAGTGCGACGTCTGCATCGTCGGCGGCGGCTACACCGGCCTCTCCTCGGCGCTGTTCCTGGTGGAGGCCGGTTATGATGTTGTATTGCTGGAATCCGCTCGCATCGGCTTTGGCGCCAGCGGCCGCAACGGCGGCCAATTGGTCAACTCCTATAGCCGCGATATTGATGTGATCGAACAGCGATATGGTGCAGAAAGTGCACGGATGCTCGGCAGCATGATGTTCGAGGGCGCCGACATTATCCGCAGCCGCATCGAGCGTTACGCCATCGACTGCGACTACCGACCGGGAGGCATCTTTGCTGCCATCAACAACAAGCAATACCATGCCCTGATCGAGCAGAAACAGAACTGGGAGCGTTACGGCAACACACGGCTGGAACTGCTGGACGGTGAGCGCATTCGCCAGGAAGTGGCAAGCGATCGTTATGTCGGCGCCTTGCTCGACCACAGCGGCGGCCACATTCATCCATTGAATCTTGCGCTTGGCGAAGCCGAAGCCGTACGCCAGCAAGGCGGACGAATCTTTGAGCAGTCGGCCGTTACGCAGATTCGCCACGGCGAACCGGCGCTGGTCAGCACCGCCCACGGCCAGGTGAAGGCACGTCATGTGATCGTCGCAGGCAACGCCTATCTCGGCGACAAACTGGAGCCGAAACTGGCCAAAAGCAGCATGCCATGCGGCACCCAGGTGGTAACCACCGAACCGCTGTCAGCGGAAATCGCGCAGGCGTTGATCCCGCATAACTACTGTGTGGAGGACTGTAACTATCTGCTGGACTATTACCGTCTGACTGCCGATAACCGCTTGCTGTACGGCGGCGGCGTGGTGTACGGCGCGCGTGATCCGCAGGATATCGACAATCTGGTTCGTCCCAAGCTGCTGAAGACCTTCCCGCAATTGAAAGGGGTGCGTCTCGACTACCGCTGGACCGGTAACTTCCTGTTGACGCTGTCACGCATGCCGCAGTTTGGCCGGTTGGAAAACAATATTTATTATATGCAGGGATACAGCGGTCATGGTGTTACCTGTACCCATCTGGCGGGGAAACTGATTGCGGAATTGCTGCGCGGCGATGCGGAACGTTTTGACGCGTTTGCCAAACTGCCGCATTTACCGTTCTTTGGCGGCCGTAATCTGCAAATCCCCTTCACCGCGATCGGCGCGGCCTACTACACCCTGCGCGATCGGATCGGCGTGTAATGCCACTGGGGATCGGCATGCCGCGGGCGCGGTCTATCAGATCGCGCCCGCACTTGACGCCTTAGACAATTTTGGGTTGGCCATCCGAGGCGGTGGCACCGCCATCGACCGGAATATTGGCACCATTGATAAAGCTGGCGTCATCGCTGGCGAGAAACGCCATTACCGCCGCGACCTCTTCCGGCTCTGCCGCACGACCGAGCGCAATGCGTTCGTTGAATTTATCACGGATCTCCTGCGGCCAACCGTTGGTCATATTGGTTTTTACCAGGCTCGGGCAAACAGAGTTGACGCGCACGCCGTCACCGCCGTGGTCGAGCGCCATTGCGCGAGTCAGGTTCACCACTGCCCCTTTGGCCGCGCAGTAATAGGCAGCCCCCCAGTCACCCCCCAATCCGGACACCGAGGCGGTATTGACGATGCAGCCCCTGGTTTTCAGCAGGTACGGCAAGGCGAATTTGGAACAGAAAACCACGCCGTCGATATCAACGCCGGCAATACGCCGCCAGTCCGCAACGCTGGTTTGCAGTACGCTGCCTGCCACATGCACGCCAGCGTTGTTCAGCAGCACATCAATGCGGCCAAACTTCACCGCAACGTCATCCATCATTTTCTCTACCGCTGTGGCATCCGACACGTCGATATGCACCGCGTGCGCCTTGCCTGCCGGCAAAGAGGCCGCTACCGCGTCAACCGCCGCTTTAGCCCAGTCCGCCAGCACCACCGTGGCACCTTCGGCCGCGAAGCGACGCGCCGCCGCAGCCCCCATACCATTACCTGCGCCAGTAATAATCACCACTTTATTGTCAAAACGCATAGAACCTCCTCCATGTGAAGCGTATTTGTATAAATCATACAAATCCATATCCGCTCCGAGGATAGTCCTGCAACAGGATGGTCGCCAGTCAAAACGTGCGGTTTGATAACCCTAAAGAGTTAATAGTTGCCACCAATTAGCGGTGATGACGTTGATCAATCTTCGATCGGGATCACCAACAGATCGACCTGCAGGGTATTAATCGCCTGACGCGTCGACGACTTCAAACGGCTCCAGATATCATGATGGTGGCCGAAAATAACCAGATCGAACCCCTTTTCTTTTGCCGCGTTGTTCAGTTCCTCCGTTAATTCCCCGCGGCCAATAATCACTTCATCGACAGGATATGAAGAGGATTTCTTGAACGATTCCAGAATGTTTTTTGCACGTTCAGAAAAGGTGTGGTCGGTGTAATTGTAGGCGCCAACACCCAGTTCGGCGTAATAACCGGTATGATGGACGTCGATATATATCATTGAAAGTTTGGCGTTTAAGGCCCCGGCCAGCTTTGCCCCTTTATCCAGCAGGATTTCTGCATCTTCACTGAGATCGGTAGCAACGACGATATGTTGATATGCCATGATTACTGCCCTCCGCATTGCGCTTGCCAACAGGCGGCGTTCCTGACCACCGGCTTTCTATCCTCCTGATAGATACTGACAGTTTAGGACACTGGCAACACAGTTGCTGAACATCAATGCACGGCGTCGCGGATGCAGTCGCATATTTCCACTGTCGTAATCTTAACGGCGCGTCAACGCCATGTCTGCCACGCTTTTTTAGCACGACGGGGCAAAGAAAAGCCCGGCAATCGCCGGGCTCATACCGTCAGATGACGCTAGCGTTAGCGCTCGATTTCAGACATTTCTCTGACTTCATTTCGGTTGATCTGCTGCTGCGTACCATTAGCATCTTTATACTTAATCAGTCCGGTCGCATTGTCCTCGGACGGTTTACCCTCACTGATGATGGTACGACCGTCGTTAGTGTGGATAGCATAATTGCTTGAGCAACCTGCTAAAAAAGCAGAAATCAGCGTAACGCACAGTACAGAGGCTAATTTTTTCATGGTTGCTAACTCCATGTAGTGGACACAGTATAATATTTAGCATAATTTATGGTTTCTGCCAGCATAACGGAAATTTTATACGCCATTTGCTGGCTTATAAGACAGTTCCGACGCCTGGCTCGACGCCGTAGCGTTGCTGCGTATCACCCGCCGGATCGGGTTTTGTCGGCCACATCTTCCTCCAGCGGGCCATTTTTGCCCAGATCGCACCCGGTTAGCGGGTTCACTCGTGGATCGGATCTGGTACGTTGGGCCATCGCCTCCACATCGCTCTGCTGTTCCAACGGCAATACCACGCTGGCAACCCCCTCGCCTCCATCCACCGCGGGCTGCGGTTCGGCAACATATTGCAGATTTTCGTCCGCGTTCCAACTGCCACGCACTTCACCTTCCGCCGACATGTTGAAATATTTGTCGGCGTATTCTTCTATCGGCGGCAATTTACCCGGTGGGAAGCTATTGCGGATCGCATATAGCGCTTTTTCAAAGGAAATCTGATGCGCCACTTCGCGGGTCATCAAAAAACCGAGCGCCTGTTTGACGCCGGGATCGTCGGTAACGTTCATCAGCCGCTCGTAGATAATTTTGGCGCGCGCTTCGGCGGCGATGTTGGAGCGCAAATCAGCGGTGGGCTCCCCTATCGTATCGATATAGGCGGCAGTCCAGGGCACGCCGGCTGAATTGGTCAACGCCGGTCCGCCGCCGTATAACAGCGAGGTGATATGACTGTCATTACCGTTGCCGGTCAGCGAACGGTACAGTTCCGCTTCGCTTTCCGTGGCTTCCGCCAGTTGCCCTTTGGCTCCCTTGTTTAACATAGCGACCAGAGAACCGATTATTTCCAGGTGGCTCAACTCTTCGGTGGCGATATCGAGCAGCATATCGCGGCGCCCCAGGTCATCTTCGCCAAGCCCCTGGGTAAAATAGCGGCAGGCCGCGGCCAGCTCGCCTTGCGGCCCACCAAATTGTTCAAGTAGCAGATTGGCCAGGCCTGGATTGGGCTCGGATACGCGGACGGTATATTGCAGCTTTTTTACGTGTCGAAACATGATGCTCTCCTGTTAAGCAACCCTGCGCGCCTTGGCAAGTGCCAGGTTTTGTAGGTCGAAACGGTGCCGGTGCAGTCAATTTTTAGCCTCAACCTCTGGCGTGGCGGAGCGCACCAAAAATTGCTCGGTTACCGTCGGTAAATGCGTCAACGCCCACTCGGCCATTTTCTGTTCTTGCTCACGGATTTGCTCAAAGATGCGTGCGCCTTCGGTATCGCCGACCAGTTCGGCTGCGGCAATCAGCGAGGTATAACAGCCAATCTCAAAATTTTCGAAGGTGTAACTGCTAATCGCCCCCTTGACGACTTCATCTTCGGTAAACATTCCCCCCAACGCCTGCCCCATGGCGGTCATCTTGCCCATGGTATCTTTCAGCGCCGAACTGGAAGTGTCATTGCGTTCAATAACCGTTTGTAATAACGCCTGTTGTTGCAACGTTTCATCAATGTGCTGTTCAATACGCGCTTTGAGATCGGGATAATGCTCCAGGCGATCGGCCATGCGCCGTAACATGGTTTCCGCCTGCTTTTCCATTGCGTGGGCGTCGCGTAACCAGTCAAGATAATTCTCTTCATATGTCATGCTGTTACCTCGCTAAGGGCTGGTGAAAGATATAACAAAACGTTAATCAGGAATTTAATAAAAAACACCCCGTATAAAACCTCATTTAACACGGTAAAAGAGTTTAGTGGCTCGCTATCTCTCCTGAAGATATCGATAAAATGTTAATCACGCCACGCCGCCATATTATAAACGATAGTCGTTATTAACAGCTTTTCGAGCCCAACATGAATAAATAACTGAAATAAATTATGATTATCTTCGTAGGTACATTCGATGGTTAAATTAAGCAATCAAATGTTTTATTTTTGTTATTTAATTATTTCAGTTTATTTCAATGCATTTAATTTCGTTTTTTAATTGGCTATTGCATGGAAAAAATAGCGGTAGGTTCTATAGTTTTATCTGATTAGAGAAACCATGATTTCTCTGATATCAACATAAACTAACTTTCTTTATTCAGGAGGTTATTATGGCAGAGCATCGTGGCGGTTCAGGTAATTTCGCTGAAGACAGGGAACGAGCTTCTGAAGCCGGCAAAAAAGGCGGTCAGGAAAGCGGTGGAAATTTCAAAAACGATCCGCAACGCGCTTCTGTGGCAGGTAAAAAAGGTGGGCAGGTCAGCGGCGGTAACTTCAAGAATGACCCTGAGCGCGCCGCTGAGGCCGGCAAAAAAGGTGGGCAACATTAAGCGTTAGCCCTTTACCGGGTTATGTGCCGCCAGCCAGCCCTGCAATGGGGTTGGCGATATGAGGTTGGCATAAAAAACATCATTGAGTGGCATCGTTGAGTCTGCCCGTAGCGCCTCAAATCAGCAACCAGCACGGCTGCCAACCGCCGGTACGCCACGACAGATTCGTTCCTCTGGCATAGACAGCAATTCGTTTGAGGAGATGAACATGCAGCACACTTCTTTTACACACATCCATCGCCACACCATAAGTACCGAGTTGAAGCTGCAATTGGTCGATTTGACAACCTTCCACTTTGCCAAAAACGTGCCGGAAGTAGTCAGCATGTGCAAGGTTAAAGATTATATAAAAACCCATAGTAATCAACCTGTCATCAATGTATTCACTGCCATGCACGCCACGCCGTCCACTTTACTTGAGGAATTGAAAAGCATTACCGCCAACCTGGCAGACAGCGCCGCTCGTTGCCATTGCGGATTATGCGGCGGCGGGCCACAAATCAGCCACGATGCTGCCTGCGGGTTCGGACAGAATATTCATGTCGGCGTCGAAGACGGCAATCAGGCCGCCTATCTTTGCCAGGCGCTAAAGGCATACTTGCCGCATTTTATCGCATTGAATGATTCGTCGCCGTTTAATCAACCCGAAAACGCCGGCGCTGTGCCTACTCCCATCAGACCGAGGCTGGAGCTGGGCTGCGTCGAAATCAGCATATGCGACGCGCCTCTCACCTTGACCCACGCGGCCATGCTGTGCGGCTATGCGCAACTGTTGGTCAATTTGCTGCTTGCCGTTCAATCTGATGCCCCCGCCGGTCAAGACGACGACTACGCCAGGAACCTGCATAACGCACGCCGTGCGGGCTTGTCCGCCCAGTATACCGATCCCCTGAGTGGGGAAACCGTCATGTTGAACCAGCATATTAAATCAACGCTAGCGCTGTTGACGCAACTCAATAAGGAAGATGAGTGCGGAGTAATAAAATACTTCCGCCATTATTTGCAGCAAGAATATCATGACGGTGAACTGTTACGTCATAACCTGGACATTGGTGTCGGCACGGCCGGAATAACCCGTTCCATGATCAATTTACTGATGCCTCCTGAGCATATTATCGTTAATGAGCAATCCATATTCCAGCGGAGCGCCTATGAAGCTTTATGAACTATTGATAGGAAAATTCTCGGTGTATGTGGTAGCGAAAAATGAGGACCATGCCAAAGATCAGGCGATGGAAATAGCCTTTCATCTCGCCGAGCAGGGACCAAGCATGTATATATCGGGGATGATACTGTGTGAAGCCGATACTGTTCACCTTGAACATCAATATCACTGAACGCGTGATGAAAATGTTCACCGAGCCTTAATGGATACTATATATTTATGTAGATAAAATATTATAAGCTGCACAAATAAAAAACTAGGAATTTTAGTATTTTTAATGGATTGACATAAAGTTACGGTCTATTATTAATAGCGTCGTCTCACGACAATATAGAGCTACTTCGTTACCCCACACGGCTCATGGATTTGAGCCACTTCCTCAACGAAGCAGACCTATCGCGACAAGTTTAATTTCCCCTTTGCATTTGCAAACCCGGCCACAAGGCCGGGTTCTTTCTCTCTATCGCACGAATGCAGTGCCACGAATCTCCATTATGCCGGCGGCAACCTGATTATTTTCTACCCGTTACGGTTTAAACGAGCAGATATAGGGGAAGCTTTGCTAAACCGCTTTGAAAACCGTTGCGATTTGAACAATAAAAAACGGGAACCATCAGGCTCCCGTTAATTAGGCTCTGTACTGCTGATGTTTGACAGAGTGATGCCGCTGAATAGATACGGATCACCTTCGGTGCCAACCGGTGCGATGGCGACAATCTTGTTCATGGTGGTCTGCCGGTTAGTGGGCTTCCAGGCATACGGCAGATAAGCCTCAGAGAACATTACCTCATTGCCTTTGAAACCCGCACAGATGCCGTTTTTCATGGCACATAAACCGATCATGCCTTCCGGCGGCATTCACCTCGATGCAGTTCTGTGCATCCAGTTGGTCTTCGGCAAACCACTTGGCGATCTGTTGATCACTTGCCGTGCTGACAGCGGAAACACCTTTCCCGGTATGGCCGATTCCCTGCGTGATGATATTGGCTGGGCATAGATACGGATCCCGGCGGCAGCTCTCAGCATTCCCCATGACTTCCATTGCCGCTTTGGAGAACCGGAGGGGATTTCCATTCGCCGATTTGAAATCACCCGCCTGGTTCAGTACCAGCGCGATAATCACGGACACAGAACAAACGACAGCGCCGACCTTCTTTTTAATCGTCATTTAGCCCGCCCCGGATTAATGATCGTGGCACCGGCGCGGAACGCCCGTTCAATGGCTCGCGTCTGGCGATTCTGGAAGTACAGGTTTGCGGCAAACGTCGCGATACCAATGATGATACCGATGACGATCGCCCAATCGTTCAACGTGAGATCGTTAAGTAATTTGCCCACCTTCCCCACCAGCACAAGAAACCCCGAAGAGAGGTAGGCCGCGAGGCTTGCTTTCTCCTGCATTTTCATACTCCACCTCCCCCGCTGGGGGAATAAAAAAAGCCTGCTGGGCGAACCATGCAGGCTTAGGACTGACCAATAAAAAAGCCGGAGTAGCTTTAAGCATACTCCGACATCTTTCGGAAATTTAGCGCGTATTCTATGTAAGGTCAACGCCTTGCTGTAATAGTCCTGCGTCATTTAATGCAATAACGACATTCATCTGCTGATTGTGTATTTTGTCTCGATTCTGCGCAGTTTTAATGGCTTCCTGCCATAATTCTTTTGCCCCAACATTTATACCCGGTTTGGCCAGTAAGTATTGAGCCGCCCTAATCGCATACTGCTGGTTTAAATTTCCTTGCCGAAGATAATTCCCACTTGGAACACCTTTTATCCAACCATCTTGGCAAAGGCCGAGAAATGCGCCTCTTGGACAGCTTTTCTCTTTACCTTGTACTGCAGTATCCCATGCTGTATTTGGTGAAACGCCACTATCGATAACTGCCCTAACTGCCACAAGAGCAATTGAACCATAAACCGTGTTTTCAGCATTCTTCATCATATTTCTCATTTGTAATACGATCAGCAAGCATCGAAGTAGCATTGGATTCTTCGACATACAACCAATCCATGCACTGCTTCACCAATTCCGCATACCGACTTGCCCAGTCCCCCGACTCTACCACGCCCCTATGATTCGCATCGACTTACGCAGATGTTCCATATTGGCGGGTATCTTACCCTTACCGCCACACTCTTCGCACTCCCCCGGGTGCGGCCTAACTGTGCGACCGGTGCCGGAACAACGTGGGCAAATATTGGTTGTGGCAGCGTGGCGCTCTGACCAGGCGCGCAATGCGCACGTTCCCGCTCAATCCGCATATTCAAATCGGTAATTTCCATTCCAGTTTCAACGTAAACAGCATCGCTGATCTGCACCTGGCTACGGTGCTTGTCCAAAACCTTTATTTCTCAAGTATGATACTGAGAGCTAACTGACATGCCGCCGCCGCACTCTCAGGGTGCGGGCGCTGATGCACCCATTCATTAATTGCAGCGCGTACCCACCGCTGAAAGGGCATCGATGTTATTAAGCAAAGCTGCCCCCATCAGGGAACATCTACACGTTGAGCAGACTAAGACTGGGGCAAGGTCGCAATACCGCTTTCTCTTCGCTGTGATGCCATTGGCATGACTCTGGAGCAGGTAATCGCTCAGTGTCGAGATCATATCGTCAGCCCTTACCTCGTCCACTACACGCACAATACGGCAATGGCCAGACGTGGAGCCATGGTTAAACCCAATACGATCAGTACCAGCTTTAAAAAAATTCAAGAGCTGTCGGGGTTAACTTGGAGTAAGGGCACACCACCCAGTTTTCACGAAATTCGTTCGCTGGCAGAACGCTTATACCGGGAGCAAAAAATCAATACTCGGGATTTGCTTGGACACAAAAGCCAGCGTCAAACCGATCGAATCAACGATGATCGAGGAAAAGAATGGAGGGGTGTTGGGGCGTGAAATTCGGTCATTTTTCATACCTTTTTGCAGAAGAGTTTTGCAGAGGTTTTGCAGAAGAATTTTTTGAAGGGAAAAAAGAGACGGGAGCATTAAGCTCCCGTTATCATTTAACGCTTAAACACCATTACATGTGTTTAACGATAGCGTCGCCAAACTCTGAACATTTCAGCAGCTTAGCGCCTTCCATCAGGCGTTCGAAGTCATAGGTCACGGTCTTGGCAGCGATTGCGCCTTCCATGCCCTTAACGATCAGGTCAGCCGCTTCGAACCAGCCCATGTGACGCAGCATCATTTCAGCAGACAGGATCACTGAACCTGGGTTCACTTTGTCCTGGCCGGCATATTTAGGCGCCGTGCCGTGGGTCGCTTCAAACAGTGCACATTCGTCACCAATGTTGGCACCCGGGGCAATACCGATACCGCCAACCTGGGCCGCCAAGGCATCAGAAATGTAGTCACCGTTCAGGTTCATACAGGCAATCACGTCGTATTCCGCCGGACGCAGCAGGATTTGCTGCAGGAAGGCATCGGCGATCACGTCTTTAACCACGATCTCCTTGCCGGTGTTCGGGTTCTTGATCTTCAGCCATGGGCCGCCGTCAATCAGTTCACCGCCAAACTCTTCGCGAGCCAGCTCGTAGCCCCAATCTTTGAAGGCACCTTCGGTGAACTTCATGATGTTGCCTTTGTGCACCAGCGTCACGGAATCACGGTCATTGACGATCGCGTATTCGATGGCCGCACGAACCAGACGTTTGGTACCTTCTTCCGAGCATGGCTTGACGCCAATACCGCACTGCTCAGGGAAACGGATCTTCTTCACGCCCATTTCATCGCGCAGGAACTTGATCACTTTGTCTGCTTCAGCAGAGCCCGCTTTCCATTCGATACCGGCGTAGATGTCTTCGGCGTTTTCGCGGAAGATCACCATATCGGTCAGTTCTGGGTGTTTAACCGGGCTTGGCGTGCCCTGGTAGTAACGTACCGGACGCAGGCAGACATACAGGTCGAGCTGTTGGCGCAGCGCCACGTTCAGGGAGCGAATACCGCCGCCGACCGGCGTGGTCAGTGGGCCCTTGATGGCAACGCGGTAATCGCGGATCAGATCCAGGGTTTCGTCCGGCAGCCACACGTCTTTCCCGTAAACGTGAGTGGATTTTTCGCCGGTGTAGATTTCCATCCAGGAGATTTTACGCTCGCCGTGGTAGGCTTTTTTCACTGCAGCATCAACCACGTTAATCATGGCAGGGGTTACGTCAACGCCAATACCGTCGCCTTCGATGAACGGAATGATCGGGTTATGCGGAACAACCAGTTTACCCTGGGCATCGACCGTAATCTTTTTACCTTCTGCCGGAACAACTACTTTGCTTTCCATCAACCTCTCCTTCAAGCGCAATTTTTGTTAATGCTTTGTAAGATGCGTGTCAATACTACTCGAATATTCTACCCGCGCCAATCCGAAACGGATTCGGTTATAATGCGCCTATCATTTGCCAGCACAACCGTTATGACTAAATTCCCTGTTAAAAATCACCAAGTTAAACGATTCAGCAAGCCAAAGGCCGCTAAACGCCCCGCAACGCATGGGCCACGGCGGGTGATATTATTCAATAAGCCGTTCGACGTTTTACCGCAGTTTACCGACGAAGCCGGCCGCGCCACGCTGAAGGAGTTCATCCCATTTAATGACGTTTACGCCGCCGGCCGTCTGGATCGCGACAGTGAGGGCCTGCTGGTATTGACCAACGACGGCAAGCTGCAGGCGCAGCTGACCCAGCCGGGCAAACGCACCGGCAAGGTGTATTACGTGCAAGTGGAAGGCGCGCCGCAAGACTGCGATGTAGCACCGTTACGTGCCGGGGTGACGCTGAAAGACGGCCCCACCCTGCCCGCCGGCGTGGAACTGGTAGACGAACCGGCCTGGCTGTGGCCACGCAATCCCCCGATCCGCGAGCGGAAGTCCATTCCCACCCGTTGGCTGAAAATAACCCTGTATGAAGGACGAAACCGCCAGGTACGGCGCATGACCGCGCATATCGGCTTCCCGACCCTGCGTTTGATTCGCTACAGTATGGGAGAACTTGCGCTGGGCGAACTCCAGCCTGGCGAATGGAAACTCATCGAGTCGCTTTAACCTTTCAAGGAGCCGCTACAATGGGAAAAATTCTTCCTCTGATGTTGTTCACGCTCCTGTGCGCTGCCGGCGCACAGGCCGCCAGTTTCGATTGTCGCCAGGCGACGGCGGCCGATGAGCGCGCCATCTGCGCCAGCCGCTCGCTAAGCGATAAAGACGTGGAAATGGCCACCAAATACCAGTTTTTGCACGGTCTGTTTGCCATGGGCGTGCGCGGCAATATGCAGGACGACCAAACCCGTTGGCTGGCGCAGCGTAAACGGTGCGGCAACGACGTCATCTGCCTGAGTAACAGCTACACCACACGCATCGCCGAACTGGATGCCATTTATCAGCATATCGATAAACCGCTGTAAGGAGCCGTCATGTTCAAACCACACGTCACCGTCGCCTGCGTGGTCCACGCCGCCGGCAAGTTTCTGATCGTTGAAGAAACGGTAAACAACAAGGCACTCTGGAACCAGCCAGCAGGCCATTTGGAAGCCGACGAAACGCTGATCCAGGCGGCTGAACGCGAACTGTGGGAAGAAACCGGCATCCGCGCCGCACCGCAGTCGTTCCTGAAGCTGCATCAATGGATCGCACCGGACCGCACGCCGTTTCTGCGTTTTTGTTTTGCCATTGAACTGGCGCAAACGCTGCCGACCGAGCCGCACGACCCCGACATTGACCGTTGCCATTGGCTGAGCGCAGAGCAGATTTTAACCGCGCCTAACCTGCGCTCACCGCTGGTGGCGGAAAGCCTGCGCTGTTATCTGCAACCGGAGCGCTACCCGCTGTCGCTGGTCGGCAGTTTTAACTGGCCGTTCTAGCGCACAATATGTGCCGTGCGCGCAGGCCGGCATCGTGATAAAATCCTGCGCTTGTTTTTTACCAGCACGGTTCGTGTTCAAGTTCGTGAGATCCCCATGTCAGACAACAGCCAGAAAAAAGTAATCGTCGGTATGTCCGGCGGCGTCGACTCTTCCGTTACTGCCTATCTGTTACAGCAACAAGGCTATCAGGTCGCTGGGCTGTTTATGAAAAACTGGGAAGAAGACGATGACGAAGAATACTGCTCCGCAGCAACCGACCTGGCTGACGCACAAGCGGTGTGCGACAAACTCGGCATTGAGCTGCACACGGTAAACTTTGCCGCTGAATACTGGGACAACGTGTTCGAACTGTTCCTGGAAGAGTACAAAGCCGGTCGCACGCCAAACCCGGATATTCTGTGCAATAAAGAAATCAAATTCAAAGCGTTCCTGGAGTTCGCCGCAGAAGACCTGGGGGCAGATTTTATTGCTACCGGTCACTATGTACGCCGTCAGGACGTTGACGGCAAAAGCCGCCTGTTGCGCGGCGTTGACGGCAATAAGGATCAGAGCTACTTCCTGTATACCCTGAGCCACGAGCAGGTGGCGCAAAGCCTGTTCCCGGTGGGCGAGCTGGAAAAGCCGGAAGTACGGCGTATTGCCGAACAGCTGGAACTGGTTACCGCCAAGAAAAAAGACTCTACCGGCATCTGCTTTATCGGCGAGCGTAAATTCCGCGACTTCCTCGGCCGCTACCTGCCGGCGCAGCCGGGCCCGATCGTCACCGTCGACGGTCAAACCATCGGCGAACACCAGGGGTTGATGTACCACACCCTTGGTCAGCGCAAGGGGCTGGGTATCGGTGGCATGAAAGACAGCAGCGAAGATCCATGGTATGTGGTGGATAAAGACGTTGCCAATAATCAGTTGATCGTCGCCCAGGGCCACGAGCACCCTCGCCTGATGTCGGTGGGGTTGATCGCCCAACAACTGCACTGGGTCGATCGCCAGCCGTTAACCGGACCGCTGCGCTGCACGGTGAAAACCCGCTATCGCCAACAGGATTTGGCATGCACCGTAACGCCGATCGACGCCGAGCGCATCGAAGTGCGTTTCGACGAGCCGGTCGCCGCCGTCACCCCGGGCCAGTCTGCGGTGTTCTACCTGGGTGAAATCTGCCTGGGCGGCGGCATCATCGAACAGCGCCTGCCACTGCCTCAAGCGTAACCGTCCCGTCAACAGGTGCCGACAGGCACCTGTTTTGCCTACTATTCAACCACCCTTACGCCCCCCGAGGTCGATGCATCGCAGCCTGCGTATTGGCACTGGGTTTAACCGGCGTTTTGTGGCATGATCCGTGACATTCGTTGTCATCGTTGTTACTGCTGCGGCCAGCCGTTATGGCCCCGAGCCCGCGGCCTCGTTTCCCGATACACAAAACCCTTGAGCCGTAAGCCATGTACCGTTAACAGCGTTTACAGGAGTATTCGTGGCGAAGAATTATTATGACATTACGCTGGCAATGGCCGGGATCAGCCAGGCCGCGCGTCTGGTGCAGCAGTTGGCACATGAAGGCCAGTGTGACCGCGACGCGTTGCATACCTCGCTGAACAGTCTGTTGCAAATGAACCCGTCCTCGACCCTGGCGGTATTCGGCGGTGAAGAGCGTAACCTGAAGGTTGGGCTTGAAACGCTGATGGGCGTGCTGAATGCCAATAATAAAGGCCCTGGCGCGGAACTGACGCGCTACACCATCAGCCTGATGGTGCTTGAGCGCAAACTCAACGCCAATAAGCAGGCCATGAACACGTTGGGCGAACGTCTCGATCAGCTGGAACGCCAACTGGCGCATTTTGATTTGGAATCCGAAACCATTGTCAGCGCCCTGGCCGGCATTTATGTCGACGTGGTCAGCCCGCTGGGGCCGCGCATCCAGGTCACCGGTTCACCGGCCATTCTGCAAAACACCCAGGTGCAGGCCAAGGTTCGCGCTACGCTACTGGCCGGCATTCGCGCCGCGGTACTGTGGCAGCAGGTCGGCGGCAGCCGCCTGCAATTAATGTTTTCTCGTAATCGTCTGTTCAAACAGGCGCAAAATATCGTTGCTCATTGTTAATCGATCCCAGGAGTTGCTACCGATGGAATTATCCTCACTGACCGCCGTTTCACCCGTTGACGGACGCTACGGTGATAAAGTCAGCGCACTGCGCACTATTTTCAGCGAATTCGGCTTGCTGAAATTCCGCGTACAGGTTGAAGTACGTTGGCTGCAAAAACTGGCAGCCTGCGCAGAAATCAAGGAAGTTCCCGCTTTTGACGCCGACGCAAACGCTTACCTCGACCAGATCGTCGCCGAATTCAGCGAAGAAGATGCGCAGCGCATCAAGACTATCGAACGCACCACCAATCACGATGTGAAAGCGGTAGAGTATTTCCTGAAGGAAAAGGTGGCGGCAGTGCCCGCGCTGCATGCTGTCTCTGAATTCATTCACTTCGCCTGCACCTCGGAAGACATCAACAACCTGTCCCACGCGCTGATGCTCAACACCGCACGTCAGGATGTGGTACTGCCGTTCTGGCGCAAGATCATCGACGCGATCAAAGGTCTGGCGCAGGAATATCGCGATATTCCCCTGCTGTCTCGCACCCATGGTCAGCCGGCTACGCCGTCCACCGTTGGTAAAGAGCTGGCCAACGTTGCCTACCGCATGGACCGCCAGTTCCGTCAGTTGGAGCAGGTCGAGATCCTCGGCAAAATCAACGGCGCGGTCGGTAATTACAATGCACACATCGTGGCCTATCCGGAAGTGGACTGGCACCGTTTCAGTGAAGAGTTCGTCACTTCGCTGGGCATTAGCTGGAACCCGTACACCACGCAGATTGAACCGCATGACTATATTGCCGAGCTGTTCGATTGCGTCGCGCGCTTCAACACCATTCTGATCGACTTCGACCGCGACATCTGGGGTTACATTGCGCTGAATCACTTCAAGCAAAAAACCATTGCCGGCGAAATCGGTTCCTCCACCATGCCGCACAAGGTTAACCCAATCGACTTCGAAAACTCCGAAGGCAACCTGGGCCTGGCCAATGCCGTGATGGGACACCTGGCAAGCAAATTGCCGGTTTCGCGCTGGCAGCGTGACCTGACCGACTCCACCGTGCTGCGTAACCTTGGTGTCGGCCTGGGCTATGCGTTGATCGCCTATCAGGCGACCATGAAAGGTATCAGCAAGCTGGAAGTCAACCAGGCGCACCTGCTGGATGAACTGGATCATAACTGGGAAGTGCTGGCCGAGCCGATCCAGACCGTTATGCGCCGTTACGGCATTGAAAAGCCTTATGAAAAGCTGAAAGAGTTAACGCGAGGCAAACGCGTTGATGCCGCTGGCATGCAGGCGTTCATCGACGGTCTGGAACTGCCTGAAGCAGAAAAAACTCGTCTGAAGGCCATGACGCCGGCCAATTACATCGGTCGCGCCACCACCATGGTGGATGAACTGAAGTAAATAGCCCGCCAACAGACAGAAGCGACCCCTTCGGGTCGCTTTTTTTATGCCCGCATCATACCAGCCAGCCCCCCGTTGCCGGCAAACGGTCGCACGAGAGATAAGTCAGCGGGCTAATCGAAAAAAGCCTGCAACCGCGTCTTCTGCTGCCCGTCCGGCGTAAAATTGTCCGCCGCCAGCCAGCGCTCAAACCCGCGTTCGATGGTTGGCCAGCGGTCGCGCGTGATGGCAAACCAGTCGGTATCACGGTTGCGCCCCTTGATCACGATCGCGCATCTGAACTGCCCTTCATAGACAAAACCAAAACGCAGTGCCGCCCGTCGCGACGGCGCGTTAAGACTGTCGCATTTCCATTCACAGCGTCGATAACCTAGCTGATTGAAGGCGTAGCGCAGCAGCAGGAAAATGGCTTCGCTGGCGCTGGGGCGCTGTTTCATCGCCGGAGACCAATTGACATAACCAATTTCCAGTACGCCATTGGCGGGATCGATACGCATCAATGCCACCGTACCCAGCGCTTCGCCGCTGACGGGATCAAATACCGTATAAGACACCAACGACGGATTCGATTGCAGCGCCTGCAAATATTCCAGCATCGCTTGCGGGCTGTCCGGCCGTTCCGCCGGTAAATAGGTCCAGTCGCGGTCATCCGCAGCCCGTTGATAAACATCGAATAATCCGCGGTAGTCACGCTGTGCATCCAGCGCTACCAATCGGCAAAAAGCCCCATTTAGTACCAGCGCGTCAGGCCTGTTCGCGGCTTGCCAGTCGGTTAGCGCCTCGCCTATCGGCTGGCCATAATGATTAATTGTCATCCGTATCGCTTCCCCTGCCGTTAGCGGTTATAAACCACGAATGAACTGCGATTGCCCACTTTGTCGTACAGCGAGCGCGCCGGCGCATTATATTCCTGAGTCATCCAGTAAACGCGGCCACACTGATGCCGATCCGCTAATCGATACGCCTGTTCGAACAGCTGTTCAGACACCTTTTGTCCACGCGCGGAGGGTGAAACATATAAATCTTCGATATAGCAATATCCCTGCGAACTCCAGGTCGACGGGTGGAAGATCAGATTCATCAATCCCAATAATCTGCCGTCCCGATCCTGCGCTACCAGACCATAAACCTGCTCCTCGCGGGTCAGGCGGAAAAATGTCTCTTCGCTGACGGCGTCGGTAATCTCTGCACGATAAAAATGCAGATAGCCTTGCCATAAAGCCAACCACTGCGACCGATCGTCATGGTGAACTCTGCGTATTTGTACTGCCCGATCTGTTGAACTCATTGTCACTCCGCTTACATAACGTCCGTTGAATAAGCGCAGAGTACACCGGCGGCCAGGGGCAGAATACCGACCAATCCATCACGGCGAGCAGACCAATTTTAGCGGTTTTCCGTCGCGGGCAAGACGGCAAAAATCTGTGCCAGCCGTTTGATAAACTGTACAATTTCATTCGGCGTATAGGCGGCAAAACCCAGCACCAGCGCCCCTTTGCCAGGAGTGTCGGTATAAAAATCCGCCAGACCATACAACCGGATCCCCTGAGCGGCACCGGCGGCCACCAGCCTGCGCTCGGTTGCCGCGTCGGCCAACGGGCAGACCAGCTGTAACCCCCCTTGCGGCAAATGCGGCTGTGTCCATTCGGCGAGGTATTGATTAACCGCGGTAAATAAAATCTCCAGGCGGGCTTTATACAACCGGCGCATATTTCTTAAATGCTCGGTATAACCATCCGCTCGCAAGAACGCGTACAGCGTAGCCTGCGACAGCGTCGCGGTGCAGCCGTCCTGCAGCTGCTTGGCCGCTACCATCGGAATAATCAAGGAGGGCGGCACAATGATAAAACCCAGCCGTAAACCCGGAAACAGGGTCTTGCTGAAGGTGCCGATATACAGGGTGCGCTGATGCTGATCCAGACCCTGCAACGAGGCCGTCGGCATGCCGTGATAGGTAAATTCGGCATCGTAGTCGTCTTCGATAATCCAGGCATTTTCCTGGCGCGCCCATGCCAGCAAGCGTAATCGACGCTCGATATCGAGCGAGTGTCCCAGCGGATAATGGTGCGAAGGGGTCACATACACCCCGCGGCCACTCGGCCGGGTTGCCACCAAGCGGTCGACGTTGATCCCCCGCTGGTCCACCTCAATCGGAATGGTACGCAGACCGGCAGCGCGCACCAGCTTTTTTGCCCCCTGATAGCCCGGTTCCTCCACGAACACCGCGTCGCCGGCGTTGAACAACACCTGCGTGCATAATGACAGTGCCTGCTGCGAACTGCTGACGATCACCACCTGCTCCGCCGTGGCTTTTACGCCTCGTTCTCGCCGGAGATAGTCGACGATTTCACTCCGTAACGCCACCAGCCCTTGAGGATCGCCATAGCCCAAAAGCTGTTCGGTGTGATGTCGCACCGCCGACTTTTCCAGCTGCAACCAGCTGTCGATCGGGAACTGCCGCAGATCCGGCGCCGACGGAGTCAGCGCACCAACGCGGCCGGTATGAGGCGTATAACCGGTAACCAGCAGTGCCCGGCCGCTGGCGCTCAGCTCCTGTTCGGCCAGGCAAGCCTGAACGGTCGCGTCGGCGGCCAACAGCTCGCGGCCAATCAGCGGGCTATTGCGGTAACTGACAAAACTGCCGCGCCCCACCGTGCGGGCCAGATACCCTTCGGCTTCCAACTGGGCATAAGTCACTTCGACCGTATCGCGCGATATGCTCAGTGCGCTTGCCAGTCGGCGGCTAGGGGGTAACCGGCTCAGCGTTTTCAGTTCACCTGCGGTTATCAATTGTTTGATGGCCAGATGCAACGCCGCTTTCAACGTCATTCGCTGCCGACGCAGGCGTGTGAGCAGCGGTTTAATCTTTGCCGTTACCAGTTCACTCTCGCTGGCGGTGCCCAACGCACCATGTTCGGTCTGCTTCATGTTATCGGTCTCAAAGCGCAGGCCAATACCGGCGCAGCATCAATCTGTTAGGGACATTTTCCCGTGACGCGCATCAACTTACCAGTGCTGCCGCCGTTTTGCGCGGATCCTCGCCACGTTTCGCCGATGCTGGCTGTTGCGCCTCGGGGTAAAATCACCTTAAATAAGACATATCGTATTGAGGCAACAGGATTTCGGCCAGTTATGAGCATGGAAACCAACCAGCGTCTGCTGGATAAATTACAGCAGGATCTGAGCAGCGCGGGCGCCATGCCGCTCTATCTGCGTTTTAACGCGTCAATACGCCAGGCGATTGAACAGGGTGTGCTGAACGAAGGGGATTTCTTACCCAGCGAGCGTCATTTTACCGATCGTCTGGGCATTTCACGCATCACCGTGCGCAAGGCGCTGGCCTGCCTGGAGGAAGACGGCATTATTGGTCGCTCACGTGGTTACGGCACCTTTATCCGCCAAACCATGTCGCCGACCAAGTTGGCCTATTCGCTGGCTGATGTGAAAGGCTTTTCACGCGAGGTGATGTTGCAAGGGCGGCGGCCTGATACGGTGTGGATCAGCCGTGAACGCGTGATTGCCGATCGCCAACTGGCGGCAAAGCTGGAGCTGGCAGAAAATACCGCCGTTTATAAACTCAAACGCATTCACTTTATCGACGGGAAACCGATGTCGCTGGCGGTGTCTTATGTGGTGGCGGAGGCTATCGCCAACGTAGAAGACATCGGCCTGTCGCTGTATGACTATTTCCGCCTCAACAACGTCGAAATGGGTTCGCTGCGCAGCCAGGTCAGCGCGGCAATGACCGATGAGGAAACCCAGCACACCCTGCAATTGAAAGATCCCATGCCGCTGTTGATCATCAAGCAAACGCTGTTTGACCGGCAAAAAAAACCGATTGAATATAGCGAGAGCTTTTGCCGCAGCGACATGTACGAGTTTATCAGCGAGGATTAACCGACTTCGCTGGCCAGCAGTTGCACCAGCGTCGGCGCACAGTCTCCACCGGGGCGTGAAACCACGTAGCCGGCAATGCTGTTGGCCAGCAGCATGGTTTGCTGCGGTGTCAGCCCCAATGCCAAGCCGGCCAGCAAACCGGCGGTATGGCTGTCGCCCGCGCCAATGCTGTCGACCACCGTCACCGCCCGGGCCGCAACCCAGCCGCATTCGCCCGGTTCGGCATAATAGTATCCCCCTTGGCCACCAAAACGCACCACCACCCATTGTCCGGTACGTTGCCACAACTGCCGGCAGAACCCTTCAATATCCTCCCCCATCCCCAACAGTTGCGCTTCACGCTGGTTCAGCGTCAACAGCACGCCGGGGCGAATCAGGCATTGCAGCAAATCGTCCGGCATCACATCAATGCGCGGGCCAATATCCAGTACTACCCGCACCGTGGCAGGCAATTGCTGCATCCACTGCAGCAGTACCGCGCCGCACGCCGACCCCAACTGATAGCCGGAAAGGTATACCAGCCCGCCGTCCGGCGCAGCGTCCTGCAGCCATGCCGTTTGCCAACGGTTTTCTATGCCGTCGATGGAAATGAACGTACGCTCGCCATCCGGCTCCACCAGCGCCATACACCAGCCGTTATCCTCGCCGCCAACCGCCAGATCGGAGCGTACTCCGCGCTGTGCCATTTCGGCACGCAGCCGATCGGCCCATATACCCTCGCCCAGCGGCAGCAGGTTACGGCTGGCAATGCCCAGTTGCTTCAGCGCTACGGCGATGTTTAACGCGCAGCCGCCCAGATGGAACCCCTGCAACTGCGCCGCAACGTCGCCACCGCGCTGCGGCAGCGCCTCGGCGCTGACCACCATGTCCATCACCGCCGCACCGATCAGCGTCACCGGAGATTGCTGATGCCACCCCCCCTGCGTCAGCGTCAACAGTAAATCGTGCCGTGCCCTGTTCATTCGCCCTCCTGCCAACCCTGGCGCAACCGCAGCAGCGCCTGCGCATAAGCGGGGATATCCAGCGTATTCACCTGTTTCAATTGCGCCAACAGGCGTTGATCAAATGCGTCAATGCCGTTCAGCGCACCGCAAATGGCGGTGGCCATCGCGCCAATAGTGTCAGTGTCGCCCCCCAGATTGGCGCAGAGGATCGCGCACTGGTTGGGATCGGTATCCGCCAAGGCCACCATCGCCAACGCCGCCGGCACCGACTCGATGGTACTGACGCCGGCGCCGATCAATTGATAAATGCGCTCGGACGCCTGCTCGGTGCCGGTCGAACGATCGACCACCTGCAAGGCCAGTTCAATGCGAGCCGCCAGTGAAGCGCTGAAGGTGGTGCTGTGGCGGCGCTGGGCGTAATCCGCAACCCCCGGCAATGCCAGGCGAATCTCCGCCCAGCTGACGCCCTCGACCGCCTTGGCAATCGCCCAGGCAATCACCACCGCACCAGCAACGGCAATGTCGGATTTATGCGTCGGACTGGAGGCCAGCCATACCTGCTGACAAAAGCGTGCCAGCGGCGCTGAAGGCAACACGCAGCCCAGAGGTGAAATCCGCATCGCGGCGCCATTGGTAACGCCGTTGTTTTTCAGTTCGCTAATCGGCGTGCCCTTTTTCTGTGCGCCTAATGCCAGTTTGGAACTGGGCCCGAGAATGTTTTTATTGAATGCGTCAAAATCGTCGACCCAGCGGATCACGTTGCGGGCAATCAGTTCCGGCACTACCTCGCCGTCAGCCTCGATCAGCGCGTCGGCCAACGCCAGCGCCATTGAGGTGTCGTCGGTATATTGTGCCGCCCGGAAATAGCAGGCGGCGCTATTTTCCGCCGGACCATCAAGAAAACCGTCAATCCAGCCAAAATGCTGCTTTACCCGTTCACGCGGCCACAGCTCTGACGGCATGCCGAGCGCGTCGCCCAACATCTGTCCATAAAGCGCGCCTTCGACGCGTTGTTGCGGGGTTAATGGCTTCATTGGTTGTTGCTCCTGAATCGTTGTCATCGCCGGGCATCAGGCCCGGCCGGTGGTTTAAGGCTGGGTTATGTTGATCGGCGTGATGCTGTGGTTGCGCTCGCGGAAAAACAGCAGGAACAGCAGCATCACCGCCACCACCATCGCCGCTCCCACGCCCCACACCGCAAACCAGTCGAAGGTCATGCCGTTACGCGGCTGTTGCAGCGCAAAGGTGGTCATCGCCTGCCCTCCTAGCCAGTTGCCGATAAAACTGCCCAGCCCCTGACAGATCAGCGTGATTAACCCCTGCGCCGCGGTACGCATATGCGCCGGCGCCTTTTTATCCACATAGATGTAGCCGGTGACGAAATAGAAATCGTAGCTGACGCCATGCAACAAGATGCCGAGGAACAGCATGCTGTATGCCCATACGTCAGCGGTGCCGCCATAGATAAAGAACAGGTAGCGGATCGCGGCGGTAATGAACCCCAGCATCAGCACCTTTTTAATGCCGTAACGTTTAAGTAGCAGCGGCAAGGCCAGCATGGCGAAAATTTCGGATACCTGCCCCAGCGTCATCCAGCCGGTGGCATCGGGCAACCCTACCTGGGTCAGATAGCCATTGGCGAACTGGTAATAAAACGCCAACGGCATGCAAAACAGAAACGAGCACAGCGCAAAGGTAGCGAACGAGCGATCTTTCAACAATCCCAGCGCATTCAGCCCCAGTAGCGCTTTGACATCCACCGGCCCGGTGCCGCGTGCCGGCGTATTCGGCAGCAGGAAACTGTACAGCCCAAGGCAGATAGCGGCGATGCCGGTAACGATCAGTGGCTGATTGGTGTCGGAGATATTGCCCATACCCAGCAGCGGCGGCAGCAAAAAGCCGATCACCAGACCGGAGGCAATCCAGCCGAGGGTACCCAGCACCCGAATGCGTGGAAACTCTTTCTCGGCATCGCCGATATTGGCGAAGGCGATGCTGTTGGTCAGCGCCACGGTGGGCATATAGGTAATGGCATACACCACCAGCAGCGGGAAGAAGCGGGAAAATTCAGTCTGCCAGGCGATGATGAGCATCAGAATGCCGCCGGCCAGATGCAACCAGCCCAGCACTTTCTGCGCGGCGAAATAGCGATCGGCAATCACCCCGACCAGCACCGGCGAAACAATCGCCGCAATCGCCGTGCTGCTGTAGGACCAGGCGATTTCACCCGGCGTAAAGCCCAGTTTGTTGAGGTATTGCCATAGCGGGACGAACCATGCGCCCCAGATGAACCATTCGATAAACATCATGACAGACAGCTTCAGGTGAGGACGTTTCATTATTATATCCTTACTGGCTAACTGGCCTTGCCGCATGCAAGCGGGCGGCGGTGAAATACCCTGGTGTCGGCATCAATAAGATACCTATGAAATACCTTAGTAATACCTTTGGGGTTTTTCAACGATCTTGCTCACATTTCAAACAGCAGAGTGTTATTTAAGTTTGGTTTACATTAGCGCTCAAACTGTTTATCAAACGTTTATCGGTTATTGCAGATAATCAGGCAGTAAAAGCATGCTTAAATGCGTGATACCTTTATAATTTAGACGACGGAGCTTCACCCGCGCGTAAACAGGAGTCTGCTCTATGCGAGTATTGGTTGTTGAAGATAACGGTCTACTGCGCCATCACCTTTCAGTACAAATGCGCGAAATGGGCCATCAGGTTGACGCCGCCGAGGATGCCAAAGAAGCGGATTACTTTCTGCAGGAACATGCGCCGGACATTGCGATTGTCGACCTCGGCCTGCCCGGCGAAGACGGCATGAGCCTGATCCGCCGCTGGCGTGCACATCAGGTGAAACTGCCGATCCTGGTGCTCACCGCCCGTGAAAGCTGGCAGGACAAGGTCGCCGTGCTGGAAGCCGGCGCCGATGACTATGTCACCAAGCCCTTCCACCTGGAAGAGGTGATCGCGCGCATGCAGGCGCTGATGCGCCGCAACAGCGGCCTGGCGTCGCAGGTGATCGTGATGCCGCCGTTCCAGATCGATCTGTCGCGGCGTGAGCTGAGCGTCAACGATCGGCCGATCAAGCTGACCGCGTTCGAATACACCATTATCGAAACGCTGATCCGCAACGCCGGTAAAGTGGTCAGCAAAGATTCACTGATGCTGCAACTGTATCCGGACGCCGAACTGCGTGAAAGCCACACCATCGACGTACTGATGGGGCGTCTACGCAAGAAATTACAGGCTGAATATCCGCAGGAAGTCATCACTACGGTGCGCGGTCAGGGTTATCGTTTCGATACCAAGTGAGCATAATGTTCAACAAGGATAAAAAACCGTTCTCGCTGCGCGCGCGTTTCCTGATGGCGACCGCCGGGGTCATTCTGGCGCTGTCGCTGTCCTATGGCCTGGTGGCCGTGGTCGGCTATATCGTCAGCTTCGACAAGACCGCGTTCCGCCTGCTGCGCGGCGAGAGCAATTTATTCTTCAGTCTGGCGCAGTGGAAAGATCAGAAACTGACCATCACCATACCGCCGGATATCGACATCAATTCGCCGACGCTGGTGTTCATCTATGATGAACAGGGCAAACTGCTGTGGAGCCAGCGCAAGGTGCCGGAACTGGAAAAACTGATCCAGCGCGACTGGCTGAAGGAACAGGGGTTTTATGAAATAGACACCGATACGCACGTCAGTAGCGAAGTGCTCGGCGATAACCCCAAGGCCCAGGATCAGCTGAAACGTTATGACGACAACGACCAGAACGCGCTGACGCACTCGGTGGCGGTCAATAAATACGCGGCAACCACGCGTCTGCCCGCACTGACCATCGTGGTGGTGGATTCCATTCCGCAGGAACTGCAACGCTCTGACGTGGTATGGGAATGGTTCAGCTACGTACTATTGGCCAACCTGCTGCTGGTGGTGCCATTGCTGTGGCTGGCGGCCTACTGGAGCCTGCGGCCGATTAAGGCGCTGATCAATCAGGTCAGCGAACTGGAAAACGGTGCACGCGAACAGTTGGATGAAAACCCGCCCAGCGAACTGCGCGGACTGGTGCGCAACCTGAACATTCTGGTGCGTAACGAACGCCAGCGCTATACCAAGTATCGCACCACCCTATCCGACCTCACTCATAGTCTGAAAACGCCGCTGGCGGTATTGCAGACCACGTTGCGTTCGCTGCGCTCCGGTAAGCAAACTACCATCGAAGAAGCCGAACCCATCATGCTGGAGCAAATCAGCCGTATTTCGCAACAGATCGGCTATTATCTGCACCGCGCCAGCATCAACTCGGGTCAGACGGTGCTGACGCGCGAAATCCATTCGGTATCCGCGCTGCTCGACGGCCTGACGGTGGCGCTGAACAAGGTTTATCAACGTAAAGGCGTAGCGATCACGCTGGATATCTCGCCGGAAATCACCTTTGTCGGCGAGAAAAACGATTTTATGGAAGTGATGGGCAACATACTGGAAAATGCCTGCAAATACTGTCTCGAATTTGTCGAAATAACCTCGCTCCACTCTGACAAAAACCTTACCATCGTCATCGACGACGACGGCCCCGGCATTCCGGAAAGCAAACGCAGCCTGATATTCCAACGTGGCCAGCGCGTCGATACCCTGCGTCCCGGCCAGGGCCTTGGGCTGTCAGTGGCAGCGGAAATCATTGAACAATACGATGGCAGCATTACCATCAGCGACAGCCCTCTCGGCGGCGCGCGCATGATGGTCACCTTCGCTCGCCAGCACGATTCCCACCACAACGAATGAATTCTGTTGCTCAGGCCCCGATCCAACGGGCCTGACTTCCGTTATAATCCCTGTCACGCTCACTCCTCTATCCTGGAATAGACTATGGATTATCAACTAGATTTGGACTGGAACGACTTTTTGCAACGTTATTGGCAAAAGCGTCCGGTAATTCTGAAGCGCGGCTTCAAAAACTTTATCGATCCGATCTCCCCGGATGAGCTGGCTGGGCTGGCAATGGAAAACGAAGTGGATAGCCGTTTGGTCAGCCATCAAGACGGGCGCTGGCAGGTGGCACACGGGCCGTTCGAAAGTTATGACCATTTGGGCGAAAACAACTGGTCGCTGCTGGTACAGGCGGTCGACCACTGGCACGAGCCTTCCAGCGCGTTGATGCGGCCGTTCCGTCAACTGCCAGACTGGCGCATGGACGACCTGATGATCTCCTTCTCGGTACCCGGCGGCGGCGTGGGGCCACATCTCGATCAATACGACGTGTTTATCATTCAGGGCACCGGCCGCCGCCGCTGGCGCGTGGGCGAAAAAGTGCCGATGAAACAGCACTGTCCACACCCCGATCTACTCCAGGTGGCACCGTTTGACGCGATCATCGACGAAGAAATGGAACCGGGTGATATTCTGTACATTCCACCGGGCTTCCCGCATGAAGGCTACGCGCTGGAGAACGCGCTGAACTATTCCGTCGGCTTCCGCGCCCCCAACGGCCGTGAACTGGTGAGTGGCTTTGCCGATTATGTACTGGCGCGTGAACTCGGCAGCCAGCGCTACAGCGATCCTGACATCACGCTGCGCGATCAACCGGCAACGGTATTGCCGCAGGAAGTGGACTCGCTGCGCAAGATGATGCTGGATCTGGTGCAACAGCCAGAACATTTCGAAAAGTGGTTTGGTGAATTCATTTCGCAATCGCGCCATGAACTGGACGTTGCGCCGCCAGAGCCGCCGTATCAGGCCGGCGACATCTACGAGCTACTGCAACAGGGCGAAGCGCTACAACGCCTGGGCGGGCTGCGCGTACTGCGCGTTGGCGATCGCTGCTTCGTCAACGGGGAGTTGATTGACACCGAACAGCAGCAGGCCGCTGACGCGCTGTGCCAACACTTTTGCGTCGATGCCGCCATGCTCGGCGGGGCGATCGACGATCCGTCATTCCTGGCATTGCTGACCACGCTGGTTAACAGCGGCTACTGGTACTTCAACGATTGACCAAATGCCCCTCGCAGTATGCCGAGGGGCGTTTCTCTACACCATCAGTGTGGTTCTTGGCTTGCCAACCCCCGATAATGCTCCAACTCGTCCAGCGGCATGCCGGCCTGATGCGCTGCGGCGCAAATCTGCTGCCAGGTGTTGCCGTCAATCGGGATGCCGTCAGCCAGCCGCGCTGCACGGTTAGCCTGTTCCCATTCCCCCGGTACCTGAATCGGGACATCGCTACTTTCCGGCGAGGCTTTCACCCAGTCGATAAAGGCTTCCGCTTCAGCCTGCATCTGCGGTGCGGCAAAAGCGTCCGGATTGAGGATCAGCGTCGTCATGCAGTTGGTAATTGCCTCGTTACCCGCAGCCTTCAGCGTCTCGTCATGGGTCGTACGCCCACCGGACAGCGCTCCACCGAGGATTTCACACATCGTTGCCAGCGCATAGCCCTTATGGGCGCCAAAGGCCAACAGCGAACCGAACGGCGCTTCATGCATCACCTTCGGCTCGGTGGTCGGCCGCCCTTGCTCATCGATCAGATAGCCAGGCGCAACCGTCAAGCTCTTGTTGTACGCCACACGGGTTTTGCCAAAGGCAATGCCGCTGGTGGCAAAATCCAGCAGCAACGGTGTCTTGCCCGGTCGCGGGAAGATGACGCAAAATGGATTGGTGCCAAATCGCCGATCGCTGCCACCAAAGGGCGCCACCATCGGATCACCCACCACATTGACAAAATGGATGGAAATAAAGCCGGCCGCCGCGCACTGCTCCGCCCAATGGCCAATGCGGCCAACGTGATGGGCATTGTGCAATGCCACCGCCGCCAGCCCCAGCTGCCGCGCGCGTTCAATACCCTGCTCCATCGCTTCGCTGGCCACCACCTGACCAAACCCCTTGCCGCCGTCAAACGTTAACACTGCGCCAGCGTCTTTCACCTGCCTGGCGTGCGCGTTCAGTTGCAGTTGGCCTTGCCCGAGCGACGCCATGTAACTTGGGATCATGCCGACGCCGTGCGAATCATGGCCGGCGAGATTGGCCTGCACCAGATGTTCTGCCACCAGTTCGGCCTCACGCGCGCTGCTGCCGGCGTGACGCCAGATAGTCTGTACAAACTGCCCCAATCGGTCGCTGTTGATACGGTAATCAGTGCTCATTACCAAGTCCTTGTGCCTAAAATGGTAACCACAACCCTAGGCACAAAAGCAGCATGCGGCAAGTGAGTACTTTATTTACCCCTTGGCACGCTCCGCGGTCAGCGCCGCAATGCGCATAATCACCGCCACCGCCTGCTCCATGCCTTCCAAGGTAATGAACTCATGCTTGCCGTGAAAATTATAGCCGCCGGTAAACAGGTTCGGACACGGCAGGCCTTTAAAGGAGAGCTGCGCACCGTCGGTGCCACCCCGGATAGGTTTCATCACCGGTTCAATACCGCAATCGCGCATCGCCTGCTGCGCCAGCGCAATCACATGCGGATGGCTAGCCACCTGCTCACGCATGTTGTAGTAGCTGTCCTCAATGGTGAGGTCAATGCTGCAATCGCGCGGCAGGCCTTTACCCAGTTGCTGGACGATAGCGATCATTTGGCGCTTGCGCGCTTCAAAGCCGTCACGTTCAAAATCGCGCAGTATGTAGTGCATTTCGGCACGTTCAACATGTCCCTTGATGCTAGTGAGATGGTAAAACCCCTGATAGCCTTCGGTGGTTTCCGGCGTTTGGTTAGCGGGCAACGCCTGATGCAGCCGAGTCGCCAATGACAGCGCATTGACCATCACGCCTTTGGCGCTGCCGGGGTGGACATTGTTACCAACAATCTTCACCGTTACCGATGCCGCATTGAAGTTTTCACCTTCCAGTTCGCCCACGCCGCCGCCGTCGACGGTGTATGCCCATTCGGCGTCAAATGCCTCTACGTCAAAGTAATGCGCGCCCTTGCCCACTTCTTCGTCTGGTGTGAAGGCGACGCGAATGTCGCCGTGCGGGATCTGGCTGTGCTTTAACCGCACCATGGCGGTAATGATTTCTGCAATACCGGCCTTGTCATCGGCACCGAGCAGGGTTTTACCGTCGGTGGTGATCAGCGTCTGCCCCAGCATTTGGTGCAGCACCGGGAACATCACCGGTGACAGCACTTCATCACCGATGCCAAGGGCGATATCGCCGCCGCGGTAGTTTTCCACAATCTGCGGATTAACATGTTTGCTGTTAAAGTCCGGTGAGGTATCCAGATGAGCAATGAAACCGATGGCCGGCACCGGCCAGGCCACGTTACTCGGCAGCGTGCCGATCACACAGCCTTGTTCGCTGAGCGATACCTGTTCAAATCCCAGTCCGATCAGGTCGCGCTGCAAGGCACGCGCCAGCTTCAACTGGCCGTCTGTGCTCGGCACATGCTTGACGTTCGCTTTGGATTGCGTGTCGAAAGTGACGTAGTGAAAAAAACGATCAAGTAGTTTGTCCATGGTTCCACCCTCAGAATGTCGCGTTTCATTATGCGCAACCGCTGCTGGCCGAATATTGAGACAGGTCAGTTTAAGCCGCGTTAACTAAAATCATTAATTACCGTGATGTTTCGCTAATATGCGTATGAAGCTACGCCAGGGGATAACACCACGTGCCGACGTTCTGATTCGGTTTACACGCAGAGCGCACGCTGACACTGCGCGAGATTGATAGACAATCAGCGCATAAAATTGCAGCATTGTGTCGCTATAATGGTGAAAATCAGCGCGTTGGCTTTCATTTCGCTCGCTCAGCGTCTATCATGCGCGCTCTAAAAATTTCAAGCGGCGTCGCTGGTTTTGAGCTTAATTGTTAATACGGGGTAACCCCGCAGCTCTCGCAGTCTTTTCCAGCGGCGGTTCTATCTGCATCACCCCACGGGATAGAGTGACACCATAAATGACTGAGAAATCTTCTCTGACACCACTCGTTGAACTGAAGGCACTAAGCAAAGGTTTCGACGGCAAGGCAATCATCGCCGATCTCGCGCTCACCATTAACCACGGCGAATTCCTGACCATTCTTGGCCCATCCGGCTGCGGCAAGACCACGGTGCTACGGTTGATTGCCGGCCTGGAAGACGCCGACAGCGGCCAGATCGTGCTCGATGGTCAGGACATCACCGACATTCCCGCCGAGCATCGCCACGTCAATACCGTGTTTCAGAGCTACGCCCTGTTCCCGCATATGACGGTGTTTGAAAATGTGGCGTTTGGCCTGCGCATGCAAAAAACCCCGGCGGCGGATATCACCCCTCGGGTGGAAGAAGCGCTGCGTATGGTCCAGCTCGACACCTTTGCCCAGCGACGGCCGAGCCAGCTTTCTGGCGGTCAGCAACAGCGTGTCGCCATCGCCCGGGCGGTGGTCAACAAACCCAAGGTGCTGCTGCTGGACGAATCGCTCTCCGCGCTGGACTACAAGTTGCGCAAGCAGATGCAGAACGAACTGAAGGCGTTGCAGCGCAAACTCGGCATAACCTTCGTGTTCGTCACTCACGATCAGGAAGAAGCGCTGACGATGTCAGATCGCATCGTGGTGATGCGTGACGGCCGCATTGAACAGGACGGCACGCCGCGCGAGATCTACGAAGAGCCGCGTAATCTGTTCGTCGCCAGCTTTATCGGCGAGATCAACATTTTTGATGCTACCGTGTTGCAACGCATCGACCCCCAGCGGGTGCGCGCCAACGTGGAAGGACGCGAATGCGACATTTACGTCAGCCAGCCGGTTAGCGCAGGCCAGCAACTCAAGGTACTGCTGAGGCCGGAAGATCTGCGGGTAGAGGAAATCAACGGCGCTGAGCAGGTCGACGGCCTGATTGGCCATGTGCGTGAACGAAACTACAAGGGCATGACGCTGGAATCGGTCGTCGAGCTGGAAAACGGCAAGATGGTGATGGTCAGCGAATTTTTTAACGAGGACGATCCGGACGTCGACCATTCGCTGAACCAGAAAATGGCGGTGACCTGGGTTGAAAGCTGGGAGGTGGTACTGGCCGATGAAAACCTCGCGTAAGCTGTTCCAGAATGTGGTGATTGTCGGCGTGGTCGCCTGGCTGCTGCTGTTCGTGTTCATGCCGAACCTGATGATCATCGCGACCAGTTTCCTGACGCGCGACGACGCCAATCTGGTGCAGATGGTGTTTACGCTGGACAACTACACCCGGCTGTTCGACCCATTGTACGCCGACGTGCTGTTGCACTCGCTGAACATGGCCGCGATAGCCACCCTGTGCTGTCTGATCATCGGCTATCCCTTCGCCTTTATCCTGGCGCGCCTGCCGCAAAAGATACGACCGCTGTTGCTATTCCTGTTGATCGTGCCCTTTTGGACCAACTCACTGATTCGCATTTATGGCTTGAAGCTGTTTCTCAGCACCCGCGGCTATTTAAACGATTTTCTGCTATGGCTGGGACTTGTCGACAAACCATTTCGCATTATGTATACCTCCGAAGCGGTGATCCTCGGACTGATCTACATTCTGCTGCCGTTTATGGTGATGCCGCTGTATTCCAGCATCGAAAAACTGGATAAATCCTGCCTGGAAGCGGCGCGCGATCTGGGCGCCAGCAAGCTGCAAACCTTTATTCGCATCATCATTCCATTGACCATGCCGGGCATCATCGCCGGCTGTCTGCTGGTACTGCTGCCGGCGATGGGGCTGTTCTTCGTGGCGGATCTGATGGGCGGTGCCAAAAATCTGTTAATCGGTAACGTCATCAAGAGCCAGTTCCTGAACATTCGTGACTGGCCATTTGGCGCGGCCACCAGCATCTGCCTGACGCTGGTAATGGGCCTGATGCTGCTGGTGTATTATCGTGCGGCCAAGTTGTTGAACAAGAAGGTGGAACTGGAATGATCGGACGCCTGCTTCGCGGTGGTTTCATGACCATCATTTATGCCTATCTGTACATCCCGATTGTGATTCTGATCGTTAACTCGTTCAACGCTTCACGCTTCGGCATTAACTGGCAGGGATTTACCACCGACTGGTACAGTACGCTGTTGAATAACGACAGCCTGTTGCAGGCGGCCGGCCATTCACTGACCATGGCGGTGCTGTCGGCCACCTTCGCCACGCTGATCGGCTCACTGACCGCCGTGGCGCTGTATCGCTACCGTTTTCGTGGCAAACCGTTCGTCAATGGCATGCTGTTTGTGGTGATGATGTCGCCGGACATCGTGATGGCCATTTCGCTGTTGGTGCTGTTTATGCTGCTGGGGATTTCACTCGGCTTCTGGTCGCTGCTGTTTTCGCACATCACCTTCTGCCTGCCGTTCGTGGTGGTGACCGTCTATTCACGCCTGAAAGGCTTTGACGTCAAAATGCTGGAAGCAGCGCGCGATCTCGGCGCCGGCGAAGTGACCATTCTACGCAAGATCATTTTGCCGTTGGCAATGCCGGCAGTGGCAGCCGGTTGGCTGCTGAGCTTCACCCTGTCGATGGATGACGTGGTGGTATCATCGTTCGTGACCGGCCCGAGTTATGAGATTTTACCCTTAAAGATTTACTCGATGGTAAAAGTCGGCGTGTCGCCAGAGGTGAATGCGCTGGCCACCATTCTGCTGATGCTGTCGCTGATATTGGTACTCGCCAGCCAGTTGATTCTGCGCGACCGCAGCGTCAAATCGACCTAACCGCGTCGGGGGCCAGGGAACGGCCGCTACATACCCACTACCCGGCAGCTGACTCACGACAGAACAACGCCGGGCATCGCCGCGCGCCTATTGGCGCCGGTAAAAAAACCCTTCATTGTGAACTGCTTCACATTTGGCACCGGTTGTCAGCCATTGACCACCGGTGCCTATTTCCCTGCAACCATTGCCCTGCGCGCATAATAATTTTATAACCGATCGCAGGCAGGGTTCGCCTGATTATCCATCTATTATTTCACCCGTGCACGGAGAGTCGTCAGCAACGTCGTCCTACAATAATAAGGGTACTGCCATGAAAGGGTTTAGCGATAATATCTTAAGCAAGCTACAGCTTTTCTCCAAAGCCATGATGGGACCAATATTTTTTCTGCCGGTAATTGGTTTAATTCTGGCATTAAGTTCTATTCTTACCAACGCCAGCCTGATTAATGAAGGCAGTCTGTTATCCCAAAGTGGAAAATTGATCGGGGATACCTTTTGGCCTCTCTTTGGCAATTTGGGGTTGATTTTTTGTATAGGCATTACTTATGGCCTGGCGAAGGATAAAAAAAGTGAAGCCGCGCTGGTGGCAGTTATGTGCTTTATTATGTTCCTTGGCGCCAACCATGCTTATCTTGAACTCAGTGGCCGAGTGGCAGAAAAGATCAATGGTGAATATTACGGCACCGGGCAAACCGAACTGCTGGGCTTCACCGTGGTTGATATGGGGATTTTTCTTGGCCTGATCCTCGGCGTGACGATTGCCTGGGTGCATAATCGCCTGTGCAATATCGAACTGAACGGCGTATTTTCAGTCTATGGCGGTGCCAAACTGGTGCTGATCGCCATGACTCCCATTATCATCGCGCTGGCCATAGGCTTTAGCTACCTATGGCCTGCTATCTCGCACGGCCTGACCGCGCTGACCGGTTTTATGAAGGGTGCCGGCTCTCTCGGGGTGTTTGTCTACGGCTTCTTTGAGAAATTCCTGATCCCAACCGGGCTGCATCATTTCATCTGGTCGCCCTTCCAACTGACCAGCATTGGCGGCACCATCGTGCAGGACGGTCATACCATAGCCGGTTCTCAAGCCATTTTTCTTGCCTACATGCGCGAACCGGGCCTTTCCCCGCTGATGAACGAAGCGTTGCGCTTTTCACAGCAGGGGATGGTCACCATTTTTGGGCTATCCGGAGCTGCGCTGGCGTTTTACCACACGGCAAAGCCGGCAAAGAAACAGCTGGCGAAAGCTATTTTGATCCCGGCCATCACCACATCAATACTGGTTGGCATCACCGAGCCGATTGAATTCACCTTCCTGTTTGTTTCACCGCTGTTATGGGTGATCCACGCGCTGTTGACCGCACTTTCACAGGTGGCCTGCAATCTGTTTCAGGTTCGTCCATGGGGGCCAAGCGGTCTGATTGAATTTTTGGTGTATAACCTGCCGCTACCAGTATCACTCACACGTTGGCCGCTATTTATCGTCATCGGCCTGGTGCAGTTTGCGGTGTATTACCTGGTCTTTAAAACGCTGGTGCTGAGGCTGAATTTAAAAACGCCAGGGCGTGAAGATGACGACAATGTCAAACTGTATTCCAAGCAGGAATACTTCGAGGATAAAAAACGGTCAGGTGAAGTGAGCGCTATGATTATTGACGCTCTGGGCGGTAAGGAAAATATTGTTTCCGTTGATAATTGCTTTACCCGTTTGCGGGTAGAAATAAAGGACATGCGATTAATCGACGAGGCAATATTAAAGCTGACCGGTGCCAAAGGAATAGTCAGAAACCGCAGTGAAGTTCAGGTTATTTACGGCCTCAGCGTCGGGAAAGTAAAAAATCAGCTAGAGAAACAGTTGGCCATTTCATAATTTTCAATTGGGAGATAAACCATGAAATTAACCGTATTGGGCGGCGGCGGCGTGCGCTCACCGTTCCTGGCCAAGTCGATTGCTTATAATGCTCACCGCATTGGCATCAGCGAAGTGGTATTCCTGGATAACGACAGTGAAAAGCTGGCCGTTTACGGTGCCATTGCCCAGGGGGTGTTTGCACGCATTCGTGGCGATATCCACCTGCGCCTTACCGACGATGCTCAAGAGGCGTTACGCGATGCCAATTACATCATTACCACGCTGCGTATAGGCGGCGAGGCCGGCCGCATTGACGACGAACGCATCGCCCTCAATCATCAGGTTCTGGGGCAGGAAACCACCGGTGCTGGCGGCTTCGCCATGGCGATGCGCTCGATCCCGGCCATTCTGGACTATTGCCGCCTGATCGAGCAAATTTCCGCTCCTGACGCCGTATTGTTCAACTTTACCAACCCTTCCGGCATGGTGACCGAGGCGATTATCAAGTCCGGTTTCACCCGGCGGGTATATGGCATTTGCGATGCGCCGAGCGAATTCATTCGCGAGCTGGCCGAACTGCTGGAGTGCACTGAAAACGAACTGAGCGTCGACTGTTATGGCCTCAACCACCTTTCCTGGTTCCGCAACGTGCAAGTGAACGGCAAAGACGTCATGCCGCAACTCTTGTCCAACCCGCGCCTGTATCGGGATACCTGCATGAAATATTTTTCGCCGGAGTTGGTGGCTCTTTCGGATAATCAGCTACTCAACGAGTACCTCTATTACTACTATTATCGCGAGCAGGCGATTGCCGCCATTTTAGCTGCCGGCGAAACCCGGGGTGAACAAATTGCCACCATCAATCAGCGTATGCTGGCGGACCTGTCGGCAATGGATATTCCCAACCAGTTGGAACAAGCATTCGCGGTCTATTTTGCCCATTACCTGGCGCGTGAAAACTCATACATGCAGCGCGAATCCAGTCAGGGGAAAGTGAAACAGCGGGAAATGCTGACATTGCAGCAGTTTATCGAACAACCGGATACCGGCGGCTATGCCGGCGTGGCCATCGATATTCTAGAAGCGGTCAGCAGCGGCCAGAACAAGCGGGTGGTGGTATCGATGCAGAATAATGACACGCTTGATTTCCTGCATCCGGAAGATGTTATCGAGATCGGTTGCGAGCTCAACAGCGAGGGGATCCATCCGATAAAGATGCGCAATATACCCGATACGCAAAAAAACCTGATCGCCCGCGTTAAAGAATATGAACGGCTGGCGGTAGCTGCGATCCTGCACGGGGATCGCATGCTGGCAATCAAAGCACTGATGGTGCATCCGCTGGTCAACTCTTTTTCATTGGCAACAACGCTGGTGGACGAGTATTTGCAGGCGCATCGCCAATATACTGGCCACTGGCGCTAACCTCCGGGTGGCGCTCGTTCACCCGGTATGCCGTTCAAACCAGGCTTTCACCAGATTTTCAAACCCCAACAGGCAATGGCCAAAAAACGGATTGGGGTAATAGATGTCGTGATCGTACTTTTGCCGATCTTCAAAGATAAAGGTCATATCGGCCCGCTGCGCCAGCGGGCTGTCGCCATCGCCGCAAAAGGCCGCCAGTTGGATGTGATTGCGCTTCACCGCATCGCCCCAGCTCAACGCCGAGCCGCTATTACCAGATTTGGAAATCACGATCACCATGTCGAAACGAAAGCGCATCTTTTGATCGAGAATGTCAAAGTCGGGCCACAGCGATAAATAGCTGTCGATGCCCAATGTCATGAATTTATTGTACATATATTGCGCCACCAGTTGCGAAAAGCCGCTACCGTGGATAAGGATCTTGCCGTGATCCAGCAGTTCGAGAAAGCGCGTCTGCTGTTGCATACTGCTGGCGACGCCGCTCTCCAGCGGAGTCTGCCCGGCTGGCGACACCACCAGCTTAAATTTGATGAAATACACCAGTTCCAGATAACCGCGAAAACCGAGCTTCTTTGCCAAACGCACCACGGTAGAAGGCGAACTGTAACAGCGTGCCGATACGGCGCGAATACCATCATCAATACATAGTTCAGGAAATTGATAGATATAATCGAGCACCATAAGATCCGTTTTGCTCAGCTCCACCTGACTGAATATCTGTTTGAAATTCATTACGTCTCCCAATAATCATCGGTGCCATGGTTTATCTTACCCGGTACGGCTTTCCAACGCGGCATAAAAAATTGCTGATTTGCCAACGGGATAAGCATCTTTACCCTGCCGGAATCGCCCCCTATAATGGCCGCTCTCTGGGGTATAGCGCACTGAGGGATCGGCAAGCCTATACTGTGTAATGCGACAACTGCCAAAGGAAACGCTGCATGAAAAAGTGGTCACATCTGCTCGCCGCCGGGATGATGGCACTGAGCATCGGCTCTTCAGCCGCCGCTGACGAGGGCAAAACCCTCTATTTCTATAACTGGACTGAATATGTGCCACCAGGCCTGCTGGAACAGTTCACCAAAGAAACCGGTATCAAGGTGATTTACTCCACCTATGAATCCAACGAAAGCATGTATGCCAAGCTGAAGACCTACAAGGACGGCGCGTACGATCTGGTGGTGCCGTCCACCTATTTCATCGCCAAGATGAGCAAGGAAGGCATGCTGCAGAAGATCGACAAAAGCAAGCTGAGCCACTTCAACGATCTCGATCCCAACCTGCTGAACAAACCGTTTGACCCGCACAACGATTATTCGATCCCGTATATTTGGGGCGCCACCGCGATTGGCGTCAACAGTGAAGAGATCGATCCGCAGAGCGTAACCTCCTGGGCCGATCTGTGGAAACCGCAATATGCCAGCAGCCTGCTGCTGACCGACGATGCGCGTGAAGTGTTCCAGATGGCTCTGCGCAAGCTGGGATATTCGGGCAACACCACCAATCCGCAGGAAATCGAAGCGGCATACCACGAACTGCAAAAACTGATGCCGAACGTACTGGCCTTCAATTCGGACAATCCGGGTAATCCCTTTATGGAAGGCGAAGTCAATTTGGGCATGGTATGGAACGGTTCGGCATTTGTAGCGCGTCAGGCAGGGACGCCACTCGACATCGTGTGGCCGAAAGAAGGCGGCATTTTCTGGATGGACAGCCTGGCGATCCCGGCCAATGCCAAGAACGTGGCAGGCGCGCATAAGCTGATCGACTTCCTGCTACGGCCGGAAATCGCAGTTCAGGTGGCCAAAACCATCGGTTACCCGACGCCAAACCTGGCAGCCAAAAAACTGCTGCCGAAGGAGATCGCCAATGACAAGTCTCTGTACCCTGACGAAGCGGTGATCAAAAACGGCGAATGGCAAAACGACGTTGGCGACGCCAGTACGTTGTACGAAACCTACTTCCAGAAGCTGAAAGCCGGTCGTTGATTCCCCGGCCGGGCATGCTCGGTCATGGCAGCGCGACGAACAGCATCAAGGCGCGGCAAGCGCCTTGATTGCTAATCCGCTAAGGCCGATCGGCTCGTTCTACCTTCCCCACCAGGAACTTATGCACAAAACGCGGCACCACTTCGCTGGCCGGCCCGTAGTGCTTTTCATCAAACTGGCTTTCCACCTGGCTCGGTTCAAGATTGAGCTCCATGGTATGCGCCCCGCTCAAACGCGCTTCGTGCACGAAACCTGCCGCGGGATAAACATGGCCGGAGGTGCCGATGGCAACGAAGAAATCCGCCTTGGCCAGCGCCTGATAGATTTCATCCATGCCCAGCGGCATCTCGCCAAACCACACCACATGTGGCCGCAGCGGCGCCGGGAACTGGCAGCAATGGCAGCGGTCGTCAACGCTGAGATCGCCTGGCCAGGCAAACACCTGACCGGAACTGGTACAGCGCACCTTAAGCAGTTCTCCGTGCATATGCAGCACCCGCTGACTACCGGCGCGTTCATGCAGGTTGTCGATGTTCTGCGTTACCAGCAGGAAGTTATCACCCAGCCACTCTTCCAGGCTGGCCAGGGCGCGGTGCGCCGCGTTGGGCACAATGTCTTCCTGTTGCAGCTGACGGCGACGCGCATTGTAAAACGCCTGCACCAGCGCCGGGTCGCGCTGGTAACCCTCTGGCGTTGCGACGTCTTCCACCTTGTGTTCTTCCCACAGCCCATCGGCCGCACGGAAGGTGCGGATACCGGACTCGGCAGAGATGCCGGCACCGGTCAGCACCACCACAAATGGTTTCTTCAATTCTGCCGCTGCCATGGTATCGCGGTGAAAAATCCGCGAACGGAAGCGTTGATGCAACACATGTTTGCTTTTGCGAAACTGGCATAATCGATGACGCGTGTGCATACCCTCTCCTTATCTAATAACATCCACCACATTGAGGAACGCAGCCCCACGAACGCCGCCGGCATCGCCGTAGCGCGCCTTTTCGATACGTGGCAATCTGGCCACCCGCAACAGGCTTTTCGGCAAGCGTGGTGGCAACGCCTGATAGATCGCGTCAAAATTCGACAACCCACCGCCAATTACCACCAAATGCGGATCGATAATGGTCAGTAAATTACCCAGGCAAACCGCCAATACGTCCAGGAAACGCGTAACGTGCTCCATAGCCTGCGGCTCGCCTGCCTGATAATGCGCAATGATCTGCGTAGCCGGCAAGTGTCGTTGATAAAAGTGGGCGTACATCCACTCGAAACCACGACCCGATATGTAATTCTCGATGCAACCATGATGGCCGCAGCCACAGGCAACGCGAGGTATATCACGGCCCAACACCTCAAGTGCGTCCACCGGCAGGCGAAAATGCCCAAACTCGCCGGCAATATAATTGCGCCCCGAAACCACCTTACCATCAACGATTAGCCCGCCGCCAACCCCGGTACCCAGTATCAGCCCCAGTACCACCGGATAACGGCGAAACTCGTCGTCCCACGCCTCGGACAAGGCAAAGCAGTTGGCATCGTTGTCGATACGCACCTCACGGCCAATCAAGGCCGCCAAATCCTGCGGCAGCGGTTTACCCATCGCCGCCGGTACATTGGCCGTAAACAGCGTGCCGTCGTCGGCGTTAGGCAAACCAGGAATACCGATGCCCACCGTTCCCTGGCAGCCGCAAAACGCATCGGCTTCCAGGGTTAAATCGCGCAGCGTGGCCAGCAGTTGCCGATAATCATCGCGTGGCGTGATGACCCTTTTTTGCCAAATGCGTTGCAGTTTGTCGTCGAACACGCCCAGTTCAATCTTGGTGCCGCCCATGTCGAAACCGTAATACATTGCCTACCTCATGTTAAAAAAATGGGGCTGCATCGCTGCGCCCCAGTTTTTGACAATCATTGCCCGCTGAGCACCCGCGCCGGATCGATGCGACTGGCACGACGTGCCGGATACCAGCTGGCGAGCAGGCTGAGCACGATGGCGGTCGCCAGCACGATCAGCACATCCAGCCAGTGCAGCTCCGATGGCAGAAAATCGATGAAATAAATATCGCCGGACAGGAAAGAGTGACCGATCAGCTTTTCTATCCCCTTGATGATATTGGTCAACTGGTATGAGGCGAAGACGCCTACTACCACACCGCTGACGCTGCCCACCAGCCCGGCCAGTAATCCATACCAGACGAAAATGGCGCGAATGAAGCCGTCTTTGGCTCCCAGCGTACGCAGCACCGCAATGTCGCCACTTTTATCCTTCACCGCCATCACCAGCGTGGAGACGATATTGAAGCAGGCCACGCCGATCACCAGCACCATCGCCAGATACATAATGGCGCGGATCATCTGGATATCGCGGTACATATAGCCGTACTTGCCAATCCAGCTTTTGATATACACGTAGGAATTGGTCACTTCGCCGGCGTCGCGCACCAGCTTGTTGGCGGCAAACACGTCGTTGACCTTGATGGCGATGCCAGTGACGCTGTCACCCATATCGAGATACTGCTGCGCATCGGCCAGCGGCACCATCGCCAGACTGTGATCCAGCTGGCCGCTGAGCTGTAAAATGCCGCTCACGTGCAGACGAATGCGCTTCGGCTGCAACAGCTTCATTTGCGGGTCGCTGTTGGGGATCATCACCGTCACAAACGAGCCCTGTTTTACCCCCAGCGCATCGGCAACGCCTTTCCCCAGGATGACCTGCTGCTCGCCGCTGCGGAAGTTGGCCCAGGCGCTGCCCTGAACGTATTTCGGCAAGGCGCTGAGTTGGTTTTCCTGCTGCGGATCCACGCCCTTCAGCTGTACCGCGCGCAGCTGCGCGCCATTTTCCATCAGGCCGGTAAAGTTGATATACGGCGCCGCCGCCAGAATGCCGGGCACTTTTTCGACCCGTTGCAAAATTTGCGGCCAGCCGTTGAACGGCTGCTTGACCGGTTCGATTTCACCGTGTGGCACGACAGCCAGCACGCGGTTTTGCAGTTCGCGTTCAAAGCCGTTCATCGCACTGAGGCCGACAATCAATACCGCCACGCCGAGCGCAATGCCAATGGTGGAAATCACCGAAATCAATGAAACCATGCCGCCGCGCCGCCGGCCGCGGCTAAAGCGTAGCGCCATCAGCAATGACAGAGGCGAAGCGCTCATTACTCGGCCCCCAGCAACGTCAACTGCGCCTGTAAATGGCCGTCACGCATCTCTAATTGACGGTTCAGACGCTTCGCCAATTGCAGATCGTGCGTCACAACCAGGAACGCCGTGCCCTGTCGCACGTTCAATTCGCCCAGCAGATCAAAAATGCTGTCGGCAGTGCGCTGGTCCAGGTTGCCGGTAGGTTCGTCTGCCAGCACCAGCGACGGGTTGTTGACCAGCGCTCGGGCAATCGCCACCCGCTGGCGTTCCCCGCCGGACAGCTCCGACGGACGGTGTTTGCTGCGTTTTTCCAGCCCTACCGCGGCCAGCATCTCCAGCGCTTTTTCCTGCGCCTGCGCCGGTTTCATGCCGCCAATCAGCAACGGCATCGCGGCATTCTCCAGCGCGGTGAAATCAGGCAGCAAATGGTGAAACTGATAGATGAAGCCCAGCTCGCGATTACGCAGTTCGGCCTTGGCGGCTGAGGTCATGCCGTTCATCGCCTGCCCTTTGAACACCACGCTGCCGGTGGTCGGCGAATCGAGGCCGCCCAACAGATGCAGCAAAGTACTTTTACCGGAACCCGAACTGCCGACAATCGCCATCATTTCGCCCGGCTGCATGGCAAAACTGACATTGCGCAGCACGTCGGTATGCAGATTGCCTTCCTGATAGGTCTTGCACAGGTTGTCACACTGCAACAAAAGATGGTTACTCATAACGTAAAGCCTCAGCGGGTTGTACGGCGGCAGCGCGCCATGAAGGATAAAGCGTGGACAACAGCGAAACGGCCATCGCCGCGATGGCAATGATCGTGACCTGCAGCGGATCGACCGCCACCGGCAGCGACGCACCATCAATCAAGGCGCCAAGCACCGGCATCAGATTATTCAGATTGAGCGCCAGCAACACGCCAAGCAGGGTGCCAAGCAGCGAACCGATAATGCCGGCGCTGGCACCCTGGGTCATAAATACCGCCATAATCTGCCGGCGGGTCAGCCCCTGGGTTTGCAATATCGCCACTTCGCCCTGCTTTTCCATCACCAGCAGGCCAAGAGAGGTAATGATATTGAACGCCGCCACCGCCACGATCAGGCTCAGCAACAGCCCCATCATGTTTTTCTCCATGCGCACCGCCTGGAACAGTTCACCCTTGCGCTCACGCCAGTCTTTCCACGTGCTGCCTTGCGGCAGCGTTTGCTGGCTGAGGGTATCCACCGCCAGTGGCTGTTGCAGAAACAGTCGCCAGCCGGTGATATTGCCCGCCGGGTAGCGCATCAGGCGTGACGCATCCTGCTGGTTGACCAGCAGTTGATATTCATCGACGTCGCTGTTGGCATGGAAGGTACCGACAATGGTGAACACTCGCTGGCTCGGGATACGCCCCATTGGCGTAAACTGGCTGGCGCTCGGCACCATCAGGCGCAGTTTATCGCCGCGCTTGACGCCCAGTTTTCCCGCCATGACCTCGCCGAGAATAATGTTATATTCCCCTGGCTGTAGCTGCCGTTGCTTGACGTTGACCAAAAACGGCGTCAGCGGATCCGCTTCGTCAGGATTGACGCCAAGCATCACGCCGACCGCGACGCTGCGCGCGCTTTGCAGCACCACATCGCCGGTGGTTAGCGGCGCGACGCGGTTAACGCCTTGCAGCCCCTGAACCGCGGTAGCCGGGAGTTGTTGAGGATTGATCGACCCTTGCGGGCTGGTGATTAGCGCCTGCGGCATCAGACCCAGAATGTTGTTCTCCAGATCCTTTTCAAAGCCGTTCATCACCGACAATACGGTGACCAGCGCCATCACACCCAGCGTAATGCCGATGGTGGAAAGCCAGGAAACAAACCGACCGAAGCGGTCTGAAGCCCGCCCGCGCATGTAGCGCAGGCCAATGAATAACGCGACAGGTTGATACATGAAATCCGTTTTGTTGCCTTAGCTTAAGCAAAGTAACCATGGATAATAAAGGCTCTACCCTGATTAGGGAACCACCCGGCGCGTTTTATTCACCGCGCGCGCGCCCAGGCTGAGCATTTAACCGCCATCGCGCCTTTTGCCTATGTCAGTTTGCCACCCGCTGGGCTAGTATAAGAACAAAGAAAGGCACCCGTAACCACGCCTGACCACTTTCAATTTAAGATCAAAGATACCTGAATGAGCAATTCTGATAATCGTAGCCGTTCCGCGTCCGACTCTTCCCGTTACACCCTGCCCGAGCGTGCGGGCGATCTGCGCCAACTGGGGCAGTTGACCGGCTCGGCCTGCGCGGTCGAATGCGCGGAAATTATCGAGCGCCATAGCGGTCCGGTAATGCTGATCGCGCCGGATATGCAAAATGCCCTGCGCCTGCGCGACGAAATTCAGCAGTTCACCGACCAGATGGTCAGTACGCTGTCGGATTGGGAAACGCTGCCGTACGATAGCTTCTCGCCGCATCAGGAAATCATCTCGGCGCGCCTGTCCAGCCTGTATCATCTGCCTACCATGGCACGCGGTGTGATCATTCTCCCAGTGAATACGCTGATGCAGCGCGTCTGCCCGCATGAGTTTCTGCATGGCCATGCGCTGGTGATGCAAAAAGGCCAACGCCTGTCGCGCAACAAACTACGCGCTCAGTTGGAACAGGCCGGCTATCGCAGCGTCGATCAGGTCATGGAGCACGGGGAGTTCGCTACCCGCGGCGCTCTGCTGGATTTATACCCGATGGGCAGCGAAGAGCCTTACCGCATTGATTTCTTTGATGACGAAATCGACAGCCTGCGCATCTTCGACGTTGACAGCCAACGCACGCTGAGCGAGGTTGAGGCGATCAATCTGCTGCCGGCTCACGAATTCCCCACCGACAAAAACGCCATCGAACTGTTCCGCAGCCAGTGGCGCGAACGGTTCGAGGTGCGCCGTGACGCCGAACACATCTATCAGCAGGTTAGCAAAGGCACCTGGCCGGCCGGCATCGAGTATTGGCAGCCGCTGTTCTTCAGTCAGCCACTGCCGTCGCTGTTCAGTTACCTGCCGGACAATACTCTGATCGTCAACACCGGCAATCTGGAAAGCGCCGCCGAGCGTTTCTGGCAGGACGTCAATCAGCGTTATGAAAGCCGACGCGTTGACCCGATGCGCCCGCTGGTGGCGCCGGAAAGCCTGTGGCTGCGGGTAGACAGCCTGTTTGCCGAACTGAAGGCCTGGCCGCGCATCGCGCTGAAAACCGAAGAGCTGCCCAAAAAAGCCGGCAATACCAATCTGGACTATCAGACGCTGCCGGATCTGGCGGTTCAGGCGCAGCAAAAGGCGCCGCTGGACAATTTGCGTCGCTTTATCGAAGGCTTCGACGGCAGCGTGATTTTTTCGGTGGAAAGCGAGGGGCGGCGCGAAACGCTGCAAGACCTGCTCGGCCGCATCAAGCTCAACGCCAGCCTGATACACAGGCTCGAACAGGCTGAACCGGCGGGCCGCTATATGATGGTCGGCGCATCCGAACGCGGGTTCCTTGACGGCCTGCGCCAGCGGGCGCTGATCTGTGAGAGCGATTTGCTCGGCGAACGCGTCAACCGTCGTCGTCAGGACAATCGCCGCACCATCAATACCGATACGCTGATCCGTAACCTGGCGGAGCTACACCCGGGGCAGCCGGTGGTGCATCTGGAACACGGCGTCGGGCGCTATGTCGGCCTGACAACGCTGGAAGCCGGCGGCATCAAGGCCGAATACCTGATTCTATCCTATGCCGGCGACGACAAGCTGTATGTGCCGGTATCGTCGTTACATCTGATCAGTCGCTATGCCGGCGGTGCCGATGAAAGCGCACCGCTGCATAAACTGGGGGGTGATGCCTGGGCACGCGCACGACAGAAAGCGGCGGAAAAAGTGCGCGACGTGGCCGCCGAGCTGCTGGATATTTATGCCCAGCGCGCGGCGAAGAGCGGCTATGCCTTCAAGCATGACCGCGAACAGTATCAGCTGTTCTGCCAGACCTTCCCGTTCGAAACCACCCCGGATCAGGAGCAGGCAATCAATGCAGTACTGAGCGACATGTGCCAGCCGCTGGCCATGGATCGCCTGGTGTGTGGCGACGTCGGTTTCGGCAAGACCGAAGTGGCGATGCGTGCCGCCTTCCTGGCGGTAGAGAACGGCAAACAGGTGGCGGTATTGGTGCCAACCACGCTGCTGGCGCAACAGCACTTCGATAACTTCCGCGATCGCTTCGCCACCTGGCCAATCCGCATTGAAATGATGTCGCGTTTCCGCAGCGCCAAAGAGCAGCAGCAGGTGCTGGATGACGCCGCCGACGGCAAGGTCGATATCGTTATCGGCACCCATAAACTGTTGCAGAACGATTTGCGCTGGAAAGATCTTGGCCTGTTAATCGTCGACGAAGAACACCGTTTTGGCGTGCGCCATAAAGAGCGCATCAAGGCAATGCGCGCCGACGTCGATATCCTGACGCTGACCGCCACACCAATCCCACGCACCCTGAATATGGCGATGAGCGGCATGCGCGATCTGTCGATCATCGCGACGCCGCCGGCACGCCGTCTGGCCGTGAAGACCTTCGTGCGCGAATACGATAGCCTGGTGGTACGTGAGGCGATTCTGCGCGAAGTGCTGCGTGGCGGGCAGGTTTATTATCTGTACAACGACGTTGAGAACATTGACAAGGCCGCACAACGGCTGGCGGAGCTGGTGCCGGAAGCGCGTATTGCCATTGGCCATGGCCAGATGCGCGAACGCGATCTGGAACGGGTGATGAACGACTTCCACCACCAGCGTTTCAACGTGCTGGTCTGCACTACCATTATTGAAACCGGTATCGATATTCCCAGCGCCAATACCATCATCATCGAGCGTGCCGACCGTTTCGGGCTGGCGCAATTGCACCAGCTACGTGGCCGCGTTGGGCGCTCGCATCACCAGGCCTACGCCTACCTGCTGACACCGAATCCAAAGGCGATGAGCGCCGACGCGCACAAGCGACTGGAAGCGATCGCCACCCTGGAAGACCTCGGTGCCGGCTTTGCACTGGCGACCCACGATCTGGAAATCCGCGGGGCCGGCGAGCTGCTGGGCGAAGATCAGAGTGGCCAGATGACCACCATCGGCTTTTCGTTGTATATGGAACTGCTGGAAAGCGCGGTGGATGCGCTAAAACACGGCCGCGAACCGTCACTGGAAGATTTGACCAGTAGCCAGACCGAAGTGGAACTGCGCATGCCGGCGTTGTTGCCGGATGATTTCATCCCTGACGTAAATACCCGACTGTCATTCTATAAGCGTGTTGCCAGTGCGAAAAACGAAGGGGAACTGGAAGAGCTGAAAGTCGAGCTGATCGACCGCTTCGGCAAGCTGCCAGACGCGGCGCGCAACCTGTTGCACAGCGCGGCGTTGCGCCAGCGTGCGCAAAACCTGGGTATCAAGCGAATCGAAGGCAACGAACGCGGTGGTTTTATCGAGTTTGGCGACAAAAACCGCGTCGACCCCGGCTACTTGATTGGCCTGTTGCAAAGCAAACCGCAGGTTTACCGTCTGGATGGCCCCACCAAGCTGAAGTTTATGCTCGACCTGACCGATCGCAGCAAGCGGTTGACCTTTATCGACGAGTTACTGACGGCGTTCCGCGAGCATACGCTGGCGGTCTGATGGCGCGTTGACCGTGGTCCTGCCGAGGCTAGCGGCAGGACGCACCTTCAGCGGCGTGGTTCAACAATCGAGTGCCGCGTCACTATGGCCTGGCCGGCGCGGCGAGCAGAATGGCGGGCAAATAGAAACCCGCGTCAATGTTAATGCCACTCGCTCAACGTATTGAGCGATCAGAGCTAACACTGGCCGCGGGTTTAATTCTTGTCGTTACGCCTGGGTCGTGGTTGGCTTGTTCAACACCAGCTGGCCACTTTTATCCAATGGGATTTGCGTACCCGGATCGTGATCCATACGGATCTTGCCCTGCTGGTCGCCGATCTTGTAGGTCACATCGTAACCCAGCGTTTTCTGTGATTTGTCATACACCGTTTTACAGCGCTGCTGTGTACTGGTGGTGGTGTCGTTGTTCTGCATCGAGCCCTGGATCTGGTTACCGGCGTAGCCGCCGCCCAGCGCACCGACCACGGTGGCGACATCACGGCCGCGTCCACCGCCGAACTGATGACCAATCACCCCACCGGCAACTGCCCCCAACACCGAACCGGCAATGCGGTTTTCATCCTGCACCGGCGCACGGTGCGTCACCGTGACATTGCGGCATTCCCGGCGCGGCGTCTTGATGGTTTCCTTGATTGGTGTTGCATTGAGCACCTGTGCGTACTGTGGGGCGGAAGAGAAAACGTTCATACCACCGGCGACGGCCGCAATGCCCAGCGCCGCTGCTACGCCAATTCCTACACCCGCTAACATTGACTTGTTCACAGGAAATCCTCCTGAAAGTGTTACCACGCATTTTGCACCGGGGAAGACTACCAACGTTGCACCGCGCTTATTATTTTGCGCATTGGCGGCACGCGATCTCCCGGTTTACGGCGTGCGCGCTGCGCCGTCTGTAAACACGATAAAGTCTGCACAAGGATTGTTGTTGCTGCAATAAGACGATGTGACCAAAGATGCGGGAAATCATGCCAATCGGCGTTGTTTAGGACGAATCTTAACTATCCACGCGTAAATAATAACATTTTATACTGCCAGGTCGGTTGTCGCCGTCCCAATATGGCGGTGCAGTTAAAAAACCCCGCCGTTGCGGCGTGGTCAGACTGATGACAAACCGCATTCCTGCACAGAGCGAGTAGAGGCCAATAAATAAAAATCATGAAACTCAATTTATTGATTTCCGGCTGTTCACCACAAAGCAGGAAAAACCACGCTTTTTCCTGCTTTGTCAGCAAGCTAACCACGCCGTTGCGGCGTGGTTTTGGACTGACATGTAAACGCTTAGTGCATCTTCAGGCGCGGGCGAATCACGCGGTTAATACCGCCCACCAGCATCATCAGACCGGTTTTGATGTAACCGTGTAATGCCACCTGGTGCATACGGTACAGCGAGATATACACCACGCGGGCAATCCGCCCTTCTACCATCATCGAGCCGCGCATCAGGTTGCCCATCAGGCTGCCGACGGTGCTAAAACGCGAAAGCGATACCAGCGAGCCGTGGTCTTTATACACATACGGCTTCAGCGTTTGGCCGTTGATCAGCGCCAGAATATTGCTGAAGCAGCGCGAGGCCATCTGGTGCGCCGATTGCGCGCGCGGTGGCACAAAACCACCGCCTTCTTTCGGGCAGGATGCGCAGTCGCCGATGGCGAAAATGTTCGGGTCACGGGTGGTTTGCAGCGTCGGCTCAACCATTAGCTGGTTGATACGGTTGGTTTCCAGGCCGCCGATATCCTTCATAAAGTCCGGTGCCTTGATGCCCGCCGCCCAGACCATCAGATCGGCGTCAATGAACTCGCCCCCCTTGGTGTTCAGGCCGTTTTCATCGGCGCTGGTCACCATGGTGTTGGTCAACACCCGCACCCCCAGTTTGTTCAGCTCCTGATGCGCCGCAGCGGAAATACGCGGCGGTAACGCCGGCAAGATGCGTTCACCCGCCTCAACCAGCGTGACGTTCAGCGCGCTGTTGTCCAACCCTTCAAAACCGTAGCTGTGCAGCTGTTTCACCGCGTTATGCAGTTCCGCGGACAGTTCAACCCCGGTGGCACCGCCGCCAACAATGGCGATGTTCACCCGTTCTTTGTCGCCCGGTTGCGCCGAGAACTTGAGGAACAGGTTCAGCATTTCATTATGGAAACGTCGTGCCTGATGCGGGTTATCCAGGAAGATGCAGTGATCTTTCACCCCCGGCGTGCCGAAGTCGTTCGAAGTGCTGCCCAATGCCATGACCAGAATGTCATAGGTCAATTCGCGGGCCGGCACCAATTCCTCACCCTGCTCATCGCAGATCTGCGCCAGGTGCAGCTTTTTTGTCTCGCGATCGATGTTGATCAGCGAACCAAGCTGGAAGCTGAAGTGATGATTGCGGGCATGCGCCAGATAGCTCAGCGCATCCACACCGTCATCCAGAGAGCCGGTTGCCACCTCATGCAGTAACGGTTTCCACAGGTGACTATGGTTGCGATCCACCAACGTGATCTCTGCCTTGTGCTTGCGACCAAGTTTATGGCCCAGGCTGGTAGCCAGTTCCAGGCCGCCGGCGCCGCCACCTACAATGACGATTTTCTTGATTGGCATTGTCAAAATAACCCTCTAAATGTGAACCAATTGTTATCCAAGGGTAAACAAATAATATCCTTAGAATACATGGGGTTCGCTTAAAATAAACCTGCTGTCTGAGGCCAGAATAGCATGGGAGGTTATTTGGTCATACCAAAATTGATGTAGGTCAATTTCTTTTGGTTAAAGGCTGGACGTGCGGGGATTTTGACGATTGTGATTCAAATAGTTAGCGCCAGATCACATTTTTGTCTTTTACATTCGGCTGCCGATTTATTTGCTCTCATAGCAAATAAAACCGCCAATTATCGACATAATGACAATAATGGCGGCCATCGAACAGGTTATAGAACTGTTACGCCAGGACCTTGAACGCCTTGATACGTTGCAGATGCGGTGAAATATCTTTGAATTTATGCGTCTGCCGTTCATCCCAGACGATTTCATAATATTTATGCAACAGTGACGCACTGCGCTGGTTGTCCAATACTTCGTCCTGTCGCGACAACAGCACCAGACAGCGATTGCGGTTTTTTTCGCGAAAATCCTCGACGCACTTGGTGGCGATATCGCGATACTCTTCCGGACGATCGATCTTGCCATGCATGTGCTCTTCCGGGAACAGATTGGGATTGATCGCCACTTGGCGGATACCACACAGAAAACCGATACGCTCGGCCCAGAAGCCCCCCAGGCCTACGCCGCAAATCAGCGCCTGCTGCCCACCTGACTGCTGCAATGCCTTGTCCACCTCTTTCAACAGATGCTGCATATCATGGCGTGGATGCAAGGTGCTGTAACTGATAAAACGCACGTCCGGATCGATAAACTGCAACTGCAGCACTTTTTCATGATTGCCGGGGCTGGTGGAATCAAAACCGTGCAAATAGATAATCATAAGGATCCTCGCAACAAGCCGGGGGGCCGCAGCGCGGCCCTCATCATTTAACGCCGCAATACGACGCGCTACGGCTTCACCTCGCCGCGCTGTTTGTGCTCTTCCCAACGTTCGCTGAGCGCCGTCAACTGCTGATGTGCCAGCTTCCAGCGTGCGGAATCACGCAATTCCTGGCGGGTAAACCGACCTTGATGATACAGCCGCTGCAACTTCTCTGTTTTGACCGGGGACAGGTTATCCAGCACGCTAACGGCACCGGTCCGGTTGTTGCACACCAGAATCATGTCACAACCGGCATCCAGCGCGGCCTGTCCTCGTTCGGCATAGCTGCCCATGATCGCCGCGCCTTCCATCGATAGGTCATCGGAGAAAATGATACCGTCAAAGCCCAGTTCTTCACGCAGGATCTGCTTGAGCCAGTACGGGGAACCGCTGGCCGGACGTGAGTCTGCTTCAGTATAGATGACGTGTGCCGGCATCACCGCGTCCAGCAGTTGGCGGCTGATAAGCTCACGGAAGATCCGCATGTCATGCTCGCGGATCTGCGCCAGCGGTCGCGGATCGCGCGGGGTTTCCTTATGCGAGTCAGCGCTGACCGCACCGTGTCCCGGGAAGTGCTTGCCGGTGGTTTTCATCCCGGCGGAGTGCATCCCCTGGATAAAGCACTCCGCCATCGCCAATGCCTGCACCGGATCGCTGTGGAATGAACGTTCACCAATCGCCGCGCTGGAATGACCGATGTCGAGTACCGGCGCGAAGCTGATGTCGATATCCTGAGCAATCATTTCCGCCGCCATCAGCCAGCCGGCCTCCTGCGCCAGGCGAGCGGCTTCCTCCGCCTCATGCAGCGCAGCAAATGACTGCGCCGCCGGCAGGCGGGTAAAGCCCTGATGAAACCGCTGAACCCGCCCGCCTTCCTGATCGACCGCCACCACCAGCCGTTGATGCGAGGCGGCGCGAATTTGCCGCACCAGTTCGCCTAACTGCGCCACGTCATGGAAATTGCGGCTAAACAGGATCAACCCGCCGACCAGCGGGTGCTGCAAAATTTCACGCTCTTCGGCATCCAGCTCGAAGCTGGCGACATCTAACATTACTGGGCCCACGGCCACCTCACTTCATTGATTCATACGGAACGGGGTAATGATAAACAAAATCGCTGGCGCAACGCTGCGGCCCAGCGCAAAAACTCACTCTCGCCGCTTTGCTGCCAGCGGACTTCAAACCACATCAGCATCAGATAATCTACCCACGGCAACCAGCGCGATACCTGCGATACCAGCCGGCGCGCATCGTGGTAGCCGTACTGTACATACTGTTCAATAAATTGCCGGCATTGCTCGCCGGACCAGGCGTTGAATCGAAACATCGCCGCCAGTTCAAGCGCAACGTCACCGTCGGCGGCGTACTCCCAGTCAATCAACCGCATGCGCCGAGGTTGGGCAATCATGTTGTCCGGGTGGATATCCATATGCAACGGTGCCAGCTTGAGCGGCTGCGGCACAGCCGCATGCACAAAGCGTTGCTGTAATCGCAGCCAGGCCGGCGTGAGGCGCCGCCGGTCGATATGCTGCCAATAATGCCGGTACCGCCGCGGCAGATCCAGCCGATAACCGCTGAGCGGCCGCTGATGCAAATCTGCCGTCAAACGCGCCAGCCCGCCGTTTTGCCGAAGCTGGTCGAACGCCGCTTCAGTGACAACGTCACCATCGAGCCACTCGACAATAATCCAGTGCGCATTCTGGGCAACCACCCTCGGGCCAAGCGTAATGGCGCTGCGTCGTAATAACCGCGCCTCCCGCTGACGGCTGACGCCCAGCACTGACTTGTCCGGCGTCTGCTGACGCGCCAGCAGACTAATGCCCTCGCCCTCGATACGCCAGCTTTCCCCCGTCAGCCCCTGTACCGGGCTGAAACGACAACCGGCGGTTTTCACCGCCGGCAGTCTGGTTTGCAACAGTGTTCGCAGTTGCGCGTTAGCGTTTGACGTCGCCATTGCCCGACCAGACAATTTCACCGCTTTGCGCCAACATCAGCTGCATGTCCATTTGCGGTGATTTTACGTCACCGCTGACGTCGCTGTACAAGACATACTGCGCGCCGACGATACGTGCCAGACCGATGGCCTTGCTGCGCGAGCCAAGACTGTCGTCCGCCGACAGGCCGAGCGTTTGTTTGGCGCTGGCCAGTTGCGTTTCCGGCACCACGCGGAAGGTCTGATTCGAGGCCAACGCCTTATGCAGCGCAGCAGTGGCTTTGCCGGTCTGCAGCGCTCCGTTGGTGTTGTTTTTCACGCTGTCCAGCAGCAGCACGCTACCCGGCGTCACGCCATCGGCTTTCAGCATCTGGCTTACCAGCGGTTGTACGCTGCCCAGCCAATTGAAACTCTGAATTTTCGGCGGCTGCGGTACCGGCTCGGAGACTGGCGGCTCCGGCTGCTGAGGAACGTCAGGCGTCGGGGTTACCGGTTCAATGGTCACCGGCGGTTGCGGTTGTTCCGGTGGGCGTTGCAGACAGCCGGTCAACACCAGCGCAGCCAAAGCCACAAATAGATACTTTTTCATCATTCTCTCCAACGGGGCCAAGCGCATGGCTTATAAAAAGATGTACAGACGCGCACGCCTGGCTTCCAGATTGCCATTAATGGAATAGATCTGGGCATCTGAATTCGGCGCAACGGTGATTTCACGCGGTTTTTCGAACGGTCGGATATCCAGCCCCTGATCGTCATACCAGAAGAAACGGTAATGCACGGTGACCGGGGTTGGCTGGGTGTTGCTCAGCACCGAGGTAGCGATCATCCGCCCCGAAGCGTCGTTAACCACCGGGCGGTCGGCCAGTATGCCGGCGGTCAGCACCGGCGAATCCATCACTACCGTTTGGCGTTCGTTCACCGCAATGCCTTCCGGGCTGCTGCAGCCCATCAGCAGCGCAGCGGGTAACACCAGCGCCATCAAGCAACGCAGCGGTTTGGTATAGCGCATGGCATCCCTCGCAATAATCAGTAAGACAGCATCGGGCCAAGCGAACAACCGCCAACCAGATGCATATGAATATGATAGACCTCTTGGCCGCCATGGCGATTGCAGTTGATGATCAGCCGATAACCGTCTTCAGCAATGCCCTCCTGGGCAGCAATCTTCGCCGCGACGGTCACCATACGCCCCAATGCGGCTTCATGCTCGCGGGTAACGTCATTCGCCGTCGGGATCAGCACGTTGGGCACAATCAGAATATGTGTAGGTGCTTTCGGCGAGATATCACGAAAGGCGGTGACCAGTTCGTCCTGATAAACCACATCAGCGGGAATTTCTTTACGAATAATTTTACTGAAAATAGTTTCTTCGGCCATCTGGAATTCCTTGTTAGCTAGAAAGAAGGTTTACGCAGTATGAGTGACAAATTCTACTGCTTTCAACCTGATTGCGCACTTTCTGCGTTGAGTGGTGCAGAATCAGCCAGCCTCGCCGGTGATGGCGGCGTTTAGCGCCAGTTTACCTGCCGGGCACGCGTACTTGCTCGGCATCGACCGCCCGCTGTTGAACATCAACAATCAGCGCCGATCAACTGCGGCGCGTGGCGATGCATCCAGTCGGCCAGGCTGTCCAGCGTTGGCCGCAGCGTCTTGCCCAGTTCGGTAATCTGATATTCCACCCGCGGCGGCACTTGCGGAAAAATATGCCGCGTCACCAACCCTCGCTGTTCAAACTGGCGCAGTTGCCGCGTTAGCTCTTTTTGCGCGATCGGTGCCACGGCGCGTTGCAGTTCACCAAATCGCACCGGTGCATCAATAATCATCAGCCGGTATAAAATCGGTATTGCCCACTTCCCCGACAGCAGATTGACAAAATCAACCATCGGACAGGGTTGCCCGGCGCTGGGTAACCGGGCCAAATTTTTTTCTTCCGGACATGCCGCGCTATTGGTCATTTGTTTCCTCCCGCCCCTTTAGTATCCAAATGGTACCTACTATGCAAAGGATACTACAACGCAAATAATGAGGCTATCACGCACCAAACCAGAGGAAAGATCGTGTCACGATTGCAAAACAAATACGCCTTGATTACCGGCGGCACCAGCGGCATTGGGCTGGAAACCGCCCGCCGGTTTATCGCCGAAGGCGCCACGGTAGCGATTACCGGCCGCAGCCACAGTGGGCTGGAAGCGGCAAAACGTCAATTGGGCGAGGTAGTTACGCTACTGAGCGATGCCGGCGACGTAGCGCAACAACGCCAGCTGGCACAGCAGTTGGCACTGCACTGGCCACGTCTGGACGTGCTGTTTGTCAACGCCGGCGACGTCACTCACCATGCGCTGGAAGAATGGAACGAAGCAGACTATGACCGTCTGATGAACACTAACCTCAAAGGGCCGTTCTTCCTGATTCAGGCGCTGCTGCCAATGCTGGCCAACCCTGCCTCCGTCATTCTGTGTGGCTCGGTCAGCGCGCATATCGGCCTGCCGCAAAGTAATGCCTACGCGGCCAGCAAGGCCGCTTTGCTTTCATTGGCACGCACGTTGTCGGGTGAGCTGCATCCACGCGGTATTCGCGTCAATGGCCTCAGCCCTGGCCCGACGGAAACTCCAGCCTTTGGCAAGCTCGGCTTGCAGGACAAGGACCGGGAGACGCTGAAGCAGGAAATTCGCGCGCTGGTGCCGATTGGCCGCATGGGCAGCGCACTGGAACTGGCGCACGCAGCGGTATTCCTGGCCTCGGACGAATCGGCGTTTATGGTCGGCGCCGAACTGCAAATGGACGGCGGCGTGGGTAATCTATAACCGGCGAGGCGGGGCCTGGCAATAAAAAAGGGAGGCTTTCGCCTCCCTCAAAACTCCCCTACCTGAATCAGTTGTTACGGATGTATTCATCCATATCGGTTTTCAGGTTATCAGACTTGGTACCGAAGATAGCCTGGACGCCAGAGCCGGCAACCACTACGCCCGCTGCACCCAGTTTCTTCAGACCGGCCTGGTCCACTTTCGACACGTCGGCCACGCTGACGCGCAGACGAGTGATGCAAGCATCCAGGTTGGTGATGTTTTCTTTGCCGCCGAAGGCCTGAACCAGCGCCGCGGACATTTCTGAACCGCCCTGCGCGCTCTGTTCGGCAGCGTTATCTTCACGACCTGGGGTTTTCAGATCCAGTTTGGCGATCAGCACGCGGAAGATGGTGTAGTACACCAGACCGTAGATGATACCAACGATTGGGAACAGCCAGATTTTGCTGCTGTTGCCGCTCAGAACGATAAAGTCGATCAGACCGTGCGAGAAGCTGGTGCCATCACGCATGCCCAACAGAATACAGATTGGGAACGCCAGGCCAGCCAGAATGGCGTGGATCACATACAGGATCGGTGCCACGAACATGAACGAGAACTCGATCGGTTCGGTGATACCGGTCAGGAACGAGGTCAACGCGGCGGAGATCATGATACCGCCCACTTTTGCGCGGTTCTCTGGTTTGGCCGAGTGCCAGATGGCAATCGCCGCGGCCGGCAGACCGTACATTTTGAACAGGAAACCACCGGACAGTTTGCCCGCGGTCGGATCGCCCGCCATGTAGCGTGGGATATCGCCGTGGAAGACCTGACCTGCCGCGTTGGTGAATTCACCGATTTGCATCTGGAAAGGTACGTTCCAGATATGGTGCAGACCGAACGGCACCAGAGAACGCTCAACCACGCCGTAGATGCCAAACGCCACTACCGGGTTCTGATAGGCAGCCCACTGTGAGAAGGTCTGGATGGCAGTACCGATAGGTGGCCAGATAAAGGACAGGATCACACCAAGGAAGATCGCCGCCAGGCCGGAAATAATCGGCACAAAACGCTTACCGGCAAAGAAGCCGAGGTATTCCGGCAACTGGATGCGGAAGAAACGGTTAAACATGTAGGCAGCGATCGAGCCGGAGATAATCCCCCCCAGCACGCCGGTATCCGCCAGGTGTTTGGCTGCGATCTCTTCGGCAGGCAAATGCAATACCAAAGGCGCGACCACCGCCATGGTTTTCACCATGATGCCGTAGGCTACCACGGCGGCCAACGCAGAGACGCCGTCGTTATTGGTGAAGCCGAGCGCCACACCGATAGCGAAAATCAACGGCATATTGGCGAATACAGACCCGCCCGCTTCCGCCATCACGTGGGAGACTACCGCCGGTAGCCAGCTAAAATTGGCGGAACCGACGCCCAGCAGAATACCTGCGATAGGCAGTACGGATACCGGCAGCATTAGCGATTTACCTACTTTTTGCAGGTTTGCAAATGCGTTCTTGAACATAGTTGAGTGTGCTCCTGAGTAATAGTGCTTTGCTACTTCTTCGCGCGAATTTTCGCGTTGCAAGGGGGGGAGAAAATCCCCTGCAATTCAGGGTGTCTGAGCACCCCTTGAATTTTTACGCAGAGTAAAATAAATAGCCTGCGCAATGTTTGATGACAGTCACGTTTCGCCCAATCAGACGCGGAATTTTCCTTAAAAGCGCATTTATTTGTAAAAAAAGATGAAAAAATGCCCATTGCCCGGCCTGAAACGGCGATGAACATTACCCGTTTCAGCCATTAATTACGAGCTTAAAAAAAAAGACGCGACCTGTAGTTGTTCCCTAAGCCTAGGCCAAGGATGAGAGTTCGATGTGAAATAAGCGTGAAAAATTGGCGCTGGTGGTCTCTGCCAGCGTCTCAAGGCTCACGCCTTTCAAAACCGCAAGATATTCAGCTACATCACGCACATACGCGGGTTGGTTTTCTTTGCCACGGTGCGGTACCGGCGCCAGGTAGGGAGAGTCTGTTTCCACCAGCATACGATCCAGCGGCACATAACGCGCCGCGTCACGCAGTTGCTCGGCGTTGCGGAAAGTGACAATACCGGAGAAAGAAATATAGAAACCGAGATCCAGCAGCGCTTCCGCCGTTGCCCGATCTTCGGTAAAGCAGTGCAGCACGCCACCACACTGCTGGGCTTGCTCTTCTCGCAGGATACGTAGCGTATCTTCACGCGCATCACGCGTATGGACGATCACCGGTTTATTCAGATCGCGGCCAATACGAATATGTTGACGAAAAGACTCCTGTTGCAGCGCCCAGTTGTCTTTTTGATAAAAATAATCCAGCCCGGTTTCTCCCAGAGCCACCACCTGCTGCGCCGCCGCCAACTGACGCAGTTCGTCGTAATCGTAGCCGTCCTCCAAATTCAGCGGATGTACCCCGCAGGAAAACGCCACATCGGCGCGCGGGCCGATCAGATCGGTCATTGCCCGATAACCCGGCAAGGTGGTGGCCACCGCCAGGAAAAAACCAACGTCACGCGCTTTGGCCTTTGCCAGCGCGTCGTCCACATTTTGGTGCAGCGTTTGGTAGTCCAGGCTATCAAGATGGCAATGAGAATCTACTAACAACATAATATTTAACTCTTTTACAGCGAATGAGGTTGAGAATAGCCGGCAGAGGCAAACATCTGCTCCCAGCTGAGTAACCGTTCGGTCAGCAGCAGTTCGCGGTTAACGCCAACCACGCTGAGCAACTGATGTCGGCAATGCAACCATTGTTGAACGATGTGTTGCAACGACGCAGCGCTAAGCCGCGTGGCCAGTTGCTGTACCAACGGCAACCGATCCTGATTGAGCACAAAACTCGCCGCGTCCTGCTGCCATTTCATGGCATCGATCAGTAAGCTACACAGCCAGTGTAGACGCTCCGCCACGTTGTCGTGATTCAGCACCGGCAACAGCACCAGCATGTCCTGGCCAAGCAGCGCATCATGCAGCACGTCGCACAGCGCACTGCGTTGTTGCCAACGTTCCGGTTGCAGCAATTGCTCGGCGGCAATAGGCGCGCCGTCGTGCAGCCGCAGCGCCGTCAGACAGTCGGTCGGGTTGGCCACTACCTGCCGATTCAACCATTGCAGACCGAGCTGCTCGTCGGGGCTGGTGAGGTGCCAGTAAAAGCAGCGGCTGCGCAGCGTGGCCAGCAGGCGCGAAGGCTCCCGGCAACCCAACAGGAAATAGGTATTGGCCGGTGGTTCTTCCAGGGTTTTCAACAGCGCATTGGCGGCCGCTTCGGTCAAGGATTCGGCCTGCGCCAACCAGACAACCTTGGCGCCACCTTGCTGCGCATGCGAATATAGCGTTTCAATAACCTGGCGGATCGGTTCGATCCCCAGACTGCTTTTGCCCTTTTCCGGCGCCAGCACATGATAATCCGGGTGATTGCCCGCCAGCATCAGCCGACATGCATGGCATGTGCCGCAGCTTTTTTCGCCGTTGCGTTGCTGGCAAATCAGCCAGCGGCTAATGCCATAGACCAGCGCCTCATCGCCATTGCCTGCCGCTGCATGCAGCAGCAGCGCATGATGCCCGCGCCCAGCGGCATATTGAGCGATCAGTTGACGGTAAGGCGCATTCAGCCACGGATACCAATTCATCAGGCGTGTTCCTGTTGTTGCAACCACGCGGCAACGCAACGGCCAATGTCGCCCGTCACCTGCTCGAGCGGCTGTGCCGCATCAATGGTGACTATCGTTGCATCCGCCGCCGCCAGCTGCTGATAGCGAGCGCGAGTACGTTCAAAGAATGGCAAGGCTTCCTGTTCGATACGATCCAGCGCACCGCGCGCCTGTGCCCGCTGTAGCCCGACCAGCGGCGGTAAATCAAGGTAAAGCGTTAAATCGGGGCGGAAATCACCCAATACGGTATCGCGCAACGATGCCATCAGGCGCTGATCTACGCCGCGGCCACCGCCCTGGTAGGCCTGTGACGACAGATCGTGCCGATCGCCGACCACCCAGGCGCCGCGTGCCAACGCCGGCTTGATCACCGTTTCCACCAGTTGCACACGCGCGGCGTACAGCATCAGCACTTCAGCCTTGATGGTCGGCAGCTCACCTTGGTAACCGCGCTTGAACAGATCGCGCAGCTTTTCCGCCAGCGGCGTACCGCCCGGCTCGCGGGTGAAAACGATGTCGTTGATACCGTGCTGGCGCAATACATCGACCACGGTGTTGCGCGCAGTGGTTTTGCCCGCACCTTCCAGTCCTTCAATAACCACGAATTTACTGTTCATTCTTTTCCTTCAACGCCTGACGGTAAAGGCGCACCGCCTTATTGTGGTTCGCCAGGTTAGTGGTAAAGGTATGACCACCCTTGCCGTCGGCAACAAAATACAGATAAGGGGTTTTTGCCGGGTGTGCGGCGGCTTCCAGCGAAGCCTGACTCGGCATGGCGATCGGCGTTGGCGGCAGTCCATTGATCACATAGGTATTATAAGGTGTCGGCGTTTCCAGATCCTTGCGACTGATGTTGCCATTATATCCTTCTCCCATGCCATAAATGACCGTCGGATCGGTTTGCAGCCGCATGCCGATACGCAAACGGTTGACGAACACCGACGCTACCTTGGTACGCTCTTCCGGCACGGCGGTTTCTTTTTCAACGATCGACGCCATGGTCAGCAGCTGTTCGGGGGTTTTGTAGGGCAACGACGTGTCACGCCCCTGCCATGCATCTTCCAGGGCTTTTACCATGCGTAAATGTGCTCGTTTGAGCAAGGCGATATCGGTCATGCCAGCGGTGTAGGCATAGGTGTCGGGATATAAGTACCCTTCTGGCTGAACGCCTGCCGGCAGGCCGAGCGCCTCGGCGATTTGCGCCTCACTCTTGCCTGCCAGCGTGTGTTTCAGGTATTGGGATTGCTGCAAAACCAGCAGCCAGTCACGCAGACGAGAGCCTTCAATAAAGCGGGCGCTGAATTGCGCTTCCTTGCCACTGGCCAACAGCTCCAGCATCTGGCGCACCGTCATGCCCGGCGTAAAGCGATAAGTACCGGCCTTGAATTCAGCCAGTTCAGGATCAAGCTTCAGCAACCAGGGGAACCATTTTCCGCTACGGATCAATTTGTCACGTACCAGCAAGCCTTCCAGCGCCACGCGGCCAGTACCGGCAGGCAGTTTGAAGATCGCTTCCTGCTGAATCGCCAACGGCGTATCGGCAAAGCGCTCAACCTTCTGGTAACCCCAAAACAGCAGGGCCAATACCAGAACAACTACTAACGAAACAATCTTCAGTTTTTTTCTCTTCATCAATCAGCCATGGTCAACAGTGTGGGCTTAAAAAATCGTATAACCGGCGCGAGTGATAATGCCACTGATGCGCCATATTAACCGGCAGCAAAGGCATCAGTGCATTGCTCACCAACACCTCGTCGGCGTCGGCCAGGGTAGCAAGCGGCTCGCTGACGCAATACAGCGCATACTCGCTGCCCGCCAGCAGCTCCATCACCCGGCGCCGCATCAGGCCAGTTACGCCCGCCTGGCCAAGATCCGGCGTGTAGACCGCCTTTCCCTTACGCCAGAACAAATTAGCCGCACAGCATTCCACCAGCAACCCGGCAGTGTCAAGCACCAGCGCCTCGTCGGCGTCAGTCTGGTCAAGATGCGCGCGAATCAGCACCTGCTCCAGACGATTAAGGTGCTTCAGACCGGCCAGCAGCGGGTTGCGCGCCAATGGCACCGGGCTGAGCGCCAACCGGATCCCCTGTTCACGCAGGCGAAGATAATGCTGTGGATAGGCGCTGCGCGACACAATGCGCTTCGGATGACTACACCCTTGCGGGCTGTAACCCCGCCCGCCGCTGCCGCGCGTCAGTATCGCTTTGACCACGCCTAGCGGGATAGATTCTGCCGCCTGGCGCATTTCCTGCTCCAGGGCCGGCCAATCGGTATGCGGCAACATCAACCGCTGCGCCGCCTGCTGCATTCGTTCGATATGCCAGGGCAACAGGTCGATTTGCCCGTCAACCACCCGTGCTGTGGTGAAACAACCGTCACCAAACTGCAGGCCACGGTCGCTTGGCGCCAGCGCATCATGTTGTTGCCCATTAATCCAGTACATATCTCCCCCAGAGGGTTTCGGTTTTGATTACAGAATAACAGGCACGGCAGCCGGTTGGCCTGGCGTGGCATAAAAAAAGCCCGGTTCAAGACCGGGCTTCCAAAGACAGACCAAACGATGTTTAAACGCGACGGAAAATCAGCGAGCCGTTGGTGCCGCCAAAACCGAAGGAGTTACACAGGGTATATTCCAAATCGGTTACCTGACGCGCTTCATGCGGTACAAAGTCCAGATCGCAACCTTCATCCGGGTTATCCAGGTTGATGGTCGGCGGAACCGCCCGATCGCGCAGTGCCAGTACGGTGAAGATCGATTCAATCGCACCCGCAGCCCCCAACAGGTGGCCGGTCATCGATTTGGTCGAGCTGACCATCACCCGTGCCGCATCGGCACCAAACACCGATTTGACCGCTTCTGCTTCCGCTTTATCACCGGCCGGCGTTGAGGTACCGTGCGCATTGATATAACCAACCTGTGACGTTGTCACACCCGCATCTTTCAACGCGTGCTCCATCGCCAATGCCGCACCTGCGCCGTTTTCCGGCGGTGAGGTCATATGGTAGGCATCGCTGCTCATACCAAAACCGACAACTTCTGCGTAAATTTTTGCACCGCGCTTTTTGGCGTGTTCGTACTCTTCGAGCACCATCATACCTGCGCCGTCGCCCAGTACGAAACCGTCACGGTCTTTGTCCCATGGACGGCTTGCCGCCTGCGGGTTGTCGTTGCGGGTGGACAGCGCGCGCGCTGCGCCGAAACCGCCAACGCCCAATGGGGTACTGGCTTTTTCTGCCCCACCGGCCAGCATAACGTCAGCATCATTGTAAGCAATGATACGCGCGGCATGGCCAATGTTATGCACGCCTGAGGTGCAGGCGGTGGCAATCGAAATACTCGGCCCACGCATGCCATACATGATGGTCAGGTGCCCGGCAATCATGTTGACGATGGTGGACGGCACGAAGAACGGGCTTATTTTCCGCGGGCCACCGTTGACCAGCGAACTGTGATTTTCTTCAATCAGACCCAAACCGCCGATGCCGGAGCCAATAGCGGCGCCAATGCGGCCGGCGTTGGCCTCGGTGATATCCAGCCCGGCGTCCTGCATGGCCTGCATGCCGGCGGCGATGCCGTACTGAATGAAGAGGTCCATCTTGCGCGCATCTTTGCGAGAGATGAAATCCTCAACGTTAAAATTCTTTACCAAGCCAGCAAAACGCGTTGCATAGGCAGTAGTATCGAAATGTTCGATCAGGCTGATGCCACTCTGACCGGCAAGAAGAGCGTTCCATGTGGACTCTACCGTATTGCCGACAGGAGACAACATGCCCAGTCCGGTCACAACTACTCGACGCTTAGACACGTTTGTCCTCCAAGGAGGGAAAATATGACACTAGAGATAGAAAAAACTTAGGCGGTCGAGTGACCGCCTAGATATGTTCGCTTACTGCTGGTTCTGGTTGATGAAATCAATAGCTGCCTGAACAGTAGTGATTTTCTCAGCTTCTTCGTCTGGAATTTCGGTGTCGAATTCTTCTTCCAGCGCCATTACCAACTCAACAGTGTCAAGAGAATCAGCACCCAGATCTTCAACGAAAGAAGCAGTGTTTACCACTTCCTCCTGTTTAACACCCAGTTGCTCAACAATGATTTTCTTAACGCGTTCTTCGATAGTGCTCATACTCTTAAATTTCCTATCAAAACTCGCTTTCGCGATGGTTTTCGTAGTGTATAAAATGTTGAAAAAGATGCAACTAAATCCCGGCTGGTCAAACCACGATTTTACGCTATTTTGCGGTTTTTACCCCAAATAACGCAAATAGTTTTCGCATTTTTTAAATCATGTACATGCCGCCATTGACATGCAATGTTTCACCGGTGATATAGCCAGCCTCATCAGAGGCTAAAAATGCAACAGCGCTGGCGATTTCTTTAGCATCACCCAGCCGATTGGCTGGAACCGATGTCAAAATGCCTGCACGTTGATCTTCTGTCAACGCCCGTGTCATGTCCGTCTCAATAAAGCCAGGAGCCACGACGTTGACCGTAATGCCACGAGAAGCAACTTCACGTGCCAAAGATTTGCTAAAACCAATCAAGCCGGCTTTAGCCGCCGCGTAGTTAGCCTGCCCTGCATTGCCCATGGTTCCAACAACGGAACCGATAGTGATGATCCGGCCAAACCGCTTTTTCATCATAGCTCGCATTACCGCTTTTGACAGACGGAATACGGAAGTCAGATTAGTATCAAGAATATCCTGCCACTCATCGTCTTTCATACGCATCAGCAGGTTATCACGCGTAATGCCGGCATTATTCACTAAAATGTCGATTTCGCCAAATTCCGCACGAATCGATGCCAGCACGCTGTCGATAGATTGAGCATCAACAACGTTTAACATAAACCCTTTACCGTTTGTGCCCAGATAGTCGCTGATGGCTTCTGCGCCCTTTTCACTGGTCGCGGTACCGATAACTTTTGCGCCACGCGCAACAAACGATTCTGCAATAGCCCGGCCAATACCGCGGCTTGCGCCGGTGACCAGAACAACTTTTCCTTCGAAGCTCATTGTTTTCCTCTTTATTGTTCAAGCGCCGCTGACAGGCTGGCTGGGTCGTTAACCGCTGATGCCGTCATGGTATCGACAATGCGTTTGGTCAGACCGGTGAGCACTTTGCCCGGACCGACCTCCAGCAGCGAGCCGACGCCCTGCGCCGCAATGAATTCTACGCTTTCGGTCCAGCGTACCGGGCTGAACAATTGGCGAACCAGCGCGCTGCGGATCGCCTGCGGATCGGTTTCGCTGCGCACATCGACGTTGTTGACCACCGGTATCTGTGGTGCATTGAAGTCGATCTCTTTCAACGCCTCGGCCAGCTTGTCCGCCGCCGGTTTCATCAGTGCGCAATGCGAAGGCACGCTGACCGGTAACGGCAGCGCACGCTTGGCGCCAGCGGCCTTACAGGCGGCACCGGCACGCTCAACCGCGTCCTTGTTGCCAGCAATCACCACCTGGCCAGGTGAGTTGAAGTTCACCGGAGCAACCACTTCGCCCTGTGCGGATTCTTCGCACGCTTTGGCGATGGCGTCGTTATCCAGGCCGATAATGGCGTACATGGCGCCAGTGCCCGCCGGCACCGCTTCCTGCATCAGTTTGCCGCGCAGCTCGACCAGGCGGATTGCCGCCTGGAAATCCAGCACGCCCGCACACACCAGCGCGGAATATTCACCCAGGCTATGGCCAGCCATAAACGCTGGCATTTTCCCATCCTGCTGCTGCCAAACGCGGAAAATGGCGACCGACGCCGCCAGCAGCGCAGGCTGCGTCTGCCAGGTTTTATTCAGTTCTTCGGCCGGCCCCTGCTGCACCAGTTGCCACAGGTCATAGCCCAGGGCAGCAGACGCCTCGGCGAAGGTCTGTTCAACCACAGGATACTCGGCGGCCAACTCGGCCAGCATGCCAACGGTCTGCGACCCCTGGCCAGGAAATACCATTGCAAATTGCGTCATTTTATCTTCCTGTCAATTCAGAAACGAACCAGCGCCGAGCCCCAGGTAAAGCCGCCGCCAAATGCTTCAAGCAACACCAGTTGACCGCGTTGGATCCGCCCGTCACGCACCGCTTCATCCAGCGCTGCGGGTACCGAGGCGGCAGAGGTATTGCCGTGACGATCGAGGGTCACCACCACCTTGTCCATCTCCATACCCAGTTTTCTTGCCGTCGCGCTGATAATGCGCAGATTGGCCTGATGCGGCACCAACCAGTCCAGCTCGCTACGGTCCAGATTGTTGGCCGCGAGCGTTTCATCAACGATATGCGCCAGTTCCGTAACCGCAACCTTAAAGACTTCATTGCCCGCCATGGTGACGTAGGCCGGCTTTTCCTGCTGCTGGCGATCTTTATACGGCAGCGTCAACAACCCGCCGTAACTGCCGTCGGCATGCAGGTGAGTAGACAAAATACCCGGTTGTTCGCAAGCTCCCAGCAAGACCGCCCCGGCGCCATCACCAAACAGGATGATGGTGCCGCGATCGTCAGGATCGAGGGTGCGTGACAGCACGTCGGCGCCGATCACCAGCGCATGCTTCACCGCACCGTTCTTGATGTATTGATCGGCCACGCTCAACGCATAGGTAAAACCGGCGCAAGCCGCGGCCAAATCGAAGGCCGCACAGTCCTTGACGCCCAGCATTTGCTGAATCTGGCAGGCTGAACTTGGGAAAGCATGGCTCGAGGTAGTGGTCGCAACAATGATCAGACCAAGATCTTCTTTCGCCACGCCGGCCATTTCCAGCGCATGTTTTGCTGCCTCGAAGCCCATGGTCGCAACCGTTTCGTCTGCGGCTGCGATACGGCGTTCACGGATACCGGTACGCGTGACGATCCACTCGTCAGAGGTATCCACCATTTTTTCCAAATCAGCATTGGTGCGTACTTGTACGGGTAAATAACTCCCCGTACCGAGAATCTTTGTATACATGTACGATCAGTCACTCTTGGGTAATACAGCCTCAAGGCGCGCCGCAATCCTGTCAGGGACTTGCCGCTGCACCGCCTGCACAGCCTGTTCGATGGCGACCGCGAACGCACGTTGGTTCGCCGCGCCGTGGCTCTTGATTACGGTGCCCCGCAATCCTAACAGACATGCACCATTATACTGGTCGGGGTTCAAGTGACCGAAACGCCTGGTCACTCTTTTTTGTAACCAACGGCCCAACAATTTCAACCACCACGCCTGCTTACCGCCGTCGCCGGAGGATTTCAGCAAAGATAAAAACAGCCTTATCACACCTTCCATCGTCTTCAGCGTGACGTTGCCAACAAAGCCGTCGCAGACCATGACATCGGTTTTACCGGTGAGCAGATCGTTTCCTTCCAGATAACCAATATAGTTGATTGTCGAAGTTTTTCTTAAAACAGCGGCCGCTTCGCGGATATTATCCAGACCTTTGGTCTCTTCTTCGCCGATGTTCAGCAGCGCCACGCGCGGTTGCGCTATGCCTACCACTTCTTCCGCCATTACGGCGCCCATCACGGCGAACTGCACCAGCATGGTGCTGTCGCACTCCACGTTGGCGCCCAGATCCAGCACCACCGTCTTGCTGCGCTGCTGGTTGGGAATGACCGTCATCAACGCCGGCCGTTCGATGCCGTCCAGCGGCTTGATCAACATCTTGGCCAACCCCATCAGCGCTCCGGTATTGCCCGCACTGACACACGCCTGCGCCTCGCCCTGCTTAATCAGCTCCAGCGCGATGCGCATGGAGGTGCCGCGGCTGGCGCGTATCGCTTGTGAAGGCTTGGCGTCGCCGGCAATGACTGACTCGGCGGGCACGACTTGCAGACGTTCCAAAAGAATCGGATCGGCTTTGGCAAGTAAGGGGGAGATGGCGTCGGGATCGCCGACCAGCAGGAGATGAAGCTGTAAATTAGAGGCCAGTGCCTGCAATGAAGCAGGCACTGTGACGCAGGGACCGAAGTCCCCGCCCATTGCATCTAACGCCAGGGTTAGACGAGTCAAGGTACCGCTACTTAGCCGATAACCTTGCGACCGCGGTAGAAACCGTCGGCAGTGATGTGGTGACGACGGTGAGTTTCACCGGATACTTTGTCTACAGACAAAGTAGTCGTGGTCAGCGCATCGTGTGAACGACGCATGCCACGCTTGGAACGGGTTGGTTTGTTCTGTTGTACGGCCATGGACCTTACTCCTCAATTACTTTTCTTTAAACTGGCTAATACGGCAAACGGATTCGGTTTCTCCGCCTCTTCAGGCAGTTTGCCAAATACCATGTCCGCTTCGGACACTTCACAGTGTTCAGATTCATGTACCGGAACGACTGGCAGCGAAAGAATAATTTCATCTTCAATCATTGCCAACAGATCGACTTCGCCAAATTCGTCAACTTCGATCGGTTCGTACGCTTCCGGTAATGCCTCAGCCTGCTCATCATTGACGACCGGGCTAAAACAATACGTTGTGTGAACGTGATGTTCAAACGGGACTCCACAGCGCTGGCACATCAGCGTTACCGCGACGTCCGCTTGCCCTGTAATCACCGCCAGGCGTTGGTTGTCAATATCAAACGACAACGATACCTGAACATCACTATCCACACTGACCACGGAGTCGGCAACACGTGTAACCTGCTCAGGCGCATAGACACCAACATAGTCCAGGCGTTTCTGAGCGGTACGTACCGCATCAATGGTCAAGGGTAATTTTACCTTTTGCATAGGGCGCGCATATTAACTTTGTAACGACGTAGAGTCAAAGAAAAAGGCCGTAAAACGGCACCTTTCACCAATATTCGCTTCCACAGCGGCCGACAGTTTAAGATGCCGCTACCAAATACGCTATGGTTTACGAAAAAATTTATGCAGAGATTACTGTTAGCCTCAACTTCCCCCTACCGCAAACTGCTGCTGGAGAAGCTGCAACTGCCTTTTATATGCGCCGCGCCGCAGGTTGATGAAAGCCCGTTGGCAGGCGAAAGCGCCGAAGCACTGGTGCTGCGCCTGGCCGCGGCTAAGGCACAGGCGTTGTCGTCCGCCTACCCGGACCATTTGATCATCGGTTCCGATCAGGTGTGCGTACTGGATGGCCGCATTAGCGGCAAGCCACACAGCGAAGACAATGCTCGTGCGCAATTGCGTCAGGCCAGCGGCAAGCGCGTCACCTTTTATACCGGTCTGGCACTGTACAACAGTCGCAGTGGGCATCTGCAGGCGTTATGCGAACCGTTTCATGTCCATTTCCGTACGCTCGCAGAGGCGGAAATCGCCACTTACGTGCAACGCGAGCAGCCGCTCAACTGCGCCGGCAGCTTTAAAAGCGAAGGATTAGGCATTGCCTTGTTTGACCGGTTGGAAGGCCGAGACCCGAACACGCTGGTCGGTCTGCCGCTGATCGCACTGCTGGAGATGCTGCGGGCCGAAGGACTCAACCCGCTGGGATAAGCTTGATGGTTACTTCTGTGCCTGCTTGCGCAGCACTTGCAGGCAATGACGCAGTTCGTCATCCATCGGCGCTTCGATACGTAGCGTTTCGCCGGTGCCGGGATGCTCAAAACGCAACGCCGCCGCATGCAGGAATAGACGCTTGAGGCCGGTGCCGGCCAACTGCCGGTCGAACTCGCGATCGCCATAACGATCGTCAAAGGCAATGGGATGACCGGCATGCAGAGTATGAACGCGTATCTGATGGGTGCGACCGGTAATCGGGCTGGCCTTCACCAAGGTGGCATGTTCAAACCGCTCTTCCACCTTAAAGCGGGTTTCCGACGGTTTACCTTCGCTGCTGACGCGCACTATGCGCTCACCGCTTTGCAGAATGTTCTTCAGCAACGGCGCCTGCACCGCTTTGCAATGCGATTGCCACTGACCGCGTACCAACGCCAGATAATCCTTTTGCATGCCCTTCAGCCGCAGTTGCTCATGCAGCGAACGCAGCGCCGAGCGCTTCTTCGCCACCAGCAATACGCCGGAGGTATCGCGATCCAGCCGGTGCACCAGCTCCAGAAAGCGCGCTTCCGGTCGCAGGGCACGCAACCCTTCGATGACGCCGAAGCTCAAGCCGCTGCCGCCGTGCACGGCTGTGCCGGAGGGTTTGTTCAGCAGTAACAGATGGTCGTCTTCGTACAGGATGCAATTGGCCAGCGCCGCCACTTTATCCAGTTTGGCGGACACCGGCGCCTCTTCGCGTTCGGCTACCCGCACCGGTGGCACACGAACCACGTCGCCGGCTGCCAGCTTGTATTCCGCCTTGATGCGGCCTTTGTTCACCCGCACCTCGCCCTTGCGCACGATGCGGTAAATCATACTCTTCGGCACGCCTTTCAGACGAGCAAGGAGAAAGTTGTCGATTCGCTGACCCGCTTCATCGTCAGAAATCGTGATCAGTTGTACTGCGGGATTGTTCGTTTTCATGGGGCGAGATTCTAAATACAGCGCGTAAATAGCGCCACCTCTTTTTATGTGCTTAACTGTCACTTTGACGGTGGAATTGATCGTGGCGAACAATAAGGCAGCAAGCCGGTTTGATCGTTTGCGATTTCTTCCGCAGTTAAGAAAAAGTCACCTTGCTATAACGGTATCAGCAGTGGAATAATGAGGTCACTTTCCGCCTTGATTCTCGTTATAACAAGGGAAATTGCGGAATTATAAAGTTTGTCTGGTTGCACAAAAACGCAGCAATGGCGTAAGACGTAATGTGAAATCAAACAATTAGCGGGCTGCGGGTTGCAGCTTGGCCGGTAAAATGGAATCAGATCTGTCGACGTAAATCAGAGACTATTCCCTGACTCAAAAGCGCTGCTTTCACAAAGAAACGCAGGCTTACCGAGATAATGCGCCCCTATGCAGGCGACAACCGTGAGGTTGACGGCTTTGCGAGAAGACACGGGGCTTTCGGTTTAACCCGGCCATGAGGTTATACCCTTAATAATTCAGGTTGCATAAAGGCGGCAACTAAACGAGTCTCCAGGCGCATCGACACCGGTGCGACGGGGATGAGAAAGCGCCGTCAATGCAGAAACTGCCTGAAGTATGACGGATATTTTTGCCCGCAGCTCTGTCGATAATGTAAAAAATAACGAGTAAGTTAAGATGAAAAGAATGTTGATTAACGCGACTCAGCAGGAAGAGTTGCGTGTTGCCCTAGTAGATGGACAGCGGCTGTATGATTTGGACATTGAAAGCCCAGGTCATGAACAGAAAAAGGCGAATATTTACAAAGGCAAAATCACCCGCATTGAACCAAGTCTTGAAGCCGCGTTCGTAGATTACGGCGCAGAACGACATGGTTTCCTCCCCCTTAAAGAAATCGCCCGCGAATACTTCCCTAGCAATTATTCCTCTCATGGCCGTCCTAACATCAAAGATGTGCTGCGCGAAGGCCAGGAAGTGATCGTACAGGTTGATAAAGAAGAACGTGGTAACAAAGGCGCCGCCTTGACCACCTTCATCAGCCTGGCAGGCAGTTACCTGGTGTTGATGCCGAACAACCCGCGAGCCGGCGGTATTTCTCGCCGTATCGAAGGTGATGACCGCACCGAACTGAAAGAGGCGTTGTCCTCGCTGCAATTACCCGACGGCATGGGTCTGATTGTCCGCACTGCGGGCGTCGGCAAATCTGCCGAAGCGCTGCAATGGGATCTGTCATTCCGCCTGAAGCACTGGGATGCCATCAAGAAAGCCGCCGAAGGTCGCCCGGCTCCCTTCCTGATCCATCAGGAAAGCAACGTTATCGTGCGTGCATTCCGCGATTATCTGCGCCCGGACATCGGCGAAATCCTGATCGACAACCCGAAAATTCTCGACCTGGCGAAAGAGCACATTGCCGCGCTGGGCCGTCCTGATTTCAGCAGCAAAATCAAACTTTACAGTGGTGAAATCCCCCTGTTCAGCCATTACCAGATTGAATCGCAAATTGAGTCCGCCTTCCAGCGTGAAGTGCGTCTGCCTTCCGGCGGGTCGATTGTTATCGATACCACCGAAGCACTGACCGCCATCGATATCAACTCCGCACGTGCAACCCGCGGTGGCGATATTGAAGAAACCGCTTTCAATACCAACCTGGAAGCGGCTGATGAAATCGCTCGCCAGTTGCGCTTGCGTGACCTCGGTGGCCTGATCGTTATCGACTTTATTGACATGACCCCGGTACGCCACCAGCGTGAAGTGGAAAACCGTCTGCGCGACGCCGTCCGTCAGGACCGTGCACGTATCCAGATCGGCCGCATCTCCCGCTTTGGCCTGCTTGAGATGTCCCGTCAACGCCTCAGCCCATCGCTTGGCGAATCCAGCCATCACGTCTGCCCGCGCTGTAACGGCACCGGTACCGTGCGTGACAACGAATCGTTGGCACTCTCTATTCTGCGCCTGATCGAAGAAGAAGCGCTGAAGGAAAACACCAAAGAAGTTCATGCTATCGTGCCGGTCCAGGTGGCATCTTACCTGCTGAACGAAAAGCGTGAGTCCGTCAGCGCCATTGAAAAGCGTCAGGGCGGCGTCAAAGCCATCATCGTGCCAAACGATCAGATGCAAACGCCACATTATTCGGTATTGCGCGTGCGCAAAGGCGAAGAAACCCCAACCCTGAGCTACCTGCTGCCGAAACTGCACGAAGAAGAGATGGCACAGCCGCTGGAAGATGCGCCAATGGAGCGCAAACGTCCAGAACAACCGGCGCTGGCCTCCTTCTCTCTGGCTGCCGATGCCCCACCGCCGGCGCAAGAAACCGTGGCAGTGGCCAAACCTGTCGCGGTCGCCAAATCAACGGCGCCGGCTGCTGCCAAGCCAGGCCTGCTGGGTCGTCTGTTCGGTGGTCTGAAAGCACTGTTCGCGGCGGATGAACAACCGGCGGTAGAAGAAAAGCCGGCTGAAACGCCGAAAGCTGAAAACAGCGAAAACCGTCGTCAGGATCGTCGTGGCCAACGCCGTCAAGGCGCCGGCCGCAAAGATCGCGGCGAACGTGGTGACCGTAACGAACGCGGTGACCGTAACGAGCGTGGTGAACGTAGCGATCGCGGTGAGCGTCCAGAACGTGGCGAACGTAGAGAACGTGGTGAAGGCCGCGATAATCGCGAAGCACGCGAACCTCGCGAGTCCCGTGACGAGCAGCGCCGTAACCGTCGCAACGCAGCGCAAAACGCGCCGGTTGCCGCCGAAGCTCAGTCGGAAGAAGCCGCCAAGGCGCAGCGTGAAGAACAGCAGCAACGCCGTGAACAGCGTGCCGAACGCCAACGTCGCCGTCAGGAAGAAAAACGTCAGGCTCAGCAGGAAGTGAAGGCGCTGGAAAGCGTTGAAGCACCTGTGGCAGCAGCAGCCGATGAAGATCAAGACGATCGTCATCAGCAGCCGGCACAGCGCCGTCAACGTCGTCAGTTGTCGCAACGTGTCCGCATTCAGTCTGCCGAAGAAGAACTGCAGAGCGCGGCGGAAGAACTGTTGGCACCCAAAATGCCGGCGGCGAAAACCGAAGCAGTGAAGCAAGCCTCGACTGCGGAAGACGGCGTCAAACTGCTGCCGGAAGCCGTCGCCACCTCCCCTGAAGATGATGTACAGGGTGAGGCCCGCAATGGTGAAAACGGTATGCCGCGTCGTTCACGCCGCTCACCACGCCATCTGCGCGTCAGTGGCCAGCGTCGTCGCCGTTACCGTGACGAACGCTACCCAACCCAGTCGCCAATGCCGCTGGCGGGCGCTTTCGTCTCACCAGAAATGGCCTCTGGTAAAGTATGGGTAAGTTACCCTGTCACACAAGCGGCTCCAGCGGTAGAAGAAGCCGAAGTCGCTGCCGAAGCGACCGATATTGCCGCTGAAAACGTCATGACAACCGAAGCCGTAGCCGCAGCCAGCGTTGCTGCTCCGTTGTTGACCGACGCAAGCGAGCAAGTTCAGGCCACGCCTGTTCAACCAGCCGTTGAAACCGAACCGACGCCATCGGCACCGGTTCAGACTGCTGACGAACCGGCAACTGACGAACCGGTAATCAATAGCCAACTGGCCGAAGACGTGGCGGAAACCGCTGAGACCCCGGTTAAAGAGGCAGAAACCAACGCTGAAGATAGCGTACCGGCCGCAGCGCCAGAGCTCATCGAATCTGACGACGCTCAGCCTGCACCAGTGGCTGAGACTGAGATGGCCCCGGTGGTTGAAACCGCAGCGGCCGCTCCGGCAGAAGAGGCGACGGATAAAACCGTTACCGACACCGCGGTTGAAGCGGCGGTTGAACCCGCACCGCAACCGGTGAGCGAACCGGTGGTTGCCCAACCGGAGGATGTGACAGTTGAAGCGGCTGCGGTTGCCGAACCTGTTGTCGCAGCCGCTCCGGTGGTGGTTAACGAAACGCAAGGCGCTACGCTGTACAAGCATATCGCCAGTGCTCCAATGACCAAGGCACCAGCGCCGGCTTATCAGCCAGAAGCACCGAAGCAAAGCGACTGGCACCGCCCTGCCTTCAACTTCGAAGGTAAAGGCTCTGCCGGTGGGCATGCCGCAGCCACCACGGCTACGGCACCAGCCACCAAACCGCAACCGATTAACGACTAAGTTAATCCAAGTGATAAAAAAACCCGCAATCTGCGGGTTTTTTATCGCTTGCGGCCCATATCTCAGGCAATTTTCGCCACTCGCTTGATATCCAGCAACTCGAGTTTGCCATCAATCTGACCGACGAACTGCTTGAAGTGCGCAGTGGCATTGTGTTTTTCCAGTGCATCGGCGCTAGCCCAGCGTTCAAAGAAGACAAAGGTGCCCGGCTTGTCCAGATCCCGGTGCAGATCGTACTGCAAATTACCCTGTTCCTGGCGGCTGGCCTCGACGATCTGATGCACCGCATCATTTACTGCATCAATAAATTCACTCTTCGCTTGCAGGGTAGCGATCACACGAACTTCCATTTCAATCTCCCATTGTTACTTAATAACTTGATAGCCAACCACACCGTTGGCAAAAACAGTTGGAACATCATTACTATGCGCCTGTTAGCCGATTGTTTTCAACTTGCGATGAACAAACAGATGCATCGCAGCCGCTTTCCGCTTATCCTTACACCCCGGCGTGAATAACATCCTCATTATTCGCTTTTACCTGACGTATTTCTGACCGCCGGAGTTTTGCAACATGACCGCACACCCTCAAGCCCTGAAAATTCGCCGCCCTGACGACTGGCATATCCACCTGCGTGACGATGACATGCTGAAAACGGTTCTGCCCTATACCAGTCAGGTATTTGGCCGGGCGATTGTGATGCCGAATCTGGCGCCGCCGATTACCACAATTGCAGCTGCGCAACACTACCGCGAACGTATTTTGGCAGCCGTACCGCAGGGCCATAACTTCACCCCATTGATGACCTGTTACCTGACCGATTCACTGAACGCCTCGGTACTGGTCGATGGGTTTGCCCAAGGCGTGTTCACCGCCGCCAAGCTGTATCCGGCCAATGCCACCACCAACTCCAACCATGGCGTCAGCGATGTGAAAGGCATCTACCCGCTGCTGGAGCAAATGCAGAAGATTGGTATGCCGCTGTTGATTCACGGCGAAGTGACCGATGCTGGCGTCGATATTTTTGACCGTGAAGCACGCTTCATTGACAGCGTCATGGAACCGATTCGCCACAACTTCCCGGAACTGAAAATTGTTTTCGAGCATATCACTACCAAAGAAGCCGCTCAGTACGTGCAAGAAGGCAATCGTTTCCTTGGTGCGACCATTACCCCGCAACACCTGATGTTCAACCGTAACCATATGCTGGTAGGTGGCATTCGCCCCCATCTGTTCTGCCTGCCAATTCTAAAGCGCAACATTCACCAGGAAGCGCTGCGCAATGCCGTAGCCAGCGGTTCGGATCGCTTCTTCTTGGGCACCGATTCCGCGCCACATGCCAAGCATCGTAAAGAGTCGAGCTGCGGCTGTGCCGGCGTGTTCAACGCCCCAAGCGCCATGCCGGCCTATGCCACGGTGTTTGAGCAACTTGGCGCGCTACAGCACCTGGAAGCCTTCTGTTCACTGAACGGCCCGCGCTTCTATGGTTTGCCGGTCAACGAAGATTTTATCGAACTACAGCGTGTGACAATAACCCAGCCGGAAGAGATTGCATTAGGCAACGAATCCATCGTGCCATTCCTCGCCGGGGAAAGCATTAACTGGTCAGTCACTGCCTGCTGATTTTTTTATCATGCCCTCTTGCTCCCGCAGGATATTGACTGTATAAATACACAGTAAATGACTTCGGGGGCAATGATGCGTGTTGAAGTAACCATAGATAAAACCAGACCGCTGCCGCCAGGGGCGATTGAAGCCTTGAGCGGTGAATTGGGCAAACGGCTAAACCGACAGTTCCCGGACGCAGTGGTACAGGTGAGATATGCCGGCGCCAACGGGCTCTCCGTGCTCGGTGGCGTCAAAACGGACAAGGATCTGATCGCCGAAATTCTACAGGAAACCTGGGAAAGCGCGGACGATTGGTTCACCGCAGAATAACACTGCAATGCTGTTTTTGCCGGGGGTCGCTCTCCGGCTTTTTTGTCTCTGCGCCACGCCACAAATCCCGCCAGTCGGCTGGAATAAACCTGATATCTGAACTGTAATTAAACATGGTATCTGGTGACGTTTAACAGGAGTGTGTTGCATGGCCCCGGACAAAGAAAAACCCGAAGAAGCGATGACCTTCGGCGAACTGTTGGCATTGATAGCCGATCAAAAACGCCGTTTGAGCGCGCTGGAAGTGGCATTCTCCTATCTGGCGTTTGGTCTGGACACCAAAGCCAACCAGCTGTTGATTCATAGTTTAAAACTCGAATCACAAAATCAGAATCGAGATAGCGAAACGCAAAAGCACTTCGCCCACCTGGCAGCCGAACTGGAAAAACACGTCCAGCCGCCGACCACCCTACCGCCAGAAGAAGCTCCCTGAGCTCTGCGTCAGCTGGCATTGCAGTCAAATCGCGCTACGCCGCCCACCGCACTTTCGCTTTTTTTTGCGCAAACGAGCATTTTTTTACAAAAAAACGCAGGAAAAGCCACACCCTACAGATGGGATGCGTATACTGTAAATGCTCCTCATGATGATGAGCCGCATCGATCCTCGTTAGTTACTCATGCTAGTTACTACTCAATAAGGGGTCTTTATGGACAGAAATGATGAAGTAATTCAGACGCACCCGCTTGTTGGTTGGGATATCAGTACTGTCGACGTCTATGACGCCATGATGATACGCCTTCATTACCTGTCTTCACTAGACCAAACGCCCGAAGAAGCCCAAGTAGACAGAACGCTTTGGCTGACCACCGATGTCGCCCGACAACTTATTAACATTCTAGAGGCCGGCATCGCCAAAATCGAATCGACGGATTACCAGGACATTGATCGTAAAAAACACTAATGCATTCACCACTCTCATCTAAAGCGCCGGTGCACACGCCCGGCGCTTTTTCTTTGGCTGTTGCCGCAACAACGGATGCATTGATAAGAGCAACCTTTTATTATGAAGCGATAAGCAACGCGCAACAGAGAGGAAGGGTGACGTGGAATATGACTTGATCGTGGTGGGCAGTGGTTCGGTAGGCGCCGCCGCGGGGTATTACGCAACGCAGGCCGGATTAAAGGTATTGATGATCGACAGTGCCATTCCGCCACACAGCAACGGTAGCCATCACGGCGATACGCGGATTATTCGCCACGCCTATGGCGAGGGTGAAAAGTATGTACCGTTGGTGCTGCGCGCACAGGCGTTGTGGAACGGACTGGCCCTGACCAGCGGTGAACAGCTGTTCCATGCCTGCGGCGTGCTGAATATCGGCCCGCACGATGCCGAATTTATCACCAACGCGCGCCACAGCGCCCACGCTTTCCGCCTCAATAGCCAATTGCTGACCGCCGATGAGATCCAGCAACGCTGGCCGGAATTCAGCGTACCGCAAAACTACGTGGCGGTGTTTGAACCCGATGCCGGTTTCCTGCGCGCCGAACTGGCGATAGCTCAATATATCAAACTCGCCAAGGACGCTGGCTGCAGCCAGCTGTTTAACTGTGCGGTGACATCGGTTGCGGCCATTGATGGCGGGGTTGAAGTTACCACGCCGGAAGGCCGTTTCCAGGCGCGCAAGGCCGTGGTTGCAGCGGGCACCTGGGTGAAGAAATTGCTACCGCAGCTACCGGTGACGCCATTGCGTAAAGTCTTTTCCTGGCATCAGGCAGATGGCCGTTATAGTGAAACCAACCGCTTCCCGGCGTTTACGGTGGAAGCGCAAGATGGCTGTCATTATTATGGTTTCCCGGCGGATAACGACGGTTTGAAAGTCGGCAAACATGAGGGAGGCCAGCCGATCGACGATCCCGCCCAGCGCACGCCTTTTGGCAGTATTGCCAGCGACGGCAGTGAAGTATTCAACTTCCTGCGCCAGCATTTAGCGGGCGTAGGCGTCTGTCTGCATGGCAAAGCCTGCACCTACGACATGAGCCCCGATGAAGACTTCATTATCGATACCGTGCCCGATTGCGCGAATATGATGGTTATTAGCGGGTTGAGTGGCCATGGTTTCAAGTTTGCCAGCGTGTTGGGCGAAATTGCCGCATTGTACGCCCAGGATAAAACCATTCCGTTCGACATATCGCCGTTTGCGCTGCGCCGTTTCAATCACCACTGATTTGGTTTATCGTCGCCTGCGCCCCCCTGGCGCAGGCTGATCCCGCTCTCGTTCGTCGGCCCCTGCGACCCGCTATACGTTCTGCGGTTGCTTTGCCACGGAAAAAGCTTGCACTGTAGTCCGGATTTCCGAGTTGTAGAGCGCTGGCATTCCCCCTATTTTACAGATGTAATGCCCGATGTTTTGCTTTATCACAAGGATGTCACCATGAAACTACTTGTCGTGGACGAATGCGGCTACACCTGCCTGGGGATTGCCGGCTATTTTACCCCCAATGCTTTCAGCAGTATAAAATGCGCTAGCGGCCTGGCATCTGCCCTCCCGCTGCTGGCCAGCTTCAAACCCACCCACATCTTGCTGAACCTGACCAACGACTGTCGGCATAACCTGGTTGACGCCCAGCTACAGCGCTTTATCGATGACAGTCATTACGCCACGCTGTTCATTTACCTGGATACCCCCTATCCCTACAGCGATAACCCAATACGTATCGCCGATAACGCGTTTCTGTTCAGCAAGTCGATCTTGTCCACGGCCTTACGCACCTTGCGTGACGAGCCGGTTATACCGCAGGAAAATCGGACGCATTCATTGTTCAGCCCGCAAGAACTGATCGTCATGCGATTCTGGATGGCTGAAATGCCAAACTACCGTATCGCGCGCAAACTGCAGATCAGCTCACACACCGTTTATGTGCATAAACGCCATATCACTGAAAAGATCCACGTTCGCAACCGACTGGAGTTCTATTCGTTATATAATGTGCTGCGCTATTTTTACCCACCGGCCGCACCGCTCCATGGCGCCTATCTCACGCAGTTGGCAGTGTAGGACTATTTTCTCACTCGGGTGGCGTAGCCTGCTGCTGGCGTTGTTCCCGGCCATCGCCGAGGATCACCGCCAGCCGATGTCCGCCATCGCTGGCTTCCAGCGCTATGCGCGCAATGATAGTCAGCGGAACCGACAGCAGCATACCGACAGGCCCCATCAGCCAGCCCCAGAATATCAGCGACAAGAACACAACCAGCGTCGAGAGTCCCAGCCCGCGCCCCATCACGCGTGGCTCAAGCATATTGCCAACCACCATATTGACCAGTACAAATCCGCCAGCCACCGCCACTGCATCGCCCACACCATTAAATAACAACGCCTGGATCAACGGCGGAATAGCGGCGATCACCGAACCAATGTTGGGAATATAGTTTAATAAAAATGCCAGCAGGCCCCAGATAAAGGCGAAACGCACCTCCAGTAACGCCAGGAATATCCAGACGATCACCCCTGTAGCCAGGCTGATAACCGTTTTAATCACCAGATAATGGGTGACGCCTTGCACCGCACGCTGAATATTGGCAATGCCCTCAAGCGGTTTATCCAGCGCCTGCTGCAGTTTGTAAGGTAGCAGCGGCACTTCAAACAGCATAAACACCACGGTCATCAACAACAGAAAGATATTGCTCATCGCGCCGGAAAAGTGACTCAGCAAGCGCGTCACCAGATTCATCGCGGCCGCGGGATCGATATAATGTGCAATGGCCTCAAGGGAAATGGTGATATTGAAACGGTCGGCATAATACTGCAGCTGACGCATTTTCTCCGCCATCATGCCGCGATATTGTGGCAACGAGCGGGCAAATTCATTGAGTGAAGCTCCCAGCATACCGATAAACAGCACCAGTACCACCACCACCGCTGCCACCAATAGCGCGACGCCCAGAGCGCGTGGAATATGCCAACGCTCAAGCAGCACCACCAGCGGGTTAAGCACGATAGCAAAAAAAACCGCCAGTAAGAACGGTACGACAATGTCGGAAGCGGCTTTGACGCCAGCCAGGATCACCACAATCATTGCCAGCAATAACGCCAGGCGCAGCGTGCGATCGGTCAAGATAGTTCTTCCCATTATGATTTCCTTGGTATCCCTGAAGACAGATGACCAAACCGGCCTTTTGACGCCCCGTATTTTTAGCAAAAACCGTGAGCAAAAACCGTACCTGGACAACAGATTTACACAGCGCCAATACTGATGAATTATGGTATCAAAAGTGGCTGGCGTTTTTCTCTACCGCACGATGGCACCTGAAAACGGTCGTTTTTACTCAATTATGTCGATTATCTTTACGTAAGCTTACAAAAACCACGACGGCCAGATTAAATCTATATAATTCAATAAACAACCATAAAATCTGGCGCCAACCCCCAATACTGTTAAACGATATCTTTGACCAACTAAGCCAGATTAAAACAAATTATTTGATTGAGATAAATAAGAAGTAACATAGATAAATTAATTATTGATTTTATGTTTTTGAATGTTTAATTATTGCAACCGGTCATAAGGAAAGTAAGGAAGTCCGATGCTCTGGAAAAACACCGCAGACCGCTTTGGTCATATTTCGATTTTGCTTCATTGGCTGGTCGCGCTGACCGTGTATGGCATGTTTGCTCTCGGACTATGGATGGTCACCCTGGGCTATTATGACGCCTGGTATCACCAGGCACCGGAAATTCACAAAAGTATCGGCGTGATACTATTTTGCGTGATGGTGGTGCGGGTGATTTGGCGCTTCATATCGCCTCCTCCCAAGCCGCTGGCCAGCTACGGCCGTTTCACCCGCATCAGCGCAATATTGGCGCACCTGGCGCTGTATGTGGTCCTGTTTAGCATTCTGATCAGCGGCTACCTGATATCTACCGCAGACGGACAGCCAGTTAGCGTATTCGGCTGGTTCGACGTTCCAGCGACGGCAACCGGTATGGCCAATCAGGCCGACACCGCCGGTACTGTTCATCTTTATCTGGCCTGGGCCGTGGTCGTACTGTCAGTGCTACACGCTCTGGCCGCGCTTAAACATCACTTTGTTGATGGTGATGTCACTTTGAAACGGATGCTGGGTCGCAGCACCGATTAACCTCATGGATTTATGGAGATTGTTATGTTGAAAAAGACCGTATTGGGCCTGACCGCCGGCGCACTGTTGCTGAGCGCCGGCTCCGCCCTGGCCGCCGACTATAAGATTGACAAGCAGGGGCAGCATGCCTTTATTGAATTCCGCATTCAGCACCTGGGTTATAGCTGGCTGTACGGCAGCTTCAAAGACTTCGACGGTGGCTTCACCTTCGACGAGAACGATCCTTCCAAGGACAAAGTGAACGTCACCATCAATACCGCCAGCGTTGATACCAATCACGCCGAACGTGACAAACACCTGCGCAGCGCCGAGTTCCTTAACGTCGAGAAAAACAAACAGGCCACGTTTGTCTCCACCGACGTGAAGAAAAACGGTGACGGCTATGCGGTGGTGGGCAACCTGACACTGAACGGCGTGACCAAGCCAGTGACGCTGGACGCCAAACTGTTGGGCCAGGGCAAGGACCCATGGGGTGGTTACCGCGCCGGTTTTGAAGCCAACGGCAAGATCAAGCTGAAAGACTTCGGCATTACCACCGATCTTGGCCCGGCGTCGCAGGATGTCGAGCTGATCATCTCGGTAGAAGGCGTACGCGAGAAATAATCAAAAGGGGCGGTCATCGCTGCCGCCCCTTTATCCCTGCTGCCTTACCGGCGTTACTTCTCTTTCGGTGCCGGAATATGCATGGTCGTCTGCAACAAGCCTTTTGATTTATTAAAGATTTTGATGCCGTTTTCACGACCGGCGCGGCGTGCGCGCTGCTCTTCGCGCGGCAGTTTAAGCTCTTCGCGGCAAATCTCACTGCAACAGCCTTCAAACTTGGTCGCACAGCTCGGGCACTGAATAAACAGCAAATGACAGCCGTCATTCTTGCAGTTGGTGTGAGTATCACACGGCTCGCCGCACTGGTGGCAGTGGGCAATCACGTCATCAGAAATGCGCTCGCCCATACGCTCGTCGAACACAAAATTCTTGCCGATAAACTTCAACGGCAGACCCTGTTCTTTTGCCCGTCGCGCGTATTCGATAATGCCGCCTTCCACGTGATAAACGTTCTTGAAGCCATTGTGGCGCATATAGGCGCTGGCTTTTTCACAGCGAATACCGCCGGTGCAGTACATGACGATCTTTTTGTCTTTATTGTCCTGCAACATGTCGACGGCCATCGGCAACTGATCGCGGAAGGTGTCGGAAGGCACTTCAATGGCGTTTTCGAAATGACCAACTTCGTATTCGTAGTGATTGCGCATATCGACGAACAGGGTATCCGGATCGTCGATCATTTCGTTGACCCGATCGGCCTTCAGGTATTCACCGACGTCAGCCGGATTGAAGCTGGCGTCATCAATGCCGTCGGCCACGATGCGATCGCGCACCTTCAGGCGCAATACCCAGAACGATTTACCGTCATCTTCCAGCGCAATGTTCAGACGCACCTGATCCAACGCCGGATGGCTGGCAAATAACGAGGCTTTGAAAGCCTCAAAGTTGCTCTGTGGCACGCTGATTTGCGCATTGATGCCCTCTTTCGCCACATAAATACGGCCGAAGACCTTCAGTTTTTCGAACTGAAGATACAGGCTGTCGCGAAATGCCTTGGGATCGTCGAGCGTGAAGTATTTATAAAAAGAAACTGTGGTGCGCGGCTCGGTTTCGGCCAGCATGCGCGCCTTCAGTTCCTCATTAGAAATTCGGTTATGTAACACTGGCATGGTGTACGTTCCTGTCTTTCGGAGGTGACTGATTAACATGCGCGCCGGCCTACCACCCGCGCGCGGCGCACATGATACCCGAAAACAGCACGTAACACAGCATTAACGGCGTGGTGCCGCCCCAAGCCAAAAACTTGACGAATATCACAAATCCGGATATGCCTGTGATTAGCACGCGATTCATTAATAACGCACCACGAGGATATTATGAGCCAGCTATTCCAACCGATTACCCTCGGCAAACTGACCTTGCCCAACCGCATCATCATCGCACCGATGTGCCAATATTCCGCCGAGCATGGCTGCGCCAGTGAATGGCATACCATGCACCTGGGGCATTTGGCGATGTCCGGCGCTGGACTGCTGATTGTTGAAGCAACCGCAGTGGCGGAGGAAGGGCGAATCTCACCGGACGATCTGGGCCTATGGGACGATAAAACCGAACAGGCACTGGCGAGGGTGATACAGGCGGTGAAAAAACACGCCACTCTGCCGCTGGGCATCCAGCTTGGTCACGCCGGACGCAAAGCATCCTGCGCGGTGCCCTGGGCCGGCGGCGCGCAAATCAGCCAGTCCAGCGGTGGCTGGCAAACCATCGCGCCTTCCGAAGTGCCATTCCACCCTCATGACGAAGCGCCGCAAGCCATGAGCCTGGAGCGTATCGCAACGCTTAAACGGCAGTTTGTTGAAGCCGCAAAACGTGCCGACCGGTTGGGTTTCGAGCTGATTGAACTGCACGGCGCGCATGGTTACCTGCTGCATCAGTTTTTATCGCCGCTGGCTAATCAGCGCACTGACCAGTATGGCGGCTCATTGCAAAACCGCATGCGCCTGCTGCTGGAGATTTTCAGTGAAGTGCGCGCAGTATTCGCGGCCAATAAAGCCGTCGGCGTACGCATTTCTGCCAGTGACTGGGTGGATGGCGGCTGGGATGAACAACAGTCGGTGATCTTGGCCAAAGAACTGAAGGAACTGGGATGCGATTATATTCACGTTTCCAGCGGTGGTTTATCACCGCAGCAGAAAATCCCGGTCGGGCCAGGCTATCAGGTGCCGCTCGCAACAACCATCAAACGCGAAGTCGGCATGCCAACCATCGCCGTCGGCCTGATTACCGAACCGGAACAGGCAGAGACCATTATCGCCAGCGGACAGGCCGATATGGTGGCATTGGCGCGTGGCATACTTTATAACCCTCGTTGGCCATGGCATGCGGCAGCCAGGCTGGGCGAGCGTGTCAGTGCGCCGCCACAGTACTGGCGTAGTGAACCACATGTGATCAAAGGGCTGTTCAAAAACGATTAATCACCAGGGTGGGCGCCGTTCAGCGCCCACCTTGACGCTCGGTAAATGCGGAGATCGCCACGCCCGCCAATAGCACCACGCCAGCCACCGCCAGCAGCGGGTTCCATTGCCAATGGGCGGCCAGGCTGCCCAACAGTACGCCCGCCATCAACAACCCCGCGCTTAACCATGAAAACAACATAATTAACTCCTGAATATTTATGCTGCTATGATACTGGCAGTGAATGTTTCATCGCAGCCCTTTTTATGGCAACACAATCTGCAACTGGCTATTGATCCGTTAAGATCGTAGCTGGGCAAATGATGATTTAATGCGGTCGGTTTTCCAGTTCTGCCGAAAAACTGTCACAATATAGCGCTATAACCGGCAGAAAATGAAATGCGTGCCACAGGTCCCTTGGGCGAATGAACATGCTAATTATCTGTTTTTACTATTAAATGACTGCTTCTAAGCTGAGAACACATGACGCAAGTTCCCTCTTTTAATCGATCTTTATTGCATCCTCGTTACTGGCTGACCTGGTTTGGCATTGGCCTGTTATACCTGCTGGTTTTGCTGCCTTACCCGGTAATTTATCAGTTGGGCACCTCTTTGGGCCGCTTCTCCATGCGCTTTTTAAAACGTCGGGTAGAAATCGCCGATCGCAATCTGACGTTATGTTTCCCCGACATGCCGCAAGCGGAACGCGAAGCTTTAGTGGTGAAAAATTTTGAGTCGGTGGGTATGGGGCTGTTTGAAACCGGTATGGCCTGGTTCTGGCCAAACTGGCGTATTGAACGCTGGTTTACCGTAAGTGGGCTGGAGCATATACAGAAAGCGCGCGATAACCAGCAAGGGGTGTTGCTGATCGGATTGCATTTTCTGACGCTGGAATTGGGCGCGCGTATCTTTGGCATTCATAATCCGGGTATTGGCGTTTATCGCCCACATGACAATAAACTAATGGATTGGCTACAGACCTGGGGCCGCATGCGCTCCAACAAATCCATGCTGGATCGTAAAGACGTCAAGGGCATGATCCGCGCGCTGAAACAGGGCGATATCATCTGGTACGCACCAGATCATGACTACGGCCCGCGCAGCAGCGTGTTCGCTCCGCTGTTTGCCGTCGACAAGGCCGCTACCACCACCGGCAGCTACGTGTTGGTGCGCATGGGCAAACCGGCGATCATACCGTTTACTCCACGCCGCCTGCCGGATGGCAAAGGCTATGAGCTGATCATGCAACCGGCGGTGGAAAACTTCCCGTTGGACAACGAACTGGACGCCGCGGCCTTTATGAACAAGGTGGTCGAAAAAGAGATCCTGATGGCGCCGGATCAATATATGTGGCTGCATCGCCGCTTCAAAACCCGCCCGGAAGGCGAACCGTCGCTGTATTGATCGCAAACCCGCCGCTGGCGGGTTTTTTTATCACAACCTCTTGATCGTCCGTAATAACGGTGTGATGTTATTTGCCTACTTTCGCGTTTTCGGAGCCATTATGTTCATTGTCAGCCTGACCTACCACCGCCCTATCGAAGAGGTCGACAGCCTGCTCGACGGGCATATCATCTGGTTGAAAAAATACTTTGCGCAAGGTGATTTCATCGCCGCAGGCCGCAAGACCCCCCGCACCGGCGGCGTGATTCTGGTCAAGAACATGGAACGTAGCCAGTTGGAGCACATTCTCGCGCAAGACCCTTTCACCGCAGTGGCGGACTATGATGTTACCGAAATGGCGGTCACCACTACCGGCAGCGGCTTTGACGCGCTGAACGGCCTATAGCCGTTCCCTGCCGTAGGATCTGCGCGGCACGTCATCCCGGTCGCGCATTTTAAAACTTCTTTTCATTTCCTGCATTATTGCCATCGCTGATTTGCCGCCCACGTTTTTACAGCGCATACTTACCACGCTAACTTTCTGCTTTGCCAATGCATCACGGCAAAACCTGACACCTTCTTTAGCGGTATTGTATGGCTCCTGCATCTGCACCCATAAACTGGAAACGCAATCTGTTCGTCACCTGGCTCGGCTGCTTTCTGACTGGCGCCGCGTTCAGTCTGATCATGCCGTTCCTGCCGCTATATGTGGAAACCCTCGGCGTCACAGGCCACCAGGCGTTGAATATGTGGTCAGGGCTGGTATTCAGTATCACCTTTTTGTTTTCTGCCATTGCCTCGCCGTTTTGGGGCGACCTGGCCGATCGCCGCGGGCGCAAACTGATGCTGCTGCGATCGGCGCTGGGTATGGCCATCGTGATGGTCCTGATGGGTATGGCGCAGAACATCTGGCAATTCTTGGCGTTGCGCGCGCTGTTGGGCCTGTTGGGAGGATTCATCCCTAACGCCAATGCGCTGATCGCCACCCAGGTGCCTCGTAACCGCAGCGGTTGGGCGCTGGGCACCCTATCGACCGGCGGCGTCAGCGGCGCACTGCTCGGGCCGCTGATCGGCGGTTTGCTGGCAGACAGCTACGGATTACGACCGGTGTTTTACATTACCGCAGCGGTGCTGTTGGTGTGCTTTATCCTGACGCTGTTTTTCGTTAAAGAGCGGTTCACGCCGGTGTTAAAGAAAGACATGCTACATGCACGGCAAGTTTTTTCCTCACTCAAAAACCCCAGGTTGATTCTGGCGCTGTTCGTTACCACGATGATTATTCAGGTCGCCAGCGGATCGATAGCACCGATCCTCACGCTGTATGTGCGCGATCTGGCCGGGGATATTCCTAATCTGGCATTTGTCAGCGGTTTGATCGCTTCCGTCCCGGGCGTTGCCGCGCTGCTCAGCGCGCCAAGGCTGGGCAAGCTGGGCGACAGAATCGGCCCGGAGCGCATTTTGGTCTGCATGCTGATATTTTCGGTATTGCTGCTGATCCCGATGGCGCTGGTACAGACGCCGTGGCAACTCGGCGTGTTGCGCTTTTTGCTTGGCGCCGCGGACGGTGCTCTACTGCCTGCAGTACAAACCCTGCTGATCTATAACTGCACCAATCAGGTCGCCGGCAGGATTTTCAGTTATAACCAATCCTTCCGTGACGTCGGCAACGTCACCGGTCCATTGCTCGGCGCGGCAGTTTCCGCCAGTTACGGCTTTAGGGCGGTATTCTGCGTAACGGCCGCCGTGGTGTTGTTCAATGCGATTTACTCGTGGTGGTGTCTACAGCGCCGCCGCCCGCAGCGCCTTGAGGGTGACAGCTCCCAGCAAGAACCTTAACGTTGATTATCACCACCGATGGCGTTTTTTCCGCCATGAGCGCCATTTTCCTATCTTTATTCCGCCCCGACCTGCGGCGTCACGCGAGCCACAGAGCATGACCATAAAAAACATAACCAATTGTTTTATATTTAATTAAATAAAAAAATGCTCATATTCGGCTGTCAATAGCATTTCTCCTCAAGCCAACATAAAAACCAAAAAACTAGACGTTTGTCGACTTTTCATCTTATAAATGTCAGACAAGGGCTAGACAAAACCAGCATCAGGTTATCAAATGGTTAAATAATATCACGCCAATGCGCAGCATTTGGCCAAGTGAAGAAATGACCGCCTTGCTTTCCATAGTTATCAGGCACTGCGGCTGGAGTTTTGTCGAGTAATCCGCTTCATGCAGATTACTTTCCTTAAAACACATATATCACAAGTATAAGCCGTGTCACCGCGGCACATTTCATTGGGAATAGTTATGCAATCCTCTAACAATACTGAAAGCCGCACCTTTTTCGGCCATCCCTATCCGCTCGGTTCGCTGTTCTTCACCGAAATGTGGGAGCGCTTCTCGTTCTATGGTATTCGACCGTTACTGATTCTGTTTATGGCTGCCACGGTCTATGACGGCGGTATGGGTCTGGCACGCGAAAACGCGTCGGCGATCGTCGGCATTTTTGCCGGCAGCATGTATCTGGCGGCGCTGCCCGGCGGTTGGCTGGCGGACAACTGGCTCGGTCAGCAAAAGGCGGTGTGGTACGGTTCGATCCTGATCGCCCTTGGTCACCTGTCGATCGCCCTGTCGGCGATCATGGGCAACAATCTGTTCTTTATCGGCCTGATGTTCATCGTACTGGGTTCCGGCCTGTTCAAGACCTGCATTTCGGTGATGGTCGGTACGCTGTACAAAAAAGGCGATGCACGCCGCGACGGCGGTTTTTCGCTGTTCTACATGGGCATCAATATGGGCTCATTTATTGCGCCGTTGATTTCCGGCTGGCTGATTCGCTCCCACGGTTGGCATTGGGGCTTTGGCATCGGCGGTATCGGCATGCTGGTGGCCTTGGTTATCTTCCGTACCTTCGCGGTACCGGCCATGAAACGCTATGACAGCGAAGTAGGCCTGGACTCGACCTGGAACAGCCCGGTTGCGAAGAAAAAAGGCGTTGGCGCCTGGCTGGCGGTGATTGCCGTTGCCGTTGCCGCCATCGTTGCGCTGATTGCCTACGGCATCGTGGTGGTGAACCCGGTAGCCGTAGCCAGCGCGCTGGTTTACGTTATCGCCGCCTCGGTAACGCTGTATTTTGTCTATCTATTCATGTTCGCCGGCCTGAACCGCAAAGAACGCGCTCGGCTGCTGGTTTGCTTTATCCTGTTGATTTCGGCGGCCTTCTTCTGGTCGGCGTTTGAACAGAAGCCAACCTCGTTCAACCTGTTCGCCAACGATTACACCAATCGCACCATCGGCAACTTTGAAATCCCGGCGGTCTGGTTCCAGTCTATCAACGCCCTGTTTATCATCCTGCTGGCACCGCTGTTCAGCTGGCTGTGGCCGGCGCTGGCTCGCAACAAGGTACGCCTGAGCAGTATTACCAAATTCGTGATCGGCATTCTGTTTGCCGCCGCAGGCTTCGGCCTGATGATGATGGCCGCACAGCACGTGCTGAACAACGACGGTGCCGGCGTTTCACCGCTGTGGCTGGTGGGCAGCATTCTGATGCTGACGCTCGGTGAGCTGTGTCTGAGCCCGATAGGCCTGGCGACCATGACATTGCTGGCGCCGGAAAGAATGCGCGGCCAGATGATGGGTCTGTGGTTCTGTGCCAGCGCCCTGGGCAACCTGGCCGCCGGCCTGATCGGCGGTCACGTGAAGGCTGACCAGCTGGAAATGCTGCCGAACCTGTTCGCCCGTTGCTCCATCGCCCTGCTGATTTGCGCAGCGGTACTGATTCTGTTGATCGTCCCTATTCGCCGTATGCTGGAAAATACCCAAGGCAAAAAACCGCAGACCTTGGCGACCGACAACTGATCGCCAATACATTTCACTGCCAGCCGACGCCCCGCGCGTCGGCTTTTTTATTCCTGCCATGGCCGTTGTTGCAGCACTACGCGATAACCATCAAAATCCTCAAAGGTGACGCCATTGACTTGCCAGTAGGGATTGTACGCGACGACCTGACGAAAGCCGGCGGCCAACATCTGCTGACAGCGCTCGCGCCACAGCGTCTCGTCAGGCAGATAGAACACCAGCAAATTGTCCTGCGTCGGCGCTCGCCCCACCCGTACGCCGTGATGATGGGTAAACTCAAGGTGATAGGCATGCTGCGGATGGCCGACCATAATACCGTCAAACCCCTGATGATCGAAAAACTCACCCAGCCGGCGAAACCCCAGTCCCTGGCAATACAGATCGGCGATAGCCTCAAGCTGGTCGGTTGGCCGCGCAATGCGCAGCACGGCATGATGTGTGGTCATATTACTCTCCCATGTCACTCGGTGTCGGCAAACCTGACGCGGTCAGCCATCGCCAGCTAACATAGCCGTGATCCCCTGTCTGCCTCCTGCCAAGAAATGCGCTTCAGCACTGGCATGAAAATGGACTGCATGGCATGCTGCCAGATATCCTCCAGCCACCAGACCGGGCGTAGTAATGCTTTATCACCATGATTACCTACCGGAAAATCAAGCCATTGTGCCCTTCGCCAAGGACTACCAGCACGGTGACGTCGAACCCGATCACCACCATAACTGCGCACAGTTAATCCACTGCCTGAGCGGCGTGGTGCAGATCAATACCCGTCTCGGCAGTTGGGTGGTGCCTCCTGGCCGTGGAGTATGGCTGCCGGCGCGGGTTGAACACAACCTGCGCTTTACCGGCAAGGTGGCGGTCAGAACGCTGTTTGTCGATCCGTTGGCGCGCGCCGATCTGCCCGCCCAGTGTCAGGTAGTACAGATCTCGCCGCTGCTGCGCGAACTGATCGTCAGCGCATTGGACATTCCCGCCAACTATGCGTCCGGCGGACGCGAAGAACGCATTATGGAGTTGATTCTGGATGAGCTGCGCATGCTGCCCATTTTACCGCTGCATCTACCCGAGCCCGACGATCGGGCCTTGCTGACGCTGTGTCAGTATATTCAGCGCACGCTGGCGCAACCTTGGACATTGGAACAGGCAGCAGGACATCTCAACGTCAGCGCCCGCACTTTGGCACGTCGTTTTCAACGTGAAACCGGCCTGCGTTACGGCGATTGGCTGCGCCGCGCACGCCTGTTGACCGCACTCAACGCGTTGGCCAGCGGGCGCTCGGTACTGTCGGTAGCGCTGGATCTTGGCTACGACAGCCCGAGTGCCTTCAGCGCAATGTTCCGTCGCCAACTGGGTGTCGCGCCCAGCGTTTATTTCAGCCAGCCGCAGCCGGTGGTGGCGCCAGATAGCGACCCGCCACGTTGAACAGCGCCTGTAACGACGCGCTGGCAGAATCGGCATCAATACCGACACCATAAGCCATATCGCTGCCTGGCGCAGTACAGCGAATGTAGGCCACCGCCCGGCTGTGGCTTTGATGCCCCAACGTGTGCTCATGATAATCGGCAATCGCCAGCTGAATGCCAAACCGCTGGCGTAGCGCATCGACGGCACTGGACAACAGGCCATTGCCTACACCGGCAAGCGGCTGTGGTTCACCGTCGACCATCACGCTGGCCTGGAAGCTGTAGGCGTGGTCGCCACGACTTTCGGTCTGATAGCTCACCAGCTGCAACCGCGGTTGTTCCACCAGGCCATACTGATTGCGGAACAGTCGCCACAGCTCGGCGCTGGTCATTTCCTTGCCGTGGCCATCCGTTTGCTGCTGCACCACCTGGCTAAAATCAATCTGCAGCCCGCGCGGCAACGCCAAGCCGTGATTCTGTTCCAGCAGCCATGCGGCGCCGCTTTTACCCGACTGACTGTTGACCCGGATCACCGCTTCGTAACTGCAACCAACGTCGGCCGGATCGAGCGGCAGGTAAGGCACCTGCCAGCGTCCATCTTGCCGTTCGGCCTGGGCGGCGAAGCCTTTTTTGATGGCGTCCTGATGGGAGCCGGAAAAGGCGGTAAACACCAGTTCACCGGCATAGGGATGCCGCGGATGTACCGGCAGTTGATTGCACTGCTCTACCACTTCCACTACCTGTTGCAGACGGCTGAAGTCCAACCCCGGTGCGATACCCTGGGTATACAGATTCAGCGCCAGCGTCACCAGATCGACATTACCGGTACGTTCGCCGTTGCCAAACAGACAACCTTCGACGCGATCGGCTCCCGCCAGCATCGCCAGCTCCGCGCAGGCTACGCCGGTACCGCGATCGTTATGCGGATGCACGCTGATGGTCACCCGCTCCCGCTGGCTGAAATGACGACAGAACCATTCGATCTGATCGGCATAGACATTCGGCGTACTGACTTCCACCGTCGCCGGCAGATTGACGATCATCGGCCGTTGCTCGCTCGGCTGCCACACCTCGGCCACCGCTTCGCAAATCTCCAGGGCAAACGGCAATTCGGTAAAACAAAAGGTTTCCGGCGAATATTCAAACGTCCAGTCGGTCTCCGGCTGCCGCTCGCAAAGCTGCCGAATACGCCGAGCACCATTGACCGCCAGCGCGATGGTGGCAGCCTTGTCTTGCCGGAATACGATGTCGCGGAACAGCGGCGCAGTAGCGTTATACAGGTGTACAATCGCTCGAGGCACGCCGCGCAGCGCCTCAAAGGTGCGATCGATCAGATCGTCGCGCGACTGGGTCAGTACCTGAATGGTTACGTCATCCGGGATCTGCCGTTCGTCGATCAAGTAACGAACAAAATCAAAGTCGGTTTGCGACGCCGAGGGAAAGGCTACCTCGATTTCGCTAAAGCCGCATTGCAGCAACAGCTGATAAAACATCTGTTTGCGCTCCCTGTCCATCGGCTCCGCCAACGCCTGATTGCCGTCGCGCAAATCACTGGAACACCAGCGCGGCGCTCGCTGCTGCGTGCGCGCCGGCCACTGGCGATCCGGCAGTGCGACCGGTGGAAAGGGATGATATTTGGTTTGTGGATTAGGCAACATCATGGGCTCCTGAGCGTTGATCGATGATGTGTCATTATTCTTCGCCGCTGGCGCCGTTTCGCCGGCTTAAGCGACAACCTTCGTCGCAAAATGGACAATAAAAAAATTTGCATCCTGCGTGACTGCGACAACAATTACTTTTGACGTTTGTCACGACGCTTCAGCAGTCCTGAAGTTTGCTCATTAACCGCACTGTTACCGGAGACGATCATGAGCCTATATGCCACTTTGGAAGAAGCAATTGATGCAGCGCGCGAAGAGTTTATTGAGTCCGCCGAAGGCGGTAATGATGAAGAACCGCCTGTGCCACAACAGTTCAATCTGCAAAAATACGTGATGCTGGACGGTGATATCATGTGGCAGGCTGAATTTTTTGAAGAAGAAGGCGAGTCGGTTGAATGCCTGACGTTGCGCAGCGGCGCGGCGGCTCAGGCGATATTCGACGGCGATTATGACGACGTGGAAATTAATGAAGAATGGCTGGGTGAAAATACCCTGTATGAATGGGAAGAAGGCGATTTTCAACTGGATCCGCCGCTCGATACCGAAGAGGGCGAAACGGCCGCCGATGAGTGGGATGAGCGTTAATCTCCTCGGGCGGGTCAGGCCACGGCCCGCCCAACGGCCAGCAGCAATGCGCTGCTGCCCAACACTTATTGAAGGAATCGATGATGCTTATCCGCCAGGCGCGTGCCAGCGACTACCCCGCCATTTTGACGCTGCAACGGCTAAATACGCCGGAAAATCTCAGCAGCGCCCAGCAGCAGCAAGGTTTTATCGTCTCAACGATGGATGAGGCGCAGTTGGCCAGCCTCAACCACGACCTCGGCATATTGGTGGCGGAACACGACGGCCAACTGGCCGGCTTTGTCTGCCTGTCCCAGCCGGCCGCACAGCCACGCCCGCCGGTGGTCGACGCGCTGGTCGAGACCCTGACCAGCCTGACGTTCGGCGGACGGCCAGTGGCCGAGCAGCGGATATTTTTATACGGCCCGGTGTGTCTGGCGGCGCAATGGCGAGGAAAAGGCGTGTTAAAACAGCTGTTCGCGGCGGTAAAAGCCCATACTCGCGAAAAATTTGATCTCGGCGTGCTGTTTATTGACCAGCGCAACCCGCATTCGTTGGCTGCGCACGTTGACGGCTTGGGGATGCACGCACTGACTACGTTTGACTGCCAGGGGAAACGTTATTGGCTATTGGCGTTCGCCACCAATGGTTGAGCGATTATTCATACGGTCCGTGTCGCATATCAAACGGCAGCATAAAGGTGTCCACCACCATCGACAACGGCACGTCAATCACCGTTAGATAACGCCACGGCGTATCGCGCAAATCCCACTGCACGCCCGGATAATATTGATTGCCGTGCCCTGCCCCCGGCACCGTCCGGCTGATGATGCTGCCGCAGCCGGACAAGGTGACCACCCCGAGCGTCAGCAATGCCAAACGGAGATAAAAACCTATCTTCACCCAATACACCTATCTGCATGGTTGTTCGGTATAAACAACCCCCCGCGCAATTTTAACATAGTTCTTGCCAAGCCCAGGTTCAGCATTGCGTAAGTAGCAACGAAAAAGGGATGCGCCATGCGCATCCCTTGCTACCGAACGTTCAGCGGTTAACGCTGAGCGCGTGGGTGTGCCAGAGCGTTGTATGGCAGTTGCTGATAGTACTCACGCCAGCTTTCGCCCTCCGGCCGTAACCAGACGCGCTGGTGCAGCCGCGACAGCGCGACCGGGTCGCTCAACAGTTCCAGGCGTTTCGGCTTGGCCAGGGCGGCGGGGCCGACCTGCAACGCTTCGTTGACCCGTTCTTCACGCACCCGTTCGATGGCGGCGCGCAGATGATGGCGGGCGGTAGCCATGGCCGTAGCCAGCGCATTGAAGGATGGATTGACCACCGCATGCAGGAAACCGTCACGCAACGCGCGGTCGCGGTTCAACTGCAGGTATTCTTCCGTGGCCACCAGCTCGCGTGGCGGCGAGTACTCTTCCGGGATCAGGAACAGTTTCGCACGTTTGCTCTTCAGGCCCAGCGTCGCCCGGCTGGACAGCACCGACACGAACGGCGACAGGATCAACGAGAAGACAATCGGTGCCAGCCACCACAGGAAGCGCAGATCCAGCCAGGCCATACCGCCAGCCCATACCAGCCCCAGCAGCATCTGCGAACCGTGGCGCTTGAACGCCTCGCCCCATGGCGTATCGTCGTCATCACGCTGTGGCGAGTTCCACACCACTTCCCAACCGAGGAAGGCACTGACCACGAACACCGTATGGAACAGCATGCGCACCGGCGCCAGCAGCACCGAGAACAGCATCTCCATCAGCATCGAGATCAGCAGGCGGAACGCGCCACCGTATTCTTTGGCACCCTTGGCCCAGATCAGCACGATGCTGAGCAGCTTCGGCAGGAACAACAGCACCAGCGTGGTGGAGAACAACGCTATTGCCAGTTCGGGACGCCACTGTGGCCATACCGGGAACAATTGCCGTGGCTGCAGGAAGTACTGCGGTTCCATCAGCGTATGCACCACCTGAAGCGCGGTGGATAACGCCAGGAACATAAACCACAGCGGTGCCGACAGGTAAGACATGACGCCGGTCAGGAACACCGCACGGTGTACCGGGTGCATGCCCTTGACCAGGAACAGGCGGAAGTTCATCAGGTTGCCATGGCACCAACGGCGGTCACGCTTCAATTCATCCAGCAGGTTGGGCGGTAGCTCTTCGTAACTGCCCGGCAGATCGTAGGCAATCCACACTCCCCAACCGGCACGGCGCATCAGCGCAGCTTCGACGAAGTCGTGTGACAGAATAGACCCGGCGAACGAGCCTTCTCCTGGCAACGGTGCCAGTGCGCAGTGCTCGATGAACGGTTTCACGCGGATGATGGCGTTGTGCCCCCAGTAGTGGGATTCGCCCAATTGCCAGAAGTGCAGGCCGGCGGTAAACAGCGGGCCGTAAACCCGGGTGGCAAACTGCTGCACGCGAGCATACAGCGTATCCATGCCCGACGCTTTTGGCGCAGACTGGATGATACCGGCGTTAGGATTGGCTTCCATCAGGCGAACCAGACCGGTCAGACACTCACCGCTCATGACGCTGTCCGCGTCAAGGATCACCATGTAGCTGTATTCACCGCCCCAACGACGACAGAAGTCATCAATATTACCGCTTTTGCGTTTAACGCGACGGCGGCGGCGGCGATAGAAGATACGGCCATGGCCATCGACATCGCGGCACAGTTCCATCCAGGCCTTCTGTTCCGCCATGCAAATATCAGGATCGTAGCTATCGCTCAGCACATAAATATCAAAGTGTTCCAGTTGACCGGTGGCTGCTACCGATTCATAGGTGGCACGCAGGCCGGCGAAGACACGCTCAACATCTTCGTTGCAGATCGGCATGATCAACGCGGTGCGATGTTGCGGATTGATCGGTTCATCGCCCTTGATGGTGGAGGATATACTGTATTTATCCTTGCCAATCAGCAATTGCAAAAAGCCCATCAGCGCGGTCCAGAATCCGGCCGACACCCAGCAGAACAGGATGGCAAACAGGATCAGGATGCCGGTTTGCAGCACATACGGCAGCAGTTGCAACACCGACTGCATCAGATCCTGATCCAGCATGGCGATAGGATCGATCAGCGCCCAGCCCTGATACGGCAAAATGGTTTTCATGTACCAGGTGGCAATACCGGTCTGTACCAGCATCAGGACCAGCAACACATAGCGACGCATCGAACCGACGGTACGCCAGCGGTTTTCCGCGTCGGCATCTTCCTTGCTGGCATGTCGGTTATGCGGCGCACGCCCCAGCAGCGAATCCCAAAAACGGGCGACCGGGTTGGTGCGCCAGGCTTCAGGAAACATGCTGGTGCGCTTGATCGGCGGCGTGGCTTGCAAAATGGTGCGCCCTTCGGCATCCGTATCGAAGCTGTCGTCGCCGACCGCATCCGGCCAGGCGGACTGGATACGGCTTTTGACTGACGCCAGCGCCACATCGTCATCCGATAGCGCGCCGACATTGGCATCGGCAGCGCCCATCTGACGGTGCAGCGTAACCAGCGCCGGCTCATCACCGGCGTCAAGTTGTTGGTTGAGCGCCCCTGACAGCGCATCGGTCAGGGGCATTGCCGCAAGATAATCCTGGGCAGATTGAGTCGTCTTATTCATTGGCAGGCAGCTGATTGCTCCAGGTTTCCGACAGGGTCTTATCACCATTGACCAGCGCGGCACGCATTTCTACCGGCTTCTTGTCGTCTTTCACTTTAAGGCGCAACGTTAAACGCCAGCCTTTGGTGACTGGATTATAGCGTACATTGTTTTCCACCAGCTCGCCGTTGTCGCCGACGCTGACTTGCGAAGCAACCGGCGTATTGGCATCAAGACCAGCCAGCACAGGGCCAACAAAGTCCACCAGGAACGCCACGCTGCCGTCCGGTTCACGAATCAGGTTAGACTGCTTCACGTCGCCGGTAGAGCGCATGGTCTGACTCACGTAGGCAATATCCTGCGAATGCAGCTTGTCTTCGTCGCGAGTGAAATGCAGACGGTAATTCAGCGCCAGCGGCGTTTTCGCATCCGGCAGCACGTCTGGAGTCCAGAATGCCACAATGTTGTCGTTGGTTTCGTCCGCCGTCGGGATTTCCACCAGCTCGACCTTACCCTTGCCCCAATCGCCGCGTGGTTCTACCCAGGCGCTTGGACGCTGGTCGTAGCGATCGTCCAGATCTTCATAATCCTTGAAGTTGCGGCCGCGTTGCAGCAGACCGAAGCCTTTTGGATGTTCGATGGTGTAGGTGCTGACCGAAAGATGTTTCGGGTTGTTCAGCGGACGCCAGATCCATTCGCCGTTGCCGGCATGAATCGACAGGCCGTTGGAGTCATGCAGCGCCGGACGGTAGTTCAACGTTGGCGACGGCTGGTTCGGGCCAAACAGGAACATGCTGGTTAATGGTGCAATGCCCAGTTTGCCCACTTTGTCGCGCAAGAACACTTTGGACTGTACGTCGACCACGGAGTCTCGGCCCGGGTAAACCACAAAGCGATAGGCACCGGTGGCACGCGGCGAATCCAGCAGCGCATAGATGACCAAATGCTTGTCGCCGGCTTTAGGGCGCTCAATCCAGTATTCGCGGAAACGCGGGAATTCCTCACCGGATGGCAAGGCGGTGTCGATCGCCAGGCCGCGTGCGGAAAGTCCGTAGACCTGGCCCTTGCCGACCACGCGGAAGTAGCTGGCGCCCAGCATGCTCATGATTTCATCGTTTTTGTCTGCGCTGTTGATCGGATACAGCACTTTGAAACCGGCAAAGCCCAGGTTTTTCACCGATTCAGGATCGTGCTTGACCGAACCGAAGTTGAAATAATCTGCGCTGTATTTGATTTGCTTGACGGTATTGGCGGTGACTTCGTTGATCTTCACCGGCGTGTCGAAGTACATCCCTTGATGATAAAACTCAAGCTTGAAAGGGGTTTTCAGCTTGTTCCAATAGGCTTTATCGTGATTGAACTGGATTTGCTGGTAATCCGCGAACTTCATGTCACGGAATTGAGAAGGAAGGTTGCTCTTCGGGGCTTCAAACCCCTTACCCGCCAGTTGCTGCGCCTGCTTGGCCACATCATCGATGGAAAAGGCCCATGCCTGCGCGGAAAACAGCGTGAACAATACGGTCGTAGCACCTAACCAACGGACGCTCTTGGCGCGTGGTTGCCTGGATAAATTATTAACTAGCACATCCCCCCCTATTCGTGTGCTCAAATCATTTAAAATCCATATTAATGGATTATTCAGCTTTCCGACAACATGAGAAATGAATGGTTCATGTTTATGGCTCAGAGTTTAGGCAGCTGAAGAATCCCCAGCGTACCAAGCCCGGCAGCAAGACGCTATGGAAAATTATGAATCGGTATAGTAGGGTTTGGGCTGCGATTTAACTCATGCTGACTTAATAAGCAGGTTAATGACGGTTCAATAAAAATTATCAGCGGTAATCTATGACAAACGGCAGCAACCAACGCGAGTTTTTTCTTGATTCAATCCGAGCGTATTTAATGTTGCTCGGCGTGCCTTTTCATCTTTCTCTGATTTACTCCAGCCACGGTTGGGCAGTCAACAGCGCCAGCCCGTCGTTCTCACTGACGGTGCTGAACGACGTGATCCACGCCTTTCGCATGCAGGTGTTCTTTATCATTTCCGGCTACTTTTCCTTTATGCTGTACCAGCGCTATGAACGCCGCCGCTGGCTGAAGGTACGGTTGGAACGCGTGGTCATTCCACTACTGAGCTCGATACCATTAATAACCATTCCACAGTTCTTTATGCTGAAATACTTCACGGATAAATTAAACGGCTGGAATGAGTTTTCTCTTTACGAAAAAATAAATGTAACAATTTGGGAGTTGGTTTCACATCTGTGGTTTTTATTAACCCTGGCGTTGTTAACCTGCGTTTGCTTTTATCTGTTTCGTCGAATTAAAGCGATCGCCACGCCCATTGCGCCGTACCCCATCAATCGCATGACTAATTTAGGAAAGATCTTACTTTACTTCCTGCTTTATGCGCTGCTCTATTCGACGGCACACCGGATTATTTTAACCTTCGCGCCGCAGATCCTGCCCAACGCGGTGTTTAACTTCGTAGTGATGGAAACCCTGTTCTATCTGCCGTTCTTCGTCCTTGGTGCCTACGCCTTCAAGTACGCATGGCTTAAAGACCTATTCCTCAAGCCATCGCCGTGGGCAGTGCTGGGGTCACTGCTGTTGTTCATCGCCTATATGCTGAACCAGAAACTGCTGGCGCACAGCGACTTTATGTTTGAAATTGAAATCATCATCAAGGCGCTATTAGGTATCCTGATGACCAACGTGGTGTTTTCATTTGGCCATGCGCTACTGAACCAGCATTCGCCGCGCATTACTTATCTGGTCAATGCCTCACTGTTCATCTATTTGGTGCACCACCCACTGACGCTGGTATATGGCGCTTTTATCACGCCCTGTATTGGCAATAATCTGCTGGGCTTCGCCCTGGGGCTGGCGTTTGTCTTTGGCCTGGCCTTTACATTATATGAAGCGCACAAACGCGTGCCGTTACTGCGCTTTCTATTTTCCGGTAAACCACAATAGACGTGTCGTACAAGATAAGGGGAAGCGTGCTTCCCCTTACCTTTCGCCAATCGGTGAACGACGCCAGCCATAACAGGCGATCTACAGTTTACTCCTGCCGCTGTTTGGTCTGATAACCCCCGTTATTGCCTACTACGTCATTACTCGCCTGCATCTTACCTTTCTGCTTGAACGACCGCCTGTCTCGTGGCCACAGCGCAAGGTCAAAACACCGTAATGGATTAACCAGGGGCGGTCTCCCGCCCCTGGCTTCCCTGCCGCAAAATTCCACAAACCCGATATAATCTATTTTCGCTTCCAATATTATTCAGGCCGACAAAGCACGCATTGCACATCCCAATGTGTGTAACTGCGGCAAAGTTATCCTGGAGCATATGGCAGCGAGTTGTTATAACTGCTTTGCATAAGTGGAAATCCACATCCCTGCCTTACGGTAGCGATTGGGCTCAATGAACCCTAAGGGACGACGGCGTCGCGCAATCGGCGGTGCTGGCAGCAGTGCCCTTCCGTCACGACAGAGAGGATTTTTATGACCGACACCAACACCGAAGCACAGCAAGCCGAACCGGCCAACACCACACTGTTAAAGATTCTGGCCAGGCTGCTGTCAGCATTGGACGCGTCCATCAGCGGCAAAGATCGCAGCATTCTGGTGCACGACCTGGCCAACTTTAATCTAGACGGCGTTTCAGAAGGCGAACGCAAGCTGGCCTCTGAGTTGATCAGGCGGGCCCTGCAGTCCCTCGATCACTGAGCAGCCATTTCTGCCAACCATTAAATCCCCTACGGGGTTTAATGGTTTTACCCCGCGGCCAATCGACATCATTTTTCCCCACATTAATTTTCAACCCTCTGATATAAATAAATAAACAAACAAACAACGCTACTTTTAACGCTCTTATCGATGTTTTCCTGCCACAGTGACAATAAAAGTCAAAAGCTGGCCAAATCAGCCTTGGCGTTTTACCCGGAAAACAGGCTATCATTAGCAGGCCGAGGCGCGACCGCGCACCGCTTTAACCAGCCAAAGGAGAAGGTCATTTTGGATGCCAGTACGATCAACAGTTTGTTTATTATCGGCGCCGTGCTGGTAGGAGCCAGTATCCTTCTCAGCTCTTTCTCATCGCGTCTTGGCATCCCCATTCTGGTTATCTTCCTGGCAATCGGCATGTTGGCCGGCGTTGACGGCATTGGCGGCATTCCTTTTGACAACTACCCCGTCGCCTATCTGGTCAGCAACCTGGCGCTGGCGGTGATTCTGCTTGACGGTGGCATGCGTACGCGCGTCAGCTCTTTCCGCGTGGCCTTATGGCCGGCTCTGTCATTGGCCACGGTCGGCGTGGTTATCACCGCCGGGCTAACCGGTCTGGCAGCCGCCTGGTTATTTAATATCGATCTGATCCAAGGCCTGTTGATCGGTGCCATTATCGGTTCAACCGACGCCGCGGCAGTATTCTCGCTGTTGGGGGGCAAAGGGCTAAACGAACGCGTCGGGGCTACGCTGGAAATCGAGTCCGGCAGTAACGACCCGATGGCGGTTTTTCTGACCATTACGCTGATCGCGATGATTTCGGCTGGAGAAACAACGCTCAGCTGGAGCTTCCCGCTGCATTTATTGCAACAGTTCGGCATGGGGATCATTTTTGGTCTTGGCGGCGGCTGGTTGCTGATGGCGCTGATTAACCGCATCAAATTGCCAGAAGGGCTGCACCCCTTGCTAGCAGTCAGCGGTGGTATCTTGATCTTTGCACTGACCACCGCGTTAAACGGCAGCGGCATTCTGGCGGTGTACCTGTGCGGACTGATGCTCGGCAATCGGCCGATTCGCAACCGCCATGGTATCGTGCAAACGTTTGATGGCCTGGCCTGGCTGAGCCAAATCGCCATGTTCCTGGTGCTCGGTTTGTTGCTGACGCCAAGCAATCTGCTACCGATTGCCGTGCCAGCTCTGCTGCTGTCGTTGTGGATGATCCTGTTCGCCCGCCCCATTTCGGTGTTCCTGGGTCTGCTGCCGTTTCGCAACTTTACCCTGCGTGAAAGGGTATTTATTTCCTGGGTTGGCCTGCGCGGTGCAGTACCCGTCATTTTGGCGGTATTTCCGATGATGGCCGGCTTGCCAAACGCCCACCTGTTCTTTAACGTCGCCTTTTTCGTGGTGCTGGTTTCACTGTTGCTGCAAGGTACCACGCTGGCTTTCGCCGCCAGGAAAGCCAAAGTGGTGGTACCGCCGGCGTTGACGCCCATTTCACGCGTTGGCCTGGATATCCACCCGGAAAACCAGTGGGAGCAGTTTATCTATCAACTGTCAGCCGACAACTGGTGCGTGGGTGCCGCGCTGCGCGAATTGAAAATGCCACCGGGTACCCGCATCGCCGCGCTGTTTCGCGGTAAGGAACTGCTGCACCCAAGCGGCAGCACCCGCCTGCGAGAACAGGATATTCTATGTGTCATCGGCCATGAGCATGACTTGCCAACGCTAGGCAAGCTGTTCAGCCATGCGCCACCGGTAACGCTTGACGCCCGCTTCTTCGGCGACTTTATTTTGCAATCAGATGCCCGCCTGAGCGATATTTCGCAGATTTATGGTTTGAATCTGCAGCAAGGCGTTGATGAGCAGCAAACGCTGGGGCAGTTCGTTCTACAGATGATTGGTGGTGAACCGGTGGTAGGTGACCATATCGAATGGGACGGTCTTACCTGGACCATCGCCGAAATGGAAGGCAATCAGGTCAGCAAGATCGGTGTAAAAATCGGCGACGATTAACCACTGTTACCATCGAGGCTGCCGCCGTCACCTAACCCGGCGAGCAGCCCGTCAAACCTTCAGCAGCCTTGCGGCCCAGCCTGGTTCAGTTCTCCCCGATGCCGCCCCGACCGTTGCCGGGCTAAAGCCGCTTCCGCCGCCGCAAGGCAAACAACGCGAACAGTTCTGGAACTTATGGCAATAGGAAAACTCATAATACTGGCAATAATAAAACGCCAACCTTATCTCGGTAAAAATGCGCTGGGAAGTCGACCCAGCCCCGGGAAATACGCATGTAAATAGGTATTCGTTTGAATAACAGCAAAAAATTTATCGTCATAATGATAGCCGCAGTGGCAATACTGATCGGCGTTAATCTTGGCGTTGCCGATTTAATTCATAAAATTCTGGTTGGATGACGTAACGTGACGCAGCGTAAGCATGATGGAGACTTACTGGGGAAAATCTTGATCACCGTTTCGGCACTTTGCGTGCTGATCGTAGCGGGATTATTGATCTGGGGATTTGTTCTGGACTGAGCAGCAGGCATAAAAAAACCGCCGCGGCGGTTTTTTTGGCGATTCACGATCAGATTTTACAGCCTTCGCAGTCCGCTTCGTCTTCAAGCATTTCGGGAACTTCTTTGGCTTTCTCGGCCGCTTTTTGTTCAGCTTTGGCTAACTCTGCATCGATATCAAAATCGAAAATATCATCACTCATCGCAATTTCCTTACACTTAACGGGCTTCAAACGCTGAGTATAAACGACATCCTGGCAGGCGCAAAACCCTTCAGTTGACCAGCGCAACCGGCGTGCCGGGGTTATGCAGCTTCTTGCCGTATGCCAGATCATAAACGTCATAGAAATCAATTTCGCCTTTGTTGGCGAGAATTTCCTGCACGCGAGCCTTCAGCGCCATACCGATCGTCGGTTCTGCCAACAGCTCTGCCACCGCCTGCGCCGATAATGCCCGGGTAAAATACCATTCGCCGTTATAGCAAACCCGCAGATCAAGCACGCCGATATCCTCAAAACGGTAAACGGGTTTGATCTCCACCAGCAGCATGGCAAACATGAATAGCACAAAGGCGGTAAAACCGATCAATGACCATAGTCCCAGGTAGGGAACCGGGTACATCACGGCGATCACCGCAAAATAGCCGGCAAACATTGCCAGACACAGATAACGATGGGTACGCGCAAATTCGCTGTTGAAGCGCGGCTTGCCGTCACGCCCTTCTTGCTGGTTAATGTGATCGATTTCTTGCAGCAGAATGTTTTTAATCGCGTCCATCTCGGCAACCTTGGCAGGAAAATATTATTGCTATCAATAATTACGCCTCAAACTAACATAAGTACAGTTTGCCGAGGTAGATCAGTTCAGCAATTAAAAAAAGGCAACTGTTATAGTCTTCAACGCGACTGCGACGCTTGCCCCTGGGCGAACATGAACATACGCTGGGCGACGTCATCCGCCTGCTTGATCTTGTTCTGTTGGCAACCATTGCCACGTTGAATGGCACGTGCGTAGGCAATCTCATGCGCTTTATCGATCATGGCAATCACGTCATCACGCAGCGACTTGTCCAGATTACCCAACAAGGTAGTGATGATAGCCTGATAGGCATTGGACTCTGCCGTCAGCGCTTTTTCACGGGCTTCCAGCGCGGCGACGCGTTGCAGCAATTCTTGCAGTTGGGCAGATTCAGACATATCGACCTCCGGTTGCCGGGCAGAAAATCTGCCTTATTACAGTCTAGCAAAGGATCGATCTTTGAGGAGGAGTGACGCTGGCAGGGTAAAGCGCACCCGCAAATCCCAACGAGGAGCCGATAGTGCAAATCAACCCGGGTGCGCTTTACCCTACCGCTGCGTAGAGTTCAGGAAGCTGGTGCGCTATGCAGGACTCGAACCCGCGTCTATCAATTTTGTAGCCAAAAAAGCATGGTAAAACCAATCACTCTGCCAACTGAGTTAATAGCGCATTCCTTCGCTTCGGCGGTTATTATCCATATCAACCCTAAGGAGACAAGACAAAATTCCGCTACAGCAACCAATTACAGATAAATCCCACCACCTATAGGCTGTTTGTACCCATTATTCACTGAGATCGATAATCGGATAATTGCCGTTCAGCAGCGGCCGGCACAGGATTTTGTAGCCATCGCTGTCAAAATGACTGGCGCTGCGCTGCAGGCTCGCCACCTGATCCAGCGCGCTGACCGTCCCCAGGTAAAACCAGTTATGAATAATGTGATACTGGTTAAAATCGCCACGCTGCTCATGCAATGCCACCCTGCCAGCGTAAGGCCAGCAGTGGATATGCAACTGTTCCAGCGCCTGCTCCAGCCGTTGCTGATGCTGCTCCTCGCTTTGCTTGCCGCAACAGACGCCGGCGCATTTGCGCAGGCTATGGCGAAAACACGCTCGGCCAGGCGGCAATGCTTCCAAACCCAGCCTGCTGTAACACAGCTGTTGTTGATCGGCGATACTACGCAGTTTCTCCATAGCAGCAGTACGGTTGGCAAACAGGCCATACAACGCCGGCGTCAGCGCGAAATCAATCTCCTTGGCATACACAATCTCCAGTCGCTGCGTCTGCAAATGCAACGAACATAGCTGGCGCGAACGGCGCAGCCGCTTATTGAACAGCGGCTGCAGCTTTTTGATCATCTGCGCTTCGATCAGCAATGCGCCCAGTTCGCCGGCGGTTTCTGTAAAAGTGATACGCTGCGTTTGCCGCAGTAGCTTGCCTTCGTCTTTGCAGCGGAAATGCGCCATGACCCGACTACGGATATTGACGCTTTTACCGATATACAGCGGCATGCCGTCACGCTCACCGTGAAACACGTACACTCCCGGCGCCTTCGGCAGCGTCGCCAGACAGGCACGCAAATGCTCCGGATATTGATAAATGTCGAACTCTGGCTCTAATCGCTTGGGCAACATGGCAACGAATGTACTCTCAGACCAATACAATAACTGTTTTTATATACAGTATAGAGCTAAACGCCGCCATTGCCTAGCGTTTGCCAACTCACGTTTTGTCGCCATCGATCAGATAGCGGTAGCTGGCAAACAGGCAGAACGCATATCCCACCAGTTCACAGCCCTCTTCCACCATGTTTTTAACCACCCGGTCATAGCCGTCCAGCATCAGCCCTTGCCACAATTGATGCATACCAAACAAGCGCGAAAATACCAGAATACACAGCAAACCGGCGCACATCATGCCATAACTGGGATGAGCAAAAAAATGCGCCAGACCATTGACGGTGGCTTCAGGCCGGCATAGCGCATACGCCAGGCACCCTATCGCGGTCAGCAGGGCAAACCATACCCAGGCACCGTGATGCAGATAGTCAAAGGCAAAGTCCATTTCGCGAATCAGCATACAGAGGAAAAAACCGCCGATCAGCACGCGCGCTGGCTGGTGCGGCCGTTGCCGCCAGGCAGAAATAAAAAAGCCCAGCGCTATCGCCAACAGCAGCACTTCCTGCATCAGTTCCGTCAGCGAGGTTTCGTAGACAAAATTGTGTAGCCAATGCACATCGATAAATATCAACCCGACCAGAGCGGCCAACATCGCGGCCTGCAAGACAAAGGAGATAATTTTCTTAACAATAAGGTATAGCCGATCCTGCATAGTAACGCCCGTTATTATATTCATGGCGCGTATACTAGCGATTCAGGCTGTAATTTACCTTGGCAATTCATGCGCTTGTTATCAGTTTTCCGCCGGGCGGCGCCAGTAAATCCTTGATAAGCCGGCCTTCATAATTTGATCGCCGTCACATATAACGTTAAGCTATAGCGAAAATAATATTATTCACATTAAGGAAATAACCCCCGATTATTACATTACAAAGGGCAAACGGTGCCGCAGGCTGAATGATGATTTTCACTAAAGCTGCTGGAGCGCGCTAAGATTAAAGATACTGATATCTGGGCAGATAAACGTGAACGAGGATAACGAATTCACGCTCGACCAATGGATTAAGGGATGATGCTATGAAGCTAAGAAAAAAACGCCATAAACCCATGCATATTAACGATATAACCATTATCGACGACAGCAAGCTCAAGAAGGCGATTACTGCCGCCTCACTGGGTAACGCGATGGAATGGTTCGACTTCGGTGTTTACGGTTTTGTCGCCTACGCACTGGGGCAGGTATTTTTCCCCGGCGCCTCTCCTGGTATACAAATGATTGCCGCGCTGGCCACCTTCTCGGTGCCGTTCCTGGTACGCCCGTTGGGCGGTGTGTTCTTCGGGGCCATGGGTGACAAGTTCGGCAGACAGAAAGTGCTCTCCATCACCATCATCATCATGGCGCTCAGCACCTTCTGTATCGGCTTGATCCCCTCCTACGCCACGATTGGTATCTGGGCACCGATTTTGCTGCTGTTGGCAAAATTGGCACAGGGCTTCTCGGTGGGCGGTGAATATTCCGGCGCCGCGATCTTCGTGGCCGAATATTCGCCAGACCGCAAGCGCGGCTTTATGGGCAGCTGGCTGGACTTCGGTTCCATTGCCGGCTTCGTGCTCGGTGCCGGAGTGGTGGTCCTGATTTCAAGCATTGTTGGTGAAGCCAACTTCCTTGACTGGGGTTGGCGTATTCCGTTCTTCCTGGCGGCGCCGCTCGGCATTATCGGCCTGTATCTGCGCCATGCGCTGGAAGAAACCCCAGCGTTTCAACAACACGTTGATAAAATGGAAAAAGGCGATCGCGAAGCGATCCAAAACCCACCGCGCACCTCGTTCAAAGAGATTGCCACTAAATACTGGCGTAGCCTGCTGGTGTGCGTAGGGTTGGTCATTGCCACCAATGTGACCTATTACATGCTGCTGACCTATATGCCAAGCTATCTGTCGCATAATCTGCATTACTCGGAAAGCCACGGCGTATTGATCATCATTGCCATTATGATCGGCATGCTGTTCGTACAACCGGTTATCGGCCTGACCAGCGACCGCATCGGCCGCAAGCCGTTCGTTATCGGCGGTAGTATCGGTCTGCTGCTGCTGGCGGTACCGTGTTTTATTCTGATCAACAGTAACGTTATCGGCCTGATCTTCCTCGGCCTGTTGATTCTGGCAGTACTGCTTAACTCATTTACCGGCGTTATGGCTTCTACCCTGCCGGCGATGTTCCCAACCCATATTCGCTACAGCGCGCTGGCGATCTCGTTCAACATCTCGGTGCTGATTGCCGGCGCCACTCCAACCATCGCCGCCTGGCTGGTGGAGTCGAGCGGCAACCTGTATATGCCGGCCTATTATCTGATGGTGGTGGCGATCATTGGCCTGATTACCGGTCTGTACATGAAGGAAACGGCTAACAAGCCGCTGCGTGGTGCCACACCGGCCGCATCCGATCCTAGCGAAGCCAAGGAGCTGCTCCAGGAAACGTACGATAACATCGAGCAAAAAGTAGAAAATATCAGCGATGAAATCACCGATCTGGAAGCCCAGATCCAGGCGTTGGAGAAGAAAAAACAGATGCTGATTGACCAGCATCCAAAACTGGATTGATTGGCTTCGGATAATCCATCAAGCCCCACTACTGAACTGCACCCTAAAAGTTGGACACCCGACGATTAAGGGTGCAGTTCATTTATCGGCGGCTGTTTTTGTCGCCTTCCGCCTGGTATCAACCAGCAGCCTGCAACAATTGCGTCAGGCGGGTTAACGCAAACAGCGCAGCCTGATGGATCACGCTTTCACTATCGCCGTCAAAATGCCGTTTCTCCGCGCTCAGGCCAATGGCCTTGCCTCCCCAGGCAAACCACACGCTGCCGGCTGGCGTCCCGTCTGGCCCCCCTTCCGGTCCCGCATAGCCGCTGATGGCCAGTGCCACCTGTTCACCTGACGCCGCGAGCGCCCCCTGCACCATCTCGCACACCACCAGCTCACTGACTGCCGTATGCCGCTCCAGCGTTGTCGGCTTTACCCGTAACAAACGCATTTTGGCGCTGTTGGTATAGGTGATAAATCCGCTGGTAAAGAAATCGCCGCTGTCGCCGGCGGCGCACAACGCCATGCTCACCCAGCCACCGGTACAGGATTCGGCGGTAGACAATTTTAACCCTTTGGCCTTCAACGCATTACCGGCCTGCTTTGCCATGGCTACCAATTGTTGATCCATTATTCCTCCTGTCGCTACAAGATAAATAATTATTAGAACCCCTGCGCTGCCTATCACCAGTATAGATAGGGGGAAAAATAAAATGAAAATAGTCTAATCCTTGCCAGTACCCACTAAAAAAACACGGACATTACTATCAGGTTGGACCAGAATATCCGATCTTTTTTTAACGCATTTATTTCATCAAGTTAGTTAAGACAACAGGCAATTAACCGCCGCAGCTGGTTGATTTTCCCCTCTCATGGTTAGGTAAACAACGCTTATATAAATTTCACCGATTTCATTGACAGTTTTTTAATACGTGAACTATAAATTTTTAACCGGCAGAAAACCGGTGAAATTAACATGGTTGAAAGTAAAAAATAATATTCTTATCTCTGGAGGTTATATGGCTTTGAACTTAGGTGGTTTGACTGGTTTATTAGGTGGATTGACCGGGATTGTCAGCGGTGTAATTGGTACCGTCGCCGGTGCTATTGGTGCCGTTAGCGGTGTGGTTGGCGGTATTGCTGATACGGTAACGTCGGTGGTCGATGGTATTCTGGATAAAATCGGCGACGTCACTGGCGGCATTACCGATCCGGTAACGGACGTGGTCGATGGCGTAACTTCCGGTAATCTAAGCACTGATGATTTAATTGCGGTCCTGAATAACAGCGCTGACGTCGCGCAAGACGGTGTGACTCAGGCAGCGGTTGAGATCAGCGGTGTGGCTCATACGGCAGTGGACGCCGTGGCTTAAGCGTAGCAACAGCTAAAATATGCACGCGTAATTTAGCCGCCGGGCTGTCTACGACGGCTAAATTATTTGCGATAAACAAGCAAAAAATAAAGCACTACCTGGCGTGTACGCCGATAGTTTCCAGAGCGGCACGATAATATTTTTGCATCTCGTCAGGCTGCCGCTCAATTTCGTTAATCAGATGCTTAAGAATATTGTCCTTATTAATCGCTCTCTGGTCCATGAGTAAATGAAAAATGCTATCACCAAGAATAGCACTCAGCTTTTCACGATAAAGCTGTGCGTCCTCATGCCGCAACCCGTACAGACTGTAGTCGATCATTGTCCCGAAACTTCCCTAATAATGAAAGGCCGCGATGCCAAGGGCTTTTCAACATTTCAATCATTGTGATAATGAACAGAAACTATTCTTATCGTAATTATTACAATAAGATTTTTCTTATCCCCAGGCAAGTAAGATGCCCGTCACAGCGCATGTTTAGGAATTTTCGCACCACACATTTTTTTTAAGGTTATTTGATGTTTGCTACCAGATATATTTGATATTGTCCTACTTCCTTCCTCGGATGCTTAAGCATTATTAGCAAACTATAAATGCGAAGCAGATCACGTTTTTGCCCCAAGGAGATATTTTAACTTGCGCGTGGACGTCCAGAAAGCTAGTTTGCTAAAGCCGACTTGGTCAGCGATTACTTTTAACACTTTGAAATAAAAGGTTATTATGTCCATTACAGTTAAAAGCAAGAAAGAAGCTAAAGTTGCCATCTCGACAGGGAAAGTAAAGAGAATAAAGCTCGATTATCCCGTCAGTGCCGATGATATTAGCGAACTGACAACCCTTTGCCGTGCTAAAGGGGCAAATATTATCAAGGATAATGGTGCGTTTATCATTTCCATCAGCAGTCCGACCATTCCAAAAGTCGCCAGTTTTCCTTCCTGACCATTCGGTCATGCCAACGCCCCATCCTGGGGCGCTATTGCTGCACCAAATAACGCCTACCCCATAGACGCCCCACCCTGCCCTGTACTAGCATTAACACAGCACCTCATGCTCAAATCGGTAGCCTTACGCTACAATTTATCTGTAGCACCAAGGAACCCGCTGATGATTTTCGATAAGTTACTGCCCTCGCAGCTAAACATGAAGAATCCGCAGAAAGTGGTTAACTTGTCTTTTATGTTTATGGTGCTGATTTTTACTCTTCTTTCCTGGCGTGAAGCGATAATCATCAATGAGTCATACACCGAAGACCAACGTAATAAACTGCTGAGCATCGCCACTGCCCTGGACAATCGGCTCCAATATAGCCTCAACCAACTCGCTTTTTACCAAAGCATCATGGAGCAAGCACTGGAAACGCCGTTGGTAACCGATAAAACCCGTGCGGTACAGCAGCGTTTTGACCAGATCCGCCAACGAACGGCATGGCAGGTAGAAGTGGATCTGGCACGTGGCATGCCGATCAACGGCGTTTCTGATGCCCTCCACGGTCAATTCCCGCTACTGCACCGCCTGCCTGTCGGCACGTTGCATAAAGAGCTGGCGGCAGCGCTGGAGTTCAGTTTTATTTTGCATCTGCGTGATGAGCTCAAAGAGCTGCAAAAACGTACCTACTATATTTCACGCTCCGGATTTTATGTTTCCTCTGCGCCACCGCAGAACCGCAAGGAACAGATTGTCAGCTGGCGTAGGATGATGACGCACAACTATTTTACCAATGGCCAGCCGAGCGGGAATCCGCAGCGCAAGCTAACCTGGACCGAAGTGTATAACGGTATTCTAAACGAAGGGCCGACCATCACCGCCAGCGTGCCGATTGATCTCCATACAGAATGGTTTGGCGTTATCGCGATGGATTTTTCTACCCGGGACATCCATCAATACCTGAGCAATTCGCGGCCCAGCCAGAACGACGGCACGCTGCTTGTCCTGGACAAAAAGCTCAACGTTATTGCCAGTACTCAGCCAGCGGCCGCCGCCGCGGCGTTGACCCCGACAGCGCGGCGACAGCTCGCTACGGCATTGGCTAATGAAGATTTCGGCACCTTGCGTATGGGCACGCGTTTCATTACCTATTCCGCGCTAAAAAACCTGGATGGCACTCTGGTTAACGCCCATTCGCTGTCCGAAGGCATGCGCGGCGAATACGGCCGTATTATCAGCGTGTTGCTAATCATGTGGCTATTGTTCAGCTGCGCGTTGCTGCTGGCTTATCAGGTTATTCTGCGTCTGGTACGCCGTATGAGTGACCTTCAGGGCAACCTGGCGATCCGCGCCAGTTACGATACGTTGACCCGACTGTATAATCGCGGCACCTTCTTTGAAAAAGCGTATGCCATCGTCGAAAAATGTCAGGCAATCAGCCGGCCTTACTCCGTCATTCAGATCGATCTGGATAACTTTAAATTCGTCAACGATCGCTACGGCCATCTTACCGGTGACCGCACGCTGGCAACTGCCGCCAAAGTGGTGCTGGGGGCGTTACGCCCGCACGATGTGGTCGGGCGGGTCGGCGGTGAAGAATTTTGTGTGATATTGCCGGGCACGACCAAAAGCGGCGCCAGGCAGATTGCCGAACGGATCCGTGCATCGCTCGAACGCGCGATGATATTAACCGACGATAACGCACCGATCGGCGTAACCGCCTCGCTGGGGGTGGCCTGCGCCGAAGAAGATGGCAGCACTGCCCTCAACGACCTGCGCATGATCGCCGATCGGCGGTTATACACGGCAAAGAAAAACGGTCGTAATCAGGTGAGCAGTGACGATGCACCGTCCACTGGCGCATAATGCCGTCAACGTCTTTTTCTCACCAACTGTGGTCGCCGTGTCAGATATTCCAGTGGGATGCTCCACACGTGTACCAGACGGGTAAAGGGGAACAGCAGGAACAGCGTCATACCCAGCACCAAATGGATCCGATAGATTGGCGCCACCCCCTGCAGGAACTCAGAGGCACCAAAGCGGAACGTCACCACGTGCTGCGCCCAGTTGACCAGCTTCAGCATTTCGCTACCGTCAGGGTGTTGTGCGGAAAACGGAATGGTGCCCAGCCCCAGCGAGACCTGCACCAGCAGGAGTACCAGGATCAGGATATCCGCACCGCTGGATATCGCCCGTACCCGTGGGTTGAACAATCGACGGTACAGCAGCATCAGACCGCCAACCAGCATCAGCACGCCGCAGGCTCCGCCCATCAACATCGCCATTTGCTGTTTCACCGGCATTGGCAACCAGGATTGATATACCCAGTGCGGCGTCAGCATGCCAAACGCATGGCCAACCAGAACCCCAAGCACGCCGACATGAAACAGATTGGATGCCACCCGCATCCAACGCTTGTCCATGATCTGACTGGAGCCGGCACGCCAGCTATACTGGCCGTAGTCATAGCGTAGCAGGCTGCCTAGCAAAAAAACCGTACCGGCAATGTACGGGTAGATATCGAAGAAAAACACCGTCAGGAAATGCGCCATCACTCACTCCTCCTGCCCTGTGGCGCCGCAGCGCCAACGTCAAGATATTGCGGCGCCACCGAACCAGTGAAGCGGCGCTGGTGCTGTTTGGCCGCTTCGTCACTGCAGCCGCCCTGCTCAACCATAAATCGCACCTGCTCCTCCTCCCATACCGCATCCAGTGCGGCCGGAGTGTCGTCACGCGCTTCCTCGCACACTTTCGGCAACAGATTCTGACTGCGCGCCTGGCTGCCGGAAAGCTGAGTCAACAGATCGAACAGCGGAGCATATCCGCTGTTGCGTTGATGCAGCCGCGCCCCCAGCAGTGCCAGGATTGGCGCAATACTTGCCAACCACTCTTGCGCATCCTTAGGCGATGACATCGACAAAAAATCCAGGAACAGCGGCAAATGGTCGGGCAGCTCATAGCTATCCAACTGCAACCCGGCCTGCCGATAATGCTCAAGCAGGTTGATCATCGCCTGGCCGCGATCGCGCGACTCTCCGTGCACATGCTCAAACAGCAACAGCGAGGTTGAACGGCCGCGATCAAACAGCCCGGTGTACTCGGCCTGCGCATCCAGCAGCCGCCCGGCGCAACGCCAGCGGATTACCGCCCCCAACGCCATCTGCTGCGTAGGAGAAAGTTCGCTTGCCTCGCTCAATGCCGCCAGCAGTTCCGCCTTCCCTTGCCACAGCGCTTCGTCGGGATATTCCAGCAAACGTGAAATTATGCGCAGTGAAATCATAGTTTCTGCCCCCCAGTTTTCGCGCCAACATCAATGGCATCAATACGCTTGGAGTTGAACAGATCAAACTTGCTGTCGCTGCCGTGGCAACCGTCGCCAAAGCTGAAACCGCAACCGTTGCGCTCAGGGAACGCGTCGCGTGCCAGTTCTCGGTGGCTGCTCGGGATGACAAACCGGTCTTCATAATTGGCTATCGCCAGATAGCGATACATTTCCTGCACCTGGGCCTCCGTCAGCCCCACCTCATCCAGCGCGCTGGTATCGTGTACGCCTTCCACCGTTTCCATCCGCTTGTAATGGCGCATCGCCAGTATGCGCTTTAGCGAACGGGCTACCGGCGCAGTATCGCCGGCGGTAAACAGATTGGCCAAATATTGCAGCGGGATGCGCAGCGCTTCGATGTCCGGCAATACCCCCTTGTGCGGCAATACCCCGGCGTCCGCCGCCGACTGTATCGGCGACAACGGCGGCACGTACCACACCATCGGCAGAGTGCGATACTCCGGGTGCAGCGGCAGCGCCAGCTTCCAGTCCATCGCCAGTTTATACACCGGCGAACGCTGGGCAGCATCGATCACATTCATCGGCACGCCGTCCCGCAACGCCTGTTCGATAACCGCCGGATCGTGCGGATTGAGAAACACCGCCAGCTGGCGCTCGTACAGATCCTGGTCGCTTTCCACCGATGCCGCCTGTTCGATGGCATCGGCGTCATACAGCACTACGCCGAGATAGCGAATACGCCCAACGCAGGTTTCTGAACAAATGGTTGGCAATCCGGCTTCAAGACGCGGATAACACAGGATGCATTTTTCCGATTTGCCGCTTTTCCAGTTGAAGTAGATCTTTTTATACGGACAACCGCTGACGCACATGCGCCAGCCGCGGCACTTGTCTTCGTCGATCAGCACGATGCCATCTTCCTCGCGTTTGTATATCGCGCCGCTCGGGCAGCTTGATACGCACGCCGGATTCAGACAGTGTTCGCACAGGCGTGGCAGATACATCATGAAGGTACTTTCGAACTGGCCATACATCTCTTTTTGCACGTTTTCAAAGTTCTTGTCCTGCGAACGTTTGGCGAATTCACCGCCCAGATCGTCTTCCCAGTTGGCACTGCCGGTGATTTTGTCCATCCGCTTGCCGGTCAACAGCGAACGCGGTCGCGCCACCGGTTGCACCTTGCCGTCGGCGGCGGTGTGCAAATGTTGATAGTCGAAGTCGAAAGGCTCGTAATAATCGTCAATCTGCGGCATGTGCGGGTTGGCAAAGATGTTCGCCAACACCGCAAAACGCCCGCCCTGACGCGGTTTCAGGCGCCCATTGATCTTGCGGATCCAGCCCCCTCGCCATTTGTCCTGGTCTTCCCAGTTCAGCGGATAGCCCAGCCCGGGCTTGGTTTCAACGTTGTTGAACCAGGCATATTCCGTGCCTTCACGGCTGGTCCAGACATTTTTGCAGGTGACCGAACAGGTATGACAGCCAATGCATTTATCGAGATTCATCACCATGCCGACTTGTGAACGTATTTTCATTTTGCCGCCCCCCGGCCGCCGGCCACTGCTGCCGGTTGCTCGCTGTCATGCCCTTCATTGTCCAGCCAGTCGATGCGCCGCATTTTGCGTACGATGACAAACTCGTCGCGGTTGGAACCCACCGTGCCGTAATAGTTGAATCCATAGGCCAATTGAGCATAGCCGCCGATCATATGGGTGGGTTTCGGGCTGACTCGGGTCACCGAATTGTGGATCCCCCCACGCTGACCGGTGATTTCCGAACCGGGTACGTTGATGGTGCGCTCTTGCGCGTGATACATCATCACCATACCGGCCTGCACCCGCTGGCTGACCACCGCACGCGCCGACAGGGCACCGTTGACGTTGAAGGCTTCAATCCAGTCATTGTCTTCAATGCCCAGCTCTTTGGCGTCGGTTTCGCTGATCCACACCAGCGGCCCGCCGCGCGCCAACGTCAACATCAGCAGATTGTCGCTATAGGTCGAGTGAATGCCCCATTTCTGGTGTGGCGTCAGGAAATTCAGCGCCTTTTCCGGGTTGCCGTTGGAGCGTTGGTTAAACAGTGGACGCGTGGTTCGCGTATCGATCGGCGGCCGGTACACCAGCAGGCTTTCACCAAAGGCGCGCATCCACGGATGATCCTGGTACAGCTGTTGCCGGCCGCTGAGGGTACGCCATGGGATCAGCTCATGTACGTTGGTATAACCGGCATTGTACGATACGTGATCGTCCTCAAGCCCTGACCAGGTTGGGCTGGAAATGATTTTGCGCGGTTGCGCCTGCAGATCGCTGAAACGGATTTTCACATCCTGCTTGGGCAATGCCAGGTGAGTGTGCTCGCGGCCGGTCAATTCTCCCAGCGCGCGCCAGGCTTTCACCGCCACTTCACCGTTGGTTTCTGGCGCCAGCGACAGCACCACTTCCGCCGCCTGCCGAGCGGTATCAATCACCGGGCGTCCATCGGCATGGCCGCCGCTGTGTCGGCGATTCAGCCGACCGAGCAGCTCTATCTCGGCCTGCGTTTCCCAGTTGATGCCCTTGCTCCCATTACCCAACGTGTCCAGCAGCGGCCCCAGCGCGGTAAAGCGCGCATGGGTGTTCGGATAATCACGCTTTACCACCGCGATCGACGGCGCGGTTTTGCCTGGGATCAGCTCGCATTCGCCCAGCTTCCAGTCGAGCACGTCCAACGGTTGCGCCAGTTCTCCCGGCGAATCGTGCAGTATCGGTACCAGCACCACATCGGTTTCTTCCCCCAGGTGACCAACGCAGACACGGGAAAAACTCGCCGCCAGTCCTTTGTAGATTTCCCAGTCGCTGCGTGACTGCCAGCACGGATCCACGGCAGCGGAAAGCGGATGAATAAACGGATGCATATCCGAGGTATTCATGTCGTCTTTCTCATACCAGGTGGCGGTCGGCAGGATGATGTCGGAATACAGACAGGTGGTCGACATGCGGAAATCAAGCGTCACCACCAGATCCAGCTTACCTTCACGTGCCTGTTCGCACCATTCCACCTCCTGCGGCTTTTGTTGCCCTTGCTGACCCAGATCGTGCTGCTGAATGCCGTGTTCGGTTCCGAGCAGGTACTTGAGCATGTATTCATGCCCCTTGCCGGAAGAACCCAACAGATTCGAACGCCAGATAAAGAGGTTCTTCGGACTGTTTTGCGGCGCATCGGGCTGTTCGGCAGCAAAACGCAGGCTGCCGGACTTCAACCCCTCGACCACAAACTCCTGCGGCGTTTTCCCCTGTTGCTCAGCCTGGCGGGCGATGTCCAGCGGATTGACGTTAAGCTGCGGCGCGGAAGGCAGCCAGCCCATCCGTTCTGCACGCACGTTAAAATCAATCAGGCTGCCGCCAAAGCGAGATTTGTCGGCCAGCGGCGACAACAGATCGTCGGTATTCAGCGTTTCATAACGCCACTGGCTGGAATGGTTGTAGAAGAAAGACGTGGTGTTCATCTGACGCGGCGGACGCGTCCAGTCCAGAGCGAACGCCAATGGCAGCCAGCCGGTCTGCGGGCGCAGTTTTTCTTGCCCGACGTAGTGCGCCCAGCCGCCTCCGGTCTGACCGACACAGCCACAAAACACCAGCAGATTAATCAACCCACGGTAGTTCATGTCCATGTGATACCAGTGGTTGATCCCCGCGCCAACGATGATCATCGAACGCCCATGGGTTTTGTCGGCGTTGTCGGCAAACTCGCGGGCGATACGGATAATATTGGCGCGCGGCACGCCGGTAATCTGCTCCGCCCAGGCAGGTGTATAAGCCTTGATGTCGTTGTAATCACTGGCCGCCAGCGAATTGTCAACCTGCACCGTCCCCCAGTCGCGGGCAATGCCATAATTGGCAATGGTCAGGTCATAAACGCTGGTCACAAATGCCTGCGAACCATCAGCCAGGGTAATTTTTTTTGCCGGTACCGGGTGATGCAATACCTCTTGCAATGCCACCGGACGGAACTGTTCGCTTTCGATGCCGCCAAAATACGGGAAGGCCACCGACACCACCGTATCCTGCTGCCCCAGCAGACTCAGCTGCAATCGGACTTCGCGCTGCGCCTGTCCGGCGGTTTGCGTCAGGTTCCACTTGCCCTTTTCCCCCCAGCGAAAACCTATCGAGCCCAGAGGAGCCACCAGATCGCCACTCAACCGATCGATGGCCACGGTCTTCCATTCGGGGTTGTTCTCCTCCCCCAGGCCATCCACCAGATCGGCCGCCCGCAGCTGCCGGCCAGCGGCATAGCTGCCGTCTTCGAGCGGCTCCAGCAACACCAGCATCGGCAAGTCACTGTAGCGCGAGGCATAATCGGTAAAATACTGGCTCGGTTTGTGCAGATAGAACTCTTTGAGGATCACATGCCCCATCGCCAGCGCAATGGCGCTGTCGGTACCCTGTTTCGGTGCCAGCCACTGGTCGCACAGCTTGACGATTTCCGCATAATCGGGAGTAATCGCCACCGTTTTCGTGCCTTTATACCGAACTTCGGTGAAGAAGTGCGCGTCTGGCGTACGGGTTTGCGGCACGTTGGATCCCCAGGCGATCAAATACGACGAGTTGTACCAATCCGCCGATTCGGGAACGTCGGTCTGCTCGCCCCAGGTCATCGGCGAGGCCGGCGGTAAATCGCAATACCAGTCATAAAAACTCAGGCAGGTGCCGCCAATCAGCGACAGATAACGCGCGCCGGCAGCATAGGACACCATCGACATCGCCGGAATCGGCGAAAAGCCGGTAACCCGGTCCGGGCCGAAGGTTTTGGTGGTATACACATTGGCTGCGGCAATCAGTTCATTCAATTCATCCCATCCGGCACGTACCAGCCCGCCGCGGCCGCGCGCCTGCTTGTAACGCCGGCTTTTTTGCTCATCTTCGACGATCGCCGCCCAGGCATCCACCGGATCGTCATGCACCTGACGCGCCTCGCGCCACATTTCCAGCAGATGCAGACGTATCAGCGGATGTTTCAGGCGATTGGCGCTGTAGAGATACCACGAATAGCTGGCACCGCGTGGGCAACCTCGCGGTTCATGGTTGGGCAAATCGGGGCGGGTTTCCGGGTAGTCGGTTTGTTGCGTTTCCCAGGTCACCAGACCGTTTTTCACGTAGATCTTCCAGCTGCACGACCCGGTACAGTTCACGCCATGGGTCGATCGCACAATCTTGTCATGTTGCCATCGCTGACGATAGCTGTCTTCCCAATCGCGGTTGGTGTCGAGCGTTTGGCCGAAACCATTCGAAAACGAATCATCCAGCTCCTTGAAATACCGGAACCGGTCTAGAAATTTGCTCATCGACATTCTCCATCAAGCCGCCAGCCGAAACTGTCGTCGCAGGTGAATAATATTTTTATTTTATAAACATATAATTAGATGATTTCATTGCTGACCAACCGCTGACATTACGCGGCGTCACTTTCCTCAGAATAGACAAGAACCCCGACTTTGCCGTGGTTGATGACAGAAAAATCGTTGAATTAAACCGCATATTTGCAGTTGCCGGATCTGTCGACCAGACTAATGGCAGCGATTTTGCACATTGAGGAGCCGCAGCTATGTCGCAACTGCCAAAGACTGACGATCGCGCCGAAAAAGGCGTTTTATCCACCTGGAATCCCGAAGATCCCCAATTTTGGCAGCACACTGGTCAAGGTATAGCCCGGCGTAATTTATGGATTTCCATTCCCAGTCTGTTGTTGGCCTTCTGCGTCTGGATGCTGTTCAGCGCCGTTGCCATCAACCTCAACCGGGTTGGTTTCTCATTTACCACCGATGAGCTGTTTATGTTGACCGCCTTGCCTTCATTAGCCGGCGCCTTTATGCGCGTGCCCTATTCATTTGTCATTCCCATTTTCGGCGGCCGTCGCTGGACCGCGTTCAGCACGCTGATCCTGGTGATCCCCTGCCTGTGGTTGGGCTTTGCAGTGCAAAATCCCGCCACACCGTATTGGGTGTTTGTGGTGATTTCCTTGATGTGCGGCGTCGCCGGTGCCAATTTCGCTTCCAGCATGGCCAATATCAGTTTTTTCTTTCCGAAAAACCGCCAAGGTGGCGCGCTGGGCTTGAACGGCGGACTGGGTAATCTGGGGGTCAGCGTTATGCAACTGGTCGCACCGCTGGTGGTGACCAGCGCTATTTTCGGCACCTTCGCCGGCGGTGGTCACGCCGCACCGGAAGGTGAAACGCTGTGGCTACAAAATGCGGCCTTTGTCTGGGTGCTGCCGTTGGCGATATTTGCCGTTGCCGCCTGGTTCGGCATGAACGACATTGCAGCGGCCAAAGCCTCCCTCGGTGAGCAGTTGCCGGTGCTAAAACGCCTGCATATGTGGGTCATGGCGCTGTTGTATCTGGCGACCTTCGGCTCGTTCATCGGCTTTTCCGCCGGCTTCGCCATGCTGACCAAAACCCAGTTCCCGGAGGTGTCGATCGCGCATTACGCCTTCTGGGGACCGATGATCGGCGCATTGGCGCGACCGGTCGGCGGTGCGCTTGCCGACCGGTTTGGCGGCGCACGCGTTACCGTTCTCAACTTTGCGATGATGAGTATATTCGCGGCACTGATCTTTCTGACCCTGCCCGGCCCCCACGGTGGTGGTTCGTTCCTGGCATTCTTTCTGGTGTTTCTCGGCCTGTTCCTGACGGCCGGCCTGGGCAGCGGCTCGACCTTCCAGATGATTTCCATCATTTTTCGTTTCGATACCACCCGCCGCGTGAAGGCCAATGGCGGCAGCGATGAGGAGGCCGCCCACGAAGCCGCCACCGATTCCGCCGCTGCGCTCGGCTTTATCTCGGCCATCGGCGCGGTTGGCGGGTTCTTCATTCCCAAGGCGTTCGGCACCTCGCTGGCGCTGACCGGTGCGGCAGACAGCGCGATGAAAGTGTTTTTGATATTTTATGTGGTCTGCACCCTGGTGACCTGGTGGTTTTATATACGTACCCACATCGACAGCCGAAAATAACCGCTTGAGCGCCTCGCCTTCTCCAGCGCGAGGCGCTGTCCGTATCATTAACGCGGACTATTGACCACCTGGGAGAACCCTTGCCCTTTCAATTCAATATCAGGCGCAGCGAAGAAATCCAGGTTGAAATAGGTGTCCGGTGTCAATAACTCAATACGGTGCCAATATTCGGGTGGACTAACGCCAAACTGCCCCGCAGAAATAATCACTTCCATTTCTGGCTCACCGTCATGTTCGGCGCTAAAACCGATGTACTTCACCGCGCCACGCATCACCGACAGGCGACCATACACGCCCTTTTTCGTGTTGTGGTGGGTTAACAACGCGTTCGGTACGGTGTCAATATTCCAAAAGGGCGTAGAACGCGTATGCTTATATTCGGCGGGAATACGGTATTTCATCATGACTCTCCAGATAACAGAGACGACTCGCGCCCCGTGGTTAGGTTAATGACCTAAGGCTTTCAGCAAACCGAAGGCCTGTTTCATATGATCTTCACTGACGATAAATGCACGCAGCCGTTGCTGCTGGTCAAAACCTTTGGCGATCATACCGTGTGGTTGTGCAGTTATCGTCCAGCTCAGATCCTTGCGCTGCGTTTCGCCAGCCAGATGCAATGGCAGCTCGGGAGTTTTGACCTTGACCAACATCGGCGGCAGTTGCACTGCAACGTCGTCCCCCAACAGATTTTTTGCCAGTGCCATGGCACTGAACTGGATCGGTTGCAGGAACGGCAACAACCTGCCGTCGATCTCGGCACAGTCTCCCAGCGCATAAACATCCGCAGCGGAAGTCCGCATGCGCGCATCCACCTGGATACCGCGATTGATCTGTAAATTAGCCTGCTGCGCCAACCCCAGCTTCGGCCGGAGGCCAATCGCTGAAATAACCGCATCTACCTGCAATAGACGACCATTGCCCAGCGTTGCCATCAGGCCTTCTTCGCTTGGTTCCAACGCTGCTAGCCATTGATTAAAGACCAGTTCGACACCCATCTGTTGCAACCGATGCTGCAAACGGCTGCTGACTTCGACAGGCATTAGCGATGACAATAGGCTGCACGCCTTATCCACCACCGTAACCTGTTTACCGGCCCGGCACATATCCATTGACAATTCACTGCCGATCAACCCGCCGCCGAGGATCAGTACCCGCTTCGCTTGCCGTAGAGTGCTTTCAGCCCGTTGATATTCTTGCTGGCTGTTCAGCGTCAATATATATTCCTGCCCGGGCACCGTCGGCACAACGGCCGAAGCGCCGACGGCCATCACCAGTTTGTCGTAGTGCCAGCATTGCTCCGCGCTACTTAGCGTTTTTTGCCGGGTATCGATGTCGATAATATGGGTATTGGGATGCAGCATCAGCTGATACTGTTCGGCAAAACTATGCGACGTTTGTCGCGTCAATGCCGCAGCCGTCTGGTTCTGGCTGATAACATGACTTAATTCCGGTTTGTTGTATTCATCACAACCATCAGCAGCAATCAGCCGAATCGGCACATCGCCATGTTGCTTGCGCAAGTTTTTCACCAGCTGACGCGCGGCAAAACCCGAACCAATGATAACGATCCCGTATTTCATTTTGCCTCCGTCGCCAGTGGTTCGAAGACATCTTTGCCCATTGCACATTCCGGACACAGGAAATCATCCGGCACATCCTGCCAAGCCGTACCGGGAGCTACATTCTGCAACGGTTCCCCTTGTAGCGGATCGTAAATCCACAGACAAACGCTGCACTGCATACGCGCTCCCGCATCGCCATTGTCAGTGCATGCCGGTGGCTGGGGCTGAGCGAGCGATACCGCCGCAACCTCTGGTTGTAATGGCTGCGACACGGTGGAGCGCGCATTGACCGGCGTCGTCAACGCCCATTGCCGCGCCAGATCACGGCCGTGTTGACGGCATATTTCCAGCGTATCCCGATCGGGGCGCCATTTGGCCTTCAGCGCCAACGTGGTTTCAAACCCGCAATCCATCAAGCGCGTCTGAATCCGGTCAACCGCCCCGCCATTCCATCCATAACTACCAAACGCCGAGGCTTTCTTGTTGCGAAAACGCAGCCCGGTCATTTCTTCCAACAGCCCCGCCACCTTCGGCATCATGACATTATTCATGGTCGAAGATCCCACCAGCACCCCTTTGGAACGGAACACGTTAGTGATAATTTCGTTCTTATCATGGCGCGCAACGTTGAAGATCTTCACCGCTACGCGCGGGTCGACTTCGTTGATACCCTGCGCAATAGCATCTGCCATCAGGCGCGTATTATTGGACATGGTGTCATAGAAAATCGTGATACGATCCTCCTGATAATCCGCCGCCCATGCCAGATAATGCTGCACTATCTGCGTTGGGTTGTCGCGCCACACGACGCCGTGCGAGGTGGCGATCATGTCTAACGGCAGGTTGAAGCCCAGAATTTCATTGATTTTCGGCGTGACCAATCGGCTAAACGGCGTCAGGATATTGGCGTAATAGCGCTGACACTGCTCGAACAGTTCGTTTTGGTCGACTTCGTCATTGAACAGATGCTCATCGCAATAGTGTTGACCAAATGCATCATTGCTGAACAAAACCGCATCGCCGGTCATATAGGTCATCATACTGTCGGGCCAGTGCAGCATCGGGGTTTCCACGAAAACCAGTTGCTTGCCGTTGCCGATATCCAGACTGTCGCCGGTATGCACTACGTGAAACTTCCATTCCGGATGGTGGTGGTGCCCGTTAATCGAATCAATGCCATTTTCGGTACAGTAAATAGGCGTATCTGGTATCAGTGCCATCAGTTCACTAAGAGCCCCAGCGTGGTCCTCTTCGGCATGATTGATAACGATACAGTCCAGCGTATTGAGATCGATTTCCAACGCCAGGTTCTGCACAAACTCACGGCTGAATTTATGGTCCACCGTGTCTATCAATACCGTTTTTTCTTCACGAATCAAATAGCTGTTATAGCTGCTACCTTTCAGCGTTTTGTATTCCGTACCATGAAAATCACGCACTTCCCAATCACGTTGTCCGACCCAATGAATGTTGTTTTTTACCTGAATAGCCATGCTGATGCCCTTTTGGTTCATTACGTATCAATGCTCACCGTATAATTAGCAAAAGGCATGCCAGAATTTATATAATTGATTTTGTTTAACTTTTAAAAAATTGATGTCATAAAGACATCAGCATACAATTGTCTTTATGACTATTTCGTGTCGGAAAGACAATCATGCAGCTCTCCATACAGTCCCTCGCCGCCATTGCTATCGACCTGCAAAGTGGATTGAGTCAACGCGATCGTTTTCAACGCCTGATTAACAGCCTGCGGCAATTGTTGAGCTGTGACGCAGCCGCCCTGTTGCGCTTTGAAGGACAGCAATTTACGCCATTGGCAATTGACGGTTTGACGCAGGACGTACTGGGTCGCCGGTTCGCCCTGGGTGACCACCCCCGCCTGGAAGCGATTGCCCGCGCCGGCAACGTGGTGCGTTTTCCCGCCACCAGCGATCTACCGGATCCATATGATGGCCTGATACCCGACCATGGCAGTTTAAAGGTTCATGCCTGTATCGGGCTGCCGCTGTTTGCCGAACAGGACCTGATTGGAGCACTGACCTTTGATAGCCTAAACCCGATGCAATTCGATCGCTTTAGTAACGAAGAACTGAGGCTGATTGGCGTTCTGGCGGCCGGCGCGCTGAACAATGCGCTATTGTTGGAAATGCTGGAGCAGCAGTCCTTCACGCCGCTGACGACCACCTCGGCGAACAGCACAGGCGCCCCGGAGGAAATGATAGGGCTGTCACCGTTGATGCAGCAATTAAAACGGGAGATCAACATCGTTGCCGCTTCTGACCTTAACGTGTTGATCACCGGTGAAACCGGCGTAGGCAAGGAGCTGGTGACGCGCGCCATCCATCAAAAATCATCCCGGGCGTCAAAGCCACTGGTTTATCTCAACTGTGCCGCGCTACCGGAAAGCGTTGCTGAAAGTGAACTATTCGGACATGTAAAAGGTGCATTTACTGGAGCAATCCAGCATCGCATCGGTAAATTTGAGTTGGCGGATAACGGCACGTTGTTTCTCGATGAAATTGGCGAGCTTTCATTATCGTTACAGGCAAAGTTGTTGCGCGTCATTCAGTATGGCGATCTGCAACGCGTTGGTGATGACCATAACAAGCGGGTAAACGTGCGTATTTTAGCCGCCACCAACAGCGATCTTAAACAAGCGGTTGTTGATGGTCTGTTCCGTGCAGATTTATATCATCGCCTCAGCGTATTCCCTATCGTCGTACCGCCGCTGCGCGAACGAGTTAGTGATATTGCGCTGCTGGCCGGCTTCTTTTGCGAGCGGTGTCGCATCAAGCTTGGTTTATCGCAGTTAACGTTGCCCCCGGCAACTTTGGCAAGGCTGGAACACTACGCCTGGCCTGGCAATATACGCGAACTAGAGCATGCCGTTTATCGAGCGGCCATTTTGGCGCGCGCCACACAAAATAGTACCGAGCTGGAACTGCTGCCGGCACATTTCAACTTACAGGCAGAGTCACTACCGGACACCGTGAATACTGCATTGCCAGAGACTATTATCCAGGCCGACCTCGCCACAATGACGCAACATTTCCAGCGCAATGTAATTTATAAAACGCTGGCGGAATGCGATATGAACTGGGCGGCGGCGGCCCGCAGATTACATATCGACAGCGGTAACCTGCACAGATTGGCGAAACGATTAGGTTTAAAATAGCGTACCCAGGCCGGATGGAAAAATGCATCACCACAATGAATTTTTGCATCACATTTTTTATTAAACTCTCGTCTCAAAAACCTTACAATACCTACGATTAATAACCGATTTCCCTGGTGTTGTTGTATGTTGCCCCTCGTCTGGAGGGGCTTTTTTTTTGCCCCAGTATTACCGGTCCGCACCGTAACACCACAGGCTAATGGATGGCGATTCAATCTGTTAGTACGCCCTGCTGCCCCAATCCCACCCATCACTCTCGCCGACAACAACCACATTATCCAATAATAAATCAGCGCAGAAAGGCGTCTCATCACTTTTCTTGCTAAGATTTTTATTACAAAAAACATGCCGATATATTTTTCCGCTAGGTGGCTCATGCAAAAAACCGCTTTGATTTGTTCTGGCCTGCTTTATTGTTCGTTTTCTCACGCCAGCGCGCTCTACTTCTATGAGATTGCGACCGAAGACACCGCGCTGGCGGGTGCTGGCCAGGCGGCACGCGCACAGGATGCCTCGACCATTGTCACCAACCCGGCCGGCATGACTCGCCTGTCCCAGCCTACCTTTACCGGTGGCTTGCAGGTAATGGGAGGGGATATCGATTACCAATTGGATAATTCAGGTAAGCAAAGTCCCGGCAATGTCATGAACCTGTTCCCCAACGCCAGTGGGTTTTACAGCCAGAAAATCAGCGATAATCTGTTTGCTGGCCTTGGACTCTACGGCAACTACGGGCTGGGGATTGATTTCGGCAATTGGGCCGGCGATCGCCTGATCGACAAAAGCACCATGGTTGCGATGACCCTCAGCCCGTCCATGGCATGGCAAGTGAACCAACGCCTTTCGGTCGGCGCTTCCATCAATCTCAATTACGGTTTTCTGTCGCTGACGCGCAATGTCAATGACAATGACAATGATGAAACAGAGAAAGATCACGACTGGGCAATGAGCTACCGCCTCGGTCTGTTAATGCAGCTTACCGATCAGACTCGGGCAGGAATTACCTGGAACAGTAAAACCGACTATGACTTCAACATCGACGCCAAAGCGCGTTTGCCTACGGAGCCAAACCAGGAATATCACCTGCCGCTTTCCGCCCAGGTGCGCGCACCACAGCAAATCATGCTAAGCCTGGTGCATGACATCAATAAACAATGGTCGGTGATGGGAGATGTTGGCTGGCAAGACTGGAGTCAGTTTGGCGCGCCGCGCATTGTGGTCGCCGATCGCAAGCTAGATAACAACAGCCGCATGAAAGATACCTGGCACACGGCGCTCGGAATACAGTATCGGCCAACGGATCTGTGGCGTTTGAATGCCGGCATCGCCTTCGACAGCTCACCCTACCGCGATCAGAGCGACGTGGCGGTTACCCTGCCAACCGGAGACGAATGGCGTTTTGCCAGCGGAGCGCAATATCAGCTCAGCGCAGCAAGCAATATCGGCGTTGCCGTGGAATACCTGCATATGCAGTCATCCAAAGTGCAATCACCGGCAGCGTTGGCAGGGAGCTATGATAGTCCCTCGCTGTGGTTTGCCAGCGTAAATTACAGTTATCAATTTTGAATTACCTGAGCATGCCGTCCAGACACCGAGGTAATAGTTAAACAATATTAATAATTGCACACCTATCGGCCACGACTTTCGCCCAGAATTGATGGTGGAATGATGAAAAAATAAATTACATTGCCGCATCACGGCATTCTATTTTTCATCGCATGCAGACTATTTAAATTTAAACTTAAATTTATTTCATTAATTACTGTTCATCCACTAGCATTGCACGGCGTGAATTATATTTCTGAAAAGTGGCAGTGTTCACAATCTACATAGAATCTGACCCCTCACTGGAAATTTAAACACAACATATTGTAAGTATTTGATTTTTATCCAATTCAATTTAATGAGAAATGTAACGTTAAATATTATTTGTTTACTATACTCATTTTGCCCTCTCATAAACGGAGCTCCATAATGTCTATAAACGCCCCATTCAAAAGGACCATGATTGCCAGTATGCTGACGTTGGCGTCTGGTGCGGTTTCTACCGCTTATGCTGCTAACGCGGCAACCGACACCACAAAACAGGATGCATCGAAACCCAACATCGTGGTTATTTTTGGTGACGATGTAGGTTATTGGAATCTTAGTACTTATAACCAGGGAATGATGGGTTATAAGACGCCAAATATCGACAGTATCGCCAGTGAAGGTGCAAAGTTCACTTCATATTATGCTGAACAGAGCTCCACCGCCGGACGCTCATCATTTATTACCGGCCAGATGCCATTTCGTACCGGCATGAGCAAGGTCGGCATGCCTGGCGCACCACAGGGATTGAGTAAAGACGATCCGACCATCGCCAATATTCTCAAGAATCTGGGTTATGCCACCGGCCAATTTGGCAAAAACCACCTTGGCGACCGCGACGAGTTTCTGCCAACCGCCCACGGTTTTGATGAATTCCTTGGTAATCTTTACCATCTTAATGCCGAAGAAGAGCCCGAAAACCCGGACTATCCGAAAGACCCCGAATACCGCAAACAGTTTGGCCCACGCGGCGTTATCAAAAGCAGTGCCGACGGTAAAATTGAAGATACTGGCCCACTCACCATCAAACGCATGGGCACCGTTGACGAAGAAACGCTGGCTGCGAACAACGACTTTATGGAACGCCAGGTGAAAGCCGGCAAACCATTCTTTACCTGGTACAACACCACCCGCATGCACAACAAAACCCACCTGAAGGATGCCAGTGTCGGTGCTACCGGGCTTGGCAACTACGCCGATGGTATGGTTGAACATGACAAAACGGTCGGTGAAGTACTGAAAAAGGTGAAAGATCTTGGCATTGAAGACAACACCATCATTATCTACACCACCGATAACGGGCCGATGATCGCCACCTGGCCTGATTCCGGCATGACGCCATTCCGCGGCGAGAAAAACACCGGCTGGGAAGGCGGTTTCCGCGTGCCCGCCATGATCAAGTGGCCGGGACATATCAAACCTGGCACGGTGATCAACGATATCTTCGCCAGCAACGACTGGTTCCCGACGCTGGTAGCCGCAGCCGGCGTTACCGATATCAAACAGCAGCTGCTGAAAGGTTATAAAACGTCGTCAATGACCTACAAAGTTCATCTGGACGGCTATAACCAGCTGGACTTCCTGCAAGGTAAAGGTGAAGACCCGCGTAAAGAATTCTTCTACTGGAGCGACGACGGCGATCTATTGGCCATCCGCTATGGCCGCTGGAAGGCACACTTTATGATCCAGGAACACAGCGGTATGGATGTGTGGCGCTACCCGTTCGTCAAACTGCGCGTACCGATGCTGTTCGATCTGGAGATTGATCCACTGGAGCGAGGCGATACCGGCATGGACTACAATAACTGGTTCTACAGCCGTCTGTTCCTGCTGGGTGGCGCGCAAAAATACGTTGGCGAAATGCTGCAAAGTTTCCAGGAGTTCCCTCCTCGCCAAAAACCCGGCTCATTCACGGTTTCGGACGTTCAGCAACTGATCGAGCAAGGTGCGAAAAGCAATTAATCAAACCATTAACCGGGTGGGTAACCACCCGGCATATTCAGGGGTGAGCGATGAAGTACAGCACCACATTACCGGTTAAAGCGTTACCGTCAGCAGAAAAATATGACGGCAAAGGGCCGGCATACAAAAGACGCTTCCATGTGATGGCCAAGCCTACGGGTTCAACCTGTAATCTCGATTGCTCCTACTGTTTCTATCTACACAAAGAACAATTGTTGCAGCAGGATCGCCACACCGGCATGAGTGACGAAGTGCTGGAAAACTTCATTCGCCAATACATTGATGGCCAGGATGGCGAACAGGTGGTTTTTTCATGGCAAGGGGGAGAACCCACTCTGATGGGACTGGAGTTTTTCCACAAGGTGGTGGAATACCAGCAACGCTACAAAAAGCCGGGCCAACGGATAGAAAATGACCTGCAAACCAACGGCGTACTGATTAATGACAAATGGGCCGAGTTTCTTAAACAACACCATTTCCTGGTTGGTTTGTCCATCGACGGTCCGCGTGAACTGCACGATCGTTATCGTGTCACCCGCAGCGGAAAGCCCACCTTTGATAAAGTGATGCAGGGCGTTGCCGCGTTGAAAAGACATCAGGTCCCCTTCAATGCGCTGGTGACGGTGAATCGCACCAACGCCCGTTTTCCGCTGGAGGTTTACCGCTTTGTCACCGGCGAGTTGGGCGCTACCTACATTCAGTTCAATCCCTGCGTTGAACCGGTCGATTTTAAAGAGACTGCCCCACAGTTCTGGCACGAAGACGCCATTCCGGTGACCGGTTCGCGCCGTGCCAAACCGGGCGATCTGGATTCGATAGTCACCGACTGGTCGGTCGATCCGGATGACTGGGGCCATTTCCTTACCGCGGTGTTCGAAGAATGGGTCAACAACGATCTGGGCCGCGTTCAGGTCAATCTGTTCGAAACTGCGGTGGCGCAGACCATGGGAATGCCAGCGCAAATTTGTACCGCATCGGAGTTTTGCGGCAAGGGCCTGGCGGTTGAGAAAAACGGCGATACCTACTCATGCGACCACTACGTTTATCCGGAATATCAGTTAGGCAATATTGAAGACACCAAACTTGCCCATATGGCCTTTTCGCAGCGCCAGCAAGCTTTTGGTCTGGGTAAAAAAGACACCCTGCCGACATACTGCAAAAAATGCCCATACCTGAAACTGTGCTGGGGCGAGTGTCCAAAGAACCGTCTGGTGCGTACCCCGGATGGCGAGCCAGGCCTCAATTACCTGTGCCCGGGCATCAAAGCCTTTTTCAACTACGCGCAACCGATCCTGGTGGGTATCGCCACGCTGTTGCAACCGGATGCTGCGGGAGAACGTAAATGAATAACCGCGAAAAACTGCTGGCTCTTGAACAGCGTATCAATCAGCAGGTTCTGGGGCAGGAATCGCTGGTACGCATGCTGATTGTTGCCCTGCTTTGCGACGGGCATGTGCTGCTCGAAGGCTTGCCCGGACTGGCAAAAACCCGTGCTGTCCGTGAACTGGCCAGCCATATTGAAGGGGAGTTCCGCCGCATCCAGTTTACCCCGGACCTGTTGCCCTCTGACATCACCGGCAGTGAAATTTACCAGCAAAACGCCACGCGCGAGGAAGATCAGTTCCGCTTTCGTCCCGGTCCGGTATTTGGCAACGTGATCCTTGCCGATGAAATCAACCGCGCTTCAGCCCGGGTTCAGTCCGCCCTGCTCGAAGCCATGGAAGAGCGTCACGTTACCGTGGCTGGCAAAACCTGGCCACTACCCGGCATTTTCATGGTGCTGGCCACGCAAAACCCGGTCGATCAGGAAGGTACCTGGCCATTACCTGAAGCCCAGCTCGACCGTTTCCTGATGAAGCTGCTGGTGAATTATCCAGCCAAAGAGCACGAAAAAAAGGTGATGCAATTGGTTCGTGCGGAGCAACAACAAAAATATCAGTCAGTTGCCGCCTCTCCAGCTGCTGGCGCATCGCCGCCGTTAATGCTGTCGCAACAGGAGATCGCCGCCAGTTGGCAGGAGATCGCCGCGGTTTACGTCGCGCCCACCGTCGAAGATTACATCATCAATCTGGTGGATATCACTCGCCACCCGCAGGCCGTCAGCGACACACTGGCCAGCTACATTACCTTTGGCGCCAGCCCGCGTGGCGCTCTGGCTCTGGACCGCTGTGGCCGCGCGCTGGCCTGGCTTGAAGGCCGCGATGCGGTACTGCCGCAAGACATTCAGCAGGTGGCTCCTGCGGTATTGCGCCACCGGCTGATACTGAGCTACCAGGCCAACGCGGATAATTGTTCACCGGACGACGCGATCCGCATGCTGCTCGACGCAGTGGTCGCCTGATGAATAGCGTACTGCAGATCGATCGCAACACGCTGATGGCGCTCGCGGCCGACGCCCGCCTGCTGGCTAATCCGCCGGGGCAGATTCCCCCTGGCGCGCTCGCCGGTGAGCGCGTTTCCCGCCAGCAGGGTCGCGGCCTCAACTTTGACAGCCTGCGCCGCTATCAGCCCGGCGACGACGTGCGGTTAATCGACTGGCAAGCGACGGCACGTCTGCGCTCCCCCTGGATCCGGCTGTATAATGAAGAGCGTGAGCGGCCGGTTTTCCTGATTGTCGATCAACGTCTGGATATGTTTTTCGCCACCCGTGGGCAAGTCAAATCCGTCGCCGCCGCGAAAATTGCCGCGCTGCTAGCCTGGCGCAGTTGGCATGATGGCGATCGCATCGGCAGCGCAGTTTTCAGCGATACCGCATGCAGCCTGCAAAAATGCCGTTCCCCCGCCACCAGCCTCCCCAGGGTGCTGGAGGATGTGCTGCACTACAACCAACAATTGCCCGCACGCTATCCTGATGAAAGTTCGGCCACCGTGTCCCTGGCAGGGGTTTTGCAAAGGGCCAGCCATGCCATCCCCAGCGGCGCCTGGCTGGCTCTGCTCAGCGATTTTCACGATCTTGACGGGCGCTGCGAAGCGTTATTGGCTTCACTCAGGCGGCGTTGCGACATCAGTGCGTTCGTCATCCTCGACGACCTCCATCTGACGCTGCCAAAACAGGGGAGCCTGTCAGCCAGTTACCAGGGACGCCACGCGACGGTATCCCTTACGCCAACGCTGACAGACCAAGTCCGGCAACATATTACCGCACGCCTGGCCGAGCAGAAAAATCGTCTCACCCGAATTGGCGTCCGCGTGAACCAGATAGTGGTTGCGCAGGATCTGGTCAAGCAGCTGCAAAAGGGAGTCTGAATGCTGGAAAAAGGATTTAGCGTACCGGAACTTCTGCAACCTGCGCTACCGCCGAGTGTTTCCTGGTTCCCTCTGCCGCCAGGATGGTATCTGCTGGGCGGTATGTTGCTGATCTGTCTGCTGGTGTGGCTGTTATTTCGACTTGCTCGCTGGCGACGCAATCAATGGCGGCGCCAGGCAATAGCCGCGTTGCCCAGCCAAGATAGTGCTGACGGTTGGCTGGCCTTGATAAAACGCGTATTGCTTATCCATCAGCCGCGCAGCGCCGTCAGCCGCTCGCTGACGGCAGAACAGTTGCTGCAACAGGTTGATATTGACTCTGATTTGCGCATTTCGATCGGTGAAAAATATTGTCAGCCTGACAATCAACTTGACGCTGCCGCCAACGCCCGTCTGCAATCGCAATTGAAAGACTGGCTTGAGAGATTGCCCTATGTCTGAACTATTGACCCAGGTGGATTTCGCCTGGCCCTGGGCCTGGCTGCTAATGCTGCTGCCTCTGGCCGGCCGCTATCTGTTACCGCGCCAGCACGCCGTCAGGGAGCATGTGCGTGTCCCCTTCCTGCCGCGTCTGATTGACGAACTGCAACTTGATAGCAGGCCGGTACGCAGCGGCAAGCTGGCCAGCGCCATGTTCTGGCTGGTTTGGCTGCTGTTGGTCGCCGCTGTCGCCCGCCCAGAGTATCTGACGCCGCCGCAATATATCCAAAAGCCCATGCGCGATCTGGTGCTGATTCTGGATGTGTCGGGTTCAATGTCGAAAAATGACGTTCCCGGCGGCATCACTCGCTTGCAGGCGGTGAAAAACTCGGTCAGCAAATTCGTGGCGGCACGGCAATCCGATCGCATTGGTCTGGTCATTTTTGCCAACCAGGCCTGGCCATTCGCCCCGGTTAGCGAAGACAAGCAGGCGTTGCAAACGCGTATTACCCAACTGTCCCCCGGTATGGTTGGCGAGCAGACGGCGATAGGCGACGCGCTTGGCGTAGGAGTAAAACTGCTCGACAGCAGCGCCAACCAGGACGCCAGCAAACTGGCGATTTTACTCACCGACGGTAACGACACCGCATCGCAATTGGCTCCGCCGCTGGCTGCGCAATTGGCGGTGGCGCATCACGTTCAGGTACATACCATCGCCTTCGGCGATATCAATAGTAGCGGTAGCGACCACGTCGACCTCTCGCAGTTGCAGGAGATTGCGCGCATTACCGGCGGCAAATCATGGACCGCCGCCAATTCCGGCGCCTCATTGGACAGCGTATGGCAGGAAATCGACGCCATCACGCCAGTTCAGGTGAAAGCCATAGGTTGGTCCTGGCATCTGCCGTTATTCCAATGGCCACTGCTGCTCGCACTGGCGCTGTTGATCGCCTACGCGCTGTTGCAGGTTGTTCGAGAGAAAGCCACATGAGTGATTTCCACTTTATTTATCCCTGGCGCCTGCTCGGCCTGGCAATCTGTGTGCTGCTGTGGTTTATCCGCGCAGGTCAAGGCAGTGTCTGGCAGCGAATCATGGACAAACCGCTGGCCAAAGCGCTGATCATCCAGCGGCAGAATACCCTCACGCAACTACTGCCATGGCTGCTGGCGCTTGGCGTTTTCGCGCTCGCCGGCCCCAGTTGGCAACGGGATGTGCCCGCCGCGCTGACTCGGCAAAGCAATGTGATGGTCGTTTTGCAGCAGGATCCGGCGATGTATGCCCAGGATCTGACGCCCAACCGCCACCAGCGCATGCAGAACAAGATCATGGCATTAATGGCGCGATCGCCGGGTACGCGCTTTGGTCTGGTGGTCTACCATACGGGCGCTTATCTGACCACGCCATTAACGCTGGACAGCGCGTTCTATTCGTTATTCCTGCATGCTCAGCAGCCCGACTTGCTGCCACAGGGGGAAGGTTCCGGTCTGCAACAGGGGATCGCCCTGGCGCTGAAAAACATGGAGAATACCACTCAGACGCCGCATAACATCCTGCTGGTTGCCGATACCCTTTCCGCTCAGGATGCCAGCTGGCTGGCGCAGCTCGACGCGCCGATCCAGATTTGGGTGCCCGGCACGGCGCGCGGCGGACAATTACCCGAAAGCTACGCGCAACGCGGCATTGATACACGGCTCGACGTTGCGCGGTTTAGCCAACTGCGCGACAGCGGGATGCCGGTTACGCTGGTCACTAGCGACGACAGCGACTTATCGGCGATCGTCGCTCACCTGAGCCAGTCGGTAAGCGCGCAAAACAACGCACGCGGCGATCTGCACTGGCTTAACGCCGGTTATCTGTTGGTGATAGCGATGCTGTTGTTGCTGCTGTTTGGTCGGCATCAGCTGTTCTGCCGGCTGATTGTACTACTCCCGTTGTTTTATCTGCCTCATGGTCAGGCGGCCTGGAAAGATGCCTGGATCAGCCCGGATATGCAGGGCCAACTGGCTTTCAACCAAGGCCATTATCAACGGGCGGCAGAACGTTTCCAACAGCCACTATGGCAGGGCATTGCCTACTACCGCGCCGGGGATTTTACCGCCGCTGCATCGGCGTTTCGCCAGGCGACGCCTACGGCGGAAACCCTGTTATGGCTGGGTAACAGTTACGCCCAGCAAAAGCAGTGGCAACAGGCGATCAATAGCTATGACCGTGCATTGAGTCTCCAGCCAGACTGGCAAGTTGCGCGGCATAATCGGGCAGAAATCGCCAAAATCATCATGAAACTGCGGCAACAGGAACGTGACCGCCAGTCTGCGCAAGGCAAAGAACAAGACTACAAACCGGACGCAATCAAACATGATCTAGGCAAAGACCAAGGTGTCAATCAGCTGGATATGCAACCTACAGCCAGCAGCAGCCCGCAGGTTGAACAGTGGTTTGACAACCTGGAAATGTCACCATCCGGGCTGTTGGAAAACCTCTACCGTAACCAGACCGAGGCGACACCATGAGGGCCGTACTATTATTGCTGCTGGCGCTCGTCATCCCTGCCCATGCGGCAATGGATATCACACGCGAACTTATCGCGCCGCAGCAGGTGGTTCCCGGCCAACCGTTGCGCATTGCCGTGACTTACTGGACCGACAGCTGGTTTAACCCACCGCCGGAATGGCCGGCCTTCAAGCTAGAAAACGGCTCGTTGTTGACGACTCCGCTGCCAAACCAGCTCCTTAGCCGCCGCAAGAATGGCATTAGCTGGAGCGGCATCCGTCAGGAAAGGCAGGTCATCGCCTGGGATCAGGGCTGGCTAAACCTGCCTGCAACAGAAGTTACACTGTCCTCGGCCAATCAGCCGCCGGTCACCGTGACGCTGCCGGCGCTTAAAACAGCCGTCTCCTGGCCTGCCGGGCTGGAACAGCCGGACCGTTTCCTGCCGGCAGAGCACCTGACGCTAAGCCAGAAAATTCGCCAGTTTCACGCCGTCAATGACGGTCAACTGCATGCAGGCGATGTGGTCGAGCGCATCGTCACCGTCAAGGCTGGCGGCGTTATTGCGACGCAGATCCCACAGTTGCTCTATGCCATTCCTGGTACCGAGACGCAGCGTCTGGCGCCAATAAATACCCTGTTGAAAACTGGCCGGGGCGACATCGGCGACGCCCAGCGCATAGAAACGCTGCGCTATTTACCGTCGCAGGCCGGCAGCGTTACTCTCCCGCCGATCGTATTGCGCTGGTGGGATACTACCCGCCAGCAATGGCAAGTCGCCCAGTTGCCCGGAGCCTCACTACCGGTTGCCAGCACACGTGCCGCCGGCAGTGAGTCGGTGTTGCGCGGCACCTCGGCTCGCGGCCAATGGCAGGCGGCTATCGGCGGTGTTTCGCTGTCGCTGATAGCATTATTGCTCTGGTTGGCGCGTCGTCCACTCTGGCGCAGCCTGAAATATTGCCACCACGGATGGCGGCGCTTCTGGCAACCGATCCCGTTAGCCCAACTGACTCCCAGTAAAAGAGGTAAACGATGAAATACTCTCTACCGCTCGGTGCCCTGTTACTGAGTTATGCCTGCGCATCTCACGCCGAGCCACTTGCCGCCTGGCAAGACACGGCTGCCAAACAGGCCATTATGCAATGGGTGCAGGATGCCACCAGTGAAGAGCGCGCAACATATATTCCCCCGGACAAGCGTTACGTGGTATTTGATAACGACGGCACGCTATGGCCGGAAGCGCCGCTGACGTTTCAATTGCAGTTCGCACTTGATGAAGTGAAACGCCTGGCACCTGAACATCCGGAGTGGCGAAAGGACCCACTGGTCAGCGCGGTATTGCAGGATGATATAGCCACCGTCGCCGCGTCGGGTGAGAAAGGATTGATGCAGCTTTTGACCCTGACCCATAGCAATGTCACTACTGAAGCATTTGCACAACGTGTCGGCAACTGGGTTGAAAGTCACCGTGATAAGCGTTTTGACTGTCGTTACGATCGCATGGGTTATCAGCCTATGCGCCAGTTGCTCGATTATTTACGGGCCAACGGTTTTAAAACCTGGATCGTCTCCGGTGGCGGCATAGACTTCATGCGCGTGCTGGCACAGCGTATGTACGGCATTCCTCCTGAACAGGTGGTGGGGTCGTTCGCGTTGAGTGAATTTGCCCTCACCAACGACGGTTCGCAATTGCGTAAGACAATGAAAGGCGCGTTTTACGATGACGCAGCCGCCAAATCGGTGGCTATTCACCTGTTTATCGGCCAGCGCCCGGTTGCCGCCTTTGGCAATAGCGACGGCGATGTGGCAATGATGCAATACACGTCGGCCAATCCCGCGTTCAAAACCTTTGGTTTACTGGTGCACCATACCGATGCCGAACGTGAATATGCCTACGATAGCCACCCACCCGCAAGCGGCAAGCTGGTCGACGGGTTGAAGCTGGCACCGGCCAAAGGGTGGACCATTGTCGATATAAAGCGGGATTGGAAAACGGTATTTGATCCGGCGTTATGCCCCGCCAAACCCAAATAGCCGGGCCTAACAGAACGCTTGAGGGTTTTTAACGCCGACCCCGGCTGACTTTGGTCGCCTTGGCAGGGTTACCCGCAACGAACTCCAGCGTTGGTGAGTAGTAGAACGGTAGCCAGGCGTTATAGCCGCCCTCCCATTCCCATTTTACCGGGCAGGGCCACAGCATATCTTCATGTAAAATATAATAGACCCATCGTCCTGGTGGACGGCGTGGTTTACGTGTTTTCATAACGCATTCAGACATTGCCCAGCGGTTATAAGACAGGGGTTACCGCTGTATTTTACCGCGATTTAGCACTGACGAACACCCTGCCGACACCACGCGCATACCAAGGTTGGAGCAGCGCATTCCGCGCCTGGCCTGTGCCACAATGACACCGAGTAATGGTCATAAGTCACACATTACCCCAGGATAAGATAAAAGCGCTTGTCTCTGGCATCGTGATAGGCTAGTGTCGCCAATTGACGACAGAATAGCCTCAATCGTCAACAACGAAAGGATTCATGCAACATCATCCATTCATCCCGCCATAGCGCGGGATTTTTTTATGAGCGTTATCCCAGATTTGCTGACCGGCATGGCATGTTGTTTGCTCTTTTTTTGGATCACTCTTATTTTGATAAAGGTCCGTACGGGTTCGCAATCCCTGACGGCACCCTTGTAATAATTGGCTCACTTGGGAATAACTCGGATAGCCCACCGTTGTGGGCTTTTTTCCTCCAGCCGGCCAAGGCGCCCCTCAACGATAAAATGCCCCAACATCGCTGTATGCCCACTACTCCTCTGATTTTTATGTAATTACCCAGCCCTCGCACCGCGTTTTGTTACCGGTATCACGAAAAGTAGTTTCCGTAACGCCAATGCCAAATCTCGCAATTGTGAAGCTGGGCAGGTGAATTACCCTTACAGCCAGCATACCTCTGAGTATAACCGTACAACGACAGGTAACTAACATGAGTCAACAGATCACCCGTAAAGAGAAAATCAGTTATGGGTTGGGCGATATGGCAAGCCATGTGGGGCTGGATAACGTCATCATATTCCTGACCTTCTATTACACAGACGTGGTGGGGTTACCGGCGGCGTTTGTCGGCACCATGTTTTTACTGGCGCGCACGGCGGACGCCATCATCGATCCGGCGATGGGCTACCTGGCAGACCGTACCCGCACCCGCTGGGGTAAGTTCCGCCCGTGGATGCTGTGGCTGGCGCTGCCTTTCGGCGCCAGCTGTCTGCTCACCTATGCAGTGCCCGAATCACTGAGCCTGAACGGCAAAATGATCTTTGCTACCGTCAGTTATACCCTGATGATGCTGATGTATACCGCCATCAACATTCCCTATTGCTCAATGGGTGCGGTGATCACCCCCAATAACGAGCAGCGTATTTCCCTACAGTCGTACCGCTTCTTTCTAGCCACGCTGGGCGGCGCCATGTCGACGTTCTTTATGATGCCGCTGGCAGAATATCTCGGCGGCGACGACAAGCTGATGGGCTACCGCGCGGCGATGGCAATTATGGCGACTGCGGCGGTGATCATGTTCTGGATCTGTTTTGCCAACACCCGCGAACGCATCAATGCTCCAGCTACCCACAACAACTATCTGAGCGAACTGCGCGATCTGTTACGCAACGACCAGTGGCGCGTGGTGTCTGTACTGGTGATCACCAACATCGGTTTTGGGGTAATTCGCCTTGGGGCGATGATGTATTTCGTCACCTATTATCTAGGCAATGCCGGTTATTTCATGTGGATGCTGGGCGCGCATATTCTCGGCAAGGCCGCAGGCAGCGCACTGGCCAAGCGCTTGACGCGCAACGTCGGCAAAGTGCAAATGTTCGGTTACTGCTCCGTGCTGGCCGGCGTGATCAGCATCGCGCTGTTCTTCGCGCCGAAATCCATTCTGCTACTGGTACCGCTCACTTTTATTATTTCTACCCTTTATCAAGCCACTACCACCCTGATGTGGGTGATGATGGCCGACGTTGCCGACTACGGCGAATGGTTACAGGGCAAACGCATGGATGGCGTGGTGTTTTCCACCTTCCTGGCGGTGCTGAAGCTCGGCATGGCAATCAGCGGTGCGATTGTCGGCTGGACCCTGGGCCTTAGCGGCTACGTGGCCAACGCCACCGAACAAACCTCCACCGCAATGTATTGCATTGTCGCCCTGTTCACCATCGTGCCGGGTCTGCTGTCGCTGTGCGCCTTCGCGACGTTGCACTGGTACAAGCTGGACGATGGCACGATGAAATCCATCAACCCTGCCAAACAAAGTCTTTCATAAAGGATATGGTTACTGATGAGCGAACTTATTCAACGCGCCAACGGTATTGAGTGGCGATTCGAACGCCAAATTTTGCGCGTAGAGCCCTGGGGCCAAAACAGCCTGCGCGTACGTGCCACCTGTAGCCCGGAATTCGGCGATCGGTTACACGCCCTGCTGCCGGCCGAGCCCGTTACGGCGAACGTTCGCACCGAGGCGGAAACCCTGACGCTGCATAATGGCAACATCACCGCGGTACTTAATCTGAAGGGCCAGTTGGCCTTCTACAACCAGCACGGCGAACTGCTGCTGGAAGAAATGTGGCGACAGCGCTCCACCGTCGGCATCGGCGCCAGCGAAAAGAGCCAAGATAAGTATGTTAGCGCCCTCAAGCTTGACGGGCGCGAGTTCAAGCCGTTGCCGGGGGGGAAATACCAACTCACCGTACGCTTTGAAGCCCAGGCTGGTGAGCGGATTTACGGCATGGGACAATACCAGCAGCCCTGGCTGGATCTGAAAGGTTGCGCACTCGAACTGGCGCAGCGCAATTCGCAGGCCAGCGTACCGTTTATGCAATCCAGCCTCGGTTACGGCCTGCTGTGGAACAATCCGGCCATCGGTGAAGCGACATTTGCCAAAAACCACACCGAGTGGCGCGCGCAGGTCACGCAGGAAATGGACTACTGGATCACCGCCGCCGATACCCTGCCGCAAATTACGCGGCAATACGCGCGGGCCACCGGTACACCGCCCCCTGCGCCGGCGTTTATCAGCGGCCTGTGGCAGTGCAAACTGCGTTACCGCAACCAGCAGGAAGTGCTGGAGGTGGCGCGTGAATACCGTCGTCGCCAGTTGCCACTGTCGGTGATGGTGATCGATTTCTTCCACTGGCCTAATCAGGGCACCTGGTGTTTTGATCCCGTCGACTGGCCGGATCCCAAAGCGATGGTCGACGAGTTAAAGGCGATGGGCATTGAACTGATGGTGTCGGTGTGGCCGACGGTAGAAGCCAGAAGCCCGCTCTACCCACAGATGAAGGCCAAAGGCTGGCTGGTGACCAGCGATCGCGGTGTGCAAGTCAATCTCGATTTTATGGGCAATACCACCTTTTTTGACGCCACGCATCCGGACGCTCGCGCCTTTGTTTGGCAAACGGTGAAGAAAAACTACTACGATCTGGGGATTAAATTATTCTGGCTCGACGAGGCGGAGCCGGAATACCGCGCCTATGATTTTGATAATTATCGCTATCATGCCGGCCCGGTGCTGGAGGTCGGCAACCAGTATCCACGAGATTTTGCTCAGGGATTTTATGACGGCCTGCAAGCCAACGGCGAAACTGAGGTAGTCAATCTGGTCCGCTGTTCATGGGCCGGTAGCCAACGTTTTGGCGTTCTGGCCTGGTCCGGCGATGTACACTCCTCGTTCCATGCGTTTCGTAACCAGCTGGCGGCCGGGTTGAACATGGGCATGGCGGGTATTCCGTGGTGGACCACCGATATTGGCGGCTTTCAAGGCGGCAATATCCACGATCCGGCGTTTCACGAACTATTGATTCGCTGGTTCCAATGGGCGGTATTTTGCCCGGTGCTACGCATGCATGGCTATCGCGAACCACAGATCCAGCCGCCGGAGAGCTACCGCAATGGCATCCCGCAGTGCAACAGCGGATCGCCCAACGAGTTGTGGAGCTACGGCGAAGAGAATTATGCCATCATGCAGCACTGGTTGGCGATACGTGAAAAATTGCGTCCTTACATCGATGCGCTGTTTGATCATGCCCACCGCCATGGCGACCCGCTGATGCGCCCGCTGTTCTGGCATTATCCCGATGAACCGCAGAGTTGGCAGGTGGAAGATCAATATCTGTTTGGCGAGGAGTTGCTGGTGGCACCGGTGATGCATGCCGGTGCGCGTCAGCGTGAAGTCTGGCTGCCCGGTAACCACGACTGGATTGCGCTCGACGGTGAGCGTTATCGTGGGCAACAGCGTTTAACCGTCCGTGCCGAGCTGGACAGTATCCCGCTATTCATACGTGAAGGGAGTGAGCTGGTGGCGCGACTGACCGCCGGCTAAGGGCGCCTAACGCCCCAACGGTTCGCTAAACCATGCCTGCCTCTTTGCCAATGCTTTCTCAGGCAAAGGGGCTATTTTGTCCTAACCTATAGGATACACGCGCCAGTCACCGGCGTTGATTACTGCCGGTAACTCGTCCGCGGTTCAGCCTGTATATCGGTATTTTCGAGGTCAACCATGACAATCACAGCAGACCAACTGCAACAGCTGGTCAATGCCAGTGGGGTAACCGGCGCGCTGGCGCAGGAACTGCTGGCCGCTCGCCGGCGCATTGAACAACTGGAGGAGCGCTTGGCCGTGCCCGTTCGTTTGCCCTACTGCAGTTCCAGCCCGGTGTGTGAAATAGCGTCAGGGTATGCCGCCGGCGTAAACGACAGTAAACAGGCGATACGGCAGGCGGGCTATCCGATAGCAGGCGACGAATAGCGGATTGATACTGATAGGCCGACATCTGAGGATAATGAGCTTAAACCGAGCCTTCTTTTTCAATCACCAGGATCCGCGCTTCGCCTTGTGGATGAGCCACGTGCTCACAGCCCACGTTGGCATAAAATATATCCCCCGCGTTGAGCAGCACCTGGCGTACTTCTCCCTGCTCTTTGTAGCGCATCTCGACGCTTCCATCCATAACGGCAAAAACCTCTTGCCCATCATTGATGTGCCACTTATAAGGTTTGTCCGTCCAGTGCAGGCGTACCGATGTACCATCAAAGTTGGCGATGTCGATAGCTCCCCAGGCTCGCTCCGCAGTAAACGCTTTACCGATATATGTTTTCATTTATAACCTATGTTTTATAACAATATAAAACATCACTTTACTCTTTTTAGCGATGGAGTAAATCGGCCTTTACACCGACTGACAGTGAGAATGTTCTCTCTGGCGCAACCCGTTAACGATGGGTGACCGGCCTAATTATTTTTATTCTTTATTATCCCTGGTGAATACTTATTTATCTGATCGGGAAAGGCCAGGGACGATCGACCCCATCAAGCGACAATCCTACCGTAACGATAAAGTACGCGATCGCCACACCAAACGCGATGATGACCAGCTTTTCCATCAGACTAAGGCGCTTCTCATCTGTCATTTCCAATCTCTCCTCATTCCAACCCACTGACAAGTCCTTATAAAACATAGGCAACGACCTCTTCGGTATCAATAGCCACACATAAAATGTAACATTATAGATAAGTCATTTTTATACATTAGGCCATCCCTCAACCTATGCTGAACCGCAAGATAACCGCCCCTATTCTGACAGATGCAAGTTGGGGCCGGTGACGACGCGCGCCCACGGCAGGCGCAGCTACGGCTTGTTATGCGGGTTCCTTGTCATCAGCCGTGCACGCTCCCCGCCCGGCGAGCACTGAAACTCATTCCACGAGATGCTGCTTAGCCGACCAGGCGCCCTCGACTGCTTAACCAGACGGCTGGATATGACATTGCCACCGCTATGGAACTTCACCCGTCGATATCGTTGTCGCAGCGACGCTTGCGCGATGGGAACCGGCGTTTAACGGACACGCCTGGTTGCCCTGCCAATGGTTAATTAATCATATTTATCAGGATTCGAAATAAGTATTAGAGATTCCATCTATGTAATAATGATTATGCCATATTAATAATGTTTCCCATGGAATTTGACTTATGGAAAACCTCATCAGTTAGCCATTAACGAACTCGGCTCCCGCATAAATAATACCACTGACCGACACTCTTTATTGTTAAACGAAAAATACGGATTATTTATAGGAAAACACGATATTTAACAAAAGATTGTATTATTAGAGCACAAAAAAACGACCAATTAATTTAATGACATTCAACGTCGCTATCTTTTTCTCGAACTAATTTTACATGCCAACAATACCAATCCAACAATACCGATAATGACCACAATAGCAGCCATTAATAATGTAATGGCGATTTTCAATTTTCATTTCCTTTTGGCGCCTCACCCAATAGTCGCGATCGTTTCTCATCTTTTGACATCGGATCAGAATCAACTGGTGGAATACCGTTATCGCCCGTAAGGCATGCGCTGTAATCGACTCCCGGGTCTATCGTCCATGACTCTGGGTCGCAGTCTGCCTGCGTTGGCGGTCTTAAATCGGCAAAAGCCATAGAACTGACGAATACCAAGGCCAGTGTAATAATCATTTTTATATACTTCATATTTCCCTTTATAAGAATAACGACGGGTCAATGCTAACAACCATTAATTATGATTGCATTTAGCATTAACACATCAATTTATTAACATTATAGGCACTGCGGCACGTAGCTTAAAAATCAACCTTAGAGGTAATATAAAATTATTGATCGCAACAAAGGCTCGGTCAAGCTATGCCTACTATTTTTCCTAAATCGGCAATCGCGGAGCCGCCAACCGTTAATCACTCAGCGCCTCAATCAATATTGACTGCAATTATTAGAACAATTTAAATGGACGGGCAATAATCAATAGGTTGCTAACCAATTAGCAATTGGATTCTAGCAGCGCCGCTGCGCTGAAAAAAGCAAAGAAATTTATTCATATTCACGGTAGTTATATTAACTGAAAAAATTTTTGGCTTGAAAATAATCACTCAACTCCCAATTATCGGTGTCGCTGCCATAAATATAAATGCCTTTTACCGGGCACCGTGTCTGGCAGGCGAGCCTGTGTCACTGCACAGATGAACGTCGTCATCCGCCGTGTCACGTATGCCAAAAGACGCCAAGCCATGCATCCAGGCGGTTTAACAGCTAAATCCCGTTACGTCCCCCTACCTTGCAACGCATAGCACCATCACCGCTTGTCGCCAGCCACCATTGCTCCGTCAATTCTGCCAGATCGTGCTTATCTATCTGACATCGCCAGCGTTGATGTCCATGACGGTTTTAATTCCGCAGCTTAACGGCCAAGACATTGCTTTTAGGCTTGCGCCTTGTCTGCCCCGATTGCGCGTTAAAGCAAAACCAGAGCTCTGCACTAGAGACGCTCTATACGCTTGCCGTAGCGGCCGGCCATAGATCATTAAGAAAATTGAGAAGCGCGCCCAAAAAAACCATTGTTACGGTTATCAGAGAACGGTGAGAATGAGGAAAGATGTTCTGAAGCGTGATTTCAGACACAAAAAAACCGCCTTGCGGCGGCTTACGACATTACTACTATTGCTTTGATTATTCGGTATTTTTATTCCCTGGTACCCGGGGCGGGACTTGAACCCGCACAGCCATAAGCCGAGGGATTTTAAATCCCTTGTGTCTACCGATTTCACCACCCGGGCTCGGGAAAATTGGAGGCGCGTTCCGGAGTCGAACCGGACTAGACGGATTTGCAATCCGCTACATAACCGCTTTGTTAACGCGCCGTAATGCTGTTTGCCTTTACAGGCTCAAGGCTCGTGAAACACCAGCCTGATTAATTTGGAGCGGGAAACGAGGCTCGAACTCGCGACCTCAACCTTGGCAAGGTTGCGCTCTACCAACTGAGCTATTCCCGCATTATCAGAACTCACTGATTTTTTTGCTAACTTTCTGCAAATCGTCGCTGCCGTCTGATGCGATGCATTCTACTTACCTGACGTGATGAGTCAATAAAATTGTTGGCTCATCACGATCGTTTGACGATTTTTGCAGCGCATTGATCACGGTTCCAGCAAATCGTTACGTGCCGCATTCAAATATTGGAACATCGACCAGAATGTCAGCACCGCCGCGATGTATAACAAACCGATCGCCGCATATTCGACGCTGCGATCTGGGCGCCACAGCAAGCCAACCAGTGACATCATCTGTGCGGTGGTTTTCACTTTGCCGATCCATGATACCGCAACGCTGCTGCGCTTGCCGATCTCGGCCATCCATTCGCGCAAGGAGGAAATAATGATTTCACGTGCGATCATGGTGGCAGCCGGCAAGGTGATCCACCATGCATGGTAATGCTCCGCTACCAGCACCAGCGCCATCGCTACCATTACCTTGTCGGCAACCGGGTCAAGGAACGCGCCAAAGCGGGTAGTTTGTTTCCAGCGCCGGGCTAAAAAGCCGTCAAACCAGTCGGTTACCGCAGCAAACACGAAGATGGTGGCGCAAACCATTGGGGCCCAAGTGAACGGCAGATAAAATGCCAGGACAAAAAATGGGATCAGAACTACACGAAACAGGGTAAGCCACGTCGGTATATTCAATTGCATAATGCTACGGTAACTATCTGGCTGGAGTGGAAATTAAGAGTATGTTGCTACATTGCCCTCAGTGTTTCAATGCATTGTGGATCTTTTCTGCCAATGCTTGTGAAATACCCGGCACTTTTGCAATTTCCTCAACGCTGGCATTCAATAATGGTTGAAGTCCGCCCATATACTTCAACAGCATCTGACGCCGTTTTGGCCCAACGCCCTCAATCGACTCCAAGGCGCTGGTATTCTTGACCTTCGCCCGTTTCTGGCGATGGCCGGTTATCGCATGATTATGGGAATCATCACGAATATGTTGAATCACGTGCAACGCCGGCGAATCAGACGGCAGGGAGATCCCCTCACCTTCCGGCACGAAAAATAGCGTTTCCAAACCGGCTTTGCGGTCGGCTCCCTTGGCGATGCCAATCAGTAACGGTTTGTTTTTGTCCCACGCCACGTCCAGCGAGTTAAAGACTTCCATCGCCATACCGAGCTGGCCCTTGCCGCCGTCAATAAAGATCACATCCGGGATTTTGTTCTCTTCCAGCGCTTTACCGTAACGGCGACGCAGCACCTGCGCCATCGCCGCGTAATCATCGCCCGGCGTGATACCGGTGATGTTATAGCGCCGGTACTCCGCGCGCTGCGGGCCGTTTCCATCAAATACCACGCAGGACGCGATGGTTTGTTCGCCCATAGTATGGCTAATATCAAAGCATTCCATGCGATTAATTTCGGCCAAATGAAGCGTTTTTGCCAATTCGGCCATGCGTTGATGGATGGTCGACTGCTGCGCCAGTTTGGTGGTCAACGCCGTAGCGGCATTGGTGCGCGCCAGTTTCAGATAGCGTGCGCGATCGCCACGCGGCTTGCTTTGAATGGCAATTTTGCGCCCAGCCAATTCCGACAACGATTCCGCCAATAGCGTTTTGTCCGGCAGCGTGAAGTCCAACAGGATTTCGCCAGGCAGCGTTCGTGCCTGACTACCCTGCAAATAAAACTGCCCGACGAAGGTTTGCACCACTTCAGCGATATCGGTGCCGCCCGGCACTTTCGGGAAATAGCTGCGGCTGCCAAGCACCTTGCCCTGGCGAATAAACAGTACGTGCAGGCAGGCCATTGCGGATTTAAACGACACGCCGATAACGTCCAGATCGTCACCGCTACCGGAAACGAACTGCCGCTCGGTCACGCGCCGCACCGCCTGGATCTGATCGCGCACTCGTGCGGCCTCTTCAAAATTCAGCCCCTTGCTGGCGCTTTCCATTCGCTCAATCAACTGATGCAGAACCTGCTGATCTTTACCGGCCAGAAACAGCCGGACGTATTCGACCTGCCGCTGATACTCGTCTTCGCTCACCAGGCCGGCCACGCATGGCCCCAGGCAGCGGCCAATCTGGTATTGCAGACAGGGACGCGAGCGGTTGCGGTATACGCTGTTTTCGCATTGGCGAATCGGGAACAACTTTTGCAGCAGCGCCAGCGTTTCACGCACCGCATAGGAGTTAGGGAATGGCCCGAAATATTCACCTTTGGCGTGTTTGGCGCCCCGATGAATAGCCAACCGAGGATGGGTATCACCACTGAGAAAAATCAGCGGATAAGATTTATCGTCACGCAAAAGAACATTATATCGTGGTTGATATAATTTAATGTAATTATGCTCCAATAATAGGGCTTCTGTTTCGGTATGCGTAACAGTAACGTCTATTTGCGCGATATTTTTAACCAGGGTTTCTGTTTTACGGCTGCCGACCAGCAGGCGAAAGTAACTCGCGAGACGCTTTTTCAGGTCTTTGGCTTTACCGACATAAATAACCGTGCCAGTGGCGTCGTACATACGATAGACGCCGGGCTGGCTGGTTACGGTTTTAAGGAATGCCTTCGCATCAAAACGATCACTCACCGCTTAACAAGGTCTCCGCATTGAACAATCCATGTCGGATAGCCAAATGGGTCAACTCCACGTCGCCGCTAATGTTCAGTTTGCTGAACATGCGGTAACGGTAGCTGTTGACCGTCTTGGGGCTAAGATTCAACTGTTCTGAAATCTCGTTGACCTTTTTCCCTTTGGTAATCATCAACATAATTTGCAGTTCACGTTCAGATAAACAATTGAACGGTGTTTCTGTCTGCGGTTCCAACTGGCTGAGCGCCATCTGTTGCGCAATGTCCGAGGCAATATACCGTTGACCGGCATGTACCGAGCGAATGGCGTTCACCACATCCTGTGGTGCCGCACCTTTGCTCAGGTAGCCGGCGGCCCCCGCCTGCATCACCTTGGCGGGCAATGGGTTCTCGGTATGGATAGTCAACATGATGACCTTGATGTCGGGTACGTAGCGCACAATTTTTCGCGTGGCTTCCAGCCCCCCGATACCCGGCATGTTCATGTCCATCAGCACGACATCTACCGCGTTGCCGCGGCACCATTTCACGGCATCTTCACCGCACTGGGCCTCGCCGACAACTTTTATGCCTTTGATATCTTCAAGAATGCGTCGTATCCCTGCGCGCACCAGTTCGTGGTCATCAACAAGAAGAACGCTAATCAAGGAAAAATCTCCAAAAAAAGGGGAGTACGCAATCAGCCTCTGTAATCGCAACTGATATTACTTGTTTTTCAGCAAAGAATGAATACAGATTAATACGTACGTCCGAATTACTTTGCGCAGTAGGCCTAATTTTACCTATTTTCTTGGTGGTACAGCCGATTTGGCCGTTTTGCTGCGGATAAGCGCAATCGCAGGCAAAGAGACGTCTAGCCGTAAAGCAATCATACCGCATAAATCGGCACAATCGGCGAATTTGTATTTATAAATAAGCGGTGATTACATTCAATAACATGCGCATCGAATACCTATTAACCATTTGGAAATAGCTATGCATAATATTGTTTGCCGCGGTACGCCGATAACTATTCATTAAACGGCACGGCGCAAAAAAGATAATTTCCGTTGCAGATTAACCGCAGCGTGCAGCAGGCCGTGGGTGAGAAAGAAAACACTCGGTGGAACGTTACACGTGACCGCTCAGTGCTATGCTATACTCCGCGCCCAGAAAACTGCACTGCCGTGCGCCACGGTGAATTGGATCGCCGCTGGAGTGCATTAAACCGCATTTATTCGGGCTACGGCCTCAAAATCAGGAGATAAAATGAGCAACGTTGATTTCACTACCTCCGCAGATCCACAGACGCTGGCAACGGAAGTCGCCTGCCTGAAAGCCACCCTGACGCTGATTCTGAAATCGATCGGTCAGGCGGATGCCGGGAAAGTCATTATCAATCTGGAGCGGTTTATTGCGCAGATTGAAGATCCTGCGCAAGCGGAAGTGTTTAAGAACAGCCTGTTACAGATTAAGCACGCTTACCGCCAATAATTCTGGCAGGTGATCGCCTGCGGCTTGCCAGGCCCGCCATCGCGTCGCGGGCCTGTTTCTTCTATCGTACAACGGGCTAAGCACGCCCTGGTTGCAAAATAAAACCGCGCCGCATATCGCCGCCAATACGAAAATAGCGCACTTCTCCCGCTCGCAGAGTCATCGGCTGCTGGCCGCTGGTATCACGCCAGATGCACAAATCGTTTTCTATCATATCCTGGCCAATACCAAGCGTATTATTGCCTACCGGTACGCGAAACTCGGCTTTTTCCTTGCTGGCCAACGACGCGGCAAACTCACCGTTCAAATAAACCCCGGTGCGGCACGAGCCGGCCAACATGCCACTATCACGCACGATGATTATCGTGGCATAAGGGGTCGTCGGCAGATTTTGATAAAGCATCAGGCGGCTCGGCGGCGCTGATTTTGCCTGTTGTGGCGGAACGGCCTGCGTGGCACAGCCTGATAACAGCACGGTGGTAATAAGTAACGCTGCGTAGTGCTTCATCCTGAACTCCTCGAAAAAACAAGCCCTAATAATAGCAAGATAAACGACTGCTTCCCCAGTTGAAAGCAGCAAGTGATGAAAAATAGGACTAGTTCCCAACATGCAGATGGCATGCCACCTGCATGCTCATTGCACCCGAGCGGACCAACTAATAGCGCATCTCGCTGAGCGACAAACCTGCCCAAAAATAAGCGTTAGGATCGAGAAAAATAACGTTCACCGCACCGATAGTTACAACTTAAGATTATTCTCAGGCTTGGGTAAATTTACGTTTATTTATCCGCAACTCCCCAAACCGCGCATTGCCAGATGAAAATGATTGGCATGCGCAGCGTTATATTCCGGTCCGAGCGCATTGCCAAAAAATCCACAACCGTCATTGAACACCGTGCGTAAATATATGCCGCTGTCGGTTGGTTTCGACCACTGTTTTTCTATTCTCAGCCGTTGGCCATTCGCCATGCGAAACCCTGAAACATCCCAGGCATCTGCCGTCGCATGTTCACTCAGACGCCCGGCAGGGCGATGATAAATATTGCGGCAGGCATAACTGCCAAGATGATCGATGCGCGTCAGGCGAGTCCCTAATTGCCGTTGCGCCAGCGGTGCGGCGACCTGGGTAACAAACATGGTGCTGCTCAGCGCCAGCGGGCAACTGGCCAGGAAGCTTGAACTGAGCTTGACCTGACCAAAGCTCTGGACGCGTATCGGTGCCACGAGCGGACAGTCACCAGTAACATCGGCGACCTGCCGAAACGCCACGTAGCCGGCATCCCGTGCCTGCGCCAACGCCCTTATGCACGCCTGCGGATCGTCCGCCAGCCGTTGCAGCTTCAGTCGGGTCATAAACGTCGGCGGATCGTTGACCGACAGCGGCGAAAACGGGTTATAACCTGGCGGCAATTGCCGTAGCCACCACGGCGCACTGCCCGCTATCACCAACACGATCAGAATAACCATCCCCCACCGCTGCATAATTACCCTCACCAAGGTTAAAATTTGAGTATAGGTGATGACGACGCCGCGCTACCCTTAACGGAACGCAAACAATAACCATTCTCACTTTTATTTTAACCACACTTTGGTTAGAATCCTCGCCGCTCAGGATAGGATTAATCCGAGCCTCAATCATGGAAAAGTGAACAGATAGGGATGCGATGAAGACCTACGGATTGTTAATTTTATTGCCAATTGCCACATTAACCGGCTGTAGTCGATGGGAACGGCCCGGCGCCAATGATGTCTCCCGCCAGGCAGATTACGCAGCATGCGAAGCACGTGGGTTTGACCGCTTTCCGCCGGATGTGGTGCGGGATATCGAATTTGATTACGGCGACAAATACGTCACCTGCGAGAAAAACAAGAAAACCTGCCCGAACGGTTATCGCTACGAGCCGCGACCGTCGTTGCGCACGGTGCAGAGCGATCGCAACCAGAATGCCCGCACGGCAACTATCGACGCCTGCATGTACGGCAAAGGCTGGCACGAAAAAACCTATTATTGGCCACAGTGGTAAACCACGCCTGGCGGTTATTCGTCATCACCGTGCGGCATACCGGTTTTCGGCCTGGATTTATCTTCCTCGTGCGGCTTGTTTTTCGCCGTTGATAACGCTTTGCCGATCAACCACAGCAGTAATGGCATTAACAACAGGCATATTCCCAACGTAATCAGTGCGTTTGTCATCCTTCTTTCGCCTGTTCTGCGGACATTACGCCTGAGTGTAGCATTTTGAACCGCTGCCGGCATTGCGTTAGCCGGTAACAGGCCGGCAATCGCCGGCCTGGATTGGCAGTTAGCGGATCACCATTACCGAGGTTTTCGCGTGTCGCACGATGGCGGCGGCGTTCGAGCCAAGCAGGTAGGTTTTGACGCTGGGCCGACGAGAGCCGATGACGATCAGATCGGCATCTATCTCTTCGGCCAGTTGCAGCACTTCGTCACGCGGTGAGCCAAAACTGATGCTATACGCGAGCCGCTCCAGGGGAATATCCATTTCAGAGATTATTTTCTTTAGCTTATCAATGGCCTGGATTTCTGCCTGGTTTTCAAACTCTTTGATGCCGAACGAATAGGCGGTAACAAAAGCAGACGCATCCGGCAACGCATGGAAGAAATGCACCTTGGCACCAGAGGCTTTTGCCAGATACTCCACGTGTTTAAGCGCGTTTTCCGTCAGCTTTTCTTCATCAATATCTACTGGCACTAATATTGTCTTGTACATATTCAGCCCCTTATTGAATCGCTCAACTGAGCCTAGCTTACCGCTCTGCCAGTATAAGGGGGAATCCGTTTGGCGTTTTTGTGATCGGCCAGCAATTCTAAATAACCGCTTGAAAATATTTAACAATAAATCAACAACGATAGCCGGGTTATCATCCCGACGCCCCCGACCGCCACAGAACAAGACGGGCCCGCTATGCTTACTGTTACTTCACCATAAAGGAAGCTTGAGCGATGAAACTGACTCCTGCCGTTATCAAGAAAGCACATTTGGCGATGTCGTTTTTATGGATCATTTTGGCAATACCGTCCGTCATCTGGTGGAAGAACAGCGTTCTGTGGGTAATTATCATCAGCATTTATGCCAACGTGGTCGGGCATCTGGCGGGCTATACCGCAGCCAGAGCAGACGAAGCAGCAGAGGCCGGCGAAGCGGAGCAACGGCAAAAGCGCTAGTTATCCGTTAAGCATGCAAGAAAACAGAAGCCCGCAGGCTTCTGTGCCGGCGTGATGTTTCAGCGTTGAATGAAGTCCAGCAGATCCTGGTTGATCTGCGCCTTGTGCGTGCTGCACAAGCCGTGCGATGCGCCGGGATAGATCTTTTCCTGCGCGTTCGGTAACAGTTTCAGCGCGGCCTGGCTGGAGGAGATCGGCGGTACTATCTGATCGTCATCACCATAAATAACCAGGGTAGGAATGGTCATGCGCTGCAAATCCTCCCGCTGATCGGTGGCGGAGAATGCTGCAACACAGTCATACAGCGCCTTGATGGAACCCTGCATGCCCTGCCGCCAGAAACCGTCACGCAACCCTTGCGATGGCTGCGAGCTCGAGCGGTTGAAGCCATAGAAGGTCTCGGAAAGATCCTTGAAGAATTGCGAACGGTCGTTGATCACGCCCTCGCGTATACCGTCAAATACCGACAGCGGCAAACCGTTCGGGTTAAAATCGGTCTTCAGCATAATCGGCGGCACGGCGCCAATCAGCACCGCCTTGGCCACCCGTTCGGTACCGTGGCGGGCAATGTAGCGCGCCACTTCACCGCCGCCGGTGGAATGGCCGACATGCACCGCATTCTGCAAATCCAGCGCCGCCGTCAACTCCGCCAGATCGTCGGCATACTGGTCCATATTATGGCCATCCCACGGCTGCGAAGAACGTCCATGCCCGCGACGGTCATGCGCAATCACCCGATAGCCGTGTGAAGCGAGGAACAGCATTTGATCTTCAAAAGCGTCCCCTGACAGCGGCCAGCCGTGACTGAACACTATCGGTTGGCCTTCACCCCAATCTTTATAATAAAGCAGGGTGCCATCTTTCAGCTTGAGCATTGTGCTATTGGTCATCGTTATACCCCATGTAGTGACGGGAAAACATCGTTCGCGTTCAGCTTGCTACCGTAACGTGACAAACGAATGTCATTCAGTATGGACTAGCGAATGGCACTCTGCGTAGCCTGCCACGCCAGCAGAGACTCCGGCGTCCACGCTCGACGCATTTAGCCGCATGATTTCCATGATCTGTTTTGCAGGTCAATTGTCGCCGCACGGCATGAATTTTGTCTGTCGATGCGTGGCTGACGCGCCAGATGGGCTTACCAATCCCACTAATACGGCCGACGCATGATTAATTTTCAGGGCATATATCAGCAACGGCAAACCACCTGCCAGCGCAGACTGAAAAAGCTAAGCAAATGATTTTGCTGTCAGCTGGCCGGCACTGCTGAGCGTAGCCGCAGCGCCGTTTGCCGCCCGTCGCCGTTTTTCGCTCCCCCGTCGATAACCACCGATAGCAACGTAGCTGGCGATATGGCTTATACAATCCTGCATTAGTTTTTCTCATGTGATTTTTTAAGCCGTTGTTTTATCAAAGGGATTACCTCGCCAAGGACTGTTAATTTTCCGTAACCAGGAGTAACCTTGCGCCCCCTGAACCCCCGGCCGGCCTGGCTGGAGTCATTATCGCAATAGTTTCAATGCACGCTGAGGTTATGCGCTGATGAAAATATTGCACTATCTTAAAAAGCCGGCACCGCCGGGAGAAACGTATAAAAAACAGCCACAATAGAGCTGCTAACTCCATTCATGACAGGTAAAAACAGGACATCATCAGATGGTCGATCACGCTAAAAATACCGACAATGCCAACGCTGCGTCAGAAGATAGCCTCCGAAGAAACCTTTCCAACCGCCATATACAACTGATCGCCATCGGCGGCGCTATCGGCACCGGCCTGTTTATGGGCTCAGGGAAAACCATCAGTCTGGCTGGCCCTTCGATCATTTTCGTCTATATGATCATTGGCTTTATGCTGTTTTTTGTCATGCGCGCGATGGGTGAATTGCTGCTGTCGAACTTGCAGTACAAATCCTTTAGCGACTTCGCCGCCGATCTGCTCGGTCCATGGGCCGGATTCTTCACCGGTTGGACCTATTGGTTCTGCTGGGTGGTTACCGGTATTGCCGACGTAGTGGCGATCACCGCCTACGCCCAATTCTGGTTCCCCGAGCTTTCGCAATGGATAGCTTCGCTGCTGTGCGTCCTGTTGTTGCTCAGTCTTAACCTGGCCACGGTGAAAATGTTTGGTGAAATGGAATTCTGGTTCGCAATGATTAAAATCGTTGCGATAGTCGGCCTGATCGTTGCCGGTCTGGTGATGATTGCCACCCATTACCCTTCTCCGAGCGGTACGGTGGCCTCGTTCTCCCACCTGTGGAATGACGGTGGCATGTTCCCAAAAGGCATCAGCGGCTTCTTCGCCGGCTTTCAGATCGCGGTTTTCGCCTTTGTCGGCATCGAACTGGTGGGCACCACGGCAGCTGAAACCAAAAACCCGGAAAAAGTACTGCCACGCGCCATCAACGCCATTCCACTGCGCATCATCATGTTTTACGTCTGTTCGCTGATCGTTATCATGTCGGTAACGCCATGGAGCTCGGTGGTGGCGGACAAGAGCCCGTTCGTTGAGCTGTTCGTGCTGATTGGCCTGCCTGCGGCGGCCAGCGTGATCAATTTTGTGGTGCTGACCTCTGCCGCCTCATCTGCCAACAGCGGCGTGTTTTCTACCAGCCGCATGCTGTATGGCCTGGCGCAACAAGGTGACGCGCCGTCCCCCTTCGCCAAGCTGTCCAAACGCGCGGTGCCGGCCAACGGCCTGACATTTTCCTGCATTTGCCTGCTGGGCGGCGTGGTACTGATTTATCTGATCCCAAACGTAGTGACGGTATTTACGCTGGTCACCACCGTTTCAGCGATTCTGTTCATGTTCGTCTGGAGCATCATTCTGTGCTCATACCTGGTTTACCGTAAGCGACGCCCGGAACTGCATCAGAAATCGGTCTATAAAATGCCGGCCGGCAAACTGATGTGCTGGGTCTGCATGGCGTTCTTCGCCTTTGTGCTGGTATTGCTGACGTTGCAAAGCGACACTCGCCAGGCACTGATGGTAACGCCACTGTGGTTCGTGGTGCTGGGCATCGGCTACTGGCTGGCGCGCAACAAAAAACGCGCCTGATGCGGGCTCAGGGGATACCTGATATCCCCTGCTCGCTTCACCTCGACGCCTTAACCTTCGGTTAGCGCATCCGGCTTGGCCCTGCGCCGGATGCGCAGTTCGCTGACGATCACCCCAATGACGATCAACGCACCGCCAAGCAGCGCAATGCCCGGTAAACGCTCACCGGCCACGCGCCCGACAATCCCCGCCCATACCGGTTCGCCGGCATAAATCACCGTGGCGCGCGTCGGCGACACGCTACGCTGGGCCCAGTTCATGGTGACTTGGATCAGCGCGCTGGCGATGCCCAGCCCAACCGCGCTGTACAGCAGATAGTTGGAATATGCCGGTATGGATTCCCCGGTGGGCGCCATCATCAAAAACGACAGCAGCGACGCGGTAGCCAACTGCACCAGGGTGACGCGTTTGACGTTTACCTTACCGGCGTAGGCACCGATCAGGATGATTTCAGCCGCGATCGCCAGCGTACTGACCAGCGTCAGGATCTCGCCCAGTGACAGCGTCATTTCATTACTGCCCGGGCCGGCCATCAGCATCAGGCCGGTAAAGGCCAGCAGCACGCCAAGCCACGACATGATGCCGGGAAAGCGCCCCAGTACCAGCCATTGCAACAATGGCACTATCGGCACGTACATCGCGGTGATAAAAGCGGACTGACTGCTACTGATGGTTTGTAACCCAACGGTCTGCAAACCATAGCCAAACATGATGGAAAGACCAATAAACGCGCCGGCCTTGAATTCGTACCAGGTCAGGCCGCGCAGGCTACCCAGTGAAAACAGCGCCAGCGCCAAGGTGGCGGTGCCAAATCGTAGCCCGACAAAGAAAAACGGGCCACTGACCATCATCGCGTGGTGCACCGCCAAAAAGGTGCCACCCCAGATCATGGTGATGAAAATAAGTATCGCCTCCTGAGGCTTTATCTTCAGAAACAGGCGAGAGAAAAAGGATTTTTTGACCGATGACACCGACTTGCCCTTCATGCTGAGTGCAATATAATGCACAGATCCTGCCAGTATGAGGCATCACCAGACAATGAGCAATATAGTGCACAATGGAAAACCCGACGCGCTGCGGGTGCTGCAATACCTCAGCAGCAATGTACGGGGATACCGCCAACAGGCCGGTCTGAGCCAGGTGGCGCTGGCCGAGCTCTCGGGCGTCAGCCGGCGGATGCTGGCGGGGATAGAGGCTGGCGATCGCAACGTCAGCCTGGCAGTGCTGGACAAACTGGCGGCAGCGCTTGAGGTATCATTTACCGATTTGATTCAGGCACCTGACGCGCGCGGCAATCACCTGATTGGAGAGTTGGCCTGGCAAGGTAGCCAACCGCAGAGCCAGGCCATTCTTGCCGCCAGCGTACCGGCCCGGCAGCGCGTGGAACTGTGGCTGTGGACCCTGATGCCCGGCGAGCACTATGATTCGCTGCCGGATGCCCAGGGCTGGCACGAAATCATTTACGTGGTCAGCGGCAGCATGACGCTGACCTTGACGCAACAGACGCTGACCCTGTGCGCCGGCGAGACCCAGGTGTTCAACAGCGATCAACACTATGCCTATGCCAATCGCGGCACCGAACCGCTACGGTTTATCCGCAACGTGACGTTTTAGTCGTCGTTGTCGGCCCGCTGTTCAGGCAACTCCTCCAGCGGTGGCTGAATGCCTTCCGAGATATAATCCTTGGCGGCAAAAGCGCGCTGATTGCCAAGGCGATCCTCGACCACAACGTGCTTTATGGCGCCACTCGCCAATAAAATTCGCTTGATACCACGACACTGCTCCATCGGGGCTGCTCCAACCGTTGCACATCTCTTCAGTGTATACCCAAAATGACGCTGCTACCGCTGATGCTGCCGGCTAGCGTTGATGTTATTGCTGTTGCAGCCAACGCTGCAACTGTTCGACGGCGCTGCCGGGCGTGATGGGCTGCGGCGTCAACAGGCAGTAACTGCTGCCGTCCTGCTGAAATCCAAACGGTGCCACCAGCAGGCCGGCGTCAATATCGTCGCGCACCTGCCGCCACGGACCGATGGCGATACCGAGGCCGGCAGTCGCAGCCTGCAGGCTGAAATAGAAGTGGTCAAAACGCTGTTGCGCCTGCCCGTCGAGCGTCACCCCCTGCGCTTGCGCCCAATCGTCCCACGCCGCCGGTCGCGTAGCGCTATGCAGCAGCACCGCATCGCGGCGCAGGCATAGATCGCTGCCACTGCCCTCGACAAAACGCGCGAGCGCTTCCGGTTTGCAGACCGGTCCTACCTTCTCGGCAAATAGCACGCTACTGTAAATATGGCGCTCCCAGGCAAAGTCATTGCGGCGAATCGCCAGCGTAATGCCGTCGTGAAACACCACTGGACCGCCGCCGGCTACCAGTTGCACGTTGATTTCCGGGTGTGCCTGCTGAAACGACGGTAAACGCGGGATCAACCAGCGCATTAGCAAGGTGGGCTCGCAGGACAGCACGATAGGCGCCTGCTGCGCCTGGCGATACAACCCCTGCACGGCGTGCTCAAGTATGCCAAACGCCTGCTCGGTGGCGTGGAGCAAGGTGCTGCCGGCGGCAGTGAGATATACCCGCCGATGACGTCGTTCAAACAGTGCCAGCCCCAACTCGTCCTCCAACGCACGCACCGCTCGACTGACCGCGCCGTGCGTCAGGTTCAGCGAGCTTGCCGCCTGGGTAAAACTTTCCAACCGAGCAGCGGCCGCAAAACAGCGTAATCCGCCCAACGCAATCTGCCGGCCGATTTTATGTGAGATTTTCTCACTGATATCGTCAGTTTTCATCGTTTGTCTCGCAACTGCCTTTTCGCCACAATCCAGTTTCTCTTACGCTCATCAAGCAGGGCAACTATGACCGAATTTATCGCCGTCGTCACCATTACCTTATTCGCCGTAATCAGTCCGGGGCCGGACTTCGCCATGGTATCGCGCAACAGTTTGTTGAACTCCCGGCGCAGTGGGATCCTTACCGCCGTTGGCATCGGCTCTGGTGTATTGTTACATGTCGGTTATACGCTGATTGGCGTGGGGGTGCTGATACAGCAGTCACTGTGGCTGTTTAACCTGCTGAAACTCATCGGTGCTGCTTATCTTGTCTATCTTGGCATAGGCATGCTGCGACACGCCGCCGCCCCGTCGGCAAATGCCGGCCGCTCCGCTAACCCCATCGGTGACTGGAGCGCACTTAAAACCGGTTTCCTGACCAACCTGTTGAATCCCAAAACCACCATTTTTATCGTCAGCCTGTTTATGCAGGTGGTGAACCCGCATACCTCGCTCGGTATTCAGATCGCCTACGGCCTGTTTATTGCCATTGCGCATGTCATCTGGTTCAGTTTGGTCGCGCTGCTGTTTTCAACGCCGCGGATCAATGCGCAGTTCCTGCGTTTGCGTAGCGGCATCGATCGGCTGTTCGGCAGCCTGCTGATTGCCTTTGGCGGTTTACTGGCGTTAACCGGGATCCGTTAACGCCGTACGCGCCAATTTGCCGGTTAGCTTCTATGCTTAGCGATGAGGTTTTATTCAGCAACGCAGGAGAGGCAAAATGGCGAAACTATTGGTGCTTTACTACTCGATGTACGGGCATATTGAAACGCTGGCACAGGCGGTTGCCGAAGGGGCCGGCAAAGTCGACGGTATTGAGGTTAGCGTGAAACGGGTAGCGGAAACCATGCCGGCCGAGGCCTTTGCCAAAGCCGGTGGCAAAACCGATCAGCCGGCACCGGTTGCCAGCCCGCAAGAGCTGGCAGATTACGATGCGATTATCATCGGTACGCCAACCCGCTTTGGCAATATGTCCGGCCAGATGCGTACCTTCTTCGATCAGACCGGCGGGTTGTGGGCGTCCGGCGCATTGCACGGCAAAATTGCCAGCGTATTTTCCTCTACCGGCACCGGCGGCGGTCAGGAGCACACCATTTCGTCGACCTGGACCACGCTGGCACACCACGGCATGATCATCGTGCCCATCGGTTACAAAATGCCGGAGCTGTTTGACGTATCAAAAACCCGTGGCGGCACGCCGTATGGCGCAACCACCATTGCCGGTGCCGATGGCTCGCGCCAGCCCAGTCAGGAAGAACTCAACATCGCGCGCTATCAGGGCGAATACGTCGCCAGCCTGACCGCCAAGCTGAAAAACTGAACATTCACCGTACTAATATTCCCAGGGGCCGGACAGCCACCGGCCCCGATCTTGTTGCGGCGTCGCGCCGGCGCTAAAATGCGGCCAACCTGCCATTCATTCGCTGAACGTCACGGTCGAAATTCGTCCTGCTTGGCCGCTCGGCCTCCTGCCCTGCGGCAGGCGTTGTGTATTTTGCGCATTGCAAAGGGAAATAAGTCAGTGTCTAAAGATTTTGATGAACTAATAAGAGACATGGATCTTATTATTGAAAATGTAGACCATTTCAAGGCTATGGCCCCGCGTGCGGATGTGCCGCCGGTCGCGCCCCCCGCGGCCCATCACTATGATTCATTTTGCGAAACCGTGGCGTTAAAAATGGTGCTCAAGGTTTTGCTGTCATCGGTGGATAAAATCGTCAAGGTTCAGATCGCCAACAAGGTTGAGCAGGAAATTTCGCAAATCGAACGGCAGGTGGTTAAAGCCGGCGGCGGGCCGGTCTCGGCCGACGATTTAGCGCAAATGACGCAGTACGTGCGCCATACGGTGAAGACCTTGCTTGAATAAGCGTCAAAAAACGGGCCAACGCTGGCGGGCGTGATCAATTTTTACGAAATTTTTATATTGCCCGCTTTATTCTTTATGCATTGTCTGACTAACTGGACCTATTGCCAACTGCGGCTTGGGCGCAAGCATGGTTAAAACAAAACAGATTCTTATTGTTGTCCACCTGTGTAGTTTTTTGGTTGTTCTCTACAGTCTTTCAATGATCCCACCGTTGCTGATGGCACTGTTGTACAAGGAAAAAAGCGTTTTTTCCTTCTTTTACACGCTGGCGATCGTCGGTTCGCTCGGCGGACTGGGCTGGTTCAGTAGCCGGCAAGCCAAGGTTCAGCTGCGCACACAGGACGGTTTTCTGATTATCGTTTTGTTTTGGCTGCTGTTTTCTTTGATCAGCGCCATGCCGTTATGGTTGGATGACAGCCTCAATATCAGCCTGGTCGACGCGGTATTCGAGGGCGTTTCCGGCATCACAACCACTGGCGCATCGGTGTTGAACGACGTTTCCGGCGTGCCTAAATCGGTACTCTATTACCGTTCCCAGCTTAACTTTATCGGAGGTTTGGGGGTTATCGTACTGGCGGTGGCGGTGTTGCCGCTGCTGGGGATCGGTGGAGCCAAACTGTACCAGTCGGAAATGCCCGGTCCGTTCAAGGAAGAGCGGCTGACGCCGCGTCTGGCCGATACCTCCAAAAACCTGTGGCTGATTTATCTGGCATTGGGCCTGTTATGCACCGTAGCGTTTCACTTTGCCGGCATGCCGTGGTTCGACGCGCTGTGTCACGGGCTATCCACCGTTTCGCTCGGCGGTTTTTCGACCCGCAATGAAAGCCTCGGTTATTTTGACAGTTCGGCAGTGGAAATGGTCGGCGGTATTTTTTCCATCCTGGCGGCGGTCAACTTTACGCTGTATTTCGTTGCCGTCGGCAGGCGCAGCTTCAGGCCGCTATACCGCAATCCGGAACTGAGGTTCTTTTTGCTGATCCTGTCGATCGTCGTCGCGATTGTGGTAGTCGAACTTTACCGTGCCGGCATGTACGGCGCCAAGGACGCCTTTGTCCACGGCTTTTTCCTCACCAGTTCGATGATGACCGATAACGGCCTGGCCACCGCCGACTACGCACAGATGCCCTCGCATACCATCATGCTATTGCTGGCCGCCAGCTTCTTTGGCGGCTGCGTCGGCTCAACCTGCGGCGGCATCAAGGCGTTACGCTTTTTGATCATGTACAAGCAGAGCCGCCACGAAGTGAACCAACTGGTGCACCCGAACGCGATCTTCACCATCAAGGTCGGTAACGCCCCGATCCACGATCGGGTGCTGCGTTCGGTGTGGAGCTTTTTCTTCCTGTACGTTTTTTTCAGTTGCCTCTTTATTTGGACGCTGAATCTGATGGGATACGACTTCATGACGTCGTTCGCTACCGTCGCCGCCTGTATCAACAACATGGGGTTGGGCTTCGGTGAAACCGCCGCCGGTTTTGGCACCCTGAGCGACCCGGCCAAGTGGTTAATGTGCGCCGCCATGCTGTTTGGTCGTCTGGAAATTTACCCTATCCTGATTTTGTGTTCCCGCGCATTTTGGCGCTTCTGATAGCGCTTTCCTGCTACGCTTAACTCGTGGATCCTGACGCCGGTGCTACTGAACGCACCGGCGTCAGCTTGCCGCTTGGCGCGTGCTTTTCATATAGTCAAAAGTTCTAAAAGAACAATTAATAATAGCTGTTCTAACCAGAAGCCTGAAAAATGGAGCCATTTTAAGGTATACTGCCTCGGCACACTGTTTCGGGCGTTGCTGCGCCCGTGTTTTATGGGGTTGTTAAAACAATTAGCCTAACTCCCTAACGGACTAGCTAAAAGGTATTCTATGAGCCAAAACGACACTGAAAACGTGGCACGTCGTAGCCATATCAATCCTCCGGTATTTTATATTTCCGCCATCTTGATTTTTGTCCTGGTGGCATTTGCCGCCTTTTACCCCGAATTGGCGGATCGCAAATTCAAAGCGTTACAACAGGGTATTTTCACCAACGCCAGCTGGTTCTACATTTTGGCGGTGGCGCTGATTCTGCTGAGCGTCACCTTTTTAGGCTTGTCGCGTTACGGCAATATCAAACTCGGGCCGGATCATGCCCAGCCAGACTTCAGCTACGTGTCCTGGTTTGCGATGCTGTTTTCTGCCGGTATGGGTATCGGCCTGATGTTCTTTGGCGTCGCCGAGCCGGTGATGCACTATCTTTCGCCACCGGTCGGCACGCCGGAAACAGTGGAAGCGGCTAAACAGGCCATGCGCCTGACCTTCTTCCACTGGGGCCTGCATGCCTGGGCGATTTATGCCATCGTGGCGCTGATCCTGGCCTTTTTCAGCTATCGTCACGGCCTGCCGCTGACGCTGCGCTCGGCGCTATACCCGATTATCGGCGATCGTATCTACGGGCCGATTGGCCATGCGGTAGACATTTTTGCGGTTATCGGTACCGTGTTTGGCGTCGCGACCTCGCTAGGCTATGGCGTCTTGCAGGTTAATGCCGGGCTGAATCACCTGTTCGGCTTGCCGATCAACGAAACGGTGCAGGTGGTATTGATCGTGGTGATCACCGCATTGGCCACGCTATCGGTAGTGTCCGGACTGGACAAGGGCATTCGCATTCTGTCCGAACTGAACCTGGGCCTGGCAGTGCTGCTGCTGGTGATGGTCGGGGTGCTCGGCCCAACGGTACTGCTGCTGAAATCCTTTGTGGAAAACACCGGCGGTTATCTGTCTGAAATCGTCAGTAAAACCTTTAACCTGTACGCCTACGAGCCAAAGTCCAGCAACTGGCTGGGGGGCTGGACCCTGCTGTACTGGGGGTGGTGGCTGTCGTGGTCGCCGTTCGTCGGCATGTTTATCGCGCGCGTTTCTCGCGGCCGCACCATCCGCGAATTCGTTACCGGCGTACTGTTTGTTCCTGCCGGCTTCACGCTGCTGTGGATGACCTTCTTCGGCAACAGCGCCATTCACCTGATTATGGATGAAGGCGCTCGCGATCTGGCCAGCACGGTGCAGAACGACGTCTCGCTGGCGCTGTTCAACTTCCTGGAACACTTCCCGTTCTCCAATATTCTGTCGTTCATTGCCATGGCGATGGTGGTGGTGTTCTTTGTTACCTCTGCCGACTCGGGCGCAATGGTGGTTGATACGCTGGCCTCCGGCGGCAATGACCAAACGCCGGTCTGGCAGCGCATCTTCTGGGCCGCGTTGATGGGCGTGGTGGCGATAGCCCTGCTGCTTGCCGGCGGCCTGAGCGCGTTGCAAACCGTGACCATTGCCAGCGCCCTGCCGTTCTCAATCATTCTGCTGGTGTCTATCTACGGTCTGCTAAAGGCGCTGCGGGTCGATGCCTACAAGCGTGACAGTCAGATGATGACGACCATTGCGCCCACCGCCGCCCGCAACCCGATCTCGTGGCAGCGACGTTTGCGCAATATTGCCTATTTCCCGAAACGCTCGCAGGTGAAACGCTTTGTCAGCGAAGTGGTACAACCGGCAATGACGTTGGTAGAGGCGGAACTGGCCAAGCAGAGCACCGTTTCCTCGATTGACGATTCGCAAGACGACCGCATCCGTTTTGAAGTGGATCTGGGCGAGGATCTGAACTTTGTCTATGAAGTGCGCCTGCGTGCCTACATTCAGCCGGCCTTTGCCCTCATCGGGTTGAAAGATGAGCAACGTGACGAGGAACATAAATACTACCGCGGCGAAGTGCACCTGAAGGAAGGCGGTCAGGATTATGACGTGATGGGCTGGACACAAGAGCAGATCATTCACGATATTCTCGATCAGTACGAGAAACACCTGCACTTCTTGCATCTGGTGCGCTAACTCACCCTGCGCAACAGGCCGGCCACCCCACCAGGCAACGCCGGATTGTCCTTATTCTCACCGCCCCGTTTGGGGCGGTTTTGTTTTAGATATTTTATTTATCTATGTATCAACTCTGACACATTCAAGAAACTAGGGTACTGCATTGTTGTATCCGCATGGCTGCGATAAGTTCAAACAACTGTATATGAGTACAGTATTTTGCTAACTTATTAAGGATATCACCATGCGCTTGTCCCAAATTATTGCCCTCTCCACATTGCTGCTGGCAGCCCAGGCCGGCGCCGCCACGCTGGAATCCATCGACAACTGCGCGGTTGGTTGCCCGACCGGCGGCAGCTCCAACCTGTCAATTGTTCGCCATGCCTATACGCTGAATAACAACGGCGACACCAAGTTTGCCAATTGGGTCGCCTACCACATCACCAAAGATACGCTGGCCAGCGGCAAATCCCGCACCTGGCGCACCGATCCGGCGCTGGATCCGGCACAGACGCTGGCACCAGCCGACTACACCGGCGCCAACGCCGCGCTGCAGGTGGACCGGGGACACCAGGCACCTCTGGCCTCACTGGCCAACGTCTCGGACTGGGAGGCGCTGAATTATCTGTCCAACATTACGCCGCAAAAATCCGATCTTAACCAGGGTTCATGGGCCGCGCTGGAAGATCAGGAACGCAAGCTGATCGCTCGCGCCGACATCAGCTCGGTCTACACCGTGACCGGGCCGCTGTACGAACGTGATATGGGCAAACTGCCGGGAACCACCAAAAGCCACACCATCCCCAGCGGTTACTGGAAAGTGATTTTCATCAATAACAGCCCGGCGGTGAATCATTACGCCGCGTTTATCTTCGACCAAAATACGCCACGCGGCGCTGACTTCTGCCAGTTCCGCGTGACGGTTGACGAGGTAGAAAAACGCACTGGCCTGATCCTATGGGCCGGCCTGCCTGACGACGTGCAAGCCACGCTGAAACAAAAGCCAGGCGTACTGCCCGAACTGATGGGTTGCCAGCGCTGAGCACGGTTCAGCGCCAGCAGGGGCGACAACCGCGCCCCTGCTGATTACTTCAGATAAAACACCTCGCGTAGCGAGGTGGTCACCGGGCTGGAATCGGCATTGCTGGGCATCACCTCGCTCATATATCGCCACCAGCGCTGACAGACCTCGGTCTGCGCCACCGCATCCCACTGTGCCTGCGATTCTATTTCCACCACGCCAAACAGCAAATGCCGCGTTTCGTCGAGAAAAATCGAATAATGGTGCGCGCCATGGGCCTTCAACACCTGCGCCAACTCCGGCCAGATCGGATCGTGCCGCCGCTGGTATTCGGCATGCGCCTCGGGGTTTACCTGCATGACAAAAGCCTGGCGTATCATTGTCCACTTCCTCCATCTTGACGCCGACCAAACGGCGGCACCGCGATCTGAGCGCGCGCCGGCATTATTGCACTTCCAGCGCGGCGCTCATCGGTGTAACGCCAAAACGCGCGGCCAGCGCGATAAACTGCTCGGTGGAGATGGTTTGCCGCTTACCGCCCATCGCAATCACTTTCACCATGATTTCGGCAGATTTCTCGGCAGTGTCGATCAGACCAAACGCCTCGTCCAGCGTCGGGCCGGTGGCGAAAATGCCATGGAACGGCCACAATACCAGGCTGTGATGGTGCATCTGTTCGGCGGTTTTCACGCCAATGCCGTCGGTGCCCGGCACCATCCACGGCACAATGCCGATACCGTCCGGGAACACCACCAGGCATTCGGTGCTCCCCTCCCACAGCAAGCGGGTGAAGCTGGCGCTTTCCAGTTTTTCGACAAAGCTGAGCGCGATAAGATTGGTGGCATGGCAATGCATAATCACCCGATCCTGACCGCCGCTGAGCTGCATGCGTACAATGTGCGACTGAAAATGCGACGCCAGTTCAGAAGTCGGCAGACCGCCCTGCGACAGTCCCCAGTGAATATGATAGGCCGTGCCGTTATGGTTGACCTGCAGCAGCACCAGGCTTTCCTCCGGCGCCAACGGCACATTGCGGAAGAACTTGCCGGAGCCGGTAACCAGGAACCAGCAATTGGCCAGTTCAGTCGCCGGCTGGCTGAGCTCTTCACAGCGCGGTTCAGCGACGAAATCGGCTCGGTACGGCGCCACGTCGTCATCGGTCAAACGCAGGCTGATATTGCCGCCGTTGCGTTCATCCCAACCTTTCAGCCACATGTCGCCGGTGGCCTTAATCATGCCCTGGACGAACCAGGAAGAAATTATGCGTTGCATTGCGCTAGTCCTTAACGTTGGCTGAGAATCTGTTGTTCATAATTACGTACCGCGTCAAGCCAGCGGGCATCGGCCGGCACATCGTGTCGCTGGCAATAGGTTTCCCACACTGCCTGCCACGGCAGCGACTTTTGCTCTTCCAGCAAAGCCAGGCGCGCGGTGTAATCCCCCTGCTGTTCACGCTGCCGCAGCATTTCGGTCGGCTCCAGCAGGGCGCGCAGCAGCGCTTTCTTCATATTGCGGGTGCCAATCACCCAGGCGGCGATACGGTTGATCGAGGCATCAAAGAAATCCAGCCCGATATGCACCCGGTCAGCCAACTGATGACGCACGATCTCGCTGGCGATGGCCTGCGTTTCATCATCCAGCAGCACCACGTGATCGCTGTCCCAGCGTACCGGGCGGCTGACGTGCAGCAGCAGTCGCGGTACGTACAGCATGGCGCTGGAGATCTTGTCGGAAATCACTTCGGTGGGATGGAAATGCCCCGCATCCAGGCACAGCGCGGTCTGGCGACTGGCGGCGTAACCAAGATAAAATTCATTGGAACCGACGGTGTAACTTTCTGAGCCAATGCCAAACAGCTTGCTTTCCACTGCGTCAATGTGGTGCGCCGGGTCGAGCTTTTCCGCCAGCACCTCATCCAGCGCGCTAACCAGACGCTGACGTGGTGCCAGACGATCGACCGGCGTATCTTTCATGCCGTCCGGGATCCAGATATTCATCACCGATGCGCTGCCTAACTGCTCACCAAAATAGGCGGAAACCCTGCGGCTGGCCTGACAGTGTTCAATCCAGAATCGACGAACCTGCGGATCGGCGCTGGACAGCGTAAAACCGTCGGCGCTCAGCGGATGCGAGAAACAGGACGGATTGAAGTCCAGTCCCAGATCGTGCTGTTTGGCCCAGTCAACCCAGTGCTTAAAATGGCGCGGCTCAATTTCATTGCGCGCAACCGGGGTATCCGACTCCAGATAAATGGCATGCAGATTTAACCGGTTCGGGCCGGGGATCAGCGCCAGCGCCTGCTCCAGATCGGCGCGCAGTTCCGCAGCGTTGCGTGCCTTACCAGGATAATTGCCGGTGGCCTGGATGCCGCCGGTTAACAACCCCTGCGGGTTTTCAAAACCGGCGACATCATCGCCCTGCCAGCAGTGTATCGATACCGGCAGCCGGTCCAGCGTTTGCAGGGCGGCGTCAACATCCACGCCAATGTCGGCAAAACGTCGTTTGGCCAGTTCCCAGGCCTGTTCAATCGGGCTCGTCATACGCAAAATTCCTTAGAGGATTGGCTCAGCGACTGAAATTGCGGCCAGTGGGCGGCAAAATCCGGGTTGTCGTGAGGAGTGAAATGTTGCAACGGAAAGTTGGCGACTACTACCTGGCGGAAGTGCTCGATATCATCCACTGCCCCCAGAGCCATCAGTTGTGCACCAACATTGCCGAGGGTGGAGGCTTCAATCGGGCCTGCGCTGACCGCCAAACCGGTAGCATCGGCACAAAGCTGGTTAAGCAACGCGTTCTGGCTACCGCCGCCGACGATATGCAGACGGCTTAACGGTCGCCCATGCAGATCGGCCAACTGCTGTGCCACCTGGCGATAAAGCATCGCCAGGCTATCGAAAATGCAGCGCACCAGCTGTGCCGGCGTTTCCGGCACCGGCATGCCCCGTTCACGACAGCTGTCCTGAATGGTTTGCCGCATGCTGACCGGGTTGATAAAGCGCGGATCGTTGGGGTTGACCAACCAGCGGCACGCCGGTTGTTGCGCCGCCTGCGCGATAAGCGTCGGCAAATCATCCAGCGCCAGTTCGCGGGTGATGCGTTGCAGTAACCAGAGCCCCATGATGTTTTTCAGCACCCGGTAGCCGGTCGCTCCGCCTTCATTGGTAATATTCGCCGCCAACGCCGCGTCATTCACCAGCGCCAATGGGCTTTCAATGCCCATCAATGACCAGGTGCCAGAGCTCAAATAAGCCGCATCGACATCCTGCAACGGGGTGGCCAGTACCGCACTGGCAGTATCATGGGTAGCGACGGCGATCACCGGCACCTGGCGACCGCTCGGGCTACACCAGTCACCGACACGATTGCCTGGCGGCGTCGGCTTGCCAAACCACTCGACGGGCACGCCGGCCCAAGCCAGCAGTTCGGTATCCCAGCCATCGCTGGTGATATTCAGCAGTTGCGTGGTGCTGGCGTTGGTATATTCCCAATTAAGCTGACCGGTCAGACGATAGTGCAGATAATCGGGGATCAGCAGCAGGTGCGCGACGCGCTCGACCAGCTCGGGTTGTTGCTGGCTCAGCGCTCGCAACTGGTACAAGGTATTGAACGGCAGATACTGAATGCCGGTGCGGCGGTAGATTTCATCAGCGCCGAATTCACGCTGCGCCTGCGCCATCACCCCCTGGGTGCGGGCATCTCGGTACGAAACCGCCTGACCGACGCGTTCGCCGTGTGCATCCAGCAACACAAAATCAACGCCCCAGGTGTCGATGCCAATGCCGTCGAGCCGGATATTCTCCCCATCCAGATCGCACAGCGCCTGGCAGATATGCTGTTCCAGAGCCTCCAGGTCCCAACACTGCTGGCCGTTACGCTGTTGCAGGCCATTGCTGAAACGGCTGACCTCCCGCAGCGTCAGACGCTGCGATGCCGAATGATAACTTGCCAGCATGACGCGCCCGCTGGAGGCGCCAAGATCGATGGCGGCAATATGATGAATGGTCATGACACAAGCCCGTCGTTACAAGATGCAGGCAGTGTAGAAAGTTGGCGCTGCGGCAGCCTTCTCATCACTGCCAGCGCGCCCTGCCGACTGGCAAAATGCCAAAGATGAATGTGAAACGGATCACGCTTTGCTGGATGGGTTAACGCGCAGGGCGATAACGTTCCCCGTCGGCGACAGGGAACGGTATGGGGGGACGCTCAGCGGCTGGTCGACGAGCGTCCGTGAGCGATCGTCACCGCGTGGTCGCCTATATGGTCGATGACGTTGACATCGTGGTTGACCAGCACCCTATCGCCGGCAATTTACAGGGTGGGATCGATCGCTGCCAAAGGGAAAGCACGAACATGAACATGAGTAATGGATTATGCGGTGAACAGCGGCAGGCTTGACCAGGCATTCCCGCCACCGCCGTCAGATTTGATAATCGATAACCGGATCCAGTTGTGCAGCAAAAACCTGCTCCTTGATTTCCGTCAGGGTTAATGTCGGGTTGCACAGCTGGATAAATCGCCAGGTATAGTTACGCTGTAACTGACTGCGCTTCAGCCCCAGCCATACGGTGTTCGGCTCGAACAGGTGCTCGGCATTCAGGCTGACCAATCCGACATCGCGCGCTTTTTCGTACGACATGTCGGCCAGAATGCCCACTCCCAAACCCAGTTCGACATAGGTTTTGATCACGTCGGAATCCTGGGCGCTGAGCGCAATGTCCGGCGTGAAACCGGCGGCCTTGAACGCGGCATCCAGTCGCGAGCGACCGGTAATGCCCTGGCGATAGGTAATCAGCGGTAGCGTGCTGAGCATTTCCAGCGTGACTTTGGGTTCACGGATCAAGGGATGGTCTTGCGGCACCAGTATAGTATGGTGCCAACGGTAATAGGGGAATGCCGCCAGCGATTCATCATTGATCAACCGCTCGCTGGCGATGCCGATATCGGCCTCCCCCGACGCCAGCATCGACACGATCTCTTCCGGGCTGCCCTGATTCAGCACTACCCGGACGCGCGGATATAACGCGCGAAATTCCTTAATTACGCCAGGCAAGCTGTAACGCGCCTGCGTATGGGTAGTTGCGATATGCAATTGTCCAGCATCGTTACTGCTGAACACATCCGCCAGCCGGCGAATATTATTGGCGTCATTAAGAATGCGCTCGGCCATCACCAGTAATTCTTTGCCCGGCTCGGTCATCCCCAACAGGCGTTTGCCGCGACGTATGAATATCTCAATGCCCAATTCCTCTTCCAGCTCGCGAATATGTCGACTGACCCCCGACTGCGAGGTAAATAACGTGTTGGCCACCTCGGTAAGATTGTAATTGCGACGTGCCGACTCGCGAATAATTTTTAATTGTTGAAAGTTCATCTGCTCCCCCATTGTCCCGAACGTTTTACTATTGATACGGAGACAGCGGGTCACTCACAAATAAGAAATTGCCGTTAGTTATGCTTTTTGATGCTAAGCGTTTTTTTAAGCGACACCAACCGGGCATTGCAGGATAGTATTGGCTAAAAGATGGGGAAATTAGGCAGATAAATACCCACCATTAAAACATGGTTAAGTGGCCTGACGCTAATCGGTTATTAAATAGAGAAAAGAGGTATAACGTCTGGCAGGCAGAAACGATAAAGGCGCAATAATTTGCGCCTGTGGGGAGACTAAATAAGGATGGTAACCTGAGCGACAGCCGGCCCGCGTCAGGCCGATGCGCTTTCACCGCAAGAACCTGTGGCATTTTGCTGTAACCATTCACGCACAGTATTCACCAGCTCGCCGATACGCTCATCTTGCATGCCGTGGTTCTTCAATTCGTTGTCGAGCGCAAACAGATATTGCGCGTTAGACCCCAGCGGGCCACTGGCGCAGGCGATCAGCGGCGCAATGACCTGATGATTGGTGTCTTCCTCAAACAGCGGATGCTGCGGATCCATGACAAATGCCAGCGCGGTAACGAGCTGCCCATTATCCAGCGTCAATTCGCACCAGGTAGGCAAATAGCAACCGGTGAGCATTTCACGCTTCCATAATAATTCCAGCTCTTCACGCAGTTTGTCTTCCGGCAGACGAAATGCCAGGCCGGTGGTCTGCCCGCCCTCTTGCAGCGCCAGCATTCGCCCGGGCTGCAGTTGCGTTCCGCGCCCGGCGGTTAATCGCAGGCAAAAGGCACGATGCCAGCCTTGCAGCGTGGCCGGCCGCACCTCTTCGGATTCGAACACCGGGTTCCACATCAACGAACCATAGCCGAAAATCCATACCGGACTGTTATCCGGCCGCCGCGCCAGCGCACACTCCAGTGAAGCCAAACGCTGTTCCGACGTCAGTAACAACGACTCCTCTATCGTGCCGAAGGCAGTTTTGCAATCTGCATTGCGCAGAAAATCTCGCGTTAACACCTGCTGCAACCTCCCGAGCGGCGGATTAAGCCGCCCTTTACGCCACTGAATCTTTGAAAATACCTTTTTCTGCCACGGAGTTTTATTAGTTCAATATTTAATCCACGGTAGAAAAGACATTATTCTTTTCTCTGAGAGTAAGCAAGTCTATCCCGCGTTTTATCCCGCAAAAGTATTTTCCCCTGGCGGCAATAATAGTAGTCATGCAAAAGTACGGCATAAAAATGCGTACCAGACCGGTTCATTGCAGGCGTAATAACAGATTATAGGCGGTACTCCCTGTGCCGCCTACACCTTATTTTTTGTGCCAATGGTCATCATCGCCTTTGCGATAACTTTGTTTGACCGCCGACCATGCGACCTTATGCGCCGTTTCCTCCCGTGAGTCATCGCCGCGTCGTTCATCTTTATCCTTATATTGCTCCCATGCGCTGTTAAACGCCTCTTTATAAATTTCCTGCGCATGGTCGGGTAATACATTCTTTACGTTGTCGGGTAGATCGCTGTTACTTTTGTAAGGCATAACTCTCCTCCGTCGCGGTTGTTAAATAGACAAGTTTAGCTGAACATGCCTACGCCCTCCATTGGCAAACGATTCTCATTATCAATCAACGTGATATACTGCGACATAAAGATGAACAGGAGAACACCGTGACCACTGAAGCCCCTCGCAACCGAGCCCCTTATCTGATCAGCGTCGCCGGCGTGCAAGACATCACGCCGCACCTGCGTCGCATCACTTTTCATGCAGAGGATTTACAGTTCTATCCGGCCAACGCCGCCGCTGCGCATATCAAGGTGTTCCTGCCACGCGAAGGGCAAACGCAGCCGGATTTACCACGTCTGACCCCCAACGGTCCGCAATGGGCTGACGATGCCGTCCGCCCGTTGGTACGCACCTATTCGGTACGCGCGGTACGCCCGGAACTGCGGGAAATAGACATCGAGTTTGCCCTGCACGCTCACCATGGCCCGGCGGTACAATTTGCTCGCGCCGCCAAGGCCGGTGATAAAATCGGCATCAGCAACCCCGGCGGGCCAAAGCCAATGCTGCCGGAGGCCGACTTTTACTGTCTGGCCGGCGACCCCTCCTCACTGCCGGCGATTGCCGCGCTGTTGGAAAACCTCGCGCCGCGCGCACAAGGCCATGCCTTTATCCGCGTAGACAGTACCGCTGATGTGATCGATCTGAAAAAACCGGCGGGTTTTGAGTTGAGCTGGATTATCGGCGGAACCGAAAAAACCGCCGAATTGATTACCCAGTTCTGCGCGCTGCCACTGCCGCAAAGCGCGACGCACTTCTGGCTGGCTGGCGAAGACCAACTGGTGGTCGAACTGCGCCGTTACCTGCGCCGGGAACGCCAGTGTGAGCGTAATCAGCTTTATGCTGTTCCTTACTGGCGTGAAGGGTTAAATGAAGAGGGATATCATGAAAAACGCCATGAAATAATGGATAACATTGATGACTAAGCAAGATAATCATCATTAATTACCAATGGCATGCAGAGTTTGTCGCATTTTTTTAGCGTATAGATAAAAAAAATGCCATAGGTTGCGTAAAAGTAAGTAAATAAAACCGCCTCAATGGCGGTTTTTTTGTTATTCTGAACGCATAAAGCCGCACAGGCCCAGCCAGTAAAATCAGAATTTCACAACACCACGACACGCAGCCCACCGGATGTGTTCTATTATGAAGTACTTTCTGGATACGCAACATCGCCGACTATGCAGGCGTTCGGTGCGGCCGGGAGCCTGCAGTTTAAGAAAGGAGATACACCAAAATGAAGTCGCAACACGACCCAGGCCGCTCAAAATCACGCCACAGTGAATATTCCCTATTGTTCCCGATTGCCGCACTGGTCGTTTTAAATCTGTGGAGCAGCACCAGCAATTTCCCCTTGATCGTCGCCATCAACGTTCTGGCGCTGATCGGTATCCTGAGCAGCGCGTTCAGCGTGGTACGCCATGCCGACGTGCTGGCCCACCGTCTGGGTGAACCGTACGGCTCGCTGATACTCAGCCTGTCGGTAGTCATCCTTGAAGTCAGCCTGATTTCCGCTCTGATGGCCACCGGCGATGCCGCACCGGCGCTGATGCGCGACACGCTGTACTCGATCATCATGATCGTAACCGCCGGCCTGGTGGGCGTTGCCCTGCTGCTGGGCGGCAGAAAGTTCGCGACCCAATACGTCAATCTGGGTGGTATCAAACAGTACCTGATGGCCATTTTCCCACTGGCGGTGATCGTGCTGGTACTGCCGAGCGCCTTGCCGGGTGGCAATTTCAGCATCGGTCAATCGCTGCTGGTAGCGATTATTTCGGCTGCCATGTACGGCGTTTTCCTGCTGATCCAAACCAAAACGCACCAGAGCCTGTTTGTTTATGAGCATGAAGACGACGATGGCGACCCGCACCACGGCAAACCCTCCTCGCACAGCAGCCTATGGCATGCCAGCTGGCTGATCGTACATCTGGTCGCGGTTATCGCAGTCACCAAATTCAACGCCGGACCGCTGGAAGGACTGCTGACCAAACTGAATGCGCCAACGCAGTTCACCGGTTTCCTGGTGGCGTTGCTTATCCTGTCCCCGGAAGGCCTCGGTGCCCTGCGCGCAGTGCTCAACAACCAGGTCCAACGCGCCATGAACCTGTTCTTTGGCTCAGTGCTGGCGACCATTTCCCTCACCGTGCCAGCGGTGACTATCATTGCCACCCTGACGGGCCAGACGCTGATTTTCGGCCTGCAACCGCCGCATATGGTGGTGATGCTGACGGTGCTGATCCTGTGCCAGATTTCGTTTTCGACCGGACGTACCAACGTTCTTAACGGTACTGCGCATCTGGCGCTGTTCGCCGCTTATATGATGACCATCTTCGCCTGACGCTCAGCCGACATGGTGTGGGCGCACGCCGTGCGCCCCGCTATTACAACGCGAAGAAAATCCCGGCAGCAATACCGCCAAACAGCAGCCATTTAATGATGTAGTACAGCGTTTTGTTCCATGCTTTAAGGCGCTTGCCAATCTTGCGAATGGCATAGATGTATTTAAATATCTTGTTGACGCCGCCGGTACGATCGCCCGGTTCGTTGGGGGCCGTGGCGGCGCTCATCAGGTTACGTCCAAGCCAATGGTTAACCCGCTGCGCCCAACGATAGCGCATTGGTCGCTCAATATCGCAAAACAGTATCAAACGGTTTTGGCCGCTTTTATTTTCCGCATAGTGCAAATAGGTTTCGTCGAACATCACCCCTTCACCATCGCGCCAGCTATATCGCTCACCATCGACTTCAATAAAACAGCGATCGTCGTTGGGCGTAATCAAACCCAGATGGTAACGCAACGAACCGGCATAGGGATCGCGGTGGCGCGGTAAACGACTGCCGTCCGGCAATTCGGCAAACATCGCCGCCTTCACTGACGGCAGGCCACGCAGCAATGCCGTGGTCTGCGGGCACAGCGTCATGGCCGACGGATGACTGTCTTCATACCATTTCAGATAAAAACGCTTCCAACCGGTTTTGAAAAACGAATTGAAACCCGCATCGTTATACTGGTCAGACGCCTTGATCTGCTGTACCGCCAATAGCTGCTGCCCCTCTGCGCGAATAGTCTGCCAATGCTCGTGCAGCACCGCCAATTCGGGAAACTGCTCCACGGACAGGTATGGCGTGGTCGGCACGCGAGAGAACAGATACATAAAAACGTTCAGCGGCGCCGTGAAGGTTGAATGATCGGCAAGCTGGCGCCAAAAACCATAGCGTACCCGTCCGCGATAATGAATATAAACAACGCATAAAATAAATAAAATCAGCAGGATATATTTCATTTTTGCATCAATAAAATTATAGCCAATATTCCGTATGCCGGTAGCGGCATCCGCCCTGCGATAATATTTAACGGAGAATAAACCTGATTTCTACACAAAAAACCACAAAAGATTACACAACGCCTCAACAACCCGGCGATAGCAGGCAGCGATAAAAAAGGCCGCCGCGGCGACCTTTTCATTAGGCGATAGGGAGGTTAACTGTAGGCATGAAGCGTACGTTGGCACAAAGCAGAACGCACGCAGTCTTGTTTATCAAAACGAATAATACCGACCATCTCATCCTCTTCGAAACGCTCCAGCGCATCGCTAAGCCCGGATTTCACCCCGCGCGGCAAATCACACTGGGTGACGTCGCCGTTGACGATCACCGTGACGTTTTCACCCAGACGGGTCAAAAACATCTTCATTTGGCTGGCGGTCACGTTCTGTGCTTCGTCCAGAATAACCACCGCATTTTCAAAGGTGCGTCCGCGCATATAGGCAAACGGTGCAATTTCCACTTTACCGATTTCCGGCCGCAGACAATATTGCATAAATGAAGAGCCTAAGCGGCGGAGCAGAATGTCGTATACCGGCCGGAAATACGGAGCGAATTTTTCAGAGATATCCCCCGGCAGGAAACCGAGATCTTCATCCGCCTGTAATACCGGACGCGTAACGATAATCCGATCGATTTCTTTGTGTATAAGGGCTTCTGCCGCCTTAGCGGCGCTGATGAAGGTTTTGCCACAGCCGGCTTCACCGGTGGCAAAAATCAACTGCTTATTTTCTATGGCTGATAAGTAATGACCCTGAGCTTCGGTTCGTGCCTCGATGGGGGAGCTATCGCGCTTGTCTCGCGCCATGCCGATAGACTCAACACCACCCATTTGTACCAGCGAGGTTACAGACTCTTCTTCAAGCTGGCGATGACTACGAGCGTCACGACGAATTACGCGTTTCGCTTCACGACGTGCTTTGATCACTGCTTTCTGTCTTCCCATAGTGGCACCTTACAGTTTGTTTCACCTACCGCATCGGCTACTGCCGCGCGATTAATGTTTCACACACGTATTAGGTTTTGGCCTCCTTCGAGCCAATATAAGCCAATGAATGAAGTGAACGCACGGCAACATTGCTGTGCCGAGTTTCACCGGACGGAGAGAGAATAAAATGTGCTGCGGACAAAACGGAGTAGTAACGAAAACGCTGAAGGAAAAGGTGACTAACTGCGAGAAATTGAGAGTCGGAGAGAGAACCCTCGTTACAACGAGAAATCAGGGGGGTGAGATTATTTTTTACCATTCGCCCAAACAAGGACTTTACCATTAGCGATCCCCGCAGTGTTATTTACAGCTTCAGCTGTGCACCGTGTAAAACTACCGCCAGATGATTACAGTATAATGACATTTAAACCTAGCGCGTTACTAAAATGTAAATATTTCTAATCTACATTGTTTCTCAGCGGCGTAATTGCACTATATCACGCGCATCAACGTTAACAACAAAATTTTATTTTTCAATTTTTTTCAATCAATTAGCTTTAAAAAGGCCAGATGACATTTTTATATATCGGCTAAATTATGTGCAACCAAAGGCGGGGTACCCCCGCCTGGCTTAATTGATCTCACCGGCAGCGCTGACAATGGCTGTTATTCAAAGCTATAGGCAACGCTGAGCCCTGCGCCCCAATTTCTACCCGGTGCCGGTTCGTAATAACGGCCATTGCCTTCATTAACGATAACCGAGCCGACATACTCGCGATCAAACAGGTTGTCCACCCGACCAAATAGGTTAAACATCCAGTTGCCCAGCGGATAGCGGTAGCCGGTATTCACGCCAACCGTGGTATACGACGGCGCCTGCTCGCTGTTTTGATCGTTGACCTGAATATCGCTCATGTAGCGCACTTCTGCCCCGGCGTACCAACCTTCCGGCGGTGCCCAGCCCAGCGACGCATAGCCCATGTTACGTGCAATGCCCGGCATACGATTGCCATCGGGGATGGTTTTATCGCCGGAACACTGCGCATCGCCACATATCGGATTGCGATAGCGCGCATCCAGCAGCGTCCAGGCCATTTTTAACTGCCAGGCGTCGCCAAACTGTTGGTCGAGCGCCAGTTCAAGCCCACGGCGCCGCGTCTGCCCGGCATTTTTATAGCTGCTGCGTCCGTTACTGCTTTCGGCCACGACTATCTCGTTTTTGGTGTCGGTCTGGAACAGCGCTGCGCTCAACAAGCCATTGCCAATGCGGGCTTTACTGCCAAGCTCTATCGAGTCGCTGGTTGCCGGTTTCAAGCCGAAATTCATCCCCGGCTCACCATCCGGGCGATAAGACAGTTCATTGATGGTTGGCGTTTCGAAGCCGCGACCGGCGGACACATAGGCATTCCAGCCATCCGTCAGCGTGTAACGCAGCGAGCCGGCCGGCAACCACTGGTGGTAGCGTGCGCTGCCGCTGTCATCGCCATTGCCGGCAGTAATGTAATGGTCATTGGAGTCAAAATTGACGCTGCTGAAACGCACGCCGGCGTCCAGCGTCAGGCGCGGCGTCAATTGCCATGAGGTTTGCAGATAGGGATCCAGATTCCACATCAGGTTGCGTTCATCACGCCGCAAATTCCCCTTGGTCCCCAATTCGGTTACCCCATTGACCATACTGAAGTTTTCATAGCCTTTGCGGTTTTCACTCATGGTTTCATAGTTCAAGCCGCCGGTCAGGCTATAAGGCACTGCGGAAATCTGACCACGATGCGTCCAGCGCGTATCGATACCCTGATAATGCCGTGCCAGTTCGATCACCCCGCCTGGGTGCTGGGGGCTGCGTTGCTGCACCGCCAGCGGAATCGATTGATATTGTGTGGTTTCGCGCTCGCCGGCATACATCATCACGCTGAGATCGTCATCGGCGCCGATCTGTCGCTGATAATGCAACCCGGCCTGCGTCTGCGACAGGGTTTTTCGCGTATTGTACTGTTCGGCACGCGGCGCCTGGCGTGGGTTTTCATGCCATTCGGCGGCGGTAAGACCACCGGGATCGTTGGCCTGGAGGTCGACGCTGTTGAACAGCAGCGTCAAGGTGCTGGCATCGTCGATGCGCACCCCCAGCTTGGCATTGCCGAGGTTTTTGCGAGCCCCGCTATGATCGCGATAGCCCTGGGTGGTGAAGCGGGTCCCGGAAACGGCGTAATTCACATCGCCGGCCTGGCTACCGTCACCGGTGGCGCCGGTAGCCTTGACACCATAACGCCAGGTGCCGTCGCTACCGGTGTACATGCCGCTTTCTACCCGGTTTGGCTGGCGGCCGGTTTGCGTTTCGACGTTCAGCATGCCGCCGGAAGCGTTGCCGTACAGCGCGGAAAACGGCCCGCGCAGCACTTCAACCTTGTCGACCGAGTTGAGATCGATGTTCGACGTTTGCCCCTGCCCATCAGGCATGGTGGCCGGGATACCGTCGACATAAATCCGCACGCCGCGTACGCCATAGGTGGAACGGGCGCCAAAACCGCGTATCGACAGTTGCAGATCCTGTGCGTAGTTCTGGCGATTTTGTATCTGCAGGCCCGGCACGCTACCCAGGCTTTCCGACAGGTTGATTTGCGGCCGGGCATCGCGCATCTGCTCGCCATTAACCACGCTGACCGCTGCCGGCGTACTCAGTTCGGACAGCCCGTCACGCTTGGCTGAAACCACCAGCGTGCTTTCCTGCTCTGACGAACTCTGTGCCGCGTGCCCTGTGGTCGTCAAGATAACCGGTAACACCAAGGCCGAAGCCACCACCATTTTTTTCTGCATGAGTTTATTCTACAGTCCCGATCACGTTGGAAATATTTTGTACCAGCTGGAACGAAGATGCGACAAGTTATTACTAATAACAATAGATTGGAACACTGGTCGCTGCATTTTTAGCTGTTTCCCCTGGTCGACAATCCGCTTCTGGCATTAAGCGGCTGTGACCTTGCACACATTTTTAAACATTCCTGTAACCTTCTTGAAAAAGCGACCGCCTAAGCGTCATTTCCGGTCAAAACTTTAAGGTTCTTGTGCGAGGCATCTCATACACTCGCTGGGTAACATCGTGCGGCAATTGTGCTGCACGTTTTTATTCAGGAGGGCAAGATGACGCTTTTGCACAGCCGTGATTTTTTCCCTTCCGGCTATCAGCCGGTGGCAATTGAACCGCGCGCACCCCAACCGGCGTTTCCAGAGCATCACCATGAATTTTATGAAATCGTCATCGTTGAGCAAGGCGCCGGCGTGCACGTTTTCAATGGGCACCCGTATACGCTCAACAGCGGCAGCGTGTGCTTTGTCCGCGATCATGATCGCCATCTGTTTGAGCATACCAACGGTTTATTCCTGACTAACGTGCTGTTCCGCGCGCCTGACGCCTTTCGATTTTTATCCGGCGTGGAACATTTCCTGCCGCGGGAATGCAATGGCGTCTACCCGGCGCACTGGCGCATCGGCCAACAGGTATTGCAACAGATCAAGCCATTGATCAACCGCCTGACGGTGCCCCCACAGCAAGAGTGCAACGAAGAGATCGCCCTGCATGAAAGCCTGTTCATGCAACTGTTGGTGCAATTGCGTCAAGGGTGCATGGCGGCACGCGGCGACGATCAGCAAGGGCGTCTGCACCGGTTGCTCGATTGGCTCCAGACACACTACGCCGAGCCGATTGACTGGAGTGAACTGGCGGAGCGCTTCGGTATTCCGTTACGCACCTTGCACCGCCAGCTCAAGAATCACACCAACATGACGCCCCAGCGCTACCTGACGCATTTACGCCTGTTGCAGGCGCGTCATCTGCTATGCCATAGCGACACCAGCGTCACCGATATTGCGTTTTGCTGCGGGTTTGGTGACAGCAATCATTTTTCCACCCTGTTCAAACGCGAATTTTCCTGCCCGCCCCGCACCTTGCGCGGTCAGCGGTGAAAATTAAAAAATACGTCGCTCATCAACCTATTGCCTGCGATTTCAAGTAATAATGTTCCCCCCCTTTCGATGGTGAGAACGCCGATCATGCGACCACTGCTGCTAGAAAGCCGTGATTATCTGATATCGCCGCAAATGCCGGTGGCGGTGGCGGAACGTTACCCGCAGCAAGGGTTCGCGCCGCACACCCATCAGTTCTATGAAGTGGTCATTGTCTGGCGCGGCAACGGCCTGCACGTGCTGAACGATCACCCCTATCGCATTACCTGCGGTGACATCTTTTACATTCAGGCCAGCGACTGCCACAGTTATGAATCGGTGAACGATCTGGTGCTGGATAATATTATCTATTGCCCGGAACGGCTGCGCTTCGGCGCACAGTGGGATCACCTGCTGCCACCGTTCGACCCGCAAAATGAACGCTACTGGCGGCTGACCACCCAGGGCATGAACCTGGCGCGGCCGATCGTCGCCCAGCTTTCGCAGGAGAGCCGCAAAACCGATACGCTGTCGATTCAGCTCACCGAAGCGCTGTTGCTGCAACTGGCCATCGTCCTGAAACGTTATCGCTATGCGGTCGACGACGCCCATCTGTTGCCGGATGGCGAGCAGCTGGATTTACTGATGGCGGCGCTGCAAAATGGCATTGAGGATCATTTCGACCTGGCGGCATTTTGCGCACGGCACCAGTTGGCCGAACGGGCTTTGAAGCTGCTGTTTCGCCAGCAAACCGGCATGACCATCAGCCACTATCTGCGTCAGCTACGGTTGTGTCAGGCCAAGCGCCTGCTACGACGCAGCGATTACCTGATCGGCGAAGTGGCCGCGCGCTGCGGTTTTGAAGACAGTAATTACTTTTCGGTGGTGTTCGCCCGCGAAGCCGGTATGACCCCAAGGGAATATCGCCAGCAGTTTATCGCCGCCGGCGTCTGCCCAAGGTAACTCGTCATGCTGCGCTCGCTTCAGTACGCCATACCCAACCCGACGATATTGGCGGCCAGAATGATGATCAATCCCCCCAGTACCAGCACTCGCAACGGTTTGCTGCCGGCGGCGCGCCACTCTTGCAGCAGCAGGCCGACAATACCGCCGCACAGCACATAGAAACTCATATGCAGCATCCAGCTCATATAGTCATATTGGGCTGGAATGCGCGCGTGTCCCCAGGCGTAAAAAAAGAATTGCAGATACCACATCAGGCCGCCCAGGGCCGAAAGTAGCAGATTGGCCAGCAGCAACGGTTTGGCCAGCGAGAAATCAGCCCGCAGCGACAGCTCCTTTTTGCACGCCAGGCGCACCAGGCAATAACCGAGGTTGATCACCGCCCCGCCGCCCATGATGACCACGTAGCTCGGCAGTGCCACATATAACGGGCTGATGCCGACCGCCGCCGCGGCGTGATGCATCGGCTTGGCGGCGTCCATGGCGAACGACATGCCGGCAGAGAAAATACCGCACATCACCGCCAGCACCAGGCCTTTCTTCAGGTTGAACTCTTCGGCGCGTATGCCTAGCGCCCGCTCTTTCAACAGACCGGCATAGCTGACCACGCTGACGCCAATTAACGCCACCAGCACCCCCAGCAATGTCAGCAGCCCTCCAGGGGTACCGAACAGCTGTATGAAACGCCCCTGCAACAGCGGCGTCATCAGGGTACCGACGATCAGCGTAATGCCAATGGCGATGCCAATGCCCATCGACATGCCGAGATAGCGCATCGTCAGACCGTAATTGACGTTGCCGATCCCCCACATGGCGCCAAACAGAAATACCGGCAACAGCGTCGCCGCGCTAAAGGAGCCGTAATAGTGCCAAAAATCCGGCAGCAGCCAATAGCTGATGCTCCACGGCAGGATCAGCCAGGACACCAGCCCGCCGATCGACCACATGGTTTCCCAGGACCAGCGTTTGACCTGTTTGAACGGCGCGTAAAAACATGCGGCGCTGGCCGCGCCAACCAGATGCCAGAGTATTCCCAACCAAATCGCGTTATTCATCCTGCGCTCCTCTTTCTTTTGTCGCGCGGCGCTGGTCGGAACGATAGGGCCGCAGATGAAACGCGAGTCTAGAAAGTCTGGGCAACGCTGACCTTCGGTTGAGTGCCGGGAGATAAATGACGCTGGCAAAATTCAGCAGATGCGGATGAGAACGATCACAGAATTGGAAGCGCTGGATAAACCCACGCGCGCCGGTCAGCGCACGCGGTTCTAGCAGTGGCGGTTACAGATAAACGCGCAGATATTCACTCAGGCACAGGATCGCCATCGCCTGGCCGTAAGGCATCGAGGTCAGCGGTACCTGGCGATAATAGGCCAGATCCTTGCCCATTGCGGTGCCGAACGACACCTGCAACAATTCCCCCTCACCATTGATCTGCTCAATGACGCCTTTTACCGCCTTGGCCGCTATCTCGGCATACTGCTCGCCAATGTAGCGTTTGCGCACCGCCTTCAGCATGCCGAACGCGAAGCCGGCGGTGGCCGAAGCTTCCAGATACGAATGCGGATCGTCCAGCAGCGTATGCCATAAGCCGCTGTCATGCTGACAGCTGGCCAGCGCCGCCACCTGATCCTGCAATACCTGCTGCAGGAAGCGACGCGTCGCGTCATGTTCCGGCAAATCCAGCAGTTCGAGGAACTCGGGGATGACGATGGTCAGCCAGCTGTTGCCGCGAGCCCAGCGCGCCTTGGCGAAGTTGTGTTTACCGTCGAAGGTCCAGCCATGGAACCACAGCCCGGTTTCACGCTCCATCAGATGCTGGGTGTGGATCAGAAACTGATATTTCGCCTCTTCGATATATGCCGGGCGGTTCAGCAAGCGGCCGATTTTGGCCAGCGGCAACACCGTCATCATCAGCGTGTCGTCCCACAGCTGTTGATGATTTTCCTCTGCCAGCGTCACATGCTGCATGCCGCCGCGCTCGGTGCGTGGCATTTCGTACATAGCCCATTCGGCCCAGCGCTCCAGATACGGTAACCAGCGCGAATCACCGGTTTCTTCGTAGCGGTAAGCCAAGGTCAGGAGCGGACAGACGGTATTGACATTTTTGGTCGGCGTCCCTTCGGCAAAGCGCGCGCTGAACCAGTCGTCAATAATGGCACGCATTTTATCGTCGCCGGTCTGTTGATAGTACTGGAGGATACCATACAGACCAACGCCGTGAGTCCACTCCCACCCGGCCCAGCCCTTGGTATCAATTACCCGGCCGTCATCCAGCCGCAGCAGGAATTCGCCATCCACATCGGTGATGTTCACCAGATTATCCACCAGACGACCGATCAGCGCATGCAACGTATCACGGCTGATGAAACGCTCCGGCTGACGCAATAACGGACTGTGTTTTACGGGATAGACCAACATAACGTAATCCTCAAAAATCATCATTACTTGTAGTGAGTCAAGCCGGTGATGCCACGCGCGGTGGGCCGTGGCGGCAGCGCTGCGGCAGCCGGCTTGTTGCGGTTGAGATAGCCGATGTTGTTGTTGCCCCACAGCGACTCGTAAGGCATCCCCGCCAGCGTCTCGATAATCTCTCGCGCCTGCGGGCGAATGTTTTCCGGTACCACGCCGCCGGCAAGACGCATTTTTACCGTTTCCTCGCGTAACACCCGGTGGGTGTCCAGATTCAGTGTGAAACGCAGGGAGATCAGGAAACCGATGCTCAATACCAGCACGGTACCAAAACACAGCACCATTAAAATGGTGTGGCTCACTTCCGGCCGCTGGACGCTACTGCCGGAAACAAAGCCGGAATATTGCAGCATGATACCAACCAGCATCACCGCCCCGGCCTGGGACGCCTTGCGCGACAGCGTCATGATGCCGGCAAAAATGCCCTCACGGCGCTGTCCGGTGATCGCTTCGTCAACGTCGGCGATGTAGGTATAAATATTCCACGGTACGTAGTTGATGCCGCCGCGCCCGAGACCGGCGAGCGCCGACACCAGCAGCAACAGCGAGAACACATCGTTGAGATTGGCATAGTACAACAGCGCATACGACAGGGCGCTCAGGCCGAACAGTATCACCACCATGCGGTAGCTGGGCGCCGGGCCAAAGCGAATGCACAGTGGGATCATGGCAATTACGGCAATAAACTGCATGATGGCCATGGTGCCCATCAGATTGGAGGCCACCGAAGCGCTTTGCATCAGCACAAACACCACGTAATAGGTAAACACCGCGTTGAACACGTCCTGGGCGATATAGCCGCCAAGATACATGCCGAGATGCTGACGAAAGATGCGAATGCGCAAAGTGGAGCTCAGTTCGATCCCCAGTCGACGCAGGCTCTGCCACAGCGTCAGTTTCTGCCGCTCGGCTTCCAGCGCCGCAGCGGACTTCTTCTCTGGCGGCCGCTCCCAGGTAAAACAGTAGACCAGCGTCAATACCAGCGCACAGATCGCTGAAAACACCAGGCCGGCATAGAAGAACGAGATCGGATTGTCTTTACCAAAGTAGCTCAGCAGCATACCCGGCAGAAACGCGGCCAGGATGGCGGAAAGCTGCGCCAACGCAATGCGCGCGCCGGAGAACTTGGTTTTCTGTTTGAAATCATCGGTCATTTCCGGCACCAGCGTTTCGTAAGGCACCAGAATCGAGGTATACACCACGTCAAAAAACAGGTAGGTCAGCAGATAATAGCCATAACTCATATCGCCAACCCACATCAGGCTATAACTGAATACCAGCGGTATGCCGAGCAGAATGAAGAATTTGCGGCGACCAAAGCGCCGACCGAGCCAGGTCGAGCCAAAATGGTCGGTCAGGTAACCCATCAACGGGCTGACCAGCGCATCCAGCACTCTAGCCATGGCGAAAATAAACGTTGCCTCTATCGGACTGAGCCCGCAAAAGGTGGTGTAAAAGTACAGCAGCCAGGCCGCAGTCAGCGCGGTGGTGCCCGCTCCCAGAAAATCCCCCGAGCCGTAGGCAAGATAATTTTTCAACCCTATCTGGCGAGTGTTCATTGCTGCCATCCTCATTGCCACATGACGGAAAACTTCCCGTGGTGCTACGGAGCCTGTTGGTAAAATAGGGAGATGATCGCAGCAAAACCTTGCCATTTTTGCCAGCACGCCGTACCGAGTGGCAGTGACGAAAAGATGGCAGCGATCAACTTCTCTATTTTTATAAAACACGGTTTTGATTATAATGAATCACAGTATCCATTTATGTGAGGATGGCGTGTTTTTGCGCTTACGCGATGAGCTATTTACTGGGAATTCAGCCCCCTGACGGATGGAAGCAGGCGCTTTCATAGGCGTCACCGTTTTTGTCCTGGAAGTGACAGCGGGTTCTGATAAAGAACGCTTAACCTGCTAGCGCTATTCGATCGTTGGCCACCAATACCGGCTAAAATGTGGCGTTTCTCGCATCAATAACGGCATCGTCACGGTCGCTACCGACAGCATAAGGATACGCCGCTACCGACGTTTTTAGCCCATGCCGTGTTACGATAAAAGGTATCACTGAGCTACTCCAGGCTTAACGTTATCTCGGCAAGGAAGTCTATATGGCCCCGTCGCATCATCATCGAGTCATGCCGACCATGGCTGCACAACAGCTGTGTCGTAACCTGCCGGCATTGCTGACAACCTCGCCGGCCAGCGCCCGGCTGTCTGCCGGCAACTATCAGCACATTCTTGCTTATTGTAACGTACGGCCCGATCTTGCCGGCTGGCGTAACTTTCTTACCCTGGCACTGACGGTATTGGGCTTGCTGGCGCTGGTGGCTGGCAGCGTGTTTTTCATCGCCGGCAACTGGCAGGCCATGTCGGTATTCGTCAGATTCGCGCTGGTTGAACTGCTGATCCTGGCGCTGGCGACGATAGTTTGGCAACGATGGTACGATGCCGTGGCGCGCACGGCGCTCCTGGCGTTGGGATTGAGCTTCGGTGGTTTATTCGCGCTGTACGGACAGGTTTATCAAACCGGTGCCGACGCTTGGCAACTGTTCTTCAGCTGGGCGTGCGTGCTGTTGCCGCTGGCGTTGATTGGTCGCCAGAATGGCCTGTGGCTCAGCACCTGGGCGGTAGCCAGTCTGGCATTCCAGCTGTACTACGCCAGTTGGACGGCGAATGTCGTGGACCCACTATGGTGGGCCAACGGCGACAGCGTGCTGCTCGGTTATCTGCTGGTGCAAACGCTATGCCTGATAGTACGTGAAGCGTTAGCGGCACGTGCGGCACCGTCCTCCTGGCTAGCGCGCCGATGGCCATCGTGGATGATGGCAGGATATGTATTGCTGATGCTGACGCTGCGATTGATTGAGGTGATTTCCGACTGGCGCTTCGTCGCCTCAGGCGCGGTGACGATGGCGCTGTGGGGGCTGCTACTGCTGGGAGGATATGCCTATTATCGCCAGCGCGCTGCCGATCTCTGCATGCTGACGCTGGGCGTAACCAGCATTATGCTGGTCGGCTGTGCGTTGATTTATCGCGTGGCAGGTCGTTCATGGGAGGTAGGGCCGCTCTTCGCGATGTGCGCATTGATGACGCTGTGGCTGCTGGCCTGCGGAGCGCTGTTGCTGCGTTGGCGGCGTACGCTGGCGCAATCCGCCATATCGGGCGTAACGCACCACCAGTGGCTCGAGCTATTGGCGCAGTTGCGTCAGCGGCAATGGCTGACCACGGCCCAGAGCGAACAGCTGATGCACTGCAATCCGCCAGGCGGGCTACCGTGGTACCTGCACATCGCGCTGGCCATCAGCGGCTGGCTAGCGGCAATGATCATATTATTACTATTGGCGCTGCTGCTTTACGTCAGTGGCTTGCTGGATTCGCTGGATGGCGGATCGCTGATGCTGTTTTCGCTGTTTATTGCCATTCCCGCCGCCGTGCTGTTACGCAAACCCGGTATCGGCATACGGCAGATCGGCCTGGCGTGGGCCATCGCCGCCAGCTGCGGTTTATCTGTCGGCATTTACTTGTTGGATGAAACACGCTGGCTGCCGGCCGATATCGGCCGCGCGCTGTGGTTGCTGCCGGTACTGGGCGGGATGGCGTGGCTAATGCCCGATCGCAGCTATCGGTTTATGGCCAGTGCCGCCTCAACGCTCATCCTGCTGTTGCCAACCGTCTACCTTGCCGAGCACCATTGGTCATCCAGCGCCAGCTCGGCGTTGCTACTGGCAATAAGCGCCACGGTCACGTTCGTCTGGCTGTCTTTGCTGCATCGACAACAACGATATCCGGCGGTTGCCGGCCACGACATGCTCGGCTCGCTGGGCTACGGCATACCGGCAGGGCTGGCGCTGTCGTGTCTTGCCAGCATTCACGCCGACATCTTCAACGGTATCTTCTGGCACAACGCCACCCCGACCAACCTGCCGCTGATGCTGGGCATCGGCATCGCCATCGGCCTGATCGCGGCGGCATGGTTATGGGCGCAGAAAACCGCTGCGCCAGCCACGCCGGTTCTGCTGCCGGCCGCCGTTATCTGTGGTTCAATCGCCGTTTTTGCGCCGGGCATCGGCTTTGGGCTGGCACTGCTTTTGCTGGCTCGTTATCAGGGACGCAGCGCGTCATTGGTCGCTGCCGCGGCCTTCCTGCTGTTATATCTGATCGACTGGTACTATTTTCTTGGCATTAGCTTGCTGCAAAAATCGCTGTTGCTGGTGGTCAGCGGGTTAATGTTGCTGGCGTTGCTGGCCGTAGTGAGGAAAACGCTGCCGCCGGCGTCAGGAGACCGTCATGTTCATGAATAAGCTGCTGAAATGGCTGTTTGCCGTGGTGGTGTTACTGAGCCTGGCCGGCGTTAATCATGCAATTTATCAACGACAGCAGACGCTAAAACAGGGCACGGTGGTGATCCTGGCGCTGGCGCCGGTAGACCCGCGCTCATTGATGCAGGGAGACTATATGGCGCTGGACTATGCGCTGGGTCGTCAGTTGCAACGCAGCATTGACCAGCGTCGTCAGGCCTGCCGCGGCAAGGCCAATTGCACGGCACCCGCCGCCAGCGGGCAAGTCGTGGTGATGCTCGACGCCCGGCATCACGCCATTGCCGCCACGTTTGATCGGCAGCAGCCGTTACAACCGGGACAGGTATTGATGAAGTATCGTCTTGCCGCCAACCGTCTGCACATTGGCACGCCGAGCTATTTCTTCGAGGAGGGTCAGGCCGAGCGTTTCGCAAAAGCGCGCTACGGTGAATTCAGAGTCGCTCGAGACGGCACTGCCCTGCTGACTCACCTACTTGATGAACAAGGCGTGCGCATAACCACCGCGCCTTGAACGGCGAGAAATGAAGCAGCACAAACGGCGTTTTGACCTCGAGCGCCGCTGCACGGCAGCGGCCGGTAAATCAGGCCGTTTTGCTGCTGCGAGCCGCATGTAAAAAGTCGATTAACAGCAAATTCAAGCGTGAGCATGGCCTGCTCTCTGCTGTATCTTCAGCAATCAGTTCGTCATAACGCGCCCGGCTCTGTTCGGCCAACAGCGCATAGGCCGGCGCCTGGGTATCCCATCCTCGCCGTTGAGCGCTGGCCAATGCGGTATTCAACAGCCGATCCTCATCGGGAATATTCTCGATTTTACATTGCTGTCGTAAATAATGGCTACCGGCTACCAGAGCAGAGAGCTGCTTTATTTGCTGATTGGCAACCAACGGGGAATATTTATTCGCGGGCTGCGCACACCCTGTCAGAAATAAAACTGGCAAAAGCCAGGAAATATAATGAGACAACATGACTTCCTTATGGTGACGTCCGTATGGTTTGGCAAGCCGGCAGATGCTACCCCATCTATGGCAAAATCCGGCTATCACCTGTTCTTATAAACGTGGAAAAGCTTCACTTCCAACGCCCGACGTTTATGGAAATTTATTACTCAAACTGAATCCTACTGACCACGTCGGCATGCCACCTGCAAAAATACTGCTTATCTCGCTGTTTTAAAAAAAGAAATAAATAACAAAAATTAACCGACAGGGTAACGGCAACAATAATAGGGATTCCGAATCTTAAGCGAGATGATTGTTTTACAGTGGGTACCGCAAAATCACTGAAGAGGAAATATATCCGGTAACAGCACGCATTCCACGCCTGAATTCACTCACAGGTTTAACATGGATTATTCATAGGGACCGTAAGTAATGAAATTAAATAACGTCACGCTAGCCCTGGTAGCTCTCTCCATCAGCGGCGGTGCACTGGCACATGGCTATGTGCAATCCCCTGAGTCACGTAATTTTATGTGCAGCAATAAAGGCCCCGCCAATACCAATAGTGACTGCGGTAACATTCGCTATGAGCCACAAAGTGCCGGCGAATTTGCCAAAGGCTTCCCAACCACCGGCGCTATTGATGGTCAGTTGATGAGCGCAGGCGCCGATCGCTTAAACACCCACATCAACCTGCAAACGGCCGACCGCTGGACCAAGAATCAAGTCAAGGCGGGCAAACAGACGTTCACCTGGGCCTTTACTGCCGCACACCCCGCAACCAAGTTCGAATATTACATTACCAAGCCGGGCTGGAACCCCAACCAGCCGCTGACCCGTGAGTCTTTGGATCTGGTTCCCTTCTGCGTCGCCGACGGCAGCGGCTACCAGCCCGTCCCCGCAACCGGTTTCCATTCCGATATCAATACCATCGTCAGACATCACTGTGTCCTGCCGGAGCGTACCGGTTATCATATTGTCTATGCCGTATGGGAAGTCGCGGATACCGCCAACGCCTTCCACAATGCCATCGATGTGATGTACGCAGGCGACAACGAAAATGCCGGCGATGAAACGCCAATCGACTCCGCATGGGCTATCGAGGTGGGGAGCATTCTGCCAACCCTCGATCTGGCCGCGGGTGACGGTGTCAAGCTGCGCGTTTTTACTGCGGCGGGTGAAAGCCCGAGCTTGAGCGGTAGCCAAATCACCATTAAGGACGATCGGTCCGGTAAAAAAGAGGTCTGGGCTCATGCGCTAGCCAGCAAGATCAATGCCGAACGCAACGACCTGCGTGCCGGTAGCAAAAGTGCGGAAGGTATTATCAATGCCATCTACGGTAAAAATACCCTTTACACCCAGGCGGCCAGCGGCATTGTACGGGTTGAAATCGAAATTCAGCAGGCCGACGATGAAACCGCAGCAACCGCCAGCTTCACAGCCAGCGGGTTGAAAGCCAGCTACCCCCTGGTGGCCGGCGCAACCACGGTCAACCTCGAGCTGGCAACTCAAGGCAAAATGGATCTGGTCGTCAAGATTTTTGACCAGAACAGCCTGGTCAAAGGCTATCACACGCTCACCCTGGAAGACCGCGCTGAAAGCATCGCCATCCCTATGAACAACCTGAAGGCCGGCCAATTCTCTCTGGTGGTCATTGGCACCGACGCCAAAGGAAAAACGCAGCAGCAGAGCTTCCAGTTCACCGTCAAAGGTGACGAAAAGCCGCCGGTACCGGGCGCGATCCCCGCCTGGGACCCAACGGCCACCTATGGCGATGCCTGTACCAAGGTCACCTATAAAGGCAAAATCTGGATCAACGGCTGGTGGACGCAAAACAACGCGCCGGATGCTGGCGGCGAGTGGGGCATATGGCGCGAGGAAGGCAGCAAGAACATGCACACCCAGTGCCTGTAACCTCCCCGACGCAACATAAACCGCGTGGCAGTTCCCCGCGGTTTTCTTGTTCATCGGGCTAAAGAGGGGCAATTACGGAGCGCCGCAAGCACTATCAGGGAGCAATTCTGGCTTGCCACAGGATAGCCGGTAGCAAAAAAGGAGAGCCTTTCATCCAGGCTCTCCTTATGCGTCATTATGATAGGGTCGATTTCAACGAGTGCGTTTACCGACAGGCTCTGCGAGCGGCCACCTGATGCACCGCTGGCCATGGATTACCTTTGGTCCACCGGTCGTTGAGCCGTTTTCCACAGCAATATCGGCCCCTACGCCCCCATTAGAGACTATAGTGAGGGTTTTCATCGGATACTGGCTGCTGTTCTTCTGCTTCACCCGCAGGCACGGCGTTACTTTCTGCACCGGCCGCAGTAGTCGCCGCGCGGTCCAACCCCGGGCTCGTCATCTTTTGGTGGCCGGTAAAGAATAGAAATGCGGGCAGACCACTTTCGCGCGTGCCCAAAACGGTTTCAATATTATTGCCATCCGTCATGACACAGAATGCAACCTCTTTATCCCCCCGTTGCCATGCCTTTTGGATCACCTTGGCAATGCTTTCGGTATTGCGATACATCGGCCGCCCGTTATGGGACATCCAGGCGCGGGCAATATAGGATCCTCCGCAGCTAGCCGCCTCATCGGCAGAAAGCCGGTATTCATCCCAGTCGCTCGCGGCCTCATAAAAATAGAGCATATGCTCCGTACTTTTTTCTGCATTTTGTGCGTAGAAACTAATAGCGATATCGATATAATTCGTTTGTTTTGCTTCACTTTCCTCAGGCAGCGGGAATTTAATGTAGGCCGTTTTCCGATCTTCAGGCGCAAGCCCCTTGCCTCTCAAGATAAACGCCTGTGTCGCATGTCCATAATTCTCCGCTGAATATATGCCGCCACGGGTATAGCTGTCGCCGCTGGCGGCAACGCTGTATGTCGGTAGCGCTTTGTTACAGCCCCAATTCTGGTTGAGACAGTAATCGACCGCATAAGCGAGCACGTCTTCCGGCCAGCCGTTAAAGAAGTCAGCATGCGCGGTATACAGACTCCCCCAGCGTGGCGTCAATTTCCCGCCTTCCATTTCCGGATTCATGGATAACCGCAATCTCTCCAGAGGGATGACGCCTGGCAATTTATATTCCAGATTGAACTGAAGCTGAGGTATTTTAACCGGATAGTCTGCCGGACAGCGGCCATCGATATCGTAAACGGCATTGCGTGGGCCATGATGCGGCGGTTTAAGATTTACGCCATCCCAGCAGTTGGGAAAATCGAAGGCCAGATTAAACTGCACCTTTTCTGTTGTGCCGCTTTGATAAAGTGGGCAGGATTTCGGTACTTCTTTGCTATACCCCACTCCCTGACAGAAATAGAACACCCCCTTTTTCGGACCGTTACTGACATGTTCGCCAACCATCAATTGCAGCCCTTTGGGAAAGGGAACGACCGGGTAGCGCGTGTCGGTATTGCGATAATAGGTCTTCATGAATACGGGTTGAATAACCTCCCCACTGTGGCTATCCAATAGCTGAGGCGCCCAATAAGCAGAGGCATCTGCGCGGGCGGTACAGGTGGTTTCCTTGTCGGCTAGCAGCAGATCTGCCGTAGTCCAAGCATCCGTGTGGCGATTGCCGAAGAACTCATGCACCATGGAGGCTCCCGGCTTGCCGAATGCCATCATGGGATCGTCCGGCAAGGTATGGGAAAGCCCACATTCGACATTAAATTGCCCCCATCCTTTTTCTTTGCGCTCCAGGTCTTCAGCTAATGCGCTTTGGCTGACGCACAGCGTACCGAGTAATATGAGTTTTAAAAAAGTTACTCTTTCCATAAATTAATCATTTCCTTTCAGGTTTTGAGATTTTCTTTTAAGCCCATATAAATGCTAACCATCAGCATTGGTACCTGCCAGGTTAAATAAAGGGAATGGATAACGAGTAAAAAAAAGTGCATTTATTAATGCAAGTCAGAAAATTGCCAATGTCATTCACAAAAAAATGCCATACAAAAAAACCGGATTGCTATTTTAACCCGTACCTTATGGCCCTTTGGGAACGTTATTCCGACGAGGTAAGTCAAATTCCATTGACAAAAACTCAGCACATAGCGCATCAGCCGATTTACACGCCATAAACCGAGCTTTATGCGAGCAATGACGGCCCGCCAGGTCGACAATAGCCCCTGGCTGAAGGCGATGGGTGGCTCAACCAACACTCTCGGTAAAACCATCGGCATACAATTTGTGCCCGGCTGATCCAATATTGAAGCTGATGCCGGGCCAGTGACATCGCTCTGGCTCAGAAAACGGCTACAGGTCGCTAACGGGCGGGTTCGCCAATGCTGGAATCTTTGTCGCTGGCAATTTGCGCACGCAGGATGATAAGCACAGGCTTGATAACCGCCCATGTTTCTGCGGCTTCCAGCGCTTCACACAGGCTAACCTGCGCTGGAGTGCCAAATAATTGACATAGCCCCAGCATTTTATGGCCCAATTTCCGCATGGCGGCCAGATCGCCGGTTAACGCAGCCTGTTCCAGCTGCTGGAGATAGTCCTCCAGGCTGGCGTAAAAGCGGGAGATAAAACTTGGGTCAGACAAGGGTAGCCACCTGAGTGGTAAAATAATCGTGAATCAACTGCTGCCACCGTTCGCGCGAAATCGGTTTTTGTAATAGATAATCCATACCCACTTCACGCGCCAACTGGCTGTCCTCCGCTTTCAGCGCGGCGGATTGGCCGATGATCAACGCAGGCGTGGTGTCCTTTTGCATCAGTTTGCGTAAATGACGTACCAACTCAAAACCATTGCTTTCGTCCAGTCGGCAATCCGTAACGATAATCGTGTGGCGGTGTTGTAACCAGCGCTGATAAGCCTGCTGGGCGTCGGTGGCAGTATCCACCTGAAATCCGATGCTGGTGAACAGCTCCTGTTGTACCTCGAGTAGCAATGGTTCATCCTCCACCAGCAGCAGGCGCCGCTGCGCGCCAGACTCGCTGGCGTCAGGCGCGCTGGCGGGTTCGGCAATGGTGACGTCGTCAACCATACTCTCTTCATGGCATAAATCGGTGACTGCAAGATAAAACGCCGAGGCATAAGGAGGGCGTGAAAGCGCCACGCTTCTCCCACACTGATTATTCAATAACCACAAATCCCGACCATGACTGAAGCGTAACGACAGCACCGGCTCACGCGTTGTTGCCGGCGGGTTTTCTGGCTTATCACCGTAGGGTATTTCGAGACGGGTAATGATTGGCAGCACCTCATTGAGAGGTGCGCAACCGTCTGGCACCAGTTTTATACGCAGCCCGTCCGGCAACGGCTTTTCAATGGCATAGTGGGCAGGAATTACGGGGAACACGATCTTGACCCGAGAACCAACCCCCTTCTGGCTGGTCAATACCAGATGTCCGCCCATCAACTGCATATTCTTGTTTGCAACAAACAGCCCCAGCCCGGTGCCTTTAGCATGTCTCTCGGCAATAGCCCGATCGTCGCCGCCCTGATAAAAGGGTTGCGCCAGGCGTTTGAGCACATTCTCTGGCATGCCGATACCGGTGTCGGTAACTTCGATACAGAACATATTCTTGCCGTCCACCTGGAGAAGCGAACATTCGATCAGCACCATCCCGCCATGGGTGTGCTTGATGGCATTATTGACGATGTTATTCAGCGCCTGGCCCAGCAACGCACTGTCAACCAGATGCGGAAGAAAGCACTGCTTGGAATGGTAACGCACGTGCAGCGTAGTGCCATGGGTTTGCGCAAAGCTGGTAAAGAGCCTGACCGTGGTATCACAAAGCTCTGCCAGCAGATGGGGTTGCGGATGCTGTTGTACCGAACCGGCAGTGATTTTGGCGTAATCCAGCGACAGATCAAGATTATCCAACATTCCGCGGCTGACATGAATAATATTGGCCAGGCGCTCCCGTTGGGCGGAGGAAGAAAGCTTGTCGAGTAAACTTTCGCTCGCCGTCAGGATGCCAATCAGAGGAGTGCGCAGTTCATGAGAAATAACCGATAATTCCAGACTATTGCGTGAACCCTGTTGGGCTATTTGTTTTTTTAACCGTCGGTTGTAATAGACCACCACTACCAGCAGCAACAGCACGGTAAAGGTGATCAGAAAAAGCACTGTTCTTAGCGGCGAATCGATCGCTGACGTCTGGCTTTCTGCAACGATCCATTTTGCGGCAATATTACCTTGCTGGAGTGGCGTAACGGAAACCAGCACCTTATTAATAATATCGATAAGTACCTTATCTTCCTGCCGAGCGCTCATCACCAGCGGGATCTTCGCCATATGGGGGCGCGACATTTTTAACTGTCCCGGATACACGATATTCATGTAGTAAGCGGCCGTGGGAGACAGCACCACCCCCGCAATGGCCTGCCCGTTTACCACGCTTTGGATGGTTTTCTCCGGTGACGGTAGTGCCCGATAGTCCGCGCCGGGAAAGCGTTTTCCAAACCACTGAATGAGTGAAAGATAATCGGTAATTGTAACGTAACCCTCATCAATATCATCGGCGGTGGTGATACTGCGAGTGGTTTTACGGGTCACCGTGACAGGCCAGGTGGAAAAGAACGTCATGCTTCTGGCCAGGCCATGCTCATCGGCAAAAGCGGCGGAAGTGCTGGTAAGCAACGCTACCCGCCGCTGTTTGAGATTCATAAAGGACGCATTGCCGCTGTTACTGGGCACCAACTGAAAACGCATGCCGGTAGCATGGGCAATCAGATCGATATAATCCCTGGTCAGTCCGATATGCTCTCCAAAACCATTAGTTGTTTCAATGGGATAGAACTGGGGGAAGATGCCATACTCAATGAGCGGGTGGGACTCGATATAGCGTTGTTCTTCAGCGTTAAATTTTACATTATTACTCGCATGCCCCACTCCGACAAAAAACAATAGCAGAAAAATCAATAGGAGGTTAAATAGGTAACTCATGGGCATATTTGAAAAATTCGGCATTGGAATTAAGCCCCAGCTTTTTGAACGCGCGAGTTTTGGTGTTGGAAACGGTTTTAAAACTGATATTAAGACGCTCGCCAATTTCATTCTGATTGAAACCATTCAATAAAAGGCGCAATACCTCGGTCTCTCGGGGGGAGAGCCTATCCCAGGCTTCCTGCGGTGAAAGGGTTGCCAGTTCAATAGGGAAGAACTTCCTGCCACTGGCGATATAGGAGATGGCAAAAAAAAGCTCCTGAATATTACTGTTTTTTTGCACAATACCCCATGCGCCTGCCTGCCACGCGAGGCGGGCAATAGCCAGACTTTTGTGCGCCGTATAGACAATAATCTTTATTGCTGGCCATTGTTGAAGCACGCGTTTTATCAGCAGCGCGCCATCTTGCCCGATGGCACCGGCCACGTCTTCGTCATGAGAGGTGAGTGAATAATCCAGCAGCAGCATCTGAATGCTGGAATTATACTCGAGCAATGCCATAAGCTCGGCGGCGTTGCTGGCACAACCGGCAACCTGTAACGAAACTTCACTATAAATAAGCTGTTGTTCGGATTTGTTATAAAAATAAGGATAATGTTGTAAAATATCCTTTATCGCAAATAGGCAAAATGGTTCATCATCAACGATCGCGATGTTTATATTGTTGGTACCTGCCATTAATTCCCCTGCTCGACGAGCAACCTGTTAGCTGACTTTGCCTGACGATATCATTCTTACACCGGGTGACGGTGGTAGGAGTGCCATGATATCACCCATTATAGTCAGCGCCCCTGTTTTTTATCTTGTGCCGGGCGAACAATGGGCGCAACCGTGAGTACGCTGGGCATTGCCAAGGGAGCCAGCAGCGAACGTACAAGGTCAGCCATCAATACCCCATTAAAATTCTATTTCCATTTCCTCAGCAAAGCGTCGCCTGCCCGGCAGCAGCAACGGTAATGGCAATGCAGGGCAATATTACAAAACAGACGGTTTTAGCAGTTATTCCATAATAACCGCTTTTGAAATAAAACCTATGCTACCTATCAGGATTATAATAATTGATACCAAGGGCCTACTCTTTAGCAACCTCCAATTAAATCTATTTTTAGGTGCATTCGGTGTTGCCATGCTTTTTGTTCCAGTATACAAAATACCAATGCGGGGTAACGTCATGATCAGCTTTTCGTCTAATTCTATTTTTATAAAGGACAGTCTTAATTGGCGCACCAGTTTGTAATAACTGCTATCGGTGACTATAACGCCACGTTTTTCCCAAATCTCATACATGATCTCTCTCTTGGAACAGGTTTTTTCCAACAGCATCCGCAACAGACAGGCTTCATTTTCAGTCAAGGCAACGGTCACGTTGCCTCGCTTCAGCGTACGCTTTAATGGGGTAAAGATAACGTTCTCAGCTAATATGATAAGGGCCGCGGAGGACAACTGTTCCGCTGTCATACTATTTTCCATGATTAGTATCTCTTTTAGATCCGGGGGAGATATCCTGTCATGGGGAAAGCAGTGCTTCAACAGCGATCTTGATTACCGGAACTCTCACACGCCACATCGAGACAATCCCTTAGCGCAAGCAGGGGTTATCTCCACGCCGATGGAGAGAACTCTCCATCGGTAATAGAGAATAATTGTTATAAAAGAACATCAATACGAACAGGACTAGGCTAGCGCCGGATACGCTGGCGTTATCAGGCGCCTCACCGCAGGGCAAATATCGGTTGCCCGATTAGGTGCCAGCCCGTGCTTCGACATAGCTAAGCACATCGCGGCGTTTATCGCCGCAGAATTACGCTTAATGTTTGTGAATCAGTCGAGCCGTCCGTCTGGCGGTGCCGTTTCCTGATTATTCCAACGCGTCAGTCAGGGCGAACCAGGCCGATGCTCCCTTTACCGGGCTGACTCTTTCTTACTCCGCCATGACCAGGCATGACCTCCGCCAGGTTCTAAAGCCTATATTCGCGGGTCATAACGTTTCACAAGCCTGCCCGCCAGTCTCCTTGTAAAGTGCCTTACCCTTATAAGATATAGGACATAGAATTGATGCATCTCCGCCTTAAATACTCGCGACCACAAATAATTCTGCACTGGCTATCGGCCGCCATTATCATCTGGGCCACGTTGTCCGGCTTTTACGTTGCCATTGTTGGTGTTGCTGACCCAGTGAGCGATGCTATCGGTTTTTTTAATGTCTCCATAACGACCGTTTTCATTCCGCTGTTTATATTGCGTTGCTACTACTTTCTGTCCGCGCCTAAACCGACAGATGCCAACGCCAACCCATGGCTGAATTTTATCGCTCATGCCACGCATCTGTTGTTATACGTAACGATCCTCGTGGTATTGATAACCGGCGTATTAATGATGGAGCGCGCCATTAATGTCTTCCATCTTTTCACCTTGCCGCAGCCGCTACATGACCCCTGGCTGACAGGATTATTTAACCGTATCCACATTATCTCCTGTGCCGTTTTGGCAGCACTGATCGCGCTGCATATTGCCGCCGTTATCAAGCACGAGTGGCAAAATAAGCAGTTGCTGAAAAGAATGCTTCCATAACGGTATTCAGCACATTTCATTCCATGAGGCCATGATGCAAAAGCAGCAACTTTCACCGGAGCAATGCAAAGAGATCTACAGCGAACGCCTATTGCATTGCGGGAATATTCTGACCCTACATTGCCCAATTAACCAGCTGGTGATTCACCCCAATCAAGCGGTGATGACGCTGAGCGAGACCCAGAAAAGGCTCATGGCCGCATTAATAAAAAACATTACCTGCAAACGCCAGCTCATTAATATTGTCTGGCATGAAAACCATCGGCAGGTCAGGGATAATAATTATCACCAACTGGTATTTCAGCTGCGTAATGTATTCCAGCGGCATAACGTTCCCGTCAGGCTGATAGAAACCATTCCCCATTACGGCCTGCGGCTCAACGCCGCGTCGCTCGAGGAAGCGTTTAACAATCCGACACAGCGGTCATTGCCAAAATCACGCGCTGGGCACGCCAACACCGAGCGTGGTTTTGCTACGTTTCGCCAGCGGTTGAAACGTTTTTTTCGCTCTTTCCTGGCTCTTTCTCTGCTGGTTATCGTGTAATGCGACGGCTCCGGTCTGCTTTCCCCCATTGGCAGGGCGCCGTGAACTCGCCGCAGGGCTACCGCGCGCTAACGCTGGCGCTCACCGCGTTGATCGCCTGGCGAGTCTGGTTTGCTATTGTCCCTGCCTGGCAGCTTGCCCCCAGCGGCAACGTGCAGCAAAGCGCCCCGGCGGTGATGCCCACGCCCGAAAAGCAGGATTTCGCATCGCTGCCGTTATTTGGCCCGGTTCAGAACGCGCCGTCTTCACCTTTCAGTACGCAATTGCTGCACGCTCAGGACCCCGGAATTTTTTACGCGCCGCGTAGCGCATTGCCGCTGCGCGTCACGGGGCTGGTGATCGGTGCCGGAGAACAACAGAGCATGGCCATTATTGAACACAACGCCCGCCAGGCCAGTTACCTTCAGGGCGATCTGTTACTCGATGGCCAGGCGCGCCTGGTACGCCTGTTCCCCGATCGGGTCATTATCGATCATCAGGGGAACTATGAATCCCTGCTATTTCCCTGAACGTTTTATTGATCAACCAGAAGGCCAAGCTATGATGCTCCCTAACCTGCCTTTTTCTTCCGGCCGACTCACCACTTTGCTGCTGATCTGGCTGTTCAATCCGCTGTGCCTTCCCGCCGCCCAGGCGGCCGGCTGGTCCGCCAGTTTCCAGAACACCGACATTCACGAATTCATTAACACCGTCAGCAAGAACCTCAATAAAACCATCATTATAGAGCCGTCGGTTAAAGGCAATATCAGCGTACGCAGTTACCAGGCGCTGGATGACGAACGTTACTACGCCTTTTTTCTGAGCGTGCTGGAAGTCTATGGTTTTAGCGCGGTTACCATGCCTGACGGGGTGCTCAAGGTCATTCCGTCAAAAAAAACCAAAGGCGCGGCCATTCCGCTGGTAGAGGGCGCTAACGCTGGCCATGGCGGCGATGAGGTGATTATGCGCATGGTGCCGCTGCACAATGTGACCGGCAAGGATCTGGCTCCGTTACTGCGTCAACTGAATGACGCCTCCTCTGGCACGGTGGTGCATTACGATCCCTCCAACGTCCTGCTGCTGACCGGCCGAGCCGCACTGGTCGATCAACTGGTGGCAATTGTCGGCAACGTCGATAAAGCAGGCGACCATACGGTAGAAACCGTGCCCCTGCGCTACGCCTCCGCGGGGGAAGTGGCGCGCATTGCCGATACGTTGCTAAAGGGCGATCGCAAAAGCGCAGGTAGCCGCCCCACTGTCAGCATCGTTGCCGACGAGCGCACCAACGCGGTGGTGATAAGCGGCGAGGAACAGGCACGTAAACGCATGATCGCCACCGTGCACAAACTGGACGTACAAGGAAGCAGCCAGGGCAATACCAAAGTCATCTATCTTCAACATGCCAAGGCAGAGAATCTGCTGAGCGTGTTGAGCGGCGTCAGCAGCGGCCTGCAAAACGAGAGCGGTGCCAATTCGGCGGTTCCCGCCATCGCCATGATGAAGAATGTGGTGATCAAGGCGGATGCCCAAACCAACGCGCTGATTATTCATGCGGCGCCCGACATGCTGCGCGATCTGGAACAGGTGATTGAGCGGCTGGATATCCGCCGCGCGCAAGTGCTGGTCGAGGCGATAGTGGTGGAGGTCCAGGACGCCGACGGGCTGAATCTGGGGGTGCAATGGTTCAATCAGCGGCATGGCGGTAGCCAGTTCCCCGACACCGGCAGCGCGGTGACCTCGCTGACCTCCAACAACCTGGCGAAGGTATTGAAAAACAGCACCGGCCTTGCCGCCGGCTTTTACCAGGGCAACTGGAGCGGTCTGCTTACGGCGCTCGCCACCAACAGCCAAAACGATATTCTGGCGACCCCCAGCATTGTCACACTCGACAATATGGAAGCCGAATTTAACGTTGGTCAGGACGTGCCCATTCTCACCGGCTCACAAACCACCTCCGGCGACAACGTGTTCAGCACCGTGGCACGCAAAAGCGTGGGCATCAAATTGAAGGTAAAACCCCAGATCAATAAAGGCGATACCGTACTGCTGGAAATTGAACAGGAGGTGTCCAGCGTGGCGGAAAAAGCCGCCGACGGCACCGGTGACCTGGGAGCCACCTTCAATACCCGCACGGTAAAAAATGCGGTGCTGGTTAATAGCCACAACACCGTGGTGATTGGCGGGCTGCTGGATCGCAGCAGCCACGATATCACCAGCAAGGTGCCTTGGCTTGGCGACCTTCCCGGCATCGGTTTCCTGTTCCGCTCCACCGGACAGAAAACGGTGAAGCGCAATCTGATGTTGTTTATTCGCCCGAGCATCATCCGCCAACAGCAGGATTACAACCGCACCAGTCAACAGCAGCGGGCGCATTTTGGTGAGCAGCAAGACCGTGGGGAGGCCACGCAACGACTGGATAAAAATCTGGACGCCGCGCTTGGCCCACGGCCGGCAATGACGACCCTACAGGCGGACATCACCCGCTTCTGGCAACAGGCGGCACCATGAGTACGCCAGCCCTGCCCTTTAGCTGGGTACAGCAGCACGGAGTGCTGCGCATTCAGCACCCCGAACGCGGCACCTTGTTGCTGTTCCGCGCCCATGCCACGTCACAGGCGCTGTTGGAGGCACGCCGTCTTTATCCCGACGGCGCGCTGCAAGCGGTAGATGATGAAACCTTCGCCGCTGCGGTGATGCAAGGCTATCAACAGGACGGCAACGAAGCGCGCAAGATGATGGAAAATCTGGGTAGCGAAATCGATTTTTATCAGTTGGTCGAGGCGCTGCCCCAGGATAACGATCTGCTGGCCAGCGACGACGACGCGCCGATTATCCGGCTGATTAATGCCATGCTGAGCGAAGCAATAAAAGAGGGCGCCTCGGATGTGCATATCGAACCTTTTGAACGCAGCCTGAAAATCCGCTTTCGCATTGACGGCGTGCTAAAAGAAATCCTGACGCCGCCACAGCAACTGGCGGCGCTGCTGGTATCGCGCATCAAGGTGATGGCCAAGCTGGACATTGCCGAAAAGCGCCTCCCCCAGGACGGACGTATCGCGCTGCGTCTGGCCGGCCGGGCCATCGACGTGCGCGTCTCGACGCTGCCCACCAGCCACGGGGAGCGCGTGGTGCTGCGCCTGCTGGATAAAAACGCGCTGCGCCTCGACTTGGCCAGTACCGGCATGCTGGAGCAGGTTCACCAGCGCCTGGTCGGCCTGCTCCAGCACCCCCACGGCATTCTGCTGATCACCGGGCCAACTGGCTCGGGGAAAAGCACCACGCTCTATTCGGCGCTGCAGCTCATCAACAGTCAGACGCGCAACATCATGACCGTTGAAGATCCGGTGGAATACGATCTGGACGGCGTTGGCCAAACGCAGGTCAATCCCAGAGTGGACATGACCTTTGCCCGCGGGCTGCGGGCCATTTTGCGCCAGGATCCCGACGTGGTCATGATTGGCGAAATCCGCGACGCCGAAACGGCGCAGATTGCGGTGCAGGCCTCACTGACCGGCCACCTTGTGCTCTCCACCCTGCACACCAACAGCGCCAGCGGTGCCATCGGACGCCTGCGGGATATGGGCGTTGAACCGTTTTTGCTCGCCAGTTCATTAACCGGCGTTCTGGCTCAGCGCCTGGTTCGCATCCTCTGCCGCCACTGCCGCCGCGCGGAATGCCTCGACGGTGAAACGCTGCGTCAGCTCGGGTTTGCCGGGCTGGGAGAAGAAAAGCTCAGCCTCTTCCAGCCAGTCGGCTGCGAGCGTTGCAACTTTAGCGGCTACCGCGGGCGTACCGGCATTCACGAGCTGTTGTGCGTCGATGATACCTTGCGTGCGGCCATTGCCCGTGGTGACAGCGACGTCGAACTCGAAAAATACACGCGTGGGCAAACCCTGCGCCATGACGGGCTGGCGAAAATACGCTCCGGCATTACCAGCCTTGAGGAAGTGATACGCGTCACGCGGGAGGTCGGCTCATGACACGTTGGCGTTATCATGCTCTTGATCACCAGGGGATGCCCTGCCGGGGAGAAGTTCAGGCGGATAACGCGCGTGCGGCGCGCGCGCAATTGCAACAGCAACGTCTGATCCCGCTACGGCTGCGCGAGGTGCAGACCAGAACCGGCGGGCTGCCGGACTGGCTACACCAACGCAGCGCGTTGAATGGCAAAGCGCTGGTATTGTTCACTCGCCAGCTCGCAACGCTGATCGGTGCCGCGCTGCCGCTGGAGGAAGCCCTGAATACGCTGGCAGAACAGTGCGAAAAGCCCGGCCAGCGCACGCTGCTGGCTCAGTTGCATCACCATATTCTGGAGGGGATGTCTTTTTCTGACGCGCTGGCGGGCCACCCGCGCACCTTTCCGCCGCTGTTTCGCGCCACGGTGGCGGCAGGCGAGGCGTCGGGGCATCTTGATCAGGTCTTGCAACGGCTGGCAGATAACCTGGAACAACGTCAGCAGGTCAACGGTAAATTGTTACAGGCGCTGCTCTACCCGCTGATACTGACGGTTATCGCCATCGGCGTGGTGACGCTGTTACTCACCGCCGTGGTACCGGGCATCGTAGCGCAGTTCGTTCACATGCAGCAGGCGCTGCCGCTGAGCACCCGCCTTTTGATGGCCGGCAGCTCGGCGCTGCAAATTGCCGCGCCGTGGCTTGCCGGGGGCGTTGGCCTGCTGCTGTTCGGTTTGAGACTCTGGCTGAAAAAACCCCGCCACCGCCTGCACTGGCACCGTTTGCAGCTCAGGCTGCCGCTTGCCGGCCCGGTCATTCGCGAGCTGAACCTGGCCCGCTACGCCCGCACCCTGAGCATTCTTCACACCAGCGCGGTGCCGCTGCTGGACGCCATGCACATCAGCGCTGGCGTGCTGGCCAATAGCTATGCCCGCCAACAATTATTGCAGGCGCGTGAGCAGGTACGCGAAGGCAGCACGCTGATCGCCGCGCTCACCCAGACCGGCCTGCTCTCGCCGATGATGCGTAATCTGATCGGTTCCGGCGAGCGCAGCGGCGAGCTGGGCAACATGCTGGCGCACACCGCCGATATCCAGGAGAACGCCTTCTTCAGCAGGATGGCGCTGACCGTCGCACTGTTCGAACCTTTGCTTATCGTCACCATGGCAGGGGTCGTGCTGTTTATCATCCTGGCGATTCTTCAACCCATTCTCCAGCTCAACACCATGGTGAGCTGAATTGTTACTTTGATTAGAAGGAAAAATAATGAACACGCAATGCGACCGCACTTCCCGGCGTTTACATCCGCAACGCGGTTTTACCCTGCTGGAAATCATGGTGGTCATCGTGATTCTGGGCGTATTGGCAAGCCTGGTGGTGCCGAATCTGATGAGCAACAAAGAGCGCGCCGATCGGCAAAAAGCGCTGAGCGATATTGCCGCGCTGGAAAATGCACTGGACATGTACAAGCTGGATAATAACCGCTACCCGACGACCGAACAGGGGCTAATGGCCCTGGTCAAAGCGCCGACCGTCGCCCCGCTGCCGCGTTATTACAACCCCGCGGGCTATTTGCGCCGTCTTCCTGCCGATCCGTGGGGCCAGCCTTATCAGCTCATGTCTCCGGGTGAAAAAAACCCGATTGATATTTTCTCTGGCGGTCCCGATGGCGTCGCCGGCACCGACGATGACATCGGCAACTGGCATCTCAGCCTCAACCACGAGGAACAGCCCTGATGCCCGGCTTTACCTCCGTTCGGCAGCAAGGATTCACCTTGCTGGAAATGATGCTGGTGGTGCTGTTGATCGGCGCCATCGTCCTGACGGTTAAAATTTTTGTTGCCGATAATCCGTTGCGCCAGGAAACGCAGCGCCTCACGACGGCTCTACGATGGGCGGCTCAGCAGACGGAGCGAGACGGGCGGATTTACGGCCTGTCTCCCGCACAGAAATCCTGGCAGTTGATGGTTCTTACTCGCCAGCCTAATGGCCAACGCCCCAGCTATTACTGGCCGGGCTATTACTGGCATCCGCTCAAGGCATCACCGCTGAAGTTCCGCTCTTTGTCCGCCGCGTTGAGCCTGCAGCTGACGCAGACTGGCACCCCCGTCGAACTGCCTGTCGGCCAGGACGAAGCGCGGTGGCAGGATCCCAAAGTACTGCTGTTTCCCGGCGGTGAATACAGCGCCGCCGAACTGAGCCTGCTCGATGAAAATGGCGTTCAGCACCACGTCTGGCCGCCGTTACCGGACCCCGTTATGCCATGAGCCGTCTATCGCACTGCCGCGGAATGACATTGCTGGAGGTGCTGGTCGCGCTGGCCATACTCGCCGGCGCGGGCATCGCCGGGCTTAACGTGAGCAGCGAGCAGGTACGCCATACCGAACGGCTGCAACAGCGGCAACTGGCCAGTTGGCTAGCGGAAAATCAGCTAACGACGCTCTTTTTGCAGCGGGTCTGGCCGCCGGAAAACTGGCAGATAGAGACGCGAGAGATGGCCGGCCATCACTGGCACCTGCGCTGGCGTGGCGTCGCAACCACCGACCCCGGCCTGCGCGCCCTGGAAGTCGAAGTCAGTCTGCACGGCGATTTTACCGCTCCGCTGGCGCTATTAAGGAGCTATCGCATCGCTGATGAATGATCGTCAAAAGGGGTTTACCTTGCTTGAAATGCTGGTGGCTATCGCCCTGTTTGCCCTGCTGAGCCTGATGGGCTATCAGATACTGTACGGCGTCAGCCAGAACCAGCAAGTTACTCATCGGCATAACCAACGCCTCGGTGAAGTACAGTGGCTGTTTCGCCTGCTGGAGCATGACCTGGCCAATGCCCGCCTTCGCTCCGAACGCACCGCCGACCTCCAGTTGCTGAACGATGGGCAATCTACCACGCTGACGCTGCTCAAAAACCACTGGCGCAACCCCGGCGGCTGGTTCGCCCGCTCGGAACTGGAAAAGGTGCGCTGGCAATTCGCCGATGGCTGCCTGGAACGCATCAGCCTGCATCAACCGGAGGGCACGCCAGCGACGTTACGCCCGCCGCGCGCGCAGCTGGAGCATGTTCAGGGCATTCGTTGGCGTTTCTGGTCTCAGGGACAGTGGGTTACGCAATGGCCGTTCCCCGACCGCTTGCCTGAGGGGGTCGAACTGAGGCTGGAGACACGCGATCTGGGCGTTTTAACCCGGCAATTTTTCGTGCAGGAGGCGTCATGACCCCTCGTCCTGCACGTGGTATGGCGCTGCTTATCGTGTTGCTTATCACCGCGATGATCTCGCTGATCGTCAGCCGGATGCAAACCGACTGGCAACTGCGCTATCAGCAAACTCGGCAAAACGTTGATGCACAGCAGGCCAAATGGCTGCTGCTGGGTAGCGAAGCGGTTATTCAACGCCGGCAGCAGGCGAGCTTGCCGTCATCGCCACCGCCCAGCGGCCTGCAACAGCTACGGCTGGACGACGTGCCAATCCATTACCAGATAAGCGACGGGCAGAGCTGCTATAACCTGAATGCCATTACCGCGAGCACGTCCCCGGCCGCGCCGCAAGCCTACACCTATTCCCAACGCGTTTTCTTCACTTTACTACAACAACTTGGGGTGGAGGACGCGCGGGCAGACACGCTCACTCAGGCATTGACCGACTGGGTAGACCCCGACGTCCCTACCGTCAATAACCCGCCCGAAGCGCAGGCGTACCAGCATCATCAGCCAGCGCTGACGCCCGCCAACCGTATGCTGCTGGACGTCAGTGAAATCCGCATACTCAACAGCATGGATCGGGATCTGTATCAGCGGCTCACGCCCTTGGTGTGCGCATTGCCGGATAAACAGCTGCGCGTGAACCTTAATGCCCTGACCCGCGCGCAGCTGCCACTGTTGCAGGCTTTGTTGCTCGGCGAGATAACGGCGCAGCAGGCCGCCTCGCTGCTGGCAGCCCGCCCGGACGCAGGCTGGGGTGACGATCGGCCACTGCCGCCGTTGCCGGCACTGAGCCAGCGCACCCGCGTCGACGCCAGCAGCGCCATCGTCTGGCAGAGTGAGTATTTTTATCTGGACCAATGGTTGGGCGAAACGCTGCCACGCCATCAGTTGCGAACGTTCTGGCAACATCGTGCACAACGCCTGTCGGTGCTGAATAGACACTATACTTTTGAGTAACTGAGCGATGAGAAAACCAACACCGCCCGATGAGCTTTTTATTCATCTTCATGACCGTCCGGGCCAGTCGGTAGCCTGGTATTATCGTCCGGCGTCGGCCCCCGCAGAAGAAGGGACGCTGGCAGATGAAAACCAGCTGGCAATATTGCAGCCGCGGGCCCTAGGCAGCCGCGTTACCGTGCTGCTCGGCGCCCGCGCCTTTTTGTTTCACCGCGCGACCTTTGGCAAAAAAGTGCGCCCTGGCCATCACGCCGCCCTGGCCTGGCAACTGGAAACCATCACCCCCGGAGACGTGACGCAATTGCACCTGACCGTCCTGGATCAGCGGGGGCAGGACGTGTGGTTGGCGGCCGTCGATAAAGCCCAGTTGCAACGCTGGGTCGACTGGCTGAGCGACGCCGGTATCACCGCCGGGCAAGCACTACCGGACGTTCTGGCATTGCCCGACGCGTCGCAACGCTGGCAGGCACTACGGCTGCAACGCCAGTGGCTGGTTCGCCAGTCTCGTTATGCCGGTTTTAACGCCGTGGATGAAGAGGAGCTGGCGTTGATTTTCAGCCGTTTTGACCCCGACCCCGCGCCGCTTAGCCACTCTCCGCCGCCTGGCTGCTTCAGCCAGTGGCCTACCGTAGCGTCTGACAGCGCCATGCCGCTACTGGCTGCCGGCGCCAGGCAAACCCAGGTCAATGTGCTTCAGCACTTGGCAGGCAGCAAACGCGCCGCCAGCCGGCGATGGCGTCATCTGCTGCCCGTTCTCGGCGGGCTGTACCTGGCTACGTTTGCCCTGCCCCCGTTAATCAGCGGTTACCGCATCGGCCAACAGGCAGACCGGTTACAGACGCAGACGCTGGCTCGCTACTGGCAGTATTTCCCACAACAGCGTGGAAACGCCCCCTCGGCCCAACGACTGGCTGAACAAAAAGCCAAACTGTTGCAACAACTGCCGCGTGACGGCCTGCTGACATTGCTCAACGATTTGCGGCCTTTTCTTGATGGGCTGGGGGACGAGCGCCCGCAGCGGCTTCACTGGCAGGACAATCGGCTGGAGCTGGTCTTCGCGACCCCGCCGGACACGTTAAAAGCGCGCCAGTCGGCCATTCCCCCCGCGTTGGAATTACATTGGCTCGGCGACGGCGAAAATCAGACCCGTTTACAGATCACGCGCAGGGACGCCTTATGAATAAACTTATCGTTTTCTGGCGCCAGCGCCCGGTACGCGAGCGCTGGCTGGCGGCTTTTGCCACCGTGCTGACGCTGGCACAGTTGGTGAACGGGCTGGTTTTGTCGCCGCTGAAAGCCTACCCGCAGCACCAGAGCGCCCGGCTGAGCGAAATGCAGCGCTACCGCGCCACGCTGGACCATCACCTGCCCATGCTGTTGCAACTTAAACGACAACTGCCGGCACAGCGGCAGGCCCCGGTTAGCGATGTGCTGGCCGAGGTTGCCGCCGCTCATCACCTGACCCTCAGTCAGACGGCCGAGAATGGAGGGCTGACTCTGGCGCCGTTCAGCATTCGTTTCTCCCAGTTGATGGTATTGCTGCAACAGCTTGAACAACAGGCCGCCATCCAGGTGCTGCAAATACAGATAACCCGGCAGTCCGCTACCGACGATCGGGTTCTCGTCAGCCGGATGGTATTAAGTCGCCATGATTAACATAAACACCATGAGTCAATTAAATACTTCCGCTGTGGCGATGCCTTTCAGCGGGTGGCTGCTGATAGCCCTGCTGGGATTGTCCGTTGGCAGCTTTTTAAACGTGGTTATCTGGCGTCTGCCACTGATGCTGATGGCCCCTTGCAAAGGGTTCAACCTGTGTCTGCCCGCCTCACGGTGTCGGCATTGCGAGCGCCCTCTACGCCTGTGGGATAACCTCCCGCTACTTGGCTGGATATGGCTGCGTGGCCGTTGCCGCCACTGCCGCCAGGCGATTTCCCGCCGCTATCCGCTGGTGGAGCTATTCACCGCGCTGACCACGTTATGGCTGGCCTGGCACTATCCGCCGGGGATCACATTGCTGGCGCTTTGGCTGTTTAGCTGGACGTTAATCGCCCTGTCTTTTATTGATTACGATCATCAACTGTTGCCGGATAACCTGACACAGCCGTTGTTATGGGGCGGATTACTGTTCCATCTGCTGCAATCCCCTCTCGCCCCAGGCGATGCCATAGCCGGCGCCATGGTGGGTTATCTGTTTTTCTGGAGTCTGTACTGGTTAAGCCGTTGGCTGTTAAAGCGCGAAGCGCTGGGTTACGGCGATGCCAAACTGCTGGCGGCGCTGGGCGCCTGGGGGGGCTGGACGATACTGCCGGAGCTGCTGCTGTATGCCTCGGGCGCGGGTATTGCCGTCACGCTGGCGGCTCGTTGCTGCTACGGCCGCCCGCTCGACAGACCGCTGCCCTTTGGGCCGTTTTTGGCACTGGCAGGTTGGTTTTGCGTTGTCGGTATCATTGACACCCTTCCGCCCTGAAGGATGGAAACAGCCGGTGGGCAGGCTATCGCAATACAAGGCCGGTTCAGACTGCACTGAGGATTTAACCAACGTTGCCGAGGTCGTTCGGCGAAAGAAAAATGGGCGCAACAGGGCCTGGCTTCACCGATTTTTAGGGTGATGCGGCGCTCTGGATGACAATGGGATATTGACGTTGGTACTGGTACATCCTGATAAATCACGATGTAAGAGAAGATGGCGGAGGAGCAGAGATTCGAACTCTGGAACGGTTTCCCGTCGACGGTTTTCAAGACCGTTGCCTTCAGCCACTCGGCCACCCCTCCGCAATGAGCCGCACTATAAACACAGTGGATCCGCTTGTAAAGCCCGCCACGACGCGATCGCGCGAAAAACCGGCACGCGGCGGCCGAGCGTTGAATAAAGCAGCAATTCGCGCACTGTTGCAGCAATGATAACTGACAGTAAAGATTGGTAAACAAACTTTAATCAAACGCTTGCGCTGCCTATCATCGTGATTAATTTTGTGATGACCTGATAAGAGAGATCATTATGGACCGCATTGTCGTCTCATCCTCGCGCGATTCGTTGCTCAGCACGCATAAAGTGTTGCGTAATACCTATTTTCTGCTGTCGCTGACGCTCGGCTTCTCCGCCTTGACTGCCACCGCCAGCACCATGCTGGGCCTGCCGGCTCCGGGTCTGCTGTTGATGCTGGTCGGCTTCTATGGCCTGATGTTTCTGACCCACAAGCTGGCCAACAGCCCGGCGGGCATCCTGGCGGCGTTTGCGTTGACCGGTTTTATGGGTTATACCCTGGGGCCGATTCTTAGCTCGTTTCTCAATGCTGGCGCCGGTGACCTGATCATGCTGGCGTTGGGCGGTACTGCTCTGGTGTTCTTCTGCTGTTCTGCCTATGTGCTGACCACGCGTAAGGACATGTCGTTCCTGTCAGGCATGATGATGGCGGGCTTTGTGGTTCTGCTGGTCGCGGTAATCGCCAACCTGTTCCTGCAAATCCCGGCCCTGCACCTGGCGATCAGCGCGCTGTTTATCCTGTTCTCAGCCGGCGCCATTCTGTGGGAAACCAGCAACATCATTCATGGCGGCGAAACCAACTACATTCGCGCAACGGTTGGCCTGTACGTTTCGCTGTACAATATGTTCATCAGCCTGTTGAGCATTCTGGGCTTTGCCCGCAGTAACTGATAATCGCAGCTAGTCACGACCTCCAGCCCCGCTTATGCGGGGCTTTGTTTTTGATGGCGACAAAAATTTGCTAAACTGCGCGGCGTGATGAATTACCGATTATCGAGGCTGTATGTTGGAGTTTGAAGGTCAGGTTATCGACACTGACGCGCAAGGATACTTGAAGAACAGTGACGACTGGCATGAAAGCCTGGCGCCCCTGTTGGCCGCACAGGAAGAGATTGTTCTGACCGACGCCCACTGGGAAGTGGTGCGTTTTGTGCGCGCCTTTTATCAGGAATTTAATACCTCGCCGGCTATTCGTATGCTGGTCAAGGCCATGGCGCAAAAGTACGGCGAAGAAAAAGGCAATAGCCGCTATTTATACCGACTGTTTCCCAAGGGACCAGCCAAGCAGGCCACCAAAATTGCCGGTCTGCCAAAGCCGGTGAAATGCATCTAAACACTCAATAGCGGATGCCAAACCCGCCAAAATCTTCAACGCCTCGAGGCTCGACCAGGACGCGCTCAACGCGCGCGCTACCAGGGCCTCCGGCTTTCAACCAGTCCACCAGCGCGTCGATCTGTTGCTGCTGACCGCAGGCCAGCACTTCCACGCTACCGTCATCCAGATTGCGCGCATAGCCGGTCAGCCCCAATGCATTGGCCTTGCGCTGTGTGTTATAGCGGAAGCCTACGCCCTGCACTACGCCATAGACATACGCCGCGATACAAATCTGTGTCATAATTAGCTCCTTATTGCATTCGTTATGGCATTTTCCGCACCCTGCGCAGAGAGTGTCGCTTTTCCTATTTAGCTGGCAGCATACTTAATATTATGACCGTACGCTTATATCTCGCCAAAGGACGTGAAAAGTCCTTGCTTCGTCGCCACCCCTGGGTTTTCTCTGGTGCTGTTCAACGCATTGAAGGCAAACCGCTTTCTGGCGAAACCATCGACATTCACGACTGCCAGGGCAAATGGCTGGCGCGCGGTGCCTATTCTCCAGAATCACAGATCCGCGCGCGCGTATGGAGTTTCCAGCAGGATGAAGACATCAATATCGCCTTCTTTGTTCGCCGCTTGCAACAGGCACAGCGCTGGCGCGACTGGATCGCCAAACGCGATGGATTGGATGGCTATCGCCTGATCGCCGGTGAGTCAGACGGCATGCCGGGCATTACCATCGACCGTTTCCAGAACTTTTTGGTATTGCAATTGCTGTCGGCCGGTGCGGAATACCAACGTGCGGCGCTGATTTCTGCGCTGCAACAGTGTTATCCGCAATGCGCCATTTACGATCGCTCGGATGTGGCGGTGCGTAAAAAAGAGGGCCTGCCGCTGGCACAGGGACCAGTTCTGGGCGATATGCCGCCGGCTTTGCTGCCGATCCGCGAACATGGTATGCAGTTATTGGTAGATATCCAGCACGGTCACAAAACCGGCTTTTACCTTGACCAGCGCGACAGCCGCCTGGCCGCGCGCAACTTTGCCGCCGGCCGCCGCGTACTCAACTGCTTCTCCTACACCGGTGCTTTTGCAGTAGCCGCATTGATGGGCGGTTGCGAGCAGGTGATCAGTGTAGATACCTCACAGGCAGCGCTGGATATTGCCAAGCAGAACGTTGAGCTGAACAAGCTCGACATCAGCAAAGCCGAATTCGTCCGCGATGACGTATTCCAGCTATTGCGCAACTACCGTGCGCAAGGCGAAAAATTCGACCTGATCGTGATGGATCCACCGAAGTTCGTCGAAAACAAAAACCAGCTGGCCAGCGCCTGCCGTGGCTATAAAGACATCAATATGTTGGCACTGCAGCTGTTGAACCCTGGCGGCATCTTGCTGAGTTTCTCGTGCTCGGGGCTGATGCCTACCGATTTGTTCCAGAAAATCCTGGCCGATGCCGCTGTCGACGCCGGTTGTGATGTACAATTTATAGAGCAGTACCGGCAGGCTGCCGATCATCCGGTCATTGCCACCTACCCCGAGGGGCTGTATCTGAAAGGGTTTGCATGCCGGGTGATGTAACTTGAAATACGTAGTTTTGCCCTCATATCTAGATAATATTGGGCAAAACACGGTTTCTCAGGAGGTCATCATGATTGCCAGCAAATTCGGTATCGGACAACAGGTTCGACATAAGCTGCTGGGGTATTTGGGCGTTGTTATCGATATCGACCCTGAATATTCTTTGGAACAACCTAAAGCCGACGAGATAGCAGCAAACGACGAGCTGCGCTTCGCCCCGTGGTATCACGTGGTGATGGAGGACGAAGAAGGACAACCGGTTCACACGTATCTGGCGGAAGCACAGCTGGCAGGTGAAGAGCAGGACGCTCATCCTGAACAACCTTCGTTGGACGAGTTGGCGGAATCCATTCGCCATCAGCTTCAGGCTCCTCGCCTGCGCAATTGACAGTAAACCTGAGAAACGGCATCAGGGCCTGGCATCACGCCAGGCCCTGTTTTATTTTTCCAGCCCCAGGCGTGGAATATCAATTTTCGGGCAACGATCCATCACCACCTGCAACCCGGCCTCGTTCGCCAAGTCTGCCGCCTGCTGATTAATCACGCCAATTTGCAGCCAGAGCGCTTTAGCGCCGATGGCAATGGCTTCCTGTGCAACGCCGTAAGCCGCCTCGGCATTGCGGAACACGTCAACCATATCGATAGCGTGCGGAATCTCCGCCAGGCTGGCGTACACCGGCTGCCCCAGCAGGGTTTGTCCCGCCAATTTTGGGCTGACCGGCGTAACCTGATACCCCTGCGACAGTAAATAGGCCATTACGCCGTAGCTTGGCCGCGACGTCTTGTCGCTGGCGCCCACCAGCGCGATGGTTTTTACCTGCTGTAATAGCGCTGCTATTTCACGGTCTTGCATAATCCCCTCCTGTTAGCCGCCATAAAATACCCTACGTTAAGTGTAACCGAACAGCCAAAACGCGCGTTAATGCAACGTGTCTGCGTTATCGTGGTCTGAACACCTATCGGCGCCACCGCCAGTCATAGCGAAAGCGGCAAACAGATGTCTAAATGTAAATGCAGCCGCCGAATGGAAAAACTTTGACACACTGTGCCAGCTCCTCAACAATATTAGCTATGACTGATTATAAGGAGATAACAATGAAATTTGGTCTGATGGTTACGGGGCTACTCAGCGCCTGCCTGAGCCTGCCCGCCGTAGCTACGACCCTGAAACTTTCTCCGGATATCGATCTGCTGGTTGTTGACGGCAAAAAAATGACCGGCTCGCTACTGAAGGGCGCAGACAGCCTCGAACTGGACGGCGGGCAGCATCAATTGCTGTTCCAGGTTACCAGACTGCTGGCCGATGGTTCGCATCCCCAGGCGCTCTACACCTCCCCTCCCTTGATTGTGGCGTTCAGTACGCAAAACGTCAGCGCGGTTGAATTTCAATTGCCACGCATCGACAACCAGCGTGACGGGCAGCGCTTCGAGAAACTGCATAACTACCAGGTAGTCGACAATAACGGCACCCCCTTGGTGATAAAAAAGGATGTGTTGCGCCCCGACGAACGGATCACCGAGGAACGTCTGGAAAAGACCGTGGCTGATTACAACGCGCAACGTCGTCCCGCATCGGTGCCGGCTTTTGTCCATTTGCACACCAGTAAACAGTCGCTATCCTCCGCCAAAAGCGTGCCGCAGCAACTCGCCCCGCTTAAAGAAACGGACGTTTCGGAGCGCATGCTGCACTACTGGTTCCAACAGGCCGACAGCGAAACTCAGCGGCGCTTTTTACTGTGGGCCAAGCAACACGCAAACTGAGCTGCCGACGTGACCAGCGTGGCGGTTTTACCGCTAATTTATTGATAAACGCTAGGCAGTGAAAAACAGTTTCAGTAATCTGTTACGCATCTTCTGCGTAGATCAAGGATCTCAACATGGAAATGACCACCCGCACCATCGCGAAACGTAAGCACATCGCCCTGGTTGCACACGATCACTGTAAACAGGCGTTGCTGCAATGGGTAGAAACCCATAAAACGCTATTGGCGCAACATCAGCTGTATGCGACCGGCACTACCGGCAATCTTATCCAGCGCGCCAGCGGCATTGCAGTACAAAGCATGATGAGCGGACCTATGGGCGGCGATCAGCAGGTTGGTGCCATGATCGCCGAAGGCAAGATAGACTTGATGATTTTCTTCTGGGACCCGCTCAACGCGGTACCGCACGACCCGGACGTCAAGGCATTGCTGCGTCTGGCGACGGTATGGAATATCCCGGTGGCCACCAACCGTTCTACCGCCGATTTCCTGATCGGTTCTGCGCTGTTTGACAGCGAAGTGGAGATAGCCATTCCCGATTACCAGCGTTACCTGCAAGATCGCCTCAACTAAGCCAGACGGCCTGATTGGTTATCAGGCCCCGGTTCTAGGGTTTCTTTTGTATCGGCACGCCAAGATCGTGCAGCTGCTCGACAAACACCGACGGGCGCTCACGATCCTGCAATAGCCAAACCTGGTGCTTCGCCCGGGTCAATGCGACATACAGCAGCCGTCGCTCTTCGGCATCGGGAAAATCTTCCGGCTGTGGCAACAGTACATCTTCCAGAATCGATTCACGCGCCAGCGCCGGGAAGCCGTCGTGTCCCTGATGCAGGCCGACAATAATCACATATTCAGCCTGCTGCCCCTTGCTGGCATGTATGGTCATAAATTCCAGGTTGAGCTTCGGCCAGCGGGTAGCCGCTTTTTGCAATGCCTCCGGCTGCAAATGGTGGTAACGCGCCAACAGCAGAATACGCTCATCCGGTTTGGCATAACCGCTGAGCTTGTCCAACAGCGCCTCAATCTGCTCCTGCGGCAGGATCGCCACCGATTTTTTATTGCCTTTGCTCAGGCTGTTCAGCGGTTTCTTCAACTGATGCGGGTTCTGCTGCACAAAGCGGTTGGCAATCTCGCCGATGCGTTCATTAAAGCGGTAAGTAGTGTCCAGCGCACATTGCGCACCTTCGCCAAAGTTGTCGGCAAAGGCGGTGGTCAGCGCCATTTCAGCGCCGCTAAACCGATATATTGCCTGCCAGTCATCACCCACCGCAAACAGACAGGTCTGTTTATTCTGTTTACGCAATGCGGCCAACAGCTGCGCGCGCTGCGGCGAGATATCCTGAAACTCATCCACCAGAATATGTTTCCATGGGCTGACAAAGCGCCCCTTGGCCAAAATATTCACCGCCTGGTGAATCAGCCCGGAGAAGTCCACCGCGCCCTCATCCTTCAGCGCACCTTTCCAGGCTTTCAACAGTGGGGCCATCAGGCGAATGCGTTTGGCAAACAGATCGCGCACTTCCTCATTGGCCTGTTCAATCATTTCCGCCTGGCTGCCTCCGTGCATGCGCATCAGACCCAGCCAGCGTTCAAGCCGACCGGCCAGCCGCTCCGCCAGCCGCTTGTCCTGCCAAAAATCGCCGTCCGGCACGTCCCATGCCAACTCGTCGATCAGCCATTGTCGCCAGCCTTTGGCCTGCGCTTTTTTCTCGCCACATTGCTGCTGCCAGGTTTTTACCAACAGTTCTCGCCGCGCCTTGCTGTCGGTTTCGAGTTTGCTGATCGCCGGAGCCTTGCGGCTGCCCTGCTGAATGATGTGCAGCGCCAGCGCATGAAACGTCTTCGCCTGAATATCGCTGCTGCCCAGCCGCTCGCTGATACGCTGATTCATTTCTTCTGCCGCCTGCCGGCCAAACGCCAGTAACAGGATCTGCCCGGGCTCCGCCTCCTGACGCCGCAACAACCAACCGGCGCGGGCCACCAGCACCGAGGTTTTGCCGCTGCCGGCGCCGGCTAACACCAGCACCGCATCTTCACCGTTGACCACCGCCCGGCTCTGCGATGCATTCAGCGGCGAGGTTTCCACCGTCTGGAAGAAATCCGCGTGCTGTTCCAGCATGCGCTCGGTCCAGTTATGGTTGCGTTCGGCAACGCTTCGCGCGCCCTGTTGCAGCCATTGCAGGCACAAATGGTAGTCGGCACGGCAGTTATCAAAGGCCTCCAGCCGGGTCACCGGCATTGGCAATGCCTCAAACGCCTGGCGGATCTGCTGTTGCAGCTTGCCCAATTGCGACCGTTTGAACCAATTATCCTGCTGTTCGATACGGTGAATACTCTGCACCTGCTGCTGCAAAACACCGGCGCTGACGTCGCTCATCTCAACGCTCCAGCTTTGCCAGGCCTGCTGCAGATAGTGGTAGAAACGCTGCGTTTCCTGCCATTCGGTGCCGTGCAAACGCACCACTTTTTCGTCCGGCAGTTCGAACTCCAGTTCGCCCCAGACGATGCCGCGCTTGCATCTGACTTCGATCAGCTGATTGAAAGGGATCAAGTATTGGTGTTTTTCACCGCTCACCTCAACCCCGGCATGCAACAACCGCACACGGTTGTAAGGATGCTGAGCCAGGTGTTTCCCCAGCGATGTCGCTTTAAGTTCCATATTGGCGCGCCATGACTATGTTGAGATTGGATGTTTGCCAGTTTACCTGCGATAAGCAGTGGCACTCTAGCGCTAAAAAAAGGGTAGAATAGATTTTGCGTTTTGATAGCAAACGCAGCCGCTTAGCGGTTTGGCCATTATTAGAGCAGACTGACGACTATGCGTACTGTACTGAATATTCTTAATTTTGTGTTAGGGGGCTTTTTTACCACCCTCGCCTGGCTGTTCGCCACCCTGGTCAGCATCGTGCTGATTTTCACCCTGCCGCTCACCCGTTCCTGCTGGGAAATCACCAAGCTGTCGTTTCTGCCCTATGGCAATGAAGCCATCCACGTGAACGAGCTGTACCCGGAGAAAAGCAACGCGCTGATTTCCGCCGGCGGTTCACTGCTGAATATCGTTTGGCTGATCCTGTTCGGCTGGTGGCTGTGCCTGTCGCACATCGCCGCAGGCATCGCGCAGTGTATTTCCATTATCGGTATTCCGGTTGGCATCGCCAACTTTAAAATCGCCGCCATCGCCCTGTGGCCGGTCGGGCGCCGCGTCGTGTCTGTTGAAATGGCGCAGCAGGCGCGCAGCGAAAACGCGCGTCGCAACTACCAGCAACGCTAATTGTTTTAACGCCCGAGGATTTTTTGTGCGCGCTTTTGCACCGGCCATACGTCGCTATGCCTATAACGGTAATCTGCTTTATAACCTGCGCATATTGATTGCGCTAACCGGCACGGCGGCCGTACCGTGGTGGCTGGGCATGGAGAAACTCACCATCCCACTGACGCTTGGCGTGGTCGCCGCCGCCTTGACCGACCTGGACGATCGGCTGGCCGGCCGGCTGCGCAACCTGCTGATCACCCTGGTGTGTTTTTTTGTCGCCTCGGCATCAATTGAACTGTTGTTTCCCCACCCCTGGCTGTTCGCCATTGGGCTGACCAGCTCAACCTGCGCGTTCATTCTGCTGGGCGCCCTGGGGCAACGCTACGCCACCATCGCCTTTGGCGCATTGCTGATTGCGGTATATACCATGCTCGGCGCCTCGATGTATGAAGCCTGGTATCAGCAACCCATGCTGTTGATTTTCGGTGCCGTATGGTACAACCTGCTGACGCTGATCGGTCATCTGCTGTTCCCGATCCGCCCGTTACAGGAAAATCTGGCGCGTTGCTATCAACAATTGGCGAACTATCTCGATGCCAAGGCCAATCTGTTTGACCCCGACGCCGAACGGGACGCCGATCTGCCGTGGATGGATGTGGCGATGGCCAACAGCGCACTGGTCAGCACCTTGAATCAAACCAAGGTTTCTCTGCTTACCCGTCTGAAAGGCGACCGCGGCCAGCGCGGTACCCGCCGTACCCTGCATTATTACTTCGTCGCGCAAGATATTCACGAGCGCGCCAGCTCATCCCATGTGCAATACCAGGCGCTGAGCAAGCAGTTTCGCCATAGCGACATTCTGTTTCGCTTCCAGCGTTTGCTCAGCATGCAGGCGCGTGCCTGTCAGCAACTGGCGCAATCAATCCTGCTACGGCAGAAATATCAGCATAATAACCGCTTCGAACCGGCGTTCCAGCGCATTGAAGAGGCATTGTCGCACCTGACGTTTGTCACGGAGAACCGCGAACTGACCAAGGCGCTGTCGCACCTGTTGACCAATTTACGTGCCATCGATGCCCAATTGGCCAATATCGAATCGGAACAGGCACTCGCCAATGGCCAGGCGGAAGAAAACAGCCTGTCTGACGATCGCCTCACCGGTTGGAGTGACATCCGCCTGCGCATCAGCCGCCATTTGACCCCGCAGTCAGCGCTGTTCCGCCATGCAATTCGCATGTCGTTGGTGCTGTGCGTCGGTTATGCGTTTATCCAGTTTACCGGCATGCAGCACGGCTACTGGATCCTGCTCACCAGCCTGTTTGTCTGCCAGCCCAACTATAATGCTACCCGCCGCAGGCTGGCATTGCGCATCGTCGGTACGCTGGCCGGGATTTTGGTCGGCCTGCCGATTCTGTATTTTGTGCCTTCGATTGAAGGACAATTGATACTGATCGTGATCAGTGGCGTGCTGTTTTTTGCCTTCCGTACCGTGCAATACGCCCACGCAACGATGTTTATCACCCTGCTGGTATTGCTGTGCTTTAATCTGCTCGGCGAGGGGTTTGAAGTAGCGGCACCACGCGTCTACGACACGCTGCTGGGCTGTGCCATTGCCTGGGCGGCGGTAACGTTTATTTGGCCCGACTGGCAGTTCCGCCAACTGCCTGCCATCGTCAGCAAAACGCTGAATGCCGATTGCCGTTATCTGGACGCGATTATGGTGCAATACCACCAGGGTAAAGACAATGGCCTGCAGTACCGGATCGCTCGGCGAGATGCCCATAACAGCGATGCAGAGCTGGCATCGGTGATCTCCAATATGTCGGCCGATGCCAAAGCAGATAAACCCCCCCAGGAAGCCGCCTTCCGGCTGTTGTGCCTCAATCATACCTTGTTAAGCTATATTTCCGCGCTGGGCGCTCACCGGGAACGGCTCGCCAGTACCGAGGTACTGGAACTGCTTAATGATGCGGTGTGTTATGTCGACGGTGCGCTGCATCAGGAAGCGCAGGACGGTAAACGCATCACGCAGGCGCTTGAATCGCTGTCCGCCCGTATCAACCAGCTAACGCCCGAACCGGAAAGCAAGGAACAGCTGGTATTGCAGCAGATAGGATTGGTGCTTGCCCTGCTGCCGGAACTGACCGCGCTCAATGCACAGATCGGCGGCAGCCACTGATGGGTTATGTTACGCGTAGCGGTGCGGGCAAAGACTGTTTTGCGTCGGTGGCATGATGACAGCGTTGAACCATGCCAGCAGCTCAGCGCGCAGTTCTGTCGGCAAGGCGGCATGATGATAACCGGCCAACGCGCCGGCCAGTGACAACAGCACCTTCTGGCCCAGGCGGTGCTGTTCTTGCTGCAATCTCAGGAACGTCTCTTTCGGCCCTTGCAGACGCAGATCGTAAACACCACAGATCCCCGTACGCCAGAGCAGACGCTCCAACGCGGCGTCGATATTCGGCAAATCCTTCAACCGTTCATGGCTCTGGTTTTTTACCTCGACTTCTCTGCGTGCCTCACGCATCGCCTCCCAGGCCAGGGCAAACAGTTCTTGCCGCTGCTGCCATAACGCCTCGTCGACATAGTAGTAACGCATCACGATTGGCGCACCGCGCTTCGAATACACCATATTTGCCATGCCGCGCGCGCGGAACACGCTCTCGAGGCTGCGGGTGGCGCGTAGATACATTTCGCCTTCGGCGACCACGGCAAACATGATGCCGTCGGCCAGCAATCCATAGCCGCCAAACTGTGAGCGGGTGGTAATTCGGCCCAAGGCGGAAAAACAGGCTTTAGCCTGGGTTACTCTGGCGATCGTTCTTCCTTGCATTAGGTTCTCCCTCGGTCATTTGCGGCAAGCCATTGCCTGTATCAATAGAATAAAAGTAACGGGAACAAGTAATTAGAAAAAATACGCATTAAGCCCGACGGTGCCAACGAGAAAAGCTGCCAGCTCAAAAAATGATCGCAAATCTGCGAGGCGTTACGAAAAATTGGGTTGATCTTCTGACCGACCGCATGTACTGTATATGCATACAGTAACACTACGGCGGGATACTTTATGCGTACTCAATCACTCTACCAAACCCATTTCAGCCATAGCGCGCGTGCAATGAATCCTTCGGCCCCGGTTTCCGGCACGAACAACGAAAATGGTCTTATCAGTGAACTTGTTTACAACGAGCATCAACCCGCAGTAGCACAACTGTTACTGCCGCTATTACAGCAACTTGGCATGCAATCGCGCTGGCTATTGTGGCTGACTCCACAGCAGAAACTGAGCAAACGCTGGCTGCAGCAGTCTGGCTTGCCGATCGATAAAGTGGTGCAACTGAGCCAAATCAGCCCGCTAAATACGGTAGAAGCCATGGAAAAAGCGTTGTTGACGGGAAATTACAGCGTGGTTTTAGGTTGGTTGCCTGACCTGACGGATGAAGATAGGCTAAAATTACGTCGTGCTGCCGAGTTGGGAAATGCCTACGGCTTTATCATGCGTCCTCAACCCGTCACAAACTCGAACCAAGGACAGTGTTCGACCTTAAAAATTCACTCTTCTTTGTATCATTGAGTGAATTTAGGACTTTTCTCATTATTTTTCTTCCTCAGTAGCGGAACCTTCTAGAGATCAGTCACAAAACGAGAGTGGCTGCGGTTCCGCACCGCGTTTCGCCACACGACAAGGTGAAAAAATAAGCAGAAAATGTTAGCAAATATGTACAATTCTGCGTTTTTTTTTAGAGCTTTATCACATCACACTTGTAACTTTCGCGCCACGTTGTAGACTTTACATCGCCAAGGTTGCTCTATAACGCCAGAAAAACTGGCAGAGTAACAAACGAGGGCATAAACCTTGGCGAAGGAATTTAACCAAGGGCTTAAAAATTAGCTTTAAAGCTCATTGCCTATTTGGATGATAACGAGGCGCAAAATGAAAAAGACAGCTATCGCATTAGCAGTGGCACTGGCTGGTTTCGCTACCGTAGCGCAAGCCGCCCCAAAAGATAACACCTGGTACACCGGTGCCAAACTGGGCTGGTCCCAGTATCACGACGTAGGTTTCTACGGCAACGGTTATGAGAAAGGCATCGGTAACGGTCCTACTCATGAAAGCCAACTGGGTGCTGGTGCGTTCTTGGGTTACCAAGCGAACCAATACCTGGGCTTCGAGCTGGGCTATGACTGGCTTGGCCGTATGCCTTACAAAGGCAGCGTGAACAACGGTGCTTTCAAAGCGCAGGGCGTTCAATTGGCAGCTAAACTGAGCTACCCAATTGCTGACGACCTGGACATCTACACCCGTCTGGGTGGCATGATCTGGCGTGCAGACTCTAAAGCTAACTACGGCCGTACTGGCGAGCGTCTGAGCAACCACGACACCGGCGTTTCTCCGCTGGCTGCCGTTGGTGTTGAATACGCACTGACCAAAAACTGGGCTACTCGCCTGGATTACCAGTTCGTTAGCAACATCGGCGACGCAGGTACCGTTGGCGCGCGTCCAGACAACACCATGCTGAGCCTGGGCGTTTCTTACCGCTTTGGCCAGGACGATGTTGTTGCTCCGGCACCAGCACCAGCTCCGGCTCCAGTTGTTGAAACCAAGCGTTTCACTCTGAAGTCTGACGTTCTGTTCAACTTCGGTAAATCCTCTCTGAAACCAGAAGGCCAGCAGGCTCTGGATCAGCTGTACACCCAACTGAGCTCCATGGATCCTAAAGACGGTTCCGTAGTTGTTCTGGGCTACACTGACCCAGTTGGTAAAGATGCAGCGAACCAGAAACTGTCTGAAGCTCGTGCTCGCAGCGTAGTAGATTACCTGGTATCTAAAGGTATCCCTGCTGACAAGATCTCTGCACGTGGCATGGGCGAAGCTGACCAGGTTACCGACAGCTGTGGCTACAAAAACGGTCGTGCTACCAAAGCACAGATCGAATGCCTGGCGCCTAACCGTCGCGTAGAAATCGAAGTTAAAGGTATCAAAGACGTTGTAACTCAGCCACAGGCTTAAGTTACCGCTTCTTAATAAAAAACCCCGCTCTGCGGGGTTTTTTTTCGCTTTGACATCCGTCGGCACACAATAAAAAACCCGGCTAATCACTTACCGGGCCGATTTATCAAACTGAACGCGTCGCTATTCCTCGTCTTTACCCAGGATTGCTTTCAAATCCTGTTTCAACAATGACATTTGACTGGCGTATTTTTCTTTGCGTTCAGCATCTTCAATCAGCTGCACCACGGTTTCGGACAGCGTTACGCCACGCCTACGGGCCAGTGCCGCCAACCGTTGCCAAACTAAAAATTCCAAATCGATGGATTTTTTACGCGTATGCTGATGTTCTGCGTTAAAATGACGTTTACGTCGGGCGCGGATGGTTTGCTTCATCCGATTGTCCAGCGCCGGATTCATATGAGCATTGATCCAGGCCAGCACCTTGACCGGTTCATTTTCCAGCTTCAGCAGCTCGTCAACGGCTTCCTGCGCAGCGCTGTTTTCAATGTAGCGGGTAATTGCTTCCCCTTCCCGGTGCTTTTTCACCAGGTACTTCCATTTCCAGCCGCTCTCTAGATTTTCCAGTTGCTGATATTTCATCGTGAGCTCTTCAGTGACCGCGTAACGTTAATAAGCATAACAGCTTTGCGCCAAATTTCCCCGCCAATTACGTTTCCATTTAGTCTGTTTTTTGCACAGTCGTCGCGTGATGTCAAACTCCCTGACCGCAACTGACACTCTGCTTGTATCAAGCTGGCGTTATTCTTGTATAATCGCCCTTTCCCTTTTTGACGATTGCATCTAACACTTTGACCAATAACCGACTTGAATGGCAATCTTTGTTGCCTGCCGTTACGCCTTATCAGGCGATATTCGATTCCGCCGCTCAGTTGGCACCTGTCGCCTTTGCCGCTATTCAACCCCGGTTGGAAAACGCGCTGACGGTATTTTGCCACCCGCGTTCTCAACCGCGTTTCATGCTATTGAAGGCCCAGGAAACACGCGAATATCTGGCGTTGATTGCCGACGCGGTAAAACAGCTGCAGCCACAATCTAGCAGCCCTGGTAGCAACTATATCGTACAAAACGGCCAGGTTCGCGTGGAACCGGCGACCAGCGGCGATGAACCCTTTGCCGCCACCGGCGCCTGCCAGTTTGCCGAATGGGTGGAACCGGAGCAGCTGTTCGGTTGCGTACGCCTTTATCAGAACGATGTCTCTCTCGAACCGGGCCTGGTGCACCAGGCTAACGGCGGTGTGCTGGTCCTGTCTGCGCGGACATTACTGGCACAACCGCTGCTGTGGTTGCGCTTAAAGCAGATGATCACCCAGCGTCAATTCCATTGGTTTTCCCCGGACGAAACGCGACCGTTGCCGGTAAGCATCCCGCCGATGCCGCTGGATTTGCGACTGATTGTCGTCGGCGATCGCCACGGACTGGCGGATTTCCATGATATGGAGCCGGAAGTCTGCGAACAGGCGGTGTATGGCGAATACGAAGACGACCTGCAACTGACCGATACCGATGACGTGGCGCAATGGTGTGGCTACGTCAATACGCTGGTTAGCGAGCAGCAATTGCCACCGCTGGCCGTTGACGCCTGGCAACCATTGATGATGCAGGCAGTGCGTTACAGCGGCGATCAGGGCAGTTTACCGCTATCGCCTACCTGGCTGAGCCAGCAACTCTCGGAAGCATCACTGTATGCCGAACAGGGCCAGATCACCGCCAAAGCGCTGGAAGCCGCGTTGACCGCCCGTGAATGGCGCGAAAGCTATCTGGCAGAGCGCATGCAGGACGAAATCGAACTTGGCCAGATCCTGATTCAAACCGAAGGGGAAGTCATTGGTCAGATTAATGGATTATCAGTTTTAGATTATCCAGGCCACCCACGCGGTTTCGGTGAACCGTCGCGTATCAGCTGTGTCGTCCACCTTGGCGATGGCGAATTTACTGACGTTGAACGAAAAGCTGAACTTGGCGGCAATCTGCATGCCAAAGGCATGATGATTATGCAGGCGTTTCTGATTTCCGAATTGGAACTGGATCAGCAACTGCCCTTCTCCGCCTCGATTGTGTTTGAACAATCCTATGGCGAAGTCGATGGTGACAGCGCCTCGTTGGCCGAACTGTGTGCCTTGATCAGCGCACTGTCGATGCAGCCGATTACCCAGCAGATTGCCGTTACCGGCTCTGTCGACCAATTCGGCAACGTACAGCCCATTGGCGGGGTCAACGAAAAAATCGAAGGTTTCTTTGAGGTCTGTCTGCGCCGCGGCCTGACAGGCAAGCAGGGCGTGATTCTACCGTCTACCAACGTGCGGCACCTGTGTCTGCGCCAGGATGTGGTGGATGCGGTTCGCGACGGGCAGTTCCATCTGTGGGCGGTGGACAACGCGGCGGAAGCCCTGCCATTATTGACAGGTTACCCCTACTCCGATGAACAGCAGCCGAACCTGCTGGCTGCAATTCAGGAGCGGATTGCTCAGGTGAGCGCACCTGAACGCCGTCGCCCGTGGCTTTTCCGCTGGCTCAACTGGTTCAACCAGGGCTGATCGGACTTGTTCAGCGTACACGTGTTAGCTAATCTGCGTCCTTCATTAAAATAAGGCTTACTGAGAACATGGTAGATAAACGCGACTCCTATACGAAAGAAGACCTCGAAGCATCCGGCCGTGGCGAGCTGTTTGGCGCCGGTGGCCCGCCGTTGCCGGCAGGTAACATGTTGATGATGGACCGCGTGGTCAAAATGTCAGAAGACGGTGGTACCCACGGCAAAGGCTACGTAGAAGCAGAACTGGATATCAATCCCGACCTGTGGTTCTTCGCCTGTCATTTCATCGGCGATCCGGTGATGCCTGGCTGTCTGGGCCTGGATGCCATGTGGCAGCTGGTTGGGTTCTACCTGGGCTGGCTGGGCGGCGAAGGCAAAGGCCGTGCGCTGGGCGTGGGTGAAGTCAAATTCACCGGGCAGGTGCTGCCAACCGCCAAAAAAGTCACCTATCGTATTAACTTCAAGCGCGTTATCACCCGTAAACTGATTATGGGTGTGGCCGACGGTGAAGTGCTGGTCGATGGCGAAGTGATTTACACCGCCAGCGATCTGAAAGTGGGCCTGTTCAAGGACACTACTGCCTTCTAACGGCAGTCACGACGGTCGGTGACGGCCGTCGTGAGTTTCCCCCCTGATTACCGTTACCAGCGTGCCGCATGCGCTGACGTTTGCAACCTAGTGACTACAATTATTGTAGTAATTGAGGATGATGATGAAAAAGACGCGTTTCGATAGTCAACAGTGCCCGATCGCCCGCTCGCTGGATCGCATTGGCGAATGGTGGAGCATGTTAATCATTCGCGATGCCTTCCATGGACTGTCGAAATTTGACGAATTCCAGCAAAGCCTCGGATTGTCGCCAACCATCCTCACCCGCCGACTCAAATTTCTGGTTGAGAGCGGCATTTTTTGCAAGCAGGCTTATCAGCAACGGCCGTTACGCTATCAGTACCTGCTGACCGAACGCGGCGCTGAGCTGTTCCCGGTGCTGGCAACGCTGCTGCAATGGGGTAACACCCATCTGGCGCCGGAAGGCATCGCCGCCCAGTTGGTCGATCGGCGCAGCGGTTTGCCTATCACCCCGCGGTTAATCGACAGCGTTAGCCAACAACCGATAACCCATCAAAATATCACGCTGGCTGCGGGTCCCGCTGCCGGTGCCGCCATGCGCCAGCGCGCCACGCGAATGCAGCAATCATCATCAGCTACACTTATTGAATCACCCCAGGAGAATGTATGAACAGTCGTCGTATCGTTATTACCGGTATGGGTGCAGTATCCCCTCTGGGCAGTGGCGTCGAAGCCATATGGCAACGTTTGCTGGCCGGGCAGAGCGGTATCCGCCCCCTGCCCGAAGATATTGTAGCCGATCTGCCGGTCAAGGTCGGCGGTCAGGTGCCAACCTTGCAACAGGATAGCGAGGCCGGGTTTGATGCCGATGCCTCGGTCGCCCCCAAGGATCAAAAGAAAATGGACCGCTTTATCCTGTTTGCCATGGCGGCAGCCGACGAAGCCATCCGCCAGGCCGGTTGGGTCGCCGACACTGATGAAAAACAGGAGCGCACCGCCACCGTCGTGGCCTCCGGCATCGGTGGCTTCCCGGCCATCGCCAATGCGGTGCGCACCACCGACAGCCGCGGCGCAAAACGGCTGTCGCCGTTCACCATTCCGTCGTTCCTGGTGAATCTGGCCGCTGGCCATATCTCGATCAAGCACCACTTCAAAGGGCCTATCGGTGCCCCGGTCACCGCCTGCGCCGCCGGGGTACAGGCCATTGGCGATGCGGTACGCATGATTCGCAACGACGAGGCCGACATCGCACTATGTGGAGGCACCGAAGCTGCTATCGATACCGTCAGCCTGGGGGGATTTGCCGCAGCACGTGCCATGTCCAGCGCACCAGCCGAAGACGCAGCCATCGCTTCTCGCCCATTCGACAGCGCGCGTAGCGGTTTCGTTATGGGTGAAGGCGCGGGCATGCTGGTAATTGAAACGCTGGAACACGCACTGGCGCGCGGTGCCACGCCGCTGGCCGAGATCGTCGGTTATGGCACCAGCGCAGACGCCTATCATATGACCTCCGGCGCGGAAGACGGCGATGGCGCCTACCGCGCGATGAAAATAGCTCTCCGCCAGGCCGGCGTGAAACCGGAACAAATTCAGCATCTCAATGCGCATGCCACTTCTACGCCGGTCGGCGACCTGGGTGAAATCAACGCCATTCGTCACCTGTTTGGCGATCACCCTGTGGCGGTAACCTCGACCAAATCAGCCACCGGCCACCTGCTGGGGGCCGCAGGCGGTCTGGAAACCATCTTTACCGCGCTGGCGTTACGCGATCAGGTAGCGCCGGCCACGCTGAACCTGGATCGGCCGGATCCGGCTGCGGCAGGCTTGCATCTGGTGGCCAAACGGGCAGAGCCAATGGCGATAACCTATGCATTGTCTAATGGTTTTGGCTTTGGCGGGGTAAATGCCAGCATTCTGCTCAAGCGCTGGCAAGCGTAAACGGTGGGATAAAAACGAAAACCTCCGCGCATTGGCGGAGGTCATTCCTCTTGATGACAGAGAGCCGCTTAAGCGGTCACAGCCCTGTCTTCCATGGCTTGTCGCCAACCTCCCAGCCAATTGGCCCGGGCATCCAATGATTGATAGGGACAAAGTTCCCTGGAACGCCCTGAAAGACCTGCTTGATAACCACGGGATTGTGCCCGTTCCAGACGATCTCGCTTCTGTCTCTTCATGCCTCGTTTCCCTCATTTCTTGGTCTGCTGGAAAGAAAACAATGGCCACTTTTTGCGCAGCCACGCATAAGCAATAGCGCTAATCGCAGGGAAGATCAATACGCAAAATTCACGCCAATGTCATATTTGTGAGCTACGCACGCAGAAAATGCTAAGTGGCTGATAACGCGAGGAACAGGTTAATTATCTGAAAAATAGTGATAAAAAAGCCGGTGAGACGACGTCAATCTTTCTCACCGGCATGCCGTTAGACCGTTTTAGAACAGGTTATACGCTCCGTAGGGCACCTGGCGAGGATGCCCGGCCCGGGGAATAACCACTACAGGCGTCCGGCCTGAACGGCTATCTGCTGCGCCTCTTGCTGCCAGCCGGTAGCCAAAGCGCGTACCAGTGCATCGTAGCCGTCTTCCTGCTGCGCCAACTCCAGATTGAACGGCCGCTTGATCACTCGATCCTGATGTTTCAGCACCCATTCGCCGCGAATAATGGCTTTGCCGTCATAACGCCCGTGGAAACCGGTGATGGTGACGTTCAGCACATCCTGATCGCTGTTCATCGGTTGTGATGACACCAGCCAACCCGGTAATGCGTTGCTGAGATTGGTGACCAGCGATTGCTGCAATTGCTGATCCAGCGGGCTGGCCCACAGATTGTTCTGGCCAATGACGTACTGCACGTCATTGGTCTGATACACCACGCCATTCTGCGCCAGATAATCCGCCACGCTGACGTGCTCCAGCCACAGCTGGCGCGATGCGGTGGTCGCGCTGACCTGCGCCGGCGCCGCCAGCGCCGGCAGCTGATAGTAGGTTTTCTGTGGCGTACTGCTACAGGCGCCGAGTAACAGCGCCAGGGCTACGGGAATCCATTTCATCATTTTTTGGCCTTCTTCGGCTGAGGATCGTCGCTCGTCGCGGCTTCAAATACCAACGCGTTGCTCTTTTCATTCAAGGTGCGCAGCACCGGCTGCAGTTCACGCAATACCTGATCCAGACGCTGCATATCGCCAACCATCTTATTGTAGGCAGGAGAGCCAGGCTGGAAACCTTTCATGCTGCGATTCAGTTCCTGCAATGTTTTTTGCATATCCTGCGGCAGATCTTTCATCGCCTTACTGGCAATGATGTCATTGAGCGACTTCATGGTCTGCTGCGTCTCACGCATGGTGCGTTGGCTTTCCGACAGCGTTTTGGTCGCTTCATTGATCATTGGGTTCAGCGGCATCGCATTGATCTTGTCCAGCGTCTGCATCAGTTTCTGCTGTATCTGCGCCAGCCCACCGCTGGTAGTTGGCAACAGCGGATAACCGAACAATTCACGCGGCCCTTTCCAGGCGCTTTGCTGTGGATAGAAATCCAGATCGATATACAGCGAGCCGGTCAGCAGGTTGGCAGACTTCAACGCAGCGCGCATACCACGCGCTTCGGCGTCTTTCAGGTGCTTTTCCATGTCGAAGTTTTCGCCGAGCTGCTTCTGGAAGCGATCCGGTTCAATGCGGATCAGCACCGGAATGCGGTAATCGCTGTCCAGACGCTGCTCCATCCCCGGTTTATAGAACGGTACCTGCGCCACGGTGCCCAGACGGATGCCGCGGAATTCAACTGGTGCCCCCGGTTGCAGGCCACGAACCGAATCAGAGAAGAACAACAGGTAATCTTTATGCACGGTGTACAGCGAATCCTGAATGCTGCGCTGGCTGTCGTACAGCTGATATTCTGCCTTTTCCTGCGCCTTGACGCCACGTTCCCAGCCGTCCGGTACGTCAAAGCTGACGCCACCGCTGAACAGCGTCGCCAACGAGCCCATTTCAACCCGCATGCCCTGCGCCGACATGTCGAATGCCACGCCGCTGTCCTTCCAGAAGCGCACGTTGCTGGTCACCAGTTGATCGTAAGGCGCGGTGATAAACAGCTGATAACGCATCGCGCGCAGTTTGGGATCGAAATAGCTGGTTTCTACCGAGCCGACGCGATAGCCGCGGAACAGTACCGGATCGCCGGCATTCAACTGACCGGACTTGTCACTGTCCAGTACGATGCGCAGCCCTTTGGCATCAGGCGACGCCAACGGCGGTGCATCCAGCAGTTGGTATTCCTCTTTACCCTCTTTGCCTTTGCTGCCCGGTTGCAACTCGATATAGGCGCCGGACAACAAAGTGCCAAGGCCGGAAACCCCTTCCCGGCCTATTTGCGGCTTCACCACCCAGAAGGCGGAATCCTGCCGCAGCAGTTTTTCCATGCCGGAGTTCAAGCGAGCCTGAATCAGCACCTTGCTCAAATCCTCGCTCAGCGTCACGCTTTCTACCGTACCGACGTCGACGCTGCGGCTTTTGATTCGGGTTTTACCGGCTTCCAGCCCTTCTGCGGTGGTGGTGTACAACGTCACCACCGGCCCCTGGTGGCTAAAGTGATAAAACAGGATCCATGCGCCAATCAGCGCCGTGACGATGGGAATAATCCACACCGGCGACCAGCGTTTGATCTTTTCAATATCCGCGACGCTATGATTATTTTCCGTCACCTTGCGGCTCCTTCTTTATTGTTTCATTTACGCGATCCCAGGTCAGCCGGGGATCAAACGTCATGGCAGCAAACATAGTGAGGATCACCACCATGGCGAACAGCAACGCGCCAGTAGCAGGATAAATACTCATCAATTGTCCCATACGTACCAATGCCGACAACACGGCAATCACAAACACGTCGATCATTGACCAGCGGCCAACGAACTCAACAACTTCATAAATCAGATGCATCCGTTCGCTGTCAGCCCGCGGTTTGCCCTGGCGATTGGCGTCCCAGCACAGCCAGCCGATAGCAACCATTTTCAGCGTCGGTACCATGATACTGGCGATGAAGATCACCATCGCCACCGGGTAGGAACCTTCGCCCCACAGCAGGATCACCCCAGCCATCACCGTCGACGGCATTTTGTTGCCCAGCGCCTCGGTCACCATGATCGGCAACAGCATCGCCGGCACGTAGAGAATCAGCGAGGTAAACAACAGCGCCAGCGTCCATTGCAGACTGTGCTGCCGACGGACATGGCCATTGGTATGGCAGCGTGGGCATTGCAACTGTTCAGCCGGCAAAATCGCGGTGCAGCAGGAACAGGAGCGTAGCCCCTGGCCAATGCCTGCCTGGCCGACGGACACCGACCGCGTTATCTGCGGCGCCGGCTCGATATCCTGCCACAGCCAGCGGCGATCGACGCACTGGAAGGCGCGCACCTGCAACAGACAGAACAGGCAATAGGGTATAAAACTGCTGCCAACGCCGATATCGCCATACGCCATCAGTTTGACGAAACTCACCAGCACGCCGGCGAGGAAAATTTCCACCATGCACCAGGTTTTGAACTGGAACAGCACCTTGGCCATCCAGATTTTCAGGCGCACCGGCATCCGCACCCTGGCGCACAGCAAGATAATCGCCAACATGCAAAACGCCGGGATCAGTTGGACAAACACCATAAACAACGTGGCCATGCTGGCGTAATCTTCGGCCACCATCACCTGCGGGATCTGGATCAGTTTGATTTCGTTGCCGATGCCGGCAACGCGCATATTCACGAAGGGAAATATATTGGCTAACAGCAGCATAAACAGGGCGCTGAGGGCGTAGCCGATAGGACGTTTGCGCGGCTCTTCCCAACGGGCGCTGAGCGTCGTTTTGCAACGCGGACACACCGCCTTGCTGCCATAGGTCAACGGCGGCAAGGCCACCAGCATGTCGCACTGCGGGCATAACATCAGGCCCTCCTGCGGCTGCTCGCCGTTGCTCGCATGACTATGCTGCATATGATTTTGCTGGGAACACACCCTATTCCTCCCCCGACCTCAGGTCGATAGCACAAAATAGCCCGCAGCAGCGTGCGGGCACATTTATTTGTCTCAGGCGTTTTTCATCGCTTCCAGCTCTTCCCAGCGCGCAAAGGCTTCTTCCAGACGCCCTTCCGCCGCCGCCAAATCGGTCAATACCCGTTGCGTCTCCGCATGCGGCCGCGAGAAGAAGCTTGCATCGCCAACCTGCGCCTGCAATGCCTCAATCTCGGCTTCCAGCTGTTCCAGGCGTTGCGGTAATTGTTCCAGCTCGCGTAACAGGTTATAGCTCAGTTTGGCAGCAGGTTTCTTCGGTTGCTCGGTTTTTTTCTCTACCGGTTTGTTCTGACTCACCGGCGCGGCCTGACGAATCGGCTTGGCGGTCGCGCGCTGATGATGCGCATCGTAATAACCGCCGACGAAGGTACCGATCTCACCGTTGCCTTCGAAGATCCAGCACTCGGTAACAGAGTTATCAACGAACTGGCGATCGTGGCTGACCAGCAGCACCGTCCCCTGATAGCCGTCAATCAGCTCTTCCAACAGTTCCAGCGTTTCGACGTCCAAATCGTTGGTAGGTTCATCGAGGATCAGCAGATTGCTTGGTTTAAGGAACAGACGAGCCAGCAGCAGGCGATTGCGCTCGCCGCCGGACAGCGCCTTCACCGGCGTCATGGCGCGTTTCGGGTGGAACAGAAAGTCTTGCAGATAGCCCAGCACGTGTCGCGAGCGACCATTGACCATCACTTCCTGCTTGCCTTCGGCCAGGTTGTCCATCACCGTCCGCTCCGGATCCAGTTCGGCACGGTGCTGATCGAAGTAGGCCACTTCCAGTTTGGTGCCGCAGTGCACGCGGCCGCTGTCGGCTTTCAGCTGACCAAGCATCAGTTTCAGCAAGGTAGTTTTACCGCAGCCGTTCGGGCCAACCAGGGCAATTTTATCGCCGCGCTGCACCTGCGCAGAAAAATTGCGCACCAGCACTTTGCCGCCAACCTGATAATTGACGTCTTCCAGGTCAAACACAATCTTGCCGGAACGCACCGCTTCTTCCACCTGCATTTTGGCGGTACCCATCACTTCACGGCGTGCAGAGCGTTCGTTACGCAGCGCCTTCAGTGCGCGCACGCGCCCTTCGTTGCGGGTACGACGCGCCTTGATCCCCTGACGGATCCACACTTCTTCCTGCGCCAGCTTGCGATCGAACTCGGCGTTTTGCAGCTCCTCCACCCGTAGCGCTTCTTCTTTGCTGGTCAGATAGAGGTCATAGTCGCCCGGCCAGGAAACCAGTTTGCCGCGATCCAGATCGACAATGCGCGTCGCCATGTTGCGAATAAAGGAACGGTCGTGCGAAATAAACACAATGCTGCCCTGGAATTCCTTCAGGAAACCTTCCAGCCAGTCGATGGTTTCAATGTCCAGGTGGTTGGTCGGCTCATCCAGCAACAGCACGCGCGGAGAACTCACCAGCGCCCGACCCAATGCCGCCTTGCGCAGCCAGCCGCCGGACAGCGAGGAAAGCTGCGCATCGCCGTTCAGGCCCAGTTGAGCCAGCACTTCACCGATGCGGCTGTCGAGCTGCCACAGCCCCTGGTGATCGAGAATTTCCATAATCTGCGCCATGCGCGCCAGGTTCTTCTCGCTCGGATCGGTTTCCACCAGGTGCGAAATGGCGTGATAGGCTTTCAGATGTTCGGCCTGTTCCGCCACCCCTTCGGCAACGAAATCGAACACCGTACCACCAATGTTGCGCGGCGGATCCTGCTGCAGACGCGCCACGATCAGATCCTGCTCGTAAATCACCCGGCCGTCATCCAGCGGGATTTCCTTGCCAAGGATCTTGAGTAAAGTCGATTTGCCGGCGCCATTGCGCCCGACCAGACAAACGCGTTCGTTGTCTTCAATGTGAATTTCGGTGTTATCCAAAAGCGGCGCGTCGCTGAAAGACAGCCAGGCGCTGGACATGCTAATTAACGACATAGTAATTATTTTCCTTCGCCGGCATGGGTCACCAGCCAGCAGTTGTGAATCTGACGGTTGCGGGCAAAGTCCTGCGACAGCGTCTGGGCGGTAATTTCCTTCGCTTCCAGCCCCAGCGCCTGCAAACCGGCCTGATCCATCTGGAAACCGCGCTTGTTGTTCGAGAACATGATGGTCCCGTTGCGACGCAGCAACCGTTTCAAATCTTTCATCAGCGCGAGATGATCGCGCTGAACGTCAAAGGTGTTCTCCATACGCTTGGAGTTGGAGAACGTCGGCGGATCGATAAAGATCACGTCGAACTGTTCGTCGGCATTATGTAACCAAGACAGGCAATCGGCCTGTATCAAACGGTGCTGTCGCCCGGTCAGGCCATTGGCACGCAGGTTTTTCTCTGCCCACTCCAGATAGGTGCGCGACATATCCACCGTGGTGGTGCTGCGCGCGCCGCCCAGGCCGGCGTGCACGCTGGCGGTGCCGGTATAGGCGAACAGATTGAGGAAGTCCTTGCCCTTGCTCATCTCGCCGAGCATGCGGCGGGCAATACGGTGATCGAGGAACAGGCCAGTGTCAAGATAGTCGGTCAGGTTGACCCACAGCTTGGCGTTGTACTCTTCCACCAGCAAAAACTCTCCTTTCTGCGCCAGTTTTTCATACTGGTTTTTGCCCTTCTGCCGCTCGCGGGTTTTCAGCACCAGTTGGTTAGACGGCAAATCGAGCACCGCCAGCGTGGCGTTAATCACATCGAACAGACGCTGACGCGCCTTCTGCGCATCGACGGTTTTTGGCGGCGCGTACTCCTGCACCACCACTTTGCTGCCGTAGCGATCCACCGCCACGTTGTATTCCGGCAAATCGGCGTCATACAGGCGATAGCATTCAATGCCCTGCTGCCGCGCCCATTTATCCAGTTTCTTGAGATTTTTGCGCAAGCGGTTGGCGAAGTCCTCGGCCACCTGTAGGCCGCCGTTGCCCTGCGGATTGGCCGCCAGCTGGTAGTTCTTCTGCACGCAGTCCAACGGGCCATTTTTGGCCTTGAACTGGCGTTCGGCACGCAATTGCAGACAGCTCAACAGCTCTGGCGACGCACTGAACAACGACAGTTGCCAACCGCCAAAGGCGCTTTTCATAATGCGGCCAAGCATGTTGTGCAACGCAATCAATGCCGGTTCGCTTTCCAGACGTTCGCCGTAAGGCGGGTTGCTGACCACGGTACCGAACGGGCCTTCCGGCAGCGGATTGGTTACTTTGCTGACGTCGTTAACGTTAAAGGTGATCAATTCAGCGACGCCGGCACGCCGGGCGTTGGCGCGCGCCATCTCGATTACCCGACGGTCAATATCCGAACCAAAGAAGCGCGAGGTGGTATCTTGCAGGCCGCGCCGCGCGCGTACCTGGGCTTCAGTCACCGCTTCGCGCCACAGATCCGGCTTGTGGCCATGCCAGGCGCTGAACCCCCAGTGCTGACGGTGCAGACCAGGGGCACGATCCGCCGCGATCATCGCCGCTTCAATCAGCAGAGTGCCAGAACCGCACATCGGATCGAGCATTGGCGTTCCCGGCTGCCAACCGGAGCGCTGTACAATGGCGGCGGCGAGGTTTTCCTTCAGCGGCGCCTGGCCGGTGAGATCGCGGTAACCGCGCTGATGCAGGCCTTCACCACTCAGATCGAGCGCCACGCTGGCCATATCGCGCTGCAGGAACACGTTAATGCGGATGTCCGGCTGTTGCTTTGCCACCGTCGGACGACGGTCAATTTTGCGCGTGAAGCTGTCAACAATGGCATCTTTCACTTTCAGCGCCCCGTACTGGCTATTGCGGATCTCTTCGTTGACGCCGCTAAAATGCACGGCGAAGGTGCTTTCAACGTCAAAGATTTCCGTCCAGTCGATCGCCTGAACGCCAAGATAAAGGTCCAGATCGCTGTGCACGCGGAATTCATTCAGCGGCAGCAGAATGCGCGAAGCCAGGCGGCTCCACAGTAAACTTTGGTACAGAAGACGATCGTCACCCTGAAAATGTACCCCACCCTGCACCACTTTGCAGCCGTGAGCGCCAAGCCGTTCGAGTTCGCTTTTTAACAGTTCTTCCAGTCCACGCGCCGTGCTGGCAAACAGAGAGTTCATATCGTACTTATCACCAAAAAGAAAATTGTCGCGCATTATACCCTAAATAATCCGCGTTGCATTGAGGCGGCAGGGATGGGTGCGCCTATTACGCCAGCGCTTGACGCTGTCAGGAGGAGATGCGCCGGCGCTTCACCGCTCGCAAAGCTGCCGCTGGTTGCATAATCGCTATGGCTAAACCCCATCGCTTGTCATAAAGTTGCCTTTTTCCCTAATTAACAATAGGCAGATTAGGATGATCACGCTATCCAGGCTTTATATACATCCGGTTAAATCCATGCGTAGCTTACGGCTGTCGCATGCGCAGGTTGCCAGCCATGGCCTGGCGTTTGACCGCAGCTTTATGATCACCACGCCCGATGGCACCTTTATTACCGCCCGCCAATATCCGCAGATGGTGCTGTTCACGCCGGCCCTGCTGGCCGACGGTCTCTACCTGGCCGCGCCGGACGGCGCAAGTGCCACCGTTCGTTTCAGCGATTTCAGTGACGATGGGCAACCGACCGAAGTCTGGGGCAACCACTTTACTGCGCCCATTGCGCCGCCTGCGATCAACCAATGGCTCAGCGGCTATTTCCAGCGCGACGTACAGCTGCGCTGGCTGGGGCCGCAACTTAGCCGTCGGGTAAAAAAACACCCGGAAATCCCGCTGTCATTCGCCGACGGCTATCCGTTCCTGCTGATTAATGAAGGCTCATTCCACGATCTGCAGCAACGCTGCCCCGGCAGTATCAGACTGGAGCAGTTTCGCCCCAATCTGGTGGTCAGCGGCGCCAGCCCGTGGGCCGAAGACGGCTGGCAGGTGATCCGCGTTGGCGAGGTGATGTTCGATCTGGTCAAACCGTGCAGTCGCTGCGTATTGACCACCGTCAGCACCGAGCGTGGGCGCAGGCACCCGAGTGGTGAACCCTTGAGTACGCTGCAACAATTCCGCACGGCGGATAACGGTGATGTCGATTTCGGTCAAAACATGATTGCGCGCAACAGTGGCGTGATTCGCGTTGGCGACGCGCTAGAAGTATTATCAAGCAAACCGCCACGCCCGTATGGTGCAGGTGCGGTGGTCGAAAGCGTACAGGCGCCGCAGGACAATGCGCGGCAGGTGACCATTGACTACCAGGGAACGGTGTTCAGCGGGAATAATCAGCAAATTCTGTTGGAGCAGTTGGAACAGCAAGGGCTGCATATACCCTATTCTTGCCGGGCGGGTATCTGCGGCAGCTGTCGGTTGAAGCTGATCGGTGGCGAAGTGGCACCGCTGAAGAAAAGCGCGGTGGCGAATAACGGCACCATACTGTCTTGCAGCTGTATTCCTAAAACCGATGTCAAGCTAGCGTAATCATACCGCCCGATCGTAGGCAGGCGCGGCTGCGTTATCCTGCGAGCAGGGCTTGAGGCGATCGTGCATCACCTTGATGGCATCGCCAAGCACCATGGTACGGCCAGCCACTGACAGCTGATATTGCGCCAGCAGACACAGGCTGGCGTTGTCGCCGGCTTCCACCACCAGCAGGCGAGCGTCTTCGCCGCTTTCCATCACTTTGACCGCCGCCAGCTCGCCGTTTTTCGGCTGTAACGGAAAATGCTGCTGGGCGAAATGCCAGCTCTTGGGCATCAGGGGTTTTAGAAAACGGTACGCCACCAACGCATTTAGTACCAGCTCGGCCCGTTGTTCGTGACTGAGTTTGATTTGCTTACACTGTTCTTCATAAGTGAAATACAGTGCGGCGTCATCAACGCAAAATGCGCATTCGGCGAACGCGTCCGGGGTTAGCATTTTGGCCGGAAAGCGTGAACGAAAGATCATCCCATTGGCCAAATCGAGCATCAGCCGATCGTGTTCGGCGTCAAAATACCAACGCCAATTATCGTCAGGTTTTATCTTCATCGTTTATCCCTTTTCGCCACAAGCCAACGCCGTATTTACCCCAAAAGATGATTTTATCACCATAAAAGCCACTTAAACATCGGATAAATCTGCGAACGATATTTATGCTAACGGACAAAATATAGACGAGCCGGGGGAAGAAATAAACCCCCCCGGCAACAAATGAAAGGAAAAATATTAGATATGCGTAACGATATCTTTAATCAAACGTGGGCCGTGAAAGATAAATCCGGAATAAATTTGCACCAGCGTTGCCCCGGCCGCTATTTTTTCTCGTGCCGCGGTCAGAGAATCAATCCCGCCGACGCCGATAATAGGCAGCTTGCCTTGCAACTCCTGTGACAGTCGGCGGATCACTTCGGTACTGCGCGACTGTAAAGGACGGCCACTCAAGCCCCCCATTTGCTCACAGTAATTCAAGCCCTGCACCAGTTTGCGATCCAGCGTGGTATTGGTGGCAATAACGCCGTCAATATTATGGCGCAGCAAACTGTCTGCTATTTGGATCAATTCTTCTTCAGTAAGATCCGGCGCGATCTTTACCGCCACCGGCACATATTTGTGATGGCGCGCATGTAATTCTGCCTGCTTATTTTTAACTGCGGCTAAAAGATCGTCCAGCGCTTCACCATACTGCAAGGATCGTAGCCCTGGCGTATTTGGCGAGGAAATGTTGATCGCAATATAACCGGCATACGGATAAACTTTATCCATGCAGATCAGATAATCGTCTTTGCCCTGTTCAACCGGCGTATCTTTATTCTTGCCGATATTAATCCCCAGAATGCCACCAAAATGGGAACGTTTGACGTTTTCAACCAGGTTATCCACGCCGCGGTTGTTGAACCCCATGCGGTTGATCAGCCCTTCGGCCTCAACGATGCGGAACAGGCGCGGCTTGTCATTGCCCGACTGCGGGCGCGGCGTTACGGTCCCGACTTCGATAAAGCCAAATCCCATCGCGCCCAGGGCATCTATACATTCACCGTCTTTATCCAGACCGGCAGCCAAGCCCAACGGATTTTTAAACGACAGCCCCATGCAGCTCACCGGCTTGGTCGGCACCGATTGGCGGACCAGAAATGCTAATGGACTGCCGGTTACACGACGCAGCTGGCGAAAGGTCAATTCATGTGCTCGCTCTGGATCGAGCTGGAACAACGCTTTCCTGATGAGGGGGTAGTACATGTACGCTCCTGATTTCCCGGTGATGACCAGCATGCTTCACGCTGTGTGTTTGTTGGTCGCCCACCCTACCCGCGTCGCCTGCCTGCGGTTGGGTAGCGTTGCAAACCGGGGGCGTATTATCCGGGATCCCCTGGGTAATTGGAATTGATTAAACGCAAAAAAGGTCTTTTTTACGCAACCGTTTCCCTGCCGCCGTAGGTTGCGCCGCCAATGCACATTTGCGCATAACAAAAGCAAAAAATGAGATTTAAACAACGCGCGTCTTTGCTGTTAGTTTTAGAACGCTTACCGATAATTTATTAATTAAACCTAACTTTTAGTTATAAGGAGTGGTCATGCGCGTTATATCACTGGCTGGCAGCCCACGCATTCCATCACGTTCTGCGGCGTTGCTGGCGCTCAGCCAGCATTGGTTACAACAACAAGGCGTGGACGTCGTCGCGTATAACCTGCATGACTTTGACGCCGACGATCTGCTGTATGCCAACTTCGCCAGCCCGGCGGTAAAGGCCTTTGCCGAACAGCTGGCGCAAGCTGACGGCCTGTTGATCGCCACGCCGGTGTACAAAGCCTCATTCTCCGGCGCGTTGAAAACCCTGCTGGATCTGCTGCCTGAGCGTGCACTTGAGCACAAGGTGGTATTGCCACTGGCCACCGGCGGCTCGGTTGGCCACATGCTGGCAGTGGACTATGCGCTCAAGCCGGTACTGGCGGCGCTGAAAGCACAGGAAGTGCTGCATGGGGTATTCGCCGATGACAGCCAGATCGCGCTGAACGGCAGTGAGGCAACGCTGACAGCAAGCGTTTCCCTGCGGCTGGAAGAAGCGCTGGAGAGTTTTTATCTGGCGCTAGGCCGCCGCAAGCCGCCCACGCTCAAGGCCAAGTCGGCGTTACTGACCGGGCAAACCGCATAAAGCCGATACAATAATCAGGAGTAATGATGAAGCGATTTTCTTCCCTACGCCGCTGGCTTGGCGGCGCCCCCCTGGCCGGGCTGCTGGCACTGGCAACAACCAGCTTCGCGGCCGCAGCACCGCAAAATGAACCGCAGCAGTTGCGTATCGGTTACCAAAAGGGCTCGGTTAGCCTGGTATTGGCCAAAACCCACCAGATGCTTGAGCAGCGTTTCCCCAAGGTCAACATCAGTTGGGTAGAATTCCCCGCAGGCCCGCAAATGCTTGAAGCATTGAACGTTGGCAGCATCGATTTGGGCAGCACCGGCGATATACCGCCGATCTTTGCCCAGGCGGCCGGCGCCGATCTGCTGTACGTCGGCGTCGAGCCGGCAAAACCGAAGGCAGAAGTGATTCTGGTGCCGGAAAACAGCCCAATCAAAGACGTCGCCGAACTGAAGGGCCGCAAGGTTGCCTTCCAGAAAGGCTCCAGCTCGCACAATCTGCTGCTACGGGCGTTACAGCGCGCCGGCCTGAAGTTCACCGATATTCAGCCGGTGTATCTGACGCCGGCCGATGCTCGCGCCGCCTTCCAGCAAGGCAACGTAGACGCCTGGGCGATTTGGGATCCCTATTATTCTGCCGCGTTATTGCAAGGCGGCGTGAAGGTACTGGTCGACGGCAGCAATCTCAACCAGACCGGTTCGTTCTATCTGGCAGCGCGTCCCTATGCCGAAGCCCATGGTTCCTTTATTCAACAGATATTGAACGTGCTGACGCAGGCCGATGCTCTCACCCGCAGCGATCGGGCACAAAGCGTCACATTGCTGTCCAGGGCGATGGGACTGCCGGAACCGGTGATTGCCACCTATCTGGAGCATCGCCCACCAACGGCGATCGCCCAGCTCAGCCCGCAAATCATCAAAGCACAACAGCAGACCGCCGATCTGTTCTATGCCAACCGTCTGGTACCGATCAAGGTCGATATTTCGCAACGCGTCTGGCTGCCCAGCGCCCAGTGATACAGGAGAATAAATCATGAGTCTGAACGTTTTCTGGTTTTTGCCCACCCACGGGGACGGCCATTATCTGGGTACTTCCGAAGGTGCCCGCAGCGTCGATTACGGTTATTTGCAGCAGATCGCCCAAGCGGCGGATCGACTGGGCTTTGGCGGGGTACTGATCCCAACAGGGCGTTCCTGCGAGGATTCTTGGCTGGTGGCCGCCTCGCTGATCCCGGTCACCCAGCGGCTGAAGTTTCTGGTGGCACTGCGCCCCGGCATTATTTCACCGACCCTGGCGGCACGTCAGGCCGCCACGCTGGATCGGCTTTCCAACGGTCGTGCGCTGTTCAATCTGGTAACCGGCGGCGATCCCGAAGAGCTGGCAGCCGAAGGGCTGCACCTGGACCATGAGCAACGCTATGAAGCTTCAGCGGAATTCACCCATATCTGGCGCAAGGTGCTGGAAGGCGAAACCGTTGATTATCAGGGCAAGCATATTCAGGTTAAGGGGGCCAAACTGCTGTTCCCGCCGGTGCAGCAGCCACGACCGCCGCTGTATTTCGGTGGATCCTCTGAGGCCGCGCAAGATCTGGCAGCCGATCAGGTTGAACTGTACCTGACCTGGGGCGAACCGCCGGCCCAGGTCAGGGAAAAACTGGAGCAGGTGCGCGCCAAAGCGGCGGCGAAAGGCCGCAAGGTACGTTTCGGCATTCGGCTGCACGTCATCGTGCGTGAAACCACCGAGGAGGCCTGGCGCGCCGCCGATCGGCTGATCGCCAATCTGGACGAACAGACCATCGCCGATGCGCAACAAGCCTTTGCCCGCTTTGACTCGGTCGGTCAACGACGCATGGCAGAACTGCACGGCGGCAAAAAAGACAATCTGGAAATCAGCCCCAATCTGTGGGCCGGCGTCGGTCTGGTTCGCGGCGGGGCAGGCACCGCACTGGTCGGCGACGGCCCGACGGTCGCGGCGCGCATACAGGAATATGCCGATCTGGGTATCGATACTTTTATTCTGTCCGGTTATCCGCATCTGGAAGAGGCCTATCGCGTCGGCGAACTGCTGTTCCCACACCTGGATTTGACCAACAACGAAGCACCAACGCCATTGCGCGCGGTCAAGGCGCAGGGTGAAGCGATTGCGAATATTTACGTGCCGCGGAAGGCGGCCCAGAGCTGAGGATCGCCCCATGGCAAACAATATACAACGTCTGCTATACCGCCTGGCACCCTGGGCACTGCCGGTAGCACTAGTCGCATTCTGGCAGCTTTCGGTCGACGTCGGCTGGCTGTCGAACCGCATTCTACCAGCCCCCAGCGCCGTGATCGGTGCCTTCTGGATGCTGACTAAAAGCGGCGAGCTATGGCAACACCTGACCATCAGCAGCTGGCGCGCGTTTATCGGCTTTAGCATCGGCGGCAGTCTTGGTCTGGTGCTGGGCTTTATTACCGGTCTGTCACGCTGGGGAGAACGGCTATTGGACAGTTCGGTGCAAATGATCCGTAACGTGCCGCATCTGGCCCTGATCCCGCTGGTGATCCTGTGGTTTGGTATTGATGAGTCCGCCAAGATTTTTCTGGTCGCGCTGGGCACCCTGTTCCCGATCTACCTGAATACCTATCACGGCATCAAAAATATCGATCGCGGCCTGCTGGAGATGGCTCGCAGTTACGGTCTCAGCGGTTTCCGGCTGTTCACCCAGGTGGTACTGCCCGGAGCCTTGCCGTCGATTATGGTTGGCGTGCGTTTTGCGCTCGGCTTTATGTGGTTGACGCTGATCGTCGCCGAAACCATTTCCGCCAATTCCGGCATTGGCTATCTGGCGATGAACGCCCGCGAGTTCCTGCAAACCGACATCGTGGTGGTGGCGATCGTGCTGTATGCCGTGCTCGGCAAACTGGCGGATCTCAGCGCCCAGTTGCTTGAGCGCGTCTGGCTGCGCTGGCACCCGGCCTATCAACTGAAACACGGAGAAGCACCATGACGACGACGCCCACCCGCATTCCCCAAGGTACGCCGGTCACACTGCAATCCATCGAGAAACGTTATGGAAACCGCACGGTATTGGAAAATGTGCAACTGCGCATTACCGCCGGGCAATTCGTCGCGGTGGTAGGACGCAGCGGCTGCGGAAAAAGCACGCTGCTACGCCTGCTGGCCGGGCTGGAAAAAGCCAGCAGCGGCGAGCTGTTGACCGGTAACAACGCCCCGCTCGACAGTGCCCGGGATGATACCCGATTAATGTTCCAGGACGCCCGGCTGCTACCGTGGAAAAAGATCATCGATAACGTCGGACTCGGTTTACACGGCGACTGGCGTGAAGATGCGCAACAGGCACTGGAAACGGTAGGACTGGCCGATCGCGCTCATGAATGGCCAGCCGCGCTGTCCGGCGGACAAAAGCAACGCGTCGCGCTGGCACGTGCGCTGATCCACCGCCCGCGTCTGCTGCTGCTGGATGAGCCTCTGGGCGCACTCGATGCATTAACGCGTATTGAAATGCAGGGACTGATCGAAAGCCTGTGGCAACAGCATGGCTTTACCGTGCTGCTGGTGACCCACGACGTCAGTGAGGCGATCGCCTTGGCCGATCGAGTGCTACTGATTGAGGAAGGCCGGATTGGGCTGGATTTGACCATCGATCTGCCGCGTCCACGCCGTAAGGGATCGGCGAAGTTGGCGGAACTCGAAGCACAGGTACTGGAACGGGTATTGTCACCGCCGGCGGCGCACCAGTTCCCGCGGCACGCAGCGAATTGAAACATCGGCCATTGTCATCAATAAAAAATGCCGTTCAGGGTTAACCGAACGGCATTTTTACTCTCAATCAGGCCACAGGGTGGCGTCGATCAGGCATCCAGCGCCTTGCTGATCTTCTCAAACAGATCGCCAGACAGGTTTGGCAGCGCCTTCAACTGCTCCAACGCCTGGCGCATCAGCGCCTCACGCCCGCTATCGTACCGCTTGAGGCGGATCAACGGTTCGATCAAACGCGCTGCCACCTGCGGATTGCGGGTGTTCAGATCGCTGAGGATTTCTACCAGGAACTGATAGCCGCTACCGTCTACGGCGTGGAACGCCGATGGATTGGCTGCGGCAAAGGCGCCCACCAGCGAACGGGTACGGTTCGGGTTGCTCAGGCTGAACGAACGATGTTGCAGCAGGCTGCGCACCGTGGCAAGTACGTTGGCGTCCGGGCTGGTAGCTTGTAGCGCAAACCATTTGTCCATTACCAGACCATCCTGATGCCAACGCTCGTCGAACGCGGCCATCAACGCATCACGACACGGTAACTGCGCCGCCACCGCCGCTGCCAGTGCCGCCAGCGAATCGGTCATGTTATCGGCGTGCTTGAACTGTTCAGCCACCAGGCTATCCGCCTGTTGCACATCACCAAAGGCCAGGTAGTGCAGACAGGTATTACGCAGCGCACGTTTGGCGATGTCGCCATGTTCGACCCGATAGCCGTCGGTCTTGTTGTGGTGATAGACCGCCAGCCATTCGTCGGCCATTTCTTGCGCCAGGCAGCGGGTTATGGCCTCATGCACCGCCGCGATCGCGCTCGGATCGATGACCGTAAACAGCTCGGCGATTTCACTTTCTGACGGCAGGGTCAGGATCTGCGCCGCCAGTGCCGGATCCAGTTTCTCATCCAGCAGCACCGCGCGGAACGCGTCGGCCACGTGCAGTGGCAAGCTGAGCGGCTGCTTCTGCTGATATTTGGCGACGTTCAGTTTGATGTAGGTGGCCAGCAGGCTCTGCGCGGCATCCCAACGGGCAAAATCGTTACGCGCATGCTGCATCAGGAAGGTCAGCTGCTTGTCGCTGTAGGTATAATCCAGCTTCACCGGCGCCGAGAATTCACGCAGCAGCGAAGGTACCGGCGGATGCTCAACGCCATCAAAGACAAAAGTCTGTTCCGCTTCGGTCACGTTCAATACATTGTTAACCGGCAGGCCATCTTTCTGCAGCGCAATCACCTGCCCTTCACTGTCATACAGTTCGATGTTCAACGGAATATGCAGCGGCAGCTTCTCAGGTTGATCGGCGGTCGGCGCCGTGTGCTGGCCGACGTGCAGACGATACTGCTGATGCTCGGCGTTGTATTCGTCCCGCACCGTCAGCGTTGGCGTGCCGGATTGGCTGTACCAACGACGGAACAGCGACAGATCGACGTTGGAGGCGTCTTCCATCGCCTGCACAAAATCATCGCAGGTGGCCGCGCTGCCATCGTGACGTTCAAAATACAGCTGCATGCCCTTTTGGAAATTCTGCTCACCCAGCAGGGTATGCATCATGCGGATCACTTCCGACCCTTTCTCATACACCGTCAGGGTGTAGAAGTTGTTCATTTCGATCACTTTGTCCGGGCGAATGGCATGTGCCATCGGGCTGGCGTCTTCGGCAAACTGCGCGCCGCGCATCACCCGCACGTTGTCGATACGGTTTACCGCCCGTGACCCCAGATCCGAACTGAACTCCTGATCGCGGAACACCGTCAGCCCCTCTTTCAGGCTGAGCTGGAACCAGTCGCGACAGGTTACCCGGTTGCCGGTCCAGTTATGGAAATACTCGTGGCCAATCACCGCTTCAATGTTCAAATAGTCCTTATCGGTGGCCGTTTCGGCCTTCGCCAGCACATATTTAGAGTTAAAAATATTTAACCCTTTGTTTTCCATCGCGCCCATATTAAAGAAATCCACCGCGACGATCATATAGATGTCGAGGTCGTATTCCAGACCGAAACGGGTTTCGTCCCATTTCATGGCGTTTTTCAGCGAAGTCATCGCCCAGTCGGCGCGATCCAGATTACCGCGATCGACAAACAGTTCCAGCGCCACCTGACGGCCGGAACGGGTAATGAAGCTGTCCTGCAGCACGTCGAAATCGCCGGCCACCAGCGCAAACAGATAGCACGGCTTGGGGAACGGATCCTGCCATTTTACCCAGTGGCGGCCGTCAGCCAGTTCGCCCTGATCGATGCGGTTGCCGTTGGACAACAGGAACGGATAACGCTGTTTGTCCGCCACGATACGGGTGGTGAAACGCGCCAACACGTCGGGGCGATCGAGATAATAGGTAATGTGTCGGAAGCCTTCGGCTTCACACTGGGTACACAAGGCCTCACCAGACAGATACAACCCTTCCAGCGCGCTGTTTTTTGCCGGATGAATATCGTTGACGATAGTCATGGTGAATTGCTCTGGAAGCTCGTCAATATGCAGTTGGTTATCCTGAATGCGGTAGGCGCTCCACGGCTGCCCATCGATCTGCAGGCTCACCAGCGTCAGATCTTCCCCGTCCAGTACCAGTGACGCACCGGCCGCACCCTGGCGCTTGAGCTGACTAACGGCGGTCACGCGCGTGGTTTCCGCATGCAGTTCAAAGTCCAGATCAATGTCGGTAATGGTGTAATCCGGCGCGCGATAATCGTGGCGATACTTCGCCTGTGGCTGTTGTGTCATACAAACCCTTTGACGTCTCAGTGAGTTACAGGTGGCGGGCCGACGCCTGGCCGCTCGGCGTGGCGGCAGCGGCGTACGGGAGCCCCGCGGGCCCGATTGTGAATAAACTGTATCACAGCCACAAAAAAAACCCAGAGACGACCCGCGGTGGCAAGCAGAAATTAGAAGCGGATCATCATTCATCATCCGCCAGCCAGCGGTGTCATCGGCACTCTGCGCAATATGCAGCATTTAATGTCGCAATGATGACGGTGCCAGAGCCCCCCGCAACGGCATGGCAGCGATGTTGCGTCTCAGCACAAAAAATGCCGCGCCGGTAAGGCGGATAAAATCAGTTGTTTAAAATAATTAACCTTATAATTTCTATCGCTAATTCGACTAAGTTCCTCACTTTATTGGTTTATCTGGCTTTTACTTTTGCTGCTGCGGCGGCGTGCCCGGCAAGCGCACGTTTAATCCTCGACCCTGTGCGGTAATTTATGGTGTGATGGCGCTTCAATAACAGGATAATCCGGGTATACTCCTCGCTCTTTTGTGAGCATACCCCATGACGCAAGCAGCTTCGCGACAGCGGGCGGATCCTCAAAGGCACGGCTCAGGCCGTGACCAGGGTAAACGCAGCGATCGCCTCTCTTCTCTATATAGAGAGATAGCGTTTGAAACATGATGGGTATATCCAGATTTGGACACGCGCCTGACGAGGATGCTGTAACGCGCTATGACTCAATACGCCTCCCCGATTTTGACATCACTGCTTGATACTGATGCCTACAAGCTTCATATGCAGCAAGCAGTGTTCCATCGCTATCCCGCGATCACCGTCGCGGCGGAGTTCCGCTGCCGCGGAGACGAGCTGCTGGGTGAATATGCCGACGAGATCCGTGCGCAAGTCGCGCTGATGAGCCAGTTGGCACTGACCGATGCCGAATACCAGTATCTGTCCGGTTTGCCGTTTTTCCGCCAGGATTATCTAAACTGGCTGCGCAACTTCCGCTATGACCCGCAGCAGGTCAGCATTGATGACCGCGATGGACACCTGCAAATCCGTATTGCCGGGCCATGGCGTGAAGTGATCATGTGGGAAGTTCCCTTGCTGGCGGTAATAAGCGAAGTAGTGCATCGTCACCGCTCCCCGCAGGTGACGCCGGACGAGGCGGTCGTGCAATTGCGTGCCAAGCTGGCACAGTTCAAGCAGCTGGCCGGTGATCTGGACATCTCCCGGTTCAAACTGATGGACTTTGGTACCCGCCGGCGCTTCTCGCAAGAGGTACAGCAGACGATCGTCAGTACGTTAAAACAGGAATTTCCTTATCTCGTCGGCACCAGTAACTACGATTTGGCGCACCGGCTAGACCTGACGCCGGTCGGTACCCAGGCGCACGAATGGTTCCAGGCGCATCAGCAGATCAGCCCGGTGCTGGCCAATAGCCAACGCGCTGCGCTGCAAGCCTGGCTGGATGAATACCCGGATCAGCTGGGCGTTGCGCTCACCGACTGCATCACCATGGACGCTTTCCTGCGCGATTTCGGTCCGCAGTTTGCCGAACGCTATCAGGGGCTGCGCCACGACTCGGGCGATCCGTTTGAATGGGGCGAAAAAGCCATCGCCCATTACCAGAAGCTCGGCATCGATCCGATGCGTAAAACGCTGGTGTTTTCCGATAATCTGGATTTGAACAAAGCGCTGGCGCTGTATCGCCACTTTTATCAGCGCATCAATCTGGTGTTCGGCATCGGCACCCGCCTCACCTGCGATATTCCCGACGTCAAGCCGTTGAATATCGTCATCAAACTGGTGGAGTGTAAAGGCAAACCGGTCGCCAAGCTGTCTGACAGCCCGGGCAAGACCATTTGCCAGGACCAGGCGTTTGTCAAGGCACTGCGCAAGGCCTTTGACTTGCCGCTGGTGAAAAAGGCCAGTTGAAGTACCGCCGGCTGACCCCGTCACGCCGGCTTTTTCCTGCTTCTTTAGTCACTGCATCAACGCCATCGCCGAAGTGCAAGAAATGTTGCACCAATCTGGTGATTTCTGCTTGTGCTCTGCACCGCGGCAAGTAACATAGTCTCATCCCCATTTTCTTGGGTGGTAAGCTATTTCTTCATCAAATCAATTAAAGAGAGAAATCTATGAGCGTAGTGCCTGTATGCGACGTGCTGCAAGGGCGTGCTGCGGTTGACAGTGAAGTCACCGTGCGCGGCTGGGTACGTACCCGGAGAGATTCTAAAGCTGGTATCTCCTTCCTCGCCGTTTATGACGGCTCCTGCTTTGATCCGTTACAGGCCGTCGTTAATAATTCTCTGCCGAATTATCAGGATGAAGTGTTGCACCTGACGACCGGTTGTTCGGTTGAAGTGACCGGCAAGGTAGTGGCCTCCCCTGGCGAAGGCCAGAGCTTTGAGCTGCAAGCGACCGCCATCAAGGTGGTCGGCTGGGTGGACGATCCGGATACCTATCCAATGGCTGCCAAGCGTCACAGCATTGAGTATCTGCGCGAAGTGGCCCACCTGCGCCCACGCACCAACCTGATCGGCGCAGTCGCACGCGTACGCCATACGCTGGCGCAGGCGATCCATCGTTTCTTCCATGAAAACGGCTATTTTTGGGTATCCACGCCGCTGATTACCGCGTCCGATACCGAAGGTGCCGGCGAAATGTTCCGCGTCTCCACGCTGGATCTGGAAAACCTGCCGCGCGACGATAAGGGCGCTGTCGACTTCAGCCAGGACTTCTTCGGTAAAGAGGCCTTCCTGACCGTTTCCGGCCAGTTGAACGGCGAAACCTACGCCTGTGCGTTGTCAAAAGTTTACACTTTCGGCCCAACTTTCCGTGCGGAAAACTCCAACACCAGCCGTCACCTGGCCGAGTTCTGGATGATTGAACCGGAAGTGGCCTTCGCCTCGCTGGATGACGTCGCCGGCCTGGCGGAAAGCATGCTGAAGTATGTCTTCCAGGCCGTGCTTGATGAACGTGCCGATGATATGCAGTTCTTTGCAGAGCGGGTAGATAAAGACGCGGTTGAACGTCTGAAACGCTTTGTTACCTCTGATTTTGCCCAGGTTGATTACACCGACGCCGTCGAGATCCTGCTGGCGTCCGGTCAAACCTTTGAAAACCCGGTGTCCTGGGGCATTGATCTGTCATCTGAACACGAGCGTTATCTGGCCGAGAAACACTTCAAGGCACCGGTAGTGGTCAAGAATTATCCGAAGGACATCAAGGCCTTCTATATGCGTATGAACGAAGACGGCAAAACCGTCGCGGCGATGGATGTTCTGGCACCGGGAATCGGCGAAATCATCGGCGGATCGCAGCGTGAAGAACGCCTTGACGTGCTCGATCAGCGTCTGGAAGAGATGGGTCTGAACAAGGAAGACTACTGGTGGTATCGCGATCTCCGCCGTTACGGCACCGTTCCGCACTCCGGTTTCGGCCTCGGTTTTGAACGTTTAATCGCCTATGTGACCGGCGTGCAGAACGTTCGTGATGTGATTCCATTCCCGCGCACGCCACGAAACGCCAGCTTCTAATTAACGACGCTAAACAGTTTCGACACCATTTTGTTACAAAACAAAGGCCAGCATCGCTGGCCTTTCGCATTTTTTATTATTGACCTGCGTCACAAAGTTCCCTTTCATTAATATTTAGTTACACATTGTTTCCCATTGAAACCTGATTACGATATTAGTAGCATTTTCGTTCTAGATTAACCCGACGGTGAATGGAACACTGCGTGCAGACACAGGACGACACCAATCTATCAACAATAGTTCCAAAAGAATTATTGGCGGCAGTGGCAAGGTGTCCGAATAACACCAATGAGGGTAATAATGATGAAGCGCAACATTCTTGCAGTGGTAATTCCAGCTCTGTTGGCTGCTGGTGCAGCAAACGCAGCTGAGATCTATAACAAAGACGGCAACAAGCTGGATCTGTACGGTAAAGTTGACGGCCTGCACTACTTCTCTGACAGCAAAGGCGACGACGGCGACCAATCTTACGTTCGTTTCGGCTTCAAAGGTGAAACCCAGATTACTGACCAACTGACCGGTTACGGCCAGTGGGAATACAACGTGCAAGCTAACCACGCTGAATCTCAAGGCACCGAAGGCACCAAGACTCGTCTGGGCTTCGCAGGTCTGAAATTCGCTGATTACGGTTCATTCGATTACGGCCGTAACTACGGCGTTCTGTATGACGTAGAAGGCTGGACCGATATGCTGCCAGAGTTCGGCGGCGATACTTACACCGTTACCGACAACTTTATGACCGGCCGTACCAACGGCGTTGCGACTTATCGTAACAACAACTTCTTCGGTCTGGTTGACGGCTTGAACTTTGCTGCTCAGTACCAGGGCAAAAACGAAAACGACGGTCGCGCGCTGAAGAAACAAAACGGCGACGGTTGGGGCCTGTCTTCTACCTATGACATCCTGGATTCCGGCGTGAGCGTGGGTGCGGCATACGCATCTTCCGACCGTACCGATGCCCAGACCCGCAACTCTACCGCTGGCGGCGACAAGGCTGATGCATGGACCGTGGGCGCGAAATACGACGCCAACAACGTGTACCTGGCAGCCATGTACTCTGAAACCCGTAACATGACTCCTTACGGCGAAGCGTCCAACGCCATCGCTAACAAAACCCAGAACTTCGAAGTCACCGCACAGTACCAGTTCGACTTCGGTCTGCGTCCAGAAGTGTCTTACCTGCAGTCCAAAGGCAAGCAACTGGCTGGCCGTTCTGCTAACAACGCAACCTTCAATGGCGGCGATGCGGATCTGGTTAAATACGTTTCTGTAGGTACCACCTACTACTTCAACAAAAACATGTCTACCTACGTTGATTACAAAATCAACCTGCTGGACGACAACGAATTCACCAAAGCCAACGCCATCTCTACCGACGACGTTGTTGCTGTTGGTCTGGTTTACCAGTTCTAATTCGTTACTCGCTTAACGGCGGTTCGCTGCCGGACAAGTTAATAAAACAGGGCTTCGGCCCTGTTTTTGTTTTCCGCCCTCCGGTTAAATTTTTATCCTGCCTGAAAGCCTTTTTGCGTCATTTTTTGTGCTGAATATGCGCCCATCACAAGATCGAGGTGTTTTTCTCGCAAACGGTTGGCAAAGCGCATAACTGGCGCTACCCTGATGCCTCTGACTGCTTAACTCTAAGCCATGGAAGCATCTGACATGTTTGAAAAGATCACCGCTGCACCAGCCGATCCCATTCTGGGTTTGACCGATATTTTCCGCGCGGACGCCCGTCCGAACAAAATCAACCTGGGTATCGGCGTCTATAAAGATGAAACTGGTAAAACGCCAGTGCTGACCAGCGTGAAAAAAGCCGAGCAATACCTGCTGGAAAACGAAACCACCAAGAATTATCTCGGCATTGAAGGTATCCCGGCGTTCGCCACCTGCACGCAGGAACTGCTGTTCGGCAAAGGCAGCGCCATCATCACCGACAAGCGTGCGCGCACCGCGCAAACGCCAGGCGGCACCGGTGGTCTGCGCGTTGCCGGTGACTTTATCGCCAACCAGACCAGCGCCAAGCGCGTCTGGATCAGCAACCCAAGCTGGCCAAACCACAAAAACGTATTCAGCGCTGCCGGTCTGGAAGTGCTGGAATATGATTATTATGATGCCGACAACCATGCGCTGAACTTTGACGGTCTGGTCAATAGCCTGAAACAGGCACAGGCCGGTGACGTCGTGGTGTTCCACGGCTGCTGTCACAACCCGACCGGCATCGATCCAACGCCGGAACAATGGAGCCAGTTGGCCGAGCTTTCCGCCGCCAATGGCTGGCTGCCGCTGTTCGACTTCGCCTACCAGGGCTTTGCCAACGGGTTGGAAGAAGACGCCCAGGGCCTGCGTATTTTTGCGGCCAAGCATCAGGAACTGATCGTCGCCAGCTCTTACTCTAAGAACTTCGGCCTGTATAACGAACGCGTAGGCGCCTGCACCGTCGTCGCTGCGGATGCCGACACCGCCGATCGTGCCTTTAGCCAGGTGAAAGCGGCAATTCGCGCCAACTACTCCAACCCGCCGTCACACGGCGCTGCGGTGGTGGCGACCATCCTGAGCAATGAGGCACTGCGCGCCATCTGGGAGCAGGAACTGACCGACATGCGTCAACGCATCCATCGCATGCGCCAGCTGTTCGTCAATACCCTGCAGGAAAAAGGCGCAGAGCAGGATTTCAGCTTTATCATCAACCAGAACGGCATGTTCTCGTTCAGCGGCCTGACCAAAGAACAGGTGCTACGTTTGCGCGATGAGTTTGGCGTGTACGCGGTAAACTCCGGTCGCGTCAACGTGGCGGGCATGACGCCAGACAACATGGCGCCACTGTGTGAAGCCATCGTCGCCGTGCTGTAATCGCCGGCCGACAACTAAAAAGGGGCGCAAATGCGCCCCTTTGGTTTTTCTGCCGCTAGCAGATTACCAGACTGCCGGTTCCTCACGCAGGAACGGGTTATGCAGACGCTCCTGACCGAAGGTCGACATGGGTCCATGGCCGGGAATAAACGCCATGTCGTCGCCCTGCGGCAGTAATTTGTCATGGATGGCGTTGATCAGTGCCTGGTGGTCGCCACGAGGGAAATCCGTGCGCCCCACTCCGCCGTTGAACAGCACATCGCCCACCAGCGCCAGACGAGTGCGATCGTTGATGAAAACGATATGCCCCGGCGTATGCCCCGGGCAATGCAGTACCTTCAGCGTCATTGCACCGACCTGCACCGTATCGCCTTCCGCCAGCCAGCGGGTTGGCGTAAGCGGCGCACACTCTTCCAGCCCAAACATGCGGCTTTGCGCCGGCAAGCCGTCGAGCCAGAAGGCGTCTTCCTTGTCAGGGCCGTAGATCGGCACCTGATAGTGCTCGGCCAGCTCCGCCGCAGCGCCAACGTGGTCAAGATGGCCATGGGTCAGCAGAATTTGCGTCAGCGTCACGCCGGCTTCCGCCACCGCCGCCTGCAGTTTTTCCGCTTCGCCGCCGGGATCGACCAGCGCTGCCTGACGTGTCTCATCACACCAGATCAGCGTACAGTTCTGGCTAAATGCGGTAACGGGAATAATTTTATAGTTCATAAAGCTCCAACAACCACGGCGCCGAACCTGCCGGCCGGCGCGTCAATCAGCGTACTGAATGATTACCAGGTCCGAGCCGGGCCGGTATCAATGTGTACAAAGTTGCTACGTGGGTAATATCCTACACCACCCGCACGCATTTTTAACGCGGCTTTGCGGATATTACTCAGTTGGATGCCTTCGATATGGAAATCCATCGCCTGCCCTTTGGTATGGTAGCTGTGCTTGGCCACACCGCGGCTGTGCGAACGCAGTTCGTTATTGGTACCGAGCGAACGGTAACCGGAGACCAACTGAACCGGTTTGCTGGTGCCGAGCAGGCCCTGCAAACGATATAAATGATCGAACAGACGCGGGTCTATCGATTTCACTTTATTTGCACGGTAATCGCGGAAAAGATGATTTAGACGAGCCAGCTCTTCTTTATTATAACCTTTGCCATCAAAGAATTCGGCTTTAAGCGATTCTCCGGTATGCAGGTTATTTACTACCAGAATACGTGGGCGAGAAGTTGAAAGACTGGCAAATGCTTGCCCTGGGAGCAGCGCTATGCCCATGGCAGCCGTACCTAACGTTAACCACTTACGGCGGTGATGATCTATTTTGTCCATGTTTCTGTCAAACCCGGCAAGAATATCAAAAAAATATGCACAAAAAAGCGCACTGCCCGAACCATAACCGGCTACGCAGGCTGAGTCAACCCGTGATGTCCCGCGGTTTACCGGCGCCCAGGGATTGGGCGCCGGCCATATGGCCCGATATTCTGACCGTTATTTATTTATAATTACTGCATTTATTGCATTAATTTTTCGGCCTGAGCCAAAATTTGTGCGCCGGATCTCACGGTATTATCGTAATTGTAAATATCTGTACGGAATTGTGGCTTTCCATCATCAGAAACCCAGGCAGTTAAATAATACAATTTCACCGGGATATGCTGACGTACATTGACATAAGTAGTATTTCCCTGTTTCAGGGTTGAGGAAACACGACTATTGTTCCAACCGGCATCCTGCAACAGCATATTGGCCAGGTCAGAAGCCTTATTAACCCGCACACACCCCGAACTGAGCGCCCGGATATCCTTTTGGAACAGATTATGATTCGGCGTATCGTGCAGATAGATGGCATCCGAGCTGGGCATATTGAATTTGAAGCGCCCCAACGAGTTGGTAGCCCCTGGTGCCTGACGGATGCGATACGGGAAGTTGCGCGCTGAGACCATATTCCAGTCAATCATTGACGGATCAATCACTTCGGCATCGTTGCTCCAGCCGGAAAGCACGGTATAACCATGTTTGCGGAAATAGTTGGCGTCTCGCATCGCTTTCGGCACGATGTCTTCACGCACCAGCGTGGTCGGCACGTTCCACGGCGGGTTAACCACCACGTTGTTCAAAGCGCTGCTCATCATCGGTGTCTTGCGGCTGGGGCGGCCAACGATAACCCGCGACGACAGCACTTCATTGCCATTCTGGTAATAGGTCAGTGAATAATTGGGAATATTGACCATAATGCCGTTACTGACGCGCCCCGGCAGGATGCGCAGCCGCTGAATGTTCAATGCCAGCAGTGACGCTCGCATTTGCGGCGACACGTTCAGCCATTCGCGCGTTCGCACGCCGATGATCCCGTCGGCACTCAACCCCTGCCATTTCTGAAAGCGCTTCACCCCCTCGACCAGCTCGCCGGAATACAGGTTGTCAGCCATCGATGCCGCTGCGGGCGGTGGCTGCAATAGTGCGCTGTCAGTTGGCGTGGTGATATTGTCCACCGGGGCCGCCGATGGGCTGACCACCGTGCCGCGGTTCTCGCGCAGCGCTTCCTCATCAACGGATAAATCGTCATTCACCACCGGAGCGGCGGCGCGATTAACCACCGCCGGCTCCTGCGCAGGTAGACTGGCGGCCGGAACATCTATCATCATGCCGGTCCGCTGCAGGATTTCACGCAGCGCAGGGATATCGTTGCTGATCTCGCCCGGGCGCAGGCTCGGCCCATTGGCCAGTCGCGGCCAGGGGCGGTTATCGGCCAGCATGTCGCGCAGCGCTTGATGCATTTTGGCATATTGCGGGTGCTGTGGCGCCAGCGACTCAACGTACGCCTGTGCCTTGCCCTGCCGCACCGCTAACTGCCACTGGTTGATGACGGTACCCGGCGGTGTGGTCAGTTTGTACGGAATGTTACTGTATAACCAGTTGTTGCCGTTGGCGCCGATTGACGACACAAACTGCAGATAACCAAGCATGGCGTCAGACAGGATGATGTCCCGGCCCATATCGCTGATGGCCGGATCGGTCAATTGCCTGACCCATTGGGTAAACTGCGGCTGTATGCCAGAAATGGCCAGTTCCGCCAATTGCTGCTGAAACTGCTGCACCGCCTCGCGATCCTGCCACATTGGCTGCATCTGGTTGGCCGCATACAACGGCGCCAGGGTTGAAAGGTAGTGCGGCGTCACGCCGCCAGGCAACGCCGCAACCAGTTCGGAACGGCTTTGCGCGACCGACATGCTGGAGGACGCGGCGGACAACGCCGGCACAGTGGCCCATGCGGGTAACGACGCGGCAAAACTACCTGCAATTGCGCAACTCAGTGCCAGACGTCGTATTGTGCTTCCTTTTATAAGCAACATCCCTTGCCCCCTGTATGCTCACAAAAATACATCAAAGTTTACTGCTTAATCCAAGTATACAAACAGAAAGGCTGCTTTGCTCTCAGACAGCACAGAATTACTGTTTATTTCATTAAGCTAGCCGATGGTTGTCGGCGGCTAAAAACGCACTATCATCCTCGTACCGAAAAAAAATAGCCACCCCAAGGCGGCTATTTTCAGAGTTTTAAGGACGCTTTTGGCTTATGCCTGCGGCGCTGGTGCCGGGTTGGTCTCCACCGCCAGCGGTTCTGCGGCAAAGCCGCGCAAGCCAACCACGTGGACATGTTCCTGATTCTGGAACACCTTACGCACCAGTTTATAAGTGGTGCCTTTTTCCGGGCTGATATTTTCCGGCGCAGCGATAATCAGCTGCATTTCCAGGCGATCGCACAGCTCGAACAGCGTAGCAATGGATTTGGCATCCAGACGCGCGGCTTCATCCAGGAACAGCAAACGGCACGGCGAAATATCCTTGCCGCGCAGACGGCGTGATTCTTCTTCCCAGCTCTGAACCACCATCACCAGGATCGACATGCCGGTACCGATCGCTTCACCGGTAGACAAGGCGCCGCTTTCGGCCCGCAGCCAACCGTCGGAACCACGGAATACTTCGACTTCCAGCTCCAGGTAGTTACGGTAATCCAGCAGCTCTTCGCCGATGGTTTGCGGCGTGCGCTGGCCCATATCAATTTGCGGGTTCAGGCGCTGATACAGCTTGGCCAGCGCTTCGGAGAAGGTCAGCCGGTTGCTGTTGAACAGATCCTGGTGCTGTTCCTGCTGCTCGGACAGCACGTCCAGCAGCGTGGCGTGGGCTTCGCGCACGTTGACATTCAAACGTACGCTCTTCACCTGACCAAAGGATACCGCCTGCAAGCCCTGGTTGAGCATGCGGATGCGGTTCTGTTCACGCTGAATGGTTTTGCGAATGATGTTCGCCACGCTCTTGGAACTGATCGCCAGTTTTTGCTCGCGTGCCGTCAACTCTTCGGTCAGACGGCCCAGTTCGATTTCCATCTGTTCGATGGCTTCGACCGGATCGTCGGTACGGATGATGTCCTGACGAATACGCTCACGCAGGTGCTGATACACCGCGATGTAGAACTGGATTTTACGCTCCGGCCGCTTTGGATCTTCCGACAGACGCAGCACGTCGCGCAGATGTTCGTTGTCCGCAACCGCCAGACGCAGCGCACCCAGCGCCTTATCCGACATCGAGCGCAGTTCGTCGCCGTCCATGTAGGCCAGTTCACGGCGGTGCAGACGACGCTCAACGCCGTTGTCTTTCACCATGCGCATCACTGCGCACCAGCCGGCCTTGGCGGTCACCACCTGCTCACGCAACTGATGATAGTCGCGTTCCAGCTTGCGCAGTTTCTTCTGCAGACTGTCCATTTCCGCTTCACAGAAGGTCAGCTGTTTTTCCAGCTGGTTGCGACGTGCGCGGTTATTGCTCAGCGCAGCATGCAGCTCGTCGCGGCGCTGGCGCGCACGTGCTTCGGCGTTGGCATCGGCCTGTACGCCGATGTCGACCAGTTCCTGGCTCAGCTCTTTCAGCATGTCGCGTTTGGCGTCGTAGGAGCTTTTCAGCGACGCCAGTACCTGGCTGTACTGGGTAAACTGAGTCTGGTACTGGCGTAGTCGATCGCGGGCACGACTGCGCTCCGCCTCTGCCTGCTCCAGCCGCTGACGCAACTTGTCGTTAAGATCGTTGTTGGCATTCTGCATACCGGCCGAATCGGTGTAGCTGAAGTGCGCACGACGCTGAACCACTTCAGTCAGGGAAAACGCCTGCTGCTTGGCCTGACGCTGTACGCTTTGCGCCTGCTGGTAATCCTGCTGCAGCTGCTCGTGCTGTTCGGGATCGCTCTGCAATACCGACACCAGCGGTTCCAGCCTGGTCAGCGATACGCCATGCTGTTGCAGAAAACGCGCGGCGTCCTGCGCCTCCTCCAGCTCTTCGTGCAGCTCTTCCACCCGATCCTGCAAGGTGTCGTCATTAAGCAAGGAAACCAGTGGCGTCAGACGGTTCAACGCCGAAATGCCTTCTTTTGCCTGATCGTATTGCTGGCGCTGCTGCTGGTTCTGCGCTTCATGATTATTCAGCGCACGTTCGATTTCGTTGCGACGGCCGTTCAGCGTGCGTATTTCTGCTTCCGGATCGGCGTCAAACGCCACCGCCAGATGTGTGCCGATAAACCGGCTAAATGCCTGGTGAGAACGCTGGGTTTTCTGCACGTCGAATGACAGGTTGGCGTAACGCTCAGCCAACGATTCGCGCTCTGCGTGCAATACTTCCAGGCGCTGCTCACGCGCCGCGCGGCCAAACAAAGGCACTTCAGGGAAGCGGGAATAACGCCATTGGCGGTCGGCGATTTTCACCACCACCGCTTTTTCCTGTTCTTCAACGGCGAACACGCTGTCATCGAACGACTGTGGATCCCCCTCGATCAGATAGAGATCTTCCGGGCAATCCTCCAGCCCCTCCAGCATTTCGCGCACCAGCGACAGGTCCGGTACCACGATCGCGTGGCGTGACGGGCCGTATAGCGCCGAGAAGTACGGCGCATCGTCGATGGTCACATCGTCATAAATTTCAGACAGCAATACGCCGCCGAAGCGTTCTGCCAGGGTCACCAGACGCTGGTCTTCCGCGCCGCTCGGCTGACTGAGTCGTTCGATTTGCGCGTCGATCTCGCGTTTGCGGGCAGCCACTTCATCACGCTCAACCGTGGTTTCACGTTCGCGTTCCAGCAACTGCTGCATGTACTCGGTAACCTGCTGGCTGCTTTCCAGCGGCTCACCGCTCTGCTCGCTCAACTGACCCAGTGAATCCTGCGCCGCCAGCCATATCGGCGCGCGCGCGGTCAATTCTTTGATACGCTGTTGGATCTGCTCCAGTTCCTGGCGCATTTCCATCCGCCGTTCGCCGGCTTCGCTGACGTTCAGCGACAGCGACTCCAGTCGCTTTTCCAGCTCTTGCTGCAAGGCGTCAAGCTCGTCCGGCTGGTAATCCCGCCCCTGGCGCTTGCAGAACTCCTGCAACAAGCGTTCGGCGTCCTGCTGCGAACGCAGGCGCTGCTCCAGTTCGCTCAGGCGCAGGCGCAGCGGTTGTACCCGTTCCGCCTGATGCTGCTGCGAAGGCCAGTCGCGCAACAGCTCGCGCGCGGTTTGCCAGGCTTCGCTGCGGCTGACTTCACCGGCGATCTTGCACACCAGTTGATAGGCCTGCTCGAACTGGCTGTGGGCGGCATCGGCCACGCTCAGCTTCTGCTCCAGCTTCAGCAAGGCGTCGGTTGCCTCCTGCTCGCGCGCCTGGAAGGTTTCCAGCCACTGCTCGGCGTTTTCAGCGCTCAGTTCCGGCAACTGGCACAGCGCACGTGCGCGCTCCAGCGCCTGTAACGCCTGCTGGTACTGGATGGCACGCGTTTGCTGCACGTCCAGTGCCTGCTGGTAATCGGCCAGTTGACTCTTCAGTTCGTCCACTTCCAGCTCGGCCGCTTCGGCCCGCGCTTCGTTTTCTGCCTGCTGTTCGCTGGCTTCCGCCACCACTTCGTTCTGTTCTTCCAGCCGGTAGGTCAGTTCTTCCAGATCGGCCTCGTAACGCGCGATCTTTTCCTGCTGGCGCATGGCGGTCTGCACCAGGTTCAGGTGATCGCTGGCTGCCTGATAGTCGGTTTCCAGATCCGATTCGGCACCGCTTTGCTCAGCCAGCTCCCGTGCCATTTCCACGTGGCGATACTGCTCGGCAGCCAGCTGCTTGCGGCTACCGAACAAATCGTTGCGCAGCACCAACGCGCCATCCAGATGGATGCGTCGTTCATTGGCGTGACGCATATAGTCCGCCGCCACGTAGGATGTCGCTTCTGAAATCAGGTGCTTAAACAGGTCACGGTCGGACTGGGTGACGCGAATCGCTTCCAGCGTCATGCGGTTTTCACGCAATGCGGCTTCCATATCCTGAAACGCCTTGCGCACGCCGCTGTTTTCCGGCAACAGATAATCACGCAGCGAGCGGGTAATGGCGCTGGAAATCCCGCCATACAGCGAGGCTTCGATCAGACGATAGAATTTGCTGCGGTCCGCCGAGGAACGCAGACGTTTCGGGATCACGCCCAGGTCAAACATCAGCGAGTGATAGTCGGTGATCGAGTTGAACTGTTTGAACTGCACCCCTTCCATCTCTTCGACGCGTTCTTTCAACTCTTGCAGTGACAGCACTCGCGCCTGACGCTCACCCACCGTCTGGGTCAGAATTTCGGTCGGCTGGACCGCCGTCGGCAGGCCCTGGATGGTGAACGGTTTGATGTCGACCTTACGATCGCGGCCGGCAACCTGTTGTAAACGAACGCCCACCACCACCCGCTGGTGACGCGAGTTAACCACGTCGAGGGTGGAATAACACACCCCGGCACGCAGCTTGCCGTGTAGACCCTTGTCGCGCGAACCGCTGGTGGCGCCAGCTTCGGTGGTATTACGAAAGTGCAGCAGCGTCAAATCCGGGATGAGCGCCGTAACAAACGCCGCCATGGTGGTGGATTTACCGGCGCCGTTGCCGCCGGAAAGCGTGGTGACCAATTCATCCAGATCAAAAGTGCGGGCGAAGAAACCGTTCCAGTTAATCAGCGTCAGTGAGCGAAATTTACCGCGTTCAATCATTCCTGTTCATCCTCTGCACTGTCCGGGGTGTGGTCCGTCGATGGGTCTTCGCTGTCCGGTTCGTCATTCAGCAGCAGGCTATTTTCGACCGGCATCGCTTCGCCGTCACGGATCATGCGCAGCTGCGCTTCACGTGGATCGTCGCCGCTGCGCACGTCCGCGCCAAAGCGGAACACCGCTTCAGTGATACGGAATTTGCTACTGTCACCGCCCATGAAATAGACCATGCCCAAGCGACGCAGGCGGTTCAGCGAGGTGCGCACTTTTTCATGCAGTTTCTGGCGGTCCAGATCAGAGCCGGTTGAACGCTGATTGACGAACTTCAGCAGTTTATTTTCATCCGCCAGACTCAGCAGCTCATCATACAGTTCCTGGTGGCTGAAAATACCTTCATGCGCCAGGCGTTCTGGGCTCAGATAGAGATAACAGAGTATCTTGCCCACCATCATGTCCAGCTCGGACAGTACCGAACGCGGGATCAGCGTGGTGGAACGCGGTCGCAGGTAGAAGAACCCTTCCGGCGCGCGGATCAGCTCCACGCTGTAACGAGCGTAAAATACTTCCAGTTCGTCCTGAAAATCCATTAAGAAAGCGTGGTTGTCCAGCTCATCGATGCCGATATGACGCCCCGCACGCAGTTGGCTGTCGAGCGCCGGGAACAGCGCGTTAGACAATGCCTTGGCCAGTTTCACTGGCATGATGTGTTCAATATTTGTCGATGACATGGGCCTGTACCTTGGCTCCGTAATCATTGATTGCCTGCCATTGCGCCGGCAACCCTGAAAAATCAGCTTCAGCCACACCAAGGCGCACAGCCTGGTCGACCACTAAGCGTGCTACGTCAAAATGACGCGCACGCGGATATTGCGCCAGATAATCGCGCATTACCGCCCCTAAATTGAGCGGCAACTGTTGTTCCTGATAAACCTTCAGCGCCTGTTCGATCATCGCTGCCAGCTGTTCACGGATCTCGCTGAACTCTTCGAACTCCAGATCCGGTGGCAGCTCGCCGGTCACTTCGTCACTGCGCAGCGCCAGCTCTTCATCGCGCATGTCCAGCAGGCGATCGGCATTGGCGTGCGTCAGCGCCCACGGATTGTCGAAGTAATTCTGCACCGATTGGCGCAGACGCTGGGCAAATACGCGGTTTTTATCCATGTCGATCGCGGTACGGATAAACTTGTGCACATGGCGGTCATAGCCGATCCACAGGTCGATCGCCTGCTGACCCCAACTGATAATACGATCCAGTTTGCTTTGCAGATCAAACACCAGCTTGTCGACGAAACCAAGTTCCATCTCGCCCAGCGTGGCGTCCTGAATGCGCAACAGATTGGCTTGCAACTTGTCCCCCGCCGCTTCCAGCGTATCCTGCAATTCGCGCAGCGTGCCGGAGGTTTCCGACAGCAGCATTTCGCAACTGGAGATCGCGGCACGCCAGTCCTGGTTAAGCAGCGCGGCGATATCTTCCTTCACCCCCTGCTGCTGTTCATCCATCACCCGCTGGGTCATGTCGATACTGTCAAAGATTTCTGCCACCGAATATTTCAGCGGCGCAAACACGTTGCGGTGCCAGTGGAAATCATCCCCGCCTTCTTCGGCGGCATCGGCGGCTCGCTTCAATTCCTGCGCCACGATCGACAGCTGCATCGACAGACGCAAGGTAGAGAACTCGCGCTGGCGGATATAGTAATCGGTGATACCGATACCAAGCGGCGTCAGGCGGTAGATGGCATTGCCATCCGCCAGTTCGCTGGTAAACCGGTTCAACAGGCGCTGGCGCACCATGTCGTTGATCGCATTGTTGGCGCGGATCGCCACCGTTTCGTGCGTCTGTTCAAACCCTTTGCTGACATGGCGAAATGCATCAACCAGCTCACCTTCGCTCATCTCGCCGTCCAGTCGCTCGCCGTTCAACGTGGCGATGGCGAGCAGAAACGCAAGACGCTCCGTAGGGAGCGAAATAGAGAAATCATTTTTCCGTGCCCAGGCGACCAGTTCGGGTACAGTCTGGGAAAATTCACTCATAGTTCGTCCTTCAGGTTTGGTTTATGCGCCATGACGTGAATATAACGCCCCAAACTCACATACGGCTCCTGCCGGCAATAGTGTTGTTCAAGCGCCAGTAATTCTTCAAATTTCTGTGTCTGCAACTGCCTGCTCTGCAGATAATCGTGGAACACCCGCACGCCGGTCTTGCCGCCGATGCGCATCCCCAGACTCTCCAGCCAGCCGTAAACCTGCGGCGGGCTGTGCGGGTATTGTGGCGACAACGAGCGCTTGCGCCGGCGTCTGACTTCCGGGTTGACCAGCTGAAAGTTACCCAATACCACATTGCGCATCAATAGGCCGTTGGCATTGAAAAACATCAGCGACAGCGCGCCACCGGGCAGCAGACAGTCATACAACGCCTTTAATGCCGCCTGCGGCTCGGCAATCCATTCAAGCACAGCATGGAACAATACCAGATCGACCGGCTGTTCCAAATGTTGGCCGATCTCCTGAGCCGAACTTTGTATGAATTGCATGTTGTGGCTCACACCTTTTTGCTCGGCCAACTGCGCCGCGCGCTGGATCATCTCACCAGAAAGATCGCACAACAACACCTGATGTCCTAATTCTGCCAATTGACAGGCCATATGACCCTCGCCGCCACCGGCGTCAAGGATACGCAACGGCCGCTGCGGCAACTGCGCCAGCAACGCGGTCAGATCCTGCCACACCACCGCCTGGCGAATCTTTCCTTTGGTGGTGCCGTAAATGTTACGCGCAAACTTTTCAGCAATATCGTCAAAATTGCGATCGTGCATTGGACAACGGCTCCGCTGATGTTCTTTTGGCGTGGGACAACGCACCCGCCCATTCAAACCTGCTATTTTGGCACAGACTGGCATAGAATAAATCTTCTTGCGGCCTGATTGCGCCCGGATGTCGTTTTTTCGCCCAAAAGGACCCTGTTTCCGATGCTGTTTACCCTGAAAAAGTTCATCGGCTCCATTTTGATGCCATTGCCCGCGCTCCTGCTGCTGATGGCTCTGGCCTTATTGCTGCTGTGGTTTACCCGTTGGCAGAAAAGCGCCAAAGCGATCCTTAGCCTGAGCTGGCTGTTTTTGCTGCTTTTCAGTCTGCAACCGGTGGCCGATCGGCTGTTGCGGCCTATTGAATCAGAATATGTTACCTATAACGGTAATGACCCGGTGAATTATATCGTGGTTTTGGGGGGAGGTTATACTTTCAATCCGCAATGGGCGCCGAGCTCCAATCTGATTGGTAACAGTTTGCCACGCGTTACCGAAGGGGTGCGGCTCTACCTGAACCATCCGGGAGCAAAAATGGTGTTTACCGGCGCGCGCGGCGCCAATACCCTCAGCAACGCGGAAACCGCGGCACGGGTTGCCGCCAGCCTTGGCGTGCCACGCAGCGATATGGTGGTGCTTGATCGACCGCTCGACACCGAACAGGAAGCGGCGCAGGTAGCACAACTGGTCGGCAAACAGCGGTTTATTCTGGTGACCTCCGCCAATCATCTGCCACGTGCGATGCGTTTCTTTGAAGCACAGGGATTGCAGCCGATCCCGGCGCCGGCCAATCAGTTGGCGATCGCCTCACCGCTCAACGTCTGGGATCGGGTCATGCCTTCGGCCATGTTCCTTGGACACAGCGAGCGCGCCTGGTATGAAACCCTCGGCGGCCTATGGCAGCGATTAAAGGGGCAGGATGCAGCCCCAGTGGCGGAGCAAGGCTCGTCAGTCGGCCAGCCACGGCATTAACTGCTGCGACGCAACGTCAAACTGCTGCCGATCCAGTTTACCGGTGTGAATCATGCGGCCAACCGCTTCCCAGATGACGTACAACCAACGCCGAGACAGGAAGGATTCCGCCACCGGCGCCCGCCGTAGGTAATGGAACAGCAGCTGGCTGGGCATCCCCGCCTCGCATAGTCTGAACAGATCATATTCACGCGGCGCCCACAGCATCATGCCGGGATTAATCATTGCCAGCAGTTGATCGGTTTTGACGTCCTTGAGCATGCTGCGCAGCGACAGATTGCCGTGTACCAGCACGCAGGGATCGTCAAAACCGACGAAGAAATGGGTCAATGATTCACGCGTGCGGTACAGTAATCGGCGATCTGCCATGGTAAGCAGGCGGGAATCCTGGTTATTGAGAGTTGACCACAGCACCTCGACCCGTTGCTGATACCAGCAGAACCAGTCATTTTCCTGCGTGCTGTCAACGGTGCCTACGCAACCGTGGCTGTCGATGCGGTGCCAGGCCAGCATGCCGTCGACGATCTGCTCCATCAGCATATGCCAACGATCCGGCGTGCGGCTAGGCGCTTCAACGGCAACGCCGCGCAAGCGCTCAATCAGCAATACCTCAGAGTATGGCGCCTGTTGGGTGTAAATCACGCCGAAAACTGCCGGCAAACGCACGTCGCCTTCCCTTGCCAGCATCGACAGCTTGTAGGCCTCCTGCTGGGCAATGCCCGCGCAGACAAAGCTCTTCGCCATCAGCGGGATCGCATGCCCTTGTCGATCGTACAGCGAATACAGGTGTGCATAAGGCTGCTCACTGACACGTTCCAGCCGACTGACTGGCTCACCCAGTACCTTGCTCAGTTCGGCACGTAACTGTTCCACTTAGGCTAAACCTCACGAAAATCGTAGAGAACGCCTGACATCATCGAACGATGAACGGGAAAATTCCTCAACGCAGATCAATAAAACGGGGATAATGCAGGGGGAACAGCCGTCGGCACGGGCGTACCGACGGCGTTGGGCACCACGACTTAGCGCTGCAGGCTGTCGCGCACCCGTTGTAAATCGTCCGGCGTATCGACGCCAACGCTTGGAATGGCCTTGGCCACCGCGACGTGGATCTTTTCGCCGTACCACAGCACTCGTAGCTGCTCCAACAGTTCGATCTGTTCTAACGGGCTCGGCGCCCAACTGACATAGCGGCGTACAAACCCGGCGCGGTAGGCATAAATACCAATATGACGCAGCAAGCTGTCGCCGATCTGCTCCCTGGTCTGGGCAAAACGCTCACGATCCCACGGGATGGTGGCCCGCGAAAAGTACAGCGCGTACCCTTTTTCGTCCATTACCACCTTGACCGCATTGGGATTAAAGGCCTCTTCCGCCGTTTCAATCGGTACCGCCAGGGTCGCCATGCCGGCGCTGCTGCTGGCCAGGTTTTCGGCCACCTGTCGTACAATCACCGGTGGGATCAGCGGCTCGTCACCCTGTACGTTGACGATGATCTGCTCGTCGGCAAAACCGTAATGCTCGATCACTTCCGCAAGGCGTTCGGTACCGGAATGATGATCCGGGCTGGTCATGCAGACTTCGCCGCCGGCAACTTCTACCGCGCGGGCAACGTCTGGGTGATCGGTGGCAACAATCACGCGTGCGGCGCCGGATTCACGCGCACGTTCCATCACGTGTACCACCATCGGTTTACCGTGGATATCTGCCAACGGCTTGCCCGGTAAACGGCTGGATGCATAACGAGCAGGAATGATAGCGATAAAACTCATGCGTGTTTCTCGTCCAGTGGTAACGTACGCGCCTCATTTTCCAGCAGCACCGGGATACCGTCGCGAAGCGGATAGGCCAGACCGTCCAGCTTACACACCAGCTCCTGATTTTCTTTATTGAAGTACAACTTTCCGTTGCAGACCGGGCAGGCAACGATTTCGAGTAAACGGTGATCCATGCTTCCTCCATGCGGGGAATGTGACATCAGGAAAGTGCAACAGAATAGCATATCGTCCAGCGGCAGGTTAATCATCGGTGATGTAACTGCTGCTCTTTTCCACAAGCAGATTTTACGGTTGTGTTGGGCACCGTATCGGTGTAAATTATGTGATCTGCATCACATAATTAATGTTGTACCTGCAAATGATGAAACGCATTCACAAAATCATCGCCCTGTTTGCCCATTTCAGCAACTGAGGCTCGGCTTGTAACGAACGGCGCTGTCACTCGTTTTACCCCCCTATAACAACGTCGTTCGTTATCCCACTTCCCAACCGCTGCCCCATTCGCCACGAACCGAAGCCGGTATATTCCCCAGCGTAACACGGGTAGCGCCATGCCATTTGGCCATCCGCTCAATCGCCTGAAAAACATCCTGACAGCGCTGCCGCCCCATACGTACCCGTGGTTCGGTATGAAAACTGATGACTTCAAACTCCGCTTTGCGACGGTGCATTTTTGCATCGATGCGACCAATCAACTCGCCACGCTGCAGCACCGGTAACGTGAAATAGCCATATTGCCGTTTTTCCTTCGGCGTATAGCATTCAAGCCGGTACTCAAAATTGAACAGCTCCTGTGCGCGGCGGCGATCCCACACCACCGGGTCGAATGGCGACAATAGCGTGGTGACGCTAGATTTTAATTTACCCTGCTGCGCCAGCGCCAATTGCTCCGCCAGCGAATGGTGCACATAGCATGTGCCGTCGAGCCCACGGACCTGTACTGGCATGATTTTGTCAGCTCGCGTCAAACGATCCAGCAATTTTTGCGGCGACACGCGCTTCAGACGATAGTAATCCGCCAGCCACTCCGGCTTGAAAATGCCCAGGTAACGGCAGCTGCGTGTCAGCATCTCCTCACGAGCCGCCGCCTCAGGCAGTGCCTGCGTAGCGTCGTGCCAATCCGGCAATAGACGTTCAGTGAGATCGTAAACGCGGTGAAAATTACGGCGCTCGGCTACCATCAGCCTGCCGGCGGTAAACAAAATCTCCAGATGACGTTTTTCCGGTTTCCAATCCCACCAGCCGTTGCTACCCTTTTTTTCGGCATTGAAATCGGCTGAACGCACCGGGCCATGCTCCGCCACGTATGCCAGCAAATCATCAATTGCGCTCTGATGTTCGTCGACCCAGGCTTGAGAATATTTCCAGCCCATACCTTGCGGATCCAGCATGCGGTGGCGCAATAACGCAAAATCTTCAATCGGCAGAAAACAGGCTTCGTGCGCCCAATATTCAAACAACTGACGCCCCGCCAACGCCTGCTCCAGCCACTCTGGAGGATAGGCGCCCAATCGACTGAACAGCACCAGATACGGGCTGCGCGCGACCACGCTAATGGTATCGATCTGCAATAATCCCATGCGCCGAATGGCGGCAATCACATCGTCAGGTTTGGCTTTGCGTTTGCTGGGAACCAGCAATCCCTGAGCGGCAAGATGCAGCGAACGGGCGGCGGCGAGTGAAATTATCGGTATTGGCATGCGAACATCCAGGTGATTGAGCAATCGCCTGATGATAGTGGAATTTTGGGGATTTTTCTTCGCCAGTGCTTGGGGGTGGCGACACCGGCACTGGCGAGGAAGGAATGCCTTAGAACACGATAACGTCTGCGGCTGACAGCCCGTGGGAGCTGCGGTAGATCGAGAACTCGACGTTCTGACCTTCGTTTAACGATTTATTTTTGGTATTGGCGATAGCACGACGGCTAACATAAATTTCGTCACTACCATCAACCGGAGAAATAACGCCATAGCCTTGGGCTTGGTCAAACCATTTCACGCGGCCCATTTTTAATACAGTATTTTTAAACATAGATTCTATCCTTTTTACTTGAGCATCCATGACAACGTCATTTTTATTATTGTCGGGACGCTACCAGCCCATCCTAAAGTTTTTCGTAACAAACCTCTCGTGAGCAAAAATTAAAAAACCCGCACTACGGCGGGCTTGGTGTACTTAATATCTTCCGCAGGGAGGGGCGTCAATGGCCACTCCCGGTTGTATTAAGAACGTTTACGCTATTCCCTGTTATTACAGGGCAACAACGTTGGCGGCAGCCGGCCCGCGCGGGCTGTCCTGGATGGTGTACTCGACACGCTGGCCTTCAGCCAGAGTCTTGAAACCGTCGGTCATGATTGCGGAGAAGTGTACGAATACGTCTTTACCGCCGTCGTGTTGCTCAATGAAACCAAAACCTTTGCTCTCGTTGAACCACTTAACTTGACCAGTCTTCTTAGACATTACTTTTACCTTTAAATATATTTACAAAATCTGCCATAAGGCAATGGTGGCCGTTTTCAGAAACATTACTTATGGGAGATACTTAGAAGGTTCGTCTTTGAAGCGGAATCGAAAGATAACGACTTTGAAGGAACTGCATAACTCAACATCTAAATCTGAACTCGAACATAAATAGGTCTGTATCACAGGCCGACCTGCATTTACTCATAAAACAACGGTAAGCACAAGGGGTTTATCAGGCCATTTTTAATTTAATCGGCAGTTTAATTTTATCACAATGATTGTATTGAATTTATTTTTAAAAAATCTTGCCATTGGCAAGCCTTCTCCGCTTCTAGATACCCATACGTACCATGAAGATTCCGCAAATGAGAGCTAACGCATAAAAATCTAATATGTTTGAGTTGGTTATAACAAAACCATGGTCAGATAGCTAAACTTGGGTTGAAAACAAGGCAGCCGGCCGCCAGGCCAGTACGATCGCCGAAAATAATAATTTCAGATTATGCTGAATTAAGGAGCTATGCGCATGACCGCCCAGCAGTTCATCTCACCAAATGAAATCCGTGCCAAATTCTCGCATGCCATGTCTGATATGTATCAAAAGGAAGTGCCTTTATACGGCGAGCTACTTGAGCTGGTTGCCGAAACCAACCGGGAACGGCTGAGTAATGACGCCGAATTGGCGCATCAGTTGCAAATTACCGGTGAGGTTGAGCGGTTGGCAATGGAACGTCATGGCGCCATTCGGGTTGGTACCGCCAACGAATTGGCTACCCTGAGGCGACTGTTTAACGTTATGGGCATGGCGCCGGTCGGTTATTACGATCTGGCCGTTGCTGGCGTACCCGTGCATTCCACCGCATTTCGAGCGGTGCATGAAAAAGATCTGCAAACCAGTCCGTTTCGCGTATTTACTTCACTGTTGCGTCTGGAATTGATTGAACAACCCGAACTGCGCGCATTGGCCGAACGCTTATTGGCCCGCCGCCGTATTTTCACCGAGCGAGCTCTTGAGCTCATTACCCTGCATGAAGCGCAAGGCGGGCTTGACCACGCGCAAGCGAGCGAGTTTATCGAACAGGCGCTGGAAACCTTCCGTTGGCACCATCAGGCAACCGTCAGCGCAGCCGAGTATCAGCAACTGCACGACCAGCACCGGTTAATCGCCGACGTGGTGGCCTTTAAAGGGCCACATATCAACCACCTGACGCCACGTACGCTGGACATTGACCGCGTGCAAGACGGCATGCCAAAACGCGGTATTACGCCAAAGGCGGTCATTGAAGGCCCGCCCCGGCGTAATTGCCCGATCCTGTTACGACAAACCAGCTTCAAGGCGCTTGAAGAGCAGGTAGCGTTTGTCGAACACGACGGCACAACGGTTGCCGGCCACCACACTGCGCGCTTTGGAGAAATTGAACAACGCGGCGTCGCGCTGACGCCGAAAGGGCGAGCGCTGTACGACCGCTTGCTGCAAGCTACCAACGATGCCTTGCAGGCTGCGCCAAGCGAGAAAAATGCCGATCGGTATAACCAGTTATTACAGGAATACTTCCAAGCGTTTCCCGATGATTATGCCTCCCTGCGTGAACAGCAGTTGGCATGGTTTCGCTACTTCCCCACCGAGTGCGGATTGGCGGCCAAGGAGGGTCTGGACAAGCACTGCTCGCTTGAACAGCTGATCGCGCAAGATTATGTGCGTTTCCAACCGCTGGTATACGAGGATTTTCTGCCGGTCAGCGCGGCAGGCATTTTCCAATCAAACCTGGGAGACAACCAGCAGGCACATTATAATGCAGCGTCGAGCCGCTCGGCCTTTGAACTCGCGCTGGGTGCGCAAGTGATCGATGAATTGACGTTATATCAGCAAACGCAGCAGCGATCTGTACAGGCCTGCGCGCAAGCGTTGGGACTTGCCACGCTGGCGCTGTAAATTACTTTTTCAGCAAGGCTTCAATACGCTGCAACAGGGTATTTGCCTGCTCGTTCGGCAACACGGCATCGACGGGCAAATACCACCAATCCGCTTGCGCAAAACTACGGCATTTAACCGCGTCTTTCTCGGTCATCAACAGGGGTTGCCCCTGCGGAGTCAGCTCGGACAGCTGTGCAAGGTCATATTGCTGATGGTCGGCAAACGCCACCTCCCGCTCAACGTTCACCCGCAGGTTCTCAAGCGTGGCAAAAAAGCGCGGTGGATGACCGATACCGGCCATCGCCACCACCCGTGGCAATTGTTCTGCTGCCAGGCGCTGACCGCTGACCATATTTACCGCTTCGCGCGCCTGGAGCCGCATGGCGATTTCCCCCGGCTGCGCTACACCGCCGTTGGCGATGCAGGCATCCACCGTGTCCAACCGCCCGGCACGCTCACGCATTGGCCCGGCCGGCAGCCACCAGCCGTTGCCAAAACGACGCACACCGTCAATCACCACCAGCTCGAAATCACGCTGCAACGCATAGTGCTGCAAACCATCATCGGTGATCACCAGATCGAGATCGTGCTGCTGTAGCAAAGCCTGTACCGCAGCGGCGCGTTTCGGCGCAATCGCCACCGGGGCGCCGGTACGCTGGTAAATCAGCACAGGTTCGTCACCGGCCTGCTGCGTTGTGGTTTGTGCATCCAGCAACAGCGGGTAGATAGGTGATTTCCCGCCGTAACCACGTGATACCACCCCGACCCGATAGCCACGCGACTGCAATTGTTCAACCAGCCAGATCACCATCGGCGTCTTGCCATTACCGCCGGCGGTCAGATTACCGACCACCACCACCGGCACTGGCGCACGCCAGCTTTTACGCCAGCCAAGACGATAACTGAGCCGGATGAGCACGCTCACCAGGCCATACAGCCAGGAGAGCGGCAACAGCAAAAGATAGAGCAGCGAACTGCCTGACCAGATGCGATCGATCATTATTCACCAAACTGCATACGATGCAGTTGCGCATAGGCGCCTTGTTTGGCGATCAACTCATTATGTTCGCCACGCTCTACGATACGCCCGTCTTCCACCACCAGAATTTCATCGGCTTTTTCGATGGTAGACAGACGGTGTGCGATCACCAGAGAAGTACGGTCTTTTTGCAACTCATCCAGCGCAGCCTGGATAGCGCGCTCAGATTCGGTGTCGAGTGCCGAGGTCGCTTCATCAAGGATCAGGATTGGACAATCGCGCAGCAATGCGCGAGCAATGGCAATTCGTTGACGCTGGCCACCGGAAAGCATCACACCGTTTTCACCGATCACCGTATCCAGGCCATTGTCCATTTTTTCGATGAAATCCATCGCATAGGCCATGCGCGCTGCCTTTTCGATTTCTTCACGGCTATAACGATCTTCGCGCGCATAAGCGATATTGTTGGCGATGGTGTCATTGAACAAATGCACATTTTGCGACACCAGTGCCACCTGATCGCGCAGCGAGGCCAAGGTATATTCTCGCAGATCGTGGCCATCCATCAGGATTTCACCCTGCTGAATATCATAGAAACGCGTCAGGAGATTGGCGATGGTCGACTTGCCCGAACCGGAACGTCCAACCAGTGCCACCGTTTTGCCCTCTGAAATGCTCAGATTGATATCACGCAGCGCTGGCGTTTCCTTGCCGGGGTAGCAGAAGGTTACGTTGCGGAATTCAATATCGCCTTTAGCGCGTTGTACTTCGCGCGTACCGGTGTCTTTCTCCTGCTCCATATCCAGAATGGAGAACAGCGTCTGACAGGCAGCCATACCGCGCTGGAACTGCGCGTTGACGTTGGTTAATGACTTCAGCGGACGCATCAGGGCAATCATCGACGAGAACACCACGGTGATGGTACCGGCGGTCAGCGTTTCCATTACGCTTGGGAAACTGGCGGCAAACAGCACAAACGCCAACGCCAGCGACGCAATCAGCTGAATGATCGGATCGGAAATCGACGAGGCGGAAACCAGTTTCATACCTTGTTGACGCATGCGATTGCTGACGGAATTGAAGCGCTCGGTTTCCACCTGCTGCCCACCGAAGATAAGCACTTCTTTGTGCCCTTTCAGCATTTGTTCAGCGCTGGTGGTAACCTGCCCCATGGTATTTTGCATATTCTTGCTGATATTGCGAAAACGCTTCGATACCATCCGGATGGCAAACGACACAATCGGCGCCAGAATAATCAGAATCACCGACAGCTGCCAGCTGTAGTAGAACATCATGATGAACAGGCCGATAATCGAGGCCCCTTCACGCACTACGGTCACCAGAACACTGGATGATGACGAGGCGACCTGCTCGGAATCATAGGTAATGCGCGACAGCAAGGTACCGGTCGATTGCTGATCGAAAAACGCCACCGGCATGCGCATCATGTGGCCGAACAGACGGCGGCGCATTTGCATCACCACCATGCCCGATACCCAGGAAATACAGTAACTGGAAACGAAGCTGGTTATGCCGCGCATCAGCATCAGGCCAATCACGACCAGTGGCATCCAGAGCAGAACGCTGCTGTCGGTTTTACCAAAACCATCATCCAAAAGAGGTTTCAGCAAGGACAACATCAATGTGTCCCCGGCTGCGTTCAGAATCAACGCGATGGCGGCCACAATCAGCCCTGACTTGAAAGGTGTGATCATCGGCCACAGTCGACGAAAGGTCTGCGTGGTCGAGAGATCTTTATCATTCATCATGCAAATACCAGCATTGGAAGAAATAGCGGCCCATTTTACTCATTATCCCTCTCTACGCCAAACCGCTGATGGTACCAACGGGGCATTAATTGTTCTCGAAAGCCATTAATTTGCCAATCATTGACGAAAAAAAGCACGCTGAGCTGTCCGGAACGCGACGTATCATGCCAACGGATGTTGTTTTTCCGGTAACGACCGATGATTTTTTCTGCGGGTAAGCGCCAAACATTATAGCGAGAAGCCGAAGCCAACGCCGCTTTCGGTGCCACCGCCCGTAAAAAAGACGGCGTTGACGAGGTTTTGCTGCCATGATGCGGCACCTGCAACAAGGTGGTGGGCAAGTTGGCCCGCTGGCGCAGCAGCGCCGCTTCTCCTTTGGCTTCCAGATCGCCGGTAAGCAAAACGCTGTGCCGCCCGTCATCCAGGCGAATAACGCAAGAATCATCATTGGCGGCATAATTCACCCGCCGTGGTGGCCACAGCGCCTTGATGCGCAACCCCTGCCATTGCCACTGCTGCCCCTGTATACATGGCAAGTGTCCAGCATCGCTCAGCGGTGAGTGAACACTGGCTTGCGGGAATGCCTGCAGCAACTCCGGCAACCCACCGATATGATCCAGATGACTATGGCTGATAAAGATATGTTCCAGTTGCAAGCCTCGCCAGCGCAAATACGGCAATATGATACGCTGTGCGGCGCTGCCGGTACTCCAACGATTGCCGCTATCATAGATGACGGCCTTGCCATTGCGCTCGATTACCACTGCCAGGCCATGCCCCACGTCCAGCATATCAAGCCGCCAACGGTGTTCCGCCGGACGCTCGCGCCACAACAGGCATGCGAGAACTAGCGCAGCGCCCCCCGCCGGGTAACTGCGCCACCAGCCGAAACGCCACGCCGCCACGCTCAACCACCCCAGCACGCTGAACTGCATCAGCCCCGAACTGATGCGTACCCACCCCTGCTCCAGCCAGCACAGTGGCCAAAGCGCCCAAACCAGCGTTTGATTGGCTGCCAACCATAAAGACTCGCCCAGCATCGGCACATTGTTCAACACCACAGCGGTAAGAATCAGCGGTACCGACAGTAACGAAACGATCGGTACAGCCCATAGGTTCGCCGGCAGCGAGGTCCAGGACACCCCTTGAAACAGGCCAAACTGCATTGGCAGCAGTAATAGTGTCATCCCCAGTTGGATGTGCAGCCAGCGTAACGGTGCCCAATACCAGACCGCGCTAAAGCGCCGGGGTAGCGGTGCCCATTCGAACCAGAAAATCAGCGCGGCAACCGCCAGTGCCGACAGCCAAAAGCTGTCGGATAATATAGCCAGCGGATCGCTCAACAGGAGCAGACAAATACACCACAGCCACACCTGCCAGGAGGAGCAGCATATGCCGCGCATGCGTAATATTACCCACAGCGTCAAGGCGATCGCAGCGCGCAACGCCGGCGGATGACCGCCGGCCAACCAGGCGTACCCCAACGCCGCACCTGTGCCAATCACCAACGGCAAACGGTAGCCAATCCAGCGCCCAGGCAGTAAAGCCTGCCATAAACGCGCCAGTCCCCAGATCATCATAGCGGCCAGAGAAATATGCAGGCCTGAAATCGCCATCAAATGAGCGATACCGGTTTTCAGTAGTCGTTCACGCACCTGTTGAGCAACCTGCGCCCGTTCACCAAAGGCCAGCGCCAGCATGGTGCCTCGATGTTCCAGGGCGCCGATGCGTCGCTCTACCGCGGTGATGATGCGTTGCCGCAAGCCACACTGCCCATCAAGCGGCCTGGCGGCGTGAATGTAACCGGTCAGTGGCTGGCGTCGGGCGATCGCCCAACGCTGGCTATCGAATCCTCCCTGATTGAGGTTGGCGTGTACCGGCCTGAAACCAACCCTCAGCAGCCATCGCTGGCCGGCGCACCAGTCAGGCGTTTTCAAACGGGCATTGAATGACAGCGCGGGAAAAATCCAGCGTTGGCCAACCTGCTCAATCCTGAAAAGAATTTTGGCCGGTTCGCTACCCGTCAGTTTAACGCTGCTGACGGTTGCGACTACCTCAACGGTTTTTTCGCTGAGAGTGGTAATCTGCTGCATGACGACGTTTGCGCTCCAGCACGCAAATACCAGCCCACAAAGCGCCCATGCCATCGTTTGGCATAACGCGCTGCTGGTTTGTCGCCATAACCAAACCATCAGCGTCGCCAATCCCAACAGAATTGGCCAGGTGGGCAATTGCGGCATAAACAAGATCGGCAACATGCCGGCCACCACGGCGATGGCGGCAATATCCATTGACAGTCTGATAGGTTTCTCCCAGACAAAAGGTGGCTATAACCGGATGTTACGTCGGGGCGACCTGGTGTGCTGGGGGATAAAACCTACCGCGGAATACGGTGCGCAAACTGTTAGCTGACGGCGTGGCTTGCACCAGGAAAATGCTTGCTGTGTCGCATAACCAACGGCGCGACAATGATAGGTGACCGAAAAGGCAGGGATAAATTACAGCTAAAAAAAAACGGCGCCCAAAGGCACCGTTTTATTTTTTACAAGCAACAACTCTATGGTCAATCAGACATCAGCCATAGATATTGGCGCGGTCACGTAACTCTTTACCTGGTTTAAAGTGAGGGACGTACTTGCCATCCAGTTCAACCTTGTCACCGGTTTTTGGGTTACGACCTACGCGCGGAGCACGGTAGTGAAGAGAAAAACTGCCGAATCCGCGGATCTCGATGCGCTCGCCATCGGCCAATGTCGCAGCCATATGCTCAAGCATCTCTTTCACTGCATCCTCAACGGCTTTCGCCGGGATATGAGATTGCTGGCCAGCAAGTCTTTCAATAAGTTCAGACTTGGTCATTGTTCCTCCAAGCTTTGCAGCTAAACTACCGTATCAGGGCGGTCAGAGACCGCCCCACCGTCATTACTCGCCTTTAGCCGCTTTGAAGGCTTCAGCCATAGCGTTGGAGAAGTTGCTTTCTTCCTGTTTGTTGTTAACAGTAGCGATAGCATCTTTCTCGTCAGCTTCGTCCTTAGCACGTACGGACAGGCTTACAACGCGGTTCTTACGGTCAACACCGGTGAATTTGGCTTCAACGTCGTCGCCTACGTTCAGAACCAGAGTTGCATCTTCAACACGGTCGCGAGAGGCTTCAGATGCACGCAGGTAACCTTCTACGCCGCCTGCTAATTCAACTGTAGCACCTTTAGCGTCAACTGCGGTGACTTTACCAGTAACAATAGTACCTTTCTTGTTCATAGACAGGTAGTTATTGAACGGGTCTTCAGCCAGTTGCTTCACGCCCAGGGAGATACGCTCGCGCTCTGCGTCAACTTGCAGAACCACAGCTGCGATTTCGTCGCCTTTCTTGTATTCACGAACTGCTTCTTCGCCTGCAACGTTCCAGGAGATGTCAGACAGGTGAACCAGGCCGTCGATGCCGCCGTCCAGGCCGATGAAGATACCGAAGTCAGTGATAGACTTGATTTTACCTTCAACGCGGTCGCCCTTGTTGTGGGTTTCTGCGAACTGCTGCCATGGGTTGGATTTGCACTGCTTCAGGCCCAGGGAGATACGACGACGTTCTTCATCGATGTCCAGAACCATAACTTCCACTACGTCGCCCACGTTAACAACTTTGGACGGATGGATGTTTTTGTTGGTCCAATCCATTTCAGAAACGTGTACCAGACCTTCAACGCCTTCTTCGATTTCTACGAAGCAGCCGTAATCAGTCAGGTTGGTAACACGACCAGTCAGCTTGGTGCCTTCTGGGTAACGCTTCGCGATAGCAACCCATGGATCTTCGCCCAGTTGTTTCAGGCCCAGGGAAACACGAGTACGTTCGCGGTCGAACTTCAGCACTTTAACAGTGATTTCATCGCCCACATTGACGATTTCGCTTGGGTGCTTAACGCGTTTCCAAGCCATGTCAGTGATGTGCAACAGGCCGTCAACGCCGCCCAGATCAACGAATGCACCGTAGTCAGTGAGGTTCTTGACGATACCTTTGACTTCCATGCCTTCCTGCAGGTTTTCCAGCAGTTGATCGCGCTCTGCGCTGTTCTCGGACTCGATGACTGCACGACGAGAAACAACAACGTTGTTGCGTTTCTGATCCAGCTTGATGACTTTGAACTCAAGCTCTTTGCCTTCAAGGTGCAGCGTGTCGCGTACCGGACGCACATCTACCAGAGAGCCTGGCAGGAACGCGCGGATGCCGTTCAGCTCAACAGTGAAGCCACCTTTGACTTTGCCGTTGATAACACCGGTAACAGTTTCAGCGTCTTCGTAAGCTTTTTCCAGCGTGATCCAAGCTTCGTGACGTTTAGCTTTCTCACGGGACAGCAGGGTTTCACCGAAGCCGTCTTCTACTGCATCCAGAGCAACGTCAACTTCGTCGCCAACCTGGATTTCCAGTTCGCCCTGGGCGTTTTTGAATTGCTCAGTCGGGATGGCAGACTCGGACTTCAGACCGGCGTCAACCAGTACGATGTCTTTGTCGATAGCAACTACAACGCCACGAACGATGGAACCCGGGCGGGTTTCGATTGTTTTCAGGGATTCTTCAAAGAGTTGAGCGAAAGATTCAGTCATGTTGTTAATCTTCAGGGTTCTTTAGTTTAACGTCCATTTAGCGTCCCGCCGAATGGGGTTGTTTAACATACCCGGCCATTGGCTCCATGCCGACTGGGTTTAGGTTACAGGGGTAAAATTTTACCCGATATATCATGATACTGCTATGTCAATTCGATGACAAATTTGGCAAAAAGCCAAAAACGCCGCCGCGCTTATTGCTGCGGCAACGCCAAAACTTTATGCGCATATGCCAGCACACGCTGGATGACTTCGTCAATCGACATGCTGGTCGAATCCAGCACAAGGGCATCGGAAGCCGGCACCAGAGGCGCAATAGGCCGATTACGGTCACGGTCATCCCGTTCCTTTATCTCGGCTAAAAGACGTTCAAAGTTAACATTAAAGCCCTTTTCCTGCAACTGAAGCATGCGGCGGTGTGCGCGTTCTTCCGAACTGGCGTCAAGGAAAATCTTGACCGGCGCGTCGGGAAACACCACCGTGCCCATATCGCGGCCGTCGGCAATCAGGCCTGGCGCCTCGCGGAATGCCCGCTGGCGACGCAGCAGCGCCTCGCGCACCCGCGGAAAAGCGGCTGCCTGAGACGCGGTATTGCCTACGGTTTCGGTGCGGATTTCATTGCTGACATCCTCACCTTCCAAAATCACTTGCAGCTTGCCGTTTTCAGCAACAAAACGGACGTCGAGATGTGCGGCCAGCGGGACCAGCGCTTCTTCTGACGTGATATCAACCTGATGATGCAGCGCAGCCAGAGCCAGCACGCGATAGATTGCGCCGGAATCCAGCAAACGCCAGCCAAGGGATTCGGCCAATGCCTGGCACAAGGTGCCTTTGCCTGCGCCACCTGGTCCATCAACGGTTATCACCGGGGCTGTAGCCGTCATTTCTCTCTCCTTCGGGTAAAAAACCTCACAGGGACTCACCTGCCGCCAGCATTGCGGCAACGGCAAAATATACGCGTCCCTGCCGTCCAGCCCAATCGGGGCGGATTCGGTGGCGTATTATACGCGGGTATAGGATCAACTGTTACCCTGCATATCTCCGGTTGGCGAAAATAAGGCCACTGATGGGCAAAAAGTATAGAAGAAACAGGAAATTTGATGGATAAAAATAATAAAGGCCCGTTCAAGGGCCTTTATCAAACAGGATCCATTACGCCAATTGACTGATGCGCGCCAACTGATCGAAATAGTCGGGGAAGGTCTTGGCAGTGCATTTCGGATCAAGAATGGTCACCGGAGTGTCGGACAGCGCCACCAGCGAGAAGCACATCGCCATGCGGTGATCGTTATAGGTGCCGATTTCCGCAAACTGCAATTTGGCTGGCGGCACCACGTGAATGTAGTCTTCGCCTTCGTCGACCGTCGCGCCAACCTTGCGCAGTTCGGTGGCCATCGCCGCCAGACGGTCGGTTTCCTTTACCCGCCAGTTGTAGATATTGCGCAGCGTGGTTGGGCCGTTGGCAAACAACGCGGCAGTAGCGATGGTCATTGCGGCATCCGGGATATGGTTCATGTCCATATCTATGCCATTCAGCTCACCACGGCGACATTCGATGAAATCATCACCCCAGGTAATATGCGCACCCATTTTCGCCAGCACATCGGCAAATTTGGTATCGCCCTGCACGCTGTGGGTACCAATACCGGTTACGCGCACCGTACCGCCCTTGATCGCCGCCGCCGCCAGAAAATACGAGGCCGAAGACGCATCGCCTTCTACCAGGTAATCGCCCGGTGACACGTAGGTTTGCTGCCCACCAATGTGGAACACGCGATAATTCTCATGGCTGATCTCAACCCCGAAGGTGCGCATCAGGTGCAGCGTGATGTCGATATACGGTTTGGATACCAGCTCGCCCTTGATATGAATATGCGTATCCTGCTCAGCCAGCGGTGCGGTCATCAGCAGCGCGGTGAGGAACTGGCTGGAAACGCTGCCGTCGACGCTAACGTTGCCGCCGCTGAAGCCGCCACGCAGTCGTACCGGCGGATAGTCGGTCTGTTCCAGATAGTCGATTTGCGCGCCGCCCTGACGCAAGGCGTCAACCAGGTGGCCGATTGGCCGCTCTTTCATGCGCGGTTCACCGGTCAGCACCACCTCGCCGTTGCCCAGGCACAATGCCGCAGCCAGCGGACGCATGGCGGTGCCGGCATTGCCAAGGAACAGCTCCAGCGGCTGTTTGGCCACCAGCGGCCCGGCGACGCCGTCGACCGTACAAACGGTGCGATCGGCAGACAGCTGATAGCTTACCCCCAACGCCTGTAACGCGTTCAGCATGTGCCGCACGTCATCGCTGTCCAGCAGGTTGGTCAGCCGGGTAGTGCCCGCCGCCAGCGCCGCCAGCAGCAGAGCCCGGTTGGAAACGCTCTTGGAGCCGGGTAAGTTGACGGTGCCATTGACCAAAGCAACCGGTTGTAACGTCAGGGAATCCACCATGTGAACAAAACTCTCCAAATCTGATAAACGAAACGGCTCCGGGGATCATGCCGGAGCCGCTTTATTGCAACAACAGCCAACCTCGCCCACTATCAGGGGCGTCGATGCTCAACCATGGCGGCGTTCAAAGTCCACCATAAAATCAGTCAATGTTTGCACGCCAGCCAGCGGCATCGCATTGTAAATAGAGGCGCGCATGCCGCCGACCACGCGGTGACCTTTCAGCGCCTGCAAGCCAATGGCTTCGGCTTCGCTGAGGAACAGCGAGTCCAACGCCGCGTCGGCCAGTTGGAACGGCACGTTCATCCACGAGCGGTTGGCACTCGCCACCTGACTACGATAAAAGTCGGAACCGTCGATAGTGGCGTACAGCAGATCGGCTTTGGCCCGATTGCGTTTTTCCATCTCGACCAGCCCACCCTGTTCCTTCAGCCACTTGAACACCAGACCGGAAAGATACCAGGCGAACGTCGGCGGCGTGTTGAACATCGAGTCGTTTTCGGCCAATACGGTGTAATCAAGAATGGAAGGGACTTCACGACGCGCCTTGCCCAGCAGATCGTCACGCACGATCACCAGCGTCAGTCCGGCCGGACCAATATTCTTCTGCGCGCCGGCATAAATTACGCCGAAGCGGCTAACATCCAGCGGACGGGAAAGAATGGTCGATGAATAATCGCCGATCACCACTTTGTCGCCGAAGTTTGGCGTTTCATCGATGGCAACGCCGTCGATGGTTTCATTTGGGCAATAGTGAACGTAAGCCGCGTCATCGCTGAGCTGCCACTGGCTCATCGGCGCAATGGCGCGCAGGCCGTCAACGGTGGTTTTAACGTCAATCACGTTTGGCGAACAGTACTTTTTCGCTTCGTTGATCGCGCTGTGCGCCCAATAACCGCCGTCAATGTAATCGGCGGTTGTCTGCTCGCCGAGCAGGTTCAACGGCAGCGCGGCGAATTGCGCACGCGCGCCGCCGTGGCAAAACAGGACTTTATAGTTGGAGGGGACTTTCAGCAGGTCGCGCAGATCCTGTTCGGATTGCTCGGCCACCGCGATGAACTCTTTACTGCGGTGACTGATTTCCATCACCGATGTACCGAGGCCGTGCCAGTTGCACAGTTCCTGTTCCGCGCGACGCAAAACTTCCACCGGCAGCATAGCCGGGCCAGAACTAAAATTATAAACCTGAGTCATTTCCCCTCACCACATTCACTATTTCGCCAATCAGCTTGGCTAACCGAAATACACCCCTGGCCGGATAATGTGATATCCAGCACATCGGTTTTATCACTCGCGCCCCCCCGCTGCAACGCTTATTCGCCCGACGGCGGGAAACAGCCTACACCGGCGGTAACAGCCTCTGCCATACGATGACCATTTTCTGCGATAAAACGCTATGACGCCGGCCAATTCAGCGGCTTATCACGGTTTTTTATGCTGTATTCAGCCAACTCGTCGATGAGAAAGTGCGGCGATCCAGCGGTCGTTCTTACAGCGAGGACATTGATGCTGTTGCGTACTGAGCAACGGTGCAATCATGCCACAAATACTGCACGCGAAATCGCCGTCCTGCTCAACCCGATTGACGGCGGTCACGCACTGCGATGGCAACACCGGCAAACCGGGCCGAACCTGGTCAGGCTCGTAAAAATAGACCGAAATGCCGCCATTGACTTCCAGGATCGCCAGCCGCACCTGTCCCAGGTGCTCGACGCCGGCCTGTCGCAGCTCCATAAAGAATTCGTCATGGGTGATGTTCTCCTGGCTCATGGTATCCCAGGCGAATACCCCTTCGTCGACCAGTATCAGCGCCCGCCCCTCCATCCAGTCTTGCACTTTGCGGTGGCGGTCCATCAGAAAAGTAGAAACCCGGTATAGCACCATGATACTGACAAATACCGTCAGCACCGGCAACAACGGTACGTCATGATAGAAGGTCACGTCTCCGGCGGCGGACCCCAACGTCAGGATAATCAGCACTTCAAACAGTGACATCTGCCGGACGCCACGGCGTCCCGACATTTTTAGAAACAGGAACACCAGCAGAAAGGTAAACAGGCTACGCGCCGCCACCTCCGCCAGAAACGCCACGGATGTTTCATCAAACGCCATACGCTTGATATCGAACGCACGCATGCGGACCACTCCTCCAGCAACAAAGATGCCTTATAGCTTAGCCGTTGCGTTGACATTGAGAGATGCACGCCCTGACAGAGCGCGCTCCAGTTCTCAATATTGGTTAAACAGTTGCTGTATCCGGCTGGCGTCTTTGGTCTGCGTCAGCGCCAGCTGCAACAAAACGCGCGCTTTTTGCGGATTGAGCGCACCGGCAGCAACAAAACCGTATTTTGCATCATCGACTTCTGCATCTTCGGTGGTGGCTCCCCCCGGCACCCGAGAGGCACGTACTACCGCCACGCCGTGGTGCGCCGCGCTCGCCAGCGTGTCGAAGACGGTTTTATACAGGTTACCGTTACCCACGCCGGCGCTGATAATCCCCTGATAACCTTCGGCGATCAACGCCTTGGCCGGCGCATCGGACGCGTTGGCATAGTTGTAGATGATGCCGACCTTTGGCAGGGTATCCAGCTTGCTGACGTCAAATGGCGTCGCGGTGGTGTGTTTACGCTGCGGCGTGCGCTGGTAATCAATTTTCCCGTTGTGGATGTAACCCAACGGACCAAAGTTCGGCGACTGGAAAGTTTGCACCGCAGTGGTGCTGGTTTTGGTCGCGTCGCGGGCATCCAGCACCGTTTCATTCATGGCCACCAGCACTCCCCGGTTGGCGGATTGCGGATCGGCGGCCGTCAGCACCGCGTTATACAGATTGAACGGGCCATCGGCGCTCATCGCCGTTGCCGGGCGCATCGCGCCGACCATCACCACCGGCTTGTCACACTTCACCGTCAAATCGAGAAAATACGCGGTTTCTTCCAGCGTATCGGTACCGTGCGTGATGACAAAGCCATCGGTCTTGGCGCAGTCGGCGTTGATTTTCTTTGCCAGCGTTAGCCACACCTGGTCATTCATGTCCTGTGAGCCAATGCTGACCAGCTGTTCCCCCTGCACATTCGCCAACTGTTTCAACTGCGGCACCGCACTCAGCAGGGCATCAATGCCCAGCTTCCCGGCGGTATAACTGGACTGGGTCGCTGATTTGCCACCGCCGGCAATGGTGCCGCCGGTGGCCAGAATGGTAATCGACGGCAATGCCAGCGCCGCCCCGCTAAATCCGGCCAACAGCCCCGCCAGCACGCTGATTTTCATTGATTTCATTCGCTTTCTCCATGATGAATAATGCGCTGGATTATCACCTTTGCCACGATGAAAACTGTGAGCCCCCCGGCGCTTTAGGAATACATGGAGCTGGCAGACAAAAACCCGTATCATTGCGCGTTTTTGGTACGCTCAAAAAGTGAAGACAATGACGCAGACTTTTATCCCCGGTAAAGACGCGGCGCTGGAAGATTCCATCAGCCGTTTCCAACAGAAATTAAGCGATCTGGGTTTCAATATCGAAGAAGCTTCCTGGCTTAATCCGGTTCCACACGTTTGGTCGGTGCATATTCGCGATCGCGATTGCCCGCTGTGCTTCACCAACGGCAAAGGCGCCAGCAAAAAAGCCGCGCTGGCTTCCGCTTTGGGCGAATATTTCGAACGCTTGTCGACCAACTATTTCTTTGCCGACTTCTACCTGGGCAAGCAGATCGCCGAGGGTGATTTCGTGCATTATCCCAACGAGAAGTGGTTCCCGATCCCGGCGGATGATTCACTGCCGGCCGGTATCCTCGATCAGCGACTGCATGCGTTCTACAATCCTGAACAGGAAGTGCGCGCCAGCGAACTGATCGACCTGCAATCCGGCAACGGCGATCGCGGTATCTGTGCATTGCCGTTCACTCGCCAGTCCGACCAGGAAACGGTGTATATCCCGATGAACATCATCGGCAATCTGTACGTTTCCAATGGCATGTCGGCCGGCAACACCGCCAACGAGGCGCGTGTGCAAGGCCTGTCGGAAGTGTTCGAGCGCTATGTCAAAAACCGCATCATCGCCGAGTCGATCAGCCTGCCGGAGATCCCGGCCGAGGTGCTGAACCGCTATCCGGGGGTGGTCGAGGCCATCGCCAAGCTGGAAGAAGAAGGTTTCCCGATCCTGTCCTATGATGCTTCGCTGGGCGGCGACTACCCGGTGATCTGCGTGGTGTTGTTCAACCCGGCCAACGGTACCTGCTTTGCCTCGTTCGGTGCCCATCCCGATTTCGGCGTAGCGCTGGAACGCACCGTGACCGAGCTGTTGCAGGGCCGCAGCCTGAAGGATCTCGACGTGTTCACTGCGCCGACCTTCGATGATGAAGAAGTGGCCGAACACGCCAACCTCGAAACACACTTTATCGACTCCAGCGGCCTGATTTCCTGGGATATGTTCAAGCAGGATGCGGATTATCCCTTCGTTGACTGGAGCTTTAGCGGCAGTACCCAGCAGGAATTCGCGACCCTGATGGACATCTTCAAGAAAGAAGACGCGGAAGTGTACATCGCCGACTATGAGCATCTGGGCGTCTACGCCTGCCGCATCATCGTACCGGGGATGTCCGACATTTATCCGGCCGAGGATCTGCTGCTGGCCAACAACAGCATGGGTGCACATCTGCGCGAGCTGCTGCTGGCGTTGCCGGACAGCGACTGGGCACCGGAAGAATATCTGGCGCTGCTCGAACGTCTGGATGACGAAGGGCTGGATGATTTTACCCGCGTACGCGAACTGCTGGGCATTGCCTCCGGTAAGGACAACGCCTGGCACACGCTGCGTGTCGGTGAGTTGAAGTCGATGCTGGCGCTGGCCGGCGGCGATATGGAGCAGGCGCTAATCTGGACCGAATGGACGCAGGACTTTAACGCCTCGGTGCTCAGCCCACAGCGCAGCAACTATTACCGCTGTCTGCAAACGCTGCTGCTGCTCGCGCAGGAGCCAGATCGCGATCCGGCACAGTATTACGGTGCCTTTGTAAAGATGTACGGCCAGGAAACCGTTGATGCCGCCTCCGCAGCCATCAGCGGCGAAGCACGTTTTAACGGTCTGTTCGCCGTCGACGGCGATCTGCAGGCACTGCCGGCACATCAGGCGCTGTTGGCTGCCTACGAAAAATTGCAGCAGGCAAAACGTCGCCATTGGGCAAAAGCCTAACCAGCAGTCAGGCACCGACGGCGCGACCGGCGGTGCCCATCAATCGAGCCAGGATAAATACCACATGTTGCCGAGAAATCGGCGCATTTTTCATCGGTTGGCCATCTGCGGTACGCAGGCAAATTCCGCCGTTCGCAATGGCTGCGAAAAAGTTAAATCAAGGTTAATAAGCTGGTAACATTTCACCCTGCGACGGCGAAATAAATACAAAAAATTAACCATTAAAACAACCTCCCCTCCTCTTTATTCAAAAAATATTGCAAAGTTTAAAAAATATTTTTTATATTAAAAACAGATAGTTACGATCATTTTTGTCGAGTTTTTGGCGTTTCAAACCAGTCTACCTTGGCCCAACATGATCCAAATCAACTTTTACCGCATACCGCTTTGCTAGTATCTCATTGCGTTGTTATAACCCTTTTGAGCGAGAGCTAGCGTGAAAGCAGACAACCCTTTCGATCTGTTATTACCTGCCGCAACGGCGAAAGTCGCCGAAGATGCGGGCGTATATAAAGCGACCAAGCAGCCGCTAAAAACGTTTTATCTGGCTATTACCGCCGGCGTATTCATTTCAATTGCCTTTGTCTTCTATATCACCGCTACCACCGGCACCGCAGCAGTGCCCTTCGGCCTGGCCAAACTGGTCGGCGGTATCTGCTTCTCACTGGGATTGATGCTGGTGGTGGTCTGCGGCGCAGACCTGTTCACGTCCACCGTTCTCACCGTGATTGCCAAGGCCAGCGGCCGCATTACCTGGCGCCAATTGGCAACCAACTGGCTTAATGTCTATATTGGTAACCTGATCGGCGCGCTGTTCTTCGTCGCCCTGATGTGGTGTTCCGGCGAATATATGACGGCCAACGGCCTGTGGGGGTTGAACGTGTTGCAGACTGCCGATCACAAACTCCACCACACTTTTGTTGAAGCCGTATCACTCGGCATCCTGGCTAATCTGATGGTCTGCCTTGCGGTGTGGATGAGCTACTCCGGCCGCAGCCTGATGGACAAAATGTTCGCCATGGTACTGCCAGTCGCCATGTTCGTCGCCAGCGGTTTTGAGCACAGTATCGCCAACATGTTCATGATCCCGATGGGTATCGTAATCAAGCATCTCGCGGCGCCGGAGTTCTGGCAGGCCGTAGGAGCAACGCCCGAGCAATTCGCTCACCTGACCGTAAGCAATTTCATCATCGACAACCTGATTCCTGTCACCCTCGGCAATATCATTGGTGGCGGTCTGCTGGTTGGGTTGACTTACTGGGTAATATATCTGCGTGGTGATCGGCAGCACTGAGCCGCTATCGCAACGCCGGGTTCGAAATCCACAATTAGAAGGTAGGTGTACAATGACCGAACTTAACCAAAAGTTAGCCCAGGCCTGGGAAGGTTTCAGCAAAGGCGACTGGCAGAACGAAGTCAACGTCCGTGACTTCATCCAGAAAAACTACACGCCTTATGAAGGTGACGAATCGTTCCTGGCCGGCGCCACTCAAGCCACTACCACCCTGTGGGACCAGGTCATGGAAGGGATCAAACTGGAGAACCGCACTCATGCGCCGGTTGATTTCGACACCAACGTCGCCTCTACCATCATTTCTCACGACGCGGGCTACATCAACAAGAATTTGGAAACCATCGTTGGTTTGCAGACCGAAGCTCCGCTGAAACGTGCGCTAATTCCGTTTGGCGGCATCAAAATGGTTGAGGGTTCCTGCAAGGTCTATGGCCGCGAACTGGATCCACAGTTGAAAAAGGTATTCACCGAATACCGCAAAACCCATAACCAGGGCGTGTTCGATGTTTATACCAAAGACATTCTGAACTGCCGTAAATCCGGCGTACTGACCGGTTTGCCAGATGCCTATGGCCGTGGCCGCATCATCGGCGACTATCGCCGCGTAGCGCTGTACGGTATCGACTATCTGATGGCTGACAAGCTGAACCAGTTCAAGTCGCTGCAAGACAAACTGGAAAACGGCGAAGACCTGGAAATGACCATCCAGCTGCGCGAGGAAATTGCCGAGCAGCACCGTGCTCTGGGTCAAATCAAAGAAATGGCCGCCAAATACGGCTGCGACATTTCCCGCCCGGCCATCACCGCACAGGAAGCCGTACAGTGGACCTATTTCGGCTACCTGGCCGCGGTAAAATCCCAGAACGGCGCAGCCATGTCCTTTGGCCGCGTATCCACCTTCCTCGATGTCTACATCGAACGCGATCTCAAAGCCGGCAAACTGACCGAAGAGCAGGCACAGGAGCTGATTGACCACCTGGTGATGAAGCTGCGCATGGTGCGTTTCCTGCGTACCCCGGAATATGACGAACTGTTCTCCGGCGACCCAATCTGGGCCACCGAATCGCTGGCAGGTATGGGCGTTGACGGCCGTACGCTGGTCACCAAAAACAGCTTCCGCTTCCTGAACACCCTGTACACCATGGGGCCGTCGCCAGAACCTAACATGACCATTCTGTGGTCAGAAAAACTGCCGTTGAACTTCAAGAAATACGCGGCGAAGGTGTCTATCGATACCTCTTCCGTACAGTATGAAAACGATGACCTGATGCGTCCGGACTTCAACAACGATGACTACGCCATCGCCTGTTGCGTCAGCCCAATGGTGGTCGGCAAGCAAATGCAGTTCTTTGGTGCGCGCGCCAACCTGGCTAAAACCATGCTGTATGCCATCAACGGCGGCGTTGATGAAAAACTGAAAATGCAGGTTGGTCCAAAAGAAGCACCAATGATGGATGAGGTGCTGGACTATGACAAAGTCATGGATCGCATGGATCACTTTATGGACTGGTTGGCAAAACAGTACGTGACCGCGTTGAACATCATTCACTACATGCACGACAAGTACAGCTATGAAGCTGCGCTGATGGCTCTGCATGACCGTGACGTTTACCGCACCATGGCCTGTGGTATCGCCGGCCTGTCGGTCGCTGCCGATTCTCTGTCAGCCATCAAGTACGCCAAAGTCTCTACCATCCGTGACGAAGACGGCCTGGCCGTGGACTTTAAAATCGAAGGCGAGTATCCGCAATTCGGTAACAACGACGCCCGCGTCGATGACATTGCCTGCGATCTGGTAGAACGTTTCATGAAGAAAATTCAGAAACTGCGTACCTACCGCAATGCAGTGCCAACCCAGTCGGTACTGACCATTACCTCCAACGTGGTATATGGTAAGAAAACCGGTAACACGCCAGACGGTCGCCGCGCCGGCGCGCCATTCGGTCCTGGTGCCAACCCAATGCACGGCCGCGATCAGAAAGGCGCAGTGGCCTCGCTGACCTCCGTTGCCAAACTGCCGTTTGCCTACGCCAAAGACGGTATCTCGTATACCTTCTCCATCGTACCTAACGCATTGGGTAAGGATGACAACGTGCGTAAAGCCAACCTGGCGGGCCTGATGGACGGTTACTTCCACCATGAAGCGTCAATCGAAGGTGGCCAGCATCTGAACGTTAACGTCATGAACCGCGAAATGCTGTTGGAAGCCATGGAAGATCCTGAGAAATATCCTCAGTTGACCATCCGCGTCTCCGGCTATGCCGTTCGCTTCAACTCGCTGACCAAAGAGCAGCAACAAGACGTGATTACCCGTACCTTCACTCAGTCGATGTAATCCTCTGCCTGGCCGGGTGGATACCCCCTCTCGGCCAGACGATTGCTTACCGGGGCCGGATTTTCCGGCCTTTTTAACACACCATGCTCGCCCCTGACTCCGCAGAGTCTGTTTTGCCAGCGGTCTATAATCGATGGATATCCGGCAAAACAGTTATCCGGCAAACAGCCGGCCGACAGGTATCGTTCCACTCCGGCACTCGGGCACCGCCCTGCTGCCGCATCGCTGATCCCTGTCGACCACTACATGCCTACTTTTTAGACTGCGCCTGACAGTCAATTTTGGAGAAACCCCTGCAATGTCCGTGAAAGGTCGTATCCACTCATTCGAATCCTGTGGCACCGTTGATGGTCCAGGGATCCGCTTTATCGTATTCTTTCAGGGCTGCCTGATGCGCTGCCTTTACTGCCATAACCGCGACACCTGGGATACGCACGGCGGCAAGGAAGTCACCGTTGAAGAACTGATGAAGGACACCGTGTCCTATCGTCATTTTATGAACGCTTCCGGCGGCGGCGTTACCGCGTCCGGTGGTGAAGCCATTTTGCAGGCCGAATTCGTGCGCGACTGGTTCCGCGCCTGTCATCAGGAAGGTATCAATACCTGCCTGGACACCAACGGGTTTGTGCGTCGTTACGATCCGGTGATTGACGAATTGCTGGACACCACCGATCTGGTGATGCTCGATCTCAAGCAAATGAATGACGATATTCATCAGAATCTGGTTGGGGTATCCAATCACCGCACGCTGGAATTTGCGCGCTATCTGGCGAAACGCAATCAACGCACCTGGATCCGCTACGTGGTAGTGCCAGGCTGGTCAGACGATGACCGGTCTGCCCATTTGCTGGGCGAATTCACCAAAGACATGGCCAACATCGAAAAAATCGAGCTGCTGCCCTACCATGAGCTGGGTAAACACAAATGGGTGGCGATGGGTGAAGAGTACAAATTGGACGGCGTGCATCCGCCAAAAGCGGATACCATGGATCGCGTAAAGGGGATCCTGGAGAGTTACGGTCACACCGTAATGTATTAATTTCTCAAACAGGATCAAAAAACCCGGTGCCATTGCTCCGGGTTTTTTAGTTTCAGGCGGCAGCCAGCGGCGTGTGATGGCGATCCGGCCTCTTCAGCAGCATCATCAGATATACCAGCGCCACGGCCGCAATCATCACAAACAGCAGACGGTCGGAATAGTTCTGCATCAGCATCGCCGTCATGGATGGCCCCACCAGACTGCCGATGGTGTAACTCATCAACAGCGCCTGGTTCATCGCCACCAGCTCATGCGGCATCGCCTTCTCACAGGCCCAGGACATCGCCACCGGATACAGGGTGAAACCGGCACAGCCGAGGATAAACAGAGACGGTGCCATCGCGTAGTTGCCCAGCATCGCCACGCTGGCCAGAATCACCACGAAGACCTGAATACGCAACACCAGCAACCGACCGTAGCGATCGGCCATGCGCCCGACCGGCCACTGCCCGACGATGCCGGAGCTGACCAGCAATGCCATCCAGTAACCGACGTTGGCATCACTAAAACCCTGATGCGACAAATACAACGGCATTAACCCATACAGAGAACCGAGTACAATGCCGGAAATAATGCAACCATTGATGCCAAGACGTGCGCTGCGGCGCTTCAGCATCGGCCAGACCGCCGCTTGCTGCGGTTCATCTTCCGTACGGTTAACCCGCGCAAACAACATCGGCAGCATGGCGGTGATCACCAAGGCGGTGACCCAAGGCAATACGCTGAGCAACTGGGTAGGCAGCATGCTCAGCAGCAGTTGGCCCAGCACCGTACCAAGGTAATACACCATCATATAGGCAGCCAACAGCTGGCCGCGATTGCTCAGGTTGCCGCTGCGCAGCAAGGCACTTTCAACGATAACCCAAATCCAGGAACACCCTACGCCGGCAAAGAAACGCCAGCCCATCCAGCTCCAGAAATCCAGGGAAAGCGCCATACCGGCGGTTGCAACGGCAAAAACCAGACAGGCAAGATGATAACTACGGGTGAAACCAATACGCTTGATCAGTTTACCTGCTACCAGGGTGCCCGCCAGATTGCCGGTAAAATAAGCAGAACCTATCATCCCGACTTGCCAGGTTGACAATTGAGCATGATTTAACCAAAGGGGAACTAAAGTATTTAAAACAGCAATTGAAACCGTAAGCAACAATAAGCCACAGAGCAGGAGTAGCACTGGGCGAGAATATGCGGACATAGTGAATGGGGACCGAACACGCAATGAGAATGCGCGCATCATGCCACTGGCGATAAAAAAGTCAATCAGCTAATCAATGACGACAGCACAATATGTTTATTAAATTTCTGGTGTCTCGTTCACAGGCTGGTTGGCAGGCGTTTTTCGCCGGTGGGCACCAGCAAAATATGACCATGAAAGCAGGACAATTTGCACAGGCCGCAACCATTGCATTGCCGATCGTCGCACTGCCACTGCCCTTCGCCGTGGACCGTCTGGTTGAATGACAACGCCCGTTGCGGACAGCTGATGGCACACATCCGGCAGCTGTCACGCAGCCCCAGGCAGCTCGCACTGATTTGTGGCCGCAGGGTAGTGTCGCCTGGCATGCCGGCGCGTAACGCGCCGGTCTGGCAAGCCGAGGTGCATTTCAGGCAATGATCGCACTCGGTAAACTCAACGTTGAGCACTACCTTGCCCTGCTGCACCGTCAATAACCCATACGGACAGGCGTCACTACAGTCACCGCAGCCGTTGCAGGCCGCGCAGAACAGCGCCTCGGGCAACGCTTGCGGTGGACGTGCGCTGGGCGGTAGCGCGCCCGGCGTGGGGGTAATCCCCGGCTGCCTGGCGCGCGCGACCCAACCGGTGAACAGCCGCCGACGCTGGCTGCCTTCAGCACTCAGGGGCTGTTCACTTTTCATCAGAAATACAGCTCCAGTTCGGCTACCGGCTCGCTGCATTCTTGCGCCCATGCGCTCAGCGTATTTTGCGCCAACTGCGCCAGTCCCAGATAGAACGGATGGGCAGCATGCTGTTCCAGCAAGCTCAGAAAACGTGGCGCCCAAGGCAACAGATGCTGGGCCAATAACTCCTGCAACAACCTGCCCTGTTGTTCTTCCGCCAGCCAGGCGGCCATCATCAGCAAGGTGCCAAGATGATCTTCCGGTTCGTTCTGTTCGCGTTGCGTATCAATACCATTGTTTCTCAACCACTTACGTAGCCGCAACGTAGAATCACCGAACAATACGCTCTCTTTATCCAGATAGACCGAGCCCCACGGCGGTGCCGGCAAGGCATAGGGTCCGACAAATAATCGTTGATAGGCCTCGGAAAGCGTCTCTGGCTGTTGATCCTTAATGCCTTCGGCTATCAGTTGCGCCGCAGCCTGGTTCTCACCATAAGGCCACTCCGTCAGCCAGGCCGGGTCTGCCATCGTTGCCAGCAAGGCGCGGCATTCATCACTCTCAGGCGGCGCATACAGCAATACGCCCAGCACACGGCCGGTTAACGCAATATTATCAAGCTTCATAAGCATCAGATTTCCATCAGGGCACCGTCAGTCGCCAACGTCCACACCGTTTTTTGCCGGACCGCCAACGGTCACGCCGCTGCTGCCGCAAAACGATGTAAAATCCAGTGGCGCAAACGGCACCCATAGTCAATATTAGCCTGCCACCGCCATACCGACGGTCATGTGCAGGCCGTAAAATACACCGCGGCCAATCAGTTCCCCGGCCACCACCAGTACCAAGCCGAGCGCTAACGCCGCCACGCTCGCGTTACCACGGCGTAACTGCGGGCAGATCCAGCAACCAAGCCCCAACGCCAGCAGTACCAAACGCCAGACCATTAACTGGCCATACTGCGGAATCAATGCTGACGCCTGCTGGACCGAACTGCTGATGGTCGCCAATTCACCACCCTGCATCATCGCTGCGCCCAGGCCGATCAGCAGGGCAACCACGCTGATAACCATCAGCGTGTTACGCCAGGCCAACGTCAGCCCGGCTGCCTGCAACAGCAGCATGCCCAGCATCGGCCCAGTGATAAACACCGTCAGGAAGAAGCCGAGCGTAGTGTAACCGTTATACCAGGTCGGCACCGTATCTATCTGATAGACCCGCGTCATGGCATAGACAAACAGCAGGCCCAGCAACATGGTCAGCCCCAGCCACAGCTTGCCCAGCGCTGGCGGCATCTTGTGCAATACCGCCAGCAGCCAGTAAATGCCACCCACGGCAAAGAACAGCGAACCGCTGGCAATTTCATTGCTCAACGCCGAAGCGCCCACGCGATTGAGCGAGTTAAACGCCCGCAGCGGCGAGCCGAGGTGCAGAACGGAAGCAACAAAGGCAAGCCCCATCAATAGCCATAGAAAGAACATCGAACGATGCAGCGCCTGCGTTTCGCGCTCGGTCAGTTGCCCTTTAATCAGCGCCAATCCCATCACCAGCACGCCCCCCACCACGCATTGGCCTAATACCGTAAACAGCATCAGCGGCCATTCATGCCATCCCATACCCATGTCAAACCTCCTTCGGATTGGCCAGATGACCAGTAGTGTCGCCGGTTGGCCGACTGTTGGCGTTCGGTTTGAGCACAATGCTCGGCTTAGTGAAATGTGCCGCCGGCAGCGGAGCAACCTGCGCTAACTGACCATGCTGTTGGCGCAATTCGTCAATCGGACCAAAGTCCAGCGCACGCAGGGGACAGGACTCTACGCAAATCGGTTTCCTGCCGTCCGCCACCCGCTGATAGCAACCATCACACTTGGTCATATGCCCTTTGGCGGCGTTGTACTGCGGCGCGCCATAGGGGCAGGCCATATGGCAATATCGGCAACCAATGCAGACCTCTTCATTGACGACCACAAAGCCGTCATCGCGCTTGTGCATCGCCCCAGTCGGACACACTTGGGTACAAGCCGGTTGTTCACAATGGTTGCAGGCAATCGACAGGTAATAGGCAAAGACATTTTGCTGCCAGCCGTCCCCATCCTGCTGCCAATCGCCACCGGCATATTCATAAATACGGCGGAAGCTGACGTCAGGCGTCAGGTTTTTATAATCTTTGCATGCCAACTCGCAGGTTTTGCAGCCGGTGCAACGACTTGAATCAATAAAAAATCCGTATTGCGTAGTCATCAGCGACTCCTTAAACCTTGGCAACCTGTACCAGGTTGGTATGTGACGGGTTACCCTTCGCCAGTGGCGATGGCCGCTGGCTGGTCAGTACGTTAATGCTGCCGGCGTGATCGACACGGCTGCCATCCGGGGAATACCAGGCACCTTCACCCAGCGCCACCACCCCCGGTCGCATGCGCGGCGTGACCTTGGCATTAATCCGCACTTCACCACGCTGGTTGAAGACACGAATCAGATCGCCGTGGTTGATGCCACGTTGTTTGGCATCCAGCGGGTTGATCCACATTTCCTGGCGGCAGGCCGCTTGCAATACGTCGACATTGCCATAGGTGGAATGAGTGCGCGCCTTGTAGTGAAAACCGGTCAATTGCAGCGGATATTGGCCGGCCAACGGATCGTCGTAATTCTCGAAACCGGCGGCATAGACCGGCAAGGGGTGAATCACGTCGTCCTTGGCCAATTCCCAGTTGGCGGCCAGTTCGGCCAGTGCCGCAGAGTAGATTTCAATCTTGCCCGACGGCGTAGTCAGTGGATTAGCCAGCGGATCGGCACGGAAAGCGCGGTAGGCAACATGATGACCGTCCGGATCGCGTTGCTTGTAAATCCCCTGAGTCAGAAACTGTTCAAAGCTCGGCAACCCCGGGATCCTGTCGCGCGATTGTTGATACAGATGGCGCAGCCACTGTTCCTGGCTGCGCCCTTCGGTGAATGGTTGCTCAACCCCCATACGTTTGGCGAGCTCGCTGGTGATGTCATAAATGGTCTTGCATTCAAAACGCGGTTTGATTGCCTGATTGGCGAAAATCACATATCCCATATTGCCGCTGGAGGCATCCAGACAGAAATCCATCTGTTCTGACGCGGTGCAATCCGGCAGGATCAGGTCGGCATATTTCGCCGAAGAAGTCATGTGGTTATCAATTACCACGATCATTTCGCACTGTTGTTCATCCTGCAAAATGTCATGGGTACGGTTAATATCCGAATGCTGATTGATCAGGCAGTTACCAGCGTAGTTCCAGATGAACTTGATCGGCACATCCAGCTTGTCCTTACCACGCACCCCATCCCGTTTGGCGGTCATTTCCGGGCCACGCCAGATAGCATCGGTCCACAAGAACATCGAAATACTGGTTTTTACCGGATTTTCCAGCGTCGGCATTCGGACAAACGGCAGGCTGTACGACCCTTCTCGCGCACCGCTGTTCCCGCCGTTAATCCCCACGTTGCCGGTCAGGATCGCCAGCATGGCGATGGCACGAGTGGTGATTTCTCCGTTGGCATGGCGCTGCGGCCCCCACCCCTGACAGATATAAGCCGGTTTGCTGCTGCCGATCTCACGTGCCAGCTTGATGATGCGCGCTGCTGGAATACCGGTGATCTTTTCCGCCCAGGCAGGGGTTTTCTCGATGCCGTCGTCGCCCTGCCCCAGAATATAAGCCTTGTAATGGCCATTGGCCGGCGCACCGGCGGGCAAGGTTTTTTCATCGTAACCAACGCAATAGGTGTCCAGAAACGGCTGGTCGACCAGCTTTTCGCCGATCAACACGTGCGCCATACCGGCGACCAGTGCCGCATCAGTTCCTGGACGGATCGGGATCCATTCATCCTCACGGCCAGCAGCGGTATCGGTATATCTGGGATCAATGACAATCAGCCGCGCATTAGAGCGTTCGCGCGCCTGCTCCAGCAGATAAGTCACCCCGCCGCCGCTCATACGGGTTTCGCCGGGATTATTGCCGAACATCACCACCAGCTTGCTGTTTTCTATGTCGGTCGGGCTATTGCCGTCGGCCCAACCGCCGTAGGTGTAGTTGAGACCTGCGGCAATCTGTGCCGAACTGTAATCGCCATAGTGATTTAAATAACCGCCGCAGCAATTCATCAGCCGGGCGATCAGCGTCGCGCCCGGCGGCCATGAGCGGGTCATGGTGCCACCCAGGGTGCCGGTACCATAATTAAGGTAAATCGCTTCGTTGCCGTAATCGCGAATGATCCGCTGGAGGTTGTCGCTAACGCGCGCGAAGGCTTCCTCCCAACTGATGCGCTTGAATTTACCCTCCCCGCGCCTGCCGACCCGCAGCATCGGATACTTCAGTCGGTCTGGGTTATACACTCGACGCCGCATCGAGCGGCCGCGCAGACAGGCGCGCACCTGATGCAGTCCTTCATATTCATCGCTGCCGGTGTTATCGGTTTCGACGTAACAAATTTCACCGTCCGCCACATGCATGCGCAGCGGGCAACGGCTGCCACAGTTAACGGTGCACGCACTCCAGACAATCTGCTCATCGGGTTGAGAGCTTGTCGGCGCATTCGCGGCGTCCTGCGCCACCGCTCGACGCGTGAACGGCAGTGTAATGCCGCCAGCCATCAGTGCCAGACTGCCAATGGCGGTATTCTTCACCAATTTGCGCCTGGTGCACGCAAAACCGGACCGGGCTGGTGTTTCTTTTTCACTCATAATGATATCGCTCTGGGTTGCTTCAATTCGCCGCACTGCCAAGCTGCGGCAACAATAATTGCAAAAATGGGCGTCAACCCTCGGTTACAGCTTCTCGATTTGAATCAGATTGGTATGCTGCGGATTGCCTTTTGCCAGTGGCGAAGGCCGGTGAGTGGTCAGGGTGTTCATACAGGCGCCATGATCGATACGGTCGCCCTTCATGTTGGCCTGATGCCAGGCCCCCTGGCCCATGGCGACCACCCCGGGCATGATGCGTGGCGTCACTTTGGCGGCCACGCGTATCTCGCCGCGCTGGTTGAATACCCGCACCATATCGCCTTGCGCGATATTACGCGTTTGCGCATCCAGCGGGTTGATCCACACCTCCTGCCGGCAGGCAGCCTGCAACACATCAATGTTGGCGTAGGTAGAATGGGTGCGTGCCTTATAATGGAAACCAAACATTTGCAGCGGATAGTCCTGTCGCAGCGGATCGTCCCAACCTTCAAAGGTTGAAGCGTAAACCGGTAACGGACTGATGGTTTCGTCGGGTTGCAGTTGCCAACTACCGGCAATTTCGGCCAACCGGGCGGAATAGATTTCAATCTTGCCGGAGGGTGTTTTGAGCGGGTGGGTCTGTGGATCCTGGCGGAACTGCTGATAGGCAACAAAATGGCCGGCCGGATCTTTGCGCTTATAAATTCCCATCTGACGCAGCGCTTCATAGGACGGCAGTTGCGGATCGCGCGCCTGCATTTTGGCATACAGGTAGCGTAGCCATTGTTCCTGCGTGCGCCCTTCGGTGAATTTCTGATACACCTCCGGCCCCAGACGACGCGCTATTTCACTCATCACGGTATAAATTGGCTTGCGTTCAAACTTGGCGGAGGTGGCGGGCTGAATGAATATCAGATATCCCATATTGCCGGCATAGTCGTTGGGAATAATATCTTCCTGTTCGACGGTCATCAGATCAGGCAGTAGGATATCGGCGTATTTCGCCGAATCCGTCATAAAGTTTTCCAACACCACAATCATTTCGCACCGACCGTCATCCTGCAAAATTTCATGGGTTTTATTGATGTCCGAATGCTGATTGGTAAGGGTATTGCCAGCATAGTTCCAGATGAACTTGATAGGCACACCCAGCTTGTCCGCACCGCGCACGCCGTCGCCTGTAGCGGTCATGTCCTGCCCGCGCATGATGGCATCGGTCCAGCTAAAACAGGATATTTGCGTCTTAACCGGGTTTTCCAGTACCGGCATACGTTCGATAGTGATGGTATAGGTAGACTCGCGCGCGCCGCTATTGCCGCCGTTTATACCGACGTTACCGGTTAAAATAGGCAACATGGCGATGGCCCGTGCGGTCAACTCGCCGTTGGCCTGGCGCTGTGGCCCCCATCCCTGGGAGATATAAGCCGGCTTGGCGCTGCCAACCTCTCGCGCCAGCTTGATGATGCGTTCAGCAGGAATACCGGTGATCTTTTCCGCCCAGGCAGGGGTCTTTTCAATGCCGTCATCCCCCTGACCAAGGATGTAAGCTTTGTAATGACCGTTGGCTGGCGCACCGGCGGGCAAGGTTTTTTCATCATAGCCAACGCAATAGGTATCCAGAAACGGTTGATCGACCAGGTTTTCGCCGATCAACACGTGCGCCATGCCGGCAACCAACGCGGCGTCGGTACCCGGACGAATCGGGATCCATTCATCCTCACGGCCAGCAGCGGTATCGGTATAGCGGGGATCTATAACGATCATCCGCGCGTTGGAACGTTCGCGCGCCTGTTCCAGATAATAGGTGATGCCACCGCCGCTCATCCGGGTTTCAGCCGGATTATTACCGAACAGCACGACCAACTTGCTGTTTTCGATATCCGAGGTGCTGTTGCCCAGGTTACTGCCGTAGGTATATGGCATGGCGCAGGCGATCTGCGCGGTGCTGTAGGTGCCGTAATGGCTGAGAAAACCGCCGTAGCAGTTCATCAAGCGCGCCACCAGCGAGGCATAGGGGGATGAACGGGTGATATTGCCGCCGACGATGCCGGAAGTATAATTGATATAAACCGCTTTGTTGCCATAGCTGGCAACGATACGTTGCAGGTTGCTGACAATCTCGCTGTAAGCCTGCTCCCAGCTGATGCGTTTGAATTTGCCTTCGCCGCGTTTACCTACGCGCTTCATCGGGTAGTTGAGTCGTTCAGGGTGGTTCATACGACGCCGAATGGAACGGCCACGCAAACAGGCGCGAACCTGATGGTCACCATAACTGTCGGTACCGGTATTATCCGTTTCCACCCAGTAGACTTCGTCGTCACGCACATGCAGACGCAACGCACAACGGCTGCCGCAGTTAACCGAACACGCCCCCCACACCACTTTGTCCTCGACGGTTTTTTCCGCCGCATGACTGGCCTTTTCCGCCAGCACCCGACGGCTAAATGGCAATGATATGCCACCGGCGGCCAGTGCCAGCCCTGCCATCGAGCCGGTTTTCACCAATGTCCGACGACTGATTTCTCTGGTCAGCACTCTCGTTTTAGTTTCCGACATACGCTCACTCCAAATTTACCCCAACCCTGGGGAATGCCTTGTCTGATGATGCAGAGATGGCTGGAGGAGTGCTGAGAATGCGTCTGTAATTTTATTGCAACGAAATACCCCCTCCATAACGAGGGATATTACCCAGAAATGAGTAGCAAACTTTGTTTGCTATCAATAAAGCGGGAAAGATTTGCCGGCAGCAGGACTTTCACCCGAACCGTCAGCGCCGAGTGAAAAAAAAAGCGCCCTAAGGCGCTTTTAGTGGGATCGATAGTTTATTAACCAATGTATTCCAGACCGCCCATGTACGGACGCAATACCTCAGGCACCTGGATACGACCATCGGCTTGCTGATAGTTTTCCAGCACTGCCACCAGGGTACGGCCAACCGCCAAACCGGAACCGTTCAGGGTATGCACCAGTCGCGGTTTTTTCTCGGTTTTATTACGGCAGCGCGCCTGCATGCGACGCGCCTGGAAATCCCACATGTTGGAACATGAGGAGATCTCACGGTAGGTGTTTTGCGCCGGCAGCCATACTTCCAAATCGTAGGTTTTGCTGGAACCAAAGCCCATATCGCCGGTGCACAGCAGCACCTTGCGGTATGGCAGGTTCAACAGCTGCAACACTTTCTCGGCATGACCGGTCAGTTCTTCCAGTGCATCCATCGAGTCTTCCGGACGCACAATCTGCACCATCTCGACTTTATCGAACTGGTGCATACGGATCAGCCCACGGGTATCACGCCCATAGGAGCCGGCTTCGGAACGGAAGCAAGGCGTATGCGCGGTCATTTTTAACGGCAGGGATTCTTCTTCCAGGATTTCGTCGCGTACCAGGTTGGTCAGCGGAACTTCTGCTGTCGGGATCAGCGCATAATTGCTGCTGTCGGATTCTTCTTCCAGCGGCTTGGTGTGGAACAGATCTTCACCAAACTTCGGCAATTGCCCAGTACCGTACAGCGTCGCGTGGTTGACCAGATACGGTACGTAGGTTTCCAGGTAACCGTGCTGTTCAGTGTGCAGATCCAGCATAAACTGCGCCAGCGCACGGTGCATGCGGGCTATCTGCCCTTTCATCACCACAAAGCGCGCGCCAGTCAGCTTGACCGCCGAGGCAAAGTCAAGACCGCCGGCCATTTCGCCCAGCTCTACGTGATCGCGCACGCTGAAATCATACTGCCGTGGTTCGCCCCAGCGGCTGACTTCCTGGTTTTCGCTCTCGTCTTTGCCGTTCGGCACAGAATCATCCGGCAGATTAGGCAATGCCAGCGCGTAGTCGCGGATTTCACTTTGCAGCTTGTCCAGCTCCGCCTTGGCGGCATCCAGCTTTTCACCCAGATCGTTAACTTCGCGACGCAGCGGCTCAATGTCTTCCCCGCGCGCTTTCGCCGCGCCGATGGATTTCGATCGGGAGTTACGTTCTGCTTGCAGCGTTTCGGTTGCTACCTGCAACACCTTGCGGCGTTCTTCTTGTGAACGCAGCAAATCCAGATCGAGTTTAAAGCCTCTGCGAGCCAGTTTTTCGGCGACTGCGTCTAGCTCGTTACGCAGCAGATTGGGATCGAGCATGCTAATCCTGTGCTTGTTGTTATTGAAAGAAAATTTGTCGTTCTATGCCGCTAATGAAAAGCCGCATAAAGGAAGAATGGTACCTGCTAACCTTACCGCAACGGCAACGCTAGCGGTAGCGTTTTGTCTGGCTATTTTGATCCTGCTCAGCGAGCCATGCCAACTTTTCGCCGATTTTACCTTCCAGACCGCGCGCGGTCGGTTGATAGTAGCGCGTATTGGCCATTTCAGGCGGGAAATAATTCTCGCCGGCAGCGTACGCATTGGGTTCATCGTGCGCGTAGCGGTATTCCGCACCCAGGCCCATTTCTTTCATCAACTTGGTCGGCGCGTTACGCAGGTGTTCCGGCACATCGTAGTCGGCCATCTCTTTGGCATCGCGCATGGCTGCCTTAAAGGCGGTATATACCGCGTTGCTTTTCGGTGCACAGGCCAGATAGACGATAGCCTGGGCGATCGCCCGCTCGCCTTCTGCCGGGCCGACGCGGGTGAAGCAATCCCAGGCGGCAATCGCCACCTGCATGCCGCGTGGATCGGCGTTGCCGACGTCTTCCGACGCAATCGCCAGCAGGCGGCGTGCCACATAGAGCGGATCGCCGCCGGCGGTAATGATGCGCGCATACCAGTACAGGGCCGCGTCCGGTGCCGAGCCGCGTACCGATTTATGCAGAGCAGAAATCAGATCGTAATAACGGTCGCCTTTATTATCAAAGCGCGCGCTGCGTTCACCGGAAACTTCTTTCAGCAGTTCCGCCGTCAGCACCCGCTGGCCCCGATCGTTGACCTCCGCCATGTCTGCCATCATTTCCAGGCTGTTTAGCGCACGGCGAGCGTCACCGCCGACCAGTTCCGACAACATGCGCCGGGTCTCTTCTGGCAAGACGATATTCTGGTCGCCAAAACCACGGCTGCTGTCGTTCATCGCCTGGTCCAGCACCTGGCTGATATCATCGGCGGTCAACGCTTTCAGCAAATAGACGCGCGCACGCGACAATAACGCCGAATTCAGTTCGAAGGACGGGTTTTCCGTGGTGGCACCGATAAAGGTGATGGTACCGTCTTCAATGTGCGGCAGAAAGGCATCCTGCTGACTCTTGTTGAAGCGGTGTACTTCGTCGACGAACAGAATAGTGCGGCGCCCCGCATCGCGGTTCTGCCGCGCGCGCTCGATTGCCTCGCGGATCTCCTTGATGCCAGAGGTCACGGCAGAGATGCGCTCTACATCGGCCTGGCCATAACGGCCAATCAGTTCTGCCAACGTCGTTTTCCCGGTACCGGGCGGCCCCCATAGAATCATCGAATGCAATTGCCCGGCCTCAATGGCCCGCGGCAACGGTTTGCCCGGCGCCAGCAGATGCTGTTGACCGATGTACTGCGCCAACGTTGTTGGCCGCATACGCGCAGCCAACGGTTGGAATTCATTATGGGAAAAGTCGAGCGACAGATTATTACTCACGCAAACCTCACTGGCGCTGGTCGTCCAGCGTCACCCCCTTCGGCGGGGTAAATTTGAATTTGCCGGCGTCAACTGCGGTATTCTGCTGGCTTTTCAACGCATAAGCGCTACGCTGGCCGTCTTGTTCTACCGCCGCAAAGCTCTTGATGGTCCCGCTATTGGTCACTGAAATCGCAAACTGCTTCAGGTTACCGCTGCTGGACTTCGGCGTCAGTTCAAAATCATCGCCTTTCTGTTTGATGTTGTACTGCTTCCAGTCACTTGGGCTGTTGCGGGTGATCAACATGAACGGCGTATTACCGGTGGCGCTTTTCAGCCATGTTGCCGTAACCTGCTCGACAAAGGGATTATAGAACCACAGCGTTTCACCGTCGGAAACCAGCACGCTTTCATCCGGCGAGGTCATGTGCCAGTTAAACAGATTTGGGCGCTTGACCCAGAGTTCGCCTTCACCCTGCTGCACCGCCGAACCATCGCCGCCGGTCACGGTCTGGGTAAAGCTGGCGTGGAAACTGTTCACTTTCGCCAGGCGGGTCTGCAGATCCTGTGCGGCATCGGCCAGCACAGAAGTAGAAGCGAACCCGGACAGCAGACAACAGGCAACTAACAGTTTTTTCATTATTCCAGATACCTTATTCAATGCGTTTACCGCAGGGTAAGCCCATGCGGATAAAATGACCCGTAACGCCTCCACTCTACCGAATGCCGGCAGGCGGCAAAACGGTCAATATTCCGAGAAGGCGCGGTTTTACGCTTCTTTGCACAAGGGCCGCAGAGCGGCCCTTTATGAGTTTCAACGATTAGTCAGCAATCATTCATGCCGTGGCGGTGCCAGCACCTCACGGTTGCCGTTGTGGCCCTGTTCACTGACGATGCCCTGCGCTTCCATCTGTTCGATGATACGCGCCGCGCGGTTATAACCAATACGGAACTGGCGTTGTACGCCGGAGATAGAGGCGCGACGTTTGTCGACCACAAACTCCACCGCCTGATCGAACAGCGGATCCAGCTCTTCATCACCATCGATACCGCCCCCGGCACCGCCTTCGCCATCGTCACCGGCGCTGAGGATACCTTCTTTATATTGGGGCCGCTCACGCGCTTTCCAATCCTTGACCACCGCATGCACTTCCTGATCGCGCACAAAGGCGCCGTGCACACGCACCGGAATGGAAGAGTTGGGCGCCAGGTACAGCATGTCACCCATCCCCAGCAAGGATTCGGCACCGCCCTGATCGAGAATGGTGCGCGAGTCAATCTTGCTCGACACGGTAAAGGCGATACGCGTCGGAATGTTGGCTTTGATCAACCCGGTAATAACGTCCACCGAAGGACGCTGGGTCGCCAGCACCAGATGAATACCGGCCGCACGCGCTTTCTGCGCCAGACGGGCAATCAGCTCTTCGACCTTCTTGCCGACCGTCATGATCAGATCGGCAAATTCGTCGACCATTACCACGATGTATGGTTCTTTCTCCAGTACCGGCGGCGTGATGTCCATGCTGTCGCTCGGCTTCCAGAATGGATCCGGGATTGGCCGCCCCATCGCTTCGGCCTGATCGACGCGCTCGTTGTAGCCGGCGATATTACGCACGCCCAGTGCGGACATCAGCTTGTAACGACGCTCCATTTCGGCGACGCACCAGCGCAAGGCATTGGCGGCGTCCTTCATGTCGGTAACCACATCGGTCAACAGATGCGGAATGCCTTCATAGACCGACAGCTCGAGCATTTTCGGGTCGATCATGATAAAGCGCACTTCCTTCGGCGTGGCTTTATACAGGATGCTGAGGATCATGGCGTTAACGCCCACCGACTTACCGGAGCCGGTAGTACCGGCCACCAGCAGGTGAGGCATTTTGCCCAGATCCGCCACCACCGGCTCGCCGGAAATATCCTTGCCCAGCACGATTGACAGCGGCGACGGATTATCACGGAACGCCGGACAATCGAGCACTTCACGCAGATATACCGTCTGGCGCTTGGCATTCGGCAGTTCCAGGCCAACATAAGGTTTGCCGGGTATGACTTCCACCACGCGGACTGCCGGCGTCGACAACGAACGTGCCAGGTCGCGTGACAGGTTGGAGATGCGTGCAGCCTTCACCCCTGGTGCCAAATCCAGTTCAAAGCGGGTAATTACCGGCCCAGGTAGAATATCGACCACGTCGGCCTTCACGCGGTAATCCGCCAGGCTGGCTTCAACCAGACGCGCCTTTTGCTCGAGTGCGAACGAGTCCACCGGCTCGACTTCTTTTGGCGCCTCGGTCAGCAGATCCAGCGTTGGCAACGGCGTGGTAGGTTTTTGCAACGGTTGATCGTTACGCATCAGGAACGGGTGGATCAGGCTATCCATGGCCGGCTGCTGCGGCGTGGCAGGTTGCGCCGGCGGCTGATAGGCCTGTTGCTGAGCCTGCGGTTGCTGCTGTTGATAGGCTTGCTGCGCAGGTTGCTGTGGCTGAGCCTGATAAGGTTGCGATTGCGGTTGTTGCTGCCCGTAATGTGGCGGTTGTTCCGCTGGTTGTACTGCGGCAGGCTGCACCGGCGGCTGATAGGACTGCTGTTGCGGCTGCTGATAAGGCTGCTGCGCAGATTGTTGCGGCTGAGCCTGATAGGCCTGCTGCTGCGGCTGAACCTGATGAGGCTGCTGCTCGGGCTGCCCCGCTTCCGCCTGCGGCGAAAGGGTAAACAGCGGCTCGCTCGGGCCATTATCAACCAGATCGTCAATCGGCGAGAAGCTGAACGCATTGCTGGTATCAACCGGACGTGATGCCGGCTCGGCTTGCGGCTGCGACGTTTCGGCGTAACGCGCCTGCTGCTGTTGCGCAAATGCCTGACGCAGCGCGGCCTCTTGCAACGCCTCTTCATCATCCTGCGGAAGTTGCTCGCCATAGCGCTGGCTTTGTTGCTCGGCGAATGCCTGACGCAGTGCGGCCTCTTGCAGCGCCTCATCGTCCTGCGGGTTCACGCTGGCAGCAGGTTGAGGCGCTTCGTCGCGGCTGCGCTGTTCCTGTTCGGCCATTCGCTGCGAAGGCAGCTTGATACCATAGGAAGCCAGTTCGCGGCGCGTCGGGATACGCACCGGGTTTGGCCGAGGCAGTTCAGGGCCTATACCCTGTTTTACCTGCGCGCCGGCGTCGCTGGTAGCGCTGAATGCCGGCATAAAGGTATTGGCGGCAACGCTGGCTGCGGCGGCAGTAGCAGCATTGGCGGCAGCGTCAACCTGCGGCTTGCCGTCAGCCGGCGAAGCAGCGACGCCGTTGCTCGCCTCAACCTCGGCGCTGTCGCGCTGCGCCGCAGAGAAATCAAACGGCGATGACTCACGCGGTGCGGCCGGTGCAGTTTGCCAGTCGCCCAGCCGCGGCTCATCGTCATCCTGATAGGGATCAACCTGGCGCGGCGTTTTCGGCGTTGGCGTTTCTTCTGGGATTTCAAAAGAATACAACGGTGGCAGCGCGTTGTCCGGCTGGACGCTCATTGGCTGCTGGCTGACCGATGCCGGCGCCTGTGGCGCAGCAGTCACCGCCGCAGCGGTCGGCACCGCCGGCGAGACCGTAGGCGCCGCTACCGTGGTGGCAACCTGAGGCGCAACCTCGGCAACGGCGGTTTGTTCATCGTCGGTGGCACGCAGAGTATCAAGCGGATCCGCCGCCTGCGGCGCGCTTTCGGTTACGGAAGGCGCAGAGAACAGCACGTCGTCGCTGTCGCTGGCGTTGGCGTTGGCGGCAGTCGCGGTAAGCGTTGGCGCAGCTTTGCTGCCTGCAGATTCCGGCTCATCGACATAGCGATCGTCATCGTCATGATAACCCTCGTCACGGCGCGAGCGGTTGGTCATAAAGGTAGCCACGCCCAGCACCGCACCGCCGATCTTCTCGGCTATCACCAGCCAGGACCAGCCGGTGAACAGCGTCAGGCCGGCCGCCCATATGCACAGCAAAGCCAAAGTAGCGCCAATGCCATTGAACCAGGGGAGCATGGCGTTGCTCAGCAGACTGCCGATCACGCCGCCCGAGGCGAAGTAATAGAGATCATCGACGTTGAGCGCCGCCAGTCCACACGAGGTGAGTACTAGCGCCAATGTGCCGATCAGGCGCAGTGAAAGCGCAAAATAGTCAATATAATCACCGCTGTCGCGCTGGCGATATGCTACCCAGCACAGGATGATCATGATCGGTGGTATCGCGTAGGCGAGCACCCCGAAGGTGAAGAACAGTGTATCGGCCAGCCAGGCCCCTACGCCACCGCCCAGATTATGAATCGGCTCATGCCATGCGGTCTGTGACCAGCTCGGATCAGATGGATTGAAACTGACCAGCGCAGCCATGAGGTAAACGGCAAAAATCGCTACCACAATCAACACAGCCTCCAGCAACCGGCGGCCACTGCTGAGTTTCTTTAGGGTAACTTCTTTATCTTCTGTGTATTCCTGGCTCAAGAAAGGCTCTCCAGGTTCCTGTTAGCGGATAACGTAACAGCGCCGAGAAGCTTCCCCGGCGCCGAAACTGTATGAATAAACAGGAGTGTAACGAATTTTATCAGGTTTTGCACCTGCACCTTACCGTGTTTTGATAACCAGACGGTTACTCTGTTTCACTTCTTCCATAACCACGTAGGTACGGGTGTCATTTACCCCCGGCAGACGCAGCAGCGTTTCGCCGAGCAGTTTACGGTAAGCCGACATATCTGGTACACGGGTTTTCAACAGGTAGTCGAAATCGCCAGACACCAGATGACACTCCTGAATCTCTTCAAGCTTCTGAACTGCCGAATTGAATTGCTCAAATACGTCTGGCGCGCCACGGTTCAAGGTGATTTCTACAAAAACCAGCAGCGATGCATCCAGATAATGTGGATTAAGCAATGCGGTATAACCATGAATGAAACCCTGACGCTCGAGGCGGCGCACACGTTCCAAACACGGCGTTGGGGATAACCCCACGCGCTTTGAAAGCTCAACGTTCGAAATGCGGCCATCCTTTTGCAGTTCATTCAGGATGTTGCGATCGATACGGTCAAGATCTTTACCCGGGCGTTTCTTATTGTCTGCCATTCTTATTGTCTCTCTTATTTTCTTCCCTGCACTTGCCACACCCTAGCCAACGTCAATGTGTTAAGGGCTCGTTCCAAGCGAAGACCCGATGCCTGTTGTTTGCCGCCGATTTCGACTGGAAACCGACTGCGTTAGTGCTTCTTCACTACCATCTTTTCCCGTTGTACAGCCTGTCTGTCAAACCCTGTGCGCGGGGATAATTTCTTCTTCCTATGATGTTTTCGCAAATGCGCAGCGGATTGTCAAAGTAAAAGAAGCAAAATCAGAAGAACGTACCGTTAAGAAAAGTCAGCGCCCCATTTTTGGTTATGAATCGCTGGTGGAAAAAGCATGGCAGATAGCGGCATAAACCCGGCAAAAATGTGAATTTTCATTCATTGCCGTTTATTCTTTCCGCAACCGCTCATATAAATTAAATTGCTGTGTTTTGCTCTGCCTTCGCCGACAACTTATTAATTAATAGGCAATAGCTATCAAACAAATCGTTAACAACATCCGCTGGTGCTTTTTTTACTGTCGCATTTTCCCTACAATCGGTTCCATTGTCCGCCATTGTGGGAAAAGAGGTCATTCATGGGCACGGCTAAACATAGCAAGTTATTGATTTTGGGCTCTGGCCCAGCGGGCTACACCGCGGCAGTGTATGCGGCGCGCGCAAACCTGAATCCGGTGTTGATTACCGGCATGGAACAGGGCGGTCAACTGACCACCACCACCGAAGTGGAGAACTGGCCGGGCGATGCGGAAGGCCTGACCGGCCCCGTGCTGATGGAGCGCATGCGCGAGCACGCAGAAAAATTCCAGACCGAAATCATTTTTGATCATATCAACAGCGTAGATTTGCAGAATCGTCCATTCCGCCTGGTTGGCGACAGCGGTGAATACACCTGCGATGCGCTGATCATCGCCACCGGCGCCTCCGCCCGCTACCTCGGCCTGCCAAGCGAAGAGGCATTCAAGGGCAAAGGGGTTTCCGCCTGCGCCACCTGTGACGGTTTCTTCTATCGCAACCAGAAGGTCGCCGTAGTCGGCGGCGGCAATACCGCCGTGGAAGAAGCGCTGTATTTGTCCAATATCGCCGCAGAAGTGCATCTGATTCACCGTCGCGACAGTTTCCGTTCCGAGAAGATCCTGATTGACCGGTTAATGGAAAAAGTGAACAACGGCAATATCGTGCTGCACACCGACCATACCCTGGACGAAGTGCTGGGCGATGAGATGGGCGTAACCGGTGTGCGCATTCGCAGCACCCAGCGCGAGGGGAGTACCAGCGATCTGGCGGTTGCCGGCGTGTTTATCGCCATCGGCCACAGCCCGAACACCGGTATCTTCGGCGGCCAGCTGGAATTGGAAAACGGCTACATCAAGGTACAGTCCGGCATCCACGGCAATGCCACCCAAACCAGCATTCCTGGTGTGTTTGCCGCTGGAGACGTGATGGATCATATCTATCGCCAGGCGATTACCTCTGCCGGTACCGGCTGCATGGCGGCACTGGATGCGGAACGCTATCTTGACGGCATCGCTCAGGCTGAAGTGCTGTAACCCTTCCAGTCCTTACCGATATTGACAAATAAGGCGGCCCTTGGGTCGCCTTATTGCTTTTCAGTCTGCGCAGTGACGAGGTAACATTGACCCTCACTTGTGCGCTTCCGGTTGAAGCAAACACTTTTTTTAACAGTATGTTAACCAAGCCTGTGATCACAGGCGTCGGCGACGCAGACACTCCTGATGAAAAAAACCAGACAGCACCAGCTCACCCAATGGCTTAAGACGCAGAGCGCTTTGGCAAAGCGTTGGTTACGCCTTTCCATGTTACTCGGATTGTTCAGTGGCATATTGATTGTCGCACAGGCCTGGCTACTGGCCGCCCTGCTCCATGCTCTGATCGTCGAACACACGCCGCGCGATCGGCTGACCCTGTGGTTTATCGGGCTGGCTGCCACCTTCGCACTGCGGGCACTGCTGAGCTGGCTGCGCGAACGCGTGGGCTTCCTTTGCGGCCAGGCGATCCGCCAACGGCTACGCCAGCAGGTACTGGACAAACTCCAACGGCTGGGGCCTGCATGGGTTCAGGGCAAACCGGCCGGCAGCTGGGCGTCGATCATCATCGAGCAAATCGAGGATATGCAGGATTATTATTCGCGTTATCTGCCGCAAATGTACCTGGCGGTATTCATCCCGTTACTGATTTTAATCACCGTACTGCCAATCAACTGGGCCGCCGGGCTGATTCTGCTGGTCACCGCACCGTTGATTCCGCTGTTTATGGCGTTGGTCGGTATGGGCGCCGCCGATGCCAATCGCCGCAATTTCGTGGCGTTAGCACGCCTGAGCGGCAATTTCCTCGATCGTCTGCGCGGTCTGGACACCTTACGCCTGTTCCACCGCGGACAGGCAGAAACCGACCATATCGCCAACGCCTCCGAGGACTTCCGTCGTCGCACCATGGAAGTACTGCGCATGGCCTTTCTTTCTTCGGCAGTGCTGGAATTTTTCGCTTCCCTGTCGATCGCCGTGGTCGCGGTCTATTTTGGTTTCTCGTATCTGGGCGAGTTGAATTTTGGCAGTTACGGCACCGGCGTCACGCTGTTTGCCGGCTTTCTGGTGCTGATTCTGGCGCCGGAATTCTTCCAGCCGCTGCGCGATTTGGGCACGTTCTATCACGCCAAGGCTCAGGCGGTGGGGGCAGCAGAAACGCTGGAAACCTTCCTCAGCGCCGAAGGTGACGAGATCGGTAACGGCACGCTGACGTTGAATGAGCAAGATGCGCTCACGCTGACCGCCGAGCAGTTGGAAATCCTGTCGCCGCAAGGCGCGCTACTGGCCGGGCCTTTGAACTTCACCCTGCCGGCCAACCAGCGTATTGCCCTGGTGGGGTTGAGCGGTGCGGGTAAAAGTTCACTGCTGAATCTGCTGCTCGGCTTCCTGCCCTATCGCGGCTCGCTGCGCATCAATGGCATCGAATTGCGCGATCTGGACGCGGAAGGCTGGCGACAACGGCTCGGCTGGGTCGGGCAAAATCCCCATCTGCCGGCACAGACGCTGCGTGACAACATTTTGCTGGGCAATACGCAGGCCGATGAACAACAACTGCAACAGGCGGTAGAACAGGCTTATGTCAATGAGTTCCTGCCACAGTTGCCTGATGGCCTGGCGACGGTTCTGGGCGATGGTGCGGCGCGGCTGTCGGTCGGCCAGGCGCAGCGCGTTGCGGTGGCTCGGGCGCTGCTCAGTCCGCGTCAACTATTGTTGCTCGACGAGCCTGCCGCCAGCCTGGATGCCCACAGCGAACGGCTGGTGATGCAGGCACTCAATGCCGCTTCCCGTCGACAAACCACTTTGCTGGTCACCCACCAGTTGGAAGATACCGAAGACTTCGACCAAATTTGGGTAATGGATAACGGGCAGATCGTCCAGCAAGGCGATTACGCCACGCTGAGCGCCCAACCCGGGCTGTTCGCCACCTTGATCGCACACCGCAGCGGGGAGCTATAATCATGCGCATTTTGCTGCCGTTTCTGGCGTTGTATCGCCGCCATGCCTTGCTGATGACGCTGGGTGTTGTGCTGGCCATCGTCACTCTGCTGGCCAGCATTAGCCTGCTGGCGCTGTCCGGCTGGTTCCTTGCCGCCTCGGCGTTGGCCGGGCTGGCCGGATTGTATACTTTCAACTACATGCTGCCGGCCGCCGGCGTGCGCGGCGCGGCGATTTTCCGCACCGCCGGGCGCTATGCCGAACGGCTGGTCAGCCATGACGCCACCTTCCGCGTGCTGTCGCATCTGCGGGTATTCACCTTTAAAAAGATTCTGCCGCTGTCACCGGGCGGCATGGCCCGTTTTCGCCAGGCGGAGCTGCTGAACCGACTGGTAGCGGACGTTGATACGCTCGATCATCTGTATCTGCGGGTGATTTCGCCGTTGGTGAGCGCCGCGGTGGTGATCGCCGTAGTGACCTTCGGCCTGAGTTTTATCGACCCTGCGCTGGCATTGATGCTAGGCGGCATTCTGCTGTTGCTGCTGTTACTGGTACCGCCGCTGTTTTATCGCCTCGGCAAACCTATTGGCGGCGAACTGACCGCCTTGCGCAGCCAGTATCGCACCGATCTCACCGCCTGGCTGCAAGGCCAGGCTGAACTGGTGGTATTCGGCGCGGTGCAGCGTTTCCGCACGGCGTTGTCGGCAACCGAACGCCATTGGCAACGTCGTCAATGGCAACAGGCCTCGCTGGGCGGCAAGGCGCAGGCATTGATGATCCTGGCCAGCGGCGTGACCGTGCCCCTGCTGCTGTGGCTGGCCGCCAGCGGCGTGGGCGGCAACAGCCAACCCGGCGCGCTGATTGCCTTGTTCGTCTTCACTGCGCTGGCCTCTTTTGAAGCATTGATGCCGGTGGCCGCCGCCTTTCAGCACCTGGGCCAGGTCATCGCTTCCGCTACCCGCGTCAAGCAGTTGATCGATCGGCAGCCAGAGGTGATCTTCCCGGGCCACGGGCCGCAGGTAACCGACAGTGCCGCACTAAGCCTGCAACAGCTCTGCTTCAGCTACCCGGAGCAGCCGCAGCCGGTGCTGCACAACGTGGCGCTGCAGGTGGCAGCCGGCGAGCACATCGCCCTGCTGGGACGAACAGGCTGTGGCAAATCAACGCTGCTGCAACTGCTGACCCGCGCCTGGAACGCCGACAGCGGAGAAATATTGCTGAACGGCCTGCCGTTGGCCAGTTACGCTGAGGACACGCTGCGCGCCATGACCAGCGTCGTCAGCCAGCGTGTGCACGTGTTCAGCAGCACCCTGCGTGAAAACCTGCTGCTGGCGGCACCAAACGCAGACGATGCCACGCTGAAAACGCTGCTGGAACAGGTAGGTCTCGGGAAACTGCTGGAGAACGACGGCTTGAACGCCTGGCTGGGCGAAGGCGGTCGTCAGCTTTCCGGTGGCGAGCAACGCCGCCTGGGGGTCGCCCGTGCGCTGCTGCACCCGGCACCGTTACTGTTGCTTGATGAGCCGACCGAAGGTCTGGATGCAGAAACCGAGCAGCAGATCCTGGCATTGCTGCGCCAGCATTGCCAGGGCAGGACGCTGATTCTGGTCACCCATCGCCTATACGGACTGGAGCATATGGACCGCATCTGCGTGATGGACGGTGGGCAGATTGTTGAACAGGGCGATCATGACACCCTGCTGCGGCTGCAAGGGCGCTATGCCCAATTCCGTCAACGTATCTGATTCGCGCTGTACAGGCCGTTAAGGAGATTTATGCGTATCGTCAAGCTCTCGTCGCATTCACTGGCGTTCCCTTCGCCAGAGGCCGCGCTGCGCGATCCCAATGGACTGTTGGCCATCGGTGGCGATTTGAGCGCACCGCGCCTGTTGGCGGCCTATCAGCGCGGTATCTTCCCCTGGTATTCGCCGGGGGAGGCAATTCTGTGGTGGTCGCCGGACCCGCGTGCGGTGCTGTTTCCTGCCGAACGCCACCTCAGCCGCAGTTTCAAGCGTTTCCTGCGCGGCAATCCTTTTCGCATTACTCTGAACCATAACTTTTCCGCCGTGATCGCCGCCTGCGCCGAACGGCCGCTCGAAGGTACCTGGATAGGCCCGGAAGTTCAGCATGCCTATATCCAGTTGCACCAGCTCGGCCATGCGCATTCGGTTGAAGTATGGCAAGGCGAGCAACTGGTCGGTGGCATGTACGGCGTGGCGCAGGGGGCGTTGTTTTGCGGTGAATCGATGTTCAGCCGCACAGACAACGCCTCGAAATGCGCATTGATGGCCTTTTGCCAGCATTTTTCAGCTTTCGGCGGTGAATTGATTGACTGTCAGGTGCTTAACGCGCACACTTCCCGGCTTGGCGCACGCGAAATCCCTCGCCGCCAATTTTTGCAGCAGCTCAGTTACCTTCAGCGCCGGACCTTAGCCTCGGAGTGCTGGGTGCCGCAAGCGTTACCCCCACAGCAGGTTGAACCACCCTCCCCAACAAACTAATTTTGCGGAAACGGTGCAATGTTCACCGACACTTCTTTACATAATGTGGGTTTTTCGGCATTATCTTGCCGGTTAAAAACTAAGGTAGTTACACCTAGAGGATTCGATGGCCAAAGAAGACAATATTGAAATGCAGGGCACCGTTCTTGATACGCTGCCGAACACCATGTTCCGCGTTGAATTGGAAAACGGGCACGTGGTAACCGCTCATATCTCCGGTAAAATGCGTAAAAACTATATCCGCATCCTGACGGGCGACAAAGTCACTGTAGAGCTGACCCCGTACGACCTGAGCAAAGGCCGCATTGTCTTCCGTAGCCGTTAATCGGCTAACCGGTCGCCAGTTGCTGGCGACACCGAGGATGTAAATCCCTCCGGAGCCCTTTCCGTTTATCCCCGCCGCAACGTTCAAAACCCCGTTGTCCGTGCGTAGGTAAACTGAGAGGGCTCGCCTATTTGTGCCATACGCGAATTTCACGCGTAAAAAAAGCGATGCCAAAGCATCGCTTTTTGTTATTTAAACCGGCAGCAATCAATGCACGCCTTCGTCCGCCTTGCGTTTTTGCGCACTGAGGAAATGGTAGGTCAGCTTTTGGGTTTCTTTGTCCAGCTCGACCTTCACCGATCCCCCATCCACCAGCGAACCGAACAGCAATTCGTTGGCCAGCGGTTTCTTCAGGTTTTCCTGCATCACACGCGCCATCGGACGAGCGCCCATCGCACGATCGTAGCCCTTCACCGACAGCCAGTCGCGCGCGTCGTCGCTGACTTCCAGCGATACGCCCTTCGCATCCAGCTGCGCCTGCAGTTCGACGATAAACTTGTCGACAACCTGCTGGATAACCGCTGTGGACAGATGGTTGAACCAGATAATGTTGTCCAGACGGTTACGGAATTCCGGCGTGAACACTTTCTTGATTTCCTCCATCGCATCGGTGCTGTTGTCCTGCTCGATCAGGCCAATCGACTTGCGTTCGGTCTCACGCACGCCGGCGTTGGTCGTCATCACCAGGATCACGTTGCGGAAATCCGCCTTGCGGCCGTTGTTATCGGTCAGCGTCCCGTTGTCCATCACCTGCAGCAGCAGGTTGAACACGTCCGGATGCGCCTTTTCGATTTCATCCAGCAGCACCACCGAATGTGGATGCTTGATGACTGCATCGGTCAGCAAACCGCCCTGATCGTAACCGACGTAGCCCGGAGGCGCACCAATCAAGCGGCTGACGGTATGCCGTTCCATATATTCGGACATGTCAAAGCGCAGCAGCTCAATGTCCAGCGCCTTCGCCAATTGCACCGTGACTTCGGTTTTGCCGACGCCGGTCGGTCCGGCAAACAGGAACGAACCGACCGGTTTGCGTTCGTGGCCCAGGCCTGCGCGGCTCATCTTGATCGCTTCGGTTAACGCCTCTATCGCCGGATCCTGGCCAAACACCAGCATTTTCAGACGATCGCCCAGGTTTTTCAGCACGTCGCGATCGCTTGCCGAAACGGTTTTCTCCGGGATACGCGCGATACGCGCCACCACAGATTCAATGTCCGCCACGTTAACGGTTTTCTTGCGCTTGCTGACCGGCATCAGACGGCTACGCGCGCCGGCTTCGTCGATCACGTCAATCGCCTTGTCCGGCAAATGACGATCGTTGATGTACTTCACCGACAGCTCAACCGCCGCCCTCACCGCTTTGGCGGTGTAACGCACATCGTGGTGTGCTTCGTATTTGGTCTTCAGACCATTGATGATCTGGACGGTTTCTTCCGCCGTCGGCTCGGTAATGTCGATTTTCTGGAAACGACGAGCCAGGGCCCGGTCCTTTTCGAAAATATTGCTGAATTCCTGATAGGTGGTCGAACCGATCACCCGAATCTTGCCGCTCGACAACAGCGGTTTGATCAGGTTGGCGGCGTCGACCTGCCCACCGGAGGCGGCACCGGCGCCGATGATGGTATGGATTTCGTCAATAAACAGAATACTGTTCTGATCCTGTTCCAACTGCTTGAGCAGCGCCTTGAAACGTTTTTCGAAGTCGCCGCGGTATTTGGTACCGGCCAACAGCGAACCGATATCCAGTGAATACAGCGTACAATCGGCCATTACTTCCGGCACGTCGCCCTGCACGATACGCCACGCCAGGCCCTCGGCGATGGCGGTTTTACCGACGCCTGATTCCCCTACCAGCAGCGGGTTGTTCTTACGGCGGCGGCACAGTACCTGAATCGCGCGTTCCAGCTCGCGGTCGCGGCCAATCAGCGGATCGATCCCGCCCACGCGGGCCAGCTGATTGAGGTTGGTGGTGAAGTTCTCCATACGGTCTTCCCCTCCGGACTGCTCTTCGTTTACCGGGTTCTCCGCGTTCGGTGCCTGGCCCGGCTCGTCTTTACGTGTGCCATGAGAAATGAAGTTCACCACGTCAAGACGGCTGACGTCGTGTTTGCGCAGCAGGTAAGCTGCCTGTGATTCCTGCTCGCTGAAAATTGCCACCAGCACGTTAGCGCCGGAAACTTCACTGCGGCCGGAAGATTGCACATGGAAGACCGCACGCTGGAGTACGCGCTGGAAGCTGAGCGTCGGCTGTGTGTCGCGCTCTTCTTCGCTGGCGGGCAGCGTTGGCGTGGTCTGTTCGATAAAGGCTTCCAGTTCCTGACGCAATGCCGCCAGATCCACCGTACATGCCTCGAGCGCTTCACGCGCGGCAGGGTTGCTGAGTAACGCCAGCAACAGGTGCTCCACGGTCATAAACTCGTGTCTGTGCTCACGCGCCCTGGCGAAAGCCATGTTGAGACTGAGTTCCAGTTCTTGATTGAGCATAAGCACCTCCCCAATAAATCGCCTGTTCAGGCTTTTTCCAGCGTACAAAGCAACGGATGCTCGTTCTCCCTTGCGTACCGGTTCACATGGACGACTTTGGTCTCCGCCACCTCGGCGGTGAATACTCCGCAAATCGCCTTGCCTTGATAGTGGACCGTGAGCATCAGTTGCGTTGCGCGTTCAATATCATAAGAAAAGAACTTTTGCAGAACGTCAATCACAAATTCCATCGGTGTGTAATCGTCGTTGTTAAGTATAACTTTATACATTGACGGCGGTTTTACCGCATCGATTTGTTTTTCTTCGGCCAAGTGTTCAAAATTTAGCCAGTCGTTGTTATTGCCCATTGCTGCTCGTCTTCTCTTGTGTACCCTCAGATATGGGGTCGCGTTCGGGTTATTCAAACGGGGATTGATACTATTTTATCATCTTCGATCGCATTGTGCCGCTGCGAGGCCGTCGCTGAAATCACTGATATTTTGTTACCAAAGCATGTCAATAGCGTTACCTGCTTCAAACTTTGATGAACTGCTGCCGCTCGACAAAAGCCGATCGCTTGACGTGATGATCATTTGCTCTAGAGTGTAAATTCGTGAGCTGTTGGTCTTTTAACCACTGCGCGCTCACCAGAAATCAGTTATTCATCTCACTTAAAATAGCGTTGCGAGGGATGTAGAAGCATGGAGACGGGTACTGTTAAATGGTTCAACAACGCCAAGGGGTTCGGTTTTATCTGTCCTGAAGGCGGCGGCGAAGATATTTTCGCACATTATTCGACAATCAAGATGGATGGCTACAGAACGTTGAAAGCGGGCCAACAAGTCAGGTTTGACGTACACCAAGGCCCCAAAGGAAACCATGCGAGTCTTATTGTGCCCCTGGAAAGTGAGGCGCTGGCCTGAACGTTTCCCGCAGAAGCAGTCGTTGTGCAATGCCATGTTAAAAATGCCAGCCGCCGTATGACTGGCATTTTTATTTACTCTATTACTCGCGCGCCAATGCGTCAATCGGGTTCAGACGCGCAGCGTTACGCGCCGGCAGATAGCCAAACACCACGCCAATGCCGGTCGAACAGACAAACGCGCTCACCAGCGCCGCCGGCGGGAAGCTTATCTGCCAGCCAGGCAGCACCAATTGCACCAGCAGCCCGATGGCTAACGACAGCATGATCCCCAGCGCCCCGCCCACCAGACACACCAATACCGCTTCGATCAGGAACTGTTGCAACACGTCGCCGGAACGGGCGCCAACCGCCATGCGGATACCGATTTCACGCGTGCGCTCAGTGACCGATACCAGCATGATATTCATCACTCCAATACCGCCTACCACCAGCGAGATCACCGCCACCAGCGTCAGGAACAGTTGCAGCGTGCGAGTGGTCTTCTCTGCGGTTTGCACCAGGCTGTCCATGTTGTAGGTGAAGAAGTCTTTTTTACCGTGCCGCAGCGTCAGCAGACGCGTCAACTGCTGCTCGGCTTCCTGGCTGTTGTAGCCCTCGCGTATGCGCACGGTGATCGAATCAAAATAGGCGTTGCCCATCAGGCGGTTGGCCATGGTGCTGTACGGTATCCAGATGCTGAGCGTTTTGCTACTGCCAAACATCGACTGTTTTTGCTGCGCCACGCCCACCACCGTCGCCGGCATATTACCAATCAGAATGACTTCGCCGATGACATTACGGCTATGCGGGAACAGCCTACGCCGGGTATTGTCGTCGATCACGGCGATCTGCGCCTGCGATTGCAGCTGCAGCGCGTCAATCCCCGTCCCCTGGCTGAAACCCATGCCGTAAACGCGGAAATATTGTTCGCTGACGCCGTTGACGTTGGCCGCCACGTCAACGTTGCCAAAGCGCAGCCGCATGCTGCTGCCGATGGATGGCGACAGCGCACTGACGTACGGCTGTTCGCGTAGCGCATCGAGATCGTCATACTTCAGCGATTGGCGGTAGGTGGGATCGTCATCGCCGAAATCCTTGCCGGGATAGATATCAACGGTGTTGGTGCCGATGGATTTGATATCCGCCAGCACCATTTGTTTGGCTGCGTCGCCAATCACCAGGATCGACACCACCGACGCGATGCCGATGATGATACCGAGCATGGTCAGCGCGGTACGCATCTTGTTGGCCGCCATCGCGCGCCAGGCCATCACCAGCGCCTCGCGAAACCGCCCGCCAATCTGCTGCCAGGAAGGTGCCGGCGTGGCGAGCTCCAGCGCTTTGGCCTGCGGCCGTTCTGCCGACACCGGCCGGGAGTCGGCAATGATTTCGCCATCGCGGATTTCGATGATCCGTTCCGCCTGCTGCGCCACCGCCGGATCATGGGTCACGATGATCACCGTATGTCCCTGCTCGCGCAGCTGCTTGAGGATTGCCATCACCTCTTCGCCGGAGTGACTATCGAGCGCGCCGGTCGGCTCATCCGCCAGTATCACCTGCCCGCCGTTCATCAAGGCACGGGCGATACTGACACGCTGTTGCTGACCGCCGGAAAGCTGGCTTGGCCGATAGTCGACGCGCTCCGCCAGCCCCAGCCGCCGCAACAGCGCCTCCGCCCGCTCGCGGCGCGCCGCCTTGCCCAGTCCGGCATACACCGCCGGCACCTCGACATTGTGCGAGGCGCTGAGGTGCGGCAGCAAATGATAACGCTGGAAGATAAAACCGAAGTGCTCGCGCCGCAACGCCGCCAGCGCATCGCCGTCAAGAGTAGCGACATCCTGCCCGGCTACCCGATAGGTACCGGCGCTCGGCTGGTCCAGACAACCAAGAATATTCATCAGGGTGGACTTACCGGAGCCGGAAGCGCCCATAATCGCCACCATTTCACCGGCGTCGATGCTCAGCGACACATCCTTCAGCACGTCCACCGTCTGCTCGCCGGATTGATAGCTGCGTCGAATGCCGTGAAGTTCCAACAAGCTGGCCATCAGTTGGCCTCCGCGCCGCCGCGGCTGACGATCACCTCATCCCCCACGCCCAATCCCTTCAGGATCTGCACATCGACGTTGTTGCGCATACCGATGGTTACTTCACGCTTTTCTTCTTTGCCCTGTCGCAGCAGCGCGACGGAATAGCGGTTATCGGCGATCTGTTCGCCCAGTGCCGCCAGCGGAATTACCGTGGCCTGGCTGACGCCGCCAAGCTGGATATGTACCTGTGCAGTCATCTGCAGGCGCAACAGCCCCTGCGGGTTCGGCACTTCAAATCGCGCATAGTAGAAGATGGCGTTGTTGACCTTCTCCGGCGTGGGTTGAATATCCTTTAGCACGCCGTCAAAGCGTTTGCTCGGATCGCCAAGCACGGTAAACCAGGCTTTCTGCCCTGGCCGCAGATGGATGACGTCCGCCTCTGATACCTGCGCCTTCACCAGCATGGTACTGAGGTCTGCCAGCGTCAGAATGTTCGGCGCCTGCTGCGCCGCAATCACCGTCTGGCCCTGCAGCGTGGTGATTTGCACCACGTCGCCATCCATCGGCGCCTCAATACGGGTATACGCCAGGTTGATTTTCGCGGTATCCAGACTGGCCTGATTCTTGGCGATCTGCGCCCGGGTGGTTTCTACCTGCGCCTTTTTTACCGCCAGTTCGGTGGCGTATTTGTCCAGATCCTGACGTGATACCGCCTGAAGCCGGGCCAATTCGCGGTTACGCTGCAAGGTCACCGCCGCCAGTTGCTGTTCGGCCTGCGCCTGATTCAGTTGCGCGTGCAGTTCACGCAGCGTTGCTTCGCTTTCACGAATGCTGTTTTGCGCCTGTTGCGGATCGATGATCCCCAGCAGCTGTCCTTTCTTCACCTTGTCGCCGATTTCAACGGTCAGGCTTTCCAGCTGACCACTGACCTGTGCGCCAACGTCGACCTTGCGCACCGCATCCAGTTGCCCTGTCGCCAGAACATTCTGTTGCAGGTCACGCTTGGCAACCTTGACCGTTTTGAAATTCACCGCCGCCGGATGGCTGACTCGCCAATAAAACAGCGCCGCCACGATTGCCAGTAAGGCAACGACCAGCACCCAGCGTCGTTTACGTCCTTTAAACCACATCGATATATATTCCTGTCTATGACCAGTTGGCGCTACCCACGCTGGCAGCGGGGGCTAAATTACCATGACCACAGCCTAATAACTAAACCTAAGCTCAACGTTACGCACGACCGTCCTCCTTCAGCCCCCGGTATTGAACTCTCGTTTAGTGACTGCTTGATGAAATGTGCGCATTCAATACCGCCAAGGATCACATCATGTCACAGCTCAGCTATCCACTCGTATCCACTCGGCCGCTCAATGGCCTGCAACTGATGCTTTCGCTGATCAACGGCTCGCTGGCACCGAGCCAGGCCTGGCACAAGACCGCATTCCGTCTCAAGTTTATCAGCCGTTCGCTGCTGCACTGGCGCACCACCTGCGGTCTAATGAATACACTGGCCAGCAACCCGCTACGAGAAGATATCTTGCGTGCCCAGCCCAACCTGCCGTGCAAGCTGCACCGGCCGTATCTGGCAGCGAACATGACTCAGCTAGAAGGCCTGTTCGCACTGCGCGATCACTACGATCTGATCGCCCAGCGCATGCCGATGAAACTGCGTATCGGTCACCTCGCTCCACAGCCGATGGTCATCGCCAGCGCCAGCGATAGAAACGGCGAACGCATCACGCTGGAACTGGCGGCGATTGATAAATTGAATAAAGAAGGAGAGGCGACGCTGTTGCTGCGCAACGCCGGCGGCGTGATGCTGGCGGAAATCACCTTTACCCTGATGCATTTTCAGCAGCAACCGACGCTGTTCATTGGCGGTCTGCAAGGCGCGAACCATGGGGTGCCGCACGCGGAAATCCAGCAAACCACCAAGGCCTGTCACGGGTTGTTCCCAAAACGCCTGGTGCTGGAAGGCGTGGGACATCTGGCACGTCATTTAGGCATCCAGCAATTGGTTGCGGTCGGCAACGGCACCCATATTTACCAGAACTGGCGTTATAAAAGTAAAAAGCGCGACAAACTGCATGCCGATTACGATCTGTTTTGGCTGTCGATGGGCGGCAAGCCGCTGGCCAATGGCTATTTTCTGCTGCCGGAGCGTATTGCACGCAAGCCGCTGACGGAGATTGCCAGCAAAAAGCGCGCCGAATACCGCCGTCGCTACCAGTTACTTGATGAGTTGGAGCTTACGCTGGCAACGCACTTTGCTCGCTAAACCCGGCGCACAAATTTAATCGGCCCGGCCGCGTGCCAGCCAAACCACCCGCGAAAACATTTTCTTCAGCAGTGGCGGCACCGAATCGGTGCCCCACTCGCCGGCCTGCAACGCAACCTCAATCGCCAAATCCGGTTTTGAGGAGTGGTGCACCGCTTTCAGAATCACCTTGCGCATCGGCACCTGCGCGTTAATCGGCACCGACGCTACGCGGTGATATACCGGACTGAACCCTTCCTTGTACATGAAATGTTCCATGTCCATCGCCGGCAAGGCGGTCAGGCGATCGCGCTCGATATCGCCATGCTGCTCCAGCACGCTGCGCACGGTGTTGGCGTATTTTTTACCAGCTTCATCGCCATCCACCAGCGCATGCCACTGGATACCCATGCGGCGAGCAAACTTCAGCAACGGCTTCAGACCGCACTGGGCAAACTCGATCACCCGTACGCCCTCGGTTTCAAAATGATAGCCGCATTGACGCGCCAGTTCGTTCAGCAGCCAGACTTCGGTTTCCCCTTCTACCAGCAGCCAGCAACGGGCAAACAGCGATGACGGCCGATTGAAACGGATATGGAAGGCAATGCGCCGGGCATCCTCGGCACCAAGCCCCTGCGGGCCAAGGCGGTAGGTGGCGACCCGGCCGGACTCGCGCACCAGTCGGCAAACCTGATCGACCGGCACCAGCGACACCAGTTCGCTGGAATTGGTGGTGGTAATGCGCTGCAACGGCAATTGGTTGAGCAATCCCCAGGCGACCGACAGCATGATCGGGTGCAAACGGGTTTCCGGATCTTCCACCAACAGCAAGGGCCGCGCGTGCGGCTCCAGCGCCACATTGCCCTTGGCCTGCAATAAGGTGGAAAACATCCCCAACAGTATCAGTCGCATGCTGCGGCTGTTCGGTTCGGCAACCATCCGATTGATGCTGTCAAGCGAGCGCCATGCCTGTTGTTCCTGCTGCTGACGGCGGCGGCGCGGCCCGCTGACCTGAGCCCCCTGCTCGGCAAAATAGTGCTCCAACAGTTGCTGCATCGCCGCCAGCCCCTGGCGCAACTCGCCGTTGGTCAGTTTTTGCGGATTACGCACCAGCTCTCGCGTTAGCTGATTCAATTGTTCGGTCATCGCCTGATGGTCGACCGGTAGGCGCTGGTGGTGCGTGTCGTTACGCAGACGACGAATAAAGCGCGCATCGCGCAGCCGCAGCACCGGGTGGATACGAATAAGGGCGTGCACCAGTTGATCGATATGGTGCAATTGCAACGGGTTGCCTTCGGCATCCAGGAAACCACGCCAGGTACACACCGTATCATCATCGGCCAGCTCGCCCTCGCAGCGGTAATGAATACGGTTCAACCCATCACTTCCCTTGATCCACAACGGCGACAGATGGCGATAGCGTGGCAGGTGGGCATGGCCAACATCCTTTTCACAGAAGGTGAAGATGATTTGCAGATGCCGCTCCTTCGCCGCCTCATCCCCCGGTGGAAAATGGAAGTCATGGGTTTCAAAGCGATAGAGAGCCTGTTCCGGTGCCAGCAATAATGTCAACGCATCCAGCAGACTGGATTTCCCCCAGGCGTTTTCCCCCAGCAGCAGCGTATTGTCATCCAGCGTCAGCGACAGTCGATTAATGCCACGGAAACCTACAATCTCAACCCGTTCTAAGTACATCCGTCGCCTCCCGTGCGAACCATCACCGTCCCGAATGGGGTGACCTCCAGAGCATGGTCAAAAAACCCGTTGCAGGTCAAGCAGACAAGTATAAATCTGCCGCTTTACTCCGTGACGGCTTTTGGTTAGCGTGTTGGCCTCGCCTTACCCCAATTCAAGGAAGATAGTTCCATTATGTATTCCGGTCTGCTGATTATTCTATTACCGCTGATTATCGGTTATCTGATCCCGTTGCGCAGTAAAACGCTCATCCAGCGTATTAACCGGCTATTGAGCTGGATGGTGTACGTCATTCTGTTTTTTATGGGGATCAGCCTGGCGTTCCTGGAGAATCTCAGCAGTAATCTGCTACTGATCCTGCAGTACACCACAGTATTCGTTCTGTGTATCTTTTGCGCCAACCTGCTGGCGCTGTACCTGCTGGAACGCAATCACCCCTGGCACAACAACCATAAACAGGAAAAGCTGCCGTCGCGACTGCATATGGCGCTGGAATCTCTCAAGCTCTGCGGCGTAGTGCTAGGTGGTTTCGCCCTTGGGTTGACGCAGTGGTCGTGGTTCGAGCACGCCGCCACCGGCAGTGAATACGCGTTGATCTTCCTGCTGTTGCTGGTGGGGATCCAACTGCGCAACAGCGGCATGACGTTGCGGCAGATAGCGATCAATCGCCGCGGCATGCTGGTCGGCATGGCGGTGGCCCTCAGCGCATTGGCCGGCGGCGCGCTGGCGGCGCTGCTGCTGGGCCTGCCGTTCAAAACCGGTCTGGCAATGGCATCGGGGTTCGGCTGGTATTCGCTGTCCGGCATCCTGATCGCCGACGCCTACGGCCCGGTGCTTGGCAGCACGGCGTTCTTCAACGATCTGGCGCGCGAGCTGGTGGCGATCATGCTGATCCCCACGTTGGTCCGTCGCAGCCGTTCAACCGCCCTCGGCCTGTGTGGCGCCACCTCGATGGATTTCACCCTGCCGGTTCTGCAACGCAGCGGCGGACTGGAAATGGTGCCGCCTGCCATCGTGCACGGCTTCCTGCTTAGCCTGCTGGCGCCGGTGCTGATCGCTTTGTTTTCATAATGGTTATCGGGGGGCCGCCCCCGAAATAATTCCCATCCTCAGCCAATTTTGCGCTAAATCAAATTTGCTCCACATTGCCAGACAAAAGACTTCTTCAGCACCGGTTGTCGATCTATGCTTTTAAACAAGCATTTAAAATGCAACTTTAAAAGGAAACGACTATGTTCTGCGTGCAATGTGAACAAACCATCCGAACCCCTGCCGGCAACGGCTGCTCTTACGCACAGGGGATGTGCGGCAAAACGGCGGAAACCTCCGATCTGCAGGATCTGCTGGTGGCCGCGCTACAAGGGCTTTCCGCCTGGGCATTACAGGCTCGTGCCCTGGGGATTGTCGATCATGACGTCGACAGCTTCGCCCCACGCGCCTTTTTCGCTACCCTGACCAACGTCAACTTCGATTCAGAACGCATCATTGGCTATGCGCGTGAAACCATTGCCCTACGTGATACATTGGCGGCTCGCTGTCGTCTGCTGGACGCCTCGGCGCAGGTCGATCACCCTCTGGCATCGCTACAACTGGCCGGCAACGATATCGGCACGTTACTGCAACAGGCCGCCCAGTTCGCCCTGGACGCCGACAAGGCCGAGGTCGGCGATGATATTCACGGTTTGCGCATGCTGTGTCTCTATGGCCTGAAAGGCGCCGCCGCCTATATGGAGCACGCACACGTGCTGGGTCAGTTCGACCCGCAGATTTATGCCGAATACCACGCCTTTATGGCCTGGCTCGGTACCCAGCCGCGCGATCTCGATACCTTGCTGAATAACGCGATGGGCATCGGCAAGATGAACTTCAACGTAATGGCGATCCTCGATCGTGGCGAAACCCAGGCTTACGGCGATCCGCAGCCCAGTGCGGTCAACGTGCGTCCGGTCGCCGGCAAGGCGATCCTGATTTCCGGCCACGATCTGAAAGATCTGCGCATGCTGCTTGAACAAACCGAAGGACAAGGCGTCAACGTCTATACCCACGGTGAAATGCTGCCGGCACATGGCTATCCGCAACTGAAAAAATTCAAACACCTGGTGGGCAACTACGGCAGCGGCTGGCAAAACCAGCAGGTGGAGTTCGCCAAGTTCCCCGGTCCGATCGTGATGACCTCCAACTGCATTATCGATCCCGACGTCGGCAACTATGGCGATCGCATCTGGACGCGCAGCATCGTCGGCTGGCCTGGCGTCAATCATCTGGAAGGCGATGACTTCTCGGCCATCATTCAGCAGGCCCAGAGCATGCCTGGCTTCCCGTACAGTGAAATCGAACATCTGATCACCGTCGGTTTCGGCCGCCAGACGTTACTCAATGCGGCCGATACGGTGATCGATCTGGTCAGCCGGAAAAAACTGCGTCACGTATTCCTGGTGGGTGGGTGTGACGGCAGCCGCGGCGAGCGCAGCTACTATACCGACTTTGCCCGCGCCGTACCGTCTGACTGCCTGATCATGACGCTGGCCTGCGGTAAGTATCGTTTTAACAAGCTGGATTTCGGCACGCTGGAAGGCCTGCCGCGTCTGCTGGACGTCGGCCAGTGCAATGATGCCTACGCCGCCATCATGCTGGCGGTGAAACTGGCCGACACGCTGGGCTGCTCGGTGAACGATCTGCCCTTGAGCCTGGTGTTGTCCTGGTTTGAGCAAAAGGCGATTGTGATTTTGCTGACATTACTGTCGCTGGGGGTGAAAAACATCTTTACCGGTCCGACCGCGCCGGGGTTCCTGACCGACAACCTGTTGGCGATCCTCAACCAAAAATTCGGCATGCGTCCGATCACCAGCGTTGAGCAGGATCTGCACACCATTCTCGGCTGATGCCATTATTTCCCGGGGCTGCCTAAGGGCGCCCCGTATGTTTTGAGGTGCCTTATGACCCAACCCAGCCCACTTTGCTCAAACCGCATGCAGGTACATTCGATCCAGCAGGAAACCGCCGACGTCTGGACCCTTAACCTGATAAACCATGATTTTTACCCCTATCAACCTGGCCAGTTCGCACTGGTCAGTATTGATAACAGCAATGAAACGCTGCGTGCCTATACTCTCTCGTCCTCACCCGGCCTGAGTCGCTTTATCAGCATCAGCGTACGCCGCCTGCCGGGGGGCGTCGGCTCACGTTGGCTGACCCAGGCGGTCAGACCCGGCAATACGCTGTGGCTGTCCGACGCACAAGGCGAATTCAGTTGCCAGCAGCACCCGAGCGATCGCTATCTGATGCTGGCCGCCGGCTGTGGCGTAACGCCAATCATGTCAATGTGCCGCTGGCTGACGGTCAACCGCCCACGGTGCGATGTGCAGGTGATCTACAGCGTGCGCCAGCCGAGCGAGGTGATTTTCGCCGATCAATGGCCGCAGCTATGCGCCGCGCACCCGCAGTTGCAACTGACGCTGATGGCCGAACATGAAGCCCGCCCCGGCTTTCTCAGCGGGCGCATCAACGCCCAACTGCTGCAACAGACCGTGCCGGACATCGCGCAACGCACCGTTATGACCTGCGGTCCAGCGCCGTACATGGCGCAGGTTGAGCAACTGTGCCGCCAACTTGGTGTCCCCGCTGCCCAGTTCCACCAGGAGCAATTCCATACGCCGACGCCCGGCGACGCTGACAGCGAAACTACGCTGGCGCTGCGCATTGGCCAACCGCTGCGTGAATTCCGCGTACCGGTCGGCAGCACGCTACTGGCGGCGCTGGAGATGCATAACCTGCCGGTGACCGCCGCCTGCCGCGCCGGTGTGTGCGGTTCATGCAAAACCCGCGTGCTGTCCGGTGATTACACCACCTCCAGCAGTATGACGCTGACGCCGAACGAGATTGCCCAAGGCTACGTGCTAGCCTGTAGCTGTCAGTTGCAAGGTGACGTCACCCTCGCCTAAACGTTCGATGCCTTATCCCCCGCCGATAAGGCATTTATTGGTACGACCATTACCCCATCGCCGGCTAGGGTTATTTCTGGTCAGGTGTTCTTTACCTTTCCTGACGCCAACGACGCACGGCTGTAAGCTATGCTTGCAGTTGTTCTGCACGCATCTCACCGGAATGAGCCGCGTGTTTTCACCTGATGGGGGAACCATGAAGCAAACAGTAGCCACTTTGATCGCCAAAACCCTGGACCGGGCTGGCGTAAAACGGATCTGGGGTGTTACCGGCGACTCGTTGAACGGCCTCAGCGACAGCCTGCATCGCATGGGCACCATTGAATGGCTCGGCACGCGACACGAAGAAGTCGCCGCCTTCGCCGCCGGCGCCGAAGCGCAATTGACTGGCGAACTGGCGGTGTGCGCCGGCTCCTGTGGCCCGGGCAATCTGCACCTGATAAATGGCCTGTTCGACTGTCATCGCAATCACGTGCCTGTACTGGCGATTGCCGCCCACATCCCGTCCAGCGAAATCGGCAGCGGCTATTTTCAGGAAACCCACCCACAGGAACTGTTCCGCGAATGCAGCCACTACTGCGAGCTGGTGTCCAATCCGGAACAGTTGCCGCGGGTGCTGGAAATCGCCATGCGCAAGGCGATTCTCAACCGCGGTGTGTCGGTGATCGTGCTACCGGGAGACGTGGCGCTTCGCATGGCGCCGGAAGATGCCGACATCGTCTGGCAAACCCCGCGCCTGCCGCTGGTACAACCGCCGATGAGCGAACTGAACGCGCTGGCGGAAACGCTCAACGGTGCCAAAAACATTACCCTGATGTGCGGCAGCGGCTGTGCCGGTGCGCATGACGAAGTGGTCAAGCTGGCGGAACTGCTGCAGGCGCCAATCGTGCATGCGCTGCGTGGCAAGGAGCACATTGAATGGGACAACCCCTACAGCGTCGGCATGACCGGGCTGATTGGCTTCTCTTCCGGCTATCATGCGATGATGAACGCCGATACGCTGCTACTGCTCGGCACCCAGTTCCCCTACCGGGCATTTTATCCGACCGGCGCCAATATCATTCAGATTGATATCAATCCGGGCAGTATCGGCGCCCACTGTCCGGTCAATACCGCGTTGGTCGGCGATATCAAAACCACGCTGGCCGCGCTGCTGCCACAGTTGGATCCGAAGAGCGACCGCAAATTCCTCGACAAGGCGCTGGCGCACTATCGCGAGGCGCGCAAGGATCTTGATGGCCTGGCAACCTGTAATGACGATCAACCGATCCACCCGCAATATCTGGCCCAGCAAATCAGCCACTATGCCAGCGATGACGCGATCTTTAGCTGCGACGTCGGTACGCCGACGGTTTGGGCTGCCCGTTACCTGAAGATGAACGGCAAACGGCGGCTACTGGGTTCGTTCAACCACGGCTCAATGGCCAATGCCATGCCGCAGGCCATCGGCGCGCAGGCCACCGCGCCGGATAAGCAAGTGATTGCCCTGTGCGGCGACGGCGGATTCACCATGCTGATGGGCGATTTCCTGTCACTGGCGCAGCTGGCACTGCCGGTCAAGGTAGTGGTGTTCAATAACAGCGTGCTGGGCTTTGTGGCGATGGAAATGAAAGCCGGCGGCTACCTGACCGACGGCACCGATCTGCATAACCCGGACTTTGCGGCGATCGCCAACGCCGCCGGCATCAAGGGCATCCGTGTGGAAAAGGCCTCCGAGCTGGATGCTGCGCTACAGACCATGCTGGCACACCCCGGTCCGGCGCTGCTGGACGTGGTAACCGCCAAGCAGGAACTGGCAATGCCACCGCAGATCAAGTTCGAGCAGGCCAAGGGCTTCAGCCTGTATATGCTGCGCGCGATCATCAACGGGCGCGGCGATGAAGTGGTCGAATTGGCCAAAACCAACTGGCTGCGTTAACGCCCATGGGTGTGGCATTAGCCGCACCCAGTTTTCCCTTTCTCCGTTTGCCATTGCGGTTATGATGGAACAATAACCTCCATATTCAGAATAAGGGATGCCGATGCTTATTGATTTACGTAGTGATACCGTGACCCGCCCCAGCGCCGCGATGCGCGCTGCCATGAGCAATGCCGAGGTCGGTGATGACGTCTATGGCGATGACCCAACGGTTAATGCCTTACAGGCCGAAGCGGTGCGCCTGTCGGGCAAGCAGGCGGCGCTGTTTCTGCCCAGCGGCACCCAGGCCAATCTGGTGGCGTTGCTGAGCCACTGCCAGCGCGGCGAGGAGTACATCGTCGGTCAGCAGGCGCACAACTATAAATACGAAGCCGGCGGCGCTGCGGTGCTGGGCAGCATCCAGCCTCAGCCGATAGAAGCCGACGCCGACGGTACCCTGCCGCTAACGGCCGTCGCCGCTGCTATCAAACCCGACGATATTCACTTCGCCCGCACCCGACTGCTGAGCCTGGAAAACACCATCAGCGGCAAGGTGCTGCCACTGACATATCTGAAACAGGCGTGGGAGTTCAGCCGCGAGCGCCAGCTGGCGCTGCACATCGACGGCGCGCGCATTTTCAACGCGGCGGTGGCGCTCAATGTGCCGCTGCAAGAGATCGTGCAATACTGCGATACCTTTACCCTTTGCCTGTCGAAAGGTCTGGGCGCGCCGGTGGGATCGCTGCTGTGCGGCAGCAGTGAGTTTATTCAGCGCGCCAACCGTTGGCGTAAAATGACCGGCGGCGGTCTACGGCAGGCGGGGATTCTGGCGGCGGCAGGGCTATATGCGCTGGAACACAACGTCGAGCGGCTGCGGGAAGACCACGACAATGCCAAGTGGCTGGAACAGCAGTTGCGCGATATCGGCCTGGAGATCGTCGAACCCGGTGCCCAGACCAACGTGCTGTACCTGCGCCAACCGGCAGAACAGGCGGCCAAACTGGGCGCGTGGATGCGCGAGCGCGGCGTGTTGCTGAGCAGCGGTCCGTTAACCCGGCTTATCACCCACCTCGACCTCAGCCGGCAGGATTTGCAGCAGGTGGTCAATCTGTGGCGTGAGTTCCTGCAACAGCAACGATAGACGCAAATACCGCCCTGACCAGTGCAGGGCGGCCGGTTCAGCCACCGATCGCCTGCACAAACCGTTGGGTGATCTGTTGCGGCCGGGTAATCGCCCCGCCAACCACTACTGCGTGGGCGCCCAGAGCCAGGCAGCGCGCCGCCATGGCTGGCGTTTCCACATTGCCTTCGGCAATCACCGGGCGCCCTACCGCCGCCAGCACCTGACGCAAAAAGCAAAAATCATCCTGCGCCAGCTTTTGACCACGCGTTTGCGCGGTATAGCCGTGCAAAGTGGTGCCTATGCAGTCAAAGCCGAGCGTATCGGCATTGACTGCCTCCGCCAGCGTGGCGATATCCGCCATCAGCAACAGCTGCGGGTATTTGCTGCGGATGGCTTGCACCAGCGCAGCCAACGGCAACGTTCCCGGCCTTGGATGCGCCGTCGCATCCAGGGCGATCATCTGCGGTGACAGGCACATCAGCTCGTCGACTTCCCGCAGGGTCGGCGTGATATATACCGCGCTGTCGGCATAATCACGTTTAATGATGCCGATTACCGGCAGCAAGACCGCACGCATGATCGCCTTTAGATCCTCAACGCCGTTGGCGCGAATTGCCGCCGCGCCGCCGGCTTCAGCCGCGACCGCCATACGCGACATAATATAATCGCTATGCAGTGGTTCGCCCTCCAGCGCCTGACATGACACCACCAATTTCCCTTTGATCTGCTGCAACATGGAAACCGTCATAAATCCAATAACTCCTCTACTTCGTTTTTGATGATGGTAACGTGTGGACCATAGATCACCTGAACGCCGTTGCCGCGCACGATCACCGCCCGGGCGCCGCTGGCTTTCAACTCGGCCTGGTTGACGTGTCGCCCGTGCTTGAGCGTGACGCGCAGCCGAGTGGCGCAACAGTCGAGATCGACCACATTATCCCTACCCCCCAGCGCTGCCAGGATCTGCTGCGCGCGGGCCGAGGCGGACTGCACCGTTTCGCTGACTGTGTCGTCAGCGCGCCCCGGTGTTTTGAAATTGAAGCGCACAATCAGAAAGCGGAACGTACAGTAATACAGCAGGAACCACGGTACGCCGACCAAAGGTACCCACATCCAGTTGGTTTTCGCTTCACCCTGCAACACGCCGAACAGAATGAAATCGATAAAGCCGCCGGAGAAGGTCTGGCCAATGGTAATCTGCAGCATATGCGCCAGCATAAAAGCCAGTCCGTCAAATACCGCGTGCACCACGTACAGCGCCGGCGCAATAAACAGGAAGGAAAACTCGATCGGTTCAGTAATGCCGGTCAGAAAAGAGGTCAATGCTGCCGACAGCAGCAAGCCCCCCACCCGCTTACGGTTTTCCGGTTTGGCGGTTTGATACATCGCCAGACAGGCTCCGAGCAGACCAAACATCATGGTGATAAATCGGCCAGACATAAAACGCGCGGTGCCGAGGTAAAACTGCTGGGTGGTCGGATCGGCGAGCTGGGCAAAGAAGATACGCTGGGTGCCTTCAACCAGTTGCCCCTGAATCACCTCGCTGCCGCCGAGCGCGGTGGTCCAGAACGGCAGATAAAAAATGTGATGCAGGCCAAACGGGCCTAGCATGCGCAACACAAAGCCGTAGATAAAGGTGCCCAGATAGCCGGTGGCCTCTACCAGCCCACCCAGGCCAAAGATAAGCTGCTGAACGTGCGGCCAGATCGCGGTCATCAGCGCCCCGACTGCCATTGCCGCCAGCGAACTGATAATCGGGATAAAGCGTGAACCACCAAAAAATCCGAGGAACTGCGGCAGCGCAATCTTGTTGTAGCGATTATGCAGATACCAGGTCACCAGACCGATCGTCACGCCGCCAAACACGCCGGTTTCCAGTGTCTGGACGCCAAGGATCATCCCTTGGCCGACTGCACCAGGGTTTTCGACCGCCAGCGTGCCGTTGATTTTTAGCAACGCATTGATGGTAGCGTTCATCACCAGATAGGCAATCAGCGAAGCCAGGCCGGCGGTGCCCTTGTCTCTTTTGGCCAGCCCCACCGCCACGCCGACGGCAAACAGCACCGCCAGATTGGCAAAGACGATCGATCCGGCGCTGGCCATCACGCTGAACACGCCTTGCAGCCAGCCGATATTCAAAAACGGATAGGCTTCAACGGTATTGGGATTGGAAAGCGCCCCGCCGATGCCCAACAACAGCCCGGCGGCTGGCAGCACGGCGATCGGCAACATAAACGATTTACCGAAAAGCTGGGCTTTTTCAAACCAGCTTTTCGACGATGTTTCCCCGATTGATGACATAAAGTTTCCCCATTTATATTTTTTATTGATGAAAATTTTTACCACAAATAAAATTAATAAATGAAAATTTTAATCACAAAGAGGATCGTCGTCACAAAGCGGGGAATTCAGTGGCGGGCGACAACCCCTTTCCGTCACAATAGAACCAGACCGAATCAAAAGGGTAACGTGATGAATAGCGGAAATTTGTTGTTGCGGCTGCGACAAGATTTGGCTGGGTACAGCCCGACGCTGCACAAACTGGGGAATTATGTCATCGAGCAACCGTCCAGGGTGCTCTACTTCACGATTACCGAACTGGCACGCGAGAGCGCTACCAGCGAAGCCAGCGTTACGCGACTATGTCGCCACCTGGGGTGCAAGGGATATACCGAATTCAAGATGGCACTGGCACTGTGCGTGCAGCAAGGTGTACAGGAGCCAGCCAGCGAGCTGAGCATCAGCGAATCACTGGTGGAAGAAAGCGTGCAGGCGTTGCGCGATACCGGAGCGCTGCTCGATCGACAGGCCTTGCAGCAGTCGGCACTGGCGCTGCATCAGGCCCGCTCGATACAGATTTACGGCGTCGCCGCCAGCGCGATTATCGGCGATTTTCTGCAGTATAAACTGCTGCGTCTCGGCAAGCCGGCACTGCTGTTTAGCGATATGCATCGGGCGGCGATGAATGCCGCATCGCTGGCGGAAAACGACGTGGCGATAGCCATTTCCAGTTCCGGCTCCACCAAAGACATTCTGCATGCGGTGACCCTGGCGAAGCAACGCCATGCTCAGGTGATCGTCATCAGCAATAACCAGCGCAGCCCGCTGGCCAAACTGGCCAATATTCTGCTGGTGGCCGCCAAGCCAGAGGGACCGCTGAACGCCGGCGCACTGCCGGCCAAGGTCGGGGCGATGTTGCTGGTAGAGTTAATGGCGTCGGAGCTGGCGCAACGTGATGTCGCCTATGTGCAGTCGGTACAAACCACTGCCAGCGCCACGCTGCCACTGTTGCTGTAGTCAGCGATACGGGCGGCTACAGGAAACGACCATAAACCGCGTACCATAGGGCCGCTATCGCGGCCACGTTCAGCACCACGCTGAGTATGAACCAGGTTTTGAACGGCTGTTTGCTGGTTTTATGACGAAACAGTTGCTGGCCGCATAATGCGCCAGGCCAACCGCCGACGACGCCATACGCCAACAGCGTCAACTCCGGCACCCGTCGCCAGGCGTTGATCGCCGCCAGCTTGTCCACACCGTAGAGAGCCAGCGTCAGCAGATTCACCAGCAGCATCCACATCCACAGCGGATGCAGGAAAAACCAACTGGCAGCAAACGCCAGCGCCAACAACAGATAACACACCAGGTTCAATCGCATAGCAAAGCCCGCATAAAGAGACGGCGCGTAGTGTGACGCCGTGCGGCCATCGTTGCAACCACCCATTATCCTTACAAAAAGTGCATTTATACCGCAAAGTTGGCATGCTAGGTTAGGCTGTATTTACCGTTATCTGTTGCATAAGGTCGTGCTGATGATCCCCCAACGCATCCTGGTGCTTGGCGCCAGTGGTTATATCGGGCAAAACTTGATCCCCCATCTGGCGGCACAGGGGCATGCTATCACCGCCGCCGCTCGCCGGATCGAATGGTTGCAGCAGCAACGTTGGCCGCAGGTCGATTGCCGTTATGTCGATGTGTACCAAGCGGAAACGCTGGCGGCCGCGCTGTGGGACACCGATGTGTTGTATTACCTGATCCACGGCATGGGTGATGGCGACGACTTTATCGAAAAAGAGCGTCAGGCCGCCGAAAACGTGCGTGATGCCCTACGCAATTCCAACGTCAAGCAGGTGATTTTTCTCGGCGCGTTGCAGCCGGCAGGGGAAAGCTCGCCGCATTTGCTGGCGCGCAAGTTGACCGGCGAGATCCTGCGCCAGAGTGGCATTCCGGTCACCGAGCTGCGCGCCAGTATCATCGTCGGGCCAGGTTCGGCGGCGTTCGAAATCATGCGCGACATGGTTTACAACCTGCCGATCCTCACACCGCCGCGCTGGGTGCGTTCCAAATCTTCGCCGGTCGCTCTGGAAAATCTGCTGGTCTATCTGGCAGAACTGCTGCACCACCCGGCCGACGAAAGCCGTATCTTCGACGTCGCCGGGCCGGAATACATCAGCTATCAAACCCTGTTCGAGCGTTTCATCACCATCAGCGGAAAAAAACGCTGGCTGATCCCCATTCCGCTGCCAACGCGTTTTATTTCGGTGTGGTTTATCAGCATGGTCACCTCGGTGCCGACCTCGATTGCCCGCGCGCTGATCCAGGGGTTGAATCACGATCTGCCCGCCAACGGTGCGCCACTGCAAGCGTTGATTCCGCAGCGCCTAACCACCTTTGACGATGCGGTCAGCGAAACGCTGCGTCGTGAAGACGAAGTGGTCGACTCCGCCGACTGGGGTTATGACCCGCAGGCTCGCGCCCGCTGGCGCCCCGGTTACGGCTTTTATCCCAAACAGGCCGGTTGCGCGCTGGATACCCAGGCTTCCAGCGCTGCACTGTGGCACGTGGTGCAGCAGTTGGGCGGTAAAGAGGGGTATTTTTATGCCAATATCCTGTGGCAGATCCGCGCCCGGATGGACGACATGATCGGTAACGGCGTTGTGTACGGCCGTCCGCCACGGGACACGTTGGCAGTGGGGGACGTGGTTGACGGCTGGAAAGTGATCACCATCAAGCCGGAACGCCAGATGGCGTTGCTGTTTGGCATGAAGGCGCCGGGTTTGGGCCGTCTGGTATTCAGTATCAAGGATCACGGTAATCGGCGTACCCTGGACGTGCGTGCCTGGTGGCACCCGGCCGGTTTCAGCGGGCTGCTGTACTGGTTCGCCATGATGCCGGCGCATCTGTTTATTTTCCGCGGCATGGCGAAACGCATTGCACGGCTTGCCGAGCAATACGACCACCGTTTGCCGTAGGCAATGCTCAATTGTCGATCAACCGCACAGTTTGCCGCTGTGGATAGGCCCTTTCCGATTGCATAGCGCATGAAATCACGAAAGAATGGCACCTTATTTGCTGGGACGCGAAAACTGCGCTCAGCCCTCTGATTTTTGGTGAGAATAGAGTTCGTTATGAAGGTATTGGTCACCGGCGCAACCAGTGGGTTAGGCCGTAACGCCGTTGAATATCTCCGCCGTCAGGGCATTAAAGTGCGCGCTACCGGTCGTAATCAGGCCATGGGCAGCCTGCTGGAGAAAATGGGCGCCGAATTCATTCAAGCCGATCTCACCAATCTGGTGTCTTCACAGGCTAAAGCGATGTTGGCCGAAGTGGACGTGCTGTGGCACTGTTCCAGTTTTACCTCTCCATGGGGTACCGAAGAAGCCTTCGAACTGGCCAACGTACGCGCCACTCGCCGCCTGGGAGAATGGGCGGCGGCGTATGGCGTTGCCCAGTTTATCCATATCTCTTCACCGGCGATCTATTTTGATTATCATCACCATCGCAACGTCACCGAAGAGTTCCGCCCGGTGCGCTACGCCAACGAATTTGCCCGCAGCAAGGCCGCCGGCGAGCAGGTGATTCAGCAACTGGCAATGTCCAACCCTCAGACCCACTTCAGCATTCTGCGCCCGCAGGGTCTGTTCGGCCCGCACGATAAAGTGATGCTGCCGCGCCTGCTGCATATGATCAAACACTATGGCAACCTGCTTCTGCCCCGCGGCGGCGCGGCACTGGTGGATATGACCTATCTGGAAAATGCGGTGCATGCCATGTGGCTGGCGACACAAAAGGAGAACACACCGTCCGGGCGCGCCTACAACATTACTAATCAGCAGGCGCGCCCACTACGAACGGTCGTGCAGCAGTTGATTGATGAATTGGGCATGAAGTGTCGCATTCGCTCAGTGCCCTACCCGATGCTCGACATGATGGCCCGTGGTATGGAAAAGCTGGGCAGCAAAAGCGAAAAGGAACCGGTATTGACCCACTACGGCGTGGCAAAGCTCAATTTCGACCTGACGCTGGACACCACGCGCGCGCAGCAGGAACTGAACTACCGGCCGGTTGTGTCGCTGGACGAAGGCATAGCTCGTACCGCCCGCTGGTTAAAAGATCACGGCAAGCTGCACGGCCTGTGATCAGCGCGACGCCGGGTACTTCTGTAATAAGGCATCGATAATCGCCTCAGTTTCCGCATCCGGCTCACCGCGATAATCGCCGGGCCGGAAATGCATCTGAAACGCCGCCAGCAGGTTCTTCTGCTGTTGCACATCCCATCTGTCATCGAGCATATAACCGTAGCGCGCCAGCTTTGCCAGCAGTGGCGGCATCGGCACCGGCGCGTGCGGGTTGCGCCCCGCCAGATAATGTTGCACCACGCCCGGATCCGGCCAGGCGCCAACCCCGGCCTGTGCCAATTGCCGCCAGGGAAAGAGCGGCCCAGGATCCTGTTTGCGCTGCGGGGCAATATCACTGTGCCCCACCACATCCACAGGTTGTATGCCGTAGCGAGCAATAATGTCGCGGGCAAGCTCGGTCAACAGTGCGATTTGCTGCGGCGTGTAAGGCTGCCAGGATTGTGACAGTAACCGACGCTGATAACCACGGTTGACAATTTCGATGCCGATCGAGGTGTCGTTCAGGCCGCTGCGGCCGCGCCACTGGCTGGCACCGGCGTGCCAGGCACGCATCTGCTCGGGTACCAGTTGATACGCCAACGGCTTGCCGCTCTGCACAGGCGGCTGCGCCGGCAGCAGATAATGGGCGCTGACGTGTTCGTCAGTCAGAGTCTTGAGCGAAGAGTGAAAATCTTCGGCGGTGTAATGCATTACCAGAAAACGAATGCGTTGATCGGCACCCTGGGCCTGATGAAGGGTTTCCAGCCGATAGCCGCCGTGGTCGACGACGGTATTCTGCGATTGGCCTTGGCAACCCGCCAGCAACCCGATAGCGGCAATCCATAACCACTTGCTCACACGCCCTCCTGGTTTGTCATGCGGCCCGGCGTAATCCCGGGCCTCGCGGGATTAACGCGCGACTTTGACCGCCGTACCGCTGACCGTCACCATCAGCATACTGGCGTCTTTACCGACGGTTTCATAATCAATATCAATACCTACTACCGCATTGGCCCCCAGTTCCTGCGCCTGTTCCTGCAGCTCCTGGAATGCCAGTTGACGCGCCTTGCGCAGCTCTTTTTCGTACGCACCGGAACGGCCGCCGACGATGTCACGTACGCCGGCAAAAAAATCACGGAAGATGTTGGCGCCGAGGATCGCCTCGCCGGTGACAACGCCGCAATATTCGCTAATGGTGAATCCTTCCAGAGTCGGGGTTGTGGAAAGCTGCATGGTAATCTCCTTGATATATGCCTTAATCGCTTTACTCTGACCACCAGTTTAGCATTATGTTCTGCCGCACGTCGCGGGCGCTACCGCGCGGCGGGACAGGCTGGCGTTAACGGTACAGCGGCAGATTGCCGGTCAGCGCGTTGATTTTCTTTTTCGGCCCGATCAGGCCGATCGCCACCAGCTCGATTTGCTCGCTGGCAACCGCCGCAATCCGCTCACGGTAGTCGTCATAGGTTTTGCATGATTGCGCCAACGCGCTGAACGGCATGCAATAAATCTCGTCATCGTGCTCGGTACGGGACAGCAGCGCCAGCAGCACGGCCCCCGGCGCACGCAAGATAGGCAACGGTACCGAAATCACGCCGGGGTAATTGACTCCGTCCTGGCTGGCAACATCCGACCCCACCAGGTTTTCCACCGTTTTGCCAAAGCCGATACCTATCACGCTCACCGCATTCATTGACAGCCCCACAGCCAGATCCTGATCGACAATAATGGCGCACTTGTGCACCGCCGCATCAAACTTCATTTTTACTCCTTAAATAAATTAATCAAACTGCATAGCTATTCGCGTCGACAACGCGAAAACGACCGAGGATTATTATGCCAGTCTCCTTGGGGTGAAAGTGACCTATATGACTTGCAACACCGGCCAAGTTGGGTAGGATTAACCAATTTACAGCCGTATAGAGAAATAAAATGAATAAAAGCAACTTGGATCCGGCAGAGATAAAAATTCTTGCCGCCTTGCAACAGGATGCGCGCGTCACAAACCAGACATTAGCCGAACAAATAGGTATCTCAGCCTCCCCGTGCTGGCGCAAAGTGCGCAAACTGGAAGATGACGCCGTGATCCAGGGATATCGCGCGGTGTTGGATCGCCGCAAGATTGGGCTGGGTGTGATGGTCTTCATACGCGTCAGCATTGACAGCCACAGCGCAGCCGAAGCGCTGAAGTTCGAACAGCAAGTCGGCGATTTGGACGACGTGGTAGCCTGCTACAGCATCGGTGGCGATGCAGACTTTCTGTTGCAAGTGGTGGCGAGGGATCTGGACACCTACGCCGAGTTCGCCATGTCGGTGATTCGCCGTCTGCCCGGCATCAAGGAAATGCAAAGCATGTTCGTGCTGAAGGAAATCAAACCGTTCGTGGCATTCCCAATCAAACAGCCGACGCAGCGTTAAACCTGAAAGTGCAGCATCTGTTAAAACCTGTCGGGTATTTTGGTGGTAAAGTTTTCTGCGTATAAACTGTAAGTTGTCGATCTTCAAGAAACATCACATAAGGTAATGAGATGAAAACAAAAACGATTGCGGCGGTTTTACCTTTAGCCCTGGCGTTAAGTGCGTGTACCACCGTTGAGCCGGCCTATAAGGATATTGGCACCCGCACCGGCGCGTGCATCGAAGGCGGCCCGAGCCAGGTGGCACAGAAGTTTTACGATCTGCGCATCGAGCAGGGTAGCCTCACTCTACCGGACGCCAATCGTCTGGCCCAGTTCCAGCCATACCTGAGCAAAGTGCTGTATCAGGATCTGCTCAGTGCCAACCAGAACGCGGGGCGCCAACCGGCAGCAGGCGATTTGCTGACCGGTAATGCCGAAGGCGCCACCAGCGCCAAGGTGGCCAGTTCCTCCACCATTCCCAATACCGACGCCAAGAATATTCCACTACGCGTCCAACTGAGCTATCAGAAAGACGGCGGCAGTGCCAAAAGTTGGCAAAACGAAGTGTTGATGGTGCGTGAAGGCAGTTGCTGGGTGGTTGATGACGTTCGTTATATGAACGTGCCAGCGCATGCCGCCAGCGGCACCCTGCGCCAGATCCTGGAAAATCGTTAATTTTACCACCGGCTGCCGATCCCTTATTCGGCAGCCCGTTCACCATATTGATTCCGCTGTTTTTTTAAACGAACAAACAAATTTCGCTAGCCATCTCACACAGCGCGCGACAAAACCAGCTATCTGGCGTGCAGTACGATATGTTGTGCTATTCTTTTATTATCCCGCTGCGCAGTAATAAATTTTAACTCACAAAGATTGCATAAGTATTCTGTGGAAGTTAACATTCGCGGCATCAATGTCTATTCAATTCCGGCGCATGAGCATTCAACTAAAAGAGATAAACTGCTTTTACGGCGCGCATCAGGCGCTGTTTAACATCACGCTGGATTGTCCAGCAGGAGAAACCCTGGTGCTGCTTGGTCCAAGCGGCGCCGGCAAAAGTTCATTGCTACGGGTGCTGAACCTGCTGGAAATGCCGCGTTCCGGCCATTTGCAGATCGCCGGCAATCAGTTCGACTTCAAGCAGGCTCCGGGCGAAAAAGCCATTCGCGAACTGCGGCAAAATGTCGGCATGGTATTCCAGCAGTACAACCTGTGGCCGCACCTCACCGTGGTACAAAACCTGATCGAGGCGCCCTGTCGCGTACTGGGCCTGAGCAAGGCGCAGGCGATGGCGCGTGCCGACAAGCTGCTGACGCGTCTGCGCCTCACCGATTTTGCCGATCGCTTCCCATTGCACCTGTCCGGTGGCCAGCAACAGCGCGTGGCGATCGCGCGTGCGCTGATGATGGAGCCACAGGTGCTGCTGTTCGACGAGCCTACCGCTGCGCTGGACCCCGAAATTACCGCGCAAATCGTCAGCATCATTCGCGAACTGGCCGGCACCGGCATCACCCAGGTGATCGTAACCCACGAAGTGGAAGTGGCGCGCAAGACCGCCAGCCGCGTGGTGTACATGGAAAACGGCCGGGTAGTGGAACAGGGCGACGCCAGCCATTTTGCCCAGCCGCAGACCAGCGAGTTTGCCAACTATTTATCACATTGATTATTACACCAGTTGTTTTTAGGGGAGTTTGCGATGAAAAAACTAATAATTGCCGCCGTTTTGGCCGGCATCAGCGTTTCCGCCGCCGCAGCCGAGACGATTCGTTTCGCTACCGAAGCCTCTTATCCGCCGTTTGAGTTCGTTGGCGCCGATAACAAGATCCAGGGGTTTGACGTTGATCTGGCCAATGCGATGTGTAAAGAGATGCAGGCCACCTGTACCTTCACCAATCAGGCGTTCGACAGCCTGATCCCCAGCCTGAAGTTCAAGCGTTTCGACGCCGTGATGGCCGGTATGGACATTACCCCCGAGCGCGAAAAACAGGTGCTGTTCACCAAACCTTACTACGACAACTCAGCGCTGTTCATCGCGCAGAAAGGCAAAGTGGCCGACGTGGCCAGCTTGAAGGGCAAGAAGGTCGGCGTGCAGAATGGCACCACGCACCAGAAATTCCTGACTGACAAGCACCCGGAAATCACCACCGTACCTTACGATAGCTATCAGAACGCGATCCTCGATCTGAAAAACGGTCGCGTCGATGCCGTCTTCGGTGACACCGCCGTGGTCAATGAATGGCTGAAACAGAACGACGCACTGGCCGCCGTCGGCGATAAGGTGACCGATAAGGGGTACTTCGGTACCGGCCTGGGCATCGCCGTTCGCCAGAAAAACACCGATCTGCAGGGCAAGTTCAATGCGGCACTGGACAAGATCAAACAGGATGGGACCTACGAAGCCATCTATAAAAAATGGTTTCAGCAGTAATCAACCTCAATGAATGAATTTCAACCTTTAGCAAGTGCCGCCGGGATGACCGTCGGCCTTGCGGTGTGCGCACTGGCGCTTGGCCTGATCCTGGCGATGCTGTTTGCCGTCTGGGAGTCGGCACGCTGGAAAGTAGTCAGTTGGCTGGGCACCGCCTGGGTCACGCTGCTGCGCGGCCTGCCGGAAATTCTGGTAGTGCTGTTTATTTACTTCGGTTCGTCGCAACTGCTGCTGATCTTGTCCGATGGTTTTACGCTCAATCTCGGCCTGTTCAAGCTGCCGATCCAGATTGACATCGAAAGCTTCGAGGTCAGCCCGTTCCTGTGTGGTGTGATCGCACTGGCGCTGCTGTATTCGGCCTATGCATCGCAAACGCTGCGCGGCGCGCTGAAGGCGGTGCCGCAGGGGCAATGGGAATCGGGCCAGGCGCTTGGGCTGAGCAAGGCGGCGATTTTCTTCCGTTTGATCATGCCGCAGATGTGGCGTCATGCGCTGCCGGGGCTAGGCAATCAGTGGCTGGTACTGCTGAAGGACACCGCCCTGGTGTCGCTGATCAGCGTGAACGATTTGATGCTGCAAACCAAAAGCATTGCCACTCGCACCCAGGAACCCTTTACCTGGTATGTGATTGCCGCCGCGATTTACCTGCTGGTCACGCTGTTGAGCCAGTATGTAATCAAGCGCATCGAACTGCGTACCACACGTTTTGAGCGAGGGCCGGTCTGATGCTGGAATATTTACCGGAAATCGCCAAAGGGCTGCACACCAGCCTGACGCTGACGATGGCCGCGCTGGTGGTCGCGCTGATCCTGTCGCTGCTGCTGACGGTGATCCTGACGCTGAAAACCCCGGTGCTGACGCCGTTGGTGAAAATCTATATCACCCTGTTTACCGGCACGCCGCTGTTGGTGCAGATTTTCCTGATCTACTACGGCCCCGGCCAGTTCCCGACGATCCGCGATTACCCATGGTTATGGAGCCTGCTGTCGCAACCGTGGCTGTGCGCCATGATTGCGCTGGCGCTCAATAGCGCCGCCTACACCACCCAGCTGTTCTACGGTGCGGTACGGGCGATCCCGGCCGGCCAATGGCAATCTTGCGAAGCGCTCGGCATGTCACGCCGCCAGACTCTGCGCATCTTGCTGCCCTTCGCCTTTAAACGCGCCCTGTCATCGTATTCCAACGAGGTAGTACTGGTGTTTAAGAGTACCTCGCTGGCATACACCATTACGCTGATGGAAGTGATGGGCTACAGCCAGTTGATGTATGGACGCACCTACGACGTGATGGTTTTCGCCGCCGCTGGTCTGGTCTACCTGATCGTCAATGGCCTGCTGACGCTGCTGATGCGTCTGGTGGAACGCCGCGCGCTGGCGTTTGAACACCGTAACTGAACCTGTATTGTCCAGGCCCTGCGTCCTGCAGGGCCTACCCTTTCTTAGTGATTTAACTTTTAATCATTTTTATTGCATATTAATTCACTCGATGGCATGGTTATCTACGGCACCATCAGCGGCAACCCACCGCATTTCGTCAGAAAAATCAAACGATGGCCGCATAATGACAACCAAATTTGCAGACAGGAGTTTTCGCATGAAAAAATTATTAGTCGCGGCGGCGGTGCTGGCCGGAATGAGCTTCAGCGTGCAGGCTGCCGAGACGCTTCGCTTCGCCTCCTCCGCCACCTATCCACCGTTTGAATCATTGGATGCCAACAATCAAATCGTCGGGTTTGATATCGATCTGGCCAAAGCGTTGTGCAAACAGATGCAGACTGATTGTACCTTCACCAACCAGGCGTTCGACAGCCTGATTGCGGCATTGAAGTTCAAAAAATACGATGCGGTGATTTCCGGCATGGACATCACACCAGAGCGTAGCAAGCAGGTCAGCTTTACCCAGCCGTACTATGCCAACTCGGCGATTGTCATCGCGCAAAAGGGCAAATACGCAACACTGGCAGATTTGAAAGGCAAAAAAGTGGGGATGGAAAACGGCACCACTCACCAGAAATACATGCAGGACAAGCATCCCGAGATTAACACCGTTGCCTACGACAGCTATCAGAATGCCATTCTGGAACTGAAGAACGGCCGGGTTGACGGCGTGTTCGGCGACACCGCGGTGGTCAACGAATGGTTGAAGAGCAACCCGAACCTGGCGCCGGTTGGCGAACACATTACCGATGCGCAGTACTTCGGCACCGGGCTGGGCATTGCGGTGCGCCCGGACAATCAGGCATTGCTGGCCAAACTGAACGCCGCGCTGGCAGCCATCAAGGCTGACGGCACTTATAAGGCCATCAACGATAAGTGGTTCCCGCAGTAATTCGTTCCAGGGCGTAGCACATTGTTGCGCCCCGGGTCTGGCCCCGCTTAATCGCGCACCAGCAGGGTCAGCACTTCATAATGCGCGGTATGCGGGAACATGTCGAACAGCTGTACGCGCTCGATACGGTAGTCCGGCAGCATCGCCAGATCTTTTGCCATACTCTGCGCGTTACAGCTTGAATACAGAATATAGTCCGGCGCCATACGGTGCAGATAGTCGCACAACGCCTGGCCGATCCCGCGTCTGGGTGGGTTCACCAGCACCAGCTGCGGCACCTCGCCTTCGGCGGTGGCGAAATGGGTGGAATCCAACGCCTGGAATTCAACTTGCCGTAACCCCAGCGCCGCCGCCGATTGACGTGCGCAGGCGATAGCTTCGGCATTGATTTCAATACCGGTGAGGCGGGTTTGAGGGCTGGCACAGTGCAGACCAAAGCCACCGACGCCGCAAAACAGATCCCACATGCTGTCAATAGCCAGCGCCTGCACCCAGTCACGCGCGGTAGCATACAGATCGGCCGCCACCTGCGGGTTGGTTTGGAAGAAGCTTTGCGGACGAATATACAGCGGCACCTGATTAAACCGCTCCTCCAGCGCCTGTCGCTCGGTCAGCGGGATTTCCCGCTCGCCTTCCAGGATAGCCATATGCACCGGCTGAATATTGGCGGAAATCACCGTCGCCTGCGGCAAACGTTGCTGCAACCAAGGCAAAGCGGCACGCAGCTGTGCCAATTTGCTTTCCGAGCGCAAGACAAATCGCAGCATTACCTCGCCGTTCAGCGTGCTTTCGGTCAATAACAGATACTTTAGCTCGCCGCGTTTACGGGCGACGTTGTACGGTGTCAAACCGGCGCGCGCGATAAACGTTTTCAATAGCGTCAACATCGGCGCGAAACTGGCGGGATACAGTGGGCAGGCGCATAAATCCACCGGCGTGCCGTCGCGGTGCAGCATACCCAACAGCGGGCGCTCTACGCTGCCGCTGACCACCATTTTGGCTTTATTACGAAATGCGCCCTGTTGCCCAGCGGCGGGTGCCAGCCATTGCGCCACCTGACGGCCGGCCAGCAGCGTTTGCAGGTGATGCTGTTTGTCAGCCAGTTGCTGCGGATAAGGCTTTTCCAGCCACTGGCAGGAACGACAGCTGCCCGCCGTGTACAACGCGCAATGCATAAGATACCTTCATCTTTTTAACTACAGGCACAATTGAGGGCGCAGAGTTTAGCACTCAGCGACGGGCGGCGAAATAGCGTCGGCTGGCGGCGGGCAGGAACAACAGAGCCAAAATCACCGCGTCGGGGATTTTTTCGAGCATCAGGGTATGCAGGATTTGACTGCTGGTTTCACCGTCAACGGTAAATACTTCCGGTAAAAAACTGCCGATGGTTGCCAACAGCAAATAACCGACCACCACCGTCTGGCATAGCACATAGCCCCAGCGCCCCCAGTTGCGACCGCGCATCACGGCAAAGCCACAATAGATTTGCAGGCACAGCATTAAAATCCCCGCCAGAAAGATCAGCGTAGAATCCCAGGCCTGCGCACTGGTACTGACAAACTCTCGTGTGCCGGACACGCCCAGTTCCCCCAGCAGCAACAGCACGCTGACGCATTTAATCGCCACCATAGCGCTACCGGCAACCATCACCGCCACCGGTGCATCAGATGGCGCCTTCATTGTTCCCTGCCTGCTTCTCAACATGTCTGACATATCCGCGTTCCGAAACGAAATGCCGCCGGGCGGCGGCTTATAAAGTCAGTAAATCATTTATTGTGAGAATATAATTGCAAAAAATAGCAGGTTTACAGGCAATCAGCTACGGGCGGCCTTTTGCAAATCGCGCGATCGCTGTTTTTCCGAGCGCGCCATCCACCACCAGGCGATCAGGCCGATAACGCCCACCACCAACAGAATCAGACTCGCCAATGCGTTGATTTCCGGGTTTACCCCCATGCGCACGCTAGAGAACACCAGCATCGGCAAGGTGGTCGAGCCGGGTCCCGCAACGAAGCTGGCAATCACCAGATCGTCCAGCGACAGCGTAAACGCCAGCATCCAGCCGGAGATCAGCGCCGGCGCAATCATCGGCAGGGTGATCACAAAGAACACTTTCAATGGCGTGGCACCAAGATCCATGGCCGCCTCTTCGATTGACCGATCCAGCTCGCGCAAACGGGAGCTAATCACCACCGAGACATAGGCAGTACAAAAAGTCACGTGCGCAAGCCAGATAGTGAACATGCCGCGCTCCGACGGCCAGCCAAAGGCATGGCCCATCGCCACAAACAGCAACAGCAGTGATAACCCGGTGATCACATCGGGCATCACCAGCGGTGCAGTTAGCATAAAGGCAAAACCGGTCGACCCGCGGAAACGGCCGAAACGCACCATTACCACGGCGGCTATGGTGCCAAGTATCACCGCCGCCGTCGCCGAGGCGGCGGCAATGGTCAGGCTCAGTCCCACTGCGCCAATCATCGCCGAATCATGGAATAATTCGCTATACCAGCGGGTCGACCAGCCTGCCCACACCGTTACCAGCTTCGAACTGTTGAACGAATAGATCACCAGCATCAGCATCGGCGCGTACAGGAAGGTAAAGCCCAGCGCCAGAATCACCCGGCGCCATGGCGATCGCACTACCGGCAAGTTGTTCATCCCTGCCCTCCCATTTCTTTGTTCTGGTGTTTGTGGAACCAGAGTATCGGCAAAATCAGCAGCAACAGCATCACGATCGCTACCGACGAAGCCACCGGCCAATCGCGGTTATTGAAGAATTCCTGCCACAGCACGCGACCGATCATGATGCTGTCCGGCCCGCCGAGCAGTTCCGGAATAACGAACTCCCCCACCGCAGGAATAAACACCAGCATCGACCCGGCGATAATGCCGCCGCGCGTCAGCGGAACAATCACGCTGAAGAAGGTCTTCAGCGGCCGCGCCCCGAGGTCCAGCGAGGCCTCGACCAGTGAGTAATCCAGCCGTATCAATGCGGTATAAATCGGCAGCACCATAAATGGCAGGTAGGAATAGACGATGCCGATATACACCGCCAGATTGGTATGCAGAATCACCAGCGGTTGATCGATAACCCCGAGCCACAGCAGGAAATTGTTCAAAATGCCGTTGTTCTTCAGGATCCCCATCCAGGCATACACCCGGATCAGAAACGAGGTCCATGAAGGCAGGATCACCAGCAGCAACAAAATGTTGCGCGTGGACGGTTTGCTGTGCGCCACCGCCCAGGCCAGCGGATAGCCGATCGCCAGACAGCATAGCGTGGAGACCGCGGCGATCTGCAAGGATTGCAGATAGGCCTCGATATACAGTGGATCTTCGGTAAGTTGCAGATAATTGGCGAAGTTCAGCGCAATCTGCAATTGCCCGTCCGCCCAGCTAACCAGATCGGTATAAGGAGGAATGGCGCGCGCCATTTCCGCCAGGCTGATTTTAAATACGATCAGGAACGGCAGTAAAAACAGCAAGATCAACCACAGGTAAGGCAGCGCGATCGCCAATTTTCGGCCATGGGCCATGCGCAGGCGGCGGAAGAACGCTTCCAGTGGCCCAGGCGAGCGGATCGCAGGCTGCGACGGCGTACCTTCAGAAAACAGTGTCATAACGGAATCCTCACCGACGGCCTACACCGTCAACACTACGCAACTGTCGGTTTCCCAACACAGGCGCACTTCGTCACCCCAGGTCGGCATTCCTTTGCGGAAACGGTGTCCGTTCTGCAGTTGAGCGCTGATAATCTGGCCGCTGAGCAGCTTTACATGATAGATCGACAGATCGCCCAGATAGGCGATATGCACCACCTCTCCCAGCGCAAAGTTGCAGCCGTCCTGCGGCACCTCGTCACACAACATGATTTTTTCCGGCCGCAGCGCCACCTGAATCGGCACACCATCCACCACCGATGCGTCAGGATCGACCTTGATCGCATGGCGCAGCCCCGGACTTTGCAGGATCAGCGCCTCGTCCTGACGTTCCTGCAATACGCAGTCAAAGACGTTGACCGAACCGATAAATTCCGCACTGAAGCGGCTGTTCGGATGTTCGTATATTTCTTCCGGTTCGCCTATCTGCACAAATTTTCCGCGGTTCATGATGGCGATACGTCCCGCCATGGTCATTGCTTCTTCCTGATCGTGGGTGACCATCACGCAGGTAACGCCCACCCGCTCCAGAATATCCACCACTTCCAGCTGCATCCGATCGCGCAGCTTTTTATCCAGCGCCCCCATCGGTTCATCCAACAGCAGCAGTTTTGGCCGCTTGGCCAGGCTACGCGCCAGTGCCACACGCTGGCGCTGGCCACCGGACAGCTGATGCGGCTTACGCTTGGCGTATTCCTGCATATGCACCAGCGACAGCATTTCCGCCACCCGTTCATTGATTGCGGCACGTGGCATTTTGTCCTGTTTCAGACCGAAGGCGATGTTTTGCTCCACCGTCATGTGCGGGAACAACGCGTAAGACTGAAACATCATATTGACCGGGCGTTGATAGGGTGGCACCAGCGCCAGATCCTGCCCATCCAGCATGATCTGCCCCCTGGTCGGCTGTTCAAAGCCGGCCAGCATGCGCAACAGCGTCGACTTGCCGCAACCCGACGGGCCAAGCAGGGCAAATATCTCGCCTTTGTAGATGGTCAGGCTGACATCTTCCACGGCGTTTTGGCCGTCGAAGGTTTTGGTCAGGTTGCGAATTTCCAGCAGAGGGGTAAAAACCTTCTGCGTTTTGGCTTGAGGACGGGGGATCGCGTCGTTCAATCGGGGTGTTCTCCGGTGCTAAGGCAGGTCAAAAACCACGGCAAACCCCGTGGCACTAAAATGGCAAGGCAGGCGGTCTATGCCGCATGCCTTGCGTCGCCTATCGTCGAGGATTAACGATCCTGGCGCCGACAATAATCATTTACCGCTTTTAACTTTAGTCCAGGCGCGGGTGATGACGCGATCAAGCTTTGGTTCCTGTACCTTCAGCGTGAACATTTTGGCGCGTACCTCTGCCGGCGGATAGATGCCCGGGTTATCGCGCACCTCGGCATTTACCAACGGCGTAGCTGCCGCGTTGCCGCTGGCGTAATAGACGTGGTTGCTGATGTCGGCAATGATTTCCGGCTTCATCAGGAAGTTAAGAAACTGGTAGGCTTCATTCTTGTTTTTGGCGTCGGCCGGCATGGCGAAGACGTCAAAGAACGCCAGCGCGCCCTCCTTCGGAATGCTGTACGCCACGTTAACGCCATTTTTGGCATCCTTGGCGCGATTGGACGCCTGCATGACGTCACCCGCCCAGCCGATCGCCACGCAGATATCGCCGTTGGCCAGATCGTTTATGTACTGAGAGGAATGGAAATAACGTACGTTCGGCCGCAGTTTCAGCAGCAGATCTGTCGCCGGGCCGGTGTAATCCTTGGCATCGCTGCTGTTCGGGTCCTTGCCAAGGTAGTTCAGCACGGTGGCAAACACTTCGCTTGGCGCATCAAGGAAGGAAACGCCGCAGCTTTTCAGCTTCTCGAGGTTTTCCGGCTTCAGTACCAGATCCCAACTGTTGACCGGTGCATCTTTACCCAGCGCGGCCTTGACCTTGTCGACGTTATAGCCGATGCCGGTAGTGGCCCACAGGTAAGGAATGGCGTATTTGTTATCCGGATCGTGTTTGGCCACCAGCTTCAGCAATTCGGGATCGAGATTTTTGTAGTTGGGCAATTTACTTTTATCCAGCGGCTGGAATACGCCGGCAGACAGTTGGCGCTCCAGGAAGCTGGCCGACGGAACCACCAGATCAAAACCGGTGCTGCCCGCCATCAGTTTGCCTTCCAGCACTTCGTTGGAGTCAAAGACGTCATACACCACCTTGATGCCGGTTTCCTTCTGAAATTTCGCCAGGGTGTCCGGCGCTATATAGTCAGACCAGTTATAGACATGCAGGGTTTTTTCTTCTGCCGACGCGGCCACGCTTGTCGCCATCAATAAACCGGCAACAACGCCCGACAACCACTTTTTACGTTGGGTGACCATCCGTAACTTCCTCCAAAACAAAGGGTGAATTTGTATCCCAGAATGATACAAAACCGGTCCTGCCCGCATGCAATCGTTGCAATGGGAAATGCATGCCTATGCAATTGATTACCTGGCGCTTTATTGATTGACAGCCTGTATGGTCACAAGGTGATGTACCGACCCGTTGGCAGCATCAGCAGCATAACCGCTGCGCAGGTATCGCACCATACGCTAGAGTAAAAAACGCCTTTTATCGATTTTTTATGCATTTTTCTCTATGTTGATACGCCATTAACGGCATAAACGGCGAGAAATATCTGGCTACAGTGGGTAAAACGCAGAATAAATTATGGCGGAGGAATAGTGGGCGACATGCCGTTTGGGCTACGGCATGTCAGTATTCAGCGGGGATCAGTGCAGCATTGTCTGGCGGGCGGTGCCAGCGTTGTTGTCTTCTTCATCGCCCATAAACAGCAGATCGTTCGCCCTGGCTTCCAGGATCACCATCGAAATCTGCTCTTCGCCCTGCTGCATAAAGTGGGCAAACTGTTCCAGCGTCACGCCGACCGCAATGCTCAGTGCCTGGCAGACGATCAGTTTCGGCAGGTTGTCATCCTGAACGTCGACAAACGCCTTGATGGTCAGTGAGCTGGCGTTGATTTGGCTGAGATCGGCCACCAGCGGGATCAGAGCCGTTGGCTTGACCTCTGCCAGCGCGGAAAACAGGATGACGTCATCGACCAGATCAACCTTGGCGTCAAACACGCCGTCGAAATTTTGCATGTGCGGCAGGTGCAGCGCCTGGCAGGAATCACATTCAAAAAATGAGATGCCCAGTTGATCCAGCCAACGTCGTAATAACGCCAAATCAGGGACGATGAGTGAATCCATACGGTACCAGCCTCACAAGGTTCATAAATGCGAAAAGGCGCATAGCTTACGGAATATTCATCCGCGATGCCACGATCAATGCGGCTTAATTCGCTAATGCAATCATTATGAGCGAGAAATTGTTGCCATGCCGGGCGCTGAACGGCAAAAATGCTCGCCGGGTGGCGGGTTAGCCCCCCGATTTAAGCCGAAAGCCCGGCCGGGCACGCCGCTCGATATAATCGATCATCATACCGGCAATATCCAGGCCAGTGGTGGTTTCCACCCCTTCCAGCCCCGGCGAGGCATTCACTTCCATCACCAGTGGCCCGCGTTCGGCGCGTAGAATATCCACTCCGGCAATATCCAAACCCAGCGTTGCCGCCGCTTTCACCGCTACCGCCCGTTCCTTGGCGGTGATAACCACCTTGCTGGCCGTGCCGCCACGGTGCAGGTTGGAACGAAACTCCCCCGGTTTGGCCTGCCGTTCAATGGCCGCCACCACGCGCCCGCCGATCACCAGGCAGCGAATATCCCGCCCCTGCGCTTCGCGCACATACTCTTGTACCAGAATGTGCGCGTTCAGGCCGCGAAAGGCATCAATCACGCTTTCTGCCGCCTGACGCGTTTCGGCCAGTACCACACCAATACCCTGCGTGCCTTCCACCAGTTTGACCACCAGCGGAGCACCGCCAACCAGCGCGATCAAATCGTCGGTATCGTCGGGGGAATGGGCAAAGCCGGTGATCGGCAGATCGAGGCCCTGGCGCGCCAGCAGTTGCAGCGAACGCAGTTTGTCGCGAGCGCGAATGATGGCGACGGACTCGTTAAGCGGATAGCTGCCAAGCAGCTCAAACTGACGCAGCACCGCAGTGCCATAGAAGGTGATCGCCGAGCCGATACGCGGGATAACCGCATCGTAACGATCTAACTGGCGACCGCGATAGTGGATGGTCGGCGCCGCCGGATTGATATTCATGTAGCAGGAGAGCGGATCGATCACTTCAATCGTATGCCCGCGCTCCTCTGCCGCTGTGCGTAGCCGTTTGCACGAATACAGCGATCCATCGCGCGAAAGAATGGCAATTTTCAACGTATTACCCCCAAACGGGCAACTCCCGACGGCACAACGCTCAGTCGCGCGACGGGCGGTCTTTTTTATCTTCCGGCGATGCTTTCCGCCGATCGTTTTCTGGCGGTAAACCGCCGTGCATCAACGGGCCGAACCCCTGCACCACACGCCAGACCAAAAACGCCGCGGCCGGTACCATCAGCGCCACGCCAAGAAAAATCATGCCAACCGCAGCGGTTTGCGACCCCAGCCAGCCCGGCAGCTGAACATAGTCATGAATGCTCAGATACGCCAGTATCAGCATCACCATGCCCAAGCCTTCCAACGCCAATACCGGGCGTGGTAAATCGCCGAATGAACGCATATTGCTCCCTCCTGTCATGCTGCGCACAGTGTAGTGAATTCCCGGCGCTGACAACAGCGCCAGATGACCAATAGGTGGCGTAAATCAGATTAACAGGTAAATCCTGCTTTTTTTTATCGGCCTCTACGGGCATAGTAAGCGCCATTGCACCTGAAGTGATGCGTTGGCTGAGGTCTTTTTTGACTGACGGGATGTCGTTACAACAGCGATAATAGATTGAATAAACGAGGAGTATTTCATGTTTGCAGTAATCTTCGGGCGTCCGGGCTGTCCATATTGTGTCCGTGCTAAAGAACTGGCAGAAAAACTGACTGAAGAGCGCGATGATTTCAACTTCCGTTATGTTGATATCCACGCTGAAGGCATCACCAAGGCCGATCTGGAAAAAACCGTCGGCAAACCGGTTGAAACGGTACCGCAGATTTTCCTCGATCAGCAGCACATTGGCGGCTGCACCGACTTTGAAGCCTATGCCAAAGAAAACCTGAATCTGTTCCAATAAGTTGCTATAGAACAGTAAAAAGGCGCCTCAGGCGCCTTTTTTAATGCCTTCGCGACGGCAAACATGGCTGCAGTAGCGTACGCACCATCAGAAACAGCATGGCGCCAAATGCGCACCAAAACACCGCGCTGATGCCATAAGCCAGTTCCTGCCAGAACGAATACGGCGGTGCCAGCCAAAAATAGCGCATCAACAGACATAACGGCAACGCATACAACGCACCGCGCAACGGCGCCAGCAGACGTTTGGAGATGGACAGGTAACTGCCGATAACCCCGGGGATCAGAAACAGCAACAAACCGGTCTTCCCTTGATGGTGGTCGGCAATATCGCTCTGCTGGCAAAAAAATACCACGCCAAACAGCAAAAAACTGCCAACTACCCCTAGCCAATCGCGATAACCCGCCATAGGTTTACCTCCCTTGCAAAAACAACTGCGGCCAGACCGCAGAAATCGGAACCCACAGCCGGCAAAAACAGTGCGCAGCTGGACTTTTTCCTTGGCTAAAAGAGAGTTAAAGGCAGAAAGGCGTGCAGGATAGCCGCTTTATGCTGGCTGTCGTGCGTCAGAGCGTCTAGAATAAGCCCCGCCGATCGAGGGATCGCGTTATCTTCGCTGATTGGTTTTTTATCGTAATCTATCCCTATATCCCATGGCTGAATTTATCCTTTATAGTCAGCCATATCAAGCACTTACTGGTAAACAATAAGTTATCCTCCGTGAACATAAACGTCGCTAGTTTGTTAAACGGTAACTACATTCTGTTACTGTTTGTGGTACTCGCCCTGGGGCTCTGCCTCGGTAAACTTCGCTTGGGTTCCGTCCAACTCGGTAACTCCATTGGGGTTTTAGTGGTTTCGTTGTTGCTCGGCCAACAACATTTCGCGATTAACACCGAAGCGCTAAGCCTGGGCTTTATGCTGTTTATTTTCTGCGTCGGGGTAGAAGCTGGACCCAACTTTTTCTCGATTTTCTTCCGCGACGGCAAAAACTATCTGATGTTGGCGCTGGTGATGGTCGGCTCTGCCATGGTGCTGGCAATCGGCCTTGGTAAGCTGTTCCACTGGGATATCGGCCTGACCGCCGGCATGCTCGCCGGTTCGATGACCTCAACGCCGGTTTTGGTCGGCGCCGGCGACACGCTGCGTAACACCATTACCAATGGCCCGGCGCTGCTTTCCGCGCAGGATCACCTCAGCCTGGGCTACGCCCTCACCTATCTGATCGGTCTGGTCAGCCTGATTTTCGGCGCGCGTTATCTGCCGAAACTGCAACATCAGGACTTGCCGACCTCTGCTCAGCAAATCGCCCGGGAACGCGGCCTGGATACCGACAGCCAGCGCAAGGTTTATCTGCCGGTGATCCGCGCCTACCGCGTCGGGCCGGAGCTGGTGGCCTGGGCTGATGGCAAGAATCTACGTGAACTGGGTATCTATCGCCAGACCGGGTGTTATATCGAGCGCATTCGCCGCAACGGCATCCTGGCGAACCCGGATGGTGATGCGGTACTGCAAGTGGGCGATGAGATTTCGCTGGTCGGCTATCCGGACGCTCATGCACGCCTGGATCCCAGCTTCCGTAACGGCAAGGAAGTGTTCGACCGCGACCTGCTGGATATGCGCATCGTCACCGAAGAGATCGTGGTCAAAAACAGTAATGCGGTCGGCAAACGCCTTAGCCAGTTAAAGCTGACCGACCACGGCTGCTTTCTCAACCGCGTGATCCGCAGCCAGATCGAAATGCCGATTGACGACAGCATTGTGCTGAACAAAGGCGATGTGCTGCAGGTGAGCGGCGATGCCCGCCGAGTGAAGAGCGTGGCAGAAAAAATCGGCTTTATCTCGATTCACAGCCAGGTCACCGATCTGCTGGCGTTCTGCGCCTTCTTCATTATCGGCCTGCTGATTGGCCAGATAACCATTCAGTTCAGCAATTTCTCGTTCGGCATCGGCAACGCCGCCGGGCTACTGATGTCTGGCATCATGCTGGGCTTTCTGCGAGCCAACCACCCTACCTTCGGCTATATCCCGCAGGGCGCGTTGAATATGGTCAAAGAGTTCGGGTTAATGGTGTTTATGGCCGGGGTCGGCCTGAGCGCCGGCGCCGGTATTGGCCACGGTCTGGGCGCCGTTGGTGGGCAGATGCTGATTTCCGGCCTGATTGTCAGTCTGGTGCCGGTGGTGGTTTGCTTCCTCTTCGGTGCCTACGTGCTGCGCATGAACCGCGCGCTGCTGTTCGGTGCCATCATGGGTGCCCGTACCTGCGCACCGGCGATGGAAATCATCAGCGACACCGCACGCAGCAATATTCCCGCTCTGGGCTACGCCGGCACCTATGCCATCGCTAACGTATTGTTAACCTTGGCGGGTTCATTAATCGTGGTGCTATGGCCGGGAATTCTCAGCTGACAGTTAAGAAAAAGAAATGGGTTAACGCAAAATATTTTTGAAATTTTTGTCATCAGGCAGAACTTTTTGCCTGGGGGGCAGTCTGAATTAGTGCCACTGCTTTTCTTTGATGTCCCCATTTTGTGGAGCCCGATAATCCCGCCTTTTTAGGTTCAAGATTATCGGGTTTTTTGTTGCCTGAAAAAATACCATTTCAATATAAAACAATGACAACCACTAAATCTCGCAAGGGCGCAAAGTGGCGACAGCCATTTTGCCGGTTCGGGGAAAAGCAATCCGCTTCGTGCGCTATCAACCGCCAAACGAATAAGCAAAAAGCCGCCATACTTGAACTGACCTCTTAAAGTTGAACGGTTTATCAGGCGGCTATCTGAGCCTGGGTTCGGTACCCTACCGGACGCTGACCTTTTAGTTTCTATTTTATTCTTTCATGATTGTAATATTTGATTCACACGGCCTGACAATACGCCTCACCCTACCGGACACGGCAATGGTTTTTGGCGACGGGGGATCGCCTGATGCAGCTGGACAGGTTGCATAACGGTAAGGCTCCTGTTCGGCGTGAAAGAAGGGACAGCGCACAGGCTTCTGACTTACCTGCGCTGGCGGTATCCAGATCGGGGGAGTATGGGTATTTCTCCGCCTTCAACGAAGAACGGCACCCCGAGTCATTTAAATCGATATGTTGTGATTAATGCAGGTCATTAATCCGTGCTCAGGATGCTAATACCAGCATGAAGTCTTGTAATCAGCAAAAGCGGCTCTTTGGACCATGTGTGGCAAGTAGAGAAACAGCTGATGTTTACTTTCCCCTGAAAACAGCGCGGCAGGCAACTGAAGAAAAAGCTCCCCCCTGGCACCGGTTCCCCCTCTAACATTTTTTTACCCACATACCGCCCGGCGAGCGGCTATGCCCGGGAAATCCAGGCGGCAAAATTGGTCCACGCACGCTATACCGCGCTTGCTATTTGAACAAATGTAATTAATTGTCGAAAAAAGTAATTAAACAGTCAGCTTTTGAAAATAGTAATGATAATTATTTTCATTATCAGGCAATGAAATTATCTTACGACCCATGGATGCTTTTTAAACAACAAGGGAAGTTTGATAATGCGTATAAAACTAACAATTTCATCTCTGTTACCCGGGCTTTTGCTCACCAGCATAGCAGCTCAGGCTGAAGACGTTATGGTCGTCACCGCCTCCGGATATGAGAAAAAAATCACCAATGCCGCCGCCAGCGTTTCCGTCATCTCCCAACAAGAGCTTCAGGCCAACAAATACAACGATCTTGGCGAAGCACTCCGCGCCGTTGAAGGAGTAGACGTTGAAAGCAGCACCGGCAAAACCGGCGGGCTGGAAATCAGTATTCGCGGTATGCCAGCAAGCTATACCCTGATTCTGATCGACGGTGTACGCCAGAACGGTAGCAGTGACGTTACGCCAAACGGCTTTTCCGCGATGAACACCAGCTTTATGCCTCCCCTCACGGCAATTGAACGCATTGAGGTGATCCGCGGGCCTATGTCTACCCTTTATGGCTCAGATGCCATCGGTGGTGTGGTCAATATTATTACTAAGCAAAGCAGCGATATCTGGAGCACATCGATCAATACCGGCATCAATTTGCAAGAGAGCCGCAGGTGGGGAAACAGCACGGTGGCCAACTTCTGGTCAAGTGGCCCGCTGGTACCTGAGCTCCTGGATATGCAAGTTCGCGGCAGTACGACTCAGCGCCAGGGTTCCAGCATCACCTCATTAAACGACACGGCCGTTACCCGGGTGCCGTACCCAACAGAGGCAGAAAACTATAATTTTGGCACGCGCCTGGATTTGAAAACCGGCGGCAGTGACACAATCTGGCTGGATTTCGATACCGCCAGCCAGCGCTACAACAATAACGATGGTCAGCTTGGCAGCCTGACCGGCGGGTATGACAAAACCCTACGCTACCAGCGCCAGAAGGTCACGCTGGGCCATAATACGACACTGCCGATCGGTATCTGGAAATCGACTCTCAGCTGGAATGAAACCACCAACAAAGGCCGGCAGTTGGCGGCCGCATCGCTCACACCCGCTAAAGCCTCGCTGGCAGGTAACCCCCGCGAACTCAAGAATACCAACGTTATTATTGATTCTCTCCTGTTAACCCCGCTGGGGGATGCACACCTGCTGACGCTTGGCGGGGAGTTCTGGGATGCCAAAATGAAAGATGGGGTGGTCCTAGCGAATTCCGGTAAGTCCTTCCACCAAAAAAGCTGGTCTGCCTATGCGGAAGATGAATGGCGGATCGTGGAACCACTGGCACTGACCGCCGGCACACGTTATGAGCATCATGAGGTCTTTGGGGGCCATCTTAGCCCGCGCGCCTATCTGGTCTGGAATATGGCGGATGACTGGACGCTTAAAGGCGGGGTAACAACCGGGTATAAAGCACCGTCTCTCAGCCAGCTGCACAGCGGTATCAGCGGTGTCACCGGTCAGGGAACGATTAATTCGGTTGGTAACCCAGACCTGAAACCGGAGAAAAGCACCAGTTTTGAAGCCGGGCTGTATTATGAAAACAACGCGGGATTAAACGCTAACATTACCGGCTTCTACACTGATTATCGCAGCAAGATTGTCAGTTACGCTATCGACGACCATACCCGAAGCTACACCAACAGCGGAAAAGCCCGTACCGATGGTATCGAGTTCGCGACGTCATTCCCGCTTTGGTCCGATATCTGGAATTTGTCCCTGAATTACACCTATACTCGCAGCGAACAGCAGGATGGGGATAACAAAGGTGCGCCGTTAGGCAACACGCCAAAACACGTAGCGAATACCCGTCTCAGCTGGCAGGCTACAGAGACGATGAATGCCTGGCTTAACGCGCGTTACCGCGGTGCGACACCACGCTTTACACAAAACTATCAGAATCTGAGTGTTGTACAGAAGAAGGTCTACGACGATCGGGGTGCTAACCTGAAAGCCTGGGCCGTGCTCGATATGGGTCTGTCTTATAAAGTGACTGATGCGCTGACGCTGAATACGGCGGTGAACAACCTGCTCAATAAAGACTTCAGCGATGTCACCCAGTATAGAGCGGGTCGCTCGACGACCTACGCTGGCGACTATTTCCAGACTGCACAGTCCACAACCGGTTCCGTCTTGCCGAAGCGTAATTACTGGCTGGGCTTAAATTATCAATTCTAACCGCCTTCCTCTCAGTTCCTTATGTAAACAGGGAACTGTCTGGATAATGCCGTGGCGGAAAGCTTCTTCGGCACGCTGAAATCGGAATGTTTTTACCTGAGGAAGTACAGCAGCGTGGCAGAACTCAGGAAAGCGGTGGACAGGTATATCCACTATTACAACCATGAACGGATAAAAATGAAGTTAAAGGCCCTGAGCCCGGTGGAATACCGGGCCCAGGCAATATAATTTGTATCTGTGATAATAACCGTCCAGGTTTATGGGGTCAGTTCAATTTCGGGCGGGGATATAAAGGGGGCTAATCAGGGGTTTTCTGCGAGGCAACATACGCTTTCAGAGTTTCGATTGTTGCGCCGCCAGCACTACAGGCGAAATAGGCGCGTGACCAGAGCACTCCACTATTACTTGCCTTGCGTAAATTTGTGTTCAGAATGCGCACTCGGCGACTGCTGATCGACTTCAGGTTGTTCACCAGCACGCTTACCGCCAGTTTTGGCGGGTAGGCGACCAGTAGGTGAACATGGTCTGCTTCACCATCCATCTCCAGGATCTCTATTTCCAGCTTTTCCGCTGCCGATATGAACGCCTCGCGTATTTGCTGGAGCATCATGCCGTCGAAAATCTTACGGCGGTATTTCGTCGTAAAGATAAGGTGTACTACCCGCTTACTGATACTGTGTCTGCGGGAGAGGTATCCCTCAAATTCTTCATGCACAATCTCATTCAAAATATTACATTGACTGCATTCTAGCCATGAGCGCTGAAAATGAAAAGAGCGACTAAAGTACGCATTTATCCCGACGCGGAACAGACGGCATTCTTAAATGCGCAGTTTGGCGCGGTGCGTTTTGCGTACAATAAAGCCCTGCATATCAGCCGCTATATGTATCAGCATCGCGGTGTATCTCTAAAGGCAGCACGGGACATAAAGCCCCTTCTCTGGCTATAGCCAATAAATCCCGTCGTTACGGCTGGCTTAAAGAGTACGATTCACTGGCATTGCAGCAAGCCGTGATTAATCTGGATAAAGCATTCGCCAACTTTTTAACAAGAAACTCAGAGCCAAAAAGCCGACGTTTAAGAGCAAGCGCGGTAAACAATCAAGTTAGCAGTCACCATGACGTTGTGTCGGAGTTTAATGGCCTCCAGTGTCTTTTTTTCCTGCTCACTGTGCCCTATTTTCTTATACCAGCCCGCTAATTTTCTTAAGTCGGGTACACTCACCTTCTCATTAGGATCATAGGCATCCAACTGAGACATATATTGGGTCATCAGCGAAATACATTTTCTGGCCCATTCCCCTTCAGCAGCAGATCCCGCCGTTACATGAGGGCGACGAGGAAGACGTGGTCGCATCGGTTTTGTTGCTTCTGGTGCAGACTCATCAACATAGGTAAATTTGATAGCATGCACGGAACGGCCTATCTTCACCGGTTCCCAAACCACCGAGATATCTGTCGAGGCATTGATGCGATCGAGAGAGGGTTGCAGCAGTTTTTGCCTGAAGTCCCGATAATCCTGATATTTGCCTTGCAGATTAGCCTTTTCGCGCATCCATTTGACCTCAAGAGTGACTTCGATGGTCCCCTGACTCCTATACCGAGTCAGGTTACGCGCCTTCACCAGCCAGCTGTAAAGACGGATCGAGAAAGGTGTATCCAGCCTGGTCAGGTTTATGAAGTCCAATTTGGTAAAGCTTTCTTTGAGCTCAAATAGATAGGGGGCAACATCCTGTCCAAAACGTAGTACCACTGCACTATGGTCATCATTGTTGACATACTCAAGACGCGAAAACCAGGAAAGTTGAACAGTTCTGACTTTTCCATTCCTATCTTCTTTGTAGATTGTCACCGGTTTTTTCATCAAGCTGTCAGCCGCATCGCGTAATTGGCGGTGTCTACTGGTCGGGTTGACGCCGTAAATACGTTGATAATCACGAGGATAGAGCGTGTACAACATATCCGGTTGCGGCTTTCTACTATCAATTTGCGCAAGAGCAAGGTTCAGAAGACGCATTTCGTCCAGAGTTACACCATAGGCGCCTTCAAGAAGATCATTCCCCTGCACTACAGTCAATGTGTCATGTTTCATTCTTCCTATCCATAATGTGGAAAATATATAAACTATTCCCCATTTGTGATGGGAGAGTAAATCATCATCACATCGTGATTTATGATATTACTCACAACAAGCTTATCTGCAGCAGGAAATGTCTCCACCTGTATTCCTGGCGACAGTGTCAGGGTTCACAGTGACATCAAGACAGCACTGATGCACTTTTACTGCAAACAAACAGGAAAAATGTCCACTTAAAGGATTGTCTCCCAAACATTTTCTCCTTCCATTTATCCAGAAGGGTGTGGAGTAGCGACAAGGGACAAAACAGCTTGTATACATAATAAGCTATCACTATGGCAAATTACCTGAACATGAAATCACTCCACCCTTCTTGGTTACCAAGCAGGTAATTCCTCCACTTTTACTTGCCGCGTGAACAAGAGCGGACTTACTGATGACGTCAATTCATACAGGAAAACACTCCACATAATCATTGAAGAAACAGGAAATTCTTCCACTTTCATTTGTTACTTCACCCACCACATCCAATAGCTCTCGTGCTTAACAACAGGAAATGTATCCAACTTTACTCACTGTCAAGTACATAAAATCATTCCATCTATCACTCATTTGTATCAGGAAATATTTCCACCTACCCCGGCTGCTAGACAGGAAATTACTCCACGGATGGAAGTAAACTGTTGTACAGTAATGCAAGTTGCAACAGAAAAAACCTCCACCTATGTGTAACGGCTCGCAATCGAAATCCCTTCGACTCGCAATCAATGCAAATTTCGGCTCACATTAAGTGATAATGGGCTCGCATTTGCCCTGCCCGGCTCGCAATCCATTCCACCCGGCTCAAAATAACTGCAAATAAACTTTGTCATATCGGCAAACCGACCGCAGCATCCCGTTTACTCCGTTTATGGTCATGGTCATGGTCATGGTCATGGTCATGGTCATGGTCATGGTCATGGTCATGGTCAGGCCACTGAAAAGGCGCTTTAAAAAATTTCCTGATCGTGAACCAGCTATTGATTTACCATAATTAAGGCCATCAACTCGAAACGTTCACGACCCGCTGGGATGATCTATATTTAAAGCGTCAAACATCCTTCAGGTGAATTTTATGATGTCCTCTAACAAACTGATACAACGTGGTTTACCTTTCGATATTGCAAAAAGAGATCACCGGCGCTGGTTTAGTCCTCATCCTACACAGTCTACCGGGCTTTGGTGTGAAGCCGGGGACAGTCTGGAGATAGTCTGTCATTACAACGGTGACATGCCTTCATCTGCACCGGAGCTGTGGATATATCCGGTGACGGAATCCGCTGATGAAGAGAGTAAATCCCGTCAGTCAGTTCAGCTGGATTTTGGAACTCAGCGTATTACGGCCAAAAATCGTGGGATTATCTATTTTGCTGCCCCCAACTTTCCTCTGGATTCAGAAATTTATGCTCAGGTAGTCAGTGGTGCCCGCCAGATGCCGCGTTTTGTATTAGGCCTGGATACTCAGCAAACCTGGAACCAGGCACTTGAGGATTTTAGCTGTGCCCCCTATGGCGAACTGGTTGGTCAGAGAATGATTGTTGCTATGCCGCTATGTGTGCTTAAGGAAAATATCGATAATCCTCAAAAAGTGTCCGAGCTGTGGGATAAAATTGTATCGCTGGCGGAGGAGTGCTATGGCCTGCACGCAAATTATCCTCGTCCCCATCAGGCCACACCATTTCAGTATATTTTTGAGACTAAGCCTTCTTCGACTGGAGGCTATATGTCTGCGTCGAACGCCTGGCTCGGAACCAATCTCAATGGCGCGTACTGCGTTTGCAACAGCCGGGATCTGACAGAAGACGGCTGGGGCCCCTGGCATGAGCTGGGGCATCATTATCAGCTGGACGATGTGCGCTGGGATGGACTGGGGGAAGTGACGGTCAATATCGTATCACTCTACGTACAGAGTGCGCTGAATGGAAGAGCAACCCGGTTGGACAGTATTTGGCCAGAGCTCTTTGAATACTTTAAGGAACATGACAAAGACTACAGCAGACTGGGGTTGTTTCATCAGGTTGCCATGTTCTGGCAGCTTACCCTGGCATTCGGGAGGGATTTTCATGCCCGACTCGGACAACGTTATCGCATCCTGAAAGCAACAGAACGCCCGCGGAACAGTAATGAAAAAATTCAGCGATTTATACTGGAATGCAGTCGGGTATCTGGTTTTAATTTATTAACGTTTTTTGAACAGTGGGGGCTGCCGGTGCTTCCGGAAACGGTGCAGGAAATAAACAATATGGAGCTGCTCGATTTAACGAAACCCATATGGAAAAATACCGACGAAAAGCCAGCTTACCAGTTCTCTCTACAGGAGCAAAATATTACCGGACAGATTAATATTCCAGAACATATTCATGAGAATGGGATTTTTGATGTATCAGTTATTGTCACAAATAAAAATAACAATACGTTAAGTTACCAGTGGGAAATACCTGAAGGATTCTCTTTTTTATCTTCTCCTGAGCATCAGAGTGTTACGATTTCCGTACCACCAGATGTTATACACAACAGCTCTGCGTTGATCCGAGTTTTTGTCCGTAATTCTGACGGACGTGCGATGACTCTCGGTGGTAAATTACACCTTAAAGTTACAGGAGAGAGAGAAATACACTCAGGAGAGTACATAGATATTGCAATAATGAGAAAATATAACACAGACAAACTACATTCGTGGTCTGACTCTCGTCAGGGGAAAGTCGGTGATATCTATCTTGGTGTATGGAGTGATGGTAGTCGTGAATATTTTCGTTTAAAGAAAACACCGTACTGGTACTTTCCTACCGATCATAAAGATAATTCCTGGTGGGAATTTCTTTTTAAATACACAGACCAGTATTTTTTGGATAATACACATCATGCCGATATTGTAATCAAAAATAATCATTTATATGAATTTCTCTTTGCACCGATAAGTCAACAATTATTCCTTGAAAAAATAGGCGCATTGTCAATATCCGGCGGAGAGATCACGACCAATCTTAACGAGGAACTTTTCCATGCTGCGGGAAGATACATTGTGGAAGTGTACAACAGGAATGACATTCAAAGTAAAGCGAGAGTCATCCTGGAAATACTGGAAACAAGCATCGTATTACAAAATACCCGTGTCGTCGGTGCAGCCGGATACCCAATGAGCAATGAGATGTTCCTGCAACGAACAGGGGCGACCACCCTGGATGGCAGTTCTATTACCCTCACCCCAGAACCTGCTGATTGTATTCATAAAGGGCATTACCTTATTGTATTAAAGGCCGGAAAAAATAATCAGTATACTTGCAATGTTATATATGACGTCATTTCACTAATACCACCGCACCGAACCCACCGTCTATGGGGCCAGGATTCGGATGAGACGTGGTGTGGAACAAAGGATTAATATCTTCCTGGAGGGGAGTAAAAAACCTGACTGTGCCCGTTTAAAGAACGGGCAATCAGACATAGCTGTCGTGTAATAAGGGTAGGCCCAAAAAAACAATCCTGTGAAACAGTTTTTCTGTCTCAATTTGGTGGTTTTTTGTGGTATCCCAAAAAAATACGATAAACTCCTTGAGATATCGCCGATCCATTTGAATCGGCGATATCAATTTTATAAATAGTTCTTCAGCGGCCATTTATCAAATTATAATTTCCTGAATGGACTGAAACCTCTTTTTTCTCGATCTTTCTTCCATGATTGATTGCTACGACGATATGATGAATCTGGCGCATCAAGTTGTTTAATAGCTTCTCTTAAAACAGTGAACTCATTTCTCTGAGACGGCGTTAATTTTCTCTGGAGTCGATTGTTTTTATCTGTGTAGAATTGCATATTTTCAGCTGCGGCTGGGGCAGTGAAATTATTTAATGTATATTTAGCGGCTATAATATTTGCTTCTAAAATAGCACTAATAGGATTATCGGTGTTAGCAGAAGCTAACTCTGACTTCAATGCATCAATAACTACTTCTCTTCGTAAGAGATCTTGACTTCCATGATTTCTCCCATTGGTACTATAAGTGAGAGTAAGTGATGATGTAGGATGTTGCATTATTTCTTCAACCATCCCGTTACTATAATTATGACCTGAGAATTCAGTCGGAAGTCGGGTTAGTGACAACTGCCTGAAGGTCTCCTTAGCCAGTGTCTTGTGTTCAGCACTTCCTGAAGAAAGTTCTTGCCCCATTCCACTGAAAATAGAAAAAACCGTTTGTGTTGACATCAATTCATCTTGCCCAGGGTTCGCACTGCGATACGCCTTAGCAAATTTTTTCTTATTACCTTCTATGGCAAAATCAAAGGCTGTTGATAAGATAACTTCATTATGAATGGGAAGCTTAGAAACTTTAAATTCACTAATCAGATTATTATTTTTATCTTTTATTTTTTTTATCCATGCCTCAGTAGTGTTTTTATTTAGCTTGACGATTTTTCCTCCAATAATTTTCCCTGCCTCTACTCCCTCTTTTTCTAGCGTCGCATGACTTATTTTGGGTGTAGGCGCCTGTCCATCAGGATCCAGCAACGAAACAGGATTATTCCTTACCATCCTGAACAGGTTAAGCCCGTCCACCGTGCCCGCCGGATCTGCGCTCAGCCAGCGTCCCACCCACGGCTGATAGTACCGGTACCCGTAGTAATACAGCCCTGTGGCGTCGCGTTCCTTACCCGAGTAGCGCACGGTTCTGTAATTCACTTCCGACTGACTGCGCGCCGTCAGAACGGCCGTTCCGCCGTACGGATAGTACTCCTCCATGCTGATGACGTTCCCGTCACCGTCTAGCTCCAGCTGACTGCTGCCGATCAGGTTATCGTAGCTGTACCTTACCTGGCCATTACCGATGCCATCCGGCCTGCCTGATGTCCAATGCAGCACCCGTACCTGCGCACGGCCTGCTTCGCCCACGGTTATCACCTGCAGGCCTTCCGTTTCCGTATCCCCGGACTTTGTGTTCCTCAGCTCCAGCCCTGGCAGGTACAGCGTCTGCTGCGTCTGCGCGCTGCTACCGGTTTTCTGCGTACTGACCTTCAGTACGCGCTGGCTGCTGCTGTCATACCGGTAGCTTTCATGGTCGGACGCATCGCCATCACGCATCACCGGCGTCACTTTCAGTAACTCGTTGCGCGGCGTCCATGCGAGGCTCTGGCCCGGCTGCAGCTGTGTCTGCTGTCCGCCCGCCGTAAACAGCGCGTCCACGTCTGAGGGATTTTCCGTCAGCGTGCTCAGTACGCCCCGGTTGCTTTTATCGGAGACGGTGATATTTGTGGTGCAACTGTTGTTTGTCGCGGGGGCTCTGTGCCTTATTTGCGTCAGATTGCCGGCTTTATCATAGGTGTAAGTACGGGTGTAACTGGTATATGCAGAACTGTCGGTGGGGAGGGGAACGGAGGTGGTGGGCAGGCTACTGCCCAGCTGACCGGCACTGGCCAACTCGCGCCCGGTGGCGCTGACCAGCTGGTACAGGCTGTCGTAGACGTACGTGTTTTCCGGTACCACTTTCTGGTTTCGCCAGAAGCGGGTCTCTTCCGCGTCGTTGGTGATTTTCAGGACGTTGCCCACCGGGTCATATTCATAGCGCAGGTCCTGCAGTATCTTCTGCCCTGACTTATGCCCGGTAGGACGTTCCGTTTTAATCCCGACAAGGCGCTGCGTCTCCGGCTCGTATGAGTACGTGGTCACCACGCCGTTGCCGTGTACCTCGCGCAGTTTCTGCCCGGCGGCCGAATATGTCAGGGAGGCGACGATAGTCTGCTCTTCTTTTCCGCCCGTCACCGTCAGCCAGCTGCCCGACAGCAGGCCCGCCACGTCGTACGCCACCCGCTGCAGGTTGCCTTTTGCATCCGTGGTAGTGAGTACCGCCCCGGTGGCGTCTGCCGTGGTCCGGGTGGTATGCCGCTCACTTTCATCGGCGAGGAGGTCGTTCCACGCAGAAGCGTTGGTACCCTGCCAGTCGGCCGTAACGTCGGGATTGTCCGCCTCCTTCAGCAGGAGGCGGGTGACCGAGAGCGGCACGCCGGTCAGCGCCACGCTGTCCGTCTGAGTCAGGCCCGCCGTATCGTAGTGGCTGACGCATATTCCTGCCAGGTTCAGGGCTTTCTCCGCATCGGTATTGCCGGCATAAACGAAGCGCTCCGCGATGCGGGCGGCTTCGCCGCTGACCTGTTCAGTAATGCTCACCGGACGTCCCGGCAGTTCTGCATGTTCATACTGCCAGGTACGTGTCACCGCCTGACTTCTGTCCTCCGTACCGTCATCAGCGGTGCGGATATTGCTGACTGCGATAAACGGCCGTCCCGCGGCGTCGTTCAGGCTGACGGTGGTGCCGTTATCCACGCCCTGCGAGCGCAGCACGTTGCCGGCCAGGTCGGTGAGATACGTGAAATTCGCCAGTCCGGCGTCGTGTAGACGCGGGTCAGCACTCTGCATCAGAAAGCCGCGGGCATCGTACTGATGGCGGGTGATGCGCTCACTGGTAACGTCCGGGGAGCCGGGATGGCGGTGGTACGCGATATCGCGTACGGTCAGCCCCCGGTTGTCGAGGACCGTGACCGTCGGGGTTTTGCTGAACAGTGATGTGCTCATGTTAGTTTCCTGTTTATGTTATGCAGCCGGTTAGGCTGCAAAGAAAATCATACAGTAATAAGGATAATTTCGCCTGAACGGGCGCTGTCAGGGGGGATGGAGAAAGGCGCTAGCACGCTTACCGCCAGTTTTGGCGGGTAGGCGACCAGTAGGTGAACATGGTCTGCTTCACCATCCATCTCCAGGATCTCTATTTCCAGCTTTTCCGCTGCCGATATGAACGCCTCGCGTATTTGCTGGAGCATCATGCCGTCGAAAATCTTACGGCGGTATTTCGTCGTAAAGATAAGGTGTACTACCCGCTTACTGATACTGTGTCTGCGGGAGAGGTATCCCTCAAATTCTTCATGCACAATCTCATTCAAAATATTACATTGACTGCATTCTAGCCATGAGCGCTGAAAATGAAAAGAGCGACTAAAGTACGCATTTATCCCGACGCGGAACAGACGGCATTCTTAAATGCGCAGTTTGGCGCGGTGCGTTTTGCGTACAATAAAGCCCTGCATATCAGCCGCTATATGTATCAGCATCGCGGTGTATCTCTAAAGGCAGCACGGGACATAAAGCCCCTTCTGGCTATAGCCAAAAAATCCCGTCGTTACGGCTGGTGTCAACAACGGGTAAAAAGTGATCCACTTACCGTCACCACCAACGGTCTAATATTGATCCACCTTGTTTACTCAGGATTAGCTTCCGCTATAACCCCGGCCTTTCGTTTCTGCTTCAGCCGATAGCTCTCTCCTTTTATCTGGACTACGTGTGAGTGATGTAAGATCCGATCCAGCATCGCCGAGGTCAGGGCTGCATCACCGGCGAACGTCTGGTCCCACTGTGGCTAAGTGGCGTAAGCAGTCTAACGCTCCGGCTGTCTCCACGGCTCGACTTCCCTCTGCATCCCGGGTCAGTCGCTGGTTAATGCCCTGGCGAATGATCAGAGGAGAAGAAAACTATGCGTCCCGCTTCATCGAGTCAATGTGCCAGAAAGAGCCGCAGTTGAAAATGGCACAACAGTTGTCCCTCGACTTCTACCGGATGCTGAAGACGAAGAATAAATCACAGTTAAATCAATGGTTCTCTGACGTCAGTCAGAGTGGACTCGTTGACTTTCAACGCGTTGCTGCCGGGATGGAAGCCGATGCAACCGCAATATACGAAGCGATAAGCAGTAAATGGAGTAACGGTGTTGTCGAGGGCCATGTAAATCGTCTGAAGATGCTGAAACGGCAAATGTATGGCCGGGCAGGGTTCGAGTTACTGAGGCGACGGGTGATGAGTCCTCTGGCATGAAAATCTCCACCCAAGTTGCGGAAGACCCAGTTTTGCACCGTTGGTAACAAGAACAACACGCATCCAGCTCCATCGGCTCCAGGCCAGACGGAAGTGGAAGAGCTTATGGGCCAGTGGTTTGCCGGCAACGGTGATTTCTACATTATTCAGGTAGGTAAAATCACTCAAGGCCTGCCGGCCTGGCAGATGTTCCTGACGAAACATGACTTCCTGCTCGTTGCCGAACTTGAGTTTCCAGGCTTTGACTCGCCGTTGCAGAGTCCGGGTCAGCGTATCGGGATAGCGCCCCGGGTATTTTTCCTGCAGCAGTTCAAGCAGGGTAATTGGCGCCAGCGTAGGTCGGGAGCGGAGTAAAGGAACGATGACGTCCTCCCACACTTCTTCCAGAGGATCCTGCCGTGTTCGCCAATGACGATGGCCAACAGGTGAGCGCTGTCCTTTTTCAATACGTCGTCCGGAGCGAACAGCGATACCGGCTTTGGCGGCTGCGGCCGCTTGAGTCTTGCCTTTTCTTCGATGTGTCATATAGAGATTGACCTGTTTGTCGTTGAGCGCCACAACCTCTCCATAAGTTGGGAAATCGGACGCTTAGCTTACAAATCGGCCAAAGTAATTGACGCGACAGAGGTCAGAGTAATTGTCGCCTAATAGCCTTCTCTGCGTCACCGTTACCGGCATACGTAAAACGCTCCGTGATACGGGCGCCCTGCCCGTTCTGTGTCCTCATACTTCCAGATGCGGGTCACGGCCTGCATTAAGTCCTCCGCGCCGCTCTCCGTGGTGCTGATATTGCTGATCGTCATAAACGCCCGGCCAGCAGCGTCGTTCAGGGTCACAGTGGTGCCAGCATCGGCGCTAGCGGTACGCAGGACGCTTCCGCCCAGGTTCGTCAGATATCTGAAGTTTGCTCGTCCAGTGTCATGCAAGCGTGGGCCAGTGCTCCGTGGCAGGAAACTGCAGGCATCGTACTGATAGCGGATAATACGCACATCAGTGACGTCTGGCGCATCGGGATGTCGATAATACGCAATATCACGCACAGTCAGGCTGCGGTTGTCGAGGACCGTGATCGACGGGGTTCTGCTGAACAGCGATAATATGCTCATGGCATTCTCCTGCTTTCCCTTCAATCGCCGCCGTTTTGATAGCGCTGAATGTATTGTCACAAACAATAATGCCCTTGACGTTTACAGTGTTTCATTCCGGACCACCTGTATGGTCTGGTGCCGCCACGCCGCTCACCCCGGCTACCGTGTCATTCTCATCCTCGCTGACCACAAACCACGGCGTGAACAAGGTGCGGCGCCACCAGCCTTTTGCCGTTCTGACCTGCCACTCACGTCCTGTGGGGTCGTAATAATGCGTATCTGCATACAGATCCCGGCGGGCGCTGTCATCGCTGACATACTTCCAGCTGTCGAGGAAATACGGCTGATACGTGCGGACTGCCTGACCTTTATTATCATATTCTGTCCGGCCACTGACGACCCAACGGAAGGCGGTTTCCACTTCCACCGGTAGATCGTCTGCCCCGGTCTGTAACCCGCCGCTGCCTGTCCGGCTCCAGGCTTTACCCGCTTCATATCTGACGGCAGTCTGCAGGACCCGTCCGAAACCGTCGCTGAAAACCACCTGCTGGCGGATTTGCTGGGCGTTATCGCTGTCATAACGGTCGGTCGTCAGCGTCAGAACATGGGGCGGGATTCTCCCACCGTTCTCCGTGTTACCCGCCATCCAGCTGTCCGCGATATAAACGATGCACTGTGCAACCGGTAATGGTGAGGTCAGGCCCAGGGCAGTATCTGCATCAGCTGGAACCATCATTGCATCAGTGCTGTAGCCGGTAGCGATGCCTTCCTCCGTTCCCCTGAACCGGGATGTTATGACACGTCCTAGCGCATCCAGCGTGACAACATGTACATTGTCATTAGCATCTATGAGTCGCACAGGTACAAGGAATCGCCAATCATATTCTGATAAAGTTGTCAAGCCAGCTGCATCCTGCGTTTTTGTTATGACACAGTCATAACGGTCACGAGTAACTGTCAACGCCCCAGTCATTTCACTTTCACGGAAGGAGATTGGCAGCCAAAAGTGCGCAGCTCCCGCATAGGTAGCAAAGCCACTGCGTACCGTCCAGAGTTTCTTGCCTGTCTCGTTTTTCCGAGGAAAAAGATAGGTTGACTGATAGTAACCCGCCAGAATTAAGTGATCGGCCGTAATCTCATTCTCAAATGCTGCAAGAGTTTCTTCATCGAATTCAGCCTGTTCCGTAAAGGCCACCCGCGGCGGCATGGCGGGTAGATCGAGCGTTGGTTCATTCGCTGAATCCAGATACCAGATCTGCTGCTGCATGGCCAGCGTGCAAGGTTGATCCGCAGCAATGAGTCCACCGTCTTGTTGCAAATGCTCCAGTGTTAATCCGCCACTTGGCACCGCACTGGCAGGATGGGAAAAAATATCACTGCGTCTGGCATCGGCTACCCCTAACAACCACATCTCATTAACCGAATTGTCAATGTTGTGCCAACTACTTTGCTGTAGCGTCAGGTACAATGTTTGCTGTTGTTCGTCGTAGCTGCTCGCCAGGAGCGTTTCGGGTAACCCATCCGGATAACATGCAGATTGCGTGATTGTCAGTGCTGTGCTGACTTGCGCATCCCGGCTCCAATCTTCAACCTTCAGATTTACCCGATACAACCCTATATCGAGCGCGCTAGTGTCAACATGAAACTCGCTGGATTGGCTGCTGACTACCTCCTCTCCCTCTTTTAACAACGTCCATTGGTAGGTTTCGGGTAAAAAATTAGCCTTCGCCTTCAGTGTCGACACGGTTCCCTGTGAGACATGCTGGAAACCGGTTACAGTCACTACAGGTGAGATGACATTGATGCTAAAGTCAGTGATCGCTTCTTGCCCATCCTGAAAAATTTTTTTCAACCTATAATCTGCCCGGCCTATTACCCCTTTTGGTGCCAGTGCGCGTGCTTCAGTCCCTTCAACAAGGGTCTGCCAGGCATTGTCTCCCGTGCTTTCGGCCTTTTGTAACCAGAAATCATTGTTTCCCTGTACAGACCACACACAGCTGCGTACAGAGGGATCGTCAGAAATATAGAGATGAACCGTGGCACTGGCTTTGGTTCCAGCGATTAACGTATCTGGAATTGCCTTCTCTGCCGGGAGTGTGATGGTGTTATCGCTATCAATCAATGCACTGGATGGGCGTGGCCGTCGCGGATAAGCAATACTGAGTTGGCGTAGTGGCTGTCCATATTCATCAGTGGACAGTTGAATTTCCTGACTGCATTGAGGATCGGTAATAATACGTTCATAGTGATAGGTTCTGCTCTCCACGACAGAAGGCAAAATAACTGGATACGTTTGGATATCGATCAAACGTATCTGTGGACGCATTTCCGTGACACTGTAAGGCAGGCTTTCCATAGCACTACCATCCAAACCATAGAGCTCACTCCGCAGTTGCATGCCTTTAAGTCCACGGTTCAACCAGAAAGAGATGTTTTCATCTGGTGAATAAACCCGTTCTTCCTCGGCGCTACCAATCGTAAAACGTGGAGAAAAAGCGGCAAACGCAGCGGTGTCTCCTCGCCAATATTGCTTGTGCAGCTGTTCATCCACGGCCGGAAGTCCAGTCGCATACCAACTGCAACGCTTTGACGGAAGAGAACTTTCTATTGCCGTACCTCGACTGGCCGTAATATCGGTGTCCCTCACCTCAACGTAGCCGAACCCACGAAACTCACGCTCACGTCCATCCCATACACCCGTTTTATAACGTATTTCACTCGATAACCGATTTCCGGTAATTTCATCGGTAGTCTCGGTACGCCACAAGGTGTGAAGTGCCATGGGCAGATAGCAGGGAGGGGGGGCTTTATTTGCCGTTTTTGCCTCCGTCTTCTCATCCAGCCAGAACTGGGCGGAACTGCGGTAATACAGACGATGGTCCGCACCCATGTTGTTATTCATGCCATTCAGTAACCAAGGTTTTTCGGATGACAGCGAGCAAACCCAGTGACGTGGCGTAGGATGAGGACAATTTAATAACAAACTGGCGACTCCCAATCCTTGTACATCCGCAATCTGAAGTTCGCAGGTATTATCAAAACGAACGCCTTGTGGTAAGGGCAGAGAAAAAGGCACTGCAAAACGGTTACCACTCTGATTGAGGTAAACAGAAAATGAGTCAGAATGGGCGTAAATCAAATCCGCCGTACCAGAACCGTCAATGTCAGCTAAGAACACCCGTTGTGGATTAAAATTGGCCGAAGGCTGACTGAATCCTGGTAAGGTCAGAGGATGACCGAAGCGTCCTCCTCCCAAGTTTGGCCAGCAAGTCACGCCTTCTGCCCGTATTTGCACCAAATGCTGCTGCCCTGAGCCAAGTGGGTCACTGAAGGCAACCAAGGCAGCGGGATCCGCCCCCGGAATGGGCAGCGAAATTCCTTCCGATTGGATAACCGTGCCCCCTTTGGTCCAGGTTTCATTTTGCCGGGCATATAGACGCACACTGCGGGGGCCTATCATGACGAGGTCAGAAAAGCCTCCTCCCATTAAATCCGCCAAATGCGCCCGTGGGTGTGTATATTCGACAGGCAGCGCCGACAGCGGCGTAAAACGCAGCCATTCTCCTCGTTCTGTCTGGCTATAAGACCCTGCAATGCCTTGCGCCGTGACGACCCATTGCAACTTACCCTTTCCATCCAGATCCGCGAGTGTGGCATCCACCTGAAGCGACGGAGTCATCGGCAATTTTTCGGGGCAGTCCCAGGTGACGGCATTCTGATCCGCTTTCTTTTCATTGCGAATTGGCGCCCTATACCACCATCCCTTGCCGTCGTTATAGAGAATCCCTGATATGCCTTCCCCCTTCAAGTCAATAAATTGGTAAGGATGCTGATGACTCAGGTTATGCAGATCGTCACGGAGCTCCCAGACGGCCGAGTGGGGTTTTGGTGGGTCAAAAGACTGCCAAGCAATATCGAGAGGGGGTAGCGAAAGCGGTGGCTCGTTCCCTTTTTTTTCCCAAGCCATCTGGCACGCGGAAGCCAATAAGCTAATCGATGGCGTTTCGTTATATGTCAATAGTAACCGGGTAATAAGTTGCGGGGTATCTTCTCCTTCAGCGGTTCCTTCCAGCGTTTTAATTCGCTGAAACATCAACACCTGCCGGCAGAGACGGCGCGTACGTACCTCAAATCCATACTCGTAACGAGAGAAACAATCCTGACGGCATAGCCACTGCCCATCGCTCTGCCACTGTGGCAAAGCCGATTTCTCAACGCTACGCTCTCCGTAATCAAAGACGAGGCTAAACAACCAGCCACTTTTTAGTGGATCGGTGCCGTCAAGCCCAGGTAAGGTACGCCCAGCGATAAGGTTGCCATAATGCACCGCCAGCAAGTAGCGCTGAGCAGTGGCGTCTGGGTGTGCCTGCTGTTCACTGTTGATGCATCCAATGTCATCTTCCGCACGATATTGGTAATACATTTGTTCACCGGTCAGCGAAACAGAGGCAGTCAGCAACCACTGTGCGGTTCTCTTGCTATCCTGCGGATCTGTGAGGCGCGCCTCTGCCGTGTTCCCCATAAGGTGCACCTGTCCGTCTGCGCTGTACATGACCCAGAAGTCTAAGGTTTCTGGCTTTACAGGTTGCCAGAATTCGAGGCGGCTGAAGCTACACTCAACCCGGTTACGATAGGTCACCACGTGGTATTCTTCACCAAGATCGACACCCAGCAATGAATGTCGTTTCGTGATAGGGGCTCCCGGCAGTACAACAAGGATTTCACCTTCTGGTGAGAGATATTCATCCTGTTCGCTATAAGTAGGCACACGCTTTTTTATATTACGGCGCACGCTCATTGTGCTACTGGACCAACCCATACCGAATTCTCCGTTTCCGGATAGGCTACTGTAGCTCAGGTCCAACTCCGGAGCGTATCCGCGCCCAGGAAAAATCGGCAATGGAAGAGAAAAAGTTGCAGAACCATCAGATACGGCTCCGCCAGGTGTCCCACTCAAACCGGTTAATGCACCACCGCCTTTAGGTAAAGAGGGTGGATTTAATAAAGGTTGTTTTTCTGAATCTTGCACGTTGTTGCTCCCGCAGGGGAAACGGTGACGTTTCCCCTGATCTGATGTCTGCTATGAATTATTAAAGAATGGTATATCGGATGTGGAAAATGATGTCTGTTAAGCTTTGTAATATCACTTTCTGTTTGCCGGTAGCATTCGGAAAGCTCAAGGACAGCAAGCCCATATCATCCACAGGGATACCTTCGAAAGGCAGATACCTCGCATCATTAAAATCAAGCTGGAACTGACCGCTGTCATTCATGCCATGAGAAACTGCGATGGCATTACAACCCTGTGGTACCTTAGCGCTGCCGCCATAACGGAGTACAGCCTGGACGTCCTCATACGGTCCCATCAATAACGGTAGCGTGACGCTGATTTGTTTGATCCGTTTTATCTTTCCCAGGCTCTCGTCAGGGTAATCGTCCTGAATGTTCAACCCTTTAAGGTTGATGCTGGCAATCAGGGAGTTATCCTTAACTTTCAGGGAGTCTTCTAGTGTACCCACTTCACCTTTCCCTGCATCAAGCTGTTTGGCCACTTCTTCATCTAACGTGAACGATTTCTCATCCAGCGCTTTGTAACGCTCAGCCAATGACACAGTGCGAGTGATTTCCAACACCCGTTTGTCTTTTTTCAGATAAACTTCTTCCATTTGTGCCAGAGAAAGCATCAAGGTTTCACCGCTCATCAGTCCGGCTTGACTGCTTTTCCATGCCCCAGGCTTAATGAAGTTTCCGTCCTGAAGATTAAAATGGTACTCAAAGGTCGCTTGTGCCATCAGACAACGGGAAAGTGTGAGATCGTAGAACTGGCGGTAGATGGTGGCTAAACGCCCACGCAACCAGCTGTATAGCGCTTTGTTGCTGAACTTATTCTGCAAGAACGTCAGTTGCTGCTGGTGATGTTTTTGCTGGAGTTCCAGAAGTCCTTTTTGCATCTCCGCGGCCACTGCCCGAAGTTCGGCACTCTGTATCTGTTGTTTAATCTGTTCGCACTCGATGGCTAGGCTACCTGCCTGGAGTTCCCATTCTTCCCTTCGGCGTTCATTACGAGCGGCGGTGCCAGTAGCAAGAGATACCAAATTTGCTCCATGTGAACCGGTTTCCAGCAGTGCCGCTGCCGCATTAAAGGGGGATCCGAACTTCATACCACCCACAGCGAAACCATATATGTTTGGGGGTAAGTTCGCAAAATGTCCAGCAACTCGGGGAATAATAGATGCTGCAACGGAGGTCTGTGCTAACCCTGAAAATACCGCCTCAGTAATTTCAAGAGCAGACATACCGTTTTTAATCAGAGCATCATAATGTTGTTTACGAAACAGGGCACCTTCCAAACTTTTATTGAGCGCCTTGATTTCAGAATCAACCTCCTCGATCGTTTTCTGCTGTAACTCAATATTTTGCAGAACCAATGCGTTTCCTTGTGTTTGCAGCAGTTCAGACAACTTTTCGGCATCTTGACGTTCAATCAGATTCAGCAAAGTGCTTCCAAACTGGATCAGCTGGGACACTAAGTTTTTGGCATTTTCCAGCATGGGCTGGAAGCGATACAATGGCAGAAACACCGGGGGCAAGGTCGCGCCGCCCTGAGAAGACACCGCCATGGCAGTCAACAAGGCTTTAGGATCAGCCGGTGGTGCAAAAATAGGTAATAGCAACGGTTGGCCATCAATAGAAAGATTATGGCGTAGGTTATATAAGCGTTGCTTCAGTGTCAGCCAGTATTGCATCAGCTTTTCATTCATTTCAGGCAAGAACAACGCGGTTAGCGAATTAGCCGTAAACAGGTTGCCTTCAGCTCGCCCTTGACGAAGCGCCAGCAAAGCCGCCTGGCGTTTCCCGGTGCTTTCTGCCGCATCCGTTAATGCGGGCTCGTGCCATTGACCTTCCGACAGAAAAGGCTCATAGCCAAGCAAGCTGGAGGTTTGGGTATACCACATTTTCGCTTCATTCAAACTATCACGCTGTAGCTCACGGTAAGCCGTGTCTCCGCGCTCAATCAACAGATCCAGCTGACACATAAACACGTACACTTTATAATGCATGGGGTCACTTTGCGACACTGCATCTGGATCAATAGAATCCAGCGGCGAACTGTTCCAGCTCGTGTCTTCTTCCAGAGGACGACAGTTCCACTGGTAGTGGGTAGGTTCCCCATGACTGAAATAACCCGCCGGATCCCAAATATATTTGATCCACTGTTGCGCATCCTCAAAACGATTTTCCCGGAACAACCTATGGAAGATCATCATTGGGACATAGAAAAACATTTCCCAAAAATACAAAGCGTTGGCGCCAGTAAAATCCATGGGGGCCTGATGAAGCAAATCAAGCGCAACATTAAAGCCCTTATCAATACCGGACGCCTGAACTGCTATTGATGAGACCCATAAATTCACTGGATTTGTCTTTTTACTACCGTTTATTTTATCATACACACTTATATAGGCCAGAAGCACAACATCTGGGCTATTTTGGTAAGATAAAACCAAGTTTACGCCTTTCTTTTCTTTTCCTATTTGAGATGAATTAGGAAAATCTATTGGATCGCCATTCTTAGTAGAAGACAAAGGTATGAAAAGGTTAACATGTTGAATGTGTGTGCCCAACATGCCTTGCCAACAACCTATCAAACGATCTTTAAGTTCATCCCCAGCCCTGAAATACAGGCTAATACGTCTATCTCTGTGTATACTCGAATCGTACGAGGGAATAGTGACACTGATATAATTCCCCTGCCCCATATTAGGTTCAGGAAGTTGCTGTGTTTCCATACTTAAAACCGCGTTGATCCCCTGATTCGCCCGTACAGTCAATTGTCGAGCAAAAAGGGTATTCAGACGGACACGGCATGGACCTGTTTGTAAATATTGGGCGCCCTCCGCGGTTTCTTTGATGATGGCCATTTCGGTTACGTCCGCCTGGGCCAGTACCTGGAAAAAACCGGTTTGTTTGCCTAGAAAGACCCCCCCCCCAGCTCTTGCAACAAGCGTCACGTTAATCCGGGTGCTTGCTGCTTTAGGGATAGTAAATGACAAATTCGAAAACGTATAGATGGTTTCGCTGAACATTGCTATAGGCAGTGGTTTTTCCGCATTTTTATCGGCAGAAAATAGTAGCCAATCAGATGTTTCCCCGGGCAATTCTATTGATACCTTGACATCTTGTTCTGATAATTCGGTATCAATTTTATGTGCATCAATTACAGTTAATGAATATTTTATCCCGCTTAAATCAACCGAGAGAGTTATAGTTAAGTTTCGCATGCTCACATGGCCGGGAATATTATTTACTTTTAATAAATTAGGAGCATGAGTAAGTCTTTCCCCTGTGAACTTGTAGTGTGTTCCATTGGACTCATCCTTAATAAGGATATCATGTTGAGTCCTTGCAAATTTAAAACGAGGAGAATAAATATAAAGGACGTTTTGTTGAACACCAATATATTCTATAACAGCATATACTGAAACTTTATTGGGAAACGATGTTTTTATCCTATCATGGACAATATATTTTCCGCCCATCTTTCCATTTGAAATCAACTTTATCGCATCCATCTGGTACTGAGATAGCTCACCAGAAGTACCATTCCAAACCACCCTAATTCTAGCAGAAAAAGAAACTGATAAATTATCTGTACCTTCCGTCACTTTCACGTCAGTCACTTTGCCACCAGTAAGTAGCGAGTACGACCGTTCCCCCCAAATAGAGTCCAACCCTACATCTTTTTTATCAGCTTTATAGTCCAAAACGATTGACGGACTGATTTTTTTTACACATTCTGAATCTAATCTGTCTTTAAGATGACCTTCAGAAATCTCGCCTTCTTTTGTACGGAGATCAGAATAAACAGTGATTATTTTTTTGATCACTTTTTGTACTGTATGAAAGACAACAACGAGCCGCTCTTCTGATAGAATGCCAGCGCAATAAAAGCCCGTTGCTTCTTCCTCTACAGTCGTGCTTGTGTCATTAAACTGCTTAAGTTTGTTTTCCAACACAATCGTGTAGGGTTGACTCCATGTTCCGTCCAGTTGAATATGCGACAGTTTGAGTTCATACACAAACCGTTTTTTCAAACTCATCTCTCTCACAGAGATCTCACTAACTGTTTCACCCAGCTTTATTTTGACAGAAGCATCATCAGGCTCTGTGAGCTCTTTCCTTTCTACCCAAATAGCCCAGAGTTTTCCTTGCCAAATAACCGGACGGATCCAGTCGTTGATCGGATTGACCCCCATATCAATGGATTTCCATTCACTCCACGCATTGGCAGGGAATGTGCCGCTAAGTTTATTGAATTTGCTATAGTCCAGCTTCCGCCAGTAATAACGACGGTTTTCTGTATCGCGACCAATCAGGTAGGTGAGGCCCGTATAGGGATCAACGTTATCATGGTATCCACTGATCACCTCAAGGCTCGCCACTTGTTCAAATTGCGTCATATAATTTTTTACGGCGTTTTCAACCGTATGTTGCGTGAGTTCACCCTGACTGATTTGGCCCAGCAGGTTGTCCATCATTTGGGTTTGCCCAACACGAATCGTAGGATCAATGTAATTTTCAGGGTAATACACCAGCTGTGACACACCCGCCCAATTGCTGTAGCGTTTGTTATAACGATCCCAATCAGCAAAAAATTGTCGGCTTTTTACCTTGTTATCCACACCCGACTCAAGGTTATTTAACGCTCGGTTAATATAAAGTTGAATAGACGCAATGGCTTCAGCAATAGGGGTCGTTTTCACCTGTGATGAAACTTGGTTGTCAATCAGAAGGTAGCTGTAGAGCGTATCCCGATCGTTGACAAAAGCAGGCGCCCCGTTTTTGATGTACCAGCCACAGACCGCGCGGCTGATCCGTTCGTCCAGGACAGCCTGTAGCGCTTCAACTTGGCGGTTATCAAGCCCGGCCTCCATCATTTCTGCCAGATTCACCCAAGTCGAGTAGGTTACCACATCATCATTCACATGCAATTCACTCAGTGCAAAAACGCCAGCAGGAGTGATGTGCAGCATAGTAGCAACTTCCATCCACTGTAATACTTCCTCTACCTCTTCCCAGCCACTGAAGACAGACGCGACATCGGATGTTATTTTTTTAAGGGAAGGGCTAATGATATCAAGATCAAGATCAAGTGCGCAGGCCAGCTGTTGCGGTGATATTTGGCCATTGCGTAAGGCTTCAAGCACATGGGCGGCTTCTATACCACACTTTATCTCGGTTTCTCGTAGGTGTTTTTTCCCCTTTACCAGTTTCAGTGCCTGAGCGACCGCTTTCGGATCTAGATCCATCGCCCGCGCCAGTTGTTCGGCAGACAGTGTGCCCTCTCTGAGGCAGGTTAAGACCTCTGACATATGTGTGTTCGCCTGATGAAGCTTATCGTGAAAATGCGCTATCTTGTACAATGTCATGATGTCGTGCTGTAACGTCGTGGCACGGGAGTCAAGAGCACTGGGTTTATTGAGCATCAACGAGAGTTCGCCTTCCGTGAGCATCAGCGTGTTAATGATCAATGACAGTTGTGCGAGACACTGAAAGAATTGTGCAATCTTTTTCTCTTCGTCTGCTGTATTCTCTGTTTTCCGGACCAGCGACAAAAAGGCCTCTGTATTCATACCATCTGGCTGAATTCCATTAGCCCATTGTAAAATTAAACGCGCTTTTTCATCTGAATCCAATTGCACAGCAGCAGCAATAATAGATGTGACCGTATTCCATTCTTCTTCTGAAGTCAGTTCTGCTCTTTTTTCCGCGTTAATCCCTTCGTATTTTTCTAGATAGTCTGTTGTTAATAGTCCCTCACGCAAGATCTGTTTTAATTCTTGTATTTCCGGCGTCATCGTGTTGCTGTATTGGTCCGTGGTCATTAAAAATATCATCGCTACCGTCCAGCGCCGCTCCGTCAACCATTGTGAGATACGGTAAAAAAACTTTATTCGTTCTGCGATGGTCTCGTCTTCCTGGTTCACAACCTTTGACGTCTTCCAGGGCGAAACACGCGTCAGAAAGACTAGCTCTTCCACGCTTAAGTGATGCACTTCGGCCAGTAAACGCAGACGGTAAAGCGCGGAAAGGTTTTTCAATGAACAATTCATGGTAGTCGCAGATTCGGACGCATTCGCCATTTTCCACAACGCAAGCAATTCTATCCCATTGACGCCAAAGGCGCGCTTAATGACAGCCAGCTGATGAGCTTGAGCTTGAGTAATAAGGGTCGCATCGGGATTTAAATTTAGGGACGTCCCGTCGGCAGAAAATGCCTTTCCGTTCAACAGTGGGGTGTTAAAAAGACGATTAAAAGGCGAAGGCTGATGCTCTTCTGCAATCAGACTGATGTCTCTGTTTGCCAAAACCCGCGCTTTATCGCTGTCAATTTGGTATCGCTCCTTATAGTGTTTGGCATAAAAAATCTGTTCTAACGTCGAGTTGTTGATCTCCATGTCTGCAAAATGTGTTGCATCGGCGATATCTAGGATCTCTTCCGGCGTCATACCGATGACTTTGTAGAGACGAATGGCTTTATTCAGTTTAAGTAATAAAAGGTCCTGGTTTATATTTTTCGCTTTAAAAGTAACATCACTAAAAACAGCTTTCCCGTTGGCCCATGTACGGCCTAATGTAATAGTTACTTTTGAAATCAGCTTTTCTTCCGTCAAATTCAAGGGAATTTTATAATATTTATTTTGTAATTCTTCAGCGGAAGATATGTAGGCTAGATCGGTGCTGCCGTCACCTCCAGTGCCTACTGTCAGTTGATATATATCAGTCGGCATGTCATTGAAAAGAACCTCAAGAACGAACTTATCGCCCTGAGGGAAAAGATTCACATACTCAAGGAAGGAATAACTGGTATTTTTACCATAAATTCTATTTATCTCAACAAACGACAACCCATCGTTTTTTGGATAGATAAGGGTGTCATTTTTATAATTAAATTCAAATCCATCATACAGACCAATCAGTGAGCGAAGCTCGTCATAAGAAAGACCATAATAATGCGCAAGTTTAACCGGATGCACGAAGTCGGTGACATCTATATTGCCAAAATTCGTTTCAACCAGGTTACTGGCATTACTTTCAGTAATTTCTTCCGTGAGAATGTTGTACAACTTGGGAGAAATACCGTATTCAAAGGCCAAAAGTGCGGCTGGATTAAAAATATTGCCAACATCGGGGTCCTTCGTCAGTAGCGATAAATTTTCATCCTGAGACAGTATTGCCAGGCGGAGGGTCTCATGCGGTAAATGGAAAGGATTTTCACCCATCTTGCAATACGTTGACAGCAGTTGCATCGCCTCATCGTTATTTTTCGATGTTGCCGCCATCATATTTTTTAGCACAATGTCATTGGCAAGCGAGAGAGTAGAGATTTCACCGGTCAGGTTTTTCTGGTTGAGGACCAGTGATTTCAGATCTGGACGGCGATGATCAAGATGGTACTCTTTATCGATACCTGTCGCTGAATGGAGATTTTTTGCCTCCCGGTATAACTCGGTAAGGTAACCCGCCGGCGAAAACATAGAAGCCACTGAACCGGGTTTTGCGAAAGAAAATGCACGTCCCCCCAAGAGTTCCTCGTAACCACGTTCTTCTGAAGACGGTTGAACGCCCAGAGAAACCATACTTTTCAACTGTGGATTGGCGCGCGACAACACCGCAATTTCATCTTTCTTGTTCTCTTTTAACGCCTCCTGGACGGCCTCATAAAGGTAATTAGCTTCATCCCTCGTCAAGGCGCCATTAGAGATTGCCTTTATCTCTCCGAGAGACAGTGGTAACAGATCGGCTAAGGTGACATTGTTACGAATATTCTGGGTTCCGTTGAACAGATTGATTTTTTGCAGCAAAGAAGTTACGCGATCCATGGGATATCCTTAGTTACCAAATTTAAATGGGATGCTTGCATTTACTACACCACCTTAGCGGCCTCGCGGCACACATCTTTGACGGTGCGCCCGGCTTCGACAGACTTCAGAACGGCGATGATCTGGTGCTCGGTGAATCGGATTTTACGCATAGCGATCTCCACAAGTGACATAATCAGTATGTCGGAAGATCTCTAAATACGCGATCCATGGGATATCCTTAGTTACCAAATTTAAATGGAATGCTTGCATTTACTACACCACCTTAGCGGCCTCGCGGCACACATCTTTGACGGTGCGCTCGGCTTCGACAGACTTCAGAACGGCGATGATGTGGTGCTCGGTGAATCGGATTTTACGCATAGCGATCTCCACAAGTGACATAATCAGTATGTCGGAAGATCTCTAAAAGTGAATGACGCGGATTACAGGTATGCTTACATGCTCATCGCAGAACAATACAGGTGTCCCAATGAAAAAAGAAATTTCAGCGCAGAGTTTAAACGCGAATCCGCTCAACTGGTCCTTGATCAGAACTACACCGTTGCAGCTGCTGTTACCAACGGTACGAACCGCATCCGGCAGGCCCCTGGTACAAATGACCAATAAAAAATCGCTGCCATTTACGTACCCTGTGCCTCCCCATTTTCTCAAACGCCTTCTGAATAGCGTTCCGTTCGGAACGCTCCTTACCACACTCGTTGATATACAAGTGAAAAATTTCTGGAACACAAGGGAAAACAAAACCGCTGACCATATGCGCCCTGGACTCCGGATGATTGACGCTGATCCGCTGTTCTTGAAGCCCCGTGGCCAACCACTTCCAAAACTCATCGTCTGCATTTTCCATCTCATGCTGCCGCTGACTTATCGCCATCTGTTCGGATCCCTGATGGCTTAAATCAGGTTGAACAAGGGGTTGTGCAACTGGCTTTTCAAGTGGAAGAGGTTCGGCAATAGATTCTGTTAGAAAAGGCACGGGATCATCAGCTCTATCAATATCAGTGCTAATATCAGTTGCTGACTGCTGGCTCCCTTCCGATGGATGTACCTCACTCTGAGGGGCGTCACCTTTATCAAAGGGATCTGAAGCAGCTGGTCCCAATACGCTGACATTCATCAGCGAAAGCAGTGTCTGCATATCTTCCTCAACCTCAACAGCAGGCTCTGGTGCAACAATCATTTCGGCCAGCGGTAAATCATTAACGGGTGCATCCAGCGCAGAGCTCAGAAGTACATCACCCGGTGGAACAACCATGGCTCCTTCAGAGCTGACTGCAGCTGCAGTGTCAGCACCGTCTTCCAGGTCGTTAATAGCAGCCGGATCTCCCGACACAGCACTTTGCAAATCAATACCAGGTACACTGCTCTCCAGCGCACCCTGTGCAACAGGTTCACCAACAAGGTCTGGCGACGTCTCTGCCGGCGCGGGCATGGAAGAAGAAGGAATGGCAACGGCCGCTAGTTTTGCAATGGCATCACCGCGCGCCAGCTTGACAGCTTCCTTGACTATTTCATCAATCACCGGCAACGAGCTAGGTTGGCCTGAAGCTATCAGCATCACCGCATGCGCCGCGGTTGGCAGGGTAGACGCCAGTTGACAGCTTCCGCTGGCAACAGACGATAGGCAATCAACGCCCTTTGGCTTGTCGTGATGGTCGGATCCGGTGACACCGGTTTGAACCGAAAACGGTAAGGTTCGGCGGGAACGGTCACACCGGGTAACCACGGGTGGCCACTCTGCAGTTCACCCTCTATCTGCGCGAGTTGGGGCAGATAACGCCAGAGCGCCGCGTAAAACACCACCGCGTTCCAGAGAATATTTTGCGCTGACTGCTCCTCCGGCGCCGCACCCGGCGGCAGCATATGGCCTTTGGCCAGACGAACGGCGTAGGTCGTCGTCTGCAGCGTAATATCAACCAGCCCGCCTTCATTGGCATATTCGCCTTGCCGGGTTGCTGGCAGCACCTGCATCAGTGTCACCAGGTGATGCAGCGGCTGCGCGGCGAACTGCGGCATAAAATAACCGGCCGGTCCTGTCGGCGATGAAGGTGCTGATGATTTTGCTCTGGTCGATACCTCACGGGTGCCGACCAGCAGTTCCTTGATAGCCTTCAACATGCCGGTATATCCCCTTCCCCGTCATTAGCGGCGGCTTCGTCAAGGAGTACCTGCAGCAACCCGTTAATGACCAGCACTTTTCTCGCGCGAGTTACCGCCACATACAGCAGATTGGTTTCGTCAGTGCGCTCATCCTCAGGCAACAGCGGGTCAGTGATATCGGCAAAGTTCTCGTTCAGGACGACCACCGGCCACTCCAGTCCCTTGCTGCGGTGCACCGTCGTACCGTGACCTGGGCCTGAGCTTCGTCCGTGACGGCATGTTCACGCATCACCTGCAGTTTCTGCGGCAACGGGAAATACTGTTCAAGCAGGCGTAAACCCTGGTTCATTTCCAGATCTTTCGTGGCCTTGGCCACCGACTCGAACTCCTTAAAATCGGGGTACTCCCGCGACAACGCCGGCGAACACATCCGTTCAGGCATGTCTGCAGAGAACCAGTACAGATTCTCGAGCTCTTCGGTCTTGTAGCCAGCGATACCGCCGACCCAGAACACCTTCTGCCCTGCCAGGCTGGCATCCAGCGCCGCCCCAATCACGCCGGCAATGGTTCGGCTTAATACCGTGACGTGCTCTCCCCGGTTTTCCTCTGGCAATCGTGTAACCACAGCGTCTTCCCCGCCATCGCCCACGACGGGCAGCGTTTCTCCCTGGCGGGCCAGCAGCATGTTTGCCACGCTGGCCACCGCTGGCCCGAACCGGAAACTGTGAGTCAGATTGGGGTTCTACGCCGGAACCCCAGATTTTTCCGTTATTCCACAACCAGCGTATCCAGGTCAATAATTTCATTGCTGCTCTGGAAGGTATAATGCCCGTTCAGCAAAATGTGCTGCCAGGCCACCGGTGATATCCGGGCCAGAGACTCAATGCCCCTGGCATTGCCTTCCGCTTCCAGTCGTTCCAGCAATCGTGACAGGATCGCCGAGTTGTAATACACGATCGCGTTGGAAATCAGCCGTCCGCACTGGTTACTGATATCTGTTTCAATGTCATTTTTCCCGGTTAACTCCTTCTTTCCGCCGACCTTGGCCACTGCGGCACGCAGCTGGTGATAAGATTCAATCCGGTTCTGTGAACGCCGGATATTGCGTTCCAGCTGCGGATCGCGCAGATACTTCAGCGTGTAGATGCTGCGTACCAGCCGGTCATATTCAAATAGTGCCTGCCGCGTCGGATTGGTCATGGTGTACGTGCACAGTTTGCGGACCAGCGTCCCCTGCGTCATTTCTTTCAGCCCCAGCGTGGCGACGATACGATCGAGATTGATTTTCTCGCGGATGATAAGGTCCCGGTCAATCTGTCCGGCGGGCTGGATCAGGCCTTTTTTATAGGCCGACGGATCTCTGATACAGTACAGCTCCTGTAACTGCCGGTTCAGGTCCGTAAAATGAGGTTCAAAGCGCAGGCCAAACCAGTGCAGGATCGCAAAGTTGGCTTTGTTGATGCTGTGCATGTCGCCGGTGATGGCCGTAAGTTTCACCTCTGAGGTATTGCGGTACCAGATATCAAAGACATGGTGGGCTTCATAGTCGTTTGTGCCAATCAGGTAACCGTTTATCGGGATGTGGTTACACAGCAGCGTGTAGGCGACCATGCCTTTACCGCGACCGAAGTATTTACTCGAATGTCGGGCCTTTACTGTCGGTCGTTCGACGCCAAACGTCTGTCCGTCAATGGCACTATAAAGCGTTTCCGGATCAAACGAATAGTGCGGGGAAATCGGCAGAGCCTCTATGGCATCGGTGATGCAGTCATTGGCTGCGAGCAGTGATGCTAAACGAAGGTACTGCTCGTACGTAGTTTCCAGCACATGGAAAGTAATAACGCTGGTTCGCGCCATGACATGATTGCCATGATTCATCGCCTGAGCAACGATGACGGCATGGTTGCAAAAATCCCGATGTGATGAACTTATCATCCCCTTTTGCTGACGGAGCAGCGCATGAATCCATTCAAAGGCCGACATTTTCAGCGTGACATCATTCTGTGGGCGGTACGCTGGTACTGGCGTAATCCTTCCGATTTTTGCCCGTGGCACATTGATGAAATCTACGTAAAGGTCAATGGGCGCTGGGCTTATCTTTACCGGGCCGTTGACAACAGGGGCCGCACTGTCGATTTTTACCTCTCCCCGCGCCGTAACTTATTTTCCTGGTATCAGTACGCAAATCTCACTTTTTAATCTATATTAAGTTGCAGACTACAAAACATCCATTAAAGAGTGTGATGGACGCTAATTAGTTGTTATTTAAGATATATATGAATAGATAGTTTCACTGCAAATTTATACCTCATGCTTACTGCCTTTCTTCTGAAGGACAATTAAGCCTCTAATTACGCTATAAGTTTCAATGTGAGGACTCAGATGGACGATAATTGCAATGATAAAGAAATGAAACCCTCCCACTTTAACAAAGTAAATAGCCCCCCTCAAATCCGGCTGTGTGTCCTGGAACAAAATAAACTGGTTAAAATCCTCGATAAGCAGTTGAGTGATAACATATTAAAAACAATGTGTAAAGAAACACGTAAGCCCATCAATGAAAATAATTGGCATCTGGCCACAAACAACAAAATAACTATTTCCCCTGAGCTTTTATCAAAAGGAGAGGCTGGAAAATTTTATGGCCCCGTCTGGTTCAGCGTATCAGGAGGGGAACCACCTTATACATTTGAAGTCGTGCAGGGAGTATTACCAAGTCAACTGGAACTGACATCTGAAGGTAATTTATCTGGTCTGCTGACCCAGAAGGGGGAGTTTCCTTTCAGTATTCTGGTGAAAGATAACAGAGGTTATTCAGTAATCGGTGAGTATAATCTACAAGTTATACCATCCAGTATGGTTATTTATCCAGAAAACCTCTCCCCTGCGGAAGTGGGTAAAAACTATGGACCAACCCGTTTTGTCGTAACCAACGGAACTCCACCGTTTAATTTTGCTATTACAGAGGGGGAACTGCCTTTACACCTCGAACTTACGTCACAAGGGGAGTTGTCCGGTATTCCCCATCGGTCAGGAAATTATGGTTTTACTGTAACAGCGACAGATAAATATTCCTTTCACACTTCCCGCCATTATACTCTCCAGGTCAACACCCCTAAGTTAACGCTTTCCCCTTCCTCACTACCTGATGGTATGGCGGGTGAAATGTATGGGCCTGTTATCTTCAGCGTAGCGGGAGGAGTGCCGCCATACCGTTTTTCAATGGCAGGAGGGATTATTCCGTCAGGTTTAATACTGACAGAAACAGGAGAATTATCAGGTATTATAAACGAAACTGGAATGTATTCTTTTAGTATTGTAGCGACAGATAAAAATAATCTGACAGCTCTTGGTAATTATACATTATCGATTTCAAAACTTGTTTCTCTGCCATTGCATGTTGAACCTCAGGTAATCAGAGCAACACTAGGTGATCCTAACATTCAACTGAAAATAACTGGAGGGAATGGTGGGCACCTTGAATATATAGCAAGTAATGAGCATGTCATCCAGGTCGACAACCATGGATATATTAGCTTTCATCATTCAGGAGATGCCTCCATTACCGTAAGGCAGGCAGAAACGGAAAACCATTTTGCGCCACAACCTGCCACTGTCCCTGTAATTGTGTATAAAAAATCAGTATGCCTGGATATAACGCTCAAACAGAATATGTATGTAGGTGAAAATCAGCTGATTCAGATACACAGTAATTCCGGTGGAGAAGTAAGATACGGGGTTGATGACAATGGTACTCTGGAAGTCACTCCGCAAGGTATTCTGTACGCTAAAAACCCCGGAGAAGGCATAATTAATTGTTTTATCAAAGAAACTGACGATTACTACGAGGGAAGTTTTTCATATCTGGTCACAGTAAAAATAAGAAAACCAATTATCAGTGGGATACCGGAATATTTGGAGGTACTCACTGTCAATCTGGCAGATACCGGTCTGGATGTGGCGAAAGGAGTCAATGTTACCTGGAAAGCTGATGGCATCATTCTTAATTCGAATAATGTCAGCACGCCAACGGCAAAGTACTGGCTTCCGAGTAATGCCGTTGGAAAAAGAGTCTCAGTGGTAGTTTCCAGTGCAATAAATACCACAATTAGCGCAGAGTCTGACAAAACGGCAATGGTCATGCCCGGTAAGCTTGTTATCCAAGTGCACAGAAAAGGGATGATAATAAATGGAATTATTCCTCAGATTGGTGATTCACTTAGTGTTAATACCAATGTTGCCTTTAAGGATGTCACGGCTGTCTGGAAACGTGATGGTATCGTTTATTGCACCCAGCAAAATGTGTCGCTTTTTACAGTAAAATTAGAGCTTACAGACTTATCCCTGATTGGACATCAAATTTCAGTAGAACTTATTGACGCTAATAATCCGTTGATTAGGGCAGAATCCGAACCAACGATCCCCATTCACGGGACACCTTCCGTTAGTAACGTCATTATTTCTGGTGAAGTGGTTTATGGTAATACATTAACTTTAACAAGTTATGATTTTCATTCTAATGGTGCAGGTACGGACAATTCGACATATCAGTGGTATGGGGAACATAATGGTAACTTGTATAATATCACAGGTGCAACAGGGAAAACGCTAAAAACTAACACGGGACACGAGGGATATCGTCTCCATGTCAGGATTACACCAAAGGGTACTTTAGGCGGAGAGGGAGACATTGCAATCAGTAACAAGATAGGTCCCATGACTACCGCAACCCCTGCCATTGAAAATATTCGCGTTTTAGGTGCACCTAAGGTAGGTAACACCTTAACTGTGGATTATGATTTCCTGGCAAACGGTGCTGGCAATGATAATTCTATATATCAATGGTTTTACTGGGATGAGTACAAGGGGGGCTTTACTGAAATTACCGATGGGAACGGAACAGGAAAATCCTTCCTAATCTCAAACAAATATCAAAATATGGAAATCAAAGTCTATGTTAGAGCAAGAGGCTCTTTAGAAGGGAGTAGAGAGGGAAATATACTATATAGCGATCCAATACGAGTACAATAGCAGCGCCGTCTGTAACTGACATACCCGATTGAACGTTGAAACTTATTGGTTTTGGTAGGCTGAATGATGCCCCCGGTAATCCTGGAAACTAATCGCTTTGAAAATGGGAACAAGGATTGCCGGGGTAATACAGTTTATCTTTTAATTCTTGGCCTTGGTTGTGACGGACTCGGTAAAAAATACGATGGCACCTCTAATTGGTTAAATTGGTACTGTTGCAAAATTAGCGATGAGGTAGCCTTTTATCTTATTGAAAGACCTTATATTTCAAAAAATCTGCTTACCAGACGCCTCTCGCCCAAGGAGGCACCATAATAGAATGCTGAGGCCTGTCCTTTACGCAGTGCACGCATCACCTCAATACCTTTGATTGTGGCGTAAGCCGTCTTCATGGATTTAAATCCCAGCGTGGCGCTGATTATCCTTTTCAGCTTTCCATGGGCGCATTCAATGATGTTATTCCGGTATTTAATTTGTCTGTGTTCAACGTCAGGCGGACACCGGCCTTCACGTTTAAGCAGAGCGAGGGCCCGGCCATAGGTTGGCGCTTTATCCGTGTTGATATATCGTGGGATCTGCCACTTCTTCACGTTATTGAAGTTTTTATCCAGGAACCTATATGCAGCTTTGCTGTTACGGCGCGGGGAGAGGTAAAAATCGACAGTGCGGCCCCTGTTGTCAACGGCCCGGTAAAGATAAGCCCAGCGCCCATTGACCTTTACGTAGATTTCATCAATGTGCCACGGGCAAAAATCGGAAGGATTACGCCAGTACCAGCGTACCGCCCACAGAATGATGTCACGCTGAAAATGTCGGCTTTTGAATGGATTCATGCGCTGCTCCGTCAACAAAATAAGTATAAGTGAGCTGAAACACGCGGTGATAGTCACGGCAGCGGTCCTGGTCATTCCGCCCTGGCCGGAGAGGTAATACCTCACGACAGCAATGCGAAATTCCAGTGTGTAATTGGGTTTGCCCATAAAATGCACCTTACTCAGTTGGTGTCCAACTTTTGGGGTGCAGTTCAGATTTGGGCGAGGGTTTACAGGGCAAGCGCTAATTCAACTAATTGGAGGCACCACCAATCCTCGGGCTGCTCAAATTCAATCACTTACAAACTGCATGCATATGTGAAGCACCCTGCTCTCTCCATACACCCCAGGTTCCGCTATCAGAAGGTTTTTCACCTTTTGACCACCACCCATTAAGCCACACCTTCTGATTAAAACGAACTTTGGTACACGGCTGAGCATATGCCTTCGTCGCTTCCCATTCAGCTATTGATGGCGAAGGCTTCTCTTTCATAGCCTTGACAATAACACTTTTTCTACTTTCAGCTTTTTTGCCATCTTTACCTGTAACAGTCAGCAAATATGTCGCTTTACCTATGGTATTAGCGGGAATAAGCGCTCGGGCCCTGACATTTCCCACTTTCTTGACCCACGAGCCGGCATGTTTCTCCTGCAACCAAAATTTATCCGCACCTTCCGCGATAGTCCATTCATACGAAAGGGCATTCTGGCTGGCACTGCCATCCAACTCATACGCGCGCGATGTATCTGTGGAAGCTTCAACAGTTATGTCTTTTCCCGCATCAGCAACCAGAGGTTCTTCTGAACCTACTTTTTTCAGCGAGAGGTGAACAAGAATATTTTTCTCAAAAGTGTCACGTTTTGCTAATAATGGCAGTAAGCCGGAATAATTTCCTGGTGGTAATTGTTTGTTATCTTCTTTCTCGAAACTCAATTCCAGCGAAGCTGGTCTGGCACCGCTACCACAACCTACCGTTGATGATATCGGACGTAAAGGAGGCGTACAGCTTGTTTTGCGATATCCGCGTAATTTCACCAGATGCACCTTATGATTATCATCGTGAACCTGTGCAATTAATGTACTATGACCTGTATCAGATGTCGTCAAAGATTGCGGTCCCTGCCCCGGATGTACCGCGATAAAACCAAAATTAGAATGATGCTGAATCGGATTGGTAGACAATACGCTATCTGACGTCAAAGTATAATTTTCCACCTGTTCATTGTCAGAGAATGGAGAAGAGAAAGGGTCATAGCCGAAATAATTAAAAGGAATAACCAGATTACTTAATCTTTGTTCATGCTCATTATTCACCCTCAATGTTATCCATCCTGAACCTGGTATTATATCATCGTTTTTATCCAATGCCATGTGCAAATAACGTTCCCCTTTCTTATCACAATGATCACCTGCCAGATTTGTCTCACCACAAGGTGTTTCAAGTGTGAATCGGACATTTATTTCAACAACTTCTCCACCTGCCACTCTTTTTTTTGCTTTGAATATTGAATAATCAGAATAATGAGAGAGACGGTTATCGTACAGTGAGGTAATGACAATAGGATGTTGATAGTTTAGGTCGGTTCGTTGTGTAGGCATATAAGGGTAGATGTTTTTCTCACTGACCATCAGTTTACCTTCACCAGATACAGCCAGTTGACTGTTATTTGAGTCAGGTAGTAACGATTTTATTTTCGTATAAACATGCTGACCTAGAACACCAACATTATAATTTGTACCCCCGGCAAAATGGAGAGCTACAACACGATTATCTGCTTCACTTAATACAGCTGAGCCAGAAGCACCACCATCTGTATCACAATCATATCGTACAACATTATCCTCTCCCCCAGGAAGGGTTCTGCAGGCACCGCCATCATCCCGCAATGATGAAATCCGCTTGTATGCTCCCCATGGATGCTGGGGAATGTAGACAGAAACACCTTTATTTAAATCTTGCATTGAAATTTCAGAATTTATCGCTAAAGTACCAAATATTTGTTTGATTCCTGCCTCTTCATAAGCTAGCTCGTCAACTTTATAAACAGCATAATCTTCAGAACTACTCCCTCCAGCAAGAATGACTTTTCTCGTTTTTATATTCAGTGTATTGCTAGCCAGCGTTTCTTTTTCACATGTGGGCGACTGATAGTTATAATAAAGATTATGTATTTTGTTTCCAACTTCACCTGCAACATGCTTATTTGTCAGGACATAACCACCTCCAACCACATTCCACCCGGATGAGCCATTAGTTTTCACCACTGCATGGCTTTTTCTAAAAATCGTAGGGTTTATTTTCTCATAACATGATGCAAATTTCATTTGGTTACTACCAATAATAGCTCTGGATTTATTTTTTGGTACATAGTTGTACTCACTGATAACAACATGTCCATCACTGTGTGATGCATTTTTTATTAAGCGTATAAATAGAGTGCCACCTCCCTCTGCTGTATGGACGATTTGTGGTCTACTACCATCATAGAGGAATTTATCATTATAAATATCTTGATGGTTTTCATTGATAATCTCAAGCCATGATCCTGTAGGTAAAACAACATCATTTAACACAACAGTGAGGTTTTCAGAATCAGGCTGATGAATTTGCCAAGTGAACTGATTCTTACCTTTTGACAAGGAAAGGAGATCAATATTAATGTTCTTTCTGGTGATCGTTTTTTGATATAATGAGTCAATATTTTCATCCCCTTTGAAAACACCCGCCACTGCCAAATTCAACACGCAACACATAGAGTAAAAAATAAAGATTATTTTTTTCATGATTCACTCAACTAATATAAGTTATGGATATAATATAGTAGATATATCAGCATCAATAAACATCATTTCATGATGACTAAAATCAGTATATATGAGATTTACCAGAACTACTGAATAACTGCTCGGAATGGTAGCTCTCTCTAGAAGGAACGTAGCGCCCCTGCCGTGCTCGCTAGACTGTGTCCCTTAATTGCCTGAGCTATAGTAACTGTCTGTTTCCACAACATATTAAACTATGGCTCGCTACGACCTAC
>NZ_JANUSB010000016.1 GCF_024793895.1 Serratia sp. AKBS12
GTAGGTCGTAGCGAGCCATAGTTTAATATGTTGTGGAAACAGACAGTTACTATAGCTCAGGCAATTAAGGGACACAGCCTAGACTGGCCCCCTGAATCTTCAGTCAACTGATATCACTTAAATAAGTGATAGTCTTAATACTGGTTTTTAGACTAGTCGTTGGAGTCAGGATGATTGACGTTTTAGGTCCGGAGAAGCGCAGACGGCGTACTGTCCAGGAAAAAATCGCCATTGTTCAGCAAAGTCTTGAGCCCGGTATGACCGTCTCGGTTGTCGCCCGCCATCATGGGGTGGCAGTAACGGCATGCGCGATATCAACTTTTTTGCCTGGACTGTCTCAAGCGCGTCCCGAAGGATTCCAGCTTCCATCGTTTTGCGTCCCAGCATTTGTTCAAGTTGTTTGATTTTTTCTCAAGGGCTTTTACCTCGGAGATGCTGACCACTGATCTTACCCAGCAATAGTGGACACGCGACTAAGTGAGTAAACTCTCAAGCAAGAGGTGACTCACATGACAAAACCAGCATCAACCACCAAAAAACCACGCAAGCAACATACACCTGAATTCCGCGACGAAGCCCTGAAACTAGCTGAACGCATTGGTGTGGCCGCAGCCGCCCGCGAACTCAGCCTTTATGAGTCGCAAATTTACACCTGGCGTAGCAAGCGGCAGCAACAGGCAACGTCCTCTGAACGTGAGAGCGAACTCGCCGCTGAGAATGCCCGCCTCAAACGCCAACTGGCTGAACGGGATGAGGAACTGGCCATTCTTCAAAAGGCCGCGACATACATCGCCAAGCGCCTGAAATGAAGTATGTCTTCATCGAAAAACATCAGGCTGAGTTCAGTATCAAAGCCATGTGCCGTGTACTTCAGGTTGCCCGTAGCGGCTGGTACATCTGGCATCAGCGTCGTCATCAGATAAACCGGCGTCAGCAGTTTCGCCTTGTCTGTGATAACGTCGTCCGGGAGGCATTCAGTGACGCAAAACAGCGCTATGGTGCGCCACGCCTGACGGATGAGCTTCGTGCTCAAGGACTGGTGTATAACATAAAAACCGTAGCGGCCAGCCTGCGTCGGCAGGGACTGCGGGCGAAAGCCTCCCGCCGGTTCAGCCCGGTCAGTTACCGTGAGCATGGTCTGCCAGTATCAGAGAATCTGCTGAAGCGGGACTTTTACGCCAGCGGCCCGAATTAGAAGTGGGTGGGTGACATCACGTATCTTCGCACCGGTGAAGGCTGGCTGTATCTGGCGGTGGTGATTGACCTGTGGTCGCGGTCAGTCATTGGCTGCGGATGACAGCACAGCTTGCCTGCGATGCGTTACAGATGGCGTTGTGGCGGCGTAAACGTCCGGAAAATGTCATCGTTCATACAGACAGAGGAGGTCAGTACTGTTCAACGGATTATCAGAGCTTACTGAAACGCCATAATCTGCAGGGCAGTATGAGTGCCAGAGGCTATTGTTACGACAATGCATGTGCGGAAAGCTTCTTCCACACGCTGAAGGTGGAATGTATCCACGGAGAGGACTTTGCCAGCCGGGAAATAATGCGGACAGCGGTGTTTAATTATATCGAGTGCGGTTACAATCGGTGGCGTCGTCACAGTGCCTGTGGCTGCCTTAGCCCGGAGCAATTTGAAAACCAGAACCTCACTTAGGGCCGTGTCCACATTACGCGGGTAGGATCAAAGGTCTTTTTGCCGTTGTGCGTCTGTACCTTGTTTTTTTCCTGCCGGGCAAACACAATGAGATTTTTTACATCCTTTATGTCAACGTGCATTTTTTAAAAAAAATCAGTTGCTTCGAACGTAAATCTGATTATCGCCCCACGGATTTCCCCTTGTACCCGTAATGCGCCACTGGATGTGATGACGCCTTTTTCAATTAAAAACGGGTTCCCACCCCGGCGCGGTTGCCGGTTTTCAATACCGGTTCTGAATGATAACACGGATGAATTGGCCAGGGGAGACCTAAGGCATCAAAGAGTACCCGTGAACCGTATGAATTCTCATAATAGAAAACATCCTTGCCACATTTATTGCAAGTGGCATTGGGCACCATGAACGACGTGAAAGAGTCAAATTTATTCGTGGTTACTTTATGTTTTGGTGTTTTTTTATAGTCATGAGACTCGTATTTTGAAGCATGCTCTTCATCAACGGTGAGGGGAACAATGCGTCCTCTCATTTTTCTGAATATTGTGACGCTCATTTTTCTGGCCTCCCTTGGCAAAAATTACTGCGGTAGTGGTCGTGATGAGGTGACAACTGTTGCCGGCCACTTCCGGTATGCTCCGAACTGGATGGAGGAAGTATAGCGTTTTGCAATGTGGTTTCGGTAAAACGCCTCTAAGACCGAATGAAGACATTATGCTTGATGCCGTCAAACCCTTCGTTGTGCTACGAACATTAAAGCAACGTAATCAGACAGCAGGCCGCCGCGGCCGACCTGGTAAAGATACACCGGTGAAAAGAACCTTGCCGTTACTTGACTCCGGTTTTGTCCGTCGGCTGCGTGATCATCTTGCCACCTTTACCCGTTATGTCACCAAGCCGGTATGGGAGATCTCCGATGACACAGCACGAAACTGGTTAAAAGACGCCCTGGGTCATGCACAACGTAACGGTATGCATTTCTCCATTGAGAACATCACGCCACATACGTTTCGGCACAGTTTTGCCATGCATTTGCTCTATAACCGGGTACATCCGAAGATCCTACAATCGTTCATGGGGCACCGTGACTATAAAAGTACCGAGATCTATACCCGGGTTTTTGCACTGGACGTTGCCGGTCAGCTGGGCGTGCGCTTCGAGATGACCCCGGAACATGCGTTACAGTTGTTAAACCGTGACTGCCCACGCCGTAAATGAACTGACCCCATAAACCTGGACGGTTATTATCACAGATACAAATTATATTGCCTGGGCCCGGTATTCCATCGGGCTCAGGGCCTTTAACTTCATTTTTATCCGTTCATGGTTGTAATAGTGGATATACCTGTCCACCGCTTTCCTGAGTTCTGCCACGCTGCTGTACTTCCTCAGGTAAAAACATTCCGATTTCAGCGTGCCGAAGAAGCTTTCCGCCACGGCATTATCCAGACAGTTTCCTTTCCGTGACATGCTCTGCGTCAGGCCGTGCGCTTTTAGCTGTGCCTGCCAGCTTTGCATCTGGTATTGCCAGCCCTGGTCCGGATGTAACACCGGTGTCTCCCCTGGGCTCAGTGTCATCACCGCCTTCTCCAGCATCCTACTGACCATGTTCATCACCGGGCGCGCCGACATCACATGCGAGATAACTTCTCCGTTAAACAGGTCTATAATCGGCGACAGATACAGTTTCTGTCCGCCCATAGCGAACTCTGTAACGTCCGTCACCCACTTTTCGTTTGGCCGTGTGGCGGTAAAGTCCCGCTGCAGAACATTGGGGGCGATTTTCCCCGTATTCCCCTTCCAGGAACGGTATTTCTTTGCCCGGATCACTGCCTTCAGGGACTGTTCTCCCATTAGCCGCTGCACAGTTTTGTGATTCACACGTTCATGCTCTCTGGCCAGTACTGCTGTGATCCGCCGGTAGCCGTAACAGCCATGATGACGATAGTATATCTGGCTGATTTTTCGCTTTATGTCTGCGTGTTTATCCGGCCGGTTGCGGACTGCCTGATGGTAATACCAGGTACTGCGGGCCATACCAGATGCAGCCAGCAGGTCCCGCAGGGCATGAATCGCCCTCAGCTCATGGATTATTTCTGCTTTTTCTTTTGCTGAGCCAGGGCTTTTAGCTTTTTTAGGTAATCGACCTCCGCCCGAAGATATCTCAGTTCTGCCAGCAACTCGTCATGCGTGAGCTCCTCAGCAGGTTTTGCCGTGCTCACCGGCGGCTGTGTCGCCTGTCCGGAGATGTTTTTTATTTTCACGTGGTGTCGTTTCCTCTTCTGCAGTCCGGATTTACCAGCAGCTTCATAAGCATCAAACCAGCGTTTTATCACTTTATTATCGGAGATATAGAACCGGACTGCCGCCTCCCGAAAAGAGAGATGTTCTTTCTGCAGAGTTTTCACTACGTTGAGTTTAAATTCCGGGTTGTAATCAGCAACTTTCCAGGTTATGCCGTCAATACCGTGTAGCTGCCAGGAGGCGACCCAGTGGCTGACGGTAGATTTGTGGAGTCCAAAATGCGCTGCGGTCCTGGTCATTCCGCCCTGGCCGGAGAGGTAATACCTCACGACAGCAATGCGAAATTCCAGTGTGTAATTGGGTTTGCCCATAAAATGCACCTTACTCAGTTGGTGTCCAACTTTTGGGGTGCAGTTCAATTTGAGCGAGGGTTTACGGGGTAATCGCTAAAACCGCTGCTAAGCTCTAATTCAGCGCCTTTTCAAGGCAGCATTGATACAGCCTAAGCCTTATCTCAGCAGGGATCTTAAAAAACATGGGGTTAGCCTAAAACGACGATGCCCAAGCGTTCCATCAATTGCGACGCCTGGTAGCTGTCCAACTTAACGCCTTGTAGATCGATATTGCGTACGTCAAGCTCCCCTAACGCCGAATTGCTCAGATCGCAATGGGTAAAATTGGCGGAACGCCAGTCGAATGAAGTGAATTCTCCGCCGGAAAGATCGGAACCACTAAAGGTCGCACCCACAACTTGAGCGCCATTCCACCGGTTTTCCCACAGTTCGCACTTTTCTAGTACGACTTTCGAAAAATTAGCATAGCTAAGGTTACTTTTTATGATGTAGGCGCTGCAAAACCAGGTGCGGGGAGTGATCATGTTCATAAAACTGGCGCCGCGAAAATCGGCGCCCTGTGCCCGGCATTCACGGATTTCAATGCCCAGCGCATTGGCGTTGCTGAAGTCTGCCATGGATAAATCGCACTGTTTAAAACTGGCATCCTTAAGCTGCGCCCGACTGAAACGACAACCTTGTTGGCTCTCGCGATCGTAGAACTGACAGCCGATAAACTCACTGTCGGTCAGATCAACGCCGGAAAAATCACAGTTGCGGAAACTCGCATTTTCAATTCTGGCACCGGTAAATCGATCACGAGCAATTCTTTCGCCTTTTAGTATCAACGACATAGCATGACGCCTGTTTATTTATACACATTGCATCCCATTGTAGCCTTCCCTGCGTCTGAGAGTAAATCGACATAAAGTAACCCTGTATTTGCCACGGCCCACTAAAAATCTTGGGCGAGCTGCCACGCCAGGGGAAGCCGAAAACGTAACAGCCCGCAGGCCGCGCAAGATAGTAGCTGTATTGGCTTAGACTTTAGCTGGCCGTGTTGGGTGTTGGAAAGCAATTCAAACCTGACAGTCGACAACAGGCGAAGCGCGAACGTGGGGCCAAGGCACAAAACTCAGCGTTGTTACTGGGTTGATACTTTATTGGTTTTACCATAGTGAAAAAAATTCAAAAAACACAGCGTATTATATCCAACATAATAAATAAAAAAGATTATTATGTAGAAAAATCTGCTGCCAATATAGTTTCAATTTAAGTTTCCTATTAAAAAGAATAACAAGAAAACAAGACGCTCTCGATAAAGAGCGTCATATTAGTCAACGGCCTACGCACCTGGGCCACACCAGCCGACTTTTTCGTTGCAGAATCATAATAAATGGCAATTATGCCAAGTATAAAAAATGCTAATTTATTGCATTTCATATTATCCCTTGGCTGAAATAAGGTATGGCCCTAGACACCCGTAGATTCACGGGCGGCGGTGAGAATTAATTTCTTAAACCACTGAGACAAAAAGTATTATTGCTGCTTACATTCTGAATTAACTTGATGTCTGAAACTTGCAAAGTGTAAACCTTGGGCTATATTTATTTTTACATCTCAATCAATTAGCGTCACTTTACTTTCCAATGGGAAACTATCCTTCATTCTCAATACAGGGTTATGCTCCCTATATCACTAAAAGGCCAACAGATGAGACTCAAACCGATCGTCAAAAGCCTCGCTTTAGCGGGATTGCTGACAACCATAGCTATGCCTAGCTTGGCACAAGAAACGACAAAAGATGCAACAGCGGCGACAAAACAGGCAAATAATGCCCTGTATGAACAACTCCCCTTCTCCGATAACACCGATTTTACCAATGCCCACAAAGGCTTTATTGCGCCACTGCCGCAAGAAGTCATTAAAGGCGAAAAGGGCAACGTCATCTGGAACCCGCAACAATACGCATTTATTAAAGAGGGAGAAAAAGCCCCCGATACGGTCAACCCCAGCCTATGGCGGCAGTCGCAACTCATCAATATTAGCGGTTTGTTTGAAGTCACCGACGGGGTGTATCAAATTCGTAACCTTGACCTTTCCAATATGACCATTATTGAAGGGAAAGAAGGCATCACGGTAGTTGACCCATTGGTATCAGCCGAAACCGCCAAGGTCGGCATGGATCTGTATTATAAGAATCGCGGCAAGAAACCGGTGGTTGCGGTGATCTACACGCACAGTCACGTTGACCACTACGGTGGCGTACGCGGCGTGGTAGACGAAGCGGACGTCAAGAACGGCAAAGTGAAAATTTATGCGCCTGAAGGGTTTATGGATTCAGCCGTAGCCGAAAATATCATGGCGGGTAACGTAATGAGCCGCCGTGCAAGTTACATGTACGGCAACCTGCTCAAACCCGAGGCCAAGGGACAGGTCGGTGCCGGATTGGGTACCACGACCTCCGCCGGGACAGTGACCCTGATAGCACCTACGAACTACATTACCAAAACCGGTCAGAAGGAAGTAATCGACGGATTAACCTATGACTTTATGCTGGCCCCCGGTTCCGAAGCGCCGGCTGAAATGCTGTGGTATATCGAGGAGAAAAAGCTGATTGAAGCGGCAGAAGACGTCACGCATACGCTGCACAACACCTATTCTCTGCGCGGGGCAAAAATTCGTGAGCCGCTGCCTTGGTCAAAATACATCAACGATGCATTGCAGTTATGGGGTGATAAAGCCGAAATTATCATGGCGCAGCACCACTGGCCGACCTGGGGTAACGACAACGTTAAAAAACTGCTGAAAAGCCAGCGTGACCTGTATCGGTATATCAACGACCAAACGCTGCGTATGGCGAATAAAGGCCTGACGCGCGACGAAATCGCCGCCAACTTTACCCTGCCGCCAGCGCTTGCCACGGTCTGGGCGAACCGCGGCTATTACGGTTCGGTAAGTCACGACGTCAAGGCCACCTATGTGCTTTATCTCGGCTGGTTTGATGGTAACCCAGCCACGCTGGATGAACTGCCGCCTGAAGAAGCGGCGAAAAAATTCGTTGAGTACATGGGCGGCGCGGACAATATTCTGCAGAAAGCCAAGGCTGACTATGATCAGGGCAACTACCGTTGGGTTGCGCAGGTGGTCAGTAAAGTGGTCTTCGCCGATCCTAAAAACGAAGCGGCTCGCCACCTTGAGGCGGATGCGCTGGAACAGCTCGGCTATCAGGCAGAATCGGGCCCGTGGCGTAACTTCTACCTGACCGGCGCGCAAGAGCTGCGCAACGGCGTCAAGCAGTTGCCAACGCCAAATACTGCCAGTCCGGATACGGTACGCGCCATGACGCCGGAGATGTTCTTTGACTATTTAGGCGTGCATATTAACGGTGAAAAAGCCGCCAAGGCACATATCGTGCTGAACTTTGACTTTGGCGAGCAAGACGGTAAATACAAAATCGAATTGGAAAACGGCGTACTCAACCACACCGCCAACGCCGAAGCCAAGGAGGCCGATGCGACAATCACGCTTTCCCGTGACGCCTTGAACCGGATCGTTCTGAAAGAACATACGCTGAAGGAAGAGCAAGACAAAGGGGATGTAAAAATCACCGGCAATGCCGAGAAGCTAAACGAATTGTTGGGCTATATGGATAAGTTCGACTTCTGGTTTAATATCGTCACGCCGTAAACGTAACGCCCCGGTGACACCATCACCGGGGCGTTGGATTTACAGCCGTTTGCCGCTGACATCAGTGAGCGGCACAACAGCGGTTAATTACTTCTTCACCGCGACGTTGACGGTTTCAGCGGCTTGCCATACGCGGTATTTCACCTCCACGTCCTGCGGCACATAGACCACGATCGGCAGGCGACTGTTATAACGCTGCATGGCGGCATCGCCCAGATTTGCAGCCACAAACTGCCGATGCTTGCTGCCGTCCGGACAGGCCATCATGGTAGAGGCTGGCGCAGACAGCTTATCCAGCACCAGATAATCGTAACCCCAACCGGACAGAGTCTTGCTTTCCAGCTTGCCGCCCATCATATGTCGGTTGCAGTCCACTTCCAGCGTCTTGCCAATCAGCAGTTCCACTTTAAAGTTTTCTTCACGATCCTGCTTGGGCAGATAAATGACCTGTCGCGTCATACCCTTCTCTGCCTGCGGATAAGGCGCTACCTTTTCCAGCGGCTGTTGGCTGATATCATCGTTTTCGCTCGCAGAGGTCGCCGCTCCGGCAGTGGTTGCCATCAGCATGCCGGCAACCAGCAAAGAGATCTTTTTCATAAACTTTCCCTATGATTTTCCTAAAATCCGAACATACGTTAATACACTCCCCCGACACATTCCAATGGTTTAATCTTCTTTACATAATGTTGTCGATGATTTTTGCAACCAACATAAGAATAAAAATCAGCATAAAAAACGGACCAGCAACGCAAAGTGACGTATTAAGGTTTTCTTAAGACAGCATTATTACAGTTGTTCATCCCTGTTATCTCGCGAGCGCCCTCTGTGAAGCCACAAAAATTGGCACAATCATTGTTAAATCAAACCTCAACAACACCGCATATTAAGACAACTGCCATTTACTCTTTGCCGTCTTCCTTTTACCGTTGGCAGGTTTTTGGTTTGCTGGTCAGTGGGTTGCTGTTCATGTGGCTTTCACGCAACGAACAGCTGGACTGGGCAATCAGCAATCACTGGTACGACGCCGCCAGCAGGCATTTCCCGTGGCAAAACAATTTTTGGCTCGATTTAATCAATCATCGACTGCTGAAAATCGGCGTGATCGGCACGGCAGTGGCCAGCTTGCTGTGGGCGGTTTATCAGCGGCATGCGCGTTTAGCGTTCTGCATGTTGCTGCTGGGCCTCGGCCCACTGGTGGTGGGTGTTCTGAAGGCCGGCAGTGCGCACTCCTGTCCATGGGACTTGCTGGAATACGGCGGCCAGGCGATGTCCTATCCCCTACTTGGCACGATACCGGCCCACCCGGGTCCGGGACGGTGTTTCCCGGGTGGGCATGCCTCCAGCGGATTTGCGGTGATGGCAGTGTTCTTTCTGTTTTATCCGCTACGGCCGCGCATCGCCTATGCCTGGTGGTTTGGCGGCATCACGCTCGGCATGCTGATGGGCTTTGGCCAGGTGATGCGCGGCGCACATTTCTTTTCCCATAACCTGTGGGCAGGTTGGTGGGTTTGGTTCAGCCAGCTGGCTGTTTATTGGTGGGTTAGCGGCTACTTAAGCCGCAAGACGAGGTAACTATAATGGAGCAGTTGAATTATCTTCTTTTCGCCTGGATTAACGCGACCCCGGCCTCGCCAGAATGGGCGATCGATCTCGCCACCTTTCTGGCTCGCGATCTGATCGCCATCGTCCCGCTGCTGATTGCCGGACTGTGGTTATGGGGGCCACAAAACGCGCTGGTTTCACAACGTGCAGTGGTGTCGAAGACGACAATTGCTCTCGGTTTTTCCCTGGTGGCCTCGGCCGCCATCGGCATGCTGTTGCCGCACGAACGGCCATTTGTTGCCGGCATCGGTTATACCTTTCTGCAACATGCCCCCGACAGTTCCTTCCCCAGCGATCACGGCACCGCTATTTTCACCTTTGCCATTGCATTTTTGTGCTGGCATCGCATGTGGTCCGGCATCTTGCTGATGGTTGTCGCAGCAGGCATTGCCTGGTCACGCGTCTATCTTGGCGTGCACTGGCCGCTGGATATGGTGGGCGGGTTGTTGCTGGGTATGGTTGGCTGCCTGTTCGCGCAACTGGTGTGGAATCTGTTTGGCGACCTGATTGCCGCCAAACTGGAACGTCTGTATCGCTTCCTGTTTGCCTTCCCGATCCGCAAAGGCTGGGTAAAAGAGTAATCACCTGCGGGGCGTTACCGCCCCGTTATTTAAACTACCCCGGTGGTCACACAGAACGCCCGGCTTTCGCCAGCGGCAAGCATCAGCAGGCTCCCGGCGCGTTCCGCCGCCAGATACCCCTCAGGCCGACAGGTTGCCGGTAAAACAAACGCGGCAACCTTCTGATCCGCATTATGCAAAATCCAGCGTGTGGCATAATTGAACTGCGCGGTGGAAAAGCGTGTCACGAACCGGTGCCCCTGCGGCGCAAGCATGAAAAACTCGGCCTGATCGACGTACTGCGACAACCTATCGGCAAAAAACACGATTTCCGGATCGTAATGCTGCGGCTCGCTCAATTCGCATATCCCATGACCACGCTCGGCCAGACGCTGGGTAAACGCCAACCATGACGGCGTCGGCTTAACGTGCGCCGGGATGCTTTCGCGCAGTTGCAGCACCGAACCGGGTAAATTTTGCCTAAATGTCGCGCCCGCCACATAGGTATAATTCATATGACACATATATTGTAGCGGCATAGGCATCCCGGCCAGGTTGGTGACCTGCATTTCGATATCGAACTGCGCGCTGCCCGCCGTCAACCTCACCGCCGGCTGCGCTCGGTAACGGTGGCCGAACCCTTTGACATATTCTACGCTGCCGCTTACCGCCAACCGATCGCCCTCCAGCTCCAGCCAGGCAGCATCCATAACCGCACACGGCATTTCGCCATGCAGTGGATGACTATCATCCGGCGACGGACAGCCGTTGCTCAACAGGCCTGAATGGAAGGCAAAGCAACCATAGGTATCGACAATGTTGTCACCTGGCCGCGGCTGGCTAAACATCTGCTCCATTTTTAAATCATGGCCGTCGAACTGCGCGTCCCAGATCATCTGGCCATAGTACGGCAGCACCGTCAGATGGCCGCGGCCATTCGCCAGCGTTAAGCCGGCAATACCACTAGGATAGCGAAACGCCGTTACGCAGAATGATGCACAGCGGTATATCTCACGCGGTGCGGGACCGAACAACTCAGGAAATAAATGTATTTTCGCTTTCATCCGCATTCTCCTTATGATTGTTCGGTGGCCACGCTATGCGAAGCCTGGCGTTTCTGATGGCGAAGCTCTCCCCAAAAATAGAACCCGACATAGGCAAAGCACAGCAGCGAGACCACAAACGCCTGTTGCATCGAGCCAAGACGGTCGGAAACATAACCCTGCAATGCCGGGACAAACGCCGCACCGACGATCGACATGACAATGATCGCCCCGGCCACTTCGGTATATTTGTTTTCTACCGTTGCCAGGGTGCCGGCATAAATGGTCGCCCAGCAGGGGCCGAACAGCACGCTGACCAACACCGCAGCGTAAACAGCGGTAAAGTTCGGCACCAGCGCTACGTAGGCCAGCGTAACCAGGCCCAGCAATGCGTAGACAATCAGCACTTTTTCGGCTTTAAAGCGGGTCATCAGGAAGTTGGCAATAAACTTGCCGATAAAGAAGCAGATAAAACTGTAAATCATAAAGTTGGAGGCATCACGTTCATTGGTCGCCCCAAGATTCAACGCCAAACGGATGGTAAACGACCACACGGCAACCTGCATGCCGACATATAAAAACTGTGCGGCAATGCCTTTACGAAAGCGTGCATTGCCCGCCAGGTATTTCAGCGTTTCTCCCAACGCCGGCGCGGTGGCCTGCTCGCCGTGCGCATCTTGCGGCTTGCAGCGCGGGTAACGGGTCAGCAGGAACAGCAGCATCACTACCACCAGCACAATAATCAGATACTTATACGGTTCCAGCGTATGTTCCAGCATCGACAGACGGAACTGATGGACCTGTTCCGGTGACATGCCGACCATCTGAGCTTCCAGGCTGTCCCCTTCCTGGAATACCAGGTATTTGCCCAGTACGATGCCCATCAGCGCCCCCAGCGGGTAAAACGTCTGGCTGACGTTCAACCGCAGCGTAGCGTAATCCCGGTGGCCAATCATTGAACTGTAAGTGTTGGCAGCGGTTTCCAAAAAGCTCAAGCCAATGGCAATGGCGAAAATCGCCGCCAGAAACATGGTATAGGTCGCCATATGCGAAGCGGGATAAAACAGCATACAGCCGACGATATACAGCGTCAGGCCGATCAGAATTGCCGCTTTGTAGCTGCTCTTTTTAATCACCAACGATGCCGGAATGGCGATCAGAAAATAACCGCCATAAAACGCGCTCTGTACCAGCGCACTGGCAAAATCGCTCAGCGCAAACACGCTCTTGAACTGGGTAATCAGAATGTCGTTCAGGCTGGCGGCACACCCCCACAATGGGAACAGACAGGACAACAGGATAAATTGAAACAGCGGCGTCTTGTTCAGATAACCGTCTGCTTGCTGCACGATGGTCTGGCGCATTTTATACTCCATGCTGTCTGGTGGCGATAAAGTCACGGAACTGCGCAGCGTCAGGATAAGAACGCTGGGTACCCTTGCCGGTGACGCTATAGGCGGCATAGGCAACCGCCTGCTGCATCGCGCTCAGGACATCGCCCTGATGAATGTATTGCTGTGCGAAGCAGCCGATAAACGCATCTCCCGCGCCGCTGGTATCCAGCGCCGCCACTGGCAGCGACGCAACATGTTCGCATCTGTCGTCAGTCATCCACAGTGCGCCGCGTTGTCCAAGGGTCACGATCAGGTTGCGCAAGCCCTTATCCAGCAGGCTCTGACCGGCGCGACGAATATTGTTATCGTTGTCAACCGGCATGCCGGTTAGGATTTCCAGCTCGGTTTCGTTGGGAATAAAGAATTCGCATTGGCAGGCGTAGCGAATATCCAGCTCGCGCGACGCGGGTGCCGGATTGAGGATCACCTTGATGTGATGTCGACGCGCAAAATCAATCGCCGCGTACACCGTCTCCAGTGGAATTTCGAGTTGCAAGATGATCAATCGGCACTGTTGCAAGGCATCAGCGGCTTCGTCGATATCCGCCGGCAACAGCTGATTGTTAGCCCCTTTGACGATCAGGATACGGTTTTGCGAGGTTGTACGATCGACGAATATCGGCGCAACGCCGCTGCTTACGCCCGGCACCTTCTTCACAAAATGCGTATCAATGCCGGCCTGTTGCAGATTGCGCAGCGTGTTATCGGCAAACAGATCGTCCCCCACCCGTGTCACCATCATCACATCGGCGCCCATCCTGGCGGCCGCTACCGCCTGGTTGGCCCCCTTACCGCCGCAGCCCAACTCAAATTCTGCTGCCTCCAGCGTTTCCCCGGCCTTCGGCATCTGGTCGATATAGCTGATTAAATCCACCATGTTCGAACCGATTACTGCAATATCCATCGTTGTATCCCCGTTGTTTTTTTAGTCATATGATGTTAATTAAATAACATTATCAACGCAGGATTGTTATATATGTGACATTGATCGCAACTATGAATCACCGCTTACACGCTAAATCAATCTATGTTTGCGCCATGACAGATGTTATAATTTTCACATAACACAGATTTACCTGGCTTACTCTGATTAAGGAATCGCAATGACTACTGAAAACATTGACTACGCTCGCTATATCGACCACACCCTGCTGGCAATGGACGCCAGTGAAGCGCAAATCGCCAAACTGTGCGAAGAGGCACAGCAGCACAATTTTTATGCGGTCTGCGTTAACTCAGGCTACGTGCCGCTGGCAGCGCACCTGCTGCAGGAAAGCGAGGTGAAAGTCTGCTCGGTGATTGGTTTCCCGCTGGGGGCGGCGCTGACGGTAGCCAAGGCGTTCGAGGCCAAGGCGGCCATTGCTGCCGGTGCGCAGGAAATCGATATGGTGATCAACGTTGGTTGGCTGAAAAGCGGTCTCAACGATCGGGTTAAAGCCGACATCGCCGCAGTGCGCGAGGTTTGCGCCGCGATCCCGTTGAAGGTAATATTGGAAACCTGTCTGCTCAGCGACGCGCAAATCATTCAAGTGTGTGAAATGTGCCGCGAACTCGACGTCGCCTTTGTGAAAACCTCTACCGGTTTCAGTACCGGCGGCGCACGCGAAGAACACGTCAAGCTGATGCGTGAAACCGTCGGCAGTGAAATGGGCGTGAAGGCTTCTGGCGCGGTGCGCGATCGTGCCACCGCCGAGAAGATGATCGCTGCAGGCGCCACGCGTATCGGCACCAGCTCCGGCGTCGCAATCGTTTCCGGTGCCGAGGCCGCTGCCGGCAGTTACTGATTCTGGCGGTTGACTGCGCCAGCGTTAACCGGGCGAATAACATGCGGGGTAATGCGTTCTATGCGCAGCCCCGCATTTTTGTGCTTATCACCCTTTCGGTGTAGCGGCCCGCGCAAGCTGCAACATGATTCTTTATTTCTAGACCTTTGGGAACACGACATGGAAACGCGGCGCGAAGAGCGTATCAACCGACTAATCCAGGCGCTAAAGCGTGCTGACAAGATCCACTTGAAAGAAGCCGCGGCATTGCTGGGCGTCTCTGAAATGACCATCCGTCGCGATCTTAGCGCCGAGCCTGCCGCAGTGGTGCTACTCGGCGGTTATGTGGTGGCCGATCCACGCAACAACGGTGTCACCCACTATTTTGTCTCCGACCAAAAAGCCAAACAGGTCAACGAGAAACGGCGTATCGGGTTGCTCGCCGCACCGTTGATCAACGAAAACGACACGGTATTTTTCGACTGCGGCACCACCACCCCGGCAATTATTGACGCTATCTCCGACGAACTGCCGTTTGTCGCCGTCTGCCACTCGCTGAATACCTTCCTGGCATTGCAGGACAAACCACAGTGCACGGTGATCCTGTGCGGTGGCGAATTCAAACCCAATAACTACATCTTCAGCGGCGTCGGTAAACACAACGAGATGGATCATATCTGCCCGAACCTGGCATTTATCTCCGCCGCCGGCCTAAGCCTGCAGCAGGGGGCAACCTGTTTCAACTTTGATGAACTGGAAATGAAACACCGCGCCATGTCGATGGCGCAGCAGTCCATCCTGGTGGCCGATCACAGCAAGTTTGGCAAGGTGAAACCGGCCTGCATCGCGCCGCTGGCCCGCTTTGACCGCATTATTACCGATCGGCAACCGGATCACCCGTTCAGCGAGTTCTTTGACCAGCACGGCATCGCCCTTCGCTATTGATGCTTTAACCACCGCCGGCGGTCTGTCCGGCGGTTTCCCTGCCCGAACACACCCTGCAAAAATGCGCAATTAATGCGCAATCAGTTACCCCCGACCTGCTATTTTTCTGCGATGTCAGGTTAATAAATTGCAACAAATTGCGACGGTATTTTTGATGCCCATACCTAAGCTGGATGCATTAATCTGCTGTTGAGTAATAACCGCCGCGTTTTATATGACAAACAGCGAGAAGATTCTCGGCCAAATATTCACACAGAATTAACGTGACTGCGGTAAAAATAAGCAATCGCAGCTATTTATATGATGAATCCTTACGCAAACTTGTACCGACGGGAGCCAATTAGAACAACGGCAAAGACGGGTAAAAAACACAAAATAGCATTTTAAAATCAATGATTTATTGAAAATTCCACTTTAATATCAAATGTGATCTACATCACTAAAAACGCTTATTGACAGTTTTTAACTAGATCACACCATCCGCATAAAATATATTGCTCGCCTTATTCCTAAAAGCAGCTTTTTATCTGGACAAAGTTTCAACACACCGGATAAACAGTGAAGAACGACTGAGAGCGCTTTCAGCACAAAATATTACACAAATGTGCAACAGGTGCATTAAAAAACACAAAAAAGCCAATACACGCACACATTGTGCATTTGAGAGCGCGATCACGGTTGTTTCTGCTGCAAATCGTTATCTTGCCGCCAACAAAATCGGCGGACAGGTATCCGCCGGCATAAAGACCTTTATCTGCCTGCCTGCGGCAGAACGTACTTGCTATAAATTAACCGGCAACGGTAATTAGCACAATATATAACCAGGGGGACGTACTTATCCCCGACAGTCACATTTGATTTCACCGTCGGCGCCAATGTCTATTACGCCGAAGGTTTTAAGCTTACGTTTTATTAATTTTAAATTAACGTGTTCACTTCGGAGATATTTATGGACACTACTCAGACCGGCACTATTGCCTCTGCGGCTTCGGGTTCAAGCAGTACCTGGCGCAAAACTGACACCATGTGGATGCTGGGCCTGTACGGCACGGCAATTGGCGCCGGTGTGCTATTCCTGCCGATCAACGCCGGCATCGGTGGTTTGATTCCGCTGATTATCATGGCAATTATTGCCTTTCCAATGACCTTCTTCGCCCACCGCGGCCTGTGCCGCTTCGTACTGTCCGGCAAAAACCCCGGCGAAGATATCACTGAAGTGGTAGAAGAACACTTTGGCATCAGCGCCGGCAAGCTGATTACCCTGCTGTACTTCTTCGCCATCTACCCGATTCTGCTGGTTTACAGCGTCGCCATCACCAATACTGTCGACAGCTTCATTACCCACCAGTTGGGCATGACGTCGCCGCCGCGCGCCATTCTGTCGCTGATCCTGATCCTTGGGCTGATGACCATCGTGCGCTTCGGTGAACAGGCCATCGTTAAGACCATGAGCATTCTGGTGTTCCCGTTTGTCGCGGTACTGATGCTGCTGGCACTGTATCTGATCCCTAACTGGACCGGTGCCATCTTCGAAAACGTGTCACTGGCGGGTAGCGGTACCGGTCTGGGTCACGGCCTGATCATGACGCTGTGGCTGGCGATTCCGGTGATGGTGTTCTCGTTCAACCATTCGCCAATCATCTCCGCCTTCGCAGTGGCGAAACGAGAAGAATATGGTGCGGACGCCGAAAAGAAATGTTCACGCATTTTGGCTTATGCACACATCATGATGGTACTGACCGTGATGTTCTTCGTGTTCAGCTGCGTGCTGAGCCTGTCACCGGCCAACCTGGCGGAAGCCAAGGCACAGAACATTTCGATTCTGTCTTACCTGGCCAACCACTTCCATAACCCGATGATTGAATACATCGCGCCGGTTATCGCCTTCGTCGCCATCACCAAATCGTTCCTGGGCCACTACCTTGGCGCCCGTGAAGGCTTCAACGGCATGGTGCATAAATCCCTGAAGAGCCGCGGTAAAACCATCAGCGCCAACAAGCTGAACCGCATCACGGCCATCTTCATGCTGGTAACCACCTGGATTGTGGCAACGCTGAATCCAAGCATTCTGGGCATGATTGAAACCCTCGGTGGCCCAATTATCGCCATGCTGCTGTTCCTGATGCCAATGTATGCCATCCGCAAAGTACCTGCCATGCGCAAGTACAGCGGTCATATCAGCAACGCCTTCGTGGTGCTGATGGGCCTGATCGCCATGTCGGCCATCCTGTACACCCTGTTCAGCTGATTCCGCACCGCCGGCGTTCCGTGCGCCGGCGCTTCTGCTCTATCCCATTCCCTTTTGATTGACGCCTTTATTCATTATAAGGAGGCGAGACCATGGTTAGCGTTTTCGATATTTTCAAAATTGGCATTGGTCCATCCAGTTCCCACACCGTCGGGCCGATGAAGGCCGGCAAACAGTTTGTCGACGATTTGATTGACCGCGGGCTGCTCGAGCAAACCCATCGTATCGTGGTGGATGTCTATGGGTCGTTGTCCCTGACCGGCAAGGGCCACCATACCGACATCGCGATTATCATGGGGTTGGCGGGCAACCTGCCACATGACGTGGATATTGACAGCATCTCCGGCTTTATCCGCGACGTTGAAATCACCGCTCGCCTGCCGGTTGCCGGCGGCCGCCATCAGGTGGATTTCCCCTTGGCCAGCAGCATGAATTTCCATCACCACAATCTGCCGCTGCATGAAAACGGCATGCGCATCCGCGCGTTCGCCGCAGAACAGTTGCTGCACAGCCAAACCTATTATTCAATCGGCGGTGGCTTTATCGTCGACGAAGCACATTTTGGCCTGCCTGCCAGCGATGCACGGCCGCTGCCATACCCGTATCACAGCGCACGCGATCTGCAACAACACTGCAAGGACACCGGCCTGTCATTGTCCGGACTGGTGATGCAGAACGAACTGGCGCTGCGCAGCAAAGCCGAGATCGACGCCCATTTCGCCGCCGTGTGGCAGGTAATGCGTGACGGTATTGAGCGCGGCATGAACACGGAAGGACTGTTGCCAGGGCCGATGAAAGTACAGCGCCGCGCCGCCGCGTTGCGCCGCATGCTGGTCACCGGTGACAAAAACAATATCGATCCGATGAACGTGGTGGATTGGATCAATATGTTCGCCTTCGCGGTGAACGAAGAAAATGCCGCCGGCGGGCGGGTGGTTACCGCACCGACCAACGGTGCCTGCGGGATCATTCCGGCGGTGCTGGCGTATTACGATCGATTCATCCGGCCGGTGAATACCAATTCCTACAGCCGCTTCTTCCTGACCGCGGGCGTAATAGGCGCACTGTACAAAATGAACGCATCCATTTCAGGCGCCGAAGTCGGCTGTCAGGGCGAAGTTGGTGTGGCCTGTTCGATGGCGGCAGCCGGTCTGGCAGAGTTGATGGGCGGCAGCCCGGCTCAGGTGTGCATTGCGGCAGAAATCGCCATGGAACACCATCTGGGGCTGACCTGCGATCCGCTGGCCGGCCAGGTTCAGGTACCCTGTATCGAACGTAACGCGATTTCCGCCGTGAAGGCGGTCAATGCTGCACGCATGGCGCTACGCCGTACCAGCGAGCCGCGCGTGTGCCTGGATAAGGTGATCGAAACCATGTATGAAACCGGCAAGGACATGAACGCCAAATATCGCGAAACGTCGCAAGGCGGGCTGGCGATCAAAGTGGTGGCCTGCAACTGACTGGCTGATGCTGCAAAACAGACGGGGCGCCGTTCAAGGCACCCCGTTGCGAGCGGAAACCGGCCGTTAGCCGGTTTAGCCGAAGATGCTGCCGAACCACTGGGTCAGCGTCATCATCACCCGATCCCAGATCCGGCTGAAGAAGTTCCCCTCTTTGACTTCCTGCATCGCCACCAGCGGACGCTGATCGATGACTTTGCCATCAAGCTGGAAATCGATGGTGCCAACCACCTGATTCTTGGCCAACGGCGCCTGCAGAGTATCACTGTTGAGCTTATAACTGGCTTTGAGGTTTTTCATCTGCCCTTTCGGAATGGTGATCGATGCATCTTTCGCCACGCCCAGCGGCACTTCCCCGACGTCGCCAAACCATACCCGCTGGGTGATGAACGGCTTGTCTGCCTTGATTGGCGTGGTGGTTTCGTAGAAACGGAAGCCCCAGGTCAGCAGCTTTTCGCTCTCGCTAAAGCGCACGCGATCGCTCGGTGCCCCCAGCACCACCGAAATCAGCCGCATCGGGCCATCGGTAGCGGAAGCCACCAGATTGTGGCCGGCACCGCTGGTATAGCCGGTTTTGATGCCATCAACCGACAGATTGCTGCTCCATAGCAGACGATTGCGGTTTACCTGGCGGATCTTGTTGAAGGTAAATTCCTTTTCCTTGTGCAGCGCGTATTCATCCGGTACATCGCGAATCAATGCCTGGCTCAGCAGCGCCATATCGCGTGCGGTGCTGAACTGCCCCTCGGCATCCAGACCGTGCACCGTCAGGAAATGCGTATTCTGCAGGCCAAGGTTCTTGGCATAGCCGTTCATTAGCGAGACAAAGGATTCCTGACTGCCGGCCACATAGTCCGCCAACGCAATGCTGGCGTCGTTGCCGGACTGAATAACGATGCCTTTATTCAACTCCATCACCGGCACCCGATCGCCCGGTTTGATAAACATCAACGATGAACCGCGTAACACCGGATTGCCGGTAGCCCAGGCGTCTTTACCAACGGTAACCAGATCGGTTGGCTTGATCTTGCCGGCCTTGATTGCCTGGCCGATCACGTAACTGGACATGATTTTCGTCAGACTGGCTGGATCGAGCCGGCTATCCGGGTTGCCTTCGGCCAGGATCTTGCCGCTGTCGTAGTCCATCAACACAAACGCCTTTGCGTCGACCTGTGGCGGAGCCGGTGGCGTGGCAGCCTGAACCGCAGGCACTGCAAGACAAAGAATACCGACGCTAAAGGTCAGCTTTTTAAGGGAGGAAGAGATATTTTTTTTCATCATATCGTCGCCAGAGTGTCCTTTCAAACTATTGAAATAGCGTTAACTTTCAAACCTGTTGCGTTTTCAGCCAACCAGCGAGAAGTGCCCGGTACATCATTCCAGTCGCCAACTCCCGGCGATTGCGTATTGATTTAATTTATGTACCGAAACGGCCCTTGCTGTGAGTTTATTAGATTTATCTTATTTTTGCAGGGTTTAGCGATGCTTTTCAGGACTTTTACATAACTGTACGCTTTAGGCCACAAATTGAGTAAAAACCGCGCCAAACAGCAATTTTTCGTACCACCGCCGATTGACCCTACGGCCCTACGTTACTATTACCGCGCCTTTTCACACCGGCAGCCAGCCAAACGTATTGACTGCCATACGGCCATACGCCTTGATGTCCAAATAAAGATTAATATATTCCAAAATGACATATAAACCGGCTATTTGTTCTTTTTAATAGGCATAATTGCAGCGCTATCATCCAGGTAACGGTTTTAAAACCGAATTATCCTGGAGAAAGCCATGGCAATCGCAACATCCGCACTCGACACCATTGGCAATACGCCGATGCTGGAACTGACGCAGTTTGATACCGGCCCGTGCCGCCTGTTCGTGAAGCTGGAAAACCAAAACCCCGGCGGTTCGATCAAAGACCGCGTGGCGCTGTCGATGATCGAACAGGCGGAGCACGACGGTCTGCTGTCTCCCGGCGCTACCATCATTGAAGCCACCGCCGGCAACACCGGACTGGGACTGGCGTTGGTCGCGGCGATGAAAGGCTATCGATTGCTGCTGGTGGTGCCGGATAAGATGAGCCGCGAGAAGATTTCCCACCTGCGCGCGTTGGGTGCAGAAGTGCTGCTGACCCGTTCCGACGTCGGCAAGGGTCACCCGGCGTATTATCAGGACTATGCCCAGCGGCTAGCGGCAGCAACTCCCGGCGCGCTGTATATTGACCAGTTCAACAACCCGGCCAACCCGGCGGCGCACGCCAGGACCACCGCGCCGGAGCTGTGGCACCAGATGGAACACCAGATTGACGCCATCGTGGTCGGCGTCGGCTCCGGCGGCACGCTGGGCGGGCTGAGCCAATATTTTTCCACCGTCTCGCCAGACACCGAACTGGTGCTGGCGGATCCGGCCGGATCGATTCTGGCGGATTATCTCGATAACGGCCAAATCGGCGACGCCGGCAGTTGGCTGGTCGAGGGCATCGGCGAAGACTTCGTACCACCGCTCGGTGACTTCGACCGGTTGCGCAAGGCCTATCGTATCAGCGATCGCGAAGCTTTCAGCACCGCCCGCGAACTACTGCGCAAGGAAGGCATTCTGGCCGGATCGTCAACCGGTACGCTGCTGGCCGCCGCGCTACGCTACTGCCGTGCGCAGACCGCGCCAAAACGCGTCGTTACCTTCGTTTGCGACAGCGGCAATAAATACCTGTCAAAAATGTATAACGATTACTGGCTGCGCGAACAGGGACTGCTGCAGCGCCCGTCGCAGGGCGACCTGCGCGATCTGATTGCCTACCGCCATGATGAGGGGGCGACGGTTGCCGCCGCGCCGGACGACACGCTGGCCGTGGTACATGCGCGCATGCGGCTGTATGACATTTCACAACTGCCGGTGCTGGACAACGACCGCGTGGTCGGGCTGATTGACGAATGGGATCTGCTCAATGTGCTGCAGGCCGACGCCAGCCACTTCAACCTTCCGGCCGAACGAGCCATGACGCGCGCGGTACAAACCCTGCAAAAAGATGCCGATCAACGGCAATTGATGGCGACCTTTTCTCACGGCCACGTCGCGGTGGTGCTCGACGGCGAGCGCTTCCTCGGTCTTATCACACGTACCGATCTACTGAACGCCTGGCGTCAGAAATTAGCCTAAAAGGAAACATCATGAGCACATTTGCCACCAAAAGCGTACATGCAGGTTACACTCCGGACGCCACCGGCGCGGTCATGCCGGCAATTTACGCTACCTCGACCTATGCGCAACCGGCGCCCGGCGAACCTACCGGTTATGAATATTCACGCAGCGGCAATCCGACGCGCAGCGCGCTGGAAAAGGCCATTGCCGAACTGGAGGGCGGCAGCCGCGGTTATGCCTTTGCCTCGGGGCTGGCAGCCTGTGCTACGGTGCTGGAACTGCTCGATCAGGGCAGCCATCTGGTGGCAGTCGACGATTTATACGGCGGCACCTATCGCCTGCTGGAGAAGGTGCGCAGCCGTAGCGCCGGGCTACGGGTGACCTATGTCGCCCCGGGCGATAGCGCCGCACTGGAACAGGCGATCGAGGCCGATACCAAAATGATCTGGGTGGAAACGCCGACCAATCCGCTGCTGAAGCTGGCGGATCTGGCAGCCATCGCCGCGATCGCCAAAAAGCATCGGCTGATCGGCGTGGTGGACAATACCTTCGCTTCACCGGCGCTTCAGCGCCCGCTGGAGTATGGCTTCGACGTGGTGCTACATTCCGCTACCAAATATCTGAACGGCCATTCCGACGTGGTAGCCGGCGTCGCGGTGGTTGGCAACAATTCCGAGTTGGCGCAACAGCTGGGCTTTTTGCACAATGCGCTGGGCGGCATCCTCGATCCGTTCAGCAGTTTCCTGACCCTGCGCGGTATCCGCACCCTGGCGCTGCGCATGGAGCGCCACAGCCACAGTGCACTGCGCATCGCCCAGTGGCTGGAAGGCCGGCCACAGGTGGAAAACGTCTATTACCCCGGCCTGGCCAGCCATCCGCAACACGCGCTGGCGGCGCGGCAAATGCGGCAGTTTGGCGGTATGATCTCACTGCGCCTGAGGGGAGATGAGGCCTATGCACGCCGGGTGATTGCCCGCCTGTCGCTGTTCACGCTGGCCGAAAGCCTGGGCGGTGTGGAAAGCCTGATCGGCCAGCCGTTCAGTATGACCCACGCCTCAATTCCGCTGGAACAGCGACTGAAGTCCGGCATTACGCCACAGTTGCTGCGCCTGTCGGTGGGCATTGAGGACGCAGACGATCTGATCGCCGATCTGCAACAGGCGCTGGAGGAATAGCCTACGGTAGACAAACGTTCATCCAGCTGTCGCAAAAGCGTCATCGGTGTTTCTTATGCTCAGCGCAATTTCGCCGCCGTGGCTGGCTGGCGATCCCCTTGTTCGCTATCCTTAAGCGCGACATGACCCTGCCGGAGAAGCACCGATGGATTTAGCCCTGTTCGACCTGGATGAAACCCTGATTGACGACGACAGCGCCAGCTTATGGATCCGCTGGCTGGTGTCTCAGGGATTTGCGCCGGCGGAGCTGGTCACGCAAGAACAACAGTTGATGCAGCATTACTATCAAGGCACGTTGTCGATGGAAGCCTATATGCGGGCGACGCTGGCTCCGCTGGCCGGTTGCAGCGTGCCAACCGTCGCCGGCTGGGTGGAACGCTACATCCGCCGCGATATTCTGCCGCGCGTCTACCCTGCCGCGCGTGAGCGGCTGCAATGGCACCGTGAACGCGGCGATTGCATTCTGGTGGTTTCGGCCACCGGCGAACATCTGGTCGCACCGATTGCCGAACGACTGGGCGCCGACGGCGCGCTGGCCATAGGCGTCGAAATCGCCGCGGGCCGCTATACCGGCAATACCTACGGCACCATGACTTATCGGCAGGGCAAGGTGATCCGCCTGCAGCAGTGGCTGGAACAGCAGCCGCAGCGGCAGTTCAGCTACATTCACGGTTACAGCGACTCGATCAACGATCGGCCGATGCTGGAATATGTCGACAGTGCAACGGTAATCAACCCGGATGCCGATTTACATGCGCTGGCACTGCAACACGGCTGGGAAGTGTGCCGTTGGGAACGTTGAAATGAAGGCAAAACGCTTCCGGCAGTGACAAATCGCCGATTGTAGCGTAGGAATTAAAGCTAATCCGTCAATCAACCAAAGAGGCGTTTTATGCTGACTATCTGGGGTCGTGAAAACTCGAACAACGTCAGAAAAGTACTCTGGTGCGCCGCAGAACTGGAGTTGAGTTATAGCCATATCAATGCCGGTGGTGCCTACGGCAAAGTGGACGAAGCCGCTTATCGGGCGCTGAACCCAAACGGCCTGGTGCCGCTATTGCAGGACGATGACTTTGTGCTGTGGGAATCCAATACCATCGTACGCTACCTGGCGGCCAAATACGGCAAGGCGCCGTTCTATCCGCAGGATCTGCGGCAGCGCGCTGCCGCCGAAAAATGGATGGACTGGGCGACCGCCACCATCGTCACCCCGTTTCGCCCGGTGTTCTGGGGCATGGTACGCACCCCACCCGACCAGCGCGATATGTTGAAAATCGAAGCGGCCATCGCCGAACTGGAAAAGTGCTTCGATATCGTTGAAGACACCCTTTCCCAACAGCCCTATCTGTCCGGCGACCAGCTCGGCATCGGTGATATTCCGCTCGGCAGCTTTATCTACGCCTGGTTTGAAATGCCGATCGCACGCCGCCCGCGTCCGCATATGGAACGCTGGTATCAGCAATTGTGCGCCCGACCGGCTTATCGCAGCGGCGTAATGACCACCATGACCTGATGCACCTTGACGCCTCCCGCGAGGCGTCAGGAGTCCCCCACTCGCAACAGCTTGCCGTCGCGGTCATCGGTCAGCAGATACAGATAACCGTCCGGCCCGCTGCGTACCTCGCGAATACGTTCGTCGCGATCGCTCAGCAACCGCTCTTCCGCCACGATTTTGTCACCGACCAACGTCAGACGAATCAAGGCTTTTTGCGCCAGCGCGCCGATGAACAGCGAATGCTGCCAGGCCGGGAAACGCGACGCATCATAAAACGCCATGCCGCTGATCCCCGGGGAGGTTTCCCAGTAGTGTAATGGCGCTTCAGTGCCGTCAGCCTGCGGCCCTTTGGCTTCAGGGATCGGCGAGCCGGAATAGTTGATGCCGTGGGTGGCGAGCGGCCAGCCGTAATTTTTGCCGGCCTGCGGAATGTTGATTTCATCGCCGCCACGCGGGCCGTGTTCATGCTCCCAGACCACGCCGGTCCACGGGTTCAGCGCCAGCCCCTGCGGGTTGCGGATACCGTAGGACCAGATCTCGGCCCGCTTGCCCGACTGGCCGACAAACGGGTTGTCCGTAGGCACCTTGCCCTCGGCGGTCAACCGCACGATCTTGCCTTGCAGCTTGTCCAGATCCTGCGCCGTCGGCCGCTGATTATTTTCCCCCAGAGCAATAAACAGATGCCCCTGCCTGTCGAACACCATCTTGCCGCCAAAGTGGTTGCCGACCGACAGCTTCGGCTGCTGGCGGAAGATCACGCGGAAATCGTCCAGTCGGGCGTTATCGTTGCTCAAACGGCCATAGCCAACGGCAGTGCCAGCCTTGCCATCGCTACCGCGTTCGGCAAAGCTGAGATAAACCCGGCGATTGCTGGCGAACTCCGGTGACAACAACACCTCCAGCAGGCCGCCCTGTCCTTGCGCATATACCGGTGGCACGCCGGCGATCGGCGGCGACAGCCCCTTGCCTTGCTGCCACAGGCGCAGGCGGCCAGGCCGTTCGGTAATCAGCATTCCCTGTTCGCCGGGTAAAAAGGCCAGCGACCATGGGTGTTCAAGTTTGTCCTGCAATTGAGTTACCACCGGCGCGGCTTGCAACCAGCCGCTCACCAATAACAAACCGGCCATCAATATCACTCGGGGCATGCATCCTCCAGGGTTAACAACGTGCTCATTCAGTGTAGCCCAACGGTATGGCATCGCCGTTTCGGTGTCTTATCAGCCGGTTGCCTTTTAATTACGCTGTGCTTAAGTTAACGGGTAACCAAGGAGAGAGCATGGAAATTACCATTACCACGGCGCTTGACGATGGCACGCGTGAAACCATTCGTCAGGGGCTGATGGCGCATAATCGCCCGTTTATCGATACCAGCCAACGCACGCCGCTCAACGTTTTTGCCCAGGATGATGCCGGCACGGTAATCGCCGGACTGACCGCCGTGACCTGGGGCAACTGGCTGAGCATCGATTGGCTGTGGGTCGCAGATTCACAGCGTGGTAGCGGCATTGGCCGACGGATAATGCTCGCCGCCGAGCAGGCCGCCGTTGCTCGCGGCTGCCGCTTTTCCCGCCTCGACACCTTCAGTTTTCAGGCGCGGCCATTCTATGAAAAGCTGGGCTATCAGCTACAGATGACGTTGCGGGATTATCCGGTGGAGCATGAATGCTATTTTCTCACCAAAACCATCAATAGTTCACAGGCGGTATGATGAACAGTACCGGCATGGTAGTGAATAGCGTGGCCTACAAGGCCGGAAAGCGCCTGGGCGATGTGACCATCGATGACATCAGCGAAGTAGTGAAACAACCGGATGCCTTTGTCTGGCTTGGCCTGTGGCAGCCGGAAGACGCCTTCATGCGTAAAATTCAGCAGGAGTTCGGCCTGCACGATCTGGCGATCGAAGACGCGCTGTGCGCCCATCAGCGTCCCAAAATCGAAACCTATGGCGACTCGTTATTTATCGTGGTGAAAACCGCCCATATCCGGGACGAGGCCATTGAGTACGGAGAAACCCACTTTTTCGTTGGTAAAAACTTCCTGATCACCATCAGGCACGGCGCATCCAGCAGCTATGCGCCGATCCGCGCCAAGGCCGAGGGCAATCCCAAACAGCTGTGCCGCGGGCCGGGGTTCGCGCTGTATTCGATTATGGATTTTATCGTCGACAATTACCGCCAGATCGTCACGCATTTTGAGAGCGCGATTGAAACTATCGAAGCCAATATGTTCCAGTCCGAGTTTGACCAGGCGGCGATCGCCCACGTCCACAGCCTGCGGCGACATCTGCTGGCGCTACGCAACGCGGCACTGCCGATGGACGAAATTTGCAGTCAGTTAATCCGCCTGCATGAGGAGGTGATCCCGAAGGATTTACGCGCCTATGTGCGTGACGTGCAGGATCATGCGCGTCAGGTCGTAAGTACCATTGACGACATGCGCGAAATGCTGACCAACGCCATGCACGTCAATCTGGCGCTGGTAACGGTCAAGCAGAACGAGGTCGTGAAACGGCTGGCCGGCTGGGGGGCGATTTTGGCCATTCCGACGGTGATTTTCAGCCTGTACGGCATGAACTTCGAAAACATGCCGGAGCTGAAGCTGCCCTGGGCCTACCACACCACGTTGGGCGTTACCGTGGTCGGCTGCGCCCTGCTGTATCGCAAACTGAAAGGCTCCGGCTGGCTGTAGGCACGGGGTGTCGAGCGGAGATCGCACCGAAGCACCACGCCGGCGGCGCCTCTCTGCGGCATGGCGGGGGTAATCAGGTAATCAGGCGGCGCATTGCCGCCGAGGTAAAGCCTCGCCCGCCAGGCACTCAACTGACCGGCATGCGCGCCGGATCGGGATACTGATATTCAAACCCCAGTTCCTTGCAAATGCGGCTGCCATCCACTAACCGCCCTTCCTGCGGCGCCTCGTCGGCAAACTGCGGCGGCGGCAACTGTAACCGTTCGGCCAATGCCGGATAGAATTCACGCTTGATGGGGTGACCCGGCGCGCATAAATTGTAAACGTGCCCGCCGGTCGGCAAACGCAACAGCAGCTGAATGGCGGCAATGACGTCGTCCTGATGCACCAGATTCACCCCCAGCGATCCGCCCTTTACCTCCACCTTGCCAGCCAGGAAGCGGCCTGGATGGCGTTCGGCACCGACCAGTCCGGCCAGCCGTAATATATCCACCGAGGTATTCGGCAGTTCATGCAGCCAGCGCTCCAGTTCGGCCAGCACCCGGCCAGACGCGCTGACCGGCGCGATCGGCGACCCTTCGCGCAGCGTGCCGGGATAGTCGCCGTAGACCGAGGTCGAGCTGGTAAAAATGATGCGCGCGACGTTGTACGCCATCGCGCTGTCCACCAGCATGCGCACCGCATTAAAGTAGTTTTCGCTGCCGTCGACGGTGCGACGCGCCGGTAAGGTCACCACCAGCGCATCCACCTGCAACAGTGCATCCAGGTCGTCCGCTTCGCAAATCAGCTCCGGCGTCAGTTCCAGTTGGTAACATTCGATGCCGCTCAGGCGCGCGGCTTCGACACCGTCCGGGGTGGTTTTACTGCCAACCACTTCAAACCCGCGGCCGATCAAAGACAATGCCAACGGCATGCCCAGCCAGCCCAGGCCAACAATAGCGACTTTTTTCATTTCTTCCTCTCCTGCACAGTGCAGCGATTGACTCACTAAGGCTACGCCACTCGATACCTGGTTACAATCAACGTACGGTACCGTTGGGTAAAGTGGCGTATGGCTAATAACCAGACCCGTTTCAATGAATTAAATTTATGTCAGTAAAAAAGGGTTGCGCGATCTGCGCCCGATAGTTTAGGTTAATTAGCAATTGAGTCATTCCTGACATCATTATACGAGATTACCATGACGCGCATTCAGTTCAGCCACCATCATCACCATCATCCTGACTAGTCTTTCAGGCGATGTGTGCTGGGAGACGGTTTTAGAATCTTCCAGTGGCGCGCAGATTGCAAGAGAGAGCCCTCGGAAGATTTCTTCCGAGGGTTTTTTTTTGGCTTCGGACAGACAGAACAGAATTTCAATAACAAATTCATAAAATTACAGAGAATAGAGGTTACCATGCTGGATAAAACACGTTTACGGATAGCAATGCAGAAATCGGGCCGACTGAGCGAAGAGTCTCAGGAACTGCTGGCGCGTTGCGGTATCAAGATCAACCTGCAGCAACAGCGTCTGATCGCCTTCGCGGAAAACATGCCGATTGATATTCTGCGGGTGCGCGATGACGACATTCCGGGGCTGGTAATGGACGGCGTGGTTGATCTGGGTATCATCGGTGAAAACGTTCTGGAAGAAGAACTGCTCAACCGCCGCGCCCAGGGCGAAGACCCGCGTTACTTCACCCTGCGTCGCCTGGACTTTGGCGGTTGCCGCCTGTCGCTGGCCACCTCGCTCGACAGCGAATACACCGGCCCACAAAGCCTGCAAGATGCCCGCATCGCCACCTCTTATCCGCACATCCTCAAACAGTATCTCGACAAACAGGGCGTTCGTTTCAAATCCTGCCTGCTGAACGGTTCGGTCGAAGTTGCTCCCCGTGCCGGCCTGGCCGATGCCATTTGCGATCTGGTCTCTACCGGTGCGACGCTGGAAGCCAACGGCCTGCGTGAAGTGGAAGTGATCTACCGCTCGAAAGCCTGTCTGATTCAGCGCGACGGCGAAATGCCAGAAGCCAAGCAGCAACTGATCGACCGCCTGATGACGCGCATTCAGGGCGTGATCCAGGCACGTGAATCCAAATACATCATGCTGCACGCGCCAAGCGAGCGTCTAGACGAAATCGTCGCGCTGCTGCCGGGTGCCGAACGTCCGACCATTCTGCCGTTGGCCGGTGCGCAAAACCGCGTCGCGATGCACATGGTCAGCAGCGAAACCCTGTTCTGGGAAACCATGGAAAAACTGAAAGCGCTGGGCGCCAGTTCGATTCTGGTGTTGCCGATTGAGAAGATGATGGAGTAAAGGCCATGTCGAACTTCAATACCTTGGTGAAGTGGGCCGAATGCAGCGCGGAGCAGCGCAGCGAACTGTTAATGCGCCCGGCGATTTCCGCTTCGGACAGCATTACCCGCACGGTGCGCGAGATCCTCGATAACGTTAAAAGCAACGGCGATAGCGCATTGCGTGAATACAGTGCCAAATTTGACAATACCGACGTGAGCGCGCTGCGCGTCAGCGCCGAGCAGATCGCCGCCGCCGCCGCACGCCTAGGCGACGATCTCAAACAGGCGATGGCGGTAGCGGTACGCAATGTGGACACTTTCCACAACGCACAACGGCTACCGGCGGTGGACATTGAAACAATGCCCGGCGTGCGTTGCCAGCAGGTCACCCGCCCGATTGACTCGGTCGGTCTGTATATTCCCGGTGGTTCCGCGCCGCTATTTTCTACCGTGCTAATGCTGGCAACCCCGGCACGTATCGCCGGTTGCCGCCGCGTGGTGCTGTGTTCGCCACCGCCGATTGCCGACGAAATCCTCTATGCCGCACAGCTGTGCGGGGTACAGGAGGTATTCCAGGTCGGCGGCGCACAGGCTATCGCAGCGCTGGCGTTCGGTACCGACTCGGTGCCACGGGTAGACAAGATCTTTGGCCCGGGCAACGCCTTTGTCACCGAAGCCAAGCGTCAGGTAAGCCAACGTCTCGACGGCGCCGCCATTGATATGCCGGCCGGGCCGTCAGAAGTGCTGGTGATTGCCGATAGCGGTGCCACCCCGGCGTTCGTCGCTTCCGATCTGCTGTCACAAGCCGAACACGGGCCGGATTCCCAGGTGATTTTATTGACGCCGGATGCTGCCATGGCACAGGCGGTGGCCGACGAGGTCGATCGGCAGTTGGCGGCGTTACCGCGTGCGGAAACCGCCCGTCAGGCGCTGGCCAGCAGCCGGCTGATCGTCGCACAGGATCTGGCTGAATGTCTGCGCATCAGCAACCAGTACGGCCCGGAGCACCTGATCATTCAGACTCGTAACGCCCGCGAACTGGTCGACGAGGTCACCAGCGCCGGTTCGGTGTTCCTCGGCGACTGGTCGCCAGAATCTGCCGGTGATTACGCTTCTGGCACCAATCACGTGCTGCCGACCTACGGTTACACCGCCACCTGCTCCAGCCTGGGGCTGGCGGATTTCCAAAAACGCATGACGGTGCAGGAACTGACGCCGCAGGGCTTTATCAACCTGGCCGCCACCATTGAACAGCTTGCCGCTGCCGAACAGCTGGTCGCCCACAAGAACGCCGTCACTCTGCGCGTCGCCGCATTGAAGGAGCAAGCATGAGCATTGAAAATCTGGCGCGCCAGAACGTACGTGAGCTGACGCCTTACCAGTCGGCACGCCGGCTCGGTGGCAAGGGCGACGTATGGCTGAACGCCAATGAATATCCATTGGCGCCGACCTTCGAATTGACCGCGCAGACCTTCAACCGCTATCCGGAATGCCAGCCGGCGTTGGTGATTGAACGCTATGCCGACTATGCCGGCGTGCAGAAACAGCAGGTATTGGTCAGCCGCGGGGCGGACGAAGGCATTGAACTGCTGATCCGCGCATTCTGCGAGCCGGGCCAGGACGCCATTCTGTTTTGCCCGCCGACCTACGGCATGTACGCCGTCAGCGCCGAAACCTTCGGCGTCGAACGCCGCACGGTAGCGGCGCGAGACGACTGGCAGCTCGATCTGCCGGCGATTGCCGACAGTCTGGACAACGTCAAGTTGGTATATGTCTGTAGCCCAAACAATCCGACCGGCAATCTGATCGACCCGGACGACTTGCGCGCGCTGCTGGAGATGACCAAAGACAAGGCGATTGTAGCGGTTGACGAGGCCTACATCGAGTTTTGTCCGCAGGCCAGCGTGGTCAGCTGGCTTAACGACTACCCGCACCTGGCCATCCTGCGCACCCTGTCGAAAGCCTTCGCGCTGGCGGGCCTGCGCTGCGGTTTTACCTTGGCCAACCCTGAGCTGATCGCGCTGCTGCTGAAGGTGATCGCCCCTTATCCGCTCTCCACCCCGGTGGCCGATATCGCCGCGCAGGCGTTGAGCGTTGAAGGGCTGCGCATGATGCGCCAACGGGTTAGCGAAATTGCCACCAACCGCAGCTGGCTGCAGCAGGCATTGGCAGACTGCGCCTGTGTCGAACAGGTCTTTGCCAGCGACAGCAATTATCTGCTGGTGCGCTTTAGTGCCTCAAGTAATGTATTTAAAACCTTATGGGATCAGGGCATTATTCTGAGAGACCAAAATAAACAGCCTGGGCTGTCCGGCTGCCTGCGTATCACCATAGGCACCCGTGACGAATGTCAGCGCGTTATTGACGCACTCAACACCCTGCCCGGAGCAACCGAGACTCGCCAGGAGCCAATGTGAGCCAGAAATTTCTCTTTATTGACCGTGACGGCACGCTGATCGCTGAACCCCCCGAAGATTTCCAGGTTGACCGCCTGGACAAGCTGGCGCTGGAGCCAGACGTCATCCCTTCCCTGCTGGCATTGCAGGCTGCCGGCTATAATCTGGTGATGATCACCAATCAGGACGGGCTGGGCAGCGCCAGTTTCCCGCAGGAAACCTTCGATCCGCCGCACCATCTGATGATGCAGATCCTGTCGTCGCAAGGAATTCACTTCGAGGATATCCTGATCTGCCCGCACCTGCCGGCAGATAACTGCGACTGCCGTAAACCGAAGACCGCACTGGTAAAACATTATCTGGAACCGGGCGTGATCAACGTAGCCAACAGCTACGTGATTGGCGATCGCCAGACCGACGTTCAACTGGCGGCCAATATGGGCATTCAAGGCTTGCTGTACCAGCGTGAAACCCTCGGCTGGAAGGAGATCGCCCGTCAGTTGACCCAGCGCGATCGTCATGCACACGTTAACCGCGTCACCAAGGAAACGCAGATTGACGTCAACGTCTGGCTGGATCGCGAAGGCGGCAGCAAGATAAAAACCGGCGTCGGCTTCTTTGATCACATGCTGGATCAGATCGCTACCCACGGCGGCTTCCGCATGGATATCCAGGTCAACGGCGATCTGTACATCGACGATCACCACACGGTGGAAGACACCGCGCTGGCGCTGGGTGAGGCGCTGAATAAAGCGCTGGGCGACAAACGCGGCATTGCGCGCTTCGGCTTTGTGTTACCAATGGATGAATGCCTGGCGCGGTGCGCGATGGACATTTCCGGGCGCCCGCACCTCGAATATAAAGCAGAATTCAACTATCAGCGCGTTGGCGATCTGAGCACCGAAATGGTCGAACATTTCTTCCGTTCGTTGTCCTACACCATGGGCTGTACGCTGCACCTGAAGACCAAAGGCAAAAACGATCACCACCGGGTGGAAAGCCTGTTCAAGGTGTTCGGCCGCACGCTGCGCCAGGCGATTCGCGTTGAAGGCAATACCCTGCCGAGCTCGAAAGGAGTGCTGTGATGAACGTGGTGATTCTTGATACTGGCTGCGCCAATCTGTCATCGGTGACCTATGCGGTGCAACGCTTGGGTTACCGGCCGACGGTCAGTCGCGATCCCGAGATAGTGCTGCGCGCCGACAAACTGTTTCTGCCAGGTGTTGGCACCGCACAGGCGGCAATGGAACAACTGGAACAGCGCGAACTTATCGAACTGATCAAGGCCTGCACCCAGCCGGTGCTGGGCATTTGTCTCGGCATGCAGCTGCTGGCCAGCGGCAGCGATGAGAACGGCGGCATTAAAACGCTCGGCATCATCGACACGCCGGTGAAACAGATGACCGACGTTGGCCTGCCGTTGCCACACATGGGCTGGAACCAGGTATCGGCCCAGGCTGGCAACCATCTGTTCCGTGCTATCGACGACGGTAGCTACTTCTATTTTGTCCACGGTTATGCGATGCCAATATGCCAAAATACCATCGCCCAGGCCAACTACGGCGAGCCGTTCACCGCCGCCGTGCAAAAAGACAATTTCTTCGGCGTGCAGTTTCATCCAGAACGTTCTGGTGCAGCCGGTGCGCAACTGCTGAAAAACTTTCTGGAGATGTAGGCAGCATGATTATTCCCGCTTTGGATTTGATCGATGGCAACGTGGTGCGCCTGCATCAGGGTGATTACGGCCAACAACGCGACTACGGCAACGATCCGCTGTTGCGGCTGCAGGATTATCAGCAGCAGGGTGCGCAGGTGCTGCATCTGGTGGATCTGACCGGTGCCAAAGACCCGACGGCACGCCAGATACCGCTATTACGTAAACTGCTGGCCGGGGTGAACGTGCCGGTACAGGTGGGTGGCGGCATTCGCAGCCAACAGGACGTGGAGGCGCTGTTAGAGGCCGGAGCCAGCCGTGTGGTGATTGGCTCTACCGCCGTCAAACAGCCGGCGCTGGTGCAGAGCTGGTTTGAACACTATGGCGCCGACGCGTTGGTGCTGGCGCTGGACGTACGCATCAACGCCGAAGGCAGCAAGCAGGTGGCCATCAGCGGCTGGCAGGAAGATTCCGACGCCCGGCTGGAACAGGTGGTTGAGCAGTTTCTGCCCTACGGCCTGAAACACGTCCTCTGTACCGATATTTCGCGCGACGGCACCTTGGCCGGTTCCAACGTGGCGCTATACCGGGAAATCTGCCAGCGTTATCCGCAGATCGCCTTTCAGGCTTCCGGTGGCATTGGCGGGCTGGATGATATTGCGGCCCTGCGCGGCAGCGGCGTAGACGGTGTCATCGTGGGGCGTGCTCTTTTGGAAGGTAAGTTTAACGTTGAGGAGGCGATCGCATGCTGGCAAAACGGATAATTCCCTGTCTGGACGTGAAGGACGGACAAGTGGTGAAAGGCGTGCAGTTTCGCAACCACGAAATCATTGGCGACATCGTGCCGCTGGCGCAGCGTTATGCACAAGAAGGTGCCGACGAGCTGGTGTTTTATGATATTACCGCCTCAAGCGATGGCCGCGTGGTGGATAAAAGCTGGGTGTCACGTGTCGCAGAAGTGATCGATATCCCCTTCTGTGTCGCCGGCGGTATTAAAAGCGTCGATGACGCCAGCCAGATACTGTCTTTTGGCGCGGACAAGATTTCAGTCAACTCACCGGCGTTGGCGGATCCTGGCCTGATCGGTCGCTTGGCGGACCGTTTTGGCGTGCAGTGCATCGTGATTGGCATCGATACCTGGTATGACAGCGAGAGTGGCAAATATCACGTCAACCAGTATACCGGCGACGAAAGCCGCACCCGCGTCACCCAATGGGAAACGCTGGACTGGGTGAAAGAAGTGCAAAAACGCGGTGCCGGCGAGATCGTGCTAAACATGATGAATCAGGACGGCGTGCGTAACGGCTACGATCTGCAACAGTTGCAGCGCGTGCGTGAGGTGTGCAATGTGCCGCTGATCGCTTCGGGCGGTGCCGGTACCATGGAGCACTTCCTGCAGGCCTTCCGTGACGCCAACGTTGACGGTGCCCTGGCCGCGTCGGTGTTCCATAAGCAAATTATCAATATCGGCGAACTGAAACGGTTCCTGGCCGATCAAGGCGTGGAGATTCGCGTGTGTTAACAGAACAACAAAAAGCCCGGCTCGATTGGCAAAAAACCGGCCACCTGCTGCCGGCGATCGTTCAGCATGCCGTTTCCGGCGAAGTACTGATGCTGGGTTATATGAACCAGGAGGCGCTGGCGGCGACCGAACAAAGCGGTAAAGTGACCTTTTTCTCGCGTAGCAAACAGCGCCTGTGGACCAAGGGCGAAAGTTCCGGCCACTTTCTCAATGTGGTCAGCATCACGCCGGATTGCGACAACGATACGCTGTTGATCCTGGCCAAACCGATCGGCCCGACCTGCCACCTTGGCAACAGCAGTTGCTTCTTCCCGGCGAACAGCGATTGGGGCTTCCTGTATCAGTTGGAGCAGTTGCTGGCTGAGCGCAAGCATGCCGATCCGAGCAGTTCCTACACCGCCAGCCTGTATGCCAGCGGCACCAAGCGCATCGCACAGAAAGTCGGTGAGGAAGGCGTGGAAACCGCGCTGGCCGCAACGGTCAACGATCGTGCCGAGCTGACCAACGAGGCGTCAGATCTGATTTACCATCTGCTGGTGTTATTGCAGGATCAGGACCTGGATCTCGCTACGGTGATCGGCCGCCTGCGCGAACGCCACGCAAAATAACCGAATCTGGGCCAAAAAAAACCCGGCAGCGCCGGGTTTTTATCAACTTAATCCAATTGTTACGCCGTTTTCTTCAGGTCTTTCACCGCATTGCGCAAAATGACAATTGCCGAGCCAACGATCAGACCGACAATCAACGCCAGCAAAATAATCAGTGCGCGTTTTGGACTGTCACGCAACTCGGGCAGATCGGGACGCTGGATATAGCGGTAGGCACTCAACCCGTCCAGGTTTTCTTCATAATTGTTCAGGGCAATCAACGCTCGCTGGGTGTCGTAGTATTCGCGATCCAGCGCCAGAGGACGCGTACTTTCGTTGGCCAGCAACGAATTCAGCGCCGGCGCGCCCAGCAGGAACAGGCTGTCATCTGACAGATCCTCCGACATCTGCACCTTCGGCTCCAGGATCTTGGCCGCCGTCGCGACTTTCACCGCTTCGCGCAGCACTTTCAAACGCTGGTTCTTTTTCTCTTCGGCCACGCCCAACTGTGCGGCAAGCGTTTCGTTTAATTCCTTCTTCTTCACCGTCAGCGTGCTTTTAATGTCATCTTTGGCACCGTTTACCACCACGCGATTGACGTTATCAATGTAGACCTGCAGTTTTTTCTGCGCTTCGGCGGCGCTGGTGGCGGTAAAGGAGATCCGCAGAGGATCGTTGGAACCGCTGACCAAAGGATTCACGTTCAGTTTCAATGGCGTTTTCATGCGCTGTAACGACATTGACAAGGAGGTCATGGTCCCATTGAAACGGTTGAACAGCAGTTCCTGCAACACCGGGATAGAGGTTTTATCCTGTGGCGAAGAGGTAAAGATAATATTCTGTGCGGTATTGTAGTTGGCCAACTGGCCGGCCGTCGGGCGGCTGACCACCGCTTCCGAGGTCCATTGCTGTTTGGCGACCGCCAAATAAATGCCGCTCAGAATCAATGTCACTATTATCGAAATAATTATCGTCTTTTTACCCTGCCATAACTGGAGTACGACGCCAATCAGGGAAAAGTCATCGCCGCGTGAAGAGGCTAACGGTTTATTTTCAAAAGTCATATATTTCTCAGACAATTAACAGGCATGAAAATCAAGAAATTGCGCGTTGCCGTGTGACAAATGACGCGATGAGGGAGATGCTGGAGAATATGCAAAAACGTTCTTCCTGGCGGAAGAACGTTTTATTTTAAACCTTATGACCGCTGGAAACTCAGCTCAGCCATTCGGTGTGGAACACGCCTTCTTTGTCGGTGCGCTTGTAAGTATGCGCGCCGAAGTAGTCACGCTGCGCCTGGATCAGGTTCGCCGGCAGTACCGCAGAACGGTAGCTGTCATAGTAGGCGATGGCAGCGGAGAAGGTTGGCGTCGGAATACCGTTTTGTACCGCATAGGAGACGACATCACGCAGCGCCTGCTGGTATTCGTCGGCGATTTGCTTGAAGTAAGGCGCCAGCAGCAGGTTGGCAATGTCGGCATTTTCAGCGTAGGCATCGGTGATCTTCTGCAAGAATTGCGCGCGAATGATGCAACCGGCACGGAAGATCTTGGCGATTTCGCCGTAGTTCAGATCCCAGTTGTTTTCTTTGGACGCCGCCTTCAGCTGTGAGAAGCCCTGCGCATAAGAAACGATTTTGCCCAGGTACAAAGCGCGACGCACTTTTTCGATAAACTCGGCCTTGTCACCGGAGATGACCGCCGCCGTTGGCCCGCTCAGCACTTTAGATGCGGCAACGCGCTGGTCTTTCAGCGAGGACAGGTAACGCGCAAACACCGACTCGGTGATCAGCGACAGGGGCTCGCCCAGATCCAGCGAGCTCTGGCTGGTCCACTTGCCGGTGCCTTTGTTGGCGGCTTCGTCGAGGATCACATCAACCAGATATTTACCCTCTTCATCCTTTTTGGTGAAGATGTCTTTGGTAATGTCGATCAGGTAGCTGTTCAGCTCGCCTTTGTTCCATTCGGCAAAGGTGGTGGCCAGCTCTTCGTTGCTCAGGTTCAGCGCCTGCTTCAGCAGCGAATAGGCTTCGGCAATCAGCTGCATGTCGCCGTATTCGATGCCGTTGTGCACCATTTTCACGTAGTGACCGGCGCCGTCGGCACCAATATAGGTTACGCAAGGTTCGCCTTCGGCAACCGCGGCGATTTTCTCCAGGATTGGCGCCACCAGTTCGTAGGCTTCTTTCTGGCCGCCAGGCATGATGGATGGGCCTTTCAACGCGCCCTCTTCACCGCCGGAAACGCCGGTCCCGATGAAGTTGAAACCCTGGTCAGACAGTTCGCGGTTACGGCGAATGGTGTCCTGATAATAGGTGTTGCCACCGTCGATCAGAATGTCACCTTTATCCAGGTGCGGCGTCAACGACGCAATAGTCTTATCGGTTGCTTCACCTGCTTTAACCATCAGCAAAATGCGGCGTGGTTTTTCCAGGGATGCAACGAACTCTTCGACGGTATAGTACGGCGCCAGGTTTTTACCCGGGTTCTCGGCGATAACTTCGTCAGTCTTGTCTCCAGAACGGTTGAAGATGGAAACGGTGTAACCGCGACTTTCGATGTTGAGTGCCAGATTGCGGCCCATTACCGCCATGCCGACAACGCCGATTTGTTGTTTGGACATTACTAACTCCTGTCTGAAGTAGGACGTCTGAGGCTACAGCTCGTGCCTCAGCTATGTATCAAGCATGTTAACTCAGGTACAAGGAAAGTGGATAGCAATTGATGTGATAGACAAGAAAAGTAAGAAAAACACGCAGTAACCCCGCGTAATTGCTCATTTTTATTCCACACATCTGCAAATGACATGAACTCTTAGCGCGTTAGCATCGCTAGAATTTCTTCTGTTTTTTCTTTCATTAATTGTACGTTAGCCCGCGACTCGAGGTGCAGCCGCGATACGGGCACGTTCTCGCCCGTAAGCCTGCCTCACGCGCCATCGGCGATAAACACGCCAAGGTATGCATTGGCAGCGTTTCGTTAAATCCGGCCGTAGCGATCGTGCAAACGCTCGATGTCATCTTCACCCAGATAGTGTCCGGATCTGACCTCAATCATTTCCAGATCGATCTTACCCGGGTTTTCAAGGGTATGAACGCTGCCGGCGGCGATGAAGGTCGACTGGTTTTCCGCCAGGTAAAACTCTTTGCCATCAACGCTTACCTTTGCCATGCCGCTGACCACCACCCAGTGCTCGGCACGATGCAGGTGGCGCTGCACCGACAGGCCCTCCCCAGGGCGGACGATGATTTTCTTCACTTCGAAATGCTCGCCACGGTCAATATCGCTGATTTTCCCCCATGGGCGATAGGCCGACGAATGCTGACGGAAGTGGTGAAGATTGCGTTTTTTAAGTTCATCGACCACTTTTTTCACTTCCTGCACGCGGTCCTTTACCGAAATGAGCAACGCATCATTGGTATTGATGACAACTATATTTTCTAGACCAATAGTAGCGACTAAAGCATTTTCTGAAGAAATATAGTTGTTACTCGAGTCGATGGAGATGATTTCGCCGTCCGTCACGTTACCCTGTGCATCTTTATTGGATACGTCCCACAACGATGACCAGGAACCGACGTCGCTCCAGCCGGCATCGATCGGGATCACCACCGCCGCCTGGGTTTTTTCCATCACCGCATAATCGATTGAGTCACTCGGACAATGATTGAAAATCTGCTCATCGACGCGAATAAAGTTCATATCACGCTGGCTTTCCTGAATCGAGCGTTGCGTGATTTGATAAATTTCCGGGCTCAGGGTGTTCAATTCGGCCAGGAAAGTATCCGCCTTGAACATAAACATGCCGCTGTTCCAGCTATATTCCCCGCAGGCCAAATATTCCTGCGCCTTTTCAAGACAGGGTTTTTCCACGAAGGCATCAACCTTGAAACACGCATCGCAGAACGCGCTGCCGCGTTTGATGTAACCGTAGCCGGTTTCCGGATGTTCAGGAATGATGCCAAAGGTAACCAACTGCCGTTTGGCAGCGTATTCCATGGCCAGGTTAATCGCGCGATGAAAAACATCCACGTTCTTTATCAAATGGTCGGCGGCCAGCACCAGCAGCGTATCACCGGGGCTGCTTTCCGCCGCCAAGTGCGCTGCCAGCGCCACGGCCGGTGCGGTGTTACGGCCACTTGGCTCAAGGATGATATTGGTACCCAGGCGTTCGATCTCGCGCAGCTGCTCGGCGACCAGGAAACGATGCTGTTCATTGCAAATCACCAACGGATCCGCGACCTCGATGCCTTCCAGACCGTTCAGGCGTTGCAGGGTTTGCTGCAATAAGCTGAAGCCCGTATCATCAATCGATAAAAACTGCTTGGGAAAAGCTTCGCGCGACAGAGGCCACAAACGACTACCGGTACCACCTGCCATGATGACAGGAATTAACTTGGACATGAGTTAACCTTCGATTAATTTATCTATCTGTTCGACAAACGGTTGTAATTGCATGGCCCAGCTTTGATTGCGTGCAATGAAATCCTTGCCGTTTACCGAAATGCGTTGATAGTAGTCTTGATCGCTGTTCAGTTTCAAAACTGCCTGCACGTAATCGTCGACGCTTTCGGCAATGATGAGATCCCGATCCGGCTGCGCGTGAATGCCTTCATAACCGACGCTCGAAACAATCGCCGGAATGCCATGCGCCATATATTCCAGCACTTTGTTTTGCACGCCGGCGCCGAGGCGAACGGAACAGATACCGGCCAGTGCCGGCACCGTATAATGGCCGATGTCCTCGATTTCCCCGGTCACAACAACGCCCGGATACTGTAGAAGGCTCTTGATGCTGCTTTCTTGAATACGGCCAATCACCACAAAGGTATAATCACCATGCTGGCGTAATACCGGCATCACTTTACTGGCAAACCACAGGGCGGCATCCATGTTCTGTACGGAATTCATATTGCCGATAAAGACCAGACGTTTTGAATCATTCTTTTCGCTGTTAGTGTAGGACGACATATCTACGCCGTTAGAACACACCAAAACTTTATCATCGTAGTTATTTTTATATAGATATTCTTTGTCTACTTTAGAAACAAATACTGCCAAATCAATTTTTTCGATTAGTTGCCTTTCATAACAGTTCAAGCGATGCTGCTCTAGCGAGTAAATACAGTTTTTTAACCCCGCCTTACCCGCAACCTGACGCACCCGCTCGTAATTCATCGAGATGGCGTCGGTCATCTCTACCACTTTAGGTTGGGGAAGATTAACGATGTATTCACTGGTGCGCACCAGATGCGCCAATAACAGCTGGCACTCTCTGGCCTTGCTGTTGACCAGCTGTTGAAACTCGTCCGAACGATAATAGGCAATCTGCAATGGCGTGCGTTTAAATACGTTTGCCATTGTCAGCAGAGTGTTCAGTCGAGATTTCCAGGTGGGCAACATAACGCGATGCACTTCTGAAAATACGCCGTCTTGCGGCACCGGATAGTTCAATTCACTTTGCGTTTCACAGAGAGAGACCAGAATCAACTCATACTTCTTGGCGAGTTCTTTGCAAATATTAAATATTCTCAAACGGTCACCGCCAATTACCGGATATGGAAAGCGCGGGGTGACTATCAAAATTTTATTCACCGTTCCCTCTCTTCAGTAGACGGTTTAATTCACTTTCTATTTGATGATGCTCTTGCGGCGCACGCGGCGAATAAAATGCGTCGCCAAACCCTTGCCCCAAGAAACGCTCCATGGCGGCCAACCCTTGCTTGAAGTCATGGCCGTCGCGGTACAGCCAGACGAATTCGTCACGCTGCTCTTTGAAGGTAGCAATGTCGGAGGCAATTACCAGCTTGCCGGCCAGCTTGCCCTCGGCAATGGTACGCCCGTACCCTTCATTGAGCGAATGCGCCCAGACAAACGAACAAGAGTGATACAGAGCAACGATGTCTTCATCGGCAATCTGCGGATAAATGGTCACATGCTGCTGAATGGCCGCAAACTCGGGACGTGCAAGTATCGAACGATCGCCACTCATGCCAATCACCCGCAGCGGCAGCCGGTCGTATAGCCCGCTTTGCAGATAGAGCATCAGCGCACCATGAAAATCTTTGTTCTCGCCACGTCCGGAACACAGCAGGATGAACTTTTCATCCGAAGCGGTAGTGTTAGCAATCAGGCTCTCAAAGCGATAAAAACCGTTGAGTAAAACGCGCTTTTCACACGCCGGGAAGCAGTTATAGATATTGGCCTGGCGCAAAATTGCCTGGGAAACAAAAAACACCTTACGTTTGAAAGCGCAGGCGAACTGCTGGCTGATACGGATATACAACGCTGCAAAGCTGGTTTTTTTATTCGGGATAAAGTCATGCACCACCATCACCGACTTTGGCGAGAGCGCCCCCAACAGAGCGATCGAGTTATAAGGGTAAATGGTGACCGTCGCTCGCGAAAACCAGGCGTAAAGCGGCACGTAGAATTGTTCGAACAGCACAAAGAGAATATTAATCAGCCCGCGTGGCAGCTTGTACCATAAACGTGGCATGCGCAGCTGGACACACTCATAGCCCAGTTTATTCAGGGCAAACGCCAGATTGTCACAGTATACCGGGATACCTCGGTGCAGGTAGCCAGAGAAAAAATTGTTAATCAAGATTTTTTTCATCAGATTGCTGTGGCCTTACAAAAAAAAGATAGGAAATTAAAATAACGGGCAACGCTTTAAACAACGAGACGAAGGGTTGAACCATTTCCGCACGGGTCGTATAGAACAGGAACGGCAGCATGGCGATACCGCACAAGTTCAGGATTGGATTGCGCGTTTGCAATAATTTATCAATCACCACAATAAACAGAATGCAGTAGCCGAACAGCACCAGCGGGAACAGCACCGTGGAGACAATCATCGACTCAAGCAGAATCGACGACGACAGGGCAATCCCCTCGCTCGCACCGGAGAGCGCCACATGGGTATAGGCCTGTGCAACCGTTGCGTCACCGCTGCCGATACCAATCAGGTCAAAGAACTGTCTAAACACCAGGGCGGGGTCGACGCCGGCCAGCACCTCCGGCCCGCTCGACATTTGCAGTACATCCTTGATGCCAAACACCGTCGAAGAAAGCGAGTCCAGCACGATCAACAGGTAGCTGGTAAAGTCGATGGTAAAGCCTTCACGCACGTATGACACCACGCTGAGCAACACAAACACCGCGATGACCGGCACTACCCCGGTCATGCGCTTAAACAGCTGGTAACCCCGCTGTCTGTTTTGTATTGCCACCAGAATGAACAGCGCCATCAATGAGAAGAAAAACTTGTTCCTGACGCCAATCACCAGATCCGAGGCGATCATCAATAAGCCAATGAACTTCACCTTTTTGGAGCTGGGGAATAGGAATACCGCCAGTCCGAGTACATTGGAGAAACCGCTGATCGAACGAATGATAAACGGCACCGAAGCGTGCAACTCATCACCCTCGGTATATATCGCCAAATGACCCAGCCCAGAAGAAATCAGGAATGATGCATAGACAAAAATTTTATAAAACTGGCAAACCGCCACCAGCAGAAACACCAGATAGAAGATCTGGCTTAACTGATACTCGTTGCGCCAGGTCGTGGCCCTGACCTCAAACAGAGGACAGCAGGCAAACAGGAACAGGTTGACCCAGATAACCGACAGTAAAAAAAGCTGAAAATTGGCGTCCATGGTCGTAAAGATAAGGTAGACCGCCGGTATGCCCAGTATCAGCGAAAACATAAAGCAGAACATCAGCGCCAGCGAGAAGTAGCGTATGCGGTTAAAGTAGAAAAACGCCAACACGCTGAAAAAGAGAACGCTGACGATGGCAAAGGTAATATTTCTATTGCTGTCGAGCAGGTTCAGCACCGAGGTTATTGCCATAAATAGGGCAAACAACGCAGCCAGAGAAAATGTCAATACGACATTTTGCTTCCTCATGTCTATCTGCAGGGGGGAATAGGTTTGGCTCATAGAGTAGGCTTGTCTTTTTTCATATAGATAAACAGGAAGAGTAATAAGCAGACAAAACTGATCGACTCTACCAGCAGAATAGAGCCTGCGGTGCCAGTCACCCCCCAATGGGTGGTGGCATAGTACATCGCCGGCAATGCGACGATAAAACACAGAATGGAGGTAAACAGACCAACCTTGAATAACCCTTGGGATTGCAGCATTGCCGTCAGCGCGCCGTTAACGCACTTGACCGCGGCAATCATTAAAAAGATGGCGATCAGGCTTTGGGTATACGCATTTTCCAACAGGAAGTACTTGCCGAAGAGGAGTATCAACAGGTAATAAGCGAGCGTCGAAAAAAGGGTGTAACCGATAATCAAGCCGAAAAACCGGGTTAACAACCCCGAGCAATTGCGGTTGAAACCGAGCGGAATACCGCAAAATTTGGCATATGCCACCGTTGATAATACCGACGATACCATTACCAGCGGATCGACCATGCGGAAAACCTGCCCATAGGCAGCCAGGTTTTCCGGCGAAAAATGCTTGATGTAGAAGTTATCCAGCCGGCTGTAAAATATGACGATAACCGCAGTAAGCCCAATGCTGTAAGTATGTCGATAGAGCGGAGCAATCTCTTTTATCCGGCTGAGGCGGAATACCCGCAGCCAGGAAAAATCGGTGGCGAAGACCAGTTTACTGACCACCAGCAATGAGAAGATCACCTCAACGCACAGGTATATCCAGGGCGATAACGCAATCGCCGAAAAATAACTGATGGCAAAAAACAGCCCCAGCAACACCGTGGCCAAAATAACCCGGTCCAACAGCATACGGTTATTGTTCTGCGACTGAAAATAACTTACCGCCAAATTAAACAATAAAGAGAAAGGCAGCACCAGAGCCAATGGCAGCAGGAAATCTGCTTCATAACCTTGGAAAATCAATCCGGCAAAAACTACCAGACTGACGATCACACCAACGCAGATTTTTTGTAAACACACCAACTCAAGTAGCTGAATTTTTTCCTGCTGTTGTAATTCGGTATAACGACGGATAACAAATACATCGACACCGAAGTCGACCACGATTCGCATGATTTCGATGATACCGACCAACAGGACAAAATCCCCACCATTCTCAATACCTAAAGAACGGGTAATAAGAATAATGGCCAGCGTTTTAAGACTGAAATAACATATTTTATTAATCAGTGAATAAAAACCATCTGATAATATTTCTCTAATCATTTTACTACTCAGCCATGCGCTTGTTTATTGCTCAAATCTGTTTCATAAAGCCACAGTTTGACGAAAATGGTATTATTTCTGGCTTAATTCACCAGTAAACAATGAAGAAAACTTAACAGATAGCCGCGCTGCGTAATGAAAACCATTTGCATGACACGCCGACAGGTTGCGCGGTTTGGAAATAACGTCAGGGCTTAACGCGCTGCGGCTCTCTGACAACGCCGGTTTTATGCACGCTACCGCCCTTGGCTTGCAGCTACCAATGCACTGAGAATTTTATACGCTGCTGTACACCCGCCAAAAACGCCCAGCTTGATGCCCAGCTTCTGCCAGCGTGTTTCATTTAGATAACCGCTGTTAATGCATTAACGTAACAAATGCGGCCAATATTACCATAGCGACTGAAACACCAACAGCGCCGCAGGCCAGCGATAGTAGGCCGTTTTCCTCTCATCAGCAAATACAAACGATTTAAAAAAAATCGTTTGCCCGATCAGACAAATCTCGGCACCTGCCCTGCCCGACGCCTGGAACACCTATTTGATTTGCGCCTCCGTTGGCGCGGTTAAATACCGGTGTGGCGCGTTTGATGATAATAACTCACGTTATTATAGTGCTGGCAAACTTAATTCCACCACGGATCAGCCTGCCAGCAACCGGTTGATTTTACTTTTTATATCCCTGTGGATTGTTGCTCTGCCAGTTCCAGGTATCACGCATCATTTCATCAATTCCGCGTTTGACTTCCCAGCCCAGATCCCGTTTGGCCAATGAGGCATCGGCCCAGAATGCCGGCAGGTCGCCGTCTCGGCGTGGCAAAATTTGATAGGGGATGGTTACCTCGGCGGCTTTCTCGAAGGCATGAACCATCTCCAGCACCGAGTAGCCTACCCCGGCGCCGAGATTGTAGGCTTTGAAGCCGCTGTTACCGTTCAGATGATCCATGGCCATCAGATGCCCTTCGGCCAAATCCATAACGTGAATGTAATCACGCACGCCGGTGCCATCCTTGGTGGGATAGTCGCCACCGAAGATACCGAGCTTCTCCAGTTTGCCGATGGCTACCTGCGCGATATACGGCAACAGGTTGTTGGGGATACCGTTCGGATCTTCACCGATAAGCCCCGATGGATGCGCTCCCACCGGGTTGAAGTAACGCAGCGCGATGATGGAAAACGCCGGCTCGGCCTTGGCAAAATCCTGCAGAATCTGCTCGACCATCAGCTTCGAGGTACCGTATGGGCTGGTTGTGCCGCCAATAGGCGTGGTTTCTACGTACGGCACCGGCGCATTGGCGCCATAGACGGTAGCGGAAGAACTGAAGATGAACTGGTGTACGCCAGCCTCGCGCATCGTCTGCAGTAGAACCAGGGTGCCGGCAACGTTGTTCTGGTAATATTCTAACGGTTTACGGGTAGATTCTCCGACCGCCTTCAGACCGGCAAAATGAATCACCGAGGAGATGTCATGCGCGTCAAAAATGCGCTTTAGGCATGCGCGGTCCTGGATATCGCCCTGATAGAATACCGCAGTCTTGCCGGTTAATTGCTCGACCCGATGCAGAGATATCTCGGATGCGTTCGACAGGTTATCCAGGACTACGACATTTTCACCACGCTCCAACAGCGCCAATACGGTATGTGATCCAATATATCCGGCGCCGCCGGTGACTAAAATTGCCATGAAAACCCCTCATACATTCATAGATGTTTTACATTGCCATACTTCGCTATTCTAACCACCTCATCAGCGAGATACATCAGAATCAATGAGAAAATTCATTTAATTTTCCTCAAGCAAAAACCGGCGCAAAAATCATGCGCCGGTTTTTATTAGCGTAAAGCAATAAGAAAGTTTATTCCGCGTTGAGTAAACGCAATATTTCTTCTGTTTTTTGCTGCATTAATTGTACGTTAGCGCGCGACTCGACGTTTAAACGAACAACCGGTTCGGTATTCGACGAGCGCAGATTGAAGCGCCAATCCCCAATTTCCATGCTGATGCCGTCGGTATAGTCCACCGCCGTCGCCTGGCTCAGATAATGCTGCTTCACTTTTTCTATCGACCCTGCCGGATCGGCCAGCTTACTATTGATTTCGCCCGAGGAAGGATAGGCTGCAATACGATCACGCACCAGCTCACCCAGCGTTTGCCCCTTCACACATACCAGCTCCGCCACCAGCAACCAGGGGATCATCCCACTGTCGCAATAGGCGAAGTCGCGGAAGTAGTGATGCGCGCTCATCTCACCGCCGTAAATAGCATCTTCTGCCCGCATACGCTCCTTGATGAACGCATGGCCAGTTTTGGACATCACCGGCTCGCCGCCGGCAGCCGTCACCACATCGATGGTGTTCCAGCTCAGACGCGGATCGTGAATAATTTTCGCCCCGGGTTGCTTCTGCAAGAACGCTTCCGCCAGCAGTCCAACGATGTAATAACCTTCGATAAATTCGCCATGCTCATCGAACAGGAAGCAACGGTCGAAGTCGCCGTCGAAGGCTATTCCCATGTCCGCCTTATGTTCGCGCACGGCATTGGCCGTGTCTGCGCGACACTCAGGCAACAGTGGGTTAGGAATACCGTTAGGGAAGGTGCCATCCGGCTGGTGGTGAACCTTGATGAACTCTAGTGGCACCCCCAGTGCGCCTAGCTGTGCCTCGATGGCGTCAATCACATGACCTGCGGCGCCGTTACCAGAGTTGATCACCAGTTTCAACGGCTTGAAATTCTCAACCTTGACGTAAGAAAGGATATGCTGCACGTAGTCGCCAAGAACGTCTTTACGCACGTAACTACCACGAGTCGCCGCAACCTCGGAAAACTGATTTCTTTCCGCCAGTTCCTGAACGGCGCGCAGACCGGTATCACCGCTAATCGGACGGGATCCTTCACGCACCAGCTTCATGCCATTGTAATCGATTGGATTATGACTGGCCGTCACTTCGACACCGCCGTCGGCATTAAGATGTGAGGTAGCAAAATACACTTCTTCGGTTCCCGTCATACCAATATCGATGACGTCTGTCCCTGCGTCCTGCAACCCTTTCGCCAGCGCCAGCTTCAAGCCTTCACTGGTCAGCCTGACATCGCTGCCCAATACAATGCTTTTAGGCTGCAAAAACTCACCATAGGCACGACCAATGCGGTAGGCGATATCTTCATTTAATTCTTCGCCCAGTTTCCCACGCACATCGTAGGCTTTAAAACATGTCAACTTTTCCATCATCTTATCCTTTAATTAAACTCTGCCGTACCGATCGTGCAAACGTTCTATATCATCCTCTTCCAAGTAATGCCCCGATCTGACCTCTATCATTTCCAGATCGATTTTCCCTGGATTCTCGAGCGTATGCACACTACCGGCAGGTATAAAGGTGGACTGATTTTCTGAAAGATAGAATTCGTTATTGTCAACGCTCACCTTCGCCGTTCCACTGACCACCACCCAATGTTCAGCCCGATGGAGATGGCGCTGAACTGACAACCCTTCACCAGGGTGGACAATAATTTTCTTTACCTGGAAGTGATCACCGCTATCAATGTCGCAGATCTTGCCCCATGGCCGGTAGGAAGAAGAATGTTGCCGATAGTGATGCAGATTGCGTCTTTTAAGCTCATCGACCACTTTCTTAACGTCTTGCACACGATCTTTTACTGAAATTAACAATGCGTCATCAGTGTTGATCACAACGATATCATCCAGGCCAATGGTGGCGACCAGTGCCTTCTCGGAAGAGATATAGTTGTTGCTGGAATCGATTGAGATGATCTCGCCAACATTGACGTTACCCTGAACATCTTTTTCAGAAACGTCCCACAGCGATGACCATGAACCGACATCGCTCCAGCCAGCGTCAATGGGGATCACCACCGCGTCATGCGTTTTTTCCATCACTGCGTAGTCAATAGAATCGCTAGGGCAAGGGCTAAAGACCGCTTCGTCAATGCGAATAAAGTTCATGTCACGCTGGCTTTCATTAATCGCACGTTGGGTAACTTGATAAATTTCCGGGCTAAATTGCTTCAGCTCGCGTAGGAAGCAGTCAGCCTTGAACATAAACATGCCGCTGTTCCAGCTGTATTCACCCGAAGCTAAGTATGCCTGCGCCTTTTCCAGGCAAGGCTTCTCTACAAACGCATCGACCTTGAAACACGCATCGCAAAACGCGCTGCCGCGCTTGATATAGCCGTAGCCGGTTTCCGGATGCTCAGGGATAATACCGAAAGTAACCAGTTGCTCTTTCGCTGCGTATTCCATTGCCAGCTTGATGGCATCGTGGAAAACGTCCACCTTTTTAATCAGGTGGTCCGCAGCCAATACCAGCAAAGTATCCCCTGGCGCGCTTTCAGCCGCTAAATGTGCTGCCAACGCTACGGCTGGCGCAGTGTTGCGCCCCATCGGCTCCAAAATGATATTGGTTCCCAGTTGACCAATTTCACGTAACTGTTCAGCAACCAGAAAACGGTGATTTTCATTGCAGATAACCAATGGTGCTGCGACTTCACACCCTTCAAAACTTGATAGGCGCTGTAGCGTTTGCTGTAACAAACTGAATCCACTGTCATCAATGGATAAGAATTGTTTAGGAAAAGACTCGCGTGACAAGGGCCACAACCGGCTACCGGTACCGCCGGCCATAACCACAGGAATTAGTTTTGACATTATTAACCCTTTACTCAGTCGTCCTACTTGCAAACAGAGACCACAATACGATTGGCTGTTTATTCACCATAAAATTTATACTTTCGTCAACGGCATACATACTTATGCAGACCCCTCCCTAAGTCACTGCCTGAACACTAAAAAGAAAATGTGCAAAAACTTACATGGCAAGTGAATCATACAGAGTAACGAAAGAAAAACTACTGCCCGATAACATACCGTATTAACGCAAAAAAGAGCAGCTTGCGGCTGCTCTTTCGGATTAATACTGATGTTTGCCCACGCGTTGTTCCATTTAGCGACGATCGGCAAAATACTGCGCTACGCGTTTCACATCGTTCTCATCGAGGGTGCCGGAATCGCTCAGCAAAGTGATCCAGGATTTAATGTAGGTGTATTTGGCAGACGCCAGATCGCGTTGCGCGCTGTACAGTTGCTGTTCGGCGTTAAGCACGTCAACGTTGACCCGTTGCCCGGCCAGCACGCTTTTGCGCGTGGCTTCCACCTGAGTGGTGGCCGATTTGACCGCCAGCTCATAGGCCGCCAGCTTGGCGCGACTGCTGATGCACAAATTAAACTGTTTACGCAAATCGTTGAGCGTGGTTCCCACCTGCGCATCCATCTCATACATCGCCTGCCCATAGCGCGCCGCCGCCTGGCGGGTCGAAGCTGCTACACCGCCGCCTGAATAGATAGGCATGCTGACCTGCACGCCGATACTGTCAGTGCGGTATTTTTGGTTGACGGTGTTATCGCTGCTGGAGTCGTTCTCGGAATGGCTGGCGTAAATCTGCACATGCGGCATAAAGCCGGCGCGACTGCGTTCCACATCGTACTTCGCCGCATCCACCCCATGACGCGAAGCCGCCAGTTGCGGGTTGTTCTGCATGGCAATTTTTTGCCACTCCTCAAACTTGGAGGGGATCAACGGCGCGACCTGGAATTTGCCCGGCCGCAATACCTGCAGCTCGTCAAACTGACTCAGCGGCATGCCGATGATCACTTCCAGTTCCCGCTGCGCCGCGTCCAGCGCGTCGCGCGCTTCGATCTCCTGCGCTTCGGCCAGGCTGTAACGCGCCTGTGTTTCGGACAGATCGGTGACCGTCCCCTCGCCGGCAGCCAGCAAACGATCGTTGAGTGCCAGCTGTTCTTTATAAGCCGCCTTTTGCGCCTCTGCCAAGGCAATCTGATCTTTGGCATACGCTACTTCGACGTAGGCGCCAACCACCCGCACCGCCAGATCCATAAATTTGGCACGGTAACGTTCATCAGACATCAGCGTCTGCGCCACGCCGGCCTTGTATCGCGCGTAGGCCTCGTAATCGAACACTGGCTGGGTCAGCGTCACCGAACCGGAGTAACTGCGGTATTGCTGGCTGTTGGTGGTCTGGATCGTTTCACCAGTAAATATATTGCTCTGCGGTTGTTTCACCGTTTGCCAGTTCTTGGGGGCATTCTGATAGTTGAATGCCACCTTGGGCAGCAGGCCGGCACGACCGATATTTTTGTTTTCGTCCCCTGCCTGTTTCTCTTTTAATGCCGCCTGGAAGGTCGGATCCTTATCAAGTGCCAGCGAGTATGCGTCCAAAATTCCTATCGAATAAACCGGCGCAGACATCGCAAACATACAGGCGCTGGCCACCAGGCCAGTCGCCCGCCGTTTAAATCGATTCAAAATTATTCCTCAGTCAATGAAGTATGAGCGCGATCCAAAATAGGTTTAAACAGGTAGCTGAGCAGCGAACGCGAACCGGTTTTGACAAATACCTCAACCGGCATGCCCGGTTTGATTTCTTCCGCGTTGAGCTTTTTCATCCCTTCCGGCGTCACCGTTACCTGCATCTGGTAATACGGTTCGCCGTTCGCCTTATCCACCAGCCTGTCGGCGGAAATCAGCGTCACCGAGCCTTCTATTTTCGGGGTTTTGTTCTGATTGAAGGCGGTAAACATCAAATCGACCGGCAGCCCATGGTAGACCTTGTCGATCATGTCTACTTTCAGGCGCGCATCCACCACCAGATTGGCCTGGCTTGGCACCACATCCATCAGGTGGTCACCCGCTCCCACGACGCCCCCCTGAGTGAAAATGGTCAAACCGACCACCGTGCCGTCGACCGGCGAGGTGATTGCGGTGTTGCCCAGGTCGAAGTTCGCCATTTCCAGCTTGTTTCTAAATTCGCTGGCGTCCATCTGCGTTTGCGCCAGTTGGGTTCGCACCTCCCGTTGATAATCGGCAAAACGTTGATCCACTTTCTGTTGCGACTCTTGCAATTGCTTTTGCAGTTGACCGATGCGCCCCAGCGTCTCGTCGATACTGCCGTTGACTTCGGCAAACTGGCGCTGCACTTCGAGATAGCGATTGCGCGGCAGATAGCCGTCTGCCGCCAGCTGTTTCATGCTGTTCATCTGTTCACGCAGGCTGGACAGCTGAATGTTTTTATTGACCTTGGAATCCTGCAGCCCTTTCAGTTGGAAGCGCATGCCATCCATCGATTGTTTATAACCATCGATTTCGCTTTGCAGGCCGAGGCGGCGTGAATGGAACAGCTGATTTTGCAGCGCAATGATTTCCGCTACCCGCGGTTGCGCCTGCAACTGCAGCAGTACCGGTGAAAAGGTGACCTTGTCCAGCCCATCGCGTTCGGCCAGCAGTCGGCCTTCCGTCGCCAGGGTGGTGTAATACTGATCGCGCAGCGAATCAACCTGCGCCTGTGCCTGTACCTGGCTCAGCTGTACCAGTACTTCGCCGGCCTTGACCTTGTCGCCTTCTTTTACCGCGATGTTTTTGATGATACCGCTGGCCGGTGCCTGCACCGTTTTACGGTTACCGGACACGATCACCGAGCCTGGTGACGCCACGCCTTTGTCCAACGGTGCGAAAGCCGCCCAGGCGAAGAAGCCAAACAGCCCTACGCCCACCACCAGCCACCCCATTCGGGTAAAGCGACGTTCATCCTGCGGGATCTGCTGTGAATACGAGTCCTGCGGCTCGCCAATTTGCATAGACATACCAACTCCTTTGACTGCAGGCGGCCATGACAGCACCGCCGGGCAAGTTCACAACTAATTTGTTTGAGTTTTTGGGAAGTTGCCTTCATCCGTCTCTGTATTCACCGCGCGCACCGCCTGTTGGCTGACCTGGGCTTTCTGCGCATTGGCCAGCGCCTGCAATACCTGTTGCGTTGGGCCAAATGCATTGACCACGCCATTGGTCAGCAGTAACAATTTGCTGGTCATCGACAGCAAATTGGTTCGGTGCGTAATCAGGATCACGGTCTTATTACGCTGTTTGAGGAACAGTATCGCCTGGTTCAGGGCTTTCTCGCCGGCGTCGTCCAGGTTGGAGTTCGGCTCGTCAAGCACCACCAGCGAAGGATCGCCATATAAGGCCCGTGCCAGCCCGATACGCTGCTTCTGACCGCCGGACAGACCGGCGCCACCGTTACCGATAATCGAGTCATAGCCTTTCGGGAAGCGCAAAATCAGTTCATGCACGCCGGCCAGTTTGGCCGCCTCGATGACCTTTTCAGAATCCACTTCGTTAAAGCGGGCGATGTTCTCGGCAATGGTGCCGGCGAACAGTTCGATATCCTGCGGCAAATAGCCGATGTACGGCCCCAGTTCGTCCTTGTTCCATTGATAAATGTCGGCGTTGTCCAGGCGGACAATGCCTTCGCTGACCGGCCAGATACCGACCAGCAACCGTGCCAGCGTCGACTTGCCCGACGCACTCGGGCCGATAATCCCCAATACGTCACCGGGTTGCAGCGCAAAGCTCACATTGTGCAACACCGCGTCAGCCTTGGATCCCGGCGGTGCGGCAGTAACGCCCTCGACCGACAGTACCCCTTCCGGACGCGGCAGCGACATGCCGGTTCCACGTTGCGGATGCTCGTCCAGCAACTTGACCAGACGACCATAGGACAGCTTGGCGGCACTCCAGCTTTTCCAGACGTTAATCACCTGTTCAATCGGTGCCAGAGTTCGCCCCATCAGAATCGAACCGGCAATCATCATCCCCGGCGTGATATGGCCGTCGATAGCCAGCCATCCCCCTAGCCCCAGCACCAGCGACTGCAATGAAAGGCGGACGAATTTGGTTACCGAGGTCACACGGGCGGCGCGTTCGCTGGCAACGCGTTGGCTATTGAGGAACCGCTGATGCAGCCCAAACCAACGACGCTTTAAATTCGGCAACATGCCCAATGCTTCGATCACTTCAGCGTTGCGCAAATTGGTGCTCGCCAGACTGCCGGACATGATGGACAGTTTGCTGGCCTCCCCCAATGGCTTTTTCGACACCATTTCGTTAATCACCGCCAGCGCGATCAATAACAGCGATCCGACCAGGGCAAAAAGCCCCAACCATGGGTTGAAGAGGAAAATCACCAGCAGATAGATCGGGAACCAGGGCGCATCAAAAAACGCAAATAAGGCGCTACCGGTGAGAAATTGACGCAGCGTGGTCAGATCGCCCAGCATTTGCCCGGCGTCGGATGAACCGTTTTTAAGGTTTGATTCGTATGCGGCAGTGTAAATTCGAGTATTAAGACGCATATCCAGCTGACTGCCGATGCGGATCACCACCATGCTGCGCACATATTCCAGCATGGCCATCATGCCGAACAGCCCCAGCATGATCAGCGTTAACATCAGCAGAGTGATTTCATTACGCGAAGGGAGAACCCTGTCATATACCTGAAGCATGTAAACAGAAGGAACGAGCATTAATAGATTTATAAATGCAGTAAATATACCCACGGTCCAGAAAACTTTACTGCGTGTGCGTATAACATCCGCAATCTCATTGCGCGGTATGAATTGGTTCACTTTTTATCCTTACTTCACCTACGCTGCCAGTCAAATCCACAGAGATCCGTACTAAGGAAAATCTTAATACGCTCAGCATCCCAACCCTGCACCAGACTACAGCTACCGCTTTTAACTATAGTTACCAAATTCAAATATCAGCAAGGTCAAAACGAAAAAAAAACCAGAAAACCGGCAACAAAAAAAGTCAATAACAATCAATTGGTTAGAGATCTGATTTTTAGTATATCTATTAGACAGTTACGACTTCACACATCATTCACCCCGGTTATTATCATGGTAAACTTTATAAGCCACCGGCTCCCCATGCCATTCGACCTGTCGCTGTAAAAATAATAATACTGGATGTCAGAGAGCCACAGAGAAATATAAATTCCGTATAATAAATGTACATGGCGTGTCTATTATCTCGTCTTAAAATGAACCATTGATGGATCGCTCAGAAAAGTCGATATCCGATTGCCTTACATTAATAAAAAACGCCCGACAAACTTCATCGGGCGTTGTTAGCAGGTAAATATCCCCCATTATCAGGGGGATGTAGCAGCAGATGTTATGCAGCGACCAGATCGGCGCCAGCGCCAGCATCGGCGATGCCGTTCAGTGCAACCTGTGGAGCATAGTGCAGCGTATCCAGCAGGTTCTGGTGATTCTGGTCGGTCAAATAGATAACCGAGTCAGCATTATCCAGCGTACCGTTATCGTTGTTGTCGATAATCAGATAGGAATCGGTGTTCAAGCCATCAAACACCACCGACGCCACACCCACTTTTGCGGTCAACGAATTGCTGTTGTTCAGCCCGAGGATGCCGCCAAGCAGGCCGGCCGCAGAACCAACCACCCCGCCCAACAGTGTCCCCAGGATCCCATCCAATACGTCGGACGAACGAGTACCATAGTCCGCAATTGCCGTGCCAGACGCATCATCAGAGATTTTCAGGCCGGACAGCCCGTCAATAATGTTGTCTTTCGCACTGCTGAAGTCATTGATGGTCACACCCGCGGCTGAAGTACTGGATTTCAGCTCATAGGTATTAGCCCCGGCACCACCGGTAACGCTGGTGTTGGCAGCGATGTCGAAGCTGTCCGCAGTCCCGGTACCCGTTACGTTCAACTGATAACCGTTCAGCCCCAATGCTGTCAGAACCGGTGTCAACAATGTGGTGGTGACCACGCTCAATGGCAAGGCGTTCAACAGCTGTACGATCAGGCCGTCACCGGTACCGCCATGCGCCGAATCAAGATTCAGCCCGCCGGTATTGGTAGAGGCGTTGATGGTACGAACATCGCTAAAGCCGCTGCCCAGATTCAAGTCAAGCGTATGATCGCCGGACACGTTGATGGTTTGCACCTGCGCATTGTTGCCAGCCAGCGTTAGGGTATTGTCAAAGTCGCCGGTCCCACCAGAGGAGATGTTCACCGTACGCAGCGCAGTACCTGCCAACACCGAGCTGCTGCTGTTCAGGCTCAGCGTACCGGCGTTGATATCGGTATTGCTTTCAGCGTTGAAGTTGACGTTGAAATGATCGGTGGCGTTCTGACGGAAAGTGATCGCCAGATCGCTGGCAGAGGTCGCGTTACCGGTGACTTCCAACTGCGCGGAGTTGCCGCCGGCAGCGTTGATAACCTTGACCTGATCGGCCAGGCCGGAAAGCACGAAACCTTGTGAACCCACGGTTGAGGTCGCCGCCTGGTTGGTGGTGGAAACGGCGGTGCTGGATTCGGTAGTCGCATTACCGGTCAGTACGCCGAAGTCAAAGGTGTGGTTTGCCGCGGTAGAAGTACCGCCGGTAACCGTTGCCTTGCCGATGTAACCAGCCAGATCCACTTTTTCAAAGTTGCTGAACTGTGAAGAGTTGGAAGTAATGGTCGCAGTGCGCAGCAGGGTGCCGGTGATGGCGACGTTCTTGGTGATAAAGTTGGCAGAAATGGTGTCGATGCCGTCACCACCGTTGGCGCTAATACCGGAGCCAACCGTGTTGGCGGCGCCGGTAGCGGCGTTGCCGGCCCATTTCAGCGAGTCATTGCCTGCTCCGAGGTTAAAATCACCGGTGCCAGTAGCAACGTTGGCATTGGTGGTCAGTGTCACGTCATCGGCGCCAGAGCTGCCGTTGAGGATCACGTTGCCGTTATTCACGGTAACATCCACTCCGGCATTTACGCCGTTGTCCGACAGGCTGACGGTGGCAGCACTGGTACCGTTGATGGTCAGGTTAGACAGATTATCGGCGAACTTCAGGTTTACCGCGCTGGCAGCGTTGGCATTCAACACTACGTTAGTCAAAACGGCAGTTTCGGCGTTGCTCAGCACGTGGCTGGCACCGGTATTTACCGTGCCGGTGGCATTGCCGCCTGCGGCGGTTGCCGTCAGCGATGCCGCAGTTTTATACAGCAGGCTGGTACCGATATCCGCTTCAAACGCATGCTGTTGGGTTATGGTGGTTGCATCGGTAGCCGTTGAGCTACGCAGATCGTTGATAATGGCCTGGGTGATTGTTGACTTGTTAGTGCCCAATGCGCTGTAGACGGCCAATTGAGCCGCCGTTGCCGCAACGCCATGCACGGCCGTGTAAACATGCTGGATGAAATCATCACCCGTTAATTGAGCGCCTTTTTTCTGGAATTCAGTTGAGTTCAATAACTTGGCTGTAAGCGTAGTCGCATTGAGGCTGCCGGCAGAAAGCATTTTGCCCCAGGTATCCAAAGCTTGAGCATCAATGCCACGATGGGCCGCGCCTAAATAGATTGCAGCAACCTGTTCTTGGATATTCAGCGCTGGCAGATGACCAGGAGCATAAACGTCGGTGATTGCATTAAAATGCGCCTGGGCGGTTGCATCACTAGGATCAACGTTCGAACGCAGCGCTCCGATAATGTCAACGACAATATTGCCTCGCGTAGCGCCACCAGCAAGTTCAGCCAGATAGGCAGCGGACTCAGATGCAGTAGGCGCACGCTCAAAGCCAAACTGGAAGATACGTGCCACAAAATCTTCATTGCTCAGCGAAGTAAGGTAAGAACGCTCATTAACAAAAGCCTGGGCAACTTTATCGATAGCTACCCTTCCAGAATCGATCGCCGTACCCCAATAATTTATTCCACTGGTAGATAAGCCAGCACCAAGCACATGGTAGATCGCGGCAACATCCGAAGCGCCAGTACCTGTATCTATGCTCGTTGCAGAAGGATACAGCGCAGTCTTGATGTGATTTTCAAAATTTGTTTGCTGTGATAGTGTTGCACTATCAGACCCGGAATAGTTGGTAAGGTCGTTAATCAGGCCATTAATGATGCTGCCTATATTATCACTGCGTGCCAGCAGTGAGGCTATTTGCTCTGATGTAGCGGCAACACCATGAATATTAGTATATATAGTTTGCAGAGTTTCAGCTGATGACTTGGTTGCAAAGCGCGCTAGTCCATCTGCGGATGCTAATAATCCATTGATAAACTGAACATCCGTTCTGGCGCCCATCTGTAATTGATTCCCGAAGTAATCAATAGCAGAGCTGGATGCATTTTTTCCCAAAACAGCATAGTAAATTGATGCTGCCTCGTATTGATAAACTAAAGAAGCCATAACATCCCCCTTGGATGCATTTTTTAGCGTTCGAAAACTACTGCACCTGCGGCTAAATCATTAGCAGGCTAAGCGGTAAGGAAAATAAAATAACTTTACTGCCCTTAAATAAAAGGAAATGAATCGAATTCTGTCAAGGAAGGGGGAAGAATAAAAAATAAAGAGTCCAAACGAAAAAATCAACAGGTGAAATAATCACTCACGTAACTTAATATTTTATAACAATAAAACAAAGTGATATGCCTAGCAATTACTACTAATCCTATATACTGAAGACTGCAAGTAAGCGATTATTTTGTAACCTGATGATTTTTAAGCCATATATATCAGAGTTTTCACCTGATTTTTTATAAATTTCAGCATACTATCCTGTTAATTTCACATAGAAGGAAGCAGCATGAATAACATTAGTCTTAAGAGGGGCATTACAACGGGGTTAACTGCCGCGCTTTTCTGTTTACCAATAGGTTATGTCAATGCTTTCGAAGTCGGGATAAATATGCATGTTCGTCATTATCCCAAGGAAGGCGGTTATTATCTAAAACTAGCTAAAGATTATGGGTTTACATCAATACGCGAGGATTATCCATGGGCACAGGTTGCCGGTCCCAATCGTCAATTCTCGTTGATAGGTAACCTAGGAAAAGTTGATGCCGTATTTGCCAGGAGCCAACAGGACTATGGGCTCAGCTCAATGTTGGTGCTAGCCTATACCAATCGTCTTTATGATAATAATGGTTATCCAACAAGCGAAGCAGCAATTAATGCTTTTGCAGATTACGCATATTGGACAGCAAAAAGATTTAAGGGCAAAGTAAAATATTATGAAGTATGGAATGAATGGCTAGTCGGAACTGGGGTTAAAGGCAATAAAAAGCCCCCTTCCGAAAAGGTTTTTTTCGAATTGGTTAAAAAAGCTGCCTTGGCGGTTAAAAAAGCCGATCCTGATGCAGTGGTCGTCACCGGTTCGTTAAACCCATTGAAAGACAAGGATAATGCCTGGCTGGATAAATTAATAGATTTGGGATTAATGCAATATGTCGATGGGATCTCAATCCACCCTTATTCCTATCGCAATCCTGACAAAGAAATGCGCAAGCCTGAAGGGAATCTAGCGGGCATTGATGTGTTTGAAAAGAAACTTCGTGCGAAAACAGGGCGTTCAGTTCCTATTTATATAACTGAAATGGGATTCCCAACGCATATAGGGGATGGTGGAGTATCAGGTGAGCTGGCGGCGCAGAACGTAGTTAAATATACATTACTGGCAAAATCGAGAGATTATATCAAAGGAATTTGGTGGTATGACCTGATTGATGATGGTTCAAACCCAAAAGAGCGTGAAGACCGGTTCGGGTTTGTTGCACAGGATCTGGTTGCAAAACCTGCAGCCGCAAATTTGAAGAAAATTGCGGAGATAGCACACAGTTATCAAATTGTTGATTATAAACAGTCAGAAAATGGCAAAAATATTATTGAGTTAAAAAAGGGGAATGAGCGAGCAACCGTTAGTTGGACAAATAAGAAAGACACGCAAGAAAAAAGTATTCTTCAAACTATCAAAAGTTTCTCATTCACACAGCAACAGCAGGAAAAAGTAACGCCATTAATTATTGAAGGAGATAACAATAGCAGCACCGACGATGTGACACCGGTTTTAAAAATGAGTAAAGAAAACTAGTTGCAGTTGTCTATGACCGGTAAATCACCTGCAAGGAAACGATTTTATCGGTCATAGACAATAGCTTTTTAAAAGTACGCCACTTGGCTTACCAAGCGTATTGACGTACTTGGTTAAATGCCAAACCTGCATATGGAGCCGTCAGCAGGTTTTAACTAACAATGCGCAAGATAAGAATCAATAAGCACCGTCCCTTTTCAATACAACAGCTATTGTTTTAAACAGAATGGCGATATCATTCCAAAGTGCCCAATTTTTGACATACCAAGCATCAAAATAGACCCTGGTATCATAATCAATATCATTCCTGCCGCTTACTTGCCAAAGTCCTGTCATACCTGGCTTAGCCATATAATAATAATCGACGTCGCCGGCATATCTCTCAAGCTCGTCTTCGATTACAGGCCTTGGACCAACAAGACTCATTTCACCAATGAATACATTCCAAAGTTGTGGTAATTCATCCAGGCTGGTCTTACGTATGAATGCGCCTATTCTGGTAATACGCGGATCGTTTTTAAGTTTAAAATCGCGGTTCCACTCTGCGAGGGCTTCAGGATCGTTTTTCAACAGATCTTCTAAAACCTCTTTAGAATTGATCACCATTGAACGGAATTTTAGACACTTAAACTTTTTACCATTATGGCCAACACGCTCATGACCATAAATAGCCTTCCCGCCATCCCTTGAAACCATATAGGCTAAAAATATCAATACGGGAGATAGCAGCAACATGATGAGTAAAGAACCAAAGATATCGAATGTCCGCTTTATAAAACGAGAAGAACGCTTTGCCAAGTTATTGCTTACACGCAGAATCATGACCTCATGGCTAAAGATAAATGACATATCAGTTCCATAAAGAGGAACACCGCGCAAAGTTGGAATAACAGATACTGAACGGCAATTATGCTTGGCGAGATCTTTTAACCATCGATCACGCAACGCATGCTGTTCAAACTCCAGAGCAACAATAAACTGTGTATTTTGGATATCCGCAACGGCCCAGAGCTCCTCTTCAGAATTGATGACAGGAACACCAAAATAATGCTCTTCACAAGGCGTATCTGTGCATACAAAAGCACAAACCTCGAAACCAAGGATGGCTTCACTTTGCAAAGCCGCATACGCTTCAAATGCATTTTTTCGCGAACCAATAATAATCGTATGTTTTTTCCAATAGCCTAATTTGTCGAGCAACCTTTTAGTTATTGAACGCCCTAATGGAATTAAGAAAATCACCAGCATCCAAGAAATCAACCAAACATATCGCGAGAAATTCCATTTAGAAAATGCAACGAGTGCCAGGTCTAACAACGCAAAAATTAGTAACGTCCGTATTACTTCTTTCAATTCGAACCAAAAAGGCTTTCTATATGTATAATGGCGTAACCGTACCCAAAACCAAACAATACAAATAATGGAAAGAGCAAACTGAACGAATAACCGAGTATAGAACTGTTCAGGGGGGACGAAATTCTCAAGCCCGCCGAAATAAGACTCTAACAAATAGTATGTAATATATACAGAAACATTGAAGAAGAATAAGTCAGAGAGAGCCAGTGAAAGCTTTGCAACTCCCCCACTACGGTACTTTTGTTTTTTTTCCATAGAATTTACCATGTCAATTAAATGACGACACCGTTATTATTGATGTAACCTGAAAAAATATATACCAAACCTGAATTAGGTTAAGAAGCCAACTCACTATAACCACGCAAAAAATATAAATTGCAAAGGAATCATACTATAATTCATCAAGTCACCTAAGCTTTGTAGGTTTCAAAAAGCCTATATGAAACTTTCTTTATAAATTTTAATTGTCTCAGCTATCATTTTATCCGCCTTAAATTTATTCAAGAAAATAGCTTTGGCATTAATGCCTAATAGCCTCCAATCTTCTTTACTTTTTCCCTCTATAATTTTTGGCAACTCTGAAGGCGAAGTTATATCAAACATATAGCCATTTACACCAGGAGTGATCATCTCAGGAAAAGACGTACAATTGCTGGATATAATTGGCGTCCCATAACTCATTGCTTCAAGGGGAACCATCGCAAAGCCCTCCCAGCGGCTGGGAATAATCAAGACATCAGCGTGGAAAAAATAAGGGGCAATTTGATCCGAAGAAAGCCAGCCGGTAAACGTTGTTTGCGGCAATTCATATTGAAGTTCGTCACTGTGAACTGCCCCTCCGATAATGGTCAAATGATAGGGCTTTCCTGCCAGATCGTTGACCATCTTGGAAAGAATATCAAACCCTTTCTGGTAATCAAAACGACCCACAAATAATAGATTGATAACATCCTGCCGGAACGGATTTGGGTAAACATCCGTATCGCTGGCTATCGGGACGCCATTGTAAACAACCTTGAGTTTCTTGGCGTTTAACCCATGTTCTATAGCAGCCTTTCGTTCAAATTCACTTACGCAAATTACTGCATCAGTAATAGGCAACAGTCCTTTTTCAATTATTTTATAAACAAGTCTCTTTGCATTTCCACCTTCCATTAAGAAAGAAAAAGCGTGAGGACAATAAATGACTTTGGGACGATAGATAGGATAACAGAGAATCAATACCAATCTCCCCAACACACCAGCAAATGTGCTATGAAGATGTATCAAATCTGGTTTATATTGCACTAGGGTGGAAATGAATTTAAAAACGAAAGAAAGAAAAGAAATAGGGTTTCTACCACTTCGCTTAAACGTCAGAACCGTTTCTTGCGGTAACACTTTTACTTCATCTTTTTGGTCTCTCGGAATAAGGCAATGAACATCCTTGATTTCCGGGTCGGCAACATTAGCAAGAATTATCTGCCGCATGACTGTTGCTACGCCACCTTTAATGGTTTCAGCCGCATGGAGTACCTTCATAACCGATCAAGCTCCGATGAAGTAATATTATCGACAATACTATTTACTTTTTTTGCGGATAGAGACCATGAAAATCTCTTTACATTAGCTAAGCCTGCGGTAATCAGATTATCTCTTAGTTCTGATTCAACAATGACTCGTTTCATTGCCTCGGCCATCGCAGTATTATCATAAGGATCAAAATAAAGGACGCTGTCATTTAATACTTCGGGCATTGAAGCTTTGTTAGAAGATATCACTGGGCATCCACAGGCCTGCGCTTCTAATGGAGGTATGCCAAAGCCTTCGTAAAAAGAAGGGAAAACAAAGGCCGTAGCATTCTGATAAAGAGAAATCAGTTCATTATCATCTACTCGTCCCAAAAATCTAACATCATCAGAGTCAGTGGCTTTCGTATAATCTTGTGCAGCGAAGCTGGCAGAAGATTTTCCAATAACTTTTAGCTTAAATGGAATATCATATTTGCTACGCAAAATATTAAAAGCTTCAAGCATCCCATGGAAATTCTTGTGAAAATTCGGTGAAGAAACAGCCAGTAAATAATCTTCTTTTTCTTTCACACTTGCTTGTGAATTTGTAAATTCCGAGCCAACGGCATTATAGATGATATGTATTTTTTGTGGATCGTAATTAAAATAACTTAATATTTCTGACTTTGAAAATTCACTTACGGTAATTAAAGCTTTACTGTTCTTAAGCATCAATGGAATCAATATCGAATATAGCGCTCTGAATTTCCATGAGAAACTGGCTTTATATCTCTTATAGGTTACATCATGATGAGTAACAATCTGGTTCTTATAAAAAATTGGCGCCGTGCTGCACAAGTTTATCAGCAGTGGTGAACCGATGGACTTGAGATATTTTGGCAGTTCTATCTGTTCCCAATAGTGGCCACTCTTGTTGCCAATAGATTTTATATTAACGTTTTGAGAAAATGAAGATCGCTTTATGTTCCGAGGGACTAACAGTACGATATCATCTCTTAGCTTTGCTAACTCTAAGCAGATTTGTTCAGCAAATCGTTGTACTCCTGTAACATCTTGCGTAAGAAATCTAGCGTTAATATAAATCATAACTCTCTCTTTGATTTGAATAATTCATTTATAGCTATAAGCAGCAACATCTTCTTTTGTGCATCCCTTTTTCTTCAGCACAAAAGGTACCGCAACAAACACAATGAGAAGTATGTTGTTGGGGAAGTTACCAAGCCCTAAGTTATAAAAAAGCTCAATCACCAGGGTAAAGAATATCAAATGTCTGGCACCAAACACGTCACAAGCTTTAATTGCAAACAGTTTTATTTGAATGTAAATCAGAATAAAAAGATATACAAAAAAGCCAACATATCCATAATTACTCACTAAATATATATATGCGCTATCTGTTGCTATTGCAGTGATACCATATTCTGTTTTATCAAGCCCAAAAGTACCATTAATGCCTAGCCCCGCACCGAAAAGTACTTTTTCCAGTGAATCTAGTGAAGCTATTATTTTGTGGTGCTCTAGGACTCGCAGATAAATAGAGTTATAGGCTGCGGTTTGGTTGTATACGCGAACACCATTATATACGGCGTAGTCGTGGGTCGAATAAACAAAAAAGAGAAGTATGATTAATCCAATTATAAATATAGCTATTTTTGATATGGAGGGTAAAAACTTCTCGAAGAATTTCACCAAAAAATACACCATCACGCCTATGATAGCAGTTTTATAAGTTGTACAAATTATTGCAACAAAGAATAATAAGAAAAGAAAAGTCTTTAGAAACTTACTCTTTATAAAACGTCCGCATTCGATTGACAAGATCATGCAGAATAACATTAGAACACCAGACATCGTAAAAGAGAGCTGCAAGCCAATGGCGCGGATATTACCTTCGGTCGAGTTCAAACGCACGCCGGCGTCGCTACCCCACTGTCCAGCATCCAGACCGAGCAGTCCCATGAAAGAGTCAGGAAATAGTTGTTGAAGAATTACTGCTATCGCGTTAAGTGCACCTAAAAACAATACAAGTTTTACTAGTTTTATACTAAAAGACAATAACTCATCTTTAGACATCTTTGAAAAGATAAGTAAAACGGCGACAATAAATAATACAGGAATAATGTCAAACTTCAGCTGATAGAGTATGATAAAGGTATGCGAGGAAAGAATTTCAAGCATTGAATATATAGCAAAGATACTGATGGCTATTAATATTGCTACCGGGATTATTATTTTATTACTAACCTTCCCTTGAGAGAATAACAACGCCACTATAAACAGAATTACAATAAAAGCTTCTTTCCAAACTTTCAAAACCGGCATCGCCAACATCGCAGAAGCGACACCAATTACACCAGAGAAAAAACAGAGGATAAGGAATATCTTCAGTGCAATTTCCGGTGTGTTTCTAAACTTAAATACTCTCATTGTATAAGCCATAAAAAATCTTCTATAGGAGTTAAACCTAAGCCTAGCGCTTATGTATTTTTATTGAGTGTTTATCATTTTATTTTTAGTGTATTTCTTTCCCGCTGAAATTGATCTAGTTTCAATGATGTTATAAGAAATATACGATACAGCGATGACTATGGCAATTAGGGAGAGTGCGAATAAATTATTATATAACACATTACCCAAATCAATATAACGCAATGTACTACCCGTTTTCGTAGTGACTGAATACGTTATACTGTATCCTACCAGCTTCTCGGCCCCCATGGCAAGACTAATAGCTACAAATACTACAGCTGCGTGGGTCATATATATAGAGAATGATATCTTGCCGAAAAATTCGAAGACAGAACGTTTTAGTAAAGAGGACAAAACGCCAATCTCAAAGGAGAATATATATATAGTTACGCAAAAAAGCACGCTGGTGAAAATCTCTTTATACTCATAAGATAAAGTCACCGCATAATAGCATATTAATATTGAAGCAACCTCAAGCATTGAAAAGAACAGGCGAGGTAGTTTCCCTGGCTGACTATTATTATAAATAATATAGGTTATTGCCCCACCAAAAAAACAGGCTAAACCGCTAAGTGCCTCTGTTTTTAGAATTGTGATAGCGGGAACTAGCAGTCCTAAAAACCCAACGGACGAAATGATCAAAAAGATAATAACCAATGAGCTTTTTGCTTTTTGTGAAAACAATAATACTATCGCAAAAATGGCATATAGATAGTATTCAACGCTTATACTCCATGAAGGATAGTTAAATGAAAGTGTAGCAGCAGAAGTTAACCAAGACTGAAGCAGTAATATATTTGGCAAAATTTGTATTGGTGCATTCACGCCGCTAAAGGCAGGCTTGTTAAAATCAATACCTTTCGATTGCGCAATTAATTTAGCCAACTCCAAGAAGATGAATACGATTAGCATTATTATATGGAGTGGAAATAAACGAAAAGTCCGCGTTATCGCGAATTTTTTCATTGCTGCCCAGTCAAAATCTCTTTTACTGTAGGCGTGAGTTAATACAAAACCACTTAAAACAAAGAAAAACTCGACCATAAAGGTTGCATTTCGAAACAACCCCCACTCGGTAATACTCCCTCTGACGTTAAAATGATGGAATACTACACACAGGGCACATATGCCACGAAAACTGTCGAGAACAATAAATCGCCTCATAAAAGATCCTTTACGGCATACTAAAACAATATAAACCTTAATAAAACCACAAATTAAATAGATGTATTTTGACTATAGAATACTTTCATATTTCCGCAAGATATTATCTATTATCGCGTTATCAATTAATACATTTTTAATATTTAAAACTTTATTCAACTCGTTTTCTAGCTCACCCGTGATGTCACAGATTATGCCATTCTTTTCGTTAATGATTTCATTTATCCCACCAGGATAAGCATTGGCAAGCACTGGCGTTCCGCAGGCAATAGCCTCTATAACGACATTTGGATATCCTTCCCAGCGTGAGCTAGAAATAAAGACATCGCAGTTTTTTAGTAATGCATAGGGGTTATCGGTGAACGGAATAAATGTAACGCTACGTTCTAGTTGCAAGTCAGAACATAGCTGTTTCAACATTGCTTCATCCTCCCCCTCTCCAACTATTGTCAGATGATATTTCCCTTCAGGTAAATTCTTATAACTTTTTAGCAATTGATCATAGCCTTTTTGGTATGTCAATCGGCCTATTGACAATAAGTTTATTCTATCAGCAGGAAATGAATGCTCTGAGGGCTTAAGGCTCAAGGTCTTGATATGTTTATAGTCAAGTGGGTTATTAATTTTAACGATTTTATTTTGTGGTACATTCATTTTTTTAACGAGATCGTTAACCATATCATCACTTTGCGCGACGATAACATCGTAACTTTTATAACATGTTTTGTACAAGAACTTGGCTATGAAATTTTTCTCGAACAAACTCGGAAGATTTGACTCTCTGGCAATTTTCTTTATATGTTTTCCAAAGTAGTTCAAAAATGGTGATAGCGTCGAGTTGGATGTTCCTGAGCTAATAAAGATAGTATCAATACTATGTTTTTTACTTACTTTTTTTATGCCTAAAACAATTTTTGGCAAAGAATATCTTGCTCGCCCAGTGATGTTTAAATATTCAACAATAACGTCTTCGTTTAACTCTCTGACTAATGTATTTTTTTCGCTATCGTTTTTATATAATAGCAAATAAGGCTTGAACTTAGTTCTATCTATATTATTAAGTAAAGTGAAGATAACTCTATCTGCACCTGACCGGCCAAGGATTGGCATGATAAAAAGAATCTTTTTCACAATTATTCACCAAAAATAACTATCTATTAGCATTTGCCATCAAAAATAACTGAAAGCAAATTACCCCATTTTTCATTCTGAACAACACTAACGTCTGAAGCCGCTTTTCGTCCTAATAACGATAAGTTATCATACAGCTTTTTATTATGGTAAATTTGTGAAATTCTATTCTCAATTTCATTAATATTTGTTGGATTAAAATATAGTACATTATTTTTACAAACTTCAGGAATACTGGACACAGCTGACGCCAATACGGGAGTGCCATAGTGCATCGCTTGAATTGGCGGATAACCATATCCCTCATTCAAACTGGGATATATAAATGCATAGGCATTTTTATAGAACCAATCTAATGATTCATAATCAACATAGTCAATATATATAAATTGCTCTGTATTCTTTATGCCTGGATGCGCGTTCTTTTTCCCTAATACAATCGTTTTTAGCGTACAGGAAGGATGCTTACTGTAAAAATCATCCAACGCTTTTATCGCTCGGTAGTTATTCTTCATCCAGCGATTAGCGCTAACCAATAAAAAGAACTGTTTCCCGTATTTTTCCAAATAGTGGTACTCTTTCGCTAATACAGGATCTGCTTTACCGAAAGGACAAGGAGCTGGTGACACATAAACATCATCGGCGCATAGATTTGGGAAAAAACAAAGCATAGAATGTTTACTATGTTCAGAAACAGTAATAATTTTCGTCTTTTCTTTGTTTAGCAACCGACCAAACCGATCAAAATAGCTTTCCCATTCTTTATTTTTGAAAAATAACCTTTTTATTAATAGCTTAGCTTTAGATATTAGTCCATCACGATAATGCCATTGTACGGGATCGTAACTACATTCTATTTCTCGCAGCCCATGCACCGTCATTATGAAATTAACCCTACTCGTATCAACATCAAAAAGATGGTAAGGCAGAGCAGAATAAAAAGTTGAAAATTGATTTGAGTTTACCAGCGCAATTAATTCTTTATCCCCACTTACACCTATTACTTTCAAGCCTACATCAGCACAAATCTTTTTAATCTTTTCATCTAATTCTTTAGTTGTATCATAGACACAAGCAAAGTTTTTGTAACCATGTTCGATACTTGAAAAAAATACTTGCTTAGCATATTCCGAACCACCATGAAATTTAGACTCAAGCGAAGGTTGAGTTGCGGAAAGATCAAATAAAAGCAAAATGTTCTCCTTAGCCAAATTTCTTGATTATGTTTGCAAAAACGTCTTTAAGTTCTTTATTAATTTCTTCTACATGTCGATTCCCGTACTCATCCATGAAGTATTCGATTTTTTTCGAAATCAACCAAGGCTCAAGATCATTACCAAGTATTTTCCCAAGGATTAAAGAATGCATTCTCCCAGAGTAAACTTTGCTGGAGACTCTTAAATAATCAAGGTAAATGTTTAACGCAGGGACTTTCTCACATAATTCTATATTTTCTTCAGAGTTATTTTTTAGCACTTCTTTATAAATCAGTTTATTAAGTTCCGCATCTTCGACGGTTGTAGAAGCAAGCACAACTTTTTTTCCTGCTTTTTTTATTTCATCCTCAACGACCTGGCGCCAGTCCTCTATGTATTCCTGCTGAGTTTTAAACTCACTTTGCCCGGTCTCTTTGACATTCTTGGAATATACATAATAGGCAGTAGCACCTATAATCACACTGCCCTTTTCGGGATAACTCTCTTTTTCATACAAAGAAAAGGCCAGATCAGGAATATAAGACGGGGTAAAATCAAAAAAGCGTTTTAATTTATCAATGGAACGTTTCTCACGAACATAAACACCATTAGCATGTTTTAACGCGTATTTATAAAGTACGCTATCTAGCCAGCTAAATTTCTCCGCACACCCCACGCCTAAAATTACGTACTTTTTGTTATTTTTCTTTGCATATTTAGCCCATGTATACATGGCTATAGGAAACGTACCCCCGCTTTGAATGAGCTGGCCACCACCAATCATCATTATTTCTGCATCTCGACAGCTCGTGCTTTCTATTCTTTTTTTATTATGTAGATACCAGCGGGCATACTTGAGAAACTGTATGCGATTTAAGAATAAATTTTTCGCTTTTCTTAAAAATACTTTGGCGGTGAGCTTTTCATTAGTAACCTTGGGTACGGCAATTTTCTTTTCCGCATCAAACCCATAACTTTCAACCGAATAACCAGATGCGGTTATTAATTTCTTTAATCCTTCATTAATAGCGTGGTCGCCGATATTATCTGAACAAACTTCATTTATTGTTATAATCGTTTTCATTATCCTTCCCTATACGTATTTTACTGCAGACAAATTTAACGGCTCGCTCTTTTCTTCAATGCTGAAAGAATAATTTTGTTAACTTCATGACAAGAATCAATTTTTAGAAAAATACTGGCACAATAATAGACAATGGCACCTACAAACACTTTAACGATAATCTCATAAATACCGTTATCAATACGTATAAACCATAATGCAGCAGACATAATTAATGTTGCTAGCATCATCGGCAACATGCTTTTTATTTGTTGCCATGCGCCATGACCATACCATTTGCCAGGATAATAAGCATTAATAAAGAAACAAATTAATGATACTACGAAATTTCCTACGACGACGGCGGTTAAACCGAATGGAGCCGTGATTAACAATGCTCCCACGGTGATAGGCAATTTACTTAAATCCACTTTGAGATAAGTGTCAGAACGCCCCACAGCATTAATTAAACTACAGTTAAGAGCGCTCATTGGAATGATCATTCGCGACAAGCAAATCCATTGAATGACAACCACAGCAGGTAACCACTTATCTGTCAGGAAAAAATGCACGAATGGTTCAGCTAAAAAAGTGAACCCCACCATCGCAGGCATCACGATGAAAGCCGTCATATCAAGGCTTTTTTTGTAGATACGTATCAGTCTTTCCGTATCATCCTGAGTTGAGGACATGATAGGAAACAGTACGCCTTGCAAGATATTGAACAAATTTACAGAGATAAGGTCAGGAATATTCCGCCCTTGAGTATAATAGCCAACTTCTTTACTCGAGAAGAATCGTCCTATCAGGATCGCATAGCAATTATCAACGATCGTTCTTACAAAGCTAGCCAGCAGCAGTTTTGAACCGAAGCCAAAAAGACTTTTTAAGGAAACATATGAAAACTCAAAATTTGGCCGCCATCTAAGCAGGATAGCCATAAAGATGGTAACGCAAATTGAGTTTATTATAGTTTGGTAGACAAGCGCCATCGCTCCAAAGCCATGATAGGCTAAATAAAGAGCAAGCGAACCGCTAATAATGACAGACAAGAAATTTATTTTAGTTCTTAGTTTGAAATTAAGGTCGATGGCTAGTTTAGTGGTTTGCACCAAGCACAGCGACTTTATAATAATGCTTACACCCAAAACACGTATTATGTGTGTTAACGGAGGTGCACTGTAAAAATCCGCTACAAATGGAGCGATGACATAGATAATCCCGTACAAGATGACGCTGACGAGTAGGTTAAAATAAAATACCGTGGAGTAATCGGTTTGCGTTCTATCTTTCTTCTGAATGAGCGCCTGGGTAAAGCCACTATTTATTATTATATCAGATAAAACTATAAAGATTGCCACCATTCCGATCAAACCGAAATCCGATGGAGATATAATACGCGCTAAAACAATGCTAATACCGAATTGGACTCCCTGTACTAAAAAACGCTCTACTATGCTCCATATCATCCCTGATACGGCTCGTTCTTTTAATGAATGAGTCATGTTTTGCTACTTTTATTAAGTATCTGAAAGTAAAACTACCAGACTAAGTCTGGTAGTTTTAACCTGCAGTTTTGTATTACTGCTTCTTATCACTCGTATAGCTGTACTGATAATATCCATAGCCGCCATAGTAATTGCTAGCGCGCTTCTCTACGGCATTTAAAATGATACCTTTAATATTAATGCCATTCTGCTCGAATCTACGGATACTGAAATCTACCTCTTTAACGGTGTTAACGCCAAAGCGAGCTACCATCAGCGATGTACCTGCCAGTCGACCTATGATTGATGCATCCGTGACCGCTAACACCGGAGGTGTATCTATGAGGATTAAGTCATAGTTATCACCAGCCCAATTAAGCAGTTCAGACAAACGGGCATGCATTAATAGCTCAGATGGATTTGGTGGTATTTGCCCGCGAGGAATGAAGTCCATTCCCGCAATATTTGTGCTACGAATCGCCTGTTCTTTCGAAGTCTTCCCTGATAAGTAATCAGACAAACCATTCGTATGTTCAGTTCCGACTAAGGTATGCGAATAACCTTTGCGCATGTCAGCATCGATAACCAACACTCGTTGACCCGTCTGTGCTATCACCGCAGCCAAGTTGATGCTAACGAAGGTCTTACCGATATTAGGACTGGCACCCGAGATCATGATGACATTGTTGTTTGCTTCCATCATCGCAAAGTGCAAGCTTGTCCGTAAACTACGAATAGCCTCGATAGCAAGGTCTGCTGGGTTGCCGATGGCAAGCAATGACACCGAGTCCGTCGAAGAAACTTTTCTCCCACGTTTATTTGCCAACTCAATGTCTTTCTTTTGCTGCCATTCTGATAGCGGAATGCTTGCATACACATTAATACCGTGTTCTTCCAGTGCCTCAGGATTGTCGATTCCCTTGTGCAACATTGTCTTAAGCAACACAAAGCCAATGGAAAGAATGCCACCTACGAAGATCGCTAATAAAATTATTAAAGACTTCCTAGGTTGAACAGGATTAATCTGCGTCAACGCGGGATCGATGATGCGTACATTACCAACTGTACTTGCTTTCGTTACGTTCAGTTCTTGTTCTTTATTCAAGAGCTGCATGAATATTTCTTGTTCAACCTGAACATCACGCGTTAAACGTAAAATTTCCTGCTGCGTTTTTGGCATAGTACCAATGCGTTGGTTTAATTTCTTTCTTTCATCTTCCAACGTCTGGCGTTTTTCCAACAAAGCTCTGTAGGCAGGATGCTGTTTAGTATAGAGCTTTGAAATCTCTGCTTCTCTGAAGGTCGATTCATTCAGCTGTGTTTCAACCGATACAATAGAATCCAACACTGCTTTCGTTTCTAACGAAAGATCGACAGAGTCATTCTTTTGACGGTATTTATTCAGCAAATCTTCTGATGCATCTAATTTAGCGCGTACTTCAGGAATCTGCTCTTTAAGGAAGGTCAGACTCTTACCTGCCTCTTCTGACTTGCGCTCAACGTTTTGTAAGAGATAATTCTTCGTAATGCTATCTAATATTTCTCGGATACGGACTTGGTCATCGCCAGTGAGGCTTAACGCCAAAACACCGGTGTCTTTGCCTTTGTCCTCAACGGTGAGATTCCTTAACAAGGTATTAATTACGTTAAGCTTCAATCTCTTGACTACTTGGAATGTAGTACCCTCATCAGCCTTGATGTCTGAAACCAGGATATGGATACCATTCCCCTCGGCCAAGGTGCCTACCGTACCTTTTAATACCGTCGTACCGTCAAAGCTTAATGAATACCGATTTGCTCCCAAAGACTTCAGCTCAAGAGGTTGCTCAACCAGATTTTCAGGAACGGTCAAACGACTAATCTCTACTTTGCTTGGTTCTTTGCCTGTGAGTCTTTCCCAACCACGGCCAAACACAGGGAAGTAATCTTGACTTACCGCAATTTCAAGCTTCAGATCTTCAATGGTTTTGCCTATCACCATTCGAGAAGAAATCAGTTCAATCTCTGTTGCCGAGGCAGGCTGACTTGATGGCAACATTTGTGAAAAATCACTCAGTATCGAGTTGCCTGCATTTTGTTCTACTTGAACCATCGCATCTGCTTGGTAGATGGGAGTAGAAAAAATGGAGTAAATGATGCCTATTACGACAAAGAGTGTTGTAACACCTGTAATTAACCATCGATGGTCGAGTAAAACACCTACAAGGCGACTTAAATCAATTTCATCATGATCGTTGGCCGGTGATAAGCCTGCTTTAGTATTATCAGTCATTGTGATCTCTGGTTAACGATTTAGTGCCTGCGCCCATTTCTGAGCAGCTTCATCAATAAGACGATAGACAAACTCAAATGCCTCAGAGCTTTTTCTATATGGATCAGGGATTTCCTTCTGCCCGAGCCAATGAGCCAAGAGCATTGTCTTTCCTCGCACTTCCGGTGCCAGCTGGCAAACGGCATCAATATGCCCTTTCTCCATCACCAGAATTAGCGAGTATTCTCGACACATTTCTTTAGTCAGTTGTCTAGCAGTATGCCCTTCTAGGCTTAAATGATTTTTTTCTGCTATCGCAACAGCACTGGCATCAGCACCGTGCCCTACCAAAGCGGAAATTCCTGCTGACGCGATGCGTTTCTCCGGCAAATATTTCAACAACAATCTCTCTGCTGTAGGGGAGCGGCATATATTTCCTACGCAAACAAGAAGAATAGAGTCAAACATAGTAATCCCTATGGCCAGTTGCGAACACGCAGCGACCCTTCAGTTAGATCATTGAAGCTAGCGATTGTCGGCGCTAATTGCGAGATCAAACGGTTCCAGCGTGCGATTGGCGCTGCTGTGACGTAAACGATATCATAAGGTTGCAGTTTGAACTCTGCCCCCATGACCAGTGCAGTGGCATCAGCCATATTCAGCTGGTAGATATCCGCCAATTTTTCGCCGGCGCTACCGTGTAATGGTCGAATGACGAATATACCTGTTGCGTCCGAAGTTGTTTGAGAAATGCCCTGGGTATTTCCCAATGCCTCAGTCAACGACATCCCACTGCGATCCATTTTTAACGTAGCTGGAGCTTTCACTTCCCCCATCACGAACACTTTCAGATCGTCATTACGCGGAATATACAGGATATCGCCAGGATAGAGCAGGCGGTTTTGCGTCAGATCGCCATTTTGCATCAGTCGCTGTAAGGAAAGGCTCTGTTCTTTGCCGTTATGGGTCAGCACGATATTGCGCCAATCGGCATTTTCCGTCAGGCCGCCGGCGGCGTTGATGGCATCCATAACCGTCAGTGGGACGTTGGTGATAGGTTGCTGGCCGGATTTGGCGACTTCGCCGGTAACATAGGCTTTTTGCGAACGGAATGCCGCAATATTAACGTCAACCTGAGGGCTTTCGATAAACTGGGCCAGACGGTTGGCTATTTGATCGCGGATCTGCGAAACCGTTTTGCCGACCACGTTCACCTTGCCGATATACGGATAGAAGATGCTGCCATCGGAATGCACCCAGTTGCCGGTATCGCTGGCGCTACGGTACTGCCCCGCCGGGGTGGTCAATTCCGGGTGATCCCAGACGGTGACGTTCAATACGTCGCCAACGCCGATGCGATATTCATACTTACGCAGCGTTGCGTCTAACTCGTTATTGGGTTGGGCAATCACTTTCTCGGGGCGCATGCGGTCAAGCAGCTTCGGCGTCATCGGATATATATTGACCAACTTGTCAATGTCGAAGTCCGCATCTTCCTGCTTGACAACATCCTTGCCTGATGACGAGAGGTGGGTCCCCGGGAATACGGTGCAACCGCTGAGTATGCTGAGTGATACCAGTAGCGATATCATTTTCAATTGTCGTTTTGCCATCAAATTTTCATCACTTCATAGTAAATGTATCTGCAAAGCTACAATACTAGCCAGCCTTGGCCTCGTCGCTGTAGCTTTACCAATATGCCTCGGTATATTTCCCCTGCGCGTATGAGGAAAACCCGTAATAAAACTTACAGCGTTTATCTGTTATTGAATTAGATAACGGTATTGTTATTAACAAGCATAACGTACAAAAAGACACCAGCAGCACGCCACGTTCGCTGTTGAACACACTCTCTGTTGCCTTATTTGTAACCGCTCACCGCTTATTGGCTTTGCCACAACGCCAATCCGGATAGCCCCACGGCTTACGGCTCAATACTCAGTAACAGAATGTATACCATTATACAAAATGAAACAGTGACTTTTCCTTAAAATTAACTAACGTGACAGGATCCCCGTCAATAAATACTGATCAAACGAGGATCGCAGGTCAAATTACAGCGTCAGTTGATTGGCCCAGGCCTGAAACGCCTGTCCCTGAGTCGGGTGGCGCAGACCATAGGTGACAAACGCTTTTAGGTAGCCAAGTTTCTCGCCACAGTTAAACGATTCTCCCACCAGCTCCATCGCCTCAACCGGCTTGTTTTTCAATAATGACGCGATGGCGTCAGTCAGCTGGATACGGCCCCAGGCTCCGGGTTCGGTCTGCTCGAGTATCGGCCAGATATCGGCTGACAGCACATAACGGCCAACGGCAGAGTAGTTTGAACGCAGCTGGATTTCACGACCCGGCTTTTCGATAATCGAGGTCATACGGGCACTTTCACCCGGTTGCAGCGAATTGGTCTCGCATTCTACGACCGAGTAATCGTGCAACACGTTTTCGTCTGCTGCCTGTACCAGAACCTGGCTGAGGCCGGTCTGTTCAAAACGCGAAATCATGTGCGGCAGATTGTCTTTGCTCAAGTCGGCTTTGGCATCGTCCAGCAGAATATCCGGCAACAACACCACGAACGGTGAATCGCCCACCAGCGGTTTGGCACACAGCACCGCGTGCCCGAGCCCTTTCGGCTGCCCCTGGCGGATATGCATCAACGTCACGCCTTTCGGGCAGATTGACTGCACTTCGTCCAGCAATTGACGTTTCACCCGCGCTTCAAGCATCGCTTCCAGTTCAAAAGACGTATCGAAGTGATTTTCGATGGCATTTTTAGAAGAATGCGTAACCAGAATGATCTCTTTGATGCCGGCGGCCACGCATTCATTCACGATATATTGAATTAATGGTTTATCAACGATCGGCAACATTTCCTTCGGAATCGCCTTGGTAGCCGGCAGCATGCGCATACCCAGACCAGCAACAGGAATAACGGCTTTCAACTTGGTCATGGTAATCCTCTTCAAATATTGTGATCGTGCAGGCGTCACTCAGGGTTGTTTCAACGCCTGTTTTAACCACTGGCTAAAACCTTCGCCTTCGGTTTTATGACGCAAACCATATTGTACAAATGCTTTCATATATCCCAGTTTATCGCCACAGTCGTGTGATTTACCGCTCATGTGAAAAGCTTCAACGGTTTCCTGATCCATCAGCATGGCGATGGAGTCGGTCAACTGAATTTCGTTACCGGCCCCCGGCGGGGTTTTCTCCAGCAGCGGCCAGATATCTGCCGACAGCACATAACGGCCCACCACCGCCAGGTTCGACGGAGCCTCGTCACGCGCCGGCTTTTCAACCACCGCGCTCATCGGGGTGCTTTCCCCGGCCGCAAGCGCCACGCCGCCACAGTCAACCACGCCGTATTTCGACACGTCTTCTTCTGGCACCGGCTCAACCATAATCTGGCTATAGCCGGTTTCAGCAAAGCGCTCGATCATCTTGGCCAGGTTTTCCTTGCGCAAATCGGCGGTAGCGTCATCAAGCAATACGTCCGGCAGCAAGACTACAAACGGCTCGTCACCTACCATCGGCTTGGCACACAGCACCGCGTGGCCCAAGCCTTTTGCCTGCCCCTGTCGCACCTGCATCACCGTCACGTCCGGCGGGCAAATGCTTTGCACTTCCTCCAGCAATTGACGCTTGACGCGTGATTCCAGTACGGCTTCCAGCTCAAAAGAGGTGTCGAAGTGGTTTTCGATGGCATTTTTAGACGAATGGGTCACCAGCACGATGTCTTTGATACCTGCGGCCACGCATTCATTAACAATATACTGAATCAATGGCTTATCGACCACCGGCAACATTTCTTTGGGAATGGCTTTCGTTGCAGGCAGCATTCGTGTTCCCAAACCCGCCACGGGGATTACAGCTTTCAGTCTCTTTTGCATCTTATTTACCTACAATCAAATAACTTATAAATGTAGCTCAATCAAACCACTCTGGCGTGATTTGCCTGCATATCAGCAGCGTTCAGACACGCTACCGCCCTTGGCTTTCAGCTACCAATGCACTGTCATCGATGTCCTGCGGCCGGCTTTCTTGTTCCCGGGCTCGCCTGGTATTCCGTCACTGTGTTGCCGTAAGTGGTATACAGCTCACAGAAAACTAAAAAAGAAGTATGTCCTTATAAGTAAACGATGATACTTGTTAACGTTTATGTGGCTAAGATTCTTATACTATTGCGGTATCGATACAAGCCAAACATGGCCAATTGGTACCCTTTTCAGAATAAGACTACCAAAGCAGGGATATTTAACGTTTTTTTGCCACAGAATGCCAATGCAACCGCTTGATTTAATTGATCTTATATGGCAACCACTTTAAATGAATTGCCAAAATCGCCATGATAATTCGTCCAGTTTTGCGTACTGAAACGCTTTTTTTCTCGTAAAATTCAGACTATGCCTCACTTTTGCGGATGGATTTATACGCAATCAAAACGCATAAAAAACCAACGCCTGTCTCATCACGCCTTCAGATCCTGATTTGAATTTTCCCCTCTCAGCACCCATCATTCTCTTTGCGGCATAAGCCGTTGAACAAATAAGGTGCAAACGGGCGTATGGAATGGATCGCTGATCCAACAATCTGGGCGGGTTTGGCCACGCTGGTGGTGCTGGAAATCGTCCTGGGAATCGATAACCTCATTTTCATTGCCATCCTGGCGGAAAAGCTGCCCAGGCAGCAGCGTGACAAGGCTCGGGTAGTCGGTCTGCTGCTGGCGCTGTTGATGCGCCTGGTATTGCTGGCCTCCATCTCCTGGCTGTCAACGCTGACCAAGCCTCTGTTTACCCTGCTGGATCAGCCGTTCAGCGGCCGCGATCTGATCATGCTCACCGGCGGGATATTCCTATTGTTCAAAGCGACGATGGAACTGAACGAACGGCTGGAAGGCAAAGACGAAGAGCAACAGGGACAGCGCAAAGGCGCGCGTTTTTGGCCGGTAGTGGCGCAGATCGTGGTGCTTGACGCCGTATTCTCGCTGGATTCGGTGATTACCGCAGTGGGAATGGTTGATCATCTGGCGGTAATGATGCTGGCAGTGTGTATCGCCATCGGCTTGATGCTGTTAGCCAGCAAGCCACTCACACGCTTTGTTAACGCTCATCCCACTATCGTTATCCTGTGCCTGAGCTTCTTGCTGATGATCGGCTTCAGTCTGGTGGCCGAAGGGTTCGGCTACCATATTCCCAAAGGATACCTGTATGCGGCGATTGGCTTCTCGGTAATGATTGAGGCGCTCAACCAGCTGGCACAGTTTAACCGCCGACGCTTCCTGTCCAAGGTTAGACCGCTGCGTGAACGTACCGCCGAGGCGGTGCTGCGGATGCTGAGTGGCAGGCATGAGGATGCCGAAGTCGACCGGGAATCTGCCGATCTGCTGGCCGACAGCGAAGGCGAAGAGATCTTTAATCAACAGGAACGGCATATGATCGAGCGGGTGCTTGGCATGGCGCAACGCACGGTCAGCAGCATCATGACATCACGCCATGACGTTGAATATCTTGAGCTTAACGATCCACAGCAGAAACTCAGACAGTTGCTGGAAAAAAACCAGCATACGCGCATCGTGGTAACTGAAGACAGCGCCAGCGATGAGCCGCTCGGCGTGATACACACCATCGACGTGCTGAAACAGCAGTTGACGCAGCAGTCGCTGGATCTGCGCAGTCTAATCCGCCAACCGCTGATTTTCCCAGAGCAACTGACGCTGCTTGGCGCGCTGGAGCAATTTCGGCAGGCGCAGACCCATTTTGCCTTTGTGGTCGACGAATTTGGTTCAGTGGAAGGTATCGTTACCCTGACTGACGTGATGGAAACCATCGCCGGTAACCTGCCGGAGGCCGATGGCGAGCTGGACCCGCGACATGACATTCAGCAGACAGATGATGGAGGCTGGATTGCTAATGGTTTTATGCCGCTGGAGGATTTGGTGATTTATCTGCCGTTGCCACTGGAGGAAAAGCGCGAATACCACACCCTGGCCGGGTTACTGATGGAACATTGCCAGCGCATTCCGCAGGAGGGGGAACGGTTGACGATAGGCGACTATCTGTTTGTGCCATTGGAAATCAACAGTCATCGCATCATGCGGGTGAAAATCACGCCGCTAGCCCCACCCGACCCGGATTATGAGGTCTGAATCTCGCCGGGCACGCGCCTCCCGTGCCCGGCCACCTGACGATTACAAATGCACTGGCACCAGCAACTCGGTTGCCACCACCACTACGATCAGTCCGACAATCACCGGCACCGAGGTACGCTTAACCACTTCAAACGGAGAGATTTTTGCCATGCCGGCAACCGCTACCACCACACCGGACACCGGCGACAGCGTACGACCCAGGTTGGAGGCCTGTAACATTGGGATCACCAGATACGCCGGGTTGACGCCCATCTGCGCGGCCAGCTTCGGGATCAGTTCAACAAAGGCATAAAACGGCGCATTGCCGGAGCCGGTAGTCATCGCAGCCAGCATGGTGATCACCACCAATACCAGCATCATGATGATGCCCCCGGTACCGAATGACTGTGCCATGCCTATCAGGCCGCTGATAAAGCCAATGGTGCTCAGCCCCTGGGCAAACACCCCGGCAGCCACCAGCAGCATCACCACGCTGGCAAAGGCATCCGCCATGCCGCGGTAGGCTACTTCCAAACCGCTGAACACCGCTTTGGCATCAAAGCTGCGCACAAACTCGATCAGCGCCGCCAGCAGCATGCACAGCACCAATACGGTAATAATGTGCAGTTCCGGCCCCCACTTGCCGTCAAACACCAGCACGCCGAGGATCGGCGTAAATGGCAGCACGGCGTAAAAACCCGGCGCATGGGTGGAAATTTCACTGACATCCATGATGTGATGCTGTTCGTTGCTTTTGTTGTCCAGATAGCGTTGCCAAAAGTAATGCGCCACCGCCATGCAGGCAATCGCGGCAATCGAAATCGGTAGAGTGGTCTTGAAGGCGAAGTCAACCAACGGCATTTCAGCCGCTTTGGCCGCCAGTACCACGTCACCGGAGGTCGGCGCCAGAATGATCGCCGCCGGCGAGGCGCAAATGGCCGCTGCCGCGCCACGACTGATACCAACGTTGACCATCAGTGGGAACAGCGTTGCCATCAGCAATACCCCCAGACCGGTGGCAGAAGACACCGCCAGCGACATCAGACAGGCGACAATATAGGCAGCAACCATCAGTAAATACGGCGAGTTGATCATTTGTAACGGACGGGACGCCAGCTTGACCACCATATCGTTGGCGCCGATGTGAGTCATGTAGGCGGCAAAGCCACACAGCATCATGATCATCATGCCAAGATCGCCACCGCGGCTCATCAACAGGATTTTGACGTATTCGAGGATATCGGTCGCACCCCAACCGGTCGCAGTGGCGCTGGCTGGCAACACGTTTTTGCCCATCGCCACGCTGATTGCCAATAACAGCAAGCCACCGACCATCAACACACCGGTAGCAGAATAGCCCTTGATGATGTAACGCCCCACCCCCACCGCCACGATCACCCCAATCAGAAGCTCTATCATATTTCCCCTATCTCTTTTTATGCGAATTTGTCCGTCAGAGCCGACAGAATTGAGCATCACTGTGCACAAATTCAGTATAAGGGAACATGACCTTTGTCAAAGGGGAAAAAGGAAACCCGCGGGAAAATGCGATTTACCATCAGAAAAGCGGCGCGGGTAGCAGGCCCCCGCGCCGAACAGATTTACAACTTATCGAGCAATTTCTTCAGATCCTGCCCTTCGCGAGACTCTTTGTTTTTATCAGCCCATTTATTGAGCGCATCCTTGGCCCGGTTTTGCAGCGATTTGCGCAACACCTGATCGATCTGCAACTGATAGTTCAGCTGTTGCCATGGGCCATATACGCGCAGCGGAATCGGCGTTTTTTGCAGTTGCTCAATCAGTTCACTGCGCCCTTGCCAACCGCCGGTAACACGCACGTTCAACTGCATGTCGCACTGCTTGCCCGGCATGTCCAGCTTGCCGCCGCCGGCGATGTTCAGCATCGCCGAATCGGCGCTCAGATCGCTAATGGTGATATCGCCGTTATCCAGCTTGGCGTTGGCACCGAGGTGTCGTACTTCGGTATTACGCTGGTACTGATCCAGACCGCGCACGCTGCTGTCGTTGCGAGCCACCGCCTGCTGGATCAGCTGCTGAATGTTCAGACCGTGCAGTTGAGCATTGCTCATTGCCAACTGGGCGCTGCCTTGCCAGTGATGCTCGAACGACTGTGCGGTCAGCCGGTCGCCAGTGAACTCGCCGTGCATGGTCAATTGCCCGGTCAACACCTGCGGCAACGCGAAGGCTTTCAGTACCGTCCCCAACTCAACCGACGCCAGCTGCGGCTGAACGCCGATAATCGGCTTTTGCCCCCGAGCGTCCAGAGAGCCAGGCAGGGAAAAATCACCGCCGGCCACGTGACCGGACAGGGTTTTCACCGCCAGCAGACCGCGCTGGTTTTCCGCCTGTATATCAAGCCGGGTGATATCCATCCCGCGATAGGTCAGCTGGTCAGCGCTGAGATGCAAGCGCGCGTTGAAATCACGCAGCGCCTGCATGTTTTTTTGCTGCTCTTCACCGGCGCTGGCAATCACCGGCGCCCCGGCCATCGCCTGCATTGGCTGCTCGTCCTGGCCGGCATTGCTGCGCCAACCGGAAAGTGCGTCCATATCCAGGTTCGGAGACGAAAGTTCGACCACATAATTGGGCACATCGCCAAGGCTGATATCGGCACGGCCCTTCAGTTGACTGTCATTGACGCCAAGCATCAGATCATTGAGCGTCAACTGCCGTGAATCCTGCTGGTACTCTGCCCGTACCGAGCCTTGCCCCTTGATGCCGCCGGTCGGGATATCCACCCCTTCGAGCTGATAGTTGAACTGATTTACGGTGCTGCTGAACTGGCGCGGAAATTGCTGCAAGTCCAGATCCGCCGACAGATTGAAGGTCAAATCGCGCTGATCGCGGTTAACCCGGCTGGAGAGTTCCATTTCCGCCTGTCGGTCACCGCTGCGCTGCATTGTCAGATTAAGGTCGCGTACGTTGATTTGTTCATTGTTGGCGCGCTGCCAGATCAGCAGACTGTCGGCAACGCGCAGGTTATCAATATCGAATTTCCACGGCGTATCGACCGATTCGACGCTACTGCCGCCGGGAGCGATCGGCGCATCCGTCCGGCTTTGTTCTTCACTGTCCGGCGTGAGACGAATCACCGCATTTTTCAGCATCACCTGTTTGACGAACAGCTGATGCGAAAGCAGCGGCAACAGCTTAACGTCAAGACGCATATTTTCCGCACTGACCACCGGCGCCTTGGCTCCCGGTGCGGTCAGGGTCATGCGGCCGGCCAGAATGCTCAGCTGTGGCCAGACGTGCCAGCGCAGGTCGCCCTCCAGCGTCAGCTGGTAACCGCTGCGCTGTTCAACCTTTTTGACCATGTAACTGCGGAAATCATTTGGATTGACCAATAGCACCAAGGCGGACATTCCTGCCACCAGCACCACCAGTAAAATCACCAACGTCGTCAATAATCGTCTCATGCTTTCCTCTTGTCAGCGCGCGTCCGCGCGGCACCTGCCGCGGTTAGTCCTTGTCGATACGGCTGGCCACAGCGCCTTGCTGGTCCTTGTACTTCGCGTCTTGACGGCTGTTGTACGGCCGTGCTGCCGGGCCGGACAAGGGTTCAAAGCTCAATGCGCCAATCAGCATGCCGGGGCGCAGAGCCAACGGCAGCTTACCTGAATTATAGAACTCCAGAACGATTCGCCCCTGCCAGCCGGGATCGATACGGTGAGCGGTGACGTGCACCATCAGACCAAGTCGCGCCAATGAGGAACGCCCGTCCAGCCAGCCGACCAAATCATTGGGCAACGTCACAGATTCAAGCGTTACCGCCAGCGCCAGTTCACCAGGATGCAGAAAGAATGCTTCACCTTCCGGCAGCACGATTTCATCGCTCATCACGCGATCCAGCGCGGCGCTGACTTCATCCTTCGGCCCGCTGAGATCGATAAAGGCCGCGGTATGTCCACGAAATACGCGGAACTGATTGCCCAAACGGACATCCACTGTGGCCCCGTTAATCCGCTCTACCGGCGGACGCGGCGAAATAACCAGTTTTTCGCTATCCAGCCAGGCTTCAATATCACGGTCGCACAGTCTCATCTTGTTTCTCCATCAGGGCGCATTAACTATCACAAAAATTGCCATACAACGGGCAAAAGGTCTACGTCGAGGCGTAAATAGTTGACTACAGGCCGGAATTGCCCCTCCCAGCCTGGGGTGGCATTATTCAAAGAATTGGCTGATTTTGGCTTTCAGAATGTCAATCGCAATGCGGTTTTTGCCGCCGCGCGGCACAATGATGTCAGCATATTGCTTGGAAGGTTCAATAAACTGCAAGAACATCGGACGGACAGTTTTCTGGTACTGCGCCATCACCGAATCCATCGAGCGCCCGCGTTCGTTCACGTCGCGCTTCATGCGGCGCATCAGGCAAATATCCAGCGGCGTATCAACGAAGATCGAGAAATTCATTTCCTGGCGCAGGCGAATATCGGTCAACAATAAGATCCCTTCAAGAATAATGACCTTTTTAGGCTCCAGGTGCACCGTTTCGGTTTTGCGCGTGTGTTCGGTGTAGCTATACAACGGCAGTTCAATTGCCTTGCCGGCCTTCAGCATCTGCAAGTGCTGAATCAGCAGGCTGTGATCCATGGCGCTAGGATGATCGTAGTTGGTCTTGACCCGTTCTTCCATGGTCAGGTGAGTCTGGTCTTTGTAATAACTGTCTTCAGGGATCACGCCAATGTGTTCATCGCCGACCTGATCGCGCAGTTCGCGATACAAGGTGCTGGCAATAAGGCTTTTCCCAGAGGCAGATGCGCCAGCTATACCAATAATGACGCACTGATGCGGCTTGTCAGTCATAAAATTAAAGACCTGAATTCGTAATGTGAGGAGGGGGATATAAAACGCGACAATTATAGGGAGTTACCGGCCTTTACGCCACTCTATATTACCGGCGGCACGCCTATTTAGCTCTGACGGGTGCGTCAAAGTTTAAGATTACTGCGCCTATGGCAATCTCCTCAAGCGGGTTACACTGCTGCGTTGGCTCAGGCCCCCATTTGAGAACTACTCTCGTTTACCGGAGATTGATGTGCTGGATTGGTATTTTCTGACTTTTTTAGGTGACAGCATGCTGCTGCTACCGTGTTCACTGATTCTTTTCACCGTATTGGTCCTTCCTCGCGCCACCCGAACCGCAGGCTGGCAGTGGGCACTGATCTTCGGTTTCGCCGGCGGAATAGTCTGCCTGTCCAAATTGGCCTTTATGGGCTGGGGCATCGGCAGCGAGCGTTATGATTTCACCGGGTTCAGTGGACATTCGGCGCTAGCTGCCAGTATCTGGCCTCCCTTGCTGTGGGCGCTGACCGGGCGCTTCTCCCATCCTCTACGCAGCCTGGCGCTGGTCGCCAGTTTGATCCTGCCCCTCACAATCGGGATATCACGACTGGCTATCCACGTGCACTCCCCCTCGGAAGTGATCAGCGGGCTGATATTAGGCTATCTGGCCAGCGCGCTGTTTCTATGGCTACAGCGCGGTAAACCCCTCCCGCAGCTCTCCTGGCCGCAGATAGCCGTTACCTTGGCGGTGCCGTTGCTCCTGATGGGGCAGCGTCAACCGGCGCCGACGCAGGGCCTGCTGGAACATATCGCCACCGTGCTGGCGCATATCGACCGCCCCTATACCCGAGCGGATCTGCATCGGTTGTCAGCGCAGCCCAGGTAAAAAAAACCCCGGATGCTATCCGGGGTTTTGCTTTGCGTGCCAGGGAAGTTGCAGGCCATTACAGCGCTCTGAAGGCAATTTCCGTCGGGATCGCTTCCCCCTGCCAATACATCTGCGCGGCCACGCGACCGGCCAGTTGGCGGTACATCTCGGCAAACTCGCTGTCCGGCCGGCTAATCACCGTCGGTTGGCCACGGTCCAGATCTTCACGCAGCGATATGTGCAACGGCATCTGCCCCAGCAGGCGGCTGTGGTATTTCTGTACCAGTTTTTCTGCGCCGCCGGTGCCGAAGATCGGCTCGTGGTGACCGCAATTGCTGCAAATATGCACGCTCATGTTCTCGACGATGCCCAACACCGGCACGTGCACCTTTTCAAACATCACAATGCCTTTTGCCGCGTCCAGTAGGGCGATATCCTGCGGCGTAGTCACCACCAGCGCGCCGGTCACCGGGATATTCTGCGACAGCGTCAACTGAATGTCGCCGGTGCCCGGCGGCATATCCAGCACCAGATAGTCCAGATCCGGCCATAGCGTGTCCTGCAACAGTTGCATCAGCGCCTTGCTGGCCATTGGGCCACGCCACACCATGGCATTGTCGTCGGTCACCAGATAGCCGATCGAATTGGTCGCCAGCCCGTGAGCCATAATCGGCGCCATATGCTGGCCGTCCGGCGAGGTTGGCCGTTGATCTTCGGTGCCCAGCATATTGGGGATTGACGGCCCGTAAATATCGGCGTCAAGAATACCGACCTTCGCGCCTTCCGCTATCAGCGCCAGCGCCAGGTTGACCGCCGTGCTGGACTTGCCTACCCCGCCCTTGCCGGAGCTAACGGCAATAATGTTGCGTACGCCCTTGACGCCGGCCTGATCGTTGGCGCGTTTTAAGGTGCTTATATCATGCTTCAGCTTCCAGTCGATGGCACCAGCACCGGTGACGCGCAGCAGTTCGCCGCTGACGCCGGCCTTCAGCGCTTCAAAACCGCTGTACCAGGCAAAAGGCATGGTCAGTTCAATATGCAGTACGTCGTCCAGTAGCGCACAGTGATGAATCGCTTTCAGCGCCGTCAGGTTGTTTTTCAGCGTCGGGTGTTCAAAGGCGGCCAGTACACCGGTCACCAGGGCACGCAGAACTTCGGGATTGCTCTGCTCGGGGGATTTTGTGTTCATCCCTGCTCCTTGATTTTAATAGATAGCGAATAAATGGCGTTATGCTCAAGCATATCAGAACTGCGCGGCGCCTGGCGCGTACAAGACGAAAGAAACCGCCCTAGCCGCGACGCGTGCAATCGGTTAACATCAAAGGCCCTTTTATACATAACAGAAAGCAAGTTCTCACTATGGCTCAAGTCGCGAAAAAATTATTGGTGACGTGCGCGCTACCGTACGCAAATGGTTCCATCCATCTCGGCCACATGCTCGAGCACATCCAGGCAGATATCTGGGTTCGTTACCAACGAATGCGCGGCAACGAAGTTCATTTCATTTGTGCAGACGACGCGCACGGCACTCCTATCATGCTGAAAGCACAGCAACTGGGTATCAAGCCGGAAGAAATGATTGCCGAAATGAGCCAGGAGCACCAGCAGGACTTCGCCGGTTTTGGCATCAGCTATGACAACTATCATTCAACCCATAGCGACGAAAACCGTGAGCTGTCGAGCCTGATTTATGGCCGCCTGAAGGAAAACGGTTTTATCAAAAACCGCACCATTTCCCAGCTGTACGATCCGGAAAAAGGCATGTTCCTGCCGGACCGCTTCGTGAAAGGTACCTGCCCGAAATGCAAATCGCCGGATCAGTATGGCGACAACTGCGAAGTGTGCGGCGCCACCTACAGCCCGACCGAGCTTATCGATCCTAAATCGGCGGTATCCGGTGCGACGCCGGTGATGCGCGATTCCGAACACTTCTTCTTCGATCTGCCGTCCTTTAGCGAAATGCTGCAAGCCTGGACGCGCTCCGGCGCATTGCAGGAGCAGGTGGCCAACAAGATGCAGGAATGGTTCGAGTCGGGGCTGCAACAGTGGGACATCTCGCGTGACGCGCCGTACTTCGGCTTTGAAATCCCGGATGCACCAGGCAAATATTTCTACGTCTGGCTGGATGCGCCAATCGGCTATATGGGTTCGTTCAAGAATCTGTGCGACAAGCGCGGCGATCTGGACTTCGATGAGTTCTGGCTCAAGGACTCCACCACCGAGCTGTATCACTTTATCGGCAAGGATATCGTCTATTTCCACAGCCTGTTCTGGCCAGCGATGCTGGAGGGCAGCAACTTCCGCAAGCCAACCAATCTGTTTGTACATGGCTATGTCACGGTCAACGGCGCCAAAATGTCCAAGTCGCGCGGTACCTTTATCAAGGCCGGTACCTATCTGCAACACCTGGACGCCGACTGCCTGCGCTATTACTACGCGGCCAAGCTTTCCTCGCGCATTGATGACATCGACCTGAATCTGGAAGACTTCGTGCAGCGCGTCAATGCTGATATCGTTAACAAAGTGGTGAATCTGGCCTCGCGCAACGCCGGCTTTATCAACAAGCGCTTTGGCGGCAAGCTGGCAGCCAGCCTGGCCGATCCGGCGCTATACCAAACCTTCACCGACGCCGCAGACAGCATTGCCGAGGCTTACGCCAGCCGTGAATCCGGCCGCGCCATCCGTGAGATCATGGCGCTGGCCGATCTGGCCAACCGTTATGTGGACGAACAGGCACCGTGGGTGGTTGCCAAGCAGGAAGGCCGCGACGCCGACCTGCAAGCCATCTGCTCGATGGGCATCAACCTGTTCCGCGTACTGATGACCTACCTTAAGCCGGTGCTGCCGTCACTGACCGAGCGCGCCGAAGCGTTCCTCAATGGCGAGCTGAGCTGGAACGGCATCCAGCAACCGCTGCTGGATCACACGGTCACCCCGTTCAAGGCGCTGTTCAATCGTATCGATCTCGACAAGGTAAATGACATGGTCAATGCGTCCAGGGAAGACATGGCTGCCAACCAGGCGCCGGCTAGTGGCCCGCTGGCTGACGATCCGATTCAGGAAACCATTACCTTTGATGATTTTGCCAAAGTGGATATGCGTATCGCGCTGATCAAAAGCGCCGATTTCGTCGACGGTTCCGACAAGCTGCTGAAGCTGCAGCTGGATCTGGGCGGTGAGAGTCGGCAGATTTTCTCCGGCATTCGTTCCGCCTATCCGGATCCCAAGTTGCTCGAAGGCCGCCTGACCATCATGGTGGCCAACCTGGCGCCACGCAAAATGCGTTTTGGCATGTCCGAGGGCATGGTGATGGCCGCCGGTCCTGGCGGAAAGGAAATCTTCCTGCTGAGCCCTGACAGCGGTGCCCAGCCGGGTATGCAAGTAAAATAATCATCAACGCCATAGTTAAAGCCGGGCTTGCCCGGCTTTTTTACGCCCGCCGACTGCCTGCCAAACATTTTGCTATAACGTCAGCCAAAAAATCATAACGAAGACAATTCCCTAGCAAAACCCTTCTGGTTATGATGCTAGCCAGACAAAAATAGACGTCTGGACAGAAAGACTGCTATTCACCATTTCATCGGGAAGACTTACCTGCTTCGGAGTTGATAATGAAAACGATAAAAACCTCTTTGCTCGCGCTGGGGCTGCTTAGCGCGCTGCCGTTGTACGCGGCGCCAGACGCAACGCTGGCACCGGTACCGGCCGCCATCGCCAATCATCAAGGGCCGATCCGCGTGGCGGTGATCCGCAATCTGGGGTCCGATGACAACACCACGCAATTCCTTGCCGGCGCCATTCAGGAAGGCCGCAAACTGGGGTTCAAGGTGGATACTTTCCTCAGCAATGGCGACGACGCCCGCTTCCAGGATTTCGTCAATCAGGCCATCAGCCAAAAATACGATGGCATTATTCTTTCGCAGGGGCGTGCCCCCTACTCCACCGAGCTGGTGAAGCGCATCGCCGCCGCGGGTATTGCCGTGTCCGCCTTTGATACCGACGTCAACGGCGTCATTCCCGGCGTGACCGTCTCTCAGCAGGATGACGCCTCGCTGGCCAATGAATCCTTCGGCCAGCTGGTGAAAGACTTCAACGGTCATGCCAATATCATCAAACTGTGGGTGGCCGGCTTCCCGCCAATGGAACGGCGTCAGGCCGCATATCAACAATTGCTGAAGCAACACCCCGGCATCCATGAACTCGAATCGATCGGCGCGGTGTCTTCCGACGTGCAGGGTGATACCGCCAACAAGGTCGGTGCCGTACTGGCCAAATACCCGAAAGGCAAGATTGACGCCATTTGGGGAACCTGGGATGCCTTTACGCAAGGTGCCTACAAGGCGTTGAAGGAAAATGGCCGCAGCGAAATCAAGCTATACAGCATTGATATCTCCAATCAGGATCTGCAACTGATGCGCGAAGCCGGCAGCCCATGGAAAGTCAGCGTCGCGGTAGACACCAAACTGATCGGCGCGGTGAACCTGCGGCTCATCGCCAACAAAATCGCCGGTGAAACTACGCCGGCAAACTACCAATTCAAGGCCGCCGCCATTCCGCAGGCGCTGCTGGTCAGCCAACCGGGGCCGGTAAACGTGGCCAGCCTTGGCAAAATCATTCCGGGCTGGGGCAGCAGCGACGATTTCGTCCAGCCATGGTTTGCCACGCTACAGACACAGGCAGGCAAATAACCTGTTTTAAGCGGGGGCGACAGCGGTTGCCCCTTTTTTGTGCTTATTTTCCATCATCCCCTTTCCTGTTTGCCAAAATACGCTATGTTATCAACACCGCATTAATAACTGTATGCATAAACAGGCATTGTCATGAAGGGATTCCCGGCGCAAATCAATACATTGTTGGCCAGTTCGTTACTGCTGACCATTGGTCGCGGCGTCACGTTGCCATTCATTACCATTTATCTCACCGAACACTTTCATCTGTTGCCAACCAGCGTCGGTATCATCCTGGGTATCAGCCTGACGATCGGCATTCTCAGCAGCCTGTATGGCGGCTATCTGGTGGACAAGTTCAACAAAACCACCCTGATTGCGGTTTCCATCCTGTTGTTCGCGTTGAGCTTTTTCATTATTCCCTGGATTACGCAACCGGGCGGCATAGTCGCCGTGCTGGCGGTGCTGCACACCGCGTATGCCGTACTGGGTATTACCATTAAAGCCTGTTTCGCCGAATGGCTGCCGGTGGCGCAGCGCATCAAGGCGTTTTCGATCAATTACACCCTGGTGAACGTCGGCTGGGCGATCGGCTCGTCGCTCGGCGTACTGGTGGCCGGCTTCAGCCCCTTGCTGCCGTTCTACCTCTCCGGTGGGCTGGCGCTGCTAACGGTAGTAATAGTCAACCTGCGGCTACGCCGACTACAGGCGCCGCCGGTGGTTACCAGCCAATCAGACGCACCGGCCGTTTTGCCAAACTTCCGCCAGACGGCAAAAATCCTGCGTCAGGATCGCCGGCTGATCTACTTTACCCTGGGCAGCACGCTGGGGGCGGTGGTATTCGGCCAGTTCACCGGTTATCTGTCGCAGTACCTGATCACCGTCTCCAGCGCCGACTTCGCCTACCGGGTGATTGGACTGGTGATGATCGTCAACGCCTGCATCGTGATTGCGTTACAGTATCTGCTAAGTCGCGGCATGCGGCAGGACAACATTCTGCGCTGGCTGGCGCTGGGCACGCTGTTTTTCGTTATCGGTCTGTTGGGCTTTCTGTTTGCCGGCCAGTCGCTGTGGCTGTGGGCGGCGGCCATGGCGGTTTTCACCCTCGGAGAAATCATTGTCATCCCGGTGGAATATATGTTCATCGATTTCATTGCTCCGGGGCATTTAAAAGGCAGTTACTATGGCGTGCAGAACCTCAGCAATCTGGGCGGAGCCATCAATCCGGTACTGTGCGGCCTGCTGCTGAGCTATACCGCACCGGCGCTGATGTTCGTCATGTTGATTGCTGCCGCATTGTTCAGCCTGCTGTTTTTCTTTCTCGGGCATCGGCTGGCGCAACGGCAGCGGCTGGCACAGGGGGCGTAATCTACACTTGTTCTATGCCGTCAATAGCGTCAAATGGCATCGTTTGCATAGACAGGATTCATGGCGTGTTTTGTGGCTAAGCTCACAGTTTAATTGTATGATAAATGCATCAGTTAAACAGGAAAGAATCATGACCAACGTATTCGCACTGTGCTGGAAATACCTGCGGGCCTTCGCTTTGATTTATATCTGCCTGTTTGCCGGCAATGCGATTTCCGCCCTTTTACCCATCACCATTCCCGGCAGCATCATCGGCATGTTGCTGCTGTTTGCGCTGCTGGCATCACAACTGCTGCCGGCCAAATGGGTGCGTCCTGGCTGCAGCGTCTTTATCCGTTACATGGTATTGCTGTTTGTGCCGATTGGCGTCGGCGTCATGCAATACTATCGGCAGATTGTCGATCACCTGGCACCGCTGTTGGTATCCTGCCTGGTCAGTAGCGTGCTGGTACTGGTGGTGGTGGGTTATTCCTCCCACTATTTTCACCGCGACCGTAGCCCGGCTGCCGGCAAGTGCGACGCCAAGGAGGACAAATAATGGATAACATCTGGTGGTCGTTACCGTTAACGCTGGTGGTGTTTTACGCGGCACGGGCGCTGTCGCAGCGGCTGAAAATGCCACTGCTCAACCCGCTGCTGGTGTCGATGGCCATCATCATTCCTTTTCTGCTGTTCACCGGCATTCCTTATCAACGCTACTTTCAGGGCAGCAAAATACTGAACGACTTTTTGCAACCTGCGGTGGTGGCGCTGGCCTTTCCGCTGTATGAACAGATACACCAGATCCGCGCGCGCTGGAAATCGATCATTACCGTGTGCTTTATTGGCAGTCTGACCGCAATGATCAGCGGCGGCGCCATCGCGCTGTGGATGGGCGCTACGCCAGAAATCGTCGCGTCAATCCTGCCCAAATCGGTCACCACGCCGATCGCCATGGCAACGGCGGAATCGATCGGCGGCATACCGACCATCAGCGCCGTCTGCGTGATTTTCGTCGGAATTTTCGGCGCAATCTTCGGCCATTCCATCTTCAACCTAATGAGAATCAACACCAAATCGGCCCGTGGTCTGGCGATGGGCAGCGCATCACATGCCCTGGGGACCGCGCGTAGCGTAGAACTGGACTATCAGGAAGGCGCATTTAGCTCACTGGCCTTGGTGATCTGCGGGATTATCACCTCGTTACTGGCGCCGTTGTTGTTCCCGCTGCTGTTGCACCTGTTTGCCTGAGGCTAAAACTTGCGATATATCTCGCAATAATAATTTCCATTACATGAATTTCACCAATAAAGAGACATTAATCACACTTTATTGATGGCGAGCTGCCTAGAATGCCCTATCCAATTAATTCGAGATTGCATTGCGGCGGCGGCCCGCCAAAGCCTGACACGTCAGGAGTGGCGCACACCACCAACGATGTGAATCGGTAACAGCGGCCTCCCCGTTAATCAATAGAGAGACCTATTATGCATACGCGTTTTCACACCGCTTTCAGCCAATTGCCCGCTTCCTTGCAAAGCGCACTGCTGCCTTATATGGATGCGTCTGATTTCCCGGCGATGTTCGAAGCCAGCCAGGTTGAGACAATCAAGCAGCACAGCGGGCTGGATGATGATGCCCTGGCATTTGCCCTGCTGCCGCTGGCGGCAACCTGTTCCTTAACGCCGATCTCACATTTCAACGTTGGCGCCATCGCCCGTGGCGTCAGCGGCAATCTGTATTTTGGCGCCAATATGGAATTTCACGGCGCGCCGATGCAACAAACCATCCATGCCGAACAATGCGCAGTGACCCACGCCTGGCTGCGTGGCGAACGCTCACTGGTTTCCATCACCGTCAACTACACGCCATGTGGCCACTGCCGCCAGTTTATGAACGAGTTGAACAGCGGTGGTGAACTGCAAATCCGCCTGCCGGGGCGCGCTGCGGCAACGCTGGCAGATTATCTGCCGGATGCGTTTGGCCCGCGCGATCTGGCTATCAGCACCCTGTTGATGGATCGAGTGGATCATGGTTTCCAACTGCCGCTGCGCGATCCACTGGAGCAGGCCGCGCTGGATGCTGCCAACCGCAGCCATGCGCCCTACAGCAACGCCCACAGCGGCGTAGCGCTGGAAACCGCCGATGGCAAAATCCATGCGGGCCGCTATGCCGAAAACGCCGCCTTCAACCCAAGCCTGCCGCCGTTGCAAGCGGCGCTGGTGCTGTTAAACGTCTCCGGCGGCGATTGCCTGCAAATCCGCCGCGCGGTGCTGGCGGAACCGCAGAGCCCCATATTCAGCCAATGGGATGCCACCCGTGCCACGCTGGCAGCGTTGGGATGCGACGCGGTCAGCCGCATCACCTTCTGACTTGTTTGATGCGGAGCCGTTCGGCTCCGCAACTACCAGCCCCGCCCGCCAAATACAATGCCATTCATCTTCTAAAACACTTTTTTTAGTTAAAAAATGATTTGAGCGTCGATAATTGCATCAATTTGCCTCATGATCCGATAACAATTGCTGTACATATTTTCCTTATCTTTTAGGATCACCAGTTATAAAAATTATCTGATACGTTAAGAGTAAACTGATGGAACTTGAATACGAAAGCAAACGTCCGCTGTATATCCCCTATGCCGGTCCGATTCTGTTGGAATTCCCGCTGCTCAACAAAGGCAGCGCGTTTACAGAAGACGAGCGTAGCCATTTCAATCTGCACGGTCTGCTGCCGGAAGCGGTAGAAACCATTGAAGAACAGGTGGAACGTGCCTATCGTCAATACCAGGACTTCAAGAACGACAACGACAAGCACATTTATCTGCGCAACATTCAGGACACCAACGAAACGCTGTTCTACCGCCTGCTCGATGCCCACCTGAGCGAAATGATGCCGATCATCTACACGCCGACGGTCGGTGAAGCCTGCGAGCACTTCTCGGACATTTATCGCCGGGCGCGCGGGTTGTTCATTTCCTACCCTAATCGCGACCGCATCGACGATATGCTGCAAAACGCCACCAAGCAGAACGTTAAGGTGATCGTGGTTACCGACGGCGAGCGCATTCTCGGCCTGGGCGATCAGGGCATTGGCGGCATGGGAATTCCCATCGGCAAGCTGTCGCTGTACACCGCCTGTGGCGGTATCAGCCCGGCCTACACCCTGCCGGTAGTGCTGGACGTTGGCACCAACAACCCGCAACGCCTGAACGATCCGCTGTATATGGGCTGGCGTCATCCGCGTATCTCCGGTGACGAATACCACGCGTTCGTCGAAGAATTTATCCAGGCGGTAAAGCGTCGCTGGCCAAACGTGCTGTTGCAGTTCGAAGACTTTGCGCAAAACAACGCCACGCCGCTGCTAAACCGTTACCGCGACGAAATCTGCTGCTTTAACGACGACATCCAGGGCACCGCTGCGGTCACGCTCGGCAGTCTGATCGCCGCCAGCCGCGCCGCCGGCAGTCAATTGCGCGACCAGACCGTCACCTTCCTCGGCGCCGGCTCCGCCGGATGTGGTATCGCAGAACAGATCATCGCGCAAATGAAGTCGGAAGGCCTGAGCGAAGACGAAGCCCGCGCCCGCGTATTTATGGTTGACCGTTTCGGTCTGCTGACCGACAAGCTGCCGAACCTGCTCGACTTCCAGAGCAAGCTGGTGCAAAAAAGCGAAAACCTGGCCGCATGGGACGTCTCCAACGATGCGATTTCGCTGCTGGACGTGGTACGCAATGCCAAGCCAAGCATTCTGATCGGCGTTTCCGGCCAGCCGGGACTGTTCACCGAAGAACTGATCCGCGAAATGCACCAGCATTGTCCACGGCCGATCGTGATGCCGTTGTCCAACCCGACTTCGCGGGTGGAAGCTCGCCCGGAAGATATTATCCACTGGACCGACGGCGCCGCACTGGTCGCTACCGGCAGCCCGTTCGCCCCGGTAAATTACAAGGAACAACAGTTCCCGATTGCCCAGTGCAACAACTCCTATATCTTCCCCGGCATTGGCCTGGGCGTGCTGGCATCCGGCGCGGCGCGCGTCACCGACGCCATGCTGATGGCCGCCAGCCGGGCATTGGCGGACTGCTCGCCGCTGGCCACCGACGGCCATGGCGCATTGCTGCCGGATATCGATGATATTCAGGGCGTATCCAAGTGCATCGCCATGGAAGTGGGCAAGGCGGCGCAGTTGCAGGGCGTGGCGGTAGTCACCTCCGAAGAGGCGCTGTCCAAAGCCATTGAGCACAACTTCTGGCGCCCGCAGTACCGCAGTTATAAACGCACTTCGTTTTAATCTGTCGATAAAAGCAACAGACCCGGCATGCCGGGTCTTTTTTTATGGTTAAAAGCGCTGAAAAATGCGGCACCCCCGTGCTAGGCGCGGTGGACAGCTTGCGTCAGCCTGTCAGGTACAGTAGCCTTGATCCACCCTTTTTCAGATTTGTGCGCGTAAGGCCTCAACATGTGGAAACGCCTGATTATCAGCCTTTTCGTCATCACCGCGGTGTTGATGCTGTCGGCTATCGCGCTCGATCGCTGGATCAGTTGGAAAACCGCACCCTATATTTATGACGAGCTGCAACAACTGCCAAACCGTCAGGTTGGCGTGGTACTCGGCACCGCCAAATATTACCGCACCGGTGTGATCAATCAGTATTACCGCTACCGCATTCAGGGGGCAATTAATGCCTACAACAGCGGCAAGGTAAAATATCTGCTGCTAAGCGGCGATAACGCTTTGCAGAGTTATAATGAACCGATGACCATGCGACGCGATCTGATCGCCGCCGGTATCGCGCCAAGCGACATCGTGCTTGATTACGCCGGATTCCGCACCCTTGATTCGATTGTTCGCACCCGTAAAGTGTTCGACGCCAACGATTTCATCATCATCACCCAGCGTTTTCACTGCGAGCGCGCACTGTTCATTGCCCTGCATATGGGTATCCAGGCGCAATGTTTCGCCGTACCGTCGCCAAAAGATATGCTGACGGTGCGGGTGCGTGAGATTTTTGCCCGTTTGGGGGCGTTGAACGATCTGTATATTCTGAAACGCGAACCGCGCTTCCTTGGCCCGCTGATACCGATCTCTTCGATGCACAAGGTGCCGGAGGATGCGCAGGGCTACCCGGCGGTGTCGCCGGAACAGCTGGTAGAGCTGGAGCATAAACTGGCCGCAGAGAAACAGAAAGCCCGCGACAAATCATAACCGCAGGCGCCTCATCGGTGCCGGGTAAACCACAACGGCCAGCAATTGCTGGCCGTTGTGGTTACTGCGCAATTAATCACTTCTTCTTGGCGTACTTCAGCGAATCCAGCGCCACGGCGAAAATAATGATGCCGCCCTTGATAATGTATTGCCAATACGGATTGACGCCGATATAGGTCAAACCGTAGTTGATAACGGTGAAAATTATGACCCCGGTCACCACCCCCAATACCGTACCGACACCGCCGGCAAACGACACCCCGCCGACCACGCAGGCAGCAATGGCATCCAGCTCATACATAAAGCCCAGGTTATTGGTGGCACTGCCGATACGCCCGGCCTCCAGCATGCCGCCGAAGGCATAGAACACCCCGGACAAGGCATAAATCAGGATCAGGTTAAGCGGCACGTTAACGCCGGAGACTTTCGCCGCCTCGGGGTTACCGCCGATGGCGAAGATGTTTTTGCCGAAGCGGGTCTTGTTCCACAGGATCCAGACAAAAACGATGGCGATCAGCGCATAGAAGGTGATGTACGACAGTTTGAAATCGCCGAACTTCAAGAAGCCCTGCGCAAAGGTGGAAAATCCGGGATCAAAGCCCGCCACCGGCGACGCGCCAACCGAATCGTAATACAGCGAGTTGATGCCGTAGACGATGATCATGGTGCCCAGGGTAGTAATGAATGGCGTCACGTTCAGGTAGGCAATAATCAGGCCATTGACCAGACCGATCAGCGCACCGATGGCGCAGACCAGCAAAATCACCAATGGAATCGACCAGGTTTCCATCTGCGGAAACACCTTGTTGACGTTATCCATCGACTGCAGCAGCGTTGCTGCCACCACCGCCGCCAGCCCCACCTGGCGACCGGCCGACAGATCGGTACCCTGGGTGACAATCAGCCCCGCCACGCCCAGGGCGATGATAATACGTACCGAAGACTGGGTCAGGATATTGCTCAGGTTCATCAAGCTGAGAAAGGTCGGATCCTGAATAATGATGATTGCCAGTAAAACCAGCAACACCATATAGATGCCACCCTCTTTAAAATAGGTGAATAACGTTTTTTTGTTTAGCGCGCTCATAATTCGTTTCCCTTAAAGGTGCAAGGAGGCTAAGCGTAAGATTTCATTTTGCGAGGTCTGTTTGGTATTAACGATGCCCGCAACCTGACCATTACTCATCACCAATATTCTGTCGGTAATTCCCAAAAGCTCCGGCATTTCGGACGAGATGATAATGATCCCCTTGCCCTTTTTCGCCAATTCGGTCATCAACTGATAAATTTCAAACTTTGCTCCAACGTCAATGCCGCGCGTCGGTTCGTCCAGCATCAATATTTCCGGCTGGGTCAGCAGCCAGCGGCCGATAATCACCTTCTGCTGATTTCCGCCAGACAGGGAACCGATATTGGTACGATGCCCCGGCGTTTTTACCCGCATCGCATCGATTACCCACTGGGTATCGCTTTTCATGCGCGCATTATCCAGCAGGCCAATTTTATTTTTATAATTGCGAATATTGGAAATCAGCGAGTTAAAGCCGATATCCAGAAAAGCATAAATCCCGGTCGAACGTCGCTCCTCGGTTACCAAGGCAAATCCGTGATTGATCGCTTCGTTGGCACTGTGGTTATTAATCGCCTTGCCGTGCAGTTTGATGGTACCGCTCACTTTCTCGCGAATGCCGAACAGGGTTTCGACAATATCGGTACGCTTGGCGCCGACCAACCCGGCGATGCCCAGGATCTCGCCCTGGTGCAAATCAAACGACACGTCACGGATCGACGGCTGGCGCAGTGAAGTCAGATTCTTCACCTGTAAAATCACCTCTCCCGGCGTATTCTGGCGATCGGGAAAACGCTGGCTCAGTGAACGTCCGACCATCATGGCGATGATCTTGTCCATATCCAGCCCTTCCAGCGGTTGGGTGGCAATCCATTGGCCGTCACGCAGGATGGTTATTTCGTCGCACAGCTGGAATATCTCTTCCATCTTGTGGGAGATATACACGATGCCACAGCCACGCTGTTTCAATTTACGGATAATGGTGAATAAATGATTGACCTCTTTTTCGGTTAATGACGAAGTCGGCTCATCCATAATCACTATTTTGGCGTCATAGGAAAATGCCTTGGCAATTTCAATCATCTGCATTTGCGACACCGACAGCGTACCGACCTTGGCACGCGGATCAATATCAATATCCAGTTCGTCGAAAATGCTTTTGGTATCCTGGTACATCTTGTGCTGATCGACAAACAGCCCCTTGGTGGGGTAACGCCCCAACCACATGTTGTCCATGACGGTACGCTGCAATACCAGGTTCAATTCCTGATGTACCATGGAAACGCCATGTTCCAGCGCTTCTTTGGAACTTTTAAAATCGACTTCTTTCCCCTGAAAAACAATGCTGCCCGAATCTTTTTTATAAATACCAAACAGACATTTTAATAACGTCGATTTACCGGCACCGTTTTCTCCCATTAATGCATGAATGGAGTGTGGGCGAACGCGTAAATTGACATTATCCAATGCCTTGACGCCGGGAAATGACTTATTGACATCGGTCATTTCCAGCAGATATTCGCGAGAACTGTCGGCCATAGATATACCTTAATGTACTGAAATTCCCCGCCGCACGGCCAACTGGTGTTGGCGTCGGGTCGCCGCCGGCGGGGAACGATAGTCTCTACCCGTGCTCGTTTGCGCGGCATCCCGGGCCTGGCCGATCGATGCAACGCAAATAAGCCCGGGTATAACCGAAGTTTATTTAACGAATTGTGACAGGTTGTCTTTATCTACGCCGACGTAAGGAATACGCACCACTTTATTGTCGATCTTGTAATTGGTGCCTTCAGCGGCCGGTTTGCCCGCTGCCAGATTCTTCGCCAATGCAAAGGTGGCTTTCGCCTGGTTGTCGGCGTCGTTCAGCACGGTACCGGCCATCGCGCCCGATTTCACCAACGCCAGCGCTTCTGGCAGCGCATCCACGCCGAACACCGGAATAGCCGACTTGTTATGCGCCTTCAGCGCTTCAATGGCGCCCATTGCCATGGCATCGTTGTTGGCGATGACCACTTCAATCTTGCTGGCGTTCGGGCCTGACATCCAGGCATCCACCTTGTCTTTCGCCTGGGCGGTATCCCACATTGCGGTGTCCATCTGCAGCTGCTGGGTTTTAATACCCTTTTCATTCAGCGTCTTCACCACGTAGGTAGTACGCGCTTCGGCATCCGGGTGACCCGGCTCGCCTTTCAGCAACACGTATTGAATTTGGCCGTCTTTGTTCAGATCCCAGTTCGGATTGGCCTGCCAGTGCTTGGCAATCAGCTCACCCTGAATAACGCCGGATTCTTTGGAGTCGGTGCCGACATAATAGGCTTTGTCATAGCTGTCGAGCGCCTTGCGCGAAGGTTCCTTATTGTAAAACACCACGGGAATGTCGTTGGCACGCGCCTTGTCAATCACCACCGGCGCCGCAGCCGGGTCAACCAGGTTGATCGCCAGCGCTTTAACCCCCTTGGCAATCAGCACATCGATCTGATCGTTTTGCTTGGATTGGTCATTCTGCGAATCATTCATCAGCAAGGTGATATCCGGCGCCGCCTTGGCATCTTTTTCCAGCGCCTTGCGCACTACCGACATGAAGTTGTCATCGTATTTGTAAACGGTAACGCCAATGCGGGTATCTGCGTGCGCAGCGCCAAACATCATGCTGGCAGCCAGCGTGGCCAGGGTGAAAACCTTCTTATTCATTGTGTGTCTCCGGTTTATAGAGGGTCGTTCTCGATGTAATAAACCAGGTTTCACGGCGTGCGCACACGACCGAGCCTGGCAGGATCCCTGTCATCCTTGAATCATGTTATTCCTGAAAATGCTGTGTCAGCGCGCGGTTAAATAATCGGTGGCAAGAGCCTTTGCGCCGGAAAACGCCTAGAGCATAAACGGCACTATGTTAATAATCTGTGAATTTTCTCACAGATTGAAAACGGTTACACAAGATTAAATGTTCAGAGAGTGACCACCGCCTCACTTTGCCACGGCGCCACCGAATGGCGTCGTACCAGCGTCGGCATGAACAGATGGCTGGCCTGGATTTCCAACTGCCCGGCTGCGCCCTTGAGCGCCAGCTCGGCCGCCAGAGTAGCCATGGATACAATGGGATAGCGTACGGTAGTGAGTTTGGGACTGGTGTAACGCGCAATCGGTATATCATCAAAACCGATCAGCGAAAATTGCTGCGGCACCGTGATACCGTTTTCTTTTAGCACCGCCATGGCGCCGGCGGCCATCGCGTCATTGTAGGCGAACACTGCGCTTAGACGCAGATTGCGCCCCAGCAGCTCGACCATCCCCGCTTCGCCGCCCTGCAAGTCCGGAGTATTAAAGGCGCTCCAGCTTTCCGCCACCTGCACTCCCGCTGCCGTCATGGCCTGCAGATATCCCTGCTGGCGGAGCGGGCCGTCTTCGATGCCGTGGTTGGAGCCCAGATAGCCGATACGCCGATGCCCTTGCGACAATAGCAGCCGCAGCGCCATTTCCGCGCCGCAGACGTTGGCCAGCCCTACGCAACGGTGCTCGTAGCCGGCAACGATACGGTTAATCAGTACCATACCCGGCACCTGGTCCATAAACGCCGCCAGTTCGTCGTCACCCAGCGCTTTTGCATGCACTATCAGCGCATTGCAACGCTGGCGCAGCAAGACTTCGATGGCATGTCGCTCTTTTTCCGCCTGATGGTAACTGTTGCCGATCAGCAAATATTTGTGATGCTGCTGCGCCACGGTGTCAACCGCTTTCACCAGCGCGCCGAAGAACGGATCCGACACGTCCATCACCACCACGCCAATGGTTTCGCTATTCTGCGTCGCCAGCGCCTGCGCATTGGCATTCGGCCGATAACCCAACGCGGCTGCCGCCTGCAATACTCGCTCGCGGGTCTGTGGGCTGGCCACGGCGCTGTTATTTAATACGCGAGAAACGGTCGCCACTGAAACGCCGGCGCGTTTGGCAACGTCGCGAATAGTGATGAGATGGGTTGGGTGCATCGAGGATCCTGGTTCGGGGTAATCAACGTGTGGCGCTATCCTACCCCGAGCCCCGCTTTCCCTACGCGAATTGCGTCACATAAAAGAAAACGTTTACATACATTTTTTTAACTTAGGCGACTTAAATCTCGCTTTGTCGCCGGCGATCGTTGTTACCCGCGCCCAGGGCAGTCAATTTACGCCATAACCATTCCATCGGTCCCTGGGTAAAATAGCGCAGCCACAGGGTGGAAAACACCAGATTGACTACCCATACCAACGGCACCAGCGCCAGCAGCTGCAGGCGATCAAACTGCTGATACCAGCCGAAGCGGTAGAATAGCGTGGTGCACACCAGCGTTTGCAGCAGGTAGTTACTGAGTGCCATACGGCCTACCTGCGTCAGCCAACGGCCAACCGGCAGCCGCGCCAGCTGTGGCCAGAAACCGTAACACAATGCCAGATAACCCATCGCCTGCAACGGCGCACCCAGCTCGCGTGGCACCTGCAGCAGAAAGCCGCTCCAGCGGTAATCCCACTGCATATGCCATTGCAGCGCCACTGCGGGCAGCTGAATCATCAGCGCCAGCGGTATCAGCCAGGCGGCCTGTCGCCGGTAATACCCCGGCGAGAAATGGCCACGCAGCCAACCGCTGCGCATCAGGCCCGCGCCAAACAGCATCATGCCGGCCAATTCCCAACCGTACTGCGCACCAATCGCCAACAGGCTGGAAGAGAGTAGATCAACACGATTACGCCAGGCCTCCATACCGCCCTGCAACTTCCAGAACTGCTCATATTGCAAAACCGCCGGGCCGGGTTGCCAAAAGCTGCCGGGCTCTGGGTGGCTGATAACCCCCAGCAGCAGCAACACAGCAACGCCGATCAGATACAGCACCACACCGGTTTTCAGCAGCGTAAAGGTATCTTTCGCCTCACGGATCATACGCCAGCACACCAGGCCGATCAGACCATAAGCCAGCAAGATATCACCGTCCCACAGGAAAATGGCGTGCCCCAGGCCAAACAGCACCAACCAGCTTAAACGCGCGCGCATCCAACCCTTGCCGCGGTGCAGCAACAGCTGCAAGCCGGCACCAAACAGCAGCGCAAACATCGCCAGAAACTTGGCCTGTGCCAGCAGATCCAGCAGCGCCCAGGTCCAGGCGTCACGGAGTGCCGGCAGCCCGGCATAGGCCGGGTTGAGATAGGCCGCCTTCGGCAAGCCAAAGGCGCTGATATTCAGCAGCAGAATGCCGAGAATGGCGATACCGCGTACACAATCCAGGGTTGCGATACGCGGCAAGGAGGCTGTCGATTGGTTATTCATCTGTTTCGCCGTATTTCGCTCATTAAAAAGGCGCCCGCAGGCGCCTGTCGCTTAACGCTTTAACCCTTACCCCTGATGATGGCGTACCGCACGCAGGAATTCCTGACGGGTATTCTGGCTGGACTTGAACAGCCCGCCCAACGAGGTGGTGGTCGTGGCGCTGGTCGCATCGCGGATACCGCGCGCCTTGACACAATAATGGACCGCATCGATAGAAACCGCCACATTATTGGTGCCCAGCAGCGTTTGCAAAGCCACCAGGATTTGCTGCGTCAAACGCTCCTGCACCTGAGGGCGCTGGGCAAAGAACTGCACGATACGGTTGATTTTTGACAGGCCAATCACCGCATCCTTTGGAATATAAGCCACGGTGGCTTTGCCGTCGATGGTGACGAAGTGGTGTTCGCAGGTGCTGGTCAGCGTGATATCACGCACCGTCACCATTTCATCTACCTTCATTTTATTTTCAATGACGGTAATTTTAGGGAAGTTGGCGTAATCCAGGCCGGAGAAAATCTCGTCGACGTACATTTTGGCGATACGATGAGGAGTTTCCGCCAGGCTGTCGTCGGTCAGATCGAGGTTCAGCAGTTGCATGATTTCCGTCATGTGCTCCTGAATGCGACGCTTGCGCGTTTCACGATCCAGCATTTCGCCGCGTAACGGGGTTTCCAGACCGCGCGATTCCAGCGCGGCGTGAACCAACGCCGCTTCTTTACTTAATGTCGTCATTTTGTGTGTGTCTCCAGCAGGCTACCCTGATTACCCGTCCAGACTGTTGCCGTAACGTTGAATGATGGAGCAGGGATTGATTCTTGTATCCGACCGACATTTACCGCCAACGGCGTGAAGCCGATCAAGATTTTGCCCACTGTAAATGAGAGTGAGTCGTTTATCCAGTGATTGTGTTTCAACCAGCCGTGAAAAATCCGCATATAGCACGATCGGGTCAGTCGCGTATTTTTGTTGTTATTTTGTACAATTGCGCGACAGATTGCTCACTGCGGCACGCGCCGGCGTGTTCACCACCAGCAAACCGGCCACCAGCAAGCCCGCCACGGCAACATACAATGCCGGCTCCAGACGTTGGGTCAGCGCAGTGGACAGCGCCGACAGTATCGGCCCGACCAACTGGCCGACAGCATAACCGGTGGTCAGCAGGCCGGCCATGTAGCGCGCATGGTTTGGCGCCAGTTCACGGCCATGCTGCAGCGCCAGCTGCACCACGCTGAGAAAACCGCCGCCGGTGAACAACGCCCCCAACGCCAGACCGGTGATGCCCGGCACCACCTCCGCACACAGAACCCCCAACGCCTGCACCCATAACGTCAGCGCCAGACGGGTCGGGGTGGTCAGCCGGTGGCGGGTCAGAATACCCAGCACGATCCCCAGCACCGCCGCGCCGCCAAACACCGGCCAGACAAACTGGGCAAATACGCTACCTGGAAACCGCTCGCTGGCCATTTGCGACAGAAACGTCGCCGGCAGAATATAGCCGAAACCGGCCAGGCTGTAACTCCACACCAGGCGTTTCAGCGCCGGCGTCAGCACCAGTGGCTCCGGCGTCAGGTTCGGTCGATGCAGTTCCCCGGCGCGCGGTAAATTGACGCTGATGGTGCCAATCAGCAGCAATGCCAATACGCCGTACACCAGCCAGGCCTGGGCCGCGCTCAGCGCCAGCCCGTGGATACCCACCGCCAGCATGCCGCTGATAAAGATCCCCGCTCCGGGGCCGGCAAATACTGCCGCACTCAGCGCCGGGCGACCATAATGCGCCAAACGCTCGTTGGTCCATGCCGCCACCAGCACCATCGCCCAGCCGCTGACCCAGCCAATGGCAAAACGCACCGCGCCGTGCCACCACGCGCCTTCCACCCAGGCAGACAGCAGCGTCAGCGCTACCGCACCCCATACGCCGAGCCACACCCGGCGTTCGACGTGACGGCAGGCACGCATCGCATCGTAGGCCCCGCACAGATAACCCAGGTAGTTCAGCGCCGCGACCAGCCCGGCGCTGGTCAGCGTAAACTGATGTTCGGCAATCATCAGCGGCACCTGCGGCGTAAAGGCGAAACGGCCGATCCCCATCGCCACAATCAGCGCCACAAATCCACTTAATGCAATTCTCAATGCCATTTGGCCATCCCAACGGTTAAAAGAAAGTTGCCAGTATCATGCCGCAGTATTACACTCACAAAAACTGAATAATAATCACAAAGTTCATCACAAAAAGAGAAGATAATGGATCTGACCCAGCTTCGCATGTTTTGCAGCGTCGCCGAAACCGGCTCCGTCGCACGTGCCGCCGAGCAGCTGCATCGGGTACCGTCGAACTTGACCACCCGTCTACGCCAGCTCGAGCACGAGCTGGGCGCCGATCTGTTTATCCGCGAAAAACAGCGCCTGCGCCTTTCGCCGATGGGCCATAATTTTCTGTGTTACGCCAACCGCATTCTGGCGCTGAGCGAAGAGGCGATGAGCATCACCCACGCCGGCGAACCGGCGGGAAACTTCGCGCTCGGCTCGATGGAAAGCACCGCCGCGACGCGTCTGCCTACCCTGCTGGCAGCCTATCACCAGCGTTTCCCTCGAGTTTCCCTGTCGTTGATCACCGGCACCTCCGGCGAAATCACCGAACGCGTGCGCGCCGGTACGCTGGCGGCGGCGCTGGTCGATGGTCCGCTGCAGCACGACGAACTGAACGGCTGTGTGGCCTTCGAGGAACGCATGGTGGCGATCTCCTGCCTTGATCATGCGCCTATCCACAGTGCGCAGGACGCCAAGGGCGAAACGCTGTTTGCCTTCCGCCCCAGCTGTTCCTATCGACTGCGGCTGGAGTCGTGGTTCAAGCGCGATGGCGCCTTGCCCGGTCAGATTATGGAAATCCAGTCCTATCACGCCATGCTGGCCTGCGTCGCCAGCGGTTCCGGGCTGGCGATGATCCCCCATTCGGTGCTGACGCTATTGCCGGGGCATGAACGGGTCAGCATCCACCCTTTGCCGCCCGACATCGCCGAAACCGCCACCTGGCTGCTGTGGCGTCGTGACGCCTTCGGCCCCAACGTACGCGCCTTGAAACAACTGATTATAGAACAGGCTGAAACCCCAGCCGTCGCACACAGCGAACTCGCTTAAAAATCCATACCACTGAGGAGAATGTAATGGAAATGATCAAAACCCGCGCCGCCGTCGCCTGGGGCCCCAACCAGCCGTTGAAGATCGAGGAAGTCGATCTGATGCCGCCGCAAAAAGGTGAAGTGCTGGTGCGCATCGTCGCCAGCGGGGTATGTCATACCGATGCCTATACCCTCTCGGGCAAAGATCCGGAAGGCGTTTTCCCGGCGATCCTCGGCCATGAAGGCGGCGGTGTGGTGGAAGCGGTTGGTGAAGGTGTCACCAGCGTCGCAGTCGGCGATCACGTCATTCCGCTGTACACCCCGGAATGCGGCGAATGCAAGTTCTGCAAATCCGGCAAGACCAACCTGTGTCAGGCGATCCGCTCTACCCAGGGCAAAGGCCTGATGCCAGATGGCACCACCCGCTTCTTCAAGGACGGTCAACCGATCTTCCACTATATGGGCACCTCCACCTTCTCCGAATACACCGTCGTACCGGAAATCTCGCTGGCGAAAATCAGCAAAGAAGCGCCGCTGGAAGAAGTCTGTCTGCTCGGCTGTGGCGTCACCACCGGCATGGGGGCGGTCATCAATACCGCCAAAGTGCAACCCGGTGATACGGTAGCGATTTTCGGACTGGGGGGTATCGGTCTGTCGGCGATCATTGGCGCGCAAATGGCCGGTGCGGGTCGTATTATCGGCATCGATATCAACACCAGTAAATTCGATCTGGCGCGCAAACTGGGTGCCACCGATCTGATCAATCCGCAGGACTACGACAAACCGATTCAAGAGGTTATCGTCGAGCTGACCGATGGCGGCGTGGATTTCTCTTTTGAGTGCATCGGCAACGTTAACGTGATGCGCTCGGCGTTGGAATGCTGTCACAAGGGTTGGGGTGAGTCGGTGATCATCGGCGTCGCCGGCGCCGGCGAAGAGATCTCTACCCGCCCGTTCCAGTTGGTAACCGGCCGCGTCTGGCGCGGTTCCGCCTTTGGTGGCGTCAAGGGCCGCTCACAGCTGCCGGGCATTGTTCAGCGCTATCTCGACGGCGAGTTCGCCCTGAACGACTTTATCACCCACACCATGGGTCTGGAGCAGATTAACCAAGCATTCGATTTAATGCATGAAGGCAAATCGATTCGTTCCGTAATTCATTTCGATAAATAAGCAGGGAGGCAAATCCGGTATGAATACGTCACTTGAACTTCTCGAAGAGCATCGCATGTTCGGCGGCTGGCAACAGCGCTACCGCCACGCGGCGCAAAGCCTGAACTGCAATATGACGTTCAGCATCTACCTGCCGCCACCGCGTGATGATAATCCGCCGCCGGTACTGTACTGGCTGTCCGGGCTGACCTGCAACGACGAGAACTTCACGCTGAAGGCCGGCGCACAGCGCATCGCAGCCGAACTCGGGCTGGTGCTGGTGATGGCCGATACCAGCCCGCGCGGCGATGAGGTACCGGATGACGAAGGCTACGATCTCGGCCAGGGAGCGGGGTTTTATCTCAACGCCACGCAGGCACCGTGGGATCGGCACTTCCGCATGTATGACTACATCAGCGACGAGCTACCGGCGCTGATTAATCAGCATTTCAGCGTCAGTGACCGCCAGTCGATCTTTGGCCACTCAATGGGCGGCCATGGTGCCCTGGTGATGGCGTTGCGCAATCCGCAGCGTTATCGCTCGGTGTCGGCATTTGCGCCGATTGTCAACCCGTGTCAGGTGCCCTGGGGGCGCAGAGCCTTTAGCGCCTATCTCGGCGACGACGAAAGTCAGTGGTTGCAATACGATAGCTGTCACCTGCTGGCCAGCGGCGCAGAAAAAATGCCGGTGCTGGTCGATCAGGGCGATGACGATCAGTTCCTGGCCGATCAGCTGCAACCGGCGAAGCTGGCCGAGCTGGCACGCCAGCGCGACTGGCCGCTGACGCTGCGCATACAGCCGGGTTACGACCACAGCTACTTTACCATCGCGACCTTTGTCGAGGATCACCTGCGCTTTCACGCAGAACATCTGTTCCGCTGATAGCCAGACCGCTGCTTGCGATAAGGATGGTCGCAAGCACTTATTACCGATAGCGGCAATTTCCATCGCTTAACCCAGTTGCCTAACCTCAGTAACCCCAGCGCCCGTCACCCTGTATCTTAATTTATCTAATGGTGCCAAGGAAAAAGCTACGCTCATCCGCCACAAACGCGGCTTACTGCGGTGAAACGCCTGAATACCAACGATAAAAATCGACAAGCGATAAACAGGCGCTGTTAACACCAAGAAAAACCAGCACCACAATCAACGCGTCGAGATAATTTTTCGCCAATGGAAAACGTTATAGGAGATGCATGAATAATGGACATAGTCAGGATCAGGCTAATGCCGGAAAAAGCTCTGATGGCATTATCATACATAACTCGTCATCTCCCTGTCGCCAATGCCCCAGCCGGCACGCTTATCGCTGATGCCCGTGAATTATCACCATTAGCCCTTCAATTTTGGATCCAGCGCATCGCGCAACCCGTCTCCCAGTAAATTAAACGCCAATACGGTAAGGAAGATCGCCAGACTCGGGAAGATCGCCACATGCGGTGCGATCACCATATCCGCACGCGCTTCGTTGAGCATTGCGCCCCACTCCGGCGTTGGTGGCTGCGCCCCCAGCCCGAGAAACGACAGGCTGGCGGCAGTAATGATCGAGGTACCGATCCGCATGGTGAAATACACCACAATTGACGAAATGGTGCCCGGCAAGATATGGCGCATGATAATGGTCCAGTCGGAGGCGCCAATGCTACGCGCCGACTCGATGTAGGTTAAATGCTTCAATACCAGAGTATTGCCGCGCACCAGTCGGGCAAACGCCGGAATGCTGAAGATCGCCACCGCAACGATAACGTTCGCCATACCGCTGCCCATTACCGCCACTACGCCGATCGCCAGCAAAATACCGGGAAAGGCAAATAGTACGTCACTGATACGCATGACGACCCGGTCCCACCAGCCTTCATAGTAGCCGGCCAACAGTCCCAGCAGCGTACCAATCACACCGCCAACCAGCACCGAAAACACCCCGGCGGTCAGCGAAATGCGCGTACCCATCAGCACCCGACTGAAAATGTCACGCCCAAGCGAGTCGACCCCCAGCCAGTGCACCAGCGACGGCCCCTCATTCAGCCGGTCATAATCGAAGTAGTTTTCCGCATCGTACGGCACCAGCCACGGTGCGAACACCGCCGCGGCCGCCAGCAACAGCACAAACAGCGCCGCTATCACCGCCACCCGCTGCTGGCGAAAACGCCGCCAGAACTCATGCCACGGCGTACGTACCGCCTGCGGATTTAGCACCGGCAGCGTGGTCATTGCGGCATTACGTCGCCAATTAATCATGCCACGCCCTCATTTGTAACGTATTGCCGGGTTGATCGCCGCATACAGCATATCCACCAACAGGTTAATCAGAATAAACTCCAGTGAGAACAGCAGCACTTCGGCCTGAATCACCGGGTAATCGCGCATTTCTACCGAATCGACCAGCAAGCGCCCCAGACCGGGCCAGTTGAACACCTTTTCCACCACGATCGAACCGCCGAGCAGAAAACCAAACTGCAAGCCCATCATGGTGATCACCGGGATCATCGCATTACGCAGACCGTGCTTGACGATCACCGCCGTTTCCCGCACGCCCTTGGCGCGCGCCGTGCGCATATAGTCTTCCTGCATCACTTCCACGAACGACGCCCGGGTGAAACGCGCCATCACCGCCGCTACCGCCGCACCCAGGGTAATCGACGGCAAAATATAGTGCTGCCAGCTATCGGCACCCACCGTCGGTAACCAGCCGAGCTCGACCGAGAACACCTGCATCAACAGCATGCCAAGCGCAAACGCCGGGAACGAAATACCGGACACCGCCAGGGTCATGCCCAGACGATCAGGCCAGCGATTGCGCCACACTGCGGACACCATGCCAATCGCCATGCCAATGATAACCGCCCAGAGCATACTGCTCACGGTCAGCCAGAAGGTCGGCATAAAGCGGCTGGCGATCTCTTCGCTGACCGGCCGTTTGGACACCATCGAGTGGCCGAAATCGCCTTGCAGCGCGTTAACAAAGAAATGCACGAACTGCTGCGGCAGCGGTTTGTCCAGCCCCAAATCTTTACGCACCAGCTGCACCACCGACTCGTCGGCCTCGGGCCCGGCCGCCAGCCGCGCCGGATCGCCCGGCAGCAGGTGGACGAACAGGAACACCAGCACCGCGACGATCAACAGCGTCGGGATCAGCCCGAGCAGCCGTTTAATAAAATAATTAAGCATCGGTTGGTTAACCCCTCATGCCGTCCTCCCCGCACGGAGAGGACGGTAACGCAGCGCTTACTTGAGATCGGCATTTTCAAAGCTGAATGACGTATCTGGCATCACGTAAAAGCCGCTGAGCTGCTTGTTGCTGGCGGACAGCAAGCGCTCGGTAGCCAGGAAGATCCACGGCGCATCGGCCCAGATGCGATCCTGCGCATCCTTGTACAACTGCTGTTTTTTCACTCGATCGGTGGTCGCCAGCGCCTCGCCAAGATCCCGATCGACCTGCGGATTGCTGTAGAACGCGGTATTGAACAGCTTCGGCGGTGCCGACTGGCTGGCAAACAGCGGCGACAGCGCCCAGTCGGCCTCGCCGGTCGAAGCCGACCAGCCGGTATAGAACAGGCGCACGCCGGTATCCTTGACGCCGACGCTTTCAACCTGCGCCGCTCGCTGCCCGGCGTCCATGGCGGTAACCTTCACTTTTACCCCCACCTGCGCCAACTGCTGCTGAGCAAACTGCAATACTTTTTGCGCGGTACTGTGGTTATGCGAAGACCACAGCGTGGTGGTAAAACCGTTCGGGTAGCCAGCCTGTTTCAGCAACTCACGCGCCTTGGCCGGATCGTACGGCCACGCTTGATAGCGGGTGGCAAAATCGATCGACGGTGGCACCGGCCCCTCCGCCGGCACCGCGTAACCGGCAAACGCCACTTTGATTAACGCCTGCTTGTTAATGGCGTAATTCAATGCCTGGCGTACTTTCGGGTTATCAAACGGCTTCTGGGTGACGTTGATACTGATGTAGCGCTGCATGATCGACGGCGCGGTCACCACCGCCAGTTTGTCGTTCTTTTGCAACACCTTGGCCTGCTCGTACGGGATCGGGAAGGCAAACGTCGCCTCGCCGGTTTGCAGCATCGCCGCCCGGGTATTGTTGTCAACCACCGGACGCCAGGTAATGCTGTCAAGCTTCGGCAGCCCCGGCTGCCAGTAACCGGCAAATTTCTTCACCTTGACATAATCGGTCTGGTTCCAGGTTTCGAACTGGTATGGCCCGGTCCCCACCGGGTGGAAACCGATCTCCTTGCCGTACTGCTTCAGCGCCGTCGGCGAAATCATCGCGGCAGCCGGGTGCGCCAGGTTATTGATAAACGCCGAGAACGGCGCTTTCAACACGATCTTCACCGTGGTCGGATCGACCACCTCGGTTTTGTCGATCATTTTGAACAGGTTATAGCGTTTCAGGTGGCTGTCCGGATTGCTGGCACGATCCAGGTTGGCCTTCACCGCCTCGGCGTTGAATTCGCTGCCATCGTGAAACCTGATTGCGGATCGTAACTTGATGGTGTAGCTCAGGCCGTCGGCGCTGGCCTGGTAGCTGTCGGCCAGCACGTTGACCAGTTTCATGTCCTTGTCAAAACCGAACAGCCCCTGGTAAAACGATTTTGCCACCGCCTGCGACAGCGTGTCGTTGGCGTCATACGGATCGAGGGTGGTGAAGTTGGAGGCGACGGCGATCACCGCATCTTTCGCTGCCCAGGCCGGCGCCGCGCCGGTAACGGTCAACAGCACGGCAACGGCCAATAAACTGCGTTTCTGAGTCATGTGGCTTGTTCTCCCAAAGATTAATAGATGCCGGCGATAGGATGGCGTGCGACAAAGTGCGCAGGGCCGACCTCGACCAGCGGTGCAGTCACCGGTTCATCGCCGAGAGGGCGAATCGGGCTGGGTATTTCATCCACCAGCAGCGGCTGGCGCAGGTGTGCGCGGCGCGGATCGGCTACCGGCACTGCGGCCATCAGCTTGCGGGTATAGGCATGCTGCGGGTTTTCAAACACCGCTTTACGCGGGCCGATTTCGACAATCTGGCCAAGGTACATCACCGCCACCCGGTGGCTGACGCGCTCCACCACCGCCATGTCGTGCGAAATAAACAAAAAGGCAATGCCGAACTCACGCTGCAAATCCAGCAGCAGGTTGACGATCTGCGCCTGAATCGACACGTCGAGCGCCGACACCGACTCATCGGCAATCACCACCTTCGGATTAAGCGCCAGCGCGCGGGCGATGCAGATCCGCTGGCGCTGGCCGCCGGAAAACTCGTGCGGGTAGCGGCGCGCATGTTCCGGCCGCAGGCCAACGCGCTCCAACAGCCAGGCGACCCGCCGCTCTGCCGCCTTGCCGCGCGCCACGTTGTGCACCAGCAGCGGCTCCATGATGGAAAAACCCACCGTCAGTCGCGGATCGAGCGAGGCATAAGGATCCTGGAAAATGAACTGAATATCGCGCCGCAGGTGCTGTAACGCCGCGCCCTGTAGTTGATTGATGGTTTGACCGTTGAAGGTAATGGTGCCGTGCTGGCTTTCCACCAGCCGCAGCAGCGAGCGACCGGTGGTCGATTTTCCGCAGCCGGATTCGCCCACCAGCCCCAGCGTTTCACCGGGATAGAGGTCGAAACTGACGTTCTCCACCGCATGCACTCGCCGCGTAACGCGGTTGAAAATGCCGCTGCGTACGTCAAAACGCGTGACCAACCGGTCGACGCGCAGGATCGGCTGCGCGTCACGTGGTACGGTATCCTGCGGCTGCACCGCCTGCTCGTCACCCGGCAGTGGGAATTTAGCCGGGAAATCCGCCTCGGCCATCGCGCCGAGCTTCGGCACCGCGGCCAGCAGCGCCTGGGTATAGGGTTGTTGAGGCGCGGAAAATAGCGGGCGCACGCCGCCAGCTTCCACCTTTTCGCCCTGTTTCATCACCAGTACGCGATCGGCGATTTCCGCCACCACGGCCATATCGTGAGTAATGAAAATCACCCCCATCTGCATCTCTTGCTGCAGTACGCGGATCAATTGCAGAATTTGCGCCTGAATGGTGACGTCCAGCGCGGTGGTTGGCTCGTCGGCGATCAGCAGCGCCGGCTTGCATGACAGCGCCATGGCAATCATCACCCGTTGGCGCATCCCGCCGGAAAGCTGGTGCGGATAGCGGCCAAGCACGTTTCCGGCGTCGGGAATTCGCACCAGATCCAGCATCTGCAGCGCTTCGCGACGGGCAGTGCGGTGGTCCATCGCCTGATGCAAACGCAGGGATTCCGCAATTTGCTCACCGACCGGGAATACCGGGTTCAACGAGGTCATCGGTTCCTGAAAGATCATCGCCATATCGGCACCGCGCAGACGGCGCATCGTGCTCTGACTGGCCTGCGCCACATCGAGCAGCGCGCCGTTGCGGCGACGAAACACCATGCTGCCCGCGATCAGCCGCCCGCCGCCCTGCTCTACCAAACGCATCAGCGCCAGCGAGGTCACCGACTTGCCAGAACCGGATTCACCGACGATCGCCAGCGTTTCGCCGCGATCGACAGCAAAATTAAGCCCACGCACCGCGTCGACGGTTTCACCTTCACGCTGAAATTGCACGCTGAGATCGCGCACCGACAGCACGCGCTGCGGCGGCAGCAGCAAACCGCCGCCCGCCTCCGGCGTCAGAACAGTCTCGGTCATGTTGCCTCCCGGCCGACGGTTAACGGTAAATACCCACCGTAGGCGCATCACCAACATAGCCAAAGCCGCGGTACATGCCTTCGCTGTTGAACGGTAGTGCCACGTTGCCGTCGCGATCGATGGCGATCAACCCGCCGCTGCCGCCCAGCGCCAGCAGCTTTTCCTGCACCACTTTATCGCTGGCCTGTTGCAAACTGAGCCCGGCGTATTCCATCAGTGCGGAAACGTCATAAGCCGCCACGCTGCGCATGAAGATTTCGCCGGTGCCGGTGCTGGATACCGCCACGGTGGCGTTATTGGCATAACAGCCGGCGCCGATAATCGGCGTATCTCCCACCCGACCGGCCTGCTTATTGGTCATGCCGCCGGTGGAGGTCGCCGCCGCCAGATTGCCGAGCGCGTCGAGCGCCACCGCACCTACCGTGCCGAATTTACGATCGGCATCGAGCGGATCGCCGGCCTGCGACGCCGCTGCACCGTCGTGATCGAGCAACACCCGCCCCTGCTCCGCCTGAGCGCGATGCAGTTGATCGAAACGTTCCTGGGTAAAAAAGAAATCGGGCGCGACCATCTCCAGCCCGTGGGTGGCGGCAAACTTCTCCGCGCCGTCGCTGGCAAACAGCACATGCTGGCTGTTTTCCAGTACCGCGCGGGCCGCCAGTACCGGATTGCGCACCCGGCTGACGCCGGCTACCGCGCCGGCATCGAGGGTGCGGCCGTCCATCACGCACGCATCCATTTCATGGGTGCCCTGATGGGTAAATACCGATCCGACGCCGGCATTGAACAACGGACACTCTTCCAATAACCGCACCGCTTCGGTGACCGCATCCAGCGCGCTGCCGCCCTGCGCCAGTATTTGCTGCCCGGCGGCCACCACCGACGAGAGCGCCTGAATATAACGTTGTTCTTTTTCTGCATTCATTGCCGCGCGCGTAATGGCGCCCGCGCCGCCATGAATGGCAATAACTGGTTTGCTCATTTGCCTGCCACCCTGTGTCACTCGCTTATATCCGCAACAGAAGTGCGGTGATTTATTATGCAATCTTTTCTGACTATATTTAGCACAGCAAACGATGTAAAGGCTTAATATCGCACCAAGAATTTCCTGTCGTCGCCTAAGATTTTTTTGGCGCGATATATTATTTCCAGTAATAAAAACAGCTCGTTAATTAATCTTGTCCCGGTGCCACGGCTATTTTGTTGTTCGCCAGCGGTCAACGGCTAATATCAGAAAGACGAGCCAGGCTGGCGCAAGAATGCCTGTTCTTCGGCGGTGCTGGTATGCCCCAATATCGCATTGCGATGCGGGTAGCGACCAAAGCGATCGATAATCGCCTTATGGCGCAATTCATATTCCAGCTGGTCGCCATTATTCAGTTCACGGTATAGCGCCAGCGCCTGTTGATGCACCAGCGCGGATTCCGAATGCATAAATGGCAAATAAAGAAAACCGCGCTGTTCCACGCTGAGCCGGGCGCATTCCCCACTGCGCACCGCCTCCTGCGCCAGCACCAGTGCCATACCGTCGCAGGAAAACGAACGTGGCGTGCCGCGAAACAGATTGCGACTGAACTGATCGAGCACGATGATTTCCGCCAGCCGCCCTTCGATGGTATCACGCCAATGCGCCAGCTCCCCCGCCGCCGCCGCCTGCCATATTTCGGCAAATCGCCCATGCAGCTGACGATCAAACTCATCATCTTTTTTAAACCACATTACCGGGTCGATTTCCTCGAACCAAAAGTCGATTATCTGTTTGTGCATTGCCGTTCTCCCCTGTCCAGATATCATGGTATAGCGCAAAAATCGCTCGACCGGCGTGTGCGGCGTGCGCAACCGGCGCCAACAGCGGCAGGGAGTCCCCCGTTGGCGGCATTCTCCCACGCGGGGTTATCTGCCATAATAACCGCACTTTGCCGCTTATTTTCGCGCACATTGATTACGGAGTTCTCTTTATGGATCATTGCCCTACTTCCGGTCTTATCTCCCTCGAACAGGCGCTGGACACCATGCTCGGCCAGGTTGTGCCGCTTGATGAAACCGAATCCATCGCGCTCAACGACGCCTGTGGGCGCATTACCGCCACGCCGGTCATTTCACCGATTGACGTACCGCCGTTCGCCAATTCGGCGATGGACGGCTATGCGGTGCGCATCAGCGAACTCAACGCCAACGCGCCATTGCCGATCGCCGGCAAGGCGTTCGCCGGTGCACCGTTCAACGACGCCTGGCCGGCAAACAGCTGCATACGCATCATGACCGGCGCACCGGTACCCGCCGGTACCGAGGCGGTGATCATGCAGGAACAGGCTGAGGTCAGCGAGGCAGGCGTGCGCTTTAACGCCGTGGTGCACGCCGGGCAAAACGTGCGTCTGGCGGGCGAAGATATTCAGCAGGGGGCCGGCGTACTGCCGGCCGGCGTCAGGCTGGGCGCCGCACAGCTGCCATTACTGGCCTCCCTGGGTATCAGCGAGCTACGGGTGATGCGCAAATTGAAAGTCGCGCTGTTTTCTACCGGCGATGAACTGCAACCGGTCGGCCAGCCGCTGCAAGACGGCCAGATTTACGACACCAATCGCTTTGCGGTACGGCTGATGCTGGAACAGATGGGCTGCGAGGTCATCGACCTGGGGATTATCCGCGACGATCGGGCTGCGCTGCGCGCAGCGTTCGAACAGGCCGATCGCCGCGCCGATCTGGTGATCAGCAGCGGCGGTGTTTCGGTGGGGGAAGCGGATTATACCAAACAGATGCTCGATGAACTGGGCGAGGTTGGTTTCTGGAAACTGGCCATCAAACCGGGCAAGCCGTTCGCCTTCGGCAAATTGCAGCACGCCTGGTTCTGCGGCCTGCCGGGCAACCCGGTGTCCGCAGCGCTGACCTTTTATCAGCTGGTGCAGCCGCTGCTGGCCAAGCTGGCCGGCCACAGCGAATGGCGTCTGCCACCGCGGCTGCGCGCCCGTGCGCTGACACCGCTGAAGAAAGCGCCCGGCCGCCTCGATTTTCAACGTGGCGTATTCGCCAGCAACGCCCTCGGCGAGCTGGAGGTGTCCACCACCGGCCATCAGGGATCGCACGTCTTCAGCTCGTTCAGCCAGGGCAACTGCTTTATCGTGCTCGAACGCGATCGCGGTGCGGTGGCGGCGGGTGAAATGGTCGAGATTGAGCCGTTCAATATGCTGCTGAGGAACTGACGATGCTGCCGGAATTAACCGATGCCGAAGCGCTGCGCTATAACCGCCAGATCGTGCTGCGCGGTTTCGACTTTGACGGCCAGGAAAAGCTGAAAGCCGCTCATGCGCTGGTGATCGGTCTCGGCGGATTGGGTTGCGCCGCAGCGCCCTATCTGGCTGCGGCCGGCGTAGGGCGACTGACGCTGGTTGATTTCGACAGCGTGGCGCTGTCCAATTTACAGCGCCAGATCCTGCATAACGACAGCCGTATCGGCATGGCCAAAGTCACCTCGGCACAGCAGGCGCTGCGGAGTATCAATCCGCATGTACAGATCGACACCCTGGAGCAGCAACTGGACGAACGGCAGATGACCGCGCTGGTGGCCACCGCCGACGTGGTGCTGGACTGCAGCGACAACGTAGCGACCCGCGACCTGCTGAACCGCGTATGTCATGCGCAGCGCAAACCGCTGGTGTCCGGTGCGGCAATCCGCATGGAGGGGCAGCTTAGCGTGTTCACCTATCAGCCCGGCGAGCCCTGCTACCGCTGCCTGAGCCGGCTGTTCGGCGACAATGCTCTCAGCTGCGTCGAAGCCGGGGTGATGGCACCACTGGTCGGCACCATCGGCACGCTGCAGGCGATGGAAGCTATCAAGCTATTGGCGAATTTTGGCCGTCCGCTGGTTGGCAAGCTGTTGATGTTCGATGCGCTGTCGATGCAGTTTCGCGAAATGAAGCTGCCGAAGGATGCCCAATGCGAGGTGTGCGGAAAAAGCTAGCAATCCCTCACGCTACGCTCGGCAGAACGTAGCGTGAGAGCGGACAATTAAACGATGCCCTGGCTACGCAGGTAATCTTCGTAGTTGCCGCTGAAGTCGATCACCTTGTTCGGCGTCATCTCCAGAATGCGGGTCGCCAACGAACTGACGAATTCACGGTCGTGGGAAACGAAGATCAGCGTCCCTTCATACATTTCCAGCGCCATGTTCAGCGATTCGATCGATTCCATATCCATGTGGTTGGTCGGTTCATCCATAATCAGGATGTTAGGGCGCTGCATCATCAGCTTGCCAAACAGCATGCGGCCCTTCTCACCACCCGACAGCACCTTCACCTTCTTCTTGATGTCATCCTGGCTAAACAGCAAACGGCCCAGCACGCTGCGTACCGCCTGCTCGTCGTCCTTTTCCTGTTTCCATTGGCTCATCCAGTCGAAAACGGTCAGGGTTTCATCAAACTCGTATTCGTGATCCTGCGCGTAATAACCGATGCGCGCGTTTTCCGACCATTTGACGGTGCCGCTGTCCGGTTGTGCATCACCCACCAGCGTTTTCAGCAGGGTGGATTTACCGATACCGTTCGGGCCCAGCACCGCCACTTTCTCACCCACTTCAACCATCAGGTTGAACTTGCTGAACAGCGGGCCGTTATCGAAGCCCTTGGAGAGTGCTTCCACTTCCAGTGCGTTACGGAACAGTTTCTTGTCCTGCTCGAAACGGATGAACGGGTTCTGACGGCTGGAGGCCTTGACCTCTTCCAACTGGATCTTGTCGATCTGGCGCGCACGCGAGGTCGCCTGCTTGGACTTGGAGGCGTTGGCGCTAAAGCGGCTCACGAACGATTGCAGTTCGTTGATCTGCGCCTTCTTCTTGGCGTTGTCGGCCATCAGACGTTCACGCGCCTGGGTTGCCGCCGTCATGTATTCGTCGTAGTTGCCCGGGTAAACGCGCAGTTCGCCGTAATCCAGATCCGCCATGTGCGTACAGACCATATTCAGGAAATGGCGGTCGTGCGAAATGATGATCATGGTGCTGTTGCGTTCGTTAAGCACCTGCTCCAGCCAACGAATGGTATCGATGTCCAGGTTGTTGGTCGGTTCGTCAAGCAGCAGAATTTCCGGATCGGAAAACAGCGCCTGAGCCAGCAGCACGCGCAGCTTGAAGCCCGGTGCGATTTCGCTCATCGGTCCGTAGTGCTGTTCAACCGGAATACCCACGCCCAGCAGCAGTTCGCCGGCACGCGCTTCGGCGGTATAACCGTCCATTTCACCGTATTCGACTTCCAGATCGGCCACTTTATAGCCGTCTTCCTCGCTCATTTCCGGCAGAGCATAGATGCGGTCGCGCTCTTCCTTCACCGCCCACAGTTCGGTGTGGCCCATGATCACGGTATCAAGCACGCTGAATTGTTCAAAGGCGAACTGATCCTGACGCAGTTTACCCAGACGCTCGTTCGGATCGAGGAACACGTTGCCGCCGCTCGGCACCAGATCGCCGCCCAGGATTTTCATAAAGGTCGATTTGCCGCAGCCGTTGGCGCCGATCAAACCGTAGCGGTTACCGCCGCCAAACTTGACGGAAATGTTTTCAAACAGCGGCTTACTGCCAAACTGCATAGTGATGTTGTTAGTACTTAACACAACGCTCGCTCTTCATTGGGAATGTGATTTGGCGCGCATTATGCCATAACGAAACACAGAGATCGTCGGAAGTTTTGGTGAAGATTTGTGCGGCTTGCGCTGATGGCTGCATTTGGTAACTAAATTGTTCGCCCCGCGACGCTCATCGGTATTGCCAATAGGCCGGCGAGCCGTATTTCTCGACGAAGAAGTCAATCACCGCACGGACTTTCAATGGTGGGCGGCGTACGTTGGGATAGATGGCCGCGATCGCCTGCGGCTCCAGCGTGGTGGACACGGCAAACTGCGGCAATACCGGCACCAGCGCGCCGCTTTTCAACGCGTCGCCAATCAGCCAGTCGGGGAATACCACCATCCCCATGCCGTTCAGCGCGGCGCTGACCAGCGTTTCGGCATTATTCGAGGTCAGCGAACCGCTGAACGTATGCGGCTGCCAGCGCCGATCGTTATCGAGAAAGAACCAGCGTTGCGGCCCGGCAAAGCCGCGATAGACCAGACAGTTATGCCGATACAGATCTGCCGGCTGCGCCAGCGCGGGCGCATGCGCCAGATACGCCGGGCTGGCCGCCAGATGATATTGCGGCGTGGCGAACACCCGCGCATGCAAAGTCGAGCTGCCGAGTACGCCAATGCGAAACAGTAAATCGGTGGCATCGCGGTGAGGGTCGATAAACTCGTCGGTTTGCATCAGTTCGATGTTGAGCTGTGGATACCGGTCGCTCAACTCCCCAAGCCAGGGCGCAATGTGCCGCTGGCCAAACACCACCGGGGCATTGAGCCGCACCAGCCCGCTCGGCTCACGCGCCCGTTGCTGCAACTCCCACTGCGCTTCGTTCATCTGGTCAAGCATCGAGCGAGCGTAACGGGCAAATAGTCGCCCGGCTTCGGTCGGCACCACGGCACGCGTATTGCGATACAGCAGTTGCGTCTGCAATGCGCTTTCCAACTGCTGTACTACCCGTGAAACCGAGGACGCGGCGATGCCTTCTCGCCGGGCCACTTCGGAAAAGTTACCCAGTTCGACAATGGCCACGAACAACCGCATGGTGCGGATAGTGATCTGTTGCAAGTCTTCCATCTGTGCAAATCCTGCAAAGCTGTTTCCCTTATTATGCTGTTTTTCGAAACGACGCAACAGCCTACAGTGTGCGACTGGTTTTTTTGGAGCAACAATTGATGAATATCGTCTTGATCGCACTGGTGGTATTAGGCGGCATGGGGCTGTCGGTGGAGGCCGGTCTGCTCGGGCCGCTGGGGGGCGAAGTCGGCCATTTATGGGCCACCTTCAGCATTTTTAGCGTCGGCGCGGTGCTGTCTCTGCTGCTGGTGATCTTCTTCGGCCCACGCAATGCGCCCTCCTATCTGGCGCAGCCGGGCTGGCAACTGCTAGGCGGCATTCTTGGCCCGGTATACGTGGTGGTATTGACCCTGGCGACGCCCACCATCGGCATTGCCATGACGATGATCGCCATACTGGCTGGACAGGTGGGTAAAAGCCTGCTGATAGACCATTTTGGCTGGTTTGGTACCCCGGCAAGGCGGGTTAACGGCCAGCGCATGCTGGCGCTGGTATTTATCATCGCGGCATTGGCACTGATCGCAGGAGACAAGCTATGACATTGATCATGATTATGCTGGCGGTGCTGGCCGGTGCAGTATTAAGCATGCAGGCGGCAATAAACGGCCGATTGGGCCAGAGCGTAGGCGTGCTGAAAAGTGCGTTTCTCACCTTTTTCCTCGGCGCGCTGGTCACCGCGTTGCTGATTCTGTTTTTCGCCCAACCGATGAACGCCACTTTGTTGAGCGTGCCGAAGTGGCAACTGCTTGGCGCCCTGTTTGGCGTGCCTTACATCATCATTATGGTGTTGGCGGTACAGCGCATCGGCACCGCCGTAGCCACCGTTGCGGTAATTTTCGGCCAGCTGGCGATGAGCGTGCTGATCGACAGCTTTGGCTGGCTGGGCAACGCGGAAATCCCGTTTTCCCTTAACCGTGCGCTGGCGCTACTCTGTCTGGCTGTAGCACTGGTGCTGATCTACCGTAGCAACGCACCGGCCAAACGACGGGTAGAAACGGCGCCTGAGGCCAGCGGCGTTTAAAGACCGCATAAAATGATCGCCAACATATTGTACAAATCAACACTTGTTGTATAAGTTTATCGCGGGGATTGCCACATCCCTGTAACGAAAGATGCAGTTGCATCGCCTCTGGAGGCCAGATCTCTTTTTGCCTCCAGCGGTTTTATTTTCCTGTGCCGTGTCGGCCGGGACTTATACAGCGTATGAAGACTCACCGAGGTTGGAGAACGATCATGCAGCACAGCATTCGACAAACTGCCAAAGAAATTACCGACTACTTCAATGCCTCCGATGCCGAGACCAACCGACATGCGCCAACCCTAACGGCTTTGATCAACGAAATGATGCAGGATGGGCAGCCGGTATCCAATAAAACCCTGGTGGCGCGTCTGGTTTATAAACTGGAACTGGAGTCAGACGAACGCCAGCTACAGAACTATCGACAGGTTCTGGAACATCTATTGATGAAAAATGCCAACGCCGCAGGGCAATAAACCGTTTCTATCGGCAGCGGTGCAATACTTGAACACATTTTAATCGCGCATTGCCCCACGTTCTCAACTATGTTTAAAACTGTGCCCGCCCCGGGCTGACCTAAACCAAGGAGGCAATATGTTCGATAAGGCTAATGACAAGATCGATGAAGCCATCGGCGCAGGACAGGAGCAGTTTGGCAAAACCTTTGACCAACCCGAGCACGAGTTCAAAGGTAAAGTGCGCAAGCAGCTCGCACGCGGTGCCTATACCGTGGATGACGTGATTGAATCGGTGAAGGATCAAACCAAATCCTCCCCGCTGGCCGCATTGCTGATTGCCGCCGGTGCAGGTTTCATTCTGGGTAAAATCATTACCCGAAAATAATCCTGTACAGCTTCAGCCCGCGCCTGGCGGGCTGTAGTTTTCACCTCCTCAACCATGCACCTGCCGACTGTCGCTCGGCGCCTGCTCACGATGTTGCAGCCCATAGTCCCTGACCACCTGCGCAACCCGCAAACGATAATCCGCCAGCAGCTGACTGCGTCCCCGTTCCTGTGCCGCCCGGTGCGCTTCCAGATTACGCCATTGTTGCACCGCCGCCTCGTCGCGCCAGAACGACAATGACAGCAATTTCTGCGGCTCGGCCAGGCTTTGAAAACGCTCAATAGAAATAAAGCCGTCAATCTGTGCCAGCAGCGGTTTCAGTTCGGCGGCCAGATGCAGATAACTGTCGCGCTGGCCGTCGGCCGCCTGTAGTTCAAAAATAACTGCGATCATGCCTGTTCCTCCAGAGTATAAAATTCAGCGACGCGCGCATTTTGCGACTCGCGCCAGCGAACATGCCGTAACGGCCGGCGATCGAGCCCCAACGCAGCCAGATGGCGCAGACCGTTAAGCGCGATGATTCTGGCCCAGAGTTCTCCTGGGCAGCGATGAACGCCATGGCCAAAGGCGAAACTGGCCTGCGGCGTGTGCAGCGGTACCAGCACACTTTGCTCGGCCACCAGCCGTTGCCCTGCCAGCCACGCGCCGTCGCGACCGGCAAAGCGTCGGGTGTTCTGGATCGGTGGCGTATCGCGCAGTACCCGCTCGATGGCGGTTTCCGCACTGACGGCGGCGCCGGCGCCGGCCAGCAATGCCAATCCCATCAGCCCCGCGGTGCCTTCGCAGGCCTGGAACAGCAACCCCACGGCGTTGGCCAGCGCGCTATGCCTATCGCTGCCAAACTGCCTGCAACGGCTCAGCAGCGCGACGCACAGCACCCCCTGCCCCTGACTGACCCGTTGATACAGCCTGCCGGCGGCGACCGCCCCGCTCGCCATTTGCGCTGGCGTTGCCCCCGGTGCGATACAACGCACAAAATCCAGCACCTCATCCACCAGCGTTGTCCAGTGTGGTGGCTCAATCCCCAGCGCCAGCCCCAGCACGCACACCGGCAACGCATAATTGAACCGCGTCAGCGCCTCGGCGTCAGGCGCCTGTGGCGCCAGCTGCTGCGCGGCGTGTAGCGAAAACCGTTCAATCTGCTGCGCACCGATATCCGCCAACGCCTGGCTGACCGCCGCCTTCAGCCCCCGGTGCGCCTCGCCGTCGCGCATACGCACCATGGCAGCAAAAATGCCCTGCGCCGGCGTGTCAATCAACGGTAATGGCACCGGCTGCTGCCACGGCCGTACCGTCAGTTCGGCATGGCTCAGCGCGGCCTGCACCTGTTGGGCGTCAGTCAGATGAAAAGGACAATGGCTCATTGGCATACTCCTTGTTGATCGGTTGATGCCAGCCTAAACTCAGCGCATCCGCAACGCTTCGCTAAGGAACGAAATATGCATGCCGAAGATATCGGAGACCGTCTGGCGGCGTTGAGCGCCGCCATTGCCGACCGCACCCGCGCGCGCATGCTGTGCCTGCTGATGGACGGCCGCGCCTATACCGCCACCGAACTCGGCGTAGCGGCAGAGGTGGCAGCGTCTACCGCCAGCAGTCATTTGGCGCGCCTGCAGCTGCAGCAGTTGATCGTCTGCGTCAAACAGGGGCGCTATCGCTATTTCCGCCTGGCAAGCAGCGCGGTGGCGACCACGCTGGAATCATTGATGGCGCTGGCCGGCGTCGAACAGCCGCGGGTCAAAAGCAGTACGCCGAACTCACTGCAGTTCGCCCGTACCTGCTATGACCATATGGCCGGGGAAGTGGCGGTAAAATTGCACAACCGGCTGTTTGAACTGCAATGGCTGCACGGGGACAGCGACTATCAACTCAGCGAAACCGGCCGCATGGCGCTGAGCCAACTGGGCGTAGACTGTGCGCCAATGCCTTCCCGCCGGCGCTTTGCCTGCGGTTGCCTGGACTGGAGCGAACGGCGCGAACATCTCGGCGGCGCGCTGGGTGCGGCGCTGCTGAGCACCTTTGAACAACGCGGTTGGCTGCGCAAACGGCTCGACAGTCGCGAACTGCAACTGACAGCCGCCGGCAAAAAGGCGCTGATGGCGCATTTTGGTCTGGTGCTGTCATGATGGACTGCGTTAGCTTTACTGCAATACTTGAACGGTACGCTTAACCTGAACCCGCAAACGGTGAGGAACCATCATGTTTGATCCCAATAAATTCCCGATTACCACACGTTGGCCAGCGCAGCACCCCGAACGGCTGCAACTTTATTCGTTGCCCACGCCCAATGGCGTCAAGGTGTCGATCATGCTGGAAGAGATCGGCCTGCCTTACGAACCCCATCTGATTGATATCGGCAATAACGAAACCTGGACGCCAGAGTTCCTGGCGCTGAACCCGAACGGCAAAATACCGGCGATCCTCGATCCGGCCGGGCCGGACGGCAAGCCGCTGGCGCTGTTTGAATCTGGCGCCATTCTGCTGTATCTGGCAGAAAAGTGCGGCCAACTGCTGCCGAACCATCCGGTGCAGCGTATCGAAACCCTGCAATGGGTGTTCTTCCAGATGGCGGCGATCGGCCCGATGTTTGGCCAGCTCGGCTTCTTCCATAAGTTCGCCGGCCGTGAGTATGAAGACAAGCGCCCGTTGCAACGCTATCAGAAAGAATCCAAACGCCTGCTGGGCGTGCTGGAAACCCGACTGGCTGGCCGCGAGTGGATCATGGGCAACGAGTACAGCATCGCCGATATTTCACTGCTCGGCTGGGTACGCAACCTGATTGGTTTCTACGAGGCGCGGGAGTTGGTGGAGTTCGACAGCTTCCCACAGGTGGCGGCCTGGCTGGCACGCGGGCTGGCACGCCCGGCGGTACAACGCGGATTACTGATCCCGGCGCGCGAGTGACTATCGCCAGGTGCTGATTGCCGCGATTTCGTTACGCCTGAAGCAAGGGCAATCGCTAACAAGGAGATGGGATGCAGCAACCTGTTATTCACGCCGGGCAATTTGAACTGCGCCCCTTTACCCTTGGCGATGCGCCACGGGTAAAGGCGCTGGTTAACAATCCGCGCGTTTCGCAAATGACCGCCAATATTCCCTACCCCTATACCAACGACATGGCCGAAGAGTGGATCTCCCTGCACCCACGACAATGGCAGACCGGCACCGATGCCATTTTCGCTATCGTCAACCAGCACAACCGACAGCTACTCGGTGCCGTTTCGCTAATAGAGATCGAGCGTCGGCAAGCGCAGATAGGATACTGGTTGGGAGAAAAGCATTGGGGAAAAGGTATTGCAACCCAGGCCTGCCAAACGCTGTGCCGTTTCGCCTTTTCATCGTTAGGTCTTCATCGACTGCAAGGTCGCCATTTGCGGTGTAATCCGGCATCTGGCCGCGTTTTGCAGAAAACCGGGTTTTGTTTCGCTGGCAGCGAGTTTATACAAACCGGGCTACGTCAACGAAAAGAATGGCTTGATCTCTATTTTCTTCAGTTGGCAGATCTTAAAACGTAAATCTGTCACCGTCGACCGACGGCATGGTTATTAGCTTGTAAGTGGTTAAACTCGCCTATTTTCTTTTTGTTACCATCAGCCGCTTGCCATTTACCATTAATTGCGCCGAAATGACGCTAAATAACTTCATTAGCACACGGCGAGCCGCGTTAATTAACCTAAACCGGCGTTAAATTACGCTAAACCGCCTATTGGTGCGCCAATACCCCTACCCTGCCTACCGAATTAAAACTTTTTTTAGTTACAAAAGTAGTTTTTAACATTCTTGCAAACAATAATACCCCGTCCGTAAACGTGAATCGCACAATTAAACGGCGACATCGTGGCAATCAGATCGCTTTTCGTTAAATACCCTATTAACCAAAAGGATTTTCCTGGCTATTTCGCTAGCCGCCGCCTCATGCTTTCACGTATTCCAGGGTAACCCCGCTAAATTCTTTTCACCTGCAGATGTAGAGAATTTACCCACAAGAGATTTTATTTAATGAGAAAATTAGTCGTCCTGTTTTTCTGTCTTAACCTGTTTGGCCTGGGCCAAAATGCGCTAGCGGCAGAAAACAAAAACGTTGACGTTGTCTTGATCGGCGGCGGTATCATGAGCGCCACGTTGGGTACTTACCTGCGTGAGCTGGAGCCGAACTGGACCATCGACATGTATGAGCGTCTGGACAGCGTGGCAGAAGAGAGCTCCAACGGCTGGAATAATGCCGGTACCGGCCATTCGGCATTTTGCGAAATGAACTACACCCCGGAAAAGAAAGACGGCAGCATTGATATCAGCAAAGCCGTGGTGGTGAATGAATCATTCGAAATTTCCCGTCAATTCTGGTCATACCAGGTTAAAAACAATATCCTGCGCGATCCGAAAAGCTTTATTAACAACGTACCGCACATGAGCTTTGTCTGGGGAGATGACAATATCAACTTCCTGCGCAAGCGTTATGCCGCGCTGCAACACAGCACCTTATTCCGTGGTATGGAATATTCTGAAGATGCTGAGCAAATCAAACGGTGGGCGCCGCTGGCAATGAACGGCCGCGATGCGACGCAGAAAGTTGCCGCCACCCGTATGCCGCTTGGCACCGACGTCAACTTCGGCGTGATCACTCACCAGTTGGTGGACTCGCTGTCCAAGGACAAAAATTTCAAGCTCAACCTGAGCCATGAAGTGCGCGATATCAAACGCAACCCGGACAATACCTGGGCCGTTACCGTTGCCGATCTGAAAAATGGCGAGCAGGAAACCACCGTTAACGCCAAGTTCGTATTTATCGGCGCAGGTGGCGCAGCGCTGCACCTGCTGCAAAAATCCGGCATTCCGGAAGCCGACGGCTACGGTGGATTCCCGGTTGGCGGCCAGTTCCTGGTCACCTCCAACCCGGCGGTTGCCAACCAGCATCTGGCGAAGGTTTACGGACTGGCCAGCGTCGGTTCACCGCCAATGTCGGTTCCTCACCTGGATACCCGCATGCTGGACGGCAAGCGCGTGCTGCTGTTCGGACCTTTCGCCACCTTCTCGAGCAAATTCCTCAAGAACGGTTCGCTGTTTGATCTGGTACTGTCAATGAACAGCTCCAACGTGATGCCGATGACCCACGTTGGCATGGACAACTTTGATCTGGTGAAGTATCTGCTGGGCCAGTTGATGATGAGCGACGATGACCGTTTCGCCGCGCTGAAAGAATACTACCCGGATGCCAAGCAGGAAGACTGGAAGCTATGGACCGCAGGCCAGCGTGTACAGATCATCAAGAAGGACGCGGATAAAGGCGGCGTACTGCAATTCGGTACCGAAGTGGTCAGCTCTCAGGACGGCAGCATCGCTGCACTGCTGGGCGCATCTCCGGGCGCTTCTACCGCTGCGCCGATCATGCTGCACCTGATGGAAAAAGTGTTCAAGGATAAAGTTGCCACGCCGGAATGGCAGAGCAAGCTGAAAGAAATTATCCCGTCCTACGGCAGCAAGCTGAACGGTGACGTGGAGATGACCAACAAGATCCGTCGCTACACCAGTGACGTATTGCAGCTGAACTATATCGATGTGAAGCCGGAAACCCTCTGAGTTTTCGCTGCTGCCCAAGGCCGCCAGGTGCGGCCTTTTTTATTTCCCTGCTGCCGGCGGAGCATTTTTCGCTACCGCCATTTACCAAGTTTACGCTTGCATAACCGCCATTGCGCACCTATTATCAAAGAACGAACTTGGATAATTAGACTTATCTGCTGTGACCTGAATGTCGTACCTGCGGGAGAATTTAAATAATGGATCGCGCCAATATCATTCACGACTTGCTGGATTGGATTGAAACTCATCTGGATCAACCGCTGTTGTTAGATAACGTGGCGGCCAAGTCTGGCTATTCGAAGTGGCATTTGCAACGTATGTTCCGTAGCACTACCGGCCACGCGCTGGGCAGCTACATCCGTGAGCGGCGCCTGTCGAAAGCGGCGCAGGCACTGCGGTCTACCCCGCGGCCGATTCTGGATATCGCCTTGCAATTCCATTTTGATTCCCAGCCTTCATTTTCTCGCGCATTCAAGAAACAGTTTGGCAAAACGCCGGCGGTGTATCGCCGCACCACCCGTTGGGACGTGTCCGACGCCCAGCTTTTGCAGGGCAAGCCGCTGCAGGAACATCACCACGAATCGCCCGGCCTGCAGTTGCTGTTTGCCAATAAATGCGTCGACGGCAAGTGCAACAGCTGGATGGGACAACACTGAACCTCATCAATGCCAAAAAAGCCAATGCGGTTACCCACATTGGCTTTTTGCGTTTTAGATCGGTTAATTGTATTCGAGGGTAAAGGTCGCCATCGATTTGATATTGCCGCCCTTGATGGTGTTGCCGGTCCGGTAGTAACGCGCCTTCAACGGCAGCGTGAGGGTATTGGCCTGGTTGGCGATGGTATGTCCGGCATACACCGCCTCGCCATTTTTGATCGGCTGCGTGGTGTTACCGGTGAGTAACTGCACGCCAACTCCGGCAGCCACGTTGGTGCCCGGCTGCGACTTGATGACGCCGGGCGCATTTGACGCATCCTGATCGTAATTGAAGCGCACGTTGACCATGCCCTGCCCACTGTTACCGGGCAACAGATCTTCGCCGACGCCACCGACGCAGTTGATGCGGATGTCGAACGCTTTTTCCCCCTGAGTCGATCCTACACCGCCAAACGAGGCGGCCGTCACCGTATCCAGATCGACTACCTTGTTTTTCGAACCGGCTTCCACGTTGCAGGTCGAGGTAACGATGGTCAGGCTGTTGGCATCAACAATCGATTGCAGCATTGGCAAGCCCGGCCCGGAACCGTCCATGTAGTAATTGGTATATAGCCCGGTGGTCAACTGGCCGGTGCCGGTTTGGGCCGCGGTTTTGACAATATCAATCTTGAAGTAGCCGCCGTTAAGGTTGACGCTGGTATTACCGCTCAGCCTCAGGGTATGCGGATAATAATTGCTCACCGTACCGGCTTCGCGGTACAGGCGGATACCGATACCGGGAATATTGGTGCTCCACACGTTGTTAAAACTGGTGCGACTGCCCTGCATGATGGTGCCGATGGCGCTGCCGCCGTTATAGCAGCGACCATAGCCGCTAACCGCATTGATCGGGAACTGCCCGGTCACCAGCGTATCGCCAACCTGACTGTCGGGGGTTACCAGTACCCGACCAAGTTTCATATTGATGACCTGCGCCTTGTAGCCGCTATTCACGAAACAGGCGGCAAACGCCGTCTGCCCGGACGCCATCAGCAGACCCAACAGGGCCAGACGCATTGCCACCTTGTTCAGCGACAGGATTCGCATTGGATTCATTTGCAACTTGCCTCATTAATAACGTAATCAGTACCGTTTTGCGGTTTCGCCGTGTAGTTGACGGTACATTGCTGGGTTGGCTGCGTTCCCCATTTCACCAGCAGCACTCCTTTCATCATTTCGGTGCGCAGATAAATGTGGCTGCCCTGCCCGACAAAGCCGATCGCCTGATTGCGGGGATCCAGAACGTCAGCGCCGAATGGCAGCGCATTGCCCCCCGGCCCGGTGGCGTGAATGATAATCACCTGGCCTTTGCTGGTTTTGAATTTCAAACGGGCGATGGCGCCAGCATAAGGCGCTACCTGCTGGCTGCTGCTTTCCAGCTCGACATCGCGCGACATGCCGCTCGGGTCCAGCGTCACGCTGGTCATGCGATACGGTGCGACGTAAGGCACCACCGCATAGCCATTGTTATCGATACGTACGCCCGGCGAATTGGTGACAATCGCGCCGGCGGCATCTGGCGCCTCCACCAGCACCATGGTCTGCCCGCGCTGCGGCGTCATGGTCACCCCGCCGCTGTGCGCCACGATGCTGCCCGAGGCGCCGACCGAAGACTGGCGATAATCCTTGCCGTAGCTATAAGAGCCGTTCAGCGTAGAGAAGCGACTGCGGTATTCGCCGCTGACGCTGGTATTGGTGCCACCGGTGCGGTCGTTCGCCAGCGTGGCGCTGTAGCTGATGTTGTTATCTTCACCGGTAGAACCGTTGACGCCGATACGGCTGCTGTCATAGCCGTTGTCGTTGTAGCCCAGCGAGCTGTTCAGGCTCAGCGTCTGCGAACCGACGTTGAACGGCACCGAAAGGTTGAGGTAATAGCGCGTTTCGTCACGGTTGTTGGCATCGGTGGTGCGCATGGCGGACAGGCCATAGGTTACGCGGCCGAAGTAATTGTTATAACCGACCTGATACTGCTTGGTGCTGCCGCCGCGGTTCCAGTAATCGCGAACCGAACCGGTGACATACAGCGATCCAAAGCTGTCGCCCAGCCCCTGATTAAGCGTCAGCTGGTATTCACTGCGCTGGCGGTTAATCGCATCGGCGCTCAGCCCCTTGCGTTCGTTGTCGCGGGAATACAGCGCATCGCGTAATGACAGATAGCCGGAGGTGGAATAACGGTAAGCCGCGATGGTGAAGTTGGTGTTGGTTTCACTCATCAGCTTGCTGTAGCTGAGCTTGTAGCTCTGGCCTGACTGATCGCCCTGCTTCAGGCGGGTATTTGCCTGCGTCACGTCAAGGGCAAAGGCGCCAACCGGAGTGGCCACCGCGCTGCCAACCAGCACGGCACTGTAGCCATCGCTGACCGTAGCGCCGGTGTAACCGGTGAAAATATTGGTGAACCCGCGTTGATAAGTCGCCTGCAGCATTTCAGGCTCCTTGCTCAAATTATCATCGCGTACTCGGCCCGCAGTCAGCGCATAACGCGCAATGCCCGGGCGCAGCATCTGTGCCACCGAGGCATAGGGCACGCTGAACTGACGCTTGCTGCCGTCGGCTTCGTTGATGGTGACGTCCAGATCGCCGCCGTAGCCGGTGGGGTACAGATCGTTAATCACAAACTCGCCGGGAGCGACCGTGGTCTGGTAAATCAGCTGATTGTTCTGACGGATTTCCACCAGCGCGTTGCTCTGAGCCACGCCGCGTACCACTGGGGCATAGCCGTTCAGCGAATCGGGCAGCATGCGATCATCGCTGGCGATCTGAGCGCCACGAAAACCGATGGAATCAAAAAAGTCGCCGTTGGTATAGGCGTCCCCTAGCGTCAGCATGCCGCGTACTGACGGAATGGCGTGCTGGGCATAGGTGGCGGTGTTCTGCCAGTGGGTGCTTTCTTTCGAGCGCCAGTTGACGTTGGAATCGTGGCGCAATTGCCAGCCCGCGATGTTTAACCCGGCGTTCAGCGTCAGGTAGGCATTGGTCGAATCCTGACTGTTGCTGCCGCTGGAACTGTGGGTGTTGAAGGCGTTGAAGTTGTACGACAGGCTGCCGGCGGTAATGCCGCGATCCCAGAACTTCGGATCGACATAGCCACGCGCGGTGCGGCGCAGCGCCGCCTGCGGAATACTGATGTCCAGACGCAGGGTGCTGGTATCAAAACGGTAATAGGCCTCCGGGATCCACTGCCCCAACGCCTTGCAGGTCGCAGGGGTTACCGTCGGACCGCTGCTCATCGTCGCAGTATCTACGCCGAACTCATCCAGCGACAGCAGTGAAAAACAGGTATCCGCACTGTTTTTCCCCGGCACGTTGGTAAATTCCAGGTTCTTTTTGCCCTTCCATTCGCCGTTGACGTAGATATCCAACGAATATTTGCCGGCCAATACCGGGTTGCCGTCGCGAAAACGCGAAAGATCGACACCCTGAGCATCACCGATCAAAAAGTTGCTGTTGAACGTGGCCTCGACCGGTGCAGCCGGCTGCTCGGCGGCGCGAGCCAGCGCGGGCAACGCCGCTAACGATGCCAGCTGAATAACGCAGGGAAGATAAGTGAACAATGCCGTTCTTACCGCGGATGATAGAGGTAACTCTTTCATATACAAGCATTCCTTTACCAAATTAAGCTCACTCTGCCATCCGCTTGCGCAGCGGCCCGAGGCGCTGTTCCAAGAGTTACTTTTGTTTGTTTTTCGTCCGTGTTACGCGTCCGCCAAAATCGTTGATGGTGGTGAATTCCACATCGGCGATACGCGCGCTGTCACCCGAGAACGCCAGCGTTTTTTCCTGGCCTGGTGCCAGCATGTCGCCGTGTGGTGCCAACGGCAGCTTTTTTTGGTTAACTACGGCGTTGATTTCAGTGAACGAAACGTAATACGGCGTTGGATTCTTGATGCTGACGCCGGCAGCGCTAAAGCGCCATTGCAGTTTCTCCGGGGCATCGTTGGCCTCGCCGCTCAACCCTGACGGGCGATAAATCAGTTTCACGCGGGTACGAAACGCCACTTGCAGGAAGTTTTCCGGCGCACTGTCTTTGGCTCCGGTCGGTGCCGGCGGTATTTCCAGCACGTTCAACCAGAACAGGGATTCTTTGTCTTGCGGCAGCGAGCTGCTGGTGAGCGACACCCGAAGCGCCTGGCCGGTTTTCGGCTCTACGCGGCTGATGGGTGGCGTCAGGATAAACGGCGCCTTGCTGTTTTCCGGCGTGGTTTGCGGATTGCCCTCATCGATCCAGGATTGAATCAGGGCCGGAGACTGGCCGTTATTGGTTAATTGAACGGTAACTTCCCGCTGTTTTCCCGGATAAATAATACGCGTACCGTTGATAATGACACTGGAAAAAACGCTGCTGCTGAAAAGCGATGCAACCAGCAATACACTGTATTTCTTAAATGACATTTTCATTTTTTATCACTGAGGTAGGGAATATTGGCGGGGATATATTCCCCGCCAGAATTAAGAATATTACTTATTGGTAGATAATGGTGTACTGCACGTTGGACGTCACATCACCCGCGCCCGCAGCAGCGGTAGCGTAATATTCGGCATAATAGTTCAGGTCGGCAGAGTCACCTTCGTTAGCTACGGTTACCCATTGGGAATTGGCCTGAGCGCCATTATTGGTCGCCGCCAGGATCGGCAGGAACTGGTTATTGCTACCCAACAGTTGAATTTGTACGTTGGTTGCGGCATCAGTCTGCGCCTGGTTATTCAGTCGGCCGGTATTGAAATCAACGGTTGAACCTGGTTCGAAATAGGTTGCAACCTGGCCTTTAGAGCACTGAGTCAGGTTAATAGCGAATGGGGTACGGCCTGCTGTTGCGCTCTGCGCCGCCAGCGTGGAAGAAGAAACAGTTGGCAGCGTCACGGTAAAATCTTTACCGCCTGGCGTGCTAATAGTACAAGTCTGGTCAGTAACCTTGCCATTAAAAGTAATAGTGCCATCCGCAGCCTGCGCCGAGAAAGAAGAAATTGCAGCGGTGCTTACTGCCAATGCCAATATGGCAGACAATTTGGTGATTTTCATATTTAGACTCTCGATGAATTAATACAACTATTAAGTACATTCAACGATGCTACTCCTTGTCAGGAATGAAGCCCGATGAATCCATTGCCGGCGAAATATAAACCAAGCTGATTCTTATTGTTAAATCGTTTAAAACATTCATAACCCCCTCCTTGATAGGAATAAACTATCAACAAATACCTATCGATCGATGTTGACGATTCAACGAAATAGGAATAATCTGTGTTTTGAAAAGCTTACAAGTCAAAAATATCAGCAATAGCCCATAAAATCAGGATATTATCCCGTAAAATCACATATTGTAACGCGTTGATATTTTTTGACATCACGACTCGGCATGTATTTTGTTGGCGGAAAACACTACGTCACCATACTGGCCGGGTAAATAAGAATACTACCAACGAAACAGGCACCATTAATTTATTTTGCAATTAAAAACAGTGGCTTATAATTCAGTCCAGGGATTGGAAAATGAAGAGTTCTTTTAGATCGAAAAATAACGGAATTTATTTTGTTTTCCAGCCGATGTTTGGCAGGACGGGGCAGTTGCTGGCGGTAGAATGCTTATCACGCTTCACGTTTGACAGTAAATACGCGCATTTTTCTCCTGAACAGTTTTTCCAGCATGCCGATAGCATCATGCGCGTTGAGATTTTGCTGGAACAGATCGAACTGATTGAGAAATACCAAAACTGGTTCGATAAAAATCAAGTCATCGTTACGCTCAACGTCGATGACGCTACGCTGCATTCGTTAGCCAGCAACCAGTTGGCTGAAAGAATCAGGGCCGTTCATTGTATTCATTTTGAAATCAGTGAAAGCGCCACGCGTCTGGTAAAAGATCGGGTTCATGGCGATCCACTATTGAATGGTTATTCATTCTGGCTCGACGATTTTGGTTCTGGCTACGCCGGATTTTCCGCACTTTATAACAGCCAGTTCCGTTTTGTTAAGCTCGACCGTTTTTTATTGTGGAGCTTTATGAAAAAACCCGGCGGTGAAGGGTTGATGCGCGCTTTATTGCGTTTTTTTTACTTGAATCATTACAAAGTGATTATTGAAGGCGTGGAAACCACCGACCACAAAAAATGGCTGGATGAAATGCCCTATTACGCATTGCAGGGAAAGCTGTGGAAGGAATCCAATATCAAGGATTTAAACTCGTTTCTTACAGCTGAATACTTTTAACTCATTTATGGCGTTAACCAGTATGTCTAAAAACAGTGTCCTTGTAATCAGTGAATGTAAGTACAGTTACGTTGGGCTGTCAGTATTGCTGAAAAAAAATTATGGTCAGTACCCTCTGCGCCTGTTTTCAGACTTTATGCGCGGCGGTTCGACGGCAGAAAAAATAACAAGGCATGATATTGCGTTGATTTTTACCTCGCAGAATCTGGAACAGAGCGTCAACGTAATTGAAAGCCTGGTGGCGATGCATCAGCAATACCGCAGCAAAACGCGGATTCTGGTGTTCTATGATGACGAGCGAGTGGTGAAACTGCTGTCGATTTTAGGCATTTCCGTTGAGCTGGTCTCTACCCGCATGCCACTTTATTCATTGCAGGAAAAATTGCAGCAACTGTTGGACAGCAAGGCTCCGGGAGGGATCCGGGTACAAAAAACCCGCGAGCTCAGCCCGGCAGAAAGCGATGTCATTTTCAACCTGCTGCGCGGCGACAGTCTGCTGCATATTGCCGAAAAACGCGGCACGCACCCCAAAACCATTTTTTCGCAGAAATACAGCGCGATGCGCAAGCTACGACTGCGCAGCATGAGCTCGATTTTCATTGCGGCGAAATAGCGCGTTGCGCCACGCCGAGGTCGGGGCATCAACCGGCTGCGGCTGTGCCGCCAACGCAGCAGCATCGCATGCTGCTTAACCTTGATGCCCTGGTAGGCGCAACGGTATTGACGCCGGCGCGGCCAAAACTGTGCCGCACCGGCGTAGAGGCGCCTCACCGTAGTGTCAGCTTGGCGCATATCGTTAAATTAATGTAACAAACAATGAGCCAGCAGTAACAGCCACATAACATACAAGCCGATTGTTTACCATACGCCCACGCAAACCCTACGGCCAGGGGCAGCGTTTATGCGTTACCTGCCCTGCCACTGCAACGTCGTCTGGATTAAAAAACAACTATCGGGAGATGTTATGAAATCCTCTTTATTCAGCCGCTATACCTGCTTTGTGCTGAGCATCATCATTACCCTCGCCTGCTTATTCAGCACCGTCGAACAACCGTGGTTCTGGCTGCCGACCCTGGTTTTTGGCGCATTGACCACGCTGGGCATTTACGATCTGGCTCAACCGCGCCACGCCATTTGCCGCAACTATCCGATCATTGGCCGCCTGCGCTTCTTTTTTGAATTTATCCGCCCCGAACTGCGCCAGTACCTGCTGGAGGAAGACGACGAGCAGATCCCGTTTTCGCGCACGCAGCGCACGCTGGTGTACCGCCGCGCCAAAAATGAAATGGATGACAAGCCGTTTGGCACCATTCTCGACGTCTATCAGACCGGTTATGAATGTATCGGTCATTCAATGTGCCCGGTACCGGTGGCCGATCCGGCCAGCTACCGGGTATTGATTGGCGGGCCGGACTGCCGCCAGCCCTACTCGGCGTCGATCTTCAACATTTCGGCAATGAGTTTTGGCGCGCTGTCGGCCAACGCCATTCGTGCCCTCAACCTTGGCGCCGCCAAAGGCAATTTCTATCATGACACCGGCGAAGGCAGTATCAGCCGTTATCACCGCGAGCACGGCGGCGATCTGGTGTGGGAACTGGGCAGTGGTTATTTTGGCTGCCGCAGCGCCGATGGCCATTTTGACCCGCAGCGTTTTGCCGAACAGGCGCAAAGCCCGCAGGTAAAAATGATTGAAATCAAACTCAGCCAGGGCGCCAAACCGGGCCACGGCGGCATACTGCCGGCAAAAAAGGTTGATGCGGAAATCGCCGCCACCCGCGGCGTGCCACAGGGTGAGGATTGTATTTCACCGTCATCGCACAGCGCATTCCGCACGCCGGTTGAGATGATGCATTTCATTGGGCAGCTGCGCGAACTGTCCGCTGGCAAGCCCATTGGCTTCAAACTGTGCATCGGTCACCCATGGGAGTTTGTCGCCATCGCCAAAGCTATGCTGCACACGCAGATCCTGCCGGACTTTATCGTGGTGGACGGCAAGGAAGGCGGCACCGGTGCCGCCCCGCTCGAACTGTCCAACTACATGGGCATGCCGCTACGCGAAGGGCTACTGTTCGTGCACAACACCCTGGTCGGCTGCGGCTTGCGTGACAAAATCAAACTCGGCGCCAGCGGCAAAATCATCAGCGCCTTTGACATTGCCAGCGTGATGACGCTGGGCGCCGACTGGGTGAATTCAGCCCGCGGTTTCATGTTCGCCGTGGGGTGTATCCAGTCGCAGAGCTGCCACACCAATCATTGTCCGACCGGCGTCGCCACCCAGGATCCGTTGCGTCAGAAAGCATTGGTGGTGTCAAACAAGGCCGAGCGGGTCTATCACTTCCAGCAAAATACGCTGAAAGCGCTGGCGGAAATGCTGGCAGCGGCGGGTATCAGCCGGCCTGAGCAGTTGACGTCACATCATATGCTGCGCCGTATTACCGCTACGGAGATCAAAGTGTATGCCGATATCTACTATTATCTGGCACCGGGTGCCCTGTTAAAAAAAGAGATCGAAAGCGAGTTTTATGCCCGTATGTGGCACATGGCTACGCCGTACAGTTTTGATGCGCAGGTGATTGCGCTGGCAGGATAAATTGGCAGAAATTGCCCCCTCGCCTCGGGGAAGAGCGTTGGAGAGGGGTGCTTGCTACGGCGGCCCTCCCCCTCGGCGGCGAGAGGACATGTTGTAATAATCGGGGTTATTTGCGCACCGGCGCATCGCCCGCCACATAGTATTCTGCGCTGCTGCGCGGCAACGGGGCGCGGTTGCGAATGCGATCGGCGATCTTTTCCGCGATCATGATGGTGGTGGCGTTCAGATTGCCGGTAATGATCTGCGGCATGATCGACGCATCCACAACCCGCAGCCCTTCCATGCCGTGAACCCGGCCCTGGCCGTCGACCACCGCCATGTCATCTTCGCCCATTTTGCACGAGCAGGACGGGTGGAAGGCGGTTTCTGCATGTTCGCGAATAAAGGCGTCCAGTTGTTCGTCACTGGTGACATCGGCCCCAGGACTGATTTCACGGCCTCGGTATGGATCCAGCGCCGGCTGCGCCATGATTTCACGCGTGATGCGGATCGCATCGCGGAACTCCTGCCAATCCTGTTCACTGGACATATAGTTGAACAGAATGCTCGGGTGCTGGCGCGGATCTTTCGACTTCACCCGAACCCGGCCGCGGCTCGGCGAACGCATCGAGCCAACGTGCGCCTGAAAACCATGCTCTTTGACCGCATTGCTGCCGTTGTAGTTAATCGCCACCGGCAGGAAATGATACTGAATGTTCGGCCAGGCGAACTCTTCGCGGCTGCGGATAAAGCCGCCGGCTTCAAACTGGTTGCTGGCACCGACGCCGCTGCCGTTAAACAGCCATTCAGCGCCAATCTTCGGCTGGTTGAACCATTGCAGCGCCGGATACAGCGACACCGGCTGCTTGCAGGCGTACTGCAAGTACATTTCCAGGTGATCCTGCAAGTTTTCCCCGACGCCCGGCAGATCGTGCACCACTGGGATGTCGAGGCTGTTTAACAGCGGAGCAGGGCCGACGCCGGAGCGTTGCAGAATCTGCGGCGAGGCGATCGCGCCGGCGCACAGCAATACTTCCCGACGCGCGCGTGCGCTGTGCATGCGATTACCCTCCCCTTTCAGGTAGCTGACGCCAACTGCACGCTTGCCGGCAAAATCAATATGGTCGGTCAGCGCATGGGTGACGATGGTCAGGTTGGGACGCGAGCGTGCCCGATCGAGATAACCGCGAGCGGTGCTGGCACGGCGGCCTTTTGGCGTCACGGTGCGATCCATCGGGCCAAAGCCCTCCTGCTGATAGCCGTTCAGATCGTCGGTACGCGGGTAGCCGGCCTGCACGCCTGCTTCAATCATTGCATGGAACAGTTCGTTGTTACCGGCCTTCGGCGTGGTGACGCTCACTGGACCGTCGCCACCGTGGTAATCATTCGGCCCGATGTCACGGGTTTCCGCCTTGCGGAAATACGGCAGGCAGTCAAGATAGCTCCAGTCTTCCAGACCCGGCGCCGTGGCCCAGTTGTCAAAGTCCATCGCGTTGCCGCGGATGTAACACATGCCGTTGATCAGCGACGAACCGCCCAGTCCCTTGCCACGGCCACATTCCATGCGGCGGTTGTTCATATGCGGTTCAGGATCGGTTTCATACGCCCAGTTATAGCGGCGTCCCTGCAGCGGGAAGGCCAGCGCGGCCGGCATCTGGGTACGGAAATCCATCCGATAATCCGGGCCGCCGGCTTCCAGCAGCAGGACGCTGACGTCGGCGTCTTCGGTTAAACGGGTGGCGAGTACGTTGCCGGCCGAACCGGCGCCGATAATGATGTAATCAAATTCCATTCATTATCTCCTTAATAATTAACTGCCTGCATGCGCAGTCTGGCCTGAAGGCCCTGTGCATGACGGTCAGGCAAGATTGCATTCAACATCAGGGGCATTACTCCCCCGTGGATTTCGCGTTACTACCAGGCGGTCTGGCAGCCCCAGCCGCTGACTCAAGCCAGTAGCCGGGGAACTGCGAACGCGGTAGCACGAAAGACGGCGGGAGATCAGAAGACCGAAGCGAAGTCGCCCAGTTCGACCTGCACCGATTTGATTTGCGTATAGTGTTCCAGCGTGGTCAGACCGTTTTCTCGCCCAACGCCCGAATGCTTGTAACCGCCGACCGGCATTTCCGCCGGTGATTCACCCCAGGTATTAATCCAGCAAATGCCAGCTTCCAACTGATGAATCACCCGATGGGCACGAGCCAGATCGCGCGTCACCAGCCCGGCGGCCAGGCCATAGGAGGTGTCGTTGGCGCGTTGGATCACTTCAGCTTCGCTCTGGTAGCTGAGAATGCTCATCACCGGCCCAAAGATTTCTTCACGTACGATCTCCATCTCGTCGGTACAGTCGCTAAACACCGTTGGCGCCACATATGCGCCTTTGGCATATTCACCGTCGGTCACCCGTTCACCACCGCACAGCAGGCGTGCACCGCTGTTTTTGCCACTTTCGATAAAGCGCAGTACCGTTTCCATGTGCGGGAAGCTAACCAGCGGCCCGAAGTTGGTGCTCGGATCGGTAGGATCGCCCAGACGAATACCTTTGACCCGCTGCAGAATTTTGTTCTCAAACTGCGATTGCAACGCCGCAGGGACAAACACGCGGGTACCGTTGGTGCACACCTGGCCAGAACTGTAGAAGTTGGCCATCATGGCAATGTCCGCCGCGCGATCGAGATCGGCGTCGTCGAAAACGATCAGCGGCGATTTGCCGCCCAGTTCCATGGTGACTTCTTTTAGCGTCGAGCTGGAAGCATTGGCCATCACTTTCTTGCCGGTCTTCACACCGCCGGTAAACGAGATTTTGGCGATGCCCGGATGATCGGTCAGGTACTGGCCAACTTCCGCCCCGCTGCCGGTGACCACGTTGAACACGCCGTCTGGCAGGCCGGCTTCACTGTAGATTTCCGCCAGCTTCAGCGCGGTCAGCGATGTTACTTCGCTGGGTTTGAAAATCATCGCGTTGCCTGCCGCCAGCGCCGGCGCAGATTTCCACAAGGCAATCTGAATCGGGTAGTTCCAGGCGCCGATGCCGGCAACCACGCCGAGCGGTTCACGGCGGGTATAGACAAAGGAAGTATCGCGCAGCGGGATCTGCTGTCCTTCGATGGCCGGGATCAGACCGGCATAATATTCCAGCACGTCCGCGCCGGTAACAATGTCTACCGCGGTGGTTTCGGACAGCGCCTTACCGGTGTCGAGCGTTTCCAACTCGGCCAGTTGGTCGTTGCGCTCACGCAGAATGTCCACCGCACGGCGCAAAATGCGCGACCGTTCCATCGCCGTCATTGCCGCCCATACCTTCTGCCCGCTGGCGGCACTCGCCACCGCACGGTTGACGTCTTCAGCGCTGGCAGCCTGCACTTCGGCGATAACCTCGCCATTGGCCGGGTTGATGGCGTTGAAGGTTTTCCCTTCGCTACTGTCTACATAAGCGCCATGGATATAGAGCTTCTGCAAGCCAAAACGGGACATAAGGTTCTCCTTTATTACTGTCCTCAGGGCGGCGTATGCCCCCGGAGTTGAAACATGATGTAGTCGGTGGTCAGCGCTAGCGCCTGAGCCTGATTGAAGGCGGAGCCGCGCAATGCGCTGCGCAGCCACAGGCCGTCAATCAATGCCGCCAACCCTTTGGCCGCCAGCCGCGCCTGCGCCTGGGGCAGCGCGCGCTGGAATTCGGCACTGAGGTTGGAATACAGCCGGCGTCCGTTCACCTGCTGCAACCGATTAAGCTGCGGCTGGTGAAGACTGCTGGCCCAAAATGCCAGCCAGGTTTTCATCGCCGCGCTATTGATCTGGCTGTCGTCAAAATTGCCGGCGACGATGGCCTGCAATCGCGAGGCCGGGCTGTTATCTTGCAATGCCTGCAGCCGCAGCTTCACCGCTTCGCCCAGATGGCTGATTAAATAGCGCATCGTGGCTTCCAGCAGGCCGTTTTTGTCCTTGAAATAATGACTGATAATGCCGTTCGACACGCCGGCCCGGCGCGCAATTTGCGCGATGGTGGCGTCGTGCATTCCCACTTCATTTACCGCAGCCAACGTGGCATCAATCAATTGCTGCCTTCGTATCGGCTGCATTCCTACTTTTGGCATGGCTCCGACTCTCAAAACAGGTCTTAACGTTAACTATTAAACTTTTTTTTGATTGAACGTTCAATAAAAATTGCATATATTTTATTGCCGTTTGGTTACAAAAATGTACTTTTCGGTTGTGGAACTGGCTGATTTTTGTGAGGTATTTAACGAATCTGACCAAAATCAGTGGCTGTAAGCGGTTCCCACCCGCAGCGCTGGCTGGCTGCGCTAACGGCACCTTCGGCAATATTTGGCAAGAAAAAGTAATGATTGCTGCGGGTCTGTCGACCGCGCCCTGCCGGCTGTTCGGCAGGAGCTCGATTTTACTCAGTTGTTAAACACCAGAGGAAGACGATGACAACACGCGAAACCTCCTCAAAACCGCAACAGGATCGGCTGAATCCGGTGGTTTTCTTTACCTCGGCAGGGCTGATACTGGCCTTCTCGCTGATGACGATATTTTTCACCGACTTTTCCGGTCAATGGCTTACCCGGACGCTCAATTGGGTTTCAACCACCTTTGGCTGGTATTACCTGCTGGCCGCCACGCTGTATATCGTGTTTGTGGTGTTCATTGCCGCCTCTCGCTTCGGTTCGATCAAGCTGGGGCCAGAGCAGTCCAAACCGGAATTCAGCCTGTTAAGCTGGGCAGCGATGCTGTTTGCCGCCGGCATCGGCATCGATCTGATGTTCTTTTCGGTCGCCGAACCGATCACCCAATACATGATGCCGCCGGAAGGCCAGGGCCAGACGCTGGAAGCCGCGCGGCAGGCCATGGTATGGACGCTGTTCCACTATGGTCTGACCGGCTGGTCGATGTACGCACTGATGGGCATCGCGCTGGGCTACTTCAGCTATCGCTATAACCTGCCGTTGACCATTCGTTCGGCGCTGTACCCGATCTTCGGTAAACGCATTAACGGGCCGATTGGCCACAGCGTGGATATTGCCGCGGTGGTTGGCACCATTTTCGGTATTGCCACCACCCTGGGCATTGGCGTGGTGCAGTTGAACTATGGCCTCAAGGTGCTGTTCCACCTGCCGGAAAATCTGACGGTTCAGGCGGCGTTGATCCTGTTGTCGGTAGTGATGGCGACCATTTCCGTCACCTCCGGCGTCAACAAGGGCATTCGTATTTTGTCTGAGCTGAACGTCTGGCTGGCGGTGGGGCTGATGGCATTTGTGCTGTTCTTCGGCAATACCGAATTCCTGCTCAACGCACTGGTACTGAACGTCGGTGATTACATCAATCGCTTTATGGGCATGACGCTCAACAGCTTCGCCTTCGATCGTCCGGTCGAGTGGATGAACAACTGGACGCTGTTCTTCTGGGCCTGGTGGGTTGCCTGGTCGCCGTTTGTCGGGCTGTTCCTGGCACGAATTTCCCGCGGGCGTACCATCCGTCAGTTCGTGGTCGGCACGCTGATTATTCCGTTTGTATTCACCCTGCTGTGGCTGTCTATCTTCGGCAACAGCGCGCTGTACCAGGTGATTCACGGCAACATCGGCTTTGCACAGGAAGTGATGCAGTACCCTGAACGTGGCTTCTACAGCCTGCTGGCACAGTACCCGGCCTTTACCTTCAGCGCGTCGGTGGCAACCATTACCGGCTTGCTGTTTTACGTCACCTCCGCCGATTCCGGTTCGCTGGTGCTGGGCAACTTTACTTCACGCCTGGTCGACATCAACAACGATGCACCGAACTGGCTGCGCATCTTCTGGTCGGTTACCATCGGCCTGTTGACCATCGGCATGCTGATGACCAACGGCGTGTCGGCACTGCAGAACGCCACGGTGATCATGGGACTGCCGTTCAGCTTCGTGATCTTCTTCGTGATGGCCGGTTTGTACAAGTCGCTGCGGGTGGAGGATTACCGCAAGGCCGGTGCGCTGAACACCTCGGCGCCAACGCCCGTATCCAGCAACGATGTGCTGAACTGGAAGCAGCGCCTGTCGCGGGTGATGAACTACCCGGGCACCAAATACACCCAGAAAATGCTCGATCTGGTGTGCCGACCAGCCATGCAGGAGGTGGCGCGCGAGCTGGAACTGCGCGGCGCCAAGGTCGATTTTACCGAGGTTCCACCCAGCGAAGAAGAGCGTTTGCCGCATCTGGAATTACTGGTACGACTGGGTGAAGAACAGAACTTCGTCTACCAGATCTGGCCGCAGCGTTATTCGGTGCCGGGCTTCACCTATCGCGCCCGTTCTGGCAAGTCGCACTATTACCGGCTGGAAACCTTCCTGATGGAAGGCACCCAGGGCAACGACCTGATGGACTACAGCAAAGAACAGGTGATTGGCGATATTCTTGACCAGTATGAGAAACACCTGAACTTCCTGCATATTCACCGTGAAGCGCCGGGCAATACCCTGACCTTCCCGGATATGTAACCCGATGGCGGGTGGTGGCGGCAGTCGCCGCGCCACCTGCTTTTTCACCCGTTACCGCTCGCAACTGCGGTCGATATTGATAAATCTGCCGTTGTAGATAATAAATTTCTGTCCGCGCAAGCTCAGCGTCTTTTCCGTCAACCGCTCCCCCGGCCGCAAATAGTAACTGCTGCCGTCTTCATCGCTACTGTCACAACCCGGTTTGATCAATAGCTTGAAGTAGGTATTGCCGATATTGCTCAGAGAACCGCGTGCTTTATCAAGCTGATAGGCAAAGTTTACCTGGCGAGGACGCACAACCAGAATGGTATCCATCACCACCACCGGCTCCAGTCTGGCGCCATTGCGACTGCGTTGCGACACGTCAAAGTAACTGGCCGGTATTTCACGAAACGAAATACGATAGTAACGTTCGCGGTTATCTTGCGGGCCATGGTAGAAAAACTTGTAGTATTCGTCCTGCCCGGCTTGCAGCATCAGCTGTTTCGGCGCATACAGCATTTCACCGTCAGCCGGTCGGCTACGCACTTCCTGTTCGCCGGGTCGATCGACAGCGCGGATGGTCACCTGGTAGATGCGCGCGCTTTTATTGTTATTCAACACCCGTTTGGAGACGAACGTCTGGTGCTGATCCATGGCAAACGTCAGGGTTCCCACATTGATGGCGCTGACGGAAAAAGGCAAAAACAGCAGCCATGGCAACAATCCCTTCATCGTCCCTCTCCTAGTTGATATTACGCCAGGTGGCTTCCACGTGGATTTCGCCAGCCGCGCTGACGTCGCCGTACCAGCCATTGCCCTCCACCGTTTTCAACGAGATTGGATCGTTCATCGGCAGGGTAAATCTGACGTTGGTTTTATTCAGCACCCCGACGTCGCCGGAGATATCATTCCATGGCGTACTGCTCCACAACGCATTGGTGATGTCATGCCACTGGCCGTCACAACCGGCATCGAACGTCTGTTGCCCCCCGGCGCTGGTACGAATACTCAGCTGTGCCGGGAAAGGCACCTGTATGCCGTTATCCGGCGAAGAAAAAATGCAGTAATTGATGCCGTTGAGCGTCTGAGTCGGGCCGGTGGCCATCACACGCACGCTGTCGGCTGACGTTTTACCGCTGGTGGTGACAATATAACCGAACTCCAGCGCTGGCTCCGTCGGACCAACGTAACCTTCACGATGCGGATTATTTTCATAATCGTCAGAAATGATACTGATGCTGAAATCGCGCGGCTTGACGATCAGCTGGTTCGAGGTAGAAAACTCGTACCAGCCGGATTCCGCCGAGGTGATGTTCTGGAAACGAAAATTGATCAAATCTCGCGTGCCGCTGTCGGAAATCCCCAGGCGCACCATCTGTTTGAAGAAATTACTCGAGAAAAAAACGTAAATGGCATTACTGCTCTTCAATTCATTGAAATTATAGTAATAGGTTATACCGGAGGTCGGCTTCCAACCGTTGCCGTCAAGGCTGAACTGCAGATCGGCCGATGCCACCGCGGAATTCAACGGGGCATTGTTGATCGCCGGGAAAATGTGAATCGAGGTGTTACTGACACTGCCGTCGGTCTGCAGATCATAGCTGACCATCTTGCACATGATGCCGGAGCGGGTGCCGATGGTCTGATTCTTACAGTCGGCATTGCCTTCACCGATGATCGGCACACCGTCGCTGTTGACGAACACTTCCGACACCGCATTGGTATTGATAAAACGCAGGTGCGCCCCCTTGCTGTGCGTTACCTTGCGCTTGTACCAGCTCCCGCTGGCCTGATCCTGGCAGCGGCCGCCGGCGGCCGCATCATAGGAGGCAGAGGTCTGACAACTGTTAATCTGCATGCTGAAACTGTCGCCCGGCGCCATCTGTTTCAAGTATTGGTAAAAACTCGGCGACATCATGCCATGCATCCATTTTTGCCCACCGCTGGGTACCGTCACCGCATAGAAGCCTTTATCATCGGTGGTTTGCGGCAGGATCAGACTGGTGTCCATATTGCACCCGCTGTACCAGTTGATGCAGCGCAGGCCAAGAAACGGATTTTTGATCGGCGCATTTTCCAGCCACATATCAAAACGGTAGTTGGCCACCAAACCGGTGTTATAGCCGTTGTCCACATAGCCCAGACTTTGCTGGTAAATGGTGCCCGACCCGCCATACTTCAGTCCGGTCCACTGATTGGCGCCGGTCATGCGCGGATCCAGCACACCGGCGGGAGTGACAAAATAGTTATCGTCGGCATTGTTCTCGACAAAGACAAATTTCGTCGCCGCCGCGTCCGGCCAGGTGGTAACGTTGACCGCAGCCTGCGCCACCGGGGCGAGCAACGCCAGTGCAAATAGCGCCTTATCAACTTTCATTATTCTTTTCTCCCGTCGGCCGTCGTTCGGCATAGGTTTTCAAGCCGACGCACACCACGTCACCGACCCAAATCGCCCCGCGAGCGTTGCTCAGTTCCAGATCCACCTCGCAGCTCTGGTTATCCCCATGCACAAAGTCGATCACCGGGAATTTCTTGTCGATGTCCATCACGAACTCGCCCTTCTCGTCGGTGCGCGTACGGCCAATGTGATTCTTGATATCGGCATGGGTCAGCAGCGTACCGTCCTCTGCCTTGATGCGGCCAAATACCGTTACCATCTGCTTGATCTCCGGCGTAATGACCGCCACGTTACCCGGGTACAGCGTCAGCCGGCTGTTGCGTTTGGTGACAATGTCGAAACTTTCAGCCGAGTTTTTGTTGTTCATCAGTTCAATGTCATATTGACCGTAGGGTGACAGCGGCAGATAGTTTTTGCTGCCGCTCAGCTTGACCACTCGCCCATCGACGCGCGCCGCCAGCAGCCCATCGTTTTCGATGCCGGTATTGAAGATGATGCCGGCGTTGCCTTCATTGCGGCCGCTGGCAGCAATATTTTTACCCTGCCATCCCAGGCTGCCATTCGCGCTCAGGCTGGTATTGACATAACCGTCGGCGGAGCTGCTGACGTTGACCGTCCCGGTAGAATACTTGGTATCGAAGCGTACGTAGCCGCCGCCATTCAAGCTGCTGTCACCCTGGGTATCACCGGAAATGGCCCGTGACAGGTTGGCACCAACGGTACGAATTGGCCCATCCGACAGCTCTTTACGTGCGGCAAGGTTTGCGGTGGTATAACCGTTCTGATTGGAAATGCCGGCGCTGAACCAGTTCCCTAGCGGCAATGAGAAATCCAGGGCTATATATTTACCGGTATCGGAGCCTGAACGGCCGTTATTGTAACGCTGAACGCCGGCGCGCACGCCGAGCGTGCCATAGCGCCCGGTAAAAACATTTTGATAAAAATCAACGTTATAGTAACGCGTATCATTTTTGACATCGTCGTTGTAGCTGACGCTCATGGTACCCAGTCCGGGGGTTAGCGCGCCAAAGTTGAGCGTGCCGCCAATCGCCCGGTTTTCTGCATCGCTTTGCAGCAGCCTGTTGCCAATGCGGGTTTTCTCCTGATTCAGCCAGATTGAACTAAACCCCCCCGGCAACGCTGCGCTGAGGCTGTTCACCAGGCTCCATGAGCTGTCCGATGCCACCATGTTTTGCAGGGTAAACTGGAGCGACTCGCTCAAGGGAAGCGAGAAACGTCCCTCACCAACCGAGTTGCCGTCAAACGAATAGCCGGACAGCGCCCAGTTGAGGATATGCAGGTTGCCAGTGGCGGATATCCCCGCCAGATAGGCATCTTTGCCGGCGATGTAACGATCGTCTTGCCGCCGCCACTGGTCCATGCGGATCATCCCGCCCCACACCTGCCAGGATAATGCGGCATTGGCACCACGATCGGGGCTGTACAGCTTGTTGATGCGCTGTCGATGCCGGTTGACCACCTTGCCATTCACCACCACCGAGACCTCCACATCATAAATACCGTACGGTAGGTTACCGGTATCCACTTCATGATTACCCATGGTGAAGCTCTGAACGCTGAGCAGGCGTCCGTCACGAGATAAATGCACCTCGCCGGCCGAAGGGAAAAACACCACGATCGGCGTCAGCGACTGCGAATTATCAAACACGGTGGAATTGGCGCGGTTACCATAAGAGAAACCGTATATTTTACTCGCATTAAGCGCGGTAACCGGCCCAAGCGACTGCAGGTTCCAACTATCAAGCATACCGACGGCAAAGCGTCGGCCGGCAAAATCACGTTCGTACATCGCCTTGTACAAGGTGGCATCCTGATTGTTGCTGCCAATGCCGTACAGCGATCCATTCACCTCGACATGATGCTCACGCAGCGCCGTCACGCTGTTAAGGGAAAGGTAGCTCGAGGTATTACCTTCGCTGGCTTTGGCGCGGTAATCATAAATCCCCAGATCGTAATTGAGCGTGCTGCTGAGGGTGTCAACGCTGGAAGCGCCGATATCGTTGGAACGCGCACGCAGCACCGTGCCAATCGCCGACTCTTTTACCACCAGTTGCAGATTAAGCTGACGGAAATTCAGCGCCAGCCAGGCGTTTGCCGCCAGCTCAATACGTTGTTGCGGGTTAAAACCGACGTTGTTCAGCGCCTCAATCTGCCGGATGGTATCCTCGGTCAGGCGGGCACCGCCGTCATTATCTTCCAGCGTAATTTGGCGAACTTTCAACCCTTGCGAGTCGAGAAACAGCAACGCATGGCCGATACGCTGATCGTCTTTAATGCCTTTATTTTTCTCATAGTGCAGCAATAACGGGATACTCATGCCTTCGCGCAATGCCTGGCTGAAAGCCTGCGGGATCAGCACGCCGTCAATCTGCGTCAACCCTGCTGCCATCACCTGCTGTGCCGGTATAAGTGCAACAGGAACCATCGCCGCGCCAGCCATTATCAACGAATTGGTCACTACCTTACGCAGAGTCCTTTTCACCTCGGCCTCCCTTGTTCCATTGTCATGACGCCCCTTCCTTGGTCATTGCACATCGGGTGCCGACGCTTATTTCACCGGGATAAATTGCTCACCGTGCCACAGAGCCACTCGGCCTTTCTTGTCATTGACGTCTACGCGGGAGAAGGCCTTTTCTCTGCCGGGCATCACAAAATAGTTTTCCTTGCACCCTTCGGGGATCTTGTGGGTCAGACAGGTGCCATAGACCACCACTTTGAAGGTGGCATTGCCGGTGTTTTTAATTTTCCCGTTGCGAAACTGATAGTTAAATCGGTCCTGGCGCGGTGCCACCACCAGAATGGTGCCGATACGCGCCGAGGTAGTCGCCACGGCATTGCGCCGGGCACTATTTTCTTCTGCATCGCTCAAGGCCTGATCAAACCAGACAATGCGGTAATAGCGCTCCTGGGCATCGCTCGGGCCGTTGTAATAAAAGCGGATAACTTCGCGTGCGTTGGCTGGCAGCATCACGCTGGCCGGCGAAAGCAGCATTTCATCTTTCGACTCCATCGCCATGACCTGGCCTGACTCCAACGGGCTGGAAATACGTTCAACGTTGATATTCACCAGACGGCCGCTGTCGGTGGTATTTCTGATTTCTTTTGACAGGCGCGCATGGTCGCTGTGCATAAAGGCGCTGATTTCCCCAACGTCAAGGGCAAAGGCGGTCTGGCTGAGGGGAAACAGCAGGCAAAGGGCAAGATGGAATCGTTTCATGGCGCTATTCCAGATGACAGTCATCAACAACGTGAACAAGCAGGGGGAGTTCCCCCCTGCCAAATTCAAAAAACTCGGTGGATTAGATAGTCCAGGTGGCGTTGAACTCGACGCTTACGTCGCCGCTCCAGATCCCTTCTGGCAGCGTGGAGTAATCGGTAACTGCCGTGGTGCCATCGGTGGTTGCGCCAATAATGCTGAAGGTGAACTGATCCTGCGCGCTGCTACGGCTAGCAACGTTATAGCCGTTTGACAGTGCGCTCAGGTTGCCGCCCAGGATACCGTTGGCGGTATCGATCATGGTGGTTTCAGCCGTTTTCACTACCTCGGCACCGTTATAGTTAACGCCTACATTCAACGTAGAGCCGGAGGTGTCGAGCTGAGTCAGCGTGTTGGAAACCAGTTTGGAGGTCAGTTTGAATGCCGTCGCCGTGGCGTCACCTTCAACCGTGACGTCGAACAGGCCTTTCTGGCTATTAAAGCCTTTGATGCCTTCTGCGTACTGGAAAGTCAGACTGCCAATCGGCGTTACTACCAGTTTGCTGCTGGTGTCTTTCTTGGCGGTTGCAGACCAGGTTGCCAAAGCCTGCGCGGTAACGTCGGCAGCTTGAGCGGTATTCACCGCGACAAATGCAGAAACGATAGCTAATGCCAGTGTCATTTTTTTCATGGTAAAACTCCCTTAAATGTTGAATGCGATCTTTTTCGTCCTTTGACGTGACGTGCTGTGTCATTTCCACCTTGCTCTGGCAAGCCAGCTGCCAGCGGGACACCCCTTCCGGCGATATCCGCCAAAACGATGATGCCGACTAATGACCAGAAAAAGCTTAACGTCAAATCGTCATAAAAGAACCATTAACTATTAACTGACAAATATTTAGAAATTAATTCCATTTTTAATATAAATTAATGTCAGTTAACGTATAAATCACTATTCGAATTATTCAAAGCAGAACAAGACCCTTGAGATTTTTTCTAGCAGGCGGCAATTAACCATAGCCATTGCAAGGGATAATCCCCAGCATCGCAAACCCTGCCATGTGGTGATTTATCCGCCCCTGGCCTCGCCTCGGTATTGATACGCGCGCCCTATGCCGGCGCGGCCCACGGCACGCTGCCCAATCCAATCGGCGTGCATGGCAACGGCACGCAATACTGCGCACATGTGCCGGACGGCCAGGTTTATGCGCCGGTATCAGAAGGGCTAGCTACAGGAAACGATCCGGGAAATGCTCGCTACCGGTGCCCAGACATCGGTTGTCTGCTCGGCGTCGGCGGGAACCGGGTTTATGCCGCAGCGGCAAAATGCCGGATAGGCATCCGGCATTAAAGATATGCTGAGCAAAATCAGGAAAGAGGGGAATCAGATGGCACGTTTGCGCAGTGTCAGTAGCATCTTGATGAATCCGGTCCGTGTTGAGCATAATTTATTCACGATATTGCATTTATGGCTACTAACCGTTTTATACGCCAGCCGCGTACTGGTGGCGATGTGTTGCGGAGTCAGGCCGGTGACCATCATCGCCATGATGCGCCATTCGCTGCCAGAAAGCCCTTTCATCGGTGCAGGACAGGGATGGCGTTCCAGCGTCTGCGCTATACGCGGGCTTTGATAAGCCAGCTCCGCGCGGGCGGATTCGATACCGGCCAGTAATAACGCCATTCCATCGCGTTTTGATACTAACGCTATCTGCGGTATCGATGCCAATAGATGCAATACGCTGTAATTTTCTATATCGGTGAATATCACCCAGGCGGTTTCCGACCACAGACTTTTGGCTTCCAATATAAAACGTACGCCGTCAATTACCCGTTCATTGACACCGTAAAGCTCCATAATCACCGTTTGGCGCGGCTGCATTTCCAGAGCGGCGGTGATCTGATGAAAGGCCGTCGCCTGACATGAGCCGATAATACTGGGTTGTAACAGCGCCATTAATCCCTGATGCACCCAGGAGACCGGGTCATAAAATATAAAATCACCGGCAGCCATCTCTGTTTTCATACGTTCCATCGCGATATCATCCTTGCAGAATGGCACCGGTTGGCGTCGCGGCTTTATTGCTCGGGCATCACGCCAGAGTTTTAGCCCGGCGTCAACACGTGCCTCAGGTTTAAATGTTTTGTCAATTCAATGTAATTGTTCATCTTGCAGGCCATAACAGATCTCCAGGCGATATTCGCGCAATATTTTACACTTCAGAAGAAACAGGCGAGATATGCCCGAGATGTAGGAATGAACCTGATTGCTGCGTACCACCAAAATATACTCATCGGCATTACAGTCGCCGGGCTTGGTGTTGGCATATGACAAAATATCGCGATTAAAAGTGCCCTGAGAGGTAAAAGCCTGACCCGAGGTCGACATGAATACCTTGCAGCGATCGGTAGCGCCGATAAACCGTTCCTGATTACGCCCGTAACCGGTGAAGTAAATCGTCATGCCGACTGCCAGTGCGATCAGCAGCACCAGTGCAACGCCGATCGCAGCCCAACGACGCCACGGCCGCCTGTTATTGCACGGGGGTGCGACGCACGGTTCAACCGCAGGCAACCGATCCGGCAACGACGTGGCGATAATGTTTTCTTCGGCCATCGCCGATGTGGCGGGCAGCTCATCCACGCATTCGATTGCTATATCGCGACTAAGCATAAATCCAACCTTTGGTACGGTAATAATCACCTCTTCCTCAATCCCTAATGTCTTGAGTATTCGGCGTAATTTACTGACACACTGATTGAGATTATTATTACTTGATACCATACCGTAATCATCCCACACCTTGCGAAATATCACTTCTCGGCTAACCGGTTCACCATGATTGATAATCAATAGCAACAACAGGCGTTTGGTGGGATTGGAAACGGCAAGAGGATCGTCAGAAAAAACCATTAAACTCAGGCTTCCGCTGTCTGCATCAAAAAGAACATGTCCATTGATTCTATATTTCATGGTATCCACTGTTATATCTGGCGATGGGCTTTAAATGTTTTGAAAACATTAATCAATACCTAAAAAGTTAATTAAAATTATAATAATCATTTCATTTTGATTTAAATCAATTAATTAGTCGCCATCCCCATAGCGCACTACCCAAAAACTTTCATTGGCATAGGAAAATTCTCATGAGTATTAATGCAAGATTATACAAACAGAAAGGTTATTGATATAATTAATTCAAAATTTCGATAAAGTTAGTTTTTTGTTTTGCTTATTAGTTTATTTTACGATTTAAATTCTTAAAGCATGCACTAATTATTTTCTTTTAATGCGATAATAATTTACATAAAACATTAAATATATCTACATATCGGATTATAATCGTCTTATTCAAACGTCGTTTACCGCCGGGCAAGCTAGCCCGGCTGACGACGACCTGTACCAAAATAGCAGTAAAACGCAACTCATATGCTTGGTTTTACCCCCTCTGCGGCAGGTTTATTCTCCGGCGATCATCAGCGCGATATTTGTCTGCAAGATTGCCTCGCGGGCGCTTTCCGGCAAATGGACGTCGGTAATAATGGTATCAAAGACGCCGATCGGTAGCGCCAGATAGGTTGCCACCTTGCCATACTTGGAGCTGTCGCTTAACAGTACCCGGCGTCGGCTGGCGTCGATAATCGCCTGCTTGACCATCACCTTGTCTTCATTTGGCGTCGACAAGCCGCGCATACTCCATGACGACGCAGAAATAAAGGCCAGATCGATGAACAGATTGCGCAGCGCCTGAGCGGCAGCGGCGCCAACGCAGGAACGGTTCTCGCGACACACCGTGCCGCCGGTGTGAATGATTTTGCACTGGCTGGTTTCTATCAGGTAGCCGGCAATAACAAAGTCATTGGTCACCACCGTTAAATCATCACGTTCGCCAATCTGCCTGGCCAATGCCAGGGTGGTGGTGCCTGCGTCCAGATAAATACAGCTATTGGGCGGGATCTGGCGTGCGGCCAGTGCGCCGATGACAGCCTTCTGCTGACTGGACATGCCTTCTTTATCCTGATGGGAAGGTTCAATCGCCACCCGTTCCGCAGACTGTACTCCGCCGGACACTGTGACCACCGCCCCCTGCTCTTCCAGTTTTTGCAGATCCCGGCGGATGGTCATATGCGATACGGCCAACCGTTCGGTCAATTCTGCGATGCTGACCACGCCGCGTTCGGCGACCAGAGCCAGAATTTGTTGATGACGTTCTACAGGGATCACGACTTGCACTCATCTCGTTAGTGATAATAAATGTGATTTTACGTCAATTTTCGTGCGGGCACAGCACCACCTTGTCAGCGCGTGATCGCCATCCCAATGAAAAGAATCATTACATAACATTTAAAAACAAAAGGTTAAACCACCCACCTTCAGGCATCCTGCCCCATTCCCTTATAAATACACATGTTAATTATTGTGAAGAGGATCACCTACACGGCGTAAATAAACGCTTATATTTAACACAACAAAACAAATTATCACTAAAATTAACACGAGGTAGTTATGACACAGCCAGGTGATTACGCCGTTTGCATCGTCGGTTTGGGATCAATGGGCATGGGTGCGGCACAGTCGTGCGTCAAGGCCGGTTTGTCCACCTACGGTGTCGATCTTAACCCCCAGGCGCTAGCGACGCTGCAACAGGCTGGCGCAAAACAGGCCGCCACCAGCGCAGAGGCCTTCGCCAGCGACCTGAACGCCGTGGTGTTGCTGGTGGTGAATGCCGCGCAGGTCAAACAGATTCTTTTTGGTGACAACGGGCTGGCTGCGCGGCTGAACCCCGGCACGCCGGTGATGGTGTCTTCGACCATTTCTGCCGCCGATGCCCAGGAAATCGAGCGCCAGCTGCAAGCGCACGGCCTGCTTATGCTGGATGCACCGGTGTCCGGCGGCGCGGCCAAGGCTGCCGCAGGGGAAATGACGGTCATGGCCTCCGGTTGCGCAGAGGCGTTTGCCCTGCTGCAGCCGGTGCTGGACGCGGTGGCCGGCAAGGTGTACCGCATCGGTGAACAGATCGGCCTCGGCGCTACGGTGAAGATTATCCACCAGCTCCTGGCCGGTGTGCACATCGCTGCCGGTGCCGAAGCGATGGCGCTAGCCGCCCGTGCCGGTATCCCGCTGGACGTGATGTACGACGTGGTCACCAACGCGGCCGGCAATTCCTGGATGTTTGAAAATCGCATGCGCCACGTGGTCGACGGCGATTACACGCCGAAATCGGCAGTAGACATCTTCGTCAAGGATCTGGGGTTGGTGGCCGATACCGCCAAAGCGTTGCACTTCCCGCTGCCCCTCGCGTCCACCGCCTTCAATATGTTCACCTCCGCCAGCAACGCCGGCTACGGTAAAGAGGACGACAGCGCAGTGATCAAGATTTTCTCCGGCATTAACCTGCCACAGAAGAAGGAGCAGCCATAATGTTGCTTGGAGTTATTGCAGACGATTTTACCGGCGCGACCGATATCGCCAGTTTTCTGGTGGAAAATGGTCTGCCGACGATACAACTCAACGGCGTGCCACAGGATGACAGCCCGCTCGCCGCGCAGGCGGTGGTGATCGGCCTGAAGTCACGTTCATGCCCAGTGGATCAGGCAGTCGAACAATCGCTACAGGCGCTGGCCTGGCTGCAACGCCAGGGTTGCCAACAATTCTATTTCAAATATTGCTCCACCTTCGACAGTACCGCACGGGGTAATATCGGCCCGGTCACCGACGCACTGCTCAACGCGCTGGGTGAAAACCAAACGGTGATCTCGCCAGCGCTGCCGGTGAACGGCCGCACGGTATATCAAGGCTATCTGTTCGTTATGGATCAGTTACTGTCAGAATCCGGCATGCGCCACCATCCGGTGACGCCAATGACCGACAGTAACCTGCTGCGTTTGATGGAAGCGCAGGCAGAAGGCCGCTGCGGCCTGGTCAACGCCAGCGAAATCGATCGCGGCGCAGCGGCAGTACAGGGCAAACTGCGCCAACTGGCGCAGCAGGGTGTGCGCTATGTCGTGCTGGACACTCTGAACGAACAGCATCTGCTGACGCAGGGTGAAGCGCTAAAAAGCATGAAGCTGGTAACCGGCGGCTCCGGCCTGGCGATTGGCCTGGCGCGCCAGTGGGCGCAACCGGGCCACCATAAGGCACAGGCCGCCGGGGCACCGCAGGGAGCCAAAGCGGTGGTACTGTCCGGCTCCTGTTCTACCATGACCAACCGGCAGGTTGCCTGTTATCGTCAACAGGCGGCGTCGCACGCCATTGATGTGGCACGTTGTATCGCCGCAGACGATCGTGCCGCCTATGCCGGCGAATTAAGCGACTGGGTACAACGGCAGGCCGCCGCCAACGCGCTGGCCCCGCTGGTGTACGCCACCGCCGAACCGGACGCCTTGCAACAAATCCAGCGCCAGTATGGAGTAGATGCCGCCAGTCATGCGGTCGAAGCGTTGTTCGCCGCGCTGGTGCAGCTATTGCACCAAGCCGGGTTCAGCCGCTTTATCGTTGCCGGTGGTGAAACCTCCGGTGTGGTGACTCAGGCGCTGGCCATTCGCGGTTTCTACATTGGACCATGCATTTCACCCGGCGTGCCCTGGGTGCGCGCCATCGAACAACCTGTCTCACTGGCCCTGAAGTCGGGCAATTTTGGCGATGAAAACTTTTTTGCCAGGGCGCAAACGGAGTTTCCACTATGACGTTGACCACTGAGCAACTGCTTGCCGCCGAACAACGATCGCGTGAAGAAATGGTGCGCCTCGGTGCATCGTTCTTCCAGCGTGGCTATGCCACCGGCTCCGCCGGCAACCTGTCGCTGCTACTGGCGGACGGTACGCTGCTGGCGACGCCGACCGGTTCCTGTCTGGGGGAGTTGCAGGCCGAACGCCTGTCGAAAGTCAGTCTGAGCGGCGAGTGGCTTTCCGGCGACAAGCCGTCAAAAGAGATCAGCTTCCACCGGGCGCTGTACCTGAATAACCCGGCATGCAAAGCGGTGGTGCATCTGCACTGTACCTATCTGACCGCTCTGTCCTGTCTGCAGGGGCTGGATACCGAAAACGCCATCAAGCCGTTCACGCCGTACGTGGTCATGCGGGTGGGAAAAGTCCCGGTGGTACCGTATTACCGTCCAGGCGACGAGCGGTTGGCACACGACCTGGCCAAATTGGCCCCAACGCATCGCGCTTTCCTGCTGGCCAACCACGGCCCGGTAGTGACCGGCGCGGATCTGCGCGCCGCGGCCGACAACACCGAAGAGATGGAGGATGCGGCGAAGCTGATTTTCACGCTTGGCGACCGCCCGATCCGTTATTTGACCGATGACGAAATTGCCGAGTTACGGAGTTAACCATGCCTAAATTTGCTGCCAACTTATCGATGATGTTTAACGAATTGCCGTTTCTTGATCGCTTCGCCGCCGCCGTAAACGCCGGTTTCAAAGCGGTAGAGTTCCTGTTTCCCTATGACTACCCGGCCGATCTGCTGGCAGAAAAACTGCGCCAGCATGGCCTGCAACAGGTGCTGTTCAACACCGCGCCGGGCAATGTCGGCGCTGGCGAATGGGGACTGGCGGCGCTGCCGGGCCGGGAGCTGGACGCGCGGGCCGACATCGACCGTGCGCTGAGCTATGCGCTGGCGCTCGACTGCCCTAACGTGCACGTGATGGCCGGGGTAGTTCCGCCGGGCGAAGACGTCCGGCGCTATCGCGATACCTTTATCGACAACCTGCGTTACGCGGCCGATACCTATGCGAAACACGGCATCAAGGTGATGATCGAAGCGCTCAGTCCACAGGTGAAGCCGAACTATCTGTTCTCCAGCCAACACCAGGCGGCGGCACTGCAGGCGGAGATCGATCGAGCGAACGTGTTTATCCAGTTTGATTTCTTCCATGCCCAATTGGTCGACGGCAACATCAGCGGGCTAATCGCCTCGCTGGCGGGCCGCTACGGACATATTCAAATCGCCTCGGTGCCCGATCGTCATGAGCCGGACAGCGGCGAGCTGGACTATGGCTGGCTGTTCGAACGATTGGACCAGCAGGGTTACCACGGCTGGATCGGTTGTGAATACAAGCCGCGCGGCGAAACCAGCGCCGGGCTTGCCTGGGTAACCCCCTATTTATAACCGCCGAACGCGCCAACACCAGATTACTGCCCAATAGCAAACATAAAAACTAAACGCACCCGTATCGCCCTGCCAGGCGATCGCGGTGCCGAACGCTTACCCCGAGGCTACACCATGTCTACCACAATGTTACTGTTAATCGCCCTGGCAGGCGTATTGCTGCTCCTGCTGATGGTCATCAAGGCCAAAGTGCAGCCGTTTGTCGCGCTGCTGGTTGTCAGCCTGCTGGTGGCGCTGGCCGCCGGCATTCCTACCGGTGAGGTCATGAAAGTGATGACCGCCGGCATGGGCGGCGTGCTCGGCTCGGTTACCATTATTATCGGCCTGGGTGCCATGCTCGGCCGGATGATTGAACATTCCGGCGGTGCGGAATCGCTGGCGCAGCGTTTCAGTCAGGCACTGGGGCCCAAACGCACCATTGCCGCGCTGACTTTGGCGGCGTTCATTCTCGGCATACCGGTATTCTTTGACGTCGGATTTATCATTCTGGCGCCAATTATTTACGGCTTCGCCAAAGTGGCCAAAGTCTCGCCGCTCAAGTTCGGCCTGCCGATGGCCGGCGTGATGCTGACGGTGCACGTCGCGCTGCCGCCGCACCCGGGCCCGGTGGCCGCCGCCGGCCTGCTGGGCAGCGACATTGGCTGGTTGACCATCATCGGTATCGCCATCTGTATCCCGGTCGGCATCATCGGCTACCTGGTGGCGAAGTACCTCAACCGCAAAACCTATCCATTGTCCATCGAGGTATTGGAACAACTGCAGCTGGCGGCACCGGAACCGCCAACGGCAGACCAGGCACCGCTCAGCGATCGCCTGAACCCGCCGAGCGCCGGGCTGGTGTCGGCACTGATCGTCATTCCCATCGCCATCATCATGCTGGGTACCGTTTCCGCCACGCTGCTTGAACCGGGTAATGCGTTACGTGATGTGCTTTCATTGATTGGCGCGCCGGCAGTGGCGCTGATGATTGCTCTGGCGCTGGCCTTTTACTTCCTGGCTGCACGTCGTGGCTGGAGCCTGCAACACACCAGCGACGTGATGGGCGCAGCCCTGCCCACCGCGGCAGTGGTGATCCTGGTCACCGGTGCCGGTGGCGTATTCGGCAAAGTGCTGGTGGAATCCGGCGTCGGCAAAGCGCTGGCGGAGGTATTGACCACCGTTGGGCTGCCACTTATCCCCGCGGCGTTCATCATCTCGCTGGCGCTGCGCGCATCGCAAGGTTCCGCAACGGTGGCAATTTTGACCACCGGCGGGTTGCTGTCTGAAGCGGTGAGTGGGCTGAACGCCATTCAGCTGACGCTGGTGACGCTGGCCACCTGCTTCGGTGGGCTGGGACTGTCGCACGTCAACGATTCCGGCTTCTGGATCGTCACCAAATACCTCGGCCTGTCGGTTGCCGATGGCCTGAAAACCTGGACCGTGCTGACCACCGTCCTCGGCGTCAGCGGCTTCCTGTTTACCTGGTTGGTGTGGTTAATGATATAACGTTTATCATCCCTTTGCTGCGGGTGGCGTTGGTACGCTGCCCGCATAGATGCTGGAGCAGCAAATGAACCTCTACACCACCGCCCCGCTGTTAGTCACCGACCGTTTGATTCTGGATAGCCATACCATTGACGATTTTGACGCGATAGCCGCCCTGTGGGCCGATCCGCAGGTGGTGCGCTATATCGGCGGCACGCCGCGCGATCGCGAAGACAGCTGGGGCCGCCTGCTACGCTACATCGGCCATTGGCAACTGTTAGGTTACGGCTGCTGGGCAGTGCGTGAAAAAGTCAGTGGAGCCTTTATCGGCAGCATCGGCTTTATCAACTTCCAACGGGATATCACCCCACCGCTGGATGCGCCGGAAATGGGCTGGACGCTGGCCTCGGCGGCACAAGGCAAAGGGTATGCCACCGAAGCATTGCAAGCGGCTCTGGGCTGGGCGCAAGCGCACCTGCCGACGGATAAACTGTTGTGCATCATTTCGCCAGAGAATCGCGCATCGCTAAAGCTGGCGGCCAGGGTTGGTTTCAGCGAAAGCCACCGCACCGAGTATCACCAGAAACCGATCGTCGTTATGCAACGCCCCCGTTAAGGCGTGGCGTGCTGCCGCACCCGTTGAATAAAATTATCCCGCAGCGCATCCGGCCGGCGCTGTATCGGTTGCTCAGTGAACCGCAGAGGGTCTGAACGCGACGCCCGCAGCGCGCGTTTTTCGCAACGGCCTACCCGCACCAAGGGTGATGACGCCAAGCCGCAGGCAAAAAAAATCCGCCCGAAGGCGGATTTTTGTCGCGGGGGCCACCGAAGCGGCTCACCAACGGGAATTCTTAGAAACGGTAGCCTACGCCAACGCTCCAGATGCCAACGTCCACATTGCGGATGCGGCTCTGCTCGTAGCCCACGTCCAGAGCAACTTCCTGGATTGGGTTGAACTGCATACCAGCACCGTAGCTGAAGCCGTAATCGCTGCTGCCGCCACGGTGAGAACCGTTTTGTGCGTTATCAACGTTTTTACCGTAGCCCACACCGATCACACCGTAGATGCTTGCCCAATCGTTGAAGCGGTAAGCTGGACCTGCGGTGATAGAGTTGTACTGAGCTTTCTTGTATTGACCAGCTTCAGCACGATCTTTTTCCAGGTGGGTGAAGGAACCGATAACACCCAGTGGGCTGTTGTCGAACTCGTAACGGTATTTCAGATTGAAACCGTCTGCTTTGTTAGCAACACCTTGAAGGTCGCCTTGAGCATAGCCACCGGAGACGGTGCTCTGACCAGCGAAAGCGGTACCTGCGGTCACTGCTAATACACAAGCTGCTACTGCGGAAAGACATGCAATTTTTTTCATAACCACCTCAAACGCGTTTTATTATTAAGTACATCCATTTGTCATGCATTGAAAATATAACAAAAATTAGCGTGAAACTCTGCCCTGAAATCGATGTCTAACACTTAGTATCGTGTAACAGAAAATTTCAAGAACAACGCATCTGCTTCATTTCGCTTAATTTTCGGGCGTATTCTAAACTTTTATGTGACAAAAATCACCTATTTAATATCCAGATAAATCTTAAACAATTGCGCACTTTTTGCACTAAACCACCACTTTTACTTAAACGAAACGTTTAATTCCCTGCTTTCCACGCTTTTCTCAGACAGATAGACAGCATTTCATTTACACTCAAACACCTCTGTTTAGTGTGCTCCTGCCGGCCGGTGGGGGTAGTGTTCAAGAAGGCTGAAAGGATGTCGTCTCCTACTGCAAAAACCTCTGCCAGACTGCTGCCGATTTGTCTGCTGCTGGTCGCCATGGTATCGATTCAAGGCGGTGCATCACTGGCGAAAAGCCTGTTCCCGCTCGTGGGCGCCGAAGGCATTACCACGCTGCGCCTGAGTATCGGCACCGTGATTCTGTTTGTCATATTCCGGCCGTGGCGTATGCGCTTTGCCGCCGGTAGCCGCCTGCCGCTGCTGATTTATGGCCTGTCGCTCGGTGCCATGAACTATCTGTTCTATCTCTCGCTACGGACCGTCCCGCTGGGTATTGCCGTTGCCCTGGAGTTCACCGGGCCGCTGGCCGTGGCGATGTTTTCTTCACGCCGGGTGGTTGATTTCATCTGGGTCGCGCTGGCGATGGTCGGGCTGTGGTTCCTGTTGCCATTGGGTCATGACATGGGCAGCATCGACCCGTTAGGTGCGGCCTGCGCGCTAGGGGCCGGCGCCTGTTGGGCGGTATATATTATCTTTGGGCAAAAGGCCGGAGGCGATCACGGCCCCGGCACCGTCGCCGTGGGTTCGCTGATTGCCGCGCTGGTGTTCTGCCCGATCGGTGCCTGGCAAACCGGCAGCGCACTGCTCAACGTGGATATCCTGCCGCTGGCGCTGGCGGTAGCTATCCTGTCCACCGCGCTGCCTTATTCCCTTGAGATCATCGCACTGCCGAAAATCCCGGCGCGCACCTTCGGCACGCTGATGAGTCTGGAGCCGGCGATGGCCGCCCTTTCCGGCATGATCTTCCTCAACGAGCACCTCAATGGCATCCAGTGGCTGGCATTGGCGGCGATTATCACGGCGTCGATGGGGTCCACGCTGACCATTAAACCCAAACCGCAAATCAAGCAGCTCAGTTGACCGCAGTCAGCCGGCTTGCTGACCGGCTGACCTGGCGAGGTTGACGACGTGCGGTTATTCCACGGCGATCGGCTGTTGCACCAGCTTGACCTGATTCCCCCCTTGCAGCTCCTTGACTTTTTGCTGGTACGCCTGCACTTGTTCAGCATTTTTCAGCAAGGTATAACGCAGTTCAAAATCAGTGCTCTGGCCCGGTTGCAGCTGCTTGATGCGCCCTTGCTCGCGTTCGATTTTCACCGGATAGGCATAGTTGGTGCCCGGTTCAATACCGGTCACGTAGCCTTGCCGTTCGGTATCGGTATTTTTCCACAGTGTCAGGAATGGCAACTGCCGGGTATCAAACCCGATGGCCACGCCGCGGTCGCCCTGCCGGTTGCTCAGCATCGCCAGCGTTTTGCCCTGGGCATCGGCATACGGCACGATATTGAATACCATCTCGTCATAGCCCTTGGTTGGCCCCTGATAACGCTGCCATTCCGTCAACCCAGCCTTGGCGTAATCATTGAACGGTGAAATTTCCTTGATTGGCGCACTGAACGTTGCCCCCTCTTCCAGCAACGGTTTGCCGAAGTTGCTGTGGTAGATGATTTGGTAATCGCGCGGGTAATCCGCCCGGTTGGTTAACCGGTCGTGGAGGGTAAAGCTCTCCTCCCCCGGCACGTAACGCAATTCCGTCCAGGTTTCCAGGTTGCTTTTCTTGAAGGTGTTTTCCTTCAGCAAACCGCGGATACGCACGGCATACGGCGCTTTGTCATCAATCTCCACCACCACCTTGGACGCTGGCGTATTGCCGGCCCGGCCATGCAGGGTATACAACGTGCCGTTTTCCACTCCCGGGTGTCCGGTCCATTCAAATCCGCAGCGCACCATCATTTCATTAAAACCGTCCAGCCAACCGAGGCCATTGCGGCTATCAAGATTGATATACGCCGGATTGACCACCTCGGTAACCGGCGAATCCCAGCCCAAACGTACCCCTGAGCCATTCACATGCAGAATGTCCATGCCACGCGTTGGGCTGAGGGCAATGGTCAGCCCCGGGCTGGTCAAGGTGATCACTTTCGATCCCTCCTGTTTGCCGCCATGCAGGATCTGCTGCTGCACGCTGAAACGTGGTCCCGGCAAGTTCAGCTTTTGGCTGTCGGTGTGCCAATTGCCTTGTTCGATGCCTTTTTCACTGTCGGTCAATACAAAGCTCTGCGCTCCGGCATATCCGGAAATCAAAGAGATGGTGATTGAAACTGCGATTAGCGTCTTCATTTTTCCTGCCCTTGTGGTTAGCTGAAAGGTTTTAGCTAAAGCCAGCACAAAGTAGATTTTCATCGTGGGTGAAAATGCGAAGCGGGTCACTTTTCGAAAAAAGACGTATTTCCGCGCAGTTAATACGTGACGAATGGCAAATTTAAATGGAAAAGATAATAAATTTTTACATTAAATCGTGCACGAAATCACCATTTAAGCTGAAAGATGCTGAAATGTATCAGCCTGCGACATTTACAGTGAAGGTGTGACCGCGTGCATCCAGGCGACGCTCAATCAACATGACACAAAGTGTGACTCCTATTGGCAGGTTCCAGGCCGAAGCGGACAGGATTTGTGGCCCTCAAAGGATGCGTCACGGTCATTAATGCCGGCATCAGCGTCAGCATCAGCGTCAGCGTCTGCGTCTGCGTATGCATCAGCACCAGCACCAGCACCAGCACCAGCACCAGCAGGTTATTGCCATCGCCTTGCCGCCGTTGTTTTCTGCCGTTCGGTTGACAGGATTGGCGGCATGGTAATTGCTGGTTAAATAAATCCATAGGCAGGCTATTATCGCTCAGAGAATAAAGCAGTGGGATGTTCAGACATGTGCTTGTAATATTTGCTAAAGCGTTGTTAATCATTATTAACAATCGGTTACCACAAAACAACAGGCGATCGTAACTTATTAAAATTCAAATATTAATTTATAATCCTTTTTATCCTACTCTTGATGAAAGTAATTTAACAATGGTTTAAACCGATTTAATCCATCGTTTTTTTCATCCGGCAAAATGTTCAGTCACTGCTATAATTATTCCCGTAGCAAATTAGGACAACGACTAATCAAGAGGATATCTGATATGAGCACCGCTAAACTGGTTAAAACGAAATCTTCTGACCTACTTTACACGCGCAATGACATGGATGAAAAAACCAAACTGGAGGCCATCAAGGCCCTGAATCATCAGGTAGTCCAGTTTATCGACCTGTCGTTGATCACTAAGCAGGCTCACTGGAACATGCGTGGCGCCAACTTTATCGCCGTGCATGAAATGCTCGACAGTTTCCGTACCGCCATTATCGACCATCAGGATACCTTTGCCGAGCGCGTGGTGCAGTTGGGCGGCGTGGCTCTGGGTACCGTGCAGGTGGTTAATGACAAGACACCGTTAAAAAGTTACCCAACCAATATTCACAGCGTACAGGAGCATCTTAAGGCGCTGGCGGATCGCTACGGTGCCGTAGCCAACGACATTCGCCAAGCGATTGGCGAAGTGACAGATGAAGATACTGCAGACATGTTCACCGCCGCTTCACGCGATCTGGACAAGTTCCTGTGGTTTATTGAATCCAATATCGAATAACCATCAATAGGGTTGTTTGGCATACATCCTGCGTGTTGTAGGGTGGCAGAACAGGTTGCGGCCAGTGCCCAACCTGTTTTTTCGTTGCACGTCAACGCGCAAACCGATAACGCGCCGAATATCCGGCGTAAGCGAGGTGACCATGGCAAGTGGATGGGCAGCAGATGGCGCAGTGCAGGATCAGATAGATTCTACCGTCGACGATGCCGTACAGCGAGCGCGGGAGGCGCTGGGCCAAGGCGAAAGCGCTCAATATTGTCATGAATGTGGCGAAGCCATCCCGCAGGCGCGTCGCGAGGCATTACAAGGCGTACGCTATTGTCTCGCCTGCCAAAACGCGCTGGATAAACAGCACGCGGCAGCCAGCCTGTACAACCGACGCGGCAGCAAAGACAGCCAATTGCGCTAGCTTCCTCCCCCAACCGGTCTGACCGTTAGCGCTCGCGGCTCCTGCCTGAATGCCGATCCCCACCGGCCCGGGTTGCACCTGTTTGTGCGGTATCGCGCCGCTAAAGTTAGAGTTAGTTATCAGTATTGATGCATAATTGTTAATTATCGGTTGTTTCCCAGCCATAAATTGGTTAATCATAACCACATGCACCATCAAGGATCGCAGAGCACCATTTCAGGGCCTCCTTTTGGTGCATTATCTTAAAAATTGGCCAATTCGGCACAACATCACATCGCAACCCCTTGTTTTTATAATAATTGCAACTATGGCACGAATATTTCATGGCATGAATGCAATAACAAAATGGGTAAACCGCAACCTGTACAGGAAATTCCTCTTATGAAGTCAATTTTCAACGTCTCGCTGGCCGCTCTGTCGCTGGCCTTTGCAGTAAGTTCTCACGCAGCAGATAAATTGGTGGTCGCCACCGACACCGCTTTCGTGCCGTTTGAATTCAAACAGGGCAACCAGTATGTCGGTTTCGATATTGATCTGTGGGCCGCCATCGCCAAAGAACTGAAGCTGGACTACACCCTGAAGCCAATGGACTTTGGCGGCATCATCCCAGCCTTGCAGACCAAGAATATCGATCTGGCGCTGGCTGGCATCACCATTACCGACGAACGTAAAAAAGCTATCGACTTCTCGGACGGCTACTACAAGAGCGGCCTGCTGGTGATGGTCAACGCCAACAATAACGACGTAAAGAGCGTCAAGGATCTGGACGGCAAAGTGGTTGCGGTGAAGAGCGGTACCGGCTCGGTGGACTACGTTAAACAAAACGTAAAAACCAAAGACCTGCGCCAATTCCCGAACATCGACAATGCCTATATGGAACTCGGCACCCAACGTGCCGACGCCGTGGTTCACGATACGCCAAACATCCTGTACTTCATCAAAACCGCTGGCGCCGGCAAGTTCAAGACGGTAGGCGACTCACTGGAAGCACAGCAGTACGGCATCGCGTTCCCGAAAGGCAGCGATCTGCGTGAAAAAGTGAACGGCGCGCTGAAAACCCTGCGCGAAAATGGCACCTATAACGAAATTTACAAAAAATGGTTCGGTACCGAACCCAAGTAATTGTAATGACTTTAGGCAGTTAACGTATCAAACGCAGGGGCGCCGCACGGCCTCTGCGCTTTGCCGTATCTGATACCCACGTTTGGGATCACCGGGAGAAAATACCATGCAGTTCGACTGGAGCGCCATCTGGCCCGCCATCCCCATTCTGTTAGAAGGCGCCAAAATGACCCTGTGGATTTCGGTCCTCGGTCTGATTGGCGGCTTGATCATCGGCTTGGTTGCCGGCTTCGCCCGCACCTACGGCGGTTGGATCGCCAACCATATCGCACTGGCCTTTATCGAAGTGATTCGCGGTACGCCAATTGTAGTGCAGGTGATGTTTATCTACTTCGCCTTGCCAATGGCATTCAGCGATTTACGCATCGACCCGTTCACCGCTGCGGTGGTGACCATCATGATCAACTCCGGCGCCTACATTGCGGAAATCACCCGCGGGGCGGTGCTGTCGATTCACAGCGGCTTCCGTGAAGCCGGGCTGGCGCTGGGCCTGTCGCGCCGCGAAACCATCCGCTACGTCGTGATGCCGCTGGCCCTGCGCCGCATGCTGCCCCCGCTCGGCAACCAATGGATCATCAGCATCAAGGATACCTCGCTGTTCATCGTCATCGGCGTGGCGGAACTGACCCGCCAGGGACAGGAAATCATCGCCGGCAACTTCCGTGCGCTGGAAATCTGGAGCGCCGTCGCCGTTATCTATCTTATTATCACTCTGGTGCTGAGCTTTGTTCTGCGTCGTCTGGAAAGAAGGATGAAAATCCTGTGATTGAATTTAAAAACGTCTCCAAGCACTTTGGCAAAACCCAGGTGCTGCACGATATCGATCTGAAGATCAGCCAGGGCGAAGTGGTAGTGATCATCGGGCCTTCCGGTTCGGGCAAATCTACCCTGCTGCGCTGCATCAACAAACTGGAAGAGATCACCAGCGGCGATCTGATCGTCGACGGGCTAAAAGTCAACGACCCGAAGGTCGACGAACGGTTGATCCGCCAGGAAGCCGGTATGGTATTCCAGCAGTTTTACCTGTTCCCACACCTGACCGCTCTGGAAAACGTCGCCTTCGGCCCGATTCGCGTGCGTGGCTTGAAGAAAGCCGATGCTGAAAAGCTGGCGCGTGAACTGCTGGCGAAAGTCGGCCTGGCGGAACGTGCGCACCACTACCCGTCCGAGCTGTCCGGCGGCCAGCAGCAGCGCGTCGCCATCGCGCGTGCGCTGGCGGTCAAACCGAAAATGATGCTGTTTGACGAGCCGACCTCGGCGCTGGATCCGGAACTGCGCCACGAAGTATTGAAAGTGATGCAGGATCTGGCGGAGGAAGGCATGACCATGGTGATCGTAACCCACGAAGTCGGCTTCGCCGAAAAAGTCGCCTCGCGTCTGATCTTCATCGATAAAGGGCGTATCGCACAGGATGGCGATCCGCATACCCTGATCAACACCCCGCCAAGCCCGCGTTTGCAGGAATTCCTGCAACACGTTTCCTGACGCGGGTCCCGCACCGCCACGGCGGCCTTTCCTGGCCGCCGTTCAGCCACGCTGCTGCGTATTGCGGGCGGCATCGCCTGGTGCTCAACCCGGCAGCGACGCCATCAGGACAACGCCTCCTCCTGCTTCACCGTTCTAAATGTCTGCATCAGCCTGACCACATCCTGCATGCCCACGTTTACCTGCTCGATTACCTGACCGGCATCCTGAGTCAACGCCACCCCGCCGCCGGCCTGTTCCACGCAGGTGGCCATACCGGCTATCGCCGCCGCCACCCCTTGTTGAATCGATTTTGTCATGCCTTCGATTTCAACCGCCGCCCTGCGAGACTGCTCCGCCAGTACGCGGACTTCATTGGCAACCACCGCAAAGCCGCGCCCATGCTCACCGGCATGCGCCGCTTCAATCGACGCGTTGATCGCCAACAGGTTGGTTTGCGCGGCAATCTTGCGCATCGCCGCAACAATGCCGTCAATCTGTTGCGAATAGTCGCCCAGATCGCTCACCACTCGTGACGTCTGGCGGGCGGCCTGTTCCACCTGCTGCATGCCGTTGACCGCCTGCTGAACGATGGTCGCCCCTTGAGCTGCGCTTTTATCGGTCACCAGTGACAAATGGTGCACATCGCGCATCAGGGCTTCTTCCTGTTGCTGCTGCACCATCAGCCGCGTTATGTCCTGGGCAATTTTCACCACCTTGATCACCTGCCCCTGGTCATCGAGAATCGGGTTGTAGCTCGCTTCCAGCCACACCCGCTCACCACGGCGGTTAAGCCGCTCAAACCGGCCGGTAATAAACTCGCCACGCGCCAAACGCTGCCAATGCTGCTGATACTGTGCCGACGCGGCCAGTTCTGCCGAGCACAGCACGCTGTGTGCCTGGCCACGCGCCTCTTCCAGGCGATAGCCCATCAGCGCCAGCATGTTATCGTTGGCATCCAGAATCACCCCCTGTGGGGTAAAGGTGATGATCGCCATCGAACGATCCAATGCCGCCAGCAGGCTGCTCTGTTGCTGCGCCTGCACTACGCGGTCGGTAACCTCGCAGGCCAGCTTAACGATCGCCAATACTTTCCCCCGGCGGTTAACTATCGGGGTGTAGGTACCTTGCAGCCATAGCAGCTCGCCATTCTTGCGGCGACGCTTAATATTATCCGTTATCGATTCACCTCGATTAAGCCGCTGCCAATGCTGGCGATAGGCAGCGCTGGTAGCGTATTGCTCGTCGCAAAATATACGGTGGTGCTGGCCGATGACTTCGCTACGTTCATATCCCAGACATTGCAAAAATAGATCGTTGGCGCGCAGCACGGTACCATCGGGTTTAAATACGATCATCGCCACGGCATGTTCAATGGCGCGCAACTCGCCGCGCCAGGGTATAGTTAACTGACTGAATCGTAACAGCATAAAGTGGGCATCCTTCTGACAGGTGATTTTACGTTCTGATATTTTTATTGCCGTACGTTTAGCCCACACTAACGCACCGCCGCCGGCGAGCAAACGCTTACCGCCGTCTTGTAACCGCAGAGAAATAATAAATAAAAGCAATTATTAATTTTAAAATAGTAATTTCTAATTATGCACAGGAAATATTGCTGATTTGAGAATAACGTAAAGCAGAAAAAAGAACAGCGCCAGCAAACTATTTATTTTCGCCGGCCGCGGCCAGGCCATCCGCACATTGCCCAGTCTGCCGGGCAGCGGTTGTTCACCACCGCCTGCATGCACCTTGAGGCCGAATCAACCTCACCGGCATGATGCCGACAGCACGCCGGCATCATGGCATCGGCTAGCGGCGCTATGCCGCCAGATCGGTTGGTTGATCGGCAACGCCATTTATCGCCAGCTGCTGCGGTGCGTAGTGCAATCCATCAAGCAGCGCCTGGTGTGCCAGTCCTTGCAACATGATGACACTGTCCGCCGCGTCCAGCGCATGATTGTCATTGTTATCAACAATCAGATAGCTGCTGTTTTCCTCTCCCAGCACGCTGCTGATGCCCGCTTTGGCGCTGAGCGCGCCTGGCTGATCCAGATCCAGCAGTGCAGCCAACAGTGCGCTGGCACTGTGCGGCTGTTCGCTCAATGCACCAACCCGCGCTTCAATGTCCTGCGCGTTACTGATGCCATAATCCGTCAATGCGCTACCGCTTTGCGTGGAGAAGCGCAGGTTGGATAAGGCATCGCTGATACTGCCGCTGGACAGCGAAAAATCGCGTAGCGTTACGCCGGATTCGGCGGTGCTGGATTGCAGAGAAAAACTGTTATTACCGCCGCCGCCGACGAGGGTGGTATCGCCGGCAACGTTGAACCGATCGTTGCCACCGCCGCCTTTCACCAGCAATTGCTCGCCGTGCAGGCCGAGATCGGTCAATATCGGCGCCAGCGCCGCCTGCGTGCCATCGCTCAACGGCAACAAATCCAGCATTTGAATCAACATACCGTCTCCGCTGCCACCGTCACCGGTAGTCAGGTTCAGCGCGTTACGCTCGAACCCCGAGGCGTCGATCAGCGCCAGATTGTCGTAGCCGTCAGACAGGTGCAGCGTCAAGGCCGCCTTGCCATCCAGGATAATTTCCCGTATCTGCTGATTATCGCCCGCCAGCGTCAGCTCGCCGCCGCGCCACGCGCCGGTGGTAATGGCAATCTGACTGAGCGGATTATCATCGCCGCTGCTGTTGAGCACCAGCGTACCGGCATTGTTGCCGCCGGAGAACAGCACCTCAAAGCGGTTGAGCGCGTTCGCCAGAAAATCGATCTGCAACAGGCTGTCAGCCTGATTGCCTACGCTGTCGATCTCCAGCTTACCGGCGGCCCCGCTGGCATTGATCACCTTGACGTTATCCGCCTTGCCCGACAGCAGCAGTCCCGCGCTGCCAAGATCGTCCGGCAGCGCATGCTGGATCACATAGCCGCCACGGGTGCCTTCCGCCGTGGCGTCGCCGGTCAGCAAACCATAGTCGAACACGTGAGCCTGGGTGGCCAGGCTGTCAGTTTTGCTGCCGCTCCAGTTGATGCGTTGCAGCGTAGCCTCTGCCTGGCCGATGTAGCCAGCCATATCCAACTGCTCAAAATGGCGGAAATTGTCCACGTTACTGTCGATGGTAGTTACCCGTGCGCCCCACAGATCGATACTGGCGATCGATTTGACGATCAGATTGGCGGACAGCACGTCGTGCCCTGCGCCGCCGTCGGCGCGCAATTCAGCCCCGACCTGGTTGGCACCACCATCACCGTTGCCGGCCCACAGCAAGCGGTCATTACCGTTGTCGAGCAGGAAATTGCCACGCGCGTCGTTGAGCTGCGCCAGTGCGCTAATCTGTAGCGTATCGCCGCCATAGGTGCCGTTAAGCGTGACATTGGCATTGTTGAGGATGACGTCGACGCCGTAACTTACATACTGATTGTTATGCAGCGTGATCTTGGCGGCGCTGGTCCCGTTGACGGTCAGTGACGACAGCTGATAGGCATAGCTGAGATCCACCGACACCGCCGCATCGGCGTCAAGAAAGACGCGGTACAGCACTGCGGTTTCCGCATCGCTCAAGCTATGGCCGCCGTAGCCGTTCACCGTGCCGTAGGCATTGCCACCGCCCTCGCTGGTGCTGAGCGAAGCGGTGCTTTGATAGGTCAGGCTGTTGCCAATATCACGGGCAAACTGCCATTGTTCATGCTGCGTGACCGCATCGGGCGAGTCGTTGCCGCGCAGATCCTCCACCACCCGTTGCACGATCAACGCCTGGTCATCGCCCAACTCGCGGTACGCCGCCAGCTGCTCGGCGTTCGCCACACGCCCGTGCACGGCCTGATAGATATGCTGAATAAACGCGTCACCCTGCAAATCGCCAATCTGCTGCTGAAACTCCGGCGTCGCCAACAGTGCGCCAATCAACTGATGGTAGTTCATCTCGCCCGACGCCAGCGTGTTGCTCCAATGATCGAGCGAACCGGCGTCAATAGCGCGTTCGGGCACCGCCAGGAAAACGGCGGCAACCTGCTCCTGATATAAACTGCCTGGCAGATCGTGCGGGAACAGCGCATCGTCAATCTGCCGATCCAACGCCTGCTGCTGCGCCAGCAGCGCCGGGTCATCACCGAGATAATTGAACAGATCCATCACCACGCTGGCGACGGCGGCGTTAAAATGCCCCATCTCGAGTAAAGAATTAATGTAATTTGCATCGGCGGGTTGCTGATAAATCGAGCTATAGACCGTGCTGAGAATGTCAAAATCACTTTGCCCGTTCATCCAGTCGGCGTCGGGTTGACTCATCAGAACCGTGGCAATATAGGCAGGCGGCAGGCTGCCAAGATCGTATTGGCTATCAAGCTGGTTGATTTCGTCCAGCGTCGGCTGTCGGCCATAAATGCCGATAATCAATGCACCAACCTGTTTCTGCGTTGATAAAGAAGTCATGGGAACTCTCGCTATGTGAAGGGTAGCAACGCGGCGTCAGGCGCCGTGATCCTGTCTCCTGCGGCATAAACGGAGACGCTGCACACTGCTGGAAAGGCGTATTGTAGGTATGGATACAGTTAAGGAACCGTTAAGCATTCTGTCAACCGAGCGGTGACAGCAAAAGACCAAACTGGGAGTTGCCTCCCAGACGGGTAGATTAACCCTGCGCTAGCGGGGCGCTTTGCCAGCGTTCGGCGGCCCAGGCCGCTTGCTGTTCGGCGTCGTGGAATGTCCAGGCGACGAAGCGGCTGATTTTCTGTCCCTGGGCCATTTCGATGGTACGCACCTGTTGTGCTCCGGCCAGTTTCAGCGCGTGGTAAATCGACGGCAGCGTGGTGTTTTTGGAGATCAACGACGTAAACCACAGGCAGTTTTTTGCCTTGGCGACGCTTTCTTCCACCATGGTGCGTACAAAAGCTTCTTCGCCACCGTCACACCATAGCTCATTATTCTTGCCGCCAAAGTTCTGTACCGGTTTATCCGCCACGTTGCCCTTGCCCAATTTATGCAGCTTCAATCGGGTGCTGGCGCGAGCTTCCTGTTCAGAACCGTGGAACGGCGGGTTGCACAGCGTAGCGTCAAAACGCTCGGCAACGCCGACGATGCCATCGAAAATACGTGTCGGCTGTTTTTGTAACCGCAGGCGCACGCTGTTTTTCAACGTTGGATTCATCGCCACGATCATTTTGGCCGAGTTCAGCGAAACCGGATCGATTTCCGAACCGGTAAAACGCCAACCGTACTCACGCAGACCGACAATCGGATAAATACAATTGGCGCCTACGCCAACGTCGAGGATCGCCACGCCCTTACCGCGCGGGATCTCGCCGCCGTTACTGGTGGCCAGCAGATCCGCCAGATGGTGCAGATAATCCGCGCGCCCGGGGATCGGCGGACACAGGTAATCGGCAGGAATATCCCAATGCTCAATACCGTAAAAATGTTGCAATAGTGCGCGGTTAAGCATTTTCACCGCGGCCGGATCGGCAAAATCCACCGACTCATTGCCCCATTCATTGACTTTGACAAATGATTCCAGCGCCGGACAACTGGCGATCAACGCCGGGAAGTCGTAACGGGAACGGTGGCGGTTACGGGGATGCAGGCCTTTTTTCTGCTGCGGGAAAGTTTTCTTTTTTTGCACCTGACTGACTCTTGCTGGCGGGTTCTGGCGCATAAGATAACATATCCCCCGACCAAACTTGCAGCCTGTGACAAACCGGTCAGAATAAAAGCTTCGTTTATCAAGACAAGGGACGCTATGAGCAGTGAAACGCATTACTACTATGAGCCTGCCGCCGGCCATGGCCTGCCGCACGATCCGCTGAATGCCATCGTCGGGCCACGGCCGATCGGCTGGATCTCGTCCGTCAGCGCCGCCGGACACCGCAATCTGGCACCGTACAGTTTCTTTAACTGCTTCAACTACCGCCCACCGATTATTGGCTTTGCCAGCTCTGGCTGGAAGGACAGCGTGGCGAACATCATCGAAACCGGCGAGTTCGTCTGGAACCTGGCCACGCGCCCGCTGGCGGAAGCGATGAACAACAGCTCGGCGTCGCTACCACGAGGCGGAGACGAATTTGCCTTCGCCGGCGTGACGCCGCTGCCGGGCCGCAAGGTCAGGGTCGATCGGGTGGCAGAAAGCCCGGTCCACTTTGAATGCCGACTGAGCCAGTGCATCCAGTTGCAAACGGCGGCCGGCGAGCAGGTGGAATCCTGGCTGGTACTGGGGGAAGTGGTGGCGGTGCATATCGATCGCACGCTGCTGGATCAACACGGCGTGTACCAGACCGCCGCTGCCCAGCCGATTCTGCGCGCCGGCGGGCCGACGGCGTATTATGGCATTTCCGAACAGCAGCGTTTCGATCTGGTGCGACCGGACGCAGCTAAATAACCTTACCGCCGGGGCAAACCGGCGGTAACCCACCTACTGCCGGGCAGCGATCGCGGCGGCAAAGTCCTGGCACATCTTCTGGTCACCGTCGGCGTTGTCCGCCAGCAGCACCTCACCGTCTACCACCCGGATATGCGCCACCAAGTCGAAGTCGGCAGCCGGTTGCGGACGCTGCGCCGCGTCCGCCATGGTCTCCTGCGCCATCCGCCACGCCTGCTCGACCGTCTGGTTACAGGCCGCCGCCAGATAATCCGGGTTGAAGCCCTCGCCGGTCAGGCTGCGCAAGGTGTCATCATGGCTGACGCTGTTGCCCGGCTGCCAATAGTGCTGCGCCAGATCGGGGCCTATCGCCGGGTTGTCGGTCAGATAACCGTCGCGCTGCAAGAAGAACTGACGCGTCTGTTCTACTGCCATCAACGCCAGCAGGTAGCCCTGATAAGAGCAGGCCGACTCCAGCGACAGCAGGTGCGGTATCGCCAGTGTCGGCCGCGGGCTGCCGCTGACACCGAGGATTTTCTGTTCGGTGTCGCGCGCCAACTGGGTAATGGCCTGCGGCGTCAGCTGTGCCTCATCCCGTTGATACAGCGCCCATTCAAAATACGGCACCAGCAAAATATGGCGCTCGTTGAAAGCGCGCATCGGCTGCCGCGCCTCAATGCTGGCCTTGATCAGCGCATCCGGTACCGCTTCACCGGCGGCGTTCTTGGCATAACGTTTCAGCCAGTCCGCGTCATCCAGCAGGCTGTCGCAAAACATCGACTGCGTTTCGGCATAGGCCATTGAGGTTGGCGGGAACTCCTGCGAGAAACAGGGGGCATTTTGACAGATATTGGCAAAGTGCGCCGCGTGTCCGCCCTCATGGAACAGGGTATTCAGGCCATGGGCGCCGCTACCAACCTGCCCCGGCTGCGCCAGACTGGTGAAATTGAGCCTGGCCGGCCGCCACTCGCCGCGTTGGAAAAACGGCGGCTGCGGGCCATGCATAAAACCGTTCTCATATTTGCCCACGCGCACCAGCAGATCGAGGTTCATTTCCGCACCGCGAAAACCGATATGCAACCGCTTGAAACTGTCGACCCAGCGCGCCAACGACTGAGCGAACGGCAGATACGGATCCAGTTGACGGGTAACGTCGCCGGCGCTGGCAAAACGCAGGTTCCAGGGCTCCAGCGCCTGCGCGCCTTTCTCCGCCGCCAGCTGTTGCAGACTGCGCGCATTGGCCTCGCGGGTTTGCTGCTCGAAACGGTCAAGAATGGCGAACAGCTGCTCCGGCGTCATACGTTCGGTCTTGTTTACCTTGTAATCAAAATAGTTGCGATACCCCATCTGGCGCGCAAAACGATTGCGCAAAACGATCAGCGCCGGCAGGCCGTTATGCAGCAGCCACTGTTCCAGCTCGCGCAGCGCGGTTTGTGAACTGCGGCGGTAATCTTCATTCTGGTTGGTGGCCTGATTGGTCAGCAGCTCACCCAGCGACGCAGCCACCCGATGCCCCTCTGCATTCAGGTGGGTTAACGGGTGAGCCTTGCGGCGATCGTACAGATCGGCTTCGGCGGCAATGATCTGATCCAGCAACGTCTGCGCCTGCGGGTCCTCAATCACGTTGCACTCAAAGAACCGCTGCCAGCCGTTTAATCCATGCAGCAGCGCCTGGCGCTCCTGCGTGGGGGGTAACGCCTCCAGTTCGGCCACCAGCTGCCGAATCTCCGGCAGACGGCGCGGCTCGGCGATAAAACGCTTATAGGCGCTTTCCGCGGCGGCAAAACGTGCCGATACGTCTGTCGCGCCGATGCCCATATAGTTCTGCCAGAACAGATCTTCCTTGGTCTGGTGAACGCGCAGATAGTCCTGATTCAATTGATTGAAATAATCGAGAGCCTGTTGCATAGACATCCTTCCGATGCGCGATGAAAACTGTCAGTATAGCCACCGGCAATCATGCCAGACGCGCCAACCCCTGTTCGAACGTGTCGACTTCACCACTGGCCAACAGACAACAGGCCACCTGACGTGCCAACGCGTTCGGAATTGCCACCTCGCCGGCCAGACAGCGTTCAATCCAGCGTGCGGTGGTTTCGGCGTCCTTGGCCTCCGGCAACTGCGGCAGATCCTCCTGCGCCGGGCGTTCCAGCAGAATCTGCTGCTCACCATTGACGATATAGTGGATCTGCGGACAACGCAGCGGGTTGGCGTAGGCTTCGCCTTCGGTGCCATGCATCAACAAACCGCGGGCGCCGATCTGGCGGAAAAATGACGCCACGCGGCCAACGTATTCCGGGTGCGAAACGCTGGCAATGCGTAACACGTCTGCATCGCCAAATGGCGTCGCCAGTTTGGCCAGCGTATGGGCGCTATTGCGTACCCCCATGCGCCAGCGCAGGCTCAACTGACGATCAAGCGCGGCGGACAGTGCGCCAACAGGTATAAATACCGGCTCACCGCTCTCCAGCCGCTGCTGGGCATCGGCGGCATTCTCCGACCAGGCAATCCCCAACGCCTGGAAGATCTCGGCGCTGGTGACCCGCGTGCTGTCATCCAGTACGCCGTGCACCACCACCGGCAAACCAGCGCGCGCCAGCAGCAGAGCCAGCAATGGCGTCAGATTTGCCTGCTTGCGCGCGCCGTTGTAGCTTGGCAAAACCACCGGCATCGGCCGCCCGTGCGGTTTTTGCAACCGCAGTATCTGCTGCTGCATTGCCTGGTAGAAGCCGAGCATCTCGGCCTCGGCCTCGCCCTTGATGCGCATGGCGATCAGCACGCCGCCCAGTTCCAGCTCCGGCACTTCGCCGGCCAGCATCGCCTGATAAAGCGCAAATGCCGTTGCTTGATCCAGATCGCGCGCGTGATTCTTTCCACGCCCTATTTCTTTGATAATTTTGGTGTAATCCATGCAGGCCTCCCCTGGTGCGTCTGTTTAGCATACCCTATCCGCGATAGTGCTCAACTTCTTTGCCCCGCCTGCGCCGAATCAGTCCGATCAGCATCAGCAGGGCAAACAGCAGCGCCAGCAGGTTGTACGCCATCGCACCGGCAAAGGCCTGCACATAACGTTCCAGGTGACCAGCCTCCGCCAGCAACGGCACAAACAGCATTCCGCTGATGGCAATTCCCAGCGCGCCGCCTATTTGCTGTACGGTCGCGATCACCCCGGCGGCCATGCCCGCCTGCGGCGCAGGTACCCAGCCCAATAGCCGATTCAGCAACGGCGTCATGCTCAGCGCCTGGCCAAAACCCAACACCACCAGCCCCGGCACCAGCCACAGCGGCTGCGCCCCTCCCTCTCCCCAGCAGATCTGCACCAGCAACATGCCCAGCCCGCCGGCATAGATCAGCACACCGCCGGCCAACGCAGCGTCGCCCCAGCGTCGTACCCCCAGCGGTGCGAGGAGCGAGCCGATGATAAATGCCACGCTGGCGGGGGCAAACAGCGTCCCGGCCTGAAACGGCGACAGGCCGATACCGGACTGCAACAGCAAGGCAAAACACAGGAAGAATGACGATGCCGTTGAATAAATCGCCAATACCACCGCCACCCCGCGAGTGAAGGCTCCTTGCCGAAACAGAGCAGGATCCAGTACCGCATCCTGCGCCCGCCGGGTCAGGTGCCGCTGCCAATGCCAAAATGCCCACAGCAGTACAATACCGGCCACCAGCATCGGCGCTATCCACCACGGCCAATGGCGCGAGGGACCTTCCAGCAGCGGCAAAAACAGCATTAGCAAGCCGGCCGCGGCCAACAGCAGTCCGATACCGTCCAGCCGCTGCGCATGCTCGAGACGCGACTCGGGGATGCGCCGCGCCACCACTATCGCCACCACGCCAATCGGTAGATTAATCAAAAAGATCGTGCGCCAACCGCTGCCAAAAATATCGGCCTCGACGATCATGCCGCCAAACACCTGGCCAACGATCGCCGCCAGACCCAGCGTCATACCCAACCAGGCAAAGGCGCGCCGCCGTTGCTGTTCATCGTACAGTACCCGTAGCAGAGCGTAGATTTGCGGGAACAACAGTGCCGCCGCCGCTCCTTGCAGAAAACGCGCCACGATCAGCATGGTGAGCGAAGTTGCCAGACCGCACAGCGCCGAGGTGAGCGTAAACGCCAGCATCCCCAGGCGGAACAGCCGGCGACGGCCAAAGCGATCGCCCAATCGCCCACCGCCAATCAACAGCATGCCAAACGCCAATTCATAGCCGGCGATAATCATGCCAATAGCGGCGAAGCTGGCGGCAAATTGTTGCTGAATAACCGGTGCCGCCACGTTGACCACAAACAAATCGAAAACGGTAACAAAACCGCCCAACAACAGCACCGGCAATCCCGGCAGGCCGCGACTGCGGCAGGAAAGAATATGCTCCATAACGCCTCCTTAATCGGTATTGCCGGCAGTATGGATGATGATTTAAGCTGTTACTATATAGCCATTTATACTATTACTATTGGTAACAGGACGCTTATGCCACCACGCACGCTACAGAGAACCCGCCAGGAGCTGGCCGATTTTTTACGTCAGAAAAGGGAAAAGCTCACGCCGCTGGCGGTAGGGTTGCCAAGCGGCAGCCGACGGCGCACCCCCGGCTTGCGCCGGGAAGAAGTGGCGGCATTGGCCGGGGTGGGATTGACCTGGTACACCTGGCTGGAACAAGGGCGGGAAATTAATCCGTCGGTCGACTTCCTGGAAAACCTGGCACGGGTACTGAAACTGGACGCAACCGAACGCTATCACCTGTTTTTGCTGGCTCATCAGCGCCCACCGGTGGCCACGGGGCATCAATGGTGTCAGATCTCGCCGCTGGTACGGCGTCTGCTCGACGATCTGACCCTGCGCCCGGCCTACGTGATGAACCTGAGTTGGGACATCATTGCCTGGAACCCGGCGGCAGACGCACTGTTCGGCATTGCCGAACGAGCGCCAGAGCAGCGTAATATGCTGTGGATGCTGTTTGCCGATCCACAGCTTCAGCAACGCCTGCTTGAATGGCAGGCGCAAGCGCCGCAAATCCTCGCCAGTTTTCGCCGCGACTATGCCCGCGCACCGCACGACGCCACCATGCAGCAGCGGGTACAATCGCTAGCCGACATTTCACCGCAGTTTCGCCAACTCTGGCAGCAGCACGATATTCATGGCCGCTGCCAGGGGCAACGAACGTTTCGGATCGACGGTGTGGGAGAAGTGACCTTCGAGCACGCCTCCTTTGTGGTTGATGAAGAAAATCATCTGCGGCTGGTGATGTACAGCGCGCTGGCCGATACAACGCCCAGCGCGGCATTCGAAGCAATATTATCGCGAGGCGCTAGACGGCCATCTGCGGCTGGGTGACGCCAGCCATCCTGCTACCCAGCGCCTGCGCCGACGCCAGTAGCGCCTCGATATGCGGGAACTCCGGCGTCAGCAGCAGTTCAGAGGTCACCACCCGCGCACCGCAATAATCGAAAATACCGTGATCGATCTGGGTCTGTATCGCGCTGGTATAGCCATGGCGGTCATAGGTGCCCCTATCTGCGGCGCCAATCGCCGCCAGATGCACCCTCAGATGCGACAGTTTCTTTTGCACTTTGCCGTCCCCACCGTCTTGGTACGCCCAGCCGTTGGTGAACACCCGATCGATCCAGCCCTTGAGCTGGCCTGGCATCGACCACCAATATACCGGATAGACCAGTATCACGGCGTCGGCGCGATCGATACGCTGCTGCTCGGCCAGCACGTCCGCCGGGATAGGCGCCTGCAGGTGAAATGCGCTGATATCATCGGCAGAAAAACGCGGGTCAAACCCCTCCGCCGCCAAATCGGCGATCTCGACGCTGTGATTACCCTCGGCAACGCCCGCAGCAATGCGCTGCACCACACCGTGAGTCAACGAGCTCTGAACCGGGTGTGCGGTAACGATAAGATAATGCATGTTGACCTCTCTGATTGCTGATTTTCAGGAACTGGCGTAAACTATATACCATTAGTAACCTACTATTGGTATATTAGCAATGGCTAAATTATCCACGCAACAAAAATCCGCCACGGCAACCCCGCGTCAGCGTCTGTCACGCGAGGAGCGCAACCGCCAACTTTTGGATACCGCATGGCAGATAATCGGCCAGGAAGGAACGGAAAACCTGTCGCTGGGCAGGCTCGCTGAGCAGTCTGGCGTGACCAAACCGGTGGTGTACGATCACTTTGGGACGCGCCTTGGACTGTTGGCGGCGTTGTATCAAGAGTTTGACGCCCGCCAGAACGCGCTGTTCGATAAGATGTTACAGGCCAGCGAGGCCACGCTGATTGGTCGCGCCACGGTGATTGCCACCGCATATGTCGATTGCGTGCTGCTGCAAGGACGCGAAATCCCCGGCATTATCGCCGCGCTGGCCGGTACGCCGGAGCTTGAAAAGATCAAACGCGCCTATGAAGTGGCGTTTATTGAAAAATGCCGGCAGATGCTGGCACCGTTCGCCAGCGGCAACGACATTGCCGCCGCGGGGCTGTGGGCAATGCTGGGGGCGGCAGAAGCGCTGTCATGCGCGGCGGTCTGCCAGCAAATCAGCCCCGACGAAGCAAAACGCGAGCTGTTGGTGACCATCGTGGCGCTGGTAGAAAGAAGCTGAGGCGCCATACGCGCCGCGATTATTTACGGCTGTCGAAAATCAGCTTGCAGGCCAGGCCGGCAAACACGCCGCTCAGCAGGTAGTTCGGCCAGCGGGCGCTGAACCGCCGCCCGGCGAAGCGGCTTTTCATCCCACCGATCAGCAAAATGACGCCGCCATTGATCGCCAGACCAATCACGTTCAGCACCGTAGCCAGCAGCAGCATCTGCACCACCACCGATCCGGCTTGTGGGTTGATAAACTGCGGGAACAGCGCCAGCACGAACAGCGCCATTTTGGGATTAAGTATGTTGGTCCACAGACCTTGCTGCAAAATCCGCCCCACCGCTACCGTCTGCAAGCTGGCAGTGGCCTGCAAGTTACTCCCTGCGCGCAGCGTTTTCCACGCCAGATACAGCAGATAGGCCGCCCCCAACAGGCGGACCGCATCATAAGCCAGCGGTACCGCCACAAACAGTTGCGACAAGCCGAGCGCTGCAGCCAGAGCGTGGCAATAGGTGCCAAGCTGGATACCGGCCAGCGAGGCGAAGCCGGCTCGACGCCCCTGGCTGAGGCTACGCGAGGCAATCAACAACATGTCCGGCCCTGGCGTAACGGCCAGTGCCAGGCAGGCGGCGGAAAACAGCAACAGCGTCGTAATGTCCATTCGGGGTTACCTGATCAAACGGCGGGGAAAGTTGCCTTCAATCATAATCCGCACGCGGCGTTTTACCAGTATCACACGGCAAATTATTGCACTCGGCGCCCGGTGCAGTAGGCGCCTGCCGCTCTCCCAGCAGATTCATGCCGGCCGCTGCCAGCAGAATCAACGCCGCGCCGGCCAGTTGCAGCGCAACCAGTTGATGACCAAAGGCAAACCGGTCGACCAGCATGGCCGCAAGCGGATAAATAAACGACAGCGAACCGGTAAGGTGGGTTGGCAATTTCTGGATACCGCCATACAGCAACACGTACATCACGCCGGTGTGCAGCCCCCCAAGGGTAATCAATAACCCCCATTGTCCACCGCTGGTTGCCACCCCAAAGTCCACCAGCGGCAGTAGCATCAGCGCGCCGACGCTGACCTGGATCAGTGCAATTACCTGCGGCGGCGTGCCGGTCAGACGTTTGGCTGCCAGCGTCATCAACGCATAGAAAAATGCCGCGCCCAGCGACAGCAAAATGCCCAACAGATAATGTTGCTGTTCGCTCTGCTGCCCTGGCTGCGACAGCACCACCAGCGCCATGCCGATAAACGCCAGCGTCAGCCACAGTATTTTACGCGCCGTCAGCTTTTCACCAAACAATAGCGCAGCCAATACCACCAGCATAAACGGTTGGGTGTTGTACACCGCAGTGGCGATGGAAATAGAGGCGTAGGCATAGGCCGCAAACAACAGCAGCCAGTTGATCACCAGCGCAACGCCACCCGCCACCGCCAACAGCAACATAGCGCGGGTCAACCTCGAGCGGCGCAGTTGCCCCCGTAGCCCACAGGCCACCAACAGCGCCGCGGCGCCAAACACACAGCGCCAAAACACTACGTTGACCACCGGCTGACCGGACATCAGTACAAACCAGCCAATGCTGCCGGAAATCAGCATTGCCGCAATCATCTCCAGCGAGCCGCGTTTAATGTCTGTGTTCATCTCGTTCCCCTCTTGGACAGAGGAAATAGTGTGCAACGATTTTTGACGACAATACATGGAATAAAAAAGGCATTGGTGTTTAAATTCCTTTTTATCTAAGGAAATTGCCTTATTTACCCTAACGGAGTCGCTATGGACGATATCGATCGCCAAATGTTGGCCTTGCTGGCCGAGGATGCGCGCATGTCGCTGAAGACGCTGAGCGCCAAAGTGGGCCTGTCGTCACCGAGTACTTCGGAACGGCTGCGGCGGCTGGAGGAGAGCGGCGTGATCCAGGGCTACACCCTGAACGTCAATCTGCCGGCGCTGGGCTACGCGTTCCAGTCGCTGGTGCGCGTCAAACCGCTGCCGGGCATGCTGAAAAAGGTGGAACAGATGATCGTCGAGACGCCCGAGGCGATCGAATGCGACAAGGTCACCGGCGAAGACTGTTTTATCGTGCGTCTGGTGGCCCATTCGCTCGAGCAGCTCGACCAGATCCTCGATCGGCTGGCCGAGCGGGCGCAGAGCAATACCTCGATAGTGAAAACCACGCCGGTAAAACGCCGCCTGCCGCCGCTGTGACGCTCAGCGGCGTCGACGGCGGGCAAACGGATTGGCGGCTTTTTTCTGCTTTTTCGTCGCCTCCGCCACCGATTTCAGCGCCGCTTTGTGCGCCTTGTCGGCCGCCGGTACCTCGCGCTGCTCAATCGGGAATACCGGCAGCGCCGACAGCAAACGTGCACCGTAGCTTTTGGTCAACAGCCGGCGATCGTAAATCACGATTTCACCACGACATTCATTGCTGCGAATTAATCGACCGACCTGCTGGATCAAATTAAACGACGCGCTGGGCAAACTTTGCACTTCAAAAGGATAACGTTTCAGGGTTTTCAGCCATTCACCTTCGGTGAGGATCACCGGACTGTCGATGGGTGGAAACGCAATTTTATGGATATGCACCTGGGTCAGCAGGTCGCCCTTGAGATCCAGCCCTTCGGCGAACGACTGCAGACCGACCAGAACGCTGGCCACGCCTTTTTCCACCCGCTTGCGGTGTTCTTCCACCAGCCGATAACGCGGCTGATCGCCCTGCACCAGCAACATCAGGCGCAGATCGGTCACGTAGCCAAGGAAGGTTTGCATCGCCCGGTTGCTGCTGAACAGGATCAGCATGCCCTTGTGCTGTGCGCCGGCCACCTGCGCCCGGAAGAAACGTGCCATCTCCTCCAGGTGCTCCGCTTCGGTGGCGATCGCCGGTTCGAACGTCATCTGCGGGATGACGATTTTACCCTGTTCGACGTGGTTAAACGGCGAAGCCAGCACCTCGAAGCGATCGCCGGCCTTTTCGTTCAGCCCGCTCATCTCCTGCAACCGCGCAAAGCTGTTAAGCGAACGCAGGGTGGCCGAGGTGACCACTACGTGCGGCACATTACGCCACAACAGTTTTTCCAGCTGATCGCTGACGCGAATGCCAACGCAGTGCAGATACAGATGAGTGACGTTATCGCGCAGCTCGCGCGTCACCCATTTGGAGATCGGCGCATTGGAGGATTTCTCCAGCGCGGCCAGCTTCCACAGTTTGCTCATTGCCTCCAGATAACCCAACGTGCGGCTCATTTGTAAAATGGCGCGGTGCAGCCGCACGATATCATGCTTGCCGCTCTGCTCGGTCAGATCGTTGAGGATAAATTCCGCCAGCCCACGCAGCGCATCGGTCAATTTGAACAGCCGTGCGCACGCCTCGACCATTTCCGGCGGCAGCGCGCCCATCTCGAAACGGTATTGCGCCTCTGCGCTATCGCCCGGCAGGTAGGCGCTCAGCTGCTGTTCGAAGATCTGCACCAGCTCGCGCAGCTCCTCGCAGTGATTCTTCAAGCGTTCGCTATTCGCCAGGCCCGGTGGGTTTTTCGGCCGGTACTGCGCCATGCACTGTTCCACCTGGCGCACGATCATATCGAGCTGCAGGTTGGTCGACAGCGCGGTAATTTCACCTTCAATTTCCAGCGCGTCGCGTGCCACCTCCGGCAGATGGTGCCCTTCGTCCAGCACCAATAGCAGCTCTTTCGGATTCGGCAGCACCGATTCGCTTTCCAGCGCCGCCATCACCAACGCATGATTGGCCACCACCACGTCAGCGCTTTCGATTTCCTTACGGGCAAGGTAAAACGGGCATTCGCGAATGTAATGGCAGTTACGCCCCAGGCAGTTGACCTTGTCGGTGCTCAGCTTGGCCCACAGCGTGTCGTCGATCGACTGGGCATAGTGGTCACGCAGGCCGTCCCACTCATGTCGGCTGAGCGAGGTGGACAATTTCTGGCACAGCGCCTGCTCTTCGCCATTGGACGGCAGTCGTTCGTCGTCATCCAGGTAAAGCATCAAATCGCCCTGCTCGGCCACGTCGGTACTCATCGACGCCAGATTACGCGGACACACGTAGCGCCGGCGGCCAAACGCCCCGGTGAATTTCAGATCGGGAATGATCTTCTTGAGCAGCGGCAAATCCTTGCTGAAGATCTGGTCCTGCAAGGCCACGTTAGCGGTGCTGACCACCAACGGTTTGCCTTCGTCGCGCCCGACGGCGATGCCGGGGATCAGATACGACAAGGTTTTGCCCACGCCGGTCGGGGCTTCGATCGCCAAATGGCGTGGGTAGTCACCGGCCAGGGTTTTCGCCACTTCGGCAATCATCTGCCGTTGCGGCGCGCGGGAAATAAAATCCGGTATTTGCTGTTGCAGGGCTTTATACCACTGACCGATCTGAGTTTTAACTGAGGTAGAGAGCGCCATTCAACTCTTATCTAAACGAAATGATGGCGCTATTGTCCCACAAGCGTTGCGTCCAGTCAGCCCACGTCTCGCCCAGCGTTCAATATTGCGCAATGCCCCGCGTATCGTGGCGGGGTTCAGACATCATCGGGGCCAAATGACCAGTCTTCCCGCTGCGAGCTCACCACCACCACCATCACATCCTGTGGCCGCAGTTGCAGGTTTTGCTGCAATAGCGCCGCCAGTCGCTGGTAGAAACGCTGCTTGGTCGCCGCAGTGCGCGCCCGACCCACGGTAATGTAAAACAGCACGTAGTCCTCGGAACGCGGCCCACCGAGGTAATGGACATCATAAATCAGTTCACCGGGACGATACTGGTCAATAACCTGGAACCTGTCGTCCGGCGGCACTTCGAACGCTTCAACCAGCGCCTGATGCAGCGAGTCTGACAGCGTTTGCAGATAGGCCGGCGTTTTACCGTCATGCAGTGCGATGCGGGTAAACGGCATGGGTTATTCCTCCGTTTCACGCAGGCGCGCTACCGCCGAGGCCGCCGCAGGCCAGCCGGCATAAAAAGCCAGGTGGGTGATAAGCTCCGCCAACTGCTCGCGGCTGACGCCGTTGCGCTGCGCCAGTTGCAAATGGAACGGCAGCTGCTCCTGCCGGTTAAGCGCCACCAGCGCCGCCACGGTGATCAGGCTGCGCTCACGCGAACCAAGTTCGGGGCGCTGCCAGACGTCATCGAACAGTACCGCATCGCTGAGCTGCGCCAGCTTGGGCGCGATATCGCCAAAGGCCTGTTGGCCGGCGCGTGATTGGGGGGGAAGCGTGTTTTGCATCTGCATGATGTTCTCCGGTCGGTGATCGATGGCCTTACGCTACCCGTCACCGGCCGTGAGGAAAATCGGCATTTTCGGCATCCATGGTTCAGAAAAACAGGACGATAATGCGCCGCTACTCCAGCGGGGCGACATGATCGAAATGCGCATGAAACAGCGCGTTCAGCTCCGGCAGCTGCTCTACCCTTTCGGCAATCGCCACCAGCTGCGGGCAGTGCCGATCGAACCAGCGGCGTCCCGGACGCCAATTGCACATGACCGCAATGTACAAATCCAGCGCGCTGAAGGTGCGGCCAAGGAACCAGGGCCCCGCATCGCTGGCTGCCGCGGCAAACGTCAGCCACAGCTGCTGGCGGTGCGGTCCGATGGTCTCCTCCAGTCGTTCCGGATTGCGGGTTTTCGGCAGCCATTTTTCCGGATCGTCGCCATAGGTAAAGGTCGGGTAGATGGCACAGTTGATGAACATCAGCCAACGCAGAAAGCGCGGTAGCATTGCCGCGCCGGCATCGGGTACCAGTTCGGCATGCGGTGCCCGATCGTGCAGCAGCAGAATGATCGCCGCGCTTTCGGTCATTATCTCGTCATCCGGCAGGATCAGCGTCGGTACCTGCCCCAGCGGATTCAACTCCAGCAGGCGGTCGCGTTCGGGGCTGTCGACATCGTAGTCGACCTCTTCATAACCCCAGGGAAAGCCGGTCAACTCCAGAGCGGCGGCAACGATAGTGGAACCGCAACCACGACAACCGAGTAATGTATAAGCCTCACGCATGATTCCTCCGCAGACAAATTAGCCGTACCGTTAACTGTAGACCACCGATTTGGCCTTGTCCGGCAGCTAATCGTGCCTTTGGCGACGTTTTTTTCATCATTCAACATAGAAATAAATATTCTGTCATAAATACATCACACAACCTTGGTAAAAATTCTGCGCTGCGATAAATCCGCCAGCAAACCTAACAGCAATAAGCTTGATGATAAGCGTCTTTTAATAGAGAAAAGCAGGGATAAATATGAAACGTAAACTTCTTGCCGTTATTATTCCGGCACTTTTGATCGCGCCTTCGACGTACGCAGCAGAAATCTATAATAAAGACGGAAATAAACTCGACCTGTACGGTAAAGTCAAAGGATTGCATTATTTTTCTGATGATGCCGGCAGCGATGGTGACAAATCCTACGTCCGTTTTGGCTTTAAGGGCGCCACGCAAATTAATGACCAACTGACCGGTTATGGTCAGTGGGAATACCAGATTTCCGCCAACCATACCGAATCTGACAGCGCCAAGGACACCAAGACCCGTCTGGGCTTTGCCGGTCTGAAACTGAAAGACGTCGGCTCAATCGATTACGGCCGCAACTACGGCATTATTTATGACGTCGGCGCCTGGACCGATATGCTGCCGGAGTTCGGTGATGACGCCTACGTCAAGACCGACAACTTTATGAACGGCCGTACCAATGGCGTCGCCACCTACCGTAACAACGACTTCTTTGGTCTGGTCGACGGCCTGAAGTTTGCCGTACAGTACCAGGGCAAAAATGAAAACGATGGCCGCTCCAGCAGCAAGGCCAACGGCGACGGCTGGGGCTTGTCATCCAGCTACGAAATCATTGACGGCTTCAGCCTCGGTGCAGCCTATGCCTCGTCCAACCGTACCACAAGCCAGAAACAGGGCAGCTTCGGCAAAGGCGACAAGGCCGACATCTGGGCCGCCGGCGTGAAGTACGACAATAACAACGTTTACCTGGCCGCAACCTACTCGGAAAGCCGCAATATCGTGCCAATTTCCGGTACCGCCACCATTAACAGTTCCGCGACCTCAGTCAGCGGCTTCGCCAATAAAGCCCAGGGCTTTGAAGTAGTGGCGCAATATCAATTCGACTTTGGCCTGCGTCCGTCGATTGGCTATGTGCAGTCCAAAGGCAAGGATATTGAAAATATCGGCGACGTAGACCTGGTTAAATATGTCGATATCGGCGCCTATTATTACTTCAATAAAAACATGTCTACTTATGTGGATTATAAAATCAACCAGCTTGATAGCGATAATAAACTGGGTCTGACCGATGATGATGTGGTCGCCGTAGGCCTGGTTTATCAGTTCTAAATCGTCATGCATAACCACCACTGCAATTTTAGCTGCGGCTAATTAATCTGTTCATGCATCTTTTGCCGGGCGGCTGCGCCCGGTTTTTTTGTTTTTTGCCATTAACCGGCAACACGGCTTGTCATATCTGGCAATTCGGTCTACATGTATAGCTTCTTCTGTCGCCATCCGGAACCATTCCATGCACGCCGCCAAGGTTGAATACCACAATGCCCTGCGATACAGCAGCGATCGGCTGGCGCAAATTCTTACCCACTGTTTTGAAAACTATATCGTGCCGTTTGCCATGGAGGGCAGCAACTTTGCCAGCCGTTTCCACGCCGAAGATCTCAGCCTGAACGACAGCCTGGTGGTCACTTACCACCAGCAGCCGGTGGCTCTGGCGCTCATCGCCCGCCGCGGTCACCACAGCCGGATAGCCGCCCTGTCGATTCGCCCCGAAATGCGCGGTCAGGGGCTGGGCAAGGCGCTGATGGCGCGTCTGATCGCCGACGCGCGGGCGCGCGGCGACCGGCAGCTTTCTCTCGAGGTGATCGACGGTAACCATGCGGCGCTGGCGCTGTATCAACAGGCCGGGTTAACCGTCAGCGGTTCGTTGCGCGGTTTTCATGCCCCGCTCGACGCCGTACCGCCCCCGCAACCGCTGCAAGAGATAGACCCACTAGTGCTGTCACGCCGTTTGATTGCGGACAACATTGGCCCATTGCCGTGGTTGATCGCACCAGAAACGCTGTACAAATTGCCGGGCGAATCGCGCGCCTTTACCCTGAATCAACAGGCGTTCGCCCTGGTGGTGCCCGGCGCCAAGCAGTGTGCCCTGCGTATGATTTACGTCCCGCTGGCGCTGCGCGGCATGGGCCATGCCCGTGAGCTGCTGCTGGCGTTGCAGAGCCGGTGCGCACCCTTGCCGCTAATGGCCAACGTCTACGTTCCGCAGTGCGCAGCCGGTTTCTTTACCCGCATCGGCTGGCGCGAGGAGTCGCTACGGCAATGCGAAATGACCCTATCGCTCAGCATGTACTGAGTACCACCATCGTCGCTACAACAGCTTGAACATATAGCTGGTGGCATCCAGCGTATCGCCAAGGCTGGCGCGGGCATACTGTGGGATGCGCCCTGCCAGCTGGAACCCCAGCAGACGGTACAGGCTCTCCGCAGGCGAATCGCTGACGGTGTCCAACACCAGCAGCCGACGCTGATGCGCCACGGCCAATCGCTCGGCGTGCTGCATCAGGCTCCGGGCGATGCCCTGACGACGCGCCTGTGGGTGCACCATCAGCTTGACTATCTCGGCCCGGTGGGCACCGTTAGCCGGCATCGCCAGCAGCAGTTGCACCGTGCCGACAATGCGTTGCCCATCCAGTGCCGCCAACATCAGCCGCTCGCCGCTGGCGATCGCCGGCAGCAGACTGTGCCAAAACGCCGCCGCCTGCTCGACGCTGAACGGGGTAATAAAGCCAATGCTGGCCCCCTGCCAGACGCTGGCGTGCAGCACCTGCGCCAGATCGGGGATGGCAGCTTGCGCCGCGGCGACGTCCAATTGCCGAATGTCAATCATGGTTATGGCCTGCAAATAATGATGGTGTAATGGGCCGGCTGTGCGCCGCTGGCGTGAAACTGTGAACTGCCGGTCAGGCAATAGCGCAGGCAATCCCCGGCCTGCAGTCGAAACGGCCGCGCGTCGAGGGTCAGCGTCAGCTCGCCGTCCAGCATCCACAGATGGTGTTCCAGGCCGTGAATCGACGGCGCGTCGTAATCGATGCGGGCTCCGGGCTGCAGCGTGCCTTCAATAAATTCGGCCTGGTACAGCGCGCTAGGCGGCGACACCGAACGCCGATGAAATCCGCTGGCATGATCGACCCACACCGGCTGCTGTTGGCGTGACAACAACTCCGGCGGCTCATTATCCAGTTCGCTCAGCAAGCGTGACATGGTCAGGCCATATGCCGCGCACAGCTTGTTGAGCAGCGACGCCGTCGGGCTGGTTTCCATGCGCTCAATGCGCGACAGCGTTGCACGGCTGATGCCGGTATGCTGCGCCAACGCCTCCAGCGACCACCCCTGCTGCTGGCGCAATGCCACCAACCGCTGCGCCAGGCGCTGGTCGATGTCGTCCTGTATCTGCTGCATGCTTACCCTCGCCTGAAATCTCAATAAAGAGAAAATATCTCAAATAAGAGAAATCGCAAGCGCATTTTCACATCAGCCCACGCAGGGTCACAAAAATCAGCATGCTGAACAGCACCACCAGCAGCATATTTCGTAGAAAGAACGCCAGAATAACCGCAAACAGCGCGCCCCAGAGGTAGGGGTTTTCCGCCACGCCGCGCCAGCGATCGTCGCTATACATCACGATCGGTCCACAGATGGCGCTCAACACCGCCGGCACCGAAAATCCCAGCAGCGCATGCATGCGAGCCGACAGCCGCAAACGCAGGCTCGGTGCCAGAAAAAAGTAACGGTTAAAAAACACCACCAATGCCATCAGCACGATGACTAGCCACACCATTATTGCGCCCCCTTGCTGCATAGCAGCCCCACCAGCATCGCCGTCAGGGTGGCAATCACCAGCGCGCCGGGGATCTGATAGCGATGCAACACCACCGACAGCAGCAGCGCGGTAAGCGAACAGGCCAGTACCGGCAGGGTGCGGATCAGTGGGACCACGATGGCGATAAAGGTAGCGGCAATGGAAAAATCCAGCCCGTAACCATCAAGGTCGCCGAGACTGGCGGCAGCGATCCCAAGCCAGGTGGCCAAAAACCAGCAAATATAAAACGTCAGCCCGGCACCCAGCGCATACCAGCGGTTAAAACGCGCCGGCCCTTGCTCGCCGGTCAGGGCAAACAGCTCGTCGGTCAGCAAAAAGCCCAACAGCAGCCGCCAACGCAGCGGCAGAGGCGCAACACAGTCTCGCAATCGCAGCGCATAGAGAAAATGCTGCGCGGTAATAAAAAAGGTGGAAACCAGGATCGCCAGCAACCCGGCACCGGTTTTGAGCATTCCCAGCGCCACCAGCTGCGAGGCACCGGCAAAGACAATAGCCGACATGCCCAGCCCCTGCGCGGCGGTCAGGCCACTTTGCATCGCCATCGAACCGGCCAGCATGCCCCAGGGCAGCACCGCCAGACACAACGGTAGCATCGCAACTGCCCCCTGTAGCGCAGGCCGCAGTATTGGCGTAGATGTCAGTGTGTTGGGATGGTTCATGGCGCTCTCCGGCAAAAAAGAGCAGCCTAGAACATGGACGCGGCGCCGGTATTGCACGCCGTTGCGCAGTTAGCGCAGCGAATTGACGTAATCGCCAGGGGTGACGCCCATCGATTTACGGAAATGGCGGTGAAAATGGCTCTGATCGTGAAAACCGCAGGCCAGCGCGCTTTCCAGCACGCCATGCCCGCGTTTTAACATGTCGCGCGCTTTGCGCAGGCGCGCCTGGATCTGATAGGCATGCGGCGGCAAACCGGTAACCCGTTGAAATTGGCGCAGCAGATAATACGGGCTGAGCGCCACCCGATCGGCCAGTTCAAGCAGCGAGATGTCAATCTCCGGAAAGTCGTCGAGCAACGCCTTGACCAGTGCCACCTGACGTTGCGCCCTGCTCTGCGCCGCCGGCTCAATGCGGCTTTTGCCGTGGCGCAACATCAGCCAGGTCAGGGCGGAGAACAGCATGGTTTCCTTCAGCAGTCGGTTTTCCTTGCTGTGCAACAGGCCAAACGCCAGCCGCAGCTGGCTCGCCAGCCCGACGTCATGCACCACCGCCTGCGGAAAATGGGGCGCGCCGCCGCTGCCGGTTTTCAGATCTCGCGCCAGGTTGGCCAGCAGTTCCGGTGTGGGATACATCGCCTGATAGGCCCAGCCGTTTTCTGCCGCCGAGCTGCCGGTGTGGACTTCGTCAGCGTTCACCAGAATGATGCTGCCGTGCGGCGCAACGTGCTCGCCGCCGGAACGGTAAAACCGCTGCGCGCCATCGTCGATGACGCCAATGCAATAGCCTTCATGACTGTGACGGGAAAACGACTGGCGCAGATAACTGGCCTGCAATACCTCCAGCCCACCGAGTTCATCGAGGTGCATAAAATGCGTTTGTTCTTGTCGCCCCGTCGGGGTTTGCCTGGTCATCGTTACCTCCGCCAATATCGGCTATTCTAGCATCGGTCGGAAGTCGGGTTTTGTACAATATTGCCCGCTTTCGGCGGCAGGTAGGCGCAGCGCCAGGCATAATAGACCGCCGCCAGCGGCGCCAGGGCAAACAGCAGGAACAGCCAGCGTGCGGCAGAGCTTGCGCCGGCGCTGCCACCCGGTACGTTCAGCCCCGCCAGGTTGGCTATCAGGCCGGCCAGCGCGGCGCCGAACGCGGTAGCAAACAGTTGCACCGTGGTAATCGACGCACCGGCGATGTCCTTGTCGCTTTCCGGCGCCGTTTGCAGTATCCGCGTCAGCAAATGCGGCCAACCGAAGCCGATGCCAAAACCCACCAGCGTCAATGCGATAACGATCGGCGCCAACGTCGCCCAGTGGCCGCCAGACGCTATCGGCATCAGCAGCCCCAACGCCAGCAAGCCTGTCATCACCAGCAGCGGCCCGCTGAAAATCGCCCGGCGAATGCCGGCACCGCGCCAGCCGGAACTGAGGATTTCAGCCAGCGTCCAGCCGGCGGCCATGGTGGCGGCAATGTAACCGGCGATCAGCGGGGACTGGCCGTGCAGTATCTGCAGAAAATACGGAACGAAGATCTCGCTGGTCATGCCGATCACCAACAGTGAAACTGTCAGATATAGCGCCGCCTGGGTCGATCCACGCCGCAGCGCGCCCTGTGGCAGCAGGCGGGCGCGGGAATGCGCCTCACGTTGCAGCAACCATGCCATCAGCAACAGTGCCAACACAATGCCGCCCACGTTGACCCACGGGTTGCTCGCCAGACTGCCAGCCGAGACGATCAGCACCGAGGCTGCCAACAGGGTCAACTGTGCCAGCGGCAGCGGTGCCGCCGCCTGCTGCGGTTTACCCTTCGGCAGGATGCTGAAGGTAAACGCCGCGTACAGCACCATGATCGGCAGCAGAATGCCAAATGCCCAGCGCCAGGCGTGCAGCTCGGCGAAGATACCGCCTACCGCCGGGCCGACCAACGTCGCAATGCCCCACATGGCAGAAACCAGCGCCATGGCGCGTGGCCAGAGCGATTGATGAAAGACCAGATTGATCATCGCATACGACAGCGCAAATATCAGGCCGCCGCCAAACCCCTGCACCGTGCGGCCAATCAACATCACCGGCATCGAAGGTGCCAACGCGCACAGCGCCGCACCGATGATGAAAAACAGCGATGCCACCAGATAGGCGCTGCGGGCGCCGTAAGCGCTCAGCAACCGCGCCGACAGGGCGGAACCCAGAATCGACGCCACCACAAACAGCGTGGTGTTCCAGGCATACAGATTCAGCCCGCCGATATCCTGTACCACCGACGGCAGAATAGTGGTAGCCACCAGAATGTTGACGGCATGCAGCGCCACCCCCAGCGCCAGCGCAATGGCGCTGGCGGCGTTTTGAGCGGAGAACAGGTCGCTCCAGCGAGTTTCATCATCAGTTATCACGTTTATCCTTCCGTTTCCGCGCATCGGTGATTGAGTTAAAGATTAGAGTGCGTTAAATTTAACAAGTATTAACTTGGAATAAGTAAGGGTGAGGCGGTGAAATATGTCAAGGATTAGCTTGGAAAATGGCGAGTGCACAGCACATTCTGTTAGCGACCGTTTGTTGAAGCTCTTGAAAACCCGTGGCCCGCAACAAGCATCCGACGCAGGCAAAGCCCTCGGTACCACCGGCGAAGCCGCACGCCAGCAGTTTGTCAAACTGGCGAAAGAGGGGCTGGTCGAAGCCAAGGCGGAAACCCGTGGCGTGGGCCGCCCGGTGCAACAGTGGCAGCTGACGCCGGCCGGCGTCGCCTGCTTTCCTGACACCCATGCCGAACTGACGGTGCAATTACTGCGCACGGTACGCGACAAGCTGGGAGAAAACGCGCTGGATGTGCTGATTGAAAGCCGCGAGCAGGAAAACCGCATCAATTACATTCAGGCGATGGTGGGTGCCGCCACGCTACAGGAACGCGTGGCACGGCTGGCGGCCATCCGCTGCCAGGAAGGCTATATGGCCGAATGGCGCCAATTGCAGGACGGAACTTTCCAACTGGTGGAAAATCATTGCCCAATCTGCGCGGCAGCCAGCGTATGCCAGGGCTTTTGCCGCACCGAGCTGAATATTTTCAGCGAGGTGCTACGGGCACAGGTCGAACGCGTTGAACATATTCTTGCCGGTGCGCGACGCTGCGCCTATCACATTTCTCCGGTTTAATCGGCCGCCGCAGGGTGAATTAGGAACCCGAGCAGTTGTACCACCGTTGCGACTTGTATAAGTTTACCTTTCGTCACCCTGTTTCCTGCGGTGGCGCATGAAACGAGGAGACGCAATGGCGGTTTACAGCATTGGCGAAGTGGCGCAGCTGTGCGGAATCAATCCGGTGACGTTACGCGCCTGGCAACGCCGTTACGGGCTGTTAAAGCCGCAGCGCAGCGAAGGCGGACATCGTCAATTTGATGACAGCGACGTGGCGCGCATTCGTGCGATAATCAGCTGGATCGCCCTTGGCGTACCGGTTAGCCAGGTCAAGGCGTTGTTGGCCGGTGATGCGCCGGCCAACAGCCAGGCCAATTGGGCCCTGCTGCAGCAACAGCTGATGGGCCTGCTGCATGCGCCGGCGGCCAACGCGCTGCGCAACCGTCTCTATGAATTGGGCCGCGAATACCCGGTCAATGCGCTTATCGACAACGTGCTGCGCCCGCTGCGCGCTCAATTGAGCGCGGCAAATCCCCTGTTGCAATCCCTGCGCGCGTTGCTGGACGGCATCATTGTTGAATACGCTGCATTTTGCATGGCGGCCGCGCGAAAAAAACCGGGGCAGAACGCACTGTTGCTGGCGTGGGGGGCAAGCGCCGATCGCACCGAACTGTGGCTGGAGGCGATCGTTCTGGCCAAGTCCGGTATGCGGGTTGATCTATTGCCTGAGCCGTTGGCGCAGCCGCAGCCACAGTTGTTCAAGGCCGATCGCTATTTTCTGCGTGCCGAAGGGGCATTGAGCGCACCGCAGCGCAAACAGCTCGCCATCTGGCAGGATCACGGGCTGGATATTACCCTGATCGGCAGCAGCGCGTTATTGACCGAGATGGAGCATCCATGAGACTGCACGCCGGATTCTGGCTGGCGACGCTTGGCCTCGGCGCTTACTGGGCACTGGCCGTGCTGGGGCGAGACACCACGGTGGCGCTACTGCTGGCGGGGGCGGCCCTGTCCTTGATGTTTACCGCCGCGCCGCGCCGCAAGTGGGTGCTGTTGGCGACGTTGAGCGGTATCGCGATGGATGCGGCCTGGTGTTACGCCGGGGTGCTGAAATTTAGCGGGCACGGCAGCGTCGTGCCGCTGTGGATGATGGCACTGTGGCTGACCTTTAGCTGCTGGTGGTGCTGGTTGTTGAGCCTGGTGAGAAGTGCAGGCTGGCCGGTGGCGGTATTTGGCGCGGTCTTTGGCCCTCTAAGCTCTCTGATTAGCTGGAAACTGACCGCCATCACGCCGCTGATTGCCCCCGAATTGATGTTATTGGCGTTGGCCATTGGCTGGGCCATCTACCTGCCTGCGGTAAGCTGGCCACTGATGCGCCAGTTCACCGCGCGCTGACGCCGACAAATTGCGCGGATTTCATGCTGTCATCCGCGTATTTTTAGCGAACTTTAATAATAAAATTCATTGCGTATTACCTGCAGCTTGGGGTTTACTAAAACCTCTTCCCACTTTTTTGCCCTACCGATAAAAACCCATGTTGAGTCAACAAAGTCGTAGTCTGCTACCGCTGATCGGCGCCCTGTTCACGTTGTATATTGTCTGGGGCTCAACCTACCTCGTTATTCGCATCGGGGTCGCCAGTTGGCCGCCATTGATGTTGGCCGGGATCCGTTTTCTGAGCGCCGGCATTATTCTGTTCAGCTTTCTGGCGCTACGCGGCCATGCCTTGCCAACGCTGAAGCAATGGTTCGCCGCCGGCACCATCGGCATTTTGTTGCTGGCGGTCGGCAATGGGCTGGTGACCGTGGCGGAGCATCAGGAGGTGCCTTCCGGCATCGCGGCGGTAATGGTGGCGACGGTGCCGCTGTTTACCCTGTGCTTCAGCATGATCTGGGGTATCCGCAACACCAAGCTGGAATGGGCTGGCATCGTGCTTGGACTGGTTGGCATCGTGCTGCTCAATACTGGCAATAACCTGATTGGCAATCCCACCGGCGCGCTGTTGATCCTGCTGGCTTCTGCCAGTTGGGCATTTGGCTCGGTGCTTGGGTCACGCATTTCGCTGCCCGCCGGACCGATGGCCGGCGCCGCCGAAATGCTGGTCGCCGGCGTGGTGTTGCTGCTAGTCAGCCAGCTCAGCGGTGAGCGCTTGACCAGCATGCCAACCGCCGGCGGCTTTTTCGCGCTTGGCTACCTGATTGTTTTCGGTTCGATGCTGGCGATCAGCGCCTATATGTTTCTGCTGAAAAACGTACGTCCGGTGGTCGCAACCAGCTACGCCTATGTCAATCCGGTGGTGGCGGTGCTGCTCGGCGTCGGCTTCGCCGGCGAGACGCTGGAACTGCGCGAATGGCTGGCGCTGCTGGTGATCGTTTCCGCCGTGGTGCTGGTGACGCTGGGCAAGTATCTGTTCCAGCGGCCAAGCCGCGTCGAATCGCTGGAATAACCGACAGCGGCCGGCAGGCCGCCTGATTCAGCGGTCATTGGCGGCCAGCCACCCCTTGACGTCGGTGAGCGCAATGCCATGGCGCGCGTTATAGCTGGCCGACAACGGCCAGGCTACGCCGTCAGGGCGGGCAAAAGCCAGCCGATACGCGGCGGCATTATCGTCGGGACGTGCATCAACCGCCGCGCGCAGCGTTTGCAGTTCCGCCACCGTCAGGGTAAACCGCTGGCGATAATGCTGGCTCAAGACCTCGGCCAATTGACGGTAGCTCAACGTATCGCCGGCCACATAGACAACCTGGTTTTGGTACTCGGGGCGATGACAGAATATCGCCGCCGTCAGGCTGCCAATATCCTGCGGCGTCGTCAGGGTCAAGGCATAATCCGCATCACCGAGCGCAACTACCCTGCGTGCCGGCACATCTACCACGCCAAAATCTGGCTCGAACAGGTAGCTGGTAAACATACCGGTCGACACGATAATCCAGCGGGTTTGCTGCTGGCTGCGCAGCAGTTCACGCACCTGCAGTTGCTCATCCCACACCGGCTGTCCGCTACCCTGGCCAATGCGGTCATAATCAACGCCAAACTGCCAGGGGATATAGCAGTCAACTCCGGCGGCCAGCACCGCACGGGTGATCTTCAGCTGCGTGCCGAGCCCGCCGACGAAGCCGCTGCAATTGATCACTGCATCATAATCGGCAAAGCACTGCGCCAGCTGCTGCGTTGATTGGTGGCTGAAATCTGCGCCGATGGTGGCAATATTCCAGTCAGCCAATTGCCGACGCCGAGCCAGATCGCTGGCGTGCTGTCGCTGCAACGACGCCGGCCGCAACAACACGCTCAGGCGCATCTCCGGATGCATCGCGCGCTGTTTGACAAACCCTTCAAGCACTGCCATTCCCAGTTCACCTGCGCCGAGAATCAGTATGTTGCGCCATTGACGCTGCATGGTATCGTTCATATGCTCCTCCTGTGATTGCGGCCTCATGCTGCCAACCCAGCGCAGCAGTTGCAATCAGGTACACCAATGATACCGGGGGAATTTATGAAACTCAGCGCGGAGCAGACAGCACAATTTTCACACATTTGTGATGCGCTCAGTGAACAGGACGACAGCCTGAAGCGCGAAGTATTGACCCATGCCGGCAACCGCTGGTCACTGGGAGTAATTTACGCACTGGGTACGCAAGGCACGCTACGCCATGCGCAACTGGCGCGCGCCTTGCCCGGCGTGACCCAGCGCATGCTGACCAGAACGCTGCGCCAGCTGGAGCGCGACGGCTTGATCTCCCGCCACGACCATCAGCAGAAAACGCCGCATCCGCGGGTGGATTATCAATTGACGACATTAGGCGAAGGCATGCTGCTTAATATGTTTCCACTGTGGGAGTGGATACTGGGTCATGCCGAGGAATTTCGTCAGGCGCGGGAGGCGTTTGGCCAGCAGAGCTAGCGTTCAGCCTTAACAAGGGCTCGGTAGGTTTTTGAATTTATTGCAATAAAAATCCGCACTCGGCAAGGTGCTTCACAAAGCACGCACAAGGATTATAATTGCCGCTGTTCTAAGCAACCTGCGAAAATAATTCCATGCTGAAAAAAGCGTTCGTCATCATCATCGCCCTGTGCGCCTTTGGTTCTCTCGGCGGCGTATTCCTGGCCGGGCTGAACATCTATACCCGCTCCACCACGCCACAGCAAGAAACCACCGGCGAAAGCGCGGCTCCGAGCGTAACCCCTGCCCCGGTGGTCGAGACGCACTGATCCCCGGGCGGCGTTACAGCGCCGTTACGCCAGCCTCGGCGGCCTGCTGTTCCAATTGTGCAATCACCTGATAATCCGCACGCGTCACCAGGCTAAAGTCACCGATCAACAGGCTATCGCTGGCCGGATGGTTGACCATTTCGTTGGCCGCGGCACGCAATATTTCCAACCGTTCCGCCGAAGTGCCCGCCGCGGTGATTAACGGCAGGCCGGGTACCGACGCGGTACGCCCGATGATTTTCACCCCGACCAATGCCTGCGGCTGCGCGCGTTTCAGCAATTCCAGACTGACGCTGTCGATGGCGGCAATATCCGCCTCGCCGCGCATTATCATCTGCAGCGACTGATAATGTGCGCCAGAGACAATCGCCTTGCTGAAGAAACGGCCGTTCTCCGCCAGCGGCGCAATCAGGGCACGCAAACTGTTGTAGCCGGAATGCGAGTCGCTGCTGTTATAGGCGGCCACCCGACCGCGAAAATCCGCCAGCCGCTGGCCTGGATCGCTGTCCCGCACCACTAGCCAGCTGCTGTAGTTCGGGCCGTTGCACCCTTCAACCCGGAAGTGATAGGTCCCCACCAGTTGCACCTGCGGCAGATAGGCCACCAGCGGATAACCACAGGTTTGGCTGAGCAGCAGGTCCGGTCGTTGCCAGTGCTGTGCCAGATCCTGTGGCCAGCTCAAGGCTTCCGGCACCTCCGTCAGCCCAAGCCGCAGCAACTTGTCACGCAACGCGTGCCAGAAAGGTTCAACCTGTTGTCGAGTGACGCCATACATGGGCAAAGAGACCTGCATGATAACTCCCTCATCCTACGGTAGACGATGTGGTCAGCGTCTGCTGACGCCAGGCGGTGAGATGATTCACCCAACGCTCAAAGATCCTATCGATAATGATAGCCAGTAAAGCCACCACCAGCGCGCCCTGAATCACATAGGCGGTATTAAAACCGCTCAAGCCGATAATAATCGGCGATCCCAGCGATTTGGTACCCACCGTAGAGGCAATCGCCGCGGTGCCGATATTGATGATTACCGAGGTGCGAATACCGGCCACGATCACCGGAGCAGCCAGCGGCAACTCGACGCGCCAGAGAATCTGCCGCGGACTCATGCCAACGCCTTGCGCCACCTCGCGCGTGGCGGCTGGCAGCGAATCAATGCCTGCCAGCGTGCCCTGCAGGATCGGCAACAGGCCATACAGCACCAGTGCGATAATCGCCGGTTGTTCGCTGAATCCCATTACCGGCACCGCGATCGCCAGCACCGCCACCGGTGGAAATGTCTGGCCAACCGCCACCACCGTTTCTACCAGCGAACGAAACTCTTTGCCGGCCGGTCGGGTTACCGCCACGCCTGCCGTCACGCCGATCAGCACCGCGATCAGGCTGGAAACCGCCACCAGCAGCAGGTGCGCCAGCAGCAGTGAAACAAAGCTGTCCTGCTGGTAGACCGGCCGTTGCAGATCGGGGAACCAGGCGGCAAACAGCCCATGCAGATGGTTCATCCCGAACACCAGCGCCAGCAGTAGCGCAATCAGCCACGGCAGCGGGTCGCGCCATCCACGTTGCCTGCCAGCGCCCTGTGGCGCGCCGGCGCGGCTCATGACAGTGCCCGCTGCGCGATCAGATCGGCAAAATGCAGCACGCCGAGCGCTTCGCCGCGCGCATTGACCACCGGTAGGCAATCACTGCCGCGCGCCACGAACACCGACAGCGCCTCACGCAGGTTCATTTCGGCGGCAATCGGCTCTCCTTGCGCCTGTCCCGGTCGCACCCGTTCGCCGACGCAGCCTAGCGCCAGCAGCTTGATGCCGCGATCGCTGCGGCCAAAGAAATCGCGCACAAAGTCGTTCGCCGGCGCGGTCAGCATTTCCAGCGGCGTGCCCTGCTGCACCACCCGACCGGCGTCCATCAGCACGATACGATCGGCCAGCGCCAGCGCCTCGTCAATATCGTGCGTCACCAATACGATGGTTCGTCCAGACAGCTGGTGAATACGCGCCACCTCGGTTTGCAGTGCCGCGCGGGTTACCGGATCGAGCGCGCCGAACGGCTCGTCCATCAGCAATACCTCGGGATCGGCCGCCAACGCGCGCGCCACGCCGACGCGCTGCTGCTGCCCGCCGGACAGCTGATGCGGATAGCGCCGCCGGAACAGCTCGGCATCCAGATGCAGCAATTCCATCAGCTCGGTTACCCGGTCGCGAATGCGCGCGCGCGGCCACTTCAGCAACTGCGGCACCGTGGCAATGTTCTCCTCCACCGTCCAGTGCGGGAACAGGCCAATCGACTGGATGGCATAGCCCATGCGTCGCCGCAGATCCTGCGGTTTGAACCTGTGGATCTCTTCACCGGCGAAATAAATCTTGCCTTGGTCATGCTCGATCAAACGGTTGATCATTTTCAAGGTCGTGGACTTGCCAGATCCGGAGGTACCGATCAGTACGGTGAAATCCCCTTCGGCAATGTTCAGCGACAGCGTATCCACCGCCGCTTTGCCCTGAAATATTTTGCTTACCTGGTCAAAGTCAATCATCGGCGCTTCACTTCCAAAGCTGAAATAATGAATTTAAACAACGAGTCGACAATCACGGCCATCGCGATCACCGGGATCACGCCAAGCAGCACCAGATCGAGCGCGCTGCTGAGCAATCCCTGGAAAACGATGGCGCCGAAACCGCCGGCGCCGATCAGCGCCGCCACCACCGCCATGCCGACGGTTTGCACCGCCAGAATGCGCACGCCGGTCAGGAACAGCGGCAACGCCAGCGGTAGCTGGATGCGCAGGAAAATCTGTCCGCGCGTCATGCCCATGCCAACCGCAGATTCAATCACGTTGGCCGGCACGCTTTGCAGCCCCGCCACCACGCTGCGCACCAGCGGCAGCAGCGCGTACATCACCAGCGCCACGATCGCCGGCGCCAGGCCAATGCCGTTGATACCATGCTGTGCCAGCCAGGGGAAAGCCGCCGCCAGCCCGGCCAGCGGTGCGATCAACAGCCCGAACAGGGCGATGGACGGCACCGTCTGAATGATATTCAGGGTCGAGAAAATCGGCGTCTGCCAGCGTTGCGAACGGTAGCACAGCACCCCGAGCGGTATGCCGATCGCCAGCGTCGGCAACACGGTAAGCAGCAAAATGGTCAGGTGCTGCAACAGCGCGGCGTCGAACACCTCTTGCCGGTTGCGGTACTCCTTCAGCAGCGATAACCCGTCCAACTGATGGCTGAACAGCAGCGCCACCGTCGGCAGCAGCACCAGCGTATTACCGACAATGCGCCACAGGTGCGAGGGAGTAATGCGCGCGATGGCGTCAGCCGCCATCAGCAGGCTCAGCACCAGCATCAGCCAGCAGCCGCTGCCCCAGGAAGTGCGAGCCAGCCGGGAGCCCTCCAGCGCCAACTGCTGCGCGCCGTGACCGCTGAGCCAAAAGGTCAGGCACAGCAGCGCCGATGCGCAGACCGCCGTCAGCACCGCATGGCGCCGCAGCGGCGGCAGCAGGCTGAGCAGCGCCAGTGCGCCCAGCGGCAGCAATAGCCACAGCGCAGGTCCATGCAACAGCGAGAGCAGGCCGATGCTTTTACCCGACAACAGGCGGTTGGGGGCATAACTAAGGAATGGCAGGCTGAACGCTGCCAGTATCAACAGGATAAACAGCGTCAGCAAGACGCGGTTTTTCAGGAGGCTAATCAAACAAATTCTCCGGCTCCATGGTGTGCCCATGTCGCCAGGACGAAGACCGTGCTTCGCCCTGGCGATGCATTATCCTTTTATCAACCCTTTTTGTTTCAGATAGCTTGCCGCAACCTGTTTCGCATCTTGCCCTTCTACCGCTATCTGCGCGTTCAGTTGCTGCAACGTCGGACCGTCCAGGGTAGCGAATACCGGCTTGAGCAACTCGGCAATATTGGCATGCTGTTTAAGCGTCGCCTCGCGGATCACCGGTGCCGGTGCATAAATCGGCTGGACACCCTGCGGATCTTCCAGCGTCTGCAGGCCAAGCGCCGCCACCGGACCATCGGTACCGTAGGCCATCGCCGCATTGACGCCAGAGGTTTGCTCCGCCGCCGCCTTGATGGTCACCGCAGTATCTCCACCGGCCAATGACAGCAGCTGATCCTGGTTCAGTTTAAAGCCGTAGGCGTTTTGGAAAGCCGGCAACGCATCCGGGCGCTCAATGAATTCTGCCGAGGCGGCCAGTTTGAACTTGCCGCCGCCGTTGATCCACTTGCCCAGATCGGCCAGGGTCTTCAAATGGTTGGCATCGGCGACGTCCTGGCGCACCGCGATGGTCCAGGTATTATTGGCCGGTGCGGCGTCCAGCCACACCAGTTTGTTTTTGTCATAATCGAGCTTCTTCACCTTGTCAAAGCCGGCCTTGGCATCCTTCCACGCCGGATCTTTCTCATCGGCAAAGAAAAACGCCCCGTTGCCGGTGTATTCCGGGTAGATGTCGATCTCACCGGCGACGATCGCCCCGCGCAGCACTTTGGTGGTGCCAAGCTGTAATTTATTGGTGGTTTTGATGCCATTGGCTTCCAGTACCTGAACAATGATATTGCCCAGCAGCGAGCCTTCGGTGTCGATTTTTGACCCTACGCGCACCGAATCGGCAGCCTGTGCCGCACCGGTGGCCAACGTGACGATACCCAGCGCCAACGCCAGAAAACGGCCGCGTGAAGAGATAAATGCCATTGTTGCTTCCCCTTGATTATTTTTCGATGCAGAAATCCGCTGCGGCCTGTGTCCCACGAGCCACAATCGCCGCCGACGGTGCGACGGCCCCCTGATGTCCCGTCGACTCCCCGGCTAAAAACGGGTGTACGGCGACGCTGACCGGCGAAACGGCATGCGCAGCAAACCACCTGCCATAGCCGAGTACCACGAATCCCTGGCTGCGTTGTTGATAGGCAACGCGTTCTGCCTGATAGACTTTTCGCAGTCCGTACCACGGCAACCCGGGTAAGTCGTGATGCACTAAATGATAGTTCAAATTGAGGAACAGCAGCCGCCACGGCCAGCCAGCCTCGTTGATCACCGAACGGGCCGCCACCGCTTTTTCTGCACGATGTTCATAAAAAGAACGGATTTTGGTGATGGCTAACGCCGGGTAACTGACCGCCAGCAGATAAAACAGCGGCGATACCCCCTGCCGCTGCAGCCAGCCCAGCAGGCATGTCAGCAGCGCACCGTGGACCAACCACATCATCAGCGCGGCACCATCGCCAGCCGTTACGCTTTTCAGCGCGCCAAACGCCGTGGTGCCGATATCCCATAGCGGAGCAAGAAAAATTCGCCCGGGCAAGGTGTTACGAATTGTTACCAACCAGACGACGGCAGCGGGCAGGCGTTGCCATTGCGCGGCGGTAAAATAGTAACTTTCCGGATCGTGCCGTGGATCGGTCAACTGCTGGTTGCGGTGGTGCTGCAAATGCGTATCGCGATACAAACCATAGGGATACCACACCGCCAACGGCGCCAGACCAAACAGCTGATTGAGCCGTGGCCAGCGCGTCGGGTGACCATGGATCAGCTCATGCTGCAACGACATATAACCGGTGGTGAGCAAGATCAGCAACGGTGTCCCCAGCCAGGGACCGAGGGTCTGCCAACACAGCACAACGCCGAACCAGCCGCCGTACACCAGCGCCAACACCCACCAGGTCGGCAGTTCCAGCCGCCATAGCCACTGTCGCTTGAGTTGCTGGATCCAGGCCCGCTGCGCGGGGTGAAGATAGTGGCTATGATGCGCTGGCGTTGACATCGGTTAGCGGCTCGCTGGCAATAATTTGCCACAGTATCCGCGAGCCGGATCGGCGCGCAAAATAAACAAAATGGCAAAGCTTAGCGAAAATCCGCCCGTTGTTCGAAAACTATACTGGAGAGATACGCCGCCAACGACGAGGAGACCCCATGACTGCCAAACGCCGTGCCGCGGTGGTTGATACCACCGGCACTCAACTGGTGATGCGCCCGCTGCGCCTGCGGCCGCCACGCGTCGATGAGCTGCGGGTGCGCCTGGTAGCCTGCGGCATCTGTCATACCGATCTCGCCATGTGCGCCAGCGCCAGCGCCGGCTCGATACTCGGCCACGAGGGCGCTGGCATCGTCGAACAAACCGGTAGCGCGGTGCGTGCCGTACAGCCCGGCGATGCGGTGGTGCTTTCTTATCAGTCCTGTGGTTGCTGCGTTCCCTGCCGGCAGCAACGTCCTGCGCACTGCGACAATTTTTGGCAGTTGAATTTCGACTTTCAGCGGCTGGACGGCAGCAGCGGCTATCTTGCCCCGCTACACGGCCATTTTTTTGGTCAGTCCTCTTTTGCCAGCCATGCGCTGGTCAGCGAACGCAATGTGGTGCGCGTTGCCAATACCCTGCCGTTGGCAACGCTGGCACCGCTCGGCTGCGGGCTACAAACCGGCGCCGGCACGGTGCTCAACTCACTGAACCTGCAAAGCGGCGAGCGCCTGTTGGTGCTGGGCGTCGGCACCGTCGGCCTGGCGGCGGTGATGGCGGCCAGGCTGCGGCGAGCGGCGTCGATCGTCGCGCTGGACAGCCAGGCCCGACGTTTACGGCTGGCAGGCGAACTGGGGGCAACCCAGATGTTGCAGACGGCGCAGCAGTTGCTTCAGTTGGCGCCGCTGGATTACGTCATCGACACCACCGGCAACGCGGATCTGGAAAAACAGGCGCTGGAGCGGTTACGCCCGGGGGGCACGCTGGTGCGCCTGACCGGCGGCGGCGCGATGAAACTTTCTCATCATCGACAGATTATCAGCGTTATTCAGGGGGATGCCGTCCCGCAGCGTTTCATCCCCTATCTGATCGCGCAGTGGCAGGCCGGGCATTTTCCCTTCGAACGGTTGATTGATTTCTACCCCTTTGAGGCGATTAATCAGGCATTGGCCGCGGCGCGGTCGGGTAAGAGCATCAAGGCGGTGCTACGTTTTCCCTAAGCGCATAAAACCACACCCTGAGTCCGCGTTTAACATGATGATTTTTCAACATCTTCTGGTTGTAAGCTTATAACCAGAAAGAATTGGTTGAACGTCAGGCCACGCCGTTATGCTCGGATTTTTGCCTATAAAGTAGAATCAACATGTCGACAACCATTGTGGCGCCTGACGCCAGCGTTTCAACAGGGACCCCACCGGCCAGCAATCACGAGGCAATAGCGATCCGCAGCGCCGCCGACGTCGCCAGGCTGGTCAACGGCGGCGCGGCCAAGCGTAACGATGCGCGCATTGTGGTCGCCATCGCGCTGGGCGGGGTGTTCCTTGATGCCTACGATCTCGGCGCACTGGCGTTTGGCATCAAGGACGTGGCACGCGAGTTCAATCTGTCGCCAACCGGTACCGGGCTGGTGGCCTCGGCCATCACGTTCGGCGCCATTATCGGCGCATTTATCGGCGGTTATCTGACTGATAAAATCGGCCGCTATCGGGTATTTATGGCCGATATGTTTTTCTTTGTGGTTGCGGCGCTGGCCTGCGCGTTTGCGCCCAACGAATGGGTCTTGGGCGGCGCACGGTTTGTCATGGGGTTGGGGGTCGGCATCGACCTGCCGGTGGCAATGGCGTTTCTCGCAGAGTTTTCACGCCTTTCCGGCCGCGGCAACAAGGCTGCGCGTATCGCCATGTGGTGCCCCACCTGGTACGCGGCGATCGGCATTTCCTATCTGCTGGTGCTGCTGCTTTACGCCGTGCTGCCGGAAAGCCATACCGACTGGCTATGGCGGCTGATTCTCGGCTTCGGCGCGGTGCCGGCGCTGCTGATTATCGCCATTCGCAGCCGCTATATGAGCGAATCTCCGGTCTGGGCGGCCAATCAGGGCGATTTGCAGGGCGCGGCGGCCATTTTACGCCGCTCGTACAACGTCAACGTGGTGGTGGCTGATGACGCCGAAACCGGCCGACCGCCGCAGACGCGGCAAGCCTCGTGGCGCAACTACGGCACGCTGCTGCAAGGCGTATATTTGCGGCGTACGGTACTGGCGACCATCATCGCGATTGCCTCTTCCTTCGCCTATAACGCGGTGGCGTTTGGACTGCCGGTGATCCTGTCGACCTTCCTGGCGCAGTCCATGCTGAGCACCATTCTGGTGTCGCTGGCACTTAACCTGCTGTTCGCCTTTGTCGGCGGCCTGCTGGCAGTACGGCTGGTGCCGACCTTCGGTGCCTGGAAGATGACGGTGCTCGGTTACGCCTGCCAACTGGCGGCACTGCTTGGTCTGGCGCTGACTGGTCTGCCGGACAACGGCGGGCAGGCGGCATTTTCCATCGCCATGCTGGCGCTGTTCCTGCTCGGGCAGGGTTTTGGCCCCGGCTCGCACAGCATGACGTTTGCCTCCTTGAGCTATCCGACGTCATTGCGCGGCGTCGGCGTCGGCTTTAACCAAACCCTGATGCGTTCCAGCTCCACCCTGTCGCTGTTCCTGTTTCCGGTGCTGTCGGCAACGCTCGGCACCGGCGTGTTCTGGGTGATTGCGCTAGCGCCGTTAGCCGGCTTGACGGCCCTGCTGGCGATCCGCTGGGAACCGGCCGGCTATGACGTCGACGCGGAAGACTTCCAGCACGGGTGACCGCACCCTGCGGGCATTTTACCCTCTCGCTCCCCGGCGGCGCGCAGGTGTTATCGCTGCGCGCCGCGCCGGACCATGATTAGTCTGGGTAGGCCTGTTCACCGTCGGCGTAGGCCTGCAAGCGCTCACGCCACCACTTCACCGCCAGCCCGGTGGCGCTTTCACGCCAGCCGAAATAGGCCGCATCACTGCAATATTCACCTTCGACGCTCTTCGCCACCAGTTCGCCACGCGCCAGATAAGGTTGTGCCAGATAGCGCGGCAAATAGCCACAGCCGAGCCCGGCAAGCTGTGCAGCCAGCTTGGCATCGAAATTAAACACCGTCAGCGTGTCTTGCTCATCCAGAATATGCAGATTTTGCGGCGTATTGATACGTGAAGTGTCACGCACCACCACCGCCCGATGCTGGCGCACCGTGTCTTTGACCAACGGTTCAGGCAGCGTAGCCAACGGGTGCTGCGGCGCTACGGCAAATACGTATTCCAACTTGCCCAACGGCCTGAAGGCATAGCCGGTACGTGACGGCGGTTCGCAAATGGCGCCGATGATAATGTCGGCGCAGCCGTAAATCAGCGACTCCCAGGAGCCGGCCAACACTTCATGGCTAAACCGCAGACGCGTATGGTGATGCTGACGGTAAAAACTGTCGATCAGCGGCAGCAGTCGCTCAAAGGGAAACGAGGCATCGATACCGAGGGTGATCTCACTTTCCCAGCCGCTTTCGACATAACGCGCCTGTTGTTCCAGATCCTGCGCCGCCCGTAACAGTAAACGGCCTTTCTCCAACATCAACTTACCGGTATCGGTAAATTTGGCGCGATGACCGGAGCGGTCGAGAATCGTCACGTCGAGATCGCTTTCCAATTTCTGCACCATGTAACTGAGCGCCGACGGCGTTTTATACAGCCGGGCCGCGGCCGCGGCGAACGAACCGTGACGGTCAAGCGCATCAAGAATCAGCAACGCATCCAGATTTAATCTCACACTGTTCCCCTGTGTATAAAAAAACTTAACAAGACCACGAAAATTCTACGCTATCTTTGAAATCACCACCTGCCTACCATGCATTCCATTGCAGCAACCCTGAAAGCTCGTTCAACTGGTGTACCACTAGGAAGGTAAAACATGTCCAAGTTTCAATTGCTTGACCCAACCAATTCCGCATTGATCTTTATCGATCATCAACCGCAAATGGCTTTTGGCGTCGCCAATATCGATCGCCAGCAGTTGAAAAACAACGTGGTGGCGCTGGCAAAGGCCGGTAAAATCTTCAATGTGCCAACCCTGTTTACCTCGGTTGAAACCGAAAGCTTCAGTGGTTATATCTGGCCAGAATTATTGGCGGTTCACCCGCAGGTGAAACCCATTGAACGCACCTCAATGAACTCATGGGAAGACGCCGCGTTCGTGCGCGCCGTCGAAGCCACCGGTCGCAAAAAACTGGTCATTTCGGCGCTATGGACCGAAGTCTGCCTGACCTTCCCGGCGTTGATGGCACTGGAAGCCGGCTATGAGGTGTATGTGGTAACCGATACCTCGGGTGGCACCTCGGTGGATGCGCATGAACGCTCGGTCGAACGCATGGTACAGGCCGGCGCCATCCCGGTGACCTGGCAACAGGTACTGCTTGAGTACCAACGCGACTGGGCGCGCAAGGAAACCTATGACGCGGTAATGGAACTGGTACGCGAACACAGCGGCGCCTATGGCATGGGCGTTGACTATGCCTACACCATGGTGCACCACGCGCCGGCGCGCGAACTCAAATAAGATGCCCCTCCCCGGCCTGCCAGCCGGGGAGGACCGGTTTAGGAGCGCGCGTTTATGTCACACCCGCAGCATGTCACCCTGGTTATCACCCACCGGCTGGCGCCGGGCCAGCAACAGGCCTATGAAGCCTGGCTCAAGCGCATTATGCCGGACGCCGCCGAATACCACGGGCACCTTGGCGTCAACGTGATCCGCCCGTCCAGCACGGAACAGGCCTATACCATCCTGGTGCGTTTCGACAACATCGACAATCTTTATCATTGGCTGCATTCCCCCAAACGCAATCAATACATTGCCGAGGTGTCACCGCTGCTGCTGGAACAGGATCACATTGAAATTCGCCCCGGCGCGGAATTCTGGTTCACGCCTGCCAATGCGCAGGTACGCCCACCCGCCAAGTGGAAGCAGTTCCTGATCACCCTGTTGGTGATCTTTCCGTCGACCAATCTGGTACCGTGGTTTTGGAGCACGCTGCTGCCAAGCCTGCAAGGGACACTCGGCGGCCACCTGCTCAACGACGCCAGCGTGGTGGCATTAGTGGTGTTCCTGTGGATGCCGATCGTGACGCGCGTCTTTCATCAATGGCTGACCCGTCACTGAGACGGCGTCGGGAGAAAAGAAATGAGTAATACGGCCTCATTGATTATCACCAATGGCAAGTTTCATACCGTCGATCGCGACAACCCTACCGCGCAGGCGGTTGCCATCAAGGACGGCAAGTTTCTGGCGGTCGGCGACCAAAGCGAGGTGATGCGCCACGCCGGCCCACAAACGCAGATTGTCGACTTGCAGGGCCATACCGCCATTCCCGGTCTGAACGATTCCCACCTGCACCTGATTCGTGGTGGGCTTAACTACAATCTGGAGTTGCGCTGGGAAGGCGTGCCTTCGCTGGCTGACGCCCTGCGCATGCTCAAGCAACAGGCATTACGCACGCCGAGTCCGCAATGGGTGCGGGTGGTGGGCGGCTGGAGCGAATTCCAGTTTGCCGAACGCCGTATGCCGACGCTGGAGGAAATCAACCAGGCCGCGCCGGATACGCCAGTGTTCATCCTGCACCTGTACGATCGCGCCCTGCTCAATCGGGCTGCCCTGAAGGTGGTCGGCTATACCAAAGACACGCCTAATCCTCCGGGCGGCGAGATTCAGCGCGATCGCAACGGTAATCCGACCGGCATGCTGATTGCAAAACCCAACGCCATGATCCTGTATGCCACGCTGGCGAAAGGGCCGAAACTGCCGTTGGAGCAACAGGTGAACTCCACCCGCCAGTTTATGCGCGAACTGAACCGCCTCGGTTTGACCAGCGCCATCGACGCCGGCGGCGGCTTCCAGAACTACCCGGATGATTATCAGGTCATTGCCGAACTGCATGAAAAACGGCAGTTGACCATCCGCATCGCCTACAACCTGTTTACCCAACGGCCAAAACAGGAGCTGGAGGATTTCCAGCTGTGGACCGATATGCTGAAACCGGGCCAGGGAACGGATTTCTATCGCCATAACGGCGCCGGCGAAATGCTGGTGTTTTCCGCCGCCGATTTTGAAGACTTCCTGCAGCCGCGTCCGGATCTGCCGGCAGGCACCGAGGATGAGCTGGAGCGCGTAGTACGCCACCTGGTCGAACACCGCTGGCCATTCCGCCTGCATGCCACCTACGACGAATCCATCAGCCGTATGCTTAACGTGTTTGAAAAGGTTAACCGTGAAATCCCGTTTAACGGTCTGCACTGGATTTTTGATCATGCCGAGACCATTTCCGAACGCAATATCGAACGGGTAAAAGCGTTGGGCGGTGGCATCGCGGTACAGCATCGCATGGCCTTCCAGGGAGAGTATTTTGCCGAACGCTACGGCAAGGAAGCGACCAGCCACACCCCGCCGGTGGCGAAAATGCTGGCAGCGGAACTGCCGGTCGGACTGGGTACCGACGCCACTCGCGTTGCCAGCTACAACCCGTGGACCGCGCTGTACTGGCTGGTTTCCGGCCGTACCGTCGGCGGCATGGCGATGTACCACGACGATGCACGACTGGATCGCGACACCGCGTTGATGCTATGGACCCAGGGTAGCGCCTGGTTTTCGACCGAACAGGGCAAGAAGGGGCAAATCAAGGTCGGACAACTGGCGGATCTGGCGGTGCTGTCGCAGGACTATTTCAGCGTGCCGGAGGAGCAGATCAAGGACATCGAAGCGCTGATGACGGTGGTCGACGGTAAAGTGGTGTATGCCGCCGGCAGCTTCTCGCCGTTGGCACCGCCGCCGCTACCGGTGCTGCCGGAATGGTCGCCGGTCAGCCAGGTACCGGGACATTACCGCGCTGCGCCGCCTGCCGCCATGGTCGGCAACGGGGTGCTGAGTCAGGCGCATCAATGCTGTGGCCCGTGCGGCGTACACGCGCATCAGCATGACCTTGCCCGCCGCTCCAGCATCCCGGTGGCCGATGAACATGCGTTCTGGGGCGCCTTTGGCTGTTCCTGCTTTGCGTTCTAAGCACACAACCGGCTAATTGAACAGGCTGCCAGCGTCATACCCTGGCAGCCTGTCAGTTTACCAACCGCCTAATTTAATAGCCAGGCAACTCAACAGCCTACTCACTTGCCAACAAAATAGCTTATTAAGCTAGCAGCATCGTAAGCCATTAAGCCACTTGGCCAGCACAACTTGCCAGCCAATTAACTTAACAGGTTAACTATTTATTATTGACCTCCAGCCAGCGACGCTGCTGCGCCGACGCGGCGATAGCATCCAGCACGCAAGACACTTTCCAGCCCTCTTCAAAATCCGGCCACAGGCGATCGCCGGCCGCAATGCCGTTCACCAGATCGCGCACTTCCACGGTTTTTTGATCGTTGAAACCAATGCCGTGCCCAGCGCTGATACAGAATGCGGCATAGTCCGGGTGCTTCGGCCCCACCAGCAGCGTTTTGAATCCTTGCCGTTCGGCTGGCTCATCGTGGCGATAAACCTTTAATTCAGCCATCCGCTCCTGGGTGTAGCTGAGCGTTCCTTTGGTACCGGTAACCACATAGGTCAGCCCCATCTTGCGGCCGCAGGCAATACGCGAGGTTTCAATGGTCCCCATGGCACCACTGGCAAAACGAACCAGTGCGCTGGCCTGATCTTCGTTTTCCACCTCGCATAACCGGGTTGCATCCTGCGGATCCGGCCGCTGTTTGATCAGGGTTTGCATGTCGCCGGAGACCGCCACGATGTCCCCCACCAGATAATGCGCCATATTGACGATATGCGCCGCCAAATCGCCCAATGCCCCAAGGCCGGCGCTGGCCTTGCGGCAATGCCAGTCAATCGGCGTACGCGGATCGGCCAGATAGTCTTCATTATGGGTGCCGTAAAAATGCACCACCTCGCCGATTTCACCATTGGCGATAATTTCACGCGCCAGTTGGCTGGTCGGGTTCTTCATATAGTTGAAACCCACCAGCGTCTTGACACCCCGTTCACGCGCCGCCTGCACCATAATCGCCGCGTCGCCGGCATCCAGCGCCAGCGGCTTTTCCGAATAGACATGCTTGCCATGACGAATCGCTTCCAGTGCCATTTCCTTGTGCAGGAAATTGGGCGCACAGATATCCACCACGTCAATGTCAGGATCGGCCACCAACTGCCGCCAATCGCCTGTAGAACGTGCAAAACCAAACTCCATGGCGCGCTGGCTGGCCAGTTCTGGCGTCACTTCCGCCAGCATTTCCAACACCAACTCGCCTTTCAGTGGAAAAACCGTGCTTGCCTGTGCGTAAGCAATGGCATGGCAACGGCCAATATAACCGGTACCAATTAATCCGACGCGAACCTGTTTCATCGTTGTTTCCTCAGCGTTGGGCCGGGCTGTCGCCAGTCGGCCATAAAATGGAATGAGTAATTTATCGCTGATTTATATGGAATCAACATTTCAAAATCAAGTGAAATGAAAAACAAACCTCGCTATTCGTGATGGCGTTCATGATTCGCCATTCATTCAGCAACAATTGACTTTTTGACGATACACTGCGCCACATCACGATAAAAAAAATCTGAAATAATGAATGAAAAATTTCATTTTACACCATCAACTTGGCCATCCTTGATGCGCTGATGCTGATGACAGATGTTTTGCCCGCGCGATTTTGCTAGCATAATGTCGCGCGTGCAGCGGCGATGCCCTGCACTTTCGCCCTCGCGATTAGGGACTCTTAACCATGTCGGCCAAAATCCTCATCAGCGCCTGCCTGGCAGGCTTTAAAGTACGTTATAACGGTTCTGACAAACCGCTGGTCGATGCCACGCTGGCTCGCTGGCAGCGGGAAGGCCGTCTGGTGGTGTGTTGTCCGGAACTGGCTGCCGGCTTTGCCACGCCGCGCCCGCCGGCGGAAATCAGCCCGGCGGCCGACGGCGACGCGGTGCTGGCACAGCGTGCGCAGGTGATTGAGGCCACTGGCAACGACGTCACGGCGCAATATTTGCTCGGCGCGCATCTGGCGCTGGAAACCGCCCGCCGACAAGGCTGTCGTTTCGCCTTGCTCACCGACGGCAGCCCGTCCTGCGGTAGCCAGCTGATTTATGACGGCGCCTTCGCCGGCCGCAGCAAGCCCGGCAACGGCGTCACCAGCGCATTGTTGCGTCAACACGGTATTGAAGTGTTCTCGCACCGCCAGATAACGGCGCTGATCGAACGCGTCGAACAGCAACAACAGGCTCAGCGCCGGGCGAGGTAACTCGACAGTCGCTGGCGCAGGTGGGGGATCCCTTGCGGGTGGTGCACGAATTGCTCAACCGCCATCATCTGCCAATATTGGCCTTCCTCGCCAAATTGCACCGCGGCGATTTGCCGTGCAGTGATAATGCCGACCATAAACCAGGTCGCGGGACTGCCGGCTTGAATACCGTGATAACGGCGCTGCCACAGCACATGCTGCGGCGGCAATAGCAGCCCGAACTCTTCCTGTGTTTCTCGCTGCACACACTCCAACGGCGTTTCGTTGCCTTCGCGTCCACCGCCGGGAAGGTCCCACAGGCCGGGCCACGGGATGTCCGAGCGCTCATCACGTAAATAAACCAATACCCGATCCTGATGCAGCAAGGCAATTTTTGCCCCACCGAAACTCTGCGCTTGCATGCCTGCTCCCCTGACGACCCGCGCCGCCGATGATACCCAACCGGTAGAAGTAAACCTCGCTGGCACCTCAAGCCATACAGCCCTAATGCAAGCCGAATAATTTAGGGTATAGTAAAAAACGGTTTTTCTACAGGCGAACAGGATCGATGAACTCTCCCTTTTTAGTGACTCCTCAATGGCTTGAACAACACCTTGACGACGGCGATCTGGTGGTGGTCGACGTACGCATGTCGCCCGTCGGGCTGGTGCCGAAAAAAGACATGCAGGCAGAATTTGCCGCCGGCCACATCCCGGGCGCGGTGTATTTCGACATCGACGCGGTCGCAGACACCACCACCGCGTTGCCGCATATGTTGCCTGACGCCGAGACCTTTGGCGCCGCCGCTGGTCAATTGGGCATCAGCGAAAACAGCACCATTGTGTTTTACGACCAGGGCAACCAGTTTTCCGCGCCACGCGGCTGGTGGACCTTCCGCACCTTCGGCGCGCAACAGGTTTATGTACTGGACGAGGGGCTGGACGGCTGGAAAGCGCGCGGCAACGCCTTGGCTACCGGTGATGGCACCCGCGCGTCGACCCGGTTCAATGCCCGTTTCAACGCCGATGCGCTGGTGAACCTGCGACAGGTTGAACAGGCGCTGGGTGGGCCGACGCAAATTCTCGACGCTCGCGCCGCGCCGCGTTTTTATGGCGATGCGCCGGAACCACGCCCGGGCCTGCACCGTGGGCACATTCCCGGCAGCATCAATATTCCCTATCCGGAACTGCTGGAAAATGGCCGTTTCAAGTCGTTGGAGGCAATGAAACAACTGTTTAGCGATAAAGGGGTCGATCTCAACGGCCCGATCGTCACCAGCTGTGGCTCCGGGGTTACCGCTGCGGTGCTGGCGTTTGCTCTGCTTTCACTGCAAGCGCCGCAGGTACGGCTGTACGACGGTTCCTGGACCGAGTGGGGAGCGCTGGACGGCAGTCAGCCGATAGCAACCCGCTAAAGCGCCAGCCGTTCAACGACAATCTGCGCCAGACGCTGCACCGCGGCGTCTGGCCGATCCTCGGCGCGGTGCAGCACCACGCCCAATGGGTTGAGCGCCGGCAACTGCCCGTCAGGCAACGGCGCCACTCTTGCCGGCATGCCGACCTCGGTACGCACCGTGACTCCCAAGCCGGCGCTGACGGCTGCCCATATGCCGTTCAAACTGCGGCTGGTGAAGGCAATACGCCAGGGGATGCCAGCACGATCCAACGCCTGCGTCGCCGCACTGCGCATCAGGCAGGGGGCGTCAAACACCACCAGCGGCAACGGCTGGCCACTGGCTTGCCATGGCGCCATAGCAAACGCCGGCGGAGCTATCCAACGCATCATGCGTTGCCCCAGCGCCTGCTGAAAGGGGGTACTGACGCCGCCATCCCAGGCCAACGACAAATCAAGCTGCCCGTTGTTCACCCAGTCAAGCAATTCGGCGTTGCGGGCAATGCGTGCTTCAATGCGCACCCGTGGGTGCGCCCGGGCAAAACTGCCAAGCACCTGCGGCAAAAAGGTTTCGCCAAAATCCTCCTGTAGCCCGAGTCGTACCGTGCCGTGCAGATCCCAGCCACGCACCGCGCAGGCGGCCTCATCATTCAACTCCAGCAGCCGACGGGCATAGCCGAGCAGCATTTCTCCCGCTTCGGTCATCACCATGCCACGCCCGGATTTGCGCAGAATGGGCGCTCCCACCTGCTGCTCCAGTTTTTTCAGGTGCGCGCTGACGGCAGAGGTCGAACGCCCCAGGCGTTGCGCCGCCCGGGCAAAACTGCCCAGCTCAATGCCAGTGACGAAGCTACGCAAGTCGTCGAGATCAAAGGTGATTCGCCCCATGCTGACCATCCTGATTTTATGGACTGTTAGTCAAAATAATGTCGATTTTAATAATAAACATCGCGTGTCAGGCTGAAGGTGTCAACGACTTTGCGGAGAATCATCATGCTTGCCATGCAATACAGCTTTACCCTGCCGGCCGACTACCCGATGGAAATCATTCGCCAACGCATCGCCACCGCCGGCCCGCAGCTCGACAACTGTCCACAGCTGATGGTTAAAGCCTATCTTTATGCGTTAAAAGGGGAGCACGGCGCGGAAAACCGCTACGCGCCGTTTTATCTGTGGAATAGCAGTCAGGGCATGAGCGAGTTTTTGCTCGGCCAGGGTTTTGTCGGCTTGACGCAGTCGTTCGGCTGGCCGCAGGTCGACCATTGGCTGCCCTGGTTGACACACTTCGATCGCGCGCAGTTGTCGCACGCGCGCTTTGCCAGTATTGAGCGGCGGCCAATTGCCCCCTTCAGCAATCTGTCGCGCTTGCGCAGCCGGCAACGCGCCGATCCTCTGGCATTGGCCAGCGTCACCGCGTTCGATCCCGCTGCCTGGCAACTGCTGCACATGCGGCTGTGGCGAACGCTGCCGGCACGGTGCAGCCGTGCGGCCCAGTGGTATGCCGTCGGCCACGTCTCGGCCCCTTTTGACAACTCCGCGGCCCCCCATTCTCTCTAGCGCTCGGCAGGTTGTTCGGCGGTCAGAAAACAGGCGCCAGCGCTGTGCAGACGGCGAACAAAAAAGTGCAAAAAAAAAGCACCTCGAAAGAGGTGCTCAGACTGATGACAAACCTCATTCCTGCACTGAACGAATAGAGGTCAATAAATAAAAAATCAGGAAAATCAATTTATTGATTTTCGGCCGCTCACCACAAAGCAGGAAAAACCACGCTTTTTCCTGCTTTGTCAGCAACCTAAGCACCTCGAAAGAGGTGCTGGTGATTGCCGCGACCTTGTCCGTTAAAGCGGGGTCGCCAGGCCAGGTACGGATTATGCGCCGCGTACGCGCTGCGCCAGCCCTTTCAGGAAGTAGCGCAGCATCTGATCGCCACATGGGCGGTAGTTCTTGGTGCCCTGCTTGCGGAACAGCGCGCTCAGCTCCGGCTTGGAAATGCGGAAATCCACGGCGGTGAAGATCTGGAACAGATCGGTATCTTTCAGTTCGAACGCCACGCGCAGTTTCTTCAGCACCAGGTTATTGGTGATCGGCAGTTCAACCGGCGGTGCCGGGAATTTGTCATCCTTGCCGCGTTTAAAGAACACCAGGCCATTCAGGAAATGCGCCATCACCTCGTCGGGGCATTTTTCAAAGCCCGGCTCGCCTTCTTTGATGACATAAGCGCCCATCGCCGCGACATCAACGTCAAAACCGTCCAGTTTGACGATCTCAACCATTTTTGCGTCGTTAATGCTCAGCATGTAGCGCACACTGCGCAGGACGTCATTGTTAATCATGGAATTGCCTTTATAGCTGGTAAAGCGGGAAGACGCGCAGCGCGAAATGGAAAGACTGCCGCACGCCTTGAATATGTGCGGCAGTATAGGGATCGGTAAGGGGTTTCTCAATCGATTTGGCTTTTTTGCTGATACAACGGAATGTCTTCGCCAATAATGTATTTGTTGCGCAGTACTGAAGAAACCTTGTCCATGGTCATCACCACCGCCACCAGCAGCAGCGTGATAAACATCACCACGTCCCAGTTCCACAACCGCATGTTTTCGGCATACACCAGACCAATACCGCCAGCACCGACAAAGCCGAGCACGGCCGCAGAACGGGTATTGGATTCAATCTGATACAGGCTGAGCGCCAGAAAGGTGGGAAACGACTGGGTAAAGATGCCGTAGCGATGTTTCTGCAAACCGTTGGCGCCCACCGCCGTCAGGCCACGCCCCGGTGACTTGTCCACCGCTTCATGCCCTTCGGCATACAGCTTGCCCAGCAAGCCGACATCCTGCACCACAATCGCCAGCACCCCGGCCAGTGGCCCCATGCCGACGGCGCGCACGAAAATCAGCCCCCAGATCGCCATATCGATGCCGCGTAGCAGATCCAGCAAGCGGCGCACCAGCGCGGCGATCGGCCGCAACAGCGGGGTAGACATCACGTTGCGTGCCGCCAGGAACGACAGCGGCAATGCCAGCAGCGTCGCGGTCAGCGTGCCGGCAAACACGATGCCGATGGTGATGAAGATCTGCTGGAAATAATAGCCGAACGGCCAGTTGACAAAGTCACGCCAGACGAACATACGCATGAAATAGCGGCCGATTTGCTGGCAGCCATTCAGCAGCTGTGGCCAGGAAATGCCGAAATACAGAAAGAAGAACAGATAATATACGCCAATTGCCGCGGCAATCAGGCCCAGGGTACGCAGATAACGGCGTTGCTGCGAAAAAATGACCGTATGCTGCCGTTGCAGGGCTTGCAACCGTTCTGCGGAAACCGTTTGTCCGAGCATCATTTGCCCCCCTCCACCACGCGTTTGCGCAGATTGCCGGAGACGTAGTCCAGCAACGACACCACTACGATAATCAGCAACAGCGTCATGCTGACCTGATCGTAACGGTCCAGTTTGATATTGGTCATCAGTTCCTGACCGATGCCGCCCGCGCCCACCAGCCCCAGAATGGTAGACTGACGGAAGTTGATTTCCAGCCGCATGAAACTGTACGACAGAAACACCGGTTTGACCTGCGGCCACAGGCCAAAACGCATGCGTTGCAACGGCGTCGCGCCACAGGCAACCAGACCGCGCACCGGCTTGTTGGAACTGGTTTCCAATGCTTCGTAGAACAGCTTGGTCAGGCTACCGATGGTGTGCAACGCCAGCGCCATAAAGCCGGGTATCGCGCCGATGCCAAACGCCATCACAAACATCACCGCCCAGGCCAGCTCCGGCATGGTGCGCAAAAAGGCCACCAGCGTGCGAATGGCCATGCGTAGCGACGCCGGGCTATGGGTGTTGTTGGCAGCCAGAAATGCCAGCACGCCGGCAATCAGTACCGACAGCAGGGTTGCCGCCAGCGCCAGATTCAGGGTCTCCCACAGTAACGGCAGCTGGATATGCAGGCGGTAGCCCCAATAGGCCAACGAGCCTTCGGTATGGCCATCGGCGAACAGGCGATCCCAATGCAGGATCGGCAACGTTTCGGCAAGATAATCAAAGAAATTCGGTAGCGATACCCAGACGGTATGCAAATTGAACTCGGCCAGCCTGCCGGCGCCAAGATAAAGTACCGCCAGCGTCAGCGACCATATCAGCGTTTCACGCTTTTGCTTGCTGCGAACCCGCTGGTAGTAATGCGCAAAATCTGTATTCAAAATAACTCACCGTCAGAGACTGAACCGCGCGGTCCACCTTAACCTGTTGATGTCAAACGGGCGCGGCGTACCACGCCCCATGCCTGAACGTCCAGCGCTGGTTTAGCGTTCGCCTTTCGCCAACGCGCGCTTCAGGTCAATCACCGGCTGGTATTCCGCCAGCGTGGTTTCGCCGATATGCTGCTTGCCGCCCATCGCTTTGATAAAGCAGCCGTGATCTTCCTTATCCAGCTTTTTGATCGCTGCCACGACCTTGGCCTTGAAGTCGGCCGGCAACGCATTGCGCACCAGGATCGGGCCGTTCGGGATCAGCGGAGATTGCCAGATGATGCGGATCTTTTTCATCAGATCCGGTTGATCCATGCGAATCATGCGGGTGAACGCGCCGCTGGTATAGCCGGTGTTGTAATCGCCAATCAGCGATGTCCAGGTAACGGCACCTTCAAACTGGCCATTCAGCACGCCGAGAATGTCCTGCTCATGGCCGCCGGAAAAGGTGACGCTGGAGAAAAAGCCGTTATATTTATTGTCCGAGCTACCGCCGAACAGTTTTTTGAAGCTGTGATCCGGCATCAGGAAACCGGAGGTAGAATCCGGATCGGCAAAACCGAACGATTTGCCTTTCAGATCTTCCAGTTTCTTGTAAGGACTGTCGGCCTTGACGATCACTACCGAATGATAACCACGCGACCGATCGACATCGTCGACGGCAATGCCGACCAGATCGACCGCCTGCGGATCCTTGATATACACCGAGGCAAACGACGCCGGCGACATGCTGAGCACCAGGTCGATCTTGCCACCCAGCAGCCCCTGGATCACGCCGGAATAGTCGGACGAGTTGCGCAGTTTGGTATCAACGTTCAGTTCCTTGTCAAAGAACTGCTTCACACACTGGTTGTCGCCAATCTGCTGGGTGGCGTTCTGACCGCCGAGAATGCCTAAATTAAGCTCCTTGGGCGCGTCCGCTGCGCCAGCGTTAAATACCATCATCGCGCCGGCCATCATGGTGGTCAGACTGAATATTTTTTTCATTGCTGTAGCCTTTTAAATTAATGTATTTGATTAACGTCTTCGCCGTACAACTGGTGCAAAATCCGGTCATTCAGCTGTGATGGATGACCGTCAAAAACAATTTTTCCCTGCGCGATACCAATCACCCGCGTGCAGTATTCCTGCACCAGTTCAACCGAGTGCAGATTCACCATCACCGCAATGTCGTTTTCGCTGACTTTCTGCAAGGCGTCCATAATGCGGCGGGTGTTCTTCGGATCCAGTGAGGCGACCGGCTCGTCCGCCAGCAGGATCTTGGGGTTCTGCATCAATGCGCGACAAATCGCCACTCGCTGCATCTGCCCGCCGGACAGGTTCTCGGCCCGCTGCAGCGCATGCGGCAGCATATTGAGCCACTGCAACAGCTCGATGGCCCGCGCACGATCGACATCGTCGAATACTTTGAAAAAAGACTTGAGCGTAGAGGTGTGGCTGAGCCGCCCGAGCAACACGTTGGTAATCACGTCCAGACGCGGCACCAGGCAGAAATCCTGGAAGATCATGCCGCAACGGGCGCGCCATTGGCGCATCTGACGGGCGGAAAGTTGTGCTATATCCTGCGCCACGCCAGCCTCGTCAAAGTGCAGCATTTCACCGCAGCTGGAAGGAATGGTGCCGTTGAGCGTGTGCAGCAGAGTGGATTTGCCCGCGCCGGAGCGGCCAATCACCGCGACAAACTCGCCGGCGTGCAAATCGAAATTGATATCGTCCAATACCCGCTGCTGGGATTTATAGGCTTTACCCAGCCCTTTGACCGCAAGGACTTTGCGCAGCGGGATCGACTGGTGCCCTGGGAAATCGGTTGTTGCAAGTTTTAACTGTGCCTGAGCCATAAGCCATCTCTCATTGGTTAGGTTGGCTATTCGTTATCGGCACCTATTAAGGGATAAGTTTATGACATCTGGATGATGGTTTTATGGCCGGAAAATGACGACCGAACGACGGGCACTGCGTGCTGCACCCGTCGCTGGCAAGCGGGGAGTAATTATTCAGCTGAAATGAATCACGCCTTTAATCAATGATTTATTATTGATCACCTCGCTTTCGTAACGTTGTGCCAGGGTATCGAAGTCAAAATGATGCGACAGCATCATGCCGGCGGTGATGCTGCCGGCCGCCATCAATCGGCCCACCTTGACGAAGTCTTCATGGGTGGCGTTGCGGCTACCCATCAAGGTGGTTTCCTTTTTATGAAACTCCGGATCGGAGAAGCTGAATTCACCTTTGAACAGCCCGACAAACACGATGCTACCACCATGGCGGATCAGGTTAACGGTGTTATTCATCGCCCGCTGATTGCCGGTGGCATCAATCACCTTCGCCGCCAGACTGCCGTCAAACAGCTCGCGCAGCGCCGCGTCGAATCCCGCCTGCGCCGGATCCAGCGTGGCGACGCCAAGCACCTGCTCAACATGCGCCCGCCGCTGTTCGCTGGTATCGGCCACCACCACCCGGGCGCCATCCGCCAGGGCAATCGCCGCCACGCCAAGGCCAATCGGCCCGGCACCTACCACCAGCAGATGATCGCCGGCAACGATGGCTGCCCGTCGCACCGCATGGGCGGCAATGGCAAACGGTTCGATCAGCGCTGCGGCCTCCGGCGCGATATCCCCCACCGGCAATAAATTGCTGGCCGGTACGCTGAGATACTGGCAGAAACCGCCGTCCTGATGCACGCCGATCACCGAAATGTTTTCACAACAGTTGCTGCGCCCGCTGTGGCAGGCCCCGCACTGGCCACAGGACAGATACGGGATCACCGCCATGCGCTGTCCAACGCGCAAGCCGCTAACCTGGCTCCCCACGCTAACGATATCTCCGCATATTTCATGACCCAAAACCCGTGGATAGCTGAAATAAGGCTGATTACCCGACCAGGCATGAATATCCGTGCCGCAGATACCCACGGTAATCATTTTAATCACCGCCTCATTCGCCGCCGGCGTCGGTATCGGCCGCTGTTGATAAACCAATTGTGTGGGTTGCTGGCAAATCAATGTATTCATTGTGGTCATTATCGTTCCTCCAGTTATCTGGAGTTGGTTATTAAATAAAAATAACCGGCTGACGTTTTAATTATGGTGATTTGTGATTCAGCGCCAAATAAACCGTTTTAAATTGGTTTTAAATTCATAAAAAACAGCTGAGGTACGCCATGAGCCGAACCCAAAATCTGCGGCAAAATGTGATTAACCAGATGATCGATGGCCTGATTCACGGACATATCCGCTCGCCGCTGCCCTCCCAGGCGGCGCTGGCCGAAATGTACAACATCAGCCGCACCACGGTACGTCATGCCCTGGACCATTTTCAGCGCTGCGGGGTGTTGGAAAAGGTGCAGGATAATTATGCGATCCTGCGTATGCCGCAGGAGGAAGACGGCTTCGACTGTATGGCACAAACTCCGGAGGCGCAAAGCACGCTGTTTGAAAAGGCGTTTTACCAGATGATTAACCAAAAACAGCTGCGCGCCGGCGACAGCTTCAGCGAACTGCAACTAGCGCGGCTGGTCAACGTCAGCCCGGTAGTGGTGCGGGAATTTCTGCTGCGCTTTAGCCGCTACAATCTGCTCGACAACGTCAAACGCGGCCAGTGGCGCATGAAGCAGTTCGATCGGCACTATGCCGAGCAGCTGTTTGAACTGCGGCAGATGCTGGAAACCCACGCCCTGTCACGCTTTTTGAATTTGCCGGCGCATGATGAACGCTGGTTGCAGGCCAAAGAGCTATTGAGCCGCCACCGTGAACTGCGTGAAACCATCAGCAGCAATTACCGGCTGTTTTCGCAACTCGATCGGGATCTGCACGGACTGATCCTTTCTGCCGCCAACAACCCGTTCTTCAACCAGTCGCTGGAGATTATTTCGGTGATTTTCCACTTTCATTATCAATGGGATGAAACCGATCTCAAGCAGCGGAACATTATTGCCATCGAGGAGCATATGGCGATCCTCAGTGCGCTTATCTGCCGCAACGACCAGGAAGCTACCCGTGAACTGCACCATCATCTCGACACCGCCAAGCAATCGATGATTCGTTCGATTAACCAGTCCGTAGCCTGAATGCCGCCCTTTTATTTGCCATCGGCATATTTAAAGCCGATAAAAAACAGCAAAAGCCTATCCGGCGCACGGAATGCGCATTAATCACACCACCAAATCGCCGCGCCCTCTATACCGATTACTTGCAGTCACATACCAAATACACATCTGGAGAAAAAGATGGAAAAAGTGAGCCCTGCCAGCACCGGTGATAGACAAGAGGAAAATTACTCGGATACCATTATTCCTATGCCACCGGACGGTGCCATCATTCGTTCAGCCAGAATAAAAAAAATTCAGACTACCTCAATGATTTTATTATTCTTGGCGGCAATCATTAACTTTCTCGATCGCAGTTCACTGTCGGTTGCCAACTCGACGATTCGCGAAGAAATGGGGCTGAGCGGTACCGAAATCGGCCTGCTGCTTTCGGCGTTTTCATTGGCCTACGGCATTGCGCAACTGCCGTGCGGCCCGCTGCTGGATCGCAAGGGGCCGCGCATCATGCTCGGGCTGGGGATGTTTGTCTGGTCGCTGTTCCAGACTCTGTCCGGCATGATCCAGAGCTTTACCCAGTTTATCTGGGTGCGCATCGGTCTGGGCATTGGTGAAGCGCCCATGAACCCGTGCGGCGTAAAAGTGATTAACGACTGGTTCAACATTAAAGATCGCGGGATGCCAATGGGCATTTTCAACGCCGCCTCGACCATCGGCCTGGCCATCAGCCCGCCCATCCTCACAGCCATGATGATCGCATTTGGCTGGCGCGGCATGTTCATTACCATTGGCGTGCTTGGCATCGCGCTGTCGATCGGCTGGTACATGATTTATCGCAACCGCCAGGATCTCGACCTCAGCGCACAGGAGCAAACCTATCTGAATGCCGGCAGCGTCAGCGCGCGTCGCGAACCGATGAACCTGAAGGAATGGCGTGCATTGTTCAAGAATCGCACCATGTGGGGCATGATGATCGGCTTTAGCGGCATCAACTACACCGCCTGGCTGTATCTGGCCTGGTTGCCCGGCTATCTGCAAACTACCTACCATCTGGATTTGAAAAGCACCGGGATGCTGTCAGCCATTCCGTTCCTGTTCGGCGCCGCCGGCATGTTGTCCAACGGCTTCGTCACCGACTGGCTGGTCAAGCGCGGCATGGCGCCGCTCAAGAGCCGCAAGATCTGCATCGTTGCCGGCATGCTGCTTTCCGCCGCCTTCACCTCGGTAGTGGCGCAGGCCACCACCACCTACAGCGCGGTATTGTTGATCGGCATGGCGCTGTTCTGCATTCACTTTGCCGGTACCTCCTGCTGGGGATTGATCCACGTGGCGGTTACTTCGCGCATGACCGCCTCGGTGGGCAGCATCCAGAACTTCGCCAGCTTTATCTTCGCCTCGTTTGCGCCGGTGATCACCGGCTGGATCCTTGATACCACCAACTCGTTTAGCCTGGCGCTGACGCTGTGTTCCTGCTTTACCCTGATTGGCGCCCTGTCGTATATCTTCGTGGTCAAACAGCCGATTACCGATAGCCCGGCCTAAGCTGCAATATCACTGCCATTCCTGTTGCCAATGTGGCAGGAATGGCGCTCCCTGACATGTCGCCGACGCGCTTGTCGCCTCAGGGCGTGAGGTGCAGTATCTCTTGCTGATACTCCGCCGCGTGCCGCACCGCAAGCTGGATGAAGTCCTCGATCAATGGCGATGCCTGACGGTAGGCCAGAGCCAGCGAATACGCCACCGGCGTGCCGATACCGCTGAGTTCGCGGAATACCACACCGGGCGGTTGCAACGCCGCAAACAGCGACGGCATCAGCGCAACGCCTTCCCCACCGGCCACCAGCCCACCAATGGTTTGCATTTGCCGCGCCTGCTGCACTACTCGCGGGGTAAAACCGGCCATTGCGCATGCCTGTAGAATCGCCGCGTGCATCCCCGGCCCATAATGCGCCGGGAACAATACCCAGGGCTCATCGGCCACGTCCGATAAACCGACCTGTGCGGCGTTTGCCAGCGGATGGTGTTCCGGCAGCGCCAGCACCATGCGCTCCAACAGCAGCGGCGTTAACTGTATGCCCGCTTGCGGCGCAATCGGCAGCACCACCAGACCGACATCGGCGCGATCGTCGCGCAAGGCAATCAGCTGTTCCGCCGTGGCGGCTTCCTGCAGTTGAAAATCAATCTGCGGATAGCGTTGGCGAAACTGGCGCAACAGTCCCGGCAGCAGCGCATTGACCGTGCTGTCGACAAAGGTCAGTCGCAGCGACGCCGTCTGCCCCTGCGCGGCACGCCGGGTATGCAACAGCGTACGCTCGAACTGCGCCAGCGTGCGCCGCGCTTCGAGCAAAAATACCTGCCCGGCGTCGGTAATGCGCGTAATGCGGTTGCCGCGTTCCAGCAGCGTAACCCCCAGTTCCTGCTCGATTTTACGAATTGCCGCCGTCAGCGGCGGCTGCGCCATATGCAAGCGTTGCGCGGCGCGGTGAAAGCTCATCTCTTCAGCCACGGCAATAAACTGCCGTAATTGGCGTAGTTCAATCACGCGATACCTTTTTCATATCATCGAATCATAAAAACAGTATTGGCGGTATCGATGGTAAATACCAATACTTTCCGTCGACATCACCGGCGCAGACGCGCCACAGACAGTTGGAGGAATATCACATGACACAACCTACGGTCGTGATTAGCGGTGGCTCAAGCGGCATTGGGCTGGCCACCGCACAACGAATGGCAATGCAGGGGTATCGTGTCGCCATCGTGGCGCGCTGCCTGCAACGTTTGCAGGCGGCGGCGCAACGGATCGGCAACGGCACGCTGCACTTTTCGGCGGATCTCAGCCAACGCGCCGAGATAGAAGCGTTGATGCCGCGTCTGATACAGGCTTTGGGCACGGTAGATGTGCTGATCAACAACGCCGGATTTACCCGTGTCATCAGCGTCGACACGCCATTGGCGCAGGCCGAGCAGCAGTGGAATGCGGTGATTGACGGTAACCTGAAGAGCACCTTTCTGTTTACCCAGGCCATGCTGCCGCACCTGCGCAAGCCGGGCGGACGCATCGTCAATATCAGTTCGATCGCTGCGCAATGCGGCAGCGGCAACCCCGGCGCGCTGGGCTATTCCGCCGCCAAGGCCGGCGTGGTTGGCCTGACCGTCAGTCTGGCGCGTGAACTGGGGCCGCAAGGCATTACCGTTAACGCCATTGCGCCTGGCTACATCGCCGATACGCGGTTTTTTGGCACCGGTCTGCCAGCCGCCACCATTGACGCCATTACCGCCGACACGCCGCTGGCACGTACCGGCCAGGTGGAGGACGTCGCCGAAGCGGCACTTTGGCTGGCGTCGCCGGCGGCGGCGTTCATTACCGGTACGCTGTTACCGATTAACGGCGGGGCCCGCGTCGGCAGTTAACCGACGGGGAGCGCCCACCAGGCGTTCGGAAGGATCAGAAGCGGATAGCTGCGCTGGCAACCGCGCGGATCGGCACGCCGAAACTTTCCATGCTCGACAGCGCGGCATTATGGTGCTGACGTATCCACTCACCGCTGGCGTGCGCCTTGTCATGGCTGGTGTGAGCATCAGCTGCCAGCACCACCGGATAACCGAGCCCGGCAGCACGGCGGGTGGTGCTGTCAACGCAATATTCGGACGAATAACCGCAAATCACCAGCTGCGTAACGCCGTGCTGTTGCAACAGCGCTTGCAGATTGGTGCGCAAAAAAGAATCCGGCGTGGTTTTTTCTACCCGCAAATCCCCCGCAACCTGCCGTAAACGCGAATCAACCTGCCAGGCATCGCTGCCGTGGGGCAGTTCATCATCGGCAGTCTGATGCTGGATGAAAATCACCGGCACCTGCGCCTGACGCGCGGCGGCGCTCAGCATATTGATCCGATCAATCACCGCATCGGCATCGGCCGGCGGCGGCGTAAACAGGCCTTTTTGCACATCAATAATCAACAGCGCTGCGGTCATTGCAGGTCTCCATCAATGAGTTTCACGTCAGCATAGCGGCTGACGTGGGCGAAAGATATGGTCAACCCCCTGCTCGCACAGGCTAGCCACCAGTTCATGCCCGCCGTTCGGCGTCGCCTGGGCCTGGGTACGTTCGTTTTCAAACACCGGGCTGGCCCAGTAAAGATTGACCGGATCGCCGTACTGGGTCGGCAACGTCAAATGCTGCTGATAAGGGTAGAACAGCGAAGACAGCACATAGCCTTCATAGCCCTGCGGCGCCACTTCCGACGCCAGAGTGTGCCCTTCCCCCATCCAGGTTACCTGCGCCCAGGGCACGTGGGCAAAGCCCGCCAGCGCGCTGGCCATCTGCACCGCGTTGTCTTCGGTCATGTACTGGCCGTCGATGGCGATAGCCAGCTCCATGCGCCGGTATTGCGCGGCATCGTCATTGAACAGGATCTCGACCCACGGCATCGGTCGAATGCTGACCCCCATGGTCAGAAAATAGTATATACCGTCGCGTTCATGTTGGCTGATGGCCATCGGCGGCCACTTACCCTGATCGATCGCGTAGTATTTAACCGACGGACCAAAATGCTGTTCATACTGCGCCAGATAGTCACGCTGCATTTTCGGCCACGGGTTGCCTTCCTCGCGCTGCCAACTGCGCCAAAACTGTCGGGTATTTTCCGCCAGCGCATATTGCGTATTGGTTGATGCAGAACCCAGTGGATAAGCCAGCGGGCTTTCCTTGATGCAGCTGGCGGAATAACACACCGAATGATCGATATACAGGCTCCAACCGGGGATCACCGACAGCAGCTGGCCGTAATACCACAACGCGGCGCCGTCATCGCTTTCATTCCAAATCACCTGTAACCCTTCCGGGTTCAGCGGCGCTTCTCCCTCCAGATTGCGGCAAAATTCCGCAGCCAGCATCGGCGGCTGGCCCAGTTCCAGCGCGGCGCGATCTTCCTGCTGCGGCGCGGCCGCCAGGTTACGCAGCCAGCAGGCGCGCACCTGAAAACGTTCGCTGAACGCCTCTGCGGGATAAATATAAAAATAGGCTGCCCGGTGATCTTGCTGAACCACCGCCACCAGCGTTTGGTTTTCATTACTGACTTCAGCAAGTACATATGACTGGTTCATATCGCCTCAATAGGGTCACTGCGCAGACAAGAAAAATAATCCTGCGCGAAATAGAAATCTGCTTTTTGCCAGTGTAAAACGCATTCGCCAACCGGATCACGCGTAAAATTCTCAAAATTCCGCCAAGCGGCCGATTTTTTACCATTTTTCACCGCCAGGCCGCGCACTCTGGCCGCATAAGACAAGTTAGGCCGCCATGGCGCAGGCGAATGCCAGCCCGGTCAGGATTGCAGCGCGAAGTATAGGATGACGGAGCGTTTCCCGTGGTTCGGCTTTGTTATAGAGTAGCCGGTGGGCTAATGCAGGAGGTAGAAAAGATGGTTATCAGAGCCGGCACGCCCGACGATTACCCACGATTGGTTGCGGTCTGGCTGAGTTCTGTGCGTGCTACCCATCATTTTCTGACGGAAAGGCGCATTGCCGACCTGAGTCCGTTGATCGCCAACCACTATCTGCCCATGCTGACCGTTTGGGTCGCTCAAGATGACAGCGGTCAGATTGGCGGCTTCATCGGCATGAGCGCCAACAAAGTCGAGATGCTGTTCGTGGCCGCCGAACAGCGCGGCAACGGCATCGGCAAAACGCTGTTGGCATTTGTCGAGCAGCAATATGATGTGCTGTTGCTCGACGTCAATGAACAGAATCCACAGGCCAGAGCATTTTACCAGCATTACGGCTTTCGCGTTATCGGCCGCTCAGAGCGGGACGGACAGGGTGAGCCGTTCCCGCTGCTGCACATGAGACGTGAGGCGCCTTAGCCGTTCGGCGATGGCATGGAGGATGCCGGCGCTCGGCATCATACCTTGTTGCCAACCTGGCTCAGGCGTGGCCAAATCATCATCAGCGTCTCCACCAGGCGTAGCAAATCGTCGCGGCTGGCCCCTTCACGCGCCTGAACCGACATGCCTTCAATGGTGCACATAATGTACTTGGCCAGCAGCGCGGTGTCGGTTTTCGCCAATAGTTCCCCCTGCTGTACCTTGCGATCGAAGCAGGCCTTGAGGCTGGCTTCCTGCGTATGATGCTTGCGGCGCAGCATTTCGGCCACGTCGTCGGATGCCGGAGACAGTGCCGCGGAAGCACACACCATAAAGCAGCCCGACGGCGTTTGCGGATCGGTAAATACCTCCGCCGACGAACGTACGTAGGCTTCAACCACCTCGGCTACCGGTAACGCCTGTTCCAGCAAATGGTTGCTACAGGTGATGTACTTGCTGAGATAGCGTTCAACGGCGGCACGAAACAACCCCTCTTTGTTACCGAACTCGGCATATAGCGTCGGCGCTTTGGCGCCGGTGACCTCGACCAGATCGGCCAGGGAAGTTGATTCATAACCGTGGCGCCAAAACAGATCGAGCGCACGGTCCAGCGCCTGGTCGCGATCAAACTGTTTCGGTCTGCCGCGGGTTTTCTTCGCACATACCTCTTCTTTGATAGTCATAGACCCTCGCGTGTTGCGCCCCGAATCAGGGCTTTCCAATTAAATTAACGATCATTATAAAAAAATATTGCGCCGACGTCGAGAAGCGATTACCATTTAGTTATCGATCGTTATTTAAATGTAACGACAAAGACGAAATGACTCAATCTAATTCTCGGATAGGAAATAACTTTATGAAAAACTTAAAAATAGCATTAGCAGCAATGACCCTTGCCAGCCTCTCCTTCGGCAGTTTTGCCGCAGAACAGGTTAACAGTCAACCGGCAGAGCAACAGAAAATCGGCGTCGTCAGCAGCAGCGGAGCATCGGACATTACCTCCCTGCAAGCCAGTCTGGCAGAAAAAGCCGAGCAGCAAGGTGCTTCGTCTTACCGCATTATCGGTGCCGGTGGTAACAATCAGCTGCATGGCACGGCTGTTATCTATAAATAACAGTAAGTTAATTTAATTCCACCCGCAAGGAAACGCCGTTTTATCCTTCTCCGGGAAACGAAAAACCAGGAATTAATTAACGAACATTAAAAAATAGCTTGCAATTCGCCAAATCGGCATCTAACATTAAATTATCGATCGTTAATTAATTTAACGACCAGCAGAACAAACTTCATACCGAACATAAGATAGGAATATGATTATGAAAAACCTGAAAATGACCATCGCTGCTATTGCTCTTGCTTCTGTTTCATTTGGTAGCTTTGCCGCCGAACTGGTTAACAGCCAACCTGCCGATCTGCAAAAAGCCGGTGTGGTTACGGTAAGCGGCGCTTCTGACCTGACCAGCCTGGAAAACAGACTGGCGGCCAAAGCGGATGAAGCCGGTGCAAAATCATTCCAGATCATTTCAACTGCCGGTGACAACAAACTGCACGGCACTGCGATCATCTACAATTAATTGCTGAAATAGCAGTTGTGCAAAGAGGCGGCCCTGGCCGCCTTTTGTGTTTTATCGCTGCGAGAAAACACGCTTTACGCAAGCGTGGTCAACTCCTTGAGCATGAAAATGGCGCAGCCGTGGTGACCGGTGTTGCCGCGTCTTTCGTTCAGCAGGCTGAAACCCAGCGACCGGTACAATCCGACCGCTTCTTTTAACTGCTCAGTGGTTTCCAGATAACAGTAACGATAGCCAGCAGCACGCGCCGCCTGCATGGCCTGCACCACCATGTAACGCGCCATGCCCAACCCACGGATTTCGGGTTTGAAAAACAGTTTCTGCAATTCGCAATAATCCGGCTCGCCACCGACCAGTGGCGCAATGCCGACCCCGCCCGCCACCTCCCCATGTCGCTCGACCACCCAATAGTGGCCGCCGTTGCGCTGATAAACCGCGGTCAACTGGTCGAGATGGGGATCCTGTACGCTGACGCCTTCCATCTTGTCCATGCCGTATTCGCGAAACGTGGCGCGGATCACCGCTGCCATCGCGGCATCGTCCTGTGCGGTAATCGGCCGGACGCGCAGCTCCGCCGCCCGCTGTCGGCGGGCGCTGCCTAACGCGGAGGCAAATTTTTTAATCGTTGCCACCGTTGCGGCGATTTCGTCGTCGTCCAGCTGTGCCAGCGCGGCCAGCATAAAGTCATCGGCATCGGTATCGATGGCCATCAGCGTTTTCTTCCCTTCGCGCGTCAACCGATGCAAGGTCTGCCGCCGGTCCTGCGGATGTTCAACAATTTCGATCATTTGCGCCTTTACCAGACTGTTCAGCGCGCGGCTGGCGCTGGCCTTGTCGATGCACAGGCGCATTGCCAGTTCCATCACCGCCAGCGGCTGCTGCTTGAGTTCAATCATCAGGTGTATTTGCAACGGTGAAAAGCGTGAACCGTTACTCTGCTTGTTCAACATCCCCAACTCGCGCACCAGGTGCCGGCTCAGCGCCCGAAAATCTCGGATCTCCACGCTATGTTCCTTCTCTACATCATCATTGATGAAAATTAGTTGATAGTGTTACCTAAATGATGAATCACCATAACCTATCGGCAGCAAAAAGTGAATGTTACCCAGGAAAATCAAGCGACAGGATCCGTTGCGGCGCGGCCCATTTTCCCTTTTGCCAATTTTGACCCATGCTTAAACGAGGCCAGCCGCAGTAGGCTAACGGTCAGTTGCGGAGGCCCACCTCATTACTTTGGCTAAGCGGGATGCCGGCTCATGACGAAAAAAACCACTTTATTGCAGTTTTTCCATTGGTATTACCCCGATGGCGGCAAACTATGGCAGGAAGCGGCGCAGCGCGCTGCGCAGATTGCCGAGATCGGCATCACCGACCTGTGGCTGCCACCGGCCTACAAAGGGGCGTCCGGTGGCTATTCGGTTGGCTACGACACCTACGATTTGTTCGATTTGGGCGAATTCGATCAGAAAGGGAGCCGCGCCACCAAGTACGGCGACAAAGAATCGCTGATCGATGCTGCCAATACTCTGCGTGAGCACGGGGTGCGCATCATTTACGACACGGTGTTCAACCACAAGATGGGAGCGGACGAAACCGAACGGGTTCACGTTCACCGCACCAATACGCAGGATCGTAACGACATTGACGACCTCGGCTTTGATGCCACCGCCTACACGCGTTTCACCTTTCCCGGCCGTCAGGGAAAATATTCCGCCTTCGTTTGGGATTACACCTGCTTTAGCGGCGTGGATTATCTGGAAGACCCACAGGAAAAAGGCATCTTTAAAATCGCCAACGACTACGGTGATGACGGCTGGAACGATCAGGTCGATGACGAGAAAGGCAATTTCGATTATCTGATGGGCGCCGACGTGGAGTTCCGTAATAACGCGGTGGCGGAGGAGCTGAAATACTGGGGCCGCTGGCTGCTGGACACCCTGCCCTGTGACGGATTCCGCCTCGACGCCGCCAAACACATTCCGGCCTGGTTCTTCAAACAGTGGGCCGATCACGTGCGAGAAGCGGCGCAGCGCGATCTGTTCATCGTCGCCGAATACTGGTCGCACGATTTGGCGTCGCTGCAACAATACATCGATATGGTGGATGGCAGAGTGATGCTGTTCGACGTGGCGCTGCACCTGAAATTCCACCAGGCATCGAAGCAGGCCGATCAATTCGATATGGCGCAGATCTTTACCGATACGCTGACCGCCACCAACCCCAGCCACGCGGTGACCATTGTCGCCAACCACGACACGCAACCATTACAATCGCTGGAAGCGCCGGTTGAACCCTGGTTCAAACCGCTGGCCTACGCGCTGATCCTGCTGCGCGAACAGGGGGTGCCCTGTGTGTTTTATCCGGATCTGTACGGCGCAAGCTACCAGGACACCGGCCGCGACGGCGGTGAGTACCAGATCGAGATGCCGGCCATTGCCGAGCTGGAAAAATTGCTCCTCGCCCGCCAGCGTTTTGCCAACGGCGCGCAAACCGATTACTTCGACGATAGACACTGCGTCGCCTTCAGCCGCAGCGGAACCGCAGAAGCGCCGGGCTGCGTGGTGGTATTGACCAACGGTGCAGAAAATCACAAGACGGTGACGCTGGGCAATGCGCTGGCACATCGGCAATGGCGCGACTTCCTTGGCAACCGCGAAGAGATGGTCGAAACGGACCAGGATGGCCGCGCCGACTTCCCGGTTAACGGCGACAGCGTCAGCGTATGGGTATTGGCGGAAAATGCCTGACAGGCTGCTGCAATGCCAGCAGCGGGCAAACTAATTGCCCGCTTTCTGGTCTAATTGGCAATTCCGTCCAGGCAAACCATTCACACCAGAGCCTAAATAGGGTACAAGGCTGCATGAAAATTCCAAAACGACTCCAGCCATTGGTAGATGATGGTTTAATCGACGACGTCATTCGCCGTTTGAAAAGCGGTAAAGAGGCCGACGTGTTTATCGTGCGCTGCGGTAACGACATCCGCTGCGCCAAAGTGTACAAAGAAGCGGACAAACGCAACTTCAAGCAAGCGGTGCATTATCAGGAAGGCCGCAAAGTGCGTAACAGCCGCGATGCGCGGGCAATGAGCAAAGGTTCTCGCTTTGGCCGCCAGCAGCAGGAAGAAGCCTGGCAAAATACCGAAGTCGATGCGTTACACCTGCTGGCAAAGGCCGGCGTGCGGGTGCCACAGCCGGATATCTGCCTTGACGGCGTGCTGCTGATGGAGCTTATCACCGATGAAGAAGGCCTGGTGGCTCCGCGCCTGAGCGACATCACGCTGGAGCCGGCACAGGCGCTGGCAGATCATGCCTTGATGATGAACTACGCGGTGCGCATGCTGTGCGCCGGGCTGGTGCACGGCGATCTGTCTGAATTCAACGTACTGATGGATAAAAACGGCCCGGTGATTATCGATCTGCCGCAGGTGGTCGATGCTGCCGCCAACAATCATGCTAAAAGCATGTTTGAGCGTGATATCAATAATATGACTCATTATTACGGCCAGTTCGCGCCGCAGCTGCTGGGCAGTAAATATGCCAAGGAAATCTGGGCGCTGTATCAGGAAGGCAAGCTGACGCCAGAAAGCACACTGACCGGCCACTATCAGGAAAGCAGCAAAAGCGCCGACGTGGGTTCGGTGCTGGACGAAATACAGGCCGCCAGCGACGCCTATCAACGCCAGCAAATGGCGCGCAACGAAGAGTAAACCACACGCCGTCTGCGTTGGTTATTTGCCGGCAGCGGCGACCGGCCGCCAGCGCGGCAAGCCAAACATATTGACTGCCATGCCGGCCAGCACGCACAGCGCACCGGCAAGTTGCAACGTCGATAATGTTTCGCCCATCAGCAGCCAGGCACTGGCCAACCCAACCAACGGTACCAACAGCGCCAGCGGCGCCACTCGCCAGGTTTCATAACGCGCCAGCAGGCTGCCCCAGATAGAATAGCCAAACAGGGTGGCGGCAAACGCCAGGTAGCCAATCACCAATACGCTGCTTAAGCGCAGATGACGCAGGCTGTCGATCGCCATCTGACGATCGTCGAACAGCCAGCTACAGGCAAAAAATGGCAAGATTGGAATCAGTGCGCTCCATACCACCAGCGGCAAAATGCCCTGCCGGCGAAAAGTACTCATGATTTTTTTATTGGCAATGTTGCCCAGCGCCCAGGACAACGCTGCACCGAGCGTCAGTAACAGTCCGGCCAGCGGTACCGCGCCGCCCCCCTGCTGCAGGCTGGCCTGCGCCAGCAATAGCATACCGGCGGTGGCGATAACGATCCCCACCAGATGGTTGACGCGCAGCCGATCCCCCAGCAACAGCATCGCCAATAACAGCGTAAAGAACACCTGCGCCTGTAGCACCAGCGACGCCAAACCGGCAGGCATGCCAACCTTGATAGCCAGGAACAACAGCGCAAACTGGCCAAAGCTCATGGTCAGGCCATACAGCGTCAGCCATTTCCATGGCAGCTGTGGGCGGGGAATAAAGAATATCGCCGGCAGCGCCACCAACAGGAAACGCAGCCCGGCCAGCAGAAAAGGCGGCATATTCTGTAAGCCGTACTTGATAATGACGAAATTCACCCCCCAGATAATCACCACCAACAACGCCAATAACCGATCGCGAACTGCCATGTTTGCTCCAGAGCAACGGGATATGTGATAGGCGTTACGTTAGCGGTGATATGCCCTGCAACTCAATCAAATTTTATGCCGCCCCTACGACACGCGGCGATAGAGGCTATGCCGGCATCACGCCGATAAACGAGGTTTTCTTGCGTGGCTCGGTCATCAGCGACTCCAATTGTTCCACGCATCGCAGGTAATGCGGCGTTTTTTTATGCGCGTCCACCGCTTGCCGATCCCGATACGCTTCATAGATATAAAAGCGCGTCGGGATATTTTCATCCTGCAGTACGTCAAAACGCAGGTTGCCCGGTTCGGCAATGGCGCCAAGATGATTGGCACGAAACACCGCGAGAAACTGCTCCACTTTATCGGGCTTGACGTTGATTTCGACTAACGTAACCTGCATAACGGCTCCTTGCTGACACGGGGGATATCCCCCAATGCTAGGCGCTATTGGGCGTATTTCCGCCTCCGCGCGGCGTTTTTGCAGCCCGCCTCACAGTTCTAAACGTCACGCCCGCTTCGCCTGCCTCGTCAATCCCACACGCCATCTATAGTTAAGATCGGTCTTCCACAGAGTGTGAACTATGCGCAATTTATTGATGGCATTGGACGCAGGCACGGGCAGCATTCGAGCGGTCATTTTCGATCTGGAAGGCCAGCAAATCGCCAGCGGCCAGGCGGAATGGCACCATCTGGCGGTGCCGAACGTGCCCGGTTCGATGGAGTTCGATCTGGGCCACAACTGGCAACTGGCCTGCCAGTGCATGCGGCAGGCGTTGCAGCTGGCCAACGCCGAGGCGCAGGAGATCCGTGCGCTAGCATGCTGTTCGATGCGCGAAGGTATCGTGCTGTACGATAGCGACGGCGAAGCCATCTGGGCCTGCGCCAACGTCGACGCTCGTGCCAGCCGCGAGGTCAGCGAGCTCAAGGAGCTGCAAAACCACGGCTTTGAGCACGAGGTCTACCGCCATTCCGGCCAGACTCTGGCGCTGAGCGCCATGCCGCGCCTGCTGTGGCTGGCGCATAATCGGCCTGACATCTATCGCCGTGCGTCGACGATCACCATGATCGGCGATTGGCTGGCAAACCGTCTCAGCGGCGAACTGGCGGTGGATCCCTCCAATGCCGGTACCACCGGCATGCTGGATCTGACCAGCCGCAACTGGCGGCCCGAACTGCTGGATATGGCCGGTCTGCGCGCCGATATGCTGTCGCCGGTAAAGGAAACCGGCAGCCTGCTGGGCCAGGTCACCGCGCTGGCGGCGCAGCAAAGCGGGCTGCTGGCCGGCACGCCGGTGGTCATGGGCGGCGGCGATGTGCAACTGGGCTGTCTGGGGCTGGGGGTGGTGCGCGCCGGGCAAACGGCGGTGCTGGGCGGTACCTTTTGGCAGCAAATCGTCAATCTGCCCCAGCCGCTGACCGATCCAGAGATGAACATTCGCATTAACCCACACGTGATCCCCGGTATGGCGCAGGCGGAATCCATCAGTTTCTTCACCGGCCTGACCATGCGCTGGTTCCGCGATGCATTCTGTGCGGAAGAAAAACTGCTGGCACAGCGGCTGGGGGTCGACGCCTATGCGCTGCTGGAGGAGATGGCGGCGCGGGTACCGCCCGGTGCCTACGGCGTGATGCCGATTTTTTCCGACGCCATGCATTTTAACCACTGGTATCACGCCGCGCCGTCGTTTATCAATATGTCGCTGGATCCTGAACGCTGCAACAAGCAGACGCTGTTTCGCGCATTGGAAGAAAATGCGGCGATTGTTTCCGCCTGCAATCTGCAGCAAATTGCGCGCTTTTCCGGCGTACAGCCGCAGTCGCTGGTGTTCGCCGGCGGCGGCGCCAAAGGCAGGCTGTGGAGCCAGATCCTCAGCGACGTCACCGGCCTGCCGGTGCAGGTGCCGGTAGTGAAAGAGGCGACCGCACTGGGCTGCGCCATTGCCGCCGGGGTTGGCGTCGGGCTGTATCCGTCGCTGGCGGAAACCGGTGAACGACTGGTGCGTTGGGAGCGGCAATATCAACCGGACATGACCCAGCATGCGTTGTATCAACGGCAAAAGGAGACCTGGCTGGAAGTGTATGCCGATCAGCTGACGCTGGTGGATCACGGCCTGACCACCTCACTGTGGAAGGCTCCGGGGCTCTAGTCTGAGCGCCGTACGGCGCGATTGTTCCTGCACAGAAACAGTGTAATTACCGCAAACGGATTTATCTGGCGTATAACGCTGCGTAAATTGTGATCTCTGTCACTCGCTGCCGGTGCGAGCGAATCACAATATCTTCTGAGACGAGCGGTATTATGCTGAATAATAAAGATAAACCTGCATCATCAGCCTGGCTGGCCATTTTTTCACTGACGGTTGCCTGCTTTGTCATGGTGACAACAGAATTCCTGCCGATCGGTTTGCTGACCAATATTGCCCCTTCCCTCAACGTCAGCACCGGCACCGCCGGCCTGATGGTTACCATGCCCGGCATCGTGGCTGCGGTCGCCGCGCCAGCGCTGAGTCTGGCCTCCGGGCGGCTCGATCGCCGACTGCTGATGCTCGGTCTGTCGCTGCTGCTGATTGTCTCCAATCTGGTTTCCGCGCTGGCGGTCAATTTTCCGATGATGCTGCTCGGCCGCGTACTGCTCGGCATTTGCGTCGGTGGCTTCTGGTCGTTCGCCGCCAACTATGGCCGCCATCTGGTGCCTGAAGCCAGCCAGGGCCGCGCAACGGCGCTGATCCTGAGCGGCATTTCGGTCGGCGCAGTGTGTGGCGTGCCGGCAGGCGCGCTGATTGGCGACCTGTTCGGCTGGCGCGCCGCCTTCTTTGGCAGCGCCGTGCTGGCGCTGGCAGTGTTAATCGCACAATCGCGCCTGTTGTCCCCGGTGCCGCCAAGCCGTGCGGTGACACCGCGCGATCTGCTGCTGCCGCTGCGCCTGCCGTTGGCGCGCATTGGCCTGATTGCCATCGTACTGCTGTTTATCGGCCACTTCGCCGCCTATACCTATCTGCGACCGCTGCTGCAGCAGGTGTTTGTGCTGAGTCCATCGGCCATTTCGATGCAGTTGCTGGCCTACGGCGCGATCGGTCTGCTGGGTACCTTCGCCGGCGAGCGTCTGGCTGAACACAGCCTGCGCGCCACCTTTATCCTGATAGCCGTTATGCTGGCGGGCATCTTGATTGTGTCACCGCTGCTCAGCGGTATCGCCGGCGCGACGCTGATGGTACTGATCTGGGGACTGGCGTTTGGCGCAGTACCGGTTTGCGCCACCAACTGGATGTTCAACGCCGTACCGCAGGCGCCGGAAGCCGGTCAGGCGTTACTGGTGTGCGTCATTCAGATCGCCCTGGCCTCGGGTGCGCTGCTCGGCGGTGAAGTGGTTGACTGGCAAGGCGTCAGCAGCGCCATGCTGTTCGGCGGTGCGCTGATCCTGTCGGCGGCGCTGGTGTTCGGTTTGTCCTTGCGCTCCGGCATGGTTGACGCTAAACAATCCTAGAGCAGAGTAAAAATATGCCCGGCTAGCGCCGGGTTCTGGGCCTTGGGAGCATTATGGATCATCATTTACTTGCCATTCGCGTGTTTACCCGCGTGGTTGAAACCGGCGGATTTACCCGGGCGGCAGACTCGCTGCGCATGCCGAAAGCCACCGTCACCAAGCTGGTGCAAAGCCTGGAAAATCATCTGCAAACCAAACTGTTCCAGCGCACCACCCGCAGCGTATCGGTAACGCCGGAGGGCGAATGCTATTACCAGCGCACGGTAAAATGGCTGGCGGAGCTGGAACAGATGGAAGGCAGCATGACGGAATCACAAAGCGCGCCGCAGGGGGTGCTGCGTATCGACGTCGGCGGCGGTTCCGCACGCCAGCTACTGTTGCCTGCCCTGCCGGACTTTTTTGCTCGCTATCCGCAGATCCAGATCGATCTGGGCGTCGGCGATCGGCAAATTGATTTAATCAGCGACAGCGCCGATTGCGTGCTGCGCAGCGGCCCACTGGCGGACTCCAGCCTGATCGCCCGCCGGCTGTTGGCACTTGAGTGGGTCACCTGTGCCACCCCGCGCTACCTTGCCCGCCACGGCACGCCTCACCATCCGTGCGATCTGGAACAAGGCTTCCCACTGGCGCATTACCGCCACGCGGTGAACGATCGCATTCATCCACTGCATTTTGTCGACGGCGGCAAAGTCATCGATATTCAGCACCGTTATCAAATCAGCGTCAACGAAGGCAACGCATTGATCGCGGCGGCGCTGGCCGATCTGGGCATCATACAAACGCTGCGCTTTATGGCCCAGCCACAGCTGGACAGCGGCGAACTGGTCAGCATCCTGACCGACTGGCAGCCGCCGGCCGATCACCTGTATGTGGTCTATCCGTCCAACCGCCATTTAAGCGCCAAACTGCGGGTGTTTATCGACTGGGCGGTGGAAAGGTTCGGCTAACGGCCAACCGTTGTCAGCGGAAACTTTGTGGTATTATTGCGCCAATATCGTTTCCTATCAGCAGGCATACCATGGCATATATCCCAAAAAACTACGCGAAACTGGAAGTCGGCTATCGCGAAAAGGCGCTGAAACTGTTCCCGTGGGTCTGTGGCCGCTGCTCACGCGAGTTTGTTTATTCCAACTTGCGCGAATTGACGGTGCATCACATCGATCACGACCACAGCAACAATCCGGAGGATGGCAGCAACTGGGAAATGCTATGCCTGTATTGTCACGATCATGAGCATTCAAAATACACCGAAGCAGACCAGTACGGTTCGACGGTGGTGGCCGGCGAGGATGCGCAGCAGGACGTCGGCATCGCTACGCACAACCCGTTTGCCAACCTCAAGGCATTGATGAAAAAGTAACGCAACGGGCGCTGTGGCCGCAGCGCCCGACAGACCTTCCGTGCCATACGCATCAATAGCCTGCCAGGCTAATAGCGCAATAACTTATTAAGCTAACAACCGAATAAAGCCTGATAACTGCCTAGGTTAGTAACCTGCCAATAACCACTCCTGCGCTTAATCCCAGAGAATTCCTACTTACCTGCCTGACCGCTTGCCAGCAAAATAATACGTTAAGTTAGCAGCATAGCCACTTGGCAAGCTCGGCAGCTTCGGGCATATTGTATCCTGTTAACCTGTTTGATTATCAACCTAATAAGCAGCTAACTTAATAAGTTAACAGCTTAATAACTTGAGAGATGGCAGCATGATTGTTTTGATTGGCTCGCAAAAAGGCGGCGTAGGGAAATCAACCAAGGCGGTCAATATCGCCGGGTATCTGATACTCAAGGAAGGCAAAACGGCAATAATCGTTGACGCCGACGACCAAAAATCGATCATGACCTGGTACAACGATCGGCAAAACGTTGACGGGCTGCCGCATATTCCGGTAGTGGCAGCGTCTGGCAAAATCAAGGAGACCCTGCTGGAACTGAACCGTCACTACGATTACGTGATCGTCGATACTGCCGGCCGCGACAGCGCCGAGCTGCGCTCCGGTCTGCTGGCTGCCGATCTGTTCCTGTCGCCGCTGCGTCCGTCGCAAATGGACCTCGACACCGTCGGCTACCTGTCGGAAATGTTCTCCACCGCGCAGGAATACAATGAAAAAGTGAAGGGCTATATTGTGCTGAACATGTGTCCGACCAATATCTTCATTAACGAAGCCAATGAAGCGGCAGAGGTGTTAAGCGAATACCCGCAATTCACCCTGGTGGGCAACCGCTTGTGCGATCGCAAGATTTATCGTGACGCCTGGGGCGAAGCAAAAACCATTCACGAAGCGCACAACCCCAAAGCGCAGCACGAAATTGAAAGCCTGGTAAAAGAGGTGATCTTATGAAAAAGCGTACGCCGACCCACCGCATGTCGGAAGACGAGTTTATCAACAGCGCCACATCGCATACGCTGCTCCCCACCGCCAGCGCCAGCACCAGCACCAGCGAAACCAAAACGCAGGGCCGCAAACGCACCTATAAAGCCATTTCCGTCAGCCTGACCGACAGCCACGTCGACGCCATCGACGACATAATCGTGCTGGCTGCGCGCAATGGCCTGGTGCGTATTACCCGCTCCGACATTATCAAGCTGGCGATCGACGGCCTGGCCGACAACACCGAAGCCCAGCTGCTGGCACTGCTGAAAAAGAACTGAGCAAACCACCAAGCCAGTAACTTACCAAGCAAGCAAGTTATCAAGCTGATAAGCTAATTAATTAATAAGGTAAAGATAACCATCTAAAATATAACGGTTATCCTCAATAGTCATCCCAACGGTAACGCAAAACACCGCTCGGGGCGCAGTGGCAGACTGCGCCCCGAGCGGCGGATTACTTCAGCGTAAAGCTCTGCTGTTGCAGATTGTCAGAATCCAGCCCAACAAATACGTTGAACTTGCCCGGCTCGGCGCCCCATTGCAGCTTGGCATTGTAAAACTTGAGATCGTCTTCAACGATCGGCAGTTCCACCGTCTGCGCCTGACCGGCTTTCAGCATCACCTTCTTGAAGTTGCGCAGCTCCTTCACCGGGCGGCTGACCGTTGCCGTTTCATCCTGAATATACAACTGCACCACGGTGGCGCCGTCGTATTTGCCGGTGTTTTTCAGCGTGACGCTGGCGGTGATTTTGCCGTTGCGCGCCATGGTGGGGCTGGAAAGCGTGAAGTCCGACAGCGCAAAGCTGCTGTAACTCAGGCCATAGCCAAACGGATACAGCGGGCCGTTCGGTGAGTCGAAGTAACGCGAGGTGTACTTGCCCGGATTTTCTTTACTGAACGGCCGACCGGTGTTCAGGTGATTGTAATACATCGGGATCTGCCCCACCGAACGCGGGAAGGTCATCGGCAGTTTACCGGACGGGTTATAGTCGCCAAACAGCACGTCGGCCACCGCGTTCCCACCTTCGGTGCCGCTGAACCAGGTTTCCAGCATCGCATCCGCCCGCTGGCTTTCCCATTCCAGCGCCAGCGGGCGGCCGTTCATCAACACCAGCACCAGCGGCTTGCCGGTGGCTTTCAACGCCGCGATCAGATCGCGTTGGCTCTGCGGGATAGTGATGTCGGCACGGCTGGACGCTTCATGCGCCATACCCTGCGATTCCCCCACTACCGCCACCACCACGTCGGCCTGTTTGGCAGCGTTGACCGCTTCATCGATCATTTGCTGCGCGGGACGGGAATCGAACTCTACCGCCGGCTCGTACAGGTTCAGATAATCGATGATGCTCTTGTCCTGGGTGATGTTGGCGCCTTTGGCGTAGATGATTTTCGCCTTGTCGCCGACGGCGTTTTTCATGCCTTGCAGCAGCGTCACCGACTGCTTGGCCACGCCCGCCGCCGACCAGCTGCCCATAACGTCACGCTGGCTGTCGGCCATCGGCCCGACCAGCGCAATGGTGCCCTGCCTGTGCAGCGGCAGCGTTTGATGTTCGTTCTTCAGCAGTACCATGGTTTTGCGCGCAACCACCCGCGCTTCGGCGCGGTGCAGCCGGCTTTCGGCATTGGTATCCTGCGGATCTGAACCCACCGGCCCCAGATGGGCGTATGGATCTTTAAACAGCCCCATATCGTACTTGGTATTCAGCACGTCTCGACAGGCACGATCGATATCGCTTTCCGACACCAGCCCTTCCTTGACCAGCCCCGGCAGATATTTGTCGTAATACTCGTCACTCATGCTCATGTCGACGCCGGAGGTGATCGCCAGCCGCACCGCATCGCGCGCATCCTGCGCCACGCCATGCTTGATAAGCTCCTTGATCGCACCGTGATCGCTAATGGTAATGCCGGTAAAGCCCCACTGGTTGCGCAGCAGATCCTTCAGTAGCCACGGGTTGGCGGTGGCCGGAATGCCGTTAATCGCATTGAGCGACACCATCACCCCGCCGCTGCCAGCGTCAATTGCCGCCCTGTACGGCGGCAGGTAGTCCTGTTGCATGCGCAGCGGGCTCATGTCGACGGTGTTGTAGTCGCGACCGCCTTCGGTGGCGCCGTACAGCGCGAAATGCTTGACGCTGGCCATCACCGATCCCGGTTTGGACGGGTCGCCGTTCTGGTAGGCCTCCACCATCACCCTGGCGATTTTCGACACCAGCCAGGTATCCTCACCATAGCCTTCCGACACCCGCCCCCAGCGTGGATCGCGGGTAATGTCGACCATCGGCGAAAAGGTCATGTTCAGGCCGTCGTCGCTGGCTTCCTGTGCCGATACCCGGCCGCTGAGCGCAATGGCTTCCAGATCGAAACTGGCCGCCAGCCCCAGGCTGATCGGGAATACGGTGCGCTGACCGTGCAGCACATCATAGGCGAAGAATAACGGGATTTTCAGGCGGCTGAGCTGCATCGCCTGATCCTGCATCACGCGGATATCCGGCCGGGTGACGGTATTGAAAATCGCGCCGATTTGCCCCTGGCGAATGCCTTCGCGAATGGCTTCTTTCGGGTTATCCGGCCCAACGCTGATCAGCCGCAACTGGCCAATTTTTTCTTGCAGCGTCATTTGCTTCATCAGATTGCTAACGAACGCATCGCGCTGTTGCGCGTGGATTCCTTGCGTTGCGCTGGAGGTGTCCTGCGCAAATGCCGGGCTGATGGCCAGACCGGACAACAGACTCACTACACAAAGCCATTTCATATTGTTATCTCAGGCATGTTCCCGCCACAGACACGGCAGGAAAATTAAACAGGAAAACGGGTGCGGTTGATGGCAAAGCGACCTGTCCACTCGCCTCCGGCGCACTCGGGAGGCTATCGGGCCGCATTTCATCTCCTATGGGCCAACCACGGGGAGCACAAACGGGCTGCCGGCAAATACATTGGCGGCCCGCCGCTGCAACCCCAGCGGCAGACGTTTGTCGTGCGCCGGCTTTGTCCGCTGTCTGACAGTGTGCCACACTCTTTTTCTCAGCAGAAACAATTCGTAACGTTAATGGTTACAAGCTGTTAGACGTGGCTGACAGGTAGCGATTGAGCCTATTGCGGCTGTATTGTGCTTCCTCGGTCAAGAAATCCACCAGTTGTACTAATGTTGGTGGCACTACCGCATGTTCAGGATAGACCAAATAATAACCGGCACCACTGGCGACGCTAAGCGGGAATGGGGTGATGATGCGACGCGCCTGCAGATCGTCTTCCAGCAGACACAGATCGCCAATGGCGATGCCGAAACCTTGCAGCGCCGCGCTCATCGCCAAATCAAGCGTATCGAAATGCTGTGATTTAGCCTCTGGCAGCGGCGCCTGCCCCGCCGCCTTCAGCCAGCGCAGCCAGTCGCGCCGGTCACGGGTCGGATGCAACAGGGTTTTGTCCGCCAGATCGGCCGCAGTCAACGGCTGGCTGGCGTTTGCCAGATAATCCGAGGTACACACCGGCGTCAGCACCTCGTCAAACAGCGGATGGACGCTCAGGCGTTTGCCGCGCGGCACGCCGAACACCACCGCCGCATCGAACGGTTCGCTGGCAAAGTCCAGCCCATGCGACACCGAAGCGGTTAATTCGATACGCATTTCCGGCCTGTCGTTCTGCAGGCGAATAATGCGCGGCAACACCCAGCGCATGGCACAGGTCGGACATTTGATGCGCAACACGCCGGGCTGCGCAGCAACGCGCTCCAGCGCCTGTGCCAGTTGCTCCAGCGCCTGCTGTACCGGCACCAACAGCTGTGCGCCCTGCGGCGTCAGCGTCAGTCCGCGGGCACGACGGCTGAACAGCGCATAGCCCAGCCGTTGTTCCAGCCCCAGCACCTGGCGACTCACCGCCCCCTGCGTCAGATGCAGCTCCTGCGCGGCATGGGTGAAATTCAGCCGTTGCGCTACTACCACAAAGGTTTTTAACACATCGAGCGACGGCAGTGTTGTTCGCATATCGGCCTCTCCAGTCATGATCAAAACGCATGGCAAGCATGACAAAGTTTCTCTTGTCGCGCCATGCCGACTGATGCTTAATCACTCAACCTCTCACCGTTGCCAGGAGACGCCATGCTCAGCGCCTGCTCGCCGCGTTCGAAATTACCCGACGTCGGCACCACCATTTTCAGCGTTATCGGCCAATTGAGCGCCGAACACCAGGCGCTCAACCTGTCACAGGGCGCCCCCAACTTTGCCTGTGCGCCGCAGTTGATCGAGGATGTGACGCAAGCCATGCGCTCAGGTCATAATCAATATGCGCCGATGAGCGGCGTGGCGGCATTGCGCGCTGCATTGTCCGACAAGGCTGAACGATTGTATGGCGCACGTTATCACCCGGACGATGAAATCACGGTACTGGCCAGCGCCAGCGAAGGTTTGTACTCCGCCATCAGCGCACTGGTGCACGCCGGCGACGAGGTGATTTATTTCGAACCGGCGTTCGACAGCTATGCGCCAATCGTGCGTCTGCAGGGTGCCACCGCGGTGCCGATCGCCATGTCGCTGCATAATCTGCAGATTGATTGGGATCGGGTGGCTGCCGCCATCAACGGCAAAACCCGCATGATTATCGTCAACAGCCCGCATAATCCCACCGGCAGCGTGTTCGACCAGCATGACATCGAGCGTCTGACGGCGCTGACGCGTAACACCGATATCATCATCCTGTCGGATGAAGTGTACGAACATGTGGTATTCGACGGCGAAATCCATCATGGCATGGCCCGCCACCCACGGCTGGCGGAACGCAGCGTGATCGTCTCCTCCTTCGGTAAAACCTACCACGTCACCGGCTGGCGCGTCGGCTACTGCATGGCACCGGCAGCATTGATGGAAGAAATCCGCAAGGTACACCAGTTTATGGTGTTCTCCGCCGATACGCCGATGCAATACGCCTTTGCAAATGCCCTGGCCGATCCGCAGCAGTACCTGGAGTTGGCCGCGTTTTATCAGCAAAAGCGCGATCTGCTGGCGAGCGCATTACAGGGATCCCGTCTGCAATTGCTGCCAAGCCGCGGCAGTTTCTTTATGCTGGCGCGCTTTAGCGGCTTCAGTCAGGAAAGCGACAACGATTTTGCAGTGCGGCTGATCCGCGAAACCAAAGTTGCCACCCTGCCGCTGTCGGCGTTTTACAGCGACGGCAGCAATACCGGCATCATTCGATTGAGTTTCGCCAAAGACAACGAGACCCTGCTGGAAGGCGCTCGTCGCCTGCATCGCGTATAACAGAACGTATTTCACCTTGGGAAAGGGGCACTGATGAAAACTACCTTGAAAACGCTGATCGCCGCCGGCTGCCTGTTGGCCGCCGGTTCTACCCTGGCCGCCGAACATGGCCTGCGCTTTGGCGTAGAGGCACTATACCCGCCGTTTGAGTCAAAATCCGCCAGCGGCCAGTTGGAAGGATTCGATATCGATCTGGGCAATGCGGTATGTGCCGCCGCCCGGTTGCAATGCAGCTGGGTTGAAACCTCGTTCGACAGCCTGATCCCGGCGCTGCAGGCGCGTAAGTTCGACGTCATCAACTCGGCAATGAACGTCACCGAACAGCGCAAGCAGGCTATCGGCTTCACCAAGGCGATTTATCAGGTGCCAAACCGCCTGATTGCCAGAGCCGACAGCGGCCTGACGCCGAACGCCAGCGCACTGGCCGGCAAACGCGTCGGCGTGCTGCAAGGGTCTATTCAGGAAAACTACGCCAAAGCCCATTGGGCGCCACAGGGCGTGGAAGTTGTTGCCTATCAGGATCAGAACCAGGTCTACCTTGACCTGACCGCCGGCCGCCTGGATGCCACGCTGATCATGGCGCCTGCCGGACAGAGCGGCTTCCTGGCACACCCGGACGGCAAAGGGTTCGCCTTTGTTGGCGACGCGGTACAGGACGAGAAAATCTTTGGTTCCGGCATCGCCTTTGGCTTGCGTAAAGACGATCAGGCGTTGAAGCAGCGGTTGGATGCGGCCATTGCACAGGTACAACAACAGGGTACGGTACAGGCGCTGGCGAAGAAGTATTTCGGCGACATCGACGTCACGGTGAAGTAGCATTTTGCCCCTCGACCAGCGGCCGAGGGGCGACATAGCCGTTTACGCGCGCTCGAACACCGAGCTTTGCAAGCCACAATCCTGCTGATGGCGCTCCAGCGCCAGTTCGATAAGCCTGGTAATCAGCTGCCGGTAGTCCACGCCGCTGGCAGCCCACAGTTTCGGGTACATGCTGATGTTGGTGAAACCAGGCAATGTGTTGATTTCGTTAATTATAACGTTATCATCCGCCGTCAGGAACACGTCGACACGCGCCATACCGAGGCAGTCCAGGGCGCGGAATGCCTTGACGGCCACCTGGCGGATCTTGTCGCTGGCCGCCTCGGAGATGGCCGCCGGCACCACCACCCGAGCCCCCTGCTCGCTGATGTATTTAGTGTCGTAAGAATAGAATGCCTCATTGAGCACGATCTCGCCGCACACGCTGGCTTGCGGTTGATCGTTACCCAGCACGGCGCATTCGATTTCACGCCCGACGATCGCCGACTCCACCAGCACTTTATGATCGAAGCTGAACGCCAGCGCGATTGCCGCCTCATACTGCTGGCGATCCTCTACCCGGCTGACGCCAACCGACGAGCCCTGATTCGCCGGCTTGACGAACAGCGGCAATCCCAACCGGTCGCTCAACTGTGCGAAATCGTATTTGCTGCGGTTGGCGCGCGTCAGCGTAACAAACGGTGCTACCGCCAGCCCGGCGTCGCGCAGCAGACGTTTGGTGACGTCTTTGTCCATACTGACCGCCGAGCCGAGCACGCCTGCGCCGACGAATGGCAGATTGGCCATGCGCAACAGACCTTGCAGCGAACCGTCTTCGCCCAGCGTGCCATGCACGATCGGAAACACCACGTCAAGCTGGTCAAGCACACCGGCGCCATCGGCGGCAATCAGTTGCCGACTTTGCTGACCGGGCACCAGCGCCACATTGTGATTGGAATGGTTAAGCGCGATCAGCGCCGGGTTTTCCGCATGCAACAGGTAATTGGACGCGTCGTTAATATGCCACTGCCCCTGCTTGTCGATCCCCAACAGCGTGACCTCGAATTTTTCTTTGTCGATAGCATCGACAATATTTTTGGCCGATTGCAGTGAAACCTCATGTTCCGCCGACTTACCGCCAAAAATTACCCCAACACGCAATTTAGTCACGCCTGAAATCCTTCTAAAAAAGTCATGCCAATACCTCGGCAAACACAATAAACGCATTGCCAGGCCACGGCAATCGGCGCCAGGCAGAAAATTCCGACGCCACAAACGGCCACACCCCAACCATACGGACCGTATACAATTCGTATATTTGCCACTTAGGGAGCACCGAAATGGGGATTGTGAAAATCACCGACGCCCTGCACGACGATCTGCGCCTTGCCAGCCTGACCATGACGCGTTCCATCAACGCGCAGGCCGAATACTGGATCAAGATCGGCATGCTGGCCGAATTCAACCCGGAACTGACCTATCCGCAATTGGTCAAGAAAATGATGAAAGATAACGCGCTGACGCTGAAGGAGATTGTCGGGTGAAACAGATTGTGATCAAGACGCCGGAACAGATTGCCAAAATGCGGCACTCTGGCGCACTGTTGGCCAGGGTGTTTGCTATGCTCGATGGAGCGATCCGTGAAGGCATCTCCACCATGGAGATCAACGACCGCGCCGAGGCATTCATCGTCAATGAGCTGAAGTCGCGCCCGGCCAGCAAGGGCCAGTACGATTTCCCTTATGTGCTGAACACCTCAATCGACGAAGTGGTGTGCCACGGCATCCCGTCCGCCAGTAAAATCCTGCGCAGCGGCATGATCGTCAACGTCGACATCACGCTGGAAAACGACGGCTATATCGCCGATTCCAGCAAAATGTATTGCATCGGCCAACCATCGCCGGTCGCCAAACGGCTGGTAAACAATGTCTATCAGTCGATGTGGGCCGGCATCCGCGCGGTAAAACCGGGCGCGACGCTGGGTGATATCGGTCATGCCATACAGCAACACGCCGAGCAGGCCGGCTACAGCATCGTGCGTGAATATTGCGGCCACGGCATCGGTCGCGAGATGCATGAAGAGCCGGCGGTGCTGCACTTCGGCCAGCCGGGTACCGGCATGACGTTGCAGGAAGGGATGGTATTTACCATCGAACCGATGATTAACCAGGGCGATCGCCGTATCAAACAGAAGAAAGATGGCTGGACGGTGATCACCCGCGACAAAAAACTGTCAGCCCAGTGGGAGCACACCGTAGCGGTCACCGCCGACGGGGTGGAAATTCTGACGCTGCGTGAAGAAGAGCGTCAGAACGGGTTTTCAGAACGCTATTAATCCGAACACCAAGATAACGTGACAGGGAGATCGGCATGACGCAGTCCGCCAGCAGCGAAAAGCAGGCATTTATCAGTCAGTTGAAAAACATCGTCGGCGGCCAGCAACTGCTGACCGACGCACGCAGTACCGAACGCTACCGCAAAGGGTTTCGTTCCGGGGTTGGCGACGCGCTGGCGGTGGTTTTCCCCACCCGGCTACTGCAACTGTGGCAAATCCTCCAGGCCTGCGTCGCTGCCGACAAGATTGTCATCATGCAGGCGGCAAACACCGGTTTAACCGAAGGCTCTACGCCGAGCGGTAATGATTACGATCGCGATGTGGTGATCGTTAGCACCCTGCGGCTCGATCATGTCCAGGTGCTGGATAATGGCAAGCAGGTGGTCGGCTTCCCGGGCAGTACCTTGAACCAGTTGGAAAAGTTGCTAAAGCCCTATGGCCGAGAGCCGCATTCGGTGATCGGTTCGTCCTGTATCGGCGCGTCGGTGATCGGCGGGGTGTGCAACAACTCCGGCGGTTCGCTGGTCAAACGCGGCCCGGCATACACCGAAATGGCGTTGTACGCCCAACTGGGCGCCGATGGCCAGTTGCGGCTGGTCAATCATCTGGGTATCCGGCTTGGCGACACGCCAGAAGAAATCCTCACCCGGCTGGAACAGGGAGATTACCGACCGGAGGACGTGGAGTACGGCGAGCTGCGCGCGTCGGATAATGAATACGCCGAGCGGGTACGCGACGTGGATGCCGACACCCCTTCACGCTTCAACGCCGACCAGCGCCGATTATACGAAGCCTCCGGCTGCGCCGGCAAACTGGCGGTGTTCGCGGTACGGCTCGACACCTTCGAAAAGGAAACGCAGGAACAGGTATTTTATATCGGCACCAACGACACGGCGGTACTGACCGAGCTGCGTCGCCACATGCTGAGCCAGTTCGAAAACCTGCCGGTGGCCGGCGAGTATATGCATCGGGACATTTTCGACATCGCCGAAACCTACGGCAAGGACACCTTCCTGATGATCGACAAGCTCGGCACCGACCAGATGCCGCGCTTTTTTACCCTCAAGGGTCGCGTCGACGCCACGTTCAACAAACTGCCGCTGCTGCCGCATAACCTGACCGACCGCCTGATGCAGGGGTTGAGCCATCTGGCTCCCAGTCACCTGCCGAAACGCATGAAGGCGTATCGCGATCGCTTTGAACACCACCTGCTGTTAAAAATGTCCGGTGCCGGCACCGAAGAAGCCTATGCCTATCTGAAACACTACTTTGCCAGCGCCGACGGCGACTTTTTTGTCTGTACCGCCGACGAAGGCAAAAAAGCCTTCCTGCATCGCTTTGCCGCCGCGGGTGCCGCGGTGCGTTACCATGCGGTTCACGCCGATAAGGTGGAGGATATTCTGGCGCTGGATATCGCGCTGCGCCGCAACGACAACCAATGGTTCGAAACGCTGCCGCCGGAAATCGACAGCCAGCTGGTGCACAAACTGTATTACGGCCATTTTATGTGTCACGTGTTCCACCAGGACTACGTGGTGAAGAAAGGCGTCGACACGCACCAACTGAAACAACAGATGTTGGCAATCCTCGATCGGCGTGGCGCGGAATACCCGGCCGAGCATAACGTCGGCCACCTGTATTACGCCAAACCGGCGTTACAAACCTTCTATCAGCAGGCCGATCCCACCAACAGTTTCAACCCTGGCCTGGGCAAAACCAGCAAGCTGAAAAACTGGGGCAGCAATACCCGGTAACATCTGCGTCTGCCGCCGCAGCCCGGTAATACGCGGCAGCAGCGGCAATTTGCCGATGCCAGGCAGTTTCCCCAACGCTATTGACCTAAACTTGTTGATGGACGCGGCAGCTATGCCTGCGTTATTGCGTTTGCGCCATTTTGCACGACGAAAGGAGCTATTTCATGGCATACCAGACCATCAACCCCTTTAACAACCAGCTGATCAAAGAATATACGCCACACAGCGACCAACAGATCGAACAGGCGTTGGCACAGGCCGACGCGCTGTATCATTCCGCCTGGGCCAGGGGTGATATCGCGCAACGCCTGCCGGTGCTGCATAAACTGGCCGATCTGATGGACAGCCGGCGGGAAGCACTGGCGAAGATTGCCAGCGTGGAAATGGGCAAACTGATTAACCAAAGCCGCGGCGAAGTGGCCCTGTGCGCGCAAATCGCCCGTTATTACGCGGATCATGCCCAGCAGTTCCTGGCGCCGGTACGCTATGACTCCACGTTGGGCGAAGCCTGGGTAGAACATCATCCGATCGGCGTGCTGATGGCGGTTGAGCCGTGGAACTTCCCGTATTATCAACTGATGCGCGTGCTGGCGCCGAACCTGGCCGCCGGCAACCCGGTAATGGTCAAGCATGCCAGCATCGTACCCAACTGTGCCGTTGCGTTTGAACAGTTGCTGCTGGAGGCCGGTGCTCCCGAGGGCGCCTATACCAATCTGTTCATTTCAACGGATCAGGTGGCCAATATCATCGCCGATCCGCGGGTACAGGGCGTGGCGCTCACCGGCTCGGAAAAGGCTGGCAGCGTCGTTGCCGCACAGGCAGCGAAAAAATTGAAGAAGGCCACGCTGGAACTGGGCGGAAACGACGTGTTTGTGGTACTCGACGACTGCGACCTGGACAGAGCGGCAAAAGTGGGCGCCCAGGCGCGACTGAACAATGCCGGCCAGGTGTGTACCGCAGCGAAGCGTTTTATCGTGCAACAGGGCGTCGCCGAGGCATTTTTGCAAAAACTCACCGAGCGGTTCCGTTCGGTCACCCTCGGCGATCCGCTGGATGAGGCCACCACCCTCGGGCCGCTGTCGTCAAAAGCGGCGCTCGACGGGCTGATAGCGCAGGTCAAAAACGCCGTCGACCATGGCGCAACCCTGCATTATGGCGGCGAGGCGCCGCAGCATGACGGCAATTTCTTTGAACCCACCATTCTGACCAATATCAGTCGGGAAAATCCGGCCTATTTCGAAGAGTTCTTCGGCCCGGTGGCGCAGATTTACGTGGTACAAGACGATGACCACGCGGTACAACTGGCCAACGACTCGCACTATGGCCTCGGCGGCGCAATCTTCAGCGGCGATATCGAGCGCGCCAAACGGCTGGCCTCGCGCATTGAAACCGGCATGGTGTATATCAATTCGCTGACCGATACCGCGCCAGAGTTGCCGTTCGGCGGCGTAAAACGCTCCGGCTTTGGCCGCGAGCTGTCAGATTTGGGCATCAAGGAATTCGTTAACCAGAAACTGGTGGTGGTCAGTCGCCACTAACCGTCTTTTCCGGCACTCTCTTTGCGGAGAGTGCTGTTAATTTATTGTTGCAAACCCGCGCTAGAACGCATAATTTACTTTACTGACCGCCGGTTGTGCTCCGCGCCTGGCGTAGTGCGTTGCGCTATCCCACGGCTCGCGTTGAGCCACGGTCGATTGTTTACGCTGTTAAATCCATACTAACGGGCATCTCAATGAGCGTTTTCACACAGGCAAGCGATCCAACATCAGCGACCTTCCCGGCCGCCGTTGTGCCTTGTGTTTCCGTCTCCCCTCCTGCCGTTTCATCTGTCGTGGTCGCCGTCATGGCTGGCGTGGCTCCACCGCCGCGCCGCGTGGTGGTGCGTTAAACCCACACTGAATTTATCCCTCCGGTTAGCTGATTGCGTATGACCTGAAGCGTCGTCTGCGCCGGAGTCTGTTATTCCCTGACAGGTGAAATTGAATGCGAACTATCTCTCAGCCGGCCAATGCCGGCCTGGCAACGCTGTTTGTGCTGCTGTGGAGCAGCGGCGCCATCTTCTCGCGTATGGGGCTGGAGCACGCCTCCGCTCTGGTATTTTTAAGTCTGCGCTGCACGATTGCGCTCACGCTGCTGATCGCGCTCGGCCTGTGGCAACGGCGGCTATTGCCGGCGCCCGGCAGCCGTTGGCGGGTCGCGCTTATCGGCCTGCTGATGATCGGCTGTTACCAAACGGCCTATCTGCTGGCGCTGGAATTGGGCATCACGCCCGGGGTGCTGGCAACCCTGCTCGGCGTGCAGCCGATCCTCACTCAGTTCATTACCGAACGGCGCTGTGCGGGACTGCGCGCAGTTGGTCTGCTGCTGGCGCTGGGTGGATTGGTGCTGGTGGTATATCAGAGCGTGATGGTGGCGCACTTCTCGCCGGCCGGCATCGCCTGCGCGTTTATCGCCCTGGGCTGCATGACCGTCGGTACGCTGCTACAAAAAGGGATGGATCAGCCGCCGCTGGCGGTGCTGCCATTGCAATATGCCGTCGGGTTGCTGGTGTGCGCGGCGGCGATGCCGCTTACGCCCCAACACATTGACTGGCAACCGGCGCTGGTGCTGCCGCTGGTGTGGATGGCAGTGGTGATTTCGGTATTGGCCACCCTGCTGCTTTACCGGCTGATACAGCGCGGTAATCTGGTGCAGGTCACCAGCCTGTTTTATCTGATCCCCGCCGTCACCGCGCTGCTCGATTACCTGCTGCTCGGCCACCGTCTGGCGCCGCTGAGCCTGGCCGGCATGGCGGCGATCGTGTGCGGCGTGCTGCTGGTGTTCCGTAAGGCATAAATAACAGGCCCCTCATGCCGGGCCGACATGAGGGGCGATTCAGCGGCAGGGATTAACGGTCAAAACAGCCAGACACCATAGCCCCACATCAGCACCGTCAGACCCAGCAGCAGCTCCAGCAACAGAATGCCGATGGCGAAGGTGGAACTCGAGAAGATGAAACCTTCCCGGCTGTCGATGCCCAGGAAATGCGGAATACCCAGATACAGCAGATAGCCGGAGTAACACAGGCCGACAACGCCGACGAACAGGCATAGCCATACCACCGGATACAGTGCCACCAGGCCGCTGAGGAACATCGGCGTGGCAACGTAGCCGGCAAACACCATGCAGCGATGCAGGCTCGGGCGGGATTCATAACGCCGAGCCATCCAGTGGATCACCTTGCCCATCACCGCCACACCCGCCAGCATCAGCAGATAAAAGGCCACGGCGGTATACAAGGCGGTAAACATATCCAGCTGAATGGCATGCCCGTCACCGGACAGCCAGCCCAGTTGGGTGGTGCCGATAAACGCACAGATCACCGGAATGGCTGCCATTAACAGCACATGGTGGGTATAAAGATGCGAGACGCTTTCGTTCTCGCGCTGAATTTCCTTGAACTCGGTGTTGGGATGAGTCAACAGCCCCCAAACATGATTAACCATGAAACACCTCCTCATCTCGCCGTAGGCCGCACTCGGCGAGGAAAAACACACCTCTGACGGACATTCGTCCGCTTGAGGTCAGCGGCCACAGGGCTCTCCCCCTGACAATATTATAGTCTTTTGTTGAAAAAACGTTCGCACAAGCGGGTTCAGCGGGCGGTTTACTCTATAATCAAACTGTTAGCACTTTGGGAGGAAATACCATGACGCCAAAACTTCGTACCCGCCAAAGCGGCATTGCCGACGTTGAGGTCGGGCAAAACGTAATGGTGGTTGAACCCAGCAATTTGTACGGCTGCTATCTGGGGGACGACGTATTTGTCGGGCCGTTTGTCGAAATACAAAAAAACGTCTCCGTCGGCGCACGCAGCAAAATTCAATCGCACAGTTTTATTTGCGAATACGTCACGCTTGGCGAGGACTGTTTTGTTGGTCATGGCGTGATGTTTGCCAACGACCTGTTCAAGCAGGGCACGCCGGACGCCAACGCCGCGAACTGGCGACGCTCGCAGATTGGCAACCAGGTATCTATCGGCTCCGGTGCGACCATTTTAGCGGTAGATATCTGCGACGGCGCGGTGATCGGTGCGGGCGCGGTAGTGACCAAAAATATCACGCGCAAGGGTATCTATGCCGGCAATCCGGCCAAACTGCTGCGGGAGTTGCCGTAATGAGCGAGATCGTGATTGAACGCATCACCGACTTGCCCGAGGGTTATCTGGAAAATAACGATTTTACCTTTTACGTCGAACAGTACGCCCAGCCCCGCTTTGACACGCCGCTGGAACAGTGGCCAATGCTGCCGGTGGTACCGTTTCGCAAAAACTACCCGCTGGCGCCGTTCGTCAACGACGAAGGCGATACCTTTCTTGCCCGACAGCGCGGCGTAGCGGTCGGCCATATTACTCTGAGCAAAAACTGGAATGATTACACGCTGATTGAAGAAGTGGCGGTCAGCCGTCAGGCGCGGCGGCGCGGCATCGGCACCGCGCTGCTGAATGCGGCACAGCAATGGGCGCGCGAGCGTGACACCGCCGGCCTGATGCTGGAAACGCAAAATAACAATCTGACCGCCTGCCGCTGCTATCAGCGTTACGGTTTTACCCTGGGGGGTATCGATCGCTTGCTGTACCGCGGCCAACCGGATATCGCCGACCATGAAATCGCGCTGTTCTGGTATTTTCCCTTCAACAATCAGGTCGGCTATTAACCCAATGCACAGCGGTTTGGTCATGGTTTAGACTTTATCCGTCACGGTGGAGTGATAATTGCGGTCATTCGACACCACAGGCCACCGACGGGGGATACATGGGCAAGGCAGCGCAATGGACGTTAATGCTATTATTGGGCGGATGCGCCGGGCAGCCACCACTCGCCACCCACGCCCCGCCCGCACCGCAACCCATACAACCCACGGACAGCCAGGTGAACATTGACCCTTTAACGCGTGCCAGGATCGACGCCTTACTCGCCCTGCGCAATTCTCAGCCAGCGCTGAACAACGGACAACGCATTGCGCTGATTTCACAGCAGTTTCTCGACACGCCTTACCTGGCGAAGATGCTGATCGGCTCCGCCAGCAACGCGGAGCAGCTGACGATTGATTTTCGCGCCGTGGATTGCTTCACCTTGCTGGATTACGTTGAAGCGCTGCGCAACGCCGAGGATTACCCGCAGTTTATCCACCGGTTGACTACCGTGCGTTACGTCAACGCAGAGATCGGCTTCCTGACCCGCAAACATTTCTTCAGCGACTGGTCACAGCCGCCGCACGCCAGCGTCAAAGACATCAGCGCTCAACTCAGCCCGCACGCAGTCACGCTGAACAAGACGCTGAACCGCAAAGCCGACGGCAGCCAATACCTGCCCGGCTTGCCAAACGTCACGCACGCCATCAGCTATATTCCCAGTGGTTACGTTAACGACCACCTGCTGAGCCAGTTGCGCACCGGTGACTATATCGGCATTTACAGCAACCTGCCCGGTCTGGACGTCAGCCATGTCGGTATCTACCTCATGACCCCCAGCGGTCCGGTGCTGCGCAATGCCTCCTCGCGCGAACATAATCGCCGGGTGGTGGATTCGCCCTTTATCGATTATGTGGTAGCCACCCCCGGTATCGTGGTACTACGGCCGCTTTAAACGGTTATATTTTATAAGCGAATGTGCTGAGGCCGGGTTTGACTTCCCGTCGCCGCTGCGCTTATCTGTCTGGACAAAATGACTGATTTTCTTGTTTTTTTCAGGGAGTGACAGATGGCGATTAACTGGCGTTACGGCGCGTTGGCGGCCGCATTGGCGGCAACGGCGTTACTGCAAGGCTGTGAGCAAAAGTCCGATCAAAACCATATCAGGGTCGGGGTCATCAACGGCGCCGAACAGGACGTTGCCGAAGTGGCCAAACGGGTGGCAAAGGAAAAATACGGCCTGGAGGTCGAACTGGTGGGATTCAGCGGTTCGCTGCTGCCCAATGACGCCACCGACAAGGGCGATCTGGATGCCAACGTGTTTCAGCATCGGCCATTTCTGACACAGCAGAACCACGATCATGGCTACAGGCTGGTGGCCGTCGGCAACACCTTCGTCTTCCCGATGGCCGGTTACTCGAAAAAATACACCTCGGTCAGCCAATTGCCGGACGGTGCAACCATCGCCATTCCCAACGATCCCACCAACCTTGGCCGGGCGCTGCTGCTGTTGCAAAAAACCGGCCTGATTACGCTCAAATCGGGTAAGGGACTGCTGCCGACCGCCTTGGACATCAGCGCCAACCCGCACAATTACCGCATCATGGAACTGGAAGGCGCGCAACTGCCGCGCGTGCTGGACGATGCCAAGGTGGCGGTGGCGATCATCAGCACCACCTACATTAATCAAATCGGGCTGTCTCCCACCCGAGACAGTATCTTCATAGAAGATAAGCAGTCACCCTACGTAAATATCGTGGTGGCGCGCGAAGACAATAAAAATGCGCAAAACGTGCAAAACTTCGTGAAGGCCTATCAGTCGGACGAGGTCGCCAACGCCGCAACCACCCTGTTTAACGGCGGTGCAGTCAAGGGCTGGTAAACCGCAACGCCTCATCGGCGGTCGGGGGCACTCAGCTCCCGATCGCCAGACAAAAAATGGCAATCCTCCGCTTGACCCTGACGTCACGTCAGGCTGTAGTCTCTCTGCACGCACAAGGGAGGAATACAGCATGTTATTAAAAGTCGGTGAACTGGCACGCCGGTCCGGCATTACCGTTCGCACCCTGCATTATTACGACAATATTGGCCTGCTGGTCCCTTCGGCGCGTTCCGACGCCGGTTATCGTTTGTATAACCGTGCTGATGTCACCCGTCTGCACCAGATACAGGCACTGCGCCGTATGGGGGTTACGCTGGCGGAAGTCGGGGCGATTCTGGCACGTTCAGAGCTGGCTTTGCCGGCGGTGATTGAAAAGCAGCTTGCCATGCTCGACCGGCAGCTGACTCAAATCGCCACGCTGCGCCATCGCTTGCAGCAACTGCACGCACAGCTGACGGTTGGCGACGAACCGGCTATGAACGACTGGCTGACCACCTTGGAGTTAATGACCATGTACGACAAATATTTTACCGCTGACGAATTGACGCAACTGCCGTTTTACCAGCCTGACGCCCAACGTCAGCAGGAATGGGCGTCGATGGTGGAGCAGGTTCGCCAACTGATGCAAAACGGCGTTGCGGCGCAGGATCCGCAGGCCCAGGCCATCGCACGGCGCTGGATGGTGACGCTGGAGCGCGACACCGCCGGCAATCCGGCGTTTCTTACCCGACTGAACGCCATGCACGCCGACGAACCGTCCATGCGCCAGCAAACCGGTATTACGCCGGCGATGACCGATTACATTACCCGGGCATTTGCCGAAACCAAATTGGCGATTTACCGGCAATACCTGTCTGCCGAGGAATATGCCTACGTGCGCAAGCATTATTTTGATCGGATGCAGGAATGGCCTGCGCTGATCGCCGGTTTCCAGCAGGCGCTCGACGACGGCGTCCCGGCAGACAGCGAGCACGCCCGACAGCTGGCGTCCCAGTGGCTGGCGCTGTTCCGCTCCTATGCCGGCGACAACCCGGCGACGCAGATGAAAATCCGCCAGGCGATGGAACAGGAGCCGACGCTGAGCGAAGGCACCTGGCTGACGCCGGCCCTGCTGGCCTATCTGCGCCAGGCGGTGACCAACCTGATGCACGGCCAATAGTTTTGCCCCCGTTACCCGCCCCCGCGGGTAACGTCCTCCTGTAGCCAGATCGCTTGCTTATAATGCGATAACAAACAGCAATTTATCTTGTCGTTTAACAACGTGCATAATGGTTTCCCATCTGATTTCACTCGGTAAACAGGATATATCATGACGCTTTCCGCAATGCCGCAGGTGCTGCTGTCGATTACCGATGCCACGCCTGAAGACCTCGTCGTCGTGGCGGATATTTATCGTCACCATGTGTTGCACGGCGCAGGATCTTTTGAAGAAACGCCGCCGTCACTGTCAGAAATGCAGCATCGTCACGATAGCGTGCTGTCTGCCGGATTGCCGTGGCTGGTAGCGAAGCTGGAGGAGCGGGTGGTGGGTTATTGCTACGCCACGCCGTATCGACCCCGCCCCGCCTATCGGTTTACCGTGGAAGATTCGGTCTACATCGCCGCCGGCATGCAGGGCAAAGGCATCGGAAAAGCGCTGCTTGGCGCATTGATTGCCCGCTGTGAACGCGGTCAGTGGCGCCAGATGCTGGCGGTGGTCGGCGACTCGGCCAATAATTTCGGCTCGCTGGAACTGCACCGTAAATTGGGTTTTAGCAGCATTGGCACATTGAACGCCGTCGGCTTCAAGTTCGGCAGTTGGCGCGATACCCACCTGATGCAGCGGTCGTTGGGAGAAGGGCATACCACCCTGGCAGAATAGTCGGCAGAGCGCAGGCGCGCCCTGCCCGGTCGGATCAGGCTTTGAAACGACCGCGGATAGCGCCCAGCGTCGACACCAGCAACAGCACTACGCCGCCGGCGACAAAGCCGAACGCTACGTTCAGCAGCGAAGGCACCCCCCCCTGCACGATGTGATCGAATGACGGTATCACCGTGATATGCGACGCCCAGTCTTCAAACAGGTGATGCACTGACGGCAAACCATGGGTCAAAATGCCGCCACCGACCATAAACATGGCAATGGTACCGACGATCGACAGGGTTTTCATCAGATACGGCGCCGCGCCGACGATCGCACGGCCAACCACCTGCGCCAGCGAGCTGGTTTTGCGGCTGAGGTACAATCCCAGATCGTCCAGCTTGACGATGCCGGCGACAATGCCGTATACGCCGGCGGTCATGACAATGGCGATACCACACAGCACGATCACCTGCTGGCTGAAGCTGGCAGCGGCTACGGTGCCGAGCGTAATGGCGATGATTTCCGCCGACAGTACAAAGTCGGTACGTATCGCTCCTTTCACCTTGCGCTGTTCAAATGCCGCCACGTCTTCATCTGGGTTCAGCGGTTCACGGTGTTCCCCTTCGCCCTTTTTATGCGTCAGGCTATGGAACACTTTTTCAAAACCTTCGTAACACAGATAGGCGCCGCCCACCATCAGCAACGGCGTAATCGCCCAAGGCGCAAAGGCGCTGATTAGCAGCGCCAGCGGCACCAGAATCGCCTTGTTGATCAATGAGCCTTTCGCTACCGCCCATACCACAGGCAATTCACGATCGGCTTTTACCCCGGTGACCTGCTGCGCATTCAGCGCCAGATCGTCTCCCAGCACCCCGGCGGTCTTTTTTGCCGCCATTTTGGTCATCAGCGAGACATCGTCCAGCAACGAAGCGATGTCATCAATCAGAGTCAGTAAGCTACTTCCGGCCAATTTGGGTCATCCTTATCAAAAACGAAAATCAAATGCGGCAAAGTCAGATATGGGGGAGCATACCGTTACGGCCGCTGCGGCGTGAGCCGCCGGACAAATTTGCCGGCAGCAAATTTGAACAACCTTCAGATTGGCCCGCAGCCAGGGAAACGGGGATGTGTCCCCCGCCTGCCCCCAGGTGCGCCAGGCCCGGGTATCTCGCCCCAACGGTAACTCTGTCACCAATCTCACAAAACAAAACTTTGCCAGCATAACGGGATTTAACCACCAATGCGTGGCTATCTTATGGATCAGTCAGCGTTTGATTAAGCATAGAACATCTTGCGGCGGGAGTTGGCCGGCCCGTGACATTCCGGGCCGGGTTAAGGCTTATTCGGCGGCGTTGCTCGCCAGACGCGCATCCTTTTGACGGCGGTAATCGCGCGCGGCGGCCGGAATTGGCGTCACCTTGCCGGTTTCAATCCAGCTGCGCAGTCGGCTGGCGTCGGCAAAATGGGTGTATTTGCCGAACGCGTCCAGCACCACCAGCGACACCGAGCGGTTGCCGATCATGGTACGCATCGCCAGACAGTGGCCGGCCTGATTGGTAAAACCGGTCTTGGTCAGCTGGATATTCCATTTCGGGTTATACACCAGATGGTTGGTGTTGCGGAACGGCAGCGTGTAATTGGGGTCTTTGAAGGTCGCCATGCGTTCGGTAGTGGTGCTCAGCTGGCCGATCAGCGGGTACTGCTTGGTGGCCAGCAGCAGCTTGCTCAAATCGCGTGCGGTAGACACGTTGTGAATCGATAGCCCGGTCGGTTCAACGTAATGAGTTCGGGTCATCCCCAGCGCCTTGGCCTTGGCGTTCATCGCGTTGATAAACGCGTTATACCCGCCAGGATAGTGGTGCGCCAGACTGGCGGCGGCACGGTTTTCCGACGACATCAACGCCAGCAGCAACATATCCTTGCGGCTGATTTCACTGTTCAGCCTGACGCGTGAATAGACCCCTTTCATTTCTGGCGTCTGTTGAATGTCCACCGTCAACATCTCGTCGAGCGGCAAATGCGCATCCAGCGTCACCATGGCGGTCATTAACTTGGTGATCGAGGCAATCGGCACCACTTCATCCGGGTTACGGGCATAAATGACTTTATGATTGCTCATGTCCACCACCATCGCGCTGCCAGAGGCCAGCTCAGGCTGGGTGGCATGCAGGGCGGTCGCACTTTCACTGGCCAGTGCGCGTGGCGCCAAACCCACGCCAGACTGCAATGCCAATAGGGTCAGAACCAAAACTCGGATTTTCACATGAATTACTCTGTCACAGATAGGGGGGATGGTTTGAGAAACTGCGAGGAAGTATAAATTAGCGTTAGGGTCTTGGCACTGTGAATATGCGTGCCTATTTGTGACAAATTCTGTCGGCGGCAAACAGGCGCAACGCGCCCGTCTGGCGGGCTGGTCGCCCCCCGTCAAAAAGTGACAGCGCCGCTGGCTGGCGTCGTTTCAGCCCAGTGGATAGGCCGATCGTGCGCCGTCAGCGTGCCCGGTCGTCACACTGGCGCGTATACTTACCCCAACTGTCGGCAATACGAGGAGTATCGGATGAACGAACTGGCCCATTACATTACGGATTACGGTTACTGGGCGTTATTCATCGGCTGCCTGGCGGAGGGAGAAACCATTACCATGCTCGGTGGCATGGCCGCCCATGAAGGGTTGCTGCAACTGCCCTGGGTGTTGGCGGTGGTGGCACTTGGCGGCACGCTGGGCGATCAACTGCTGTATTTCGCCGGTCGGCGCTTTGGTGGCAAGGCGATTGCCCGTTTGAAAAGCCAGCAGCAGCGCATTGAGCGTGCACAAAAACTGATCGCTCGCCATCCGATGCTGTTTGTCATCGGCGTGCGTTTCATGTACGGCTTTCGGATTATCGGCCCGGTATTGATCGGCGCCAGCCGGTTACCGCCGTCGCGCTTTATCCCGTTGAATCTGCTCGGGGCATTATTATGGGCAACGATTTTCGTGCTGATCGGCTACTTTGGCGGGCAGGCAATGGAAGGTTTTCTTGCCGGCATCGACAAAAAGCTCTCCGCTGTGCTGCTGGTGGTTGTGGCGATCGCCATTATCTGGCTGGCGCGCTACTGGTGGCGCCGTCGCCATGCAAATGAATAGTCATTTATTCAGCCCTCGCAATGCCAACACCCCGCCGCCAGCGCGGGGAAATCCGCCGTGGACGCGGTGCAAACAGAACAAAGGCTACTAACGCATACCACGGCAGATCGACCAGCAAGGGGAGCAACGACGGTTATTGCTGGCGCATCAGCGCTACCAGCTCGCGGGCAGCTTTGTCCAGCGGCTGATTCTTCAGCCAAATCAGGTGGATCGGCAACCGCAGCTCATTCTTGGTATTCTTGAATTTCAGGCGAGTCAGCCGCCCCTGTGCCAACAGCGGGGCGATCAGCGACTGCGGGAAGTTGCCCCAGCCCAATCCGGCTTCCACCATGTTCAGTGCCATCTGCAAACTGTCGGTGCGCCAATAGGATTCCGCCACCCGCGGCCGCAGGTCGGCCATCGGCAGGTCGCGGCTGGCGATGATGATTTGCCGCACATTGACCAGATCCTCCAGGTACAGCGCCGCGTCGGCATGCCGCAACGCGCTATGTTGCGCAGATAGCGTGGCGATCAGCGACTCGCTGCCGATAAAGTGAAACTGCTCTTTGATATTGACGTTCAAACCGCCAAACGCCAGGCAAACGCCCACCCGCCGCTGATGCAGCATATGCAGTACATCATCCTGTGGCGCTGTCAGTACTTCGATATTCAATAGCGGATAGCGTTCGGCAAGCGTGGTGACCGCCGTCAACAACGCGCTGCTGTTAATGTCGGACGCCACGCCGATCGACAGGGTGCTTTCCAGCCCTTGCGAAAGCTCGATAGCATGGATTTGCAACTGTTTCAGCTGGTCGGCAATCAGCCGCGCATGCGGTGCCAATGCCAGCGCCATCGCCGTCGGCACCGGTTCGCGATGCGTGCGGTCGAACAGCTGAAACCCCAGCTCCGCCTCCATGTTGGCGATGCCCATGCTGACCGCCGATGGCACGCGCCGTAGCGCCCGGGCAGCAGCGGAAAACGAACCGCGATCGAGCACCGCCAGAAACAGCTCAATATTGTCACTGGAAAAATTCATCACGCCAACCTATCAGATAAACTGACAGCTCCCGACTTTTTCTATCAATAGCATTGACGCTATCTTAGCCGTCTCTTGACCAGCCGTCACCGGCGATCCTCTTATCGGCCAGAAAAATGAAGGAGCAAGACCCCCATGCAAGGCGTTAAACGCAAACTGGTGTATGTCACCGCTTATGAAATCATCGGGATGGCGATTTCGGCGCTCGGGCTGGCGCTGCTATCGGGCAGCGCCCCCAGCAGTACCGGGCCGCTGGCAGTGGCGATCACCACCATCGCGGTCAGTTGGAATTTTATCTACAACTGTCTGTTTGAATTCTGGGAAAGCCGCCAGGCGTCGCGTACCCGCACGGTTAGACGCCGAATTTTTCATGCGGTTGGCTTTCAATTGACGCTGGTGGTGTATTTGATACCGCTGATTGCCTGGTGGATGGGAATTTCACTGTGGCAGGCGCTGCTGCTGGATATGGCGCTGATTGTCATTATTCCCTGCTATACCTTCGTCTATAACTGGGCATTCGATAAACTGTTTGGCTTGCCGGCTTCGGCATTGCCGGCAGAAGAAACCGCCTGAACCAAGAGCCGTGACGCAGGCAGGCAATGTGCCACGGCTCGATTACCCCCCCCATCCTGCCTGGCATCAACACCGCAGCCGTGGCCCTGGCTGACAACATGAACTGACGGGCAAATCGTTCTCTGCAGCAGAAGCTGCTGATTACCAAGCTGGCTAATATTCCCCGTCGGTAGCAGTTTTAAATATCAGACAAATATATTTTATAACAAGCATCCTACTGCATAGTTATTATTTCCCCGCCGAAAATGCGGTTTATTTTTGGGATATTCATCACATTCTTCTATTTACCGCCAAGTTCTTTATACATATTTTATCGTTTTGATAAATATGTACTTTCATTAAATTAACAAATAATAAACACAATTATTCACGATTTCGTGCAGGGAACTTTTGCCTCATTTAAACAGAAAAGGTAGCATGCTCCGCCGTTATTTAACGGCAAGTGTACAAACAATAAACAGCAGAATGAAGCCATGACCTCATTCTCATGCGATTGCCAATAGCAATCGTTTGCTTGCAGTCGGAGCAAACTCAACGATAGACAGGAAAAACAGGACGGATGATGAAATCACACACAAAGTCGGCGCATGACAAGCACGCGGCGAGGAGACGTTGGTTAGACTCACATGAATCCGGTTATCACAAAAGTATGGGCAACCGGCAAATACAAATGATCGCCATCGGCGGTTCCATCGGTACCGGTTTGTTCCTCGGTACCGGCGGGCGCCTCGAAATGGCCGGGCCGGCGCTGGCGCTGGTGTATCTGGTATGCGGGATCTTCTCGTTCTTTATTTTGCGTGCGTTGGGCGAACTGGTGCTGCATCGCCCTACCAGCGGCAGTTTTGTGTCTTATGCCCGCGAATTTCTTGGCGAAAAAGCCTCTTATGTCGCCGGCTGGATGTACTTCCTCAACTGGGCGATGACCGGCATCGTCGACATCACCGCGGTGGCGCTGTACATGCACTACTGGGGCACCTTCGCCGACGTACCCCAGTGGCTGTTTGCGCTGTGCGCACTGGGTATCGTCGCGACCATGAACATGATCGGCGTGAAATGGTTTGCCGAAATGGAGTTCTGGTTTGCCTTGATCAAAGTGGTGGCCATTGCGCTGTTCCTGGTGGTTGGCGTAGTGTTCCTCGGCGTCGGCACGCCGATTGACGGCAACGGTACCGGTCTGCACCTGATTACCGATAACGGCGGCATGTTTCCACACGGTCTGCTGCCAGCTCTGGTGCTGGTGCAAGGGGTGATCTTTGCCTTCGCCGGTATCGAGCTTATCGGCACCGCTGCCGGCGAGTGCAAGGATCCGGAAAAAATGCTGCCCAAAGCGGTTAACAGCGTGATCTGGCGTATTGGACTGTTCTATGTCGGTTCGGTGGTGCTGCTGGTAATGCTGCTGCCATGGAACGCCTATCAGGCCGGTCAAAGCCCGTTCGTCACCTTCTTCAGCAAGCTTGGCGTGCCGTACATCGGTACCATCATGAATATCGTGGTTTTGACCGCCGCGCTGTCCAGCCTGAATTCGGGGCTGTATTCCACCGGGCGCATTCTGCGTTCGCTGTCGATGGGCGGCTCGGCGCCGAAGTTCATGGCCCGGATGAGCAGCCAGCAAGTGCCTTATGCCGGTATTCTGGTGACCTGCGGCATTTACGTGATCGGCGTGTTGCTGAACTATCTGGTGCCGTCGCGGGTGTTTGAGATCGTGTTGAACATTGCCTCGCTGGGCATCATCAGCTCATGGGCATTTATCATCGTCTGTCAGATGCGTTTGCGTAAGGCTATCAAAGAAGGCAAGGCCAAACCGGTTTCCTTCAAGATGCCGGGCGCGCCGGTCACCTCCTGGCTGACGCTGCTGTTCCTGCTGGTAGTCGTTATCATGATGGCCTTCGATTATCCGAACGGCACCTGGACGGTTGGCACCATTCCGGTCCTGGCGATATTGCTGGTTCTGGGCTGGTTCGGTCTGCGCAAGCGCGCGGCGGAAGTAAAACTGGAACAACAGGCGCACGAAGAGCAACCCCAGCAGTAACCGCTGGCTTAACCGGGGCGCCGCAATGGCGCCCCATTAGTTTTGCGCGCTAATCACCCGCGCAATATCGGCCGAAGTAGCCAACGCGCGCACCTCGGCAAACAGATCGCTGGCCTCGGCGTATTCCTTGCGCAAATAACCCAGCCATTGCTTGATGCGTGCCACATGATACAGGCCGGTATCGCCCTGCTTTTCCAACCGTACGTATTTTTTCAGCAGCTGCACCACCTGCGGCCACGGCAGCCGCGGTTCATTGTATTTCACCACCCGGCTCAAATTGGGGATGTTAAGTGCGCCGCGCCCGAGCATCACCGCGTCGCAACCGGTGATCTGCATGCATTGCTGTGCACTGGCGTAATCCCAGATCTCGCCGTTGGCAATCACCGGGATCGACAGCCGTTGGCGGATCTCGCCAATCGCCGCCCAGTTGATGCGTTCGGCCTTGTAGCCGTCCTCCTTGGTACGGCCATGCACCGCCAGCTCGCTCGCACCGGCCTGTTGCACCGCGTCGGCGATTTCAAGGCTGTGCTGGAGCGAATCCCACCCCAGCCGCACCTTGACCGTCACCGGCAGTTCAGCCGGCACCGCCGCGCGCATGGCCTTGGCACCCTGATAGATAAGCTCGGGATCCTTGAGCAGTGTCGCTCCGCCCCCGCTGCCGTTGACCGTTTTCGATGGGCAGCCGCAGTTGAGATCCACGCCATACGAGCCGAGCTCTACCGCGCGAGCGGCGTTTTCCGCCAGCCATTCGGGGTACTGCCCCAGCAGTTGGATACGTACCAGCGTGCCGGATGGCGTGCGACTGGCATGATGCAGTTCCGGGCACAGGCGATAAAACGATTTCACCGGTAGCAGTTGATCGACCACGCGCAGAAATTCGGTGATGCACAGGTCGTAATCGTTCACTTCGGTGAGCAATTCGCGGACCAGGGAGTCGAGAACTCCTTCCATCGGCGCCAATAAAACGCGCATTATCAACTACTCCAGCTAAAAAAGAGGCGCAATGATACGGGGGAACCCCAGCGCCAGACAACCCTATCTCAGCATAAAAAAAGCCGCCGATAAACGGCGGCCTGATGATTGACTCGGCGAGCTTACTCAGCCGGTTTGCTGCGACGTGGGCGACGCGCCGGTGGCGCACCGCGACGTTGGCCATCGCCCTGTGGACGCGCGTTGCCATTGCCACGGTTTTCACGCTGACCGCCGCCGTTGCCATTACGCTGACCGCCGTTGCCATTGCCGCGTGGCGCACCGCGCCCGCCGCCTTGACGACCATTGATGATTGGTTCCGCCTTGATGGTCGGATCCGGTTCATAGCCTGGCAGGGCAATACGCGGAATTTCACGCTTGAGCAGACGTTCGATGTCGCGCAGCAGTTTATGTTCGTCTACGCACACCAGTGAAATCGCTTCACCGGTACGTTCGGCCCGACCGGTACGACCGATGCGGTGCACGTAATCCTCCGGCACGTTCGGCAGCTCGTAGTTCACCACGTGTGGCAACTGGTCGATATCCAGACCGCGCGCGGCGATATCGGTGGCAACCAATACGCGGATCTTGCCGTCCTTGAAGTCGGCCAATGCACGCGTACGCGCCCCCTGGCTTTTATTGCCGTGGATGGCGGCGGCGGTGATGCCGTCTTTGTTCAGCTGTTCAGCCAAATGGTTGGCGCCGTGCTTGGTACGGTTAAACACCAGCACCTGACGCCAGTCACCTTCGCCGATCATCTGCGACAGCAGTTCCCGCTTACGCTTCTTGTCAACAAAGTGCACGCTTTGTTCGATCTGCTCGGAGGCGGTGTTGCGACGTGCGACTTCTACCGACGCCGGGTTGTGCAGCAGCTTGCTGGCCAGCCCTTTGATTTCGTCGGAGAAAGTGGCGGAGAACAGCAGGTTTTGGCGCTTCGGCGGCAGCTTGGACAACACGCGGCGGATATCATGGATAAAGCCCATATCCAGCATGCGGTCGGCTTCGTCGAGCACCAGAATTTCGATTTTTGACAGGTCAACGGCGTTCTGATGTTCCAGATCCAGCAGACGGCCCGGCGTCGCCACCAGAATGTCTACACCGCCGCGCAGTTTCATCATCTGCGGGTTGATGCTGACGCCACCGAACACTACCAGCGAACGCAGGCGCAGGTGTTTGCTGTAGGCTTGCACGTTTTCGCCGATTTGCGCCGCCAGTTCGCGGGTTGGCGTCAGGATCAACGCACGCACCGGACGACGGCCTTTGACCGCATGGTCATGCTTGCTCAGCAGTTGCAATACCGGCAGGGTAAAACCAGCGGTTTTGCCGGTACCGGTCTGGGCGCTGGCCATCAAATCACGGCCTTCAAGCACCACAGGGATCGCCTGACGCTGGATTGGCGTAGGTTCGCGATAGCCCTGTTCTTCAACAGCGCGCAGGATTTCAGCACTTAAGCCGAGGGTTTCAAATGACATAGTAGAGAAAGACTCCAGATCCCCCCTAACCTAAACAATGTTCGGTGCAGTTTCCGGGGAGGACGATCAGACGGGGCATTAAGCATGACCACGAGGGATTGGCACAAACTGCAGTGCACCAAGCCGCAGATTGTAGCAGAAGTCGAACAAGAAAAGGCAATTTTAGCGCGCGAAAGCACATTATGCCGGACACCGGCCATTAAACCGCCAGTTGACTTACAAAATGAAGGGATTTGGTGCTTGCATTCTCGAAGAACCCGCCTAAAGTCAATCATACGATTGATTAACTTTTTCAGGTGACACCGTATGCCTGTTGCTGAAAGCATGCCCCCCAACAACCGCCCGCGCGGCGAACAGGCGCGTGAACAGCTGATTAGCGCTGCCATCGACGTATTTGGCGAATTCGGCATTCAGGGCGCCACTACCCGCGCTATCGCCCAGCGAGCCGGCCAGAATATCGCCGCTATTACCTACTATTTCAGTTCCAAAGAAGGGCTTTATCGGGCGGTAGCGCAATGGATTGCCGATTTCATCCAGCAGGCTTTCCGACCTCTGGCCGACGAAATCGACCGTTTCTGGCTGCTACCGGCAGCGGAACGCTTGCCGGAACACTATCTGTATCACCTCAAGCGCGGGCTGCTGGCCTTCAGTGAACTGATGACCCAGCCACATACGCTCAATCTCAGCAAAATCATGTCACGCGAGCAGCTCTCCCCTTCTGACGCTTACCCGCTGATCCATCAACAGGTCATCGCTCCGCTGCATGACAAACTGTGCCGACTGCTGGCGGCCTACAGCGGTATCGACGCGCAATCCACCAAAATCGTACTGCATACCCATGCGTTACTCGGCGAAGTGCTGTCGTTCCGCGTGGCACGAGAAACCATCCGCCGTCAGGCCGGTTGGCAACACATTGGCCCGGATGAAGCGGCGCAAATCGCTGAGGTGCTGGCTGAACATATCGATCTTCTGGTTAATGGCTTGCGCCAACGCTATGGCGGTTAAACTTTGGCAGGGAGTGTTATGAACAAGAAAAGAGTCATCTTGATGCTGGCGATTGTGGCACTGCTCGCTGCCGCAGCAGCCGGATGGTGGTATTACCAGCAACAGCAGCACAAACCCTTGACGCTGTATGGCAATGTGGACATCCGCACCGTCAATCTGGGCTTTCGCGTCAGCGGGCGGTTGTCGTCGCTGACGGTGGATGAAGGCGATACCGTGCAACCCGGCCAACTGCTCGGCAAACTGGATGACGGTCCTTATCTCAATGCGCTGCAACAGGCAAAGGCCAACGTTGGCAGCACGCAGGCCAAACTGGCGCTGTTGCTGGCCGGCTATCGCGCCGAAGAGATCGCCCAGGTGCGTTCCGAAATGGCGCAGAAACTCTCTGCCTTCAACTATGCCGACAGTTTTCTAAAGCGTCAGCAGGGATTATGGGCAAAAAGCGCCACCTCCGCCGATGCGCTGGAGGATGCCCGCACCGCGCGCAACCAGGCCCAGGCCAGCTTGCAGGCGGCAAAGGACAAGCTGGCGCAATATCTCAGCGGCAATCGCCCGCAGGAAATCGAGCAGGCCAAAGCGGAAGTGGCACAGGCGCAAGCCTCGCTGGCCCAGGCGCAGTTGGACGTACAGGACACCAGCCTACTGTCGCCGTCTGCCGGCACCGTACTGACCCGGGCGGTTGAACCGGGCACCATGCTCAGCGCCAGCAGTACGGTATTCACGCTGTCGCTGACCTCACCGGTATGGGTACGAGCCTACGTCAGTGAAGCCAGTCTCGGCCAGGCAGCGCCGGGGACCGAACTGGAAATCTATACCGACGGGCGCCCAGGCAAACCCTACCATGGCAAAATCGGCTTCGTGTCGCCAACCGCCGAATTTACGCCGAAAAGCGTCGAAACCACCGACTTGCGTACCGATCTGGTGTACCGCTTGCGGGTGATCGTGTCCGACGCCGACGACGGGCTGCGCCAGGGCATGCCGGTCACCCTGCGCTTTGCCAACCGCCAGCAACGATAGGCCATAATCTGTTAGGGATGGTGATGGAACAACAACGGGCACATACCATCGATCTGGAGGCGTTGGAAAAGCGTTTCCCGGCGCTGGATAAACCGGCAGTAGCCAGCCTGACCACCCAACTGCGCAGCGGCGCGGTGACCGGGCTGGTGGGGCCGGATGGTGCGGGTAAAACTACCCTGCTGCGCATGCTGGCCGGTCTGTTGAAACCCAGCAGCGGCACGCTGCGCGTCGCCGGGCTGGATCCGATCGCGCAGGATCGGCAACTGCACGCCATTCTTGGCTATATGCCGCAGAAGTTCGGGCTGTATGAAGATCTGACGGTGATGGAAAACCTGACGCTGTATGCCGATCTGCGTGGCGTCATCGGCGAGCAGCGCCGCACCACCTTCGAACGCCTGCTGGCATTTACCGATCTGACGCGTTTTACCGATCGCCTGGCCGGCAAGCTTTCCGGCGGCATGAAGCAAAAACTGGGGCTGGCCTGTACCCTGGTTGGCGAACCGCAGGTGCTGCTGCTGGATGAACCAGGAGTCGGGGTCGATCCGATTTCGCGGCGCGAACTATGGCGCATGGTACACGAGCTGGCCAACGACGGCATGCTGATCCTGTGGAGTACCTCCTACCTCGACGAAGCCGAGCAGTGTCGCGAAGTTTTGCTGATGAACGAAGGCGAACTGCTGTTCAGCGGCGCGCCCAAAGAGCTCACCCGGCGAATGGCCGGGCGAACGGTGCTGATTGCCGTACCGGCGGGCAGCCACCGCGCGCTGTTGCAGCGGGCGATCTGCCTGCCGACGGTCACCGACGGCGTTATCCAGGGCAAATACCTGCGCCTGATCCTGAAACAGCATGCCGACCATCGTCAGGTGCTTGACGATCTGGCGATCGCCGATGCAGAACTGACGGAGGCAGAGCCACGCTTTGAAGATGCGTTTATCGATTTGCTCGGCGGCGGGCCAAACAGTCGATCGGCTCTGGCGGATATCATGCCCAGCGTCGAGGGCGACAGCACGGAGACGGTAATCGAAGCGCAAAACCTGACCAAAAGGTTTGGCGACTTTGCCGCCACCGATCGTGTCGATTTCAAGGTGCAGCGAGGCGAAATCTTCGGCCTGCTGGGACCGAACGGTGCCGGCAAGTCCACCACCTTTAAAATGATGTGCGGCCTGCTGGTGCCCAGCGACGGCAAGGCGCTGGTGTTGGGGATGGATCTTAAAACCGGCTCCGGCAAGGCGCGTCAGCACCTGGGGTATATGGCGCAGAAATTCTCGCTGTATGGCAACCTGACGGTCGCGCAGAACCTTAAATTCTTTTCTGGCGTTTATGGGCTGAGCGGCAAACGACAGCGCGAGAAAATCAGCGAAATGTCCAGCGCCTTCAATTTCGCGCCGATCCTCAACCAGACGCCGGATGCGCTGCCGCTCGGTTTCAAGCAGCGTTTGGCGCTGGCCTGTGCGCTGATGCACGAACCGGACATTCTGTTTCTCGATGAACCGACCTCCGGGGTCGATCCGCTTACCCGGCGTGAATTCTGGCTGCATATCAACGGCATGGTCGATAAAGGCGTGACGGTGATGGTCACCACCCACTTTATGGACGAAGCGGAATACTGCGATCGTATCGGGCTGGTGTATCGCGGAAAAATCATCGCCGCCGGCACGCCGGACGATCTCAAACAACGCATCGCCAGCGACGATAATCCGAATCCGTCGATGGAACAGGCGTTTATTGAACTGGTACAGGGGTACGATCGGGAGGAACAGTCGTGAGCAACGGCATGGACAATAAGCGCAATTCGGCACCCACGGACGACAGTCGATTTTCCTGGCGACGGCTGCGCGCGCTGTGCCTCAAGGAAACGCGACAGATGCTGCGCGATCCCAGCAGCTGGCTGATCGCATTTTTAATCCCGCTGATGCTGCTGTTTATCTTTGGTTATGGCATCAATCTGGATTCCAGCAAGCTGCGCCTCGGTATCCTGCTGGAACAGCAAAGCGAAGACGCACGCGATCTGGCCAATGCCTTTGCCGGATCGCCGTATATCGATCCCACCATCAGCGATAATCGTCAGGCGCTGATCGAAAAAATGCAGGCAGGCGCCATCCGTGGTCTGGTGGTGATCCCGGTGGATTTTGCCCAGCGCATGGCGCGGCCGTTCGATCAGGCACCGATCCAGATCGTCACCGATGGTAGCGAGCCGAACACCGCCAACTTCGTACAGGGTTACACCCAGGGAGTATGGCAGGTGTGGCAGCAACAGCGTGCCACCGACGCCGGGCGTGAGGATCGACCGCCGATCGAGGTACAGATGCGTTATTGGTTCAACCCGGCGGCCATCAGCCAGCACTTTATCATTCCCGGCGCCATCACCATCATCATGACGGTGATCGGCGCGATCCTCACCTCGCTGGTCATCGCCCGCGAATGGGAACGCGGCACCATGGAAGCGCTGCTGTCAACGCAGGTGACGCGCAGCGAGCTGCTGCTGTCCAAACTGGTGCCCTATTATTTTCTCGGCATGATCGCCATGGCGCTGTGCATGGTGGTGTCAGTGTTTGTCTTTGGCGTGCCGTACCGCGGTTCACTACTGTTGCTGTTGGTTATCAGCAGCCTGTTCTTGATAAGCACCCTGGGTATGGGACTGCTGATTTCCACCATTACCCGCAATCAGTTTAATGCGGCAATGGTGGCGCTGAACGCCGCCTTCCTGCCTTCGATTATGCTTTCCGGTTTTATTTTTCAGATCGACAGCATGCCGGCAGTGGTGCGCGCCGTTACCTATATCATCCCGGCACGCTACTTTGTCAGCACGCTGAAAACGCTGTTTCTGGCGGGCAATATCGGCTCGATGTTGCTGATCAACCTGCTGTTCCTGATTGCTTCAGCGGTGGTATTCATTGGCCTGACCGCCTGGAAGACCCAGCGACGTCTGGATTAAGGGGAAACCATGTTCCATCGGCTTTGGACATTGATTATCAAGGAATTGCAGTCTTTGCTACGCGATCCGCAGACCCGCGCGATTCTGGTGCTGCCGGTCATTTTGCAGGTGCTGCTGTTCCCGTTCGCCGCCACGCTGGAAGTGACCAATGCCACCATTGCGGTGTACAGCGAGGACAGCGGGCACGCATCGGTCGAGCTGACCCAACGCTTCGCCAAAGCGAAAGCCTTTCCGCATGTACTGCTGCTGCGCAGCCCGCAGCAGATCCGCGAAACCATCGATAATCAGCGGGCGCTGTTGCTGATCCGCTTTCCGGCGCAGTTTTCGCGCGATATTGCCAACGGCAACCCGGCGCCGCTGCAGCTGATCCTTGATGGCCGCAATTCCAACAGCGCGCAGATTGCCGCCAACTACGTTCAGCAGATCGTGCAGGATTATCAAAACGAACTGATTGGCCAGCGCCAGAAACCCAATAACAGCGAGCTGGTGGTACGCAACTGGTACAATCCGAATCTCGATTACAAATGGTTTGTCGTGCCGTCACTGATTGCCATGATCACTACCATTGGCGTGATGATCGTCACCTCGCTGTCGGTGGCGCGCGAACGGGAACAAGGTACGCTGGAGCAACTGCTGGTTTCCCCACTCAATACCTGGCAGATATTTATCGGCAAAGCGGTGCCGGCACTGATGGTCGCCACCTTTCAGGCTTCGATCGTGCTGTTGATTGGCATCTTTCTCTATCAGATCCCGTTTGCCGGTTCACTACTGCTGTTCTATGCCACCATGCTGGTCTACGGCCTGTCGCTGGTGGGCTTCGGGCTGCTGATTTCCTCACTATGCGCTACCCAGCAGCAGGCATTTATCGGCGTGTTCGTGTTTATGATGCCGGCCATTCTGCTTTCCGGCTACGTATCACCAGTGGAAAACATGCCGGTGTGGTTGCAGAACCTGACCTGGGCCAACCCGATTCGCCACTTTACCGACATCACCAAACAGATCTACCTGAAAGACGCCAGCTTTGGCATTATCTGGCACAGTCTGTGGCCGCTGCTGGCGATCGCCGTCACCACCGGCAGCGCCGCCTATGCCATGTTCCGCCGTAAGATTGCCTGACGGCGCGGCAACGGCGCATTGTTGATCAATCCGTGGAGAAACTGTGGTGAGCGATAATCAGACGATAAAAAACGACGAATTCAACAGCATGATCCGCTTTGCCTTTCGGCTGGCCGTCATCAGCCTGCTGATGGTGGTGGGTATCTATCTGGCCGGCGTGCTGCTGCCCGAAGACAGCGCGGAATGGATCAATCTGGCGATGCTGGCACTGGCCGGCTGCAATCTGATTGCCAATCTGGCGGTGTTTTACCTGGCGCTGGTCGGGCTGTTCAAATCGTCGTTGAAATGGCGCGCGCTGCTGTCATTGCTGATTGCGCTGGCGGTATTCGCACTGTACGCCATTGCCCTGCTGCTGGTGACATAGCCGGCAGTGACTTCCTGGCCATGGCCGGTGCCTAGCGTTGCGCGATGTTAGCCGCCGAGCTTTTGCTAAAGCCTTCAAACGGGTTCCAGCCCTGGATACCCTTCGTTTCCTTCAGGTAGTAGGCGTAATTGGCGGTCATGGCGCACATCGCCGCGTAGGCGATATTTACCGCACGTACCAGTCCGTCCAGATCGTTACCGGTCGAGTACTCCACCATGCCGATGATCATATTGACTACGCACATGCCGACGAACAGCACCAGCCCTTTCTTCCACAGTCCGAGAATGCAGAAATAGATAATGCCAAAGAAAAAGGCGAAAAAATTCATTATGTACTTCATGCGGCCAAAGAAACCCAGTTCCTTGATTTTCTGCCGGTATTGCGTAGACGTGATATCGCCGCCAACGCTATCGAACAGCGCAAAGCGAGCCTGCCATTTTGAGCTTAACGCCTTATACATAAACACCTCTTTACCATCACCGCTATTTTTAAATGATTAGTCTTCCATACAGCCTATACATTCAACGGAATAGCCCGATACACGTCGACAAAACAGCAAAGAATTATTAATGAATTATAAGCTGACGCAAAAAAAGGCGCCGTCGTCAGACAGCGCCCGGGGGCGGTTTTCGCTGATTTGCGCGCCGCTCTGGCGCGCTCTGGTTATCAGCGGCGGTTGCCGAAAATGCGCAACAGCATCAGGAACAGGTTGATGAAATCCAGGTACAGCGTCAGCGCGCCAACGATGGCGTATTTGCGAAAACCGTCCTTGTCATCCGGGTTCAACTGCTCGCCCATCGCTTTCAGTTTCTGGGTGTCATACGCTGTCAGGCCAACGAACACCACCACGCCGATATAGGTGATCGCCCACATCAATGCGGTGCTCTTCAGCCAGAAGTTGACCAGCGAGGCCAGCACGATGCCGATCAGCGCCATAAACAGCATATTGCCGAAACCGCTAAGATCGCGTTTGGTGGTGTAGCCATACAGGCTCATGGCGCCGAACATGCCGGCGGTAACCACGAAGGTGCTGGCAATCGAGCTATAGGTGTAAATGATAAAGATGCTGGACAGCGTCAGGCCGGTCAACGCCGAATACAGCATGAAGAGCGAGGTGGCCACCGCACCACTCAGACGGTTTACCATGCCGGAAATAACGAACACCAGCGCCAACTGCGCGATGATCAGGCCAAAAAAGGCGATCTGGCTGGAAAAGATGAAGTTGAGTATCGCTGGCGTGTTCGCCGCGTACCAGGAAACAAAGGCCGTTAACAGCAGGCCACAGGTCATCCAGCCATACACCTGTGCCATATAGGTTTGAATGCCGCTGCCGGCACGTTCGACGATCGAACCATTGGAACGTGGATATCGGTCCATGACGGTTACCTTTTACATGTAAAACCAAAGTTCGGGGAAAGCCCCCACCGGTATTAAGCGTACCACAGAATATGTAACGCGCTGCGGACAACGGTATGGATTTGTTACCCTGGCCAGCGGCGGTCTACCAGCGTTTTGCCGCCTGCCGATCGCTGTCGCGTGCGTCAACCCAGCGTTCACCCTGCCCGGTGGCTTCACGCTTCCAGAATGGGGCGCGGGTCTTCAGATAGTCCATGATAAATTCGGCGGCCTCGAACGCCATGCTGCGATGCGCGCTGGTGACACCAACGAAGACGATTTCATCGCCGGGGAACAGTTCACCCACCCGGTGGATGACGCTGACGCGCTGTAGCGGCCAACGCTCGCGCGCTTCCACCACGATGGCGGTTAATGCCTTTTCGGTCATTCCCGGGTAATGTTCCAGCGTCAATGCGCTGACGTCAGCACCCAGATTATGATTGCGAACCTTGCCGGTGAAGGTCACTACCGCACCGTCGTCATCGCACTGCGCCAGCCACTGGTATTCTTCACCGACGCCAAACGGCGCGCTACCCACGCGAATACGCGTATTTTCCACGCTCAACCTCCGGTTACCGGCGGAAAGAAAGCGACTTCATCACCGGCGTTCAGCGGGTGCTCCGCCCCCACCAGCGACTGATTTACCGCCATCAGCAATTTGCCTGACTCCAGCGCCAGCGCCCAGCGATCGCCGCGCTGGCACAGCGCCTGACGCAGTGCTTCAACGTTGGCAAACTCCGCCGGCAGGCTCAGGCTTTCGGTGCCGATCAGTTCGCGTACCTGGGCGAAAAACAGAATATCAATCATAACTCACCTCAAAATCGCCGGATTTGCCGCCGCTTTTCGCCAGCAGGCGCACCGGGCCAATCACCATGTCCTTCTGCACCGCTTTACACATGTCGTAAATGGTCAGTGCAGCCACCGACGCTGCGGTCAACGCTTCCATTTCCACCCCGGTCTTGCCGCTCAGGCGGCAGCGGGTTTCGATGCGCACCCGGCTGTGCTCCGGTTGTGCTTCCAGTTGGACTTCGACTTTGCTCAACATCAGCGGGTGGCACAGCGGGATCAGTTCCCAGGTACGTTTCGCCGCCTGAATGCCGGCAATGCGCGCGGTGGCAAACACATCGCCCTTATGGTGGCTGCCATCGACGATCATCGCCAGCGTGGCGGCATGCATCTCGACAAAGGCCTCGGCCCGTGCTTCGCGCACCGTTTCCGCCTTGGCCGAGACATCGACCATATGCGCTTCGCCGGCGGCATTAATATGGGTTAGCTGCGTCATAACGTTACTTCTTCAGATGTGGGTGAAAATTGCACGGCCGGTTACGCGCATCCAGCTGCGATTCGATAATGCGTTCCCACGCGGTACGGCAGGCGCGGGTAGAGCCCGGTATGGCAAACAGCACCGTCTGGTTGGCAATACCGGCCAGCGCACGGGACTGAATGGTCGCCGTGCCGATATCTTCATATGACACCATGCGGAACAGTTCACCAAAGCCGTCAATCTGACGATCGAACAGCGGCACTAGCGCTTCCGGCGTGTTGTCGCGCGCGGTAAAGCCGGTGCCACCGGTAATCAGCACCGCTTGCACCCCATCATCGGCGATCCAGGCGGAGACCTGAGCGCGAATCTGATAAACGTTGTCTTTGACAATGGCACGCGCAACCACCTGATGCCCGGTTTCCAGCGCTGCTTGCTGCAAATAGTCACCGGAGGTGTCATCTTCTTCACCACGACTGTCGGAGACGGTCAAAATGGCGATACGCGCCGGGATGAATTCGCTGCTGGCATGGCTCATGTTGCTGCTCCTGTACTGTAAGATCCTGCTTGCCTCGGCAAACGCAGGATCAGCCGCCAATGAAAGAAAGGTTCTGGGTAATGCCGCTGTTGCCCTGATGCAGAAAATGGGTCTGTTTTTTGGTCAGCAACCCGCTCTGAATACGTTCCTTAAGCATCGGCAACTGCCGATCGTCAGCCAGCAGATCGCGCAGCGGGATCCCCTGTTCGCCAAACAGACACAGATGCAGATTACCGATGGCGGAAACCCGCAGCCGGTTGCAGCTGGCGCAGAAGTCTTTTTCGTACGGCATGATAAGCCCGACTTCGCCCTGGTAATCCGGATGGCTGAATACCTGCGCCGGGCCATCGCTGCGGCCACGTGGTTGCCGTTGCCAGCCTTGCCGTTCCAGCTGCTGGCGCAGCACCTCTCCCGAAACGTGATGTTTGCGAAACAGCGAGCCTCCCTCACCGGTTTCCATCAGTTCGATGAAACGCAGTTGAATCGGGCGTTGGCGGATCCAGTTGAGGAAGGTATCGAGCTGGTGATGGTTGACGTCGCGCATCAGCACCGCATTGACTTTCACCTTGCTAAAGCCGGCAGTAAAAGCGGCATCGATGCCCGCCATGACCTGATGGAACTTGTCCTGACCGGTAATGGCATGAAACTGGCGTGCATCGAGGCTGTCGACGCTGACGTTGATGGCGGTCAAGCCGGCGTCGCGCCACTGCGCCACGTCGCGCGCCATGCGATAGCCGTTGGTGGTCACCGCCAGTTGACGGATCGCCGGGTTTTCACGTACGGCGGCAATAATGTCGGTAAAGTCGCGGCGCAACGATGGCTCGCCGCCGGTCAGCCGCACCTTTTCGGTGCCGAGTTCGGCAAACGCCCGGCTGACGCGCCGAATTTCATCCAGCGACAGAAAGGCCTTGGGGCTGCCGGCCGGTTTGTAGCCATCCGGCAAACAGTAGGTACAACGGAAGTTGCACACGTCGGTGATCGACAGGCGCAGGTAATAGAATTTGCGCTCGAAAGCATCGGTAAGTTGCGGCACCATAACACCTTTCCAAGTCGGGAGATGCAGACATTTCTATCTCGCACCCTGGTGGCTGACTTCGCCACGGCCCAGGCGCCATATCATTGCGCGCAATGACGTAGGCCCAAGGGCTAGGAGTTTTGATTTCATCTTCTCCGTCTGGCAAACCGCACCGCCAAGATAGACGGTGGTCGTTTGTCACCAGCGGGAATACGGCTCAGCAAGTAGCCGGAATGAAACCGTGGTTTTCAGCAGAATTCTAGCGCCTATTCGCGACGATAGCCAATGTGCAATTTCGCTATATAGTTGTCTATACAGCGATTTTAGACTCTGCCAAACAAGTTAAGCATGATAACCGCTGCTTGTGCAGGCGAATTGACCAGAATCAGGCAAATGACACTCTTCTTCGCCTTTTTGCGGCAAATCCGCTACTTTATGCGCTAAACAGCGTGTTGCGTAACGGGCATCTGCCGGTAAACCAGTCTCAGAAATACGCCTGTCCTGCGATAGCAAACGGACAGGGATAAGGAATTTTATGCGTAATCGTACCCTTGCCGATCTGGATCGCGTAGTGGCATTAGGTGGCGGCCATGGCCTTGGCCGCGTGATGTCATCGCTGTCGTCTTTGGGATCTCGCCTGACCGGCATCGTCACCACCACCGATAATGGCGGCTCCACCGGGCGGATCCGTCGTTCTGAGGGCGGTATTGCCTGGGGCGACACCCGTAACTGCCTTAACCAGTTGATAACCGAACCCAGCGTCGCCTCCGCCATGTTTGAATACCGTTTCAGCGGCAACGGTGAGCTGTCGGGACATAATCTGGGTAATCTGATGCTAAAGGCACTCGATCATCTGAGCGTGCGGCCGCTGGAAGCGATCAATCTGGTACGCAGTCTGTTGAAAGTCGATGCGGCGTTAATCCCGATGTCGGAACAGCCGGTGGATCTGATGGCGCACGATCACGAAGGCAATCATGTCTACGGTGAGGTCAATGTCGATCAACTGACCGCCATGCCACAGGAATTGATGCTGTCGCCGCATGTGCACGCCACCCGGGAGGCGGTGGATGCGATTGCGCAGGCGGATTTGATTCTGATTGGCCCGGGCAGCTTCCTGACCAGCCTGATGCCGCTGCTGCTGCTTGACGATTTGACTCAGGCTCTGCGCCGCAGCAGCGCCAATCTGATTTATATCGATAACCTGGGGCGCGAGCTCAGCGTTGCCGCCGCCGCACTGTCGCTAAAAGACAAGCTGGATCTGATGGAAGAGAAGATCGGCCGCAAAATGATAGACGCAGTGATCGTCAGCCCGGCGATCAATAGCGCCTCGGTGCAGGATCGGGTTGTGATTCAGCAAAATCTTGAGGCCAGCGATATTCCCTATCGTCACGATCGTCAACTCTTGCGCCAGGCGCTCGAAAGGGCGCTGACTGAACTGGCTGCGCGCCCTTAGTCTTTGCCCTGATACCACGGATTCTCGCCGATCATGGCGATATATAGATCCTCGACCTGCTTGCGCGCCCACGGCGTGCGGCGTAAAAACTTCAGGCTGGACTTGATGCTCGGATCGCTGCTGAAACAGTTGATGCGAATGCGCTCGGCCAGCCCGGGCCAGCCGTAGGTTGCCACCAGCCGGTTCAATAACTGCTCCAGCGTGATGCCATGCAGCGGATCTTTGGATTTATGTTCGCTCATCTTGCAGTTCGACTCATTTGGCTTGGCATAGTTGGCCGCACACCTTAATCAGCTTTGCCGGGCGCGACAAGAAATTTGTCATTTTATCGCCCGGCTGCGGTTGCGTCAGGAGATGGCGATAAACTGCTCGCGTAACTGGTGGATTTCATCCCGTAGCGCCGCCGCCTGTTCAAACTCCAGATTCTGTGCGTGAGTGTACATCTGGGCTTCCAGCTCGCGGATCTTCTGATCCAGCGCTTTAGGGGTGAGCTGCTGATACTGGGCGGCGTTTTCTGCCGCTTTGCTCTTCCCTTTGCCCTTGCCGCGCGTTGATGGCTGACCCAGTTGCAGGATGTCGGCGATTTTCTTGTTCAATCCCTGCGGCACAATACCGTTTTCCTGGTTGTACGCCTGCTGCTTGGCGCGACGCCGCTCGGTTTCGCCAATCGCCCTGGCCATCGAGTCGGTGATTCTGTCGCCATACAGAATCGCCTTGCCGTTCAGGTTACGTGCCGCACGGCCGATGGTCTGGATCAACGATCGTTCGGAACGCAGGAAGCCCTCTTTATCGGCGTCGAGAATCGCCACCAGCGACACCTCAGGCATGTCCAGACCTTCTCGTAACAGGTTGATGCCCACCAGCACGTCAAACTCGCCCAGACGCAAATCACGAATGATTTCGACGCGTTCGACGGTGTCGATGTCGGAGTGCAGATAACGCACGCGCTCGCCGTGCTCTTCAAGATATTCGGTCAGATCTTCCGCCATGCGTTTGGTCAGCGTGGTCACCAGCACCCGTTCGTTGATTACCACCCGTTTACGGATCTCCGACAGCAGATCGTCAACCTGGGTCGCCACCGGCCGCACTTCCACTTGCGGATCCAGCAGACCGGTCGGCCGTACTACCTGGTCAATCACGTCGCCGCCGGATTTTTCCAGCTCGTATTTGCCCGGCGTCGCCGACACATAAATGGTTTGCGGTGCCAGCGCCTCGAATTCCTCAAAGCGCATTGGCCGGTTATCCAGCGCCGAAGGCAGGCGGAAACCATATTCCACCAGCGTTTCCTTGCGCGAACGGTCGCCTTTGTACATGCCGCCAATCTGCGGGATGGTGACGTGCGATTCGTCCACCACCAGCAGGCCATCGGCAGGCAGATAATCGAACAACGTCGGCGGCGGCTCGCCCGGGCCGCGACCGGACAGATAGCGCGAATAGTTTTCGATGCCGGAACAGTAGCCAAGCTCGTTCATCATTTCCAGATCGAACTGGGTGCGCTGCGTCAGCCGCTGCTCTTCCAACAATTTGTTATTGGCCAGCAGCACCTGACGTCGCTCGGCCAGATCGACCTTGATTTCTTCCATCGCCTGCAGGATGCGCTCGCGCGGCGTCACGTAATGCGACTTCGGGTAGATGGTAAAGCGCTGCACCACCTGTTCGACCTGACCGGTGAGCGGATCAAACAGCGACAACCGCTCGACCTCCTCGTCGAACAGTTCAACGCGCAGCGCCAGTTCATCGGACTCCGCCGGGAAGATGTCGATCACTTCACCGCGCACCCGGAAGGTGGCGCGCTGAAACGCCTGATCGTTGCGGGTATATTGCAGCTCCGCCAGACGGCGCAGGATCGAGCGCTGGTCGATGAGCATACCCTTGGTCAGGTGCAGCATCATCTTGAGGTAAAGATCCGGATCGCCCAGACCGTAGATCGCCGAGACCGACGCCACCACCACCACGTCGCGCCGCTCCAGCAGCGCCTTGGTCGCCGACAGACGCATTTGCTCGATATGTTCGTTTACCGAGGCGTCCTTCTCGATGAAGGTATCCGAGCTCGGCACGTAGGCTTCCGGCTGGTAGTAATCGTAATACGAGACAAAGTATTCCACCGCATTCTCGGGGAAAAACGCCTTCATTTCGCCGTACAGCTGTGCCGCCAGCGTTTTGTTGGGTGCCAGCACCATCGTTGGCCGGTTCAGATCGGCTATCACGTTGGCAACGGTGAAGGTTTTCCCCGAACCGGTTACCCCTAGCAGCGTCTGGTGCGCCAGGCCATCTTCCAGCCCTTCTTCCAGCTTGCGAATGGCCTCCGGCTGGTCGCCGGCCGGCTTGAAGTCCGAATGCAGTTTAAAAAGTTTACTCATATACCCTTCATCATTCTCGTCGCGCAGGGTTGCCTGCGCCCACCTGAAGCGTGGATGCGAACCGGTCGGCACAGCGACCTGTAAGTATGGAAAGCCGCGGCGATTTTCGCCAGTGCCTATGATACTGGATATAAAACCAGCTTCAAGCGGATTAGTGGCTTTGAGTTACCTGCCAAAAAACGCTTTGCACCGCCAAGGTTACACTGCGGTGACATTTTTATTGTCAATAACCGTTTTATCCCCAGAATTTGTCGCGAATTAACTTATTGATAGCAGCGAGGCGAAAAATCATACATAACATTGACAGCAATACGTTCGCGTATTGCTTTTAAATAAGCTATTGATAATTAATAACTTTAGCAAAAAGACGAGAATCCGGGCAATGGGAAGACAACCCGCGCCGGCTCTCGCTTTAAACCGCTTTTCTAAATCTAATACACAAGGTTATCCACAGGAATAGTGGATAACTCTCACCGCCCCGCCAGCCACGGGAGTTACAGAAAAATCGCTTTTTACCTGACATCGGCCTTGAGGCGGCTTTTTTAGTTATTTTTTGACACTTTTATTGCTTTGTTTATGCCTATAAATACTAAAAAAGCCCATTGCCATAAACGTATTTTACTCATTATCCCCCGACGGTGGCGAAACGCCGCTCATCTGCGCCACAGGCTTGCACCATGGTTCAGCGCGCTGGCACCGTAACAGTGCAAAAAACGTTCGAAGCGAGCTGCGCCGATATTTTGCCCTGAGCTGCGCCCCCTGTCGCCGCAGGCGCTCAGCTTAACATAACCATAACAACCTGCTTTTTTATTGTCCGATAAAAGTTGGCCTGGGAGTTGCAGTACTGACAGACAGACCAGGGGCAGTTCGCTCGCTTTTTGGTAAAAGTTGGCAGGAATAACGCCGTGCCGTTGCGCTGACGCCATGCCAACCATGGCGGGACAGAGCGCCAAAAAAAATGACTAGACGCATAATTCGGTCATAAAGCACCTTTTTATCTAAATATCGCTTTTTTAGCCCCAACCTGTACTGCGATTTCAGCGCAGCACAGGCGGCATTTTGTTCTGGACGTTAAACCACTCGGGAAAGAAATCGCTAACCGCGAAGGGAAGGAAAAGCACGGAGGCACAGGTTGCATGAGTGTGAAACAGGTCTTTGAGGAGAATGCCGAATGTTAAGCCTACGTTCAGTTAATCAATTTTACGGACAGAACCATACATTATGGGATATCAATCTGGAGTTGCCGCGTGGCCAATGTACGGTGTTGCTGGGGCGCAACGGCGTAGGAAAAACCACGCTGGTGAACTGCATCATGGGGCATTTGCCGGTGGTGAGCGGTAGTATGACCTGGCAACTGGCCAACGAACCGCCGCAAAATCTGTTGCAGCAGCCGGTCGAGACCCGGGCGGCGCTGGGTATCAGCTATGTGCCGCAAGGGAGACAGATTTTTTCGCCGCTGAGCGTCGAGGAGAATCTGCAGGTAGCACTGATGGCGGGACACGATAGAACCCGTCGTATTCCGCCGCTGATCTATAGCCTGTTCCCCAACCTGAGAGCGATGCGCGACCGCCGCGCCGGCGATCTGGCCGCAGGTGAACAGCAGCAACTGGCAATTTGCCGAGCGCTGGTGCTGGAACCCGAGTTGTTAATTCTTGATGAGCCGACGGTTGGCATCCAGCCTTCTATCGCGGCGGAGATTGGCAACGTGATCCACAAACTCAACCGGGAACTCGGTATTACCATCCTGCTGGTCGAACACCGACTGCCGTTTATACGCCGGGTGGCGGATCGCTTCTGCCTGATGGATCAGGGTCGCAATGTCGCCACCGGTACCGTGGAACAATTGGACGAAGGGTTGATCAGCGCCTACCTGGCGGTATGACGCAGCAGGAACACTGCTGCGTCATACCGTCGGCTACAGCAGCGACAGGTTCAGATACTGCCCCAGCGGCTGACGTTCGGCCTGCGACAGATGCGGGATTTCACCCAGTAGCGGTGCCGCCAGCATACGGCTCAGGGTGGTCAGATACTCCTGATGGCGTCGACCCGGCGGCGCCACGTCGTTGGCGATCCAGCCGGCCAGCGTCAAGCCGACCTGCTGCACCGCCTGCGCGGTCAGTACCGCATGGTTGATGCAGCCGAGCTTGATACCGACCACCAACAATACCGGCAACTGCTCTTGCTGCACCCAATCGGCAAAGGTTTGCGTTTCGCTGAGCGGTGTATACCAGCCACCGGCGCCTTCCACCAACAGCCAGTCGGCGCGCTGCTCGAGCCTGCGCAAGCCGGCAGACAGTCGCTCAAAGGCGATCGGTTGCTGCAGCGCCGCGCTGACGATGTGCGGCGAGGTCGGCTCGGCAAAGGTATAAGGGTTGACGTCTTGATAGCCCAGCGCAACGCTGCTGTTGGCCTGCAATGCCAGCGCATCGCTATTGCGCAGGCCATCCGGCGTCATTTCGCTGCCGGAAGCCACCGGTTTGTAGCCGGCACAACGGTAACCCGCCAACTGTGCCGCTTGCAGCAATGCGCTGCTGGCCACGGTTTTACCCACTTCGGTATCGGTTCCGGTGACAAACCAACGCTTAATCGCCATAAATCACTCCATAAACTAGCTGATAACTGAGCGGGAATTGTCCCTGTTGGCAAGGATATGCCGCCTGTAACGCCTTCAGGCGACGCCGGGACATCAACCCGGCGTCGCGCCCCTGATGCAAATGCGTCGCACCGATGCCTTTCAGCGAACGCATCACGGTCATCACATCTGGATAATTCAGCGTGCGGCACACCGTCTCAAGCCGGTGGCGATACGGCGCGCAGGCCGCCTCGATCGCCGACAGTGGTAAAAATTGGTTTACATGACGCTCACCGTCAACCTGTTGCCAGGCATCGCCCAATTCATGCAGCGATCCCTGTGCCAGAGTCGAAAACAGGGTCAGGCCGCCCGGCCGAGTGACGCGCCGCAGTTCGGCCAACGCACGCGGCAGATCGCTGCACCATTGCACCACCAGACTGCTGAAACTGAGATCAACGCAGGCGTCCGGCAGCGGGATATGTTCGATATCGCCGAGCAGATAGTCATCCGCCGCCTGCTGCTGACGGGCAAAGGCCAGCATGCCCGGCGCCAGATCGAGCGCGGTGACCTGCTTGCCCAGCTCGCGCCAGCGGCGGCTGAAATAGCCGGTACCGCAACCGGCGTCGAGCACCTGCTGCGACGGATGAGCCACCCCCATCCCCAGTAAGCGCTCGCCAACCTCACGCTGCAATGCCGCAGCGGCGTCGTAACTTTGCGCCGCACGACTGAATGCCGATGCAACCGCCTGTTTATCAATAATTTCCTGTGCTGACATCATGCAGTACCTCCAGCAGGCGATCGATATCTTGCGGCTGATGCGCCGCCGTCAGAGTAATGCGCAGCCGTGCACCGCCCGGCGGAACCGTTGGCGGACGAATGGCGCTGACCCACAGCCCGTGCTGGCGCAGTTGCTTTGCCAGATCGAGCGCCCGTTGGTTATCTCCCACCAGCAGCGGCTGGATAGCGGTGCGCGACTCGGTCAACGCCAGCGGCAAACCGACGACGCCGTCGCGAAAACGCTGAATGTTGTGGTGCAAACGGCTGCGTAATTCATCACCTTGCTGCACACAACGCAGCGCCGCCTGCAGAGCACAGGCCTGCGCCGGTGGCATGGCGGTGCTGTAAATCAGATGACGGGCAAACTGCAGCAGATATTCCGCCAGCGGTTGGTCGCACAGCACCGCCGCGCCGCTGGCGCCGAACGCCTTGCCAAAGGTGACAACCAGCACCTCCGGCCGCACCTGCTGCTGCCAGCAGCTGCCGCGTCCTTGCTCGCCATGCACACCGATGCCGTGGGCATCGTCGACCATCAGCCACGCGCCCCGCTGCCGACTGAGCTGCTGCAACTCTGCCAACGGCGCAGCGTCGCCGTCCATGCTGAACACGCCTTCGGTCACCACCAATTGCTGCCCGCTACAGGGTTTTGCCAGCAGGCTGGCCAGTGAGGACGGCTGGTTATGTTGAAAACGCCGCAGTTGCGCAGGTGAGTGAGCGGCCGCTTCCAGCAACGAAGCATGGCTGAGTTTATCTGCCAGAATGCGGTCATCGGCCTGCATCAACGCCGCCAGCAACGCCTGATTAGCGGCATAACCGGAAATGAACAACAGCGCGCGCGGATAACCGAGCCAATCCGCCAACTGCGACTCAAGTTGCTGGTGCGGCAAGCTAAATCCGGTTACATGGCCCGAACCGCCGCTGCCGACGCCATACTGCTGCGCGCCCTGTTGCCAGGCGGCGATTGCCGCCGGGTGCCGGCTCAGCCCCAGATAGTCATTGCCGGAAAAATTGAGATATTGCCGCTGGTCCAGCTGAATATGGCGGCCATTGCCGCCCTGATTCACCTGACGCGAACGGTAAGCGGCCGCCTGTCGCCGCAGGGCCAGCGCCTGATCGATCCGTTGTTGCCAGCTCATTACAGCGCCGCGTTGTAATACTCGGCGGTATCGGCATTCAGCAATTGCTGCGCCAGCACCTGCTGTTGCTGGTTATCACCGTGTTCCGTCGCGGTCTGTTCCGGGTTAAGGCCCAGTTTGCGGAACAGCAGCAAATCCTTGTCTTCTTCCGGATTCGGCGTAGTCAGCAATTTGCAGCCGTAGAAGATCGAGTTGGCGCCAGCCATAAAGCACATCGCCTGCGTCTGTTCGTTCATTTGCTCACGACCGGCGGACAGCCGCACGTAAGAGCCAGGCATCATGATGCGCGCCACCGCAATGGTACGAATGAAATCAAACGGATCGACGTCATCGTTATCCGCCAGCGGCGTTCCCTTCACTTTCACCAGCATGTTGATTGGCACGCTCTCCGGTGGTTTGGGCAGGTTGGCCAGCTGTACCAGCAGGCCGGCGCGATCGCGCACCGTTTCACCCAGGCCGACAATGCCGCCAGAACAGACCTTGATGCCTGCACCGCGCACTTTATCCAGCGTATCCAGTCGTTCCTGGTAGCTGCGCGTGGTGATGATATTGCCGTAAAACTCTGGCGAGGTGTCCAGGTTATGGTTGTAGTAATCCAGCCCTGCGTCGGCCAGACGTTCGGCCTGAGTACCGTCAAGGGTGCCCAGCGTCATGCAGGTTTCCATCCCCATCGCCTTCACGCCCTGCACCATCTGTTGCAGATACGGCATATCGCGCTCGTGCGGGTTTTTCCACGCCGCGCCCATGCAGAAACGGGTCGAACCGGCGGCTTTGGCCTTGCGCGCCGATTCCAGCACCTGCTCAACCTGCATCAGGCGTTCAGTTTCCAGCCCGGTTTTATAACGCGAGCTTTGCGGGCAGTATTTGCAGTCTTCCGGGCAGGCACCGGTCTTGATCGACAGCAGGGTGCTGACCTGCACCTGACGTGGGTCGAAATGCTGACGATGGATAGTCTGTGCTTCAAACAACAGCTCGAGTAACGGCTTGTCAAACAGGGCCTGGGCTTGCCCTACGGTCCAGTGAATGCGGTCAGCCATGGCGGCGTCTCCAAAACGAAAAAAGTGTCGTCAGTTTAGATATTGTGGATATACTGTCAACCATTCAGTAATTCATTTGGTTTACAAGCATGTCTATCTCCGCCGCCGATCTCGAATTTGATCAACGCCATATCTGGCATCCCTACACCTCGATGAGCCACCCGCTGCCCTGTTACCCGGTCGAGGCGGCGTCAGGCGTCGAACTGCAACTGGCCGATGGCCGCAAACTGGTCGACGGCATGTCCTCCTGGTGGGCGGCGATCCACGGATACAACCACCCTCGGTTAAATCAGGCGGCAAACGACCAACTGGAAAAAATGTCCCACGTGATGTTCGGTGGCATTACCCACCCGGCGGCCATCACCCTGTGTCGCCAGTTGGTTGACATAACGCCGGCGGCGCTGGAGTGCGTTTTCCTGGCCGACTCCGGCTCGGTCGCGGTGGAAGTGTCGTTGAAAATGGCGTTGCAATACTGGCAGGCGCGTGGCGAGAAACGTCAGCGGATCCTTACGCTGCGCCACGGTTATCACGGCGATACCTTTGGCGCAATGTCGGTGTGCGATCCGGACAACTCGATGCACAGCCTTTATCAGGGCTATCTGGCGTCGCACCTGTTCGCCACCGCGCCGCAATGCCGCTTCGACGGCCAATGGGACGAGCAGGATATCGCGCCGTTTGCCGCACTGCTGGAACAGCATGCCGGTGAAGTGGCCGCAGTGATCCTGGAACCGGTGGTGCAAGGCGCCGGTGGAATGCGGATTTATCATCCAACCTATTTACGTCGGGTACGGGAACTGTGCGATCGCCACCAGGTGTTGTTGATTGCCGACGAAATCGCCACCGGCTTTGGCCGTACCGGCAAACTGTTCGCCTGCGAACACGCCGATATCACTCCGGATATCCTGTGTCTGGGCAAGGCGCTGACCGGCGGCTATATGACGCTCTCCGCTACGCTGACCACCCGCCACGTCGCTGAAACCATCAGTAACGGCGCGGCCGGCTGTTTTATGCATGGCCCGACGTTTATGGGCAATCCGCTGGCCTGCGCCGTTGCCAGCGCCAGTCTGTCGCTGCTGGCAGAAAACCGCTGGCAACAACCGGTCGCGGCGATCGAACGGCAACTCAAGCAGCAGCTATTGCCGCTGGCGGCGCTGCCCAAGGTGGCTGACGTGCGGGTATTGGGGGCGATTGGCGTGGTGGAGATGCGGCAGTCGGTCGACGTCGCGCAACTGCAACGCCTGTTTGTCGAGCGCGGCGTGTGGATACGGCCATTTGGCAAACTGATTTATCTGATGCCGCCGTACATCATCCAACCAAAGCAGCTCAGCCGCCTGACCGACGCGATTGCCGCCGCGGTAGCCTAACCTTACCAGTGCTGGTCCAGATAACGGGCCAGCCATACCAGGCACAGGATCCACAGCACCACGATCACCAGCGCGGCGAAGCGCCCCCGCGGGTTGTCAATGCGCTTTTGCGCCTTGGCGCGCAGTTCTGCCATCAGCGGTTTGGGGATTAAACGCACCGCCAGCATGATGCCCAGTGGTACGATAATCACGTCGTCCAGGTAGCCCAGCAACGGAATAAAATCCGGTATCAGATCGATCGGCGACACCGCATAGCCCGCCACCAGCAAGGCGATCAGCTTGGCGTACCACGGGGTACGGCGATCGCGCGCCGCCAGCCACAGCGCCACGATGTCGCGTTTGATGCCCTTGGCCCAGCGGCGTAGCCTGCCAAACCACGGCGTGCGTTTTTTCAAAGAAATCATGTTTACTTCATATAAGAACGTAAAACCGTCATTAATTGCTCAATGTTCTGCTCACGCTGCTGCTGCGTCGAATCTTCAGCGGCGAGATGCTCGCGCACATGCCCTTCCAGCACCTGCGCCATCAAACCGTTAACCGCGCCGCGAACCGCCGCGATCTGTTGCAGAATAGCAGAACATTCGCACTGATTCTCCAACGCTCTTTCCAGCGCTTCCGCCTGTCCTTTGATCCGTCGCACCCGTGCCAGCAGTTTCTTCTGGTCTTTGATGGTATGGCTCATGCTAGCTTCCCATTGCTACTTACTATACTGGGGTATAGTATAATTGAAGATAGGTTTACTACAGGAAATCTCGCCGCCATGTCTTCATACGCTCCCGCCAGTCAGCGCGAACACAGCCACGTTTTTGATGATGGTAACCCATTGGCCGAAAGAAACACACGCTGGGCGGTGCTGTTGACCGCACTGATGATGGTGATTGAAATCATTGGCGGCTGGTGGTTCAACTCGATGGCGCTATTGGCCGACGGCTGGCACATGAGCTCGCACGCTCTGGCGTTGGGCCTGTCGCTGCTGGCCTACGCTGCCGCTCGCAAGTTGGCACGCGATCGCCGCTTCAGCCTCGGGACCTGGAAAATAGAAGTCTTGGCCGGCTATACCAGCGCGCTATTGCTGATGCTGGTGGCGGCGCTGATGCTGTTCCAATCGGCGCAACGGTTGCTCAACCCCATCGCCATTCATTACAACCAGGCCATCGCCATCGGCATGGTCGGGCTGGTGGTAAACCTGGCCTGCGCCTGGCTGCTGCGCGATGGTGGCCATCACCATGGGCATCACCATCACCATGGGCATCACCATCACCATGGGCATCACCATCATTCCGTGGCACATACGCCACCCGCTGGCGAACATCGGCACGATCTCAACCTGCGCTCAGCCTATCTGCACGTTATTGCCGACGCCGCGACCTCGGTATTGGCGATCGTTGCACTGTTTGGCGGCAAACTGTGGGGAGCGAACTGGCTCGATCCGCTGATGGGGATCGTCGGTGCCTGCCTGGTGGCGGTTTGGGCCTTTAGCCTGATACGCGACTGCGGCAAAGTCTTGCTGGATGCCGAAATGGATGCACCGATAGTGGCAGAAATTCGCCAGCAGTTGGCCGGCTGTGGCCATGCGCTGACTATCACCGATTTGCACCTCGGGCGCATCGGCAAGGGAAAATACCAGTGTGTTATCGCGCTGAGCAGCGCCGATGCCACGCTGACCGCCGATCGGGTTCGGCAGTTGCTGAGTATTCAGCAAGAGCTGGTGCACGTCATCGTGGAAATCAATCGGCCGCCATTGGCACAAGGGGTTGTGTTGTTCCGTTAAAACGATCTACCTTGGTCATTCGGTTTTGCTCGTCAACAGGAGCGATTATGGCTTTTCGTTTAACCAGCAATGATATGCAAGACGGCGAAAAAATGCCGCTGCTTCACGTATTTAACGGTATGGGATATCACGGCGACAATCTGTCTCCGCATCTGGCATGGCGAGGAGTGCCTGAAGGTACCAAGAGCTTTGTGGTGACGGTCTACGATCCCGATGCGCCGACCGGTTCCGGCTGGTGGCACTGGGTAGTGGCCAACATTCCGGCCACCACCCAAGAACTGCCGCAGGGTGCCGGTTCTGGCCTGCCGGGGTTGCCGGCCGGCGCGCTCCAGACGCGAACCGACTTCGGCCAGGCGGGCTACGGCGGTGCGGCACCGCCGCAAGGCGAAAGCCACCGTTATCAGTTTACCGTTCACGCGCTGGACGTAGCACGTATTGATGTCGACGCCAACGCCAGCGGCGCCATGGTCGGCTTCAACGTGCATTTCCACAGTCTGGGCAGCGCTACGCTAACGGTAAAATACAACTGAGAACGCTCGCAGCAGGTATATCCGCCCCCGACGGAAAAGTTGATTCGGCGTAGATAATATAAGGCGGCAAGTTTGTGAATCCCCGGGAGCTTACTCAAGTAAGTGACCGGGGTGAGCAAATGCAGCCAACACAGAGGCAGCTTCAAGTATGACGGGTATCTAACACACTGACCCACATCGGGCCTTTCCCCACCGGATAGCGCGCCAGCGTGGTGAGCTTACCGCTGTTCGCATCAATCTCATGCACCGCAATGTGATCGGATTTCTGCCCGGCGGAGATAATGAAACGCCCTTGGTGATCGATATTGAAGCCGCGCGGCTGCTGTTCGGTCGGCTGATGACCGACGACGGTCAGACGGCTGCCGTCTGCCGATACGCTGAAGATCGACAGGATGCTGGCGGTACGATCGCTGGCATACAGGAAACGGCCGTTAGGGGTAATATGGATATCCGCCGCCCAGCGGGTGCCGTCAAAATCGGCCGGCATCGCGTCGAGGGTCTGAACGCGGGTATAGCTGTTGCCATTGTCGCCGATCGCCAGTACCTCTACCGTACTGTCCAGCTCATTTACCAGATAGGCATGGCTGCCATTTGGGTGGAAGGCCATGTGACGCGGGCCGGCACCGGCAACGGTGGCTACCGCTGCCTGCGCCTGCTCTGCCAGCGTACCGTCCTGGCCGAGATCGAACAGACGAACGCGATCTTCTTTCAGGCAGGGGATCAGTACCCGCTGATTGGTGGGATCGATATTGGCAGAGTGCGGCGCGGTCAGGCCATCAATCTGCTGTAAAGGAGCCGTCACCACGCCGTCATGACCAATCGGGCTGACGCTGGCGCAGTTGCCGCTGTAGGAAACCGAGAATACATAACGGCCCTGTAAATCGGTCGACAGATGAGTCGGGCTGCCCGGCAGCGGCGCCATGCCGGCCTGCTGCAATTGCCCGTCGTCCGCGATGCGGTAGCTGACCACGCCAAACGCCGGGCGTACGCCGACGTACAGGTGCGTGTTGTCCGGGTGGATGGCCATTGGCTGCACTTGTCCTGGGACGTCAACGGTTTGCAGTAGCGTCAGCGCGCCGTCATCCGCTAACTGCCAGACGTGAATCTGCTGGCTTTCCGGGCTGGCGACATAAACGATTTGCTTCATTTTGGCTCCTTGAAAGGGAAAAGAGAAACCGGTTGCAGGTTTTTCGGTTTCCCTTAGCTTACCTGACAAAGCTGACATAACAACCCCGGCTTGCAATAGAATTCGGCGTGGTTTTATCCCGCAGGGATCCGGTGTACCATCGGGTTAATTTTCTTGCTAACGATAATGGAACCGCTATGACCTACCGCGTAATCGCTCTCGATTTGGACGGCACTCTGCTGGACAACCAGAAACGCATCTTGCCGCAGTCTCTCGAAGCGCTGGCCGCAGCGCGCGCGGCAGGCATCAAGGTGGTGGTGGTGACCGGTCGCCACCACGTCGCCATTCACCCGTTCTACCAGGCGCTGCAATTGGATACCCCGGCTATCTGCTGCAACGGCACCTACCTGTATGATTTCCAGCAGAAAAAAGTGCTGGCCTCCGATCCGCTGCCCAAACAGCAAGCCCAGCTGGTGTTGCAAATGCTCAAGCAGAGCGATATTCACGGTTTGATGTACGTTGACGATGCCATGCTGTACCAGGAACCAAGCGGCCACGTGATCCGCTCCCTGGCGTGGGCGGAAACCCTGCCGGTTGCACAACGCCCAACGCTGTTGCAGGTTGACAGCCTGACGCAGGCGGCGGAGGACGCACAGGCGATCTGGAAGTTCGCCACCTCGCATGCGGATATTCCGGCGCTGCGCAGCTTTGCCGAGATGGTGGAAAAAGAGCTGGGTCTGGCGTGCGAATGGTCGTGGCACGATCAGGTGGACATCGCCCAAAGCGGCAACAGCAAAGGCAACCGTCTGCAACAGTGGGTCGCTGCCCAGGGGCTGCGTATGGATCAGGTGGTGGCGTTTGGCGACAACTACAACGATCTCAGCATGCTGGAAGCGGTTGGGCTCGGCGTTGCCATGGGTAATGCCGACGACGCCATCAAACAGCGCGCCGATCTGGTGATTGCCGATCATTTACAGCCTGGCATCGCAGAGGTGATCCGCACGCGGGTGCTGGGTTAATCTGCCCCGCATTCGCCGGGCAGCGAGGCGCTATCGCGTTTCACGGCTGATCGACACGCTTTTTATCTGCGCATACAGCCACTGCCCGGGTTTGATCGCCAACTCATCACGCGCCCAGGGGGTAATGCGCGCCCACAGCACGCTGTCCCCTACCGCCAGTTTCACCTCGACCTGCCCAGCGTTATCCAGACATTCCATCACCTTGGCCGGCAAGATATTGCGAATACTGCTGTTGGTGGGCGGCTGTAATACCAGCGACACATCGGCCGCGTTAATGCGAATACGCAACGCGCTGCCAATCGGCGCGGCAATTGCACTGACCCACAGCCGACGATCGCCCAGCCGCAGTGCGGTCATCGCATAGCGCGGGTGATGTTCGAGCACGCTGACGCACAGCACGCTGCTCTGGTCTTCGCGCTGCAACCATGGCCGCAACGCACTGCTGGCCCAAACGTCTTCCAATCCGCCGCAGGCTAGCACCCGCCCAGCATCCAGCACCATCACCTGCCCGGCCAGGCGCAGGATCTCGTCCATGCTGTGGCTAACGTACAGCATCGGGATATTGACATCCTGTGTCAGTCGTTCCAGATACGGCAGCAGCTCGCGTTTGCGCGGTAAGTCCAGCGATGCCAGCGGTTCATCCATCAGCAGCAGTTCCGGAGCGGTCAGCAGCGCGCGACCGATCGCCACCCGCTGTTTCTCGCCACCGGACAGCGTCAACGGCAAGCGGTTAAGTAATGGTCCAATGCCCAGCAGTTCAACGATACCGTCAAACTGGCCGCGCATCGACGGCGCCATGCCGTATTGCAGATTGCCACGCACCCGATAGTGCGGAAACAGGCGCGCGTCCTGAAATACATAGCCGATGCGCCGCTTTTCGGCTGGCAAACACAGGCCGGCAGCGGTGTCCACCAGCGTGCGACCGTTGAGTACGATGCGCCCTCGATCCGGCCGAGTCAGCCCGCCAATGGCGTTGATCAATGAGGTTTTACCGGCACCGGAAAGGCCGAAAACCGCCGTGATGCCCTGCGCCGGCAGCTCGGCCTGTACCTCCAGTTGCAGCTCCCCCAGCCGTTGGCTGAAATCCAGCGTCAGCATTTCAGCCTCCCATCCGTTTACGGCCCCAACGGGCCAGCCATTCCGATGCCATTAGCGCAATCAGCGACAGTACGATGGCGATCGCACATAAACGCGCGGCGGCGGTCTCCGCGCCGGGCGTTTCGATCAAGGTGTACATCGCCAGCGGAATGGTGCGGGTTTCACCGGGAATATTGGATACAAAGGTGATAGTGGCGCCAAATTCGCCCAGAGAACGGGCGAACGCCAGCACCACGCCGACGATAACCCCGGGCAACGACAACGGCAGCGTAATGGTAAAAAACACCCGCCATGGTGATGCGCCAAGGGTGTGCGCGGCCTGTTCCAGACGGCTATCTACCGCTTCCAGCGCCAGACGGATGGCGCGGACCATCAACGGAAACGCCACCACCGCCGACGCCAGTGCCGCGCCGCGCCAACTGAAGCTGAAGCTGAAGCCGAACCAGTCATACAGCCACTCGCCAATCGCACCGCGCCGTCCCATGACAATCAGCAGCAGATAACCCACTACCACCGGTGGCAACACCAGTGGCAAATGGATAATGCTGTCGAGCAGCGATTTGCCGGGGAAGTCGCAACGCACCAGGATCCAGGCGATCAGAATGCCCAACGGCAAACTGCCTATTACCGCCAGGCTGGCGACTTTCAGGCTCAGTTCAATGGCCTGCCATTCATACTCGCTGAGCATCATTGACGTGGGGAGAATCCATAACGTTGGAAAATAGCCGCGGCTTGCGGACTCTTCAGATAGGTATAGAAAGCGCTCACACTCGGAGTGTCATGGCCTTTGACCATCGCCATCGGATATTCCACCGGTTTGTGGCTATCGGCCGGGAAGACGCCGATGGCCTTCACCTTATCGCTGGCGACGGCATCGGAACCATAAACGATGCCAAGCGGCGCTTCCTGCCGCTCCACCAGCGCCATTGCGCTGCGTACATTATTGGCACGTGCCAGCATCGGCTCCAACTGCGGCCAGGCCTTGAGATTTTGCAGCGCCTCCTTGGCATAAATACCGGCCGGCACGTGATCGGGATCGCCCACCGCCAGACGACCGCCGTCCAGCAGACGGGTCCAGTCGGTTTGCGTCGTGATGGCGACCTTGTCCAGTTTGGCGCCCCTGGCGGCGATCAGCACCAGATCGTTGCCAAGCAGGGTGTAGCGACTGTCTGCCACCATCTGCCCCTTGTCGATGGCGTAATCCATCCATTGCTGATCGGCCGAGATAAACAGATCGGCAGGAGCGCCCTGCTCAATCTGCCGCGCCAACGTGGATGAGGAAGCGAAGGAAGACACCACCTGCACATTTTTCCCCTGCTGATATTGCTCGGTAATTTCCTGCAACGCATTGGTTAACGACGCCGCGGCAAAAACGGTGATTTTATCTGCCGCCGAAGCCTGCATTACCATGCCGGATGCCAATACGATACCGCCGAGCCATTGAGTCCATTGCTGTTTCATCATTCCGCTCTCTCTGCCAGTTATACGCCGGGTCAACTTTCGTTATATACAAAATGATATAACGTTGAGCAAAAGCTTGTCATGCGCTTTATGGTCGAATAATGGGTTTATCGGCAGTTGGGAAATTAACTTGAACAACGCCCGCCGCAGGCTCGACGGGCGTCAGAAAAAGGGATCAGCTACGTTTTTCTTTTGAAGGGCTGGCTTTGGAGAAGATATTGAACACTTCCGCCAGGCCGTAGATCAAGCCAAGGATCACTGCCATGACGACGGGTACCATCACCACGGCGAACACTAGACTTTTCAATAATTCCAACATGTTAGCCTCACTTACACTGCGTATTTAAACAACGGCTCAATGTTTACTGTAAACTAAATTCACGGTAAAAACGCGGGTATTTTAGCGACAGTGTGAAGTTTATCCTCAGCCAAACGTGCTGAAACCGTGCGATTTGGCGCTTATCGCCAGATCGGTGACAATAGCGAAATCAACCTTTTGCAGCCGACAGGATATGTCATGCAGGCCGAAATTCTTCTTACTCTCAAGCTCCAGCAAAAACTGTTTGCCGATCCGCGCCGCATCGCGCTGCTCAAGCAGGTGTCGCATACCGGTTCAATCAGTCAGGGCGCCAAGCTGGCGGGCATCAGCTACAAAAGCGCCTGGGATGCGATTAATGAAATGAACCTGCTGGCGGAGCACACCGTGGTGGAGCGTGCCACCGGCGGCAAAGGCGGCGGCGGCGCGCAGATTACCCGCTACGGTCAACGGCTGATACAGCTGTACGATCTGCTGGGCCAGATTCAGCAAAAAGCCTTTGACGTGTTGCAACAGGACGACACGCTGCCACTCGACAGCCTGCTGGCGGCAATTTCACGCTTTTCGCTGCAAACCAGCGCGCGCAACCAGTTTTTCGCCACGGTAATTATGCGCGATGGTCAACAGGTGCAGCAGCATGTCCAGTTGTTGCTGGCCGATGGGCACACCCGTCTGACCGCCGCCGTCACCGAACAGAGCGCCGAGCGCCTGCAATTGTCGCCCGGCAAAGAGGTACTGGCGCTGATCAAGGCGCCGTGGGTAAAACTCAATACCGACCCGGCGCTGGCCGGCGCCGCAGACAATGCCCTGTGCGGCAACGTGGCCAGCATCCAGCTGGGCTGCGATCACAGTGAAGTGCTGGTGACGCTGAACGGCGGCGAAACGCTGTGCGCGACAATCGCCAACCTGGAACTGCAACAGCTCAAACTGCGTCCCGGCATGGCGGTCAATGCCTTGTTCAATGCCGATCGGGTGATCGTCGCCACGCTGTGCTGAACGCAATGTGTCGTTGCATTTTTGTCAATTGACATCCCATGGCGATGCGCTTATTTCTAACCTTAATAATTGCGTAAAAAGGAATAGGTGATGTCATCGTTGCACATTTCGCAAGGCTCATTTCGGTTAAGCGATACCCGTACCCTGACGCTGGACGAGATAACGATCCGTTCCGGCGACAGCTGGGCGTTCGTTGGCGCCAACGGCAGCGGCAAGTCCGCGCTGGCTCGCGCCCTGGCGGATGAACTGACGTTGCTGCGTGGTGAACGTCGCAGTGACTTCCAGCACGTGGTACGGATTTCGTTTGAACAGTTGCAAAAGCTGGTCAGCGACGAATGGCAACGCAATAATACCGATATGCTGAGCCCAGGCGAAGAAGACACCGGACGTACCACCGCAGAAATCATTCAGGAAGAGGTGAAAGATGCCGCACGCTGCGCACAGCTGGCCGCCCAGTTCGGCATCAGCGCCCTGCTTGAGCGGCGTTTCAAATATCTTTCCACCGGCGAAACCCGCAAAACGCTGCTGTGCCGCGCGCTGATGCCGCAGCCGGATCTGCTGATCCTCGACGAGCCATTCGACGGGCTGGACGTGAGTTCACGCACACAGCTGGCCGCGTTGCTGGCAACGCTGTCCCAACAGGCCTGCACGCTGGTATTGGTCTTGAACCGCTTTGACGAAATTCCCGACTTTGTCCAGCAGGTCGGCATACTGGCGGATTGCACGCTGGCCAGCCACGGCCCACGTGAACAGGTGATGCGCGATGCGCTGGTGGCTCAGCTGGCACACAGCGAAAACCTCGCCGGTCTGACGCTGCCGGACAGCGACGATCCGCAGCAAAAATCGACGCTGCCGGCGGATCGGCCGTTGATCCTGTTGCGCGACGGCGTGGTCAGCTACAACGATCGGCCGATCCTCAATCATCTCGACTGGCAGGTGAACCCAGGGGAGCACTGGCAAATCATCGGTCCCAACGGCGCAGGGAAATCCACCCTGCTCAGTTTGATCACCGGCGATCACCCACAGGGCTACAGCAACGATCTGACGCTGTTCGGCCGCCGACGCGGCAGCGGCGAAACCATCTGGGACATCAAGCGTCATATCGGTTATGTCAGCAGTAGTCTGCATCTGGATTATCGCGTCAGCAGCAGCGTGCGCAACGTCATTACCTCCGGTTTCTTTGATTCCATTGGCATTTATCAGGCAGTTTCCGATCGCCAGCGGCAACTGACCGACCAATGGTTACAGCTGCTCGGACTGGAAGGTGCACGCGGTGAAGCCCCCTTCCACAGCCTTTCCTGGGGGCAACAGCGCCTGGCTCTGATTGCGCGCGCGCTGGTCAAGCACCCGGCGTTGCTGATTCTGGATGAGCCGTTGCAGGGACTGGATCCGCTCAACCGCCAACTGGTGCGCCGTTTTGTTGACGTACTGATCGGCCAGGGCGCCACCCAGTTGCTGTTTGTCTCGCACCATGCGGAAGATGCTCCTCAGTGCATCACCCATCGGCTCAGCTTTATTGCCGACGCCGACGGCTACCGCTATCAATCCGCTAGCCTGACGTAATCTGAACGGATGCGTGGTATTCCACGCATCTGCGACATATTCGGCAACACTTCCCCGCAGCACGTCACATCTGGCCTTTTATGATAAGGATATGAAGAGCCGTTGCTGGAGAACGCATGTCTACCGCACTGATTATTATCGATCTGATCGAGGATCTGATCGGCGCCAAGGGGCGCGCCAACCAATGCCGCCAACAGGTCGAGCAGCATGCGGTTATCGCACACGTCAATGCTGCTGCGGCCTACGCCCGGGTGCGTAAAATCCCGGTGGTCTGGGTACGAGTTGGTTTTGCCGACGACTATCACGACATTCCGCCCCATTCGCCGCTGTTCGCGCGCTTGAAACAGGTAGGCGCCCTGCGCCGCAACGGCCCCGGTTGCCAATGGGCGACGGGGTTAGAGGTGTATCAGCAAGATGTCTGCTTTGAAAAAACCGCCGTCTCGGCATTTGCCGGTAACAATTTGTTAGTGTGGCTGCAGCAGAATCGCTACCATCATCTGTTGCTGGGCGGCGTCAGTACCCCGCTGGCGATTGAAAGCACCGCGCGGCAGGCGCACGACAACGGCTTTCAGGTGACGATACTGCAGGACCTATGTGCTGCGCCAAGCGAAGAGCTTCACCAACAAAGCCTGGAAACGTTGCAGAATCTGGCGGAAATTACCCGCTCGCAACACTGGATGAAGGGCTGATTTCAACATAACGCCAGCCGCATTGGCCGGCGTTTTATCCTAATTGCTCACTGCACCGACCTTGTCCGGCATTTGCTTATGTTACTATCCGGTTTACTCTCACTTCATTGGCTCGTTACATGCCGAGATCGCAATGACTGCCTTCGGTAACGAGCGCCGTGTATTAATTTTAAAGGGATACGATTATGTGGGGCGTACTATCGGCTTCGTTGTTTTTTTTGCCATTTAATCGCCTGATTGCCTGGTGCATTCTGGCTGCCTCGACGGGCATGGGCATCTATCATCATATACTCACGCCGTTCAGCCTGGCCTGCATGGCCGTGCTCGCCGGGCTGGCCGCGCTGCGTCACTATTACCGCACACAGCGCGGATTGGCTAGCGTGCTGGAAGCGTTGCTGGTGGCCGGCTGCGTCGCGCTGTTCTTTCATTTGCTGCCGGGATTCAATAATCCGCTGGCGATAGAGAACGTGAAAGCCGGCCCGCTCAGCGCGCCGTTCAATATGCACTACAACTTTGACAAGGCGCTGATACCGTTCCTGCTGTTTGCCTGTCTGCCCACCCTGTTTAACGCCGGCAAGGCCGAGAAAAACGTCGGTGTTGGCGCCTGGCTGTGGCTGTTCGCCAGCGTTCCGCTGCTGCTGCTGCTGGCTGTGGCAATCGGTGGGCTCAAGATAGAACCCCATTTCCCGGACTGGATCCTGACCTTTAGCATGGCCAATCTGTTCTTTGTGGCGATGGCAGAAGAAGCGTTATTCCGCGGCTATCTGCAACAGCGGTTGGGTGCGTGGCTGGGAGCCTATCCGGCGCTGATCGTGGCATCGCTGCTGTTCGGCGCGGCACACTTCCCTGCCGGCATGCTGATGGTGGCCTTCGCCACGCTGACCGGGGTGATCTACGGCCTGGCCTGGATGTGGAGCGGTCGTTTATGGTTGCCTATCGCGTTGCATTTTGGCTTCAATCTGATCCATCTGCTGTTTTTCACCTATCCGCTCTATCAACATCCATAAACCGTACACGTCGACAGGGATATTCCTGTCGACAGTATGGATGAAAACGCTACCACCAATTTATTCACCATTAGCCACTGTGACATCGCACGCCGATTAAAGCGTCTGTTTACCCCTGTCCAACCCTTGACGTCACCTAGTGTAAACGATTCCATTTTTCGCGCTAGATCACCTTTTTATTACCCCAAGCATGTTATCTTTTTAGCCATTAAATTGACAACGCCATCCGGTCAATACCGGGCAACGGTGAATTGGAAGCGATTACACACCGTTATGCAGGCATGCTGAAGGAAATGCTATGACGGATTTTAATCCCATCGATCACCCACACCGCCGCTATAACCCGTTAACCGCGCAGTGGGTACTGGTTTCGCCGCACCGCGCCAAACGACCGTGGCAAGGACAGCAAGAAGCCTTGGTCCAGGAAACGCTGCCGCAGCATGATGCGGACTGCTTCCTATGCCCCGGCAATACCCGCGTGACCGGCGATCAGAATCCCGACTATCACAGCACCTATGTGTTCACCAACGATTTTGCCGCGCTGATGAGCGATACCCCGCAGGCGCCAGAAAGCGACGATCCGCTGATGCGTTGCCAAAGTGCCCGTGGCACCAGCCGGGTGATCTGTTTTTCGCCGGATCACAGCAAAACGCTGCCTGAATTGACGCTGACGGCGCTGGGACAAGTGGTGGCAGCCTGGCAAACCCAGACCGCCGAACTGGGGCGCGTTTACCCGTGGGTACAGGTGTTCGAGAACAAAGGCGCGGCCATGGGTTGCTCCAATCCGCATCCGCACGGCCAGATCTGGGCCAACAGTTTCCTGCCTAACGAGGCCGAACGCGAAGACCGACTACAGCGTGAATATTACGATCGGCATCACTCGGCGATGCTGGTGGATTATGCGCAACGTGAGCTGGCCGACGGCAGCCGTACGGTGGTAGAAACCGAGCATTGGCTGGCGGTGGTGCCCTATTGGGCCGCCTGGCCGTTTGAAACGCTGCTGATGCCAAAGGGCGCAGTGCAGCGCATTACCGAGCTCAGCCCGCAGCAAAGCGCCGATCTGGCACTGGCGCTAAAGAAACTGACCAGCCGCTATGACAATCTGTTCCAGTGCTCTTTCCCCTATTCCATGGGCTGGCACGGTGCGCCGTTCAACCAGGCGGATAACCGCCACTGGCAATTGCATGCCCATTTCTATCCACCATTGCTGCGCTCCGCAACGGTGCGCAAATTTATGGTGGGCTACGAGATGCTGGCGGAGACCCAACGTGACCTGACCGCCGAACAGGCCGCCGAACGCCTGCGCGCCGTTAGCGATATTCATTACCGTGAAGCCCAAGTGAAGTAAGGAACCGCATAATGAGTTTGAAAACCCTGACACAAACCGTTTTCAGCGAACGCTTTGGTTACGCGCCGACCATGACCATTCAGGCTCCCGGCCGCGTGAACCTGATCGGTGAACATACCGATTACAACGATGGCTTCGTACTGCCCTGCGCCATTGACTACCAAACGGTAATCAGCATTGCCAAACGCGACGATCGCCAGATCCGCGTGCTGGCCGCCGACTACGATAATCAGCAGGATCAATTTTCGCTCGATGCCGCGATCGAAGCGCATCCGCAACTGCAATGGGCCAATTATGTGCGCGGCGTAGTGAAGCATCTGCAAAGCCGTAACGCCGACTTTGGCGGTGCCGATCTGGTGATCGGCGGCAATGTTCCCCAGGGCGCCGGCCTCAGTTCGTCAGCCTCGCTGGAAGTAGCGCTCGGCCAGGCGTTGCAGGCGCTATACCAATTGCCGCTCGACGGTGTGGCACTGGCGCTGAACGGTCAGGAAGCGGAAAACCAGTTCGTCGGCTGTAACTGCGGCATTATGGATCAGTTGATTTCCGCCCTCGGCCAAAAGGATCACGCCCTGTTGATTGACTGCCGCTCGCTGGAAACGCGCGCGGTGCCAATGCCGCCAAATGTTGCGGTAGTGATCATCAATTCCAACGTCAAACGTGGACTGGTCGACAGCGAATACAACACCCGCCGCAAGCAGTGCGAAGCAGCAGCGCGCTTCTTTGGCGTCAAGGCGCTACGCGACGTCAGTCCGGAGCTGTTTTTCCCGATCCAGCATGAAATGGATCCGCTGGTGGCCAAGCGCGCGCGCCATGTAATCAGCGAAAACCAACGCACGCTGGCAGCGGCAGAGGCACTGGCGGCTGGCGATCTGAAGCGTATCGGTGCTCTGATGGCGGAATCGCACGCGTCGATGCGCGACGACTTTGAAATTACCGTACCGCCGATCGACACGCTGGTCGAGATTGTGAAAGGGGTGATTGGCGATCGCGGTGGCGTTCGCATGACCGGTGGAGGCTTTGGCGGCTGTATCGTCGCGCTGATGCCGCTGGATCTGGTGGAAGCGGTACGGAGCACGGTACAGCGCGAATACCCTAAACTGACCAACGGACTGCAGGAAACCTTCTATATCTGTACCGCTTCACAAGGAGCCGGCCAATGCTGAACCACGACGACCAACTGGCCCCCGACGGCCAGCCGTTTACCCTGACGACGCTGCAAAACGCCGGCGGTATGAGCGTCACGCTGATGGACTGGGGCGCGACCTGGCTGTCTGCGCTGCTGCCGTTGCATGATGGCTCGCAGCGCGAGTTGCTGCTGGGATGCGCGTCACCGGCGGACTATCCACGGCAAGCCGCCTACCTGGGCGCGACCGTTGGCCGTTACGCCAACCGCATCGCCCACGCCAGCCTGACCATCGACGGCGCGCCTTGCCCACTGGTCGCCAATCAGGGCGAACACCAGCTGCATGGCGGACCACAGGGGTTTCATGCCCGCCGCTGGCAGATTGCCAGCCAGGATGCGCAGCAGGTGGTCTATCAATTGCATTCAGCCGATGGCGATCAGGGCTTCCCCGGCAATCTTCAGGTCAGCGTCAGCTACCGCCTCACCGACGATCGCCGGTTGGAAATCAGCTATCAGGCGCAGACCGATCGGGCCTGTCCGGTCAATCTCACCAATCACGCCTATTTTAACCTTGACGGTGCCGGTCAGGACGCGCGTTTGCAGACGCTGCAACTATTTGCCGATCGTTATTTGCCGGTCGACAGTGAAGGCATTCCCTGCGCGCCGCTCAGCGAGGTCAACGGCAGCGGTATGGACTTCCGCCAGCCAAAAACCATCATGCAGGACCTGCTGCGGGACCTCGACCAGCAACGGGTGAAGGGCTACGATCACGCCTATCTGTTGCACTCTGCCTGCAGCAGGTTGGCAAGTCCGGCGGCACACCTGTGGTCCGCGGACGGCAAGGTAAAAATGAGCGTGTTCACCGACGCGCCGGCGCTGCAATTGTACAGCGGCAACTACCTTGACGGCGTGCCGGCACGTGACGGCGGCAGCTACGCCCATTACGCCGGCGTGGCGCTGGAAAGCGAGTTCCTGCCCGACAGCCCGCATCACCCGGAGTGGCCGCAGCCAAGCTGTTGGCTACAGCCAGGGCAAACCTACCGCAGCGCCACCCATTATCAATTCTTTGCATTATGACCGGCGTCCCCGCGCCATGCGGTGCGGGGCGTACTGTTATAAATCCTTACCGTTTTCCCCGCCCGCTCCCTCCTCTGCCGCCTTTCCTTATCGTCAGACGCACACTAGAATCAGGCTACGGTGATAGGCACAGCGTCTTGTGCGACGTCACAATTTTCGGTCTTTATACAGCCTGTCATTGATGATGCATCGCGACGGTACGCCTGCCCAGATCGGTGTCGAAGCAGTCAGGTAGCGCCAGCAACGAGGCAGCGGCAACAGCGGCTGTATGGCCCGGTTAATAGCTGAAGGAACACTTATGCGACTGATTACTGCACTCCCATTACTGGCCGGTTTACTGTTGAGCACTAACCTGATAGCAGCCGAAACGCCGGCTAAAACGCCGTCCCCGGCGCAGGCAGCCCAGCAAAAACGCATGACCGATTGCAATCAGCAAGCCACCACTCAATCACTGAAAGGCGCCGATCGCTCCACCTTCATGAGCACCTGCCTGAAGTCGGAAGGCCACAAGACCACCGATAAGGCGCTGACGCCACAGCAGCAGAAAATGAAGAGCTGCAACGCCGATGCCGCCAAAAAGAGCCTGAAAGGCGAAGAACGCAAATCCTTTATGAGCAGTTGCCTGAAAAAAACCGCCTGACCGCCTTGCCCCTCGGCGTGCTGATGCGCGCCGACGTCCCTGCATTGCCGCCTGAACGATTCAGCTTTTCCGCGCGCCAGCCCTTACTAAACGGCAATAAATTCGCTATGGTTTAATACTATCGATTGCCGCGCCGACCATGGCGGCAATATAATGATATTAGTTATCATTGAACTGTCCGATTATTAAGGAGTTAAGCTATGGCTGTAACTAAGCTGGTTCTGGTGCGTCACGGCGAAAGCCAGTGGAACAACGAAAACCGCTTTACCGGTTGGTATGATGTTGATCTGTCCGATAAAGGTCGCACCGAAGCGAAAGCAGCTGGCAAGCTGTTGAAAGATGAAGGTTTCGCTTTTGACTTCGCTTATACCTCCGTACTGAAGCGCGCGATCCACACCCTGTGGAGCGTACTGGACGAACTGGATCAGGCCTGGCTGCCGACTGAAAAATCCTGGAAGCTGAACGAGCGCCACTATGGTGCATTGCAGGGTCTGAACAAAGCAGAAACCGCAGAAAAATACGGTGACGAGCAGGTTAAGCAATGGCGTCGCGGCTTCGCGGTAACGCCACCAGAACTGACCAAAGACGACGAGCGCTACCCAGGCCATGACCCACGTTACGCGGCGCTGACCGAAAGCGAACTGCCACTGACCGAAAGCCTGGCGCTGACCATCGATCGCGTTATCCCTTACTGGGACGCAGAAATCCTGCCACGCATCAAAAGCGGTGAGCGCGTGATCATCGCCGCCCACGGTAACTCCCTGCGTGCGCTGGTGAAATATCTGGACAACCTGAGCGAAGATGAAATTCTCGAGCTGAACATCCCGACCGGCGTGCCGTTGGTGTATGAGTTCGATGAAAACTTCAAACCACTTAAACGCTACTACCTGGGCAATGCCGACGAAATCGCTGCGAAAGCCGCTGCCGTCGCCAACCAGGGTAAAGCGAAGTAATTTTCCCCCAATGTAAAAAGCCCCCGGTTTGCGCCGGGGGCTTTTTTATGCCGTCAATTTACAGGCTACGACGTGCTTTCACCGCCGCGGCCAGATTGCGCAGCACGGTTTCGGTGTCGTCCCAGCCGATGCAGGCGTCGGTAACGCTCTTACCGTAAACCAGCGGTTCGCCGCTTTCCAGATTCTGATTGCCTTCCACCAGATGGCTTTCGATCATCACGCCGATAACCGCCTTCTCGCCGCCGCTAATCTGCTGGCAAACGTCAGCGCTGACGTCCATTTGCTTTTTGAACTGCTTGCTGCTGTTGGCGTGGCTGAAATCGATCATCACGTTGGCCGGCAGACCCGCCTTGTCCAGCCCCTCTTTTACCGCCTTGACGTGGGCTGCACTGTAGTTTGGCTCTTTGCCGCCGCGCAGAATGATATGGCAGTCCCCATTGCCGCTGGTGTTGACGATGGCGGAATGCCCCCACTTGGTCACCGACAGGAAGCAATGTGGTGCGCTGGCAGCATTGATGGCGTCGATTGCCACTTTAATGGTGCCATCGGTACCATTCTTGAAGCCCACCGGGCAAGATAGGCCGGACGCCAGCTCACGATGCACCTGAGACTCGGTGGTACGTGCGCCGATTGCCCCCCAGCTCATCAGATCCGCCAGGTATTGTGGGGTGATCATGTCAAGGAACTCACCCGCCGCCGGCAGTCCGCTGTCGTTGATGTCCAGTAACAGCTTACGCGCCAGACGCAGGCCTTCGTTGATCTGGAAGCTGTTGTCCATCAGCGGATCGTTGATCAACCCTTTCCAGCCCACGGTGGTACGCGGCTTTTCAAAATAAACGCGCATTACCACTTCCAGCTCGCCTTGCAGTTCCTGACGCAGCTTCAGCAGGCGAGCGGCGTATTCCTTGGCCGCTTTGGTGTCATGGATCGAACACGGGCCGATCACCACCAGCAGGCGATCGTCGCTGCCACGGAGAATCTTATGAATTGCACTACGCGCCAATGACACCGTTTCCGCTGCCCGTTCGCTGGCCGGATATTTCTCCAACAGCGCCACCGGTGGCAACAGTTCCTTGATTTCTGTAATGCGCAAGTCGTCGTTTTGGTAAGTCATAACATTTCCATTCGGTATCAATAAGGGTAATTCGCAATGCGTAGATCCAACCAATCTAGCCTGTGCGACTGGCGCTGTAAATCACCTTTGGCCTGCTGAATGAGAGCAGTCCGGTTGATCGTCATGACATATAAACTAAACTTACCAATTGACGGCAGCTCAACGAGTGGCCATGGCATATAGCCGCTCACCATCAGTCACGAATCTGTAACAATGATGGAGAAACATTATGAATAAACTTGCGACCCTGCTCCTGACACTGTGTATGGCCTTGGCCAGCGGTACGGCGCTGGCAGAAGACAGCGGCTCCAATAGCAATAACGGGCATGCCAACATGACCAAAAGCGAAGGGGCCAAAGACGCCATGCCGCCCAATAACGTTGATAACAGCCAAATCAACACCAACGGCGACACCCAGAGCAATGGGCAGAATAACAGCCAGAACATGAGCAAGGATGAAATGCACAAACGCGCAATGTGCAAAGACGGCCGCTGCCCGGATCCGCAAAAAAAGGATCAGGCTGAAAAAGAAGGAATGGATCAACCAGCCCAGCAATGATCGGCGGCGATCCAGGGGAGCATCCGCTCCCCTTTTTAGTTATGCTAACGCTCAGGACTCTCTGACTTGAGCACCATAATGCACTCTCTATTATTGGTAGATGACCACCCGGTGGTTCATGTCGCACTGGAAGCGGCGCTGATGACTTCCCCCCACGCCTATGCGTTGCACGCCGTGCACAACGATACGCTGGCGCTGACCGAGCTGGCGACCAACCGTTTTGATCTGGTGATTCTGGATATTGGTCTGCCGCAGGTAGACGGTCTGCAACTGCTGAAAAAAATTCGCCGTCATTATCCGCAACAAGCGATCCTGATTTATACCGCGCAGGAAGAAGAAGTGTATGCACGCATGGCCTACAGCGCCGGCGCCAATGGTTTCGTGCATAAGGGCAAGCCCCTGGAACAGCTGGTGCTGGCGATCGACGCGGTGCTAAGCGGCGCAACCTGCTTTCCCGCCGACATGCCGGCTGACGAGACAGCGACGGCCGACGGCAGCCAACTGACGCCAAAAGAGCTGCAGGTGCTCGGACTACTCAGCAAGGGGCTGTCGAACCTGCAAATCGCCGAGATGTTGAACATCAGCAATAAAACCGTCAGTACCCATAAAAAGAACATCCTGCGCAAGACCGGTGCCAGTAACTTGCTTGAGCTGGTCGCGGTGTTCAAAGAGCTGACGCCATAATGCGCCGCTGGCTGCTGCTGGTGCTGATGTTATGCCTGTACGGCAGCGCGCGAGCCGAACCGCCGCTGCGCTACCAGCCGATCGGCAATCTGACCCTGCCCACCAATATGCTGATCGCTGGCGAGAAAACGCCTTGGCGCGAGCGTACCGTGCGGGTAGGTATTATCAGTGAAAATACCAGCCCTTATAACATTCTGGTGGATGAGGATTTATACGGCTTGAACGCCGATTACCTCGACTATATTCAACAGGTGACGGGCATTCGCTTCACCATTTATGGCTTTGCCGACCTGCCGCAGCTGAAGCAGGCGCTACAGCGTGGCGAGATCGACCTGCTGTACGGCATACCGCAACACGCGGCGCTGCACGGTTTGAGCCTTTCTCAGCCGTATTACATCAGTAATCTGCGCGTGCTGCGCGATCGTGCCAATAAGCGTCAGGTGATGCTCAATTCCGCCGATGCGCGCGTCGCCATCGGCGCGTTTACCGATATGCAGGCCGGTTCGGCGCTCCAGGCGCTAACGTCGCATCTGCAACGTTACGATAATAATCTGCAGGCGGTGTACGCCTTGCTCAACGGTAGCAGCGACTATTTTATTGCAGACGAAGCCAGCGCCAGTTTTATCATCGATCAGCTGCAATTGGGGCAACTCTACCAAATCGAAAGCGCCATCGATCTTGGCAATTTGTCGTTTGTATTTGCCGCGGCCAACCGCTCATTAATAACCACGCTGAATACCGCCATCGCCAACACCCCAATGGAGTTGATGAATATCCTCCAACGCCGCTGGAGCAAGAAAATCCCCAGTTACCTGGACACCGGCAATGCCGATCTGACCCAGATGGAACAGCAGTGGGTCGATCAGCACCGCAGCGTGACCTTTGCCGCCATCGAGAACGATTTCCCGTTTGCCTATCGAGGCTCAGATGGCCAACCGCACGGTTATGCTATCGACATCCTCAATATCATTGCGCAAAACACCGGCATGCAGTTTGTTCCTCGCTGGGCGCGCAATGCCGAGCAGGCCGACCGACTGGTGAGCGACGGCCAAGCCAGTTTGCGCGTCGCCCTGCCTTTGGCGCGCGGAGTGAAGGCACGCTACGGTACCAGCATGCCACTCCACCGTGCGTTATGGGGAGTGTACATCGGCCAATATGCCAACGGCGTCTCAGGCTGGAACGCCCTGCACGGCAAGCGCATCGGCTATGTGCGCGGTGACCTTGGGCAAAACCTGATCCAGGCCGACGGTGACGCCATTGCCTTCGATGACGGCAAGGCAATGTACGACGCGCTGGCCAATGGACAACTGGATGCCCTGGTCGACAATATCATTTCAGCCAATTTCTTTGCCCTTTCGCGTTACGCTGGTGCCATCAAGCTGGCGTTTGCCGCCAATAACGTTGCCTATCCCATCGCCTTCGGCGTTCAGCCGAGCCAACCGTTGCTGTTGGCAATCATCGATAAAAACCTGATGCAGATCCCGGCCGAAACGCTGCAATCGCTACGCGACGAATGGATCGTCGATCGCAGCAGTTTGATTGACGCAGTGAATGATAACCGCATGCAACCGCAAACCACCTGGCTGTTGGCGCTGCTCGGCGCCAGCATTGCATTGCTGTTGCTATTGCTGCTACGCCGCTATATTCAGCAACGCCGCGAACGGCGTGAACGGGCCAGGCTGGAGTTGGCGCGCCGGCAAGCCGAAGCGGAAAACCGCAGAAAGAGCAAATTCCTCGCCACCATCAGCCATGAATTGCGGACTCCGATGCATGCAATCCTCGGCCTATTGGAACTGGAGCTGAAGCAGCCATCCGTTGCCGGCAGCCTGCCGGTGATCTACAGTTCGGCATCCTCACTGCTGAACCTGCTAAATGACCTGCAGGATCATGCCAGGCTGGAAACCGGCTCGCTAACCTTGGCACCCAAGGCGCTGGCGCTGCGCCCCTGGGCGGAGCGCCTTGGTGCGCTGTATCGCCCGCTGATCGGCGAACGGCCGGTGACGCTGAACATGCACCTTGCCGAGGCGCTGCCTGTCGCATTGATGCTTGATGGTGAGCGTTTACTCCAGGTGGCGAATAATCTGATCAACAATGCGATCAAATTCACCCCTCGTGGCAGCATTGACGTCAGCCTGAGCTGGCAGCCGCAGGAGGCACAGCGGGGAGAATTACGGCTGAGCGTGTCCGACAGCGGTTGCGGCATCGCCGCTGATGAAATCGACAAGCTTTTCCAGCCGTTTTATCGCGCGCGCAACGCCCAGCGCATTTCAGTACAGGGAACCGGGCTGGGACTGTCGATTTGTAAAGAGATAGTCGAACAAATGGGGGGAAATATTCGTCTGCAATCACAGGCCGGCGTTGGCACCCAGGTGCATGTCGTCATTCCTGCCACGCAGACGGAGAGTGAGGCCGACAGCCTGCCGCAGACTACACCGCCGGCGTTACCCAACCCGTCGCTGCGGGTAGCCTTGATTGACGATCATCCAACCAACCTGCTGCTGATGCAACGCCAATTGCAGCACTTCGGGGTTACGCCCACGCTATTTGAACGCGGTTATGACCTGTTGAAAGCCCACCGACAGCACCCGTTCGCCATGCTGTTTATCGACTACAATATGCCACGTCCAGACGGCCTGACGTTGGCGCGGCTAATACGCCGCGACGAGCAACGTCGCGGACTGGCCGCCAGCCAAATCGTGCTGTGCTCGGCCGACGTGCAGGAGTTCACCCGTATTCCCGCCGGCTCAGTGGCGATCGACCAGTTGCTGACCAAACCGATCCCGCTGACCGCCATTGGACAACTGTTGTCTCAAGCTGCACAAGGGGTAAGCTCGCAGTCAGCCCTTACTGACCTGAAAAACGCACTGGTCGCCATGGCCGGCCACCACCCGGCAATGCAGCACAAGCTGGCAATCACGCTAGTGGCCACCCTGCGTGAAGATCGCCTGCGCGCAAGCGAGGCGGCCGAGCGACAACAATGGGCGCTATTGGGCCAGGCAGCGCATCGCATCAAGGGCAGTCTGCTGATGCTGCAACTAACGCAGGCGGCCCAAGGTTGCCAACAGGTGATCGACGCCGCACATGTGCAACGATTAGCGCCAGATGCCTATACTGCTATGATGGCGTCAGTGGCAGAGATACTGAGCGGACTGGATAACCTGCTCAGCGCTGGCGAATCTCGTTTTTATCAAGCAAAGGGATAACAGATGTCGGAAACCTCTCACGTTCACCTGCCGAAAGACAGTAATAGTAAACGCCTACTGACTGCTTTTCTGGTCACTGCCGTCTTTATGATCGCCGAAGCGATCGGCGGCCTGCTTTCCGGTTCGCTGGCGCTGCTGGCGGATGCCGGACATATGCTCACCGACGCCGCAGCCCTGCTGGTGGCTCTGATGGCCGTGCACTTTTCGCAACGCAAACCCAACGCACGCCATACCTTTGGCTATTTGCGCCTGACCACCCTGGCCGCGTTCCTCAATGCCGCTGCGCTGCTGGCGATCGTGGTATTCATTCTGTGGGAGGCGATACGGCGCTTCTTCGAACCACAGCCGGTAATGGGCACACCGATGCTGATTATCGCCATCGCAGGGCTGCTGGCCAATCTGTTCGCCTTTTGGTTGCTGCACCGCGGCAGCGAAGAAAAAAACATCAATGTTCGCGCCGCTGCGCTACACGTGTTGGGAGACTTGCTCGGCTCGGTCGGGGCCATTGCCGCTGCGGTGGTCATTCTCACTACCGGCTGGACGCCGATCGACCCGATCCTGTCGGTGTTGGTGTCATGTCTGGTATTGCGCAGCGCCTGGAAGCTGCTGAAAGAAAGTTTCCATGAGCTGCTGGAGGGGACGCCGCAAGAAGTGGATATCGCCAAACTGCAAAAAGACCTGTGCCTGAATCTGCCGGAAGTGCGGAATATTCACCACGTGCACGTGTGGCAAATCGGTGAGCAACGGCTGATGACGCTACATGCCCAGGTTATTCCACCGCACGACCATGACGGGCTGCTGCGGCGTATCGAAGCCTATTTACTGACGCATTACCAGATTGGCCATGCCACCATTCAGATGGAGTACCAGCACTGTGACGCGCCAGATTGCGGTATCAACCGCGCCCCAGAACCGAGTGAACACTCACATTCTCATCTGGGGCACCACCACTGAGCCAACGGAGCGCATCGCAGCGCCCCATCTGTTTACTCGCCTGAAGACAGCGGCCGGGAATGGTTCCTGGCCGCGCTGCGTACCCACAGCCAGGAACCGTTGAGCGCAATCAGCGTCAGGATCACGTATTCCAGCGCCATGGCGTAAACCCCCTGATAGGCAAATATGGCGACGCTGACAACGTCAATCACCACCCACAGCAGCCAGTTTTCAACGTATTTACGCGTCATCAGGATCATCGCCACGATCGATAGTACCATCATGGTGGAATCCCAGAACGGGAAGGCGTCCGGCTGTAGTTCGGGTTGCCGTACCTGTATACCGAGCATTTGCATCACCGCCACTGAAATCTGCGTCAACCAGGCAAAGACGCGGTCGATGTTGAAGGTCATCAGCAAGATACCGAGCACGCATACCAGCGCCCAGCCGAGGGCCTTTGGCAGCGACAGCCAGCGAATTTGCAGCTCGGCCTGGTGATCTGCCGTCTGGCGGCTCCAGGCATACCAGCCGTAAATATTGGCGCCAAAAAAGAACAGTTGCAGCAGCAGACTGGCATACAGCTGGATCTGAAAGAAAATCACCGCAAACAGCGTAACGTTGATCAAGCCAAACAGGTAGTTAATGATTTTTTCTTTGCTGGCATACCAGATGCATAGCAGACCGAACAGGGTGCCTATGGCTTCAATCCACGACAGATCGTAGCCGCCGGCGCCCAGCGGAATGTGCACCATGATATTGCTGGTACTGAAAAAGCTCATCTGGCCTTCCTTATCTCGTGGTGAGTTTATGCGTTCCCTTTAACCTGCATTTTCAGCTGTGCGGCAAAATCCAACATGCGATTGAGCGGAATCAGCGCCTTGGTACGCAATGCGTTATCCACCAGGATCTCATGCTGCACGCCGCCCTGCTCTAACCCATCGGCAATCGCCTGCAAACCGTTCATCGCCATCCACGGGCAGTGCGCGCAGCTTCGGCAGGTCGCACCCTCGCCAGCCGTCGGCGCTTCAAACAGCTCTTTGTCCGGACATGCCTGCTGCATTTTGTAGAAAATACCGCGATCGGTAGCAACTATCAGTTGCCGATGCGGCAGTTGCCGAGCGGCCTGAATCAACTGGCTGGTAGAACCGACTGCATCGGCCAGTTCCACCACCGCCTGCGGTGATTCCGGATGCACCAGTACCGCCGCGTTTGGATATAACCCCTTCATGCGCAGCAGCGCCTGGGTTTTAAACTCGTCATGAACGATGCAGGCACCCTGCCAGCATAGCACGTCGGCACCGGTTTGTTTCTGAACGTAATTACCGAGGTGACGATCCGGCGCCCAGATGATTTTTTCCCCCAGGCTGTCGAGATGTTCTATCAGTTCGACGGCAATACTGGAGGTCACAACCCAGTCGGCACGCGCTTTTACCGCCGCTGAGGTGTTCGCATAGACCACAACGGTGCGGTCCGGATGCTGGTCACAAAAGGCGTTGAATTCCGCTTCCGGGCAGCCGAGATCCAATGAGCATTCGGCAAACAGCGTCGGCATCAGCACGGTTTTTTCCGGGCTAAGGATTTTGGCGGTTTCGCCCATAAACCTTACACCGGCCACCAGCAGCGTCGAGGCCGGATGCTGACTGCCAAAACGCGCCATTTCCAGCGAGTCCGCCACGCAGCCGCCGGTTTCCTCCGCCAGTGCCTGGATTTCCGGATCGGTATAATAGTGCGCAACCATCACCGCATCGCGCTGTTTAAGCAACTTTTTTATTTTCTCGCGATAAAAGGCCTTTTCCGCCTGATCCAGCGTTGCCGGTTTTGGCGGGAAAGGATAAATCGCCGCGTTGACATCAAACATTTCACTCATCACCGTCATCTCGTGCTAGGCTGGGCGCCTGCCGGATCTGTGTTGCTATCCTCTTCGCGCCCTCGTTTTATATACTAAACAAAATACCTAACTTATCGCTAAAAGTCGCTGTAATTTTCGTCTTCTAGCAAAAAATGTTTACTTAGTAGAACATGCAGGGCCATTTTGCCGCCACCGCCGAGCCGGTTCCACCTGGCGGACAAAAGGAATGCGTCAGGACACTGGCGGTAGGCACAACGAGCCTGCAGAGTTCTGTGTCGCGGGTAGTGGGTAGTGGGTAGTGGAGATGTTGACGAACATGAACGCAGGTGCCAGACATGGCACTTTGCTTATGCTAGGCCGGAGTTCGAGATTACAACGAGCTCAAATGCAAAAAAAGCGCCTAAAGGCGCTTTTTTCTAAATTGGTGGGTCGTGCAGGATTCGAACCTGCGACCAATTGATTAAAAGTCAACTGCTCTACCAACTGAGCTAACGACCCATGCAGTGGTGGGTGATGACGGGCTCGAACCGCCGACCCCCTCCGTGTAAAGGAGATGCTCTACCAACTGAGCTAATCACCCACTGACGTGGTTTACTGCTTATCCGTCTGAAGCCGTTTTGCTTGCCAATTCGTTAACAATTGGTGGGTCGTGCAGGATGACGCGGCTTACGCCTTGCCCATTGGGCCATCACTGCGTGATGTTGTCTCGCTTGCGCTCGACTCGAACCTTGACGGTTCTCATCCTTTCCGACTCAACGCTTGCCAATTCGCTAAGAATTGGTGGGTCGTGCAGGATTCGAACCTGCGACCAATTGATTAAAAGTCAACTGCTCTACCAACTGAGCTAACGACCCACTGACGTGGTTTACTGCTTATCCGTCTGAAGCGGTTTTGCTTGCCAATCCGTTAAGAATTGGTGGGTCGTGCAGGATGACGCGGCTTACGCCTTGCCCATTGGGCCATCACTGCGTGATGTTGTCTCGCTTGCGCTCGACTCGAACCTTGACGGCTCTCATCCTTTCCGACTCAACGCTTGCCAATCCGTTAAGAATTGGTGGGTCGTGCAGGATTCGAACCTGCGACCAATTGATTAAAAGTCAACTGCTCTACCAACTGAGCTAACGACCCACTGACGTGGTTACTGCAACTACCAGGAAATTTAACTCACCGTTTTGAACTTGCAATTCCAAAACGGGCGTGCCGTGAGGATGACGCGGCTTGCGCTCGACTCGAACCTGACGGTTCTCATCCTTTCCGACTCAACGCTTGCCAATCCGTTAAGACTTGGTGGGTCGTGCAGGATTCGAACCTGCGACCAATTGATTAAAAGTCAACTGCTCTACCAACTGAGCTAACGACCCAATTTCCTTGCTGCTTTAACACCTTGCAAGATGTCTTGGCAACGGCGGCATATATTACTAATTTATCTCAGCAGCGCAACCTAAATTTTGGTTCATCTGGTTCAACTGCTTGTTCTTCACACGAATGAGCCCAGAATTCGGCCAGATCGACCAAATTCCGGGCTCGTTTTTACTATTAACCTGCAATACGCTTGTTGGCCTGCTTGGCCGCATCGCTGGTTGGGTATTGCTTGATCACCTGCTGGAACACGGCTTTGGCTTTATCCGCCTGGCCTTTTTCCTGCATGATGATGCCGACCTTGTACATCGCGTCCGGCGCTTTTGGCGATTTCGGGTAATTTTTTACCACCACCGCAAAATAGTATGCCGCATCGTCTTTCTTACCTTTGTTGTAGAACAGCTGACCGAGCCAATAATTGGCATTAGGCTGGTAAGTAGACTTTGGATACTGTTTTATGAAACCCTGAAACGCTGAAATAGCCTGATCGTACTGCTTTTTTTCCAGCGCCAGAGAGACAGCGGCGTTGTAGTCGCTGTTCTCGTCGCCCGTGCTGGCCGGAGCCGCCGAAGCTGCCGCCGGGGCACTGCTGCTACCGGCGGAAGAAGCCGCCGCGGCAGCGCCTGCCGTAGCCGCAGAATTCTGAGCGCCGCCCTGCCCGAGGCTGTCTATCTGTTCATAGATTTGCTTCTGGCGTTCAACAACCTGGTTCAACTGATATTGGCTTTCCTGGATTTGACCACGAAGTGAGTCGATATCACGCTGGTTATCGGAGGCTTGTTGCTGGAGTTGGTTTAACAGCTGACCCTGAGCATTGGTGATTCGCTCAAGTGAGGTGACACGGTCTTCGACCGAGCCGGAGCCGACATTACTGATTGGCGCTTGGGCAGTAGCGGCCCATGGGACCGCTACGCCAACCAGTAACGACAGACTCAACAGGTGACGTCTGAAGTTACTGTTCATGCGATTCTCTTAGTAAACCAGAACGGCACGACGGTTTTTAGAGTAAGCCGCTTCGTCGTGGCCCAGTACTGCAGGTTTTTCTTTACCGTAAGAAACGATAGAGATCTGATCGGCAGAAACGCCTTTACCTTGCAGATACATTTTAACCGCGTTAGCACGACGTTCGCCCAGGGCGATGTTGTATTCTGGCGTACCGCGCTCATCCGCGTGACCTTCAACGGTCACTTTGTAAGATGGGTTGTTACGCAGGAAAGTCGCGTGCGCATCCAGCATCTGAGCGAACTCAGAAGAGATGTCATATTTGTCCAGGCCGAAGTAAACGATGTTGTTCTTTTGCAGTTCTTGCATCTGCAAACGAGCTTGTTCTTCGGAAGACAGGTTGGTGCTGCCACTTTCCATACCAGTGCCGCCTGCGCCTACACCGGATTGGTCGTTGTCCGCGCTTTTGTTAGAACTACAAGCTGCTACAGCCAGAACTGGCAGTGCCAGCAGAAGCCCTTTCAGCACTTTGTTCAGTTGCATTTCTTTGATCCTTTTATAGTTTGCCATACATATTTACACATGCATCACAGATACGGCGACCAGGCAGGGAATTTGACCTGTCCATCAGTTGCCGGAAGACGCGCTTTGAAACGCCCATCGGTCGATACCAGTTGCAGCACGGAGCCCATACCTTGCGTGGAGCTATAGATCACCATGGTGCCATTTGGCGCGATACTCGGCGTTTCGTCGAGGAACGTGTCCGTTAATACTTGAACGGCTCCCGATCCAAGATCTTGTTTGGCGATATGTTGAACACCGTTGTTGGTGGTCACCATCACCAGGAATTTACCGTCGGCGCTGACTTCAGAGTCCTGATTCTGGCCACCTTCCCAGGTCAGACGCTGTGCGGCACCGCCGCTTGCACTAATTTTGTAAATCTGTGGCCGGCCACCCTGATCGGAGGTAAATGCCAGAGACTGGCCGTCCGGGAACCAGGTCGGTTCGGTATTGTTGCTGCGCCCGTCAGTCAGTTGGGTTATCTGGCCAGAGCCCAGGTTCATCACATACAGGTTCAGGCTACCGCTCTTGGACAAGGCAAACGCCAGTCGGCTACCGTCCGGCGAGAACGCTGGCGCACCGTTGTGGCGTGGGAACGACGCGATCTGACGGATGGCACCGTTAGACAGCGTCTGCACCACCAGCGCGGAACGACCGCTTTCAAAGGTCACGTATGCCAGTTTGCTGCCGTCCGGCGACCAGGTCGGCGACATCAGCGGCTGCGGCGAACGATGCACCACAAACTGGTTGTAGCCGTCGTAATCGGCGACGCGCAGTTCATACGGGAACTTGCCGCCGTTGGTCTGCACCACGTAGGCGATACGGGTGCGGAACGCGCCCTTGATGCCGGTCAGCTTCTCGAACACCTCGTCACTGGCGGTATGCGCCGAATAACGCAGCCATTGCTTGGTCACCTTGTACTGGTTTTGCGCCAGCACGGTGCCCGGCGAGCCGGAGGTGTCTACCAGTTGGTAGGAAACCAGATAGCCGCCGTCAGCGCCTGGCTGAACCTGGCCAACCACCACGGCATCAATGCCCAGCGCGGTCCAGGCCGCCGGCGTCACTTCAGACGCGGTGGTCGGTTGCTGTGGCATACGTGCAGCATCGATCGGATTGAACTTGCCGCTGTTGCGCAAATCCGCTGCGACGATCTTGCCCACGTCTTCCGGAGGCGTGCCTGGACCCGCCCATTTGAACGGCACCACACCAATCGGCCGCGCAGAGTCGACCCCCTGGGTGATTTCAATGCGAACTTCCGCGTGCAACACGGAGGCCCACAGTATTAAAAAACCTAGCGCTACTCGAAATGCCTGCTTCATCTCATCTCCCTTATCCAGGCGGGATGCCTGCGATAAATTAGCAGAATTTTAACAAACCAACGCCAACAAAACTACGTTTACCCAACGCATTTCAGGCGGTAGTCGAGACGTCAAAAACACGTCCCCCGGCGCTGGTGCTAACAAGCCACCGGCGGGAATACGCGCGCTCGACGACGCGACGGCTCGAAATCCAAGGGGCATAATCCCTGTTGGTTACCTTAGTACATCCCTGCCGTTTTACTCGGCTAAACAACCATTATTGCGGCTTGAAGGTAAGAGGAGCATTCTTAAATACCTCATAGACCGCCTGACTTGGCGGTTTAGGGATACGCGCCTGTTTCGCTGCGGCAATGGCCGCCTGGCACAGCGCCGGATCGCCCCCTTCAGCCTTCACGCTAATCAGCAGACCGTCCGGTGCCAGTTTGATTCGCAAATCGCACTGGCGACCTTTGTACAGGTCAGCATCGTAGAACTTGCTCTGGATAGCGGCGGTAATCTGCCCCAGATAGCCACTGATTTCAGCACCGCTGGCACCGGCGGTCTTGGCATTGCCCTGCCCGGCCGGCTTACCGTCGCCCTGTTGCTTGCCACCGCCTTTCGGCGCGTTTTTACCGTCGGCCAGACCACCGAACAAATCTTCGACCTCGGAAGACTGCTTGGCAGCTTCTGCTGCGGCCTTTTTCTTCGCTTCCGCTGCCGCTTTCTTGGCTGCGGCGGCTTTTTCTGCCGCGGCCTTTTTAGCGGCTTCGGCCTTGGCTTGCTTCTCGGCTTGTGCCGCGGCTTTCTTCTCGGCCTCGGCGGTCGCTTTGGCTTCTGCCGCTTTCTTCGCTTCTTCTGCCTGTTTTTTGGCGGCAGCAGCAGCGGCGGCTTCTTTCTTGGCCTCGGCTTGCGCTTTCTTCTGAGCATCGGCCTGAGCCTTGGCTATCCTGTCCGCTTCGGCTTTTGCCTTGGCGGCAGCCTGCTCAGACGCCTTCTGTTGTTCTCTGGCTTTCGCCGCAGCGGCTTCTGCCGCCTTCTGCTGTTCCACAGCCTGCTTTTGTTGCTCTGCGGCCTGTTTTTGCTGCGCAGCCTGCGCCGCTTTCTCGGCTTCGGCTTTCTCTTGTGCCGCCAGACGCTCCTGCTCCAGCGCTTTCAGACGCTGTTGCTCCTCGGCCTGCTGCTGTCGTAGCTCTTCCGCCTGCTGCTCCGCTTTTTTCTGGCGCTGCTTTTCTGCACGCTGCGCGTCGTTGCTCTGCTGTTGCTGGCGGTTGTATTGCTCCACTACCGCACCAGGATCGACCATCACCGCGCCGACCACCGAGCCGTCGCCGCCACCGCCTGCGCTCATTTCAGCGTTTTCGTGCAGCGATCCCCAAATCAACAGGGCAATCAATACAATGTGCAGAACCACCGAAACAATAACGGCGCGGTTCAGCTTATCGTTTTGCTCAGTTGCCTTTACCAAAATAGATTCCCAAAAACTGGTGCTTAAACGGGGCCCCCGAACCGCAGTACGGGAGCCGGGTTGCCATTCACCTTACGGTCAGATTGGCTGGGTCATCAACCCCACGGAAGCCACGCCCGCCTGATGCAAGATATTCAATGCCTTGATAATCTCATCGTACGGTACTTCCTTCGCCCCACCGATCAAAAAGACCGTCTTCGGATTGGCTTCCAGACGCGATTTTGCTTCCGCTGCCACCTGCTCCGGCGGCAACAGTTCCATGCGATTGTGATCAACCACCATGGTGTATTGCCCGACGCCGGAGACTTCAAGGATCACCGGCGGATTATCGTCACTGGCTACCGTTTTGGAATCGGTGGCGTCTGGCAGATCAACTTCCACGCTCTGGGTAATGATCGGTGCGGTTGCCATAAAGATCAGCAGTAGCACCAGCAGTACGTCCAGCAATGGCACAATGTTGATTTCCGACTTCAGCTCACGCCGTTTACGGCCACGTACTCTCGCCATACAACCTCCTACTTATTTGCTGTCGCTGGAGAAGGCCTGACGATGCAGAATGGCGGTAAACTCTTCCATAAAGTTGTCGTAATTCTGCTCAAGCTTGTTGACGCGCTGGTTGAGGCGGTTGTAGGCCATAACGGCCGGGATCGCGGCAAACAGACCGATCGCGGTGGCGATCAACGCTTCGGCGATGCCCGGTGCAACCATTTGCAACGTGGCCTGCTTCACCGCGCCCAGCGCGATAAAGGCGTGCATGATCCCCCAAACGGTACCGAACAGGCCGATATACGGGCTGATGGAACCAACGGTACCCAGGAACGGAATATGGCTTTCCAGCGTTTCCAGCTCGCGGTTCATTGAAATGCGCATCGCACGCGATGCGCCTTCAATCACCGACTCCGGCGCATGGTTGTTGGCGCGGTGCAGGCGGGCAAACTCTTTAAAACCAGAATGGAAAATCTGCTCTGAGCCGGTCAGGCTGTCTCGACGCGCCTGGCTTTCCTGATACAGACGGGAAAGCTCGATACCAGACCAGAATTTGTCTTCAAAGGCTTCGGCGTCACGCGTGGCCGCATTGAGGATGCGGGTACGCTGGATGATGATCGCCCATGAAGCCACTGAAAAGCATATCAGAATCAGCATGATAAGCTTAACAAGCAGGCTCGCCTTCAAGAATAGATCTAGGATGTTCATGTCAGTCACTGCTTAAACTCCGCGACAATAGACTTAGGAAGCGCTCTGGGCTTCATTTGGTGTGGATCAATGCATGCAATCAATACATCCGCCTGACTCAACAGAGTCCCGTCGGCATTGACAATGCGTTGGGCAAACGTAAGGGACGCCCCGCGCATCTGGGTGATCTCACTCTGAACTTCCAGCCGATCGTCAAGACGAGCTGGCAGCAGGTAGTCCACCGTCATGCGCCGGACAGCGAAAGCGATATTTTCACTGAGCAGCTGCTGTTGATGAAAGTTACGTTGACGCAGCATTTCGGTGCGCGCTCTTTCAAAAAAGGCGACGTAGCGGGCGTGATACACCACACCACTGGCATCGGTATCCTCATAATAAACCCGGACCGGCCATCGAAATAACGTATTACTCACTAGACTTCCCAGCAATGCAATTTAACGCTGCTACTATACGCAAGAGCGATCGGGTTGGGAATGGGTTACAAGAGGGGAACGAAAATAATTATGGGCCGCGAGGGCCCATATCATGGGGATATGACGCATATTATAAAGAAACGTAAAGTAATCCCGCGGCAAGGATCACAATTGCGGGCAATGGCGCAAAAAAAGCGCGCCACAGCAGGCGCTGAGGCCGGAAACCGACGCCATGCACCATCCCGGCACACACCGCCCACACCAGCAAGATGCCCTGCCAGATTTCCAGACTGCTGGTACGCGCCGCAAAACGCGTCGGATCCCAAAACACGCTGCCGGCCATAAACAGCGCCAATGCCAGTGAAAGGGCCCGAATCGGGCCCTTGTCGACAACGGCATACAGCCTGTCAGTCAGCGAGCTCATCACTTACCGTCTTGCTGCGCTTTAGCATCTTCGCTGTGCTCAAGCGCCAGCGCCGTGATAATACCGAAGGCGCAGGCAAGAAGCGTTCCGAGGATCCAGGCAAAATACCACATGGTTTAGCTCCTTATTCTTAGTACAGCGAATGTTTGTTGTTTTCGATGTAGTTTTTATCCAGCCGACCAAACATTTTGTAGTATGCCCAGCAGGTATAGCCCAACACGATTGGTACGAAGATGATCGCCACCACGGTCATCACTTTCAGCGTCAGCAGGCTGGAGGTGGCGTCCCACATGGTCAGGCTCATGTTCGGGTTAGTACTGGACGGCATGACAAACGGGAACATGGTCACGCCGGCGGTCAAAATGACGCAGGCGATGGTCAGTGACGATGTCAGGAACGCCAGCGCCCCCCTTTCCAGACGTGAGAACAGCATCGTGAACAGCGGTAACACCACACCCAGCGCCGGCAACGCCCACAGCGCCGGATAGTTGTTGAAGTTGATCAGCCAGGCACCGGCCTGATGCGCCACTTCCTTGCGCAGCGGGTTGGATTCCGCCGCGGTGTTCAGCGCCGACGTCACCACATAGCCGTCGATGCCTTTCACCAGCCAGATGCCCGCCAACAGGAAGCACACCGCCATGATCAGCGTAGCGATCTGCGCCGCAGCGCGTGAACGCAGGTGAATTTCGCCGGTGGTACGCATTTGCAGGTAGGTGGCGCCTTGGGTAATCAGCATGGTGAGGCTGACCACACCCGCCAACAGACCGAACGGGTTCAGCAGTTGGAAGAAGTTGCCGGTATAGAACAGGCGCAGATATTCGTCCATATGGAACGGCACGCCCTGCAGCAGGTTGCCGAACGCCACGCCAAACACCAGCGCAGGCACGAAGGAACCGACGAAGATGCCCCAGTCCCACATGTTGCGCCAACGGCTGTTTTCCAGTTTGGAACGGTAGTCAAAACCGACCGGGCGGAAGAACAAGGCGGCCAGCACCAAAATCATCGCCACATAAAAGCCGGAGAATGCGGCGGCGTATACCATCGGCCAGGCGGCAAACAGCGCGCCACCGGCGGTGATCAGCCAGACCTGGTTGCCGTCCCAGTGCGGGGCGATGGCGTTGATCATTACCCGGCGTTCGGTATCGGTTTTCCCGATGATGCGCACCAGAATGCCAACGCCCATATCGAAACCATCGGTGACGGCAAAACCAATCAGCAGCACGCCAACCAGCACCCACCAGATAAAGCGTAGTACTTCATAATCAAACATACATGGACTCCTGTTTAGCGCGCTTCCTGCACGGCGGCAGTCGGTTGTTCAAAGTGATAGCGGCCAGTTTTCAGGCTGCTTGGCCCCAAACGCGCAAACTTGAACATCAGGTACATTTCAGCCACCAGGAACAAGGTGTACAAGCCGCAAATCAGCCCCATGGAGAACAGGATATCACCCACCGTCAGGGATGAGTTGGCGACCGCCGTTGGCAGCACCTCACCGATAGCCCACGGTTGGCGACCATACTCGGCAACGAACCAGCCAGCTTCTACCGCAATCCATGGCAGCGGCAAGCCGTACAGTGCCGCACGCAGCAGCCATTTTTTCTGGCCTATGCGGCCACGCACCACGCTCAGGAACGACAGACCGATGATGATCAGCATCAGCACACCACAGGCCACCATGATGCGGAAGGCGAAGTACAGCGGCGCTACGCGTGGGATGGAGTCTTTGGTTGCCTGGGCAATCTGCGCTTCGGTGGCGTCGACTACGTTCGGCGTATAGCGTTTGAGCAGCATGCCATAACCCAGATCCTGCTTGGTTTTGTTAAACTCGGCGCGCACGGTCGGGTCCGTGTTGCCGGAGCGCAGCTCTTCAAGCAGTTGGTAGGCCTTCATGCCGTTGCGAATACGCACTTCGTGCTGCGCCATCAGGTCTTTCAGACCGGTCACCTGGGTATCGGTAGAACGTGTGGCGATCAGACCGAGCGCATACGGGATTTGAATGGCGTAGGCATTTTCCTGTTTGTCCTGATTCGGAATGCCGAACAGGGTAAACGCCGCCGGTGCCGGCTGGGTATCCCACTCGGCTTCAATTGCCGCCAATTTGGTTTTCTGCACGTCGCCCATTTCGTAACCGGATTCATCACCCAGAACGATAACCGACAACACGGCAGCCATACCGAAGCTGGCAGCAATGGCGAAGGAGCGTTTGGCAAAGGCAACATCGCGGCCTTTCAGCAGGTAATAGGCACTGATGCCCAGCACGAACATTGCGCCGGTGGTGTAGCCGGACGCCACGGTGTGAACGAACTTCACCTGCGCAACCGGGTTAAGCACCAGTTCGGAGAAGCTGACCATCTCCATGCGCATGGTTTCGAAGTTGAAGTCTGAGGCGATGGGGTTCTGCATCCAGCCGTTGGCAACCAGGATCCACAGCGCGGACAGGTTGGAGCCAAGCGCCACGAACCAGGTGACCGCCATGTGCTGAACCTTGCTCAGGCGATCCCAGCCAAAGAAGAACAGGCCGACCAGCGTTGACTCAAGGAAGAACGCCATCAGACCTTCGATAGCCAACGGTGCCCCGAAGATGTCCCCGACGTAGTGAGAGAAATATGACCAGTTGGTCCCGAACTGGAACTCCATGGTCAAACCGGTGGCCACACCCAGGGCAAAGTTAATTGCAAATAACTTGCCCCAGAATTTGGTCATGTCTTTATAGATTTGTTTGCCGGACAGCACATATACCGTTTCCATAATTGCCAGCAAAAACGCCATGCCAAGCGTTAATGGGACAAATAGGAAGTGGTACATCGCCGTTAAAGCAAACTGTAAGCGCGACAGTTCGACAATATCAAACATCTTGACTCCTTGCTCCTCGCAGGAAGACTCCGAATTGCAATTATTGGTATTGCCCCATCCAGAAAGCTAACCAATAACGCCCCGCAGTGAATGCCCTAAACACAACAATTTTGATCCAGCCTCTCGGCTTTCAGCTATGCACTCCAGCCTGAACCAGGCCAGGGATGAACGCATCACCGAAAAACGACAGCGGGTAACAACTGCAACAAGATCAACAATTCATAATTACATTATGATGATACTCGCCCAAACCCACACAATAAATAGGTTTTTACGTGACGAGGGTTGGAAATTTGGCTACAGGTCAAAACATAGCCAAAAGTGGTACTCGGGTGCAAATTGATCTGGGACAATTTAAGCCTAACTGGAGTTTATTTCCAGATTCATCACACGATTTCGTCTAATTTTCTTGAGGCCGTGTTAATTAACGGTTTAATTGTTTTTTAATGATATTTTTGTGTTAATGGCTTGTGACTAAAAAGGCTGATATTAGAGTAAATAGCTGTTTTATAGCACCGAATATTAACCTTTTATTTTCTTACAAGACTTATCCTACCGTGAGTCAAAATGAAGGATGGGCTAATTAACTATAGCCTCAGTTTGCGGAGCCGATCGCAAATTTTATAATTTTATTTACTTACACCGCTACAAGGCACATTTCGATCAATAGGCATAAAAAAGGCCGCCCATGGGCGGCCAAACATGTCGAAATCGTATTATTGCATTGCGATCAGCGATTCAATACCGCTTTCACTGCGTCACCGATGTCAGCCAGGCTGCGTACGGTTTTAACCCCTGCCGCTTCCAGCGCGGCAAATTTCTCATCCGCGGTACCTTTGCCGCCGGCAATGATGGCGCCAGCATGGCCCATACGTTTGCCCTTCGGCGCGGTAACGCCAGCAATATAACCAACCACCGGCTTGGTGACGTGTTCCTTGATATAGGCTGCCGCTTCTTCTTCCGCGCTGCCGCCGATTTCACCGATCATGACGATGGCTTCGGTCTGCGGATCTTCCTGGAACATTTTCAGGATATCGATGAAGTTAGAGCCAGGAATTGGATCGCCGCCGATGCCCACGCAGGTGGACTGGCCCAGGCCGGCATCGGTGGTTTGCTTCACCGCCTCATAGGTCAGCGTCCCGGAACGAGAAACGATACCCACTTTACCCGGCAGGTGGATGTGGCCAGGCATGATGCCGATTTTGCATTCGCCCGGCGTGATCACGCCTGGGCAGTTCGGGCCGATCATGCGCACGCCAGCTTCATCCAGTTTCACCTTGACTGTCAGCATATCCAGCGTCGGGATGCCTTCGGTGATGGTGATGATCAGTTTAATACCGGCATCGATGGCTTCCAGGATGGAATCTTTGCAGAACGGCGCCGGAACGTAGATAACAGACGCGGTCGCGCCGGTAGTTTCTACCGCTTCACGCACGGTGTTGAACACCGGCAGGCCCAGATGCGTGGTACCGCCCTTGCCAGGCGTCACGCCACCAACCATTTTGGTACCGTAGGCGATAGCCTGCTCGGAGTGGAAAGTCCCCTGGCTACCGGTGAAGCCCTGGCAAATTACTTTGGTGTTCTTATCGATCAAAATGGACATTATTTACCCTCCACTGCCGCAACAACTTGCTGAGCCGCATCAGTCAGGCTGGTCGCAGCAATGATATTCAAACCGCTGTCCGCCAGTTTCTTGGCGCCCAGTTCGGCGTTGTTACCTTCCAGACGCACCACCACCGGGACGTTAACGCCCACTTCAGCCACTGCGCCAATGATACCGTCGGCGATCAGATCGCAACGCACGATACCACCGAAAATGTTAACCAGAACCGCTTTCACCTTGTCGTCAGACAGAATGATTTTGAATGCTTCGGTCACACGCTCCTTGGTTGCGCCGCCGCCAACGTCCAGGAAGTTGGCCGGTTCGCCGCCGTGCAGTTTAACGATGTCCATGGTGCCCATCGCCAGACCTGCGCCGTTAACCATGCAGCCGATGTTGCCGTCCAGCGCGACATAGTTCAGTTCCCACTGTGCCGCACGTGATTCGCGCTCGTCTTCCTGAGAAGGATCGCGCATTTCACGCAGCTCGGACTGACGGAACAGGGCATTGCCGTCAGCACCCAGTTTGCCGTCCAGGCAGATCAGATCGCCCTGCTTGGTGATCACCAGCGGGTTGATCTCAACCATCGCCAGATCGCGTTCGATGAACAGCGTGGCCAGCCCCATGAAGATCTTGGCGAACTGGCTGACCTGTTTGCCGGTCAGGCCCAGTTTGAACGCCAATTCACGCCCCTGGTAAGGCTGCGGACCTGCCAGTGGATCGATGGTCATCTTGTGGATCAGTTCCGGGGTTTCTTCCGCCACTTTCTCGATTTCCACGCCGCCTTCGGTAGACGCCATGAACACGATACGACGCGTACCGCGGTCAACCACTGCGCCCAGGTACAGCTCTTTATCGATGTCGGTCGCCGCTTCCACCAGGATCTGGTGAACCGGCTGGCCCAGTGCGTCAGTCTGGTAGGTCACCAGACGTTTGCCCAGCCACGCTTCGGCGAAGGCGCGGATATCTTCCTTGCTGTTAACCACTTTAACGCCGCCGGCTTTGCCGCGGCCGCCAGCATGAACCTGACATTTCACTACCCACGGGCCGGAGCCGATTTTGGAGGCGGCTTCTTCTGCTTCACGCGGTGTAGTACAGGCATAACCGGTTGGTGCCGGCATACCATACCGAGCAAACAGCTGTTTTGCCTGATATTCGTGTAAATTCATGATGTTCTATCCATTCAGGTCTGAAGTTTTAGCCGGGTCACCGTTGCGGAAAAACCGCGTGACGTATCGGCCACATAGCACAGAGTGCGGGCGCGACACTGCCGCGCCCAGGTAGGAGTTACTATACGTCCAGCAGCAGACGAGCCGGATCTTCCAGCATCTCTTTCACCGTCACCAGGTAACCCACGGACTCTTTGCCGTCGATCAGGCGGTGATCGTAAGAGAGCGCCAGATACATCATCGGTTGAATGACCACCTGGCCGTTCACCGCCATTGGACGATCCTTGATGGCGTGCATGCCGAGGATCGCGCTTTGCGGCGGGTTGATGATCGGGGTGGACATCAGCGAGCCGAAGACGCCGCCGTTGGTAATGGTGAAGTTACCGCCGGTCAGTTCTTCCACTTTCAATTTGCCGTCACGGCCTTTGACCGCCAGCTCTTTGATTTTCTTCTCGATATCCGCCATGCTCATGGTGTCCACGTCGCGCAGAACCGGCGTTACCAGGCCACGCGGGGTGGAAACCGCGATGCTGACGTCGAAGTAGTTGTGATAGACAACGTCTTCACCGTCGATCGAGGCGTTTACTTCCGGATAGCGTTTCAGCGCTTCAACCACCGCCTTGATGTAGAAGGACATAAAGCCCAGACGTACACCGTGGCGTTTTTCGAAGGCTTCGCCGTATTGCTTGCGCAGATCCATAATCGGCTGCATGTTGATTTCGTTGAAAGTGGTCAACATGGCCGTGCTGTTCTTCGCTTCCAGCAGACGTTCGGCCACGCGTTTGCGCAGACGAGACATCGGCACGCGTTTTTCGGAGCGTGCACTCAAGGCTGGCTGCGGTGCGGCTTCTGTTGCTGCCGCCGGCTTGTCGGCCTTCTTGCCGCCGTTCGCCAGATGCGCTTCAACGTCTTCACGGGTGATACGCCCTCCCACGCCGCTGCCCTTGATGGCGGCAGCATCGAGATCGTGTTCGGCAATCAGGCGGCGAATCGCCGGGCTGAGCGCGTCATTGCTCTCTTCGTCCAGGCTGGCGGTAGCACGCTGGGCCGGGGTGGATTCTGTGCTCTGGCTCTTTTCTGCAGTCGGTTTACCCGCGCTGTCGCCTGGGCGAATACGGCCAAGGATCTGACGAGAAAGCACCGTGGCACCTTCTTCTTCAACGATCGCATCCAGGATGCCTGCTTCACTGGCCGGTACTTCGAGTACCACTTTGTCGGTTTCGATCTCTACCAGCACTTCATCGCGGTTTACCGCATCGCCCGGTTTTTTATGCCAGGTCGCCACGGTCGCATCCGCTACCGATTCAGGAAGGTCAGGAACCAGAATATCTACGCTACTCATTAGCTTTCCCTTAAATTTTTAATCAATATTCAGCGCATCATTAACCAGAGCCTGCTGCTGCTTCTGGTGTACGGACATATAACCCACTGCCGGCGAAGCAGAGGCTGGACGCCCGGCGTAACGTAAAGAGGCCCCGAACGGAATCACTTCACGGAAATTATGCTGGCTACAGTACCAGGCACCCTGGTTCAGCGGCTCTTCCTGACACCAGACGAAGTCATGCACGTGCGCGTACTGTTCCAGTACCGCCTGCACCGCCTGGTGCGGGAACGGATACAGCTGTTCGATACGGACAATGGCGACGTCTTTCTTGTCGTTTTTGCGGCGCTGTTCCAGCAGATCGTAATACACCTTGCCCGAGCACATCACCACGCGCTTGACCGCTTTCGGATCCAGCTCGTCGATTTCACCGATCGCCGGCAGGAAGCTGCCGTTGGCCAGTTCATCCAGCGAGGACACTGCCAGCGGATGGCGCAGCAGGGATTTCGGCGACATCACCACCAGCGGACGGCGCATACCGCGCAATGCCTGACGACGCAACATGTGGTAAACCTGCGCCGGCGTAGACGGAATGCACACCTGCATGTTCTGTTCTGCACACAGTTGCAGATAACGTTCCAGACGTGCGGAGGAGTGCTCCGGACCCTGGCCTTCGTAACCGTGCGGCAGCAACATCACCAGACCACACATGCGGCCCCATTTCTGTTCGCCGGAGCTGATGAACTGGTCAATCACCACCTGCGCGCCGTTGGCGAAGTCACCGAACTGCGCTTCCCAGATGGTCAGGGTACGCGGTTCTGCGGTAGCGTAGCCATATTCGAATGCCAGCACCGCTTCTTCAGACAGCACCGAGTCCCACACCTTGAACTCGCCCTGGCCGGAATGCACATTGGACAGAGGGACGTACACCGAACCGTTTTTCTGGTTGTGCACCACCGCATGGCGGTGGAAGAAGGTACCGCGACCGGCGTCTTCACCGGACAGGCGGATTGGGATGCCTTCATCTACCAGCGTGGCGTATGCCAGCGTTTCGGCCGCACCCCAGTCGAACGGTTTGTTGCCGGCGGCCATTTCGCTGCGATCGCCATAGATTTTGGCTACCCGCGACTGCATTTCTACCGCGTCCGGCACCGTACTGATGCGGCGCGCCAGATCCTGCAGGCGTTTGGTTTCAACCTTGCTTGGGTACTCTTCGTCCCACTCGTGGTTGAGGTACGGCGACCAGGTAAAGGAGTGCAGATTCATCGGACGCCACTCTTCCACCACGCATTCGCCGCGGTCGAGCGCATCGCGATACAGGTTGACCATTTCCGTGGCATCTTCCAGCGTGGCGACTTTTTGCTCGGTCAGCACGTCGGCATAAATCTTGCGAGGTGTCGGATGCTTTTTGATCTTCTGATACATCACCGGCTGGGTTGCACTTGGCTCATCGGCCTCGTTGTGCCCATGGCGACGGTAACAGACCAGATCGATCATCACGTCACGTTTAAAGGTGTTACGGAAATCCAACGCCAGACGGGTAACAAAGGCCACCGCTTCCGGATCGTCGGCATTGACGTGGAAGATAGGCGACTGCACCATCTTGGCAATGTCGGTACAGTATTGGGTCGAACGCGCATCCTGCGGATTGGAGGTGGTGAAACCAATCTGGTTGTTGATGACGATGCGCACCGTGCCACCCACTTCGTAGCCTCGCGCCTGAGACATGTTCAGGGTTTCCTGCACCACGCCCTGGCCGGTGATCGCAGCGTCACCGTGAATGGTGATTGGCAATACCATGTTGCTGCGTGCTTCGTCCAGGCGATCGCGACGGGCGCGAACCGAGCCCATCACCACCGGGCTGACGATCTCCAGATGCGACGGGTTGAACGCCAGCGCCAGGTGCACCATGCCGCCTTCGGTTTCAACGTCGGAGGAGAAGCCCTGGTGATATTTTACGTCGCCGGTGCCGAGGTGTTCTTTGTGCTTGCCGGCGAATTCGTCGAACAGATCGGCCGGCTTTTTGCCCAGCACGTTGATCAGTACGTTCAGTCGCCCACGGTGGGCCATGCCCAGCACTACTTCGCGCGTGCCGTTTTTACCGGCATGGCGCACCATTTCCTTCAGCATTGGTACCAGCGCGTCGCCACCTTCCAGCGAGAAGCGTTTCGCCCCAGGGAACTTGGCGCCAAGATAGCGTTCCAGCCCTTCCGCTGCGGTCAGCTCGTTCAGGAAACGGCGTTTTTCGTCATTGGTGAAGCTGGCATGACCGACCACGGACTCAATCCGCTGCTGGATCCAGCGTTTTTCTTCCGTGTTGGTGATGTGCATATATTCCGCACCGATCGAACCGCAATAGGTCTGCTTCAGCGCGGCATACAGATCCGCCAGCTTCATGGTTTCCTTGCCAATGGCAAATGAACCCACGTTGAAGCTTTCCTGGAAATCCGCCTCGGTCAAATTATGGTAAGCCGGATCGAGGTCAGAAACCGCTTCCTGCTTCCACAGCCCGAGCGGATCGAGGTTGGCATGCTGATGTCCGCGGAAACGGAAGGCGTTAATCAGCTGCAATACCTTGACCTGCTTGGCATCGGTTTCAGGATCGGTGATGGTGGAGTTATAACGCGCAGAGTCCTTCGCCAGCCGGCGGAAGTATTCACGAGTTTGGGAGTGGAGTTGATCGGGTTTGACACCCGCAGTTGGTAGCTGTTGGAAAATGGAACGCCAGCTATCTTCAACGGAGCCCGGATCGGTTAAAAAGTCTTCATAGAGCTGCTCTATGTAGGACTGGTTCGCGCCCGCCAGATAGGAGGAATCCAGCCAGGCCTTCATTGCGCCGTTCTGCATTATGATCCCTTAAGCTTTAAAGCTTTAGTTTTCGCCGTGGTTAACATAATTACCGTGATTGAAACGGTTTGCCGTAAAAACGGTTCACTGGACGTATCCCCTGGGTTACCAATGCGAGGCATCGGCGACTTCGGGTATCTGTTTACGTTCTGTTATGGACCTTGCGGTCCCTTACAAGGAACCTCTAAAAACCGGCGGGACGAACCTGATTGCCTGGTGCCACAATCACGGGTCAGCTTTTAGAGGTTTCCTGCCAATGGTGCGCCGGGCATGCCCGGCGCACCGTCCGATTATGCGCCGCGTTGCAGCAGCATCGACTTGATGTGACCGATAGCGCGGGTCGGGTTCAAGCCTTTAGGACATACACTGACACAATTCATAATGCTATGGCAGCGGAAAACACTGAAAGCATCGTCCAGATCATCCAAACGTGCTGCAGTTTCGGTATCTCGGCTGTCAATCAGGAAGCGATACGCCGCCAACAGGCCTGCCGGACCAACGAATTTGTCCGGGTTCCACCAGAACGACGGACACGAGGTAGAGCAGCAGGCGCACAGAATGCACTCGTACAAACCATCAAGTTTAGCCCGTTGTTCCGGCGATTGCAGGTGTTCGCGCGCCGGCGGCGTTTTGCCGTCGTTCAGCAGGTAAGGCTTGATCTTTTCATACTGGGTATAAAACTGCCCCATATCGACCACCAGGTCGCGTACCACCGGCAACCCAGGCAGTGGACGAATGACGATTTTACCCTTGCCTTTGCTCAGCGACGACACCGGGGTGATACACGCCAGGCCGTTTTTGCCGTTCATGTTCAGACCATCGGAACCGCACACGCCCTCACGGCATGAGCGGCGGAACGACAGCGTCGGATCCTTTTCCTTCAGCAGAATCAGCGCGTCCAGCAGCATCATGTCGCGCCCTTCTTCCGCCTCAAGCTGGTAATCCTGCATGTGCGGAGCGTCATCGACATCCGGGTTATAGCGATATATTGAGAATTCGAGTTTCATCAATCGATCTCCGCGAAATTAGTAAGAACGCACTTTCGGCGGGAATGCCGGGCGCAGTGTCGGTTGCATGTTCACTTCACGACGGGTCATGCTTTCCGACTGCGGCAGATACAGCGAATGGCACAGCCAGTTGGCATCGTCACGTTCCGGGTAGTCGAAGCGGCTGTGTGCGCCACGGCTCTCGGTACGGAAGTTGGCCGAAACGGCGGTGGAAAACGCAGTCTCCATCAGGTTATCCAACTCCAGGCATTCAATGCGCTGGGTATTGAATTCGCTGGAGGTATCGTCCAGACGGGCGTTCTTCAGACGTTCACGGATCACTTTCAGCTCTTCCAACCCTTTCGCCATCGCATCGCCTTCGCGGAACACCGAGAAGTTGTGCTGCATGCAGGATTGCAGTGCCTTGCGGATTTCGACCGGATCTTCACCGGAACGGGTATTGTTCCAGCGGTTGAGGCGGTCCAGCGAAGCTTCGACGTCGGAGTCGCTGGCGTCACGGCTTTCGCCCTGCTCTGCCAACGATTCCTGCAGGTGCATGCCGGCGGAACGACCGAACACCACCAGATCCAGCAGCGAGTTACCGCCCAGACGGTTGGCACCGTGTACCGATACGCAGGCGATTTCACCCACCGCGAACAGCCCCGGAATCACTACGTCTTCACCTTTTTCGTTCACCGTCAGCGCCTGGCCGGTCACTTTGGTTGGGATGCCGCCCATCATATAGTGGCAGGTCGGGATAACCGGGATCGGTTCTTTGACCGGATCGACGTGGGCAAAGGTGCGCGACAGCTCGAGAATGCCCGGCAGGCGGGATTCCAGCACCTCCTTACCGAGGTGATCCAGCTTCAGTTTGGCATGCGGGCCCCATGGACCGTCGCAGCCACGGCCTTCGCGGATTTCGATCATGATCGAACGGGCAACCACGTCGCGTCCCGCCAGATCCTTGGCGTTCGGCGCATAACGCTCCATAAAGCGTTCGCCGTGCTTGTTCAGCAGGTAGCCGCCTTCGCCGCGGCAACCTTCGGTAACCAGTACCCCCGCTCCGGCGATGCCGGTTGGGTGGAACTGCCACATTTCCATATCCTGCACTGGCACGCCGGCACGGATAGCCATGCCGACCCCGTCGCCGGTATTGATGTGGGCGTTGGTGGTAGACTGGTAAATGCGGCCCGCGCCGCCGGTGGCCAGCACGGTCGCCTTGGCCTTGAAGTACACCACTTCGCCGGTTTCAATACAGATGGCGGTAGTCCCCACCACCGCGCCATCCTGGTTTTTGACCAGATCAAGCGCGTACCACTCGGAAAAGATGGTGGTGTGGTTCTTCAGGTTCTGCTGATACAGGGTGTGGAGCAGCGCGTGGCCGGTACGGTCAGCCGCTGCCGCGGTACGGGCCGCCTGCTCGCCGCCGAAGTTCAGCGACTGGCCACCGAATGGACGTTGATAAATGCGGCCATCGTCCAGGCGGGAAAACGGCAAGCCCATGTGTTCCAGTTCCAGAATCGCTTCCGGGCCGGTTTTACACATATATTCAATGGCGTCCTGGTCACCGATGTAGTCGGAGCCTTTTACCGTATCGTACATATGCCATTCCCAGTTGTCCTCGTGGCTGTTACCCAGCGCAACGGTAATACCGCCCTGGGCAGACACGGTATGGGAACGGGTCGGGAATACTTTTGACAGCAGGGCACAGGTTGAGCCCGCTTGGGAAATTTGCAGTGCCGCACGCATACCTGCGCCGCCTGCACCGATAACCACTGCATCAAACTCTCTGACTGGCAGTTTCATTGTTTACGCACCCCACACTACGATTGTTCCGTACAGTAAATAAACCAGCAACGCGACGACAATCGCCAGTTGCAGCATCAGGCGTAACGCCAGTGGCTTGATATAGTCCGTCAGCACCTGCCACATACCGATCCAGGCATGCACCAGAATCGACAACAGCGTTAACAGGGTGAATACTTTCGTAATGCTGGTTGCGAAGAAACCGCGCCAGATTTCGTAGGTCATATCCGGAGCCGTGGCAACAAAGCCCAGGATATAGAGAACATACAGGGTGATGACGATGGCGGAAGCACGCAGTAACAACCAGTCGTGTACGCCGTTGCGTCCTAATGCAGAAACATTGCTTACCATACGAGGACTCCAGCCAGAATTGACAGCACGGCGGTCAGAACGAACGCCACCTGGGCAGAACGCTGGCCAGCGGCTAAACTCTCTTCGATATAGCCAAAATCCATTAACAAGTGACGAATGCCACCGCAAATGTGATAGGCCAACGCAGTGAGGATCCCCCAGAAGATGAATTTGACGAAGAAGCTATTCATGATGGCGGCAGCCTGCAGGAAACCCTCTTGAGAGGAGAGTGACATGCCCAGCAGCCAGAGGAGGATACCCACGGCAACGAAGGTAATTACGCCAGAGACTCGGTGTAAGATGGACGCTATCGCAGTTACGGGAAACCGGATCGTTTGCAGATCCAGGTTGACAGGTCTTTGTTTTTTCACGGTTTTGCCCACACAGCTCTTATTATTTTCCTTCCTCCGGGCCTGGGTGGGGATCAGACAGCGTTAAGAGCCAAAACCCTTACACGTCACGCGCTCAAACATCAACATCCTCTGTGCTTAAACGGCGCGTAGTTATAACGCTGGGTGCTCCTACTTCAGGGTAATCCGGAGACCTGGCGGCAGTATAGGAGGATCACATTCTGATTACAATTCCCGTACAATCCCTTTGATAACATTTCCCCCGAACAGTGATTTAGATCACGATTTTCACAATTAGTGCAAAATTAATTATCTGATTTGACAAGAGATCAACATTTCCATTACATATAGGGGCACAAACGGTCCTATGATGCGCTATAGGTCAGCAGATACACTTCCCCCTACGCACAAGTTATGCAACAGTGTATTTGGTTAAAACCCCCGAACACGTCGTAGGTAATGATTAACAGAAAATAACGAATTCAACGAATCGTTAACAACTGGTCACCCGTCTCGTTCGCCTGGTCAAACCCAATGGATTTCACGTTGTAGCCAGGAGGCAAGCGTATGCCCCGACTGCCTGAACGGCATACACAACCGGGGTCGGCGCGGCCATACCGCTGCGACATGAATGACGAACGGTTTGACACTCTGTACCCTACCAGCGCAATTGCGCAGTCGCTCACAGAGTTGGCGCCGGTTTTGCTTATTTGTGGGCAACTGGCGGAGATTTAAGGTATTTCAGTTGTTAGAGGTTTTTAAAATAAGGCGCTAAGGAGACTGTAAATGACTGATAAGAAAGCGACGCTAACCATCAATGGCGGCGAAGCTCCGATCGAACTGGGCGTACTAACCCCAACGCTGGGTCCCGATGTCCTCGACGTCCGCGCCCTGGGTTCCAAAGGTTATTTCACATTCGATCCCGGCTTTACCTCCACCGCTTCCTGCGAATCCAAAATCACCTTCATTGACGGTGACAAAGGTGTTCTTCTGCACCGTGGCTTCCCGATCGAGCAGCTGGCGAAACAATCTTCTTATCTGGAAGTGTGTTACATCCTGCTGTACGGCGAAACTCCAACGCCGGAAGAGTTCGAAACCTTCAAGACCACCGTCACCCGCCACACCATGATCCACGATCAGATCACCCATCTGTTCCGTGGCTTCCGCCGCGACTCACACCCAATGGCGGTGCTGTGCGGCGTAACCGGCGCGCTGGCGGCGTTCTACCACGATGCGCTCGACGTCAACAATGAACGCCACCGTGAAATCACCGCATTCCGCCTGCTGTCCAAAATGCCGACCGTGGCGGCGATGTGTTACAAATATTCCCTCGGCCAGCCGTTCGTCTATCCGCGCAACGATCTGTCTTATGCCGGTAACTTCCTGCACATGATGTTCGCCACCCCGTGCGAAGAGTACGTGGTGAACCCGGTGCTGGAACGCGCCATGGATCGCATCCTGATCCTGCATGCCGATCACGAGCAGAACGCCTCCACCTCTACCGTGCGTACCGCCGGTTCGTCAGGCGCCAACCCGTTTGCCTGCATCGCGGCCGGCATTGCTTCCCTGTGGGGGCCGGCGCACGGTGGTGCCAACGAAGCCGCGTTGAAGATGCTGGAAGAAATCAAAACCGTTGAACACATTCCAGAGTTCATCAAGCGCGCCAAAGACAAGAACGATTCGTTCCGTCTGATGGGCTTCGGCCACCGCGTGTACAAAAATTACGATCCACGCGCCACCGTGATGCGTGAAACCTGTCACGAAGTGCTGAAAGAACTGAACAAGAAAGACGATAACCTGCTGGCCGTGGCGATGGAGCTGGAACACATCGCGCTGAACGACCCGTACTTCATCGAGAAGAAACTGTACCCGAACGTCGACTTCTACTCGGGCATCATTCTGAAGGCGATGGGCATTCCGTCCTCCATGTTCACCGTTATCTTCGCCATCGCGCGTACCATCGGCTGGATCGCCCACTGGAACGAAATGCACGACGAAGGCATCAAGATCGCCCGTCCGCGTCAGCTGTATACCGGCTATGCTGAGCGTGACTTCAATTCTCAGTTGAAGAAATAACGCCGCGTTTAACCAGATTACATCTGACAACGCCGCCCATCGGGGCGGCGTTTTTTTTTGCTCCTTCCCGCAGCCTATCGCAGCGGTTAATGTGGGTCACCGTCCGGTAACTTGCAGCTTGCCCCCCAATACCAACGATTAATGCTGGCAAACAGGGCACCAGTAAAATGGTCGCGACGACAGCGTCGTTTTCACGATCATCGCTCCGCAGCGCAGGCACGGCTCGCCGCTGCGATGAAACACCTTAAAGCTGAACAATGCCCCATGATGCACATCGTCATTGGCCTGACCACGGGTCTGATAAGATAATCGCGGTAGCGCCAATATCGCCTGCGCCAGACGTTGCAGCGCATCGGCAGACAAGTCCTGCGGCCGGTGTTGCGGCGCCAGCTGCGCCTGCCACAGGATTTCCGCCCGCAGATAATTACCCAGCCCCGCCAAAAATGCCTGATCGAGCAGTAGCCCGCCCAACTGCCGCCGGTAAAATGCCGGCGCAAGCAAACGCTGTGCGACCTGCCGCTGCGTCAATGCCATATCCAGCACGTCCGGGCCGATGCGCTGTAAAAACGGGTGCATGGCTATTTCTTCCCGCGGGGCGAGGGTGATATCCGACGCGCTGTACAACAGGATCGCCTGCCGCGCCGTTTGCAGCCTCACGCGCAGACTGCGCTTGGTCGCCGGGGATTCCCCGGCCTTTGCCACTTTCCAGATGCCATACAGCTGGTTATGACTGTACAGCGTTAATCCGTTGGAAAAGTGTGTCAATAGCGCCTTGCCGCGCGGTTCAATCGCCACGATCCGCTGACCGATCAACTCTGGCTGGTAGTGTCTTAACTGCGGAAAGGCGAACCAGACCTCGGTCAGCGGCTGCTCCAGCACCGCCGCCGCCAAGGTATCTGCCGCCCGGCGAATTTCCGGTCCTTCCGGCATGCTAGCTCCTCCTGATGCGGGCGTTAATGCGTTGCGCCCCCGCCGATTTTCAAATCATGCTCTACCTGCAGGGCAATGGAAATCGCCAGCTCCAGGGCAAACAGCACGGTGCCGGCGGCCATGCTTGGCGCACCGGGATGCGACGCCGCCTGTTCCGGCAGGTAGGGAATATGAATGAACCCGCCCTTGATCTGTGGCCGATGGTGCAAATGATGCAGCAGACCGTACATCACATGGTTGCAGACAAAGGTACCGGCGGTCTGCGATACCGACGCAGGGATCCCCGCCTCGCGCATTGCCGTTGCCATCGCCTTGATCGGCAAGCTGCTGAAATAGGCCGCCGGGCCGTCAGCGACAATCGGCTCATCGATCGGCTGCTGCCCCAGGTTATCCGGGATGCGCGCATCGTCAACGTTGATCGCCACCCGCTCCAGCGAAATATCGCTGCGGCCGCCGGCCTGGCCGATCGCCAGCACCAGCAGCGGCTCGATCTCGTCAATCGCCGCGTTCAGCACATCGCGCGCCGCGCCAAACACGCACGGCAACTGACGCGCCACTACCCGTATGCCGGCCAGTTGCATATCGTTCAATTGCCTGACCACTTCCCATGAAGGATTCACACGCTCGCCGTCAAACGGTTCAAAGCCGGTTATCAATACTTTTTGCATGCGCTCTCCTACAGGAACATCAAGAAATACAGCAGAAATACGTTGATCAGCAGCAACAAGACGCCGGTCGGGATCTGCGCCTTGATCACCGCATTTTTGTCCGGCAACTCCAGCAGTGCCGCCGGTACAATATTAAAGTTAGCCGCCATTGGCGTCATTAGCGTACCGCAATAGCCTGAAAACATGCCAATTGCTGCCATCACCGCCGGATTACCACCGTGCTGCAACACTAAAATGGGAATGCCGATACCGGCGGTGACAATCGGGAACGCGGCAAAGGCGTTGCCCATCACCATGGTCAGCACCGCCATGCCAATGGCATACACCGCTACCGCAATAAAGCGGTTGTCCACCGCCAGATATTCCTGCGTCAGGTGTGAAATCGCCGTGCCAACGCCCGCCACGGTAAACAGCAGGCCGAGCGTGGCCAGGATCTGCGGCAGGATAAACGCCCAACCGATCGAATCCAGCAGACGACGTGCCTCCTGCAACGGCTGCGTCACGGTTTCACGGGTCATCTTCACCGCAATGATGCCGCCAAGCACCACCCCCAAAGCCATGGAAAACAGCGTAATCAGGGTGGCATGATTGCCCGGGCCAAACACCGCCGTTTGCAACGCCGGAATATTATTGAACAGCAGCACGCCGACGACCGTCACCACCGGTATCGCCAGCGCGGGAATAAACAACCGGTTACCAAGCCGCTTGGCGCTAACCTCACGCTCCTGCGGCGTACGTTGATGATAGCTGCCAAGGCGTACGCCGCCGAAGCCGGCAATCAATGCCATCACCACCACCAGCCCGCCGATGGCGATATGCAGATGACGCTTGGCCTCTGCCCCGCTGCCGAACAGCGCGTAAGTCCAGTCGCCCACCAGGAACACCAAGCCATAAAGCCCCCAAAACAGCGCGGTAGTGACACGCCGCGGATTGGCGCGATCGCGCAGCGACATCACGGCGATAATCACCAGCACCACGCCGGCCAGCCAATACAGATATTGCTGTTGAAAATGCATCATGCGTCTCCCTTGCTCTGCAACGCCGCCTGATTAAGCTGCGCCAGTTCGGCACTGAGCTGCCGGTCCATGCGATACAGACGGAAGGAGTGGATCAGGAAGGCGAAAATCGCCGTCGGAATGCCCCACAAGGCGATATGCAGCGGCTCGGTCTGTATACCGCCCGATTCCAGCATAAAATTGTGCATAAAGATGATGGCGCCGAACGCCACAAAAATATCTTCACCAAAGAACAGCCCGACGTTATCGGTTGCCGCCGACATGGCGCGCAGGCGATGTCGCACTCGCTCCGGCAGTTCGCCGTAACGATTCTCCGCCGCACCTTCTGCCATCGGCGCCAGCAATGGACGCACCATTTGCGGGTGCCCCCCAAGGCTGGTCAGCCCCATCGCCGCAGTGATTTCCCGCACAAACAGATAGACGATCAGCAAACGACCGGCGGTGGCACTTTTGATCTTGGCGATCCACGCCTGTGCGCGTTCTTTTAGCCCATGGCGCTCCAGCAAGCCGATAACCGCCAGTGGCAACAGCAATATCAATGGCAGGTTACGGGTATTGAGAAAGCCTTCCCCCAGCTTTTCCAGAATCTGCGCCAGCGGCATAAATGCCGCCAGCCCGGTGACGATGCCGGCGGCGATCACCACCAGTACCGGGTTAAAGCGTAAAACAAACCCAACCACGATGACGGCAATGCCGATCAGTGGCCAGAGATTAACCACCTGTTCCATAGCGTTTCCCTTTTATGATGTTAGTGATGTTGTATGCAGACTGCTGACTAGCTCGGAGCGCAGCGAGGGCTTGCCATTGAAGTGGCAATGAGCGCCGACAAACCAAATTTGCCCCTTGGCATCCCCTGTCTTGGCCCGTAACAAAAATCAGGGATGGCTCATCCGCGCCTTTCACTACGCCAGTCGCCGGGCTGTCGCCCCGGCGGTGACCTTGTCGGCAATCTGGCGTTATTATTATTCTGCGCTAACACTAATGTTATGTTTTTTAAAGCTTTCACGCAGTTTATTTGCATATTCCAACGCATGCTCGCCGTCGCCGTGCAGGCAGACGGTTTCGGCCTGAACGGCGGCCCATTTACCCTCCACGCTACGCACGCGATGATGGCGCACCATTTCCAGCGTTTGTTGTAACGCGTGCTCATCGTTGTCGATCAGCGCTCCCGGTTGGCCACGCGGTACCAGGGTGCCATCAGCCAGATATCCGCGATCGGCAAACACCTCCTGACGCGTTGCCAGCCCGAGTCGTTCCCCAGCGCGGATCAGCTCGCTGCCGGCCAGGCCTACCAGCCGCAGCGCCGGATCAACCGCCTGTACCGCCCGGGCAATCGCCTCCGCCAGCGCTGGTTCGACGGCCGCCTGGTTGTATAGCATGCCATGTGGCTTCACATGTACCATCACTGCGCCTTCCGCCCGAGCAATGGCGGCCAGCGCCCCCAACTGATACACCACCTGTGCAAACACCGTTTCCGGCGGCAGTTGCATACGCGTGCGACCAAAGTTTTCTCGATCGGGAAAGCTCGGGTGCGCGCCGATGGCTACGCCGTATTGCTGCGCCCAACGCACCGACTGCCGCATGGTTTGCGCATCGCCAGCATGGAAGCCGCAGGCAATATTGGCAGAGCTGACCAATTGCAGCAGCGCCTGGTCGTTGGCGCAGCCTTCGCCGAGATCGGCGTTTAAATCAACTAACATTCAACCCCCAGGCAATTTGTTGGATAAAATGATCCTGCTCGGCTTTGGCGCGCTGCGCCTGTGCCACGCTGCAAGGAATGAAATGGATCGGCTCACCCAGGCGGATCTGCGCCAAGTGGTAGAGATCGGCTTCGATCACGCAGGCAATCCGCGGGTAGCCACCGGTGGTTTGTGCATCGGCCATCAAGACAATCGGCTGCCCGTTATGCGGCACCTGCACCACGCCCGGCAGCAGGCCGTGCGACAGCATTTCGCGATCGGTGGTACGCGCCAGCATCCCGCTGCCATGCAATCGATAGCCCATGCGGTTGCTCTGTGGACTGAGCTGCCAGGCGGTACGCCAAAATTCCTCCTGCGCCTCCGGGGTGAACTCATCATATTCCGGCCCCGGCATGGCGCGAATGCGGTTGTTGAACAGCAACTGCTTCACTCCAACCGACGCAGCCGGCAATGAGACACTTTTACCTAACGGCAAGCGATCGCCATCTTTCAACAGCCGCCCTTCCAGCCCGCCAAAGGCGGCTTTCAGATCGGTGCTGCGTGAACCGAGCATTTCCGTTACCGCAATGCCGCCGGCCAGCGCCAGATAGCTGCGCATACCGCGTTTGGGCTGCCCCAATACCAGTTTTTGTCCCTTTTTAACTGCATAACGCCAGCCGGTCCACAGCGGTTTGCCATCCAGTTGGGCATCGCAGCCCGCTCCGGTCAGCGCTATCCAGCCGCTGCGGGTGAATTCGGCGCTGAACTGGCCCAGGGTGATTTCCAAACCGGCGGCGTCAGGCGCGTTACCCACCAGCAGGTTGGCAATTTTCAGCGCGGGTATATCCAACGCCCCGCCCTGACTGATGCCCAGACGACGAAAGCCGTTACGACCCAGATCCTGTACCGTGGTATAAATGCCGGCGCGTAGAATGTTCAACATACGCCCTCCTTTTGTGGCACAAAGCGCACGCTGTCGCCGGGGCGCAGCAGCGTAGGCGGCATTTCAAGCGGGTTGAACAGCGCCAGTGGCGTACGGCCAATCAGCTGCCAGCCGCCCGGCGTCGCCAGCGGATAAATGCCGGTCTGGCTGCCGCCTATACCCACCGAACCTGCAGGCACCGATAGGCGCGGCTCGGCACGACGCGGCGTGGCAAGGCGATCCGGCATGCCGCCAAGATAGGAGAACCCAGGCTGGAATCCCAGGAAATACACTATATAGGCTGCCGAAGCATGACACTCGACCACCTGCTGCATCGTCAGGCCGGTATGGCGCGCCACCTCGGCCAGATCCGGCCCCTGTTCTCCGCCGTAAACCACAGGAATCTCCACCTGGCGTGCTTCCGGCACCAGCGTTTCATTGCTTTCCCACCCCTGTTGCAATAATGCCAGCATCGCTTCGGCATCGGCCTGAGGCGTATCCAGCACTAATGTCAGATTATTCATGCCTGGCACCACTTCGCGAATCTGCGGATGGTGATTGAGTTTTTCCGCCAGTGCCCAGATCCGCTGCTGGCTGGTCAGCGTCACCGGTGGCGCCAGCTCAAGCACTACCGCTCTTTCACCCAGTAGGTAATAACGTGCTCGTTGCACCCTTATGCTCCTTGTACCCGTGATGTTGCAAACCGCAGCATTGCTGACGGCACTTGCCTCTCCCAGCCACTGGCTCGGATACGCAGGCCGATCGCCTGACTGCCATTTGAAACCCAGCAGGGGATTTATTATTTGTCTGCGTATCAGTTATGCTCGACGGGGCTCTGGCTGTCAATAGAACGCAACCATTGGGAAAATAAAGAGATAGGATATTAAAAGGATTCAGCCGACGCGGCGGCCGGGCTGATCCTGGAGAGAAAAAATCAGGCGGGATTAGGGATATCGATAAAGGTCACGTCAAAACCGTGCTGCTGCGCCAGCCACTCCCCCAACGCCTTGACGCCGCCACGCTCGGTGGCATGGTGACCGGCAGCAAAGAAGTGCACGCCCATTTCCCGTGCGCTGTGAATGGTTTGTTCAGACACTTCGCCGCTGATAAAGGCGTCAACGCCAAAGCGCGCCGCGCTGTCGATAAAACCCTGGCCGCCGCCGGTACACCAGGCCACCCGGCGAATTTGCGCCGGTGCATTGTCACCGCAGTGCAGCACCGTACGCCCAAGACGGCTTTCTATCCGCTGCTGCAATTGCTCGCCGCTTAACGGCTGGGCCAACTCGCCGTACGGCACCAACGGCTCCACTTCACCGATCGCACGAATGTCCAGCGTCTGCGCCAACTGTGCGTTGTTGCCCAATACCGGGTGCGCATCCAGCGGCAGATGATAACCGTACAAATTGATGTCATTGCACAGCAGCGTTCTCAAGCGGTTGCGCTTCATGCCCCGCACCGCCGGCGCTTCGTTTTTCCAAAAGTAGCCATGGTGCACCACAATGGCGTCGGCCTGCCGTTCAACCGCCGCCTCCAGCAGCGCCTGACAGGCGGTAACCCCGGTGACGATGCGCTGCACCTGTGGCCGCCCTTCCACCTGCAGGCCGTTGGGCGCATAGTCCTGGAACGCCGCGCAGTTAAGTTCGTTGTTGATCAGTTTTTCCAGATCGAGATTATGCATGGATTTCTCTCTTAAAAATTAAAACGTCTGCCGATCGCCCTGTTCCATCATGATAAATTTCACGCCGAGACTGTTTGCTTGATCCAACTGGCGTTTAATGGTGGCGCGCACATCGTCACCTTGCCTGATGCTCGGTTTGACGTGGCTTATCACTACCGGCAAGCCTTGCAGCGAACCGTCACCGCCGCTGTACTTTTGCAGGTTATGCAGCTCTTTTAGCAGCCAGTCCGGCGTCAGATGCCCATACAGCTGATTATCCGCCACCCCGTTTGGGTAAGAAGTTTCGATAATCATCCCCTTCAGCTTTTTTTGCTGGACCAACGGACCTAACGCGCGCCAGACGGTATCCAGATGACGCGACTGCTCGACCGCGTCCGGCCCGGTATCGCCGAAGTAGGCAAATGCGCCGTTGCGATCGGACAGCAACACCATCGACGAAGGATAGCGATCGTGACTGAGGGGGTAAAGTACGCCACTCAGCCCGGTGGTGCCGAAGGTGAAACGCTGCTGCTCCCGCACCGGCTGCAAACGGTAGGTTCCCAGCCGGGCACCGTTGCCGGAATCGGTGAAGTTGGGCCAGACCTTCCAGTTGAAGTAGTGATTACGCAACGTCAGTACGGTATCTGAGGAGGCATACAGGGTTTTCTTGTTATCTTCCGGCGCTGCCAGCACCAGGCCCGCCAGATGGTCGAGATGCGCGTGACTGATAAAATAGCCGCCAATCAATTGACGAAACACGTAACCCTGCGGCGTATAGGGCGCAGCCAGTTGCGGCGTGACCTGTGGAAAACTGCCCTTTTCAAGCCCCTGGGCAATGCCGGGCAGCAATGAGCCGGCGTCCAGCGCCACATACTGTGTCTCTCCGTCGCTACGGATCAGGTAGGACGTCAGGTTGCCATCGCTGAAGCCACCGTCCACCCCCAGTGCGACAACGTCAAAACCGGCCATCGCCAGCGCTGAGTAGCCGCTCAGACAAACGGCCAACACCTTCTTCAACATACCTTCGCTCCTTGCTCGCGTTATCCCGCTCCTCGCTTCGCCGCGTCAAACGCCGCCAGCGTGGCCAGTCGGGCCTGTGGATGATCGACAATCGGCAACGGATAATCCAGCACACGCTGCTGTCTTTCCGCCCAACGGTGGGGATGATGGAGTTCATTGTCGGGCACATCCGCCAGTTCGGGCAACCACTTGCGAATAAAACTGCCTTGTGGATCAAAACGTTTACCCTGAGTGGTGGGATTGAAAATGCGGAAATAAGGCGCAGCGTCGGTGCCCGTCGATGCCGCCCATTGCCACCCCCCGTTGTTGGCGGCCAGATCGCCGTCCAGCAGTTGCGACATGAAGTAGCGTTCACCGGCCCGCCAGTCGATCAGCAAATCCTTTACCAGAAAACTGGCGGCGATCATCCGCAGGCGGTTATGCATCCAGCCGGTCTGGTTTAGCTGGCGCATGGCGGCATCAACGATCGGGTAACCGGTGCGCCCCTGCTGCCAGGCGAGGAAATTTTCAGCCGCTGGGTTCCAGCGTACCCGGTCTGTCCAGGCAATAAAGGGACGGTGGCGGCACAACGCCGGATTCGCCACCAGCAAATGACGGTAAAATTCACGCCAAATCAGCTCGTTCAACCAGCAGCAAGCACCGCCGTCCGGATTGGCCAGCATATCTGGACACTCGGCACGCAGCCGATTGACACATTGACGCGGCGACAACGCACCGATCGCCAGATAGGGTGACAGAACGCTGGTGCCATCAACCGCAGGAATATCGCGTTGGTGATGGTAGTCCTGCACCCGTTCCCGGCAAAAGTGGCGCAGCCGGCGCAACGCGGCCTCTTCTCCCGCCGGGAACGCGTCGTCAATCCCAGCGGCGGGATAATCGAACGGCTCTGGCGACGTGATGGCCGGCAACCGACCGCTGGACCGCAGCGCCGGCGCAGGCAGACTGGCGACGTCAGACGCGCCCAGGCGCGCCAGAAACGCCCGGCGAAACGGCGTATACATTTTATACATTTCGCCGTTACCGTTCAGTACGCTGCCGGGTGGCAGCAATAGACTGTCATCGAACGCCTGGCAGTTCACCAAGCCGAACAGACGCTGCTCCAGTAGGTGGTCGCGACGTCGTTCATTCAATTCGTATTGGCGATTGTAAAACAGCGCATCAACGCGCGAAGCCTGACAAAAATCAACCAGCCAATCGACGGCGGCGGCAAAATCGTCGCATTGCTGGGTGACCAGCGGGATGCCGCGCTGTGCCAGCGTCTGTTGCAGCTGCAACAGCGTGGCGTGGATAAACGCCGCCTGGCGCGCAGCCATATGATGTTGCCGCCATTGTTGCGGCGTGGCGATAAACACGGCCATTACCGTGGCCTGAGGATCGCGACAGGCGGCATACAGCGCCTGGTTGTCGGTGACGCGCAAATCGTTTCTCAACCAGACCAGATGGGTGGTCATAACGCTCCTTTATGGCGAGCTGTCCCTTCGCGGGTTGATTATATCGGCTGGCAGGTCCCGGCCATCGCCGTGCGTTCAATGGCCGTAACGCAGCCGCAGCGCTTCCGGGTAGGGCTCAAAATAACGTTGCTGCGCCAGATAGCTGTCGGGATATTCCGCCATATAATGTTTTAACAGGGTGATCGGTGCCAACAGCGGCTGCATTCCCTGACGATAACGGTCAATCAGCTGCGCCAGCTCTTGCCGTTGTGCCGCACTGAGCTGACGACGGAAGTAACCTTGCACGTGCATCAGCACGTTGGTGTGATTGCGCCGCGTGGCCTTATGTGCCAGCAATCTCATCAGGCGGTTGCGATATTCCTGTGCAAAGGCATCCAGCGACGACCATTGGTCGATGGCGGCCACAAAGCGACCCAGTTGGCGATATTCCACTTGCGAGTGCGCCAGCAGCGACAGTTTGTAACGACTGTGAAAAGCAATCAGCGCGCCACGCGTCAAGCCCTGCTGCCACAGCATATTCAGTTCGTGCAGCGTATAAACACGCTCGACAAAATTTTCCCGCAGCAGCGCATCATTCAGTCGGCCGTCCTCTTCTACCGGCAGCCAGGGCATCTGCCGCATCAGTTCGGCAGTAAACAGTCCGACGCCGCTTTTGCGTGCACCCTCGCCATGGTCGCCATACACCCTGACCCGTTCCATGCCGCAGCTCGGCGACTTGGCGCAGACGATATAACCACATAAATGCTGCAACGTCGCGACCCGGTGGGCGGAAAACCGCTGCATGTCATCGGTAACATCCACCGTACTGTCGTTGCTGTTGCACAACGCCGTTTGCTGACCCTTTTTGACCAACCGCAACGCCGGACGGGGTGCTGGCAAGCCAATCGCCATTTCAGGACAGATCGCTTCGAATTGCACGAACGGCGCCAGTTGCTCCACCGCAAAAGCCAGCCGTTTATGGCCGCCATCGAAACGCACAGCGCCTCCTAACAGGCAAGCGCTGATGCCGATCGGAATTTTATCGCTCATGTTGGTTCCCTGCGCAATGGATTACGCTAAAAGTGTAGAAGAATTCGTGAGTTAATACGACCTGCCGAAGGTAATGCGCTAAAAAATGGCGAAAAAAACCCCCGCATGTCAATGCGAGGGTAGTAGGTACGGCAGCGCGGTTTAGTAAAAATCGCCAGACGCCAGCTCCGCCTGTTGCAGCCACACCGGTTTATCGCTGGTCTTCGACCAGACGCGATGCAAATAGCTGTAAAAACGTGCGCGATCGGCGCGGAACAGCATGATAGGCAAAGCCAGGATACCGAGCAGGACTACTGCGCTGCGGCGCAGGAGAATCCGATGCAATGGATAAGCGTGATACAGGGACATGCGAACCTCCTTATACCCTATTGTTCAACATCGCTGCCGCACGGTCTCAGCCAAACCAGCGTTTGCCGAATGGCCGGCTTGATACGACGCCAACAAATAGCGGGGTTAATATAACGCCGGCTGCGGGGCACTACGGTCAGGAACAGCTCAGCGTAAAAGAAAACGGGATAATGTGTTAACTGCGCAAAATTTTAGCGCATCGGCTGAAAGTTTACTACTCATCCGACCACCAAATCGCACAAAAAATCGCTCATTTGCTGATTATAGTGAAAGTTTGTTACAGGAAAGTTAATCAATAACCAAACCTGCGTTAATGGCAAGCCTGGCCTGCGTGGCTCACCCCCGCTTTTTTTGCCAGGGGCGTCGGCGTTTTTATACTTTTTTTACACCGACCCATCCTATTTTTTCATCTTCTTTCTACCGTCCTCTCTACACTCCCGCTATCCAAACCTACACCTGTGGAGGTGTCCCGTGAGTTTCAGCGTCATAAGTGGTGCGCTGTTGGTTCTGCTGCTGTTGGGCTATCTGGTTTACGCGCTGTTTAATGCGGAGGATTTCTGATGGCTGCGTCGGCCTTTCTACTCATCGCCAGCTTCATGCTGGTGCTTCTGGTGCTGTCCCGCCCGCTGGGCAGCGTTTTGGCCCGTCTTATAGAAGGCGAACCACTGCCACTATTACGCCGCTTCGAAGCCGGCGTCTGGCGCTGCTGCGGCCACAGCGGCGCAGAAATGCACTGGTGGCAATATGCCCTGGCGATGGTGATGTTCAACCTGCTGGGCATGGTTCTGCTGTTTGCCCTGTTGATGGGGCAAGGCGCACTGCCGCTTAACCCGCAAGGCTTCCCGGGGCTGTCGTGGCATCTGGCGCTGAATACCGCCGTCAGTTTTGTCACCAACACCAACTGGCAGGCTTACAGCGGGGAAAGTACGCTGAGCTACCTGAGCCAGATGGCAGGCCTGGCTGTGCAAAACTTCTTGTCCGCCGCCACCGGTATAGCCGTTGCGTTTGCGCTGATTCGCGCCTTCGCTCGCCGTTCAAGCGCCACCATTGGCAACGCCTGGGTCGATCTGCTGCGTATCACGCTGTATGTATTGCTGCCGCTTTCACTGATTATCGCACTGTTGCTGGTAAGCCAGGGCGTGCTGCAAAACCTGTCGCCATATCTGCACCTGCATACGCAGGAAGGCACGCAGCAGATCCTGCCTATGGGACCCGTGGCGTCGCAAGAGGCGATCAAAATGCTCGGCACCAACGGGGGCGGCTTCTTTGGCGTCAATTCGGCACATCCGTTTGAAAATCCGACCGCATTGAGCAACTTCGTACAAATGCTGGCCATCTTCCTGATCCCGTGTGCGCTGTGCTTTGCCTTTGGCCAGGTGGCGGGCGAAAACCGTCAGGGTCACGCACTGATCTGGGCAATGGGGCTGATTTTCGTGGTGGCGGTGGCGGTGGTGATGTATGCCGAACTGGCAGGCAACCCGCACCTGAGCGCCCTGGGTGGTGCCAGCAACGCCAATATGGAGGGTAAAGAGTCGCGCTTTGGCATTCTCGCCAGCAGCCTGTTTTCGGTAGTGACCACCGCCGCCTCCTGTGGGGCGGTTAATGCCATGCATGATTCGTTCACCGCGCTCGGCGGCATGGTGCCGCTGTGGCTGATGCAGATCGGCGAAGTGGTGTTCGGCGGCGTCGGCTCCGGCCTGTACGGCATGCTGCTGTTCGTGTTGCTGACGGTGTTTATCGCCGGGCTGATGATCGGCCGCACGCCGGAATACCTCGGCAAGAAAATCGACGTTTACGATATGAAGATGACCGCACTGGCCATTCTGGTGACGCCGACGCTGGTGCTGCTGGGCAGCGCGCTGGCCATCGGTACCGATGCCGGCCGCGCCGGGATCCTCAACCCTGGCGCACACGGTTTTAGCGAAGTGCTTTACGCCCTCTCCTCCGCTGCCAACAACAACGGCAGCGCATTTGGCGGGCTGAGCGTCAACACCCCGTTCTACAACCTGTTACTGGCATTTGCCATGTTTGTCGGCCGCTTCGGGGTGATCCTGCCGGTATTGGCCATCGCCGGTTCACTGTGCATGAAGAAGCGTCAACCGGCGGGTAACGGCACGCTGCCGACCACCGGGCCGCTGTTTATCGGTTTGTTAATCGGTACCGTATTGTTGATTGGCGCATTGACTTTCGTTCCGGCACTGGCGCTAGGCCCGGTGGCCGAGCATTTACAGGTCTGGCTGGCACACTAACCGGCATAAGAGAGAAATCGTATGACTCGCAAACAACGTGCGCTTTTTGAACCGGATCTGGTACGAGCCGCGCTGCTCGACGCGGTGAAAAAGCTAGATCCCCGCGTCCAGTGGCGCAATCCGGTGATGTTCGTGGTGTATATCGGCAGCGTGCTGACCACCCTGATCTGGCTCAGCCTGCTGGCCGGTAAAACCGACGGCAGCGCCGCGTTTACCGGCAGTATCGCCTTGTGGCTATGGTTTACCGTACTGTTCGCCAACGTTGCCGAAGCGCTAGCCGAAGGGCGCAGCAAGGCGCAGGCCGCCAGTCTGAAGGGCACCAGAAAAACCATTTGGGCCAAAAAGCTGGCCACGGCGAAACGCGATGGCGCGACGGAAAAGGTCGCAGCAGACAGCCTGCGCAAAGGCGATATCGTGCTGGTGGAAGCCGGTGATACCCTGCCCTGCGACGGCGAAGTGCTGGAGGGCGGCGCATCGGTGGATGAAAGCGCCATTACCGGCGAATCCGCGCCGGTGATCCGCGAATCCGGCGGCGACTTTTCCTCGGTTACCGGTGGGACTCGCGTGCTGTCCGACTGGCTGGTGGTGCAATGTACCGTCAACCCCGGGGAAACGTTCCTCGATCGCATGATAGCCATGGTTGAAGGTGCCAAACGCCGCAAAACGCCAAATGAAGTGGCGCTGACCATTTTACTGGTGGCACTGACCATCGTGTTCGTGCTGGCGGTGGCCACGCTGTTACCGTTCTCGCAATATAGCGTGAATGCCGCCGGCAGCGGCTCGGTAGTCAGCGTGACCGTATTGGTGGCGCTGCTGGTCTGTCTGATCCCGACCACCATCGGCGGGTTGCTGTCAGCCATCGGCGTCGCCGGCATGAGCCGCATGCTCGGCGCCAACGTCATCGCCACCAGCGGCCGCGCCGTTGAGGCAGCTGGCGACGTCGACGTGCTGCTGCTGGATAAGACCGGTACCATCACCCTTGGCAATCGACAGGCCTCTGAGTTCCTGCCGGCTCCCGGCGTAAAAGAGCAGGAACTGGCCGATGCGGCACAGCTGTCTTCGCTGGCGGATGAAACGCCGGAAGGCCGCAGCATCGTGGTGCTGGCAAAACAGCGCTTTAACCTGCGCGAGCGCGACTTGCAAACGTTAAATGCCACCTTTGTGCCGTTTTCGGCGCAAACGCGGATGAGCGGCGTCAACGTGCAGGATCGTATGATCCGTAAAGGTGCGGTGGACGCAATTCGTCGCCACGTGGCATCCAACGGCGGTCACTTCCCGGTAGCGGTAGATGCCCTGGTGGAAAGCGTGGCGCGTACCGGCGGTACACCGCTGGTGGTAGCGGAAGGCCCACGGGTGCTGGGCGTGGTCGCGCTGAAGGACATCGTCAAAGGCGGCATCAAGGAACGTTTTGCCGAATTGCGCAAAATGGGCATCAAAACGGTGATGATAACCGGTGACAACCGCTTGACCGCCGCCGCCATTGCCGCCGAGGCCGGGGTAGACGATTTTCTGTCGGAAGCAACGCCAGAAGCCAAGCTGGCCCTGATTCGCCAGTATCAGGCTGAAGGCCGCCTGGTGGCAATGACCGGCGACGGTACCAACGACGCCCCGGCGCTGGCGCAGGCCGACGTCGCGGTGGCGATGAACTCCGGCACCCAGGCGGCAAAAGAGGCCGGCAATATGGTCGACCTCGATTCCAACCCGACCAAACTGATCGAAGTGGTGCATATCGGCAAACAGATGCTGATGACACGCGGTTCGCTGACGACCTTCAGTATCGCCAACGACGTGGCAAAATACTTCGCCATTATTCCGGCGGCGTTTGCCGCCACCTATCCGCAGTTGAATGCGCTTAACGTGATGCAGCTGCATTCACCCGCTTCGGCCATTTTGTCGGCGGTGATTTTTAACGCGCTGGTGATTGTGTTCCTGATCCCGCTGGCGCTGAAGGGCGTCAGTTACCAGGCGCTGAGCGCGGCGGCCCTGTTGCGCCGCAACCTGTGGCTGTATGGCGCCGGCGGTCTGCTGGTACCGTTTGTCGGCATCAAGCTGATCGATCTGCTGCTCACCGTGCTGCACATTGCCGGCTAGACTCGAAAGGAGATAGTTATGTCTTATTTACGCCCATCACTGGTGATGCTTTTGTTGCTGACACTGCTCACCGGTATCGCCTATCCGCTGCTGACTACCGGGCTGGCACAGCTGCTGTTTGCCGATCGCGCCGCAGGGTCACTACTGTATCAAGGGGATAAGCTGGTTGGCTCCGCGCTGATCGGCCAGAATTTCAGCCAGCCACAGTATTTTTGGGGGCGACCTTCTGCCACCGCCGATTCGGCTTATAATGCCGAAGCCTCCGCCGGCAGCAATCTGGCGGTTTCCAATCCGGCACTGGATAAGGCCATCGCCGAGCGCGCCGCGCGGTTGCGCCAGGCCAATCCGACCATGCGCGGCCCGATCCCGGTCGATCTGCTCACCGCCTCAGGCAGCGGGCTCGATCCGCAGATTTCCCTGGCCGCGGCGTATTATCAGCTGGCGCGGGTCGCGGCTGCGCGCCACTTGCCGCCGCAACGGCTCGCCGATTTGATAGTACAAAATAGCGAACGCCCGATGCCGAATTTTATCGGTGAATCGGTGGTTAACGTGCTGAAGCTGAATATGGCGCTGGATGCGCTAAAGTAATCGCAGGTTACGCGATAACATCAAGGGTCCGGCTTGTCGGGCCCGTCAGACTGATGACAAACCTTACTCCCGCACAGAACGGGTAGAGGTCAATAAATAAAAAAACAGCAAAATCAATTTATTGATTTTCGGCTGCTCACCACAAAGCAGGAAAAACCACGCTTTTTCCTGCTTTGGCAGCAATCTAAGGGGTCCGGCTGGTCGGGCCCGTTTTGCGTGGAGTGACAAGGATCCGACATGGTTGATGAACAACAGCGCCCCGACCCCGACAGCCTGCTGGCCGCCGCCAACGAAAAGCCACGCGGCCGGCTGAAGGTGTTTTTTGGCGCCTGCGCCGGCGTCGGCAAAACCTACGCCATGTTGCAGGAGGCGCAGCGCCAGCGCAGCCAGGGGCTGGATGTGCTGATCGGCGTGGTCGAAACCCACGGCCGCAGCGAAACGGCCGCCCTGTTGACCGGCCTGCCGATGCTGCCGCAAAAACGGATCCAGCACCGTGGGCGTACCGTGCATGAATTCGATCTGGACGCCGCGCTGGCGCGCCACCCGGCACTGGTGCTGATGGACGAACTGGCGCACAGCAACGCCCATGGTTCGCGCCACCCCAAGCGTTGGCAAGACGTGGAAGAACTGCTGGACGCCGGCATCGACGTACTGACCACCGTCAATGTGCAGCATCTGGAAAGCCTGAACGACATCGTCGGCGGCGTAACCGGCGTACGCGTACGTGAAACGGTGCCCGATCACGTATTCGACGAAGCGGCCGAGGTAGTACTGGTGGATCTGCCGCCGGACGATCTGCGCCAGCGGCTACATGAAGGCAAGGTGTATATTCCCGGTCAGGCTGAACGCGCTATCGAGCACTTTTTCCGCAAAGGCAACCTGATCGCCCTGCGCGAACTGGCCTTGCGCCGCACCGCAGACCGGGTGGACGATCAGATGCGTGCCTTTCGCGATACCCAAGGCCGCGAAAAAGTCTGGCATACGCGCGACAGTATTCTGCTGTGCGTCGGCCATCACAGCGGCAACGAGAAACTGGTGCGCATTGCCGCACGGCTGGCGGCGCGGCTGGGTTGTGACTGGCACGCCGTGTATGTCGAAACGCCAACGCTGCACCGTCTGCCGGAAAACCGGCGACGCGCCATTTTACGCGCGCTGCGTCTGGCGCAGGATCTGGGAGCGGAAACCGCTACGCTGGCCGATCCGAACGAGGAACGTGCTATTTTACGCTACGCGCGCGAGCATAACCTCGGCAAAATCATCATTGGTCGCCACGGTGAACAGCGCTGGAAATGGCGCGGCAGCTTTGCCGATCGGCTGGGAAAGTTGGGGCCGGATCTCGATCTGGTGATCGTGGCGTTGGAACATGAACCGCCGTCGCTCCTCGTCAAAGAGGCCGACGGCCGCAGTTTCAGTGACAGGTGGCGCATTCAGCTACGTGGCTGTGCAGTGGCCTTTGCGCTGTGTGCGGCCATTACGCTGCTTTCGCAATGGTTGCTGCCAGGCTTTGACCAGGCCAACCTGGTGATGGTGTATTTGCTGGGCGTGGTGATCGTGGCGCTGTTTTATGGCCGCTGGCCGTCGGTGCTGGCGGCGGTAATCAATGTGGCCAGCTTCGATTTGTTCTTCGTCCAGCCGCACTGGTCATTCGCGGTAAGCGACGTGCAGTACCTGCTGACGTTTGCGGTAATGTTGATCGTCGGCATTACCGTCGGCAATCTGACCGCCGGCGTGCGTTATCAGGCGCGGGTGGCGCGCTATCGCGAGCAGCGAGCGCGCCATCTGTATGAAATGTCGCGTGGTCTGAGCCAGTCGCTGACTATCGAGGACATCGCCAGCGCCAGTCGTCATTTTCTTGCCAGCAGCTTCCAGGCCAAAGCGGTTCTGTTGTTGCCGCAGGACGATGGCCACCTCAGGCAGATGGTCGGTGAAGAAGGCGGCCTGTTGACGGTAGACGACGCCATTGCCCGCTGGAGTTACGATAAAGGCCTGCCCGCCGGCGCCGGCACCGATACGCTGCCCGGCGTCCCCTACCAGTTGCTGCCGCTAACCGCCTCGCAGCAGACCTTTGGCCTGTTGGCGATTGAGCCGAACAACCTGCGACAGTTGATGGTACCGGAGCAGCAACGCTTGCTGCAAACCTTTACCGTGCTGATCGCCAGCGCCCTCGAGCGTTTGCAACTGGCGCGCAGCGCCGCCGAAGCCAAACTGGATGCCGAACGCGAACAGCTGCGCAATTCGCTGCTGGCCGCCCTGTCCCACGATTTGCGTACCCCGCTGACGGTGCTGTTCGGCCAGGCGGAAATCCTCACGCTGGATCTGGCCGCCGAAGGTTCCCAACATGCGCAGCAGGCTAGCCAGATCCGTCAACAGGTGCTGAGCACCACCCGGCTGGTGAACAATCTGCTGGATATGGCGCGTATTCAATCGGGCGGTTTCAGCCTGCGTAAAGAGTGGCAATCGTTAGAAGAGATCGTTGGCGCGTCGCTGCATATGCTCGAACCGATCCTCAGTCAGCATGACATCAAGGTCGAACTGCCCGACGAGATGGTATTGATCAATTGCGACGGTAGCCTGCTGGAGCGTGTATTCACCAACCTGTTGGAAAATGCCAATAAATATGCCGGGCACGATGCTATTATCGGTATTCGTGCCCGCACCTTGCCGGACTGGCTGGAAGTTGAAGTCTGGGATAACGGCCCGGGCATTCCGCAAGAACAGAAACAGCGTATTTTTGACAAGTTTGCTCGCGGCAATAAAGAATCACCGATTCCCGGCGTCGGTTTGGGGTTGGCGATTTGCCGTGCCATTATTGAAGTGCACGGCGGCCGTATCTGGTCCGAAGATGCCAGCCAGGGGGGAGCCAGTTTCAAATTCCTGCTACCGCTGGAAAAAATGCCGGAAATGGACAGCGATGCTTTTGATTTGCCAAAACGCTATTGAGGTAATGTGACCACTACGCCAACCAATATCCTGATCGTTGAAGATGAAAAAGAAATTCGTCGTTTTGTGCGTACCGCGCTGGAAAGCGAAGGGTTGCGGGTGTTTGAAAGCGAAACTCTGCAACGCGGGCTGATTGAGGCCGGCACGCGCAAACCGGATTTGATCATTCTCGATTTGGGGTTGCCGGACGGGGACGGTTTAAGTTTTATCCGCGATCTGCGTCAGTGGAGTGCTATTCCGGTGATCGTGCTGTCGGCGCGCAATGCGGAAGAAGACAAGGTTTCGGCGCTGGATGCCGGTGCCGACGATTATCTCAGCAAGCCGTTTGGCATCGGCGAGCTGCTCGCTCGCGTGCGAGTGGCTCTGCGCCGCCACGCCAGCAGCCAGCAAGAAAACCCGCTGGTGACCTTTTCACAAATCACCGTCGATCTGATCAACCGCCGGGTGCTGCGCAGCGGCGAAGAACTGCATCTGACGCCGATTGAGTTTCGCCTATTGACCGAACTGCTGGCCAATGCCGGTAAAGTGCTGACGCAACGCCAATTATTGAACCACGTCTGGGGGCCGAACTATGTCGAACACAGCCATTATCTGCGTATCTATATGGGACACTTGCGCCAAAAACTGGAAAGTGACCCGGCGCGGCCTAGGCATTTACTGACCGAAACCGGCGTTGGCTACCGTTTTATGCCCTGAATCGGAGCAAAATCGGCGTTCCCCCTTCTGCCGCCACGATGATGAATATGTGATCTTGGTTGATAAAACCTTTCTGCCAGAGCCAATAAAAGGCGTTTAAAGGCAAAATCAAAAAGGTTTGTCCCCTCTGGCGCTCGTATGATAGTTCCTCTGGAACAAGGTATATACGAGTGCTTATGAAACCGCAGACAATAATAAAAACCACGCTCGCTATCACATTATTTTTTAGCTTGTCACTTACCAGTCAGGCGCAAACCGTTTTACGGTTGGCGTATGCTGAAAATAGCCAGCCGATAAAAGATGCCCTACATTTTCTCGGCAAGGAAATCGAGGAAAAAACGCAGGGAGCAGTCAAGGTCATTTATTTTCCGGACGGCCAGTTAGGCGGCGAACGCGAACTGGTGGAGCTCACGCAGACCGGGGTAGTGGACATTACCAAGGTATCTTCCGGATTAATGGAGAGTTTTTCGCCTTTATACGGCGTATTTTCCCTGCCTTATCTTTTTTCATCAAAAGAAGAATTTTATCGCGTGATGGATGACCCTAATGTGATGACTACGGTATATCAATCTACCGCACCACAAGGGTTTATCGGCATCGGTTGGTATGACTCCGGATCGCGTAATTTTTACATGTCCAAAGGGCCTATCCGCACCATCGACGATCTTAAAGGCAAAAAGATTCGCGTCATGCAGAGCGTTACTGCAATACGCACCATGAAACTGCTCGGCGCGTCGCCAATTGCCATGGGGCAGGCAGAAGTTTATACCTCGTTGCAACAAGGCATTTTAGACGGTGCGGAAAATAACGAATTTGCTTTGACCATTGCCCGCCATGGTGAGGTAGCCCGTTATTATACCTACGATATGCATACGCGTATCCCGGATATTTTATTGATGAGCGCCTTAACGCTGGAAAAACTGACGCCCGAACAGCAGCGGATCGTTGATGATGCGGTCAAGGCGTCAATTTCGTTTGAAAAATCCGCCTGGGATAAAGAAATAGAAAAAACCAGAGCGCTGGCAATCAAACAGTTCAACGTCGAGTTCTTTGATATCGATAAAAAGCCTTTCCAAACCGCCGTTCAGCCTATTTATGACAGTCTGAAAAGCACACCGGCGCTTTATCAGTTTTATCAGACGATAGAAGCAGCAAAAAATTAACTCAGGGGCATATTATGCACGCCATCCGACAAGGACTTGATAAATTACTTGAGGCCATCTGCTGTTTGTTGCTCGGCATGATGGTGATCGTTTCATGCTGGCAGGTGATTAGCCGTTACGCACTGGGACAGCCAAGTACCTTTACCGAGGAGTTGTTGCGTTTTTCCCTGGTGTGGCTGTCAATGTTCGGCATAGCTTACGCTGCGGGCAAACAGCAGCACATCAGCCTGACATTCTTCCTCGACAAGATCCCAGGCACGCTGCAGTTTTTATGGGTGTCGTTATTGCAGGTATGCTTTGCGCTGCTGGCCATATACATACTGATTATCGGCGGCTTGAAAATCTCATCTATTTCCATGCAGCAATTTTCGCCAGCGCTCAATATTCCAATGGGCAAGGTTTATTATGCCTTACCCATTAGCGGGTTGCTGATCATCGTCTATTGCGTGCTCAATATTTACGATCTGATGCATGAAAAGCGGCGGGAAACCGTGTCACAACCTAATAGCAACGGAGAGGCATCATGATTGATCCGGTATTGGCTTCTGGCGTAATGGTCTGTGTCTTCATGGTGTTACTGGCCATGAGTGCACCAATAGGCCTATGCATCGTCGTGGCGTCCTGCTGTACCATGCTACTGGTATTGCCTTTTGACATTTCGATGTTCGCAACGGCGCAAAAAATGTTTTCCAGCCTCGACAGTTTTTCACTGTTGGCGGTGCCGTTTTTCATTCTTTCCGGCGTGATTATGAACGGTGGCGGTATTGCTACCCGGCTGGTCAATTTTGCCAAGCTGTTTACCGGCAAATTACCGGGTTCGCTGTCTTATACCAATATTGCCGGCAATATGATGTTTGGCGCAATTTCCGGCTCGGCGATTGCCGCTTCAACCTCGATCGGTGGCGTATTGGTGCCGATGAGCGCCCGGGAAGGCTATAACCGCGAATTTGCCGCAGCGGTGAATATTGCCTCGGCGCCGACCGGCATGCTTATCCCGCCAACCACGGCGTTTATTCTGTATGCCCTGGCCAGCGGCGGCACTTCGGTTGCAGCCCTGTTTGCCGGCGGACTGGTCGCCGGGCTGCTCTGGGGAATCAGCTGCATGCTGGTAACCTGGTTTGTCGCCAGACGCCATAATTATGTTAATTTCTTCAGCTTGCAAAAGGGAATGGTCTGGAAAGTCACCTGGGAAGCCTTGCCCAGCCTGCTGTTGATCGTCATTATCATTGGCGGCATCGTCTTGGGCATTTTTACCGCCATTGAAGCCTCGGCGGTTGCGGTGGTATATACCCTGTTTTTAACCCTGCTGGTTTACAAGACGCTAAAGCTGAAAAACATTCCCGCCATTTTGGTTCAGACAGCATTAATGACCGGCATCATCATGTTTTTGCTTGCCACATCGTCAGCAATGTCATTTGCCATGGCGATCACCAGTATCCCGGAAGCGCTCAGCAATATGATATTGGGTATTTCGGAAAACAAGCTGGTTATCTTGTTAATCATCACCGTTTTCCTGCTGATTATCGGCGCATTTATGGATATTGGACCCGCAATTCTGATATTCACACCTATTCTGCTGCCGATATTGGTCAAGGTCGGCGTCGACCCGGTCCATTTCGGCATTATCATGGTGTATAACCTGGCATTTGGCACCATCACTCCGCCGGTCGGTAGCGGCCTTTACGTTGGCGCCAGCGTCGGTAATGTAAAGGTCGAGGGACTCGTCCGCCCGCTGATGCCTTTCTATATCGCTATCATCAGCATGCTGCTGTTGATTATCTATATTCCCGAGCTCACATTATTTTTACCAAGAGTACTGGGCATTATGTAACGCCCATTTAAAACAGGCACTACCCTCTGGATGCAATAAAAATAAACAATTATAATTATTGAAAGGAATTTTACATGAAGAATTTCTCGGTATTGTTATTACCTTTATTCTCATCCTCTGCACTCGCAACCTACGTGGATATCCGACATGAGTATTTAGACGACAGCAAAGCCAACTACGATCGCGTCTATATCTCTCATCGTTTTGATAGCGGTTTTGGTTTTGCCTTGGAGGCCATCTCGAAGTCTGGCGGTGACGACACCAATAAGCCATTCAACGATATGGAAAGCCAGGGTAATGAATATACGGCCAATTACCAATTTAAATACCATGGCGTTGATATTCAACCTGGCCTGGTGTTGGAAACTGGCAACGGTTATTCGGTTTATAAACCGTACCTGCGTGCTACCAAGGTATTAAATGAGTCCTGGTGGATTGCAGGACGCTATCGCTTTGAGTATTTCCGCCGTTCTTCCGACGATCGCGAAGATGATAAAATAAACCGTATTGATTTATGGGCTGGCTATAAGGTTAATAGCTGGGATTTTTCTGTGGAAGGCATCTATAAAAAAGCGGAAAAATATAATTTATATGATAACCACACCTATAATTACGAATACAATTTTAGAACGGCTTATCATATCGACGCCTGGTCACCTTTTATCGAAATCGGCAACGTTTCGGTACGCAGTACCACGGATGAACGCCAAACGCGTTTTCGCGTCGGGCTAGGCTATACCTTCTAGACAATGCGATACAATGAGCCTCCCCGTGAGGCTCATTGAGCATCAACCGCCTGCCGCAAGCCGCAGTCATTACGGCGCATCGGGGCCTTTCTTAAGGCCGATCATGAAATCCTTGAACGCATCACGCAGCGGCAAAAATAGTGGGTGCTTGCGGTTTTCAATCATCACCTCAGAAAATAGCTTTAACCCCACGGCGAACGCCGCACTTTTTTCCTCACCAAAGTTCAGATCCTGGCGCGCCTGGATCCGTTCAACGATGCCGAGGATGTCATCGTGGTTTTCCACTTCAAACACCAGCGGCGTTTTTTCTACCGGCTTACCCTGGCGATCGGTCAGCGCTTCAACGGTAATACGAAAACGGTGTCCAGGCATCAGCTATTCTCCTCTGGGTGTTGCGCCTGCGCCACGGTGGTTTCGATACTTTCTACCGCAGCCAACAGCGCCTGATTGATCTGCTCCACCTGCTGCTGGCTCAGGTCGGCACGCATCATGTTGCCACGCAGTACGCGTTTCAGACGCTGCATGGTGTCCGCGATGCCTTCAGCCAGGTTGCCTTCGCGGCGGCGGCTCACGTCCGCCAGACGCGCAAAGATCACGTCCACTGCCGGCTGGTGCTGCGCCAGCTCCGCCTTGCCGGCGTCGGTGATGTGATAGCTTTTGCGACCGTTGCCGGTGGTGGTAGCTTCAAGAAAATCCTGCTCTTCCAGCAGCGTCAAGGTGGGATAAATCACCCCCGGGCTTGGCACATACAGGCCGGAGGAGGCCTCTTCTATCGCCTTGATCAGTTCGTACCCATGGCTTGGTTTGCGTTCGACCAGCGCCAGCAGCACCATGCGCAAGTCGCCGTGTTCAAACAGGCGATGCAGTTTATTGCCACGGCCGCGGCCGCGCTCATGCTCTTCGCCATGCGCGCCAAAATGATGGCGGCCAGCGCGGTGGTGATGACAGTGGTGGTGATGTTCGCCGTACTCGGCGTAACGGTCGCTACAGCGATTGTCGCGAAAACGATGAAACATGGTGTCTACCTCTTGTGTGGTTTTAGATATATCGAAATAACTTCGATATATCTAATCTAGATCGATATATCGAAATCAGCAAGGGGAAAAACGAGTTTAGATATATCTAAATTGAAGGCATAAAAAAAGCGCTGTAAGAACAGCGCTTTGCTTGGAGGTAAGGGGGAAACTACTTGGCGGAAGCCAGCACTTCGCTGACGATCTCTACCGCTTCCTGTTCGATCTTGGCGCGGTGTTCCGCGCCCAGGAAGCTTTCACAGTAAATTTTGTAGGCTTCTTCGGTACCGGATGGTCGTGCGGCGAACCAGCCGTTATCGGTCATAACCTTCAGGCCGCCGATCGACGCGCCGTTGCCCGGTGCAGCGGTCAAGCGCGCGGTAATCGCGTCGCCAGCCAGCGTACTGGCGTTGACCATTTCCGGCGACAGCTTGGCCAGCGCGGCTTTCTGCGCGTGGCTGGCCGGTGCCTGAATGCGGTTGTAGCTTGGCGCACCGAAACGCTTGGCAAGATCGTCGTAATGGTGCTGCGGGTTCTCGCCGGTCACTGCGGTGATTTCCGCCGCCAGCAGGCACATGATGATGCCGTCTTTATCGGTAGACCACGGCGTGCCGTTGAAACGCAGGAACGAGGCGCCAGCGCTTTCTTCGCCGCCAAACCCCAGGCTGCCGTCGAACAGGCCGTCAACGAACCATTTGAAACCGACGGGCACTTCCACCAGCTTGCGACCCAAATCTGCCACTACCCGGTCAATCATCGCGCTGGAAACCAGCGTTTTGCCCACGGCGACCTCAGCGCCCCACTGCGGACGATGTTGGAACAGGTAGTTGATCGCCACCGCCAGGTAATGGTTCGGGTTCATCAGACCGGCAGGGGTAACGATACCGTGACGGTCATAATCCGGATCGTTGGCGAACGCCAGATCAAACTTGTC
>NZ_JANUSB010000017.1 GCF_024793895.1 Serratia sp. AKBS12
CGCAACGCCAGCAAGCCGGCCATCGCCGACTCGGACGAGCAGTCCATACGGATGATGCCGTCGTGGTCAAGGTGCATAAAACGGAAGGTCTGATCGATGGAATCGTTAACCAGCGTCAGATCCAGGGCGTAATGCTCGGCGATACGCTGCCAGTAGGCGATGCCGGAACCGCCGAGCGGATCAACCCCAAGCTTCATGCCCGCACGTTGAATCGCCGGCATGTCAACGATATCCGCCAGCCCTTCGACATACGGTTGCACCAAATCCTGCGCGTGCAGGCGGCCGCTGCGCCAGGCCTGATCCAGCGACTGGCGCTGTATGCCCTTCAGACCTTGCGCCAGCAGTTCATTGGCGCGTTTTTCAATCACCGAGGTCAGGTTGGTGTCAGCCGGACCGCCGTTCGGCGGGTTGTATTTGATGCCGCCGTCCTCCGGCGGGTTGTGCGACGGCGTAATGACGATGCCGTCAGCCTGCGCACCGCCCTGGCGGTTATGGCTGAGGATGGCATGGGAAACCGCCGGCGTCGGCGTGAAGCCGTTGTTTTCCTGCACCACCACGTCGACGCCGTTGGCCGTCAATACTTCCAGCACCGAAATAAACGCGGGTTCAGACAGCGCGTGGGTGTCCTTGCCGACGTAACACGGCCCACTGATGCCTTGCTGGCGACGCACTTCGGCAATCGCCTGCGCGATGGCGAGAATATGCGCTTCATTGAAACTGTGGCGCAACGCGCTGCCACGGTGACCGGAGGTGCCGAATTTCACCGCATGGGCGGCGTTGCCCGCTTCCGGTTGCAGCACATAGTACTGCGACGTCAGCTGAGCCACATTAATCAAATCGCTTTGCTGAGCCGGTTGCCCGGCACGTGGATTGTTCGCCATCAACTTTTCTCCCTTTCCTCTGTCCAGCGGCCGGGCGAAGGGTTGCGCGACCACTAGGACGGGCGGTTCGCTAAATCAGATCGTGCCGCACACTTTTTCTGTCAGTTCCGCCGGGAACTGCATCGCCAGCATGATATGTTCAATCATGCTGCGCTTGCGGCCGGTATTGGTATTGGTAATCACCCAATAAGGGGTGCCGGGAACGTGTTTCGGTTTGGTATGGGTTCCGTTTGCCAGCAGCGTTTGCTGATCGCCGGCAAAATAGGTGCGTGTACGCCCATGCAATGCGTCGGTCGCGGCAGCGAAGCCGGCCGCATCGAGGGTGTACAGCGTTGACAGTACCAGCATAAAACGATTTACGGCCTTGCTCTGCTCGGCGTATTCATCCGACAGCAACAGTTCTCGCATGGCGCGGACGCGATCCCGCGGGCGCGACGCGGCAGCTTTTTCCGGCTCCGCGCTGCCACTTGCAGCGGTAGAAACGGGGCGCGCTGGCTGCCCTGCGGTAAACTTCAACATACGCCGTAAAATATCGGACGCACTTTCCCCAATATGTTGCGTGTGGCTGGCAATATAGCGGTAAAGTTCTTCGTCGACTTCAATAGTTTTCATCTTTATCCAGTACTGTATTTTTCTACGTAGAACCCGAAACCGGGTTCTGCATTCAAGCTATGGGATTATAAGGTTAAAAGCGCGAGAGCAAACATAACAAAGTGCCCTCTGGGGGCAAAAGCAGACTATTACCTATAGCCGGCATTACCCACCCACCTCTTTGCTGGTGGGTATGATACCCTAACAGAATGTTTTCAGGTCATGAACTTCGCCATGAAATTACACTATCAATTATTGGCCGCCCAGGCCGAACAGACAAACGCCCTGCCGATTGTGCTGGTACACGGGCTATTCGGCAACCTCGACAACCTCGGCGTACTGGCGCGTGATTTGAACCGCCAGCGCCCGGTAGTAAAGGTTGATTTGCGCAACCATGGACTTTCGCCACACGCAGCCGAGATGAACTATCCGGCGATGGCGCAGGATTTGCTGACGCTGCTGGACAGTCTGAATATCGAGCGTGCCATCGTCATCGGTCATTCCATGGGCGGCAAGGCTGCGATGGCCTTGACGGCGATTGCCCCCGAGCGTATCGCCAAGCTGGTGGCGATCGATATCGCACCGGTGGCTTATCAAACCCGGCGCCACGATGAAATCTTCGCCGCCTTGCAGGCGGTGAGCGCTGCCGGCATTACCCAACGCCAGCAGGCGGCGGAGCTGATGCGCACCATGCTGGATGAAGAAGGGGTAATTCAGTTTCTGCTGAAATCGTTCCATCAGGGCGAATGGCGTTTCAACCTGCCGGTGCTGATCGAACACTATGAAACCATCATTGGCTGGCAACCGGTGCCCGCCTGGCCGCAGCCAATCCTGTTTATCCGTGGCGGGTTGTCACCTTACGTAAAAAACGACTACCGTGAGGACATTGCCCGCCAGTTCCCACAGGCGCGGGCATATGAAGTGGCTGGCAGCGGCCACTGGGTACACGCCGAGAAACCGGAGGCGGTACTGCGCGCCATACATCGATTCATCGACCAGGCCTGACGGCCAATTGGCGAAAAAACGCGCTAAAGATAACGGCTTAGCGCGTTTGCAACGCAGTAAAGCATTGTCGTTGCTCCATCTGCTGGGGTAATATGGCGCGCTATAATTTTGCCGCCGTCGCCAGCGTGGTGTAACACGCCGGAATGGGGGCAAATTTGGGTTAGGTTTTATCGACCTGAACTGTATTAACCGAACCGTCCGGAAGCGTGAAACGCTTTTTGATGCAAACTCCCTTGCAGTACCGCTACCTATGGCAAAAGAACAAACGGATCGCACGACGCTGGATCTGTTCGCAGATGAACGCCGTCCGGGGCGCCCGAAAACCAACCCGCTATCCCGTGATGAACAGCTTAGAATCAATAAGCGGAATCAGCTACGGCGCGATAAAGTACGTGGTTTGCGGCGTGTGGAGCTGAAAATCAACGCGGATGCGGTGGACGCTCTGAACAAACTGGCGGAACAGCGTAATATCAGCCGCAGCGAGCTCATTGAGCAAATGCTGCTGGCGCAACTGGCGGAAGCACAGCCAGAACAATGATCTTATCGGCCGCACGTGCGGCGCGGCGTTAAGGACGACGCCGGATCAACTCCGCATTCCATTCTTCGGGCATCGCATAAACGTGATAAAACCCCGGAGCAAATTTCTGGCATGATACGCGTTTAGCGGTGGGACCTGGTTCCCTACCATGGCGCCATTTTAAACGATACCGGTGCGAAAGGCGGGCGTCGAGTATTGTAATTAATTGAATTTAAAGGTTATACGCGATATGGCTAACGTAGGCATTTTCTTTGGCAGCGACACCGGCAATACCGAAAACATTGCCAAGATGATCCAAAAACTTCTTCGTCAGAGCTTTGGCGACGATGTGGCTGAGGTGCATGACATTGCCAAAAGCAGCAAAGAAGACCTGGATGCATTCGACATTCTGCTGCTCGGTATCCCAACCTGGTATTACGGTGAAGCACAATGTGACTGGGACGACTTTTTCCCTACGCTGGAAGAAATAGACTTCAATGGCAAACTGGTTGCGCTGTTTGGCTGCGGCGATCAGGAAGATTACGCGGAATATTTCTGTGATGCGATGGGCACCATTCGTGACATCATCGAGCCTCGCGGTGCCGCGATCGTCGGTCACTGGCCAACCAAAGGCTATCATTTCGAAGCCTCCAAGGGTCTGGCAGACGACGATCACTTCATCGGCCTGGCGATTGACGAAGATCGTCAACCCGAACTGACCGACGAACGCGTTAAGGGCTGGGTGGCGCAAATCAGCGCAGAGCTGAGCCTGGCGGACATCGTAGGTTAAGCGGCGGTTATTTCCAAGGCCCTGCGAGGCGCATGATTAACGCAGGGCCGTTATCGACATCACGGATTGAAGCGATAGAAGCTACAAAATTGTAACTTCCCCCCTCGTCACGGTAGACTGCGGTTCGGTTTATCCCACCCATCAAGATGTTACATGTGTGACATGTAACGGTGCGAATATATCTTTGTTAACAACCGGCGGTTTCCATTTAGGTCAACCGGTTCTATAATGAGACGCAATAAATTCTTTGTGCCGACCGATGCCATAGGCAAAAATGCCTCAACTTGATTAGCATAGTAACAGGACTGAATCCGCATGACTGACAACAACACCGCATTAAAGAAGGCCGGCCTAAAAGTCACGCTTCCGCGACTCAAAATCCTGGAAGTACTGCAAGATCCGGCTTGCCATCACGTCAGTGCGGAAGATTTGTACAAGAAACTGATTGATATGGGCGAAGAAATTGGTCTGGCGACGGTTTACCGCGTACTAAACCAATTTGACGATGCCGGGATTGTCACCCGCCATAATTTCGAAGGCGGCAAATCAGTATTCGAACTGACCCAGCAGCATCATCACGATCATCTGATTTGCCTGGACTGCGGCAAAGTGATCGAATTCAGCGATGAATCCATCGAAGCGCGTCAGCGTGATATTGCCAAACAGCACGGCATCAAACTCACCAACCACAGCCTGTACCTGTACGGTCACTGTGCCATCGGTGATTGCCGTGAAAACGATACGTTACACGACAAAAAATAACGCTGATGCATTAATAAGCAAGGAACCGCCAGACGGCGGTTTTTTTATGCCTGTCAGACAGGCAAAAAAATCCCCGGACGCACCGGGGAAATCCTGTCACAAAGATAACAATGCAGCGGCAAACTTACTCTCTCATCAGGGTATTTCCCCCCACTCCCCAAGCGCCCCGCCGCCGACACGCAGCGAGGAATTGGTCACTACGCCTGCACCGATTCCGCCCGGCTAAAACGCTGGCCGTCAGGGCTGACCGCACGGATTTGCACGACGCCGGACACTGCCGGTTTGGCGCTGTCATCGTAGCGTTGCCACTGTTTGCCACCGTCGGTGGAATATTCGATAGCCAGACCCGGCAAGGCAATATTGGCCTCCAGTCTGCCGCCGACAATCCGCGCGCCCGGCACCGGCAGGCGGTATTGCACCCCGCCTTTATCCAGCTTGCCCAACTCGCGCTGCCCCAGCAGGTTGGCAAACCGCAACCAGTCCTGCTGCAACTTTTTGTCATCGACAAAGCGGGTTTCTCCGCCCTTGTATTCGCGACCTGCCTTATAGTCCTGTTCCCAGCTGGCACGGTGCCAGGCTCGTTCTGCCACCGACAGCGAGCGCGGGAACATCATGTACTCCATTTGCGGATCGGTGCGCACCACTTCACTCCACAGCTGGGCAGAAAGGCCATAGGCGCCCGGCCACGGTTTGTCGCTCTTGGCGGTGAAATAGTTGCCATCGCGATCCACCGACGTTTCAGCGTTCTGCGGCATGTTATCCGGTGCGAAGCTGAATATTTTGCGTTCATCACTGAAGCGGGTGCCCCAGTAATAGCCGCTTTCGTTTGGATTGACCTCGTACGGGAAGTCCAGATAGACGTAGTCGGGGTTGGAAACCACCACTTCGTATCCCTTGTTGGCCCAGTCATTTACCGAATCGAACCCGCCCCAGTACAGGGTATCCCAGAAGTTGACGCCAACGCGCGCCGTGGCGAACGCCTTGGCGTCTTTGGCATCCTTCAGCCCATCCTGCCAGGCCTGCATTCTCTCGATGCCGTGCGCTTTAACCCGTTTGCTGACTTCCTGACCGAAGTAGCTCGGCAAGTGTTCCATGTCGGCAACCTTGCCCTGCTCGATCATCTGCTGGCAAACCTGCGACTTGGCCCAAGGTTTGTCTTCTTTGCTCAGATCGAGCATGCCCTTGCCCGGTTCCGGCTGTTTGATGTCGGTATAGCCGGCACCCAGACGGATGTTCTTGGCTTCGTCGCCACCAAAATGCCAGGTTTTCAGCGGCTGGCCGGCTTCCTTGTGCATTTGGGCAATTTCACCGATCACCTTGTCGACAAAGCGGGTTGACGAATCCAGGCACGGGTTCAGATAGCTCTGGCGATTGAAGAATTGCACCGAGGTGGTATTGGAGCTGTCGGTTGGATCCAGCAGGCGGAACTCCTCGGCTTGTGCCTGTTTACCCTCGGCAAGCAGTCTCTTGTAACGTGCTTCCATGGATATCACCGCCGCACGCGCGTGCGCCGGCATATCGACCTCCGGGATCACCTCAATCTGGCGAGCCTGGGCGTACTTGATGATGTCGATATAGTCCTGACGGCTGAAGAAACCGCCGTAAATCTCTGGCCCCTGGCCGTACTGCGGCAGCAGGCAGGTTGTTTCGCTCAGATCATGGCAGCGTTGGCCGCCAATCTCGGTCAGCTCCGGCAGGCCGGGGATCTCGATGCGCCAGCCTTCATCATCGGTCAGGTGGAAGTGGAACTTGTTCAGCTTATAGGCCGCCATCTGATCCAGCAGGCGCAGCACCGCATCCTTGTGGTGGAAGTTGCGCGCAACGTCGAGGAACAGGCCACGATATTCAAAGCGCGGCGCATCTTTAACCTCCAGCGTGGCGATTTTCTTGTCGCCGGCGATCGGGATCAGCGACAGAATTGATTGCAGGCCATGGAACACGCCAGCCTGATCGAAGCCGGTCACCACCGCCTGTTTGGCGCCGATCTGCAACTTATAGGCGCCCGCCACTGCCAGCTCCCCCTTGAAGGCGTTCGGCTTGATGTCGGTTTTAATCGGATAACCGCCGCTGGTCGGTGCCACACCCAGCAAGGTAAAACGTTCTCTGACCACATCGGCTGCCGGCTTGGCCAGTGCGCTCAGTTCCAGCGCCACGCCGTTGCTCAGGTCCACGTCCTGGGCATGAACCTTGACTTCCATTGGCGTCGGGATAATTTGCCCGCGCAACGATGCCGCCGGCAGGGTTTTCAGCTCGGCGTTTTTGACAAAGCGCGAAGCTGGCGTCATCAGAACGTTTTTATCGTCCTTGGTACGTTTCCATTGATCGCCGGTAAACGGCGCCACAAACCGATCCAGATCTTCGGTATCGGTATTGGCCAGCATTTTTGGTTTGGCGTCACCAGAGGTTGCGTACCAGCGTGGCAGGAAGTCGGTTTTGAACAGTTGCCAATATTCCGTCACGATCGGAATTTCCACCGCTTTGCCGGCCGGGAAACCGCTGAACGTTTCGCTCGGCATCAATTTATACAGATCGCCGGTCAGGTGAGAGATGGTGAACTGCTCGTTGTCGACCTGCAACGTCTGGCGTGGGCTGTGGAAATAGATCACCCAATCCTTGCCGGTGATATCTTTGCCGTCGTTGGCCAGCGTAATCAGCACCTTGTTGCACGACGCCCAGTCTGCACCCAGCCTGGCGCAATCAACGCCATTTTCCGCCGCACGGTTGTCAACCATCTTGATATTCAGTTTCAACTGGCTCAGTTGATCCACCAGCTGTTGATCGGCCATGGCGCTACCGATATTGCCGAACATGCCAACGCTGGCCGTCAATGCGGCAAGGGCACTCAATTTGAATATGTTCATCTTCGACCTCATGCGTAATCAGTGATTATTTGCGCGAATTTCTTGCCAGATCTTGCCGCACTGAGCGTCATACGCCTGGCCGTTGCCAGTGTGTGCAGCTTGAATGCAGCTCTGATAATCCAGTACGCGGACCGTTTCCTGCTCGGCGAACTGTTGATGCTGTTTCTCTTGCTTCAATACGTTCAATACCGCCTGGCAGGACTGCAGTTTCTCTGGCGAACCTTCTGCCGTATTGATACAGGCGCTGTAGGCTTGGCGCAGTTTGGCGTCTTCCGGCGGGGTTTGTGGCTGAACGCAGGCGCTAAGCCCGAGCACCGCAGCCACCAACAACAATACGTTTTTCATCGCTGTTCCTTGGGCAAGTTTCCCCGGCATTACCACCGGGGAAGGAGCATTAGAAAATGGTAAATGGCGCAATCACGATAAATTTCACGTCGCGCTCATCCTGGAAGATGTTGCCATAGCCGCCACCGTAGCTTGGAATGTCGGTATGGTTGTCGTATTGCGTGAAGTGCAGCTTGAACAAGGTGCCTTTCGCCCGCCCTTCTTGTATGGTGTACAGTGCATCCAGGCTATAGGCACTTTCCTTCAGACGCTGGTTTTGGTCATACATCGGGTTGGTGCTCGGCTTGGCGTCCCAACCGTAAACGTAGGATGCGCCCACCGCCCAGCCCGGCAAATTCCAGTTGCTGAGGTCGTACATGGCACCGGCGAACACCGCTTTTTCGCCATTGGCATTGAAGTCGGAACGGTTATCCCACCAGATATCCAGCCGGCCATTGGAGGAGGCGTAGGTTGGCGTCATACGCTGTAAAAAGAACCCCTGATTACCTTCTGCCTTCACCCAGGTTCCTTCCAGCCGCAAATCTACCTGGCCGATTTTGTAGCCAAACGTCAGCGCTTGCAGCCATGCCATACCGTCATACAGATCGCTGGTGCCTGCCGGATTGACGTCTTTGGCATCATGAATGCGATCGCGTGCCCCGTAAAATTGGTAGCTGGCGCTCAACGGGTTGCCTGCAACGTCGAACTTGTAAGAACCTTTGGCAAAGTATTGGTCCATATAGCCTTGCGACTGGCCGAATGCCGCTTCCAGCACCAGATCGTTCTTAAAGTCATATTTGGCACCCAGCGAGTGCAGATAAGACACGCCGGTTTTCTTGTCTCCCTGACGGAACTTGTCCATTTCCAGGTTCCATGGGGATTTGTATTTGTCGGTCCACATGTAGGAAAAACTCAGGGCACCGGCGTCGCCGTAATCAAAGTTGGCTCCGGCTTCAGCACCCTGATAGGTGCCAGGCATAAAGCTCCAGTGCGGTGCCAGCAGCGTTTGGCCAGTCGGCTGGATCCAGCCTGCTCGCGCCCAGACCGGGCCGTATTTGAATTTACCCGCCGCTTTGTAAACGCTGATACCGCTCTTGTCGCCGGACCAGTCTTCGTCATAGGCATGGTTGGAGTTGGAGAAGGCAATTTCGTTCGGGTGACCACTTTCTGAGGATTCAGCCATTTCGATGGCGGTAAAGGCGGCCAGATCGATACCGAACATATCCGCGGCATAGCCGGAGGAAAAATCCAGATTGGCATTCCAGGTGGAATGCGACAGGTTGGTTTTATATTTGTCGCCATCCGTTACGTCTTTACGGTCGCGTTCACGTTGCCAGTAATAAATACCGCCGGTCAGCGTGGAGTCATCAATAAACCCTGCCGCTTTTGCGTCAGGGGCCATAGCAAAACCCGTTCCCAACAGTGCACCCGCGACTGCGAGCGCCAGCGTTTTACGCCGTGCACCGTGCGTAGCCATAATAAAATTCCTCTTTGACGTAACGTAAAAGTGCGACCGCCGCGTTCACCACTGCCCTGCACGACCGCTAATAAAAACCCAATCGGGTAAAAGTTTTTCGCCATGAGGGAAAAACCCCACAGCATTTATTGCTACTGATAGACTATTTTTCGCGACGCGAATTATCAATTGAAAATTACGATAGGTTTGTCAAAGTATGACAAAGAGCACATATTGATGAGAAATTATTACGCAAATCTATTTAAGGAATTTTGAATAAAAAATTCAATTAAATCAGAATAATTATAGATAAATTAATTTTATACATCTTAGTTGAATGGTTTCAGCCATGGTAAAGTCGTGAATTATCACCAATTTAGAGAGCGCTCTCTAAACGACATTAATTCGCAACGCAAATATACGGCTGGCGGGCAGTTTGCGGATCGATCGGCGCAGGAAAAAACCAGGGAATGACGCCGCGGAAAAGCGGCAAAAAAAAAGCGCAACCGGCGTTGCGCTTGTTGTTCCAAGCGGTTTAGACGCCCGCTTTGGCCCAGGTATCACGCAGGCCTACGGTGCGGTTAAACACCAGATGTTCAGCCGAAGAATAGCGGCTGTCGGCGCAGAAATAGCCTTCTCGCTCGAACTGGTATGCGCGTTCAGGCTGCGCCGCCGCCAGGCTTGGTTCGACAAAGCCGTGCTTGATCACCAGTGATTCAGGGTTGACGGTCGCCAGGAAATCTTCTGCCGCCCCCGGGTTGGCCACGCTGAACAGTCGATCGTACAGGCGAATTTCCGCGGGCAGCGCATGTGCCGCAGAAACCCAGTGGATCACGCCCTTCACCTTGCGGCCATCGGCAGGATCCTTGCTCAGGGTGTCTGCATCGTAACTGCAGAAAATGGTGGTGATCTCCCCTTCCGCGTCTTTTTCCACGCGCTCGGCCTTGATGACATAGGCATTACGCAAACGCACTTCCTTGCCCAGCACCAGTCGCTTGTACTGCTTGTTGGCTTCTTCACGGAAGTCGGCGCGGTCAATGTACACTTCGCGACTGAACGGCACTTCACGGTTGCCCATTTCCGGCTTGTTCGGGTGATTGGGCATGGTAACCATTTCCAGCGCATCTGCCGGCAGGTTTTCAATCACCACCTTGACCGGATCCAGCACCGCCATGGCACGTGGGGCATTTTCGTTCAGATCGTCGCGGATGCAGGATTCCAGCGCCATCATTTCAACGTTGTTATCCTGCTTGGTCACGCCGATACGCTGGCAGAATTCGCGGATGGACGCCGCGGTATAACCACGGCGACGCAGGCCGGAGACGGTCGGCATACGCGGGTCATCCCAACCTTCCACGATGTTCTCGGTCACCAGCAGGTTCAGCTTGCGCTTGGACATGATGGCGTATTCGAGATTAAGCCGTGAAAACTCATACTGACGCGGATGGCATGGAATGCTGATGTTATCCAGCACCCAGTCATACAGACGGCGGTTGTCCTGGAACTCCAGCGTACACAGCGAATGGGTAATGCCTTCCAACGCATCGGAAATGCAGTGGGTGAAATCGTACATCGGATAGATGCACCATTTTTTGCCAGTCTGGTGATGTTCGGCAAATTTAACCCGGTACAGTACCGGATCGCGCATCACGATAAACGGCGAAGCCATATCGATCTTGGCGCGCAGGCAGGCAGTACCTTCGGCAAAGTCGCCGTTACGCATTTTTTCAAACAGCGCCAGGTTTTCTTCTACCGTGCGATCGCGGTACGGGCTGTTTTTACCCGGCGCGGTCAGGGTGCCACGGTATTCGCGGATCTGTTCCGGTGTCAGTTCGTCAACGTAGGCCAGGCCCTTGTTGATCAGCTCAACCGCATACTGATGCAATTGATCGAAATAGTCAGAGGAATAACGGACATTGCCGCTCCAATGGAAACCCAGCCACTCAACGTCACGCTTGATAGACTCAACGAACTCGATATCTTCTTTGACCGGGTTGGTATCGTCAAAACGCAGGTTGCACTCGCCTTGATAATCCTTGGCAATGCCAAAGTTCAGACAAATGGATTTCGCATGGCCAATGTGCAGATAGCCATTAGGTTCAGGCGGGAAACGGGTATGAACCGTTGAATGCTTCCCTGATGCCAGATCTTCGTCGATGATTTGACGGATAAAATTGGTTGGGCGGGCTTCAGCCTCACTCATTTCACTGTTCCTCAAATGCCAGAGTGCTTCACATAACCGCCTATGATCCAACAACCCACGCGCGGAAACAACCGTTAGTTTCATCAAAAAGTATAAGGCTATGCTGCAGCGTAATCCATCATGCCGCCTGCAGGCAGCGGCAGACGCCCAAAAAAAAGCGGGAAGAGATTGCTCTCCTCCCGCCAACGTCTGGGAGCGTCACGTCATGACTCGCTGGCCCCCAAGGTACTACTCAGGAAAAACGGTCTTATTTTTGAATCTCGAACAGGATGGTCTGGCCCGCAACCACATTGCCGCTGGCCTGCGCAGTCAAGCCGGCATAATCGTCGGCGTTGCTGACTACTACCGGGCTGATCATTGAACGGGCATTGGCATTGAGGAACGCCAGATCCAGTTCCAGAACCGGTTGCCCAGCCTTGACTTCGGCTCCCTCTTCCACCAGTCGCGTGAAGCCCTGGCCGTTCAACGCCACGGTATCGATGCCCATATGCACCACGATTTCCGCGCCGTTGGTCGTTTCCAGGCAGAAAGCGTGGTTGGTGTTAAAGATCTTCACCACGGTGCCGTCAGCCGGCGCCACAACGGTTTTGTCGGTCGGGCGAATCGCCACACCGTCACCCACCGCTTTGCTGGCAAAGGCTTCATCTGGCACCTGATCCAGCGCGATCACCTCGCCGCTGACCGGTGCAACCAGCGTTTCCAGCACCGCTTTCGGCGCGTTTGGCACCGCCTGCGGCTTGGCTTCGGTTACCGGCGCGGCGGCCGTGGCTGCAGCGGCAGGCACTGGGCCAGCTGCCACCACGTTGCGCATGGCGCTGGCGATCAGTTCAGCACGGGTACCAACGATAATCTGCACGCTTTGCTTGTTAAGACGAATGACGCCGGATGCACCGAGGCGTTTCGCCAGCGCATCATTTACCAGCGCAGAGTCCTTCACGTTCAGACGCAGACGGGTAATGCAGGCGTCGATGCCGGTCAGGTTGTCAGAACCGCCAATCGCACTGACGTAACGGCGAGCGGTAGTGGTGGTTTCGTTTTCGTCTTTGCCGGCAGAGGCATCAACGTTGACGTCATAACCGTCGCTTTCATCACCGGCAACCGCCAGCTCGCGACCCGGAGTCATCAGATTGAACTTGTTGATGGTGAAACGGAACACCACATAGTAGATAACGAAGAACACCAGCCCTTGCGGGATCAGCATGTACCAGTGCGTCGCCAGCGGGTTGCGTGATGACAGCACCATATCCACCAGACCGGCGCTGAAGCCAAAACCGGCGATCCACTGCATGCTGGCGGCGATAAATACCGAAATGCCGGTCAGTACCGCGTGGATCACGTACAGTACCGGTGCCACGAACATGAAGGAGAATTCCAGCGGTTCGGTGATGCCGGTAAAGAAGGCGGCAAAGGCGGCTGCCATCATGATACCGGCAACTTTGGCTTTGTTCTCTGGGCGTGCACAGTGATAAATCGCCAGCGCCGCGCCCGGCAGGCCGAACATCATGATCGGGAAGAAGCCCGCCTGATAACGACCGGTGATGCCCACCACCGCTTTGCCGGCTTCGATAGACTGCTGGCCGCCAAGGAAGTTAGGGATATCGTTAATGCCGGCCACGTCGAACCAGAACACCGAGTTCAGCGCATGATGCAGACCAACCGGGATCAACAGGCGGTTGAAGAACGCGTAAATACCCGCGCCGATCGAACCCATTTTCTGGATATGTTCGCCGAAGTTCACCAGACCGTTGAAAATCACCGGCCAGATGTACATCAGAATAAAGGCCACCAGGATCATCAGGAAGGAAATGAGGATCGGCACCAGACGGCGGCCGCTGAAGAACGACAGCGCCTTCGGCAGCTCCACGCTGCTAAAGCGGTTGTAAATCTCGGCGGAAATGATACCGACCAGGATACCTACGAACTGGTTCTGAATTTTACCGAACGCAGCTGGCACCTGATCGAGGGGGATTTTTTGAATCATCGACACCGCGGCCGGTGAACAGAGCGTAGTCAACACCAGGAAGCCGACAAAGCCGGTCAATGCCGCGGCACCGTCCTTGTCTTTTGACATCCCGTAAGCCACACCAATGGCAAACAGCACCGACATATTGTCGATGATGGCCGAGCCAGATTTGATAAAGAAAGCAGCGAGAGCGTTGTCACCGCCCCAACCAACAGGGTCAATCCAATACCCGACGCCCATCAAGATGGCGGCGGCAGGCAGCGTGGCGACTGGAACCATCAAGGCCCGCCCCACTTTTTGCAAGTAACTAAGAATGTTCACCTTTTCCCCCTATTCGTCCGCGGACGGACCCTATTGGTAGTTTATTGAGACCAGCTCACTACCTTTTAGAAATAACCTATGACACTTGACAGACTGTATCCCACCATTGACCGCCGGACTCTTGGGGTGCGCCTCTGCGGGTTGGTTCATTTGAACACGCCTTGCGTGACTGACCGCTTATTTGATCTGGCAGACTTCACGGTTTGCGCCTTGCAGCGAGCTCAAATTTCCACCAGCCACTCCCAGGTGTAATAGTGGGATGCAGTCTGTTCATGCGGAGTGTAAAAAAATTATTTCGTATCGCAAATTAAAACCTCATTTTTTGTGATTTATATCACCAAAAATGTGCCTTTATCTGTCACATTGCTAGCCATCACACAAAACTTATTTTATTATTCAAAAAATCAAAGCGGATGACCTTTCACACGCATAGCATAAAGCTGAGTTACGCTTAAGCCATCTGCCAAGGCCCGTACAGTATAGCCATAGTTTACTTACCCAAGAGGTGTATGATGAGACTTATCCCACTGAAAGATACCCAACAAGTCGGCAAATGGGCGGCCCGCCATATCGTGCAGCGCATCAATGCGTTCAAGCCAACGGCCGATCGTCCGTTCGTGCTGGGTCTGCCAACCGGCGGCACGCCGCTCGAAGCGTACAAACATCTGATTGCGATGCACAAAGCAGGTGAAGTAAGCTTCAAGCATGTGGTGACTTTCAACATGGATGAATACGTTGGCCTGCCGCAGGAACACCCGGAAAGCTATCATACCTTTATGTATCGTAATTTCTTTGATCATGTTGATATTCCGCGTGAAAATATCAACTTGCTGAATGGTAATGCCGCAGATGTCGATGCCGAATGCCGTCAGTACGAAGAGAAAATCAAATCTTACGGTAAAATCCACCTGTTTATGGGCGGCGTAGGGGTTGATGGCCACATCGCATTTAACGAACCGGCATCGTCTCTGGCTTCGCGCACCCGCATCAAAACGCTGACCGAAGATACCCGTATCGCCAACTCCCGCTTCTTTGGCGGCGACGTCGGCCAGGTGCCTAAATATGCGCTGACCGTTGGGGTTGGCACCCTGCTGGACGCGGAAGAAGTGATGATCCTGGTGACCGGTCACGGCAAGGCGCAGGCGCTGGAAGCCGCGGTGGAAGGTAATATCAACCACATGTGGACCATCAGTTGCCTGCAACTGCATGCCAAGGCCGTGGTGGTGTGCGATGAGCCGTCCACCATGGAACTGAAGGTCAAAACCGTTAAATACTTCCGCGAGTTAGAAGCGGAAAGCATGAAGAATATTTAATTTTTTGTAGGGGGCTACATGTTCGCTTTAACCCACGGCCGGATTTATACCGGCCACGACGTGCTCGATGACCACGCCGTAATCATTGCCGATGGTCTGATTGAACGAGTTTGCCCGGTAGCCGAGCTGCCTGCCGGCATCGAAACGCGCGATCTGGGTGGTGCCATGCTAGCCCCAGGTTTTATCGATGTTCAGCTTAACGGCTGCGGTGGCGTACAGTTCAACGATTCGTTGGACGCCATTTCGCAGGAAACGCTGGAAATCATGCAGCGCGCCAACGAAAAATCGGGCTGCACCAGTTACCTGCCGACGCTTATCACCAGCAGCGATGAATTTATGAAGCACAGCATCGAAGTGATGCGTGCCTATCTGAAAAAACATGCCAATCAGGCGCTTGGTCTGCATCTGGAAGGGCCTTACCTGAGCCCGGCCAAAAAAGGCACCCATAACCCGGCATTTATCCGCAAAGCTGACCGCGAAATGGTCGACTACATGTGCGCCAACGCCGACGTGATCAGCAAGGTGACGCTGGCACCGGAAATGGTCGAACCGCAGTTTATCAAACAGCTGCGTGACGCGGGCATCGTGGTTTCCGCCGGCCACTCCAACGCCACCTACGATCAGGCGCGTATCGGCTTCGCCGCCGGCATCAGTTTTGCCACCCACCTGTATAATGCCATGCCGTACATCACCGGTCGCGAACCGGGCCTGATGGGCGCGATTTTTGACACGCCGGAAGTCTATACCGGCATCATCGCCGACGGTCATCACGTCGCCTGGGCGAGTATCCGTAACGCCAAACGCCTTAAAGGTGATAAATTGGTGCTGGTCACCGACGCCACGGCGCCGGCAGGTGCAGATATTGACCAATTTATTTTCGCTGGTAAAACAATATACTATCGTGACGGGCTGTGCGTTGATGAAAACGGCACCCTGAGCGGTTCTGCGTTGACCATGATCGAAGCGGTGCAGAACAGCGTCGAACATGTGGGTATCGCCCTGGATGAAGCGCTGCGTATGGCAACCTTGTATCCGGCACGCGCCATCGGCGTCGACCAGCATTTGGGCAGTATTGAAGCCGGTAAGGTGGCGAACCTCACCGCCTTTGACCGAGAATTCAACATCACCAAAACTCTCGTTAACGGCAACGAGGTTTAATCAAACAGCGAGTAAATTTATTAATGAGCACTGGCGGGCAGGCACAGATTGGCAACGTTGATTTAGTCAAGCAACTAAATGGAGCGGCAGTGTATCGCCTTATCGACCAACAGGGTCCGATTTCGCGCATTCAAATCGCCGAACTGAGCCAGTTAGCTCCCGCCAGCGTCACCAAAATTACTCGTCAGCTATTGGAGCGCGGGCTGATCAAGGAAGTCGATCAGCAAGCCTCCACCGGCGGCCGTCGTGCCATTTCCATTGTTACCGAAACTCGTCATTTTCATACCGTAGCCGTGCGCCTTGGCCGGCACGACGCCACCATTACGCTGTATGACATGAGCGGCAAGTCGCTCGGCGAAGAGCACTACCCCTTGCCGGAGCGCACCCAGGAGACATTGGAAAATGCACTGTTCAACGCCATTGCCCAGTTTATCGAAACCTATCAACGCAAACTGCGCGAGCTGATTGCCATTTCAGTGATTTTGCCTGGTCTGGTGGATCCGGCACTGGGCGTGGTGCGCTACATGCCGCATATCAGCGTCAATCACTGGGCTCTGGTCGATAACCTGCAGCAGCGTTTCAACGTTACCAGTTTTGTCGGCCACGATATTCGCAGCCTGGCGCTGGCCGAGCATTACTTTGGCGCCACGCGCGACTGCGAAGACTCCATTCTGGTGCGACTGCACCGCGGCACCGGCGCCGGAATTATCGTTAACGGGCAGATTTTCCTTGGCAACAACGGCAACGTCGGCGAAATTGGCCATATCCAGATCGACCCGCTCGGCGAACGCTGCCACTGCGGCAATTTCGGCTGTCTGGAAACCGTGGCCGCCAACGCTGCCATTGAACAGCGCGTCCGCCAGTTGCTGAGCCAGGGATATCCCAGCAAACTGACGCTCGACGATTGCAGCATCAATGCCATTTGCAAAGCCGCCAACCGCGGCGATCTGCTGGCCAGCGAGGTGCTCGAGCACGTGGGTCGTTATCTCGGCAAAGCCGTCGCCATCGCCATAAACCTGTTTAATCCGCAAAAAGTGGTGATCGCCGGCGAAATTACCGAAGCCGAAAAGGTGCTGTTACCAGCCATCCAGAGCTGCATCAATAATCAGGTACTGAAGGATTTCCGCAAAAATCTGCCGATTGTCACTTCCGAACTGAATCATCGCTCGGCGATCGGGGCTTTTGCGTTAGCAAAACGCGCAATGCTCAACGGCGTTCTGTTACAGCGTTTGCTGGAAAGCTAAAACGCATTCCGGCGGGCAGTTCGCTGGTTCTTTCTGCTCGCCGCCATCATGAGACACTGCACCAATGACCATTAAAAACGTTATCTGTGATATCGACGGCGTGCTGATGCATGACAACACCGCCGTTCCCGGCGCCGATCTGTTTTTGGCACGCATTCAGCAACAGGGCATGCCGCTGGTGATGCTGACCAACTATCCGTCGCAAACCGCGCAGGATCTGGCCAACCGCTTTGCAGCGGCCGGTCTTGAGGTACCGGAAAGCGCCTTTTACACCTCGGCAATGGCCACCGCCGATTTTCTGCGACGCCAGGAAGGCAAAAAAGCCTATGTGGTCGGCGAAGGGGCATTGATTCACGAACTGTATAAAGCCGGCTTCACCATCACCGATATCAACCCTGATTTTGTTATCGTCGGTGAAACGCGCTCCTACAACTGGGATATGATGCATAAGGCATCGTACTTCGTGAACAATGGCGCACGCTTTATCGCCACCAACCCGGACACCCATGGCCACGGCTACGTGCCGGCCTGCGGCGCACTCTGCGCCCCGATTGAAAAAATAACCGGTCGTAAACCGTTTTACGTCGGCAAACCCAGCCCGTGGATTATCCGCGCCGCCCTGAACAAAATGCAGGCGCATTCGGAAGAAACGGTGATCGTAGGCGATAACCTGCGCACCGACATATTGGCTGGCTTCCAGGCTGGTCTGGAAACCATTCTGGTACTGTCCGGCGTATCGACCCTCAACGATATTGAAACCATGCCGTTCCGCCCGAGTTATATTTTCCCCTCCGTTGCCGATATCAACCTGTTCTAATTTACGCTGGCGGCTGCCGATGCCGCCATTCTTTCCTTTGCCGCGCTAATACAGCGCTCGCCCGCGTTGTCGATGAATTTAATTTATTTTGGCCTGGGTAAAGTTTCATTATATCCATCGCTAATGCGCGCAGAATGATCCTTGCCGGCAACAAATAGTGCCGTTCAGAGAGATTCCATTCTATTACGCGATGACGAGGTCATAATGAATTCATTAAGTTCGAACACGGTCACCACCATTGCCAATGATGATGCATCGACAATGCCGGACATGACCGGCAAAAAAATCATGATGGGTTTTTGGCACAACTGGCCGGCCGGCGCCAGCGACGGTTACCAACAGGGTCGGTTCGCCAATATGAACCTGACGGACATCCCGGCAGCCTACAACGTGGTGGCGGTAGCCTTTATGAAAGGTGAAGGCATCCCGACCTTCAAGCCCTACAATCTGAGTGACGCCGAGTTCCGCCGTCAGGTCGGCGTGCTGAACGCCCAGGGTCGTGCGGTGCTGATCTCGCTCGGTGGCGCCGATGCCCATATCGCATTAAAAACCGGCGACGAAGAAAAACTGAAAGACGAAATTATCCGCCTGGTGGAAACTTACGGTTTTGACGGCTTGGATATCGATCTGGAACAGGCAGCCATTGGTGCCGCCAATAATAAAACGGTATTGCCCGCCGCGCTGAAAAGCGTAAAACAGCATTATGCCGCACAAGGCAAAAACTTTATTATCAGCATGGCGCCGGAATTCCCTTATTTGCGCACTACGGGCAGTTATCTGGATTATATTTCCGCTCTTGAAGGCGTTTATGATTTTATTGCGCCACAATATTACAATCAGGGCGGTGACGGCATTTGGGTGGATGAAGCCAACGGTGGTGCCGGCGCATGGATCACGCAAAACAACGACGCCATGAAAGAAGATTTCCTGTACTACCTGACCGAAAGCCTGGTCAGCGGCACCCGCGGCTATACCCGCATTCCCGCAGCAAAATTCGCCATTGGCCTGCCGAGCAACGTGGATGCGGCGGCAACCGGTTATGTCGTCGATCCGCAAGCGGTGTACAACGCGTTCAAGCGGCTGGACGCCAAGGGGTTGTCGATCAAGGGGCTGATGACCTGGTCGGTGAACTGGGATAACGGCAACAGCAAAAACGGCGTACCGTACAACTGGGAATTCAGCACGCGTTATACCGCGCTGATCGAGGGTGGCGTCATGCCACCGGTAGAAAATCCGGATGCGCCCAAGGCGTTGAGCGTTAGCGAACTCACCGCTACCTCGTTGACGCTCGGCTGGGCACCTGCCAGCGGTCCAAATCCGATCGCCAGTTACCGCGTATTACGCAATGGCAGCGTCATTGCGCAACCTGACACACCGTTGTTACACGACAGTGGCCTGACGCCAAACAGTCGTTACAGCTACACCGTTATCGCGATCGACAGCAAAAACAACGCCTCTGCGCCAAGCGCTGCGTTGGTGGTCACCACCGTCGAGGATGGCAGCACGCCGCCGGATCCGGCCATCAGTGAGTGGAAGATTAACCACGCATATCGAGAGGGCGATCGGGTGAGCTATCAGGGCAAGCAATATACCTGCCGTCAGGCGCATACCTCTAACATCGGTTGGACGCCGGATACCACCCTCTCGTTATGGCTGCCGCAGCCGTAACTGACACCTGTGGCAAAAATGTAATACAGACGGGCCTTGCCGTTTATAAAACAGACGAAAAGGCCCAATTTTTGAATATTCAATAAATCGATAGCGATAAAATTGAACATTCGCTAATTTTTCACCCTCGCCAAACAACTATTTTTCAGCGTGGCGTTAAAACGCTTGCATCTGCCTGCGCTTTTGACGCATTTTCATAATCAACAGCGCAGCAAAGCCGCGTCGGCGTTGCCCCGCCGGCCACGCTGCCCATAACAGCAAAACAACATCACAGTCTGATAAAAGTCGTTTAGGAGAGTTTGTATGTGTTCTATTTTTGGTGTGCTCGACCTGAAGTCCGATCCGACAGAACTGCGCAAGAAAGCGCTGGAGATGTCGCGTCTGATGCGCCATCGCGGGCCGGACTGGTCTGGCGTTTATGCCAGCGATAAAGCCATTCTGGCCCATGAGCGTTTGTCGATCGTCGACGTCAACAACGGCGCCCAGCCGCTGTACAACGCCGCACACACCCACGTTCTGGCGGTCAACGGTGAGATCTACAACCACCAGGCGCTGCGCCAAAACCTGAGCGACCGCTACCAATTCCAGACCGGCTCCGACTGTGAGGTGATCCTGGCGCTGTATCAGGAGAAAGGCGCAGACTTCCTCGACGATCTGCAAGGCATGTTCGCCTTTGCGCTGTATGACGCAGAAAAGGATACCTACCTGATCGGCCGCGACCACTTGGGCATTATCCCGCTGTATATGGGTCACGACGAGCATGGCAACCTGTTCGTCGCCTCGGAAATGAAAGCGCTGGTGCCGGTGTGCCGCACCATTAAAGAATTCCCGGCCGGTAGCTATCTGTCGAGCCAGGACGGCGAGATCCGCAGCTATTATCAGCGCGACTGGTTCGATTACAGCAACGTGCAGGATAACGTCACCGACGCCAATGCTCTGCGCAACGCGCTGGAAGACGCAGTAAAAAGCCACCTGATGTCCGACGTGCCTTATGGTGTACTGCTGTCCGGCGGGTTGGATTCCTCGGTGATTTCCGCCATTACCAAGAAATACGCCGCGCGCCGCGTTGAAGACGACGAGCGCAGCGAAGCCTGGTGGCCGCAGCTGCACTCCTTCGCCGTCGGCCTGCAAGGTTCACCGGATCTGCGTGCCGCGCAGGAAGTGGCCAATCATCTGGGCACCGTGCACCATGAGATCCATTTCACCGTGCAGGAAGGCCTGGATGCAATTCGTGATGTGATTTACCACATCGAAACCTATGACGTCACCACCATTCGCGCCTCTACGCCAATGTATCTGATGTCGCGCAAAATCAAGGCGATGGGCATCAAGATGGTGCTGTCGGGCGAAGGTGCCGATGAAGTGTTCGGCGGCTATCTGTACTTCCACAAAGCGCCAAACGCCAAAGAGTTCCACGAAGAAACCGTGCGTAAACTGCTGGCGCTGCATATGTACGACTGCGCGCGAGCCAACAAGGCGATGTCGGCCTGGGGCGTTGAAGCCCGCGTACCGTTCCTGGATAAAAACTTCCTCGACGTCGCGATGCGTATCAACCCGCAAGACAAAATGTGCGGTAACGGCAAAATGGAGAAACACATCATTCGTGAATGTTTCGAATCTTATCTGCCGGCCAGCGTGGCCTGGCGCCAGAAAGAGCAGTTCTCCGATGGCGTGGGTTACAGCTGGATAGATACCTTGAAAGAAGTGGCTGCACAGCAGGTTAGCGATCAGCAGCTCGAGACCGCCAGTTTCCGCTTCCCGTACAATACGCCGACCTCAAAAGAAGGCTACCTGTATCGCGAAATCTTCGAACAGCTATTCCCGCTGCCAAGCGCGGCCGAATGCGTACCGGGCGGCCCTTCCGTCGCCTGCTCGTCGGCCAAGGCCATCGAATGGGACGAATCATTCAAGAAAATGGATGATCCTTCCGGCCGTGCCGTCGGCGTGCATCAATCCGCGTATCAATAAACGCTGCTTTTTGCTGATTGGCGAGCCTCCGGGCTCGCCTTTTTGTTGATGTTTTCAACCATTAATTGCATGAACTGTCGATTTTATAGCCAACCTGTTCACAACCCAGACAAACGGCACATTGCTGGGGTTTTTCGGCAAAAAACTTGTTGACGCAAAACGGCCATATACGCATAATGCGCCCCGCAACGCAGATGAAGGCAGCGCGCAAAAAGATGGCTACGTAGCTCAGTTGGTTAGAGCACATCACTCATAATGATGGGGTCACAGGTTCGAATCCCGTCGTAGCCACCATCTTTTTTTTGCGGGAGTGGCGAAATTGGTAGACGCACCAGATTTAGGTTCTGGCGCCGCAAGGTGTGCGAGTTCAAGTCTCGCCTCCCGCACCACTCTCTTCATCTGAGTTAACTCTGCTGATGGGGTATCGCCAAGCGGTAAGGCACCGGTTTTTGATACCGGCATTCCCTGGTTCGAATCCAGGTACCCCAGCCATTTTCCTTCGGGAAGGGGTCAAGGCAGAAGATTTGTTAAGTTGTTGGGGTATCGCCAAGCGGTAAGGCACCGGTTTTTGATACCGGCATTCCCTGGTTCGAATCCAGGTACCCCAGCCATACAAACAACTTGCAAATCAACGCAGTAAAAATTAGCATGGCTACGTAGCTCAGCTGGTTAGAGCACATCACTCATAATGATGGGGTCACAGGTTCAAATCCCGTCGTAGCCACCATTTTTACTGTCACACTATTGGGGTGTCGCCAAGCGGTAAGGCTCTGGTTTCTGATACCAGCATACCCAGGTTCGAATCCTGGCACCCCAGCCATATTTAGAACAGCCCACTTCGGTGGGCTTTTCGCTTTTCTGCGCACGCAAAAATAACAGGCCGGTTTATAACCGACCCGTGTCTGCGCTGCCGTGCTACAGTCCCAGGGCGTATTTCAGCGCCTTCTGCTTCAATACGCCGGCGCGTTCGGCAGCCATCAGCGCCAGATTGCGCGCCACGCTGAGCGGGGCCAGATTATTGCTGAACGCGGTATAAAACAGATCCATGCCGCTTTGCATCAGCAGGTTATCGGTACGCCGCTGGCGCTGATAGCGTAACAACACGGGCTCGCTGGCCCAGTCTTCACCCCGCTCACGCGCCGTGCTCAACACCGCCAGCAACGCATCCACATCACGGTAGCCGAGGTTGACGCCCTGCCCCGCCAACGGGTTGATGGTATGCGCCGCATCGCCGATCAGCGCCAGTCCCGGCAGAACATAACGCTGCGCATGTCGACGCACCAGCGGGAAGGCGCCGGCGGCATGCGCGCTGACCGCGCCAAGCCGCGCCGGGAAGGCATCGGCAATCTCACGTTGCAGCTCGGTCATCGGCATCGCCTGTAACTGGCGGATCCGCTGCGGGCTGTCGTACCATACCAACGAGGCCCAGTCATCGTACAACGGTAAAAAGGCGCGTGGTCCGGACGGGAAAAACCGTTGCCAGGTAACGTCCTGCTGCGCTGCGCCGGTCTGTACGGTAATCAGCATACAGGACTGGCGATATTGCCAACCGCTGGTGCCAATTGCCGCCCGTTGGCGCACCTGCGAATGCGCACCGTCGGCACCGATCACCAGCCGCGTCGCCAGCACTTCGCCGCTGTCCAGCGTCACCAGCCAGCCTTCGGCGTCGCGTTGCAGATGCTGCAGTCTGGCCGGACAATGCAGCGTCAGGTTTTTACAGTGCGACAGCCGTTGCCACAGCGCCAACTGCAGAATACGGTTTTCCACCATAAAACCCAGCTCCGGCAGGCCAAGCGCCGCTGCGTCGAACGCCACCCGCGCAGACTGCCACTCCCAGGTTTCCAACCGGCGATACGCTGCCAGACGCATCTGCTCAACCGCCGGCCAGGCGCCAAGCTGTTTCAATAAGCCGACCGAGGTGCAACCGATCGCGGAAATACGCAAATCCGGCGGGCTGTGCGGCTCGAACGCCTCCGGCGGCTGGTGCTCCAGCAACGCCACGTCAAAACCCGCCTGTGCCAGCCCCAGCGCCGCTGCTGCGCCGACCATTCCGCCGCCCACGACAACGACGTCAACCCGTGTTTGAGATGTCTTCATGTTTGACTATGCTTGTTGGTTGATTGCCGCCGTTCAACCGCTAACGGCGTTTTGTGTCAGTGTACCGGATTTTTTCTCCGGCTTCAGGTCACAGGGCGTTTTCCTCATGCTGGTCACAACCGCATCAAGTGTTTACAATAAGCGCCCTGCAATGTCACTAATGCACCTTTTTTCGCTCCGCACTGATTAATGGCTATTCAATGACCAAGAAACTACATATCAAAACCTGGGGTTGCCAGATGAACGAATACGATTCATCAAAAATGGCCGACTTACTGGGAAGCACACACGGTTACCAATGGACCGACAACGCCGAAGAGGCGGATGTGTTGCTACTGAATACCTGCTCGATCCGTGAAAAAGCGCAGGAAAAAGTTTTCGCTATGTTGGGCCGCTGGAAGCTGCTGAAGGAAACAAATCCGAACCTGATTATCGGCGTCGGCGGCTGCGTCGCCTCGCAGGAAGGTGAACACATTCGCCAGCGCGCACCGTGCGTCGACGTCATTTTCGGGCCACAAACCCTGCACCGCCTACCGGAAATGATCAACCACGTGCAGGGCACCCGCAGCCCGATCGTTGACATCAGCTTCCCGGAAATCGAAAAATTCGATCGTCTGCCGGAACCCCGCGCCGAAGGACCGACCGCCTATGTGTCGATCATGGAAGGCTGCAACAAGTATTGTACCTTCTGCGTGGTGCCATACACCCGAGGTGAAGAAGTCAGCCGGCCGAGCGACGACGTGCTGTTCGAAATAGCCCAGTTGGCCGCGCAGGGCGTACGTGAAGTCAACCTGCTCGGCCAGAACGTCAATGCCTATCGCGGCGCCACCTACGATGGCGGCGTCTGTTCGTTTGCCGAACTGCTGCGCCTGGTGGCGGCGATTGATGGTATCGACCGTATTCGCTTCACCACCAGCCACCCAATTGAATTCACCGATGACATCATCGCCGTGTATGAAGATACGCCGGAACTGGTCAGTTTCCTGCATTTGCCGGTACAGAGCGGTTCCGACCGCATTCTGACCATGATGAAACGCGCCCACACCGCGCTGGAATACAAGGCCATCATCCGCAAACTGCGCAAGGCGCGGCCGAATATCCAGATCAGCTCCGACTTTATCATTGGTTTCCCGGGAGAGTCCCAGGCCGACTTCGAACAGACCATGAACCTGATTGCCGAGGTCAATTTCGATACCAGCTTCAGCTTCATCTATTCTTCGCGCCCCGGAACGCCGGCGGCAGACATGGTCGATGACGTCAGCGAAGACGAGAAAAAGCAGCGGCTGTATATTTTGCAGGAACGCATTCTACAACAGGCACAGCGCTTCAGCCGTCAGATGCTCGGTACGGTACAACGCATTCTGGTCGAAGGTACCTCACGCAAGAGCGTGATGGAGCTGGCCGGGCGCACCGAGTGCAATCGGGTGGTAAACTTCGAAGGCACGCCGGACTTGATCGGCCAGTTTGTCGATGTGGAAATTACCGAGGTGCTGACCAACTCACTGCGTGGCGTGGTGGTGCGTACCGAACAGCAGATGGATCTGCGCGTGCATGAATCCCCACAGTCGGTGATTGCCCGTACCCGCAAGGAAGATGCCCTGGGTGTCGGCAGCTACCAGCCTTCCCTCCATCGCTGAAACCTCGAGGTAACGCCAGGCGTTCTGGCGCTCCTCGGGCGTTACTCTCCTTTTTCGCCGCCGGGCGTCCGCGTCCGGCGATGTTTTATTTTTTATCAAGAGGCTACAGCATCATGCAACTCCCACACTGCCCGAAGTGCAACTCCGAATACACCTACCAGGACGGCGACATGTACGTTTGCCCGGAGTGCGCCAACGAATGGAACGACAGCAGCGCCGCGCAGGACGATGAGACGCTGACGGTAAAAGACGCCAACGGCAACCTGCTGGCGGACGGCGACTCGGTCACCGTGGTCAAGGATCTCAAGGTCAAGGGCAGCTCATCGATGCTGAAGATCGGCACCAAGGTGAAGAACATTCGTCTGGTAGAAGGCGACCACAATATCGACTGTAAAATCGACGGTTTCGGCCCGATGAAGCTGAAATCGGAATTTGTGAAGAAAAACTGAGCCGCTGGCGGTTGGGCCGATCGTCCCGCGGCCCAACGCGCATTTTTCAACCGTCAGGCCTTGAATTCCAGCGCCAGCGCACAGATAGATCAGGGGTAAACTTGCGCGTCGGCCGTGCACCATGAATAATTCACTTTATAGCCGTTATGCGGCGAGTTACTGGTGTGTTAGCCGCTCACGCCGCCCCGGGCCGATTAAGCAGGCCGTTGGGGCGTCAGCGCCGGTCACCGTGCTGCAACGCAAGTATTCTGCGCCGCATTGACGCCCGGGGTTGCCCCGGGCGCGCCCGTCGGTGACGTAAACCGTGAAACATCAACCAGGCCCTGTGCGAGCCTTGAGGAATCGTTTGAACGTCGCAACACAAGAAATTCTGTTAGAGCCCGCAGATAACAAGCGCTTGCTGAGCCTGTGCGGCCCGTTTGATGACAATATCAAACAGCTGGAACGTCGGTTGGGCATCGAAATCAACCGCCGTGACAACCGTTTCAAGCTGGTCGGCAAGAACCCCTGCGTGGTGGCTGCCGCCGATATCCTGCGCCATCTGTATGTCGATACCGCGCCCATCCGCGGCGTAGTCCCGGATATCGATCCGGAGCAGATCCATCTGGCAATCAAAGAGAGCCGGGTGCTGGAGCAGGTGGCCGACAGCGTGCCGGATTACGGTAAAGCGGTAAACATCAAGACCAAGCGCGGCATGGTGAAACCGCGTACGCCTAATCAGGCGCAATATATCGCCAATATTCTCGATCACGACATTACCTTTGGCATCGGCCCGGCCGGTACCGGCAAGACCTATCTGGCGGTTGCCGCCGCGGTCGACGCGCTGGAACGCCAGGAAATCCGTCGTATCCTGCTGACCCGCCCAGCGGTGGAAGCCGGGGAAAAACTGGGCTTTCTGCCGGGCGATCTCAGCCAGAAGGTAGACCCTTACCTGCGTCCGCTATACGACGCGCTGTTTGAAATGCTCGGTTTTGAACGGGTTGAAAAACTGATCGAACGCAACGTGATCGAAGTCGCGCCGCTGGCCTATATGCGCGGTCGTACGCTGAACGACGCCTTTATCATTCTTGATGAAAGCCAGAACACCACCATCGAACAGATGAAGATGTTCCTGACGCGCATCGGTTTTAACTCCAAGGCGGTGATCACCGGCGACGTGACGCAGATTGACCTGCCACGCAACCAGAAATCCGGCCTGCGTCATGCGGTAGAAGTGTTGTCGGAAGTGGAGGAAATCAGTTTCAACTTCTTCCATAGCGAAGACGTAGTACGCCACCCGGTGGTCGCACGCGTGGTTATCGCCTATGAAGCCTGGGAAGCAGCCGAACAAAAGCGCAAGGATGCACTCGCCGAACAGCGCAAACGCGAGGCGCAGATCGCCTCTGAGCAGGAGACACCATGAGCCAGGTGATTCTGGATTTGCAAATTGCCTGCGAACACGACAACGGCCTGCCTGACGAAGCCGCCTTCCAGCGTTGGCTGGAGGGCGTGCTGCCGCAGTTTCAGGCCGAGGCCGAAGTCACGATCCGCCTGGTTGACGAAGCGGAAAGCCATGAGCTGAACCTGACCTATCGCGGCAAAGACAAGCCGACCAACGTGCTGTCGTTTCCGTTCGAAGCCCCACCGGGCATCGAACTGCCGCTATTGGGCGATTTGATCATCTGTCGACAGGTAGTTGAACAGGAAGCGGTTGAACAAGGCAAATCGCTGGAAGCCCACTGGGCGCATATGGTTGTTCACGGCAGCCTACATCTGCTAGGGTATGACCACATCGAAGACGATGAAGCCGAAGAAATGGAGTCTTTGGAAACCGAAATTATGCAGGGCCTTGGCTACCAGGACCCGTACCTTGCGGAAAAAGACCCCGCCTAAACGCGTTAGCTGAGTCCCCCACAGCCCGGCAACGGGCTGTCGCTAACTTCTTTACTCTGACATGAGTGATATTAACTAAAACGCCATGAGCGACGACCATTCATCAAGCAATGACAGCCCCAGTCCCAAAAAGGGGTTCTTTACTCTTATCCTTAACCAGCTGTTCCACGGCGAACCCAAAAACCGTGGCGATCTGGTAGAGCTGATCCGTGATTCCGAACAAAACGATCTGATCGATCCCGATACCCGAGACATGCTGGAAGGCGTGATGGATATCGCCGAGCAGCGCGTGCGTGACATCATGATCCCGCGCTCGCAGATGGTGACGCTCAAGCGTAACCAGACGCTGGAAGAGTGCCTGGACGTGATTATCGAATCCGCCCACTCACGCTTCCCGGTAATCAGCGAAGATAAAGATCACATCGAAGGCATTTTGATGGCCAAAGACCTGCTGCCGTTTATGCGCACCGAGTCCGAGCCGTTCAGCATCGACAAGGTGCTGCGCACCGCGGTGGTGGTCCCGGAGAGCAAGCGGGTTGACCGAATGCTGAAGGAGTTCCGCTCCCAGCGTTATCACATGGCGATTGTCATTGACGAGTTCGGCGGCGTGTCGGGCCTGGTTACCATCGAAGACATTCTGGAACTGATTGTCGGTGAAATTGAAGACGAATATGACGATGAGGAAGATCGTGATATCCGCCAGCTCAGCCGCCACATGTATACCGTGCGCGCCCTGACGCCGATCGAAGACTTCAACGACGCCTTCGATACCCACTTCAGCGATGACGAGGTCGACACCATCGGCGGCCTGATCATGCAAGCCTTCGGCCATCTGCCGGCACGCGGGGAAACCATTGAAATCGAAGGTTACCTGTTTAAAGTTGCCATGGCCGACAGTCGACGTATCATCCAGGTTCATGTAAAAATTCCGGACGACGCTCCGCAACCGAAACTGGAAGACTAAATTTCACATGGCCAAAGCCTCTTTACTTGAACGCCAGTGGGTTCGCGCCCTGCTGGCGCTGTTGTCCGGTGCCAGCGGAACGCTGGCCTTTTCACCTTACGATCTCTGGCCGGCGGCGATTGTTTCCCTGTTCGGCTTGCTGGCCGTCACCTTGAATCGCAGCGTCAGGCAGTCCGCCCTGCTCGGCTTTGTCTGGGGCATGGGGCTGTTTGGCAGCGGCGTCAACTGGGTGTATGTCAGCATCGCCGATTTCGGCGGCATGCCGTTCGCGGTCAACATCTTTTTGGTGATCCTGCTGGCCGCCTATCTGTCGCTCTACACCGGGCTGTTTGCCGGGGTGCTGACCCGACTGTGGCCGAAAACCGGCTGGCTGCGGCTGGCCATTGCCGCGCCGGCGCTATGGCAGGTCACCGAGTTTCTGCGCGGCTGGGTGCTGACCGGCTTCCCATGGCTGCAATTCGGCTATAGCCAGATCGACGGCCCGTTGAAAGGCCTCGCACCGCTGTTCGGCGTTGATGCCATTACCTTTATTCTGATGTCACTGAGCGGCCTGCTGGTTTACGCCCTCAATCAGCGGCGCATCGTGCCGGCCGCGATCGCGATAGCGATGCTGTTGCTGCCGTGGCCACTGCGCCAGCTGCACTGGTTTACCCCACAGCCGGAACGCGCGGTCAACGTCGCCATGGTGCAAGGCAACATCGCGCAGTCGATGAAGTGGGATCCACAGGCGCTGATCGGTACGCTGCAAACCTATCTGGACGCCAGCCGCCCTTACGTCGGCAAAGCGCCAATCATTATCTGGCCCGAGTCCGCCATTCCCGACGTGGAAAGCAACCAGAACGGTTTTCTGACCATGATGGACGAGCTGATGCGCGCCAAGAACAGCAGCCTGATCACCGGTATCGTTGACGCGCGCGCGGCCGGACGGGGTACCGAGTTCTATAACAGCGTGATCGTGCTGGGCGAGCAACAGCCTTACCGTTATCCGGCCGCCGACCGCTACAACAAGCATCACCTGGTGCCATTCGGCGAGTTCGTGCCATTGGAAACCCTGCTGCGCCCCCTGGCACCGTTCTTTGATCTGCCGATGTCGTCATTCAGCCGCGGCGACTATGTGCAGCCACAGCTGAAGGTGCGTGGTTTCAACCTGACGGCGGCGATCTGCTATGAAATCGTGCTCGGCCAGCAGGTGCGTGACAATTTCCGCCCGGATACCAATTTCCTGCTGACCATTTCCAATGACGCCTGGTTCGGCCATTCCATCGGCCCGTGGCAGCATTTCCAGATGGCGCGAATGCGGGCGTTGGAACTGGGACGCCCGTTATTGCGCAGTACCAATAACGGCGTTACCGCCGCAGTCGGCCCGACCGGCGAAGTGCTTGCCGAGATCCCGCAGTTCACCCGTCAGGTGCTGGAAGTGAAGGTAACGCCTACCACCGGGGTCACGCCGTATGCCCGCTTCGGTTCGCTGCCGTGGTGGATCATCACCGCACTGTTCGGTGGTCTGGCGCTGGTGTTCAGTCTGCGTCGTAAATAACCTACCGGGGCGCAGCACGCTGCGCCCCGTTTCCGCTTGCCCAATCGCCGGCAAATCAACATTTTTGGCACATTCCTTGCTTTAATTCTTCTGTAATCAATCGCTGATTTACTGTTAGAGACCTGTGCTCGCCCCCTGCACAACCTGCGTGCATCACCAGCCCCACAATGGTGCACAAGGGTTTTATTGCATTCATTTGGTGCGCGTGATGTCTCAAATTATGAAACATTTTAGTTTCAACCTGTTCACAATCGGCTATTTTCTAACGGTAATCTGTACCAAGACTATCTTTATAATGTGAGCAACAGATAGCCATTTTTTACCCTGACGCTCTTTAGTCAGAGCCACCACAACAGCAAGGAGTTGGACCATGCAAATGCGTAAACTGGCGTTGTCGTTACTGCTGATCGGAATGGCAAGTAGCGTAGCCCATGCCGAAGAGTTGACCGGTACGCTGAAGAAAATCAAAGACAATGGCGTGATCGTTGTCGGCCACCGCGAATCCTCCGTGCCGTTCTCCTACTACGACAACCAGCGGAAAGTGGTGGGGTATTCCCAGGATTATTCAAACCAGATCGTCGAAGCAATCAAAAAGCAGCTCAATGCACCAGACCTGCAGGTCAAAATGATGCCGATCACCTCGCAAAACCGCATCCCATTGCTGCAAAACGGTACCTTTGACTTCGAATGCGGTTCCACCACCAATAACATCGAGCGTCAGAAACAGGCCGCCTTCTCTGACACCATCTTCGTGGTTGGTACCCGTTTGCTGGTGAAAAAGGGATCTGAGGTCAAGGACTTCAAGGATCTGGCCGGCAAAGCGGTAGTGGTCACCTCGGGCACCACCTCTGAAGTGCTGCTCAACAAGCTGAACGACAAAGACAAAATGAACATGCGCATCATCAGCGCCAAAGACCATGGCGACTCGTTCCGCACGCTGGAAAGCGGCCGTGCGGTGGCGTTCATGATGGATGACGCCCTGTTGGCCGGTGAACGCGCCAAGGCCAAAAAACCGGATCAATGGGAAATCGTCGGCACCGCACAGTCCAAGGAAGCCTATGGCTGTATGCTGCGCAAAGACGATCCGCAATTCAAGAAACTGGTTGATGACACCATTGCGCAAGCGCAAACCTCAGGCGAAGCCGCCAAATGGTTTGATAAGTGGTTCAAACAGCCTATCCCACCGAAAAACCTGAACATGAACTTCGAGCTGTCTGATGACATGAAGCAATTGTTCAAAGAACCAAACGACAAAGCACTGAACTAATAACAATAGAGCGGAGGCGGTGTACGCCGCCCCGCCCTTTGATGGTCGCGACAGACAGGTAACCGATGCGGCAGGCCGTTCCCCTGCCGCATTTTCCAACGCAGTCACCGCACATCCAAGCCAGCCCGACTGGCACTGCGGCGTCCAGCGTTATGCAACCATCAATATTTAGCGCGCCCGGCGCGTGTTTATCGGAGTTTGTTATGTCAATAGATTGGAACTGGGGTATCTTCTTGCAGCAGGCCCCGTTTGGCAACACCACCTATCTGGGCTGGATCTGGTCCGGCTTTCAGGTGACGATTGCCCTCTCCGTCTGTGCATGGATTATCGCTTTCTTTGTCGGCTCGCTGTTCGGGATTTTACGTACCGTGCCGAACCGTTTTTTGGCCGCCATCGGCACCGCCTACGTCGAACTGTTCCGTAATGTGCCGCTGATCGTACAGTTCTTTACCTGGTATCTGGTGATCCCCGAACTGCTGCCGCCGGACATCGGCATGTGGTTTAAGGCCGAGCTCGATCCCAACGTGCAATTCTTCGTTTCGTCAACCATCTGTCTTGGCCTGTTTACCGCCGCCCGCGTGTGCGAGCAGGTACGTGCCGCCATCCAGTCGCTGCCGCGTGGCCAACAGGCCGCAGGCCTGGCGATGGGTCTGACGCTGCCGCAAACCTACCGCTACGTACTGTTGCCGAACGCCTACCGGGTGATTGTGCCGCCGATGACCTCGGAAATGCTCAACCTGGTGAAAAACTCCGCCATTGCCTCGACCATCGGGCTGGTGGATATGGCCGCTCAGGCCGGCAAACTGCTGGATTACTCCGCTCATGCCTATGAGTCCTTCACTGCCATCACCCTGGCCTATATCGGCATCAATGCCGTGATTATGCTGGTGATGCGCGTCGTTGAACGAAAAGTGCAGTTGCCTGGCAATATGGGGAGTAAATAATGTACGAGTTTGACTGGGGATCGATAGTCCCAAGCCTCCCTTATCTGATGCAGGGCATGATAGTTACGCTCAAGATCACCGTCACCGCCGTGGTCTTCGGCATCGTCTGGGGCACCATTCTGGCGGTGATGCGCCTGTCGCCACTCAAGCCGATCAGCTGGTTCGCCACGCTGTACGTCAACCTGTTCCGCTCGGTACCGCTGGTCATGGTGCTGCTGTGGTTCTATCTGGTGGTTCCAAGCTTATTACAACAGGTTCTAGGCATCTCGCCGAAAACCGATATTCGCCTGATCTCGGCTATGGTAGCCTTTTCGCTGTTTGAAGCCGCCTACTATTCGGAAATCATCCGCGCCGGCATTCAAAGCGTGTCGCGTGGCCAATCCTCCGCGGCGCTGGCGCTGGGCATGACCCACTGGCAATCGATGAAGCTGGTGATTCTGCCGCAGGCGTTTCGCGCCATGGTGCCGCTGCTGCTGACGCAGGGCATCGTGCTGTTCCAGGATACCTCGCTGGTTTACGTGCTGAGCCTGGCTGATTTCTTCCGTACGGCCTCGAGCATCGGCGAGCGTGACGGTACGCAGGTCGAAATGATCCTGTTCGCCGGCTTTGTCTATTTTGTGATCAGCATCGCCGCCTCGGCGCTGGTCAGCTATTTGAAGAAAAGGACTGTTTGATGATTTCCCTGAAAAATGTTTCTAAGTGGTACGGTCACTTTCAGGTGCTGACCGATTGCTCCACAGAGGTAAAAAAAGGTGAGGTAGTCGTGGTCTGCGGTCCTTCAGGCTCGGGCAAATCGACGTTGATCAAGACCGTCAACGGCCTGGAGCCGATCCAGCAAGGCCAGATCCTGGTCAACGATACCCCGGTCAACGACAAGAAAACCAACCTGGCGCAGCTGCGTTCCAAAGTCGGCATGGTGTTCCAGCATTTCGAACTGTTCCCGCATCTGTCGATCATTGAAAACCTGATCCTCGCCCAGGTCAAAGTGCTCAAGCGCGATAAGGCCGCGGCACGAGAAAAAGGCCTGAAACTGCTCAAGCGCGTCGGATTGACCGCCCACGCCGACAAATACCCGGCACAGCTTTCCGGCGGTCAGCAGCAGCGTGTGGCCATTGCCCGTGCGCTGTGTATGGATCCCATCGCCATGCTGTTCGACGAACCGACCTCGGCGCTCGACCCGGAAATGATCAACGAAGTGCTGGACGTGATGGTCGAACTGGCTCACGAAGGCATGACCATGATGGTAGTCACGCACGAAATGGGCTTCGCGCGTAAGGTAGCGCACCGGGTGATCTTTATGGATGAGGGGAAAATCGTTGAAGATCGCAATAAAGACGATTTCTTCAACAATCCGCAATCCGAACGCGCCAAAGACTTCCTGGCGAAAATCCTGCATTGATCCCTGCCAATGCGCCCCCGGTGGGCGCATTAAAAACGCTTGTCTATCGGCAATTTTGATCCGATGCTCAGGATAAAACCAACGAGCAGAGGACACACCGCCATGCCACGCCCCATAATTATTGATTGCGATCCCGGCCTCGACGACGCCATTGCCCTGGCAATGGCACTGCGAGCGCCTGAACTGGACGTAAAAGCCATTACCACCTCTGCCGGCAACCAGACGCCGGAAAAGACCCTGCATAATGCCCTCGCCCTGCTGACGCTGATGCAACGCGAAGAGATTCCGGTCGCCGGCGGCGCCGCCAAGCCGCTGCTGCGCCCGCTGGTGATTGCCGAACAGGTACACGGCAAAACCGGCATGGGCAACACCCGCCTGCCAGCGCCGCGCATCCAGCCAACGGCGACCAATGCCGTGGCGCTGATCGCCGAGCTGCTGCGCACCAGCCGGCAGCCCATCACGCTGGTCGTCACCGGGCCAATGACCAATATTGCGCTGCTATTGGCTCAGTATCCGCAACTAAAGGCCAACATCGAACGCATCGTGTTTATGGGCGGCGCGCTGCACGGCGGCAACGCCACGCCGGTGGCCGAATTTAATATTTATGTCGATCCCGAAGCGGCAGAGATGGTACTGCAGTCCGGCGTGCCGCTGACCATGGCCGGTTTGAACGTGACTCATCAGGCGCTGATGCTGCCGCGGGACGTTGAACGCGTAAAGGCGATCGACAATCCGGTGGCCAACGCGGTGGGGGAAATGCTCGACTTTTATCTGCCCATCTATCTGCGCCATGCGCGCGGGCTGCCGGGCGCGGCGATGCATGATCCCTGTGCCATCGCCTGGCTGCTGGCGCCACAGCTGTTCGACAGCTGCGAACGCTGGGTGGGGGTGGAAACCCAAGGCGCATATACCCTTGGCCAAACCGTGGTGGATGAGTTCCAGCAAAGCGGCAAACCGGCCAACGTACAGCTGTTGACCGGTATTGATCGCCAGGGTTTCGTTGAGCTGCTGCTGAACTGCCTGCGCCGCTATTGAGTTACAGACCGGTATCGACGCCCGCTTGCAATCAGTTTTTTTGACTTAACTCAGCGAATTTTTGCGCTATCACTGCGCATTGGTTATCCATAAGATGTCTTCGAGCTGCCAACATCAATCAACGAAGACCTCAGGAGATAGCGCGATGAGTCGCATACTGGTTTTGAAATCAAGCATTCTGGGTGAGTTCTCCCAGTCAGGGAAATTAGTCGATTATTTTGTTGAAGAATGGCAATCAGCGCATCCGAAAGACAGTTTTACCGTGCGTGATTTAGCCAATCCAACGCTGCCGGAGCTGGATGGCGAGGTGATTGGCGGCTTTACCGCCGGTGACAAGCCGCTGACACCCAAGCAAAAAGCCACTCTGGCGCTGTCTGATGAGCTGATCGCCGAGCTGAAGAGCCACGATATCCTTATCATCAGCGCGCCGATGTACAACTTTAATATCCCGACGCAGCTGAAAATCTATTTCGACCTGGTGGCACGTGCCGGCCAAACCTTCCGCTACACCTCCGAAGGCGCGCAAGGCCTGGTCACCGGTAAAAAAGCGATCGTGATTTCCAGCCGCGGCGGCATACACGCCGATACGCCGACTGATTTGATTACGCCGTATCTGAAGCTGTTCCTGGGCTTTATTGGCATTACCGAAGTGGAGTTCGTGCTGGCCGAAGGGTTTGCCTACGGCACCGAGGCCGCAGAACGCGCCGCCACCCAGGGGCGTGCAACCGTGGCGAGCAAGATACAGGCGACGCAACGGGCCGTACCGGCAGCGCAACGGCAAAGCGGCAGCGCATGGAGAGCCTGGCTAAAGAAACTGTTGGGTTAACCGCCCGCCCCCGCCGCCCCCCGGCGGGGTCGCAGAAATGCGCTGCACCGCCGCGGCATTACGGCTCAAACGGCCGGCGCTGAAATTGATCGTGCCCGCACTTCGGGCATTTTGGCAGCACTTCCGGTGTGTAAAATGCCTGGTGATGATGGCATTTTTCACACACCAGATTCCCCAACCCCACCACTTCGCCGCTGTGGTATACCCCGTGGTGACTAACGTCTTTAAATACTTCGCGCCACTCCAACTGGGTTTTGTCGGTGATATCCGCCAGTTCCTGCCACAGACTTTCTTTAATTACCCGCATGAAGACGCTATCGGTAAAATCATCGCGATTCTCTTCATAGCTACGGGCAAACTCTTCCAGATCGCGTCGAACCGCCTGTTTTACCTGCTCCACCTCGGCGTGGCTCAGCTCGCCAACCGCATTGAGCCGCCGTTCGGCGCTGGCGACCAGGTCGTCAATGTCACGCTCACCGTTCTTTAAACGCTCGGTCAGTGATGTCAGCAATTCGTGATAGTACTGAGCAACCTTGTTCATATTCTCTCCTCGATGAACGTCTGCGACAGAAGCCGTTTTAAACTACCTGTTCTCATTTTAGCCGTAAATTACTGATGTCACTTGGCAAGCAATGGGATTACCAGGTTGTGAAGCGCATCATGGCGGGCATAAATTTAAATACGCCGGCGCAGGGGCGCTTGGAGTTGTTGCCGGCAGGCCTTATCAGCTATGCTATGCGGATCTAAATACTAAACAAAATGCTACGGATGTAGCTGTTTGACACCTACAGGACCACCAGCCGCCATGCAAGAGCAATATCGCCCCGAAGATATAGAAACCAACGTACAGCGTCACTGGCAAGAAAAGCAGACATTCAAGGTGACCGAAGACGCCAGCAAAGAGAAGTACTATTGCCTCTCCATGCTGCCGTACCCTTCCGGGCGTCTACACATGGGCCATGTGCGCAACTACACCATTGGCGACGTAATTTCCCGTTATCAGCGCATGCTGGGCAAAAACGTGCTGCAACCGATCGGCTGGGACGCCTTCGGCCTGCCGGCAGAAGGCGCCGCGGTCAAAAACAACACCGCGCCAGCGCCGTGGACTTACGACAATATCGAATACATGAAGAACCAGCTGAAACTGCTGGGCTTCGGCTATGACTGGGATCGTGAAATCGCTACCTGCAAGCCCGACTACTACCGCTGGGAACAGTGGTTCTTCACCAAGCTGTACGAAAAAGGCCTGGTCTACAAGAAAACCTCCGCGGTCAACTGGTGCCCGCACGATCTGACGGTATTGGCCAACGAACAGGTAATCGACGGCTGCTGCTGGCGCTGCGATACCAAAGTCGAGCGTAAGGAAATCCCGCAGTGGTTCATCAAGATCACCGCTTACGCCGATCAGTTGCTGAACGATCTGGACACGCTTGAAAGCTGGCCAGAGCAGGTAAAAACCATGCAACGCAACTGGATTGGCCGTTCTGAAGGCGTGGAAATCACCTTCGACGTCGCCGACAGCGACGAAAAGGTCACGGTGTATACCACCCGTCCGGATACCTTCATGGGCGCAACCTACGTCGCAGTCGCAGCGGGCCATCCGCTGGCGCAACAAGGTGCCATCAACAACCCGGCGTTGGCCGAGTTTATCGAAGAATGCCGCAACACCAAGGTTGCCGAAGCCGAAATGGCGACCATGGAAAAGAAAGGCATGGCCACCGGCCTGTTTGCCATCCACCCGTTAAGCGGTGAAAAACTGCCGGTGTGGGTCGCCAACTTTGTGTTGATGGAATACGGTACCGGTGCGGTAATGGCCGTGCCAGCCCACGATCAGCGCGACTGGGAGTTTGCCACCAAATACGATCTGCGCATCGCGCCGGTGATCCTCAATCTTGACGGCAGCCAGCCTGACGTGAGCAGCGAAGCCATGACCGACAAAGGCGCGCTGTTCAACTCCGGCGAGTTCGACGGTCTGGACCACGAAGCCGGCTTCAATGCCATTGCCGACCAGCTGGTCGCCAAGGGCGTAGGCCAGCGCAAGGTCAACTACCGCCTGCGCGACTGGGGTGTTTCCCGCCAGCGCTACTGGGGTGCTCCAATTCCAATGGTGACGCTGGAAGACGGCACCGTGATGCCGACGCCGGAAGAGCAGCTGCCGGTGATCCTGCCGGAAGACGTGGTGATGGACGGCATCACCAGCCCGATCAAGGCCGATCCCGAGTGGGCGAAGACCACCGTCAACGGCCAGCCGGCCCTGCGTGAAACCGATACCTTCGACACCTTTATGGAGTCCTCCTGGTATTACGCGCGCTACACCTGTCCGCAGTATGACGACGGGATGCTGGATCCGGCTGCTGCCAACTACTGGCTGCCGGTCGATCAGTATATCGGCGGTATCGAACACGCCATCATGCACCTGATGTATTTCCGCTTCTTCCATAAGCTGATGCGTGACGCCGGCCTGGTGGATTCCGATGAGCCGGCCAAACGCCTGCTGTGTCAGGGGATGGTGCTGGCCGACGCCTTCTACTACACCGGCAACGGCGGGGAGCGCGTGTGGGTTTCCCCGGTTGACGCCACCGTTGAACGCGACGAAAAAGGCCGCATTGTCAAAGCAACCGATCCACAAGGCCGCGAACTGGTCTATGCTGGCATGAGCAAAATGTCGAAGTCGAAGAACAACGGCATCGATCCGCAGGAGATGGTGGAAAAATACGGTGCCGACACCGTGCGTCTGTTCATGATGTTCGCGTCGCCGGCAGAAATGACGCTGGAATGGCAGGAGTCCGGCGTTGAAGGTGCCAACCGCTTCCTGAAACGCGTCTGGAAACTGGCTTTCGATCACCTCGAAAAAGGCGCGGTGCAATCGCTGGACGTTGCGGCACTGAACGAAGATCAAAAAGCGCTGCGCCGCGATGTGCACAAAACCATCGCCAAAGTAACCGATGATATTGGCCGTCGCCAGACCTTCAACACCGCCATCGCCGCAGTGATGGAACTGATGAACAAACTGGGCCGCGCGCCGCAGGACAGTGAGCAGGATCGCGCGCTGCTGCAGGAAGCGTTGCTGGCCGTGGTGCGCATGCTGTATCCGTTCACGCCGCACGTGTGCTTTGACCTGTGGCAGTCGCTGGGTGGCGCTGGCGATATCGACACCGCGCCATGGCCGCAGGCCGATGACGCCGCCATGGTCGAAGACTCCAAACTGGTGGTGGTACAGGTCAATGGCAAGGTTCGCGCTAAAATTACCGTGCCAGCCGATGCAACCGAGGAACAGGTGCGTGAACGTGCCGCTGAGGAACATCTGGTGGCTAAATATCTGGACGGGGTCACGGTACGTAAAGTGATCTATGTTCCGGGCAAATTGCTTAACCTGGTTGTGGGTTAACACAAGGAGGCGTTGTGCGACTTCGTATTATGACGTTGTTGCTGGGGTTGGCGGTGCTGGTCACCGCCGGCTGCGGTTTTCACCTGCGTGGTACCACGCAGGTTCCCTCGGAAATGAAAACGCTGATGCTGGACAGCTATGACCCTTACGGTCCGCTGACTCGCGCTGTGCGTGAACAGTTGCGTCTGAACGGCGTGACCATCGTCAAGGATGCCAAGCGTCAGGACATCCCTTCCCTGCGTATCGTCGGCACCAAGCAGAGCCAGGACACGGTGTCAATCTTCCAGGACGGCAAAACTGCGGAATACCAGATGGTCATGACCGTCCAGGCGCAGGTACTGATCCCGGGCCACGACATCTATCCGCTGGATGCGAAGGTCTTCCGCTCGTTCTTCGACAACCCGCTTACCGCGCTGGCAAAAGACTCCGAGCAGGAAATCATCCTGCAGGAAATGCGTCAGCAGGCAGCACAGCAACTGGTGCGTAAACTGCTGAGCGTGCATGCGGCAGAAGAAGACGCCCAGCAAAAAGCCGCAGCAGCCGCGGCGGCCGTCGCTGAGCAACCGGTAAGTCGCCCAGCGCAATGATCCGCCTTTACCCTGAACAACTTGCCGCGCAGCTCCGAGAAGGGCTGCGCGCTTGTTATTTACTGAGCGGCAATGAACCGCTGTTATTGCAGGAAAGCCAGGATCTGATTCGCCAGGCCGCGCAACAGCAGCAGTTCAGCGAACATTACAGTATTTCCCTCGATGCTCACACCGACTGGGATGCCATCTTCAGCATCTGCCAGGCGATGAGTCTGTTCGCCAGCCGGCAAACGCTATTGCTGATATTGCCGGAAAACGGCCCGACAGCGCCGATTGGTGAACAGCTGGTGAAACTGTCCAGTCTGTTGCATGACGACATTCTGCTGATGCTGCGCGGCCCACGCCTCACCAAGGCGCAGGAAAACAGCGCCTGGTTCAAGGCACTGAGCCCAAACGGCGTTTACCTCACCTGTCAGACACCGGAGCAGGCACAACTGCCGCGCTGGGTGGCAACGCGCGCCAAAACGATGAAGCTGGAACTGGACGACGCCGCCAACCAGCTGTTGTGCTACTGCTACGAAGGCAATCTGCTGGCGTTGGCACAGGCGTTGGAACGGCTGTCACTGCTGTATCCGGACGGCAAACTGACGCTGCCGCGCGTTGAGCAGGCGGTAAACGACGCCGCGCACTTCTCGCCATATCACTGGCTGGATGCGCTGCTGGCCGGCAAAAGCAAACGTGCCTGGCATATCCTGCAACAGCTGCAACAGGAGGACGTTGAGCCGGTGATCCTGCTGCGTACGTTGCAGCGCGAGCTGCTGATGTTGCTGACGCTGCAACGCCGCATGGCCAGCGCACCGCTGCGTACCCTCTTCGACCAGCACAAAGTCTGGCAGAATCGTCGTAACCCGATCACACAAGCGCTGCAACGGCTGTCCGCCGCCCAGCTGCAACAGGCGGTGCACCTGCTGACGCAGATCGAAATCACGCTGAAACAGGACTATGGCCAATCGGTATGGCCACAACTGGAGAGCCTGTCGATGCTGCTGTGTGGTAAACCTCTGGCCACGAGCGTCCCCGATGCCCACTAATCCACCGCGCGCCGCGGCGCTGCACGCCCTGTTCGGCGGCACCTTTGATCCGATTCACTACGGCCACCTGCGGCCGGTAGAAGCGCTGGCCGCTGAAGTCGGCCTCAACCAGGTGACGCTACTGCCCAACCACGTACCGCCGCACCGTCCGCAGCCGGAAGCGAGCGCCCAGCAACGTCTGGCGATGGTCGAGCTGGCCATCGCCGATAACCCGCTGTTTGCCGTTGACGATCGCGAATTGCAGCGCTCCTCTCCGTCGTACACCGTTGAGACGCTGGAAACGCTGCGTAAAGAACGTGGCAGCACGCAGCCACTGGCGTTTATCATTGGTCAGGATTCATTGCTGAGCCTGCACAAATGGCACCGCTGGCAGGACCTGCTGAGTTATTGCCACCTGCTGGTGCTGGCGCGCCCGGGCTACGGTGAGCAGATGGAGACGCCGGCACTGCAACGCTGGCTGGAGGCGCATCGCATCCGTGACGCCGCCGCGCTGAGCGAACGGCCGCAGGGCTATCTCTATTTGGCGCAGACCCCGCTGCTGGAAATTTCCGCCACCGAGATCCGCGAACGCCGCCATCACGGCATCAGTTGCGATGATCTCTTACCGCGTTCGGTGCAGCGCTATATCGAGTTGCAGGGTTTATATCGCTAGCTCAGACCCCGTGATATACTGCGCCGCTATTTTTCAGGTATCCGCCTGCATGAAACCGATTGAACAGAACACACCCGAGGGGGAACCTTTGCAAGGTAAAGCGCTCCAAGATTTCGTTATCGATAAAATCGATGACCTGAAAGGCCAAGACATTATCGCTCTGGACGTCCAGGGCAAATCCAGCATCACTGACTGCATGATCATCTGCACCGGCACCTCAACCCGCCACGTGATGTCGATCGCCAACCACGTGGTGCAGGAATCCCGTGCCCAGGGCATGGAACTGTTCGGCATGAAAGGCCAGGAAGCATCTGACTGGGTGGTTGTCGATCTGGGCGAAGTGATCGTACACGTGATGCAGGAAGAAAGCCGCCGCCTGTACGAACTGGAAAAGCTCTGGAGTTAAGCGGTGAAACTGCAACTGGTCGCCGTTGGCACCAAAATGCCGGACTGGGTTCAGACCGGCTTTATGGATTATCTGCACCGTTTCCCTAAAGATATGCCGTTTGAGCTGACCGAAATCCCGGCAGGCAAGCGCGGCAAGAATGCCGACATCAAACGCATTCTGGACAAGGAAGGCGAGCAAATGCTGGCGGCCGTGGGCAAAGGCAACCGTATCGTCACGCTGGATATCCCCGGCAGCAAATGGGAAACGCCGCAGTTGGCACAACAGCTGGAACGCTGGAAACAGGATGGCCGCAACGTCAGCCTGCTGATCGGTGGTCCGGAAGGGCTGGCGCCGGCATGTAAAGCCGCTGCGGAACAGAGCTGGTCACTCTCGCCGCTAACGCTGCCGCATCCTCTGGTGCGCGTATTGGTGGCGGAAAGCCTCTATCGTGCCTGGAGCATTACGACCAATCATCCTTACCACCGGGAATGACCGGCGCTGACAGTGAGAGTGAAATAAAACAACGGGATGAAAATAGAACGTAACCCTTTTCGCGACTATACGGCTGAATCTGCCCTGTTTGTACGCCGCGCCCTGGTGGCGTTCTTGGTTATTCTGGCGCTGACCAGCGTCCTGATCGCCAATCTGTACAATTTGCAGATCGACCGCTTTGAGGATTACCGTACCCGTTCCAATGAAAACCGCATCAAGCTGGTGCCAATCGCCCCCAGCCGCGGCATTATCTACGATCGTAACGGCACGCCGCTGGCGCTCAACCGCACCATCTACCAGCTTGAGCTGATGCCGGAAAAGGTCGACGATCTGCAGGCTACGCTGCAAGCGCTGCGCCCGGTGGTCGATCTGACCGATGACGACATCACCAACTTTGAAAAAGAGCGCAAACGCTCGCGACGCTTCGTCTCCATACCGGTAAAAACCGCGCTGAGCGAAGTTCAGGTCGCCCGCTTTGCGGTCAACCAGTTCCGCTTTCCCGGCGTGGAAGTCAAAGGCTATCAGCGTCGCTATTATCCTTACGGTTCCGCCCTTACCCATGTAATTGGCTACGTGTCGAAAATCAACGACCGTGACGTCGAACGTCTGAACAAAGACGGCAAAATGCCGAACTACGCCGCCACTCACGACATTGGCAAGCTGGGCATCGAGCGCTATTACGAAGAAACGCTGCACGGCAAAACCGGCTACGAAGAGGTTGAAGTCAACAACCGCGGCCGGGTGATCCGCCAGTTGCACGAACAGCCGCCGTCCGCCGGGCAAGACATCTATCTGACGCTCGATCTCAACCTGCAACGTTATATCGAGCAGTTGCTGGTCGGCAGCCGTGCCGCAGTGGTGGTGAGCGATCCGCGAACCGGCGGTATCCTGGCGCTGGTGTCCAACCCCAGCTATGACCCGAATCTGTTCGTTGACGGCATCTCCAGCAAAGAGTATCAAGGGTTGTTGAACGACCCGAATCGCCCGTTGATCAACCGCGCGACGCAGGGCGTCTATCCGCCAGCGTCGACGGTAAAACCCTACATTGCCGTTTCTGCCCTCAGCGCCGGCGTGATCACCAAAAACACCGTGGTGTTCGACCCCGGCTGGTGGCAGTTGCCCGGCTCGGAAAAGCGTTTTCGCGACTGGAAAAAGTGGGGCCACGGCCGCCTGAACGTAACCAAAGCGCTGGAAGAATCCGCCGATACCTATTTCTATCAGGTGGCGTATGACATGGGCATCGACCGACTGTCGAGCTGGCTGGGCAAGTTCGGCTACGGCGACTATACCGGTATCGATCTCTCCGAGGAGCGCTCCGGCCTGATGCCAACGCGCGAATGGAAACTCAAACGCTACAAGAAACCCTGGTATCAGGGAGATACCATCCCGGTCGGTATCGGCCAGGGGTATTGGACCGCCACGCCTATCCAGATGGCCAAGGCGCTCAACACGTTGATTAACGACGGCAACGTCAAAACGCCGCACCTGTTGGAAAGCACCAAAATCAACGGCGCGCGGGTGCCGTTCCGCCAGCAGGAAAGCCTGCAGATCGGCGATATTCACTCCGGCTACTGGGAAATTGCCAAAGACGGCATGTACGGCGTTGCCAATCGTCCTAACGGCACTGCACGCAAGTACTTTGAAAAGACACCGTACAAAGCCGCGGCGAAATCGGGTACCGCACAGGTATTCGGCTATGAAACCTATAACGCCCACAAACTCGCAGAGCATCTGCGTGACCACAAATTGATGACCGCATTTGCGCCGTACGAAAACCCAACGGTCGCGGTGGCCATCATTCTGGAAAACGGCGGCGCCGGCCCGGCGGTCGGCACCATTACCCGCCAGATCCTGGATCATATTTTGCTGGGTGATGACAACACGCAATTACCGGACGCGCCACCGGCGGCGCCCGGTTCAGAAGGTGAGTAACAGACCATGACAGAAAGCCAACAAAAGGGCTCGATCTGGACCAAAATCCACATTGATCCCACGTTCCTGCTGTTCATTCTGGCCCTGCTGGTGTACAGCGCCTTCGTCATGTGGAGCGCCAGCGGCCAGGATATCGGCATGATGGAGCGCAAGATCGGCCAAATCGTCATGGGCCTGATCGTGATGGGCGTAATGGCGCAGATCCCGCCGCGGGTGTATGAAAGCTGGGCACCGTATCTGTATATCTTCTGCGTTATCCTGCTGATCCTGGTGGACGCCTTCGGCCAAATCAGTAAAGGCGCCCAGCGCTGGCTGGATCTCGGCTTCGTGCGCTTTCAACCGTCGGAAATCGCCAAAATCGCCGTGCCGCTGATGGTGGCGCGCTTTATGAACCGCGATGTCTGCCCACCGTCGTTGAAAAACACCGGCATTGCGCTGGTGCTCATTTTCCTGCCGACGCTGCTGGTGGCCGCGCAACCGGACCTCGGCACCTCGATTCTGATTGCCGCGTCCGGGCTGTTTGTGCTGTTCCTGTCCGGTATGAGCTGGAAGCTGATCGCCGTCGCGGCGGTGCTGCTCGCCGCGTTCATTCCGGTGCTGTGGTTCTTCCTGATGCATGACTATCAGCGTGACCGCGTGATGATGCTGCTCGATCCGGAAAGCGACCCATTGGGCGCCGGCTATCATATTATCCAATCGAAAATCGCCATCGGTTCCGGCGGCCTGTCGGGCAAAGGCTGGCTGCACGGCACCCAGTCGCAGCTGGAGTTTTTGCCAGAGCGTCACACCGACTTCATTTTTGCCGTGCTGGCGGAAGAACTGGGGCTGATCGGCGTACTGGTGCTGCTGGCGCTGTACCTGTTGGTGATCATTCGCGGGCTGATGATCGCGGCCAAGGCGCAAACCACCTTTGGTCGCGTGATGGTCGGCGGGTTGATGCTGATTCTGTTCGTTTATGTGTTTGTTAACATTGGTATGGTCAGTGGCATTTTGCCGGTAGTTGGCGTACCTTTGCCTCTGGTCAGTTACGGTGGATCGGCGCTGATCGTGCTTATGGCTGGGTTCGGCATCGTGATGTCGATCCACACGCATCGGAAAATGCTGTCTAAGAGTTTATAAGAGGTGAGTAATGCGTAAGGAATGGCTTTGGATTGGCGCGGTTGCGGTATTGCTTTCCGCCTGCACCACCACAACGACAGAACAGCAGGCCCCGCCGCAACAGCCATATAACGGGCCGGTGGTAGAGATTGGCGGCGTGGAGCCTCACTATGAACCCTATAACCCTGGCACCTCCCAGGACTATAAGGTTAATGGCGACACCTATCGCATCGTCAAGGATCCGCAAAACTTCTCGCAAACCGGGCTGGCCAGCTGGTATGGCGAAGAGCTCAATGGCAATACTACCGCCATTGGCGAGCCGTTTGACCCGAACGCACTGAGCGCCGCGCACCCTACTCTGCCGATTCCAAGCTACGTGCGGGTGACCAACCTGGCCAACGGCCGCCAGCTGGTAGTGCGCGTCAATGACCGTGGCCCGTATACCAAGGGGCGTATTATCGATCTGTCCAAAGCCGCGGCCGATCGTTTGAACCTGTCGAACAATACCAAGGTGAAGGTTGATTTTATCAACGTCGCCCCGGACGGTACCTTGAGCGGACCGGGCACCATCGGCACCACCGTCGCCAAGCAGAGCTATGCGCTACCGGCGCGTCCTGATCTGAGCAGCGGCGCCATGGGAACACCCATTCAGCAAGATCCGCCGGCATTGAACGCCAACGACGTCCGTCCGATTGACAATGCCAGCCTGAACAACGGCGAAACACCCGCAGCCGGCAACAGCCGCAGCGGCTTCCTCGGCGCGCCAAGCGCCGTACCGGCAGGCGTGCTGGAAAGCGACGAACCGGTTAACGCGGTAGCACCCGCTGCCGTCGGCGTGGCGGCAGGTGCTGCGACAGCCAGCGCAGCCTCTGCCGGCGGCGGTTCTGCATCCGGTTTCGTGGTGCAGGTCGGCGCGTTGAGCAATGCCGAACGTGCACAGCAGTGGCAACAACAGCTCAGCCAGCAGTTCAGCGTGCCGGGCGCCGTGACCAACAGCGGAAACGTGTACCGTGTGCAGCTTGGCCCGTTCAGCGATCGTCAGCAGGCGCTGCAATTGCAGCAACGATTGGCAACTCAGGCACAGCAACAATCATTTGTCACTGTGGCACCTTAAACAGATACCCGGCTGGCGAGAATCCACGGAAACATTTTCTTTCAGCAAAAGATGTGTAAAGCATTGTTAGTCGGATGAATGACTAATGCTTGCCGGGATCCCATCTGTTATAGTGTGGCTCGTTTTTTCATTTACTTTCTCACGGATGTTGTAGTCCAGATCATGAAACATGTAACTTCTTTTCGCATAATCAAGAGCATAGCGCTCGGCACCGTTATCGCGATGAGCGCAGCCAATAGCGCACATGCCGATGATGTTAATATCAAAACCATGATCCCGGGTGTCCCGCAAATCGATGCGGAATCGTACATCCTGATTGATTACAACTCCGGTAAAGTTCTGGCGGAATCCAATGCGGATGCACGTCGCGATCCCGCCAGCCTGACCAAAATGATGACCAGTTATGTCATCGGCCAGGCGCTCAAGTCCGGCAAAATCGGCCAGGAAGATCTGGTGACCGTCGGTCAAGACGCATGGGCTACCGGCAACCCGGTGTTCAAGGGATCTTCGCTGATGTTCCTGAAGCCTGGCGATCGCGTGCCGGTTTCCAAACTGACCCGCGGTATCAACCTGCAATCTGGTAACGACGCCTGCGTGGCGATGGCCGATTACGTTGCCGGTAGCCAGGACGCGTTCGTCAATCTGATGAACACCTACGTCAAGCAACTGGGCCTGCAGAATACCCACTTCCAGACCGTGCACGGCCTGGATGCGCAAGGTCAATTCAGCTCGGCGCGCGACATGGCGCTGATCGGCCAGGCGCTGATCCGCGATGTGCCGGATGAATACGCCATCTATAAAGAAAAAGAGTTCACCTTCAACAACATCCGGCAGGTGAACCGCAACGGCCTGCTGTGGGATACCAGCCTGAACGTTGATGGTATCAAGACCGGCCATACCTCTGCCGCAGGCTACAACCTGGTGGCATCGGCGACCGAAGGCCAGATGCGTCTGATTTCTGCGGTACTGGGCGGCCGTACCTATAAAGGCCGTGAAACCGAAAGCAAGAAACTGCTGACCTGGGGCTTCCGTTTCTTTGAAACCGTCGCACCACTGAAAGCCGGCAAGGAATTTGCCTCTGAACCCGTGTGGTTCGGTGACGCCGATCGCGTCGAACTGGGCGTCGACAAAGACGTTTACCTGACCATTCCACGCGGCCGGATGAAAGACCTGAAAGCCAGCTATGTGCTCAACACGCCGGAAATTCACGCACCGTTGGCGAAAAACCAGGTGGTTGGCAGCATCAACTTCCAACTGGATGGCAAGACCATCGATCAACGCCCGCTGGTGGTATTGAGTGAAGTGAAGGAAGGCGGCTTCGTCAGCCGTATCGTGGATTACATCAAACTGATGTTCCATCACTGGTTCGGCTAACGCTTGAAATCGGCGAAAACGCCCACATATAGCAATTAACACTAACTCTCGCTCCGGCGGGAGTTATAATTTATACAGCCCGCAGATTTGAAGCTGCGTACACTGACTCCGGCTAGCTGGTTTGCCAGCCTGCCGAGACGCCGTACAAGCCATGCCGCAACGCCAATAATGCCGGGTTTAAAAGATGTCACTCTGGAGCGCACATGCAAAAAACTAAACTGAACGAACTGCTCGAATTCCCCTGTTCCTTTACCTACAAGGTGATGGGCCTGGCGCAACCCGAGCTGGTAGACCAGGTGGTTGAAGTGGTGCAGCGCCATGCGCCAGGGGATTATACCCCGCAGGTCAAGCCGAGCAGCAAAGGCAACTACCACTCCGTTTCCATCACCATTACCGCCAGCCATATCGACCAGGTGGAAACCTTATACGAAGAGTTGGGCAATATTGAAATTGTCCGCATGGTGCTGTAATCACAGCATAAAACACTGCTTAGCAACCCGGGCTTGGCCATACTCTGCCCGGGTTGCGTATTTTTGGTCAGCGAAATGCTGGTCGCGAGCCAGAGCGCCCGGTATAATGGCTTTACCACTTCTGTAACCTGACGATGACTCATTTGCAACACAATAAGATCATTTTGCGTCAGCTGGGGTTGCAGCCCTATGCGCCTGTATCCCAAGCCATGCACAACTTCACCGATCGCCGTAGCGAAACCACGCCCGACGAACTATGGCTGGTGCAGCATCAGCCGGTATTCACGCAAGGGCAGGCCGGCAAGGCCGAACACCTTCTGATGCCCGGCGATATCCCGGTGGTCCAGAGCGATCGCGGCGGCCAGGTCACCTACCATGGTCCGGGCCAGCAGGTGCTGTATGTGATGGTCGATCTTAAGCGCAATAAGGTGGGCGTTCGCCAGTTGGTCACCGCCATTGAAGACACCGTTATTAATACCCTCGCCCACTTCCGCATTGAATCGCATGCACGCCCCGATGCGCCTGGCGTTTACGTGGGCAAGCAAAAAATCTGTTCCCTGGGCTTGCGGATCCGCAAGGGCAGCTCCTTCCACGGCCTGGCCCTTAACGTGTCGATGGATCTCGGTCCGTTTCAGCGTATCAACCCCTGCGGCTACGCCGGTATGCAGATGACCCAGGTCAGTGCGCTGGTGCCCGGCGTTGGCATAGAAGACGTACATCCCATCCTGGTTCAGGAATTTGTTCATTTACTCGGCTACCAGACGGTCGAGTCTGGTAACTGGGATATCAACGACTATCTTTAATATTTAGCTCCCAACATAATTAATCAATAAAGAAAGCAATTTGCTTTTCTGATGTGGGCCGATCGGGTCAATGCAAGAAAATGATATGTACAGCGTCAGATTCTTGCTTTTTTTAAATTTTTTATTAATTTAACTTCACTCAGGTGCCTTCAACCGCAGCACTATTATTCTATTCTGCAATATAATTACTAATTCCAACCCCTCCCCCCGCAAAAAGATCAGATCGAACATATTAAATCAACCATGAAAAATCCTAAAATATCAGGCAATTAATTCTCGCCTTTGCCTGCCAAGAGAAGGTCAAATCCTAAATCTCATCTTTTGTTAAGTTTTTAATTGACAAAAACCAAAAAAAGTTCAATAAACTAGTTACTCTTCATGTTAGTGAATTGTAGGGGTGGTTTTGCGTAAAAATGACGAGACATCCCAACCAGCCAGCTAAAAGCTAGCTGGTAATTGGAACAACTAACGCGAATGAGCGCGCTTACATTACGAGTAACGATTACTTTTCGGTGGTTGTCGTTTGAAATTATAAAATTCTCGCTGGTGGGTAAGGAATAATTAGGATGAAGAGGTTAGAGCTACTAGATTATGCACGACACTTTGCCGCACTAATGGTCGTTCTTTTCCACTATACCTTTAACGGTATTAATAATGGTAAAGTTTATACAATTGATTTTATTCCTGGGCTTACTGAAATCACCAAATACGGTTATCTCGGCGTAGATTTGTTCTTTATGATAAGCGGCTATGTCATATTTTACTCTGCTAAAAACAGAAGTGCTGCAAAGTTCGCTGCCTCACGAGTAATAAGATTATACCCCGCCTATTGGTTTGCAGTCATTTTCACAGCTACCTTTGCTTACTTCCTCGGTGGCGAATCAATGTCAGTAAATATAAAAACGGTATTAGTCAACTTGACTATGCTGCAATCAATGTTAGGGGTTAGTGACGTTGATGGCGTTTATTGGACGTTAATATTTGAACTGAAATTCTACCTACTTATTTTTGCCCTGTTATTCATCGGACTACAAAACCAGCTAGAAAAAATAATTATCGGCTGGGCCGCCGTAATAGTTGCTTCGTATTTCATAGGCATAGGTGAGCATGTCTATATGGGTGGATATTACTGCTTCTTTGTTTCTGGAGCACTATTTGCAATGTTAAAAGAACGTTTTTCGTTCACTCGGCTTATCATGCTGGCAGCGTTGTATATAATTGGCACTCTCTATATGATTAATCGCAGAGAGTTATCGGGACATGGATCCAGTAGTGAATCGTTCATCATTCTAGCAGTCATTACTATCTTTTACCTGTTCTTCTTCCTGCAAAACACAACTACCTTTGGCAAACTGAAGCTAAAAGGTTCTAAATTAGCCGGCGCATTAACCTACCCTATTTATTTGATCCATGCTCACTTCGGCTATATGATGCTGAACAAGTTTGCGACAAATGAAAATAAAGTATATGTTTACGTGCTGCTTATTGCCTCCGTATATCTAATTGCAACTCTGATACACTTTATCATTGAAAAAAGATTATCATCCGTTTGGAAATCCCTCTTCGCATTCGTTATTGAGAAGCCAGTAGCGCAAACTCAATTATACTTTGATACTATCAAGCACCAGATAATAAAAACTAAAGAAAAGGCTTAGTCGTTATTCCGCTTGCCGGATGACTTATGCCAGTTAATGAATAAAGTGAACGTATATAAAACTTACTTTCACTTTATTCAACATTACCCATCACGACAGTAACCTCCGTTTTACAGTTCAATGAATAATTTTCTTTAATCTGTTACGCATGGCTCAGTCTTGGCTCCTCCTATCAACAACGCCTTACCACGATAGGGCAAGCTACCGATCGCATCTCATTTCACCCCGATGCTCCCCCATGCACCCGCGAGGTTTACCACAGAAAACTCTACACGCAGCCCTGCCCCGCAGCCACAACAAGGCTAAAGAGTGCACATACCATCAAGATCGATGGACAAATGTAGGACGAGATTGGGCTAAACGGACGTTGCATAGGCTATGACAAAGCACAAAACAATGGCCATGACTGGCTTTCATAATGATACAAGAGGGGCTGAATGGATCATGGTAAAAGTGGTATAGTAACACCAATATTTTACCTGCTTTTCACTAAGACTATTTAATTTGTTGATTTTAAAAAACAAAAAAAGTCTATTCTCGTAACTGGAACCTGCAAGACTATGAGTAAACCAATTCAGATGGAACGCGGCGTAAAATACCGCGATGCAGACAAAATGGCGTTGATCCCGGTAAAAACGGTGGTCACCGAACGGCAGGAGCTGTTACGTAAACCCGAGTGGATGAAGATCAAGCTGCCTGCCGATTCAACGCGTATCCAGGGTATCAAGGCCGCCATGCGCAAGAACGGCCTGCATTCAGTCTGTGAAGAGGCCTCTTGCCCCAATCTGTCCGAGTGCTTCAACCACGGCACCGCCACCTTTATGATCCTCGGTGCCATCTGTACCCGTCGCTGCCCGTTCTGTGATGTGGCGCACGGCCGCCCAGTGGCTCCCGACGCCAACGAGCCGGAAAAGCTGGCGCAAACCATCGCTGATATGGGCCTGCGCTACGTGGTAATCACCTCGGTTGACCGCGATGACCTACGCGACGGTGGTGCCCAGCACTTTGCCGATTGCATTGCCGCCATTCGCGCCAAAAACCCGAACATCAAGATCGAAACGCTGGTGCCAGACTTCCGCGGCCGAATGGATCGCGCGCTGGATATTCTGACCGCGACGCCGCCGGATGTGTTCAACCACAATCTGGAAAACGTGCCGCGCGTTTATCGCCAGGTGCGTCCGGGCGCCAACTACGAATGGTCATTGAAGCTGCTGGAGCGTTTCAAGGAAGCACATCCGGATATTCCGACCAAATCCGGCCTGATGGTCGGCCTGGGTGAAACCAATGCCGAAATCGTTGAGGTGATGCGTGATCTGCGCCGCCACGGGGTGACCATGCTGACGCTGGGCCAGTATCTGCAGCCAAGCCGTCACCACCTGCCGGTGCAACGTTACGTCAGCCCGACCGAGTTTGACGAAATGAAAGAAGAAGCGCTGGCAATGGGCTTTACTCATGCAGCCTGCGGCCCGTTTGTGCGCTCTTCCTATCATGCCGATCTGCAGGCCAAAGGCATGGAAGTCAAATAGCACGCGGTAAGAGCGTAATTTTTTGTTACGCTTTGCCCAGTAAAAACACCAAACGGATGTCTTGCGGCATCCGTTTTTGTTATTTCCTCGACGCTGCGGTTAGAGGTCTTTCTTTTCGACGTTTTGCGCCGTGGTCTGTTGTTCAGCGTTATTCTGCACCGGCGGCGTATCATCGCCAACCGCTTTTTTAAAGCCTTTCAGCGCCGCGCCAAGATCCGCGCCCAGGGTGCGCAACTTACTGGTGCCGAACAGCAGTACGATCAACACGGCAATCACCAGCAGTTTGGTAATACTGATACCTTCCATATATTCCTTCTCTATTCATGTTTGCTGCGGACGCAGCGAAGAAACAAACCTTGCCTGTGGATATTTACCTACTTTTGATCGGCTAAAACAACTACAACCTGTAACAGAGTTAGATCGTCATGGTCGCGTGCTGGCCGCTGACGGGACTACAAAAGCCGGCACGCAAGGTGTAAGATTTCTTCCCTGGGAGATGGCATTCCTCCATAACCGCCCTTACCGGCTGATGATGCCTACGTCACCTCAGAGAGGTGGGTAGCATTGCGCCGGTACTTGTCATATCGCAAACCGCAACGGCATGGCTGGCATTGATTCTTCACGCTGTTGTGCGGGATCGCTGAACTACCCCATCGGCAACATGAATAGTTGAGCACCGCCTATCTGAGATGGTCAATTTTAATGAAGGGATTTTCTGATCATGATGAGTTCTTTGCTAGCTGTATTTATTGGTGGTGGTTTGGGCAGCGTACTGCGCTGGGTCGTCGGCATGAAACTGAATCCGCTGCATGCGCATATTCCGCTTGGCACGCTGGCAGTCAATCTGCTGGGTGGATTTATCATCGGCTTGGCGATGGCCCTGTTTAGCCGTGCGGGCTCCATTGATGCCACCTGGCGTCTCTTGATCACTACTGGCTTTTGCGGCGGTTTGACGACCTTTTCAACGTTTTCGTTAGAAGTTGTTTACCTGATCCAGGACGGGCGCATGCTCTGGGCGTTAACTAATGCGCTGATTAACCTGGCAGGATCGCTGACAATGACCCTATTGGCGTTCATGTTGGTCAATTGGATCGGCGGCCAGTAACCTCAGCTTAATGTTTTCTTAATCTTGCGTACGGATAATCTCCTCCAGTGTGATCAACTGGATGAGATTCCCATGCCGAGCTTGCCAAAAAACCTGTCTGAAATGGCCGCGACCGTATTTTGCCTGGCAATCGTGGTGACGTTCATCAACGTATACCTGTTCGCCTAACGTTATTAGCACGGTTGTAAAAAACTCCACAAAAAGCCGATCTTGCCTTACAATTGAGAATGAACGTTCACACTCAAACGTCAGCGATTTGCTGGCACAGGATCGGGCTATGCCAACCCCAACGGCAAGCAGACAGGCCAAGGCTGAACTGCGACGCAACCAAATAGTCGATGCCGCGAAAATCTGCTTCCGGCAACGCGGCTTTCACGCGGCCAGCATGGCGGAAATCGCCCAGCGCTCTGCACTGAGCGTTGGCCAGATCTATCGCTATTTCGCCAATAAGGACGCCATCATTGAAGAAATCGTCAACCGTATCATCAATGATAAAATGCGGCGACTGGAAGACATCAGCGACCATATCAATCTGATCGCCGGTACCCTCGCCGCCCGCACGCTGTATCAAATGCCCGGCCAAAGCGAGATCGATCACCTGCTGATGCTGGAAGTCACCGCCGAAGCCACACGCAACCCGCTCGTCGCCAAGATGCTCAGCGATGCCGAAGCGCGTCTGTTCCACCATGTCTGCCGCAACCTGAAGGCGCTCTATCCGCAATTTAGCGATGCGGAAATCGCCGCTCGGGTCGAGTTCATCGCGGTGCTGAGCGAAGGCACCGGCTACCGCCTGTTGACCACGCAAAAAGCTGACATCATCCTGCTGGAAGGTTTGTATCGGCAGGCCATCTCTCATCTTTTCCACCAGCCAGAAATTCCTAATGACTAAACAACAACACCGCCAGCGCCTGATTTATGCGCTGGTGCTCGGCCTTTTGGCAGCGCTTGGCCCGCTGTGTACCGACCTGTATCTGCCCGCCCTGCCGGAACTGGCCGGGGAACTGAACACTGCCACCGCCACCGCACAGCTGAGCCTGACCGCTGGCCTGCTAGGTCTGGGCCTCGGTCAGCTGATATTCGGCCCTTACAGCGATAAGCTGGGGCGAATGCGCCCCTTGCTGCTGTCACTGCTGCTGCTATTGGCGGCCTCGCTGTGGTGTGCGCTGGCTCCCAGTATCGATCAGTTGCTGATCGCCCGTTTATTGCAGGGTCTGGCCGGCGCCGGCGGCGCGGTGATCTCTCGCGCCATCGCCCGCGACCTGTATTCCGGCCATGAATTGACGCGTTTTTTTGCGCTATTGATGCTGGTAAACGGACTGGCGCCGATCGTCGCTCCGGTGCTGGGCGGCGTACTGCTGAAGTTTATGGATTGGCGCGGTATTTTTGGCGCGCTGGCGCTGATCGCCCTGCTGTTGTTTGCCCTTTCGTTACTTAAACTGCATGAAACATTACCCGCGGAGCGTCGCAGCCAGGGCGGTATTTTGACCATGCTGATGTCGCTGGGCGGCCTGCTGCGCCAACGCCAGTTTATCGGCCTGTGCCTGACGCAGGGTTTTGTGATGGCCGGCATGTTCGCCTATATCGGCGCCTCGCCGTTTGTGCTGCAAGAAATTTACGGGCTTAGCCCGCAAATGTTTAGCCTGTGCTTTGCGATTAACGGTATAGGTCTGGTGATTTCCGCCCAAACGGCGGCACGGCTAAGCCATCGCTTCGGCGAACTGCGGGTGCTGAAAGCCGGGCTGAGCCTGGCGGCCGTCTCGTCGCTGCTGCTACTGCTGGCCGGCTGGTTGCATGCGCCGCTGATACTGCTGCTGGTGCCGCTGTTCCTGTCGGTAGCGGTGGTTGGCACCGTGGGCCCCACTGCCTCGTCGCTGGCGATGCAAAGTCAGGGCGATCGGGCCGGCAGCGCATCGGCGTTAATTGGCGTGTGCATGTTCGCGCTGGGCGCTTGCACCGTGCCGATTACCGGCTTGGGTGGCACCTCCAGCACGTCAATGGCTCTGACCATCGTCGGCTGTTATGCCATCGCCATTACGCTGTTCACCACGCTGGTGCGTAAACCGCAGGCGGCATGAACAGGCAATAAAAAACCCGCTCGATGAGCGGGTTTTAAGAATATTAGCAATTATAGCTTAGATAGCGATAACGTTAGCAGCAGATGGCCCTTTGGCACCGTTCGTGATTTCAAATTCTACACGCTGGCCTTCAGCAAGAGTTTTGAAACCATTGCTAGCGATGGCAGAAAAGTGAACGAAAACGTCCTTGCTACCATCTTCCGGGGTAATGAAGCCGAAACCTTTGGATTCATTAAACCACTTAACGCTACCTTTAATCTTAGACATCAAACTTACCTTTAACGTGAATGTAAGACACAAAACGTGTGTCCATTACAGTACAGCAACTGGGCGAGATTTTGTCCACCACCGAGATCACATAAAACCAATAAAAAATGAAATAATCGCATGTCCCCCCACTCCCGCTTCAACATGCCGGTAAAGCACCGCCGCCAGACATGACGAACAGGGGTTTTGGCACGCCAGACGTCCCGGTTACAGCGCCTCCGCGAGCGTTGCCCGGCTGTCACTGCGCCACATTCCGCGCTATCATAGGCACTGTATTGTACAAACTGATGAGAATGACCATGAACGGCAAGATAACGACTTTTTTTGAAGACAAAGGCTTCGGCTTTATTACCGATGAGAACGGAGAAAATCGTTATTTTCACGTGATTAAAGTGCAAAACCCGGAGCTGATAAAGAAAAACGCCGCGGTCACCTTTGAACCGACCAACAATGCCAAGGGCCCTTCCGCCTTTGCGGTTAAGGTTCTGGCACCAAGCAAATACATCATCATTGCCAATGAGCGCATCAAGATCAGCAGCATCAAGTCGTTCCACACCTTCACCAAAGAAGTGCCGGTAAAAGCCGAGGTGGACAAAGAAAATACCGTGCTGTCAGTCGGCCTGCTGATGAATCGCATCCGTCCGCAGGCGGCGGCCGAGCCGCAAGCCATGCAAAGCCTGCGCATGCTGTCGATCGTCACCTTTCAAAACGTCACCCACACCTTCTCCGAACACGAGATTGATATGGATGAAACCTTGAGCGCGTTGAAGGCGCTGTAACGCCGGCAACAAATCCCTAAGGCAATTTCAAAGCACCTGTGTTAGCGTGGACTTTCACCTCACACAGGGAGCTGCCATGTCTGAGTCCCGCGACGTTAAAGGCATCATTCATCGCACCATGCGAATCGCCTGCCCGAAATGTGCCTATGTCACCAATCAACAGTGCTCGCGCCTGCAGCAAAGCGTGATGCTGATTTGCCCAAACTGCGGCGTTAAATTCAAACCACAGCAGGGCTGAGCGCCTACTTGAAGAGAATGTGATCGACGCTGTTGCCACTGATCACATTAAACGGTTCCACCCGATTACGCCCCAGCGATTTGGCGCGATACAGCGCGATATCCGCCATATTCATCAATTGCTCCAGCGATTTGTCTTCATTCATTGCCAGGCTGGCGACGCCAACGCTAATGGTCAGCTTCAACGGTGCGCGATCGCCAATGTCGATTTGCGCTTTTTCCACCTGACGCCGCAAATATTCCCCCATCGCCACCGCCTGCGCCGCCAGCGCACGCGGCAGCACGATGACAAACTCTTCACCGCCCAGACGACCGAGCAGTTGATCGGGGCGCAATTCACGACGCAGCAGATGAATAAAATTCGCCAGCACCCGATCGCCAATCACGTGGCCGTAGCTATCGTTAATCAGTTTGAAATGGTCGACGTCAATCAACAGCAACGAAACCGCTTCTTTGCAGCGCTGTTTATGCTCCAGCAGTTCGCGAGCCTTGCGCATCAGCGCGCTGCGCGTCAAAGTGCCGGTGAGAAAATCATGGCTGGCACTGTGTTCCAGCCGTCGCAGCAGTTTGCGATTGACGGCTATCGAACTCGACAGAATCAACGGCCCCATTACCAGCATGGCAATGCCCAAGCGGGCGGACATCAGCGTATCCAGCAGTGCGCCGCGGGTGCTCGGGGTTTCATACAGCATTAAATTGGCCGAAATACTGCTTATTTCGATAATGCCGGTCAATAACGTCAACAGCGTAACGGTAAAGAGCTGATAACTGACCGCGCACCACAGCAGTGCCGGGATCGGGAAGGCAATCGCTCCCGGACCACCGATGTACACGCTAAACAGCAACGATACTATCAGCGCCAGCAACGGCAGGCTGGCGCTCAACCGCCAGTTGAACCGCATGCGCAACAGCGGCTTCAGGCGCGGGGCAGCCAGCAGCACCGGCAGAATCAGCAAGGTAGTAGAAAACTGTTCGCTAAACCAGGCCAGCCAGGCGGTAATCACCGTATTGTTATACAGGCTGTCATTACGCAGCACCGACAGCGTCGACGCCACCGCCGCGCCGGCTAAACTGGCAGAGAACATATACAGAATGGCCTGTGGTTTGCCCATCCGGCGCTGCGACTGGGGCAGTAACAGCATTACGCCATAGCCGGTGGCGATCAGCGCCATATTGCAGGCATTCAGCCATAGCGCCAGCGACACGCCTTCACCGGTGGCAAGATCGGCGCTGACCATGCCAAGATAGGTGGCCAGCCACCCCATCGGCGTTGCATACGCCGGCTTGCGCAATAACAGTCCCAGTAAAATGGCGTTTACCGGCCAGAATAATGACAGTGAACCAATCGGCCGAGAAAATATCCCTACCAGCGATAGCAGAAATGTCAGTAAGAAAAGATTAATAAGCTGAAGCGCAACCGGTAGGCCATATTTGGAAATTATCCTGGCGTTCATGGTGTTACCCACGCGCGCATAATAACCAGAATAGTTGTGTGCATATTCTATGACCCAGCAAAATAGGGAAGATAAATAAGCCGTAAATCAGGCTGATAGCCGCGTTAATTTTATTTAGCAGGAACATTCTAACGCATTATCCGGACAAGTCGCTTAGTGGCCGACTCTATCAGCATCACCGCTCCCTTCTCGGTGAGCGGCAATACGCCAACAGCATAGCGCAAGCCGTTGTCTTTCGGAACAAACAGTAAACCACATTATTTTTAAGACTATTCGAAGGTGTTGCTGTTTTCGCGCAGGATTATTTGACTTGCTGGCAGGTACACACAAAAAACCCGGTCTAGGAACCGGGAGTATTTGTACCAATATGCAGTGTTAGCCTAAGCGGGCTAATAACCCCGATACAGTACAACCAAAATGTGCAGAAAAAATGAACAAAAAAGGCGGCGGAACGCATTTAGCGCTTAGCTCGGGCAAAATCGATAAAAGCACGTAACGGGCGCGGCATCTGCCGGTTGGCAGGGTAATAAAGATAAAAACCAGGAAACGGCGGCGTCCAGTCATCCAGCAATGGCAACAATCGCCAATCCGCCAACGCAGCGGCTATTTGACGCTCAAACAGATAAGCGGCGACCATTCCGTCGATGGCGGCCTGCACCAATATCTCCGGTTCGTTGGCCACCAATGGCCCTTCGACGGCAATAATGTCCAGCTTGTCCGCGCCACGTTCAAACTCCCAACGATACGGGTGGCCATTGATCGGCCAGCGGTAGTTAAGACAACGATGGCGCACGTACTCTGGTACAGCTAGAGGATAATCTGGCAACGCTGGAAGCGGAGCAATGGCAACGATTGGCTGATATCAGTGCCATCGAGCTCGGTTTCCCACATGATCTTTGGCGCTGTCTCCCCCCGCAGCATCATGACCGGCGAAATAAATATTGCCGCACGCCAATAAAAAAAATCCCGCACTAGGCGGGATAAACTCAATAGGGATGGGATATACACTACAGGAAAGGAATAACACACAACTTCATCGGGTGAGTTAACACTAGCAATTCCAATGTATAGATTTGTCATTACTCGGTAAGTTTGCTGAGGCAGATGTAACGCCGAATGGAAAAATCAACGTTGGCCATGCCGGCGTGGCTACTCACACCGGCTGCCTGGCCTTGAACACCTTATTCCATCTGTCCGTTATGCATGCAGTGAGGCCATGTCAATGACAAAGCGATATTTCACGTCGCTTTTCAGCATCCGCTCATATGCCTGGTTTATATCCTGTATCGCAATCACCTCAACGTCGGAGGTAATTCCATGCTGCCCGCAAAAATCCAGCATCTCCTGCGTTTCGGCAATACCGCCGATGCACGAGCCAGCCACCGAACGACGCCCTAAAATCAGCGGAACGGTGTTCAGCATCGGATCGATATCCCCCAGGAAACCGACAAATACCAGCGTACCGTCCAGCGTCAGGGTCGACATATACGGATTGATATCATGAACGTACGGCACGGTATCAATAATCAGATCGAACTTCCCTGCCACTTCGGCCATTTGCGCGTCGCTGCTGGACAGGATGACGTGATGCGCACCCAGCCGGCGAGCGTCCTCTTCTTTCGACGCCGAACGGGTGAATAGCGTAACATCGGCACCCAGCGCATTCGCCAGCTTCAGCGCCATATGCCCCAGCCCTCCCAGCCCGACCACCGCCACCTTGCTGTCTTTGCCGATATTCCAACGGCGCAACGGCGACCAGGTGGTGATGCCGGCACACAACAGCGGCGCCGCCGATGAGAGATCCATGCCTGCGGGAATTTTCAGAACGAAATCTTGCGTCGTCACCATGGTTTGCGAATAACCGCCGTAGGTCGGCAGGCTGTCATGAGGATCGACGCCATTATAGGTCTGAATATTACCCTGTTCGCAGTACTGCTCCAGTCCCTGCTGACACGGCTGGCATTGGCGACACGAATCCACCATGCACCCCACGCCGACAATATCGCCGAGCTTGATCCCCGTCACCTGGTCACCTACCGCCGTCACACGCCCAATCACCTCATGGCCTGGTACCAGTGGATAAAGGCTGATCCCCCAATCATTGCGCGCCTGGTGTAAATCCGAATGACATACACCGCAATAAAGAACCTCGAACACCACGTCATCCGGGCGCGGATCGCGGCGAGTAAATTCAAACGGAGCCAGCGGCACCTGCGCTGACTTTGCTGCATAACCAAGCACTTTCATCATCTAGACTCCTGTTCGGCGGGAAAGCTAACAATGAGCAACGGCGGCTCTACGTGGGTTATTGCTGATACTGTTCGTCGCTGACTTTTTCCATCCACTCAACCGGGCTGCCGTTGAGTGATTCGGCAATCGCGATATGCGTCATTGCCGTGGTCGCGGTTGCACCATGCCAATGTTTGACGCCCTGCGGGATCCAGACAATATCACCTTGATTGATTTCCTGTACTGCCTCGCCCCACTGCTGGAGCCAGCCACGACCCTGGGTGACGATCAGCGTTTGCCCCAGCGGGTGAGTGTGCCAGGCGGTACGCGCACCCGGTTCAAAGGTGACGGTCGCACCGCCCACCCGCGCCGACTCGCTGCCCTGGAAAGGCGCATCGATACGCACCTGGCCGCTGAAATAGGCGGCCGGGCCAGCTTGCGACGGTTGTGAACCACTGCGTTGAATTTTCATTTTTTCCTCCACGTCGGCATACGCTGCCGGGGTTAACATAGACATCATCACCGCTGATGCTGCGAGTAATTTCATAATCGCTCCTCATTAAGGTTTAGCCGATTCGACATCGAGCTGCTGCAGATTCGGCATGCAGCGGTTTTTTACCGCCAACGGTGATGGCAAGAATAACAGCGACGGGCTTAGCCGATTAGAGTGCGAAATAAGAATGGGCTTATGAGGTAAACTCATTAAACCTGCAGGTTCGATTATGCTAAAAGTCATCACTTTCACGCCGGCGAAAGCGACCGTTGACACTGGTAACCTCTCAGGCAGAGACACCACGCCTTGTAGATAGCTTGCATGGGCTATTTTTACCATTAATGGCAATCGTATTATCTGCCGGAGCTGTAATACCGCTGCGCTTTATGAGGTAATCCTTGAGAATGTACAAAGTCCCTGTGCAACTGCCAGAGATTAATCACGCTAAGAGGCGTAGGTAAAGAAGATGCTTATTGAAGTCGCATGTTGTGGGGGAACAGTGACTTTAGTAGAGATTGGGAGAAGTGAAAATGGTACGCCCTACAGGGCTCGAACCTGTGACCTACGGCTTAGAAGGCCGTTGCTCTATCCAACTGAGCTAAGGGCGCATTGGGATGCGGCAACTGAAGTTGCGGGTTGGATTATACGGTCAGAGGTTATTGAGTCAATGCCTTTTCATAACCTCGCCGCGCCAAGCGCGCCTTATGCTGTTTTTTCACCCAGCGCAATGGCTTACCAGCCACTATCTGGCCGTACGCCGTGATATTTTTGCCGTCGGCAACCCGCCCAAGCCGGCAAAAAACGCACGGAATGAGGGCGTTTTGGCCACGGTAAACGATGCATATCCTTATTCAGCGCCTGACAGCGCGCTCAGCTTCTGACAAAATAGCCGCATCCCCCGCTTTTCTTATTTGATGGATTTCCACACCGATGGCAGCAAAGATTATTGATGGTAAAACGATTGCGCAGCAGGTTAGAAACGAAGTGGCTGAGCAAGTTAAACAACGCCTGGACGCGGGAAAACGCGCGCCAGGCCTGGCAGTCGTGCTGGTTGGCGAGAACCCGGCCTCGCAAATTTACGTTGCCAGCAAGCGCCGTGCCTGTGAAGAAGTGGGTTTTGTTTCCCGCTCTTACGATCTGCCGGCCTCCACCAGCGAAGCCGAACTGCTAAAGCTGATCGACCAACTGAATGTCGACAGCGACATCGACGGTATTCTGGTGCAGCTGCCGCTGCCGGCCGGTATCGATAATGTCAAAGTGCTGGAACGCATCAATCCGGACAAAGACGTCGACGGCTTCCACCCCTACAACGTCGGCCGCCTGTGTCAGCGTGCGCCCAAACTGCGCCCCTGCACCCCACGTGGCATCGTTACGCTGCTGGAACGTTACAATATCGATACCTACGGCCTGAATGCCGTGGTGGTCGGCGCCTCCAACATCGTCGGCCGACCGATGAGCATGGAATTGCTGCTGGCCGGGTGTACCACCACCGTTACCCATCGCTTCACCAAGAACCTGCGTCACCACGTCGAAAATGCCGACCTGCTGGTGGTGGCGGTAGGCAAACCAGGCTTTATTCCCGGCGACTGGATCAAACCGGGTGCGATCGTGATTGATGTCGGCATCAACCGCCTGGAAAGCGGCAAGGTGGTCGGCGACGTAGAATTTGACGTTGCCAGCCAGCGCGCGGCCTATATCACGCCAGTGCCGGGTGGAGTCGGTCCGATGACCGTTGCTACACTGATCCAGAATACCTTGCAGGCCTGCGAGGAATACCACGACGTTCAACCTAAATAAGTAAGGCAGTATGGAAATTTTTAATCTGGAAAGTCACCCTCATGTCGAACTGTGCGATCTGCTGAAGTTTCAGGGCTGGTGCGAAAGCGGCGGTGCCGCCAAAGAAGTCATCGCCGAAGGGTTGGTGAAGGTTGACGGCAAGGTGGAAACACGTAAACGCTGCAAGATCGTTGCCGATCAGGTGGTCGAATTCGCCGGCAGTAAAGTGACCGTAAAACCCTGAATGCGGTCAATTGAAAAAGGCGCCTGAGGCGCCTTTTTTATTACCGGCACAAACTTACTTGCGCCGCCAGGTGGTGCCCTGCGGGCCATCTTCCAGCACGATGCCCATTTCGTTCAGGCGATCGCGCGCGGCATCCGCCAGCGCCCAATCCTTGGATTTGCGCGCATCGTTACGCTGTTTGATCAACGCCTCGATTTCCGCCACTTCTCCGTCGTCAGCCTGTGCGCCACTTTGCAGGAACGCTTCCGGTTCTTGTTGCAGCAGGCCAAGCACCCTGGCCAGTTTACGCAGTTCCGCCGCCATTGCGTTAGCCGCCGCCATGTCTTCGTTCTTCAAACGGTTCACTTCACGCGCCAGATCAAACAGAGCGGAATAGGCTTCCGGCGTGTTGAAGTCATCATCCATCGCTTCACGGAACCGTGCCTCGAACTCTGCGCCACCCGCGGGAGCCGCCAACGGATCGGTACCGCGCAGCGCGGTGTACAAGCGTTCCAGCGACGCGCGTGCCTGCTTGAGGTTCTCTTCGCTGTAGTTCAGCTGGCTGCGATAGTGGCCGGACATCAGGAAGTAACGCACGGTTTCTGCGTCGTAATAGCCCAATACGTCGCGAATGGTGAAGAAATTGTTCAATGACTTGGACATCTTCTCTTTGTCGATCATCACCATACCGGAATGCATCCAGTAATTGACGTACGGGCCGTCATGGGCGCAACTGGACTGGGCTATTTCGTTTTCGTGGTGCGGGAACATCAGATCCGAACCACCGCCATGAATATCGAAATGGGTACCGAGCTGCTTGCAGTTCATCGCCGAGCATTCGATGTGCCAGCCAGGACGGCCTTCACCCCACGGCGACTGCCAGCTCGGCTCACCCGGCTTGGACATTTTCCACAGCACGAAGTCCATCGGGTTGCGCTTGACGTCGTCAACTTCAACGCGCGCACCGGCCTGCAACTGGTCCAGATCCTGGCGCGACAACAGGCCGTAATCCGGATCGCTGTCGATGGCGAACATCACGTCACCGTTGCTGGCGACATAGGCGTGATCGCGGGCGATCAAACGCTCGGTGATCTCGATGATCTCGGCGATATGCTGTGTGGCACGCGGTTCCTGATCCGGGCGCTCGATCAGCAGCGCGTCAAAATCGGCGTGCATTTCTGCCAGCATGCGACCGGTCAGTTGATCGCAGGTTTCGCCATTCTCCGCCGCACGGCGGATAATTTTGTCGTCAACGTCGGTCACGTTGCGCACGTAATTCAGATCGTAACCAAGATAACGCAGATAACGCGCTACCACGTCGAAAGCAACAAAGGTACGCCCGTGACCAATGTGGCACAGGTCATAAATGGTTACCCCGCACACATACATACCGACTTTTCCGGCATGAATAGGTTTGAATTCCTCTTTTTGACGACTCAGGGTATTAAAAATCTTTAGCATCGGGACATTCCGTGGTGTGCGTAGTAACAGTATTAATAACAGGGATCAGCGTATTGAACCGCGAAGGCCGATCTAATGCAAGGTCAAGGCCAAGGTTTGCGCTACCGGGCAACAGAAATCTGCGGCCCGGCTACAATAGGTTATAACATAACACCACCTATCGTGACGATGGCGTGTCCGGTTGCCGCTACTGACTCGTTAAGGGAGATATGTTATAAGGTCGTTCTGATTGTTCACACCTGTTTTGTGGCATCTCACTTCATCTTGTTAGGATTAAAACTATGGTTACTTTCCACACCAATCACGGCGACATCGTCATCAACACCTTCGCAGACAAAGCACCGGTCACCGTTGAAAACTTCCTGAACTACTGCCGCTCTGGTTTCTACGACAACACCATTTTCCACCGTGTTATCAATGGCTTTATGATTCAAGGCGGTGGTTTTGAACCTGGCATGAACCAGAAGAACACCCAGGCGCCAATCAACAATGAAGCCAACAATGGCCTGAAAAACACCGTTGGCACCCTGGCAATGGCGCGTACCAACGATCCACATTCCGCTACCGCGCAGTTCTTCATCAACGTAGCAGACAACGACTTCCTGAACTTCCGCGGCGAGAACGCGCAGGGCTGGGGATACTGCGTATTTGCCGAAGTGGTTGAAGGCATGGACGTGGTCAATAAAATCAAGGGCGTGAAAACCGGCCGCAGCGGCATGCACCAGGACGTGCCGGTAGAGGACGTGGTGATCACCAGCGTTACCGTCAGCGAGTAATCGCGGCGGCATGAGCACGCTGTTTATCGCAGACTTGCATCTATGCGCACAGGAACCGGCAATTACTGCCGGTTTTCTGCGTTTTTTACAGCAAGAAGCCGTTCAGGCGGATGCGCTCTACATTCTTGGCGATCTGTTTGAAGCCTGGATTGGCGACGACGACCCCGAACCACTGCACGCTGAAATCGCCGCCGCCTTGAAAGCGCTGCAACAGGCTGGCGTTCCGTGCTATTTCATCCACGGCAACCGTGATTTTCTGCTCGGCAAACGCTTTGCCAACGCCAGCGGCATGACGCTGCTGCCGGAACAGCAAGTGCTGGAGCTGTACGGTCGACGGATACTGATCCTGCACGGCGATACCCTGTGCACCGACGATCTGCCCTATCAAAAATTTCGCCGTCGGGTACATAACCCCCTGATCCAGAAACTGTTCCTGGCGATGCCTTTACGCTGGCGCCTGAAGATCGCCGCCAATATGCGGGCGCGCAGCCAGCAAAGTAATCAGCATAAATCGCTGGACATCATGGACGTCAATCCACAGGCGGTTGAGCAGGCGATGGTGCAACACCGGGTACGCTGGATGATCCATGGCCATACCCACCGCCCTGCGGTGCATTCGTTGCAACTCGCCAACGGCGAAGCGCAGCGGGTGGTGCTTGGCGCCTGGCATCATCAAGGTTCGATGGTCAAGGTCACCGCCGACGCCGTTGAGCTGATCCAATTCCCGTTCTGATTGCCACGCTGACGCTGTGCTAAAAATTTTAGCGCTTTTGACGGCGAAAAGCGGCCACGCAACCGTTTTCCTCGCCGTGTACCCATGATATGCTCTACGCCCTCAAACGGCCTGCCTCCGCTGGCATCCGGCCGATGCGTGAACAATCTACAGGAGCCTTACACCCATGGGAGCCAACGCTGCTTCAGCCACCAACACCGAGGCTAAAATCGCAATTGTAATGGGATCAAAAAGTGACTGGGCCACCATGCAATTCGCGGCCGAGGTTCTGACTTCACTTGATGTTCCGTTCCATGTCGAGGTCGTCTCCGCTCACCGCACGCCGGATAAACTGTTCAGCTTTGCCGAACAGGCAAGCGCCAACGGGTTTGACGTGATTATCGCCGGTGCCGGCGGTGCAGCGCATCTGCCAGGCATGCTGGCGGCGAAAACGCTCGTGCCGGTGCTGGGTGTACCGGTGCAGAGCGCGGCGTTGAGCGGCGTTGACAGCCTGTATTCCATCGTCCAGATGCCACGTGGCATTCCGGTCGGCACGTTGGCGATCGGCAAGGCAGGCGCAGCGAACGCCGCGTTACTGGCGGCGCAGATTGTGGCACTGCATGATACCGCACTGGCGCAGCGTCTGGCCGACTGGCGTCAGGCACAAACCGATGAAGTACTGAACCATCCAGACCCGCGGGAGGACGCATGAAACCGGTTTGCGTACTCGGCAACGGACAGCTCGGGCGCATGCTGCGCCAGGCCGGCGAACCGCTGGGCATCGCCGTTTACCCTGTCGGGCTGGACGCCGAACCCGAAGCGGTGCCGTACCAAAACAGCGTGATTACCGCCGAAATCGAGCGCTGGCCGGAAACGGCGCTGACGCGCGAACTGGCGACGCATAACAGCTTCGTCAACCGCGACATATTCCCGCGCCTGGCCGATCGCCTGACGCAAAAACAGCTGCTCGATCGGCTCAATCTGGCTACCGCGCCGTGGCAACTGCTGGCGGATGCCGCCGAATGGCCGCAGGTGTTCGCCTCATTGGGTGAACTGGCGATCGTCAAACGCCGCGTCGGCGGCTATGACGGCCGCGGCCAGTGGCGTTTGCGCAGCGGTCAGCAGCACGAATTGCCGGCCGATGCATACGGCGAATGCATCGTCGAACAGGGCATCAACTTTTCCGGTGAAGTGTCGTTGGTCGGTGCTCGCAGTCATGATGGCCAATGCGTGTTCTATCCGCTGACGCACAACCTGCATGAAAACGGCATTCTGCGTACCAGCGTGGCGCTGCCTGCGCCAAACCCGGCGTTGCAGCAGCAAGCTGAACAGATGCTGGCGGCGATCCTGCATGCACTCGACTACGTCGGCGTGATGGCAATGGAATGCTTTATCGTTGGCGACGAACTGCTGATTAACGAACTGGCACCGCGGGTACATAACAGCGGGCACTGGACGCAGAACGGCGCGTCAATCAGCCAGTTTGAGCTGCATCTGCGGGCCATTCTCGGCCTGCCGCTGCCCAAACCGGTGGTCAATACGCCGTCGGTGATGGTCAATCTGATCGGCACCGCAGTGAATACCGCCTGGCTCGGTCTGCCGCTGGTACATTTGCACTGGTATGACAAAGAGGTGCGCGAGGGTCGCAAAGTGGGTCACCTCAACCTCAACGATCCCAACGCCGACGCGCTGGCGCAGACGCTTGGAGATTTGGCACCCCTGCTGCCAGCGGAATACTGCAGCGGCCTCGACTGGGCGCGGCAAATGCTGGCATAGTCTGCATCAACCGGCGGCAAAAAGGGCGTGGTTCCACTGAACCGCGCCCTTTTTTATTGCCGCGCCAGCGCAACCAGCGACTGCCCACCGTCGGCGCCAAGCGCCAGGGCAATTGATGAGCAACCCAATGGCCGACGCAAACGCCGCCACAGGGCTGATCAGATCGCTCCGGCGTTAACCTTCGTAGCTGCGGAACAGCGCCTGGCCACGCAGTAATCGCACTCCCAGCCAGCCGCCGCACAGTGACAGCAGCAACGCGCTGAACAGTGGCAATGACCACCATAACAGCGGCGTTGGCTGCCAAGGGAAGTCAAACACCCGGCTTTGCAGTAGCCACAGCGCCGCCTCTGCGCCGATCGCCGCGGCGATCCCCGCCACCAGCCCGAGCAGTGCGAACTCGCACCATAGCGTACCACGCAGCAAACGCTTGCTGGCGCCGAGCGTGCGGTACACCACCAGTTCCTGCCGCCGTTGGCGCATGCCGACCTGCACCTGCGCCAGCAACAGCAAACCGCCGCACACCACCACCAGCACCACCATCACCTCCAGCGCCCGGCTAACCTGCTGCAACACGCCGCCGACCTGTTGCAGGATGGAACCGATATCCATCAGGCTTAGGGTCGGGAATTGCCGATTCAATTGCGTCAGCATGCTGCCGTCACCGTCGTAACGAAAGCTGGTCAGCCAGGTTTGCGGCTGGCCGTCGAGCGCGTGCGGCGGGAAGATAAAATAGAAGTTGGGTTTCAGGCTTTCCCAATCCACCTGCCGCAGGCTGGTTACCTTGGCATTGAACGACTGCGTATCGCCGCTGAAGGTCAGCGTATCGCCCAGCTTCACCTTCAGTCGCTCGGCGATACCGGCATCCATTGACACTTCACCGGCCTTCGGTGGCCAGTATCCGGCGGTCAGCGGATTGTGATCCGGTCGTGCCGCCAGCCAGGTCAGGTTCAGCTCGCGGTTGACCGCCTCGCCCCCCGGATCGTCCTCACGCACCAGTTCGGTCGCGACCTGTTGGTTAATTTCCGTCAGGCGTACGCGTACAATCGGATAATAGGTTTCCTCTGGCACCTGATGCTGTTGCAGGAAAGCCTTCACCTGCGGTACCTGTTCACCGGTCATGTTCAACAGGAAGTAGTTCGGCGTATCCGGCGGCAACTGCTGCTGCCAACGATCCAGCAAATCGCCGCGTAGCACCAACAGCAACGCCAGCAGCATGAACGACAGCGAAAAGGCCGCCAACTGGCTGACCGTCACCCACGGCTGGTGCAACAGCCGGTTGACCGCCAGGCGCAGCGCCAGATTGCGCAGCGTGATACGACGCAGTAACAGCAGACTGCCCCAGCCAATGCCACCCAACAGCAGCGCCAGCACCAGCATGCCGGCCAGAATCGACCACAGCAGCGTGCTGGCCCCCATCAGCACCGTCAGCAACGCCACTACCACGATGGCGGTTGCCGGCAGGAAGTAGCGCAGCGGCCAGACATTGGCCACCACATCGCGCCGCAGCACGCGCAGCGGCTGGGTGGCCAACAGTTGGCGATACGGCCGTACGCCGACCAACAGGGAAATCAGCACCAGCGCCCCCAACGACCACAACCACGGCCAGCCGCCTGCCGCCGGCAGTTCGCCCGGCAACACCGGTGCCAGCAACTCGATCAGCAACGCCTCAAACCCCAGCCCGATTGCGCTGCCGCACAGCGCTGCCAGCGCCAGAACCGCCAGCCACTGGCCGATAATCAACCGGCGTAGCGCCCGGCGGCCGGCCCCCAGGGTTTTCAACACCGCGATCAGATCGTAACGGCTGCGGCAATAATGGCTCATCGCCACCGCCACGGCAGCGATTGACAGCAGCAACGTCAACAACGCGGACAGCAGCAGAAACTGTTGCGAACGTTGCAGCGACTTACCCAGCGCCCCGCCAGAATTTTCCAAACCAAACCAGCGCTGGTCGGCTTTCAGCTGTGGAGTCAGACGCGTCTCATAACGCGCCAGATCGTCCGCAGCACCGGCAAACATATAACGATAGGTCAAGCGACTACCGGGCTGCACCGCACCGGTTTTGTCAACGTCCGCCATGTTGATCAGAATGCGCGGCGCGGTCTGGAACGGGTTAAAGCCCGAATCCGGCTCCTGCACGATCTCCCCGGCGATACGCAGCCGGGTGTCCCCCACCTCCAGGCTATCGCCAACCTTCACTCCCAGTAACGCCAGCAGGCGCGGCGCCACCAGCACCGTTCCGGGTTGCGGCTTGACGTTTGCCGGCCGCGTCTCAAGACGGCCATACAGCGGGTAGGCCAGATCGGTCGCCTTGACGTTCGCCAGCTGCGGCCTGTCACCGGCATAGGTCATGGTGGTAAATGACAATTGGCGGCTGACCTGCAAGCCCTGTTGTTGCGCGTCAAGCAGCCACCCTTCCGGTACTGGCCGCGCGCTGCGCAACACCCGATCGCCGGCAATGAAATCCCGACTCTGCTGGCTGAGTCCTTTATCCATACGATCGCTGATGCTGCCGAGCGCCAGCACGCAGGCCACCGACAGTGTCAACGCCAGCCAGACAATCAGCAGCGAAGGCGAACGCCATTCGCGCCAGAACCAGCGCCAGATCATGCTTCCTCCCACAGCTTGCCTTCACGCAAGCGCAACCGACGCTGACAGCGGGCTGCCAACGTTTCGTCGTGGGTCACCAGGATCAGCGTGGTGTCAAAATCACGGTTCAAGGTAAACAGCAGATCGGCGATGCGCTCGCCGGTCTGGCGGTCAAGATTGCCGGTCGGCTCGTCGGCAAACAGCACCCGCGGCCGGCCGCTAAAGGCACGCGCCAGCGCCACCCGCTGCTGCTCACCACCAGACAGCTGCGCCGGCAAATGACTTAGCCGCTGCCCCAGCCCAAGCTGTTCCAGCAATTGCACCGCCTGTTCGCGGCTCTGGCGATCGCTTTCGCCACGCAGCAACGCCGGCAGTTGTACGTTTTCCAATGCGTTGAGCGTCGGCACCAGCATGAACGACTGAAATACAAAGCCGACATTGTTGGCGCGCAGTGCGGCACGCCCTTCTTCGTCCAGCGCGGTCAGCGATTCGCCCAGTAAATGAACATCACCAGCGCTGCCGTCATCCAGTCCGGCCAGGATCCCCAGCAGCGTCGACTTCCCCGAACCAGACTCGCCAATCAGGGCAATTGTCTGTGCAGGTTTGACAACCAGCTCGACTCCGGTAAGGATGGTGAGCTGATGCTCACCCTGACCAACGTGTTTACTAAGATGATGAACTTCAAGAACGTTTTCCGCTGGCATTTTCCCTTCCTTTTGCTGTTGGGCTTATTCGGTTTACGTGCGGCGGCTGCCGATACGTTATTGATTCTTGGCGACAGTTTAAGCGCCGGCTATCGGCTGCCGGTCGCACAGGCCTGGCCGACGCTGCTGGCCAACCAATGGCAGCAGCAACCCGGTGCGCCGACGGTGATCAACGCCAGCATCAGTGGTGATACCGCTGCTCAAGGCCTGGCACGCTTGCCGACGCTGTTGGCGCAGCACAAACCGCGCTGGGTGCTGATTGAACTGGGAGCCAACGACGGCTTGCGTGGCTTCCCGGCGCAGGATGTACAGCGCGATCTCGGTAAGATCATTACCCTGGTGCAACAGGCCGGCGCCCGGCCGCTACTAATGCAAATCCGCATACCGCCGAACTACGGACGCCGTTATACTGAGGCCTTCAGCGCGATTTACCCGCAATTGGCCAAACGGTTCAACATTCCGCTGGTGCCGTTTTATATGGAGCAGGTGGCTATCAAAGCGGAATGGATGCAGGATGACGGTTTGCACCCCAACCGCGACGCGCAGCCGTTTATCGCCACCTGGATGGCGGAGCGCCTGAAACCGTTAGTAAAACATGAGTCTAATTAAATAGGGTTGTACACTAGGTAAAGTTATGCAAAAAGCGGTATTGATAACCGGTTGTTCCAGCGGCATTGGCCTGATCGCAGCTCAGGACCTGCGTAACCGTGGCTACCGCGTGCTGGCGGCCTGTCGTAAAGCACAGGACGTCGACAACATGCGGCAGCTCGGGCTTGAGGGCATCGAGCTTGATCTGGACGACAGCGCCAGCGTTGAGCGGGCGGCGGCGCAGGTGATCGACATGACCGGTGGCCGGCTATACGGCCTGTTCAACAATGGCGGGTTCGGGGTATACGGCCCGCTCAGTGGTATTTCCCGCCAACAGTTGGAACAGCAGTTTTCCACCAACCTGTTCGGCACCCACCAACTGACGCAACTGCTGTTGCCGGCCATGCTGCCCCATGGCGAAGGGCGCATTATTCAGACCAGTTCGGTGATGGGGCTGGTGTCCAGCGCCGGGCGTGGTGCCTATGCCGCCAGCAAATTCGCGCTGGAAGCATGGTCAGATGCATTGCGCATGGAACTGCACGGCACCGGTATTCAGGTCAGTCTGATCGAACCCGGCCCGCTGACTACCCATTTCACCCAGAACGTCAACCAAACGCGTAGCGATCGACCGGTACACAATCCGGGGATTGCCAAGCGACTGACGCTACCGCCAGAGGCGATATTGCCAAAATTGCGCCATGCGCTGGAAAGCCCGAAAGCGCGACTGCGCTATCCGGTGACCCTGCTGGCCCATGCCTTGAGCGTACTGCGCCGTATTTTACCCGGTCGCGCGCTGGACTGGCTGTTGCGCAGCAACGGTTAATTTCATTGCGGGGTTGAACGATGTCCCCCCTGCCCCCACCTAATGTTAATCAGACTTGCACGATCAGAGAGAAACCCATGCTAGCTCCGACTGTTATTGATATTAACGAAATGAATCTGCAGCAAACGCTGGAACAATCGATGTCCGTTCCGGTGCTGTTCTACTTCTGGTCCGATCGCAGCCAGCACTGCCAGCAACTGACGCCGTTGCTGGACAAGTTGGCGACGGAATACGCTGGCCAGTTCGTGCTGGCAAAAGTGGATTGCGATGCCGAACAGATGATTGCCTCGCAGTTCGGACTACGTTCGATTCCTACCGTTTATCTGTTTAAAGACGGCCAGCCGGTAGACGGTTTCCAGGGCCCGCAGCCGGAAGAGGTTATCCGCGAATTCCTGCAGCGTTTTCTGCCCAAGGCAGAAGATCTGAAGCTGGCACAGGCCAATGAACTGTTGCAGGCAGGTAACGCCATCGAAGCACTGCCTCTGTTAAAGGACGCTTGGCAGAGCAGCAATCAGCGCGGCGATATCGGGCTGGCACTGGCGGAAACCCAGCTAACGCTAAACCGCATTGAAGACGCCGAAGCGGTGCTGGCGACTATCCCGCTGCAAGATCGCGACACGCGTTATCAAGGACTGGTGGCACAGATCGAACTGATGAAACAGGCCGCCGACACGCCGGAAATCCAGCTTTTGCAACAGCAGGTCGACGCAGACCCGGCCAACGCCGAACTGGCGGTACAGCTGGCGCTGCAATTGCACCAGGTTGGCCGTAACGAAGAAGCGCTGGAACAGCTGATGGGCCACCTGAAGAAAGATCTGGCCGCCGCCAACGGCAGCGCGCGCAAGACGCTGATGGATATCCTCGCTGCGCTCGGTACCGGCGATGCACTGGCTGCCAAGTATCGCCGTCAGCTGTATTCATTGCTCTACTGATCGCCAAATGGGCGGTTTTCACCGCCCTTCTCGACGCTATCCCCTAGATAGTTCGCGTTGCATCAAGGCGGCAACGACAGGCGCCCCCGGCAGCATAGACCACTAGGTGACCGGGGTGACTGAAGGCAGCCAACGCCGAGGCAGCGTGAAATATGACGGCCATGCTATCCCCTAGATAGTTCGCGTTGCATCAAGGCGGCAACGACAGGCGTCCCCGGGAACATAGACCACTATGTGACCGGGGTGACTGAAGGCAGCCAACGCCGAGGCAGCGTGAAATATGACGGGGATATTACCGGTAGACACGCACCCCACCGTCTACCCCTTTCGGACTAAACAACACCTGCCACAGCTGAATATTACGCGAACGGAATGCGCCGGCGCAGGCATTCAGGTAGTAGGTAAACATGCGTTCGAAGCGCTCGGAGTAATTGTCCGCCAACGATGGCCATGCCCGTTTGAAGTTGTCGAGCCAGGCCATCAGGGTGCGATCGTAATCCGCGCCGATGTTGTGCCAGTCTTCCATCACAAAGCGCCCCTCGCTGGCCTCGGCAATGTGTTTTACCGATGGCAGACAGCCGTTCGGGAAAATATATTTATCGATCCAGGCGTCTACATTGAGATCGGTTTGATTGGAACCGATGGTGTGCAGCAGAAACAGGCCGTTAGGCTTCAGGTTGCGCGCCGCCACGTTAAAGTAGGTATCGTAATTTTTTGGCCCGACGTGCTCGAACATGCCTACCGAGACGATGCGGTCAAACTGCCGATGCAGATCGCGGTAATCCTGCAATAAAATCTCGACTTCCAGGCCGGCACAGCGCTGCTGCGCCATTTTCTGCTGTTCGGCAGAAATGGTCACGCCATGCACTTTTACTCCGTACTGTTCCGCGGCATATTGCGCCAACCCGCCCCAGCCGCAGCCGATGTCCAGCAACGTCATTCCTGGCTGCAAGCGCAGCTTTTCGCAGATCATCTTCAGCTTGTTTTGCTGCGCCTGTTGCAGCGTATCCGCGTCTTTCCAGTAGCCGCAGGAATACTGCATATAGGGATCCAGCATTTGACTGAACAGATCGTTGCCAATGTCATAATGTTCCTTGCCGACCTGCCAGGCGCGTTTGCGCGATTGGCGGTTGACCAGGCGTGCATAGGCGATACGCGCTATATCCGTCAGGCTGCTCGGTAGGCGTTCATCAATGCCGGCACGTAGAATGCGGGTGAACAACATATCCAACCGTTCGCAATCCCACCAGCCATCCATATAACTCTCACCGAAACCCAGCGAGCCTTCCTGCAATATACGTTTGAACAACGCCGGATTTTTTACCTGAATATCAAACGCCTGGCTGCCATTAATGGTTATGCCAGCCTCGCCAAGCATCTCTTCAATGATTAAATACCAGCGATCTTTTTTCTGCGACAGCGCATTAATGCCGATCGAATCCATAAAAATCCTTGCCGTAAAAGACATTTCAAAAAGCATAGTCGCAAATTGAAATGACAAATTTTTGAAAGAAAGTCTTCTTCTACGGCAACTATACTCAGGGCAGGAAAGGTCATGAAATGAATTAAAATTATTAGCAATATGCCAAATTGGCATGTTTTCTGGCCCCGTCATGCCCGCCTCTCCCGGTCCCCTTAACCATGCACGCAGGTGCCTTTGGTTCCCGCCAGGATCGCGGCGGCATCACGCAGTGCGCCAATATAGGCGTTACGGCCGGTCGCCTGCACGAAATCGATCGCGGCCTGTGCTTTCGGCCCCATAGCGCCGTCATCAGCGGCAAAAGGCCGTAGCTGGGTCGGCGTCACCCGCGTTAAGGCACGCTGATGTTCGGTGCCCCAATCCTGATATACCGCGTCGGCGTCGGTGAGAATCAATAGATGATCGGCCTCTAGCCGCTGAGCCAACAGTACCGCTGCCGCATCCTTGTCAATTACCGCCTCTGCGCCACGGTAGCGACCTGCGTCAGCAAATACCGGCACGCCGCCGCCGCCGCAACAAATGACCAGCCGCCCCTGTTGCACCAGTTCGCTGATGGTGTCCAGCTCAACGATATCGCACGGCTTCGGCGAGGCGACCACCCGCCGCAAATAGTCGCCATCACGCTGCATGCGCCACCCCCATCGCCGCTCCAGCTCGCTCTGTTGCTCCAGGCAATAAACCGGACCGATAAATTTGCTCGGGTGTCTGAATGCCTCATCCCGTGCCTCGACCACCACGCGAGTCAGCACGGTAGCCACCGGCGGCATATCGGGCTGACTGCCAACTGACTGCGCCAGCATATAACCCACCATGCCCTGCGTTTGCGCGACCAGAATATCCAGCGGATAAGCAGGAATTTCCTGACAGCTCTGGTTCTGCAAGGCCAATAATCCAACCTGTGGCCCATTGCCATGCACCAGAATCACCCGGTATTCTCGTGTCAATGTCCACAGCCCCTGCACAACTGCCTCCATATTCTGATATTGATTCTCTGCGGATAATTCCTGTCCACGTGGCAATAGCGCATTCCCGCCCAAGGCAACGACGATTTTCTTCATTTTATCATCCCTTAATTAATCAACGTTAGCAGGACAAATTAAATTAAAAACTTATTTTATATGTGATCGCTGGCACAAATGGCCAACAGTAAATTTTATTTTTAAAATAACGCCGGCGCTCCACCCATCATATTTAATAAAAAACCTGGTTAGTTAATTTTTTTTAAGAAAAACGCACTATCAGTAAAAACATTATGAACAATCAATCGCCTGTGAACTCCGTCACGATGCTGGCCAATGATTTTTCGCACTCTAGCGCTAGAAAAGGCCGTGGGCCAATGAATTGTTAAATCCTTTTAACAAAAAACAGGGATTTCAATCTATTTAATCGGGGGGATAAATGAGCCATTCAACTAACGAAACGGTTATTAATGCCAAGCGAAGAATACCTGCATGGTGTATTACCATTTTCCTTTTCTGGCTTGGTTGGATATTTATGTATGCGGACCGCACCATATTAAACCCCGTCATGGGCGAACTGGAAAAGGAATTCGGTCTGAGCGGCACTCAGCTTGGGGTTCTTAATTCCGTGTTTTATTTTTCTTATGCGCTGTTGCAGGTGCCAGCCGGGGTGCTGGGCGACAGGATCGGCAGGAAGAAAGTGCTGGTTCCCGGCTTCCTGCTTTTCGGCGCTTTTACCGCCGTCACCGGCTGGGCCAAAAGCTGGAGCACCCTGCTGTGTGCCCGCGTGGTCACCGGCGCCGGTGAAGGGACCTACTATGGCCCGCAGTACGGTATATCTTCCGAACAGATCCCCAAAAAATACCGGTCGCTTGGCAGCGCCATCATCAACAGCGGCATGGCATTTGGCATTGCGCTAGGGCTGATGACCTCCAGCTGGCTGGTCTTCGACCTCGGCCACAGCTGGCGCATGCCGTTTTACGCAATGGCGGTGCCCAGCCTGCTGACCGGCCTGGCGATTTGGTGGTTCGTCAAAGAAAAGAAACGCAGCGCGCAAACCGTCGCCGCAGGTGGCCAAAAAATCAGGTTTAGCGATCTGTTCAAAAACCGCAATTTGCTGTTGGTGTACCTGATGGTGTTTTGCAGCCTGTTCGGCTTCTTTGTCATCCTGACCTGGCTGCCCTACTACCTGCAAAACGAACGCGGTATTCCCGGTTCAGAAACCGGCTTTATCTCCTCGCTGGTGGCATGGATCTCCATTCCCGGCGCGCTGCTGTTCTCCAGCCTGTCCGACCGTCTTGGCAGACGCAAGCCGTTGATTCTGCTTCTGGTGCCGCTGGCAATCCTCAGCATGATCTCGATCGTGTGGATGCCAACCATGACCGGAGTGATCGTCGCGCTGTGCATGTATGGTCTGGTGGGCAAGCTGGCGCTAGATCCGGTGCTGATCGCACTGGTGGCCGACAGCGTTGATGAACACAACTACGGTTCGGCCTTTGGCCTGTTCAACTTTATCGGTATGAGTTCTTCCATTTTGGCGCCGATTATCGCCGGTATGGTACGCGATATCACCGGCAGCCTGGCCGCCAGCTTCTACTTTTCCGCTGCGCTGCTGGCTGTCGGCCTGTTCGGCATGCTGTTCCTCAAGGAAAAGAAAACCCCAGAGGTAATACTATGATTCATGCGTTTATTAAAAAAGGCAGCTTTCAGGATTCAGTCAGTCTGATGCTGATTTCGCGCCGGCTCAGCGAGTCAGATGCGGTAGACGAGGTATCGGTAATGATGGGAACCCCGGCCAACAAGACGCTGCTGAAGGCGACCGGCTTTTGGCATCCGCACTTCACCGATGCCACGCCCAATGACATCTGCGTGGCCATTCGCTGCGAGCACCGACAGGACAGCATCACCGACAGCGTACGCCAGCAGTTGGAGCAGGCGCTGAACACCGTCAGCCAGGGCAACGGCAACGGGCAAGCGCTGCCGACGGCCCGTCGCTGGCAAAGCGCATGTGAAAAATTGCCAGATGCCAACCTGACACTGATTTCCGTTGCCGGCGAGTACGCCGCGGAACTGGCCGAGCGCGCGCTGGAACGGCAGCAAAACGTAATGATCTTCTCCGATAATGTGTCGCTGGAGCAGGAGGTGGCGCTGAAACAACGGGCACGCGCCCGGCAATTACTGGTCATGGGACCAGACTGCGGCACTGCGGTGGTTGCCGGCGTACCGCTGGCCTTCTCCAACGCACTGCCGACCGGAAGCATCGGCATCGTCGGCGCCTCCGGTACCGGTATACAGGAACTGGCTTCGCAAATTGCCCTGATGGGCCAGGGCATTACCCATGCGCTTGGCCTCGGAGGCCGCGATCTGAGCGCCGAAGTGGGCGGCATCAGCGCGCTGACCGCTCTTGAGATGCTGGCGGGCGATCCACACAGCAAAGTGATTGCCTTCGTTTCCAAGCCGCCGGCAGCGGTGGTGCGCCAGACGGTTCTGACGGCAATGAAAGCGATTGGCAAACCGGTGGTGGCCCTGTTTCTTGGCTCCAGTCCGCCCCTGCGACGCGACGGCAATGTCTACCTCGCCAGTACGTTGGCGGAGGCCGCTCGGCTGGCGGTGATGCTGGCCAACGTTGCAGCCGTGGCCAGCACGCAGCCAAAGGTGATCGAGCGGAAAATTATCGGGCTGTTCACCGGCGGTACGCTGGCGGCGGAGGCCGCAATGATCCTGGGCGAACATCTCGACGCCAAGTCGGATCAACGGCATACGCAGGGGATCATGTTCCAGGCTGCCGGGCATCAGTTGATCGATCTGGGTGATGATGTTTATACCGTGGGCAAACCGCATCCCATGATCGACCCCACCGCCCGCCATCAACAGATCCTGGCACTGGCGGAACGGCCCGAGATCGGCGTACTGCTGCTGGACGTGGTGCTGGGTTACGGTTCACATGCCGATCCGGCAGGCATGGCGGCCAACGCCGTGACCGAACTGCGCGCTCGGCGCGGCACCAGCACGCCGTTGGTGGCGATCGCAACCATTACCGGAACGGAACAGGATCCCCAACAACGCAGCGTACAGCTCAATACCCTGCTCAACGCCGGCATCGTGGTTATGAACAATCTGGAAGAAGCCGTGCTTTTGGCATTGCAGCTGATAACCCCGGGTCCGGGCGACGGATTTGCCCCGCTTCATGCCCTGCTGCAAGACGCCAGGGTCATCAATGTCGGATTGCGCAGCTTCGCCGATGAGCTACAGGCCAACGGCTGTCCGGTGGTGCATTACCAATGGTCGCCGGTAGCCGGCGGAAACGCGCAGTTAGCCAATTTATTGAAACAATTAGATTAAAAGGATCGGTTATGTATTCATCTATCACCGCAGCCAATCAGGCGGTCATTGAACGTATCAGAACAGCCAGGCCACACTGGGTTGGCGTCTGTCCCGCACAGCAAGCAGTGCCACAGCTCGCCAACGGTAAAAAACTGCTGCATGCCGGTCCGCCGCTGGACTGGGGTGCCATGACCGGGCCAATGCGCGGAGCCTGCATCGGCGCCGCTATTTTTGAGGGCTGGGCCGGCAGCGAAGCGCAAGCGCTGTCTTTGTTTGATACCGGTGCCGTGGAATTCATCCCCTGCCATCACGTCAATGCCGTGGGTCCGATGGGCGGCATTACCTCCGCCAACATGCCGGTGGTGAAGGTAAAAAACCTGACCCATGGCAATATGGCATATTGCAACCTGAATGAGGGTATCGGCAAAGTAATGCGCTTCGGGGCATATGATGATGAAGTTCAGCGGCGTTTGCATTGGATGCGCGAGGTTCTGGCACCGGTGCTCAACGATATACTGGTGCAGATGGAAGACGGCATTGACCTCGGCGCGCTGATGGCACAAGCCATTACCATGGGTGACGAATTCCACCAGCGTAATATCGCCGCCTCCTCCCTGCTAATGCGCATGCTGGCAACCGGCATTGCCCAACTGCCACGGGACAAAAATCAGCTGGCGGAGGTGCTACGCTTCCTCAGTATCACCGATCAATTCTTCCTGAACCTGGCAATGGCCTATTGCAAGGCCGCCATGGATGCCGGAGCTGCCGTCAAGGCAGGTTCGATTGTCACCGCAATGACGCGCAACGGACGCGATTTCGGCATTCGCGTCAGCGGGTTGGGAGAACGTTGGTTTACCGCCCCGGTAAATACTCCGCAGGGGTTGTACTTCACTGGCTATAGCCAACAGGACGCCAACCCCGATATTGGCGACAGCGCGATTACCGAAACGCTGGGCATTGGCGGTGCCGCGATGGTCGCAGCACCCGGCGTTACGCGCTTCGTCGGCGCCGGCGGCGTTGCGGCGGCACTGGCAACCTCCGAAGAAATGGCAGAAATCTACCTGGAACACAACCCGCTGCTGCAAATCCCTACGTGGAACTTCCAGGGAGCCTGTCTGGGATTGGACGTCCGTCGGGTGGTGGAGACCGGGATCACCCCGCTGATCAATACCGGGATCGCGCACCGCAATCCCGGCGTTGGACAAGTGGGTGCCGGCACGGTACGGGCACCACTGCCCTGCTTCGAACAGGCGCTAATCGCGCTTGCCGAAACGATGAATATTAGCGGCTGACTTATGCGGGCCGCAGCGGCGGCCCGCTCAACCGGAGGAATAGTGTCCAGTTATGTGCCGTTGGCCATCAGCCAATCTCTATCGCTCCGCCCCACCTCACTGCGTTGCATCGGTATATTCGGCAAAGCCATCAATCTGCTGACTACCGACGATCGCCTGCTGGTGTTACAACGCTACGGCCATGGCCTAAGCCCAATGGGGATGCTGATACGTGGCACAGATTTTAACGCCATAGCGCAGGCGCTGGGCCGTGACGATACCTTACGCCTGTGCTCCTCCGGTCTGCACCATCGTCGCTTTTCCATTGGCGTTACCGCCCGGCGTATCTCGCTGACAATGCCTCCGTTAACCCTATTGCCCCACTGCCTGGATAGATTACTCGCCGGCCAATCTCATGCTACCGGCCTGTTTGGTCCACTGGAGCAGGCGATAAAGCAGCCGCTCTCGCCATGGTTGCACGATTTACGCCAACATCTGTTCCACTGGTTGACGGGGCACCCCTGCGACTTTACGCCTTTTATCGGGCTTGGTCCGGGTCTGACGCCCAGCAGCGACGATATGCTGATTGGCGTCATGGCATTGCTGCATAGCGATCGGCGCTCTCGGTCACGAATGCAGCAGCTTTCCCTCCTGCCGCCGTCCTGCACGCTGCGCAGGCTCACCGCCAGCGTCAGCCGCAGCTATTTGCAGCACGCGGCCGCAGGGAGATTCTCCTCAACCTTGTTAAGCCTGTTGCAGCGTTTGGCACAAGGGCGTGGAAGCCACTCGCAAATCGGACATTTTTTGACGTTAGGCCACTACTCCGGTGCCGATACCCTGTTAGGGTTAGCCATGGCTAACCATTGGCTCGGTGATTTTTATCAGGGAAGTGACGCTTATGCTTGATCAAGAAACTATTCGTACCTTTATCAAGGTTGCCGAGAGCAGCAGTTTTTCCAAAGCGGCAGAAACGCTGTTCAAAACGCCGGCGGCTATTAGCTATCGCATTAAAATGCTGGAAGAGAACGTCGGGACTCAGCTGTTCCTACGCACCACCCGTACGGTGCAACTGACGCCGGCCGGGGTACACCTGCTGGAACGCTTTCGTCAGTGGCTGGCCTGGTTTGACGCCATGCCCGGCGAATTACAGCAGATCAATCACGGCGTCGAACGCCAGGTCAACATCGTTATCAATAATCTCTTGTACAGCCCGACGGCGGTAGCCCAACTGCTGACGCATCTGCATCAACGATTTCCGTTAACGCAGTTTCTGCTGTCGCGGCAGGTGTATATGGGGGTATGGGATACACTGCTTAACGAAGGTTTTCAACTGGCTATTGGCGCCACCGGCTATGAGTCACTGGCTAACCACGTCAGCATATTGGAGCTCGGCGGCGTAAGCTGGCGGTTTGTCGTAACGCCGCAACATCCGTTGGCCAGCACCACGGGGGTGTTGGACGAAGATCGGCTGCGTGCCTACCCGGCAATTAATGTCGAGGACACCTCGCATAATCTGACCAAACGTATTGCCTGGCTATTGCCGGGTCAAAAAGAAATCAAAGTTCCCGATTTGCGCAGCAAGCTAGAATGCCATTTGCAGGGGCTTGGCGTAGGATTTTTACCGCTGAGCCTCTGTCAGCCATATCTGCAATCCGGCCAGTTGATCGCCCGTGAGATGGTCAACCAACGCCAGCCGTCGCCGTTGTCCCTCGCCTGGCATAACCACAGCGGTAGCGCGGTGGCTGAAACCGTCGCTTTATTTACCAACAAAGCGCCCTGCATCGCCCAGTTTCTGAAAAATATCGACCTCCCGAGCTGATGCGTTGGGTTTTCCCCAGCGGATGGCGTAATATCTATTTACATATGTCTGACAGGAGGTTATGCCATGTTTACCCTCATTCCCATCATCATCGTCGTGGCGCTGATCGTGGTGTTCGCTGGCGTCAAAATTGTGCCACAAGGTTACCAATGGACGGTAGAACGCTTTGGCCGCTACACCAAGACGCTGATGCCGGGCCTGAATCTGGTAGTGCCATTCATGGACCGTATTGGTCGCAAAATCAACATGATGGAACAGGTACTCGACATCCCGTCGCAGGAAATCATTTCACGCGACAACGCCAACGTCGCCATCGACGCCGTGTGCTTTATTCAGGTGGTCGACCCGGCACGTGCCGCCTATGAGGTCAGCAACCTCGAGCTGGCAATCGTCAATCTGACCATGACCAACTTCCGTACCGTTCTCGGCTCGATGGAACTGGATGAAATGCTGTCGCAGCGCGACAGTATCAACAGCCGACTGCTGCATATCGTCGACGAGGCCACCAATCCGTGGGGCGTCAAAATCACCCGTATCGAAATTCGCGATGTGCGTCCACCGGCCGAGCTTGTCGCCTCGATGAACGCGCAGATGAAGGCGGAACGTACCAAACGTGCGGACATTCTGGAAGCCGAAGGGGTACGGCAGGCCGCGATACTGCGCGCCGAGGGAGATAAACAGTCACAAATCCTCAAGGCGGAAGGCGAGCGCCAGTCGGCCTTCCTGCAGGCAGAAGCGCGAGAACGTGCGGCCGAAGCCGAAGCCCGTGCCACCCAACTGGTGTCCGACGCGATAGCAAACGGGAACATTCAGGCGGTGAATTACTTTGTCGCGCAGAAGTACACCGACGCGTTGCAAAAAATCGGCTCCGCCAACAACAGTAAAGTGATCATGATGCCGCTGGATGCCAGCAGCCTGCTCGGCTCGATTGGCGGTATCAGCGAATTGCTGAAAGACGGCAAAGGCCAATAATGATGCTGGAACAGATTGCGGCACATCCACACTGGTTCTGGCTTTCGCTCGGCGGACTGCTGCTGGCGGCGGAAATGCTTGGTGCCAGCGGCTACCTGTTGTGGAGCGGCGTGGCCGCGGTAGCGGTCGGCGCCATCGTCTGGCTGCTGCCGGCCATCAGTTGGGAATGGCAGGGCGTACTGTTCGCCATTTTGGTGATGTTGGTGGCCTATCTATGGTGGTACTGGCTGCGACAGCGTCCACAGGAAACCGGCGGTAGCACGGTGCTTAATCAACGCAACCGCCAGTTGATCGGCACCCGTGCCACGCTGAGCGAACCGATACGCAATGGCGTGGGGCGGATAAACATCGGTGACAGCAGCTGGCGTGCGCAGGCAGCACAGGATTTACCGGCCGGAACCGAAGTAGAAGTGATTGCGGTCGACGGCGCTACGCTGGTGATCCGCGCGCTTAATCGCTAATGTTTATGGCAGCAGCCTGCCAGATTGTTAATGATCGGGCAGTCTGCACCATCATCCCCCGGGCACTGCTCCGCCAGCAGCAACAGGCGCTGACGCATTTCGCCCAGTTCATGAATGTGCTTTTCAATATCGGCCACTTTTTGCAACGTGCGGGCTTTGACATCGGCGCTGTGCCGGCCGGGATCGTTAAACAACGCTACCAGCTCCCGGCATTCGTCCAGATTAAAGCCAACCTGACGCGCCTGGCGCAATAATGTCAGTTCTTCTATATGTTTCGGGCTGTAGCTACGGTAGCCGTTTTCGCTGCGCATCGGCGCGGTAACCAAGCCTTTTTCCTCGTAAAAACGAATGGCTTTGCTGGTTAAACCGGTTTTTTTGGCAACATCGCTAATATTCATTCTCCCCCCTTGACCTTACCCTTGCTGGAAGGTTTAAGCTCATTCTTAATGAAAAGAGTTAAGACGGTCAAGTCTTAATCAATTCCCTAACGCGAGGAACCACATCATGTCACAAACTACCGTGTTGGCATTGCAGGGACTGTCCTGCATGCACTGTGTTGGCAGCACACGCAAGGCTCTGGAAGCCGTGCCGGGTGTCACGGGTGCGGACGTAACCATCGACAGCGCCAAAGTCACTGGCGATGCCGATCCGCAGACCTTGATCGAGGCGGTCGAACAGGCCGGGTATCATGCCAGCCTGGCGGGAGCCGATAGCCACCCAAAAACTGAGCCGTTGGTTGATGCAACTCCTTCGTTGCCGGAAACGCAGTCAGCGGCACAGGCTTTAACTCCGGCAACATCCGAGCAGGACGACGACAGCGTGCAACTGTTGTTGAGCGGCATGAGCTGTGCCAGTTGCGTCAGCAAAGTGCAGAATGCACTGCAGGGCGTGCCAGGCGTCGAACAGGCGCGGGTCAATCTGGCAGAGCGCAGCGCATTGATCACCGGCGCGGCCAATCCGCAGCAGCTGATAGCCGCGGTAGAAAAAGCCGGCTACGGCGCGGAAATGATTCAGGATGAAACCGAACGTCGCGAACGCCAGCAACAAACCGCACGGGACAATATGAAGCGGTTCCGTTGGCAGGCGGCGCTTGGCCTGGCTCTCGGTATCCCGCTGATGGCCTGGGGTCTGTTTGGCGGCAGCATGACGCTGACGGCGCAGACCCAACGACCGTGGCTGATCGTCGGTCTGATAACCCTGGCGGTGATGGTGTTTGCCGGCGGCCACTTTTATCGTAACGCCTGGCGCGCGCTGAAAAACGGCAGCGCCACCATGGATACGCTGGTAGCGCTCGGTACCGGGGCTGCATGGCTGTATTCGATCAGCGTCAACCTGTGGCCAGAATTCTTCCCGATGGCGGCGCGACACCTGTATTACGAAGCCAGCGCCATGATCATCGGGTTGATTAACCTCGGTCATGCGATGGAGCAACGGGCACGTCAACGCTCCTCGCAGGCGCTGGAAAGACTGCTGGATCTGACACCGCCCACTGCGCGTCTGGTTACCGATGGCGGTGAGCAGAGCATCCCGTTGGCAGAAGTGCAGTTGGGTATGACACTGCGCCTGACCACCGGCGATCGTATTCCGGTTGACGGGGAAATCATCCAGGGCGAAGTGTGGATCGACGAAGCGATGCTGACCGGCGAAGCGGTGCCGCAGCAAAAAGGCGTTGGTGATACCGTACATGCAGGCACGGTGGTAGAAGATGGCAGCGTGCTGTTCCGCGCCGCCGCCATCGGCAGCAAAACCACGCTGGCGCGCATCATCAAGCTGGTACGACAGGCGCAAAGCAGTAAACCGGAAATAGGCCAGTTGGCGGACCGCATTTCTGCGGTGTTTGTACCGACGGTGGTCGCCATCGCCCTGTTCAGCGCGGCAATCTGGTATTTCTTCGGCCCGCAGCCACAGCTGGTTTATACCCTGGTGATCGCCACTACGGTGCTGATCATCGCCTGTCCGTGTGCACTCGGCCTGGCAACACCGATGTCGATTATTTCCGGCGTTGGTCGTGCGGCAGAGTTTGGCGTTCTGGTACGTGATGCCGATGCACTGCAACAGGCCAGCAATCTGGATACGCTGGTATTTGATAAAACCGGTACCCTGACCGAAGGCCAGCCGCGCGTGGTGGAGATCGTCACCTTTAATCAGGTGAGCGAACAGCAGGCGCTGCGTTGGGCGGCAGCGTTAGAGCAAGGCGCCAGCCACCCGTTGGCACGCGCCATTATCGACCACGCAGAGGGGCAAAGCCTGCCGCAGATTAGCCAGTTCCGTACCCTGCGCGGCGCCGGTGTCAGTGGTGAGGCCGACGGCGTCAAACTGCTGCTGGGCAATGCCAGATTGTTGCAGGATCATCAGATTGCCATCAGCGCACTGGAAAGCCAGATGCAGCAACAGGCGGAACGCGGCATCACGCCGGTGCTGTTGGCCGCCGACGGCAAACCGGCTGCCTTGATCGCCATTCGCGATCCGCTGCGCAGCGACAGCGTCGCCGCATTGCAGCGCTTGCATCAACAGGGGTATCAGTTGGTGATGCTGACCGGCGACAACCCGGTGACGGCGAACGCCATCGCCAAGGAGGCCGGGATTGACCGGGTGATTGCCGGCGTCCTGCCTGACGGCAAGGCAGATGCCATCAAGCAGTTGCAGGCACAGGGCCATCGTGTCGCAATGGTGGGCGACGGCATCAACGACGCCCCGGCGCTGGCGCAGGCCGACGTCGGTATTGCCATGGGCAGCGGCAGCGATATTGCCATCGAAACCGCTGCGATTACGCTGATGCGTCACAGCCTGAACGGCGTTGCCGATGCGCTGGAACTGTCCAAAGCTACGCTGCGCAACATGAAGCAAAACCTGCTTGGGGCGTTTATTTACAACACGTTGGGCATCCCGATCGCCGCCGGTGTGCTGTACCCACTCACCGGTACGCTGCTCAGTCCGGTGGTGGCCGGCGCGGCAATGGCGCTATCGTCGATTACCGTGGTCAGCAATGCCAACCGCCTATTGCGCTTCAAACCCAAACAGTAATGCTCAGGGGCTGCCATTGGCGGCCCCTTTCTTTGCTACTTTCTGACTTTCCTGCGCGGCGCAGAGCGTTTAGCATGGGGTAAACGCTTTACCGATGAACGACAGCGTATCGCCTGCGTCCTCGGAGCCATCAGGAGCCACGTTGTATGGGTCAACTGCTACGCCGCATTGCCGCTTTTTTCGGCCTTATCTCTCCCATCGCCTACGCCTATCCGGCCCTGGACGTCACGCTGCCGGGCGATCGTCAGCTGCATCTGGTCGGCAGCATACACATGGGTACCGTCGACATGGAACCCCTGCCTGCCAGACTGGTCAGTCGGCTTAAGCAAGCCGACGCGCTGATCGTGGAGGCCGACATTACCGGTAGCGCCTCGCCGTTCGGTGAGCCCGATCCGCAGCCCCTGCTGACGGAAAGGCTCAACGCAGAAGAGCTGGCGCAGTTGCAACAACTGTGTCAGGAACTGGGAACGGATATCGAGGGTTTCTACGCGCTGCCCGGTTGGCAAGTGGCACTGATGATGCAGGCGCGTCAAGCGCAACGGCTTGGGCTACGGGCAGAATTCGGCATTGACTATCAGCTGTTGCAGGCTGCCAGAGATCAGCAGAAAACCGTGATTGAGCTGGAAGGCGCACAACAGCAATTGAACATGCTGCAGGCGCTGCCCGAAGGCGGTATGGCGTTGCTGCGCGATACGCTGGAGCATTGGCATACCAATGCACGCCTGCTGCAAACCATGGTCAGTTGGTGGCTGGACGCCAAACCCAACATGGCGCTGGAAACGCTGCCAGCCACCTTTAGCGCCGCGCTGTACGATGTGCTGATGCAGCAGCGCAATCGCAACTGGCAGCAACAGCTGCGGGCGTTGCCGCCGGGGAAATACGTGGTGGCGGTTGGCGCCCTGCATTTGTACGGCGAGGACAACCTGCCGGCGATGCTGCTGGCGGAGTAAAAAAATGGCCAATATCGCTATTGGCCAGTCAAAGAGGAATTTCTCATATTCTAGTTATACGCATTGCAACCGTGTTAACGGTTACAGCTGACAGGGTAGCAATCTGGTGAACATATTGGCAACCTGCTTTATTCATTGGCGGCACAGCTTGCTGCATTTGCACTATTTTTGTAATTTTATTGCCGTGCGTTGCAACTCTTTCCCGCTCGGGATCATCTTAGGACAAAAATTATGACACCCGCCGTTGTGCTGCTTGAAAAACAAAAGGTCGCCTTCACCCTGCATCCTTATCACCACGACAGTGACGAAACCAATTTTGGTGATGAGGCGGTTAAAAAGCTCGGGCTCAATGCCGATCAAGTCTATAAAACTCTGCTGGTGGCGTTAAACGGCGATGCCAAACACCTGGCAGTGGCAGTCACGCCGGTTGCCAGCCAGTTGGACTTGAAAAAGGTAGCCAAGGCGCTGGGAGCCAAAAAGGCGGAAATGGCCGATCCGCTGCTGGCGCAACGCGTGACCGGCTATCTGGTTGGTGGTATCAGCCCGCTTGGGCAAAAAAAGCGCCTGCCGACGGTGATAGACAGCCCGGCTCAGCAGTTTGCCACCATCTTTGTCTCCGGCGGCAAACGCGGGCTGGATATTGAACTGGCAGCAGTGGACCTGTGTCGTTTGCTGTCAGGCAGCTTTGCCGATATCGCCAAGCGGGACTGAGCATGGCGCGCGGCAGTGCCTTGTCGTCGACAAAACACCGCCGCCTGTTTTAGCGATAAACGATTTCACCCTTTGGCTCATACGCCGCCGCATCCAGCGGCGAATGTTTCTCGATATACTGCTTGAGCACTTCGGCATCAATAAAACCGGTGTTGACATAGCTTGGCAACCCGTCGATCTTCGGATAGCCGTCACCGCCCAGGGCGTTGAAATTGAGCGTCGCCATGCGGTAGGTTTTATCCGCCTGCAGCGGTTGTCCGTTGATCTTCACCTGGCTGACGCCGGTGCCATCAGCCAGCAGACTGACGTTGGCAAACTGGGCATAGGCGCCGGAATCCGGTTTCATATTGGCCACCACCGCCAGGTATTTTTCCACTTCGCGACCGGTCATATCCGCATATACCAGGGTGTTGCCGAACGGCTGCACCTTGAGCACGTTTTTATAGGTGATGTCGCCAGGCTCGATCGAGTCCCGCACCCCACCGCCGCTCATCACGGCAAAATCGGCGTTGGCACGTTCCATTTGTGCCGCCAGCAGCACCCGCGCCAGATTGGTCTGCACAAAACGCACTTTGCTGCGATCGCCTTCCAGTTTGCCGTTGACGCTGCCGATCTTGACGTCCAGCTGCGCCTTGCCCTTGTCCTGGAACGGCGTCAGCAATTTCATCATAGCGGGATCTTGCGCAATCTCCTGGGTGTAATACACCCGTTCGCTGCTGCCGTCGGCCTTTTCCACTTTCTTTTTCAGATTCACCGGGATCAGTTGGTAATGCACCAGCTTCAGCTCACCGTTGCGGAACTGGAAATCGGCGCGGCCAACGTATTTGCCCCACTCATGAGCCTGAACGATCCAGGTGCCGTTCTGCCGGTCTGGCGCACAAGGCGTGCCCGGCACGTAATCGACCTGTTTGTGGTTTTCGTCAGCCATGCATACCGGATCCTGCGAATGGCCGCCAACGATCATGTCGAGATAGCCTGCCGGCAGGCTACGGGCCATTTCGACGTCACCGGGCGCGTTGGAGCCGTGCTTTCCGTCGTCATAGTGGCCCATATGGGTCGCTGCAATGATCACGTCCGGTTTTTCACCGTTACGCAGTTGCTCCACCACCTGCCTGGCTTCCTGCGCCGGCGCGCGGAACTCGATATCGGTGAAATATTCCGGGTTACCGATTTTGGCGGTATCGTCGGTTGTCAGGCCGATAACGGCAATCTTGATACCTTGCCGGTCAAACAGCGCGTACGGTTTGAACAAGCGCTGCCGGGTGCTTTTTTGGTAAATATTGGCGGAAAGCAGCGGGAACGTGGCCCACTTTTCCTGCTGGCGCAACACGCTGAGCGGGTTATCAAATTCATGGTTGCCAATGGCCATCGCGTCGTAACCAATCAGATTCATGCCGCGAAAATCGGGCTCGGCGTCCTGCAGGTCTGACTCCGGCACGCCGGTATTGATGTCGCCACCCGACAGCAGCAGCACGCTGCCACCCTGTGCAGCCACCTGTTGACGAATGCTGTCCACCAGCGTTTTTTGCGCGCCAAGGCCATATTCGCCATGATCGTTACGCCAGAAATGGCCGTGATGATCGTTGGTATGCAAAATGGTGATGTCGTAGGTTTTATCCTTTTCCCAGGCGCCGGCCAATCCTGGCATCACGCTTAGGGACGCCGCCAACGCACAGACGCTGGCTTTTAACGCAAAACGCATGACGAATCTCCATGTTATAAGCAGTTCAAAGTGACGAGTGCAGAATTGTAACGCAGATAAACCACCGCTAATTTCAATTTTTTGCGATGTGCGTCAGATTATGTCGCATCTGGCAAAAAACCAGCAACCTGCTTAAGATGTGAGCCTGTCTACTAAAACTTACCAGGCTAACAATAATATGACTGACCGTAGCGACATCGCCACGCCTCCGGCCAAAGGCAGCGCGGTTAAGGGCACCGCGTTTTCCATACTGGGCGCCATCAGCGTTTCACACCTGCTTAACGATATGATCCAATCGCTGATCCTGGCGATTTACCCTATTTTGCAAGCCGACTTTAACCTCAGTTTCGTGCAAATCGGCATGATTACCCTGACTTATCAGCTCACCGCTTCGCTGTTGCAACCGCTGATCGGCTATTACACCGACAAGCACCCGCAACCCTATTCGCTGCCGATCGGTATGGGCTTTACCCTGTGCGGCCTGCTGTTGCTGTCGATGGCCAACACCTTCCCGCTGGTACTGTTGGCGGCGGCGCTGGTCGGTACCGGTTCGTCGGTGTTCCATCCAGAATCGTCGCGCGTGGCGCGTATGGCGTCCGGAGGGCGCCATGGACTGGCGCAATCGCTGTTCCAGGTGGGCGGCAATTTCGGTAGTTCACTTGGCCCATTGCTGGCTGCGCTGATCATTGCGCCTTACGGCAAAGGCAATGTCGCCTGGTTTACCTTGGCGGCGCTACTGGCGATCGTGGTGTTACTGCAGGTCAGTAAATGGTATCAGCAACAGCATCGCGCCACGCAGGGCAAGGCCAAACCGGCATCATTGTTGCAACCGCTGCCCAAGCGTACCGTCGCATTTTCGCTAACCATTCTACTGGTACTGATTTTTTCCAAGTATTTCTATCTCACCAGCATCAGTAGCTATTACACTTTTTATCTGATTCACAAATTCGGCGTGTCGGTGCAGAGTGCGCAAATCCATCTGTTCGCCTTCCTGTTCGCGGTAGCGGCTGGCACCATTATCGGTGGGCCGATTGGCGACCGGTTCGGGCGCAAATACGTAATTTGGGCCTCCATTCTGGGTGCGGCGCCGTTTACCCTGGCCCTGCCCTACGTCTCGCTGGAATGGACCGGCATTTTGACGGTGATCATCGGCCTGATTCTGGCTTCCGCCTTCTCGGCCATTCTGGTGTATGCGCAAGAACTGATCCCCGGTAAAGTGGGGATGGTGTCCGGCCTGTTCTTCGGTTTTGCCTTTGGCATGGGCGGGTTGGGCGCGGCGGTACTCGGCTATGTCGCGGACGCCACCAGTATCGAACTGGTTTATAAAATCTGCGCTTTTCTGCCTCTGATCGGCATTATCACCGCACTATTGCCAAATATGGATCATAAATCGCAGTAACAGTCGTTTTATCCCGGTTGAAAACCAGCTTTCAGCCGGGACTCCCCCTTGTCTCCACAAGTGTTTTAACACTATCCATCATAAAACTGCCACTTGGCATGGCTATCATAGCAATCGGCCATTTTTCTACAGAATAGCAATATTTAATCAAGCGGCGTATCGACAAATGCCATAAACTAAATGTATCAATACGTAACAGCCCCCGCCCCGCAAGCATGAAAGAAGGAGACTTGATGCATCATTCAACACCGCTGATTACCACCATCGTCGGAGGGTTAGTACTCGCCTTCCTCCTCGGTATGCTGGCGAACCGTCTGCGCATTTCCCCGTTGGTGGGATACCTTGCCGCAGGCGTACTCGCGGGCCCCTTCACGCCGGGTTTTGTCGCCGACACCTCACTGGCGCCGGAGCTGGCGGAAATCGGCGTGATCCTGTTGATGTTCGGCGTCGGTCTCCACTTCTCGCTGAAAGATCTGCTGGCAGTAAAATCCATCGCCATCCCCGGTGCCGTGGCGCAGATTGCCGTCGCTACCCTGTTGGGTATCGGTCTGTCGCATCTGCTGGGCTGGGATCTGATTTCCGGGCTGGTATTTGGCCTTTGCCTGTCTACCGCCAGTACCGTGGTATTGCTGCGAGCGCTGGAAGAGCGGCAGCTTATCGACAGCCAGCGTGGGCAAATTGCCATCGGCTGGCTGATCGTCGAAGACCTGGCGATGGTGCTGACGCTGGTGCTATTGCCGGCCTTCGGCAATCTGTTGGGCGGCGGCAACCACGCCAGCCCCCTGCAACTGCTGAACGAACTGGCAATCACCATCGGCAAGGTGGTGGCCTTTATGGCGCTGATGATCGTCGTCGGCCGCCGTGCCGTGCCGTGGATCCTGGCCAAGACCGCCAGCACCGGCTCTCGCGAGCTGTTTACCCTGGCGGTGCTGGCGCTGGCGCTCGGCATCGCCTACGGCGCCGTAGGCCTGTTTGACGTATCGTTTGCGCTTGGCGCCTTTTTTGCCGGCATGGTGCTGAACGAATCTGAGCTGAGCCAGCGCGCAGCGCATGATACCTTGCCGCTGCGCGATGCCTTTGCGGTGCTGTTCTTTGTTTCGGTCGGCATGCTGTTCGACCCAATGATTTTAATCAACGAACCGCTGGCGGTGCTGGCGACGCTGGCGATCATCGTGTTCGGCAAATCCGCCGCCGCCTTCCTGTTGGTGCGAATGTTTGGTCACTCCAAGCGCACCGCGCTGACCATTTCCGCCAGCCTGGCGCAAATCGGTGAATTCGCCTTTATTCTGGCCGGTCTGGGGATTTCGCTTGGCATGATGTCGGAACACGGCCGCAATCTGGTGCTGGCTGGCGCCATCCTGTCCATTATGCTCAACCCGCTGCTGTTTACCCTGCTCGAACGTTATCTGGCGAAAACCGAAACCCTGGAAGAACAGAGCCTGGAAGAGGCGGTGGAAGAAGAAAAACAGATCCCGGTGGATATGTGCAACCACGCGCTGGTAGTCGGCTACGGTCGCGTTGGCAGCCTGTTGGGCGAAAAGCTGCGCGAAGCCGGCATTCCGATGGTGGTGATTGAAACCTCGCGCCCGCGAGTGGAAGCGCTACGCGAACAGGGAGTCAAAGCGGTATTGGGCAACGCCGCCAACGTAGAGGTGATGGACCTGGCGCGGCTCGACTGTGCGCGATGGCTGCTGCTGACCATTCCGAACGGCTACGAGGCGGGGGAAATCGTCGCCTCGGCGCGCAGCAAGCGGCCGAATATCGACATCATCGCCCGTGCCCACTACGACGATGAAGTGACCTACATTAGCGAACGCGGCGCCGACCAGGTGGTAATGGGCGAGCGTGAAATCGCCAACAGCATGCTGAATATTCTGCAGCTCGACGATATCAGCGAAGAAGAAAAAGCCGGGGCCTGCCCAATCTGATTGGCCATACCTGGCGGATCGCCATGCCGGACAGCTCAGCCTGGGCGGCATGGCAACAAACCGTGGTTACCGTTCCCAGTAAGACTCTTCCAGGCTGTCTTCCCGCTCCGGCAGGCCGCGCGTCAGGCGCGGTGAGTGCTGATTCAACACCTGATAGCTGACGCGGTTGGCGTATTTGCACACCTGTGCCAGCGAGGAGTAGGTCAGGTAGCTGCGTGCATGCTTGCTGGAGTTAGGCACATTGTTACGGTGATAACCGTTGGCGGCAATGTCATGCAGCAGCGCCGACAGCGCCCCGTCACCGGCCCCGTTGGTATTCATGATTTTTTCCGGCCCGCCCATGTACGGCGCGATGTGCGAATAGACGCGGAACGGACTTGCGCAATGCTCGCGGCGCATCGCACGGCTGAACTCGTAAAGGTTGAATTCGGCAATATGCCCCGGCAGCAACGGGTGCTGCGTCTGGCGTTTGGTCGCTTCTTCGGTATAACCGGCCATGTACAGTCCGTTCGGCCCGGCGGTGCACAGCACCAGATCGACCCAGTCCAGCGCCATATCCGACGCAGTCAACGGATCGCTTAAACCGGTCAGCTCCAGCGCTTCGTCTTCGTTCATCGCCAGGATCGACACGTTGTCGCGCAGAAAATCGCGCCACCACTGGGGGTTGTCGGCGATGACATACTTGGTGCCCAGCGTCAGCACCACTGGCACATCATGCTTTTTGGCAAAGGCGATCGCCTGCATGGTCGCCGCCGGCATCGGTTCGCCGGGTTTGCAGCGCACCAGATACGACGTCAGCACCAGCGCCGACGCGCCGGCGATCACCTCTTCCGGAATGCTTTCGGGGCGCAGCTGATTCATCTGGCCCGGACTGATGGCAAAGGTGCGTTCGCCGCTTTCGCCAATCAGCGTGAAACAACGGCCAATCGCGCCGTCTACCGCCTGCAAATAGTTGAGATCGGTGCGGCTGGAGGTATTACACAGGTAACGATAGGCGTAACTGCCGATTTTGATATTGCTGCACATGACCCCCAGCAGGATCGAGCGATCGTCCGCCAGCACCGAATAGTTATGTAGCGTATTGCCGATGGTGCCGCCGGCAAACTGATGAGTAATCAGGTTTTTTTCGCTCAATTCCTGATACAGCGCTTCGGCGACCTGGTCTTCAATCACCAACGAGTGGCCCAGGCTCAGGCCATAGCGCTCAACAAACGCGTCATCCACTTTGGCTTCAATATCAACCAGCGTTTGATCGATGCCGACGATATAAGAGGTGCTGATTTCGTTTTCGGGCTGAACCTGTTGCAATAACGGATCGCGAGCGTTCACCGGAAAATAGTGTTTGGACTTACGTTTACCAGGAAATTTCATGTAATTTGGCGGTAGTGGCAGTTAACAGGCGGGGAATGTTAACACATTCCCGCCGGATAAATGATACGTCGTTGGCGATCAGAAGCGTTGCGCCACCAGCTCCTGCATCATGTCGATATGCGCCGAATCGTCATTGAGCGCTGAAATATATTCAAATTTTTCACCGCCGGCATGCAGGAAGATTTCGCGATTCTGCTCTTTGATTTCCTCCAGCGTTTCCAGACAGTCGGCCGAGAAGCCCGGGCAAATTACCTGAATATGCTTGACGCCCTGCGCCGGTAACGCCTTCAGCGTTTCGTCGGTATACGGCGTCAGCCACGGCTCGCGGCCAAAACGTGACTGATAGGTCAGCATGATGCGATCCGGCGCCAGCGGCAACGATGCCGACAGCGCGCGCAGAGTATCTTCGCAGCGTTGCGGATAGTCATCCCCCAGCCGCGCGTAGCGTTTCGGGATGCCGTGGAACGACAGCAACAGCCGATCGGGCTGGCCATGCTGGTCGAATGCCCGTTCGACACTGTGACGCAGTGCGGCGATATACGCCGGGTGCTCAGCGTAATCGCGGATAAAGCTGACCGATGGCAGGCGACGATAGCCCTTGAGCACGCGCGCCACGCCGTCCCACACCGCAGCGCTGGTCGAACAGGAGTATTGCGGGTATAGCGGTAACACCACCAGATGGGTTACGCCCTGCGACAGCAGTTTGTCGATGGCCTGTGCCAGGCTGGGCGCCCCATAGCTCATGCCAAGCTCAACCGGCGTGTTCGGCATTCTTTCCGCCAGCGCCCGCTGCTGCCGGCGGCTGAACACCAGCAGCGGTGAACCTTCTTCCATCCATACCGACTGATACAGCTTGGCAACGCGCGGCGAGCGGATCGGCAAAATCACCCCATTGAGAATCGGCCACCAGATCGGCGGCGCAGTATCTACCACGCGATCGTCACTGAGGAATTCCTTCAGGTAGCGTTTTACCGCAGGCGAAGTCGGGGCATCCGGCGTACCCAAGTTCACCAGCAGCACCCCGTGTTTCTCTTGCTTCATCTTTGTTCCCCTCGTTTCCCTTACGCCCAGCGCATCCTGGATATAACCATTGACTGCACCTATTGTAACGGAAATGAGGTTTATCGGAACCGATAACAGCGACAGGCCTTACCGTTGTGCCAGTTGCCACACCGCCGCCACGTTGCGTGCGGTGACTTCCAGGTTATGCGCCGCGCCGGCCAATGCTTCCTCCAACGTCACGATGCGATCGATCACCGAAAACGCCGCGTCGATGCCGTGCTGATGCACCACCTGGTAATCCGCCGCCAGGCTGCCGGCAATGCCGATCACCGGCAGCCGATGGCGTTTGGCGACGCGCGCTACGCCAATCGGCGTCTTGCCATGGATAGACTGACTGTCGAGCCGCCCTTCGCCGGTGATCACCAGGTCGGCTCCCTTGATCGCCTCTTCCAGCCGCAGGGTTTCGATCACGATTTCGATCCCTGGCCGCAGCTGTGCATCAAGCATACCGAGCAATGCCGCGCCCATACCGCCTGCTGCCCCGGCGCCCGGTGCATTGAGTACGTTGCGCCCGGTGGTCTGTTCCAACAGGGTGCCATAATGACGCAACGCGTTATCCAACTGCTCAACCATCGCCGGCGTCGCGCCTTTTTGCGGGCCAAAAATGGCCGAAGCGCCGTTTTTGCCGCACAGCGGATTATCCACGTCGCAGGCCACGGTAACCTTCACCTGCTGCAAACGCGCATCCACGCCGGAAAGGTCAAGCTCAACCAGGCTGGCCAACGCCGCGCCGCCCGGCGGCAAGGACCGTTGTTGCCCATCCAGCAGCCTGGCTCCCAGCGCCTGCATCATGCCGGCACCGCCGTCGTTGGTCGCGCTGCCGCCAATGCCGAGGATAATTGCGCTAACGCCGCGATCGAGCGCCGCCAGTATCAGTTCACCGGTACCATAGCTGGTGGCGATCAACGGATCGCGCTGGCCACTCGGCGCCAGATGCAAACCGGACGCCGCCGCCATTTCAATCACCGCCGTTTCGCCGTCGCCCAGCAGACCATAAAATGCCTCAACCGGCGTGCCTAGCGGCCCGCGCACCGACAACTGAACGATTTCTCCCTCGGTCGCCGCCACCATCGAATCCACCGTGCCTTCGCCGCCGTCGGCCATCGGCAACTTGACGTATTCAACGTCGGGATAAATCTGGCGAAACCCGCGTTCAATCGCCGCTGCGACGTCCAGCGCACTCAGGCTTTCCTTGAAGGAGTCCGGAGCGATTACCACTTTCCTCAGCGCTTTCATCATAGTTTCCTTAACCTGCCAGATTGAATACGCCAAACATCAGCGCAGAGACTGCCGCAATGGTAAAGCCCACCAGCGTTTCGTACGGCAACAGTTTCAGCCGCTCGTGTACCGCCATATTGACGCTGCCGCCCGTGGCGTGGAAGAAGCTGCCGTGCGGCAAATGGTCAAGCACCGTAGCGCCGGCGTGGATCATCGCCGCGCCCGCCAGACCACTGACCCCCAGCTCCAGCAGCGTACTGCTGAACACCCCGGAGGCCACGGCGGTACCGGCGGTGGTAGAGGCGGTCGCCATTGACATCAGCGCACCGGAGAGCGGCGCCAACAGCCAGGCTGGCAGGCCGGTATGCGTCAGGCCGTTGATCAAGACGTCTTTTAACTGCGAATTGGCGATGATGCCCGCCAACGTGCCGGTGCCAAGTAACATGATCGCCACCGGCGCCATGCGAGACAGGCCCGACACCATAAACTGATTGCATTGGCGAATTCGTCCCATCAGCAATGCGCCGACCAGGCCACCAACCGGCAAGGCGATCAATGGATCGATAGCTATCCCGGCGATCGGCCGTAGCGACAGCAGCAGGATCGCCACCAACGGTGCGCTGATAGCCGCCATAAAACCGGGGCGAGCGCCCTCGGCCTGCACCGTCAGCTCTTCGGCGCTGACCATGCTGCCCCGATTGCTGAGCCGCTTGGCCAGCAGGTAGGCCACTACCAGTCCGCACAGGCCGGGCACAATACCTGCCATCATCACCGACGTTAGCGGCACGTGAAAATTATCCGCCGCCGCGATAGTGTTGGGGTTCGGCGACATCACGTTGCCCGCCTTGCCACCGCCGATCATCGCCAGCAGGATCGCCACGCGTGAGATCCCCGCCTTCTGTGCGATCGACAGGGCGATCGGTGCGACAGTGATCACCGCCACGTCGATAAATACCCCGACCGCCGTCAGGATCAGTGTAGCCACTGCCAGCGCCAGCAGCGCGCGCGTTTCACCCACTTTGCGCACGATGGTTTCGGCAATGGTATGCGCCGCGCCGGACTCGATCAGCACCCCGGCCAGCACGCCCGCCGCCAGGATGCGCATCACCGCATTGGTAATGCCTTGCGCGCCGGTAATCATCAGCGAAACGGTCTGTACCAGATCGGCACCGCCGACCAATCCCCCCGCCAGCGCGCCGGCTATCATGCCGTAAGCGGGCGGAACCTTGCGTAAAATCAGTACGATGGCGACAAGCAACGCCACCAGTGCACCCAGTGTGGATACCGTAGTCATTGTTGTTATTCTCTTGTTGTTGGTGTCTGGCCAACATATCCCCGGACAACGGGATTAACTTGAGAGGAAACAACAAAAAACGCACCGACCGGCGGCAACAAAGTTGTGGGTTAGCACAATTCACTCATTCATCAGCATGCCGATATACAATTGCAACGTCCCGGTTAATTCATTGATTTTTAAACCAGTAATCGCCTCGATTCGTTGCAGTCGATAGCGCAGGGTATTGACGTGGATATGAAGCTGAACCGCGGTCTGCGTCTGATCACAGTTCCGGTAAAAATATTGCCTCAGGGTCTGGCGCAGCACGCCTTTCTCATCGTGTTCGCACAGTTGCTGCCACGGGCGACTCAGCTCCTGCGCACGCCAGTCGTCGCTCATGTCGCACAGCAGTGATGGCAACGGGTAGTCCGGGTAAAACAGCAGTTTATGCCGCAGCTTGAGCCGCTTCGCCATCGCCTGGGTGGCTCGCGCGGTCAGTCCGGAGCGGAAAACGCCATCGCCGCCGCCAAACAACCCGCCGACGATCAGCCGCAGGTTGAAGCGCTGCTGAAACTGGGCCTGCAATTGCTGCGCCTGCTTGCGCTCCTGCTTCAGGTTCCATACTCCCTGCGCCAGGCTGGCCGGCCGCAGCAGCACCAGTTCATTGAAGTCGGTCATGGCGATCAGCGCCTCACGCTGGGTGTTTTCCAGTTCGCGCAGCAGCTCGCGCAACAGGTGCGGTTGTTGATCGTGCAATTCGATGATCCACACAATACGCGGCTGTTGCAGATCCAGTCCCAGATACGCCGCCATGGACTCCAGCGCGGCCGGCTCTCCGGTTCCTTGCAACAGCTGGCTCGCCAGTTCTTCGCGGTAGCGTTTTTCCCACTGATGCTGGCCAAGCAGCGCCGCCTGTTCCACCATCAGTTCGGCCGCCATCTTCACCAGTTCGGCATAATTGCGCACCTGCGCCGGATCGCCGGAGATTCCAATCACCCCCACCCGCTGGTTGCGGAAACAGAACGGCAGGTTGATGCCCGGTTGTACGCCTTTCAGGTGTGCGGCGGTGGCAATATCGATTTCCACCACGCGGTTTTCGGTCAACGCCAATACGGCGCCTTCATGACGCTGGAACAGCCGCGTCGGATCGCCAGAGGCGATAATGACACCGTTGTGATCCATCACATTTACCGAATGGTTGATGATCCCCATGGCGCGTTGAACGATCTGCCGGGCGGTGGATTCTTCCAGAAAAGTAGTCTGTCTGAGCATGCGCTTCTTCCTGACGGCTGAAATGGAGGCTGTTATACGCCATTCCCGCTAGGGATTTAATCAACGGCGGCGTAACAAGCTAAGGGGATCACACTTCGTGGGGAAAAAGCAAAAAAAAAACGCCGGGCGCATGCCCGACGTTAGCTGACACTGATCTCTCGGCTTAGCCGAGAATGGTGGCCAGTTCGGCGCTCACTTCAGCAACTTTGCGGGTGCCGTTGATTTTGTGGTATTCGGTGTTGCCGGCGTCGGCTTCCTGGCGGTAGTAGGCAACCAGTGGCGCCGTCAGCTGATGGTATTCCACCAGACGTTTACGCACGGTTTCTTCCTGGTCGTCTTTACGCGTGGTCAGCTCTTCACCGGTCACGTCGTCTTTGCCTTCGACCTTAGGTGGATTGAATTTAACGTGATACACGCGACCCGATGGCGCATGCACACGGCGACCGACGATACGATCGACGATCAGTTCATCCGGTACGTCGAATTCCAGCACGTAATCCACCTTGATGCCGGCTTCTTTCATCGCATCGGCCTGTGGAATCGTACGCGGGAAACCGTCCAGCAAGAAACCGTTACGGCAATCTTCCTGGGCGATCCGCTCTTTCACCAGGGCAATCACCAGCTCATCGGTGACCAGCTTGCCGGCGTCCATGATTTCCTTCGCCTGCTTGCCCAGTTCAGTGCCGGCCTTCACGGCTGCGCGCAACATATCACCGGTGGAGATTTGCGGAATAGCGTATTTCTCCATGATGAATTGAGCCTGAGTACCTTTACCAGCGCCCGGAGCGCCCAGCAGAATGATACGCATTGCGTAAATCCTCTTATATTTTTATAAAATTGCGAAAACGCTCAACCATACCATTTTAGCGGGGGGTGGCTCAAGGTACGAGAAAGGAAATCGATTGCGTATCAGCAAGAGGAAAAGTGATTAAAATACGCGACTGCCAGGGTAATAGCGGGGAAAACGCCCAAAACCTGATGATTTTGGGCGCGTTAAATCAGAATTATGCGGAAAGCAACTTGTTCATGCGTCGGATGAACTGGTTCGGATCTTCCAGCGTGCCGCGTTCGGCCAGCAACGCCTGATCCAGCAACAGGTCGATCCATTCGGCGAATTGTTCGTTATCACCCACATCGGATGCGCGTTTGACCAGCGCATGTTCCGGATTCAGCTCGAAAATGTACTTCACTTCCGGTGCCTGTTGACCGGCGGCAGCGAACAGTTTCGCCATCTGGGTGCTCATTTCATCGGCATCGGTGGTCACGATCGCCGGCGTATCGGTCAGACGGTGCGTCAGTCGCACGTCCTTCACCCGCTCGCCCAGCAGCGTTTTAACGCGTTCAATGAATGGCTCCAGCTGTTTTTCAGCTTCTTTCTGCTCTTCGGTTTCGTCTGCCAGTTTTTCCAGCGCCTCATCGGCCTTGCTGACCGACTGGAATGATTTGCCGTCGAATTCGGTCAGGTAGCTCATCATCCATTCGTCGATACGCTCAGAGAGCAGCAGCACTTCGATGCCCTTCTTGCGGAACAGCTCCAGGTGCGGGCTGCTGTTGGCCGCGGCGTAGCTGTCGGCGGTGATATAATAAATCTTATCCTGTCCTTCGCTCATGCGGCCGACGTACTCTTCCAGCGACACGGTTTGCGCCGAGCTATCGCCGTGAGTAGAGGCAAAGCGCAGCAGCTTGGCAATCGCGTCCTTGTTCGCCGCATCTTCCGCTGGCCCTTCTTTCAGCACCAGGCCGAATTGCTGCCAGAATTTCTGATAGGCTTCGGCATCGTCCTTCGCCAGTTTTTCCAGCATCTGCAATACGCGTTTGGTCAGTGCGCTGCGCAGATTCTGGGTTACGCGACTGTCTTGCAGAATTTCACGCGATACGTTGAGCGGCAGATCGTTGGAGTCGATCAGTCCGCGTACAAAGCGCAGGTAGTTCGGCATAAACTGCTCTGCGTCATCCATGATGAATACGCGCTGTACGTACAGTTTCAGGCCGTGTTTGTGATCGCGGTTCCACATGTCCCACGGCGCCTGCGCCGGAATGTACAGCAGGCTGGTGTATTCCTGCTTGCCTTCAACGCGGTTGTGGCTCCAGCTCAGCGGATCGGTGAAGTCGTGGGCAATGTGTTTGTAGAATTCTTTATACTCTTCGTCGGTAATATCGGACTTGCTGCGCGTCCACAGCGCCTGGGCCTTGTTGATTTTCTCCCAGTGAGTCGCGCCGTCGGCGTCTTCTTCGTTGTTGCTTTCGATCTCTACCGGCAAGGCAATGTGATCGGAATATTTGCCGATCACCGAACGCAGACGCCAGGCGTCGAGATACTCGTCTTCGCCTTCGCGCAGATGCAGGGTGATTTCGGTGCCGCGTTCGGCTTTGCTGATGTCGGCAATAGTGTAATCGCCCTCGCCGGCAGATTCCCAGAACACACCCTCATCGGTAGCTGCGCCGGCAGCACGGGTGCGTACCGTTACCTTGTCCGCAACGATGAACGCCGAGTAGAAACCAACGCCGAACTGGCCGATCAGCTGGCTGTCTTTGGCCTGATCGGAACCGATCGATTCGAGGAAAGCCTTGGTGCCCGATTTGGCGATGGTGCCGAGGTTCTCGATCACTTCATCGCGACGCATGCCGATGCCGTTATCAGCGATGGTCAGAGTACGTTTTTCTTTGTCGAAGGACAGACGCACGCGCAGCTCGCCCTCTCCTTCGTACAGTTCCGGCGCAGACAGCGCGCGGAAACGCAGTTTGTCCGCCGCATCGGAGGCATTGGAAATCAGTTCGCGCAGGAAAATTTCTTTATTGGAGTACAGCGAATGAATCATCAAATGAAGCAGTTGTTTTACTTCAGACTGAAATCCGCGAGTTTCTTGACCTTTCATACTCATTGCTTACCTCAAAGACAATTGCAACCAAACACAGACAATGAGGATCAGGTGGGGATGAGGGCCTTATTTTTCAAGCGGGTGGCGGGGAATTTTTTAACCGGAGCTAACGGGGCGAAGCCGCCCCGTCAGGGAAGTGCGTCAGTATTTGATGGCGTGGCGCCCGGCCAATGAGTGCGACAGCGTGGTGCCGTCGACCATTTCCAATTCGCCGCCTACCGGCACACCGTGCGCAATGCGGCTGGCCAGTACGCCGTACTGGCCGCACATTTCCGCGATGTAATTGGCGGTTGCTTCACCTTCCACCGTCGGGTTGGTGGCCAGGATCACTTCGCTGATGCTTTCCTGTTCCAGCCGTTGCTCCAGCCGATCGAGGCCGATATCGCCGGGTCCGATGCCGTCAAGCGGCGACAGATGGCCCATCAGCACAAAATAGCGCCCGGCGAACTGGCCGGTCTGCTCGATGGCATGGATATCCGCCGGACTTTCCACCACGCAAATCTGGCCGTTTTGCGCACGACGCGGATTGGCGCATATGGTGCAAATATCCTGCTCGGTGAAGGTGCGGCAATCGGCGCAATGGCCGATTTCCGACATCGCGCGGGTCAGCGCCTGTGCCAGACGCATGCCGCCACTGCGATCGCGCTGCAGCAGCTGAAACGCCATACGCTGCGCCGATTTCGGGCCAACGCCCGGCAGGCAGCGCAGCGCCTCCATCAGGGTTTCAAGCAGCGGACTGGTTTGCATCAGAACGGCATCTTAAAGCCAGGCGGCAACTGCATGCCGCTGGAAACCGAGGCCATTTTTTCTTTCTGGGTTTCTTCAACGCGACGTGCGGCATCATTGAACGCGGCTGCGATCAGATCTTCCAGCATGTCTTTATCGTCTTCCATCAGGCTCGGATCGATTTCCACACGGCGGCAGTTGTGCGCCCCGTTGATGGTTACTTTCACCAGGCCAGCGCCGGATTCGCCAGTTACTTCCAATTTGGCGACTTCTTCCTGCATCTGCTGCATTTTTTCCTGCATTTGCTGGGCTTGCTTCATCAGGTTGCCCAGACCGCCTTTACCAAACATAGTCGTCTCTCGTAGCAATGGGCCGCGCACGGTGCGCGGCGGTTAAATGGGGCGAATACTGTCTTCATCCAGATCTGCATCAAAGAAGCGACGCAGCGTCTGGATATTGGTATCCGCAACGATGGACTGACGCGCCTGCGCCAGTTTTTCTTCATATATGGCTTGCCGCCACTCCAGCGGCGTTCGCTCCGCCGGGTTTTCGTCTTCCACCACGGTCAGCTCAATCGGGCCACCGTGCAGCTCGCTGAGCGCGTCGCATAATGCCTTTTGCGCCGAGGGCGTGTTCAGGTGACGCTGCGCAGGCCGTAAATGGAGACAAATCTTGCCGGGCTCCAACTGCTGTTTAAAGGCGTTCAACGCCAATTGTTGCACCAGTTTCGGGATGGTCAGCCGGTCTATTTCCGCCGCCCACGGGTCGCGCGCGATTGACTCTACCACCAGTTTAGCCGACAGCTCGGGGGTTTTTTCATGTTCCAGCGCGGTACGCAGCGCCTTTGGCGTCGCCAGTGGTTCTGGCGCTGCTTCTGGCGCGGTTTGCGCTCGCCAGCGATACGCCTCCGGCTTGGCCGGTTTTTCCTTGACGATTTTTTCCGCCTGACGCTGCTGGCTGCGCTCAGTCACGGAAGCCAATCGCTCCAGTGCCGAGTTTGCCGGCCGCGCTCTTCCTGGCGCCGCCGGCTCACTCTTTTTTGGTGTAGATGCCCCCTGTTGCCGCTGCAACTGGGTGCGCGCCTTCAATAACTGCGCGGTGGCGTCCGGTAAATTTACCGCCTGTGACGAAGCCGCGGCCTGCCCTAACGGCGGCGGTGCCTCTGACGATGGCGGCGCTGTTGCCGGTGCCTGCGCCGCCGGGACGGCCGACGTCACGCCCTGCGCCGAGGACGTTGAGGTAATCGCTGCCGGCTCGGGGATCTGCGCCTTGGGATGAAACGCCAACGCACGTAACAGGGTCATCTCTACGCCCATGCGGCGATCGGGTGCATAAGCCAGCTCTTTACGACCCACCAGCAATGTCTGGTAATACAGTTGCACGTCGGCAGGCGGCAAGCTGCGCGCCAGCTCACGCAGTCGCTGTTCGATAGCGGCGTAATGATGATCCAGCACCGAGGGCAGCAATTGCACCATCGCAATGCGATGCAGCAGCGCCAGGGTTTCCACCAGCAGGCTTTCCCAATCGACGCCGCGTGCTGCCGCTTGTGCCACCTGAGCCATCACTTTTTCGCCGTCGGCGTTGACCAGCGCTTCAAGGATCGCCAACGGCTGTTCGTCGTCCAGCGTGCCGAGCATATGGCTGACGGTGGCGCTGGTGACCTGGCCCTCGCCCATGGCGATCGCCTGATCGGTCAGGCTGAGGGCGTCACGCATGCTGCCGTCGGCGGCGCGCGCCAACAGTTGCAGGGCGCGGGCGTCGCTCGCGATCTGTTCCGCCTGTAGTACCGTTTCCAACTGGTTGCGGATTTGCTCCACGTCCAGCGCCTTCAAATGGAATTGCAGGCAGCGTGACAGAATGGTCACCGGCAGCTTTTGCGGATCGGTGGTCGCCAATAAAAATTTCACATGCGCCGGCGGCTCTTCCAGCGTTTTCAACAACGCATTGAAGCTATGGCGTGACAGCATGTGCACTTCATCGATCAGGTAGACCTTGAAACGGCCGCGCGCTGGCGCGTACTGCACGTTGTCCAGCAGATCGCGCGTGTCTTCCACCTTGGTTCTGGAGGCCGCATCGATCTCGATAAGATCGACAAAACGCCCCTGCTCAATCTCGCGGCAGTTATCACATTGGCCACACGGGGTAGCGGTAATGCCGGTTTCACAGTTAAGGCCTTTGGCCAACAGGCGGGCGATGGTGGTCTTACCCACGCCGCGCGTGCCCGAAAACAGATAGGCATGATGAATCCGCCCAAGCGTTAGGCCGTTGGCCAGTGCGGTCAGGACGTGTTCTTGCCCAACCACATCTGCAAAGGTTTGGGGGCGCCACTTACGGGCGAGAACCTGATAGCTCATTAATACCGGAGAAGTCGAATAATCTGGAGGGTCATGCTAACACAGCAGTGCGGCGATCCGCGATAGCCCATTCTGTTTCGAGCGACAGCGCCGTTGGCCAACGGCCTGTGTGCCAGTCGCTCGATTTTGATCGGGGTTGAATGCTAAATCAATGGCCGGCGAAGTTGACCAGGCTGTAGCAGTCGATGCCGAGCTGGTTCAGACGTGCTTCACCGCCGAGATCCGGCAGGTTGATGATGAAGGCGGCGTCTTTCACCTGGCCGCCCAAACGACGGATCAGTTTGGCGGTGGCTTCGATGGTACCGCCGGTCGCCAGCAGATCGTCCACCACCAATACCACGTCGTCTGCGGTGATGGCATCGCTGTGGATTTCAAGCTGGTCGGTGCCGTATTCCAGCTCATAGCTTTCGATCAGCGTGGCACGCGGCAATTTGCCCGGCTTGCGTACCGGCACAAAACCAACGCCCAATGCCAGCGCTACCGGCGCGCCAAACAGAAAACCACGCGCTTCGGTACCGACCACTTTGGTGATACCTGCTTCGCGATAACGCTCAACCAGCAACTCGATGCTGGCAGCGTAAGCCAGCGGATTTTCCAGCAGGCTGGTGACGTCACGGAACAGGATGCCCGGCTTAGGGTAATCCGGGATGGTTTTGATACTGTCTTTGATAAACTGAAGCTGCTGCGCAGTAGCGGTCATAATTATTGCCTGATAAAACTGCTTGAAACTGGAACGCAGGCCGCCTGATATCCTGCTTCACCCATTAGGGCGAAACCATTAATCAAGGACGTTCAGGGAGGGTTCCCGCGCACGAAAACGCCCAAATCTATGCAAACTGGCAGACAATTGCAACTCTACCCTTCATCTTTCATGCCCCACGGGGCTGGGAAAACGCCGGCGGGGCCAGTGGATTCATACGCTTGCCGTCAGATGGCGACGTCAGGCTAACAAGAATTCTAGCCTGCCTTCAGCGCCGTTTGTGCTGATCCGCATCGACCACCGGCAGGCGCAGCATGACGATCAACAGCGTCGCCAGCATCACCAGCAGCAGGCCGCGCACCCACCAGATTTTCACCAGCCATAGCGACACGGCAAAAGTCAGCACAATAAACAGCATGGCCTTCCATTTGGCGCCCGGCGGCAATGCGCGGTGGCGTTGCCAATGGCGCAGGTAACCACCAAACCATGATTGATATAACAGCCAATGGTGAAAACGCGGCGACGAGCGGGCGAAACACCAGGCCGCCAACAGCAGAAAGGGGGTGGTCGGCAACAGCGGCAATACCACGCCCAGCGTAGCCAACGCCACCGCTAGCCAACCTACAGCGATCAATAGCCAACGCGTCATGCCGATCCTTTTAGCCAGACAGTATGCCAATGACTGTAACACCGGAACTACTGATAATGAATATCGCCAAAATATTCCGAGAGCACCACATAACGGCAATATTCAAACGGCTGATCGGCACCACTGAGAAAGGTTTGCCGAGCAACCGACAGTAACGGCGTATTTGACGCTACCTGCAGCAGTTCACACAGCTCCCGGGACGGCAAGATGGCGTCGATTTTTTCCACCGCGGAGCCAATGGCGATCTGATAGCGCGTCATCAGCAACTGGTAGAGCGACTGATTGGCCAGATCCTGCGGCTGCAATTGCAGTCCGGGAAAAAAAGACAGATTGATGTAGATTTTCTCATGGTTGAACGGCTTGCCCTTGGCGGAACGCACGCGCGAAATAAACAGATACTTATTGCCGGGCGGCAGGTTCAGCCCATCCAGCAGGGCATCTTTGGCGCTGCGTTGCGCAATGTCGAGGATCTGACTGTCGATGCGGATCTGGGAAAAACTGAGGTCGGCGGTGATGCCGCGGAAGGTATGACCGTAACTTGCTCCCTCTGGCAACGCATTGACCACCGAGCCGGTGCCGCGCTGCGAGGCAATGATGCCGCTTTCCACCAGCGCGTTCCACGCCTGCTTTACCACGATCAGCGATACATCAAACTGGCGGGCGATGTCTTTTTGCGTCGGCAGGCGATCGCCCAGCCGGTATGTGCCGTCAAGGATCCGATGGCAGATAATGGAATATAACTGCTTGTATAATGGCGTATAGCTCGCCTTATCTACCACCAACGTAAAACCTCGCCTGGTCAGGTTGGAAGGGAAAGTTGCAGCGCTTTCCCTTGGTTATGCATTATTCGGTTATTGAACGCGCCAGCGCCTCCAGCGAGAAATGATTCATTTTATCCAGCAGAGGCAGGTAATGTTCAGGCCAGGCCGCGGCACCATGGTATGCCCCTGAAATCGCGCCGACCATGGTTGCGACGGTATCCGTGTCATTACCGATATTAACGGCGGAAATAATAGCATCAACCGGCGTGGCGGCACAGCAGGCAAATAACCCCAGCGCCGCGGGAACCGCCTCACTGACGTGCAACCCGGTGCCGATAATATCGTTCAGTTCGACGATCGCGGTTTCCCAGTGGCGATGACGCTTGCCAATGGCAACGGCCAGTTCGATGCGCCGACCGACCGACGGCCCGGCGATCGCCATTGCTCCCTGCTCTGCAGCCAGAGCCAGCCCCTTATCCGCTCCATAGATCGACGCGGCGACGATCGACGCGCTGCTGGCGCTGGACGAGAGTGCTTCGGCGATCGCTGCCGCCATCGCGGCTGCACCAGACATTGCCAAAACGTTATTGTGGGTAAAGCGCGCAATGTCGAGCGCACACTGGATCGCACCCTCCAGATCGCCTGGGTGCAGCACCGCGGCAGGCCAGATCTTCATCGCCGAGCCGTTGGTGGCTGCCGCGTTGCCACCGTTGATGATCTGCACCGACTGCTTTTCCCCTTCCAGCTCGCCCTGCAACGATGCACGCCGATCGTTGAAAATGGCCTTCATTGCCGCGCGCGTCGTCGGGCCGGTAAAATTGGCATAAAAGGGGTAATCCAGCCAGCGTTGAAAGGCTTCTTTCATCGCCGAGTCTGTGACTTTACGCCCATGAGTTAGCAGCGCATCCATAATATATTTCGCCTGAATAAAATCGTCAGTGCACATGCCGGCCTCGTTACAGCGCCCAAAGGTATCCGCCGGCGGTTTGACAAAGGTGGTCACCCAGCCGCCAAAAGTGTCTTTTATCTGTTGTTGCGTTCGTACCTCCGTTGCTGCGCCCATCGCATCAGCAGCAGCGGCGCCGATCAGGCAGCCTAAAACATGGTCGTAATTTGCGTTCATCAAAGTCTCCTTGGGTTTATCGCATCTGATGGGTCATAAATGCCGCCAGTTGTTCGGCATCTGGCAGCGCCGTCATGGCGCCTTTTTGTGTCACCGCCGCCGCACCGCAAAAATTGGCGACGTTCATCGCCGAGGTGAGCGGTTGCTGCCGCCAATCCGGTTGCTTCGCCAGCTCGATAAGTAATCCGCCGACAAAGGCATCGCCCGCGCCGGTGGTGTCGACAACCTGCACCGGCAGCGCCGGGTAATGCCGCTCTTGCCGTTGATGTATCAGATACGCCCCCGCTTCGCCGAGCGAAATGACGGTGGTCGGACAGCCCAGTTCGCGGGCGTAGTAACGGGCGGAATGCCAGTCCTGCCGTTGAGTCAGTCGACACAGCTCATCGGCCGAAATCTTGCAGATATCCGCCTGGGCAATGGCATTTTCGATTTGTGGCGCAATGTCGGCCGGGCGGTCCCACATGGCTTCGCGCAGGTTGACGTCAAACAGCACGGAACCCTGCGCCAGACGCATGCGCCGAGCGCCTTGCAGGCAAGCGTCACGCGCGGGCTGGCGAATCAGGCCGATGGAGTTGAAGTAAAACCATTGATTGGCAGCAAACGGCGGTAGATCGGCCGCGCAGACAAAACTGTCGGCGCTGGGGGCCACCAGATAACTGAACGAGCGCTCGCCGTCTGCCGCCAGATCGACAATCAGTACCGCGGTTTTCAGCGCCGGGTCGAGCGTCAGATGACCAATGTCGACCCCTTCACGCCGCAGGGTTTGCGCCAGAAAGTGCCCAACCGGGTCCAGCCCAAGCCGGCCAATAAAGCCGCAATGGCCGGCCAGCCGTGCGATACAGACCGCAACATTGGCTGACGCGCCGCCGGGGCATTTCAAATAGCGTTGTTGGTCGTCGGGCACCAGATCGACCGAGGCATCGCCAATTACCCATACGGTATTTTTAGCCTGCATATCAGCCTCGCTTGCCAAGCACTAATTTCAGCTCGGCGTAGTAATGATTATTAATAATGTAACGCTTCATTATCAGGCTAATGGCGAAATGAAACAGGGCAGGAATAACCGTCATCATTAGCGCTATTCCGGCCAATGCCGTTGGCGATTGCTGCGCATCCGGCTGATAACCGAAATAACTCAGCAGAAAACCCAATATTCCCCCGGCGATGCCCATGCCGAACTTCTGGAAAAACAGGATGCCACCAAAAGCCAGACCGGAAACCCGTTTGCCATTTTTGTTTTCACCGTAATCTACCGCCTCGGCAATCGACGACCAGAAAATCGGCATTTGCATATCGCAAAAATAGTTAATCAGGAAATAGGCGACAAAAGCCAACCACAGATCGCCCTGCCCCACCAGAAAATACATCGCCAGACTCAGAATAAAGGTCATCATCTGGCTGTGGCGGAACAGTTTTATCTTGTCATATGCTCGGGTTATATAGGTGGTGGATATCATTGCCAATATCGAAGCCACTACGCCGATGGTCAAAAAAGGTGAAATTAACGCGTCGCCGCCGTTTAGATAATATTTGGCATAATACGCCGCCACCGAACCACGAATCACATATCCGCACATCAGCAGCATGATCACCACCCCCAGCAGTAACCACTGATCGTTACGCAACAACAGTCTGAACTGTTCGCCGCTGCGCATGGTGGGGATTTCTGGCCGGCTGCGTTCGCGCGTGGCCAGGAAGCAGAAGATGAACAACGCCGCCCCGACCGCCCCCATCAGCCCCATCGACAACTGATAGCCCAGCGCCTTGTTACCCTGGCCGAGCCACACCGCCATTATCGGCACAATGATGGTTACCAGAAACGCGGCAATCTTGGTCATCACAAAGCGATAACCATTCGCGCTCAACCGCTCTAGCGGGTCGTCGGTAATAACGCCAATCATCGAGATATAAGGAATGGTTATCGCGGTATAAACCACGGTCATCAGTATGTAGGTAAAATAGGCCCAGGCCAATTTTGCAGTATAGGCAACGTCCGGCGTAATAAACATCAGGTAGACCGCAAAACCAAACGGCAGCGCAAACCATAATAGATAAGGACGGTAACGCCCCCAGCGTGTATTGACCTTGTCGGTATACATTCCCATCAACGGGTCGATAATGGCGTCAAGAAAACGCACCACCATAAATAACACGCCGACGTCGACCGCATGCAAACCGTATACGTCGGTATAAAAATAGGCCAGCAACAATTGCATCGCAATCATGATGATATTGATTGCCATATCCCCGGCGCCAAAGCCTATTTTCTCTATTACTGACAGTTTCATCTGAGCACCTTTTAATAACGTATGACGCCGGCAACAACGGCGGGCCATTTTTATTATTCACAACCTGGCCGTTCAGGCTGGGTTGTTGGCGACACAAGCCGGTTCGCTTGCCTCACCCCCTGGAACGCTGGCACAACCCCAGTGTAGTGAAGTCGATAAAAATATAAAGGTATACTGTTATACTTTTTAATTGCGATCACAAAAAAAGGCCCGCAGGCAGCGTTAGCATCGGTGCGGTTACAATGAAAACCTATCGTATTCAATCTACTGGGAAACAGATAAGGATAGCGATGATACTTGTATCAAACGCCTATCGCGGGCAAGCTAGGCTTCTTTAAGTACCACATGGGGAACGGCGTGAATACGCAGCATTTATTACAGGCTTTGCAGCAGCAAATCGCGGCGCTTGCCAGTGAAGTAACGCCGCGCGGCGATGCAGCGGTTTCGCAGGCGCGCTTCGATAGCGCGTTATTCGCCAACCACGGGACGCGACTGCGAGATTACCTGGCGCAGGTACAGAAGAACTTCAGCCAATTGCAAACCGCCGTCCATGACAACCGCAACGCGCAAGTGGCGTTCCTGGCGGAAAAATTGGTCGCACAGATCGGCGCGCTGCAACGTGAACTGGCAACCCAGGCGCTGCGGCGTCAGAATCAGCCCAAAGCGCCGGCGCAGGTCGATCTGTACCATAAGCTGGCAGAGCATCAGGATTATGAGCGCCGTTTGCTGGCGATGATCCAGGATCGCGAAAGTCTGTTGGGCCGACAAACCACTCTGGCAGGGCAGCAAAAAATACAGCAGGAGCTGGCGGCGCTCGAAGGCCGTCTGATGCGATGCCGTCAAGCGTTGGCACGCATAGAGCGCAGTATTGAAAGAAAAGAAAACGGTTTTTGAAGTTTTATCACATTATTTGAAGGAATATTCCCCTCCCCGGCCAGGGTTCACTATACTCAGCCAGTGTCAGAATTCATTCACCCATCGCAAACCAAATAATGTTGGATTTATGTCCCTAGAAAATGCTTCACCAGAATTGCAGCTGGCAGTCGATCTGATTTACCTGCTGGAATGTAACGAGATCGATCCAGCCACCGCGCTGGCGGCGCTGGATATCGTCAAACGCGACTATCAGGAAAAAATGCAGCGCAGCGGCGCCGCCACGCCGTATCTGCCCGGCAACCCTTAACCGTGCTTCAGCGGTTGTTCATCAGCTGGCCGGTTGTTCCTCACCAGGATTGTAGTCACGCCTCACTTCCTGCACCTCGTTACCCTGCTGATTATGCAAATACACCTCCAACTGATTGAAGGCGATATTGATGTCGTTTTCGCGGCACAAACGATCGATGGAACGATTAAGCTCATCGACGGTGTAACTGCGGTCGCGTAGCTCGCGTACGTACAGGCGCAATTCATGATCCAGCGTGCTGGCACCGAAATTCAGGAAAAACACCTGCGGTTCCGGATCGGCCATTACCCGCGGGTTGTCGTGCGCAGCCTGCAGCAATACCTGTTTGACCTTGTCCAGATCGGAACCGTAAGCCACGCCTACCTTGATCAACACCCGGGTAATGGTGTCGGACAGTGACCAGTTGATCAGCCTTTCGGTAACGAACGCCTTGTTCGGAATGATCACTTCCTTGCGATCGAAATCGGTGATGGTGGTGGCGCGAATGCGAATTTTACTGACCGAACCGGAAAAGGTACCGATGGTAATGGTATCGCCAATGCGCACCGGGCGTTCAAACAGGATGATCAGGCCGGAAACAAAGTTGGCGAAGATCTCCTGCAAACCAAAGCCCAGCCCGACCGACAGCGCCGCCACCAGCCACTGCAGCTTGTCCCATGAGACACCCAGCGATCCCAGCGCGGTTACGGTGCCCACCGCAGTGATCAGATAGGTCAGGATGGTGGTAATGGCGTACGACGCCCCCTGGCGCAACTGCAAGCGTGACAGCACCAGCACCTCCAGCAACCCCGGCAGGTTGCGCGTCATGACATAGGCGACCATCACCGCCAGCAACGCCACCATCAGATTGCCAAGCGTCACCGCCTGCGGCACGCTACTGCCAGCCACCACGCTGGTGTAATGCCACAGCGAGATGCTGTCCAGGTAGCCGAACACCGTGATCAGATCAGACCAAATCGCATAGAACGCGGTCGCGAACAGCAAGAACAGCGCCATGGTGGTCAAACGCAATGACTGCTGGTTGATCTGGTCCAGCGCCAGCGGCGGCTCTTCCACCGGTTCGTTGCCTTCTGCGCCCTCTTTCGCCAGACTTTGGCGGCGCGCCAGCGCCCGCCGGTAGGCCAGACGGCGTGCGGCAACGCTCAAGCCGCGAATGGCGGTCAGATAAACGATATTCCACAGGAAGAACAGATACAGACTGTCGATCCAGCGCCCTGCCAACCGCAGCGTGGTATAGAAATAACCGGCAAGCATCAGCCCAAGCAGCATCAGCGGCGTCGCGGCAATGGCGGTAACAATTACCAGCCGTACCGCATGCGCGCCTTTTTCGCGCCAGCTGTCACGGCAGATCGGGAATACCAGCACCGCCAGCAGTAACAGCGTCAACATCACCACCACCTGACCAATGACGTCTTCCACCAGTCGCAACGGCGCCTTTTCACCCAGAACCGACCAGAAGATCAGCGGCAACAGCGCTAGCCCCAGACGAATTGTCTGGCGGCGGTAGTGCGCGCACAGGCTCGCCGACAGGGCGAAATGCCGCTCGGCAATCCCCCCCGGCACCATTAGGCGGAAGGTGAAACCGAACACCAGGTAAAACAGCGTCAGCTGCTGCGACAGCGACCATAAAAAATCGCTGATGCTGATTTCCGAGCGGTAACACCAAAAACCGGCGCCAAGTAGCAATGCGGCACCCGGCACCACTTTTAGCAGGATCAGCAATAGCGCCTTTGGCGTATGCAATTGGCTGTCGCGCTTCAATTGCCCGACGTCGTTGCCGAGCTTTTGTATATGGCTGTCAATCAGGCTATAGCGCCAGCGCAGCAAGCCGATCAACAGCAACATCGGCAGCAGGAACACCAGCACGCGCAGCCCGCCGTCCAGCAGTTTGGCGGCTTTGAATTTGAAATCCAGCGACGCCAGCTGCTGTTTGATGGCACCGGGCAGGGCCTTCAGCCAGGCCAGATCGATGGGTTTATTGCTGTTCACCCAAAAAATCTGCTGGGTCAGCGTGTCCTGTACCGAATCGTATACGCTGGTGAGCTGCTGCTGATTGATTTGCAGATTAATCGCCAATGTCAATTGATTGCTCAGTTGGCGGTTCAATTGATCCAGTAATTCACGGCGCATATCAATGATTTCATTCAACGCATCAATCACATCATCACTGGCCTTTTCCTGGGCATTGGCCAACAGCTTATCGATGTAATCATTGCCCTTGAACAACTCGTCCCGCTGCTGGTTAATGTCAAACTGCTCCAGACGCAGGTCGGCGATATGGGTTTGCATATCCGCCACCAGTATCCCCTGCGGCAGGCTCTGCTGCTGCTGGTACAGAATGCGCGACAGCACCAGACTGCCTTTCAGCATCTGGATCTGTTCTTTCAGATTGCGTTCGGATTGCAGGCCACGATCGAGCCAGCTTTTTACCTGGATATTTTGCTGGAACAGGGTGTTGCTTTCACGCGTTGCGGCAATCAGCCGCTGGCTGAGCTGGCGATTGAGATCCAGTTCGTTGCGCACCAGCGCATCGTGCTGGATGTCGGTGGCATCTTCCGGGTTCTGCGCCGCTTTGGCGGTTTTTTCCGACAGCGTCAGGCGTTTGCTGTTGACCACGTTCTGCAGCACCTGCACCTGATGGTTCAACTGCTCTATATGGCCGTTGGTATAGTCACGCTGTTTCTGCAGCAAATCCTGGAGCGTAGTATTGGCTTCAAGGCTTTTACGTTGCAGTTCGATCTGCGCATTCAATAAAACCTGTTCCGTAGCCAACATCTCCTGTTGGCTGGTGCGCAACATTGCCTGCCCCGGCGATTGCCCATTCAGTTGATTGCGGATCTCCTGCAGGCGTTGCGATGCGGTGTACATGCTGGTTTGTACCCGTTCCGGCTGGGTTTGCAGCGACACCAACTGGCTATTGTAGGTCGACAGGCTTTCCTGCGCGGTTTGCAGCTCATCCAGCGTTTGGTACAGGCGACCTTCCAATTGGCGCAGCGACAGCGTCAGCAGTTCGGCACGTACCGTGGTATCATCCGGCGGCGATTTCAACGCCTCCAACTGCTCCGTCACCTGCCTCAGCTTCACCGGTGCCTGCTGTAACTGCTGTTTCAACTGCCCCCCTTCCTGCCGGATATGCTCGATAGCGTCCAGCAGTTCAGTGGTGCGGTTGAGATCCTGTTGCGACAGCTTTTCGACCGGCGTCAGCGTTTTTTGCCTGGCCAACGCCTCAAGCTGGTTCTGGATATCACTGCGCGACGGCAGGTCGCTATTATAGGAAATCTGTGCCAGCGCCGGCTGCCATAGTGTGCAGACCATCAGAAGCAACAGTGCCACGGCGCGGCATGGCACCGTGTACGACATTGACAGTAAAGCCAAAGGGAAGGACGTGACGAACCTGCGACTCATGATTTGACTTCGTTTCAACTAATAAGCCTAAAGGTTAGCATGTTCGCCAAGCGGCAAAAAACGAGAAAAATATTGCCGATGATGAATGGGGGTCTGACCGCAGACTCAAAACGTCAGGACTTTCTCCGCCGCTAGCGTCCACTGAGCCAGTTCGACCAGCGTACCAATCTCCACCCCGTCAACCAGAGTCAGTCGGCTGACGCCGCGCGCATCGGCGCAGGTTTTACACAGCTTGATCGGTACCTGCTGCGCGCTGAGAATTTCCAGCATCTGCTGCAGGTGATAGCCTTCGTGTGGCTGCTGCCCGGCGATACCGGCAATCACCGCGTCAGACATCAGAAACAGTTTCAAATCCAGCGAGCCTTGCTGCTCTTTCAAGGCAATCGCCAGACGCAACGCATTAAACAGCGATTCCTGCCCGTAGGCTGCACCGCTGGCAATCAGTACCATTGAAGTCATCTATTCCTCCCTGTTTGCTATTGAAGGGGGCCGTCGACACGCTGCATCAACGCCGCCCGCTCACCCGGTTTGATACGCAACGTTGGGCAGTACTGCGCCATTTCGATAAACGCATCAACCAACGTTGCTGCCTCGCGCTTCAAATCAAAACTTTCCGGCATAAAAAGCCAGTTTTCCATCAGGCCGGTGACATAGGCACGCAAAATAATAGCCGCACGGCGGATATGCAGATCCTCCGGTAGCTGGTCATGACGGATGCAGTTCTCAAGCACTGACTCAATCCGCTCGTAACTTTCCAGGTACAATACCTTGCGCACGTCATGTAATGGCATCATTTCGCCCACAAACTCGCATTTATGAAATATAATTTCCATCAATGCACGTCGACGGACGTCTTCTACCGTAGCGGTCAAGATGTAAATCAGGATTTCCCTTAAAATCCTCAGTGGATTCTCTGGAAACTTTGCCTGATACTCTACTTCGAGGTCACCTATTTTCGATTCTGATAATTCCCAAACTTCGTTAAACAGGTCTACCTTATTTTTGAAGTGCCAATAAATTGCACCACGGGTAACCCCGGCTGCGGTGGCAATATCTGTCAGTGACGTTGCAGAAACGCCACGTTCAGAGAATTCTCTTACCGCAGCATCAAGAATGTGCTGTCGGGTTTCTTGCGCCTGCTGTTTGGTTTTTCGTGCCATGGCGTTGTTTTTTAGGGGGACTGTGATTTACATACATTCGCGAATGTATGTACCATAGCACGCACATATAATTAACGCAGCAATGGGTTTTAATGCTTGTGATCCATTGATCATTTTGAAATCGGACACTTGAGGTTTTTCTATGAACAAAAACAGAGGGTTAACGCCTCTGGCGGCAGTTCTGATGCTTTCCGGCAGCTTAGTGCTTACAGGATGTAATGATAAAGAAGCCCAACAGCAAGGCGCGCAACAACCGGCCCCTGAAGTGGGTGTGGTGACCCTGAAAACCGAACCTCTCAACATTACTACCGATCTCCCTGGTCGCACCGCTGCGTATCGCATCGCCGAAGTTCGTCCTCAGGTCAGCGGTATTATTCTGAAACGCAACTTTGTTGAAGGTAGTGATATCAAAGCCGGTGAGTCGCTGTACCAGATCGATCCCGCGACTTATCAAGCCACCTATGACAGTGCCAAAGGCGATCTGGCCAAGGCTCAGGCCGCAGCCGACATTGCCCGTCTGACGGTCAACCGTTACAAACCATTGCTGGGTACCAATTACATCAGTAAGCAGGATTACGATACCGCCATCTCCACCCTGCAACAGAATAACGCGGCAGTGGTCGCGGCCAAGGCTGCGGTAGAAACGGCGCGCATCAATCTGGCCTATACCAAGGTGACCTCGCCGATTTCCGGGCGTATCGGCAAATCCGCCGTCACCGAAGGTGCGCTGGTAACCAGTGGTCAAACCAACGCGTTGTCTACCGTACAACAGCTGGATCCGATGTACGTTGACGTTACCCAGTCCAGCAACGATTTCCTGCGTCTGAAACAGGAACTGGCCAGCGGCTCGCTAAAGCAGGAAAACGGCAAGGCCAAGGTCAAGCTCCTGCTGGAGAACGGCCAGACCTACGCACAGGAAGGCACGCTGGAATTCTCTGACGTAACCGTTGATGAAACCACCGGCTCCATCACCATTCGCGCCGTGTTCCCGAACCCGAAAGATGAACTGTTGCCTGGCATGTTCGTGCGCGCTCGTCTGGACGAAGGCGTTCGCAACGACGCGCTGCTGGTTCCACAGCAGGGCGTAACGCGTAATCCGCGTGGCGATGCGACTGCGCTGGTGGTCGGAGCCGACAACAAGGTGGAACTGCGTTCACTGAAAGCGGATCAGGCGATTGGCGACAAATGGCTGGTCAGCGAAGGGTTGAAAGCCGGCGATCGCGTTATTGTCACCGGATTGATGAAAGTCAAACCGGGCGCGCAGGTAAAAGCACAAGAAGTTGACACTCAGGCGCAAAAACAGCCACAGGCTGACGCGCAGAAGTCATAAAAAGGAGCCGGTAATACATGGCTAAGTTCTTTATAGATCGCCCTATTTTCGCCTGGGTAATCGCCATCATCGTGATGTTGGCGGGGGTGCTTGCGATAATGAAACTGCCGATTGCGCAGTATCCGACTATCGCACCACCGGCGGTGACGATCTCCGCCACCTATCCTGGCGCTGATGCCACGACGGTGCAGGACACCGTGACACAGATTATCGAACAGAACATGAACGGTATCGATAATCTGATGTACATGTCCTCATCCAGTGATTCCTCTGGTAGCGTACAAATTACATTGACGTTTGAATCCGGCACCGACCCTGACATCGCGCAGGTTCAGGTCCAGAACAAACTGTCTCTGGCAACGCCACTGTTGCCACAAGAGGTGCAACAGCAAGGCCTGAAAGTAGAAAAATCCAGCAGTAGCTTCCTGATGGTAGCCGGCTTCGTTTCCGACGATCCGAACATGACCCAGGATGATATTGCGGACTACGTGGCTTCCAATATCAAAGACCCGATCAGCCGTTCTCACGGCGTGGGTGAGGTTCAGCTGTTCGGGGCACAATACGCGATGCGTGTCTGGCTCGATCCGAACAAGATGAACAACTTCCAGCTTACGACGACCGATGTTACCAGCGCCATCACCGAGCAGAACAATCAGATTGCCGCCGGGCAACTGGGCGGTATGCCTCCGGTGCCGGGCCAACAGCTGAACGCCTCGATCATTGCGCAGACCCGTCTGAAGTCACCGGAAGAGTTCGGCAAGATCCTGCTGAAGGTTAACAGTGACGGTTCGCAGGTGCGTCTGAAAGACGTGGCACGCATCGAACGCGGTGCTGAAAACTATTCGGTAACGGCGCGCTTCAACGGCAAACCGGCGGCAGGTCTGGGTATCAAACTGGCCACCGGCGCCAACGCCCTGAACACCGCCGCTGGCGTAAAAGCGGAACTTGGCAAGCTGGCTCCCTTCTTCCCGCAAGGGATGAAAGTGGTTTATCCGTACGACACTACTCCATTCGTCAAGATTTCGATTAATGAAGTGGTGAAAACGCTGTTCGAAGCGATCGTACTGGTATTCCTGGTCATGTATCTGTTCTTGCAAAACTTCCGTGCGACGTTGATTCCAACCATCGCCGTACCGGTCGTCTTGCTGGGAACATTTGCCATTCTTGCAGCGTTCGGCTTCTCGATAAACACCCTGACGATGTTCGGCATGGTGCTAGCGATAGGTCTGTTGGTGGATGACGCCATCGTGGTGGTGGAAAACGTCGAGCGTGTGATGTCCGAAGAGGGACTGCCGCCGAAAGAAGCCACCAGAAAATCGATGGATCAAATCCAGGGTGCGCTGGTCGGCATCGCGCTGGTACTGTCGGCGGTATTCGTACCAATGGCGTTCTTCGGCGGTTCTACCGGGGCGATTTATCGACAGTTCTCGATCACCATCGTTTCGGCAATGGCCCTGTCGGTGCTGGTTGCGTTGATTCTGACGCCGGCGCTGTGTGCCACCCTGCTCAAACCGGTAGCGAAAGGCGACCACGGCGTGAAGACCGGCTTCTTCGGCTGGTTCAACCGCATGTTCGAAAAGAGCACGCACCACTACACCGACAGCGTAGCCAACATTCTGCGCAGCACCGGTCGTTACCTGCTGATCTATCTGCTGATCGTCGTCGGCATGGCGTTCCTGTTCCTGCGTCTGCCGTCCTCGTTCCTGCCGGATGAGGATCAGGGCATCCTGCTGACCATGGTGCAGTTGCCTGCCGGTGCCACCGAGGCACGTACCTCTAAAGTTCTGGAAGAGGTCACCGACTACTTCCTGACGAAAGAGAAAGACAACGTGGTGTCGGTGTTTACCGTTGCCGGCTTCGGCTTTAACGGTAATGGCCAGAACAACGGTCTGTCCTTCGTCAGCCTGAAGAACTGGGATGAACGTCCGGGTACCGAGAACAAGGTTGAGGCGATTGCTGGCCGAGCCATGGCTGCCTTCTCGAAAATCAAGGACGGTATGGTCATTCCGTTCAACCTGCCTGCAATTATCGAACTGGGCACCGCGACCGGCTTCGACTTTGAATTGATCGACCAGGGCGGTCTGGGACACGAAAAACTGACCGAAGCGCGTAACCAGCTGTTGGGCATGGCTGCAAAACACCCAGATGTTCTGGTCGGTATGCGTCCTAACGGTCTGGAAGATACGCCGCAGTTCAAACTGACCGTCGATCAGGAAAAAGCCAAGGCGCTGGGCGTCAGCATTACTACCATCAACAGTACGCTGACCACCGCGCTGGGCGGTTCGTACGTCAACGACTTCATCGACCGTGGTCGTGTGAAGAAGGTTTACGTACAGGCTGATGCACCGTTCCGTATGTTGCCGAACGACATCAACAACTGGTATGTGCGCGGCGATAGCGGCCAGATGGTACCGTTCTCCGCCTTCGCTACCGCGAAGTGGGAATACGGCTCACCGCGTCTGGAGCGATACAACGGTCTGCCATCGATGGAAATCCTCGGCCAGGCTGCGCCAGGCAAGAGTACCGGTGAAGCCATGAACCTGATGGAAGAACTGGCGTCGAAACTGCCAAGCGGCGTTGGTTATGACTGGACCGGCATGTCCTACCAGGAACGTCTGTCTGGCAACCAGGCCCCGTCACTGTATGCCATCTCGATTCTGGTGGTGTTCCTGTGTCTGGCGGCGCTGTATGAAAGCTGGTCGATTCCGTTCTCGGTGATGCTGGTACTGCCACTGGGGGTTATCGGTGCGCTACTGGCGGCAACCATGCGCGGTATGAACAACGACGTTTACTTCCAGGTGGGCCTGCTGACAACCATTGGGCTATCGGCGAAGAACGCGATATTGATCGTGGAATTCGCCAAGGATCTGATGGAAAAAGAAGGCAAGGGGCTGATCGAGTCAACGCTGGAAGCGGTTCGCATGCGTTTGCGTCCGATTCTGATGACCTCGCTGGCCTTCATCCTCGGGGTACTGCCGCTGGTTATCAGCAGTGGCGCTGGCTCCGGTGCCCAGAACGCGGTAGGTACCGGCGTTATGGGCGGGATGATCACCGCAACCGTGCTGGCGATCTTCTTCGTTCCGGTGTTCTTCGTGGTGGTACGCCGCCGCTTCTCCAAGAAGAGCGAAGACCTCGAGCATTCTCATCCGGTTGAGCATCGCTGATCCCCTTCTCTACTGAATACCAAGGCCGCGTATGCGGCCTTTTTTTATGCCCCCCTCCCTTGACACGCGCAATGGTTGCTCTGGGTCGACAATTTATACTTGATCGAGTACGCCGATCGGCGCATACTTATTGTTATAGTATAACATAACATGAGAGGTCATCATGAAAGCAGACATTCATCCAGAATACCGTACCGTGGTGTTTCACGATCTGAGCGCCAATGCCTATTTTAAAGTGGGGTCGACTATCAAGACCGAGCGCACTATCGATCATGACGGCGAAACCCTGCCATACGTCACTATCGACGTCTCTTCCGCTTCGCACCCGTACTACACCGGCAAGCAGAAAGAGTTTTCCAAAGAAGGCAGCACCGCACGCTTCCAGCAGCGTTTCGGTCGCTTTATCGGCAGTAAGTAAAGGGAATCAGCATGCAGGTTTTGAGTTCATTGCGTTCGGCGAAGAATCGCCATCCAGATTGCCGAGTGGTGCGCCGCAAGGGTCGCATCTACGTGATCTGCAAGTCCAATCCACGTTTTAAAGCGGTACAGGGACGTAAGAAAAAGCGTTAACTATCGTAAAACATCTCGTTTATCGTCAAAGCCCCGTAGCTGTTCAACGGGGCTTTTTTATGGGTAATTGCCAATCGGCTCTAACAAGCCCCACCATCCAGACGGGGCTAAATCACCGTTATTTCATACTGGCGACCATGGTTTCGACGTTGTGCTTGAACGCCTGAACATAGGTTGCCGCTGGCCCCTGGGCGGTTGACAGCGCTTCAGGATACAACTCTCCACCAGCCTTGGCGTCGGTTGCCGCGGCGATTTGCTTCACCAGGCGTGGATCGGTCTGGTTTTCGATAAAATAGGTGTGCACCTTTTCCCGTTTGATTTGGGTAATCAACTGGGCAACGTCACTGGCGCTGGCCTCCGCCTCGGTAGAAAAACCCACCGGCGCCAGGAAGGTCACGCCATATTGCTGCCCGAAATAACCAAACGCATCATGGCTGGTCAGTACCTTGCGCTTTTCTGCCGGCACGGCGGCAAATTCCGCCTGCGCCCAGCGGTCGAGCCGTTGCAACTGCTGTATGTATTCGGCGCCGCGTTGACGGAAATAATTGGCATCCTGCGGATCGGCGGCGATCAACGCATTCATCACGTTCGTCGCATACTGAACGCCGTTTTTCATGCTGTTCCAGGCATGCGGATCGGTAACCGGCTTGCCATCCTCTGCCATCTGGCGAGTCGAAATTCCCTGTGAGGTGGTAATCAACGGGCCATGATAACCGGAAGCGTTTACCAACCTGTCGATCCAGCCTTCCAGCCCCAAGCCACTGACAAACACCAAATCTGCCTGTGATAGCAGTTTGCTGTCCTGGGGCGACGGTTCAAAACTGTGCGGATCGCCGTTCGGCCCCACCAGCGACGTCACCTTGACATGCTCGCCACCGATCTGTTTGACGATGTCGCTCAACACGGAAAAACTGGCCACCGCGTTCACGGTATTGGCCATTGCCAACGGGCTGGAAAGCAGAGCCGCCGCCACCAGCGTTATTGATAAACCTTTCATTGGTATCTCCTTGTACAGGGCACTTCTCAACGACGCGCACGGGCATAAATCCCACCACGCCTCCCAAATAGAATCGAAATGAAAAATATCAGGCTGGCACTCAGCACGATCGCCGGGCCGGCGGGCAACGATGCATAATAAGACCACAGCAGCCCGACGATACTGGCGAGTGCGGCGATCGCCATCGCTGCCGCCAGAGTCTGCGGCAGATTACCTGCCCAGAAGCGTGCGCTGGCGGCCGGCAACATCATCAGCCCAACCGACATCAGCGTGCCCAGGATTTGAAACCCGGCCACCAGATTGACCACCACCAATGCCAGAAAAAGACCATGCACCCATGCCAGCCAGCGCGGGGCGCCAACGCGTAAAAAGGTCGCGTCAAACGATTCGATCACCAGCGCCCGATACAACGCAGCCAGCGTCAGCAACGACACGCTGGCGATCCCGCCCACCATCACCATGGCATGGCTATCCACCGCCAGAATCGAGCCAAATAATACGTGCAGCAAGTCAACGCTGGAGCCGCGCAGCGATACCAGCGTCACCCCGAGCGCCAGCGAACCGAGGTAAAAACCGGCGAAGCTGGCATCCTCTTTGAGCGGCGTATGCCGGCTGACCAGGCCGGAAAGTATCGCCACGGCCAGACCTGCGATAAACCCGCCGATGCCCATCGCCACCAATGACATGCCGGACATCAGATAGCCGATCGCCGCACCTGGCAGTACCGCATGCGACAGCGCATCTCCCACCAGACTCATGCGACGCAATAACAGAAACACTCCAAGCGGCGCAGTGCTAAGCGACAACGCCAGGCAGGCCACCAGCGCCCGGCGCATAAAACCGAAGGACAGGAAGGGATCGACCAGCAGATGATGCAGCATCATGACACTACCTTGATCCGGCTAACCGAAGCGTTGGCGGCATGCAATAACGGCAGTTGTGCGAGAACGCGGTCAGCATCGCCCCAATGACAATCGTGCTGCGTCAACAGCAATGCCTGAGGAAAATGCCCGGCCACCATTGCCATATCATGTAAAACCGCGATCACCGTTTTCCCTTGCTGATGCAAACGCGCAATCACCCGCAACAATAAGCCAATCGTCGCGCTGTCGATGCCGGTAAAAGGTTCATCCAGTAAGATCAGCGGCGCTTGCTGGGTTAACAACCGGGCAAATAACACCCGCTGCAACTGACCACCGGATAATTCACTCACCGGCGCGTGTATCATCTGGCTCATTCCCACCGTGGCCAATGCCTCGGCTATCTGCGCGCGCGCACTGGCCGTCAATCCGCCCAGCATGCCCCACCGTCGCCAACAGCCCATGGCAACCACGTCGTTGACAACAACTGGAAACTGGCGATCCAGTTCCGCCTGCTGCGGCAAATAGGCAATCGAGGGAAATTTACTGTCGCCGTAGTCGATATGGCCGCCCTGCAACGGCAATAGCCCGGCGATGGTTTTCAATAAGGTGGATTTGCCGGCACCATTGCTACCGATCACCGCCGTCAGCGATCCGCGGTTGAAACGACCGCTTAACGGTGGAAACAGAGCACCGGTGCCGTAACCAAAAACCGCATGCCGTAATGCGATCATGGCAATGCCACCGCCCAGCCGATGGCCAACCATAATGCCGTCAACAACAGCAGTGCGGCGGCACAGCGCGCCCCGGCAGAGGCGGTGAACCAGCTGTAAACCGGCAATGGCTCCGATTTGTCGTACGCAGAAGAATGCTTCATGTCGCTAAACGCTCTTTAGTTAATGTTATAATATAACATCACAACATTAGCGCAGGCTCAAGCGGCGGAAAACATTTTATTGCAACTTAACGTAACGACCGACAATCCCGCCCCACTTTCTCTCTGGGTAGAGCATTGAAGGTTATTGCTAAGATTGTTCTTAAATAGATGGGCTATTTCCGATACGGTAAACGCTTGGGAATTGTAAAAAAACTATGGTAAGTGAAAAGTCTGCCGACGACCGCGCGAAAAAAGAGTAAGATAAGGCTAACGTTGTCGAGAGCAGGCAGAGATAAATGCACGTAACCTTGGCTTGTCAGCAGAACGTTAGCTCACTTTCTCGCGATCAATTAATGAAAGTGATTAACGATCGACTGTCAGAGTTAGTTCCCGCGTTAACTAGCGGCCTGAGTTTTTATTCAGAAAATGCTCATTATACTGAGGGATCATTAGAAATACTTGAGTTACGACAGCTGTCCGCACTTGAGTATTCAATGAGTTACCGCTACCAGTGGTACATCTTCAATGCCTGCATTGATATCTACGCTCATGAATACCTTAGTGACAGTGTGCGTTTTAGCCTGAGCCGACAAGGGTTAGTTTTTGATATAATTGACAACTCCCGCCCGTCAACGGCAGACGAATTGTAAGATTACGTAATAATTACAGGCCAGCTGCGGAAAAATGATTTATATTAATAATACGGAAAGTTTATATCGCATCACTTAAGCTACCTCCGACAAGAAGTCCACCAGCTTACTCACAGAGTGTTATCACACCGAAATTAAGACTTACGGAGGGGATGATATGGATGAGTATTCGCCTAAGCGGCACGATATTGCCCAGCTTAAATTCTTGTGCGAAACTTTGTATGATGAAGGGATCGCGACTCTCGGTGACAGCCACCATGGCTGGGTAAACGATCCAACGTCTGCGATCAACCTACAGCTTAATGAACTGATTGAGCATATTGCTTCGTTTATCATGAGCTATAAAATAAAATACATGGACGAAAGCGATTTTTCGGAACTGGTCGAAGAATATCTCGACGATACCTACACGCTGTTTAGTAGTTACGGTATTAATGATTCCGATCTGCGTCGTTGGCAAAAAACCAAAGCGCGACTATTCAGAATGTTCTCAGGAGAGGGCATCTGTACTACGATGAAAACTTAAGGGATAATTATCCCCAAATTATTCGACGGTTAATAAGACTAAAGGTTATCATGACTAAAATTGACTATCTGATGCGTTTACGTAAATGCACCACGATTGACACGCTTGAACGCGTTATTGAAAAAAACAAGTATGAACTTTCTGACGACGAACTGGAACTTTTTTACTCTGCGGCGGATCATCGGCTGGCCGAGCTGACGATGAATAAACTGTATGACAAAGTGCCGACTGCCGTTTGGAAATACGTAAGATAATCCAAGATTTGTCTGCGTTGAGCCGATGCCGTGGTCGGCCTCAATGAGAATATTATTTAGCATTCTTTTATTCCTAAAAGATATTACGTCAATATCTAGCACCATGAAAAATCAATTTACTTTTGGCTGCTCATTGCCTCCAGTCTGGATGCTTTTTTATCAGCGGGTAAAGGCCTGCGCTTGCTCCGTTAATATCCAGGCAAGGTAACCACCAATTACTGATGGCAGCTTTGCTCCTAGCGGGAGCGGGAATGTAGTCTTAGCGAAAATTGCGCGGAAACCACGGGAAACGTAGGAGGTATCTCTAACAGCTCCAGCAGGTTTCCTACGCGAGGGAGAGACATGCAGGCGGGATAGCACAGCGGCAATAGCACCAAAGTCATCAACATCCTCGCTGCTCGGCCGCGTCTCACAGAACACCATGGAAAACCGTTCACCGGTGCTCAGATTTGGCCGTCCTACATCCCCATTTAGCAGTTCAACTGTATCCATCCCTGCCCCCATTACGTTAGTCGAATTGATATTAATAGCTAAGGCCTAACCCGAGGCAACAGGCTTAATAACGCCTAGTTGCAAACCTCTCACGACTCAAAAATTTTGAACCAAGCGTGAGCAGGAGATATGAGAATGTAAAAGTTTTGATAAAAGGCAATAATTGAGATTAGTCTTATAAAAAGATTTCTTATGAAACAACCTTGATGCTATATAAGCGTGCAACTGTTCCTTGTGAGCGTCTTTAGCTCTGAGTGGTGATGATACAGCTGCAATTGGTGGAGTGAATGACGAATTATCCTCGGAGAGGGGAAAGAATAGCGCTGAACACGCATTGAGCAAGTGCGAAGTAATACGCGGATTTCCCGACGTTTTCGAGCTGCCGGTAGATTCTACGGTAGTAGCCAATGCCGTGACGGGAGAGAGCCAGGTGAGATACGGTTAGTATCCCCTACGATCCACAAAAAGTGTGACGCCTGCGAATACAATGCTCTAAATCTAAATAAATAACCAACAAATCAATCAGTTATCTAAATTGGTGGAGGCCCTGCCAGCTACATCCCGGCACACACGTCACCTGCTGCGGCTGCTTCCTTCCGGACCTGACCGAGTTCACAAGTTAGTGTTGCGGGAGAACCAACAGGGCCCCCATTGACGGCTTCTGTACTTCGAAGCGGTGGGCATTATCGTTGATGGCACCCCAAATAGCAAGCCAACCGGACCTGACCGCTGTTTTCTTACCCACCCCTGCTGTGGCACACTGCCAACCTGGGTTTTACAGGGTAGGTAAACAGCAGATGGAATCAACAGATGCCACCTTCCGCCAGCGCGTATTTCATGTCGTCGCGGCAATTCCTGCGGGTAAAGTCACCACCTATGGTGAGGTGGCGCAACTGGCGGGATCTCCGCGCGCTGCACGGCAGGTCGGTGGCGTATTGAAGAAGTTACCGCCAGGCAGCAGTTTGCCATGGCACCGGGTGATCAATCGTCATGGCAAGATTTCATTGCGCGGGGAGGATTTTCAGCGTCAGCGCCAGGCGCTGTTGGCGGAGGGTATCCAATTTGGCGTCGGCGGCGTGATCGATCTGCGCCGTTTTGGCTGGCGCCTATAATAAAACAGCCTTTGGCCGGCCGGCCAAAGGCTGTCGAACGACACACCGAGATAAGAATCTATCGCATTATGGCATGGCGGTTGGTGTCGCCTGCACCGGAATGTTCTGTACCGGAACCAATTGCAAATCGGCACGAGTGCCGTTGCGGTTCACCACTTCCTGAATGGTGTCGGTAATAAAGGTCAACTGACCATCCACGGTGATTGCCGCGCTCAGGATGATACGTGCGTTCGGCTGAATTTCCGCCGGATTGAAAGGTATGGCGAAGTTAAACGGTGCCTGCTGGCCTTCGGTGCGAATCACCCGCTGGGCAATCACTTTGGAAGGCGCATCAGCCAGCGAAGCATCCGAAAGGGTTACCGTCAGCACCGCATTCGGAGGCAGCGCGATACGTTGACGCATGTTAACCGAACCTGTCACCGCCGGGCCCTGAACCTGCATTTGCTGCGCAGTCGCCGGGCTGCCTGCTGCCGGTGTTGGCACCTCCGCACTCTTCTGGGCGCAGCCGGCCAATGTGACGGTTAATGCAGTAGCTCCACCAAGGATTTGCCAGAGTTTCATGGGTCGGTCTCCTTTATTATTCTCAACACGTTGGTGGCTTTAACCACCTGACCCATTAAACCTAGCACAAAATCCTGAAAAATTCCTATTAGCCTACCTATTAATCACTTAGCGTTCTAATAACGCTCACTATTAAGGCAATTTCGTCTGTGTCATAACGCAAGATGTTGACGTCCCGCCGTGATATTCAGCACACTGCATAAAATGATTATTAAAAGGGTAACTTTTTTATGAGCCAGGCACTGCAAAATCTCCTTGAACTGCTCGATTTGGAAAAAATCGAAGAAGGATTGTTCCGCGGCCAAAGTGAAGATCTCGGTTTACGCCAGGTATTTGGCGGCCAGGTCGTCGGTCAGGCACTCTACGCCGCCAAACAGACCATTCCCGCCGAGCGCAGCGTGCACTCGTTCCATAGCTATTTCCTGCGTCCGGGCGACAGCAGCAAACCCATCGTCTATGACGTCGAAACGCTGCGTGACGGCAACAGCTTCAGCGCCCGCCGGGTCAGCGCCATCCAGAACGGCAAGCCGATCTTTTACATGACCGCATCGTTCCAAAGCCCGGAAGAGGGTTTTGAACATCAAAACACCATGCCGGAGGTGCCGCCGCCGGAAGGATTGATGTCGGAATCGGCAATCGCACAAAAACTGGCGCATATGCTGCCGGAAAAGGTACGGGACAAATTTATCGGCCAAAAGCCACTCGAAATACGCCCGGTGAAATTCCATAATCCATTGCAGGGCAGCGTGGAAGAGCCACATCGCTACGTCTGGTTGCGCGCCAACGGCAGTATGCCGGACGACCAGCGCATCCACCAATACCTGTTGGGTTACGCCTCGGACTTCAACTTCCTGCCAACGGCGCTACAGCCACACGGCGTCGGCTTCCTCGAGCCGGGCATGCAGGTTGCCACCATTGACCATTCGATGTGGTTCCACCGCCCATTCCGCCTGGACGATTGGCTACTGTACGCGGTTGAAAGCACCTCGGCATCCGGCGCCCGCGGTTTTGTACGTGGCCAGTTTTACACCCGCGAAGGGGTACTGATCGCCAGCACGGTACAGGAAGGGGTTATTCGCCAGCGCCAAGCTTGATAAGGCACAAAGGAAAAGGGCGATGTGATCATCGCCCTTTTTTGCATCATCATTATTTTTTATGTTTAGCGCACCGCTCTTCTTTACAACTTGCTACTCATCTTACTGGTTATACGCACTCTCGCCGTGACTGTTGACGTCCAGGCCTTCGCGCTCCTGTTCTTCCGGTACGCGCAGCCCGACGATGGCGCCGGCCACTTTAAAGGCGAGGAATGCCGCCACGCCAGACCACACCAGCGTAATGAGCACGCTTAACAGCTGCACCCACACCTGGTGGCCCATGGTGACGCCCTCGGCGTACCCGGTGCCGCCCAGCGACGATGCAGTGAACACACCGGTCAACAGGCAACCGACGATGCCACATACGCCATGCACGCCGAAGACATCACAGGTGTCGTCCACTTTCAGCCATTTCTTCAGCGTGACCACGCCCCACAGGCCGGCAACCCCGCCCACCAGACCAATGATTAACGCGCCCCCCACGCCAACGGTGCCAGCGGCCGGCGTTACGGCAACCAGACCGGCGATGCAGCCGGAACATGCGCCCAGCAACGACGGCTTGCCACGCACAATCCATTCGGCAAAGGTCCAGGACAGGATCGCGCCTGCGGTAGCAATCACGGTATTGAGGAACGCCAGAGCCGCAATGCCGTTGGCCGCGCTGGCCGAGCCGGCGTTGAAACCAAACCAACCGATGTACAGGATCGAAGCCCCGGTAAACACCATCGGCAAGTTATGCGGTTTGAACGCTTCCTTGCCAAAGCCGGCACGCTTGCCCAACAGATAGGCTCCCACCAGTCCGGCGCTTGCGGCGTTGATATGCACCACGGTTCCGCCAGCGAAGTCCAGCGCACCGTCTGCCGCCAGGAAGCCACCGCCCCACACCATATGCGCCACCGGCAGATAGGAAATGGTGAACCAGATGGTGGCGAAAATCACCACCGCGGAAAAGCGAATGCGTTCGGCGAAGCCACCCACTACCAGCGCCACGGTGATACAGGCGAAGGAGCACTGGAACGCAACATGGATCATTTGGCTGAAGGTGCCGGTAACGCTGTCAATGCCGATACCTTTCAGCATGGCCGTTTCAAATCCGCCGAAGAAAGCATTGCCTTCGCTGAAGGCCAGGCTATAACCGTACAGCACCCACAGTACACATACCAAGGCAAAGGTAACGGTGACCTGCGTCAACATCGACAGAACGTTTTTCGAGCGCAGCAAACCACCGTAAAACAGCGCCACGCCAGGTAAGGTCATAAACAGCACCAACGCGGTGCAAATCATCATGAACGCGTTGTCTGCCTTGTCTGCTACCGCCGGAGCGGCCAGAGCCAAAGAGGGAACCAGGGTCACCGTACTCAGGCCCAACATGGAGAAAAGTTTTTTCATTATCAATCCATCCCATCTACTTAACTGAGCCAGTATTTACAGTGCTGCTTCATCTGTTTCGCCGGTGCGTATGCGAATAACACGTTGCAATTCGGCAACGAAAATCTTGCCGTCACCGATTTTGCCGGTGTAGGCAGCTTTACTAATGACATCAACCACTTCATCTAATTGATCGTCAGCGATGGCGATATCGATTTTGACCTTCGGTAAAAAGTTGACGCTGTATTCGGCACCACGATAAAGCTCTGCATGCCCCTTCTGGCGTCCGAACCCTTTCACTTCGGTTACGGTCAGCCCTTGAATACCTACAGAGGATAGGGCTTCACGCACGTCCTCCAACTTGAATGGTTTGATCACCACGGTAACCAGCTTCATATTGCCTCTCCACGATTAAGCCCAAACTCACCCTGGGTACCTGGCTAATAAAGCAAAGGTTGTGCCATAAATAGTTTTATATGAACTTTCAGCCAATTACCCGGCCGAAGGGCAATCGTCGGTAGCGTAAGCCGCGCCCGGCAAGCAACGAAAGGTAACGGTGGTCAATTAATGTGCACTGCAATTGTGCAGCGTGCGCCGCCAGGGTGCATGACAAGACATTTTGCCTGATAGTCTGCCTGATTATGGTGCGAAGGGATTGATGCGGGAGCCGCCATGGCTCCCGGGGACAGATCATGCCGTCTGGATATCTTCACGGCTGCTGGCGGCCAGCTCTTCACCCACCAACTGCAACTGATACATTTGGTAATAACGGCCTTTTTGCGCCAGAAGTTGCTGGTGATTACCCTGCTCCACCGCATACCCGCGGTGCAGCACCAGTATCGAGTCCGCATCGACAATAGTCGACAAACGGTGAGCGATCACCACCAGCGTGGTGTGTTCGCGAATCAGCCGCAGCGCGCGCTGGATCGCTTGTTCGGTACCAGAATCGATATTGGCGGTGGCTTCGTCGAGGATCAGGATCTGCGGTGCCAGCACCAGTACCCGCGCCATCGCCAGCAGTTGCTTTTGCCCGACCGACAGATTATTCCCCTGTTCACCAAGCCGCGTATGGATCCCCTGCGGGAACCCCCGCACCAGCTCCGCCAGCTGTACGGTTTCCAGCGCCTGCCATACGGCCTGTTCGCTGATATTGCGGCCAAGCGTCACGTTGGCCAGCACCGATTCAGCCACCACCACCGGATCTTGCTGCACCATTGCCACCCCTTGGCGCAAGGTGCGGTGCGACAGACTCGACAGCGGTCGACCATCCAGCCGTATTTCTCCTTCATTGACCGGGTAATAGCCCATCAACAGGTTGGCAAGGGTGCTTTTGCCACTGCCGGTGTGGCCGACCAGCGCCACGAAACCGCGTGACGGCACCTGCAACGAGATATTTTGCAGCACCTTTTTGTCTGCGCGGTAAGCGAAGGTCACATTGTCAATCTCGATCCGGCCGCTTGCCAAAGGATGTTCGTCGGTACCGTAACTCTGCTGGCGACGATCCATCAGCTCAAAGATACGCTCGCCGGCCACCACCGCCTGCTGAAGAATCGATTGCTGCGACGTCAGCTCGATCAGGGGCTCGTTCAGACGACCGAGATAATTGATAAACGCGTACAATACCCCAACGCCGATGCTCCCTTCGCCGCTGAAGCCAAACAGCATCAGCAGGCCACACAGCACCAGCGCCGAGAACAGACTGAGCAACGGCCGCAGCAGGAAGCCGTCCAGCCGCAGCGTCTGCATGCGCGCAGTATAATGCGACCAACTGGCATTGCTCATGCGTTCGCCAAAACGAATCTGCTGACGGAACTGCTGGATCACCCCCATGCCGTTGATCACTTCGTTAAAACCGTCGTTGATATCCGCCAGATAGCTGCGCACCCGCCGCACAATCGGCGTGCTGTAATATTGGTAAATGCCCATCACGATCAACACCGCCGGGAAGATGCAGATCGCCACCAGCGCCATGCGCCAATCAAGACTGAACATCGCCACCAGCATCGCACCGATCAGCGCCGCGCTTTTCAGCACGGTGGAAACCACCATCACGTACAGATCCTTAATCACTTCGGTATCGTTGGTGACGCGGGAAATCAACTGCCCAACCGGCTGGGTATCAAACGCGCTGAGCGGCTGGCGCAGCGCGGCGTCCATCACATCGGTGCGCAAACGCTGCACCACGCCGACCGCCGCCTGATTAAACAAAATCGCCTGAAAATAGTGCAGCGCCGCCGCCAGCAGTTCCAGCAGAATATACGCCACCGCCAGTCCGGTAACGATGGTCAGCGGCAGTTGCCCTTTGGCAACATAGTTATCGATGAAATAGCTCACCAGGATCGGCCCGGCCACTTCCGCCGCCGCCGCAACCCACAGCATCAGCACCGCCATCCCCAGCGGTTTGCGGTATGGCGAACCATAGGCCAATAGCCGTTTCAGCGTCGGCCACAGCGTTTGTACTTTACTCATTGGTTAACATCTCCACGCCGATTTCCGGCGCCTCGTCCAACGCGGCCTCCAACTGCTGGTAACGATACATATCGCGATACCAACCGGGCTGCGCCGACAACGTTGCGTGCTCGCCGCGCTGTGCCACGGTGCCGTGCTGCATCACCAGGATTTCACTGGCTTCGGTCAGAGCTGACAAGCGATGCGCACTGATGATTACCGTGCGGTTTTGCCCCCAGCGGCGTAGATTGTGCAGGATCTGGTGCTCGGTACGGCCATCGACCGCCGACAAGGCGTCGTCGAGGATCAGGATTTCCGCCTCCAGCAGCAGCGCTCGCGCGATTGAAATTCGCTGCTTTTGCCCACCGGACAACATCACGCCCCGCTCGCCGACTTCGGTTTCATAGCCCTGCGGCAAGCGCAGAATATCGTCGTGAACGCTGGCCAGACGCGCCGCCTGCTCGATTTGTTCCTGCGTAGCCCCAGGTTTGCCCAAGGCGATGTTATTCGCCACGCTGTCGGAAAACAGGAAAGGCGTTTGGCTAACCACCGACAGACGCGCACGCCACGCATCCAGTTTCAATTCGGTCAGCGGCAAGCCGTGATAACTGATATGGCCTTCGTCAATATCAAACTGCCGCTGGATCAACGCCAACAGCGTGGTCTTGCCTGCTCCGGTCGGGCCACACAGGCCAAGCATCTGGCCAGGTGCCAGATGCAGCGCCACATCATGTAACGCGCTATGGGCGTTTTCCGGGTAATGGAAGCGGCGAATGTCGACCGCCAGTTGCCCACGCCCCGGCGGCAGTTCGCTGTCGCCGTCACGCACCGCCGGCGCTTCGGCCAACAGGCTGCGAATACGGCTGTAGGCCGCACTGCCGCGTTCAACGATATTGAACATCCAGGCCAGCGCCAGCATCGGCCAAATCATCAGGCCGAGATACATGACAAAACTGGTCAGTTGGCCGAGCGTCAGCATCTGATTTACCACCATCCAGCTGCCGCCGCCGATAGCCAACAGATTGGCCGCGCCAATGGCGATATAAATAGTCGGGTCGAAACGCGCGTCGACCCGCGCCACGTGCATATTCTTGGCGCCGGTCTGCGCCGCCACGTCGGCAAATTGATTAGATTGATGATCTTCCAGCCCGAACGCCTTGATCATGCGGATGCTGGTCATGCTTTCCTGAGCCTGATCGTTCAGGTTGGAAAACGCCGCCTGCGCGGATTTGAAACGCTGGTGCAGCTGATCGCCGTAATATTTGATCACGATAGCCATGATCGGCATCGGTATCAGCGACAGCAGCGTCAGTTGCCAACTGATCTGGGTGCTCATCACGATCAGCACCACCAGGCCCATCACCAATGAATCCACCAGCGTCAATACCCCCTCACCCGCGGCAAACACCACGCGGTCCACGTCATTGGTGGCGCGCGCCATCAGGTCGCCAGTGCGATGACGCAAATAGAACGCCGGGTTTTGCCGGCTGAGCTGGCGGTAAAAATTCTCGCGCAGTTCAACCGCCAACTGATAGGACGCGCCGAACAGCAGCACCCGCCACACGTAACGCAGCAGGTAAACGACAATGGCAGTGGCAACCATTAATCCCAGCCAGGCCATCAACACGCCGCTGGACATATGGTTTACCGTTACGCCGTCGACAATCACCCCCACCAGCTTGGGCGGTAGCAGTTGCAAAATGGCAATGATAATCAGCAGAGCCACCGCACCAAGGTAGCGGCGCCATTCGCGGCGAAAATACCAGCCGATTTGAGCAAATAATCTCACGCAGTCTTATCCAAAATAAGTTGGTTTTTTACTGTTGTTGTGCTTTAGCAGCGTAGAATACCACCGTTGAGCGGCCAATTCGGTGAACTTTTCACTCTGGAACCGGCAGTGCAGTAGTGTATTTGATTTTTTCCATCGCGAAGCTCGAGGTAACGTCAATCAACCCCGGGACGCCATTTACCAGCCGTTTGTAAAAGTTATCGTAGCTTTTCATGTCCGCCACCTGCACTTGCAGCAGATAGTCGTATTCGCCCGCCATGCGATAAAACGCCAGCACTTCCGTCATTTGCGCCGTGAGGTCGACAAAAGCCTGATACCACTCGCTGCTGTGCTGCTGGGTTTTGATCAGCACAAACGCCGTCAGCCCCAATCCGAGCTTTTCGTTATCCAGCAATGCCACGCGGCCGCGAATGTAACCTTCATCCTCCAGGCGTTTCAGCCGCTTCCAGCACGGCGTCGAGGTCAGGTTGACCGCCTCGGCCATCGCTTGCAGCGACTGCGTACAGTCCTGTTGCAACAGGCGCAACAGTTTACGATCGGTTTTATCTAGCATTTAGCCACCATGGGGAAATATTTTCTCTGATTAGGCGATTAAGCAGGGAAAATGGCAATCTTTTTTTCCTGATAACGCGCTATGCTACGCGCAAAACCACTCACTAGTTTAAGGCCAGACGATGACAAACACCTGGGTAAAATATGCTATCGGTGAAATAGAAGCGGATTTCCAGCGCTCCGCCGACACCCACCTGATCCGCCTAAATCTGGCCGAATTTCCCGGCATTCATCTTTATCTGAAGGACGAAAGCACCCACCCGACCGGCAGCCTCAAGCATCGCCTGGCGCGTTCGCTGTTTTTGTACGGATTGTGCAATGGCTGGATCAACCAGAACACGCCGATTATCGAAGCCTCTTCCGGCAGCACTGCGGTGTCGGAAGCCTACTTCGCGCGCATGATTGGCCTGCCGTTCATTGCGGTGATGCCGTCTTGCACCGCACGACGCAAAGTGGAACAAATCACGTTCTATGGCGGTCGCTGCCACTTTGTCGATCACGCTGCACAGATCTATGCCGTTTCCGAACAGTTGGCCCAAGAGCTGAATGGCCACTATATGGATCAGTTCACTTACGCCGAACGTGCGACCGACTGGCGCGGCAACAACAACATTGCCGACAGCATTTTTCGCCAGATGGCGCGTGAACCTTTCCCGGTGCCAAAACACATCGTGATGAGCGCTGGCACCGGCGGTACCTCGGCAACCCTGGGCCGCTACATCCGCTATCAAGGGCATGATACTCAACTAACGGTGGTCGATCCGGAAAACTCGGTGTTCTATGACTGTTTCCTGCACCACGATCGCACGCTGATCGGCAGCTGCGGTAGCCGAATTGAGGGTATCGGACGCCCGCGGGCGGAACCGTCGTTTATTCCGTCGGTGATAGATAATATGCTGCGCGTGCCGGATGCCGCCAGCGTTGCCACCATCCACTGGCTGGAAGGCATCCTGGGTCGCAAGGTCGGTGCCTCCACCGGCACCAATCTATGGGGAGCACTGCAGCTGGCCAGGCAAATGCGCGAGCGTGGCGAACAAGGCGCTATCGTCACCCTGCTATGCGATAGTGGCGAACGCTATCTGGACACCTACTACAATCCGCAATGGGTCAGCAGCCAAATCGGCGATCTGACGCCGTACCTGGAACAGCTGCGCAACCTGTAAGTCACCCGCCCATCACGGCTTGCGACAGTAATAAAAAAAGCCGGGTAATCATACCCGGCCGGCTGCAAGGGGGACTCCACTATACGGGGGTATATGGGGAGCCAGGTGAACACAGCCAATGGTTCAAATAGTGGGCCACCGCCTGCGTTTGACAGTGGCCAATAACCGTAAGTTGCGGCAGTTGCGCCTTCAGCTGCGGTAATGCGTTGCCCATCACCACGCCGTGGCCGACGGCGGCGAGCATTTCCTTATCGTTCATCGCATCGCCAAATGCCATGCACTCCGCCATGGAGACGCCCAAGTGAGCGCTGAGCACGTTCAGCGCCGCTCCTTTATTGCAGCCCAGCGGCAGCACTTCCAGACAGTCGTACGCCGAAAAACACAGATCCACCCGCCCGGAAAAGTGAGCGTGCAACTGCACCTGCAACCGCGTCAGTTCCTGATGCGAACCAATGAAACATACTTTGCTGTTACCGCTGGACGGCAGGCTGCGCGGCGCGGTCAGCTGAAAATGGAAACCGCTCAAATGGTGCGCCCGCAGCAGTTCCGGCATGGCAAATTCGGTCAGCCATCCTTCATCACGAAAAACGTGCATGCTGGCTGAGGTGTCCCACTGGCGATGCAGCAGCTGTTCGGCAATCTCCGCCGGCAAATCGCTGGCGTGCAGTTGCTGGCCGTGCTTATCGTAGACGCGAGTGCCGTTGCCGGTAATCAGATAGCCCTGTAACCCCAGTTGCGCCATGATTGGCTGTGCATCAAGGTAATGACGGCCGGTGGCGAAGGTGACGATCATCTCACGCTCGACCAATTTATTCAGCGCAGCCAGCGTTTCCGACCCAATGCGATGGTCGGGAGTCAGCAATGTGCCATCCATATCGAACGCTGCCAGGCGATACATAAAGACCTCATGAATGTCGAAACAGTTATCGTGCTGAAAGTATGGGGTGGTATTTGCGGAAGTAATAGTGAACAATTTGAAAAAACAGTTCCTGATTTATCAAGCATAAATTCCATACCGCAGCCAACGGCCGGCAGCATGGAACAACAAGGGGATGTCATGCGCCTGATTCACCGTCTTGGCCAGTATCAACGCCTGTATCAACAGCTTGGCAGCGAGCCGGTATTGATGACCATGGCACAGCTGGCGGCGCTGTTTTATTGCAGTGAACGACACGCGCGCACCCTGGTGCAGCAAATGCAGCAACAGGGTTGGCTAAGTTGGCATTCGCAGGCTGGCCGCGGTAAACGCGCCCAATTGCAGTGTCTGAAAATGCCGGACGAGCTGCGCAGCGCGCTGCTGCAACGCCTGTTACAGCAAGGCGACCATCAGGGTGCGCTGGCGTTGGTACGTCTTGATCCACAACATCTGCAAGAAGTGCTGAGCCCGCACCTCGGCGGCCAATGGCAAGCAGATAGCCCAACGTTGCGTATCCCTTACTATCGGCGGTTGGAATCGCTGGATCCGTTGTCGCTCACCGGTCGCGCTGAACAGCATCTGGTTTCCACGCTGCACGCCGGCTTGACCCGCTTTACGACCGGCAACCGGCTTCCGCAGCCGGATCTGGCGCACCACTGGCAGATCGGCCCCGACGGCCTGCGTTGGCAGTTTTTTCTACGTAGCCAATTGCGGTGGCATAACGGCGAGCCGCTCAGCGGCCAGCAACTGTTACAAACCCTGGAAAAATTGCGTTCGCACCCGCGCAGCATGCCGAGTCTGGCAAGCGTCGCCACAATCGCTCTGCCGCATGCGCTGTGCATCCAGTTCGATTTGCATACGCCAGATTATTGGTTGGCGCATCGGTTGGCCGACTTACCCTGCCTGATGACCCATCCGGAAAATGCCACGCTCGGTGCCGGAGCGTTCAAGCTGGCGCTGAACGAACCGCATCTGGTTCGACTGGAACAGCATGCGTTTTATCATTTGCAGCATCCATACCTGGAAAGTATCGAATACTGGATCACGCCGGCGCTGTCGGCCGGTGGCGATGCCAGTTGCCAGCATCCGGTGCGCATCACCCTTGGCCAGCAGGAGGAGCTGCCTTTTGCCCGACCGGTACAACGCAGCCTGAGCCTCGGCTGGTGCTATCTGGCGCTCAACCTGCGGCGCGGCACGCTCAGCGAGGCCCAGGGCAAGAAATTGCTGATGCTGATCCAGCAGTCCGGTCTGCTGGCCAACCTGCCGATCCCCAACGGCGTGATTACCCCCAGCCAGGAAATGCTGCCTGGCTGGGCCATTCCGCAACACTCAGCCGCTGAAAACCTGGCGTTGCCGCCAAAGCTGACGCTGTTATATCGTCCACCGGTAGAACTGATGGCGGTAACCCACGCGCTGAAAGCGCTATTGGCCGAGCACGGCTGTGAGCTGGAGATCCGTTATTTTTCCGGTAAGCGCTGGCAGAGCGCAGAACAAATCGCCGAGGCCGATTTGCTGCTGGCCGATAATCTGATCGGCGAAGCACCGGAGGCAACGTTGGAAAGCTGGCTGCGGCAGGATGTGCTGTGGCAGGCCATTTTGCCGCCGTCCGTAGCCCGACATCAGACGCAGCGGCTGCGGCAAATTCAGCAATACCCGGACGAGCCGCGACGCTTTGCCGCAATACAGGCCTATTATCAACAATTGATGGAGACGGGGATCATCACCCCGCTGTTCAACTATCAATATCAGGTCAGTGCGCCGCCGCGCATTCATGGCGTCACACTTACCGCCCACGGCTGGTTTGATTTTTGCCAGGCCTGGCTGCCCCCGCCGGTGGCGTAACCGCCGCTACGCCCAACCCGACAGTTCTGCTACCATAATGCTGACAAATGTCTCTCATCAGGCCGCCCGAATGTGTATCGGGAAGGGTCGCAGCAAAGGATTAATTCTATGAAACGTGCCGTAGTGGTATTCAGCGGTGGACAAGACTCCACGACCTGCTTGATCCAGGCCTTAAAACAGTATGACGAAGTGCACTGCATCACCTTCGATTATGGCCAGCGCCATCGCGCCGAGATTGACGTAGCTCAGGAACTGTCACACTCGCTCGGTGCCAAGGCCCACAAGATTCTGGACGTCGGTTTGCTCAACGAACTGGCGATCAGCAGCCTGACCCGCGACAACATTCCGGTTCCGGCGTTTGGTAGCGAAACCGAGGGTGGCTTGCCGAGCACCTTCGTGCCTGGGCGCAATATCCTGTTCCTGACGCTGGCAGCCATCTATGCCTATCAGGTGGAAGCGGAAGCGGTAATTACCGGGGTGTGCGAAACCGACTTTTCCGGTTATCCGGACTGCCGCGACGAATTCGTCAAGGCGCTCAATCAGGCCATCGTACTGGGCATCGCCCGCGATATTCGTTTTGAAACGCCACTAATGTGGCTTAACAAGGCGGAAACCTGGGCGCTGGCGGATTATTACCATCAGCTTGATCGCGTACGCCAGGATACCCTGACCTGTTATAACGGCATCAAGGGCGACGGCTGCGGGGAATGCGCCGCCTGCCATCTACGCGCCAATGGCCTGACGCAGTATCAAAGCCGGCAAGCCGAGATCATGGCGAGCCTGAAGCAGAAAACCGGGCTGATCTAAGCTCTCCTGGGGCGGCACTCACAGCCGCCCATCGCCCGAAGCATTGATTGCCGGCTGTTGCAGGCTCATCAGGTGCTCGCGCAGTTCTCCTTCAATCGGCAACGCCCGCTGAGTTTTCAAGTCAACGCAAACAAAAGTCAGCAGCGCGTCCGCTACCGGTGAGCCTTGCGGTTCCAACGTCACCTTCTGACTCAGCACACCGCTTTTGCCGTTCAATTGTTCCATCTGACTGTCGATGCGCAACCGGTCGCCCAACACCGCCGGCTTGCGATAATTGATATTGATATTCACCACGATAAAGGCGATGTTGTTTTCCGTCATCCAGCGGAAGGCATCCAGATTGTCCAGCCATTCCCAGCGTGCCTCCTCCAGGAACTCCAGATAGCGAGCGTTATTAACATGTTGATAAACATCAAGGTGATAGCCGCGGACTTTAATCATGGTTTGCATAATGCACGTTCGCTCCTGACCGGTGGTAACAAAATAAGGCGAGGCGAAAGATTGCGCCTCGCCGATGTGATGATGCGTCACACACTGGTATGACCTGTAAAAATGTAGCAGAGGAACGCGGTGGCGAGAATATTTTGCCGCACGGCCGCGATCCGGATCACATTCTCAACCGGCCGCGATTACGTTCAAACAGCGACAAACCAATGCCTGGCACCTCCTGTAACTGGTCAATTTCGGTAAACGGCCCATGTTGTTCGCGGTAGCGCACGATTGCTTCGGCCTTTTTCAACCCAACGCCATTGAGCACGCTGGCCAGCTGTTCCGCATCCGCCTGATTGATGTTTACCGTCGCTTCAACCTCCGTGGGTGCCGCCGGCGCTTTTGCCGCAGAGGCCGTCGTAGCGGCTTTCTGGCTCGCAGCCGGTTTCTCCGCCGCCATCGCCGGCGCTAGCGTCAGCAGCAGCAAGGTGGTCGCCAACAGGTTTTTGATGCTGCGCCGATAACCTTGAACCAGACTGATTTCGTTTGATGTCATTGCTGTATCCTCCTTGTATTTGACAGCACGGCTACCTTGCGGCAGATACTCAGCGACAGCAATCGAGGGATGTGAAATATGGAAAAGGCCGCGAAAGCGGCCTTTGGTGATTACATCGAGTTGCAGAAAAATGCGCGGGTTATTGCGGCTGTTGCTCGGCCGCGCCCATTTTGATCTTGGCTTCCTTACGCAGATTCGCCAGCAGCGAATCGAAGGTTACGCCGATCGCGCTTTCCTGCATTTTGCCGGTAAAGGTTTTCATTTCATCAGCCGGCAGCGTACCTGGCTTCACCGCTTCCAGGGCAATCAGCACTACGTTGTCCTGGCGATCCTGTGACATACCGTACACCGGCTTGCCTTGCTGCGGGTGCGGCAGGGCAAATACGCTTTCGGTCAGTTGGCTGTCTTCCGGCGCACGCGCCATCTTCTGCACTGAACCAAAGCTCAGACCGGCCGCTTTCAGCGCGTCATCGCCCTTGCCCTGCTTCAGTTCGACCAGCAGTTTCTCGCCCTGCAGTTTGGCCTGTTGCACCGCCTTGTTGCGCTTAACCAGCTCGGCAACGTGATCCTTTACCTTGTCGAACGGTTCAACGCCTTCCGGCTTGTGACCCGAGACGCGAATAACAAAGGCGCGATCGCCCTCAACGTTGATCACATCCGAGTTGCTACCCGGGCTGCCGTTTTCGCCGATCAGGGAGCCGTCGAAGATCGCCTGTACTACCGGTTTGAAGTTCAGCTCAGCCGGCACGTTATCACGCGTAAACCAGGCGGTCTTCGCTGCTTTTACGCCTGCGGCCTCTTCTGCCGACGCCAGCGACTCGTTGTCATTGGTCGCGGCTTCACTGACTTTTTGCTGCAACGCATAATAGGCGTCTACCGCTTTCTCTTGCTTGACCTTGTCGGCGATGCTGTCACGCACTTCGCTCAACGGCTTGAGCTTTTCCGGCTCAACGTCATTGAGGCGTACGATCAAGTAGCCCACCGAGGATTTCACTACGCCGGAAAGCTGGCCTTTCTCGCTCAGTTTGGCTTCTTTCAGCTCGTCTGCAGTGGTGTCAGGTTCCAACCAGCCCAGCTCGCCGCCGTTGCGCTTGGAGATGATGTCGGTGGACTTCTCTTTTGCCAGCGTGGCAAAGTCGGCACCTTTGTTCAGTTCATCCAGCACCGCCTTGGCTTCGGCTTCGGTTTTCAGCTGGATGACGCTGTAGTTCTTGCGTTCCGGCTGGCCGTAGCTGCTTTTGTGCTGGTCATAATACGCGCTGATGTCCGCATCGTTTACCGTGATCTTGCTTTGCATCGCGGCGGCATCCATCGGGATATAACTGACCTCCACCTGCTCTGGCGCAATGAAGCTATTCTTGTGCTGGTTGTAATACTCCTTGAGCTCGTCATCGCTGACGGTCTGCTTGGCTTGCAGCGCATTCAAATCGATGGTTGCCAGGCGCACATCACGCTCTTGCAATACCAATGCGGCCATCGCCTCAGACTCGCTCGGCAGGACGAAGCCGGAGTTTCCGAACGCCTGAATCACCTGCTGGTTAAGCAGTTGCTGGCGCATCGACTGCGCATAGTTGTCGGGGCTGTAGCCCATGCGAGCGAGCAGATCGAGATACTTGGCATTATCGAACTGGCCATTAGTCTGGAAATAAGGGGCTTTGCGAATCGCATCCTTGACCTGATCGTCGCTGATGCTCAGGCCCAGTTTCTTCGCGTACTGGTCAAGCAACATGTTGTCGATCAGCTGTGACAGCGCCTGTTGGCGCAGCTGCTGCATATAACCTTCATTGCCGGCCAGCGCAGAGAATTGTTCGCCCAATTGCTGCTGCATGCGGCTACGTTCGCTCTGGAAGGCCTGCTCCAGCTGAGCGCGTTCGATCACCTGGCCATTTACTTTCGCTGCATAATCACCGGAACCGCCAATCAGGTAGTTACCCACCCCGGTCAATACAAATGACAAGATGATCAAGGCCAGGATTATTTTGAGCACGACGTTATTAGCTGCCGCGCGTAAATTGTCCATCATAGTGTGACAACGCTCCGCTGTGATGTATTCCCTTCATGCGTCGGACTGCTGGTGCGCCGGCTACTGCACATCATCTGGCCAGGTACTGTGGGTACCGGCCGAAAGTGCCTTGCCGCCTTCCTGCAACCCGGCGCAGCCGGGCATAGATTAAAAACCCTTGTGCAGGCGCGTTCCCTGCGACAAAAATAAAAAAAGCGCATCAAACGATGCGCCTTGTATCTTACCTTACCAACTCCGTTGCGTCAGGTGATTGTTTGACACAAAACCCATTGACGCTAACCGGTTAGACGCTGCAATCAGTTTACCGCGTCTTTCAGCGCTTTACCTGCACGGAAAGCCGGCACTTTGGCAGCAGCAATTTTAATTTCTTTACCGGTTTGTGGGTTACGGCCGGTGCGGGCAGAGCGCTCACGCACGGTGAAAGAACCGAAACCAACCAGAGCTACATCATCCCCTTCCTTCAAGGAGTCAGTTACGGATGCAATGATTGCATCTAAAGCACGTCCAGCTGCCGCTTTCGAAATATCAGCACCTGCGGCAATTTTGTCGATCAGTTGTGACTTATTCACTCTATCATCCCCTCTAGAATTCTATCGTCGCGCCGAAAAATCCCTACGGCGCGACAGCGCAGCTGTTATATCAAGCCCGTCGACCCTGTGCAAGTGTCCCGCAATGGGACAAAACTCAGACCAACAGTAGACTAACTTAGCGGCACAAAAAAATACTGGCAAGTCAGAAATGGCTTGCCAGTATAAGTTTTATCAATGGATTTTGCTGTACGTCACTATTTTACCGCGATCGGCTGCGCGCCGAAGGCCGGATTCTGCAACGCAATGTTCAAAACTTCATCGATTTTCTGTACCGGGTGAATCTCAAGATCGGCAATGACATTGTCAGGGATCTCTTCAAGATCGCGTTTGTTCTCATACGGAATCAACACGGTCTTGATACCGCCGCGATGGGCCGCCAGCAGTTTTTCCTTTAGACCACCGATTGGCAGTACCTGGCCCCGCAGCGTGATTTCGCCGGTCATCGCCACATCGGCGCGCACCGGATTACCGGTCAGGCAGGAAACCAGCGCGGTGCACATCGCAATACCGGCGCTTGGGCCATCCTTCGGCGTCGCACCTTCCGGTACGTGCACGTGGATGTCGCGTTTTTCGTAGAAATCCGCATTGATGCCCAGCTTGTCGGCGCGCGCGCGCACCACCGTCAACGCAGCCTGAATCGACTCTTGCATGACTTCACCCAACGAGCCGGTATAGGTCAGCTTGCCCTTGCCCGGTACGCAGGCGGTTTCAATCGTCAGTAAATCGCCGCCGACTTCCGTCCACGCCAGGCCGGTGACCTGACCGATGCGGTTTTCGGTATCCGCGCGACCATAATCCACGCGCTGAACGCCCAGATAGTCTTTCAGGTTGTCACCGTTGATCTCGATATGCTTGACTTTCTTGTCCATCAACAGCGTCTTCACCGCTTTACGGCACAGCTTGGAGATTTCACGCTCCAGGCTACGCACCCCGGCTTCGCGAGTGTAATAGCGGATAATGCCGATAATGGCGCTGTCATCAACCGTCAGCTCATTTTTCTTCAACGCGTTACGTTCGATCTGCTTCGGCAGCAGGTGCTGTTTGGCGATGTTCAGCTTCTCGTCTTCGGTATAACCGGACAGACGGATCACTTCCATACGGTCCAGCAACGGCGCCGGAATATTCATCGAGTTAGAGGTGGCGACAAACATCACGTCGGACAGATCGTAATCGACCTCCAGATAGTGGTCGTTGAACGCCACGTTCTGTTCCGGATCCAGCACCTCAAGCAGCGCCGAAGCCGGATCGCCGCGCATGTCGGAAGACATCTTGTCAATCTCGTCCAGCAGGAACAGCGGGTTTCTCACCCCGACCTTGGCCATTTTCTGGATCAGCTTGCCCGGCATCGAACCAATGTAGGTACGACGGTGACCACGGATTTCCGCTTCGTCACGCACGCCACCCAGCGCCATACGCACGTACTGACGACCGGTAGCGCGAGCGATGGATTGCCCCAACGAGGTTTTACCCACCCCCGGTGGCCCCACCAGGCACAGGATCGGCCCCTTGATTTTGCTGACGCGACTTTGTACCGCGAGATACTCAAGGATGCGATCCTTGACCCGCTCCAGGCCGTAATGATCGGTATCCAGCACTTCTTGCGCCTTGACCAGATCTTTCTTCACCTTGCTGCGCGCGTTCCACGGTACCTGCAGCATCCAGTCGATGTAACCGCGCACCACGGTCGCTTCCGCCGACATCGGCGACATCATTTTCAGCTTTTGCAGTTCTGCTTCGGTTTTCTCACGTGCTTCTTTCGGCATTTTCGCCGCGTCGATCTTGCGCTTCAGCGCTTCGTGCTCGTCCGGCGCGTCGTCCATCTCGCCCAGCTCTTTCTGAATGGCCTTCATCTGCTCATTCAGATAGTACTCGCGCTGGCTCTTTTCCATTTGTTTCTTGACGCGATTACGGATGCGTTTTTCGACCTGCAACAGATCGATTTCCGACTCCATCATCGCCATCAGGTATTCGAGGCGCTCAGTGATGTCGAACATTTCCAGCACCGATTGCTTGTCGCTGAGCTTCAGCGGCATGTGCGCGGCGATGGTGTCCGCCAGGCGCGCAGCGTCGTCGATGCTGTTCAGTGACGTCAGCACCTCCGGGGGAATTTTCTTGTTCAGTTTGATGTAGCCTTCAAACTGATTGATTGCCGTGCGTACCAGTACTTCCTGCTCACGCTCGTCAATCGCCGGCGACTCAAGGTATTCGGCCTGCGCGGCAAAATGCTCGCCGCTGTCGGACAAGGTGGTGATACGCGCGCGCTGCAAGCCTTCCACCAACACTTTTACCGTGCCGTCGGGCAGTTTCAGCATTTGCAGGATCGACGCTACGGTGCCGACCGAGAACAGATCGTTAATGCCAGGTTCATCCGTTGAGGCCTCTTTCTGTGCCACCAGCATGATCTTCTTATCGTGATCCATTGCGGCTTCGAGGCACCGAATCGATTTTTCCCGGCCAACAAATAACGGGATCACCATATGCGGATAAACCACCACGTCGCGCAACGGCAAGACGGGGATTTCAATGCGTTCGGAACGCTCAGGGTTCATAGAGCTCTCTCTTAGTTTAATTTCCGCCAGGATTTAGGGGATTCTCATGAGACGCAAGCATCAAACGTTTCATAAAATCTGGTTATTGAGTATATGGGGATGAATCTCTTACATTCAACGGCAAGAATGCAGGAAAAAGAAATGGGGGATAAAATCCCCCATTTTGTATTAACTTTCTGGTTTGACTGGCGAATTATTCACCGGATGCCTGGGCTTCCGGCTTGCCGTAAATCAACAGCGGTTTGGATTGGCCGGCAATTACCGATTCGTCGATCACCACTTTATCAACGCTGTCCATGGACGGCAGATCGTACATGGTGTCCAGCAGTGCGCCTTCAACAATCGAACGCAGCCCGCGAGCGCCGGTTTTACGCGCCATAGCTTTCTTGGCGATGGCGTTCAGCGCTTCGTCACGGAACTCCAGTTCGACGCCTTCCAGGTTGAACAACGCCTGATACTGCTTGGTAAGGGCGTTCTTCGGCTCTTTCAGGATCTGAATCAGCGCGTCTTCGCTCAGCTCGCTCAGGGTGGCAACCACCGGCAAACGGCCGATAAATTCCGGGATCAAACCAAACTTGATCAGATCTTCCGGCTCTGCCTGCAACAGCAGCTCGCCTTCGGTGGCTTTTTCTGCCTCGCCCTTCACGGTCGCGCCAAAGCCAATGCCGGAACCGGTGTTCACGCGCTGGCCAATTACTTTGTCCAACCCGGCGAATGCGCCGCCGCAAATAAACAGAATCTTGGAGGTATCAACCTGCAGGAATTCCTGTTGCGGATGCTTGCGGCCACCCTGCGGCGGAACTGCGGCGATGGTACCTTCGATCAGCTTCAGCAACGCCTGCTGCACGCCTTCGCCTGACACGTCACGAGTAATCGACGGATTGTCGGACTTGCGCGAAATCTTATCGATTTCATCAATGTAAACGATGCCGCGCTGCGCTTTCTGCACGTCATAATCACATTTCTGCAACAGTTTCTGGATAATATTTTCCACGTCCTCGCCCACATAACCGGCTTCGGTCAAGGTGGTGGCGTCGGCCATGGTAAATGGCACATCCAGGAAACGCGCCAGCGTTTCTGCCAGCAGCGTTTTGCCGCTACCGGTCGGGCCAATCAGCAGAATATTGCTCTTGCCCAACTCGATGCCATTGCTGGTATCGCCGTTGCGCAGGCGTTTGTAGTGGTTGTACACCGCAACCGCCAGCACTTTCTTCGCCTGCTCCTGGCCGATAACATAATCATCCAGGTGGTGGCGGATTTCGTGCGGCGTCGGCAGCGCACTGCGCTCACGATGCGGGGCAACTTCTTTAATCTCTTCGCGAATAATGTCGTTACACAGGTCAACACATTCATCGCAGATATACACTGACGGACCGGCAATCAGCTTACGCACTTCATGCTGGCTTTTGCCGCAGAAAGAGCAGTACAGCAGCTTTCCTGAACCGTCTTTGCGCTTATCTGTCATCAGTAAACCTCTTCTTTTGTCTTTGTCCCGCAGGAAAATCATGGCGGCAGTGCGCCCAAACTGATACCGGGAACGCCGATAATGCTGTACAAAGCGGGCTATCCCCGCTCTGTTTACTATAGTCTATCGGCTCGCACTTAACGCTCGCCGGCCGCGTGCTACTAGCTGCGGTGCGTCAGAATGCCGTCGACCAGACCGTATTCTACCGATTCTTCCGCGGTCATAAAGCGATCGCGCTCGGTATCGCGATCGATCTGCTCCAGTGACTGTCCGGTGTGCTGCGCCATCAGCTCGTTCATACGCGCCTTGACCTTCAGGATTTCCCGCGCGTGGATTTCGATATCCGTCGCTTGCCCCTGATAGCCGCCCAGTGGCTGGTGAATCATCACCCGCGAATTTGGCAGGCAGAAACGCTTGCCCTTGGTGCCGGCGGTAAGCAGGAATGACCCCATGGAGCACGCCTGGCCCATACAGATAGTGCTGACATCAGGCTTGATAAATTGCATGGTGTCGTAAATTGACATACCGGCAGTAATCACCCCGCCCGGCGAGTTAATGTACAGGAAAATGTCTTTTTCCGGGCTTTCCGCTTCGAGGAACAGCATCTGTGCCACGATCAGGTTGGCCATATGGTCTTCAACCTGGCCGGTCAGGAAAATGATGCGCTCTTTCAGCAGGCGGGAATAGATGTCGTAAGAACGCTCCCCGCGTGAGGTCTGCTCTACCACCATCGGCACCAGTGCCATGTGAGGTGCAAATTGATCTTGTTCGCCACTGTATGACATTACCGTCTCCTAATAGAAATTGCCTTGGCGCCATTGTTTGTCGATTCTACTTGAGAACAGCCACGCTGACTACGTTCAAGCATCCGACGCGCGCCACATGACCCTGACGGTCGTTATCATCCCGCGCTTCGGCAAACAGCCCTGGTTTATACCAGTTGGGGGGCAGCGGGCGAAATTTCAAGCCCGGTGCGCAACTTTCCGCGATCGCCATCTGCAGCTTTCGCACGCACAGGCACCATCATGCCAGCAATCAGCGCCGGCAACAGGATAAATATAGTGCAAATTGCCTCGCTTAACCTGAGATTAATCAGCCACGTGGCAAAAAGAAAAGCCCGTAACCGAAGTTACGGGCTTTTTCAGATATACCCGGGGTTCGGCACGCCGCCCCCCGGGATTCAGACATTACGCCTGTTGAGTCTGGTTCATCAGCTCGCTGAAGGTAGTGGCTTTCTCGGTCACCTTCGCTTTGGCCAGCAGCGTTTCAACCGCCTGCTCTTCCAGGGCAACGTTGCGCATGTTGTTCATCAGCTCTTTGTTTTTGCTGTAGAACTCAACCACTTCGCTTGGATCTTCGTACGCGGAAGCCATTTCTTCAATCAGCGCTTTAACGCGATCTTCGTCTGCCTTCAGTTCGTGCGTGCTGATCACTTCGCCCAGCAGCAAACCAACGACAACGCGACGCTTCGCCTGCTCTTCGAACAGCTCACGTGGCAGTTCCAGCGCCTGCTTCTCGTTGCCGCCAAAACGCTGTGCAGCCTGACGACGCAGCACGTCGATTTCGCCGTCGATCAGCGCAGCCGGTACGTCGATTTCATTGGCGCTCACCAGGCCGTCGATAGCCTGAGTCTTGATACGGTTACGCACCGCGCCTTTCAGCTCGCGCTCCATGTTTTTACGCACTTCGGCACGCAGACCTGCAACAGAACCATCAGCAACGCCGAAACGCTTGATGAATTCTTCGGTCAGTTCAGGCAGTTCACGCTCTTCGACTTTCTTCAGCACGATGGCGAACTTGGCTGCTTTCCCTTTCAGGTTTTCAGCGTGGTAATCTTCCGGGAAATTGACGTCGATGGTGAATTCTTCACCGGCTTTATGACCAACCAGACCTTCTTCGAAGCCCGGGATCATGCGGCCTTGGCCCATCGCCAGCACGAAGTCGGACGCTTTACCGCCTTCGAACTCTTCACCGTCGATAGAGCCGGTGAAGTCAACGGTCACGCGGTCTTCAGCTTCTACTGCGCGGTCGGTGTCTTTCCAGGTCGCCTGCTGCTTGCGCAGGGTGTCCAGCATGGTGTCGACATCGGCATCGTTAACTTCTACTACCGGTTTTTCAACTTCGATGCTTTCCAGGCCTTTCAGCTCAACTTCTGGATACACTTCGAACTCGACGGCGAAATTGAAGTCTTCGCCTTCTTTGTACTCGCCCGGCACGTAGTTTGGTGCACCGGCCGGGTTGATTTTTTCCTTGATGATCGCGTCAACGAAGTTGCGCTGCATCAGGTCGCCCAGCACGTCTTGACGAACAGAGGCGCCATAACGCTGCTCAACGATGTTCATTGGCACTTTGCCTTTACGGAAACCGTCAATACGCACGCTTTTCGCTGCATTGATCAGCTCTTTTTTTACTGCCTGCTTGATAGTATCGGCGGGTACAGTAATAGAGAGACGGCGCCCAAGGCCTTGAGTGGTTTCTACTGAAACTTGCATCTTGTTACCTCAAAAATATCACAGTGCTCGGTCAACCCCGTTCCAAGAACCAGGACGGCTGCATTACAGAACCGAGTTCCCTGATGCCGAGAGCGTCCCGAAACCATTCCGAAAAATAAGACGCGACATTATAGCGGCGCATGCGGAGCGAGTCGAGGAAAGCAAGACGATGCGTGCGCGTTAAAACTCACACTTTTACCGATTTCCGCTAAAAAATCGCCGTTGCCGACCTTTCTGCGTTGCATCTCGCATTGGCCGCGTCGTCGTCAAAAACAGAAACGGCCCGCAGGCCGTTTCAAAATTCGTCAGTAGTAATACCCTAGATCGAGGCTAAAGTTCCACTGATACCTGAGTTTTTACGCTTCAGGCCAAGGTCCCAGCCCCTCGACAGGGTGGCGAAGCAGGAACGGTGTCCTGCAGGCCCTCCCATTCCTTCTGGGTATAGGTATGCAGCGCCAGCGCATGCACGCCGCCGGCCAGCTCATCGGCCAATACGCCATATATGGAACGATGGCGGGTCAGAAAACGTTCGCCGAGAAAGCGATCGCTGACCATCACCACCTTGAAATGACTTTCAGAACCCGCCGGAACGTTATGACGATAGCTTTCATCAACCACTTCCAGATACGCGGGCTCGAACGCCGCCCTTAACTTTGCTTCTATTTGCTCGCGAATCATAGGATCTCCTTACAACACCGGCAGAGGACCTTGCCATCTAGTTCAATATTAGCCGGTTTTGCCCCTGTTAGAATATTCCTATCGTAAATTTCTGCACTTTGCGGTGAAAAAACGACCAACACTGGCCTTTGCTTGGGGTTTATCTGATTGAGAGCGGCAAAAAAGCGTGTTTTTATCACCGGTAGGTAAAAAATTGTCACTCGGGCGCGTTGAGCACTTCCCCCGGCCGGCGGCGATGCTATGATGTCGGCAATATATTGTTGGCTATCCCACTCAGATTATTACTCTTCCATCAAGAATGAGACAGTAACTATGTTAAAGAAACTTTGTCTTCCCTTCCTGGCCGCATTACTGCTGGCCGGTTGCGCTACCGGCAGCAATACCCTGAACGTCACGCCAAAGATTGTGCTGCCAACGCAGGATCCCACCTTGCAAGGCTTGACCATCAGTATCAACGGCGCCGACCAGCGTAAAGATCAGGCGCTGGCCAAAGTCAATCGCGACGGCCAGTTGGTCACCCTCACGCCATCACGCGACCTGCGCTTCCTGTTGCAAGAGGTACTGGAAAAACAAATGGGTGCGCGCGGTTACATGATCGGCCCGGACGGCGCAGTAGATCTGCAAATCATCGTCAACAACCTGTATGCCGACGTTTCCGAAGGCAACCTGCGTTATAACATCACCACCAAAGCCGACATCTCCATTATCGCAGTGGCGAAAAACGGCAACAAGCAGGTGAAGAACTACCGCTCAACCTATAATGTGCAGGGCGCGTTTACCGCGACCAATGACAAAATCACCAATGCGGTCAACACCGTGCTGGGCGACGTCATCGCCGATATGGCGCAGGACACCAGCGTCAACGACTTTATCAAGCAGAACGCGCGTTAATGCGTTAGTGCCCAGTATTGCCCGGGTAACCGGGCAGTACAGACAGGGATCTCATGTCAAAACAGTACCTTAATATCTTCACACAGCGTAACTCCGTCGTTCTGCTGCTCCTGGGGTTTGCGTCGGGTTTGCCGCTGGCCCTCACCTCGGGCACTCTGCAAGCCTGGATGACCGTCGAGAATATCGATCTTAAAACCATCGGCATTTTTTCGCTGGTGGGCCAGGCCTATGTATTCAAATTTCTCTGGTCGCCGTTTATGGACCGCTACACGCCACCATTCCTTGGCCGGCGGCGTGGCTGGCTGCTGATCAGCCAACTACTGCTGGTCGCGGCCATCGTGGCGATGGGCTTTATGAATCCGGCGCAGCACCTGTGGTGGCTGGCGGCGTTGGCGGTGCTGGTGGCGTTTTGCTCGGCGTCGCAGGACATCGTGTTTGATGCCTACAAGACTGATTTGCTGACGGCGGAGGAGCGAGGTGCCGGCGCAGCGATTTCGGTGCTGGGCTATCGGCTGGCAATGCTGGTTTCCGGTGGACTGGCACTGTGGCTGGCCGATCGCTATTTTGGCTGGCAATCGACCTACTGGCTGATGGCCGCTCTGATGCTGATCGGCATTGCCGCTACGCTATGGGCCCCGGAGCCAGATGACGGCATAGCCGCACCACGCACCCTCGAACAGGCGGTGGTCGCGCCGCTACGCGACTTTTTTGCGCGCAACAATGCCTGGCTGATCCTGCTGTTGATCGTGATGTACAAAATGGGTGACGCCTTTGCCGGTAGCCTCAGTACCACCTTTTTGATCCGTGGCGTCGGCTTTGATGCCGGTGAAGTCGGTCTGGTAAACAAAACCCTCGGGCTGTTCGCTACCATCGTTGGCGCACTGTTCGGCGGCGTGCTGATGCAGCGCCTCAGCCTGTTTCGTGCACTGATGCTGTTCGGCATGCTGCAGGCCGTTTCAAACCTCGGCTACTGGATCCTGGCGGTGACCGACAAGAATATCATCACCATGGGTAGCGCCATCTTCCTGGAAAACCTGTGCGGCGGCATGGGCACCGCGGCCTTCGTCGCGCTACTGATGACGCTGTGCAACAAATCGTTTTCCGCCACCCAGTTTGCGCTGCTGTCGGCGCTGTCCGCCGTCGGGCGCGTGTATGTCGGCCCTATCGCTGGCTGGTTTGTCGAAGCGCACGGCTGGCCATTGTTCTACCTGTTCTCCATTGCTGCGGCGCTGCCTGGGCTGATGCTGCTGGCGGTGTGTCGCCAAACGCTGGAATACACGCAAAAAACCGACCATTTCATGCCACGCAGCGAATTCCGCCAGGCCTATCGCTGGGCACTGCGCCTGCTGACCCTCGGTTGCTTACTGCTGGGCATCTGGCTGCTGCTGCTGATCGTCGATGCGCTCGGTTGGGGGGCGCTGACATTGCTGGCTGACAGCGTGTTACAGCTCGGCGCTGCGCTGAGCCTGCTGGGGATTGCCATGGGAAGCCTGCTGGATTATCTGGCACTGCGCCGCACGCAACTGGCCTGACACGACGGCCGGTGTATCCGCCGGCCGTCAAAAAAAGCATAAGCAGGATGAATTAATTTTTCCAAAAAAATATAATTGCAGCGCAAATAATTTTTTTATCCGACTAATTCACTCGGAAATAAAATTAAATTCACCTTTGCGACACATTTATTTTACATTAAATAAACCTTTCCCTGTCATTTAAAAAAAACCGTTTTTGGTCGTTAAAACAGCTTACCTTTATTTTTCCTTAACATAGAGGTCACTCGTCACGATTCAGCGTGCCAACGCGTTGTTGCCATTGGTAAATTGTCACGCAACGTTACATCTGTGACCCCTGTAACAGAAAGTGTCAACAAGCTACTGACACAACCCTAAGCATGTTTACAGTACTGCAACCTTCCCGTAAAATGCCCGCACACATGAAACGACAATAGAGCCTTTGTAATTGAGGTCGTTAGATGAGACTTAAGAAATACAATAAAAGTATTGGGATGCTGTCATTAATTGCATCCACTGTAATGCTCAGTGGTTGCGATATGGTTCTGATGAATCCCAAAGGAGCAATAGGTGTTGAGCAACGGACACTGATACTTACCGCAATCGCATTGATGCTGATCGTGGTAATACCAGTTATCATCATGGCGTTCGCCTTTGCCTGGAAGTACCGTGCTTCCAACAAAGACGCCAAGTACAGTCCTAACTGGTCACACTCCAACAAGATCGAAGCGGTCGTCTGGACCATTCCTATCATTATCATCGCCATCCTTGGCACCATTACCTGGAAAACCACCCACGAACTGGACCCATTCAAGCCGATTGTCACCGACAAGAAGCCAATGACCATTGAAGTGGTGTCGCTGGACTGGAAATGGTTGTTCATCTACCCGGAGCAGGGCATCGCAACGGTAAATGAACTGGCCTTCCCGAAGGATGTTCCAGTCGAATTCAAGATCACCTCTAACTCGGTAATGAACTCGTTCTTTATTCCTCAGTTAGGTGGGCAGATTTATGCGATGGCCGGCATGCAGACCAAACTGCATCTGATTGGCAACGAAGCGGGCAAATACGACGGTATTTCCAGCAGCTTCAGCGGTCGCGGGTTCTCCGGAATGAAGTTCACCGCCATTGTCACACCGACCGAAGGCGACTTCGACCAGTGGGTGGCCAAGGTGAAGGAATCCTCCAAGAATCTTAATACCACCGACGACTTTAACAAACTGGCTGAGCCGAGTGAAAACAACCCGGTTGAGTACTTCTCCAGTGTCAAACCGAATTTGTTCAAGGAAACAATTGGCAAATTCATGGGTGATATGCACACGCACAAGAGCGCAGTGACTACTGCACACGAAGGCATGGACATGAACCAGGGTATGGACATGGGCGAACATGCTCACGCCGGAGCCGAGGAATAATCTGATGTTGGGAAAATTAACGCTTGATGCGGTTCCGTACCATGAACCGATCATCATGGTCACCGTTGCTGCAATTATCGTTGGAGGCCTGGCACTGCTGGCGCTGATAACATATTTGGGCAAATGGAAATGGTTGTGGAGCGAATGGCTGACCTCCGTTGACCATAAAAAAATTGGTATCATGTACATTATCGTGGCGATGGTCATGCTGTTGCGCGGTTTTGCCGATGCCATCATGATGCGTAGCCAGCAGGCGCTTGCGTCTGCCGGCGAGGCCGGATTCCTGCCGCCGCACCACTATGACCAGATCTTCACCGCTCACGGTGTGATCATGATCTTCTTCATGGCGATGCCTTTCGTGGTCGGCCTGATGAACGTAGTGGTTCCGCTGCAAATCGGTGCACGCGACGTTGCCTTCCCGTTCCTGAACTCCCTGAGCTTCTGGTTCTTCGTGGTCGGCGTCGTCCTGATCAACATCTCCCTGGGGGTTGGTGAGTTCGCCCAGACCGGCTGGCTGGCGTATCCGCCGCTGTCGGGCAAGGAATACAGTCCTGGCGTCGGGGTCGATTACTGGATCTGGAGTCTGCAGATATCCGGTCTGGGTACCTTGCTGACCGGTGTGAACTTCTTCGCTACCATTCTGAAGATGCGTGCTCCTGGCATGCCACTGATGAAAATGCCGGTGTTCACCTGGGCTGCGCTGTGTACCAACGTACTGATCATCGTTTCATTCCCGATTCTGACCGTCACCATTGCGTTGCTGACCCTGGATCGCTATCTGGGCACCCATTTCTTTACCAATGATATGGGCGGCAACATGATGATGTACATCAACCTGATTTGGGCCTGGGGTCACCCGGAAGTGTACATCCTGGTTCTGCCGGTGTTCGGTGTGTTCTCCGAAGTTACCGCGACCTTCTCGAAGAAGCGCCTGTTCGGCTACACCTCTCTGGTGTGGGCAACCATCGCGATTACCGTACTGTCGTTCATCGTATGGCTGCACCACTTCTTCACCATGGGGTCCGGCGCGAACGTCAACGCCTTCTTCGGTATTGCCACCATGATCATTTCCATCCCGACCGGGGTGAAAATCTTCAACTGGCTGTTCACCATGTATCAGGGTCGCATCCAGCTCAACTCGGCAATGCTGTGGACTATCGGTTTCATCATCACCTTCTCCGTCGGTGGGATGACCGGGGTACTGCTGGCCGTTCCGGGTGCCAACTTCGTGCTGCACAACAGCCTGTTCCTGATCGCGCACTTCCATAACGTGATTATCGGCGGTGTGGTGTTCGGTTGCTTTGCTGGCCTGACCTACTGGTTCCCGAAATCCTTCGGCTTCACGCTGAACGAAAAATGGGGTATCCGCGCGTTCTGGTTCTGGATCATCGGCTTCTTCGTTGCCTTTATGCCGCTGTATGCACTGGGCTTTATGGGCATGACCCGTCGTATCAGCCAGAATATCAACCCTGAGTTCCACCCGCTGTTGCTGGTTGCAGCTGGCGGTGCAGCACTGGTTGCCTGCGGTATCCTGTGTCAGTTGATTCAGATCTTCGTCAGCGTTCGTGACCGCGATCAGAACCGTGACCTGACCGGTGACCCATGGGGCGCTCGTACGCTGGAGTGGTCAACGTCCTCTCCACCGCCGTTCTATAACTTCGCTGTAGTACCGGAAATTCATGACCGTGATGCCTTCTGGGACATGAAAGAAAAAGGCGAAGCTTATAAGAAACCGGCGAAATACGAACCGATCCATATGCCTAAGAATACCGGCGCCGGCGTTATCATCGCCTTCTTCAGCCTGATATTCGGTTTCGCAATGATCTGGGAAATTTGGTGGATGGCGCTGGCCGGCTTCATCGGCATGATCGTAGTCTGGATTGCCAAGAGCTTCGACCAAGATGTTGATTACTATGTGCAGGTTGACGAAATCGAGCACATTGAAAACCAACACTATGAACAAATCAGCAAAGCAGGCGTGAAACATGTCAACTGATACTCTGACTAACCATAACGCAGCCCATGCAGAGCATGGGCACCACGATGCAGGAGAAACCAAAGTCTTCGGATTTTGGATCTACCTGATGAGCGACTGTATTTTGTTTGCGAGCTTGTTCGCGACTTATGCAGTCCTGGTGAACGGGACCGCTGGCGGTCCCTCTGGCAAAGACATCTTCGATCTGAAGTTTGTTCTGGTTGAAACTTTCCTGCTGCTGTTCAGCTCCATTACCTATGGTATGGCGATGATCGGCATGAACAAAGGGAAAGTGGGCAGCGTCAATACCTGGCTGTTCCTGACCTTCCTGTTCGGTCTCGGCTTCGTGGCAATGGAAATCTATGAATTCCATCACCTGATCGCCGAAGGCTTTGGCCCGGATCACAGTGCATTCCTGTCCAGCTTCTTTGCGCTGGTCGGTACTCACGGTCTGCACGTGTCTGCCGGTCTGGTCTGGATCATCATCATGATGATTCAGGTGAGCAAGCGTGGCCTGACGTCAACCAACAAGACTCGCCTGATGTGCCTGAGCCTGTTCTGGCACTTCCTGGACGTGGTCTGGATCTGCGTATTTACCGTTGTTTACCTGCTGGGGGTTATGTAATGAGCCATTCATCCCATGAAACCTCTCACGGCGGCGCAAGCCACAGCAGCGTTAAGTCTTATGTGATCGGCTTTATTCTGTCGGTCATCCTGACGGTAATTCCATTCTCGATGGTCATGAGCGGCACCGCTTCTCATGCAACCATCCTGGCGGTCGTGGTCGGCATGGCGGTTATCCAGGTGATTGTTCACCTGGTGTACTTCCTGCACATGAATACCTCATCGGAAGAGCGCTGGAACCTGGTGGCATTGCTGTTCACCGCTATGATCATCGGTATCGTTGTTGTGGGTTCACTCTGGATTATGTACAACCTCAACATCAATATGATGGTCAGTTAAGAGCCGAGCTGCACGTGATGATTAAGCAATACCTGCAAGTAACCAAACCAGGAATTATTTTCGGCAATTTAATTTCTGTCGTTGGGGGATTCCTGTTGGCTTCCAAAGGAAGCATCGACTATCCCCTGTTTCTCGCTACCCTGGTGGGTGTCTCGTTGGTTGTCGCCTCGGGCTGTGTATTTAACAACTACATTGACCGCGACATCGACAAGAAAATGGAGAGAACGAAGAATCGGGTGCTGGTAAAGGGCCTGATTGCGCCGAATGTCACTCTGGTTTACGCTACCGCGCTGGGTATTGCTGGTTTTGCGTTGCTGTATATCGCAGCCAACCCGCTGGCCATGTGGCTGGCGGTGATGGGCTTCGTGGTTTATGTCGGCATCTATAGCCTGTACATGAAACGCCACTCGGTTTACGGCACCCTGATCGGCAGCCTGTCCGGCGCTGCGCCACCTGTTATCGGTTATTGCGCAGTGACCAACGAGTTCGACGCCGGTGCGTTGATCCTGCTGGCTATCTTTAGCCTGTGGCAGATGCCGCATTCTTATGCGATTGCCATCTTCCGCTTTAAAGATTACCAGGCGGCCAACATCCCGGTACTGCCGGTCGTAAAAGGTATTTCCGTAGCGAAAAACCACATCACGGTCTACATCCTGGCATTTATGATTGCCACGCTGATGCTGACCCTGAGCGGTTACGCCGGTTACAAATACCTGGTGGTGGCAGCAGCCGTCAGCGTGTGGTGGCTGGGCATGGCCCTGCGCGGTTACAAAACCGAAAATGACAGCATTTGGGCGCGCAAACTGTTTGTGTTCTCAATCGTTGCCATCACTTCGCTGAGCGTAATGATGTCGATTGACTTCAGCGCTACCGCCTCACCGGACGCATTACTGACTTACGTTTGGTAACGAAAGGGCCGCCTAGCGGCCCTTTTTATTTGTCTCGTCGAAAATCGATCAAACTGTAATATCTGCTAAACAACAATACGTTTACCCCCCCTGCCCTTCACTTTAAAATGATGCATCTTTGCAGAGGCCATTCCCTCAGACGCTGTCATTCAGAGCCTGAGGGAATGGTTTTTATTGAGGTTTGATGGTGCATGAACGATAACACAATGACGCCGCTGGAACGCCGAGCGACCTGGGGACTAGGGACGGTATTTTCATTACGCATGCTGGGCATGTTTATGGTGCTGCCGGTTCTCACCACCTACGGCATGGCGCTGAATGGCGCCAGCGAGGCGTTGATCGGTATCGCCATCGGTATTTATGGCCTGGCGCAGGCCATTTTCCAAATCCCGTTCGGTTTGGTTTCCGACCGCATAGGCCGCAAGCCGTTGATCGTCGGCGGCCTGCTGATCTTCGCGCTGGGCAGCGCAATCGCTGCAGTCAGCGATTCGATCTGGGGCATTATCATTGGCCGCGCACTACAAGGTTCGGGGGCGATTGCCGCTGCGGTCATGGCGTTGTTATCGGATCTGACGCGCGAACAGAACCGCACCAAGGCGATGGCGTTTATCGGCATCAGCTTTGGCATTACCTTCGCCATCGCCATGGTTCTCGGCCCGATCGTAACCCATTCGCTGGGCCTGCATGCGCTGTTCTGGATGATCGCCGCGTTGGCGCTGGCCGGCATTGTCATCACGCTGGTAGTGGTGCCGTCGGCCGACAGCCACATATTGAATCGCGAATCGGGTATCGTACGCGGCAGCTTCAGCAAGGTGCTGAGCAACTCACGGCTGCTGAAGCTGAACTTTGGCATCATGTGTCTGCATATTCTGCTGATGTCGAGCTTTGTCGCGTTGCCGCTGGCCATGGAAAAAGCCGGATTGGCCGCCAGCCAGCACTGGATGGTGTACCTGGTTACCATGTTGGTATCGTTCGCCGCGGTGGTGCCGTTTATCATCTATGCCGAAATAAAGCGCCGCATGAAGCAGGTGTTCATGGGTTGCGTTGCCGTACTGTTCTGCGCGGAAGTGCTGCTGTGGTTCTCCGGCCAGCACCTGTGGGGCATTATCGCCGGGGTTCAGATGTTCTTTATGGCCTTTAACGTGATGGAAGCCATTTTGCCGTCGCTGATCAGCAAGGAATCACCGGCGGGCTACAAAGGAACTGCAATGGGCGTTTATTCCACCAGCCAGTTCATTGGCGTGGCGATCGGCGGCAGCCTGGGCGGCTGGCTGTATGGACTGCAGGGTGCTGGCGCAGTGTTCATCGCCGGTGCGGTGATTGCCGCCATCTGGTTTGTCGTCAGCAGCACCATGAAGGAACCGCCTTACGTCAGCAGCCTGCGTATTACGCTCTCCGAACTGGCCGTCAAGGATTCGGCGCTGGAAAGCCGTTTGAAAGCCCAGCCGGGAGTTGCTGATGTGGTTGTGGTACCAGAGGAACGCAGTGCCTACGTGAAGATTGATACCAAACAGACCGATCGCGGTCGGCTGGAGGCGCTGGTCAACGCGCTCTAGAACGAACATAGACCGGGTCATGCCCGGTCTGTATATCGTTGGCGCCGCGCAATAAAAGCCACGTCGCCAACGGCATCAGTCGCGGAAGTTCTTGAACTGGAACGGCTGTCCCAAATCCCCACCACGCACCAACGCCATGACGCTTTGCAGATCGTCACGCGATTTACCGGTCACGCGTACCTCTTCCCCCTGGATCTGCGCCTGAACCTTCAGCTTGCTGTCTTTGATCAGTTTCACGATCTTCTTCGCCAGCGTGGTTTCGATGCCCTGCTTCAACTTGGCGTTGACGCTATAGGTTTTGCCGCTGTGCTCCATCTCTTCAGGGATCTCCAGCGCCGCACCTTCTATACCGCGTTTGGCCAGTTTTTCACGTAAAATATCAACCAGCTGATTCACCTGAAAATCAGACTCGCTGGCTACCTTGATGGTTTCATTTTTTTCGTTAAGCTCGAAGCTGGCCGGAACATTGCGAAAATCCCAACGGGTACCAAGATCGCGGGTCGCGTTCTCAACGGCGTTGCGTACTTCCTGCATATCAATTTCGGAAACGATGTCGAAAGATGGCATACTTCTTCCTCCTGAATTAATGCCCTATTGAGCGGGCGATTTCGATGGCGAGCATAATACCCGCTTTACTGGCTCAGGCAAAACGCCAATGCCAGGCTCGCCTCCTGAATCACAACAGAAAAGTCTATAATAAATCTGATATATGCGCGGGAATACCGCCGTTACTCCAAGGAGGCTGGATGAAAATAACAATTCTTGGTTGCGGTGCACTCGGGCAACTGTGGCTTTCACGACTCTATCAGCAAGGCCATGATGTACAAGGATGGTTACGCGTTCCGCAACCGTTTTGCGCAGTGAACGTCATCGAGCCGGATGGCGATTCCTTCAATCGCAATTTGCCGACCAACGATCCCGAACACCTGAGCCAAAGCGAGTTACTGCTGGTAACGCTCAAAGCCTGGCAGGTTTCTGGCGCGGTCAGCACGCTATTGCCCAAGTTGAATCCGCAGTGCGCCATTTTGTTACTGCACAACGGCATGGGCACGCAAGAAGAGCTACCGGCCACGCAGCAGCCGATACTGCAAGGCACCACCACTCACGCCGCGCGCCACGATGGCAATACCATCATTCATGTTGCCAATGGTACCACCCATATTGGCCCAACCAGCCCGGCGGCCACCCAGCTCAGTCATTTGGCGGAAGTATTGCATCAGGCGCTGCCAGACGTCGCCTGGCACAATGATATTGCCGCCGCCAACTGGAAGAAGCTGGCGGTAAACTGTGTCATTAATCCGCTCACGGCGCTGTATGACTGCCGTAATGGCGATTTAGTGCAGTATCCGGCGCAGATAGAGGCGATCTGCCGCGAGGTTTCCAGCGTCATGGCGATGGAAGGACACCATACCTCATGTGAAGGCTTGCAGCATTACGTTATGCAGATTATTGAAAGTACCTCGGATAATATTTCGTCGATGCTGCAGGATATCCGCGCCCAGCGGCACACCGAGATCGACTACATTACCGGTTATCTACTGCGTCGGGCGCGTAGTCATGGCCTTACCCTCACGGAAAATGCCCGGCTGTTTGATTTGATTAAGCGAAAGGAAAGTGTTTATGAACGTATTGGTCTGTCTGGCGCCTGGTAGCGAAGAAACCGAAGCCGTCACCGCCATCGATTTGCTGGTTCGCGCCGGTATAGAGGTTACTACCGCCAGCGTAGCCGGCGATGGCGATCTGACCATTGTCTGTTCGCGCGGCGTAAAGCTGCTGGCGGATGCGCCACTGGTGGCAATCGTTGACCAGCCATTTGACGCTATCGTGCTGCCCGGCGGCATTAAAGGCGCGGAGTGCTTCCGCGACAGCCCGCTGCTGGTGGAAAAAGTGCGGCAAATGCATTTACAAGGTAAGTATGTTGCCGCCATTTGCGCCGCGCCAGCGCTGGTTTTACAGCATCACGATCTGTTCCCGGTCGGGAATATGACCGGCTTTCCTGGTTTGAAACAGCAAATCCCGCAAGATAAATGGATGGAGCGCCGCGTGGCGTATGATGCACGCGTAAAGTTGCTGACCAGCCAAGGCCCCGGCACAGCCATGGAGTTCAGCCTGAAATTGATCGATCTGCTGTTGGGGAAAGCCAAAGCGGCCGAAGTGGCAGCCCAGCTGGTATTGATCCCGGGGATGTACGACTTTAGCGATTGAGCGTCTTGCTGCGTAACAATCATTAAAGCCAAACCGCCCTCATACCTCAGCCAACGGTTATCAACAACGCGAAGACGTGTAACACTCGCAGATGCCCGATGGATTTTGCGCCTCAGCCAGGCGGCAACGGTGCCCCCGCGGACGCTTACATCAGTAAGTAACCGGGGGGCGCGCCGGCAACCAACAACGCTGAGGCGCGCAAGATAAACGGGATTAAGGGCGGTAGACCTTGATATTGCCGTACCCCTGCTCAATCAGGTACAGCGCCTGCAAGCGGCTCATAACGCCACGCTCGCAGTACAGCAGATAGGTCTTGCTCTGATCCAGTTCGGCAAACTGGCTGCCAAGCTTGTAAAACGGCAGCGACTTCACCTCGACCTGTTGCAGTTGCAGCGGTCGCTCGTCCTGTTCATCAATCGCACGGATATCCAGAATCACCTCGTCGGCGCCAAACGCCGCCACGGTTTCCACCTCGGTGACCTGCTGTTGCATCTCGCTGGCGATGGTACGGATATCAACGTTTTTGGCTTCGCGTACCACACGCTCGAGGATTTCGAAGTCGAAATGCCCTTCTTCCTCTTCGATTTTCTCTTTGACCGCTTTCACCGTTGGATTTTTGGAGATCACACCACAGTATTCCGGCATGGTCTTGGCGAAATCTTCGGTACCGATCTGCCGCGCGACGTTAATGATGTGCTCCTTGTCATGCGAAATCAGCGGCCGCAGGATCAGCGTGTCGGAGGCGTTGTCGATCAGGCGCAGGTTGGTCAGCGTCTGGCTGGAAACCTGCCCCAGCGCCTCGCCGGTCACCAACGCCTGCACGCCATAGCGCTCCGCCACTTTAGACGCCGCACGCACCATCATGCGTTTCAGCACCACGCCCATCTGGCCGTCATCGACCTTTTCCAGGATCTCACCGACCACCGGCTCAAAATCAATCGCCACGAAACGTACCTTGTGCGAACTGCCGAAACGGTTCCACAAATAATGCGCTACCTGCTTGACGCCGATTTCATGCGCCGAGCCGCCAAGGTTGAAGAAGCAATAATGTACCCGACAGCCGCGGCGCATCAGCATATAGCTGGAGACACCGGAGTCGAAACCGCCAGAAATCAGCGACATCACGTCTTCCTGGGTGCCGATCGGGTAACCGCCGATACCTTCGCGACGCGCCTTCACCAGCATCAACTTGTCGTCTTCAATCTCCAGGTTAACCGTCACCTGAGGACGCGTCAGATTAACGCGCGCGCTGTCAATATGCTGATTAAGGCCGCCGCCGACGTAACGTTCCACGTCCTGCGAATTGAAATCCTGCTTGCCGCGGCGTTTGACCCGCACACAGAAGGTTTTTCCTTCCAGCTGTTGGCGATAGGCCTCCAGCGTTTGTTCAAAAATGTGGTGGATATCGGTGTACTCACGGTCTTCCACTTCCAGAATATGGTGAATACCGGGGATACGCGTCAGCGCATCGGCAATCACCGGCCGCTGGTTTTCGTCCTTGGCGCGGACTTCGATGAAGTCCCAATGACGAACAACCGCCAGGGTTTCATCATACTGCTTCAGAACGTTACGGATGTTGGTCGTCAGAATCTTAATGAAGCGCAAGCGCACAGATTGACTCTTGATGGTGATTTCCGGGAACAATTTAATGATAAACTTCATGGCGGTCTTTATGGTCAGATAAAATTAACGGTGCGGAGTATATCACCATCTGGTATGGCTCTGCGCACAAAACCACACGCGCACGCCATGATTTGCTAATCAAGATCCGCTAGGATAGGCTCTGGCGCCACTGTTCACATGATGATGTAAAAAGAAAATTATGCCTAAAAAACCCGCGCAATCAGACAGTACAGAGCAAAACGTCAGTTTTGAAAACTCCCTCACCGAGCTGGAGAGCATCGTAACGCGCCTGGAATCCGGCGAACTGCCGCTGGAAGACGCGTTGAATCAATTTGAGCGCGGCGTACAATTGGCGCGTCAGGGCCAGCAAAAGTTGCAGCAGGCGGAACAGCGCGTACAGATTTTATTGAACGATAGCAACGATGATGCCGCATTAACGTCTTTTACCCCGGATGCCGAGTAATTATTGATGTCTGACTTCAACAGCCAGTTGCAGGTATATCGTCAACGCACCGACGATGCGTTACTGGGGTTTATCGCCCCGCTGCCGTTCAATAAAGACGGTATGGTCGAAGCCATGCGTCACGGCGCGTTATTGGGCGGAAAACGCCTGCGCCCGTTCCTGGTTTACGCCACCGGCGAGATGTTCGGCGTATCGCTGAACAATCTGGATGTGCCGGCCGCCGCCATCGAATGCATTCATGCCTATTCGCTGATCCATGACGATCTGCCGGCGATGGACAATGACGATCTGCGCCGCGGCCAGCCGACCTGCCATATCAAGTTTGGTGAAGCCAATGCCATCCTGGCCGGCGACGCTCTGCAAACGCTGGCGTTCTCTATTCTGGCCGATGCCGACATGCCTGACGTCGCGCTGCGTGACAGGTTGGCGATGGTGTCTGAACTGGCCGGCGCCAGTGGCGTTGCCGGCATGTGCGGTGGCCAGGCACTGGATCTGGCGGCCGAAGGACGTCAGATTAATCTGGAAGCGCTGGAGCAAATCCACCGGCATAAAACCGGGGCATTAATCCGCGCTGCGGTGCGTCTGGGTGCGCTGGCTGCGGGAGAAGCAGGCCGGGCGGCGCTGGCGCCGCTCGATCGTTACGCCGCGGCGATTGGCCTGGCGTTCCAGGTTCAGGATGACATTCTCGACGTCATCGGCGAAACTGCCAAAATAGGAAAGCGCCAAGGGGCCGACCAGCAGCATGGCAAGAGTACCTATCCTGCGCTGCTCGGGCTGGAAAACGCCAAAGCCAAAGCCAGAGATTTGCACCTGGAAGCCTTGGCCGCGCTGGATACGCTGGCCGCACACTCTTACAATACCGCGCCATTAAGGGCGTTAGCCAGCTTCATTATTGAACGCGACAATTAACGTGTGACGTTATCGCCATTGGCAGACATTGCGCCACAGGCACAATGGTCAATTAATGGCATACCTCTGATATGAGTATCGAATGAGTCTTGATATAGCCAAATACCCAACGTTGGCACTGGCGGATAACCCCGAGGAACTCCGCTCGTTGCCAAAAGAAAGCCTGCCGAAGCTGTGCGACGAGCTACGGCAATATCTGCTGGACAGCGTCAGCCGCTCGAGCGGCCACTTTGCTTCCGGGCTGGGTACCGTCGAACTGACGGTGGCGTTGCACTACGTTTACAACACGCCGTTCGATCATCTGGTATGGGATGTTGGTCACCAGGCCTATCCACATAAAATTCTGACCGGTCGTCGCGATCGCATCTCTACCATTCGCCAAAAGAATGGCTTGCATCCTTTCCCTTGGCGCGCTGAAAGCGAATACGACGTATTGTCGGTTGGCCACTCGTCGACGTCGATCAGCGCCGGCCTGGGCATGGCCGTGGCCGCCGCGCGTGAAGGCAAGGGCCGCCGTACGGTATGCGTGATCGGCGACGGCGCGATTACCGCCGGTATGGCGTTCGAAGCAATGAACCACGCCGGCGACATCGATCCGGACATGCTGGTAGTGCTGAACGACAACGAAATGTCGATCTCGGAAAACGTCGGCGCGTTGAATAACCACCTGGCGCAGTTACTGTCAGGCAAACTGTATTCCACGCTGCGCGAAGGCGGCAAAAAAGTGCTTTCCGGCCTACCGCCGATCAAGGAACTGATCAAGCGCACCGAAGAGCATTTGAAGGGCATGGTCGTGCCGGGCACGCTGTTTGAAGAGCTGGGCTTTAATTATATCGGCCCGGTCGACGGTCACGACGTGCAGGGGCTGGTCGCCACGCTGAAGAACATGCGCGATCTGAAAGGGCCACAGCTGCTGCATATCATGACCAAAAAAGGCCGTGGTTATGCACCGGCAGAAAAGGATCCGATCAGCTTCCATGCGGTGCCCAAGTTCGATCCGGCCAGCGGCACCCTGCCGAAGAGCGCCGGCGGCCTGCCGACCTATTCAAAAATATTTGGCGAATGGCTGTGTGAAACCGCCGCCAAGGACAGCGCGCTGATGGCCATCACTCCCGCGATGCGCGAAGGCTCGGGCATGGTGCAGTTTTCGCGCGATTACCCACAGCAATACTTCGACGTGGCAATCGCCGAACAGCACGCGGTCACCTTTGCTGCCGGTCTGGCGATTGGTGGTTACAGGCCGGTGGTAGCGATTTATTCCACCTTCCTGCAACGCGCCTACGATCAGGTGATCCACGACGTAGCGATCCAGAATCTGCCGGTGCTGTTTGCCATCGATCGCGGTGGCATTGTCGGCGCCGATGGGCAGACCCACCAGGGGGCGTTCGATCTCTCCTTCCTGCGCTGTATCCCGAACATGGTGATCATGACGCCAAGCGATGAAAACGAATGTCGTCAAATGCTGTTTACCGGCTATCACTACAACGATGGTCCAAGCGCGGTGCGTTATCCGCGTGGCAACGGTATCGGTGCCACGCTCGAGCCACTGGCCGCATTGCCGCTGGGTAAAGGCGTGGTACGCCGTGAAGGCGAGAAGATCGCCATTCTCAACTTCGGTACCCTGCTGCCGGAAGCGCAGTTGGCCGCCGAGGCGCTCGACGCCACGCTGGTCGACATGCGTTTCGTCAAACCGCTGGATGAAGCGCTGGTGCTGGAAATGGCCGCCAGCCATCAAGCGCTGGTGACGCTGGAAGAAAACGCCATCATGGGCGGCGCCGGCAGCGGCGTGAACGAACTGCTGATGGCGAAACGCCGCGTGGTACCGGTGTTGAACATCGGCCTGCCGGACGCCTTTGTACCGCAGGGTGGCCAGGACGAGATCCGCCACGATCTGGGCCTTGATGCCGCCGGTATTCAACGCCAAATCACCAACTGGCTGGCAGAATAAACCTTCCGGGGCTTCGCTGAAGCCCCGTTTTCTTCAATATCCCCACCTCGTCCTCCGATAATCCGCTACAGTTACTGTCGGAGCTAAACCGGAGGCAAGCATGAAGTATGTAAAACTGGGCACTACCGATCTTAACGTATCCCGCATCTGTCTGGGTTGCATGACCTATGGCGAGCCCAATCGTGGCAATCACGCCTGGACCCTGCCGGAAGAGAGTAGCCGCCCGCTGCTCAAACAAGCGCTGGAAGCGGGCATCAACTTTTTTGACACCGCCAACAGCTATTCAGACGGCAGCAGCGAAGAGATCGTCGGCCGAGCCTTGCGTGATTATGCGCGCCGTGACCAGGTGGTGATCGCCACCAAAGTATACTTTCCGCTTAGCAATCTGGAGCGTGGCCTGTCGCGCGGCAAGATAATGCAATCCATCGACGACAGCCTGAAACGACTGGGAACCGATTACGTCGATCTGTTGCAAATCCACCGTTGGGATTACGAGACGCCGCTCGAAGAGACGCTGGAAGCGCTCCATGAGGTGGTAAAGGCCGGTAAGGCGCGTTATATCGGCGCCTCGTCGATGTATGCCTGGCAGTTCGCCAAGGCGCTCTACACTGCCGATTTACACGGCTGGACGCGCTTTGCCACCATGCAAAACCAATACAATCTGATCCAACGGGAAGAAGAGCGTGAAATGCTGCCGCTGTGCGCGGCAGAAGGGATCGCCGTTATGCCTTGGAGCCCGCTGGCGCGCGGGCGTTTAACCCGCCCGTGGGGCGAAAGCACCGCCCGACTGGTGTCGGATGAGGTCGGCAAGGATCTGTATGATCAGACCGAGGGGATTGATGCAATTATCGCCGAACGTGTAGCGACCATCGCCGAACAGCGCGGCGTTTCGCGCGCTCAGGTGGCGCTGGCCTGGCTACTGAGTAAACCGGTCGTCACCACCCCGATTGTCGGCGCCTCGCGCAGCGAACAACTGGAAGACGCCATTGCCGCCGTCGATCTGACGTTGAGCTCGCTTGAAATTGCCGAACTGGAAACGGCCTATGTGCCGCACCGAGTCACCGGGTTTGAATAACCAACGGGGCGCTCACCGGCGCCCCGTCACATCATCAAAATAGCCCAACCGGCCAATGGTGACCTATCAGATAGATAACCCCGGCGGCAATCACCCCGGCGACGATATCGTCGATCATGATGCCCATACCGCCATGCACGTTGCGATCAAACCAGCGAATCGGCCACGGTTTCCAGATATCCAGCAGGCGGAAAATCACAAAACCGGCGGCTACCCAGCGCCAATCGTTGATTGGCAACGCCATCAGCGTGATCCACATCCCGACAAACTCATCCCAGACGATGCTGCCATGATCGTGCACGCGCATGTCTTTTGCCGTCTGATGGCATAGATAGACACCCATACAGATGCTGAACATCACCAACAGTGAATAGAGCTGCCACGGCAGCTGGATAAGCAGCAACCAGGACGGTATCGCCGCCAATGACCCGACGGTGCCCGGCATGATCGGCGATAATCCACTGCCAAAGCCGGTGGCCAGCAGATGCCATGGGTTGCTTAAACGCAACCGGCGTGTCGCTTCATCCATGTGCTGTCCTATTCCACGCTAAAGTGATCAAAACCGGCCCACGGCAAATCAACCGCTTCATTGTCGCGCAAGAATTGCAGACCTTCGGAAAGTGGCCCTATCTGGCCAATACAGGTGTAATCGGCACCCAAATGGCTCAACGCCACTTCCAGCGCGCCGCGATTGATCTCCGGCACCGTGAAGCACAGTTCGTAATCCTCGCCGCCGGTCAGCGCCCAGCGCAACGCCTGCTCACCATCGGTATGGCCGGTAAGCGACTGCGACATTGGCAATTCATCCAGATCGATACGCGCACCGCATTCACTGGCTTTCAACAGGTGTTTCAGATCGGAGATCAGACCGTCGGAAATGTCGATCGCGGCACTGGCCAGATCGCGCAGCGCTTGCCCCTGCAATACCCGTGGCTGCGGCCTTAAATGACGCCCCAACAGATAATTGCGCGCGCTGGCGTCAGCTACCGACAGACGATTCTGTAAAATGGCCAAACCGGCGGCGCTGTCGCCTAGCGTACCGGTAACATAAATCCAGTCGCCAATACGCGCCCCGCTGCGCGTTAATGCGCGCCCGGCCGGGATCAGGCCATTGATGGTCAGCGTCATGCTGAGCGGACCACGGGTGGTATCGCCGCCAATCAGCTGCATGCCATAATAATTGAGCTGCTCGAACAGGCTATCGCTAAAGGCCTTCAACCAGCTCTCATCAACGCTTGGCAAGGTCAATGCCAGCGACAACCAGGCAGGATCGGCGCCCATCGCCGCCAGATCGCTGAGGTTTACCGCCAGCGCCTTGTAACCAAGATCGGCCGGATCGATATCCGGCAGGAAATGAACGCCCGCGACCAGGGTATCGGTACTGACGGCCAAAAGCTGTTTTTCTGCCACTGTCAGCAGTGCGCAGTCATCTCCAATGCCCAACTGTACGTCCCGGCGCACGCTCTTAAACCGGTCAAAATAGCGGGCAATGAGGTCAAATTCGCCGCATGCCATAATCATATTCCAATAGACTTTTCATCATTCATGTCACCCGCTTGGTCCTGGCTCCTGTCATTGACTTGGTCAATACCGGAAATCACTGCACCGGGCAGTGCAAAATGAATGACGTGGTGTACAGATGAATTTAAGGCCGGTAAACCGGCCTTAAAATTTATTTCTTCTTGCGGATGCTTGGCGCTGCTTTATCCAGCACGCCATTCACAAACTTGTGGCTATCTTCGGCACCGAAGGTTTTTGCCAGTTCGATCGCCTCGTTGATTGCCACTTTGTAAGGGACATCTTCACGCATTTTCAGCTCAAACAGCGCAATGCGCAGCACCGCTTTTTCTACCTGGCCCAGCTCTTCGAGCTGACGAGACAGGTAAGGCGCCATCAGAGCATCCAACATACCTGCATTCACTGCCACGCCGGACAGCAGCTCGCGAAAATAGGCGATGTCAACGTCTTTGACATCCTGCTCCGTCAGGAACTGTAATTCAACATCGGCAATGTCATTTTTTGACAACTGCCAAGAGTAAAGCGCTTGAACAGCGCACTCACGAGCGCGGCGACGAGCAGCAGGTTTCACGGAATTCCCCTTAACTAAATTCAGGCTTTAATAGCTTTGATAACATTAATCATTTCAAGTGCGGTCAGGGCAGCTTCTGCGCCTTTGTTGCCCGCTTTGGTGCCGGCACGCTCGATCGCTTGTTCGATGCTTTCGGTGGTCAGGACGCCAAAGGCAACCGGGATTTCAGCGCTCAGAGAAACGCTACCCAGGCCAGAACTGGCTTCGCCTGCCACATATTCAAAGTGAGCTGTGCCCCCACGGATCACCGTGCCCAGCGCGATAACGGCGTCGTACTTGCCGCTATTGGCCAACACCCGTGCGGTCAACGGCAGTTCGTAGGCACCCGGTACCCAGACAACGGTGATGTTGTCGTCTGCAACCTGGCCAATGCGTTTCAGCGCATCAATGGCGCCTTCCAGCAGGCTGTCGTTGATGAAATTGTTAAAACGTGCAATTGCGATCGCCACACGGGCATTTGGAGTAGCAACAACACCTTCGATAACTTTCATGGGCTTTCCTTAAAAATGGGTTCAATACCCCGCAGGGGGGCGGATTCTATCATATTCTTTGCACGCCTGCGCGGCGGTTTTGTAAAACCCGACGGGCTACCGTCCAGCAGGATTTATTACTGGTGTCTGGCTTTCAGACGCAACCGTAAATCCGGCCCGATTTGCCGCACCTCGCTGAAGACGAATTCGGGTGCATCGGCCAACTGTTCCAGTCCCGGCAGGTGACAAAGGCCACGGCCATTATCCCCCAACAGTTTTGGCGCGATGTACAAAATGAGCTCGTCCACCAGGCCGGCCTGCAATAACGCACCGGACAGCCGGGCGCCGGCTTCCACCCAGATCGAATTCACCTGACGTTTCGCCAGTTGCATCATCATCACCACCAGATCGATACCGCCGCCGTGTGCCGGGAACTGCAACTGTTCGACGTTTTGTGGCCATGATCTCTGGTCCGGCTGCAAACGCGCCAGCCAGGTGGTGCCGGGTTGCTGGATCAGCTTATGCTGAGGCGTGACACGGTTGTGACCGTCGAGAATAATCCGCAGCGGCTGGCGCAGGTTCTCTCGCGGATAGCTGCGCTGAGTTTCCTGGTCCAGTTCGTCCCAACGCACCGTCAGCGACGGATCGTCCGCCAGCACGGTGGCGCTGGTACTGAGTATCGCCGCGCTTTCGGCGCGTAAACGCTGTACATCCTGACGCGCCTGGGCGGAGGTGATCCACTGGCTTTCGCCAGATGCCATCGCGGTACAGCCATCGAGCGAAGCACCCAGTTTGAGTTGCACATAGGGGAAACCGGTACGCATGCGCTTGAGGAACCCCAGGTTGACCGCCTCGGCCTCGGCCAGCATCAGACCATGTTGCACCTCGATGCCCGCCTGCTGCAGTTTGTACAGTCCGCGCCCGGCAACCTGCGGATTGGGATCCTGCATTGCCGCCACTACGCGGCTGACGCCGGCATCGATCAGGGCATCGGCGCACGGCGGTGTGCGGCCATGATGGCTACAGGGTTCCAGCGTGACATAGGCGGTAGCACCACACGCACGCTCACCGGCCATGCGCAGCGCATGTACTTCGGCATGCGGCTCGCCGGCGCGCAAATGATACCCCTCGCCAACGATCTGGCCATCGCGCACGATCACGCAGCCGACGTTGGGATTCGGCGCGGTAGTAAACCGCCCCAGCCGCGCCAGTTCAAAGGCGCGCGCCATATAGAATTCGTCGTTGTGCATCTCGAGCCCCGTCAATCCTGGAGTCTGGCGATCTCTTCGCCGAACTCGCGGATATCTTCAAAACTGCGATAGACCGAAGCAAAACGGATGTAAGCCACCTTATCCAGTTTCTTCAGCGCATCCATGACCAGATTGCCGACCATTTTCGTCGGCACTTCACGCTCGCCGGTGGCACGCAACTGGGATTTTATATGGTTGATGGCGTTTTCCACGTCATCGGAGCTGACCGGACGCTTTTCCAGCGCTTTCAGCATGCCGCGACGCAGTTTGTCCTCATTGAAAGGTTCACGCACCTCGTCACTTTTGATCACGCGCGGCATCACCAGCTCCGCCACCTCAAAGGTGGTAAAGCGTTCGTTACAAACCAGACACTGACGACGACGGCGCACCTGTGACCCATCGCCTACCAGGCGGGAATCAATCACTTTGGTATCAACAGCAGCGCAAAAAGGGCAATGCATAACACGTCCTGACAAGCGTTCTCATAGTTAAGAATAGTTTACCCCGAAGTTTCGCTACAACAAAGGGCATGGGAGATTTGTTGCGACGCCGCGCCGCTTGACGCGGTATTGTGCCGGCCGACGCATGACTTTCAGCACGATTGCGACTAAGCTGATAACAGGAGCTATTGAATAGGAAATCACTGCCATGACAACTAGTTATCGTAAAGTTCTTTTGCTTGGCGCCCTGGTTGCGCTGGCTGGCTGCGCGCAGAATCGTGAAGTGCCGAAATTGCAAAATGAGATGGTCGAGCTGAACCAAAAGCTGAATACGCTAACCGACCAGGCTACCGCGCTGGAGCGCCAGAATCGATTGAACGGCAACTCCGCCAGCGGCGTATATCTGCTGCCCGCCGCCAACACCGCCGCACGTTTGCAGAGCGCACTGGGTGAACTGAGCGTATCGCTCACCCATGTAAAAACCGAAGCCAACGGCACGCAGGCGATGTTGCATATACGCACGCTCTCCGGTAAATCGCTGCCGGCCTTCAAGGCGATGGTGGAATGGGGCCAGCTGGATCCCAACGGCCAGTTGCAAAGCGCCGGAGCGCTTTCACAACCCATCCAGAGCACCGAATCCCTGCTGTCGAAAACCGAGCAGAGCTTTGAGCTGCGCTTCAGCGGCGTAACCCCACAACAGCTGGGTTACATTCGCCTGCATGAGGTCGAGCCGATCGGCGCAGAAACGGCAAAATAAACGCCGTTTGCTACCGCGCAAGTCGCCGCGCTGCAAGCCTCATCGGTCATGCAGCAGCAAAAAAAAGAGCGCCAATTGGCGCTCTTTATTCAACTGAACCTATCGCAATCAGGGCAGGATTGAAGGCTGATCGGCGCCTTCTTTTTCTACTTTCTGCTGCAGCATGTGTTCACGCTTCATACCCAGCTTCAACGCCAGCGCAGACGCGACGTAGATGGAGGATACGGTACCGATGGATACGCCGATCAACATCGCCAACGAGAAGCCGTGCAGCATCGCACCGCCAAAGATGTACAGCATCAGCACTACCATCAAGGTGGTCCCGGAGGTCATCAATGTACGACTCAGCGTCTGGGTCAGCGACACGTTGATGATTTCGTAAGAAGTACCGCGACGGATCTTGCGGAAGTTCTCACGAATACGGTCGGAAACCACGATGCTGTCGTTCAGTGAATAACCGATGACCGACATCAAGGACGCCACGATGGTCAGATCGACTTCGATCCGGAACAGTGACAGAACCCCGAGGGTGATCACCACATCGTGCGCCAACGCGATAACCGCCCCTGCCGCCAGACGCCATTCAAAGCGGAAACCAACGTAAATCAAGATACAGATCAACGCCACCAGCAGCGCCATGCCGCCATTTTGCGCCAGTTCGCTACCAACGCTTGGACCGACGAACTCAACGCGCTTGACGGTGGCGTTTTTATCCACTGACGCGTTAATCACGCTGATCACCTTGTTGCCCAGCTCCTGACCGGCAGGGCCGGTCACCGGAGGCATGCGCACCATGATGTCGCGGCTGCTGCCAAAGTTCTGCAGCACCGGGTCCTTGAAGCCGGCCTTTTCCAGCGTATCCCGCATCAAATCCAGGTTTGCCGGCTGTTCCAGGTTGATTTCAATCACCGTACCGCCGGTGAAATCCAGACCCCAGTTAAAGCCGCGAACGGACATCACGGTAATCGACGCGATCAACAGCAGCAATGAGATGCCGAAGGCCACGTAATCCCAGCGCATAAAGTCATACACTTTACGGCCGTAGTTGAGTTGTTCAACAGTATAATCCTGTGCCACAACGCACTCCTCAGATAGACAGCTTGTTAATGCGTTTGCCGCCGTAAAGCAGGTTGACGATGGCACGGGTACCGACAATCGCGGTGAACATGGACGTCGCCACACCGATCGCGGTGGTAATCGCAAAGCCTTTAATCGAACCGGTACCCACTGCGTACAGAATAATCGCGGTGATAAGCGTGGTGATGTTGGCGTCGATAATACTGGAGAACGCGCCTTTATAGCCTTCATGGATCGCTTGCTGAACGGAACGCCCGTTCTTCAGCTCTTCCTTGATACGTTCGTTTATCAGTACGTTGGCGTCAACCGCCACCGCCAGTGTCAGCACGATACCGGCAATACCCGGCATGGTCAGCGTTGCCCCTGGTAACAGCGACATAACGCCGACAATCAGCACCAGGTTGGCGATCAATGCGCTGGTAGCGATCACACCGAATTTACGGTACCAGACCACCATGAACACGATCGACGCCACCAACCCCCACAGGCAGGCTTCCAGACCTTGAGTGATGTTTTGCATCCCCAGGGTTGGACCGATAGTGCGTTCTTCCACGATCTGGATTGGCGCAATCAGCGCACCGGCGCGCAGCAGCAGCGACAGTTGACGTGCTTCGTTCGGGTTCCCGATGCCGGTAATACGGAAACTGTTGCCCAGACGTGACTGAATGTTGGCAACGTTGATCACTTCTTCCTGTTTGACCAGTACCGCGCGACCGTTGGCGTCTTGCTTGCCACTGTCCTTGTACTCCACGAACAGGGTCGCCATCGGCTTGCCGATGTTGTCCTTGGTGAAGTTGGACATGGCGTTGCCGCCAGCGCTATCCAGCGAGATGTTAACCTGCGGCTGGTTGTACTCGTCCATGGTCGAAGTCGAGTCGGTGATATGATCGCCGGTCAGAATCACCCGCTTGTACAGCACAATCGGCTGGCCTTCACGGGTGTCTTTCACTTCGGAGTCGCCCGGCACACGGCCGTTGGCTGCCGCCGTGGCATCCACGTTGGTGTTCACCAGGCGGAATTCCAGCGTTGCGGTCGCGCCAAGGATTTCTTTCGCGCGCGCAGTGTCCTGAATCCCTGGCAGCTCGACCACGATACGGTCGGAGCCCTGACGCTGCACCAGCGGTTCGGCTACGCCGAGCTGGTTCACACGGTTACGCAGGATAGTGATGTTCTGCTGAACGGCATATTCGCGCGCTTCGCTCAAACGCGCATCGGTCAGGACGGCCTTCAGCGTGTTGTTGCCATTGGAAGACAGCACCAGATCGCGTTGACGCGGCGACAGGTAGCTGATGGCCTGATCGCGCGCGGCGTTGTCACGGAAACGGACCTCAACGCCATATTTGTCCAGTTTACGGATTGACGCATAAGGAATGCCCTTTTCACGCAGATCGCTGCGCAAGGTATCCATGGTCTGCTCTTGCAACTTGCCAAGCGCGGTATCCATGTCGACTTCCATCAGGAAGTGCACGCCACCACGTAAATCGAGGCCCAGTTTCATCGGCTCGGCACCCAGCATGGTCAGCCAGCGCGGCGTAGCCGGAGCCAGGTTCAGCGCAACGACATATTTGTCGCCCATCGCGGCCATCAGGGCTTCGCGGGCACGCAGCTGAACGTCGGGATCGGAAAAGCGAGCCAGGATTGCGCCTTCTTCCAGTGCAATCGACTTGCTCGCGATCTGGTCTTTTTCTAATACGGTACGGACTTGGTCCAGCGTAGCTTCACTGGCGGCGACACCGCGCGCGCCAGTGATTTGTACAGCCGGATCCTCACCATAGAGGTTGGGAAGCGCATAAAGCAGACCGACGACGATCACCACGATCAGCATCAGATACTTCCACAAAGGATAACGGTTTAGCACGGCAATTCCCTTCGGGAAAACAAAATTACAGGGCCTTCATGGTACCTTTCGGCAGAACGGCCGCCACGAAGTCACGCTTGATCATCACTTCCGTGGTGTCGTTCAGCGCAATAGCGATAATGCCGGTATCGGCCACTTTGGTAACGCGACCGATCAGACCGCCGGTGGTCAGCACTTCATCGCCCTTGCCGATGGAGTCCATCAGCTTCTTGTGCTCTTTGGCGCGTTTCTGCTGTGGGCGCAGGATCATGAAATAGAAGATCAGGCCAAACACCACCAGCATAATGATCAGAGAGTACGGGCTTCCCTGAGCCGGAGCCCCTGCGGATGCGACGGCGTCAGAAATGAAAAAGCTCATTGAAATTCCCTCATTAAGTTATCAATTATTAATTCAAACAGTTAAAGGTGGAACCGGCTTGCCGATCCGACCATAGAAGTCCGCAACAAACGTCTCTAATTTACCCTCTTCAATAGCCTGGCGTAAACCCGCCATCACACGCTGGTAGTAGCGCAGGTTATGAATCGTATTCAAACGGGCACCGAGTATTTCGTTGCAACGGTCGAGATGATGCAAGTAGGCGCGGCTGTAATTGCGACATGTGTAGCAATCACACTCGCTATCCAGCGGAGAAGTATCATCCTTGTGCTTGGCATTACGGATTTTTACCACACCGTCGGTCACGAACAGATGGCCGTTACGCGCATTACGCGTCGGCATCACGCAATCGAACATATCGATGCCGCGACGCACGCCTTCCACCAGATCTTCCGGTTTACCTACCCCCATCAGATAGCGTGGCTTATCTTCCGGAATTTGCGGGCAAACATGTTCGAGAATGCGATGCATGTCCTCTTTCGGCTCGCCTACCGCCAGGCCGCCCACAGCGTAACCATCAAAGCCGATCTCCACCAGCCCTTTTACTGAAACATCACGTAAATCTTCGTAAACGCCACCCTGAATAATGCCAAACAGGGCATTCTTGTTATTCAGTTCGTCAAATCTTGCGCGGCTGCGCTGCGCCCAGCGCAGGGACATTTCCATCGACCGTTTGGCATAATCCCAATCGGCCGGGTACGGCGTGCATTCATCAAAAATCATCACGATGTCGGAACCCAGATCATACTGGATTTCCATCGACTTTTCCGGGCTGAGAAACACCTTGTCGCCGTTGATCGGATTGCGGAAGTATACGCCTTCCTCTTTGATCTTGCGCATCGCTCCGAGGCTAAACACCTGAAAACCGCCGGAATCGGTCAGAATCGGCCCGTGCCACTGCATAAAGTCATGCAGATCGCCGTGCAGCTTCATGATTTCCTGCCCCGGGCGCAGCCACAGGTGGAAGGTGTTACCCAACAAAATCTGCGCGCCAGTCTCTTTGACTTCTTCTGGCGTCATGCCTTTTACCGTGCCGTAAGTGCCGACCGGCATAAAGGCCGGCGTTTCTACTACACCGCGTTCAAATACCAGGCGGCCACGGCGAGCGCGGCCATCGGTTGTCTGTAATTCGTACTTCACAATGCCTCCAGCGTCAGAGAAACAGTCTGACGTCATTAATACCTGCCATGCTTGAAACTGCCTCTGTATTGGCGGCGTTCACTCTCCCGGATCGCTTACTGTCGTAAGTACGCCAGGATTCGCTCCCATACCGCCTTGACGCCGTTTCAATTATTTTTGGTATACCTCGAAAATTTATTTGCCGACGGATTCGTGTTCCGCCTGCGGATTACGACTGATGAACATCGCATCACCATAGCTGAAGAAACGGTATTGCTCGGCCACCGCCTGCCGATAGGCGTTCATGGTGTTCTGATAGCCGGCAAAGGCCGAAACCAGCATGATCAGCGTCGATTCAGGCAGGTGGAAATTGGTGATCAGCGCATCAATGACCTGATAGTGATAACCCGGATAAATGAAAATACGGGTATCGCCGAAGAATGGCGCGATCGGCGCATCCTGGCTGGCCTTGGCGGCGCTTTCCAGCGAGCGCACCGAGGTGGTGCCGACGGCAACCACGCGCTTGCCACGCGCTTTGCAGGCCAATACCGCATCGACCACCTCTTGCGGCACTTCGGCGTATTCGGCGTGCATTACATGTTCTTCGATGGTTTCTACCCGCACCGGCTGGAAGGTGCCTGCGCCGACGTGCAAGGTAACAAACGCCATTTCGACGCCCTTTTCACGCAGCGCCGCCAGCAGCGGCTCGTCAAAGTGCAGCCCGGCGGTTGGCGCCGCAACCGCGCCCGGCTTCTGGCTGTAAACGGTCTGATACAGTTCGCGATCGGCGTCTTCGTCCGGTCGATCGATATACGGCGGCAGTGGCATATGCCCCACCGCATTGAGAATGGTGAATACGTCGCGCGGGTCGTCAAAGCGCAGTTCAAACAGCGTATCGTGGCGCGCCACCATGGTGGCAGGAATACTGTCGTCATCGCCCAGCAACAGCGCGGCGCCCGGTTTTGGCGCCTTGGACGCGCGAACATGTGCCAACACCCGATGATCGTCAAGCACCCGCTCGACCAGCACTTCGATTTTCCCGCCGCTGGCCTTACGGCCAAAGATACGAGCCGGGATCACCCGGGTATTGTTGAACACCAGCAGATCGCCGGCCTCCAGTTGATCCAGCAGATCGGTGAAGATGCCGTGCGTCAACTTCCCCGTAGGTCCATCCAGTTGCAACAAGCGGCAACCGCTGCGTTGAGGTTGTGGATAACGTGCAATTAACGACTCGGGGAGATCAAAAGAAAAATCGGCGACGCGCATGGATAATCACTTCAGCTAAAAAAACAGGCGGCCTAGTCTAAAGCCGCCGGCCGCCGGCAGCAAGAAATAAGGAGGATTCGCCGCAGTTCGGGTATAGTTAACGGATGAATTTTCTCGCTCATCTCCATTTGGCCCAGTTGGCGGAAAGCTCGCTGCTGGGCAACCTGTTGGCCGACTTCGTGCGCGGCAACCCCGCGGCCGACTATGCACCCGAGGTGGTGGCCGGCATCATGCTGCACCGGCGCATCGACGTGCTGACCGACTCATTACCGCAGGTCAAGGCCTGCCGCGATTTTTTCAGCGATCGGCATCGCCGCGTCGCGCCGATTACGCTTGATGTGGTGTGGGATCACTTTCTGGCTCGCCATTGGCAACAGATAGAACCGTCGCGCAGCCTGGAACGTTTCACTCAGGAAGCGCGCAGCCAGATTGTGCCGCACCTGCCGCTGACGCCGGCGCGTTTCCAGAATCTGAATAACTACCTATGGCCGGAGCGCTGGCTGGAACGTTATGCTGAACTGCCGTTCATCGCCACGGTATTGCAGGGCATGGCCAACCGCCGCCCGCGATTGGCGGCGCTGGCGGGCTCGTTTGACGACGTTGAACGCCATTATCATCAACTTGAAACACAGTTCTGGCAGTTTTACCCGCATATGATGCAGCAGGCAAAAGCCAAAACGTTATGACCACCGCGAAAACGATACGACCAGAAAATGTTTTTAGCGCTTGCCCTTTTTTGCGAAAAGGTTATTTTTAAAACTTGCTAAATTTAAACGATGAATTTAATAGGCGAAAGCTATCTCATTGATTGGTAGTTTGCCCTTTATTCACCGCACCAAGGCCCCTATACTGGCCCAAGTTTTTACCCAACGACTGGTGGTTTACTGCCCGATGGGTATACATCAACCCTTAACAACTATTACAGGAGTAATCATGGTCCTGGTAACTCGTCAAGCCCCTGACTTCACTGCTGCTGCCGTACTCGGCAATGGCGAAATCGTTGAAAACTTCAATCTGAAAAAGCACCTGAACGGCAAGCCTGCCGTACTGTTCTTCTGGCCGATGGACTTCACCTTCGTATGTCCTTCCGAACTGATCGCCTTCGATCACCGTTATGAAGAATTCCAGAAGCGTGGCGTTGAAGTTGTTGGCGTTTCCTTCGACTCAGAATTCGTCCACAACGCATGGCGTAAAACCCCTGTCGACAAAGGCGGCATCGGCGAAGTGAAATACGCAATGGTTGCTGACGTGAAGCGTGAAATCCAAAAAGCTTACGGCATCGAGCACCCAGAAGCCGGCGTTGCGCTGCGCGGCTCTTTCCTGATCGACAAAGACGGCATCGTGCGTGCACAGGTAGTTAACGACCTGCCAATCGGCCGTAACATCGACGAAATGATCCGTACCGTTGACGCGCTGCAATTCCACGAAGAACACGGCGAAGTGTGCCCTGCTCAGTGGGAAAAAGGCAAAGCGGGTATGGGCGCATCTCCAGACGGCGTTGCCAAATACCTGTCTGAAAACGCTGCCAAGCTGTAATTTCAACAGCAATGCAGACAACCGGTCAGCCTCGCTGGCCGGTTTTTTTATGCCCTTTTATGGTGCGCGCTGCCCTTTTTACCGGCCTTCCAGCCAAATAATTCCTTGTTTCCGCTCACATTCCACCCTCTATTTTCAGCACGGACGCCACGGTAGCGCTACGCTGTAAACGCTGGCCTGCGCTTTGCAGAGCATGACAGTACCCCCGCACCATGACGGGGGAATCACAATAAAAACTGACAGGGTAGGAAGAACTATGCTTTTGCAAAAATGGAGTAAACCCCTGACCATGGCGGCGCTACTGGTCAGCGGCAGCCTGTACGCCGCGTCAAACCCGGCGGTAGAAGCCCGGAATGGTATGGTGGTCACATCGCAGCACCTCGCCTCGCAGATTGGCGTGGATATTCTGAAAATGGGCGGTAACGCCGTGGATGCGGCCGTTGCGGTCGGCTACGCCCAGGCGGTGGTTAACCCCTGCTGCGGCAATATCGGCGGCGGCGGGTTTATGACAATTCATTTGGCCGACGGCAGCGATACCTTTATCAACTTCCGTGAAACCGCTCCGGCAGCGGCCAGCGCCAACATGTATCTGGATGCCGACGGCAAGGTAAGAAAAGACGCCAGTTTATATGGCTACCTGGCATCCGGCGTGCCGGGCACGGTACTCGGGATGGAAACCGCCCGTAAAAAATACGGCAAGCTGAGCCGTGAACAGGTGATGGCTCCGGCAATCAAACTGGCGCGCGAAGGCTTCATACTGACCCGCGCCGATACCGATATTCTTGATACCACCGTAGCCCGCTTCAAGCAGGATCCGGAAGCGGCCAGGATTTTCCTGCGCAAGGACGGCTCTGCGCTGCAACCGGGCGATCGTCTGGTGCAAAGCGATCTGGCCGAGACGCTGGAAGCCATTGCCAAAAACGGGCCAGATGCGTTCTATCACGGTAAAATTCCGCAGGCGGTCGAGGCAGCGGCAAAACAGGGGGGCGGCATTTTGACCGCTGCCGATTTTGCCAATTATAAAGTGACCGAAACACCGCCGATCGTCTGCAGCTACCGCGGCTACAAGTTCGTCTCATCCCCGCCGCCCAGCTCTGGCGGGGTGACGCTGTGTGAAACGCTGAACGTGCTTGAGGGATACGATCTGAAAAGCATGGGCTTCAATTCCGCCGCCGCGATCCATACCATGACCGAAGCCATGCGCCATGCCTATATGGATCGCAACACCTATCTCGGCGATCCGGAATTTATCAAGAACCCTATCGACAGGCTGGTCAGCAAAAGTTACGCCGAGCAGATCCGCAAGAAAATCGTCGCCGGCAAGGCAACGCCGTCCGAAAACGTGCAGCCAGGTATGGAACCGCATGAAAAACCGGAAACCACCCATTACTCGATTGTCGATCATCAGGGTAACGCGGTCTCCACCACCTATACCGTCAATGGCCGCTTTGGCGCGGTGGTGATCGCACCGGGCACCGGTTTCTTCCTCAATGATGAAATGGACGACTTCACCGTTAAGGTCGGCGAGAAAAACCTTTACGGTCTGGTGCAGGGCACTGCCAATTCCATCGCCCCCGGTAAGCGCCCACTATCCTCAATGAGCCCGACGCTGGTGACCAGGGACAATAAAATCTTTATGGTTCTGGGTTCGCCGGGCGGCTCGCGCATCATCACCATCACGCTGCAAACCGCGTTGAACGTGATCGACCACGGCATGGCACCGCAAGAGGCGGTCGACGCCGCGCGCATTCACCACCAGTGGCTGCCGGACGAAGTGTATTACGAACAGCGCGGCGTATCGGCCGATACGCTGAACATCCTGCGCGATATGGGCTATAAAATGGTAGAGCAAACGCCGTGGGGCGCCGCCGAGTTGATTCTGGTGGGCTTGCCGGGAGCGGCGGGCGTGACGCCGGCCAACTCGGGCAACGACTCGGCGGTATCGGGCAAAGTACGCGAAGGCTACCTGTACGGTGCCAACGACGTTCGCCGCCCGGCCGGCTCTGCCGTAGGCTACTGAGCATGATGATGGGGCCGGTAAACGGCCCTCTGAAGCCTAGTGCCACGCGCTATAAGGTCCACAACGTCACCGACTGCTCCCCCAGCCGCAGCGCCACGCCGTCGTCCCGAGACTGCATATCCCCCAGTCCCTCCTGCCGCTGCCAATCTCCCGACGGCAGCAGCGGACTGTAGGGCAGCGCTATTTCATGGTTGCCGGCGTCACGCTGCAACGCCACCAAGACCCGCTCATGCTGGTAAGTACGTACAAACACCAGCGTTTCGCCGTGCGCAAACAGCACCTGACAACTACCGCGGCGCAGCGCCATGCTCTTTTTACGCAATGCCGCCATCCGCTGGAACAGATTTAGCAGTTGATGGTTCCACTGGCTCTCATCCCATGGGAACGGTTTACGGCAGAACGGATCGTTATCCCCGTCCAACCCAATTTCGTCGCCGTAATACAGACAAGGCACGCCTATCCAGCTCATCAGCCATACCGCCGCCATCTGCATGCGTGGCAGATTGCCGCCCAACAGGGTCAGGAAGCGCGGCGTATCGTGACTGTCGAGCTGGTTAAACATAATCAACTGGCGATTATGTGGCAGGCCGGCACGGTAGCTATCCATCCAGTGGGCGGTTTCAGCTGCGTCCAGCTTTAGTGGCTGCAACGCGACGTCCAGACCCGCGAGAAAACCGCGTAGCGGTAACGCAAAGCCCATGTAGTTCATCGCCGCATCTTCCACCCCGGCATGCAGCCAGCGGCGAGCGTCGCCAAAATGTTCGCCCATGATGTAGGCATGGGGATTCACCTCGCGGGCAGCCCGATGGATGCCGGCCAGGTGACGCAGGTTACCGCTGGCGCCGCCATTTTCCCCCAGCATATGCACCACGTCCAAACGCCAGCCGTCAATGCGGTACGGCGGTTTCAACCAGTGGCGTACCACGCTGTCCTCATCGCCATATATTGCGCGCGCCACCGCAGGTTCGGCATAGTTCAGCTTCGGCAGGCTGGCGTTCCCTTTCCAGGTCAACGCGGTGCCGTCCGGATAAAAGTTAAACCAGTTGCGGTAGGGAGAGTCGGGATGATGACAAGCTCCCTGCTCCGCTTGCTGATGGCGATCGAACCAGGGATGCGAGTCACCGGTGTGGTTAAACACCCCATCCAGGATCAGTTTCATCCCCATCTTGTGAGTACTTACTCGCAGGCGGCGCAACGCGGCATTGCCACCAAAATGGGGATCAACCTGGTAATAGTCTTCGGTGTCGTACTTGTGCACACTCGGCGCCTTGAAAATCGGGTTAAGGTATAGCGCGGTAACCCCCAGGCGTTTCAGGTAGGGCAACTGCTGGACGATACCGTCCAGATCGCCGCCATAAAACGTTGATGCGTCATGCTGTGCTTCTACCGGATGCTGCCAGTCGCGGCGAATGACCCCGGTTCCCGCCGCATGGTGGTAATAACTACCGCTCTGCAGATTATATGCGGCGCCGCTGCTGGCAAAACGATCGGGGAAAATCTGATAAAACAGCCGATCGGCCACCCAGCCGGCGCCGCTGTCCGGTTCATCCAGCGCGAATTGCGCCAACTGTCCAATCGGCATCACCGACCAGCCGAGTGGGCCAAACCACCGCTGGCGATCCTGCCACAGCAATTTGAAGCAATAACGGCGCGTCGCTTCTCCCTCGTTCAGCGGCAGGCTGGCCTGATAGCGCTGCCGGCCGTCCACCGCACGCGCTTTCATCTCCAGCAGCCATTCTTCATTGTCCGGTTCGGCCCGCAGAAACACCTGTTTGGGCAGATCGTCCCCCTGGAGCCACAGGGTGATATCCAGGCGTGCTCCCTTTTTGACCACAAAAGGCGGAACCGGTTGATGCCAGGCGTCAAGCATACTGTTCTCCTACTGTACCAAACGAAATCGACGACATTGTCCACTGGCGCGAACAATGCCACGTTGAGTGCAATTCCCCCTCCTCTTTTCAGCTTAAAATCAGGGTGGAGCCGGGGGGTGGAGCCCAAGTTGTGTTAACCTAACCCAATGTAAAAAGGTGAACAGCTACACATTGGTTCTGCTGACCCTTAGGCTAACGTTTATAAGTGTATTGGATTTTTTTGGACATGTTTTAAGGAGCAGGAATGCAACAGCGGATTGCCCAATGGCTGGGGAAATTTGGCATCGAGTTCACCGATGTAATGTCATTGGTTATGGTTCTGGGGCTGATCGTCCTGATCTCGGTGGTTATTCACCTGGTGCTGCACCGGGTGGTGCTGGCAACGCTTCAACGCCGCGGTCAACGGTCGCAGCGGGTCTGGCAACAGGCGATAACGCAGTACAAGCTGTTTCAGCGTGCGGCGCTGTTGCTGCAAGGGGTAATAATCAACCTGCAGGCTATCTTGTGGCTGCATAACGGCAGCCAGACGCAGGCGTTCATCGTTACCGCCGCACAGGTATGGATACTGGCGTTTGTGCTGCTGACGCTGTTTTCGCTGCTCGACACCCTGCTGGCGATGCTGCGCCAGAGCAAAGTCGCCAATCAACTGCCGTTGCGCGGAATTTTCCAGGGGATCAAGCTGGTTGCAGCTGTTCTGATCGGTATCACGATTGTCTCGCTGCTGATGGGCAAATCGCCGCTGTTACTGTTAAGCGGCCTGGGTGCGATGACCGCCGTATTGATGTTGGTGTTCAAGGATCCGATCCTCGGTCTGGTGGCGGGCATTCAGCTGTCTGCCAACGATATGCTGAAGATCGGCGACTGGCTGGAAATGCCTAAATACGGTGCCGACGGCGCGGTCATCGATATCGGTCTGACCACGGTGAAAGTGCGCAACTGGGACAATACCATTACCACCATCCCCACCTACGCGCTAATCTCGGATTCGTTCAAAAACTGGCGTTCAATGTCGGAGTCCGGCGGGCGCCGCATCAAGCGCAGCATTAATATCGACACCACCAGCGTACATTTCCTGTCCGAACCGGAGCAGCAACGGCTTAACCGCAACCCGCTACTGCAACAGTACCTGAACGGCAAGGCGCAGGAACTGGATGAATACAATCGACAAAAGCAGTGGGATCTCAGCTCGCCGCTTAACGGCCGCCGGTTGACCAACCTCGGCACGCTGCGCGCCTATCTAGAAGCCTATTTACGCGCCCATCCGGATATTCACCAGCAGATGACGCTGATGGTTCGCCAGTTGGCACCGACTCCGGAAGGTTTGCCACTGGAAATTTACGCGTTTACCAACACCACGGTATGGACAAAATACGAAAGCATTCAGTCGGATATCTTTGACCATATCCTGGCGGTGATCGGTGAGTTTGATCTGCGCATTCACCAGACGCCGACCGGCAACGATATGCGCGGCCTGCTGAACCCGCAGCGGCCGGGTAGCGACGTTTCTTGACCTCAGCTGACGAAATAGTTTCCGCTGGTAATTATTCTGCTCTGATTGCCAGCAAATATCTCCCACCTCTTCCCATCCGTGATAAAAACGGCGTTAATGCGAGCAACCAGGCTCATTGCACGAGGTACGCCGATGCCGAAATACCTTAAACACCGTTTATTGATCATGCTGTCAACCTTGCTGTTTGTCGGTTGTCTGCACAGCGCCAGACTGGACGAAGCTCGCATGAACAGCGCATTGCAGCCGGCGCTGAGCGCGATAAGCAGCAATATGCAGGATATCCGTGAAGCACTGTCGCGCTGTGCACGCGATGAAGAAGAGAGTGATGACGCAATAGCGACCGAAGCACGCGTCTCTGGCAGAGACGACGAGGCAGACCCGCAGCGCTAAAAAAACACCGGCACGAGACCGGTGTTTGAAGGTTAGTCCTGCGCCAGCTGCGCCCGCTTTTTCTGGCGGCTGACCTTGAAGTAGTAGCCTGCCAACAGCAAGACCACCCACACCAGGCCGGCGTACAACGACACGCGGGTGGTTGGGAAGTAGCCGATAAGACCAATGATGAACACCAGGAACGCGATGGCGACTGCTGCGGTGAACACCCCACCGCGCAGCGGAAACTCAAGCTTCCTCACCTGTTCTTTGCTTAAACTGCGACGGAAGGCAATCTGCGAACACAGGATCATGATCCATACCCAGACGGTGGCAAAGGTGGCTAGCGATGCAATCACCAGGAACACGCTTTCCGGCATGATGTAGTTGAGGTAGACCGCAATCAGCAGCGCCGCCATCATCACCACTACCGTAACCCATGGAATGCCGCGTTTGGAAACCGTGCTGAACATTTTCGGCGCGTGGCCCTGCTCGGCCATGCCGTGCAGCATGCGGCCCACGCCAAACACATCGCTGTTAATCGCTGACAACGACGCAGTGATCACCACAAAATTGAGAATGCCGGCAGCGACGGTGATCCCCATGTGCTGGAAGGTCAGCACGAACGGGCTGCCGTTGGTTCCCACCTGGTTCCACGGATAAATCGACATGATCACGAACAGCGTGCCGACGTAGAACACCAGAATACGCCACGGCACCGAGTTGATGGCTTTCGGGATCGATTTCTTCGGATCCTTGGCTTCACCGGCGGTAATACCGATAATTTCAATGCCACCATAGGCAAACATCACCAGTTGCAGCGACAAAATCATGCCGATAAAACCATTGCTGAAGAAGCCGCCATTGCTCCATAGGTTGTGGATGCCGGTAGCCTGGCCCCCATTGCCGATACCCCAGACGATGATGCCGATACCGGCAGCGATCATGATGATGATGGTGGCGACTTTAAAGAACGAAAACCAGAACTCCAGTTCACCGAACACCTTGACGCTCATCAGATTGATGGCACCAATGATCAGCACTACGCTCAATACCCAGATCCAGTGCGGCACCTCCGGGAACCAGACGCCCATATAAATGCCGAACGCGGTAACGTCGGCAATGGCGACTATCAGAATTTCAAAACAGTAGGTCCAGCCGGTGATATAGCCGGCCATCGGGCCAAGATAATCCTGCGCGTAGCGCGAAAATGAACTGGCCTGCGGATTGTTGACCGACATCTCGCCCAGTGCGCGCATGATGATGAACGCGACGATACCGCCGATCAGATACGCCAGCAGTACGCTGGGGCCAGCCATGCGGATAGCGTCCGCCGAGCCGTAAAACAGCCCGGTGCCAATTGCCGAGCCGAGCGCCATAAAACGAATATGACGCGTACTGAGGCCACGCTTGAGCTTGTTGGCCGGTGGGGTGGAGGATGTTTCCTGTTGCATTTAAAGACCTGTCTTCTTATACGCAAAAAAGCCACGGACGAGTCCGTGGCCCAAAACTCTGACCGCTAGGTTATTGATGCGCGGTGACTTCAGCGCGCGTACAAACCCGATCGTAAATGGCGGCCAATACCAGCATCAACAGCGACGGTGGCAACCAGGCCAGCCCCTGTTCAGCCAGCGGCAGGTGTGTGCTCCACGCCGGCAGCAGATGCTGGAGGCTGGATGCCTTCACGGCGTCAAGGATACCAAACAACAGGCTGATGAGCATCACCGGTGCAACAATACGTGGCGCGCTGTGCCACATCCGCAACGTGAAGCTCAACACCACCAGTACGATGCATGGCGGATAGATGGCGGTCAGCACCGGAATGGAAATCTGGATCAGATGACTCAGACCGAGGTTGGACACCAGCATTGAGAACAGGCCCAAAATGAACACCAGCGTCTTGTAGGAAAACGGCAGATATTGCGCAAAGAATTCTGCACAGGCGCAGGTCAGGCCCACCGCAGTGACCATACAGGCAATGAAAATCAGCGCCGCCAGGAAGAAACTGCCCAGACCACCGAAGGTATTTTGCACGTAAGCGTGCAGGATCACCGCACCATTGGTGGCGTCAGGCACCAGCGCCCCACTGCCGGAGCCCAGTTTGAACAGGCTCAGGTAAACCAGCGTCAGGCCGATACCGGCGATCAGACCGGCGAAAATGGTGTAACGGGTCAGCAATCCGGCGTCTTTCACCCCACGCGAGCGGGCTGCGTTGACAATCACGATGCCGAAGACCATCGCGCCCAGGGTATCCATGGTCAGATAGCCATTGACGAAACCCGAGGAGAACGGCACGTTCTGATAGATGTCGATAGCCGGGACCGGCGAACCCGCCGGCCACAGCAGTGCAGCAACGCCCAGCGCGCCTAATGCGACAATCTTCAGCGGCGCCAGAATATGGCCCACGGTATCAAGCAGTCGCCCTGGATAGAGAGAGATGGCCACCACCAGCGCAAAATAGACCACGCTATAGATAAACAGTGGCGTAGCGCCGTCACCGGTCAACGGTGCGATGCCCACTTCAAAAGAAACGGTTGCGGTACGCGGAATGGCGAACAGCGGGCCGACGGCCAGGTAGCAGACGGTAGCCAGCAGCAGGCCGGCCTTACGACCGATTGGCGTGCTGAGGGCGTCAATCCCGCCGCCAACGCGCGCCAATGCGATCACCGTAATCACCGGTAGGCCCACGGCGGTAATCAGGAAGCCGAGTGCCGCGGTCCAGACGTGTTCACCAGACTGCAAACCTACCATCGGCGGGAAAATGATGTTCCCGGCGCCGACGAATAAGGCAAAGGTCATAAACCCCAATGCCAGAATATCTCTTGACGTTAAACGATGACTCATACGATGTCGTGTTGCCTGTTCAAATGAAAAAAAAGTTCGCTAGCATGGCGGCGTAGTGCCTCCATCCGGTTGTTGGCATGCCATGACATCACAGCGCAGCAAGGTCGAAAAACGCACAATTCCCGGCGTTTCATCCTTAATGCAGAAGTAACCACTGTTGATGTTTGGCGAGTTTTAGAAGTTATAAAATGGAGGATTCATCCAACAACGGAGGGTAAGTAAATCGTTTATAGCGCCAAAAGGCAATACGTACGACAAAAAGCAGAGCTATTGACCAGACAATCTTTCACCACTAGTCGATCATGTCGGTCATATGGAAATATGCCCTACATGATTTGTATCATTTTTAATCAGTCAACTCACAAAACGTGAAACAAATACCGTCTGGCCGCGCGCAAATGCCATTTTATGGCGGTTTTTCGCGCGGCGTTAACGCCTCTTTCCGCGCTTACCAAACCTGCCCGGCAATGTTAACCACGCTACGCAGCTTGTCCCACTGCTGCTGTTCGCTCAGACTATTACCCTCTTCCGTCGAGGCAAAGCCACATTGTGTGCTGAGGCACAGCTGGCGGCGGTCGACAAACTGTGCGGCCTCCTCCAGCCGTTGCTTCACCTGCTCGGGGTTTTCCAGCTCACCGTTCTTGGTGGTGATCAACCCCAATACCACCTGCTGGTGGCCAGGTTTGATAAAGCGCAGCGGTTCAAACCCGCCGGAGCGTTCATTGTCATATTCCAGGAAGAAGGCATCGATATTCACCTGGCCGAACAGGATCTCCGCTACCGGCTCGTAACCGCCCTCTGAAATCCAGGTTGAACGGAAGTTGCCACGACACACGTGCAGACCAATGGTCAGATCCTGCGGTTTGTCGGCGATCGCCGCATTCAGCACCTCGGCGTAAATCCGCGCCAATTGATCCGGATCTTCGCCACGTTCGCGGATCTGGCGTCGTTGATCCTCGGAGCACAAATACGCCCACACCGTGTCATCCAGTTGCAAATAACGGCAGCCGGCCGCATAAAATGCCGCGATCGCGTCACGATAGGTTTGCGCCAAATCGGCAAAATACGCATCCAGCTGCGGGTAGATCTGGCTATCGATCGCCTGGCGTCCACCGCGAAAATGCAGCACACTCGGGCTGGGTATGGTCATCTTCGGCACTGCGTCACCGGCGATCGTCTGCAAGTAACGAAAATCTGCCAACATCGGGTGCTGTGGGTTAAAGCCCAGTTTGCCAACCACTTTGATACTGCGCGCTTTGGTTTGCACGCCATTGAACTGGATGCCCTGGTTGGCATCGTAGCCTTCTACACCGTCCAGACCTTCCAGGAAATCAAAATGCCACCACGCCCGGCGGAACTCACCGTCGGTGACCACCGCCAAACCGAGTGCCCGCTGCGCATCTACCGCCAGGCGAATCTGCTCGTCTTCCACCGTACGCAGCGCGGCGGCATCGATTTCGCCACGCTGGTACTGCTGGCGCGCGGTTTTTAGCGCCGCAGGGCGCAGCAGGCTACCGACAACGTCGGCGTGAAAAGCGTGGTGACATTGGCACATGATTTTGACTCCCGGTTACAGACAAGCGCTAACAACCGCTCGCTTTAATGATTTACAGATTGAATTATTACGCTGGGTTATAATTAGACATCCAGACATCTAAACTTCTGGATTAATCCTGTCATGTGCCACGCACCGCGGCAACGGAAAAATTTTCATCAACCTTGAAGAAAATTCATTTTGATGTGTCGCGTCGGTGATTGACGGCGGGAGGATGGTCTATTGCCGGCCCGTCGACAGCGGGCCGAGGTTTATTTCAGCCCCAGCAGGCTGCGCGTTTTATGCAGGGTCGTTGGCGGTAACGGCAGATAGCCGTCGTGGTTCACCAGGTTTTGCCCCTGCTCGGACAATACGCGATCGAGAAATGCGGCGGTGAGCGGTTCCAACGGCCGGTTAGGCGCTTTGTTGATGTAGATATAGAGGTAACGGGCCAGCGGATAACTGCCGTTGCGCACGTTGTCTTCGGTCGGCGCGATGTAATCCTCGCCCCGGGCTGCCAAAGGCAATAAACGCACGCCGCTGGCACGGAATCCAATACTGGCATACCCCACGCCGTTAAGCGATCCGGCCACCGCCTGCACCACCGATGCGGAACCGGGCAATTCATTCACCCGCGCCAAGAAATCGCCGCCGCACAGGGCGCGCAGTTTGAAATAGCCGTAAGTGCCAGACGCAGAGTTGCGACCAAAGCGCTGCATACTGCGCTGCGCCCAATCACCGCTCAGGCCAAGCTGGCCCCAGCGTTGCAGCGGCTGCGCTTCGCCACAGCGGCGGGTGGCGGAGAAAATCTGATCGAGTTGACGCAGATTAAGGCCGCGTAGCGGGTTGTCCTGATGCACCAATACCACCAGCGCATCCACCGCTACCGGCACCGCCAGCGGCGCGTAGCCGTAACGATGTTCAAAGGCCGCCAGTTCGGCTGCCTTCATCGGCCGACTCATCGGCCCCAGTTGCGCGGCCCCCGCAGCCAGCGCCGTCGGTGCGGTCGAGGACCCGGCCGCCTGAATCTGCAGATTAACGTTGGGATAATGCTGGCTGAAATCCTGCGCCCACAGCGCCATCAGATTGGCCAGCGTATCAGAGCCGGCGCTGGACAAATTACCCGCCAGCATGCCGCCCGGCTGCGCCAACACGCCATGGCTGAACAGCAGCGTCAGGCAGAGCCACACTCCTCGGGACAATCGCATCACTTCGCCTCACGCGTTAATGTTTCAGCGCATTCTCTGACAAAGCCGCAGGAACAATCAACCGGTTAGGCAAGGTAAAAATGAAACGTGTGCCGCTGCCCGGTTCACTAAGCACCTCCAGCCGCGCATCGTGGTGGCCCAGCGCGTGCTTGACGATCGCCAGCCCCAATCCGCTGCCGCCGGTCTGGCGGGAACGCGCCTTGTCGACGCGATAAAAACGTTCGGTCAGACGCGGGATATGCTCGGCGGCAATCCCCGGCCCGTTATCGCTGACCTGGAACTGTGCGCCGTGCGGCGTCTGTTGCCAGCTGACTTCGATATGGGTACCGGTCGGCGTGTGATTTACCGCGTTGTACACCAGGTTGGATACCGCGCTGCGCAGCTGATCCTCGTTGCCAAACACTTTCAACCCATCGTTCACCCGGAAGGTGATCTGGTGATTACCGCCGCTCAGCGACTGGGCTTCGCGCTGCAATACCCGCAGCATCAACGGCACATCGACCTTTTCGTTCATGTCGACGATCGGCGCCGCCTCGATGCGCGAAAGCGTCAGCAACTGTTTCACCAGCCCGTCCATACGCCGGGTCTGTTCCTGCATGGTACTCAGCGCCTTGCTGCGCAGCGAGCCGTCCATCTCCTGGTCGCTCATCATTTCCAGATAGCCTTGCAGCACGGTTAACGGCGTGCGCAATTCGTGGCTGACGTTGGCAAAGAAGTTGCGCCGGGCACCTTCGAGCTGACGCATCTGGGTAACGTCGCGTGCAACCATTAACAGCTGCCCTTCCGAATAGGGCATGACGCGAAACTCAACGTAATGTTCATTATTGAGTTGCAGCGTCAGCGGGCGCGAGAACTCTTGCTGCTGCAAATAGCTGCTGAATTCAGGATAACGCAGCAGGTTGAGAATATGCTGGCCGTTGTCTTCCGGCCAGCGGAAGCCCAGCAAATGCTGCGCCAGTCCGTTACACCAGAAGATATTCCCCTCTTCGGTGGTCATGACTACCGCATCGGGTAACGACTCGGCACCGCTGCGAAAACGCTTGATCAGCAAGGCCAGTTCACGCCGACGCCGGCGGTTGCGTTGCTGCATCTGGTAAAGACCATAAAACAGCGGTTCCCAGCTCCAACGGCCGGGCGGCGGCGTCATGCTGCGGTCGACCCATAGCCAGTGCGAAAGCTTGAGCTGGTTATAGAAGTTCCACATCAGCGCCGCCAGAACTGCCGCCAGCAGCCACCAGGACAGATAACCGAAAATCAGGCCCAGCAACAGCGCGGGCAAACAGAAAAGGGCCAGCTCCAAAGCCAGCCTCTTCCAGGAAAGGCGTTCTAGCACGTTATGTTCTCCGGTACGGCGCGTTTAATAGCGCGTTGAGAACCGGTAACCGGTGCCCCGAACGGTTTGAACCATCTTGTCATGACCACTGGTCTCCAGCGCCTTTCGCAGCCGGCGAATATGCACGTCAACGGTACGATCTTCCACATAAACGTTAGTGCCCCAGACGTGATTAAGCAACTGCTCGCGGCTGTAGACACGTTCTGGATGGGTCATGAAGAAATGCAGCAGTTTGAACTCGGTTGGTCCCATGTCCAGAGCCAGTTCGTTGGCCATCACCCGGTGTGAAGAAGGATCCAGGCTCAAGCCCTGCATTTCTATCACCTCTTCTACCGCCATCGGCGAAATGCGGCGCATCACCGCCTTGATACGCGCCACCAGCTCCTTGGGGGAAAACGGTTTGGTAATATAGTCATCGGCACCGACCTCCAGGCCGCGCACCCGATCTTCTTCTTCGCCGCGCGCGGTCAGCATCATTACCGGAATGTCACGGGTCAGCGCCTCGCGCTTCATGTGCTTGATAAATTGAATGCCGGAGCCGCCAGGCAGCATCCAGTCGAGTAACACCAAATCAGGGAACGGCTCAGACAGGCGCGTCACGGCGCTGTCATAATCCTCGGCTTCCAACGGTTGGTAACCATTCTGTTCCAACACAAAGCACACCATCTCACGGATCGGCGCTTCATCTTCCACCACCAGTATGCGTCTTGCCATCGTCAATCCTGCCAATGTGTTAGCGATCACAATTTGATTGCGGGCGCCATTATGCGTCAGTTTTGTGACAGATTTATGAAATAAACCGCGTTGTAAAAGTCACTTTATGAATGCCACTAAGCATAGCGACAAATTCGAGCGTGTAGAAAAACCCTTTTTTGTTCCTCTGCCCTTATAATCATCGCAACATTTTTTACGCTGCGGTAGAAACATGCGCCTGATACACACCTCTGACTGGCATCTTGGCCAACATTTCTTCACCAAAAGCCGCGCCGCCGAACATCAGGCATTTTTGCGCTGGCTGATTGAACAGATCGACCAACGGCAGGTAGACGCGCTGATCGTTGCCGGCGATCTGTTCGATACCGGTTCACCGCCTAGCTACGCCCGCGAACTGTATAACCGTTTCGTGGTGGAACTGCAGCGCACCGGTTGCCAGTTGGTGGTGCTGGGCGGCAATCATGATTCCGTAGCGACGCTGAACGAATCGCGTGAATTATTATCCTGCTTGAATACTACCGTGATCGCCAATGCACAATGCGAACCCGACCGGCAGATCGTGGTACTGAATCAACGTGACGGCCGCCCCGGCGCGGTGCTGTGCGCGATTCCCTTTTTACGCCCGCGCGATCTGCTGCTCAGCCGGGCCGGTGAATCCGGCTCCCAGAAACAGGCAGCGTTGCAGGAAGCGATTGCCGAACATTATCACAGGCTGTATCAGGCCGCCTGTGCGCGCCGTGATGCGCTCGGCGGCGCACTGCCGATCGTCGCCACCGGCCACCTGACCACCGTTGGCGTCACCACTTCTGACTCGGTGCGCGATATTTATATCGGCACACTCGACGCCTTTCCGGCACAGGCCTTCCCACCCGCGGATTATATCGCGCTTGGCCATATCCACCGTGCGCAGATCGTGGCGAAGAGCAAACACATCCGCTACAGCGGTTCGCCTATCCCGCTCAGTTTCGACGAACTGGGTAACGCCAAAAGCGTGTTTATGGTGGATTTTGCCGACGGCGCGTTGCGTCAGATTACGCAGCTGGAGATCCCCTGCGTCCAGCCAATGCAGTTAATCAAGGGGGATTTGCCACAAATTGAGCGCCAGTTGCAGCAGTTCGCCGCTTATCAGGGCGAATTGCCGGTATGGCTGGATATCGAGGTAGCGACACAGGATTATCTCAGCGATATCCAGCGGCGCATCCAGCACCTGACGGATGAACTGCCGGTGGAGGTGGTGGTGCTGCGGCGTAGCAAAGAACAGCGCCGCCAGGTGATTGACCGCCAGGACAAAGAGACGCTGAACGAGCTGAGCGTCAACGAGGTATTTGAGCGCCGGTTGGCGCTGGAAACCGAATTGGCCGAACCCCGCCGCGAGCGAATGCGTGAAATGTTCCGCCAATCGGTGGACGCGGTGCAGCAACAGGAGCCTTCGGCATGAAAATCTTGAGCTTACGGCTAAAAAACCTCAACTCGCTGCAGGGCGAATGGAAAATTGACTTCAGCAGCGAACCCTTTGCCAGCAATGGCCTGTTCGCCATTACCGGCCCGACCGGCGCCGGGAAAACCACCCTGCTCGACGCGGTGTGTCTGGCTCTGTATCACCAAACGCCGCGACTGCAGGTTTCCCCCAGCCAAAATGAACTGATGACGCGCCACACCGCCGAATCGCTGGCCGAAGTGGAGTTCGAAGTGAAAGGCGTCGGCTATCGCGCTTTCTGGAGCCAGCGGCGGGCCAAAAACGATCCGAACGGCAACCTGCAGGCGCCCAAAGTGGAGCTGGCGCTGCTGGCCGACGGCAAGATCGTCGCCGACAAGGTGCGCGACAAGCTGGAGCTGATTGCCGCCATCACCGGATTGGATTTTGGCCGTTTTACCAAGTCAATGATGCTGTCTCAAGGGCAGTTTGCCGCGTTTCTCAACGCCGATGCCAACGATCGCGCCGAACTGCTGGAGGAGCTGACCGGCACCGAGATTTATGGCCAGCTGTCAGAACGGGTGTTTGAACAGCACAAACAGGCACGGCTTGATCTCGACGCCCTGCAACAGCGCGCCAGCGGTATAGAGCTGCTGGGCGATGAACAGCGCCAACGGCTGGAAAACCAGCTCAACGCATTACGCAGCGAAGAAACCGCCCTGAACCAACAGGCGCAGCAGGCTCAACAGGCGCTGAACTGGCTGCAACAATGGCAGCAGGCGCAGCACAAACAGCAGGAATATCAACAACGGCTGAGCGAGGTGCAGCAGCAACAGCACCAGGCCGAACCACAGTTGCAGGCGCTGGCGCGCAGCGAACCGGCAGAGAAATTGCGACCGTTGTTCAACGAACATCAGCGCTGCCACAGCGAACATCAGGCGCTGCAACAGCAGATTGCCCAACTTGAGCAACAACGCCAGCAGCACAACGCCGCGTTGGCGCCGCTGCAACGGGCGCTGGAGCAGGCGCGATCCGAGCTGCAAAAACAGGCGCTACAGCGCCAGCAGCAACAGCAACTGATCGATGAGCAGGTGGTACCCCTCGATCACCAGATTGCTCAACTAGAAAAAAATCGTCACGAACTGCGCCAAACGCTCGACGACGCCGAGCGGCAATGCGCGCAGCAGCAACGGACGCTGGCAGCCATCAACGCCGAACGCAGCCAGTTGGTGGCGCAGGTGGAGCAGCATCAAGGCAGACTGGTTAGCCTGAGCCAGTTGCTGGCAACGCAGCAGCAACGGCAACAGGCACTGGAGGCGCAAACGCCACTGGCAACGCTGCGTCAGCGTTTAAACCAGCTCGGCGAACTGCGTCCGACGCGCCAACAGCTCTACAGCCTCTCGACGCTGAGCCAGCAGATCAGCCAACGGCTGCAACAGCAACGACAGGAGCTCAATGATGGTCAGCAGCAACTGAGCCAGTTGGAGCCACAGCTGGAGCAGGCCCGCCAGCTCTACCAACAGCAGAAAGCGCTTGAGCAGGAAGTCGAAAAAACGCTGAGACTGGAACAGCAGATCGTCAGTCTGGAAGCCGAGCGCCGTCGTCTGCAACCCGGTGAACCCTGCCCACTGTGCGGTTCAACCAGCCATCCGTCGATCGGCCATTACGAAACGCTGCAACCGTCGGAAACCGCCCAACGGCTGGACGGCATCAAGGCGCAGACCGAGATCGTTTACAAGCAGGGCGTTGAGCTGCGCGCTCGCCATGACAGCCTCAGGCAACAGCAACAGCGCCAACAGCTGGCCATCACCCAGGATGAACAGCAGTTGACGGCGCATCAGCAGCGCTGGCAGCAATTGACCGCCACGCTGGCATTCAGCTTCGGTTTGCAGGATAGCCAACGTCTGCACGACTGGCTGGACGACTGTGAAAATCAAGAGCGTGAAGGCGGTCAGCTATTGACGCAGCATGAACAGGCTGCATTGGCGGTACAGCAGGCCAAGGACGCGTTGGCCACGCTGCAAACACAGCAGCAGCAGGCCGAACAGCAGTCCGCCCTGCTCAACGAACGTTTCAACCTGCTGGAAAAAAACCTCGCTGAAACGCAACGTCAGCAACAACGGCTGCAACAGCAATGGCAACAGGCGCAGGAACAACACGCGACGCTACGCGCGCAACGGCTGGCGCTGTTCGGCGAGCAGCAGGTCGCGCAGGTACGCGAAAACCTGCGGGTACGGCAAGCCGCCGACGAGCTGAGCTGCAACCAGGCCGCCGAGCGCTTGCAGCAGGCACAGGAACAACGGGATCGTCTGACCGGCCAGTTGGCCGGGCTGCAGCAGCAGTTGGCGCAGTTGGCCGAACGCCTGCAACACGCGCAAACGCGGTGGCAGCAGGGGCTGGCCGCCAGCGAATTCACCGACGAGGCCGCCTTCAGCGCCGCCTTGCTGGACGATGCCGAACGCCAACGACTGCAACAGCACAAGGAACACCTGCTGCAACGTCGCGTCGAGGCCGACGCACTGCTGGCGCAGGCGATACAGACGCTGGAACAGCAGCAACAACAGCGGCCGAACGCGCTTGACGACCCGCAGAGCGACGGCGAGGCGCTGGCCGCCCGGCAACAGGCATTACTGCAACAATTGAAGATGCTGCAGTTCCGCCAGGGCGAGCTGCGCCATCAGTTGCAAAGCGACGCCCTGCGCCGCAACGACCAGCAGGCGCTACTGGCACAAATCGCCCAAAGCCAGCAGCAGTACGATGACTGGAGCCTGCTCAATCAGTTGATCGGCTCAAAAGAAGGCGACAAGTTCCGCAAGTTTGCGCAAGGGCTAACGCTCGATCATCTGGTGTATCTGGCCAATAACCAGCTTGGCCGGCTGCATGGCCGCTACCTGCTGCAACGCAAAACCAGCGACGCACTGGAATTGCTGGTGGTGGATACCTGGCAAGCCGACGCGCTGCGCGATACCCGCACCCTGTCCGGCGGCGAAAGTTTCCTGGTCAGCCTGGCGCTGGCGCTGGCGTTGTCCGATCTGGTCAGCCATAAAACCAGCATCGATTCCCTGTTCCTGGACGAAGGTTTCGGCACGCTGGACGCCGAGACGCTGGATACCGCGCTGGATGCGCTCGACAGCCTGAACGCCTCCGGCAAAACCATCGGCGTGATCAGCCACGTCGAGGCAATGAAAGAACGCATTCCAGTGCAGATCAAAGTGAAGAAGGTCAACGGCCTGGGGGTCAGCCGCCTCGAGGCGCAATATCGGGTGGAGCATCCCTGATCGGTAAAATGGCAATGCGATCGCGACGGCTGCGAGATGACCAAACGCTATCCGGCACCGTTGGCCGCAATGCCGCAGCCCTGCATCACTAGCGTCGGCAAGATCAATAGCCTGGCTGGCCAGCGCCTGCCGGGCAAAGGGCTGGTCTCGCCAGCCCCAAACGCCGGTTTACAGTTGTGGCCACAGCCAGGCTGCGCCACGTACGCCGCTGGAATCGCCATGAATCGCCTTGCGGATCGGCGTTGCGCATTCGCCGCCGAATACCCAGGGTTTCACCAGCTGCGGTACGGTTTGATACAGCCGTTCCACGTTGCTCATGCCGCCTCCCAGGACGATAACGTCCGGATCGAACAGGTTGATCGCCTGGGCCAGCGACTTGGCCAGGCGCATTTCATAACGGGCAATAGCCCGTTCCGCCAGCGCATCCTGCTGCTCGGCCAGCGCCATGATTTGCTGCCCCGTCAGCGACCGCCCACTCAGGCGCGCATAGTCGGTAGCGAAGCCGGTTCCCGAAATAAAGGTTTCGATGCAGCCCTGCTTACCGCAGTAACACGGCACGGCGGCGCGATAGCGTAGTTCATCATCGTCCAGCCAGGGCAACGGGTTATGCCCCCATTCGCCGGAAATACCGTTACCGCCGGCATGTACCTGGCCATTAATCGCCACGCCGGCCCCGCAACCGGTACCGACAATCACCGCAAACACCACTTTTTGGCCGGCACCGGCGCCGTCGGTGGCCTCGGAAACCGCCAGACAGTTGGCGTCATTGGCCAGCCTGACTTCGCGTTGCAGCATTGCCGACAGATCTTTATCCAGCGGCATGCCGTTCAGCCAGGTAGAGTTGGCGTTTTTCACCAGTCCGGTGAACGGCGACAGCGTTCCGGGAATGCCGACGCCCACCGAACCCTGTTCGCCGGTGTAATCTTCCGCCATATTGACCAGCCCGGTTATCGCGCGCAGCGTCTGTTGATAATCATCCCGTGGCGTGGCGATGCGGTGACGAAACAGCTCGCGCCCGTCATTCGCCAAAGCAACTACTTCAACTTTCGTTCCACCCAAATCGATACCAATCCGCACGATTTTCTCCTCAATGCGCAGCTGACACTCATCATATTGCGCCGAGTGTGCCGCAATAGCTGCGCGCACGCAAATCAGAGGAATGAGGCGATTTTTCAGCGTCAATTGGGTATCATGCCGCCCTGCTTTTGATGAATCAGCGTGCGGAAAGCACGCCCAGCCTGGGATAACTTTATGCTGTGGTTTAAGAATTTGATGGTTTACCGTTTAAGCCGCGAGGTTGCGCTAAACGCGGATGAAATGGAAAAACAGCTTGGCGCATTTTCCTTTACGCCGTGCGGCAGCCAGGATATGGCGAAAACCGGCTGGGTCTCCCCAATGGGTTCACACAGTGATGCACTGACGCATGCGATCAACGGCCAGATCGTGATCTGCGCCCGCAAGGAAGAAAAAATTCTGCCTTCGCCGGTTATCAAGCAGGAATTACAGGCAAAAATCGACAAGCTGGAAGGCGAACAGCACCGCAAGCTGAAGAAAACCGAAAAGGACGCGCTGAAGGACGAAGTGCTGCACAGCCTGCTCCCGCGCGCATTCAGCCGCTTCAACCAGACCTATATGTGGATCGATACCGTCAACGGCCTGATCATGGTTGACGCCGCCAGCGCCAAACGCGCAGAAGATACCCTGGCGCTGCTGCGCAAGAGCCTGGGCTCGCTGCCGGTGGTACCGCTGACCATGGAAAGCCCGATTGAGCTGACGCTGACCGAGTGGGTGCGCTCTGGTGAGCTGCCGGCCGGCTTTATCATTCAGGATGAAGCCGAGCTAAAAGCCATTCTGGAAGACGGCGGAGTGATCCGTTGCAAGAAGCAGAACCTGATCAGCGATGAAATTGCCGTGCATATCGAAGCCGGCAAACTGGTCACCAAGCTGGCCGTGGATTGGCAAGAGCGTATTCAGTTGGTGATTGCAGACGACGGTTCGCTAAAACGCCTGAAGTTCGCCGACGCGCTACGTGAACAGAACGACGATATCGATCGCGAGGACTTCGCTCAACGTTTCGACGCTGATTTTATCTTGATGACCAGCGAGCTGGCGGCATTGATTCAGAATACTATTGAAGCACTGGGCGGCGAGGCGCAGCGTTAATCAGACCTGACGGCACTCAGGGGCCCGGCATCGCGAGCCCCTTGCCATTAACTGCGGGTTTATTTGCTCAAATAGCGGCACAGATAGGCCGTTGCGTCGGCAACCTGCACGTTGAACTCACTGTGCCCCGGCACAAAAAACTTCTCGCCAGGCGTAAATACCTGCCAGTCCGGCGCCCCCGGCAACAGCACCTTCAGCGCCCCGGTAATCACCGTCATTTCTTCCGGCTGGGCAGTCCCAAAGGTGTATTCCCCTTCTTCCATCACTCCGACGCTGGTACGACCGATGCTGCTACTGTCGAAACCGATTGATTTTACTTTTCCGGCAAAATACTCATTCACATTCAGCATAGACTTGCACCCGCGTAATTATCTTTGTGGAACAACCATATTGGGGCATCGCGCCTATGCTGTCACTGGTTTTCAACGTGAAATGCGATCGCCGCGCAGAAGAAAATGCTGTGTTTGGCAAACCGCTCGACAAAGCCTGCGTCCCGAGATAAAAAAACGGGGCCTGACGGCCCCGAACGGATGATAGGATGCGATTTTATTATTTTTTTAATCAGTCAATTAGCTCTGCCGCCAGCTTGGCGACCAGCACGTTGGACAGCAACACCGGAATATCCAACCGGGCCTGCAGAAAGTCCCGGTGCCGCTGGTGATAGCCAATGCAATCCAGCACCACTACCTCGGCCCCCTGCTGCTGCAAGGCATTGGCTGCCTGCTCCAGCCGCACCTCGTCGGCCAGATAGGGGCTGGCAACGGCAAAGCACGGCGGCGTCGCCAACTGCTGCCACTTGCCAGCTTGTTCGTTAATTTGCTCCTCCACCGGCACCACAATACCCACCCGATGCTGGCTGACAATTGCGGCGATCAGCGGGGGTATGATGCGATCCGGCTCCAGTAACAACGCCTGTTCGGCCTGCAAATGACCAAATTCGCCGGTGCACAGCAGCAGGATCACCTCACACCCCTGCCGTTCCAGCTCGCGGATTTTCTGCTGCAACCCCTGCTCCACGCGTGCGGCGGCCAGTGTTACCTGCGAACCGTCCAGCAGGCGCGTCACCAGCCGTTTTTCTCCGGGCTGCGGTGCATAACCCGCTGCCACCTGCTCCGCAGACAGGCCGTCCAACAGCCCAATGTGCGTCGCCGAGGATTCGGGCAGGTAGGCAGAAAGCAATGGCATGATGTCACTGCGCGGCGCCTGGCCGATAGTCAGGGTGGCAAACGAAGCGCTCATGATTATTTCCTCTTTTGCAGGTGGCTCAGGCTACCGTACAGCGACAGCAGCCGGGCATATTCATCGGCGTCGTAAAAACGGCAGGTTCCGCGGCCGAATTCCTTCGCCACTTCCACCGCAAACTTGACGGTCAGCGCAATGTCCACTTCGTGGCTGGCACCGGTACCGCAGCCAGGTACCACCGATTCGCTGCAAATCGCCACGCCGACCACCGGTGCGTCGGTGGCGGTCGACGGTTGCAGAATGCTGTTGAGATGGTGCACGCCATTGCCGTAAGGCGTAATGTCCTGCGTGGTGATCGGGAAGGTCACCGCCGGGCGACCGCTGGTCATCTCCATAATACGCAGCAGATCTTCCGCCACCCGCAGGATATAACCCTCTTTCACCGTCGGAGAAAGCGCGTAACCTTTGTGATTGATGATGCGGTTGCCCTTGGTGGTGTCGATTGACAGGATCGCATCGGCTTCTGCCACCACTTCATTATCATTCATCGTGACGTCATCGATCGGCGAATCCATAAAATCCACCGGATCGTGCGGTCGGGTCGGCGCATTCGGGCAAATATGGGTGGTAACCACTACGTCGCCCGCCAGCACATCCCCCTTGCGCTGCATCTCGGCCAGCTTCAACGCACTGCTGATGGCGGCAATCGCACCGTCGCCGTCGGAAACCAGCCCAATGCGCGTCGGCCGGGCGCCAATGCCGCCCAAACGACCGACAATGCCCAGGGTTGGCGCATCGCCTCCCTGGCTTTTGCCGGCGCTGCCGGGGATGTCGATACGTACGAAGTCGGTCGAGCCTTTCGGTCCACTGGCGCGCCGGGTGGTGGCCGTAACGCCGGGATAGCCGGCAAACAGATCGACCACGTCCTGGCCGCTGACGAAGGCATTATCAATTAATTCAAAAACCTGTAGGGTTTGTTGCAAGCTCATAATGTCAACCTTTCACCTAGTGTTGTAACGGGCGCGTTATTTACCCTTGCTGGCAAACAGCGAGTTAAAGAAGCTGTACAGGGCGTCGCCGGCAATAAAGCCCGCGGCCATGATTTCCATTGGCGTACGGCCTTTGTCTCCCCAGCGCTTGATAATCAGGATGCGCAGCGCGATCCCGACGATCACCGCCCAGCCGGCCAAGACGTTGTTGATCAGCAAGCCGGTGGCCAACAGCACGCCAAGCTGGCGCTTCGGCCCGCCGACCAGCTGTACGATGGCGCCAGGAATCGCCCATATCAACAGGCTCCAGGCGATCCCCGGCTGGGCGCCGGCCTCGATGGTTTTGGCATACACCCGCGCCACCGGCGGCACCAAATCCTGCAAGAAATAGCTGCTGTAGGAGAAGTACACCACCGGAATGGCTACCACAAAGGCAATCAACGCCGCGCCCAATTGAATACGCCGCCCCAACAGCTCCTGTTGCAGATCTTTGCCGTGCCCGCGCAGGATAAAACCGGCCTTTAGATCAAAGCCCATATCCGCAAACGCCGGCCCGGTTGCGGCGGTAAAGCCGGTCAGAATACACAGCGCCAACGGCGGGAAACCGATCAAAATGCCGATAATCAGGGTAATCAGCGCTACGGCGAACGCCGGGAACCAGCCGGAATGCATCGCCGCGATGCCGACGATCAATTCATGCACAAAGGCGGCAAAGGCGGCGTAAATCACAAATAGTGCCAGCATGGTCAATGACATTTCGCTGTACAATCCGCCCGCCAGCGCCAGCAGCGCGGCGATCGTCACGTACCCCACGGCGCCGAGGCCCAGCGCCTTGCGCACCTCGCTATCCGGCTGCGTGTGGCTGGTACCGAGGTCGAGTCGCTTGTTGCGAATCACCTGTACCACCTGGATCAGCGCCACCAGCCCGGCGCCTACCATCACGCCGTGGGGAATATACAGCGCATTGATATCAACACCGGCCATCGGTTCGGCATAGGCGCGCAGCAGCAGGCCCACGCCGAACATGCCGAGCGCCCAGATATTGCCGATAAACGCGGTGCCAAACGCCGCCATCGGGATCTTCAGCATCGAGCCGGCAATGCCGATCGCTACGCCAACCACCAGCAGCCAAGCCTGTTTGCCTCCCCGGTCACCGGCCTTGATGGCTTCCGCCGCCGCCACGCCCGGTGGCCAGGCATTGGCGGCCGGGAACACTTTGGTATCGAACAGGCGGTATAACAGATAGGCGTCCAGCAGCATTGCCGCTGCCACGCCGCAGAACATTGGCAGGATCAGCTGCGGTTGCCCCATCACATAGGGTACGGCAATCGGCATCAGCAAGCTGTTGGCCGCGCCAAAGGTGGCGGAAGAGATCACCGTCTGCGCCAGATTCTGCGTATGCACCGAGCGATAACGCTGGAAGATCTGCAACGGCAGACGTGCCAGCAGCATGGCCAGCAGCGCACCAATAATCGACGTATTCGGCGTCACGCCGAGCGTGGTAATAAGCTGCACGCCGATAATTGCGCCAATCACCGACAGCGCCACCATCACCAACAGCGTGCCGATATCCCGCAACGGATTGAGTGTGGTATTTGGCTTCATTATGTCATTTCCCCTGAATAACCCTGCAACAGCGAAAAGAGATATTTATGGCAATAAGCAACCAGCGCAGTTCCAATATATGGGACTGCGAATAACTTGATTGCGTTATTACCATCCCAACAAAATACGTATTATTTTAATCGTTAAATCGTTGGCAAATGCCCTGGTATTAGCGCCAATAATTTAGAATATCGGAAAAAGGCATGTTCGACGCGCTATGGGATCTGGCGCCAATAATCATCACCGAGTTTTTCTGCCAATTGCCGTGAAACTGTCATTAATTCTAATAATACTTCGGCGGCAAACGGCTGTTCGACGCTCTGGGTCGGGAAAGACAAACACAGCCCGACGGTTTCGCTGCGATGCTTGTTGGTCACCGTGGTGGCCAGCGAGCTGATGCCCTGCAAGGTTTCATTACGTGCCAGGGACCAGCCCTGCTGGCGGATCTGCCCTAATTTTTGCAGTAATGCCGCCAGCGTTTGTGGCGCATTGGGTGACGCCACCTGATAGCCGGCGGCAAAGCGCGCGGCCACCTGTGCATCATCTTCACGCGCCAGCAGCGCTCGGCCAACCGAGGTTTCCGCCGCCGGCGAGCGGCTGCCGACCGGCGTCACCACCTGCAAAAAATGCCGGCCGGGAAATACGCGCATCACCACGATTTCGCTGCCGTCCAGCATCGAAATATAGCCGGTACAGCGGGTCAAGCCACTGAGTTGCACCATGCCTGCCGCAGCGTTGTCGACCATCGGCGTCGACAGATAATGGCTGCTTACCGCCAGCAACAACCGGCCGATTTTATACAGGCGATTTTGCGCATCGCGCTCAAGCAACCCCTGGTTTTCCATAGTTTGCAGCAGTCGCGAAACGGTACTCTTCGGCAACGCCAGCTGTTGAACCACATCGCTAAAAGAAATGCCCGGCTGGCCATGCGTCATGCTCTGTCGCGAAAACAGTTTTAATACCGCGGCGGCATTTTCCAACGTCGTCATTGCGCTTCCTGTTCCACTATATGGAACCTGGTTCCTGTTCGATAATTAGAAAACTAAAACTCGCACAGTTTATCGTCAAGCAGTTTGTTATTTTCCGTGCAGTTGATTTATAGCGAATGATGCTTCTGAAAATAAAATTCAACAGAGATCGCGCAAATATTGCGGCTGGATTGCTGGGGATATGCGCTTATAACCAATATAAGCAGAGGATCGTACTGATTCATTACCTTGGCCAAGCGATAAAATGAACCGGCGAATGCCGGTTCTGCAATACATCAGGCAGCTTATTCGCCTAATTCTTTATCCTCGTAACGTCGTTTGGCATCATTGGCTTCCTGTTCCGTCTCATGCTCACTGATCAGCGTATCGGGCTTCGGAAAATCCGCGCGCAATTCATACCAGCGAACCTGACTGCCCTGCTCGCCCTTGTCGACCGCAACGATACGAGCCTGTCTTGGATAGGGAGGTTTCTGTGGCATATCGCTCTCCTGTGTGATTAACCTGTCGCTAAGTATAGACAATCACCGCGTTGCGCCAGTCAGCAGCGCGCGCCCAAATCACGATCGGCGCTGTCGCCCGACAGCAGACGCGTCAACTCGTCGCAGCGAACGATTCGCCCGGCGCAGAGCGTAAATTGGGCCAAGACCTGCACCACACTGCGGCTACCATCGCGTTTTTCCACCACCACCCGGTGGTGGGTCAGCACCGTTTCACCCTGTTCCGCCAGCGCCAGCACGTTGAGCCGCATACTGCGCGTCTGCTGCTTCAGCAACGCCATATGCTGCACGAACTGTGCATAATCCAGGGTATGGCCATCCACCTGCTGCTGGTAGTCCTGGCTGAAAAAATCGGCAATAACCGCGGGTTGATGTTCAGGACTGGCCACCACCTGCTGCAAAGCGCGAACCACGATTTCTGAAGGGGTAGATGTCGGCATGGCAAACTCCGTTAGACTGGGATAGGACAGCGATCATAACTGCGTTGGCAGCTGGCAGAATAACCACATCCGGACTAAATTTAACGTTAAACGGCCAAAATAATGCAATTACACAGCGAACGTTTACTGCACCCCAAACGCCACCTGACGGCGTGGCATCAGCATCCGCACGGGCAAATTTACCTGCTGACCCGAGGCATGATGGCGATGGAAACCGAACGGCAGCAATGGGCGATGACCAGCGGCAGTATCGGCTGGCTGCCGCCGCTGTGCCAACATCAGGCGCAAGCCTGCGGCAACGTGGAAGGCTGGAGCCTTTATCTGCCGGCTGCGCTGTGCAGCAGATTGCCGCCACGGCCACAGCTGACGCGGGCCAGTACCCTGGCACAGGCACTGGTAGAGCGTATCGCCTGCTTCCCGGTCTCTGCGCTGACCGGCGCACAGCGGCGCATGTTGCAGGTACTGTTTGATGAAATGCAGGGGGATGGTCAGGAGGCGCTGCAATTGCCGTTACCGCAGGATGCGCGGCTGCAAAAAATCGCTCGAGCGCTGCTTGCCGATCCGGCCAATACGCGCCGGCAGGATGAATGGGCCAGTTGGGCCGGGCTGAGCGTGCGCAATTTGAGCCGCCTGTTTATCACGCAGACCGGCATCGGTTTTGCCCGCTGGCGGCAGCAGGCGCGGGTGATTCGTTCATTGGAAGCCCTGTCGCGCGGCGAACCGATTGCTGCGGTAGCCGCCGGTGTCGGCTATGACAACGTCAGCGCTTACATCGCGGCGTTTCGCCAACGCTTCGGCGTAACGCCAGGTATGTACTTTCGTTGAGCCCCCAGGGAGGTTACTTAACCGTTTCTCGTTGCAGTACGCCGAGGATTTGCGCTACCACCTGTTGTGGATCGCCAGTGCCATCGAGCACGTGATGCGCCGCGTCCTGGTACAGCGCTTCGCGTGCCGCCAGCACCTCCAACATTTCTTCGGCAATCGGCCGGCCGGTCAAGGTCGGTCGCTGGGTGTCGTCAGGAGATTCCTCCAGCCGCTGCGCCAGTACTCTGGCAGGGGAGCGCAGATAGATCACCGTGCCATGCTGCTGCATAAAGCGGCGGTTTTCTTCCGCCAGGATCGCCCCGCCACCCGTGGCAACAATAGTTGACGGTTGAGTGACATCCTGCAACGCGAGGGTTTCACGACGGCGAAAGCCCAGCCAGCCTTCCTGTTCGACCATTTCCGCCACGCTCATCTGCGCAGCCTGCTGCATAAACAGATCGGTATCGATGAAACCAAAACCCAGCGCCTGCGCCAGCGCCCGGCCAACGGTGGTTTTACCGGCTCCGCGAGCGCCTACCATGAAAATGGTTTGTGTCATTATGGGTATCCCTTGTCCGGTGACGTTGATTGCATCTGTTACACGCCCACGCCGGGGCGTATCATTGGCGCGCTGGCGTTGTTGCTGCATCATACCGCCAACGTCATGTATTGCAATCTTTACGATAGTGTAAATTTCATGGCACAACGACTGCCAAGCGGTAAGCCGTGCTCGGCCTCATCCGCCATCTGTCTGCGCAACGCCTCGGATAGCTCACGCGTCGCCAGCATCTCAAAACCTAGAGAACGGTAATATGGCGCGTTCCATGGCACGCTACGGAAGGTGGTCAGCGTCAGTTGCATCACCCCTGCCAGCCGCGCCTGGTCGATCAGATGAGCCAGCAACTGGCGCCCTATCCCACGCCGCTGATGTGCCGCAGCCACCGATAATTCGGCAATATGCCAGCTGGCGTCATGCGGCTGGACGGCGATAAATCCCACGATCTGCGTGCCGTCCTGCGCCAGCCAATGATGCTGGCGAGCAATAAACTCGGCGTGCCGCTCCGCCGGCATGCCTTCGGCGTCGGCAATAAACGCCCACTGCGGCAATTGGCGAAACAGCGTGGCCGCCGAGCGTTCAACGGCGATCAGTTGCGCGATATCTGACGACTGCGCGAGTCGTATGTTCAGGCTCATGGAAGCTCCTTTAACGCTGCGGCCGGCTATTTAACCAGATTTATCCCGTGGCAGAAACCGGTCGCGGCAATGGCCGGGGACCGGGTTTAAAAATCGACGCTGGCACGCAGTACTACTTCGCGTGGCTCCCCCACGGCGATGCGCAGGTCGCCACCGCTGGAAGGATAATAGGTTTTATCAAACAGGTTCTTGACGTTGAGTTGCCATTTCACCCGATAGCCGTTCACCGGCATGGTATAGGCCGCAAACGCGTCAGCCACGGTGTAATGATCAAGATAGAAGCTGTTGGCTGCATTGCCTGGCCGACGGCCAACGTAGCGCGCGCCAGCGCCGATACGCACCGCATCGCCGCTGTACAACCCCGGAGAGCCCAGGTTCTGCGTCATGAACAGCGAGGCGGTATGGCGTGCCACGTTGGTCATTTCCTTGCCTTTGTTGTCCGGATCGTCCACCACCCGCGCATCGGTATAGGCATACGAACCGATCACGCTGAGGTTTTCGCTGATATTGCCGGCCACGTCCAGCTCCACGCCCTGTGAGCGCACGCGCCCGGCGGTGCGGGTCACGGTTTCACCGTCCACCAGTTCGCTGACCATCACGTTGCGTTTGGTGATGTCGAACAGCGCCAGCGTTCCGGTAATGCCATTGGGCAACTCGACCTTGCTGCCCACTTCCCAGGCTTTGCCCTGCTCCGGCGGCAGAGAGCCAATCTGCGTGGCAATAGAGGAGTTGGGTTTGAACGACTCGGTATAGCTGCCATATAACGACAGGTACGGCGTCACCTTGTAGACCACACCGCCACGCGGCACCAGCTTGCTGTCCGAACTGTCGGTATTGGTGACAAACGGCCGCCCTTTGCCGGCGAAGACGTCGAAGCTGTCGTAACGCAGCCCGCCCATCACCAGCCATTTGTCGGTCAGTTGGATGGAATCCTGCATGAACCAGCCATAACTGGTGAGATTTTCGCGTTGATCGCTGTCCTTGGCGCTGACGGCGGTGGACGCCGGCATTTGGCCATAAACCGGATTATAAATATTGAAATCGCTGCTCTTGCTGCCGCGGATCATATCGCCACGATAGGTGCGACTGTCTTCAAAATCAAAGCCGAACAGCAATTGGTGATTGACACGGCCCCAGTCTACGTCACCGTTCAGGGTCAATTGCAACGCATTGGCATGGCTGACCGCATCGGCGGTGGCGTCGGCCTGGCGCGTCAACGCACCGGTGTCCGGGTTCAGCGCGGTGGCTCGCGCCTGATTATCGCTGTAGCTGTTGCGGTTATAGGCATACGTGAAAGCGCTTTTCCAGCGCTCGTTCAGCACCTGCTCGATTTGCAGGGTGACGCTGTCCTGATCGCCGCGCGTGGCGTTATAGCTTTCATCAAAGCGACGGTCACGCGGGGTGTTCACCGGCTTGCCGGTGCGCGAATCGATAATGGTGCCCCGATCGAACGGCGTCAGATATTCCATATGCTCATATGCCAACCGCACGGTGGTATTTTCGCCGTACCACATCAACGACGGTGCAATCACCGTCTGGCGATTACGGCCAAAGTTGCGCCAGTAGTCCGTTTCGTCGTGATCGACAATCATGCGGTAGGCAAAACCGGAAGTACCGAGCGGCCCGGTCAGGTCCAATTGCCCGCCGCCGCCGTGAAAACTGCTGCCCCAGCCCTCAACGTGAGTGTGTTGCTGCAACTGCGGTTTTTTGCCGATCATATTGATCATCCCGCCAGGCTCGCCCATGCCGTACAGCATGGAAGCCGGCCCCTTGAGCACTTCGACCCGTTCGGTGGTTGGCGTGAAATTGCGCGCCTGAATCGATCGCACTCCGTCGCGCAAGACTGAGCCGTCGCGGTTATCACCAAAGCCGCGCTTCATCACCGCGTCCTGGGTACCGCCCAGCGTGTTGCTCTGGGTAATGCCGCTGACGTTGTACAATGCCTCATCCAGACTGCCGACCGCCTGATCGACCAGCACCTGCTTTGGCACCACGTCCACCGCCTGCGGCACGTTGAGCAGGCTGGTTTCGCTGCGGGTGCCGGTCACGCTGCTCAGCGGCTGATAGCTTTCAACGCCGTTAACCGGGCGGGTGCCGACCACCACGATATTTTCCTGCTTGTCGGCGGCGGTTTCAGCCGCACCGGCGACGCTGACGCCGGCCGCCAGCGGTAGAACGCAGGCGCTCCACATCATTCGCTTCGTATTAATACGGCGAATGTGCTTGTTATTATTCATTAGCTAACTGACTCCAATAGGTCCCTGAAAATGGTATTGGCAAGAATTGCTGATACAGCTGCTGGAAGGTCTGCTGCGGGTTGATGTCGGCAAACAGATCCGGATAAAACGCCTTGGCGAACATTTCAACCGCCACCACATGGTAGGGGCTGAGATAGAAATTGTGCCAGATGCTCCAGGCTCGCAGGTTTTTTACCGCGCCGAGCTGGGCCAGCAGCGGCTGTTGAGCGATCAGCCGGCGGAAACTGTCATCGGCCTGCCGCTGGGCAATCTGCGGCCCAAGCAGCAGGTCGGAATAGCGTTTGCCCTGCGCCCCGGCCATGCCGGTGGCGATATAGACGTCAGGGTTGGCGGTCAACGCGGTTTCCGGGTTCAGTTCGCCATAAACCCCCTTGATGCTGGCGTTGGCAATATTGTCGCCGCCGGCAAAGGTCACCAAATCCCCCAGATTGCCATGAGCGGCCGTCGTGCAGCAGGTTTCACGCCGGCCAAGGTGCAGGTGCAGCATCACTTTGGGTTTCCTACCGTGATAGGCCGCCAGCCGGTCGTGCACCAGCGCCATATGCTGTTGATAAAAGGCGATGAAGTCCGCGGCGCGCCGTTGCCGATTCAGCACTTCACCCAGCAGGCGCACGCTCGGCACCGTGTTGTGCAACAGGTCGATACGCAGATCGACATAGATGACCGGGATCCCCGCCTTGCTTAACGCATTGACCAGCGACTGCCGATCGCCGTCTTCACGCGCATAGCGCGCCAGAATCACCAGATCCGGCCGTAGCGGGATCAGGTTTTCGGCGTTTATCTGGCGGAAATTGCCCGCGCCGATGACCGGTATGCTCTTGATTTGCGGGAATGCCTGGCTGTAAATCTGCCAGCTTTGCGCATCATAGCGCGCCAGATCCTGCGGCCAGCCGACGATGCGCTGCGCCGGATTGCCAGGCTCCAGCAGCGCCAGCGTATACAGCATGCGGCTTTCCCCCAGTACAATGCGCTGCGGGTTGTCCGGCACCGCCACCGTGCGGCCAAGCATGTCGGTGACCATCTTTGCCTGGAGCGAAAACACGGCAAAAAACAGAGAAAATAGCAGTAGAGCGGGGAATTTACGCATGGAGGCAACAAAACGGCAAAAGGTTTGCGCATGATAATCACTCTCATTATCGTATTCAATCACAATAGGGTTCTGAGCAGTGAAACAGCGTAATTTCCCCGTTTTAGCCGCAATACGGCGATAACGCGGGGAAAATGCGCTTTATAAAGTAAAAAAATCGGTCGCGCGGCGCGCTAAAAAACGGCTAAATGGCGATGAATGACTCGCGGAGGAAAGATGAGCCAACGAATCGTATTACTCAGTGACTACCCGCAGTATGCCGATGTTTGCGCCGCCTGGGCTTTTGGTCAATGGGGCTGTCAACGCGGCGGCTCGTTGGAAGGCGCGCGCCAGCGCTTCGCTTTGTGCAGCCAGCCCAGCGCAGATCATTTTACGCTAATGGCGATCGACGAGCAGCGCCCGCTGGCCATGGCCAGTCTGTGGCCGAGCGACGACCACCACCGCCGCGATCTCACGCCGTGGCTGGCCGGGGTGTTCGTGCATCCCGATCACCGCCGACAGGGCATCGCCCGGCGGCTTGAGCAGGCGGTGATTGATTTGGCGCAACGGGATGGCCATCCGCTATTGCACCTGATCACCGATACATCCGAAGCGCTGTACGCCGCCTGGGGCTGGCGCACCATTGAACGCCGTCAACGGTACGGCGACCAGGTGGTGGTAATGGAAAAGCGCCTCTAGCGAGGGGTGCAGACATAGACCAGCGCAGGTGGGAAGTTACGCACCACCCGCAGCTTCTTCCAGCGAAAATAACGCGACAGCAATTTTTCCGACAAATGGCTGTACTGGAACAACACCAGCGTACCATCGCGGGTTCGCAGCCGTTCCTGCGACTGCTGCAAGATGCGCATGCTGACTTTAAGCGGCATCGACAATAGCGGCAGGCAGGAAAAAATAACGTCATAATCGCGCTCCAACCGCTCCGCCGATTGCGCCATCACCCGCAGACGCGGCGCGTCGATCTGTCGCAGTTGGTGCACAAAGTTGGGCTGAATTTCATAGGCATCCACGTCGGCATCGGCGCGTATGCGCCCGAGAATACGTTTGGTCAATACGCCATCAGCCGCGCCCAATTCTGCAATGGTCAACGCCCGGGTCCATTCAATCTGGTTCAGCATCGCCTGGCAAAGCCAGGGAGAAGACGGCGCCAACGTGCCAACGGTGCGTGGTGCTGCCACAAACTGCTGTAGATAGGCAAAGTGGTTTTTCAGTTGTAACCGTGTCGCGTTTATCATTGGGGACTCCTGCGTTAGGGTCTCCCAATGTGCGCATAAATACCAACCAGATCGTTAACATAATTCCGAAAGCGGCAGACACAGTTGTAAAAAAATGCAACGGCAATAAAAATGGCCGCCTTATTGGCGACCATGCTTTTATTCTCGATACGGTTAACGGTAAATAACGGCATTACCGCGCCAGCTGCTGGAATCTCCAGGGTTATCCAAACCGATAATACGGTAATACGAGGCGCCCTGTTCCGTAGCTTTTGATTTCAGCGCACTGACGGCATCGTCCGGGGAACCGGCAACGCCGGAAACCGAAACCACGCCGATGCTTTGCAGTTTGGCAGCCCGATCGTTACCCACCTGCGTGGCGGCCAGGGAAGAAAATGAAGCGATTGCCATAACGGCGGCTGCGATGTAAGGATAAAGTTTCATGACGGACTCCGAGTATTGTTGGTTATTGTTAACATCACGTTGTTAATTATTGGCCAAGCAGTGAAAACGGGCGTCATGCAACGTAAAGAACATCAATCATTGTGAGTAAAATAAGGAGAAAGTACGTGTGATTATGATCTGGTAATTACCGCCGAAGATTAACGCGAGTCGATAGAAATATTTTATTTAAATAACAGCAGCATGTCTGTCGATACCGTTTATTGTGCCGCACCAGGATTGTTCTCCGGGCAGCAGAATCTGAGCCGTCCTGTTTTGGCGGTTATCATTCAACAGGGATAGTTATGCCCCCAACCTGCTGCGCGAACGAAATGGTCAAGGTGCTAGGGTTTCATTTTCCGACATGCTATCCGATCCGTACTTGACCATCATGCAACTCGCCCACACCTGACGTCGTCAGGTGCGCTGTAAGTCCCGTTACTGTAGTTCGCCATCTGGGAAAACGTTTCTCGCCGACGCACGCCTGGCGCTCTGGTCCGCTGGTGATGAAAACAGGCCCCAACCCCGAGGCCTGTTACTGCCGAGCGGCTAGATCAACGGCTGTGGCAGCGTCAGTATCCACAGTTCGCTCAACGACTGCGGTTTTTCCAGCGGCAACAGTTCGATACGCGTCAGTACCGTCTTGCCGTCCAGCGTCAGCCCGCCCTGCGCATTCAGTTGGTAATCGCCTACCTTGTCGGCCTTCGGTTGTGCATCCACCAGCCTGGCCTGCAAGCCGAAGTCATTGTCATTGATCACCGCCAGCGTCCGATGGTCGATCAGCGCCAGACCTTCCACTTTTTCCTGCTGCCAGCCCAGCTTGCGCAGATCGGCCACTTCGCGTTTCTGGGCTAACTGCACGCCGCGCCTGGCCAGCGCTTTGGCATCATCATATTCCAGCGCCTTGCCCTGGCCGTCGAACGGCGTCAAATCGCTGGCCTGACGTAAATCCACCAGATATATCTTGTTGATCATCTGCTTGTTTTTGTCGCTACCCTGCTCGATGAGCAAAATATGCTGGTTATCTAGCGCCACGATATCGCCAATCTTGGCGTCTTTGGCTTTTTTATAGCTATCGATATCAATCGGGTAGCCATATTGCGCGGTCTTGCCGCTAGCCGGATCAAAGCTCACCAGACGGGTGAACTGCGCCTTGTTTTTGGTTTTGCCGTCGACGTCGAGGGTGCTTTGTACCGCCGCCAGAATTCGGCCGTCCGGCAGACGCGTTATGCCTTCGAAACCGCGGTTCGGCTGACGCCATTTAATGATATTCGGCAGTCCCGCGGCTATCGCCCGCTCGCCCCGTTGCGGCTGCGGGCCGTACTTGGCCAAAATCTTGCCTTTACTGTCGACGTGGATTAGGAACGGGCCGTATTCGTCACATAGCCAATAGCCGCCGTTACCATCCGGCGTGATGCCTTCGGTATCCAGCCCGCGCTTGTCGCTCGGCAGCGTCTGCAACCGGTCGTTCAGCGCTATCTCGTTGGTTGAGCCGATCAGTCCCGCCGGCAACGGCAATCCGACGATTGGCCCCTGGCCGTCATGCAACGGGCGTGCATTGCCGGCAACCGCCTGACCGTCGCTGATGCGGATATCCATCAATAACGGCGTAAACTGCGGCGTGGCAAAGATTTTTGCTTCCTGCTCGCCAACCGTCGGCGCATCGGCGTTCGGGCCACGATCGGTGACGGTGGTCAATTGCAGCACATTACCCTGCTTGCCGTTGAATACCAGCCCGGAACCCACGCCAACCGGCAGCCCCTGCGGAAAGTTGCTGGCAAATGCTCCTGAGTAACTGACGCGCTCGCCAGCGGGAAAACTGACGACGTAACGCGCAACCTCAACCTCTGCCGCTCCGGCAGCCAGCGGGAACAGCGCAGACAACAACAGGGAAAGCGTTTTTCTTCTCATGATAGTTAAGCTCGGTAATGGGAAAGATCGGCCGGCTGTCAGGGTAATTATCAGTAATGACATTTTGATGACAGCGTTGCTTAATCTACTGAAATAACTGAAAACAAATCAATGGCAAATAGAATTGATCAATTAAGTGTTAAATATCGAACGGTAAAATCATCTGGCATTTTTAATTTTCCGCCCTTCTCATTTTTCAAACGCTCATTTTAAATCCGACAGGTACGCAATATTCCGATCCGATTGCTAAAAAATAGCGCAATTAGCCGCCAGGTTGTAAAAATAACGCATTTCACATGGACAAAATAAGGCGATAGGGATTTAATAACCGCCCTAATCACAGGTGCACTAAGAAAGTTATCAAGATACCTGCAATAAATAAAAAAGGTGTTCTATAGTTTTTAGTGCTAACGCCCGTTAGTTTATCCAGTAGGATGGAGTCTATGTCAAAGCGACTTTTTGCCGAATTTTTTGGCACATTTTGGTTGGTGTTTGGTGGTTGTGGTAGTGCAGTATTAGCCGCAGCTTTTCCTGAGTTGGGCATTGGTTTTGCCGGTGTCGCTCTCGCTTTCGGTCTTACCGTGGTAACCATGGCGTATGCCGTAGGGCATATTTCCGGCGGGCATTTTAACCCGGCCGTTACCGTCGGTTTATTTGCCGGCGGCCGCTTCCCGGCAAAAGACGTTATTCCGTATGTTATTGCCCAGGTCATTGGCGGTATTGCCGCAGCCGCGGTACTTTATCTGGTTGCCAGCGGCAAGGCCGGCTTTGATGTTACCGGCGGCGGTTTTGCCTCCAACGGTTACGGTGAGCATTCACCGGGCGGCTACTCTCTGCAGGCCGCCATCGTGATTGAATTGGTGCTGACCGCCTTCTTCCTGATTGTCATTCATGGCGCCACGGATAATCGCGCTCCCGCCGGCTTTGCGCCTCTGGCGATTGGTCTGGCTCTGACGCTGATCCACCTGATCAGTATTCCGGTGACCAATACCTCGGTTAACCCGGCACGCAGCACCGGCGTCGCCATCTTCCAGGGCACCTGGGCATTGCAACAGCTGTGGGTGTTCTGGCTGGTGCCGTTGATCGGCGGCGTGATTGGCGGCCTGATTTACCGTTGCCTGCTGGAAGAGAAAAAGTAACCGGCACGCGGTTGTTATTGCAGGGCAACCCTGACGGTTGCCCTGAGTTTGGCAGCGATTACGCTTTCCTGGCGACCAGCATCATGATGTCACAGGTAAAGGTGCCATCCTGCTGAATGGCAAAATGCCGTTTAACCTCCTCGGAAACGCTTTGCTGGTAGGCGCGAATGGCGGTGACAAAGTGCTGTGGCGTACGCATGCGCGCCACCCAGCTGTCAAATGCCAACTCCAGCCGATCGGCGGTTGCGGCCTCAATCACCAGTCCGGCCTCGGTCAACAGACTCAGCCACTCCCCCGGTGCGTAATTATGTACGTGCGACGTATCGCGCAGCGCTTCCACCGTTTGCAGATAAATATCCAGCAGTGGATGACCCGGTGAAACCACATCCATGAAAATCGCCGTACCGCCCGGTTTCAGCACTCGTTTTACTTCACGCAGCGCCTGTCCTACATCATGCCAGTGGTGAGCTGAATAACGGCTGATCGCCAGTTCAAAACTGGCATCGGCAAACGGCAGCGTCTCCGCCACGCCCTGCTGCACCTGTACGTTTTGCAATCCCTTTTCGTCGGCGACGCGTGTGACCACCTCCAGCATTTGTGCCGACAAATCATAGGCCACCACCTGCGCCACCTGCGCGGCGGCGGTAAAGCTGGCGTGGCCAGCGCCGCACCCCAGATCCAGCAGCCGGGCCTGCGGATGCTCGGCCAGTAATGCGCTCAGACGCTGCAAGTCCTTGCCCTGCGCGTGTACCGTGCTGGTCAGATAGGCATTGGCCTGTTCACCAAACTGGCGATCGACCGCATTTTGGTGACTGTTGTGATTGCTCATAGTGACTCCTTGGTTATTGTGCGGCTCACGCCTATGCCGGATGGCTTTCGGCTACTATAATCAGCACCATATACGGGTACAATATGTGCAATTATCCTAGTATCAGCAGGTACCAGCCTATGCAATCTGATGATTTGTCCGGACCAAAGGCCCTTGGCGCGTTCTTGCGCAACCACCGTGAGCGCGTCACGCCAGAGATGATTGGTTTACCCAGCGGTCCGCGTCGCCGTACCAGCGGCCTGCGGCGGGAAGAGCTGGCGCAGGTCAGTGGTATCAGCGCCACCTGGTATACCTGGATTGAGCAGGGGCGAGACGTCTCGATATCACCGTATACGCTGGCGCGTATCGCCAAGGCGCTGAAGCTCGGCCATGCCGAACGCCATTATCTGTTTACGCTGGCACGGGTGGCCGACCCGGAACAGGAACGCCAGCAAGACCGTATCAACGACGCCGTATTGCACAGCGTGCATCAGGTCAGCGTGCCCTGTTATCTGCTGGATATCACCTGGAACGTGCTGGCATGGAACCAACCCGCACAAGTGCTGTTCTCCGGCTGGCTAGGCCAGGCCAAAACCCCTAATCTGCTGCACTTTATGTTTTTCCACCCGTTGGCGAAAACGCTGGTCAGTGATTGGCACCATCGTGCGCGCCGGGTGGTAGCGGAATTTCGTGCCGAAACCAGCCACCATCAGGCTACCGATCCGATGCGCGCCTTCGTGCGCAACATGACGCGCAACAGCGACGACTTCAACCATTGGTGGCAGCAGCATGACGTAATGGCGCGTGAGGGCGGGGAGCGGCTATTTGAACACCCTCAGCAAGGCCGCTTGCATTATCAGCAGGTTACCTTTAACCCGGCTGAGAACAACGTGCTGAAACTGGTCATGTTGCTGCCGTTGCCGTAATTGGTAACAAATTCGCAGACAGGTTTACCTATGGCGTATTTATTGGCTTGAGCAATCGCGCTAGGGTGGTAAGGCAAAACCCTATTGAGAGGATCCTATGCAATCTGAAGAACAACGCCTTATTGATGGTCTGTTCAGCCGCTTAAAGCAAGCCGAGACTCAGACGAGCCAACGGGATATTCAGGCTGAGCAGCAAATTAACCAGCACATCCGTCAACAGCCTTCCGCACCTTACTATATGGCGCAGGCGATGATCATTCAGGAAGCAGCGCTAAAACAGCTGGATCAGCGGGTCAAGGATTTGGAAAGCCAGCTCGCGCAACGCCAGCAAAACGCCCCGAGCCAACAGAGCAGCGGCGGTTTTCTTGCCGGCCTGTTTGGCGGCGGTAACCGGCAGGCTGCTACCGCGCGCGAACCGTACCAGACTCAACAGCCCGCCAATAACGGCTGGAACAGCCCGGCTCAGGGCAGCTATGCACCGCAGCAGCCATATGCCCAACCGCAGGCGCCGTCACGCGCCGGCAGTTTCCTCGGCGGGGCGCTGCAAACCGCGGCCGGCGTGGCCGGTGGCGTGGTGCTGGCCGATATGCTGACCGGCATGTTCCGCCACTCTCAGCCGGAAGAGATAGTGAACATAATCAATGAACCCCCGCAGGATAATGCGATGGATAATATTGATACTGCAAACAATCTTGATACCTTCAATAACAGCGACGGCAGTTTTCTTAATCAGGGCAACACCGGCCTGCAGGATGCCGATTACCAAAGCGACGATTTCTCTGATTTCGCCGACGATGACGGCTTCAACGACGACGACTCCTTCATTTAGCCCTTCTGTCAGCCCGATTTCGCCGGCGTTCACCCGAGATACCATACCGCCGCAGCGCATCAACTGCGGCGGCATTGCATGGCCTTCGTTCGATACCACGGCCGCACAACGGCAGTAGGCGTTGCTGTGCAACGGCGGGGTTTGCGCACGCAGGGGTAACTCGACCTGGCGTCATCGGACGCGTTGGCTACATCGATGATGGAAAAGATGAAAAAATTTGGCGGTGCACCCCAGACCGCATGCTGACCAGGAGCAAAGGTTGGCCGGGATGACTGTAGGTTATTGCGGCGTATCCTCAGACGCGATCTCAGCCAGCGTTCGGCGGTAGGTTTTTACCTTGCGACGTTTTTTCAGCCAGGTGGTAGTCGCCACCAGACAGATCGCGCCGGACATGGTCAATACGCCGACGGGATGGCCATAAAACACCATCAAGACAAAATAGCAGGCAGAAACAATCGCTATCCATTTCGCCATATTGCCAATGGCGTTCTTCTCTTGGCTGAGTCGGCGGATATTTTCTTCTTCGCTGATTCCCATGGGCTCTCCTTATTATCGAACACACCATTATATGGGGGTGTGCCGCTGCTATTTCAAGCAGTTAGCCGGTAAAAAAGTAAAGTTCAACGCGGCCTGTCTCGTCCACCGGGCAGATAACGCCAAGGCTGTTCACTGCCCGGCAGGCGGTGGCCATCATTGCGGCCAAACCACCGATAACGGTTACGCGCGACGCCGTCATAGAGGGCATCACCTAGCCGACGCGGCAGGAAGCGGGCGATCGATAACCAGCAAAAAGGCCAATCGAGCCAGCGCAATGCCTGAAAAAACGCCGCCGAACGCAGCCAGTACCGGCCCGACGCCAGCAACACCACGCTGTCAAAACGATCGGTTGGCATCGCCAGGCTACGCAACATCGCCTGACCGGTGCTCGACTGTACGGTGGCAAAGCGGATGCGCCCATGGCGGTCTGCCCACATCAAAAAACGCACCAGGCGGTGGCATAAATTGCATTCGCCGTCGAATAACAGCACCGGTTCGACAGGCAACGGCGGGGAAGAAATTACGCTAGGGTTCATCGCGCCTCCTGAGTTTTCACCAGACTAGCGCGCTCCCCGGCGAAAGGCCAGCTGGCGCAAACGCCAATGCAAACCTTGGGCCGGCCCGCGGTAATGGGCCAGCCGAAGGGGGGTGATAGCTCAGTCTCTGCCGCTGACGGTTTCAACCGCCGGCATGGTGCCAAAATTGCCGCTGTTGAAATCCTCAAACGCCTGCTGTATCTCGGCGTCGCTGTTCATCACAAACGGGCCGTAGCCGACGATAGGTTCATCGATCGGTTCACCGCTCAGCACCAGAAGGCTGACGTCGTTGTTGGCTTCAATGGTGAGGGTATCGCCCACGCGATCCAGCATCACCATCTGGGTTTCACGAACAATCTGCTCGCCGTTGACCAGTATCGCGCCATGCAGCATCACCAGCGCCAGCGTATGGCCTTCCTGCACCGTTAGCGTGGTGGTGTGGCCGGCATTGAGCTTCATATCCCACAGATTCAGCGGGCTGAAAGTGCGAGCCGGGCCAACATGGCCGCCGAAGTCACCGGCAATCACCCGAAGCTGCCCTGCGCCATCCGCCAGCGCTACCTGCGGGATAGCCTGATTGCGCAGCGTCTGATAACCCGGTGCAGCCATTTTATCCTTGGCCGGCAGGTTAACCCACAGCTGTACCATTTCGATGGTGCCGCCTTTGCGTGAGAAGTCCGTTGAATGGAACTCTTCATGCAGAATACCGGAGGCGGCCGTCATCCATTGCACATCACCGGGGCCAATCACCCCGCCGTTGCCGGTGGAATCACGGTGCTCCACTTCGCCCTGATAAACGATGGTTACGGTTTCGAAGCCCCGATGCGGGTGCTGGCCAACGCCGCGTCGCCCGGTGGTTTCACGAAATTTGGTGGGTGCTGCATGATCCAGCAACAGGAACGGGCTCATTTCCGCCCCCAGATCGTTATAGGAAAACAGCGAATTGACCAAAAAACCGTTGCCGACCCAATGTGCTTCAGGGCTGTTATAGACGCCAAGGATCTTTTTCATAAGGATCTCCCGTTATCGGCCTCACGGCCTTTATTTGATGCCAGCAGTGTAAACCCGCCGCGATTGCCGCAGTAGTCGGCGAGATATACACTCAGTGTTCTACTGACAGGACAATGGGACGGCAATGTTGATCGATTTGAATGACCTGTTTTTCTTCGCCAGCGTAGTGGAACATCAGGGATTTGCCGCCGCAGGCCGAGCGCTCGGCATACCAAAATCCAAGCTCAGCCGCCGGGTGGCGCTGCTGGAGGAACGGCTTGGTGTGCGCTTGATCCAGCGCTCAACGCGTCGGTTTTCCGTTACCGACGTCGGCCAGAATTATTATCAGCACTGCAAGGCGATGTTGGTGGAAGCCGAGGCAGCGCAGCAGGCGATCGAACAAACCCGCGCGGAGCCTTGCGGCACCGTGCGCCTGTCTTGCCCGATCGCCCTGTTGCATACCCAGGTCGGGAATATGCTGGCACGCTTTATGGCCGATTACCCCCAAGTATCGCTGCATCTGGAGGCGACCAATCGCCGGGTCGACGTGGTGGGGGAAGGACTGGATCTGGCGTTACGCGTGCGGCCACCGCCGCTGGAAGACAGCGATCTGGTGTTGAAAGTGCTGGCGCAGCGCAGTTGGTGCGTGGCGGCCAGCCCTGCGCTGGTGCGAGCACTCGGCGACGTCAGACAGCCGGAAGATCTGCAACGCTACCCGACGCTCGATCTTGGCCCGCCGCGCCCCCAGCACCAGTGGACGCTGACCGGCCCGGATACGCGCCGCTTTGACTGGGAACACCTGCCGCGGCTGGTCACCGACGATATGCTGATGCTGCGTACCGCGGCGATCGCCGGTGCCGGGTTGGTACAACTGCCGAGCATGATGATGCGCGATCAAATCCTGCGGGGCGATCTGATGGCCTTGCTGCCTGACTGGCGACCACAGGGTAGCGTGGTACATGCGGTGTACCCGTCTCGCCGTGGTTTATTGCCGGCGGTGCGCCTGCTGCTGGACTTCCTCGGCCAGCAGTTCGCCGCGCTGGAAGAGAGCTAATCAGGCGGTGATTTCGATGGCGTTACCGTCGGGATCGCCGATAATCGCTTCATAAAAGCCGTCCCCCGTCCAGCGGGGCGGCGCCAATAGAATGCCGTCGCATTGCGCCTGCTGTGCCAGCCTGTCAACCCGCAGCCGATCCCCCAGCGACAGCGCGATATGCGCCCAGCCGATGCGCTCCCCGGATCGCTCATCGGGCAGCAGATGCGGCAACCACATCACCTCCAGCGTTGGGCCTTCGTCCAGTTGAATAAAACGTGACACAAACCCCGGACGATGCTGACTGACATATTGCTCTCCCGCCACGCCGTTAAAATAGCGCTGCCAAAAGGCGACCTGAGCATCAATATCCTGCGTCCATAAAGCGACATGGGCAATTTTCATGGTTGGTCTCCGTGGTGTGGGTCGACGTACAGCAGATTACCGCCATGGCGTGTTACCTGCTGCGCCAGCGCCGAGCGTCCTTGATGTGTCATCAGCAGATGATCGACGCGCGCCACCGGCAAAAATGCATAAGGGGCGTAGGTCTCGAGTTTGTCTTGCGTACACATCACCACCACGCTGCCGGTCCGCCGCAGCAGATGCTGCTTGAACTGCGCCTCCTGATAACGCAAGGCGGTAAAACCGGCCTCGGCATCCCAGGCACAAACGCCGACAAACGCCCGATCGAAATGGAAACCGTCAATGTCCGCCAGCGCTTTGGCATCCACGCAGCCGCCCACCTCGGCATCAATCTCGCCCCCCAGCAGAATGGTGCGGATGCCTGGCCGTTCCAGCAATCGCGCGGCAATGCTGATAGCATTGGTCACTACGGTGAGCCGCCGATCGCGCGGCAGCAAATCGGCCAGATACAGATGGGTACTGCCGGCATCAAGAAACATCACCTCGTCCTCGCCGATCAAGGTTAACGCCGCGCGCGCCAGCGCCATTTTTTCATCACCGCTCAAGGCAATGCGCTGGGCGATCGACCCGCTGGCCGGCGTAACTGCCAGCGCCCCACCGTAAACACGTTTGCACTCGCCCATTGCCGCCAATTGACGTAAATCGCGCCGGATGGTCGCTTCGGTGGTGTTCAAACGGCTGGCCATGTCCGCTGCCAGTACCTTCCCCTGTTGTTGCAACGTAGCAACGATCGCCTGATGGCGTTCGTTAGGCAGTAATTTCGCCATATCAGGTACCCATTGAACAATGATTGATCATAAATGTACACAATCAACCATAAACGTACAATTATGGATAAGAAAATCAGGGTTAAAAGATTTTGGCCGACGGTTGTTGGCTATACTGTGGGAGGCAACGTTACCGCAGACGTAACGGCTTGGGCGCTAAGGGAAAACATATGCTATTGAGAATCGCAAGGTGGCTGTTTCAATTACCAGGCAGGCTGTTTGGTCGCATTTTTAACAGCCGTCTGACGCTATTTATTTTCTTTATGCTGATCGCCGTCGGGATATTTGGCACCAAACGCTATCTGCGCGCTCAGCAACAGCAAGACGAGCTGACCAGCGCAGCGCCGGCACATTACGACATCAAGCGCGGATTGCCGCTGCGTGAAGCGCGCGAACAGTGCGGAGGTCCGTTGCATGACAACGACGGCCAGCCGTGGCCCGCCGTTGCGGGCTATATCCACCAGCCCGAACGGCCGGCCGGCAGCCGTTCGCAACGCATCACGCTGGAAAACCAACGCAATGACTTTGCCGTGCTGGTGAAACTGGAAACCCCGGAACATCCACACCAGTTGGCGGAAGTGTTCATTCCCGCTGCGGCCAGTTTTGCCGTCAACGTCTCGGCGGCGGGCAAGTACGTTTTGAAGATCCGCGACATAAAAAGCGGCTGCAGCTTTCGCTCGCAGCCGTTTCCGTTGGCGGTAGAACATAACTGGCGTCTGCCGCTGAGCCTGCATGGCCACGGCGAGGTGGAGTATCAGGCCATCAGCGCCAGTGAGTTTTAAGGCGTGCGGTTATTTCTTCACCGGATGATCGCGGCGGAACAGCGTCCAACTCTCCAGTTCCTCACCGCTTGGCAAGGTACAGGTCGAATACTGCCCCTGCGCATTCTGTTTGGCGTTTAGGGTACCGCCAATTTTGCTGCAGTAGACGTCCGCCGGATTCGCCATACCGATCGGGCTAGTCTGCGGTGGAGGCGGTGCGTCGTTGCTCTTAACCTGTTGACATCCTTGCAGCATCGCCACACCGGCAAGCAGAGAAAACAGTAGGTGCTTTTTCATATTCAATTTTTACTCACGCCGTTCAGGAAAGGAAGGATTTACCCTGCTCCAGTACCAGATCGCAGGCCTTTTGCTTCACTTTTTCGGTGATCTGCGAGGTACCCAGGCTGTTGAGATCCAGGCTTTTGCCTTCGCCAGTCTGCAACAGGCCACCCAATCCTTGTTGATAATCCTGGCTGTTGGCGTTGGCACTGCTGCTGATGCCCAGTTTATCCATCAGTTTGGTCTGCACGTCTGCAACGCCGTTTTGCGACAGCACGTTGTTCTTCACGCAATATTGCAGAATGCCGGCCGCGTTGGTCATGCTGCTGGAGCTCAACGCCTTGTCACCACCGTTCAGCAGACCGGTCAGGCTGGACAATGACATCCCGCCGCTTTCACCGCCTGATTGGCTTAGGCCGCCGGCTGCATCACTAATAGAATCCATCAGACCAGCCGCGTTAGCCGTACCGGCCATAGATGTGGTCAATGCCAATGCCAGCAGTAAGCGATGCTTGCTGTTCATATGATTAAGCTCCTGTTTTATCTTCGGTAGGCGGCAAACCGCCGGACACAAGTTCGAACGTCATGCTCGCCAACAAGTTCCATCCAGCGGGCAGATAATGCAATTTTCGGAATAGTCAGGACGAGGCAAAGCTTAGAACTGCCAGCGCAGCCAGGCAAAGAATACGTTGCCATTGTTGTAGGTGCCGGGAATATAGGTAGCCTGGAACGTCAGGCTTTTATAACCAATGGAGGCCAACGGCAATGGCGCCGGGATCGGGATATAGTTCCAGTTGTCACGTGCGGTTACGCTGGCAGTAAAGCCCAGACCAAGGCGGAAGTCCTTATCGTCCAGCGGGCGCCAGATCTTTTCATAGGCGTAGCCGCCAATAGGTTCCCATTTGTTAAAGGAATCCTTGAACGCCATCAGGTAAATACCGTGCCAATCGCCGTCCTGATCGAAGCGCGAAATACCATAACCAGCGCCCCATGGACGTTCGTTGTACTTGTCGATGTGCTCGTCGTCGTACGTCCAGCGGTTGTGCCAGGTGATCGCCGGCAGATAGATATCCTTGTTCGGCGAGTTGTTCCAGGTTTCAGCCACGTTATGGGTAAAGCGCTGCCATAAACCGGGCTGTTCAGCCTGCACGGCAGTGGCATTTTCTGCACCAACCTCGGCGTGCGAAGGTAGTGTAGAAAACATCAACGCCATACCGCATGCCAACGGTGTCCATTTAGAAAACATCATAAAACTCCTGTATAAATTACGGCCGGGGATTCTTACCGATCGAACTTGCAAGATCAACCCAGACTTTTGCCAATCCCATCGCTAACCGATATTTGTTGTCGATTCATTAAGTTTAGCCGTTGGGCATTGTTGTGTCCGATGGGCTTGCAAGAGCGCTCCACGCACCGTGGCATTCTTAAACGCCATGCTAACGCCTTCCCCTGCTGACGATCTGTCGGAAAACTCCGTTTTGACGTCAAACAATTAATCGCCACCCAGGCCGTTAACAAAGCTTTACCCTCGTCGCCAACGCGCGTGTGATCGCCAGCGCATTATCTGGCCGGACCTGCGGGCATCGGCGTTATCCCCGTCACAGCGCGCACCGGTTACCAGTTTGTTATTTGGGTGTAAATTAAAAGTAACACACCCTGGTATTATAACTATTCCATAAGCTACTTATTGATTTCAGCAGAGGTTTCGCCAGCGCGTAATCCCGTTTGCAGCTGACCTGGGTGTGACTCAGACTCATTATTGCATGTCATACAGGTAGGATTATTAGTAATAGTAAAAGTACCGAAGCTATCCAGTTAGGGTTATTCCCCCACCGTCCATCGCCCAATGCGGTATTAAGTTCGTTTTTTTTCTGGCGAGAAAAATACCCGCTCATGCTGTTGAAGCCGACCATGACCCTGCGTTCTAGTATTTTTTAACGTAAAGCCCGGCATACATAACTACCGTTCGCCTACTGACCTACCGATCTTGAAGCAATCAGCGCTTTCCATAACTGTTAATACCAGCTGGCGCAATATGCTTTTCGCGCCATTCGCTAACGCAATAACACCGGCAAAGCTGATTGCTGATTTCTGCCTGATAAAACCAACACAATAAATTCGGAGCAAGAGATGAAAGTCACCATCGGACAATTTATTCTGCAACAACTGCACGCACTGAATATCGAGCATATTTACGGCGTGCCCGGCGATTATAATCTGTCGTTGCTGGAGTTGATTGAGCATGACAACCGGCTGCAGTTTATTGGCAACTGCAATGAATTGAATGCCTCTTATGCCGCTGACGGCTATGCGCGCATGAAAGGTGCCGGCGCGTTAATCACCACTTACGGCGTTGGCGATCTGGCGGCGTTGTCCGGCATTGCCGGCGCTTACGCTGAATCCTCACCGGTAATATGCCTGGCCGGCACCCCGCCGCTGCACGCCATGAAAAGCCATGCGTTAATGCATCATTCTCTGGCCGACGGCAATTTTGACAATGTGATGAATTGCTTTAAACAGTTCACCGTCGCGCAGGCGTTGATTACGCCGGAAAATGCCGCTATGGAAATTCCACGGGTTCTGACGGCCGCCTGGACCGAAAAGAAACCGGTCTATTTACAGCTGCCGTCAGACATTTGCGAGGTAGAGATCGAGGTAACCGCCGTGCTGGCGCCGCGTCTGCCAGCCAGCGATCGCTACAACCTGCAACTGGCTGCCAGCGCCTTGCTACGGCGCTTGCAACAGGCACAGCGACCGGTGATGCTGATCGATCAGATGGTCGATCGCTATCAGTTACAGCAACTGGTGGTGGAGGTTGCCCATAAATTCGCCATTCCGCTGACCAATATGCCAACCGCAAAATGCATTATTGCCGAAACCACCGCCGGCTGGATGGGCGGCTACAGCGGTAATCTGTCAAGACCGGAGCTGTTTGCCCTGATGGCAAACTCTGACTGCGTGCTGAACTTTGGCGCACGGCTGGTGGATTCGACCACCGGTTACTTTTCGCATCAGATCCCAACCGAAGGGCAGATAGAAATTCAACCGTATACGGTGAAACTGGACAACGTCACCTATCCGGCGGTGGCTGCCGCCGATCTGTTGCAGGCACTGCTGGACGGTGCCGCCGATGATGCAGCGACGCCGATGACCGTCCTGCCCAACCCGCGCCACAAACTGCCCGCCCCCAGCGACGCCCCACTCGATCAGGCCTATTTTTGGCAGCGTATGAGCCGATTTATTGCCGAAGACGACGTGCTGGTGGTCGAAAACGGGACTTCGGGAGCGGCCATCGGCGGTATGCGCATGCCGAACGGGGTCAAGGTGGTGAACCAACCGATCTGGGGCTCTATCGGTTATACCTTGCCGGCGCTGCTCGGCACGCTGATGGCCGCGCCGGAACGTCGGCAAATACTGTTCATTGGTGATGGTTCGTTCCAGTTGACTGCCCAGGAAGTGTCAACGCTGCTGCGTTACGAGCAAAAACCCATTATCTTCCTGATAAACAATGACGGTTACACCATCGAACGTTATATCCTCGGTGAAGCATCATCGTACAACGATATTGGCCGCTGGGATTATGCCGCGCTCCCAGCGGTGCTCAACACCGAGGCGCGCCCGTTCTGCGCCGCCGTGGAAACCGGCCAACAGCTGGAACTGGCACTGGAACACGCATCGCGCCAGGACCGACTGGCGTTTATTGAGGTGAAATTACCGATGATGGATACGCCACCGGTGATGAAGGAGTTCTGCAACCGCTGTAACAACTTCAACTTCGGCCTGCGCAACCCACGCCGCTGCGCCTAATCAGTCGGGTGAGGGACAAACGGCATCACCGGCTCCCTCACCCATGATGATTGTTATTTGGCGCGGGCCAGGCAACGCTGGCGACGCTCGTCAACCCGTTTGGCAAACCAGGCCGTAGTCAACTTGCGGGTAATTTTCGGGCTTTCGAGCGTAATGCCCGGCAGCACTTCACGCGGCAACTTTTTACCTTCGGTTTTTTCTGCCAGCGCAAACACCTGTTGGTAAACATCGGTATGCTCGAAATCGAGGCTATCGCCCTTCTCCAGCGCCCGCCGGATGGCTGAATTGCTGATATCCAGTCGTTTGCCCAACGCGCGCACCGCCAGTTCGGTGGAGCCCGGTTTGTCGGTACCGTAGTTAATCAAGTCACCGTCCAGCGCCAGCGGAATGCCGCTCGCGCGACTGAGCGCGCTCTGGAATGCCGCATTGCGGCTGGCGTACCAACCGGCGTTGAAATCGGCGAAACGGTACAGCGAACGGCTGTAATTGGCCGGATAGCCGAGCAGGTGCATGATACCGAAATACATGCCGCCACGCCGGCTGAAGACCTCGCGACGGATCGTACCGTCAATCGGATATGGATACCCTTTGGCATTGGCCTCGGCAAAGGCAATGCTCACCTGCATGGGTCCGCCGGTATGCACCGGATTCAGATTGCCGAACAGTCGTTGGCCCATCGGCACCATATCGATAAAATCATCAAAGATGGCGCTCAGCTCCTTTTCACTGCGCACCTTGTCCAGTCGGGCGCTGTAACTCTTGCCGTTCGGCGAGGTAATCATCAGCGCGGCGCGCACCAGGAAATGCGGGATATGCAGTTGATCGGCACGGCGGTCGATCTCTTTCCAGGCGATCTTCGGCAGGCCGGGCACCTGCGGATCGGCCTGGAAGGTCGACTCCTGCTCGGTGACCGCCAGTACGGAACAGATGTTCTCGTCGCTCGCGTCGAGGCCCTGCGCGGCAAATGCTGCGGTAATATCCGTCGCCCACCCCTGGCGATCGTTGGCGCTGTTCGGCATCAATTTGATGACCTGCGCCCTGACGTCTGCCGGTCGGCGCTCGGGCGCTTCGGTGGGGGTTTTGCTGGCACACCCGGCCAACACCAGCAACGCGGTCAGCATTAGCGGTCGAAAGGCGGGGAGGGGTTCGAAATGGCGGTTATAAAACATCTTTTCCCTGATTATTATGGCATCGGCGTAAACGACGTTATCTCAGCTGCCGTTTATGATCCAGTACCCGCCGCTGAAAACTGCCCTGCGTTATGCTGTGGATGGTAAAACACGCCAATAACATGCATTATATATACAACTTAATCAGACCTGAGGCTGGAGAATGACATGTCGATAACGACGCAACCGGAAGACTACTTTCATCAAAAATACGGCCTGAGCCGTACCCATTCGGAAGTGATCGCCGCAGCCCGCCAGATCGCGGCAGGCAAGGCGCTGGATCTGGGCTGTGGTGGCGGGCGAAACTCGCTATATCTCAACCTGAAGGGGTTCGAGGTAACCGCCTGGGACAAGAATGCACTCAGCATCGCCGAACTGAACCGGATCATTGATGCCGAACGCCTGAGCCACATCAGCGCCAGCGAACAGGACTTGAATAGCCATCGCTTTAGCGGCGCCTATGATTTTATTCTTTCCACCGTGGTGATGATGTTTCTGCAACCCGCAACCATCCCCACCATGATTCAGGACATGCAGTCCAGCACCGTCAGCGGCGGTTACAATCTGATTGTCGCCGCCATGGACACGCCGGATTTCCCTTGCCCGCTGCCGTTTCCGTTCACCTTCAAACCCGATGAACTGAAAAATTATTATCGCGACTGGGAAATTGTGAAATATAACGAGGACGTCGGTGAGCTGCATAAAACCGATGCCAATGGCAAGCGCATCCAACTGCGTTTTGCCACCTTGCTGGCGCGAAAATGATTGTTCAGGCAATGCAGATTGCCAAGCCCAACGCGCAGCGTTAGGATCAGGCCCGGCCCAAGCGGGGCCAGGGATAACGCCGATGCGTTGCGCGTATTAAAAGGCTTGTGAGGTTAATGTGTTAGAGAGTTTTGGCATCCTGAATTTATGGACTTATCTCGCCGGGGTGATTTTTATTATTGTCCTGCCGGGCCCAAATAGCCTGTTTGTGTTGAAAATGGGTATTTCGCGCGGCGTTCGTGCCGGTTATACCGCCGCCCTGGGCGTGTTTATCGGTGATGCCATTTTGATTTTTTGCGCCTATATCGGCGTTGCTACGCTGATCCGCACCACGCCGTTCCTGTTTACCCTGGTGCGTTATTTGGGTGCCCTGTATTTGCTGTTCCTCGGCGCAAAACTGCTGTACGCCACTTTCATCCAAAAAAATCAAACGGCGCACCCGCCGCTGGAAAGCAGCAACAGCATTCTGCGCAAATCGTTGACGCTAAGCCTGACCAATCCCAAGGCCATTCTGTTTTACGTGTCGTTCTTCGTGCAATTTATTGATTTTAATTACGCGCACCCTGGGCTGTCCTACACCATTCTGGCGCTGATTCTGGAGTCGGTGAGCTTTGTCTACATGACCACGCTGATCTTTGCCGGCAGTATGCTGGCGCATTTCTTCAGCCATAAAAAAGCCCTGGCCAAATTGGGTAACGGCCTGATTGCCCTGCTATTCCTCGGCTTCGCCACCCGGCTGGCCACCCTGAGCTCATAACCTTCCTGGCAGCGTACTGCGGTACGCCTTGCCTTGCCAATGCTGAAGATTGTCAGGCTGGGCAAATCAATTGTCAGGCAAACAAAAGCCCTCGCGACAAAAACGCCTAGACTGGTCACGTTAAGTGACCTTTTCGTCTGACAGGAGGGCGTATGCCTGACAATACCGTAAGCATTCTGGACAGCGTGTCGCAGTTTCTGGATCGTCAACATGGCCTGTATATTGACGGGCAATGGCAGCCCTCACAGGCCGAACAGCGGCTGCCGGTACATAACCCCGCCGACGGTCGGCAGATTTCCTCTACCGCCGACGCCTGCGCCGAAGACGTTGCGCATGCCGTAACCTCGGCACATCGGGCGTTCACCGCCGGCGTCTGGTCGCAGCGCCTGCCGGCCGAGCGTGAACGTATCCTGTTGCGCTATGCCGATCTTGTCGAACAGCACGCCGAACAGCTGGCGCAACTGGAAACGCTGGAGCAGGGTAAATCGATCATGATTTCCCGTGATTTTGAGGTTGGCAGCACGCTGAACTGGATGCGTTACACCGCCGGCCTGACCACAAAGATCGCCGGCCAAACGCTGGACGTCTCCATCCCGATGCCGCCGGGGGCCCGTTATCAGGTCTACACCCGCAAGGAACCGATTGGCGTCGTGGCCGGCATCGTGCCGTGGAACTTCCCGCTGATGATTGGTATTTGGAAGGTGATGCCAGCGCTGGCGGCCGGTTGTTCGATCGTAATCAAACCGTCGGAAACCACGCCGCTGACGCTATTGCGCATGGCCGAGCTGGCCAGCGAAGCCGGTATCCCGCCAGGCGTATTTAACGTGGTGACCGGCCGGGGCTCGGTATGCGGCAAGGCGTTGACCGAGCACCCGCTGGTGGCCAAGGTCAGTTTCACCGGCTCAACGCCGGTGGGCAAAGGTATCGCCCGAGCGGCTGCCGACCGCTTAACCCGCGTAACGTTGGAGCTGGGCGGCAAAAACCCGGCAATCGTATTACAAGATGCCGACATCACGCAGGTGGTTGAAGGCCTGATGATGGGGAGCTTCCTCAATCAGGGGCAGGTGTGTGCCGCCAGTTCACGCATTTATATCGAAGCGCCGATTTACGATAAAGTGGTCGCCGGTTTTGAACAGGCGGTGAAATCGCTCAGCGTCGGCCCCGGCATGGATCCCCATGCGCAGATCACCCCGCTGGTATCACGCAGTCACCGCGACAGGGTTGCCGCCTTTCTCGACGATGCCAAAGCCAAACATGCCGAACTGATCGGCGGCGCCAATGGCCCGGCGGGTGACGGTTTCTATATTCCCCCGACTCTGGTCATTAATCCGGCAGCAAATCTCAATCTGACACGAGAGGAAGTGTTTGGCCCGGTAGTGAACCTGATCCGCGTAGCCGATGGCGAAGAAGCGCTGCGGCTGGCCAACGATAGCGAATACGGACTGACCGCCAGCCTGTGGACCACCAGCCTGCAAGCCGCGATGGCCTATACGCCACGTATTCAGGCTGGCACGGTGTGGGTCAACACGCATACATTGATCGACGCCAATATGCCATTCGGCGGTTTCAAACAATCCGGCACCGGCCGCGATTTTGGCCCGGACTGGCTGGACGCCTATACCGAGACAAAATCCGTGTGTATTCGTTACTGATCGCCATGCCCTCCCCAACGCGGGAGGCATGTCTCAGCCACGGTTTATTGGTATTGCTTGCGATAGTCGCTAGGCGAAACGCCAAAACGCTGCTTGAAGGCGGTGGAAAAATGGCTATGGTCGCTAAAGCCCCAGTCATAGCCAAGACCGGCCAGCTTTTGCCGCTCAGGCGCGTTGCGCAGCGCCTGAGCACACAGATCCAGACGCCGATGCTTGATGTATTGCGCTACCACCAGCCCCCGGCGGGCAAACAGCCGGTACAGGCTGCGCACCGAAACGCCTACCTCCGCCGCCAGCCATTCCGGGCGCAGCAGTTCAGATTGAATATGTCGATCGATCAGCGCCAGCGCCTTGTTAAAAAGCGGCTGATGCGCATCAGCGCCGTTATCGTGGCTGGTCAGCGTCGGTCGCAACAGGGTGGCGATAGCATTTAGCACCGCTTCGCTTTCTGCCGCGCTCATTGCAGGATGCTTGATGCATTCAGCTACCAGCTGGTAACTGAGCTGAACGACCGCGTTGTCGGCACCGATACGTTTGGCGCATTGCACTTCGGCAACGCGTAACGGTTGCTCCAGATAGCGGCGAGGCAGTAACAGGGAGATTTGCCGCGAATCCTGCTGAAAACTGAAATGGCAGGGCCGGGATGCATCGATCAACGTCACGTCACCGGCTGTCAGTAAACTCTGCTGTCCACCCTGCGTCATAAGCGCACTGCCGCGCAGTTGGAAAACGGTAAAGAAATGCCCGCCGTCACTTTGCGCGATTTCACGCCGGGTACGGTACAAGGATGCCTGAGCCACATCCACAATGCTCAGGCGCAAGGCATGCGAACGAAACTCCTGCATGGTGCCACTGAACTCGGCACCGAGCGTTTTGGCCGCAAAACGGCCGCAGGCGGCGTTGATACTGCGCAGCCACTGCTCGAAACCGACGTCTCTCTCCTGACTGGAAAGCGCCATGTTCTCCCCTTTGCCACGTCGGTGATAAACGCACCTCGGCGATATTGAACCCAAAATCAACATAGTCATTCACCTAGCGACAAGCAAAATAGTTGCGGAGATTTGGCGCAGCGATCACAGATTGAGTGCAAGGAAAGTCGCAGCCGACGTTTGCCCACCGCCTGCTGGTAGCAACACGGCCTGGCGCCTTTCAGCTTGACTAAACAGATCGAGGTGGAACCGTGCTTTTTAATGCGTTTTTTGCCTCTGCCCTTGGAGCGCCAATGCATCCAGGTGTTCGCTCAGGCATCTTGCTGTTCTGACATCCCTTTTACCTGAAACCAGCGGCGCAGCCGTGTCCTCTGTCGCCGCAGGAATAACCGTTAGCTGCCGCCTCGGTTGGCTTAAGGCGCCATCCTGATCCACGCTTAAACATAGCGATTTCTTGCCACACGGGAAGGAGGATATATGCCCGAACAATTCAACAGCTGTATCGAAGCTTGCTATGCCTGCGCTGCGGCCTGCGATCGTTGTGCGGCCGCCTGCTTGAAAGAAGAGGATCTGGCGATGATGCGCCAGTGCATCCGGTTAGACATTCAATGCGCCAATATATGCCGGCTGTCTGCGCAGTTTATGTCGCTGGACAGCGAGTTTGCTCGCCAGTTATGCAACCTGTGCGCCGAGCTGTGTGAAAAATGCGGTAATGAATGCGGCAAGCATCAAGTCGAACATTGCCAACTGTGCGCCAAAGCTTGCCATCGCTGCGCGCAGGAATGTCGCAGTATGGCCTCTGCCACCGGTGTTTAACCGCAACCTTCGTTGCGACAATCTGTGACAGACACCCGAATCGGTAAAGCGCCAGACACGCCGTATTACAGAACCCGTCACGCTCGGTGAGCTCCACGTCGCCGCCCTGGTGGCGAGCTGCCTGTCAGGCTATTCCCTGGTCGATGTGGAAGTGCTACAGGAGGAGCGCGATGTCGAGCTGCCGGCAGCGTGGGTGGATGTTGCTATCCGCATTGGAAAACTTAAATCTCCGCAGTTTGTCATGCGCCGACTCGCGCCCTGTCGCATGGCTTGCTGCGCCTTACCTGCCTATCTGACACACTATGGCAATGACACGCTGAAGAAACTTGATGATTTATTGCACGCACCAAGCTTTGGTAAAGCCGTCTCCGACGGGAACCGGATCCTGTCTGCGGCACAAAAGCAATCATATATCATTGATGGGACTTGTCGTTTGATGGCAAAGAACCCTCAGCTGCTGCATCAATAACTTAAAACCCACTCCCCCTCCTTGCGAGCCATCAAGGCACCCTTTCTCTATTGACCTTCGGTCTGTTCAGCCCCGCTGGATCAGCGGTGCGGGTACTCTGGCCCAGCGGCGGCGATGCCGGATCTACCTTACGCCAGATCATCATGAAGATGACTCATGTAGTAATGAAATTAAGTCGCTTTCACTCGCCAACTGGCTCTGGCATAAATTATGCAATATTAACTTTTTGAGAACATGAAGACTGCTCAACGAGAACACCAACGGTTTTGGAAACTCATGGAATAAATTCAGTTTTCATATCAGAACTTAGGATACAAGATCCCCATGAACACAGATTTTACATTTTCCATTAAAAGCAGTCTGTTCGATGAGAATTATAACCCCTCGGAGAATACGCGTATTACCACCAATTTTGCCAATTTGGCCAGGGGGATACACCGCCAGGAAAACCTGCGCAATACGCTAATCATGATTGATAATCGTTTCAATACATTAGCGCATTGGGATAATCCCAAAGGCGATCGTTATTCCGTCGAACTGGAAATCATTTCTGCCGAGATGAGCATTAAAGGTCATGGTGATACCTTCCCGGTAATAGAAATATTAAAAACTAATATTATCGACAAGAAAAAAAACCAACGTATCGAAGGCATCGTTGGGAACAATTTTTCTTCTTACGTGCGTGATTATGACTTCAGCGTTTTGCTGCTGGAGCACAATAAGAACAAATCTGAATTCAACATCCCGGATGACTTTGGCGATCTGCATGGCAATATATTCAAGCATTTCATCAATTCGACAGCGTACAGAAGCAACTTTAATAAATCACCTGTCATATGCTTAAGCATCTCAAGCAAAGATATCTACCACCGGACTGGCAACCAGCACCCAGTGCTGGGCATAGAATACCAGCAGGAAGGCTCTTCTTTGACCGAGAGTTATTTCAGAAAAATGGGCCTGCAGGTTCGTTATTTCATGCCACCAAATAGCGTTGCGCCGCTAGCCTTTTATTTCACTGGCGACTTGCTGGAGGATTACACCAATCTTGAGCTGATTAGCACCATCAGCACCATGGAGACGTTCCAAAAGATTTATCGCCCTGAAATTTACAATGCCAACTCTGCCGCAGGACAATGCTATCAGCCAAGCCTGAATCATCAGGATCATTCATTAACGAAAGTTTTTTATGATCGGGAAGAACGTAGCCAGTTGGCGATCGAGCAGGGAAAGTTTACTGAAGAGCACTTTATCAAACCATACAAGAACATTCTTGAGCAATGGTCTACCAACTACGCACTGTGATTAACCGAAAATAAAAGGCTCGCTAATTATGAAAACATTGCTCCCCACTTCAACTGCCGGCAGCTTACCCAAACCGTCCTGGTTGGCACAACCAGAGACACTTTGGTCTCCCTGGAAATTGCAAAACGGGGAACTGATTGAGGGAAAACAGGATGCTCTGCGTTTGTCCCTGGAAGACCAGGTTCGGGCAGGGATTGATATTGTCAGCGATGGCGAACAAACGCGCCAACACTTTGTCACCACCTTTATTGAACACCTCAACGGCGTTGATTTTGAGAAACGTCAGGTCGTTAAAATTCGTAATCGTTACGATGCTAGCGTGCCAACGGTGGTCGGTGCCGTGGAACGTCAAAAACCGGTTTTTGTGGAAGATGCCAAATACTTACGTCAGCTAACCGACCGGCCGATTAAATGGGCACTGCCTGGCCCGATGACGATGATCGATACGCTGTATGACAGCCACTATAAAAGCCGCGAAAAACTGGCCTGGGAATTCGCCAAAATACTCAATCAGGAAGCCAAAGAATTAGAAGCGGCTGGCGTCGATATTATCCAGTTTGATGAACCCGCCTTTAATGTTTTCTTTGATGAGGTAAACGATTGGGGGATCGCCACGTTAGAAAAAGCCATTGAAGGACTGAAATGCGAAACCGCAGTACATATTTGCTATGGATACGGCATCAAGGCCAATACCGATTGGAAAAAGACGCTGGGCTCCGAGTGGCGACAATATGAAGAAGCATTTCCCAAACTGCAAAAATCGATGATCGACATTATCTCACTGGAATGCCATAACTCGCGTGTTCCCATGGATCTGCTGGAACTTATCCGCGGTAAAAAAGTGATGGTTGGAGCCATTGACGTGGCAACCAATACCATTGAGACGCCCGAGGAAGTCGCCAATACGCTACGCCAGGCCCTGCGCTTTGTCGATGCCGACAAGCTCTACCCTTCAACCAACTGCGGCATGGCCCCCCTAGCCCGTCGGGTCGCCAGCGGCAAGCTGAACGCGTTAAGTGCCGGCGCAGCCATCATCCGCGGAGAGCTCTAAACCATTACGTTGCCAAAGATGCGATCATGCAAGCAACCCGTTCCGCCCCAGGCGATCCATCCCCCCCCCCAGCGGACCGAGCATGGCGCAATTGCCGTTGAAGGCCCAACTTATCAACCCACAAGGATGTGGGTGAGCATGGCCTCTGGCTCCCTACGTTTATCCCTTGGTGTCAACGTCAGAACGGTTATGAGCGAGGAGCGTAAGTGAATGCCTCAACGCTTTATGCGTTCGCACGTTTTCCATTATTGCCCGATCGGCCAGAAGCATTGATAGCCGGGCGTGAAGAGATTATCTGGCGTGGTTCCTACGACGCAAAACCGCCAGCACCTTATGGTGTAATCAACAGAATATTCCTTAACAAACAGCAGCATAATAACATGCAGAAAAAGCCATCGCATTATTGAACCGAATGGTCTATATTTATCGACATTCCTAAAAGGACAGTTTAATGATGGCTAAAACAGTATCGGCCGAGCGCCTGCGTGGTCGCCCACGTGAATACGAAGAGACAGAGGTAATTGAGCGGGCAATGCAGGTTTTCTGGACGGAAGGTTATCACGCCACGTCCCTGCCGACTCTGCTTGCAGCAACCCAAATATCACGCAGCAGTCTTTACGCGGGCTTTGGTGATAAACACGGAATTTTTCTCCGCTCCCTTGATCTTTATATCGAACAGGCGCTGGCGCGCCTCGATCGGGAGCTTGATACCGCGCCTGACGCTCTGACCGGTGTGCAGGTATGTATTGACGGTTATCTGGCACGAACGCAAGGCGATGCCGGCAGACGGGGCTGCCTTGTTGTGGCCACAGCCATGGAACTGGCTGCACATGATAAAGAAGTTTCCACTCGCATTGACCGGTTCTTCAAGCAGATGGAATCGCGCCTGACCATTGCTCTGAAACGTGCCCGGCAGGCAGGGCTGATCAGAAAGGATGTCGATCCCGCTGCGTTTGCGCATATGCTGCTATGCCTCCTGGAAGGTGTGCGCGTTATCAGCAAAGTCGGGTCACGGCAGAATACTACCGCTGCTGCACTCAAGGCCCTGATTGCCCAAATCAGCTGTTAAGGGAATTTGCGGCAGCCCGAGAGAAAGTAAAGTTGCGCACATTTTTGGACTGAATGGTACTTAATTATCTGCCTTTTCTGCCCGGTACCTTGCAGCGACTTTAATACAGGTTTTCTGCTTTATAAGCGAACGTAAATATCACAAGAGGATAAAAAGAATGGCAACATTTGTACTGGTTCACGGCGCATTTCAGGGAGCCTGGGTTTACACAAAGCTGGCTTATCTGTTGCGTAATGCCGGACACGTCGTTTACACGCCTACACTGACGGGAACGGGTGAAAGATCGCACCTTGCAAATCAGAAAATAAATCTGGCTACGCATATCCAGGATGTGCTTAATGTTTTCGAATTCAATGACATTAATGATGCGATTTTATGCGGTCATTCTTATGGCGGCATGGTAATAACCGGCGTGGCCAACCTCATCAGCTCACGCATCCGTTCGCTTTATTATATCGATGCCTACGTTCCTTCTGCGGGGCAGTCTCTGATGGATATAACAGGCCCGGAAACTGCACTGGCGTTCCTCTCTCAGGCCGCAGATACGGGTGACATGATCCCGCCAATTCCGGCTTGCGTATTTAATGTAAACGACAACGATGCGGCATGGGTCGACGCACTTTCCGTACCGCAGCCACTGGCAACGTTCGTTCAGGCCGTACGTGAGGGGGAAGAGTCGGCGGCAGTCTCCACGATTAAACGATCCTTTTTATATGCCACCAGAAACGGCGGAAACTGGTTTGATTCAACGTATAGCCGCCTGAAAGAAAATCCAGAATGGCGCGTCCATGAATTTGCCTGTGGACACTGCATCATGCTGGACCGTCCGGAAGAACTGCTGTCGTTACTCATCGCAGAGGAGTTTTGAGATCTCCGATCCCTTCGGCAGTGCGGACAATTAACTGCTGCAGTGGATTCAAAAAACCAGAAAGGAACTGACCATGAATTTAGGTGACTGCCTGCGAGCTGCCTGCGTGATACTCATATGGGGGCTAAATTTTGTCGTTATCAAAATTGGCGTAGCTGGTATGCCGCCTTTTTTATTTGCCGCCCTGCGCTTTACGCTCATTGCCCTGCCCGCAGTCTTTTTTATAAAGCCGCCCGGGACAAAGTTATATCTACTGGTTTTTTATGGCATGACCATCAGCTTTGGGCAGTTTGCGCTGCTTTTTTTAGCGATACGGCTCGGAATGCCTGCCGGAATCGCCTCACTGGTTATTCAATCACAGGCCTTCTTTACAGCCCTTCTGGGGATTTTGCTGGGTGAGAGGCTTCGCTTTTATCATTTACTGGGCTTCTCTATTGCCGGGGCGGGTATGTGTCTGGTCGGGATGGGCAGCGGCGGCACGTCGGATATTACCATTTTGACTATGCTGCTTACGCTGCTTGCCGCGCTTTGCTGGGGTCTTGGCAACCTTGCCAACAAGCTCATTATGCTGGATAAGCGAAGCCCGGTTAATGGCCTGTCACTGGTTGTCTGGAGTTCACTGGTGCCGATAGTTCCCTTTTATTTATGCTCTTATATTTTTGAGGGGAAGGACGTTATTATCAACAGTATCGCCAATATTCATGTCTCTGCTTTTCTGGCGCTGCTGTACCTGGTTTATATTTCCTCTTATATAGGATTTACTTTCTGGAGTGATTTGCTTAGCCGCCATGAATCCTGGCGGGTGGCCCCCTTAACGCTGGTGGTGCCAGTGATTGGTTTAGCAAGCTCTGCCTTTTTCCTCCATGAGACAATCACCCACCAGCAAGTCATTGGAGCGATTATTGTGTTCGCGGGCCTTTTCCTCAATATGTTTGGTGGCCGGTTTATGTCAGCGCTTTCTCCGGTCCGGTTTTTTTGGGGACAAAAGAAATAGACTCGCGGTGTTATTGCTGACAATCCAGATAAACGCCCGCTCCTGGCACCAATCAGTCTATCGCAACACCACCATACGGCTACGAATGGGCTGCGGGCGAAGTCACCTGCTTGCCGTCTGACTCATCGAAGGCTTTCCGGGATGCCTCAATATCCTGCCATGTTTCCTTGATCCAGTCAGTGAATGCCGCCAGCGGTTTCAGCATCGAGCGGCCACGGTCGGTAAGTTGATATTCCACCCTCGGTGGGAGCTCAGGGTAATAATGGCGAGCCACCAGACCATCTCTTTCGAGATTACGCAGGGTCAGGGTCAGCATACGCTGCGAAATGTCAGGAATGCCGCGGCGGATGGCACTGAAGCGCAAGGGCACCGCAGGCGAAAGCGCCAGTAGCGAGATAACCAGGATGGTCCATTTATCGCCAAGCCTTGCCAGCACGCTCCCCGGTGCGCAGGGTGTCAGTTTCGGCCCATTCGGTGTTTCGATGACAGGTCTGCCATTAATCTCACGCGCCATGATTTTTCTCCGCTGGGTATTCCATTAGTTCTCTCTGTGTAACTGAGGACCAAAAATGTGCCGTCTTGTGAACAGAATACTACTGGTTACATACTGTGACTTACAATAGTTACTATGGAGAACCACAATGATGCAAACAGCAGAATTCCTCGTCTTCGGCGCTACCGGGCAGCAAGGTGGCGCAGTGGCTCGCGCGTTACGAGGGGCTGGCCGCCAAGTCCGCGCCTTCGTGCGGGATCCGCATAGCAACATGGCCAGGGCGCTGGCGGCGGAGGGGATTACACTCGCCGTCGGCGATTTGTTCGACCGCGCCTCCATTGACCGTGCCATGCAGGGTATCCAGGGCGTATTTAGCGTTCAGGCAAGTTCACCAGGCGGCGAGGTTAGCGACGAGCAGGAGATTATGCAGGGAAAAGCCATTGCTGACAGTGCCCTGGCGGCGGGGGTCAGCCATATCGTCTATTCTTCGTCCGGGGCGGCAGGAAAAGGGCCTACCGGCATGGGGCATTTCGACAGTAAATCAGAAATTGAAGAGTACCTTCGCGCTTTGCCGCTCTCCACCACCATCACACGTCCGGCTAGCTTTATGGAAATGATGCTGCTGCCCGGCATGGGACTAAACAGCGGCAGTTTTTTCTTTTTTATGCGGCCCAATCAGGCGATACAGATGATCGCGCTGCAAGACCTGGGGCGCATTAATGCCCAAATCCTGTGCAATCCTCAACGTTATGCGGGGCAGACGCTCGAGCTGGCCAGCCAGGCGTTGACCGGTGAAGATTTGCAGCGTGCGTTCTCAAATGCCGCCGGCCATCCTGTCCATTATCATCGCTTTTCTGATGAGTTGTTAAAGCAGAATGCCTTTCTCCGTCGGCTTACGGCCTTGGTGGACAATGGCATGGTCGCCGGCTCGGCGGACATACCGGCGCTCGAGCAGGAGTTCGGTATGATGATGACGTTGGAGCAATGGCTGGCAGGGCCGGCTAAACAGCACTTTAAAGCGGCGCTTAATGCCCCGCAGGCCAATCTCGTGCTGCGATAGGCCGATAGCCGGTGCTGCCTGGCGTACCGGCTGCTTTCTCTCGGTATCTCTGTGGCACCAAATTGCCCATCGCAACATCTTTGGTCGGCGCGTATATGTCTTTTTAACGGGTTGTAAAATGGCTCATAACCGGCCATCCCCCTTGGCAGCGGTGGCCGAAAAGCCGGCCTGTACGCTTTCGCAGGTAACCTGCACTTAGCCGCCTTAGCGATATTCATCCAGCTGGCCGGTCACGGGGCTAATGGTGTGCAATACTGCCGCCAACCATCAGAATACAGGAACACCCAACCCTCGTTTCACTTCCTGCAAAGTCCTCTGCGTGACTTCATGCGCCCGTTCACTACCTTTCTTCAGCAGTGCCATCAGCATCCCTTTATCCTGAATATAAGTAGCGCGAAGCTCGCGCATAGGCGCAATCAGCTCTTGCAAACACGTCTCAAGCTCATTTTTGCATGTCCGGTCACCCAGCCCACCCCGTTGATAATGTGCTTTCATCTCCGCGACCTTGGCTTTATCGGTATGAAACGCATCCAGATAGGTAAAGACCAGATTGCCGGTTATCTGCCCCGGATCGGTTACTTTCAGATGTTTGGCGTCGGTGTACATAGCACCAACCGCGCGGTGGATGGTCTCCTCGCTGGCGGAAAGGAGCAGAGTATTGCCCAATGATTTAGACATTTTGGCGTTACCGTCGACACCCGGAAGGCGGCTGGTTTCGCTCAACATGGCCTTGCAATGGCGCAAAACAGGTTCGTAAAGCAGGCTGTTCATCTTATGAACGATTTCGTTAGTCTGTTCGATCATCGGTAATTGGTCGTCACCGACCGGGATCCTGTCAGCCTTGAAGGCGGTAATATCTGCCGCCTGACTGATGGGATAGACAAGAAAACCGACCGGTAACGACCGAGCAAATCCCTTCTGTATTATTTCATTTTTTACCGTTGGATTACGCTCCACCCGCGCCACGGTAACGATGTTCATATACAGGGCGGTCAGTTCGGCAAGGGCCGGGAGTGCGGATTGTAGACAGATGGTGGTGAGCGAGGGATCGATACCGGCGGCGAGATAATCGGCCAGAACTTCGGGAATATTGTCACGAATTTTTTGTGGATTGCTGCCATTATCAGTCAACCCCTGCAGGTCTGCGATCAACACAAACTGTTGATAATCCTGTTGCAGGGCGACACGCTGGCGCAGTGAACCGACAAAGTGGCCAAGGTGCAGCGGGCCTGTTGGGCGATCGCCGGTAAGAATAATGGATTTGCCATTCATATAAGACTCCTTAAGCATCAGGCCGAAAGGGGGTCTTATCAATGAAAATAACCGCCTTTCGGCGGTTATTTGAAAATGGTAAATACAGATTCAGGCCGCCTTTAAAAAGGCAGCCACCACAGGTTATGATTGAAAACGCTGATTTTGTATTCTGTATTCATCATTTGAACTTATCATAGCGTGATATAAGCGTAAAGTAGCCAGCAGCTTATCCAGGTTTCATAGCGGTTGTCGGTAGCGGCTGAACACACGGTTTGTGGCGCCCGCGTCGGCACGAAGCGGCCTATCCGAACGGTTCTTCGTTGTGCGCATCTGGCTTCGAGTCACCTGATGCAACATGCAAATCGGTTACTGACGAGGAAAGGCATAAATATGTCCCACATAGCGTTACGGAACGGAACCGAAGATATGTAACCTATTAATTTTGATGGTGCCGATAATAGGAGTCGAACCTACGACCTTCGCATTACGAATGCGCTGCTCTACCAACTGAGCTATATCGGCTTTGGGAGCCTGACCAGCGAGTGCCGGCCGGAGTGCGTCGAACAACTTATGCAAAAGCGCCCGCTGAGTCAATAGCCTGCTAGCCGTACGTCGATTTTCTCATCAACCGTATACTTTACAGGGTCAAAAACCTTTGGGTACCGCTACCTCAAGGGCACAAAAACTGCGCCCCTGAGGTGTGATTTATGGCAGCTGTCAGCCGTTAGCTGCGCACCAGATCGTCGCCATAACCAATCCATTTATAGGTGGTCAGCGCATCCAGCCCCATCGGGCCGCGCGCATGCAGTTTCTGCGTACTCACCGCCACTTCTGCGCCCAGGCCGAACTGGCCGCCGTCGGTAAAGCGCGTACTGGCGTTGACATACACCGCCGAAGAGTCCACCGCACGCACGAAGTATTCGGCGTTGCTCAATGAACGCGTCAGGATGGCGTCCGAGTGGCTGGTGCCGTGGGTACGAATATGATCGATAGCCTGATCGAGATCGTCCACCAGCGTCACGTTCAGATCCAGAGACAGCCATTCATCGTCGTAATTCTCCGCCGCGACGGCCACCACCCTGGCCGGCCCGGACTGCAACAACGGCATGGCATTGTCACTGGCATGCAGGGTCACACCACTTTCGGCCATCCGCGCGCTTAGCGCCGGCAGGAAGCTGTCGGCAATGGCGCGGTTAACCAGCAGCGTCTCCACCGAGTTACAGGCGCTCGGCCGCTGGATTTTGGCATTTTCAATTACCGTCAACGCCTTGTCATAATCCACGTTGTCGTCAACATAGATATGACATACGCCGATACCGCCGGTAATGACCGGGATGGTGGACTGTTCGCGACACAGTTTGTGCAGCCCGGCGCCGCCACGCGGGATCAGCATGTCGACGTAGCGGTCGAGCCGCAGCAGTTCGTTCACCAGCGCGCGGTCAGGGCTGTCAATCGCCTGCACCGCCGCTGCCGGCAGGCCGCACTGTTCCAACGCCTGCTGAATCACCTTCACCGTCGCCTGATTGGTGTGGTGTGTCTCTTTGCCGCCGCGCAGGATCGCCGCATTACCGGTTTTCAGGCACAGGCTGGCGACGTCGATGGTAACGTTCGGCCGCGCTTCATAAATCACGCCAATCACGCCCAACGGCACCCGCCGGCGTTCCAGCTTCAGGCCACTGTCCAGCAGGCTACCGTCCAGCACGTGGCCGACCGGATCGCTCAGGCGGCAAACCTGGCGCACGTCGTTGGCAATCGCCGTCAGGCGCGCGGGGGTCAACAGCAGGCGGTCGAGCAACGCTTCGCTCATGCCGCTGGCGCGTGCCTGTGCCATATCCTGTTGATTGGCCTGTAAAATCGCTTCGCCGTTGGCTTCCAGCATGTCGGCCATCACTGCCAACACCTGATTCTTTTTCGCCGTGCTCAGCACCGCCAGCTGCCAGGAAGCCCGCTTGGCGGCCTTCCCCATCTGCTCTAGCATGCTCACTCCTTAACTTACGATCATGTCGTCGCGGTGTACGGCCACCGGGCCGTATTCGTAACCAAGAATCTGGCTGATTTCCTGCGAATGATGGCCGGCAATCATGCGCATCGCATCGCTGTTATAACGGCTGACGCCGTGGGCCAGATCGCGCCCCGCCAGATTGCGGATGCGGATCACTTCGCCACGGGAAAAGTCGCCCTTCACTTCGCTAATGCCTTTGGGCAGCAGTGAGCTGCCGCGGGCCATGATGGCGTCGATCGCGCCGTCGTCTACGGTGATTTCACCCGCCGGAGGCGCGCCGAAGATCCAGCGCTTGCGATTTTCCAGCGGCGTTTCCAATGCGTGGAAACGGGTGCCAACCGGTTTGCCGTCAATCACGTCGCCCACCACGCCAGGCTTGCTGCCGGCGGCGATGATCACGTCAATACCGGCACGGCACGCTACGTCGGCAGCCTGCAATTTGGTGCCCATACCGCCGGTGCCAAGGCCGGAAACGCTGTCGCCGGCAATGGCGCGCAGCGCATCGTCAATGCCGTGTACTTCACGGATCAGTTCAGCCTGAGGGTTATTGCGCGGGTCGGCGGTATACAGCCCCTGCTGGTCGGTCAGCAGCAGCAGTTTATCCGCGCCGGCCAGGATCGCCGCCAGTGCCGACAGGTTATCGTTGTCGCCAACCTTGATTTCAGCGGTGGCAACCGCGTCGTTTTCATTGATCACCGGCACAATGCGATTATCCAGCAGTGCCCCCATGGTGTCGCGCGCATTGAGAAAGCGCTCGCGATCTTCCAGATCGGCACGCGTCAGCAACATCTGCCCCACGTGAATACCGTAAATGGAAAACAGCTGTTCCCACAGTTGAATCAGGCGGCTCTGCCCTACCGCCGCCAATAACTGCTTGGAGGCAATGGTGGCGGGCAGTTCCGGGTAACCGAGGTGTTCACGGCCGGCGGCAATCGCGCCGGAAGTCACGATGACAATGCGGTGTCCCGCCGCATGTTGCTGTGCGCATTGGCGCACCAGCTCGACAATGTGGGCGCGATTCAGACGCAGCGATCCGCCGGTCAACACGCTGGTGCCCAATTTCACAACCAATGTCTGGCTGCCGTTCATAATTATTCGCCGTTGAAAGAAGAAGAAATGCAAAGGACGTTGTAACAGGAGAGACGCGTTATGCCAACAGGCACAACGCGAATTCAACTCAAATGTCCGGAGAAATTGACTCAAGCAGAGAGTTTGATGGGGTGCTCTTTGAAATCATCCGCCGGTTCCAGCGCCAGATTCATGGTAGCCAACAGATCGCCGAGACGCTGATGGAAATCACGCAGCGTGGTTTCCAGCTTGTCATTTACTTCAGCGTCTTTAATCTTTTCTGCTTTCCATACGCCTTCTTTGTCGAACAGTCCGAACTGGTAAGCGTAGGTAAAACGCGACGCTTCTGCCCGCAGCTCTATCCACCAGCCCCAGAACTCACGCTTCTCTGGCGCAGGCTTCACGTTGACGCAAACCGCGAGACAATCAAAGAAAAACCGGTCGTTCTCACATTGCCCTTCACGCAGGTACGGCCCTAAGCTGGCAAACTTTTTCATTAGTCGGCTTTTAGGGTGACCACTCGGTAATGTCATGCTTCAACCTCCTCAATGTAGACCACTCTTTTTAACAAATTGTTAAAATTTAGCAACTAATTAACGCATTTTATCGCTCAGCCATCCGCTAATCTGCAATAGCGCCTGGTGGAAGCTCCGGTATACCGGGCTGCGTGGTATAGCCAAAAGTTTGCCGTCCAGTGAAGAGGAGGCGATCAGCTGCGACTCTTCCTTTGGACTCAGCGCATCCTGTTCCCAGTACCCCGACAACATCGGCGTTGGGCAGCGGCGGCCAAGCAAGCCCTGCATTTTCAGCGAATAGCGATTCAGTTCCATTTTCAGCGCCTGGTCGGAGGCCGCAGCCATCCCCATGCGGCTGGCCAACACATCCATATACATGTCCGGTACCCGCTGCTGGTTACGCGCCTCATACAGAATGCTGTGCACCACCGGGCCGAGGCAGGCAACGCCGCGCAGTCGGTGCGGCTCCAGATACGCCAAGCGCACCGCGACGTTGGCACCAAACCGGAAGCCAAAGGCGCTTACGCGTTGATGATCGATCCACGCCACCGCAGGCAGTTGCCTGAGCACCTGTTGATGCAAAAAGCTGGCATCCTGCGTCAGCTTCCACTTGGATGAGGCGCCTATCGACGGCATATCAATCGTTAACATGGCAATGCCGCGCGGCGCCAGATAATCGCTGAACAGGCGGTGATAATCGGTTTGCAAGGTGTCGAGGCTGCCGCACATCAGTACCGTTGGGAACGGCGCCTTGCCGTTGTCCGGCATATGCAGAAAACCGGAAATCGGACTGCCACCTTCAATGTCAAATGACAGCTCCTTCAGTTGATACGGCAGCAGCAGCGCGGCTTCTTCGTAGGCGCGGTTGGACAGCACCTCCGCCTGCTCGGCCAGTTGGTCTCCCTTCAGATGCGGGTAGCCGGCGATGCTGTAAAAATTGGCGGCGTTCAGCCAATACTTGCCGCCCAGTAGCGGGTCCGGCTGCTCAACGGCCCGTTGCTGCCACTGCATCCCCTGGTGCACCCATTCATAAATCCAGTTGCCGTTACGGTAACCGACCACGGTATCCAGCAGCTGTGCGTCGCTGCGCTCGGCGTCGGACGCCGCAATGCGCGACAGCACTTCGACTATCTCGCGCGCATCAACCCCGCGCCAGGTCCATAACAGTTGATTGAGCATCCGATACCAGTTGTTGGCGGTGTCGCCTTCCAGCGGCGTATGCAGGCTGGCCGCTCTGGCGTGATGCGCTCTGTGAATCAGCGTCGATGTCTCGCGGTGCTTGAATGAAGGTTTGAATAGAATTTCAGAAAGGTTGGCTTGTGCCATGGTAACAACAGCCTCCGTAAAGCTGGCCGTAGGCTGCAAAAAGCCTACTTAACTGAAGGTAGTGTACCTAACTCTGCGGCGAGAAACCAAAATATCCCGGACGATAGCGGGGAATTTACAGAAGATGACCGATAGTGAAAATAACCACGCCCGGTATAACCGGGCGTGGTCAGGCGAAATACGCCACTGCGCCATCGTTGCCGTCAACCGCTACAGGTGGGTCAACGCAGCGCGCATTGCGGTGGGGATTAACGGCCGCCGATCGGTGGCACGAAGCTCACCGCCATGTCCCACGGCTGCTCGATCCAGGTATCCTGAGGGATGTCGACCACATAGTCGTCCACCAGCGGGCGGCCGGCAGGTTTGGCGAAGATGGTGACAAAATGGGCTTTCGGGTACATGTCGCGGATGGCTTTGGCGGTGCCGCCGGTATCCACCAGATCGTCTACCACGATAAAGCCTTCACCGTCGCCTTCGGCACGTTTGAGCACCTTCATTTCGCGCTGGTTGTCATGGTCATAGCTGGAAATGCAGACGGTATCGACGTGACGAATACCCAGCTCGCGCGCCAGCAGTGCCGCCGGCACCAGACCGCCACGGCTTACTGCGATAATGCCGGTCCATTTATCGGCAGGCAGCAGGCGATGCGCCAGTTTGCGCGCTTGCATTTGCAACATATCCCAGGTAACAACGTATTTTTCGCTCATAGAATGGTGTCCCAGCCAGCATTGAAGTGGCTTACTCAGTGATCAGGGGAAAAAAGGTTGCGCGAGATTATAGAGACTGGCTGCGACGAATACCAGTTGAACCGAGGAATTGATGTGGATTTCCTTGCGGGCAAACGCTGGTGAATGATGCTGCCAATCGCCTGCGTCACCGATCAATCACCAGCGTTACCGCGAGCAAACAGCGCAATGCGGTACGCGCACCCGGTAAAAGAAAGTGATATTCTCTGCCTATCGTGCCGAAGACGCACAGATACCCATTAACCTAACCGCACGGCATTGCCGCCACCTGACGTATGCCGTAACAGGAGACTTAACGTGTCTGAATTGTCTCAACTTTCACCACAGCCGCTGTGGGATATTTTTGCCAAAATCTGCTCTATTCCTCACCCGTCCTACCATGAAGAACAGCTGGCACAGCACATCCTCTCATGGGCGAAAGAAAAAAACCTGCACGCCGAACGCGATGCCGTTGGCAACATTCTGCTACGCAAGCCAGCCACCAAAGGCATGGAAAACCGCAAGCCGGTCGCCCTGCAGGCGCATCTGGACATGGTGCCGCAGAAAAACAACGATACTCAGCACGACTTCACCAAAGATCCGATTCAACCATACATTGACGGCGAATGGATCAAGGCTCGCGGCACCACGCTGGGCGCCGACAACGGCATCGGCATGGCCTCGGCACTGGCGGTGCTGGCAGATGACAGCGTTGAGCACGGCCCGCTGGAAGTATTGCTGACCATGACCGAAGAAGCCGGCATGGACGGCGCCTTTGGTCTGCAACCCAACTGGCTGCAAGCGGAGATCCTGATCAACACCGACTCCGAGGAAGAAGGCGAAATCTATATGGGTTGCGCCGGTGGAATTGACTTCATTACTACCCTACCCCTGCAACGCGAAGCGCTGCCAGCCGGTTACCAAACGCTGAAACTGACCATCAAAGGGCTGAAAGGCGGCCATTCCGGTGCCGATATCCATCTGGGGCTGGGTAACGCCAACAAACTACTGGCGCGCTTCCTGTTTGATCATGCGCCGCAGTTGAATCTGCGCCTGCTGGAGCTGAACGGCGGCACGCTGCGCAATGCCATCCCACGTGAAGCCTTTGCCAGTGTGGCAGTACCGGCCGATCGGGTTGACGAACTGAAAGCGCTGAGCCAGGCGTTCCTGGCCACGCTGCAAAACGAGCTGGCCGCCAAGGAAAAGAACATTACCGTGTTGCTGGAGCCGACTACCAGCGCATTGCAAGGGTTGAACGCCGACAGCCAGCACCGTTTCCTGGCGCTGCTCAACGGTACGCCAAACGGCGTGATCCGCATGAGCGACGCGGTGAAAGGCGTGGTTGAAACCTCGCTCAACCTCGGCGTGGTCACCACCGGTGAACAGGAAGCCGAAATCATCTGCCTTATTCGTTCACTGATCGACAGTGGCAAGGATTATGTGGTCGGCATGCTGAGCGCGCTGGGCCAGCTGGCGGGTGCCAAAGTGGCGCCAAAGGGCGGTTACCCGGGCTGGCAGCCTGATGCGGACTCACCGGTAATGCATCTGGTGCGGGAACTGTATCAGGAGCTGTTCAACAAGACGCCGAACATCATGGTGATCCACGCCGGTCTGGAGTGCGGTCTGTTCAAGAAGCCTTATCCGCAGATGGATATGGTTTCCATCGGGCCAACCATCACCGGGCCGCACTCGCCGGATGAGCAGGTGCACATTGGCAGCGTCGGCCTGTACTGGCAGTTGCTGACCCAGTTGCTGAAAGCGATCCCTGAACGCGGTTAATGCCAACGCAGGCCGTGGCCGACGCAGATAGCAGCCGTCGGCTTTTGGCTTTGGCGGCAACCATGGCCGGGTACGCCCGGCCGCTACACGTCCCACGGCAGCAGCAGCTGCCGCTCCAACTGCGGATCGAGCAGCGTCACATGCAGCCCCACCAGGCGTACGCCACGCCCTTCGCGCCGCTCACGCCACACCTGCTTTGCCACCGCCAGCAAATCTGCCTGATTCAGTACCGGCCACAGGTGTTCCTGCGTGGTGAGCTGGAAATCCTGAAACTTCAGCTTCACCCCTTGGCGCGCGATGTGCAAATCGGGTTTCACCTTGCGCAGGCGCATTTCCAGTTCTGGATACAGCTTATCGACAATCAGCTGCTCGCAATCCTGCCAGTCATGAATATCTGCCGCCAAGGTTCGTTCCACGCCAACCGATTTGCGCAGGCGCTCCGGTGAAACGCTGCGTTCGTCAATCCCCTGGCAGCGTTCCCATAATACGCGGCCAAATTTGCCGAAACGCTTTAACAGCGCCGCAAGATCGTAGCGCTGCACGTCGGCGCAGGTGAGTAACCCGACTTCCTCCAGGCGTTTAGCCGTGACTTTCCCCACGCCCGGGATCTTGCTCAGCGGCAGCTGCTGCAAAAAAGCCGGCACCTGCGCTGGCGTAATCACGTATTGACCATTGGGTTTGTTCAGTTCCGACGCGATCTTGGCAAGGAATTTGATTGGCGCAATGCCGGCGGAGGCGGTGAGCTGCAATTCATCAAAAATGGCCTGACGAATATGCTCGGCTATCAAGGTTGCCGAGCCGTTGCAGCGTTGGCTATCCGTCACGTCGAGGTAGGCCTCGTCCAGCGACAGCGGTTCGATCAATGACGTATAGCGCGCAAAAATTTCGCGAATATGCTGGGAGGCTTCCTTGTAAGCCGCGATGCGGCCGGGCAACAAGGTTAAATGCGGGCAGAGTTTCAAGGCCATGGCGCTGGACATGGCGCTGTGCACGCCATAACGGCGCGCCGGGTAGTTAGCGGTACTGATCACCCCGCGCCGCTCGGCACTGCCGCCGATCGCCAGCGGTATATCGCGCAGACCGGGATTGTCGCGCATTTCAACCGCGGCAAAGAAGCAGTCCATATCGACATGAATGATTTTACGCATGCGCCCTCCAACAACACTGTATAAGTATACAGTCGCAATGGGAAAGCTCAAGTCTGGTTTTAACGTATGTATTCTCGTAAAAGCATCGTTATTTTCTATTTGTTAAAAAAGCTTAATTTTTCAAGCGTATCATTTCAGGAAATAATCGTTACGCCTCAAAAATGACGCTTACCCTACGCACAAGAAGGTGCTCAATGACTACTTTTTCCCGTTATGTGTTGGTTTCGGCATTATCCCTGATTTCCACCCTCGCCAGCGCGGCCAGTGGCCATGCGCCAGCCATCGTTGCCCATCGTGGCGGCACCGCCGATGCGCCGGAAAATACCCTGGTCGCCATTCGCAGCGCGTTGAAAAACGGCGCCGACGCGGTGTGGATCACGCTACAACAATCCAAAGATGGCACGATGGTGCTGTACCGCCCTTCCGACCTGAGTTCGCTCACGGACAAAAGCGGCCCGGTTTCCGCCTATACCGCTGATGAACTGGCCAAGATCGATGCCGGCTGGTCGTTTGGCAAAGACGGCAACCACCCGTTCCGTGGTCAGGGGATCGGCATCCCGCGGCTGGACACGGTGCTACAGCAATTCCCGCAAGTGACCTTCTATCTGGACATCAAATCTCCTGATGCCGACCCGGCGCAATTTGCCAAGGCACTGTTGGCAACGCTGGAGAAGGCCAAGGCGCTTGACCGTACGCGGGTCTATTCGACCGATGCCCGTTACCTGGCGGCTCTGCCGGCGGCGATTAAACGTTTTGAAACCCGCGATGAAACCCGCACATTATTGGCCAACATCACCATGGCGCATCAGTGCGACATAAAACCGGACGGCAACCAGCCCCGTTGGTATGGGCTGGAATTGAAACGTGAAGTCGAAGTGGTAGAAAAGTACACCCTGGGCGAGGGGCGTTCCAAAGCGCTGCTGACCTGGGACAAGGAATCGATCGATTGCTTCCGTTCCAAAGGACCGGCGCACATCATTCTGTTTGGCATCAACTCCGCGCAGGATTATCAGCAGGCGCTGGCATTAGGCGTTGACGGCGTGATGGTGAATTCGCCAAAGGATGCCCAGCGTTTCCGCAAGGCGAAGTAAAGCGGTGTTATCGTGCGCTGCATGCAGCGCACGGTTTACAGGATGCGGTGTTTTTCCAGTTGCTCGCGGCGCTGTGCTTCTTTCGCCAGGCGTTTTTTACGCGCATCGCACGGTTCCGGGCAATCGCACACTTTTTCCATGCCCAGCGCGGTAATACCGCCGCAGCTCCCTTGCAGGCTCTTGCGTTTGAACACGTAACCGAGCGACATGCCGCCGATAATCAGCAAAAACAAAATAAAGCTTGCGACAAATACCGTCAGCATGGCGGCCTCACAGATTTTTCTTTAGATAAGGTTTAAACGCCTTGGAATAGCGCTCTTCAAAAGCATCGCCGTTCTTCACTATCATAAATACCGGAATGCCCAGCAGATTGGCCAATGCCAGCGCACGCTCCGGCCCCATCACGTCCAGCCCGGTAGACAGGCCGTCGGCGGTCATGCAGTTAGGCCCGATGACGGTGATCGACACCAGATGGTGCGCGATCGGCTTGCCGGTAGCCGGATCGATGGTATGTGAATAACGTACGCCGTTCTGTTCGAAATAGTTTCGATAATCACCCGACGTGGCGATCGCCATATTCCCCGGTTGGATCACCAGTTGCGCGCGCTGCTCCACTCCGGCGCTCGGCCGCTCGATGGCAATGCGCCATGGCAGATCCTTGCCGTTATGGCCACGGGTGCGTACTTCACCGCCGATATCTACCATGTAGTTGTTAATCTGCTGCGATTGCAGGTATTCCGCCACCACGTCCACGCCATAACCCTTGGCGATGGACGACAGATCAACGTACAGCTCGGGGATATGCTTCACCAGCGCGTTGCCCTGCACCGCCAGTTTGTCGATACCGGTCCAGGCACGGCGCTGCGCCAGTTCGGCATCGCTCGGCACCTTGTCCGGTCGCCCTTCCGGCCCAAAACCCCAGAGATTGACCAGCGGACCAACGGTCACGTCCAACGCACCGTCGGTAACGCGGTTAATCCTCAACGCTTCGGTTACCACCTTCGCCGTCGCGGCCGACACCGGGAACGGCGTATCAACTTCGCGGCTGGCGTTAAAACGGCTCAGCTCCGAGTCGGGCCGGTAGGTCGACATCTGGTCGTTCACCTGCTCCAGACGCCGGTCGATTTCCTTTTGCAATGTCTCGGCGGAAGGCGTGTTGTCGCCGGTGAGATAACGGATCGAATAGTACGTCCCCATGGTTTTGCCATCGAGATTGACCTGCTCCGGTCCGCAACCGGTCAGCAACAGGGTGGCGCCAAGCGCCACCATTGTCATCCAGCCTTTCAGTGCTAGCGCGCGCATTTAGCCACCAAAGTCGTCGAGCATGATGTTTTCGTCTTCCACGCCCAGGTCCTTCAGCATCTTGATCACCGCGGCATTCATCATCGGCGGCCCACACATGTAGAACTCGCAGTCTTCCGGTGCCGGATGGTTCTTCAGATAGTTTTCCAGCAGTACGTTGTGGATAAAGCCGGTATAGCCGGTCCAGTTATCCTCGGGCTGCGGATCGGACAACGCCACGTGCCAGGTAAAGTTCTCGTTCTCTTCCTGCAGATGATTGAAGTCATCCTCATAGAACATTTCACGCAGCGAGCGCGCGCCATACCAGAAGGTGATTTTGCGTTTTGACTTCAGGCGCTTCAACTGATCGAAGATATGCGAACGCATCGGCGCCATACCGGCACCACCGCCGATAAAGATCATTTCGGCATCGGTATCCTTGGCGAAAAACTCGCCAAACGGCCCGGAAATCGTCACCTTGTCGCCCGGTTTCAACGACCAGATATACGAGGACATAATGCCTGGCGGCACGTCCGGATTGTTCGGCGGCGGCGTAGCAATACGCACGTTCAGCATGATGATGCCTTTCTCGTCCGGATAGTTGGCCATTGAATAGGCACGTACCGTGGTGTCATCAACCACCGAGCGGTAACGGAACAGATTGAAGCGGTCCCAATCGCCGCGGTACTCCTGCGGCACGTCGAAATCGGCATAACTGATGTCGTGCGCCGGAGCTTCGATCTGGATAAACCCGCCGGCGCGGAACGGTACGTCTTCGCCGTCAGGAATTTTCAGCTTCAGCTCTTTGATAAAGGTGGCCTTGTTATCATTGGAGATAACTTCGCAGTCCCATTTTTTCACGCCGAAGATTTCTTCTGGCAGCTCAATCTTCAGGTTCTGCTTCACGTTGACCTGGCATGCCAGACGGCAGCCCTCTTTCGCCTCGCGTTTGGTGATGTGTGACAGTTCGGTAGGCAGAATATCGCCGCCGCCTTCTTTGATCACCACGCGGCACTGGCCGCACGAACCACCGCCGCCGCAGGCCGACGACACGAAGATGCCCTGGCCCGACAGCATGTTCAGCAGTTTGTCCCCCGCCGGAGCGTGGAAGCTTTTCTCTTGATCGCCGTTCACTTCCACGGCAACGTCGCCGGTGTTCACCAGTTTGGATTTGGCGAACAGAATCAGTAGCGCCAGCACCATCACGATGCAGGTGAACATCGCTACGCCTAAAATAATTTCCATAAATTTTCCGCCTTTATATCTGGGTTCTTATAACTGAACCCCGGAGAAAGACATAAAGCCCAACGCCATCAGCCCGGTGGTAATAAAGGTAATGCCCAGACCGCGCAAACCCGACGGCACATTGGCATACTTCAGTTTTTCGCGGATCCCCGCCATCGCAACAATCGCCAGCATCCAGCCCGTGCCTGAGCCGAAGCCATACACCACCGATTCGGCAAAGTTGTAGTCACGCTGCACCATGAAGGAAACGCCACCGAAGATGGCGCAGTTCACGGTAATCAGCGGCAGGAAGATGCCGAGCGCGTTATACAGCGACGGGAAGAAGCGATCGAGGATCATCTCCAGAATCTGTACCAGCGCGGCAATCACGCCAATAAAGGTAATGAAGTTGAGGAAGCTCAGATCGATGCCTTCCACCAATGCGCCGTCACGCAGGATCAGGTTGTAAACCAGGTTGTTCACCGGCACCGCGATGCCGAGCACGATGGTAACGGCAATGCCGAGGCCAAAGGCGGTAGAGACTTTCTTGGACACCGCCAGGAAAGTACACATCCCCAGGAAGAACGCCAACGCCATGTTTTCAACGAAAACGGCGCGGACAAACAGGCTGATATAATGTTCCATCGGCGATTACTCCTTTTCGATCTGTGCCGGTTTCAAGGTGCGCAGCACCCAAATCAGCAGGCCGATGATAAAGAACGCGCTTGGCGCCAGCAAAAACAGACCGTTTGGCTGGTACCAGCCGCCGTTTTGCAGGGTTTCCAGCACCGGCATGCCGAACAGTTTGCCGGAGCCGATCACTTCACGCAGAAAACCGACCAGAATCAGGATTACGCCATAGCCCAGACCGTTGCCGATACCGTCCATAAAGCTTTCGATAGGCGGTGATTTCATGGCATAGGCTTCGGCGCGCCCCATCACGATGCAGTTGGTGATGATCAGGCCAACGAACACCGACAGCTGTTTGGAAATCTCAAACGCGTAGGCACGCAGCACCTGATCGACCACGATAACCAACGACGCGATGATCGCCATCTGCACGATAATGCGCACGCTGTTCGGAATGTGATGGCGGATCAGGGAAATGAAGAAGCTGGAAAACGCCGTCACCAGCGTCACCGCGATGGTCATCACCACCGCCGTTTCCAGCTTGGTGGTTACCGCCAGCGCAGAACACACGCCCAACACCTGCAGGGCAATCGGGTTGTTATCGAATAACGGTCCCAGCAGAACCCGTTTAATCTCATTGGAATCAGCCATTTTTCAGCGCTCCTTCACGAACTTTTTTCAGGAACGGGCCGAACCCCTGTTCGCCCAGCCAGAAATCAAAAGTATGCTGCACGCCGTTGGAGGTCAGCGTCGCGCCGGATAACCCGTCCACGCCGTGCACATCGCCGGCACGTGCTCCGCCTTTCACCACGCGAATAGCCGGCTCGCCGTTGTCGTCAAACAGCTTCTTGCCGATCCATTGCTGGCGCCAACTCGGGTTTTCCACTTCACCACCCAGACCCGGCGTTTCCCCCTGGTCGTAGTAAGTGATGCCCTTCACCGTATTGCCGTCGCTGTCCAGCGCCACAAACGCGTACATCATCGACCATAGCCCGGTGCCGTACACCGGCAGCACGATCTTGTTCACCGCGCCAGCATCATCACGCACCAGATAGATTTCGGCGCGATTGCTGCGACGCTTGATGCCGGCATAGTCCTGGCTGGCCGGCAGGGCGACGCTCTTGGTGCCGTCACGCAGCGCGGCAGGCAGATCGAACGCCGTGGCGTCGCCCGCCACGAACTCGCCGCTGTTCAGATCCAGCAGGCGTGGTTCAATACGCTTGCCAAAGGTCTGCTTCACCTGCTCTTGCGGCATGCCAGGGGCCAACAGACCCGCCACGTCAAGGATGTTACGCTGCTTGTCCAGCAGCTTTTGTTCCTGCTGTTTGGACTTCAGACCGACGGCGGATCCCGCCACCACCACTGAACACACCAGACACAGCAACAGGACTACCAGCAGCGTTTTACCGATGCTGTCATTTTTTGCTTCATTCGCCACGGGCTTTTCTCCGCTTGATGTTAGCCTGCACCACCAGATAATCGAACAGCGGTGCGAACAGGTTGGCGAACAGAATCGCCAGCATCATGCCTTCCGGATAGGCCGGGTTGACCACGCGGATCAACACGCACATCACGCCAATCAGGATGCCGTACCACCATTTTCCCTTGTTGGTAAAGGCAGCGGAAACCGGATCGGTAGCCATGAAAATCATACCGAAGGCAAAACCACCCAACACCAGATGCCAGTACCATGGCATGGCAAACATCGGGTTGGTGGTCGAACCGATAGCGTTGAACAGATAGGCTGAGGCAATCATGCCGACCATCACGCCGGCAACGATGCGCCACGAGGCCACGCGACCGAACAGGATGATGGCACCGCCGATCAGAATCATCAGCGTTGACACTTCACCGATCGAGCCGGGAATGTTGCCGAGAAACGCATCCATCCAACTGATGGATTGGCCGGTAGCGACGTTGGTCAGGCTATGTGCCCCACCCGCGCTCCACTGGGCCAGTGGCGTTGCGCCCGAGAAGCCGTCTGCCGAGGTCCACACCAGATCGCCGGAAATCTGCGCCGGATAGGCGAAGAACAGGAAGGCGCGGCCGGCCAGAGCCGGGTTGAGGAAGTTGCGCCCGGTACCGCCGAAGATTTCCTTGGCGATCACCACGCCAAAGGTAATGCCCAGCGCCGCCTGCCAGAGCGGCAGAGTGGGTGGCACAATCAGCGCAAACAGTATCGAGGTGACGAAGAAACCTTCGTTGACCTCATGCTTGCGGATGATGGCAAACAGTACTTCCCAGAAACCGCCGACGATAAATACCACGGCGTAGATTGGCACAAAGTAGGTCGCGCCCAGCACCATCTTGCTGATCCAGCCGGCATCGGGCGTCAGCGACGCGCCCAGCCATTGCGCCAGTTGATAATGCCAGTCGCCGGCCAATACCTGTTGCAGTTGGTCGCCGCTGTACAAATGGTGCAGCGCCGGTATCGCCTGCTGGCCGACGTTGTACATTCCCCAGAACATCGCCGGGAATACCGCCATCCATACCAGGATCATCATGCGTTTCAAGTCGATGGCATCGCGTACGTGCGACGCACCATGCGTCACCGTACCAGGCGTATAGAACACCGTGGTTGTGGCTTCAAACAGCGGGTACCACTTTTCCAGCTTGCCGCCCGGCGTGAAGTGATGCTCGATCTTGTCAAAAAAGTTCTTCAGGCCCATGGATTATCCTTCCAGCTCAATCTTGGTCAGCACGTCGCGCAGCACCGGACCGTATTCATACTTGCCGGGGCAGACGAAGGTGCACAACGCCAGATCTTCTTCATCCAGCTCCAGACAGCCCAGCGCCTGCGCGCTGTCGGTGTCGCCCGCCAGCAGATCACGCAGCAGCAGCGTCGGCAAAATGTCCAGCGGCATCACCCGTTCGTAGTTGCCAATCGGCACCATCGAGCGTTCGCCACCGTTGGTGGTGGTCGAAAAGGCAAACAGCTTGCTCTTCAGGAAGTGGCCCAGGGTGGTGCGGGTGATGGTGAATTTGTTCGGCGACGGCAGTACCCAACCGAGCAGCTCTTTCTCTCGCCCTTCCAGCAGCACCGAAACCTGGCTATGAAAACGACCGAGATAGGCGCGTGGCCCAACGGCATGCACGCCGCTCAGCACCGAACCGGAAATCACGCGGTTTTCGCCGGCTTTCAGGCGCCCAGCCGTCAATTCGTCAAGGCTGGCACCCAGGCGGGTGCGCAGCAGCGTTGGCTGTTCAACCTGCGGCCCGGCCAGCGCGACAACGCGTTGGGTGTCGAGGCGCCCGGTAGTAAACAGCGTGCCAATGGCGATCACGTCCTGATAACCGATATGCCAGACGGTTTTCTTCAGGCTGACCGGCTCCAGAAAGTGGATGTGCGTCCCTACCAGCCCGGCAGGGTGCGGCCCGGCGAATTCGTTATAGCTAATTTGCGGATTGCCGTTACCGCTCAGCGTACCGCCTGCGGCCTGACTGACGTGGACTTTGCCGTCGGTCAGGCGGCTCAGCACCGTCAGACCGGCGTTAAAGGCCGCCAGCTGTTCGGCAACGATCACCTGCGGATCTGCCGCCAGCGGCTGGGTGTCCATGGCGGAAACAAAGATGGCCCGCGGTGTGCTGCCCGGACGTGGCGTTTTGCTGAATGGCCGGGTGCGCAGCGCGGTCCACAGGCCGCTGGCGATCAGTTCGCCTTCAACCGCACCGCGTTCCAGCAGCGGCAGATCGGCCGGCTGATAGCTGGCAAACTCGACCTGCTCGTCACCGCCGTTGGCGATTTCAATCACCACCGACTGCAACACGCGACGCTCGCCGCGATTGATCGCCACCACCTTGCCGCTGGCCGGTGCGGTGAACATGACGCCGGGATTCTTTTTGTCTTCAAACAGCGCCTGGCCTTTCTTGACGCTGTCGCCTTCCTGCACCAGCATGGAGGGGCGCATGCCAACATACTCTTCCCCCAGCAGTGCCACATGCTTGAGTTGCGGGCCGTCCAGAATCACCTGAGCCGGCAAGCCGGCTATCGGCAGATCTAACCCTTGTCTGATTTTAATCATAGGATGTATACGATGTTTTATGGTTACACATGCCGTCGTGGCCAGGGCCAGTACCGACAATGCCAGGATTATGAGACGCTAAATATCGCCTCCGGGTTGGGTTCAACGGCATTGCGCCCAACGTGAATTCTCGGGTGAGGTAACGTTTATTTTCATGTGTTAACTCTTGTGTTCGCCATACCGCGCAACGACCAACGTATTGCTGCACATTAACGCCTATTGCTTGCGCACCGTTCGCGCATCAAAACCGTATCCCGGGCCATAGCAATACCGGGAGCGGCAGCCAGCGATGTTAACATTTTTCGCAACATTTTGCTTCATTCAGCAGTGACCTGAGTCAAGCAAACACAATTAAATTGCAGCGTAATTCACTCATTAATCGTAAAAAACTGGGGCTTAATTCACTTTTATCGAGCTTTGTAGTTTTTTTATACATCTGCCATATTGATAAAAATAAACACGCTGGTAATCTGGCGGGGCATTAATGCAACAAAACACGTCAGTGGCATGCGGGTGAACCTGATTTCGCCGGCAGATAAATATAAGCAGGAATAATTAATGAGCAGAATCGCGCTGTTGTTTGCGATGCTTTTTTCTATGCCGATGATCACGGCCTGCAGCGCGAGCGAGCAGGTGCCGGAAACGCCGGTGGTTAAACAGCAATTGTTGGGTTCGCCGGTCTATATACAGATATTCAAAGAAGAACGTAAGCTGGAGCTATACGCCAAGATGGGTAATCAATTCCGGCTGGTGAATACCTTCCCGATCTGTAACTACTCCGGCGGCCTCGGTCCCAAGCGTCGAGAAGGCGACTTTAAAAGCCCCGAAGGCTTTTATAGCGTTGATGCACGCCATCTGAAACCGGACAGCAAATATTATCGCGCCATCAATATTGGTTTCCCGAATGATTACGATCGGGCGCAAGGTTATTCCGGCGCCTATTTAATGATCCACGGCGAATGCAAATCGATTGGTTGCTACGCGATGACCAACGACTATATGGACGAAATTTATCGTTACGTCGAAGCGGCGTTTGCCTACGGTCAGAGCCGGGTGAACATCAGCATCTATCCGTTCCGCATGACCGAGAAAAACCTGCAACGTCACCGCTCGTCGTCCTACGCCAGCTTCTGGCGCCAGTTGAAACCGGGTTATGACTACTTTGTCAAAAACCACCAGCCGCCGATGATGGGCGTCGCCAACGGCCAGTACGTACTGGGTAAACCGCTGATGGCCAGCGGGCAGGCTACCACGCTGTTTGCCTCGACCGCGGAGCCGGCTGCGGCAAAAACCAATCCGTTTTCAGCCTCCCAGCCGCTCACCGTAGTGAAATAACGCGTACTCGCCTGGCGCAATCTTGTGCCAGGTTTCGTTGCCGGTCAGCGGTTGGGTGGCAATCACCGTTACCACGTCGTTCGGCGTGGTCTGCCGCTGAAAATCAATCTCCACATCATGATCGAGCAGCGTTGCCTTGCCAAACGGTGCACGGCGGGTGATCCAGTACAGGTTGGTCGAGCAAAATGCCATCACGTACTTGCCGTCCGACAACAGCATATTGAACACTCCCTTCTGCCGCAGCCGATCGGCCAGTAAGGCGATATAGCGAAATACCGCCGGCCAACTGCTCGGCGTGCGCGGGTATTTCAACGACAGTTGATGCAACAGCCAGCAGAAGGCGTATTCACTGTCGGTCTGCCCCACCGGGCGGAAATTGCCGGTTTCCAGACGACGATAACCTTTCAGTTGGCCGTTGTGCGCGTAAGTCCAGTTGCGCCCCCACAGTTCGCGGGTAAACGGATGGGTATTTTCCAACGCCACTTCGCCGCGATTGGCCTGCCGAATGTGCGACACTACCGCACAGGATTTGATCGGGTACTCCTGCACCAGGCGCGCAATCGGCGAGTTAAAGCTGGGCTGCGGATCCTTGAACGTGCGACAGCCGTTGCCTTCATAAAAGGTAATGCCCCAACCATCCTTATGTGGCCCGGTGCGGCCACCGCGCTGAACCAGCCCGGTAAAACTGAAGCAAATATCGGTAGGTACGTTAGCGCTCATCCCGAGCAGTTCACACATCGAAAGCCACTCCTCAACCACACGGGTCACTGAATCATGCGGGCCGGCGTACCGTGCCCGACATCATCGACGCAGGGGGCCTTGGGCCCCCGGCCGGTATTACACCTTCACCATCTCTTTTTCGATCAGCTGAATCAAGATGTGAATCGCCTTGATATGAATTTCCTGGATGCGGTCAGCGTAACCAAAGTGCGGCACGCGAATTTCCACATCGGCGGAACCGGCCATTTTACCGCCGTCTTTGCCGGTCAGCGTAATCACCTTCATGCCTTTGGCACGCGCGGCATCAATCGCCTTGATGATGTTGCCCGAATTGCCGGAAGTCGAAATGCCCAACAGCACGTCGCCTTCACGCCCGACCGCTTCCACGTAACGGGAGAACACGAAGTCATAGCCGAAGTCGTTGCTGACGCAAGACAGGTGGCTGACGTCGGAAATGGCAATCGCCGGGTAGCCAGGGCGGTTTTCGCGATAGCGACCGGTCAGCTCTTCGGCAAAGTGCATCGCGTCACAGTGGGAACCGCCGTTGCCGCAGGAAATCACTTTCCCGCCGGCCTTGAAAGCATCAGCCAGTAACACCGCAGCGCGTTGAATCGCCTCGATATTGGCATCGTCATTGATAAATTTCGCCAGCGTATCCGCCGCTTCGTTCAGTTCACTACGAATCAGATCGTGGTACATGAGGGAGCCTCTTTTTATCGTCAATCTTCCGCTGGGCAGTGTAACGGATCGTGGAAACACCGAGAAGCGCTGTGAAGCAAACTCCGCGCAGGTTGAAAAAGCAGAGAGTTTTTTGACCGTCGGTGCTGTCAGTTTGTGACCCAAGTTGTAATTAAAGTGTAAATGCATTGATAAAAATAGTGGTATGGACTAAAACCAATAGATACAACAACAGGTCAGACCTCTTACTACTTCGGAGCTTCAACTATGATGGTTCTCAGTATTGTTATCCTGCTGGCACTCATCAGCGTGCTGTTTTATCACCGGGTGAGTCTCACCCTCAGCAGTCTGATATTGCTGGCCTACACCGCCGCCATGGGCGCTACCGGCCTGTGGAGCTTCTGGATGCTGTTGCCGCTGGCGATAATCCTGCTGCCGCTGAATATCACGTCGCTACGCCGGTCGATGCTGTCTGCACCGGCATTGCGCGCATTCCGCAAAGTGATGCCGCCAATGTCGACCACCGAAAAAGAAGCCATCGAAGCCGGCACCACCTGGTGGGAAGGCGATCTGTTCCGCGGCTCGCCGGACTGGAACAAGCTGCACAACTACCCGCAACCGACACTGACCGAAGAAGAGCAGGCGTTTATCGATGGGCCGGTAGAAGAAGCCTGTCGCATGGCGAACGACTTCCAGATCACTCATGAACTGGCCGATCTGCCACCAGAACTGTGGGCCTATCTGAAGGAGCATCGTTTCTTTGCGATGATCATCAAAAAGGAATACGGCGGCCTTGAGTTCTCGCCTTATGCGCAGGCACGCGTGCTGCAAAAACTGGCGGGCGTCTCCGGTATTCTGGCCATCACCGTCGGCGTACCCAACTCGCTCGGCCCGGGCGAACTGCTGCAACATTACGGCACCGATGAACAAAAAGACCATTATCTGCCAGGTCTGGCGCGCGGCGATGAAATCCCGTGCTTTGCCCTGACCAGCCCGGAAGCCGGTTCCGATGCCGGCGCAATTCCGGATGTCGGCACCGTCTGCATGGGCGAATGGCAAGGCAAGCAGGTATTGGGCATGCGCCTGACCTGGAACAAACGCTACATTACGCTGGCACCGGTGGCCACCGTGCTGGGTCTGGCCTTCAAGCTGTACGATCCGAACCGCCTGTTGAGCGACAACGAATCGCCGGGCATCACCTGTGCGCTGATCCCGACCAGCACGCCCGGCGTGGAAATCGGCAACCGCCACTTCCCGCTGAACGTACCGTTCCAGAACGGCCCAACGCGCGGCAGCGACGTGTTCGTGCCTATCGACTACATTATCGGCGGGCCAAAAATGGCCGGCCAGGGCTGGCGCATGCTGGTTGAATGTCTGTCCGTCGGCCGCGGCATCACCCTGCCCTCCAACTCGACCGGCAGCGTCAAGTCACTGGCGTTGGGGATTGGCGCCTACGCGCACATCCGCCGTCAGTTCAAAATGTCGATCGGCAAAATGGAAGGGATCGAAGAGCCGTTGGCGCGTATCGCGGGCAATACCTATGTGATGGACGCCGCTGCGTCACTGATAACCTACGGTCTGATGCAGGGTGAGAAACCGGCAGTGCTGTCGGCGATTGTCAAATACCACTGTACCCACCGTGGCCAGCAGGCAATTATTGACGCGATGGATATCGCCGGCGGTAAAGGCATTATGCTGGGCGAATCCAACTTCCTGGCGCGAGCCTATCAGGGAGCGCCGATCGCCATCACGGTGGAAGGCGCCAATATCCTGACCCGCACCATGATGATCTTTGGCCAGGGCGCCATTCGCTGCCATCCTTACGTTCTGGATGAAATGGCGGCGGCGCAGAATAACGATCTGGCCGCCTTCGACAAGGCGCTGTTCGGCCATCTGGGTCACGTTGGCAGCAGCAAGGTGCGCAGTTTCTGGCTTGGCCTGACCAACGGTCGCACCAGTAGCGCACCTACCAAAGACGCCACCCGCCGCTACTATCAGCAGTTGAACCGCCTGAGTGCCAACCTGGCGCTGCTGTCCGACGTCTCGATGGGGGTGCTGGGCGGCAGCCTGAAACGCCGCGAACGAATCTCGGCGCGCCTCGGCGATATTCTCAGCCAGATGTACCTGGCCTCCGCCACGCTGAAACGCTATGAGGATGAAGGCCGTCAAAAAGAGGATCTGCCGCTGGTACATTGGGGTGTGCAGGACAGTCTGCATCAGGCTGAGCAGGCGCTGGACGATCTGCTGCGCAACTTCCCGAACCGCTTTATCGCCGGTGCGATGCGTCTGGTTATCTTCCCGTTTGGCCGCGTGCATACCGCACCGTCCGATCGCCTGGATCATCAGCTGGCGAAAATTCTGCAGGTGCCTTCTGCCACCCGTAGCCGTTTGGGGCGCGGCCAGTACCTGACGGCCAGCGAGCATAATCCGATCGGCCTGCTGGAAGCCGCATTGCTTGACGTGATTGCCGCCGAGCCGATCCACGCTCGCCTGAGCAAGGAAGCCGGCAAAAACCTGCCGTTCACCCGCCTCGATCGTTTGGCGCAGCGTGCGCTGGAAGAAGGCAAGATCAATGCCGACGAAGCGAAGATCCTGACCAAAGCGGAGGAAAGCCGTCTGCGTTCAATCAATGTCGATGACTTTGCCCCTGACGCGCTGGCGGCGCAACGGCCGGAAAAGCCGCAGCAGCAGGAGAAACGCCAGCAGCACACTGAAGCAGCCTGAATCACCAACACGTAAGTAAAAGGGGCGATAGATATCGCCCCTTTTTTGCTGCCCGTTGGTAGTTAACCATGCTGGCGAATGCGCGCCAGCAATGCGTCGATGTGCTCGATCTGCGGAGCATTGACCATCAGTGCACGGCCAAGACTCAGCGCGTTGCGCTGACACTCAAGGCGCATATCGGCATCTTCGATGCTATCCAGATCGGCCACGTGCGCCAGCCCGATGGTGCGACGGACCAGTTCGCTACCGCAATACCCTACTGCGTCGATCCAGACCTGACGCAGAAACTGCTCGGCATAGCCCGGCGTCGCCAGCGTGATATCGCGGGTTTTCTGCTGGCACAGCGCCAGGAAACGATCGGCGAAAATCAGCCACAGTTCGCGAATATCCTGCAGGCGCTGTTCGCGGCCAGCGGCGGCGTCACGTGGGCCGAACAGCCCCGGCAGGCCGCAGTAATTGAGCAGAAGATTGCCCAGCGCGGTACCCACGTCAAAACCGATCGGACCATAAAAACCGAACTCGGCGTCGATCGCCTTCAGCTTGCCTTCGGCGACGAACACCGAGCCGCTATGAATGTCACCGTGCAGCAGCGCTTCAGCCTTGCTGAGAAAACGCTGCTTGAGGCCGGCAACCGCCAGTTTCAACGCCACGTCTTGCCGCAGCTCGCCTACCTGCGGCAACAATGCCGCGTCGAAGTTATTTCGCTCATGCTCGATGTAAGGATCGGTGAAGAACAGATCTTCGGTGATCTGGCACAGCTCCGGGTTGGTGAAGCGGCTCACCTGCGCCTTTTTCTGTTGAGCATCCTGATAAAAATCAGAAGTATGAAACAGCGTCTGCGCCAAATACTCTGCCAGTTGGCCGGCGGCCAACGGATAATAGTGACCGTTAATCAGTTCATGACGCCAGATACGGTGGTCGGAAAGGTCTTCCTGCACCATTACCGCCAGTTCGGCATCGTGGTGCAGCACGTTAACGGTGTGTCGCGGGCAGAAGCCGCCATGCACCAGCAGCGTTTCCGCTTCGATACGTGCGCGATCGAGCGTCAACGGCCAGGATTCTCCCACACAGCGTACATACGGCAACGCCTGTTTGACGATCACCCGGCTGGTGCCTGCGTCATCAAGGATCTTGAATACCAGATTCAAATTGCCGTCGCCAATTTCTTCGGCGCTGACCAACGCTTTTGGATCGGCAACCTGCCCGTACTGGCGGGCATATTCAACGGCATCGGCAGCGGTAAAGGTACGATAAAGCGACATCACAACCCCTCTGGCAAATACCCCCCCGGTGTCACGCCGCATCGTTGCCACCAGCCCAACACCGGCAAGTAGCCAGGCCGCTGCCGGCGCGGTGCCATTGCGTTGGCACTGGTCATCTGCCGCCACGATGCAACATAAACAAGGAAAGGTGTAGACGTGGTAACTTCAATATTTAGACATTTAAGCATTCGGACGTCTATACATCCGGATGTCATGTTGGCAGAATAGCGCCATAGATGCAATATGATCGCAACAAGGATTTAACTGATTATGCGCACGCTTAACACCACCAGTTTGATACTGCGAGACAACCAACTCTGGATCCTCGATCAACAGGCATTGCCACAAGAAAAGCGCTGGTGCTCCAGCAACAGCGTGGAGGAACTGGTTGGGCATATTCACGCCCTGCGGGTACGCGGTGCGCCGCTGATCGGCCTGTCCGCCAGTTTGCTATTGGCCCTGCTGGCCGAACGCGGCCTGCCGCGCGACCAACTGGCTGAGGCATTGGCCACGCTGCGCGCAGCGCGACCGACCGCGGTCAATCTGATGAATAACCTCGATCGCATCAAGCTGGCGCTGGAGCAACCCGACTGGGTGGCGGCCATGACCACAGAAGCCTTGCGGCTGGTGGAGGAAGACCGTGCGCTGTGCGACAGCATTGCCGATCGCGGCGCGGCGCTGGTCACCCCTGGTAGCCGTCTGCTGACGCACTGCAATACCGGTGGGCTGGCAACTGCCGGCATCGGCACCGCCATCGGCGTGCTGTTGCGTGCCCATCAGCAGGGTCATGTCGCGCAGGTGTGGGTCGATGAAACACGGCCGCTGCTGCAAGGAGGTCGCCTTACCGCCTGGGAACTGGGTGAACTGGGTATCCCTTATCGGCTGATCTGCGACTCGATGGCTGCCGGCCTGATGGCGCAGGGCAAAGTGGATGCGGTGTGGGTCGGCGCTGACCGCATCGCTGCCAACGGTGACGTCGCCAACAAAATCGGCACTTACAGCCTGGCGGTGCTGGCGCATTATCATGGCATTCCGTTTTACGTGGCCGCCCCCCACACCACTCACGATGCACATTGCCCAAACGGTGCGGCGATCCCGATAGAACAGCGCGCCGCCGCAGAAGTGACCGGCGTCGCCGGCAGCTTTGGCAGTTGCCAATGGGCGCCAGCCGATGCGCAGGTCGACAACCCGGCCTTCGACGTCACGCCGGCGGCGTTAATCAGCGCTTGGGTACTAGACTGTGGCGTGATCCGGCCAGAGCAGGTTAACGACGGGATCTTCCAGCGAGCGCTGGTCTAGCGACCCCGCTGTCGGTGCGCCTGGCAGGCGTGTTGGCGGCCTGCCTCTCCGATCGGCGGTCGCAGCGCGGCATGGCGTCAGTCGAGACGCGGATAGGCATCGGCGATGCTGTCGCCGGTGAAATGCGCGATCCAACCTTCCGGATTATCAAACAGGCGAATGGCGGTAAAGTTCGGCGCAGATCCCATATCAAACCAGTGACGGGTATCGGCCGGTACCGAAATCAGATCGTTTTTTTCGCACAGGATCTGATAAATCCTGCCGTTCAGGTGCAAACAAAACAGCCCTGTCCCCTCGACGAAAAATCGCACTTCGTCTTCACCATGGGTATGTTCCGACAGGAATTTCTGCCTCAGCGCCTCGCGCTGGAGATTATCCGGCCGCATGCTGATCACGTCCCAGCTTTGGTAGCCCTTTTCCGCCACCAGCCGATCGATCTCATGCTGATACGCGGCAATCACCGCCTCCGGCTGCGGGTTGGCCCCCAAATCGCGATCTGCCTGCCAGCGTTCAAAACGCACCCCAATCTCCGCCAGTTGCCGCTGGATCGCCTCGGCGTCACGGCTATGCCACAGCGGCTGTTGCGGCTCACTGTCGCTGAAAATGGTTAATCCACTCATCCGGCAAACTCCTCTATCACGATCTGGTCGAAACGGTTAACTTGCGGATGCCGGCTCTGTTCGTCAGCGTCATCGCGGATCAGCTGGCAAGTTTGCCAACCGGCAGCGCGCGCGGCGTCCAGCTCCTGGCGTATGTCAGACAAAAACAGCAGTTCCGCCGGTACAATGCCAATCTGCTGGGCAATGTTGCGGTATGAAACCTCTTCGCGCTTGGCACCGACCCGGGTATCAAAGTAGCCGCAAAACAGCGACTGCAAATCGCCCGCCTCGCTGTAGCCAAACAGCAGTTGCTGCGCTTCCACCGAACCGGAAGAATAGACGTACAGCCGGATGCCCCGTTGCTGCCAGGCCGCCAGTTGTGCGGCAACCTCGGGGTACAGATGACCGCGAAAATCGCCGTCGTGATAGCCGCTGCGCCAGATGATGCCCTGCAACGCCTTGAGGGCGGTGGATTTGCGATCTTCATCCATAAAACGATACAGCGCGGCAATCAACAGCTCGCTATCGGCATGCGGCTGCTGGAGCTCGCTACGCAATGCCGCCAGCGCGGCGGCCACCTCAGCCTCATTGGCATGTTGGCGAACATAGTCCGCCAGGCGTTCGCGAGCATAGGGGAACAGCACCTGATGGACAAAGCGGATATCGCTGGTGGTGCCTTCAATATCGGTAACGATGGCGCGGATCATTTCGCCTCCAGCAAACGTCGTTGCAGTTCACACTGGAACAGGAATTCCAGTCCCTCAAGATGACGGCGCGCTTCCGCGACCTGACGCCCCCAGCAATAGAGGCCGTGGCCGCGCACCAGAAAACCATACCGGATAGGCGACGCGGCGGCCGCTGCCGCCACCCGCTCGGCCAGGCGGGGAATATCCTGATCGTTATCGAAGATCGGGATATTCACGCCGTCGAGATGGCTACGCTGCCCGCTGAGCGACTTTTGCATTTCATACCCTTGCAGCAGTAGCGCGCCGCTTTTTTCCACCCGCGACAGCACCGTGGCATTGACCGAATGGGTATGCAAAATGGCGCCGACCTGCGGATAGAGACGATAGATTAGCGTATGCAGCCCGGTTTCAGCCGACGGCGTGCGGCCGCTCGGCGCATGGTTATCGGCGATATTCACCCGCAACAGGTCGTGCTCGCTCAGGCTGCCCTTGTCTTTGCCTGACTCGGTCACCAGACAGCCTTCGGCATCCAGACGCAGCGACATATTGCCACCGGTTGCCGGACACCAGCCCTTGTCGCCAATCCAGTGGCAGGCAGCCAACAGCGCCTGCAGTTGTGAATTTTCCGTCATGCGATTTCCTGAATATAGCCATCTAAACGTCTTGATTGCCAGATACTAACATCGTGGTGTATTGTCAGCAACATATGCATAACCCTAAATACTTCGATGCAGCATAACGGGGCACCAGACCAAACATGACCATTTCCGCACCGATTCCCGACAGTAAACTGCCCTCGCTCGGCACCACCATTTTCAGCCAGATGAGCGCATTGGCACAGCAGCATCAGGCCATCAACCTGTCGCAGGGCTTCCCGGATTTCGACGGCCCGGACTATTTGCAACAGCGGTTGGCATGGCACGTCGCCCAGGGAGCCAACCAATATGCGCCAATGACCGGCGTCGCGCCGCTACGCGCTGCAATCGCCGATAAAACCGCGCAGATTTACGGTTGGCATCCGGATGCCAACGACGAAGTCACCATCACCGCCGGGGCAACCGAAGCGTTATTCGCCGCCATCAGCGCGCTGGTACGGCCGGGCGATGAAGTGATCTGTTTCGATCCAAGCTATGACAGTTACTCACCGGCAGTGCAGCTGTCCGGCGGCGTACTCAAACGCCTGCCGTTACAGCCACCGGCATTCAACGTCGACTGGCAACGGTTCGACGACCTGCTTTCCGCACGCACCCGGCTGGTGATCGTCAACACACCGCACAACCCGTCCGCCAGCGCCTGGCAGGCTGATGACATGCAGCAGTTATGGCAGGCCATCGCCGAACGGGAAATCTACGTCTTGAGCGATGAAGTCTACGAGCATATCTGCTTTGCCAGTGGCGGCCACGCCAGCGTATTGGCGCACCCGCAACTGCGTCAGCGGGCGATTGCCGTTTCGTCGTTTGGCAAAACCTTTCATATGACCGGCTGGAAGGTCGGCTATTGTGTGGCGCCGCCAGCGCTCAGCGCCGAAGTGCGCAAGGTGCATCAGTATCTGACCTTCTCGGTCAACACCCCTGCTCAGCTGGCGCTGGCGGATATGCTGCGCGCCGATCCGCAGCATTGGCAACAGTTGTCCGCGTTCTATCGCGCCAAACGCGACCGCTTCGTGCAGGCATTGAGTCACAGTCGACTGGAAATTCTACCCTGTGAAGGCACATACTTCTTATTGGCAGATTACAGCGCGATTTCCGATCTGGATGACGTGGCGTTCTGTCGCTGGCTGACCGAACACGCCGGCGTGGCGGCAATCCCGCTGTCGGTGTTCTGCGCCGATCCTTTCCCTCATAAATTGATCCGGCTGTGCTTCGCCAAGCAAGATGCCACGCTGGATGCAGCTGCGGAGCGGTTATGTCGACTTTGAAAATCAGTCTGTTGCAACAACCACTGGTCTGGCGCGATGGCCAAGCCAATCTGCGCCATTTTGATCAACTGCTGGCGGCGTTGGTCGGCCGCGATCTCATCGTGCTACCGGAAATGTTCACCACTGGCTTCGCCATGGACGCCGGAGAAAGCGCCTTGCCGGAACAACAGGTGATCGACTGGCTTCGCGGCTGGGCACTCAAAACCAACGCGCTGGTCGGTGGCAGCGTGGCGCTGAAGATCGATGACGGCGCGGTAAACCGTTTCCTGCTGGTGGAGCCCGCTGGCCGGGTACACGCCTATGACAAGCGCCACCTGTTTCGCATGGCTGGCGAGCATCTGCATTATCAGGCCGGCAAGCGGCGCGAAATCGTCGAATGGCGCGGCTGGCGGATCCTGCCGCAAATCTGTTACGACCTGCGTTTTCCGGTGTGGTCGCGCTATGAACAAGATTACGACCTGGCGCTGTACGTCGCCAACTGGCCGGCGGCACGCAGCCAGCACTGGCAAACGCTCTTGGCGGCGCGGGCGATTGAAAATCAGGTGTACGTTGCCGGCTGCAACCGGGTTGGCGAAGACGGCAACGGTCTCAGCTACAGCGGCGACAGCCTGATCCTCAGCCCGCAGGGGGAACGGCTGGCCGAAGCCGCAGCGCATACCGCAGCCCGGCTGGACGCCGAACTGTCGCTGGAAAATCTGCAAGGCTACCGTACCGCCTTCCCGGCCTGGCGCGACGCCGATAGCTTTCTGCGACTCGATTAAGCGCCAGCAACCAGGCCGGATAACGCCGGCCTGCTCTGCCGCTCAGGAAACCTCTTCGCCAGCGGTGGCGGGGTCGTCGGCTTCGGCGTCGGTACGGTTGAACAGCAGGTTTAATGCCAGCGCCACCAGGCACGATGCGCTGATACCCGAATGCAGCAGGGTTCTCACCCAGTCCGGGAAGCGATCGTAAAAGCTCGGCATGACGATCGGGATCATGCCAAAGGCGATAGCCGTCGCCACCACCACCAGATTCATATTGTCCTTATACTCGACTCGCGACAGCGTGCGGATGCCGCTGGCCGCCACCGACCCAAACAGCACCACACCGGCGCCGCCCAACACCGGCAGCGGAATGCAGGCCACCACGGTACCGACCATCGGCAGCACGCCAAGCAGTACCAGCAGCGCACCGCCGGCGCTGACCACGAAACGGCTTTTCACGCCGCTGAGCGCCACCAGACCGATATTCTGCGCAAACGAGCTCTGTGGAAACGAATTAAACAGCGGCGACAGCGCGCTGGCCAGCATGTCGGCGCGTAGCCCATTGGCGATACGCCGTGGCCCCACCGGCGAACCGACAATCTCGCCGACGGCGATCAGCCCGGCGGTGGTTTCGGTCAGCAACACCAGTACAATCAGCAGCATGGAAAAGATCGCCGCCGGTTCAAACGTCGGCAGGCCAAACGCCAGCGGCTGCGGGATCGCCAACCAGGAACCACCGCCAACCGCCGAAAAATCCACCTTGCCCAGCAGCATCGCCGCGACGCAGCCCGCCACCATCGCCAGCAGCACCGCCAGGCGTTTCAACGCCGGCGTACCCACTTTATTCAGCAATAGAATCACCGCCAGCGTAAAGGCAGCCAGGCCGATATTGCCGGTCGATCCCCAGTCCGCCGCCCGCTCATTGCCCCCCATCGCCCAGCGCACCGCCACCGGCATTAGCGACAGCCCAATTACCGTAACCACCGTACCGGTCACCACCGGCGGAAAATAGCGGATAATCTGCGAGAAGAACGGCACTATCAGCAACCCGATCGCCGAGGCGGCAATCACCGCGCCAAATACCGCCGGTAAACCGCCGTCGCCGGTAACGATGGTCACCATGGTCGCCACGCCGGCGAACGACACCCCCTGCACCAGCGGCAGGCGCGAACCGAACAGCGGCAGTCCCAGCGTCTGCAACAGCGTCGCCAGGCCACTGACAAACAGTGCCGCGGCGATCAGCATGCCAATCTGCGGCGCATCAAGCCCGGCGGCAGAACCGATAATCAACGGCGGCGCAATAATCCCGCCGTACATGGTCAGAATATGCTGCAAACCGTAGGCAAAGGTTTTCCCCAGCGGCAGCCGCTGGTCTTCCGGGCGGCACAACGCCGCGCCCCGTTGTTGCCATAGAGCCATGGTGTCCTCGTCAATGTCAGTTAGCGGCTAACGCGGCGAATGCGCCGGTGCCTGGCGCGGATCAACTTCCGCGATAGGTTGAATACGCATACGGCGCGACCAGCAGCGGCAGGTGGTAATGCTGCGTGGCATCGCTGATGACAAAATCGACAATCGCCGTAGCGTATAGCGTGTCGCGCCCGGCGGCTGCAAAGTAGCTGCCGAGATCGGCACACAGACGATAATGGCCAGCCGTCAGGCCCGAGGGCGTGAGTTCCCCCACCCGGCCGTCGGCATCGGTGCGACTTTCCGCCACCGTCTGCCATTGCTGATTGTGGCTCAGTTCCAGCCAGACGCGCACCTGTGCGGCAGGCTTGCCGAGCGCGGTATCAAGAATATGGGTGCTGATATTACTCATCGCTGAATAACTCCATTAAACGCAGTTGAACGATTTCGCGCAGTTGCTCTGCCGTTTCCTGCTGCTCCTGCCGTGGGCTGTTGTGCAACCGTCGCTCCAACGCCTGCAAAATGGCCTGTCCGTCGCGGCCGGCAGCGCGGATCAGAAACACCTGGCCAAACTTCGCCTCGTAACGGCGATTGCCGTCCAGCAACGCCTGCGCCAACGTCCGATCCTGCGCGTCGACCGCCGACTGTTCACGCGCCGACAACTGCGCTTCGCGCCCATGGCCCTGCGCGCGCTCGCCGATGCGCGGATGCTGTGCCAACGCCAGCGCTATCTCCTCTGGCTGCCACCGCTGCGCAGCCTGGGCGCCGCAGGCCAGGGCGCTGTCGCGATCGGCGAAAGGTCGCGCGGCCAGCACGGCGTCAATCCAGCTGTCGATAGCCACGCATGGGCGCAGCAATGCGGCAGCCTCCGCCACCGGCAAGGCGTTAAAACGTTGCAGCTTCATGCCGTCGCCCCCCAACTTTCCACCATTTGGCAATAGGCCCGAATCGCCAACGCCACGTCGGATGACGTGACAGACTCATCAGGATGATGGCTGATACCGCGATCGCAGCGAACGAACAGCATGCCAACCGGCCAGTGGTGGGCGATGGCGATGGCGTCATGCCCTGCACCGCTGGGCAAGGCGATAGTGCTGCCCTGCACCCGCGTCACCGCCCTATGCCAGCGCTGCTGTATTTCGTCGTCGCAGGCGGTAGCGTCAATCCGGTAAAACTCTTCGCTGGCAAACCGCAGGCCACGGCGAGCGCATATGACCTGCGCCTGCTGCAACAGGGTGGCCAGCAGCGCCGCCAGCGGGCCGTCCTGTGGACCTCGCACGTCAAGTGAAAGCTGCACCTGCCCCGGGATCACGTTCACCGCCCCCGGCAGGCTGTCGATGCGCCCAACCGTCGCCACCAAATGTGGATCGCTCTCGCGGGTGAGTCGCTCTGCCGCTACCATCCACTCGGCGGCGGCGGCCAGCGCATCCTTGCGCTGCGACATCGGCACGGTGCCGGCATGGCCGGCCTCGCCGCTGAAGGTGCAGTTCAGTCGCCGTGCACCGTTGATCGCCGTCACAACGCCAAGCGCCAGACCGGCCGCTTCCAGACACGGACCTTGTTCGATATGCAGTTCCAGGTAGGCGCAAATCTCATGCTGGGGGCGCCTGGCTTCGCCAATCCGCTCAGGATCCAGCCCGACGTGCCGCAGCGCCTGCGCTACGCTGATGCCGTCGGCATCGGTGCGCGTCAGCCAGTCGACAGGCCACTGGCCGGTAACGCCTTTGCTGCCCAGCAGGGTGATGCCAAAGCGCGTGCCCTCTTCGTCGGCAAAGCCAATCACTTCAATCGCCACCGGCAGGCGGCGCTGCTGGGCATGCAGATGCGCCACCACTTCCAACGCGGTCAGCACGCCGAGCATGCCGTCGTAACGGCCGGCGTTGCGCACCGTATCCAGATGCGAACCAAGCAACAGCGCCGGTGCGTCAGGAGTCTGTCCTTCATAGCGGCCGCAGATATTGCCGACGCTGTCTTGCCAAACCGCCATCCCCAGGCTGCGCATCCAGTCGCCAACCCGCTGATTGGCACGCAAATGTTCGGCGGACAGATACACCCGCGTCAGTTGGCCGGGGGTGGCACTGATTTCCGCCAACGCATCGCTGCGCGCCATTACCCGCGCTGCCGCCAGTTCCGCCGCTGCGGCGCTAATGCCCGCCGCCATCAGCAGTCCTCGCTCGCGTAAACGTTCCAGGCGGCTTGCAGCGCCTCCCCCTGCCGGCTGGCAAAGCCCAGACGATTGAGCACCGCTTCCAGCGCCGCCAGCGTTTGCAGCACGCAGTCTTTGCGCGCGTTGTATCCCATGGTACCGATACGCCAGATTTTGCCCTGCAACGGCCCAAACGAGGTGCCGATTTCAATGGCGAAGTCGTTGAGCATCATCTGACGTACCTGTTCGCCCTGTATGCCGGGCGGGATCACCACCCCCAGTACGTTATTCATGCGGTTGGCAAGATCGCCGAACACCTGCAACCCCATCCCCTGGATCCCCGCCAGCATCGCCGCGCCGTGCAGACGATGGCGCGCAATGGTGTTATCCAGGCCTTCTTCCAGGATCACCCGGGCGCATTCGCGGGCGGCGAACAGCATGCTGGTCGCTTCGGTATGGTGATTCAGACGCTCCGGCCCCCAATAATCCATGATCATGCCCAGATCGAAATAGTTGGAGTAGATCATCTCGTCGTCGCCATCAGCATGTTCGGCGGTGCGGATGCCTTGTTCGACGCACCTGCGCCGGCGCACCATCTCTGCAAACTGCGGGCTGAGGGTAACCGGCGAACTGCCCGAAGGGCCGCCGAGGCATTTTTGCAGCCCGGCGGAGACCGCATCCAGCCCCCAGGCATCGGTCTCCAGCGGGTTGCCGGCGAACGACGCGGTGGCGTCGGTATAAAACAGCACGCCGTGGCGACGGCAGATATCCCCCAGCTGCGCCAGCGGTTGCAGCATGGTGGTGGAAGTATCGCCCTGTACCGTCAACAACAGACGCGGACGAACCTTCTTGATGGCGTCTTCGATCCGATCGGCGCTGAATACTTCGCCCCACGGCGCTTCGATGGTGTGCACTTCGGCACGGCAGCGGCGGGCAATTTCGCACAGCAAATGGCCGAAACGGCCAAATACCGGCACCAGCACCTTGTCGCCGGGACGAATGGCGGAAACCAGCACCGCCTCGATGCCGGCACGGGAGGTGCCGTCCACCAGCAGGGTCCAGCGGTTTTCGGTGCGAAACAGGGCACGGTACAGCGCCATCACCTGGTTCATGTAACCGGTCATTGCCGGATCGTACTGGCCAATCAGCTGGCTCGACATGGCGCGCAGCACGCGTGGGTCGGCGTTGATCGGGCCCGGCCCCATCAGCAGGCGATGCGGCGGATTGATTTGATCGAATTGGATGATATCTACCATGTTAATTCCTTACCAGCTTAATAAGTTATTATCTTATGATGTCCGTTCACACGTCTGACAGGCCGCGCACGGAGGCGATAAACTGTTTCAGTTCCTGCGTCTGCGGATTAGCGAACAGCGTACGGCTGTCGCCCTGCTCCCAGACCTTGCCCTGGTGCATAAACACCACGCGATCGCCAACCTCGCGCGCGAAGTTCATTTCATGGGTGACCAGAATCAGCGTCATCCCCTCTTTTGCCAGTTGCTCAAGCACTTTCAGCACTTCGCCCACCAGCTCCGGATCGAGCGCCGAAGTTATCTCATCGCATAGCAACACTTTGGGTTTCATCGCCAGTGCGCGGGCGATCGCCACCCGCTGTTGCTGGCCGCCAGACAGGCTGGCCGGTGAATAATGCATCCGCTCCCCCAGCCCGACCTTGTGCAACATTGCTTCCGCCAGTTGGCGACAGGCCGCCGGGCTTTGCTTCAGCACCCGGCGCGGTGCCAGCATCACGTTTTCCAGCGCGGTCATGTGAGGAAACAGGTTGAAGTTCTGGAACACCATACCGATCGAACGGCCGATCTCTCGCGCCTGTGAGTCGCGATCGGTGATGGTCATGCCGCCCAGCTTGATGCTGCCGTCCTGATACCCTTCCAGCCCGTTGATGCAGCGCAGCAGCGTACTTTTACCGGAACCGCTACGACCAATGATCGAAATCACCTCGCCCATATCGATATCCAGATCCACGCCCTTCAGCACATGGTTTTGGCCGTAATATTTTTGTACCTGATTAATGGTGATGAGCGGCATGGAATTTCTTCTCCAGATAATGACTGTAGCGCGACAGCGGGTAACACATCAGGAAATAGCCCAACGCAACCAGACCAAACACCTTGAACGGTTGATAGGTGACGTTATTTAGCATGGTGCCGGCCTTGGTCAGCTCAACGAAGCCAATGATCGATGCCAGCGCGGTGCCCTTGATCACCTGTACCGAAAACCCGACGGTCGGAGCAATGGCGATGCGCACCGCCTGCGGCACGATCACCCGCAGCAGCGTCTGGCCAAAGCCCAGCCCGAGACAGCGCGCGGCCTCCCACTGCCCTTTCGGCAACGCCGCGATGCTGCCGGACCAGATATCCACCAGAAAGGCGCTGGTAAACAGGGTCAGCGCCAGCGCGGCGGCAGCCCATGGACTGACGTCAATGCCAAACAGCGCCAGGCCGAAGAACGCCAGGAACAATTGCATCAGCAACGGCGTTCCCTGAAACAGCTCGGCATAGGCACGCACCAGGCGCAGCGCCCAACGGCGTTTACTCAACCGCAACAGCAGCAACGGCAGCGTCACCAGCGTGCCGCCCAAAAACGCCGTCAGCGACAGCAGCAGCGTCCAGCGCGCCGCCAATAACAGGTTGCGCACGATATCCCAATCGGTAAAGGTCAGCATCAGCCCTGGCTCCCTAAAAAGCGTCGGCCGGCGGCCAGCAGCAGCTGCCGCATCAGCACCGACAGCAGCAGATAAAACAGCGTGGTCACCAAATACACCTCAAAACTGAGGAAGGTGCGGGACTGAATCAGGTTGGCGGCAAAGGTCAGTTCTTCAAACGACACCTGCGACACCACCGATGACCCCAGCATCACGATAATGCACTGGCTGACCAGCGCCGGGTAAATGCGTTGCAGCGACGGCGGCAACACGATACGCAAAAAGGTCTGGCTGCGGCTGAAGCCCAGCACCCGTCCGGCTTCCCATTGGCCTTTCGGCGTCACCTGGATGCCGGCACGAATGATTTCGGTGCTGTAGGCACCCAGATTGATCGCCATTGCCAACAGCGCCGCCTGGCCTGCGGTCAGTTTCCAGCCGAGACTCGGCAAACCAAAGACGATAAAGAACAGCTGCACCACGAACGGCGTATTGCGCACCAGCTCGACATACAGCCCCCAAATCCGGCTTGCCAGGCTCGGTCGGCCGCTGCGAATCGCCGCACCGACAATGCCCAGCGACACGCCCATCAACGTTGCCAGCGCCGTCAGCTCAATGGTGGTCAGCAACCCGGCCAGCAGCTCGGGCATAAACGGCCACAGGGCGGGAAAGTTCAGCTGATAGGTCATGGGAGGCTCCCGTTAAGCGCCAAGGTTGGCTGGCAGCGGCGCTTTCAGCCATTTTTGCGACAGGCCGTTCAGCGTCTGGTCCTGCAACGCCTGTTCGATCAGCGCATCCACCTTCGCCTTCAGCGCCGGCTCCCCCAGCCGCAACCCGACGTAACACGGTGAATCCTTCAGCATGAATTTGGCCACCGGCGCCTTGGCCGGATTTTGCCGAGCGATGGCGCTCACCACCAGATTGCCGGTAGCGACAAACTGCACCTGCCCGGACAAATAAGCCGACAGCGTGGTGTTGTTGTCTTCATAGCGTTTGATTTGCGCGCCTTTCGGTGCGCTGTCGCTCAGCACCATATCTTCTACCGCACCGCGAGTAACGCCGATGGTTTTGCCGTCTAGCGCCGCGGGATCTGTCAGCACCTCGGATTGCGGGCCGAATACGCCAAGGAAGAACGGGGCGTAAGCACGGCTAAAGGCGATGGCCTTTTCACGCTGCGGATTTTTGCCCAGGCTGGAGATCACCAGATCCACTTTGTTGGTTTGCAGATACGGCACCCTGTTGGCACTGGTTACCGGCACCAGCTGCAACTTTAGTTTCATCTTGTCGGCCAGATACTGTGCCATATCGATGTCATAACCCTGCGGCTGCAAATCGGTGCCAACCGAACCAAACGGTGGGAAATCCTGCGGTACGGCAACCCGCAACACGCCGCGCTGCTGGATGTCTTGCAATTGATCCGCCTGTACCGCCCCGGCCTGAGCCATCAGTACGATGGCGCCCAATGCGGTGACCCAAATTCTCTTGATGCTCATAGATTATCCCCGAGGGTGGAATGATGAAACAAAAGATTCTTTGATTCCAACATTGCAACTAATGTGCCAAAGAAGGCACGCCACGGCTCAGGGGTTATCGAGAGGGAATAGTTGAAGGCGAATCAGTGGTTAATTGACCATCATCCAAAGGAAGGTAAAACGATGTGGTTGCAAGGTGCGCACCAAAAGAGTGCGCCAGCACCAAAACAGCGCTGACTTAGCGCTGTTCCAGTTCATCGAGATCGCCATACAGATCGGCAATCTGATGGATACGCTGGCGCCCTTGCGCCAGCATTTCATGCAACAGAGCATTGCTCAGCAGATTGGCCAGGCTCATGGCGCTGGCGTAGTTGTCGAACGCCGACACGCTGTCCAACGGCGCGGCCAGATGCCAGTTGGCCAACGGCAACAGCGCCTGCGCCTGCGGTTCGCATATCAGCAACGTCGGCACCTGCCGACTGTGCAATTGCGTCAACACTGCCCGCAGCTGGCGCGGGCGGCGACGGAACGCCACCACGATCGCCACATCCTGCGGGCTGACGTCCACCAGTTCCTCCGCCAGCGTTTGCCCCGGTTGCGGCAGCAACAGCACATCCCGCCGCACCTGCAACAGTTGCTGACGCAGGTGCATCGCCACCGGATAGCCGTTGCGCCAGCCCATTAGCACCACGCGTTTTGCCTGTGCCAATGCGGCGATCACCGCGCCGAACAGTGAGGCGTCAAGCTGATTGACCCAGGCGGTCAGATTGGCCATTTCCTGCTTGTAATGGCGTGCCAATAGCGTATTGCCCTGCACCGCATCGCGATTGTCGGTAAGTGGCATCCCGCTTTGCCGCAGGGTACGCAGCTCGTCGCGCATCGCCCGGTAGCTGGCGTATCCCAGCCGTTTGAACAACCGGCTGACGGTAGCCTTGGATACGCCACTCAGCCTGGCAAGGTCGGCGCTGTTATAACCGATCAGGTCATCAAAATGGTCGATGATAAAAGCCGCCACCCGCTGCTCCTGCGGCGTCAACTGCGGATATTCGCTACGCAAGCGCTCATCAATCTGCTTCACTTCTGCCTGGCTCCACGCTGTAACCTTTGTTTCAGCGGAGCCTAGCATATTTCCCCCAGCTGCATCGCAAAATCATTGCGCCCCCGCCAACCGCGTAAATCTGGAACGGCTCTTGCTTAACCCAGACAGGGAAAGCATAACAAGGGCGACAAGATGATTAACAGTAACAGTGCACCACTCGGGATGGCCGTCACGCCGCATCACCTCGCCAGTGAAAGCGCTTTGGCTGTCCTGCGTAAAGGTGGCAATGCCATCGAGGCAATGGTGGCCGCGGCTGCCACCATTGCGGTGGCGTACCCGCATATGAACGGTCTGGGGGGCGATGGTTTTTGGCTGATCGTGCCGCCACAGGGCGATCCACTGGCCATCGACGCCAGCGGTGCCGCCGGCTCGCTGGCCACGCTGGCGTTGTATGCCGGAGAATCACGGATCCCGCATCGCGGACCAAAGGCGGCATTGACCGTTGCCGGTACGGTCGGCGGCTGGCAGGAGGCGCTGTCGTATGCCGCCGAGCTGGGCGGCAAACCGCTGCCGCTGTCCAGTCTGTTGGCCGATGCCATCCGCTATGCGGCAGACGGCATCCCGGTTACCGCCTCGCAGGAAGCCGCCACCCGCAGCAAGCACCATGAATTGGCCGCGCTGGAACATTTCGCCCGGGTTTACCTGCCCCGCGGCGAGATCCCGCGTTGTGGGCAGCGCTTCTGCCAACCGAAGCTGGCGGAAACCTTGATCACCCTCGCCGAACAGGGTCTGGACAGTTTTTATCGCGGTGAACTGGCCCAGCGCATGGCCGCCGACATGGCGCAGTTGGGTATGCCGCTCACCGCGCAGGATCTGGCCACTTACCGGCCACGCCGCCGTACGCCGCTGCGCCTGGCGCATCAGCAGGGAGAGGTGTTCAACCTGACGCCACCAACCCAGGGTCTGGTATCACTGGCGATCCTTGGCCTGGCCGACCGCCTGCCGCTGGCCAGGCAGAGCGAGGGCGCAACGGTACACGCCATCGTTGAAGCCACCAAACTGGCGTTCGGGCTACGGGATTGCCACATCACCGATCCGGCCCATATGACGCAGGATCCGCAGGCACTGCTGGCGGCGGATAGTCTCGATCGGCTGGCACGGCAGATCGATGGTGAGCGTGCCGCCGAATGGGGCAACGGCAAAGGACCTGGCGATACCGTGTGGATGGGCGTCATGGACAGCAGCGGGCTGGCGGTTTCCTTTATCCAGAGTATTTATCATGAATTCGGCAGCGGTGTGGTGCTGCCAGACAGCGGCATATTGTGGCAAAACCGTGGCGCGTCCTTCAGCCTCGACGCCGGGCATTTGCTGGCGCTGGCGCCGGGCAAGCAGCCGTTCCATACCCTTAATCCTGCCGCCGCACGGCTTTACGACGGCCGTACGCTGGTCTACGGCGCCATGGGCGGCGACGGCCAGCCGCAAACGCAGGCGGCGGTGTTTATTCGCCATGTGGTTCAGGGACTACCCTTACAGCAGGCGATCAGCGCGCCGCGCTGGCTGCTTGGCCGCACCTGGGGTGACAGTTCCGACTCATTGAAGCTGGAAAGTCGGTTTGGCACAGAGACCATCGACTACCTGCGCCAACGCGGGCATCAGGTAGAACTGTTACCGGACTTCAGCGAGGCAGTTGGCCACGCCGGCGCCATCGTGCGCCATACCAATGGCATGCTGGAAGGCGCGTTCGATCCGCGCAGTAACGGCAGCGCCGCCGGCTTTTAACCCCTGGCCACCATGGCTGAACCACAACGAGGCGTTTTTAATGAGTAGCCCAAACCACACACTACCTGCTGCCGACTGGGCAGCCTATATCCGCCAGATGGAAGCGGTGCTGGCACTGGAGCTGGACGAGGCGCGCCGCCAGGAACTGCTGACCCAGTTCCAGCGCATTGCCGCCATGGCGCAACCGCTGATGGCATTGCCGCTCGATCAACGTTTGGAAATCGCCGGGGTGTATCGCGCATGAATCCGTTAAGCCAATGGTCGATCGCCGAGATCCGCACTGCACTACAGCAAGGCGCGATTTCCGCGCGGGAAATTGCCCAGCAGACGCTGGACGGCATCGCTACCCTCAACCCGACGCTGAACGCCTACACCCAGGTGACCGGCGAACGCATGCTGAGCGAGGCCGATCGGATCGATCGCGCGCGCGCCAACGGTCAACCGCTGCCGAGCCTGGCGGCTATTCCGTACGCGGTAAAAAACCTGTTCGACGTCGCCGGTGAAACCACGCTGGCCGGCGCCAGCCTGTTTAGCGATCGCGCCCCGGCCCGGCACGACGCCTGGGCGATCGCCCGTCTGGCCGATCGCGGCGCGCTGCTGTCCGGCATGCTGAACATGGACGCTTACGCCTACGGCTTCACCACCGAAAACAGCCACTACGGCGCAACCCGCAACCCGCATGACAGATCGCGCATCGCCGGCGGTTCCTCCGGCGGTTCGGCAGCGGCGGTCGCCGCCGGACTGGTGAGTTTTTCTCTGGGTAGCGACACCAACGGATCGATCCGCGTTCCGGCGTCGCTGTGCGGCATTTATGGGCTGAAACCGACCTTTGGTCGCCTGTCGCGCAGCGGTAGCCAGCCGTTCGTCGCCAGCCTGGATCATATTGGCCCATTCGCCCGCCGGGTGCGCGATCTGGCGGCGGTTTACGACGCGATGCAAGGCACCGATGTCAACGATCGTTTTCAGGCCGAAAAACCATTAACGCTGACCGAGACTACGCTGGCGCGCGGCCAGCAGGGGCTACGCTGTGCGGTACTTGGCGGCTACTTCCAGCAGTGGTGCAATGAGGACGCCAAAACGGCGGTGCGTCAAGTGGCGCAAGCGCTGGAAGCCACGGAGGAAATCACCCTGCCACAGGCGGAGCTGGCGCGTTCGGCGGCTTTTATCATCAGCGCGGCCGAAGGCGGCAACCACTATTTGCCGTATCTGCGCAGTGAACCGGCACGCTTCGAACCCAATTCGCGCGAACGTCTGCTGGCCGGCGCCATGCTGCCGTCCGCCTGGTATGTGCAGGCACAGCGTTTTCGCGCCGATTTTCAACAGCGGTCGCTGCCGCTGTTCAAGCAATGGGATATTCTGATTGCCCCGGCAACCCCGTGTTGCGCGACGTCTATTGGCCAGGAAACCATGCGCATCAACGGCGCTGATTTACCGATCCGCGCCAGCATGGGCATGCTGACGCAGCCGATTTCGTTTCTCGGCTTGCCGGTGGTTACCGTGCCGCTAAAAACCGCCGGCGGTCTGCCGATCGGCCTGCAGCTGATCGCCCCACCGTGGCGCGAAGATCTGGCACTGCGTGCCGCCCACGCCTTGGAACAACGCGGTATCGGCCATTGCGCGCTGCCGTGATAACAGGAATGAATCGATGAAAACTGACTATATTGACCGCCCGGCGGTCGTGGCCGAGGTCACCGCAGCCTTTTATCGCTACGAGCAGGCGCTGATCGGCAATGACATTGAAACCCTGGATGCGCTGTTCTGGCACGACGGCCGCACGGTGCGCTATGGCGCCAGCGAAAACCTGTACGGCATCGAGCAGATCCGCGATTTCCGTCGCCAGCGCCCTTCCGCCGGCTTGGAGCGCCGACTGGAAAATACCGTCATCACCACTTACGGCGACGATATGGCGGTGGCCAGCACCGAGTTCCGGCGGGAAGGCAGTGAGCGCACTGGTCGCCAGATGCAAACCTGGATCAAACTGCCCATCGGTTGGCGCATCGTGGCGGCGCATGTCAGCCTGATGAGCTAGACCATATGGACAGGCGGTGTGATTGTTTATAAAGCAACCAAAGGTATTACCTTTAGCTTACCGAGACTACTTATGGCGATGGTAATCGCCATCAAAATCGTTGACGCATTAAAACAGCGGGTACAGCAGCTTGCGCAAACTCGCCAACGCTCCGCGCACTGGATCATGCGCGAGGCAATCCGCGAATACGTCGAACGTGAAGAAAAACGCGAGGCGCTGCGCAATGATGCATTGCAAGCATGGGAAACCTATCAGGCCAATGGTAGGCATTTAACGCAGGAATAGGCTGATAACCGGCTGGCCGCGTTGGCAAACGGCGGTGATCCGGAGATCCCGAAGTGCCACAACTGATATGGACGCCATCCGCACTCGCTGATGTTCAGCGTTTCATTGCGCTTTCTGGCCGAGAAGGATGGCCATGCCGCCAAACGCGCCGTGGCGGCGATACGCCACGGTGTGGCTGTGCTGGCGCGTCAGTCGCAGCTCGGCCGGCCGCTAACCACGCTGGACGCCGAATTCAGAGAGTGGCCGATCGTTTTTGGCAATAGCGGCTATAGCGCGCTGTACCATTTTGATGGCCGCAACGCGGTGCTGCTGGCCGTACGCCACCAGGGCAAAGCCGGCCATTCAGCACCAGTAAGCCATAAAATTCACCGTTGAGCGGTCCAGATCGCATTCACCGATCAGATAACGTCGCAGCGCCTTAACGGTGGAAGATTCGGCAGCTACCCAGGCATAAAACCCGCTGGCACCTTGCGCCCGCTCCCACAGCAGATCGCCGCCCAGACTGTTTTCCGCCAGTGATTGTGCCGCCGCGCGCGCCGAGGGCGGAATAGCCACCCGCTGACGCACCGCTTCTACCAGCAACGTACCGTGCAATTGCTGCTGACCGACGTCGCGCGGCAGCCAAAATACCTCGGCGAACGGAAACTGCGCCACGCTAATGCAGTCGCCGGCAACCGGCACCTCAAAGAACGCCTGCACCCGTGGCGGATTGGCCCGCTGCGCCAACTGCTCGAGAATGCCCATTGCCGCCGGCAGTGCGGTTTCATCGGCAATCAATAACCCCTGCTGCATCTGCGGGGGAGCTACCCATTCATAGCCGCCGCTGTCGCCGTCAAAATCGGCATTGGGCGCCACCGCCTGGATGGTGTCACCCGGCGTCGACTGCAAGGCCCAACGCGATGCCGGACCGTTAACCCCGTGCAATACAAACTCCACGTCCATTTCGTTGCAATCGCTGCGCAACGCTCGCAGGGTGTAAGTGCGCATCACCGGCCGCTGCGCTTTGGGTATCGCCATATAATGACGATACCAGTCGTCGCTGTTTTCCAGCTGCAGCGTCTGACCATCCTCTGCGGCGAACAGCAGTTTGATGCGCTGATCCGGCGCTTCCAGCTTCATGCGATTGACCTGCGGACCGCTGAAGACGCAGCGCAGTAACGATGGAGAAATCTGCCGTTTCTCCTTGAGGGTAAGATCAAAAACTCGATAACTTGCGGACATCTCAATACTTCTCCCGCGATGGTGCAATAATGCGTTGCTGCTGCCACAACCAGCCGCTCAGGCCGCCCAGCAAAACCGCCATGACCAGTGCCGTCGCAATCAGCTGCGACTCACCATAAAATTTGGCCACCACCGGCACCATCAGTGCGCCCAGGCCGTAGCCCAGCGTATGACTGGTGGCGATAACCCCAGCCCCTTTACCGGTCGATAACCTGTCGTTCAGCAACAGCTGATAACCCGGCGTCGCCATTGCCGCGCCAAACGATGTCAGCGCACAACCGAGATAAAACAGCGCCAGCGGCGGCGCGCACATCAGCGCCAGTCCGGCGATCATCAATAGCGCCGCCCACAGCAGCAGCGACGCCGGAGCCAAACGCTGCGGCCGTACCACCAGAAACTGCGCCAGCAACGTACAACCGGCGGCAACGCTGAGCAATATCGCCACATGATGACTGACGGTGGTGGAAGGAGCGAACAACCGGCTCAAATGCGGCGCCAGACCCAGCTGCATCAGGCTGACCGCCGCCGCCAGCAGCAGCGCGCATAGCAGATACGGCAGCATGTGCCATTGCAGACGATTTTGCTGCTGGGCTACCGGCGGTAGCGGCGGATCGTTGCGCTGACGGCACACCACCAGCAAGGCAATCAACGGTGCCAGCGCCATCAGCCATAGCGGCGCCATCGGATCAAGCGACAAGGCCAGCGCGGCGCACAGCGGGCCGAGCAAGCGCCCGCAACTAAGCCCGGAACTGATGGTTGCCAACGCCGCCATGCGCTGTTGATGGCCGGCACGCTGCAACGCCCAGGTCTGGCTGGCCGGCACCATGCCGGAAACCGTCAGGCCATAAATCACCCGGGCAACGATCAAGCCACCCAACCCCAGCATCGGCGGCAGCCAACCGGCCGCCAGCCCCCATACCGCCAGCGCCAACAGCGCAAAGCTGAACAGATAGCCGGCCAGCGCCATCAGCACCACGTATTTGCAACCACGAATTTCGGACTGCCGTCCCCAATAGGGCGAACCAATCAAAAACAGCATTGAGCCCAGCGTTAACAGTCCCGCCCATACCGACAGAGACAGTTGGGTCATGCTGACCAATACCGGCAGAGCCACCAGCAAACCATTTTGCCCAATGCCCAACAGTCCGGCGCAAAAGGCCAATGGCCAGTTGGAAGGGGACGTATTCCCATTGGCGAGGATATCAGACGACGGTGATTTGCTCATGTAATGTAATGAAACCGTTAAGAAAGTGAACGTTTGCTGTATGATTTATGCAAAAATCATATCATGGGATTATTGATAACAATAAGTATTATTGATATAAGAATCATTCTCAATTGTTTCATAGCGAATCAGGGATCATGACCATTCAGTTTGCAACCGCGACGACCGATGTGGCTGCGCAATGTTTTCTTAACGCATTGATGCGTGAAACCCGGGACTGGCAAATCATCCCGGCCGCTAACAGCCAGCAACATCCGCAGTTACATATTCCCCTTTCCATTCATAGCGCCATTCGCATTTCACTTCGCCATATTTCGCCCACCCAGCATCACCATTATCTTTTCCCGGCCTATCTGCATCAGCAGGACGACGGCCCGGGTGAAGCGCTGAGCGTGGAACAACTGGTGACGCTGCTATTGGCCAAACCGACGGTCAAGGGCTCACTGAATGATGAGGCGATCGCCCGCTTCCGCCAACGCGTGCTGGAAAGTCACGACAATACTCAACAGGCCATCGACAACCGCCTTGACTGGCCGATGCTGCGTGACAGGCCGTTGAATTTCGCCCAGGCGGAACAGGGATTGCTGGTCGGTCATGCCTTCCACCCGGCGCCAAAATCCCACGAACCGTTTGATCATCAGCAGGCGCGCCGTTATCTGCCAGACTTCGGCGCGCGTTTCCCGCTGCGCTGGTTCGCGGTGAACAAGCGCTTTGTCTGTGGTGACAGCCTGGGATTGTCGTTGCAACAGCGTCTGCAGCGCTTCGCCGCCGAAAGCGCTCCGCAGCTGTTAGCGCATTTCACCGATGAAGTCTGGCTGCTGCCAATGCACCCATGGCAGGCCGAACATTTGCTTGCGCAGGACTGGTGTCACGACCTGCTGGTGCAAAACGCGTTGCGCGATCTGGGCGAAGCCGGCGAGCGCTGGCTGCCAACCAGTTCCTCACGCTCGCTGTACTGCGAAAGCAACCGCGACATGATCAAGTTCTCACTCAGCGTGCGCCTGACCAATTCGGTACGCACCCTGTCGGTAAAAGAAGTGAAACGCGGTATGCGTCTGGCGCGGCTGGCACAAACCGAGCGCTGGCAAGCGTTGCAGGCACGCTACCCGACGATGCGCGTGATGCAGGAAGACGGCTGGGCCGGCCTGCGCGATCTCAACGGCGACGTTCAGGAAGAGAGCCTGATGGCGCTACGCGTCAACCTGCTGTTCGATCGGCCGCAAACGCAAACCAACGTTCTGGTAACGCTGACCCAGGCCGCGCCGGATGGCGGCGACAGCCTGCTGGCCGCTGCGGTACGCCGTCTGGCGGCACGCTTGCAGTTGCCGTTGCAGCAGGCAGCCCGCTGCTGGCTGGATGCTTATTGCGACCACGTACTGCTGCCACTGTTCAGCACCGAAGCCGATTACGGCCTGGTACTGCTGGCGCACCAGCAGAATATTCTGGTGGAGATGCAGCAGGATCTGCCAGTCGGCATGCTGTATCGCGACTGCCAGGGCAGCGGCTTTACCGGCGACGCGACGCCGTGGTTGGCAGAGATTGGCGAAGCCGAGGCGGAAAACCGCTTCAGCGAGCAGCAGTTGCTGCGCTACTTCCCGTATTACCTGCTGGTCAACTCCACGCTGGCGGTTACCGCAGCGTTGGCCGCTGCCGGTTTCGACGACGAACAGAGCCTGATGCTGCGAGTACGCGACGCACTGAGCCGTCTGCGCGCCACCGCGCGCAACACGCGCTGCCTGGATTACGTGCTCGACAGCAGCCATTGGAACTGCAAAGGCAACTTCTTCTGCTATCTGCACGATCACAATGAGAACACCATCGTCGATCCGGCGGTGATTTATTTCGATTTCGTCAACCCGCTGCGCTCGGGAGAAACCGCATGATACCAATTGCCAAACTGGTGCACGCTTTCGGCGGCTTCCGCTGTGAACACCTGGACAAAAACCTGCCGCTCAGCCTCGGGCTGGACGGTAGCGCCGTGTTGCATCATCTGGGTAGCGCGTTGCCAGCTGGCTGGCTGGTACAGGCGCTGGACCAGCTGCTGGTTGCCGCGCCCACGCTCAGCGGTGTGACGCTGCCGTATGCCGAATGGCGCGAAGAACCCCAGGCGCAGGCACTGTTTGCCCTGGCCAGCGGCGACTATCTGGCGCGCGAAGCCTTTTATCAACTGCCGCTGTGGCTGATGGCGGAACGCAATTCGGCCAGCGGACAGATGCAATACGACGCCGAGCGGGCACTGTGGTTTCCGCAGCGTCCGGCGCGGCCACAGGGCGAGGTCTATCGCCGCTTCGACCCGCAAATCAAGCACACGCTGAGCTTCCGCCTGCCGGAGATCGACCGCGACGCCGAGCAGTTCACCCGCTGGATGAACTCGCCGCGGGTTAACGCCTTCTGGGAAATGAGCGGCCCGCTGGAAACTCAGACCGCCTATTTGCAGCGCCAGCTGGATTCCAGCTATTGCTATCCGCTGCTCGGCTGCTTTGACGATCGGCCATTTGGCTATTTCGAAGTGTATTGGGCGCCGGAAGATCGCATCGGCCGCCACTACCGCTGGCAGCCGTTCGACCGCGGCCTGCATATGCTGGTGGGCGAAGAAAACTGGCGTGGCGCGCAGTACATCCGCAGTTGGCTGCGCGGGTTGACACATTACCTCTATCTGGACGAACCGCGTACCCAGCGCGTAGTGGCTGAACCGCGCGCCGACAACCAGCGTCTGTTCCGCCATTTACCTGCTGCCGGTTACCAGACGATGAAAGAGTTCGATTTCCCGCACAAGCGTTCACGTCTGATCGTCAACCAACGCCATGCCTTCTTCCAGGAGGGCCACGTATGAACATTGCTGATTATGCCGACTGGCAGCGCGTCAACCGCCAGATGATCGCCAAGATCCTGGCGGAACTGGAGTACGAACGCACGCTGCACGCGGAAGCGCACCACGCTGGCTGGCGTATCGCCGTCGGCGACGCCGCCTATACCTTCAGCGCCCAACGCGGCATCTGGGGCTGGTTGCATATCGATCCGGCGTCGCTGGCCTGCGACAACCAACCGCTGGCGGCAGACAGCATGCTGCGTCAACTGGCGCAGGTGCTGGCAATGAACGATGCGCAGATCGCCGAGCACCTGGAAGATCTGTACGCCACGCTGCGTGGCGACATGCAACTGTTGGCTGCACGCCACGGCATGAACGCGCAGGATCTGATCGCGCTCGAACCCGATGCCCTACAATGCCTGCTGGCCGGGCATCCGAAGTTCATCTTCAATAAGGGTCGACGCGGCTGGGGGCTGACGGCGTTGCAACAATATGCGCCGGAATATCAGGGCCAGTTCCGTCTGCATTGGGTGGCAGCGCAACGCGGCAGCTTCGTCTGGTGCGCCGATGAGCAGTATCCGCTGGAAAACCTGCTCAACAGCGCGATGGACCATGCCGAACGCCAGCGCTTCGATCGCCGCTGGCGCGAACTGAAATTGAATGACGATTGGGTGCCGGTACCGCTGCACCCGTGGCAGTGGCAGCAGAAAATCGCCCTGCACTTTTTACCGCAATTGGCCGCCGGTGAATTGGTGGAACTGGGCGAGTTCGGTGACAGCTATCTGGCACAACAGTCGCTGCGCACCCTGACCAACGTCAGCCGTCGCGTGCCGTTCGACATCAAGCTGCCGTTGACCATTTATAACACCTCCTGCTACCGCGGCATTCCCGGCAAATATATCAGCGCCGGTCCGGCGGCTTCCCGCTGGTTGCAGCAGATCTTTGCCGAAGACCGCACGCTGCAGGCCAGCGGCGCACAGATCCTTGGCGAGCCGGCAGCCGGTTACATGACGCATCAGACCTATGCGGCGTTGAAACAGGCGCCTTATCGCTATCAGGAAATGCTCGGCGTCATCTGGCGCGAAAATCCGTCCTGCTATTTAAAGGACGACGAGCAGGCGATTCTGATGGCCACGCTGATGGAAACCGACAACCACGGCCAGCCGCTGATTGCCGCCTACATCGCCCGCTCGGGCCTGAGCGCCGAAGCCTGGCTGACGCAGATGTTCCAGGCGGTGGTGATCCCGATGTATCACCTGATGTGCCGTTACGGCGTGGCGCTGATCGCACATGGCCAGAACATCACGCTGGTGATGAAAGAGCATGTACCGCAGCGCGTACTGTTGAAGGACTTCCAGGGTGATATGCGCCTGGTCGATCAGGAGTTTGCCGAGAGCGCCTCGCTACCGCAGGTAGTGAAGGACGTGACCGTGCGCCTGCCGGCCGATTACCTGATCCACGATTTGCAAACCGGGCATTTTGTTACCGTGCTGCGGTTTATTTCGCCGCTGATGGCGAGCTGCAATCTGAGCGAACCACAATTCTACCAACTGCTGGCGCAGGTGCTGCAACGCTATATGGCGCTGCACCCGGACATGGCAGAGCGTTTTGATCTTTTCAATCTGTTTAAACCACAAATCATTCGTGTGGTGCTCAACCCGGTGAAACTCACCTATTCAGAGCACGATGGCGGCAGCCGCATGTTGCCCAACTATCTACAGGATCTGGATAACCCTCTCTATTTGGTCACCAAGGAGTTTGCCCAATGAATCAGCCCCTCGATTTCATCGGCATCGGTGTCGGCCCTTTCAACCTCAGCATTGCCGCGCTCGGCAGCGAGGTTGACGGTTTTAATGCGCGGTTCTTCGAGCGTAAACCCCATTTTTCCTGGCACCCGGGCATGATGGTGCCGGATTGTCACATGCAGACCAGCTTCCTGAAGGATCTGGTCAGCGCGGTGTCGCCCACCAATCCCTACAGTTTCCTCAACTATCTGGTCAAACGGAAGAAATTCTACCGTTTCCTGACTACCGAGCAGCGCACGGTGTCACGCGAAGAGTTCGCCGACTATCTGGGCTGGGCGGCCAACGGCATGGCGTCGCTGGCATTCAGCCAGGATATTCATCAGGTGGAATTTGACGATCGTCAACGACTGTTTGCGGTGACCACTCAGCGCGGCGTTTATCATGCCCGCCATGTGTGTCTGGGCATCGGCAAGAAGATTCTGCTGCCGGAATGTGTGACCGAGCAAAACGATAGCTGTTTCCACGCCAGCGAAATGGCGCTGCGCAACCCGGAACTGGCCGGTAAACGCGTTACCGTGGTCGGCGGCGGGCAGAGCGGTGCCGATCTGTTCCTGAATATTTTCCGCGGCGAATGGGGTCTGCCGAGCCAGTTAAACTGGGTGTCACGCCGCAATAACTACAATGCGCTCGACGAGGCGGCCTTCGCCAACGAGTATTTCACCCCGGAATACGTGGAAAGCTTCTATACCCTGAACGACAGCGCCAAACAGCGCATGCTGAGCGAACAGAAGATGACCTCCGACGGTATTACCAGCGAATCACTGCTGGCAATTTACCGTGCCATGTATCACCGCTTTGAAGTGCTGCGCGAAACGCCGTGGGCACGCCTGTTGCCGAGCCGCTCGCTGGCGGCGCTGCACGCACAGGGCAACGGCTACCAGTTGGTGACGCATCATCATCTCGATCAGGGCAAGGAAACCTTCGACAGCGACGTGGTGATTTTCGCCACCGGCTATCAGCAGGATCGCCCGGCATTTCTGGCACCGCTGGCGGAACGTTTGCACCTCACCGCCGACGAAAACTACCGCGTGGCGCCCGACTTTACCCTTGGCTGGGACGGCCCGGCAGAAAACTGCCTGTTCGCCGTCAATGCCGGCATGCATAGTCACGGCATCGCCGAACCTCAGCTCAGCCTGATGGCCTGGCGAGCAGCGCGGATCCTCAACCGGGCTTTAGGACGCGAGCAGTTCGACTTGGCGTCCACCCCGGCGGTAATTCAATGGCGTAGTCAACAGCCGGGCACCCCAACCCGTGCAGCACAGACTATGCTCAATTACTCGGAAATCTGAGACTTACCCTTTTTTGACGCACACCAACAACGGGAAATATTGGAAATAACGATGAAACGCAAACACCTCTGGGTAGTGAACCCTTGCCTGCTGGCGATGCTCGCGCCAGCAGCCTGGGCAGAACAACAAAAAAATGAAGAACAACTGGTGGTTTCCGCCAGCCGCGCGCACCGCAGCGCCGCGGAAATGGCGCAAACCACCTGGGTCATCGAAAGCCAGGAGATCGAACAGCAGGTTCAGGGCGGAAAAGAGATCAAAGAGATCCTGGCGCAGCTGATCCCCGGTATGGACGTCAGCAGTCAGGGCCGGACCAACTACGGCATGAACATGCGCGGCCGTTCGATGCTGGTGATGATCGACGGCGTGCGGCAGAACTCGTCGCGTACCGACAGTCGCCAGCTGGATTCGATCGATCCGTTCAATATCGATCGTATTGAGGTGATTTCCGGTGCGACCTCGCTGTACGGCGGCGGCAGCACCGGCGGCCTGATCAACATCGTGACCAAAAAAGGCCAGGAGGAAAAGCAGGTCGAACTGCAAATCGGCGGTAAAACCGGCTTCAACAGCCACAACGATCACGATGAAAACGTATCGGCCGCGGTCAGCGGTGGCACCGAACATGCCTCCGGACGCCTGTCGGTATCGTATCAGCGCTACGGCGGCTGGTACGATGGCAAAGGCAAGGAAGTGCTGATCGACAATACCCAGACCGGCCTGCAATATTCCGATCGCATTGACGTGATGGGCACTGGCACCATCAACATCGACGAGCATCAGCAGCTGCAGCTGACCACCCAGTATTACAAAAGTCAGTCCGACGGCGAACACGGTCTGTACCTCGGCGAGAACTTCTCGGCGGTAACCGGCGCAGGTAAAGCGTCTAACAGCAGCGCGCTGAATTCTGACCGCATCCCCGGAACCGAACGCCATTTGATCAACCTGCAATACTCCAACACCGACTTCTGGGGACAGGATCTGGTGGCGCAGGTGTACTACCGTGACGAATCACTGACTTTCTACCCGTTCCCGACCTTGTCCAAGGGGCAGGTAACCAGCATCGGCGCCTCGCAGCAGAAAACCGATTTCTACGGTGGCAAGCTGACGCTGAACAGCAAACCGATCGACAGCCTGACACTGACCTACGGCGTCGATGCCGAGCATGAAAGCTTCAATGCCAACCAGCAGTTCTTCAATCTGGACAAGGCGCAGCAGTCCGGTGGCATGTATCTGGAAAACGCCTACAACGTTGGCCGTTATCCGAGCTACACCACCACCAACCTGGCGCCGTTCCTGCAGGCCAACTATGACATCAACCCGATCTTCACCCTGAGCGGCGGCGTACGTTACCAGTACACCGAAAACAAGGTGGACGACTTTGTCGGCTATGCGCAGCAACAGGGTATCGCCAACGGCCTGGCCAACTCTGCCGACGCGGTGCCGGGCGGCAAGACCAGCTACAATAACGCACTGTTCAATGCCGGTTTGCTGGCACACCTGACCGAACGCCAGCAGGCGTGGTTCAACTTCTCGCAGGGCTTCGAGATCCCGGATCTGGCGAAATATTACGGCTCCGGCAACTATAAGCTGGTGAACGGCCACTATCAGTTGCAAAACAGCGTCAACGTCAACGACTCCAAACTGGACGGTATCAAGGTCAACGCTTACGAGCTGGGCTGGCGCTACACCGGGGATAATCTGCGCACCCAGGTGGCTGCCTATTACTCGCTGTCAGACAAAACCATTTCGATCAACAAGACCGACATGACCATCAATCTGGATTCCGACAAGCGCCGCATTTACGGCGTGGAAGGTACGGTTGATTACTTCTTCGATGATAGCGAATGGAGCACCGGTGCGACCTTCAACCTGATCAAATCGCAGACCAAGGTAGATGGCAAGTGGGAAAAACTGACCGTGGATACCGCCAGCCCGTCGAAAGCCACCGCCTATGTCAACTGGGCACCGGGCGACTGGAATCTGCGCGTACAGTCGCAGCAGACCTTCGATGTTTCCGATGCCGACGGTAATAAACTCAACGGCTACAACACCGTCGACTTCCTTGGCAGCTACGCCCTGCCGGTGGGCAAGGTCAGCTTCAGCGTAGAAAACCTGCTGGACAAAAACTACACCACCGTTTGGGGGCAGCGCGCACCAATCCTGTACAGCCCAACCTATGGTTCGTCCGAGCTGTACAGCTATAAAGGCCGTGGCCGCACCTTTGGCCTGAACTATTCGGTATTGTTCTGATCCCAAGATAGCCAGGGTGCCGCAGATGGCGCCCTATTTGCAAAAAACCACCGGTTCAACGGTGGTTTTTTTATTATCATCCCTGATACGGATGGTGCGCCAGCCAGTGTTCGGCAATCTCCTGCCGGCGACAAATCCACACGCGATCGTGCTGCTGGACGTAGTCCAAAAAGCGCTGCAAGGCGCGGAATTTACCCGGTCGCCCCAGCAAGCGGCAATGCATGCCGATCGACAGCATCTTCGGCGCCCGTTCCCCTTCGGCATACAGCACGTCAAAGCTGTCCTTTAAATAGGTGAAGAACTGTTCACCGGTATTGAACCCCTGCGGCGAGGCAAAACGCATGTCATTGGCCTCCAGGGTATAGGGCACGACCAGATGCGGTTTTCTGTCACCGTTGGCGCAGGTCACCTCGGTCCAAAACGGCAGATCGTCACCGTAATAATCGCTGTCATACAGCATGCCCCCCTGTTCTACCAGCAGCCGACGGGTATTGGGGCTGTCGCGGCCGGTATACCAGCCCAGCGGTGCCTGCCCGAACAGATCGCACAATACGCCGATCGCCTGCTGCATGTGCTGCCGTTCGGTCGCCTCGTCCACGTTCTGATAGTGGATCCAGCGCCAACCGTGGCTGACCACGTCGTAATTGGCATTTTTGATTGCCTGCACCACCGGCGGATTGCGCGCCAGCGCCATTGCCACACCAAAAATGGTCAGCGGCAGCCCGCGGCGCTGGAACTCTTGGTGAATACGCCAGAAACCGGCGCGCGAACCGTATTCGTACAGGGAATCCATCGACATATGACGCTCGGGATAGCTGGCCGCGCCGATAATGTCTGACAGAAACTGCTCGGAACCGGCATCACCATGCAGCACGTGACTTTCCGAACCTTCTTCGTAATTCAACACAAACTGCAGCGCAATACGCGCCTGCCCCGGCCAGTTGGCATGCGGGGGGTTGCCGCCATAACCGACCAGGTCACGCGGATAATCATGGCTAAATTCATACAGCTTCATCGCACCACCCCGTCAGTTAAATTCGCTGAAAACGCCGCTTAACGGCTTTGCCAGCGGAAAATCCAGATCGCCATGCTTGCTGGTTCGCAGGCCCAGGCCGTGCAGCGCTTCGATCATTTTCACCGCCGCGCTAACACCGTCGATCACCGGCATCGCCAGTTCATACGTCAGTTCCCGTGCCAGATCGGCCATACCGCCGCAACCTAGCACGATCGCCCCGCTACCGTCCTGCCGCTTGGCAAGCAGGCATTGTTCGCGCACTTTCTGCTGCGCTACGCCGCTGCCGTCCTCCAGCGCCAGCACCGGCAAATCAATGGCGTGCAGCGCGGCACAGTGACGTTCAAAACCGTATTGCTGCAATAGATGGCGGGCGATAATCAGCGTGCGGGGCAAAGTAGTAACGATGGAAAAACGCGTCGCCACCAGCGTGGCCATATGCATCGCCGCTTCGGCAATACCGACCACCGGCGCGTCGGCCAGTTCACGAGCCGCCAACAGACCGGGATCGCCAAAACAGGCGATAATATGGCCGTCGACTCCGGCTTCGCGCCCCTGCTTTACCCGCTGCAATACGCCAACGGCGGCAATCGCCTCATCAAAGTGCCCTTCAATCGACGGCGCCCCCTGCTGCGGGCAGACGGCGATTATCTCCGTGCCGATTGCGGCAACCGCGCGCGCCGCAGTGGCGATGGTTTCCGTCATCGCCTGGCTGGTGTTGGGGTTGATTAGCTGAATTTTCATTGTGGCTCCTGCTGGCGCACGCGGGTGAAGATATGAGTGAAGTCCGGCGTGACGCCGTCATGGCGGTTAAAGCGCAGGTGGCCAACGATGTCGTCAAAATGCTGCGCCATCTGTTCCGCCAGCCCCTCCGCGTCGGCGTTGCGTAACAGCCTCAGCAGATGGTGATGATCGTGGCAGCGGCAGCCCTGCTGCCATGGCGCGCCGTAGGCGGCGATCGCCAGCGATGAGCGCAGCGTCAGCTGCGACACCGTCTCCGTCAACACCTGGTTACCGCTTGTCGCCTGTAATTGCACGTGAAACGCGGCAGACAGGCGAATCGCTGCGGCGGCGTCACGATCGCGATGCGCCTGTTGTTCCTGGGCGACCAGGGTATCCAGCATCAGTATCTGTTCCGCGCGGCAACGGCTCACCACCTGCGGCAAATTGGCGCACTCCAGCAGCTTGCGCGTAGCGAACACCTGGCGGGCCTCGTCTTCTCCCGGCGTGGTGACCTGTGCACCACGTTTGGGCAGTTGTGTCACCAGTTGCACTGCCGCAAGGCGCTGCAATACCCGGCGAATTCCGGTGCGGCTCACGCCGAAGGTGTCCGCCAACGCCTCTTCCGGCAATCTGCTGCCTGGCAGCAGTCGATGTTCGACGATAGCTTTCACCAGTTGGTTGTAAATATGATCGTCGCGATCTTCAGTAAAGTAGGTGGCGTCGAGCCTGTCCCACGTGGCTTGGGTGCCAATCATCACGCTGCTCCGCATACCATTGGATAACAAATCGTATACAACAAAAATCACCCTTGTATACAAAAAAGAAAAATCTGGCCTGAATCCTGCAAAAGCCCTGCCAGCAACATTGAGCCAAATACGGTGAATACATCCGGGTGCCGTTCTAGACAGGAGCACGATTTATGCCAAACCCCAATGAAAAATACAGTCCGAAGCTGTGCAATGACGATCTGGCGCCAACGCGCAATCAGAACTGGAACTGGTACAACATTTTTTCTTTCTGGATGTCGGACGTGCATAGCATGGGCGGCTATGTGGTGGCAGCCAGCTTCTTTACCCTGGGGCTGGCCAGTTGGCAGGTGCTGATTTGCCTGTTGGCAGGAATTTGCATTGTCCAGCTGTGCGCCAATCTGGTAGCCAAGCCCAGCCAGATGACCGGCGTGCCGTACGCGGTCATCTGCCGCCAGGCGTTCGGCGTGTTCGGCGCCAATATTCCGGCGGTGATCCGAGGGCTTATCGCGTTCGCCTGGTATGGCATTCAAACCTATCTGGCAGCCAATGCGCTGATGCTGGTACTGCTGAAGTTCTTCCCGGCGCTGATGCCACTGACGCTGCCGCACTGGCTCGGGCTTTCCGCCCTCGGCTGGCTATGCTTTGGCATCATGTGGATACTGCAGGCGATGGTGTTCTGGCATGGCATGAACGCCATCAAGCGCTTTATTGACGTCGCCGGGCCGGCGGTTTACGTGGTAATGCTGGCGCTGGCCGGCTGGATTGTGTACAAAACCGGGCTGGAAAACATCTCCTTTACCCTGGCCAGCAAGTCGCTCAGCGCGCAGGAGCAGGGCTGGCAAATGCTGACCGCCACCGCGTTGGTGGTGTCCTACTTCTCCGGTCCGTTGCTCAACTTCGGCGATTTTTCTCGCTATGGCAAAAGCATGCAGGAAATCCGCCGCGGCAACCGCTGGGGGCTGCCGTTCAACTTTCTGCTGTTTTCACTGGTGACGGTGGTGATCGTCTCCGGCACGCAATCGCTGTTTGGCCAGATGATCACCGATCCGATTGAAACCGTAACCCGCGTCGGCAACAGCGTGGCGGTGGCCATCGGCCTGCTGACCATGATTACCGCCACCATCGGCATCAATATCGTCGCCAACTTCGTGTCGCCGGCATTCGACTTCTCCAACTGCGCGCCACAAAAAATCAGCTTCCGTACCGGCGGCATGATCGCAGCCGTCGGCTCAGTGCTGTTGACGCCATGGAACCTGTTCCAGTCACCGGAGCTGATCCATTACACCCTGGACGTTTTAGGTGCGTTTATCGGACCGTTGTTTGGTATTTTGGTGGTGGATTTTTACCTGATCAAACGCGGCCAGATACACGTCGACGATCTGTTTAACGCCACGCCGAATGGCCGCTACTGGTATCACAATGGCTTTAACCCGAAGGCCATCCTGGCGTTATTACCTTCAGTGGCGGTGGGTCTGGCGATTGGTTTTACGCCCAGCCTGCACGAAGTCGCGAATTTCAGCTGGTTTATCGGCGTGTTGCTTGGCGGCGGCTGTTACCGCTACATTGCCCGCCATGAGTATGCGGCCAACCAGACGGTGATGTTTGGCAAGGTGGAAATGAGCAAGGAGTAGAAACAACGAAGCCCTGAATCATTGCTGATTCAGGGCTTCTGAATGTTGGCGGAACGGACGGGGCTCGAACCCGCGACCCCCTGCGTGACAGGCAGGTATTCTAACCAACTGAACTACCGCTCCGCGCCGTTCCCTCTTACGGGGGAACGAGGCGCATATTACGGACGGCGGCTGATTCCGTCAATGTCTTTTTCTTATGATAATAACCGTTTGCACAGATTTTCAGCGAATATCGCCAATGGGGGTTCCGTCAGTGCGCCAGCGAAATTATCCTGCGGGTTATTCCGCCCGCCACAGGCAGTTGCCACCGCCTTTTTTCGCCACCAGATCCAGCCGAGATTCGTGTGCCACCACTTCGTCATCATTGGCATAAATCACCTTCATCGACGTTGCCGGGCGGGCAATACGCTGAATTTCCTGCGTGGAATCGCTCTGCTGGGTATCCCCTTCCATCTGAAATGCCATGGTGGTCTGACCGCCGGTCATCGCCAGATAAACTTCGGCCAGGATCTCGGCATCGAGCAAAGCGCCGTGCAAGGTTCGCTTGCTATTGTCGATCTCGTAACGGCTGCACAGCGCATCAAGGTTGTTGCGCTTGCCCGGGAACAGGCGACGCGCCATCAGCAGGCTGTCGGTAATGGTACAGAAGGTTTCCGTCTTCGGGATGTTCTGCTGCAACATGCGGAATTCGTGATCCATAAAGCCGATATCGAACGCCGCGTTATGGATGACCAGCTCACCGCCGCGGATGAATTCGATAAATTCATCGGCTATCTGATCGAAGGTCGGTTTATCCGCCAGGAATTCATCACTGATGCCGTGCACGCCGTAGGCTTCAGGATCCACCAGCCGATCCGGCTTGACGTAAACATGATAATGACGGCCAGTCAGGCGACGGTTGATCACTTCTACCGCACCGATTTCGATAATGCGGTGGCCTTCGTAATGAACCCCTAACTTGTTCATACCGGTGGTTTCGGTATCGAGTACGATCTGTCTGGTTGGTGTAGTGATCATATTGCAGTGCTCATAGCGCTCGTTTATGTCAGACTTGGCTTTTATAAAACTGATAGGAAGAGTCTACCAGAGATGCTCAAACAGGTAGAAATTTTCACCGATGGCTCCTGCCTTGGCAACCCCGGCCCCGGTGGTTACGGCGCAATCTTGCGCTATAAACAGGTTGAAAAAACCTTCAGTGCCGGTTACCGGCTCACCACCAATAACCGTATGGAGCTGATGGCGGCGATCGTGGCGCTGGAAGCACTAACCGCGCCCTGTGAAGTGATCCTCAGCACCGATAGCCAGTACGTGCGCCAGGGCATTACCAGCTGGATCCATAACTGGAAGAAGCGCGGCTGGAAAACCGCCGACAAAAAACCGGTCAAAAACGTCGACCTGTGGCAGCGGCTGGATCTGGCGATCGCCCGCCACACCATTCGCTGGGAATGGGTCAAGGGGCATGCCGGACACCCGGAAAACGAGCGTTGCGACGTGCTGGCTCGCGAAGCTGCTGGCAACCCCACGCAGGAAGACAGCGGCTATAAACCAGAGGCGTAATCCGCTGGCGCCAGCGTTACGGTAATTTGCGATAACTCTTGGTCGCGCCCACAGCGCGGCTGAGAGCCGGCTTACGTGCGCCAAGTTTCATCGGCGTCGGGGTCAGTGGCACCGTGCGTTTACGCGCCACTATCATGCTCATGCAGCCCAGCGCCGGCAGGTGGGTACCTAAAAACACGCCGCCTTGGCGGTGCCACGGCAACACGTGAAAACGCGTTTGCTGCAAGACTTCATAGTTCAACAGGCTCAGCCAGTCCAACAGCCGCATCTGGGTAAACATGCGGCTGGCAAAGGGTTGACGCTGGCGCAGACCGGGGATAAGTTTGCCCAGTCCCAGTACGCTGAACGGATTAAAGGTGCTGAGCACCAGCCAACCGTCATCAATCAGAATGCGATCTACTTCGCGCAGCATGCGATGCGGGTCATCGGCATAGGACAACGCCTGCGCCATCAGACAGGCATCGACCGACTTGTCGGCGAATGGCAATTGGTAGGGATCGGCAATAACCTGCAGGTTGCCACCGTTCAGACCAACGTTGACCTGGTGGGAAATGGCGCATTTGTCGGTGGCCAGCCCGGCACTGAGATTACCCAGCTTTAATAAGTGGAAACCGAACAGCTTGGGCCACCAGGGCTGCAGCTGACGCTCAAGCGCTGCACGGTAATATTCCCCCCACGGCAGCGCCGCCCAGGATTGCGGGCTGGCGAGCTGTTGTAGAGTATGGGCTGGTTTCATGTTTTATTATCTTCTTTCAAGCCGTTGCCAACGAGAGGTGTCCGATGAATCTTATCAGCATTCCTGCCTTGCAGGACAATTACATTTGGATATTGGATGACCAACAGGGACATTGCACCATTGTCGATCCAGGTGACGCGCAACCGGTACTGGAAGCATTGCGCCAGCTAGAGCTCACGCCCGATGCCATATTGCTGACTCATCATCATCACGATCACGTCGGCGGCGTGGCACAAATTGTGGCGCAATATCCTGCATTGCCGGTATACGGCCCGCAAGAAACCGCCAATAAAGGTGCGACCACCCTGGTAGAGGACCGCGACATCATTACCGTCAGCGGCAGAGAATACCGCGTAATAGCGGTTCCCGGACATACTCTGGGTCACGTCGCATTCTACAGTGCACCTTATTTGTTCTGTGGCGATACGATTTTTTCTGCCGGTTGCGGCCGGCTGTTTGAAGGCACCGCCGAACAAATGTACTACTCGTTTCAACAACTCGCGCAACTTCCCGATAACACTAAAATCTGCTGCGCACACGAATATACTGTTTCAAATCTTAAGTTTGCGCGGGCTATTTTGCCGGAAGATCGACAAATTGAAACATATCAACAACAAGTCATGGCATTAAGGGCAAAAAACCAACCCAGCGTGCCTACAACCCTGCAATTAGAGCGTAAAATTAACCTTTTTTTACGTTGCCATGACACTGATTTACAAAAGAAATTGGGCTTTGATAGCCCCCCTGAACAACTTCATTCGGTTTTTTCCGAATTACGGCTGCGCAAGGATAGCTTCTGAAGCTTTTGGTTGTGTTATTTGCTTAAGCGAAGTATGATCGCTCGTCTTTTAAGCAACTATATTGACACACACATGAAGGCTAAAGCGATATTACTCGCCTCAGTCTTGCTTGTAGGGTGCCAGTCGTCCAGGCAGGACGCACCAGCTCCAGAACAGCATGCACAGAGTTTGTCTTCGGCAAGTCAAGAAGGTGAAGCAGGAGAGTACACAGCGAAAGGTCGAGCGAGCTCGGCGCGGTGGTTGGATAAAAACAGCGGTACCGCGCAGCAACAGGACCTGTGGAACTTCATTAGCGACGAGCTGAAGATGGAGGTTCCGGAAAACTCCCGGATCCGTGAACAAAAAAGAAAGTACTTAAAAAGTAAGAGCTATCTCCACGATGTAACATTACGGGCAGAGCCGTACATGTACTGGATAGTCGAGCAGATCAAGAAACGCGATATGCCGATGGAACTGGTACTGCTACCCATAGTGGAGAGCGCTTTTGACCCACACGCCACGTCAAGTGCCAACGCCGCAGGGCTATGGCAAATCGTGCCACAAACGGGTCGCAATTATGGTTTAAAAAACAACCAGTGGTATGACGGGCGCCGCGATGTGGTAGCCTCGACAACTGCTGCGCTGGATATGATGCAGTACCTTAACCGCATGTTCAACGGCGACTGGTTATTGACCGTCGCTGCCTATAACAGTGGTGAAGGCCGTGTCATGAAAGCGGTGAAGGCGAATAAACGCCAGGGTAAGCCAACCAATTTCTGGGCATTGTCGCTTCCGCGTGAAACGTCGATCTATGTTCCGAAAATGCTGGCCCTGAGCGATATCATCAAGCACAGCAAGAAGTACGGCGTTCGTTTGCCAAAAGCAGATGAAACCCGTGCGCTGGCGCGAGTTGACGTCGGTCAGCAAATACAGCTCACTCAGGCGGCTGAGATGGCTGGGCTTTCATTGACCAAGATGAAGGCATTTAACCCTGGCTACAAAAAAGGCGTTACCGCGCCAAACGGGCCCCATTACATTATGGTTCCCCAGGGCCGAGCCGATCGGCTGAAGGATTCGCTGGCCGATGGCCAGATCGCGGTAACCGAGCCAAGCACCCAGTTGGCGAAAAACAGCGGGTTGACAGGCGGCAATACCTATAAAGTGCGCTCCGGCGACACCTTGTCCGGTATTGCCAAGCGGTTGAATATACGTACCAGCGATTTGCAGAGTTGGAACAACTTACGTGCCAAGAGCACCCTCAAAGTTGGGCAAACCCTGCAAGTGGCCAGCAATAGCGGCAACAACAGCAGCATCACTTATCGCGTACGCAAAGGTGATTCGCTGGCCAGCATTGCACGTCGTCACGGCGTCGAGATCAATGACGTGATGCGTTGGAACTCAACCCTTGCCAGCAAGAGCAGTAATTTGCAGCCTGGTTTGAAATTGACGTTGTTTGTCGACAACAGTTCGACACCCGACACCTAAATTGCCGGCATAAAAAAGCACCCTGCGACGGGTGCTTTTTTTTTGCCTGGCGATCACCAATGCGGTTTGGCGCTGTCGGGATGAAACTCTACCAGCAGCGGGTTGTGATCCGAAGCCTGGGTTACCAATACCGAGGCTTCCACCACCCCAAGATTACGGTAAAACACGAAATCCAGCGGCCGACCAAATGCCTTGCGCCGATGATCGTCGGTGAAATTCACCTCGCGCAGCGCCATATCACTGGCGAACTGGTACAGCGCATTGATACGTTTACGGCTCCAGGCATTGAAATCCCCCGCCATGATCACCGGCCCGCTGTGGTTGGCGATCTGCTCGCCAATCGGTCCCAGCTGCTTGCTATACACGTCCACCCCGAGGCTGAAGTTCACCGCATGGATATTCACCACCATCAACAGCTGGCCGTTGTACAGCGGATAAACGGTGATCAACGCCGATTTGGCCAACCGTAACAACGGCTCCCGTTCCCGTAACGGGCAACAGTAAACCGGGTGCGCCGCCGCCAGCGTCATCACGCCAGAGGGATGCTGTGGCAAGACGAAGGCCGGCACCTGATCGGCCGCCAGATAATGGGTGGTGGCAAAGCTTACCAGTTCCGGCGTAGTTTGCGCCTCTTGTAACAACACCAGTTGCGCGTCTTTACCAAAGCTTTTCAGCACCGACAGCCAATCGGCCCGTTGCTGTTTGAATATATTCCATACCATCACCCGCAGCGCTCCCGTGGTAGGCAATGCGGCCCCCGGGGGTAACGGCTGGTCGACGGCGCCAGGGAAAATTCGCTCAACTGGCTGGCCTGCAACATACCTCATTGCATAAGTTCGTTTCGGCACGCTATTCGCCTATTTCCCATTGGACAAAATGGCGGAGTCATTCCCGCCAACAATGCATTGATTATACGCCTGCCTGCGCTCGGCGTTAGATTTTCCGGAGCATAGCCTTAACAGTTATAGGGACGCTGAGAGGGGAATTCAATCGGTACAGGGTATATGAATGTAAAGGTTAGCGGGAAAAGGACAGAAATGCGAAAAGGCCCGCAAATGCGAGCCAAAGAGGGAGGGTGCGCTGCGATTACGCAGTTTGTAACCGGCTTTTGCGATCCAGACGGCCGCTTAAAATAATCAGCATCAGCGCCAATGCTACGATCAACGCGCCAATCCACGGGGTATGCGCCAGCCCCAGCGTCGCGACGGTCTGACCGCCAATGACCGATCCCAGGGCAATGCCGACGTTGAACGCCGCGATATTCAGACCGGAAGCCACGTCCACTGCCTTCGGCGCATACTGTTCGGCCTTTTGCACCACATACACCTGCAAACCTGGCACATTACCGAAAGCGAACACCCCCATCACAACCACCGTCGCCAGCGCCGCAATACCGTGACCCGCGGTAAACTGGAACAGCAGCAGCAACACCGCCAGGGCGGCGAAGATAAAGCTCAGCGCGCGTACCGCACCGTGGCGATCGGCCAGCTTGCCGCCCCAGATATTGCCGATGGCCACCGCGATGCCATAAGCCAACAGGATCCAACTGACGGCCGGGGCCGAAAAGCCCGCCAATTGCTGCATCATCGGGGCCAGAAAGGTGAAGGTGGTAAATACGCCGCCATACCCCAGCGCGGTCACCGCGTAGATCAACAGCAACCGTGGCTGCGTCAGTACGTTAAGCTGTTCACCAAGGGTGGCAGTGGCCTTGTTTTTGATGTTGTTCGGCACCAGAACCAGGCTGGCCACCATGGCAAGCGTGCCGAGCAGCGAGACCGCCAAGAAGGTTTCACGCCAGCCAAAATGTTGGCCGATAAAAGTCCCCAACGGCACGCCGGTGACCAATGCAACGGTCAGACCGCCAAACATGATAGCGATGGCGCTCGCCGCTTTTTCCCTGGCTACCAGACCGGTAGCAATGGTGGAGCCGATGGAAAAGAACACCCCGTGGGCCAGACCGGTCAATAAGCGCGCCACCGTCAAGGTTTCATAGTTGGGTGACTGCCAGGCCAGCAGGTTGCCGGCGGTAAACAACGCCATCAGCCCGACCAGCAAGGCTTTGCGCGGGATACGCCCGGTCAGGGCGGTCAGTACCGGCGCGCCGATGGCCACCCCGATGGCGTAAATCGTTACCAGCAGACCGGCGGACGGTACGCTCACCGCCAGCTGCTGTGCAATGGTGGGGATCAGCCCGACAATCACGAATTCGGTGGTGCCGATGGCAAAGGCGCTGATGGTCAGCGCAAAAAGAGCGAGTGGCATGGTAATACTCCAAATAGCGTTCAAGTTGATGACGCAATTATCGACCTATGCTTAAATGATAAAAATGTATAAAGTTTCAAATAAATTTTGCTACTGGAGCAACAATGAAAGCGAATTCGGATGAACTGATTACCTTCGTGACGGTGGTGGAAAGCGGGAGCTTCAGCCGCGCGGCGGAACGCCTGGAACAGGCAAACTCCGTCGTCAGCCGAACGGTAAAAAAACTGGAGAACAAGCTTGGGGTAACGCTGCTCAACCGCACCACCCGCCAGATTAACCTGACGCAGGAAGGAGAAAACTACTTTCGCCAGGTGCAGAAAGTGTTGAATGACATGGCGGCAGCGGAGAATGCCCTGATGGAAAGCCGCCAGCGGCCGCAAGGCTTGCTGCGAGTGGATGCCGCCACGCCGTTTGTGTTGCACGTACTGGCGCCGATGGCGGCGGAGTTTCGCGCGCTGTATCCGGAAATGTCGCTGTCGCTGGTGTCCTCCGAAACCTTTATCAATCTGATAGAACGTAAAGTGGATATCGCCATTCGTATCGGCGAACTGACCGATTCCAGCCTGAAGGCGCGCAAGCTGATGACCAGCTATCGCCAGGTGCTGGCCTCACCGGCCTATTTACAGCAATACGGCACGCCACAAACGGTGGAGGAATTGGCGCAGCATTGCTGCATCGGCTTCAACGATCTGCCGGCATTGAATCGCTGGCCATTGGCCTGCGCCGACGGCCGCCAATGGGAAGCCACCCCGGCACTGACCAGTAATAGCGGAGAGACGCACCGTCACCTGTGTTTGCACGGCAACGGTATCGCCTGTTTGTCGGATTTCATGATCGATGAGGATGTTAAACGCGGCGATCTGGTGCCAATACTGCAACAACACACGCTGCCGCTGGCCATGCCGATTAACGCGGTGTATTACAGCGACAGCGCGGTCAGCAACCGCCTGCGCAGCTTTATCGATTTTGTCAGCGAACGGCTTGCCAGCGCGAACGCCTGAGGTGCAGGCTGGCAATCACCAATCTGCTGCGATTAAACTCAATCCCAATGCGGCGCCAGGCCGTCCGGACTGACCAGGCGCCCATTGCACTCCAGTGCGGCGATCTGCGCCATATCCTGCGGGCTCAAGGTCAATTGCTGCGCCAGCAGGTTGCTGGCCAGATTGTCACGCTTGGTGGAAGATGGGATCACCGCGTAGCCCAACTGCATCGCCCAGGCCAGAATCACCTGCGCCGTCGTGGCGTTGTAGCGCTCGGCAATTGCCTTGATAGTCTCATCCTGCAGCGCCTTGCCGTATGCCAGCGTCATATATGACGTGATGGCGATACCGTGCTGCCGCGCGAACTCTACCACCTGGCGATTTTGCAAATACGGCGACAGCTCGATCTGGTTAGTGGCGATCGCATCGGCGCCAACCGCATCAATGGCTTGTTGCATCAGATCGAGGGTGAAGTTGGAAATGCCAATCTGCCGCGTCAGACCAGCCTGTTTGGCCTGCAGCAATTCGGCCATAAACTCGGCGACCGGCACTTCATCATTCGGCGAAGGCCAGTGAATCAGCGTCAGATCGACATAGCTGGTTTGCAGCTTGTTCAGACTCTCTTGCAGGCTGGGGATCAGCCGGCCTTTTGCCAAATTGGCCACCCAAATCTTGGTAGTGATAAACAGCGCTTCGCGTTCTACCCCGCTTTCGGCAATCGCCTCGCCCACCGCCGCTTCGTTTTCATAAATCTGTGCGGTATCAATCGCGCGATAACCCAACTCAAGCGCGTGACGCACCGAATCCTTCACGACATTATCTTGTAAACGGAAAGTACCTAAACCAAATTGTGGAATGCTCATGATGTTCTCTCAATGCGTTGGATTTGATTCACCGAGAGGAGTATGACAGCGCCGTTGTTGATCAAAAATGTCAGGTTTCGCATAACACTTTTGAGTAGTAAGCAATAATGGCCGGAGCGTGCCCCCGGCCTGAAGACAGGTTACGCCCAGCGGCGCAATATCAGAGAGGTGTTGATGCCGCCAAATGCAAAGTTGTTCGACTGGACAAATTCGGTATCAATATTGCGATATTCACCCATGATATAATCCAGATCGCCACAGGCGCTGTCCGGTTGCTTCAGGTTGATGGTCGGTGCAAATCGCCCCTCTCGCATCATCTCAATCGCCAACCAGGCTTCCAACGCACCGCAGGCGCCCAAGGTATGGCCAAAATAGCTTTTCATTGATGAAATCGCCGTACGATTGCCAAAGATCGCCGCCGTTGCCTGGCTTTCAGCAATGTCACCACGATCGGTCGCCGTGCCGTGCGCGCTAATGTAGCCAATGTCGGCGGCGCTCAGCCCAGAAGCGGCCAACGCCTGCTGCATGCAAATTTGCATGGTTTCCTGTTGCGGCTGCGTAATGTGGGCCGCATCGCAGTTGGTGGCAAAGCCGATAATTTCGGCGTAGATGGTGGCACCGCGCGCCTGCGCATACTCCAGCGATTCCAGAATCAGGCTGCCGGCTCCTTCGCCGATCACCAGGCCGTCGCGCTGGCTGTCGAACGGCCGCGGGGAGAGCTCAGGAGTATCATTCTGCTGACTGGTGGCAAACAGCGTATCGAATACCGCAGCTTCAGAAGGACACAGCTCTTCGGCACCGCCAGCGACCATCACAGTCTGATAGCCGTGACGAATACTTTCGTAGGCGTAACCAATTGCCTGGCTACCCGAGGTACAGGCGCTGGAGGTAGGGATCACCCGGCCACGCAGGCCAAAAAACAGCCCGGCGTTTACCGCCGTGGTGTGCGGCATCATCTGCACATAGGTGGTACCGGTGATGTTGTTGGTATGCTTTTCAGTCAGCATGGTGGCGAATTCGCTTACCGGCTTGGTACTGCCGGTGGACGAGCCATAGGCGATGCCGGTCGCACCGTTGGTCAGCACCGCATCGTCCAGCAAACCGGCCTGCCCCAGCGCCAGTTCGGTGGCGCGCGTCGCCAGCAGCGACACCCGCCCCATGGAGCGAATGCGCTTGCGGGTGTAGTGTGCCGGCAGCGTAAAGTCGTCCACCGGTGCACCAAGGTGGGTATTGAGCCCTTGATACTGCTCCCAGTGCGCCATGTAACGCACCGCATTTTGGCCGTGGTGCAGTCGGCGGGAAACATCCGCCCAGTTGTCGCCGAACGCCGTTACGCCCGCCATCCCGGTAATCACTACCCTGTGCGTCATACCATTCCTCCATTAATCGAAATCACCTGCCGCGTCACGTAGCCGGCTATATCCGACATCAAATAGCTGGCCAGTCCCGCCACTTCGTCGGCCGAGCCCATGCGCATGAGCGGAATGGCGCGCATCGCCTGATCCAGCGCCGCCGGCTCCATGTCAACCATTCCAGTATCGATGAGCCCCGGCGCGATGCAGTTTACGGTGATTTTCCGCTTCGCCAGTTCGACCGCCAGCGCCTTGCAGGCACCGATGATGCCGGCCTTGGCGGCGCTGTAGTTCACTTGCCCCCGGTTGCCCATCACACCGGATACCGACGATAACGCAACGATCCGCCCGCCGTTACGCAGACCGATCATCGGCATGACACAGGGGTGCAAGACATTGTAAAAACCGTCGAGATTGGTGTGGATCACGCCGTCCCAATCGCTGTCGCTCAGCGCCGGGAACGCACCGTCACGGGTGATACCGGCATTGTTTACCACACCATAGTAAGCGCCATGCTGTTCGATATCTTGCTCGAGCCGTTGGCGGCATTGCGCCCGGTCGCTGATGTCAAACTGGATCAGGCGCCCTTGCCCACCGGCCGACGCGATGTGCTGCAAAGTCTGCTCCGCTCCGCGCCGATCGCGGTGATAATGCACCGCCACTAAAAAGCCATCCGCCGCCAGACGACAGGCAATGGCTCGTCCGATCCCTTTGCTGGCACCTGTCACTAAAACGGAACGCGTCATGCGTCTCTCTCCGGGCTGGTTAATTGAATGAGTTCTTGTTGATCTGGTTGATAGGTATTGAGCCTGCCGTGCGCAACGCGCAGCGCGTTAATCGTGATATCGCATTCAAAACTGGCCAGTTTTTCGTCTTGCAGCAGTTGCCGCACGCTGACCACCAGCTCACAGCCGGCTGCAAACGCCGGCTGTGAGCTGCTAATACCGCGCCCGCCCAACAACATGCCCAGGCGTGGCGCCTGGCCATCACGGCGCCCATGCCAGCCGCTCCAGACGCCAATCGTCTGCGCCATCAGTTCAATGCCGTACCAGGCCGGCAGCGCGCCTTGCGCGTCAAGGAACGGCGCCAGCACGCCATCGGCACCGACGCTCACCGCACAGCAGGCGCCGTCCTCGGTCACCGCCAGCACTCGCTCCAGCAGCACCATCGGCGCCGCATGCGGCAAATAATACTCGGCGGACTGATAAGGCTGATTCATGGCGCGTCTCCCAATAGCAGGCAGGCATTATTGCCACCAAAGGCAAAGGAATTGGACAGAATGGCGCGCTTGCCCAGCGGCTGAGGCGCAGCCAGCAGATTGATGTCGGCCAGCGTCTCGTCACGTGCCGCCAGGCTGAAATCCTGCGCCGGCAGGGCCAGCGGCGTGGTCAGCACTAACCAGCTCAATGCGGCCTCTATCGCACCAGCCGCGCCCAGCGTGTGGCCGGTCAAATGCTTGGTCGAACTGCACGGCGTGCTACTGCCGAACAACCGGTTGACTACCTGCGCTTCCACTGAATCATTCAGGCGAGTCGCGGTGCCATGCAGATTGATATAACCAATATCTTGTGGCTGCAACCCGGCCTGTTGCAGCGCCATGGTGATAGCGCGTTCGGCACCCAATCCTTGCGGATGCGGAGCAGACATATGCCAGGCATCGGAGGACTCCCCCACCCCCAGCAGCGCCACCGCTGCCGGCTGCTGCGTCAATAACAGCAACGCCGCCCCTTCACCGATATTGATCCCGCTACGGCCAGCGGAAAACGGCGTACAACGCGTGGCGGCCAGCGACTCCAGGCTGTCAAAGCCGTTGATCGGCATCTGGCACAGACTGTCGGCACCGCCAACGATTGCCGCATCCACCAGCCCGGCTTCAATCAGCCGTTTGCCGCTGATGATCGCGCGCGCGCTGGAGGAACAGGCGGTGGATAGCGTATACGCCGGTCCTTGTGTACCCAGCAGCGCACTGAGAAATTGCCCGGGATCACCCAGTTCCTGTTGATGATAATGATAGCCGACAGGCCATTCCCCACCCTGGTGATGTTTAAGCGCCAATTCTCCTTCGTGAATTCCCGCAGTGCTGGTGCCCATAATGACCGCTACGCGCTCGGCGCCAAAACGGGTGATGGCATCGTCAACCTGCGGTGCGATCTGCGCCAGCGCGGCCAGCAACAAACGGTTATTTCGAGAGTTGTGACGGCTCAACGCTGCCGGTATCGGCGGTAACTCTCCCTCTACCGCACCAAACCATGACGGCTTGCCGCCGGTCAACCAGCGCGTTTGCCGCCGCATGCCAGGTGCCTGACCCAATGCCAGGTTTTGCGCAATCTGCGGCAGATTATTCCCCAACGCGTTCACCATTCCGACGGCAGAGAAATAAATCATGGTTCATTCCCCAGGTTCTGAATGACGATATGATAATGGAATGCCGTCTGACGCACGGAGACCGGCTGGCGTTGCCCGGCCTGTTGCTGATAGCGGATCTCGGTAATCAGCGTGCCGCGATCGTCATACAGGCGGCGAGTCTCGGCGTCATCCGCCAATCGCCAGCCGGCCGGCAGACGCGCCTGCCAATCGGCTAACGGCCAGTAGCTCAACATGATATCGGCCAGCACCTGACTGGCCGGCGGCAATTCGCCGACCTTGATCAACTGCTCTGAGTGAATACCCTGACGGTCATAGCTCAGGTTGAATAAACGAATACCCAACGGTGACATGCCCACCAGCGTCAAGCGTTCGCCATCGGCATTCAGCAACACCAGCATGGCATGCTGCTGGCCTTTTACCTCTGCACTAAGCAACTGTTGCTGGCTGAACGGCCGTGCCAGCATCGGCGTCGGCAAGCTCACCTGTACGCCCGGCTTCAGCCAGGCCAGGGGAACCGCAGGCTTTTGCGACCCGGCGCAACCGCCTAGCAGTACGCTCGTCAGCACCAATACCCTCGATAGACCGCGCATCAGGCTTTCCCTCGTTTTCTTTTTACAATCGTCAGCGGCGCCAGCAAAAATGCCAGCGCAATGCCGCTGCTCAATACAATGCCAAAACTGCTGATTGCCTGGGTATGGCTGAACACCAGCATGCCAAAAGTCAGTTGGGTGGTGAATACCGCCATAAAAATCGCAAACATCGAGGTGGTTGGCGTACCGCGTGGATTGGTAAAGAACAGCGTGTAATTGATCCCGATGCCCAGCACCAGCACCAACGCCAGCAGTGAAAACAGATTCAGCGTATGGCCACTAAGCGTCAATACTGCGATGCCACCGCCCAGCGACAGTAGCGTCGGCACCATGCAGCGCAGCCCGTGTCGCAGCCCAAATCGCCATAGGTATATCAACCCGATGGTCGCAACCGATAGCATTAACAAATACGATAGATACAGCCGATATTGTCCGAACAGCTGGCTGAATTCGGTTTTACGGTCAATCCAGCCGACGCCTGGCACCTGCTGCGCCAATGTTTGCATCGCCGCACTGTTGGTCACGCCGCTTACCGGCACCAATGCCGCGCTGCGCCCATCGGGTAACGTCAGCCACAGCAGACGCCAGCCTTCGCTGACTACGCTGTTCAGCCATTGTCGCGGCGTTACCCACTCGGCATGCATATCCGCCAGCGTTACCGCCACGCCGGCCTGCTGCAATTGCGCTATTGTCTGGGGTGCGACACGCTTGAGCAGCGCGATATTCTGCGCCTGCCGCCGTTGTGAAGGCAGGGGCAGCAGGCGGTAATCGCCCAAGATGCCCTGCTGCCGGGCCTGAGCCAGGCGAGGTTGCAACAGCTCCAGACGCTGCAAAGCCTGCTGCGCATCCTGGCCGTACACCACCAGCCATTTTTGATCGTTATGCTGGCCGGTCAACGTGGCAATCTGCTGTTCCTGCTGCTGGAATTGCGGCGGCAGCGCCTGTAACTGGCCAATATCGTCATCAACCTGCAACTGGCTGATACCGCAGGTCACCAATAATGCGATGGCTACCGGCAGACCAACGCGCAACAGCGGGCGGCTGCGCCAGGCGTGCAGCCAACGCAGAATACAGGTCAATCCCGGCGCAGGCCGCACCGGCAGCCGGCGTGACAAATGCGGATACCAGCAGATCACCGTGATACAGGCGGCGCTCAGCCCGGCGGCGGCAAATACCGCCAACTGCTGCAAACCGGGGAACGGCGCGATCAGCAACGCCAGATAGGCTATCACCGTGGTCAGCAACGCCATCGATAACGCCGGAAGCAGTTTTTGCAAACTTTGCAGCGGCGTGGATTCACCGCCATGCACCATACGTTCGGTCAGAAAATACAGCGTATAGTCTGCTGAAATGCCCACGATGCTAACGCTCAGCACCAGGGTCATAACGTGTATTTCACCGAACGCCAGCAAGGTCGCGACGCTCCCGGCCAACGCGCCCACGCTCACCGACAGAGCGCATAGCAACAATGGCAGCGGCGAACGGAACATCAATAATACCAGCAGGAACACGCCGGCCACCGATGCCAGCCCGATGGTGGAAATATCGCGTTCTGCCTGCTGGCTGGCATAATTGCTGTAATACAAGGTACCGCGGTTCAGCACTTCGCTGCCCGGCCAGCGCCGTTGTAGTTGGCGCTGGAGATCGGTCAGTTTAGCCACCGCGCGTCGCGCGCTGCCGATATCATACGATGATGCGCTCAGCTCCGCGTGCAGCAAATACCAGTCACGCCCCTGCCGATCGCGCGCCACCAGCCAGCCGTTACGCAACCCTAGCGCGCCGCCGTTTTGCTGCTGTGCCAGTTGCGCCCCTCGCACCAACAGCAACGGATCGTTGGTCAACTCCTTGCCGCTGACGCCGGCAAAAGCCGAATACAGCTGGCCAAGGATCCACTGGCTCTGGGCTTCGGCTCCCTGCGTCAACCGCTGACGCGTTGCGTCATCCAGCAAGACGTGGCGATGTTGGTAAAAGAATTGCCCCCACTGCTGCTGACGCTCGGCATCCATCGGCCCGCCGACCTGTTGCAGCTCTGGCAGACGCTGTAATTGTTGATGCCACCAATTGACCGCCGCGGCGTCGCCCCCCGGCGGCGGGCTGACCAGCCACATCAGTTGGCGATCCAGCCGCTGGCTGAACCCCTCTGCCAGGGCATCCGGCACGTTGGCCAGTTGCTGCTTCGGTAGCAACGCCAGCACGCTGCTGTTGATCTGGCTGCGCGGCAACAGCCAGCACAACGCGGCAATCAGCAACAGACAAACGGCCAGCCAGCCGAACGCCGCACGACGATGCAGTTCAGGAGGCAAAACGCTGTTGCTCCTCAGCGGTCAGGGTTGTCGGCGTGGTTCGCTGATTAAAGAAGCGGATATGAGTGGCATCGTTTTGCATGTCATCGATATCAATGGTTTCCAGAAACTGTTTCCCATTGAGCGTAATACGCTTAAACAGTTTATTCAGCGGCGTAGTTTTCGGCGTCAGCACCAAACGCCAGCGCTGGTCGCCGACGTCGCTGAATTGCAGTGCGAAGTTCTGTTCCAGCGCCTGGCTGTCAGCGTGGAACAACGCGGTCAACAAACGATTGAACTGGAACATCTGCGGATTGTTTTCCGCCGTGACCACCTGTGGTGGCTGGCTGGCCATGGTTTGCACCATACGTCGGTCGTCCAGCAGCAGTGTCAGCGGGAACGGTTTCTGCTGCGCCCACCACAACCCCTTCTGCTGCGAGATCACCAGTTCGCCGCTGGAGTTCAACGGCTTCGCCATACCACTGATGCTGCGCTGCTGTTCGAATTCGGCCCGCAATACCGGCTGTTGGCTGAAGCGCTGCTGCAATTCTTGCAGCGTGACCGCCTGTGCGCTCAGACTGAAACAGAACAGGGCCAGTGCTATCCAACGCTTCATGACGTCACTCCCAATTTGTCCAGCAATACCTGCGGTGCGCTAAAGCACATCTCTTTGCTCTGCTCCTCTACCGCCACCTGAATGGTGTAACCGGTGGTGGTACGTTTGCCGCTTTCCGTATCGAAAATCTGATAACCGATACGCAGCCGGTTTTCATATTCTTCCAGCGTCGCACACACCGTTATTCGCTGCTCAAACAGCAACGGCGCAATATACTTGACCCGCGTGTCGACAATCGGCCAGACATAGCCTGAGGCTTTCATCTGGCGATAGCCATAGTCAAATTGCTTTAGCAACGCTTCACGTGCGATCTCGAAATAGCGAAAATAGTTGCCGTGCCACACTACGCCCATGGCATCGGCGTCATGGAAAGGTACGGTGATATCAACCCGAGCAGAACAGCGCGGATCGTCGATGATAGTCATTGTTCAGGCCCTTGCGATGGTGACGGCCCAGCCGCCAACTGCCAGAAATTGAAAAAGTTGAACCAGTCGAGCGGAGCCAACAGACAATAATGTTCCAACCGGGCGGCATAGCGATCTACCGCCTGCTGCAACGCCTGCTGACGTTCGGCGCGCGGCAGCGCCAGCGGGTCGGCGAACGGTTCGAAATACACTCGCAGCTGCCCTTGCTGCTTGAGGCCGAACATCAGGAATACCGGGCAGCGTAACGCGGAAGCCAGTACGAACGGCCCTTGAGGGAACGGCGCCGGCTGCCCAAGGAAGCTGCTCCACACCACGCGCGGCTGTTCACCTCGCTGATACTGTCCGGCGGAAGTCCGATCGCCGACGATCGCCACCCACTCCCCGGCGTCGAGCTTATCCATCAACCGCATGGCGGTATCCGGTCCCAGCGACGAAACTTGAATCAAATTCAGATTGGCGCGCGGATTGACCTCTTTCATCACCTGATTAAATCTTTCGGCATGTTCGGTAAACACCAGCGCATTGATTTTTACACCGTCGCCCAGTTCCCCTAGTGCACGACAGGATTCAATATCGCCGAGATGAGAGGCCAGAATCAGCGTGCCCTTGCCAGAGGCAATCTGCTGCTGGCAGCGCTGGCGATCCACCAGTGTCATGTCATGCAGGTCGCCCTGCCAACTGGCCAGCTTATCCAGCATGGCATCGCCAAAACGCATAAAGTGACGGTAGCTGTTAAGCGGCTGCGGCACGGTTTGCTGCCGCTGGCGGGCAAAGTGTTGCAGACGTTGCAGATACTCTCGCGAAGCGGTGCGCTGGGTGCGGCCGGTCAGCCAAAAATAGCCGATAACCGGGTACAGCAGTAGCTGGAATGCACGGCGGCCAAAGAGTCGATACACCTTCAGCATCAGACGAATGCCCCACAGCCCTCGCCGTTCGCGCGTGGTAGCCCAATGCTGAGGTTGCACCAGCTGGCGGCGCAGGCGCAATAAACGCGGAATACGGGGCAACATGCCGAAAAACAGCCGGGTGTGCATCCAGGAAATACGCAGATTATCGCGTAGCGCGTCAAAGTGGGAAACACCATCTGCCGGATAGGTGACGCGGGTCGGTAAAAAGTAACTCGGCACGCCCTGCCAGTACAATCGCACCATCACTTCGGTGTCAAAATCCATTCGCTTACCGAGCGGATAACGGGCCGCCAGCGCTAGCGTTGGCGCAACCGGATAGACCCTAAAACCGCACATGCTGTCTTTTATCGACAATGACAGCGTTTCGATCCACACCCAGATATGGGTGACATAACGGCCATACAACCGGGCTTTGGGCACCGAGTCATCGTATAGCGGGCGACCGGAGATCAGCGCCTGCGGGTGCCTTTGCGCTTCAGCCAGCATCGCCGGGATATCGCTCAGTTGATGCTGGCCGTCAGCATCGATCTGCAAAGCATGACTGAAGCCTTGCCGCTGTGCCTGCTGCAGCCCGGCAACCACCGCCGCGCCCTTGCCCTGATTCTGCGGCAGGCGACTTAGCGTTACCCACGGCAATTGCGCCGCCAAGCGCTGCAGTTCGGCACAGGTGGCCTCATCGCTACCGTCATCAATCACCAGGCAGGGCAATTGATAAACCGCCAGCGCCTCAAGCACGCCGGCCATCATCCTGCCATGATTGAAGCAGGGAATAAGGAAACAGGGTGAAAACTCGGCGTTCAGCGGCATAGCGCGATCTTCCCGCTGCTGGCGGTGGCTGCCGCGACGCGATAGCTGAACAGCAACTTATTCCGCTCCGGTTGCCATTCCAACGCCAGCGTCACCGTTTCCTGCGGCATCAGCGGGCGCTGAAACTTGAGCACCTCAATACCGCCGAAGCCGGCCTCGGGCAGCAACAGCTCTCGTGCAAATTGCATCGCCCAATTGACCTGGGCAACGCCCGGTAAAATCGGATGCTGCGGGAAGTGGCCGCGGAACCACAGTAGTTCGCTTGGCAAACACAGTTGCACACAGGCGTGCGTAGCATCAATCATCTGCCGCTGCAGCACCTCGGGTTGCATCATAAAAACAGTTCCTGTAGTTCGGCATAGGCTCGCTTACCCTGAGCGTTCAACGGGATGGCGCGGATAATCCGCCAGCTGCGCGGCAACGCCGCCGGCTCCAGCCAAGGGCGTAATGCCTGACGCAGGCCGCGGGTAAAGCGGCCGTCTCCCAGCGTTTGGCGCTGAGTCTTACCCAACGCAGAAAGTACTATCGCTACGCCCAAAACGGTACGTCCGCCTTGTTGTAACGGCAATATCGCGGCATCGACGATTTCCGGCAATGCCAGTAAACGCTTTTCAATTTCCGCTAGCGACAGCCGTTTTTCTTCAATTTTAATAATGCGGTCGCGGCGGCCAAGCAGTTCAAAATGGCGGCCGTCTGCGGCCAGGTTAAGGATATCGCTCAATGCCACCGGCGCCGGCACCAGCGGCGAGTCTGCTTCGATGCCATGCGGCTTGCGCGCGAGTGTGACGCCGGTAAAGAGTTGCCATCGGGTGGATGGCAACGTCTGCTGACGCCAGGCTAGTGCCCCCGTTTCCGTAGTACCGTAAATCTCCAGCGGCAGCACGCCAAGCGCCCGCTGCGCCAGCTGTGCCTCGGCCAACGCCAAGGGTCCGCCGGCAGAAAATACCTGTAGGCATTCAGACACACCAAGCGCCGGATCCAGGCGCTTTAACCACGCAGGGCTGCTGATGAAAACCAGCGGCAACCGGGTATTTTTAGCGATCAGCTGTTCGTGATACTCCGTCAGTCGGGCATCAAAGGGCAGGCCAAAGGCCATCGGCATAAACAGCCGAAAACTGAGGCCATACATATGCTGATGCGAAACCGAGGCGGCTATCCGGCAATGCCGTAACGCCGGTAACCACTGTGCCGCCAGCATCTCGCTTTCACTGTCCATCGCGGCAACGGACTTCACCACCGGTTGCGGTGCGCCGGTCGAACCTGAAGTATAAAGAACGAATTGAGGATCGGTCGGCCAGGCCGGAAGCTGCGGCACCGCGTCATGCCCCGCTTCGACCGCCAGCACCGCCGTGCCGGGCGACAGTGGCAGATCGGTCAGCAACGCGTCAAAGTCCGCCCGCTGCTCTTTGAGAATGGCTTCGCGCTGGTGACCGAAAATTACCGGCAATTTACCGCCGTACAGCGCTGCCAGCAGTGCCACGGCAAAACGATAGCTATCATCAAAGCACAGCGCCCAACGTTTTTCACGGCGTTCCTCCAGGCGGGCACTCAGGTGCGCCACATCAGCGCGAAGCTGTGCCAGACTCAGCGTTTGTTCGCCACGCCAGGCGATGGGCGTATCTGCTGCCCGCGCTGCACCGAGCCATTGATGCATCGGCAAACTCAGGCGCGGTGCAGCCGTCTTCTCACTAACCATTCACCCCCCATCAGCCCTGCCATCAGCAAATAGCTGATGCCGCCGTTATACAGCGTCCAGAGCGTGATATCGCCTATCAGACAGGTCGCCAGCGCAATTGCGCCGTTAATCACAAAGAAGCCACACCAGACCTGCGTTACCCGCCGGGTATAAACGATGCCGGTTGCGGGCAGTTCAGGGTCACTGATGCGCGCCAGACGCTCTATCACCGTTGGTGGAAAACGCAGTGAGTATACAAACAGCATCAATAACAGCGCGTTAACCAATACCGGGTAATACAACAGCCAATGGGTTTGTCTTAACCCCCAACTGGCCAGAGCCAGCAGCATACCTACCGCTGCCAACGCCTTTCCCAACCACAGTTGCTGGCGTAAACCACCGCGCAGCAACAGCAGCCGTAGCGTAAACACCGCAGCCAGCAACGGTGCCAGTATCGAACTCCCCCAGCGCTGAAGACCAAACCATACCGCCAGCGGGTATACCATCAGTACCAGCCAGGTCAGTAGCTGCAATACGCGCAGCACCTTCGGCAGGCTACTATTGGTCAGTTTCACGTAGCTAACGCCGTATCAGTCGGCAGAGTTCTGTAATTCGTCAATCGCATCAACCACGTCTTGTACCGTGCGCACCGATTTGAACATCTCGGGCTTGATTTTCTTGCCGGTGATTTTTTGCAGGTGAACCACCAGATCGACGGCGTCGATGCTGTCCAGCTCCAGTTCTTCATACAGGCGGGATTGGAGCGTGATATCCGCCGGTTCAAGCTCGAACAGCTTGACCAGCAGCGTTTGGATCTGTTCGAAAATCTGTTGCTTATCCATGAAAACCCCTTATTTGCTACGCTGTGCAGAAACAAACTTTGCCAGCGTTTCCACGGAATAAAAATGTTGGCGCATATCTTCGCTTTCGGCCGACAGTACCACACCGTAACGATTTTTAAGGGCCAGTCCCAATTCGAGCGCATCAATCGAATCCAGACCCAACCCTTCGCCAAATAATGGCGCCTGTGTTTCAATCTCATCCGGTGTCATACCTTCAAGATTGAGCGTATCTATAATCAATTGCTTGATTTCGTTGCTCAATACATTCATTCGCTATTTCTCATTATTTATAGAACCTGACTGTAAGGCGTCAGTTAAATGCTGGGTCAAACGTCTTGCTGCGAGGGCAGGAGAAACATCGTCCGCATGAATAAAATGGCGCGAATCGATCTTATCCTGAACAGTTATATGGAACTGCGGTTTTATCGCCGGGATATTATACCATTTCCCCTGTTTCGTCAGCATTGGCGGCGCGCAATGGATATGCACGATGCGGATGTCGCACTGGCTGCGAACGGCGATATTTGCCGCCCCACGTTGTAATGCCAGCGCCTGGCCCGGCGTGCTGCGCGTCCCTTCAGGAAAGATAAGCAGAGTGCCGCCGTTCGCCAGCCGCTGCTGGCATAACGCCAGCAAACGCTCCGACTCGGCATTGGCGAGATAGCCGGCCGCCTTGATAACGCCACTGACAAACAGGTTATTGAGCAGCGCTTCTTTGACTATGCAATCGCAACGCGGCATGCGTGAGGCCAATAGTACGTAATCGAGCAAGCTGGGGTGATTGGCAACGACCAGGCAGCCGGCATCGTCGTGCAAACGTTCGCTATTGGCAAAATGATAGTCCAGAACGCCAAGAAAACGCGTGGTGGCCAAAAAGAATCGGAAGCAGTGACGAATGGCGTTTTGCGTCAGTTGGTTGCGCCGAGTGCGATTGCGGATCGCCAGCCGCAATAGATTGAACCAGACGCAGGAAAGCAGTAGACCGCCCAGGCCAAACAGCGAAAAACAAAAGCCGGTTGCGATGACGCGCCAGCAGCGGTTAAACAGCGATGAACGAGTAGTATTGGTGGCTGCGGAGGATGACAGGGGCATTATTGCGTCCAACGCCAATCGTGGCGCGGGCCTGGCACCACAAAACCTGATTGCCCGTTTAGCCAGCCGTGCAAAAAGGTCAAACTTTGCGGCCTTTCGCCAGGAGTGGCCTGGCCGACAACCGGCGCACATTGCCACTCATCGCCTTGTTCCAGTAATAACGCAACCGCATACGGCTGTGCCGCCACGGAAACAAAGCGGTGGTAGACGTCTGGCAAAATGCCGTCAAAATCGACCAGCAGTACCCGCTCCGCGCTACCACTGGCCAACATGCCCTGCGCTTCGATCATCCCTTGTTGGAAGCTGTCTTCACCAGCGGCCAGCGAGGTGGTGACCAAATGATTTTTGGCGATGATGGTCAACCAGCCCGCCGCAGTATTATGCACCGACATGGCAAAATCGGTTGGCGACAATGGCTGATCCTGGTCGAGATGCTGCAAGATTTTATAGGTGCGTTCCAGCTCGCCATGCCGGCTGGTAAAGATTGCCATATCCGCCGAATGCTGCTGCAGTAATGTCAGCCCGCACTCAACGGCCAAACGTGTGCCGACGCTCATACGTCGTAATGACATCATCGGAATATGCACGCAAGGAGGGGGAGAATCCTGGGACAGATCGCTAATCGGTTGTTGCGCCCATTGCAACCACGCTTCACGCGTTTCAAGCTTGGCGGCCAATGCCCACCAATTGAGTATCTTCATGCGGCCCGCCATCAAAGCTTCTCACCAACCTGCGATTTTAATCCGTAACGTTATTATATTTAACCGCACCGCGCATGTCTAAAATTCTGATTTATGTGCAGAATACTCGTTTATGCGATATTAATAATTACCTTCTTCTTTTCTTATCGATTCCCACGTTAATGAAAATCATATCAATGTTGCACATCAAAAATTGTTCTAACTGAACAGTGGCGTTATCTTAATAGGGAAAAAAATACGCATAAATTTTATGCATTTCTCATTCGTAATCTCTCATGGAAAAGAGTATGAAACTTTTAAACCCCATCTTGGCAGCCGCATTTTCAGTCATGCTACTGAATGGTTGTTCCAGTACCGCGCCCGTACAGAACATAAACCAAAGCGTTATTGGCAGCCACAGCACAGCGCAAATTCGTCAGGCAATACTTTATGCGGGTCTGAACCGCGGCTGGATCATGAATCCGATCGGCGAAGGCGTGATCGATGGCAAGATTATGCTAAGAGGCCATACGGCCAACATTCGTGTTACTTATACTGCCAATAGTTATCAGATCAACTATGTGAGCAGCAGTAATATGGATGCTGAGGAAGGGAAGATTCATTCCAACTATAACCGTTGGGTGGCGAATCTGAATAAAGATATTCAGCTAGAGCTGGCTCGACAAAATATTCGATAACAGCAACTAATGAGAACCCGGCTTGCATGCTGGGTTTATTGCTCAGCGCTGATTTTTGGATATGAAAAAGCCCTGAGTCATCGACTCAGGGCTTATCAATTAAGTGGCGGAACGGACGGGGCTCGAACCCGCGACCCCCTGCGTGACAGGCAGGTATTCTAACCAACTGAACTACCGCTCCACCGATTCTGTTACGTTGCTTCTTGCGAAGCTGGCAAACCTTTTGGGTTTTGCCATTATCAGGTGTCACTCTGATAACGTGTATTTGATGCCTGGCAGTGTCCTACTCTCGCATGGGGAGACCCCACACTACCATCGGCGCTACGGCGTTTCACTTCTGAGTTCGGCATGGGGTCAGGTGGGACCACCGCGCTATTGCCGCCAGGCAAATTCTGTTTCATTCCGGCCGTTACTCTCGTAACCACCCGAACCAATCTCGGAACTTCGCTGAAAATCATTCGCTCTAAAACACCTTCGGTGTTGTAAGGTTAAGCCTCACGGATCATTAGTACTGGTTAGCTCAATGCATCGCTGCACTTACACACCCAGCCTATCAACGTCTTAGTCTTAAACGTTCCTTCAGGGGCCTTAAAGGCCCAGGGAAGACTCATCTCGAGGCAAGTTTCGCGCTTAGATGCTTTCAGCGCTTATCTTTTCCGCACT
>NZ_JANUSB010000002.1 GCF_024793895.1 Serratia sp. AKBS12
ACTCGTGAAGCGGTGCTCAAAGATTCACTAAATGAATTTTACTTCAGTAGTCACTCTTCAAGACTTGATATTTTTTTGCGCCGGAGATAAAACTCATCGGCGCGGGCTGCGTATACTACGCTTTTCGCCCTGAGAGTCAAGCGTTTATTTCGCTTTCGTCTCACTGACTGGGTGGTGCGTCCTGCGCTTAAGCAGTCGTTGTTCCCGGTCAGTGGAGGCGCATTATAGGGAGTTCTCAGAAGGCCGCAACCCCTAATTTCAAAAAAACTCCCAAGCGAACAAAAAACAGCCAATAAGCTTATTTTAGGGTATTTATTAGCCACTAAATGGCTATTTTTAGCCCTCCAATGTGACAACTCTCGCAAAAGTGCCAAAACACCCCAAGTAAAAGGGAGCGGTTGCCCGCTCCCTTTTTAACGTTATTATCGCTTATCGTCACTGCTTGGCGACAATATGATCGTTTTCGACATCCAGCGTCACCGGTTTGCCAGGCAACAGCGCCCCCGAAAGGATTTGCTGTGCCAGCGGATTTTCGATCTCCTGCTGGATGGCGCGTTTCAATGGCCGTGCACCGTACACCGGGTCGTAACCGGTTTTGCCAAGCAGCGCCAGCGCAGGTTCGGTAATCGTCACCGCGTAGCCGCGTTCTTCCAGTCGTTGGTACAAACGCTCCAACTGGATTTTGGCAATCTCGGCAATATGCTGTTGACCCAGTGGATGGAAGACCACCACCTCATCTATACGATTGATGAATTCCGGACGGAAGTGATGACTCACCATTTCCATCACCGACTCTTTCATTTGTGCATAGTTCATCTGACCAAAATGTTCCTGAATCAGATCGGAACCCAGGTTAGAGGTCATGATCACCACGGTATTACGGAAGTCAACGGTACGCCCTTGCCCGTCGGTCAAACGCCCGTCATCCAATACCTGCAACAGGATATTGAATACGTCCGGATGCGCTTTTTCGACCTCGTCCAGCAAAATGACGGAATACGGTCTGCGGCGCACCGCTTCAGTCAGATAGCCGCCCTCTTCATAACCCACATAGCCGGGAGGCGCACCGACCAGCCGCGAGACGGAATGTTTTTCCATAAACTCGGACATATCAATACGCACCATCGCATCATCACTGTCGAACAGGAAAGAGGCCAGTGCCTTACACAGTTCGGTCTTACCGACACCGGTCGGCCCCAGGAACAGAAAAGAGCCAATCGGGCGATTCGGATCCGACAAACCGGCACGGCTACGACGGATGGCATTCGATACTGCGGTCACAGCTTCGTCTTGGCCAATCACCCGTGAATGCAGTTCCTGCTCCAAACGCAGCAGTTTGTCGCGTTCGCCTTCCAGCATTCTGGCCACCGGGATACCGGTTGCCTTTGCCAGCACTTCTGCAATCTCGGCATCGGTGACGCGGTTCCGCAACAGCTTCATGGTCTTGCCTTCTGCCTGCGTTGCCGCAGCAAGCTGTTTCTCCAGCTCGGGGATCTTGCCGTATTGCAACTCGGACATCCGCCCCAGATCGCCAAGTCGACGAGCCTGCTCGAGGGAGATTTTCGCCTGCTCCAGCTCCGCTTTGATGTTCTGGGTACCAGACAGCGAGGCCTTCTCAGCTTTCCACTCTTCTTCCAGTTCGGAATATTCGCGTTCTTTTTGATCCAGCTCGCTGCTGAGCATTTCCAGCCGTTTCCGGCTGGCATCGTCAGATTCTTTATTCAGCGCCTGCTGTTCCAGTTTTAACTGGATAACGCGACGTTCCAGCCGATCGAGCGCTTCCGGCTTCGAGTCCATCTGCATGCGAATGCTGGACGCGGCCTCATCTATCAGGTCAATGGCCTTATCCGGCAACTGGCGGTCCGAGACATAACGGTGCGACAGCGTCGCCGCTGCCACGATCGCAGGGTCGGTAATCTGCACATGGTGATGCAGTTCATAACGTTCTTTCAGGCCACGCAGAATCGCGATGGTGTCTTCAACGCTCGGTTCGGCGACGAACACCTTCTGGAAACGACGCTCAAGCGCCGCATCCTTTTCTATATATTGACGATACTCATCGAGCGTGGTTGCGCCGACGCAATGCAGCTCGCCACGAGCCAATGCCGGTTTCAGCATATTACCGGCGTCCATCGCACCGTCAGCCTTGCCGGCACCAACCATGGTATGCAGTTCGTCAATAAACAGAATGACGCTGCCTTCCTGCTTGGCGAGGTCACTCAGCACGCCTTTCAATCGCTCTTCAAACTCACCGCGGTATTTGGCACCGGCAATCAGCGCGCCCATGTCGAGCGACAGCACTCGCTTGTGCTTGAGTCCTTCAGGCACTTCACCATTGATGATGCGCTGTGCCAGGCCTTCCACAATAGCGGTTTTACCCACGCCGGGTTCACCGATCAACACCGGGTTGTTCTTGGTACGGCGTTGCAGTACCTGAATGGTACGGCGAATTTCCTCGTCACGACCGATCACCGGGTCAAGTTTGCCCTGTTCGGCACGTTCGGTAAGATCGATGGTATATTTTTTCAACGCCTGACGCTGGTCTTCAGCACCCTGGTCTTCCACGCTGTCGCCGCCTCGCATTTGCTCAATCGCCTTGCTGATTTTATCGGTTGTCGCGCCGGCTGCTTTCAGCAGATCGGTCAGCGTGCCGCGATCTTCCAGCACCGCCAGTACAAATAATTCGGAAGAGATAAACTTGTCCGCACGCTTTTGCGCCAGCTTGTCGCACAGGTTCAGCACTCGCACCAGTTCGTGGGACGGTTGCACGTCGCCACCGGTGCCTTCGACCTGCGGCAGACGGGAAAGAGCCTGTTCGATTTCGGTGCGTACGCGCCCGGCATCGATACCGGCTGAGGTTAAGAGTGGACGAACCGAGCCCCCTTCCTGATTGAGCAATGCGCTCATCAGATGTAACGGTTCAATAAACTGGTTGTCGTGCCCAAGGGCTAGAGATTGGGCATCGGCGAGGGCAAGCTGGAACTTGTTGGTAAGACGATCCAGACGCATAACACCTCCAATATAGGACAAAATTGCTACTGGAGATTAAATGAGGTCATCCCTCAAATTTTCAAGGTTATTTTGACACTATATTATGAGTACAACGCCATGCGTCAGTGGACCGTCCTAATTCAATAGGTTATATCAGCCAGATTAAACTTGCCAGACGTCCGGTTATTCGCTCGCGTCGATAGGAGAAAAAATGACTGATTTCGCTGACGGTACAACGGTTGCCACCATATATTTCGGTGATTCCAACAGCTTGCAGCCGCTGGCGTGCCAATAAGTAGATATCGGCAAGGTATTTATCACCCTGCGGGATAAAAGCAGCGCCAGCGGCGGCGTCGACCGCCGTAAATGCCGCGCGTACCTCAGCGCCGACCTCGAAGCACTGCGGTCCGATGGCCGGTCCAAGCCAGGCAATAATCTGCCCAGGCTCGGCGGCAAATTCCGCAACCGTGCTTTCCAGCACCCCATCGCATAACCCACGCCAACCGGCATGGGCAGCGGCGACTTCCTTGCCGGCTCGGGAGCAGAACAACACCGGCAGGCAATCCGCCGTCATCACCGCACAAACCTGCCCCGGCTGATTGCTGTACACCGCATCAGCGCGCAGATCGGTCGGCACCTGCCCTTCCAGACGCAGTACGCGAGTCCCATGCACCTGTTCCAGCCAGTACGGCATCTGCGGCAGGCTTGCCCCCGCCACCAGCAGCTCACGGTTACGCCATACCGCCGATTCAACATCACCGACATGGCTGCCGAGATTGAGCGAATCATAGGGCGGCAGGCTTACGCCGCCATGTCGGGTGGTACTGCAGGCCACGACACCTGGCGGTAACGGCCAGTCAGGTTGGATAAGCGCGTCCATTACCAGTTCATCTGATCCTTGAATTCTTCGGTATCGGCCTTCAGCGCATCGATCAAATCAACCATATCCTGTGGCAATGGCGCATGCCATTCCATCTGAATGCCGCTGATAGGATGATACAGGCGCAGCATGGTTGCATGCAGTGCCTGACGGTCGAAGCCGCGTAAAGTGGTGATAAAGTCCTCTGACGCACCTTTTGGCGGACGTGGGCGACCACCGTACAGCGGATCGCCCACCAGCGGATGGTTAATGTGCGACATATGCACACGGATCTGATGGGTACGGCCGGTTTCCAGACGCAAACGTAAACGGGTATGCGCGCGGAAATGCTCCATGATGCGGTAATGCGTTACCGCCGGTTTGCCCATCGGGTGAACCGCCATATGAGTACGTTTGGTGGAATGGCGCGCAATCGGCTCTTCCACGGTGCCGCCGGCGGTCATGGTACCAATCGCCACCGCTTCGTATTCACGGGTAATTTCCCGCAACTGCAGCGCTTCAACCAGACGGGTTTGCGCAGGCACGGTTTTGGCGACCACCATCAGACCGGTGGTGTCTTTGTCCAGGCGGTGAACGATGCCGGCACGCGGCACGTCGATGATTTCCGGATAGTAATGCAGCAAGGCATTGAGCACCGTGCCATCCGGATTGCCGGCCCCCGGGTGTACCACCAGATCGCGCGGTTTGTTGATTACCAGAATGTCGCTGTCTTCATAAACGATATCCAGCGGGATATCCTGCGGTTCCCAACGCGCTTCTTCTTCAATCTGCGCATCAATGGCAACCGTCTCTCCCCCCAGTACCTTCTCTTTCGGTTTGTTTGTCGTTTTGCCGTTGACCTGTACCCGATCTTCCAAAATCCATTCTTTTATGCGAGAACGTGAATAATCGGGGAACAATTCGGCCAAAGCCTGATCTAAACGTTGTCCGAGTTGAGATTCGGCCACCGTTGCGGTGAGTTGTACTTGTTGTGCCATATGCAGCTTCTTCGTTAACGTTGGGTTTTCACGGCGATGCCGTTTAATATAATGTGCTATTGTAACTGGTCTTTGTCGGGAGCTTAACGGACAGTCTCCCGGAATAACACCCTGAGGATAATCAAAACGTCATGACGCGTATGAAATATCTGGTGGCGGCAGCCACGTTGAGCCTGGCGCTGGCAGGTTGCTCCAGTTCCAAGGATGCGGTTCCCGACAACCCGCCTTCGGAAATCTATGCAAACGCCCAGCAGAAACTGCAGGACGGTAACTTCAAGGGCGCGATTACGCAACTCGAAGCGTTAGACAACCGCTATCCTTTCGGGCCGTACTCCCAGCAAGTGCAGCTGGATCTGATTTATGCCTACTATAAGTCGGCCGATCTGCCACTGGCGCAGGCATCCATCGATCGCTTTATGCGCCTGAACCCAACGCATCCGAACATCGATTATGTGATGTACATGCGCGGTCTGACGGATATGGCACTGGATGACAGCGCATTGCAGGGCTTCTTCGGGGTCGATCGTTCAGACCGCGATCCACAGCATGCCCGCGCTGCGTTCCGCGATTTCAGCCAGCTGATTCAGCAGTATCCGAGCAGTCAATATACGCCGGATGCACAAAAGCGCCTGGTATACCTCAAGGACCGTCTGTCCAAGTATGAGCTTTCAGTGGCGGAATACTACACTAAACGCGGTGCTTACGTCGCGGTTGTTAATCGTGTCGAACAGATGATGCGTGAATACCCGGACACCAAAGCGACGCGTGATGCGCTGCCGTTGATGGAAAACGCGTACAAGCAGCTGCAGTTGAACGGCCAGGCGGACAAAGTGGCGAAAATCATCGCTGCCAATCAGTCCTGATTGTCGTCCTGCATGGCAGAAAACAAAACGGCAGCCTCGGCTGCCGTTTTTATTGGCGCGCGCTGGCACCAGACTGGGAAAATATATAATTAAAAACACAGCGTTAGCAAACAATCCACGCCGGTCAACTTATCAATAATGCGCGATCCGACGAGAAGACTCAAGCGCTAGATGGCGGTTTCAGAGGCTAAATCACAGATTGAACTAACTTTGCAAAAGGTGACAAAAAAAGGTGATTTTCCTCACCCCTTTAGCCATAAAGCGGGGTATGCTGAATCCATCCAAGACGGAAAGACAAGAGAGGTAAGTCATATGACAATCAACATTACCAGCAAACAAATGGATATCACCCCCGCAATCCGTAATCATGTCGAAGACCGTCTCAGTAAACTGGATAAATGGCAGGCCCAGCTGATTAACCCGCACATTGTTTTATCCAAAGAACCTAAAGGGTTTGTGGCCGACGCCACCATTACCACGCCAAACGGCCCGCTGGTCGCCAGCGCCAAACACGAAGATATGTATACCGCCGTCAACGAACTGATCGCCAAGCTGGAGCGCCAGCTCAACAAAGTGCAGCATAAAGGCGAGGCACGCCGCGCACACGCCAGCGTGAAGGACGTCGTTCCGGAAGTAGAAGTGGAACCGGAACAAGAGTAATCCGTCCCGGTAGTTTCACACCAGCGCGCCCAAGGGCGCGCTTTTTGTTCACCGGTTTTTATTGACAGAGAGAAAACCCAGCGGTTACTTTAAAACCTCACTCATTAGCCGATAGGCAGCCAATGCAACGCAAACCGTTTTTCTTCGCATTCTTTTTTACCTTCCCCTGATTGGGAGGCGTTTCGTCGTGTGATAAAGAATGCGAAGACGAACAGCAAAGCCTCCTGGAACCAGGGGGCTTTTTTTATGATTATTAGAAAAACACAAGGCAAAGCTGATTATGACTGACAACCCGTTACTCGTGCTGCGTGAACGCATCAGCGCACTGGATCTGAAACTGCTGGCATTGCTGGCAGAGCGTCGTGAGCTGGCGGTAGAAGTGGGCAAAACCAAGTTGCACTCTCACCGTCCAATCCGTGATAAAGAGCGCGAGCGCGACCTGCTGGACGCCCTGATTACCGCCGCCAAACCTTATGATCTGGACGGTTTTTACATCACTCGACTGTTCCAGCTGATTATCGAAGACTCGGTGCTGACGCAACAGGCACTGTTGCAACATCAACTCAATCAGACCAGCCAGCATTCTGCACGCGTTGCGTTCCTCGGTCCAAAAGGCTCTTACTCTCATCTGGCCGCGCGCCGCTACGCCGCACGCCATTTCGACCAATTGATAGAGCACGGCTGTCAGAAGTTCCAGGATATTTTCACCCAGGTCGAAACCGGCCAGGCGGACTACGCGGTATTACCGATTGAAAACACCAGTTCCGGTTCCATCAATGACGTTTACGACCTGCTGCAGCACACCAGCCTGTCAATCGTCGGCGAACTGACCAATCCGATCGATCACTGCGTGCTGGTCGCCAGCGACACCGATCTTAACCAGATTGATACCGTCTATAGCCATCCACAACCGTTTCAGCAGTGCAGCCATTTCATCAGCCGCTACCCGCACTGGAAAATCGAATACTGCGAAAGTACCGCCGCGGCAATGGAAAAGGTTGCCAAAATCAATTCGCCAACAGCCGCCGCACTGGGCAGCGAAGCCGGCGGCGCGCTGTATGGTTTGCAGGTGCTGGAACACAACCTGGCCAATCAGCAACAGAATATTACCCGCTTCATCGTGCTGGCGCGCAAGGCAATTGACGTGTCAGAACAGGTACCGGCAAAAACAACCTTTATCATGGCAACCGGCCAACAGTCGGGGGCGCTGGTCGAAGCGTTGCTGGTGCTACGTGACAACGGCATCATCATGACCAAATTGGAATCCCGCCCGATCCATGGCAATCCGTGGGAAGAGATGTTTTACATCGACGTACAGGCCAATATCCGCTCCGATGCCATGCGGAAGGCTCTGCAGGACTTGACGCCAATTACTCGTTCGTTGAAGGTGCTGGGCTGCTACCCTAGTGAAAACGTGGTGCCGGTCAACCCCTCCTGAACCGCATAAAACCGCCGGGTAGGATAACCAGGCAATCAGTTGACCGACGATTCGGCCTGGAATACGCAGGGATTCGGTTTGATAGCTGACATAGTCGCTCGTTGAAAGGTCTGGCATCTGCCAGACCTTTTTTGTGATGTATCGCGGATTTTATTGACGGCTGTCGTTGGCCTGACGCAGCAGCGAGCGACTTTCCACCAGGAAACGTTCGGCATAATCGCCGAACCAGTGCTCAACCTTTTGGAAACTATTGATAAACTGCTGTTTATCGCCATGCTCCAGCAGTTCTATCGCCGCGCCGAAACGCGTGTAGTAACGCTTGATCAGTTGAATATTTTCTTCCGACGACATAATGATATCCGCGTACAGCTGTGGATCCTGCGCGAACAGCCGCCCCACCATCGCCAGCTCCAGTCGGTAAATCGGCGAGGACAGTGCCAGCAATTGCTCAAGCTGCACGTTTTCCTCCGCCAGATGCAGGCCGTAGGCAAACGTGGCGAAGTGGCGCAGAGCCTGAATGAACGCCATGTTCTGGTCATGTTCCACCGCGCTGATGCGGTGCAACCGTGCCCCCCAGACCTGCAATTGCTCAAGCAGCCACTGGTAGGCTTCGGGCTGACGGCCGTCGCAGTACACCACCACCTGCTTGGCAACGCTGCCGACATCTGGGCCAAACATCGGGTGCAGCCCCAATACCGGGCCGCCATGTGCCGCCAACATCGCCTGCAGCGGGCGGTTCTTCACCGATGCCAGGTCAACCAGAATGCAGTCGTCCGGCAGCGCCGGCAGCCGCTGAATAACCTGCTCGGTGACGTGGATCGGCACGCTGACAATCACCATGCCGGCGTCAGACAGCAGCGTTTCCGCCTGCGGCCAATCTTGCTGATCCAACACTTTTACCTGATAGCCCGACAGCGTCAGCAGGCGATTGAACAAACGTCCCATCTGGCCGTTACCGCCGATAATCACAATCGGACGCAGTTGTGGGCACAGGGTTTTAAAGCCTTTGTCATTCTCGCTGACATACGATTCGCGCATCACACGACGCAATATGTCTTCAATCAGATCCGGCGGCACGCCAAGCGCCGACGCCTCCGCACGGCGCGAAGCCAGCATCGCCGCTTCACGCTCGGGTACATACACCGGCAGTCCGTGGCGGCTTTTGACTTCGCCCACTTCAGCCACCAGATGCAGGCGTTTCGCCAGCAAATCCAGCAATGCTTTATCCACTTCGTCAATTTGATCGCGCAGCGCGGTCAGTTCAGCCACCATAACTCACTACTCTCCAGTGCGTGCCATCAGCGCGGCACCAAGCTGCTGATGCATGCGGCGCAGCAGCGTCTCGGTATCATTCCAGTCAATGCAGGCGTCGGTGACGGATACCCCGTAACGCATATCGACACGCGGCTGCTCGGAAGACTGGTTGCCTTCATGCAGATGGCTTTCCAGCATGATGCCGGTAATAGAGCGATTACCTGCGTTGATCTGCTCCATTACCGACTCGGCAACCACCGGCTGACGGCGGTAATCTTTATTAGAATTGCCATGGCTGCAATCTATCATCAAGGACGGACGGAGTCCCGCTTCACGCATCTGTTTTTCACAGGCCGCGACGTCTTGCGCACTGTAATTCGGCGTTTTGCCACCGCGCAGGATCACGTGGCCATCCGGGTTGCCTTGAGTTTGTAACAGGCACACTTGCCCAGCCTGATTGATACCAACGAAACGGTGCGGCATGGCAGCGGCTCGCAAGGCGTTGATGGCGGTCCCCAGGCTACCGTCGGTGCCATTTTTAAAGCCGACCGGCATCGACAGGCCGGACGCCATTTCGCGGTGGGTCTGCGATTCGGTGGTACGCGCACCGATTGCCGACCAACTGAACAGATCGCCGAGGTATTGCGGGCTGTTGGGATCCAGCGCTTCGGTGGCCAATGGCAGCCCCATGCCAACCAGATCCAGCAGCAGGCGACGCGCAATGTGCAAACCGGCTTCGACATCAAACGAGCCATCCATATACGGATCGTTGATCAGGCCTTTCCAACCGACGGTGGTTCTTGGCTTTTCAAAATAGACGCGCATAACGATATACAGCTGATCGCTCAATTCAGCCGACAGGGTTTTCAAACGACGTGCGTAATCCAGTGCCGCATCCGGATCGTGGATCGAGCATGGCCCGCATACCACCAGCAGACGGTGATCGCGCCCTTGCAAAATATCGGCGATAGTTTTGCGGGCTGCGGCGATTTCATTTTCGTCGCTGGCGCTGAGCGGGAACTGGTTTTTCAGCTCTTCTGGCGTAATCAAAACCTGTTCTGCACTGATGTGTACGTTATTGAGCGCGTCTTTTTGCATGATGCTGTTCCTGTCGTTTGCCGTTATGCCTGAGCGTAAGTAAATTGAACATTGAGCGTTACAGGCCTCTACCTTAACACGACATGTAAAGATTTCAATCCAAAAACCGTAAATAAAAAATTACTGACAACCACTCACCCATGAAGACCAGAAAAAACAAACGGTGAAAAACAATAAATATCATTTAAAAACAATAAATAATAACAATAAAACCAATACAAAAATCACCATAATGCGTAAGATGTCAACTGCCTCAAACCCATAGCTGATCGTAAATATAACTTTACACAAATCAATCTTCGTCACGCAATACCGCTTTATACCTCCCCAAAATAGTTACGCGTGAATAAACATTGCGCAACCTCATAGTTCTCCCCCGGTAATTACTGAATGATGGCACTAAACGGTTCACACCTCTTTAGGGGTAAGCCTGCGCAGACAGGCTCCGTCACCTGCAAGGAAGGCTCATGAGCCACAGCATTTCTTTTAACAAGGGACTCTCATGATAACTCTGCAATTTGCCATTATTATTGTTTGCTTACTGGTCGGTACCCGCTTTGGCGGTATGGGACTGGGGTTGATCAGCGGTATCGGTTTATTCCTGCTGAGCTTTGTGTTTGGTCTACAACCCGGCAAACCACCGGTTGATGTCATGCTGACCATACTGGCGGTCATTGGCTGTGCGTCGGTGCTGCAAACCGCCGGCGGATTGAATGTCATGATGCAATACGCCGAACGCCTGCTGCGTCGTCATCCACAGCACATCACGCTGCTGGCGCCGTTCACTACCTGGACGCTGACCTTCCTGTGTGGTACCGGCCATGTGGTATATACCATGTTCCCGATTATTGCCGATATCGCCATCAAAAAAGGCATTCGACCGGAACGGCCGATGGCCGTGTCGTCGGTTGCATCGCAAATGGCCATCACCGCTTCACCGGTTTCGGTGGCGGTGGTTTCACTGGTGTCCATCATTGCCGCCGGCCATGGCATCGGCAAGGCCTATACCCTGCTGGAGATATTGGCGATCTCCGTCCCTTCTTCACTGGTCGGCGTATTGATGGCCGCGCTGTGGAGCCTGCGCCGTGGCAAGGATTTAGACAAAGATGCCGAGTTCCAGGCGCGGATCGGCGATCCAGAGCAACGTGCCTATATCTATGGCGGTACCGAAACGCTGCTGAATCAGCGCTTCGCCAGGCAGGCCTATGCCTCTACGCTGATCTTTTTTGCGGCGATTGCCGTCGTGGTGCTACTCGGGGCATTTGCCGATTTACGGCCGTCATTTGAGGTCAAAGGGGTGCTGAAACCGCTGTCGATGAATCTGGTGATTCAGATGATGATGCTGATCGCCGGCGCCATCATATTAATGAGCTGTAAAGTGAAGCCGGGCGACATCGCCAACGGCGCGGTGTTCAAAGCCGGCATGGTGGCCATTTTCTCGGTATTCGGCGTCGCCTGGATGAGCGATACGTTCTTTCAGGCACATATGGGTGAGTTAAAGCTGCTGCTGGAGGATGTGGTCAAAAGCCAGCCGTGGACCTATGCCATCGTGCTGTTTCTGGTATCCAAACTGGTAAACAGCCAGGCGGCGGCGCTAGCAGCCATCGCACCGATGGGGTTGCAACTGGGGGTCGATCCCAAAATGCTGCTGGCTTTCTTCCCTGCGGCCTATGGTTATTTCGTCTTGCCAACCTATCCTAGCGACTTGGCCTGCATCGGCTTTGACCGATCCGGCACCACGCGTATCGGTAAATTTATCATCAACCACAGTTTTATTATTCCAGGTTTGATCGGCGTGTTGTGTTCCTGCATCACCGGTTATCTGCTGGTCAGCACCTTCATGTAATTCCCCGCGAGTGGCGGCAATGGGGCAACCGTTGTCGCCTGACGACACTTGTGCTGAAAGGCCGGGTAAAGATTAAGGATACAAAGCATTTTATCGCGTCCAAGCCAGTAAAATCAGCAGAAGAGAAGAGAATAACTAGTAGTTAAAAATTAAAAACTTAAGCTAATCGGCGCTATTTTGGACGGCAGCGTGAGTCGCTATAATGCGCCCGCTTTTACCAACCACCACTTAACAAACTGGATCCAAAATGCTCTCTTCACGCGCTCGTCGCGCTATTCCGTTGTACCTAAGCTGTTTGAGTGCTTGCCTGTCTTTTTCATCCTTTGCCGACAATACGCTGTTTACCGCGATGGACGATCCGGCCACGGCAAAAAAACCGTTTGAAGGTAATATTCAGGCCGGTTATAACGCGCAGTCCGGCAACTCGGAAAGCTCCACCCTGCTTGCCAATACGTCACTGACCTGGTTTAACACCGTCAGCGCATACAGCCTGTGGGGATCCGCCACCAATACCACGTCATCCAATGTGCGTTCCTCTGAGAAATATCAGGCCGGTGGCCGCACGCGTTACAACATGACCGAGCGTAACTATTTGTTTGGACAGGCAAGTTGGTTGAACGATCGCTTCGCTGGTTATGATTCACGCTCGACGCTGACCGGAGGCTATGGTCGTCAAATCTTCAACGATCCGATTCACGATCTGCGCGTCGAGTTTGGCCCTGGTGTGCGCCATGATGAATATCACGACGGTGGCCGCACCACCAAAGCACTGGCTTATGGTGCTGCCAACTATTCCTACCAGTTGACGGACAACACCAAGTTCACCGAAGGTTTCTCCGCGTTGGCAAACGAAGACATTACCTTGAACTCCGAAACTGCACTGAACGTGGCCATTAATGACCGGTTCTCGTTGCGCCTGGCCTATACCGTGACCTACAACAGTGAACCGCCGGCTTCTGCACCGAAAAACACCGATACCACAACCTCGGTAACGCTGGTTTACGGCCTGTAAGCACGCTATAGCAACGGCCTGCCGACCATCATCGCGCCTCCCCACCGAACACCCGACGACGTCAAACTCAGTGGGCAAACGGTGGGTTTTTTATGCCTGTTGTGCCAGCGTCAACCAGACCATTCCCAACGCTTTCAAGGCGTCGGTGGAACATTGAAAATCAGCGTTTCCACCGCTGACCTGTAGCTGATTGCCTGGTAGACGCGCAATATCATACACATCTATATTGCCATCAATGTCGATCAGCCAACGTCCATTAGCGATATGCGTAATAGCCAGATCTACCAGCCATGCGGTACGCCCACCGTCAACGTAAGCCGGGTGCAAAACGCGAGTGGGGATCAAGGCCGGATCGGCCAACCACTCCCCCGCAGGCTGCAATTGCCCTGCCAGCAATTGATATTGTGGCAAGGCACGAGCACGACTGGTGGCAGGTGCCGCCGGCGTGGCCGCGCTGTGCATATTGCCTTCGCCAGTCGCCAGCCATAACAGCGGTACCCCGGTATCCAACGCACAGGTCACCACGATATCGCCAGGAAAATAGTCACGCCGCACCCAGGTACTCATGGTGCCGGAGGAGATACCCAGCAGATCGCCCAACTCTTTTTGCAGACTGAATCCGTACGCATCCAGAATCCGCCGCAGCACCCCCTTACCACCAGACGCCAGCACCCGTTCATACAACGCTTTGCCACGTACCGCCGGCAAGACTTTCTCTCGAGGCTGCTGCTTTGCTTTCTCGCCGGTCATCAGCCAGGCCAGATCGGCCCCGGTGGTCAGCGCACAATTGATAATCACCTGCCCCGGCACGCTGCCCCGTTGCAACCAACTGCTGATATTGTTGGGCGCGATGCCCAAGGTATCGCTCAGCTCTTTTTGTGTGGCTACGCCATAAGAAGAAAGGATTCTTTCAATCACTGCGCCGACGTCGGCGTTGTCATTCACAGTTTCTTCACGCATAACTTCCCCGGTCATAAAATAATGTTGCTTTTACACATCGTCGTTGGCGAATCGCAAGCGCACAGCCGCGACAACCTGTATTGCCTGGCGTGGCTTTCGCCTATCATTAGATTATGCGGCATGAACCATGAAAATACAAACAACCAGCGCGCAAAAGCAAGTTATGAAATCAAAAAGCGACTCCTGTCTTCATCAATTATCTCTCCTGCAGCCAGCAACGGTACTTTTTACCTTATCGCCCCAACCGCTGACGCTTTCTCTCCCCGGAGGTTTATCGGTGGCTTAGCGGTTTCAACAAGATAGTTCTCTTATTAAACATCCAGCAATTTTACACGGCAAATGACGCTACCACCCATTGACGGGTTTAGCATTTTGCATAATACTGTATAAATAAACAGTATATTACAGAGAGGGCAAAAACAGTGGAAACCGTGGATAAACAACAACTAACACTGTCGCGCATCCAGTTTATCGCAGATGTATCCCAGGCGGCACAATGCAGCACCTCTGAGTTTTTGATCGCCATGTCGCTGATTTCAGATCTGGCCAGTCAGGTGCTGCCGGACAATGATTATCAAGAAATATTTTACTCTGCCGACCGCCACGGCGATCGCTAACGCGTTTGACGCCGCGTGGTATTGCATTTTAGACACCCGCTGGCGCGGGTGTTTTTATTTGTCACCAATGCAACCACTACGGGTTGTGCCAGCGTATCCACAACCCGCAATGATTGCTGGCAGCATTTGGCAACAGGACACTGTGCCTAACCGGGCTCGAGGAACGAGGACCCATTCTGTCATACGGTTAGCCGGTTGAGATGCCGGTGGCGACCGCCGCTGCCAAGCGGAACTCGTATAAAGGTAGGACTACGCAATGGAAAAATTTACTTCAACGCTTTCTTATTTTATAGCCGCCTGTCTGGCGTGGTTTGGACGGCATTCGCCTGAAGATATCGCGGTATTGGTAGGAGCTGCCGTGGGTGTCGGTACCTTTGCCGTGAACTGGTACTATCGCCGCAAAAGTTATCATTTACTACGCTCACTCAAGAAAAGCGGCCTGAAACGCCGGCTGTATGATGAACTCGATAGCTAAACCGCAACGTGGCCTATCGTGCCGACTGGCGTTCACCGTGGCTGACTTCCCCCGCTTAAGTATCGAATGCCCTTGCTTGTTTCTCTGCCGTTTCGCTGCTTGTCCTTGGCGTTAACTACAGCAATCCATCAACCAGTATTTACACAAAACAAATGACCCCGATAAACTTGCAAATTTAATCTTGCTTTTGCAAGTTTATCGGCTAGTATAATCACAATACGTAAGGCAAACCACAAGAGGATCCGATCATGATGCACTGTCCACTATGCGGTAGCGTGGCCCATACCCGTTCCAGCCGCTACCTCAGCGAATCGACCAAAGAACGTTATCACCAATGCCAGAACATTAATTGCAGCTGTACCTTTGCCACGCACGAGTCGGTGGCGCGTGTAATCGTAAAGCCGGGTGATATCATCCCCGCCAAGCCACATGCAGAGAAGAGAACGCAGCGCGCGGCCGCGCTGTAGTGAAGTCAGGCGACGTTGCGATCTCTCGGCTCGAACACCGCCGAACCGCTGGCCCAACGCGTGTTTTGCCGATTATCAACGGCGTTACTGGTTGAATCATCGCCGCAGCCAAACAGGCAAGGCAGTCCATAGGGCGAGTTGTACTGAAACAAATACCAGGTATAAATATAAAAAAGGGGCTTACCATCACGGCAAGCCCCTTATGACTATTAACTTTTGGATGCAGCGTTAGCTGTATCTTAGTTAAGACGCTCTTTGATGCGAGCAGCCTTACCAGTACGCTCACGCAGGTAGTACAGTTTGGCTTTACGAACGGCACCACGACGTTTAACAGTAATGCTGTCGATTACTGGGGAGTGAGTCTGGAATACACGCTCAACACCTTCGCCGTTGGAAATCTTACGAACAGTGAATGCAGAGTGCAGACCGCGGTTACGGATAGCGATAACCACGCCCTCGAATGCCTGCAGACGTTTTTTGCTACCTTCAACGACCCATACCTTCACTTCCACGGAATCACCCGGACGGAATGCAGGTACGTCTTGTTTCATCTGCTCTTGTTCAAGTTGCTTAATAATGTTGCTCATAATATGTCTCTTACCCTAGGTAAACTGATATATCGGCTACGTCTTAGACGCTGCCTTAATAGTCCTGTTGCTCCGCGCGATGTTCCCGTTGGAACTCCGCCAGCAACACCTCTTGCTCGTCAGTCAGAGCTAGGCTTTCTAGAAGTTCAGGTCTTCTAAGCCAGGTACGGCCCAGCGACTGCTTTAAGCGCCAGCGACGTATCTCGGCATGGTTGCCCGACAGCAGAACCGGCGGTACTTCCATCCCTTCCAACACCTCAGGCCGGGTATAATGCGGACAATCCAGCAATCCATCGACGAAAGAGTCTTCTTCCGCAGAGGCCTGATGTCCCAGCACGCCCGGTATGAAACGGGCCACTGAATCAATCAGGGTCATTGCCGGCAGTTCCCCGCCGCTGAGAACGTAATCGCCGATTGACCATTCTTCGTCAATTTCGGTTTGGATCACGCGCTCATCGATCCCTTCGTAACGACCACACACCAGAATCATCTTCTGATTGGTCGCCAGTTCGCAAACGCCGGTTTGATCCAGCTTGCGCCCCTGAGGTGACAGATAAATCACCTTTGCTCCCTCGCCTGCCGCTGCTTTCGCAGCTGAAATGGCTTCCCGTAATGGTTGCACCATCATCAGCATTCCCGGGCCGCCGCCATAAGGGCGATCGTCCACGGTACGATGCCGGTCGTAGGTGAAGTCACGAGGACTCCAGCACTGCACGCTCAGCAGGCCATTTTTTACTGCCCGGCCAGTCACCCCGTAATCGGTGATTGCACGAAACATCTCTGGAAACAGGCTTACAATACCAATGAACACAAGCCAATCCCCATTGCGTTATTCCACTTGCTGCGATCGTGCGATCCGGAGGTCAAAAACCAGGATCCCAATCTGCCTCGATTACCTTGGCAGCGAGATCGACTTTCTTGATAACCTGCCCATGAAGAAACGGGACCAACCGCTCCTTCATACCGAAGGCATCTTTCAGGTTTGCCCGCACGACCATTACGTCGTTCGAACCGGTTTCCATCATATCAATGACTTTGCCCAGCTCGTAGCCGGAAGTGGTGACTACCTGGCAGCCCATCAGGTCTTTCCAGTAGTAATCATCGCCTTCCAACGGAGGCAACTGCTCGGAATCCACGACAATTTCGCAATTGGTCAGCAGATTCGCCGCATCCCGATCGTCAATATCTTTGATCTTGATAATCAGGTCCTGATTGTGGCGCTTCCAGCTTTCCAGCTCGACAACCTGCCACTGACCCGCCTTTTGGATTAACCACGGCTGATAGTCAAAAATGCTTTCGGCGTTTTCGGTGGATGAAAACACTCTGAGCCAACCACGAATGCCGTAAGTAGACCCCATTTTGCCGAGTACAAGCGGCTGCTTAGGTGCTACCGGTTTGAGTTGCTTGCTCATTGCCACCACCGCGACAGATTAAGCTGCTTTCTTAGCGTCTTTGATCAGCGCGCCAACGCGATCAGAAACGGTTGCACCCAGGCCGACCCAATGTTCGATGCGGTCCAGGTCCAGACGCAGTGCTTCAGCCTGACCAGAAGCGATCGGGTTGAAGAAGCCTACGCGCTCGATGAAACGACCATCACGAGCGTTGCGGCTGTCGGTCACTACTACTTGATAGAACGGACGCTTTTTAGCGCCGCCACGTGCCAAACGAATTGTTACCATAACATCCTCTTTAGTTAATAAAACAGCCGGGCCCCATTGAGGGACGGGGCCCGGTTGCAATATAAAAAGCCCGAAAATTTTACTCATTTTGGCGCAAAAAGCAATCTAAAGCGTAGATTGCCGGCAATTCGTTTTGCGCCCCACTCACTTTCGGGCGGTTTTTGCCGCGAACGGCAAATCGGTTAACGTGCTCCCCTGCTGGAAAGCAGCACGTTTAACGGCCTGGGAAACCTGGCGGCATCATGCCTTTCATGCCGCGCATCATTTTCGCCATACCGCCTTTTTTCATCTTCTTCATCATGCGCTGCATTTCGTCAAACTGCTTCAACAGCCGGTTGACGTCCTGCACCTGCATGCCGGAACCCATCGCAATACGGCGCTTGCGCGACCCCTTGATGATTTCCGGTTTGGCGCGCTCCTTCAGCGTCATCGAGTTGATGATCGCCTCCATACGCACCAGCACCTTGTCATCCATCTGCGATTTAACGTTGTCCGGCAGTTGGCCTGCGCCCGGCAACTTGCTCAACATACTGGCCATACCGCCCATGTTGCGCATTTGCTTGAGCTGATCGAGGAAGTCGGTCAAATCAAAGCCGTCGCCTTTCTTCAACTTGTTGGCCAGTTTCTCCGCCTGATCGCGGTCGACCTTGCTCTCGATATCTTCAATTAACGACAGCACGTCACCCATGCCAAGAATGCGCGAAGCCACGCGATCCGGGTGGAACGGCTCCAGTGCGTCGGTCTTCTCGCCAACGCCAAGGAACTTGATCGGCTTGCCGGTAATGTGGCGAATCGACAGCGCGGCACCGCCGCGTGCGTCACCGTCAACCTTGGTCAGCACTACACCGGTCAGCGGCAGCGCTTCGTTAAACGCCTTGGCGGTGTTGGCCGCATCCTGGCCGGTCATGGCGTCGACCACAAACAGGGTTTCCACCGGCTTGATCGCCGCATGCACCTGCTTGATTTCGTCCATCATCGCTTCGTCGACGTGAAGACGACCGGCGGTATCGACGATCAGCACATCGTAAAACTTCAGCTTCGCCTGTTGCAGCGCACGGTTAACAATGTCGATCGGCTTGTCTTTGGCATCCGACGGGAAAAAGTCGATGCCGACGCCTTCAGCCAGCGTTTCCAACTGTTTGATCGCCGCAGGGCGATAAACGTCGGCGGAAACCACCAGCACTTTTTTCTTTTGTTTTTCTTTCAGGAACTTGCCTAGCTTGCCGACGCTGGTGGTCTTACCGGCACCTTGCAAGCCCGCCATCAGCACCACCGCCGGCGGCTGAGCCGCCAGATTAAGCTCGGTGTTGACTTCGCCCATGGCGGCAATCAGTTCGTTCTTGACGATCTTGACGAACTCCTGCCCCGGCGTCAGGCTTTTGTTAACCTCGTGCCCAACCGCGCTTTCTTTGACGCGATTGATAAAATCACGAACCACCGGTAGCGCGACGTCCGCTTCCAGCAATGCCATGCGCACTTCACGCAGGGTTTCCTTGATATTTTCTTCGGTCAGCCGCCCACGGCCGCTGATATTGCGCAATGTGCGCGACAATCGATCGGTTAAATTTTCAAACATCGTCTCAGGCTCAACGTAAAGACAGGCCGCCATGGCGACACAATTGCAGCGATTATAACACGAAGCGGACACGATCTCTGCCTTGGCGTTGGAGATCGGTTGGAGCACGGCCCACACGACGCTATACTGGCAATCCAATTAATCACGCCGATGCAAAATTAAACGCTATGCCAGTATTTTCCATTGTGGCTTTGATAGCCTACCTGCTCAGCCTTGGACTGATCATTCCCAGCTTGTTGCGGAAGAATAGCGCATACCGTCGGCTTGCTCTGCTCTCTGCCGTAGTGGCGCTGGTGTGTCATGCCATCGCCCTGCAACAGCGTATTTTCGACGTTGGCGGCGGGCAAAACCTCAGTCTGATCAATATAGGTTCGATCGTCAGCCTGATTATCTGCACCGTGATGACCATCGTCGCATCCCGCGATCGCGGCTGGTTTCTGCTGCCGATCGTCTATAGCTTTGCGATGATCAATCTGGCATTTGTCAGTCTGTTGCCGGGTGAATTCATCACCCACCTGGAAGCCAGCCCGGAACTGCTGGTGCATATCGGCCTGGCGCTGTTTTCCTACGCCACGCTGATCATTGCCGCGCTTTATGCCTTGCAATTGGCCTGGCTGGATTACCTGCTCAAGAACAAAAAGCTCAGTTTCAGCGCCGACATGCCGCCATTGATGAGCATTGAACGCAAGATGTTCCACATCACCCAGATAGGCGTGGTGCTGCTGACACTCACCCTGTGCACTGGTTTACTGTATATGGATAATCTGTTCAGTAAGGAAAACGTCCATAAAGCGGTGCTGTCGATCATGGCATGGTTTGTCTACATCGTTCTGCTCTGGGGCCATTATCATGAGGGTTGGCGCGGCCGCCGCGTGGTCTGGTTCAGTCTGGTCGGTGCGTTTCTGTTGACCCTGGCTTACTTTGGCAGCCGCCTGATCCAAGAAGTGATGGTGCGCTAAACTGCATTATGGCTACCGCCTCATTCGTTGAGGTTACTTTTCTCCACACATAAGGAATATCGCGTTGGAGCACGTTTCGACAGCCACCCTAATCATCATTATGGTGATCATGATAGTGGTTTCAGCTTATTTTTCAGGCTCCGAAACCGGCATGATGACGCTCAACCGCTATCGTCTTCGTCATTTGTCCAAGCAAGGCAACCGTTCTGCCCGTCGGGTTGAAAAGCTGCTGCAAAAACCTGACCGCCTGATCGGCCTGGTACTGATCGGCAATAACCTGGTGAATATCCTGGCCTCGGCGCTGGCGACCATCGTCGGCATGCGCTTATATGGCGATCTCGGAGTGGCTATCGCCACTGGCGTGCTGACCTTCGCGGTACTGCTATTCGCCGAGGTGCTGCCCAAAACCTTCGCCGCACTCTATCCGGAACGCATCGCTTTCCCCAGCAGCTTTCTGCTGGCGCCGTTGCAGAAAATCATGTTCCCGCTGGTTTGGTTGCTCAATGGCATTACCAGCATCTTGCTGCGCCTGTTCGGCGTCCACACCAACCAGCGGATCAGCGATGCGGTCAGCAAGGAAGAGCTGCGCACCATCGTTAACGAATCTCACTCACAGATATCACGACGTTATCAAGACATGCTGATTTCGGTACTGGACCTGGAAAAGGTATCGGTGGAAGACATCATGGTGCCGCGCAATGAAATCATGGGTATTGATATCAATGATGACTGGAAATCCATCATGCGTCAGCTGACGCATTCGCCGCATGGCCGCATCGTGTTGTATCGCGACTCGCTGGATGATGCCATTGGCATGTTGCGGGTGCGCGAAGCCTACCGGCTAATGACCGAAAAGAAAGAGTTCAACAAGGAAAACCTGCTGCGGGCCGCCGATGAGATCTATTACGTGCCGGAAGGCACGCCGCTCAACGTGCAACTGGTGAAGTTCCAGCGCAACAAGGAAAAGGTTGGCATCGTGGTGGATGAATACGGCGATATTCAGGGGCTGGTGACGGTGGAGGACATCCTGGAAGAGATTGTCGGTGATTTCACCACTTCCATGTCGCCTACGCTGGCGGAAGAGGTGAATCCGCAGAGCGATGGTTCGGTACTGATTGACGGTACTGCCAACGTGCGGGAGCTGAACAAGGCCTTCAACTGGAACCTGCCAGCGGTTGATGCGCGTACCATCAACGGCATGCTGCTGGAAGAGCTGGAGGAAATCCCGGAAACCGGCACCCGGATCCGCGTCGGCCATTATGACTTCGACATTCTGGACGTGCAGGACAATATGATCAAACAGGTGCGGGTAACGCCAATCAAACCCCTGCAGGCTAGCGTACAAAATCATTAAGCAGGCCGCCGCACAAAAGAAAAAGACGCGAAATCGCGTCTTTTTTTACATTGACTGTCGGCAGGTCTGACTGACGACTAGATATGCAACTCTTGCAGTTTCTCTTTCGGTAACGCCAGTTCGTCGTTGTGGTTAACCACCACATCGCGATCCAGAATATGCTTGGCGATTTCCTGCGCCTCTTCCAGAGAATGCATATGGTAGGTACCGCATTGGAATTCGTTCAGCTCAGGGATCTTGCGCTGATCGGTCACTTTCAGCACGTCGGCCATAGCCGCTTTCCAGGCATCCGCCACGCGCTGCTCTTCCGGTACACCGATCAGGCTCATGTAGAAACCGGTACGGCACCCCATTGGCGAAATATCGATAATCTCCACGCCCTGCCCGTTCAGGTGATCGCGCATAAAGCCGGCAAACAGGTGTTCCAGCGTATGAATACCGCGCTCTGGCATCACTTCTTGATTCGGAATGCAAAAACGCAGGTCGAAAACGGTGATGGTATCGCCATGCGGCGTTTTCATGGTTTTCGCAACGCGAACCGCCGGGGCCGCCATGCGGGTGTGATCTACGGTAAAGCTATCCAGCAGTGGCATTTAGCACCTCCTCGTTAAAAAAAAAATTTATTTCGGATTTTTTCGCAATCCAAGGAAACCTTTTCCCACCCTGCAAGTCTGACTATGTGAAAGACGCGCATTTGTTATCATCATCCCTGTCATCAGAGATGCATATTTGGCCACATTGATGTGGCCATTTTCTTTTCAGCCCCCGCCATTAGCCTTCAGGAACTGTTCAAAGCTTAGCGTATCACTGGCTTCTATGTCGCGCTGACGCTGCCAAGAGGCTTGCGCTTCTTTAGCCAACGCCGCCTCGCTCAAAATCTCCAGCGGTTCATCCCGCAGCATCTGACGGTACTGTTCCGCCAATGCCAGGCCTACACCGCCATTGCCGGCGTCCTGCATGGCCTTCAGAATACGCGCGGAGAACGTCAGCTCAGGATCGTCAAAGGCCGCAACCAACCGATCGCATACCTGCTGATAAGCCTGGTTGCCCGCTTCACTGTCCAGCACCTCGGCTACGCGACGCAGATCGGCAAACAGCGCCTTGCCGACCTGTTGCAGCGGCTTGCGTGTATCATCGCAGCCGATGCCGATGGTTTGCCCCGGTTTGCGCCCTTCCAGGATAACCCGGTTCCAGTTTTTGCGCGTACACAGCAGTTCATCGCTGTTCATTTCCGGCGCGTCGGCCAACACGCACCACACCAGGAACAGATCGAGGAATCGCGCCTGTACCGCATCTACGCCGATTGGCGAGAACGGGTTAATATCCAGCGAACGAACTTCGATATATTCAATACCGCCGCGTAGAAGCGCATCTGACGGCGTCTCTCCGCTATGGGTAACGCGTTTCGGCCGGATTGGCGCATACAGTTCGTTTTCTATTTGCAGCACATTGGTATTCAACTGCAGATAGCGATCGCCGTCTTTTACCCCCAGTTTGGCAAACTCTTCCGACGGCGTGACGATAGCCTTCTTCAGCCCCTTCACGTAACTTTGCAAATCGTTGAAGGTAATGCCGAGGTTGCTCTGAGATTTGTTGGTATAGCCCAGATCGCTCAACCGCAGCGAGGTAGCATAAGGCAGATAAAGCATGCCACTCCCGTTGCTTTCGAACGGCAACGAGGTTTCGCGCCCGTTCAGGAACGAGGAACATATGGCCGGTGATGCGCCGAACAGGAACGGGATAACCCAGCCGAAGCGATAATAGTTGCGGATCAGGCGGAAATAGCCGGCAGATATCTGTTCCTTGCCACTTTCGGCATCTTCTACCCCGGCCCATGCCTGCCAGAACTCCAGCGGCAACGAAAAGTTGTAGTGCACGCCGGAAATGGTCTGCATCAAGGCACCGTAGCGGTTCTTCAACCCTTCGCGATACAGCGTTTTCATACGGCCGATGTTCGACGAGCCAAACTGCGCCAGTTCGATATCCTGCTCCGCACCGATAAAGCACGGCATACTCAACGGCCACATGCGTTCATCACCGATATTGCGCGCTACATGGCGATGAATATCGCGCAAGAACGTCAACAAATGATCGATATCGTCATCAACCGGCGTAATAAACTCCAGTAGCGCCTCGGCAAAGTCCGTGGTGATCCAATGATGCGTTAATGCCGCCCCCAGATGTTCCGGATGCCCGGTGGTAGCCAGCTTGCCGTCTGCGGTAACGCGCAGCGTTTCGCGCTCAATACCGCGGCGGATGCCTTTTAATGTCTGAGGGTGGGCTTCCAACCAAGCAAGCGCCTGTGATACGTCCGGGATCAAATTGACCTCCCGCTTCTAAAACGATAATTCGTAAGCATACTGAAACCGCACCCGATAGAATATTGAGTTATATTCACTTCGTTAATGCCACAAAGCGATACCCTGTAGCGTTATCATAGTCAAAACGATATAGCGTAGTGCTTTTCCGATACATAGAAAAAGCATAACAGGGCCCCACGGCATGCGCAGCCAACCTGCCAACACGCACAACAAATCGCCCACCACCGGCACCCAACTGAGTAATAACGCAGCCGGGCCAAAGCGTTGCAACCACCGCTGCGCCGTTGCCAGGCCGCGTTGTGGTTTCATCGCCGGTAGCAGGCGCCCGATAATTACATTGGTTACCCCGCCGAGCGTATTGCCTAACGTCGCCGCCAATACCAACGGCTCCGGTGAAATGCGGCCATTGCTCAACAGGGCAACCAGATAGATTTCCGAGTTTCCCGGCAACAGCGTTGCACTGAGGAAACTACTGCCAAATAACGAAAGTATCGTTAGCGTACTACTCACAGCGTGCGGACGTCTACCACCGCCATATTGGCGCTACGTGCGGCCTGAATACCGAAGTCGGCATCTTCAAACACCACGCAGTGTTCCGGCGGCACGCCAATCAGTTCGGCGCAGCGCAGAAAGGTATCCGGTTCCGGTTTGTGGCGCTGAACGTCATCGGCACCAACAATGGCATCAAAGCACTGATACAGCCCTAAATGGCGTAGCAATGCTTCCGCCATCCGGTGTTCGCTGCCGGTGCCAACCGCCATGGGGCGACGACCATGATAGGATTTTACCACCTCAATCAGTGGCAAGGGACGTACGGTATCAAGCAGCATTGCCTCTACCGCGCGCGTTTTTTCTGCCGCCAGATGATGGGGATCGAGATCGGCCTGATGCGCGGTGATAATCGCTTCGGCAATACGCCAGGTTGGCGAACCGTTCAACGCGACCATTGCCGCTTCATCGAACGCCATACCATAACGCCCCAGCACCTGATGCCACGCTTTACGATGCGTTGGCTCGGTGTCCAGAATAGTGCCGTCCATGTCAAAGATCAGACCCTGGTAGCGATCGTACATCGTTACTCCATGATCATAGAGGAAAGAAAACTACTTTATCGCAAAGCCGGCATATTGTCGCTGATTGCGTGATGACGGAAAATGCTCTGGACGGCGCAGGGGTTTAGTTCGAACGGGAATGGCAGAAAGCGAAAAACCCGCCGAAGCGGGTTTTTCTTAGATGGTGCATCCAGGAGGATGATTCGGCTTACGCCTCCCCTGCGGGCCGTTGCCAAGGCAACGTTGTCTCGCTGCGCTCGGCTCGAACCTCCAACCGCTCTTCTCGCGGTCGGAAAAGCGAAAAACCCGCCGAAGCGGGTTTTTCATGGCGGTGAGGCGGGGATTCGAACCCCGGATGCAGCTTTTGACCGCATACTCCCTTAGCAGGGGAGCGCCTTCAGCCTCTCGGCCACCTCACCAGTACGCTTCTTTCGAACTGTGCCTAACTCGCTTTAGAGAAGCTCATCGGCACTGCGTGGCGCACATATTACTTTCCCCGACTTATAAGTCAAACAATTTTTCCCAACTCCTGCGCGTTTGCACAAATCGCAGGCAACATGGGTGATTTGACGGCAAAAAGAGTATTTTATCAACAGCCAAACGCCGATAATTCCACAACATAACGAATAGGGAAGATAAGAAAAATTATTGGCGGGAATGCATTAAAGCGGGGATAACGCGCAAAAAAAGGCAGAAGCGCCTCGCTACGCAACGAGACGCTGCTTTCGAAATCAGTAAGTCGTCTGTTGAGACTTCTCTGCCTGGATACGTTGATAGATTTCTTCGCGGTGCACAGACACCTCTTTCGGAGCATTCACACCAATACGAACCTGGTTGCCTTTTACCCCTAGCACTGTAACCGTGACCTCATCGCCAATCATGAGGGTTTCACCAACTCGACGAGTCAGAATTAACATTCTTTGCTCCTTGAAAGATTAAAAGAGTCGGGTCTCTCAGTTTCCCCGTCATTATCCATCATATGTGGTGAAAAGGTAAGCCATAGAACCCACAATAAGTGTAAGTAGACTTGGTATCACCGCAGATAACGATAAGTTTAGCCGACCTGAGAAACTTTGTTCCCGTAATTGTAACTGCATTGTTTAAGCACAGTATAAAAACGCCATAATCAACAAAGAGTTATGGCGTTAAGATGTGCTATTTATTTATATTCACAGCTTGGAAGCCACCCAGGCTTCAACGCTGTCTAATGCCGCTGGCAGAGCGTTGACATCGCTTCCCCCTGCCTGCGCCATATCAGGACGGCCACCGCCTTTGCCACCAACCTGCTGCGCCACGTGACCAATCAATTCGCCGGCTTTTACCCGGTCAGTCAGATCCTTGGTCACGCCGGCAATCAGGCTGACTTTACCCTCGGCCGTGGTAGCCAGAACGATAATTGCTGAACCCAGTTGATTCTTGAGATCGTCAACCATGGTACGCAGCATCTTCGGCTCAACGTTATCCAATTGGCTCACCAGCAGTTTCACGCCGTTGACCTGCTTCGCCTTGCTGGACAGTGAGGCACTCTCCAACGCCGCCTGCTGGTCCTTGAGCTGTTGCAGCTCCTTTTCCAGCGTACGGGTACGATCGAGTACCGCGCGCACTTTCTCTGCCAGATTATTGCCGTCACCTTTTACCAGATGAGCAACCTCCTGCAACAGGTCGCTCTGCTGATGCAACGTGGCAACGGCGCCTTCGCCGGTGACCGCTTCAATACGACGGATCCCTGCGGCGGTGCCAGATTCGCTCTGGATGCGGAACAGACCGATATCACCGGTACGACTAGCATGAGTACCGCCGCACAGTTCGGTCGAGAAGTCGCCCATGGTTAGCACGCGCACATGGTCATCGTACTTTTCACCGAACAGCGCCATCGCGCCCCTCTCTTTGGCATCATCCAGCGCCATCACCTCAGTCTGGACCGGCAGATTGCGACGAACCTGTTGGTTGACCAAATCTTCTACCGCACGGATTTGGGCCGGCTTCATCGCTTCAAAATGCGAAAAATCGAAACGCAGATATTTATCGTTAACCAGCGAGCCTTTCTGAGCCACGTGTTCGCCCAATACCTGACGCAGAGCAGCGTGGAGTAAATGGGTTGCCGAGTGGTTCAGGCGAATGCGATTACGGCGAACCTGGTCAATCAGCGCGTCGACGCTGTCGCCGACTTTCAGTATGCCCTGCGCCAGTTTGCCCTGATGGCCGATAGCCTGACCGTATTTCTGAGTATCGCCAACCACGAACTCGGCAACGGCGGACTTCAGGATGCCTTTATCGCCTACCTGACCGCCGGACTCACCGTAGAACGGTGTGGCGTCCAGCACTACCACCGCCTCTTCGCCGGCATGGATCTCATCCACCGGTTGGCCGTCACGGAACAGGGCGGTGATTTTCGCCTGCTGCTGGTCATGATCATAACCGCAGAACTCACTGGCTCCGTCAACGCGGATCAGACTGTTATAATCGGCGCCAAAACCGCTGGATTCACGCGCACGACGGCGCTGGGCTTCCATCGCCGCCTCAAAGCCGGCCTCATCCACTTTCAGGCCGCGCTCACGACAAACGTCGGCGGTCAAATCAACCGGGAAGCCGTAGGTGTCATACAGGCGGAAAGCGGTTTCGCCATCCAGCGTGTCACCTTGCAGCTTGGCCAGTTCTTCATCCAGCAGCGCCAAACCACGCTCCAGCGTACGGGCAAACTGCTCTTCTTCAGTTTTCAGTACTTGCTCGACCATCGCCTGCTGGCTCTTCAGCTCATCGGCCGCAGGGCCCATAACGCCAATCAGCGGTGCAACCAATTTGTAGAAGAAGGTGTCTTTGGCACCCAGCATATTGCCGTGACGCACCGCACGACGAATGATACGGCGCAGCACATAGCCGCGGTTTTCATTCGACGGGATAACGCCATCAGAGATCAGGAAGGCACAGGAACGAATGTGGTCGGCAATAACGCGCAGCGATTTGTTATCCAGATCGGTTGCGCCAGTGACCTTGGCCACCGCTTCGATCAGCGTACGGAACAGATCGATTTCATAGTTGGAGTTTACGTGCTGCAACACCGCGGCGATACGCTCAAGCCCCATACCGGTATCCACCGACGGCTTGGGCAATGGCAGCATGGTGCCGTCAGATTGACGGTTGAACTGCATGAACACGATGTTCCAGATTTCGATGTAACGGTCACCGTCTTCTTCTGCGCTGCCCGGAGGACCGCCCCAGATGTGGTCGCCATGATCGTAGAAAATTTCGGTGCATGGGCCGCAAGGACCGGTGTCGCCCATCTGCCAGAAGTTGTCAGAGGCAAACGGCGCGCCCTTGTTGTCGCCGATGCGGATAATACGCTCTGCGGGGATGCCGATTTCGTTCTGCCAGATGTTGAAGGCTTCATCATCGGTTTCGTAGACGGTTACCCACAGTTTTTCTTTTGGCAGATTGAACCAGTTTTCACCGGTCAGCAGTTCCCATGCATAGGCGATGGCATCGTTTTTGAAGTAATCGCCAAAGCTGAAATTGCCCAGCATCTCAAAGAAGGTGTGGTGACGAGCGGTATAGCCGACGTTTTCCAGATCGTTATGCTTACCACCGGCACGCACGCAGCGTTGCGAGGTGGTCGCACGGGAGTAGGCACGTTTGTCCAGCCCCAGGAAAACATCTTTGAATTGGTTCATGCCGGCATTGGTAAACAGCAATGTCGGATCATTGTTAGGCACCAGAGAGCTGCTTGCGACAACCTGGTGACCTTTACTATGAAAGAAATCGAGAAACGCTTGACGGATCTCAGCGGTGCTCTTGCTCATATTTTTCCCGGAAAGGCTAGAATAACGATACGTGAGCAGAGGGGTGCGTCATCCTGACGGAGGCCCCCCGCACACGAACAAAAAGTGGGGATAAGATAAATTTTCTTCACAGGGAAGTAAAACCCCGTGTGCGTTCATTGCGCAAATTCACGGTAAATTGACTGAATTTCTTCCTGAAAGAAGCCGCGATAGAGCAGATAACGCTGTACTTTAGCCTTGTCTTTCCATTCTTTCGGCAACGGCTCGCCAAATTTGCGCAGTGCAACCTCTCTGGCGTGCGCGCACCAGTCGATCTCACACTCAGCCAGCGCCGTCTGCACAGTGTCCTTGTCGACGCCTTTTTGCATCAGTTCCGAACGAATGCGCTGTGCACCATAGCCTTTACGGCTGCGGCTGCCGATGTAACTGACGGCAAAACGCGGGTCGTCCAGCCAATTATGCTGATAACAATAGGCAATGACCTGTTCGACAACGGTAGGATCTATCGGTTCAACGGGCGTGGTGGCGGGAGTTTTTGTGGCCATTCTGCCACGGGCAGCAAACGGCTGCGCCGCAAGTTTGCGGCGCAGTTCGGCTTCACTGTGATCGCGTTGCGATAACAAGCGCATCGCGCGACTTAGCAGGTCATTAAAGGTGTTCCCAGCGGACTGAGGAACGGCATCATTCATAGCATCGCAGCCTTGATAAAGGCGGCGCGCTCAAACGGCGCATCGCCTTCAGTGAGGGTTAAAACTCTTCGCTGGTTTCTGCTTCGTCATCAAAGCCTTCGTTGGTGGCCATTGCCGACTCGTTGCTGCTGTGCAACAGCAGGTCACGCAGCCTCTTGTCCAGCTCGGCGGCAACCGCCGGGTTTTCCTTCAGGAAGTTACAGGCGTTGGCCTTGCCCTGGCCGATTTTCTCGCCGTTATAGCTATACCATGCGCCGGCTTTTTCGATCATCTTGTGCTTGACGCCCAGATCGACCAGTTCACCGCGGCTGTTGATGCCTTCACCGTACATGATCTGGAATTCAGCCTGCTTGAATGGCGCAGCGATCTTGTTCTTAACCACTTTAACGCGGGTTTCGCTGCCCACTACTTCATCGCCTTCCTTGATAGCGCCGATACGGCGGATATCCAGACGAACGGAAGCATAGAATTTCAACGCGTTACCACCGGTAGTGGTTTCCGGGTTACCGAACATCACACCGATTTTCATACGGATCTGGTTAATAAAGATCAGCAGCGTATTGGCGTTCTTCAGGTTACCGGCCAGCTTGCGCATCGCCTGGCTCATCATCCGCGCCGCCAGACCCATGTGGGAATCGCCGATCTCGCCTTCGATTTCTGCTTTTGGCGTCAATGCCGCGACGGAGTCGACGATGATAACGTCAACGGCACCGGAACGGGTCAGCGCGTCACAGATTTCCAACGCCTGCTCACCGGTATCCGGTTGCGAACACAACAGGTTGTCGATATCCACGCCCAACTTCTTGGCGTAGATCGGATCCAGCGCGTGTTCGGCGTCGATAAAGGCACAGGTTTTGCCTTCACGCTGTGCAGCAGCGATGACTTGCAGCGTCAGCGTGGTTTTACCGGAAGATTCCGGCCCGTAGATCTCGACGATACGCCCCATCGGCAAGCCGCCGGCGCCCAGCGCGATATCAAGTGACAGTGAGCCGGTAGAGATCGTTTCCACGTCCATGGAACGGTCTTCACCCAGACGCATGATGGAGCCTTTGCCGAATTGTTTTTCAATCTGGCCCAGTGCCGCAGCTAACGCCTTTTGCTTGTTCTCATCAATAGCCATTTTTGCTCCTCGTTACGCAATGTCGGTGTTACCCCACACTGCCACTGAATGTATGTTGTGCAGGAAATGTCACTAATTATACTGTATGGTCATACAGTATCAAGCCTAATTTTACAAAAATTCGTCAAGAGCGGTTTGCAGCGCGAAAAGCGTCGCCTGTTGCCTGACGGCGTCGCGGTCGCCGTTAAATTGCATTTTACGTGCCACCACGCGGCCGGAACGCTCGGCAAAGCCGAACCACACCGTCCCCACCGGCTTTTCAACGCTGCCGCCGTCCGGCCCGGCAATGCCGCTGACCGAGAGCGACAGGTCGGCGCCGGCGGCATGCAATGCGCCCAGTGCCATTTCGCGCACGACCTCTTCGCTAACCGCGCCATGCGACAGCAAGGTGGCCTCCGCCACGCCGAGCATCTGGTGCTTGGCCACATTGCTGTAAGTAACAAATCCGCGATCGAAATAGGCCGAACTGCCGGCAATGTCGGTAATCGCTTTGGCGATGCCGCCACCGGTGCAGGATTCCGCACAGGTGATCCAGCGCCCGCCGGCCTTGAGTTTATCGCCAATCGCCATGCTGAGTTTACGCAGCGTGTCTTCACTCATAACGCCTCCTTCAGGAACCAGGGTATATGCGCCCGATAGTAGCATTTATCAAGGCATAGCGCGGAGCGGCCGCCAAAATTGCGCGGCGCGGCGCAAGACGGTGAGGTTTTAAGCATCCGGTCAAACTGCTAGTATCAAAAAGAGCGCCCAGGTTGCCGGGCTACAGGGAAAAACCACAGGGACGCCGGTTACCGGCCAATATCCGCCATGACTGAAGTAGGATGATCGTGTGAAAAAAACGTTAGGCGTATTCTTTCCGCTGTATACCACTACTCTGCTAATGTTGCTGGGCTCAGGCCTGCTCACCACCTATGTCTCGTTGCGCCTGACCTCGATCAACGTCACCGGCGGTACGATCGGCGCGATTATTGCCGCCAACTATATCGGCCTGGTGATCGGCGGCAAGGTCGGGCATTTTCTGATTGCGCGCGTCGGCCATATCCGCGCCTATGTGTCCTGTGCCGGCATTATCACCGCCGCGGTGTTGGGACACGGCCTGACGGAATATATCCCGGTGTGGGTGGTGTTGCGACTGATCATCGGCCTGTGCATGATGTGCCAATACATGGTGCTGGAAAGCTGGCTCAACGATCAGGCGGAATCCAGCCAGCGCGGCGTGGTATTTGGTGTGTATATGGTGGCCACTTACCTTGGCATGTCGCTGGGTCAGGTGGTACTCATACTGCAAAGCGGGCTGGGCATCACCACGCTGCTGCTGATTGCGCTATGCTTCGCGCTATGCCTGGTGCCGATAGCCCTCACCACCCGCACCAATGCACGTCACATGTCCCCGGCACCGCTTGAACTGCGCTACTTTATCGGCGCCATTCCCAAAGTGCTGGCTACCACGCTGGTAATTGGCATGGTGGTCGGATCGTTCTATGGGCTGGCACCGGTATACGCCAGCCAGCAGGCGCTGTCTACCCAGCAGACGGGGTTGTTCATGGCACTGGCGATTTTCGCCGGGCTGGTGGCGCAGTTCCCACTCAGCTGGCTCTCGGATCGCTACAACCGCACTCTGCTGATGCGCGTCAATGCCATTCTGCTGACCGTGGCGGCGCTGCCGCTGGCGCTGCTGCCACATATTGATTTCCATCTGCTGCTGGTGGTCGGCTTCATCGTCAGCATGCTGCAGTTCACGCTGTACCCGCTGGCCGTCGCGCTGGCCAATGACCTGATCGAGTCTGAACGACGGGTGTCGCTGGCGGCCTGCCTGCTGATGGCGTTTGGCGTTGGCGCCAGCATTGGGCCGCTGGCCGTCGGGGTGCTGATCCAGCCGCTCGGTGGCAATATCCTGTATGTATTCTTTGCCCTGTGCGGCGTGCTGATCGTTGGTTTCAGCCGTACGGTAAAAGAAGACGAGTCGCAATTTGTCGACGATGCGCCTCTGCCACATATCGCCATGCCCGACAGTCTGGTCAGCTCCCCGCTTTCACCGGCGCTGAACCCGACCTTTGATGAGCAGACGATTCAGGAAACCATGCCACCACCGGAGGCCGCGCCCGATCCGCTTGAGCAAGACACCGCTGCCAGCGATGCATCGGCGCAGGCAGAACCGGAAGAAAGCGAACCTGCGCCACCGCAGGGTGCCGACCCTGATGACGATACCGGTTTGAAGAAAGCCTATACCATGCTGTAAAAAAGGGCCGGATTCGGCCCTGGTGCTTTATCGATCACAATCAGAAGACGTTGCCGCGCCGCGCTCGGCTCACTGCCTCGCCCAGCTGCCACACCGCCATGGCATAATGGGTACTGTGGTTGTAACGGGTAATGGTGTAGAAGTTCGGTAGTCCAAACCAGTATTGGTATTCGCTGCCCATATCCAGGCGCAGCAGACTTACCTGCAGATCGTGACCTAGCGCGCCCTGCGGCGTTAGTCCCGCCGCCTGTAACGCCCCCACGGTATAACGGGTTTTGAAGCCATGTTCCATCAGCGGCGCCTGCCCGCTGGCGGGGATCGCCACCGGCGCGTCACGCTGCCAGCCATGAGCACGGAAATAGTTGGCCACGCTGCCGATGGCATCTTCCGGATCCCACAGGTTAATGTGGCCATCACCATTGAAGTCAACGGCATAATCCTTGAATGAGGTCGGCATAAACTGGCCATAGCCCATTGCGCCGGCATAAGAGCCGCGCAAATCCAGCGGATCGCGGCCTTCCTTGCGCGCCATCAGCAGAAAGGTTTCCAGCTCGCCGGTGAAGTAGGTGGCACGACGAGGATAGTCAAATGACAAGGTGGCCAGCGCGTCGATAATGCGGGTTTTGCCCATGACGCGCCCCCAACGGGTTTCCACGCCGATAATGCCGACGATAATTTCCGGTGGTACCCCGTAAACCTGATGCGCACGCGCCAATGCATCCGCATATTGATTCCAGAAGGCAACGCCGTTAGGAATATTGTCCGCAGTGATAAATTTATTGCGATAACGCAGCCAGGCACCGTTCGGGCCGGACGGCGGCCTACCGGTCGGCGTCGGTGCCTGACGATCCATCAAACGGATCACCCAGTCCAGTCGCCGAGTTTGCGCCAGCACGCTATGCAACTGTTGCCTATCGAAGCCGTGTTCGTTGACCATCTTGTCGACGAAACGCTGCGCTGCCGGGTTATTGGCATAATCACCGGTTAATATCAGCGGGTTGGCATGCTCGGCATCCAGCAGGAAGCCGCCTTGAACGGCACGAGGATGCTGGGGAGCGGTCGTGTTTTCCGGCTCGCTGCTACAGGCAGAAAGCAAAAGTGCCAGAGGAAGAAAGCTTGCAAAGTGTCGCATCAGGTGTCCATCAGCCAGGCTACAAAGTTAAACGCTATGGTAAATCATAGTCTGGTATGAACAAACTGGAATATCAGGCGAAATTGCCCGTTCTGACGGCAACCTGAGCGATGCGCAACTGCGAGCAGTTTCGCACAGCTGTTTAAAACCACATCATGGTTTGCAGATACGTTTGAAACCGCGGTATCACCTGTTAACATCTTCTCCCAGACAGAGCAGCCAGCGTTTCACTTTTTGGCAGGACGCTTTCAAAAATATGGCAAGCATCATGCTCGCGACGCATAACCAGAACATAACGCAGTGAATATTATGGAAAACAAAGAATACGTTGACCACACCCCAATGATGCAGCAGTACCTGCGCCTCAAGGCCCAGCATCCTGAAATTCTGCTGTTCTATCGCATGGGCGACTTTTATGAGCTGTTCTATGACGACGCCAAACGCGCCTCGCAGCTGTTGGATATTTCGCTGACCAAACGCGGCGCCTCGGCGGGTGAGCCCATCCCTATGGCCGGGGTACCGCATCATGCGGTGGAGAACTATCTGGCCAAGCTGGTGCAACTGGGCGAATCCGTCGCCATTTGCGAACAGATTGGCGATCCAGCCACCAGCAAAGGCCCGGTGGAACGCAAGGTGGTGCGCATCGTCACCCCCGGCACCGTCAGCGATGAAGCCCTGTTGCAAGAACGCCAGGATAACCTGCTGGCCGCCATCTGGCAGGATGCGCGCGGCTTTGGCTACGCCACGCTGGATATCAGTTCCGGCCGCTTCCGCGTCACCGAACCGGAAGACCAGGAAGCCATGGCAGCCGAACTGCAGCGTACCAACCCGGCCGAACTGCTCTACCCCGAAAACTTCGAACAGATGTCGCTGATCGCACAGCGTCATGGTCTGCGCCGCCGGCCGCTATGGGAGTTCGAACTGGAAACCGCACGGCAACAGCTTAACCTGCAGTTCGGCACGCGCGACCTTACCGGCTTTGGCGTCGAGCAGTCGCAACAGGCGCTACGTGCCGCCGGCTGCCTGCTGCAATATGTGAAGGACACCCAGCGTACCTCGTTGCCGCATATCCGCGGCATCACCATGGAACGCCAGCAGGACGGCATCATTATGGATGCCGCCACCCGCCGCAATCTGGAAATCACCCAGAGCCTGTCCGGTGGCAGCGACAATACGCTGGCCGCCATTCTGGATTGCACCGTGACGCCAATGGGCAGCCGCATGCTGAAACGCTGGCTGCATATGCCAACCCGCGACGTCAACGTGCTGAACCATCGCCAGCAGGCCATTGGCGCATTGCAGGAGATAACTGGCGACGTACAACCGTCGCTGCGTCAGGTCGGCGATCTGGAGCGTATCCTGGCACGCCTGGCATTACGTACCGCCCGGCCGCGCGATCTGGCGCGCATGCGTCATGCGTTCCAGCAATTACCGGACATTCGCGCCCTGCTGCAAGATATTGCTACGCCGCATGTGCAGAAGCTGCTGGCGCAGATCGGTGAGTTTGACGAATTGCAGCATCTGCTGGAACGTGCCGTCGTGGAGGCACCACCGGTGCTGGTGCGTGACGGCGGTGTGATCGCGTCTGGCTACAACGCCGAACTGGATGAATGGCGCGCGCTGGCCGACGGTGCCAGTGATTATCTCGATCGCCTGGAAATCCGCGAGCGTGAAAAGCTGGGACTGGATACGCTGAAGGTCGGTTTCAATGGCGTGCACGGCTATTACATTCAGGTCAGTCGCGGCCAAAGTCATTTGGTGCCGATACACTATGTGCGTCGCCAAACGCTGAAAAACGCCGAACGCTATATCATTCCGGAGTTGAAAGAGTACGAAGACAAGGTACTGACCTCCAAAGGCAAGGCGCTGGCGATTGAAAAAGCGCTGTATGACGAACTGTTCGATTTGCTGCTGCCGCATCTGCCGGCATTGCAGCAAAGTGCCAGCGCGCTGGCGGAGCTGGACGTGCTGACCAATCTGGCCGAACGCGCCGAAACGCTGAACTATACCTGCCCAACCATGAGCGAACAGCCCGGCATCCGCATCGTCGAGGGTCGTCACCCGGTGGTGGAACAGGTGTTGAGCGAGCCCTTCATCGCCAACCCACTTGCCCTGTCGCCGCAGCGGCGAATGCTAATCATTACCGGGCCAAACATGGGCGGTAAAAGTACCTATATGCGTCAAACGGCGCTGATTGTGCTTCTGGCGCACATCGGCAGTTATGTGCCGGCCACCAAGGCGACCATCGGGCCTGTGGACCGCATCTTTACCCGGGTTGGTGCCGCCGATGACCTGGCGTCCGGCCGTTCCACCTTTATGGTGGAAATGACCGAAACCGCCAATATCCTGCATAACGCCACCGAAAACAGCCTGGTGCTGATGGACGAAATCGGCCGCGGGACCTCCACCTACGACGGTTTGTCACTGGCGTGGGCCTGTGCCGAGAACCTGGCCAACCGCATCAAGGCGATGACGCTGTTTGCCACCCACTACTTTGAGCTAACCACCTTGCCAGAGAAAATGGCAGGCGTGGTCAACGTGCACCTGGATGCGCTGGAACACGGCGATACCATCGCCTTTATGCACAGCGTTCAGGAAGGGGCTGCCAGCAAGAGCTACGGGCTGGCGGTGGCGGCGTTGGCCGGCGTGCCGCGTGACGTGATCAAGCGTGCGCGTCAAAAGCTGCGCGAACTGGAAACGCTGTCTAACCATAGCGCAGCCGGTACGGTAGACGCGACGCAGATGACCTTGCTGACCGAGGAACCCTCTCCGGCGGTTGAAGCACTGGAGGGGCTGGATCCCGATGCATTGACACCGCGCGAAGCGCTGGACTGGATCTATCGCTTGAAGAAGATGATGTAACAAGAGACAAGCGCGGATAAAAAAACGGTGAGCCTGAGCCCACCGTTTTTTATTTAATGCAGTAACGTGTTATTCGCGGAACAGCGCCTCAATACTCAGGCCCTGCATTTGCAGAATCTCACGCAGACGACGTAAACCTTCCACCTGAATCTGACGGACACGCTCACGTGTCAGGCCTATCTCGCGGCCAACGTCTTCCAACGTGGCGGCTTCATAGCCCAGCAGGCCGAAACGACGCGCCAGCACTTCACGCTGTTTGGCGTTCAGTTCGAACAGCCATTTAACGATGCTCTGCTTCATGTCATCGTCTTGCGTGGTGTCTTCAGGCCCGTTGTCTTTCTCGTCGGCTAAAATGTCCAGCAGCGCTTTTTCAGAATCACCGCCCAATGGCGTATCAACAGAAGTAATACGTTCATTCAGGCGCAGCATGCGGCTAACGTCATCAACCGGCTTGTCGAGTTGCTCGGCAATCTCTTCAGCGCTTGGCTCGTGATCCAGTTTATGAGAAAGCTCGCGCGCGGTGCGCAGATAGACATTCAGTTCTTTAACGATGTGAATCGGCAGACGAATGGTACGGGTTTGGTTCATGATCGCCCGTTCAATGGTCTGACGGATCCACCAGGTGGCATAGGTGGAAAAACGGAAGCCGCGTTCTGGGTCGAACTTTTCCACTGCGCGGATCAGGCCAAGGTTACCTTCCTCAATCAGATCCAGCAGCGCCAGGCCGCGATTGCTGTAGCGACGGGCAATTTTCACCACCAGTCGCAGGTTACTTTCAATCATACGACGACGGGATGGCACATCACCGCGCAATGCCCGTCGTGCGAAGTAAACTTCTTCCTCTGCGGTCAGCAGAGGTGAATAACCAATTTCGCCCAGATAGAGCTGCGTCGCATCCAGTACGCGTTGGGTAACACCCTGAGACAACAGCTCTTCTTCAGCTAAATCATTCTCACTGGCTTCTTCCTCTACCAGCGCTTTTTCATCAAATGATTCAGCCTCCGTTCCATTCTCGTCGAAATCCGCATCATCATGTAACTCGTTAACTTTCAGCGTATTTTGGCTCATAAGCTGCTCCTACCCGTGATACCGCGAGCAGAATACCAGCGTATTCTGCCCAATCTATCGCTGCGGAAGATAACGCAGCGGGTTTACGGATTTCCCCTTGTAACGAATTTCAAAATGCAAACGTACTGAACTGGTTCCGGTGCTTCCCATGGTTGCTATTTTTTGACCCGCCTTCACTTCTTGTTGTTCCCGGACCAGCATTGTGTCGTTATGAGCGTAGGCGCTCAGGTAATCATCATTGTGTTTGATGATGATCAGATTACCGTAACCCCGTAAAGCATTGCCTGAGTACACTACACGGCCATCGGCGGTAGCGAAAATGGCTTGCCCACGGGAGCCTGCGATATCGATACCTTTATTCCCACCGTCTGATGAGGAAAAGTTATCAATAATCTTACCGTCGGTTGGCCATCTCCAGGTACTGACTGGCGCACTATTGCTGACGGTGCTGCTCACCGGTGGTGTTGCAGCTGGCGCGGTAACAGGGGTTGCAGCGGTTCCTGCCACAACGGCCCCTGATGCTGGCAACATCTTGCCTACATTCTGTTTACCCGAATTGTCAGAATACGCGTTAGTTGGTTGAGAATCAACCGTTGCAGTCTGGATCTGAGTGCTGGATGGCGGTTTAGGAATACCGCCATTTGTAGCGTCAGTTGCCGCCACCATGCCACCGCCGCTGGCGGCAGAACCATTACCAAGCTGAATGGTTTGGCCAACGTTCAAGCTGTAGGGTTCAGGAATATTGTTACGTTGAGCCAGGTCACGGAAATCATTGCCCGTGATCCAGGCAATGTAGAACAGCGTATCCCCACGTTTTACCGTATAGGTGCTGCCACTGTAACTCCCTTTCGGGATCGCCTCATAACTGCGGTTATAGACTATGCGTCCTTGTGGGGACGCCTGCGTGCCGGCAGTCGCAGCAGCGGCATTTCCGCCCTCAACGCTGCTAATCGGCGCCGATGACGAACCGGTATTCGTACAGCCAGCCAACCACATACCTACCATCGTACACACCGCAACCCGGCGTAAAGTCATTATTGGGCTTCCCGTGCTCATGCTTCCCCCGTCACAATACTCTATCCAAAATACCCTATACATCGTAGCTGAGCTTTACGGCTTTTCTCAGTTTCTATGAAGCAAGGCGCCTCGGCCGATGTCTGAACGCCAGACCCTCTTCCACCTGAGGCATAAAAGCAGCGTCGCCAATGTAGCTACATTGGCGCCACCACACCATAAGATAACCACTCAGAAAGGCAATTGTATTGAAAACTGGTCTTATTGGAACGCTAAATACCGCTTATGAAGCGATGAAAGTGCAACAGTTTTTGCGTTTTGCCGATAAATCAGCCAATCGCTATGCCAGTTCGCCTTTGACCAACGGAACAAAGCGCACCGCCTCGACCGCGTCAATGGCAAATTCATTACCGTGACGCCGAATGCGTTTAAGGATTTGCGACTGTTCCCCGACCGGCAGCACCATGATGCCGCCATCGTCCAACTGTGCCATCAACGCCGATGGAATTTCCGGTGGCGCGGCGGTGACGATAATCGCGTCGAACGGCCCGCGTGAAGCCCATCCCAACCAGCCGTCGCCATGACGGGTGGAGACATTATGCAAATCAAGCTGCTTCAGCCGCCGTTTGGCCTGCCATTGCAGCCCCTTGATACGTTCGACCGAACAGACATGCTGTACCAGATGTGCCAGAATCGCCGTCTGGTAGCCGGAACCGGTACCAATTTCCAACACCCGTGAAGTCGGTGTCAGATTTAGCAACTCCGTCATGCGCGCCACCATATATGGCTGGGAAATCGTTTGACCCGAGCCAATCGGCAACGCGGTATTTTCATACGCCTTATGCTCAAGCGCTTCATCTACAAAACGTTCACGCGGTACCGATTCGATCGCCTGTAGCAATCGCTCATCCCGGATCCCCTGCTGACGCAGCTGCGCCAGCAATGTTTGCATCGGCTTGTTCACCATTACCCGCTAACCTCTGCTTTGGTTAACCATGTTTTTACCACGTCCTGGGCGGCATAGGCGGTCAAATCCACCTGCAACGGCGTCACCGCCACATAGCCCTGCTCTACGGCGGCAAAGTCGGTCTCCGGCCCGGCATCGAATTTATCACCAGGCGGGCCGATCCAATAGAGATTCTGTCCACGCGGATCCTGCTGGCAAAACACCTTGTCCGCCGGGTGGCGGCTGCCGCAGCGCGTAACGCGAATGCCCTTGATCTGATCGAGCGGCAGATCCGGCACGTTGATATTGAGTATTTTTCCGGTGCGCAGCGGCTCGCGCTGCAAGGCGCGCAACAGACGACAGGTGATTGCCGCCGCCGTCGCATAGTGCTGATGGCCATTGAGCGATACCGCCAATGCCGGCAGGCCCAAATGCCGGCCTTCCATCGCCGCGGCTACCGTACCTGAGTAAATCACGTCGTCGCCCAGATTTGGCCCGGCATTAATGCCGGATACCACGATATCCGGCGCTGGGCGCATCAGTGCATTGACGCCCAGATAGACACAGTCGGTCGGCGTACCCTGTTGCACCGCCACGTCACCGTTGGCCAGAGTCAGGGTGCGCAGCGGTGAGTCCAGCGTCAGAGCGTTGGAAGAGCCGCTGCGGTTGCGATCGGGCGCCACCACCATCACGTCGGCAAATTCACGCAGCGCCGCTGCGAGCACCTGAATGCCCGGCGCGCTGACGCCGTCGTCGTTACTCAGTAATATCCGCATCACTGTTATCCTGCCGCATGAGTTCGCGAACCACGCTGGTGGCAAAGCTGCCCGCTGGCAGCCAAAAGCGCAATTCAACGGTAACGTCATCCCACCAGTTCCACAGCATATTTTGCGGTTGCAACAGCAGGGCCCGACGAGCGGGTTCAACGCGCTCGCGCTTTAAAAGCGTAAGCAATTCCGGCTGTTCCGCCAAGCAACGCTGTTCAAATTCCAACGCAGCGCCGGCGCTGCCCGGAGCACCATCCCCCGGCAACGGTGCCGTAACCTGCAATTCTCCGGCGTCGAGACGCTGTTGCAGACTGTCCAGCTCGTCGGTCTGTGCCACAAACCAGCTACCGCGCCCGCTAAGTTGCAGCGCATCGCCGTCCAGCACCGTTCGATGCTGTTGGTTAGCCAAACGGGTCGACGCCAGCAGATTGAACAGCGCACTGCGGCTGGCGGAAAGATAGAAGCTGCGCTTGTTGCGCTCTTTGACGCGAATTTCATCGTTCGCCCAGCGGCGCGCCATCAGCAGGTTGTTTCCACCGTGACCAAAGCGCTGGCTGCCAAAATAATTGGGTACCCCTGCGGCGGCGATCGCCTGCAGCCGTTGTTCTACCTCGTGGCGATCGCTGATTTGCCGTAGCACCAGCGTAAAGGCATTCCCCTTCAGCGTACCAATGCGCAGCTTGCGACGATGGCGAACCGCAGTCAGCACTTCGCAGCCTTCAAGTTCAAACCGCGAGAGATCGGGATCGTCCTTGCCAGGCAGATGCAGGCAGAACCATTGCTCGGTGACCGCATGGCGGTCTTTCAGACCGGCGTAACTGACCGCACGGCCGTGAATACCGGCAAAGCGCGCCAGATAGTCGGCGACGAACTGGGTATTGCAGCCTTTCTTGCGAATATTGACCAGCAGATGTTCGCCCTCGCCGTCCGGCTCGAAGCCCAGGTCTTCCACCACCACGAAGTCTTCGGGGTTGGCTTTCAGCAGCCCGGAGGCCTGTGGCTGACCATGCAGCCAGCTCAACGTTGCCATATCCATCGGTTTACTCCTTGATTAACAAGGCAACCGCTTCGCAGGCAATGCCTTCACCACGGCCGGTGAAGCCCAGTTTTTCTGTGGTGGTCGCTTTAACGTTGACCTGATCCATATGGCATTGCAGATCTTCCGCCAGGAAAATGCGCATTTGCGGGATATGCGGCGCCATTTTAGGGGCCTGGGCGATGATAGTGATATCCAGATTGCCAAGGTGATAGCCTTTGGCACGGATACGCCGCCAGGCTTCACGCAGCAGTTCACGACTGTCTGCGCCCTTGAAGGCCGGATCGGTATCCGGGAACAGCTTGCCGATATCCCCCAGCGCCGCAGCGCCGAGCAGCGCATCGGTGGCGGCATGCAGCGCTACATCGCCGTCGGAATGGGCCAGCAAACCCTGTTCATAAGGAATGCGGACACCACCGATCACCAGCGGACCTTCGCCGCCAAATTTATGTACGTCAAAACCGTGACCGATACGCATCAGAGATGCTCCTGTTGATTCTGGGTTAAATAGAACGCCGCCAGCGCCAAATCCTCTGGCCGCGTCACTTTAATATTGTCCGAACGCCCTGCAACCAGTAACGGATGATAGCCGCAGTGCTCCAGCGCCGAGGCCTCGTCGGTGACGTTTGCGCCATCGTCGAGCGCACGCTGCAAACACCGTTTGAGCAATGCAAGCGGGAACAGTTGCGGAGTCAGCGCATGCCAAAGATCCTGGCGTTCCACCGTATGGGCAATGGCGCTGATGCCGCTTTCCGCTCGTTTCATGGTATCGCGCACCGGCGCGGCAAGTATCCCGCCGATCTGGCTGTGCGCGGTAATGGCCAGCAGGCGTTCAAGATCGTCGGCGTGCAGGCACGGCCGTGCGGCGTCATGCACCAGCACCCAATCAGCGTCCGTCGCCAGTTGCAAGCCGGCCATCACCGAATCGGCACGCTGCTTGCCGCCAAAGGCAACCCGCACGCGCGCATCGGCCGCGATCGGCAAAGTAGCGAAATGGGTATCGTCCGGGCTAATCGCCACGATCACCTGCTGGATGCTCGGATGACGCAGCAAAGCCTGGATGGCGTGCTCAAGCAGGGTTTGGCCGCCGATAGTGAGATATTGCTTCGGGCAATCCGTTTGCATACGACTGCCGATACCGGCAGCCGGCAATACGGCAATCACCTGTGGAAAGGAACCTGCGGAGTGATTCATGCGTTATTTTACGTTGTTTTGCGAAGGAGTCGCCGCGCCACGTCTGGATTGGTCAGGAACCAGACGATAAAAAGTTTCACCGGGCTTGATCATGCCCAGTTCATTACGCGCGCGTTCTTCAATCGCTTCCTGACCACCGTTCAGATCGTCGATTTCGGCGAACAGCTGATCGTTACGCGCTTTCAACTTGGCATTATTGCCCTGCTGGGCCGCAACGTCTTCGTTGACTCGCACGTAATCGTGTACACCATTTTTGCCCAGCCACAGTGAATACTGTAACCAACCGAGCAATGCCAACAATAGTAGCGTAAGTTTTCCCATCCCCGCCCCCTGAAAAACCGACCAATCATCCCACAACTTTTCGTTGGACTCCACACTGAGAGCGGCATTTCGCCGCCAGTTTCAGAATACGGATGAGAATTTATTGAGTTTATAACCTAAAACCGCGCTGAAAGCGGTAAAAAAAGCCGCTTAATTACCTTTGCCGCCACCACTAAATGGCCGTTTGTTCCACTGCCCGCCACTCGCTATGCAGCCAAAACCACTGGCTGAATGCCTTCTCGGCGCAAGATGTGCTTATTGCACGGCGAAAATGAATATTTAACAACTCAGTTTTTTACATGCCAATGTAATGGTTGTATTTTTATTCATTATTCTTTATTTTTATGCAGTAAATATGAATAAATAAATCCAATTTATAACCTTTAACTTACGGGGATCGCCATGTTTAAACGTCTTGTCCTGATCGGTGCCTGCCTGGCGGCCGGCCTGTCTGCCGGCAGCGCCGTCGCAGAAACCACCTACGTCGTCGGCTCGGGCGGCACCTACCGCCCATTCGAATTTGAAAATAGCAGTAAGCAGCTGGAAGGGTTTGATATTGATATCATCAAAGCCGTGGCCAAAGCCGAAGGCTTTCAGATAAAGCTGGTCAACACGCCGTGGGAAGGGATCTTCGCCACCCTCAATTCCGGCGACCGTGACATCATTATTTCCGGCATTACCATTACCGATAAACGCAAGCAGATGGTGGATTTCTCTACGCCTTACTTCCCGGCAGAGCAGGCCATCGTGGTGCCAAAAACCTCGACGGTAGATTCCATCGCGGCGCTCAAGAGCCTGAAGGTCGGCGTAGTCAACTCCAGCACCGGTGACATTGTGGTTTCTGACGTGCTGGGCAAAAACAGCACGGCGATCAAGCGCTTCGACAACACCCCGCTAATGCTGCAGGAACTGTTTGAAGATGGTATCAGCGCCGCGGTTGGTGACGTCGGCGTCGCCAAGTTTTATATCAAAACCCACCCGGAAAAAGAGTTCAAGCTGGTGTCCGATGCCAAGTTCGAACGCCAGTACTTTGGTATTGCGGTGGCCAAGGGCAACGTGGAATTGCGTGACCGCATCAACGCCGGCCTGAAGAAAATCGTCGCTGACGGCACCTACGCCAACATCTACCGCAACTGGTTTGACAGCAACGTTCCGACGCTGCCGACCGAATAATTGCCACAGGGCTCACCGTGCCAAACGCGGGTAAATCGACGTAGCGAGCCAGAAAAACCTGGTTGCGAACAGCATGCAGCCACCGCCGTGGACCGCGAGTCCATAGCGGTGGCGAGCAGTGCTCAATGCCAAGAGGGCGTCCCGCAGTCGCCTTAACATTCAATAAGGATCAAATCTTGAACTTCCGTTGGGAGATTATCCAGGAGTACGCGCCGCTGTTTATGGAAGGTGCCTGGATGACCATCAAATGTACCCTGATCTGCGTGATTCTGGGCACCACCTGGGGGCTGATCCTCGGTCTCGGTCGGTTGGCACAGGCACCGCACGGCATCTGGAAACACGTTTTGCACTATGGCGTGCAATGGCCGGTGCGCATCTACATCAGCGCCTTTCGCGGTACGCCGCTATTCGTGCAGATTATGGTCGTGCACTTTGCCCTGGTGCCGCTGTTTATCAATCCCCGCGATGGACTGCTGGTCACCAGCGGCATTATGAGCAGTGATTTCGCCCGCGCGCTGCGCTCCGATTACGGCGCGTTTCTGTCCTGCGTGGTAGCCATTACGCTGAATGCCGGCGCCTACGTATCGGAAATATTCCGCGCCGGCATCCAGTCAATCGATCGTGGCCAGATGGAAGCCTCCCGCTCGCTGGGCATGAGTTATGGCAAAACCATGCGCAAGGTGATCCTGCCACAGGCATTTCGCCGCATGCTGCCGCCGCTGGGTAACAATGCCATCGCCATCGTCAAGGATTCCTCGCTGGCCTCCGCCATTGGTCTGGCCGATCTGGCCTATGCCGCACGCACCGTTTCCGGCGCCTACGCGACCTATTGGGAACCCTATCTGACGATTTCACTGGTTTATTGGGTCATCACCTTCGTGCTATCGCTGATGGTGCAACACATGGAAAAGAGGTTCGGTAAAAGTGATTCGCGTACATAACCTGCAAAAGCAATTTGGTGAAGCTCATGTGCTGCGCGGCATTTCGTGTCAGATAGCCGCCAACGAAGTAGTGTGCATCATCGGCCCGTCCGGTTCCGGCAAGAGCACCCTGCTGCGTTGCATCAACGCGCTGGAAACCCTGTCCGGCGGCGAGATAGAGGTCAACGGCTTCGCCATCCATCAGCAGCAGACCAACCTCAATAAAATGCGCGAAAGCGTCGGCATGGTGTTTCAGCGCTTCAATCTGTTCCCGCATATGACGGTGCTGGAAAACATCATCATGGCGCCGATGGACGTGAAACGGCTGTCTCGTGCCGACGCTACGCTACGCGCCGAAGCCCTGTTACGCAAAGTGGGATTGATCGACAAGATAGACGCCTATCCCGCCAGCCTGTCCGGCGGCCAGCAGCAGCGAGTCGCTATCGCGCGAGCGCTGGCGATGGAACCGAAAATCATGCTGTTTGATGAACCGACCTCGGCACTGGATCCGGAACTGGTAGGTGAAGTGCTGACGGTGATGAAGGCGCTGGCGCACGAAGGCATGACCATGGTAGTGGTGACACACGAAATGGCCTTTGCACGCGAAGTGGCGGATCGAGTGCTGTTTATCGATCAGGGACTTATTCAGGAAGAAGGCACGCCGCAACAGATCTTTGGCAACCCGAGCAATCCGCGCACCCAGGCGTTTTTAAGCAAAGTTTTGTAACGTACCGCACGGCTTTGACACCTTTCCGGGCGCTCCCCTGCGTCCGGCATTTCACCAACCGGTCAGTAAACTGAACACCAGCCAGAACAGGCACAGCACCGTAATGCCGGTCAGCAACAGCGTGAAGATCAAACGCCCGCGCAACAACATGCTGAAGACAATGCCGATCAATACCGAAACCGGCATCAGCGCCAGGAAGAATGGCCAGGTATAAAGCAGGAAAAACAAGGTGTTGGAACCGTAAACCATAAATGGCACCGCAAACGCCAGCCAATAGAAGACAAAGCCGCTGACGCCGCCGAGGAAAGAATAAGAGGGCTCTTCTTTTTCCGGTGTTGAATCAATCAATATGGGCGAGACATTTTGCATAATAATCCCTGGTTATTCATATCTTTCAGCCTGCTCTGCGGCGGCTTAGAGTAAAAAGCGCATGGCGTTTGAGCGCCACACGCTTCTTTCGAATTCAGGGTTTGATAATAGCCTGACCACGCAGCACGTCTAACAATTGCGCAACTAATTTTGTTACTAATTGTTCGCCTTTCAGATGAACATCCGGCGCTTCCGGCGCCTCGTAAACCGAGTCGATACCGGTGAAATTACGCAGTTCGCCGGCACGCGCTTTCTTGTACAATCCTTTAGGATCGCGTGCTTCGCAAATCGCCAGCGGCGTGTCGACGTACACCTCGACAAATTGCCCGTCATCCAGCAGTTCGCGTACCATGCGGCGCTCGGCTCGGTGCGGCGAAATAAACGCGGTCAACACCACCAGTCCGGCATCGACCATCAGTTTCGCCACTTCACCAACGCGGCGAATATTCTCGCGCCGGTCATCATCGGAAAACCCGAGATCGCGACACAGCCCGTGGCGGACGTTGTCACCATCCAGCAGATAGGTTCTGACGCCGTGCGCGTGCAACGCCTGCTCCAACGCGCCGGCGACGGTAGACTTGCCCGAGCCGGACAGCCCGGTGAACCACAGCACCACGCCACGATGCCCATTGCCTGCTTCACGATCCGCACGCGTTACCGCATGCGGATGCCAGACCACGTTTTCGTCTTGCGGCTCGTTCGGCCGCAGCGTAACGTCCGTCACCTCATTTGCCCCCAAGCAGGTCGCGTGCGCCCCAATGCGGGAAGTGCTTGCGCACCAGCGCATTCAGTTCCAGTTCAAAAGCGCTGAACTCGCCATTGCCGACCGATGCCTGCTGCAGCGTTTCGCGCACCAGTCCGGCGCCAACGGTGACATTGCTCAGCCGATCGATAAAGATCAACCCGCCGGTCACATGATTACGCTGATAGCTATCCAGCAGCAGCGGTTCATCAAAGGTCAGTTCCACCAGGCCGATGCCGTTAAGCGGCAGCGTATCCGCCTGATACTGCGCCAGCGAGTTGATTTCCACCTGATGGCGGATGCTTTCAACCCGGGCACGGGTTTTCTTGCCGGCCACCTTGATGTCGTAGCTCTGGCCCGGCAACAATGACTGCTCCGCCATCCACACTACGTCGACCAGCGCGCTTTGCGCCGCCTGTAGCGTTTCAGCGGCATCCACCAGCAGGTCGCCGCGACTGACATCCACTTCGTCCTTCAGCACCAGCGTAATCGCTTCGCCCGGCAGCGCTTGCTGAAGATCCCCGTCAAAGGTGACGATGCGCGCCACGCTGGTTTCCACCCCGGAAGGCAGTACCTTGATGCGCTGGCCTACACGCACAACCCCGGCAGACAAAGTGCCGGCATAGCCGCGGAAATCGAGGTTCGGGCGGTTGACGTACTGTACCGGGAAGCGCAACGGCTGCGCCTGCGCCTGGTCAATCACGTCTACCGTTTCCAGTACCTCCAGCAGCGTTGGGCCACTGTACCAGGGCATGTTTACGCTCTGACTGGCGACGTTGTCGCCATCCAGCGCCGACAGTGGCACGAATTTGATATCCAGATCGTTCGGCAGTTGCTGGGCAAAGGTCAGATAGTCCTGCTTGAATTGCTCAAACGCCGTTTCGCTGTACTCCACCAGATCCATTTTGTTCACCGCGACCACCAGATGGCGGATGCCCAGCAACGTGGCGATAAAGCTGTGGCGTCGCGTCTGATCGAGCACGCCTTTGCGCGCGTCGATCAGCAGGATCGCCAGGTCGCAGGTGGATGCGCCGGTGGCCATATTCCGCGTGTACTGCTCATGCCCCGGCGTATCGGCGATGATAAACTTGCGCTTTTCGGTAGAAAAATAGCGGTACGCCACGTCAATGGTAATGCCCTGTTCGCGTTCAGCCTGCAAGCCATCCACCAGCAGCGCCAGATCGAGCTTTTCGCCCTGCGTGCCAAGACGCTTGCTGTCGGTGTGCAGCGTCGACAGCTGATCTTCGTAGATCTGGCGAGTATCGTGCAGCAGGCGGCCGATCAGCGTGCTCTTGCCGTCATCGACGCTGCCGCAGGTCAGAAAGCGCAGCAGGCTCTTATGCTGTTGCGCATGCAAATAGGCTTCTACGCCGCCCTGTTCAGCGATTTGTTGTGCAATTACATTGTTCATCCGGCGGCTCCTCAGAAATACCCTTGACGCTTTTTCAGCTCCATCGAACCGGACTGATCGCGGTCGATCATGCGGCCCTGACGCTCACTGGTGGTAGAAACCAGCATCTCTTCGATGATCTCGGGCAGCGTCTGCGCCTCGGACTCCACCGCACCGGTCAGCGGCCAGCAGCCCAGGGTACGGAACCGCACCATGCGCTGGCTGATCGCTTCGCCAGGCTGCAGATCGATACGATCGTCATCCACCATCAGCAGCATGCCGTCGCGCTCCAGTACCGGGCGCGGTTTCGCCAGGTACAGCGGCACGATGTCGATCTTTTCCAGGAAGATATATTGCCAGATGTCCAGCTCGGTCCAGTTCGACAGCGGGAAGACGCGAATGCTCTCGCCTTTGTTGATCTGGCCATTGTAGTTGTGCCACAGCTCCGGCCGCTGGTTTTTCGGATCCCAGCGGTGGAAGCGATCGCGGAACGAATAAATACGCTCTTTGGCGCGTGATTTCTCTTCATCACGACGTGCACCGCCGAAAGCGGCGTCAAAGCCGTATTTGTTCAGCGCCTGTTTCAGGCCTTCGGTTTTCATAATGTCGGTGTGTTTGGCGCTGCCGTGCACGAACGGGTTGATACCCATCGCCACCCCTTCCGGGTTTTTATGCACCAACAGCTCGAAACCGTACTCTTTGGCGGTGCGATCGCGGAACTGGTACATTTCGCGGAACTTCCAGCCGGTGTCGACGTGCAGCAGCGGGAACGGCAAAGTCCCCGGATAGAACGCCTTGCGCGCCAGATGCAGCATCACCGAGGAATCTTTGCCGATGGAGTACAGCATCACCGGATTGCCGAATTCTGCGGCGACTTCACGGATGATATGGATACTCTCCGCCTCCAATTGCCGCAAGTGAGTGAGTCGTTTTTCGTCCATAACAGATCCTTAAGCCAGATTCACAACGGTAGAAACCGTCTGAGATTGCTGCCCAAACCAGGCTATTTGATGGTGCAGTTGCACTACCTCGCCGATCACCAGCAAAGCCGGCAGCGGCGCCCGTTGGGCCAGTTGTTCAAGTTGTTGCAGCGTGCCGGTCAGCACCTGCTGGTCGGCGCGCGTACCGCGGCTGATCACCGCCACCGGGGTCTCGGCCGCACGACCGTGCGCCATCAGACGCTGGCTGATATCCGCCGCCTTCATTGTGCCCATGTAGATCGCCAGCGTTTGCCGCGCCCGAGCCAGATCGGCCCAGTCCAGTCCGTCGCCGTCGGCACGGGCATGGCCGGTAATAAAGGTGACGCTCTGCGCATGATCGCGATGCGTCAGCGGAATGCCGGCATACGCGGTGGCACCCGCCGCCGCCGTCACGCCGGGCACTACCTGGAACGGTATGCCCGCCGCCGCCGCCACTTGCAGCTCTTCGCCACCGCGGCCGAAGATGAACGGGTCACCGCCCTTCAGGCGCACCACGCGTTTCCCCTGCTGCGCCAGTTCCACCAGCAGGCGGTTGGTTTCTTCCTGAATCACCGAATGCGCGCCGGCGCGCTTGCCGACGCAAATACGATCCGCGTCGCGGCGCACCAGATCGAGGATCTCTTCGCTGACCAGATGGTCATACAGCACCACGTCCGCCTGTTGCATCACCTGCAGCCCGCGCAACGTTAGCAGGCCTATGTCGCCCGGCCCGGCACCGACCAGGGCGATCTCACCCTGTGCGCCTTCGTTGCCGGCGGCAAACGCCGCCAAATCCTGCGCCAGCTGTTGTTCGGCCTGTGCTTGCTGGCCGTTCGCCACCAACGTGGCAAAACGGCCGTTAAGCGCCTTTTCCCAAAAGCGTCGACGCGCGCCGATCGCCCCCAGCGTCTGTTTCACCCGTTGGCGAAAACCGCCGGCCAGTTGCGCCATCGGCCCCAGGCTGGCTGGCAACAGCGCCTCGAGTTTTTCCCGCAGCATGCGCGCCAGTACCGGTGCCTGTCCGCCGGACGATACCGCCACCACCAGCGGCGAACGGTCAATGATCGACGGAAAGATAAACGAACAGCGCGGCTGATCGTCCACCACGTTGGCCAGCACCCGCCGCGCGTCGGCCTCGGCATACACCGTGGCGTTCAGCGCGCTATCGCTGGTTGCCGCAATCACCAGGAAAACATCATCCAGCTGTTCGGGGGCAAAAGCCTGCCCCAGCCAGTGAATGCGCCCTTCCTGACGACGTTGTTCGAGTTCCGGTGAGAGCGACTGCGCAACTATCCGTATTTCAGCCCCGGCGCGCGCAAGCAGTTCCACCTTGCGTGCAGCGACTTCACCGCCGCCAACGACCAGCACCGGGCGTTGTTTCAGATCGGCAAATATTGGTAGATAGTCCACAACAGCCTTTTCATATAACAGAAAGATAGGGAGACTATACGGGCTACGATTTCGCCTCTGAAATGACGAAAAGGAATGAGTAGTGCGATAATGGAATAAGGCCACGGCAGCGTGCGCGCCAGCGCAAATTTAAGAGCGCAGGAAATTGAGTAATTCGTCCTGGCGTTTCATACTGGCAACCACAAAAAACACTCGGCATCGCCGATAGCAAAAGAGAAGGACTTTCGGAATGTTTTCCCGTTTTTGCCTGCAGTCCAGCCTGCTGGTCATGGCATTTTGCAGCGTTTTCAACGTTTCGGCCGCTACACAGCACGCCAAGGATGCCCCACTGGGCAAATACGCCGCCGAGCATATTCGCCATATCGCCACCTATTTCCCGGGCCGCATGGCCGGTAGCCCGGCGGAGCTGCTCACGGCAGATTATCTCAAGCAGCAGTTTGCCAGGATGGGCTATCAGAGCAACATTCGCAATTTCAACACCCGCTTTCTCTATGTAAATAAAAATGCCAGCGAAAACTGGCATAACATTGCGGTCAACTCGGTGATTGCGGCAAAGAATGGCGAGCAGCAGAAACAGATCATCATCATGGCGCATTTTGATACCTATATGCCGCGTAGCGATGACGAAGTGGACAACAATCTGGGTGGGCTGACCCTGCAAGGGGTGGACGACAATGCCTCCGGCGTTGGCGTGATGCTGGAACTGGCACAGCGGTTAAAGGATATTCCGACCGGCTATACGCTGCGGTTCCTCGCCACCAGCGGCGAAGAACTGGGCTCGCTCGGCGCAAAAAACTATCTTGAACGCATGAGCCCGGAGGAACGGGCTAATACCGTACTGGTGATTAATCTCGACAGCCTGATCACCGGCGACAGGCTCTATTTCCACGCTGGCCGCCAGACGCCGCCACAGATGGCGAAGAAAAGCCGCGATCGCGCGCTGGACATTGCCCACCGCTACGGCATCGCCGCCGCCATCAATCCGGGCAGTAAAAAATATCCGAAAGGCACCGGTTGCTGTTCCGATCAGGAAATATTTGATAACGCCGGTATCCCGGTGCTAGCGGTGGAGGCTACCAACTGGTCACTGAGCGATAAGGACGGTTATCAGCAGCGCGCCATCAGTCCGCACTTTCCGCAGGGCACCAGTTGGCATCAGCCACAGTACGACAACCTGAACTACCTGGAACGCTATCTTCCTGGGCGCATCGACAAACGCAGCCGCGACAGCGTGCAAATCCTGTTGCCGCTGATCAAAGAGCTGGCGCAGGCGCACCCGCAGCCGCAGCCGCATGCACAGAAGACAAAATAGCAAAAAGGCCGCAAAGCGGCCTTTAGACTGATGACAAACCTCATTCCTGTACTGAGCGAGTAGAGGTCAATAAATAAAAAATCAGCAAAACCAATTTTTTGATTTTGGCTGTTCACCACAAAGCAGGAAAAAACACGCTTTTCCTGCGTTGTCAGCATCGGTTTACCCTTCGTGCAGCCCGCACTCGCGCTTGAGGCCAAAGAAGCGGGTTTCTTCCTCGCTCATGCCCGGCTCCCATTTGCGCGTGGTGTGGGTGTCACCCACCGACAGATAGCCCTGCTCCCACAGCGGGTGATAACTCAGCCCATGCTCGGTCAGGTACTGATAGATCTGCCGGTTGTCCCAGTCGATGATCGGCAGCATTTTGAACACCCCGCGCTGCACCGCCAGCACCGGCAGATTGGCACGACTGCCGGACTGCTCGCGTCGCAGGCCGGCGAACCAGGTTTGCGCGCCGAGCGTTTCCAGCGCACGGCTCATCGGTTCTACCTTGTTGATCTGGTTATACTTTTCGATACCTTCCACGCCCTGTTCCCACAGTTTGCCGTAACGCGCTTCCTGCCAGGCAGCCGACTGCTCGGCACGGAACACCTGCAGATTCAGTTGCAAACTGTCGGTCAGTCGATCGATAAACTGATAGGTTTCCGGGAACAGATAGCCGGTGTCGGTGAGGATAACCGGAATATCCGGTCGAATGCGCGTGACCAAATGCAGGCACACCGCCGCCTGAATGCCAAAGCTCGAAGAAAGCACAAACTCGCCCGGCAGGTGCTCCAGCGCCCAGGCCACGCGCTGTTGCGCAGACAGGCTTTCCAACCGCCCGTTGAGTTCGGCCAGCGCCAGCGCCTGCCCGGATTTGGGCAGCGCATTCAGCGCCGCCAGATCGAATTCAGCCATCTTGTCTGCCTCCACGATTAATCCCAGAAATCCTGCGCCGGATCCACCACCGGACGCACGATGCCGGTACGGATGGTGAAGTCGCCAAAGCCCTCGCCTGCGTTGCGCTCCAGCGCCCAGCGGCCGACCAGTTGGTCGATCTCTTTGAGGATTTCGTCTTCGTTGATATTTTCGCGATACATGCGCGGAATGCGCGTACCGGCCCGGTTACCGCCCAAATGCAGGTTGTAGCGGCCAACGGCCTTGCCCACCAGGCCAATTTCCGCCAGCAGCGCACGGCCGCAGCCGTTCGGGCAGCCAGTGACCCGCAGCACGATGTGCTCATCGCCAACCCCATGCTGATGCATGATGCCTTCAACCTTGGTGACAAAGGCCGGCAGGAAGCGCTCGGCCTCGGCCATTGCCAGTGGGCAGGTCGGGAATGACACGCAGGCCATCGAATTTTTGCGCTGCTCGCTGACGCCGTCGTCGATCAGACCATGTGCACGCGCGATGGCTTCGATCTTTGCCTTTTCGCTTTCCGGCACGCCGGCCACGATCAGGTTCTGGTTGGCCGTCAGGCGGAAATCCCCCTGATGGACCTTGGCGATCTCGGCCACGCCGGTTTTCAGCGGCCGTCCCGGATAGTCCAGCAGGCGGCCGTTTTCAACAAACAGCGTCAAGTGCCAATGATTGTCCACCCCCTTCACCCAACCGATGCGATCGCCGCGGCCGGTAAATTCATAAGGGCGGATCGGTTCAAAGGTGATACCGGCGCGTTTTTCCACTTCGGCGCGGAAGGTATCGACGCCAACGCGTTCCAGCGTGTATTTGGTTTTGGCGTTTTTACGATCGGTACGGTTGCCCCAATCGCGCTGGGTGGTCACTACGGCTTCCGCCACCGCCAGCGTGTGTTCCAGTGGAATATAGCCAAATTCGCTGGCCTGGCGCGCATAGGTTTTCTTGTTGCCGTGCTCGATCGACAGGCCGCCGCCGACCAGCAGGTTAAAGCCTACCAGTTTGCCGTTTTCGGCGATCGCCACAAAGTTCATGTCATTGGCGTGCAGATCCACGTCGTTTTGCGGTGGGATCACCACGGTGGTTTTGAACTTGCGCGGCAGATAGGTGGCGCCCAGAATCGGCTCTTCGTCGGTGGTGGCCACCTTCTCCTGATCCAGCCACACTTCGGCATACGCACGCGTACGCGGCAGCAGGTGCTCGGAAATCTTCTTCGCCCATTCATAGGCTTCCTGATGCAGCTCGGATTCCACCGGGTTTGAGGTGCACAACACGTTACGGTTTACGTCGTTGGCGGTAGCCAGCGCGTCCAGCCCCAGTTTGTTCAATAACTGGTGCACCGGTTTGACGTTGCCCTTCAGAATACCGTGGAACTGGAACGTCTGGCGGTTGGTGATACGAATGCTGCCGTACAGCGTGCTTTCCTGCGCAAACTTGTCGATGCCCAGCCACTGCTGCGGGCTGATGATACCGCCCGGCAGACGGCAACGCAGCATCATCGCATGGCGCGGCTCCAGTTTCTGTTCGGCACGTTCGGCCCGAATGTCGCGGTCGTCCTGCTGGTACATGCCGTGAAAACGGATCAGCAGAAAGTTGTCGCCGTTGAAGCCGCCGGTCAAACCGTCATTTAGATCTTCGGCAATGGTGCCGCGCAGGAAGTTGCTTTGTTGCTTCATGCGCTCGGCATCAGCCAATTTGCCTTCTACCACCAGAGGCCCCGGGTGTTTGTCACTCATCAGTAAACATCTCGCTGATAACGGCGCTCAAGGCGCAGCTCACTTAAAAATTCATCGGCCTGCTCGGTATCCATGCCACCGTGCTCGGCTACCAGTGCCAGTAATGTGTTCTCAACGTCTTTCGCCATGCGATTGGCATCGCCGCAGACATAAATGTGCGCGCCTTGCTGGATCCAGCGCCACACTTCCGCGCCCTGTTCGCGCAGTTTGTCCTGGACGTAGACTTTTTGCTGCCGATCGCGCGACCAGGCCAGATCGATACGGGTCAGCAAACCGTCCTTGACGTAGCGCTGCCACTCAACCTGATACAGGAAGTCCTCGGTAAAATGCGGATTACCGAAGAACAGCCAGTTTTTACCTGCGGCGCCGTCGGCGTCACGCTGCTGCATGAAGGCGCGGAACGGCGCAATGCCGGTACCGGGGCCAATCATGATCACCGGCGCGTCCGGATTGGCCGGCAAGCGGAAATTGTCGTTGTGTTCAATAAACACCCGCAGGTCGCCGTCCTCTTCCAGCCGATCGGCCAGGAAACTGGAGGCGCCACCGGCACGCGCACGGCCGTCGATGTCATAACGCACCACGCCTACGGTGATGTGTACTTCGTTCTCGTTTTCCGCCTGCGAGGAAGCAATGGAATACAAACGCGGCGTCAGCGGGCGCAGCAGGCCAATCAGTTGCTCGGCGGAAAGATCGGCCGGCGCCTGGCGCACCATGTCAACGATCGGCGTGTTATGCGCAAAATGTTGCAGTTTGGCCTTGTCGGCCAGCAAGGCGATCAGCTGTTCGTCGCGCGACAGGGCAGCGTATTTTTCAACGATCGGCGTGGTGTTTTGCGTCAGCTCGAAATGGCTGCGCAACGCGTCGGCCAGCGGCAGGGTTTTGCCCTCCACCTCCACCGGTTCGTCGCCTTTCAGCCACAACAGTTGCACCAGTTCATCCACCAGCGCCGGATCGTTGTCAAACCATACGCCAAGCGCATCGCCCGGTTGGTAGCGCAGCCCGGAGTCGGCGAGATCGATCTCGATGTGCCGCACGTCTTTATCCGAATGGCGACCGGTGATCTTTTGGTTGACCGCCAGCTGCGCCGTCAGTGGCTGTTCCTTGCTGTACGGACTGCTGTCGATCAGATCGACCGCACCGCTGGCCAGAGCGCCGGGCACGGCGTTTTCCGCCGGCGCGCGCGCTTTCAATACCGATACCACCTGCTTGCGCCAGGCCACGGCCAATTCTTGGTATTCCACGTCAGCGTCGACGCGCTCCACCAGACGTTCCGCCCCCAGTTCCGCCAGTTTGGCATCGAAGTCCTTGCCCGACTGGCAGAAGTTTTCATACGAGGTATCGCCCAGGCCAAACACCGCAAACGCGGTATCGGTCAGTTTGGGGGCTTTCTTGGAGTGAAGGAACTTGTGCAGCGCCACCGCCTCTTCCGCCGGTTCGCCTTCGCCCTGGGTGGAAGCCACGACGATCAGCAGTCGCTCCTGGGCGATCTGCTTGAATTTGTAATCGCCGGCATTGACCAGGTTGACGCTGAGCTTGGCCGCCAGCAGATCGTCGCGCAGCTGTTCCGCCAGGCGACGCGCATTACCGGTCTGCGAAGCGGAAATCAGCGTAATGCTGGGCGCCGCTGCGGCTGGCGCTGCCGGCGCCACCGGCAGCGCCACGGCGCCAGGTTGTTGATTCACCATTCCCCAGAAGTAGCCGGACAGCCACGCCAGCTGTGTCGGCGAATAATCACCGATGGCAGCTTGCAGGCTCGCCAGCTGGTCGGGCGTCAGCGGGAGCAAGGATGTAGGAGGAGCCTGAGTGGTCATTGCGTCACGAATTCCGTTATATATACCCGCTGCAACCGGGCAAAAATAGTTCATTTAAAAGGTAGGAAGGTAAGGTTACCGAGTGGAATCATAACAATTAAAGAAGTGATGGAAATAATTAATAACCAAATGAGCTAAGTGTTTTTGCGGGTATTATTTATCGCTAAAAGTGGTAACAGCAAGATGAATATAACAGCATGAAAGATAATGATTTAACCACTGAGACCGGCCGCCCGAGCGTTAAGCAACCGGCTACCGACGCCGGTTATTCCGGCAGCCAGGTGGGAAAATTAACGCAACTTGCCGCCGCGCTCATCCCCACCGGACAATCAGCCAACTCCAGCGGCTGCGGATGCATCGGTGTGGTAAACCAGACGCCAACCTCCACATTCAGCTGACGTTCCAGGCTGTCACGCCGTTGTTTTTGTTGCGCCGACAGCAGTAACGGGAACCGCAGCCAGCTGTTTTCTGCTCCTTCGATGCGAGGTGGTTGCCGGTATCCGTGCGCCGCAGCCCAGCGCTGCCAAAAAGCTGCACCGCGCCGGCGCCGCTCTAGTAACGTCGGCAACCGGCTCAGTTGCAGACGCAGCAGCTCCGCAACCGGTTCGGCCATCCGCCAGCGGTATTGCGGGCTGAACAGTCCGCTTAATTCGGCGCTCTGCATCTGTGGCACACGCCCTTCCAGCGGCCAAGCGGCATCCGCCGCCGTCTGACCATCCTGCGTTATCGCCACCGCATGGCGCAACGTGTGCAGCAGACGCCGTATAAATACAGGCTCGGCGTCGGCGCTGGTGGCATATACCTGCTGCAGCCGTTGCTGCAACGCCGGCGAATGCGTAATTACCCAACCACCGTGGATGGTATTGACCACCTTGGAACGTTCACTGCTGAAAAAGGCGATATCGCCCAAGCTGCCGAGCAATTGGCCGCGGTAGCGCGCGCCGGTGGCATGCGCGCAATCTTCTATCACCCATAGCCGATGCGCACGCGCCAGCGCCAGCAGCGCGTCAAGATCGCGACATACCAGACCAAAGCTGTACTGGATCATGACCGCTTTGGTGTTGGGCGTGATCGCCTGCGCCATCGCCGCCGCGCTGATGCCAAAGGTGTCAGCCTCGATATCGACAAACGCTATTTCGATACCGTTATAACTGAAGGCATTGGCCACGCACTGACAGGTAAACGCCGGGATCAGCACGCGATCCCCCGGCTGCAGCCCAAGCGTGTGGATCACCGCATACAACGCCGCACGCCCGGCCATAAAGCTGGCTACGCCGTCAGTCTGCCAGATTTCGCCAATCTGCCGATGCAACGCCTGCACCTGCGCTGCGGGGGCAATCGCCCTATCGTCCCCCTGCATCAACCAACGACGAGCACAGTGGTCCTCTTGTTCAGACAGCGTAGCGTTCAACAACGGCACCCGGCGTGCAAAGGGTGGAAAAGTCATCGCGGCTCCTTGACTTGCCAAAAAAAGTGTTGTTATTTTGCACTGCTGTTATAAAAAACTATAACACCTAATACAACAATAAATTATTCCTCAACCTGATTTTCTTATACGCAAACACAACGATAAGGGAAAACAATGGATATATTAAGTAACTGTTTTGAAAGAAAATGGTTTTATATCTTCATGTTTATGTATCTGCTGATCATGATGCCGTTGCCATTTTTCTTTAACACGCAATACCAACCCGGCTGGCTAGGGATCCCAACATTCATCTTCGGCTGGCTAATACATGGCATCACAGTATCGGCACTGATTATTCTGTTTGCCTGGCAGTGTCTGCAACGCCCGGAATATCAGGGCAATATCGACGAGGAACAGCCATGAACAGTCATCTCGCGACCCTGTTGCAACCGGAACCGATACCGTTTTACACCACCCTGATCCTGTTTTTGCTGCTACTTGGCGGCATTGGCTGGTACGCCGCGCGCGCCACCAAATCGTTGAGTGATTTTCTGGTGATGGGCGGCAAGGCCGGGGCGCTGGTCGGCGGTTTTGCCTACTTCGCCAGCCAGTACAGCATGAGTACCTTTATGGGCGTGCCGGCGATGACCTACAGTACCGGCTTTGCCGGCATGAGCGTGTCCGTGCCGGGATTGGCATTTTCCATGATCGTGCCGGTGCTGTTCGTCGGCCGCAAACTGATGCTGATGGGCCGTCGCTACAACATGATGACCATGAGCGACTACCTGTCCGACCGCTACGAGTCCACCGCCATTCGCGGCGTGCACGCGGTGATGATGGTGATCTTTCTGATCGCCATGATGGGCGCCCAAACGGTCGGCGCCGGGGTGATCCTCAACACCTTTACCGGCTTGCCGGAGTGGATTGGCGTGGTGGTGATGGGCGTAGTGGTGGTGTTGTACTGCATGACCGGCGGTATGACCGGCGCCATGATGACCGACGTGTTGCAGGGAGGGCTGATGATCGCCACCGCCGTGGTCACCTTTGTGGTGTCGATTCACGCCGGCGGCGGCATGGAGGCGATCACCGGCAAGCTGGCGGCCGAGATGCCCAACCATCTGACCCACCCCGGAGCCAAAGGCGACTTCCCGTGGCAAACCTATGTGTCGATGATCGTGATGTGGAGCTTCTTCACCATCGGTCAGCCGACGCTGTTTACCAAATTCTTCACCATGAACAGCTACCGCACCATGTTTAAAGCGGTGATCCTTGGCACCCTGGGCATGCTGTTCTCGGCGACCATGATTGAATGGTCCGGCGTCAATGCCGCCACCTTTATCAGCGGTCTGACCGGGCAGGAAACCGATTTTATCGTACCGGTGATCCTGCAACAGAATCTGTCACCATGGATCGCCGCACTGCTGATCACCGGCATCGTTTCCGCCGGGATGTCGACCATTTCGGCGTTGCTGGTCGTCGCCACCGGCGGCATTACCCGCGACATCTATCAGAACGTTTTCCGGCCACGGGCGTCTGCGGATCAGATCCTGCGGCTGTCACGCTGGATAACGGTGCTGCTGGGCATCGCCGCCATCGCCATCGGCATCATCAAGCCTGCGGGGATCTTCGCCCTGATTCGTTTTGCCTTCGGCGGCCTCGGGATCTGGGTGGCGCCGGTGATCCTCGGCATGTACTGGAAGCGCGCCACGCTCGCGGGAGCCATCAGTTCGGTGATCCTTGGCGAGCTGGCCTATGTGGCGATGAAACTGTGGTTCCCGCAGCTGGCGTTCGGCTTTGATCCGCTGATCGTCTGCTGGAGCTTTACCATGCTGGTGATGGTGCTGGTTAGCCTGTTCACCCGCCCGAGCAGCGATGCTACTCTCAGACGCCACTTTGACGATCTGGCTGCATTGTGTGCCGCACGCGCCCGACGAAGCACACCGACAACCGTGACACCAACCAAATGACAGAGGCCTGCATTATCAACATCGACAAGAACTTGCCCATTGCGCTGCAAACCCAGATCGTAGGGGCTATCGAATACGGCATCATGGCCGGCACCTATCGCCATGATGTCGCGTTACCGTCGGTACGCGCGCTCAGTAAACAGCTGGGAGTAGCGCAACTGACGGTCAGCCATGCCTACCAAACCCTGAAGAGCATGGGACTTATCGAGACCATCGCCGGCAAGGGAACCTATGTTGTGCGCAACCGGCAGGAAATGGCCCATGAAGATCAGGTCAGTCAGCTGCATCAGCGCTTTCAGCAATTGCTGCAGGATGCCGCGCGGCTTGGCCTGTCGGAGTCGTTCTTTATCGGTGCGTTGAATCAGATGCAGGCGGCCGCCCCGCCCCCCATCGCGCTGCGCATGGCGATGGTGGGTAATTCCAACCGTATCAATCGCAGCTATATCGACAGCATCTGCGAAGTTCTGGGTAATCAGCAACCGATCGATACCTATACCTTCCGCGAATTCGCCGAACTGGCGGCGGACAAACTGGCCAGCTATCAGTTCTGGCTGACCATTCCACACTGTATCCCGCGCTTGCGCCAGCGCATTGATCCACAGACGCCGGTATTTGCCCCGTATCTGATCCCCGCCGAAGATACTCGTACCCGGCTGGCTCAGCTCAGCGCCGATGCCTCGGTACTGCTGGTTTCACGCTATCAGGCTTTCCTGCCTGCCATGCTGGAAGGGGTAAAAACCTTCGCGCCGCATATTGGCCAGATAGCCGTCGCCGCGCTGGAAGATGAAGGTCTGACGGCGGCGCTGGCAAGCCACAAAACCATCATTTACAGCACCGGCTGCCATAGTCATCTGCAACCGCTGCTGCCGGCGTCCCGTATCGTCTTTGAATATCGCCATACCCCGGAACCCCGCTATCTGCGGGAAATCTTGCGTCCCGCCTGGCATCACTATTGTCAGCACCTGGCTCTTCAAGGAGAGAATAATGAAAATCAGTGAAATGAACTGGTTTCAAGTACAGGAATACCTCGCTCGTGACGATCGGGTTATCCTGTCACTTGGTAGTACTGAACAACACGCCTATCTCAGCCTGTGTACCGACCACCTGCTGGCTTCCCTGCTGGCCGAACAGGCCGGCGAACGGCTGGGCATCGCGGTGTATCCCGGCTTGCCGTTCGGTATGGCGCCCTATTTCAGTCAATTCCCCGGCACCATCAATTTACGCCCGGCAACCTATAATGCCCTGCTGGAGGATCTGCTCTCCAGCCTGTACCAGAGCGGTTTTCGTCGTATTTTTCTGCTTAATGGCCATGGCGGCAACAGCCCGGTACAGGTACAGATCCATAACTGGCTCAACCAGCATGACGACGCGCGCGTACAGTTGCATAACTGGTGGGCCGCGCCGAAAGTGATGGGGTTGGTGAAAAGTTTTTCCGCCAACGCCTCCCATGCCTCGTGGATGGAAAACTTCCCCTGGACGCGTTTACCCGACGTCGCCATGCCGCAACAGGAAAAACCGGCCATCGAGGTTGCCAGGCTGGCGCAACTGCCGGCCAGTGCGGTGAAGGCTTATATCGGCGATGGCAACTATGGCGGCGAATACCAACGCAGCGACGACGACATGCAGCGCATCTGGCAGGTCGGCCTGGAGGAAACCTGTCAGCTGCTGGAACAGGGGTGGATATGATGAGCTACAGCCTGATCGAAAACGCCCGGCTGCTGACCGGACAAGGTATTCAACGCCAGCAGCTGTTGATCGGCATGGGCCGGATTCTGGCCATCGGCGAGGATCTGTCAGCGCCGGCGCTGCAACCATGCCAACGCTTTGACGCCGGCGATCGCCTGCTGGCACCAGGACTGATCGACCAGCATGTCCATTTGATTGGTGGCGGCGGCGAAGCCGGGTTCCATACCCGCACGCCGGAGGTGCAACTGTCGCAACTGTTGCGCAGCGGTATTACCAGCGTGATGGGACTGCTCGGCACCGACGGCGTCACGCGCCACGTCCAGTCGCTGTTCGCCAAAGTGATGGGGCTGCGCAACGAAGGCATTTCCGCCTGGATGCTGACCGGCTCCTATCAAGTGCCAACCATTACCGTCACCGGGTCGATATGCGATGACATCACCTTTATCGAGCCGATATTGGGGGTGAAAACGGCGATTTCCGATCATCGTTCTTCACAGCCCAGTTGCGAAGCGTTGATCCATATCGCGACCCAGGCGCGCGCGGCAGCATTATTAACGCAGAAACCGGGACTGGTGGTAATGCATATGGGCAACGCGCAGGCCGCCCTGACGCCGCTGGAAGAGATTCGCGATCGCTGCGAGGTGCCACTCGGTCATTTCTTGCCCACCCACGTCAACCGGCAACGGCACCTGTGGCGACATGCCATGCGCCTGGCCAGGCAGGACGGCGTCAATCTCGATCTGACCTCGGGGATCAGCCCACATCTGGGCGCTCGTGGCGCAGTAAAACCCAGCGAGGCGATACTGGAAGCGCTGGACGAAGGGATCCCACTGGCACAGCTGACGCTCAGCTCCGACGGCAACGGCAGCATTCCGGCTTTTGACCAGGCCGGCAATATTTGTGGCATGGCAGTCGCCGGTTTCGGCAGTCTGCTTGACGAGGTGCGCGATCTCAGCGGCGAACTGCCGCTCGAACAATGTTGGGCATTGGTGGCGTCCAACGTCGCACAGCGCTTGAAACTGCAAGACAAGGGAGAAATCAGCGTCGGTAAAGATGCCGATCTGCTGCTGCTGGATGACGCCTTACAGCCCTGTTCACTGTGGGCAAAGGGGCGTTTGATGCTGCACAATGCCGAGCCGCTGGTTCGGGGAACCTTTGAATAAAACGGCAAGCTGATAGCCCCGGGCGTACATTTCCGGTAGACTTCGCCGGTTTTTGAGTCAATGAGGCCGTAATAATGGCAACCACGCTGTTTAAAGATTTTCAGTTTGAAGCCGCACACCGTTTGCCGCACGTGCCGGAAGGTCATAAATGTGGCCGTCTGCATGGGCATTCGTTTATGGTGCGTCTGGAAGTGACCGGTGAGGTCGATGCTCATACCGGTTGGGTAATGGATTTTGCCGAACTTAAAGCGGTGTTTACCCCCGTCTGGGAACGGTTGGATCACCATTATCTGAACGATATTCCAGGGTTGGAAAATCCCACCAGCGAAGTGCTCGCCGCCTGGATTTGGCAGCAGTTGAAACCGCAGTTGCCGGAGCTCAGCGCCGTGATGGTCAAGGAAACCTGTACCGCCGGCTGTGTATATAAAGGCTAATCCCCTTTATGCTTGAAGTGGCATCGATGTTGGCTACGCTCACTCACCCGAATCACTGACGCATGTCAGCTCATCGGGCCTGGTTTCCTGGCCGCCTTGATGCCACTCCCATTATTTGGGGTCTCAGCGCTCACCGCTGTTAAGCAATATTCAAATACTTATGGGTTTGCATCGATAACCGCCAGTTGCGCGCGATGCAGGTTTCAATGCACAGTCTGGTGGCTTCGTCTTTTTGACTGATCGGCTGCAAGGCGATAATCCGCCGTTTCTCATCGTGCAACGTATCCAGCAGTGCATCCAGCGCGTCAATATCACGTTGACGTCCCACCGGGTGCTTGATTTCATCGGCACGCGTCAGCGCCTGCTCCAGCACCTTCATGCCGCCACGCATATTCACTTTGGGTGAAACCGTCACCCAGGTGTTTGGCGTGCACAAAATCTCATGGGTACCACTGGTTTCAATCTGGCAGGCGTAGCCGTTGAGCTCAAACAGCCTGGTCAACGGGATCAAATCATAAATGCAGGGTTCGCCACCGGTGATGACGATATGGCGCGCGGTGTAGCCCTGCTGTTGCACCACCTCCAGCAGCTGTTCCGCCGTGGCACTCCCCCAGGCGTCGCTTTCTTCGGTTTTGACCAGGATCCGCTGCATGTCCACTTCCCGATTGGCTTCCTTTTCCCAGGTGTGTTTGGTGTCGCACCAGCTGCATCCCACCGGGCAGCCCTGCAGGCGGATAAAAATAGCCGGAACGCCGGTGAAGTAACCTTCACCCTGCAAGGTCTGGAACATTTCATTAATCGGGTACTGCATCGGTTTCTCAATTCGGAAGGATAAAGCGTGATTATCGCAGATTCCACGGCGGTGACCAAATCGCGCATGAGAAGATCGACCGCCTCGCAAAATCTAACAAACAAGCAACAGATAAGATAAATGTATTTGACATTTTGCTCGCCGACGCCCAGATGTATAGACATGCAAACACAAGCCGGGCGCGCGTTCCGGTAACTACAACAACCGTGAAACAGGCCCACATTATGCGGCTTGCAGGCAATGATCCTGCAACTGACGACATGGCGGGCTGGGAGGGACTATGGCATTTTCCAGCGAGTTGAACATCCAGCAGGCAATTGACGACAGCAGGTTTTCGTTATTCCACTGGACCCTGATTATCCTCGGCTTTCTGATCCTGGCAATTGACGGCTTTGACACCGCGGCAATGGGTTATATTGCGCCGTCGGTGGCGAAAGACTGGGATATCGTCAAGCAGGATCTCGGGCCGGTGCTCAGCGCCGCGCTGCTAGGGTTGTCGCTCGGCGCCCTGGTGGCCGGGCCAATGTCCGACCGCATCGGCCGCAAGCGGGTGCTGGTGTTTTCCTGTCTGTTCTTCGGGTTATCCAGTCTGGCCACCGCCTATGCCGGTTCGCTGACCAGCCTGACGCTGTGGCGTTTTCTTACCGGCCTGGGACTGGGCGCGGCCATGCCCAATGCCATCACGCTGATTTCCGAATATGCGCCACAGCGCTGCCGGTCGCTGGCGATTAACACCATGTACTGCGGCTTTCCGCTGGGTGCGGCGGGTGGCGGTGCCATCTCGTCCTGGCTGATTCCGGCTTACGGCTGGCACAGCGTATTGCTCCTGGGCGCCATAGCCCCACTGGTGCTAACGGTGTTGCTGGTGCTGTTTCTACCGGAGTCGGTCAAATATATGGTCAATCGCGGCCATGATGCGCAAAAAATCAAGCGCATCGCGCAGCGTTTTGTCAGTCAGAACATCAGTCATGTCACCCACTTCCTGCTGTATGAAGAAAAACTGGCCAAGTCGAAAACCAGCGTTGGGCTACTGTTCAGCGGCCCTTACCTGATCGGAACCCTGATGCTATGGATCACCTACTTTATGGGGTTGGTGATCTATTACGTACTGCTCAGCTGGATGCCGATCCTGATGCAGGGCCTGGGCTACCAGCTGGAACAATCCGCACTGCTGACCTCACTGTTCACCTTTGGCGGCACGCTGGGCATTTTGATCGCCGGCTGGCTGATGGACCGCTGGAATGCGCATAAGGTGGTGTCGAGCGGCTTCGTGGTTACCGCGTTGCTGATCGTGGCCATGGCGATGGAAGACAGTCACATCGTACTGCTGGGGGCATTGATCTTTCTGATGGGCATCGCCATGAACGGTGCGCAATCCGGGCTGCAAACGTTGGCGGCCACCTATTATCCTACCCATAGCCGCGCCACCGGCATCGCCTGGATGCAGGGCATTGGGCGTTTTGGCGGCGTAGCCGGCACCATGACCGGCGCGCAGCTGCTGGCGCTGCAATGGGAAGTGCAAAGCATCCTGATGTTCCTGTGCGTGCCGGCGCTGGTCGCGGCCATCGCCACCGTGTTCAAGATGACGCGTCGCCCGCTATTGCAGCCTGCCAGTTGAGCCACCCACGGGCGCAGATCGTGCGCCCGTTACCGCCAGGGATACGCTTTACTGATATCCCACCACAATCTGTAATACAGATGTAAAATTATTGTGACTTACCGCGCAGAAATGACGCGATTTTAGTTCGATTTTGTTGAATAGCTCACTATTCCAGACCGTTTCCTCGCCGCCAGTTTCGGAAAAAATAAAAATAATCTTCTGATTTTAAACAAGAATAATTTTTTCTTATGCCATTTATCGCTATTTCGCCGCTGGTGTTGCATATGCTTGTACATACAAGTATATGTTAATAAACCCATGCACGATAACGACGAGGCAATAACCCGGCCGCGTCATGCAATCTGTACCGATACTGTTTGAGGAAAAAGCTGTGACTGCAAATAACAAAGTTCGCAACGTTGATGTACGCGCGCCTCGCGGCACCACGCTAAACGCAAAAAGCTGGCTGACCGAAGCACCGCTGCGCATGCTGATGAACAACCTCGATCCAGAGGTCGCGGAAAATCCGCACGAGCTGGTGGTATACGGTGGTATCGGCCGTGCTGCTCGTGACTGGGACTGCTACGACAAAATTGTCGCCACCCTGAAAACGCTGGAAGATGACGAAACGCTGCTGGTGCAATCCGGCAAGCCGGTCGGCGTGTTCAAGACCCACAGCAACGCGCCACGCGTGCTGATCGCCAACTCCAACCTGGTGCCTCACTGGGCCACCTGGGAACACTTCAACGAACTGGATGCCAAAGGCCTGGCGATGTATGGCCAGATGACCGCCGGCAGCTGGATTTACATCGGTAGTCAGGGCATCGTGCAGGGCACCTATGAAACCTTCGTCGAAGCCGGTCGTCAGCATTACGACGGCAAGCTGCAGGGCCGCTGGGTTCTGACCGCCGGTCTGGGCGGCATGGGCGGCGCGCAACCGCTGGCCGCCACGCTGGCCGGTGCCTGTTCGCTGAATATCGAATGCCAGCAAAGCCGCATCGACTTCCGCCTGAAGACCCGCTACGTCGACGAACAGGCTGACGATCTGGACGACGCGCTGGCGCGCATCAAACGCTATACCGCCGAAGGCAAAGCGGTGTCCATTGCCCTGTGCGGCAACGCGGCGGACATCCTGCCGGAGCTGGTAAAACGCGGCGTACGCCCGGATATGGTCACCGACCAGACCAGCGCTCACGATCCGCTGAATGGCTATCTGCCAAAAGGCTGGAGCTGGGAAGAATACCGTGAACGCGCGCAGCGCGAACCGGCGCTGGTAGTACAGGCCGCCAAGCAATCGATGGCCGAGCACGTGCAGGCGATGCTGGCGTTCCAGCAAATGGGCATTCCAACCTTCGATTACGGCAACAACATCCGTCAAATGGCCAAAGAGATGGGCGTCGACAACGCTTTTGACTTCCCGGGCTTCGTACCGGCGTATATCCGCCCGCTGTTCTGTCGTGGCGTTGGCCCGTTCCGCTGGGCAGCGCTGTCCGGCGATCCGCAGGACATCTACAAAACCGACGCCATGGTCAAAGAACTGATCCCGGACGACGCCCACCTGCACCACTGGCTGGACATGGCCCGCGAGCGCATCAGCTTCCAGGGGCTGCCGGCCCGTATCTGCTGGGTTGGTCTTGGCCAACGCGCCAAACTGGGTCTGGCATTTAATGAGATGGTACGCCGCGGCGAACTGTCCGCACCGATCGTCATCGGCCGCGACCACCTCGACTCCGGCTCGGTCGCCAGCCCGAACCGCGAAACCGAAGCCATGCAGGACGGCTCCGACGCCGTTTCCGACTGGCCGCTGCTCAACGCCCTGCTGAATACCGCCAGCGGCGCAACCTGGGTATCACTGCACCATGGCGGCGGCGTTGGCATGGGCTTTTCACAGCATTCCGGCATGGTGATCGTCTGCGACGGCAGCGACGAAGCCGCCGAACGCATCGCCCGCGTACTGCATAACGATCCGGCCACCGGCGTGATGCGTCATGCCGATGCCGGTTACGATATCGCCATCGACTGCGCTCGCGAACAGGGTCTTAACCTGCCGATGGTCGCCGCAACTCAGGAGAAGCAGGCATGAAAACCTTGATAATCCGCCCAGGCAAACTTCAGCTATCGCAACTGCGCGAGGTGTATCAACAGCCGGTAAAACTCCAGCTTCCCGACGACGCCTATGCGGCGATCGACCGCAGCGTGGCCTGCGTTGAACGCATTGTCGAAGAAAACCGCACTACCTACGGCATCAATACCGGCTTTGGCCTGCTTGCCTCGACGCGCATTGCGCGGGAAGATCTGGAAAACCTGCAACGCTCAATCGTGCTGTCGCACGCCGCCGGCGTCGGCGCGCCAACCGATGACAATCTGGTACGGCTGATTATGGTGTTGAAGATCAACAGCCTGTCGCGCGGCTTTTCCGGCATTCGTCGTGAAGTGATCGAAGCGTTGATGGCCTTGGTCAACGCCGAAGTCTATCCACACATTCCATTGAAAGGTTCGGTCGGCGCATCGGGCGATCTGGCCCCGCTGGCGCACATGAGCCTGCTGCTGCTGGGCGAAGGCAAGGCGCGTCATCAGGGTGAATGGCTGAGCGCCGACGCCGCACTGGCGAAGGCCGGGCTGAAGCCGCTGACGCTGGCGGCCAAAGAAGGCCTGGCGCTGCTGAACGGCACCCAGGTTTCTACCGCCTTTGCGCTGCGTGGTCTGTTTGATGCCGAAGACCTGTACGCCGCCGCCACGGTGTGCGGCAGCCTGACGGTGGAAGCGGCACTGGGCTCGCGCAGCCCGTTTGACGCCCGTATTCATGAAGTACGCGGCCAGCGCGGCCAAATCGACGCCGCCGCCGCTTACCGTCACCTGCTGGGTGAACGCAGCGAGGTCTCCGATTCGCACCGCAACTGCGACAAGGTGCAGGATCCCTACTCCCTGCGTTGCCAGCCACAGGTGATGGGCGCCTGCCTGACGCAGATCCGCCAGGCCAGCGAAGTACTGGAAGTTGAAGCCAATGCGGTATCAGACAATCCGCTGGTGTTCGCCGAACAGGGCGACGTCTTGTCCGGCGGCAATTTCCACGCCGAACCGGTGGCAATGGCCGCAGACAATCTGGCGCTGGCGCTGGCGGAAATCGGCTCGTTGGCCGAACGCCGTATTTCGCTGATGATGGACAAGCATATGTCGCAACTGCCGCCGTTCCTGGTGGATAACGGCGGAGTGAACTCCGGCTTTATGATTGCCCAGGTGACCGCCGCGGCGCTGACCAGTGAAAACAAGGCGCTGGCGCATCCGGCCAGCGTCGACAGTATCCCAACCTCCGCCAATCAGGAAGATCACGTGTCGATGGCGCCGGCCGCCGGTCGCCGACTGTGGGAAATGGCCGACAACGTGCGCGGCATTATCGCCGTGGAATGGCTGGCCGCCTGTCAGGGGCTGGATCTGCGCAAAGGGCTGCACACCACCGAAGGGCTGGAGCAGGCACGCCGCCTGCTGCGCGAACACGTCAGTTATTACGACAAGGACCGTTTTTTCGCCCCCGACATTGAAGCCGCCAGCCAGCTGCTGGCGTCCGGTCACCTGACGGCGTTAGTCCCTGCGGCGTTGTTGCCAAGCCAGGCATAAACGCCACTACCCTACATCAAGTTCGTACCTATCCCGCCGGGGCAGCCCTGGCGGGATAGCGCTGCCCGTCCGATAACAACGCAAAATACGGAGAGCAACATGCGTAACGACGAAACACAACCCTCCCAGTTGCGGCGCGGCCTGAATGCGCGGCACATTCGTTTTATGGCGCTCGGCTCAGCCATTGGTACCGGGCTGTTTTACGGTTCGGCCGGCGCCATCCAGCTGGCCGGGCCGGCAGTGCTGCTGGCCTACCTGGTCGGCGGCGCGGCGGTGTTCATGGTGATGCGTGCGCTGGGAGAGATGGCAGTACACCAACCGGTTTCCGGTTCGTTCGGTCACTATGCCAGCCACTACCTCGGCCCGCTGGCCGGTTTCCTCACCGGCTGGACCTACACCTTTGAAATGGTGATCGTCGCACTGGCGGACGTCACCGCCTTCGGCATATACATGGGGCTATGGTTCCCGGACGTCGCCCAGTGGGTGTGGGTGCTGAGCATCATCTTCTTCATCGGTGCGCTCAACCTGTGCAACGTCAAGGTGTTTGGCGAAATGGAATTCTGGCTGTCGCTGATCAAGGTGGCGGCTATCGTGGCGATGATCGTCGGCGGTGCGGCGGTCATGCTGTTTGGCTTCGGCCAGACCCAGACCGCCACCGGCTTTGACAACCTGTGGCAACACGGCGGTTTTATGCCGAACGGCATCGGCGGCGTGGTGGCCTCGTTGGCGGTGGTGATGTTCGCCTTTGGCGGTATCGAGATCATTGGTATCACCGCCAGTGAAGCAAAAGACCCGGCCAAGATGCTGCCACGGGCGATCAATGCAGTACCGCTGCGCATCCTGCTGTTTTACGTGCTGACGCTGCTGGTGCTGATGGCGATTTACCCGTGGAACAGCATCGGCCAGAACGGCAGCCCGTTTGTCGAGATCTTCAGCAGCCTGGGCATCAGTTCCGCCGCCCATCTGCTTAACCTGGTCGTGATCACCGCCGCCATTTCCGCCATCAACAGCGATATTTTCGGCGCCGGCCGCATGATGTACGGCATGGCGCAGGAAGGTCAGGCGCCGAAGTGCTTTACCCGGCTGACCGGCAATGGCGTGCCGTGGATGACGGTGCTGGTGATGTCGCTGGCGCTGCTGCTGGGGGTGGTGCTCAACTACCTGATACCGAAACAGGTCTTTATGATCATTGCCTCTATCGCCACCTTCGCCACCGTCTGGGTGTGGCTGATGATCCTGCTGTCGCAAATCGCCATGCGCCGTACGCTGAGCAAGGCGGAGATTGCCAACCTGAGCTTCCCGGTGCCGTGGTGGCCACTGGCCCCCTTGCTGGCGACGGCGTTCATGTTCTTTGTGATCGGTCTGCTCGGTTACTTCGAGGAAAGCCGGATCGCACTGTATGTCGGACTGGTCTGGGTGGCATTACTCACCCTGGCTTACTGGATGTGGGTGCGCAAAAAAGGCGGGGGATCACCTGTCGCCACCTCACCCCAGGGTCTGTAGTGACGGGGCCCGCCGTTCCCGGGCCCTTACATTCTCCCAAACACATAATGGGGAAAGATAACCATGCAAACCACAACGTCAGTTGTTTTTAAAACACTATGGGTACCGCTTATTGCTCTCGGCTTAACCTTTGGCAGCAGCGCTGCCAAGGCTGCCGGCTGGTGCGAGTCCGGCAAGCCGGTCAAGTTTGCCGGGCTGAACTGGGAGAGCGGCATGTTGCTGACCGACATCATGCAATACGTGCTGCAAAAGGGTTATGACTGCAAAACCGATGCGCTACCGGGTAACTCTATCACCATGGAGCAGGCGGTCGGCACCAACGACATCCAGGTGTTTGCCGAAGAGTGGATTGGCCGTAGCGAAGTGTGGAACAAGGCCGAAAAAACCGGCAAGGCGGTCAGCGTCGGCGCGCCGATCGTCGGTGCGGCGGAAGGTTGGTATGTGCCACGCTATGTGATCGAAGGCGACGCCAAACGTAACATCAAACCATTGGCACCCGATCTGAAAAGCATTCCGGATCTGGCGAAGTACGCGCAGGTTTTCAAGGATCAGGAAGAGCCGGACAAAGGCCGCTTCTATAACTGCCCGGCTGGCTGGACCTGCGAGCTGGATAACACCGCCATTCTGAAAAAATTCAAACTGGACGACAAGCTTACCAATTTCCGCCCGGGCACCGGGCCGGCGCTGGATACCGCCATTCTGTCCAGCTACCGCCGCGGCGAACCGATCCTGTTCTACTACTGGTCGCCTACGCCGCTGATGGGTCAGCTCGATCTGGTCAAGCTGGAGGAACCCGGCGTGGATAAAAACATTCAGATCAAAGTCGGTCTTTCCAGCGTCTTCAATCAGCAGGCGCCAGAACTGGTGGCGGTGCTGGGCAAGGTCAATCTGCCACTCGATCTGCTGAACCAGAACCTGGCGCGGATGAGCAAAGAGCGCATCCGTTCCGACAAGCTGGCGCTGGAGTTCTTCCGCCAGCATCCGGAAATCTGGCAAAGCTGGGTGAGCGAAGAGGCAGCGAAGAAAATCCAGGCGTCCCTGTAAGGCGACTGACGTTAGATAACCACCGGGGCCGGCTGAACCCCGGCCCAGACAGGGGCTACATGTATGTTTCCAGAACGCTTTACCTTCTCGATTGCCGATTGGATTAATGGCTGGGTCGATATCCTGGTCAACAACTACGGCGATATGTTCCGCAATATTTCCGACAGCCTGCTGTGGGCAGTGATCCAACTTGAAGGCCTGCTGCGCGCGACGCCGTGGTGGCTGATGCTGGCCATCGTCGGCTTGCTGGCCTGGCATGCAACCCGCCGCTGGCTGCCAACGGCGGTGATGGTCGGGCTGCTGCTGCTGGTTGGCGCCGCCGGCATGTGGGACAAACTGATGCAAACGTTGGCGCTGGTGCTGGTCGCTACGCTGCTGGCGGTGATCGTTGGCATCCCGCAGGGTATTTTGGCAGCGCGTAGCGATCGCGTGCGGGCGGTAATGATGCCACTGATGGACGTAATGCAAACCATGCCAAGCTTTGTCTACCTGATCCCGGTGCTGATGCTGTTCGGCCTGGGCAAGGTGCCGGCGATCCTGGCCACGGTGATTTACGCTACGCCGCCGCTGATCCGCCTGACCGATCTGGGTATTCGTCAGGTCGATAAGGAAGTGATGGAATCGGTCACCGCATTTGGCGCCAACCGCTGGCAAAAACTGTTCGGCGTCCAGTTGCCGCTGGCACTGCCGAGCATTATGGCCGGTATCAACCAGACCACCATGATGTCGCTGTCAATGGTGGTGGTAGCGTCGATGATCGGCGCACGCGGGCTGGGCGAGGACGTGCTGGTGGGCATCCAGACGCTGAACGTCGGGCTGGGGCTGGAGGCCGGATTGGCCATTGTCATTCTCGCCGTGGTCATTGACCGCATCACTCAGGCATATGGCCGCTCTGCGGTTGTCGCGAGGGAATCCTGATGAATAAAATCGAAATCAAAAACGTTTACAAGATCTTCGGCCAACGCACCGCCGAGGCGCTGGCGCTAAGCCGGCAAGGAAAAACCAAGCCGGAGGTGCAGGCTGCCACCGACTGCGTGATCGGCGTACACGATCTGTCGATGAGCATCGCTGCCGGTGAGATCTTTGTCATCATGGGGCTGTCCGGATCGGGGAAATCCACCCTGGTGCGCCACTTCAACCGCCTGATCGAACCGACCAGCGGCGAGATCCTGGTGGACGGCGAAGATATCCTGCGCTACGACGAAAAACGGCTCGAGCATTTTCGCCGGCACAAAATCAGTATGGTGTTCCAGAGCTTCGGTCTGCTGCCGCATAAAACGGTGCTGGAGAACGTCGGTTACGGCCTGAAGGTGCGCGGTGAAACCAGAGAAGTTTTTCAGGCGCGGGCGCAACACTGGATCGACACCGTTGGCCTGAAAGGTTATGAGAAATCCTATCCGCATCAACTTTCCGGCGGTATGCGTCAACGCGTCGGACTGGCGCGCGCCCTGGCCACCGACACCGATATCATCCTGCTGGATGAAGCCTTCAGCGCCCTCGACCCGCTGATCCGCGCCGAGATGCAGGATCAACTGCTGGCACTGCAAAAAGAGCTGCATAAGACGCTGGTGTTTATCACCCACGATCTGGATGAAGCGGTGCGCATCGGTAACCGTATTGCCATCTTGAAGGACGGCAAACTGATTCAGGTCGGTACCCCGCAGGAAATCCTGAATAATCCGGCAGATGAATACGTGAACCGTTTTGTACAGCGCAGATTGGCGTTGGATGAAAACATGCAAAAACCGCGTCCAATGATGATGGCCAGCGCCTGAGGAGAACCATGATGCATTCCGTTTCCGGCGTGGAGATTGATTGCCAGCCGCTGCGCTGGCAGGACGTGGTGGCGGTAGCGCGCGACGGCGCGCCGCTCAGCCTGTCCCCTGCCGCCTGGGCGCGTATCGACAATGCGCACGGCATCGTCAGGCAGATTGTCGACGGAAAGCAGCGCGCTTACGGCGTCAATACCGGGCTCGGCGCGCTGTGCAATCAGGCGCTGCATGGTGAACAGCTGGCGCAGCTGTCGCGCAATACCCTGCTGAGCCATGCCTGCGGCGTCGGGGCGCCGCTCAGCGATAGCCAGACGCGGGCGATCATCTGCTGTGCCGTGATCAACTACAGCCACGGCAAGTCCGGTATCCAGCGTCCGCTGGTGGAAGCGCTGCTGGCGCTGCTAAACCGCGGCATTACGCCGCAGGTACCCGCGCAGGGGTCGGTCGGCTATCTGACGCATATGGCGCACGTTGGCGTGTCGCTGCTTGGCCTTGGCCAGGTCAGCTATCGCGGCCAGATTGTCGCCGCCAGCCAGGCACTGGCCGAGGAACAGATTGCGCTACCGGCGCTCGGCGCCAAGGACGGCCTGTGCCTGGTGAACGGAACTCCGTGCATGACCGGCCTGGCCTGTCTGGCACTGGCGGACGCCTGGAGTTTGCTGCGTTGGGCCGATGTACTGGGTGCGATGAGTTTTGAAGCGTTGCGCGGTCAACAGGCGGCCTTCGACCAGGAAATCCTGGCCTTGAAGCCGCATCCCGGCATGCAGCAGGTGGGGCATAATTTGCGCACCTTGCTGAGCGGCAGCGAAGTGATTGCCGCCGCAGAAGGCATCCGCACCCAGGATGCATTGAGCATTCGTTCCATACCACAGGTACATGGCGCCTGCCGCGATCAGTGGGCGCATGCCGCGCGGCAGATCGAAAACGAGCTGAACGGCGCCAGCGATAACCCACTGCTACTGGGTACACCGCAACGCTATCGCGTGGTATCACAGGCCAATCCTCACGGCGAATCGGTCGCGATGGCCGCCGATCTGCTGGCGATCGCCATGGCCGAACTGGGGGGTATCGCCGAGCGCCGCATCGATCGCCTGATTAACCCGCTGGTCAGCGGCCTGCCGGCGTTTCTGGTCAGTGAACCGGGGGTCAACTCCGGCATGATGATCGCCCAATACGTCGCCGCCGCGCTATGTGCGGAAAACCGCCAGTTGGCGCAGCCGTGCGTGGTGGACAACTACGTTACTTCGGCATTGCAGGAAGATCACCTCAGCCTCGGTACCGGAGCGGCGCTGCGCTTGCATAAGGCGGTGGCCAACTGCCGACAGATTCTGGCGATTGAATACCTGCTGGCCGCCCAGGCGTTTGAGTTCCTGACGCCAGCGCGTTTCGGCGTCGGCACCGGGCGAGCCTGGCAACGGCTGCGGCAGAGCGTCGCGCCGTATCACCAGGATCGCTGGCTGGCGCCGGACATTGCCGCCAGCGCCGCCTTGATTGCCGATGATGGTGTTCTGGCCGAAATCGCCCCAGCCCTCGGCTAACCACCACACAGGGCGCGAGGCGATCGACAGGCGTAAAAAAACCCGCCGCAGCGGGTTTTTGATTCATCACCTGGCAAAGCGTGATTACTGACCTTTCACTTCTTTCAGGCCATTGAACGGCGCGCGGTCGCCCAGCGCTTCTTCGATGCGAATCAGCTGGTTGTATTTGGCAACGCGGTCAGAGCGGCTCATGGAACCGGTCTTGATTTGGCCAGCCGCAGTACCTACCGCCAGATCGGCGATGGTTGCGTCTTCGGTTTCACCTGAACGGTGAGAGATCACCGCGGTGTAGCCAGCATCTTTAGCCATCTTGATTGCAGCCAGGGTTTCGGTCAGAGAACCGATCTGGTTGAATTTGATCAGGATGGAGTTGGCGATGCCTTTCTCGATGCCTTCTTTCAGGATCTTGGTATTGGTTACGAACAGATCGTCGCCAACCAGCTGGATTTTGTCGCCCAGCACTTTGGTCTGGTAAGCAAAACCGTCCCAGTCAGATTCGTCCAGACCGTCTTCGATAGACACGATCGGATACTGCTTGGTCAGCTCTTCCAGGAAGTGGGTGAACTCTTCAGAAGTGAAGGCTTTGTTGCCTTCGCCAGCCAGCACATATTTGCCGTCTTTGTAGAATTCGGATGCCGCACAGTCCATCGCCAGCGTCACGTCTTTGCCCAACTCGTAACCGGCCGCTTTCACCGCTTCGGCGATAACCGCCAGCGCTTCGGCGTTGGAACCCAGGTTAGGCGCGTAGCCGCCTTCGTCACCAACGGCAGTGTTCAGGCCTTTGGCCTTCAGCACTTTTGCCAGGTGGTGGAACACTTCGGAACCGATACGCACCGCGTCTTTCAGCGTCTTGGCGCCAACCGGCTGAATCATGAATTCCTGAATGTCGACGTTGTTGTCGGCGTGCTCGCCGCCGTTGATGATGTTCATCATCGGCAGAGGCATGGAGAATTTGCCTGGGGTACCGTTCAGTTCAGCGATGTGCTCATACAGCGGCATGCCTTTGGAAGCCGCTGCCGCCTTGGCCGCAGCCAGGGAAACCGCCAGAATGGCGTTGGCGCCGAACTGGGATTTGTTCTCGGTGCCGTCCAGTTCGATCATGATCTTGTCAATGTTCGCCTGATCTTTAGCATCTTTGCCCAGCACGGCCTGAGCGATTGGCCCATTTACTGCTGCAACGGCTTTCAGTACGCCTTTACCCAGGAAACGAGACTTGTCACCGTCACGCAGTTCCAGTGCTTCACGGGAACCGGTAGAAGCACCTGACGGCGCAGCAGCCAGACCAACGAAACCGCCTTCCAGATGCACTTCGGCTTCAACGGTTGGGTTGCCGCGTGAATCGATGATTTCACGGCCGATGACTTTAACGATTTTGGACATATAGGTTTTCCTCAGTCACAAGTTGAATATACCCTTGGTCTTTCAAGCCGCATCGTTGTTGGCTGCGGCTGCTCACCCCAGTCACCTGGTGATCCAGGCTGCCGAGGATGCGCATCCTTGCCGCCTGAATGCAGCTCGAAATCCGTTGGGTAACAAATCCCAGACAAACAACGCGCGGTTTATGCCGCGCGTTGCCTACCAAAACTCTTATTTCACTTGACGCTTCTGGTGCTCACCCGCCGCCTTGACAAAACCAGCGAATAACGGATGCCCATCACGCGGCGTCGAAGTAAACTCCGGGTGGAACTGACAAGCAACAAACCACGGGTGGTTCGGCAGCTCGATAATCTCAACCAGCTTGTTGTCTGCGGAGCGGCCCGCCACACGCAATCCGGCAGCTTCGATCTGCTTCAACAGCATGTTGTTGACTTCATAACGGTGACGGTGCCGCTCAACGATGGTAGCTTCGCCGTACATCTGGCGCACCAGACTGTTGTCGGTCAGGTGGCATTGCTGGCCACCGACGCGCATCGTGCCGCCCAGATCGCTTTCTTCGGTACGCACTTCAACGTTGCCGTCTTCGTCGCGCCATTCGGTGATCAGCGCCACCACAGGGTATTTACAGTCTGGCACAAACTCGGTCGAATTGGCGTGTTCCATACCCGCAACGTTACGGGCGAACTCCATCAGCGCAACCTGCATACCCAGGCAGATACCCAGATACGGAATATTGTTTTCACGCGCGTACTGCGCGGTCATCACCTTACCTTCAACGCCACGGTAACCGAAGCCGCCAGGGATCAGGATCGCATCCAGACCTTTCAGCACGTCGACGCCGCGGGTTTCAACGTCTTGCGAATCGATCAGCTTGATGTTGACCGTCAGACGGTTCTTCAGGCCGCCGTGCTTCAACGCCTCGATCACCGACTTGTAGGCATCCGGCAGTTCAACGTACTTGCCGACCATGCCGATGGTCACTTCACCGCCTGGATTCGCTTCTTCGTAAATCACCTGTTCCCATTCGGCCAGGTTGGCTTCCGGCACGTTCAGGCTGAATCGTTTACAAATATAATCATCAAGCCCTTGAGATTTCAATAGGCCTGGAATTTTATAAATAGAATCAACATCTTTCAGCGAGATAACCGCTTTTTCCGGCACGTTGCAGAAAAGTGCAATTTTCGCGCGTTCGTTAGCAGGAACCACGCGATCGGAACGGCAAATCAGCACATCCGGCTGGATACCGATGGAAAGCAGCTCTTTTACGGAATGCTGGGTAGGCTTGGTTTTCACTTCGCCGGCAGCGGCCATGTACGGCACCAGCGTCAGGTGCATGTACAGCGTGTGCTCGCGGCCCACTTCCACCGCCATCTGGCGAATGGCCTCGAGGAACGGCAGCGATTCGATGTCGCCGACGGTACCGCCGATTTCCACCAGCACCACATCGTGGCCTTCGCCGCCTTCGATGATGCGTTCCTTGATAGCGTTGGTAATGTGCGGGATAACCTGTACGGTCGCGCCCAGGTAATCGCCACGGCGCTCTTTACGCAGTACGTCGGAATAGATACGGCCAGTGGTGAAGTTGTTGCGGCGCGTCATTTTGGTGCGGATGAAGCGCTCGTAGTGACCCAAGTCCAGATCGGTTTCAGCGCCGTCTTCGGTGACGAAAACTTCCCCATGCTGGATCGGGCTCATGGTGCCCGGATCCACGTTGATGTACGGGTCCAGTTTCATGATGGTAACGTTGAGGCCACGGGCTTCGAGAATAGCCGCCAGAGAGGCTGCGGCAATGCCTTTACCCAGAGAGGATACGACCCCGCCGGTCACAAAAATATAATTAGTTGTCATGCTGAACCTGAGAGTTTAGGTTTAAAGACGATGGAAGAACCAAGACGGGAAAGTAGTATACCCGAACCTCTCTGGACCTACAAACGATCGTTTTACTCGCCATCATCTCTGTCGTCACCGTATGTTCCTCGAGGTTTAGCCTGTCAGCGCCGTTGACTCACTCTTTTCAAAACAATGAGTTAGTGGGAAAAATTTTTATTTAAAGCCATTCTGCCGCGCTAAAACGTCTTACATTTCAGTTTGTTGGCCTTTTCCCCTCGCCCCCGATGCACGGCTGCGAAACCATTTTCAGCTTAACCGTTTCAGCTTGGGCGAACCTTGTCGTCGATCAAACAAGCGGCAGGATTACCCTACCGCTGATGAGACAACGAAAAAACCGTTTAGTTTTCCGCTTTCTTCACCTGTTGCCAGGCCTGCTCCATCTGTTCCAGCGTGGCCTGCGACGTCGTCAGACCCTGCTGCGCGATCAGGGTTTCCACCTGCCGGAAGCGCCGCTCAAACTTGCGGTTGGCGGACTGGAGTGCGGTTTCCGCCTTATGGCCCAGATGGCGCGACAGATTCACCGTGGCAAACAGCAGGTCGCCGATTTCCTCTTCCAGTTTCTGTTGATCGACCACCGCCTGCTGCGCTTCGTGCATCACTTCGTCGATTTCTTCGTACACTTTGTCGAGCACCGGGCCGAGGGTATGCCAGTCAAATCCCACCGAGGCGCAGCGCTTTTGAATTTTGTGCGCCTTCATCAGCGCCGGCAGCGCCGCGGGAATGTCATCCAGCACCGAATGCAACGCCTTCTCCGCGCGCTCCCCGGCCTTTAGCTGCTCCCAGCGGGCAGCCACTGTGCCGGCATCGCCAGCCACGGCTTCACCAAAGATATGCGGATGGCGGCGTTCCAGCTTATCGCTGATGGCGTTACACAGGTCGTTGAAGTCGAACAGCCCCTGCTCTTGCCCCATCTGGGCATAGAACACCACCTGGAACAACAGATCCCCCAGTTCGTCGCGCAGATCGGCATAGTCGCGGCGCTCGATGGCGTCCAGCACTTCGTAGGTTTCTTCCAGCGTGTAGGGTGCAATGCTGGCAAAGGTCTGTTGGCGATCCCACGGGCAGCCGTTGTCAGGATCGCGCAGCGTTTTCATGATGGTTAGCAGACGCTGCAAGGCAATAGGTTGGGTCATGTAAAAGTCTCTGACAAAAGAAAGGGCCGGTTACGGCCCATAGCGGTTGATGCCCGGGGCTCTCCCCCCGCCAGCAACCAGGCGGCGCGAAACACGCCGGGATTCAGCTACCGTGCAGCCGCTTGGCATCGATCACGTCCGGCAACTGGTTCAGCTTGGCCAACACCCGCCCCAGCACCTGCTGGTTGTAGATTTCGATATCCATATCGATGGTTGCCACCTGCTTTTTGGTATCGCTCCTGCTGGCCACGCCCAGCACGTTGACCTTTTCATTGGCCAGGATGGTGGTGATGTCGCGCAGCAGGCCGCTGCGATCGTTGGCCGTTACGCGCACCACCAGCGAATAGCCGCTGGAGTAGCTTTCGCCCCACACCGCGTCGACGATGCGTTCAGGGGCATGGGATTGCAGCTCGGCCAGTTGATCGCAATCGGCACGGTGGATCGAGATACCGCGCCCCTGGGTGATAAAACCAATGATGTCATCGCCCGGGATCGGTTGGCAGCAGCGCGCAATGTGGTGCATCAGATTACCAACGCCTTCCACTACCACCCGGCCGTCATCCTTGCGGCGCGTAGTCGGCGGTGCCTTGTGCTGTACCAGCTGGCGCAAGGCTTCGCGGTCCTGCTCCTCGGCGCTCGGTTTGTTGAACTTGCCTTGCAGGAAGTTGACCATCTGGTTGAGGCGAATATCGCCGCCGCCGATCGCCGCCAGCACTTCATCCAGCGAGTTCATGTTGTAACGCGGGATCAGCAGCTTTTCCGCGTCCTTCAGGCTGATGCCAAGATGCTCCAGCTCGTTGTCGAGCATTTGCCGTCCGGCCAGTATATTCTTGTCACGATCCTGCTTGCGGAACCAGTTGTGTATCTTTGAACGGCCGCGGCTGGTGGTCACGTAGCCCAGGTTCGGGTTCAGCCAGTCACGGCTGGGGTTCGGCTGCTTCTGAGTGATGATTTCGATCTGATCGCCCATCTGCAACTGATAGGTAAATGGCACGATGCGCCCGCCAATCTTGGCGCCGATACAACGGTGACCGACATCGCTGTGAATATGGTAGGCAAAATCCAGCGGCGTAGAGCCGGCCGGCAGATCCACCACGTCGCCCTTTGGCGTAAACACATATACCCGGTCGTCGAATACCTGGCTGCGCACTTCGTCGAGCATTTCGCCAGAGTCGGCCATTTCTTCCTGCCAGGCAATCAGCTTGCGCAGCCAGGCAATACGTTCTTCATAACCGGAGCGCACCGTAGCGATGGCGCCCTCTTTGTATTTCCAGTGTGCCGCCACGCCCAGCTCGGCGTCTTCATGCATCTGCCGGGTACGGATCTGAATTTCGACCGTTTTGCCGCGCGGCCCGAGCACCACGGTATGGATTGACTGATAGCCGTTCGGTTTCGGGTTGGCGACATAGTCGTCGAACTCGTCAGGCAGGTGGCGGAAATGGGTGTGCACGATGCCCAGCGCCGCGTAGCAGTCCTGCAAACGTTCGGCCACGATACGCACCGCGCGCACGTCGAACAGCTCATCGAACGCCAGCGCCTTCTTCTGCATTTTGCGCCAGATGCTGTAGATGTGTTTTGGCCGGCCATAAATATCGACCTTGATGCCTTCGTCGGCCATCGCCTTGCGCAGCGAGGAGACGAAGTCGTCGATAAACTGCTCGCGATCGATGCGCCGTTCATGCAACAGCTTGGCAATGCGCTTGTACTCTTCCGGGTGCAGATAGCGGAAGCAGAAATCCTCCAGCTCCCACTTCAGCTGGCCGATACCCAGCCGGTTCGCCAGCGGCGCATAGATGTTGGAACACTCTTTTGCCGCCAGTACGCGTTCGTCTTCCGGCGCGTCCTTGACCTCCCGCAGATGGGCAATACGCTCCGCCAGCTTGATCACCACGCAGCGGAAATCTTCCACCATCGCCAACAACATGCGGCGCACGTTATCGACCTGCTCGGAGCCCATCGAATCGTTGTGCGTCGCCTTCAACTGGCGAATGGCGTCCATGTCGCGCACGCCGTGCACCAGGGCGACGATGCCCTTGCCAAAGGTCTCGCTCAGGGTATCTTCCGCCACTACGTTGGCATCCACCAGCGGGAACAGCAGCGCGGCGCGCATACTGTCGTTGTCCATGCTGAGCGTCGACAGGATTTCCACCATTTCCAGACCGCGCCATAACAGGATCGGCGCATCGGGATGATGCTGAGTTTGCTGCTCACAGTAGCGCCAGGTTGCGGCTAAACGCTCACATGACTGCGGGTTAGGTAGCCCAAGGCTTTCGATCCACGCATCGAGCGCGAATTCGCCCGCCGTGTTCAGATGTGCACTTCTTACCGCAACCATACCTTCTCCCTACTTTGCAGCGGCCCCTGACGCCGTGTCGTTTATGAACAGCGCCATTGATTCAAGATGCCCCGTGTGCGGGAACATATCCAACATTCGCACACGCGCAAGACGATAACCGGCGGCCAGCAACACCTTGCTGTCGCGTGCCAGCGTGCTGGGGTTACAGGAAACGTAAACCACTCGCTCTGGCGCCAGTTTTACAATATGTGACATCACGCCAGCCGCACCCGCACGGGCAGGATCCAGCATCACTTTATCAAATCCCTGTGCTGCCCAAGGCTGCCGCTCAACGTCATCTTCCAGATTCTCATGGAAGAAAGACGCATTATTCAGCAAATTCCGATGTGCATTATATTGCCCATTCGCTACCAGCGTGGCAACACCTTCGATGCCTACTACCGCTTTGGCGCGCCGGGCCAGCGGCAAGGTAAAGTTGCCCATGCCGCAGAACAGATCCAATACACGATCATTGGGCTGTAGCTCGAGCCATTCAAGGGCCTGAGCCACCATTTGCTGGTTTACCGCGTCATTTACCTGAATAAAGTCACGCGGACTGAAGTCTAAGCGTAGTCCGTCAACCTGATAATACGGCGTTTCACCGCACAGTTTTTCCAGCCGTTCGCTGTTGGCAGCCAGATAAATCGCTAGCGTATGCTGCTCGGCAAACGCCAGCAGCGCCTGGCGATCGGCCGGTTTCAGCGCATCAAGATGGCGCAGCACCAGAAGCGGACCGTTGTCCGCCAGCACCAGCTCGGCATGGCCCAGGCGATTGGCGGCCTGCAGGCCGCTCAGGCAGGCGTGCAGCGGTGACAACAGACGCTCCAGCGCCGGTGCCAGCACCGGACAGTGGCTAATGGGCACCAGATCGTTGGAAGCCGCCTGGCGGAACCCCATCGTCAACGTCTGCCGCCGGGGTTGCCAGGACAGCCCCAGGCGCGCACGGCGCCGATAGCCATACTGCGGCCCGGCAATCACCGGTTCCTGCGGCACTCTGACGCCGGTTTCCCGTTCGATCATCCGCCCGAGCGCCACCGCCTTGCTCTGCTGCTGCAACGTCGCATCGGCATGCTGCTGCTGGCAACCGCCGCACACGCCAAAATGCGGGCATTGCGGCTCAACCCGCTGCGGGCTGCGCGTCAGCAGGCGTTTCAGCTTGCCTTTGGCGAACTGACGCTTGTCTTCCGTCAGTTGGATTTCCGCCTGTTCGCCCGGCAGTACCCCGGCGACAAATACCGCCTTGCCGTTGTGACGCGCCACGCCCTGGCCAAAGGGATCGAGATCGTCCACGGTAACGGTCAATATTTGTGGACTCTGCCGGGTCGTCACGCGGCGTTTGGGAGAGTAGAATTGCGCCATAAAATTGTCGATTGCTGGTTCATTAAGCTAGGATGAGCGCAATTCTCCCACATTGGATTCCCATGACCAAATACAGTCTGCGCGCACGCATGATGGTACTGATTCTGGCCCCGACGTTATTGATCGGCCTGCTGCTCAGCACCTTCTTTGTGGTGCACCGTTACAATGAGCTGCAAGAACAACTGGTTGATGCCGGCGCCAGCATCATTGAGCCGCTGGCAGTGGCCAGCGAATACGGCATGACATTCCGCAGCCGCGAATCGGTACGCCAGTTGGTCAGCCTGCTGCATCGCCGCCATTCGGACATTGTGCGCTCCATCACGGTGTTTGACGCGCAGAACAACCTGTTTGTTACCTCCAATTATCACCATAATTTTGGCCAGTTGCAGTTGCCGAAGGGTGTGCCAATGCCCACCGAACTGATGCTGACGCGACGTGGTGATTCGCTGATCCTGCGTACCCCGATCCTGTCGGAAAGCCAATACCCCGACGAAACCGCCAGCGCCGACGTGCAACCGAATAATAATCTTGGCTACGTGGCGATTGAACTGGATCTGCAATCGGTACGCCTGCAACAGTATAAAGAAGTGTTTGTTTCCACCCTGCTGTTGCTGCTGTGCATGTGCATTGCCATTCTGTTCGCCTACCGCCTGATGCGCGACGTCACCGGCCCGATCCGCAACATGGTCAACACCGTCGACCGCATCCGCCGTGGCCAGCTCGACAGTCGGGTCGAAGGCTTTATGCTCGGCGAACTGCATATGCTGAAAAACGGCATCAACTCAATGGCGATGTCGTTGACCGCCTATCACGAAGAGATGCAGCAGAACATCGATCAGGCCACCTCCGATCTGCGCGAAACGCTGGAGCAAATGGAGATCCAGAACGTCGAACTGGATCTGGCGAAGAAACGGGCGCAAGAAGCGGCGCGCATCAAGTCCGAGTTTCTGGCCAACATGTCGCACGAGCTGCGTACCCCGCTCAACGGGGTGATCGGCTTTACCCGCCAGACGCTGAAAACCGATCTGAGTGCCACGCAAACCGACTATCTGCAAACCATTGAGCGCTCGGCCAATAATCTGCTGACTATCATTAACGATGTGCTGGACTTCTCCAAACTGGAAGCAGGCAAACTGGTGCTGGAGCATATTCCGTTCGCGCTGCGCGAAACGCTGGACGAGGTGATCGTGCTGCTGGCGCCCAGCGCACATGAAAAAGGGCTGGAGCTGACGCTGGATGTGCATAACGACGTCCCTGAGCAGGTGATCGGTGATTCGCTGCGCTTGCAGCAGGTGATCACCAACCTGTTGGGCAACGCGGTAAAATTTACCGAAACCGGCAACATTGATATTCGCGTCGAGCTGCGCAACCACTTTGAACGCCAGGTTGAACTGGAGGTGCAGATCCACGATACCGGCATCGGCATCTCCGAGCGCCAGCAATCGCAACTGTTCCAGGCCTTCCGCCAGGCCGACGCCAGCATCTCCCGCCGTCATGGCGGCACCGGTCTGGGGCTGGTGATCACCCAGAAACTGGTAAAGGAAATGGGCGGCGATATCTGCTTCCACAGCCAGTTGAACCGCGGTTCGACCTTCTGGTTCCATATTACCCTCGACCTGAACGAAGGCATGCTGACGCTGCCGTCGCGCCTACCTGAACTACAGGGGAAAACGCTGGCCTATATTGAAGCCAACCCAACGGCGGCGCAGGCGACGCTGAATATGCTCAGCGTGACGCAACTGATCGTCACCCATTCGCCGACCTTCGCCCAATTGGCCAAAAACGACTACGATTTTCTGCTGGTCGGCATACCGATCCCGTTCCGCGATACCCTTGGCCAGCACAAGGAAAAATTGCAAGAAGCGCTGCTGTTTGCCAAACGTGTGATCCTGGCGTTGCCCTGTCAGTCACAGATCGATGCCGAACAGCTAAAGCAGCTTGGCGCCGTGGGTTGCCTGACCAAACCGATTACCGCCAATCGCCTGTACCCGCTGCTGCGCATGGAAAGCCAGGCTCGGCAGAATGCATTGCCGGAACGCCGACGTTTGCCGCTGACGGTAATGGCGGTGGACGATAATCCGGCCAATCTGAAGCTTATCGGCACGCTGCTGGACGAGCAGGTAGAACAGACCCTGCTGTGCGAAAGCGGCGAGGAAGCGATCGCACTGGCGCGCGATAACGTGCTCGACATGATCCTGATGGACATTCAAATGCCAAACATCGACGGCATACGCGCTGCCGAACTGATCCGCCAAATGCCACACCACAATTCCACGCCGATCGTGGCGGTCACCGCCCATGCCGTCAGCGGCGAGCGCGAGCACCTGTTGCAGTCCGGCATGGATGACTATCTGGCGAAACCGATCGACGAAGCGATGCTGACACGCGTGCTGTCGCGTTATCACAGCGACGGCGACGCACTGCCAGCGACAATGCCGTACGCCGGCGATGCGCAGCGCTCACTCGATTGGCCACTGGCGCTGCGCCAGGCGGCCAATAAAGAGGATTTGGCGCGCGATCTGTTGCAAATGCTGCTCGACTTCCTGCCGCAGGTCAAAAAGCAGGTGCAGGCCCTGCTGGACGGCACGCTGGAGGTGGAGATTATCGACATCATTCACAAACTGCACGGCAGTTGCAGCTACAGCGGCGTTCCGCGCCTGAAGCAGCTGTGTTTTTATCTTGAACAACAGCTGCGTCTGGGCGTCAGCAGCAGCGATCTGGAGCCGGAATGGCTGGAACTGCTGGATGAGATCGAACTGGTCAGCCAGGCGGCTCGCCAACATTTGCGCTAGGCATGCGGGCCAGGCGCTCCCCCGTCAGAAGCTGGCCAATCCCAGGCCAATGCGCCGCGTTGCCGAGCGGCCTTGGTACCCGCACTCAGGGGGATTGCCGTGTTTGGCCATTGCATCCTATGGCTGAGCGGCCCCTGCACATACTGCCAGGGGCCAGAAACTACACCTGCTGCGCCAGTCGCAGCGTCGCCGCAATATTGCGCGCCGCCATGCGTACGTTGTCGGCCGCGCCGTTGAGCGCTTCCTCCAGGGTACAAACGCTATACAGCACGCTAAATACCGCATCCAGACCGTGTTGGTGCACCACACCGACGTCGCTGCTCAGGCTACCGGCAATGCCGATCACCGGCTTGTTATGACGCTTGGCCACCCGCGCGACGCCAATCGGCACTTTGCCGTTGATGCTCTGGCTATCGATACGCCCCTCGCCGGTGATTACCAAGGTGGCATCGCGCACCAGGGCATCAAGCCCCAGGGCTTCGGTAACGATTTCGATGCCCTGCCGTAACTCGGCCTGACAGAACGCCAGCAACCCGGCCCCCATGCCACCCGCCGCTCCGGCGCCGGGCACCCGTTCGACGTCGATACCCAGCGTGCGCTCAATCACCTGCGCATAGTGCTGCAAGGCACGGTCCAGTTCGGCCACCATCTGCGGCGTTGCCCCCTTCTGCGGGCCAAAAATGGCGGAGGCACCATCGGCGCCGGTCAACGGATTGCTGACGTCGCAGGCGACTTCGAATTTGCACTGACCGATGCGCGCATCCAGCCCGCTGAGGTCAATATCGGCCAGCGTCGCCAACGCCGCGCCGCCAAAAGCGATATCGTTGCCCTGCTCATCCACCAAGCGTGCGCCCAATGCCTGCACCATGCCGGCACCACCGTCATTGGTGGCGCTGCCGCCAATGCCGATAATGCAGTGCTTTACCCCATGATCGAGCGCACAGCGAATCAGTTCGCCGGTGCCGTATGAGGTGGTGTGCAGCGGATTGCGCCGGTCGGCCGGCAGCCGCTCCAACCCGCTGGCGGCGGCCATTTCAATAAATGCGCTTTGTTCATCACCGGACAGGCCAAAAAATGCCCGCGTTTTCTCTCCCAATGGCCCGGTTACCTCTACTTCGATTGTCTTGCCACCGGTTGCGGCCACCATCGCCTCAACCGTGCCCTCGCCACCGTCGGCCAGCGGTAATTTAACGTATTCCGCATCGGGGAAAATCTCCCGGAACCCGGCTTCAATACCGGTAGCCACCGCCAGGGCAGATAAACTTTCTTTGTATGAATCCGGCGCAATCACTATTTTCATAAGCAGCCTGCGTTACCTCTGACGAGTGACTTCAACCTGGGCCAATTTTTCGTAATAGCAGGCCAACGCACTGTGATCGGCATTGCCCAGATCGTCAACGCGCAACGCCTGCATCATTTCCATCACCGCGGCGGTGAGGGGCAGCTGGGCGCCAATGCCATGCGAAGTATCCAGCGCGTTGGCCAGATCCTTGATATGCAGGTCGATACGGAACCCCGGCTTGAAGTTGCGATCCATCACCATTGGCGCCTTGGCGTCCAGTACCGTACTGCCCGCCAGCCCGCCGCGGATTGCCTGATACACCAGATCCGGGTTGACGCCGGCCTTGGTGGCCAATACCAACGCCTCGGACATTGCGGCAATATTCAGCGCTACAATCACCTGATTGGCCAGTTTGGTGACGTTGCCGGCGCCGATTTCCCCGGTGTGCACCACCGAACCTGCCATCGCTTTCATCACTTCGTAGCAACGATCAAATACCTCTTTGTCGCCACCCACCATCACCGACAGACTGCCGTCAATCGCCTTCGGCTCGCCACCGCTGACCGGCGCATCCAGCATCGCAATCTGCTTTTCCGCCAGCCTGGCGCTGATTTCACGGCTGGCCAACGGCGCGATCGAACTCATGTCGATCAGTACGCTGCCCGCTCTGGCGCCGTCGATAACGCCGTGTTCACCCAACACAACCTGCCGTACCTGCGGGGAATTGGGCAGCATGGTGATCACGATATCGCTCTGCGCCGCCACCGCCTGCGGCGTCTCGGCCGACTCGGCGCCCAACGCCACCAGTTCGGCCGTGGTATCGGCGTGATAATTGAGCACCACCAGCGAATACCCGGCTTTCAGCAGGTTTTTGCTCATCGGCTTGCCCATGATCCCCAGACCAATAAATCCAACTTTCATCATATTCCCCTTATTTCTCGCTAGGTTTAAAACGGTCGCATAGCGCCTGGGTGGCATTGCGGAACACCCCCAGATCGCTGCCGACGGCGACGAACTGCGCGCCCCATTGCAGGTAGCGACGCGCATCGGCCTCCGCCGGTGCCAAGATGCCGCTCGGTTTACCGGCGGTTTTGGCTCGGTCGAAAATATGGCGGATCACCGCCTGTACTTCCGGATGATTCGGCTGGCCGAGATACCCCAGCGCCGCCGACAGATCGCCTGGCCCGACAAAAATGCCGTCCACGCCGTCCACTGCGGCGATCGCATCGAGATTATCGACCCCGGCCTGGGTTTCGATCTGCACCAGCACGCTGACGTTGTCGTTGATGGTGGCAAAATAATCCGCTACCGTGCCGTAGCCGTTGCTGCGGTGTGAAACCGACACGCCGCGAATGCCGGCCGGCGGGTAGCGCGTCGAGGCCACCGCCTGCAGCGCCTGTTGTTCGCTTTCGACAAACGGGATCAGAAAGTTGTGAAAGCCGATATCCAGCAAGCGTTTGATGATCACCGGCTCGTTGCACGGCGGGCGCACTACGGCAGCACTGTCACTGTCTTTCAATGCCATTAGCTGTGGTACGAAGGTGGTGATGTCGTTGGGTGCGTGTTCGCCATCCAGCACCAGCCAGTCAAAACCGGCCAGCCCAAGTACTTCTGTAGAAATTGGATTGCCCAGCGCCGACCAGCAGCCGATAAGGGTTTCCCCCTGCTGCAATGACTGGCGGAAGCGGTTGTGGCAACTTTTCATGGCGTTTCCTTGTATGTTGCGGTGGAGAAGAGGTGCATCGGGTATCAACGCACCAGGCATGGGCGTTTCGGGTCAAAGGTCCAGTCGGGGATCAGGTACTGCATGCCCATGGCATCATCGCGCGCACCGAGGCCGTGGGCTTTGTACAGCTCATGGGCCTGCATCAATCGATCGCGATCGAGTTCGATCCCCAGCCCCGGTTTTTGCGGCACCGCCACGCGGCCGCCGGTAATGCTCAGCGGTTCACGCGTCAGACGCTGGTTGCCCTCCTGCCATATCCAGTGCGTGTCGATGGCGGTGATATTGCCCGGTGCCGCAGCGGCAACGTGCGTAAACATCGCCAGCGAAATATCAAAATGATTATTGGAGTGCGAACCCCAGGTGAGGCCAAATTCGTGGCACATCTGCGCCACCCGCACCGAACCGCTCATGGTCCAGAAATGCGGATCCGCCAGCGGGATATCTACCGACTGCAATTGCAGCGTGTGGCCCATCTGTCGCCAGTCGGTGGCAATCATGTTGGTGGCGGTCGGCAGGCCGGTGGCACGGCGGAATTCCGCCAGCACCTCGCGGCCGGAAAAACCCTGCTCCGCGCCGCACGGATCTTCCGCGTAGGCCAGCACGTGCCGCAGCTGTTTGCCAAGGCCAATCGCCTCTTCCAGCGACCAGGCGCCGTTGGGATCGAGGGTAATGCGCGCCTGCGGGAAACGCGCCGCCAGCGCCGTGACCGCTTCGGCTTCCTCGCTACCGGCCAGCACGCCCCCCTTCAGTTTAAAATCGTTAAAACCATATTTTTCATAGGCGGCCTCCGCCAGCCGCACCACCGCCTGCGGCGTCAGCGCGGGTTCGTGGCGTAACCGATACCAGTCGCAGGCATCATCGGGCTGACTCTGGTACGGCAACGGCGTTTTACGGCGATCGCCGACATAGAACAGATAGCCAAGCATTTCGACCGAATCGCGCTGCTGCCCATCTCCCAGCAGGGCGGCTACCGGCACCTGCAGGAATTGTCCAAGCAGATCGAGCATCGCAGCCTCGATGCCGGTCACCACGTGAATGGTGGTACGCAGATCGAAGGTTTGCTGGCCACGCCCCGAGGCATCACGATCGGCAAAGCGCTGGCGCACCGCTGTCATCACATTTTTGTATTCGCCGAGCGTCTTGCCGATCACCAACGGCTGCGCGTCCTCCAGCGTCTGACGGATTTTTTCACCGCCGGGGATCTCCCCCACGCCGGTGTTGCCGGCGTTATCCTGCAAGATAACGATATTGCGCGTGAAGAACGGCGCATGCGCGCCGCTCAGGTTGAGCAACATGCTGTCGTGGCCGGCAACCGGCACCACCTGCATGGCGGTAATTTTTGGAGCAGCCTGAGTCGTTGTCATGTTTCTGTCCTTTTCGTTGTGTTCAGCGGCCAAACGCCGGGCGCTTGCGATCGAACTGCCAGCCGGGAATCAGATATTGCATTGCCAGTGCATCATTGCGGGCGCCGCTCGGCAGCGCCTGGTGCAGCCGGTGCGCCTGTTCCAGCGCCGCCCAGTCAAGCTCGACGCCCAGCCCCGGACGGTCCGGCAGAGCAATTTTGCCGTCGACAATCTGCAACGGGTTGTTGGTCAGGTGTTGACCTTCCTGCCAGATCCAGTGGGTATCAATGGCGGTGGGATTGCCCGGCGCCGCCGCGCCGACGTGGGTAAACATTGCCAGTGAAATGTCGAAATGATTATTGGAGTGGCAACCCCAGGTCAGCCCCCACTGGTCACACAGCTGCGCCACGCGCACCGCGCCGTGCATGGTCCAGAAGTGCGGATCCGCCAGCGGGATGTCCACCGCCTGCATCATCACCGCGTGGTTCAGCTCACGCCAGTTGGTGGCGATCATATTGGTGGCCACCGGTAAACCGGTGGCGCGGCGAAACTCGGCCATCACTTCACGACCGGAATAGCCCTGCTGCGCCCCGCACGGATCTTCGGCATAGGCCAGAATGCCCTGCATGCCTTTGCACAGCTCGATGGCCTCGTCCAACAGCCATGCACCATTCGGATCGACGGTAATGCGCGCTTCGGGAAAGCGTTTTGCCAGTTGGCAAACTGCGTCAATCTCCTGTTCGCCCGGTAGAACCCCACCCTTCAGCTTGAAATCCCTGAAACCGTAACGATCTTGCGCCGCTGCCGCCTGCTCGACGATCGCCGCACTGTCCATCGCCGGCTGGTGGCGCAGTTGGTACCACGGGTGCCGCCCGCTTTCACCGGCCTGATACGGCAAATCGGTCTGTTGCCGGTCACCGATGTAAAACAGATAGCCGAGCACCGTAACCTCATCACGCTGTTTACCGGGGCCAAGCAGTTCTGCCACCGGCACGCCGAGAAACTGCCCCAGCAGATCGAGCAGCGCCGCTTCAAGCGCCGCCACCGCGTTGACCCGCAGTTCAAAGGTCCAGGCACCGTTGCCGAAGGAGGCGAAATCCGATGACTGGTTGCCGCTGTGAATGGCGTGCACCAGTTTGTTCATGCAGGCGATTTGCTGGCCTTCCACCGGCGGGATCGCCGCCAGCAAGGTCTGGTAGATCACCTCACCGCCCGGCGCTTCGCCAACGCCGGTATGCCCGGCGCTGTCGGTCAGTACCACAATGTTGCGGGTGAAGTAGGCGCCGTGCGCACCGCCAATGTTCAGCAGCATGCTGTCATGGCCGGCGACCGGAATAACGCGCATGGTGGTAATCACCGGCGTCGCTTGTGTATGGCTCATGCTGCACTCCTTGCCATTGGCTTCAGTTCGATGCGCTTGATTTCACCAACGATGAACAGGTAACTGGCTACCGCCAGCAGCGCATGGATGCCGACGTAAATCAGCGCGCCGTTGAAGGAGCCGGTGGTACCGATGATGTAGCCGATGGCAATCGGCGTGACGATGCCGGAAACGTTGCCGAACATATTGAACAGGCCGCCGCTCAGCCCGCTGATCTCTTTTGGCGCGGTATCCGCCATCACCGCCCAGCCCAGCGCGCCAACCCCCTTGCCGAAGAACGCCATCGCCATGATGCCGACCACCATCCATTCGGTATCGACGTAGTTACAGAACACCATCGACATGGATAACAGCATGCCGAACACGATGGGGACCTTGCGCGAGAAGGTCAGCGAATTGGTACGCCGCATCAGGTAATCGGAAATCACCCCGCCGAGCACCCCGCCGACAAAGCCGCAGATCGCCGGAACCGAGGCCACGAAGCCGGCCTTGAGGATCGACATGCCGCGCGCCTGCACCAGATACACCGGGAACCAGGTAATAAAGAAATAGGTCAGCGCATTAATGCAGTATTGGCCGATATAGACGCCAATCATCATGCGCGATTGCAGCAGTTGCTTGATCTGGAACCACTTTTCACCTTTGATTTTCTGCGTTTTTTCCTGCTTCTGATCCATGTTGATCAGCGCGCCACCGGCCTCGATATAGTCCAGTTCAGCCTGGTTGATGCCGGGATGATCCTTGGGATTGTGCAACACCTTCAGCCAGACAAAGCTCAAAATGATGCCCAACCCGCCCATAAAGAAGAACACGTGCGACCAGCCGACTGCATGCGTCAACCATCCCATGATTGGTGCAAAAATCACCGTGGCAAAATACTGCGCCGAGTTGAAGATTGACACCGCAGTGCCGCGCTCATGCGCCGGGAACCAGGCCGCAACAATACGGCTATTGCCAGGGAAGGAAGGCGCTTCAGCCAGCCCGACCAGAAAACGCAGGGCAAACAGGGAAACGACGATGCCAAAGCCGCTGAAGATATCCACGAAGCCTTGCAGCAAGGTGAACAGCGACCAGATGAAAATACTCCAGAAATAGACGCGCTTGGAGCCAAAGCGATCGAGCAGCCAGCCGCCGGGGATCTGGCCGATAACGTACGCCCAGGAAAAGGCGGAAAAAATGTAGCCCATTCCGACCGGATCGAGGCCGATATCTTTCGCCATCGATGAACCGGCAATCGACAGCGTTGCGCGGTCGCCGTAGTTGAATGAGGTGACGATAAATAACATCACCACAATCCAGTAACGCGTGTTGGTTCTTTTTATTGCACTGGTCGCGGAACTGATAGTAGACATGGTGTTCTCCTGAATCTAGCCGTTGCTATATTCATCCTGAACTACATAAATTTCTCAGAACGAAATTGATTGAATTGAATGTCAGCCGTTGTTGAGCAGTGCGATTAATCCGGCAGCGGCAATACCAAACTCAATAAATTTCTCTACGGCAAAAAGTATATGTGCCTGTCCAGACAGACTCATCGGGCAATATCCCAAGGATCGGCGCGATATTGCCGCTTGTTTATGGCATTTGCCCTATGGTGCGCTGTACAGCTCACGAAACCCGGCAGCGCCGTGAGCCAGCTCACAACCTATTGGACCAATGCCAAACAATTGATTCTCCTATCAGCGTAATACCGGTCATTTGCATAGTGCCGCTCCCAGGCCCCCCACATATACTTATCCCTGAGCAGCCCGCCGGTGATATCCCGTAGCGAATAACAATAATGAATATGGCAAGTGAGGTTTTAATGTCTAAAGAAAATGATAACCGTGACGCGCCGCTGTATATAAAAGTTCATGCGCAAGATAATGTCGCCATTGTGGTTAATAATGACGGCCTGCCAAAAGGGACATTATTTTCCTGCGGTTTGCAATTAATGGAACATATACCGCAGGGGCATAAAGTGGCGCTGGACGATATTGCCGCCGGCGGCAATATTATTCGCTATGGCGAGATCATCGGCTACGCGCTGCGCAACATCGCCCGCGGCAGCTGGATTGATGAGTCGCTGGTAGTCCTGCCGGAAGCGCCCGAGTTGCACAGCCTGCCGCTGGCCAACCGGGTGCCGGCACCGTTGCCACCGTTGACGGGCTATACCTTCGACGGTTATCGCAATGCCGACGGCAGCGTCGGCACCAAGAATCTGTTGGGTATCACCACCAGCGTGCACTGCGTGGCTGGCGTGGTCGACTTCGTGGTGAAAATCATCGAACGCGATCTGTTACCAAAGTACCCCAACGTTGATGGCGTGGTGGCACTAAACCACCTGTACGGCTGCGGCGTGGCAATCAATGCCCCCGCAGCGGTGGTGCCGATCCGTACCATCCACAATCTGGCACTCAATCCCAATTTTGGCGGCGAAGTAATGGTGGTCGGGCTAGGCTGTGAGAAATTGCAGCCGGAACGCCTGCTGCAAGGCACTGACGATGTGCAGCCGATCTCGCTCGACGCCGGCAATATCGTGCGCCTGCAGGATGAGAAACATGTTGGCTTCAAATCGATGGTCGATGACATTCTGGCGCTGGCCGAACGCCATTTGCAGCGCCTTAATCGGCGTCAACGCGAACCCTGCCCGGTTTCCGAACTGGTGGTCGGCATGCAATGCGGCGGCAGTGATGCCTTTTCCGGCGTGACCGCCAATCCGGCGGTGGGCTACGCCTCGGATTTGCTGGTGCGCTGTGGCGCCACGGTGATGTTTTCCGAGGTAACCGAAGTGCGCGATGCCATTCACCTGTTGACACCGCGTGTGGCTGACCAACAGGTTGGCAAGCGTTTACTGGAGGAGATGAGCTGGTACGATGATTATCTGAGCCAGGGCCAGACCGATCGCAGCGCCAATCCCTCCCCGGGCAATAAAAAAGGTGGCCTGGCCAACGTGGTGGAAAAAGCGTTGGGGTCGATCGCCAAATCCGGCACCAGCGCAATCGTAGAAGTCCTGTCCCCTGGCCAGCGGCCAACCAAACGCGGCCTGATCTTTGCCGCCACGCCGGCCAGCGACTTTGTCTGCGGCACACAACAGCTGGCCTCCGGCATCACCCTGCAGGTATTTACCACCGGACGCGGCACACCGTATGGCCTGACGGCGGTACCGGTGATCAAAATGGCCACCCGCAGCGCGCTGGCCGAACGCTGGCACGATCTGATGGACATCAACGCGGGCACCATCGCCACCGGTGAGGCAACGATTGAGCAAGTCGGCTGGCAGCTGTTTGAGCTGATTCTGGCGATCGCCAGCGGCCGGCAGAAAACCTGGTCGGATCAATGGGGGTTGTATAATGCATTGGCCGTGTTTAATCCTGCGCCCGTCACCTGACTTCCATCCTCTTGGCCTTTTGCCGCCTAGCGTTGTTGGCTAGACGGCTGCCCCCGGGAACTGGCCGCTGCCGGCTCCCGGGGAGTTAGCCTCTTGCCACCTGGCTATACGACGAAATAGGTTGGGTATCGAAAATCCAGCGTTATACCTCATCCAGTTGCAGCCCGACGTACAGCAGCAGGCGGTCGTCGAAACTGGACAGATTCAACCCTGTCAGCTCTGAAATGCGATTTAGGCGATATTCCAGCGTATTGCGGTGAATATACAGCGCCTTGGCGGTAGCGCTCGGCTGAACGTTATTGAGAAACCAGGCATTCAGCGTACGACGCAGCAGGCCGTTACCGTCCATCGCCTTTAACCGCGCCAGCGGCCTGACCAGTTCATCGGCCTGCCAACCGCCACGCAGACTGTCCAGCAGCACTGGCAGCATCAGGTCCTGATAATAATAGGCGCGTTGATCGAACATTCGCTGTTTGCCGACCGCCATGGTAGTGCGCGCCGTACGATAAGAGCGGGCGATGCTGCCCGGCCCGGTAAAGAAGTTACCCAGCGCTACCCGTACCCGCAGGCGGCTGCTTTCATTCATGCGCGACAACAGATTTTCCACCCGCCGTCGATGGTCTTCGGCATCCCAGCGGCCATGCGCGTTGAGCGCCGGCTTCAGTACCACCATTTCGCTCAGTGAAACGATGGCGATCAGGTTGTCGCGCTCCGGCAATGTCAGCAACGCCTGCAGTTGCTGCAATTCCGCCATCGCGCTGTCAACGCCGAGCTGCCCGCTGTCTACTTCCACCACCGCCACTACCCGCGGTTGATTGGGATCGATACCTAATCGCTGCGCCCACTCCATCAGCGCCGGCGACAACTCTTCGGTGCGGATCAGGTTGAGTACCAGCTCTTCGCGAAATCGGCTGTCCTGCGCCAGCATATGCATCAGACGCGCCTGTTCGAGCATCATTTCGGCGGTCATGCACACCAGTTCGCCGTATTGCCGTAACTGCGCCGGATTGCCGGTCAGGCCAATGACGCCGACAATCTTGCCGTCGATGCGCAACGGGAGATTGATACCGGGGCGCACGCCGTGCAGATGGCGGGCAACCGCCTCATCGATGTCCACCACCCTGGCCTGCGACAGTACCAGCAGCGCACCTTCATGCAACTCGCCGACACGCTCACGATCGCCACTACCGATAATTCGGCCGCGCGCATCCATTACATTGACGTTGCCGTCAATGATTTGCATGGTGCGGGCAACGATTTCCTGCGCCAGCTTGCCGTCAAGATGGTATTCCGCCATTCAGTTCTGCCCCAAACCAATTTAGATAAGCGCCCAGCATACCGACGCCATACCGCCTGCACATTGTGCAGATGCCCAAAGCGTTTTGGCAGCAACGGGAGTTGTGGTGAGCTTCACAATTTTAAGACATAAAAAAGGCACGCAGAATGCGTGCCTTGGTCAGCATAACCGTGGTGATTACTGCATCAGCAGATACAGCGTGCTGTCGCCACGTTGAACGTTCAGCGCCAATACTGGCGGCTTGCTGTCGAGGATTTTACGCAACTCGCCCAGGTTCTGGATCGGCTGTTGGTTAACCCCGAGGATCACATCGCCTTTTTTCAGGCCGATACGCGCCGCGGCGCTGCCGGGCTTGACGCTGTCCACCTTAACGCCTTTCTGGCTACCCGCCTGGGTATTGCTCAGTTCGGCCCCTTCAATGCCGGTATAAATGTTGCCGGAATCGACCTGCGTCTGTTTGCTCTGCTCCAGCGTCACGTCCACCGTCACCGGTTTGCCGTCGCGGATCAGACCCAGTGCCAGTTTACTGCCGACCGGCAGCGTACCCACTTCGGCGCGGAAGGAGGCGAAGCTGGAAATCGCCTTGCCGTTAAGCGTGACGATCACGTCGCCGGCCTTGATGCCCGCCTTCGCAGCAGCTGATTTTGGCAGTACCTGGCTGATGAACGCGCCACGCTGGGCGTCGACCTTCATCGCTTTTGCCAACTCAGAATTCAGTTCGGTGCCCATGATACCCAGCTCACCGCGTTTTACCTGGCCATATTCCACCATTTGCGCCGTCAGGTTTTTCACCATATTGCTCGGGATGGCAAAGCCGATGCCGATGTTGCCGCCGTCCGGCGCCAGGATCGCGGTATTGATGCCAATCAGTTCACCGTTCAGGTTGACCAACGCACCGCCGGAGTTACCACGGTTGATAGCAGCATCGGTCTGAATAAAGTTTTCGTAATTTTCAATGTTGAGGCCGCTGCGACCCAGCGCTGACACGATGCCGGATGTAGCGGTTTCACCCAGCCCATACGGGTTACCAATCGCCACGGTATAATCGCCCACCCGCAGCTTGTCGGAATCCGCCATCTTAATCGCGGTCAGATTCTTGAAGTCTTTCAATTGAATCAGCGCGATATCGGAACGCGGATCCTTACCGATCATCTTGGCATCGAAACGGCGGCCATCGCTCAGCTGCACCTGGATCTTGCTGGCGTTATCCACCACGTGGTTATTGGTGACGACATAGCCTTTAGTGGCATCAATCACCACGCCGGCGCCCAGCGCCTGAAACTTCTGTTTGGCGCCCTGATCGCCCGGGCCACCTTGCCCGCCCTGACACATCGGCGAGCCCTGGAACGGTGAACCATCCTGGCAGAATGGCGAATCCTCACCGAAGAATTGCTGGAACTGCGGTGGCATACGCGGCGTATTGACCGCGGTGCTGCCTTCGACGTTGATGCTCACCACCGACGGCATGACCTTTTCCAACATCGGCGCCAGGCTCGGCAATTGCTGCGAAGGCGTGCTTGCCGATGCGGTCTCTGCGGCGCTGGCCGTTACCGGGCCCATCGCCATACCAATACTGAATGCCAGAGCGCTCAGAACTAATGCGGTTTTTTTCATCTGTGTGTCTCTTTAAAATTTTCGGGATAACTTTTTGTTGTGTTTAATGAGAACCTATTAATAGCGCGAAGTTCCAGCGTAGTTTGTTGATAATGGTAAATAAATATTGGGCATCTTTACAAAACTCCAAACAGCCTGCCCGCCGCATTGCACCCGGTGGGAAATAGAGTCGTTAGCCTGAAAAATTATTCCGCCGCCATTAACCGGCGGTATTCGTCATAGGCATAAAGATCGGTCATGCCGCTGATATAATCCTGTAATAGACGCGCGCGGAAATAATACTCTCGGATGACCAACTGTTCCGGCGATAAATGCTGTAATCCTTCCACCGCTTCCTGATAAGCCAGCCGGTGTTTGGTCGACAGTTTGTGAAACAGCCGCGTTTCAATCGGATAGCCGCGGTGACTGTCATCTTGCACCAGACGGCTAAAATCCGCCAACGGCATTGCCAGCAACGGGCTGTAGATATCCAGCAGGCCGCTGATGACACGGTAGCCTTGCAGTTCCAATTGCTCGACTTCCGGATGATTGAATACGTGCTTGAACGCCACATTCTTGAAAATCTTCAATAATTGATATGCCGGGCTGGAGTCCTCCAGCAGCGCCTGATTGAAATTGCCCTGATAGACCGCCTCCAGATTGTCGATAAAGCGCTGCGCAGCATGCGGCACCAGGCGCGCCACGGTAAATACTCGCAGATACATGAAGAACTGATCTTCCGCGCTGCGACGCGCGCCGCCACGGTCGATTTTACGAAAGGCGCTGGCGACGGTTTTATCAAACAGGTCGCCCGGGGTAATGACGCCCCATTCCTGAGTCAGATGCAGATAAAGTTGCTCAACGGTAAAGATATTCTTTTCTACCGCATCTTCCAGGTCGGCAACGCAATAAGAAATATCGTCGGCGGCCTCCATAATATAGGTCAATGGGAAGCGATCGAACTCTCCCATATTCAATTCTCGACGCAGGCGATCGACAAAGGCCTCTTCCGCCAGATAAAAGCCGGGCTTCTTCATCAAATAGCTGTGACTGGCGGGAATATCCGCTGCCCAATATGCCGGACGGGTATATTTTAATATACAGCCCACCTGCGCGTAGGTCAGATTCAATTTCAGCAGGGTATGCACCAACCGAATAGCCTGGGCATTGCCCTCAAAATGGCTAAGATCGTGACGAATGCGGCTGCGCAGGCGGTTAAGATCGCTTTCGCCCTCATGCAAACGCAATACCTCAACCGAGCAGCGATCCTGACTGCTCGGCTGGCTGCCGCAGCTGGCAGGATCCAGACGCTGGCTGAACCAGTCGTTGATCGCCGACTCGCCAAAGTGGCCAAACGGCGGATTGCCGATGTCATGCATCAGGCAGGCCATTTCCACAATGCTTTCAAACGGATCGAGCAGGCGGCTCAGACCGAGCCGCTCGATGCGCTGCTCCTGTTTGAAACGGTTAAGGATCTCTTTGGCAATATGCCGCCCGACCTGCTGCACTTCCATCGAGTGGGTCAGACGACTGCGCACCGCGGCATTGCGCTCCAATGGGAAAACCTGGGTTTTTTGCTGCAATCGGCGGATCGCCGCCGAATTGACGATCCGCCCGCGATCGCTCTCGAACTGACGAATGATATCGTATTCTTCTTCGGCCTCGATCGGTTTGCTGAACGGCCGCTGGAAGCTGATTTTCTGTTTAAAGTCGATCCCGGACATCTGGTTCTCCACCCTTGGCGCATCAGCCCCCGTGATAACAATTCCCGACGGCGGATGCAACGGATTATCTCTCTTTCACAGCCATGATAGACTATGCGCAATTCTCACACTCAATCAGCGAGTATTATTTATGAAAGTAGGCATCATCGGCGCCATGGAACAAGAAGTGACCCTGCTGCGCGAACAAATTGAAAACCGTCAGACGATTCAACGCGCGGGCTGTGAAATCTATACCGGTCAGATCGGCGGCGTCGAGGTAGCGTTACTGAAGTCTGGCATCGGTAAAGTTGCGGCAGCGCTGGGCACCACCCTACTGCTGGAACATTGCCAACCGGACGTGGTGATCAACACCGGATCCGCCGGCGGTCTGGCGTCAACGCTAAAAGTAGGCGATATCGTGGTGTCTGAAGAAGTGCGCTATCACGATGCCGACGTGACTGCCTTTGGCTATGAGCCAGGCCAAATGGCCGGCTGCCCGGCGGCCTTCGTTGCCAATGATGCGCTGATTGCGTTGGCAGAGAACTGCATCAAACAGCTGGAGCTCAATGCGGTACGCGGCCTGATTTGCAGCGGTGATGCCTTTATCAACGGCGCAGAGCCGCTGGCGCGCATTCGTGCCACCTTCCCAAATGTAGCGGCGGTAGAGATGGAAGCGGCGGCCATTGGCCATGTTTGCCACCAGTTCAACACGCCGTTCGTCGTGGTACGCGCCATTTCCGACGTCGCTGACAGCGAATCGCACATGAGCTTTGACGAGTTTCTGGTGGTCGCGGCCAAACAGTCCTCGCTGATGGTCAACGCGATGCTGCAAACGCTGGCCAAACGCGGTTAATGTGAAGCGACGCGGCTCTCTCTTTTCGTGGCTGCTGGCGCTGGCGCTGGCATTGCCTGCGTCAGCGGCGCAACGCGTCATCAGTCTGGCGCCAAACACCACCGAGTTGGCCTATGCCGCCGGCATGGGAGATAACCTGCTGGCGGTCAGTGCCTTTTCCGATTATCCCCCGCAAGCCAAAAAGCTGGAGCAGGTAGCCTCCTGGCAGGGGATCAATCTCGAGCGGGTATTGGCGTTGAAGCCGGATCTGATCCTGGCCTGGCGCGGTGGCAACCCACAGCGGGTATTGGATCAGCTAGCGTCTTTCGGCATCCCGATTTTTTATGCCGATGCGAAAAACATCGAAGACATAGCCCAGTCGCTGGACGATCTGGCTCGTTACAGCCCGCATCCGCAGCAGGCACACCAGGCGGCAGAACAGATTCGTCGGCAAACTGCGCAACTGAAAGCCCGCTATGCCAGCAATCAGCCGCGCCGCGTCCTGTTGCAGTTCGGCACTCAACCGCTGTTCACCAGTTCGGGCGCTACGCTGCAAAGCCAGGTACTGTCGCTGTGCGGCGCCGAAAATCTGTTTGCCGACAGCCGCATGCCGTGGCCACAAATCAGTCGCGAACAGGTGCTGGCACGCAAGCCACAGGCGGTAGTCATCACCGGCGACGCCAGGCAGATCGCCAGCGTCGAGGCGTTTTGGGCTCCGCAACTACAGGTGCCGGTGATTGCGCTGAACGAAGACTGGTTCAACCGCGCCGGGCCGCGCATTATGCTGGCGGCGCAGCAGCTGTGTAGCCAACTGGCGGAGATCCGCTGATGCTGGTGTTCTGGCTGGATATTCTGGGCACGGCGGTATTTGCCATTTCCGGCGTGCTGCTGGCGGGCAAATTACGCATGGATCCGTTCGGCGTCCTGGTGTTGGGGGTGGTCACTGCGGTCGGCGGTGGCACCATCCGCGATATGGCGCTGGCCAACGGGCCGGTATTCTGGGTGCAGGATCCTACCGATCTGGTGGTGGCGATGGTCACCTGCGTACTGACGCTGCTGCTGGTGCGACAGCCGCGCCGTCTGCCGAAATGGATCCTGCCGGTGCTGGATGCCGTCGGACTGGCGGTGTTTGTCGGCATCGGCGTCAACAAAGCCTTTGCCGCCGGCAGCGGACCACTGGTGGCCATCTGCATGGGGGTCATTACCGGCGTCGGCGGCGGTATCATTCGCGATGTGCTGGCACGGGAAATCCCGATGATCCTGCGTACCGAAATTTACGCCACCGCCTGCATTATCGGCGGCATCATCCATGCCACGGCCTATCACAGCTTCGGCATGCCGCTCCAGCAGGCAATGATGCTCGGTATGGCCATTACGCTGATAATCCGGCTGGCGGCGATTCGCTGGCATCTGAAACTGCCGGCCTTTATCCTCGAACAATAGGCAATAAAAAACCCGCCAACGGTATTCCGCTAGCGGGTTTTTGCCATTCAGTGCATCAGATGCTGAATGAAGAACCGCAACCGCAGGTGGTTTTGGCATTCGGGTTGGTGACCACAAAACGAGACCCTTCCAGCCCTTCGGTATAGTCCACCGCCCCGCCGACCAGATATTGCAGGCTCATCGGATCAACCACCAGCGCCACGCCCTGTTTTTCAATGGTCATGTCGCCTTCGTTGATCTTGTCGTCGAAAGTGAAGCCGTATTGGAATCCGCTGCACCCACCGCCGGTAATATACACCCGCAACTTCAGATCCGGGTTTTCTTCATCGGCAATCAGGAATTTCACCTTTTTTGCTGCCGCCTCGGTAAATTGCAGGGGCAGTGCCGTTTCATCGCTCATAGTCGTTACTCCCAACATTGTTCAGCCTCAGGTCGCGACGATGGCAGCCTGATTAATAATAATGATTATCCAATACCTGAGTGCTGCGTTCAAGTATTCGCCGCATTTGTTGCATCTTCTTTACCTGTTTTATCGGCCGCGGCCTGCCTCTGCCGCGCTTCCTGCTTTTCTAACGTGCGGGCCAACAGTGAGGAATACAAGGGCTTACCGCCGAGTAATTGCGCCACCAGCGTCGCACCGAGGCAAGTTATAATCATTGGTAATATCAACTGATAATTGTCGGTCATTTCCAGTACAAGCACGATGCCGGTCAGCGGTGCACGCACCGTGGCGGCAAACAACGCGCCCATGCCGGCAATGGCAAAGGTACCGGCTTCCAGGCCGTACTGCGGGAACAAGTGCCCGCTGGCCAAGCCAAATGCGGTACCGAACAGGGTGCCCAACGCCAGCATCGGCGCAAAAATGCCGCCAGGCGCACCGGAGGCGAAGCACAACAGGGTGGTCACAACGCGCGCAATAAAAATGAACATCAGCATGCCAACGGTGTAATTGCCTGCAGCAGCGATCGGTATCAAGCCAAAACCGCCGCCCGCCGCCTGCGGCTGGATAAGACCTAGAATGCCGCACATGCCGCCGAGTAGGCCACCGATCAGCAGGATCTTGCGCATGTTACCGCCGTGAATGCGTGCAAACATATCTTGAGTGCGGAATATCAAGCGGTTAAACATCACGCCAACCGCACCGAACACCGCACCGAGCACCAGATACAGCCACAGCGTATTGGTGGGTGCCGAAGACAGTTTGCCCACCTCGATCACCGAGTGTTGCCCATTGAAAATCTGGAACACCACCGCCGACATGATCACACCGATAAACACCGCTTTTATCGAAATCAGGTTATAACGAAACTGCGGACGCATCTCTTCGATAATGAACAGTATTCCGGCCAACGGCGCGTTAAACGCGGCGGAAAGCCCGGCGGCGGCGCCGGTGGCCAATAACGAATGACGCGCTTCCGCGCCGCGAATGCGGAAAACATCCAGCACCATGCGCCCGACGTTGCCCCCCATCTGCACCGTCGGCCCTTCGCGCCCGAGCACCATACCGGCTCCCAGCGTGCCCATGCCGCCGATAAATTTCACCGGAATCACTCGCCACCAGCGCACCGGCCGCAACTCCTCCAGCGCACCTTCGATTTCAGGAATACCGGATCCCCCGGCCTCCGGTGCAAAGCGCCGCACCAGGTAATAGCCGAGCACCGCCAGCGCCGCGGAGAACAAAAACGCCAGCGGCCAGACCAGAAACCAGTAATTGGCAACATAGGCCAAACCGGAGAGCCGTTGCTGCTGAACCCAATCTACGGCTTTCTCAAACGCGACGCCCAGCAAACCGGCCAGGGTGCCTACCAGCGCCGCCATCACCAGTATTGCCACCGGCGTTTTGTCGCGACGCATAAACTGGCGCACGCGGTCGCTGGGCTTCAGGTGCGCAAGACGCGCCTGCGGAGGTTGCTTTTGTAAATCAGTCATCATCAGTTGGTTATTATTGGCAAGATAAGTAATACAAATAGCGAGCGTGCCATTCTAGCGCAGACCGGCAGTTGCCGCCCGGCGAAATAGGTATCTGACTGTGATCGTTTCATAACGGCGCGCACTTCTCTAGAATATGCCGGTCAAATTAATTTAATGAAACCTCCAGGAGCCGATTTATGAGCTTACACAGCAAGTCCGAAAGTCTGTATGCGCAGGCGCAACAGTTGATCCCGGGTGGGGTTAACTCTCCGGTGCGTGCATTCACCGGTGTAGGCGGTGTACCGCTGTTTATCGAGCGTGCCGACGGCGCTTATCTGTTTGATGCCGATGGCAAAGCCTATATCGATTATGTCGGCTCCTGGGGCCCGATGGTGCTGGGACATAATCACCCGGCCATCCGCAACGCGGTTATCGAAGCGGCCGAGCGCGGTCTGAGCTTTGGCGCGCCGACCGAGATGGAAGTCAAAATGGCCGAGCTGGTAACCGAGCTGGTGCCGACCATGGATATGGTACGCATGGTGAACTCCGGCACCGAAGCCACCATGAGCGCCATTCGTCTGGCTCGCGGCTATACCAGCCGCGACAAGATCGTCAAGTTTGAAGGCTGTTACCACGGCCACGCCGACTGCCTGCTGGTAAAAGCCGGTTCCGGCGCGCTGACTCTGGGTCAGCCCAATTCTCCGGGCGTACCGGCAGATTTCGCCAAGCACACCCTGACCTGCACCTATAACGATCTGGATTCCGTTCGCAGCGCGTTCGAACAGTACCCATCAGAAATTGCCTGCATCATCGTTGAACCGGTTGCCGGCAACATGAACTGCGTGCCACCGCTGCCCGAGTTCCTGCCAGGCCTGCGCGAACTATGTGACAAATACGGCGCACTGCTGATCATCGACGAAGTAATGACCGGATTCCGCGTGGCGCTGGCCGGAGCACAGGCCCATTATCAGGTGGTGCCGGATCTGACCTGCCTGGGCAAAATCATCGGCGGCGGTATGCCGGTAGGGGCATTCGGCGGTCGTCGTGAGGTGATGGAAGCATTGGCGCCAACCGGCCCGGTCTACCAGGCCGGTACCTTGTCCGGTAACCCGATAGCCATGGCAGCCGGCTTTGCCTGCCTGAATCAGGTCGCTCAGCCGGGTGTACACCAGACGCTGACCGAGCTGACCGAAATGCTGGCGGCGGGCCTGCTGCACGCCGCCAAAGAAGAGAATATCCCGTTAGTGGTCAACAACGTCGGCGGTATGTTCGGCCTGTTCTTTACCGATGCCGCCTCGGTGACCTGCTATCAGGACGTGATGCAGTGCGATGTGGAGCGCTTCAAGCGTTTCTTCCACCTGATGCTGGATGAAGGCATTTATCTGGCGCCGTCGGCCTTCGAAGCCGGTTTTATGTCGGTGGCACACAGCAAGGAAGATATTCAGCGCACCATTGATGCGGCACGCCGCTGCTTCGCCAAACTGTAAGCTCGCTAGGCAAAAATGATAACGGGCGCCTTATGCGCCCGTTTTTTTACAGCAGCGTGCCGTAAATCGTCAGCAGCGCTACTACCACCACCACGACCAGCGTGACTTTACGTGCCAGCGTAACCGCGGCACGCGGTGTTTGCACCGGGTCGGTATGAGGCTCGCGCGCCAGCGAGAATTGTGCCAGATGTGTCAGCACCTGATACTGCGAAGTGCGGCGGTCGCCCAACGAGGCAAACCAGGCAGGCAGCGCCTTTTCGCCATGGCCGATCAACGCATAAGCCACGCCGACCAAGCGCACCGGGATCCAGTCCAGCCAATGCAGCAGGCTGTCAATGCCGGAGCGTGAACGTTCCAGCGGTGTATTATGACGCGCCAGCCAAGTCTGATAGGCACGCAGGAAGGCATAACCGGCCAACGCGATCGGACCGTAAGGACCGCTGACCACAAACCAGAACAACGGCGCCAGATAATAGCGGTAGTTGATCCACAGCAGCGCATTCTGCAATTCGCGCAACCGCTCTTCCTCACTGCAATCCACCGGCAGCCCGTGGATCAACGCCAGCTCTTCCGCCATTTGATCGCTGGCATGGGCATCACCCTGCCGTGCCGCTTGCAGATACGCCCGATAATGCTTGCGCTTGATGCCTGCCCCTACGCACAGCAAACCGATAATCACCCACAGTGCCAGTGTCAGCACGCCGAAGAACAGCCCCTGCGACAGCCACAAAAGTGCACCGACCACCACCATCCAGCCGAGCACCAGAGCCAGCGTTTGCGCCAGCGAGAATCGGTGCAACCGATGAAACACCACCTCCAGCCGGTGATCCAGCTGCCAGTGTTCGCCCAGTTTAAACAGGCGTTCCCACGCCAAAACCAGTAACAGCGTAAACAGCGTCATTAGCTATGCTTCTCCCTTATTATCGCGCCCAGCCGGGTGCCTGGGCTAAACTGCGTTGCTCCACAGATGCCAGATAATTCTTGCTGCCGATATCGGATAATACCTGATTCATATTTCAGTAACAGCGGCCCACACTGCCGGTGGTACTTATCTTTGCAACAGAGTAGCATGTTTCAACTTCTTACTAAGTCCCCTTTTCAGGAGTCACCTATGCCGTCACGTCGCTACAATGCCGACAGCCGCCGCAGCGAACTTCTTGCACGAATTGAACATGACATTCCCTATGCTGTGGCTCAGGCACTGCGGGAAGATCTGGGAGGTGAAGTGAATGCGGATCGCGATATTACCGCCCAGCTGTTGCCGGCCGACAAACAGGCACAGGCCACCATCATCACCCGCGAAGCCGGCGTTTTTTGCGGGCAGCGTTGGCTAAACGAAGTTTTTATCCAACTGGGCAATCGGGTCCAGGTTGAATGGCTGGTTGCCGACGGCGATGCGCTGACGCCCAACCAGCCATTGTGCCGTCTAAACGGCCCGGCGCGCATCCTGTTGACCGGCGAACGTACCGCGCTGAACTTTGTGCAAACGCTGTCCGGCGTCGCCAGCGAAGTCAGCCGTTACGTTGCCCTGCTGGCTGGCACCCGCGCCCGTCTGCTTGACACACGCAAGACACTACCGGGGCTGCGCACCGCCCTAAAATATGCGGTGCTGTGCGGTGGCGGCAGCAATCACCGCCTGGGACTGGCCGATGCATTTCTGATCAAGGAAAACCACATCATTGCCGCCGGCTCGATCAGAAACGCGGTAGAGCAAGCCTTCTGGTTACATGACGATGTGCCGGTAGAGGTGGAAGTGGAATCACTGGACGAACTGCAGCAGGCGCTGGATGCCGGTGCCGATATCGTCATGCTGGACAATTTCAGCGTCGACATGATGCGCCAGGCGGTTGCTCTAACCCAGGAGCGTGCCCAATTGGAAGTCTCCGGTAATGTCACCAGTGAAACCCTGCGTGAATATGCTGAAACCGGTATCGACTATATTTCGGTTGGCGCGCTGACCAAGCACGTTACCGCTCTCGATCTTTCCATGCGCTTTAACTAATCCCCCCTGTTAGCGCCTCCCATACCGGTCGGGAGGCGTGCCTGCCATGTAATGTTGCACTGCGCATCGCATAAATAATGCCGCCCATAGCAATTACCGCTCTATTTTGTGAAAGCAGTACGCAACCTGACCAACCGCCGCTCGCCCGACGTCATTTTGCGTATTACCGTTGCCACCTCAATCATAAGGAGGTAGCAATTGATGGACAGCCAACGTGGATTTACCCTGATCGAACTGATGGTGGTTATCGCCATTATTGCCATTCTCAGCGCTATCGGCATCCCTTCTTATCAGCGTTATGTCCAGAAGGCCGCCATGACCGATATGCTGCAAGCGATGGCACCTTATAAAATGGCGGTCGAGCTTTGCCTGCTGGAAGGCGGCGGTCCTGCCGGCTGCAACGCCGGTAGCAAGGGCATTCCTGAAGGCGCAGCATCCCGCTATGTGAGCAAAATTCAAGTGAAGCAGGGCGCGATCGATCTCACCGGCAGCCAAACGCTGCAAGGCCTGACGGTGGCGCTGACTCCGGTGCAAAACAGCGTCGGGCTGACGCGCTGGACCCGCCAGTGCAACAGCGAAAGCGACACTCTGAAACAAACATGTCAGGACGTGTTCCACTTCGACGATACGGCTCAAGAGCCATGACCGGTCACGACATTAGCGATGAAATCCATGCGCTGTGCCTACGTTACCAGGCGCTGGCGCTAAGCCAGGATGAGACACGCCTGACCATCGCATTAAACGGCGATCTGCCGGCCTTGCTACTGCCGGCGCTACGCTTCGCCACCGGCAAACACATCGTTGTCGAGCAGTGGCCGCTGGCACGTCTGGAGCAGGCGCGCAACGAACAGCAAAACTTGGCATTGCCGGCGCCAAGCGCCACAACAGATGACGCTGCACCATCGTTGAATGATGACAGTGATGCACCTGCGGTACGTTTTATCAATCTTACGCTGCGCACGGCACTCCAGCGCCGTGCCTCCGATGTCCACTTCGAACCTTATCAACGTCAGCTACGCGTTCGCCTGCGCATCGACGGCGTACTGCAGGCCGTTGTCTCACCGCCCTTCGCGTTGGCGGCTCGTGTGATCGCCCGGCTGAAGATCATGGGACAGCTGGATATCGCAGAACGCCGCTTGCCACAGGACGGCCAGCTCGGTGTACAGTTGGATAACGCCAGCTATTCAATGCGCATCTCCACCCTACCGACGTTGTACGGCGAAAAAGTGGTTTTACGTATCTTGCAAACTGACCGGCAGGAACTGCCGCTGGAACAATTAGGCATGAGCCCGGCCGATCGCGATGATTTTGCCAGCGCGCTTGCCAAACCTCAGGGCCTGATACTGGTCACCGGCCCAACCGGCAGCGGCAAAACCGTCACACTGTACAGCGGCCTGCGGCAGCTGAACGATCAACAGAGCAATTTGTGCAGTGTGGAAGATCCGATCGAGATCCCGGTGTTCGGCATCAACCAAACCCAGATCAACGCGAAAACCGATTTGGGTTTTGCTCGAGTATTGCGCGCACTGCTGCGGCAGGATCCGGACGTGATCATGATCGGCGAGATCCGCGACGCGGAAACGGCAGAGATCGCCGTCAAGGCGGCGCAGACGGGTCATCTGGTGCTATCGACGCTGCACACCAACTCCACCAGCGAAACGCTGACGCGCTTGACTCACATGGGGGTGGCTGGCTATCTACTGGCCGCCAGCCTCAAGTTGGTCATCGCGCAGCGGCTGGTGCGGCGGCTTTGCGTTCATTGCCGCTATCCGCTCACCGAGCCACAACGCTTCCCGCCGGCGATTTGGCCGCAAGCACTAACCCCCTGGCGTGCGGAGGGCTGCGAACACTGTTTTGGCGGCTATTACGGGCGGATCGGCATCTATGAACTGCTACACATCACCCCAGAGGTGCAACAGGGACTGCTGCAAAACCTGTCAGCCAATCAGCTGGCGGCCATTGCCCGGCAGCAGGGGCAGCGCTCGCTGCTGCAAGCCGGTCTGGCGCTGGCAACCCAGGGAGTGACCTCGCTGGAAGAGGTATACCGGGTAATTGGCAGCAGCAAGGATCACCAGCCATGAAAACCCGGCGATTATTTCTTTGGCAGGCAATTGATGCGAATGGCAATATTTGCCAAGGAGCGGTACTTTTCGAGACCAAGGCACAGGTTTACGACTGGTTGATTGAGCAGGGGTTGCAACCTTCCCGTGTCGGCGGCGGTAAACGGATCGCTCCCCGCCAATGGCGTGGCGAGGCGTTGGTCCAGTTCACCCGACAATTGGCCACCCTATTGCAAGCCGGGCTCCCGCTGGTCAATACCCTGCAATTACTGGCCCAGCAGCACCCCAGCGCCGCGTGGCGTTGCCTGCTGCATGAAATCGGCACTCAGGTCGCACAAGGGCAACCTTTTTCCGAAGCAGTAGCCGATCACCCGCAGGTCTTCCCGCAGGTATACCGGCAGCTTATTGCCATTGGCGAACTGACCGGCAATCTCGATCGCTGTTGTTGGCAATTGGCGCAACAGCAAGAGCAACAGCAAAGACTGCAGAAGAAAGTCGTCACGGCGCTGCGCTACCCACTGTTTATCTGCATGGTGGCGCTGTTGGTCAGCGTCCTGATGCTGACCATGGTACTGCCCGAGTTTGCCAAGGTTTACCAATCTTTTGACGCCCCCTTACCCTGGTTTACCCAGGGATTACTGGAACTGTCCGCTTTATTGATTACCGTAGGGCCTTATCTGTTGGCAATAACCACCGGCACCGCCGGGGTGTACTGGCAGTACTTGCACCCTCGCCCGGACTGGCAGCAGCGAGAACAACGGCTGTTGCTGCGGTTACCGCTTATTGCGCGCCTGGTTACCGGCAGTTGTCTGAGCCAGATTTTCCGTACGCTGAATATGACCCAGTTGGCAGGGTTAACGCTGGTTGATGGACTGCATGCAGCACGGTTGGCGATAGGCAATCCGTTTTTCCGCCAGGCGTTGGACAGCGTTCAGCAGCAGCTGGCACAGGGGGTGTCTTTCCATCGAGCACTGAGTGAGCAACCGCTGTTTCCGCCTCTTTGCCAACAATTGGTGCGGATCGGCGAAGCGTCCGGCACGCTGGACACGCTGTTAGGCAAATTGGCGCAGTGGCACGAACAACAGACGCACGAGCTGGCGGATACCCTGGCGCAAACGCTGGAGCCGGTGTTGATGCTAACGGTGGGCGGTATTGTCGGTGGCTTGGTTGTCGCCATGTATCTGCCGATCTTTCAATTGGGCAGCGTATTGGGATAACAGCTAAAACCCCCGCGTCTGCGGGGGTGATGCGCGTCGGTTACTTGGCACCGAAAACGCGGTTTTCCTGCTCCGCCACGCGGATAAAGGTCGTGCGCTTGGTCAGCTCTTTCAGGCGCTCGGCACCTACATAGGTGCAGGCCGAGCGCAGCCCGCCAAGGATATCACGAATAGTGAACTCCACTTCGCCGCGCAACGGCAGCTTGACGGTCTTCCCTTCCGCTGCACGGTACTCGGCAACACCACCCACGTGGCGTTTCATCGCCGATTCGGAGCTCATGCCGTAGAACAGCATGAATTTCTCGCCGTTTTCTTCCACCACGCTACCTTCGCATTCGTCATGACCGGCCAACATACCGCCCAACATGACAAAATCGGCACCGCCGCCAAAGGCTTTGGCCACGTCTCCCGGCACCGAACAACCGCCGTCGCTGACGATTTGCCCGCCAAGGCCGTGCGCAGCATCGGCGCACTCAATCACCGCAGACAGTTGCGGATAGCCAACGCCGGTTTTTACCCGGGTGGTACAAACAGAACCCGGTCCGATACCGACCTTGACGATATCCGCGCCGGAGAGGATCAGCTCTTCGACCATTTCGCCGGTAACCACGTTGCCGGCACAGATCACATGCTGCGGACAGGCTTCACGCGCTTTTTGCAGGAAAGCAACAAAATGCTCGGAGTAGCCGTTTGCCACGTCTATACAGATGAATTTCAACGCCGGAGACAGTGCCAGGATCTGCTTCATTTTGACGAAGTCGGCGTCAGACGTGCCGGTAGATACCATCACATGGCGCAATGTGGCTTCGGGAACGCGCTGAACGAATTCAGCCCATTGTTCAACGGAATAATGTTTATGCACGGCGGTGAGGACGTCAAAGGAAGCCAGCGCTTCAGCCATGCGAAAAGTACCCACCGTGTCCATATTGGCGGCGATAATCGGTACACCTGACCAGTTACAACCGGAATGTTTGAATGCGAACTGGCGGGCCAGTTCAACCTCAGAGCGGCTTTTCAGCGTGGAGCGCTTAGGGCGGATCAGCACATCTTTAAAACCCAACTTCAAATCTTCTTCAATACGCATGACAACTGATTTCCTGGTTTATGGCGACGGATCGCAGGGTGGTGATCGAATCTTTTAGTGCCAGTTCCAGTGGAGTTATCATACGCCGGAATAAACACACGACAAGACTGCGATTTCATCTTTATTTAGGCTACAATCACAGAAATTTACCCATGCAAATGCAGTGTGATGCTGCACTCACTTTCCCCACCCTATTGCAAAATTCCCAACCCTGCGTGACCGTTACAACAGAGTGCGTGCGTTGACTTGCACTTCTGTGCGATCGCTTTATGATTCGTCTATTATTTTTTTATGAATTTCGGGTGCATCCACAGACCATGACCTACATAGTTGCGTTGACCGGCGGTATTGGCAGCGGCAAGTCCACCGTGGCTGACGCCTTCGCACGCCATGGCGCGCCAATCGTTGATGCCGACGTGATTGCCCGCCAGGTAGTACAGCCCGATACGCCGGCATTGGCCGCCATCGCCGCGCATTTTGGTAAGGAAATATTGCTGTCGGATGGCACGCTTGACCGTGCGGCATTGCGTGAACGCATCTTTAGCCAGCCAGACGAAAAGGCCTGGCTAAATCAACTGCTGCATCCGCTGATTCAGCAGGAAACCCAACGCCAACTGGCCCAGACTGCCCACCCGTACGCGTTGTGGGTGGTGCCGCTGCTGGTCGAGAACAATCTTCAGTCGCGCGCCGACCGCGTACTGGTGGTCGATGTCGATCGCGAAACCCAGTTGGCCAGAACTATCGCCCGCGACGGCATCAGCCGCCAGCAGGCGCAAAACATTTTATCTGCCCAGGCAACGCGCGAGCAGCGCCTGGCCGTGGCGGATGACGTTATTGACAATAGCGGCACCGCTCAAGGGATAGAGCCACACGTAGCCGACCTGCATCGCCGCTATCTCGAACTGGCGGCACCGGCGCCCCAACAGGATTAAACTGAATGAGTGACGCTTCTCCAACCGTTCTCTTTGAACACCCGTTGAACGAAAAAATGCGTACCTGGCTACGCATTGAATTTTTATTACAGCAATTGCACGGTCAGCGGGCACTGAGCGAAACCGCAATCGCCCTGACCTTCTTCCGTACGATTTCCGATCTGCTGGACGTGCTGGAACGCGGAGAAATCCGTACCGAGCTGTTGAAAGAGCTGGAACGCCAGCAGCAAAAACTGCTGCAATGGGCCGACGTACCGGGCGTTGATATGACGCGCGTCGATCAACTGCGCAGTCAGTTAAAAGAACGCTCTAGCCAGTTGATGTCCGCACCGCGCATGGGTCAGGCACTGCGTGAAGATCGCCTGATCGGCCTGGTGCGACAGCGGCTAAGCATTCCTGGCGGCTGCTGCAGCTTTGATTTGCCGACGCTGCATATGTGGATGCACGTAGCCCAACATGAGCGTGATGCCGACGTCGCGCAATGGCTGCAAACCCTGGAGCCGTTACATCAGGCGCTGACCATGATTCTGAATCTGATCCGCCAGACCGAGCCGTTCCGCAACCAGATCAGCCTGAACGGTTTTTATCAGGATAATGCCGAAGGTGCCGATCTGCTGCGTTTGCGCATCGATCTGGCGCATCAGCTGTATCCGCAGATTTCCGGCCACAAGACGCGTTATGCGATCCGTTTTTTACCGCTGGATAGCGAGCACGGCCAGGTTCCCGAGCGTCTGACATTTGATTTGGCGTGTTGTTAGATTTTTGAATTAAAAGGCCTTTGATATTAACCAAGGCTAAGGAAGCAAGATGACTACCGTAGTAAAATGCCCAACCTGTGGCAAAGGCGTGGTATGGGGTGAAGTCAGCCCGCATCGTCCGTTCTGCAGCAAACGCTGTCAGCTGATCGATCTTGGCGAATGGGCCGATGAAGAAAAGCGCATTCCCAGCAACGGCGATTTGAACGAAAGTGATGAATGGTCGGAAGAACAGCACGATCGCGAGCGAGACTGACGACGCATGCAGTAGCACTAGCCAGGTAGCGGCGGGCACCAGCCAGGCCTGGAGCGACAATCTCACCGCTTAAACGGCCTGCTGACGCAGGCCGTAACCATTATTGGGCCGCGTTGGCCAGTGCTACCAGACGTTGTACAATGGTGAGGTTGGCCGGCGGAAACTCGCCTGCCTGCAAATCTGCCTGCCTGACCCAGCGCATCGGTTGCCCCTCTCGACCAAACGGCTCACCTTGCCAGCGTTCTACCAGATAGAAATTCAGCGTCACCATACGATCGGTGAACTGGTGCTCCAGCACCTCCAGCAGTTCGGCGCCTTCCGCCTTGATACCGGTCTCTTCCAGCAATTCTCGGGTCAGCGCCTGCTCGGGCGTTTCCCCCAGCTCGATTTTACCGCCTGGAAACTCCCAGAATCCTGCCATATGCGCGTCTGCCGCGCGGCGGGTGATAAAGATTTCCTGTTGAGCATTACGAATGATGCCCACGGCGATGTTGACATGTTTCATCGCAAATTCCTCGATAGCGGTATAATGTTGCGCCCAGATACGATTAGGGCCGGACATGCCGGCCCTAACGGGTTTAATCAACCTTTGTCGCGGCTTACTTTTGCAGGCGACCGTGGCATTGCTTGTATTTCTTACCTGAACCGCAAGGACACGGATCGTTACGTCCCACCTTGCGCTCGGCGCTGGCCGGGGCGTTCGGATCTTCCGTTACCAGCGAGTTCTCATCTTTGTGGCTCAGCTGTTGCTGCTGCGCCAGACGTTCCGCTTCTTCACGACGCTGTTGCTCCAGCGCTTCCACTTCTTCCGGCATCCGCACCTGAACCTTGCTCAGCACGCTGATCACTTCGTACTTGAGTGATTCAAGCATCGCGGCAAACATGGCGAACGATTCACGCTTGTATTCCTGCTTTGGATCCTTTTGCGCATAACCACGCAGGTGAATGCCCTGACGCAGGTAATCCATCGCTGCCAGGTGCTCCTTCCACAGGGAGTCCAGCGTTTGCAGCATCACGCCTTTTTCGAAGTTGCGCATCATCTCGCTACCAACAACCTCTTCTTTGCGTTGATACTCTTCTTTGGCGTTATCCAGAATGCGCTCACGCAGCGTTTCTTCGTGCAACTGCGGTTCTTTATCCAGCCATTCCGCAATCGGCATATCCAGATCGAAGTCGTTTTTCAGACGCTCTTCCAGACCCTGTACGTCCCACATTTCTTCCAGCGACTGCGGCGGAATGTAGTTATCAATGGTGGCCTTGAACACGTCTTCACGGATGCTGGCGATGGTTTCGCTAACGTCGGACACGTCAAGCAGTTCATTACGTTGGCTGTAAATCGCGCGGCGCTGATCGTTGGCCACATCATCGTATTCCAGTAGTTGCTTACGGATGTCGAAGTTACGACTTTCCACTTTACGCTGGGCGTTGGCGATGGCCTTGGTTACCCACGGGTGTTCAATCGCTTCGCCCTCTTTCATCCCCAGTTTGCGCATCATGCTAGATACGCGATCGGAGGCAAAAATACGCATCAACGCATCTTCCATCGACAGATAGAAGCGTGATGAACCGGCATCACCCTGACGGCCGGAACGGCCGCGCAGCTGGTTATCGATACGGCGAGATTCGTGGCGCTCGGTACCGATAATGTGCAGACCGCCAGATGCCAGCACCGCGTCATGGCGGAGTTGCCATTCCTGTTTGATAGCAGCAATCTGCTCTTCGGTTGGCGCTTCCAGCTTGGCAATTTCTGACTGCCAGCTGCCGCCCAGCACGATATCGGTACCACGACCGGCCATGTTGGTAGCGATAGTTACCGCGCCTGGCTGACCAGCCTGCGCCACGATGTCTGCTTCCATGGCGTGGAATTTGGCGTTCAACACCTTGTGGTCAATGTTGGCCTTCGCCAGCTCGCGGGAAATGACCTCAGACTTTTCGATCGAGATGGTCCCCACCAGCACCGGCTGACCATTCGCCGTGCGTTCGCGGATATCCTCAATGATTGCACCGATTTTCTCGAGCTCGGTCATGTACACCAGATCCGGCATGTCCTTGCGCAGCATTGGACGGTTGGTCGGTACCACGATGGTGTCCAGCTTGTAAATCGAGCTGAACTCAAACGCTTCGGTATCGGCCGTACCGGTCATGCCAGCCAGTTTTTCATACAGGCGGAAGTAGTTCTGGAAGGTGATCGAAGCCAGGGTCTGGTTTTCGTTCTGAATCTCTACGCCTTCTTTCGCCTCGACCGCCTGATGCAAACCGTCCGACCAGCGGCGCCCCTGCATGGTACGACCGGTGTGCTCATCAACGATAATCACTTCGCCGTCTTTCACGATGTAGTCAACGTCACGGGTGAACAGCACGTGGGCACGCAGGGCGGCGGTGACGTGGTGCATCAGCATGATGTTGGTCGGCGAATACAGGGATTCACCCTCTTCCATAATGCCGGCTTCGACCAGCATTTCTTCGATCAGGATCAGCCCACGCTCGGTCAGGTGAACCTGGCGCGCTTTTTCGTCGACGGAAAAGTGGCCTTCACCCTGGAAGCTGTCAGAGTCTTCCTTTTCCTGGCGAATAAGCTTTGGAATCAGCTTGTTAACCTTGATATACATTTCCGAACTGTCTTCAGCCGGGCCGGAGATGATCAGCGGCGTACGCGCTTCGTCGATCAGGATCGAGTCAACCTCATCCACCAGCGCATAATGCAGCTTGCGCTGTACCCGCTCTTCGGGGCTGAACGCCATATTGTCGCGCAGATAGTCGAAACCGTATTCGTTATTGGTGCCGTAGGTGATATCAGCAGCGTACGCTTCACGCTTGGCCGGTGCCGGCATGCCCGGCAGGTTGATACCGATGCTCAAACCGAGGAATTCAAACAGCGGGCGGTTGTTTTCGGCATCGCGCTGTGCCAGATAGTCGTTGACGGTCACCACGTGCACACCGCGGCCACTCAGGGCATTCAGGTAGGCAGGCAGGGTTGCGGTCAGGGTTTTACCTTCACCGGTACGCATCTCGGCGATGCAACGGTCATTCAGTACGATACCGCCCAACAGCTGTACGTCAAAGTGACGCATGCCGAATACACGCTTGCTCGCTTCACGCACTACGGCGAACGCTTCAGGGATCAGCGACTCCAGCACTTCGCCTTTCTTCAGGCGCTCGCGGAATTCGTTGGTTTTGGCTTTCAGCTCGTCGTCGGACAGTTTTTCCATGTCCGGTTCCAGACGGTTGATCTGCTCAACCACTTTGCGCATACGGCGCAGTGTACGATCGTTACGGCTACCAAAAACTTTGGTCAATAATTTAGCTAACATAATATTTGATGTCTCTGTCATGACCGCGCTCACAGGCGATCAACGTGCTGTTATTTTGTTGGTATAGGTGCCCAGAGGGCGAGAATCAGCTGCGAAGCGTCGGCCCGGCGCGAATGCCCTGCACCTGCGCGAGCCATAACCCGGCCTGATGCTGCGCTAAAGAAGGATGAACAGAATGATGGGTATCACGAATGATGGTCGGCGGCTTCGGCTCATGCGTCAGCAGCGCGTTAAGCGTTGACAGTAACGCCAGTCGTTCTACCTGCAATGGCGGCTCGGTGGCTTCGACCTCGCTTTCCTGTACCCGCGCATAGACAACCTGTGGCACCAGGGCAAAAGAAAGGTGACGAATGACGGTACGTAGCGCATGCTGTTGCCAATAATCGACGCTGAACGTCGGTCGACGATGCGCGTCTTGCAACAATGCCAGGCTGTTAAAGGCGTTGGCTGCGGAATTCTGCCGGTTAAGGCTGGATGAGGTACTCGGTAAGGCGGCCTGTTCGGCATTGCCCGACAGATTTTGCGGTACGCCAAGCGTGGCCGCTACCATCCCTAACAGGAGATGAGGCCAAAAATAACGTCTGCCAAATTGTCGCCAACGATTTAGAATACCGATCACAAGTTTATAATCCGCCGGAGCCCATTATGCGCGATAGCCGTCCACAATTATTAGATGTCCTGTTCGACGAAGCGTCCGCAGCAGATAAGGGACCGTTGCACAACGTACAACAGCGCGCCGTGGCGCTGCTGAAGCTTAACCGTGCAGTCAAGGGCTTATTGCCTGCTCCACTGCATCCCTGGTGCCGCGTCGCGAACTTCAGACAGGGTATTTTAGTGCTGGAAACGGCAAATGCCAGTTGGATGATGCGCTTGCGCTACGAACAGCCTAACTTGTTATCAGCACTACGAGCGCAAATTCTACCATCATTGTCATCGATCGACATCAGGATTAATCCTGCGTTGATGGCGAAAAGCAGCAATCTACAGCAGCAGGCGGATAAAAAGCCGGCAAACAGCCAGACAGATACGCCAATGCGCACCCTAAGCGTGGAAAGTGCGGAACAATTGAGGGGGTTGGCCAGTCGCAGCCCGGAAAAATTGCGCAAGACGCTGGAACGACTGGCATCGATGGCCGGAGAGGGTGCCAACGCTACCAGTCGTGACAAATAAAACCAGCGATATCTACCCGTCACGCTTCAAGCTGCATCTCAGGCGCTCTGTTCAGCCCATCCCGGTCGTTCGCCTGAGCAAATGAACTCGGGAGGGTGATAGCTTGGCCAGTTAACCGTCCCGTGCCACCAGGATGCGCTCGAGGTTCTCAGGTACAGGCTTATGCCAATACGGTTGACGGCGCCTTGAATGCCAATGGCATTTCGGCTTCGTCCTGGAAGGTGACGAATTCCCACGCTTCCTGTTTGGCCAATACGGCCTGCAGCAGTTTGTTATTCAATGCGTGGCCAGACTTGTACGCGGTAAACGCGCCAATGATGTTATGGCCGCACATAAACAGGTCGCCAATGGCGTCCAGCATTTTGTGGCGCACGAATTCGTCTTCAAAACGCAGACCGTCTTCGTTCAGTACACGGTAATCGTCGACGACGATGGCGCAATCGAAGCTGCCGCCCAGAGCCAGGCCACGGGATTGCAGATATTCGATATCACGCATAAACCCGAAGGTACGCGCACGGCTGATTTGACGCACGAACGAATCGGCAGAAAAATCCAGGCGGTAGCGCTGGGTGCTGGCGTCAATCGCCGGGTGGTTGAAATCAATGGTAAAGTCCAGGCGGAACCCGTTATGCGGGGACAGCTCGGCCCATTTATCGCCATCTTCAACACGCACTGTGTCTTTCAGACGCAGGAATTTCTTCGCTGAGTTCAGTTCTTCGATGCCGGCATCCAGCAACAGGAAGACGAACGGACTGGCGCTACCGTCCATGATTGGGATTTCGGCGGCGTCAACTTCGATAATGATGTTGTCGATGCCAAGCCCAGCCAGTGCGGCATTAAGATGCTCAACGGTAGAAATACGCACGTCATGCTCGTTCACCAGACAAGTACAGAGCATGGTATCACGCACGGATTTTGCATCAGCCGGAAAATCAACCGGTGGATTCAAGTCAGTGCGACGATAGATGACCCCGGTATTAGCCGGCGCTGGGCGCATGGTCAGCGTGACTTTCTTGCCGGTATGCAAACCGACACCAGTCGCCTGAACAATACGTTTTAATGTCCTTTGTTTGATCATCGTTTTATCTCGCAATGTTATCCATCCTACCAGCCAAGCATACAGCAAGGCCGGCGGGACAGTTTAGCACAAAGAGCGGAGATTCCAAATTATCAGGAAATTCTTAGTCTGCCTGCTTGCGCAGGAAGGCCGGGATATCCAGATAGTCAGGCTCTTTATTCGGTTGCGCGTTCTGATCGTTGACCACCTTGGCAGCAGGCTTCACTTCCTGTTGCAGCGGAGCCATACCGTGCTGTTGGTAACGGTGATCCATCACTGGCTGGCTGACCTGCTTGTTGGTCACCAGGGTGATTTCAGGACGTTTGTCCATGCCGATACCGGTAGCCACGACGGTAACACGCAGCTCGTCGTTCATTTCCGGATCCAGTGAGGTACCGATTACCACGGTCGCATTGTCGGAAGCAAACGCACGAATGGTGTTACCCACGGTTTCGAACTCATCCAGACGTAGGTCGAAGCCGGCGGTGATGTTAACCAGAACGCCGCGCGCGCCGGACAGATCGATATCTTCCAGCAGCGGGCTGGAGATGGCCATTTCAGCGGCTTCTTCAGCACGGTCTTCACCGCAGGCAACGCCAGAACCCATCATTGCGTAGCCCATTTCGGACATCACGGTGCGCACGTCGGCGAAGTCGACGTTCATCAGACCCGGACGGGTGATCAGTTCGGCAATACCCTGCACCGCGCCTTTCAGCACGTCGTTGGCCGCACCGAAGGCGTCCAGCAGAGAAATACCGCGCCCCAGAACTTTCAACAGCTTGTCGTTCGGGATAGTGATCAACGAGTCCACGTGCTTGGACAGTTCGGCGATGCCCTGCTCAGCGAACGCCATGCGTTTCTTGCCTTCGAAATTGAAAGGCTTGGTAACCACGGCTACTGTCAGGATCCCCAGATCCTTGGCAACTTCGGCCACCACGGGTGCTGCACCGGTACCGGTACCGCCGCCCATACCGGCCGCGATGAAGACCATGTCTGCACCTTCCAGAGCGGCGCGCAGGGCTTCACGGTCTTCTTCCGCCGAATTGCGACCCACTTCAGGGTTCGCGCCTGCACCCAGACCTTTGGTAATACCGCTACCAATCTGGATGGTTTGGCCAACTGCCGTTTTACGAAGCGCCTGAGCGTCTGTATTAACGGCAAAGAATTCAACACCTTCGATGCGCTCACGCACCATGTGTTCAACGGCGTTACCGCCGCCACCGCCGACGCCGATGACTTTAATCACCGCGTCATTGGTTAGTTCCATTGGTTCAAACATAGTTTCTCTCCGTTTTGTGCCTGTCGCTGCGAGATCATAAAAAGATTACTCAGCATGATCTCTTAGTTGAAACATTAAAACTCTTTTCTCAGCCAGCTATTGATACGTTTAAACCAATTGCCCACCGAGGCGCGTTTTTCTACTTCTGACTCACCGCTGAGGTGAGACTCTTTTCCATAGTGCAGCAGACCTACCGCCGTTGAGTAGTAAGGCTCCTGCGCATAATCCGTCAGACCCGTGATGTTCAAGGGTTGGCCGATGCGTACCTGGGTGTGGAACACCCGTTGCGCACAGGCTGCCAGGCCATCAATCTGGGCGGCACCGCCGGTCAGCACAATACCCGCTGCCAGATGGTGCTTCACCCCTTGCTGACGCAGTTGCTCCTGCAATTGCAAAATTTCGTCGTTAACCAGATTCAACAGTTCGGCGTAGCGTGGCTCAATGACTTCAGCCAGTGTCTGTCTTTGCAGACTACGTGGAGGACGTCCCCCGACGCTAGGCACCTCTACACTCTCATCCTTGCTAACAATCGACCCAAGCGCACAACCGTGTCGAACTTTAATTGCTTCCGCATCCGTCGGCGGCGTACCGAAGGCGTAGGCGATATCGCTGGTGACCACGTTGCCGGCATACGGAATAACCTTGGTATGGCGCAGCGCACCGCCGGTATACACCGCCATGTCCATGGTGCCGCCACCGATATCCACCACGCAAACGCCGAGTTCGCGTTCATCTTCGGTCAATACCGCATAGCTGGCGGCCAGACCGGCGAAAATAAGTTGGTCAACTTTCAGACCGCAACGTTCAACCGCTTTGACAATGTTTTTTGCCATGTCGTTATGGCAGGTAATCAGGTGCACCTTGGCTTGCATACGCACGCCGGACAACCCCACCGGGTTTTTGATGCCTTCCTGATAGTCGATGGCGTATTCCTGAGGAATCACATGCAAAACGCGATGCTCATCGCGCACACGCACCGACTTGGCGGTATGGACGACGTTCTCCACATCCTCCTGGGTCACTTCCTCTTCTGAAATAGGAACCATCCCTATTTCGTTCTGGCAACTGATATGTTTGCCCGATAATGCGAGGTAGACCGAAGAAATCTGGCAGTCAGCCATCAGCTCGGCCTGATCGATAGCGCGCTGTACGCACTTCACTACCGACTCCAGGTCGTTAACGCCGCCCTTATCCATACCCCGGGACGGACAACTGCCCACCCCGATAATGTTGACCATGCCATCGGGCAGAACTTCCCCTACCAATGCGGCGACTTTCGCCGTACCGATCTCCAGTCCAACTACCAGTTTTCTGTCCGTCGACTTGATCATTGTTGTTTTGCCTGTGCCTGATTTTGTTGCTGATTACTGTTTTGCTGTTGACGTGCCGCCGCATCGCCCGCCTGCGGGTCAATCGGCAACGGGGACCAGCCCACCGATGCACCTGCGTCATAACGCAGGTCGACATAACTGACACGCTTGCCTTCCGTCTGGCCCTGTTGCTCCAGTACCGGATACAGCTCGATAAAGCGTTGCAGGCGTCCTGCACGATCGTCACGCCCCAGTTCCAGCCGGACATCGTTATCCAGCGCCAGTTGCCAAGAGTGACGTGCCGTCATCGACGCCATTTTCAGCGTAAACTTGTCGGCCGCCAACGCGCTGCTCATGGTCCGATACCCTTCCAGAACGTCTTGTTCGCTCCCTTCCGGACCATAGAGCAACGGCAATTTCTGCTTGCCGACACGTTCTGCCGGCACGCTGAACGATTTGCCCTCGGCATCCACCATATGCAAATCGTTCCAACGCGCCACCGGGACATATTCCACCAAATGGATTTTCAGCTCGTCCGGCCATTGCTTGCGCACGCTGGCCTGCTTAATCCACGGCAACCGCTCAATCTGCTGCTGGATGACATCGACATCCTGCGTCATGAACGTACCTGGCGATCCCAGCGCCAGAATAGCCTGGCGAATATCATCGTTGGTGGTGTAATGGCGTTCGCCGGTCACCACCAGCCGCGAGAGCGGCAGGCGACTGGCATCTTTCATCCAGCCAATCACCGCCCAGCCGCTCCACAGGACCGTTCCCAACACCATCAGCAGGAAGACGATCCCCGCCAATTGGCTTCCGTTGCTGCGCCGCGGGTTATTTTCAACCTCGCGTTCGCGCGCATTCAGGGCAGCTTGCGACATATCAGTCGGCCAATTCCAAAATTCTCGCGACCAACTGCGAGAAGTCCAATCCAAACTGGCGCGCTGCCATCGGCACCAGGCTATGACTGGTCATGCCTGGCGAGGTGTTCACCTCGAGCAGATAGAAGCTGCCATCGTTATCCTGCATCACGTCAACCCGACCCCAGCCGCTGCAATCAAGGCCACGATAGGCCCGAGCTGCCAGCGCGGCCAGCTCGTTTTCCTGCTCGGCGCTCAAACCGCTCGGACAGAAATACTGGGTATCGTCCGAGATGTACTTGGCCTGATAGTCGTAAAATACGCCGGCCGGCTGAATGCGGATTGACGGCATTAATTGGTCACCCAAAAATGCCACGGTATATTCCGGGCCACTCAGCCACTTTTCGACCAGCACATCGTCGTCATGACGGAACGCCTCGTCCAGCGCCGCTGTGAGTTCGCCGAATTCGCTGACCTTGCTCATACCGACGCTGGAGCCTTCGCGGCTCGGCTTGACGATCAGCGGCAGGCCCAGTGCCTCCACGCTCGCCAGCAACTGGCTTTTCGCCTCGCCGACAAACTCCGCGCGGTGCAATGCCACGTACGGTGCTACCGGCAGCCCCATCGACTGCCACACCATTTTGGTGCGCCATTTGTCCATGGTCAGCGCCGATGCCATCACGCCGCTACCGGTATACGGCAGGCCGAGGAATTCCAGCATTCCCTGTAGCGTACCGTCTTCACCACCGCGGCCGTGCAGCGCGATAAATACCTTGCTGAAGCCCTGTTCCTTCAACTGGGTCAGCGGGAAGTCACGCGTATCAATACCGTGGGCGTCAATACCGGCTTCGCGCAATCCGGCCAGCACCGCCGCGCCGGATTGCAGAGAAACGTCACGTTCAGCGGAAGTGCCCCCCAGCAGGACGGCGACTTTATCGGCCATGCTGTTCCTCCTCGGTCTTCGGCGACTGCAGCTTCAATTCAGCCAGTTTGCGGGCAATTTTGCCGACGTTGCCGGCGCCCTGCACCAGGACCAGATCGTCATCTTGCAACAGCTGCGCCAGGGTTTCCGGCACCGTATCAGCGTCGGATACCAGGATCGGATCCAGCTTGCCGCGGTTGCGGATGGTGCGACACAGCGAACGGCTGTCGGCACCTGGGATCGGCGCTTCACCCGCCGGGTACACGTCCAGCATCAGCAACACGTCAACCTGAGACAGCACGTTGGCAAAATCGTCGTACAGATCGCGCGTGCGCGTGTAACGGTGCGGCTGAAAAATCATCACCAGACGCTTGTCCGGCCAGCCGGCCCGCGCCGCTTTGATGGTAGCGTCCACTTCCGTCGGGTGATGGCCGTAGTCATCCACCAGCATCGCACTGCCCGCCTTGTCGTTAACCGGCGCCAGCGGATACTCGCCAAGGAAGTCGAACCGGCGTCCGGTGCCCTGAAAGCCCGCCAGCGCGCGCAGAATATCGTCGTCTTCAATGCCTTCTTCGGTGGCTACCGCAACCGCCGCCGCCGCGTTTAGCGCATTATGACGGCCTGGTGCGTTCAGGGTCACCGTCATCAACGGCTTGTCCTGGCGGCTCAGGGTAAAGTGCCCCTGCGGGCCAACCTGGCTGTAACTCTCAATGCGCACGTCAGCATCGTCGCTGAAACCGTAGGTCGTAATGTGGCGACCTACGCGTGGCAGCAGTTCGCGCACCACCGGATCGTCAATGCACATCACCGCACGGCCGTAGAACGGCAGGTTGTGCAAGAAATTGATAAACGTCTGCTTCAGGTTTTCGAAATCGCCATGGTAAGTGTCCATATGGTCGGCTTCGATGTTGGTGACAATCGCCACCATCGGTTGCAGATGGAGGAATGACGCATCGCTCTCATCGGCTTCGGCAATCAGGTAACGGCTCGACCCCAGACGCGCGTGGGTGCCAGCCGCCTTCACCAACCCACCGTTGACAAACGTCGGGTCCAGACCGGCTTCCGCATAAATGCTGGAAACCATCGCCGTGGTGGTGGTTTTACCGTGCGTTCCCGCCACTGCGATACCGTGACGGAAGCGCATCAGCTCCGCCAGCATTTCCGCGCGACGGATCACCGGGATACGCGCCTCGCGTGCGGCGACGATTTCCGGATTGTCGGACGGGATCGCCGTCGACACCACCACCACGCTGGCATCCAGCACGTTTTCCGGCCGGTGATGGAAGTAAATTGTCGCGCCCAGCGCGCTCAACTGCTGGGTCACCGGGTTCGGCGCCAGATCCGAACCGCTGATCTGATAGCCTTCATTAGCCAACACTTCGGCGATACCACCCATGCCGGCACCACCGATGCCGACAAAGTGAATGTGCCGGACGCGTCGCATCTCGGGCACGAAAGTACGTAGTTTCGCCAGTTGCTGTGTATTCATCACTCTCTCTAATCCGGCTTCGGCGCACCGAGCCCTTACATGACGTTGCTGTATTTGCAGGCCCGGCGAACCAGACCCTGCATGTTTTATTTGGCGACGCGAATCAGCTCCGCCGCTACGCGTTCGGTGGCATCAGGGATCGCCACCGCGCGCGCCTTGTCGGCCATCGCCAGTAACGTTGGGCGATCCCAGCCGGCCAACAGTTCCGCCACCGTATCGGCGTTGAACTGCGGCTGTTCAATGATTTTCGCGGCACCGGCTTCTTCCAGTGGACGCGCGTTCCAATATTGCTGACGATCCTTGTGCTGGAACGGCACGAATATCGCAGGCAGGCCCGCCGCCGCAATTTCGCTGACGGTCAATGCGCCGGAACGGCACACCACCACATCGGCCCAGGCGTAGGCGGCAGCCATATCATCGATAAACTCGGTCACCTTGTGCCCGGTCTGCCCTACCCTTTCATATTCATGCTGAACCGATGCCAACGCGCCTTTGCCAACCTGATGCCAGAGCGTAATTCTATCGTCCAAACGCGCCGCGACTTCAGGAACTGTCTGATTCAGCACGCGAGCCCCCTGACTTCCGCCAATAACCAGCACGCGGATCGGCCCTTCTCGTCCGGCCAGGCGTTCTGCCGGCAACGGCAGCGCCAATACGTCGGTACGTACCGGATTGCCCACCACTGCGGCGTTCGGGAACGCGCCGGGGAAAGCCTGCAATACCGTTTTGGCCAGGCGTGCCAGCCAACGATTGGTTAACCCGGCAATGCCGTTCTGTTCATGCAGCACCACCGGTACGCCGCACAGCCAGGCGGCCAGGCCGCCGGGACCGGAAACGTAACCGCCCATGCCCAGCACCACGTCCGGTTGGTAGCTGCGCATAATCGCCTTGGCCTGGCGCACCGCACGCCAAATACGCAGCGGCGCACTCAGCTGAGCCATCAGCCCTTTGCCGCGCAGGCCGGAGATACGGATAAAATCAATCTCGATCCCGTGCTTTGGCACCAGATCGGCTTCCATTCGGTCTGCGGTTCCGAGCCAGCGCACCTGCCAGCCCTGCGCCATCAGATGATGTGCGACCGCCAGCCCCGGGAACACGTGTCCGCCGGTACCGCCTGCCATCACCATTAAACGCTTAGCTTTCCCGCTCATCCCTTACCTCTTCACAAACGCCTGGGCTTTCGCCAGACGCGTTTCAAAATCAATGCGCAACAACAGCACGATGGCCGTCGACATGATCAGCAGGCTGGAACCGCCGTAACTGATCAGCGGCAGCGTCAGACCTTTGGTCGGCAGCATCCCCGCCGCGGCTCCCACGTTAACCAGCGCCTGGAAGCTGAACCATACGCCGATAGAACAGGCCAGAAAGCCGGAAAAACGCTGATCGAGTTCTAACGCCCGACGGCCAATCGACATCGCGCGAAAAGCGACGAAGAATACCATTAACAGGGCAAAAACCACACCGATATAGCCCAGCTCCTCCCCAAGGATCGAGAAGATGAAATCGGTATGCGCTTCTGGTAGATACTCCAGTTTCTGCACTGAGTTCCCAAGACCCTGGCCCCAGAATTCACCGCGACCAAACGCCATTAGCGACTGGGTCAGCTGGTAGCCGCTGCCGAACGGATCCGCCCACGGGTTCCAGAACGATGTTACGCGGCGCATACGGTACGGCTCGGCAATGATCAGCAGCACCACGGCAAATACGCCGGAGCCGATAATCGCCAGGAACTGCCACATTTTGGCGCCGGCCAGGAACAGCATCGCCAGCGTGGTAATGAACAGCACTACCACGGTACCGAGGTCCGGCTGTGCCAGCAGCAGTACCGCCAACACCACCATTACGCCCATCGGCTTGCAAAAGCCCCAGAAGTTGCTGCGCACTTCTTCTACCTTGCGTACCAGATAGCTGGCCAGGTAGCAGAACAGCGACAGTTTCGACAGCTCTGCCGGCTGAATGCGCAGCGGCCCAAGCGAAATCCAGCGTGACGCCCCGTTGACCGAGCTACCGACCACCAACACAATCAGCAGCAGAACGATCGAGGCCAGCAGCATCACGTTGCTGTAACGCTGCCATACCGCCATCGGGATGCGCAGCGTGACCAGCGACAGGCCGAACGCCAGCCCCAGATAAAGCGCGTCACGTTTGGCGAACAGGAACGGATCTTCCGCCAGACGCTGACCGATCGGCATCGAGGCCGAGGTCACCATCACAAAGCCGATAATCGCCAGGCCGAAGGTCAGCCACAGCAGGGTGCGGTCATACAGCACCATGGTGGCGGCATCGCTTTCACGCGAACCCATCACCCAGTCTTTCAGCCTGTCGGTCAAACCGAAGTTCGGCATCCGTAGTTTCATCCGCCAAGCTCCTGCGCCAGACGGGCAAACTCATTGCCACGCACTTCAAAATTGCGGAACTGATCGAGGCTGGCGCAGGCCGGTGACAACAGCACCATATCGCCCGGCTGCACAACGGCAGCAATCGCCTGCATCGCCTGTTCCATGGTGTCGGTTTGCGTTGCCACATCGGAGCGTAGTTGCGCCAATTGAGCACCATCGCGGCCAAAACAGTACAAACGAATATTGTCGCCCTGCAGATAACGCGTCAGCGGCGAGAAATCGGCGGATTTGCCGTCACCGCCCAGCAGCAGATGCAGCGTGCCGTCAACTTGCAGACCGTTCAGCGCCGCTTCGGTGCTGCCGACGTTGGTGGCCTTGGAGTCGTTAATCCAGCGAACGCCATTATGATCCAGCACCAGTTGGAAGCGGTGCGCCAACCCGGCATAGGTAGTCAGTGCAGTCAGGCTGGAGGCCCGCGGGATATGCACCGCGTCGGCCAGCGCCAGCGCCGCCAGCGCATTGGTGTAGTTATGGCGGCCGGTCAGTTTCATTTCTCGGGTGTTGAGTATTTTTTCGCCGCGCACACGCAGCCAGATTTCACCCAACTGGCGATTCAGGTGGTAATCACCCACGTCCGCACCAAAGCTGATGCAACGCGGATCGGCACCGCGTACCGGCATGGTCAGCGCGTCATCGGCATTTACCACGCATACCTTGGCGTTCTCGTAAATGCGCAGCTTGGCCGCGCGATATTGCTGTAAACCGAAGGGATAGCGATCCATATGATCTTCGGTCACATTGAGAATCGTCGCCGCAGCGGCATGCAGACTGTGGGTGGTTTCCAATTGGAAACTCGACAACTCCAGTACGTACAGCTGATATTCCTGCCGCAGCAACTCCAGCACCGGCAGCCCGATATTACCGCCCACGCCCACCGCCCAGCCGGCGGCCTTCGCCATTTCACCGACCAGCGTGGTGACGGTGCTTTTGCCATTGGAACCGGTGATGGCAACGATCGGTGCCTGCGCTTCGCGACAAAACAGCTCCACGTCACCAACGATTTCCACCCCGGCATCCGCTGCGGCGCTCAACGCCGGTGATGCCAACGCCACGCCTGGGCTGGCGACGATCAGATCGGCTGCCAGCAGCCAGTCTTCATGCAGACTGCCCAGGTGGCGATCTACGCTTTCTGGCAACCGGTCCAGCCCTGGCGGAGACACGCGGGTATCCATGACGCGCGGCGTCACGCCACGTGCCATAAAGAAATCAACACAGGACAGGCCGGTCAGGCCCAACCCGATGATGACGACTTTTTTACCCTGATAATCCGCCATGATTAACGTACCTTCAGCGTTGCCAGGCCAACCAGCACCAGCATCAGCGAAATAATCCAGAAACGCACGATCACCCGTGGTTCCGGCCAGCCTTTCAATTCATAGTGGTGGTGAATCGGCGCCATGCGGAAAATGCGTTGTCCGCGCAGCTTGAACGACCCCACCTGCAAGATCACCGACAGCGTTTCAACCACGAACACGCCGCCCATAATCACCAGCAAAAACTCCTGACGCAGCAGTACCGCGATGGTGCCCAGCGCGCCGCCCAGAGCCAGCGAACCGACGTCGCCCATAAACACCTGCGCCGGATAAGTGTTGAACCACAGGAAACCCAGCCCGGCACCGACGATGGCGGTGCACACCACCACCAGCTCACCGGCGTGCCGCAGATACGGAATATGCAGGTAATTGGCGAAGTTCATGTTACCGGTCGCCCAGGCGACCAGGGCAAAACCGGCAGCGACGAACACCGTTGGCATAATCGCCAGTCCGTCCAGCCCGTCGGTCAGGTTGACCGCGTTGCTGGTGCCGACAATGACGAAATAGGCCAGCAGCACATACAGCAATCCCAACTGCGGCATCACATCCTTAAAGAACGGCACAACCAGCTCGGTGGCTGGCGTGTCTTTTCCTACGGCGTACATGGCAAAGGCGACAATCAGCGCAATCACCGACTGCCAGAAATACTTCCAGCGGGCGATCAGCCCTTTGGTGTCCTTGCGCACCACCTTGCGGTAATCGTCGACGAAACCGACGATGCCGTAGCCCACCAGCACGAACAGCACGCACCAGACGTACGGATTGGACGGGTAAGCCCACATCAGCACCGAAATGGTGATGGAGGTCAGGATCATGATGCCGCCCATGGTCGGCGTTCCGCGTTTGCTGAAGTGCGACTCAGGGCCGTCGTTACGCACCACCTGACCAAAGGACATCTTCTGCAGATGCGCAATCAGTCGCGGCCCCATCCACAAGGAAATAAACAGCGCGGTCAGCAGGCTGACAATGGCTCGGAACGTCAGGTACGAAAAGACGTTAAAGCCGGAATAATATTTGACCAAATGCTCGGCCAGCCAAACTAACATGGTGCTTTCTCCTGTAACGCGCGTACTACCTGCTCCATTGCGGCACTACGTGACCCTTTGATTAATACGGTAATTACCGCATGTTCCCTCAGTAATTCCGCCACGCGCGCGATCACTGCTGCCTTGTCTTGAAAATGCTCCCCCTGGCCCGATGCGGCGCTTAACAACTGGCTCAGCGAGCCAACGGTCAGCACTTTGTCGATACCAGCCAGACGGGCGGCTTCGCCCACCTGACGGTGACATTCTTCCGCTTCGTCGCCCAGTTCGGCCATATCACCAGCCACCAGCACGCGGTAACCCGGCATCTCTGCCAGCACCTGCGCTGCGGCGGTCATTGAACCGACGTTGGCGTTATAGCTATCATCCAGCAACAGCTGGCCGGGCTTGAGCTGAATGGGGAATAGACGCCCCGGTACTGCCTGCAATTGGCCCAGCCCGACGCGTACCGCCTCAAGCGATGCGCCGACCGAGGTTGCCAGTGCGGCAGCCGCCAGCGCGTTCGCCACGTTGTGGCGGCCCGGCAACGGCAGTTCGATCGCTACCTCGCCAAACGGGCTGTGCAAGGTAAACTGCGTCCCCTTGCCGTTTACGCTAATTTCGCTGGCAAAGAAATCCACGCCGTCGGTGGCCTGCGGCGAGAAGCGCCACACGGTTTTGCCCACCAGCTGCGCCTGCCAATGCGGCCAGTCATTGCTATCCGCGTTAACGATCGCCACGCCATCCGCCGGCAAACCGGCGAAAATTTCGCCCTTCGCCTGCGCTACGCCGGCCAACGACCCGAAACCTTCCAGATGCGCCGCCGCCAGGTTGTTCACCAGCGCAGTCTGCGGGCGCGTCAGCGCAGTGGTATAGTCGATTTCACCGATATGGTTTGCGCCCAGCTCAATCACCGCAAAATCATGCTGTGGCTGCAAACGCAGCAGCGTCAGCGGCACGCCGATGTCATTGTTGAAATTGCCGGCGGTATACAGTACCTCGCCGCACTGGCGCAAAATGGCAGCGGTCATTTCCTTCACCGAGGTTTTGCCCGATGAACCGGTCAAGGCGACCACTCGCGCCGGCACCTGCTGACGTACCCAGGCAGCCAGTTGTCCCAGCGCCAGGCGGGTATCCTTGACCACTAACTGCGGTGCATCTACCGGTAAGCGCTTACTGACCAGTAACGCACCGGCACCGGCGCCTAACGCGTCGGCGGCAAAATCATGCGCGTCAAAACGTTCGCCTTTCAGCGCCACAAACAGGCAGCCTGGAGAAACCTGGCGGGTATCCGTCGTCACCTCATTAATTTGGCAATCGGCACCGATCAACTCAGCGCTCAATACATCGGCCAAGGCCTGAAGGGAGACAGAAATCATGCGATTACCCCCAGCAAACGTGCGACGGTAGTACGATCGGAGTAATCCAGACGACGATTCCCCACCAGTTGGTAATCTTCATGGCCCTTGCCTGCCACCAGCACTACGTCCTGCTGCTCCGCCTGCATCACCGCGCTGGTGACCGCTTCTGCACGGCCATGAATGACCTGTGCACGCCCCGGGTCCAACAAGCCGGTCAGGATATCGGCGATAATTGCCTGTGGTTCTTCGGTACGCGGATTATCGTCCGTTACCACCACGCGATCGGCGAACTGCTCGGCGATGCCGCCCATCAACGGGCGTTTGCCCTTGTCGCGATCGCCGCCGCAGCCAAACACGCACCACAGCTGCCCCTGGCAGTGCAAACGCGCCGCAGCCAATGCTTTTTCTAGTGCATCCGGCGTGTGGGCATAATCCACCACCACCGTCGGCTTGCCTGGCGCAGTGAACACTTCCATACGGCCACAGACCGGTTGTAACTGGCTAGCGGACTTCAGCAATGCTGCCAGCGGGTAACCCAGTGACAGCAACGTTGCCAGCGCCAGCAACAGATTGCTGACGTTAAATGCGCCCATCAGGCGGCTTTCGATTTCCCCGTCGCCCCAGCTTGAGCTGAAACGCACGGTCGCGCCGTTATCGTGATAATTGACATCGGTGGCTTTCAGCCAACGACCACGACAGCCCGGCTGCAGGTTCCCCTGCATGGTCACTGCTACCGCATCCGGCAACTGCGCCAGCCAACGCTGCCCCACTTCATCATCAGCATTGATGATTGCTTGCCCCACGTCGTGTCCGGTAAACAGCGACCACTTGGCAGCTTCATAACTGGCCATGTCACCATGATAATCGAGATGATCGCGACTCAGGTTGGTGAACACCGCGGCGGCAAACGGCAACGCCGCCACGCGATTCTGCACCAGGCCGTGGGAAGAGACTTCCATTGCAGCAAAGGTTGCGCCGCGCTCGGCCAAATCGTTGAGAACATGCTGCACATCAACTGCCGAACCGGTGGTATTTTCGCTCGGACAAACCTGGCCCAGCAGGCCGTTGCCAACGGTCCCCATCACGGCAGCGGTCTCCCCCAGCAACTGGCTCCATTGCGCCAACAGTTGGGTAGTCGTGGTTTTGCCGTTGGTGCCGGTCACGCCGACCAGACGCAAACGTTCGGCCGGTTGATGGTAAAAACGCCCGGCCAACGCAGACAGACGCTGATTGAGCTGGCTCAGATAAATTACCGGTACGCCGTGCATTTCGCGGATTTCTCCGTCGGCGGCGTCACCTTCAGCCTCGGCGATCACGGCGGCTACGCCCTGGGCGATGGCTTGCGGAATATAGCGGCGTCCATCTGTCTGATGGCCGACGACGGCGACAAACAGATCCCCGGCAGCCGCAATTCGGCTGTCTAATGTCATTTCCCGCAGCGCGCGCTCGGGTGCCGTCGGCACCCATGGAGCGAGTAAGTCGCGCAAATTACGATCTGCCACCTGAACCCTCTTTTTTATTGATTACCAATTCGCTTTTATCCGCGGTGGGCAACGCATCCGGCTCGACGTTCATGGTACGCAGTACGCCGCCCATAATGGCGCCAAACACCGGTGCAGAAATTGCACCACCGTAGTACTTGCCACCCTGTGGGTCGTTGATGACCACCACCAGGGCAAAACGCGGGTTACTAGCCGGCGCAACGCCAGCGGTATAAGCGATATAGCGATTGACGTATTTGCCGTCCGGGCCGACCTTTTTGGCGGTACCGGTTTTAATGGCAATCCGGTACCCCTTGATGGCCGCCTTCACGCCACCACCGCCCGGCAGAGCCACGCTTTCCATCATATGCACCACGGTGCGAACCAGTGGTTCAGGGAAAACGCGCTCACCGGCGACCGGCGGGTCAACCTTGGTAATCGACAGTGGGCGATACACCCCCATACTGCCGATCGTTGCATAGACTCGCGCCAACTGTAACGGCGTTACCATTAGCCCGTAGCCGAAAGAGAAGGTGGCCCTCTCTATGTCAGACCACCGTTGTTTTTTTGGGTATATGCCACTGCTTTCTCCGACCAGCCCCAAATTGGTCGCTTTTCCCAGTCCAAAACGTGAGTAAGTATCTACCAACGCCGAGGACGGCATCGCTAACGCCAGCTTTGAAACACCGACGTTACTCGACTTCTGCAAGATCCCGGTGACCGAAAGTTCCGGATAACGTGCCACGTCTTTTATTTCATGGCCGTTAATGCGGTAAGGCACGGTATTGAGCACGCTATTCTCTCTTACCACACCGTGCTGCAAGGCGGTCATGACCACCATCGGTTTTACGGTCGAACCAGGTTCAAAAATATCGGTAATGGCACGGTTACGCATGGTGTCCTTCGGCGTACCGGCCATGTTGTTCGGGTTGTAGGACGGGCTGTTGGCCATGGCCAGCACTTCGCCGGTGTTGACGTCAATCAGCACCGCCGTGCCGGACTCGGCCTTGTTGAACGCCACCGCGTTGTTGAGTTCGCGATACACCAGCGCCTGCAGACGCTCGTCAACGCTCAACACCAGGTTGTGCGCCGCCTGACTGTCAACCGAAGAGATGTCCTCGATCACCCGTCCATAACGGTCTTTGCGCACCGTGCGCTCGCCCGGCTGGCCGGTCAGCCAGCGATCGAAACTTTTTTCAACCCCTTCAATACCCTGACCGTCAATGTTGGTGACGCCGATGATGTGTGACGTTACCTGTCCGGCCGGATAGTAGCGGCGCGATTCCTGACGCAGATAAATGCCCGGCAACTTCAGTTTGTGGATGTAATCACCGATGGCCGGGTTGACCTGGCGCGCCAGATACACAAAGCGCCCTTTCGGGTTGGCGTTGATCCGGCTGGACAATTTGTCCAGCGGGATTTCCAACGCATCAGACAGCGCCTTCCAACGGCTGTCGAGCGTGATGCCGCCGCGTTCGTTCAGCTCTTTGGGGTCGGCCCAGATAGCATTGACCGGTACGCTGACCGCCAGCGGGCGGCCGGCCCGGTCGCTGATCATCCCGCGTGCGGTCGGCACCTGCTGAACACGCAAAGAGCGCATATCGCCTTCTTTGACCAGCCGATCGGGGTTAATCACCTGCAGGTAGGCGACACGCAGCATCAATCCGACCAGCGCCAGCAAAATACAGCCGCACAGCAACGCAAAACGCCAGCTGACAAAGCTGGCTTGATCTTCCTGGCGTTTCAACTTACCGGGGCGTGCTGCTTTCATGCGTTCCCTTTTTGCTCCATGTTAGGCCGTCGGTTAAACCATTCATTGTTTAACGATGATATTTTCTTGCGCCGGATCCACATGCTGCATTTGCAGCTTCTCCGTTGCGATACGTTCCACCCGGCTATGATCGCCCAGGGCGTTTTCTTCCAGAATCAGGTTGCGCCATTCGATATCCAGCGCATCTTTCTCTAATACCAGTTGCTCGCGCTCCGCGGTCAACAAGCGGGTGCGGTGTGCCGTGGTCACCACCAGAATGGCGGAGACCAGTACGGCGATCAGCAAAATCAGCGGGATCTTGGCGTTGCGCAGCAAATCGCCGCCAATCACCCCAACCAATCCATGACGCTCGTTGCCAATCACGCAGGCATCCTCTCGGCAATGCGCAGTACCGAACTGCGCGCACGTGGGTTTTCCGCCACTTCCGCTTCTGACGGCATCATTTTGCCCAGCGACTTCAGGCTACGGCCGCCCAATTCACGCAGTTGCGCTTCGGTCAATGGCAGACCGGCCGGTACCTGGGCGCCGCGGCTGTGGTGGCGCATAAAGCGTTTGACGATACGGTCTTCCAGCGAATGGAAGCTGATGATCGATAACCGCCCCTGTGGTGCCAGCACTTCCAGTGCGCCATCCAGCGCACGTTCGATTTCTTCCAGTTCGCTGTTGATGTAGATGCGGATCGCCTGGAAACTGCGGGTTGCCGGGTGCTTGTGCTTTTCACGGAAAGGGCTGGCGTCGGCGATCAGATCGGCCAGCTCTTTGGTGCGCGTCATTGGTTCGGTCTTGTTGCGCTCGACGATGGCACGCGCGATACGCTTGGCAAAACGCTCTTCGCCAAAGGTTTTCAGTACCCAGGCGATATCGTCCGCTTCAGCTTTCAGCAACCATTCGGCCGCTGACTGGCCACGCGTGGGATCCATGCGCATATCCAGTGGACCGTCGCGCATAAACGAGAAACCGCGTTCTGCGTCATCCAGCTGAGGGGAGGAAACGCCAAGATCGAGCAGTACGCCGTCGATTTTGCCAACCAGTTCGCGTTCGCGCACATAATGTGACAAATCGGAAAATGGGCCGTGTACGATAGTAAAACGAGGATCTTCAATAGATTTGGCGGCTGCAATCGCCTGCGGATCACGGTCAATTGCCAGCAAGCGTCCTTCCGGCCCCAGCTGGGACAGAATCAGACGAGAGTGGCCACCGCGACCAAAAGTACCGTCGATATATATGCCGTTGCTGCGGATGTTGAGGCCATTAACCGCCTCATCCAACAGCACGGTGGTGTGTTTATAGTTTTCCAACATGCTTATAGCGACAAGTCCTGTAGCCGCTCAGACAACGGTTCCTGAGACGACTGTTCAGCGTCAATATCATCCTTGACTTGTTGATACCAGGTCTGTTCATCCCACAGCTCAAACTTGTTGAACTGCCCGACCAGCATCACTTCTTTAGTGAGCGCGGCGTGTTGACGTAGCGTACTGGCTATCAGCAACCGACCGGCGTTATCCATCTGACATTCACTGGCATGCCCCAACAGCAAGCGCTGAACGCGGCGCTCGACGGGATTCATGCTCGACAGACGCGATAATTTTTGTTCAATGATTTCCCATTCAGGCAATGGATAAAGCAGCAGGCAGGGCTGATGGAGGTCAATGGTACAAACCATTTGGCCTTGCGATTCCTCGTTCAGCGTTTCCCGATAACGGGTAGGTACGGCAAGCCGGCCCTTGCTGTCGAGATTGACCATCGTCGCTCCACGGAACATCCCCGAGCTACCCCTTCATGACCTTTTTCACCACTTTACCCCACAAATTCCCACATAAAGGAGTTTACGGAGGGTATGAAAACCTTGTCAAGCCAGAGCGGCAGTGCTTTGGCAATATTTCTCTGGGTATTTTGGGAGCTGGCTCGCGAAAGGAACTCTTTTTATTCGACGATTAAAAATTAACACCATGATAAACGAGGAGAATTTTCATAAAGGAAAGCGTGCGGTTAAAAACCTGGCAATTTGGTTATTAATTGGCTCAATACTTTCTTCTGCAATCGAGGTCTCATTTTTCAATTCGGTAATCACAGCCCTGTAGCACCCTCACCGCCGCAGCCGAGAAGGCCTCGCCGGGAGCTCGCCCGCTGCGCTGTCGGCCACTGAGGCCGGCGTTAATAACACACAGCTGCGGTAACGCCACAACAAGGGCGCTATATTACTTCAATTATTCGTGCAATACAGAGTGGGAGAAAAAAATAAATAGCTCGGATATTACGAGGTGGGCAAATATCGATTTAAATCATTCGGCTAAGATTATTCCCAAAATAACCGAGTGCGCGGGGAGTTTCATTTTCTTACATGTTTATTCCTATCGTTTTTTGCATTTTAATTCGGAAAAAACAGTCAAAAATCTCAACTCTTTGTTTTATATATACTTATTAAAAAATGGCAATTTTGCGGCCTAAGCATGGTGGGCTGCCGCCCTCGTCAGCGTTAAACAGGGACTCAGCGCTCGAATCCCTGTCAGCCAATGCTATTTGCGGCTCAGGCTGCCACGCCGAAACAGGTTGCGGCGGATACGCGTCAATCCCGGTTTCGGTTTGCGCGGTTCATCCAGGCTGGCCAGCACCAGTTCCAGCACGCGCTCGGCGACGTCACGATGTCGCTGCGCCACCGCCAGCACCGGGCATTCCAGGAAGTCCAACAGCTCGTTGTCACCAAAGGTGGCAATCGCCAGATCGGTAGGCAAACGGCCCTGTTGCTTGAGTGTCACATCCATCACGCCCTGCAATAACGAAAATGAGGTGGTGAATAACGCCTGCGGCATCGGGTTGCTCTTCAGCCAAGTGGCAAACAGCGTACCGGCGGCTTCACGTTCATAACCGTTGGCATAAAGATAATCGACGTGCCGTTCGTCGTCCTGCCAGGCCTGTCTGAACCCCTGTTCACGCAGGAAACTGACCGACAGTTCGGGCAATGCGCCAAGATACAGCACCGATTTGGCCGGGAAGGTGCGCAATTCCTGTGCCAGCGCGAAGGCATCTTCCTGATCGGCACCGACCACGCTAATGAAATGCTCGCGATCCAACGCGCGATCCAGCGCGATGATCGGCAGCGGATCGTTGGCCCAACGCTGATAGAACGGATGTTCCGGCGGCAAGGCGGTGGAAACGATAATGGCGTCCACCTGACGCTGCAACAGATGTTCAATGCAGCGCATTTCGTTATCGGGCTGGTCTTCCGAACAGGCGATCAACAGTTGGTAACCGCGCTGACGCGCCTGACGTTCGAGATAGTTGGCAATGCGGGTGTAACTGGTGTTTTCCAAATCGGGAATCACCAGGCCGATAGAACGGGTCCGACCGGCACGCAGCCCGGCCGCGACGGCGTTCGGATGATAATTATGCTCCCTGACCACGGCCATCACTTTATCGACGGTTTTATCGCTAACGCGATACTGCTTCGCCTTTCCATTGATGACATAACTGGCCGTGGTGCGCGAAACGCCCGCGAGACGCGCGATTTCATCCAGTTTCACGTTAACCCCTTACTGAAGCTGTTATGTAGAGTGTGACGGCTGTCGGCGGATCTGACTTTCCCCTCGTCCGGCCCAGCGATCTAACAGCAGAAAACGCCATCGGGCAACCGCTTTTGCCAAAAGCGGTTGGTAATCAAACAATTTGTATTGGAAATCTTGACCAAAAACAAAGGGCGCGCCGTGGCACCCTCCACATTATCAACATGTTTTACCTTTCAGCGCATGATTTTGTCGCCGCGCGATACGCCAACCACGCCGGAACGCGCCACTTCAACGATTTCCGCCACTTCACGCACCGCATTGATAAACGCATCGAGCTTGTCGCTGGTGCCGGCCAGTTGCACGGTATACAGCGTCGCGGTGACGTCGACAATCTGGCCGCGGAAGATATCAGCACAGCGCTTGACCTCTTCTCGCCCGTAGCCGCTGGCTTGCAGTTTCACCAGCATGATTTCCCGTTCGACATGCGCGCCCTGCGCCAGTTCGCTGACGCGCAGCACGTCCACCAGCTTGTGCAGTTGCTTTTCGATCTGCTCCAGCACCTTTTCATCGCCGACGGTCTGAATGGTCATGCGTGAGAGGGTTGGATCGTCGGTTGGTGCCACCGTCAGACTTTCAATGTTGTAACCACGCTGAGAAAACAGCCCAACCACGCGCGACAGGGCGCCGGATTCGTTTTCCAGCAGTACAGATAAGATACGGCGCATGATCAGGTCCTCTCCGTTTTGCTTAACCACATTTCGTCCATGCTTCCACCGCGGATCTGCATTGGATACACATGTTCGGTTTCATCGACGGTCACATCGACAAACACCAGCCGGTTCTTTTCTGCCAGCGCCTGCGCCAGCTTGCTTTCCAGCTCGTCCGGTGTGCGAATGGCGATGCCCACATGACCATAGGCTTCAGCCAGTCTGACGAAGTCGGGCAGAGACTCCATATAGGACTGTGAGTGGCGGCCAGAGTAGATCATGTCCTGCCACTGCTTCACCATCCCCAAATAACGGTTATTAAGATTGACCACCACTACCGGCAGATTGTATTGCAGCGCGGTGGACAATTCCTGAATGTTCATTTGAATGCTGCCGTCGCCGGTAACGCACACCACGGTTTCATCGGGTAGCGCCAGCTTCACGCCCAGCGCCGCCGGCAGGCCAAAGCCCATGGTGCCGAGCCCACCGGAGTTGATCCAGCGGCGTGGCTGGTCAAACGGATAATAAAGTGCGGCAAACATTTGATGCTGCCCAACGTCCGAGGTGACGTAGGCATCACCTTTGGTCAGGCGGTGCAGGGCTTCGATTACCGCCTGCGGTTTGATGGTCGGACCGGTTTTGTCATAGCCCAGGCAATCGCGCGCGCGCCATTGTTCGATCGCCTGCCACCAGTCGCGCAGCGCATCGTGATCCTGCTGCTTTTCCCCTTGTCCCAGCAGCTCGAGCATCTGCGTCAGCACCTGTTTGGCGTCGCCGACAATCGGGATATCGGCATCCACCGTTTTCGAAATCGAGGTGGGATCGATATCGATGTGCAGCACAGTGGCATCCGGACAGTATTTGGCCAGGTTGTTGGTGGTACGATCGTCAAACCGCACGCCAACAGCGAAGATGACATCTGAATGATGCATGGTTTTGTTGGCTTCATAGGTTCCGTGCATGCCCAGCATGCCTACGCTCTGACGATGCGTACCAGGGAATGCGCCCAATCCCATCAGCGTACAGGTCACCGGCAGGTTGAGTTTTTCTGCCAGTTCCCGCAGCTCTTGATGGCAGGCAGCATTGATGGCGCCACCGCCGACATACATCACCGGCTTCTTGGCCGCCAATATGGTTTGCAACGCCCGCTTTATTTGCCCTCGGTGCCCCTGCACCGTCGGATTGTAAGAGCGCATGCTGACGTCCTGCGGGTATGCATAAGGCATTCTTACCGCCGGCCCGACAATGTCTTTTGGCAAGTCGATGACCACCGGACCCGGGCGACCGCTGGCCGCCAGATAGAAGGCTTTTTTCAAAATGGAAGGAATGTCTTCGGTGCGCTTAACCAGGAAACTGTGTTTTACCACCGGGCGGGAAATACCCACCATGTCACATTCCTGGAAGGCATCGTAACCAATCAGCGAGCTAGGTACCTGGCCCGACAGCACCACCATCGGAATCGAATCCATATAGGCGGTAGCAATGCCGGTAATGGCGTTGGTCGCGCCGGGGCCGGACGTCACCAGCACCACCCCGACTTCGCCAGTGGCGCGGGCGTAGCCGTCGGCCATGTGCACCGCTCCCTGCTCGTGACGAACCAGCACGTGATCAATGCCGCCCACCGTGTGCAGGGCATCGTAGATATCGAGCACCGCCCCGCCCGGGTAGCCGAATACATGCTTTACGCCCTGATCGATCAACGATCGGACGACCATCTCGGCTCCTGATAACATCTCCATGGGTTTGCCTCCAGGCTTGCTTATTCTTGTCTGGCACCGGAACGTGGCGCCTACAGTGGGGAATGCCCCAACGTTTTTATGGTCTGTTCATAACCCCTTAACATAACGTCAGAGTATGAGGCAGGCAAACGGCAAAATGGCGCAATAATCGCACAGAAGGTGCAACAGGCTGGCGTCAGGGGGCGACTTAAAACAATGCACTAGCCAGAAGGGCGTTCGGCTAGGCATTGTTTTGGCAAGGACAGTAATTACAGAACTATATCGGGTGAATGACATGCCGGTTTTTTCGGCAACGGCGGTTCAAAAAAAGCCCAAAACAGCCGTTACCGGTACATGGCCTCAATTTCATGCTGATAACGCTGAAGAATGACTTTGCGGCGCAGCTTCAATGTCGGCGTCAGCTCGCCCAGCTCCATCGAGAATGCCGCTGGCAGCAGGGTGAACTTTTTCACCTGCTCAAAGCGCGCCAGTTCGTTTTGCATCTCACGCAGGCGCGCCTCGAACATCTCGATGATGTGGCTGTTACGTAGCAGTTCCAGGCGATCGTGATACTTCAGATTGATCGATTTGGCGTACAGTTCCAGCGACTCAAAACACGGCACAATCAGCGCGGAGACAAACTTGCGCGTGTCGGCGACGATCGCCACCTGCTCAATGAAACGATCCTGCGCCAACCTGCCCTCCAGCATTTGCGGAGCGATATACTTGCCTCCAGAGGTTTTCATCAGGTCTTTCAGACGCTCGGTAATGAACAGGTTACCGTGGTGGTCTACCGTACCGGCATCGCCGGTTTTCAACCAGCCGTCGGCGGTAAAGGCATCGGCAGTTTCCAGTGGCTTGTTGAAATAACCGCGCATGACGACTGGCCCACGAACCTGGATTTCGTTTTCTTCCGCGATGCGCACCTCGAGCGTCGGCAACGGTTTGCCGATCGAGCCGAAACGGAAGTCCCGCTCTTCCCAGCACGATACGGTAGCGCAGGTTTCCGTCATGCCATAACCGTATTTAATGTTCACGCCCATTGCCTGGAAAAACAAAATCACGTTGTCATCCAGTTTGGCACCTGCCGCTGGCAGAAAACGCACCCGGCCGCCTAAAATGCCGCGCAGCTTGCTCAGTACCAGTTTGTCTGCCCAACGGTGCGCCAGCTCCAGCGTTTTACCTACAGGTCTGGCAGCGCGCTCCTGCAAAAACTTTCGTTCGCCACAGCCGATCGCCCAATGGAACAGCTTTCTGCGCCACCACGGCGCACGCGCGACCTTTTCGTGAACCGCACTGTAGATCTTTTCATAGAAGCGCGGCACCGCACACATCACACTCGGCCGCACCGCTGCCATCGCCTCACGTACCCAATCGGTATTCGGCAAAAAGACGTTCTGGGCGCCGCAATGCATGATAAAGAAACTCCAGGCACGCTCGAAAACGTGCGACAACGGCAGGAAGCTGAGTGAAATGTCGTCGGCATCGACGGTCAGGCGTTGGTCATGCAAACACAGCTGAGCCGCCATATTGCGATAGTCGAGCATGACGCCCTTGGGCTCCCCGGTGGTGCCGGAGGTGTAGATCAGGGTAAATAAATCCTGCAAATCCTGGCCAGCAATACGTTCCGCCAGGCGCGCATGGTGCTGTTCAACGTCGGCTTCGCGCTCAATATGGCTCAGATAGCGGGCGATGTCGCAACCGCGCAAATCGACGGCATCGTCAAATACCACAATATGCGCCAGCTGTGGACAAACGCCGCGCAACGCAATCGCCGCATCCATTTGCGCCTGCTCGCCAACGAATAAAATGCGCACATCGGCATCATTAACTATAAATGCCGCCTGCGCCGGCGTGTGGGTAGCATACAGCGGCACGCTGATCGCCCGTAAATGCAAAATCGCCAGATCGGCCAGCGACCATGCCATGCTGTTATTGGCGAAAATTGCCACACGCTCCTGAACCTCGACGTTCATCGACAGCAGCGCGCTGGCAATATGATTGATATGCGTGCCAACCTGTTGCCAGGTCAGTTGGCTCTCTCCTGCTGGCGTCCATTGCCGGAAAGCCACGCAATCGGCACGTTGGGAAATCTGCTGCTGTATCCGGTTAACCTGGTGGTATTGTTGCAAGTCTTTGATCATAAAAGCTCGAGCCTGAAATAAATCAAAAAGTTAGCCTTCACCAGAGCCACAGCCCGGCATCTCAGCTTACACGTGTTTATTTTTTTCGCGCAGTCTACCTACACTCTCGTCACGGGGAAAGGATTTTCAGCGTAGGGCTGTGCGCCAAATATCGCCAGAATCGAGCGACGGACTCAGCACCACCGCAAAGCAAGCAGGGAATTTTACGGCCACAGAAGCAAAACAAAAGCCGGTAATAGCAGTAGAACAAAATACTGCCGTATAAAAAAATATTGGTGTTTGATATCAGACCAAAAAATATCTTTTCAATCCATATCAAACGATGGACACCCACTATCCGTTAGAGGATTAAATAAGAAAATACTGCCAGATAAATAAGTATTATCTTATTTATAGTATGCAATATGTCTATTAACCCGGAGCCGCTACCGGCTCCCGGACGAATATTCCCTGACTTAACGCAACAGATCTGCCTGGCTCAATACAGATTTTATCCATTGATGCCCTTTATCCCGCTCGGCAGATTCATGCCAGGTAAGATAGCAGGTGGCTTGATTTTGCTCTGAGGGCAACTCCAGCATCCTGATATTCAGCGCGTCGGTATATTGCTCGGCGAACCAGCGCGGTACCATCGCCACCCTGTCCGTATGCGCCACAATATGCAGTGCGCTATAAAGATCGGTGCATTGCTGCATTACCGTGCGCAACATGTTTTCCTGCAGATAGTAAGGCTTGCTGAAGGAACAATAATTATCCAATGACACCACGGCATGATGTTCCGCCAATAACTGCTCCTGAGTGATGCTGTCGTGGATCCGCGGGTGCGTCTGCGACACCACCAGCACTAATGGATCGGAAAATAGCGGTTGATTTTGAAACTCGTGATGGGCAAATGGGCTATAACCGATGACGAATCCCACCTCCTGGAAACGTAACTGGTGCTCGATATAATCATTAAAACAGGCGCTGACCCGCAAACGGATATGCGGTGCCATGCATTTTACGTTATTCAGCACTTTGGCCGTCAAACGCAAATCCAGCGGACTGCAAATGGCAATCGAAAATAGCCGATCGCTGGTCTGACTGTCGAATCCGCTGCCAGGCAGCTCGTTCCTCACCAATTGCAGTGCCTGCCGCACCGGCCCGAACAGCTGTCGAGCCCGTAAGGTTGGTTGAATGCCACGGCCGAAACGCACGAACAGCTCGTCATTGAACATGATTTTCAAGCGGGCCACCGCATTGCTCACCGCCGGCTGCGACATGCCCAATACGTTTGCCGCACGCGTAATATTCTGCATTTGCATTACGGCATCAAATACGGTGAGTAAATTAAGATCAACCCCACGTAAGTGAATATCTTCCTGACCCTTTTCTAAGACATTTCCTGAATTATATTCAGACATATCTAACCCCACTCCGTCCTATGTCATTAATATCACCTATGTACGGAACAGTGCGAATTATCGCCGCCACACTGCTGTATGTTCATTAAGCGAAATGCGTTATCGTGATGACTATCTGGTTGGCACAAAAAACAAGCGAACTTCGGTGAAACATTGCCACCAAAAGTGTTTTACACCCACTGAAAATCGCGCACTTATTGGACTGTCAGCAACGAAGTGATAAATCCACCCCGTAAACTACCTTCAGCCCGCATCGCTGCACGGTGAATAAAATCATGATATAGACAACCCACAATGCCATATAGGCAATCCGCCAATAAAGCAAGGCATTGCATTATTGTTAACAGAATATAATAGTAGAATTAATTTATAGACACCTAACAAAAACCATTAACAGAAAAAATTAGACCGCTGCTAATCAGTATTGGATTCAATCCATGCGCTTTTCATGCCAGGCGGTAATTTTAACCCAGCGAGATCGATAAGCAACGCGTTATCACTTTATTCAGCTGATTTATGCCAAGCGGCTCGCAATTCCGAACTTTTCGTTTAACTGGAACTATCATCTTTTACAGAACTATCTTCTGTTGGTTGTTCTCTGTCGATTATCGCGAGGCCAATTCGCGCCATTTTCAATCAAGAGTTGACATCGGCTGATCAATAACGTATCAAATTAAGCAACGCACACATTTAGAGACGTTGAATCACATGATCCGAATTACTCAGCTACTAGGCCTACTACTTATCGCATCTTCTTTGCGCGGTATGCCAGTGGGCAGAGTTCGGGGCTGATTCAGCCACTCACCCATAAGAAACCCGCGCTACTGCGCGGGTTTTTTTTTGCCCGCTTAGCGTGAAACAAACACGATAAGGAACAATCAGATGAGCCAACAAGTCATTATTTTTGATACCACGCTGCGTGATGGTGAACAGGCGCTGCAAGCCAGTCTGAGCGTAAAAGAAAAGATCCAGATCGCCATGGCTCTGGAACGCATGGGCGTTGATGTAATGGAAGTCGGCTTCCCGGTTTCCTCACCGGGTGATTTTGAATCGGTGCAAACCATCGCTCGCCAGATTAAAAACAGCCGGGTATGCGGTCTGGCTCGCTGCGTCGACAACGATATCGACGTCGCCGCCGAAGCGCTGCGCGTCGCCGAAGCGTTCCGTATCCACGTATTCCTGGCCACTTCGACGTTGCACATCGAATCAAAATTAAAACGTTCCTTCGACGAAGTGCTGGAAATGGCGGTACGCTCGGTGAAGCGTGCGCGCAACTATACCGATGACGTCGAATTTTCCTGCGAGGATGCCGGCCGCACGCCGATCGACAACCTGTGCCGCGTGGTGGAAGCCGCGATCAACGCCGGCGCCACCACCATTAATATTCCAGACACCGTCGGCTACACCACGCCAAACCAGTTTGGCGGCATCATCACTACTCTGTACGACCGCGTGCCAAATATCGACAAGGCCATAATCTCGGTGCACTGTCACGACGACCTGGGTATGGCGGTCGGCAACTCCATTGCCGCGGTACAGGCTGGGGCGCGTCAGGTCGAAGGCACTCTGAACGGCATTGGTGAACGCGCTGGCAACACCTCGCTGGAAGAAGTGATTATGGCGATCAAGGTGCGTCAGGACATCATGAATGTGCACACCAATATCAACCATCAGGAAATCTATCGTACCAGCCAGTTGGTCAGCCAGCTGTGCAATATGCCCATCCCGGCCAACAAGGCCATCGTCGGTTCCAACGCCTTCGCCCATTCCTCCGGCATCCATCAGGATGGCGTGCTGAAAAACCGCGAAAACTACGAAATCATGTCACCGCAGACCATCGGCCTGAAGGACGTGCAGTTGAATCTGACCTCACGTTCCGGTCGCGCGGCGGTGAAGCACCGCATGGAAGAAATGGGTTATAAGGAACAGGACTACAACCTGGATGATCTGTACAGCGCCTTCCTGAAGCTGGCAGACAAAAAAGGTCAGGTGTTCGACTACGATCTGGAAGCGCTGGCGTTCATTAACAAGCAGCAGGAAGAGCCGGAGCATTACAGCCTGGGCTACTTCAGCGTCCAGTCAGGCAGCAGCATTATGGCAACCGCATCGGTCAAACTGATCTGCGGCGGCGAAGAAAAAGCCGAAGCCGCGACCGGTAACGGCCCGGTTGATGCCGTTTATCAAGCCATCAACCGTATTACCGACTACCCGATCGAACTGGTGAAGTATCAGCTGACCGCCAAGGGTCAGGGTCGAGACGCGCTGGGCCAGGTTGATATCGTGGTTTCCTACAACGGCCGCCGCTTCCATGGCGTCGGGCTGGCAACAGACATCGTCGAATCCTCTGCCAAGGCGATGATTCACGTATTGAACAATATTTGGCGCTCCCAGCAGGTAGAAAAAGAAAAACAGCGTCTGCAACAAAATAAACATCAAAATAATCAGGAAACGGTGTGAACATGACGAAAAGCTACCACATTGCCATCTTGCCCGGAGATGGCATCGGCCCGGAAGTAATGGCCCAGGCACGCAAAGTGTTGGACGCAGTGCGCCAGCGCTTTGATATTCGCATTAGCGCAGCGGAATATGACGTTGGCGGTATTGCCATCGATCGCCACGGCAGTCCGCTGCCGGCGGCAACCGTTGCCGGCTGCGAACAGGCGGATGCGATCCTGTTCGGCTCGGTCGGCGGGCCAAAATGGGAGCATCTGCCAGCGGCAGAACAACCCGAGCGCGGCGCGTTGCTGCCGCTGCGCAAGCATTTCAAGCTGTTCAGCAACCTGCGCCCTGCCCGCCTGTATCAGGGTCTGGAGGATTTCTGCCCGCTGCGCGCGGATATTGCCGCCAACGGTTTTGACATCCTGTGCGTACGCGAGCTGACCGGCGGTATCTATTTCGGCCAGCCAAAAGGCCGCGAAGGTCAGGGCATGCAGGAACGCGCGTTCGACACCGAGGTTTATCATCGCTTCGAGATCGAACGTATCGCGCGCATCGCCTTTGAATCCGCCCGCAAGCGTCGTGGCAAGGTGACCTCTATCGATAAGGCCAACGTGTTGCAGAGCTCGATCCTGTGGCGCGAAGTGGTGAACGGCGTCGCCAAGGATTATCCGGACGTGTCGCTGTCGCACATGTATATCGACAACGCCACCATGCAGTTGATCAAGGATCCGTCGCAGTTCGACGTACTGCTGTGCTCCAACCTGTTCGGTGACATTCTGTCTGACGAGTGCGCGATGATTACCGGCTCGATGGGCATGCTGCCTTCTGCCAGCCTGAACGAGGCCGGTTTCGGCCTGTACGAACCGGCAGGCGGTTCCGCGCCAGACATCGCCGGTAAGGGCATTGCCAACCCGATCGCCCAGATCCTGTCCGCCACCCTGATGCTGCGTTACAGCCTGGGAGCCGATGAGGCCGCCGACGCGATCGAACGCGCCATCAACCAGGCGTTGGAACAAGGGTACCGCACTGCCGATCTGGCCGGTGAGGGCAAGGCAATCAGCACCGATGAAATGGGCGATATCATCGCTCGCTTTGTAGCTCAGGGGGCTTAACATGGCCAAAACGTTATATCAAAAACTGTATGATGCCCACGTAGTGTACGAAGCGCCGAACGAAACGCCGTTGCTGTACATCGATCGCCATCTGGTGCACGAAGTTACTTCTCCGCAGGCGTTTGACGGCCTGCGCGCCATGGGTCGCAAGGTTCGCCAGCCGGGCAAAACCTTCGCCACCATGGATCACAACGTCTCCACCCAGACCAAAGACATCAATGCCAGCGGCGAAATGGCACGTATCCAGATGCAGGAACTGATCAAGAACTGCGCTGAGTTCGGCGTATCGCTGTATGACCTGAATCACCCGTTCCAGGGCATCGTACACGTGATCGGCCCGGAACAGGGCATGACGCTGCCGGGCATGACCATCGTCTGCGGCGACTCGCACACCGCTACCCATGGCGCCTTTGGTTCGCTGGCGTTCGGCATCGGCACCTCCGAAGTGGAACACGTGCTGGCCACTCAGACCCTGAAGCAGGGCCGCGCCAAGACCATGAAAATCGAAGTGACCGGCGACGCTGCCGAAGGCATCACCGCCAAGGACATCGTACTGGCGGTAATTGGCAAGACCGGTAGCGCCGGCGGTACCGGCCACGTCGTGGAATTCTGCGGCAAGGCAATTGAGCAGCTTTCCATGGAAGGCCGCATGACGCTGTGCAATATGGCGATCGAAATGGGCGCCAAAGCGGGTCTGGTGGCACCGGACGAGGTTACCTTCGATTACCTGAAGGGTCGCCAGTTCGCCCCAACCGGCGACAACTGGCAGCAGGCGGTTGCCTACTGGCGTACGCTGAAGTCCGACGACGACGCCAGCTTCGACAGCGTGGTAACGCTGCGTGCAGAAGATATCGCGCCACAGGTCACCTGGGGTACCAATCCCGGGCAGGTGATCGCGGTCAATCAGGCGATCCCTGCACCGGAGTCGTTCAGCGATCCGGTTGAACGCGCCTCGGCGGAAAAAGCCCTGGCCTATATGGATCTGAAACCGGGCATTAAACTGACCGAAGTCCCAATCGACAAAGTGTTTATCGGCTCTTGTACCAACTCGCGCATCGAAGACCTGCGCGCAGCGGCGGCCATTGCCAAAGGCCGTAAAGTGGCCAGCGGCGTACAGGCGATCGTGGTGCCCGGGTCCGGGCCGGTCAAGGCCCAGGCAGAAGCGGAAGGCCTGGACAAGATATTTATCGAGGCCGGTTTTGAATGGCGTCTGCCGGGCTGCTCAATGTGCCTGGCGATGAACAACGACCGTCTGAATCCGGGCGAGCGTTGCGCATCCACCAGCAACCGTAACTTCGAAGGGCGCCAGGGGCGTGGTGGGCGCACCCACCTGGTCAGCCCGGCGATGGCTGCCGCAGCCGCCGTCAGCGGCCATTTCGCCGATATCCGTGAATTGCACTAAGGAGCACGACCGTGGCTAAATTTACTCAACATACTGGCATCGTCGTGCCTTTGGATGCCGCCAACGTCGATACCGACGCCATCATTCCAAAACAGTTTTTGCAGAAGGTGACGCGCACCGGCTTCGGCCAGCACCTGTTCAATGACTGGCGTTTCCTCGACGACGCCGGCCAGCAGCCGAACCCCGAGTTCGTGCTGAACAAGCCGCGCTACCAAGGGGCCAGTATCCTGTTGGCGCGTGAAAACTTCGGCTGTGGCTCCTCGCGCGAACACGCGCCGTGGGCACTGACCGATTACGGTTTCAAGGTGGTGATTGCGCCGAGCTTTGCCGACATTTTCTACGGTAACTCGTTCAACAACCAGCTGTTGCCGGTGACGCTGAGCGAACAGGATGTCGATACCCTGTTCCGGTTGGTCGCCGACAACGAAGGTATCGAATTTACCGTCGATCTGGAAAACCAGACGGTGAACGCCGGCGGGCGCAGCTACCCGTTTGACATCGACGGCTTCCGCCGCCACTGCATGATCAATGGTCTGGATAGCATCGGCCTGACGCTGCAGCACGAAACGGATATCACGCGTTACGAAGCGCAGCAGCCGGCATTTTTGAACTGATCGTCAGTTAATATCTGCAATCATTGACGCCGCCAGACGGCGTCAACAGTGGCTGGGATTACCAGTATCCCAGCCACTTCCACCATAAACTGCCAATGACCAGCCAGATCGTCAGGTTGACGACACTCATTACCAGGCCGGTTTTCCACCATTCTCCCAGCGAGACATAACCCGAACCGAAGATGATCGGCGCGGTCCCGGTTGCATAGTGGGTTAGCGACATCATCAGCGAAGAGGAAAACGCCAGGATCAGTCCAAGCAATACCGGTGGTGCGCCAAGGGCAATACCGGCGGCGAAGAAGGCGGCGAACATCGCGGTAACGTGCGCGGTGGTGCTGGCAAAGAAGTAATGGGAATAGAGATAAACCAGCGTCAGTAACAGCGTGCCACCCACCCAGCTCATCCCCATATGGGCAATAGCGGCGCCTACACTCTGCGATAGCCAGGTAATCAACCCGAGTTTGCCCAGATAGGTTGCCATCATCACCAGTGCCGAGAACCATACCACGGTGTCCCAGGCGCCCTTGTGTTTCAGTATGTCATCCCAGCTCAGCACCCCGCTGGCCAACAGCACCGCCAGCCCAACCAGGGCCGCAGTGGTTGGGCTCACCGCCAGCGCCGGGCCGAATATCATCGCCGGAATGCCGGCCCACAATACCAGCAACAGCGCGAACACCGCCAAAGTGATTTTCTCCGGCAGCGTCACCGGCCCGAGTTCACGCAGCTTTTCCTGAGCAAAATGCGGCGCATTCGGCGTGCTTTTGATTTCCGGTGGATAGAGGAGATAGATAACCAACGGCATAACGAACAGTGAACAGATCCCCGGTACCAGCGCCGCCAGCGCCCACATGCCCCAGGACAGCTCCACGCTGTCGTGGGTACCTTTGGCTATCAGACTGACCACCAGCGGATTAGGCGCGGTAGCGGTGATAAACATCGCCGAGGTCACCGGATTGATGTTGTAATTCACCAATGCCAGATAACGGCCAATTTTGCCCGCGGTGTTCAGTTCGGCCTTAGAGCCAAAGCTGTCGGCGATCGACTTCATGATTGGGTGGATGATCCCACCACCGCGTGCGGTATTGCTTGGCGTTACCGGCGCCAGCGTGGTTTCCGCCAACGTCAGCGCATAGGCAATACCCAGCGTCTTTTTGCCAAACAGCGAGATAAAGTAATAACCGATTCGCCCACCCAGGCCGGTTTTGTTCAGGCTGAGGGAAATCATGATCGAAAAACCGATCAGCCAGATCAGAGGGTTGGAAAAACCACTCAGCGCATCACTCAACGCCGCTCCGGGCTTGCCGGGATGGGTAACTTCGGTGAGCGCCACCAGCGCAATGGCAATGATCGATACCGCGCCTATCGGCATCGCTTTGCCGATGATGGCAATAATAGTGCCGATGAACAGTGCCAGCAGTTGCCAGGCATTGGGTTCAACACCCTCGGGAGCCGGGATGACAAACCAGATAAGCAGCGCAGCGGCGACGGCAATCAGCGTAGGAACAGGCTTGAGCGGAGACAGTTTGTCCATAACATACCCACTTTTTCAACGGATCGGCATCTCAAACAAGATGGCTGAGCGCGCTACAATCAACGCGCGGAAAGTCCGTTCAGCTTGGGGGTAAGGCGTAAGTTTCTCAATGACATATGTCAATGATGAGGGAAGTAACGATCATGCTTCGCGTACCCGGCTACATAACCATAGCGACAGAGCGGCCAACGCCGTCGCCAGCCAGTACACCGCGTAATGGCCAAGGTTCTCCACCAGCACGCCTTGCAGGATGCCCGCCAGGATGACGCCGGTCGAAATGCTGTTGGTGAACATGGTGGTGGCCGCACCGGGCCGACCCGGCATCAAATCCTGGAAGTACAGCATACCGATGCCAGCGATGATACCGATAAAAATCGCATTGAACAGTTGCAGCACCATCAGCGCCAGTTTGAACTGGAACAGCACCAGACCGGCGTAGAACACGATGCCGGCCACAATGGCAAACAGCATCATGCTGCGCTTGCCGAAATGCTTGACCACATAACCCGCCAGCAGCATCGCCGGGATCTCCAGCGCGGCTGCGGTGCCCATCAGCAGCCCCGCCAGCCGTTCCGGCAGGCCGAGATCGCTGGTGATATACAGGGGCATATCAATGATATACATGGTATTGCAGGTCCACATCAGCATCGATGCGACAAACAGCCGCCGCACATCGCGGTCGCGCCAGGCGCTCGGCGGTGCAATCGGCGAGGCGTCGAGGCTACCGGTTTGCGCTGCGCGCGGTACCGACGGCAGGCAAAACCACACCAGTATGGCACAGAGCAGGAAAATGCCGGCGGCAATCAGAAACATCACGGTAAAACCGTAATTCAGCGCCAGCGCAAACGACAGCGGCGGGCCAATAACCCACGCCAGAGACAATTGGGCGCGCATCACCGAACTGAACATCACCACTTCGCGCGCCGTACTGTCAGCATACTCACGCGCCAGGGCAAAGATTTGCGGCATGGCGGTATTGGCGATCGCCGCCAGCAGTACCCCGGCGGTAATCAGCGTCATATAGTCGCGGTTAAAGGCAAACAGCACGCAGTTCCCCACCGCCATCAGGCAGCACAGCAAAATCAGCCTGCGCCGGTCGCCGCGAGTATCCGAGCGCTTGGCCAGCAAAAAACTGACCAGAATGCCGGCCACGGCGTTAACGGTATAAAACAGCCCGACCCACAACGGCCGCGCTTTGACTTCGGTGGTTAAAAACAGACTCAGCGTCGGCGCCTGCAACGCGCCGGCGATACCGGCAAGAAAGGCAACAATCAGGAATGCGGTGAAAATCGGGTTAAAACGGCGTGGCAACCAGCGTTTGGAATTCATACCTGCATCCCTGACCAGAGACAAAATCGTTATGCTACAGAAGGAAATTGGCAGAAGAAAGCAGCAGCGAAAGATAAAAAAACCAGTGGGTCGCCCCACTGGCTGGTGAAATGCACCATTACTCAGAAATTGGGTTATTCAAGCCCTAGAGGCGCCGACGGTATTCCTTGTCCGACAGTGTCGGCAGATCCCACTGGGTGAGATGGGCCAGCATTTCCATACGCGCCTGCGGCGGCACCAGCGTCAGCCAATCGGCTTTTTGGCGGCCAATGGCGGCGAAATAGCGCTGATAAAACTGTCTGGTCAATAAAAGGTTCATAAGCCGCACCCCCGTGCTTTCATCTGACAAAATTATCGGCGTAATATAGGGAAAGATAAATTGACGAGTTAACCGCGGAGTGTTCCTCTTTTATGTCCACCTCACGCTTGCAACAACAATTCATCCGCCTCTGGCAACGCTGCCATGGTGAAACCACCGAAACCACCTTGCAGGAACTGGCAGAGGTACTCAGCTGTTCTCGCCGCCACGTGCGCTCATTGCTGGGCGCGATGCAGCAGGCCGGCTGGCTGACCTGGCATGCGGAGGCTGGGCGCGGCAAGCGTTCGCAACTGACTTTCCACTACACCGGCCTGGCGCTACAGCAGCAGCGGGCAGAAGAGTTGCTGGAACAGGATCGCATCGACCAGTTGGTGCAGCTGGTCGGCGACAAAAACGTGGTACGCCAGATGCTGCTTTCCCAACTGGGGCGCAGCTTTCGCCAGGGCAAGCACATATTGCGCGTACTGTATTACCGCCAGCTGTCCAATCTGTTGCCCGGCTCGGCGCTGCGCCGCTCGGAAACCCACCTGGCACGGCAAATTTTCAGCGGACTGACAGGTATAAATGAGGAAAACGGGGAACTGGAATCCGATCTTGCCCACCATTGGCAGGCGTTAACTCCACTGCACTGGCGTTTTTATCTGCGACCGGCGATTCACTTTCACCATGGCCGCGAACTGGACATGGAGGATGTGATCCAATCGCTGACGCGCCTGATGCCGCTGCCGCTGTTTTCCCATCTCGCTCGCGTCACCTCACCGACGCCGTATGTCATCGACGTCCATCTGCACAGTCCGGACTACTGGCTGCCATGGCTGCTGGGCAGCGTCCATGCGATGATTGTGCCGCGCGAATGGCGCAGCCTGCCAGATTTCGCCCGTCAACCGGTCGGTACCGGCCCCTACAAAGTGGTGCGAAATCATCAAAATCAATTGAAAATTCACGCCTTTGACGATTATTTCGGTTTTCGCGCACTGATTGACGAGGTCAATATCTGGGTATTGCCGGAGGTGACCGAAGAGCTGGTGCACTCCGGCGTACAGCTGCAAGCCGATGACACCGGCAAAAACGAACTGGAGAGTCGGCTGGAAGAAGGCTGCTACTTTCTGCTGTTCGACCAGCGTTCGGCGTTGGCCGCCGACCCGACGATCCGCAGCTGGCTGTGTGAGCTGATCAACCCCATTGCGTTGCTAAGCAATGCCGGGCCGGTGTACCAGCGCTACTGGTCCCCCGCCTACGGCATTTTGCCGCGCTGGCACCACAACCGACAGTTGGCACAACAAAGCAAGCCGCCAGGTCTGACCGAACTGACTCTCACCTACTACAGCGAGCACTCCGAATTTTATGCCATCAGCGAAGCCATTGAGCCGCTGCTGGCACAGCACGGCATCAGGCTGAAGGTGCAAATCATCGATTACGATTGCTGGCACCAGGGCGCAGCGCACAGCGATATCTGGCTCGGCAGCGCCAACTTCTACTTGCCGCTGGAGTTTTCGCTGTTTGCTACGCTGTATGAATTGCCGCTGATGCAGCACTGCATGAGCGAAGATCTAAATCAGGACGCGGCGCAATGGCGTGACAATACCCTGCCGCTGGCAGAATTCTGCCAGCGCCTGGTCAGCCGTCATCATCTGCACCCGCTGTTTCACCACTGGCTGCAATTGCATGGTCAACGCAGCATGCGCGGGGTGCGCATGAATACGCTCGGCTGGTTCGATTTCAAATCCGCCTGGTTCGCACCGCCGGAGGCATAATCGTCTTTCGCCGAAGACGCAGACTCTTTACAATAGCGCCGTCTCAACGGGGTGCGGAAGACAGTTTCCGCTGAGAGCAAACCCGTCGAACCTGAACCGGCTAATACCGGCGGAGGGATTTGAGCATCGCCAACGGATAACCCGCTTGCCTTCTCAGAAACCTTGCCCCCTTATTCCAGGAGTGCAACGTGATCAAAAAATACCTGCCCTGTCTGTTAATGCTGCTGGCCGCTCCGGCGCTGGCGAAAGAAACGCTGACGGTTTACACCTATGATTCCTTTGCCGCCGATTGGGGCCCTGGCCCGGCTATCAAAAAAGCCTTCGAGGCCGACTGCGACTGCGAACTGAAGTTCGTCGCGCTGGAAGATGGGGTTTCCCTGCTTAACCGGCTGCGGATGGAGGGCAAAAACAGCCCGGCCGACGTGGTACTGGGACTGGACAACAACCTGCTGCAGGCCGCCGAGCAAACCGGGCTGTTCGCGCCAAGCGGCGTCGATACCGCCAGTCTGACGGTGCCGGGCGGTTGGCAAGACCGCACCTTCGTGCCCTACGATTACGGCTATTTTGCTTTCGTCTATAACAAGCAGAAGTTGAAAAACCCACCGAAGAGCCTACAGGAACTGGTCAGTAGCGACCGACCATGGAAAGTCATTTATCAGGATCCGCGTACCAGTACCCCCGGATTGGGCCTGCTGCTGTGGATGCAGAAAGTCTATGGCGATCGCGCCCCGCAGGCGTGGCAACAGCTGGCGAAGAAAACCGTCACCGTGACCAAGGGCTGGAGCGAAGCCTATGGCCTGTTCCTGAAAGGGGAAGGCGATTTGGTGCTCAGCTACACCACCTCCCCGGCCTACCATCTGATCGAAGAAAAGCAAGACCTGTACGCCGCCGCCAACTTCAGCGAGGGTCACTACTTGCAGATCGAAGTGGCCGCCAGGCTGAAAGCCGGCAAACATCCGCAGCTGGCCGAACGGTTTATGCAATTTATGCTGACGCCGGCATTCCAGAACACCATTCCGACCGGCAACTGGATGTATCCGGTGATCAACACCACGCTGCCGGCGGGCTTTGATTCGATACAGGTACCGCAGACCGCGTTGCAATACAGCGCGCAAGAGGTGGCCAAACAGCGCAGCAACTGGATCCGTACATGGCAAACCGCCGTCAGCCGCTGATCCCCGCCTGGCTGTGGCCGGGGCTGATTGCCGCGGGTCTGCTCCTACTGGTCGCCGCGCTGGCGTTCGGCTCGCTGTGGCGACACGCGCCGCAAAGTGACTGGCAGGGCCTCTGGCACGACGCCTATTTGTGGCACGTGGTGCGCTTTACCTTCTGGCAGGCGTCATTGTCCGCGCTGATTTCCGTGCTGCCGGCCATTGTGCTGGCGCGGGCGCTATACCGTCGGCGCTTTCCCGGCCGCACGCTATTGCTGCGGCTGTGCGCCATGACGCTGGTGTTGCCGGTGCTGGTGGCGGTATTCGGGTTGCTCAGCGTCTACGGACGGCAGGGATGGCTGGCGGCACTGTGCGGCTGGCTGGGGATTGACTACCAGTTTTCACCGTATGGGCTGCAGGGCATTCTGCTGGCGCATATGTTCTTCAACTTGCCGCTGGCGACGCGATTACTGTTGCAGGCATTGGAAAACGTTCCGGTGGAACAACGCCAACTGGCGGCCCAGTTGGGCATGAACGGCTGGCAGCAGTTTCGCTTTGTCGAATGGCCGGCATTGCGTCGCCAAATATTGCCGAGCGGAGCGCTGATATTCATGCTGTGCTTCGCCAGTTTTGCCACCGTGCTGTCGCTAGGCGGCGGTCCGCAGGCCACCACCATCGAATTGGCTATCTACCAGGCACTGAGCTACGACTACGATCTTGGCCGCGCGGCGCTGCTGGCGCTGATCCAGCTTGCCTGCTGCCTGGGGCTGGTGGTGTTCAGTCAACAGCTGGGCCAGGCGCTACCGGTCGGTCATACCCAGGGCGCGCACTGGCGTAATCCGCAAGACAGCCGCCGACAACGCGTAACCGATTTTATGCTGATCGCCGCCGCCCTGCTGTTGCTAGTGCCGCCGTTGCTGGCGGTGATCGTCGATGGCGCCAATCAGGCGATGGCCAGTGTGCTACGCCAACCGGTGCTGTGGCAGGCGCTGCTAACCTCGCTGTACATCGCCGTCGGCGCCGGCCTGCTGTGCGTGTTGCTGACCATGATGCTGGTGTGGAGCAGCCGCGAGCTGAAACTGCAACAGCGTCTGCGCTGGGGGGAAACGCTGGAACTGAGCGGCATGGTGATCCTGGCGATGCCGGGCATCGTGCTGGCCACCGGTTTCTTCCTGCTGCTGAGCGATACCGTTGGGCTGCCGCAGTCGCCGTACGCGCTGGTTATCCTGACCAATGCGCTGATGGCGGTGCCGTACGCCCTGAAGGTGCTGGAAACGCCGATGCGCGATCTGGCGGAGCGCTATAATCCCCTGTGCCTGTCGCTGGGCATGCAGGGCTGGCAACGGCTGCGCTGGGTTGAACTGCACGCGCTGCGGCGACCGCTGGCACAGGCGCTGGCCTTCGCCTGCGTGCTGTCGATCGGCGATTTCGGCGTGGTGGCGTTGTTCGGCAATGAGCAGTTCCGTACTCTGCCCTTCTACCTTTACCAGCAAATTGGCGCTTATCGCAGCAACGACGGCGCGGTCACCGCGCTGATACTGCTGATGCTGTGCTTCCTGCTGTTTACCCTGATTGAACGCTTACCGGGCCGTACGGCCCGATAGATTTCACGCCGCCAAAGGCGCGGCGAGCAAGTGCGTAGCCGGTTCCCGAGAAGACAGGAACCTCTGATGCCAGCCAGCGGCGCGGTACTGTGAAAAATGAAGGATCTATGCTAGAGCTTGATAACCTGACCTATCTGTATGAACACCTGCCGATGCGCTTTGATCTGCGTATCCAGCCGGGTGAGCGCGTGGCGGTACTCGGCCCGAGCGGCGCCGGCAAAAGTACCCTGCTGAGCCTGATTGCCGGTTTTCTGCCGGCCGCCAGCGGCAGGCTGCGACTTGACGGCGGCGATCATACCCACACGCCGCCGGCGCAGCGGCCGGTGTCGATGCTGTTTCAGGAAAACAACCTGTTTGCCCACCTGACGGTACGGCAGAACATCGGACTGGGGCTGGATCCCGGCCTGCGTCTCAACGCCGATCATCAGAGGAGTCTGGCGCAGATCGCCGAGCAGGTCGGACTGGCGGAACATCTGTCCCGCTTGCCGGCACAGCTGTCTGGCGGCCAGCGTCAACGCGCGGCACTGGCCCGTTGCCTGATACGCCAGCAGCCGATTTTATTGCTCGACGAACCGTTTTCAGCGCTCGATCCGGCACTGCGTAGCGACATGCTGCAACTGCTGGACACGGTGTGCCGCCAGCGCAACCTGACGCTGCTGATGGTGTCGCACAATCTGGATGACGCCGCACGCATCGCCGCACGGACGCTGCTGGTGGTGGACGGGCGGATTTATTACGACGGTTCAACGCAGGCGCTGCTCGACGGCAGCACGCCGGCAGCGCGGGTGGTGGGGATTTCGGCAAAATAGTGATCTGACGCGCGTTTTTTATGCTGCGCCAATAAACCTGTTGTGCGAATTTTACGCCTGTGCTTTTATAAAATTCTGTTTTTCATTATTGATGATAAGGTCCCCATGATCGCATCCTCGCTGACTTCGACCCTACTAGTTACCGCGCTACCAGCCGCGGTGGTCGTCGTGCGTGTGGTGGTGGTCGTCGGCAGTGCGCCGTAGGGTCCGAATCAACGCATCGATTCCCAAACCCCGCCGGCGCAAACCGGGCGGGGTTTCTTGTTTCTACACCCTGCTCAGCGAAGCACACCGGCTCTGAGAAAAGGATAGAAACATGGCAATTTCGGGCACGCCTCATCCCAAGCAACGCTTTACCGGCGCACAGTTGATCGTGCATCTGCTGGAACGCCAGGGCATCACTACCGTCGCCGGCATCCCCGGCGGCGCCGCCTTGCCGCTGTACGACGCGCTGAGCCAGAGCAGCAGCATCCAGCACGTGCTGGCCCGCCATGAACAGGGCGCGGGCTTTATGGCGCAGGGCATGGCGCGCGCCAACGGCAAGGCGGCGGTGTGCATCGCCTCCAGCGGCCCGGGCGCCACCAACCTGGTGACCGCCATTGCCGATGCCAAGCTCGACTCGATCCCGCTGGTATGCATCACCGGCCAGGTACCGTCGTCGATGATTGGTACCGACGCATTCCAGGAAGTCGATACCTACGGTATTTCCATCCCGATAACCAAGCATAACCACCTGGTGCGCGACATCCGCGAACTGCCACAGGTTATCTGCGATGCGTTCCGCATTGCCGAATCTGGCCGCCCCGGGCCGGTGTGGATTGATATCCCGAAAGACGTGCAAACCGCCGAAATCGAACTGGATCGGTTGCCGCCGATCGCCGAACCCGACGCCGCACCGACGTTCGCTGCCGCCGAGGTCAGCCAGGCTGCGGCGATGATCAACCAGGCCAAACGGCCGATCCTCTATCTCGGCGGTGGTATCATCTGCGCCGAGGCACACCAGGCGGCACTGGCGCTGGCAGAGCGCGCCAACCTGCCGACCACCATGACGCTGATGGCGCTGGGCGCCATGCCGGTCGACCATCCGCTGTCGCTGGGCATGCTGGGCATGCACGCCGCACGCAGCACCAACTTTATTCTGCAGGAAGCCGACTTGCTGATCGTGCTGGGGGCGCGCTTTGACGATCGGGCGATCGGTAAAACCGAACAGTTCTGCCCAAATGCCCAAATCATTCACGTAGATATCGATCGCGCCGAACTGGGTAAGGTAAAACAGCCGCAGGTGGCAATTCATGGCGACGTCGGTCAGGTGCTGCAACAGCTGTTGCCGCAGATCGACGCGCAGTCGCGCAACGCATGGCTGAACACCGTCAACGACCTGAAACGCGAATTCCCGTTCAGCATGCCGAACGCCGACGATCCGCTGAGTCACTATGGGCTGGTACTGGCGGCGGCACGCTGCGTCGACGACAATGCGATTATTACCACCGACGTCGGCCAGCATCAGATGTGGGTGGCGCAGGCCTATCCGTTGCGTCGCCCGCGCCAGTGGCTGACCTCCGGCGGGCTCGGCACCATGGGGTTCGGCCTGCCGGCGGCTATCGGTGCAGCGCTGGCCGAGCCACGGCGCAAGGTATTATGCTTTTCCGGTGACGGCAGCCTGATGATGAACATTCAGGAAATGGCGACGGCGGTAGAACACGATCTGGACGTGAAAATTATTCTGATGAACAATCAGGCGCTGGGGCTGGTGCATCAGCAACAAACCCTGTTTTACCAGCAACGCATTTTTGCCGCCGCCTATCCAAAACGTACCGACTTTCTGAAAATCGCCGCCGGTTTCGGCATGGATATCTGTGATTTAAACGCCGCCGCCGATCCGCAGGCGGCGCTGGCGGATGCCATCCAACGCCCTGGCCCGTGCCTGATCCACGCATTGATCGACACCAATGAAAAAGTATTCCCGATGGTGCCGCCGGGTGCCGCCAACATCGACATGATTGGAGAATGAACATGCAACTACAGCAAAAGAACCCGCAGGTGATTCTGGAATTGGCAGTACGCAACCACCCGGGCGTGATGTCGCACGTCTGCGGCCTGTTCGCTCGCCGCGCGTTCAACGTCGAAGGCATTCTATGTATGCCGCTAAAAGATGGCCAGCAAAGCCGCATCTGGCTATTGGTGGCTGACGACCAGCGCCTGGTGCAGATGATCAGTCAGGTAGAAAAGCTCGAAGATGTGCTACAGGTAAAACGCCACAACGAAGACGTACGGGTGTTTGAGCAATTGGCCACCTTCTTTCAGTAAACCGCCACAGCGGGGCCGTCACCCGGCCCCGCCCTTCAGCCCGCCAGCACCTGCCACAGCAAGTGGCGGTAAACCGGCATCAGCGGCTGTTGGTGCATCAGGTAAAAACAGGCGGCGGCGGCCAACCAGGCCAGTACACAGGCCAGACGCAGGCGTAGCGGCGTCAGCCAGGCGCTTAACCGGTCGCTGCTGCGCTTGCCTGTGCGCCACCAGCGCCAGCTCAGCCAGACCGCCAGCCAGATCAGCACCACCACGCCAAACAGCAGCCATTTGAACAGGGCGCTGTGGCTATCGGCAGGAATATCCAGCGCCACTCCGGCCAGGATACCGGGGAAGAAGTAGACCGGTGGCCAGGTGATGCAGCCGATAATGTTCGGCAAGGCGAACTTGTACGGCGGCAGATCGAGCATGCCGGCCACCATCGGCACCAGCGGGCGCGTCGGCCCGACAAACCGGCCCAACAGCACGGTAAAGATACTGTGCTGGTGGAGCGCATGTTCGGTGCGGTCGAGCATCGCCTTGTGTTTTTTCAGGAATGACCAGCGATGCAGCGGCGCCTTGAACGCCCGGCCAATGAAATAGGAAATCCAGTCTCCCAGCAGGCAGCCACCGATACCCGCCACCCACGCCAGATAAAAATCAATCTGTCCGCTGCCAATCAGCGCACCAATGCTGGCCATCATCACCGTGCCGGGCAGCAGTAGCCCGACCAGCGCCAACGACTCCAGAAACGCCACCAGCGCAATCACCATCAGAGTGAAGGCCAATGACTGAGTAATCAGATGCTGTAAATAGGCTTCCATTGAACCTCTAGTGAATTGAAAATCGCCGGGTCGGGGATTGTCCGGTCAGTATCTCAATGAGTCAACTGGTGAATTGTATGCGTTTTTGGCAGTCTCGCCAGAAGGTGGACAATTACTGTATAAAAAACCATACTATTGCATATGTCTCCATCGGATAAGCCTGGCCGTTGAACAATACCGTCACCTCACCCATGCAGGGATTCCTGCTAACCCGCCACTGGCGCGACACCCCCGCCGGCAGCGAAATCGAGTTCTGGCTGGCCACCGACAGCGGCCCGCAGCAGCTGCGCTTGCCGCCGCAAACGTCGGTGGCGTTCATCCCCGTCGAACAGCGCCAGCGCGCCGAACTGCTGCTGCGCGGCGAACGGCAGATCTCGCTGAAAATACTGCCGCTGAAGGACTTTCACGCCCGACCGGTGCTGGGCCTGTACTGCCGTCAGCACCGTCAGTTGATCAAGCTGGAAAAATTGCTGAAAGAAGGCGGCGTCAGCGTCTACGAGGCCGATATCCGTCCGCCGGAACGCTACCTGATGGAGCGTTTCATCACCGCGCCGGTCTGGTTTAGCGGCCAGCCCAACGGCAACGGTCCGCTGCTGAACGCGCAGCTCAAACCCGCACCACACTATCGCCCACGGCTGAAGATGGTGTCGCTGGACATTGAAACCACCGCCCATGGCGAGCTGTATTCCATTGCGCTGGAAGGCTGTGGTCAACGGCAGGTGTACATGCTGGGTCCGGCCAACGGCGGCAATCAACCTCTGGATTTCGATCTGCACTACTGCGCCAGCCGCCCTCTGTTGCTGGAAAGGCTCAATCAGTGGCTGGAACAGTACGATCCCGACGCCATTATCGGCTGGAATCTGATCCAGTTTGATCTGCGGGTGCTGCAAAAACACGCCGACCGCTATCAGATCCCGCTGCGTTTTGGCCGTGGCGGCAACCTGCTGGAGTGGCGCGAACACGGTTTCAAACAAAATCACTTCTTTTGTTCCGCCGCCGGTCGGCTGATTATCGACGGCATTGAGGCGTTGAAATCTGCCACCTGGAACTTCCCGTCGTTCAGTCTGGAGTCGGTGTCGCAGACGCTGCTGGGTGAAGGCAAGTCGATCGATAACCCATATCAGCGCATGGCCGAGATTGACCGTCGCTTTGCCGAAGACAAACCCGCGCTGGCCCGCTATAACCTGAAAGACTGTGAACTGGTGACGCGCATCTTCGCCAAAACCGAGCTGCTGACCTTTTTACTGGAACGTGCCACCGTCACCGGACTGGCAGCCGACCGCAGCGGGGGTTCCGTAGCGGCCTTCAGCCATCTGTATCTGCCGCGCATGCATCGCCAGGGTTACGTTGCGCCCAATCTGGGCGAACTGCCGCAAGAGCACAGCCCCGGCGGGTTTGTCATGGACTCGCAGCCCGGCCTGTACGACTCGGTGCTGGTACTGGATTACAAAAGCCTGTATCCCTCGATCATCCGCACCTTTCTGATCGATCCGGTCGGACTGGTGGAAGGCGGGCAGCACCCAGACGATGCCGACTCGGTTGCCGGCTTTCGCAATGCGCGCTTCTCGCGCAGCAAACATTGCCTGCCGGCGATCGTCAGCCAGATCTGGCAAGGGCGCGAAACCGCCAAAAAACAGCACAACAAACCGCTGTCACAGGCGCTGAAAATCATCATGAACGCCTTCTACGGCGTACTGGGCGCCAGTGGTTGCCGGTTCTTCGATCCGCGCCTGGCCTCCTCCATTACGTTGCGTGGCCACGAGATCATGCGGCAAACCCGAGAGCTTATCGAAGCTCGCGGCTATCAGGTCATCTACGGCGATACCGACTCCACCTTCGTGTGGCTGAAGACGCCCCATAGCGAAGCGCAGGCGGCACAGATCGGTCGTCAACTGGTGGAGTACATCAATAGCTGGTGGCAACGGCATTTACAGCAGCAGTATCGCCTGGACAGCGCGCTGGAGCTGGAGTTTGAAACCCATTATTGCCGTTTTCTGATGCCGACCATTCGCGGTGCGGAACAGGGTAGCAAAAAGCGCTATGCCGGGCTTATCGCCAACCCCGACGGCAGCGAGCAAATGATCTACAAGGGACTGGAAACGGTACGTACCGACTGGACGCCGCTGGCGCAGCAGTTCCAACAGCAGCTGTATCAGCTGATTTTCAAACGTCAGCCCTATCGGGAGTTTGTACTCGATTACGTGGCCAAAACCCTCGATGGCACCTTCGACGATCGCCTGATATACCGCAAGCGCCTGCGGCGGCGGCTGGACGAATACCAACGCAATGTACCGCCGCACGTGCGCGCCGCGCGCATCGCCGATGACTATAACCGACAGCAGGGGCGACCGCTGCAATACCAGAGCGGCGGCTGGATCGGCTATGTCATGACGGTTGCCGGCCCGGAGCCACTGGAAACGCAACGGTCCGCCATTGACTACGATCATTACCTTGAGCGCCAGCTGCAACCGGTGGCAGACGCTATACTTCCTTTCCTGCACGATGATTTCGCCACGCTGGTCACCGGGCAGATGGGTTTGTTTTAAACGGCATCGGGTCAAGTGAATTCGTAATTTTCTTGCCGAATTGCCAGCGAATGCGGGAAGTAAAAAATCCTCAAGTTTTGCAGGTGACGAACGCGCTGCCTTCCATTACCATAGCGCCCTTCCCAAATTCTGAATCATTACCCGTGGCGTTGTAGAACGTATACATGGGAGCTATAGCTATTGCCCGCCAAATCACAATAAATCGGGTTTAATACAGGTCGCTGCACCGTAGCGACAGGACTTACTTAAAGAATCGAGCCGACAATATATGCCTTTTACACTTGGTCAACGCTGGATCAGCGATACGGAAAGCGAGTTAGGACTGGGAACCGTCGTAGCGCTGGACGCGCGGATGATTACTCTGCTTTTCCCCGCCACCGGCGAAAACCGCCTCTATGCCAGAAATGACTCGCCGATCACCCGCGTAATGTTCAACCCGGGAGACACCATCAGCAACCACGAAGGTTGGCAACTGCTGGTTGAGGAAGTAAAAGAAGATAACGGACTGCTGACCTACATCGGGACCCGCCTGGACACCCAGGAAAGCGGCGTGGCAATGCGCGAAGTGCTGCTGGACAGCAAATTGACCTTCAGCAAACCGCAAGACCGCCTGTTTGCCGGCCAGATCGATCGCATGGACCGTTTTGCGCTGCGTTTTCGCGCCCGCAAATATCAGAGCGAGCAATACCGCCTGCCGTTCGCCGGTCTGCGCGGCATGCGCGCCAACCTGATCCCGCACCAGTTGCATATCGCCTACGAAGTCGGCCAGCGCCATGCACCGCGCGTGTTGCTGGCCGATGAAGTCGGGCTGGGCAAAACCATCGAAGCCGGCATGATTATTCACCAGCAGCTGCTGGCCGGGCGCGCCGAGCGTGTGCTGATCGTGGTGCCGGAAACCTTGCAGCACCAGTGGCTGGTCGAAATGATGCGCCGCTTCAACCTGTACTTCTCGCTGTTCGATGACAGCCGCTACGCCGAAGCCAAGCTCGACAGCAGCAACCCGTTCGAAACCGAACAGCTGGTGATCTGCTCGCTGGACTTTGTGCGCCGCAACAAGCAGCGCCTGGAAGAGCTGGCAGACGCGCAATGGGACCTGCTGGTGGTTGACGAAGCACACCACCTGGCCTGGAGCGAAGAAGCGCCAAGCCGTGAGTATCAGGTTATCGAACAACTGGCCGAGCATATTCCCGGCGTACTGCTGCTGACCGCAACGCCAGAACAGCTGGGCCAGCAGAGCCACTTTGCCCGTTTGCGCCTGCTGGATCCGAGCCGTTTCCACGACTATCAGGAATTTGTCACCGAACAGCAGAAATACCGCCCGATCGCCGATGCGGTCACTCTGCTGCTGAGCGGCGAACGGCTGGCTGACGATAAGCTTAACCTGTTGGGAGAGCTTATCGATGAACAGGACATCGAACCGCTGCTGAAGGCGGCCAACAGCCACGACGACCAAGCCGAGTCGGCACGTCAGGAACTGGTCACCATGCTGATGGATCGCCACGGCACCAGCCGGGTGCTGTTCCGTAACACCCGTAACGGCGTGAAAGGCTTCCCGCATCGTCATCTGCATCAGATCAAGCTGCCGTTGCCGACCCAATATCAGACGGCAATCAAGGTGTCTGGCATTATGGGCGCCAAAAAGAGCGTCGAAGCGCGGGCACGCGATATGCTGTACCCGGAGCAGATCTATCAGGAGTTTGAAGGCGAGAACGCCACCTGGTGGAACTTTGACCCACGCGTTGAATGGCTGCTGAACTATCTGCTGGCCAACCGCCACGAAAAAGTGCTGGTGATCTGCGCCAAGGCCGCCACCGCGCTGCAGCTGGAACAGGTATTGCGCGAACGTGAAGCGATCCGCGCAGCGGTATTCCACGAAGGGCTGTCGATTATCGAACGTGACCGCGCCGCTGCCTACTTCGCCTCGGAAGAGGACGGTGCGCAGGTGCTGCTATGTTCCGAAATCGGCTCCGAAGGCCGCAACTTCCAGTTTGCCAGCCATCTGGTGATGTTCGATCTGCCGTTCAACCCCGATTTGCTGGAGCAACGTATCGGTCGTCTCGATCGCATCGGTCAGTTGCACGACATCCAGATCATGGTGCCATACCTGGAAAACACCGCGCAGGCAGTACTGGGGCGCTGGTTCCATGAAGGGCTGGACGCCTTCGAACACACCTGCCCAACCGGTCGTACCATTTATGACAGCAGCTACGAACGCCTGATCGGCTATCTGGCAGCGCCGACCGAACAGGAAGGTCTGGATGAGTTTATCCACGCCTGTCGTCAGCAGCATGATCGGTTGAAAATCCAGCTGGAGCAGGGTCGCGACCGCCTGCTGGAGATGCACTCCAACGGCGGCGACAAGGCGCAGGCGCTGGCCGATGCTATTGCCGAGCAGGACAATGACGTCAATCTGGTGGGCTTCGCGCTTAACCTGTTCGACATTGTCGGCATCAATCAGGAAGATCGCAGCGATAGCCTGATCGTGCTGACCCCGTCCGATCACATGCTGGTACCGGACTTCCCTGGCTTGCCGCAGGATGGCTGCACCGTGACGTTCGATCGCGATCGCGCACTATCGCGTGAAGATGCCCAGTTCGTCAGTTGGGAACACCCGATCATCCGTAACGGTCTCGACCTGATTTTGTCCGGCGACACCGGCAGCTGCGCGGTTTCCCTGCTGAAGAACAAGGCGCTGCCGGTCGGCACGCTGCTGGTTGAACTGGTATATGTGGTTGAGGCGCAGGCGCCGAAGCACCTGCAGTTGACCCGCTTCCTGCCGCCGACACCGATTCGCATGCTGATGGATCGTAAAGGCAGCAATCTGGCGGCGCAGGTGGAGTTTGAGAGCTTCAATCGTCAATTGAACGCGGTTAACCGCCACACCTCAAGCAAGCTGGTGAACGCCGTACAACAGGACGTTCACGCCATGCTGCAGCAGGCAGAAGGCCTGGTTGAAGCCGAAGCGCGCACGCTGATTGAGCAGGCGAAACAGGAAGCGGACGACCGGCTGAGCACCGAGCTGGCGCGTCTGGAAGCGCTGAAAGCGGTCAACCCGAACATCCGTGACGACGAAGTCGAAGCACTGGAGTTCAACCGCAGGCAGGTACTGGCAAACCTGAACGAAGCAGGATGGCGTCTGGACGCTATTCGCCTGGTGGTGGTCACTCACCAGTAACTCGCCGCAACGGGGGGCTTCGGCTCCCCGTCAGGCCCTCAAGCGGAGCTGTCATGCAACCCTACCATCCCCCTACCGGTCCGATGCACATTCTGTATCAGGATGAACATATCATTGTGGTCAATAAGCCCAGTGGTTTGCTGTCGGTACCCGGCCGCGCGCCGGAAAACAAGGACAGTCTGATGACGCGTATTCAGGCCGACTTTCCAGCGGCCGAATCGGTGCATCGGCTGGATATGGCCACCAGCGGGGTGATTGTGGTGGCGTTGAACAAGCCCGCCGAGCGTGAACTGAAGCGCCAGTTTCGCGAACGTGAACCCAAGAAATCCTACATTGCCCGGGTCTGGGGCCATCTGGAACATGACGAGGGGATGGTGGATTTGCCGCTGATTTGCGACTGGCCGAATCGGCCATTGCAGAAAGTGTGTTTTGAAACCGGTAAATCGGCCCAGACAGAATACCAGGTGCTGTCACGCGACGCCGATGGCAGCACGCGTGTCAAGCTGACGCCGATTACCGGACGTTCGCACCAGCTGCGCCTCGAGATACCCTAAATAATTGGCGTTGCGTCGCGGCGGCAACCAAGCGCACCCCGAGAGCGTACATAAAGTACGGGTATCGTTATTTGAAGCCTTTCTCACGCTTGATCAGGTCATACGCCGCCTGAATCTCCTGCGCCTTCTGCTTGGCCATTTCCATCATTTCCGGCGGCAGGCCTTTCGCTACCAGTTTATCCGGGTGATGTTCGCTCATCAGCTTGCGGTAGGCGCGCTTGATAGTGGTGGCGTCATCACTGCTGTCTACCCCCAGCACCTTGCAGGCGTCTTCCAGCGTCGGCCCACGTTGCGCCTGCCGGTGACCGCCGTGCGAATAACCGCCCTGTTGATGATAGCCGCCGCCAAACTGCTGGCCGCCTTCCATCATGCGTAGGAACTGATCGAACTGCGCGCGTGAAATGCCCAGCTCTTCGGCAATCACATACAGCACCTGACGTTCGTTCGGGTGCAGCGAGCCATCGGCAAACGCCGCCTGGATCTGAATTTCCAGAAACATCCTAATCAGATCGAAACGACCGAAACAGATGCTGCGAAACTGCTGCAGGGTCTCTCGCAACGGGAAATTGCCCTGCTTGCCTTCACGAAACGCCTGCTGGGCAGCGGTACGCGCTTCGCCGTGTAGCTGCATGCGATCCATAAACAGGCTGGCGATTTGTATGTCAGCCTCGGTAACGCGCCCTTTTGATTTGGTGAGGTGCCCCATTACCTGAAATGTGGTGCGGAAAAACAGCGTTTGCCGCGTTTGCTGGTCAGCGAAAAAGCCTCGGCTGCGCTTATTGTTGCGCGCAGTATCGATCATATGGCCGACAATCAGCCCCAAAACTACGCCCCAGAAGCCCGCGCCAGACCAAATGGCGACAATGACTCCGAGCAGTTTTCCCCAATACTGCATATACTCCTCAATTATATTACTTTCAGCGCAATGCCCCGCCGCAATAGCTAAGGGTTAGGCGATTTTTCCCAAGATTTCGATTATCATACCTGTCATTTATCGCTGCGCCTAACAACGACGCAGTTAAACGGCAGGATTTAACTAGCGCAACGCAGATGAGTGATATAGTCTCTGACCGTTTGCCGGACATGACGCCTCTGATGACGGAACACCAAAACCGCGTATGAAAAAAAGTTTCCCAACACTGCTGGCCACAATGATTTGGACGGCACTCTACAGTCAGCATGCGCTGGCTGATCTGGCCGAGCAGTGCATGCTCGGCGTTCCTACCTATGACAAACCGCTGGTCAGCGGCGACCCCAACAGCCTGCCGGTCACCATCAATTCCGATGATTCCCGCGCCGACTATCCGGGGAGCGCGTTATTCAGCGGTGATGTAAAAATCGAACAGGGCAACAGTACGCTGACGGCGAAACAGGTCGAACTGAACCAGAAGCAGGAGCCGGGTCAGGCCGATCCGATCCGCACCGTCACCGCCACTGGCGATGTGCACTACGACGATAACCAAATCAAGCTGAAAGGGCCGAAGGCCTGGTCAAACCTGAACACCAAGGACACCGATGTCTACCAGGGTGATTACCAGATGGTTGGCCGTCAGGGGCGCGGTGACGCGGACAAGATGAAAATGCGCGGCCAGAATCGCTACACCATTCTGGAAAATGGCACCTTTACCTCTTGCCTGCCGGGCGACAACAGCTGGAGCGTAGTCGGCTCCGAAGTGATCCACGACCGTGAAGAGCAAGTAGCGGAAATATGGAATGCACGCTTTAAAATCGGCGGCGTTCCGGTGTTCTACAGCCCGTATCTGCAATTGCCGGTGGGCGACAAGCGGCGTTCCGGCTTCCTGATCCCCAATGCGAAATATGGCAGCAATAACGGCTTCGAATTCATGCTGCCGTATTACTGGAACATCGCGCCCAACTTCGACGCCACCATTACGCCGCATTACATGACCAAACGCGGTCTGCAACTCCAGAACGAGTTCCGTTACCTGACGCAACCGGGCGCCGGCACCATCGAATTTGACTGGCTGCCAAACGACAGCGAATACAACAAGGACAACCCGCAGGACAGCAACGATACCCGCTGGCTGTTCTACTGGAACCATAGCGGCGTGATGGATCAGGTGTGGCGCTTCAACGTTGACTACACCAAGGTCAGCGACTCGCAATACTTTAACGATCTGGACTCGTTGTACGGTTCCACTACCGATGGTTACGCGACGCAAAAATTCAGCGCCGGCTATGCCGATGAGAACTTTGACGCCACCATCTCGTCCAAGCAGTTCCAGATCTACGACAATACCAGCCGTACCAGTGCGGATACCTACAAGGTATTGCCGCAGATTGACCTCAACTATTACAAGAATGACCTTGGTCCGTTCGACTTCCGCGTTTACGGCCAGGCGGCCAAGTTCGTCAACATCAACCCTTACAGCCCGGACGCCACGCGCCTGCACCTTGAGCCGACGCTGAACCTGCCGTTGACCAACGGCTGGGGCTCGCTCAACAGCGAAATCAAGCTGATGGCGACGCACTACCAGCAGGATATTCCGGACGGTTTCGCCGGCAACTACAAGAGCCGTACCGGCCGCGACGCGCCAGAGCTGGACGACTCGGTCAATCGTGTACTGCCGCAGTTCAAGGTTGACGGCAAGATGGTATTCGACCGCAACATGGACTGGGCGAAGGATTATACCCAGACGCTGGAACCGCGCCTGCAATACCTGTACGTGCCGTATCGCGATCAGAGCAACATCTATTCCTACGACTCCACGCTGCTGCAGACCGACTATTCCGGCCTGTTCCGCGACCGCACCTACAGCGGTCTGGATCGGATTGCCTCGCAGAACCGTCTGGCCGCCGGGGTAACGTCGCGCGTTTATGATGATGCGCTGGTTGAACGTTTCAACGTTTCTGTGGGTCAAATCTATTACTTCAGTCGTTCGCGCACCGGCGATCAGAACTCCGGTTACGACAACAATGATGACACCGGTAGCCTGGTATGGGCCGGCGACACCTATTGGAAGATCGACGATCGTTGGGGTCTGCGCGGCGGGGTGCAATATGACACTCGCCTCGACAGCGTAGCGCTCGGTGATGCAGTGCTGGAGTACCGTCAGGACGAAAACCGCATGGTGCAGTTGAACTACCGCTACGCCAGCCCGGAATATATCCAGGCAACGTTGCCGCAGGTCACCAGCCCGGGCTATCAGGACGGCATTTCGCAGGTGGGCGTTACCGCCAGTTGGCCAATTGCCGATCGTTGGGCGATCGTCGGGGCTTACTACTACGACACTCGCGCGCAACAGTCCGCAGATCAACTGGTTGGCCTGCGTTACAACACCTGCTGCTGGGCGGTTAACCTCGGTTACGAACGCAAGATTACCGAATGGGATACAGGTAATCAGTCCAGCAAATATGACAACAAAGTTTCATTCAACATCGAACTGCGTGGCCTGAGCAGCGATCATAGTCTCGGTTCCGGTGAAATGCTGCGTTCAGGCATTCTGCCATACCAACGTGCGTTTTGATGTTCTGTAATACTTTGAAAAACGAGAACTTTCACCCGCATTTGCGGATTACATAATGGGAAATGTATGAAGAACTGGAGAACGCTTATTCTCGGATTGGTGGTTTGTGCCAATGCCGCGTTCGCAGCACCCCAAGAAGTGGATAAAGTCGCCGCCGTCGTGGATAACGGCGTGGTACTCGAGAGCGACGTCAATGGCTTACTGCAGTCGGTGAAGCTCAATGCGCAGCAGGCCGGCCAGCAATTGCCAGACGATAAAACGCTGCGTCATCAGATCCTCGAGCGTTTGATCATGGATAACATCCAGTTGCAGATGGCCAAGAAAATGGGCATCAACGTCACCGATGCCGATCTGGATAAAGCCATCGCCAATATCGCCGCGCAAAACCGCATGTCCACCGATCAGCTGCGCAGCCGTCTGGCTTACGAAGGGTTGAACTACAACACTTACCGTTCGCAGATCCGCAAAGAGATGCTGATCACCGAAGTGCGCAACAACGAGGTGCGTCGTCGCGTCACCATCCTGCCGCAGGAAGTTGATGCACTGGCGAAGCAGGTCGGGGCGCAAAATGGCAGCGACACCGAAATGAACATCAGCCACATCCTGATCCCGCTGCCGGAAAACCCGTCGCAGCAACAGGTTGATGAAGCGGAAACGCTGGCCAAGCGCCTGATCGGCGAAATCAACAGCGGTGCCGACTTCGGCAAGCTGGCTATCACCTATTCTGCCGACTCGCAGGCACTGAAGGGCGGTAATATGGGCTGGGGCAAACTGCAAGAGATCCCTACCCTGTTTGCCGAACGCCTGGTCAGCGCCAAAAAAGGCGATATCGTCGGTCCCATCCGTTCAGGCGTTGGCTTCCATATCCTGAAGGTCAACGATCTGCGTGGCGCCAGCCAGTCCATTTCGGTTACCGAAGTTCACGCACGTCACATCCTGCTGAAACCGTCGGTGGTGATGACTGACGATCAGGCGCGGGCGAAACTGGAAGAAGTGGCAGCAGCAGTCAAAAGCGGCAAAGCCAAATTCGCTGACGAAGCCAAACAGCTGTCTCAGGATCCTGGTTCTGCCCTGCAGGGCGGCGACCTGGGTTGGGCGTCACCGGATATCTATGACCCGGCCTTCCGCGATGCGCTGCTGAAACTGCAAAAAGGCGAAGTCAGCCAACCGGTGCATTCGGCATTTGGCTGGCACCTGATCCAATTGCTGGATACCCGCCAGGTAGATAAAACCGATGCGGCGCAGAAAGAACGTGCGTACCGCATGCTGTTCAACCGCAAGTTTGCCGAAGAAGCGCAAACCTGGATGCAAGAACAGCGCGCTGCCGCCTACGTAAAAATTCTTGATGGCAGCGATGCACAACAATAATCGTCTGGTGATTACCCCCGGTGAACCCGCCGGGGTGGGGCCGGATCTGGTGATAGCGCTGGCGCAGCAGGCATGGCCTGTAGAGCTGGTGGTGTGCGCCGATCCGGCCCTGTTGCTTGCGCGTGCACAGCAGTTGAAGCTGCCGCTGCAGCTGCGCGAGTATCAGCCGGGCGTCGCGGCCCAGCCCCAGCAAGCCGGCAGTCTGACGGTGTTGCCGATCGCACTGGCGACGCCGGCGATTGCCGGTCAGTTGGACGTCAGCAACAGCAGCTACGTGGTGGACAGCCTGGCGCGCGCCTGTGACGGCTGTCTGAACGGTGAATTCGCCGCACTGATCACCGGCCCGGTCAACAAGAGCATCATCAACGATGCCGGCGTGCCGTTTAGCGGACACACCGAATTTTTCGCCGAACGCAGCCAGCGCGATCGGGTAGTAATGATGCTGGCTACCAAAGAATTGCGCGTCGCGTTGGCTACCACGCACCTGCCGTTACTGGCAGTGCCGGGCGCCATTACCGAGCAAAGCCTGCACGAAGTGATCACCATTCTTGATCATGATTTGAAAACCAAGTTTGGTATCGCGCAGCCGCAGATTTATGTTTGCGGGCTCAACCCGCATGCCGGGGAAGGCGGCCATATGGGCCGTGAAGAACTGGACGTGATCATTCCGGCGCTGACCGCGTTGCGCGCTCGCGGCATTGCGCTGACGGGTCCGCTGCCGGCCGATACGCTGTTCCAGCCAAAGTATCTGCAACATGCAGACGCGGTGCTGGCGATGTATCACGATCAGGGTCTGCCAGTGCTAAAATACCAAGGGTTCGGCCGCGCGGTGAATATCACGCTCGGCTTACCTTTTATCCGTACCTCGGTGGATCACGGTACCGCGCTGGAACTGGCCGGCACCGGCACCGCCGACGTGGGCAGTTTCAAAACGGCGTTAAATCTCGCCATTAAAATGATAAATAATTGTAATGAATAATAGAGTCCACCAAGGGCATTTTGCCCGCAAACGCTTTGGACAGAACTTTTTAACCGATCAGTTTGTCATCGATAGCATCGTTTCCGCCATTCACCCGCAACCGGGTGAAGCGGTGGTTGAAATCGGCCCAGGGCTTGGCGCATTGACCGAGCCGGTCGGCGCTCGCATGGATCGCATGACGGTGATTGAGCTGGACCGCGATCTGGCGGCCCGCCTTGCCAGTCACCCACAGCTGAAAGACAAACTGACCATTCACCAGCAAGATGCCATGACGGTCAATTTCTCCGAAATGGCCGAACAGGCTGGTCAACCGCTGCGCGTGTTTGGTAACCTGCCGTATAATATTTCGACACCGCTGATGTTCCACCTTTTCAGCTATACTCAGGCTATTCGCGACATGCATTTTATGTTGCAGAAAGAAGTGGTTAATCGCCTGGTTGCCGGCCCGAACAGCAAGGCCTATGGCCGTTTATCGGTAATGGCGCAATATTATTGCAACGTTATTCCGGTGCTGGAAGTTCCGCCAACCGCGTTCGCGCCGCCGCCAAAAGTGGACTCTGCCGTGGTACGTCTGGTTCCGCATGTTGTCATGCCGCATACCGTCAGCGATGTTCGCATGCTGAGCCGCATAACCACCCAGGCTTTTAATCAGCGTCGTAAAACCGTGCGTAACAGCCTTGGCGATTTGTTCACGCCGGAACAGCTGAGCGAGCTCGGTGTCGATCCTACGCTCAGAGCAGAAAATATTTCTGTGGCGCAATACTGCCAGCTGGCAAACTGGCTATCAGCCAAACCGGCGCCGCAGCAATAAGGAGTCGAAACCATGATTGATTCACCCCGTGTGTGTGTTCAGGTACAAAGCGTCTATGTGGAATCACAGTCGCAGCCGGAAGACGAGCGCTATGTCTTCGCCTATACCATCACTATTCGCAATCTGGGGCGTTTCAACGTGCAACTGCTTGGCCGTTACTGGTTGATTACCAACAGCAACGGTCGGCAAACTGAAGTTCAGGGCGAAGGCGTGGTTGGCGAACAGCCAATCATTCTGCCCGGCAGTGAATTCCAATATACCAGCGGCGCGATCCTCGAAACGCCGCTGGGCACCATGGAAGGCCACTACGAGATGGTTGATCATCTGGGTCAGTCGTTCCGCACCGCTATTCCCGTCTTCCGACTCGCTATCCCAACGCTGATCCACTAACTATGTCGACATATCTTATCGGTGACGTTCATGGCTGTTTCGATGAACTCAAGTCGCTATTAGCTCAGGTTTCTTTTGATCCGCAGCAGGATACGCTGTGGTTAACCGGCGATCTGGTGGCCCGTGGGCCGGGATCGCTGGAAGTGTTGCGCTTTGTGCGCTCGCTCGGCCCGGCAGTACGCATGGTATTGGGCAATCACGATCTGCATTTGCTGGCGGTGTACGCCGGCATTAGCCGCAATAAGCCCAAGGATCGCATAACCCCGCTACTGGAAGCACCTGACGCCGACGAACTGATCAACTGGCTGCGCCGCCAACCGGTATTGCAGGTGGATGAGCAGCAGCAGCTGATCATGGCGCATGCCGGCATCACGCCGCAGTGGGATATTGCAACCGCCAAAACCTGCGCGCGCGAAGTCGAAGCGGTGCTCAGCAGCGATAGCTATCCGCTGTTTCTCGATGCCATGTACGGCGACATGCCGAACAACTGGAGTCCCGAACTGAGCGGCCTGGCACGTTTGCGTTTTAGCACCAACGCCCTGACGCGCATGCGCTACTGCTTCCCGAACGGTCAACTGGACATGATCAGCAAAGACGCGCCGGGCACCGCGCCCGCGCCGCTAAAACCCTGGTTTTCCCTGCCGCGTCTGGTGGACCCGCAGTACACCATCATCTTTGGCCATTGGGCGTCGCTGGAGGGCAAGGGTACCCCTGACGGGATTATTGCGCTCGATACCGGCTGCTGCTGGGGTGGAGAGCTGACGATGTTGCGCTGGGAGGATAAACGCTACTTTACCCAGCCGTCCAACCGGCGGGAAATGCTGGACGGCAGCGATACGCTGGCGGCGTCATAACCGACTCGGCGTACAATGAACAAGGGCGCCGTTTGCGCCCTTGTTCATCAAGTCTGGCCAGCCGGGTCAGGCGCCAATCACCCCGCCGTCTTTGCGGGTGATCATCAATACCGAAGAGCGTGGACGCGGACTGTTATTCGGGAAGTGGGAATCGCCTTCCTCTCCAGGGTGCTGGACGTTGACAAACATCGTTTTGTAATCTGGCGTGAAGGTAATGCCGGTCAGTTCGCATGATTTCGGTCCTACCATAAAGCGGCGGATCTCGCCGCTTTGCGGATCGCCCACCAGCATCTGATTGTTACCCTGCCCCTGATAATCGCCTTTATTACTGTACTTGCCATCGGTCAGGATCCATAGGCGCCCCGCCTTATCGAACCCCAGACCATCCGGACTGTTAAACGTATTTTCCGCCGTAATGTTTGGCGTGCCACGGTTGACCCCTTCCGGATAGGCAATCGGATTGCCGCACAGCACATAAATATCCCACGAGAACGTTTCCGCCGTCGCATCACCGCCTTCGTCCCAGCGGATAATCTGGCCGTAAACGTTCTTTGGCCGCGGGTTGGCGGCATTCAACGGCATGCCTTCTTCGCCGCGCTTGCTGTTGTTGGTCAAGGTGCAGTAGGCACGCCCGTCATGCGGATTGACCGCGATCCATTCCGGGCGATCCATTTTGGTTGCGCCAACCTGCGCGGCGGCCTTGCGGGCAAAGATCAGCACTTCTGCCGCATCACGGAAGCCGTTTTCCGGCGTCAGGCCATTTTTGCCGAACTCCAGCGCGATCCAGCGCCCTTTGCCTTTAAGCGGCGTACCGTTGGCGTCGCCGTCAAACTGCGCCACGTACAGCGTGCCGTCATCCAGCAGGCCGCGATTATTCGCCGGGTTGGCGACGTCAACCTTGCCTTTGGAAACGTATTTATAGATATGCTCGCCGCGTTCATCGTCGCCCATATACACCACCAGGCGCCCGTCCTTAGCCACGGTTACTGCGGCATTTTCATGCTTAAAACGCCCCAGCGCGGTGTGTTTTATCGGCGTCGAGGTCGGATTCATCGGGTCGATTTCCACAATCCAGCCGTGGCGGTTAAATTCGTTCGGATTCTTCGCCACGTCGAAACGGTCGTCAAAATCCGGCCAGTTGCGTTCTGGCTCGCTGACGTTGAGCGTGTAGCGCTGCTGTTCCGGCGTGGTTTTATAATCGGCCTGTTTGGTGCCGAAATAGGTATCGAAGTTCTCTTCGCAGGTCAGATAGGTGCCCCACGGCGTTTTACCGTTGGCGCAGTTGCCAAAGGTGCCAAGCACCTTACGCCCGGACGGGTCGGCGGCGGTTTGCAGCAGCGGATGGCCGGCTGCCGGGCCGCTGAATTGCATTTCGCTATTGGCGGTAATGCGGCGGTTGTAGCGCGATGGACGCTCAACCTCCCAGCGCTGCGTATCGCCAATGCGTTTCACCGCCACAATCGAGACGCCGTGCCCAGCCTGAGACTTGCGCACGTCTTCCAGACTGGTGGCCTTGCTGCCGCCATGGGCGAACAGGTATTGCTCGTTAACGTATTCGTTATTGATCGCCATTACCCCGTGGCGCTCGTCGATCGGGAAGAAGCTCATACCATCGTTGTTATCGCCGAACTGTTTTTCCTGATCGGCCGCGCTGTTACCGCCATTGGCATCAAACGGCGCCGCGCCATCAACCAGCGGCTCCCCCCAGGAGATCAGCACTTCGGCCTGGTATCCCGGAGCAATCACCACCTCATCGGCGGTAGAAGCAGCAATCCCTTTAAAGCCCAGCAGCCTGTTTGCCGGCAGATCTTCGGCCAGCGCTTCGGCCGACACGCTCAAGATACCACCGCCGAGGAAACCGGCCAGGCCAACGGCACCGGCGCTGCCCAGCAGCAATTTACGACGAGTAGGATCGATCAGGCGATCGGCATTTAATTGCTCAATTTTATTGGTCATGATTTTCGCTTCCTGGTAGACGGCGCCACGATCAAAGGTCACCAGAGTTGCCGAGGCGCTCAAGGTTGGGCTTCATACTAATCAGGAAGTGTGACGAAAATGTTACAGATGTCAGCCAGAGGCGCAATTTGCCGGCAAAAGCAAAATAGTTCGCGAAAACAAAGCGCTTAAAATCCTCTGCATGCCGGATGACCGCCAGACTGGCGCGTTGCTGCCCCGTGCGCTAACCCGATCGGTGCCGCATAGCGTTCAACGTGTGGGGCTGAGGAGGGGAACCTCAGGGGCGCAATCGCTTTGCCCCCCTGCGAGCCTTTTACAGCTTAAGCTGCATGACCCGTCGATTAACGACGTTCGAGAATTTCAAAACAGTAGCTGTGCGAGTTCTGTTCGTCTGCGTCATGGAATTCGCTAAACGAGGTTTCCCATTCGTCTGGTTCGTAGTCCGGGAAATGCGTATCACCACCGACTTCTGCGTCGATGTGTGTCAGGTACATGCGGTTGGCACGCGCCAGGAACTGGCTATAGATACGCCCGCCGCCCATCACCATCACTTCTTCCACGTCGCCCGCGGCAGCCAGCGCTTCATCCAGCGAGGTTGCCCAGGTCACGCCGGTGTCGACGCCCGCTCGGCTGCTCAACACGATGTTATGGCGCCCCGGCAACGGGCGGCCAATCGACTCAAACGTCTTGCGGCCCATAATGACCGGCTTATTTAACGTATTACGTTTAAACCACGCCAAATCGGCAGGCAGATGCCATGGCATGGCGTTTTCCATGCCAATTACGCGATCCGCCGCCAAGGCAGCGATCAGGCTGATAATCATTGTTAAACCCTGTATAGGCAGCAAAATTGCTCACACTATACGTAAAGCCCCATCGGCCGTCGATAGGGCAAACAAGCAATGTGAATATATAAGATAGCTCTTATCAGAATAGCTAATAATTACCGCCACTAAGCTACACCCCGGGGCGTTTGCGATACAGCCATAATCCCGGTAACGACAGACCGATCGACAGCGCGCCGACGATAAAACATGCCTTGAGAAAATGCGTCACCATTACCGCCATCAGCGCCTCGCTATAGCCAAGGTGCGAAATCTCGACCAGCGTAATCATGGCGGTATAGGCCGGAATGCCGGGGAACATCGGGATGACCGCCGCTACGGTGAATACTTTCGGATGCGCTAACAGCCAGCGCGACCAATATATACCGATAATGCCAATCAGCACCGCCGCCAGAAACGACGCCCATTCTACGTTGATGCCAGCCAGCATCAGCAGCATGCGCGAGCCGTGCCCCAACGCACCAAGCAAGGCGCAATAGCGCAGCGCGCGCAATGGCACGTTGAACACCATGGCAAACCCCAGCGCCGGCACCGCCGCCAGCAGCATGTCGCGCACCAGCGCCCATAACAGCATCATGACCACCCCCGCAAACCCCACAGCGACATCGCCACTATTACGCCAATGCAGGTGGCAAGCGTTAACAGGCTGGCCATTGCCCAACGCGCCAGGCCGGTATTGACATGCCCTTTGAACATATCCGCCACCGCATTGATCAGCGGAAAACCCGGTACCAGCAGCAACACGCTGGCGGCCATTGCCACGCTGGCCGTCTGGTTAAACAGGGGCAGACGCAGCAGCAAGCCGGATACCGACGTGGCGACAAATGCCGTCAGGCAGAAGTTGATCAATGGGTTCATCTGTCGAGCGGTCAACATCTGCCGCACCCACATCGCCAGACCGCTGGCGATAAAGGTCACGGCGAACGCATCGCTGCCGCCGCCGTTGAGCATACTGAAGCAGCCGCAGGACAGCGCCACCATCAGCACCACCAGACCGCGTGGGTAACGCAGCGGGCGAATCTTGTCGAGGCGCTTTGCCACCTCGTCGACGTCCGCCAGCCGATGTTCCGCCAGAATCACCACGTGCTGCACCTCGGTAACCATATGCATGTTGATACCGCGATCGATGTTCTTGCGCGTCGTGGTCAGACAGGCTCCGTTGCTGATGGTCGTCAGCACCACCGCATTGGCGGAGATCGAGCTTTCCACGCTGTCCATGCCCAACGCCAGCCCGAGTCGGGTAGAGAGTTGTTCGACCACCATGCTTTCGGCACCGTGCTGTAACAGCATCAGTGCGCATTGAATACACAGCCGGGTGATGTCTCGTTGTTGCCGGTTAGGCTCCGGCATGCTGATGATGGCTTGTTGCTTCATACTGCCCCGTGATTCACGCTGAATGAATGTTCATCATATTGCTTATTCTGACCACAATGGGTTGATGCGCGTCAGGGTGCTCGGCGTTATTATCAACGCAATGACTTTTTTACCGAGATTGTGACCATGCTGGAAACCACATTATTTGTCGCCGGGATCGCCACGCTGGGCATGCTGTCGCCGGGGCCGGACTTTTTCCTGGTGATCAAGAACGCCGCGCGTTACCCGCGGCCGGCGGCGCTGATGACCGCCTGCGGCGTGATTTTCGGCGTCGCGACCCATATGTCGTATTGCGTCGCCGGGCTGGCGGTGGTGATCACCACTACGCCGTGGCTGTTTAACCTGCTGAAATATGCCGGTGCGGCCTACCTTATCTGGATTGGCATCCAGGCGTTGCTGTCACGCGGCGGCGGCAAGATAAACGTCAGTAGCCTGCCTGCCCAGCAGGTCAGCCTGAAAAACGCCTTTATGCAGGGTTATCTGTGCAATCTGCTGAACCCGAAAGCCACGCTGTTTTTCCTGGCGGTGTTCACCCAGGTGTTGCAGATCGATTCTGGCATCGGCGAAAAACTATGGTATGCGGGGATAATCCTTGGCCTGTCGGCGCTGTGGTGGCCGCTGCTGGTGTATCTGATTCAAAGCGGGCCGGTACGCCGCGGGTTGGAAAAAGCGCAAAAGGTAGTCGATAAACTGCTGGGCGGCATGTTGATTGCGCTTGGTATCAAAGTCGCGCTGAGCTGATTTACCCTGCATCCCCGCCGTTGCGCGTTGTTGGCTGTGTACATTTACCCCGGTCACTTGGCTCACCAAGCTGCCGGGGCTTCACCGACTTGCCGCCTAGCCGCAGCACCACATATTTTGGGTAAATATCATCATGATAAGCCCTTCGCTTCCACCACCTCGTCCTCCGGTGCCTTGCCGTCGATGCTGCCGCGCCAGCCGATTTGCTGCGATCGCACCAGACGTGATTGATCCTGTTCGATGGCCGTGCTGAGCATTTCCTTGGCCCGCTGCACGGTGGCGATACGGAATTCGGTATCTTCGTAATTCTCCATCATCGCCTCCAGCATTTGCAGATTGTAATGGCGGAAGGTGTCGGCTTTCTCACGTGCCTCGTAGGCATCCAGCCCCAGCAGCTCCAGCGTTTCACGACCAATGCGCAGCGAACTTTCGAAAGTCTCGCGCTCCGGCCTTTCCACGCCCAACTGACGCAACTGATACCAGTGGTCGACGTCGCGTGCACGCGCCACCACTTTCAGGTGCGGGAAATGACGCTTGGCCAGCTCGGTCAGTTGCAGGCTGGCCTCCACGTCATCGATGGCGTTAATCAGCACTTTGGCGTGCTCTGCGCCAGCGGCCTCCAGCAGATCGGCACGGGTGGCATCGCCGTAAAACACTTTGGTGCCGAACTTGCGCAGCGTTTCGATATGATCAGGGTCGTGATCCAGTACCACGGTGTGCACCCCGTTGGCCAGCAGCAAGCGACCGGCGATCTGACCAAACCGGCCAAAGCCGGCGATGATGACGCTGGCATTCTCTTCGTCAATCACATCGGCCGGACGATCGTCCTTCGGCGCATTCTTTTCCAGTCGCGCGGCGATAACCAGCAGCAGCGGCGTTGCCGCCATTGACAGAGCCACCGCCAGCGTCAGTGCTTTCGCCCAATCCACCGGCAGCACGCCGGCCATTTGCGCCGCGCCGAAGATCACAAACGCGAACTCACTACCCTGCCCCAGCAGAATGGCGAACAGCCCACGCTGGCGCTTCGGCACGCCCAGCAACGGTGCAATCAGCCACAGCATCGCGGCCTTGAGCAACATAAAACCCAGCAGCAGCGTGGCGATCAACAGCGGGTGGCTGAACAGCGTGCCGAAATCAATCGACATGCCGACGCCGATAAAGAACAGGCCGAGCAACAGGCCTTTGAACGGCTGAATGTCGCTTTCCAGCGCATGGCGGTATTCGGAGCTCGCCAGCAGCACCCCGGCGAGAAACGCGCCCATCGCCATCGACAGCCCGGCCATTTCCAGCAAAATGCCGAAGCCGAACACCAGGAACAGCGCCACGGCGCTGAACACTTCACGCATGCCGGAGCGTGCGACAAAGTGCAGCAGCGGCCGCGTCACGTAACGGCCAAGCAATACCACCAACGCCAACGCTCCAACCACCTTCGCCGCTGACAGTGCAAAGGCTTCCAGCGTGGTAGCCGCGCCGCTATTCGTCAGCAGCGGGATCATCGCCACCAGCGGAATGGCCGCAATGTCCTGAAACAACAAGACGGCAAACGAACTGCGGCCAATCGGTGACGGCGTCAGGTTGCGCTCGCTCATTGCCTGCATGGCAATGGCGGTCGAAGACAGCGCCAGCGTCAGGCCAATCAGCAGCGCCACTTTCCAGTCCAGCCCCAGAAAATAACAGAACGCGCTCAGCATCAGCCCGCAGCCGGCCATCTGTAAGCCACCGCCGCCAAACACCGAGGCGCGCAGCGTCCATAGCCGTTTGGGATCCAGCTCCAATCCGATGATGAACAGCATCAGCACCACGCCAATTTCCGCAAAGGTCAGGATCGATTCGGCATCTGACACCAGCTTCAACCCCCACGGGCCGATGATGCAGCCGGCAATCAGATAGCCCAGCACCGATCCCAGTCCCAGCCGCACCGCCATCGGCACCAGCAGACCGGCCGATCCCAGATAGATCAGCCCTTCAATCATCATGCCGTGGTTATCCATTTTCAACTCCCTGTGCCAACGGTTGTTCACTGTCCATCAGATATTGCATCAGCCGCTGGCGGTAAGCCTCGCCGGCGGCCATCAGCGCCGGCTCATTGCAGGTAAACGTGTTATGCACGGCAAAGTACGGCAGCCAGTTCATGCCACAATATATTGCCGTTGCCTGCAACGGTTGCGCCAACACCGCAAAGTTGGGGAAGTCTCCCAGATCGAAGTGGTGTTCATCGCCGCCGCTGGTCACCGCCCACAGGCAGTCCTTGCCAACCAGCGCATCGCCCTCATGGCCATACGCCCAGCCGTGTTCCAGCACCTTGTCGATCCACAGTTTCAACAGCGGTGGCAGGCTGTACCACTGCATCGGGTGCTGTAACACCACCAGGTCGGCACGCTGCAACGCTTGCTGCTCGGCATTGCTATCAATATTAAAATCGGGATAAAGCTCGTACAGCGAGCGGATTTCCACTTCGGGAATGTCCTTAACCGCCTGCAATAAGCGCTGATTGGCATGGGAATGCCGGGGATAGGGGTGTGCGTAAATAATTAGAATCATGCTGTTCTCATCATTCCTTGCCAATACATTAAGCATATATACCAATCACACAGCCTGACAGGTTGTGGTTTGATTGATAGCTGAAATTTTTAACGTAAGCCAACAAATTTGCTGAATGAATTTAAGCAGCGGATAAAAACCACCAGTAGCGTTCAAGGAGCCTGCAAAGCAGGCTCCTCCCTGGTATCAGAACTGATAATTGGCGGTGACGGAAACGCTGCGTGGCGCACCGTAGACCGCATAACTGCCGAGGTAGTCGTAATACTCTTTGTCAAACAGGTTATTCACGTTGGCCTGCAGCGAAAACTGTTGGTTGACCTGATAACGCGCCAGCAGATTCACCAACGCGTAGCTGCCCTGTTCGGGACGCGATGCCCCCGCCGGGCCGGCGTCGTCACGCCAGGTATGGTTTTGCCAGTTGACGCCGCCGCCGAGGGTCAGCGCCTGTAGCGTCGGCACGCGATAGCTGGAAAACAGCTTCAGCGTGGTGCGTGGCATAAACGGGTTTACCGCTTTGCCGTCCTTGTCCTCGGCAACAAAACGCGACGCGCCGAAGGTCATTTGCCAGTTGTCGGTCAGCGCGCCGTTGACTTCAAACTCCACCCCGCGGCTCACCGTGCCGCTGATCGATTCATATGCCATCTCGGCGGTGCCGGGAATATAGGTGCCGGTGCTGACACCCAGGTTATCCTGCTCGGTACGGAACACCGACAGTGAGGCCGTCAGACGGCTGTTATGCCAATCGCCCTTTACCCCCGCTTCGTAGTTCTTGCCGGTGGTCGGGTCAAGATAGTTGCGGTTGGCATCGCGAACCGTTTGCGGCTGGAAGATTTCGGTGTAACTGATATAGGCCGAATAGGTGTCGTTAATGTCGTAGATCAGGCCGGCATACGGCGTCACCGCGTCTTTGCTGCTGGTGGCGGTGGTACCGTTGGCGCGCCAGTCGGTATAACGCGCGCCGACAATCAGCGACAGCGGATCGGCCAGCGAGAAACGCACCGCGCCGTAGAATGACTTTTGTCGCAGCGTGTCGTCGGCATACACCACCCACGGTGACCAACTGCCCTGCGTGACGTTGCCGTCCCATTGGTTATAGTCACCGACGTCGGCGGTGGACAGCATCGACTGCGAGTTGAAGTAATAATTGTTCTGCTTGCTGTAGCTACCGCCGGCCACCAGTTCATGCTGGCGGCCGAACAGTTGAAACGGTCCGCTGGCGTAAGCGTCCAGCGAGTCGAGCTTGCGCGTGCCCTTGTTCCAGCCACCGTAGGCCATCACCCCATCGCCGGTGATTTTATCCGGATAACCCGAGGCATACATCAGCTTGGAGTCAAAGGTGGTTTTAGCGTGGGTTGCGTTCACGCGCGCCTGCCAGCCGTTGTCAAAACGCTGCGTCAGATCGGCGAATAGCTTGTTCGACTCCTTGTCCGAATACGCCCAGTCCGGCGCCGGGTTGAAACTGCGATCGTAATGAGTCCGACTGCCGTCGCTGTACCAGGTCGGTAAACCGCCCCAGGTCGGGTTGCTGGTGTGACTCTGCTGGTATTCCCACCCCAACGACAATTTGGTGGAGTCGGTCAGATCGGCATCCAGCGCGGTATACAGGAATTTTTTGCGATTGCCGTAGCGGTCCAGCCAACCATCACCATCCTGATAACCAGCCACCGCCCGCCCGCGCACGCTACCGTCGGCGTTGAGCGGCGTACTGACGTCACCAACGTAGCGCTGCTTGTTCCAGCGGCCATAACTGGCGGACAGATTGCCGGTCAGCTCGCGGCTGTCGGCATGTTTGCGTACCATATTGATGGCTGCTGACGGGTTGCCCGATCCGGTCATCAGGCCGTTGGCACCACGCACCACCTCGATGCGCTGATAGATTGCCGTATCACCGGCGGCATCGCCAAAGTTCCACACCTCATCGACGGTAGTCGGGATATCATCGTACAGATAATTGTTGATAAAGAAGCCGCGCGAAAAATAGGTCGAGCGATCGGAGTCGATATTGTTGGCGCTGATGCCGGTGGTGTTGCTCAGCACGTCACCGATGGTTTGCAGATCCTGATCCTGCATGCGCTGCTGAGTGATAACGCTGACCGACTGCGGAATATCGCGCGGCGTCAGCGCCATTTTGGTGCCGGCGCGTGTTACCGGCACCGCATAGTCCTGTTCCGGCAGCCCGCTGCCGTTGGCAGCGCCGTCGACGACAATGGTGTCTTCATTTTCCGCCGCCATGGCTACCGGCGCGGAACAGCACGCCGCCACCAATAGCGCCAAGCTGGAACGTGTAAAACCGCCGACGGCAGACGGCCGGAAGCCGCAGGCATGGTTTCCCCTGAGACAAGAAGCAGCGAAGGACATGATGGTTCCTCAATATAGTTTTTATTGTGTCAGGGCGCTCAACGCCCCGAGCAGGTCACGAATACGTTTGTTTGACGGCGCAGACATGCAAAAACAAATGAGAACTATACGCATTAGCCTTATCAGGGTAAACCGCTGTTTCAAAAAGTTCCAAGAAATTTCTTAATTGAGCGTGGGTCAAGGCAGGAGATGGAAACGACGGGTGAAAAAAGGCGGAGAAATGCCAGAGAAAAGGCGGAGAACGACGAACGGCGCTCTCCGCCAGCGTTCGCCAGGCAATCCCCTGGCGAACGCCGGTGCGGTGTTATTTGATACGGGCGTGCATTTCCTGCACCGAGGTAACCTGCTCGGTCGGATCGGCCTTCAGCGCCATGGCGGTGGCAAAACCGCCGTTCAGCGTGGTGTCGTAATGCACTTTATATTGCAGGGCGCTGCGGCGGATCAGTTTGGAATCCTCAATCGCCTGGCGACCTGCGGTGGTGTTGACGATATAGGTGTATTCGCCATTCTTGATGCGATCCTGAATGTGCGGACGCCCTTCATGCACCTTGTTGACCAGGCGCGGGTTAATCCCTGCCTCACCCAGCACCACCGCGGTACCATGGGTCGCATCCAGCTCAAAGCCCTGCTTCAGCAGGCTGGCGGCCAGATCGACCACCCGCGCCTTGTCGCCTTCACGCACCGACAGCAGCGCACGGCCCTGTTTTTTCATGCCGGAGTTGCTGCCAAGCATCGCTTTGGAAAACGCTTCGGCAAAGGTGCGGCCAACGCCCATTACTTCGCCGGTAGAGCGCATTTCCGGACCGAGAATCGGGTCAACCCCCGGGAATTTGTTGAACGGCAGCACCACTTCCTTAACCGAGTAGTACGGCGGAATCACTTCTTCCGTCACACCCTGTTCGGCCAGGGTTTTGCCAGCCATCACGCGCGCCGCCACTTTCGCCAACGGCACGCCGGTGGCTTTCGAGACGAACGGCACGGTACGCGCCGCACGCGGGTTGACTTCAATCAGGTAGACTTCATTATCCTTGACCGCAAACTGCACGTTCATCAAACCGCGCACCTGCAGTTCGAACGCCAGTTTTTCCACCTGTTGGCGCATTACGTCCTGGATTTCCTTGCTCAGCGTATAGGCCGGCAGTGAACAGGCCGAGTCGCCGGAGTGAACGCCGGCCTGCTCGATGTGCTCCATAATGCCGCCAATCAGCACGCGTTCGCCGTCGCAGATGGCGTCGACGTCCACTTCCACCGCGTCGTCCAGGAAACGGTCAAGCAATACCGGCGCGTCGTTGGATACGCTGACCGCATTCTGGAAATAGCGACGCAGGTCGATTTCGTCGTAGACGATTTCCATCGCACGGCCGCCCAGTACGTAGGAAGGGCGCACCACCAGCGGATAACCGATGCCGGCTGCCTTTTCTACCGCCTGATCGATTGCGGTAACGGTGGCGTTGGCCGGCTGTTTCAGACCCAGACGGTTTACCGCCTGCTGGAAACGCTCGCGGTCTTCGGCGCGGTCAATCGCGTCCGGACTGGTACCGATAATCGGTACGCCGGCCGCTTCCAGCTCACGTGCCAGTTTCAGCGGAGTCTGGCCGCCGTATTGCACGATAACGCCCTTTGGCTGCTCGATGCGCACGATTTCCAGCACGTCTTCCAGCGTTACCGGCTCGAAGTACAGACGATCGGAAGTGTCATAATCGGTTGAAACGGTTTCCGGGTTACAGTTGACCATAATGGTTTCGTAACCGTCTTCGCGCAGTGCCAGCGAGGCGTGCACGCAGCAGTAATCGAACTCGATGCCCTGACCGATGCGGTTCGGACCACCACCCAGCACCATCACCTTCGGTCGGTCATGGGTCGGGTTGGATTCACACTCTTCTTCATAGGTGGAATACATGTAAGCAGTGTCGGTGGAAAATTCCGCCGCACAGGTATCCACGCGCTTGTAAACCGGGTGCAGGCCGTAACCGTGACGCAGTTTGCGCACTGCGCTTTCCGCTACGCCGGCCAGTTTGGCCAGGCGCGCATCGGCGAAGCCCTTGCGCTTCAGGGTGCGCAGGAATTCCGGCGTCAGCCCGTTGATGCCGGACGCTGCCACCTGCTCTTCCAGACGTACCAGCTCTTCAATCTGCACCAGGAACCAGCGGTCGATGTTGGTCAGGTTGAACACGCCATCGACAGACAGGCCTGCGCGGAAGGCATCGGCGATGTACCAGATGCGCTCAGCGCCGGCGTCTTTCAGCTCGCGACGGATTTTGGTCAGCGCTTCCGGATCGTCCAGGCTGACTTTCGGGTCGAAACCGGTAGCACCCACTTCCAGCCCACGCAGCGCTTTCTGCAATGATTCCTGCTGGGTACGGCCAATCGCCATGACTTCGCCGACCGATTTCATCTGGGTGGTCAAGCGGTCATTGGCGCCGGCGAATTTTTCGAAGTTGAAACGCGGGATTTTAGTGACCACGTAGTCGATCGACGGTTCAAAGGAGGCCGGGGTACGTCCACCGGTGATGTCGTTCATCAGCTCGTCGAGGGTGTAGCCCACCGCCAGCTTGGCGGCGATTTTGGCAATCGGGAAACCGGTCGCCTTCGACGCCAGCGCCGAGGAGCGTGACACACGCGGGTTCATTTCGATCACGATCAGACGGCCGGTCTTCGGGTTCACCGAGAACTGCACGTTGGATCCGCCGGTTTCCACGCCGATTTCACGCAGTACCGCCATCGAGGCGTTACGCATGATCTGGTATTCTTTGTCGGTCAGGGTTTGTGCCGGCGCAACGGTGATCGAGTCGCCGGTGTGAATGCCCATGGCGTCGAAGTTTTCGATAGAACAGACGATGATACAGTTGTCGTTCTTGTCGCGCACCACTTCCATTTCATACTCTTTCCAACCGATCAGCGACTCATCGATCAACAGCTCTTTGGTCGGTGACAGATCCAGGCCGCGTTCGCAGATTTCCTCGAACTCTTCGCGGTTGTAGGCAATGCCGCCGCCGGTGCCGCCCATGGTAAAGGACGGACGGATAATGCAGGGGAACCCGACGTCAGCGGCCACTGCCAGCGCTTCTTCCATGGTATGCGCAATACCGGAACGCGCGGTATCCAGGCCGATTTTCTTCATTGCCACATCAAAACGGCGACGGTCTTCGGCCTTGTCGATGGCATCGGCGGTGGCGCCAATCATGGTCACGCCAAATTCCGCCAGCACCCCCTGACGCTCCAGCTCCAGCGCGCAGTTCAGCGCCGTCTGGCCGCCCATGGTCGGCAGTACCGCGTCTGGACGCTCTTTTTCGATGATTTTGCGCACCACTTCCCAGTGGATCGGCTCAATGTAGGTCGCATCAGCCATTTCCGGATCGGTCATGATGGTGGCCGGGTTGGAGTTCACCAGAATAACGCGGTAACCCTCTTCACGCAGCGCCTTGCAGGCCTGAGCGCCCGAATAGTCGAATTCGCACGCCTGGCCGATAACGATCGGGCCAGCGCCGAGGATCAGGATGCTTTTTATATCAGTACGTTTTGGCATTTTATCAAGGCTCCTGATTATTTGGCGTTGGAACGGTAAGTCTCAATCAGTTCGATAAAGTGATCGAACAGCGGGGCGGCATCGTGCGGACCCGGGCTGGCTTCCGGGTGTCCCTGGAAGCTGAACGCCGCTTTGTCGGTACGATGAATGCCCTGCACGGTGTGGTCGAACAGCGATTTGTGCGTCACGCGCAAATTGGCCGGCAGGTGGTTTTCGTCAACCGCAAACCCGTGGTTCTGCGCGGTGATCATCACCGTGTGGTTATCCAGATCTTTCACCGGGTGGTTGCCGCCGTGGTGGCCGAGTTTCATCTTCACCGTTTGCGCGCCGCTGGCCAGCGCCAGCAACTGGTGGCCAAGGCAGATGCCGAACACCGGGATGTCGGTGTCGAGGAACTGTTTGATGGCGGCGATGGCGTAATCACATGGCTCCGGATCGCCCGGGCCGTTAGAGAGGAAAATGCCGTCTGGCGCCATTTTCAGCACCTCTTCCGCCGAGGTCTGCGCCGGTACGACCGTCAGGCGGCAGCCGCGATCCACCAGCATGCGCAGGATATTGCGTTTGACGCCATAGTCATAGGCCACCACGTGGAATGGCAGCGCGGCCGCGTCTTTGGCTTCCGGCAGCTCGCCGTCAAGCGTCCAGCTGCCCTGTTGCCAGGCGTAAGCTTCTTGGGTGGTCACTTCTTTTGCCAGATCCATCCCTTTCAGACCCGGGAAGGCCTTGGCCTTTTCCAACGCCAGCGCTGCGTCCGGCGCGTCGCCGGCAATAATGCAACCGTTTTGCGCACCCTTTTCACGCAGCAGACGCGTCAACTTGCGGGTATCGATATCGGCAATCGCCACAATGTTGTTGCGCTTCAGATACTCCGACAGCCCTTCTTCACAGCGGTAGTTGCTGGCAATCAACGGGAGGTCGCGAATAACCAGGCCTTGAGCATGAACAGCGGAGGATTCTGCGTCGGAAGCATTGGTGCCGACATTGCCGATATGGGGATAAGTAAGAGTAACGATCTGGCGGGAGTAGGAAGGATCGGTGAGGATTTCTTGATAGCCGGTCATCGACGTATTGAAGACCACTTCCCCCACTGCCGTACCTTCTGCCCCGATGGCCCGACCGTGGAATTGGGTTCCGTCTTCCAGAACCAATAGCGCTGACTTAATCAAAACACCCTCCGAGGAATAATCAATCACAATATTTGCATATTAATTCAGATATCACGATCTAAATCAATGCAAAAACCGGCCTCAAGGCTAATTTTTGGCAAATTGGGCGCATTTTAATGATGGGTGCTCGGTTTGTCTACTCCAAGTGCCATTTTTCTAGCTATTTTTGCATATTTCACGGTTTTCTTGCCACCTCAGCCATAAAAAGACATGCAAACCGGCAATGAGTAAACGGTTGCGAGCCACAATGACAGGAAAGCCGGCTTTTTTCCACCTGGGAGACGGCTGGCGCGGGTAAAAAAGGTCAACCAACCAACATAAAGACAAGTTAACCAACGAAAATACAAGAAAAACAAATAAACCTGCATTAAAGCTCTATTTTTCATGTTAAAGAAAAGGGCAATAAATATATTGCCCTATTATCATGGAGTTATGATAAATAAACAGGTATCACGGCGATGTTAAAAAAATTATAACCGGTCCAAACCCAGCACGTCACGCATATCAAATAGCCCATTTTGGCGATCTGACAGCCAACCTGCCGCACGAACCGCACCATTAGCAAAGGTCATGCGACTGGAGGCCTTATGGGTGATTTCCACCCGTTCACCGATGTCGGCAAACATGGCCGTGTGCTCGCCGACGATATCCCCGGCACGAATAGTCGCAAAGCCAATACTATGCGGCTCGCGTTCGCCGGTATGGCCTTCACGGGCATACACCGCACAGCTTTTCAGATCTCGGCCCAGCGCGTCGGCGATTGCTTCCCCCATCGCCAGCGCGGTACCCGAGGGGGCATCCACCTTATGGCGATGGTGAGCTTCAACAATTTCGATGTCGGTATAGTCGCCCATCACTTTGGCTGCTTTCTCGAGCAGTTTCAGCACCACGTTGACGCCAACGCTGAAGTTGGCGGCAAACACGATGCCAATATGCTGCGCGGCATCGCGGATAGCCGCTTTGCCGGCATCGTCAAAACCGGTGGTGCCAATCACCATCGCCTTGTGATGCTCGACGCAAAACGCCAGATGCGCCAGCGTGCCTTCCGGACGGGTGAAATCGATCAGAATGTCGAAGTCATCCGCTACCTTTGACAAACTATCGCTCACGGTGACGCCCAGTGCGCCGATACCGGCCAACTCACCGGCATCGGTGCCCAACAGGCTGGACCCTGGACGCTCCAACGCTGCCCCCAGCACCACGCCCTGCGCCTGCTGCACGGCCTGGATCAATTGACGCCCCATCCGGCCACCGGAACCCGCAATCGCAATGCGGATCTGTGTATCAGTCATGCTTTTATCTCTCTTTTTGATTTGATGCCTATCCCATAGGCTATCGATTCAGGGTAACCGTCTCACCTTACCACCGCCAGAGGATTTAAATCATGATTAGAAAATTATGATATCCCCAATTTTTTATCAGTAACGCCATCACTGGCGGATAAGACGGCCGACGCGGTTTCAACCGCCGATTGTACATAATCATGCAATTTCAATCCGCGCGATCCGCGTCCCGCCAGGGTGTGTTACTTACCCGTGAAGCAGCATGGGTACCACCTGGTCGTCGCTTGGCTTATTATGTGATCCCAATGCCGTATTACCTGCCTGAGATCACCAGATGAAAAGCGTAAAAACCACCCTATCGGAAACTCTGACACAGGATTTAGCCCGCCGCATCATCAACGGTGAACTGCCGCCAGGGCTTTCGCTGCCCGGGGAAAACGAGCTGGCCTTGCAGTATGACGTGTCCCGTACCTCAGTGCGCAACGCCTTGCAGGTATTGGCCGCAAAGGGATTGATCAGCATTCAGGCCAAGAAACGCAGTACGGTCAATACGCGCGAACAATGGAGCTTTTTGGATCCGGACGTATTGAGCTGGTTGGCGCAGGGCAGTCTCGATCAGCAACTGGTTGAACAATTAATGGTCACACGGCTGATTTTTGAGCCGAATATCGCGGCATTGGCCGCGGTTAACGCCACTGGGCACGATCTTGCCGCGTTGGAAGATGCCTGCCAACTGATGGCGCAAGGGCAACGGCAGGCCAGCCGCCAACTGTTTGAACAGGGCGATATGGCGTTTCATCTCGCGTTGCTGGCCGCCAGCCATAATCCCTTTTTGCATTCACTAGGCAGCGCACTTTCCGCAGCCATGGCGCTCTCTTTTCAGCAAACGCTGGAAGAAGATGTCCGGCTGACCAAAAGTGCGGTAGAAGAGCACCAGCAATTGTTGGAAGCGATTCGCTTTAAACAGGTCGAAACTGCGCGCCAGCGTATGCGCGTCATTTTGCTCAACGCGGCCAAAAAGCATAACTGGCAGCAACAACCGGCGATGTTCGCCCATATCCTTTAAAAAACCTTCTTTGCGGTAATTTCGATCCCCCTCACAGATCCTGCGCGGTTTTCGCTCTAGCATTCTTGTATTACAAGATTAACATACATGTATTACCAACATGAATGACAACTGGATTGCTATTGATTGGGGGACGACTCACTTTCGCGCTTTTTTAATGCAGGTACAGCGGCTGCTGGGCTGCTTCAGTCGCTTCTGCGGCCGGCCTGCGGCAGGAAAAAACCGCCTCGCCGTTACCCTGCAAATCCTATTACCCCCTGGTTGCCTGAGCAGGGTGCCTTGCCGCTGGTCATGGCCGGCATGGTGGGGTCACAACAAGGCTGGCATGAAGCCGCTTGCTTCAACCAGCCGCGTGGGCTTAACGGCCTGGCCGCCGGCGCCATAAAGCTCACCGCCAACCGGAGCCGTCCGGCGTGGATAATCCATGGCGTTCAGGGGTTGGGGCTGTCCTTGAACACCATGGACGGCGATATCTGTTTTATCAACGGGTTAAGTCAACTTTACCCCCTACTGTCAGGAGTCTTCCAATGAGTCCAGAGAGCTTCATCCAACGATGGCAACAACAGGCACTTCCCCTGGTTGCCATTTTACGTGGCATCACCATCGACGAGGCGGAACCCGTCGCCGAAATCCTTCTCGACTGTGGTTTCCTCTACCTGGAAGTGCCGCTTAACGGCCCCGCCCCTTACGACGCTATCCGCCTGATCAGGAAAACCGTCGGCGACCGCGGTTTTGTTGGAGCCGGCACCGTACTGAACGTTAGGCAAGTTGAAGCGGTGGCCAACGCCGGCGAGCAATTGATAGTTTCCCCTAATACCGACGCTGCAGTAATTGGCCATTCCCGTTCGTTAAATCTGATCAGTTTGCCCGCCGCGGCCACCCCCTCCGAAGCCTTCAGCGCTATTAACGCCGGAGCCAGCGGACTGAAATTGTTTCCGGCGGAGAGTATTACCCCTGCGGTAACCAAGGCGCTGAGCGTGGTGCTGCCGAAGAATATCGTCTGCCTGCCAGTAGGTGGCGTGCAACCTGACAGTACGCAAATGCGCGCTTACCGATTAGCCGGCGCTCATGGTTTTGGCTTGGGCAGCGGTTTGTACCAGCCCGGAATCAACCTGATGGCGTTACGCCAGCGGGCTTTGGCCTATCGGGCCGCGTGGCGTCAATCGATGGAGTAACGCCCAATCTCTGCGTACCGAACCACCGTTACCCCAGGCTGTCGATCGCTCCTTGAATACGCCGATATCCCCCGGCGAATAAAAAAACAAATCAGAGGAAAACATCATGAAGCTGACCACGGAAACCCCAACGACAGAACAAGCCATTGAATCACGGGTATATGGCAAAATTACCCGCCGCCTGATCCCTTTCCTGATTTTGTGCTATTTCTTCGCTTACCTGGATCGCGTTAACGTCGGCTTCGCCAAGCTGCATATGCAAGATGCCCTTAGCTTCAGCGATACCGTGTATGGCCTGGGTGCCGGCATATTCTTTATCGGTTATTTTATTTTTGAGCTGCCTAGCAACCTGCTGATGCAACGCTACGGCCCACGTTTCTGGATCGCACGTATCATGGCAACCTGGGCGGTGCTGTCCGCAGCCATGATGTTTGTCACCACGCCAACCACTTTCTATGTACTGCGTTTCCTGCTCGGCGTAGCCGAAGCCGGTTTCTTCCCCGGTATCGTGTTCTATTTAACATTGTGGTTCCCGTCGTGGCGTTCCGCCCGCACGCTGGGCCTGTTTATTCTGGTCACACCATTGTCGGTGATTATCGGCAGCCCGCTTTCCGGCTTGATCCTCAAGCTGTTTGAAGACGTCGGTAATTTGCATAACTGGCAATGGTTGTTCCTGGTCGAGGCGATCCCCTCTTTTGTGCTGGCCTTTGTGGTGCTGCGTTACCTGGATAACAACGTGGCCGAAGCCACATGGCTCACCACCGCAGAGAAAAACCTCGTGCTGGCCGACCTGGCAAGGGATAGTAACAACCGGGATCGTGCGGCAAACGGCAAAGCAGCCCACAGCCTGAAAGAGATGCTGGCGAACCGCTATGTCTGGTTGCTGGCGCTGATTTTCTTCAGTTTCAACGTCGGTTATTACGGCGTCAGTTTCTGGCTGCCTTCCATTATTAAAACCTCGGGCATCAGCGACGATTTCCAAATCGGCCTACTGGCAGCCTTACCCTACGTTTTTGGTGCCGCATTTATGGTCTGGAACAGCCGCCACTCCGATCTGAAACAGGAGCGTCGCTGGCATATCGCCATTCCGGCAGTGATTGGCTGTATCGGTCTGACATTGAGCGCCTATTGCAGCGGCTCCACTTTCTGGATGATGACCTGGATCTGCGTTGCGATGTCCGGCACCCTGGCGCTGATCCCCACCTACATCAGCCTGCCTGGCACTCTGCTTTCCGGCACCGCCGCCGCTGCCGGTATTGCCCTGGTGAACTCTGTCGGCAATCTCGCGGGTTTCTTCGGCCCTACCGTGCTCGGCTGGCTGAAAGACCAAACCGGCCAAACCGACAGCGGCCTATACATTCTGGCGGGTTTCCTGCTGCTCTGTGCGCCGTTGATCTTCATGCTGCCAGCCAAACTGCTTGGCGCTAAAAAAAACCACGACACGCCCCCCCATGTAGAACAACCTGACACTGACAACCCTTTGAATATCAACGAGAGAATTTGACTATGAGCGGATGTGGAACCTGCGGCAACGGTGGTTGCAGCACGCATTTCAACCCCATTCTGGAAGGCGATGACGGCGCTTTGAAGCGCGCGCTGTACAAATCCATGGGGCACAGTGACGAACAGCTGCGCCGCCCGGTGATCGCCGTGGTCAACAGCTATACCAATGCCACCGCCGGTCATGCCAATCTGAACGAACTGACGGCCAAGGTATTGCAAGGCATTGAAGAAGCCGGCGGCGTCGGCATGGTATTTGGCACTATCGCTCCCTGTGATGGCATCGCCGAAGGGCATCTCGGCATGCGCTATATTCTGGCCGCTCGCGAAGTGATCACCGCCTCAATCGAGGTGATGATGCGTGCCCATCGTTTCGACGGTATGGTATTGCTGGGTTCTTGCGACAAAATCGTTCCCGCTATGCTGATGGCTGCGGCACGGTTGGACATTCCGGCTATTATGGTCAATGGCGGACCGATGTACCCGGCAGAATATAAAGGCAAACACTGGGATGGCAATATCGTCACCGAGGCCATCGGTTGGAAGATGCGAGGCGAAATCGATGAGGCAGAATTTGCACATATCGAAAATATCGCCGAACCCGGTCCTGGCTCCTGCACCATGTATGGCACTGCCAATACCATGTGTTGTATCGCCGAAGTGCTCGGCATGAGTCTGCCAGGCAGTAGCACGCTGCCCGCAGTTTCGGACGCGCGCCGTACGTGCGCAATCGACAGCGGGCGCACCGCGGTCGAACTGGTATTGAAAGGCATCAACGCGCGCCAGATCATCACCGCTGCCTCAATCCGCAATGCGGTGATCTACCTGCTGGCTACGGGAGGCTCTACCAACGCCATTCTGCATCTGCAAGCCATTCATTACGAAGCGGAACTGGGCCATCTGCCTCTGTCTGTCTTCGATGAGTTGAGCCATCAGGTACCGTTGGTCGCTTCGCTCTACCCGGCCAGCGAACACGACATGATCGATTTTTGGGAGGCGGGTGGCGTACCGGCAGTAGAGATTGAGATTGCCAGGCTGCTCGATCTCAATGCATTAACCGTTACCGGTAAAACCAAGGCTGAACTATTGGCGAAAACGCAGCCAAGTCGACGCCCGGAGGTCATCCACACCTTGGCTATTCCGGTGCGTAATGAGGCCGGCGTCGCGGTACTGCACGGCAATCTGTCACCGCTCGGCTGCGTCGTAAAACCGGCCGCCGTTCCGGAAAATTTAATGTGTTTCCGTGGGCCTGCCGTGGTGTTCAACAGCGAGCTGGAATCTGTTGAGGCGATAATGTCTGGCCATATCAAACCGGGTAGTATCCTGGTTCTGCGCTATGAAGGTCCCAAAGGTGGCCCCGGCATGCCGGAAATGTACAAGCCAATGAAATCTCTGGAGGGCATGGGATTAGCCGACAGCTGTGCCCTGATCACCGACGGCCGTTTTTCCGGCTCCAACCGAGGGTTGTTTGTCGGACATATATCGCCTGAGGCGGTGGACGGTGGCGAACTGGCATTGGTGCAGAACGGCGACGAGATATCCGTCGATATTCCCATGCGAACCCTGACACTGCACGTCAGCGAGGCGGTTTTGGCGCAGCGGCGTCAACGCTGGCAGCCGGTGGACAAAGAGGTACCACGCGGCTTCCTGCGTTTATATCGCCGCTGGGCTTTACCTGCCGCGCAGGGTGCCGTATTAGCCGATCGGGAGGTGAAGTAATGAACCGTTACCAAGCGACTAATATTGCCGGGGTCAACCCGATCGTCGCGATGCCGTTCAAGGCTAATGGCGAGACCGACCCACAGAGTTTTATACATCTACTGGAACATTTGGCCGCAACCGGCGTTCAAGGCATGACGCTGTTTGGCATCGCCAGCGAATTCCCAAAACTCGAGGAACGCGAACGTGAGCGTCTGGCGGAAATATTTATCAACGAATTGGCGGGGGCGTCGCTATATCGCGCTATATCGATCACCGATCACAGCAGCGAAGTCGCCGTAAAACGCGCCCGGCATTATCAAAAACTGGGGGCTGATGCCTTGATGCTGTTGCCGCCGTTCTTTCTGCAACCCAGCCCGCAGGCGATCCAGCAGCATATTTTTGCCGTTTTGGAGGCGGTAGAGATCCCCGTAATGGTGCAATATGCGCCGGGCGAAACCGGTTTGCCGATCACCCCGCAACAATTGGCCGACGTGGCAGCCCGCTATCCCCATGCCGTCTTCAAGATTGAATGTAATCCACCGGTGGATTACACCCGGGAGTTTTTGCAATTGGCCCCACAGGCCAACGTGCTAAACGGCTATGCTGGCCTTTATATGCTGCAAATATTGGCCGCAGGCGGTAAAGGCGTGATGCCGGGTTGTTCGTTCAGCGAGGTTTACCTGAGTATTTTTCGTCATTGGCAAGGTGGCGAAGTAGAGCGGGCGCAGCAACTGCACCAGGCATTATTGCCTTATATCCAACGTTGGATGAGCCACTGCGAATACATCATCCAGATTGAGAAAACGATTTTACATCGGCGCAATATCATCGCTACCGACTATTGCCGCCATCCCGGTTGGCAACTGGCGCCGGAGGATCATCAGATGATCGACCAATTCCTGAACCGGTTTTCACTGTAACCGGTGGCTGCCTTATCTCGATCGACTCTGGGCCCAGCGCCAGGATAAACGGCAAGGCAACCAATAGCCAAGCGCAGCAAGGGGGCAAAAGCCCCCTAGGATAAAACGTACTCACCCGGTTAATACCAGCGCCTCATCGGCGATGGTCGCCAGCGGCCACCGCGCAGCGTATAGCGGCTGGTGCTAGGGGGCTGGCGTGGCCAGGCGGCTTTTGTCGGCAAAGGCTGCCGGCGCTTTGCCACTTAGCGTAAAGGCCGAAACACAGGTAAACAACAGCGCAATGCACCCCAGGATCAGATAGGCCGTTTTGAAACCGTACGCCGAATACATCATGCCGGCCGCGTATGACATGACGATCGCCGAAAGCTGCTTGAAAAAACAGAAGCCAAACAGGTAGATGGAAGCTGACAGCTTGACGTCGAATTGCGTGGTGATGTACTTGAAAATGCCGACCAGCAAAAACGGCACTTCAAACATATGCAGCGTTTTCAATACGATCACTGCCGGAACCGAATCCGCAAAGGACGATCCGATAATCCGTACCGACATGATGACCCCGGCGATCAACAAAGCATTTTTGCCGCCAATGCGGTTAATGATCAACGGTGCAAAAAACATGATGAAAGCGTTGAGAAACTCCCCGAGGGTGGTGACATAGCCAAATGCCTGGGTACCGGCATGACGATCCTGAAAGAACGAGGTGAAGAAATTGGCGAACTGCTGATCAAATACGTCATATACGCAGGCCACGCCGACGATATACATCACCAGATACCAAAATTTGCGCATCTTCAGCAGTTGTAGCGCGGACCGCACGCTTACCGGGTTCTTGTTCAACGCCAACTGGTCTGCCACCGTCACGGTGTGGCTTGTTTCTGGCCGGAACAGGAACAGCAGCAGCGCCAGAATCAGCGTGCAGCCCGACGCCAGCCAAAACGAAAACTGGTTATTGATGGTAAACATGTAGCCGACGATGGAAGCGCAAATCGCCCAGCCGATACAGCCAAACAGCCGTACCCGGCCATATTCGAAATGGCTGCGGCGACTGACTTTTTCAACGTAGGCTTCAATCGCCGGCGAACCGCCGCTGGCCACCAGCCCAAGGTAGAGACCACACAGCAGTGCACCGAGCCAAAAATGCGTTTGCAGTAACGGCGATATCACATAGATAAACAACGGCGCCAAAAACACCAGCAATATGATAATCATCCACAACAGGTGTTTTTTTAGCCCAAATTTATCGGTGATCACGCCAAACACCGGTTGGCAAACCAGGGCAAAGAACGCAGTAATCGAAAACACCAGGCCGGTTTGCTGTTGGTCGAGGTGGTTGACGTCATGCAGCCAGATGGGAAAGAAAGGCAGAATCGAACCAAGGATGAAAAAGTAGAAGAAGCAAAAGCCGCTGAATATCCAGAAATTCTTGTTTTTTAGATAGTACATAGCTCGCCATCCCTTTTTGCAGGCGCGGGATCCGCGCCCGTGGTGTTATTGGAGGAAGTGATATGCAGGAGAGAACGGTTAGTGGTACGCCGGCAGCCAGTCGCCGTGGGCTTCGATCAGGGCATCACACAGCTTGCGAATGTCATCGATGGATAATTCGGCCGAAGTATGTGGATCAAGCAGCGCGGCATGGTAAATCGCCTCGCGTTTCTGGGTCACCGCCGCTTCAATGGTCAGCAATTGAGTATTAATGTTGGTGCGGTTAAGCGCCGCCAGTTGCTCCGGCAAGTTACCGACGTGACACGGCGTGACCCCCTGTCCATCCACCAGGCAAGGTACCTCCACGCAGGCTTCATTGGGCAGGTTGGTGATCAACCCGGTATTGAGCACGTTACCGCCGATCTTGTACGGCCGATCGGTTTCCATCGCCTCGATGATGTACGAAGCGTACTCATGAGTTCGCGTGTGACTGAGGTGGGCATCGTGGGTCAGCGCCTGTTTTTGCTGCTCCCACTGGGCAATTTGCTCGACGCAGCGGCGCGGATATTCATCGAGTGGAATATTAAAGCGCTCGATCAGCTCCGGGTAGTTGCGCTTGATCCAGTAAGGCATATATTCGGCGTTATGTTCGGAGGACTCGGTCACGTAATAACCGAAGGTTTTCATGATTTCATGACGCACCATATCATCATGCTTGTCATGCAGCGCGGCGGCCCGGCGTTTGATTTCCGGATAGAGATCCTGGCCATGGCGTCGTATATCCAGCAACCAGGCCATGTGGTTAATGCCGGCGATATGGAACTGTACGCCATCGCTCGGCATGCCCACGCTTTTCAACAACGTTTCTGCGCACACCTGAACACTGTGACACAGCCCGACGGTTTTCACGCCGGTATGACGTAGCATCGCGCCGGTCAGTGAAGCCATCGGATTGGTGTAGTTCAACAGCCAGGCGTCAGGGCAGACCTCCTCCATGTCGCGCGCAAAGGAAAACAGCACCGGGATGGTACGCAGAGCGCGGAAGATGCCGCCAATGCCCAGCGTATCGGCAATGGTCTGGCGCAGGCCGAACCGGTTCGCCACCTCAAAGTCGGTGACGGTGCAGGGATCGTAGCCGCCAACCTGGATAGCGTTCACCACATAATCTGCATTTTTCAGCGCCGCACGACGCTGCTCGACGCCGAGATAAGGCGTGATGATCGCTTTGCCGCCGTTAACGTTTTGATTGATGTTATTGAGCATGGTCAGCGATTCATTCAAGCGGCCGCTATCAATATCGTACAGCGCGATTTCCACTTCCTGTAAGGCCGGGGTGCACATGATATCTCCCAATACATTCTTGGCAAAGATAGTGCTGCCAGCCCCCATAAACGTCACTTTAATCATCTCATTTCTCCACTGTTGCGAGGCAGATTACCGTTGGTGTGTGTTGAAAATAGTGTTCGGCCGAGTGGTTGTATATGGAGGAAAGTGACCTGCTTATGGGTAAAAATGACGCTCGGGGGAAAGTGTGAGCTGGGTCTTGCTGTACTTACAGAACAACATACGACATGACAACAAGCTGCTACCGTTAATGCCATGGCATGCCAATGTGAAGGGAGCGGTTGATGCATAAGAGTTTTACCCTGGCACACACTTCGAACATCGAGCTGAACGTGTTCCAGTTTGGCGTCGAAGATTGTGCACCGGGCCACTGTTTCGGCCCGGCGGTGCGCCAGCATTATCTATTTCATTATGTGATATCCGGTACCGGTACCTTACGTACCGAGCATGGTACTTTTAGCGTGCAACCCGGCGAGGGCTTTCTGATTTATCCGCACGATATCACCACCTACAGCGCCGACCAGCAGTACCCCTGGCACTACATGTGGATCGAAGTTGACGGGCTGATGGCGGCCAATATCTTTCAGCAATGCCGTCTCAGCCGCCAAATGCCGATTTATCGCCCGCAACGCTATACGCCCGACGCCGCTGAGCGAGGTTATCTGACAGAGATTGTCGCACACCAACAAAACGAAGCCTGGCTGAAGATTATTGGCTTGAGCTACCTGTTTTTTTCCGCGCTGATTGCCAATGCGCATGCGTCCCCCAAAGCAAAGCCGCCGGAGAAGCAGCGTCACCTGGCAAAGGCGATAAAATATATCGAGAGCCGTTACCACGAGAATATCTCTATCGCGCAGCTTGCCGATTATTGCAGCATTAATCGCAGTTATATGAGTCGACTGTTCAAGGCCGAGTTTGGACTCGGGCCAAAAGAATATCTGTTGCAGTATCGTATGGGCATCGCCGCCGGCCTGCTGCGCCACGGTAGTGCGGCCATCAAGGTTGTCGCCCTGTCGGTCGGCTACGCCAACCAACTGCATTTTTCCAAGGCATTCAAACAGGTACATGGACTGACGCCAAGCGCCTGGCGCCACGGCGCAGACGGCCAGAGCCTTGACGCGCGCATCGCGCCTCGGCTGATTGCGCCGACGCTGTAACGCAAAACGGGGAGCCGAAGCTCCCCGTTACCTTGCCGCTAGTGGCTCAATCAACCTGCTTGATGTCCATCCGCAGCTCTTTCGGCACCTCGAACACGATATTCTCTTCACGGCCGGTGATCTCATGCACCTCTTTGCCGCCCAGCGCCTTCAGACGACCGATCACATCCTGCACCAGCACATCCGGCGCCGAAGCCCCGGCGGTAACGCCGATGTTGCTGGCATTTTTCAGCCATTGCTCCTGAATGTCTGCCGCAGAATCAATCAGATAAGCAGGTTTGCCAACCCGCTGCGCCAGCTCGGCCAACCGATTGGAATTGGAGGAGTTCTTCGAGCCAACCACCAGCACCACGTCCGCGTCTCCTGCCAGATTGCGCACCGCTTCCTGCCGGTTGGTGGTCGCGTAGCAGATGTCGTCCTTGCGCGGGCCGATGATTTTCGGGAAGCGTTGACGCAATGCGTCAATCACGTCCGAAGTATCATCCACCGACAACGTGGTTTGCGTCATAAAGCACAGGTTGTCTTCGTTCTTCACCTGCAATTTCCACACGTCTTGCGGCGATTCAACCAGGTACATGCCCCCTTGCGGATTGCTGTACTGGCCCATGGTACCTTCGACTTCCGGGTGTCCGGCGTGACCGATAAGGATCGCCTCGGTACCCTTGCGGCTGGCGCGCGCGACTTCCATATGCACTTTGGTCACCAGCGGACAGGTGGCGTCAAACAGCATGGTCAATTCGCGCGCTTTGGCTTCGGCTCGCACCGCCTGCGAAACGCCGTGTGCCGAGAAGATCAGAATCGAGCCGTCCGGTACTTCGGCAATTTCTTCGATAAACACCGCGCCGCGTGCGCGCAGGCTGTCCACCACGTAGCGGTTATGCACCACTTCGTGACGCACGTAGATCGGCGCGCCATAAAGCTCCAGCGCACGTTCCACGATGCTGATCGCACGATCAACCCCGGCACAAAAGCCGCGAGGGTTAGCCAGCAATATTTGCATGCGTCTCCTCCTGCTGCGGGTCGATTTCCAGTACCTCGATATCGAAGGTCACCGGGTGTCCCGCCAGCGGATGGTTAAAATCAACGGTCACCGATTCTTCTGCAACTTCACGCACCACGCCCGGCATTTCGCTACCGTCGATGGCAGTGAACAGCATAATGGTGCCCACTTCCGGCACGCCGGTTTGCGCAAAGTCACGGCGCAAGAAGAACTGAATCAGATCCGGGTTATTGTCGCCAAAAGCGTCTTCCGGTTGTAGCGTGAACGCGCATTTATCGCCGGCACGCAGGCCAACCAGCTGCTGCTCCAACGGCGCCGACAAACTGCCGTCGCCAAGGCGAAACAGCGCCGGCTTGCCGTTACCGCGCGTAGATTCCGCGGTGGAACCGTCTTCCAGTTTCAGCGTAAAGTGCACCAGCACCGCGCTGTCGGGTTGTACTTGGGCCGTCATGTTACTCACCTTGTTGCTTGTCCTGGCTGTCGCCTGCCCGCTTGCTGGCCGGCAGGAAACCTTCTAATACGATCATCGCAGCCCCTACGCAGATGAAGCTGTCTGCCAGATTGAAGGTCGGGTAATGCCAGTTGCCGACGTAAAAATCGATAAAGTCGACCACGAAGCCATGCCACAGGCGGTCGAACAAATTACCCAGCGCCCCACCGATAATAAAAGCGTAGGCGATATTGTTCAGCTTCTGCGTCGCCTGGCTGCGATACATCATCACCAGCAGCACCACCACAATCGCGATGGCAATGCCGGCAAAGAACCAGCGCTGCCAGCCGCCATGGTCGGCCAGGAAGCTGAACGCCGCGCCGTAGTTACGTGCATAGTACAGGTTAAACGAGGGGATCAAGGGCTGGGACTGGCCCAGCACAAAATGACTCAGGATCCACTGCTTGCTGGCAAAATCCAGCACCAGCACCACCAACACCAGCCACAGCCAACGCAGGCCGGTCGAACAGATCGGTTTTTTCATCAGGCACTTGTTCATTAGGCAAAGTTACGCTTTTCGCCGTCGCCGGCAACGTTGGTTACACAGCGGCCGCAGAGATCTGCGTGCTCCGCTACCTTGCCGATGTCGGTAGTGAAATGCCAGCAGCGTGGGCACTTCTCGCCTTCAGCAGTACCGAAGGCGATTTTCAGACCCTTCAGCAATTCGCTCTGCTGGGCATCTGCCGGAGCGTCTGCCAGCGGTGCAACGCGCGCAGCGGAAGTCAGCAGCACAAAGCGCAGCTCATCCTGCAGGCTGTTCAAGCGGGCCGCCAGCGCGTCATCGGCATACAGCGTCACCGCAGCCTCCAATGAACCGCCGAGGCGTTTGTCCGCCCGCGCCTGTTCCAGCACCTTGTTCACTTCGCCACGAACCTTCAGCAGCTCGGCCCAGAAGGCGTCGTTCATGCTTTCGCCCTCAGCCAGGCCGAACAGGCCGTCGTACCATTCTTCGGTAAAGACGTATTGCGCACGTTTACCCGGCAGGAAGCCCCAGATTTCGTCTGCGGTAAAGGACATGATCGGCGCCATCCAGCGCACCAGCGCTTCCGCAATATGGAACAGCGCAGTCTGACAGCTGCGGCGGGCGACGCTGTCGCTCTTCGCGGTGTACTGGCGATCCTTGATGATATCCAGATAGAACGACCCCATCTCGACCGAACAGAACTGCATCAGGCGCTGTACCACTTCGTGGAAATCGTAATTGGCGTATGCCTGTTCGATATCCAGCTGTGCCGCCTGTGCACGACCGACTGCCCAGCGATCCAGTACCACCATTTCGTCCGGCGCCACGCAGTCGCGGCTTGGATCGAAGCCATTGAGGTTCGCCAGCAGGAAACGCGCGGTGTTGCGGATGCGACGATAGGAATCCGCTGCACGCTTCAGGATTTCGTCAGATACCGCGATCTCGCCGGTGTAATCGGTCGACGCGACCCACAGACGCAGAATATCGCCGCCCAGCTTGTTCATCACGTCCTGAGGACTGATAGTGTTACCGATCGACTTGGACATTTTGCGGCCCTGACCGTCGACGGTGAAGCCGTGGGTCAGCACTTCTTTGTAAGGTGCCTTGCCCTTCATGGCGGTGGAGATCATCAACGAGGACATAAACCAGCCGCGGTGTTGATCGGAGCCTTCCAGGTACATGTCCGCACCATGGCCATGGAACTCGGGGCGCACGTCAACCACCGACGCGTGGGTCGACCCGGAGTCGAACCAGACGTCCAGCGTATCCGGCACTTTCACGTAGTCGGCCGCTTCCGCGCCGAGGATATCGGCCGGTTGCAGATCCCACCATGCCTGGATGCCGTCCTGCTCCACGCGTTTGGCGACCTCTTCCATCAGCTCGACGCTGCGGGGATGCAGCTGCTCGGTGTCTTTATGCACGAACAGCGACATCGGCACACCCCAGGTACGCTGACGCGAGATACACCAGTCCGGGCGGTTCGCCACCATCATTTCAATGCGCGCCTGGCCCCAGTCTGGGATCCACTGCACGCCCTTGATCTCTTCCAGCGACTGCTGACGCAGGCCTTTTTGATCCATGCTGATGAACCATTGTGGCGTAGCGCGGAAGATGATCGGCGTTTTATGACGCCAACAGCACGGGTAGCTGTGCACCAGTTTTTCTACGTGCAGCAACGCGCCCGCGTCGCGTAGCATCTCTACGATCAGATCGTTGGCCTTGAAGACAAACTTGCCGTCCAGCAGCGGATGAGTGCCGGTCAGGTAACAGCCGTTCGGCCCTACCGGATTGGCGATTTCCAGGCCGTATTTCTGGCTGATCACAAAGTCGTCCGGGCCGTGGCCGCCAGCGGTGTGCACCGCACCGGTACCGGCGTCCAGCGTGACGTGGTCGCCCATGATCGCCGGCACGTCGAACCCCATGAACGGATGCTGGAAGCGCAACAGCTCCAGATCGCCACCCTGGCAGCTGCCCAGCACCTGCCAGTCGGCAATACCGGCGCGTTTCATCACGCTTTCCACCAACTCCGCCGCCAGGATCAGGCATTGGCCGTCAATCTGTACCAATTGATAGGTGAAGTCCGGGTGCAGCGAGATGGCGCGGTTAGCCGGTAAGGTCCAAGGCGTGGTGGTCCAGATGACCAGCGAAACCGGGCCATTGACGCTGCTGACGCCGAATTTGGCGGCCACCGCAGCCGGATCGACCGCCTGGAACGCCACGTCGATCGACGGCGAGGTCTTGTCGTAATATTCTACTTCTGCTTCGGCCAGCGACGAGCCGCAGTCGGTACACCAGTGTACCGGCTTGGCGCCTTTCAGCAGATGACCGTTGCTGATGATTTTACCCAGCGCGCGGATGATGTTGGCTTCGGTTTTGAAGTCCATGGTCAGGTACGGACGATCCCAATCGCCCAGTACGCCCAGACGGATGAAGTCTTTTTTCTGGCCTTCAACCTGCTCGGCGGCATACTCGCGGCATTTCTGGCGGAATTCCGCCGCCGTGAGCTTTTCGCCCGGCTTGCCGTACAGCTGTTCCACTTTCAGTTCAATCGGCAGGCCATGGCAGTCCCAGCCCGGTACGTATGGCGAGTCGAAGCCGGACATCCCTTTCGACTTGATAATAATGTCTTTGAGAATTTTATTAACCGAGTGACCAATGTGAATGCTGCCGTTCGCATACGGAGGGCCGTCATGCAGAATGAAGGTTTTTTTGCCCTTTTTGGCAGCACGAATAATCCCGTACAGATCCTGTTCATACCAACGTTGCAGCATGCCAGGTTCGCGCTTGGCGAGATCGCCGCGCATCGGGAACCCTGTTTCCGGCAAGTTCAGGGTGTTCTTGTAGTCACTCATTAGATTCTCGATCTCGTTTCGGTTTGTGAGATTAAACCGGTGTCTTTAGCCCGAAGAAACTCCGGGCCGTCACCACATCATTGGCGATTTGCTGCTTCAGCGCATCGAGCGAAGCAAAACGCTGTTCATTGCGCAATTTTGCGCGGAGCACCACGTCAAGGTGGCGCCCATAAAGATCCATTGTGACATCCAGCAAATGCACTTCCAGTTGCTGACGCACGCCGGCAACGGTCGGGCGGGTGCCGATATTGGCCACGCCCGGCAGCGGCTGGGGCCCCAGGCCATACACATCCACCGCATAGACCCCTTTTACCGGGGCAACCAGGCGTTTTAGCGGCAGGTTGGCAGTAGGAAAGCCGATGGTGCGCCCCAACTCGTCGCCGTGCACCACGCGCCCGGAAATGCTGTACGGATGCCCGAGCAGCTTTTCCGCCAGCGGCAGGTCGTCATCACGCAGCGCATTGCGAATCGCCGTGCTGCTGATGCGCCGCTCGCCCTCACGGAAGGTCGGCGTGCTGACTACCTCAAAGCCGTATTCCTCGCCGGCTTTTTGCAACAGTGGGAAATCGCCAATGCGATTGGCACCGAAGCGAAAGTCATCCCCCACCATCAGGAACCTGACGCCCAGTTTCTCCACCAGCAGCTCGGCAATGAACGCCTGCGCGGTATTGGCGGCAAAACGGGGATCGAACTTGACGCACAGCAGGGTATCTACCCCGGCCTGCGCCAGATATTTGGCCTTGTCACGCAGGCGCGTAAGACGGGCCGGCGCCTTGTCCGCTGCAAACAGTTCCAGCGGTTGCGGCTCAAAAATCATGACTATCACCGGCAGCCCAAGGCGTTTGCCCTCTTGCTCCAGCTGCTCCAGCAGCGCCTTGTGACCGCGATGAACGCCGTCAAAGTTGCCGATGGTGAGCACGCAACCACGGTGGCGTGCCCGGATATTGTGAATGCCGCGAATTAGCTCCATAGCTGGCTCAAAACAGTGGAAATCGGCGGATTATACCTTGTACAGCGGTTAAGGTTAACCCGCGATTGCTTCCTTGGATGTAATAGTCACACCATACCGGAGATACGCCGCCGGAGAAACGTCTAAACCGCAGTTTCTCCGGCGGCGAACGCCGGTTTTATGCCCGGCAGCAATGGCTTGGCATCACCACGCAGCAAACAGTGGCGAATTTTCTCGCGAAACACTGTATTCCCATGGCCGAAGCTGGTAAAATCCTGCGCCATCACAACGTAGCAAGTGCCGCCCGTACAAACGGCGCTTATTTGCACAAATCCATTGACAAACGAAGGCTAAAAGGGCATATTCCTCGGCCTTTGAATTGTCCTCAATAGAATATATTTGGGAGTTGGACCTTGGCTAATATCAAATCAGCTAAGAAACGCGCCGTACAGTCTGAGAAACGCCGCAAGCATAACGCTAGCCGTCGCTCAATGGTGCGTACCTTCATCAAGAAGGTAGACGCAGCTATCGCAGCTGGCGATAAAGAAGCAGCACAAAACGCATTCACCGTAATGCAACCACTTGTGGATCGCCAGGCAGCTAAAGGCCTGATCCACAAAAACAAAGCAGCGCGTCATAAGTCAAACTTGTCCGCGCGCATCAACGCAATGCAATAAGCATTACGTTGTCTGCTTGTTGAAAAAACCGGCCTTGGCCGGTTTTTTTACGCCTGTCGTCAACGTCAGAAGTTGAACAGCGCCGAAAAGTCCTTGTTGCACACCCGCTGCACCGCCGGATGCTGGATCATTCGCTCAGCGAAGATGATGTAATATTCTTCCTGCACGTTATCGATACGACCGATTTCCACCACCGCGTCGTCATTATAGGTATCTTGCGCATACAGCGTTGGCGCCACGAAGATGGCATTGTGATACATGCCGAACGCCTTCATCAATGCCGCATCGTCAAATTCACCGAGAATTTCTACCTGGATGCCCTGGGTATTGAACCAGTTGAGCAATTGACGCCCGAGCATGGAACGACGGCCGGGGATTAATAGCTTACGCTGTTCCAGACAGGCGGGGAACGGCAGGTCCGGCACCGGCTGTCGGCAGAAGAAGCTGATGCCGCATTCACCCAGTTTCAACGAAAACAGCCCTTCCTGCTGGCTGGAGTCTACCGGACAGTCTGAAATAATCATGTCCAGCTTGTGCTGGCTCAGCTGTTCCAGCAGCATCTCGTGCGTCGATTCAAAGCAGCGCAGGTGAATCTGTTCGTGATCGACCACTGCGGTTTCCAGCACCTGGCTCACCAGCCGTTTGGACAGGGCATCCGCCACGCCGACGTCAAACAGCAAATTGGATTCTTTGCGGTAGTTGACGATATCCAGCATTTCCTGGCTGAGCATAAACATCTTGTCCGCGTAGCGGAATACCAACTGACCCAGTTCAGTAGGCACCAGCCCCCGCCCCTGGCGTTTGAACAACTTGCCATCCAGCCGCTCTTCCAGCGCCTTAATCTGGCCGGTGATGGTCTGTGGTGTCAGAAACAGCGCTTCGGCAGCGCCAACCACCGATCCTTCTTTGCAAACCTGCCAGAAGTAGTAGAGATGATTAAAGTTGATATGCGACATTCTCACGCGGTGAACTCCTTACGTTTCGCTGCGGCAAACGGTCTGCCGGATTAAGCGACAAACTCCCTTTGTTATTCGGACCACGAATTACAACGCTTGCTCCAAACAACGTGGCCGAAGCTACAGGAAAATCTCCCTACAGCTCCGACCAGATAGTGTAGTGCATCGATCAGATGAATGGTTAACCTAATCGAACTACCTTACTTTTGGCAACGAAAGACGCAGCAGACTATAGCCAACCGTCGCCGCCATCGTCGACCCCAACAGGATGCCCAGGCGAGAATACGTGCTCAGGGCAACCATGGTTTCGCTGAAGGCCAGCGAAGCGATAAAGATCGACATGGTGAAACCAATACCGCACAGCACCGAAACGGCAAATACCTGTTTAAATCCGATCCCCTCGGGCAGCCGCGCGATACCCATCTTCACCGCCAACCAACTAAAGAGGAAGATGCCCAGCGGCTTGCCGATAAACAACCCGGCGGCAATGCCCATCGGCAGCAACGAGGTCAGCCCGTCGAGCGTGACGCCTTGCAGTGATACGCCGGCGTTGGCAAAGGCGAACAACGGCAGAATCAAAAACGCCACCCAAGGATGCAACTCGTGTTCCAGGGTTTCCGAAGGTGACGGCCCCTTCTTGACGTTCAACGGGATCATAAAGCCGACAATAACACCGGCCAGGGTCGCGTGCACTCCAGACTTCAGGATCGCCACCCACAGCACCAGGCCAACTATCATGTAGATGGAGGTTTTACCCACCCCGCGCCAGTTCATGATCGCCAGCAGCGCCACCGCCGCCGCCGCCACCCCCAGTGCCGTCATCGACACCTCATGGGTATAGAACAGCGCAATAATAATAATGACGCCCAGATCATCAATGATGGCGAGTGCCAACAGGAAGACTTTCAGACTGGTCGGCACACGATTGCCCAACAGCGCCATCACGCCAAGCGCAAAGGCAATGTCCGTCGCCGCCGGGATCGCCCAGCCCTGACGCGTCACCTCATCGGCGCCGTTGAACAGCAGGTAAATCAGCGCCGGCGCCAGCATGCCGCCCAATGCAGCGACGGCCGGGAAAATGGCTTTATCCCGCCCTGCCAGCGAGCCTTGCATCAGCTCGCGTTTGACTTCCAGCCCGACCACCAGGAAAAAGATCGCCATCAGGCCATCATTGATCCACAGCAGCAGTGGCTTGGCAATTTCCAGCGAGGAAATCTTCACCATCACCGGTAAATTCAGAAAGGCCTGATAAATCCCCTGGGCCGGGGTGTTGGCCATGATCAAGGCAATAATGGCCGCCACGATCAGTATTACGCCGCCAGCGGCTTCCTGGCGTAAAAATTGACGAATAATATTGGTCACTCGGTTTGCTCCCGGTATCAGCATCGCGTTTCCGCTTCGCTTTCCAAACGATAAACTGAGTATAGCCCGCATAATGATTCGAAAAAACAAGTTTATTAATGCACAAATACTCGGAATAATCGATTCATAAGAGCCTTAAGTCACATTTTATATAGGGTTATAACTGGCCTTACGGCAAATAAAAACCCCGGTTAGAAACCGGGGTTGTCATAGAGGAATAACGGCAACGCTTAACGCGTCAGATCGTCAAAGAACTTTTTCACGCCATCGAAGAAGCTCTTCGAACGTGGGCTGTTCTTGTCACCGGACGGGCCACCCAGGCTCTCTTCCAACTCTTTGAGCAGCTGTTTCTGCCGATCGTTGAGTTTAACCGGGGTTTCCACCACTACGCGGCACAGCAAATCGCCCTGGCTGCCACCACGTACAGATTTAACCCCTTTGCCACGCATGCGGAACAGCTTGCCGGTCTGCGTTTCCGCCGGTACCTTCAGGTTGACACGCCCGTCGAGCGTCGGCACTTCGATTTCACCGCCCAGCGCAGCCATGGCAAAGTTGATCGGCACTTCGCAATACAGGTTGTTACCTTCACGTTCGAAAATCGGGTGAGCCTTCACCTGAACCTGAACGTACAGGTCGCCCGCAGGCGCACCGTGCTCACCGGCCTCGCCCTCGCCTGCCAGACGAATGCGGTCGCCGGTATCCACGCCGGCAGGAATTTTCACCGACAGCGTTTTGGATTTTTCCACCCGGCCATGACCATGGCACTTATTGCAGGGATCTTTAATGATCTGACCGCGGCCATGACAATGTGGACATGCCTGCTGCACGGTGAAGAAGCCCTGGCGCATTTGCACCTGGCCCTGGCCGTGACAGGTTGGACAGGTCACCGGTGAACTGCCCGGCTTGGCGCCGCTGCCATGGCAGACGTCGCACTCTTCCAACGTTGGAATACGGATCTCTTTGGTTACGCCACGCACCGCCTCTTCGAGGGACAGTTCCATGTTGTAACGCAGATCGGAACCGCGACTGGCGCGCTGACGGCGACCGCCGCCAAAGATATCGCCAAACACGTCGCCGAAAATATCGCTAAAGTCGGCACCGCCGCCAAAACCACCGGCACCACCGCCCATCCCGCCCTGCTCAAACGCAGCGTGACCGTATTGGTCATAAGCGGCGCGTTTCTGGTCGTCAGTCAGGATCTCGTAAGCTTCCTTGATCTCTTTAAACTTGGTTTCGGCGTCTGTTTCCTGGTTACGGTCCGGATGGTATTTCATCGCCAGGCGCTTGTAGGCCTTTTTGATTTCGCGCTCATCCGCCGTTTTGGCGACGCCAAGAACCTCGTAATAGTCTCTTTTCGCCATTATTTTGCAAACCCTTAACATGCGTGCACGGGCGTAGAGTTGCCTCGACGCCCGTGCTGGTTTCCGGTAACGCCACAGTCGACGTTACCGTGCCCGCTTAAGGGCGATTATTTTTTATCTTTAACTTCTTCAAACTCGGCATCGACCACGTCGTCGTCTTTCTTCGCCGCGTTGTCTGCACCTGCGTCAGCACCCTGTGCCTGCGCCTGAGCCTGAGCCATTTCCAGCAGTTTGCCGGAAACCTGCACCAGCGCCTGGGTTTTCGCTTCGATGTCGGCTTTGTCTTCGCCTTTCGCTGCGGTTTCCAGATCTTTCAGTGCGCTTTCGATAGCCGTTTTGTCTTCAGCCGGCAGTTGCTCGCCTGCTTCTTCCAGCTGCTTACGGGTACCGTGGATCAGGTGATCCGCCTGGTTGCGCGTTTGTACCAGCTCTTCGAACTTACGGTCAGACTCGGCGTTCGCTTCGGCATCACGCACCATTTTCTGGATTTCCTCTTCGTTCAGACCAGAAGAAGCCTTGATGGTGATTTTCTGCTCGCGACCGGTGTTCTTGTCTTTGGCAGAAACGTGCAGAATGCCGTCGGCATCGATGTCGAAAGTCACTTCGATCTGCGCCATGCCACGCGGTGCTGCCTGAATACCGTCCAGGTTGAACTGGCCCAGCGACTTGTTGTCGTTGGCGCGTTTACGCTCACCCTGCAGCACATGGATGGTTACCGCAGACTGGTTGTCCTCGGCGGTCGAGAATACCTGGCTGTGCTTGGTCGGGATGGTGGTGTTCTTGGTGATCAGTGGAGTCATTACACCGCCCATGGTTTCGATACCCAGCGACAGCGGGGTAACGTCCAGCAGCAGCACGTCCTTCACATCACCGGCCAACACGCCGCCCTGGACCGCAGCACCGATCGCTACCGCTTCATCCGGGTTAACGTCTTTACGCGGTTCTTTACCGAAGAAATCGGCAACTTTTTTCTGAACCATTGGCATACGAGTCTGACCGCCCACCAGGATCACGTCCTGAATGTCGGAAACCGACAGGCCGGCATCTTTCAGCGCCACTTTCAGCGGTTCAATGGAACGCGTAACCAGGTCTTCCACCAGTGACTCCAGTTTTGCGCGGGTCACTTTGATGTTCATGTGTTTTGGACCGGTGGCGTCTGCCGTCACGTACGGCAGGTTTACATCGGTCTGCTGAGCGGAAGAGAGTTCGATCTTCGCTTTTTCAGCTGCTTCCTTCAAACGCTGCATCGCCAGTGGGTCGTTACGCAGGTCGATACCCTGGTCTTTCTTGAATTCATCAACCAGATAGTTGATCAGACGGCTGTCGAAGTCTTCACCACCCAGGTGGGTATCACCGTTGGTCGCCAGCACTTCGAAGGTTTTTTCGCCGTCAACGTCGTCGATTTCGATAATCGAAATATCGAAGGTACCACCACCCAGGTCATAAACCGCGATGGTACGGTTGCCGACTTCTTTGTCCAGGCCATAGGCCAGGGCAGCTGCGGTCGGTTCGTTGATGATACGTTTTACTTCCAGGCCCGCGATACGGCCGGCATCTTTGGTCGCCTGACGCTGCGCATCGTTGAAGTAGGCCGGTACGGTAATAACCGCTTCAGTTACCGGTTCACCCAGGTAATCTTCCGCCGTCTTTTTCATTTTCTTCAGCACTTCGGCAGAGATCTGCGGCGGTGCCATTTTCTGGCCTTTCACTTCCAGCCATGCGTCGCCGTTATCCGCCCCGATGATTTTGTACGGCATGATGTCTTTGTCACGCTGTGCTTCTTCGTCCTGGAAGCGACGGCCAATCAGGCGCTTGATCGCAAACAGGGTATTCTGCGGGTTAGTAACAGCCTGACGCTTAGCCGGCTGGCCAACCAGAGTTTCACCATCCTGGGTATATGCAATGATCGAAGGAGTTGTGCGGTCGCCCTCGGCGTTTTCCAGCACGCGTGCCTTGTTACCATCCATAATTGCTACACAAGAGTTGGTAGTACCCAGGTCGATACCAATAATTTTGCCCATCTAAACGTCTCCACTAATAAATTCATGTTCGGTCAGGTTGCTAACCAATATGCGGGCGTTTTTTTGCTTTTCAACTGCCCGAAAGTTCACGCCTCAACGCGGTTAGCAACTGCGGTTGAGAATAAGATGGGGTCATCCCGACCGGCATCAAGGGGCAAGGCAAAAAAAATTTCTTTTTTATCCCCTGTCAGATCATTGTTTCCTGCTCGGCGGATCATTATGATGCCGCGCGCTCTGATGGAAATTAGCCTTTTTTCCGCCATTCGGGTCATTTCTTTTTTAAATAAGCTGTTTTCATTAATTTTCTGTTATTGCAGAGGACATATGCACACCAACAAGTTGGCGAATCCTGGCCCTCTGGGTCTGATGGGCTTCGGGATGACCACCGTCTTGCTGAACCTGCACAATGCGGGATTTTTTCCACTGACGTCCGTTATTCTCAGCATGGGGATCTTCTTCGGAGGGCTGGCGCAGATTCTTGCCGGGCTGCTCGAATACAAGAAAGGCAATACCTTTGGCTTGACCGCCTTTACCGCCTACGGCAGCTTCTGGCTGAGTCTGGTCGGGGTGCTGTTGCTGCCGCGCCTGGGGCTGGCTGAGCCAACCGACGCCACCTTCCTCGGCGTCTATCTAGCACTGTGGGGCATCTTCACACTGTTTATGTACTTCGGTACGCTGCGCGCCAACCGGGCATTACAGTTCGTGTTTGCCAGCCTGACGCTGCTGTTTACCTTGCTGGCGATCGGCAACATCACCGGCAACGCGGCCATTTTGCGCTTTGCAGGCTATGAAGGGATGCTGTGCGGCGCCAGCGCCATTTATCTGGCCATGGCAGAAGTGCTTAATGAGCAACTGGGCCGCAAGGTGTTGCCAATCGGCGAAGTAAAACCGACGGCACAAGTAACGCTGTCAGCACAAGCATAAACTGTATCAATGACAGGCCCTGCGGGTTAAACGCAGGGCCTTTTTTATACCAGCGATCCGCTGCGCTGTGTCTGGCGCTCGCCGTTCAGGTCACGATGCAGATAAATGCCCAACGCCAACCCAAGCACCGACAGCGCTAACACATAGTAAGCGGGCGCTAACGGGGTTAACTTCATGATCAAGGTCACAAATATTGGAGTTAAACCACCAAAAATGGCGTACGCAACGTTATATGAAAACGAAATGCCGCTAAACCGCACTTCTGCAGGGAAAGCGCGCACCATCACATAAGGCACCGCCCCCACCACGCCTACGCTAAACCCCACCAGCGCATAGCAGGCAAACAGCATTTCAGGGCGAACCCCCACCGTCTGATAGAACCACCAGCTGCATGCCGCCAACAGTACGCTACCCACCATAAAGGTTTTACTGGCGCCAAAGCGGTCTGCCGCCAGACCGGCGCTGATGCAGCCGAAAATCAGCATGATGGTGGCAATACTATTGGCCTGCAAGGTCAGCGCCGGCGCGATACCGAACTGCTTTTGCAGGTAGGTGGGCGTCATGAGGATCACCACCACGATACCGGCCGATAGCAGCCAGGTCAGCAGCATCGACACCACCACTTCTTTCTTATGGTTCACCACCACCGATTTCAGCGGTAGCTCTTCCGCCAGCGCCTTGCGCTCCTGCATTTCGATAAAAATCGGCGTTTCCCGCAGCCAGCGGCGCAAATACATGGCTATCAAACCAAACACACCGCCCAGCAGGAACGGGATACGCCAACCGCCGGCGGCAATGCTTGTCGGACTGAGGGTGGTATTGATGATGGTCGCCACCAGCGACCCCAGCAGGATGCCGACGGTCAGCCCGGCGGTCAGGGTTCCACAGGCGAAGCCAATGCGCTTGCGCGGAACGTGTTCGGCCACAAATACCCAGGCACCCGGCACCTCGCCGCCGATAGCGGCACCTTGCAACATACGCAGCAACAGCAGCAATAACGGCGCAGCGATGCCAATATTGGCGTAGGTTGGCAACAGGCCCATACCCAGCGTCGGTAGCGCCATTAATAAAATGCTCAAACTGAACATCTTCTTGCGGCCCACCAGATCGCCAAAATGCGCCATGATGATGCCACCCAGCGGGCGCGCCAGATAGCCGGCGGCAAAGATGCCGAAGGTCTGCATCAGTCGCAGCCATTCAGGCATGTCTGCCGGGAAGAACAGTTCACCCATTACCGCGGCGAAGAAAACGAAGATAATGAAATCGTAAAACTCCAACGCTCCGCCCAGCGCAGCCAACGTCAGAGTTTTATAGTCTTGCCGGTTCAACCGGCGATTATTATCGTGATGCATAGGGTACCGTCAGAGGAAGCAGTTGGAATCATGCGTATCCGCGGATACGCTGTAAACGTATGCTTACTATAACGGCAAATTATTTTCACACCACCCTACTCTTTACCTTTAGCGCGCTCGTTATGAATTGGGCTCCCGGCGCGCGTTTTTAGGGCGAAAAGCGGCGACCACCGCATCATGGGTTTCCACATACGGGCCTTCCAGCAGTTGGATACAGTACGGCACGCTGGCAAAAATGCCATGCACCACCACGCCGCCCTGCGGATCCTTGACCCCTTCCAGCGTTTCCTTGATCGATTTCGGTTGACCCGGCAGGTTGATGATCAGCGCCTGCTTGCGGATCACCCCCACCTGACGTGAAAGAATTGCCGTCGGCACATAGTGTAGGCTGATTTGCCGCATTTGCTCACCAAAACCCGGCATGACGCGGTCGGCAATCGCCAGCGTGGCGTCCGGTGTTACATCGCGCCGCGCCGGGCCGGTACCTCCGGTGGTCAGCACCAGATGGCAGCCCATCTCATCCACCAGCTCACACAGCGTGTGTTCAATCAGCATCTGTTCATCGGGGATCAGACGAGTTTCCAGTTTGAACGGCGTTGCCAGCGCACCAGCCAGCCATTCGGCCAACGCCGGAATGCCTTTATCCTGATAAACGCCGCCGGAAGCGCGGTCAGAAATTGAAACCAAACCAATGCGTAATGTATCCATGCTTACCTCTACTGCCTGAAGACGTCGGACGGGTTGTTTCCCCTCCTGTTATCAATGCGCAGAGTATACGGCGTCTGGCCGTCGGCGGAAGCCGCGCACATAAAAAAAGGCGGCCTAAGCCACCTTTTTCAGCATTGTCTGCGGTTATTACAGCAGATCGGCGATCATTTTTTCCAGTTTGCCCTGGTCTACGGCAAACTTGCGGATACCGTCGGTCAGTTTTTCAACCGCCATTGGATCCTGGTTGTGCTGCCAGTAGAACTCAGGCTCGGTCAGCGGGGCCGGACGCGCTTTGACTTCACCGGTGTAGGACAGTTTGCGCTCCAGCGCGCCCTCGCTTTCTGCCAGCTCTTTTAACAGCGCAGGCGCGATGGTCAGGCGGTCACAACCTGCCAGTTCGATGATTTCACCAACGTTACGGAAGCTGGCACCCATCACGACGGTATCGTAGCCGTGCTGCTTGTAATACTGGTAAATCTCGGTAACCGATACCACGCCCGGATCTTCGTGCGGCGCAAATTCTTTCTTGTCGCCGTTCGCCTTGTACCAGTCGAGGATACGGCCAACAAACGGAGAAATCAGGTAGACGCCGGCCTCGGCGCAGGCGCGAGCCTGAGCAAAGGAGAACAGCAGGGTCAGGTTACAGTTGATGCCTTCTTTTTCCAGACGCTCCGCCGCGCGGATGCCCTGCCAGGTCGAAGCCAGTTTGATCAGGATACGATCGTTGCTGATGCCAGCTTCGTTATACAGTTTAATCAGACGCTTGGCCTTGGCAACGCTGGCTTCGGTGTCATAAGACAGACGCGCGTCCACTTCGGTGGAGATGCGACCTGGCACCAGCTTCAGGATTTCCAGACCAATATTAACCGCCAGTTTGTCGGCGGCGTCGGCGATTTGCTGTTCGCGATCGCTGCTCTGCTCACGCGCCCAGGCAATGGCTTCGTCGATCAGTTTGCGGTATTCAGGAATTTGGGCTGCATTGAGGATCAGCGAAGGGTTGGTGGTGGCATCTTGCGGTTGATACAGCTTCATTGCAGCAATATCACCCGTGTCCGCAACCACCGTAGTGAGCTGACGTAGGGAAGTCAATTTATCGGTCATGTTGGCATTATCTCATCGTTTGTGCATGAACTTTTGGCATCGTTCAACCATGCCCTTTGCTGATAATAACATGCGCCAGGCCCGGCGCAAGGCTGGAAAATCGTGGCCAGACAGCGTGTGTTTTATCCTTGGGCGAGCAACCGTTTACGCCGCTATCTTTCGCCATTTCCTACAGTTTTAAAAGACAATAACGTGCTTTGGGTTGAAAAAATAATGTTAAATTTCCAAAATTGTGTGCAATTGACAGAAAAACCTGAGAAAAACCTCGGCTCGCCGAAACGCGTCTGCTTCCGGCTAAACGCGGGTAAAAAACTAGACCTATGCATTTCACCCCGGTGAATGCCGCGCTGTGCGCCTTACGTCGCTAACAAGGAGGGATCCGTGACGGATCTGATTAATTTTATTAACAATATCTTATGGGGCTCGGTACTGATCTATCTGCTGCTTGGTACCGGCATTTACTTTACTCTGCGCACTCGTTTTATTCAGTTACGCCACTTTGGCCACATGTTCTCGGTGCTAAAGAACAGCAATAAAAGCGACAGTTCGGGGATATCTTCCTTCCAGGCATTGTGTACCACGTTGGCCGCGCGCGTTGGCACCGGCAACCTGACCGGCGTTGCCATTGCCCTGACCGCTGGCGGCCCCGGCGCCATCTTCTGGATGTGGGTGGTGGCTTTCATCGGCATGGCTACCTCGTTCATTGAAAGCACGCTGGCCCAGCTGTACAAAACCCGCGACGATCGCGGTAACTACCGTGGAGGCCCGGCGTATTACATGGAAAAGGGTCTTGGGATGCGCTGGATGGGTGTGCTGTTTTCCATCTTCCTGATCATCGCCTTCGGCCTGGTATTCAACGCGGTTCAGGCCAACTCCATTGCCCAGGCCAGCGCGGTCGCCTTCGACTTTAATCCGTTGTATGTCGGTATTGGCCTGGTGATACTGAGTGGCATCGTGATCTTCGGCGGTATTCGCTCCATTGCCCGCGTGGCGGAGCTGGTGGTGCCGATCATGGCTATCGCCTATCTGCTGCTGGCCTTTTGGGTTATTGCCCAGCATATCGAGCAGCTCCCGGCCATTTTCACCCTGGTGGTCAAAAGCGCCTTTGGTCTGCAAGAAGCAGCGGCCGGTGCGGTGGGCTATGGAATTTCTCAGGCAATGACCCACGGCGTACAGCGCGGGTTATTCTCCAACGAAGCCGGTATGGGGTCGGCGCCAAACGCCGCAGCGTCTGCAGCGCCCTATCCGCCACACCCCGCTTCGCAAGGCTATGTACAAATGCTCGGCGTGTTCATCGACACTATCGTCATCTGTAGCGCCACCGCGGCGATTATTCTGGCTTCCGGCGCGCTGGATAACCCGAGCGCCGGTATCAGCGGCATCGAACTGACGCAGCGTGCGCTGTCCAGCGCGGTCGGCAGCTGGGGCTCGCCGTTTGTCGCCATTGCCATCTTCTTTTTTGCCTTTACGTCGATCATTGCCAACTACGCCTATGCCGAAAACAACCTGATCTTTCTGGAGCACAATCACCCCGCGCGCTTGCTGATATTCCGTTGCGTAGCTCTGGGAATGGTGATGTTCGGCGCGTTGGCGGAGCTGCCGATGGTGTGGAAAATGGCCGATACCGCGATGGCGCTGATGGCGATCACCAACCTGACGGCGATCCTGCTGCTTTCCCGCGTGGCGTTGAAGCTGGCGCGTGATTACAACCAACAACGCGCGCTGGGTAAATTGCCGACCTTCGATCCACAGCATTATCCGGAGCTGAAATCCCAACTGGAACCCGGCGTCTGGGAGGATAACAAGCCGCAGTAACGTCCAACGATTCAGGGCGCACCTAAAGTGCGCCCTATCAGACCAATTGCCCCTTTTCCCCGCGCTTTTTGCTACAGTATCCACACTTTGATAAACAGGATGTGGCCATGCTCGTTATTATTTCCCCTGCTAAAACCCTCGACTACCAAAGCCCGCTGGCAACTGAACGCTTCACGCAACCTGAACTGCTGGATAAATCCCGGCAGCTTATCAAGATCTGCCGTGAACTGACGCCGGCGCAAATTTCCAGCCTGATGGGCATCAGCGACAAGCTGGCAGGGCTGAACGCCGCGCGTTTTAGCGACTGGCAACCGACCTTTACCCCGGACAACGCCCGTCAGGCGTTGCTGGCGTTCAAGGGCGACGTTTATACCGGCCTGCAGGCGCAGGACTTCAGCGAGCAGGACTTTGACTTTGCACAACGGCATTTGCGCATGCTGTCCGGTTTGTACGGCGTGTTGCGTCCGCTGGATCTGATGATGCCATATCGTCTGGAGATGGGCATCCGGCTGGAAAACCCCAAGGGCAAGGATCTGTACAGTTTCTGGGGTGAGAAAATCACCAAAAAGCTGAACGAAGCGCTGGAGCTGCAAGGGGATAAAGTGGTGGTGAACCTGGCGTCAGACGAATACTTCAAGTCGGTCAAAACCGCCAAGCTGCACGCCACGCTGATCAAACCGGTGTTCCTCGACGAGAAGAACGGCAAGTACAAGGTCATCAGCTTCTATGCCAAGAAGGCCCGTGGCTTGATGAGCCGTTTTATTATCAAAAATCGTCTGACCAACGCCGAACAGCTGGCCGATTTCAATCTGGAAGGCTACGCCTTCGATCGGGCGGCGTCTAACGGTAATGAACTGGTGTTCAAGCGCCCGGAACAATAAAAAAAGCCGTCAGATGACGGCTTTTCAATGCGGCAACGCTACCCTCAGGCCGGCAATGCCATCAGGAATTTGCGCAATTCGGCAAAGTCGGCGCTCTGCGAATGCGACAGCAACGGCAGTTCGGCGCGCAGCGCCAGCGCCTTGGGCAACGCCAGCTGCTGCTCCAGGATCGCTTCTACGCTCTCCTTGAACTTGGCCGGATGCGCGGTACCCAGGAACAGCCCGAACTCCCCTTCCTTCAGTTGATCACGCAGCAGCCGATAGGCAATCGCCGCATGCGGCTCGGAAATGTAGCCCAGCGCCGCCAGCTCTTTCATGGTCTCTTTGGTCGTTTCATCACTCACCGCGCCGTAGCCCAGATCCTTTAACTGCCAGATCTTGCGACGGAACAGCTCTTCCACCCGCGGCCAGTTGTTGGGCTGGCTGACATCCATGGCGTTGGACAGGGTAGCAACGGTGGCATTAGGCTGCCATTGGCCGTTCACCAGGAAACGCGGCACCGTGTCGTTGGCATTGGTGGCAGCGATAAAACGCTTCACCGGCAGGCCGAGCGACTTGGCCAGCAGACCCGCAGTCAAATCACCAAAGTTGCCGCTGGGCACCGAAACCACCAGTTGGTTGCGGGCTTCCTGTGGCAGTTGCGCCACCGCTTCGAAGTAATAGCAAATCTGCGCCAGCAGGCGGCTGATGTTGATCGAGTTGGCGGAGTTGAGATGCAGCGCCTGTTTCAACGCCTGATCGTCAAACGCCTGTTTTACCAGTGCCTGGCAGGCGTCAAAATCACCGTCGATAGCTACGGTGTGGATATTGCCGCCCAGCGTGCAGAACAGTTTTTCCTGTAGCGGACTGATCTTGCCCTGCGGATACAGGATCACCACGCGCACGTTTTTCAGGCCGTAGAACGCATGCGCCACCGCCGCGCCGGTATCACCGGAGGTGGCGGTCAGAATGGTCACCGGTTGATCGCCGGCCACTTCCGCTAGCATCTGCGCCATAAAACGGCCGCCGAAATCCTTGAACGCCAGCGTCGGGCCGTGGAACAGCTCCAGACAGGCAATGTCATCTTGCACCTGTGCCACCGGCGCCGGGAACTCAAACGCCGCCTTGACCCGCTTGTGCAACGCCTCTTCGCTGACTTCCTCACCAATAAACGCGGACAGAATACGCGTGCTGCGGGTAACAAAATCCAGTTCCAGCAGATGATCGATCTCGGTCAGTTCGAACTCCGGCAGTTCCAGTGGGAAGAACAGCCCCTGCTGCTTGCCCAGGCCCTGTTTGATCGCCTGTGCGAAGCTGACCTGTTCGTTGTGATCCTTAAGATTGTACAGTTTCATGCGTTATCCCAATAGTCGTGCGCCTGCGGTATCCAGACGGCAAATATGAACAAAACCTTCGTCGTTTTGCAGATAGTGGTTTTTCAGCCAGTCGGCCATGCGCTGTGCGGTTGCGCCGTCGTCACAAACGGCAAACAGCGTAGGGCCGGAGCCCGAAATTCCACAGGCCAACGCACCGATATCCTGCGCGGCCTTGCGCGCATCGGCGAATCCTGGCAACAGGCGAGTGCGATATGGTTCGGCAATCACGTCCTGCATCAGTTTGGCCGCCAGCTTCGGCTGCTGCGTGTGGCAGGCATGGATAAAACCCGCCAGATAACGCCCGTGACTAATGCAATCCTGACGGCGATACTGCGCCGGCAAGATGGCGCGAGCTTCGGCGGTGGATACCTTGATGCCCGGGTACGCCATCACCCACAGCCAGTCGTTAAAGCATGGCACTTCCTGACTGATGAAGCCTTCTTCTTCCAGCATCAGTTGCAGGCCGCCGAGATAGCAGGGGGCGACGTTGTCGTAATGCACGCTGCCGGAAATCCGCCCTTCCAGTTCGCCCATCAGCGCCAGTAACTGCGTTTCATTAAGCGGGCGATGACAAAATTCGTTCATCGCCATCAGACCGGCAACCACCGAGCAGGCGCTGGACCCCAGGCCGGAACCGATCGGCATGTTTTTTTCCAGCCGCATGGCTACCGGAACCTCACGGCCGATTTCCTGGCAAAAACGCTGCCAACACTGATAAACGATGTTGTCTTGCGGATCGGCGGGCAGCTTGCTGACGAAACGCCCGGCATTTTCCAGGCTGAACGCGTCGGCTGCCTCAACGCTGACGCAATCACCCAGCAATGTGCCATCGATCGGTGAAACGGCAGCGCCAAGCACGTCAAAACCGACGCTGACGTTACCGATTGAAGCCGGTGCATACACCTTAACCATATTAAACTCCCAACTTCCATGACAGTGTGCGCAACAGATCGGCAAACACCCCCGCCGCGGTCACATCATTGCCAGCGCCATAGCCGCGTAACACCAACGGCAATGGCTGATAATAGCGACTGTAAAAGGCCAGCGCATTTTCGCCGTTTTTGACTTTATATAATGGATCATTGCCATCAACAGCATCAATACGCACCTGGCAGCGCCCCTCTTCAATAACACCAACATAGCGCAGCACTTTGCCCTGTTCTGTGGCATCGACCACGCGACGGGTGAATTCCCCGTCCAGCTCAGGTAAACGCGCCAGGAAGGTGTCTACATCACCGCTGGCATCAAAGCCTGGCGGCAGCACCGATTCCACCTCGATGTCGTCCAGTTCCAATTTGTAACCGGCTTCACGTGCCAAAATCAACAGTTTACGCGCCACGTCCATGCCGGACAGGTCGTCACGCGGGTCCGGTTCGGTATAGCCGTTGGCCTTGGCCTGCAAGGTGGCGGCGGACAGCGACATGCCTTCATCCAGTTTGCCAAAGATAAATGACAGCGAACCGGACAGAATGCCGGAGAAACGGGTCAGTTCGTCGCCGGCGTTCAGCAGGTTCTGCAGATTTTCGATCACCGGTAAACCGGCGCCGACGTTGGTATCGTAGAGAAACTTGCGTCGCGATCCGGCAGCGGCCGCACGCAGCTGTTGATAGAAATTCATCGACGAGGTGTTGGCTTTTTTATTCGGCGTGACCACGTGGAAGCCGTCGGCCAGGAAGTCGACATATTGATCCGCCACCGCCTGGCTGGAAGTGCAGTCGACGATCACCGGGTTCAACAGATGGTACTCTTTCACCAGGCGGATCAGACGCCCCAGATTGAACGGCTCTTGCGCGCTGGCCAACGCCTCGCTCCAGCTGTCCAGCGCAATGCCATGTACGTCGGTCAGCATGGCGCGGGAATTGGCAATACCACACACCCGCAGATCGATATGTTTTTGCTTCAGCCACGGCTGCTGGCGATAAATCTGTTCGATCAGCGCGCCGCCGACCCCGCCGACGCCAATCACGAACACCTCAATCACCTGATCGGTGTTGAACAGCATCTGGTGACACACGCGCACGCCGGTAGTGGCGTCTTCGTTACTGACCACCACCGAGATCGACCGCTCGGAGGAGCCCTGTGCAATCGCCACGATATTGATATTGGCGCGGGCCAGCGCGGAAAAGAAGCGTGCCGAAATGCCGCGCAGGGTGCGCATGCCATCGCCAACCACCGAAATGATCGCCAGATTCTCGACCACGTCCAGCGGCTCCAGCAGGCCGTCTTTCAATTCCAGGTAGAACTCATCGCCCAGCGCGCGACGGGCGCGTTGCAGCTCGTTTTGCGGCACGCAGAAGCTGATGCTGTATTCGGAAGATGACTGGGTGATCAGCACCACCGAAATGCCGGCCCGCGACATCACGGCAAACACTCGCGCCGCCATGCCGACCATCCCTTTCATTCCTGGGCCGGAAACGTTGATCATCGCCATGTTGTTCAAATTGGTAATGCCTTTGACCGGCGTATCGTCAGCCACGCTTTCACCGCCTATCAGGGTACCTGGCGCTTGCGGGTTGGCGGTATTTTTAATCAGGCAGGGGATCTGGAACTGGGCAATCGGCGTGATGGTGCGAGGATGAAGCACTTTGGCGCCGAAATAAGACAGCTCCATCGCTTCCTGATACGACATCGACTTCAGCAGCCTGGCATCCGGTACGGTGCGCGGATCGCAGGTGTACACGCCATCGACGTCGGTCCAGATCTCGCAGCAATCGGCACGCAGGCAGGCGGCCAGCACCGCGGCGGAATAGTCGGAGCCGTTACGCCCCAGCACCACCAGCTCGCCCTTGTCGTTGCCGGCGGTAAAGCCCGCCATCAGGATGATATGATCGGCCGGGATCGCTGCCGATGCAATGCGTAGCGTGGACTCGGCGATATCTACGGTAGATTCCAGATAGTGGCCCTGCGCCAGCAGTTTTTCTACCGGATTGATCACCGTCACCGGGAAGCCCCTGGCCTTGAACACCTCTTCCATGATGGCTATCGACAGTTTTTCACCACGGCAGATGATCGAGGCATTGACGCTGTCCGGACATTGGCCTAGCAGCGCTACGCCATGCAGCACCTGCTTGAGCTGAGCAAACTCCTGGTCGACGACGCTTTTCAGTCGAGGGTAGTCAAAGTTCGGCAGAGATTGTGCCAATCCGCTCAACAGATCGGCAAAAATGCGTTCCGCGTCGCTCATATTGGGCAGAATGTCTTGCCCCGCCACCGTTTTTTCAATCATCGCCACCAGATGGTTGGTGATTTTAGCCGGCGCGGACAACACCGTGGCAACCTGTCCCTGACCTGCGTTACTTTCCATGATATCGGCAACGCGCAAAAAACGTTCCGCGTTCGCCACCGAGGTTCCGCCAAATTTCAGCACTCGCATTTCTGTTATCTCCCGAATTTACGCCGAAAAAAAAGCCCGCACTGGTTAGGTGCGGGCTTTTTTCTTCTTGTTTCCTGTACGCGTCAGCCCGCCCCGTTACCTGTGGTATCGGTGGTGGTAATAATTGTGGTATTCAGGCTGATGGTTCGCATTTTGTCTGTCTGTCTCATTAGAATCTCTGTCCCCTCTATTGGTTAAAGCAATCGCGATCCCAAGTCAAATTATTTCTTGTTTTTGCGTAATTACTGTCCAATGACCAGGTTGCGCAATGAGACCGGCAAAAAAGCCATAAATCAGAATATAAAACGGCCATATGGCAATATTGCAGTCAATCACACCACAGATTCCCTTTGGCATATCGCCATCACTTGGTCAGTTTTTTTTCTATGTCGTGCAGCAAAGTATGTAGCATCACGGTGTCACGTTGCGGCAATGACCCCAGCCGTTGATGCAGCCAGTCACGCAATTTCTGGTCGTCACCCACCTCCAGATTTTGCAATAACCGATCGGCTCGCTGACGCAGCGCCTGCAGCTGACCGCCATCGGCCATTGGCGATTGCGGTGCAGCCACGTGCATCAACGCAGACAGCTGGTAGCAGTAGACCATTACCGCCTGGCCGAGGTTGAGCGACGGGTAATCCGCCTGCATCGGCACACCGGTCAGCAGATCGGCCAGCTCCAGCTCTTCGTTGGTCAGCCCCGAATCCTCGCGGCCAAACACCAGCGCCGCCTGCGGCATCCATTGGCTGCGTTCGCTTAATTGCCCCAGCAGTTCCTGCGGCGTGCAGTAATAATGGAAGCGGGCACGGCTGCGGGCGGTGGTGGCCACGGTGAAGTCAACGTCTGCAAGCGCCTGTTGCAAAGTGGGGAAAGTCTGCACCGCATCCAGTATCTCACCGGCGCCATGCGCCACCCAACGCGCCGCCGGCTGCAAATGTGCGTCGCTGTCAACGATACGCAGCGAACTGAACCCCATGGTTTTCATTGCCCGCGCGGCTGCGCCGACGTTTTCCGGCCGAGCCGGTGCGACTAAAACAATATGTAACTGCATCGATGCTCCATTACTGCGCGCTGGCTTTTGACTGTTCAGCGATGACTGATTATATTTACAAATGCGTAACAAAAATTCACTAGCATGATGAATGAATAATAAAATAAGCAGTTGACACATTAATGACCGCTAAAGACCCATAATTATAGGTTGTTTTTTTTACTTTTTATTCATCAATCAGTTAGACAGCAGAGTTTGGTATTCCGTCGAGAATTGTAACGCATTAATCCCACGAATGCTGAATCGTTAATACTTTTTGTGGTTCCAAGGCATAAACTGGCAGCCCGGTAAGTGTTTTTCACAAATCTGTTAACGTGCTACAATTGAATTTGATATATGTCAACAAACCGTAGTTTTGTTGGGTGATGAATTCGGCACGCGCTGTTATATTGCTGTTAATAGGGTTAGGATATGCGCCGTTTTGGCACCTTTGGGGTTGTAGGGAATAGCATCCCCACCAAGCTAGCGATCTTGTTGACATGAGATGGAAAGTGCATCAAGAACGAGTTTACGTACTTTAGTCATTTGGTAATGGGGGAACGTGAGCAATATCTCTGCCCTCGTCTAACAAAACAAAGACTTCTGTACTTCCTATTTTCTATTTTGTTGGCAATTTTAGGTAGCAAATATGCAGACCCCGCACATTCTGATTGTCGAAGACGAGTTAGTCACTCGTAACACCCTGAAGAGCATTTTCGAGGCGGAAGGCTACGTTGTTCATGAAGCCAATGATGGTGCAGAGATGCACAACATTCTGTCTGAAAATGATATCAACCTGGTTATCATGGATATCAACCTGCCGGGCAAAAACGGCCTGCTGTTGGCACGTGAACTGCGTGAACAGGCCAGCGTAGCACTGATGTTCCTGACCGGCCGCGATAATGAGGTAGATAAAATCCTCGGCCTGGAAATCGGTGCCGATGATTACATCACCAAGCCGTTCAACCCGCGTGAGCTGACTATCCGCGCGCGCAATCTGCTGTCTCGCACCATGAATCTGGGCAGCATTGGCGAAGAACGCAAGCTGGTGGAAAGCTACAAGTTCAACGGTTGGGAGCTGGACATCAATAGCCGCTCACTGATAAGCCCGGCTGGCGAACAGTACAAGCTGCCGCGCAGCGAATTCCGCGCCATGCTGCATTTCTGCGAAAATCCGGGCAAGATCCAGTCCCGCGGAGAGCTGCTGAAGAAAATGACCGGCCGCGAACTGAAACCCCATGATCGCACCGTTGATGTGACCATTCGTCGCATTCGCAAGCACTTCGAATCCACGCCGGATACGCCAGAAATCATCGCCACCATCCACGGCGAAGGTTACCGCTTCTGCGGCGAGCTGGAAGAGTAATCTCCCGCCTCGGTGATTAAAAAGGGTTCAGCATGCTGAACCCTTTTGCATTAGCGTGCGCCGCTCCATGGGATGATCGGCACCGCGCTCAAGGCGTTCTTTGGGGAACCGTCTACTACCTTGTCCGAATAGGTCAGATACACCAGCGCGTTGCGCTTGGCGTCGTAGAAACGTACCACCTGCAGCTTCTTGAATACCAACGAGGTGCGTTTCTGGAACACCACGCTGCCCTTGTCTTTACCATTCTTGATTTTGTCACTCAGTTCAATCGGCCCGACCTGCGAACAGGAAATCGCCGCATCCGCAGTGTCTTCCGCCAGTCCCAGGCCGCCTTTGATACCGCCGGTTTTAGCGCGACTGATATAACAAGTTACATTTTTAACATCAGGATCGTCGAAGGCTTCGACCACAATTTTATGATCCGGACCAAACAGTTTAAATACGGTATCTACGGAGCCTACCTGTTCCGCCTGCGCACTTGTAACCGTAGCGCAAACTAATCCCAACAAAAATATCCATCCTTTTTTCATTCACTTAACTCCAGCAAAAAGTGCGCGGTAATACCGAGGTTTATTATTAAACTTATTAATGCTTTTAGGCATAAAAAAGTGACCTCCCTGACCTATGGCGTTCTTTTTAGCACAGCGAGTGAAAAAAATCTTTGGAAGTCTCAAACGAAAAAAATTGCTATCATGCGGCGTCGTTATTTCTTTGCGCCCGGAGGGAGAATTACCCCTTCACACTCTGGCCATGCAGGCAACAGGTGGCAAAGATTGCAACGCAGAACCGCTTGGGACAAGCGTTCGTGACAGGCACCCGCGCATTGAATAAACAGTTCGGGTTCCGACCCCAAAAGCTCTACGAGGAAGATCTATGGATCAAGCCGGTATCATTCGTGATCTGCTTAGCTGGCTGGAAAGCCATTTGGACCAACCTTTGTCACTGGATAACGTGGCGGCAAAAGCGGGCTACTCAAAATGGCATCTGCAACGGATGTTCAAAGATATTACCGGTCATGCCATCGGCGCATATATCCGGGCCAGACGATTATCCAAAGCGGCGGTGGCGCTGCGTTTGACCAGCCGGCCGATTCTGGATATCGCATTGCAGTATCGCTTTGACTCACAGCAGACCTTCACTCGCGCATTCAAAAAACAGTTTGCGCAGACGCCGGCACTGTATCGCCGTTCCGAGGACTGGAGCGCATTCGGTATCTGCCCGCCGATTCGCCTGGGGGCGTTTACCCTGCCGCAGCCGGAGTTCATTGTCTTGCCGGAACAGCAGCTGATTGGCCTGACGCAAAGCTATTCCTGCACGCTGGAGCAGATCTCCAACTTCCGTACCGAACTGCGCGCGCAATTCTGGCGACAGTATCTGGGCGACAGCGACACGCTGCCGCCGGTGCTGTACGGCCTGCACCACTCACGCCCGAGCCAGGAAAAAGACGACGAGCAGGAAGTGCTGTACACCACCGCGCTCGAACCGCACCACGTGCCGGACAAAGTGTCGGAAGGCCAGCCTATCATGCTGCAAGGCGGCGAATATGCACTATTCCGCTACGAAGGGCCGAGTTCTGGCCTGCAGGATTTTGTCCTGACGCTGTACGGCACCTGCTTGCCGGCGCTAAAACTGACGCGCCGCAAGGGCCACGATATCGAACGGTTCTACCCGAAGGATAATCGCCGAACACCGCAGCCACCAAGCGAGCTCAGTTGCGAATACCTGATCCCGATTCGCCGTTAACGCTGTAATTCGTCCAGCGCGGGCATGTCGAGATGCGACACATCGCCCGCGGTTTCGACGATCCAGCCCGACGCCAGCCACGGGCTCTGCTGGTGATCGATCCGCGACAATGAGCAGTTACGCAGGCGCAGACGACGTTCGGCATACGGCGGTAAACCCAGTACCGTACCGATCAGACAGCCCAGCGCAATACCATGGCTGACTATCAGCGGCTTGCTGCCTTCCGGCAACATCAGGCAGCTTTCCAGCGCGCCGCGCATGCGTTCCGCCAGTTCGCTCATCGATTCACCTTGAGGGATTCGGCCGTCGGCAGTACCATCGACCATCTGCTTACGCCACTGTTCTTCCTGCGGGGTCAGACTGTCAATCAGACGTTCTTCCAGAACGCCCATGTGCAGCTCACGCAGGCGAGGCTCGTCGATCACCTCACAACCGCAGGCCTCTGCGATGATTTGCGCGGTGCGGCGGGTTCGGCCCAGGTCGCTGGTGATCACATGCGTGATACCTTCACCACTGACGCGTTTGGCAACCAGATGGGCCTGGTGTTCGCCGGTGGCGGTTAACGGGCTGTCAGATTGGCCCTGGATGCGGCGAGCCGCGTTCCATTCCGTTTCGCCGTGGCGAACGAGGTATACCTGTAACATTTTTCTTTTCCGTTATACTGCGTGAAACTTGAGTTTATCTTCCGAGGTCAAGCGCGTGCGCCCGTGCTCGGTATTCAGGATAGGCTCTTAGCTTAAGGATGCTAAACCCGTTATGTACCATGTTGTCGCTGCTACCACCAACCCGGCAAAGATCAAGGCTATTCAATTGGCCTTTGAAGATACCTTCGGTGCCGGCCACTGCCGCATTGAACCCCTTGACGTCGCCAGCGGCGTCTCACTGCAACCTATCGGCAATGCCGAAACCCGAACCGGCGCGCGCCAGCGTGTGATGGAAGCACGTCAGGTGCGGCCTGAGGCCGACTTCTGGGTCGGCGTCGAGGCAGGCATCGAAGATAATATGACGTTCGCCTGGATGACCATCGAAAGCCCGCACACCCGTGGCGAATCACGTTCAGCCAGCCTGATGCTGCCAGAAACGATTTTACAGGGGATCCGTGCGGGGCGCGAACTGGGGAGTGAAATGGCGGATATTACCGGCAACGCCGACGTGAAACGCCAGGGCGGCGCTATCGGCTTCTTCACCGACGGGCGCCTAAGCCGCACCAGCGTTTATCACCAGGCGTTAATGCTGGCGCTGGTGCCTTTCCATAATCCGATTTACCAAAACCACCTCAATAGCCCCCTGAATCAGTAAACCAACTGGGCTTGGCGCTACTGTGCTTCGCCCAGCAGTTGCTGTTCCAGCCATTGCTTGAGCGCCGGCGGCGCCGCCTTAAGGCTATTGGATCCACGGGTTATCGTGGCAATGCCGGCACCCAGCTCATTTTTCAGCTCGCGCTGGCTCATCTCGCCGCGCATCAGTTCCTGAATGATCCGCACGCGCGTACCCAACGCGGTGCGCTCGTCCGGCGTCAGCAGCAGTTGCATCAGCGGCTGGTGCAGCTCCTGGTCAAAAGCGTTCTGCAACAGCGCGACGAAGCGCAACCAATCTTCATTGCCTTGTTCTGAAAGAGCGGGATCGTTAAGAGATAATTGCGTCATGGCAGCCACCATACTATTTAACTAGTACAGCAGCATACCATAACGAAACTGAAATCAGTAACGCCTCTGCCATTCGGCATCGGTTAACACTTTTGCCTGCTGATGCATGAAGTAGCGATAAAACGCGTCATAGGCCAGCACGTTCTTCACGTAGCCACGGGTTTCCGAAAACGGAATGCTTTCGACAAACGCGATCGCGTCGATGCGGCCATCGCTGCTGCCAAGCCAGGTATTCACCCGTGACGGCCCGGCGTTATACGCCGCCGATGCCAGAATACGGTTACGGCCAAACTGCTGATAGACCGACTCCAGATACTGGGTGCCAATGGTAATGTTGGTTTGCGGATCAAACAGCTGGCTCTGACTTGAATAGCCTGCAATGCCGAACTTCTGCACCGTATGCTGGGCGGTGCGTGGCATCACCTGCATCAGGCCGGCGGCCCCTACCGGCGATTGCGCCTTCGGGTTCCAGGCACTTTCCTGGCGCGCGATCGCCATCGCATAACTCGGCGTAATGCCTTTGTCATCGGTGGCACGGCGGAATTCGGCCGGCCAGGCCATCGGGAAACGCTCTTCCAGATGATCCCACATTTTACCAACGATGGTAGCCTGAACGCTCAGGTTGGCCCATTTCTGGTCGAAGGCGTAACGCGCCAGCGCCTCCTGTTCCGGACGGCTGCGGCTGGCAACAAAGGAACTCCACTCGCTACGCGCCAGATTATCCATATTCCAGTACATCAGTTCACGCACCCGGGCCACTTCCGGGCCACTGACCAGCGGCGCTCGCGGCGTGGCGGCCACTGCCACCATCACCGGGTAAGTGACATTCAGTTTCTGCGCCGCCACCATCGGGTAGAAACCGCGATCGTTCATCAGGTTACGCAGCATCTCTTCGCCTTCGCTGCGCTGACCTTGATCGATCAAGACGCTGGCACGCCAATAGCGCCATTCATCTTTATTGCGCGACGCCTCCGGCAACCGCGCCAGCCAGGTTTTCAGCCCGGCCTTGTCACCAGCGCCCAGCGCCATACGCACCCGACGCTCAAGCAGCGACGGCGACTGGCTGCGCAGGATCACCGCATCGCGCCACTGCGCCTGTTCATAGCTGGCGTCGTTGCCCATCAGACGCCAGGCCACCGATTCCTCCAGCTCCAGCCGTTCGCTTTCGCTCATCTTTTGCAGACGGGCCAGGGTCGGGATCATCAAGCGGGCATTTTCGGCATCCTGACGCGCCAAACGGGCAAAGGCGATGCCGGTTGCCGCCCGGGTGAAATCGGTCGGGCCGACGCTGCGGGCAAACGCTTCGACGTTGGCCGGATCGTTTTGCAAACTGACCAGCGCGTCGCCCATGGTTTGGTAATCCGACGGCAATTGCCGCGCCAGATGGTTCACCAGGCCGCTGTTGCCCTCTTTCAATGCCAGCTTCATGCGCTCCAGCGTGATCAGCGGCGTTTGCCTGCCAGCGGCCTGCCAGACGCTGAACAGCTTGTCACAGGCGCCCGGCAACGACTTGCCAGACAGCCAGATCTCTTCCGTACCGGCCCAGGCGGCCTGGCTATCGCCGGTGGCCCATTTGGCATAGTAATAATTACAGCGGGCGGCGACCGGCTTTGGCGCCTGTGGACTGAAGGTCAGCAGCGTTCGCCAGTCTTCGCGACGCGCCAGTTCGTTGACAAAACGGGCGGAGAGAGACTTGGCCGGGGGTAACGTTGGGTGCTGCTGGATAAAGGTACTGACCTGAGAATAGCCGACGCTGCCAAGATCCTGCGTGAGCTGACGGTATTCCAGATATGGATAAAGCGGATAATCACGCAGCGTCGGCATCAATTGCGCCACCACGTCCAGTTGCTGATTGTCCCAGGCCTGCTTGATTTGCTGGTAGCGCTGGCGTTGAGCATCCAGGGAATCCGCCGCTGCCATCCCTGAAAAGGCCGTCAGGCAAAGGCCTACCGCCAGAAACCGCCACTTGTCCACCTTGACCATACTGATTCTATCCTCGCTGATTGTGGTGCCTGGAGCCGACGCCCCGTTGCCGCGCCGGCAGTCAACGAGCCGTGACGTTCACTCCACGAGTGTCTCACGCCCTACCGTGGAATGTCACGCCAGAGCAAATGCCTTACGCCAGAAATGGCGCTTTATCATAGACAGCGCAAAAGCCTATCCATTCATTACTGTAGATGAAAAACCGCGGAAAAATGCGCAACGCGCTGCCTGCACGCTGAATTATGGTGCGAACGCCAAATAAAAAGCCTGGCACAACCGGTTTGTGGTTTTTTTTAGTGCAAAAAAAGGTAGGATAATTCCGAGAAAACGGCACATAAAGCGCACATCAGGTAATGCTTATAATACAATCCGCGCAAATTGTGGGTTAGAAAACGTTCATTAAATAGTGCAGTTGATAGATTTCGGCAATATCTCTCCCCTTCATCCGGGCCTGGTTATTTATTATTTCGCTGCCGTCGCGGGGCTGCAAGCATGAGCGGAATCGGCAGATGACAATATTACAGCTTGCCAGCAAAGGGCGCACGGAGTCGCAAGGTTCATTGATGAGCCTGATTGTCGCACGCCCCTGTCTTGTCGCTCTGTTAATGTCGCTGATGGCGTTCAGCAGCCATGCGCGCCCCAAGGCGGTCGATCCACTGCAGACGCGCACCCATGCCGTCACCACCATTGTGGTCGGTATTATCAGTTATGCGCGTTGGCCGAGCGAGCCCAACCCCATCCGCCTGTGTGTCACGGCACCCACGCGTTATGCCGCCGGGCTGTTCGATCCGGTGCTGCTCGGCGCGCCGCACCCGATAAAAACCGTGAGCCTGCCGTTCGACAGCCCGGCGCTGAGCAGCAGTTGCGATGTGATCTACCTTGGCGAAGTCAGCCACGCACAACGGCAGGACTTTATTCGCCGTATCGCCGGCCACTCGATTCTCAGCATCAGCGAAAACGACGTTGAGTGTTCCGCCGGCAGCGCTTTCTGCCTGCAAAATAAAAGCAGCGATCAAGTCGGTTTTAAAGTCAATCTGGACGCATTGGCGCGCAGCGGCGTGCGTGTGCATCCAAACGTATTGCAACTGGCGCGCAAACAGGAGCCATCGCAATGAACCTGTTGCGCAAAAAGCGCTCGGGTCAGTCACGCCCGACGCTCGGTCGGGTATTGCAGCGCATGAACCTGGGATTGGCGTTAATCGCCGTCGGCACCGCCGGGGTGTTTCTGACGCTGGTGGCGCTGATTGCACTGCGTGCCTATGCCGATCATAACCTGCACCTGATCGCACGTTCGATAAGCTATACCGTGGAAGCCGCAGTGGTGTTCGAGGACCGCACCGCGGTGCGCGATACGCTGGTGATGATTGCCTCCCATGAAGAAGTGTCGGAAGCACGCATCTCCGACAGTCATAATAAAGTGCTTGCCAGTTGGCATCCCCCCAAAGACGGGCCGCTGCATGGCCTTGAGCAAATGGTCGCCCGCTGGGCGCTGCCGGAAGCCGTGGTGCTGCCGATCATGCACGGCGGCAAGCAGGTCGGCACCGTGTGGCTGAGTGGCCACGGTGGCAGTCTGCTGCGCTTTTTGCTGCGCGGCCTGATCGGCATGCTCGCCTGCCTGGCGCTCAGCACCCTGTGCGCTCTGGTCTTGTCGCGGCGCATGCTGCGCGGCATCGTCAGCTCGCTGGACGATATTGCCAACGTGGCACACGCGGTACGGCGCGATCGCACCTTTGGCCTGCGCGTACCATCGGCGCCGATTGCCGAACTGCATGAATTGAGCAGTGATTTCAATGGGTTGCTTGACGAACTGGAAGCGTGGCAGGCGCACCTGAAACAGGAGAACGACTCCCTGACCCATCGCGCCACGCACGACAGCCTGACCGGCCTGCCCAACCGCGCCTTTTTCGAGGGGCGGTTGAGCCGCGCGGTTAGCGACAGCGATGCCACAAAAAAACTGGCGGTGCTGTTTATTGACGGCGACCGCTTTAAGGAGGTGAACGACAGTTACGGACATGCGGCAGGCGACACGGTGTTAACCACCATCGCCGGACGTATCCGCGCGCAGTTGCGCGATGGCGATCTGGTGGCACGCCTGGGCGGCGATGAATTCGCGGTACTGTTGGCCCCGATTCACGGCACTGAGGACGCCACGCGGATTGCCGACAATATTATCGACTGCATGACACAGCCGGTAATGCTGCCGAACGAGGAACAGATGGTGCTCTCGCTCAGCATTGGTATTGCCCTTTATCCTGAGCATGCGGTAACGCCTCAGGGTTTATTGCACCAAGCCGACGATGCGATGTATCAGGCAAAGCATCGTTACAATGGAGGTTGGCGGCTCGCGATCCACCAATAAAGCACCGCAGCCAGCTAAGTAAAATCAGGGAAAAATTATGAAACAGCAATCGTCTAACACACCTTTCTCACTATTGGCCATGATGTTCATTGCCGTGCTGACCCTGGCGGGCTGCCAGAGCAAACCGCAGGGACTGACAGCGGAGCAGGTAGCACTGCTGCAGGCGCAAGGGTTCAAGTTGACCGATAATGGCTGGGAGTTCGGCATGTCGGACAAGGTGCTGTTCGGTAATAATATTGGCAAACTGAACCCTGAAAGCACCGAAACGGTGCAGAAAATGGGCCGCGCCCTGCTCAGCGTCGACATCGTCAAGTTCCGCCTGGACGGCCATACCGATAACTACGGCGAAGACAGCTATAACGATCGGCTGTCGTTGCGCCGCGCCAACGCGGTGGCCGATCTGCTGGCCAGCGTCGGCATCCCGCGCGCCAACATCGAAACCCGAGGCCGCGGCAAGCGCGATCCGGTGGCTGACAACCACACCGCCAGCGGCCGCGCCGAAAACCGCCGCGTTTCCATTATCGTCACCCCATAAATCACCGCAAAATGCGTCTGCAAAGGCGCATTTCCCGTTATACTTGGCGATCGTCACCTGATGGCTGGGATCAAACGGCAAAACGGGCTACACTCCCGCCCCAGACATCCTACAAAACTGATATAGCGAGGCTCGAGCACCGTGGCTCAATACGTCTATACCATGCATCGCGTCGGCAAGATTGTTCCGCCGAAGCGTCATATTTTGAAAAACATCTCCCTCAGCTTCTTCCCCGGCGCAAAAATCGGCGTTCTGGGCCTGAACGGTGCGGGTAAATCCACCCTGCTGCGCATTATGGCCGGCATCGATACCGACATCGAAGGGGAAGCGCGCCCGCAGCCTGGCATCAAGATCGGCTATCTGCCGCAGGAACCGCAGCTTAATCTGGAACACACCGTTCGCGAGTCGGTGGAAGAAGCGCTGGCTGAAGTGGTAGGTGCGCTGAAACGCCTGGATGAAGTGTACGCGCTATACGCCGAAGAAGGCGCCGATTTTGACAAGCTGGCCGCGGAACAGGGGCGACTGGAAGAGATCATTCAGGCGCACGACGGCCATAACCTCAATGCCCAGCTAGAGCGCGCCGCCGATGCGCTGCGCCTGCCAGAGTGGGACGCCAAAATCGCCAACCTTTCCGGTGGTGAACGCCGTCGCGTCGCGCTGTGTCGCCTGCTGCTGGAAAAGCCGGACATGCTGCTGCTCGACGAACCAACCAACCACCTGGATGCCGAATCCGTGGCCTGGCTGGAACGCTTCCTGCATGACTTCGAAGGTACCGTAGTGGCGATTACCCACGACCGTTACTTCCTGGATAACGTAGCCGGCTGGATCCTCGAACTGGACCGCGGCGAAGGTATTCCATGGGAAGGCAACTATTCGTCCTGGCTGGAACAGAAGGATGCGCGTCTGGCGCAGGAAGCCTCTGCCGAAGCAGCGCGTCGCAAATCCATCGAAAAAGAGCTGGAGTGGGTGCGTCAGGGTGCCAAAGGTCGTCAGTCCAAAGGCAAGGCCCGCCTGGCACGCTTTGAAGAGCTGAACAACACCGAATACCAGAAACGCAACGAAACCAACGAACTGTTTATTCCGCCTGGCGCACGCCTTGGTGACAAGGTGGTTGAAGTCAGCAATCTGCGCAAGTCTTACGGCGACCGTGTGCTGATTGACGATCTGTCGTTCTCGGTACCGAAAGGCGCCATCGTCGGTATCATCGGCCCGAACGGCGCGGGTAAATCCACCCTGTTCCGCATGATGTCCGGCCAGGAACAGCCTGATTCGGGCAGCATCGTACTAGGCGATACCGTCAAGCTGGCCTCGGTCGATCAGTTCCGCGACAGCATGGATAACGGCAAAACCGTCTGGGAAGAAGTGTCCGGCGGTCAGGACATCATGCGCATCGGCAACACCGAAATGCCAAGCCGTGCCTACGTCGGCCGCTTCAACTTCAAGGGCGTCGATCAGGGCAAGCGCGTGGGCGAACTGTCCGGCGGTGAACGCGGTCGTCTGCATCTGGCCAAGCTGCTGCAAGTGGGCGGTAACGTACTGCTGCTGGATGAACCGACCAACGACCTGGACATCGAAACCCTGCGCGCGCTGGAAAACGCCCTGCTGGAGTTCCCGGGCTGCGCCATGGTTATCTCGCACGACCGTTGGTTCCTTGACCGTATTGCCACCCACATTCTGGACTACCAGGATGAGGGTAAAGTGGAGTTCTTCGAAGGTAACTTCACCGAATACGAAGAATACAAGAAGCGTACGCTGGGCGCCGAGGCGCTGGAACCGCACCGCATCAAGTATAAGAAGATCGCCAAATAAGCCGTCTTCAGCAGCAAAAAGCCCGCAAAAGCGGGCTTTTTTATTGGTTTTCGCCAAGGTGTCAGAGCGACAGCGCCTGACCGTAATCAGCAAACGCCGGGTGCTGCGTGACGACATCGATAAAACAGGCCAGCGCCGGTGAGTTCAATTTGCGACTCGGATACACCAGATAAAGTTCATTGCCTTCCGCCCGCCATTCCGGCAACACCTCCACCAACCCCCGGTTTGCCACCACTTCACGGCTGAGAAACGCCGGCAGCAAGGTAATACCAGCCCCTGCCAGCGCACATTCCCGCGCATACAGCAAATTATCGGTGGTATGCGCGCTCGGCAACTGCCAGCGGAAATACTCGGCCTCACGTCGTAATATCAACGCCGTCCAGGCGCGATGAGCAATGCAACGGTGCAGCGACAGCTGCTGCGGATGCACGATCGGCGGGAACTGCGCCAGATACGCCGGTGACGCCAGCAGATAGCGTGGCGCATGGCCCAGCCGGCGGCCAATCAGCGATGAATCCTGCGGCTTGCCGGTACGCAGCGCTACATCAAACCCCTCTTGCACCAGATCGACCATGGTGTCGGATACCGACACTTCCAGCGAAACGTCGGGATATTGACGCTGAAAATCGGTCGCCAGCCACGGCAGCAGGGTTGCGCCAAGCCCCGCAGGGGTAGATATGCGCAAACGGCCGCTGGGATTGTCACGCAGCCGCTGCAAAGCCAGATCGGCGCGCTCGGCGGCGCTCAGCATCTCCTGACAATGCACCAGATAACGTTCGCCAGCAAACGTCAGGTTCAGCTGGCGTGTGGTACGGTTCAACAGGCGCAGCCCCAGCGTGCTCTCCAGTTGGCTGATGCGCTGACTGACGCTGGATTTTGGCAGCCCGGCGCGCTTCGCCGCTGCGGTGAAACTGCCGCACTCCGCCACCAGGGCAAATAATGCCATATCCTGCAGTTGCTTAAACAAGATTGTTCACCTGACACGAACTGTGAGTTAGTTATTGTCCATATTATCATTCATCGGCCACGGGTCTACACTGTGGTTATTCATTCAACAGGAGACTTATCATGTCTGTTAAAGCAATTGCCGTCGATCCCGCCAACCCTGCCGACTTTATCGAAATCAGCCCGGAGAAACCGGTTCCTGGTCAGTACGACCTGCTGGTGGCGGTGAAGGCCGCATCGGTTAATCCGGTCGACACCAAGGTGCATGCCGGCCTGCAAAAAAACGGTCTGCAACAGCCGCGCATACTCGGCTGGGACGCCAGCGGCGTGGTGCTGGAGGTAGGCAGCAGCGTTAGCGGATTCAAACCGGGCGATGAAGTGTGGTACGCCGGTGATATCACCCGCCCCGGCAGCAACGCCAGCCACCAGTTGGTTGATTCACGCATCAGCGCCCATAAGCCGCGCAGCCTGAACTGGGCCGAAGCCGCCGCAATGCCGCTTACCGCGCTGACTGCCTGGGAAGCGCTGTTCGAACATTTGCAGATTCAGCACGCGCAAGCCGGTAAAACCTTGCTGATCGTCGGTGGCGCCGGCGGCGTCGGCTCGCTGGCGATCCCCCTGGCCGCACTGCGCAGCAAGCTCAAAGTGATCGCCACCGCCTCTCGCCCGGAATCCGCTGCCTGGTGCCGTGAACGCGGTGCCGAACTGGTGGTGGATTATCACGATCTGCAAGGCAATCTGGCCAAAGAAGGCATTGAAAGCGTCGATTATATCCTGTGCCTGAACGATACCGACGGCCATTGGCAGGCGTTGAGCGAATTGATTGCGCCAATGGGACACATTTGCACCATCGTCGAAAACGAACGACCGCTGGATCAAAACGCGCTGAAATTAAAAAGCGCGGCTCTGCACTGGGAGTTCATGTTTACCCGCAGCATGTTCACCACGCCAGACATTGCCCGTCAGGGCGAGATCCTGCAACAGGTCGCACAGCTGCTGGATGAAGGGAAACTCACCGGCACGCTGAGCGAAACGCTGCAAGGACTGACGGTGGCAACGCTGAGCGCCGCGCACCGTAAACTGCTGGAAGGCCACATGCAGGGCAAGCTGGTGATCGCCTACTGAGTGACGATGGCTGACGCAGTGACGTCAATGCGGCTGCGGCCTGACAAAGGCCACGCATAGCATCTGCGGTTCAGCATGCGGATCGGCCTGGAACGGCAGATTCTGCTGCCAGGCAATGCGCAACTGCGGCCAGCTGTCCAGCACGTCGTTAAAGCGACTCTGCGCGCGGCTCTCGTCCAGCCGACCAATCAGCGCCATGCCGTGCAATCTGCGTGGCGCTGAGATCGGCGTTATAGACATTAGGTCGCGTAGCCGGCGTCCAGCGCGTCACAGTCTGCGGTCGGGAGCAGCGTCCATGCTACCGCATGGCGCAGCAACCAGAGAATCAATGGGCGATACGTCATAGCGTTACGATCTTGAGTTTGACGAAAAGCCCAACCTAATCAGTGCTTAATCAACCCTGGCTAAACGAGATGGTAAATACGCATGCACCGCGGCGTTGCTGTTAGCCAGACGGCACATTACGCTAACCCGCCACGGCCGACACTCGACTACCGCCTCTCTGACCGCACGGCTAACAGGCCAGCAGGCGCTCGGCATCGGCGGCCAGCAGTTGTTGCACCAGCTCGACGCAACGCAGGAAACGTTCTTCGTAATCGCTGGATTCGACGTGCACATAGTCAATGTTATTGGCGTGCAGCATCTCTTCGAGCAGATGCTGGAACGCCTTGCGGTCGGTCGGCGCCCCCAGGCTGCGCAAGCCGTCGGCCACCCACGGTGTGTTGTTTTCCAACAGGATCACCAGATCGAAACGGTACTCGTCAATCAGCGCCTGGACAAACGGGTGCTCGCGCCCCTCGTATTTTTTGCAAAACGCCTGGGTAGTGACGAAATCGGTATCGATAAACGCCACTTTGTTGGCATATTTCACAGCAAAATCAACGTATTGAGCCTGACCGAGCGCAATCTTGTCGTAGTCGGAATATTGCAGCGCCATCTCGTCGCCGCCAAGGTGGGAAAACACATAATCGCGGCCATATTCCCAGGCGCTGGTGGTATTGAAAATATTGGCCAGCTTGTTGACCAAGGTCGATTTCCCGCTCGACTCACCGCCGAGTATCGCCACGGTGCGCACGAAAAACGGTTTTACCTCGGTTGGAATGTATTCCCAATAGCGGAACGGATCCTGGCGAATCTGCCGACCGCTGATGTTCATAAATGAACGCTGGGGATCGATCAGAATGGTTTCGGTATCGAGGTACTCGCGATAACGCGGTGCGTCCTGCGTTTCGCTGGAATAGATAAAACTCGGTACAATGCCCTGCTGATCCATAAACTGCTTCATGCCGTTGCTCCATACGCCCCAGCCGTGCGGATACGGCTCGATGCCCTGTTCGTCAAACGCATGAATACGGATGTTCTTCTGGTATTTGAAGGTTTGCAGCAGCCAGCGCAGCCGGTCGCTGACCGTGGGCTGTTGCGACATTGAACTGTTTTCGAACAGCTCGCGATCGCGCGGTTCGTCGTAACACAGAATGACGTGCAGCTCATCCACCTGGCTGCAGGCGCGCTGGATCAGGTAGATGTGACCGGTATGCAGTGGGTAAAATTTACCAAACACCACGCCCACCGTTTTTACCCGGCGTGGAAATTCCAGCCCCAGATAACGGTGCAGCGCCTCCAGCTTTTGCGCGCTCGGGCTTTTGATTTTGTCGTTGAGCAATTGGCTAAGATAGCCTTTGGTCATGCTGCTGGCATCAGCCACCTGTTGCAGAGTGCAGCCTTTTTGCTTGATCGCTGCTTTCAGGTAATCAAATTGCGGCATACCGCCTCCCGTTTAATATGCTAAACAAAATAGCATAATTTCGCCGAACCATGGCAGATTAAAACTCGTCCAGCACCGCCAGCGCGTCCGCCAGTTTCTTCACGCCGAATACCTGCATATTCGGCGGCATCTTTTTCGGTACGTTGGCATGCGGCACGATGGCGCGCTTGAAACCGTGCTTGGCCGCCTCGGAAATCCGCTCCTGACCGCTCGGCACCGGGCGAATCTCACCGGCCAGCCCCACTTCGCCGAACACCACCAGATCCTGTGGCAACGGCCGATCGCGCAAACTGGACACCAGCGACATCAGCAACGCCAAATCGGCGCTGGTTTCCGTTACCTTCACGCCGCCGACCACGTTAACGAACACATCCTGATCCGCCATCTGCAACCCGCCATGGCGGTGCAGCACCGCCAGCAGGATCGCCAGGCGGTTCTGTTCCAGCCCGACCGCCACGCGACGCGGGTTGGACATCATCGAATGATCGACCAGCGCCTGGATTTCCACCAGCAGCGGCCGGGTACCTTCCCACACCACCATCACCGAACTGCCGGAGGTGACTTCACCACGGCTGAGGAAGATCGCCGACGGGTTGCTGACTTCACGCAATCCCTGCTCGGTCATGGCAAACACGCCAAGTTCGTTCACCGCGCCAAAGCGGTTTTTGTGGCTGCGCAGCGTACGGAAGCGCGAATCGGCATCGCCATCGAGCAGAATCGAACAGTCGATGCAGTGTTCCAGCACCTTCGGCCCGGCCAGCGAGCCGTCTTTGGTGACGTGCCCCACCATCACGATGGCCACGCCACGCGTCTTGGCGAAGCGCGTCAGATAAGCCGCCGTTTCGCGCACCTGCGCCACGCTGCCCGGCGAAGACTGGATATCCGCCATGTGCATCACCTGGATGGAGTCAATCACCATCAGCCTGGGCTGTTCCTGTTCGGCGATCAGGCAAATCTGTTCGATGCTGGTTTCCGACAGCATATTCAGATTGTCGGTCGGCAAGGCGAGGCGATGCGCGCGCATTGCCACCTGCTGCAGCGACTCCTCGCCGGTGACATACAGGGTTTTCATCTGTTCGGACAGTTTGCACAGCGTTTGCAGCAACAGCGTACTTTTCCCCGCGCCGGGGCTGCCGCCGATCAGAATGGCGCTGCCCGGCACCACGCCGCCGCCGAGCACACGGTCAAACTCCAGGAAACCGGTCGAGAAACGCGGTAGCTCTTCCAGGCTGATGTCCGACAGCCGCTGCACCTTGCTAACGCCGGTTTCGCCGGCATAGCCGCTGAAACGCTCGGTACGCGCCGAAGAAGACGCCGCAGCCAGACGAACTTCCGTAATGGTATTCCAGGCGTGACACGCGCTGCATTGCCCCTGCCAGCGCGGATAATCCGCACCGCACTCATTACATACGAACGCCCGTTTTGCTGCTTTTGCCACGTATTACCTCTTGAGAATGCTGATTGCTGATGCCACTGCTCCGCCCTGCCGAATGGCGCTGCACATCAGGATAGGTGCGTCGCCGCTCCGGCTTAGCGAACCTCGCGCTTCAAACTGCCGCTGAGCACGCATAATACGCCCATCAAATCGGCATGGCGAATCGCCACCTGTGCTTTGTCATACACTTTCGGCTTGGCGTGGTAGGCGATGCCCAGGCCGGCCGCCTGCATCATTTTCACGTCGTTGGCACCATCGCCGATGGCCACGGTCTGCTGTAGCGGAATCTGCAGTTTTTCCGCCAACCGCAGCAGCGTCTCCGCCTTGTGTTGCGCATCCACGATCGGCCCCAGCACTTCGCCGGTGAGTTTGCCGTCTCGGATTTCCAGCTCGTTGGCCACCACCGCCGTCAGCTTCAGCTTGTCGCGCAGGTGTTCGGCATAATAGGTGAAGCCGCCAGAAGCAATGGCGACGTGCCAATCCAGCGCCTGCAATTTACGCACCAGACTGGTGAGGCCGGGCATCAGCGGCAGCGTTTCCAGCACCTGTTTAAGAATATTGGCATCGGCGCCCTTCAGCGTGCCGACGCGTTGACGCAAACTGGCGGTGAAGTCCAGTTCGCCGCGCATTGCGCGTTCGGTGACCGCCGAGACCTGCTCGCCCACGCCGGCCAGTTTGGCGATTTCATCGATACATTCAATCTCGATCGCCGTGGAATCCATATCCATCACCAACAAGCCCGGGGAGCGCAGATGCGGGATCTTGCCGAGCGGCGCGACGTCGAGGCCATTTTCCGCCGCCAGCGTTTTAGCGCGCGGCGTCAGGCTACCGGCCAGGCGCACCACCTGATAATCCTCTACGCACCAGGCGGTGACGATGACCATTGCCGCACCCAGCTTGCGCTGAAATTGGGTGATGCGCTCCTTGTCCAGCCGTCTGCCATACAGTAGCCAACCGGTGTGACCCGCCCGATAATCCAGCGGCATCACTTCGTCACCGCTCAGCGAAAGCGGAAGACCCGGCCATTGAGAGATCTCGGCCGGGAGATCGCAATAGGTCAGACTATTCGACATTATTAACTCCTGCAGGGGCACCAGTAGAAAAACGACGCATCAAGCTATCCTATCGTAGTTGGTTCTGGCAACATAAAGTGTCCCTGATCCCAAGGAAGCCGCATGGCTAAAGCTAAACTTAAATTCCGCCTGCATCGTACGGCTATCATACTGATTTGCCTGGCGCTGCTGGTATTGTTGATGCAGGGTGCTTCCTATTTTAGCCTCAGTCATCAATTGGCGCGTTCAGAACAGGTGGAAGAGCTGGCGCAAACCCTGACCAAACAGGTCGCCTTCAGCCTGGCACCGCTGCTCGACAGCGACGTCGACGACCAACGAATAGACGCGATACTGCAACAGCTGACCGACCATAGCCGCATTCTCGACGCCGGCGTCTATCTGCTGGACGGTTCGCTGGTGGCCCATGCCGGCGAAAACATCAGCGTGCGCGATCGGCTGTCGCTCGACGGCAAGCGCGCCGGCAGCTATTTCAATCATCAACTGGTCGCCATGATCCAAAGCAAGGATGGCCCGCTCGGCTTTCTGCGCGTAACGCTGGATACTCACGTGCTGGCGACCGAATCCAAACAGGTCGACAACACCACCAACCTGCTGCGGCTGATGATCCTGCTGGCGCTGGCCATTGGCATTATTCTGGCGCGCACCCTGCTGCAAGGGCGACGCAGTCGTTGGCAGCAGTCGCCTTATCTGCTCACCGCCAACAACCCACTGGAAGAAGGCAGCAGCGTAGAAGACGCGCCGGACGACAAGTCGAATAAAACCGGCGGCGGGTAACGCGGCTGTTCAGCGGCAATAGAATGCAAAAATGCCGGTCAGGATTAACTGACCGGCATTTTTCATGGCGGCGCTGTCAACCGCCGCAACGTCGATTTACGCTTTGTCGCCCAGCAGCACGGCTTCCAGCGCGATGACGATCATGTCGTTAAAGGTGGTCTGGCGTTCCGCCGCCGTCGTCGCTTCGTGACGCAGGATATGGTCGGAAACGGTGCAGATGGTCAGCGCCTTGCAGCCAAACTCTTCATACAGCTCCGCCGCCACGCCGTAGATACCGGCAGCTTCCATTTCCACGCCCAGAATGCCGTACTTTTTCATGACCTGGAACATGTCGGCATCTGGAGTGTAGAACAGATCGGCCGAGAAAATATTGCCCACGCGTGCCGGAATGCCCTGCGCCGCCGCCGCGTCTACCGCGTTGCGTACCATGTCGAAATCGGCAATGGCCGCGTAGTCGTGATCCTTAAAGCGCATGCGGTTGACCTTGGAGTCGGTACAGGCACCCATACCGATCACCACGTCACGCAGTTTGACATCGTCACGCACCGCGCCACACGATCCCACGCGGATGATTTTCTTCACGCCGAATTCCGCGATCAGTTCACGCGCATAGATGGAGCAGGACGGGATACCCATGCCATGGCCCATTACCGAGATTTTACGGCCCTTGTAAGTGCCGGTGAAGCCCAGCATGCCACGCACGTTATTGACTTCCACCGCGCCTTCCAGGAAGGTTTCGGCGATATATTTCGCACGCAGCGGATCGCCCGGCATCAGTACTACGTCAGCAAAATCACCCATCTCAGCATTAATATGCGGCGTTGCCATAATTATTTTCCTTCAAATCATCGTCATGAATAAAAATGCGCCGGGCACTAACCCGGCGCCAACAGGTGTTTAGAACATGGATTTGCCATATTCCATCGGCGACAGGCCAAAGTAGCTGGCAACGGTCTGGCCGATATCGGCGAAGGTTGCGCGATGGCCCAGCGAACCCGGCTTGATTTTCGGGCCGTACACCAGCACCGGAATGTGCTCACGGGTGTGGTCGGTGCCGCTCCAGGTCGGATCACAGCCGTGATCGGCGGTGAAGATAATCATATCGTCATCTTTCACCAGCTTCAGCAGCTCCGGCAGGCGGCGATCGAACAGCTCCAGCGCGGCGGCGTAGCCCGCCACGTCACGACGGTGACCGTAAGAGGAGTCGAAATCGACAAAGTTGGTGAACACAATGGTGTTGTCGCCGGCTTTTTCCATTTCGCTTACCGTGGCGTCAAACAGCGCATCGATACCGGTAGCCTTCACTTTTTGGGTAATGCCGACGTTGGCGTAGATATCGGCAATTTTACCGATCGACACCACTTCCCCGCCCTTCTCATCCACCAGCTTTTTCAGCACGGTCGGTGCCGGCGGCTCGACCGCCAGATCGTGACGATTGCCGGTACGCTGGAAGTTGCCCGGCTTATCGCCGATGAACGGCCGCGCGATCACCCGGCCAATGTTGTAGCCGCCTTCGGTCAGTTCTTCGCGGGCGATCTCGCACAGTTGGTACAAACGCTCCAGGCCAAAGGTCTCTTCGTGGCAGGCAATCTGGAACACCGAATCCGCCGAGGTATAGAAGATCGGCTTGCCGCTCTTCATGTGCTCTTCGCCAAGCTGATCGAGGATCACCGTGCCGGACGAATGGCAGTTGCCAAGGTAACCCGGCAGCTTGGCGCGCTCGACCAGTTTATCCAGCAGTTCCTGTGGGAAACTGTTGTGTTCGTCGCTGAAATAACCCCAGTCGAACAGTACCGGCACGCCGGCGATTTCCCAGTGGCCTGACGGCGTGTCCTTACCGGAGGACAGTTCGCTGGCATAGCCGTAAGCACCAATGATATTGGCGTTTTCATCCAGCCCCTGCGGGAAGCTGCCGGTGGACTCCTGCGCCGCCTTGCCCAGGCCGAGACGGCTCAGATTTGGCAGGGTCAACGGGCCGTTACGGCCGGTATTGGCCTCACCGCGCGCACAGGCTGCGGCAATGTGGCCAAGCGTATCGGAGCCTTTGTCGCCAAAACGTTCGGCATCTTCGCTTGCGCCGATGCCGAATGAGTCCAAAACCATAATAAACGTACGTTTCATGCTGTTCTCCTGCGTGATACCCGTTGTCTTTCGCGCTGCGGCGTGGTTGGCTGCGCGTTACTCGGCCCATCGCCGGGTCTTGCCCTGCCGGGGCCAAGCTTGGCTGATTGGCCACCCCGGGCACTTACCGAGTAAGTTCCAGAGCTGCCCGCCCTTGCCGCCTAGCCGCGGTGCGAAATCCATTGGGTATAGCTGGCAACCACAAAAATGGCGGTTGCCATCAATTCAATATAATAAGCCGACGTTATGCCGTAATGCGCTTGTATACCACCGGCGTGGTTTCTGCTGCCGTAGTCCCCAGCGTCATCGCGCTGCGCACCGCGTCTGCCGCATGCTGCCAGCTCTCTTCGTCGTTGGCATGGATCACCGCCAGCGGCCGCTGGGTATCGATGCTGTCGCCCAGACGCGCCATGTCGGTCAGGCCAACGCTGTAATCAATGCTGTCGGTTGCCCGGCGACGTCCGCCGCCCAACGTCACCACCGCCATGCCCAGCGCACGGGTGTCCATGGCGGTAACGATACCCGGCTGGTCGGCATACACCGGCTTGCTCATCATGGCAACCGGCAGATAGTGGTCGTAACGCTCGACGAAATCGCTCGGCCCCTGCTGCGCCGCAACCATGCGGCCGAAGATCTCTGCCGCCTTGCCGTTGTCCAGCACCGCGTGCAGCTTGGCGCGCGCGTCGGCGTCGTCCTGCGCCAACCCTCCCGACAGCAGCATTTCCACGCACAGCGCCAGCGTCACTTCCAGCAGGCGCGGATTGCGGTATTCGCCGGTCAGGAAACGTACCGCTTCGCGTACCTCAACCGCGTTGCCAGCGCTGGAAGCCAGGACCTGATTCATATCGGTCAGCAGTGCGGTAGTTTTGCAGCCGGCACCGTTGGCCACGCCAACGATCGCCTGCGCCAAATCTTCTGACAGCGCGTAGGTTGGCATAAAGGCGCCAGAACCGACCTTGACGTCCATTACCAACGCGTCCAGCCCTTCCGCCAGCTTTTTGGCGAGGATTGAGGCGGTAATCAGCGGAATCGAATCCACGGTGGCGGTGATGTCGCGGGTGGCATAGAACCGTTTATCCGCCGGAGCCAGCGAGCTGGTCTGGCCGATAATCGCCACACCGACGTCCTTGATGATTTTGCGAAACGCGTTGTCATCAGGGAAAATATTGAAGCCCGGAATGGCCTCCAGTTTATCCAGAGTACCGCCGGTATGGCCGAGGCCGCGACCGGAAATCATCGGCACGTAACCGCCACAAGCAGCCACCATCGGGCCGAGCATCAGCGACGTCACGTCGCCCACGCCGCCGGTGGAGTGTTTATCGACGATTGGCCCGTTCAACGACAGGCTTTTCCAGTCCAGCACCGTGCCGGAATCGCGCATCGCCATGGTCAGCGCGACGCGCTCCGCCATGCTCATGTCGTGGAAATAGATGGTCATCGCCAACGCGGCGATTTGCCCTTCGGACACCGAGTTGTCACGAACGCCATTGATGAAGAAACGAATTTCCTCTTCGCTCAACGGTTGTCCATCGCGTTTTTTACGTATTATCTCTTGAGCCAGGAACACAGCATCCCCCTGCGTAAATGTAGGGTCATCAACACCACCGCAGGCATGCCACGGTGGAAAATGTCATCAGTAGCCGCTGCCGGAAGCCTGGCCGTCATGGCCCAGCGTCGTCAGCAGACTCGCCAGCAGGCTGGAGGCGCCGAAGCGGAAATGGCGCGCATCAGCCCAGTCTTTGCCCATGATACGCTCGGCAAGTTGCAGATAATGCAGTGCGTCTTGCGCGGTACGCACCCCGCCGGCCGGTTTGAAACCGACCCGTGCGCCGACGCCCATGTCGCGAATTACCGACATCATCAGCTCGGCGCTTTCCAGCGTGGCGTTGACCGGGACTTTGCCGGTCGAGGTTTTAATAAAATCGGCACCGGCGTTGATGGCAATTTCGCTGGCCTGGCGGATCGTTGCGGCGTCTTTCAGCTCGCCGGTTTCAATAATCACCTTCAACAGCACGTTTGCCTGCTCGCAGGCCTGCTTGCACTGCTTGACCAGATCAAAACCGACCTGGGCATTACCGGCCATCAGCGCACGATACGGGAACACCACGTCAACCTCGTCGGCACCGTAGGCGATGGCCGCGCGGGTTTCGGCCAGCGCAATGTCGATGTCGTCATTGCCGTGCGGGAAGTTGGTGACGGTGGCGATGCGAATGTCCGGCGTGCCTTGTTCGCGCAGCGTTTTGCGGGCAATCGGGATAAAGCGCGGATAGATGCAAACGGCGGCGGTATGGCCAGCCGGGCTGTTGGCCTGACGACACAACGCGATCACTTTCTCGTCGGTGTCATCATCGTTCAGCGTGGTTAAATCCATTAAATTCAGCGCACGTTGCGCTGCGGCGGTTAATTCGGTCATAAAACTCTCCAACTGAGTATCTTGCCGTTGGCGAGCGGACTTGGTTCCATGAAGATAGCGCGGGGCAATGATTCCCCTCGCGGCAACTGAGATCCTTCTCACCGCAGATGTAATAGCTATTTGAACACGCCCCTGGAGGGAAAATCGTGTTCGGATTCACATTCTATGAAATAACACTGTAACAGGCCGGAATTATATGTGAAGAACATCACAAAAGAACGCGATATCGTTCACAAATTCGCTAAGGGTTCGTACCGGGATAACGGGCGCCCAACCGGACGCCCGTAACAGAGTTTAGCTTAAAGCGCCAGGAAGAACCCGGCGATTGTGGCGCTCATCAGGTTAGACAGCGTACCGGCCACTACCGCTTTCAGGCCAAAGCGCGCGATATCGTGACGTCGGCTCGGCGCCATGCTGCCCAGGCCACCCAACAGGATCGCCACCGAAGACAGGTTGGCAAAGCCGCACAGTGCAAACGAGATGATCGCTTTGGTATGCGCAGAAAGCACCTGCAAGCCTTCGGCAGCCACCACGGCGTCCGGGCGCAGATAGGCCCCGAAGTTCATGTAAGCGACAAATTCGTTGACGATAATCTTCTGGCCGATAAACGAACCGGCGGTCATCGCCTCATGCCACGGCACGCCGATCAGGAAAGCAAGCGGTGAGAAGATCCAGCCAAGAATCAGCTCCAGCGACAGCTGCGGATAGTCGAACCAGCCGCCGATTCCGCCAAGGATACCGTTCAGCAAGGCGATCAACGCAATGAACGCCAGCAGCATGGCACCGACGTTCAACGCCAGCTGCATGCCGGATGCCGCACCGGACGCTGCCGCGTCAATGACGTTGGCCGGGCGGTCGTCTTCAGCGATCAGCTTCATCGCATCGTCTTTATCGTGGGTTTTTTCCGTTTCCGGCACCATCAGCTTGGCAAACAGCAAGCCACCTGGCGCCGCCATAAACGAAGCGGCAATCAGGTATTCCAGCGGCACGCCCATCTGCGCATAACCCGCCAGCACCGAACCGGCCACTGAAGCCAGGCCGCCACACATGACGGTAAACAGTTCAGACTGGGTCATGGTGGCAATATAAGGACGCACCACCAGCGGCGCTTCGGTCTGGCCAACAAAGATATTGGCGGTTGCCGACAGTGATTCGGTGCGCGAGGTGCCGAGCAGTTTTTGCAGGCCACCGCCGAGCACCCGGATCACCAGTTGCATGATGCCCAGATAGTACAGCACCGCAATCAGCGAGGAGAAGAACACGATCACCGGCAACACCCGCAGGGCGAAGACAAAACCACCACCGCCGAACACCTCGAACATCTTGTCGGAAACCAGTCCGCCAAAAATAAAGGAAATGCCCTGATTGCCATAGGCTATCACGTTAGCCACGCCGGCCGACATGCCGCCGAGCACCGCGCGACCCACCGGCACATACAGCACCAGCGCGCCGATGGCGACCTGAAGAACAAATGCCCAGACAACGGTGCGCAGATTAATCGCGCGGCGGTTGCTGGAGAGCAGTACCGCAATCGCGATCAGCGCCGCCATGCCGACCAGGCTCATGATGAGTTGCATGTAAAGTATCCCTGTTGCGAATAAAGTAATACATCCCTGCCCAAGAGGAACACAGGGTTGCTTATGAATGTTTTCGGGGTGTGATTATACGGAGCGGGACAATACCCGCACCGATTCATATCACAAAAATATACAACCAGACGCAATGGAAAACATAATTACGTGATACTAATCACAGTTTAATCCTTCCGTCTAACGCCTACTCGCCAGGTCTGATTGGCTACAATGCCAGGTCCTTAATGCGCTTGTGGGTATTGGGAACGATCTCCGGTTGCGACTTGATATAGTCTACCACCGCTGCCGTCGCACCGCTGCCGGGAAGCGTTCTGAGATTACGCCCTTCGGCAAAGGCGCTGAAGCCATCTCCTCCCGTCGCCAGGAAAGAATTCACCACAATCGGATACCAGGCGTCATCCTTGAGCGGCTGCCCTTGCACCGTTAGCGAGACAATGCGCTGATTGAGCGGCTTGCGGCTATCGTATTCCATCTCGATACCTTTCGAGACTTGCAGAACGCCATTGGTCAGATTTGCCGCATGATTCATTAATGAAAGCAGGCATTGCCTTGTCGCCATGGCCTGACGTTGCAACAATAGCGGCTGATTGCTGAAATGGCCGGGATCGTAAAAAGTGCGCGCAACAATTGCTGGACTTCCCCCACATCCCCCTAGCCCCCCAACCTCCCTTTCCCTACAATAAGGGATCTGTTGAGGCATAACGCAAGGAAAGACGGTGTCGAAAGCCAATCCCAATGCCACCATCGTGGACATCGCCCGCCGTGCCAGGGTGACCAATATCACCGTTTCCCGTGCCTTCAATAAGCCCGAGCTGGTCAAGCCGGAAACCCGTGAACGCATTCACGCCATCGCCAAAGAGCTAAACTACGTGCCCAACGCCTTTGCGCAGGGGCTGAAGAGCAGTAGCAGCCAGATTATCGGTATTGTCACCAGCAGCATGTATAACCCGTTCTATTCCGGCCTGATCAAGACCGTGTCGCGCATTGCGCGCCAGCAGGGTTACCAGATCATGCTGTTCGACACCGATGGCAGCGAAGAGGCGGAAATGCGCGCCATTCAGGCGCTATTCGGCTACAAGGCGCGCGGTATCCTGCTATCGGCGGTGCGTGATGACAAACACTATCGTCCCGCCTACCTCGAACTGGCCGAGGTGTACGGCATCCCTCTTATTCTACTCGACCGCGATCTCTACGATCAGCAACTGAGCGGGGTATTCCTCGACAACCGCGAGATCGGCGTTCTCGCCGGCCGCTATCTGGCGGAGCAGCCGGAGAAGAAACTGCTGATTATCGGCGGCCCGGCCGACTCGGAGATCACGCTGACGCGTACCGCCGGCATCGTCGCCGCGCTGAAAGACCGCGGCCGTGAACTGCATATCATCAACGGCGACTACGATTTCATATCGCAGGAGAGCGAGGTCCGCGCCTATCTGGCCCAGCCGGAGAATCGCCCGGATTACATTATCGGCCTGAACGGCATTATCACGCTGGGCGCCATCGCCATCTGCCACGAAATGGGGCTCTATCAGCAGGTGAAGTTCTTCTCGATCGACGAACCGCCACGCGCCGGCGCTTACGGCCTGCACATTCCCGGGGTATATCACGATACGCAGAAGTTGGGGGAGATCGCCGCGGAACTGTTGTTCAGCGCGATCAACAGCCCGCGCGGAGAGCTGCCGGTGCGCAGAGAGTTCTTCACCGGCTCGCTGTTGAATCGCTGACCGGCGTTATTGCCCGTAATAGGCGCGTTTACCGTGCTTGCGCAGGAAGTGTTTATCCAGCAGCGCCGGCTGCATCGGGGCGATCGCCGGTGCCAGTTGGCGCGTCGCCATCGCCATCACCGCCACCTCTTCCAGCACCACCGCGTTGTGCAGCGCATCCGCCGCGTCCTTGCCCCAGGCGAACGGCCCGTGGGAATAGACCAATACCCCCGGCACCTGCTGCGGATCGCGCCCGTCTTGCTGGAAAGTCTCGACGATCACCTTACCGGTTTCCTGCTCGTAATCACCGGCGATCTCGGTCTCGCGCATCGGCCGGGTGCAGGGAATATCGCCGTAAAAATAGTCGGCGTGGGTGGTGCCGAGCGCCGGGATCGGCAGTCCGGCCTGCGCCCAGATGGTGGCGTTGCGGCTGTGGGTATGCACCACGCCGCCGATATCGCCAAAGGCGCGGTATAACGCCAGATGGGTCGCGGTATCGGACGAGGGTTTGCGATGTCCTTCCTGCACCTTGCCGTCCAGATCCACCACCACCAGATCCTCCAGCGTCATCGCGTCATAGGCGATGCCCGAAGGCTTGATCACCACCAGCCCGCGTTGGCGATCGATCGCCGAAACATTGCCCCAGGTAAAGGTCACCAGACCGTATTGCGGCAGGCTGAGATTGGCGGCCAGCACCTGTCGCTTGAGTTCGTTCAGCATGTGATTCCTCCACCGATCATCTGTTGTTCGATCCAGGACTTGGCCTGGGCGATGCGCTGTTTATCCTGCCCGTCTTCACGTGCCCACATCTCCAGCAGATAGGGGCCGCGATAGCCGAGCGCGTCAAGTACGGAAAAGGCGTGGGCGAAATCCACGCAGCCTTCGCCGAACGGCACGTCGCGAAACTGCCCGGCGCTGCCCGGACCGACCGCGATGGTGTCCTTGAGGTGGATAGCGGTGATGCTGCCGATGTCCAGCGCCAGCTCGGCGGCAATATCGTTGCCCCAGGCGCTGAGGTTGCCGAGATCGGGATACACCGTGAACCACGGGCTGTTGACATGGCGCGCAATGTCACGCCATTTGCTGATGCTGTTGATAAACGGCGTGTCCATCACTTCCACCGACAGCATCACCTGCGCCCTGCCGGCCTGCGCCACCGCCCACTGCATGCCCTCGATAAAGCGCGCACGGCTGTGGCGATCGGCGGGTTCGTAATAGACGTCGTAACCCGCCAGCTGGATGTTGCGGATACCGAGATCTACCGCCAGTTCCAGCGCCTTGCTCAGTAGCACCCGCGCCCGTTCACGGGTGGCCACGTCGGCACTGCCGAACGGATCGCGCCGGTGTGCCGACAGACACAGGCTCGGCACCGTCACCCCACTGTCGAGACGCGCCTGGATAAACGCCAGTCGCTGACTGCGATCCCAATCCAGGCGCTGCTGGCGCGCCGGCTGTTCGTCGATCGACATCTCCACAAAATCAAACCCCAGCTCCGCGGCGATCGCCAGCCGCTGCGGCCAGCTCAGATTGGCGGGCAGTGCTTTTTCATACAGCCCGAGACAGGCGACATTAGTTGTTTGCATCATTGACCTCATTCAAAGCCTGGGCGACCGCCAGATAGCGCGCCTGCTGGGCGCGCAGACGCCGATGGGCGGCGGGCGCGGGGTAAAAACAACGCAGCTTGGGCGGCGCGGCGGCGATCGCTTCGGCGAACCCGGCATACTCTCCGGCGCCAACCGCGGCGCACAGCGCGGCGGCACGGCAGCCGCTCTGGCGGCTTGCCACCACCTCGAGCGGCAGATTGCCAGCGTCGGCGTACATCTGCATCCAGACGTCGGACTGCGTCGGCCCGCCGGTCATGCGCACCCGTTCAATACGCGGGTTCAGTTGTACCATGCGCTGCTGATGGATCAGGTGCGAGAACACGATGCCCTGATAGATAGCCTGAACCACGTCCGCCATTTCATGATGAGCGCTCAGGCCGATCAGCCCGCCTGGCGTGTTGCCGCCAAGGTTGGAGCCGTACAGATAGGGCAGGAACAGCAGCTCGCTGGGTCGTTCGCAGCGCTCCGCCACCCAGGCATTGAACTGGGCATAGCGTTGCCGGTCGTCGGCGCAAAACTGGCGCAGAAACCAGGCCAGATTGCTGGCCGAGGTCGGGCTGCCTTCATGCACAAAATAGAGGCCGTCGATGCAGTAACGCCCCCAGGCGTAGGGATAGTCGGCAGGCAGCAGTTGCTCAGTCACGCAAGTGGCTATCGACCAGGTACCCGCCACCGCGCTGAGCGTGCGATCGTCGGCTACGCCGGAGCCGAGCGCCGCGCCCACCACGTCGAACAGGCCGCCGTATACCGCGGTGCCCGTCCGCAGGCCGCACTGCGCCGCCGCTCCAGCCGTCACTCGCCCGGCCAGTTGCGCCGAGCCAATCACCGGCGCGGTTTTCTCCACCGCCTCTTCGATGCCAAAAGCCACCATCAGCGCAGGATCGTAAGCACCGCTGTGCTGGTTAAACAGATTGCTGCCGGAAATGTTGGTCACCTCGGCCGCCGCCTCGCCGGTCAGGCGAAAGCGCAAATAGTCATGCGCCATCAAAATACGATCGACGGCGGCGTACTGCGCCGGTTGATGCTGCTTCAGCCAGCGCAGCAGCAGCGCCGGGTGGCTGGGCCACAGCGGCTGCAGACTACGCGGATAGGTCTGCGCGTCCACGCCGGCGCGCTGCAAGGCAGCCACCGTTTCCGCTGCGCGGTTGTCCGAAGAGAGGATGCCGTTGCCGACCGGCTTGCCGTGCCGGTCGATGGCGTACAGCCCTTTGCCGTGCGCCGAAAAGCCGACGCCGCGCACCTGGCCTGCATCCAGCGCCGCTGCGTGCAGCGTCTGGCGGATCGCAGCGCAAACGTCATCCCACAGCGCCTCCATATTGCGTTCGCAAAAGCCTGGCCGGGCGGCGATCGCCGCGCCGTCGCGTTCGGCTATCGCCAGTTCTTCACCGTCGGCCCGGTACAGCCCGGCCTTGATCACCGTGCCGCCGACGTCTATGCCAAGAAAAATGCCCATCACGCCCCCTATTTGCGCCGCACGGAACTGAGGTAGATGGCGGCCAGGATGATGCCGCCCTTCACCACGTTCTGGATATACGGCGACACGCTCATCAGATTGAGTCCATTGTTCAGCACCCCGAGCATCATAGCCCCCACCAGGGTGCCGACGATGGCTCCACGCCCGCCGGAGATCGCCGCCCCGCCGAGCACTACCGCGGCGATGGCGTCCAGCTCGAAGCCTTCGCCGGCGTTGGGCTGCCCGCTCATCAGGCGCGAGGTCAGCACCAGCCCGGCCAGCGCGGCGGTCAGGCCGCTGATGACGTACACCAGCATCTTGTAGCGCGGCACGCGGATGCCGCTCAGGCGCGCCGCCTCTTCGTTACCGCCCATCGCGTAGATATAGCGGCCGAACGGCAGCTGGTTCAGCATCAGCCAGGCCAGCAGGTACACGCCGAGCATGATCAGGATCGGCACCTGGATGCCCAGCACCGTGCCGCGGCCAAAGAAGGCGAAAATCTCGGGCAAACCGGAGATCGGGTAGCCGCCGGTGTACAGCAGCGCCAGACCGCGGGCGATCCCCATCGACGCCAGGGTGACGATGATCGGCGGCATGCGCAGATAGGCGATGCAGGCGCCGTTGGCCAGACCAAACAGTGCCCCGACCGCCAATGCCGCCACCATCGCCAACGGGATGGGGATCGCCGCCAGCATCAGCCCGGCGGCGACGGAGCCGGCCAGCGCCATTACCGGCCCGACCGAAAGATCAATACCGCCGGTGAGGATGGCGCAGGTCATGCCCACCGCGATGATGGCGTTGATCGACACCTGGCGCGCCACGTTGGTCAGGTTGTTGACGCTAAGAAAACTGTCGTTCAGCACGCTCATCAGCGCGAACAGGATCACGAAGCCGATAAACGGCAGCACCGCTGGGTGATGCAGCAGTTTTTCCCAGCGCTTGCCCAGGCTGGGAGCAGCGGCGCGGCGCGCCACGGCGGGTTGTTCAATTCCGATCATAATGCACTCCCGGTAGCGTGAAGCATGATGTGGTTGGATTCGATGTCGTCGCCGGTCAGTTCGGCGACGATGTGACCGCCGCGAAACACCAGCACGCGGTCGCACACGCCGATGATCTCCGGCAGTTCGGAGGAAATCATGATGATGGAGATACCCTGCTGGGTCAGTTGCTGCATCAGCTGGTAGATCTCGGCCTTGGCGCCCACGTCGATGCCGCGCGTCGGCTCGTCGAAGATCAAAATGTTGCAGTCGTTGTTAAGCCAGCGGGCGATCACCACCTTCTGCTGGTTGCCGCCGCTCAGGGTGCTGACGGCGGTATCCGCGCCCGGGGTTTTCACGCCCACGGCGTGGATCAGCCGCTGTACCACGTCGCGATCCTTGCTGGCGCTGACGAAGATCTTGCCGCGCCGATGATGCCGGTTAAGGGTGATGTTCTGCGCTACCGAGAACGGCAGCACCAGACCTTCGGTTTTGCGGCTCTCCGGCAGCAGACCGATGCCCTGTGCCAGCGCCTGCGCCGGAGAGTTCAGCGCCGCCGGCCGGCCGCCGAGGCTCACGCGTTTGCGGTGGCAGCGACTGGCGCCGATCAGCGCCGACACGGTCTCGGTGCGCCCGGAGCCTACCAGACCGGCGAAGCCAAGGATCTCGCCCTTATGCAGCCGGAACCGATCCGTTGCACCATGCTTCTCGCGCTGGATCTCCGCCTCCAGCAACAGCGTCGAGGTATCCACCGGGTGCTGTTTCAGCGGGAAGGCGTTTTCGATCTTGCGCCCGACCATCAGCCGTACCAGCTCTTCCACGTTGGTGTCACCGGTGGCCAGCGTCTCGATATAGCTGCCGTCGCGCAGCACGGTGATGCGATCGCAGATGGTGAAGATCTCATCCAGATGGTGCGAGATAAACACCATGCCAACCCCCAGCAGTCGCAGATCGTTCATCACGCTGAACAGGTGCTCGGCCTCGCCCGGGGTCAGCGTGGCGGTCGGTTCGTCCAGCACCAGCACGCGCGCGTCCAGCGACAGCGCCTTGGCGATCTCCACGAACTGCTGTTGCGCCACGCTCAACTGCTCTACCGGGCAGTCGAGATCGATATCCACCGTCAGCCGTTTGAAGATGGCTTCGGCCCTGCGCCGCATCGCACGTCGATCCAGCAGGCCCCAACGATTTTTGATCTCCCGGTTGAGAAAGATGTTGTCGATGGCGCTCATGTAGGGAATCAACGAGAATTCCTGAAAAATAATGCCGACGCCGGCCTCGATCGCCTGGCGATAGTTGCTAAAACGGCACTGCTGGCCGTCGATAAAAATGTCGCCCTCGTCCGGCTGATAAATGCCGCACATGATTTTCACCAGCGTCGATTTGCCGGCGCCGTTTTCGCCCAGTAAGGCGTGCACCTCGCCGCGTTGAATGGCGAGATCGATGCCGTCCAGCGCCTTCACGCCGGGAAAGCTCTTTTTAATCCGCTTCAATTCCAGTAAGGCTGTCACCGCAATACCCTCCGCGCCGAACGCCCCACCGCAGCGGGGCGAACCTGGCCACTGTTACCAGCTAAAGCCGGCCGCATTGCTGCGGTCGATAAGCTTCACCTTGACCGGCACGGTTTTCGGCACGGTGGCACCCCAGTAGCGAGCCAGCGCGATACCGAGCGCGATACGCAACTGGTCACGCGGGAACTGCGCCGAGGTGGCGATAAACGGTGAATTCGGTTTGAGGATCTCTTTGATGGCCTCCGGCTGGCCGTCGACGCTGACCAGTTTTACCTTGGCGCCATTGCTTTCAATCGCCGCCAGGGCGCCGAGCGCGCCAACGTCGTTAACGCTGAAGATGCCCGCCAGATCCGGTGCCGATTGCAGCATGTTTTCAGTCACGGTCAGCGCGGTGTCGCGCTCCTGCTTGCCGTTTTGCTTGGTGACAATCTTGATGTCGGGGTACTTCTTCATCGCCGCTTCAAAGCCGCGCACGCGCTCCAGGATCGGCACCACCGGGATGCCGTCAAGGATCGCCACCTTGCCTTTGCCACCCAGTGATTTCGCCAGGTATTCGCCCGCCTGGAAACCGGCGTCGTAGTTTTCCGAACCGACGAACGAGTCCAGGGGGCCGTCGGCCTGCGCGTCGATCGCCACCACCACCGCACCGGCTTTATGGGCGGAGATCACCGCCGACTGTACCCCCACCGAATCGGTCGGGTTGATCAGCAGGATATCCACCTTCTTCTGCAACATGTCCTCCACGTCGCCGATCTGCTTGGCGACATCGTGACGCGCATCGGCCACGTACACTTTGGCGCCGATATCAGCCGCTGCCTGATCCAGCGCCTGTTTCATGGTGACGAAATAGTCGTTGTTCATCTCCTGGAACGACATACCGATAGTGATCTGCTTGGCCAGCGCCACATGGCTGGCCGCCAACATTCCACCGGCGACGATAAAGGGTAAGGTCTTTTTGAAAAATGAAAACATAGCCAATTCTCCTGTAGGGTAGCGTTTTGTTGTGATTATCAGAGCAACAGCATGTCTTTACCTTTGGCCGACCGCCGGCCCATCCCTGCGAACGGGACGGTGGTCGTTACTGCAACAGCGGTACGGCGGCAACCTCAGGGAACCAGGATCACCTTGATGGAGTCGGTCGAATCCGCCAGAGCGAAAGCCTGATCCCAGTCGTTCAATGAATAGCTGTGAGTGACCACGCCGTTGGAGGTCACCAGTCCGCGCTCGAACAGATCGATGGCGATTTCATAGCTGTAGGGCGCCAGGTGCGCGCCGCGAATGTCCAGCTCCTTGCGGTCACCGATGATCGACCAGTCGACGGTGGTTTCCTTGCCGAACACGCTGAACTCCACGAAGCGGCCCAGCTTGCGGATCATCTGCAGCCCCTGGGTCACGCCGATCGGCGCGCCGGTGGCCTCGATATATACGTCACAGCCGTAGCCACCGGTCAGCGATTTGACGATGCTGTCAGCGTCTTCTTTCAGCGGGTTTATCACCAGGTCGGCGCCGAACTCTTTCGCCAGTGCCAACCGCTCGTCGATGGCGTCGATGACGATCAGTTTCTTAGGCGTCTTCAGGCGTGCCACCTGCACCATACATAGCCCGAGCGGCCCGGCGCCGGCCAGTACCACCACGTCATCCAGCTGAATGTCGCCACGCGCCACGGTGTGAATGGCGCAGGCCATCGGCTCAATCAGCACCGCGTCTTCATGGCTCAGGCTTTCCGGGATCTTGTGCACGATGGCGTTCTCGGAAAAGCGCATATACTCCGCCATGCCGCCTTCCGCCACGTCTTTCTGGAAGCCGTAAATATTGTGCGTTTCGCACATCCAGTAGCTGCCGGACTTGCAGTAGCGGCATTCCCAGCACGGCACGATCTGCTCGGCGATCACCCGTTCCCCAACCTTGTATTTGCCTTCAGCGCCCTCGCCCAACGCGGCAATACGCCCATAGAACTCATGCCCTGGCACTACCGGCGGTTTCACCCATGGATTCTCCCCCCAGAACATCTGCGCGCCGTTTTTGCATTTGCAGTCACCGGCGCAGATGCCGCAGCCTTCCACCTTGATCACCAGTTCGCGTGCCTTCGGCAACGGCGTAGGCACCTGTTCGAAACGATAATCCTGCGGGCCGTGGCAAACGACCGCGCGCATTTTTTCCGGCAACTGGCTCATGTCTTCCTCCAATGTATTTGTTAACAGCTTGAATTCTCTTAATGTTGACGTTGTCATTTTTATCCAACAAAAAACGAACAACGTTATAAACCTATAAATTTCAATAAATTAATCATCACGAACACCGAAAACTCAAAATGACAACGTGAACATAGAGCAACATATAACCAAAGCTGTAAAAATAATTATTTGAGCAAAATCACATATCGTTAACATTAAGCTTAAAAATGCTACAAATCCGGATCGCGATCCCATTCTGCTGCATCATCGATCCGTTCGGATCCACTGATTTCAAGCCGGCACCGGCAATGGCAAATCCGGCAAACTGCCAGCCGCAACGCGCACGCATTCGGCCGCCGGGCAGCGTGTGAAGAGAATGGTGGGGCCAACAGCAACGGGAAATCAGGCGGGGGGATCGATAAAAGTCTTCAAGCCACTGGCATAAACAGGCTATCAGCGTTGTGTTGCAGCTGGGCGGCAATTTCGTCGGCTGACTCGGGACGCAGCTGACACAGCACCTCAAATACCTTGGCGGCGCGCTCCGGCCGATTGGGCTGCCCCTGATAGCCGGCTAACGGCATATCCGGTGCGTCGGTTTCCAGCAGCAGCGAGGTCAGCGGCAATTGCGCCATCACCGCCCGGGTTTTTTGCGCCCGCTCATAGCTGATGGTACCGCCGACGCCAATACGGTAGCCCAGGCGGATAAACGCCTGCGCCTGCGACAAACTGCCGGCAAAGCCGTGTACCACGCCACAACGCGGCACATCGGTGCGGCGCAATGTCGCGGCCAGCACATCGTGGCTGCGGCGCGAATGCAGGATCACGGGTAAATCATGCCGTTTTGCCAGTTTAAGCTGGGCAGTCAGCAACTGCTGCTGCCGCTTGAACTGCGGCGCTTCCATGTACAGATCGAGACCGATTTCACCAACGGCCACCAGTGTGTCCGGTTTGCCAGCCAATAACGCCGCCAGCTGTTCCAGCTGTTGGTCGTGGTGCTGTGCGACATACAGCGGATGCAGCCCGAGCGCGGCATACAGCGGTGGATAGTCCTTGGCCAATTGCAGTACCCGCGCGAAACGATCGGCGGTGACCGTCGGTACGATAATACGCTGCACTCCGGCAGCCGCGGCACGTTGCAGGCTTTCTGCCTCATTGCCGGCAAACGGCGGGAAGTCGAAATGGCAATGGGTATCGGTAAAACAGTGGCTCATGGCGCCTCTCCACCGCCACTCGGCTGGCCGTGTGGCAAGACGATCTGCGGCTGCGCTTCCGCTTGGCTACCGGTTACCGCAATGGACGAATGAACCGCCTCGGTGACGATCGGCGACGGCATCGCCACGCTGTCCGGCTGAATTAAACGGCGCGACAGCGGAGTTTTCACCTTGATACCGTCGTGTTTCTCCTGTGTCAGCAGCCAGTGGCCGACCGTGGCCAGGAAGTAACGCCCGCAGCGCCGCCCCAGATGGTAATCGCGATTCAACGCCGCAACCTTGCTGCCCAGCGCATTGCTGGCCAACGGTTTCGGCGGGAAGATTTCGAAGATACGCAAGTCGCTCGGCGGCTTTTCAATAAACTGCTGAATGCGGTGATAGCTCTGCTCATGATGCTGCATCACCCGTACCATCTGTTGCAGGCTGCTTTCACTCAGCCACTGCTCCATGCGCTTCACCCACTGCGGCGTATAATACATTTGCGATGGCACGGTGCGGATCACCACGATGGTATCGGCGCCGCGGCGATAGGCTTCCTCCACCGGAATGGCATCGCTGATGCCGCCATCCTGATAGCTGATGCCGTCCAGCTCTACGCCCAGGCGGTAAAAACCGGGGATCGCGCTGGACGCCTTGATCGCCGGCAACCAGCTGTCACGCTGCGCCGGTAGATAGGTGGGCTCAAAGTTGTCGCTGCGGCAGGCACACATCAGAAATTCCCGTCCGTCGATCAGCTGCTTTTCGGCAACGTCCATCGCCAGCGGCAATTGCTGCGAGGTAATGTCGACCAGCCAGTCGAGATCGATCAGATGCCCGCCGCGCACGAAACGCAGCGGGTTAAAGAAATTGGAGGTGGTGGTGTAGCGGGTGATGACCCTGCGCGCGTAGCCCAACTGCCCACAGACAAAGGCCGACAGGTTTTGTGCCCCCGCAGAGGTGCCGATCATCAGCTCAAAAGGGTTAAAGCGGGCCCGCTGGAATTCGTCCAGCACGCCGGCGGTGAAAATACCGCGCTGCCCGCCCCCTTCACATACCAGCGCCATTTTACCGGGCCGGTATGGTTTATACGCCAGTGGCTCTATATTGCCGAGCGTGATGGGTATTCTGTATCCCAACCCGATATCCTCAATGTGGTGTTTTGACTGAGGATACCTCTTCTTGCCCTCTTCCGTAATCTTCTTGCAGTACACCAGAAAGGCAGTCATTGCTCCCCGCCAGCCATGCGCAATCGCTGCCGGAGAAATCGGCCCAGGCCTGCCAGACCTGGCCTTTCAGCTGTTTCCAGCGTCCGAGAATAATATCGCTGTTCATGACTTGCCTCCCTACTGCAAGAAAAGGACTTAAGCTTTGTTACAATTTGAGAGCAGGCTAAGGACGTCGGCGACCGGTAAACAGGCTCACCAGGAACAGGATGATGCCGACAACAAAGACGATTTTAGCCGCCCAGGCAGCGGTCCCTGCCAGCGTACCAAACCCCAGCGCAGCGGCAATCAGTGCAATAACTAAAAAGATAATGCCCCAACGAAACATAAGCCTCTCCTTACCATAGTGAAAAAACGCATCACAGCCTGCCGGTTGCCCAAACAGGCAACGTAAAACCAGGCCGCGGGTTATTCTATTTTTGTGGTACTTCCCGGGCTGTTGCCCGGGAATTGATGCTTGCTGTTACCGGTATTGCGATTACGGTTTTACTACCAGATCGTTCTTGACGCTCTTCACGCCATCAATTGCCTTGGCAATGCTTTCGGCACGATCGGACTGCGCCTGTGACTTCACTTCACCAGAAAGCTGAACCACGCCGTCGGTGGTTTCTACTTTCACATTGCGTGAAGGCACGATATCGTCTGCCAGCAATTTGGCTTTCAGTTCGCTGGTGGTTGCAGTATCACCCGCGTAAGATTTAACAGACTGTTTATCTTCATCTTTCACGTGCAGCTTGTCGCTGACGGATTTTACGCCCTCAACTTTACCGGCCACCTCAACCGCATGCTCGGCCTGTGCCTGGCTGCCGACGAAACCACTCAGCGTCACTACACCCTGTTCCGTTTTCACGGAAATATCGGTGCTTTTGATGCTGTCATCGTCTACCAGTGCACTTTTAACTTTAGCCGTTGTTGCGCTGTCATCCATGTAGCCGTCGACTTTTTTCATGGAGCTATCGATTTTGGCGCCAGTGCTGTCAGCTGCGCTGTTTGCTTTATTGAGCAGCGTATCTTCAGCCAGAGCACTACCACTAACCAGAACGGAACCCAACACGACAGCCATCAGCGAATGTGCAAACTTGGTCTTTTTCATCGATCTCTTCCTTTTGTTGTGAATCCAAACCTACTGCGGATTCTTCCGCCACGACATGATGTGGCTCACTCATGAATACTTCACGTTATCTATTCGATCGGTAGTTCATGTCAGGACTCTTGCAACCGCCGTGCCAATCCTTTAACCGCCATATAAATCAATAAGATAATTAAATACGCTCAAAAAACACGCCGATTACTGTCGCTTATAAACGACAACTTTGCCCGACCGTGGTGACAGTATTGATAACTTACTGATATTTAACAGTTCACATTGTCTCTGATTGGCAACACTACCGAATAACACGCTACCGATCGTACAAATACCAGTGATTTTCGCTTTAAGCGAGGCAAATACACCCTGTTAAATATAGACCATTGGCCGGAGTTTGCCGGTAAAGGCGGAAGATTCTGAAGCGGCTAAAATGCCGGAACTGATGAGGAGGGTTAACGAATAAAGCAAGCTTACGGCCTGGCGCGAGAGCCAGGCCGTGGACGAGATTAATGCTCGCGCGTCTTGCGGAAGGTCACATCCGGGTAACGTTCTTGCGTCAGGTTGAGGTTAACCATGGTAGGTGCGATATACGACAGGTTGTCGCCGCCGTCCAATGCCAGGTTCTGCTCGTTCTTGCGCTTGAATTCCTCGAATTTCTTCACGTCGGCGCATTCAACCCAGCGCGCGGTAGAGACGTTAACCGATTCGTACAGCGCTTCTACGTTGTATTCGGTCTTCAGACGCGCTACCACCACGTCAAACTGCAGTACGCCGACCGCGCCAACGATCAGATCGTTGTTGGCTATCGGGCGGAACACCTGTACTGCACCTTCCTCAGACAGCTGTACCAGCCCCTTCAGCAACTGTTTCTGCTTCAGCGGATCGCGCAGGCGAATGCGACGGAACAGTTCCGGTGCAAAGTTAGGGATACCGGTAAACTTCATGTCTTCACCCTGGGTGAAGGTATCGCCAATTTGAATGGTACCGTGGTTGTGCAGGCCGATGATGTCGCCCGGATAGGCTTCTTCAACGTGCGAACGGTCACCTGCCATAAAGGTCAGCGCGTCGGAAATCACCACGTCTTTACCGGTACGCACCTGGCGCAACTTCATGCCTTTCTCGTAGCGGCCGGAAACCACGCGCATGAACGCCACGCGGTCACGGTGTTTCGGATCCATATTGGCCTGGATCTTAAACACGAAGCCGGTGAATTTTTCTTCGGCTGCCACCACCTCGCGGGTGTCGGTTTTACGCGGCATCGGCGCCGGCGCCCAGGCCACCAGACCGTCGAGCATATGGTCAACGCCAAAGTTACCCAGCGCAGTACCAAAGAATACCGGTGTCAGTTCACCGGCCAGGAACGCCTCCTGCTCGAACTCGTGCGATGCGCCCTGCACCAGCTCCAGTTCTTCACGCAGTTGGGCCGCCAGGTCTTCACCGACCGCAGCATCCAGATCCGGGTTGTTCAACCCTTTGATCATCCGCACTTCCTGAATGGTATGGCCTTTACCGGTCTGATAAAGATAGGTTTCGTCTTTATACAGGTGGTAAACCCCTTTAAACAGCTTGCCGCAGCCGATAGGCCAGGTGATTGGCGAACAGGCGATCTTCAGCTCGCGTTCGACCTCGTCCATCACTTCCATTGGGTCGCGAATATCACGGTCGAGCTTGTTCATAAAGGTCAGGATCGGCGTATCGCGCAGACGGGTCACTTCCATCAGCTTGCGGGTACGATCCTCTACGCCTTTTGCGGCGTCGATCACCATCAGACAGCAGTCCACCGCGGTCAGGGTACGGTAGGTATCTTCCGAGAAGTCCTCGTGCCCAGGGGTGTCCAGCAGGTTGACCAGGCTGTCGCGGTACGGGAACTGCATCACCGAGGTGGTGATCGAAATACCACGCTGCTTTTCCATTTCCATCCAGTCGGATTTGGCGTGCTGGCTGGAGCCACGCCCCTTGACCGTACCGGCGGTCTGGATAGCCTGTCCGAACAGCAGCACCTTTTCGGTAATGGTGGTTTTACCGGCATCGGGGTGCGAAATGATGGCGAAGGTTCTTCTTTTTGAGACTTCGCGGGCGAATTCACTAGGAGACATGTTTTTCACGTTTCTACGGTTAGTCCGCCCTGCATCATCGGAACGCGCCAATCGCGGCGCCAGGCAAAGCGGTGATAAAAAGATAATAGCCGGTCATTTTCGCTGATTTGGCAACCGGTGACAATCAATGGATGCCGCAGCGCCGGATTAATTGGTCAATGCAGACGGAAGTCTGGAGCTAACGCGCCCAATGCCGGCGATCACCCCAACGGCAGCGCCATCACGATGGCGTCTTCCCGGCCGTCGGCGCTGGGATAATAGTTGCGGCGCACGGTAACTTCGTTGAAGCCAAGGCGATGGTAAAGCGCGATTGCGCCGGCATTGGAGGCACGTACCTCCAGCCACAGCGTCAGAATGCCACGGCTTTCCAGCTGCGCGATCAGCGCATCCAGCAGCGCGCGGCCAAAGCCTCGGCGTTGCCATTGCGGATCGATGGCGATATTGAACAACGTCGCTTCGTCGAGCACCACCTGGGTGATGGCAAAGCCCGCCATCTGTCCGGCGGTTTCCAGTTTAAGATTGAGATAGCGTTCACCCTGATTGCTGGCGAGCGTGGCTTCGCTCCAGGGAAAGGCATGACTGGCCTGTTCAATCGTCAAGGCGGTGGCCAGATCGGCCGTCGTCAGGGAAGAAATGGTGTTCATAATGACAAATCTGCTGCCAGAGTGCGCGTTTGGCACTCGCGTCTAAAGAAAGCTCGGCCAACGCCGGGCTGGATAACTGCGCACCGGCTAGCGCAAGCGGCTCCGCAATGCCCAGCCGCCAACTGTTGCATTCGCTATCGTCCGGCAGCATCGCCGCCTGTTCCGGCGTCAGGCAGTAGGCCTGCGCCGGGGTCAGACCCAGGCTGCGCAGCACGTCGCAAAACAGCGGATCGCCGGCCTCTGGCAAAAGGGAGGCTACCACCACCAGTCGAGCTTCCGCCGGCAAATGGACCGCCACTTCGCCTTGCAACACCCCCGGGCGGCGCAATGTCCACTGCGTAATACCCAGTTGTTGTAACAGCCAGTCGCGTTGAGATGCCATGCCGATTCCTGTAGGGAGCTACCGTTAATGCGCGTTGCGCGCCATATGCTAACAAACCCGCGCGGCCAACGCACCTGCGGCTTGTAACAAGACGGGTATAAATTATCACCGCAACGCTCTATAATCGCCGGCTTAATCTTGAGGAGCCAAAACCTGATGTCTGCATTAACCCCCGCCAGCGAAGTGATGCTGCGCCACAGTGATGAATTTACCGAACGTCGCGTGCTGTTCGCCGGTGATCTGCAAGATACGCTGCCGGCGCAATTCGAGGCCGCGGACGTACGCGTTCATACCCAGCAATATCATCATTGGCAGTTATTAAACCGTGCGATGGGTGACAACGTGCAATTCGGCCTGACGGTCGATGCAGCCTTCGTTGCCGAATGCGATACGCTGGTTTACTACTGGCCAAAGAGCAAACAGGAAGCACAATTCCAGCTGTACAATCTGCTGGCGCTGCTGCCGGTCGGCGCAGAGATATTTGTCGTCGGTGAAAACCGCAGCGGCGTACGCAGTGCCGAACAGACCGTCGAAGGCCACGTTACGCTGGCGAAAATCGACAGCGCACGCCGCTGCGGTCTGTACCATGGCCGGATCGACGCCCAGACCACCTTCGATCTGAACGACTGGTGGGACAGCTACCCGCTGCACGATCTGGAAGTGAAAACCCTGCCAGGGGTATTTAGCCGCGACGGGCTGGACGTTGGCAGTTCACTGCTGTTGTCGACGCTGGACAAACACATGAAGGGCAAGGTGCTGGACGTCGGCTGTGGCGCTGGCGTGATGGCCAGCGTGATGGCCAGAATGTCGCCAAAGGTGAAGCTGACGCTGAGTGACGTCAACGCCGCAGCAATAGAATCCAGTCGCGCAACGCTGGCTGCCAACGGCATCGACGGCGAGGTGATCGTCAGCAACGTCTATTCCGACATTAGCGGCCGTTTCGACATGATCATCTCCAATCCGCCGTTCCACGACGGGCTGGCAACCAGCCTGACGGCGGCCGAAACCCTGATCCGCGGCGCGTTAAAACACCTGCCGATTGGCGGTCACTTACGCATCGTCGCCAACGCCTTCCTGCCGTACCCGGACATTCTGGACGCTACCTTCGGTAGCCATGAGGTATTGGCGCAGAACGGCCGCTTCAAGGTCTATCAAGCCACCGTTGGCCGCCCACCGCGTGATGCGAAGAAGAAAAAGAAATAGCATGCCCGCAATGGCAAAAAGCCGCCCGGTTAACCCTGGGCGGTTTTTTTTTGCCTGACCGGGACGCTACCAACGGCGGTGCCCGTCGCGTTGCATCAACCGTTAATGTAGGTCATGGCTTCTTCGCCATAGCGTGCCCCCGCCGCCGCCTGCAGCGGGAATACCGCCTCGATCGCCGCCAGCTCCTGTTCACTCAGGGCTATCGAGGTTGCGGCGACGTTTTCTTCCAGATAGCGCCGGCGTTTGGTACCGGGGATCGGCACAATATGTTCGCCCTGCGCCATCACCCAGGCCAATGCCAGCTGTGAGGGAGTGACGCCCTTGCTGCGTGCCAGTTCGCCGACCTTGTCCACCAGCGCCAGATTGCGGGCAAAATTATCCCCTTGAAAACGCGGATTGCTGCGGCGAAAGTCGTCCTCAGCCAGGTCGTCCGGCCGCTGAATCGCGCCGGTCAGAAAACCACGCCCCAGAGGGCTATAGGCCACAAAGCCAATCCCCAGACGCTCACAGGCCGCCAGTTGCCCCTGCTCGGCGTCGCGCGTCCACAGTGAATATTCGCTCTGTAATGCGGTAATTGGATGAACACGATGCGCCCGTTCCAGCGTTTCCACCGACGCCTCGCTCAGGCCGATATGGCGGATTTTACCCTCTGTAATCAGATCCGCCATCGTACCGACCACGTCTTCGATCGGCACCTGCGGATCGACCCGGTGCTGATAGTAAAGATCGATAGTCTCCACCCCCAGCCGCTGCAGGCTGCCTTCCACCGAGCGGCGGATGTAGGCCGGCTGGCTGCTGACGCCGCGTGCGTGCGGATCGGACGGATCGCGCACGATACCGAATTTGGTTGCCAGGAACACCAGCTCGCGCTTACCCTTGATCGCCTTGCCGATCAGTTGCTCGTTGGTATGCGGCCCATACATATCGGCGGTATCCAGCAGCGTAACGCCCAGCTCCAGCGCGCGATGCAGCGTCGCGATGGCTTCTTTTTCATCTTGATCGGTGGAGTAGAAATCGCTCATTCCCATGCAGCCCAACCCCAGCGCTGAAACGCTCGGACCCTTGGCGCCTAATTTTCGCTGTTGCATCGTTGTTACCTCATCAATCGGGTTAATGTCGATACCGAGTGTGGTTGTTGGCGCTGGAAAGATAAATAAGGCATATTGCTCAACACTGTTCAAAAAACGCTAACAATCATGGACGGCAGCATGGATCAGATCCAGGCAATGCGCATCTTCACGCGAATCGTCGAGCTGGGTAGCTTCAGCCGCGCTGCCGAGCGCCTGCAACTGCCGCGTGCCACGGTCAGCAATACGCTGAAACGACTGGAGCAGCGGCTCGGCGTGCGGCTGCTGATCCGCACCACCCGGCAGGTCAACGTCACCCACGAGGGCACCTTGTACTACCAGCGCTGCATTCAACTGTTGGGTGCGCTGGAGGAAGCCGATACGCTGTTCAGCCAGCAAAAGCTGCAGCCGTCGGGCAAAGTGCGTATCGATATGCCGCATTCGCTGGCCCGTGGCATCGTCATTCCGGCGCTGGGGGATTTCTATCAGCGCTATCCGCAAATCACCCTGGCGCTCGGTGCTAACGATAGCCATGTCGACTTGCTGCGTGAAGGGGTCGACTGCGTACTACGCGCCTGGGAAACCGAAGACGACAGCCTGATCGCCCGGCAGATCGCCGCAATGCCGCAACTGACCTGCGCCTCGCCAGCCTATTTGCAGCGCTACGGCATACCACAGTCGATCGACGATCTGCACCATCACCATGCGGTGGGCTATTTTTCTCTCGTCACCAACCGCGACTATCCGCTGGAATTCTGCCGCCATGGCGAGCTGGAGCTGCGCCAACTGCCCAGCCGGCTGAGCGTCAGCGGGGCAGATGCCTATATCAGCGGCTGCCGTGCCGGTTTGGGGCTGATACAGGCGGCGCGCTATTCGCTGTCGCCGTGGCTGAAGCGCGGCGATCTGGTGGAAGTATTGGCGGATACGCCACCACCGCCGATGCCGATTTACATCATGTATCCCCCCGGCCGCTTCCTTGCCCCTCGCGTGCGGGTGCTGATCGATTGGCTGATTACGCTGTTCGACGCGCATCAGCGGCAACGAGATGACGCTTTTTCCAGCAAACGCCCGCAATCACTGAAATAACAGTTGACGTCCACGCCAAAATCTCTAGAATTCGCCCCCGTGGTGACATTATTACGGTAATGTTTCTGGTACGCGAAGGTGGCGGAATTGGTAGACGCGCTAGCTTCAGGTGTTAGTGTCCTTACGGACGTGAGGGTTCAAGTCCCTCTCTTCGCACCAAATAACCACGCGATTGACATTTATATTGCACAGCATCTGTGCGAAGGTGGCGGAATTGGTAGACGCGCTAGCTTCAGGTGTTAGTGTTCTTACGGACGTGAGGGTTCAAGTCCCTCTCTTCGCACCACGCTGGTGACAATATAAATCAAATCGACGCAACAACATCGGCTGTGCGAAGGTGGCGGAATTGGTAGACGCGCTAGCTTCAGGTGTTAGTGTCCTTACGGACGTGAGGGTTCAAGTCCCTCTCTTCGCACCAATCGATGCTCTCTCCGGCAGTACCTCATTCAACTTTCCCTGTAAGCACAAGAAACAACACGTTTAAACGTGGTTTTGTGGTATTCAGTCGAGATTCAAATGCAGCCCAATTGCCGCCAGACCGCCCGCTAGCGCCATGCAGGACGGCAACAGCAGATAGTGTCGCCAGCGGCTGTTGAACAGCATCACCAGCGTCGCCAGCATGGCAATGACGATCAAACTGCGCAATTGCGTCATGTCCAGGTTGACCAAAGCCAGCAACGGTAACAAGGCACAGGGCAACAGTACGCCCCAGGCGCTGGCCAACCGGTCGCCCAGACACCAGCTCACTCCCCACAGCCCGCACGCGGTAATCATGGCGGCAATCATGATAACCTCACCCCTCAAGTGATAATGATAACCAATATCATATACCAGTTTTTTTCACCCCGCACCTATTTAACCGCCAACCGCTTTCCGAGATGACAGAACGGCGAAAAAATGATAGTTTGACATAAGAAAATTCTTAGATTCATCGCGCGTTAATAATCACCCGATAAAACTATAGTCAACGTCATTCGAGTTTCGTCGGCGCGGCAAATACCAGCCGTCGGCAAGACTCAGTGGCCGGGATGAGCGCATACAGCCAACCAGCATGCGGCGTGAGATATAACGGATATATTCACGCAAGTAATGTTTATCACTTGCCCAGAATTTTCAACACCCTCACTATTCGATTGGTAAAGAGTAAACTCCGTATGAACGCGCGTTCTTATCAGGAACTGCTGACCAGCAAGCATCGATTATCGTTATTCCTTTTCTTGTTGATGAATGCCGCCTCTTCAATATTTACGTTATTGATGCCATTCAAAAATACGCCGGTCATTACCTTGCCACTCATGGGGATTCCCTTATTTTGTCTGGCTGCCATGGCGTACACGGTATTTTGTCCTCGCGATTACGTGCGGAAACTGCATGGGTTCGCCGCTATTCTCGGCGTGCTGTGGGCGGCGCATATCTATTTAAAAAGCCGCTACTGCGTGCCGGATAGCCAAAATTTTTTATTAATTAGCCTATTCAGCATGTTTTTTATCAGCGCCATTGCGTTGACCGATAATTTCGTCGCTTTTTGCCTGCATTCGGTGCCTTCCGCCATCACCATTTTGCTGCTGGATGACATGAACAATACCGTGCGCATCGTGTTTACCTCGGTGCTGCCGATCATTGCTTTTTCTATCCATCACCTGATGCTCAAACGCAGCGAAGCCTTTACCCAGGCGCTGGTCGCCAACCTGTATGACGAGCGCGACAAACTCAGCGATCTCAGCATGCTCGATCCGCTTACCGGGCTGTATAACCGCCGCGGGCTGGAAAACAAGCTCAACCAGTTGCTGGCACCTACCGCCGGCCGTCACTTCGTGGTACTGCTGGATATCGATCGCTTCAAGGCCTACAACGACAACTATGGCCACACCATGGGCGATCAGGCGCTGGTACAGGTCGCCGCCGCAATCCGCGATGCGGTGCGCTCACGGGATATCGTGGTGCGCTATGGCGGGGAGGAGTTTCTGGTACTGTTGACCAACGTCAGCGAGGCCTATGCGGCGCAACTGGCAGAACGCGTGCGCCAACGGGTGTTGGGCTTGCAGATCCCGCATCGCTTCAACCAGTTGGCCATCACCAGCGTCACGCTCAGCGCCGGCATTTCGGCGCTGGAGCAACTGGACGTGAAGTCGGCTATTCGCGCCGCGGATGCCGCGCTGTACCAGGCCAAGAACAACGGTCGCAATACCATTCAACTGGCGGAAAACGCCCAGTCCGCGCCCCTGGCCTGACGCCTCAGTGTCGGCGTTGGTGGATGCCATAGAACAGCACCACGATAAAGCACAGCAGCGGCAAGACGTAAGAAATGGCGGTGCTGTAATGGTCAGCGATGGCGCCCATAAAATACGGCATGATGGCGCCGCCGACGATCGCCATGATCATGAAGGAACTGGCGCGTTTGGTATGCTTGCCCATGTTTTTCACTCCCAGGGCGAAAATGGTCGGGAACATGATCGACATAAAGAAGAATACCGCGATCAGCGCCACTACCGACACGCCGTCAATGCTCATCATCACCACCCCGCACAGCAGGATATTGATCAACGAATAGCAGGCCAGCAACGTAGCCGGTTTGACCCGCCCCATCAACCAGGTGCTGAAGAAACGGCCAATCATAAAGCAGATCATGGCAATGGACAGCAGATAGGATGCGCTCTGGTTGGACACGTCATCCCAGTGTTCGGTGGCATAGTTGATAAAGAACGCCCCGACGCCGACCTGCGCCGCCACGTAGAAGAATTGGGTAACCACCCCGCCGACAAAATGCGCATGCTGCCACAGCCCCTGCGCCACCACGCCATGCGGCAGCGGCTCGTCTTCACGAATGTCAGGCAGCCGGGTGCGGCTGAACAGCAAGGCGATGCCCAGCACCAGTACCGCAATCGCCACATAGGTCATCTTCACCATGTTTTGATCGCCGCCGCCGGCGCTTTGCGTTGCCGAAAAAAACAGCGTGCCGCCGATCATCGGGCCGATGAACTGCCCCAGCCCATTAAATGACTGCGACAGGTTCAGCCGACGTTCCGCGCCTTTCGCATCGCCCAGCACCGTGGCGTACGGATTTGCCGCCGTTTCCAGACAGCCAAGGCCACAGGCAATCACGAACAGCGCCAACAGGAATAGCGCAAAACTGTTGGCCGAAGCGGCCGGAACAAATAACAACGCGCCGACGGCATACAGGCACAGACCAACCAGAATCCCGGCCTTATAGCCGCGTTTATCCATAAAATAGCCGGCAGGCAACGCCACCAGGAAATAGGCGCCAAAATACGCCGCCTGCAATAATCCCGATTGCGCCTTGGTGACGTGCAACGTTTCCTGGAAATGTTTATTCAACACGTCCAACAGGCCATAAGACAGGCCCCACATAAAGAACAGACTGGTGACCAAAATAAAGGCCCAGCGCAGGTTGGCGCGCGCGTTGGCGACCACTTGCGCAGGCGCAGCGGTTTTATCAGCAAGCATGATATTATCCTCGTAGAGTACTTTCATACACCGGGCCGCCGCGACGATGGCACGCGTTCACCCCGGCCACGCCCTGTATCGACCTTTCCGGGGATTCGCTACACCAACCTTCTGCTGCAACTCGAATGATGTTGGCTATTATTGTTTTGCTAATGAAAATATCTGTTCCATTGCCACCCATTTTTCGCCCGGCGGCGTCCAGGGCGTGGCAACCTGGTATTGCCACATCAGCGCTTCCCAGCGCTGCACATCGGGATGATTGTTACTGGCGGCAGCAAAACGTTCGGCATCAAATTCCGCGCTGACCTCGACAATCATGAATAATCGGCTGCCGATGCGGTAAATCTCCATCTCCAGAATGCCCTGGTGGCGCAGGTGTTCGGCAATCTGCGGCCAGATGCGTTGATGATGGCGCTGATACTCGGCAATCAACGCCGGTGAATCCACCAGATCGAGCGCCTGGCAAAAACGCCGTCGGCAGGTCGCCGCGCCGCTCATGTAATAGCCCGATCGAGGTGCAGATAGCCGCCGTCTACCGACAGCCATTGGCCGGTGGTATGCGAACTGCGACTGGAAATCAGAAATACCACGGTATTGGCGATTTCCTGCGGCGTGGTCATGCGCTGTCCCAGCGGAATGCGCGCGGTGATTTTTTCCAGCTGCTGCTGTGGTTGCTCAAAAGTGTTGATCCAGCGCTGATACTGCGGGGTAATCACTTCCGCCGGCACCACCGCATTGACCCGCACGCCGTCCGCCCGTAGCGACACCGCCCACTCGCGCGTCAACGCCAGCACCGCTCCTTTGGCGGCGGTATAGCCGCTGGTGCCGCCCTGGCCGCTGAGCGCGGTTTTCGAGGCGATATTGATGATGGCGCCGTGACTGGCCCGCAGCGCCGCCTGGCACAGATGCGCCATCTGGTAATAATGCAGCAGGTTCTTTTCCAGCGATCCAAGAAACGCCTCGCGACCGGCCTCCAGCCCGACGCCGTCGTTCACCCCGGCATTGTTCACCAGACCGTCCAGCCGGCCGTACTGATCCAGCGCCTGTGACACTGCGCGCCGGCACTCCGCCTCGCTGCACAGATCGGCTATCGTCACGCTGCTGCGTGGTTGCAGGCGTTTAAGCTGGGTGAGGAAGTCATCATCCGGCATGACATTGGTGACGATAACCGGCACCGCGCCTTCTTGCGCCAGCGTCAGCGAAATCGCCGCGCCGATGCCGGAGCCGCCGCCGGTCACCATCACTACTTTATCGTTAAGATATAAATCCATCGTCAGATCCCGTTAAACCATAAATCCGGCAGGCCGTACCGCCCCAGATCGCCGCCTGCTGCGACGGGCTGAGCGTGGCCACCCCCTGCTCACATAGTTGATAAACCTGCTGATATTCACCGGCCAACAGGCACACCGGCCAGTCGGAACCGAACATCAGCCGCTGCGGGCCAAAGGCCTCCAGCGCCACCTCGAAGAAAGGCAGCAGTTGCGCGGCCTGCCAGTGACCGCCCGGCACTTCGGTGATAAGCCCCGATAGCTTGCACGCCACGTGTGGCAATGCCGCCAGCGGTGCGATCTGCCGGGCCCAGTGCGCCGCGCCGCGCGCCACGTCCGGTTTGCCGAGATGATCGAGCACCAGCCAGTGATCGTCATGGCGAGCGGCGAACGCCGCCGCCGCCGCCAGATGCCGATGCGTCACCAGCAGGTCATAGACGCAGCCGTGCCGCTGCAGCAGACGCATGCCGCGCTGCACCGCCGGCAGCGCCAGCCAGTCCGCCGGATCCGGCTCATCCTGCACCAGGTGCCTCACGCCGCACAGCAGCGGGTGGCGCGCCGCCAGACGCTCATCCAGCGCCGGCGCGGTAATGTCCAGCCAGCCAACCACGCCACACACCCCGTCAAGTTGCATCGCCTGCGCCAGCAAATCGGCATTTTCCGCCTCGCTGTGCCGTGCCTGCACCAGCAGCGCGCCGTCCAGCCGATGCTGCTGCAACAGCGGTTGCAGCTGCGCCGGGCCGAAATCCTGCTGGAGCACCGCCATCCCATCGTCGATCCATGGGTAATGCTGTGGCTGGTAGCGCCAATAATGCTGATGAGCGTCGATGCGCAACATACCTCCCCCTAACCGCGAAAGCGGTATTGCTCGATCGATTCCGGTCGCATTTCAATCGAATAGCCCGGCGCACGCGGTGGCATATAGGCCGCGCCGCGTATCTCGCACGGGTACAGGAAATGCTGATGCAGGTGATCGACGTATTCGATCACCCGCCCTTCATGGCTGCCGGCAATGCACAGAAAATCGATCATCGACAGATGCTGAACGTATTCGCACAGCCCGACGCCACCGGCGTGCGGGCATACCGGCAGGTTGTACTTGGCCGCCATCAGCATCACCGCCAACACCTCGTTAACCCCACCAAGCCGGCAGGCATCGATCTGCACCACGTCAATCGCGCCGCGCATGATGAACTGCTTGAACATGATGCGGTTCTGGCACATTTCACCGCTAGCCACCTTCACCGGATGCACTCCCTCGCGGATGCGCCGGTGCCCTTCCACGTCGTCGGGACTGGTGGGCTCTTCGATAAACCACGGCTTGGCAAAGGCCAGATGCTTCACCCACGGGATCGCTTCATCAACCTCCCAGACCTGGTTGGCGTCGATCATCAACTGACGATCCGGTCCGATCACCTCGCGCGCGATGCGCACCCGGCGAATGTCGTCCTCCAGATCGCGACCCACTTTCAGCTTGAGGTAGGAAAAACCGGCATCGACCGCCTGCTGGCACAGCCGGCGCAGCTTGTCGTCCGGATAGCCCAGCCAGCCGGCCGAGGTGGTGTAGCAGGGATAACCGTGTTCCAGCAGTTGCTCGCGCCGCTGCGCCTGGCCTGCCGCCCGATTTTTCAGCAGCGTCAACGCCTCCTGCGGCGTAATGCAGTCGGTGATGTAGCGAAAATCAATGCAGCGCACCAGCTCCTCTGGCGTCATGTCCGCCACCAGTTGCCATAGCGGCTTGCCTTCCGCCTTGGCCCACAGATCCCACAGCGCATTGATCACCGCGCCGGTGGCCAGGTGGATCGCCCCCTTGTCCGGCCCGATCCAGCGCAACTGACTGTCGCTGGTGAACTGGCGCCAGAACGCCCCCATATCGGCGGTGATGGTCGCCAACTGCTGGCCGACAATCTGGTGCTCCAGCGCACGGATCGCCGCGCAGCAGATTTCGTTGCCGCGGCCAATGGTAAACGTCAGCCCGTGACCGTTGAGATCGGCGCGATCGGTTTCCAGGATCACATAGGCTGCCGAGTAATCCGGATCCGGGTTCATGGCGTCGGAGCCATCCAGCCCCAGCGAGGTCGGGAAGCGGATATCTTCAACCCGCAGCGCGGTAATGGTGGTCATGGTCAATTCTCCTGCACCTGAACCGTTTGCTGTTGTTGTTCACCCAATCCCTCGATGCCCAGCCGCATCACCTGGCCGGGCTTGAGATAGATTGGCTGCGGTTTTTGCCCCATGCCCACCCCCGGAGGGGTGCCGGTGGAAATCACATCCCCCGGCTGCAAGCTCATAAAACGGCTCAGGTAGCTGATGATGTGCGGAATGGTAAAAATCATGGTGCTGGTATTGCCGTCCTGATAGCGCTTGCCGTCTACCTCGAGCCACAGGTTGAGCTGGTGCGGATCGACAATTTCGTCGGCGGTTACCAGCCATGGGCCGGTCGGGCCAAAGGTGTCGCAGCCCTTGCCCTTGTCCCAGGTGCCGCCGCGTTCAATCTGGAATTCACGTTCGGACACGTCGTTGATCACACAGTAGCCGGCCACGTGCTGCATGGCGTCCTGTTCGGCGATGTAGCGTCCACCCTTGCCGATCACCACGCCCAGCTCTACTTCCCAGTCGGTTTTTTGCGAACCGCGCGGGATTTCCACGTCGTCATTCGGCCCCACCACCGCGCTGGTCCACTTGTTGAACACCACGGGTTCCGCAGGGATGGCCGCGCCGGTTTCCGCCGCGTGATCGGCATAATTAAGCCCAATGCAGATAAACTTGCCGATGCCGCCGACGCAGGCGCCGATCCGCGGCTGCCCCTCCACCAACGGCAGGCTGTCGATATCCAGCCGCTGCAGTGCGGCGATGCTGTCCGGCAACAGCGCCACGCCGCCAACGTCGGCAATATGGCGTGAAAGATCGCGGATTCGCCCCTGAGGATCCAATACTCCCGGTCGTTCCTGCCCTACCTCTCCATAACGTAACAGTTTCATAATTTCCTCAATCTCAACGATAAATTTCCGCCCGACCCGCAAGCCGTGGCCAATCAGTTGCTCCAGCCGCCGTCGATAATCTGCACGGTGCCGGTGGTGTAGGAACTGGCGTCTGAGGCCAGATACAGCGCCAGTTGCGCAATCTCGCCGGTCTGACCGATGCGGCCAATCGGCTGGCGTGCAGCAAACGCCTGGTAGACGTCTTCTTCACTGCGGCCCTGTTCCCGCGCCTGTTCGGCAATGCGCTGACGCAGCGACGGTGACTCTACCGTGCCCGGACAGATGGCGTTGCAGCGTATGCCCCGGGTAACGTAGTCCGCCGCCACCGAGCGCGTCAGGCCAATCACCGCCGCCTTGGTAGCGCTGTAGGCAAAACGGTTCGGTACGCCTTTGACGCTGGAGGCCACCGAGGACATGTTGATGATCGAACCTTTCTGCTGCGTCAGCATGGCGGGCAAAAAGGCGCGGATCGTGCGGAACATCGCGGTTACGTTCAGATCGAGCGCGAACTGCCATTGCGCTTCGCTGCATTCCAGGATCGACCCGCTGTGCACTACGCCCGCACAGTTGAACAGCACGTCCAGACGACCGACGGTTTCCGCCGCGGCGGCGATGGCGTCGCCATCGGTGACATCCAGTTGCAGCGGCGTAATACCGCTGATTCCCTGTAACGAGGCGATATTGATATCGCTGGCAATCACCTCAGCGCCGGCCTCGGCAAACAGCCTGGCAGTGCTGAAACCGATCCCCTGCCCGGCGGCGGTGATCAGCACACGTTTTCCGGTTAAATCCATTGCAACTCCTTGGTCAAAAGGTCTAATGGTCAGGCCACTAAGGGCGGTTAAAGGTCAGACCTTTCACATGACAAAAGACGTTTTAAGCGTTATGGTTTGAAGAAGATGTGAATAAAAAAGATGTAAAACAGCATTTCAATTAACCAAGTTTTTACACCTGATTAACGAATACTCAAGCAGCTTGAGCAGTTTTTGTGCGCTGAATCACTTAACGCTAACGTGCCGAAGGTAAAAAATGCCGATTACCCGACTGGAAAATCCTCGTATTTACAGACAGATAGCCGACCAGCTGAAACGCCTGATCGAAAACAACGAATTCCCGCCCGGTAGTCGCCTGCCGTCGGAACGCGATCTGGCTCAGCAGTTACAGGTCAGCCGCGCCTCGGTGCGTGAGGCATTAATCGCCCTGGAAGTGATTGGTTTGGTCGACGTGAAGGTGGGTAATGGGGTGATCGTCAAGGGACTGTCACCGGCCATTACCTCACAGGAACCGGTGATGACCCAGGCCGGACGCAATCAGTGGGCCGACATCGACGACGAGCTGAACATCGAACTGGACTTTAACGCCGAGCTGCCGCCATTTTCGCTGCTGCAAACCCGTTTGCTGATCGAACCGGAAACCGCTGCGCTGGCGGCCCGACACGCCACCGATGAAGAGTTGGCGGGTATTCGCGCCGCGTATGAACAAAACTGTCGGGATAATCGGGCCGCTTCCGCCACCCACCCCGGCGATCGGCTGTTTCACATTCGCATCGCGCAGGCCAGCGGCAACCCGGCCTATGCGTTTATCATCGCCCACCTGCTCGGCCACCGCTATGGCAGCATGTTTCGCGTGTTGCAGCATCACTATACCCCGGAGGACATGCCACACCGTTCCGAGCAGGAACACCGGGCGATCCTCGCCGCCATTGAAGCCCGCGACGTTCGAGCGGCGCGTAAGGCGATGAAAACACATCTGGATGAAGTGATTGCCATCTTTACCCGGGCACAATAACCCTGCCGCGCGCCGTTACACCGCGATCCGGCGGCATGCGCTGGTCGGACAGACCGATGCCCAGCCAGCGCAACGGCGCTTAATCAACCGATTCACTCTGCCGAGGCGCGGAGATTAATCACTACAGCAGCCATGGCTGGGCAATGCCAGCCCTCGGTATCGCGTGCTCGGCGGGTTAACGTTTTGCCGTAGTGGTGGCCGTTACCGCACTAATGGCATCAATGACGTCAATGTCTGACTCCTGTTGATGGTAATTCGGAGGCATTGCACGGCTAAATACCGGTCTGCGACGGCGGTAATATACGATGAAATATATTAACCTCAATTACCGGCTTCCCCATTGCGCTATGGATATTATCTTTAATCGCCTGACACCGCGGTGGCTTTAAGCCTATCGAGGCTGTTTCAATAATTATTTTTCGGCACTCCCCCTCAGCGACTGTAATGTGATCATAAAAACGCATTGATATTCCCATTAGACGTTTTTTTATAAGGGGGTAAATCGGTGCGCTTTATCAATGAAAACCTTCCCCTGCCTGTTACCCAAATCTTAATCCGTGCTGCGCCAGACCGTCGGAAAACTGGGTATCACCGATGCTAACGGCGTCAGAACGTGCGATATCTTGGTCACCAAGATGCGCCGTTCAGCGCTATCCTGGCCACTAAACATTAACGTCAGCATTGCCGCATCCAGGCGGTTTTATTTCACAACGGAAAATTAAAAAACAACTAAGTCATGGGGTTTCTTCATTCCAATCATATAAATCACTACTTAACTCACCTTGCACTTAAATAACATTACAAAATTGTCACGGTCGTGACATGTTGCTGTTCATACTCAACGGATAATATCGCTTTCACTTACCACGGAACATGAAAAAGGATATTTACCATGCTTATGCATAGAATTTATTTCCCTTTGGCAGGCCTGCTGTTTGCCGTTTCCGGTAATGCATTTGCCGTTGCCCCCATCAAACAAAATAATATGTCGCTGGCCCTGGCAAATGCATTAGTGGAGGCCACCCTGTCCAGTTGCCATGGGCAAGGCCGTTCAGCCGTGGTTACCGTCATCGACCGCGGTGGTAACCTGTTGGCACTGCAACGTGACGATAATGTCGGCCCACATAATACCGAAGCCGCCCGCAAAAAGCGTTCACCGCCCTTTCAACCAAAACCCCGTCCCGGCAACTCGCCGAAAACGCCAGAAGTCAGCCTGAATCAGCGAACTTGACCACTGTCGATAGCCTGCTGCCGATCGGTGGCGGTGTCCCGGTAAAAATCGGCGATAAGGTGATTGGTGCGATCGGTGTCGGCGGCTCTGGCGGCGCGGCCTCCGACGAGGCCTGTGCCTTACAGGCGATCAAACAGGTTCTGCCCGCCGGTGAATAATATTTTTTAGTCACTACAGCAAGCCGTTGATTATCAATAAGGAGAGAACATGATGAAAACAAAAATGCTATTTACCGGGCTGTTGCTCAACGCCGCGCTCAACGCCACGGCCTTTGCCGCGACCAACCCGCTGAGCGTGCATGTACTTAATCTGCAAGACGGCCTGCCCTCCGCCGGCGTGAGCGTCATGCTGGAAAAGCAGGAAGGCAATAAATGGGTGCATCTCAGCGATGGCGTGACCAACAAACAAGGCCGTATTACCGCGCTTTACCCGGCCGATAACGCCATTGAAAAGGGTAACTATCGCGTTACCTTCAAAACCGGCGAATGGTTTGACAAGCATAATACCGCGACCTTTTTCCCTGAGGTTCCGGTGATTTTCAAAGCCGACGGTTCTGTGCCTCACTACCATATTCCGCTGCTGCTTAGCCCCTATGGCTTCTCCAGCTATCGCGGGAATTGATTTATTGCGCAACCCCGTGAGCGCGCCAGGGAGAAGTCAACCGATCTGGTGACAACGGGCCGGTTCGCTTCTCCTTTTCTGCCATTCACTTTCTCTTTCCCCAGGCACTACGCCAATAACCCGCGGGTAGTACAGCCCCTATCACGGGTCTTCCGACGGCGTAATAAAGTGCCATATCTTGCCATTTTTCAAATGCCAACGGGGTAATATGGCATTACACTGAAAGGCTGATTTCCCACCCTGTCGCCTTTTAATATGGATAACGATCGTTGAAGAACATTCTCTCTGTTTCCCTGCTGGTGCTGGGCCTGTGCGGCGCGCCGCTGGCTGCCTACGCCGCAACGCCGCAACTGACTTCACAGATCGTCGATCAATATGCCGAGCATATATTCTACAACAGCGGTGCGACCGGCATGGCGCTGGTGGTGATCGACGGCAATCAGGTGGTTAACCGCAGCTTTGGCGATACCAAACCCGGCAATAACCTGCGCCCACGCCCGGACTCACTGATCCGCATCGCCTCCATCACCAAGCTGATGACCAGCGAAGTGATGGTAAAAATGGCGGCGCAAGGCCAGGTCAAACTGACCGACCCACTGCGTAAATACGCGCCACGCGGTGCCTATGTGCCGAGCTATAATGCGCGCCAGCCAATCACCCTGTTGAATCTGGCGACGCACACCAGTGGCTTACCGCGTGAGCAACCGGGCAAGAAACCGCCGAAAACACCGGTGTTCGTCTGGCCGACCAAGGCGCAACGCTGGCAATGGCTGGAACATGCCAAAATCACCGTGCCGCCGGGGGTACATGCCGCCTATTCCAATCTGGCGTACGATTTACTGGCCGACGCGCTGTCACGCGCGGCGGGCAAGTCATACAACGCATTATTGAAAGAAAAAATCACCGGACCGCTGGGAATGGTCGATACCACGCTGACGCCGAGCGCCGAACAGTGCTCACGTCTGATGGTCGCCGCCGCCGGGCCGAGCGCCTGCCGTGATACCACTGCCGCCGCCGGCAGCGGCGGTGTCTATTCCACTCCGCGCGATATGCAGCGCTGGATGCAGCAATTCCTGTCCTCACAGGCGTTTGGGCCGCGCAAGCCCACCGCTGCCAACGAGCAGACCATGTACTTCCAGCGCCGCGATCTGGTATCGCTGAAAGGCATGGACGTACCGGGTCAGGCGGATGCATTGGGATTAGGCTGGGTGTATATGGCACCTAAGGACGGACTGCCGGGCATTATCCAGAAGACCGGCGGCGGCGGCGGTTTCATCACCTATATGGCCATGTCACCACAGCACAATGTCGGCGTTTTCGTAGTGGTTACCCGTTCCGAATTGAGTAAATTCACCAATATGAGCGATCCGGTCAACCGGCTGGTCAGCGATCTGGTGGCCAACAAAGGGTAGTAACGCAGCAACCGGCGCGCTCTCGCGCCGGTTGTCTGTCACGCCAGCGCCGCCATTTCATGCTTTACCGGGTGGAAGTTGCGCTTGAAGTAGATCAGACCGTGGCCACTGTCGCTCAGCACGATCTGTTTGATCTCCACCAAATAGACCTGATGGGTGCCGATGCTCTGGATTTGCGCGATCTCCCCTTCCAGGCTGGCGAGAGTATTGCACAGCAGTGGCTGGCCAAGCGGCCCCTGATGCCACACCTCCTGGCGGAAGCGCTCTTCCATGCTGACACCGGTCATGCCGGCAAAGTGGCGCGCCATCAGCTCCTGCTGGTGGTTAAGCACATTGACGCACAGCTTGCCGTTCTCTTGAAATACCGGGTTCATCGCGCTGTTGCGGTTGATACACACCATCAGCGTCGGCGGGCTATCGGTTACCGAACAGACCGCAGTAGCGGTAATGCCGCAGCGCCCCGCCGGGCCGTCGGTGGTGACGATATTCACCGCCGCCGACAGGCTGGCCATCGCATCGCGAAAACGCAGCCGGTGTTCATTTTCCTGAGACATACACACCTCCAAGACCAAACTATTTCAACAGGTTGTCTAACTGATTGATATCGCCGTTGTTATGCAGATGCGGCACCGTCCAGCCGTGTCTATCGTAATCAGACAGGCAGCGATCGACCATTTGCATCATCTGATCCATGCTGCCGGAAGTTTGCGCGTGACGCAGACACTGCAGGCGGATCTCGTCCTGGCTACCGGCATAGTTGATCTCATACAGTTCGTGACGGCCACCGAACTCACTGCCGATGGCATCCCACATCAGCTTGAGGATCTTGATGCGCTCAACGTGATCCATGCCGTTCGAGCCGCGCACGTACTGCGCCAGATACTTGTCGATCGCCGGATTGTCCATGTCGCGCACGCTGGAAGGCAGGTAGATCAGTCCGCTGGTGACGTTCTTTTCGATGATGTGCTTCACTTTGGTATAGGCCATCGGCGCCATCACGCGATAGGTTTGCAGCGCGGCCGAATCCGGCAGATAGGCGCCGTTTTGCCACTCGGTGGCTTCGGCACACATCGCATCGCTCAGCGACCAGAACAGGTTGCGCCAGGCCACCACTTCGCCCAGATCGGCCTGCACGCCACGGAACTCCAGTACCCCGGTGCAACCGAGGCTTTTTTGCAGCAACGCAGTGATAAAATCCATCTTCACCGCCAAACGTACACAGGCCTGCAATGGGAACAGGCGCGCAAAGCCGCCTTCGGTACTCCAGCGGCGGCAGCGATCGAAGTCGCGATAGATCAGCACGTTTTCCCACGGGATCAGTACATGATCCATCACCAGGATCGCATCGTTCTCGTCGAAGCGGCTGCTGAGTGGATAATCGAACGGCGATCCGGTAGCGCCAGCCACCAACTCGTATGATGCACGTGAGATAAGCTTGACCCCTTCGGCATCCATCGGCGCAACGAACATCAGCGCGAAGTCCGGGTTATCGCCCATTACCTGCGCCGAACCGAAGCCAATAAAGTTGTAGTGGGTCAGGGCCGAGTTGGTCGCAACCACCTTGGCACCGCTGACCACAATGCCGGCGTCGGTTTCTTTTTCCACCTTGATGAACACGTCCTTCACCTCGTTGACCGGCTTGTGACGGTCGATCGGCGGATTGACGATGGCGTGGTTAAAGTACAGGCCGGTTTCCTGAATACGCTGATACCAGTGGCGCGCATTGTCGGCAAACTGACCATAAAATTCAGGATTTGCGCCTAATGCGCTGCCAAAAGCGGCTTTATAGTCCGGCGTTCGCCCCATCCAGCCGTAGCTTTGGCGCGACCAGTCGGCGATGGCATCACGCTGTTGGCGCATCTCCTGTGGGCTACGGGCATAGCGAAAGAATTTATGGGTATAACCGCCGTTGCCGGTGTCGGTGCCCCAGCACAGGCGATCGTGGCTGGCCGGCGCGTGCAGTGCGTCATACAGCTGGCCGACGGACGCCGCCGCGTTGCGAAAGGCAGGGTGCGTGGTGACGTCCTTTACCCGCTGGCCGTAGATGTAAATTTCGCGGCCATCTTGCAGGCTTTTCAGGTATTCGGCTCCGGTAAATGGGCGCTTGGCATCAGCACGGAAATCTTCTGGTTTCATTGCATCTTCCTCGTAATCGGCAGTTTAAGACCGTTGGCTCGGTCATTGTTAAAATAATGTTTTTATTTGGTTGCTTAATTGAAGCTGCCGAGTGCGGTTTCGAGAAGAGACTTTTGCGGCAATCGCCGGTACTTTTCGGTGAGGATCGCCGCCAGAGCGGCAAACTGTGACACAGGTACGCTATGGCCGCCGCGCTGTCGGCGACGGCCTGCTTTAACGCGAGCGGTAACTCGATGGCGAGCAGCCTTCCAATCGATTGAAAAATCGTGCGAAATAGGCCGGATCCTTGAATCCCAGATCGTAGGCGGTTTCATGCACCGTGCAGGCACCGAACAATAGCAGCCGCTTCGCTTCGCGCAAGATCCGGTCAAAGATCAGCCGCTTGGGTGAGCGGTTGGCAAATCGCCGACACAAATCGTTGAGCCGCGACTCCGTCACCCCCAGCGCCTGTGCATATTCCGGCACCGGCAAGTGTTCGCGAAAGCGCTCATCCACCATTTTGTTGAAGCGCTGGAATATTTTCAGCTCGCCACGCACGCCGGTGGTGGCAGAATCCTCCAGATCGGTATTGCGCAGCAACAGCGTGAACACCGCCTGCGCCAGCAATGCCAGCGTTGACCCGCGAGCGGCCAGGTTGCCGGCAAACTCGCGACGGATCAGCGCCCAATAATGGCTGAGCGCCGTCAGTTCTTGCGGCACAGCGGCCAATGACAGGCAGATACCTGGCATATCCAGCGCCAGATTACTGCCGGGATACAGTCGCTCCAGCAGTGGCCAGATCAGTTCCTGGCGCACCGTCAGCACGTGTCCGTCGCTGTCGGGTTCGGTGAAAAAGGCATGCGGTACCGACGGTGGCGTCAGAATGAACAGCGGCGCCTGCACTGAATAATGCTGATCGTCCAGCTGCAGCTCGATTTTGCCGGTTTCCAGAAAATGCACCTGAAAAAAACTGTCATGCCAGTGCACCTGCATATCGCGGCCAAAAAACGCCGCCAGTCCGGCAAAGGTTTCGTAATGCACCTCATCTGCGGCGTAGCGCGCATCGTACTCCTTGCAAATATCGATGTTGGCGATAAAGCCGGTACTTTTCTGCACCTGTTGACTCCTCTGGTTTACCGGTGACTATGCCGTTGCGCGTGGGCGCGACGCCTTCATCGGGATCCGCCATACCAACAGCGCGCCGATCACCAGCAGCGCCGCCACGAAATACAGCCCGGCGTTGAAGCTGCCGGTGAGATCCTTGAGCCAGCCGATCAACAGCGGGCTGACCGCCGATCCGATATTGCCGGTGGCATTGATCACCGCGATCCCTATCGCACGCGCTTCCAGGCTGATCGACCGATCGGGGGTGGTCCAGAAGATCGCCATCGCGGTAAACGAGCCGACCGACGCCATGATGATGCCAAACAGCTGGATCAGGCTGTGATCGGTGGCCGACGCCAGCAGCCAGCCGGCGGCGGCAAACAGATAGGGCAATGCGGTATGGTGTTTGCGCTCCTGTAGTCGATCCGATCGTTTGCTCCACCACACCATGCCGGCGATGGTACAGATCTGCGGGATCGCCGCCAAAATGCCGATGGTGATATTGCTGCTACTCTGGTTAAAACTTTGCAGGATCTGCGGCGTCCAGATATTGATCGCACTGAGGGTATTGGTCAGGCAGAAATATGCCAGCGTATACGCCAGCACGATCGGCGTGAAGATTTCACGCCACAGGCTGCGCTGCTGCAATGCCTGGTGGCTGCGTGGCCCTTCCGGTTGCACCAGCGTCAGCCGGTCGGCGGCCATCATCGCCTGCAGGCTGGTTTTTTCCTCGTCCGTCAGCCATTTGGCCTTCGCCGGCGTATCGTCGAGGTAGAACCACACCGCCACGCCGAGGATCACCGACGGGATGCCTTCCAGCAGGAACAGCCACTGCCAGCCTTTCAGATCCAGCACACCGTCCAGCGCCAGGATGTAGCCTGAAACCAGCGAACCGATCGCCATGGTCACCGGCATGGCGATCATGAACAGCGCGTTGGCGCGGGCGCGGTAAAACGCCGGGAACCAGTAAGTGAGGTACACCAGAATGCCTGGCAGAAAACCGGCTTCGGTGATGCCGACGATCATGCGCAGCACGTACAGACTGGTCGGCCCGGTGGCGAACAGCGTGCAGGTGGAGGCGATGCCCCACAACACCATGATGGTGGCTATCCAGCGGCGCGCACCAACGATGCTCAGCATCATGTTGCTGGGGATACCGAAAATCACGTAAGTCACGTAAAACAGCGTGGCCGCCAAGCCGAACATGGTCGAACTAAGCCCAAGATCCTTGCCCATGGTCAGACCGGCAAAGCCGATGTTGATGCGGTCGAGGAACGAGAAAACAAACAGTACAAACAAGAACACGATCAGGCGCCGAAACAACTTTTTAATCACCGATTGCTCGGCGGCGGTTAACGCTTTATGTTGCTGCGCCGGATTGGCCGGCGCGATCGAATCGACGTGGTTCATATCAGTAGACCCCGGAAGGTTGCGTCGGCGAGTTACCCGGCTTGAAACGGCCGGCCAATGCTTCGGCTGCGCGCGCCAGCAACGTGGTATCGACCCCAACGGCGACAAACAGCGCGCCGGATTCCAGATAGTGCTGCGCCAGATCGGGCTGCGCCATCAGGATGCCCGGCGCTTTGCCGGCGGCGCAAATGCGCGCAATGGCGTCGTCAATGGTGCGCTGCACCTGCGGATGCTGCGGATTGCCAGCAAAGCCCATATCGGCGCTGAGATCGGCCGGGCCAATGAAAACCCCATCCACGCCGTCCACCTGTAAAATTTCATCCAGGTTTTTCACCGCTTCGCGGGTTTCTATCTGCACCAGCACGCACATCTGCGCGTCGGCGGCCTGCAGGTAGTTCGGCACCCGGTTCCAGCGCGACGCGCGCGCCAGCGCACTGCCCACGCCCCGTATGCCCTGCGGTGGGTAGCGGGTAGCACGCACCGCGTCCCGCGCCTGTTCGGCATTTTGGATCATCGGGATCAGCAGGGTTTGCGCGCCGATGTCCAGCAGTTGCTTGATCACCACCGGATCGTTCCACGGCGGGCGCACCACCGGCTGCACCGGATACGGTGCCACCGCCTGCAACTGGCCGAGTACCGTCTGCACGTTGTTGGGGGCGTGTTCGCCGTCGATCAGCAACCAGTCAAATCCGGCCCCGGCGAGCAGTTCCGCGCTGTAACTGCTGCACAGCCCTAGCCACAGACCGATCTGTGGGCGTTTTTGCTGCATCGCCTGCTTGAAGGCATTGGTTAACATGATGTTCTCCTTGTTGACTGCCGGCGTTAGACAAAGCGGCAGCTGATACAACCCATCTGGCCATAATCCACGTGGAAGGTGTCGCCGCGCCGCGCCGCTACCGGCCGGGTAAACGATCCGCCGAGGATGATCTGCCCGGCCTCCAGTTCCACGTCATGCGGGAACAGTTTGTTCGCCAGCCAGGCAACGCCGTTGGCCGGGTGGTTGAGCACCGCAGCCGCAACCCCAGACTCCTCGATCACCCCGTTGCGATACAGCAGTGCCGATATCCAGCGTAGATCCAGGGCGTCCGGTCTGATCGGCCGCCCGCCCAGCACCACGCCGGCGTTGGCCGCGTTGTCGGAGATGGTGTCGAACACTTTGCGCGGTCGCTGGGTTTGCGGATCGACGTTATGGCTGCGTGCGTCAATGATCTCCAGCGCCGGGATGACATAGTCGGTGGCGTTGTAGACGTCGAACAGCGTGCAGTTCGGCCCGCGCAGCGGTTTGGCCAGCACGAACGCCAGCTCCACTTCGACGCGCGGCACGATAAAGCGATCAAGGGGGATGTCACCGCCGTCGTTAAAGAACATATCGTCCAGCAACGCGCCGTAGTCCGGCTCGCTGATTTGCGAACTGACCTGCATGGCACGTGACGTCAGGCCAATCTTGTGCCCCTTCAACTGCCGCCCTTCGGCGATCTTCAGCGCTACCCATTGCCGTTGAATGGCATAGGCGTCCTCGAGCGTCATCTCTGGGTGATCCAGCGACAGTGCGCGGATCTGCTCCCGATTTTGTTCCGCCTGATGCAGGCGTTGTACGGCACGGCTCAAAACGTCTTTATCCAGCATTTACGGCCCCTTGCTCACTCGTTACGCAATAGCGCGTGTACGTTGTTCTGCTTGTAATTCAGCAGCGGATCCAGTTCTTCAATGGTGAACGACAGCGCCAGATAGCGGCTGGCCATCAGCGCGGCGAAATGCTGCCCGATCAGGTCGAACAGCATCTCGCCCACCTGTTGTCGGCTGTCCAGGCTGCGACCGTGGCCGATTTTCAACGTCATGTGTACAAAGGCGTAGTCATGCTGGCCGTCGGCCATCTGCCAGGTATCCAGCCAGATGGCGCGGCTGCGCACCCCGGCCAGCGGGAAAATACCGGTATCGGCCAATGCCTGGTTGACCTTGGCGAACAGCCCAGGTAAATCAGCCTCTGCGCGGATATTGTCAGTACATTCAGCGTAAAAATGTGGCATGCGGCACCTCAAGCGTCGGCGGGCAGAGGAAAAACGGCATTAACCTGCCCGGTGCCGGAACTGGCGAACAGCGGGGTGATAAACTCTACCTTGCCGTCATAGTTATCCCAGCCAAGCAGGCCCAACAGCATCACGGTGTCGTGCATATTGCCTTCGCCATAGCAGTAGTCGGCGTATTCGGGCAGCATTTCGCAAAACTCGCGAAAACGCCCTTCTTCCCACAGTTTCACCACCCGTTGGTCCATTTGCCGATCGAACTGGCGGGTGTAGCTGTTCATCCCCTGTTCGGCACGTTGATCGTCGATAAAGCGATGCGACAGCGAGCCGCTGGCCAACACCGCTACGGTGCCGTCGTATTGTTCAATCGCGCTCCCGATCGCTTCGCCCAGACGGCGGCTGTCGGCAAAGTCGTGCACCGTACAGAAGGCGGAAATCGACACCACCTTGAAGTGCCGATCGGCGTTCATATAACGCATCGGCACCAGCGTGCCGTACTCCAGCTTGAGGCTCGGGATATCATGCGCCTTGGCGCGTACCCCGAGCTTGCAGGCCTCGTCGGCGATCAGCTGTCCGAGCTGCGGATTGCCGTCATATTCATAGCTCATGTCGCGAATGAAGTGCGGCAGTTCGTTGCTGGTGTAAACGCCCTGAAAATGCGCGCTGCAATTGATGTGATAGGCGCTGTTCACCAGCCAGTGCGTATCGAACACGATAATGGTATCAACGCCCATTTCACGGCAGCGGGCGCTGATTTCCCGATGGCCGTCGATCGCCGCCTGGCGGCAACCGTGATTTTTGCCCGGCAGTTCGGACAGGTACATTGATGGGACGTGTGTAATCTTTGCTGCCAACGCTAACTTACCCATAGGTCCTCCTCCCCCGCATCCTTCGCATCGCCGCCTGTCCGCAATCCGACAACCCCGGGGTGTATTTTGTTTTTAATATAAAAACAACCGGTTATACGCCCCAGCGCGGGATCGGGTGATCCCCCATGGAAATACAGACGTTCTTCATTTCGGCAAATACCTCGAAGCTGTACTCGCCCCCTTCACGCCCGGTGCCAGAGGCTTTCACCCCGCCAAACGGCTGGCGCAGATCGCGCACGTTCTGGGTATTGACGAATACCATGCCGGCTTCGATGCTGCGCGCCAGACGCATCACCTTGCTCACGTCCTGGGTCCAGATATAGGACGCCAGACCGTACTCTACGTCGTTGGCCATGCGCAGCCCGTCCTCTTCGCTCTTGAACGGCAGCAGGCAGGCCACCGGGCCGAAGATCTCCTCCTGCGCCACGCGCATGCGGTTATCGACGTCTGCCAGCACCGTCGGCCGCAGGAAGTTGCCGTGCTCCAGCCCCTGCGGTTTTTCCGGGCCGCCAGCCAGCAGGGTGGCACCCTCTTCCATTCCCAGCCGGATATAGCCGGAGACCTTTTCCCAATGCTGCTGACTGATCAATGCGCCCACCTGAGTGTGCGGATCGGTCGGATCGCCAACCCGCAGGCGATTGGCGCGCTCGGCGAAACGCTCGACGAACTGCGGATAAATACTCTGCTGAATGAAAATGCGCGACCCGGCGGTGCAGCGTTCGCCATTGATCGAGAAAATGGTGAACAGCGCGGCGTCCAACGCGCGCTCAATGTCGGCATCCTCGAACACCAGTACCGGCGACTTGCCGCCCAGCTCCATCGAATACTTTTTCAGGCCGGCATTTTGCATGATGCGGCGACCGGTAGCGGTGCCGCCGGTAAAGGACACCGCACGCACGTCGGCGTGGCGCACCAGCGCGTCGCCGGCGCTGGCGCCGTAGCCCTGCACCACGTTCAACACCCCGGCCGGAATGCCGGCTTCCAGCGCCAGTTCACCCAGCCGATCGGCGCTCAGCGGCGACAGTTCGGACATTTTCAGCACCGCGGTATTGCCCAGCGCCAGGCACGGCGCCGTTTTCCAGGTGGCGGTCATAAAGGGGACGTTCCACGGCGACACCAGCGCACAGACGCCGACCGGCTGCACCAGCGTATAGTTGAGCATCTTGTCGTCCACCGGGTAGGTGCGACCATTCATCTGCTGACAAATTTCGGCAAAGAATTCAAAGTTGTGCGAAGCGCGCGGGATCAGCACATTCCTGGTCTGATGGATCGGCAAACCGGTGTCGGCAGTTTCCATTTCGGCAATCTGCGGCACGTTCTGGTCAATCAGCTCGCCCAGACGCCGCATCAGGCGCGCACGTTCCTTCATCGGCGTGTTGGCCCATTTCGGAAACGCCTGTTTGGCGGCGGCCACCGCCAGTTCGATTTCCGCCTGTCCACCGGAAGCGACCTCCGCCAGCACCTCGCCGTTGGCCGGATTGCTGGTGGTGAAGTATTCTTTGCTGGCAACGTTCTTGCCGTTAATCCAATGGTTGATGGTTTTCATCCCAGGCTCTCCTGATAATTTCTTTCACTGATGATGTGGTTGACCAAACGACCAATGCCTTCGATCTCCACCACCACTTCATCCCCCGGCTGCACGTCGGCCAGCCCCTTCGGCGTCCCGGTGGCGATCATGTCGCCCGGTTGCAGCGTCATAAACGCGCTCAGATAGCTGACAAGGAAAGGAATGTCGAAAATCATGTCGGCGGTGGTACCGCGCTGGCGCAGCTCGCCGTTGATATAAGTGCTGAGTGATAAATTGTGCGGATCGTCAATATCGTCACGATCGACGATATACGGGCCAATCGGCGTCAACCCGTCGCGACTTTTCACCCGCAGATTCGGACGGTAGTAATTTTCCAGATAGTCGCGAATGGCGTAGTCATTGCACAGGGTGTAGCCGGCAACATACTCCATCGCCCGTTCACGACTGACGTTGCGCGCAGTTTTGCCGACAACCGCCACCAGCTCGGCTTCATAATGCATGTATTCCACCCCGGCCGGGCGCACCGACACCTGACGGTGGCCGATCAGCGTGTTCGGTGCCTTGAGGAACACCAGCGGCTCTTCCGGTGCCTTGAACTCCAGTTCGCTGGCGTGATCGGCGTAGTTCAGACCCAGCGCGAACACCGTACCCTGCGATGGCGGCAGCCATTCGACCTCGGTCTCTTCAAGGATCTGGCCGTTCGGCAGCGTTACGCGCAGCTGCGGGTCAACGGTTACGTTCAGCGTCTGGCCATGGTGGCGAATACGGGCGTGTCTCATGGTTGGCTTCCTCCTTGCACCACACGGTTAGTCAGCGGCGGCAGCCCGGCGGCGCGCAGCGTTAGCTGGTCACCCGGCCTGATTTCAACCCGCCGCTGCGGCGTGCCGAGCAGCAGCGCATCGCCAGGCTGCAAGGTGATGAATTCGCTGATGGCGGCGAGCAGCTCGGCAGGCGAACGCAGCAAATCGGCGCTAGACCAGCGGTCCTGTTCCACGCCGTTGATTTCGGTGACAATCTGCACATCATCAAGCGCCGCCAGCGGGCCGATATCCCCCAGCGGACAAAAGCCGTCGCGACATTTGGCTTTGATCGCCGGACGATAGAAGCTGTCTTCCGCCAGGCTGACGTCATTGGCCAGCGCATAGCCGGCAATGTAATCAGCCGCCTGTTGTACCGGCACCTTACGCGCCACGTCACCGATCACCATCGCCAACGTAGCGCCGCTGTAAACGGCTTCACCCTGCGGCAACGGGATGACGCCGCCATTGGCGAGGAAGGTGTTGCGCGGTTTGATAAACCACACCGGCGTTTTCGGCGGGGTTTTATACGGCGGTTCGCGAAACGCCTGATGCCAGGCGTCGAGCTGGCTGCGGTGATTGAGCGCAACCGCAAAAACGGTTCCTTTCATGCAGACTCCTTGGGGGTCGGTCGTGACAACGGCCATTCATTAATATATTAACGAATACTTTTATCCGCTGTTCAGGGTTTGTGCAATGCGGGAAATTTAATTTGTGATCGTGATAACAAAAAATTTACATATTTGAAATATTCATAATATTAATCAGCGAATTGCGGTTAACTTGCATTTTTTTTCACCGAAAATTGTTTTTTTGCTTCCTTCGTTACAATAAACCTGGCTACTATTAAGTTATTAACGAACGGCCGCGGTCCGCGGGCGCAACACTTTTAACAGCAGGCCATCGCTATGCATGAATCCTTGACCATCGCCCTGTTGCAGGCGCGTGAAACTGCCATGGGTTTTTTCCGCCCGATATTGAAACGCCATAACCTTACCGAACAGCAATGGCGCATCATCCGCGTGCTGGCGGACCAGCGGTCGATCGAATTTCACGAATTGGCGGCGCAAACCTGCATTCTGCGCCCCAGCCTGACCGGCATTCTGTCGCGCATGGAACGCGACGGGCTGATATTCCGCCTAAAGCCGGTCAACGATCAGCGCAAGCTGTACGTTTCGCTGACTCAGCAGGGCCAGGCGCTGTATGACGTGGCGCGCTCGCAGGTGGAACAGGGTTACAACGAGATAGAAGCGGCGTTTTCGCCAGAAAAGATGCAGCAGTTGATGGCGTTGCTCGACGAGCTGATCACCCTCGGTGACAGCCTGCCGAACAACGTTATCGCCCACCCCGGCAAGCAGCAGTAAGTCAGGTAGGCAGAACCGTTTCAGGCAGCAACGCACCACCGTCCACCACCAGCGTCTGCCCGGTGATATAACCCGCCGCGCTCGAGGCGAGAAATACCATCGCGGCGGCAATATCCTCCGGTTCGCCCAACCGACCGAGTGGCACCGCCGTGCCAATCGTCCGTGTCAGCGCCTCGCCGCCCAGATTGGCCATCGCCGGTGTACGGATCATCCCCGGTTCAACGCCGTTGACGGTGATGCCGTACGGTGCCAGCTCCAGCGCCGCGGCGCGGATAAACCCGTTCACCCCAGCCTTGGAGGCCGCGTAATGCGCCAACCCCGGGTAGGCCACTTTCGGTCCGGTCACCGATGACGTCACCAACAGCCGCCCGCCGCCCTGCCGGCGCATCCACGGTAACGCGGCCTGTGCCAGAAAGAACGGCGCCATCAGGTTGACGCTGAGGGTTCGTTGCAGCAGTTCGGCATCAATGTGCGCAAACGGCGTCAGCGGGAAGTAAGCCGCATTGTGGATCACCACATCCAGCCGCGCGTGTCGCTGCGTCACCCGAGCCACCAGTGCGGCGATTTGCGCCGGTTGCGCGACATCACACGCCTCTGCCTGCACCTGCCAACCCAGCTCGACCAGTTCGGCGGCCGCCTGCTGCGCTTTGCCCGCCTGCCTATCCGCCAGCACCACCGTTGCCCCCAGCTGCGCAAAGGCGCGCACAATCGCCAGCCCGATGCCTTGCGCCCCACCGGTCACCAGCACCAACCGGTGCTGGAAGGCGTTTGCGGCAAACGTCATGCAGCCCCCCGCGGGTGCCGCGTCACATTGAGCACCTGCGCGTGTGCGCCAACCGCAAAGTTGCTCAACGCAGCGAAGTCACTGCCCTGATAGCCAAGGATCTTGCCGTCGGTACGCATCCCTTGCAGATCGATCATTACCACGCCGAGCGTGGGCACGATTTTTTCGCGCCAGACGAACAGGTAGAGTTTTTCAGCCACTTTGACATAGTGGCAGCGATCAACGTCTGCCAGCCCCTGCTCGACGCCGTCCAGGCACTGCCAGGCATAAAAATTGTCATTTAGGTAGATATGCTCGTAACGCTCGGTAGGACTGTAGGTATACATATTGCGCAGCCCAATCAGCTCATCGGTAAACTGCGGCAACGGTGCATCGCGGTTATCCAGCCGGCCAAAACGAAACATTGCCTGCACCGCCGTCAGTGGCAATCCTTGTTCCACCCGGCTAAAGGCGTCCAGACGGACTTGCCGTTGGTCCGGCAATGCGCCGTACAGCGCGGTGAAATTGCCCTGATGCCGATCGCATACCATGCTAATGCTGGCGTTGGCGCGCTGAGGGTCAAGAAAATCGATAAACAGTATGCCGTCGCGAATGCTGGTGGCGCGATAAGCCACGCGCTGCCCGTGCCACTCCAGCGTCTGGCTGTCGACAAACCGCAACGTCGCCAGCTCGCCGTCGGCAAAATGCAGGGCCAGTTGCCGACCCGCCAAATCCGCCAAGGGTGCCAACGTGTGGCTGTGCGGCGCGAAACCGTCCGCCAGCGCGCCGACCTGAATAAATACCGCTTCTGAATCCATGATTGCTCCTTAAAGAGAAGTAAAAGCCAGGGTGGGAACGTCTACAATGCTTGAGCCACCATCAGCCACCAGCGTCGCGCCGGTGATCGCCGACGCCTCCGCAGAACAGAGAAAGCGGCAGATACGGGCGATTTCTTCCGCGCTGGCCGGACGGCGCAGCGGCACGTCGCGACACACCCGCTGATATGCCTGTTCCAGCGTCAACTGGTGCGCCGCCATCAACGGTTGCATTTCTTCATCGGCCATCGGTGTCGTCACCCAGCCGGGGCATAGCGCATTGGCTCGCACGCCAAGCGGGCCGTAGTCGCGGGCAATCGAGCGCATCAGTCCAATCAGTGCATGCTTGGCCGTCACGTAACCGCATACCGCCGGCCCGGCGGCCAGCGAGGCGATCGACGCCACCAGCAGCAGGTTGCCGCCGGTTTTCACCAGTTCCGGCAAACAGGCGCGCGCGCTGGCGAAGGCGCTGTTGAGATTGCTGTCCAGCGCTTGCCGCCACTGGGCATCGCTGACCTCGGTAATTTGCCCCAGCCCCATGCCGCCGGCGCAGCCCAGCAAACAGTCGATACGGCCCGCTGCGTGCAGGATCTGCGGCAACAGTTCATCGCGCCAGCACTCGCCGCTGGCAGCGTCGCCAACCAGCGCCAACGCGCCAATGTCGTCGGCCAGCGCGGCAAGCGGTGCGCGGCGGCGGCCGATAACCACCACCCGGTCGCCCTGGGCCGCCAATAGTCGTGCGCAGGCAGCGCCGATGCCGCTGCCGCCGCCGGTGATCACCACCACTCTATTCATCCAATTTCTCCATTAACTGACTGAACATCAGGCAAACGCTCAGCAACAGGCGACGCTGCTCAGGCAATAGGCGCAGATATCGCCGCCCGGCGGGTAGCCGGCTCACCACCTCGGAGGCGGCGAAATGCTCCAGTTCCAGCTGCCAGTGGCCATCGCGCAGCGTCAAGGCCGCGTGGCGGAAATCCAGCTGCGCCAGCGCCTCGCCAATCTGCGGATAACGTTGCAGTGCCGCCAGCAGCCGTTGCCCACCGCTGCCGGCGTGAACCAGGCGATAACGCACCGCCCCGCGCCGCAACCAACCGCCGACGCCGATGGTCAGCGTCAGCGCATCCGTTAACGCCGTACCGCCATTGAGGCTGAACCGGTGGCTGACGATATGCGCCAGAAACAGCGACTGCGGCCGTTCGCGCACCGTAATCACCGGCCCCTGCGGCAGCCTCAGCGTCAACGCGCCGATGGCGTGGCGTTCGCAGGCATAAGGGCGTAAATCGCGCTGTAACCGATCGAGCGCCTCTCCCGGCCGATAACCGGCGGGATTACGCCGCCAGAAGCGATCAAGTGAGGGAAGTAAGGCGATCAAACTGCACCTCCTCACGTTCGGACTTGTCAAACGCCGCCAGCAATACCTGCTCTATCGGCACCGGCTTGAAGGGATTGACGCGCTGCACGCACAGCGTCCAGAACAACGCATAGATCGCGGTCAGGCCAATCATGACGCCAAACGGGATATAGACTTCGCTACGCTGCATACCCGGCGGCGTGATATAGACGATTGCCAGCACGATACCCATGCTGGAGACTATCTGTGGCAGCGGAAAAAACGGCGATTTATAGGCACGCGGCAAGTCCGGGCGACGCAACCGCAGCAATACCACCGATAACGTCACCAGCAGATAGGCCACACCCCAGGCGCACACCGCCGCCAGCACCATCGGGATAATGCGATTGAGATCGCCCTGAATGGCAAACGCATGCACACAGGGGATCAGCACCGCCACGGCAATACCCACTACCGGCGTTTTAAACCGCGGGTGCAGGTACGAGAACATTTTCGGCAATGCGCCATCCAGCACCATGCCGTAGAGAATGCGCGGCACCGCCGCCATCAGCGTATTGATGGTGGCCGCACCGGCCAGCAGCAGACCAACGCCGAGCCAGTATTTACCGAACTCGCCCATCACCTGGCCGGCAAACGCCGGGATCGCCATCGGCGTATCCAGCAGCCTGACGTTGTTGGCAGCATCAATCACCACATTTTCCACCTGATGGCCAAGCGCTGCGCCGTACAGCGCCATACACACCGCCACCCCACACAGACCCAGCGCCATGGCGCGCGGGATCACCCAGGCGGAACGTTTGATCTCCGGCGCCATCGGCGTGACCAGTTCGCAGCCGACAAACATGAACATCGCCATCCCCACCAGGCTGAAAACGGCAAACGGGTCGCCAAGATCGAGCGTGCTGCCAAACCAGCCAGGCAGCGCCACCGCGTGCGGCGACAGCAGGCCGGCGATGCCAAAAATCACCAACGTGCTCCACATGCCGAAGGTCAGCACGATTTCCGTCTTGCCAAAGGCTTCAATGCCCAGCGCATTCAGCAGGCCGAAAATGATCACCAGCCCAACGCCAACCATCCAAGAGGAATTGTGGCTCTCCATCAGGGTGTTGAGATGTTCGAAGTTCACCAGCGCCATAATGCCGGCAAGAATGGTTTCGGCGGTGCCGGCAAAGATATGCACGATCAGGTAGGCGGACAGCGTGCCGGTAATGGCAAAAAAACGCCCCATGCCACAGGAGATATAGTCGTAGACCGAACCGGTGGTCGGCAACAGCGCCGACGCTTCGGCAAAGGTGGTGAGCTGCGCCTGCATCATGATGAAGGCAATCAGCATCGCTAACGCAAAGGTATCTCCGCCAATGCCGAACCCACTGGTGACGGTCAGGATCACCGGGCTGGCCATAATAACCCCCACCGAACTGGCCAGCGTGGTGGGGAATCCGACTTTGCCCCGTTCAAGGTGGGCGTGCAGCCGTGACGACAGGTTCATGGGTGTGTCCTCTCAAGTGTGGTTAGACTCGCCTGACGACCACTGTGGGCGCTACCGGCACTATAGAAAGGAACGGAAAAGTCTGGCTATCGTTCTTAAGAACGAGGCGAAAACGCGCTGGGCGAGGGCTAAAACGGCTACCGCCCCAACGACCTGCGGCAACACACCGCCTAGAACCGCAGGGAAAAACAGGTCAAATGAGGAACATAGACTTCATTAACAGTTTAATGAAGTGCCTGAGAGAGGAGGAAAACAGCGCCAGAGACAACGGTTTCTGCTTTGTTATTTATGGTATTTATTGCAATCCAGTTCACGTTGTTAATATGTTTTTATTGTGTTGCCAAATTGCTACAACTATGCTTTTATCGTTCAGATATTGACCGCATTCCAATTCCCAAACTGAATGAAAAACGCAAATGGGAGGAAATGAATTATGCACACTCAGTTGTCTGCTGGCGCTAATGATGCATTGATATCCAGCTGTCTGAATACCATCGCCCATTTGATTCCGGTTTCAGCCGGGGTATTTTATTTGGTTAATCCACAATTAAAACCGGAACATTATATTCTACAGGGAATAACCGATAACACCCATCGGCAATATCTGGACTATTACCAGCAGATTGATCCGTTAAAACCGGCCAATTTTCATCAGCAGGATATCACCATGGTCAGTATGACACCGTCGGCCATCGCCGATAATCGGCAATATTACCATGACTTTATGCTGCCCAATCGCATGCGCGACATGACCGAGATTTTTATCCGCCAGCGCAGACGCATCGTCGCCGGGGTTTCACTGATCCGCGATACGCCATTTACCGCGCTGGAGCGCAGCCGCCTGCATGCCGTACTGCCGTTGATCGAGCTGGCCACCCGCGATCTTCTGCCGGAAGGCGAAGCACAATTGCTGACAGCCAAAGAACAGGAAATCGTCAATATGGTACGCGAGGGCGCCAGTAATAAACGCATTGCGTTAAACCTGGGAATCTCCCTGTCCACGGTAAAAACCCATATGCGAAATATATTCGCCAAAACCGCAGTGGTTAATCGTACCGAATTAGTTTCCAGCGGTTTTATTGCCCAGGGCTGAGGCAATATTCCGCCATAATTAATTGCCATAATAAAAATATATGGCTCCATAGCATATACCTTTAATTCGACGTTAACGGGGCGGGTTTCGCCTGTTCGCAATACCGTCATCAACCAAGGTAGGCATTATGTCCAGCAGTTCCTATTCTACGCCGGTTAATCGGCCGGCATTGCCCTGTCCGCCAAGGTTGCTGACGGCGATTATCGTTTGCGCCGCCATCGCGCCGGGGATTTTAATGACCGCACCGGCGGTGGCGGCGCAGTTGGCAAGCGAATGGCGCCTGTCACCCACTCAGATTGGGCGACTGTTCTCCACCGAACTCGGTGCCATGAGCCTTGCCACCCTGCCAGCCTGGTGGTGGATCGGACGCATGGACTGGCGGAAAGTGGCCGGATTGGCGGCAACGGTGTTCCTGTTCGCCAACCTGGCGTCGGCGCTGACCAGCGACTTCAGCACCCTGCTGCCCCTGCGTTTTATCGCCTCGCTGGCTGGCGGCACGCTGATGATTTTGTGCATAACCTGCGCCGCCGGCACTGCCAATCCCAGCCGAGTTTATGCCGGTTGGGTATTGGGTCAGTTGCTGCTGGGCACGATTGGCCTGCTGGTGCTGCCGTCGCTGTTCGGCTACTTCGGTCTAATGGTGGTCTATCTGATTTTGGCAGCGCTGATGCTGTGCTGCCTGCCGCTGCTGGTGGCGTTCCCCCGCGGCTTTCAAGCGCCAACCGCCCAGTCGGCAACCGCAGCGCCCTCGCCGCTCGTCAGGCTGGGCGCGCTGCTGGCAGTACTGTGCTTTTACATTAGCCTGAGCGCGGTATGGACCTTTATCGGTAACATCGGCATCAACGCCGGGCTGTCGGCGATACACAACGGCCAGGTGCTGGCGGCGGCAACGGTGTTCGGCATCGTGGGCGCGGCAACCGCGGCGTTGGCCGGCGGCATGCGCCGACGCCTGCTGATGACGCTGGGCTATCTGTTGCTGACGGTCAGCATCGCCCTGCTGCTGAACACGCCAGCGCTGCTGCGCTTTGCCGCCGCGGCGGTGATGTTCAAATTTACCTGGACCTTCGTGCTGCCATTCATATTGGCGCAGGTTGCCGAACTGGATAATAACGGCAAGCTGATGAACGGCATCAATCTGGTCATCGGCGGCGGCATGGCCATCGGGCCGCTGCTGGCCGGTTATCTGCTGCAAACTTCCGGCGGCTTTGGTGCGCTGCTCGGCGCTGCGCTGGCTTGCGCACTGCTGTCGCTGCTGCTGATTTCGCTGACGTCCCCGCGCACAACGCGCCCTGTAACAGGAGTTGAAAGGTGAAACGAAAAACCGGCTTTTTCTTCGATGAACGCTGTTTTTGGCACAGCACCGGCCTGCATGCCACCACGCTGCCGGTGGGCGGTTGGGTGCAACCCCCTGCCGGCGCGGGTCATGCCGAATCGCCGGAAACCAAACGCCGCATGAAGAACCTGATGGACGTATCCGGTCTGTCGTGCCAGCTCCAGCTGCAAAGTGCCGAACTGGCCGACGAAGACGACTTACGCCGCATCCACCCTGCCGATTATCTGCAACGCTTCAAACAGTTGAGTGATAACGGTGGCGGCATGCTGGGTGAGGAGGCACCGCTCGGGCCTGGCAGCTATGACATCGCCAGACTGTCCGCCGGATTGGCCTGCGCCGCGCTGGAATCGGTACTGCGGGGCGAACTGGATAATGCCTATGCGCTGTCGCGCCCACCGGGCCACCATTGTCTGCCGGACCGCTCGATGGGGTTTTGCTTTCTGGCCAACATTGCCATCGCCATCGAACGCGCCAAGGCAAAATGCGCTCTTGGCAAGGTGGCCGTGATCGACTGGGACGTTCATCATGGCAACGGCACCCAGCATATTTACTGGCAGCGCGACGATGTGCTGACCCTGTCACTGCATCAGGACGGCTGTTTCCCGGCGGGTTACGCCGGCGAGCAGGATCGCGGTGCCGGCGCGGGGCTGGGCTGCAATATCAATATTCCGCTGATGGCCGGGGCCGGTGATGACAGCTATCTGTACGCCATGCGTCAGATAGTCATCCCGGCGCTGGAGCGCTTCCAGCCGGAGGTGATTATCGTCGCCTGCGGTTATGACGCCAATGCCCTCGATCCGCTGGCGCGGATGCTGCTGCACAGCGACAGTTTCCGCATGATGACCGCACTGGTTCAGGATGCCGCCGATCGGCTATGCGGTGGCAAACTGCTGATGGTGCACGAGGGCGGTTATGCAGAATCCTACGTACCGTTCTGCGGGCTGGCAGTGATGGAGCAGCTCAGCGGTATCCGCACCGAGGTGCAGGATCCGCTGTTGGCATTTATTCAACAACAGCAACCGCGTGAGGCCTTCAACCGTTTCCAGCGTGACGCCATCGACCAGCTGGCGCGACAGTTCAGCCTATAATTGCTCTGTGAAGCCACGGGCGCGCCGATCGCGCCCCAACAGAACAGGAAGGGGGGAATATGTCGGAACATAACGTCAGTTTTATCAAGGGATGCCGCGGCAACATCGCACTGCATGACTGGGGCAATCCGCAGCCACGTTTTCTGGCGCTGCTGGTACACGGTTACGGCGAACACCTGGGGCGTTATCACTACGTGGCGCGCACGCTGCACGACATCGGCGCACGGGTGTTCGGCCCCGACCATCTCGGCCACGGGCTGTCACAGGGCGAACGGGTGCTGATTGACGACTATGACGCGCTCGTCGATGACCTGCATCAGGTTGCGACACGCTTTCAGCATCAATTTCCCTCGCTGCCGCTGGTGCTGATTGGCCATTCGATGGGCGGGATGATCGCCAGCCGCTACGTACAGCGCTATGGCGAGCAGGTAAACGCGCTGGTGCTGTCCGGGCCGTTGATCGGCCGTAAAACTGCCATTTCCGACCTGTACGATCTGGACACGCTACCCGACGATCCGCTGGATACGACGACGCTGTCGCGCGATCCGGCGGTTGGCGCAGCCTATAATGCCGATCCACTGGTGTGGCACGGCCCGTTCAAGCGGGCAACGCTGGGCGCCATGCAGGCCATGCTGGCCAGGATTAACGCCGGGCCTAGCTTTGGCAGCCTGCCGACGCTGTGGCTGCACGGCGAAAACGACAGGCTGGTACTGCTGGAAGAAACCCGCACCGGCATCGACATACTGCGAGGCAGCAATATTGAAACGGCGATCATCCCTGGCGCACAGCACGAAATATTCAATGAAATCAATAAAGATCAGGTACTGAAACGGGTGACGACCTTTATTGAGCGCCAGCTGTCGTCACCTCAGCCTCAGCCGCTGACCACCGCCAGATAGTGCTTCACAAAACGATCGCAGGTGATTTCCCAATGCACTTTGCGGCCCTGTTCGACAAACCAGGCGTCGCCGGGCTGATAGTGCACCGACTCGCCGGTGCTTTCGTCGGTCAGCGTCGCCGTCCCCTGCCAGACCGTCGCATGTTCGGCAAACGGGTATTCCATCGCAAAGCTGCCGCGCGTACAGCTGAACACCCCGCAACTCAGGCTGTCCGTGGGTTGACCAAAGATCATCGCCACGCCAACGTTCGGATCCCCAGTCAGCACCGTAGCCCCCAGATTGCTGACGCTGCCAATTTCCTGCAACGGCGGCAGAGGGTGTTTAAGCAATAATGGTTTCATGTTTTCTCCTCGAGATGATTAACGACGTCCTTTCCAATAGCCGGAAGTTTGATGCCAGATCTTGCCAGCCGAGGTAATCACAGGGCGCAGTTGATGTTTGCCAAAAATATTGCGATGCGGGATAGAACTCAGCAGGTCATAACGTGCCGACCCCTCCGCCATCCCTTCCGCTAGCACCTTGCACACAATGTGGCTGGGGGTCACGCCAAACCCCGAATATCCCTGCACGTAAAACACATTGTCATGCGCCGGCAGCGTGCCGATTTGCGGGAACAGATTGGCGCTGCAACACAGCGGCCCGCCCCAGGCCAGGTCGATTTTCACGTCCTTAAGATAGGGGAACACCTTGAGCATCAGATGGCGGTTCCAGGCTTTCAGATCGGCAGGAATATATTCAAGCAACCGGGTGGCGCTGCCGAACAGCAAGCGGTTTTCATTGGTCACGCGGTAATAGTCGATCACCGGACGTATATCGCTGTAAGCGCCGCGAATCGGGCTTATCTGCCGGATCAGCGCCTCTGGCAACGGTTCGGTCGCCAGTTGAAAGGCATAGGTATTGATGGTTTTTTTATCGATATACGGCTCCATGCCGTTGAGAAAGCCATTGCAGGCCCACAGCATTTTCGCGGCACGGATCGACCCCGTCGCGGTGCGGACGGTCACGCGCGCTCCATACTCCACGCTCAGCACACTGCTGTTTTCGAAGATCTGTACGCCATAGCCGGTCAGAGCCTTTGCTTCGCCCAACAGCAAATTGAGCGAATGTACGTGACCGCCCCCCATGTGCTTCAACGCGCAGGTATAGGCATCGGAACCGACTACCTGCTGCACCTCTGCGCCGGTGTACAGTTCGATCTCTTCCTGTGGCGATACCGACTTGAATTCTTGCAGCCAGCCGCGCAGGGTCTTTTCCTGACGCGCGTTACTCCCCAGATAGCCGTAGCCAAAGCAAAAGTCGGCGTCTATCGCGTACTTTTTGATGCGCTCGCGGATGATGCCGGCACCGAGATTACTGATCTTGAAAATGGTTTCCAGCCCCTGCGACCCAACGTGACGCTTGATCTTTTCCAGATCGTGGCCAATGCCGGCCATCACCTGGCCGCCATTGCGGCCGGTGCCGCCGTAGCCCAGATGTCGCCCTTCGAGAATGGCAATATTAGTGATGCCTTTTTCCGCCAGCTCCAGCGCGGTATTGATGCCGGAAAAACCGCCACCGACGATCACCACGTCAACGTCCAGATCGTCAGCCAGTACCGGGAAACGCAGATCGTATTTTTTGGTTGCCGCATAATAGGTTAACGATTCGATATTGTTGTTCATTGCCGCACTCCGGTCGCCGATGCCATAAACGGGATTATCGGCGCAGGCAGCGGACGCGGCCATGTCCCTTTAGGGATATTTTAACTGTTATTTAACATTATCGACGGGAGGGCGAAGCGGTCGCCAGAAACAGATTAAACAGCGCGGCCTGTGAGCCGATGCCGAGCTTGCTATAGATGTTTTTGCGGTGATTTTTAACCGTGCCGAGGCTGATGAACAACCGGGCGGCGATTTGCCGGGAACCCAGCCCTGCCAGGATCAGATCGACGATTTCCCGCTCGCGCGCCGTCAGCGTTTGGCCAGCGCAGGCGAGCGGGTTTGGCGCCACGTCGGCCGGCAGCTTGTCCGCCATCGATGCGGCATGCAGCCGTACGACGCTACGGGCCAGCACCAGCGCTTCCGGCAGTTCGGCGGCGCTGGATTGGCGTACGCCCACCGTCTGCTGCGACGAACCGAAGAACACGCCAAGGCGGCGCTGCGGCGTCAGTTGCAACAATACACCGGCTTCGTCTCGCCAACCGGTTTTGCGATAAAAGTTGCGGTAATATTCGCTGTGATAGAAGCCGCACGGGGCCAATTGCCGCAGGGTGAATAGCTCACTCTGCGCGTTGTCGTTCAGCGCACGGTAAAACGGATCTTGCAGGTAGGCGCCCTGCTGATAAAGTGCGTTAATCGCATCGCTGTTTTCTTTTTCGGCCTTGTAGAGGCAGCATGGCGCGCGCTGGGACTCAAACGCGTAAATCAGGGCGTGGTCGAACGCAAAAAAGCGTTCCAGATAATCGAGTAATTGCGGATAGAAATGGCGGGTTGTCGCCGCGTCGATTAGCGACGCCAGTTTTTCAACCTGAATGCCCATGCCGCCCCCAAATCATTAACAGATTAACGATCGACGTCGTATTCTGGCGAAACGGCGCATTCGGCCAGATACAGATAAAAAAGCACCCCGCTGGGCGAAAAGCAACCAGACAAACGTTATCATGTTAAATAAATCACAACTTCGCAACAAGGAGATCCCATGTCCAGCAGTCTGACGATCGCCAACCGGCAAACCTGGTTTGGCCACGGCAGTATTCGGCACCTGCTGCCACTGCTCCAGGCAGAGGCGCAGCCCACCCTGTTGTTCAGCTGCCGTTCGTTTCTCAACGGCGAGGTTTATGCCGCACTGGCCGCCGAACTGGAGCCGTTGCTGGTGGGAACCGAAATCGTCAGTCACGAGGCGTCGCCGCAGGACATCGATCGCTGGGTGGCTCGCTGGCGTGGTAAAGCCGCTCGGGTGGTCGCCATCGGTGGCGGCAGCGTGCTGGACGCCGCCAAGGCATTTTCCGCGCTGGTACAGCACCCGCTGCCGACGCTGCGTTATATGGAAAAGGTCGGTGATAGCCCGCTCAGCGGCGCGACGTTGCCGCTGATTGCCATTCCCACTACCGCCGGTACCGGCAGCGAGGTAACGCAAAACGCCGTGATCACCGATACCCAGCTCAGCAAGGTGAAAGCCTCGTTGCGCCATAACAATTTTGTGCCGCAGGTGGCGATCCTCGATCCGCAGCTGCTGGCCGGCGCGCCGGATCGGGTGCTGACCTACTGCGCCATTGATGCCTTCACCCACCTGTTTGAAGCCTATCTGTCCAAAACCGCCAACAGCCTGTCGCGCGAAATGTCATTGACCGGCATCGGTCTGTTCCTCGAGGCCTGGCCGGCGCTGAACCGCAGCGATGCTGCGCGGGAAGCCATCATGCACGCCTCGTATCTGGGGGGGCTGACGCTGAGCATGGCGGGGCTGGGGGTGATCCACGGTATCGCCGGTGAAATCGGCGCGCTGCGCGCCTACCACCATGGCCAGCTGTGTGGCCGACTGCTGCTGCCGTTTCTGTCGTTGCTGGCAGACAGTGCGCAGCCCGAGCAGCGCGCGCGCATGGCACAGCTGGCGGCGCGGCTGTTCCCGCAACACGCCCAGCGCCCGGAACGGTATCTGCACCAGATGATTACCGAACATGCCATCACGCCGTTTTGGCAAAACGATCTGCCCTTGAGCGAGGATCAGTTGCTGATCGTCATCGACAAGTCCAACAGCAAGAATTCGCTGGTTGATTATTCTGCCGCCCAGCGCCGCACGATGATCGAACAGGCATTGCGCATTGAATGATCATATAATCAAACAACTAGCGGGAGGTAGGTATGAGTATCATTGATTGGATCCTCGCCGGCATCGCGGTGGGCCTGATTGTCGGTGCACTGATGAAAATGTTCGGCAAGAAAAACAAAGACCAGTAACTTACCGAGGGAGCTATGCAAATAGCTCCCTTGGGAGCCGGTGATGACAACTTCAAGGGACTGGATGATGAACCGTTTACGCTTATTTCTCGCCTCACTAACCCCACAAAACATAAACATTGCCCTTGCGGTCACGTTTATTGCCATCGCAATAATCTCCCCCAAAATGGCAGCGATACTGATATATATAATAATGGGGTTGGCATTATTAAAAATAATATACTCAACGATAAAAAGAATTTTCGTCATTTTCCCCCTGGTAAGAAAGAAGATAATCACACGCGGCTGGCGTATGGTGGTGCATACACGTAAATTTTATGCCATATCCCCCACGACCGAATTATTCTTTCTACTATCCTTATTGATTATTCCGGTTATTTTCGTCGTTCTGCTAATCTGGCAGAACCTATCCGGGGCAAATGTGCTTATCGCGATATTGGCCATCACGCTATCATGTGCGGCCTTCTTCGATATTAAAGGCAAGGTAAGCTGGCTGATAAAGAAGGCCTGGGCACGTGTCATCGGCAAGCTGCTGTTCGCCGGTATCGGTTCCGTTGCTTTTTTTATCGCGCTCGCAGGGATCAAGCAATCGCTCTATCAAATGACACAGGTCGACGCCAAGCACTTTCCGGAGTTCGTCAATCTTGCTGCCACCCTTTATACACCGATAATCTACTGCTATTTCATCGGTTTTTTATTGATGACGATGGTCGTGATTGAATGGTTTGCCATCATGCTACCGATGTCGATTTCACCGCTTTTAAGCTCTTTTTACCCCGGGAAATTAGCGCGCGTTTCTTATCGCCTGCGCACCGGTAAAAAAGAGCCTTCAGACCATACGCCATTTCAACCCAGAGACCTGCTGTTCCTGTTGCGCATTTTCGCACCATTAGCCTTAGTCATTACCTTTAGCTATATTGCCAATGGCTTATCGGCAACCACCGACGGCTGGCTCAACAAGACTATTATCTCCGCGCTGATTGAAATGCATTATCACGATAATGCCGATTGTCAAAACTTACCTTGGAATACCAAACTGTTACGTTTGGACAAAGACACGGTTTCTGTCGTTCAATCGACAGAAACCGGCGGATTCACATTTTCAAAACAACGCTGTCCGTTAACGTCGGTAATGGATAATCCACAACATAATCCTTAATCACCGCCCGGCTTTGGTGCCGGGTAGTCATAGTCGACGCGCAGCGCAGCGGCGTAGTCACTGTCCCACAGCTGACTGAACAGCCGATCGACCCGCTGCGCCATGGCGGCGTTGTTCAGCACCAGTTCCAGATTGCGTGAATTATCCAGGTAGCCGCCGGTCCAGTTGCTGGTGCCGATCCACGCACGTTCGCCGTCAATGGACATGATTTTGCTGTGGATCACCCGCGCATACGGGATGAAACCGCCTTGCGCCTCGGGGATGGTCACCACCTTGATCTGCACATTAGGCAACAGCGCCAGGCTTTTCAGGTAGTCGATATCGGGCTTGTCGGTGTTCCAGTTGGCAACCATCAGTTCGATCTGCACGCCGCGCGCTGCCGCGCTACGCAACGCGTTGTCGATCACCGCGTAGTAGGGTCGGCTGCGTTGCGGGCCATAAGACAGTGGCGCATAATCCATCACCTGCACCCGCACCTGCCGCTTGGCCGCTGCCAACAGGCGTGGCAGCTCGTCTTGCGAATCGGTAACCCCGGGCGGATCGTAAGCCCGCGGGCTGGCAACCAGATAATTTCCGCCGGACTGCGGCTCTGCCGGCGGCTGATAATCCAGCGCCGGCACCGGCTTGCCGGCCGCCAACCGGGCCTGAGCCTGCCAATCCTGCTCAAAAATCGCCTGCACCTGGCTCACCACCTTGCCGTCGCTGATGCGCAAACCGGTTTCCTGGATATGTTCCAGCGCCCGCCAGTCAAAATTCTGACTGCCGACAAACGCCTGTTCACCGTCCACCAGCAGGTATTTGGCATGCAGAATGCCGCCGCTCAACTGCTGATACGGGATAATACGCAACTCAAGGTTGGGGATCGCCTTCAGCTGTTCCAACGTGGCCGGCGTCGAGTTGCGGATCCCTTTCTGCTCCAGCAGAAAACGGATCTTCACTCCGCGCTCGCCGGCCGCCTTCAACTGCGCCAACACGCCGTCCAGCCGCCCTCCGGGCTGGTTGGCAACGTAAAACTGGGCAATGTCGATACGCTGCCTGGCCGCCGCAAACATCTGTTGCCAGACCTCGGCGGTGTCGCGCAGATCGTCGTTATGCAGGCGGGTCTCCACTGGCGCGCTATACACCAGTTCATAGCCGGGGATTTCAAAACGCGCCGCGGCGGCGTGGCTCAACATCAACAGACAGCTCCCCCATAATGCCGTGCATAGGCGGTGTGATGGCCGCCGTGGTTGACGGCCATTAGGCATAACGTTGCTCCCCACTGTCAACCCAACGGTCGGTCTGGTCTTGTTCCGGGCGGCTGGTCGGCGTGCCGGCACGGATCAGCAGTACCTTCAGCAGTTCGTTAATCCGCTCCATGCGGCTTTGCAGGTAATTATTGCCTACCAGACACAGCAGCGCGATGGCGATACCGAGGCCGGTGGCGTACAGCGCGGTGCCCATGCCGGCCGACACCAGGCTCGGTTCGGACACCCCGGACGCCGCCAACGCCTTGAAGGTTTCGATGATGCCCATCACCGTGCCGAGCAGTCCAAGCAGCGGTGCGGCGGTAACGATGGTTTCCAGCAGCCACAGCCCGCGGCTCATCAGCGGTTTGCTCAACAGATACTGCGCGTCGATCACATCCCCCAGCGCTTCACGATCGCCAGCCTGATGTTTATGTTCCAGTACCGGCAGGATCACCGCCAGCGGCAAACTGTTGCGCTGGGTTAATGACTGCGGCAGATCGCCGGCGCGGCGCACCTGCGGCGTCAGCGCCTGTTCCAGCCGACGCGCCTGCCGTTGGGTGTAGGCAAAATACAGCGCGCGTTCGATAATAATCACCAGCGCAATCACCAGCGCGGCGTACATCACGTAAAAGATAATGTCGTGCAACAGATTGGCATTCATAACGCCCCCTTCAATCAATTAAAATGTGGCTTCCAGCGATACGCTAAAGGTGCGCTCTTCGCCGACGTTGTAATACGGCGTGCTGGCTTTTACGCCGTTATACGCTGCCGCATTGAACGTGGTACTGCGCACCGAGGTCAGGTATTCCTTGTCAAACAGGTTGCTGACGCCAAAACGCAATGCCGCGCTCTTGACGATTTTCTTGTCCACCGGCAGATAAACCCCGGCCGCCAGATCGACCACCGTGCGCCCACCGATTTTTTCGTCGTTGGTCAGATCGCCATAGAACGAACTGACGTATTTGCTACTGACGCTGCCATAGTACAAACCGTCGTCGTAGCCCAGCGTCAGGTTGAGCAGGTTCCTGGGTACGTTAGGCACGTCCTTGCCGGAGGTCGGCAATTCATGGCCGCCGTTGCTGACGATGTTGTTCTGCTGCTTGGCCTGGGTGTAGGTATAGGAAGCGTAATAGTTGAAGTTATGCGGCAACTGACCGCTCCACTCCAGCTCCAGCCCCTTGTTCTCCACATTGCCAATGTTCATCATTTCGTAATCGCCGTCGGCATTGGTGGTAGAAATCTGCCGATCGCTGTAACGCAGGTAGAACAGCGTGGCGCTCAACAGCATGTCCTCCTGCTGGAAACGCCAGCCCAGCTCGTGGTTCCAGCTGAGTTCCGGTTTGGTATTGATCGAATCGCCCACGTTGTACAGCACGTAGTTCGGCGGGGTGCGCATATTGCGCGTCAGGTTGTAAAACAACTGGTTTTCCTGATTGAGCCTGTAGCTGGCGCTGAAGTTAGGCAGTAATTCGTGGTAAGTGGCCTTGCGGTTTTCCGGCACGTTGTACAGGCTGCCGCGGTTTTCCCCCTTGCGCTCCACATACTGGTACGCCAGCCCGCCGACAAAGGTCCATTCCGGCGAGAAGAACCAGGTATCCTGCAGCCAGACTTTTTGCGCCGGCGTCACGGTGTACTGGTTGCGCCCCTGTACGGTGTTGCCGTTGGCGTCCTGTACCTGATCGCTGCCGCCCGGCTTGCCCCAGATCTGCGCCGGGTTGCCGTCGCCGTTGATGCTGATGAACGGCTGCGTTTGCAGCTGACGTGCTCGCTCATACCAATAGCCCACGTCGAGGCTGTGCTGTTCGTTGATGTCCCACTTCAGTTTGGTGGTAATGCCCGGCCGCCAGGTTTGTGTCCACGATGGGCGATAGTAGGTATTGGACCCGAGATTGCTCAGGTCATATTGTCCGGCGCGATCCGAGGTGCTGGACAGTACCGAGGCGGTCTGGCCGGTGAAGCTGCCGCCGTTGCCCCAGTAATAGTACGGTTGCAGCGTCAACGACAGGTTGTCGCGCAGTTGCAGCTTCTGGGTAAACGACAGGGTAAAGTTTTCGAACGGGTTGCGGTCGATTTTGTAGTATTTGTTCAACTGTCCTTTGCTGTTGTACTCCGGCGTGGTGGCGTAATCGGTATAGCGGCCATCCTGTTCGAACTGCGCCTTGCTCAGGGTGTTGTAGTTGGCGTTTTCCTGCCGGTTATATTTCATCACCAGGTTACTGCTGTTGCCGTTGCCGTCTTCATACAACGAGTTCATTTCAAACTTGTCGGAATATTCACGCCCTTCGCCGCGCCACTTTTTGGCTTCGGTGTGCGAATAGGAGATCCAGTTGCTAAAGCCGTTATACTCGCCGGTTTCCAAACGAGCGAAGGTCTTGCTGAGATTATTGCTGCCGAGCGTCTGCTTGACGAAGCCGCCAAAGTCCTTGGCCGGGCGGCGCGTCACCAGCCCGATATTGCCGCCGCTGGAGCCGATGTGCGGACCGTCGACCTCGGAGGAACCCTGGGTGACGAAAATTTCCTGCAGGTTTTCCGCGTCGCCTAGCAGGTTCGGATAGACCGCATAGTTACCGGAATCGTTAATCGGAATGCCGTCCATCGACAGGCCGATTTGGTCTGACGTCATGCCGCGCATGGTGTAATCAACACCGCTCAGACCGCTGGCGTCGTTGCTGTTAATGTTCAGGCCCGGCGTATATTTCAATTTATCGATGGCGTTACCGGCGGCCGGCATTTTATCCAGCGCTTCCCTGGTCACGGTAGATCGCGCCTTGGCGCTGTCCTCCTGCACCATCATGCCGCCGCCCAGCGGCTGCCCCTGAACGCTGATGGTACCGACGTCGGTACCCTCTTGCGCCATTAGCGCCCCTGGCAACAGCGCCGACATCACCACCAGGTAAATCCCAGAACGTTTGAACGATTTCATTATTTTTCATCCCATAGCGAACAATGGTTATTTCAGGCTTTATGGCGCCCGATAATTAAACGTGGCTGTGAAACGTTTTTTTGCCTGCCCGGCAAAAGCCTGGCTGGGGAACGGCTTTACCTGGTTGATGCTCTGCAGACTGCTGGCTGCCGCGCGGTTAAGCAGCATGCTGCCGGCTTTGCTGGCAATGCCCGAGGCCACTACCCGACCACTGCGATCCACTTCCAGCCATACTTCCACATTGCCCTGCGGCCGCTCCAGCGACGCCTGACGTCCGGTTGGATAACGCTTGCGCTGTTCCAGTTCGCGGCGCAGCGCAAGCAGATAGCCATTTTCCAGCGCCTGGGCATTGACCGTCGGCGTTGCCGGGCGGGCAGGCGCAGCGGCCGGGGTTGGCGGCGACGTGCTGGACAACGCGCGCGGTGCACTGGCGGTTGGCCGTGGCTTGTCCGCCACTCTGGTTTTTTCCTTCACCGGTTTCGGTTGCGGTTTGGGCTCAGGCTTCGGCCTGGGTTTGGGCTGCGGCTTGGGCGTCGCCTCAACGATCGGTTCCGGCGCTGGCAGCAGCGGTTCGGCAATCGGCGGCGGTTCCGGCTGCGGCAGCGCCTCCGGCACAGGGGGTTCCTCCGGGGATTCCTCCGGCGTTTCCACCAGCGCCAACGCCATGGTGGTGTCGTCGTAGCGAGGCTGGATCTTCAACGTTGCCTGCTGGCTGGCGAACAGCAGGCAACCAGCGACGATCAGCGCCGGCAACCAGCTGAAAAGGTGTCTTGAGCGATAGAGCAGATACATGTCACAGCTTCCGGGTAGCGATGGAAACAGAGAAGAAGCCGCCCTGGCGCAGGCTGTCCATCACGGCTACCAGCCGCTCCACCGCAACGCCCTTATCACTGTTGACGATAATGGTGGTAGGCCGATCGCCCTGCTGCTGTTGCTTTAGTGTGCTAACCAGGGCGTCCAGCGCAACCGGCTGCCCGTCGAGCTGCAACTGCTCGTCGGCGCCCAGGGTGATGATGGCCTTTTTCTGCGGCTTCAACTGCTGCGCGCTGCCGGCGCTGGGCAATTGGGTCTTCAATCCCAGCGCCGGGATCACGTTCAGGCTTATCAAGACGAAAAACACCAGCAAAAACATCATCACGTCGATCATCGGTATCAGTTCGATGTGCGCTTTATTTTTCTTAGGTTCGTTCCAGTTACGCATGGCATGCCCTCCCAAAAGCAAAGCAGCCAATATAGTGAGGGTATGTTTATCTTTTGTTACGTTTGTGTGATGTTATTTTCACAATCACGTCATTTTGAGAGGATTTTTTCAATTCGAAGGGCAGTTTGAAGGCGCGAAAATCGCGAGTGCTCTGGAGGAAAGGAGAATATCGCAGCAAAAAAGCCGGCAAGCCAGGCGCCTAATGCCAATGCAATGTGAGAATAATGACAGCCTGCACCATAAAAAAAGACGCCCGTGGGCGTCTTTTCACCGCGAAACAGCCGCTGTCAGTTCACTTTGACCGGCATGCCGGAACGCGCCTTGATTGCCGCATCCACTTCGCTCTGGTTGATACCCGCATCCATCAGCACTTTGCCGACCGCAGGGGTGATGGTTACCGGCACCGGATCTTTCGACTTCAGTTCTTCTTCGTTGGCGGAAAGCGGATTGTGCACTTCCAGATAACGGGAACCGTCTGGCTCCACCGAGGCTTTCACCGGCTCATTGATAAACTGCACGCGGGTGCCGACCGGCACGCTGTCGAACAGATATTTGATGTCGTCGGCACGCAAACGCACACAGCCATGGCTGACGCGCAGGCCGATACCGAAGTTGGCATTGGTACCGTGAATGGCATACAGACGGCCTACGTACAACGCGTACAGACCCATCGGGTTGTCCGGGCCGGCCGGGAATACCGCCGGCAGGATTTCGCCGTCTGCGGCATATTCTTCACGCATTTTGGCGGTCGGCGTCCAGGTCGGGCCGTCTTTCTTGCGCTGTACGCTGGTTACCCAGTTCAGCGGCGTGTCCTTGCCCAACTGGCCGATGCCGATTGGCAATACCACCACGGTGTTGCTGCCCTTCGGGTAATAGTACAGGCGCATTTCGGCGCTATTGATGATGATGCCCTGACGCGGCGCGTCTGGCAGGATCAACTGCTGCGGAATGGTCAGGGTGCTGCCCGGCGTTGGCAGGAAGGGATCCACCCCCGGGTTGGCTTCCAGCATATTGCTCAGGCCCATCTGATATTGAGCGGCAAAGCTTTCCAGCGGCAGCTTGCTGTCGGCTGGAACCTGGATTTGAATATTTTGCCCCACCAGGCGGCTATCCTTGGCAGGCAGTGGGTATACAACGGCGAAGGCTGCCTGGCTGAACGCAACCAGTGCCGTAAACAGGGTTAATAACGCGCGAATGCTCATTTTCATCTTCGTGTTGGTGTGTGGGCCGCACTGGCATAAGTATTATCCAGGTCAAAAAAGACCGGATGCGCATTATATGTGCACTTTAGCAAAAGTGTGAAACTTTCCCGGTTGCAGAACGCACTTTTTTGTAACGCGCTAAGCTGGTATTGAGCCAGTCGCGCGCGGCGGCCGGTGGCAGCGACAGAGGGCGTCGATCATGAATATCAGCCAGGCTGGCATGACTGGCGGCCGTGATAATGACAAAGCTGCTGCAGCCGTCGCCATCCGCTGCGTACAGCGCCGCAAAGAACAGCGGCTGGCGATCGGCGCCACGGATAAAATAGGGCTGCTTCAGCCGAGGATTGTCCGACGATTTTTTCCATTCGTACCAGCCTGATGCCGGCACCAGCGCGCAGCCATGCTTCCAGGGGTCAATTTGGATATCGAAAATTATTGTACGTTAAGGCGATTTTTTGTACCTCGGAGCTGTGGTAGAGCTTAAACACTTTGACGAGCAGCTCTGAGCGAAGTGCAGATATTACAGCCATTCTAATTGATGCATTAATCATCTGCGCGCAGGTCAATACCAGTCTACGACGTTGGTATTTGACTCTGTGTCACTACGCCAAATTATAGTGAGAGCAATATCCGTTTTCTATGTAACGAAAAGACATGTGCCCTTGCTTACATTTTTCACTTTCTTCACCCTCTATAGTGGGTCCCACTGTTAGTGCGCCACACGATTCTGTATACCCAGAACGGGGGCATATTCTCCCTTTTTCGTTGGTACTGCCGTCACGGTCAGTGCTCTAGATTCTTGACTATGCAATGAGGTGTGTATGTCTGCTTCAGTAATTGAAAAGCAGAGTGCTTATGGGAAGTTGAACCTGAGAGAAAAAGTCGGCTACGGCATGGGTGATGCAGGTTCCTGTATGATCTGGAGTGTCCTGGCACTTTACCTGACCTGGTTCTATACCGATGTTTACGGGCTGGATCCTGCGATCGTCGGTACTTTATTTCTGGTCATTCGTATTTTCGATGCTTTTAGCGATCCCATTATGGGAGCAATATGCGATCGTACCAAAAGCCGCTGGGGTAAATTCCGCCCGTGGTTGTTGTGGATGGCTATTCCCTTTGGTTTGGGGGCGGTCGTGATGTTTTCCACGCCAGACCTGAGCATGAACGGAAAAATCATTTACGCCTGGGTCACCTACCTGATGATGTCCTTAATCTACACTGCCATCAATATTCCCTATTGCTCGGTAGCAGGTGTTATTACGCTCAATCAGAAAGAACGCATGAGCTGTTTATCATGGCGTTTCTTCCTTAACGGCCTGGCAACGCTTATCGTCTCCTCAACTATATTACCCCTTACCGACTGGCTGGGTAACGGCAGCCGTGCCTCTGGTTTTCAGTTGACCATGATGATTATGGGAGGAGCTGCAACCTTAATGTTCCTTTTCTGTTTTTCCAGCATTAAGGAGCGTGTTGTTTCAGTAAAAGCCAATGAATCGTTAAAACGTGACCTGAAAGATATAATTAAAAATGATCAATGGTTGCTGATGATTTCCATTACGTTTCTGAACGTCTTTCCCGCCTTTATTCGTGGGGCGGTCACCATTTACTATGCAACTTATGTCATGCATGCCTCTGTCGGGTTCATTACCTTCTTCATGGCGCTAGGTGTTGCATGCAATATGCTGGGAAGCGTTATTGCGAAACCTCTTACCGATCGTTTCGATAAAATTAAAATCTTCCGCGTACTTAATATTATTCTGGGTATACTGTCGTTCGCATTATGGTTTGTGAACCCCGTTTCCCTGACACCACTGTTAACACTGTTTGTCATCATTAATATCCTGCATTTGATTCAGTCTGGCCCTATTCTGTGGGCTATGATGTCCGATGTTGACGACTACGGCGACTGGAAGTTTGGCAAGCGCCTGACGGGTATTTCCTTTGCAGGTAACCTGTTTATGCTGAAAATGGGCCTCGCTGTGGCCGGGGCTATCGTTGCCTGGGTTCTGGCATCAACAGGTTATATCCCCAATCAGCCACAACAGAATCCCGAAACGATCCAGTGGATTATCATCATGTTCTCGTTAATGCCAATGCTGAGCTATTTTGTCAGTGCGTTTCTGGCGAGCTACTTTAAATTAAACGACGCATTCCTTGAAAAAATAAAAGTCGAACTGGCAAAACGTGAACTGGCAAATGGCCGGTCGCAACGATCAGAACGTATTGACACCCACACGACTCAACTCTCACATTAATTTATGAATAAAATGTGGCATCCCAATAGCGGATGCCGCACTGTTTGATTGTTATTTTTCGATTCAGGAGTATTTAATTAATGTCCAGTGTAAATTATTATGATGTAACAGAATGGAATGTTGGCAACCCGTACAATGATATTGGTGAAGTCATCAATAGTATTATCGCGGATATCAAAGACAGGCAAACGCAGGTTGATCTTGATGAAAACGGGAAGCCGGGTGCGGTTATCTATATTCCACCGGGAGACTACCATCTCACGACACAGGTCTTGATTGACATCAGCTTTCTTAAAATCATGGGTTCCGGTCACGGCTTTACGTCTTCGAGTATTCGGTTTAATACGCCGGATACCTCAAACTGGCATGAAGTGTGGCCGGGGGGTAGCCGGGTCATGGTTGATCTGTCTCCGCAGGTGGGGGATGAAGAATATAAGGGGGCTGCGTTTTACGTGAAACGCGATGGCGACCCGCGTATCAGCTCCGTTGAATTCACTAATTTCTGTATTGATGGTTTGCACTTTGTCGATGATGGCTCAGGGGACAACGATCCTGAGAATACCTATGTGAACGGAAAAACGGGTATTTACATCGCCAGTGCTCAGGACTCATTTCGGATCAATGGCATGGGGTTTGTCTATTTAGAACACGGCTTTACCAGCTATGATGCCGACGCCCTGTCAGTCCATGACAACTTTATTGCTGAATGCGGGAACTGTATTGAACTGCGCGGCTCAGGACAGGCGTCAAAAATCACCGATAACCTGATCGGTGCCGGTTACAAGGGTTACTCCATTTATGCCGAGAACTTTGCTGGCCTGTTAGTGACCGCGAATAACGTCTTTCCACGCGGTTCAAGCAGCATCCATTTCTCCAACGTAGTACGTTCAACGATCGCCAGCAACAGGCTGCACTCGTTTTATCCAGGCATGCTGGTTCTTGATAACCAATGTACCGAAGTTCTGGTGTCTTCTAACCACTTTTTCCGCGAGCATGAACCCTGGGAGCCAATGCAACCGTATGATAACGGTTTAGATGATTTGCACGGCCTGTTATATATTAATGGCAGCAATAACTCATTAATTTCAAATCATATTTCTGAATCTATCGACGCACAGTACATTAAGCCACTCGGGGCAAAACCAGTCATCATCCATGTGGTTTCAGGCAGCGGAAATTATATTTCTGACAACCGTATTGTGGCAACGACGTGCGCTACTGGTGCCAAGACGACAAAAACAGATTCCTGTTTCGAGGCGCAGGTGAGCTCAATGCTGTCGGTCAGGGATCTTGTTCCGCTTGACGTCACCATGGTACATATCGAACAAGAGTCTCAGCAAAACATCGTTCTGGACTCAGGAAATAACACTCAGGTTGTCATGGACATTGCAGTAAATGCATTCAGGCCGACTCCGGTACCTGGCGGCGTATAGATTATTATCTGAATTTATCAATGGTCAATGGGAGCTTCAAAAGCCCCCATTTTTATACCTGAAAGTAAATACTGAACCGTTAGCTGTTTTTAAACCAGTTCAGCCAAAGATGGGATAGCGTCGATTGCGCCAAATTGCGTACAGGTTAGCGCCCCGACTCTGTTAGCCCAGGCGACATCCACGACAAAATCATCAAAGTTTATTGCCAGGGAGTCTCGCTGGGTAAAGCGCAGCAGCAGCGCGCCAACAAAAGCATCCCCGGCTCCTGTTGAATCGACGGATTTGACCGCGACAGAAGGAACCAGGACATACTTACCGTCCCGATGGCTAGCCCAGGTTCCCTTACTGCCGAGGGTGATGGTGACAAACGCGGCCCCCCGGTCGTGTAAATACCGACATCCCTGAACCCTGTCGGTACAGCCGGTAATGAGCTCCAGTTCTTCCTCACTCATTTTGATCACATCGGCCATATTCAGGAATGGCTCACAGCGCCGAATAAACTCGGCCTCGTTCCCTCCCCACAAACCGCTGCGGAAATTAGGGTCGAAGGAGAGCATTTTGTCCTCCTCTTTCGCCCGACGAGCGACCGTCGCGTAAGTCTGATAAAACTCGCCGTCCAGTAAACCGGTCGCAGCCCCAAGGTGAACAATCCCACTACCTTTTAGAAAATCAGCAGGCAAACTTTGCAGCGATAAATTGCCATCGGCCCCACGGCAGAACACAAAGTCACGCTCACCGTCGTGCTGGATCCCCACAAAAGCCAGTGTTGTGGGTACACGGCTATCGCGAATAATAAGCGTGGTGTCCACTGCTTCCTGACGCATTGTCTCTATCAAAAACTCACCAAAAGGGTCGTTTCCTACCTGTGCTGCCAGCCGGACCTCGCCACCCAGACGGGTAATCGCCACAGCAACGTTTGCCGGTGCTCCGCCCGCTTTCTTCAGAAAGTTCTCACCTTTTACCAGCCCCTGATCGATGTCGGTACACACAAAATCAATCAGCAGTTCACCCAGACATACAATGCTCAGGTCCTTCATGGTTGCTTCTTCGCTCATTATTGTTGACTCCATGCCGTACGATATTGTGACAATAATGCCGTCGTCATTGTCGCTGAAGGGTTATATTCCAGTTCAATAAGCTGGCATTCACTGACGTGGAAGTAGCGACGCGTGCCGCACCGGCTCCCCTGGTTGGCAAACACCTCAAGAATGCCCGCGTCGAAGAACATCTCAAGTTCGCTGAGCTCGTCCACGTGAACGCTGTAGCGCATATCATCCAGCCCGATGGCATGTAGCGTCAGCATCTCTGCGCTGTAGCACAGCGTAATGTGTTGACCGTTTTCGCTGTGCAACGTCAGCGTTACATCGCTAAGCGCGGTGCCTTTCAGCTTCAGTGAGAATGATTGCCATGCATCAACATGAAGCTGCAACCGCCCTTCAGCGCATGCGTTCAGGTGATCTTGTTGCTGGATAAGGCAGGAAGCTGGCGGCGGTACAGGTTGCATACACACCAGCCCGGCGTTGTTGAGCTCAAACTGGCGAGGAAGGGACATTTCACCGTTGTAAACGGAATCAGCGGTTTTCTTGCTGGCCCAGTTATACAGCCACGCAAAGCCAATTGTCTTTTCCTCATCGCGGAACGTTTGTAACGCATAAAAATCCGTCCCGAAATCAAGCGTCTGCATGATTTTATCATCAGGAATAAAGCGACCATCATTAAACTCACCGGTCACGGCATAAAGCAGGTTGTGACGCCCGGTTTCAGGTTCCGTATAGCCCACGATCCCCATGATTAACACCCATTTATCACCGATGGGGAAAAAGTCCGGACATTCCACGCAGCGCCCTCCGTGTTGGCTGAAGGTTTTATCCGCCCTGTAGAGCACATGGTCAAATACCCAGTCATCCCCGTTTGGGGAAGTGAAAAGCAATACGGCGGGATCGTTGTCCACCGCCGCACCCAGCAGCATAAAATAGCGCTGCTGTTGTTTATCAAACCAGACCTTTGGATCGCGGAAGTCACAGCTTACCCCCTCTGGCAGGTCGCTCAACACCTGTCTGATAGATTCCACCTTATCCAGCCAGCGACCGGGGCGCGCACATTTCTGAACTTCCCGATAACCGGAATAGAGGTCGTAGGCAGGTAAACGCTCGGTGAAGTAGAACCGGGTACTGCCATCACGGTCCTGGAAAGCAGTACCGGAAAACGCACCGCCGGACGCGCCGAGAGCTTCAAGATTCTGCTCTGGCTGTAAAAACACCGGATAATGACGCCAATGGTAGAGATCGTCGCTGATGGCGTGCCCCCAGTGCATGGGGCCCCATTCAGTGCTATGCGGATGAAATTGATAGAAAAGGTGATAGGTATCGCCAATTTTGCACAGTCCGTTGGGGTCATTCATCCAACGGCTAAACGGTGAAAAGTGCAGTGCCGGGCGCAACGGTTCTTGCGTATACCAGCCCTCCATTTCATCTTTCCCCACTGCGCGTAGCGAATTGGCTTCACCGACCAGGTACGTCACTCCCTCCCGGTGTACCGTTTCAGGTTGCCAAAAATAAAATAACGAAATATCAGCCGCGTCATTATCCCATTCAATAGATATCGACTCGTCAGAATAGTGAGTCCAGGTGAAATACTGATAATATTCAGCAGCTGTTTTTATAGTGTAAACGATTTTTCCGGCCACTGAAAACTGTAGCAGCGGTGAATTGTGCTCATGACTTTTCTTCAGCCACAGATCAAACCGCGTGCCTGACACCGCGGGCAGAATTAATTTTTTCATAGTGATTGCTCTTTGGTTAATTGATATAAAATTCCTTTGGACAGAATAGTGCCACCTTCGAACAGGATTAATAAAATGGATTGATATTTAACGAGTAAGCAATGTGGGTTAATTTTTGGTTATCGTCATCCCCAGACTGCTTTCACGAACAATCAATCGGGTCGTTAGCTCAACTGAATCAATGCCATCTTTTGTTTCCGTGCTATTGATCAGTTCAAACGCTAACTTGCCCATTTCATTAATAGGTTGGGCGATGCTGGTGATATTCATCATTTGGGCGATAATAGTGTTATCGAAGCTTGCTATCGCGATATCCTCTGGGATGTTAACGCCTTTTCGCCTCAGCCTTTCAATTACGTAGCTCGCAGCAACATCGTTATAAATAATCAGACAATTTATTTTGTTGCCCTGAGTGATAATATTATCTACGATATTATCCAGCGAGTGGATATGCCCCCGGTTAATTTCACCATCGCCTTTAGGTATCCAGTAACAATGGTGTTTCTCCACCTGATGGCCATGGCTGAGCGTTTTCTTGCAGAAGGCTGACATTTTACGATTGTCGACACCATCTTGACCGATAAAGCCAGGGCGAGTACGACCGATATCGATAAAATGCCCGGCTATTGTCTCTGCCCCACGCTCCTGGTTATTGCAAACAGAATTAAAAAAGCGTGAATTTTGTGTCACCACAGCGGTATGGATACCGGTGTTTATCAGCCACTCCGACAATGATGATTCGGCTTCTGTAGGCACCCAAATCAACGCTTCAATACCCATCCCGGCAAGCGTTTTAACTATTTGCTTGTCCTGAAAAGGCTGGTTTTGATGTGTTTTAACAATGACAGATTTGCCGACATATCGGGCCTCTTCCTCAAGCGAGGCCAGCAGTTCGCAAAAATGCGGATTAAGCAAATTAGGTACTACAACCCCAATCAAACCGGAGCATTTGCCACTCAGCTGAACGGCATTTCTGTTGGGAACATAGCAAAGAAAGTCCATAGCTTCATGCACTGCGCGGCGAGTTTGTGCCGTCACGCTCGGGTGATTGTTAATCACCCTGGATACCGTAGCGGTTGAAACACCCGCCTTCGTTGCCACATCTTTGATAGAAGCCATTAAGTTATGTTACCGATTACATTAGTTACATACATTGTAACTCAGCCCCTGTCGAAAAATATCTTGTAGATCTCATGTTGCGTCGTTACATCGTTCTAGTCTTAAGATCACAGATTCAGAAGGACAAATACCGCTATCCCAGCTTTTCAGGCAGATTCATTATTTTTATAAAGCGATTGTATTCGACAAACTTGCGAAGTACTGTAACCCGTTGCATCTGCGGTCTCGCGAATGCTCAGTTTCTTGATCTGTCGGGAGTACAGGACTTTCTGATGTCGTTCTTGATCGGCCTGCTTACCCCGGTATTTTCCCAACGTATGTGCCCGTTCAATCCCCTGTTTTGCCGCTGGCGGCGACTCAGCCAGTCCTTATGTGACATTGCGGCCATCAGGTCGATAAGCATACTATTGATGGCGGTTATTACTGCGCGAGTGATCGAGTCGGCTTGCGACGGGTCTTTATCTGACAGTGCCTGCCATGATGTGGGCACATCAAAGCTGACAATCATACGGGGAAGCGTAGCTTTGCCGTGTGTGAAATGATACAGACTGCCTCTCCTACCCGCATCCTTCCTCCTGAGTCTAGAGATCATAAAGGTCGGGATCGAACTTATCGTCGGGATGAATCGTTTGGTCGAAGGTTATCTCGTAACGATATGAAGGCGTTTGATCAGGGGTTGCTGGCAGCCGTGGGTATGTACTCCTTGCAGGAGAAACTTGATAGAACAATTCAAAACGGTCAGATGCAGTCAGCTGAGTTGGAGGAGTTACGGCCTGAAGTTGAAACAATACGGGAAGAACTTGCGGAGTTGAGGGATAAATACCGTATATTGTCTGGCTTGTACCAAGCATCATCTGGACATGCTACAAGAGAAGACGTTGAGCAGGAAATCATAGAGTATATAGGGCTTGGCTAGCAGTCAGAATAGTGGTGTACTTAGCGCATTGGTAGGGGTAAAGAGACGGCACTCTCCCTGCGACGCTGAAAGATGCAAGCCGACGAACACAAAATTTGTAGTACAAAAAGGCCACCTTATTAGGTGGCCTTTTTGTATATCTATATCAACAGATTCCTTTTCATACTGATGCGCGGATAAAATTCTTGTCCGTTCGATAAGACGCCAATTCTGCCGAGTGCCCCGCCGCCCTATTTTTTCGGCTTCTCAGCTTTGGCTTTCGGTTCAGCTTTCCCGGTCAACAGCACAGCCAGTTGGTCGTTATGCGCTTTCAGCGCCTGAAGCTCGCCCGTCATGACCGCTTTTGCCTCCCGCGCATCGCTGGCCGCTTTCTGAGCACTGTTCCAGTGCTTTTTGGCGGGTTTTCATTTCCTCGGCGTGCTGTGCCCTGCTCTCCTGCATTTCTGCCGCATGGCGTGTGATCGCCTCGGCCAGCTTGTTCTCGGTGTCGGGGGGCTTTCGCCTGCCCTGGTGTTGGTCAAGGATTCGGTTAAACTTTTGTACAGAACGATTTAACCGAACCGTAGCCGGCGTGCCAACCGCAGCGCTGGGCAAGCACAGTGCTGCATCCATCCATAGCAGAAAGGATCATTCCTATGTTTACCCCATGCTTATTTCACTATTCACATCCCCTAAGAAAAGGAGATATTAATGACTTTAGAATGTGAGGGCGACCTACATGATCGCCTAAATGACATTATGCACTTGGAAGACCAGGGCGAAATTGAGGTGACGAAAATCATCCCAGCCGGCACTGGCTATTACAAGTTGCAGGCCGAATACCACGGCGGGAACGGCGTGTACTTCAATCCTGAAAGCAACAACCGTTTTTCGTTGTCCGAGCAATCCAAATGGCCGATGTACCTGGCCGACTCGCCCCATACGGCGTGTAGTGAATTTTTCCAGGATGAAGAGTTCATTGATCGTTCGGACTTTGAGACCAACTGCATGGCTGAAATCACCATAGAACGGCCATTGAAGGTGTTTGATCTGACCCGCTTAGGGCCTCATCTGAGGCTGCCTGTCGGCGATTTGATGGCACCCAAAGCGACCTATCCGTTGACGCAGGAACTGGCAACGGAGATGGCACAGCATGCAGATGGCGTTGAGTATTTGTCCAGACACACCGGTAAGCCGTGCCTGGCTATTTGATCAGACAAATTACAATGAAAATCTTAAACGCGCGCAACTTTTATACATCCGTTTGGATGTGACACAACCCCCTTCCGTTTTCTGCCAAAGTCGGAAAGCCTCTTACAGATGCAGTTTGCCGTTCATGCCCGCGTACTGGTTAGGATGCCTACTTTTCAGTGAGCATGACATTTACCTTTTCAGCAGGCATTACGTTTTCACCCGGCAAGGGTGGTAAAATATAAATCGAGCTGCAGGAACGAGAGTGACAACACGGGAAAGATAATGATGACCAAGGCATTTTATCTGAAGAATATAGTGTATGGTTCTTTGTGGGCGGTCTTGGCCGTGTTTGTCTATTACAGTGGTTTCAATCAGGGTCATTCGGTAGGCATGTATCTCATCTTTGGGCTGTCTGCCGTCCTCTTTCCTTTTGCAAAATGCCTGGTTGAGACGCTGGCCCTCAAATACACCACACGTGAGTTCTGGTCGCGGGGACCGTTTGTTGAGACCCCGGCAAAGAATGGCCTCTACGCCTTGTACCATATGGCTTGCTTCGTGGTTTCCATCCCGTTTGGTCTTCTCTATCTGCTGCTCAATAAAAACGCCCTACAGGGTAAAGTGTAGGGCGGTAAGTTTAGCGGAAAATGGTGTCGTTGATTTTTCGGATCAACGCATCATTGATTAGCGTGCTGGTGATGGCCAGTAACAACCCATAGGCCAGAATGCCCAACGGTGTGGCGGTTAGCACCGCAAAGGTAAAGGCAACAAGGGCCGATGCCGCCAGTGAGGCACCAATGGTCTCGGCCCTGACATAAAAGGACTTGTAGTCGCCGGTCCGGATCCCTTTGGCTAACTCCACGGACAGCGATACGGCGTCAATGGTGTACCCTACTGCGCCGAAAGCTTTACTGAATTTGGCCAGATTTTGGGCCACCAGATCGCGATTCACAGATTCCAGGGCACGTGCAATCGCTTCTCGATCCTGCACGCTGAATTTGCGGTGTATCGCAAGCCCATACTTTTCATACGCTTGCAAGGCTTCGGTGACATTCCTGATCTTTTTCCCTTTTGCCGAATCCGCCAGTTCCCGTGCGATGGCGGCCGAGTTAACCCCATATTTCGCAGTAACCTCTTTAAAATAATCAGCGGTGAATCTCACCGCCGCATTAATTTCATTGAGATAGGCGCGTACCTGATCCTCTGCTTTATTATGTTGATAACGCCTTACTGACGTATTAGCACTCTGTTTTCCTGAAACTAAAGAAGGATAAAGGTCTTGTTTTTCATTATAAACCACTACTGAAAAGGTATTGTTCTCAACTTTAGAGTAATACTCAGGACTGTCGTTATTTGCACCAAAGAATCGACCAGTATCTACCACATTCTTCGCTTTCCGTCGGGCTGTCGTGTCGGCACGGCATACGCCGGTCTTATCACCACGCTTGACTATGGAGATATGACGATGAACAGCGCAACTATCCCATCGGTATATGTAGGTACCTACCATAAATATAACTGCGGCAGTATCCAGGGCGATTGGGTTGATCTGACCGAATTTGATAACCAGACGGATTTTTACCAGGCATGCTGTCGAATGCTACACAGTGACGAAGCCGAACCGGAATTGATGTTTCAGGACTGGGAGGGAATTCCTCGTACAGTATCTTCCGAAAGTTCAATTGATTGGACGTATATCGCGGCATTCAAGCAGGCTCATGACAATGGGCATGATGAGGCATATGTAACATGGGTTGAATACACCGGTGAAACGGATTACGACGCATTTCAAGATGCCTACTGCGGGCTGGCGGAAAGTGAAGAAGAGTACGCAATTAACCATGTTGAAGAACATGGGGGTACTTGACGGCGTTCCGAGTGAGCTCCGTGGCTACTTTGATTACGAAAGTTATGCGCGCGATATGTTCTGCAATGGACTAACCACAGAAGATGAATTTTATTACCCAACGGCGTTTAGCGATTGCCCCGTAAACCCTCGCCCAATCTGAACTGCACCCCAAAAGTTGGACACCAACTGAGTAAGGTGCAGTTCATAACGGCGGGGAGCAGTCACCACGCCGTTTTTCCAGCCGACAGCCGACGGATGGGGATCAGGTATTCGCAACGGATAGCGCTGGTCGCCTGATGGTAAAATCCGCTTTGCGCAGGGTAAAACCGTTCGATATCACGCCCCGGTCGGCGCACCACGTCCAGTTCCGGCATCGCGGTATCGTAAATTCGCGCAATAAAGTTTTGCAACTCCTCGGCCTGGCCATGGTAAACGAAGCTGGCGTACTCACCCGGTTCAATCTGCACCACCTCCCCCACGGTTTGCTCATCTACCAGCGCGGCGGTGTACACCATGCGCTGCCGATCGCGCTGCCGGCCGTCGAGTTCCAGGCCGATCAGACCGTAAGCCACCGACGGCGGCAACGCATTGGGTTGCGGCAACGTACTCCAGGCGCTATGGCGCAACTCTTTCTTCATGCGCCCCAGTTCGTTCAGCGTCATCATGCGGCGCTGGGTCCGCCCGACCAACCGCATCGCCGGCAGTTCGACAAAGTCCGCCGGCGGTAACGGTTGTGCGGCGATGCGCAATGGCGGCTGCATACCGTAGCTCGACCAATCGGCACAACGCCGGTAGGCCGCGGGCGGCAGGCCAAACTGCTTTCGAAAACCGCGGGTAAAGGTCTGCTGCGAATCGAACTGATATTTGTCGGCGACGATCGCCACGCTGGTGCGCGTCAGACGCAGCTCGCGTGCGGCGGCGGTCAGCCTTCGGCGGCGCGCGTAGGTGCCCAGTATGTGGCCGGTCTGCTGCTTGAACATCCGCTGTAAATGCCACTTCGAATAACCGGATTTCGCAGCAATGTCATCCAGCGTCAGCGGCTGTTCCAGATTCTGTTCGATCCAGGCCAATAATTGGTCGATCACGTCCAACTGATGCATCGCTGCCCCCTTATAAGCTCAACAAATTTTGCGCCCGCTGCCGGGCCTGTGTTTCATCGGCCACCACCTCGATCGGATAACCCCAAAATCGACTGGCGAAGTCGGCAAACTGCTCGGCAGCGCTGCGACGTTCCACGTCTGGCTCAATCATGACCATGCCTTTGACATATTTTTTCAGCGCATCGCGGCGGTCACGTTTCCACAGCGCTACCTGCGTGCGCCGATCGCGATCGGGCTCTTGCTCATCGGTGATACGCAGTGCACACAACAGCACAAACGGCTGCTGTCTGGCTAGCAATGCGTCAAACTCGGCAAATTCATCGGCGACGTCGCGAGGCTGCCCCACCGGTTGGCGCATCCACACCCAAGGGAAACTAGCAGTATCTAATGACATTACGTTGACTCCAAAGAAACCTGACGGCATGCCGCTTACTTTATCGACGACCGCACTAGACCACATTGCACAATCAGGACATAATATTTCTCATTCACGCCAAAATGAGAACTATTCTCATGAGTTTCGTTGCCACCAAACCACGTTTGGATATTGATAAGGTGCCGCGCACCATTTTTGCCGTGCAGGGCACCAGCATTACCGAGGATTGGGAAGTTGCGCCGCATCGCCACCAGAAAGCGCAACTGATCTACACCGCACGCGGCATGATCCGCTGCGAGGCGGAAAGCGGCCTGTGGCTGGTACCACCGCAATGTGCGTTATGGATGCCCAGCAACACCATGCATAATGCGCAAGGCACCGGATCAACCGAGTGCTATTGCCTGTTTGTCGATACATCGACCTTCGACGGCCTGCCGCAAAACTGCTGTACCCTGGCGATTTCACCGTTGCTGCGCGAGCTCTTGCTGCAGGCCAGCCGTTTTGACCCGCTGTACGACCAACAGGGCAGCGAAGGCCGTCTGATTGCGGTGCTGCTGGATCAGCTGGCGATCGCACCGGTAGAAAACCTGCATCTGCCGGTGTCGCAGGACGTGCGCATACGTCAACTGATGGAGCGACTGTTGGCCAATCCGGCGGATAAATCCACCATCGGGCAATGGGCGCAGCGCATCGGCATGAGCGAACGCTCGCTGAGTCGCACGCTACAGCAGCAACTGGGTATGAGTTTTGGTCAGTGGCGACGCCAATTGCACGTCATGCTGGCGCTACAACGCCTGACGCAGGGCGAAAGCGTACAGACCGTGGCGCTGGATCTCGGCTACGAAAGTGCCAGCGGTTTTGTGACGATGTTCAGGAAAGCCGTCGGCAAGCCACCGGCGCGTTATCTGGCAGAAAAAGCGGCGGCCGGCCAGCAACTGGACGGCAGCATAGCCATGTGATGTACCGGCATTCAGGCGGGTGCAGACAACCATTGGATGACTTGGGCACTGAGCGGCAAACAGCGAAAATCGGTCATTACCGCCAAATCCGCGTCGGGCTGATTCAGCCCGGCCAGCATTCTTTTACGAAACTCGCTGGGAGTCACCGAACAGTATTTGTTAAAGCAGGCATTCAAATGCTTATGTTCTTTAAAACCGCAGAGGTGGCTGATTTCGGTAATCGGGATCTGGGTATTTTTTAACAGTGATTTTGCTTTATTGGTACGCAGGATCATCAGATATTCTTTGAAATTGTATCCGCTGACTTTCTTGAACATGCGAGAAAAATGGAAGTAACTCATACCCGCCATGTCCGCCATCTTCGACAAATTCAGCTCGCGGGTTAAGTGCTCCGCAATATAATGCATGCTCTGCTTAACCAGTTGGCCGTCACGTTTGCTGTATCCCTCGGACGGCACGCCCGCGCCGGGCTGCTCGGCATATTCAAGCGCACTCAATAACGTATAGATCGCAGCCAGTTTGGCAAAGGACGAAGCCTGCGCCATCTGCCGCTGGGTAATCAGCAGTACGGCGTCCCGCAATGCCCGATCCTGTGGCCGTTGCTCGGCCCAGGACGCACGGCAGTAATCGATATGCGGCGCCGGGTGAGCGTCATCAAACAGGCGTGGGGAAAACTGGATGGTCAGTAAGCGGCTGTTGGCTGCCGTGGCCTCCAACGCATGTATCTCATCGGGATTGATATACACCATACCGCCGGCGGCCACCTGATGGCTGCGCTGACAAACATTGACAGTGAAACTGCCGGTCAACACGCAGATCAGCTCCGGTGCGCTATGCCAATGGGGTTCACAGTAGCGCACCTCGGCAGCAAACAGATTGTATTTTTCGGCATCAAAGGAAATCAGCTCGTACCCTGACCCTTCATGCACGCCCCCCGAGCGATGGCTGCCTGCGCTCTGCCCAGCGCGATGGACTACTGCGAATGGAAACATGTGCTCCCCCGGTTCCCGGCAGGGCTGCCCTGCCGGCCAGAAAAGTTAATCGACGCTGCCCTGCAACGCCGCCTCGAGCTCGTCAATACTGATGTCCACGGCCAGAAACTCGGTCAGGCCAATGAACATGCCGCAAAACAGTTCAGGCGCTATCGATGCGAGCCTGTCACCGACAACCCCCTCCGGTTGACCGCTTTTTTGCGCCACCAATGCGGTGACCCGACGAAAGGCTGCCGGTTGCTGCAATAGCTGTTGCAAGGAGTTATCCGGTTTTAACGGTAAATACCACGGTGCCGCCTGCAGGCTCACCACCGCCTGCAAGGCAACGTCACGCGACGATCTGGCTATATGCAGGCCATAATCCCCTGACGACATGACCCAGCGTTGCAGCGTAGGATGATAGCAGGCCAAGTCCTGCGCCTGAATGTTCATGCTCACGCTGCGCGTTTCTCCCGGTTCAAGGGCAACCTTGGCAAAGGCCTTTAACGCCCTCGGCTCTCGCGGCAGCGCCTGTTGCGGCGCGCTGATATACAGCTGAACGATTTCCTTGCCGGCACGTTGGCCAATATTGGTGATATCCACGCTCACGGTCAGCGTTTCCCCCTCACGCAGCGTTGGCGTGGAAAGACGCAAGTTGTCATAGGCAAAACGCGTATAGCTCAAGCCAAACCCGAACGGGAACAGCGGCGTCATCTTGCGCTTGTCATAGTAACGATAACCCACATAAATCCCTTCGGCATAAGCATGTTTTAAATCTTCGCCCGGATAATGCAGCCAGGCGGGAGTCTCCTCCAACGTATTAGGCACCGTCACCGTCAGCTTGCCGCATGGGTTGGCATGGCCAAACAGAATATTGGCCACTGCACGCCCCATTCCCTGGCCGGCGAAGAAGGTTTCCAGCACGCCCTTGCAGTGATTCAACCAGGGCATTACCACCGCGTCGCTGTTCGCCAGCACCACGATCAGATTGGGTTGCACCGCCGCAACGGCGCGAATCAACGCCTCGTGGCTGGCGATAATATCAAGATTACTGCGGTCACCGTTTTCGCCGTCCTCGCCGATGGCGGTGCTGGCAAACACCACCGCCACGTCTGACTGGCGCGCCAGCGCAACCGCCTGAGCCAGCGCGGCGGCGTTGTCCGCGTCGTCATCGGGTGCGCCAATGGCATAGTCGATATGAAAATCATTGCCGGCAACGTCCAGGATCTCGTCCAGCGGCCGATCCAGCATATAGGGTACGGTGGTCGCGCAGCCGGATCCCTGGATCACCGGTTCATGGGCCGGCTTGCCCAAAATCGCGATGCGCTTCACCTTGTCGACCGTCAGCGGCAAAATATCCGCCTCGTTTTTCAACAGCACGACAGACTCCTGGGCTATCTGCTGAGCCAGGGCATGGTGCGCAGTAAAATCGGCCTTGAACCCCGGTTTGCGATGCCGCTGCACCTTGTCAATCAATGCCAGCATACGCAGGCAGGAGCGATCGACCACGGCTTGCGGTACGTCACCGGCATTAATCGCCGCTAGCAGCGAGCGCTTGTCGCGCCGCGTTTCCGGCATCGCCAGATCGTTGCCGGCCAGCAGCGATGCCGGGCGATGCTTAATACCGTACCAGTCTGACATCACCACGCCGTCATACTGCCACTCGTCCCGCAGTATCTCGGTCAGCAACTGGTGATGTTGGGATGTCTGAATGCCGTTGAGACGGTTATAAGAGGACATCAGCGTCCATGGATTGGCCTTTTCAATGACACGCTTGAAACCGGCCAGGTAGATTTCCCGCAGCGCACGCTCCCCCACCTGCGAATCCATTTCGGTTCGTCGATATTCCGAATTGTTGCAGGCAAAATGCTTGAGGCTGGCGCCGACCCCCTCATCCTGCAAGCCGTTGATCAAGCCTGCGGCAATATCAGCGCTCACCAGCGGATCTTCCGCATAGTATTCATAACCGCGGCCGGCTAACGGCGTGCGGCGGATATTGATGCCCGGCCCGAGCAGAATGCCAACCCCCATCTCCTGGCATTCGTGAGCCAGCGCCTGCCCCATGCGGTAAGCCAGTTCAACGTCCCAACTGCACCCCAGGCTGGAACCGTTGGGGAAGCAGGTCGCCGGGCGCGAATAGCTGAACAGCGCTTCGGAACCACCGGCAGCCTCCTGATGACTTTCTGCTGCGTTTTGGCCGACAACCGACAGGAAATCGGTAATGCACCAATTTTCCCCGCCATCGATCTGGCTGGCACTGTAACGCACGCCGTAGGTGCCGTCGGTCATCACCAGGCTTTCAATACCCAGTCGCGGCAATGCCGCCGTGCGCCACAACCCCTGGCCAGTCAACAGCGCCACCTTTTCTTCCGTAGTCATGGTAGCAAGCGTGGCGGAAAAATCGTTTTTCATAAGAATCACCTTGAGTTACGCGAGGTTTTGCTTGGCCAGTTCAATTTTTTTAATAATTTCACGGTAGGTTTTTTCATCTAAGGTATAAAACACCACAAATACCATACCGAGAATAAACATCAGGCCGGGGAAGACGGTCATCATCAGATTGATGCCATTACGCGCAGGTTCGCTGATACTTTCTGCACTGTAATTGAAATAGTCGAGCATAACGCCGGCGCAGCCGCCGCCGATCGCCATGGCTATTTTGGTAATAAAATTAAAGAATCCGTAAATAGCCCCTTCGGTTCTGACGCCATGTTTCCATTCCGCATATTCGACGGTGTCGGCAATCATTGACCACATCGAAACAAACCCCATACCCAGAGTAATACTGAACAGACACACGCCGGCCATAATTAAATAGATGTTTTCACCAGCAAAAAGATATTGACCAAACAGGCCGACAACCCCAATGGTCAGCGCCAGTAACGTCATGTATTTTTTACCCATCATGGCGATCAACCTGGCTGAAATCACCGTACCCAAAATATAGGCTGCGGACTGAATGGCAAAAAACTCGGAGGTGAACGACTCATCGCTAATGATATACTTGATGAAATACACCGCAATCGCCATCCAAACGGTGTAAGCGATATAAAAGAATACGGTAAACAGGGAAAGATTGATCAGCGGCATATTACCGGAAACCGCCTTGATCATTTCTTTTAACGTCGGGGACTGCAATTGTACCTTTACCCGCTCTCGGGTCATGCCAAAGCAGGCAAGGAACAGAAAGGTCGCCAATAGCGCAAAACAGCTGACGGCAAAAACATACCCCATTTTTTGATCGGTAACGCGCGAAATCAGCAGATCGGCGCAGGTCGACACCACCAGATAGCCCAAAATGGCAAACACAAAGCGGTACACCGACAGCGATGCGCGCGATCCTTCATGCTGGGTCAGCATATTGGTCATGGCCGAATACGGCGTATTAACCGCAGTATAAGCCAGACAATAAAGGGTGTAAGAGCACAATGCAAAATAGAACTTGTGATCGATATCCGGTGTGTAAAAGCAAAACAGGGTTAATAAACCTAACGGTACCGCGCCAAAAAGCAGATAGGGTCTTAATTTCCCATAGCGCGTTTGCGTTTTATCGATAAAGAACCCAACGGCAATATTGAACAAGGCATCGATAACCCTGGCAATAACAAAAATCAGACTCGCCTGGGTGGCGCTGATACCGTAAATATTGGTGTAAAAATAAAGCAAAAACAGGGAGACGAAGCCAAAAGAAAGATTCGAGGCCATATCGCCAAAACCATAGCCAATTTTTTCTCGCACGCTGACTACGACATAACTATCACTCACCACTGCGGTTGTTTTTTTCATACCCTGGCTCTTTTAATGTTGGTGAACATATGCGGTTTATCGTAAGGGCCACCTGATAACATGGCCTGACGCTGGCAGCGGTAATCGCTAATAAAACCGGCCAGGTCAATACGTTGTTTAATTGATTCTCACCGCAACGCCATATAACCATAAAAAGAGTGACGCGACTTCCCGCTTTTTGCGGGATGACTACCGTTTTTTTGCCGTCTCGGGGTTTATGCAAAATATGTGAGGAGCCGCATGTTTTTGCCGTTCTGGCCGCGGCGACAGCGGCAGCATGTGGCGCGACCGCGTCGGATTTCAGCAAGTCACCAGAACGGGGCGATCGGCATCGCCGCGCAGAAGGAATACCGCTGGCGCGAATTATTGCGCCAGCCAGCCGCCGTCGATGTTCCACGCCGCGCCGCGCACCTGTACCGCCGCGTCACCGCACAGGAACAGCACCAGTTCGCCCAGCTGCTGCGGCGTGACAAACTCCTGTGACGGCTGTTTTTCCGCCAGCAGATCGTCGCGCGCCTGCTGCGCATCGACCCCTGCGGCAATGCGTTGGTCGATCTGCTGCTGCACCAGCGGCGTCAGCACCCAGCCAGGGCAAATGGCATTACAGGTAATCGGCGTACGGGCTGTTTCCAGCGCGACGGTTTTCGTCAGTCCGACAACGCCGTGCTTGGCCGCCACGTAGGCCGCCTTGTCCTTTGACGCTACCAGCCCGTGCACCGAGGCCACGTTGATGATGCGCCCCCAGTTACGCCGGCGCATCATCGGCAGCGCCAGACGGCTGGTATGAAACACCGAAGACAGGTTGATCGCGACGATCGCATTCCATTTTTCCTGCGGGAAAGCGTGAACCGGCGCCACGTGCTGGATGCCGGCATTGTTCACCAGAATATCCACCCCGCCGTAGCGCTGCTCGACGTAACGCATCAGATCGTCGATCTGCGCCGGATCGCCGAGATCCGCCGGATGATAGCCCGGCTCCAGTCCCAACGCTGCGATATGCCGCTTTGCCTGTTCTACCTCGCCAAAGCCGTTCAGGATCACCTGTGCGCCAGCCATTGCCAGGCTTGACGCGACACCCAGGCCAATGCCGCTGGTGGATCCGGTGACTAATGCCGTTTTACCGGTTAAGTTCATGTTGCTTGCTCCTCTAGACAATGCCGGTCAGGTAAAATACGCCAATCACAAACAGCACCGCGGCACTTTTGATCACGGTGATGGCGAAGATGCCACCATACGCCTGACGGTGGCTAAGGCCGGTAATGGCCAACAGCGTGATCACCGCCCCGTTGTGCGGCAGCGTATCCATGCCGCCGCTGGCCATCGAGGCTACCCTATGCAGCACCTCCAACGGAATGTTGGCCGCATGGGCCGCCGCGATAAACGAATCTGACATCGCCGCCAGCGCGATGCTCATGCCACCGGATGCCGAACCGGTGATCCCCGCCAGCAGCGTCACGCTGATGGCTTCGTTTAACAGCGGATTCGGGATAGCCGCCAGCGTACTGGATAACACCAGAAAACCCGGCAACGCGGCGATCACCGCGCCAAAACCGTATTCGGAGGCGGTGTTCATTGCCGCCAGAATCGCACCGCCTACCGCGGTTTTACTGCCTTCCGCCAGCCGGCCGCGTATATTGCGCATGCCAAACAGCACCACCAGCAAAATGCCGGCCACCAGCGCCGCTTCAACCGCCCAGATGGCGGTGATCTTGCCAACGTCGGTGTTAATCGGCGTTGCCAGCCCCGGCAGCGCCAGCGTATGGCTGGCCCCGTACCACTGCGGGATCCAGTGGGTAAACAGCAGGTTGAGCACCCCGACCGCGAACAGCGGCATGATGGCGATCAGCGGATTGGGCAGATTGATGTTATCCGGCGTTTCCGGCTCGTTTTGCAGATCGCTGCCATAACCTTCGCCGCGCGCCTGCGCCTTGCGTCGCTGCCGCTCCAGATAGCACAGCCCGACAACGATGATAAACAGCGACCCGATAAGCCCCAGCCACGGTGCCGCCCAGGCATTGGTGCCAAAAAAACTGGTGGGAATGATGTTCTGGATTTGCGGCGTGCCGGGCAAGGCGTCCATGGTGAACGAAAAAGCGCCAAGCGCCACCGTCGCCGGGATCAACCGTTTGGGAATGCCGCTCTGGCGGAACAGTTCGGCGGCAAACGGATACACCGCGAACGCCACCACAAACAGTGATACGCCGCCGTAGGTCAGCAGCGCACACACCAGCACGATCACCGGAATGGCGTGACGCCGGCCCAGAATGCGGATCGCCGCCGCTACAATCGAGCGGGAAAAACCGGACAGTTCGATCAGCTTGCCAAACACCGCCCCCAACAGGAACACCGGAAAATAGAGTTTGACGAAGCCGACCATTTTTTCCATAAACAGGCCGGTGAAGGTCGGGGCCACCGCACCGGGGTCGGTAAGCAATACCGCGCCCAGTGCGGCGATCGGCGCGAACAGAATGACGCTGTAGCCGCGATACGCGGCCAGCATCAGCAATCCCAGTGCTGCTAACGCTATCAATACGCTCATAATGCAGTTAACCCATTGTTATTGTGTAATCAAGGTTTTAGCGCAAAGCGCAGTTGATGTGCGCGTCGCCGTTGAATGCGCTCCTTGCGGCCATCGTCCCAGGTATAGAATCCGCTGCCGCTGCGCAGCCCGGTGTTGCCGTCTGCCAGCCGTTGCCGAACCAGCTCCATCATCTCGCTGCCGCTGGCCAGAGTCGGCAGCAGGTGCTGGGCGATATCGCATACCGTGTCCAGACCGGTCATGTCAGCGGCCTCCAGCGGCCCGACCATCGCATAGCGTCGCCCCAGTGAAGCTCGCATCACCCGATCGACCACCTGTGGGCTGGCGATACCGCTTTGCACGATGTGCAACGCTTCGCGCAGCAGCGCAAACTGCAAACGGTTACCGACAAACCCCGGCGCGGCGCGCTCCAGCAGCACCGCTTCCAACGCCATGTCGCTGAGTAGGGTTTGCAGCGCCTGCAGGTGCCGTTGATCGGTGGCGCTACCGGGTACGATTTCAACCAGGGGGATCAGGTGCGGCGGATTCCAGAAATGTGCGATCAGCAAACGCTGTGGATGGCGCATGTTTTCTGCTAACCGATCCGGCGGTAGGCCGCTGGTATTACTGGCGATGATCGCATCCTCGGCGATCAGATCCTCCAGTTGCGCATACAGCGCATGCTTGAGCGGCAGACGCTCCGGAATGGCCTCGATCAGCAGGCGCGCCGGCGCCAGCCGTTGCAGATTGTCGCTGCCGTGCAGCCGCGCCAGTATCTCCGCCACCTGTGACGCCGCCAGCAGATCGACCTCGACCAGCTCCGCCAGAATGCTGCCGGCTACCGCCGGCACCTCCGCCAGCCGGGCAGAGTCAGTGTCGTACAGCAGCACCTCATGGCCGTAGCGGGCAAAATGGACGGCGATACCGACCCCCATCAATCCGGCGCCCAGCACCGCAGTCTGCGTGTCATGCATGATGTTTCTCCTGTCAGGGACGCTCAACCGCCAGCGCCACGCCTTGCCCGCCGCCGACGCACAGCATCGCCAGCCCTTTACGCGCCTCGCGCTGCTGCATGGCGTGCAGCAACGTCACCAGTATCCGGCAGCCGGATGCGCCAATCGGGTGCCCCAGCGCAATCGCCCCGCCGTTGACATTGACTCTGTCTTCGTTCCAACCCAGCAACTGCCCCAGCGCTAATGCCTGGGCGGCAAAGGCTTCGTTGGCCTCAATCAGATCCACCTCATCCAGTTGCCAGCCGGCGCGTTGCAGGCAACGCTGTGCCGCCTGCACCGGCCCAATGCCCATCACCGCCGGATCGACGCCCGCCACCGCGTAGGAAACAATGCGTCCCAGCACCGGCAATTGCAGCTCGGCGGCCCTGGCGGCGCTCATCAGCAGCACCGCCGCCGCGCCGTCGTTCAGCGACGAAGCATTGCCGGCGGTCACCGTCCCGCCTGGTTTGCGAAATGCCGGACGCAAGCGCGCCAGTATTTCCGGCGTGGTTTCCGCACGCGGTTGCTGATCCTGCGTAACTGTCAACGGCTCACCTTTCGCTTGCGCTACCGTCACCGGGGTAATTTCCGCCGTAAAGCGCCCGGCGGCCTGCGCCAGCTGGGTTTTATGTTGCGATCGCGCAGCAAACGCATCCTGCGCTTCGCGGCTGATAGCGTACTTTTCCGCCAGATTTTCGGCGGTAATGCCCATGTGATAATCGTTGAAAGCGTCCCACAGGCCGTCGTGGATCACACTGTCGACCAGTTTTCCGTGGCCAAGGCGCAAGCCGGCCCGCGCGCCCTCCATCAGGTACGGCGACTGACTCATGCTTTCCTGCCCGCCGGCGATCACCCCCTGCGCGTCGCCACAACGGATGGCCTGCACCGCCAGATGCACCGCTTTCAGGCCTGAACCACAGACCTGATTGACGGTAAAGGCCGGCACCGTGAACGGCAGGCCGGCACCGATCGCCGTCTGACGCGCCGGATTTTGCCCGCAGCCGGCGGTCAGCACCTGACCCATGATCACTTCATCAATCGATTCGACGGCAACGCCGCTACGCGTCAACAGCGCCTTGGTCACCAGCGTGCCCAGCTCCACCGCCGTCAGCGATGCCAACGCGCCATGCAGGCTGCCAATCGGCGTGCGGGTGGCCGCAACAATCACTACCTCTTGCATCTTTGCCTCCTGGTTCAAAACTGCATTTCCGGCACGTTGTCCGGTACGATCAACTGGCCCGCCGTTTTGGCGACGATCTCCGCCACGCTGACCCCCGGCGCGCGCTCGCGCAACACAAAGGCGCCACGCTCGATTTCCAGATAGGCCAAATCGGTCAATACCTTGCGAATACAGTTGGCACCGGTGAGCGGCAGCGTGCAGCGCGGCAGCAGCTTGGATTCGCCATTTTTCGACGCGTGGGTCATCACCACAATGATGTTTTCGGCACCGGCCACCAGATCCATCGCGCCGCCCATGCCTTTGACCAACTTGCCGGGGATCATCCAGGAGGCGATGTTGCCCGCCACATCAACCTCAAACGCCCCCAGCACGGTGAGATCGACATGGCCGCCGCGGATCATGGCGAACGACTGCGCCGAATCGAAGATCGACGCGCCGGCGCGGGCGGTGACGGTCTGCTTGCCGGCGTTGATCATGTCGGCATCCAGCTGCTCCTCGCTGGGAAAGCCCCCCATGCCAAGCAGGCCGTTTTCCGATTGCAGCATCACGTCCATACCGGCCGGCACATAGTTGGCCACCAGCGTTGGGATGCCAATGCCAAGATTGACGTAATAGCCGTCACGCAGCTCTTGCGCCACGCGCTGCGCCATTTGTTCACGGGTGAGCATCGCGGTTCTCCTTAGCTACGCAGGGTGCGCTGTTCGATGCGCTTTTCGAAGGTGCCTTGAATCAGGCGATCGACATAGATGCCTGGAGTATGGATCGCCGCCGGATCCAGTTCGCCCGGCGCCACGATCTGTTCCACTTCCACCACCGTGATACGCCCGGCGGTAGCCATCAGCGGGTTGAAATTTTGTGCGGTATGGCGGTAAATCACATTGCCGTAATAGTCCGCCTTCCAGCCTTTGACGATGGCAAAGTCACCAACGATCGCCGGCTCCAGGATGTAGGGACGGCCGTTGAATTCACGTACCTCTTTGCCTTCGGCCACCGGCGTACCGTAACCGGTAGCGGTGAAAAACGCCGGTATGCCGGCGCCGCCGGCGCGGATCTTTTCCGCCAGCGATCCTTGCGGCGTCAGCACGACTTCCAACTCACCGCTGATCGCCTGCTGTTCGAACAGCGCATTCTCGCCGACGTAAGACGCTACCACCTTGCGGATTTGCCGGTTTTCCAGCAGCAGACCCAGGCCAAAACCGTCGACGCCACAGTTATTGGAGACCACCGTCAGGCCATGCACCCCACGGCGACGGATTTCATTGATCAGGTTCTCCGGAATGCCGCACAGGCCAAAACCGCCCGCCAGCACCGTCATGTTGTCGGTCAGCCCCTCCAGCGCTTCCTGATAGGTGCCGACGCGTTTGTCTAATCCCGCCATACGCAGCCTTGTGTTTTTTGCCGGGAGCACCGTGCTCCTGCCCATGCCTGGCATCATCAGCGTGCAAAAATGATTTGTTAATTTTGTTTTTGTGACCTATTCATTGGGATTTTTTATTAATATGTTGTTAATTAATATTTTCCAATAAGTTAAGAAACTGCAAAATGAAAATGAACATCAAGCAGTTACGCGCGTTTTTAGCGGTAGCTCACACTCTGAACTTTGCCCAGGCCAGCGAACGGCTGAATATTTCGCAGCCGGCGCTCAGCCTGTCGATCCGCGGGCTGGAAGAAGCGCTGGGGGGTGCCTTGCTGATGCGCACTACCCGGCGTGTGGCGCTGACGCCGGAAGGGGAAAGCTTCTTCCCGATGGCAAGGCAATTGCTGGCGGACTGGGACAACGCCGAAGAGGCACTGAGACAACGCTTCACCCTGCAACGCGGTAAGGTGTCGATCGCCGCAATGCCCTCGTTTGCTGCCAATCAGCTACCGCCAATCCTGAAGCGCTTTCGCGATCGTTATGCCGGCATCAACGTGGCGGTGCACGATGTGATAAATGAACAGGTGTTCGAAATGATCCGCGAAGGCCGGGTGGAAATGGGCATCGCCTTCGAACCGGAACCCAGCGACACTCTGCACTTCACTCCGCTGGGTAACGATCGCTTTGTGGCGGTGGTACCGCACGATTCGCCGTTGGCAAGCAAAGAGCAAATCAGCTGGCGTGAACTGCTGACGCTGGACTTCATTACCCTGCAACGCCCTTCGGCGGTACGCCTGTTGCTGGAACAGGCGCTGGCCCGCAGCGGTACGAAACTGGAGGTAGCGTTCGAAAGCCATCAGTTGGTGACCGTCGGCCGGATGGTGGCCAACGGATTGGGTGCCAGCGCGGTGCCGGCGCTGTGCGAACGGCAAATGGGCGAACTGGGCGCCAAATGCGTGCCATTGATCGGCCCGTGCATCGAACGACGCATCGGCCTGCTCCGCCTGGCGCAGCATCAACTGTCCACCGCCGCACAGGCCTTGGCCGAGGTGATTGAAGGGGAGGTCAGCGGGTGAGGTTTCAGATAGTTTATAGGTAATAACATTATCATCCGGCTGTTCCCTGCCAGCTGAAAATGTTAAGTTTCACGATATTGATGCTAGGTGAATAATGAAAATCGCGGTCATCGTCTGTTTATTGTTGGTTTTGCTGTGCATCCTGGTTCAATACCTGCTTGCTCGTCTGCATAAAAAAGAATTCGATGATTTTTATAAAAACTATGTCGCATATGGACATTTTGTCCCGCCTTACGTGGTGTTTGCAGATAACCTGGGCGTCCTTGGCACCTCGTTGAAGGCAAAATGGTTTCTTTGGATTTTGCGAGGCAGGAAAATAAAAACACAGCGCAATAAGTGGTTGGATAAAAAAACGTATGATTTTGTACAGGAGCACGCTTCAAAAAAGTTGCAATCCTGGATCAGGCTCGACCTTACCCTATTGATATATCAAGGAATATTTTTGTTTCTGGCTGAGGCACTCATTTTACTGATAAATAATGAAATAATCAGCTGAGATGAAATACCTCGGGATTGGTTAAGCTAATAACAGGCTGTTTTATTACCGATAACATTCTTCTCGAACGGGACAACGTTAACACCACAATCCAGCAGCGATCCCTCTTTGTTCTGCATTACCTTTCACGCCCCTCTCCTGCGCCAGCCAAGCGTAACGGCAGGAAAAATCCTGAGTTTTTGCTTAACTTGAATAATGAGGAAATAACCCACAAGGAAACCCCGAACACCGCAGACTGTATTTAACACGGCCTGTGTTAACGACGAGGAGAGTTATGCAACATACTCAACTGAACGTCGAAGGCGTTAAAAACAAAAGCAAAGCGGTTGAAGTCAACCGATGGATCACCATCGGTAAACCGGCGCTGGAACTGCAACGGCTGTGGTGCGAACCGCATACCTTGCCGCTGATCATGTCCCACTTCGCCAAGGTCGATATCCTCAACGAACGCGAATCCAGCTGGATGGTGGAAGATATGCTGAGCCAGAAATGGTATTGGCAAAATCGCATCACCGAGCTGCAACCTGGCGTCGCCATCTATTGGCAATCCTTGCAAGGCGCCGACCTGCCAAACGAAGGCAGCCTGCTGTTCCGCGAGGCTCCAGCCGCGAAAGGCACCGAACTTTCCCTACGGGTTATTTTTGAGCCCCCCGGCGGTGAAATGGGCAAAAAAATCGCCGACTGGTTAAACGTGGTGCCAAATGAGATCGTCAGCAAAGCGCTACACCGCTTTAAGAGCCTGGCCGAAACCGGCGAAATCCCGCTGGTTTCACCACCGCCGGCTGGTGCTGACCGAGCGAAGAAGGAGGCGTGATGCGAGCACTGTGCTGGAACGGGGTCAATGACCTGCGTGTAGAAACGGTGAACGACCCCACGCTGCTCAACCCTGGAGACGCAATTGTGAAGGTCAGGCTGACCACCACCTGCGGTTCGGATTTACACCTGATCGACGGGCTGATCCCCAGCATGCAAGACGGCGATATTCTTGGCCACGAATTTATGGGTGAAATTGTCGAAATCGGCCGTGGGGTCAAGCGGGTAAACGTCGGCCAGCGCGTGGTGGTACCGTCATTCATTGTTTGCGGCTCCTGCTGGTACTGTCAGCATCAGCTGTATTCCTGCTGCGACAATACCCACCCGCAGCCCGAGCTGGGCGAAACCATGCTGGGCTATCCCACCGCCGGTATCTATGCCTACAGTCACGCCTTTGGTGGCTACGCCGGTTCGCACGCCGAATACGTGCGCGTGCCGTTTGCCGATAACGACTGTTTCGTCATTCCGGACGGCGTCAGCGATGAACAGGCGCTGTTTTTGTCCGATGCGGCGCCCACCGGCTATATGGGTGCCGATTTCTGCAATATTCACTCTGGCGATATCGTCGCGGTGTGGGGCTGCGGCGGCGTCGGCCTGATGGCACAGCAGAGCGCGTTGCTGATGGGCGCCGAAAAAGTGATCGCCATCGATCGCTTCCCGGAGCGGCTGGCATTTGCGCAAAACACCTTCGGCGCCATTCCGCTGAATTACACCCAGGTAGATGTGCCGGAAGCGTTACTGGAACTGACCGGCGGCCGCGGCCCGGACAGCTGCATTGACGCCGTCGGCATGGAAGCCAAAGGCGAAGGGCTGACCCAGATCTACGATCGCACCAAGCAGCTGCTGCACCTGCAAACCGACGTCGGTGCCGCGCTGCGTCAGGCGCTGTACTGCTGCCGCAAGGCCGGCACCGTGGCGATTCTCGGCGTTTACGGCGTGATGGATAAGTTTCCGGTCGGGCTGATGATCAATAAAAGCCTGACGATTCGTACCGCCCAGCAGCACGGCCAGCGTTATGTACCGACGCTGCTGGATCTGGTTGCCACAGGGAAAATGAATCCGGCGTTGATGGCGACGCATCGCTTTTCGCTGGAGGACGCGCCCCAGGGCTACCAGATGTTCAAGCATAAAACCGACGGCTGTTTGCGCGCCGTGTTCGCCCCCTGACGATAGGCCTGTACCGTACGCAATGTGCGCTCCGACGGCATCGGCGGCAAAATAGCTCCCCTTTCCAATAAATAATGATTATTATTCTCAAATATAAAGCCGGACGCGCAATGACGTGTCCGGCGTCGTCGTGCTTTTAATTCAATGTTGAGCTGTTTTCGCCGTTCGGCATCCGCCGGCGGCCACAACACGATTAACCATATGGAGATGTTATGAACACTGTGATGACAACCGGTCGTCGTTTCGGCGGGCGGGCGGTTTTGCCACTGATGCTGCTCACCAGCCTGCTGTTTTCTAGCGTATCGCACGCGCAGTCCGACACACAACTGCTGCGCAAGCCGATTGGCAAGGGTGCGTATGAAATGGCCTATAGCCAAAGCGAAAACGCGCTGTATCTGGCCACCTCGCAGAGCCGTAAGCTGGATAAAGGCGGCGTGGTATATCGCCTGGATCCCACCACGCTGGACGTGACGCAGATCATCCATAACGACCTCAAGCCGTTTGGCGCCGCGATCAACGACAAAACCAATACGCTGTATTTTGGCAACACCGTCGACAGCAGCGTTACCGCCATCGACGCCAACAGCGGCAACGTGAAAGGTCGCCTGGTGCTGGATGCTCGCAAGCGTTCCGACAGCGTAAAACCGCTGGCACCGCGTGAACTGGTGGCCGACGCCAATACCGACACCCTGTATATCACCGGTCTGGGTGAATCCAGCGTGGTATGGGTAGTGGACGGCAAGGATCTGACGCTGCGCGCCACTATCGCCAACACCGGCAAGTATGGCACCGGCCTGGCGCTGGACGCCGCCGCTGGCCGCCTGTACGTGACCAACGCCGACGGCGAGCTGCTGACCATCGACACCAAAACCAACAACATCCTGTCGCGCCACAAGCTGGATCAATCCAAAGAGCACTTCTTCCTGAACATCAGCCTGGATCCGGCGAACCATCGTGCGTTCATCACCGATTCCAAACAGCCGCAGGTGCTGGTGGTTGATACCCGCAACGGCGCTATCCTGCACAAAATCGAGGTACCGACCTCGCTGGCAGTGCTGTTTAATCCGGCGCGTAACGAGGCGTACGTCACCCACCGCGAAGCTGGCGAAGTCAGCGTGATCGATGCCAAAACTTATCAGGTGCTGCGCACCGTCAAAACGCCGACCCACCCGAACAGCCTGGCGCTGTCACCGGACGGCCAGACGCTGTACGTCAGCGTCAAGCAGGCTGCCAGCCGCGAGAAGGAAGCCACCGATCCGGATGACGTGATCCGTATCGCACTGAAGTAAGCAATATCGGGGGTGCTGCGGCGCCCCTAACTCACCCCGGCGATCCACGGGCTCTGTTTCGGTTGATGCTTGCGATAGCAATGAATCGATACCGACAGCTGGATCAGATCCATAAAGACCATCGGATCCAGATGCAGCTGCTTTTTCACCTGCTGTAAACGGTAAGCCAGCGTATTGCGATGGATGCCCAGCGCCTGCGCTGTCCGCCCCAGTTCCGCATTATGGGCAATAAAGCTGTCCAGCGTTTCCAACAGCACCTCACCGGAATCATGGCGCAGCAGCTGATGCACGATCTTGTCGAAAAAATTCAGCAGATAGCTGCTTTCCAGCACCTTGAACAGGCACAGTACCGCCATCTCGCGAAAATAGTAGAGCTGTTGCTGCGGCTGCACCTTCATGCCAACCGCAATCACCGCTCGGGCAAACTGAATCGCCTCGCGCAGATCGTTCGGCGACTCCGCCCGCAGGCCAACGCCGATATGGTATTGACTGATCTGGCTGTCGAGTATAAAGCGGATCTGCTCCAGCAGTCGCTCCTGCCCGCCATCGTCACGGACCAGTACCAGCAGCTCATGGCTGCCCAGCAATAGCACCTCGGTCACGTTTTCCAGCATGCTGATCTGGCGCAGCAAGGTATCCAATATTTCACAGATACGCGCCTGGGCAATGGCAAGATCGACCACCAGCGGCACCGTCGGCGCGTGAAAGGTAAAGCCCAACTGCGCCAGACGGCTGAACGCACGCTGCCCCGCCGGGTGATCGCCGTGCTCCAGATACTGGCTGAACAGCGTGTCACGCAGCCGCTGGCGCCAATTGATGTCACGCATCTCCTGCGCCTGGCGTACCAGCAGTTCGGCGGTCAGGATCGCCAGTTCCGCATAACGGCCGATGGCGCCCGGTTCTCCGCTGACGCCGACCACCATCACCACCCGATCGTCTACCGTGATCGGGTGGTTGATGCCGGGGTGCACGTTGCGAAACCGCGCCGCCTGCTGGGCATTGTCGATGGTAATGCGCTTGCCGGTGCGGATCACTTCCACGGCGACATCATGCTGTTCCCCGATCCGATGCCGTTCCCCCGAGGCAATAATGCGGCCATGGTGATCGATAACGTTGACGTTATGATGGATGATTGCCATCGCGCGCGTAACAATTTCGTTGGCCAGGTGTGTTGTGATCAGCATGCTTTTTCCCGTTGATGATGTGGCTAACGGCCGACGGACGCCATGCTGGCCCCCACTCGCAGCGTGCGCAGCAGGTTTTCAGCCGTGTCGGCCAACAGTGACTCACAGGCCGAGATGGATTCAGCCAGCGCCATCGGGCGTGGGCAGATCGACCACATGGCCTGCAGATGATGTTGATACAGCTCACGGCTGTCCTTGTCGCGATCGCCACACAGAGCGATGGTCGGCACGCCGCAGCGCGCTGCCGCGCCGGCTACCCCGATCGGCGCTTTGCCAAAGGCACTTTGCCGGTCCAGACGCCCCTCGCCGACGATTGCCAGCGACGCCTGCTGTAAATGGCGTTCTGCATCCAGCAGCCGCAGTACCAGTTCGATTCCCGGCACCAGCCGGGCACCGCACAGCCACTGCAACATCGCCCCCATTCCGCCGGCGGCCCCTGCACCGGGTTGATCGCTGATACACCGACCGCTGGCGGCTTCCATCACCCGGGCCAGATTGGTCATGCCCGCTTCCAGCGCGCTTAACGCGGCGTCATCCGCCCCTTTCTGCCGACCGTACACCCAGGTCGCGCCGTGCGGCCCCAGCAAGGGGTTGCTGACATCGCAGGATGCGGCCAGATCGCAATGTCGCAGCCGGGGGTCGAGACTCGCCATATCGACTCGGGCAATGTGCGCCAGATCGTCACCGCAGGCTCCGGCGGCCAGCAAGCTGCCATCGTCACGGTAGAAGCGCACGCCCAGCGCCTGTGCGCAACCGACGCCACCGTCATTGCTGGCGCTGCCGCCCAGGCCGACGATCAGCCGTTCACCGCCGCCGTCGAGTGCGGCGCGCAGCATCTGCCCCAGACCATAGCTACTGGCGCGGCCGACCTCGCGCTGCGCCGGCGGCGTCAGTTCCAGCCCACAGCATTGCGCCATCTCCACCACCGCACCGCCGTCCCCCAAGTTCAGATAGGCACCGTTGACTTCTGCGCCGTACGGACCACGACAACGCTGCTCATGCCAGGTTGCCGCAGGCAGTAGCGGGCTGTGCGCCAGGGTTTGCAACAAGCCCTCTCCGCCGTCGGATACCGGCATTTCCACCAGTTCAAGCTCGGTATCTACCCGCCGCAGCCCCGCCGCTACCGCAGCGCAGGCCGCCTGAGCGCTACAGCTGCCCTTGAAGGAATCCAGCGCAATCACAATCTTCATGCCACTCCCCTTACTGGCCCGCATCGACGCGTTCCGCACCGGCTATTGGCACATTGCCGCTCGGCTTGCGGCGTATAAAGCCGGACACCAACGCCCCTACCAGCAGCAATACCACGCCAAACCACAGCCCCGAGACGGCAGAGCCGGTACGATCCTCAAAAGCGCCAAGAATAAACGGCCCGAGGAACCCGCCGCACAACCCCAGGCAATTGAGCAAGCCGAAGCTGCCGGCCAGCATGCTGCCGCTCATCAGATTCGGCGGCCAGCTGAAGATAATGGATTGCACAAAGAAAAACATGGAGGCGGTCAGGCAAAAGCCCAGCAACCCGACCAGCGAGCCTCCCAATGCGCCGATGCATAGCCCGGCGGCCATCACCAGATAGCCCCCGGTCAGCATGCGGCGTGAACGCAGGTCGCTATTGGCGAAGCGCGGCAACAGCACTCCGCCAATGGCGGCGGCAATCCACGGCACTGCCGTCAGCAAACCAATCTGTAGCGAACTCAGACCGCCGTGTTCACCGATGATGGTCGGCAGAAAATAGCTCAGACCGTAAACCGAAAACTGATGAGTAAAATACACCAGCACCAGCAACATGAACGGTCGATTGGCAAACGCCGCCTTCAGCGAAAAACGTGCTGGCGTGTGCCCCTGCTCACGCGCTTCGGCCGCCAGCTTGTCTTCGATATAGGCCACGTCCTGCGCATCCAGCCATGTGGCATCCGCCGGCCTGTCCGGCAATTTACGCCACACCACCCAGGCCAGTACCAGCGCCGGCATCCCTTCGATCACGAACATCCATTGCCAGCCAGCCCAGCCCATGATGCCGTCCATGCTCAGCAGCGCACCGCCAAGCGGCGCGCCGATAATATTGGCCAGGCAGACGCCAAGCAGAAACAGTCCGGTGGCCTTGGCGCGCTCTTCGCGGCTGAACCAATAGGTCATATAGAAAATGATACCGGGATACAGGCCGGCTTCCGCCGCCCCCAGCAGCAGGCGCATGACGTAAAACGAGGTTGGCCCGGAAACAAACGCCATCCCGGCCGAAATCAGCCCCCAGGTCACCATGATGCGGGTGATCCAGCGCCGCGCGCCGACCTTTTCCATGATCAGATTGCTGGGGATCTCCAGGATCGAATAGGTCAGAAAGAATAGGCCCGCCCCCAGACCAAATGCGGTGGCCGACAGGCCGATATCCGCTGACATCGCCGTTTTGGCGATGCCGATATTGGTGCGATCGAGAAAACTGATGATATAGGCGATGATCAACAGCGGCATCAGCCGACGATAGATTTTGCCGTTGGTGCGTGCAGCCTGATCCGGCGCCGCCCGTTGGTTATTGTTAGGCATGTCAAACGATCCCCATGGTTATGGCCGGTAGCGATGCGGCTGCCCCTCGGCCCAATAAACTTGCCTGCGATCCGGCTCGACGCCAGGCGCCGGGCCGTTTATCCCGCATCAATCACGCCGTTTCGCGCTCAAACAGCATGGCGATCCCCTGCCCACCGCCGATACACAGCGTGGCCAAGCCGTTGCGAGCACCACTGCGCTCCATTTCGTGCATCAGCTTCACCGGCAGTATGGCGCCGCTGGCGCCGACCGGATGACCGAGCGCGATGGCACCGCCGTTGACGTTGACTCGCGTTTCATCCAGTTCCAGATCGCCTATCACCGCCAGCGCCTGAGCGGCAAACGCCTCGTTAAGTTCGATCAGCTCGACGTCACCAACATTCATTCCCAGGCGCGCCATCAGACGGCGCGTCGCCGGAACCGGCCCGATCCCCATGATCGCCGCATCACAACCGGCGACCGCCCAACCACGAATGCACATGCGCGGTTGCACCCCCAGACGTTCCGCCTGCCGACGGGTGGTCAATACCAGCGCTGCGGCGCCGTCATTGATGCCGGAGGCGTTGCCGGCGGTGATCACCCCGCCGTCGCGAAAAGCCGGGCGCAGCGCGGCCAGCTTTTCCCGTGGTGTATCGCGCGGGTGCTCGTCGGTGTCGAACTGCCGACTGCCCTGCTTGCCCTCCGCCACCGTCAAGGGCAGGATCTGTGACTGGAAGCGGCCGCTACGGATTGCCTGCAGCGCTTTTTGCTGGCTATGCCAGGCGAAATCGTCCATCGCCTCACGTGAGATGCCAAACTGCTGCGCGACGTTTTCCGCCGTGATGCCGTTGTGGTACGGCCCTTCCGGCCAGGTCAGAATGGAAATCAGGCCATCTTCCAGTTCGCCGTTGCCCATGCGGTACCCTTCACGCGCCCGGCGCAGGTAGTAAGGTAACTGGGTCATGTTTTCGGTACCGCAAGCCACTGCCACCTCGGCCTGGCCACTTTGCAGCAGCATCACCGCGTCGGCCAGAGCCTGCAGGCCGGAGCCACATTGGCGGTTGACCGAATAGGCGGTAGTTTGCTCCGGCAACCCGGCACGCAGTTGGCAGATGCGGCCGATAAAACCGCTTTCGGCCACCTGACCGACGTTGCCCACCACCACTTCATCCACGTAGTGCGGTGCGATGCCGGCGCGCGCCACCGCTTCCCGAATCACCGCTGCCGCCAGATCGTGCTGATGGCTATGCCGCAGACTGCCGCCGAAGCTGCCGATGGCGGTGCGTACGCCGTCAATAACGACGATGTCATTCCCCTGTTTCATGTTTTGCTCCTTACAGCACCATGCCGCCGCCAACGTTAATCACTTCGCCATTGATATAGCGCGCCGCACCCGACGCGAGGAATGCTACGCACTCGCCGACGTCCGAGGCCTGCCCGGCATAGCCGGCCGGTATTTTGTCAACCATCATTTGCCACACCTTTTCCGGTACCCCGCGCGTCATGTCACTGTCGATAAACCCGGGGCAAATGGCGTTGACGGTGACGCCCTTGCGCGCCAGTTCGCGGCAGGCGGTTTTGGTCAGTCCCACGACCCCGGCCTTGGAGGCGGCATAGTTGGCCTGCCCCACATTGCCCAACCAGCTGGCAGAGGCAATATTGACAATGCGGCCTGCGCCACGCTCGCGCATATGGCGCGCCGCCTGTTGCATGCAGAGGAAAGTGCCTTTCAGATTGACGGCAATCACCGCGTCCCAGTTTGCTTCGCTGATGTTGTGCAGCATGGCGTCACGGTTGATGCCGGCGTTATTGACCAGAATATCCAGCCGACCATGGCGGCTCAGCACCGTATCGAACAATGCCTCGACCTGCTGCGCATCGGCGATATTGCACGCGACGAACTGCGCCTGATGTCCCGCCGCGCGTAGCGCATCAACGCAGGCCTCTCCGGCCTGAGCGTCGACATCGGATACCACCACCAGTGCGCCTTCGCGTGTCAATACCTCGGCGATCCCCTTGCCGATGCCGCGGGCGGCGCCCGTAACAATGGCCACTTGCTGTTGCAGTCTCATGCTGTTTCTCCTGAAGGGTTAAAAGGTTGCGCCGTCTCCTGGCTGCGCCACAACCCCAGCGGCGGCGCCTGGAACAGTGCCGGATCCATGACGCCGAGCTGTGGATCGATAAGCGGCGTAAAGTCCATCTGCGCCAGAATGTCGCGCTGCACATCGACGCCGGGGGCTATTTCCACCAGCACCGGGCCTTCCGGCCGTAGTTCAAACACCGCGCGCTCGGTCACAAAATGCATGCGTTGCCCTGCGCTTCTCGCCAACTCGCCGTTGTAGGAAACCTGCCCGACGGCGGAAACCAACTTGCGCACCGCGCCTTCCTGCAAGATATGCAATTGGCCGCCTTCACAGGCGATGTCCAGTCCGCTGGCGGTAAAGCTGGAACAGAACACCACATGGCGGGCATTCTGCGTGATGTCGATAAATCCACCGGCGCCTGGGCAGGTATTACCGAGCCGCGTGGCGTTGACGTTGCCGGCGGCATCCATCTCGCCGGCGCCCATAAAGGTGATGTCCACGCCGACGCCGTTGTAGTACAACATCTGGTCCTGGTGGCTGATCATCGCGCTCAGGTTGCGACCAACGCCGAAGTCGATGCCGCCCGCCTGCCAGCCTCCGTAAATACCCGACTCCACCGTGATGGTCAGCCGATCGTCGATTCCCTCTTCGTGCGCAATGGCGCCGATAACATCGTTGGGGATGCCGGTGCCGAGGTTGATCACGCAGCCAGGGGTCAGATAGCGGCAGGCAATACGGCCGATCAGCTTGCGCAGCGTCAGGGGCAGCGGGGGAACGGCGCTGTTCGGCAGGCGCAAATCGCCACACAACGCCGGATCAAACGCCCAACTCGCCGTCTGGCGATGATCGTGCTGCGCCGATTCGCACAGCACCAACGCATCAATCAGATTGCCCGGTACGGTAACCCGCTTGGGATGCAGCGAATGACGCGCCACCCGGTGCTTGACCTGGGCTATCACCGTTGCCCCACGGCTTTTGGCTGCCAGCACCGCCGGTAAAACCTCAAGCGCCATCGGCTCTTCGTCGGTCGTCAGATTGCCGTCCTCATCGGCGTGCGTGCCGCGAATAATCAGCACGTCGAACGGGATCGCCGGGTAATAGAGATACTCTTCGCCGCGGAACATCATGTGTTCCACCAGCGGCGGCAGTTGCCGCGTGCGTCGGTTCATGCGCCCGCCCTCCAGACGAGGATCGACGAAGGTACCCAGCCCGACTTTCGACAGCCGGCCCGGCAGGCCGGCAGCCATCGCCGCATACAGATGCACCATCTGCCCCTGCGGCAGACAGAACGCCTCGACCTCGTCGTTGTTGATCATCGCCATCCAGCGCGGTGCCAACCCCCAGTGCGAGCCGATCAGTCGCCGTACCATTCCCGGGTGGGCAAAATGCTGGTTGCCGCGCTGACGATCGCTTTGCCCCGCCGCGTGTACCAGCGTCAGATCCCGTGGCGCGCCGGTGTCAAGAAAGCGCGCTTCCAGCGCCGCAAGCACCGACTCGGCGGCGCCGGTCAGCGTCATCCCCACGGTGCAGACGGTGTCACCGCTGTTTACCCGCTCTGCCGCCTGTGCTGCGCTAATGAATTTTTCCGTCATGGCTGCTGCCTCCTGCGTTCAGAAAAGTGAAAGGTGTTGGCTGAGCTGCCGTTTGAGCTGGCGTTTATTGATTTTCCCGTTGTGGGTGCGCGGCAGGGTTCGTGTGAACAGAATGCGCGCCGGCAACTTGAAGCGCGCCAGCTGCGGTCGCAGCCAGTCAAGCAGTTCCTCGCTGGTCAGGCAGCTCTGGGCATCGGTCACGACAAACGCCAACGGCTCCTCGCCGTACAAGGGGCTGGGCATCGGCACCACCGCCACTTCGCTGATGCCCGGATAGGTGGAAATCAGGTTCTCCAGCTCGATCGAATAGATCTTCTCGCCGCCGCGATTGATCATGTCCTTGCTGCGATCCTTGATGTACAGATAGCCGTCGTCATCCAGGTAACCGATGTCACCGCTGGCGAACCAGCCATCGTCGGCGCAGGCCGCCTGCGTCTGCTGCCGCTGCCAATAGCCACGGCTGACAACCTCGCCTTTCAGCCAGATGTGGCCGATCGCTCCGGCAGGCAGGGCACATTGCCGTTCGTCACGGATGGCGATTGCCAGCCCCGGGATTGCCGTGCCGGCGCTGCCGGCCTTGTTGCTGCGGCGCACGTCGCCACGAAAAATGGTGGCAGGCGAGCTGGTTTCCGTCAGGCCATAAACCGGATGGATTGCGGTATGGGGGAAGGCTTCGGCCAGCGTGGCTATCAGGCCGGCATTGAGATGGCCGGCGCCACAGGCAATGGCGCGCAGCGCAGCGAAGGTATCCGGTGCGGCGACAGGCAGCCGTTGCGCCTGCTCTTTCAGCGCCCGCGTCAACAACGTGAACACCGTCGGCGAACCGTGTAAAAAGGTGATGCCGTGCTCGCGAACGGCGTTGAGCACCGCCTCGGCGTTGAAGCGATGCTGGAGCCACAGGCTGCCCCCGACGTGGATAAACAACGCCAGCAGCGCCGACAGGCCGGTAATATGATAAATCGGCACGGCCAGTACGCTGCTGTCGCCGGCGCTCAGGTTCAGCGTCTGCGCATAGGCCTCTACCGCCGCCAGCAGATTGCCGTGGCTCAGCAGCACGCCTTTTGGGGTACCAGTGGTGCCGGAAGTAAACATCATCACCGCAGTATCCTGCCGACCGACCGGCGCAGGGCGGACGTCAGGCGGCGGCAGCTCGAGTTGCCGCCAGTGGGTCAGCGATACCGCAATGCCCTGCTGCCAGTTCGCCAGCCAGGGCTGGCAGGCGGCATCGTAAAACAGCGCCTGGGGTTCGGCCTGTGATAACAGCTCGCGCACTTCGTCCTCACGCAGTTTGGTGCTCAGCGGCACGACTTCGATCCCCAGGCCAACGGCGGCATAAAACAGCTGACAGAATTCCGGCGTATTGCCCCAGGCCAGCAGAATGCGTTGCCCCTGATGTAGCCCCCAGCATGCGTGCAGTTGCGCCATCGCCCGCTGTACGCCACGGTAAAAATCGTCATAGCTATAGCGCTGCCCCTCAAAGGCCAGCGCCAGCGCCCGTGGGGCACGCTGCGCGCTCAGACTCAGGCTGTGGAAAAGATTCGGGCATGCGTCAACGGACATCGGCGTTCTCCGGCAGGTCAATTACGATGCATGCAGTCTAGGAGGATTGCCGGGGAGGACTTTGTGGATCCATTCACAACATTCAGCGGTCAAAACATTTACATCGTTGTAACCTTGCACAAACGCATGTGTCGTCGCTCACAGAATCGTCACGCGCGCTGCCAGCCACGGATCGACGCATTGTTGGCTACCCTTGTAATAGGGTTTTACAGCGCCGCCTGCTGCCAACGTCGATCGGACAGCGGCCGACGGTTAACGGGAGGATCAAGCATGATCGTCACCCTTGACGACAATCGCCACGGTCGTGATTTTGCCGTTGGCGATCTGCATGGCTGCCTGCGGCCGCTGCAGTCGTTGCTCAATCACGTGGCATTTGACCGCCAGCATGACCGCCTGATCGCGGTTGGCGATCTGATCGATCGCGGCGAGCACAGCCTGCCGTGCCTGGAACTGCTGACGCAGGACTGGTTTTATGCGGTACGCGGCAATCACGAAGCACGAGCGCTGGAGTGGTGTGCCGCCCGCGAGCGGCAGCAGCCGGCGCTTGATTTGCAACTGATGTGGCAGATTGACGGCGGCGAGTGGTTTTTCCACCTCAGCCCACAGCAGCAACGCTATTGTCAGCAGTTGATGCAACCGATGCCATGGGCAATTGCCTTGCAGGCCGGGCAACGACGCTACGCGATTTTGCATGCCGAAGTGCCACCGGAGATCGATGACATCGACACCTTCTACCGCCGTTTGCGGGCCGGCGACCACGCGGTGAAGCAGGCCTGCATCTGGGGACGCGAACGTTACATCAACAACCTGCAACGGCCAATCGTCGGCGTCGATTATCTGATCTGCGGCCATACTCCCGGCGACCCGCAGGACGCCCTGCATGGCAACAGCCTGGACATCGATTTTTGCGCGTTTGCCATGGCAAGCGGCGGTGCGCTGGGGATGCTGGAACTGAGGCAGGAGCAGTTGTACATCAACAGCCGCAGCGGCATTCGGCAAACTACGCTGGCGAGCCTTGCCCAGCGCCATTAAGCTGGCTGACGGCGTCGCTGCTTTATTCCCGTCCGAGCGTTTTCGCACTCTCGCCGACGTGAACAATTTCCACCGCCATCTTTTCCAACGCGCTACATGTCAGCCGGTCGTGCTAGCGCGCCTGTCGAGCCGCCTGTGCCAGCCCGTCAATCCATTCCTGATGCGCGTTCAGCATCGGGTTTGGCCGGGTCTGCGCCAAAGCCTGCGCCGGTTTGCCATTCTGGGTTTCCTGCGTCAGGATGCGCACCCGCTGGCCAGGCAAATCTTCAAACAGCCATGCGTGGTGAACGTCCAACCGCTCTTCCGCGTCGCCTTCCACCCAGCCGTGCCAGGCGATGCGCGCCGCTTGCCCCGCCGCCGGCGCCTGGTATTCCGTCACCTGCGCTTCTACCAGAAAACCAAAGGTGGTGAAGCGGAAACGGCTGCCGTCCACCAGTTGCGGGCCGCTGCCATCATGGAAAATGATATCCGAGGCGTTGCTGTAGTAAGTCGGCCAGGCTGCGGTGTTGGTGATGCAAGGCCACACCTCGGCGGCGCTAAGCCCCGCGACGATAATTTCATTGGAAACCGCGTTGTCGGTGGTGCCAGGCAGATAGCCTGCAGGCCAGATAATGGCGTTCATAATCGTTCCTCGTGATTGAATAGGTTGCCCGTGACCGGCCAGACGCCGAGCCGCACTTCGGTGGACGAGGAACAGTGTGGGTGCTAGGGTGAAATAAATAAAATCACCATTTAGCATATTTGCCATCATGAATACTGATATCAGAACGCTCGACTTCAACCTGTTGAAAACCCTGGATGCGTTGCTGGACGAACGTAACGTCACCCGCGCCGCCGAGCGCCTGGCGCTAACGCAACCGGCGGTCAGCGGTATGTTGACGCGGCTGAGGGAAAGCTTTGACGACCCGCTGTTTGTACGTGCACAGCGTGGGATCGTGCCGACGCCGCGGGCGCTTGAGCTGGCCGAACCGGTCAAGCGCATCCTTGGCGAGGTAGAAAATCTGCTACAGCCGCCGGCGTTCGACCCCTCTACCGCCAGCCTGACGCTGACCCTGGCGTCTACCGACTATGCGCTGCGTGCCGTGGTGGTGCCGTTCTTGTCCGCGCTGCGCCAAAAAGCGCCCGGCATCCGGCTGGCGGTGCTGCCGGTTGATAGCGCCCGCCTGCCCGCACGACTGGAACGCGGTGAGATCGATTTGGCGCTGCTCACACCGGAAAGCACGCCGCAGGATCTGCACGCCAGAACGCTGTTCGACGAGCAGTATGTCTGCCTGCTGCGCCAGGACCATCCGTACGCTCAGACCGGCGAACTGACGCTGGAACGCTTTTGCCAGCTCGACCATGCGCTGGTGTCGTATGAAGGGGGCAACTTCCTAGGGGTAACCGACGACGCGTTGCGTAAACTGGGGCTACGGCGCCGCGTTACGCTGTCGGTCAGCAGCTTTCTGGTGCTACCGGACATCCTGCGCGTGAGCGATCTGATTGCGGTGGTACCTGCCAGGCTGGCCGCCGCTACCCGCGATCTGGCGGTACTGCCGCCGCCGCTGGCGATTGAAGGCTTCAGCAAGGTGGTCGCCTGGCATCAACGCACCCATCACGACGCCAGCCATCGCTGGTTGCGCCAACTGCTGTTTGAGGCCTGCGGCAGTTAACCTGTTCGCCGGGGCCGCAGCCCCGGTCAGCGCGCCAACCGCTCACCCGACGTTTTCAACCGCTCAATCTGCCGATCAAACCGCTTACTGAAATTCGCCTGCCATCGCTTGTCATCACAAGCCATGATGAGCTGTTCCTAAACCTGCCCCTAACCACTGGGGTCACCCACTCCGAGATCCGCACACGGGCCGCTGACGGTCCAGAAAATCAATAAGCGGATTAACCAATACATTTTTTGCAGATTGGAATAAGGACACCTCATGAAACCAGAGGGAATACTCAAACACTTACCGTGGATGCTGCTGGGGGTGCTCGGCGCCTCCTGTCTTGGCGTCGTGGCGCTGCGTCGCGGCGAACACATCAGCGCACTGTGGATCATCGTCGCGTCGATCGCGGTGTATCTGGTGGCCTATCGTTATTACAGCCTGTACATCGCCAGTAAGGTGATGAAGCTGGACGCCAGCCGCGCCACGCCGGCGGTGGTCAACAACGATGGTCTAAACTATGTGCCGACCAACAAGAACGTGCTGTTCGGCCACCACTTTGCGGCGATCGCCGGAGCCGGTCCGCTGGTTGGCCCGGTGCTGGCGGCGCAGGTCGGCTACCTGCCGGGTACGCTATGGCTACTGGGCGGCGTGGTGCTGGCCGGTGCGGTGCAGGATTTTATGGTGCTGTTTATCTCGTCACGACGCAACGGCGCGTCACTGGGCGAGATCATCAAAAAGGAAATGGGCCCGGTGCCCGGCACCATCGCGCTGTTCGGCTGCTTTATGATCATGATAATCATCCTGGCGGTGCTGGCGCTGATCGTGGTGAAAGCGCTGGCGGAAAGCCCATGGGGCGTGTTTACCGTCTGTTCGACGGTGCCAATCGCACTGTTTATGGGCGTGTATATGCGCTTCCTGCGTCCTGGCCGGGTGGGTGAAGTCTCGGTGATCGGCATCGTACTGCTGGTGGCGTCGATCTGGTTTGGCGGCGTGATTGCCCATGACCCTTACTGGGGGCCGGCGCTGACCTTTAAAGACACCACCATCACCTACACGCTGATCGGCTACGCCTTTGTGTCAGCCCTGTTGCCGGTCTGGCTGATCCTGGCACCGCGCGATTATCTGGCTACCTTCCTGAAAATCGGCGTGATCGTCGGGCTGGCTATCGGTATCGTGATCCTCAATCCCGAGCTGAAAATGCCGGCAGTCACGCAGTTTGTCGACGGCACCGGCCCGGTGTGGAAAGGCTCGCTGTTCCCGTTCCTGTTTATCACCATCGCCTGTGGTGCGGTTTCCGGCTTCCACGCGCTGATCGCCTCCGGCACCACGCCGAAGCTGCTGGCCTGTGAGACCGATGCGCGCTACATCGGCTATGGCGCCATGCTGATGGAGTCCTTCGTGGCGATCATGGCGCTGGTCGCGGCGTCGATTATCGAACCCGGCCTGTACTTCGCCATGAATACCCCTCCGGCGGCGCTCGGCATCACCATGCCCAACCTGCACCAGTTGGGTGGCGATAATGCACCGATGATCATGGCGCAGCTGAAAGACGTGACCGTTCACGCAGCCGCCACCGTCAGCTCCTGGGGCTTTGTCATCAGCCCGGAACAGATCCTGCAAACCGCAAAAGACATCGGCGAACCGTCGGTACTGAACCGCGCCGGCGGCGCGCCAACGCTGGCGGTAGGTATTGCGCACGTATTCCACCAGATCATGCCGGCGGCGGATATGGGCTTCTGGTATCACTTTGGCATTCTGTTTGAAGCGCTGTTCATTCTGACCGCACTGGATGCGGGCACCCGTTCCGGCCGCTTTATGCTGCAAGACCTGCTGGGCAACTTTGTGCCGTTCCTGAAGAAAACCGATTCGCTGGTGGCCGGCATTATCGGTACCGCCGGCTGCGTCGGGCTGTGGGGCTATCTGCTGTATCAAGGGGTGGTCGATCCGCTTGGCGGCGTCAAGAGCCTGTGGCCGCTGTTCGGCATCTCCAACCAGATGCTGGCCGCAGTCGCGCTGGTGCTCAGTAGCGTAGTACTGATCAAGATGAAGCGCACCCGGTACATTTGGGTAACGGTGCTGCCGGCGGTGTGGCTGCTGATCTGCACCACCTATGCGCTGGGCCTGAAGCTGTTCAGCGACAACCCGCAACTGGAAGGCTTCTTCTTCCTCGCCAACGAGTATAAGCAGAAGATTGCCGCTGGCGGTGCAGAGCTGAGCACACAGCAGATTGCCAACATGAACCATATCGTGGTGAACAACTACACCAATGCCGGCCTGAGCATCATGTTCCTGCTGGTGGTGTACAGCATCATCTTCTACGGCATCAAAACGGCGCTGGCGGCACATAAAAATCCGCAGCGCAGCGACCAGGAAACGCCTTACGTCGCGGTTCCGCAGCAGCCATCCGCCAACTCTGAGGGCGAGGTCAAAGTTTCGCCGCAGCATTAAGCGCAATTTGCCTGCATAATAACCTTAACCACGGGCGCTGCATGCGGCGCCCGTTTTCACCTTTCTTTCCCAGGAGAAAAACGATGTTCGGCAATCTCGGTCAGGCAGGAAAATATCTTGGGCAAGCGGCGCGGATGCTGGTCGGCGTGCCGGATTACGATACCTATGTTCAACATATGCAGGACAATCACCCGGACAAACCGGTGATGACATACAAAGAATTTTTCCACGAACGCCAGCAGGCCCGCTACGGCGGCGACGGCAAAGGCGGCATGCGCTGCTGTTAAAAGGATCCGCAATGAAACCCATCGCAGTCACCATCCTGACCGGCTTTTTGGGCGCCGGCAAAACCACCCTGCTCCGCCACATCCTCAATGAAAACCACGGCCATAAAATTGCCGTTATCGAAAACGAGTTCGGCGAAGTGCCGATCGACAACGCGCTGATTGGCGACCGCGCCAGCCGCATCACCACGCTCAGCAATGGCTGCATCTGCTGTAGCCGCGCCAATGAGCTGGCGGATGCGCTGCTCGATCTGCTGGACGGCGTCGACAACGGCGAGCTGGCGTTCGATCGCCTGATCATCGAATGCACCGGCATGGCCGATCCGGGGCCGATAACCCAGACCTTCTTCTCACATGAGATCATTCGCGAGCGCTTCCTGCTGGACGGCATCATTACGCTGGTGGACGCGGTACACGCCGATCGACAGCTCAGTGAGTTCACCATTTCGCAGGCCCAGGTGGGTTACGCCGATCGTATTCTGCTGACCAAAACCGACCTCGCAAGCGATAACGAGCCGCTGATCCAGCGCTTGCAGTCGATGAACGCCCGCGCGCCGATTTATAAGGTGACCCACGGCAATATCGATCTGAGCGTGCTGTTCGACATCGAAGGCTTTGTGCTGAACGACCAGCTGAACCTCAGCGCGCCGACGCCGCTGTTCCGGCGCATTGCGCAACCGCAAAACAATATCCGCTCGATCGTGGTCCAACACCCGCAGCCGCTGGAACTGATGCAGATTTCCGACGTGATGGAAGGTTTATTGCTAAAATTCGCTGATAACCTGTTACGTTATAAAGGCATATTGTCAATCAAAGACGACCCGCGCCGGTTGCTGTTCCAGGGGGTTCAGCGGCTGTACAACGCCGACTGGGATCGTGAATGGCTGCCCGAAGAGCAGCGGCAGAGCACGCTGGTATTTATCGGCATCGATCTGCCGGAGGAGGAAATTCGGGCGGAATTCGCGGCTCTGGGCTGACGGCGCGTCGCCAGTCATCATTCAGAGGGTTATCATCCGTATGCTGTTCAAACATAAAACCGTGAGTCTGTTGCTGGCCGGAACCGGCCTCCTGTCGGCAGGCTGCGCCCTGGCCGCCTCTGATACGCTGGTGTACTGCACCGTGGCATCGCCGGAATCGTTCAACCCGCAGCTGTCCAGCTCCGGTCCGACGTTTATCGCCACGTCGCAGGTGTTGTACAACCGCCTGGTGACGCTGCGTGAAAGCGACAAAACGCCCGCTCCCTCGCTGGCGACCGACTGGACCATCAGCCCCGACGGTAAAACCTATACCTTCACCCTGCGCAAGGGGGTGAAGTTCAACAGCAATAAATTCTTTACCCCGACCCGCGATTTCAACGCCGAAGACGTGGTGTTCACGGTGATGCGCCAAAAAGACGTCAATCACCCGTATCACAAGGTCTCCGGCGGTAACTATTCCTACTTCAGCGATATGGGGCTGAACCAGCTGATCACCAAGGTGGAAGCGCTGGACGACAACCACGTGCGCTTTACCCTCAGCCAGCCCAATGCCGCATTCCTTGCCGACTGGGCGATGGACTTCGCCTCGATCCTGTCGGCAGAGTATGCCGACGCGATGATGAAGAAAGGCACGCCGGAGAACGTCGATAACTGGCCTATCGGCACCGGTCCTTACGCGCTGCAACAGTACAAGCAGGACTCGCTGATCCGCTACATCGCCAACCCGCATTATTGGCAGGGCGAAGTCGCCAGCAAACACCTGATCTTTTCCATCACGCCCGATGCACAAACTCGGCTGTCCAAGCTGAAGACCAACGAATGCCAGATTATTCCGGCGCCGCTGCCGGAGCAGTTCGAGGCCATCAAGCACGACAAGAACCTGCAACTGCACAACATCGACGGCCTGAACGTCGGCTATCTGGCGTTCAACACGCAGAAAAAACCGTTCGACAACGTACTGGTGCGCCAGGCGCTGAGCTACGCGGTGGACAAGAAGGCGATTGTCGCCGCGGTGTTCAAAGAGAGCGGCACGCCGGCCAGTTCGCTGTTGCCGCCGGGCATGCTGGGCTACAACGACAAGCTGCCGGAATACGCCTACGATCCGCAAAAGGCGCGCGAACTGCTGAAGCAGGCCGGGCTGGAAAAGGGCTTCGAAACCGATATCTGGTCAATGCCGGTCGCGCGCCCATACAACCCGAACTCGCGCCGCATCGCCGAAATGATCCAGAGCGACTGGGCAAAGGTCGGGGTCAAGGCCAAAATCGTTACCTGGGAATGGGGTCAGTATCTGGCGGGGCTACGCAAAGGTGAGCAGCAAAGCGCGCTGTACGGCTGGATGTCGGATAACGGCGATCCGGACAACTTTGCCACCCTGCTGGGCTGTGCCGGTGTGGAAAGCGGCGCTAACGTCGCCCGCTGGTGCGATAAGGATTATGACCGCCTGATCCAGCAGGCGATTAACGTGTCGGCACCTGCCGAACGCGACAAACTCTACCAGCAGGCACAACAGGTGTTCGCCAAACAGGTGCCCTGGCTACCGCTGGCCACCGGCAAGGTGTTCTACGCCACCCGCAACAACCTCAGCGGCTACGTGGTAGACGTCAACGGCAGCGACTTTGCCAAGGCGAAGCTGAACTAGTCCGGGAATGAACTTGGGATTGCCTGCGCCAGCGGGCAATTCACTTATGGTGGCGGGTAGCTCAAGGAGTATGGCGATTTTTCGTCTGTCGGCATCAGAGGGGCAGCCCTGCCGTAAGGGTAAGCAGTGCCGTGCCGGCAAGCACCGATGCCGGCATCAGCAGTGGGAACAACGTCAGCAACGTGCTGATTTTTATGATGTGTATCTTGTATGGAGAGAGTCCACACAGGGTGCTACGAGGCGATCAGAAAGGCAGTAAAGAAGTCTTTATTGGATTACAAAAAGTTTTTTTGTTTTTCAATCTTGAAAATCATCGTGTTCGAGGTAATAAACAACCGCTTGTAACAACTCTTTCTCACCCACCCCAGGGTTATGTTCAATTTTATTCTCAATAATCGCCCTGAATGTAGGATATTCAAGCCATGTTTTATAATCATCTTCCATGTCATCATCTTCGTCAGGTGTTTCAGCAAGATAATAACGTGCCGTCTCAATGTGCTCTGCCCTATTAACAAAGCCTTCATCGACAAAAAAGCCACCTACTTTAGGTAAACCTTTATAAATCGCAAGCAACTCTTTGAAACCATTAACTGTTTTCACATTACCACCCTATTAGCGACAATCTGTACCACTCCCAGAACTATCATGATAGGATATTTTTGATACTTATATGATCATTAAAAACACCTCGAATGGACGACATGGATCAAATCATTTATTTTTATTGATTAATATCTAAATTTTTCATTATTCATTGGTTGAACATATCCAAAAACGCTCGCGGGCTCGTTTGCAATTCCCTTTTTATCGGGGGTTCCACTTACAACTACTTATAAACCTATTAATTATCATGACTAACGTACTCTTTATCAGCATGGTATATACCATTGGGCCTAACATATCTTTTGGAAAAAATAGTTTATATTAATCACGGCAAACTTACCTTTATCAATCCAAACAGAGCCATCCACAGCGTCGGATTCAGTTCACACATGCAAAAATTATCACCTCCTGAAACACTATCAAATTGGAGCAGGTAATGCGTCCCCCGTCTGTAGTAAAATAATAGATATATTCCACCTATATTATTAGGTTATTACTGCATGGAAAAATGACAAATACCTCGATATTAAAATATCTATAGAAATAACATAAAAGTATAACCCAGCCGTTAGTGATTGGGTTATACTAAAAAATAATCATTGAATTCATTATCATGTATTACAATCTCAAAATATCACACTTTATTTTATTTCTTGCTATTTTGTTCTTGATAATCTCTTCTATAATATTCCAATCACCACCACCAAGCCCAGCGCCAATCATAGGCAGTTGTATACTTAATCTTTTTTCTAGAGCAAAGGCAGCAACAAGTGATAAACATTTCTCAAGATGCTCATAGGAAATATACTGATTACTGTCTTTGTAATTTCTTTTAATCCCGTTTTGGGCAAGCATATTTGCTACAAAAACATTCTCAACCTCGTCTACAACAACGAACTGAACATTACCTAGAGCAAAAGACTTATCGTCATTAACCCAATCCTGGTACATTTTCTTTACCACTGGATAGCGCTTTGATAGAGCAACAACAAATCCCTTCCCCCATTTTCCCATATTATTTACAATATGAATAATCAAACGAGATGAAGAAATAGGAATGGTTGCATCACCTGTTTGATAACTTATGTAAGAGTTCACAACGGAATCGGAAAGAGTTTTATCCCATTCATATTCGAACTGCATCTCATCTATAACTTCTGATTCCTGTAAATCAATCTCGTTTTTTTTCCCATCGTACAACAGATAACCAACATTTTCGTCCCAATCCTCTAGCGAAGAAGATGAATACATAATACCATTAAAAATGGTAATTTGCCGAGTCGCTACTTCACCATAGAACTCAGTAATAACCGTTCCTTCGCCTTGAGGAAGTTCACATTTACTTTGATAATAACTCTTATCAATTTCCACAACTTTTCCCGCTCTTAACTATTCGATTAGAGATATCCAGTTTACCATTATTAGCAATCCTGAAAGTATTTTTCTTTGGTTCAGAAACATCGAGACCCGTCACATCAATTTCCACGTAATGGGAAACACTGTTAATCTTTCTGGAGTCGCCATATTCCTGAGCTGATTATCGATGCCAGGGATATTATCAAGGCGGGGTTTGTGGCGGGGGCTGTATTTAAAATAGAGCCGTATCGGGATGGGTTGATAATAACCCTGATAGTTGATGACACAGAGATCCAGCGGTTATTATTGGATGTAGACGCTGATCCTAATATTGGCGTGGACTGGATACGGGATAACGGCGAGCTGTATCTGGCGGGAGACTGGCTGACGCAGTGCGGCCTGACTGGGCAACCGCTGGCGATCAGCGTAATGCCTGGTCAGGTGGTGATTAAGGTTCAGCAGGGTAATATGTTGGCGTAACAACAGATAAAAAAGAGCGAACAATATGCCCGCTCTTTTTATTGCTTATTTAGTCGAAAATGGATAAATACATGCTTTAAATAATTCATGCATTGTTTCTTCATCCATTTTACTTATAGATTCGCTCTCAGAGCGTTCTATTTTATCCATTACTGCTTTTTCATTATCTGGATTTCTTTTACTATAAAATTCTCTTGCATAATCACCAAGGTAATCCACATCAAGAATTTTATCTAAAAAACTATTAATTGAGTCGCTACCAGCATACAACAATGACTCGGTATCATCACATGAGAATTTAACATACATGATGAGTTTTTTTAATGCACTAATCTCACCTTGTGTAATAGATATTTCTTTTACAGGCTCATCCACCGCACTTACCTCTTGCTTTCACTTGATTTCTAGTTAGTTTATAACGAGTATCATAACTCATTTTTGATGTTATCGAGTATGGATTTTCACCAGAATAAAGAACATCTTTGAGTTTGATTCGTCCTGAGTGTATATACTCAAGCTCTGACGACATCTTTATGTTACTTCTTTGAACAGAGTCCGCCTTGAATATAACAGCATAATCCCCTCTGCCAACGTGTTTTTTATTATTAATAAGTATATCTCGCTCAATATCTTTAGGGGACATAAGTATATCGGTTATATAAACCTTACCTTGTGAGTTAGGATTAATAACACCAGCTTTCATTATACTTTCAAAACCAGCTTTATCAGTGTAGTGAATAAATACATTATCACCACTCAACCCAAGCGGGTCGATCCACGTTAACGGATTCGGAACGTAGGCATACAAGTTATGCCCACCCGCCAGCCCGATTGGATCCTGCGTGGTGAAACGCCCGACCTCCGGCTCATAGTAGCGGAACAGATTATAGTGTAATCCGCTTTCGTTATCCTGGTACTGCCCGGCATAACGCAGCGGTTGATGGTAGACCGGTCCGGTGCGTTTGGCTGCACCGGCCACCGTCTGGCCGGTCAGCTTGCCGAAGGTGTCGTACTGCCCGGACCAACGTAACTGGCCGTCGGCGTCGGTCACTTCCAATGGTGCGCTGTTGAGATCGGTGTGCAGCCAGTAAATATCCGCCTGGCGGGCACTGCCGGCCTGTTCGAGCGCCGCCAATGGCGTCCACGGGCTGGCCGGGTCGTAACTCCAGGTGCAGCGCGTGCCGTCGTCGCGCTGCTCTTGCAACAGCCGATAACCCTGCCACAGGAAGCGCGTATTAACCGTCGGTTTGCCTTTCAGCTGTACCTGTTTGCGACAACGGCGACCGAGCGCATCATAGTGGTAGTGCGCGACAAACTCGCCTTCCGGCCCGCGCCCCTGGGCCTGAATCAGACGGTTATCGGCGTCGTAGCGGTAATGCTGTTCATACAGCCCGTTGCGGCGGCTGATAAGGTTGCCCCAGGCGTCGTAACGGTAGAATAATTGCTGCCACTGCGGCAACCGGTTGTTGCTGACCGCCGCCAGCGGCAAATGGCTTTCCACCTCGCTGTGCGGGCTTTTCTCGCCCAGCAGGTTGTCGGCGGCGTCATACACCAGCCGCAGACCGCGCTTGCCGAGGTTTTTCTCGCGATGTTGCAGCAGCCGACCTTCGGCGTCATAGCCGTAATGGATATCGCCACGCAGGGCATCGCTGACGCCCTCCAGCTCACCACGGCCGGTATAGTGGAACACTCGCCATAGCGCGCCGTCTTCCGGCTTGACGATTTGCCCGTGCAGGAAGCCGCTGCTTTGCCAACGGCGACGCCCCAATGCGTCATACTGGCGCTGTTGCTGTAACGCGCCCTGCGTGCGGCCGGTTTCCCGGTGCAGGCGGTCGCGGGTAAATTCGCTCACCAGTTGCTGGTTGTACTTAACCGCGCTGGCGTGGCCAGAGCCGTAATACAGCCATTGCAACCGGTCGCCCTGCGGCAGCGTCAGCGCCTGCAGATTGGCCAGCGCATCCCACTGATATTGCAGTTCGCCGTTAATCCCCTGCTCGGTGAGCAGATTGCCCGCCGCGTCGTATTGCAGCCGCACGCTGTCGGCGGCGATACCCAGCGCCACGCCGGCGGCGGTAGGGGTGCGCGCCAGTGCATTCAGGCGGCCGACAGCGTCATACTGATATTGCCATTCCGCGCTGTCGTTGCCGCGCCACACCAGTTGCCCCGCTTCGTCGAAACGAAAACGCTCAAACCGCTGCGCCGGTTCGCCAGATCGGGTTTGCCCGCCGGTTTCACTACGCTCATGCAGCAGTCCGGCGGCATCATAACGGTAATTGTGATGCAGACCGTCTGGCCGCTGCTCCGCCAGCAAGCGCCCGCTGGCGTCATAACTAAACTGGTAGTCGCCGCCGTTGCCGTTTTCCAGCCGCATCAGCCAGCCGCGTGGGCTGTAGTGATACTGGCGTGTACGGTTGATGCGATCGGTGATGCTGACCGGCAGACCCAGCGGGTTATAGCGCCAGTGGGTTTCGCTGCCGAGCGGATCCCGGTGGCTCGCCAACTGCCCCTGCGCATTCCAGTCAAACTGTTCTTCGCTGCCGTCCGGATGACGCAGGGTTTGCAGTCGACCGGCAGCGTCCCAACGGTATTGCGTCAGGTTGCCCTCGGCGTCGGTGCGCGCGGTCAGTTGCCCCAGCGCATCGTAGGCATACGCGGTTACGCTGCCAGAACAGTCGGTGTAACGCGTCAGCAGTCCCTGGCCGTTCCAGGCCAGTTGCACCACGCCGCCCAGCGCATCGGTAATGCGCGACGGCAGGCTCTCCTCGTCGTCCGGATAGTGGTACAAGGTGGTGTTTTCCAGCGCGTCGAGGCTTTTGGTCAGGCGCCCCTGCGTATCCCAATACTGGCATTCACGACTGCCATCCGGATAGGTAATGGAGAACAGGCGGCCGCTGTTGCGTGAATATTGATAGGTGGTGGTGCGCCCCAACGGATCGGTTTCGCTCAGCAGGCGGCCGTAGCTGTCCCACTCGCTTTGCCGTTGCGCGCCGCCCGGCAGCACCACGCTGCACAGCTCGCCGCGCGCATAGATAAAGCCGTACTGACGTCCGTCAAAATCGGTGAACTGCGCCACGTTATCGTCGTCATCCAGTTGCCAGACCGCCTGCATGCCGTCGTCGCGCAGCGCGCTACGGCGGCCACCGGCAAAATCATAACTGAAGTCCAGCCGTTCGCCGGCGCTGTTGCGGTAGGCCACCACGCGCGGCAGATGATCAAGCTCCTGCCAGCGGTATTCGTTCAGCAGCCCGGCAGCGTCCTGATGGCTGACCATCAGCCCGTCGAGCCAGCCAAAGCGTCGCGTGATTTCACCGGCGCGGTTGGTGACGCTAATCAGTTGCCCCTGATGGTCGTAGTCGTAGCTGACCAACGTCACGTCGCCGTCTGGCGTATGCAGCAGCACCGCGCTCAGGCGGGCCAGTCCGTTGGCGGTGGTGAGATAGCGACAGCTCAGGCGCTGGCCGGCGCTGTCGACCAGCTCGCTCAACTGACCGCTGTCATCATAAAACAGTGAAGTAGTATTGCCGATGGCATCGGTGAGCATGCTCAGGCGGCTCGGCTGTTCGCCGTCCAGACGCGGGTAGTGATAGCTTTGTTCACCGACGTCGAATAGTTGCCAACTGCCGTCCGAATTGTGCATCAGCCAGCATTTTTCGGCTTCGCAGTAGGTTTTGTGGCCAAGCGGTACCATCGGGAACGAGACGTAATCACCGGACGGTGCGCGCCACACCAGGCCATCCTGATACGGTTGCAGGCTGCTTTCCCAGAACAGGCTCCAGCCACGGCCGAGCACGCTGTCTGCCGGATTGCCGCTGCGCCAGTAGCGCTGCCAGGCCACCGGCAGGCGCGACGGCAGCACAAAGTCCAACTCATCGTCACCGTCGAGGAACTTCTGGCCGCTGACCACGTCGATTGGGCGGGCGATGATGCCGGCAGCCGCGGTAGCGGTCATCAGGGTGCCGGCACGGCAGGCAACTCGTCCCAGTTTGTTGATGCCCGGCGCTTTGCTGAGCATGCGGCCAATGGCGCCCAGCTTGCTGGCCGCGCCGCCAACGCCGCCGACCAGGCCGGCAAACAGCAACGTCAGATCAGAGACCTTGTACAACCAGTCGGGTACTTCGGGTTTGATCGGTAAGGTGGTGGCGGTGCCACCACCAATAGTGACGTTGGGCGAGCCTTCCATCACCGTGGCGTCGCAGTTGGTTTTATCGCCGACGCGCGAGGCCGGGAAATCGTTGATGGCTACCTTGTCCGAGCCCTGCGCCATCTGCATGCTGGGGCCGTCATCCGCACAGGTGACCTGGCTGAGGGTAGCGATCGCCGCCGGTTTGCCATTGATGAACACATTGGGGGAACCGGTCAGTATGGTGCCCTTCGGCGTCAGACTGCCGGCCCCGGCATCGGCAATGCCGTCGCGGGCCGCGGTGGCCGCCTCCCCGGCGAGATAACCCACCGCCAGACTGGCACCAATCAGCAGCACGCCGACGCCAACGCAGGACGCGGCCAGCCCGGCGACGAACAGCGCACCGGCAGCCACCGCCCCCGCCGCCGCAATCAAGCCGCCGACGATAGTGCCGCCAATCATTCCGGCCAAGGCATGGGAATGGCCGATGGCGTCACCGACGCGTGCCGCTTCACTCATGACAAATTCCTTTTATGCTCGATCGGCCACGTTGGGAGCCGGCTGATAACTGTCCAATACCTGTAGCAACAGCGCCTCGTCCTGCGGCGCCAGCTTGCGTGGCTGCGCCAGGGTGAACACCAGCACCTGCCCCTGCTCCAGCGCAAACACCGCCTGACGCTGCCAAATGCGTTTGCCGTCGCGCAGATAACTGGCGTGCACGCTTTCCCCCGGCAGACGCGAGTTGCCCAAAGCCGCAGGCTCACGCCCCTTCAGCACCCAGCCCTTCAGGCTGTGGGATAGCGTCTCGAGCTGGCGCGTGATGTAGTCTGCCAGCGCTTCGCCCGGCTGCAACGCATCACGGGAAATATTCAACGAAGGAGAAGCATCATCACCGGCCAACAGCACGTTGACGGTACGATCGCTGTAACCTTCCGGCAACATCACGCTGCCTTCGGTGAAGGTGCAACGAGAAAAATCAGGCATCACGCAGGGTCCTTTTGCTAAACAGGATGCCAAGAATGACATAAGCCGGCGGTGATGGAAATATCGGTAAGGAATAGTTATGAGTTGGAGCGGCAACTGGGCTAGCAAGCGATACGCTGCGCCGCCCCTGCGGAAACGAAAAACCGCCGATTATGCCGCAGGCAGCGCCTGCCTATCGATACCCCGCGCAGGAGGGATATTGGCGCACAACGCCGCAGGGTGATATCTCCTCAATCGGCAATAATAATGATTATTTTTGCTGTTGAATCATTGCCTTTAGTTCGTCGATGGTTAGCGTTTTGTTCTTTTTCCGGTGGATAATGCTATGACAATTGGCACACACCGGCACCAGATCGGTGGCGGGATCCACCTCTTTTTGACCGCCAAATTCAGAAACGGCCTTGAACCTGTAGCCCAGCGACAAAAATCAGGGCGCTGGCTCTTACCGGTGCACAATACGCAGTACCTTTACCTGCGAAATAAGCAAATATAAATCAATAAATTACAAGAAAAAACAAACCCTATTGTTGTGTGGTACGTATCACTGCGGTGATGACAATCTTTATCATCATCACAGGAATACACTTATTTCCATTCGCTATCCAAGTCCTTTGATAAGGCTGGATTTCCGGTTGACAAAACAACTCCCTTTCATCATCAAATAAGGATATATCATGAGTGATCCAAACAGCGGTTCAGGCTGGGGTGTAAGTCATACCCCGTACGGTGACGTACGTAACTACAATCCGAATGAATTCGGTGGTAGTACCGGCGGTGGTGAGGGTGGTAATGGTGGTAGCCGCGGTGGAAACAGCGGCAACCAACCCGGTACTGGCTCGTATTCCGGCCGTTTCAGTGTGGGCTCATTCTCTGCCGATGCGCCAAATATCGGTTCTGACGAGCTAAAGGAAATTTTTAACAACATAGCGCGCTGGGAAGGGGTGTCTCACAACATGTATGCCGACAGCGAAGGCAACGTCACTGTCGGGATTGGTACGCTGTTGTCGACCGCTGACGATGCGGTCAAACTGGGGTTCCACAATCGACGTGTCACACGTGGCCACGGTGATGAGATAGTTGGCTACGTACGGTCCTCAGAAGGGGAAATCCGTAGTAATTTTCAGCGGGTGAAGGATGTGTATAACGATAAGTCCCTGAGCTATCGTCAAAAGGTTTTAGAATGGTCAGGGAGCGGAATGGTGTTGACGGATAATGAGATCGGTTCATTGGCCACAAAGCATATCAACCGAGACCGTGCGGCGCTCCAAGGGCTTTATGCCGGTTTTGACAGCTTCCCTCGTAGCGCAAAAGTGGCGCTGCACGATATGGCGTACAACATGGGGATCTCAAAATTGCGTAACGGCTTCCCACGCTTTAACGATGCGGTAAATCGCCGTGACTGGGCAGCAGCATCTGCTGAATCTCATCGGGTCGGTATCAGTGATGATCGCAACAATGCCACCCGTGAACAGTTGCTACGTGCTCGCTAATCATTAATTTAGCCCCCTGGCTCCGGGGGCTAAATTATCACAGCGTGGTGTTTTCAGTCACCGGCATGATAATCCAAATCTTACCCTTGGCGTCATCGATACGGTAGGTTGACAGCGTGCCCAGCGTTCCACCAGTTACCGCTGACCCTAATGTGATGAATGACTGCGATTTGCCCTGCGGGTTTTTAAATGTCTGGTATTGGCTGACAGCGTAAACAACTTGCTCTTTGTCCGACACCATCCGCCCATCCTTCAGCACCAGAGATGGTGTCCATTCCTGCAGTGTTTTACCCGCACCTTTGGCTTTCAACTCCTTGACGTCTTCATCAGAAACCACCAAAGCGGCACTGGCGGGGAAGTGCGCGACCACTTTCTCAATACCCGGCACGTCAACCTGGGGATCCAACACGAATTGGTGCTGTTGTGCATAGTGCTGAATATTGCACTGAACCAATGAGTCCTTGGCTTCAACATAATCGCGATCGGGCAAACCGCTAATAGATGTGATCTGTTGGTTATTTTTTCGCAAGGCAAGGTAGTCATCACACGTGGCCAGAGAATGTTTTTTCCCATCAGCTGTCACCACCTGCAAAGGCTTTCCCTGAATGGAAATGTCCTGTTCGGCGGCCAGCGCCGAAGCAGAAACCAGCAGAGCACAGCCGGTGCCCAATACTTTCATTTTGTTCACGATAACGCTCCCTAACATGACAGGTAAGATAGGACAACATTCAACAAGATAAGCATATCACAGGGGAAAATACCCCCTATGACTTATCTACGCGACAAATGATTTATCAGTAAATAACAAATACACAATCCATGCAGTTCGCCAAAAAATACCAGTGGAAAAGATCGATCGTTTGACCAGCCCAAGGTTGGTGACAAAAGTTGCCGGTTGGAACGCGATACCCGAGCCTGGCGCAATCTATTTCCCTTCCTGCAGCTTATACCGCTACATCCAACGGTATGCTCTTCCAACACTTGATTTTGTTAACAGTCTGAATATATCGCAATGGATTGATTTTTAAAATTAATATTAATGCACTAACGTTGGGATCGTGATTCCATAAATGACAACAACTTACTGTAAATGCGCCCAGCCTATTTGGCACCGAACTAGCGTGCGCTAAGGTAACCGAGCTGCGGCAAAATCCGCGCTCAGGATTGGAACCCTGATAACCTAGGACTTAAAAAACTTGTGTTTTTTAAGTTGGCGCATGCACACTGCATCGTGGCTCAGGCAGGGCAACCGCAAGGTTGGCCGGTCACTAGGTCCGGAGTTCCAAACCTGCCTGGGTCACCCCTTTTGCTTGGAACCAGAAGGCGTGATGATACTGAACCTAGAAATGGAATTTTCATCATGAATACTCCTCAATATAATGCGCCTGACTCCTCCATCGCCCTATTCTGCCGTCTGGTTAGCACCTTTGATCTGTCCGCATTATCCGATATCGATCTCGCCGATCTCAACGCGCTGAGCGCCGGCGGTATTGAAGGCCTCTGCCATGGCTTGCTATTTATTAGTGACTCATTGGAGCAGGAAGTTATTTATCCGCCTGAAAGTGTGCGGCAGTTAAGCGCATTTTTAAACGCCAGCGCGCACCTGATTCCAGCATTGGCCATGCTCGGTGATAAAGCGCTGATTCAGTTAGGGGAGATGCATTAATCATGTGGTATATGACGCAGAGCCTGGGTAACCAGGCTCTAGAAAATCATCAGCTAGCTGAGAAAAACCAATAACGTTGCATTTGGCAAAGGCTTTTCCGCAGGTAAGTTTTCAACGCGATAAACACCGTTGAGATTTGTCACTTTAAAACGCGCCATACATGCCCGCCCGTAAACATCCTATAAGCTGTTTCGCTCCTCAATAGGCACAAAACCCAGCCTGATGTTATAGACATGATTTTCTTTAACACGGTAGTCGTCGTGGGTAACGCAGATCCTCTCTGGCGGCGTTTGTTTACCCACCTCAACAAGCTTTTCACCTACTCTGGTGATGATGTACAGCCGGTCCGGCACCTCTTTTTCTTTTGATGGCAGATAAATGCAGCTGTCACCGCGCCTTTTTGCCGTCGCATTGAGAGGAATATCCGGCGCATAGCGCTGATAGCCAATTCCCCTCCCGCAAAGGAGGGGGCGCTAACTACGCGGCATCCACCAGCATAAACATGCCGTAAGGATGGATTTCGAGGTAATAGCTTTCGCCAACGTCCGGTTGCAGGCGCGTGGCGTTAACCTGCAACAGAATTTCCTGCCCGTGCCAGTCAACGCTCACCTCATATTGCGGGCCCATATAGGCAACATGGCGAATGGTGCAGCGCTGGCTGTCTTCGCCACGCTGGCTGAGGGTGATCGCCTCTGGCCTGACGCCGACGCTGCCGGCTCCCCGTGCCGTGAAATGGGCCGGGCGCGGCAGGCGATAGCCATAAATTTCTACCGACTCCTGGCTAATATTGGCCGGGAACAGGTTGGCGTCGCCCATAAAGCTGGCCATAAAGCGCGATGCCGGCTGGCGATAAAGCGCCTGCGGAGAGCCGATCTGCATGATCTCGCCTTTGTTCATCACCAGCACGGTGTCCGACACCGCGAACGCCTCGCTCTGATCGTGGGTGACATACAACGAGGTGATGTTGAACTGCTTTTGCAGCGCTCTGATCTTCTCGCGCATGCTGCGCCGCAGGTTGGCGTCGAGATTGCTCAGCGGTTCGTCAAACAGCAGCACCTTTGGTTTCAGGATCAGCGCTCGGGCCAGCGCCACCCGCTGCTGCTGACCACCGGAGATCTGATCTACGTAACGATCCTCAAAGCCGTCCAGATCGACCATCGCCAGCGCTTCTTTCACCCGCGTTTTGATTTCGCTACGGGCGACGCCCAGCATCTTCAGACCATAGCCGACGTTGTCCCCCAGCGACATATGCGGGAACAGGGCATAAGACTGGAACACCATGCAGATATCACGCTGCTGGATAGACCGATCCGTCACGTCTTCGCCGTCGATAATGATTTGCCCGGCGCTGGGTTTTTCCAGCCCGGCCACCAGCCGCAACACGGTAGTTTTGCCGCAACCGGACGGGCCAAGCAGCGTCACCATTTGCCCCTGCGGAATGGCGAGGTTGATATTGTCGATAACCGTGTTATTGCCAAAGCGCTTGGCGACGTTGCGCAGTTCCACGAAATGTTTTTCAGTCATAATGTTACGCCTGTTGTTTGGCTTTTGAACGGGAGGTTCGCGCCTCGCCGATCAGCCAGTCAAAGAGGAAAATAATCGCCAGCATCACCACAATCAGGATCGAACCATAGGCAATCGCCACGCCGTACTCACCGTCTTCTACCCGGTTGAGAATGTAGGCCGTCGCCACGCGGGTGTCTGGCGTGACCAGGAAGACGATGGCGCTGACGGTGGTAATGGCGCGGACAAAGCTGTAGATCAGCGCCGACAAAATGGCCGGGCGCAGCAGTGGCAGCAGAATATGGGTGATGGTACGCAGCGAGCCGGCGCGCAGGCTTAACGAGGCTTCGTCGAGCGACTTGTCGATCTGCCCAAGGCCGGCGATCCCGGCGCGGATGCCGACCGGTACATTACGCATTACCATCGAGATAATGACGATCGCCGCCGTGCCGGTGAGGTACACCGGGGCACTGTTGAATGCCAGAATGTAAGACACGCCGGCCACGGTGCCCGGAACGGCGAAGCACAGCATGGTGCTGAACTCGATGGTCTTTTTGCCCCTGAACTGCTGGCGAACCACCACCCAGGCGATCAGCAGCCCGAACAGCGCGGTGATCGGCGCAGCAATGCCGGCATATAGCAGCGTATCGAGTAGTGAAGGCCATGCGCCATCGCTCATGCCCTGGCCGAACAGCTTGATAAAGTTATCCAGCGTCAGGGTGTAATCCACCCCCCAGTTAACCGTGAAACTGCCATAGAAAATACTGCCGTACAGCAAGGCGTTGAAGACGATCCATACGCCAAGAATGGCGATCACACTCCACACCAGCGTTACCGGCAGCGGCTGCACGTCGCCACGGTAGGATTTGCCGGACACGGTGACGTAGGATCGTTTGCCAATCCACATGTACTGCACGCAGAACACCAGCAGCGAGAACAGCAGCAGGAAGGCGCCAAGGGTGCTGGCTGCCTGGTAATCCAGCTGCGATCCGGTGATGTAGAAGTAGATTTGCGTTGCCAGCACGTCATAGTTGCCGCCCAGCACCAGCGGGTTACTGAAGTCGGCCAGCGATTGCACCACCACGATCAGGAAGGCGTTGGCCAGAGCCGGTTTCAGCAGTTGTACAAACACGCCGTTAAAGGTCTGCCAGCGACTGGCACGCAGGGTATACGACGCCTCTTCCAGCGACGGATGAATGGTCTTTATTGCGCCGTCGAGGATCATGAACGCCATCGGCGTAAACGCCAGTACCTGCGCCAGCCAGATGCCGGTAAAGCCGTACAGCCAGTTGGTGTTGTCAAGGCCGAACCAGGTCACCATCAGCTCGGTAACGTAGCCGGAACGCCCCATCATCAGCGTGACGCCGAGCCCGACGACAAACGGCGGGGTCACAATCGGCAGAATGGAAAAAATGCGGCCGATAATCGCGCTGCGCCTGGCGATGCGGGTGGTGTAAATCGCCAGCACCAGGCCAAAAAAGGTGCAGCCGATGCCGACCGCAATCGACAGCATGATCGAGTTGAGGATCACCTGGACGATATGCGCCTGCGACAGTACGTTGAGAAACGCCAGCGGCGCAAACTCGCCGCTTTCGCTGGTGAACATCGGGATGAAAATCGCCACGCTGGGCCAAACGATAAAGATGCCGATCAGCGCGACGATGGCGATCAGCGAAGCGATAACAAAACGGTCGCCGCCCAGCCATTCAAGACGGGTCAGCGCCAACGTCATGATGGCCGCCAATACCACTAACAGTACGATGGCGGCATAGCCGAGGCCACGCTCGGCAACGGTGGCGCTGATGACGATAAACGCCATGCACAGCAGCGCCCAACCGGCGTCAAGGTAATGCCGGGCGCGCCGTTCGCGTTGCGCCGGCTGCAACGGGCGGATCAACAGCAGGCTGGGCAACAGGTACCATAAGATGCTGACGTTCAGCTGCGACCAACTATACGCCGCCAGCAGTTCGTCAGCGGTGGATTCCATCAGGCCATAGTCCAGGCTCCAGCTCGGCAGCAGAACAAACGCCGCCCAGCCGAGTAGCAGCCAAAGGAAGACCGCATCCCGCTGTGGTGCGGGATGGAGAGTAAGTGTTTGTGACATAAGCGTACCGATTCTGAGTAGGCCCGGCCGCGGCCGGGCAAAAGGTGGCGCGTTTAACGCCGGATCGTGGGCTTATTTACCCATCTTCACGTCGCTGACCCATTTGTTAATCAACGCTTTACGCATGTCCGTCGAACCGTATTTATCCATGTCGTAATCGATCAGCTTCAGCCCATCGAGCTTCAGCGAGTTGGGCGAGGTCGTTGCCGTGGTGTTGGTGAGGATCTGGTAAGACTTGCCTTTTTGCCAGGACAGCTCCTGCGCCTGTTTTGACAGCACCCAGTCGACAAACAGTTTGGCGTTTTCGCTGTTGCGCGCGCCCTTGAGAATGCTTACGCCGCCAATCTCATAGCCGGTGCCTTCGCACGGCGAGATCAACTCCAGCGGCGCGCCCTGCTCTTTTTCCAGCGAATAGTCATGCAGGAAGCCGATGCCAATCGCCGTTTCACCGCGCGCGGCGTTGCGCGCCGGGGCAATGCCGGACTTGGTGTATTGCGATACGTTGACATTGAGCTGTTTCAGGTAATCAAACGCCCGCTCTTCGCCCCACAGCTGCACAAAGGTGGCCAACGCGGTGTAGGCGGTGCCGGAGCTTTGCGGGTCGGCAATCTGGATTTCGCCCTTATATTCGGCCTTGGTCAGATCCTGCCAGCACTGCGGCACCGGCAGGTTCTTTTCCTTCAGGCGTTGCGTGTTGACGCCAAAACCGAGAATACCGACGTACACCGCAGAGGTGTAGTTGCCTTTAACCTTGGCCGGATCGCGGAACCGTTCCATGATCTGCGGCAGCAGCGGTGATTGATATGGCTGCAACAACCCCATTTCCCCGGCCTGGGACTGCGGATCCAGCGTACCGCCGTACCAGACATCCGCCTGCGGGTTTTTCTTTTCGGCGTCAACCTTGGCCAGCGTGCTGCCGGAGCCGTTACGGATAAAGGAGGTTTTCACCTGATATTTTTCGCTGAATGCTTTGGTTTCGACCTCGCACATTTCGTTGGTGGCGCTGCAATAGACCACCAGCCGGCCTTTGGCCTGTGCGCTGCCGGTCAACGCCGCCAGCGCGATACCGGAGGCAATCAGGGTAGAGAGGAGCGTAGTTTTCATTATTCTATCCTTGGTGTGTTAGATAACTGCGAGAAGCGGTAACGCCCGCCATCAGCAATGGCATTAATAACAACCCCATCAGTACGGCAGCCACGGACAGCAGACTGAACATGCCCGACCAACCGTAACGTTCGATAACCTGTGACAGTGGCCAGCCCGCCAGCGCCGCTCCCAGATAGGCAAACAGGCCGAGAAAGCCGGTAATCGAGCCCGCTGCCTGTTTGTGGCCGCACTCTACGGCGGCCAGGCCGATCAGCATCTGCGGGCCGAAGACAAAAAAACCGACGCTGAAGAAGCACATCGTCAGCAGCGCATAGTGATGCAGCGGCGCCAGCCACAGCGCGGCCACGGAAATAATCAGGCCGAAGGTGAACAGCAATATCATCGGCGCGCGCTGGCCGCTGAACAGCAAATCGGCTCCCCAACCGGCAAACAGCGCTCCCAGCAGGCCGCCAACTTCAAACAGCATCACGGTGGCGTTGGCGCTCAGCAGGTTGACGCCATGGGTTTCGCTGAGCCAGATGTTGCCCCAGTCGTTGAGCGCAATGCGAATCAGATACACCAGCACATAGGATGCGCCGAGCAGCCAGATCAGCGGGTTCTGCAACATGGTGCTACGCAGCATCTGCCATAGCGCCATCGGCGGGCTGGCCGCCACCTGCCGCAGTTCAAGCGGGTCGTTGCGCCACTCGCCGACCGGCGGCAGCCCCTCCTCCTGCGGCGTACCGCTCAGCCGGGTGATCAGCCACAGCCCCAGCAACATGCTGACGATCCCCGGCGTCAACATCGCCGCCTGCCAGCCCCACCACTGGGCGGCAAAGGCGCAAATCAGCGGGACGATCGCCCCGCCAATGTTGATCGAGGTGTTCCAGCATCCCCACCAGAAGCCGCGCTCGTTGCGCGAATACCAATGGGTCAGCAAGCGGGCGCAGGGTGGCCATCCCCATCCCTGGAAGAAACCGTTCAGCGTCCAGATGATCAACAGCATCAGCAGTGAATCGCCGAAGGCGAACAGCAGGTTCAACATCCCGGTCGCCAACAGGCCAATGCCCATAAACGCCCGCTGCCCGTGGCTGTCGTGCCATAGCCCTGCGACGAACTTTGACAAGCCGTAACTGAGGTAAAACAGCGAGCCGAGCAGCCCGATGTCGCTTTTGCTCAGCCCCAAATCCAGTTGCAGCGCCGGCAATACGTAATTGACGCTTTTGCGCGTCAGATAAAACGCCGCATAGCCGATCACCATGTACAGCAGCAGGCGCGGTCGCTGCGCCCGATAGCGTTGGGTAACCTGTTCAGCAGACAATGCGTGCATGGCGTTCTCCGTTTGAAACGACTCTATGAAACTGCGGGTAAAAAGGGATGAGACAAAGTCTGGCGCAACTAAGACTTTTTCCTGGTTAACGCGGGGTTTGTTGCAAAACTGTGGGCAAGTTAACAATTACGCGCGTGCCGCGCTGCGACATCAGCGTCAGCTCGCCGCCGAGGGCATGGACGCGCTCGCGCATCCCCTGGATACCGAAACCGGGCATGTTCTGCGTGCCGATGCCAACGCCGTCGTCGTTCACCTCCAGATGCAAGAACGCCTCCTGCTGGTACAGCACGATGTTCACCGCGCTGGCGTTGGCGTGCTTACTGACGTTATTCAACAGCTCTTGCAGCAGCCGATAAAGGGTAAGTACCAGCGTGTCGTTTTGCGGTGGCGCCGGCAGCCGGTAGTCAAAATGGCAGCGGATACCGCGTTCGGCGAAGGCAAACTCACCCACCAGATGGCGCAGCGCGTCCTCGAAGGAGAGTTGATCCAGCACCGGCGGGCGCAGCTGGCGCAGCAACTGGCGGGTGGAATGGTGAATGCGCCGCGCCAACTCGTTGATTTGGCCGGCGGCGTCAACCGACTGCGGGCTGCTGGCCGTGCGTTTAATCAGCTGCGATTGAATCTGAATGGCGGTGATGTTCTGGCCGATCTCGTCATGCAGTTCGCGAGCCAGCTGCTTGCGGGTGTCTTCTTCGGTATGGATCAGCTGTTCCGTCAGCGCCCGGCGCGCCTGCAACTCCCCTTCCAGCCGGTGGCGATAATGATCCAGATTCAGCGCCAGATGTTGCTGGCGGCTAATGGCGATCCCCAGGCCGATGCCCAACAGCGACTGGGTCGCAAGGAAGATCTCCAGCTCCAGCAGATCGCTGAACCCGACGCCGATTTGCCGGGCAACGGTGATAGTGATGCTGCCCAACAGCCCGGAGAGCACCCCGCCCTGCCAGCCGAACTTCCACGCCATGATCACATTGGGCAAAAACACCACGATTAACAACAGGCGTTCCAGCGCTGGCGACAGCGCCATCTGGGTGGCGATGCCGATGATAAAGAACAGGCTGCACCAGATCAGCAGCGACGCCCGCAGCGGCGGGTTGCTGGTGTCCAGACCGAGTAAATGGTAACGGTGCTGCTGGCGTAAGAATTCAAACATCAGGTAGACAAAGGGTGTCAGCAATACGCCGCCGGTAAACGACGCCAGGGCCAATAGCGTCAGCGAACTGGACAGCCACGGCGCCAGCACCACGGTCTGCAGCAGGGCATTTGCCGTCACCGCCATCAGCAGCAGCGACAGCCGCTGCCAATACAGAGGGAAGCGGTGCCAATAACGCTGCACCGCAAACGCCGGCAACAGAGCCAGCGGCGGCGAGAGCAGCATGACGCAGGCGCTCAGCAACTGTTCATGATACAGCCAGATAATCATGCCCAGCGGCGGCAGCAACAGCGCCGGCCAAAAGCGACGCGACAGCAAAATCAGCATCGCCAGATACACGCCCTGCGGCAGAAACAGCGCCGCCTGCTGGCCGTTGCCGGTCAGATAAAAGCTGAGCGTCCACAGCATCAGCCAGCCGGTGCCCCAGGCAAACAGAATGAACAGCGACAGCAGCGCATGCCGTAAACGACGCTTCATTAATGCCCCGTCAGCAACTGGTGTTGCAACGCAAAATGCACCAGTTCGATGGTGCTGCTGCACTGCAGTTTGCCGAGCACGTTAGCGCGGTGGACATGAACCGTTTTGTGGCTGAGTTCTAGCTGATAGGCAATTCCCTTGACGCTTTCGCCCTGGACCAGCAGATAAAACACTTCCCGCTCACGCGGGGTTAGCGCCGCCAGCACGTTGGCGTCCTGCTGGCCGCCACGCAGGGCCTTGACCGCGTCGGCGCACAGATAATGCCCCCCCAGTCCGACCGAGCGCACCGCCTGCACCAGCTCCTCGGGGCCGCAGCGTTTGGTCAGGTAGCCGCTGGCGCCGCTATCGAGGGCACTTTGCACAAACGCCGGGGTATCGTAAATGCTGAGGATAATGGCGCGAAATGCCGGCCGCTGTTGGCGCAGACGCTTGAGCAGGCTCAGACCGTTTTCATCGGGCATCGCCACGTCCAGCACCACCACATCAATGTCATCATTAAGCAGCGAAGGCCAGGCCTGCGCCGCCGAGCCGTATTGACCTGCCACCATGATATCGTGTTCCAGCCCCAACAGCTGGGCAAAACCAGAGCGTACAACCACGTGGTCGTCTACCAGAGCCACTTTAATCATTAGCGGATACCCTTACCTGAAATCACTCCATGATGCCCACTGCGCGCACGCTGGCAATGGCGAAAGGATGGTTATGCAATCAATGTAACAAAATCGTCATAAATATCGCCCGCTCCCCCATATGGCTCTTTTGCAACAACATGGCGGCCAGCCAGGCGGCGGTGTTGCCCGCCTGAACCCCAGCGTTTATTCGGGCTCAAGGCGCGCGCGCGATCGGCCTGGGAAATTGGCGACGATGGTTAACGCTGGCGCTCGTTATGGGCTAATCAACCACCAAAATGCCTGTTGCCGGATTTATATAAATATCCAGCTTGAAAATTGTGACCCATCTCTAGGATAAATTTTAACCATTAGCTATTTTTTAGATTCCCTATCACACGCAGAGAATCTTGTAATGAACCATAAATCGTTTTATCGGCTCATTGCTGTAGGCGGTCTGTACTCTTGGTACAATCTCGATCCACGCCTCTCTAACGACTTCCCGCGCTAATTCTTTCTGCTGTTCCCTATCTGATAAAAATTAACTGAACGCTGCGTTCGGTGGTTATTTGCTGCGCCTTTTCCATAAGGGGCAAATAACCGCTGCGCAGCGTGGGAAGCTATTGGAGAAGATAAGATGAAGCGTATTCCCGAGCCGTTCCGCATTAAAATGGTCGAAAACATCCGCATGACCACCTACGACGATCGCGTGAAAGCCCTGGCAGAGGCGGGTTACAACCCGTTTCTGCTGAAAAGTGAGGATGTGTATATCGATCTGTTGACCGATTCCGGTACCGGCGCAATGAGCGACCGCCAGTGGTCGGGGATGATGATCGGTGATGAAGCCTATGCCGGCTCACGCAACTATTACCATTTGTGCGACACCGTGAAAGAGCTGATTGGCTACCCGTATACCATTCCCACCCACCAGGGGCGCGGTGCCGAGCAGATCCTGTTCCCGAGCCTGATTGCCCGCCGCAACGCGGCGCAGCCGGTGTTTATTTCCAACTTCCACTTTGACACCACCGCGGCCCACGTCGAAATGAACGGCGCCAAGGCCATTAACGTGGTGACGCCAAAAGCCTTTGACACCACCTCCTGGGACGCCTGGAAAGGCAACTTTGATATCGACCGGTTGAATGCCACCATCGCCGAATATGGCGCGGAGAACGTGGTGGCCATCGTCACCACCGTGACCTGCAACAGCACCGGCGGCCAGCCCGTTTCCATCGCCAATATGCGCGAGGTGTATCAGATTGCCCAGCGCAACAACATTCCGGTGGTGATCGACTCCGCCCGCTTCTGCGAGAACGCCTGGTTTATCAAGCAGCGCGAACCGGGATACGCCGATAAATCGGTTAAACAGATCGTCCGCGAGATGTACCAGTATGGCGATATGCTCACCATGTCGGCGAAGAAAGATGCGATGGTCAACATTGGTGGCTTGTGCTGCTTCCGCGCCGACGAACAGCTGTTCAACGAGGTGCGTATCCGCTGCGTGCCGATGGAAGGATTTGTCACCTACGGCGGCCTGGCGGGACGCGATATGGAAGCGCTGGCTATCGGGCTGGAAGAAGGCACCAACGAAGAGTTCCTCGCCTACCGCATTAACCAGGTGGAATACCTCGGTGAACGCCTGCGCGCAGGCGGTATCCCGATTCAGTATCCGACCGGCGGCCACGCGGTGTTTGTCGACGCAAAATTGCTGCTGCCGCATATTGCGCCGGAAGCGTTCCCGGCGCATGCGCTGAACAATGAGCTGTATCTGGAAGCGGGGATCCGCAGCGTGGAAATCGGCTCGCTGTTGCTTGGGCGCGATCCGCAAACCGGCAAACAAAAGCCGTCGCAAATGGAGCTGCTGCGCCTGACCATCCCACGCCGCGTATACACCAACGACCATATGGACTATATCGCCGATGCGCTGATTGCAGTCAAAGCGCGCGCCTCCAGCCTGAAAGGACTGACCTTCACCTATGAACCACCGGTACTGCGCCACTTTGTGGCACGGCTGAAACCACTGCCATAAGCCCGGCCATCGCGCTCCGTTCAGCGGAGCGCGATGTTATACGATGCTGCGCATCGGTATCCGGCACCGGTTGGGAGCCACGGGAGATGCTGGCGCATGCTCAATCCCCGCCATCCGTACCGCAGGCTATGGATGGCTGAAGTCCAACCTGGCTCACATTTTTTTGGCTTATATATACCCATAACAAAAACAGGTGTTATCATTCACCCCGTAAATACCTTTCAACTCAATCCGAGGCTTTGATGCTGGAGAATGTAATCATCCGATAATCAGCTTACCGACCTTATCAGGCCGGACTGATTATCAATGCGCTGAAATCGAATGCGGGCACCGCTGTGTGTTTGCAGGTTTTGCACATGATGATTAAACAGGTTCTTCAGTATGAATTTATCCCGTCAGGAACAACGTACCTTACACGTTCTCGCCAAAGGTGGCCGAATCGCGCACGTTCGCGATGCATCAGGCCGCGTTACCGCCGTTGAATGCTACACCCGCGAAGGGCTGCTGCTCAGCGACTGCACGCTTGCCGTATTCAAAAAACTCAAAACCAAAAAGCTGATCAAGTCCGTCAATGGACAACCTTACCGCATCAATGCCAGCGGGCTGAGCAACGTTCGCGCCCAGTTGGATAACCGCTAAGGAGAGAATGATGTCTACCAACCCCCGCCTTTATGCTGCCGACCCCGGCTACGGCCAGCCGGCACCGGCATGCCGTAGCAACCATGGCGAGAGAAGCGCACTGATTAATCTACGCACTAAAAGGAATTAACCTATGGATATCCCACGTATTTTTACCATTAGCGAAAGCGCACACCGCATCCATAATCCGTTCACGCCAGAGAAGTACGCCACGCTTGGCCGCGCGTTACGCATGGAACCGGGCTGGCGAATTCTCGATCTCGGCAGCGGCTCGGGCGAGATGCTCTGCACCTGGGCACGCGATTATGGCATCACCGGTGTCGGTATCGACATGAGCCAGTTATTCAGCCAACAGGCAAAAATGCGCGCGCAACGGCTCGGCGTCAGCGATCGGGTTAGCTTCATCCACAACGATGCCACAGGCTACGTCGCCGAAGAAAAATGCGACATAGCGGCCTGCGTCGGTGCCAGCTGGATCGCAGGCGGCGTCGCCGGCACGCTCGAACTGCTGAACCGCAGCCTGAAACCGGGCGGGATACTGCTTCTCGGTGAACCTTACTGGCGCCAGTTACCCCCAACAGAAAACGTGGCCCAAGCGTGCGGTGCTACATCACTGGCCGACTTTTTTTCGTTGCCGGAGCTGGTTGGTTACTTCGACCAACTTGATTATGACGTTGTGGAAATGGTACTGGCGGATCAGGAAGGCTGGGACAGGTACGAGGCGGCCAAGTGGCTGACCCTGCGCCGCTGGTTGCAGCAACACCCCGACGATCTGGCCGTGGATGAAATCCGGGCACATCTGACCGCCTGGCCAAAACGTCACGTGCTGTACACCCGTGAATATGTAGGATGGGGAGTATTCGCACTGATGGCACGCTAGGCGGGATCGTGACGCCCGTCGCCGCGCTACCGTTTGAATCAGATTGTTTGATATTGACCGAGAAAACCGGTCGCCCCCTACCGGGGGCGACTTCAACAAAAAACCGGCCGCAGCCGGTTTGAATACGTTTTACGCAATCTCATCAGCGCCGGCGCTGGCGAGGAGGCGCAATCAGCCAAGCCCTGCCTTTCCGTCAATCTTGCCGGTGGCCTCTTGGATCCGGTTTACCTCGGCGCGATTTTCTACCCAATAGTCGGCCCGCTTGATGCCGAGTTTTTCTGGGTGAAACACCGGGTCAATCCCGTCGGCCAACTGCTTTTCATAGTCCTTCAGACAGGTGAAGGCGGTATTGCGCAGCAGCAGGATGGCAACGATGTTCAGCCAGGCCATCAGCCCCACACCGATATCCCCCAGGCCCCACGCCAGATCGGCGGTTTTCACCGTGCCATACACCGCAGAAGCCATCAGACCGATCTTCAGTACGAAGGTCAGCCATGGGCGATGGATCTTGCGGTTGAGGTAGGCGATATTGGTTTCGGCAATGTAGTAGTAGGCAACGATGGTGGTGAAGGCGAAGAAGAACAGCGCAATGGCGACAAAGTAACTGCCGAAGCCGGGCATCATGCTTTCCATTGCGGTTTGCACATAGCCAGGCCCTGCGGCAATGCCGGCCACCCCGGTGTACAGTGCGGCACCGTCTGGCCCCTGTACGTTATACAACCCGGTAATCAGCAACATGAAACCGGTAGCAGAACAGACGAACAGCGTGTCGATATACACCGAGAACGCCTGCACCAGCCCCTGCTTGGCCGGGTGACTGACCGCCGCGGCAGAAGACGCATGCGGACCGGTACCCTGAGCCGCTTCGTTGGAGTACACGCCGCGCTTGACCCCCCACATAATCGCCAGCCCGAGGATCGCGCCAAACCCGGCGTCGAGACCAAACGCGCTTTTCCACACCAGCAGGATAACGCCCGGCAGCTGCTCAATGTTGAGAGCCACTATCACGCAGGCGACGATGATATAGCCCAGCGCCATAAACGGCACCACGGTACCGGCAAAGTTGGCAATGCGCTTAACCCCGCCGAAGATGATGAACCCCAGCAGCATCGCCAGCAGCGCGGCCGTCACGTTCGGGCTGATGCCAAACGCGATGTCCAGACTTGCGCCGATCGAGTTGGCCTGCACGCCCGGCAGCAATACCCCACAGGAAAAGATGGTGACGATGGCAAAAATCCAGGCATACCACTTCATGCCGAGACCTTTTTCGATATAGAACGCCGGACCGCCGCGGTATTCGCCATCAAGCTTTTCTTTATAAACCTGGCCCAATGTCGATTCCACAAACGCCGAGCTGGCGCCGAGGAAGGCAACCATCCACATCCAGAACAGCGCCCCTGGACCACCGAAGGTGATAGCGGTAGCGACCCCGGCAATGTTGCCGGTCCCGACCCGCCCTGCCAGCGTCATGGACAACGCCTGGAAGGACGACACCCCGGCGTCGTTAGCCTTGCCCTGAAATATCAGACGAACCATTCCCTTCAGATGTCGCAGCTGCAAAAAGCGGCTGCGCAGAGAAAAATACAGCCCGGTTCCCAAGCACAGGTAGATGAGCGCCTGGCTCCAAATCACGCCGTTGACGGCATTGACAAATTCATTCATGCAATCCAACCCCTTCGTTGATGCCCCGATCGGTACGCAGTAGATCTGCCTGACTCCGGGCAACTGCCTATATTCGCCGTCTAGCGTGAGAGTTAACTTACGTGGATCGTTTTAGTTACATATCGCAACTAATTTCACATACATTTAACCTTTCGTAAACCCCTGGGAATCACAAGTACAACAGCAAGCCTGTGGCGCGCTTAGCAAATTTGGAATTTGGTTGGGGTTGGGGTTGGGGTTGGGGTTGGGGTTGGGGTTTGAGCTGGTAGATATTAGCTAATAGTGGCTATGTGGGGCCAAGAGCCACGTTGGGTGGCAGAGTATGCCAAGAGTGAGTCTCCCGCACGTATGCTGCCATCAGCGGAGCGGGGTCAGTCCAACTATAGGGCAGGGATCGTCTAGCGGAGCGGGGTCAGTCCATACCTTCAATCTGAGAGCACGTTGAGCAATAACGGGCGACATGGTCGCCCGTTTCAGATTACACGCCAGGTGTGACCGAGGTTGATGAAGTGGATAGTGAATGTTGCTCCATTTTGATCGGCGCCGTTTCCCGGGTATGAAATGCAACCCACGTCGAGACAACGCCCAGTAAGGAAAACATCACCGCCGGCCCAATCCAGCCGACCATGCCATAGAGTCCCGTCGCGATAAAGGGCAGCAGTCCAGCCACTACCGAGGCTCCATTGTACCCAAGAGAAATACCGGAGGAACGCACATTAGCCGGGAACTGCTCGGAAAACCAGCTGGACTCCACCGCAAAAATGGGATCATGACTGAACAGCAGCGACATCGCCACGGCAACAATCACCATCATTACCGCGCCGGTATTAATCAGCATAAACATCGGTATACCGAAAAGGATGGTAAAAACAGCACCAATAAGGAAGACGGGGCGGCGACCAATTCTGTCACTTAGCGCACCGAACAGAAGATGGCTGCCCAGCCCGAGCGCCGAACCAATCAGCGTCCCCAAGAGTACATGACGCGTATCGGTGATATCCGCCAGCAGCACATAGGACAACATAAAACTCGTGGTAATGTAGTAACCGCCGGTCTCCGCCAAGCGTAACCCCATGATTTTGAGAACGGTACGCCAGTCACGGCGAATGACTTCCAGCGCCGGTTGCTGCATAATCTGCTTGTCTGCCTTGGCTCTTTCAAACTCCGGCGATTCCGCAACCTGCATACGAATGAAGATACCGATCGCCACCATCACAAACGAGATTAGAAACGGCATACGCCAGACCCAGTCACCTTCAAATAGTGCTTCGGAAAGCAAGAAGGTTCCGTTCGCCAGCAGCAAACCCAGTGGGATACCGAGTTGCGGCACTGCGCCATAAAAGCCACGTTTCTTCGCTGGCGCATGCTCAAACGCCATCAATACAGCGCCGCCCCATTCTGCACCAAAGCCTATCCCCTGGATCATGCGTAATAAAATCAATAAAATCGGAGCCATCACGCCTACTTGTTCATAGGTTGGCAGCGCTCCAATTAACACCGTTGCCCCTCCCATCCCCAGCAGCGACCAGAACAACACCGCTTTTCGGCCATAACGATCGCCAAAATGACCCGCAAGATAGCCGCCTAACGGCCGCATCAGGAAACCGACCGCCAAGGTAGCAAAAGCGGCAAGAATGCCAACAATAGGCTCTTGCGTATGAAAAAAAATCTTGCCGAACCAGGCGGCCGCGGCCGTGCCGTAGATGAAGAAATCGTAGCTCTCTACCGCTGAGCCAATCATTGAAGCGAAAGAGACCTTCGCAGCATTACTACGGGTATTTGCAGGTACAGAAGTCTTATTCATGTTTTACCCCGGTATTATTAAATGTATCGGGAAGCTGTGGCAGAGCTGTTTTATTTTGCAGGATTGCTCCAGGTCTCAATCACTCTGCTGTCATCACATTGTCCCAAACCGGCTTTCGCCGCCGCCAGATATCGGGCATGAGCAATCTGTAACAGCGGAACCTCAGCGTGACAGGAGGTTGCCGCTTCTGCCACCAGACCGCTATCTTTCACAAAAATATTGATGGCACTGGAAACATCAACATCCGTCCCCTCCAGCATTCGCGGACCGCGATCTGACAACATCCATGAGCCGGCGGCGCCGCGTTCAACCAGCTTTAATACCTGTGCGGGATCTAACTTCAGCATCTGTGCCAGATTCAGCGCCTCCGCCGCCGCCACGATATGGATTGAACAAAGATGTTGATTAATCACTTTTATTCCCTGGCCTTCACCGACCTCGCTCCCTACGATGGATACCGATCCCATTGATGCGAGCACCGGTTCTACCTTGGCAATGGCTGCTGGCGTACCTGATGCAAAAATGACTAATTCTCCGGTACTGGCACGGGCGGTTCCTCCCGTAACAGGTGCATCAATGACCCTGGCGCCAGCCGCAATCAGTTGGGATGCAGCTTCTCGTACTGCCTGAGGTCCTACGGTGGACATAATCACCCAGTGTTGCCCGGCGGCCTGCGGCAGGGCTTCAGCGACCAGATCCTGTAACTGTTGAGGCGTGGCCACCATCACCACGACCACATCCGCTGCTGGGGCTTGCGTAATACTGCTTACCGCTTCAATGCCTTGTGCCTGCGCCCGCTGACGCGACGCTTCAATCACATCCACGCCTAAAACCGCATGCCCTGCGCGCTTTATCTGGCAAGCCATTGGCAGGCCAATCGCCCCGGTACCGACAAAAATAACCTTCATGCTTTTCTCCTTCCGCACACTTACGCCAGCCAGGCGCGGATCGCGCTGACCATGGTTTTCGTGGAAATGCCGTAGCGGTCGTGCAGTGTCGGCAGAGCGCCGGCGTCAAGAAAACGATCGGGTAGACCGATATGACGAAATACCGGCATTATCTGAGCATGCATCAATGTCGTGGCAATACTCTCACCTAACCCCCCCACCAGGCTGTGGTTCTCCATCACGACCACCAGACGTCCCTCACGGCGGCACTGAGCGATTACCGTTTCGCTGTCCAGTGGTTTAATGGTTGGCACATGCAATACCGCAACATCAACATTATCTGCCGCCAGAGCTTTGGCAGTTTCCAGTGCACGCATGGTCATGATGCCGCTGGAGATCAGCAGGACATCGCGACCATCACGCAGTAATTTGGCTTTGCCCAGTTCAAACTGGTAATCATATTCGTCTAACACTAACGGCACTTTGCCACGTAGAAGACGCATATAAACTGGTCCCTGATGGTCGGCAATCGCAGCGACCGCCTGTTCGGTATCCAGTGCATCGCAAGGATCAACAATGGTCATGCCGGGAATAGCCCGCATCAGGGCAATATCCTCCGTTGCCTGGTGGCTTGGGCCGTAGCCTGTGGTTAATCCCGGTAACGCCGCACAAATCTTCACGTTTAACTGCTCTTCCGCAATGATCTGGTGAATAAAATCGTAAGCACGACGGGTGGCGAACACCGCATAGGTGGTAGCGAAGGCCGTCATACCCTCTTTGGCCATACCACCGGCGGCTCCCATCAGTAGTTGTTCCGCCATCCCCAGCTGGAAATGCCGCTCCGGATAAGCCTGTGCAAAAATATGCAAATCCGTGTATTTCGACAGATCGGCAGTCAATCCGACGATATTGGGGCGGGTTGCAGCTGCTTTGACCAGGGCGTGACCAAATGGCGCAGCAACCGTGGGCTGCCCTTCGGCAGCAATTGACGCAATCATTGCTGAAGTGGTTAAACGTGGTTTCTTCTCTACGATTTCGCTACTCATTGTCTGTTCTCCTGCGCCTGATCGAGAATAGCGATGGCCTGCTGCCATTCTTCAGCTTCTACCCGAATAAAATGGTTTTTTTCACGAGCCTCCAAGAACGGCACGCCTTTACCCATCAAAGTATCGAGCAATATGACGCGCGGCTTTGGCTCTCTTAACGCCCGCGCCTGGTCAAAGGCCTGCTTTACAGCAGCAATATCGTGGCCATCGACGCGCTGAACGTACCAGCCAAAGGACTGCCACTTGTCTACAAGCGGTTCGAATCCCATTATCTTGCCGGACGGGCCATCCGCCTGCTGCTGGTTGATATCGACCAGCACAATCAGATTGCCGAGTTGGTGGTGTGCCGCGCCCATCGCTGCTTCCCAGGTGGCGCCTTCATCCAGTTCACCATCAGACATCGAGTTGTACACAAACGCGGGATTGCCTTTACGCTGTAGCGCCAGCGCCATACCGACCCCGATGCTCAGACCCAGCCCGAGTGAGCCACCGGAGATTTCCATCCCTGGCGTGTAAGTGGCCATTCCGGACATCGGCAAGCGACTGTCATCGGCACCATAGGTTTCGAGCTCCTCCCTGGGGATCACACCGGCTTCGATTAATGCCGCATACAGTGCAATAGCGTAGTGCCCATGTGACAGCAAAAAGCGATCGCGGCCTTCCCACGCAGGCTCATCAGCGCGGTAATTCAGCGCATGACACCAGGCGACGGCCAACATATCGGCCAGGCCCAGTGCCTGTCCGATGTAGCCCTGGCCCTGTACTTCACCCATTTGCAGTGCGTAGCGACGAATGCGATATGCATGCTGCTCCAGGCGTTCGGTGGTGGTTACTTCAGGTTCTGTCATAGTCGTCATATGTGTTCCCGAATGAAGAGAAAAGTAACAACGTTGGCAAGCCGTCAGCTAATCTGTCATGGTGAAAGATGTAACGTATTCATGTGCCATATTCATCGGCTTACCCTTTAGCAGAGGTTACCTAGCCTGTTCAGGCCATGACAAAAGCAAAAAATACATAATCAGTTGAGAAAAATTCACAAATGACGCTATTGAGAAAAGCCCCGCTTTCGCTGTTGCGGGCATTTGAAGCTGCCGGCCGAACGGGGGCTTTCACCGCGGCGGCAAAAGAGCTGGATTTGTCACCCAGTGCCATTAGCCATGCGATCCGTAAACTGGAAGAAGTTCTTGATACGCGTCTGTTTCAGCGCAGTACGCGTGAAGTAATTCTGACTAAGGAAGGCAACGTGTTGCTGGAACACGTCCAGCGAGGATTTGATGAAATGCAGCGCGGGCTCACGCTGGTTACGGCCGATGAATCACGACCGCTGCGGTTGCACACCGCTCCCAGTTTTGCCCATCAATGGTTACTGCCGCGCCTTGGTCATTTTATTCGGGCACATCCACAAATCGATTTGCGTTTATCGGCCAGCACGGAGTACGCGCGCTTTGAGCAGGATGACTTCGATCTGGATATTGTGTATGGCGAGCCGCGCCCCTCGCCCTATGAAAAAATTCCGCTGGCGGTAGAAGAGCTTACACCGCTCTGCTCACCGGCCATTGCCGCACATATCCAGCGACCAGAAGATCTCTACCATCAGTCGCTTATCCAATGCGATGTGCAGCTTTATCAATGGAAAGGCTGGTTTGAGGCCAATAATCTTACGGCACCTCGTCATTATGGTTTGCGTTTTGACCGCAGCTTCATGGCAATTTCAGCAGCCGTCGATGGGCTGGGTGTGGTCCTGGAATCCAAGCTATTGGCAGAGCGTGAGCTGGCAAGTGGTCGCCTGGTGTGTCCATTAATTGAGACAACCCAGGAAATTCACTACATTGGCCACTACCTGGTGTTTCCCCGCCACCAGCATCGTCACTTCGCCCTGGACAGTTTTAAAGAGTGGCTGCTCTCCCAGCTCAATCAGGCCCAGCTACGGTGATTGATGACGATCACAAAATATTTCTGGCGAACAAAAACAGGCCGCGCAATGTAACCCGTTTTTTGTGAGCTTGTTCAATGCAAAGTGACGTAAGTGTAATCTTGCTGTGTATGAGATCGGTAAATGTTAAATCATAAATGCTGTCTACAGACCGAATGCCTGCCTCCCTATCCGACAAGATCCAGATGGATGGATCCGTAAAGCGTTGCCGATGGAATGTTTACCCCGCAAAAGTGTGTAAGTATCCCGTTTTAGCTCCACGCACTTTTTGAGTGCTCCGCTTCATTGATTTTTCCGCCTGAAAAAGGTACGTTTTCGCCTTAATTCCAGCGTGGACATGCCAGCATTATGCCGATTATTCAGTCTGTTGAACGCGCGTTGCAGATCCTCGACCTGTTTAACGAGCAGGCCACCGAGCTTAAGATCACCGACATCAGCAAACTGATGGGGCTGAGCAAGAGTACCCTCCACTCGCTGCTGAAAACCCTGCAGCTTCACGGCTATATCGATCAGAACCCGGAAAACGGTAAATATCGTCTCGGCATGAAGCTGGTTGAGCGCGGCCATTTTGTGGTGGGTTCGATGGACATTCGTCAGCAGGCCAAAGGTTGGCTGACGGAGCTGTCGCAGCGTACCGGGCAGACCACCCATCTGGGGATCCTGGACGGGCGCGAAGGCGTTTATATCGAGAAGATTGAAGGCAAGCTGGCGGCTATCGCCTATTCGCGCATTGGCCGTCGGCTGCCGGTTCATGCCACCGCCATCGGCAAGGTGTTGATTGCCTGGCTTGGCGAGGCTGAGTTGAATGCCCTGCTTGAGGGCTATCAGTACACCACCTATACCCCTTCCACCCTCGCCTCCCGCGACGCGTTGCTGGATGCCCTCGCAAGGACCCGCGAGCAGGGTTACGCCCTTGACCGCGAAGAGAACGAGCAGGGCGTGCGCTGCGTGGCGGTACCGGTGTGGAACCATGAATCTCGCGTGATTGCCGCCCTGAGTCTGTCGACGCTGACCTCACGGGTGGATGACGCCGAACTGTCCCGCTTTCGCGAGCAGCTTCAGCTGGCCGGGCTCCAGCTCTCACGCGCGCTGGGTTACCCGGCCTGAGCCGCTATTTCGCGAGCGGTTGGTAGGTGAAGTAATCAAAGTCAGCGTGGCAGCCGTCACCGCTGATGTCTTCGCAGTGCAGGCCGACAAACGCGCCGGTAAAGAAGCCGCGCCCGCCGATGTAGTCATCCGACAGTTTCCACGCGTCATAGGTGACCGGCACGGCGTGCCACGCCTCACCGTCAAACGAGTAGCTGTAGCGGTAGACAAGGGTATCGACGTCAACCCGTAGCCAGATGCTCTCCGCACTGTCCGGCACCGGGATCGGCTGTTCATGCAGCGGCCATGACGGCACGTTGTGGTCGAGCTGGATCACTTTGATTGTTCTGCCCTGCCCCTCCTCGTAATCCACAAAACAGTAGCTCCAGTTTTTACTGTTGTAGTAGCAGGTCAGCCCGGCGCTCTGCTGGAAGTGAACCGGCGAGAACTGCATGCGCGTCTCTGCCCGGAACGTGAAGTGCTGCCAGCGGCGTGCCACGGTCGACTGGGTAAAGGTCGAGTTGAGCGAGTCGTTGCCGTAAAGGCGCAAATACCCTGGACGCACGCTGAGCGAGCCGAGGGTGTCGTCGTACGGAACGCGCAGGGTTTGCAGTTCCGGGTCGAGTGCGCTGCCGTCAAAATCCTCCCGCCAGCTGTCCCGGGAGACGGCGGGCTGTTCCGTCATCTGCGGGCCGGGAACGGTTAGCTGCGCGTGTTTGCCGCCCTCGACATACGGCCAGCCGTCGCGCCATTCGATGCGCGCAATGCCGGTCTCGCGTCCCAGCGGGCAGTAGCCGCGCCCGCCCGAGGCCAGCAGCGGTATGCCCGGCAAGCGCAGCGGCCGGCTGGTGAGGTAGGCCATATACCACTCCCCGGTGTGGGTCTGCAGCAGCGAGCCGTGGCCGCTCTTTTGCAGCGGGTTCTCCGGCAGATGCCAGCTGGTCATCATCGTCACGTCCGGATGCAGTTCATACGGCCCGTCAATGGTTTTTGAGCGCAGCACCACCACCGCGTGTTCATAGCTGGTGCCGCCTTCGGCCACCATCAGGTAGTACCAGCCCGCGTGGCGATAAAGGTGCGCCCCTTCGGTGTAGCAGAGCGGCGTGCCGGTAAACAGGGTTTTGCGCTCGGGCGAGAGGCTGCCGGTCTGCGGATCAAACTCCTGCATCACGATGGTGTTATGCGGGTTGCTGTGATGACGCGGCCCCCACGGGCGATAGAGGTAATATTTGCGGCCATCGTCGTCGTGAAACAGCGACGGGTCGAACCCGCCGTTGCCCATCGGGATCGGTTCGCTCCACGGCCCCTCGATGGAGGGCGCAGTAACCAGGAAATTACGGCCATTTTTCCACGGCGAGTCGACAATTTTCACGTCGGTATAAAGCAGCCAGAATTGGCCATCGGCGTAGCTCAGGCACGGCGCCCAGATGCCACCAGAGTCCGGGTTGCCCTTCATGTCCAGCATCGACACCCTGTCCAGCGGCGTGCTGACCAGCGACCAGTTCTTTAAGTCACGGGAGTGGTAGATGCGCACGCCCGGAAACCATTCAAAGGTCGAGGTGGCGATATAGTAATCCTCCCCCTGACGGCACAGGGACGGGTCCGGGTTGAAGCCGGTGAGGATCGGGTTCGTTATCATTGTCATGTTGCCTCCTGTTAATGGGATGCGGCTGCCGCAGCGTCGGGCATGGCGTCACCCTGCGTTGCGCGGTGCTTGATCAGCTGCTGGCTGATGGCCGCCACGCGGGCGTCGGTGAGTTTGTAAAACGACAGCATGATGAACATGCCCGCGTAGAGCACCACCGGCACCACGCAGAACAGAATTTTGATGGTGGTCAGCACTTCGACCGGCTGCACGCTGCTGCTGGCGGAGTAGTTCACATACGCGAGGATCCAGCCCACCACCGCGCCGCCAATTGCCAGTCCGATCTTCAGGCTGAACAGGTAGGTGGAGAACACCAGCCCGTCGAGGCGTCGCCCGCTGCGACTCTCCTCGTAATCCACCACGTCAGAAGCCATCAGCCACTGCAGTGGAGTGGTGGTGTTAAAGACAAACAGGAACAGAATGTTAAGGGCGAAAATCAGGGCGATGTGTTCGGTCGGGATGAAAAAAATCAGCAGGCTGATCAGGGAGTACGCCACGATAATCCACTTGAAGGCGGTAACCCGGTCAAAGCGCCCCAGCAGGCGGGATGAGCAGAGCGAACCAAACATGGTGGCGAGACTGCCGTAAAGCAGAAACTGCGTCGCCAGCTCCGGGTGATCCATGACGTATTTAACGAAGTAGAGCGTTGCCCCGCCGCGGACCACGTTGGAGCAGGTCGCCATCATCTTGAACGCACACATAATGCGCCACTGGGTGTTACCAAACAGAAGCTTGAGGTCTTTCGACACCGACGACCCCGGCTGCACCTCAAAGGTGTAACGCTCTTTGGTGGTAAAGAAACAGACGTAGAGCAGAACCACGCCAATGAGCCCCAGCACGCACATGGCCCCAAAATAGCCGACCTGTTCATCCCCTTTACCAATGATGCTCACCAGCGGCAGCGCAATGCCACTGATGGCAAGCGATCCCACCGCCGCAAGGAAAAAGCGCCAGGACTGCAGCGCATGACGCTCTTTCGGATCTGCGGTGATGACGCCCGGCATGGCGCAGTAAGGGACGTTAACGAAGGTGTAGACCAGGGTCAGCAGAATGTAGGTTATGCAGGCGTAGATGATTTTACCCTGCGCGGAGAAGTCCGGCGTGTAGAAGGTCAGCACGCAGACAATACCGAACGGGATCGCCCCCCACAGCAGGAACGGGCGGAACTGGCCGTGACGGGTGCGGGTGCGGTCAACCAGCAGCCCCATCAGCGGATCGGTGACGGCATCCAGCACGCGGGAAACTAAAAACAGCGTCCCCATAATGCCCGCCGACAGGCCAAACACGTCGGTATAGAAATAGGCCAGCAGGAACATGGTGGCCTGCCAGACAAAGCCGCAGGCGGTGTCACCCAGCCCGTAGCCAATTTTATCTTTCATGGTTAATTGCATCATTACCCCCAACGGCAGTACGTGGAACAGTGCAAACGCCAGGGTCCTGATTCGGGCAAATAAATACCCGGTGCATCATCAGGAATACACCCTTATTTCGTGTGCTGAATTCACAACATCGTATTAATAGAGTGTAATTAAGTGTTCAATTAATCGACAATGGTCATATCTTATTTATGAATTATGATATTTTGCTTTTGTGACGCTACTCGATATCTTGAAATAATTTAAATATGTTGTTTTTCATGCAATTAAAATATTCAACCAACAATAAAAAATAGACATGCAAAAGCCGTCCACGGAATATTTTCCGTAGACGACAAAAGCAATAAATATAATTAAAGCCCGAGCGCTTTTTTACCGGCGTTAATTACCTCGATGATTTTATCGGTGTCATAAATACACCCTTTCCAGGTGCCGCCGCTCACCGACTGCAGAGCCGCCCACAGGCGGGTATCGTCCGGCAAAAACGCGTGGGCGCCCAGGTCAGGATGCAGCTGACGCGCCGCCAGTACGCGCGCGCCTTCTTCCGGCGTCAGCGGCTGCTCTGCCGTGCCGATAAAGTTGACGCTACCCGTCAAGGTCAGGCGGTCGACACCGATCTCGATGATATCGTTGTCGCGCAGTTTGCCGATGGGGCCACCTGCCAGCGCTTCCGGCGACACATGGCCGAAGCACGCCCCGGTCGATACTCCCGAGAAGCGCGCATCGGTGATCAGCGATACCGTCTTGCCCCACGAGATATGTTTCAGCGCGGAGGTCAGCTGGTAGGTCTCTTCCATGCCGGTGCCGGACGGGCCTCCGCCAATCACCACCATAATATCGCCCTGCCGGATCGCTTCCTGCTTGATGGCCTTGATGGCCTGCGCTTCAGAGACAAACACCCGCGCCCGGCCGGTATGGCGGTAAACGCCATCGTCCCCCACAACGGACGGGTCGATCGCCGTGGCTTTGATCACCGAGCCTTCGGGTGCGATATTGCCGGTCGGGAAGCAGACCGTCGAGGTCAGCCCTTTCGCGCGGGCGCGTTCAGGCGGCAGGATCACGTCATCCGGATCAACGCCGTCCTGCTCGCGCAGGCACTGACGAAAACGCGCCCGACGCTCCGAGTTTTCCCACCAGTCGAGGTTCTCCCCGACCGTCTGACCGGTAACGGTCATGACATCTTCATGCAGCAGTCCCAGATCGCGCAGATGGAGCATTACCTCCGGCACGCCGCCCGCAAGGAAGGCGCGCACCGTCGGGTGGTAGTCCGGGCCGTTTGGCAGCACGCTCACCAGACGCGGAATCTTACGGTTGATGCGCGTCCAGTGTGCCACATCCGGGATGGTGCAGCCCGCCGCGTGAGCAATCGCCGGGATGTGCAGCAGCAGGTTGGTGGAGCCACCAAACGCCGCGTGAAGCACCATGGCGTTTTCAATGGCTTTGTCGGTCAGGATATCGCGGGTCGTGATCCCGCGGTTATCCAGCTCGCTCACCGCCCGCGCAGACTGGCGGGCAATCTCCAGCCATACGGCCTGCCCGGACGGGGCCAGCGCGGAGTGCGGCAGCGCCAGACCCAGTGCTTCTGCCACTACCTGTGACGTTCCCGCGGTGCCGAGGAACTGGCAGCCGCCCCCGGGTGATGCGCAGGCGCGGCAACCCAGCTCGGCGGCCTCCTGCAACGATAGCTCATGGTTAGCGAAACGCGCGCCAATAGTCTGTACCTTGCCGGCATCTTCCCCCACGGTCGGCGGCAGCGTCGCGCCCCCCGGCACCAGAATGGTCGGCAAGTTATGCATGGAGGCCAGCGCAATCATGGTCGCGGGCAGCCCTTTATCGCAGGTTGCCACGCCGATCACCGCGCGCCGCGTCGGCAGGGAGCGGATCAGACGGCGAAACACGATCGCCGCGTCATTACGGTACGGCAGGGAGTCGAACATGCCGTGGGTGCCCTGAGAGCGCCCGTCGCACGGATCGCTGACGAAGGCCGCAAACGGGATCCCACCATTGCGGGTGATCTCCTTTGCCGCCGCCTGCATCTGCATGCCAATCTCCCAGTGCCCGGTGTGATAGCCCAGCGCAACAGGTCGGCCGTCCCCGGCGCGAATGCCGCCTTGAGTACCGATAATCAGCACCTCTTTGCCGGTCAGCTTGTTGGCGTCCCAGCCCATACCGGCGTTTTGCGTCATGCCAAACAGGTTACCGCTGGGGGATTCCATCAGCATTTGCGGCGTCAGCGGCAGTGCCCCCTGCGGCCCGGCCGCGTGGGTGATGACGGCATAAAACGCATCATCCTGTGGGGTAAAAATTTTCTCAATGGTCATCGTCGTCTTCCGGCTCAGCAGAGCTTGAGCTGTTGCAACAGGATTTTCAGCTGCGCCTTACGCGGCTCATCCAGCGGCGACGCGGGCGGCAGCACGTACGTGGAGATCCGCCGGCCGCACAGCACTATCGCCTCTTTAATGACGTTCACAAACGGCGTATCGAGCTGATACATCTGCGGTATTTGCAGCAGGATCTGGTGGTATTCGGCCGCCTTCGCCATCTCCTGGTCACGCCAGGCCTTCAGCAGATTCACCGACACCTGCGGGGCAAAGTTACCGCTGGCCGAGATCGCGCCATCGCCACCAAGCAGCAGGGTATTAAACAGGTGATCGTCATAGCCACACAGCACCGTGAAGTGCGGATGGGCAGATTTGACGGTGTGGATCATGCTGCGCAGATGGGCGACGGAGTCGATCGTGTCTTTGATGCCGACAATATTGCTCCGCGAGTCGGCCAGGGTTTTGACCAGCGCCGGGGTCAGATCCTGCCCGGTCAGCGCCGGAAAGTTATACAGCATAACCGGCAGCGTGACGCTGTCTGCCACCTGTTGAAAGTAGCGGATCAGATTCGCTTCAGACACTTTCCAGTAGTACGGGTTGATCACCACGATCCCGTCGGCGCCGGCCTGCTGCGCATGCTGGCTCAGTTCAATGGTTTCCCGGGCGTTGGTGCCACCGGTGCCAATCAGAACCGGCACCCGGCGATCGACATGTTCGATAGCAAACCGGGCTATGGTTTTACGCTCTTCGGCGTTTAGCTGGGAGAACTCACCGCCGCTGCCCAAAAAGAACAGGCCATCGACGCCCGCGGCGATCAGATCGTCGATCAACGCGGCGGTGCCGTGTTTATCAAGCTGCCCATCGGCGGTAAAGATGGTGGAGACAGGGGGAATGATTCCCGTGAACAACGCGGTCTGCGGCATGAGATCTCCTTGCTGAATCATTTTGTTCTACATTATAGAACAGCGTTCACTAATTTAACGATCATACTATGACGCAGAAAAAGCGCAGGTAAATGGGAGACGATGAGGGAGTGTGGAAAATATAAGCTGGATCACATAATGACCGGGTGCGGACTGATGCCCTCACCCTAACCCTCTCCCACAGGAAGAGGGTACGATTCACCCTTCTCTTACGGTGTCAGGGGCTTACCCCACCAGCATTTTCACCACCACCTTACGCACCTGCGCAGGCGCACCCACCGCGCACAGCGGCTTATGCACTTCGCCCGGGTAGAACACCACAAAATCACCTTCGCTTAACACCACCGTTTTCTCCTGCTCGCCCTCGGGCAAAAACGCGATGTCTTTATCCGCCAGCCAGTCGGTGTCCGGCGTACCGTGCGGCAGGGTACTGAAGGTCATGCCCTCCTGGCCTTCCATGACTATCTGAATATCCAGATAGCGGGCGTGAAACTCAGCGCGGCGCTCGGCAAACGGCTGGGTCATATCTTCTGACACCAGATAAAACAGGTTGTTGCCGTTGATGTCGTGTTTGCCGCAGGGGGTAGCGCCGGTGACGTGAGCTTTGACGTGTTCGATAGCCTGACGCAGTTCTTCAGGTAGCCAGGACTGCAGATGATGGATGTTGCCAACGATCATAGATAAATCCTCAATATAAAACACCGTTTCATTTTAATCTTTTATACGAGAATTCAGTCTGCCCTACCACCGGTTTTTCGATGAGTTTTGCGCCAGCGCATGTTTAGCGGAAATGTGTTACTTCATTGTTAATCGCTCATAGGCATTTATGCAGCCTTTATGCATAACCTCGGCCATCCGCTTTCAGCCTGTAATGCTAACTTACCGATCGTATGTGCTTCACAGCAAAAGTTTCCGTGACTTCACACTTTATCATTTTGGTAATTTGCTATTAAATCCCATAATTATTTATTGATTTTTCTTAACTAAAAAACAGTTAATGGGTAATAGTGCACAGTCATTCTGCACGCTATTTATCCCGCCTGCTTAAACTGCCACAGCAGCATCCGAGCCAGGCGGCATCACCGACAGGCTGCCAGGAGCAATAATGCAAAAGCTAACCTGAACGAGGAGGGTTTATGTTTTCTTACGTAATGCTGGGGACTAACGATCTGCCGCGTGCCATCAGGTTCTACGACCCGTTGATGGAATTGCTTGGGCACCCAAAGGCAGGCCGTAACGAAGAAGGCGCCTCCTGGGGGACATTTAATGACAACTCCACCACCGGGCTTTGCGTCGGTAGGCCCTTTGACAGACAGCGTGCCGGAGTGGGAAATGGCACGATGGTGGCGCTGAATGCCCGCTCGTTTGAACAGATACGGCAGTTGCACACGCTTGCGCTCAGCCTGGGCGGCACGGATGAAGGCGCGCCGGGGCACAGGCCGCAATACGGACAGGGTTTTCATAGCGCCTACGTACGCGATCCGGACGGGAATAAGCTCGCGTTTGTGTATTACGATTTTGCGCTCTGATATGTTCAGTTCCCGGCAACGCGAATTCCAGTAAGTCGCTGCTTTAGCTCGGCGATTCAATAAGGGAGCCCTTAACCCAGCAAAACCATACCTTCGCCGTCAATCAGCTTATAGGCTTTTGCTTCAGGCTTAGCTGTACGAACCTTCTCATCACTCAGAGCCATAACGGGCATCCTTTCGGGGGCTCTGTATGAGAAATTATCGAACCACAAGACACCCGTAATTATCTCCAGCGGCTTGCCTTAGGTAGCGTAAAAAATCAGGGAAAAACCGTACAGATACCAAACTCCAGACACAAAAAAACATCTGTCGGTGGCAAGGCCGGACTCGGACATAACGCATAACCGAATGATTTTATACAAAAAACCATTCTGTTATACCAGCGCGAAAATTCATTGATTTTCGGCATCGAACCAGGACGAGTGTGGCTTGGTTAAGATGCCGAACTCTGTTACTCGTTATCTTCCTCGACAGACTCTAGCGCATCAAGCGCGACTCGCACCATCGCAATAGAACCAATACGGATAAAAGCATCTTCCCCATCTATGTCGGTTAACTGATACCGCTCGGTTGATTCCGGCTCTGATTCAAGAATGTCAAAAAATGCATTCAACTGACCGATATCGCCATCACTTTCGTCCTCGGACTCATCTGGCTCACAGTAAAGCTCAATAACCGGACCACCATTCACCATGGTGATATGGACATTCCCATATCTTCCTTCATTTGCCTCACCATCCTCTTCTTCAGGAATAGGTGGAAAACCATCAAACAAGAATTGGTGGAAAATCACCTCTCGGGCATTTAAAGCATAACGATGCTGTTCAGAGTCGAAAACAAAGAAATGCTCATAATCAGGCGCTGTTCTTTCCTGAAAGTATGAGTAAAAACGACGCTTATCAGCCGGGGAAATAGGTAACAGCAAATAATCTTGCTGCCCTCGTAACCAGAGTTTCACCGTCCAAATGCAGCCATCCATTTCAATACCATTAGCAGCAATTTTTTCCAGCTCCTCGTCGCTACGGCTAGTCTGATTGCGCAATTTTTTCAGCAAGTTATCACTTTCAGGAAAAACTGCCTTCAGTGGTTTATTTAAGACAGCGCTTATCGCTTGCGCCAGCCCTAACTTGGCCGCAACTTTTCCTGTCTCGATACGTTGGATCTGTTGTTGGCTGGTACCAACCATATCCGCCAATTCACGCTGAGTGATTGATAGTTGAGTACGAAGTTCTTTAATTTTGTTTTGCATGATGCCCTCCCCACTTGCCAAGAAGTAATGATATCATTAAAACACAAAAGAGTGTAAGAAACACAAAAATGAGTTTTTCTTGTTGGTGAGAAATTCTCGCTAACGAAAAGAAAATCTTTTCATCGTTCTTCTTGGGTATGTCAGAGGATAACCTCCCATTTTTAACGGCGGTAATAAGTAGAATGGAAGGGGGACCATATGCCACTCTGTTAAAAAAATAGCCAAGCTTCAGGAACGACTGCCAACCCACGTTGAGTATTCTCCCGTCCATATTACACTTGTGACGGCCAGAAACAGCCCATCAGAAATGCGCGTCATTAAAACGCTCAGAAGCTGGGGAGTATAATGTCGATGAGGCTTTTTTCTCGGCGGTGTAGAGAAAACAAAAGTTCTAAAGGCGTTTAAGCCACACATTTTCTTTGACGATCAGGATGTGCATTTCATCGCGGCTGCAAAGGTTGTACCTTCTGGAAAAGTCCCTTATGCCGGTGACTCCGAACTTGCAGAACGTGAAGCATCGTGATTGTCCCTGACAAACCATTTAGTCATCAAGGCTGAATGGTTTATATACCACACGCAAAATAACTGCCCTACCCCAGTTCAATGCTCTCCTCTGAACACCTCTTTCCTGTGCCATTCCACAAACCGCTCGCGCGGATAATTTTCTTTAACCGATGGCAACGCAATCGCTTTTCCCGCAAAATCCCAGAACAGCCGCTGTACCACCCCACCACCATTCACCGCGTCGGAAACCATCACACGCATATTTTCATCCAAGCCAATCGAACCACGATCAAACGCTTTATGATGAATTACGCACAATGCCAGGCCATTAGGTACTTCACAAGGACCATGATGCTGCTTCCATCTGATATGGGCAGCTTCCAGAGCAATCGGCGCATTATCGTGGCGCATGTTGAAGCCGCAAATAGCGCACTGATAATTGTAAGCACGTAGCACCATCTGGCGGAACTTCGGATCGCGTTGACGAAGAGAGGTGCGAATATCAAAACCCATCTCGTCAGCGATGTCTTCCTGAATACTGGCCGGGAAATGCGCCTCCAGGAGCTGCTGCGCCAGCGTATCAATTAACCTATGATTTTTTGCCACCAACGCAAAATTGTCGGCATTAAATCCACCCGCGACATTATATTCGATGAGTTCACGTCGGGGCGGCTGGCGGCTACCATTGGTTGAACACAGTTCCGCGTTTTGTAGTTCCCAGAAGCCATCGCCCTTCAGACGCCAGAACGGCATGTCCGGGCGCTGGTCACGGCGCTGCGGTCCATAACGTTCCAGAAGATCCAACAGGGGCTCGTAGATTTCAGAACCATAGTTAAACAGGCGATCATGACCCTGCCGATAGCGTGAGAGGACGTGCAGCAGCAATAATGGCTTATGTGGCGCACGCTGTTCGCCTTTGCGCCAAATAGTAATATTTGATATCGCTTGCTTTAGGGTTTTGTCTGAGGTCATTGCGTTGAAGAATCCATGAACACATATTTGCGATGATGCTCGCAACTATATGTACATTCAAGGCATTATTGCAGACATCTTTTTTGTCTGTCGACTCTCCACCTGGCAGTTAGAATTCTGAAAACAACGGTAAAAAATACAGCGACCAACCAGTCCTAAGCGAGCTGGTTGGTCATTTTATTTTAAACATCAACCGAGAAATAAAGACATTCAACTCACACGCTATTCCCCCAGTTGCTCTTCGCATAGTCAAACGGCGTAATCGCTCTCTCCCGATTGGCATCCAGAAAATCAGCCCACAACTGCAACATAAGCTTGCGAACATCCAGATGTTCCGCTTTATGGATAGGGTGAACCAGCAACACCATGCCTTCACCGTCAATAAGTTTATAAGCTTTTGCTTCAGGCTTAGCTGTACGAACCTTCTCATCACTCAGAGCCATAACGAGCATCCTTTCAGGGGCTCTGTATGAATAATTATCGAATCGCGAGACACCCGCAATTATCCCCAGCGGTTTTCCTTAGGTAGCGTAAAAAATCGGGGAAAAACCGTACAGATACCAAACTCCAGACACAAAAAAACCACCTTTCGGTGGCTTCTTGTTCGCGCGGTTACTAATGGCAAGGCCGGACTCGAATTTTACGCCTAGAAGACTGATATTAATATTGTTTAGAAACAGGAATAATTAGTTATACTCGCACTTGTACCCACAAGTTAAGATCCGTACAAAAAATAGACATTGCAAGTGGGTATAAAGCCACACCAGTAGAACACCGATATGGCTGTCGAAGCAAGACTCAGGCTGGCAGGAACGTTTTCTTCAGAGGCACCAAAAGTTTAGTCTCGATATCAACTTGTTCGTAGTTCTCAATAAGCGCACGGACGAGATCATCAAGTGTCCAGAGAGTCAGTGGTATTGTCGAACGGTCGGCTTCATATCGAGCATCTTTTGTAAAACCACCGGTACTGACATAAAGCCCGCGATCGTCTTTGTGGCGACCGCCGATAAAGCTGCGGATCTGTTGGCTTCCCATTTGCTCCCTGCGATGTTTTACCTCAACGATAATACGTGGATTTTCAAAACCGAATCCATCAGGTGAAGCAATGATGTCTTTACCCCGATCGGCACCCGCAGGTGACACCTGCGTTTTATAGCCCATACTACGTAAAACTCCGGCAACCAGATTTTGCATCTCGTCCCAGTCAAGAGAGTTGATACGATCTTTGATACCCTCAAACGCCAGCATTTCCATATCGCGGAGCGGATCAGAAACGACCTCATCTTCATCCATCACAACTGGACTCTGAGTAATCACATCTACAGTGGGTTTCTTGTCCTGCAAAAGTTCTTCTAGAGCATATTCTGGAAGCTGGAAAACTGTCAGCGTAGAACCCAATGTGTTTTTGGTAGCAACAGACAGTCTATCGCGGTCGATTTCTTCAGTATTCCATTTAACCTGCCGAGCGATCCCCATCCCCTCTTCAATCCATTCAGGATGATATTGGAAGTCTGAAGTGACTTTGCCTAGCAAATAAGTACGGTTGGCTGGCGAATAGGTAATAACCCAATCACCCTTTTGGATCTCATTCACAAAACGCCAGACCTGCGATGCACCAGAACGCGCAGTTCCCAGCTTTGTTAAAGGATCTGCCTCCTGGTATAAGGCGAGTAACTGGGCTCGGGACAGGCCGGGTTTAACTAATGGAGCCAGCTGAGACCAACCGATGCCTACAATTTGCTTATCGCGAAAATCGTCATAGAGCTTGCCGCCGTCACCGCGGATCATCCACATTCTGTTGCCCATACCCGTCCCTTCATAAGGAAAAGAAATTAAGCTGGATCATAAGCTTGTTCGCCGCATGCGTCAAAACCATCAACAACGACGGCCCAGCATTCCCGGATTGTACTTGCGATAATGTGCCCAGTTAAAATCACAGCTTCTATTTGCATGATATTTCGCCATATAAGTAAAAGCACCAACCAGCATCGGCAGGTGCTTTTTGGAATGAGTAAATAAGTAAGGAAAGCTGCAGTGTGAATCAGGAAGGCTATTCCCAATGTTCACCGTGCCGCGCTACTACGATTTCTTTTCAATAAACCAGTTGCCTGTCGCGCCCGCAGAATATCGACTGCCCGCAGATAGCCCCTAAAAAGCGCGATGCTGTCCAGAATGCGCGTGACCTGAACGCCTGAAATACCGAAAGCGGCGGTGATCGTCAGACACACCTTCGTGAAATCATCCACACAGGTCAGGCACTTGATCCTCCGACCGTTGGCCAGTGCGTCCATAACGAAATCCATCGACCGTGTCAGGTTCGGGGCATCCGGGCGCAGAAGCGGAAACCGTTCGGTCGCCAGCCCTTTACGGCGTCGTCTGCGTATTACGCTCAGTCCATTAAGGTGGTAAATACGGTATACCCGCTTGTGATTGACGTGAAGGCCTTACCGACGCAGCAACTGCCAGATGCGGCGGTAGCCAAAACGCCCGCGCTCCAGTGCCAGCTCAGTGATGCACCCTGATAAATGCGCATCAGCTGCCGGACGCTGAGCCTCATAGCGGCAGGTCGACAGGGACAAACCTGTAAGCCTGCAGGCACGACGTTGCGACAGACCGGTCGCATCAAACATAAACTCAACGGCTTCCCGCTTCTGGCCTGTCGTCAGCACTTTCGCTCCAGAGCCACCTGAAGAGCCTCCTTATCCAGCATGGCTTCGGTAAGTAGCTTCTTGCGGCGGGCGTTCTCCTCTTCAAGAGATTTAAGCCGCTTCACCTCAGGAACTTCCATGCCACCAAACTTCTTGCGCCAGGTGTAGAAAGTGGCATCGGAAATGGCGTGCTTACGGCAGAGCTCACGGGCAGAAACTCCGGCTTCCGCCTCGCGAAGAATACTGATGATCTGTTCGTCGGAAAAACGCTTCTTCATGGGGATGTCCTCATGTGGCTTATGAAGACATTACTAACATCGGGGTGTGTTAATCAACGGGGAGCAGGTCAAGAGACTATCCGACATGCAAAAAGATATTTATTATGTTGCTTATGCCTTTGTTGAGACTGATGTTTATGTGTTCAAAACAAAAAGCCCGAAGAAACTATGAGAAACAGGATAGTCCAAAGGAGAACTGAATGGAACTGATGAACCAGCCTTTTACCGGACAGCTTGGAAACCGTCTGATTGAATTGCTCGAGTCACCGGATTACCACACGCTGAATATCGTAGTCGCTTTCGCGAAGAACAGTGGTGTCCTTAGAATTAAAGATTCGCTTGAGAGGTTCAGAAAACGCGGCGGAATCGTTAATGCTTACTTAGGGGTCGACCTTGGTGGGACATCGTACGAGGCTCTGACTGCATTGCTACTGAATACTGACTCTTTGAATGTTATACATGCTGAAAAGGCGCAGACATTCCATTCAAAAATCTACCAGTTTTTAGGGAATAGCAAAAGTTTGATTGTTGTAGGCTCACACAATCTAACCGGGGGAGGCCTATGGACCAACTTTGAAAGCTCAGTACATATCGCAATTGACGGGACGAACGAAAATGAGGGGGAAATAGTCAGTGGACTGGAGAAATACATTGGGGAATTAACGTCACTCGACAATTCATTCATGCCGATAGCGTCACGAGACGACATAGAAACGCTCCTTGAGAATGGATATGTGTTTAAAGAGGTCGCCGAAAGGATTCGATTGGCAACTAAGGATAAAACAGAACGAGCCCAGGTGGGTTTGTTTGGTAATGGTGTCTCAGCTCCACTTCCTCGTATCGGTATGTTGCAGGTGGAACAATCGACAGCAATTATCAAGCATCCAACGGAATCTCACTCAGCTTCCCTGGAAAAAGAGGGGCAGACCATCTGGTTTGAAACAGGGAAAATGACAGGAGGATCACGTAACATTCTTGATCTCTCTAAGAAGTCTCTGGTGGAACACGGAGACCCCAGCGGTACTTCTTTTGACCTTGGAAATAAAAAGTTTATGCGTGGTGGGGTTGAGTTTTTTGGCCTAGATCCAGCAGCTATTGACCAGTATAAAAATATAACCCTCAATTTTGAAGGGGTTGACTATTTTGCCAACACTATACTTTTTCCTGAGGGGAATAACGCAAATGGCACATGGAGGCTGCAAATAAAAGGAACTAGTACTTCCGGAAGGAAGATCACTGACGCTTTTAGAGCCAAAGGCGAGGCTGAATACTTAGTCAGAAAAATAATCACCTTTACTAAAATTCAAGGTGATTATTTTTATATGTCAGTATTCGCCGCATCGGAGCTTGAGAATTTTAAGGCGGCCTCTCGTATTTTGGCACGAAATGGGGCTACGACAAGCGCCAGGCAGCTTGGGTTACTCTAGAAACGGTTTAACCATTCTTCGTGTTTCCCTTTCCTGTTCCCGCTGATGCCGCCTTTGGCACCGCCAAAAGTAAGCAATATAGCGCTTTCATTCAGCGGGACTCCCTCCGAAATAAACAACGGAGCGCGATTAAACTCTCGAAAGCGGTTTATGAACGATGGGATATCGAAACCAAATGCATAACCTGTTGTGCTTTTATATGGAGGGTCTACATAGACGATAGCATTTTCAGGTAAAGGATTATCCAAGAATGTCATTATATCCATATGAAGACAGCTTACTCCTTTCATGCCATTTACGAGGGCATCAATTCGGCGACGCAACTCGACAGGTGATGGCTGCATTGGGTTGGCAGGACTACGACGAATACTGGTTGCGGTTGGTTCCCAGTAATCCCTGAAGCAGGCATTTGCCCAATATTCGCCTTTGCGCCAAATTTGCTTACCTCCAAAGGAGCAGGCCTGAAGCACTGGATATAGTTCAGCCTCGATGTCATTCACTGGAAGCGCCGATAGCGTAGACATATAAGCTTTAAAAAAGCGTTTATCATTAGGCAATCCGGATAAAATGCCATCAAAAATATCCATATTGAATGTTCCGGAGCCAATAGCAGACCAGAATGCCCCCCATGAGCTAATATCAAGCATCCTTATGCGTGATGGATCGACGCCTCTGTTAACCAATTCTATAGATACTGCGCCAGACCCACAACACAGGTCATAGAATAGAGTGTCCGGACCGGGATTAGACTCAAAAAGAAGGTCGACTATCTGAGCTGCTACACGCTGCTTACCCCCCTGATATGCACAGGGTACGCGCATTAGGTTGCTCATAAAGATTTCCTGCGGATTAAAATTCTTGCATAAACGCGCCGGCCATTGATAATACCTACTCCTCCCCTATCTTCAGGATGCGGACGATATCCAGCCTCTTTGAGAATGCTTGAAGATACATTGCTACGTGCGTTGCCGTTGGCAAGCATGACGATTTCAAACTGATCTGGACTGTATTTGTCGAGAAATGTAATTGGCACTCCCATAATTCCATCGTAGTCGACAGGAATGTTTTGGGTGCGTCCGACCTCAATTGCGTCGTAGTTTTCGTAACGTGGGTATTCTTCTGGAGAATAGTGGCAAGTTAATTCTATAGGCTCATGTCGCCTACTGGTATCAAGGTTGGTGAACCAGCGAACGCCCTTTACCCGGATGAAACGTCGCCCCCCCTCATCTATACCGCAACCAGATGCATTTAACGGATAGCTGTCAGGAACATAAAATTTGCGATCCCCGGAACGGATAGATTCTCCGTACCAAACTTTGTTATGACAGAAAAGAGGGAATACCTCTTTATATGTCGCTGCATTCATATTTCCAAGGATAATAAAATCTTTTTCGTGACGCACCAATAGGCTAATGTATTCGCGAAAAAGACTAAATGGAGGATTAGTGACCACTATATCTGCTTTCTTGAGCAAACTTTCACATTCATTTGAACGGAAATCTCCGTCACCAGTAAGATGCTCAAGAGAATTTCCTGGCAATGTAAATAATGGCTCTAAATCCAGCGAACCGTCAGGCCTTACCAGAGTATCAACAGGCACTTCAGTGACTACAGCTTTATAGGCTCCTGTCACGCCCTCTAATGGGTATTCACGGCCCGCAATCGGAGAGCCGGCGTAGCAAGTGGATGTCAAGCCCGAAAGTCCTAGCTTTTCGAAATTCAGTACAAAGAACCGGAAGAAAGCTGACTCGAAAGGATCATCACAGTTACAGAGTATAGTTTTACCCTTTAACTGCTCCCGATGCTTCATCATTTCCCTAGCTACGTCTTCATACTGCGTATAAAACTCATCCTTTTTGACGATGAAGGCATGATTGAGAGTGGCATTTCCTGATTTTGAGTGTAACTTAGGGCGTTCTAAATTTATATCAAATGGCATAGTACCCTCGCGAACCACCGCTTTAAGAAATGTATTTATTGCGGCGGACATGCCGATACCTATTTCGTCGAACACTTCACTGGCGCGTCTCTTGACATCCAAGTCGATTCGTATTGTTGTAGTGGGTTTTGTCGACATAATTTCACCTCTTAGTGAAATACAATGTAGCACGTTTTGCGTTTGAGTTAAAACGTAGCTTACTGCAATAAATGTTGTGTTTTCTTTCTCCGGTTGCTATTGGTGATTTATCCACTCCTACTTTTTTAAGGACTACAATGGACGCCCCCGTTGAGGGAAAATAATTTTTTTGTAAAATCATATAGTTAGTTAATATTCAGGTCAAAGAAGAGGCCCAGCTCTTTGTGCTATTTAGGCATTGGCAGGCCAATGTAGGTTGGCCGTGAATACTGTTTATCCACGAGTACAAAACGCGCCCTACCTCTGGCTGGTTAAGGCCTCAAACCTTCCAGCTGAATTTGGTTCGGTAACTATCTTGAGTACTGTTTAGCAAAGTCAAAGGGACTTACTGACTTCTCTGCATTTGCATCCAGAAAATCAGCCCACCACTGCAGCATCAACCTACGCTCCCCAAGATGCTCCGCCTTATGGATGTAAGCTGCCCGAACAGAGCTACGCTCCTGATGGCTCATCTGCCGCTCTACCGCATCTCTAGGCCACAGCCCCGACTCAATCAACGAACTACACGCCATGGCCCTGAAACCATGCCCACATACTTCCGTTTTCGTGTCATAGCCCACCACTCGCAGAGCTTTGTTCACTGTGTTTTCGCTCATAGGCTTACACGGATCGTGATCGCTCACAAAGATCAGCTCTCGGTTCCCATTCATGCTTTTGATCTTTTCCAGAATAGCTAAGGCCTGACGCGATAAGGGAACAAGATGGGGCGTCCGCATCTTTGAACCTCGCTGTGAATGTTTAACACCGTCCAGCGCTTCACGCTCACCGGGGATCGTCCACATGGCCGTTTCAAAATCCACTTCTGACCAGCAGGCAAAACGCAGCTCGCTTGAACGGATGAAAACCAACAATGTGAGTTCTATAGCCAGTCGAGTTAACGGCCTGCCGGAGTAATGATCAATACGGTGAAGTAATTCAGGCATGCGATTAAGCTCTAGCGCAGCGCGATGCCGCCGTTTAGCCGTAGCAACCGCACCGGCAATCTCTTGCGCAGGGTTATAATCGATTAAACCACTCTGTACAGCAAACCTCATAATCGCGGTAGTCCGTCCGCTGCTGTAAACGGGCGGCGACTTCAAGACGCCCGGATGACTCCACAGCCTTGATGGGTACAAGCAGATCCCGCGTCTCCAATTCAGCAATGTTCCGCTTACCGATAGCAGCAAAGACATTATCTTCAAGGCTTTTCAATACACGTGCGCTATGCGATGCGGACCACTTCTGATTACTGGTATGCCAGTCTCTAGCAACCACTTCAAACGTTATCGCCTCTTGCTCCTGCGCTACCTTAACGGCTTTCTTGTTCTCACTTGGATCGACACCATTAGCTAACAGCTTACGGGCCTCATCCCTACGTGCCCTGGCATCCGCCAGCGAAACTCCAGGATATTTTCCCAACGCAAGCATCTTTTCTTTGCCGCCAAAACGATAACGCAGCCGCCAATATTTCGAACCGTTAGGGTGAACCAACAAAACCATGCCTTCACCGTCAGTCAGCGTATAAGCTTTTGCTTCAGGCTTAGCTGTACGAACCTTCTCATCACTCACAGCCATAACGAGCATTCTTTCAGGGGCTCTGTATGAATAATTATCGAATCGCGAGACACCCGCAATTATCCCCAGCGGTTTGCCTTAGGTAGCGTAAAAAATCGGGGAAAAACCGTACAGATACCAAACTCCAGACACAAAAAAACCACCTTTCGGTGGCTTCTTGTTCGCGCGGTTACTAATGGTGCCGAAGGCCGGACTCGAACCGGCACGTATCTCTACGGTTGATTTTGAATCAACTGCGTCTACCGATTTCGCCACTTCGGCACTGAAGTAGTATGCGGAAAACGGGTGTATTATACCTACCAGCGATCGCCGCGCAATAGTTATCGTGGCGTCAAAGAGTTAAGTGCTGAAAAAAACGGCGGCGCATGCTCTGGCTCGCACTTCCCGGCCATCCCGCCCTGCCATCCCGCCCTGCCATCCCGCCCTGCCATCCCGCCCTGCCATCCCGCCCCGCCATCCCGCCCTGCCATCCCGCCCCACCCTCCTGCTCGCCCGCTCACAAACCTTGTTATACGTCACATTATTTATCACAGGCGGTTGTTCACAGCCTTTCGCGCATCAACTCAAAATAAATTCACTAATTTCAAATAATTAAAAAGACATCCATCACATTGCTTCCGTGCCGCAATTGTGACCACTATCGCTTACTTGTTAAATCAGATCGTCAAATATTTCCCGTGATAACAAAAAATAACAGCCACGACGACGGCCTGTCGTCAGTGCCTGAGGAGCGAGCATGATCCCGTCCGAACGCCGCGATTTTATCTATCGCTATGTGCATGAATACCAGTTGGTGCCCATCGTAGCCCTGGCAGAGCTGATGAGCGTCTCCCATATGACGGTGCGGCGCGACGTCCGCGTGCTGGAGGAGGAAGGCAAAGTGATCAGCGTCAGCGGCGGCGTGCGGCTGAGCGACACGCTGCGCCAGGAGCTGGCCTACAACGAAAAGGCCCAACTGCACCACCGCCACAAGCGTGCCATCGGCAAGTATGCCGCCACGCTGGTGGAGGACGGTCAGGTGGTGTATCTGGATGCCGGCACCACCACCTATGAAATCGCCCGCAATCTGGCTGAGCGTTTCAACCTGACGGTAGTCACCAACGATTTTTCCATCATCCAGCACCTGATGAACCGCCCGCAGCTCAGCCTGTTCCACACCGGCGGGCTGGTGGATCAGCGCAATTATTCCTGCGTCGGCAACAGCGCCGCAATGCTGCTGCGCACGTTGAACATCGACGTGGCGTTCATCAGTACCAGTTCGTGGGATCTGGAGCACGGGCTGTCGACCCCGCACGAAGAAAAAGTGCTGGTGAAGCAGGCGCTGCTGGAGGTCGCCCGCCGTCGGGTGCTGGTCTCCGACAGCAGCAAATACGGCAAGTACGGCATGTTCCGCGTCTGTCCGCTGGAAGCGCTGAACGACATCATCTGCGACGCCGCGCTGGCGCCAGAGGCACAACAACAGCTCAAAGAACGCGGCCTGCGGCTGCACAACGTCCAACTCTAATCACAACGCTTGGCAAGGAATAACACATGAAAATCATCATCACCGGCGGAGCCGGATTTTTGGGTCAGCGCCTGGCCACCGCTTTGCTGCAAGGCCAGCACAGCCTGAGTTTTGACCAACTGGTACTGGCAGACATCCAACTGCCGCGCTCGCCGCTGGACGATCCACGCGTCAGCTGCGTCGCGCTCGATCTCAGCCAGCCACAGGCAGCGGAGGCGCTGATCGACGCCGAATGCGGCGTGCTGTTCCATCTGGCGGCCATCGTCAGCAGCCACGCCGAAAGCGATTTCGATCTCGGTATGCAGGTCAACTTCGACGCTACGCGGCAGCTGCTGGAGGCCGCACGCCGCAAGGCACCGGCGATGAAATTTATCTTCACCAGTTCGCTGGCGGTGTTCGGCGGCCAACTGCCAGCGCTGATCGACGACGGCTGCGCGGTCACGCCGCAGTCCTCCTACGGCACGCAGAAGGCAATGTGCGAGCTGCTGATCAATGACTATGCGCGCAAGGGCTTTGTCGACGGTCGCGTGCTGCGCCTGCCGACCATCAGCGTGCGGCCGGGCAAGCCGAACCAGGCGGCATCATCGTTCGCCAGCGGCATTATCCGCGAGCCGCTGCACGGCGAGCCGGCGGTGTGCCCGGTATCACCGAGTCTGGCGCTGTGGCTGTCCAGCCCGGCCAGCGTGGTGCGCAACTTTATCCACGCCGCCACGCTGCCCGCCGAGGCGTTCGGCACCGCGCGCACCGTCAACCTGCCGGGCATCAGCGTGCGGGTACAAGAAATGCTGGACGCGCTGCGCGAGGTGGCCGGCGAGCAGGTCAGCAGCCTGGTGCGCTTTGAGGCCAATGAGGCGATAAACCGCATCGTCGCCAGCTGGCCGGGCAACTTCGACGTGCGCCGCGCGCTGGGCATGGGCTTCGTCGCCGACGAGAACTTCCAGCAGGCGATCCGCGCCTTTATGCGCGACGAGCAACAGGGCGGGAGCTGATTATGGAATTGTACATTCCGATTATCGGACTGGCGGTGGCGATGTTCGTGCTGGTGTTCCTGGTACTGCGCACCCGGGTGCACGCGCTGATCGCCATGCTGATCGCCGCCTCGATCGCCGGGCTGTCCGGCGGGCTGAGCGCGGTGCAAACCATCGACGCCATCACCAAAGGCTTTGGTTCGACTCTCGGCAGCATCGGCATCGTCATCGGGCTGGGGGTAATGATGGGCCGAGTGCTGGAAGTCTCCGGCGCTGCCGAACAAATCGCCTACAGCTTTATCAAATGGCTGGGCAAAAAACGCGAGGAGTGGGCGCTGGCGATTACCGGCTATATCGTCAGTATCCCGATCTTCGTCGATTCGGCATTCGTCATTCTCTATCCGTTGGTGAAAGCGTTGGCCAAAAAGGGCCAGCGCAACCTGCTGACGCTCGGCGTGGCGCTGGCCGGCGGGCTGATCATCACCCACCACGCGGTGCCACCGACGCCGGGACCGCTGGGCGTGGCCGGCATCTTTGGCGTCGATATCGGTGCGATGATGCTGTCCGGGCTGATATTGGCCATCCCGTGCGTGATCGGCATCGTGCTCTACGCACGCTGGCTGGGCAGCAAATACCCGGAATTTGCGCTACAGCCGGACGATGAGCCGCCGCTGGATCTGCACGCCGCCCACCAGAACTATCTGGCCGAGAAGGCCGCCAAGCCGCTGCCCGGTCTGCTGCTGTCGCTGCTGCCGATCGTCACGCCGATCGTGCTGATATTCATTAACGCGCTGAATAACATGCTGGCGAAAACCGCCGGGCTAAGCGGGCTGAATAGCAGCCTATGGGGCCAGAGCTTCGCCTTTCTCGGTTCGCCGGTGATTGCATTGGCGATCAGCGTACTGCTGGCGGTGGCCACATTGATGCCAAAGGTCGACAAGCAGCAAACGCTGGAACGGCTGGAGGAAGGGTTGCAATCGGCGGGGATCATCCTGCTGGTGACCGGCGCCGGCGGTGCGCTGGGAGCGGTATTGCGCGAAAGCGGTACCGGCAATCTGCTGGCACAGCACGTCGCCAGCCTGCCGCTGTCGCCGATCCTGATCCCGTTTGTTATCGCCACGCTGGTGCGCTTGATTCAGGGCTCCGGCACCGTGGCGATGATCACCGCCGCCTCGATTTCGGCACCGATCGTCAGCCAACTGCCGGGCATCAACATGCTGGCAGCGGCGCAGGCGGCCACGCTGGGGGCGCTGTTCTTCAGCTATTTTAACGACAGTATGTTCTGGGTGGTGAACCGTATGATGGGCATCAAGGAGGTAAAACAGCAGATCATGGTGTGGTCGGTGCCGACCACCATCGCCTGGGCGATCAGCCTGGTCGGGGTGCTGGTACTGGATTGGGTGATGTAACGACGCCTGGCGCCAAAGGCAGGGATCCGGCCCCTCGATGTACAGGGGCCGGCAAAGCGGATTATCTGCGCTTGAGCAGCAGATACACGCTGATCAGCAGGAACAGCAGGCTTGGCAACAGCGCACCGAGTACCGGCGGCATGTTATACACCAGGCTCAGCGGGCCAAAGATCTGGTCCATCACGTAGAACAGAAAACCGAAGCTGATGCCGGTGACCACGCGCATCCCCATCGGCACGCTGCGCAGCGGCCCGAAGATGAACGACAGCGCCATCAGCATCATCACCGCCACCGACAGCGGCGAAAAGATTTTGCTCCACATGTTCAGCTGGTAACGGCTGGCTTCCTGACCGCTCTGCTTGAGGTACTTCACGTAGTTATGCAGGCCGCTGATCGACAGCGAATCCGGGTCCAGCGCCACCACGCCGAGCTTGTCCGGCGTCAGGTTGGTTTTCCATACCCCGGTCAGCGTCTGGGTGCCGGTCACCTGTTTTTCGTTAGTCAGATCCGAGGTATCCACCTGCGACAGCTGCCAGGCGCCGTCTTCAAAGGTGGCGGTGGCGGCATAGCGCACCGTTTCCAGCCGACGACGATCGTTGAAGTGGTAGATATTGACGCCGGACAGTTCGTTCTCGCCCGCCACCCGTTCGATGTAGATAAAGTCGTTGCCGTCCTTCGCCCACAGGCCGTTTTTGGTCGACAGCAGAGAACCGCCGTACATTTGCTGCGCACGGTAGTTACGCGCCATCTGCTCGCCCTGCGGCGCGACCCATTCGCCGATCGCCATGGTCAGCAGCACCAGTGGAATGGCGGTTTTCATCACCGAGCCGGCGATTTGCAGGCGGGTAAAGCCGGAAGCCTGCATCACCACCAGTTCGCTGCGCGTCGCCAGCTGGCCCAGCCCGAGCAGCGCGCCCAGCAGCGCCGCCATCGGGAAGAAGATCTCCACGTCCTTCGGCACGCTGAGCAGGGTATACATGCCGGCGCCCAGAGCGGAATATTCACCCTGGCCGACTTTGCGCAGCTGATCGACAAACTTGATGATGCCGGACAGCGACACCAGCATGAACAGCGTCATGATAATGGTGTTGAAGATGGTTTTACCGATATAACGGTCTAATACGCCAAACATCAGGCAGCTCCTCTCAGGCGTGCGCGCAGCTTGCGCATCGGCACGGTATCCCACAGGTTCAATGCCAGCGCGATGGCGAAGTACACCGCGTTCACCAGCCAGATCCACAGCATCGGATCCAGCTTGCCCTTACCGGCGTTAGAGCGCAGCGAGGTCTGCAGCAGGAAGAAAATCAGGTACAGCAGGATCGCCGGCAACATGCTCAGCACCCGGCCCTGACGTGGGTTGACCACGCTCAGCGGCACCACCAGTAGCGCCATCAGCACCACCGATACCACCAGCGTCAGGCGCCAGTGGAACTCGGCGCGCGCTTCCTGATCGTCAGACTGCCACAGGGTGCGCATCGACATCTGTTCGGCCTGGGTGTTGTCTATCGCCACCGCGCGGTGGCCGACCACCGCCTTGTAATCGCTGAAGTCGGTAATGCGGAAGTCGCGCAGCAGCGCGGTACCCTCAAAGCGGGTGCCCTTGTCCAGCGTCACCACCTGCGAGCCGTCTTTCATCTGGTTGATCTGGCCTTGCTCCGCCACTACCACCGACGGTCGCTGGTTGCCGTTCGGCCGCAGCTGCGCCAGGAACACGTTGTTGAAGGTATTGTCCTTCACGTTGCCGACGAACAGCACCGCGTTACCGTCCTGCGACGGCTGGAACTGCCCTTCCGCCAGCCCGGCAATGCTCGGGTTGGCCTTGGCTTCGGCGATCACTTCATCCTGATGGCTGGAGGCCCACGGCCCAATCCAGAAGACGTTGGCGGCGGCAACCAGCGAGGTGAGCAGCGCCAGCACCATGGCGGCAACAATCAGCGTGCGTTTGCCCAGACCACAGGCGTGCATCACCGTGATTTCGCTTTCGGTATACAAACGCCCAAGCGTCATCAACAAGCCGAGAAACAGGCTTAATGGGAGGATTAGCTGCGCCATCTTCGGCACACCCAATGCGAGCAGAGATAAAACCAAATTTGTCGGGACATCGCCGTCCACCGCGTCCCCTAACACCCTGACCAGGTTCTGACAAAAGAAGATCAGGAGCAGGATGAACAGGATCGCGATTTGGCTCTTGAGCGTTTCCCGTACCAGATATCTAATGATGATCACGCTTATTACGCCTGTGAAAACTTGTCTTTTTGCAGGAAAATCGATAGTTTCTTCGCTAATCCGCCATTTATTCTCATCATATGGCAACCTTCACAGCTAAAATAGTATTAGAACATCAAGCCGTTTGGGTGCCCTATAGGAACAAACCTATAGTCGCCAAAACAGAACAATTTACGCCGTAAAGGTTAACATACTTTAGTTAACTCATTGGCGGGAGATCGTTACGGAGTGGGTCATTCTAGCCGTAGCGTCCGCCTTTGTCTTTAAGATTCAGGAGAGTGCATGGAGTTCAGTGTAAAAAGCGGTAGCCCGGAAAAACAGCGCAGTGCCTGTATTGTAGTCGGCGTTTTCGAACCGCGCCGCCTGTCCCCTATCGCAGAACAACTCGACAAAATCAGTGATGGTTATATCAGCGCCCTGTTACGCCGTGGTGAACTGGAGGGCAAGGTCGGTCAGACCCTGCTGCTGCACCACGTGCCGAACATTCTCTCCGAGCGCATCCTGTTGATCGGCTGTGGCAAAGAGCGCGAGCTCGATGAACGCCAGTACAAACAGGTGATTCAGAAAACCATCAATACCCTCAACGATACCGGCTCGATGGAAGCGGTGTGCTTCCTCACCGAGCTGCACGTAAAAGGCCGAAACACCTACTGGAAGGTGCGTCAGGCGGTGGAAACCGCCAAAGAAACGCTCTACACCTTCGATCAGCTGAAAAGCAACAAGGTGGAGCCACGCCGCCCACTGCGCAAAATGGTGTTCAACGTGCCGACCCGCCGCGAACTGACCAGCGGCGAGCGCGCCATCCAGCACGGCCTGGCGATCGCTTCCGGCATCAAGGCGGCGAAGGATCTCGGCAATATGCCGCCGAACATCTGTAACGCCGGCTACCTGGCGTCGCAGGCGCGGCAGTTGGCCGACGCCTTCAGCACCAACGTCACCACCCGCGTGATTGGCGAACAGCAGATGAAAGAGCTGGGCATGAACGCCTATCTGGCGGTCGGCGCCGGTTCGCAGAACGAATCATTGATGTCGGTAATGGAATATAAGGGCAACCCGAACCCGGACGCTAAGCCTATCGTGCTGGTCGGCAAGGGCCTGACCTTCGATTCCGGCGGCATTTCGATCAAACCGGCCGACGGCATGGACGAAATGAAGTACGACATGTGCGGCGCCGCCACCGTCTACGGCGTAATGCGCGTGGTGGCGGAACTCAACCTGCCGCTGAACGTGATCGGCGTACTGGCCGGCTGTGAAAACATGCCGGGCGGGCGCGCCTACCGTCCGGGCGACGTGCTGACCACCATGTCCGGCCAGACGGTGGAAGTGCTGAACACCGACGCAGAAGGCCGTCTGGTGCTGTGCGACACCCTGACCTACGTCGAACGCTTCGAGCCGGAGCTGGTAATTGACATCGCCACCCTGACCGGTGCCTGCGTGATTGCGCTGGGCCACCATATCACCGGGCTGATGTCGAACCACAACCCGCTGGCGCACGAGCTGATCGGCGCGTCCGAACAGGCCGGCGATCGCGCGTGGCGCCTGCCGATGGCCGACGAATACTACGAGCAACTGGACTCCAACTTTGCCGATATGGCGAACATTGGCGGCCGTCCGGGCGGGGCAATTACCGCAGCCTGCTTCCTGTCGCGCTTTACCCGCAAGTACAGCTGGGCGCATCTGGACATCGCCGGCACCGCCTGGCGCTCCGGCAAGGCCAAGGGTGCCACCGGCCGTCCGGTCGCGCTGCTGTCGCAGTTCCTGCTCAACCGTGCGGGGCTGAACGGCGACGATTAAATGCCCGACATCTTTCAAGCCGCGCCGTTGGCTGCAACTTGAAACCTATGGGTATATAATCCTCTCAGCAGCGAAGGAGCAGAGCTATCTGCTCCGTCCCAAAAGGGCGCAACCACTACGTTGTGCCCTGTTTTTTTATCGGCAGCGGTGAATCAGATGATCAAGCAGGCAACGTTTTACCTCCTCGAAACCGACCAGCCCGTCGGCGCGCTCAGCGCGCATGAAGCCGTGGCCTGCGACGTGGCCGCCGAACGTTGGCGCGCAGGAAAGCGCGTGCTGATTGCCTGCGAAACTCAGGAACAGGCGCAGCGGCTGGACGAAGCGCTGTGGCAGCGCGATCCACATCAGTTCGTGCCGCACAACCTGGCGGGCGAAGGGCCGCATTACGGCGCGCCGGTCGAGCTATGCTGGCCGGGCAAACGCGGTAATGCGCCACGCGATCTGCTGATCGCCCTGCTGCCGCAGTTTGCAGATTTTGCTACTGCTTTCCATGAAGTGGTAGACTTCGTGCCTTACGAAGAAACCTTGAAACAGTTGGCGCGCGACCGATACAAAGCCTATCGCAGCGTCGGCTTCCACTTGACCACGGCAACGCCGCCAACTCACTGAATTACGAAATAAAATGGAAAAGACAAACAGTCAGCTCGATACCGCATACGATCCTTCCCAAATCGAACAGAAGCTGTACGACCATTGGGAGAGTCAGGGTTACTTCAAGCCGAATGGCGATACCAGCCAGGAAAGCTTCTGCATCATGATCCCGCCGCCGAACGTCACCGGCAGCCTGCACATGGGTCACGCCTTCCAGCAGACCATCATGGATACCATGATCCGCTACCAGCGCATGCAGGGTAAAAACACCCTGTGGCAGGCAGGTACCGACCACGCCGGCATCGCCACCCAGATGGTGGTGGAGCGCAAGATCGCGGCGGAAGAAGGCAAAACCCGCCATGACTACGGCCGCGACGGCTTCATCGACAAAATCTGGCAGTGGAAGGCCGAATCCGGTGGCACCATCACCCGCCAGATGCGTCGCCTCGGCAACTCCGTGGACTGGGAGCGCGAGCGCTTCACCATGGACGACGGCCTGTCCAACGCGGTGAAGGAAGTGTTTGTCCGCCTGTACAAGGAAGATCTGATCTACCGCGGCAAGCGCCTGGTGAACTGGGATCCCAAACTGCGCACCGCCATTTCCGATCTGGAAGTGGAAAACCGCGAGTCCAAAGGGTCGATGTGGCATCTGCGTTATCCGCTGGCCGACGGCGCTAAAACCGCAGAAGGCAAAGATTATCTGATCGTCGCCACCACCCGTCCGGAAACCGTACTGGGCGACACCGGCGTGGCAGTCAACCCGGAAGACCCGCGTTACAAGAGTCTTATCGGCAAGGAAATCATTCTGCCGCTGGTCGGCCGCCGCATCCGCATCGTCGGCGACGAGCACGCCGACATGGAAAAAGGCACCGGCTGCGTGAAGATCACCCCGGCGCACGATTTCAACGACTACGAAGTGGGCAAGCGTCACGGCCTGCCGATGATCAACATTCTGACCTTCGACGGCGATATCCGCCAGGAAGCAGAAGTGTTCAACACCCTCGGCGAAGCCTGCAGTGACTATGGTAACGAGATCCCGGCGCAGTTCCGTGGCCTGGAGCGTTTTGCCGCGCGCAAGGCGGTGGTTGCCGCCTTTGACGAACTCGGCCTGCTGGACGAGATCAAACCGCACGACCTGACGGTGCCTTACGGTGACCGCGGCGGCGTGGTGATCGAACCGATGCTCACCGACCAATGGTACGTGCGCACCGCACCGCTGGCCAAAGTGGCGGTAGAAGCGGTTGAGCAAGGCGATATCCAGTTCGTGCCAAAGCAGTACGAAAACATGTACTTCAGCTGGATGCGCGACATTCAGGACTGGTGTATTTCTCGTCAGCTGTGGTGGGGTCACCGTATTCCGGCCTGGTATGACGCCAACGGCAAGGTCTACGTCGGCCGTACCGAAGACGAAGTGCGTCGCGACAACAATCTGGGCGCCGACGTGGCGTTGAGCCAGGACGAAGACGTGCTGGACACCTGGTTCTCCTCCGGCCTGTGGACCTTCTCCACCCTGGGTTGGCCAGAGCAGACCGACGCGCTGAAAACCTTCCACCCGACCAGCGTGATGGTCAGCGGCTTCGACATCATCTTCTTCTGGATTGCCCGCATGATCATGCTGACCATGCACTTTATCAAAGACGAAGACGGCAAGCCGCAGGTGCCATTCCACACCGTGTACATGACCGGCCTGATCCGCGACGACGAAGGGCAGAAAATGTCCAAGTCCAAAGGCAACGTGATCGACCCGCTGGACATGGTGGACGGTATTTCGCTGGAAGACCTGCTGGAAAAACGCACCGGTAACATGATGCAGCCGCAGCTGGCGGAAAAAATCCGCAAGCGCACCGAAAAGCAGTTCCCGAACGGCATCGAGCCACACGGCACCGACGCCCTGCGCTTCACCCTGGCGGCGCTGGCCTCTACCGGCCGCGACATCAACTGGGACATGAAGCGTCTGGAAGGTTACCGCAACTTCTGCAACAAGCTGTGGAACGCCAGCCGTTTCGTGCTGATGAACGCCGAAGATCAGGATTGCGGCTTTAACGGCGGCGAAAAACAGCTGTCGCTGGCGGATCGCTGGATCCTGGCGGAATTCAACCGCACGGTAAAAGCCTACCGCGAGGCGCTGGACAGCTACCGCTTTGATATCGCGGCCGGCATCCTGTACGAGTTCACCTGGAACCAGTTCTGCGACTGGTATCTGGAGCTGACCAAGCCGATCGTCAGCAACGGCAGCGAAGCGGAACGCCGCGGCACCCGCCACACGCTGATCACCGTGCTGGAAGCGCTGCTGCGTCTGGCGCATCCGATCATTCCGTTCATCACCGAAACCATTTGGCAACGGGTTAAACAGATCAAGGGCATCAGCGCCGATACCATCATGCTGCAGCCGTTCCCGGTCTACGACGCCGCGCTGGAAGACGCGCAGGCGCTGGCGGATCTGGAGTGGATCAAGCAGGCGATCACCGCGGTGCGCAACATTCGCGCCGAAATGAACATCGCGCCAAGCAAACAGCTGGAAGTGCTGCTGCGCAATGCCAGCGGCGACGCTCAGCGCCGGGTGCAGGACAACCAGAGCTTCATCGAAAAACTGGCGCGTCTGCAATCCATCACCCTGCTGCCGGCGGGCGAAAAAGGCCCGGTATCGGTTACCAAACTGGTGGACGGTGCCGAGCTGCTGATCCCGATGGCCGGTTTTATCGATAAGGATGCGGAAATTGCGCGCCTGACGAAGGAAATGGCCAAGCTGGACGGCGAGATCGCCGCCATCGAAGGCAAGCTGGCAAACGTTGGTTTTGTGGCCCGCGCACCGGAAGCGGTGGTGGCCAAAGAGCGCGAACGTCTGGCGGCCTGCAAAGAAGGCAAAGTGAAGCTGCAAGAACAGCAGGCGACCATCGCCGCGCTGTAATTTCTGGTTCACACCGGCAGCGATGCGTATCAGACAGCGGGTTAACAGCCCGCTGTTTTTTTATAGGCATTGCATCCCGCCGGGTATAAGTGCTATTACACATTAACAATGCAGCAAGGACGCCGTTGGGAGATCAAACCCCGACGCGTTTTTAGCTGCAATAAAAAGACGTTTTTTATTTGGCGAGTGAGTAAACACATGACAATCGCAACCCCCGTGCGCCTGCTGGTGCGCCCAATAGCGATAGCAGACAATGCCGCTATTGCTCATGTGATCCGCGAGGTCTCCGCCGAGCACGGCCTGACGGCGGACAAGGGCTATACCGTTGCCGATCCCAACCTGGACGCGCTGTATCAGCTCTACAGCCTGCCGCGCAGCGCTTACTGGGTGGTAGAAATCGACGGCAAGATTGCCGGTGGCGGCGGTGTCGCACCGTTGCAGGGCGGCGAGGACGACGTATGCGAACTGCAGAAAATGTATTTTCTGCCGCTGCTGCGCGGCCAGGGCCTGGCCAAACGACTGGCGCTCCAGGCGCTGGAGTTCGCCCGCCAGCAAGGGTTCCGCCGCTGTTATCTGGAAACCACCGCCAGCCTGACGCAGGCCATCGGGCTGTACCAGCACCTCGGTTTTGCACACATCGATCGGCCGATGGGCAACACCGGCCACGGTGATTGCGAAGTGACGATGCTGAAAACGCTGTAACGCGCATCGCATCGCATCGCAACAATGCCAGTCCGCACGCCTGCCGACTGGCATTTTTTTGCTCGTTCGGCGATACGGCGCGTAATCCGTAGTCGCGTTTTGAGAAGGCAGAAAACGCCCGTTCGAGAGTTTTGAAAAATCTAAAAAGGCGCCTGTTGGGTTATTACGCCGGCACGCCGCTGTGAAAACGGAACTCGCTGTCCGGCGACTGAATCAGCTCGGCCTCGACCCGGCCGAAATGCGCCACCCGCTCGCTGATATCGCCGCCGGCGATCTGCTCCGCCAGCGTCAGGTAATCCTGGTAGTGCCGAGCTTCCGAGCGCAGCAACGAGACGTAAAAACGGTTCAGTTCTTCGTCCAGATGCGGCGCCAGTTTGGCAAAACGTTCGCAGGAACGCGCTTCGATATAGGCGCCGCAGATCAACTTGTCGATCAAGGTCGCCGGATCGTGGGTACGCACCTCGCGGATCATGCCCTTGGCGTAGCGGCTGGCGGTGATCTTTCGGTAGCCGATGCCGCGCGACTGCATGATGTCCAGCACCTGTGAAAAATGATGCAGCTCCTCTTTGATCAACAGCACCATGCTGTCCACCAGAGCCTGGCCGTAGGTCGAGGTTTTTTTCGGCAGGATCTTCCTGGTGAACTGGCTTTGCTTGAATAGCGCTTGCGGCACGCCCTGCGCTTCATGCACAAACGCCTCATACGGCCGTAGCAATGCCAGCAGCGCATCGCCGCTTTCCTTGTCCGCCACGTAGCGTCGAATCAGCCACATGCCGGTCTGCGCGGCTTTCAGCTCGCACACCAGATGATCGGTCAGCAACAGCGGCAGGTTTTCCGTGCGGCGCGCAGTTTCAATCCAGGCATCCGGGGTTTCGCAGTGCAGGAATTGTAAAATCGGGGATAGTAGTGATTGGTAAGTCATGTCTGCTTATCAAGGCCGGCTGGCGCCGGCCCTTGTGAGTCGTCGGGAACCATGATTAATGGCGTTTGCCGTCGTCGTCTTCGTCGATGAATTCACCGTCTTCGTCGTCTTCGTCATCGCCGTCTTCACCGTTCGGGTCTTCGTAGTAGGTGCCCCAGCCGTCGTAATTAACGCCGCATTTTTCTGCCAGCGCCACCAACTGCTCCACCTGGGTATCGATCACCTCGGCATTCAGGCCCACTTCGCTTATCACGTCGCAGCACATCAGCAATGAACCGTCTTCAACTTCCAGCTCTTCGGCGTCGGTCACTTCGTAGCCCAATTTAAAGGCTTCGACGGCGGCCTGCTCCAATACCTCAAACTTTTCGGCAGAGAAATGGTGCTCGATGGTGTAGAGCGCATCCGGATCGCTGCCGTCTTCCAGCAGTTCTTCGATGATCAGACGGGTCTCTTCACGTTGTTCTTCCAGCAATTCGCGGTTTGCCATGTCTCTATCCTCAATAAATGGCTTTCATTACTTCTATTTTCACACACCGTCGACGCGCCTGCCACGTTAAACAGCAAAGATTTATACAATGGGGTTGAATTTGAATATTCATACATATAAAGTGAATTTTAATTCAAAAAACAACCATCAGGGATACCCGAAGATGAGTACGCTAAACCCGTTCTACCGTCGTCACTTTTTGAGGTTGATGGATTTCACTCCCGCCGAGATCCAGGCGCTGTTGCAGCTGTCCGCCGACTTGAAACAGGCCAAGAAACAGGGCCGCGAAGTCCGGCATCTGCAAGGCAAGAATATCGCGCTCATCTTCGAAAAAGACTCTACCCGCACACGATGCTCTTTCGAAGTTGCCGCATTTGATCAGGGTGCCCAGGTCACCTATCTCGGCCCCAGCGGTAGCCAGATCGGCCATAAAGAATCGATGAAAGACACCGCGCGGGTGCTTGGCCGCATGTATGACGGTATTCAATATCGCGGTTACGGTCAGGCACTGGTGGAAACCCTGGCGCAGTATGCCGGCGTGCCGGTGTGGAACGGGCTGACCAATGAATTCCACCCGACCCAGTTGCTGGCCGATCTGCTAACGGTACAGGAACAGCTGCCGGGCAAACCGCTGTCGGCGGTCAAATTCGCCTATGTCGGCGACGCGCGCAACAATATGGGCAATACCCTGCTGGAGGCGGCGGCGCTGGTGGGCATGGATCTGCGCCTGGTGGCGCCAAAGGCCTGCTGGCCGCAGGCGGAGCTGGTGGCGCAGTGCCAGCAACTGGCCCAGCAGACCGGCGGCAAGATCACCCTGACCGAAGAAATTGCCGAAGGCGTGCAGGATGCGGATTTTCTGTATACCGACGTCTGGGTGTCGATGGGCGAGCCGAAAGAGGTATGGCAGGAACGCATCGCGCTGCTGAAGCCCTATCAGGTCAATATGGCGATGGTGCGCCAGACCGGCAACCCGAACGTCAAGTTCCTGCACTGCCTGCCGGCGTTCCATGACGATCAGACTACCCTCGGCAAGCAAATGGCGCAGCTGTACGGCCTGCAGGGCGGTATGGAGGTCACCGACGAGGTGTTTGAATCGGCGCACAGCGTGGTGTTCGATCAGGCGGAAAACCGGCTGCATACCATCAAGGCGGTGATGGTGGCGACGCTGAGCAATACGCTGTAAACGGCAGAAGATGAATTTTTAAAAATTTGAGCTAAGCTCAGAAACGTATTGCCGGGGCGCGTCACGCAAAGGCAATGGGGTGCGGGTTTCGATCCGTGCCCCAATCCCCTCTTTATCCTCTCGTTTTCCGCCATGGCGCTGACGCTCACCCGAGCAAGCCAATCGTTTGCCAAATGACAAAGTTCAGCGTTTTAGCGCTTGCAGTGACGAAAAGCGCGAGTATAATGCGCGGCAATTTGCCAGGAGAAAGCATGAAAAACGACGTCTGTTTTGTTCGCCATACTCGACAAAACGCCCTGCTTCGCGGCGGCCGCCTGCCGTTGTTTCTCCTGTTGCCGAACCGATCGTATCAAGCCCCTCGTTGAGGGGCTTTTTTTTGCCTGAACACCCAGTCCCGCGCCACGGGCATTCGTCGAGGAGAGTGAAGCATGGCCAATCCGCTGTATCACAAAGATATCATCTCTATTAACGATCTCAGCCGTGAGGATTTGGAGCTGGTGCTGCGCACCGCCGCCAGCCTGAAAGCCCAGCCGCAGCCGGAACTGCTGAAGCACAAGGTGATTGCCAGCTGTTTCTTCGAAGCCTCGACCCGTACCCGCCTGTCGTTTGAAACCGCCATCCAGCGTCTCGGCGCGTCGGTGGTCGGGTTTTCCGACAGCAGCAATACCTCGCTTGGCAAGAAAGGCGAAACGCTGGCCGATACCATTTCGGTCATCAGCACTTACGTTGACGCCATCGTCATGCGCCATCCGCAGGAAGGCGCGGCGCGGCTGGCTGCCGAATTCTCCGGCAGCATTCCGGTACTCAACGCCGGCGACGGCGCCAACCAGCACCCCACCCAGACGCTGCTGGATCTGTTCACCATTCAGGAAACCCAGAGCCGCCTGAACAACATCAACATCGCCATGGTGGGCGACCTGAAATACGGCCGCACCGTGCATTCGCTGACCCAGGCGCTGGCCAAGTTCGAGGGCAACCGCTTCTTCTTCATCGCGCCTGACGCGCTGGCGATGCCGGGCTACATTTTGGCGACGCTGGAAGAAAAAGGCATTCAATACAGTCTGCATAACAGCATTGAGGAAGTGGTGCCGCAGCTGGATATTCTGTACATGACCCGGGTGCAGAAAGAGCGTCTCGATCCGTCCGAATACGCCAACGTCAAAGCCCAGTTCGTGCTGCGCGCGGCAGATCTGGAAGGTGCCCGCGACAACATGAAGGTACTGCACCCGCTGCCGCGCATCGACGAGATCGCCATCGACGTCGACAAAACGCCATACGCCTACTATTTCCAGCAGGCCGGCAACGGTATTTTCGCCCGTCAGGCGCTGCTGGCGCTGGTGTTAAACGCAGAACTGGCTCTTTAAGGGGGATATGACCATGACTCACGACAACAAACTCCAGGTAGAAGCAATCAAATGCGGCACGGTGATTGACCATATCCCGGCGCAAATCGGCTTTAAACTGCTAACCCTGTTCAAGCTGACCGCCACCGACCAGCGCATCACCATCGGCCTCAATTTGCCTTCCAAGGCACTGGGGCACAAGGATCTGATCAAGATCGAGAACACCTTCCTCACCGAGCAGCAGGCCAACCAGCTGGCGATGTACGCACCGAACGCCACCGTCAACCGCATCGATAATTACGAGGTGGTACGCAAACTGACGCTCAGCCTGCCGGAGCATATCGACGGCGTGCTTACCTGCCCGAACGGCAACTGCATCAGCCGCAGCGAACCGGTGCCGTCCAGCTTCAGCGTCAAGGCTCGCGCCGACCAAGTGCAGCTGAAATGCCGCTACTGCGAAAAAGAGTTCGACCACCGGGTGGTGTTAAAGGCGGAGTGAAATTGACAAATATCCGGGCGTGGCGCTGTTCATCTGTCTGCCACTCCCTATAATGAGTCTCTGAAGTTAACTCTACCCACGTTGCTACCCAATGGATTGCAAGCCGCGGCCAGGCGGCTGGTGCGCGGGGCCCCAGGCGCTGACGGACGTCGGTGAGCGGGGTGAACGCAGGCAGCCGACAACGCCGTGGTTTGCAACACCCAGGGTCTATCAGGAGAAAAAATGTCACGTAATATCAGCACCGAAAACGCGCCGGCAGCCATCGGCCCTTACGTACAAGGCGTGGATCTGGGCAGCATGATCATCACCTCCGGCCAGATCCCGGTAAACCCGAAAACCGGCGCGGTAGCCGACGACATTTCCGCTCAGGCGCGCCAGTCCCTGGAAAACGTCCAGGCGATCGTTGAAGCCGCCGGCCTGAAGGTGGCCGACATCGTCAAAACCACCGTGTTCGTCAAGGATCTGAACGACTTCGCCACGGTAAACGCCACCTATGAAGCCTTCTTTACCGAACACAATGCGCCGTTCCCGGCCCGTTCCTGCGTGGAAGTGGCGCGCCTGCCAAAAGACGTGAAAATCGAGATCGAAGCCATCGCCGTGCGCCGTTAATCGGTTCGCAGGCCATCAACGGTCAGCCAGGGCTGACCGTTTTATTTTTTGTCACGCCATCCCTCGCTTTAATTCAATCAATAATAAAATTCCGCAATTATTTTTAAACCCATATTGAATTTGCATCTATAATTATTTTCGTCCGGCCGGGCCGTATTCCCTCGTTGCAGTTTATACAGATAATTCACCGTCAGGAGAATATCATGATTGATAACGTATTGGATGCTTTTATCCAACAGGTTTCCCTTTCCCCAAATAACCCGGCAATTATTGATAAAGATAATAATATTAGCTATCAACAATTAGACCAATACAGCAATCAACTGTGTGCACTGCTGCAACAGCGCGGCGTTGGCCCACAGAGCTACGTCCCGCTGTTGGCACAGCGCACCCCGCAGCTTATCATCGGCATATTGGCGATTGCCAAGGCGGGCGCTGCCTATATCCCCATCGACGCCGGTTACCCGCCAGCCAGAATAAGTGCCATCGTGGAACAGAGTGGTTCGCCGTTAATTCTTACCAGCAATAAATCAATTAACAACCTTATTAATTCCCCCAATATGGAAATAGTTGCAATTGATGATATTTCAAATAGTGAGCCATTAAATCATCAGCCTTTGCCTCTATCTGCCAACGCGGCGGCGTACGTTATTTTTACCTCCGGTACCACCGGGGCGCCAAAAGGCGTGATAATCGAGCATCATTCGCTGTGGAACCTCATACAATGGCACAATCAGCAATTCGGCATGAACGCCGATTGCCGATCAACGTTAATTGCCGGCGTCGGCTTTGATATCGCCCAATGGGAAATCTGGTCGGCGCTGACCAGCGGCGCCACCCTGTATTTACCGCCAGAAGACAGCCGATTGCAGCCCACGGCGCTGCTGGAATTTTTTGCCGCCAGCGGCCTGACGCACGCTTTTGTGCCCACGGTACTGGTACCCGAGGTGGTCAGCGCACCGCAACCCGCCAATTTGACGCTGCGCTATATGTTCACCGGAGGAGAAAAGCTGCCGCCGGTTGATTTGACCTCTCTGCGCTGCCCGCTGATAGATTATTATGGCCCGACCGAAGCCACGATTTTCGTCACCTGGAACCCGGTGGACAGCGCAACGCTGAACCCGCCGTCAACCATCGGCCGCCCGCTTGCCGACACGGAAATATTCATTCTTGATCAACAGCAGCAACCGGTGCACGGTGAACAGGCCGGCGAGCTGTACATCAGCGGCCGCTGCCTGGCACGCGGTTATCACAATAACCCGCGCGTTACCGCCGAAAAGTTCCTGCAACTGCCGCAGTTTGGCGGCAAACGCCTGTATCGCAGCGGCGATCGCGCCCGCTGGCTTGCCGATGGCCGCATTCAATTTCTCGGCCGCCTGGACGATCAGATCAAAATCCGCGGCAACCGGGTCGAGCTGGGCGAGATAGAAAACGTGATGCGCCAGGTTCCCGGCGTTAAAGCGGCGGTAGCGGTGGTCACCACGCCCGAAAACGCCGTAGACAAGAAGATCATCGCGTTTCTGGTGCCGGTTGAAGGCTCATCGGCACTACTCGACGCCGTCAAGTCACGGCTAAAACAGACGCTACCCTCTTATTTTTTGCCGGCGGACTATGTGCTGCTGGAGCAGCTACCGATCAACGCCAACGGTAAAACGGATAAAACCGCCCTGTTGGCGAGCTATGTTCCGCAGCGACCTACCGCCAACGGCGACAGATTGGATGCACAGCAAGAGAAGATCGCCGACATTTGGCGCGAACTGCTGGGGGTGACGCAGGTTGGCGCACATGACAATTTTTTCGACATTGGCGGCCACTCGCTGTTGGCAGCCAAACTGGCGACCATGCTGTCCGAACGGTTCGAGGTCAAGACCTACGTGCGCGATGTCTACGACTACCCCAACGTCGCCGCGCTGACGCAGGCCCTGGCGGAACGCACCGGCCACGCGGCACCGCGGGTCGACAGCGAGCCGGTTCGCGCGCTGCAAGACGACGTTCGCCTGCCGGATGGCCTGCATATCGATCCGCATTATGAGGCACGCCAGCTCACCGATCCGCGCGCCATTCTGTTGACCGGCGCCACCGGTTTTGTCGGCTCGCATTTGTTGGCGGAGCTACTCGGCACCACCCAGGCGGATATTTACTGCCTGGTTCGCGACCGCTCGACGACGGCGGCACGGGCTCGGCTGGATGAGGTTTTACAGCGTTATCACATCACGCTCGACGCAGAACAGCACAGCCGGCTGCATCTGGTGACGGGCAACCTGGCCGAGCCGCGTTTCGCGCTGGACGACGAGCAATACCAAGCGCTAAGCCGCCAGATAGACTGCATTTATCATTCCGCCAGCGCCGTGAACTTTATCCAGCCTTATTCCTACATGAAACGTGACAACGTGCAGGGACTCAGCGAGGTGATTCGCTTTGCTGCTCACTACCGCACCAAGCCGCTGTTGCTGCTTTCCACCATTTCGGTCTACAGCTGGGGACACTTGCACACCGGCAAGCGAGTGATGCTGGAAACCGACGACATCGACCAAAACTTGCCGGCGGTGATTACCGATATCGGCTACGTGCGCAGTAAATGGGTGATGGAAAAAATTGCCGATCTGGCGGCGGCGCAGGGGTTACCGCTGATCACGTTCCGGCTGGGCTATGCCACCAGCCACAGCCAGACCGGTGTCAGCGCCAGCTACCAGTGGTGGGGGCGGCTGGTGAAGACCTGTATCAGCAGCGGCAGCGTGCCCGACCTGCATGATTTGCGTGAAGGGCTGACCACGGTGGATTACATGACGCGCGCCATCGCCCATATCAGCCGCAACCCGCAGGCGTTGGGGCACAAGTTCAACCTGATCCACGAGCACCACAACAACCTGACGCTAAAGGCATTTTTCCAATTGCTGGAGCAATATTTCGGCTACCGTTTCCGGCTGATGCCCTATCGCGACTGGCTGGCACAGTGGGAGCATGACAAGAACGCGCCACTGTATCCACTGCTCAGCCTGTTCCGAGACAACATGGTAAACGGCCAGTCAACGGTCCAGCTATATCAAGATACCTATCACTGGGATTGCAGCAACGTGAAACAGTTTCTTGCCGGCAGCGGCATTGAGGAACCGCGCTTTACCCGGCAGGAGCTGCTAAGTTACCTGCAACGTTCGATAGGCGATTTGCCGCAGTCCCAGCCGGCGTAACGGGAACGCGGGGGCGTGCGTAACGCCCCCGCGCGCTCAGCGCACCGTCAGCGCATGCAGCAGCGTTTCCAGCGGATACACCGCCGCAATCACCAGTTCGTCACGCACCTGTGCCGCCGTATCCAACTGGCGTTGCACCTGCTGCGCTTCGCTGTCGGTCAGCGGCTTGCCCTGCTGCCAGCGGTCCAGCAGCATCAGCCCAATGCCGGCCAGCGTCTCGACGTCCTGCGCCACCGGTGCCAGCTCAAGCATCAGCCGATTGCCGGCCACCGTCGGTTGCAGCGCCGCACCGTTTTGCTGCCAACGCTGCAACCGTTCACGCAGCGCCGCCTGCGCCACACGATTGTCACGATCCTTGAGCAATGCCGCCACCTGCAACGTCATGTCACGCACCGCGCTGCTTTCCGCCGGCAAGGCGTCGGCGAGGCGATTCAGCGGCTCGAACTGGTGATAGTTGCCGGCCTGGAACTTCAGGTGCTGGCGGGTGTAATACTGCGCCGGCTCTAGCGCTTCGGCGAAAATCTGCAACGGCATGATGTCAACGCCGTTGGCCAGTCGGGTGAATTCACGCGCGGTTTGCGCATGCTGCTGCAAACCCACCGACACCACCGACCAGGCATCTACCGCCGCCAGGCGTCGGTACATGTTATTTTCATCGCTCACCTCCTGCGCCGACCACAAGCGTTCCGCCACGGCAAACGTGCGCGGCCACAGCTTGAGATCGATCAACGGCGCACGCACGTTTTCCGCCCATAGCGCCGCTTCTCCCCCGAGAATATTGGCCCGTTGCCGTTGGTCCGGCACCACCGGCATTTTACCCTGCGGGATCGCTGCCAGCCTGCTGCCGCTGGTGGGGTAACGCACGTTACCGACGCGTATGTAACCGCTCAGCGTCTGCTGCTGCAACCGCAGTACCGGACGCGTTTCGCCCATCCAGCTGTCGACGCGGAAGGTCAGCCGGTCCGGTGCCAGCCAGACGATATCCTGCAACGCCCGCCGCGATTTGCCGTTGAAATCGATAAATCCGCGCCAGCCGCTGGCCCCCTCGATCAGCGTGAAACTGCCTTCCACCGGGCTGCCCTTGAGACGTGGCATGCTGAACTGCCAGCTCTGCGCCCGTTCCCCTTCGCCCACCGCGCTATCGACCCCCAGCGGCTGCGGCAGGATTTCATTGCGGTAGTGGTAGGCGGTGCTTTGCGGCTGATCGAGATAAAAGCCGGTCGACAAAATGCCCTGATAACCGTCCTGCGCGCTGGCACCGAGCGAGTCAGGCCCCTGCCACGACTGGATGACGATGGTGCGCGGCAGCGACGGGTGATAAATCTCATCCCAGCCGACCATCCGCCGTTGGTGACGTTCGAGGATCTGCTCCAGTTTTTGGTTGAACCAGGCCTGCACGGCGTGGCTATCCGCCAGTTGCTGCTGTTTCATCAACGCCTGCACCGCGCGGGACTGCTGCCACTGGCTGGCGTTCACTTCGTCGCCGCCGATATGCAGGTAAGGATCGGGGAAAATCTCTGCCAGTTCGCCGATGATCGCCTCAATAAACCCGTAAACCTGTTTATTGGACGGATCCAGCGTCGGCCGATGCACGCCCCATTCACGCTGCATCTGGTAGGGGCCTGGCGCGCTGATCAGCTGTGGATAGGCCACGGCGATACTGGAGGCGTGGCCCGGCAGATCGATTTCCGGCACCACACGGATGCCCCGCGCGGCGGCATAGGCCACCACCTGCTGCATCTGTTCGCGGGTGTAGTACTGACCGTCGCTGGCCAACTGTTGCAATTTTGGATAACGCGTCGAGGCAAAGCGCCAGCCCTGGTCGTCGGTCAAATGCCAGTGAAACACGTTGAGCTTGGCCGCCGCCATGCCGTCCAACTGGCGCAGAATATCGGCCACCGGCAAGAAATGACGCGCAGAGTCCAGCAATACCCCACGCCATGGGAAGCGCGGCACATCGGTTACCGATACCAGCGGCAGGAAGGTGCCGTCAGCGTCGGTTTGCACTAATTGCAGCAGGGTTTCCATGCCGCGCAACGCGCCAAAGCGGGTATTGGCGATCAGCTTCGCCCCTTGCGGCGTCACCGACAGCTGATAACTTTCGTCGCTGTCAGGCAGCGGCTGGGCAGCTACCGCGTGTTTGACGATCACCTCGATGGTCGCCGCGTCTGGCGAGGTGGCCGGAGCCAGTTGCCAGCCGGTTTGCATTTCAATGCGCTGCCGCCAGCGCGTTACCGCCTCGTCCAGATCGTCGCCCTGCACGCGGATCGCCAGACGTTGGTTCAATAGCCATTTGCCCGGCGGCTGCGCCAGCGTCACCTGCTGTGGCCACGGCATCAGCGGTAACTCGCCAGCCGGCTGTGCCAGCGCATTGAGGGAAAGTAACAAGGACAGGGCCGGTAGCGTATAACGATGGATCTTATGCATCGGAAATTCCTCAGAGGAAAAACAGCAATAAAAACAGCCAACGCTGTAGATAAAGACCGAGCATAGTCCAGATGTCCAACCGCAACGGCAAAAAGGCGCGCCTGATCACAGCCTGTGGGCGGGCAGCGCCCTGCCCGCACCCCCAGTCGCGCCCCGGCAGCCGGCTACTGCCAGCCGTAGCGGCGCACAAACCAGCCTTTCACCCCCTGAGTCAGCACCATGTAACCGGCCAGAATCAGCAGCAGCCATGGGAAATACCCTGGCGGCAGCGCCTGCAATTGCAGAAAACCGGCCAACGGCGAAAAGGTCAGGCCGATGCCGCAGGCGATCACCAGCAGGGTGGTCAGCAACAGCGGCCACGACGGGCGACTCTGTACAAAGGGAATTTTGCGCGTGCGGATCATATGCACAATCAGCGTTTGCGACAGCAGCCCTTCAATAAACCACCCCGACTGGAACAGCGTTTGCGCTTCCGGCGTATTAGCCTTGAAGATCCACCACATCAGGCAGAAGGTCAGTACGTCAAAAATAGAGCTTAATGGCCCAAAGAATGCCATAAATCGCCCCAGATCGGCGGAGTTCCAGCGTTGCGGCTGCGTAATCTGATCGTCATCGACGTTATCGAATGGAATGGCGATCTGCGAGACGTCGTACATCAGGTTCTGCACCAGCAGATGCAGCGGCAGCATCGGCAGGAACGGTAAAAAGGCGCTGGCAATCAGCACGCTGAATACGTTACCGAAGTTGGAGCTGGCGGTCATCTTGATGTATTTGAGCATATTGGCGAAGGTGCGACGCCCTTCAATCACCCCTTGCTCCAGCACCATCAGGCTCTTTTCCAGCAGTATGATGTCGGCCGCCTCTTTGGCGATATCCACCGCCGAGTCCACCGAAATGCCGATATCCGCCGCCCGCAGCGCCGGCGCATCGTTGATGCCGTCGCCCATAAAACCCACCACGTGCCCCTGTTGCCGCAGCACCTGCACAATACGTTCCTTGTGCAACGGCGTAAGCTTGGCGAATAGCGTGGTGTCTTGCGCCGCAGCCGCCAGCTGGGCGTCGCTCAGCCGTTCGATGTCGTTGCCGCACAGCACCCGTTCAGTGGCCAAACCAACGTCGCCACAGACCTTGGCCGCCACCCGCTCGTTGTCGCCGGTCAGGATCTTCACCGTAACGCCATTGCGCTTTAACGCCGCCAGCGCTGGCGCGGTGCTCTCTTTTGGCGGATCGAGGAACGCGATGTATCCCTCAAGGATCAGATCCGCTTCATCGACTACGCCGTACTGCCGACTCTCTGCCGGCAGCGTCTTGACCGCCACGGCCACCACGCGCAGTCCCTGCTGGTTAAGATCGCTGGTGATGCGGCGAATGCGCGCCAGCAGCCCGGCGTCGAGCGGCAGGGTCTGCGCTCCCTGACGTACCTGGCTGCAAATCGCCAGCATCTCTTCCAGTGCACCCTTGCAGATCAATTGATGCTGGCCGTCATCTTGCGCCACCACCACCGACATGCGCCGGCGTTCGAAATCAAACGGAATTTCATCCACCTTGCGGTAATCACGCAACGCATCCGGCTGGCCGCTCTGCTCGCCGCAGCTCAACACCGCCACATCCAGCAGATTCTTCAGCCCGGTCTGGTAAAAACTGTTGAGCCAGGCGTAGCGCAAAACCCGATCGCTGTTGACGCCGAACACGTCGGTATGGCGCTCCAGCGCAATTTTGTCCTGCGTCAGCGTACCGGTTTTATCGGTGCAGAGGATGTTCATTGCACCGAAGTTCTGAATAGCGTCCAGACGTTTGACGATCACTTTTTGCCGCGACAGTTTCACCGCACCGCGCGCCAGCGTTGACGTGACGATCATCGGCAGCATTTCCGGCGTCAGCCCGACCGCCACCGATAGCGCAAACAGCGCCGCTTCCCACCAGTCGCCCTTGGTGTAGCCGTTGATCAGCAATACGATCGGCGTCATCACCAGCATAAAACGGATCAACAGCCAACTGATCTTGCCGATCCCCCGCTGAAAGGCATTGGGCTCTTCCGCCTGCCCGGTGAGGCGCTGCGCCAACTGGCCAAAGTAAGTGTCACCGCCGCTGCCGATCACCATCGCCAGCGCGGTGCCGCTCACCACGTTGGTGCCCATAAAGCACAGGTTTTGGCATTCCAGCGGATCCTGTGCCAACCGGTGTGGATCGGCGACTTTCTCCACCGGCAGCGACTCGCCGGTCAGCGCCGCCTGGCTGATAAACAGATCCTTGGCGCTGAGCAGCCGCAGATCCGCCGGGATCATGTCGCCCGCCGCCAGCTTGATGATGTCCCCCGGCACCAGCTGCGCTATCGGCAGTTCGCGATGCTCGCTTTTACCGGTCAGCGCATCGCTGCGGATCACCGTGGCGGTAGTGCTGACCATGGCCTTCAACGCATCGGCAGCGCGGTTGGATCGCGCCTCCTGAATAAAGTTCAGCAGCGTAGACACCAGCACCATCAGCGCAATCACCAGCGCACCGGTGAGATCCTCGGTGGCATAAGAGATCATGCCAAGCGCGGTCAGCAGCAGATTGAACGGGTTGCGATAGCAGTGCCACAGGTGACGCCAGGCACTTTCCTGTTGCCGATCGTCGATGATGTTTTCACCGACGCGATCGCGCTGGATCTGCGCCTGGCGATCGGTGATGCCTTCCGGATGACTGTCAAAACGCGTATAGAGCTGGAGGTCGCTGGCGGCGGCGCACTCCAGCCGCTGCTGCGCCAGGCCGGTCGGCATTGCGCGCCCGTCGGTGGCGACGCCTTCCAGCAGGCGATCGCGGTGCACCAGGCGGTGCGGCAGATTGCGGCTGAGCAGGTTCAGCAACAGATGTGGCAGCATTTTCAGGTTCATTGTTCGCCCCTTTTGCTACCGCCTGGCGGCGGCAGCGCAGTCGCAAATCGGCTACGGCGGACGATTTTTGAACGCACCAAAAACCTCCGCCGTGGCAGATTCTTTTTATCAATAGCAACAGAAGCGAACAGCCAGGCGCACGCTACCGGTTACCGTTTACTTCACCGGTAAATCAGCAGCGCAAAGCGGAGAGGTTTACCGGTGAACCGAGTGGGTGTTTGCGGGGGTAGGATCAGGGTCCATACGGGTGATAACCTCCGGTAAGTGAAAAGACAGGGCGGTAGCCTCGGCCGCACCGACAATGCGCAGATACGCGCTCAGCACCAGGATCCATTTTGCAAAATGCGCTATTCTGACCGGCACTGACAGAGCACAAAGTCTACGCCTTTCAACTTAAACGATAAATAAACCATGCAAAACCGGCTGACAATCAAGGATATAGCTCGCCTGAGTGGCGTAGGAAAATCCACCGTATCACGCGTTTTGAACAACGAGGGCAGCGTGAGCCCGCAAACCCGCGAGCGGGTGGAAGCGGTGATCCGTCAGCAGGGATTTACCCCTTCCAAGTCGGCACGCGCCATGCGCGGGCAGAGCGATAAAGTGGTGGGTATCATCGTTTCCCGTCTGGATTCGCCGTCGGAAAACCAGGCGGTGCGCACCATGTTGCCGCTGCTGTATCAGCAGGGATATGACCCGATCGTGATGGAGAGCCAGTTTGACACTCGTCTGGTTCAGGAGCATTTGCACGTATTGGCGCAGCGTAACGTCGACGGCGTGATCCTGTTCGGCTTTACCGGGCTGACCGCCGACATGCTGCACCCGTGGCAGGAAAAAATGGTGGTGATGGTGCGTGAATACGCCGGCTTTTCCTCGGTGTGTTATGACGACGTCGGCGCGGTCAATTTGTTGATGGAACACCTGCAACGCCAGGGCCACCGGCACATCGGCTATCTGGGGGTGCAGCAATCCGACGCCACCACCGGCCAACGCCGCTATCAGGCCTATCTGGACGCCTGCCGACAACAGCAGATTGAACCGCATGCGGCGCTGGGCGAACTGAGCTATCAGAGCGGCTTCCAGCTGGCGGCGTCGGCGATCGCCGAACAGACCACCGCGCTGGTCTGCGCGTCGGACAGTATTGCGCTCGGCGCGATCAAGTATCTGCAACAGCAACAGACTCGCCCGATTCAGGTGTGCGCCATCGGCAATACCCCGCTGCTCAGCTTTCTGTTCCCGGAGACGCTGTCGGTGGAGTTCGGCTACGGCAGCGCCGGTTTACAGGCGGCACAGCAGCTGCTTGGGCAGCTCAACGGCGAACTCGCCATTCGGCACATCGTGGTACCCAGCAAACTTTCCTGATTAAAAAACGCACTTATTTTGGCATTTTGTGATCGTTGCCCCAAACCGGGAACGTTCCCATTTCATTAAAAAAGCCAAATGGCTAAGCTTCGATCAGCTCGAGATCCCAACACATGGAGGTCGCATCAAGGCGGCAAGCAAATGCATCCCGATGAGCTGACTCAAGTCAGTGATTCGGGTAAATGCGCGCAGCCAACACCGATGCGGCTTCAAGTATGACGGGTAACCGGCTCACCTCTGCGTTCTGCCAAAAAAGGTATTTATAATGAGTAAAGTCAACCAGCAGGATATCGATCGTCTGATCGTGTTGGTGGGTGGCCGCGATAATATCGCGACCGTCAGCCACTGCATTACCCGGCTCCGTTTTGTGCTTAAGGATCCCACCAAGGCCAGCCCGAAAGAGATTGAGGAGCTGCGTATGGTCAAGGGCTGCTTCACCAACGCCGGGCAATTCCAGGTGGTGATTGGCCCGGAAGTCGGCGATTACTATCAGGCGCTGATCGCCACCGCTGGCGTCAACGAAGCCGATAAGGAGCAGGCCAAAGTGGCGGCGCGCCAGAACATGACCTGGTTCGAGCGCACCATTTCGCACTTCGCCGAAATCTTCTTCCCGCTGCTGCCGGCGCTGATCAGCGGCGGTTTGATCCTCGGCTTCCGCAACGTTATCGGCGATATACCGATGTCCGACGGCCAAACGCTGGCGCAATCCAGCGCCGGTTGGAAAACCGCTTATGACTTCCTGTGGCTGCTCGGCGAAGCGATCTTCATGTTCCTGCCGGTGGCGATCTGCTGGTCAACGGTGAAAAAAATGGGCGGCACGCCGGTATTGGGCATCGTGATGGGCATTACGCTGGTGTCGCCGCAGCTGATGAATTCCTACCTGCTCGGCCAGCAGTTGCCAGAGGTGTGGAACTTCGGCTGGTTCACCATTGAAAAGGTCGGTTATCAGGCGCAGGTGATCCCGTCGATCCTGGCCGGCATGGCGCTGGGCTGGATCGAAACCCGTTTGAAAAGGATCGTGCCGGATTATCTGTATCTGGTGGTGGTGCCGGTGGTGTCGCTGCTGCTGGCGGTGTTCCTGGCGCATACGCTAATCGGGCCATTCGGCCGCATGATCGGTGATGGCGTCGCCTGGGCGGTAAAAGCGGTGATGACCGGCGCCTTTGCGCCGATTGGCGCCGCGCTGTTCGGCTTCCTGTACGCGCCGTTGGTGATTACCGGCGTGCACCAGACCACGCTGGCGATCGACATGCAGATGATCCAGAGCATGGGCGGCACCCCGGTGTGGCCAATCATCGCGCTGTCCAACATTGCGCAGGCGTCGGCAGTGCTGGGCATCATTATCGTCAGCCGCAAAACCAACGAACGAGAAATCTCCGTGCCGGCCGCCATTTCGGCCTACCTCGGGGTCACCGAACCGGCGATGTACGGTATCAACCTGAAATACCGCTTCCCGATGCTGTGCGCGATGATCGGTTCCGCCGTCGCCGGCCTGATCTGCGGTCTCGATGGCGTCATGGCCAACGGCATTGGCGTCGGTGGTTTACCGGGCATTCTGTCTATCCAGCCGCAGTTCTGGATGGTGTTTGCGCTGGCCACCCTGGCGGCGATCGTTATCCCACTGGTACTGACGGTGCTGATTTACCAACGCAAGGCGCGCCGCGGCGAGCTGCTGGTTTTATAATTTTCCCAAGCCCTTCTCGCTGGCCGCTGCCGGGCAACCACCACGGCGGCGCTGGCCGAGCGGCGGGAAGGATGACGGAAACGGGGGCCGACGGTTCGGCCCCGCTGTTACAGTCAAAAGGTATTCTGTTATGAGCAACCCAATCCCCTGGTGGCAAAACGGCGTCATCTATCAAATCTACCCGAAGAGCTTTCAGGACAGCACCGGCAACGGCTACGGCGATCTGGCCGGCGTTATTCAGCGACTGGACTATCTGCAAGAGCTGGGCGTTGACGCCATCTGGCTGACGCCGGTGTATCTCTCGCCGCAGGTGGACAACGGCTACGACGTGGCGGATTACTGCGCCATCGACCCGGCCTACGGCACCCTGGAGGACTTTGAGCGGCTGGTAGCCGCCGCGCATCAGCGCAGTATCCGTATCGTCATGGATATGGTGTTCAACCACACCTCTACCGAGCACCCATGGTTCAAGGCGGCACAGGATCGCCACAGCCCGCATCGTCAGTTTTACATCTGGCGCGACGGCAGCGAACAGACGCCGCCCAATAACTGGCGCTCCAAATTTGGCGGTCAGGCGTGGCAGTGGCACGCCGACAGCGGCCAGTACTACCTGCACCTGTTCGCCACCGAACAGGCGGATCTGAACTGGGAACATCCGCCGGTGCGCGAAGAGCTGAAAAAAGTCTGCCAGTTCTGGGCTGACAAAGGCGTCGACGGCCTGCGCCTCGACGTGATTAATCTGGTATCAAAACAGCAGGACTTTCTGGACGATACCCTCGGCGACGGCCGGCGCTTTTACACCGACGGGCCGCGGATCCACGAATTTCTGCAAGAAATGAGCCGTGAGGTATTCCAGCCGCGCGGCCTGATGACGGTCGGCGAAATGTCGTCTACCACGCTGGAACATTGTCGGCAATATGCGGCCAAAAGCGGCGAAGAGCTGTCAATGACCTTTAACTTCCACCATCTTAAGGTGGACTACGCCAACGGAGAAAAATGGACGCTGGCCGCGCCGGATTACGTCGCCCTGAAGTCCATTTTCCGCCATTGGCAACAGGGTATGCACAACCGGGCATGGAACGCGCTGTTCTGGTGTAACCACGATCAGCCACGCATCGTGTCGCGCTTTGGCGATGACGGCGAGTTGCGCGTGCCGGCGGCCAAAATGCTGGCGCTGGTGCTGCACGGTATGCAGGGCACGCCGTACATTTATCAGGGCGAGGAGATCGGCATGACCAACCCCGGTTTCCAGCGTATCGAGCAATACCGCGACGTGGAAAGCCTGAATATGTACGCCGAACTCAGCGCCCAGGGCGTCAGCGATCGGCAACTGCTGGCCATTCTGGCCTGCAAATCGCGCGACAATGGCCGCACGCCGATGCAATGGAGCGCCGACGCCCATGCCGGTTTCACTCGCGGTTCACCGTGGATTGCCTGCGCCGACAATTACGCGCAGATCAACGCCGAGGCGGCGCTGGCCGACCAGGATTCGGTGTTTTACACCTATCGCCACCTGATTGCGCTGCGCAAGCAGCACCCGCTGCTGACCTACGGCGATTACCAGGATCTGGCGCCCGAACACCCGGCGCTGTGGTGCTACCAGCGCAGCTGGAACGGCCAGCGGTTGTTGGTGGTCGCCAATCTGAGCCGCGAACCGCTGCGCTGGCAGGCAGAAGGCGTCGACGCCGGCGAACTGTGGCGCCAACTGGCCGCCAACTATGCCGACGCACCGGCGCTGCCGCAGGCAACCACGCTGCGCCCGTTTGAAGCGGTGTGGTGGCTGCGGGAAGATTGACGCCAGACGAGCCTGCCCGCGCGGGCCCGTCCATTGCCAGTCACTACGATCGCCATCACAGTTTGCCAAATTTTTTTTATGGCCCGTCAATACATGCAGCCCGCGAATTATGGGGGCTGCATTCATCTGCACTATTTACGTTTGTACAGCGATCCAACTGTCGCCAAACTTCCTTGTCCTACATCAAAAAAACCGCCACAACACCCATATATAGTGCGTAGATAAATCCAAGCAACTATATGTAGTAGTTATCCACAAAATCTTCCACACGTCGCCGCAGCCCTTGCGCGCTGCGGTATTGCCCTGTGGATAAGCCCAACAACGGGCATAACGCTCCCGAGCGGAACAAGGAGTAGCATCGTGAAACCAGTAGTGATTAAACGGGACGGTTGTCAGGTACCTTTTGACCAGACGCGGATCGGGCAGGCTATCGAACGGGCCGCGCTGGCCGTCGGTGTGGTTGACGCCGATTACTGCGCCACCGTCGCCCGCGTGGTCGCTCAGCAAATGGAGCCACAGCAACGCGTTGATATCCATGATATTCAGCTGGCGGTCGAGAATCAGCTGATGGCCGGACCGTACAAGCAACTGGCACGCGCCTACATTGAGTACCGCCACGATCGCGACGTTTCGCGTGAACTGCGCGGCCGGTTGAACCAGGAGATCCGCGGCCTGGTTGAACAGAGCAACGTCGCGCTGCTGAATGAAAACGCCAACAAGGACAGCAAAGTGATCCCGACCCAGCGCGATCTGCTGGCCGGCATCGTTGCCAAGCACTACGCCAAGCAGCACATTCTGCCGCGCGACGTGGTGCTGGCGCATGAACGCGGCGAGATCCATTATCACGATCTCGATTATTCACCGTTCTTCCCGATGTTCAACTGCATGCTGATCGACCTGAAAGGCATGCTGACCAACGGCTTCAAAATGGGTAATGCCGAGATTGAGCCGCCAAAATCAATCTCTACCGCCACCGCGGTTACGGCGCAGATCATCGCCCAGGTCGCCAGCCATATTTATGGTGGCACCACCATCAACCGCATCGATGAAATTCTGGCGCCGTTCGTCAGCGAAAGCTTCCGTAAGCATCAACAGGTGGCCGAACAATGGCAGATCCCGCAGGCCGATGACTATGCCATGGCGCGTACCGAAAAAGAGTGTTACGACGCATTCCAGTCGCTGGAATACGAAGTAAACACGCTGCACACCGCCAATGGCCAGACGCCGTTCGTCACCTTTGGCTTTGGCCTCGGAACCAGTTGGCAGTCGCGGATGATCCAGCAGTCTATTTTGAAAAACCGCATCGCCGGGCTGGGCAAGAACCGTAAAACGGCAGTATTCCCCAAGTTGGTGTTCGCCATTCGCGATGGCCTGAATCACCAGTACGGCGACCCGAACTACGACATCAAGCAGCTGGCACTGGAATGCGCCAGCAAGCGTATGTATCCAGATATTCTTAACTACGATCAAGTGGTTAGTGTTACCGGTTCGTTTAAGACGCCAATGGGCTGCCGCAGTTTCCTTGGCGTTTACCAGGAAAACGGCGAGCAGATCCACGACGGCCGCAACAATATCGGCGTGATCAGCCTGAATCTGCCACGCATTGCGCTGGAGGCGATGGGCAACGAAAAACGCTTCTGGCAGTTGCTGGATGAACGCCTGCTGTTGGCGAAGAAAGCGCTGATGACGCGCATCGCGCGCTTGCAGGGCATCAAGGCGCGGGTGGCACCGATCCTCTACATGGAGGGCGCCTGTGGCGTGCGACTCAACGCCGACGATGACATCGCCGAAATTTTCAAGCATGGTCGCGCGTCGATTTCGCTCGGCTATATCGGCATTCACGAAACCATCAACGCACTGTGCGGTAACCGCAGCCACCTGTATGACGATGAGACGCTGCGCGCCAAAGCGCTGGCGATCGTCGAACGCCTGCGTGCCGCCACCGAAAGCTGGAAAGCGGAAACCGGCTACGGCTTCAGCCTGTACAGTACGCCAAGCGAAAACCTGTGCGATCGTTTCTGCCGGCTGGATACCGCCGATTTCGGCGTGGTGCCGGGCGTCACCGACAAGGGATACTACACCAACAGTTTCCACCTCGACGTGGAGAAAAAGGTCAATCCGTACGACAAGCTGGACTTTGAGGCGCCCTACCCACCGCTGGCCAACGGCGGTTTCATTTGCTACGGCGAATACCCGAACCTGCAACACAATCTGAAGGCACTGGAAGACGTATGGGATTACAGCTACAGCCGCGTACCGTATTACGGCACCAACACGCCGATCGACGAATGCTATCAATGTGGCTACACCGGCGAGTTTTCCTGCACCAGCAAGGGCTTTACCTGTCCAAAATGCGGCAATCATGACTCGGCGAAGGTGTCGGTCACGCGCCGGGTGTGTGGCTACCTCGGCAGCCCGGACGCACGGCCGTTCAACGCCGGCAAGCAGGAAGAGGTCAAGCGCCGGGTGAAACACCTGGATAACGGGCAGATCGGCTAACGTCGGCCGCCTGATGGGCCAGCAGCAATCGGCTCATCAGGCGGTATCAATCCAAACAATAGCCTGATGGCAAAGCGTCTATGAATTATCACCAGTATTACCCGATCGATGTGGTCAACGGCCCCGGCACCCGCTGCACGCTGTTTGTCGCCGGCTGCGTTCATCAATGCCCCGGCTGCTACAACAAAAGCACCTGGCGGCTGAATTCCGGCCAGCCGTTCAGCGCGCAGATGGCGGATCGCATCATTGCCGATCTCAACGATCAACGCATACCGCGTCAGGGGCTGTCGCTGTCGGGCGGCGATCCGCTGCATCCGGCCAACCTGGCGACCATATTGCAACTGGTGCAACGGGTACGCGCCGAATGTCCCGGCAAGGATATCTGGCTGTGGACCGGCTACCGGCTGGATGAGCTGGACCACCAGCAGATGCAGGTGGTGGATCTGATCAACGTGCTGATTGACGGCAAGTTCGTGCAGGATTTAAAAGACCCGGCGCTGATCTGGCGCGGCAGCAGCAATCAGGTGGTGCACAAGCTGCGCTAGATACCCTAACCGACCATCAAACCAACACCAGTCCCATCAACCCGGTGGCAATGCCGCACAATGCCACCAGCGCGGCGGTCAGGCACAGCGCCTTGGCAGAAAATGCCTTGTTGAGCATCAACAGCGAAGGCAGGCTGACTGCCGGCAACGTCATCAGCAGCGCCAGCGCCGGGCCAGACCCCATACCCGCCAGCATCATCGCCTGTACGATAGGGATTTCCGCCGCGGTGGGAATGACAAACAGGCAGCCGGCGATCGCCAGGCCGACAATCCACAGCAGGCTGTTGTCCACCGCGCCGTCGGCATGCGGGAACAGCCAGACGCGCGCCGCGCCCAGCAATAGCACCGCCAGGATATAAATCGGAATGGTTGACCAGAATAACGCCCACAGCGCCTTTATCCAGCGGCCGAAGAACGGCCTATCTGGCGTTTTCTCCTGCGGGGTGAGCGCGGCCTGCAGTGCCGCCGGCGGCGCATCGTTGGCGGTAACACGCTGCACCAGCCAGGCGATGCCCAATACCATGACCACGCCGGCCACCAGCCGAATAACCGCAAACTGCCAACCGAGCACAAATCCCATAAAGATCAGCGTCGCCGGGTTCAGTACCGGGTTGCTTAGCCAGAATGCCAATGCCGCGCCGCTGGACACCGACTGACGCCGTAGCCCGGCGGCGACCGGTGCCGCACAGCAGGTGCACATCATGCCGGGCAGCGCAATCAGCGTACCAAGCAGCGTACCGGAAAAGCGCCGGTGGCCGAGGGTACGCACCAGCCAGTCTCGCGGGATCAACACCTGCACCAGCGACCCCAGCAGCACGCCGAGCACCGCCGCCTTCCATACCGCATTGAAGTAAACCAGCGCGTACTGCCATGCCGCCAACCACGGGCTGTCAGCCGGATTGGCCAGAATGGAGTTGCCGATCGAATGGCTATCCGCCGCCAAAAACGCCTTGCCGTAATACGGTTGCCACTTGACGTAATACAGCCCGACGGCGACCACCAGCAGGAACAGGAGCGGTTTCCACAGCGGCCATGCGCGAGCCGGGGATTCAGGAGCAGTAATGGGTTGAGACATGTTGCGAACCAACGTGAGAGCAAACAATGGCGCTAGCTTAGCGCGACGTGAGCCGCTTGGCATCCCTCTGTCGAAAATAGTTCATCTGTTCGCCACCAACCCGTAACGCGATTGTCATCTCGCGGCGGCACCCTATGGCCAACGTGATCAACGGGTATGCACCATGCCGCAATTTACATTCGACACCACCGACAGCGCCCCGGCCAACGGAGGTTTTTATTATGATGCAGTTATCTAGACATCCGACCACTTACCCAACCCGTTACCAGCAAATCGCCGCCCAGTTGGAAGAAGAGTTACGCGCCCACTATCGCTGCGGCGACTATCTGCCTTCGGAGCAGCAACTGGCCGACCGCTATCAGGTCAATCGCCATACGCTGCGCCGTGCGGTCGATCAGCTGGTTGAACGCGGCTGGCTGCAGCGGCGCCATGGCGTCGGCATTCTGGTGCTGATGCGCCCTTATGACTATCCGCTGCATGCCAAAACCCGCTTCAGCCAGAACCTGTTCGAGCAGGGCAGCCACCCCACCAGTGAGCGCTTACTCGCAGTTTTGCGCCCCTGCAACGGCCATATCGCCAGCGCATTATCGCGTGAAGAGGGCGAAACGGTGATTCACCTGCGGACGTTGCGCCGGGTCAATGGCGTGCCGCTGAGCGTTATCGACCACTACCTGCCGGAGCTGGATTGGTGGCCGGCGCTGCAACAGTTCCACAGCGGCTCGCTGCATGAATTTATCGAACAGCGTATCCACCAGTCGCTGTCCCGCAGTCAGACGCGCATCAGCGCCCGCCGCGCGCAGGCCAAAGAGAGCCAGTTGCTGGAGATCGCCACCCACGCGCCGCTGCTGTGCGTGCGCACCCTGAATACCTGTGTCGGCAGCAACAGCGTGGCGGAATACTCCGTCAGCCTGGCGCGCGCCGACATGATCGAACTGACGATGGAGCACTGAATGCAATCCTTATCGAGCAGACAACGCTGGATGTCCGTGTTGGCACACAGCCAACCGGCCCAGTTACGCAGCCACTGGCAGGCGCTGAACCTTAGCCCGCGCTATCAACTGCTGCGCGCGCCGGAAATCGGCCTGGCGCAGTTGCAGGGGCGGATGGGGGCCACCGGCCGCCGCTTCGTGCTGGGCGACATGACCGTCACCCGTAGCGTGGTGCAATTGGACAACGGCGGCCACGGTTACAGCTACATCGCCGGGCGCGATAAAGCCCATGCCGAGCTGTGCGCGCTGGCCGATGCGCTGCTGCAACAGCCGGAACACCACGAACTGCTGCAACAGCGGCTGATTGAACCGCTGGCGGCGCTGCAACAGGAGCAGCGTCAACTGCGCTCCCGCGCGGTAGCGGCCAGCCGGGTCGACTTCTTTACCCTGGTGCGGGGGGAATAGCCATGAGTTTACTCACCGGCTTTGCCCAGCCGATTGAACAGGCACAGCACGCCTTCCGCTTGATTCTCAAGGCGTTAAGCGAACCGGGCGTTACGGTGACGCTCGGCGACGGGCCAGTATGGCCGCCGTTGAACGCCGCTGACACCGCAGCGCTGCTGACGTTGGCCGACGGGGAAACCCCGATCCAGCTCTGCCCTGCCCTGAATTGTGAGCAAGTGCTGACAAACATTCGTTTCCACACCGGCGCGCCGCTGGCTGACTCGCCAGCAGCGATCCGCTTTGCGCTGTGGGACGACAGCCTGCAAGCGGTGGATTTAAGCCAATTGCCGTACGGCAGCGATATCTCGCCAGAATTCGGCGCTACCCTGCTGGTGCAGGTGAGCAGCCTGACGGCAGGCGCACCGCTGCGCCTGAGCGGCCCCGGCATTGAACGGCAACGGCTGGTCAGCCCGGCGCTGCCCGCCGCGCTGCGCGATTACCTGCTGGAACGTCCGCACCGCTTCCCGCTGGGGATTGACGTACTACTGACCTGTGGCGAGCAACTGATCGCCATTCCACGCACCACGCATCTGGAGGCCTGCTGATGTACGTCGCGGTGAAAGGGGGCGAAAAAGCCATTGAGGCCGCCCATCAGTTACAGGAAAACCTGCGTCGCGGCGATAGCTCGCAGCCGGCGCTGAGCGCCGAACAAATCGAGCGACAACTCGGGCTGGCGGTGGATCGAGTGATGACCGAGGGCGGCGTGTATGACCGCGAACTGGCGGCACTGGCCGTCAAACAGGCCAGCGGCGATCTGGTAGAAGCCATTTTTCTGCTGCGCGCCTATCGCACCACCCTGCCACGGCTGGCGGTCAGCGAACCGCTGGCCACCGACAAGATGCGTCTGGAACGACGCATCTCCGCGGTTTACAAAGACTTGCCCGGCGGGCAGGTGCTTGGCCCAACCTACGATTACACCCATCGTCTGCTGGACTTTGCGCTGCTGGCAGAAGGCGAAGCGCCCGCCGCGCCGTTGGCCGAAGAGCCGCTGCCGGAGCAATGTGCCCACGTGTTCGATCTGCTCGGCCAGCAGCAACTGGCGCAGCCCGAACAGGATGACGGCAGCACGCCGGACGACATTACCCGCACGCCCCCGGTTTATCCCTGCCCGCGTTCGGCACGCCTGCAACAGTTGGTACGCGGCGACGAGGGCTTTCTGCTGGCGCTCGGTTATTCGACCCAGCGCGGCTATGGCCGCACCCACCCGTTCGCCGGGGAAATTCGCAGCGGCTACCTGACGGTCTCCATCGTGCCCGAAGAGTTGGGCTTTGCTATTGATGTCGGTGAAATCCTGCTGACCGAATGCGAAATGGTCAACGGCTTCGTTGATCCGCCGCAACAGCCGCCGCATTTTACCCGCGGTTACGGGCTGGTATTCGGTCGCGCGGAACGCAAGGCAATGGCGATGGCGCTGGTCGATCGCGCTCTGCAAACCGCCGAATACGGCGAGAGCGTCGCCAGCCCGGCACAGGACGAAGAGTTCGTGTTGGCGCATGCCGATAACGTGGAGGCCGCCGGCTTCGTTTCTCACCTTAAATTGCCGCACTACGTTGATTTCCAGGCCGAACTGGAATTGTTGAAACGCCTGCGGCAGGAATTTGCCGAGCGTCAGGAGGCACGCCATGACTGAAGTATTGAGCGGCTATAACCCCGGTTATCTGGACGAACAGACCAAACGCATGATCCGCCGCGCCATCCTGAAGGGCGTGGCCATCCCCGGCTATCAGGTGCCGTTCGGCGGGCGTGAAATGCCGATGCCCTATGGCTGGGGTACCGGCGGCATTCAGATCACCGCCAGCGTTATCGGCCAGCACGACGTGCTGAAAGTGATTGACCAGGGTGCGGACGATACCACCAACGCCGTCTCCATCCGCCGCTTTTTCCAACGGGTGGCCGGCGTCGCCACCACCGAACGGACGCCGGAAGCCACGCTGATCCAGACCCGCCACCGCATTCCGGAAACGCCGCTGCGAGAAGATCAGATCCTGATTTATCAGGTGCCGATCCCGGAGCCGCTGCGCTTTATCGAACCGCGCGAGACCGAAACCCGCAAGATGCACGCGCTGGAAGAATATGGCGTGATGCAGGTGAAACTGTATGAGGACATCGCCCGTTACGGCCACATTGCCACCACCTACGCCTACCCGGTGAAGGTCAACGACCGCTATGTGATGGATCCGTCGCCAATCCCGAAGTTCGACAATCCGAAAATGCACATGATGCCGGCGCTGCAACTGTTTGGTGCCGGGCGAGAGAAGCGCATCTATGCCCTGCCGCCGTTCACCAAGGTGGAAAGTCTGGACTTTGACGATCACCCGTTCAGCATCCAGCAGTGGGAGGAGCCGTGCGCGCTGTGCGGTTCGCGTCACAGTTATCTGGATGAAGTGGTGCTCGACGATCGGGGCAGCCGCATGTTCGTCTGTTCCGATACCGATTATTGCCGGCAGCAGCTGGCGCAACAGCAAGAGGCGCAGCACTGATGACTTCCGCACTTTTGGACAGCGCCCCGCTGCTGTCGGTGAACAACCTGACTCACCTGTACGCGCCCGGCAAAGGTTTTAGCAACGTGTCATTTGATATCTATCCCGGAGAAGTGCTGGGTATCGTTGGCGAATCCGGCTCCGGCAAGACCACCCTGCTGAAGTCGATTTCGGCCCGCCTGGCGCCGCAGCACGGGCAGGTAATCTATCAGCCACAGGCCGGGAAGCGGCACGATCTGTACGCAATGGCGGAAAGCGATCGACGCCGTCTGCTGCGTACCGACTGGGGCGTGGTGCACCAGCATCCGCTTGACGGTCTGCGGCCGCAGGTCTCCGCCGGCGGCAATATCGGCGAGCGGCTGATGGCAATTGGCCAACGGCATTATGGCGATATCCGCCAGCAAGCCGCGCAGTGGCTGGAGGACGTCGAGATCCCGGTGTCGCGCCTGGACGATCTGCCAACCACCTTTTCCGGCGGCATGCAGCAGCGGCTGCAAATCGCCCGCAATCTGGTCACCCACCCCAAACTGGTATTTATGGACGAACCGACCGGCGGACTGGACGTTTCGGTACAGGCGCGGCTGCTGGATCTGCTGCGCACGCTGGTGGTGGAGATGCAGCTGGCGGCGGTGATCGTCACCCACGATCTCGGCGTAGCGCGGCTGCTGGCACACCGTTTGCTGGTGATGAAACAGGGAGAAGTGGTGGAAAGCGGCCTGACCGACCGGGTACTGGACGATCCGCACCATCCCTATACCCAGTTGCTGGTTTCGTCAGTGCTGGCATAACGGAGTGAAAATAACATGACGCTTAAAATCCGGGTTGAACACCTGAGTAAAACCTTTGTACTGCACCAGCAGCACGGCACGCGACTGCCGGTATTGCATGACGCCAACCTGACGGTCAACAGCGGTGAATGCGTGGTGCTGCACGGCCATTCCGGCAGCGGGAAATCCACGCTGCTGCGGTCGCTGTACGCCAACTATCTGCCGGACAGCGGCCATATCTGGCTCGAGCATCAAGGCCAATGGCTGGACGTGGTTCAGGCCGAAGCGCGGCAAATCCTGGCGGTGCGCCGCCATACCGTCGGCTGGGTCAGCCAGTTTCTGCGGGTGATCCCACGGATCAGCGCGCTGGAAGTGGTGATGCAGCCGTTGCTGGAGCTGGGCGTCGAACGCGCCATCTGCCGCGAGCGTGCCGAAGCATTGCTCAGCCAGCTCAATGTGCCGCAACGCCTGTGGCCGCTGGCGCCGTCGACCTTTTCCGGCGGCGAACAGCAGCGGGTCAACATCGCCCGCGGCTTTATCGTCGATTACCCGATTTTGCTGCTGGACGAGCCGACCGCCTCACTCGACAGCCGCAACAGCGCGGCGGTAGTGAAGCTGATTGCCCAGGCGCGACAGCGCGGCGCGGCAATCGTCGGCATTTTCCATGATGAACAGGTTCGCGCACAGGTTGCCGACCGATTGCATGATATGCAGGCGCCACAGGCGCTGGAGGTTCCGTGATTATTAACAACGTCAAATTGGTGCTTGAGGATCGGGTGGTTAACGGTTCGCTGGAAGTCAGCGACGGGGTGATCCGCAGCTTCGCCGATGGCAGTAGCCGTCTGCCGCAGGCGCTGGACGGTGAAGGCGGCTGGCTGTTGCCGGGGCTGATCGAGCTGCATACCGACAACCTCGACAAGTTTTTCACCCCACGCCCCAACGTGGACTGGCCGGCGCACTCGGCCATGAGCAGCCACGACGCGCTGATGGTGGCTAACGGCATCACCACGGTGCTGGACGCGGTCGCGATTGGCGACGTGCGTGACGGTGGCCACCGGCTGGACAATCTGCAAAAGATGATCGACGCGGTGATCCACAGCCAGCGCGCCGGCGTCAACCGGGCCGAGCACCGGCTGCACCTGCGCTGCGAGCTGCCCCACCACAGCACCCTGCCGCTGTTTGAACAGCTGATGGACAAGCCGGGCGTATCGCTGGTGTCGTTGATGGACCATTCACCGGGCCAGCGCCAGTTCGCGGCGCATGAAAAATATCGTGAATATTATCAAGGCAAATATAACCTGAACGACGGGGAAATGGACGCGTTCGAACAGGAACAGATCGCCATGTCGGCGCGCTGGGCAACCCCCAACCGTGAAGCGATTGCTGCGCACTGTCGGGCGCGCGGCATTGCCCTGGCCAGCCATGACGACGCCACCGCGGCGCACGTCAGCGAGTCCTGCGCTCTGGGCAGCGTAATCGCCGAGTTCCCCACCACCGAAGCCGCCGCCCGCGCGTCGCATCAGCAAGGATTGCAGGTGCTGATGGGCGCGCCGAACATCGTGCGCGGCGGTTCCCATTCCGGCAACGTGGCGGCGCATCACCTGGCGGCGCTCGGGGTGCTGGACATACTGTCGTCCGACTATTACCCGGCCAGCCTGCTCGATGCCGCATTTCGCCTTGCCGCCGACCCGCGCAATGACTATGACCTGCCGCAAACGGTGGCAATGGTGACGCGCAATCCGGCGCGAGCGCTGGGGCTGCACGACCGTGGCACCATCGGCGAGGGGCTGCGCGGCGATCTGGTGCTGGCACGCCCGCACGGCGAGCATATTTACGTACAAAACGTCTGGCGTCAGGGCAAGCAGGTGTTCTGATGGCGTATCTCATCTATCTGATGGGCCCGTCTGGCGCGGGCAAAGACAGTCTACTGGAACGGTTGCGGGCCGATCCGCACGGCGCACCGCTGGTGGCGCACCGTTACATCACCCGGCCGGCGGCGGCCGGCTGTGAAAATCACATTGCCCTCAGCGAAGTGGAGTTTCTGCGCCGGCGAGCCAAAGGCCTGTTTGCCCTCGACTGGCAGGCGCATCAGACTCATTACGCTCTGGGGATCGAGGTGGATCTGTGGCTACTGCAAGGGATCGACGTGGTGGTCAACGGTTCTCGCGCTCATCTGCCACAGGCGCAGCAGCGCTACGGCGCACAGCTGTTGCCGGTGTGCCTGCAGGTCGAGCCGGCCATTCTGCGCCGGCGATTGCAGCAGCGCGGGCGCGAAGACGCCCAGCAGATAGAGCAACGGCTGTCACGCGCGGCAGCCTACCAGCACGCCTTGCCGCCCGGCTGCCACCGTCTGGATAATAATGGCGATCTGGCCACCACGCTGGTGGCATTGACGGCGCTGCTGGCACGGCATCAGCATAAGGAAACGTCATGCAATTAACTTTTCTTGGCACCGGCGGTGCGCAGCAGGTGCCGGCATTTGGCTGTGAGTGCCTGGTGTGTCGACGCGCGCGGCGAGAAGCGGCCTTCCGGCGGCGGGCATGCAGCGCCATGTTGCAATATAACGGGGAAACCAGCTTGCTGGATGCGGGATTGACGTCGTTGGAACGGCGATTTTCGGCGGGGCAAATTCAACGTTTTTTACTGACACATTACCACATGGATCACGTTCAGGGTCTATTTCATTTGCGTTGGGGGTGCGGAAATTCCATTCCGGTATATGGCCCGCCCGATCCTCAAGGCTGCGACGATCTGTTCAAACACCCCGGGATCCTCGACTTTCAGCCGCCGTTGGCGCCGTTTGTCAGCGTCGAGATCGGTGGTCTGCAAATCACGCCGCTGCCGCTGATCCACTCAAAACCGACCCATGGCTATCTGATCCAGACGCCGGGCAAGGCGCTGGCCTATCTTACCGATACCGTCGGCCTGCCGCCGCAGACCACGCGTTTCCTGCAAGATGTGCCGCTGGATCTGCTGGTGCTGGATTGCAGCCTGCCACCGCAGGCGCAGGCGCCGCGCAACCATAACGATCTGACCCGCGCGCTGGAGATCCAGCAGGGCTTGCAGCCGCGCCGTACCCTGCTGACACACATTAGCCATCAGCTCGATTTATGGCTGCTCGACAACCCCTTACCTGGCGGCCTGGAATTGGCGTTTGACAATCTGCGCGTCACTGCGTGACGGAGTGAAAACAGCGCAACTGGTTGGATTCCAATATCTTTACCCCACTACCGGCGCTGAACGCCTGTTCCATCATGGTTTGCGCCACGTCTTTGGCGGCGATCGCTTTCCATTTGCCCGGCAGCAGATTGAACAGCGGCTGGGCGATGCGCTCCATCAAGCGCGGCGTCGGCCGCCGGCCCAGCAGCATTGACGGCCGCACCAGCGTCAGGCGCTGCCAACCCTGTTCGCGCAGCGCCTGTTCCATTTCACCCTTGGTGCGGTTGTACAGAAAGGTCGAGCGCGTGCTGGCACCCAATGCGCTCACCGCCAGGCAGTGCTGCGCCCCCAGCCGGCGGCCGGTCAGTGCGCTTTCCACCACCAGCGTATAATCCACATAGTGGAAATTGCCGTCGCTGCCGGCCTCGCGTCGGGTGGTGCCGAGGCAGCAGAACACCATGTCGACCGGCTGATCCAGTCCGGTCAGCAATTGAAACAGATCGTCGCCGACCGGATTGTGCAATTTTTCATGTGGCGGCAATGGCTTGCGCGTTGGCGCGACGATCGCCGTTACCTGCCGATTGGCCTGCAACAGGCGTAATAACTCACCGCCCACCAGTCCGGTCGCGCCAATAATCAGTACCCGTGCCATAAGCCCTCCCGTGCCGATTTAGCTACTCGACTTCAGTATAAGTGATTTGCGGCTGTCACACCCTGTTACGTGTTGTGCATGGCGACAAACCGCGCCATACCGCGCCCGCTGGTTTTTTCTGCCCGCTCGGGGTTGAGAATGGCGCCCGGCGCCCCTAGCCTTATAAGACGGTCATTCATCAGAAGGAGGAAAATGTGAGCAAGAAAATTGCGGTGCTGATTACCGATGAATTTGAAGACGCCGAATTTACCTCTCCCGCCGACGCCTTTCGCCAGGCGGGTCATCAGGTGATCACCATTGAAAAACAGGCCGGTAAAACCGTTAAGGGCAAGAAAGGCGAAGCCAGCGTAACGATCGACAAGGCGATCGATGAGGTACACGCCGCCGATTTCGACGCGCTGCTGTTGCCCGGCGGCCATTCGCCCGATGCGCTGCGCGGTGACGATCGCTTCGTCGAGTTTACTCGCCAGTTTGCCGACAGCGGCAAGCCGATTTTCGCCATCTGCCACGGGCCGCAGCTGCTGATCAGCGCCGACGTGGTGCGCGGTCGCAAACTCACCACGGTCAAACCGGTGGTGGTGGACGTGAAAAACGCCGGCGCCGATTACTACGACAAGGAAGTGGTGGTGGATAACGATACGCTGGTCACCAGCCGCACGCCGGAGGATTTACCGGCCTTTAACCGCGAATCGCTGCGCATATTGTCGCAGTGAATGCCCAACCGGGGCGCACCCTGCGCCCCCTTTATACCGTCAGCCCCGCTGCCAATACAGTTTTTTGCCAAAGCCCAGCGCATTGTCGGTCATTTTGACCTCCAGCAGATCGAGCTGCCACAGCGTCGCCTTCATAGCTTTGGCGATCGGGAAACGCCGACAGTAGCGCGCACGTGCCAACGCCTCGTCGTCACCGTTCAGCGCAGTGACCAGGCCGCGATACTGCACGCCCTTGATCAGGGCGATGGTTTTTGGCCGTGGCGCAATGGTGCCCACCACGCTGGGGTTGTGCTGCATCAGCGTGCCATGCCGGGTGTGCGGCTCGGTCATCAGCCACAGCGCCATGCGTTCGGCATCGAAGACGTAAAAACAGTTGGCGCACCACATGTCGAGGCCATTGCCGGCGCACAGCGTCAATACGTGCTGCCTGGCAAGGAAATGGGTGATGTGGTCTAAGTCCGAATCCATGGGGTTTCCTGGCGGTAATAGCATGCAATAAGAGTACTGTGCCCGACAAAAATTCTCTAATAGTGTTTGCTTGGGTAACGCTTGCTAGCCGTGCAACTGGCGGCTGACGCCGCTGTATTTCTAAGCTGCCTGTACGGCAGTGAACCAGGCCGCTGAAAATGCGGCTGCTATCGATAATTTCTAAGCTGCCTGTACGGCAGTGAACAGCGTGCCCTGGACACCGCGCGATTATTCCTGTTTCTAAGCTGCCTGTACGGCAGTGAACTTACAGTATTGACCTGCGCACCAATAACGGCTTTTCTAAGCTGCCTGTACGGCAGTGAACCCCTTTCTTCCCGCCCTCTCCCTTTTTACCGGTTTCTAAGCTGCCTGCACGGCAGTGAACATGCTCGAGGCGGCAACCAATGCAGTGAAAGATTTCTAAGCTGCCTGCACGGCAGTGAACCTAATAACGCCGAGAACAGTGTTTTCACTAATTTTCTAAGCTGCCTGCACGGCAGTGAACCGGAAATGTCGCCCAGGCTGGCGCCTTCGGTATTTCTAAGCTGCCTGTACGGCAGTGAACGCACAGCGTCCGTAAGCCCGGCTGAGCACGCATTTCTAAGCTGCCTGTACGGCAGTGAACCGTTGCGATTACACGCTAATACACTGTTTATAAAAAATTTATGTCCAAAACGCTTAAAAAAGGCTTTTTTAAAGCGACTCAATCCCACCTGTTAAATCAACAGGTTAGGATTGGCCGTCATAAAAGGGTTAAAACCAGGGAATAGTAGCGGTGGCGCTTAGGCCGTATGCGCTGTACTGACCTACGGTTGGGGTATCTCGCAGCGTGCCTTGTTCAATAAACAGCAAAAATACCTGTTCACTGGATAAACTTTTCAAACGTATAAACGGTAGGGAACAACGCTGCTCTCTTGCCGCGGGAATTCGTTCCCGGGCCTGTTCTTGCGTTAGCCACCCTTTAGCCACCGACCGACGACGCAGCCTTTCGGCGTTACTTTTTACCTGTACACGCCGCACTGTACGGAATTTTACCTGCTCAGGGATAGGGCGTATCCCTGAATGTTCAGTGTAATCACGCAGCCCTTTTCGCCACGGTTGCTGTTCGAACTCGGTCAGCGCGGCCAACGAGCCGTGTAAACGCAGCCGATCTCCCAATGTTTTGCCCGCAGCCGGGAAGCTAACGCCAATTCGGCCTTGCCCTGCGTTACCTAATGCACGATGTAACTTTGCATAGAGAGCTTCGAGCAACGCAACGGTGCTGAATTCGGGATCGGGCAACACGCGGATTTCAAGGTAGTAATCCATCTGGCCTCCTTACTCGCCTTTCTCACCGAACACGCCGCCGCGGATAAGAATGGCCATCACATAGTGTTGCTGTTCAACGTCCGGGACCTGACCTTTCGTCACCCAATTATCCAGCAAGGTGTAGAAATCCATTTTTTGCTTCGGTTGGCGATAGGCCCTGCCTCGGCTGGTGACCGATCCGTACGGCTCGACCGCGATCGGCCCAAGACCCAGCTCGTCAGCCTCTGGATACCAGGTGTCTATGGTGCGTACTGCGTTACCGATCTTTTGTGAGTGCAACGCCGCAATGCCATTGACCTGGTACAGCACCTTGCTTTTTTTGCTATTGCTGTCCAAAACCAATTCTTGAGAGGGGAAAACTTCCTGACCATTGCCTAAACGAACCAAAGCTTCAACATTAAACAGAGCGAAACTATCGCCAGACAGACCTTGCTGAATTTCCTGTGCCAGTTCAGCAAGCGCGCCGACCGGTTGGCCAAATGCACGCAGGCTATAGGCCTCCCCATCAAACTCCCAGGTTTTGGACTTGCCGGTTACACGAACCTTAATCGCATCCGCACCTACACGGTTGCGCCACAGGAAGCGCCCATTGGCCAGGTTTTCAGCGTAGCGTGCTGCCAACTCCCCGACGCCGTGTTCGGCAAGATAACCGTTAATTACCTCTGCCAGCGCTGCCTGATATTCCTGATCGTTACACACCGATGGCGTTGCCAGGTTGCCCATCACGCGCAGGGTAAACGTGACCTTTAACGTGTCGGTATCAAACGCCAGCGCGGCGGCATCAACCCGTTGCAGGTTGGCTTTTTGAATTTCAGCGTCCAGCTTTGCCGGATCGCTGGCAATCGCGTTTTTCAAACGGTTTGAAATCGTGCCGCGCACCGATTTCTCCTGAATCGTTACGGGCTGCCATTCACTTTCCTGCTGCCAGTTGCCGGCGAACATCATGGCATCCGAGTTTGCCAGTTTACGTTCGAACGCTAATACCGATGCCGTTTTTATCGTTGCTTTAGCCATGTCGTTAGTCCTTTAAATTATTCTTCATCGTTAAATTCATAGATTTCGTTTACCGCTGAAACTGCACTGCGGCATAGGTAACTGTCGTCATGCCAATCGTATTGCCAGAGCAGTTGTTGCAGATCGGTAATACGGTGCAAACTGCGCCATTCGCCAACGCCGTATATCGCTTCTGCAAAGCGGAAAGGCGTGGTTGCATCACGCGTTTGTTTAACCTCGCCCGGTGCATACAACGGGGAAATGGCGCGGTAACCGGTTTGAATCGGCACCAGATACCCTGCGGCCGGCTTGGGCACATAACGCCACTCACAGGCTTCGGCGCCCTCATCCATAGCCGCTTGCCGTTTCAATGCAGCGAAATCAAGCCAGGCATCAATCAGTTCCGCGCGTGGATTGGTTTGCAGTAACGCCTGGTAGTGGGTTTGCAACAGTTCGCTGCGATCCAGCAAGGCAAAACCCGGCAGCAGGCGGCGCATCACACCACGCAAGTCTTTTGGTTCATGAGGATAGGAGGTTACGCCGATCTTGCCAATTGCGGTAATGGTGCCTCCGGCAAGGCGTTGCGCCTGGCAAAGAACTGCGAGTTCATCTTCAAGCTGTCTGGCTCCTTCTGCGCCGTTGGCTATCATGCCCGAGCATTCAATTAATAGAGAAACCGTCATATGCATGCGGCCCTCTTCATTAAACGCCGCCGTTTTAGCCTCTTTGGTCAATGGATTGCGCGTCAGCGCAAAAACGGTGTCGTAGCCAGACGAATAAGCATGCAACTGCTGTTGATGGCAGACCACGCCGCAACTTTTTAAGGTAAGGCCGTGGCTGCGTTGAAGTTTGCGTGATAGCGCGTGGGTAAAGCCAAGAAAATGAGTTATTGCCGGGAAACCATACGTCAAACCGGCAATGGCATTCGCGTTTTCAACCCTTACATGACGTAAAATAATCAGTGAACTCATTGCGTATCCTCCGCCCATTCGGCTTCAAATTCTCGCAGGCGCTGCCTGAATAACGCAGCTACTGACCATTCCCGACGTTCCACCTCGCCAAACTTCAACTCGGCATGCTCCAACTGGCGGTTCAGCCAGACGCCGAAATCCAATGCTAGCTCTTTCTGCCAGTCCTTTCCTTCACGTTCAAAAGCAAAACCCGCATCGTTTTTGCCGCGCAGCGGATCCAACCATAGCTGTTGCGAACGCTTAAGCTGGCACCCTTCGCCTGCGCTCCATCCGGCTTGAATATCGAGATTTTGAATGCCTGCTGCATAATTGAATAAAATATCAATAATTTCATCCATATGAGATAAACGCCGCTGCCGGATCTCCTGCGTTCCCTCAAGCATTCTGACACTGAGCAGATATTCACGCATTTTCCACACGGCAGGGCGTACCTTGCTGGCAAACTCACCGCGCTGATTAAAGATGGAAGTCTGTTTTAACGGCGGCTGCTGCTGGCTCACCCAGTTTGGGGCCGCACAGCTAAGCAACCAGTTGCGACCACCGCGCACGCTATTTAAATAGGAAATATTCTGTGGTTTAGTGCCGCCAATATTTTGTACCGCGGTATTGGGGTAACTGACGCGAGGCTCCGCGTGCCATTTGCTTGCTCTTGCCGCTGCGGCAATCTCTTTTGCCTTATCGCTAAACCGCGCCTCTGCCAATCTTTGATGCATCGCCTGCGCTAACGAGGACGAAAACAATGGGCTAAGCAGGTGATATTGGTTTTCCCCTACCGGGAAATAGAGTTGTTTGGCCAAGGTGTGTGAGGAAGGTTGTTTATCAGCCAATACCTGCTTAAAACCACTTACCCAGAGTTGTAGTTGCCGTTCGTCCTCAGCCCATTCGGCCAGGGCGGAGTAATCTCCCCGGTTTAGCTGAGCAATCAGCGTATCGCCTTGAAATTCTGTTTGCAGCAGCTTGGCAACGTCTAAAGCGGCCGCATTGCCCACTGCGTCTATGGCTGGATTCTGCAAGGTGGCGGTGGCAAGGTAACAGGCCCCCCTATCGTCTCGATCCTCGGTAAATACGCTGGTGCCTTTGGCATCACTGTGGGTGAACTTCAGCGCGTGAGTGACCAAATTAATTTGCGCGGCACGATTGGCCGCTTCTGTCAGCCAGTTGCGAACCTCATAGCGTTTTTCCAACTCTCGCCGCTGTGCTAACGCGGCTTGTTTAGCCGTTGCGATCTCATCCGCATCAACCAAACCAGCCAGCTTTTTCTCGGTCTCTTTATCAAAAGCTTCCAGCTTCGGTTGCTTTCGGCTTTCGATGTAGGAAATTATAAATTGGCTTAGGTTTTTACTTTCCATATACCTCCCAAATATCTGTAATCATTACTCATTCGAGTGCGCCAAACACACCTAACAGTGGGTGATAACGCCACGCTCCTTCCTGTTTTTTTCGTAGGTTCATTTCGCCAAACTTCTGGCTAACCTCACTTAACTCCATCTCCATCTGCTCGGATAAGCGCATATAAACCGTCTGATAATCGGCGTCTATCCAGGCGCTGACCCCGGGGGCCAGTACCGGCTGCCACTCAAGAAAGCCGCTGCTTTGTTTCCACTCGCCCGGTAACCTGTCTGGGGACATGAACTTTGGCGTATCTCCTTCGTCAGCGATCCACAGATAATGCTGTTTCTCTAGCTCTGACTCTGACTGTCTGAAGGGGGAAATACGCTGCTGTTCGCCGCTCCACGTCCCCTGTTCACGCCACCACAAAGCGGCGTAATACGCCCGTTGCTCTTTCGCGCCTTGTAATACCGTGCGCAAACTGACGTGTTCCAAATCCACAAAATTATCTTTTGGCCGCGGAGGCAAACGCTCTTGTACCCGCGGGATCGCCGTAATGACTTCATATTGCGCAGGCAAGAGGATTTCAGCGAGATCGTGACTGCGGAGCGTGTACGTAACCGATTCAAAACCCGGCTTGTGATAAGCCACCGCTGCGCCTTCCAACGCTTTAATGTTCTGCTGCAAAACGTACAGATTTGGCGAGCTACAAGGCTGTTGTCGGTGACGTTGAATACGTCCCGCCAGTTGGATCAGCGAACGCATAGAACTGGGTTCGGCAATCGCCCAGTCATAATCATGATCGCGGCCGACCTCTGCCACTGAGGTAGCCAACACCACAAAAAGATGATGTAGTTCCGCATGCTGGGTCAGTGCGCTTTTGATTTCAGGGATTTGCCATAGCGCCTCGTTATCGTAACGCGTCAGCGTTTGGTCTAGGCGTTGCTCAATATGGGAGCGCATGGCTAACGGATGCTGGCTGTGATAGATGCAATAATGAATGCGCATACCCGGCGGAGCTGGCGTATTGAGCAGACGCAAGGCCACGGCGACCAGTGGATCGATATTCGCCATACGCACCACGCCAAGCGATACCGTTTTGCCATTGATGTGCCGCTGATGATGAGCATTATGTAACTGCTGCATGGCGGTAAACAGGGTGGCTGCAACGCTATCCAGAACGTCTTTTTTTTGCCGGCTGGGCGCTACCAGCGGAATTAACCGAGCGCGGCGAAGCACTTCGCCAGACTGCAGCTTTTCTACGCGCCGCGCGACAAAACGCTCATGCACCTGCCTAAAGGCTTTTGCCTCGCTAATATCCTGTTGTATCGCATCATTTTCGTCAAACCACGCGCAACATACATTTACCGCAGCCCCAGGCAACCCGCAGACCTGCTGATAGTCTGCTCGCCCGGCACGATAAGCATTAAACAACGCCTGTACCAATGCCGGTGGCAAGGTAGCCGAAGACAGTAAGACACGCGACCCCAGCATACCGGCCCAATTCACCAAACGACACAGCGCCGGCAAATCTGCGATATCGAAATCATCGGGTTCGTCCAAGACCAAATCGGCCGTCAATAAACGCAGCATCGGGGCGATTTGTTTGCCGCCACGCAGCCCTTCCGTTGCGCCAATCAGGTGATCGATGGTGGTGACCAGTACCGGAGCGCTAAGTAACTTATTAAGCTTGTCGCTATTTTTCAGCCAGCGGCTGAGACGACCGTCGTCCAGGCCCCCCTCATAGCTGACGTACTGGTGCTCGGCAAACAGCTCGTCCGCCGACGCGCTACCGGTACCACGGGGGATTTTTGCATCGTGATGCAGTTGATGCAGCTGCGTCACCGCTTGTGAACCAATCATCACCGCCAGGTCATCGTCTTGTAAGGTAAGTTTTTCCCGCAACGCATCCCCGGTTTGTAACGTCAGGGTACGTAGCCCCAGCGCCACGGAGAAACGACATCCCAGTTTTTCATCGGCTAGCGCATACATGATTCGCGCATTGGCGAAGGTCTTGCCGCAGCCAGTAGACGCCATATTCACGCCAAAGAACCCCTGCTGAACAGTACGCTCGCGCACTGCACTGGCAATATCAAACGCTTGGTCCTGCCAGCGAAACCTGGCATTCTCACTACGGCGTTTAAAGCCCTTGTGCCGGGTAATTGCCGGTAAGGTGTTGCGGATATACGGTAAGCTGCGCCCCAATAACAGCGCATTTTGCCCGACGCCGATGGTGTGTTCGTCCAGCTTCTGCTTATATTCCCCAGTTTGACGATCGGTATTGGCATACGCGCCATAGTTATCATCTTGCCAACCTGGCGTTGCAGGTAATGATGAGTAATGATGGTCTGCGAGCATCAGTACCAAACGGGCCATATGGCTGGTAAATCGCTGGTCTAGCATGCCAATGTCATTTAACGAGGGGAGTTGCAAAGTACGGCGTGCAAACTTGCGGGCTTTAGCACACCATATTTGGCTACGCATCGGCGTTCCCTGCGGAAAAGTCCAAACCGCCTGCCTTTCTTCTGGCGTCCAATCAGCAAAAGTATGATTGAGCGAATTCCACTCTGCGGTAAGTTGCAGAGTAAGCCAGTTGCCCATATAAGCCAGCGCCGGTTGGCCAGTATTATCGCCGAGATAGGTTGGCAAGCGATGATGCGAAACAATCAGCCAAGCGACGGTCGTTGCCAATGGGGGTAACGTCACGAAAGGATTTACAAAACGATCGCACGAATCCCTGACCAAATTAGCCATCATCTGGCTTTCATCACCTGCACTAATATCACCAAGTGCCGTCAGCCATTGGCGATCGTCACGTCCGTTGATCCAGGCCTGGAATAAACGCAATGATATCCACTCGTGTCGATACGGCTGATAGCGTTTTCCTTGCCCAGCCAGACTTTGCTGAAATAATGCATTAGCTTTGCCAAAATCATGAAACAACCCGGCAATAGCGGCTAACAAGCTGATACACTCAACGCTATGCCATTGATTCTCTCTATCATTACGCAGGATATCTCGCCCAGTAGAATTAGTGGGCACCGCACCTTGCCGATTAAAAGCGCGCTGGTTACCGACGATCCACAGCAATTGCGTTTGATTCGCACCTTTAATCCAATGGCAAGCCACCGCAGTATTACGTCGCGCGCTTTTACGCAATAATTTTCTTAAAGTGTTTAAGCCTTCCAACGTAATCGCCGTCTGCCAGGTTCGTTCACCTCTGCGTTCGGCAAACTGATCCAGAATACGCCGTGTTTCTATCAACGCGCGCTTATTACATTGCGCCACCAACATGATATTCATTGCGTTACCTGGCTGAGTTGTACGGCGGTATTTTGTAAAGCCTCAATCATCAGATCCAATGCATCCGCTTTTTGAAAACCGTTAAGGCAACGCTGGCGGAATTCCTGTTCATCTTCTCCGTTCATTGCCGCAATAAACGCCTGAGGAAGGATTAATGCGTCCTTGATCAAATCAGCAACATCAAACACCAACCCACCACGACGTGTTTTGCCATGTAATACCGCCAAGCCGTGCGGCAAGCCAATAACCCAGGTTGCCACCGCTGCCAGTCCATAAGCCAGATAGTTGCCATGGTCGAGGAAACGATTGGCGACGTCCACGCCGCCGCCACGTTTCGCTCGAGTAAATTCACCATAACCGCTGGCGTTCGCCGCTAATTTATACAATGCCTTGGTCATCACGGCTTCTTGCGCCAGGAGATCGCTACTGCTACGGCAGTCGACTAAACGCTTTTCATAGTTTGAGAGCAGTTGCAGCAGGCGGTTTTCATCAATGGTGAAGCCGGTTTCGCGCTGCATCGTTGGGCCAAGCCAGTGCTTTTGAATTTGCTGGATACGCACACGTTGGAAGGCCAGCGCGGCGGCAAGTCGTTGCACATCATCGAACCAAAAGCTCACCCAATGCTGAAGATATTCAGTGGGGCGGTATTCACTTTGTGACGTTAACCAGGAAACGGCGACTTCTACCTCATTACATGCATACAGCGGTGTTCCGCCACCGCCACAAAAGCCAACCAGTACGCCCGCTTTGGCAAGTTCCCGCATCGCTGCCTGGGTTATCGACGTACCGGTTCCCAACATCACTACCGTCGTGTTGGCGATGGGGATATTCCAGTACAGGGACTGCTTACCTTCATCCGTAACATATTCCACTCGCCCGCCATTGACCAAAACTCGGCAATATTGCAGGTAATACAAATTAGCACGTTTGGAATGCAATATTGTTTTTAGCTCTGAAGGCGTAAGCGAGTTTGCCATTATTTCTATTCAATCCATGTGAAATTATTTAAGTTGCAATAAAAATTAATGAGATTCTTTATTGTTGGGATTTTTTAATGGCAGTGGTGATCAGGCTGAAATATTCAGCCAACTGTTCCCCAGGGTTATTAGCATAATGCTAAGTAGTTTTGAGGCATAACCAACATCACAACGGATGGTATAAAACTACCATAAAAACGCTAAAAACTTAGGTTCGAGACCGTGCTATTTACCATGCAAAGATCGTCTAAATTGCCTGTTGAGCATTGAATAGTCCATGACAATGGTCACATTACGACAGAATTATTTGGGCTGCCTGTACGGCAGTGAACTGCCAGAACTGAATACCCGGCCTCGTTTCGGTTTTCTAAGCTGCCTGTACGGCAGTGAACCAGCAGCGATGATAACCCGCGTATCCTGCGTCTTTCTAAGCTGCCTGTACGGCAGTGAACGGAAACCCCTCCTACCCTCACCCTCGATTTTATTTCTAAGCTGCCTGTACGGCAGTGAACTGAAATCTGCTGTTTTCGATGCAGGGATGTAGTTTCTAAGCTGCCTGTACGGCAGTGAACTTGCCATCTACCTTCTCCTGTAGCGTTTGTCTTTTCTAAGCTGCCTGTACGGCAGTGAATGCTCATTGCGCATAGACGACGGCGCCATCATTTTTCTAAGCTGCCTGTACGGCAGTGAACATTTCCAGCAAGTTATTAACAAGATTCGCACCTTTCTAAGCTGCCTGTACGGCAGTGAACACCTGAATATCTTCACTGAAGTTGGCTTTGCCTTTCTAAGCTGCCTGTACGGCAGTGAACACTCACGGTATTTTTTTTATCCTTGCATTGTTTTTCTAAGCTGCCTGTACGGCAGTGAACATCCAGTCATTGCGTGGGTTTGCCGTTATGATTTTCTAAGCTGCCTGTACGGCAGTGAACTTTGACACTACGGCAGCCTGACGCTTGGCTATTTTCTAAGCTGCCTGTACGGCAGTGAACGCCAGCTACCGTGGCCTTCTTATCGCCGTCAATTTCTAAGCTGCCTGTACGGCAGTGAACCCACCCGGGGAGTTGATATGCAGGTTAATCTGTTTCTAAGCTGCCTGTACGGCAGTGAACTCAGAGCGCTCGCAGGCTACACATCGGATATTTTTCTAAGCTGCCTGTACGGCAGTGAACTCCTGTTGGCGCTAGCGGCTGTTGTTGGCGCTTTTCTAAGCTGCCTGTACGGCAGTGAACAGCGCGATCAGTTCGAAGCCGCGGCGACGCACTTTCTAAGCTGCCTGTACGGCAGTGAACAAGACAGCCGGCATGAACGGCTGGGAATGTCTTTTCTAAGCTGCCTGTACGGCAGTGAACCGTTGCAGCATAGCGCTAGCCGTATGATTTTAAAACAACATCAGCGTTTCCATGCAAAAAACCCTTTTTTTAATCTGGCAGGCAAGCCTGCTATTAATCAATGGGTTACACCAAGACGCAAAAATAGGGTCAAAGAGAGGGGCAAGAAAGGCCGATAACCGCCGGCGTTAAAAAATGGGCGCAACGGCGCCCATTGCTGCGTTCGTGCCGGGGTAATTAGGCTAGATCCGCACCGTTACTGGCGATGACTTTTTGGTACCAGTAGAACGATTTTTTTCTGGTGCGCGCCAGCGTGCCGTTGCCCTGGTCGTCGCGATCGACATGGACAAAGCCATAGCGTTTGCTCATTTCTCCGGTGGAGGCGGAAACCAGATCGATACAGCCCCAAGAGGTATACCCCATCACCGGCACACCGTCTTCAATGGCGTCGGCCATCGCTTTGATATGCTCGCGCAAATAGCTGATACGGTAGTCGTCGTCAATTTCACCCTGCTGATTGAACTCATCTTTTGCGCCCAAACCGTTTTCTACCAGGAACAGCGGTTTTTGATAGCGGTCATACATCATGTTCATGGTGATGCGCAGGCCGAGTGGATCGATGCCCCAGCCCCATTCGCTGGCGAGAATATGCGGATTCTTCAGCGATTTGACCACGTTGGCGGCGCTGCTGTTGTGCTCGTTCATTTCGGCCGAGGCGCAGCGTGAAGCGTAGTAGCTAAAGGAAACGAAATCGACGCTGTTTTTAAGGATCTCGCTGTCACCGGGTTCCATCTCGAGCGTCACGCCCTTTTCCCGCAACAGCCGTTGCGTATAGGCGGGATAAGCCCCACGCGCCTGCACATCGATGAAGAACAGGTTTTCGCGGTCTTTTTCCAGCGCCGCCCAGACATCTTCCGGCTTGCACGACCAGGGATAAAAACTGCCGCCGGCCAGCATGCAGCCTACCTGATTGTGCGGATTGACCTCATGGGCAATTTTAGTCGCCAGCGCGCTCGCCAATAACTCATGGTGAGCCGCCTGATATTTCACCTGCTCCTGATTCTCGCCGTCCTCGAACACCAGCCCGGCACCAGAGAACGGACTGTGCAGCAAGATGTTGATTTCATTAAAGGTTAGCCAATACTTTACCAGGCCATCAAACGCTTCAAAACAGCTGCGGGCATAGTGGGTGAAGAACTCCACCATTTTACGATTACGCCACGATCCGTATTCCCGCACCAGATGCATCGGCACGTCAAAATGGCACAGCGTCACCAACGGTTCGATACCGTGCTTTTGGCATTCGCTGAATACATCGCGATAAAAGGCGATGCCTTGCGCATTGGGCTGCGTTTCATCCCCACGCGGAAACAGTCGACTCCAGGCGATCGAGGTGCGGAATACGCTAAACCCCATTTCCGCCATCATCGCGATATCCTCTTTATAGCGATGATAAAAGTCGATGCCTACATGGCTGGGATAGAATTCATCCTCGCGCAGCGTGAAACGCTTTTCCTGCCCCAGTTTTACCGCTAGCCGATGAGCGCCGTGAGGGATCATGTCGACCGTGCTCAGCCCTTTGCCGCCTTCACGATAGGCGCCCTCGGCCTGGTTGGCAGCTAACGCACCACCCCATAAAAAGTCTGCGGGGAAAACAGATGCTGGCATACTACACCTCTTGTTGATTATGTATTTTCATCATGGTCATACCGAGAGTGCCGGCGCGGTGGCGGCTTTTTCACTTTGCGCCTCCTGCTCAACGGGAATATCTTCAAACCCCAGCAGCAGCGTAAGAATAAACGACAGCACTACCGCCAGGACCATCACGCCAAACACCCAGACAATGGTCATCGGATTGCCAGGGTCAAAGAATTGCACGCTGGTGAACAGGCCCGGTGACGCCATCGAATGGCTGGCCAATCCGGCAATCCCGGCCACCCCGCCGCAGACAAAACCACTGATTAGCGCCGCCACCAGCGGGCGCTTCAAGCGGACCGCCACGCCGTACAGCGCAGGTTCTGAAATACCGGCCACGATAGCCGACGCCGCGGCAGCCAGCGCCGTCTGCCGCAGTTCCGGGTTTTTGGTGCGCCAGGCCACCGCCAGCGATGAACCGCCCAGCGAAAGATTGGCGCCAATTTCTGACGGCATCACCATGCCTTCTTTGCCGGTTTCCGCGATGGTCTGAATAATGGTTGGCGTAAACACGCGATGCATGCCGGTCATTACCAGCAACGGCCAGAGACCGCCCATAATGGCGACCGATAACCACCCCAGATAGTTATGGATGGTGTAGACCAACGCAGAAATACCGCTGCCGATCCAGATACCCAGCGGGCCAATCAGCAGGATGGCGATCGGAGCCGCAATCAGCACGATCAGCATCGGTTTGAGGAAGTTTTTCGTCACCGCCGGCGTAATGCGATCGACCCATTTTTCAATGTATGACAGCAGCCAGGTCATGCACAGCGCCGGAATGACCGTGTAGGTGTATTTTACCGCGGTGATTGATAAGCCGATAAATTCCACCTGTTGGCCCTGAGCTGCCTTGGCCATTAAATCGATAAAAGAGGGATGCACCAGCACCCCGGCAATGGCGATGGCCAATGACATGTTGGTTTTGAATTTTATCGCGGCAGAAGCGGCCACCATCACCGGCAGGAAGAAGAATGCCCCGTCACCGATCACGTTCAGCACGATCAAGGTTGAAGAGCCAGGGCTGAATACGCCGGTCATATCCAGGATCATGGCGAGCAACTTCACCATTGATCCACCGATAATCGCCGGGATCAGCGGTGACATGGTGCCAATCAACGCATCCAGAATACCGGCGCCGATGCGTTTCAGGGTGATTTTACCTTTTGGCGGCGCAGGTTGCTGCGCCACTGCCTGGTCGGGCAATAACTTCACCACCTCGGCATAGGCCTGTGAAACCGTATTGCCGATGATCACCTGACACTGGTTTTCGCTTCTCACCACACCCAACACGCCGGCGATCGCCTTCAAACCGGCAGTATCGACAACGCTGTCATCGTTAAGCACAAAACGTAAGCGCGTCATGCAATGCGTCACTGCCGCAATATTGCTCGCACCCCCAACTGCTTCCACTATCGATCGTGATACCGCCGCATAATTCTTTGCCATGAGGATAACTCTCACAAATAAGTAACCGGTTTCACACGAGACTGATAATATTGCATGCGAATATCAATTTATATTTTTTATTTTTATCTGATTTGAGAAGTTGATCAACATACGCCGCGCGCAATAATCTGCGCGATGCTCTGCTCAGGCGCGGCGGAATGTGTAGAATATGGGGCACGTCAGCAAGCCAGGAAAACGCCATGTCAACCATGCAGGAAGTCGCCCGCAAAGCAGGCGTCTCAAAGGCCACGGTTTCACGCGTGCTGTCCGGTAAAGGATACGTCAGCGAGGCCACCCGGGATCAGGTATATAAAGCCATAGCAGCGGCAGGTTACCGCCCTAATTTGCTGGCCCGAAATCTGGCGACCAATAAGTCGCAATGCATTGGCCTGGTGGTCACCAATACTCTGTATAACGGCAGTTATTTCAGCGAACTACTGTCCCAGGCGGCACAAAAGCTGGAAGATAATGGCCGGCAGCTGATTCTGGTCGACGGCAAGCACAGCGCCGAAGAAGAGCAGGAGGCGATCCAGTTTTTGCTGGATTTACAATGCGATGCGGTGATCCTCTATCCGCGTTTCTTAACCATCGACGTGATGGACAAGATTATCGAGCAGGTTAAGCAACCGATCATGGTGGCTAACCGCCGGCTGAGAAAGAACCAGAGCCACTGCGTTTGTTGCGATCACAAAGGTGCCAGTTTTAACGCCACCAAATACCTGATCGAGCAGGGCCACCGCGATATCGCCTTTGTTACCGGTTCGCTGGATTCTCCGACTGCCATCGAGCGTTTATCGGGTTACAAAGAGGCTCTGGCCCGGTTCAATATTCCCTTGCAGGATCGGCGCATCATCAAGGGTAAATGGACGCCGGCCTGTGGTGCCGCGGCGGTAGCCAATCTGCTTAACGACAGCATCCCGTTTAGCGCCTTGCTGGCCAGTAACGACGACATGGCGATTGGCGCCATCAAACAACTGACCGAGCGGGGCATTGCCGTACCGGGCCAGGTGTCTGTTATTGGCTTCGATAATATTCCTACCGCGCCTTATCTGACGCCGGCCTTGACCAGCGTTAAAGACCCGGTGAGCGACATGATCAACGAAGTGATCAATCGGCTGATTGCCATGCTCGACGGCGGCTATTTGTCAAAAGACACGCTTTTTAGCTCGCAGCTTATCGTCAGGGATTCGGTCGCCCATGGCCCTTTCCGGGGTGACGGGCGGCACGAACTCGGCGGGGAGTAACCGCATGCCACAAGACGCCGTCAGTAGCCAGGCCACAACCTGGCATCTGTATATGCTGCGCCTGCCCAACGGCATGCTGTATACCGGCATCACCACCGATGTACAGCGGCGTTTGGCGCAGCATCAGGCCGGCAAGGGGGCAAAGTCGCTACGCGGCAAGGGGGAACTGACGTTGGCATTCCACTGCCCGGCGGGGGATCGGTCGCTGGCGCTGCGCCTGGAATATCGGGTTAAGCAACTGAGCAAAAAGCAAAAAGAGAGGCTGGTGTCGCACCCGCCCCTCTCGTTGGAACACCTGCTACCGCAGGTTAAAATCGGTTGAACGGCGCGGCATAGGCAACCAGGCCGTTGACGTCGTTCAGCGCGTCTTCTGCCAGTGGGTACACCTGAAATGCCTGCTCCGTTTCCGGCCAGCGGCAATACAAGTCGTAGTCGGCAGCTCTTTTGAAGCCAAAGCGGCCGTAATACGCCGGTTCTCCCAGCACTACCACCGCGGCGTAACTGAACTCGTTCAACGCGTCCAGCCCTTCGTAGACCAGCTTTTCACCCAGTCCTTGCCGACGCAGGCTTTCGTCCACCGCCAACGGCGCCAGGCCAACCCACTGCCGATCCTCTCCGGCCACCTCGACCGGACTGAACGCGGCATAGCCAACCACACCGCCCTCGTCGTCCGTGGCCACAATCCCCAAGGTCAGCAAGCCGTCCTCACGCAGTTGCTGCACCAATTCGGCCTCATCATTGCCGCCGAACGCGCGGCGCAGCAAATTGTCGATGCCAGCGGCGTCTACCGGAATTTCTACGCGTATCAGCATGATGCCATCACACGGTCAGACTGCACCGTGCCCTCCTGCATACCCGCTTCGATAAAGTCCGCCAACTGTAACAAGCCCGTGCGCAGCGGCGCCGGCATCGTGTCCAGTTCGATGGCGTCCATCAGATTTTTTACATACAGGCCCAATTCGGTGTCCCCTTCTATCCGCAGCCGACGCTGGAAAAACAGCGTGTCAGGATCCTGTTTGCGTGCCGCGATCAGCACCAGATCGTTGGCATCACCGCTGAAACTGACATCTGCCTGCGCGTGCTGGCTGACAACCAGCCGGTCGCTTTCGACCGTCATAAACCAGTGTAGCGCCAGATCGCGCACTTCGATCTTCAACCAGCGCGATTCGAGGAATGCCAGATCGCCGTCCTCGAGCGCCTGACGGAACTGCCAGCCCAGCACCTGTTGCAACAGTTGGCGTTGCAGAGCAAACGGCGTGAGTTTTAACGGTACGCGCAAGAACGACGGCCCTTGACGCACAATGCGTGCTCGTAGTTTTTCCAACACGGTCATCCACTCCTTTCAACTCGGTTTGCGGTCATTTTGCCACAACGGTGCCCAGCTTCAGCGGTCTACATCAACAAATAGTGCAATTCAGCGCGCGTCACACCGCCTATCAATACGCCAGAAACTGCCTCAAATCAAAACCTGTTAACCGCAGCTTTACTAAAATCGTCCACCCGATAACAAAAACTGCCGCCGGAAAACACCGTACGGCGACCATCATCACGGCGTAAAACCCGCTGGAGCAGGATAAAACCATGGAACTGCTTTGTCCCGCCGGTAATTTGCCGGCCCTGAAGGCTGCGGTCGATAACGGCGCTGACGCCGTGTACATCGGCCTGAAAGACGACACCAACGCGCGACACTTTGCCGGGCTCAATTTTACCGAAAAAAAACTGCAACAGGCGGCAGATTACGTACATCAGCACCGCCGCAAGCTGCACATCGCGATAAACACCTTCGCGCATCCGGACGGTTTTGCCCGCTGGCAACGCGCCGTCGATATGGCGGCACAGCTGGGTGCCGACGCGCTGATCCTGGCGGATCTGGCGATGCTGGAATACGCCGCCGAACGCTATCCGCAGATTGAACGCCACGTTTCGGTGCAGGCGTCGGCCACCAATGAAGAAGCGATTCGCTTTTATCAACGCCATTTCGCGGTACATCGCGTGGTGCTGCCGCGCGTGCTGTCGATGCACCAGGTTAAACAGCTGGCGCGCACCAGTCCGGTACCGCTGGAGGTGTTTGCCTTCGGCAGCCTGTGCATCATGGCCGAAGGCCGCTGCTATCTGTCCTCTTACCTGACCGGGGAATCGCCCAATACCGTCGGCGCCTGCTCGCCCGCGCGCTTTGTACGTTGGCAGCAAACGCCGCAGGGCATGGAGTCGCGGCTGAACGATGTGCTGATCGACCGCTATCAGGACGGCGAAAACGCCGGTTACCCAACACTGTGCAAAGGCCGTTATCTGGTGGACGACGTGCGCTATCACGCCCTGGAAGAACCCACCAGCCTCAATACCCTGGAGTTGTTGCCAGAGCTGCTGGCCGCCAATATCGCCTCGGTGAAGATCGAAGGCCGCCAGCGTAGCCCGGCATACGTCAGCCAGGTGGCGCACGTCTGGCGTCAGGCGATTGACCGCTGCATCGCCGATCCGGCCGGCTATCGGGCCGACAGCGCCTGGATGGAGACGCTCGGCGCGATGTCCGAAGGGTCGCAGACCACGCTTGGCGCCTATCACCGCAAATGGCAGTAGCAGGAGTAACCATGAAATATGCATTGGGGCCGGTACTCTACTACTGGCCAAAAAACCACGTTGAAGCGTTTTACCAGCAGGCGGTCAACAGCAGCGCCGATATTATTTACCTGGGCGAAAGCGTCTGTACCAAACGGCGGGAGCTGAAAGTCGCTGACTGGCTGGCGCTGGCGCAGGCCATCGCCCAATCTGGCAAGCAGGTAGTGCTCAGCACGCTGGCGCTGTTGCAGGCTCCCTCCGAGCTCAACGAGCTGAAACGCTATGTCGAAAACGGCGATTTTCTGATTGAGGCCAACGATCTTGGCACGGTAAATATGGCGGCAGAACGCGGCTTGCCGTTTGTCGCCGGCCACGCGCTCAATTGTTATAACGCCTACACGCTGCGCCTGCTGCATAAGCAGGGTATGACGCGCTGGTGTATGCCGGTCGAACTGTCGCGCGACTGGCTGGTCAATCTGCTGGCGCAGTGTGAAACCCTGGGTTTTCGGCGGCAGTTTGAGGTCGAAGTGCTGAGCTACGGCTATCTGCCGCTGGCCTATTCGGCGCGTTGCTTCACCGCCCGCTCAGAAAACCGTGGCAAGGATGAGTGCGAAACCTGCTGCATCAAATATCCGCAGGGTCGCAGTATGCGATCGCAGGAGAATCAGCAGGTATTCGTGCTGAACGGCATCCAGACCATGAGCGGCTATTGCTATAACCTGGGCAACGAACTGCATGGCATGCAGGGGTTGGTAGACATCGTACGCCTGTCGCCGCAGGGGGTAGACACGCTGGCGATGCTCGAGCGCTTCCGTGCCAACCAGCGAGGCGATGCCCCGCTGACGTTGACCAATGATGCCGAGTGCAACGGTTACTGGCGGCGCGTCGCCGGGCTGGAGCTGGTGGAGTAAGCGGTTCATGACGGTATCTGGCAATGCTTGCAGGCTGCGCGCAAGCATTGCCTCGCCGTTTTTGTTCAGCGGGCGGCACCGGTTAATTTATAAGCTGCCTGTACGGCAGTGAACAGATGAACTCAGGCGGTGCCACTTTAGGATTTTTTCTAAGCTGCCTGTACGGCAGTGAACGAGAAGACGGAGCAAATGCGGCAATAGCTTCTTTTCTAAGCTGTCTGTACGGCAGTGAACCGGTGTAGTCGCCGAGGATAAATATTCGGTCATTTCTAAGCTGCCTGTACGGCAGTGAACCGATCACCGCTATCAACGATGTTTCCTGTGTTTTTCTAAGCTGCCTGTACGGCAGTGAACAGCATTCATTCGTTATCGCATTGTTGGCGATCTTTCTAAGCTGCCTGTACGGCAGTGAACCTCCACGCTGGATCGACGTTGGCGAGTTAATTTTTCTAAGCTGCCTGTACGGCAGTGAACGGTTTGGGTCTGGTACACGCCGTTAATAAACATTTCTAAGCTGCCTGTACGGCAGTGAACTGCGACACTCCGTCGAAGATCTGGCGGTTTAATTTCTAAGCTGCCTGTACGGCAGTGAACCTTGGACAAGCACACCGTAATTGCCGCAGCATTTTCTAAGCTGCCTGTACGGCAGTGAACATGGCTACACCGACGGCGACGTCGAGGCCGACTTTCTAAGCTGCCTGTACGGCAGTGAACCGTTACGAAAATCCGCCAGCTTTTTGTTTTTAAAGCATAAGGGGCAATTTCCTGATTAAAACCCTTTTTTGGCCCCCTATATTTGTGCGCTTTAAAATCAATCGGTTATCTAGGCGCCATAAAAAAGGGTGCCATGGGCGATCGTTAAAATACCCACGCCTAGGCTCGTCGTTTATGGAACAGGTTGCGCAGCGCCACGCTGTTGCGCATCAAGCCGACGGCAATGCCTATGGCGGTATACAGCGCCCCCAACAGCAGCAACATCGCCACGTCGCCCCACACGTCACGTAGCGGCAGGCCCATCTGGTTCACGCCGGCTATCGCTTTGGTCGCCCAGGTAGAGGGAATCATTGACGAAATGGCGCGCACCCAGCCCGGCATCGCCTGTAGCGGCCAAATGGTGCCGGAAAGATAAAACACCGGCGTGGTGATAAACGACAGCGTCAGGTAAATCATTTCCACGCTGCGCAGACATTCGGTCACCAGCTTGCCCAGCCCTAACACCGCCAGCAGGAAGGGGAACGTCAGCAGCAGTATTTCCGGGATCGCCGCCGCCTGGCGGTATCCCAGCACCCACGGCCACAAGACAAACAGCACGATCGACAAGAACAGCCAGATCGGCAGCAATGCAGACAGTCCACCAAGATACACCGGCAGCGAAGGCTTGCCGCCCGGTGCGCTTTTCAGCGCGATGCTGACGCGCACGCTGGCTATCAGCAACGAGTGCTGTAACAGCATCACCAGCAGGCCAGGGAAGATAATCGCCGCAAAGCTGATACCGGGGTTAAACAGATCCAGCGTCTGGCCCTGTATCGGCGTCAGTACCACCTTGGCCTGCCGTTCGCTAAAGCCGTTTCGCAGCAGCAGCTCGGTATTGTATTCATTGAGCAACTGCTGATAAGCGGCAACCACGTCCTGTTGAATCTGTCCATTGGCCAACCGGTTGGTGGCATCACCGAATACCGGAATAACCAGGCTTTCCCCGTGCAGAATTTTCTTTTCGAGATCCACCGGCATGATGATGATGGCAAACAGTTCGCGCCAGCCCAGATCGCGCTTGGCTTCGTCCAGATTGTCATAGATCTTGATGGCGATTTTTGAGGTGGCATCCAGTTGGCGGATCAGTTGGCGGCTGGCAGTGCTGTGATCCTGATCGACCACCGCCACCGGCAAATCCCACACCGTGCGGTTGGCGTAAACCATACTCATGATGCACAGCGACAACACCAGCATCAGCCACATCGGCCGTTCCAGCATGCCGATCAGCACCCGGCTAAAGGTCTGCCAGAAACTTTTCATGCCGCACTCTCCTGTTTCGCCAGTCGTTTCAACAGCCGGTTACGCACCAGCAATGCCGTCACCAACGGATAAACCAGCAACAGGGCGCACACGCCGAAAATCGCCCGCGCCGGCACCTGGCGCAGGAATACGTCAAACATGGCATACAGCGCATGGGTCAGGGGCTCGATGTTGGAGATAATCCGCGCCGGCAACGGCATTGACAGCTCCGGCACCGCCATCCCCGAAAAGGTCAGCGCGATACTGACCAGGATACCGATCAGGCTGTAGGCGGTGATGGCGCTGCCGGTAAAGGTATACAGCAGCAAGCCGACGCTCTGAGCAGCAATCACGTAAAAGAAACCGATCAACAGCATAAACAGCGGGTTGCCGCTGACGCGCGCGTCGAAAATCCCCACCAGCGCGGCGATTTCCACCATCAGCAACGTGGTGAAACAGAGGGTATACGGCGCCAGTTTACCCAACAGCGCCAGGCTGAACGGCCGCGCTTTCAGCAGAGATTTACTGCGCGCCAGAACATAGATCATGCAGGTCACGACGAACAGCTGCAGCAGATGAATGGTGGCGGCGAACTGCTGGTAATAAATATAACTGCCGCTGGCATTGAACAGACTGCCGTAATTGAGCGTGACGTTCGCCAACGGCGGCAACGTTTTGCCCATTTCACCGGCAATAATCGAACGGTAGTTGCCGTTGGTTTCGCTTATCAACCCGGAGAAATCCTGGGTGGAATACAGCCCTGCGCCGTAGAACAACGCGTTGTAATACAGCACGATGCTCGGCTGTCTGCCCGCCAGTACATCGGCTTCAAAATTCGGCGGCGCATACAGCAGCGCGTAATCCTGCGCGCTGCGCAAACGGCGCAGTGACTCATCCATGCCGCCGTCATAGGCCGCGACATGGGCGTGAGAACCGGCGTCCAACTTGCGCACCAGCGACTTCGACAGCGGGCTGTGATCGCTGTTGACCACCGACACCGGCAAGTCCAGCAGGGTGCCCTCGGAAAAGTTGCTGCTGATCAGACCGAACAGCAGCAGCGGGAACAGCCAGCCGAGCCAGTGAATGACCGGGCTGCGCAGAGCAATGCGGCATTCGCTGTCAAACGCGTGGCTGAAGCAGCGCCAGCAGGCCCTCAGTCTTTCCATTGCCATAAGGTGCTCATCCCCGGTCGCAACCCTTCAACTGGCTGCGCCGGATACAGACGCACCTCAAAGGTTTTCAGATCAAAATCGCCGGTGGCGCGGGTGGCGCGTTTGGTGGCGTAATCTCCCAGTGGCGCAATGTAACGCACTTCGGCCTCGATGGTTTTGTCTTGCAGCGCCGGCACGCGCAGCGACACTTTATCGCCCTTGCGCACATGGGCCAGGATATCTTCCCGCAGGTTGAAGACGAAATAGGCGTCCGGCACGCGGATCAGCGTCAGCAGCGGGCTGGAGGCGTTAAGCAGCTCCCCCACTTCGGCCGGGATCGGCCCCACTTCACCATCCACCGGCGCTTTGACCTGCAGATCGTCGGTTTGCGCCTTCACTTCCAGCAGGTTTTCTTCTGCCGCCCGCAGCGCCGCCGCGTATTGCTGCCGCAGTTCAATGCGATCGCCGTTAATGCCTTCATCCAGACTGGCCTTGGCCGCCAATACCTGCTGATAGGCGGTATCACGTGCGCGCCGCGAGTTATCCAGCTCGGAACGGGAAACATATCCTTTGGCGGCCACGCTCTGATTGCGATCGTAATCACGCTGCGCATTACGCAGTTCGGCCTGCGCTTGCGCCAGACTGGCGCGCAGATTGCGGATGCTTTCTTCACGGGTACCGTGCAGCGATTGCTCAAGCTGCGCCTTGGCTTCATCACGCGATGCCTGTGCGGAACGCAGTTGCGCCATCAGTTCCGGACTGTCTAGTTGAATCATCAGTTGCCCGGTTTTGACATCGTCGCCCCGCTCGACCAAACGTTCAATCACCCGCCCTTTGGCCTTGGAAGCCACGATCACTTCCGGTGCATCTACTTCACCCTGCAATAACAGATACTGGTTATGCGCGCGGAACAATACCGCCATGGCGATAACGATCACCACCAGCAACAGGGTAAATAGCGTCTTTTTTTTCATGCACTCGGCTCCCTGAACGATACGTGGCGGGGGGAAAGGTAACGGTCCATATTCGTTGAATCTCCTAACATATCATTTCTGTAGCAAGAATATCACAAGCACGGATATCCCCTTTTATAACCGCAATTTGAATTATGCTTTTAACGTTAACTTGCAGATTGCTGCACTCGCCCTTTACGCGATAACACTTTAGCCAATGGACGAATAACATGACTGAAACCACACGGGTACCGCTTTCGGTACTGGATCTTTCACCGATCCCGGCCGGTGCCAAACCGCGCGATGCTTTCCACAGCTCTTTAGATTTAGCACAACATGCTGAAAAGTGGGGCTTCCAACGCTATTGGTTAGCGGAGCATCACAATATGACCGGCATCGGCAGCGCCGCCACCTCGGTATTGCTGGGCTACCTGGCCGCCGGCACGCACAGCATCCGCCTCGGTTCTGGCGGGGTGATGTTGCCAAACCATGCGCCGCTGGTGATCGCCGAGCAGTTTGGCACGCTGGAATCGCTGTATCCCGGGCGCATCGATCTGGGGCTGGGCCGCGCGCCCGGTACCGATCAACGCACCATGATGGCGCTGCGCCGTCACCTGTCGGGGGAAGTGGACAACTTCCCGCGCGACGTGCAGGAGCTGCAACATTACTTTGGCGAAGTGCAGCCGGGCCAGGCGGTACAGGCGGTGCCAGGACAAGGCCTGCATGTGCCAATCTGGCTGTTGGGATCCAGCCTGTACAGTGCGCAACTGGCGGCCAAGCTGGGGCTGCCGTTCGCCTTTGCCTCCCACTTTGCGCCAGACATGCTGTTCCAGGCCTTGAAGCTGTACCGTGAAAATTATCAGCCATCCGAACGCTGGCCACAGCCGCATGCCATGGTATGCGTCAACGTAGTGGCCGCCGACAGTGACAATGATGCACGCTTCCTGTTTACCTCGATGCAGCAACAGTTCATCAATCTGCGCCGCGGCTCGCCTGGCCCATTGCCGGCACCGGTCGACAATATTCATGCACTGTGGACCGCCGGCGAACAATACGGCGTTGAACAGGCGCTGAGCATGTCGATTATTGGCAATGAAACTACCGTACGCCACGGCCTGCAAACGCTGCTGCGGGAAACCGAAGCCGACGAAATCATGGTTAACGGCCAGATCTTCGATCATCAGGCACGTCTGCGTTCGTTCGAGATTGTATCATCGGTCAAAGACGATCTGCGCAAGAGCTAAACCATCGGGCGCCGCACGGCGCCCTGTTTTCAGCGTTGGATAAGATAGCGAATGGTGGGCCCGTCCTGCTGAATATCCAACACCTGATAACCATGATTGCGCGCGTCGATCGGGATATTGTTGATCGACTGCGGACAGTCGCTGATCACTTCCAGCACCTCGCCCGGCTTGAGTTGTGGCATTGCCTCCAAGGTGGCGACCGCCGGATAGGGGCAGGGTTCGCCCAGCATGTCCAACCGGTAATCCGGCACTATGGTAGATTGTTTCATGACATATTCCTCAAATTGCCTACCTGCGCCTGCGGTCTGGCACGGAAAAAGCGTTTTTCCCACCACAGCATGGCGACGAACGCCAACGCCAGCAGCAGGTAGGTTACCAGCAGGCCGCCAAGCGGGCCGAAGGTGTCCAGCAGATTGACTTTGTCATAGTTGGTGGCCAATGCCGGAGCCAGATCGTCCCAATAATAGGCCAGTAGCGTTGCACCGATGATATTGCCAAGCCCGACCCACCAGTAATGGATTTGCCCTTCGACCGCGCGGTACATCCAGCCGGTTTCACAGCCGCCCGCCAGCACGATACCAAAACCAAACAGCAGTCCCCCCAGCACCGCGTTCGGACCTGCCCACATGATTTTGGGCGATACGCCAAGCTGAACATAGCTGAAGATGCCTATCGCGCTGACCGCCATGCCCAGAATAATCGCCTTGGCCATGTGGGTGCGGCCGGTGATCCACACATCGCGGAACGCCGAGGTGAAACAGATCTGCGCGCGTTCAATCAGCAGGCCGAAGCCGATACCAAACAGCATGGCAATGCCGAGCTTGGGCGCATCAAATAGCGTCCACAGCGACCAGGCAACGGCCAGCAGGAATATCAGCATGCCGAGCCGAAAACGACGACGCGCCTGCTGCGGTTGCTGCGTCAATGGCGCCGCAGCTTGCACCTTCTGCAATTTCACCGGGATACGAAACAGCGGCAACAGGGTAAATTTGGCGCCGAAGTACGACCCCACGGCGGTCGCCAGCGCAAAAAACCAGGCGTGCAGCGAAAATTGCGGAATACCGGTAAAGAAGGCGGCAAGGTTGCAACCCATCGCCAAACGCGCGCCAAAGCCGGCGATGATGCCGCCCAACAACGCCTGTACGATACGAATACGGTGCTGCGGCCGGCGCAGCTTAATATTGTTGGCCCACAGCGCGGCGGCAATGCAACCGGCGAACATGCCGATTATCATCCGTCCATCGATGCGTTGTAGCGGCGTCCCATCGAGGCCGATAAGCTTGAAGTAGCCCCATTGTTCCGGGTGAAAACCGAGCCACTGCAACACGTGGCCGCCCCAACGGGTAAATTCACCGGTCACTGCCCAGAAGGTGCCGGTCAGGCCGAAATAATAGGTGGCAAGGATCCCCGCGGCGATCACCGCCGGTAATGGCGCCCAAAAGCGCACCAGATATTGCGATTGGAATTGCTGCCAGCTCATGGCATCTCCTGTACATCACATCCATGAATAATAACCTGATGAATGATACGCCATTAACCGCAGCAATCTCTATTTTTCAGACATAAAAAAACCAGCCCGAAGGCTGGTTTTCATCATGACTTAATGCGAACGATAAATCAGTGCTTATGCATCACCGAAACGACGGCGTGGAGCGGCTGGCGCTGCATCGTCACGGCGCGGTGCGCGGTCACGGTTGAAGTTACCGCCGCCACGACGTTCGCCACCGGCTGCATTGCCGCCTTCACGACGCTCGCCAAAAGAACGACGCGGTGCGCCTTCACGACGTTCGCCGTTGAAAGGACGACCGTTGCCACGACGTTCGCCACCGGCGTTACCGCCTTCGCGACGCTCACGACGTTCATGCGGCTGAGCATCGCCCAGCAGTTGCATATTCATCGGCTTGTTCAGGATGCGGGTGCGCGTGAAGTGATTCAGGATCTCGCCCGGCATGCCTTTTGGCAGTTCGATGGTGGAGTGGGTACCAAACAGCTTGATGTTACCGATGTAACGGCTGCTGATGTCGCCTTCGTTGGCGATCGCACCAACGATGTGACGCACTTCCACGCCGTCATCACGGCCAACTTCGATGCGGTACAGCTGCATTTCACCCACGTCACGACGTTCGCGACGCTGTGGACGCTCACCGCCGTCACGGCTATCACGACGACGGTCACCGCCGCGATCGTCACGGTCGTTGAATTCACGACGCTGACGCGGTTTGAACACCGGATCCGGTGGCAGGATCAGTGGGCGTTCGCCCTGTGCCATCTTAAGCAGTGCTGCTGCAAGCGTTTCGATGTCCAGCTCTTCTTCCGGCTGCAGTTTAGCCAGCAACGCGCGGTACATGTCCAGATCGCTGCTTTCCAGCTGCTGCTGGACTTTAGCGGCGAACTTGGCCAGACGGCGTTGACCCAGCAGTTCTGCGTTCGGCAGCTCAACTTCAGGGATCGTCAGCTTCATGGTGCGTTCAATGTTGCGCAGCAGGCGGCGTTCGCGGTTTTCCACAAACAGCAGCGCGCGGCCAGCGCGGCCCGCACGACCGGTACGGCCGATACGGTGAACGTAAGACTCGGAATCCATCGGGATATCGTAGTTGACTACCAGGCTGATGCGCTCAACGTCCAGACCACGGGCCGCAACGTCGGTAGCAATCAGGATATCCAGACGACCGTCTTTCAAACGCTCCAGGGTCTGCTCACGCAGCGCCTGGTTCATGTCGCCATTCAGCGCGGCGCTGCTGTAACCGCTGCGCTCCAGCGCTTCGGCCACTTCCAGCGTGGCGTTTTTGGTACGCACGAAGATGATGGCTGCATCAAAGTCTTCTGCTTCCAGGAAACGCACCAGCGCTTCGTTTTTACGCATGCCCTGCGCAGTCCAGTAGCTCTGGCTGATGTCAGGACGGGTAGTGATGCTGGATTGAATGCGCACTTCCTGCGGCTCTTTCATAAAGCGGCGGGTAATGCGACGAATCGCTTCCGGCATGGTAGCGGAGAACAGCGCGGTCTGATGTTCAGCCGGGATTTCCGCCATGATGGTTTCTACGTCTTCGATAAAGCCCATGCGCAGCATTTCGTCGGCTTCATCCAGCACCAGGCCACTCAGGTTGGAGAGGTTCAGGGTGCCGCGTTTCAGGTGGTCCAGCAGACGGCCTGGGGTACCCACTACGATTTGTGGACCCTGGCGCAGGGCGCGCAGCTGCACGTCGTAACGCTGGCCGCCGTACAGGGCCACAACGTTAACGCCGTTCATGTGTTTGGAGAAATCGGTCATCGCTTCGGCAACCTGAACCGCCAGTTCACGGGTCGGAGCCAGCACCAGAATCTGTGGTGCCTTCAGGGAAGCGTCAAGGTTATGCAGCAGTGGCAGCGAGAACGCCGCAGTTTTACCGCTACCGGTTTGTGCCATACCCAGCACATCGCGACCGTTCAACAGGTGAGGAATACACTCTGCCTGGATCGGTGACGGTTTTTCATAGCCCAGATCGGTCAGGGCGGAAATGATAGGAGCAGACAGCCCCAGGTCAGCAAAAGAGGTTTCAAGCTCAGTAGTCATGTACACGTGCCTCATTAATAATGGCAGCCAGTCTACATAACTCGTCGAGAAAATTTTCAGTCATTTTCATTGAAAAGTGTGAACCGGCTCAAATTAGATTATAAAACGAACAAAAAAGCCCTCACCCGTGAAGGCGATAGCTATGGTCGGTTAAACCAAGGTCTATCAGGCTGTAAGATGTTCGTCAGCTATTGCTGGTCCGATTCCGATAGGTCGTCTTGTTCTTGGCCCAAAAGCGCCAATTCCAACAATGCATAGCGGTGCTCAACAAAGTTATGAACGTTGTTAGCCACCGTCAGTTTGAACAGCGCCGAAGCGGTGTCCTTGTCCCCCAGACTCAGGTAGTGTTTACCCAAATAGAAGTCAGTTTCACTGAGATGCTCAGCGAGCGAAGTGTTATCCGTTGCATCCGCCTTGAGGCTTTCCATCAGCGTTTTTTCGCTGATCTTGCCCAGGTAGAATTCGACAATTTTCCATCCCCATTGCCCTCGGTCCGCTTTGTCGTAACGCTGTTGAAGCGCTACGTCAGCCTTCTTGGGATCGATTTCTCGTTCCACAAGATACAGCCACAACGAACGGAAGGGATCATTTGGGTCGTCTTGATAAAACGCCAGCAGATCATCCTGCGCCAACGGGAAGCGGCCGCCATAATACAGTGCGATGCCCCGGTTTAAACGCGCGTAATTGTAAGTTGGATCAAGCTCTAGTACAGAATCAAACGCTTCATAGGCAGCATCAAAATTGCCTGCCTGCGTTAAGTAAATGCCCAGGTAGTTGAAAACTTCCGGCATATCGGGACGTATCGCCAGCGCTTGTGAAAAGTCATTGCGCGCCAGTGCACGTAACCCAAGACTATCATACAGCACACCGCGCTCATATAAAAGCTGCGCGCGCTCATCGTCCGTCAGTGCCCGACTGGCAAGTATTTGTTCCATGCGCGCCAGGATCACTTCCTGCTGCAACGTAGGCTGCAACGGGATAGCCAGAACGTCATCTTTACGCCAATCATTGTTGCTGCATCCTGCCAGCATGAGCGCTGTCGCAACGTAACACCAGCGTAAGAAAGGCTTCATTTCCCACTCCCGAAGACAAACATTGGATGAACGTCCTGTCCTCCGCTTGCTAAAACGCGGGCTTCCTACCCGCGCGATACGAACAGCTCCCAACCCCAGGGCGGGGAGCTGTCAAAACTGCTTTACAGTTATTCTGCTTCTGGTGCAGCAGGAGCATCCGTTTCAGGCGCGGTAGCTTCCTTGATGCTCAGACGCACACGGCCCTGGCGATCGACTTCCAGCACCTTGACCGGCACTTCCTGACCCATCTGCAGATAGTCGGTCACTTTCTCAACGCGCTTGTCAGCGATTTGTGAAATGTGAACCAGACCTTCTTTACCGCCGCCGATCGCCACGAAGGCGCCGAAGTCAACGATACGGGTCACTTTGCCCTGGTACACGCGGCCTACTTCGATCTCTGCGGTGATCTCTTCGATGCGGCGAATGGCGAACTTGGCCTTTTCACCGTCGGTAGCAGCGATTTTAACTGTACCATCATCTTCGATTTCGATGGTAGTGCCAGTCTCTTCAGTCAGCGCACGGATGACTGAGCCGCCTTTACCGATCACATCTTTGATCTTGTCCGGATTGATCTTGATGGTGTGGATGCGTGGTGCAAACTGAGAGATATCGCCACGCGGGGTGCTGATAGCCTGTTCCATAACGCCCAGGATGTGCAGACGCGCGCCCTTGGCCTGGTTCAGTGCCACCTGCATGATTTCGCGGGTGATGCCTTCAATTTTAATGTCCATTTGCAGCGCGGTGATGCCATCACGGCTACCGGCAACTTTAAAGTCCATGTCACCCAGGTGATCTTCGTCACCCAGAATGTCGGACAGTACCACAAAGTTGTCCTGCTCTTTCACCAGACCCATGGCGATACCGGCAACGGCAGCCTTGATCGGCACACCGGCGTCCATCAGCGCCAAAGAGGCGCCACAGACCGAAGCCATGGAAGAAGAACCGTTGGATTCGGTGATTTCAGAAACCACACGCACCGTGTACGGGAAATCTTCCGGTTTAGGCATCATAGCCAATACGCCGCGTTTCGCCAGGCGACCGTGACCGATTTCACGACGCTTAGGCGAACCCACCATACCGGTTTCACCCACGGAGTATGGAGGGAAGTTGTAGTGGAACAGGAAGCTGTCGGTTTTTTCGCCCATCAGCTCGTCCAGATTCTGCGCGTCACGTGCGGTACCCAGAGTCGCGGTCACCAGCGCCTGAGTTTCGCCACGGGTGAACAGCGCGGAACCATGGGTGCGCGGCAGTACGCCGGTGCGCACGTCCAGACCACGAATCATGTCTTTTTCGCGGCCGTCGATGCGCGGCTCGCCACGCAGTACGCGGCTACGCACTACGTTTTTCTCGACGCTGCCCAGGATGTCCTGGATTTCGCCAGCGTCCAGGGTTTCGTCCTGCGCCAGCAATGCGGCGATCACGTCTTCTTTAATCGCATCGACCTGAGCGTAACGCTGCTGTTTTTCGGTGATGTGATAAGCGTCACCCAGGCGGCCTTCAGCCAGTTCCGCTACGCGAGCATGCAGCGTCTCGTTAACCGCTGGAGCCTGCCAATCCCACTTCGGTTTGCCGGCTTCGGCAACCAGGGAATTGATGTTTTCAATCACAACCTGCTGCTGATCGTGGCCGAATACCACCGCGCCCAACATCTGATCTTCGCTCAGAACGTCAGCTTCGGATTCAACCATCAGTACCGCGCCTGCGGTACCGGCAACCACCAGATCCAGACGGCTTTCTTTCAGCTCGTCGGTGGTTGGGTTCAGCACATACTGGTCATTGATGTAACCGACGCGCGCTGCGCCGATTGGGCCGCTGAACGGAATACCGGACAGGCTCAGGGCGGCAGAAGCACCGATCATCGCCACGATGTCTGGGTTAACCTGCGGGTTGACCGAAACCACGGTCGCAATCACCTGCACTTCGTTCAGGAAGTTGTCCGGGAACAGTGGGCGGATTGGACGGTCAATCAGACGCGAGGTCAGGGTTTCGCCTTCGCTTGGACGGCCTTCACGACGGAAGAAGCTGCCTGGGATACGGCCTGCCGCGTAGGTACGCTCTTGATAGTTAACGGTCAGAGGGAAGAAGCTCTGCCCTGGCTTGGCCTTTTTCTGGCCTACAACGGTAACGAATACCGCGGTGTCATCCATGCTTACCATGACGGCAGCAGTGGCCTGACGTGCCATCATACCGGTCTCGATGGTGACGGTATGCTGGCCATACTGGAATTTGCGAATAGTCGGTGTCAGCAAAATTTTTTCCTTAGATTAGGCGCGCAATCGTATTGACGACTCGACACGCCGGTGACTCACTGATCTTCACACTACATCCTCGCGACTAATGACAATCCTTATCCCATGCACGAGATAAAGTCTCTCATTAGCCGCGCGAACCTCTGTACCGGAAGATCCTCAACAATACATTAACCTGATTTGCTTATGCTTCCTAGAAGAAAGGGGCCAAAATAGGCCCCTTTCCACTGAAACTTGTTCGATTAGCGACGCAGACCCAGACGCTCGATCAGGCTGGTGTAACGTGCTACATCTTTACGCTTCAGGTAGTCCAGCAGCTTACGACGCTGAGAAACCATACGCAGCAGACCACGACGGCTGTGGTGATCTTTTTTGTGCTCTGAGAAGTGGCCTTGCAGATGGTTGATCTGCGCAGTCAGCAGGGCAACCTGAACTTCGGTAGAACCGCTGTCGTTAGTACCACGACCGAAATCAGCTACGATTTTAGCTTTAGCTTCAACACTTAGAGACATTGTCATACTCCAGATTATAGATAATAAATACAGGCGCCGATCTCTAATTCAGCAACCCAATGCATAAGCTGCGCCATTCTACTCTGATCCCCGTCATCCTTCAAGCAACAGGCAATCTGCGCAGCAGCAACGCCAGACCAGGCGTTGTTAACCGGTCAATCGAAATGCTCGACAACCAGCCGTTTTGGGGCCACCCGACCATCGTCGGCAATCTCGCCGACGCCGATGAATTTATGCTCATCGCCTTCGGTGATACGTACCATGCCGCGTGCCGGTGCGCCGGCAGCCTGAACCGGCTGCCCCTGCTTGACGTAGCCCGCCACCGCAGGCAGCAGGTTAACTTCCGGGAAGTTTTCCACCGGGCTGTCCATCGGCATCAGTAGCGGATCGAGCAGTTCGCCCGGCGCGATGCCTTCGGCCTGCGCCTGCTCCAGCAATGTGCTCAGCTGTTCCAGCGTCACCATACGTTCGATTGGGTATTTCGCTACCTGCAAACGACGCAGATAAATCACGTGTGCGCCACAGCCCAGCAGTTCACCGAGATCGTCGGTAATGGTGCGGATATAGGTTCCTTTGGAGCAGTGAATTTCCAGCTCCAGCTCATCCCCTTCCCAGCGGATGAAGGTCAGTTCGTACACCGTGATACTGCGCGCCTCACGCGGCACTTCAATGCCCTGACGCGCGTATTCGTACAGTTTCTTGCCCTGATACTTCAACGCGGAATACATCGATGGCACTTGCTGAATGTTGCCGCGGAAGGTATCCAGTGCTGCATCAAGCTGCGCGCGGGTCACGTTGACCGGGCGCTCTTGCACTATCTGGCCATCCGCATCCGAAGTATCGGTGCGCTGGCCCAGGCGGGCTATCACCCGGTAACGCTTGTCAGAGTCAAGCAGAAACTGGGAAAACTTGGTCGCTTCGCCCAGGCAAATCGGCAGCATGCCGGTGGCCAGCGGATCGAGCGCGCCGGTATGGCCCGCGCGATTGGCGTTATAGCAACGTTTTACTTTTTGCAGCGCGTCGTTGGAAGACAGCCCCTGTGGCTTATCCAGCAACAAAACGCCGTGAATGTCACGGCCGCGGCGACGAGGGCGACTCATTAAGCCTCCTCGTCATCACCGGAGGCAGTGCGACGCTCGGCGTCGTTCTTCACCACGTTAGTCACCAGGTTGGACATGCGCATGCCTTCAACCAGCGAGTTATCGTAGGCAAAGGTCAGTTCTGGCACCACGCGCAAACGCATGGCCTTACCCAGCAGCGTACGGATATAGCCGGACGCGTCTTGCAGCGCCTTGATGCCGTTGGTGACCAGATCGGGATCGTGGTTTTCGGTCAGCACGTTCAGGAAGGTCACGTAAACTTTGGCATAGGCCAGATCGCGCGACACTTCTACGCCGGAGACGGTCGCCATGCCGACACGTGGATCTTTGACTTCACGTTGCAGAATGATGGCAATCTCTTTCTGCATCTCTTGCGCGACGCGTTGGCCGCGGCTGAATTCTTTTGCCATTTTGGATTCTCCAGACAAATCGGGGGGCACAAGGCCCCCCAGAACAGATGTTACCCATTGGGTATCAGCAGATATGCGATCGTTAAGCGATGGTGCGTTGGATCTCGATGATTTCGAATACTTCGATCATGTCGCCGACGCGCACGTCGTTGTAGTTCTTCACGCCGATACCACATTCCATGCCGTTACGGACTTCGTTAACGTCATCTTTAAAGCGACGCAGGGATTCCAGCTCGCCTTCGTAGATAACCACGTTGTCACGCAGTACGCGGATTGGGTTGTGACGCTTGATGTTACCTTCGGTAACCATACAACCGGCGATAGCACCGAATTTCGGTGATTTGAACACGTCACGCACTTCGGCCAGGCCGATAATCTGCTGTTTGTATTCTGGTGCCAGCATGCCGCTCATCGCCTGCTTCACTTCGTCAATCAGACTATAGATGACGGAGTAGTAACGCAGATCCAGGCTTTCAGCTTCGATGACTCGGCGCGCAGAGGCGTCGGCACGAACGTTGAAGCCAATGATGATGGCATTGGAAGCCGCTGCCAGCGTGGCATCGGTTTCGGTGATCCCGCCAACGCCGGAACCGACAATCTTCACTTTCACTTCGTCGGTAGACAGCTTCAGCAACGAGTCGCTGATTGCTTCGCAAGAGCCCTGTACGTCGGATTTCAGTACGATGTTCAGTTCTGAAACTTCGCCGTCGGTCATGTTGGCGAACATGTTTTCCAGCTTGGATTTCTGCTGACGTGCCAGCTTGACTTCGCGGAACTTGCCTTGACGGTAAAGCGCCACTTCACGCGCTTTCTTCTCGTCACGCACCACGGTCGCTTCGTCACCCGCTGCCGGAACGCTGGACAGACCGAGGATTTCCACCGGGATAGATGGACCGGCAGAGACCACTTCACGGCCCAGCTCATCACGCATCGCGCGCACACGGCCGTATTCGAAGCCGCACAGCACGATATCGCCCTTGTTCAGCGTGCCTTCCTGTACCAGCACGGTGGCAACCGGGCCACGGCCTTTGTCCAGGAAGGATTCGATGACAACGCCGCTCGCCATGCCGCTGCGCACCGCTTTCAGTTCGAGAACTTCAGCTTGCAACAGGATAGCGTCGAGCAGTTCATCGATACCGGTACCGGCTTTGGCAGACACGTGTACGAACTGCGCTTCACCGCCCCACTCTTCCGGCATAACGCCGTACTGGGACAGTTCTTGCTTCACGCGATCCGGATCGGCTTCTGGTTTGTCGATTTTGTTAACCGCAACCACCAATGGCACCTGAGCCGCCTTCGCGTGCTGAATGGCTTCGATGGTCTGCGGCATCACGCCGTCGTCCGCCGCCACAACCAGAACCACGATATCGGTCGCCTGAGCGCCGCGAGCACGCATCGAGGTAAACGCGGCGTGGCCCGGAGTATCCAGGAAGGTGATCATGCCACTGTCGGTTTCAACGTGGTAGGCACCGATGTGCTGGGTAATGCCGCCGGCTTCGCCCGATGCCACTTTGGTGGAACGGATGTAGTCGAGCAGCGAGGTTTTACCATGGTCAACGTGGCCCATGATGGTCACCACCGGAGCACGAGGCTCGGCAGCGGCAGCACCGGTATCACGATCGCTCATCAGCGCTTCTTCCAGCTCGTTTTCACGACGCAGGATAACCTTGTGGCCCATCTCTTCGGCAACCAGCTGTGCGGTTTCCTGGTCGATGACCTGGTTGATGGTGGCCATGGCGCCCAGCTTCATCATGGTTTTGATAACCTGGGAGCCTTTTACCGCCATCTTGTTGGCCAGTTCGGCAACGGTGATGGTTTCGCCAACGATAACGTCGCGGTTAACCGCCTGCGCTGGCTTGTTGAAGCCCTGTTGCAGCGTACTTGGCTTACGCTTGCCTTTACCACCACGGGTAACGGCACGCGCTTCTTCACGATCGGCCTTGGATTCGGACAGCTTGCTGCCTTTCTTCTGCTTGGTGGATTTGCCACCGCGAGTACGGGCACGACGGTCACCTTCGACCTTGGCGTCGTTCTCGTCTTCTGCGGCACGCGCATGCTGGGAGGTGGTAACGTGATAGTCGGCAGTTTCAACAGCGGCGCTTGCCGCGTCGGCTTCAGCCCACTTCTCGCCGTTTTCTTCCGCCATGCGGCGCGCTTCTTCAGCAACGCGTTTGGCTTCTTCTTCCACCTTACGGCGCACTTCTTCTTCCGCTTTACGTTTCAGTTCAGCGGCTTCGGCTTCGCGTCGTGCTTTTTCTGCCTGAGCTGGCTTGGTCATTTCGTCGGTATGTTGATTGGTCACTTTATCTTTTTCCGCTGCATCACGCTTAGCTTTTTCAGCGGCCTCACGTTTGGCTTGCTCTTCGGCTGCGCGCTTCGCTTCTGCTTCGCGTTTCGCTAGCTCTTCCGCTTCGCGCCGTGCCTGCTCTTCCGCTTCACGCTGTGCCTGCTCTGCCGCTTCCGCCTGTTGGGCTTCTTGCGTATCGCGATTTACATAAGTGCGTTTCTTGCGGACCTCAATTTGCACCGATTTACTTTTACCGCCGGTGCTCGGGATATTCAAGGTGCTGCGCGTTTTGCGCTGCAACGTCAGTTTACCTGGCGCGCTGCCGTGTTCACGGTTCAGGTGCGCCAGTAGGGTTTCTTTTTCTTGCTGGGTGACAGAGTCGGTCTCAGACTTGTTGATCCCTGCATCAGCAAACTGCTGTACCAGGCGATCAACCGGAGTCTGAATCTCTGCTGCCAGTGATTTTACGGTTACATCTGTCGTCATGCTGTTCCTTCCTGCTACAGTTTATTACGCGTTGTCGCCAAACCAACAGATATTACGTGCGGCCATAATCAGCTCGCCGGCTTGCTGATCGCTAAGCCCTTCAATATCAGCCAGATCGTCAACACCCTGCTCGGCAAGATCTTCCAGCGTACAAACCCCACGCGCGGCCAGTTTAAAGGCCATGCTGCGCTCAAGACCCGGCAGGTTGAGCAAGTCATCAGCAGGTTTTTGGTCGCCCAGGCTTTCTTCTTGAGCCAGGGCCAGCGTGGTCAATGCAGCTTTGGCGCGATCGCGCAACGCTTCAACCATATCTTCATCGAGACCGTCGATTTCCAGCAGCTCTTTGATTGGCACATAGGCCAGCTCTTCCAGCGTAGAGAAGCCTTCTTCAACCAGTACGGTGGCGAATTCTTCGTCGATATCAAGATATTTGGTGAAGGTATCAATGGCGGCATGAGCTTCGGCCTGATGCTTGGCTTGCAGATCGTCCGCCGTCATCACGTTCAGTTCCCAGCCGCTGAGCTGAGAAGCCAAACGCACGTTTTGGCCGTTACGGCCAATCGCCTGTGCCAGATTGCTGGCTTCAACGGCGATATCCATGGTGTGCCGATCTTCATCAACCACGATCGAGGCAACGTCTGCCGGGGCCATGGCATTGATGACGAACTGGGCCGGATTGTCGTCCCACAGCACGATATCAATACGTTCGCCGCCGAGCTCGCTCGAAACGGCCTGAACGCGAGCGCCGCGCATCCCAACGCAGGCACCGACCGGGTCGATACGCTTGTCGTTGGTTTTAACGGCGATTTTGGCGCGGGAACCCGGATCGCGGGCTGCCGCTTTGATTTCAATGACTTCTTCGCCGATTTCCGGCACTTCAATGCGGAACAGTTCTTTCAGCATTTCCGGGCTGGAGCGGCTGACGAACAGCTGTGCGCCGCGTGCTTCCGGGCGAACAGCGTACAGTACGCCGCGGATGCGGTCACCTGGGCGGAAGTTTTCGCGTGGCAGCATGTCCTCACGGCCAATCACGGCTTCGGCGTTACCGCCAAGGTCCAGCGCGATGCTGTCGCGGTTAACTTTTTTCACCACGCCGGTGACGATTTCACCTTCGTGTTGACGGAAGGCGTCGACCACCATCGCGCGCTCGGCTTCACGTACTTTCTGTACGATAACCTGCTTGGCGGTCTGGGTGGTGATGCGGTCAAAGGTGACGGATTCGATTTGGTCTTCGACATACCCGCCCAACTCGATGCTTGGGTCTTCATACTGAGCCGCTTCCAGCGTGATTTCACGCGTAGGCTGGGTAACTTCGTCAACGGCGACCCAGCGACGGAAAGTATCGAAATCGCCGGTTTTGCGATCGATGCTGACGCGCACGTCAATTTCCTGCTCGTATTTTTTCTTGGTTGCGGTGGCTAATGCGGTTTCCAGCGCTTCAAAAATCTTCTCACGCGGAAGGGATTTTTCATTGGAAACAGCTTCAACAACAGCCAGAATCTCTTTATTCATCCTAGTTGCCTCATCCAAACTTTAAAAGTGGGGTACCAGGTTCGCTTTCTGAATATTGCTCAGCGCGAACACTTCATCTTTCCCATCCACAGTAACCGTGATCATTTCGCCTTCGACAGACTTGATGATGCCCTGCCACTTACGGCGGTTCTGTACCGCCATGCGCAGGACCAGGCTGACTTCTTCACCGAGGAAACGAGTATAGTGCTCTGCGGTGAACATCGGGCGATCAAGGCCAGGAGAGGAGACTTCCAAGTTGTAAGCGACCGTAACCGGATCTTCGACATCCAATACGGCGCTGACCTGGTGGCTGACATCAGCACAATCATCAACATTAATGCCGTTTTCACTATCAATATAGATGCGGAGCGTGGATTGGCGCGCACGAATAAATTCTATGCCTACAAGCTCAAAGCCCAACGCCTCTACCGGTGCCGAAAGCATCTCTGTCAATTTTTGCTCTAATGTGGACAAGCCCACCCCCAAGACATAAAAAAAGGGCTTAATAGCCCAGTGATTCTGTTGCCAAATAACAAAAAACCCCGAAAATTCGGGGCTTTATGCAACTGGACCCTGTTTGCCGCAATGCGGCTTCGGTACAACTTTCTGACAAGTGTCATTTTCAAATGTTGTTCGAGAAAAGCGGATTCAATCGAAAAGTGTATTTGAAAATAAACACTTAAAGGAAAGTGGTTGCGGGGGCCGGATTTGAACCGACGACCTTCGGGTTATGAGCCCGACGAGCTACCAGGCTGCTCCACCCCGCGTCCGAAAACGTGGCAAATACTACGCTGATAATCGCAAAAATGCAAGTTATCTCTGGGATATTGGTACCGAGGATGGGACTCGAACCCACAAGCCCGTTAGGGCACTACCACCTCAAGGTAGCGTGTCTACCAATTCCACCACCTCGGTACTGATTCTTACTGCAACGGCCGTTTGCATTGCTGCCAACCACCGTTTAAACACCTTTGCTGCTGACGGCTTATTGCGGGATATCGCTGCTCGGCTTGGCTGGTGCTGCCGGCGCGGTAGTCTGCTCGGTTTTAACCGGCTGACCCAGGTTTTCCCACTCGCTGCCTTTTTTGCTCTGGTTGCTGCTCAGGTTGCCCAGGATCAGACTGATGACGAAAAACAGCGTCGCCAAAACAGCCGTCATGCGGGTCATGAAGTTACCGGAACCGCTCGAACCGAACAATGTGCCAGACGCACCTGCTCCGAATGAGGCTCCCATATCAGCGCCTTTACCTTGCTGCAACATGATCAGAGCCACAAGCCCGATCGAAATCAGCAGGAAAATTACCAGAAGAGCTTCGTACATAGTTGTACCCGTATCCTTGCGGCTTCACCGCGTGCCAAATGCTTCTCACCCCAAATGCTTCTAAACGAAGTCGCAGGCGTTGTTATCAACAGCCTACTGAAGCGGGTGTGAATACTAACCAAAGCCGTCAAACCGTGCAAGGGCAATTTGCTGCGGCAGGCGCGTTTGCGGAAAAAAACAGCAAACGCACCACACCCAGCGGTTCAAATATCCCCCAGGGAAGTTAACCGTCTGTTTTAACCCGCAGATTTTACCGCTTCGGCGATACGGTTGGCCAGTTCGGTTACCTGCTGCTCATCTTCGCCTTCCACCATCACGCGGATCAGCGGCTCGGTACCGGATTTACGCAGCAACACGCGGCCGCGCCCAGCCAGTTCGGCCTCCACCGCCTCGGTCACTTGACGTACCGATTCCGACTCGAGCGGGTTATGCTCGCCGGTGAAACGGACGTTAACCAGAATTTGCGGCAGCAATTTCATGCCGCTGCACAGATCGTGCAGGCTCATGTTGTTGCGCACAATGGCGGTCAATACCTGCAGACCGGCCACGATGCCGTCACCGGTGGTGGTCTTGTCCAGCAGGATCACGTGGCCGGAATTTTCCGCCCCGATGCGCCAACCCAGCTCTTGCAGTTTTTCCAGCACGTAGCGGTCGCCCACCTTGGCGCGCGCGAACGGAATGCCCAACTGCTTGAGCGCCAGTTCCAGACCCATATTGCTCATCAGTGTGCCAACGGCACCGCCGCGCAACTGGCCCTGACGCAGCCCTTCTCGGGCAATGATATACAGAATCTGGTCGCCATCAACCTTATTGCCAAGGTGATCTACCATCATCACCCGGTCGCCGTCGCCGTCAAATGCCAGCCCGACATGCGCCTTTTCGGCCAGCACCCGCTCCTGCAGTTGACGAACGTCGGTTGCGCCGCACTGTTCGTTGATGTTCATGCCGTCCGGCTCACAGCCGATGGCGATGACGTTGGCGCCCAGCTCGCGCAGCACGCTCGGCGCGATGTGATAGGTGGCGCCGTTGGCGCAGTCCACGACGATCTTCAGTCCTTTCAGGCTCAGCTCGCTCGGGAAGGTGCCTTTACAGAATTCAATGTAGCGACCGGCGGCATCGATAATGCGGCTGGCCTTGCCGAGTTCGGCCGACTCAACGCAGGTCAGCGGTTTTTCCATTTCGGCTTCGATGGCTTCTTCAACGTGATCCGGCAACTTGGCGCCATCGATCGAGAAGAATTTGATGCCATTGTCATAATACGGGTTGTGCGACGCGGAAATGACGATACCGGCTTCGGCACGGAAGGTACGGGTCAGATAGGCAATCGCCGGGGTTGGCATCGGGCCGGTAAACGACGCGGACAGCCCTGCCGCCGCCAGACCGGCTTCCAGCGCCGATTCCAGCATATAGCCGGAAATGCGGGTATCCTTGCCGATGATAATTTTGCGTGAGCCATGGCGTGCCAGCACTTTCCCTGCCGCCCAACCGAGCTTAAGGACGAAATCCGGCGTGATCGGACTGTCACCGACCTTGCCACGGATGCCATCGGTACCAAAATATTTACGCTCGCTCATGTCTCTACTGTCCCTTAGCTGAAAGTGTTGCCTCGACGACGCGCATCGCCTCGACGGTTTCTTTAACGTCATGCACCCGGATGATCTGCGCGCCTTGCATCGCCGCGATCACCGCGCAGGCCACGCTGCCGGTAACCCGCTGCTCTGGTGGCACGTTCAACAATTGCCCAATCATCGATTTACGCGACATGCCCACCAACAGCGGCAGGCCGAACTGGTGAAATTCGGACAGCCGTGCCAACAGCTGGTAATTATGCGCCAGATTCTTACCGAAACCGAAGCCCGGGTCGAGCAACAATTTCTGTTTTGCTATGCCCGCCGCAGTACAACGGGTGATATGCTGCTGGAAAAAGGCCATCACGTCGCCCATCAGGTCATCATAGCGCGGCGCCTGCTGCATGTTGCGCGGCTCGCCCTGCATGTGCATCAGACACACCGGCAGACCACTGTCGAGCGCCGCCGCCAACGCCCCGGGTTCCTGCAAGGAACGCACATCGTTGATCAGATGCGCACCGGCGTTGGCGGATTCACGAATCACCCCCGGTTTGGAGGTATCCACCGAGATAAATACCTCAAAGCGCCGGGCAATCGCCTCAACGACCGGCACCACGCGCGCCATCTCCTCGTCCTCGCTGACCTCTGCCGCGCCTGGTCGGGTCGATTCACCGCCCACGTCAATCATCGTCGCGCCGGCAGAGATCAATCCATGGGCATGCAGCAAGGCATCATTCAACGTGTTATGTTTGCCGCCATCGGAGAAGGAATCCGGGGTAACGTTGAGGATGCCCATCACCCGCGGATGGGAGAGATCGAGCGTCATGTCGCGCACGGTTAACTGCATCTATATTCCACCTTACTGTTGCTGTTCAACTGCCTGCGGGCAATAAAAAAACCCCGGCATGCCGGGGTTTGATGTTATTACACAGTCGATGTTACTTGTCGAGCTGTTCAGACATGGTATTGCCTGGATTTGGCGTACGAGGATCATCAACCGGCGTAGGGGCTTTTGGCGTGCCACCATTGTCGGAGTTATTGCCTTTACTCGCATCGTCCCAACCCGCTGGCGGACGCACGTCCTTGCGGTTCATCAGGTCATCAATCTGCGGCGCGTCGATGGTTTCGTACTTCATCAGGGCATCCTTCATCGAGTGCAGGATGTCCATGTTTTCCATCAACAGCGAACGCGCGCGGATATAGTTGCGTTCGATCAGGGATTTAACTTCCTGGTCAATGATGCGCGCGGTTTCGTCAGACATATGCTTCGCCTTGGCCACTGAACGGCCCAGGAACACTTCGCCCTCTTCTTCGGCATACAGCAGCGGCCCCAGCTTCTCGGAGAAGCCCCATTGGGTCACCATGTTACGCGCGATAGAGGTCGCGACCTTGATGTCGTTCGAGGCACCGGTAGACACTTTTTCCGGCCCGTAGATGATTTCTTCCGCCAGACGGCCGCCGTACAGGGTAGAAATCTGACTTTCAAGCTTCTGACGGCTGGCGCTGATCGCATCCCCTTCCGGCAGGAAGAAGGTCACACCCAACGCACGGCCACGTGGAATAATCGTCACCTTGTGCACCGGATCGTGTTCCGGAACCAGGCGGCCGATAATCGCGTGACCCGCTTCGTGATAGGCGGTCGATTCTTTCTGCGCTTCGGTCATTACCATCGAGCGACGTTCCGCACCCATCATGATTTTGTCTTTGGCTTTTTCGAACTCGACCATCGACACCACGCGTTTGTTGCCACGGGCAGCGAACAGCGCGGCTTCGTTGACCAGGTTGGCCAGATCGGCACCGGAGAAACCCGGGGTACCGCGAGCGATAACCGACGCGTCGATATCTGCCGCCAAGGGCACGCGACGCATGTGCACTTTCAGGATCTGCTCACGACCACGCACGTCAGGCAAGCCGACCACTACCTGACGGTCGAAACGGCCTGGACGCAGCAACGCCGGGTCAAGCACGTCAGGACGGTTAGTAGCCGCGATGACGATGATGCCTTCGTTGCCCTCAAAACCATCCATCTCAACCAGCATCTGATTCAGCGTCTGCTCGCGTTCATCGTGACCACCACCCAGGCCGGCGCCACGCTGGCGACCGACGGCGTCGATTTCATCGATGAAGATGATGCAAGGCGCGGCTTTCTTGGCCTGTTCAAACATGTCGCGAACGCGGGATGCACCCACACCGACGAACATTTCCACGAAGTCGGAACCGGAAATGGTGAAGAACGGCACTTTCGCCTCGCCGGCGATGGCTTTCGCCAGCAACGTCTTACCGGTACCCGGAGGGCCAACCATTAGCACGCCTTTCGGGATCTTGCCGCCCAGCTTCTGGAATCGGCTCGGTTCACGCAGGTAGTCAACCAGTTCACTCACTTCTTCTTTTGCTTCGTCGCAACCGGCAACGTCGGCAAAGGTGGTCTTGATCTGATCTTCGGTCAGCATGCGGGCCTTGCTCTTGCCGAAGGACATCGCGCCCTTGCCGCCGCCGCCCTGCATTTGCCGCATAAAGAATATCCAGACCCCAATCAGCAACAGCATCGGGAACCACGAAATGAAGATAGAAGCCAGCAAACTCGGTTCTTCCGGCGGTTCACCGACAACTTTCACATTCTTCGTCAGTAACGTATCCAACAACTTTGGATCGTTGACGGGGATATAAGTCGTGTATCGGTTACTATCTTTCTTGGTAACGTTGATCTCACGTCCGTTGATTCGCGCTTCGCGAATCTGATCTTGGGTCAGTTCGGACATGAAGGTAGAGTAATCCACCCTACGGCCATTCGACTCGCTGGGCCCAAAGCTCTGGAATACAGACATCAACACTACCGCGATGACTAACCAGAGAATTAGGTTTTTCGCCATGTCACTCAAGGGATTAACCTCATATTACAACTGTGTTAACAAACAGCGTTAGGGTACTACAGTTTGCGCCCTGTCGCTACAATGTACACTTCGCGCGAACGGGCGCGGGAAGCGTCTGGCTTACGAATCTTAACCTTCGTAAACAGGGAGCGAATTTCCCGTAGGTACTCGTCAAAGCCATCTCCCTGGAACACCTTCACCAGGAAACTTCCGCCTGGTGCGAGGACATCACGACACATTTCCAGTGCTAATTCCACCAGATACATCGATCTTGGAATATCGACCGCCGGGGTGCCACTCATATTCGGGGCCATGTCAGACATGACCACCTGAACCTTGCTTTCACCTACACGATCCAACAGCGCCTTTAATACCAGTTCATCACGAAAATCGCCCTGGAGGAAATCGACGCCAACGATAGGATCCATTGGTAAAATATCACAGGCGATGATCCGCCCGGTACCGCCGATCTGGGTAACGACATACTGCGACCAGCCGCCTGGCGCCGCGCCCAAATCCACTACCGTCATACCCGGTTTAAACAGTTTGTCGCTTTGCTGTATTTCATCAAGTTTAAACCAGGCACGAGAGCGCAGCCCTTTTTTCTGCGCCTGTTGTACATATTTATCGCTAAAGTGTTCTTGAAGCCAGCGACTGGAACTCGCCGAACGCTTTTTATTTGCCATCTCGTTTTCCAACTATCCTAAAAAGAGTCTTATGTCAGGTTCGCTGCTCACGTAGACTCTCATCGGTGAAGACCGATTTGGTGATACACATGAGATGGCGGTAGAATGTACCGTTTTCAATCCCAACTTAAGCAAAAAAGACAATGAATCTGAATAATAAACAAAAACAGCACCTGAAAGGCCTGGCGCATCCGTTAAAACCGGTTGTCATGCTGGGTAATAACGGTCTCACCGAAGGGGTGCTGGCTGAAATTGAACAGGCTCTGGAGCACCACGAGCTGATCAAAGTAAAAATCGCTGCTGAAGATCGCGAGACCAAAACCCTGATCGCCGATGCTATCGTGCGTGAAACGGGTGCCTGCAACGTGCAGGTTATCGGTAGTACGCTTATTCTTTACCGCCCTTCCAAAGAGCGCAAGATCAGTTTACCGCGTTAATTGACGCCGGTTTAACGAAAAGGTGCCATGCACCTGCGTCAGATAAAAGGCCGCCATGCGGCCTTTTTCTTTTCTTTACAAAACCCTGCCGAACTTCTGACCAGCGTTGGCCAATCAGAGGTATTCCACTTTCAGGATTTCGTAGTCTACGTCGCCGCCGGGGGTTTTGATCACCACCACGTCGTCCTGTTCTTTACCGATTAAACCACGCGCCATCGGGGAATTGACCGAAATCAGATTTTTCTTGAAATCGGCTTCATCGTCACCAACGATGCGGTAGGTGACTTCGTCTTCGGTATCCAGGTTCATCACCGTGACGGTGGCACCAAAAATCACGCGGCCGGTATTGGGCATTTTGGTGATATCAATCACCTGGGCGTTGGACAGTTTGGCTTCGATTTCCTGGATACGACCTTCACAGAAACCCTGCTGCTCACGTGCCGCATGATATTCGGCATTTTCTTTCAAATCGCCGTGTTCGCGCGCTTCCGCAATGTCAGCAATGATTTTCGGACGGCGCACGCTCTTCAAATATTCAAGTTCTTCGCGCAGTTTTTCAGCGCCAAACAAGGTCATCGGAATCTGTTTCATAATTTCACTACCTCTAAATCTTTCCTGTTCAAATAACCGTCATCCTGACGTATTCGTATGAAAACACGGATGGCTACCGCCAGCCGCCTCCAGGCGATAAACAAAAGAAGCCTGACTCGGAACTGTTGCCCAAGTCAGGATCGATTTTGCATTTTGATACGCATTTTAGCGTAGAGTTCCTTGAGGGTCATCGTTTACTTTTTCCCTGAATGCGCCGTAGTATGGCGGCACGTTACCCAGCAGCTATTCCGAGATTATGCGTTTTTCACGAATTGTCAGTGCATTGGCTTGCGCATTTGTTCTAAATGTAAATGCGGCCCCGGTTGAAGATTACACACAATATTTGCCTGATGGGGCCAACCTTGCCCTGGTAGTTCAGAAGATCGGCGCACCGGCGCCGGTCATCGATTATCACTCTCAGCAAATGGCCCTGCCCGCCAGTACCCAGAAGGTGCTGACCGCTCTCGCGGCCCTGTTGCAGCTCGGCCCGGACTATCGTTTCAGCACCACGCTGGAAAGCCAGGGCAACATTAACGACGGCGTGTTACAGGGCAACCTGATCGCCCGCTTCGGCGGCGATCCAACCTTTAAGCGCCAAAACCTGCGCAACATGGTCGCAGTGCTGAAAAAGCAGGGCGTGCGGCAAATCACCGGCGACGTGCTGGTTGATACCTCGGTATTCGCCAGTCATGACAAGGCGCCAGGCTGGCCATGGAACGATTTGACGCAGTGTTTCAGCGCCCCGCCCTCGGCGGCCATCGTTGACCGCAACTGCTTCTCGGTGTCGTTGTATAGCGCGCCGAAACCCGGCGACATGGCGTTTATCCGCGTTGCGTCCTATTATCCGGTGAACATGTTCAGCCAGGTGCGTACCCTGGCCAAAGGCTCACCAGACGCCCAATACTGCGAGCTGGACGTGGTGCCGGGCGAATTGAACCGCTTTACCCTGACCGGCTGTCTGACGCAGCGCAGCGACCCTTTGCCGCTGGCCTTCGCCATTCAGGACGGCGCCAGTTATGCCGGCGCGATATTGAAAGACGAGCTGACGCAGGCTGGTATCCAGATTGACGGTCATCTGAAGCGCCAGACACAGCCAGGCATCAGCGGGACGGTCATCGCGCAGACCCAGTCGGCGCCGTTGCACGATCTGCTGAAGATTATGCTGAAAAAGTCCGACAACATGATTGCCGACACCGTATTTCGTACCATCGGCCATGAACGCTTCGGCGTTCCGGGTACCTGGCGGGCTGGTGCCGACGCCGTGCGTCAGGTACTGCGCCAGAAAGCCGGCGTGGACCTCGGCAACAGCATCGTGGTGGACGGCTCGGGTCTGTCGCGCCACAACCTGCTGGCACCGGCCACCATGATGCAGGCATTGCAATACATCGCTCAGCATGACAGCGAACTGAACTTTATTTCGATGCTGCCGCTGTCCGGTTACGACGGCACCTTGCGTTATCGCGGCGGTCTGCATGAAGCCGGCGTCGACGGCAAAGTATCGGCGAAAACCGGGGCATTGCAAGGCGTGTACAACCTGGCCGGGTTTATCACCACCGCCAGCGGCCAGCGCCTGGCCTTCGTACAGTATCTGTCGGGCTATGCGGTGCCGCCGGAAGACCAGCGGCAGCGTCGTATCCCACTGGTGCGTTTTGAAAGCCGGCTGTACAAGGATATCTACCAAAATAACTGAGTAGCAAAATAACCGAGGCCCAATGTGAAATTACTGATCGTTGAGGATGATGAACTGTTGCTACAGGGACTGGCCATGGCGCTGGCCAGCGAAGGCTACGCCTGCGACTGCGCCCTGAGTGCCGCCGAGGCCAACGCGTTGATTGTCAGCAGCCAGTACAGCATGGTGATCCTCGACTTGGGCCTGCCGGATTTGGACGGCGCCAGTCTGCTGCGCCAGTGGCGCCGCCAGCATATCGACCTGCCGGTGCTGATCCTCACCGCCCGCGACGCGCTGGAGGACCGCGTCGACGGGCTGGACGCCGGTGCCGACGATTATCTGGTCAAACCGTTCGCACTGGTCGAATTGAAGGCGCGGGTACGCGCGTTGATACGCCGCTATCAGGGCCACAGCGACAACCTGCTGCAACTGGATGATCTGACGCTAAACCTGTCCAGCCAGCAGGTGTACGTCCAGCAACAGCCGGTGGACGTCACCCCCAAGGAGTTTGCCATTCTGTCACGCCTGATGATGCGCGCCGGACAAACGGTCAATCGCGAGCTGTTGCAGCAGGATTTGTATACCTGGAACGACGATCTCGGCTCCAACACGCTCGAAGTACACGTCCACAATCTTCGCCGCAAGCTGGGCAAGGATCGTATCCGCACCGTGCGCGGCATCGGCTACCGTCTGGAACCTCTGCCATGATCAGCATGCGTCGTCGCCTCTTGCTGATGCTGGCGCTGATCCTGCTGATCACTCAGTTGATTAGCGCCTTGTGGTTATGGCATGAAAGCCGCGAGCAAATCAGTTTTCTGGTTGATGAAACGCTGACCGCCAAGGTACGCACCGAGCGGGTCGACAACGAAATCGCCGAAGCCATCGCTTCACTGCTGGCGCCGTCGCTGATCATGATGATGGTCACGCTGTTGGCATCGTTCTGGGCCATCAGCTGGATTATCCGGCCACTCAATCAGTTGCAAACGCGTCTGGAGCAGCGTTCTGCCGACAACCTGTCACCGCTGCCCGTCAACAGCGACAGTCGCGAAATGGTCGCGGTCACTACCGCGCTGAACCAGCTCTTTTCGCGGCTGGACAATACCATCCAGCAAGAAAGGCTGTTTACTGCCGATGCGGCGCATGAACTACGCACGCCGCTGGCCGGCATCCGCCTGCATCTGGAACTGATGGAACAACAGGGCGTCAAGGAAAGCACCTTGCTGATTGCCCGTATCGATCAACTGATGCACACGGTTGAACAGCTGCTGATGCTGTCACGCGCCGGGCAGAACTTCGCCGGCGGTCATTATCAGCGGTTCGACTGGGTGGATAACGTCATCCAGCCACTGCAGGAAGAATTGACCGAGTTGGCGGCGCAACGCCAGCAGCGCCTGGTGTGGCAGCTGCCGCCCGCTGCGCCGACTCGTGGCGATCCGGTGCTGTTACGGCTGCTGTTGCGTAACCTGGTGGAAAACGCCCATCGCTACAGCCCGCAGGACAGTACCATTCAGGTACGGCTGGCGCAGCAGGCTGAAGGGCATCTGCTACAGGTGATCGACGCAGGGCCGGGAATCAAGGAAACCATGATCGGGGAAATCACCCAGGCGTTTCGCCGTATGGATCAACGCTACGGCGGCAGCGGCCTGGGCTTGAACATCGTCATCCGTATCGTACAACTACACCAGGGGCGTCTGACGCTGGAAAACCGTAGCGACAGCCACGGACTAAACGCCCAGTGCTGGCTACCGAACGACGCGCTGAAACCCTGATAGTCCCGCCGATACGCAAAAGAAAAAGGCCCTGCATCAAGCAGGGCCCTCCAATCATGACAATCGGTAATTACTTCTTGTAGATGAACTCGACGCCTTCGTCGTCTTCTTCATCCCAGTCATCATCCCAGTCATCGTCCGCTTCGGCTTCCACTTCGGCGATCTGTTCACGGTGGTAGTCATCCCACATGAATTCCACTTTTTCCGGCGCGCTTTCTTCGATCGCCATCGCTTTAGGCTGGGTGTTGATAAAGTTCATCACATCCCAGCACAGCGCATTGACGCCGGCGCGGTTGGCGGCGGAGATCATGTAGTACTTGCCTTCCCAGCCCATGCCTTCAACGATGGCCTTGGCACGCTCGGCGGCCTCTTCCTCGTCCAGCAGGTCAACTTTGTTAAACACCAGCCAGCGTGGCTTTTGCGCCAGATTTTCGCTGTACTGGTTCAGTTCGTTAACGATCACGCGGGCGTTTTCGACCGGATCGGATTCATCGATCGGCGCGATATCCACCAGGTGCAGCAATACGCGGCAACGCTCCAGGTGCTTCAGGAAGCGAATGCCCAAACCGGCACCATCGGAAGCGCCTTCGATCAGCCCCGGAATATCGGCCACCACGAAGCTTTGTTCGTTGTCCATACGCACCACGCCCAGGCTTGGCACCAGCGTGGTAAACGGATAGTCCGCGACCTTCGGCTTGGCAGCGGAAACCGCGCGAATGAAGGTGGATTTGCCGGCGTTCGGCAGCCCCAGCATGCCTACGTCAGCCAGCAACAGCAATTCCAGCAGCAAATCGCGCTCTTCGCCCGGCGTACCGTTGGTTTTCTGGCGCGGCGCACGGTTTACCGAGGATTTGAAACGGGTGTTGCCCAGGCCATGCCAACCGCCTTTGGCGACCATCAGACGCTGCTCATGGCGCGTCATATCGCCGAGGATCTCTCCGGTGCCCTGATCTTTCACGCGGGTGCCCACAGGAACCTTGATGATGACGTCTTTACCGCGCTTCCCGGTGCAGTCACGACTCTGACCGTTCTGGCCACGCTCCGCGCGGAAAGATTTTTCAAAGCGGTAATCGATCAGCGTGTTCAGGTTTTCGTCCGCCAGCAGATAAACGTCACCGCCATCGCCGCCGTCACCGCCATCTGGACCGCCGTTCGGAATATATTTTTCGCGGCGGAAGCTGACGCAACCATTACCACCATCACCTGCAACGACCAAAATCGCTGCTTCATCTACAAACTTCATTTACCGTCTCCGTAACTCATTCACCGGGTTGCTTTAGAGGAGCAACCAGGCGGGTTTCTGCCCGTCGCGGCCACCACCGGTGACCAATTGCGGAAAACATGGCGCCGGCAACCACCACGAAAGCACCGACATAACCGACGACATTGAGCGTCGGCGCGGTGAATACCTGTGGCCAGGCCAACGCCAATAAATCTGAAAACAGCAGGGTAAACAGTGGAGTAAGCGTTACTAACGCACTCACCTGCGCGGCCTGCCAGCGCGCCATGGCTTCCGCCAGCGCACCATAGCCAATCAGCGTGTTGGCACCGCAAAACAGCAGACAGGCCAATTGCCAGCTGCTGAGCTGGAAAATAACCGCCGGTTTCGCCAATGGGAACAACGCGACTGCACATAAAGTGTACAACATTACCAGAATCTGCGGCGAGGCCAATCGACGCAGCAGAACTTTTTGCGCCACGCCGTAGGTTACCCATACCATCGCTGCGCACACCCCCAACAGCACGCCAAGCGTGTAATCCGTCAGGCGGGTAAAGATTTCGATCAGGCTAACGTTAAAGAACAGCATCAACCCGCAAATCAGCATCAAGGCGCCAATCACCTGGGTAATACGCATTCGCTCTTTTAAAATCAACACGCTGGCAAACATCATGCCGACCGGCGACAATTGGCCGATAACCTGCGAAGCCGTCGGGCTGAGGTATTGCAGCGAAGAGCTGAAGAACACAAAGTTCCCCAGCAACCCCGCGGTAGCAATCACCAGCAACAGCAGCCAGCGCGGCTGGCGGAACATCTTGAGCGGCGGCAACCTGCCGCGCACCGCCAGGATCAGACCCAACCCGATGGCCGCCATGGTAAAGCGATACCAGACGACGGTAAACGGCTCCATCACCTGCAACACTTCCTTCATGGCAATCGGCAATGCCCCCCAGCAAACCGCCGTGGTCACCGCCAGAAAAATGCCAATACCGACCTGCTGTTTTGTTTCCATTCGTGATTTTTGCCTGCGCGCTGTCGGGCCGCTGCACAGCCCTATACCCTAATTGCAAGGAGCGTCAACTCGGTCGCAAACCGCTTGGTACTGCGAACCAGCCCGTTGCCCCACTACCGCCTGAAGCGCGTTTCGGGCACGCTCGGCACGCCTGCAATCTGAATATGCCGGGTATAAATGTAAAAAGCCCCGCAACGAATTGCGGGGCTTACATCTATTTAGTAAGGCTCGAAAAATTATTCAGCGTCGATGCTGATGAATTTACGATTGCTCGGGCCTTTAACTTCGAATTTGACTTTACCGTCTTTCAAAGCAAACAGAGTGTGGTCTTTGCCGCAACCCACGTTGGTACCAGCGTGGAATTTGGTGCCGCGCTGACGAACGATGATGCTGCCTGCCAGTACTGCTTCGCCGCCAAAGCGCTTAACGCCCAGACGTTTGCTTTCAGAATCGCGACCGTTACGAGTCGAGCCGCCAGCCTTTTTGTGTGCCATTAATCCGCTCTCCTAACTTAAGCGCTGATGCCGGTGATTTTGACGTCAGTGAACCACTGACGGTGGCCTTGCTGCTTACGGTAGTGCTTACGACGACGAAACTTAACAATCTTAATTTTCTCGCCACGACCGTGAGCAACGACTTCAGCTTTGATCTTGCCGCCATCGACGAAAGGAACGCCGATTTTGATATCTTCGCCATTAGCGATCATCAGAATCTGGTCAAACTCAACCGCTTCACCAGTTGCGATGTCCAGCTTTTCCAAGCGAACGGTCTGACCTTCGCTTACTCGGTGTTGTTTACCACCACTTTGGAAAACCGCGTACATATAAAACTCCGCTTTCCGCGTGCTCAACCGTGTAGTACAGAGCGCGCTATAAATATTCACAATAGGGCGCGAATTCTACGCAAAAATACAGCACATGACAAGAGCAGAATCCGGCCTGAAGCAGAAAAAAGAAGAAAAAAAGCACAGTTTCTTTCCTGGCGTTTATCTGAGGCGTTTTTCAAGTACAATCAAGGAACAGTTACCGCCATGTACCGATGTGAGCAGCGATCTCAACGCGGTGAAGAGAAACACAGCTGAAAACAATACAATGAACCTAGAACAAATTACCGAGTTAACCGCGCAGGATATGGCGGCCGTGAACGCAACAATTCTTGAACAGTTGAATTCCGAAGTCACGCTCATCAATCAGCTTGGCTATTACATTATCAGCGGTGGCGGTAAACGCATTCGCCCGATGATCGCCGTACTGGCAGCTCGGGCGTTGCAGTATCAGGGTGACAAGCACATTACCGTTGCTGCGCTGATCGAGTTCATCCACACCGCCACATTACTGCATGACGATGTGGTGGATGAGTCCGATATGCGCCGTGGCAAGGCAACCGCCAACGCGGCGTTCGGCAATGCCGCCAGCGTGCTGGTGGGTGACTTCATTTATACGCGCGCGTTTCAGATGATGACCAGTCTGGAATCGTTGCGGGTACTGGCGTTGATGTCGGAGGCGGTCAACGTGATTGCCGAAGGCGAAGTGCTGCAATTAATGAACGTGCACGATCCGGACATTACCGAGGAAAGCTACATGCGGGTGATCTACAGCAAGACCGCGCGCCTGTTTGAAGCCGCCGCACAGTCCTCCGCCATTTTGTCCGGCGCCACTGAGGCACAGGAACAGGGGCTGCAGGATTATGGCCGCTATCTGGGCACCGCCTTCCAATTGATTGACGACCTGCTTGATTACAGCGCTGACGGCGTCACACTGGGCAAGAACACCGGCGACGATCTGAATGAAGGCAAACCGACGTTGCCGCTGCTGCACGCCATGCACCACGGTAATGCGCAGCAGACGGCGATGATTCGCGGCGCCATCGAACAGGGCAACGGGCGGCATTTACTGGAGCCGGTGCTGGCAGCCATGGAGCAGTGCGGTTCGCTGAGCTATACCCGCCAGCGGGCGGAAGAAGAAGCAGACAAGGCTATCGCTGCGCTGCACGTCCTGCCACAATCACCGTTCCGTGACGCGCTGGAAGGCCTGGCGCATCTGGCGGTGCAACGGGATTTCTAGCAACCCAGTTTCCCTATCTTTTCTCAGGCTCGCTATCCGGGCCTGTCATCGCATCAGCGGTAGCCTCATCGCTGATGCGCGCCAACAGGCTGCCAATGCCTTCCCGCATCAAAAAAGCCAATATCTGTTCGCGCTCGCTCTCCGTCATGTGGCGGAAATATTCGATCCATACCGCCAACGAATCGTTGCGTTCAACATGATAACCGGCCGGCTCTTCTTGCATTATCAATAAATTACGCACCGGCAACGGCAGGCTTTCGATGTGGTACTCCACCGCTTTACCCTGTACCCCCTTGCGACGACGGCTAAGCCATCCCTCACGGCGCGCCATTTGATTGATTCCCTGTGGTGAGGACGGTAACCCTGCGATGCCTATTAGCTCCTTGGCGGCAAACCACTCGTTTTTCATAACCTTTTTCTCTGGAAAATTATGTGGCCAACGTTTTTTAAGAAACCAGACCGCCATTTTTAGAAAATAATGGTATTCTGGTTTCCGTCTAAGCGTTTCATGTTGTGCGAACGATTAATACATGCCTGTTAGTTATACCACTAACGGAACTTTGACTAATCAAAAAAGGAATGAAAACATGAATTCAAGGAGTCAGGATTGGCATCCGGCAGACGTTATTGCCGCATTACGCAAGAAAGGCACCACGCTGGCAGCGGTATCGCGACGCGCCGGTTTAAGCTCGTCCACCTTGGCAAATGCCCTGTCCCGCCCGTGGCCGAAGGGAGAATGGCTGATTGCCGATGCCCTGGGCATCCATCCGGCGGACATCTGGCCGAGCCGCTATTTTGATCCCGATACCCATCAGTTGCTGGATCGCAAATCGCGGATAAAGTCGTAATTGCGGGCAAAAAAAACCGCCGGAACGCTGTCCGGCGGCCTAATCAGGATTCACTCAGTGCAAGCTATCACTTGTTGACAAAAGTCTCGCCCAGCTCGATATCTTTGCGCAGAGTGTCTAACATCTCTTCCAGCGCTTTTTGCTCGAACGCGCTCAGGGTGCCGATGTCTTTGCGTTCTTCCACACCGTTTTTACCCAGCAGCAACGGTTGTGCGAAGAAACGGGCATATTTGCCGTCGCCTTCTACATAGGCGCATTCTACCACCCCTTGCTCGCCTTGCAGCGCGCGTACCAGGGACAGACCGAAACGTGCCGCAGCCTGACCCATGGACAATGTAGCAGACCCGCCGCCGGCTTTCGCTTCAACCACTTCGGTACCCGCGTTCTGGATACGCTTGGTCAGATCGGCAACTTCCTGTTCGCTGAAGGTAACGCCAGGGATCTGGGACAGCAGTGGCAGAATGGTCACACCCGAGTGACCACCGATTACCGGCACGTTCAGTTCTTCCGGCTTTTTGCCTTTCAGCTCGGCCACGAAAGTGTTGGAACGAATGATATCCAGCGAAGTAACGCCAAACAGTTTGTTCTTGTCATACACACCGGCTTTTTTCAGCACTTCGGCCGCGATGGCGACCGTGGTGTTCACCGGGTTGGTGATGATACCGATGCAGGCTTTCGGGCAGGTTTCCGCCACTTGCTGGATCAGGTTACGCACGATGCCGGCGTTGACGTTGAACAGGTCAGAGCGATCCATCCCTGGTTTACGCGCCACACCAGCGGAAATCAGCACCACATCCGCACCCTGCAAGGCAGGCTTCGCGTCTTCGCCGGCAAAGCCTTTGATGTTCACTGCGGTTGGGATGTGGCTTAAATCGACGGCAACGCCTGGGGTTACTGGGGCAATGTCGTAGAGGGAGAGTTCAGAACCTGAAGGAAGCTGGGTTTTGAGTAGAAGGGCGAGGGCCTGGCCGATACCGCCAGCAGCACCGAGAACTGCAACTTTCATCCTATACTCCTTTATTATCTTAAATATAAAAGCGCCGTGAATTTCTGGGTACGGACCTTAGATTATTACACCTTTTAAAACAATCTCTTAACAGTTGGACTGAGAGATGGCGCAACAAAATGGTCTCGATCGCGGACATTTTAGATTAAATAGCTTACGCATTAAGGGCATAGCGCACACTAATCGAAAATAGTGCGAGGTTATTCACGAGCAAGTTAACCGGCCGTTACATTACACCCTTACACAACATCAGAACAACATCATTTTAATAACATTTTCTTTACCGGTGAGGCGGCTTTTCCCCTGAGTGAAAAGGGCATATTCATGAGATACGGATTTTGTTAAAATACCGCCCTTTCCTTATTGTCCGGGCTACTTTGACCTTTCCGGGCAGTGCCTTGTTGCATAAAAATTCATATATATGCATAATAATGAACTCTATTGTTAACATTCACCGGTGCAAAATGCGTAATCCCGCAAAGCAGGAAGATCTGATCAAGGCGTTTAAAGCGTTATTGAAAGAAGAAAAATTCAGCTCGCAAGGCGAGATCGTTTTGGCGCTGCAGGAAGAAGGCTTCGAAAACATTAACCAATCCAAGGTGTCGCGCATGCTGACCAAGTTCGGTGCGGTGCGTACACGCAATGCCAAAATGGAAATGGTTTACTGCCTGCCGGCCGAACTGGGTGTGCCGACCACCACCAGTCCGCTGAAGAACCTGGTACTGGACGTCGACCATAATGATGCGGTGGTGGTGATTCATACCAGTCCGGGTGCGGCACAGTTAATGGCCCGTTTACTCGACTCGCTGGGCAAATCCGAAGGCATACTTGGTACCATTGCCGGTGATGACACCATTTTTGTCACCCCCGCCAACAACTTCAGCGCTCGTCAACTGTATGAAGCCATCCTGAAAGTGTTCGAGCAGGAGCTGTGATCGCCATGGCTAATAAAATGTGGATCTCCGCCGCATTTTATTAGCTTTTCTTAACGACTACTTTACGTTCACGGCATAGCCCCTCTATCGACTACCACGTATAACGCTGCGTAACATCCCATCTGCGACACATTTCCATGACATTTATCCGTAACTAGTGATACCTGCTATTAATTTCCGCACTTTTGGTCAAAAGCGCTTAGCCCGTTGAAATTACATCCATTTAACAATAAAAGTGTGTTTTGTGAGCGTTTTTTATTCCATTTTGCTATGAAAAATAATCAACGTTATGCGTAAGTTTCACAAGAAACAGTTAGCCAACTATTAATTTTTTACGTTACTAGATGTATACTCATTTCCGTGACGTAAATCACAGTTCACAGGAACTGACAAAAGAATTCCAAGAGGCAAAATCATGAAAGTTAAAACTACAGTAATGGCATTAAGTGTCCTATCCATGCTTTCTTTCGGATCATTTGCAGCACAATCCGTTAGCACAGATCAGGCGGCAAAACTGCAATCCGCCGGCACCATTACCGTTAGCGGCGTCGCTGGTGCACCGTCTGATATTCGCGCAGCGCTGTCTGCCAAAGCGGATGCCCAAGGCGCTACCGCTTACCGGGTGATCGAAGCGCGTAACGAAGGCAACTACCACGCCACCGCAGAAATCTACAAGTAAGCACGACCGGCATTACCCGACAACGGGCAATAAATCTCTGGAAAACAGCAGTACCTATCACGGCCTTCAAGAATAAAAAACGCTAGCAAGACCTTCCTGGCCGGGATGGACACCATCAAGGACTACCAATATGAACATGAAAATCACTCTCGCTGCGGTCAGCCTGCTCTCAGCCGTCAGTTTCGGTGCCAGTGCCGCTAGCCTGGTGGACAATGCGCAAGCCAGCAACATGCAGTCGATCGGTACCATTACTGCCAGCGGAGTGACCGGCTCCCCTTCCGACATTCGTCAGGCGCTGTCTGACAAAGCCGACAAGCAAGGCGCCAAAGCCTATCGCGTTATCGAAGCCTATGAAAATGGCAACTGGCACGCGACGGCCGAAATTTACAAATAACAATTCAAAGAACGCGTTATCGAACTGATTACCCTCGTCACTGCCACTGCCGAGTTTGACGTCAACGCGAATTCTTTGAAGAAACCCCTCGTCGTCCTATCCGACGAACCCCATTGCCTCCGCTCGCGGGGGCTTTTTTTTATGGTTCACGCTGATGCGATAAACCTTTTTTATGGGTGTACAAAAGGGCCGCAAGCGGCCCTCAGACTGACGATAAACCTCATTCCTGCACTGAACGAGTAGAGATCAATAAATAAAAAAGCAGGAAAATCAATTTATTGATTTTCGGCCGATCGCCACAAAGCAGGAAAAACCACGCTTTTTCCTGCTTTGCCAGCAACCTAAGGGCCGCAAGCGGCCCTGTAGCAACAAACGACGGGATGACAATGCCACCCCGATTGCCTGTCAGTAACGTTGCGGCGCTGCCGGCTTATTGGCCAGTGCCGTCAGCAGCTTGTCGTGAATACCGCCAAAGCCCCCGTTGCTCATCACCAGAATATGGTCGCCCGGCTGCGCCGTTTTCACCACCATTTCTACCAGCGTATCCACATCAGCGCTCCAATGGGCCGGCTGCACACAGGCTTCGGCCACTTCCGCCACCTGCCATGGAATATGGTGTGGCTGGAACAGGAACACTTCGTCGGCGCGCCCCAGCGACGGTGCCAGCTCGTTTTTGTTGATGCCCATTTTCATGGTATTGGAGCGCGGTTCCAGCACCGCCAGGATGCGTGCGGTACCGCCGACCTTGCCGCGCAGCGCCGCCAGCGTTGCCAGAATCGCCGTCGGGTGATGGGCGAAATCGTCATAGACCGTGACGCCGTTGGCTTCGCCGCGCAGTTCCAGACGGCGACGCGCGTTGATAAAATCATTCAAGGCGTGGCAGGCGTCTGCTGGCTGCACGCCAACGTGACGAGCAGCTGCGATGGCCATCAGACCATTATGCATATTGTGTTCACCCACCAGCGTCCAGTTGACCTCGCCCACCGTTTCGCCATTGAGCTGCACTTCATACCGGCTGGCATCGGTGGTCAGTTTATTGGCGCGCCAGACGCCCTCTTCGCCCACCAGCTCCTGTTCACTCCAGCATCCCATCGCCATCACCTGTTTCAGGTGCGGATCGTTGTCCGGCAGGATGATCTTGCCTTTGCCCGGCACCAGGCGAACCAGATGGTGGAACTGCTTCTGAATCGCCTTAAGATCGTCAAAAATATCGGCGTGATCGAACTCCAGGTTGTTCATGATCAACGTTCGCGGGCTGTAGTGCACAAATTTCGAGCGTTTGTCAAAGAAGGCACAGTCGTATTCATCCGCTTCAATCACAAAGAACGGGCTGCCACCCAGGCGAGCGGACACGTCAAAATTACCCGGTACGCCGCCGATGACGAAGCCCGGTTGATAACCGCAGGCTTCCAGGATCCAGGTGGCCATGCCGGCGGTAGTGGTCTTGCCATGGGTGCCGGCAACGGCCAGTACCCAGCGGTCGCGCAGCACATGATCATGCAGCCACTGCGGGCCGGATACATAGGGAATCCCCTGTTCCAGCACCGCTTCGACGCACGGGTTGCCGCGCGTCATGGCATTACCGATGATCACCATGTCCGGAGCGGGATCCAACTGCGCCGGATCGTACCCCTGGATCAAATCGATCCCCTGGTTTTCCAACAGCGTGCTCATCGGAGGATAGACGTTGGCATCGGAACCGGTAACCTCGTGTCCAAGCGACCGAGCCAACATGGCCAGCCCACCCATAAAGGTGCCGCAGATGCCAAGAATGTGAATGCGCATAGGTTTCTCATTTGAGTACGTCGAATGTGCGCTTATTCTAACGCTCAGAATCGTCCAGAAGAAATGGATTTGCCTATGAATGACGCAATGCTTTGGGCTACACTGCTGTGCGAAAACGTTGGCGGTATGTTAACAAACCGCTATCCATCCGTAGATTCAGGGATTGTGTCATGAAAACGTTAGGCGAATTTATCGTCGAGAAACAGCACGACTTCTCTCACGCCACCGGCGAACTGACTGCATTGCTTTCCGCAATCAAGCTGGGCGCCAAGATCATCCACCGCGACATCAATAAAGCGGGTCTGGTGGATATTCTAGGCACCAGCGGCGTTTCCAACGTACAAGGCGAAGTTCAGATGAAACTGGACCTGTACGCAAACGAAAAACTGAAAGCCGCATTGAAAGCGCGCGGTGAAGTTGCCGGGATCGCTTCCGAAGAAGAAGACGAAATCGTGATTTTCGACGGCGAGCGTGCTGAAAATGCCAAATATGTGGTGTTGATGGATCCGTTGGACGGTTCGTCCAATATTGATGTCAACGTCTCGGTCGGTACTATTTTCTCTATCTATCGTCGCATCACCCCCGTCGGTACGCCTGTTACCGAAGAAGATTTCCTGCAACCGGGCAGCGCCCAGGTCGCAGCCGGGTACGTGGTTTACGGCTCCTCCACCATGCTGGTGTACACCACCGGTTATGGCGTGCACGCCTTTACCTACGATCCGTCTCTTGGCGTATTCTGCCTTTCTCACGAGAAAGTGTGCTTCCCGGAATCCGGCAATATGTACTCGATCAACGAAGGTAACTACATCAAGTTCCCGCTCGGGGTGAAGAAGTACATCAAATACTGCCAGGAGCAGGATGAAGCCACCCAGCGCCCGTATACCTCACGCTATATCGGTTCACTGGTTGCCGACTTCCACCGCAACCTGCTGAAAGGCGGCATTTATATCTACCCAAGTACCGCCAGTCATCCGCAAGGCAAACTGCGCCTGCTGTATGAATGCAACCCAATGGCGTTCCTGGCCGAGCAGGCCGGCGGTAAAGCCAGCGACGGTAAAAACCGCATTCTGGACATTACCCCGCAGAAACTGCACCAGCGCGCGCCATTCTTCGTCGGCACCAAATCCATGGTGGAAGACGCGGAACGCTTTATTGCCGAATACCCGGACGAATAAAGCCCCATTCAGGGCCGGCTCGTCCGGCCCGATATGCTCCCTGACGACCATTCCAGGCCGCGCTACCGTACGCCGTCGCCCAATTACACTTTGAACGCCGCCATGCTGTGCGCCAGCGCCTGTGCCTGCTCTTCCAGTGAACGCGTTGCCGCTGCGGACTCCTCCACCAGTGCCGCATTCTGTTGCGCCACCTGATCCATCTGCGCGACCGCGACGTTCACCTGCTCGATACCGCTGCTCTGCTCGCGGGTCGCCGCTGAAATCTCACGCATCAATGCCGTAACCCGCCCTACCTCATCGGCAATGCCGTTCATGGTTTTTGCGGCAGACTCGGCCATTTGCTCACCCTCCTGCACTCGATTTTGCGATGCTTCAATCAGCCCCTTGATCTCTTTGGCCGACTGCGCACTACGCTGTGCCAGGCTACGCACTTCGCCAGCCACCACGGCAAAGCCACGGCCCTGCTCGCCAGCGCGCGCGGCTTCCACCGCCGCATTCAGTGCCAGAATATTGGTTTGAAACGCGATACCGTCCATCACGCTGATGATATCGGCAATGCGGCGCGAACTGTCGGTAATCGCCTGCATTTTATCTTTGACCTGGCCAACCACCTGACTGCCGCGATCGGCAATATCGGACACGCTCAACGCCAACTGGTTGGCTTGCTGAGCATTTTCGGCGTTCATTCTGACCGTTGAGGTCAGCTGTTCCATGCTGGCGGCGGTTTCCTCCAGCGATGCCGCGGACTCTTCGGTACGTTGCGCCAAATGTACGTTGCCGGCAGCCAGTTCTCGCGATCCAATATCAATCTGGCTGCTGGCGTCACGCACTTTGCTCACCGACAGCGCCAGAGATTGCTGCATGCGCTGCATGGCATGCGTCAGACGCCCCATTTCGGTAGTGCCGCCGCCGTGAATGTTACGGGTCAGATCGCCATTGGCAATATGCTCCAGCTCGGCGATCGACACATCCAGCGGCCGCAGAATGATCACCCGCAGCGCAAACCAGGCCACTATTGCCAGCAGTACGCTGAGCACGCCGGCCGCCACGATCAGCATAATCTGCGTACTGGCATTGCCTTGCGCCTCATCTACTCGCTGCTGACCGATCTGCATGGCAAAGCTGCGGAACTCGCCAAGATCGTTTTCAAACGCAATGCTCAACTTTGAGATGCGCGTTTCCTGAATGGCGTAATAACCGGCGATATCACCGGCCTTGATGGCATCTGCCATCGGCCTCACGCCCTGTTCCTGATAGGCCTGATAACTGGCCTGCAAGCGTTTGGATAACGCTTTACCCTGTTCGGTCACCGTGCCAACGCGAGTAAAGCGCGCCATCTCCTGCTGCGACTGGTTCAGATAACCGTAGATACGGCCTACCGTAGCATCGGACACCTCAATCTGGCCGGTTTCGCGCTGGCGCACCGCCAACGATGCTGCGGTGCGGGCACGCAGCGTCAGATTGGAGCTGTTGGCCAGCGATCCCAGCTCCTCTCCCAGGATCTGGTTCAGCGTATGCAGTGAGCGGGATCCCTGATTGATGGCGTTTACGCCGATTACGCTGACCATAATCAGCAATACCGTCATCAGTCCCAGCAAGGCAATCAGCCCGGCCTTGACCGTAATCTTGTTTAACATGTGTTCTTCCCGGCTTTAGACAAATAGGTGTGGTAGAGGCAGAGGCATGACACGGCGCACGCACCGTTATTATTTATTGGGTTTATCGGCACCAAAGGGAAAAACTTGACGGCAACGACGGATTATTCTGGAAATTCATGCTAAAGGAGACGCGCGCGGCCACGCTGATGAAAAGGGCAGGAAATCGCAAAAGAGTCCGCTATAATACCCGGCACTCCATTTCTGGTTTGATTAAAGGAAACCGACATGAGCTTGAACCTGGTCCCTGCTGGCAAAGACCTGCCGGAAGACATCTACGTTGTTATCGAAATCCCGGCCAACGCCGATCCGATCAAATATGAAATCGACAAGGAAACCGGCGCACTGTTCGTTGATCGTTTCATGTCTACCGCAATGTTCTATCCGTGCAACTACGGTTACATCAACCACACCCTGTCACTGGACGGCGATCCGGTTGACGTGCTGGTGCCTACTCCGTACCCGCTGCAGCCTGGTTCCGTGATCCGCTGCCGTCCGGTCGGCGTACTGAAGATGACCGACGAAGCCGGTGAAGATGCCAAACTGGTTGCAGTGCCGCACAGCAAACTGACCAAGGAATACGATCACGTAAAAGACGTGAACGAACTGCCAGAACTGCTGAAAGCCCAGATCGCTCACTTCTTCGAGCACTATAAGGATCTGGAAAAAGGCAAATGGGTGAAAGTGGAAGGCTGGGCCGATGCCGCCGCCGCCAAAGCCGAGATCGTTGCCTCCTTCGAGCGCGCCAAGAAGTAAGTCTTCGCCCTGGCGATAGATGAAAAAAACACCGCTCAATGAGCGGTGTTTTTTATTACGCTTCGTCGTGACGCTTCAGCCAGTCACCGCTTTCAATGAGCGGATATCCCTCTACGCTGTGTCGATACAGGTAGATCCACGCAGTGCCATAAGGCGTCTGAATCAGCTCGCGCTTATAGTCCTTGGTGTTGCTTTTCAGTTCGTCAAGCTCTGCCAGAATCGATGAGTTAATACGATACACCTCACAATGTATCGCGCCCTCTCCAGGGATCGCCGCCGGGTAATGGCCCAGATTATAAATCTGATAACCTTCGAGCTCATGCTCGCCTAACCATTGGGCGTTGGTCATCCAATGGCTGTTTCCCTGTTTGCGTCGTAAACTGCCGTAGACAATTATTCGCATCGCTAAAACTCAAACTGATAGAGCAAATCTAGTGCCTGGTCGAGACCGGACACCGCTTCCAGATACAACTTAGGCATCAGGCGGTAACGCAACGTCAGCGTGGCCAGCGAGTCGAAAATACCCACCCCATATTTTACTTGTAAGCCAGGGAGGACATAACCGCTCACGACAACCTGGGAGCTATCACCCACTCCCGCCGTATCAAGGGCCAAATTACTTACGCCAAACGCCTCGCCGATTTTACCCACAAGTTGACCACTTTGTGCAACCCCCAGACCAACTAACATTGAGGTCATGGCGTTGCCGTCAGCGCCGGAACTGCTCAATCCCTGACCGCGCAACAGATAAGACAGCGCTTCCTGTTGCGATTTGGCCGGATCCGAGAACACTTCCAGTTTGGGCGCATCCGCCAGCCCGGTGACACGTACGCCGGCGGTAACGCCGTCTTCGGTGGCCTCCGGATTACGAATCGCCTCCATATTCAGCAGCGGCTGATCCGGCGGACCGGAGAACATCAACTGCCCCTTGCGGATGATCAGATCCTGACCGTAAGCATGGAAGCGACCCGACGGGATGTCAATCTGGCCGTTCAGCCCCAGGCCGCGCTTGTCCTGCGCCACTTTCAGATCGCCCTTCAGGCGGGCTTTCAGGCCAAAGGCGTCCAGCCGCACGTCGTCGCCGACGTGAATCATCAGGTTGCTGTTAATCGGTATCGACGCGGTTTTCGGCTGAATCGGCTTCAGTTGTCGATCCAGCATCACTTCGTCGGACGAAACGCCCACTGCGCTCTCCGGCAGTTCCTGCACCGTAATGCGCGCCCAAGGAATATCGACGTTGCCGTTGAGCGAGAACAATTGCGGCGTCGCTTCAAACACCAGATCGGGAGAAACGTCGAGACGTACCATCGGCGGTACCGTCACCCGCAGCTTGTTGCCCTTGGCGGCAATGCGCGCGCGCCAGGCGTTGATATCGCTCCAGTCGGCGTCGCCGGTCATGTTCAACTGACCCTGGGTGGTGGTGATCAAGCCGTCTAGCGTCGAATTCATGCCGTTAAAGTTGATCGCCAGGCGGCCGTCGGTCATGTCGAACGGCATCCAGCTACCGTCAATATCCACCTTGTCCAGCGCCAACCGGCCAAACACCAGCGGTTTTTGCGCGTTGCCACCCAGCCGCAGATTGGCGTTCAACATACCAGCGGCTTTCTCGCCCTGCATCAGCGCCGGATTAATCAGTGCCAGGGAGATATTGGTGATATTGACGTTGCCACTGAGATTGCGCCGCGTCTGCGGGTCGGTGACCTGCACATTGCCGTCAAACTGGCCGTTATTGTTCAGCTTGATGCGCCAGTCGGCCTGCGCCCGGCCATTGTTGATGCCTGCGTTAAGGTTGAGCGTATCAAAGGCGATCGGCAGCGGGTTACCCTGTACCTGCTGCACCACTTTCACCCCGTTGCCCACCAGGGCCACCTTGGCCTGCGGCAGCGCGCCACCCGGCGTCCAACTGACGTCGGCCCGGCCGGTGAACACGCCGCTCAGCGCAGTGTCCGGTCCAAGGAACGGTTTAATCATCTTCAGATCGAAACGGTTGAGCACCACGCTGGCCTGGCCACTGGCGCCGGCTTCGATGGTTTTCGGCACGCATAGTTCGGCATCCGGATTTTGCCAGCAGTGTGGCCCGACGCTGATTTTTTGCTGGGTATTGAGGTAGTCGAGCGTCATGGCCCGCGTCAGGCGCCACTCGCCCACCGGCGTATCAAAGCGGGTGTTGTTCATGCTGCCGCGCCAGCGTTGCTGCTGTCGGTCAAAGCTGCCGGTCAGCGCCAGCTGGCCGGATACCGGCTTGCCGTCGATCTTCAGCTGTAGCGCGTGCTGCTTCTCGCTGCCCTTGGCGTCCAGCGTCAAGAGGTTGACCTCCAGCGCATCCTGCTTGAGCTGTTCCACCCGCACCGCCAACTGCCCCTGGATCTGATCGGTGGAACGCACGTCGCCGTCCACCTTTACTCGCCGGATATGCAGTGCCTGCCATTGCAGGCCGGAGGCGGTCAAATCCGCCAACAGTTGCGGCGCCTGCAGATTGCCGCGCAGTTTCAGCTGGCCTTTTGCGGTGCCACCGAGCCCCGGCAGCGCGCCGTCCAACTGCGGTGCGTCAATGTCGGCATCCAGATTCCAGTTTTTCTCATCCAGTTGCCCTTTCACATGCAGACGGTTACGCCCCAGCGCCAGATCGACTGCGGGGATTTTCCATTGCCCGGCGGCGTTGCCGCTGAGTGAACCACGCGCCGATACCTTGTTTTGCTTGACGTTGCCGTCCAGTTGCAGCGTCGGCACCTCCAATTGCCAACTGCCGCCGTACAGGCTGCCGCGGGTGGTGATTTTGCCGTCGAGCTTCGCCGGCCACTCCGGCCACTGCTTGGCGGTATTGATGCCGCTCAGTTGCAGCTGCGACGTCCAGCTGATGGCCTTGCTCCAGTCCACCAGCGCGGTCAGATCGGCATTGCCCTGCAACGCCGCCAGCCGCAGACGTTGTAGTTTGAACTGCTCGACGTTGCCTTTACCGTCCAGTGTCAGTACTGCCGGTGGCAGATCCTGGCCTTTGATATTGGCACGCGTCGACAGTGCATAATCGGTGGCTTTGCCGTTGAAGCGCAGTCGTAAACCGTCAACCTGGTACTGCGCCTCACCGCTAAGCGGCCATCTCAGCCGTTTGCCTTCCAGCGTCAGCACCAGCGGTAAACCGGCCTGTGCCAGTTGAGTTTGCAGATCCAACTGCGCCCCCACCGGTCCGGACAGATTCATCGCCACGCTTAACGCCTCACGCAACGCGCCACCGACGTTCAGCTTCACTTTTTCGCCCTTCAGCGGCTCCACGTTCAGCGTGCCGTTGGCGACCATTTCCACCGGCCACTGGTCTTTCAACGTCGCCTGCCCGTGCGCAAACAGCGTGCCCTGCGGAGATTTGACCTCGAACTTATCCAGTTGCAGATGCTGATCCAGGGTGCTGGCCTGTAACAGCAGGCTGGTGATCAGTACGTCGGTATCGCCGGTCAGGCGCAGTTGCTCGCCACGGATCTCCTTCACCGTGATATCCAGCGGCAGGCGAACCTCCGGCAAATCCGGCAACAACGGCTTAGCAAACAGCGCCTTCAGCGTTTCCCCCAATGGGGTTTCCTCTGGCTGTGGTGCAGGTTTCGGCGACTCAAGCGTGCGCTCGCCGACCTGTTTGGCCACCTCAACCGCCGGTTGCACCGCCTCCGGCAACGGGTTTTGCGGGGTTTTTGGCAGCGCGATCAACAATGCACCGATCCTGGTCGGCATCAGGGTCAATGCACGTTGCTGCCATTGCGCTCCGGTGCTGAATTCGCCCAGCGAAATGGCAGTGTCGTCAACGCTGACCTTGACATTGTTCAGCGCCAGTTTGCGCAGGATAATCGGGTACGGCGTACTGAGATTGGCCGTCGGCTCGTCGCTGTCGGCGACCGGCTCCGACGGCGTCATTTCGCTGGTCTTCACCACCACGTCAACGTCGTCGGCGGTCAGCGCATTAACGCACAGCGAGCTACGCTTGAAACAGGACAGGTCGAGCGAAAGGTGGAATTGACCGGCATTGACCGTCACCCCGGGCATCTGATACTTGACGCCCTTCAGCGTCAGATCGCGCCAGCCGCCGGTGACGCTGGCAATGTCCAGTCCTGGCACCCAGCGCGCCGCCGCGTTAAGAGTCATATGCAAACCGCTGGTGGTGCCCAGCAGGAACGCCACGCCCCCCACCAGCAACAGCAGCACAATCAGAAAGCCAAGACAGATCTTTTTTACCAGGCTCATAGTTCGGGCCCCAAACCGATATAAAATTGCATCCCGTGGGTTTCCTTATCCCCGACCGGAGCGGCAATATCCAGTTTCACCGGGCCAACCGGCGATTGCCAACGTACGCCGACGCCAGCGCCGGTTTTGAAGTTGCTCTGTTTAATGTCGTTCACCGCTTCGCCGGAGTCGACGAACACCGCGCCCCACCACTTGCCGGTAACGTTGTATTGGTATTCCACCGAGCCGGTCAGCATTTTTGACGCACCGGACAGTTTGCCGTCCTCGTCACGCGGGGAGATATTCTTGTATTTGTAGCCACGAATGCTGCGGTCACCACCGGCGAAGAAGCGCAGATCGGGAGGAACCTTGTCAAAGTCGTTGGTTTCGATCCAGCCGACCTGGCCGCGCAGTACAAAGCGATGCTTGTCCGCCAGCGTGCGGATCCATACGTTTTGCGCCTGCATCAGCGCAAAATCGACGCCGGAGCCCCAGGTGGTGTCGGAAACGTCGATCGAATAGCGCTGTGAATCGCCCCAGGTCGGCATCAGCCCGCCGCGCGAGCGGGTGCGACTGACGCTGACGCCTGGATAAAGCAGCGCGGTGGTGTTGGTGACGTTACCCTGGGTAAAGTGGTCGAGCCGCCCGGTCAGGTTGATGGCATGCTGCCAGCCGCTGGACAGATCCCAGTTGCGCGATACCACTACCTTGGTACTGTCGGATTTGGTGTCGTTCCAGTCTTCATGCTTATAACCCCCCTGTAACAGGTAGTACTGTTCCAGCGGGTTTTTCAGCAACGGGATTTTATACGACAGATCCAACTGCTGCTCCGGGCCGGACAGATACAGGCTGGTTTCCAGGCTGTGGCCGCGATCGTTGAGCCAAGGCTTCTTCCAGGTGCCTTTAATACGTGGCCCGACGTCGGTGGAATAACCGACGCCGGCTTCGATGATATTGCGTTTGCGCGGCGTGACCAGCGCATCCAGCGGCAAAACCTTGTTCTCTTTGGCGTCGTCGAAATCAGGGGAAACCACCACCGAATTAAACCAGTTGGTCGCCGACAAACGGCGGTTCAGCTCAGCCAGATCCTGCGAGCTGTAATAGTCCCCCTGATGAAAGGGCACCAGATTTTGCAGATAGTCTTCACGGATTTGCGCGCCCTGAAAGCTCACTTTGCCAAAGCGATAGCGTTCGCCGCTGTTAAAATCAATGTCCCAAAACGCTTTATGCAGCTCTTCGGAGACGCCGAGCTGGCTTTTGGTCAGTTCTGCGTCGAAATAGCCCTTGCGCAAAGCCAGACCGGTAAGTGACCCTTTGAAGCCGTCATATTTGCCATGGTTAAGAATTTCACCGATGGTCGGCCGGCCTTTTTTGACCAGCGCCAGGTAGTCTTCGTCTTCCCTGGCACCGCCCTGCAGCGTGATGTTGGCACCGGCGATGCGCACCGGTTCGCCCGGGCTCACCCTGGCATGCAACACCGGGCGCGAAAGTTTGGGGTTGTTGTCGAGGGTGAAATCAATGGTCGGTTCATAATAGCCGAGCGCACGCAGCCCCTGCTTGATGGCATCCGCCACGCGAGCGCGGAAACGCCCGCCGTCGCTCACCTCTTCCGGAGTGATCGATGACAAACGAACGCGAACGTTTTTTTCCAGTTCCCCACTAAGACCTTCCACCTGCAACCGGATATTGGCCGATAACGCCGCTGGTGCGACAAACAGCGCGCATAAAACGCAAAGGGCACGATATCGTGGCACGCGTTCTCCTTAATTATTTTACTTTCCTGTCAATGTCGCCGTTCTGACGCCGACGCATTATTGGCTTTTTGCGCTCAAAATACTGCGTTAAGCTTATACGTAATCGCAACATGGGGCTTATTGTGAGCAAAGAAGCGGCGAGTTACAACTCACGCAGCCCGTGTTGGGTAAATTCTTACTGTGACAATAGGAGTCAACCGTGGTGCCTTATACCGATCAATCCAATATCCTCAATAAAGCCGATGCGCTGCCTGGCCGCACCACACCGATGCCGGTGGCCCCGCTTAATATTGTTACCCAGCATTCGATGACCCAGGTGCCGGAAGGCATGGAAGTGGCCATTTTCGCCATGGGCTGCTTCTGGGGCGTCGAGCGCCTGTTCTGGCAACAGCCAGGTGTTTATAGCACCGCCGCCGGCTACAGCGGCGGGTATACCCCCAATCCAACCTATCGCGAAGTGTGCAGCGGCCAGACCGGTCATGCCGAAGTGGTACGGGTAGTATTCGACCCCGCCGTGGTCAGCTACAGCCAATTATTGCAGGTATTCTGGGAAAACCACGATCCAGCACAGGGGATGCGTCAGGGCGGCGATATCGGCACCCAATATCGTTCGGCGATCTACACCCTGTCGCCAGAGCAGCAGGCGCAGGCGGAAAGCAGCATGGTGCGCTTTCAGCAGGCGATGGACGCCAGCGGCGACTCGCGCACCATTACCACGGAAATTGCGCCAGCGCTGCCGTTTTACTATGCAGAGGACGATCATCAGCAGTATCTGGAAAAGAACCCAGGCGGTTACTGCGGGCTGGGCGGCATCGGCGTCTGCCTGCCGCCGCAGGGCTAAGGCGTTAATTTTTAACCGCTGGCGGCCTTCGTCGGGCTACTGCTATACTATCCAGGCCGCGCTTGCGGCCTGTTTTTTCGCGAGGCATAACAGATAGCCAATGCGGTTGAATAGGCACACAATGCCGCGCGCAACAATTCTTTTGACAATGTATTACCCTTCCTCAAGAGCGCCGTCATCCCGTCGGCACGTATGGATAGATTATGTTAAACAGTATTTTACTGATTCTTTTTCTGATCGCCGTGAGCGCATTTTTCTCACTGTCGGAAATTTCTCTGGCTGCGTCGCGCAAGATCAAACTCAAGTTGATGGCCGACGAAGGTAACCTCAATGCCGCCAAGGTACTCAAACTGCAAGAAACGCCGGGGCTGTTCTTTACCGTAGTGCAAATTGGCCTGAACGCGGTCGCCATCCTCGGCGGTATCGTCGGCGATGCGGCGTTTTCACCGTCCTTCCAGGTGTTGTTCGATCGTTTCCTGCCACCAGAAATGTCTGAGCAGGCCAGCTTCATCTGCTCGTTCGTGCTGGTCACCAGCCTGTTTATTCTTTTCGCGGACCTCACCCCGAAGCGCATCGGTATGATTGCACCAGAGACGGTTGCCGTCCGGATCATCAACCCGATGCGTTTCTCCATCGCCATTTTCCGACCGCTGGTATGGTTCTTCAACGGTATGGCAAACCTGATCTTCCGCCTGTTCAAACTGCCCATGGTGCGCAAGGACGACATCACCTCCGACGACATCTATGCCGTGGTTGAGGCCGGTGCACTGGCCGGCGTACTGCGCAAGCAGGAACACGAGCTGATAGAAAACGTCTTCGAGCTGGAATCGCGTACCGTGCCGTCGTCAATGACCTCGCGTGAAAGCGTGGTCTACTTCGATTTGCGCGAAAGCGAAGAAAGCATCATCGCGAAAGTGTCGACGCATCCGCATTCCAAATTCCTGGTTTGCGATGGTCACATCGATCAGGTGGTGGGCTATGTGGATTCGAAAGACCTGCTGAACCGCGTACTGGGTAATCAAAGCCTGGTATTGAGTAGCGGCGTACAGATCCGTTCGGCACTGATCGTGCCAGACACGCTGACGCTGTCCGAAGCGCTGGAAAGTTTCAAGGCCGCCGGCGAAGACTTCGCGGTGATCCTCAACGAATACGCGCTGGTGGTAGGCATCATCACGCTTAACGACGTCATGACCACGCTGATGGGCGATCTGGTCGGCCAGGGGCAGGAAGAGCAAATCGTGGCGCGTGACGAGAGTTCATGGTTGATTGAAGGCGGTACGCCGATCGACGACGTGATGCGCGTGCTGGATATCGACGAGTTCCCACAGGCTGGCAACTACGAAACCATCGGCGGCTTTATGATGTATATGCTGCGCAAGATCCCGAAACGCACCGACTTCGTCAAGTACGCTGGCTACAAGTTTGAAGTGGTGGATATCGACAGTTACAAGATTGACCAGTTGCTGGTCACCAAGTTGAGTGACAAACCGGCGGCGGTACTGCCGAAGGCCCCGGACGAAAACCTGACGGCCTGAGTCGGGCTGAAACATCAGCGGCCCCGTTGAGGGCCGCAATTACATCTCTTTTTACTGCAACGCCTGGCGTATCAACCCATTTCAGATTGCAGCAACAACACCTGTCGGTTAACTTCGGACATCACGCTGAGATGGCGTTTGTCGCGAACCTTCGGCACCAGAATTTTACCCTTATCGAATTCAAATGCGCCGACATCCTTGATATACAGCCTTCCACGGAACAGGGTTTTCACGTATTTTGCAACTTTCAATGGGTTATAACGCTGGAAGATTCTCATTCTTTTACTCTCCTCCCGTTGGACCATGCGCTCCGCGAGCCGCTAAAGTGGCAGCCTCTATCCAGAGAGCGCAACATGATTGCATGGGTGTAGACCTAGTTAAGACTATTTTGTTCACTTTCGCTTGGTCATCCTCACTGGATTTACACTTTTTGACAGAATTGTATATGATAATTTATAACCTTTTCAGAATATCCCTTCAAAATACAGGCATTAAGCGTCGAAAGGGAAAACTGAGAGCACGCCAACAGGACAGACCTCCGATCAGCACCTATGCTTTAGGATCTGGAGACTGTCTTCATCGTTCCCCCTACAAGGAGAAAGCATGAAAAAAAGTAACATGCTAATTGTATCCCTGCTGTTTGCTCCCTTACTGGCCTGCGCGCATAACTTTCAAATCCAGCAGCGCGTTGCGCCGGTCGGCGTCAGCGATCGGGGAGAGTTAAACTACGCCAATGATGATTTTAGCTACAAAAACTGGAATAGCGGTCAGCTCAGTGGAAAAGTGCGAGTGATCCAGCATATTGCCGGCCGCAGCTCCGCCAAGGAAATGAACGATCCGCTGATTGAAGCCATCAAGCAGGCCAAGCTACCACGCGATCGTTACCAAACGACGACAATCGTCAATACCGATGACGCCTTGGTTGGCACCGCAATGTTCGTGCGCAGCAGCATTGAAGACAGCAAGCAAGAATTCCCGTGGTCGCAGTTCATCGTCGACAGCAACGGCAACGTACGTAAAGCCTGGGATCTGCAACCGGGCGGTTCGGCGATTATCGTGCTGGATAAGCAGGGCAAGATTCAATTTGCCAAAGACGGCAAGCTGACGGCAGAAGAAGTGCAGCAAGTGATGAACAAGCTGCACCAGTTGTTGGCTGACTGATCAGAACAGCGAAACCCGGAAGCCGGGGTTGAGGAATGATTCACGCGGGGTATAAAGCAATGGCTTGCCCTGCCAGTCATGAATCTGCGCCCCGGCGGCCACCGCTACCGCATGCCCGGCCGCGGTGTCCCAGATATTGGTCGGCCCGAAACGCGGGTATAACTGCGCCTTCCCCTCGGCGACCAGACAGAACTTCAGTGAGGACCCGACCGCAACCGTCTGGTGCACGCCGAGCTGATTTAAATAATCCTTCAGCTCATTGTCGCTATGCGAACGGCTGACCACCACCAGTGGCGGCGTTCCTTCCTTGACGCGAATGGCCTGCCGTTGGCCGTTCTCTTCCTTCCACGCTTTGCCACGCTCGGCCAGATACAGCACCTCCAGCGCCGGCGCGTATACCACACCCATTACCGCCTGGCCGTCTTCGATCAGCGCGATATTGACGGTGAACTCGCCGTTGCGCTGCAAAAACTCCTTGGTACCGTCAAGCGGATCAACCAGCCAGTAACGCGTCCAGGTTTGCCGCTGTTCCCAAGCGGGTGGGTCTTCTTCTGACAACAGTGGAATGTCCGGCGTCAGCGCCGCAAGGCCGCTCTTGATGATGTGATGCGCAGCCAAATCGGCCGCCGTCACCGGTGAGTCGTCTTTTTTCTGCACGACATCAAGCGGTTGCTCCCCGTTGTATACCGCCATGATCGCCGCGCCCGCATCGCGGGATAGCTGGCAAATTTGCTCTAACATCATTCACCTCTGTTTATACTTCCGTGGGAAATTTTCCCCTGTCTTAGCTAGCAGACTAGTTTTTTTTGCGTGGAATATCCATCTCCGCCGCTTAACCCACGGTAATTCCTCATATCTTGTTCCGCTCAACTGTGAACTTCCCCGCGTTACCGGCGCTGATTTTCTGCCAAACTTCACAGTTTAATGAGAACATCCAATGTAATTGCAACAACCTCTGCGATAACAAACTAAAAATGGCATGGAGAACCGTCATCATGATCACGCGACCACTGTCGTTGTCCACTCTCGCCCTATTGGTCTGCGCCTCGGCGCAAGCGGCTACGGTCGATTTGCGCGTGCTGGAAACCAGCGACCTGCACAGCAATATGATGGACTTTGATTACTACAAGGATAAGCCCACGGAGAAATTCGGCCTGGTTCGCACCGCCAGCCTGATCCAACAGGCGCGCCAGCAGGCCACCAACAGCGTGCTGGTCGACAACGGCGACATTATTCAAGGCAGCCCGCTGGGGGATTACATGGCGGCCAAGGGGTTGAAAGCCGGCGACATTCATCCGGTATATAAAGCGATGAATACGCTGGACTACGCGGTAGGCAATATCGGCAATCACGAATTCAACTACGGCCTGGACTATCTGAAATCCGCCATCGCCGGCGCCAGGTTTCCTTACGTCAATGCCAACGTCATTGATGCAACGACCCAAAAGCCGCTGTTCACTCCGTACATCATCGTTGATACGCCAGTAACCGATCGCGACGGCCAAAACCACACCCTGCGCATCGGCTACATCGGGTTTGTGCCGCCGCAGATCCTGGTGTGGGACAAGGCCAATCTGCAAGGCAAGGTAACGGTTAACGACATCACCGAAACCGCCAGACGCTACGTACCGGAAATGCGCCGGCAAGGCGCCGATCTGGTGATCGCCATTCCGCACTCCGGTCTGTCCAGCGAACCGTACAAAGCCATGGCGGAAAACTCGGTTTATTATCTCAGCCAGGTGAAAGGCATCGACGCTATCATGTTCGGCCATGCCCACGCGGTGTTTCCTAGCGAGGACTTTGCCGCCATCAATGGCGCCGACATTGAAAAAGGCCTGCTGAACGGCGTACCGGCGGTAATGCCCGGCCAATGGGGCGATCACCTCGGGGTGGTCGATTTACAGTTGAATAACGATGGCGGCGCATGGAAAGTGACGCAGGCCAGCGCGCAGGCCCGGCCGATTTACGACAACCAGGCAAAAAAATCGCTGGCGGCGCAAGACAACACGTTGTTGAAAGTACTGGCACAGGATCACCAAGGCACCCGCGAGTTCGTCAGTCAGCCGATCGGCAACGCCGACGGCAACATGTACAGCTATCTGGCATTGGTACAAGACGATCCGACGGTTCAGATCGTCAATAACGCGCAGAAGGCCTATGTCGAGCATTACATTCAAGGCGATCCCGACCTGGCAGATTTACCGGTGCTTTCCGCAGCGGCGCCGTTCAAGGTCGGCGGACGCAAGAACGATCCTGCCAGTTTCGTTGAAGTGGAACAGGGGCGGCTGACCTTCCGCAACGCTGCCGATTTGTACCTGTATCCGAATACGCTGGTGGTGGTCAAGGCCAGTGGAAAAGAGGTGAAGGAGTGGCTGGAATGTTCTGCCGGACAGTTTAACCGCATTGACGTCAACAGCCGCCAACCGCAGTCGTTAATCAACTGGGACGGTTTCCGCAGCTACAACTTCGACGTGATCGACGGCGTTGACTATCAGATCGATGTCAGCCAACCGGCGCGTTACGACGGCGAATGCCAATCGATCAATCCGCAGGCCGAACGCATCAAACAACTGACGTTTAACGGCAAGCCAATCGATCCAAACGCCATGTTCCTGGTGGCGACCAACAATTACCGTGCGTACGGCGGCAAGTTTGCCGGCACCGGTGACCGGCATATCGCCTTTGCCTCGCCAGATGAGAATCGCTCGGTGCTGGCAGCCTATATCAGCGCCGAAAGCCAAAAGCACGGTGCGGTTCGGCCACAAGCCGATCACAACTGGCGACTGGCGTCGTTCAGCAGCCCTCAACCGCTGGATATACGCTTTGAAACCTCGCCGAGCGACAGGGCCGCCGCGTTTATCAAACAAAACGCCCAGTACCCGATGCGACAGGTTGGCAGTGACGGCGTTGGCTTTGCGCTTTATCAGATTGATTTAACAACCAAGTAATCAAACCGCCAGGGCGCGGATCGGCGCGCCCTGAACCACTACCTCCATTTAGCCATGGCGCACCCTTTAAATTGCATTTAAAATGCATGTTATAAGATTTATTCATTTCAAAGGACACCATCATGGATTACCACAATCAAACTCTCGGTGCGTTGGCCATTGCCATTCCTGGTGCCAGCAAGCTGTTTCGCGATCATGATTTGGATTTCTGCTGCGGCGGCAACCGTACGCTGGAGCACGCCGCGCAACGCAAATCGCTGGATCTGCAGCAGCTACAATCACAACTGGCGGCGCTGGCCACCGGCGAATCGGACGCGCGGGACTGGCGCCAGACCCCGCTGGCAGAGATTATCGATTATATTCTGCCGCGTTTTCATCAGCGTCACCGGGAACAGTTGCCGGAGCTGGTGTTGATGGCGGAAAAGGTCGAACGGGTGCACGGCGATAAACCGACCTGCCCGCGCGGTCTGGCCAAGCAGCTAACGCTGATCCGCCAGGATCTGGATAATCACATGATGAAAGAGGAACAGATCCTGTTCCCGATGATCGTCAACGGCATGGGTCGGCAGGCGATGGGACCGATTGCGGTGATGGAGCACGAGCACGTCGAAGCCGGCGAGCAGTTGGAAGTATTGAAGTTTCTGACCAATAACCTGACGCCGCCTGCAAACGCCTGCACTACCTGGCAAGCGCTGTATCGGGGCATCGATCAATTTATTACCGATCTGATGGAGCACATCCACCTGGAAAACAACCTGCTGTTTCCCCGGGCGCTCGGCGGCGAATAAAAACAGGGCGCCACTGGGGCGCCCTGGAGGGAGAAACCGTGTGTCTTACAGGATTTCCAGCAGTTCAACCTCGAACACCAATGCGCTGAATGGCGGGATCGAGGCGCCGGCACCGCGTTCACCGTAGGCCAGGTGATGCGGAATGTACAGTTGCCATTTGGAGCCGACCGGCATCAGGGTCAACGCTTCGATCCAGCCCGGGATAACGCCGCTGACCGGGAATTCTGCCGGTTGGCCGCGCTCTACCGAGCTGTCGAACACTTCGCCGTTGATCAGACGACCGGTATAATGCACACGTACGCGGTCCTGACGAGATGGGATTGGGCCATTGCCCTGCTCCAGTACCGAGAACTGCAGGCCTGATTCGGTCAGCGACACGCCGTCACGCTTGGCGTTTTCTTCCAGGAACTGCTGTCCTTCTACCGCCATCGCCTGCTGACGCTCGCGGCGCACCGCATCCGCGCGTTCGTGGATTTCACGCAGCGCACGATGAACAACATCAACGGGAACCGCTGGCGCATTCCCTTCCATCGCGTCACGCAAACCCGCCAGCAACGCTTCCGGTTGTAAACCTTCCAGACCGGATTCCTGCAATTGCTGGCCGACCTGTAAACCAATCCCGTAGCTTGCTTGCGCTTCAACGCTGTCAAATGAAGGGGTTGTCATGGGTTTTCCTTTAGTCTGTAAAAAGTCGAAGGCGCAGCATAACAGTGCCAGAAAGCCGGGTAAAATCTTGTGTTGATAATGATGACTTTTGTCGTGGAAAAAGAAACAATGGCGATCTGTTAACGCCCGTTGCCACACGCGCCGCTGCCGATCGCCGCTGCCTGTCACATCAAGCAGTTAGCGGTCTATACTGAAGGTGTCGTCGGTTCGGCGGTACGCCATCGGTACCGTGGCATTTTTACGCAGTCTGAAGAGAGGTCACCATGGGCAGAATCGCGCCCAGGAGAAGGAAAACCACCCGCGTCTACCAGCCGTTGCTTCGCACCTGGCTGAACTTCAGCCAACGCCTGAAGCCTGGCACAGCCCCACGGACGCCCGAGGATCCGGATTCGGAGCAACTACCTGAAAACGGTAAAGGACATGGAATCAAAGCGCTGTTGCTGAAAATCTGGCATTTGCCGGACGGTTTCCGCTGGCTGGAACCCCTGCCTTACTTTCACCGCCGCTGGGTGATTATCTTCGGCGTCATACTGTTGCTGGCCCTGCTGTGGCCATACTCACCACAGAACAGCGGCCATCCCTATCCGGTGAGCAATCAACAGCATGACACGTCACCCATGCAGGCCGATCTGCAAGGTGAAGGCAGCAACGACGCCGCTCTGTCGCAAGAAACCCCGGTAACGCCGCCGGGCAACTGGCAGCGTTATCAGATCCAGCCGGGGCAAACATTGGCGCAGCTGTTCCGCGACAATAACCTGCCGGTAAATGAAGTGTTCGCCATGGCGCAGGTCGAAGGCAACGACAAACCGTTAAGTAACCTGCAAGCCGGCCAGGAAGTGCGCATCGAACGCGACGCCAACGGCGTGATAACCGCGCTGTCGGTCACCGCAGCGGATAACAGCCAGGCCCTGTTCCGTCGTCAGGCCGACGGTAGCTATCGCCGCCAGCGCTAGTCCCCGAGCTGTTGATACAGGAAATCACGCAGTACCACCCCCTGGTTGTGCTGCGTGTCCTTGCTGCCATACAGCAGGGTCAGGGTCGCGCCCTGGCGCAATAACGCCGCCAGCGGCTGCCAGGCGCTGTTTTCGGCCAGTTGCCGACGGTAGCGCGTGACAAACTCTGGCCATTGGTCGCTGTGCTGGTGAAACCACTGGCGCAATGCGTTGTCCGGCGCTACCTCCTTCAGCCATTCCACGCCGGCAAGACGCTGCCGGCTAATGCCGCGCGGCCAGAGCCGGTCGATAAGAAAGCAGTGTTGTGGCACCGGGCCGTTAAAATCATACACTCGCTGTAACACGATATTCATGCCATCCCTCCATGCTGATGCATCAGAAGCAGGGTAGCGCGTTTTCGCCGCCACAGAAAAGCAAAACGCCAGCACGAGGCTGGCGTTTTAACCGGATTGACAGAGGCTTTAATTAAGCTTCTGCAACCACAACTACATTCAGCTGTGCGAACACGTCGCTGTGTACCTGGAAGTGCACTTCGTGCTCACCAGTGGTACGCAGAACGCCGTTCGGCAGGCGAACTTCGCTCTTGGCAACTTCAACGCCAGCCGCAGTAACTGCGTCAGCGATGTCGCGGGTGCCGATAGAGCCGAACAGTTTACCTTCGTCGCCTGCTTTAGACGCGATGGTTACTGAAGCCAGTTCGTTGATCTTGGTTGCGCGCGCTTCAGCAGCGGCCAGAACGTCAGCCAGTTTGGCTTCCAGTTCAGCACGACGTGCTTCGAAGAACTCAACGTTTTTCTTGGTAGCAGGAACAGCTTTGCCCTGTGGTACCAGGAAGTTACGAGCGTAGCCCGCTTTAACGTTAACTTGATCACCCAGGCTGCCCAGGTTTGCTACTTTATCAAGCAGAATAACTTGCATTACCTTATCCTCTCAAAGTCGTTAATGGACAGTGGCCGATTACTGATGACGATCAGTGTACGGCAACAAAGACAGGTAGCGCGCGCGCTTGATAGCACGGGCGAGCTGGCGCTGATATTTTGCACGAGTACCGGTGATACGGCTCGGGACAATTTTACCACTTTCAGTGATGTAGTTTTTCAGCGTAGCGATGTCTTTATAGTCAATCTCTTGAACGCCTTCCGCGGTGAAACGGCAGAACTTGCGACGACGGAAATAACGTGCCATTTGGCTAGTCTCCAGAATCTATCAATTCAATCTGCTCGGCATGCAGTACCAGTTTGTTCAGCCCGTTGCGCCCTTGATGGCAACTTACGAAGCCTTGCACGGTAATCTGACTGCCGACCGTTAATCTTTGAGTTAGTGCTTGTGACTGTTGTCCGCTGACAACCACGGGCATACGGCACCATGCCTGTCTGCTGAATCCGGCTTCCACCTGCGTTGATCTGTGCTCAAGCACAAACTGGCAATGGGGGATCCCGGAAGGACTCACTTTTCGAACCGGCGGCTTGCACACTGTGCCAGACAACACCAGACGATTAGCCGTCACGGCGGCAATTACTCTTCAGAATCCCCAGCATCTGCATCATCTGCGGTTTCGTTAGCGAAGTCTTCGCGGCGATCGCCACGACGTTCGTCTTTCGCTTTAACCATCGGAGATGCTTCGGTTACCGCGTGCTTAACGCGCATAACCATGCTGCGGATAACGGCGTCGTTGAAGCGGAAGTTAGTTTCCAGCTCATCGATCGCTTCCTGCGGGGCTTCAACGTTCAGCAGAACGTAGTGAGCCTTGTGCAGTTTGTTGATCGGGTAAGCCAGTTGACGGCGGCCCCAGTCTTCCAGACGGTGAATCTGACCTTGCGCGTTAGTGATGGTAGCACTGTAACGCTCGATCATGCCCGGAACCTGTTCGCTTTGGTCAGGATGGACCATAAAAACGATTTCGTAATGACGCATCGAATTGCTCCTTACGGATTATTCAGCCTCCTGTCAGGGTCAGCCGTGGCCCATGGAAGCAAGGAACGTGATTTTTGTACGGCTGAAAAATGACGCGTAATCATACTGGCGCAGGGGGGGAAACTCAAGGACCGCGTGGGATTTATTCGCAGTTATTGGCGCTCGTTGGCAAAAGCGCACGATTTGCTATCAGCTGAATATATGGATGCGGATCCACTAGTTTTGAAAATCCTTCAACAAAATCATCATCGCCGACGCTATATCGTTCATTTTTTTTGAAAGTTGCCATCAAAAGCCTGCGCTTTTCTATCTGGCAGAAGCCACTAGAATTAACCATATCCGCCGCCAATCAAGCGACGAAAAGAATTTGCAGTCGTTCAACAGAGACAAATAACTTCTTGCCATCCGTCCGCCGCCGTCTGGCGTTCCGGGCAAGTCAAGAGAGGCACTTATGAAACGCATTACCCTCGCCACCGTCGTGGCCTTGCTGCTTTCCGCCAACGCCATGGCCGCCACTGAAATCACCGCACACCAGGCAGATCAGCGCCAGAGCATCGGTTTCGTTACGCTAAGCCATAATGTGGTATCACCGGATGATGCTTCTTCCCAGGTAAATGATATCGCCGAACAGCGCGGCGCCAGCGCCTATCGCATTATCGCCCTACATGAACCGGGCAGCACCGCGTCGATTCACGTCAGCGCCGAACTGTATCGCTAACAGAAAAGTGCAGTACCAGGGAACCAAGCCGCACTGAAAAGCGGCAGCTTAACGACAGTAACACGCTCTCACGCCCCCTGTTCGCAGGGGGCTTTTTTACAGGTTACGCGCAAAGAATGCGACGGTAGCAGCCAGCGCCGCTGGCGTGATGCGATGCGCTACGCCAGGTTCGGTATCCAGGGTCAAGCGCTGGTCCCAACCGCGTTCGCGCAGCGCCTGCGCCAAACGCAGGCTTTGTGATGCCGGTACCAGATCGTCCGCTTCGCCGTGCCATAGCAACAACGGCCGGCCGGCCAGCGTTTCCAATTGATGTTCAACGCCGTAATCCGCCAGTGGCGCTATCCGTTCGGCATGTCGCATCGGCGACAAAATCTGCCCGTGTTCATCCAACGGCGGAAACAGGGTTTGCGACAGCGAGGTGAAATAGCCGGCCCCCATCAGGCTGGCCGCGGCGGCAATCCAGGGATAACGCGTCAGCGCGCCCAGGGTGGTCATGCCCCCCATCGACGCGCCCGCCACGCCAATCCGCGTGCCGTCGATCAAGCCACGCTCGACGAAATGCGCCTTCAGCGTCGGCAGTTCCTCAATGTTGCGCTGCAGAATTTCCCAAAAGTGCGCCAACCGTTGCGCGGCATCACCGTGATAACGTTCGCCGTGCAGTTCGGCATCCGGCAGTATCACGCGAAAGCCGGCCTTGGCCAACGCATAACCAAAATAGGCATAGACCTCTTTCGACGATGTATAACCGTGGTAGAAAAACACCGTCGGTAATGGCTGTTGGTATTGCCCGGCCGGCACCGCATGGATCAGCGCAATACCGCCCACGCGTTCGTCATACAGTTCAATCATGCTTTACCCCTTCCCGCCCAATGCCCCATAGTCTACATAATGCTGTCCGCACCGCGCAGTCGGATCGCACACCGCTCTATGATGGCAAAAAAACGTCATACGCATTAGCTCATTATGTTCCACTATATACTTAAGCATTACTCTGACGATTTTCCGCTGCGCATTCTGAGGTCACGATGGATATAGCACGCTGTACCGCCATGCTGCTGTTGCTTGGGCTGTTGTCCGGCTGCGGCATCCTCACCACCACGCCGAAGCCACCGCCGCCGCCGATTGCCGGGCAAGCGCAGGAAATTACCCGTGCGCAAACTGCCGGGCTGGAGAAGATTGCGACCATCAGCGCGCTGGTTTATGGCAGCCCGATGAATGTGGAAGACGAGATTCAGCGCAAGGCCACCGCCGCCGGAGCACGCTATTACATGATCATCATGAATAGCGAAACCGTGGTGCCGGGGCAGTGGTATTCGCAGGCAATTATTTATCGCTAGGCGTAGAGAGGCTGCGGGTTAATAGGTCATGCAGGCGGCGTTCAATACCCCGCCGCTGACCGAGACGCCCCCCAGGAAAATACCGGCTGCGGTATGGTTGGCCTCGATTTTCTCGCTGATGCGCGGCATATACAGCTTAACCGCGGTAAAGATCAGCAATTGCACCACCAGCGCCACGCAACCCCATAACAGATAGTCCAACAGACTAATCGAGTTGATCGCCGCACTGGCCAGCGGAATAACGTAGCCCAGACAGGCACCGATAAAACCCAATGCCGCCGCCTGATTATCCTGTTTGATCAGCGCCCATTCATCATGCGCGGTGATGCGGGTATAAATAAACAGGAACACCAGCACCATGGCAACCCCGCTGAAAAAGTACGAGGCGAATGCCGCTAATAAGTTGATTATTTCCATATTTTTACCCGTTGATTGTGGTGGTACGAGGATCTGAAGCCTACTTATGCCTAGCCGCCTACCGCCCTGTCAAGCAGCGACTCGCACAATGTGCCGGATAATGCCCGCTGCCCGCGCTCGTCAAGCATCGACTGGCACCAGGCTTCGGCTATCGGCGGCGGTGCATAACGCAACAACTGCGCAGCGGCAAACAGAGTGAACAACCGGCCAGTCAAGGTACGAGCCTGCGTTTCCTGCAATTTTCCGGTCTGCTGCAACAGCTGTCGCCATTGACGATCGTAATGACGATTCTGTCCTTTTACCTCTGCCAACTCCTGGTGCACCGCCTCCTGCACCAAAGGACTTTTTGCCCAGGCGCGCAGCACGTCCAGGCACATGATATTACCCGAACCTTCCCAGATGCTATTGACCGGCATCTCGCGATACAGACGCGGTAACTCGCTGTCCTCGCAATAGCCGATACCGCCAAGCACTTCCATCGCTTCGGCAACAAACGGTATGCCTTGCCGGCAAACGTCAAACTTGGCCGCCGAGGTCATGATGCGGCACAGCCCCTGCGACAGCGGCTCCTGCTGGCTACCGTAGGCGCGAGCCAGGCGCATCAGCGCTGCCGTTTGCCCCTCCAGCCGCAGCGCCATGCCCGCCAGTACCTGACGCATCAGCGGCTGCTGGATCAACGTCTTGCCGAACGCCTGGCGCTGGTGGGCATGATAGAGTGCCACCGACAGCGCACGGCGCATCAAACCATGGCTGCCGAGCGCGCAGTCAAAGCGCGTCTGGCTGCCCATCTTTAAAATTTGCCGTACGCCATCGCCTTCATCTCCCAGCAGCCAGGCGGTAGCATCCTGGAACTCTACCTCACTGCTGGCGTTGGCGCGGTTGCCCAGCTTGTCTTTCAGCCGCTCCAGACGCACCGCGTTACGGCTGCCATCCGGCAGGATACGTGGCAGGAAGAAGCATGACAGCCCGCCTTCGGTCTGCGCCAAAACCAGATGCGCATCGCTTTGCGGCACCGAAAAAAACCACTTATGTCCTACCAGCCGATACGTTTCACCGTCGCCGCGTCCAGCCAGCGGCGTCGCGCTGGTGGTATTGCTCAAAACGTCCGAACCGCCCTGCTTTTCGGTCATGCCCATACCAATCAGCAACCCGCGTTTTTGCCCACCAGGCAGCAGATGTGCGTCGTAACGGTCGGAAAGCAGCGGCGGCAGCCAGTCCCGAAACGCCGTTGGCAGGCTGCGTTGCAGCAGCGGAATGGCGCCGTAGGTCATGGTTATCGGACACAGCGTGCCAGCCTCCACCTGCGCATGCAGTATGAAACGAGCAGCGCGTGCCACCACCGATCCAATGCGCGCCTGCTCCTCCCACGGCAGATTATGCACGCGGTTGGCCACCAGCCCCTGCATCAGAATGTGCCAGGCAGGGTGGAAACGCAGATCGTCCAACCGTTGACCACTGGCGTCATAGCGCAACAGCTCTGGCGGGTTGGCATTGGCCAACCTCCCCAGTTCCAGCGACTCCTGGGTGCCAAGCTGTTGCCCCAGAGAGGCTAATACGTCGGCATCCCAACCGGCGTGTTCACGCTGTACCGCTTCACGCAACGGAGTATCGGAAAGGAACAGATTACTGTTGCCCAGCGGTTTGGGCTGATTAAAAACCGTATGTGTAGACCAGACCATTGGCGTGCTCCCTTTAAGGCTTCAGGAGTCATTATGGTCGATGACACGATTTCTGCCGCAGGCGGGATCACAAGATGAGGGGGAAAACGAGGGCCCGGCCACCGCTGGCGCCGGGCCAGAAGGTTAACTGCGCTGCCGCACCGCTTCGAACAGACAGATACCGGTCGCTACCGACACGTTGAGCGAGGAAACGCTGCCGGCCATCGGGATGCTGATCAGCTCGTCGCAGTGCTCACGGGTCAGACGGCGCATGCCTTCGCCTTCCGCACCCATCACCAACGCCATCGGACCGGTCATTTTGCTTTGGTACAGCGTGTGGTCGGCCTCGCCGGCGGTACCGACCACCCAAACGTTCAGTTCTTGCAGTAAACGCAGAGTACGCGCCAGATTGGTCACACGGATCAACGGCACGTTTTCCGCCGCGCCGCAGGCAACTTTCTTCGCGGTGGCGTTCAACTGTGCGGAACGGTCACGCGGAACGATCACCGTATGTACGCCGGCGGCATCGGCGCTGCGCAGGCACGCACCGAGGTTATGCGGGTCGGTCACACCGTCCAGCACCAGCAGAAACGGGGTATCGATACCTTCCAACAGCCCCGGCAGATCGTTTTCCTGATATTGGCGCCCTTCGCGCACCCGGGCAACAATCCCCTGGTGCACCGCCCCTTCTACCTTGTCGTCCAACCATTGGCGATTGGCCACCTGAATGACGATGCCGGTTGCTTCCAGCTCGGCGATCAGCGGTTGCAGGCGGCGGTCGTCGCGGCCTTTAAGGATAAACACTTCCAGGAAGCGTTGCGGATCTCGCTCTAATAGGGCTTTGACGGCGTGGATGCCGTAGATGATTTCGCTCATGATGCTCTTTTAACTGTGCGGCCGACATACGCCGGCCGGTGATAATAATGTACGACAGGTGACCGGGCTATGCCCGTAAGCGGCTATCAGCCTTCACTCTGCTGCGCACCTTTCTTCTTCACGGCGCGCTTGGCTTTGGTGGCCGCCGCTATCTTTTTGGTTTTGTCGGACACTTTTTTGGCCTTGGCCTTTTTGTCCTTCTTCACCTTGTCGGCCGGTTTGGCGCCGTCTTTACGAAACGCGCTGTCCGGCTCAAAATTGGCCGGTGGCTTGCCGCCACGGCGTTTACGGCCGTTGCCGTTGCCGCCGCCGTCACGCAGCGTGCGTGGCGCACCCTTCTTGGCGCGTTCGCGTTCGGTCTTGCCTTCGCCGCGCGGCTTGCGGGTGCTGGAAACCAGAGCAAAATCGATTTTACGCTCGTCCATATGCACCGCTTCAACACGGATCTCCACGGTATCGCCCAGGCGATAGACCATACCGGACGATTCGCCGATAAGACGCTGGCCGATATTATCGTAGCGATAGTAATCATTATCCAGCGTTGATACATGCACCAAACCATCAATAAACAGATCGTTCAGGCGCACGAAGAAACCAAAGCCAGTGACGCTGGCAATAATGCCGGTAAACACTTCACCGACGTGATCCTGCATAAAGTCGCATTTCAGCCAGTCGGCGACGTTGCGGGTGGCTTCGTCGGCGCGGCGTTCGGTCATCGAACAGTGCAGACCCAGTTGCAGCATCTCTTCAAGATCGCTATGCCAACCGCCGGTCGGCGTCCAGCGGTGCTGCGGTTCGCCGTGCTCTTTGGCTAACAGATACTTGATAGCCCGGTGCAGTGACAGATCCGGGTAGCGACGAATAGGCGAGGTAAAGTGGCCGTACGACCCCAACGCCAGCCCGAAGTGGCCACGGTTTTCCGGATCGTAAATCGCCTGTTTCATCGAACGCAGCAGCATGGTCTGCAGCATTTCGTGATCGGGACGCTCGGATACGATATCCATCAGTTGCGCATAGTCTTTCGGCTGCGGCTTGTTGCCACCACCCAGGGTCAGGCTCAGCTCGCTGAGCACGCTGCGCAGCGACTTGATATGGTCGTCGCTTGGGCGATCGTGCACGCGGAACAGCGCCGGCTCATTGTGTTTTTCAACAAAGCGCGCCGCCGCAACGTTCGCCATGATCATGCATTCTTCGATTAGCTTGTGCGCATCGTTACGCACCGTCGGCTCCACGCGTTCGATGCGGCGCTCGGCGTTGAAGATGAACTTGGCTTCTTCGGTTTCAAAGGCAATGCCGCCACGTTCGGCGCGCGCGCGATCCAGCACCTTGTACATGGCGTGCAACTCTTCCAGGTGCTTGACCAGCGGATGGTACTGCTCGCGCAGCTCCTGATCGCCCTGCAACATGTGCCACACCTTGGTGTAGGTCAGGCGAGCATGGGAGCTCATCACCGCTTCATAGAACTTGGCCGTCGACAACCGCCCCTGGGCCGAAATGGTCATTTCGCACACCATACACAGGCGATCCACCTGCGGATTCAGCGAGCAAAGGCCGTTGGACAGCACTTCCGGCAGCATCGGCACCACCTGTGACGGGAAGTACACCGAGGTACCGCGGCTGCGGGCTTCGTCATCCAGTGCGGTCCCAGGACGTACGTAATAGCTGACGTCGGCAATGGCAACCCACAGGCGCCAGCCGCCGCCGCGCTTCTTCTCGCAGTAAACTGCGTCATCGAAGTCGCGCGCGTCTTCGCCGTCAATGGTGACCAACGGCAGGTTACGCAAATCTACGCGCCCGACCTTGGCCTCTTCCGGCACCTCTTCGCTGAGGGAGGCGACCTGTTTTTCCACCTGTGGTGGCCAGGTATGCGGGATTTCATGGGTGCGCAGCGCAATATCGACCGCCATGCTGGTGCCCATTTTATCGCCGAGGATCTCGACGATTTTACCAACGGCCTTGGTGCGGCGGGTCGGACGCTGGGTCAGTTCAACCACCACCATAAAGCCCATGCGCGCACCGCTGACCGCCTCGCTCGGGATCAGAATATCGAAGCTCAGACGGCTGTCGTCCGGCACCACGAAGCCGACGCCGGCGTCGGTAAAGTAGCGGCCGACGATCTGACTGGTTTTTGGCACCAGAACGCGCACAATGCGCGCTTCGCGACGGCCTTTGCGGTCGGCACCCAGCGCCTGCGCCAGCACCACGTCGCCATGAATGGCCATTTTCATCTGTTCGGCCGACAGGTACAAATCGTCCTTGCTGCCCTCAATGCGCAGGAAACCATAGCCATCGCGGTGGCCGATCACCGTACCGCGCAGCAGGTCCAGACGCTCCGGCAGGGCGTAGCATTGACGGCGAGTAAATATCAGTTGCCCATCGCGCTCCATGGCGCGCAGGCGGCGGCGCAGCGCTTCCTGATGTTCTTCGCTGGTCAAATCCAGCTCTTTTGCCAGCTCTTCACGACTGGCCGGTGTTTCACGCTTGGCCAAATGGGCAAGAATGAATTCGCGGCTCGGGATGGGGGATTCGTATTTTTCTGCTTCTCGTTCCAGGAAAGGATCTTGTGACATTGCGGTTCCTCCGTTGTCATCAGCAGGGTGTCGCGAGAATAGGCCAACGGGCTCGATTGTCGCAGACTGTCTGGGGCGGACAGCACGTAAACCGGAGCATGCACCGGGCACCTGCGGTTCTTGAACGCTGTCTCGCCGCAAAATGGCAAGTAAACTGGCTTATGGGGCCACTTCTCAGCCCTGTTTACTTATCGATGTTTATTCGACAAGCAATAGCTTGTAGAGCGGAGCGTTGTCTTCGACCATATCGGCCAAGGTATAATTGTCCAGCTCTGCAAGAAAATTCTGTACCCCCTGCTGCAACACCTGCTTCAGGCGGCAAGCGGGGGTGATATGGCAAAAATCGCCGCTGCAGTTAACCAGCGATAGCGGCTCCAAAGCGCGCACCACGTCGCCAATGCGTATCGATGCCGCAGGTTGCCCCAGGCGGATACCCCCATTTTTACCACGCACGGCAGTGACCAGCCCGATACGACTCAACTGGTTGATTATTTTCACCATATGGTTGCGGGACACGCCATACACTTCGGTCACTTCCGAAATGCTGGTCATTTTATCCTTCGGCAATGAGGCCATGTAGATCAGCGCCCGCAGGCCATAATCAGTAAAACTTGTTAACTGCACGTCTACCTCTGGGTAGGATTTACCCGTCTGACACGCCGCTTTTCGGCATTTATCAAAAGATTACTTATAGGATAATAAACCAGGCTGAGAGTTCGTCGTTAATTATTTATACCCTAGGGTACACGACCGACAGGGCAATGAAATCATTAAGCCGGGATAATGAAAGGATTTTTGCTGGGCAACCGCATTTGGCGAGGTGAACACCATAAAAACAAACCGGGACGGCGCCCGGTTTGCTGATGACAGGAAAACGGTTTATGCGTCGAACGGATCGCGCAGAACCATGGTTTCGCTGCGGTCTGGGCCGGTGGAGATAATGTCTACCGGTACACCAGTCAGTTCTTCAATGCGCTTGATATAGTTCAGCGCGGCCTGCGGCAGTTGGTGGTGTTGCTTCACGCCGAAGGTGGTTTCGCTCCAGCCCGGCATGGTTTCGTAGATTGGCTCGATACCTTCCCAGCCTTCTGCTGCCAGCGGCGTCGTGGTCATTTCGCGGCCGTCTGGCATGCGGTAACCCACGCAGATTTTCACTTCTTTCAGGCCGTCCAGAACATCCAGCTTGGTCAGGCAGAAGCCGGACAGCGAGTTGATCTGCACCGCGCGGCGTACCGCAACCGCATCCAGCCAGCCGGTACGACGACGGCGACCGGTGGTGGCGCCGAACTCGTTACCCTGCTTGCACAGGAACTCGCCGGTTTCGTCGAACAGTTCGGTTGGGAACGGACCGGCACCAACGCGGGTTGAGTAGGCTTTCACGATGCCAAGCACATAGTCCACGTAACGCGGACCAATGCCGGAACCGGTCGCCACGCCACCGGCAGTGGTGTTGGACGAGGTGACGTACGGATAGGTACCGTGGTCGATATCCAGCAGCGTACCCTGCGCGCCTTCGAACATGATCAGATCGCCACGCTTGCGCGCGCCGTCCAGAAGTTCGGAAACGTCAACCACCATCGAGGTCAGAATGTCGGCAATGGACATGACATAGTCCAGCGTCGCCTGGTAATCCACCGCGTCGACTTTGTAGTAGTTAACCAATTGGAAGTTGTGGTAGTCGATGATTTCTTTCAGCTTGACAGCGAAAGTTTCTTTATCGAACAGGTCGCCAACGCGCAGACCGCGACGAGCGACCTTATCTTCGTAGGCCGGGCCGATACCGCGACCGGTGGTGCCGATGGCTTTCGCGCCACGTGCCTTTTCGCGCGCAATATCCAGCGCAACGTGATAAGGCAGGATCAGCGGGCAAGCTTCAGACAATAACAGACGTTCGCGTACCGGGATGCCGCGCGCTTCGAGTTCACCCATTTCTTTCATCAATGCGTCAGGCGCCAGTACCACACCGTTGCCGATGATGCTGGTGACGTTTTCACGCAGGATGCCAGAGGGAATTAAATGAAGAACGGTTTTTTCACCGTTAATAACCAGAGTGTGGCCAGCGTTATGGCCACCTTGGTAGCGCACAACATATTGAGCCCGTTCAGTCAGCAGGTCTACGACCTTGCCCTTACCTTCGTCACCCCATTGGGTGCCCAGTACGACGACGTTCTTACCCATTTTCAAAATCACCGGTTGCTTAAAAATGGATTCTACCACCGTAATTTTAGAGTTTCAGCACTTTTAGCATACGATTGCGTATTTTTTCGGCTACACTTCAGCCACCAAGGCGTGTGCTCAACATATAGTAGATAACGATGCCGGCAACCACTATTCCGCCGCCAAAACGGCGCAGCGTGGCGTCGGGCAATTGCGTCATTGCCAGGATCATTTTGCGCCAGGCCTGCGGAAACAGCATTGGTCCCAGCCCTTCCAGCACCAAAACCAGCCCAAGCGCCAGCCAGATCGTCGAATTCATGTTTCCCTCCGGAAAAGAAAAAGGCCCGCGATTAAACGGGCCCTGATAACTATGATGCTTTAAGCATTACTTACGCGTCGAATCCGGCGACTTCATGTAGCGGAAGAAATCGCTGTCCGGGCTGAGCACCATCACATCCTGGTTGTTTTTGAAGCTGGCTTCATAGGCACGCAGGCTACGGATAAAGGCATAGAAGTCCGGATCCTGGCTGAACGCATTGGCGAACAGCTTGGCGGCTTCGGCATCGCCTTCACCACGGGTGATTCGAGCCTGACGCTCGGCTTCCGCCAGGGTACGAGTCACCTCATAGTCCGCGCTGGCGCGCAGTTTCTCGGCTTCTTCCTGACCCTGTGAACGCAGACGACGAGCGACCGCTTCACGTTCGGCGCGCATACGCTGGTAAATCGCATCGGACACTTCCGCCGGCAGGTTGATCTGCTTGATACGGACGTCGATAACTTCAATACCCAATGCGGCCATGCTGTTCGGGTTGACCTGTGGCTGCTTGCCGGTGGTTTCCCGCTCAACGCGCGCCGCTGCAGAAGCGATAGCGTCGTCGGCTTCGGTGGTGGCAACTTCTTCGCCATCGCCGACGGTGCCGGTGTTCAGCGCATCACGCACGTCGGACATCAGCTTGCCGCGCGAGTCGGTAACGATATCCTTCACGTCCAGACGACCGATTTCGGAACGCAGACGGTCACTGAATTTACGTTTCAGCAGCACTTCGGCCTGGGAGACGTCACCGCCGCCGGTTGCCAGATAGTAACGGCTGAAATCGCTGATGCGCCATTTCAGATAGGAGTCGACGATCAGGTCTTTCTTCTCGCTGGTAACAAAGCGATCGGCCTGGTTGTCCATGGTCTGGATACGCGCATCCAGGTTCTTCACGGTCTCAATGAACGGGATCTTGAAGTGCAGACCCGGCTCATACACCAGCGGTTTATTTTCGCCGTCACGCAGTACCTTGCCAAAGCGCAGGACGATGCCACGCTGGCCTTCCTGCACCACGAACAGTGAAGCAAAAAGCGCCACCAGCACCACAATGACGATAACTACAAAAGACTTACGCATTGATTATTCTCTCCCTACGCGAGTGGTATCGTCACGCTGCGCATTTGCCCGGCGTTGGTCCATGATCGTACCGCTGTTCTGCGGTCTGTTGCCGGCATTGCCGCTGGCAGACGGAGCGGGGTTGAGACGAATCAGGCTGGTGTCCTTATTGCCGCTGTCTGCCGCTGCGCCGGTCTGGCCACGCAGCATCTGATCCAGCGGTAACACCATCAGATTGTTGCCTTTGTCACTCACCAGCACCTTGCGGGTATGGCTCAGGACTTTTTCCATGGTTTCGATATACAAACGCTCGCGGGTAATTTCCGGCGCAGACTTGTATTCCGGCAGCAGCTTGGCAAAGCGCGCGACTTCACCCTGAGCTTCCAGAACCGTACGGTCTTTATACGCCTTAGAGTCTTCCAGCAGACGCTGCGCCTGACCGTTGGCGCGAGGCTGAACTTCGTTGGCATAAGCTTCTGCTTCACGAATGTACTGCTGTTCGTTTTCACGTGCGGCAATCGCATCATCGAACGACGCCTTGACCTCTTCCGGTGGACGCGCCGCCTGGAAGTTGACGTCCAGCAGGGTGATGCCCATGTGGTAAGGACGAATGGTCTCTTCCAGCATGCGTTGCGTATCATTACGCACCACGGTACGGCCTTCGGTCAGGATGCGGTCCATCGAATATTTGCCGATCACTCCACGCAACGCGCTGTCGGTAGCCTGGCTCAGGCTGTCGTCCGCATTCACCACGCTAAACAGATAGGCTTCCGGGTTGGTCACGCGATACTGCACGTTCATTTCCACCCGCACCACGTTTTCATCGGAAGTCAGCATCACGCCGGACGCCGCCAGTTCACGAACCGATTCCACGTTAACCGGGCGTACCTCATCAATGAAGGTCGGCTTCCAGTTCAGGCCCGGTTGCACCAGGTGGCTGAACTTGCCAAAACGCGTCACAACGCCGCGCTCGGCTTCCTTGATGGTGTAGAAGCCACTGGCTGCCCAGATAACCACTACCGCCACTGCCGCGATACCGATGATACGGCCGCTGAAACGCGGGCCGGATGAACCGGTACCGCCAGTATTATTGCCGTTGGAGCCTTTGCCGCCGCCCAAACCACTCAGCTTCTTGCTCAGTTTGCGGAAGATGTCATCCAAATCAGGTGGCCCTTGTTCACGACCGCCTTTGTTACCGCCAGAGTTGCCGCCATTATTATTGCTGCTCCCCCACGGGTCGCGGTCCTGTCCGTTATTACCGGGCTGATTCCACGCCATGTTTTAGCTCCATTATTCTGTGATTGGGTACTTCAGGCTTATACGCCGGCTGTCGCAAGGCTGCGACGCCGATCGTGCCTACAGACCGAGCGTACAAATGTAACAGGATATGATCATACGATAAAGTTAATCAGTTCCTGTTCCTGTTTACAAAGGCGACGCCACTCGACGATCGGCATGCGCACAACCATGCCAATGCTGCCGTCCTCTTCGATCCACTCTTTCTCTATCGCCTGAAGCTGGTAAAAACGGCTACGAAGACGGCCTGCCTCTGGCGGTAAGCGCAGTTCATGTTGCGCAATTTCCCCCGATAAGCGCTCCGTCAACGCCTGAAACAGCAACGGGATACCTTCTCCGCTGGCGGCGGACAGCCACACCCGGATCGGTAAATTTTCTTCGTTGCGGTCGATACGCGGCACAAAATCGTCCAGCATATCTATTTTGTTCATCACTAACAGTGTAGGGATCTCATCCGAGTCAATCTCTGCCAGCACGGTATTCACCGCTTCAATGTTTTCATCCACGCGGGTGTCCGCAGCATCGATAACATGTAACAACAGAGAGGCCTGACGCGTTTCTTGCAGCGTCGCTTTAAAGGCAGCGACCAAATCGTGCGGCAAGTGCCTGATGAACCCTACGGTATCCGCCAGCACCGTATCGCCCACATCCGCCACGTCAATGCGGCGCAGCGTTGGATCCAGGGTGGCAAATAGTTGATCCGCCGCATACACATCGGCAGAGGTAATTCGATTAAACAGGGTAGATTTGCCGGCATTGGTGTACCCCACCAAAGATACGGTGGGTACATCGGCGCGGGTACGCGCACGGCGACCTTGTTCACGCTGCTTTTCCACCCGCTCAAGGCGGCGCAGAATCAGGCTGATGCGATCGCGCAGCAAACGACGGTCGGTCTCCAACTGGGTTTCCCCTGGGCCGCGCAGGCCGATCCCCCCTTTCTGGCGCTCAAGGTGAGTCCAGCCACGCACCAAACGCGTCGCAATGTGGCGCAGCTGCGCCAGTTCTACCTGCAGCTTGCCTTCGTGTGTACGGGCTCGCTGGGCAAAGATATCTAGAATCAACCCGGTGCGATCGATCACGCGGCATTCACATAGGCGCTCGAGATTTCTCTCCTGCGCCGGGGAAAGGGAATGATCAAACAGGACAACAGATGCGCCACTGGCTTTAACTGCATCTGCAATTTCTTCGGCCTTTCCTTCACCGACAAAGTACTTGGGATGTGGGGCTTTGCGGCTACCAGTAACCACTTGCAAAGCGTCTACACCCGCGGAAGAAACCAGCGATTCGAATTCACTGAGGTCTTCGGTGTCTTTGTCCTGCGAGAAATAGATATGAACCAGTACGGCCTGCTCACCGGCTTCATAACGGTCAAACAAGCGTGCAACCTCTCAAACGGACACAAACCGTGAGTTTGGGGAACACAGGCAGCACTTTACTGCCCATGTTCCCCGACATGGTTGTCTTGCAACGCGCTTTACTCAGCGTCATCGCTTTCCTGCTGCGGCTGTTGCGGCGCAGACGGATTATTACCATGGTGATAGTTACTGGTGCCGCCGCTCGGATTATTGCTATGGTGCGAAACCGGGCGTGACGGGACAACGGTAGAGATAGCGTGCTTATAAACCATTTGACTCACTGTGTTTTTCAACAGGATGACAAACTGATCAAAAGACTCGATCTGGCCTTGCAGCTTAATACCATTCACCAAATAAATAGAAACCGGAACACGTTCACGACGCAATGCGTTCAGGAACGGATCTTGCAAAGATTGCCCCTTAGCCATTCTATCTTTTCCTTATTTGCTTGTTGTTTGTAACTAAGAACCTGTCGGCTCTAAAATAAACGACGTAAAAAATTTGCGCGCTGAATACTCATCAATTGTACACAATCACTCGACCTATGCACTATATCCTTCATCTTTCAAGCCTGTAACGGCAGTGGCTACTTGCATTACCCCTTCACTTAACGCTTCAAGCTTCAGGAATTCCCGCATTAGCCTGCTGACGACAACCTGAAATCAACGGGATAAAACCACCTGTGTTACCGAGTTCAAAGCCTCTCCCGGCTTTTCACTGTCCAGCCAATGGACCGACTCCCAACCTCGTAACCAGGTCATTTGGCGTTTGGCCAACTGACGTGTTGCGCAAATACCACGATAAACCATCTCATCGTAACTAATCTCGCCAGAAAAATATGACCACATCTGGCGATAACCGACACAGCGAATGGAAGGCAAATCCGTATGCAAATCACCCCGCGCAAAAAGTGCGCGCGCTTCCGTTTCAAAACCTGCCGCCAACATTTGATGGAACCGCTGCTCAATGCGTTGATGTATCAACTCACGGCTGGTCGGCGCTATCGCAAATTGGTGAACATGATACGGCAACGATTCACCCGAAATTTTAGTCAGTTCCGTTAAAGTTTTACCCGAAATAAAAAAAACTTCCAGTGCTCTGGACAGTCTCTGCGGATCATTCGGATGAATTCTCAATGCGGCAACCGGATCAATGGCCTGTAACTGACGGTGCAGAGCTTCCCAACCCTCTGCTTGCGCCTGCCGTTCAATACGCTCGCGCACCGCCGCATCGGCCGGTGGCAACGGCGACAGGCCTTCCAGCAACGCCTTGAAATACAACATGGTTCCACCCACCAGCAGCGGGATACGCCCGGCGGCGGTGATGTCGGCCATTTCTTTCAGGGCATCGGCACGAAAATCGGCGGCGGAGTAAACCTCGGCGGGATCGCGAATATCAATCAGCCGGTGCGGCGCCTGCGCCAATTCTTCTGCGCTGGGCTTGGCGGTGCCGATATCCATGCCACGATAAATCAGCGCAGAGTCCACGCTGATCAGTTCTACCGGCCAACGTGCGCGCAACGCCATTGCCAGCGCGGTCTTGCCCGATGCCGTAGGCCCCATGACGAAAATCGCCGGGGGACGTGATGCTATTTCAGTTTCAGTCATGCGTAAGGGCTGCCAGTGCAGCCTGTAAATCAACAGGTTGTAAAAGTCCGGCCGGTGGCGATTTGACCAGCTGCGGGCAAAGTCGTTCAACGTCGGTCAATAATTGTATCGCTTGCGAGCTGTTCCACTGTTCATGTTCGCTGCCTATGTGGCGGGCGATCCAGGTGGCCAGCACCGTCGGCGACATCTCGTGATGTTCGGCCAGATAGCCTAACAGCTCCGGTATCAGTTTTTGTAAATTTTGTTGGCGTAATGGTAAAGGCACTGCGCGCAGCGTCACACGCCCGTGATCAACCTGCAGTTCCAGCCCCATTTTCACCAGCAACGCCTGATGCCTGGTACAGGCCGACGCTTCGTTATTGCGCAGTGTCAGCTTGAGCGGAATCAGCAGTGGTTGCGGCCGCAACCCCTCTTCCGGCGGGTTCAGCTGCGCCTGACGCAGCCAGCGTTCGGCCACCGGCAAATTGAGTAACGCCAGCTGCTGGCGCTGTTCCAGCAGGGCATAGCACGGCGGATAGACCATCAGCACGCGGCCAAAGCCATGCTGACTGCCGGCCAGCGGCGTTTCCTGCGCGACTTTCGGCGCGGGGAACAGCGGGGCCTTCACCGTCTCGGCCGTCGGCATAACTGCCGGCTCGGCCGTCGCCTGCATCAAACGGCCGTACAGCTCTCCTTCGCGCTTTTGATAGCCGGAAGCGCCGCCGTGGTAGGGCTGAGGGGGACGTTCGCGCGCCGCCGGCGGACTTGCCGCTGACGGTTCGCGGCGCGGTGCCGGCTGGGAAAAATGATTGCCACCGGCCGCAACGCGGTTTTCCGGCTGCCATGCCGGCGCGGCGTCTGGAGCATCGGTTGCTTCTGCCAGCGGTAGCGGCGCACTGCCAAGCTGTTGCAATACCGTGGTCACCGCCTGATAGATAAAGTCATGCACCAGCCGCGCCTGATGGAAGCGCACTTCATGCTTGGCAGGATGCACGTTGACGTCCACCTGATGCGGATCCACCTCGAGATACAGCACATAGGCCGGCTGCTGGTCGTCTTTCAGCTGATCCTGATAGGCCTGGCGGATCGCATGGTTGATCAGGCGGTCGCGCATCATGCGGCTGTTGACGTAACAGTATTGCAGTTCGCCCAGTTGCCGCGCGCCGGCCGGATCGGCCACCCAGCCGCGAATGGTCAAATCGCCGTGTTGCCAGGAAACCGCCAGCGCATGCTGCAAAAACGCCGGCCCGCAAATACTGCCAAGTCGGCGCTCGTGCTGGCTTTCTTCCTTCGCTGTACGGTACTGACGCATCAGCTTGCCGTTATGACTGAGATTGATAGCCACATCGAAACGCGCCAGCGCAATGCGCCGCACCACTTCATCGATATGACCGAATTCGGTTTTTTCGGTGCGCATGAACTTGCGGCGCGCCGGGGTATTGTAGAACAGATCGAGTACTTCAACCGTGCTGCCAACCGGATGCGCCGCCGGTTTGACCATCACCGCCTGATCGCGCCCTTCGGCGTAGGCCTGCCAGGCTTCTGGCTGTTCGGCAGTGCGCGACGTCAGCGTCAAGCGTGACACCGAGCTGATACTGGCCAGCGCTTCGCCGCGGAACCCCAGGCTGACGATGGCTTCCAGATCGTCAAGCGTGCTGATTTTACTGGTGGCGTGACGCGCCAGCGCCAGCGCCAGATCGGCCTTGCCGATGCCGCAGCCGTTGTCACGAATTCGGATCAGCTTGGCGCCACCGCGCTCAATATCAATATCAATACGCGTCGCGCCGGCATCCAGACTGTTTTCCACCAGTTCCTTCACTACCGACGCAGGCCGCTCCACCACCTCTCCGGCGGCGATCTGGTTGGCGAGCTGTGGTGGCAACACCTGGATTGGCATACTGGCTCCTCGAGAGTGGCGTTACGCCTGCGGAATGGTCAAAGTCCGATCCAGCGGCGCAACGTCCGATTTCAGTTTATTGGCGCTTTTTAATTCACTGACGCTCACGCCATAACGGCTTGCAATCGATGACAGCGTATCACCGCGCACCACTTTATATCTGGCCGGTTTCTTGCTGACCGGTTTCGCCTTGGCGACGCTCCGGCTCTGACTGCCAGCGGTGCTGCCCGCCGGCACTTTCAGGCGCTGGCCAACCCAAACGCCGTCTTTCTTCAGATGGTTCAGGTCACGCAGCGCCGCCATGCTGATGCCGTAGCGACCCGCGATGCCGGAGAGCGTTTCCGCCCGTTTCACCACGTGGATCTGGGTCTTACCCCGATAACTGCTGTTGCCAGCGGAGCGGGTAGTCACCGGCTCCGGCTGGCTGACGTCTGGTGTAGATTCGTTAACCGCCGCTGCGACGTCCAGCGGTCGGTTTTCCACCTTTGGGTCGGCTTGTAGCGGATGCGACAGGAAATAGCTGCGCAGGCCGCGATGGATCGCCTTGGCTATTTTCTCCTGATACGCGCTACTGCCCAGCAGTCGCTCCTCCGAAGGGTTACTGATAAAGCCGGTTTCCACCAGCAGGGACGGAATGTCCGGTGAACGCAGCACGCCAAGGCTGGCAGGCTGCGGACGGCTCTTGTGCAATACGCCGATGGTTTGCATTTCACTCAGTACCTTGGTCGCTACGTCATAGCCGACGCGCTGTGAATGACCGAACTGCAGATCCAGTACTGCCTGGCTGAGATAAGGGTCCGCCTGGCTATTGGCCAGCAGATCGCCCGCGCCACCCAGCAGCTCGGATTGCTTTTCATGCTGTTCCAGCCAGTTGGCCATTTCGCTGTTGGCGCGGCGGTTGTTCAATACCCATACCGATGCACCGGTGGCACTGCGGTTTGGCGCAGAGTCGGCGTGAATCGATACCAATACGTTAGCACCGTGCTTGCGCGCCACGTCCGAACGGCCCATGACCGAAATAAAATAGTCGCCGTTGCGCGTCAGCACCGGCTTGAACATCGGGTCATCGTCCAGCAGCGCCTGCAAGCGGCGCGCGACGGCGATAGTAACGTTCTTTTCACGCAGACCGTTCGACCCGATGGCACCGGGATCCTGCCCGCCGTGGCCAGCGTCAATCGCTACCACCACGCGGTTGCCGGAGCCGGCTGACACCCGGCTGCTGCGCGGCGTATCCGCCGTTGCCGTACCAGCCACCACCGCCGGCTTGTTCTTGAACGGGTTGGACGCCGAAGAGCTGGTGGGCGCACGACGTACCGGTTCGGCCGGCTCCTCGATCAGCACCGGTTGGCGAACCGCCGGCTTGCTGACAATCGGCTTGCTGACCGTCGGTGCCGGAGCCTGGCGAGTGGTGGTGGACCCACCGCCTTCCGCTGCGATGGTAAACACCACGGTATACAGGTTACCGTTTTGCCGCGTTACCGCCCGCGTTTTGGCCCGCCGGGTCAGATCGAACACCAATCGCACGCTTTGCGCATCTTTCGGCGTGCTGGAACGAATGCTCTTCACCAGGTTTTGACCGCTAAAGTTCAACGGCAGGCCGTTGACCTTGCCGCTCTGGTTGACGTCCAGCACTACGCGCTCAGGCCCGTGCAGCGGGAAGAACGCATATGCCGGCGGGCCGTTGAAGCTCACCGAAACGGTGGCCTCACGCTGCGCATTGGTCACCTTGATGTCCGCCAACGACGAGGCTGCCGCCAGCGCATTGCCGGCGCCAAGCAGACCCAGACTCGCCAGCAACGTCACCAGCAGGATTCTTTTTAATCCATACATCATGTTGGCGTCATCCCTGTTGCCCGTGGATTCGGTCGATGAGTTGGTGACCATGGGGGGAAAGCGGCACAATGCGCGCTTCACGGCCCCGATCGTGATAGCTCAGGTGCAGTGCCAGATCCGGCTCCGGCAATACGCCGGTGCCCTGCTGCGGCCATTCCACCAGGCAGATGGCATCCTGCGCAAAATAATCGCGGATGCCCATAAATTCGAGTTCTTCCGGGTCGGCCAGGCGATACAGGTCGAAGTGATACACCGCCAGCGGTTGCAGCGCGTAAGGCTCAACCAGCGTATAGGTCGGGCTTTTAACGTTGCCCTGGTGGCCCAATGCCTGCAAAAAACCGCGGCTGAAGGTGGTTTTCCCCGCCCCCAGATCGCCATAAAGGTAAATGACGCTGGCGCGATCGCACGCCTTCGCCAACGCGGCACCCAATGCAACAGTCGCTGCCTCATCCGGCAGAGGTAATACGAGTTCTTTCATTCGATGATATCTATTATGCCAACTGAGGATTAACGTAATGAGGGATTTCGGGCAACAGATCGGTTGCCAGCAATCCTCTTGTTCCTTGTCTGTCTGCCACTTTATCGGCGGCGGCGCCGTGTACCACACAACCTGCGCAGGCGGCATCATACAGCGAGAGCTTTTGCGCCAGCAAACCGCCGATAATGCCGGCAAGCACATCTCCCATACCGCCGGACGCCATACCGGCATTACCGACGTCGGCAATCGCCATTTCGCCATGTTCGGCAGCAATCACCGTACCCGCGCCTTTCAAGACCACCACGCCGCCATAGTTTTCCACCAGACGTCGAGCGGAAAGTAAGCGATCACTTTCAATTTCTAGCGTACGGCAACCCAACAGCCGCGCCGCTTCGCCGGGATGTGGCGTTATCACGCGATTCTGACGCTTCTCGGGATTTATTGCCAGCAGGTTAAGTGCATCGGCGTCCCATAACGCGGGTTTATCACTACGCTGAAGGATTTTCAGCGCATTCTTACCCCATTCGCCCTGACCCAAACCGGGGCCGACTACCAGAACATCGGCCCATTCCAGCCCCTGTTGCAGGCTATCGTCAGTCAAGCGCTGAGCCATCAGCTCTGGACGTGCGGCGAGCAATGGCGCCAGGTGATCTATGTGAGTAAGCACTCGCACTAATCCGGCACCGCTGCGCAGCGCGGCTTCGGCCGCCATGCGTATCGCACCGCCAAAACCGAGATCGCCGCCGACCACCAGCAGGCGGCCATGTTCTCCCTTGTGCGAACATGGCCGGCGTGGTGGCAACCAGCCCGACAGGTTCGACGCCGACAAACGCTGAATCGGCACAGGTTGCTGTGCCAGCCAGTCAGATAATCCTAGCGTAGTCTGATGAAGTTGCCCGACCCAATCACGCGCCTGCCCGGTTAACAGCCCCGGCTTCAGGGCGATAAACGTCAGGGTATGGGCGGCGCGTATCACCGCCCCCGGCGCCGCGCCACTCTGCGCCAGCAAACCGGACGGGATGTCCAGTGCAACGATCGGCAGGCCGGTGCGGTTGGCGGCTTCAATCAGCGCATCCACCGGCGCACGCGGCGCGCTACCCAGCCCGGTCCCCAGCAGACCATCGATAATCAGATCAATATCGTTTGGCCAGCGGCTGTCAGCCGGTTGAATTTCCCCACCGCCGTCGATCCAGGCCTGCCGCGCCTGCGTGGCCTCCGGCGGCAGCGGTCGAGCCCCTTGGCAGGCAATCAGCGTCACCCTGATACCGGCGGCAGCGGCCAGCCCCGCCACCACATAACCATCACCGCCGTTATTACCATGGCCGCACAGTACCAGCCAGTGACGGCTGGTCGGATAGCGGTCTCGCGCCAGCTGGTACGCCGCAGCGCCGGCGCGCTGCATTAATGCATACAGAGACAGGCCGAGCGAAGCGGCGGCGGCCGGTTCGGCCTGGCGGATCCAGTCCGCAGACCAGACAGAGTGTGGTAAACTGGCGCAGTATTGTTTCTCACTATGGCTCGTCATGACACACCCTCTCGATCTCAATCAACTCGCCCAACATATCAAGCAATGGGGGCAATCGCTAGGATTCCAGCAGGTTGGCATCTGCGATACCGATCTGAGCATGGAAGAGCCAAGATTGCAGGCGTGGCTGGACAAACAGTATCACGGCGAAATGGAATGGATGGCACGCCACGGCATGTTGCGTGCACGACCGCATGAGCTGTTGCCCGGCACGCTGCGCGTTATCAGCGTGCGTATGAATTACCTGCCGGCCAAAGCGGCCTTTGCCAGTACCTTGAACAATCCGCAACTGGGGTACGTCAGTCGTTATGCGCTAGGCCGCGACTATCACAAACTGCTGCGCCAGCGGTTGAAAAAACTCGGCGAACAGATCCAGGACTACTGCGGTGAACTGAATTTCCGGCCGTTTGTCGATTCCGCGCCGGTGATGGAGCGCGCCCTGGCGTCGAAAGCCGGTATCGGCTGGGTTGGCAAGCACTCACTTATTCTTAACCGCGAAGCCGGTTCCTGGTTCTTTCTTGGCGAGTTGCTGATCGATTTGCCGCTGCCGGTGGACCAACCGCAGGAAGAGCAGTGCGGCCGCTGCGTCGCCTGTATTACCACCTGCCCAACCGGTGCGATTGTCGCGCCCTATACCGTTGACGCGCGGCGCTGCATTTCGTATCTAACCATCGAACTGGAAGGCGCGATACCGGAGGAATTCAGGCCGCTGTTAGGCAACCGTATCTACGGCTGCGACGACTGTCAGCTTATCTGCCCGTGGAACCGTTTCTCCCAGCTAACCGACGAGAATGACTTTAGCCCACGCGCTGCGTTGCATGCGCCGCAGTTGATTGATCTGTTTGGCTGGTATCGATAGCCGAACTTTTTCAAATTCTTCATCGGTACGGGGTGCGCATTATACGAGAAATCCTTTTTGCCGCAAGCCCCTAAAAGCAAAAAAACGCTTTTTTTGTTTGATTGCCGATTAATGCGCCAAGGTGGCGAAATAAACGACGACCGGCGTTCATTTGGCGTTCAACCACGGGTAAAACGGCCGATATCGGCCGCAATCTCTGAGTTAAAGCTGAATAAAGTGCTCGCGATAGTAGGCCAGTTCGGCCACCGATTCGCGAATATCATCCAGCGCCTGATGCGTACCCTGTTTTTTAAAACCGACCAGTATTTCCGGTTTCCAGCGGCGCGCCAGTTCCTTCAGGGTGCTGACATCCAGATAGCGGTAATGGAAGTAGGCTTCCAGCTGCGGCATGTAGCGGAACAGGAAACGCCGATCCTGTCCTACGCTGTTACCGCAGATCGGTGATTTACCGGCAGGCACCCACTGTTGCAGGAAGGTAATGGTAGCCAGTTCGGCAGCCTGATCATCGTACGGACTGTCTTTAACCCGCTGCACCAGCCCACTGCCGGTATGGGTGCGCACGTTCCAGTCGTCCATCAGCGCCAACTGCTCATCCGACTGATGCACCGCGATCACCGGCCCTTCTGCCAGGATGTTCAGGTTGGCGTCGGTCACCAACGTGGCGATTTCGATAATGCGATCGCGTTCGGGATCCAGACCGGTCATTTCCAGATCGATCCAAATCAGATTGTTTTCGTTTCCTGTCATGTGATGTCCTGCTTATCAGTCCTGGCGGCGACCGCCGTCGCCCACCGATTGCCGTAGTACGGTCAACAACGGTTATTTAATATAAAATAGCGTGTATCATAGTCTTTTTGGTCGTAACGAGCGATATACTCGTCGTATCTATCCCCCGCAGCGGCGTTGGCTCTCCTGTTTGCCCAGGTGCCACGGGTTTGTCGCCTTGCCGCCGCGTGAATGATGCCGAGTATCCCGCCGAGAGAGGTGCAGTGAGCAAGAACAAACTGTCGAAAGGTCAGCAACGCCGCGTGCAGGCGAACCATCAGCGTCGCCTGAAGCGCACTGATAACAAACCGGAACTGGACGATTCCCAACTGGGCGAGCCGCAAGACGGGATCGTAATCAGCCGCTTTGGCATGCACGCCGATGTTGAAGCGGCAGATGGTAGTCAGCATCGCTGCAACATCCGCCGCACGCTGCGTTCGCTGGTCACCGGCGATCGCGTGGTGTGGCGTCCGGGACTGGGCAGCCATGAAGGGGTAAAAGGCATCGTTGAGGCGGTTCACGAACGAACCTCGGTGCTCACCCGCCCGGATCTTTACGACGGCGTCAAGCCGATCGCGGCCAATATCGATCAGATCGTCATCGTTTCGGCGATCTTGCCCGAACTGTCGCTGAACATTATCGATCGCTATCTGGTGGCCTGTGAAACGCTGGAGGTTGAACCGCTGATCGTACTGAACAAGATCGATCTGCTGGATGCCGAAGCCCGTAAGCTGGTCGACGGCATGATGAACATCTATCGCAACATCGGTTATGCCGTGCTGGAAGTCTCCAGCCGTACCCGTGAGGGCATGGACGCGTTTGAAAAAGCCCTTGCCGGGCGCATCAGCATCTTTGCCGGCCAGTCCGGTGTCGGCAAATCCAGCCTGCTAAATGCCCTGCTGCCACCGTCCAAACAGCAAATTCTGGTAAACGAGGTTTCCGATGTCTCCGGCCTCGGGCAACATACCACCACGGCAGCGCGTCTGTATCACTTCCAGCATGGCGGTGATGTGATTGATTCGCCGGGGGTGCGTGAATTTGGCCTGTGGCATTTGGAGCCGGAACAAATTACCCGTGGTTTTGTCGAATTCCGTGACTATCTGGGCAGTTGCAAGTTCCGCGATTGCACCCATGACAACGATCCCGGCTGTGCCATTCGCGCGGCGGTCGAGCGTGGCGATATCGCGGAAGAACGTTTCGACAACTACCACCGCATCCTGGAAAGCATGGCGCAGGTCAAGGTTCGCAAGAACTTCCCCGACGCCAACGGCTAAGTCTATCGGGCGAGCGTTGACAGCGGCCAAACCGCCGCTACAATGCGCGCCCTTTACCCTTTCAAGAGGTTAACGTGCTGGATAGCATTAAAATTACATTGCAGTACTGGCTGCCAAAGCTGGCGCTAACGCGTCTTGCCGGCTGGGGCGCCGATAAAAAGGCCGGTTGGCTGACTCAACTGGTGGTAAAGGCATTTGCCCGCTTTTATCGCGTCGACATGCAGGAAGCGCAAAACCCGGATCTGGCTTCCTACCCGACATTCAACGACTTCTTTGTGCGCCCGCTGCGCGACGGCGCGCGTCCGATCGTCAGCGATGCCAACGTGTTGGCGCTGCCTGCCGATGGCGCGATAAGCCAGCTCGGCCCAATCCGCGACGATCAGATTTTCCAGGCCAAGGGCCACAACTACAGCCTGGAAGCGCTGCTGGCCGGCAATTATCTGCTGGCAGAACCATTCCGCAACGGGCTGTTTGCCACCATTTATCTGGCGCCGCGCGACTATCACCGCGTCCATATGCCGTGTGACGGCGTGCTGCGCGAAATGATCTACGTGCCTGGCGATCTATTTTCGGTCAATCCGCTGACCGCCGCCAACGTGCCAAACCTGTTTGCCCGTAACGAACGCGTCATCTGCGTATTTGATACTGCCTTTGGACCAATGGTGCAGATTCTGGTCGGCGCAACCATCGTCGGCAGTATCGAAACCGTATGGGCCGGCACCGTCACGCCACCGCGCGAAGGCATCATCAAACGCTGGACCTACCCGGCAGAAGGCATGGAAGGCGCCATTCAACTGCTCAAAGGCGAAGAAATGGGTCGCTTCAAACTCGGTTCAACGGTCATCAACCTGTTTACGCCAGGCAGCGTGCACTTCGAGCCGCGCCTGAACAACGGCACCGTCACCCGCATGGGCGAAGCGTTTGCCGAAGCGTCTGCGGCAGCTGCAACCGCAACCCCCCCACAGACCTAAAGGAACTGCTGCTGTGCGCCTGATTATTACCACGTTGTTGCTCGGTTGTTTATTGACTCAGCCAGCGCTGGCTGCGCCGCTGCCCGATGAGTCACAGCTCCAACAAGAGCTGAAGCAGGCCGAAGGCAATAAAAATGCGCCTAATCAGGCGGAAACGGTGGAGGCGCTGCAAAGCGCCATCAACCGGCTGGCCGAACGCAAGGAGTCCATCACGCGTTCGGAGCAGTATCAGAAGGTGATCGACGAATTTCCCCGGATGACGCAGGAACTGCGTCGTCAACTGACGATTGAAGATGCCAAAATCCTGCCCAATGGCGACAACCTGCCCGCCAGCGATCTGGAACAGCAAATCCTGCAAACCAGCAGCCAGTTGCTGGAACAGGCGCGTTTGCTGCAACAGGAGCAGGATCGCACGCGAGAAATCAGCGATTCCCTTGGCCAACTGCCACAGCAGCAAGCCGAAGCCCGCCGTGCATTAACCGAAACGCAACGGCGTCTGCAAGCTCAGCCGGCCAACCCGACTACGCCGAACGCACTGGCACAGCTGTCGCTGTTGCAGGCGGAGGCCGCGGCGCGCAAAGCCAAGGTTGACGAACTGGAACTGGCGCAGCTCTCCGCCAACAACCGCCAGGAGCTGGCGCGTATGCGCGCCGAGGTGCATAAAAAACGCCACGAAAAGCTGGATGTCCAGTTGCAGGCTCTGCGTAATAATCTCAATAGCCAACGTCAGCGCGAGGCCGAACTGGCGCTCGAAAAAACCGAACTGCTGGCCGAGCAGAGCGGCGAACTGCCAAAAAGCATTAGTCAGCAGTTGCAAATCAACCGAGAGCTGTCCACCGCGCTGAACAATCAGGCTCAGCGTATGGATTTGATTTCATCGCAGCAGCGCCAGGCCGCGTCGCAGACCTTACAGGTACGTCAGGCGCTCAGCACCATCATCGAACAGGCCCAATGGCTGGGATCGTCGTCGGTTCTGGGTGAAACCCTGCGTGCTCAGGTTGCAACGCTACCAGAAATGCCGAAACCGCAGCAGTTGGACAGTGACATGGCGCAACTGCGGGTACAGCGGCTGCAGTTCGAAAGCCAGTTGGAAAAACTGCCGCAACGTGCGCAGAGCATCAAACAGGACGACGGTTCCGATCTGACGCCGGCGCAACAACGCATTATCGACGCGCAGATCCGCACCCAGCATGAGCTGCTCAACTCGCTGCTGTCCGGCTGCGATACGCAAATTCTTGAACTGACCAAACTGAAGGTAGCCAACACCCAGTTGGTGGATGCGCTAAATGAAATCAAGGACGCCACCCACCGCTATCTGTTCTGGGTGCCGGACGTCAGCCCGATCAGCCTGTCCTACCCGCTCAACGTCGCACATGACCTGACCAGACTGCTGTCGCTCGATACCCTGGCTCAGTTGAGCGGGGCAATCATGATGATGGTCACCAGTCGCAGCACGCTGATCCCGATCTTCGGGGCCCTGCTGCTGGTGATTTTCAGCATCAGTTCGCGCAAGCATTACCACGCTTTTCTGGCCCGCTCGAGCAGTAAGGTCGGCAAGGTCACCCAGGATCAGTTCTATCTGACGCTGCGCACCGTATTCTGGTCGATTCTGGTGGCCTTGCCGCTGCCGGTATTGTGGGCCGCGCTGGGGTATGGCCTGCAAAATGCCTGGCCTTATCCGGTGGCGGTAGCGATCGGTGACGGCGTTACTGCCACGCTGCCGATCCTGTGGGTGTGCATGATCAGCGCCGCCTTCGCCCATCCGCAGGGGCTGTTTATCGTTCACTTCCGCTGGCCGGTGCAGCAGGTTTCACGCGCCATGCGTTACTACAAAATGTCGATCTGGCTGATTGTGCCACTGATCATGGCGCTGATTACCTTCGATAACCTGAACGATCGCGAGTTTTCCAATACGCTGGGGCGCCTGTGCTTTATTTTGCTGTGCGTAGCGCTCAGCCTGGTGACCAACAGCCTGAAGCGAGCCGGTATTCCGCTATATCTGGACAAGAAGGGCTCCGGCGAGAACATGCTTAACACCGCGCTGTGGGGGCTGCTGCTGTCGGCACCGCTACTGGCGGCCCTGGCGTCGACCATCGGCTACCTGACCACTGCGCAGGCGCTGTTGGCGCGCCTGGAAACCTCGGTCGCCATCTGGTTCTTCCTGTTGGTGGTATACCACATCATCCGCCGCTGGATGCTGATCCAACGCCGTCGAATTGCCTTCGATCGTGCCAAACAACGGCGCGCCGACATCCTGGCCCAGCGCGCACGCGGCGAAGAAGACGCACCGTACACCACGTTCATCAGCAGCAACGAAGGATCGATGGACGTCGATGAATCCGAGATCGATCTGGACGCGATCAGCGCCCAGTCGCTGCGGCTGGTACGGTCGATCCTGACGATGATCGCGCTGGTGTCGGTGATCTTCCTGTGGTCGGAGATTCATTCCGCCTTTGCCTTCCTGGAAAACATCACCCTGTGGGATGTAACGTCCAAGGTGAACGGCGTCGACACCGTACAGCCAATCACCCTCGGCGCGGTACTGATCGCCATTCTGGTGCTGATCGTTACCATGCAGCTGGTGCGTAACCTGCCTGCGTTACTGGAGTTGGCAGTACTACAGCACCTGGATCTGGCTCCCGGTACCGGTTATGCCATTACTACCATCACCAAGTATCTGTTGCTGCTGTTTGGCGCAATCCTCAGCTTCGCCTGGATCGGCATCGAATGGTCGAAACTGCAATGGGTCGTCACCGCGCTCAGCGTCGGCTTGGGCTTCGGCATGCAGGAGATCTTTTCCAACTTTATCTCCGGCCTGATCATTTTGTTTGAAAAACCGATCCGCATTGGCGATACCGTGACGATCCGCAATCTGACCGGCAGCATCACCAAGATCAATACGCGCGCTACCACCATTTCGGACTGGGATCGCAAAGAGATCATCGTGCCAAACAAGGCATTCATCACCGAACAGTTCATCAACTGGTCGCTGTCCGATTCGGTAACGCGCGTGGTGCTAACCGTGCCTGCGCCGGCGGAAGCCAACAGCGAAGAAGTAACCAAGATCCTGACCGATGCCTCCGAACGCTGCTCGCTGGTGCTGGATAACCCACCACCGGAAGTGTATCTGGTCGATCTGCAACAAGGTATCCAGATATTCGAGCTGCGTATCTACGCCGCAGAAATGGGCCATCGCATGCCGCTGCGTCATGAGATCCACCAGCTGATTCTGGCCGGCTATCGCGAACACGGCATTACTCTGCCGTACCCGCCGTTCCAGGTTCGTACCGAAACGCTGTCCCGTATCAACAACAATGGCCGGGCGGTGTCATCCACTCCGGCACCAAACACCAAACGCGAGTCGGGTGGTTTGTAGAGAGCAGACAAAAAAAGGCCGGCAGTGATTCTGCCGGCCTTTTTTATACCCGATAATGCTTTGTCATGCTCGAGTCACCGGGAAGGCAATAACCTCACTCAGGCTTTCAGCCCCCAGCGCCAGCATCACCAGGCGATCCACGCCCAGCGCTACCCCGGCGCAGTCCGGCATGCCATGGCGCAACGCATCCAGCAGGTTGTGGTCAATCGGCTGTTCAGGCAAACCGCGAGCGGTACGTTTACGATTATCCTGCTCAAAACGCTGGCGTTGTTCGTTGCCATCGGTTAATTCGCGGAACCCGTTCGCCAGCTCCAGCCCCTTGAAGTACACTTCAAAGCGTTCCGCCACCCGGTGATCTTCGGTACTGATTTCCGCCAATGCCGCTTGCGAGGCCGGGAAATGATAGACAAACGCCGGCTTTTCGCGGCCAATGTGCGGCTCGACGCCGACGGTGAACAGCAATTGCAACAGCGTGTCACGGTCTTCTTCCGTGTCGGCAATATTGCCGAGATCCAGCTTGGCCGCCGCTTCACGCAGTTGGGCTTTTTCTGCCGACAGCGGATCGATATCCAGATGACGCAAAAACGCCTGCTGGTACGACAGGGTTTCCGCGCTGCCGCAGTCCAGCACCTGTTGCAGCAGATCGTCCACTTCATTCATCAGCCGGTACATGTCGTAATGCGGGCGATACCATTCCAACATGGTAAATTCAGGGTTGTGGTGACGCCCCGCCTCTTCATTGCGGAACGCACGCCCCATCTGATAGATCGGGCCACTACCGGCCGCCAGCAGACGCTTCATGTGATATTCCGGGCTGGTCATCATGTACAGCGTCATCCCTTCTGCCGCTCCCGGGCCGACAAAACGCGTTTCGAACGGGAACAGGTGAACGTCGGTCACCGTCGCCTGGCTCATCGCCGGCGTTTCAACCTCCAATACGCCGCGATCGGCAAAAAAACGCCGGATCTCAGCCAGGATCGCTGCGCGCTTCAACAAATTGGCGATGGGTGCACTAGGCTGCCAGCTTGCCGTTTCGCTCATGGTAATTACTCCGAAATCAAACAGGGGATGCAGTCTACTCGTATCCTGCCCGGCAAACAAATTCTCGGCTAAAAAGCGTACCTCTGCGGATAAACCCCTTCATTTCCTGGGCCAGACTCTCTTCGGTCCTACGCGTGAACATTGGCTTGCCGCCTGGCGATATCCTCCGCGCTCAGCGCGTCGCTGAAGATTGTGGCAACGCTAGCGGAAAACACAGATACAACCGCCAATAAGCCGGTAAAAAAGCGCGAAATGGATGACAATCGCGTCTCTGCAGGACAGCCTCTCGCCAAATGAATAAAAGACAAAACAATCGATCACATCAAATTTCTACTACTTAACTTTAGGTATAGTGAAAACCCTATAGTTGGTAAGCGTTATTTATCCTTAGTATTTATCGCCAACGGCACATATTTAGTTAGCACCCGAATTATTTACCTGAATTTTAAGTATAGATAATCAATCAGCTATTTTTGACAAGTTTACTGGAGGAATGCAGTGCAAACCTTTAATGCCGATCTCGCCATCATTGGCGCAGGAGGGGCCGGTCTACGCGCAGCAATCGCCGCCGCGGAGGCCAACCCCCAATTAAAAATCGCGCTGATCTCGAAGGTCTATCCGATGCGCAGCCACACCGTTGCCGCAGAAGGCGGATCTGCCGCCGTCACACAGGATCATGATGCCTTTGATTACCATTTCAATGACACCGTCGCCGGCGGTGACTGGCTGTGCGAGCAGGACGTGGTCGATCACTTCGTTCACAGCTGCCCGCGTGAAATGGCCCAATTGGAGCAATGGGGCTGCCCGTGGAGCCGCAAGCCGGACGGCTCGGTCAACGTACGTCGTTTCGGCGGCATGAAGATCGAACGCACCTGGTTTGCCGCAGACAAAACCGGCTTCCACATGCTGCACACCCTGTTCCAAACCTCGCTGAAATACCCGCAAATCCAGCGTTTTGACGAACACTTCGTGCTCGACATTATGGTGGACGACGGGCAGGCTCGCGGCCTGATTGCTATCAATATGATGGAAGGTACCCGGGTGCAGATCCGCGCCAATGCGGTGGTCATGGCCACCGGCGGTGCCGGGCGCGTTTATCGCTATAACACCAACGGCGGCATCGTCACCGGCGACGGCATGGGCATGGCGTTCCGTCACGGCGTGCCGCTGCGTGATATGGAATTTGTCCAGTATCACCCCACCGGCCTGCCGGGTTCCGGCATCCTGATGACCGAAGGCTGCCGCGGCGAAGGCGGCATTCTGGTCAACAAGGACGGCTACCGCTATTTACAAGATTACGGCATGGGGCCGGAAACCCCGCTCGGCGAGCCGAAGAACAAATACATGGAACTCGGCCCGCGTGACAAAGTGTCACAGGCATTCTGGCACGAATGGCGCGCCGGCCGCACCGTGGCTACGCCGCGTGGCGACGTGGTGTATCTGGATCTACGTCATCTGGGCGAGAAGAAGCTGCTGGAACGCCTGCCGTTCATTTGCGAGCTGGCCAAAGCCTACGTGGGCGTCGACCCGGTCAAGGATCCGATCCCGGTGCGCCCTACCGCGCATTACACCATGGGCGGCATTGAAACCGATCAACACTGCGAAACCCGCATCAAGGGGCTGTTTGCCGTCGGCGAGTGTTCTTCCGTCGGCCTGCATGGCGCCAACCGCCTCGGTTCCAACTCGCTGGCAGAGCTGGTGGTATTTGGCCGCGTCGCCGGCGAGCACGCCGCGCGTTGTGCGCTGGAAAGCGGCCCGGCTAGCGGCAGCGCGCTGGACGCGCAGGGTCGCGATGTGGAAACCGCGCTGAGCAACCTGATGAAACAGGAAGGCAGCGAGAATTGGTCGAAGATCCGCGACGAGATGGGGCTGTCAATGGAGGAAGGCTGCGGTATCTACCGTACGCCGGAGCTAATGCAGAAAACCATCGACAAGCTGGCCGAACTGAAGGAGCGTTTCAAACGCGTCAAGATCACCGACACTTCCAGCGTGTTCAATACCGATTTGCTGTACACCATTGAACTCGGTCATGGTCTGGACGTCGCCGAATGCATGGCGCATTCCGCATTCAATCGTAAAGAATCACGCGGCGCTCACCAACGTCTGGATCCTGGCTGTACCGAACGTGATGACATCAACTTTCTCAAGCATACGCTGGCTTTCCATAATCCGCATGGCGTACCGCGCCTGGAGTACAGTGACGTGAAAATCACCAAACTGCCGCCGGCCAAACGTGTCTACGGCGCAGAAGCCGACGCACAGGAGAAAAAGGATAAGGAGCAGGCGAATGGCTGAGATGAAAACCCTGAAAATCGAGGTCATGCGTTATAACCCGGAAAGCGATACGCAACCGCATTTCGAAACCTATAACGTACCTTACGATGAGCAAACCTCGCTGCTTGATGCATTGGGTTATATCAAGGACAACCTGGCGCCGGATCTTTCCTACCGCTGGTCATGCCGTATGGCTATTTGCGGCTCCTGCGGCATGATGGTCAACCGTGTACCGAAACTGGCGTGCAAGACCTTCCTGCGCGAATACACCGGCGGCATGAAAGTCGAGGCATTGGGCAACTTCCCGATCGAGCGCGATTTGGTGGTCGACATGACCCACTTTATCGAAAGTCTGGAGGCGATCAAACCGTACATCATCGGCAACGATCGCAAACCGGAAGACGGCCCAAACCGGCAAACGCCGGCGCAAATGGCCAAATATCACCAGTTCTCCGGCTGCATCAACTGTGGGCTGTGCTATGCCGCCTGCCCGCAGTTCGGCCTGAATCCGGAGTTTATCGGCCCGGCGGCGATCACCCTGGCGCATCGCTACAATCTGGACAACCGCGACCACGGCAAGAAACAGCGCATGCCGCAGCTTAATGGCCAGAACGGCGTCTGGAGCTGTACGTTTGTTGGCTATTGTTCTGAAGTCTGTCCAAAACACGTCGATCCGGCCGCTGCCATCCAGCAGGGCAAGGTAGACAGTGCCAAAGACTTCATGATCGCCATGCTGAAACCGCAATAAGGGAGAGGAGACGGCAATGACAACACAACGTAAACCGTATGTGCGCACCATGACGCCAACCTGGTGGCAAAAACTGGGTTTCTATCGCTTCTATATGCTGCGGGAAGGCACCTCGCTGCCGGCGGTGTGGTTCAGCATCGTGCTGATCTACGGCCTATTCGCGCTCAAAGGCGGGCCGGATAGCTGGGTAGGGTTTATCGGTTTTCTGCAAAACCCGCTGGTGCTGCTGATTAACATCGTCGCGCTGCTGGCGGCGCTGCTGCACACCAAAACCTGGTTCGATCTGGCGCCTAAAGCCGCCAATATCGTGGTCAACAGCGAAAAAATGGGTCCAGGCCCGATCGTCAAGGCCCTATGGGCAGTGACCATCGTGGTGAGCGTGATTATCCTCGCCGTCGCGCTACTGTAATCCGGAGGAAACATGACAAATTTAACACCTAAACGCTCCGACGAGCCGGTATTCTGGGGTTTGTTCGGCGCCGGCGGCATGTGGGGAGCCATCGTTGCACCGGCGATAGTATTATTGGTGGGTATTCTACTGCCACTCGGCCTGTTCCCTGGCGACGCGCTGAGCTATGAGCGCGTGCTGGCCTTCAGCCAAAGCCTGATCGGCCGGTTGTTCCTGTTGCTGATGATCGTCCTGCCGCTGTGGTGTGGCCTGCACCGCATTCACCACGCCATGCACGACCTGAAAATCCATGTGCCGGCCGGCAAATGGGTATTCTACGGCCTGGCGGCGATCCTGAGCGTGGTCACGCTGATAGGCGTTGTCACGCTATAATCCCCCTTGGCGGCCAGCGTTGATTGGCCGCCAGCCCCCCGCTTTTCCGCTACACTGTTTATCTCACCGGTAAACAGGAGTTACCTAATGCGTTTTTGGTCAAAACTGTGCATGATGCTTCCCGCACTGCTGTCTGTCGCCTGCAGCGTATCCCCGCCAAAGGACGTCAAGGTGGTGGATAACTTCGATGCTAAACGCTATCTCGGCACCTGGTATGAAATCGCCCGGCTCGATCACCGCTTCGAACGCGGCCTGGAGCAGGTTAGCGCACAGTACAGTCCGCGCCAAGACGGCGGCCTGAAGGTGATAAATAAAGGATTTAATCGACAAAAACAGCGGTGGCAGCAAAGCGAGGGAAAAGCCTACTTTATCGGTTCGCCACAGCAGGCGTCACTAAAGGTGTCGTTCTTCGGGCCATTTTACGGCGGTTATAACGTCATTGCACTGGATGCGGACTACCGCTATGCGCTGGTCTGCGGGCCAAACCGCGACTATCTGTGGATCTTGTCACGTACGCCGACGCTGGATGCCAGCGTACGCGACCAACTGCTGCAAACCGCACGAGGCTACGGTTTCGAGATCGACAAGCTGATCTGGGTGAAACAGCAAGGCAACTAATGGCTACTGAATTTCAACCCGAGAATACCGACAATAATCAGGCACAGGCTTAAAACGCGCATGATATTGGTCGACTCGCCGAGCAGCACCATGCCCATAATCGCCGCTCCGACGGCGCCAATGCCGGTCCACACCGCGTAGGCGGTGCCGGCGGGCAGCGTTTTCATTGCATTTGCCAATAGCACCATGCTGACTACCATCGCCACAATGGTAATAATGCTGGGTGTTAGACGGGTAAATCCGTGGGTATATTTCAGGCCTATGGCCCAGACAACTTCCAGTAAACCGGCAATAACAAGAATGATCCACGCCATGGAACAGGCTCCAGGATATATGGGGTCGTCCCCTGAACAACGACGCGCAGGAAGGTCGTCCAACCTGGCTAAATGAACGGTACAATGATAACGCACAGTCGGCGGCAAGGTCGCGCCAGACATGGTCAAGCAGGGTATTCCACGACGGTAAAACTGATTAACACCGATTATCGCACGTGGAATACCACAGACAACATCAGTGAACGCTATTGTGCGCTGCGTTGGATAGCCTCGCCACCGGCTTGTACGTCCTTGCCGACGCCTTCGGTGGTATTGCACGCAGTCAGTGAAGACAGAACCAGCACAGAGAAAATCGCAATAATACTTTTCTTCAACATAAGAAAATCCTTATTAGTAAGTGACGAAAAGATACAGCTCTCTAAGCGTAGTCAAAATTGGCAGGCGTTGCCGTTAGAAACAGACTTTTCTCTCTCTATCCATTAATAACGCTTAGCGTTTTTAGTCTGCGCCGCGAGAAATAGCACCGCCAAGATGCTGCACGTCTTCGCCAAAGCCGCGGAAGGTATTACAGCCGCTCAGGGACAGCAATAATGCGAGGGAAATAATGGCTAACAGCGTTTTTTTCATCATGCCAATTCTGCCAAAGTTCTAAAAAAGGACGCTAAAACGCGGGAGCCACACGGGCTCCCGCGCATAGATACTTATTTAACGCGCGATACGTATTCGCCAGAGCGGGTGTCAACCTTGATCACTTCGCCGATCTGCACGAACAATGGCACCTTAACCACCGCGCCAGTGGACAATGTCGCTGGCTTGCCGCCGGTACCGGCAGTATCGCCTTTCAGGCCTGGATCGGTATCGATGATTTCCGCTTCGATAAAGTTCGGTGGCTGTACGGCGATCGGGCGACCATCCCACAGCGTAACGATACATTCCGCATTATCTTGCAGCCATTTGGCGACGTCAGAAACGGTTTTTTCTTCAACCTGGTGCTGTTCAAAGGTTTCTGGATGCATGAAATGGTAGAACTCACCGTCGTTGTACAGGTAGTTCATGTTGGTATCAACCACGTCGGCGCCTTCGCAGGAGTCGGTAGATTTGAAGGTTTTCTCAACGCGGCTGCCGGTCAGCAGACGACGCATTTTAACACGAGCAAAAGCCTGGCCTTTGCCCGGCTTGACGAACTCGCTGGATTCGACGGCGTAAGGCTCGCCCTCGAACATGATTTTAAGACCCGGACGGAAATCGTTGCTAGAATAAGTCGCCATGATGGCCCTCTGAATATTTAAACTGGTAGCTTAGCCAAAAAAATGGCACACATTATAACCCAAAACATCGCGGATAGAGAAGAATGGTTACATCAACTCGCCGATGTTATTACCGACCCCGATGAATTACTGCAACTGCTGTCACTGAACGCACACCCGCTGTTGCCGCAGGGGCGTGAAGCGCGTCGGCTGTTTCCGCTGCGCGTACCGCGCGCCTTTGCTGCACGCATGCGCCCCGGCGATGCCAATGACCCTTTACTGCGACAGGTGCTGACCGCCAGCGAAGAATTCGTTATCGCCCCCGGCTTCACTACCGACCCGCTTGACGAACAGCGCAGCGTGGTGCCAGGACTGTTGCATAAATATCGCAACCGCGCGCTGCTGTTGGTCAAAGGCGGCTGTGCGGTCAACTGCCGCTACTGTTTCCGCCGCCACTTCCCTTATCAGGATAACCAAGGCAACAAGGCCAACTGGCGTCTTGCGCTGGAGTATATCCGCCATCATCCGGAACTGGATGAAATTATTTTCTCCGGCGGCGATCCGTTAATGGCGAAAGACCACGAACTTGATTGGTTAATCGGTGAACTGGAGGCTATCCCACACCTGAAACGTCTGCGTATCCACACCCGCTTGCCAGTGGTCATTCCAGCGCGCGTTACCGAGGCGCTGTGCCAGCGGCTGGCGACGTCACGGCTACAGGTGTTGCTGGTAACGCATATCAATCACGCCAATGAAATCGACGCCGCGCTAAGCACCAGTATGGCGCAGCTGCGCCGGGCCGGGGTAACTCTGCTCAACCAGAGCGTGCTATTGCGTGACATCAATGACGATGCCGACACGCTGGCAGCGCTGAGCAATGCGCTGTTCGACGCCGGGATCCTGCCGTATTACATTCATGTGCTGGATAAAGTTCAGGGAGCGGCGCATTTTATGGTCAGCGACGACCAGGCCCGCGATATCATGAAAGCGCTGCTAAGCAAAGTTTCAGGCTATCTGGTACCGCGTCTGACGCGTGAAATAGGCGGCGAGCCGAGTAAAACGCCACTGGATCTGCGCCTCACCCAGCAATAGTTACCGCCGTCAGATGCAAAAAGAGGAATGCCTGGGCATTCCTCTTTTGTTTTAAACCGCCAATCGGATCAGGGGCATTTATACACCTGGCCGATCATTTTGCTGTCCAGTGGAGCAAAGCTGGAAAGCAGATTCTGGCTCGGGCTGGTTGCACCGTAAATCACGTTGCCGCCCATTGCCGCCGCCTTATTGCGCAGATCGTTGGCCGCGCCGCGCAGGCCACCGCTTTCAGCATTACTGCCAGATAGCCAATTGCTCTGGGTGCCGGTCACTTCACCCACCAGCTGGCATTCTGCCGCCGGTTTGGTGTCGGTGAATTTAACTTGCTGACCTGCGCTGGTCAGTTCATTGGTCGTGCTGCATCCTGCCAGCAGCAACGCTGCTGAAAGTCCCAGTAAGGCTTTAATCCGCATCTTGTTCCCCATATGATGTTGAGAATTACGCAAAAGCTTATCAGAAAGCGATGCTATCTCTTAAGCTTCCGTTGCCACATGTGCCTGGTCAACGCCTTGAGCGACAGCTGATGATGTACCAGTTTACACGCTAAAGCAGCCCGGTCTGCAAAAATATCATCAAATACCGTGCGCTAATGCGCGCATTATTCGCCAGCCTTGCTTGCATAGCCAATGACGGGCGCGCTGTCATACACCTGCTCCACCCGAGATTATGGTGTTCCCCGCAATGAAATCTTTTTTGCGCCAGTCCGTTGCCAGATCCCGCGCATAAAAAAACCCCGGCTTTCGCCGGGGCTTATCACACTACGGTGTGGGGGATGATTACATCATGCCGCCCATGCCACCCATGCCGCCCATACCGCCAGCGCCACCCATATCAGGCGCGTCAGCTTTAGGCAGATCGGTAACCATGCACTCGGTGGTGATCATCAGGCCAGCCACGGATGCTGCGTATTGCAGAGCAGAACGCGTTACTTTGGTTGGATCCAGGATACCCATGCCGATCATGTCGCCGTACTCTTCAGAATAGGCGTTGTAGCCGTAGCTGCCTTCGCCTGCCTTCACGTTGTTGGCGATGACAGAAGCTTCTTCACCGGCGTTGATTACGATCTGGCGCAGAGGCGCTTCCATCGCACGCAGTGCAACCTTGATACCCACGTTCTGATCTTCGTTGGCACCTTTCAGTTCGGCAATTTTGCTGGCAACGCGTACCAATGCTACGCCACCGCCGGCAACCACGCCTTCTTCAACCGCAGCACGGGTTGCGTGCAGGGCATCTTCAACGCGGGCTTTCTTCTCTTTCATTTCAACTTCAGTTGCAGCGCCAACCTTGATAACGGCAACGCCGCCAGCCAGTTTGGCCACGCGCTCTTGCAGTTTTTCGCGATCGTAGTCAGAGGTCGCTTCTTCGATCTGCTGACGGATCTGGCTAACACGGCCCTGAATGGTCGCTTCGTCGCCCACGCCATCGATGATGATGGTGGTGTCTTTGCTGATTACAACGCGTTTTGCCTGACCCAGATCTTCCAGGGTGGCTTTTTCCAGTTCCATACCGATCTCTTCTGAGATAACGGTACCGGCAGTCAGGGTAGCGATGTCCTGCAGCATGGCTTTACGACGGTCGCCGAAGCCTGGCGCTTTAACCGCTGCAACTTTAACGATGCCACGCATGGTGTTGACCACCAGGGTCGCCAGCGCTTCACCTTCCACGTCTTCAGCAACGATCAGCAATGGCTTGCCGGCTTTCGCCACGGCTTCCAGTACTGGCAGCATTTCGCGGATGTTGGAGATTTTCTTGTCAGCCAGCAGGATGAACGGGCTTTCCAGCTCAACAGAACCGGTTTCCGGCTTGTTGATGAAGTAAGGAGACAGGTAACCACGGTCGAACTGCATACCTTCAACCACGTCCAGCTCGTCTTGCAGGCCGGTGCCTTCTTCAACGGTGATAACGCCTTCTTTGCCGACTTTTTCCATCGCTTCTGCAATCAGTTTACCCACGGTTTCGTCGGAGTTTGCAGAGATGGTGCCTACCTGAGCAATTGCCTTGGAGTCAGAGCAAGGTACGGACAGATTCTTCAGTTCTTCAACTGCGGCCACAACGGCTTTGTCGATACCGCGCTTCAGATCCATCGGGTTCATGCCCGCAGCCACGGCTTTCAGACCTTCGTTGATGATTGCCTGAGCCAATACGGTGGCGGTGGTGGTGCCGTCGCCCGCAGCGTCGTTCGCTTTAGAGGCCACTTCTTTCACCATCTGCGCGCCCATGTTTTCGAACTTGTCTTCCAGTTCGATTTCACGTGCTACGGAAACGCCGTCTTTGGTGATGGTAGGAGCGCCGAAAGATTTATCCAGCACTACGTTACGGCCTTTCGGGCCCAGGGTCACTTTCACTGCATCAGCGAGAACATTCACGCCGCGTTGCATTTTTACGCGAGCGTCATTGCCGAATTTTACGTCTTTAGCTGCCATTGGTATTTCCCTTCAACTCTTTTCAGTTCAGAAGATAAAGCGTAATTACGCTTCAACAATTGCCAGAATGTCGCTTTCGGACATGATCAACACTTCTTCATTGTCGATCTTCTCTGCTTTCACGCCGTAACCGTCGTTGAAAATCACGATGTCGCCTACTTTCACATCCAGCGGTTGAACATTACCGCTTTCCAGAACGCGCCCTTTGCCGACGGCTACTACTTCACCACGGGTGGATTTACCCGCCGCAGAGCCAGTCAGTACGATGCCGCCAGCAGATTTTGATTCAACTTCTTTACGCTTGACGATAACGCGGTCATGCAATGGACGAATACTCATTGAACGCTCTCCTGTAAGAAGGTCTGTATCAGATTTAGGGTTATTCACCGGATTATCATATTTACCGGCCTCGTGGGTTTGAAATGGGGGCATTCCATTCCCCTTCAAGGGGGCCGAGTAAAAATTTTTTGCTTTTATGGCTGACGACACCCTGCCGCCGGCCACACACGGCCCGCAGGCCGCATTGGTGCGCCGTGCATGCCGGTTTTCCGGACCACACGGCGCCAAAAATATTTAGCGCTCGTCGCGTTTGTCGTGGTCGTCCGGACGGTGCTCAATCACGTTGCGATCGTCGTCCTTACGCTGGAACTCGCCGTCAAACGTGTTGCCGTCGGCCGCGCCGCCACCCTGCCCCCAACCGCCGGGACGATACACCGACAAATGCGGCATCAGTTTCAGCGTCAGGGATTTCTGCACCGGCGGCAGCAACAGCAGCAGGCCGAGAAAATCGGTAAAGAAACCTGGCACCAGCAGCAAAAAGCCCGCCAGCACCAGCGAAACACTCTTCACCATTTCCGCCGCCGGACTTTCGCCGGCCGCCAGCTTCTGCTGCATCTGCACGAAAGTCTTCATGCCCTGATTGCGCACCAGCGAAACACCCACGCACGAGGTAAAGATCACCAGCAACAGGGTGACGGCGACGCCCAGCACGGCGGCAACTTTGATAAACAGCGATATTTCGATGTAAACCAGCAAAAATATCAGCAAAAACGGTAACCAGCGCACCGCGTTCTCCTATCAGATGGCTTCGCGTACCCGCGCGGTGGCGCATACGTGAAAGAAAAATGGGGCCTGATTCAGGCCGATTCAATAACAATGGGGGCGGCTTGTGGACATTTCAACCAGACTGCATTTTTTATTGCTAGAGTTAACAAACGTGAATGAGATCACAGAATGCAAAAGCTGTGGTTTTTGAAGCGTCAGATAGTGATCTGGGTTCATTCATTTATTCCAAAGCAGCATATGATCTGGGCTGCAACAATTGCTGCGGTCGATACTTCGGCAGTTGAAGCTCACGGCGACATAAATTAGTTAACAGACAAATAATTAATTCGGCAGCAACATAGAGAAGGTTCTCATGTCAAACAACATTCGTATCGAAGAAGACCTGCTAGGAACACGTGAAGTACCCGCAGAAGCCTATTACGGTGTTCATACTCTGCGTGCGATTGAAAACTTTTATATTAGTAACAGTAAGATAAGTGACGTTCCTGAGTTTGTCCGTGGCATGGTTATGGTGAAGAAAGCCGCTGCGCTAGCTAACAAAGAGCTAAAAACCATTCCGCGTAAAATCGCCGATACAATCATCCAGGCTTGCGATGAAGTGCTGGATAAAGGCAAGTGCATGGATCAATTCCCGGTGGATGTGTTCCAGGGCGGTGCAGGCACCTCTTTGAACATGAACACCAACGAAGTGCTGGCGAATATCGGCCTGGAGCTGATGGGGCATCAGAAAGGGGAATACCAGTACCTGAACCCCAACGATCACCTCAACAAGAGCCAGTCCACCAACGACGCCTACCCAACAGGTTTCCGCATCGCGGTCTATGCGTCGATCATCAAACTGAATGACGCCATCAACCAACTACGCGAAGGCTTCGACCGCAAAGCCAAAGAATTTGAAACCATCCTGAAAATGGGTCGTACCCAGTTACAGGATGCGGTACCGATGACCCTCGGTCAGGAATTCCACGCCTTCAGCGTATTGCTGAGCGAAGAAATCCGCAGCCTGCAACGCACCTCGGAGCTACTGCTGGAGGTGAACCTCGGCGCGACCGCCATCGGCACCGCGCTGAACACGCCGGAAGGCTACCAGCAACTGGCGGTACAGAAACTGGCGGAAGTCAGCAATCTGCCGGTGGTGCCGGCAGAAGACCTGATCGAAGCCACCTCTGACTGCGGCGCCTACGTCATGGTGCACAGTGCGTTGAAACGCCTGGCGGTGAAACTGTCCAAAATCTGTAATGACCTGCGCCTGCTGTCCTCCGGCCCGCGCGCTGGCCTTAATGAAATCAACCTGCCAGAACTGCAGGCGGGCTCATCGATTATGCCGGCCAAGGTAAACCCGGTGATCCCGGAAGTGGTGAACCAGGTGTGCTTTAAGGTGATTGGCAACGACACTTGCGTTACTATGGCCGCCGAAGCAGGTCAGTTGCAGTTGAACGTCATGGAGCCGGTGATTGGCCAGGCGATGTTCGAGTCAATTCACATCCTGACCAACGCATGCTACAACCTGCTGGAAAAATGCATCAACGGCATCACTGCCAACAAAGAAGTGTGCGAACACTACGTATTCAACTCTATCGGTATCGTGACCTATCTGAACCCGTTCATTGGCCACCACAACGGTGACATTGTCGGCAAGATCTGCGCGGAGACCGGTAAGAGCGTACGTGAAGTGGTGTTGGAGCGCGGCCTGTTGACCGAAGCCGAACTGGATGACATTTTCTCGGTTGAGAACCTGATGCACCCGGCCTATAAAGCGAAACGCTATACTGATGAAAACGAACAATAACAACGACATCCGTTAGCCCAAAAGGCACGCTAAATCCTCTGGATAGCGTGCCTTTTTACTTTCTGGCGCCCACAAAATTTTAACGTTTCATTTTCATAATGTTTTCTATTAAGGAGTAACACACTATGTTAGCGGTGGAATTGATTATCGTTCTGCTGGCCATTTTTTTGGGGGCCAGATTGGGCGGTATCGGCATTGGCTTTGCAGGGGGCCTTGGGGTTTTAGTCCTGGCAATGATCGGCGTTAAGCCGGGCAATATTCCCTTTGACGTTATTTCAATCATCATGGCGGTTATCGCTGCCATCTCCGCGATGCAGGTCGCGGGCGGTATGGATTATCTGGTACAGCAAACTGAAAAATTGCTGCGTAAAAACCCAAAACACATCACTATTCTGGCACCCATCGTTACCTATTTCCTGACCATTTTTGCCGGCACCGGCAATATTTCGCTCTCCGCGCTGCCGGTGATCGCCGAAGTGGCCAAAGAGCAAGGCATCAAACCGTGCCGTCCCCTGTCGACCGCAGTCGTGTCAGCCCAGATCGCCATCACCGCATCACCGATATCCGCGGCGGTGGTGTACATGTCGTCAGTAATGGAAGGCCACGGCGTCAGCTACCTGCACATGCTGATGGTGGTCATCCCGTCTACCTTCTGTGCGGTGCTGCTGATGTCGCTGCTGGTCAGCTGGATCTTCGACTCAAAACTGTCTAGCGACCCGGTTTACCTGAAACGATTCGAGGAAGGTCTGGTCACGCTGCGTGGCAATAACGTGGTCGCCATCAAGCCACGCGCCAAATTGTCGGTGATGCTGTTCCTGCTGGGTGTACTGTGTGTCGTGGCCTACGCCATTATCAACAGTCCGGGCCTGGGGCTGGTGGCCACACCATTGATGAATACCACCAACGCCATTCTGATCATCATGTTGAGCGTGGCCACCTTGACCACGCTGCTGTGCCGCGTCGATACCGATCTGGTATTGAATTCCAGCACCTTCAAGGCCGGCATGAGCGCCTGTATCTGTATTCTTGGCGTAGCCTGGCTGGGTGATACCTTCGTTCAGGCCAACCTCGGCTGGATCAAGGAAACTGCGGGCAACGTGATTCAGGCGCACCCGTGGCTGCTGGCGGTAATTTTCTTCTTCTGTTCGGCGTTGCTCTACTCGCAGGCGGCAACCGCCAAGGCGCTGATGCCAATGGCGCTGGCGCTGAACGTCAGCCCACTGACCGCCATTGCCTCCTTCGCTGCGGTATCCGGCCTGTTTATTCTGCCTACCTACCCCACGCTGGTGGCTGCGGTGCAGATGGACGATACCGGCACCACTCGCATTGGCCGCTTCGTGTTTAACCACCCGTTCTTTATTCCCGGTACCATCGGCGTGGTCTTCGCCGTGCTGTTCGGCTTCCTGCTGGGCAGCGTCATCTTGTAACACCACCACCGGGGTTGCCGTGCAGCCCCGATTTCCTCCTGGTTTTCTCCGGTCGTGATAAACTCGCCTTCTGGCCCGACGGCCTTCAAGGTATAGTGCCTGCCTGCCCCTAACGGTTGAGAGGAGTAAACATGTCTGATTGCAATGCCGTCGTCATACTCTGTACCGCACCGGATGAAGCCACAGCGCAAGAACTGGCGGCGCGCGTATTGGGCGAAAAACTGGCCGCCTGCGCCACGCTACTGCCCGGAGCCTCATCGCTCTATTACTGGGAAGGGAAACTGGAACAGGAATATGAAGTGCAAATGCTGTTCAAAAGCGATAAACAGCATCAGGACGCCCTGCTCAGCCATCTGAAACAACATCACCCGTATCAAACGCCCGAGTTGTTGGTGCTGCCGGTGATGACTGGAGATAAAGACTACCTGTCATGGATCAACGCATCGTTAAACTGATTTTCCTGATCTGCGGCCTGTGGTTACTGCCGCTGAGCGCACAAGCCTCACTGTTTGGCGGCGGCGGTAGCCAGTTCGTACCCGTCGATCAGGCATTTGCCTTTGATTTTCAGCAAACAGACCACCAACTGACGCTAAACTGGCAAATACGCCCCGGCTATTATCTGTATCGTCAGCAAATCAAGCTGGTGCCACAGCAGGCCCAACTGGGAGCCGTCACGCTGCCCAGCGGCTTGAGCCATAAAGATGAGTTCTTCGGCGAGGTAGAGATTTATCAGCAGCAGTTGACCTTGCCGCTGACGCTACAGCAGGCCGGTGCCAACGCCAGCCTCAGCGTCACCTACCAGGGCTGCGCCGAAGCCGGTTTTTGCTACCCGCCAGAAACCCGCGTGGTCCCGCTGAATGCCGTGAGCGCCGCCGTAACGCCAAGCTCAGCGCCGACTGCTGCAACACAGCCTCCCCCGGCGGCACCGACGACATCGGCCGAACTGCCGTTCTCACCGCTGTGGGCATTGCTGATTGGCATCGGTATCGCCTTTACGCCGTGCGTACTACCAATGTACCCATTGATTTCCGGCATTATTCTTGGCCGTGAGCGCCCGCACAGCAGCGGCCGCATCCTGTTGTTGGCGGTGGTGTATGTGCAAGGTATGGCGCTGACCTATACCCTGCTTGGGCTGGTGGTGGCCGCCGCCGGGTTGCAATTTCAGGCGGCACTTCAACACCCTTACGTACTGATTGGCCTGTCGCTGCTGTTTATTGCGCTGGCGTTGTCGATGTTCGGCCTCTACTCGCTGCAGTTACCGTCATCACTGCAAACCCGGCTGGCCAATTGGAGCAACACCCAGCGCGGCGGCTCGCTGGCTGGGGTGTTCGCCATGGGCGCGCTGGCCGGGCTGATTTGCTCGCCGTGCACTACCGCACCACTCAGCGCCATCCTGTTGTATATCGCGCAGAGCGGCAATCTGTGGGCCGGTGGCGGTACGCTGTATCTATACGCTTTGGGCATGGGTATTCCACTGGTGCTGATCACCCTGTTCGGCAACCGGCTGCTGCCGCGCAGCGGGCCGTGGATGCAGTACGTGAAAGAAGCGTTCGGCTTCGTCATTCTGGCGCTGCCGGTATTCCTGCTCGAGCGGGTGATTGGTGACGTCTGGGGTCTGCGGCTGTGGAGCCTGCTGGGGCTGGCGTTCTTTGGCTGGGCCTTCACACTCAGCCTAACCGCCACCCGCCGCTGGGCCCGCCTGGCGCAGTTGCTGCTGCTGGCCGCCGCAGTGATCGTCGCCCGGCCGTTGCAAGACTGGGCTTTCGGCGTCAATGCCACACAGCAGGCAACGCATCCGCAGCTCAACTTTACCCGCATCGATAATGTGGCGCAGCTCGAACAGGCGCTGCAACAGGCGCAGGGCAAGTCGGTGATGCTGGATCTGTACGCCGACTGGTGCGTCGCCTGTAAAGAGTTCGAAAAATATACCTTCAGCGACCGCGCAGTACAGGCACGCCTGGCCAATACCGTGCTGTTGCAGGCCGACGTGACGGCCAACAGCAGCGAACAGGCTGCGCTGCTCAAACGGCTCAAGGTGCTGGGGCTGCCGACCATCCTGTTCTTTGATGCTCAGGGGCAAGAGCTGCCGGCCGCCCGCGTTACCGGCTTCATGGACGCGCAGACGTTTGATGCGCATTTGCAGAAAACAGTGCCATAAACGACACTGAGGTTCATAACCAGAGTTTGGAGGGGTTACACGTGCAACGCGAACTTGTTCTTGATACGGCGCTGGGACTTTTGGAACAAAAAGGTCTCGCGACCACCACGCTGGAAATGCTGGCGGAAAAACTCGGCATGCAGCCCAGCGATTTCAAGCCGTTCTGGCCGGATCGCGAAGCTCTGCTGTACGACTGCCTGCGTCACCATGGGCAGCAGATAGATGCCTGGCGCCGTCAGCTGTTGTTGGACGAATCCCTTAGCCCGCAGCAAAAACTGCTGGCACGCTATGACGTACTGACCGAGTATGTGAAAAACGATCGTTATCCCGGCTGCCTGTTTATCGCCGCCTGCAGCGTGTTCCCCGACGACCATCACCCGATCCACCAGTTGGCGGAACAGCAAAAGATGACCTCACTCGAGCTGACCCGCGACCTGCTACGCGAAATGGATGCGGATGACCCCGACATGGTGGCACAGCAAATGGAGCTGGTGCAGGAAGGATGTTTGAGCAAACTGCTGATCAAACGGCAGCTTCAGGATGTATCGGTTGCCAAACGGCTGGCAGAGGACATTCTACAGGTAGCTCAATGCCGTAAACACGGTGCGTTGAGCTAGAATGTTCCCCCCACTGATACCGGCATGGCCCTGATTTATCACGCCAAGGACAAACTTCAGGCAGTTTGTTTGAAAAGTCAGCGAGCGAGCCGGTTTTTTTGCGTTTATGGCATAAAGCGATTGACGCCATTGGGCCTTTAGGGTTTAATGCGGCGCGTTGCCCGGATAGCTCAGTCGGTAGAGCAGGGGATTGAAAATCCCCGTGTCCTTGGTTCGATTCCGAGTCCGGGCACCACTAATTCTGCATCAATGCACACTGGTTAAAGGATGAGAACTTTAACGGGTGGTTAATACGGAATCGACTTGTCAAAGTGATAACAGAGTAACTGTTTACTACCGCGACGTTGTAAGTTGAATTCCTCAAGAAGGATGCCTGTGGGCAAACACAGGCATCCTTTTCTCGATCACTGGTGATATTCACAGCAAATCATGCCTGTGTCAAGCTTTGTAAGCTTCTCGTAGCAGTGATATCCGTATGTAAAACAAGCTCCTGTTCGAGTGCTTTTCCAGCTACTTCCATATCCAATTCGATATACTCCATTGTGGTACTGACGTTCCGGTGACCCAGCAGATCCTTCACCAGTTTTAGATTTCTGTCCGGGGATTTCATCAACTCCGTGGCAAGTGTGTGACGGAAACGGTGTGAAGAAATATCGAAGCCACTCTCCCTGGACAACCGGCGATAGAAGCTACGAAATGACTGCGTCACCCCTTTCTCGCTATAGACGTATTGCGTGTGTCGTGGCATCGTAAAACGTTTCACATCAAACAGCAGATCATGAAGACCGGCACCTCGCTCCATGGCACGGGTGATCAACTGTTTTATCCGTTCTCTCAACTGCCGGACGATAGGAACCTTCCACTCACGATGGGTCTTACTCCCTTCCTGTCGTAACTCTATCCAGCTTTGCTCAAGATTGATGTCTCCCAAGCGTATGTGAATCAGCTGATTATTCCGCATGCCGGTATACCTGAACGTATCAAGCACAGTCATCCAGAACCAGGTCGGATAAAGTGCACATTTCCCACCACGTAATGGTTTTCTGTCCTTCTCCCTTTGTTCATACTGCTGCATGATTAGATACATGCGAGTCAGCTGCGTCCGCGTTAATATTCGCTTTTTCTTGGTGTCAGAACGGACAACCGTTCCGTTAAACGGATTATCTTCAAACTCAACAAGCCCTTTTTTTATCCCCAAATTAAAGATCGCACGCAGATGCGCCACCTTGTTATTCCAGGTATGGACCGAAAGATTTTTCTCCTTTAATAAATGCCGGCGCCACAACAAAACATCACGCTGAGTGATCTTGTTTGGCGGAACCGTGGCACCAATAAAACGAGTAAAAGTGAGAACAACCTTCCTATAGCTCCACTCGGTAGCCGAACGAAGCTGCTTAGTGAAGAAATACTCTTCGAGTAAAAGCTCCCATTCATCATGCATTAATTCTTTCTTTTTCATTGCAATACCTCTTCGCTGCTTTATCGCACGCTGACCATTAAGTGATTCAGGGTTCCCTGGTTAACTACGGGATCACCAATAACTGGCTATCTTCAGGTACATGTTTCCCCCCATATAAACTATTTGCCTTCACCAGATAGCCATTGATACGTCGGTACGAACCGCATCCGGCAGGCTCCTGGTACAAATGACCAATAAAAAATCGCTGCCCTTTACGTACCCTGTGCCTCCCCATTTTCTCAAACGCCTTCTGAATAGCGTTCCGTTCGGAACGCTCCTTACCACACTCTTTGATATACAAGTGAAAAATTTCTGGAACACAAAGGAAAACAAAACCGCTGACCATATGCGCCCTGGACTCCGGATGATTGACGCTGATGCGCTGTTCTTGAAGCCCCGTGGCCAACCACTTCCAAAACTCATCGTCTGCATTCTCCAACTCATGCTGCCGCTGACTTATCGCCATCTGTTCGGATCCCTGATGGCTTAAATCAGGTTGAATAAGGGGTTGTGCAACTGGCTTTTCAAGTGGACGAGGTTCAGCAATAGATTCTGTTAGAGAAGGCACAGGATCATCAGCTCTATCAATATCAGTGCTAATATTAGTTGCTGGCTGCTGGCTCCCTTCCGATGGATGTACCTCACTATGAGGGGCGTCACCTTTCTCAACGGGATCTGAAGCAGCTGGCTCCAATACGCTGACATTCATCAGCGAAAGCAGTGCCTGCATCTCTTCCTCAACCTCAACAGCAGGCTCTGGTGCAACAATCATTTCGGCCAGCGGTAAATCATTAACAGGTGCATCCAGCGCAGAGCTCAGAAGTACATCACCCGGTGGAACAGCCATGGCACCTTCAGAGCTGACTGCAGCTGCGGTGTCAGCACCGTCTTCTAGGTCGTTAATGGCAGTCGGCTCTCCCGACACAGCACTTTGGACTGCGACACCAGGTACACTGCTCTCCAGCGCAACCTGCGCGGCAGATTCGCCAACAAGGTCTGGCGACGTCTCTGCCGGCACGGGCATGGGAGAAGAAGGAATGGCAACGGCCGCTAGGTTTGCAATTGCATCGCCACCCGCCAGCTTGACAGCCTCTTTGACTATTTCATCAATCACCGGCAACGAGCTGGGTTGGCCTGAAGCTATCAGCATCACCGCATGTGCCGCGGTTGGCAGGATAGATAGCCAGTTGACCGCTTCCGCCGGCAACAGACGACAGGCAATCAACGCCCTTTGGCTTGTCGTGATGGTCGAATCCGGTGACACCGGTCTGAACCGAAAACGGTAAGGTTCGGCGGGCACGGTCACACCGGGTAACCACGGGCGGCCACTCTGCAGTTCACCTTCTATCAGCACGAGTTGAGGTAGGTAACGCCAGAGCGCCGCGTAAAACACCACGGCGTTCCACAGAATATTTTGCGCTGACTGCTCCTCCGGCGCCACACCCGGCGGCAGCATATGGCCTTTGGCCAGACGAACGGCGTAGGTCGTCGTCTGCAGCGTGATATCAACCAGCCCGCCTTCATTGGCATACTCACCTTGCCGGGTTGCCGGCAGCACCTGCATCAGTGTCACCAGATGATGCAGCGGCTGCAGATAAAACTGCTCGTACAAATCTTTTGGCAATGCGCTGTTTTCCCACAGCTGCTGCAGACACTGTTTACGGGCTGGCATGTCCAGCAGCTGCGTGGCGGACTGCGGCATAAAATAACCGGCCGGTCCTGTCGGCGATGAAGGTGCTGATGATTTTTCCCTGGTCGATACCTCACGGGTGCCGACCAGCAGTTCCTTGATGGCCTTCAACATGCCGGCATATCCCCTTCCCCGTCATTAGCGGCGGCTTCGTCAAGGAGTACCTGCAGCAACCCGTTAATGACCAGCACTTTTCTCGCGCGAGTTACCGCCACATACAGCAGATTGGTTTCGTCAGTGCGCTCATCCTCAGGCAACAGCGGATCAGTGATATCGGCAAAGTCCTCGTTCAGGGCGACCACCGGCCATTCCAATCCCTTGCTGCGGTGCGCCGTCGACACCGTGACCTGAGCCTGTGTTTCGTCCGTGACGGCATGCTCACGCATCACCTGCAGTTTCTGCGGCAACGGAAAATACTGTTCAAGCAGGCGCAGGCCCTGGTTCATTTCCGGATCTTTCGTGGCCTTGGCCACCGACTCGAACTCTTCAAAATCACGATATTCCCGCGACAACGCCGGCGAACGCATCCGTTCAGGCATGTCTGCAGAGAACCAGTAAAGGTCTTCGAGCTCCTCGGTCTTGTAGCCGGCGATGCCGCCGACCCAGAACACCTTCTGGCCGGCCAGGCTGGCATCCAGCGCTGCCCCAATCACACCGGCAACAGTTCGGCTTAATACCGTGACGTGCTCTCCCCGTTTTTCCTCTGGCAGCCGTGTGACTACCGCGTCTTCCCCGCCATCGCCCACAACGGGCATCGTTTCTCCCTGGCGGGCCAGCAGCATGTTTGCCACGCTGGCCACCGCTGGCCCGAACCGGAAACTGTGAGTCAGATTCAGCCATTCGGCATCGCTGAGTGCCGGCGCATCGAGGGCATTCTTGGCGCCGCGGAAACGGTAAATCTGTTGATGACGATCGCCGACCAGCACCACATTACAGTCCTGCGCAAACACCAGGCTCTGTGTCACCGGGTTGGCATCCTGCGCCTCGTCGAACAGCAACGTTTGCCAGCGTTTTGAGAGATCTGGCTGAGAGAGCTGATACAGCTTGAGATAGACATCGTGCGTAACTGGGAACGTGCCATCCTGGCGCGCAGATTCGCGCCACAGCTGCTGCGCAGCCGCTAGGATCCGGTCTGCAGTTAACCCGCAGCGGTCATCTTCATCCGGTAGGTGTTGCGGCCCAAATTCATGATCACCACTGCACAAAAAGGCATTGAAGGCCATGATGGCCGTCCTGGCCAGCGGCCAGTGGCGGGTATTGAGCTGGCGAGCAACGTCAGTGATCCGCAGATTACCCGTTAACCGCTTCTGGTAATGACGGCCGAAGTTTGGCCAGGCCAGCTGATGCGACGTTTTGCACTCAACGTTGAAGGGAAATTTTTGTTCGGCCTCATCCCTGACAGCGCGGTTATACGCCAGATAGAGCATCTTGGTGTTGGGATTCGCCAGCGCATAACGCACCAAGGTGGACGTTTTGCCCGTGCCGGCAAACGCCCTGACGACCAGGCGATGCCCAGACCAACCGATGACGGCTACCTGTTCAGGCGTATCAGAATAAGACATCAACAGCACTCCATTAAAACGGGACCGGCGCTATGCTGCGCAGGTCGGCACGATACGCACCACAGGAAACTCTTTTCCCGGAAGAAAAGATTTATCCTGTTCAGGCGTATTCAGGGTGATATATCCTTTATCAATCCCATGCTGCTGCAGTTGGTGAAGCCAAAGGCCACAAAAGGACCACGTGGATAAATCATCCACGTGGGTATTTGAGGCAAAAACAAATTTTTTTTAATTTATTCAGGGCGCTACCATCATTATTTAAGCCCTGTTTATTATCCGGAAATTAAATGAATAATTAATTCCGTTTTATTTTTTTAAATACTTCGACGGTATTTTTAATCGCTATTTCAGTTGGCAGGCGTTCCATCGAGCTGGCACCGTAGAATCCGTGGCAATCCGGGCAATGAGCCAGGATATACGCCGCATCTTCCGGCTCCGCGATAGGACCACCGTGGCACAGCACAATCACGTTATCCCGTACCGCTTTCGCCGCCCAGGCACAGGCGTTGATTATCGGTATACAGGACTCAAGGTCATGCGCAGTTTCGGCACCGATATCCCCGCCGGTGGTCAACCCCATGTGCACGACAATGATGTCCGCGCCGGCCTGGGTCATCGCCACCGCGTCGTCCGGATTGAAGACGTACGGGGTGGTCAGCATCCCCTTCTCATGCGCCAGGCGTATCATGTCGACTTCCAGCTGATAGCCCATCCCGGTCTCTTCCAGGTTCTTGCGGAAATTGCCGTCAATGAGACCCACGGTCGGGAAGTTCTGTACGCCGACAAAGCCCTGATTCTTGAGCTCGTCCAGGAACGGTGAGAGATTACAGAACGGATCGGTGCCGCAGACGCCGGCAAGTACCGGCGTTTTTTTGACGACAGGCAACACTTCGTTTCCCATCTCACGAACTATCTGATTGGCGTTACCATACGGCATCAGGCCGGACAGTGAACCGCGACCAGCCATCCTGAAACGACCCGAGTTGTAGATGACTATCAGGTCAACACCGCCGGCCTCTTCGCTGCGCGCAGAAAGACCGGTGCCAGCACCGGCGCCAATAATCGGTTCATCACGGGCGACTTTCTGCTTCAGACTTTCAACAATCATCCTGTAGCTATTCATTAAAGTTTCCCTGGTATTGAGTGATGAGAGGTTCCCTGGTGTTGCATGACTGCGTTGAACTCCTCAATCACAAGTGCTGCAAATTCAGGTGCGTTAATATGGTGAGGCGTTTTGATAATCCGGCGCCGGCTCGTCTGTAACACAGTCTTCTCTAACCCGTCAGCAAACGCCCGTCGTGCGTCAGGGTCATAAAACGGCTGGCCGGGAGCATCAAGTGCGGAGAATCCACCTTCTGGTATAAGAAAACGTACCGGCCCATTGCATTCGTTGAGCTTCTGCCCAATCCACACGCCGAGCTGGTAGTTTTCCCCTGGTGTTGTGCGCATTAGCGTCACCTGAGCGTTATGCTCGACAAACTGCCGCTGAGCATAACGCTCAGGTATGCTGTCAGGAGCGCTGAAATTAACCATATCCAGAGCCCCTGCACTGCCGATCCATGGCACCTTTGTCTCCGCTATACAATCTAACCGAGTTTCTGGACATGCCAGTACACCGCCAAACAGTAGGTCAGCGGCTTCAGTCAGCGTGATATCAAGAACGCCGACAATCTCGCCATTCTCAACAAGCCGCTCCATCGAAGTACCACCGTTGCCAGTGGCGTGAAATACCAAAGGGTCGTACTGTTCATGCAAAGCTGTAATCAGCTGATTAATGCATGGCGTAGTTACACCAAACATGGACAAACCAATAACGGGTTTTTGGGCGCGAACAGGGACAACCAGATGATTTACAGCACCGGCTATCATATGGGCCGCATTAGAGAGAATGGTACGAGAGAGGTAATTAAGGCCGTTCAGGTCAGTCACCGTGTACAGCATGGCAATATCTACGCCCCCGACATAGCCGCTAACGTTACCCGACGCCATGGTAGACACCATCAGTTTGGGTATGCCTATAGGCATTGACTTCATCGCTGCCGTTATCAGGGCTGTTCCGCCGGAACCCCCTATGCCAATTAATCCAGAAATATCTTCCGAGGTACTGCGTAGAAAACGAGTCAGAGCAACAGACATGGCTGTTACAGCACGACCACGCTCATTGCAGAAAACCGCTTCACAGCCTTCCGGATGATATTCAGCAATCTGTGATGGCGGAATATCTATCTTACTGTCTTCACAAAATTCCGACGGCTTTCCAGTAGACACATCAATAATATGTGAATCCACGCCGGCGGCATGCAAACAGGACTTCAGCCAGAGCAACTCATCGAGTTTGGTGTCCGCTGTCCCTATGACATACACAAACTTGGCCATACAACCCTCTCCATCATAAGGGGTGAAAGATTGATTGATATCGTGCAATATAAAGCTAGGCTAATATTTTATAACCTGCAAGATATTTTTATTACGTGTGATATTTTTTGTTGAGCGAGACAAAGAAATGCAACTTTTTGACGAAAACAACCTGTCACCAGTGCGGCGCCGAACCCTTGAACGTCTTGTTAATGCAGCACTGAAGCTCTACAAGGAAGACAAATTCCCATCCCCGGAAGAGATCACCCGCGAAGCCGAATATGCGAAGGTTACTCTCCGGAGTTACTTCACGACGCACAGCGAGTTCGTTGAGTATGTCGTCAAACAGGTCATAGGGTCTGTTGAAAGGCCTATCATGGGGGATGATGCTGAGGATAATATCTGCCGATTACTGAGCTGGGGATATGGAGAGCTGTACTCTCATGAAGGACTAATGCGTGATGCAATGCGCATTTCGCAACATCGCTGGCAGACCCGCCATGAGGAGAAGGAGCGTGAAGAAGAAGATACTCTGCTTAAAAAGAGTAACCGCCGGGAAGCACTCACTGAAGCATTAGCACCGCTGGAGTCTCAACTCCCACAGGACAAAGTTCAAAAGCTGGTCATGCTGATGTCAGTGCTCTATGGCACCGAAGCGATGACGGTACTCAAAGATACCTTTGGCTTGGAGCAGGAAGAGATCGTGGATCTGACCACCTGGGGGGCAAAACTTATGCTACGCCAAGCAAAAAAGGAAGAAGAATGAAAAGGTTAGCCACAAAAAGGGACCTTCCATTCATAACCAAACTTATTCGTGAAGGGGCGAAAAATCATCATTTCGATACGAATCTATTAAACCCTTTCGAGTGGTTTGTATATAAAATTCGGCTCAGGCTAATGATTTCAAAGGGTTTCGATCATCACTACCATCGAAAGGCCGAGAAGTATATAAGTCGTAAAATGGGCGTTTTTGTATGGATGGATCAAGGGTTACCTGTAGGTTTCAGCATTATCGCCGGAGACGTTAAGGGTTATTTCTACAAAGAAATTCTCATGGTCTCAATATCTCCAGAACACCAAGGTAAGGGGTTCGGGAGAAAGATAATAGAAACGCATTTATCTGAATCTAAGGCCCGGGGAGAAATGCTTACTGCCAAGTGTCATCCAGAATCAAAAATAATGCATAATATTTTAATAAAAAAAGGGTTTCGCTGTAAAGTGGATGAGTCAGGTTTGCGTCACCTATGGAATAGATATCCGGTTGATAACGGCATATAGGGATCCGCTAGGGAAACGGAATACATCCTACGTCAAGCCTGTTTTTTGAGCTGGTATGACGGGCTGTTATGTGCCAGGAGCGGACGTTGGAGTGCCAGACGCCCTCTAAAAATAATGGTTCGTTTTGTAGGGACATTTACAGTAGCTATTCACTACTAAATGTTAGATACAAGAGAAGGGATGGGATAGACAGAACCTTTCAGTACGGAAGCCGGCTACGGCGCCATTTGCCTACGGTACTCTATTCAACAGCTGCTGGCGCCTCCATGCCGCTGACGCGGCATAATTCTGGCTTTTCAACCGCTCAGTTCTGGCAGTTAAACAACAGAAAATATAGGTATGGGTAACGACAAAAACGCCAGTTTAAAGCAGGTATGAGTGTCCGCTTCACGCTCAAGCCTGCTTTAAAAACAGGCTTGACGTAGGATATTTTAATAATTAGTCATAAAAAGGCTCCAATTGGAGCTAAATGCGTTACAAGAATAAATTTTCATTCACATCATTCTTAAAGTAAGAATGAATAAACTTTATAGAAATTGCTAGCAGACCTAAACCAAATATATACTTTAATATATCCATAATAGAAGAACCAAAAATTTCCAGCTTAGATTGCAAATAAGTTATTTTACGAAGGTTCATTATCTTGTTATCAACAAAAACAAGATCTGCCGTGCCATATATTTTAATTTTTTTGCTTTTATTAACTAGTCCATACAAACTCCCTTCAGAAATAATAATCTCCGATTCTGGCCTTAACGACAAATTTTTCCCGTTGATACTAAATTGGGAGATACCTGTTGCTCTCAGTGAAGATAATTTCCCATTGCTTATATCATCATATATTTTATCAAGCTTCTGGTATGTTTTTTTATAGAAAGCAAAATCAGTCTTGAGTAGTACGGAGGGGCTATTGTTGTAATTAATAATATCATCTGGTTTTAGGACAAGTAAAAAACCCGTTAAGTAATTTGCATTAATGCTATAAGTATTTTTCAAATCCGATATTTGCTGGTATTCACACTTCATCTTCTTATTTTTATCAAGCCTAGATAGAGGTGCAACATGATTTTCAATTTTATATTTTTTATCATTTATTATTATATCGTATGTATAATCATGTAAAATACCATTCGTTGTTATTGGCATAAATGCGAAAGCAACCATCAATTGTGCATTGTTTGATTCAAATTTTATTTGAGAGTCAGTAACACTTGAGGCTAGCATAAATTCATCATCTTGCTTGCTCAAACTTAATCTTGATGCTGCTTTAGGCATCACATCCGCGGATTCACCTTGTATGAACCCCATCATTGGAAGTTTCTGTGTGATTTCTAGCTTTTTTACATTCAGAAAAGATTTTTTAGCATCAAGCGGTACATTGCGAAGTAAATCTGGAAGGGCATAACAACCGGAGACAATATAAATATCAGCACCACTTAAACCCTTTATATCATTATATATCAAACTACCATTTTTCATTACATCCAGATACGTTGGCGTGTCTGTTTTTTTATCATTTAAAAACCCAAATGATTTCTCTTTATCTTTTACACCTACATAGGTGATGTCTGAACCTTCAGATATATCCATCTCAATCTCTACCGCCTGCCGGGCAAACAATAAATATATAACGGCGGTTATAAGTACGGCTATTATTATTGCGGAAATTAATGGAATCATTGCCGATAAAATCATTGGAATATGTTTTATCTTATTAAGATGGAAAAGGAGGGAGTTTGATAAACACATAAACAGCGACAATAAAATAGCCCCAAAAAGATTATATAGTATATTTAACAAAATATTATTCATAGCTATATCGTCTAATGCGTGTATTAACACCACATCTGTTATTGTTAGTACGATCCATGTAATAGCTAACAATGTTAAATAACCTTTAATTCTATGCTGTATAAAAACAGATGCAATAAATACTGCAACAGCAGATATGAGGTACCATGCGCTTTCCAGTGAAAAATAAAATTGTTTTATGTAATCAAGTTTCATTGAGCATTCATAACAATTACCTTTTGTGAAGGCAGCGGTAAAATATTGAAAGAGAACGCCACTACAAAGAAGAAAAAAAATCGAGGAAATATAGAAAAATGCCAAGATCGTAAATTCAATTTTTTTGCTAAATATCTTTCTTACAATTTCTCTTTCTGATACAAAAGCCATAGCAAATCCATATATAAAGCCTTTAAGGTTGATTTTTAATCATACGCAACAAACCATCGACTTTCTAGCAACCAATTTCATTACTCGATACAGTGTTGATGGCTGAAGGCTCTATCTCCGACAAAGTTCCTGCCTAGAGCGCTGTTCACCTTGATAGTCTTGCTCGGTGCCGCTGTTGCTGCGTTGTTTGCCAATGACGGCGCCGCGCTGATCCTGACGCCGATTGTGATTGCGATGCTGCTCGCACTGGGGTTCAGCCAGGGCACGACACTGGCCTTTGTCATGGCTGCAGGATTTATTGCAGATACGGCCAGCCTACCGCTCATTGTTTCTAACCTGGTGAATATCGTCTCGGCGGACTTCTTCTGTCAGGGCTTTGCGCAGTACGCCTCCGTTATGATCCCCGTGGATGCGGCAGCGATTGCGGCCACGCTGATCATGCTGCATCTCTTCTTCCGCAGGGATATTCCGGCAACGTATTAAGTTTCGCTGCTGAAGACGCCAGCCTGTGCGATCAAGGATCCGGCAACCTTCAGGGCGGGCTGGATTGTCCTGTTATTGCTGCTTGTTGGTTTCTTTGTTCTGGAGCCGCTGGGAATCCTGATCAGTGCGATAGCGGCGGCTGGCGCAGCAGTGCTGTTTGTGGTGGCGAAAAGAGGTCATTCCATCAACACCGGAAAAGTCCTGCGCGGTGCGCCATGGCAGATCGTTATTTTCTCACTGGGCATGTACCTCGTGGTCTATGGCCTGCGCAATGCAGGGTTCACGGAGTACCTGTCTGGCGTGCTGAATCTGCTGGCAGACAAGGGGTTATGGGCAGCGACGTTCGGCACCGGCTTCTTGACGGCATTTCTCTCATCAGTGATGATCAATATGCCGACGGTGCTGATTGGTGCGCTGTCGATTGACGGGAGTACGGCGACTGGCGTCGTCAAAGAGTCAATGATTTATGCCAATGTGATTGGCTGCGATTTAGGCCCGAAAATCACCCCGATTGGCAGTCTGGCAACTCTGCTGTGGCTGCATGTGCTTGCCCAGAAAAATATGACAATCACCTGGAGATATTACTTCCGTACCGGCATTGTCATGACTGTGCCGGTGCTGTTTGTCACTCTGGTCGCGCTGGCGTGGCGGCTCTCTGTCACTTTGTAATGAGATACTAATATGAGCAACTTTACCATCTATCACAACCCGGCCTGTGGCACCTCACGCAACACGCTGGAGATGATCCGTAACAACGGCAACGAACCGACGATAATTTATTATCTCGATATGCCACCGACCTGTGATGAGCTGATTAAACTTATTTCAGATATGGGAACTACGGTGCGTGTATTACTGCGTAAGAATGTTGAGCCTTATGAACACTTGGGTCTTGATGAAGAGAAATTTAGTGATGAGCAGTTGATTGATTTCATGCTTCAACATCCGATCCTGATTAATCGGCCGGTTGTCGTTACGCCGCTTGGCACTCGTCTTTGCCGCCCTTCAGAAATAGTGCTGGATATTCTACCGGAAGGCCAGAAAGGAGCGTTTACCAAAGAGGATGGCGAGAAGGTCATTGACGAAACGGGGAAGCGGGTTAATTAATCTGCCCACTTCAAAATATCGGACGCCTGTTTACGCTATGCGGGCGTCCGCTTTTCGCTCATAGCTGCCCGCCATGCCAGCTCAAAAAGCGAGCTTGACGTAGCGTATTTTCCGTTTTCTAGGTGCCCCCATATAGCGCAATGCCTGATTACTTACGAATAACTGAATTATCAGGCCTCTACCTTAGCTTAAAAGCCGGCAATATGCCGGCATGGGTTAATTAAGCTGTACCTTCATCAGGCGACCTGTTTCCTTTTCAAACGCGCTGACCAGTTTCCCAGGTAGTGACCAGGCGTATAAAGTATTCGGCGCCGCTCGTTATGCAGCGAGTTGCCGATCACCACCTCCCCTGCGACACCACAGAGCGACAACTGGATATAGGCCATACCGGCCGCCAGCGGGTCAATGTCCGTCGCTGACACCCACATATGATGGTGTGACAGATAGCCCGACTGGTTAAGCACATCGGCATAGGCCAGTGCCATACAGCCGGCGCCACACGCCGGTTCGGCAAGGGTAATGAACGGTTTATCCAGGAAAACGCTGTCAACATCACCCAGGGATATCTGGGCCATCATTCTGCTGACGTCCCACGGCGTGAAAAACTGGCCGCGGTACTTGTCCCCCAGATCCAGCTGCATGAAGACCCTACCCAGGAAGTCACTGAATTGATCCATCATGCTCATCGATACCTTGGCCAGCAGCTGCGCCATGCGACTGACGTCCGTTTTCTCATAGCCTTTGACGATCTGCAGGTAATTGTCTTCCCGCTTTTGGTTGAAGCAAAAACGGTTCTCCAGCGCGATGACGCTGCAGCTGACGAAGTCCTCAAACACCTTGGCGCGCCGGTGATACCGCGCCGTCTCATTGAAGAGTGAGATAAACGCTTTTTCATGGTTAATTAGTCCGGACATACGTGTTCTCCAAAAAAAAGGGAACACGTATCCCGAGCGGGAAACAGTGTTCCCAGAGGGATGAAAAAAGACCACCGGAAAATCCGGTGGCCATCGTTTAACGTCAGTGCTGCAGCGAGTATTTAACTCGCTACGGCATTGGGTGGTAACGGCATGGAATCTTTGTCGGCGTAGGTAAACTGGATAACCTCACCGCCCAGGACTTCCGGCTCTATTCGGCCGCCATCAACATGTTCGACACCGGCCCCGTTCAGCTCTGTCGCCAGACGCGTCGGGATTAACATCAGCATGTCGCAGGGCACAGTATACTCGGGCATATTCCCGAGCCGCTCCTAACAGCTGCCGGCATCAACAGGGCCGTCAAGCCCCACCATGCCGAACCAGTCGGCAAATTGGCGCTCAATGACGTCCGCTATTCGCGCCTGGGCAAGTGGTGGAATGTTCTCCCACTTGACTGACGCTATCCCGGACTGGCTGTAGAGCCGCTCAATCTGACGGATATTTTCAGCCGTTAACGGCGCATCGGCTTTAAGCAGCCAGAACCACTGTTCAAACGCCAGGTTCTGCGCTGACGAAACGCCGGGATGTGCCAGCAAACCAGGATAAGGGACATAAACACCTGGTTTTACCGTCGCCGGTTTCAAGATGCCGGCACAACCTGCCAGGAACATCCTGCAACTTTGCTGGATGGCATGGCGGTAGTCAGGAACGACATGGCCATTCACCCATTGCTGTAGCTCGTCGACAAACACGGATTGGCCGGTTACAACCAGACGGTTTTTGCACCAGTTAGACATGGTAGTTCTCCTTGTTTTTCAAGAAAAAAGGAGAGACGTCCCCCAACGGGGGAGCATCTCCCCCGTTGGGTTAAGGTGTAAAACAGTGACGGTCAGCCTGTTGGCTCAACCGCCGTCAGTGGTCGGACAGTTCGCGTAAAACCCGTAACTCATGGGCCAGGCGGATCGCCGGCGACAGCTGCTGATAGTCATTGACATCGATACGTTCGAGGTCGAATTTCTCAGCCAGGTCGTTAATCGCCTCATACGGCCGTAAACCGGCCTCCTGCAAGGCGATGACGCAGACCTCTTCGCAGAGGTCCGTGTCGTTCAGTGTCAGTCCGTAATGCCGGTTCAAAAGCGCGCCGGCAACGGTCTGCCAGTGGTGTTGTTCCTCGGTCATAATCCCTCCCCCGTTCAGGCCGCCCGGGCGGCATCAGTCTTTACCGTTTCTGTCTCTGCCGCCGGCATTAACAGAAACTCGGTCGCCTGATGCGCCTGGCTGCTCGCACGGAACAGCGCGCGTTTGTCTTCCTTCATGATTTTCAGCCACCCTTCCAGATAGCTCTCATGCTGGACGTCGCCGGCAACGCCGATCCAGGCACAGAGAAATGCACTGCCCAGCTCGGCAACCAACTCCTCAAACGCATAGACCGGGTCACCCCGCTTACGTGAAGAAGACGTTATCCCCTCCCGGTTAAGACGTGTTGCATGACCGGTGCTGTGCACCAGCTCATGCAGCAACGTCGACCAGTAGTCCGCCTCCGTCTTAAACTGCCGGTCTTCCGGCAGCACAATCAGGTCGCGGTTCGGGGTGTAAAACGCCCTGTTCTGGTAAACATGCTCAAGGTGAACACCGCAGTCCGCAACCATCGTGCTGACCTGCGCCTGTATTCGCTCATCAACCTGTGGGTCCTCCTCACCCGGAGCATCTGCCGGCAGTGCGCCAACCACGTCATCCGGGAGTCCGTCACACTGGCAAATGTTGAACAGGTACAGTGGCTTCAGCATCGGGACACGCTCTTTCAGGACTTTCCCTTCGTCGTCAAACAGCTGCCGGCCGTCGGCATCCTTCGCATCCTTTTCCCAGGGCTTGAAGACCACGGCAAGCGTCGCCTTCTCGCCGGCACGCACATGGCCACCGGCGGCTTCCGCCTGGAGATAGGTCAGCCAACGATTAGAACTGAAGCCATGGTCAAAGGCAGCCAACCACAGCAGCAGCACATTGACGCCACTGTAAAAGTTACCGGTGGTGCCGTTGAGCGGCATCACCGCCCCCTGTGCCATCCGGGAGCGGTCCGTCTGCCAGGGCTTGCGCCAGGGCAGCGTACCGCGCTCGATGGCGGCGATGATTTTGTCCGTCACCTGCTGATACAGGTCGGTACGTTCGAGCCGTTTTTTCGCTGGCCGTGATGATGATGTCTTTTTCATGGGAGGCTCCTCAGTAGTAAAGGCGCACTCCTCCCCTTGCGGCGAAGAATACGCCCCAGGGGACAAAGAATGGGTTAACGATTAACGTGCAGGGAAACGGATTGCCCCTTCCGCATTAACCGTGTCGGCCAGGTTATACAGGCGTTCGAACATCAACTGGAATTCCTCCCTGTCGTCCGGTTTCGCCCGTTTAGTGTCGGTATGACTGGCAGTCGCCAGCAGGTCGATGGCGTTGACGCGCCAACGTTTGTACTCCGCGTTGCCGACACATGCCCGGTAATGGACATGAGCCAGTCGCTGCATGCGGTTAATGATATGGCGGTACTCAGCCACCGGCACCCAGGTTACAGGTGCAGCATGCACATGGATCTGGTCATGCAATACATGTATCCAGAGTTCAAAGCCGTCTGAAAGTATTCGCTCTACGTTGCCATCGGCCAGTTGCAGATACTCGCAAAAGTCATCGCCTCCCACCAACACGCGGGAGGTTTCGTACCAGGCGTCATCCTTTTCCGGATGACAGCCATCGGCATACGCTATGTGCTTCACGCGGCCCGAGTCGGCACGTTCGGCCACGGCCGATATCAGGTAAACGCCGTCGTCTTTGGCCAGCACCAGTTCACACTGATTGGCCTTAACTTCGGCAACGACCAGGCGCAATGCCTCAGGTTCAAAGTGCAGCATGTTAAGTCTCCTGAGTTGCGGAGACGACTTTCCCTGGAGGGGAAGCCCCTCCAGGGAAATGAAACGTTATGGACAGCGCGGTGGTGTTACCACGATGCCCGGAAGTAAAGGTGATGCTGGCTAAAATCGAAGCCGATAAGTACGCTGTTAACGTACGTTTTCAGTGAATCGAGCAGCATCCAGTACACATCGCCGTAGTCGCGAGAATCATCAGGGAACTCCTCATGGCAGTTCGCTTCATTCAGCCGCGACAGACACAAATCCAGCATCTGGATGTCATTGCGGTCGAACGCCATCAGCTCACCGCTTTTGACATCCCCTACACTGTTGGCCACCCAATGCATCAACGCAGTAAACCCGCGAAAATGACAGGTGTGAACCAGCAGCGGCGGATGGTAGTGGTTACACGTTTTGTGGTTGTATATTCGCGGCACCTGTGCACAATCACCGCCGTCCTCTAGCCACGCTGGTGAACACGGCACCCAGTCGCCGACAGGTGTCCAGTCGCCGTTTACCGGCAACATCGGATAGTCAGCCTTACGTTGACGGAAAAAGTTGATATCAAGTCCCATGGGTCACTCCTCTCGGTATACGGACAGGAGCTCCCCTGCAGGGAGGCCCTGCCGGGTGAATTAAAAATCGCGATTATGCCGCCGAATGCGCCTGATTCAGACGCACCGCCAGCACTTCATCCATGCCGACAATAACTCGCCAGCGACAAAGCAATTCATCGGGATCATCGTTATGACTGCTATACCCTTCCAAATGGTAAAGAATGGAATCATCAGCCAGTGCCGCCTCATCCACTTCACCCGGAGCAAGAAGTTCTGGGCGTTTAAGGTGGTGGCGCAACCAGAGCAGTGGCAACTCCCATCCTGGATTTTTGGAAAGTTTGGAGTCGTTCCGCTCTATCCGTACAGAGCCAGGGCACAGGTTATGAATCAGTATCAGAACCAGTCGGTGAAAAAAATCAGGGTGCTGAAAGAACCCCACACGTTCTTTGACGTAAGGCACCGGTTGCATCGGGATATTTTCCTCTGATCCCGGTGATACACGTAAACCGATCGTTTCGAAGATCATGCCATCAAACAGCTGACCGGCTTCCGTGATACCTTCTGGCCGGGCCTCTTCCGGCAACAGCCAGAACACCTCGGTCACCGCCAGGGTGAAATCAATCCACGCGTCCTGGGACGGTGGTGCGACAAAATACACGTTCATACTCACGATAAATCCTCCGGTAACAAAAAATTGGGGGGGGATTTATCCCCCGGACGGGAATAAATCCCCGTCAGGGTGTGTGTCTGTCAGGCTGTCGTGCCGATCACCAAACCTCGAGCTCGCCAATCGCAATGTCGGCTTCGACATCGCGCTTGCCTTGCTCCACGGGCCTGCGCCCAATAAGACGCGTGAATATCTGCACTCAGTGTATCCAGATGAGCCATAAGTGCTTGCCCGTTAGCGGAAAGCGTCGATATATAGCCGTACTGCATGACCAGCAGGAAACCACCAAAGGCCTCTCCCGTATTGATAACGGCATTTTCCACATCATTCAGCTCAGTGGGGTCTTCACGTTCAAGACCCAATCCCAGACGTTGGCAAGCCCGTATACTCATGAGCTTACCTTCAACCAGGCAAAGGAAATGAAACGCATCAAGCGCGGTTTTCACGTCAAATACGTTGGGTAACTAGGTATGCATCGATAAATCCTCCACAAAAAGAAAAGCGGGATTTATCCCCATAACGGGTGTAAATCCCCGTCAGGGTATGAAGTGGGTAAACCGACCGCTCTAAAAGCGGTAACGCAGTCTGGCCAAATGCTCAGCATGTTGACTGGCGAGTCGGTAAGCTTTTCTGCGCTCGGTATGCTTGCAAGACAGCACAACATGGGTGCTTGCGTAGGTATATTCGCCTTTATACCACCCCTTGCGCAGCGTCAGTAACGCGCTGACCGAACCATCATCACTGCAGATAACATGCGCGCGAACGGCAAAATTACCTGCTGCATTGACGTACCAGTCAGTAAAACGCGGCGGCGCCATGCGAAAAGGTATTCGCTGGACAGCCGATTTGACACGGTGCAGGGTTGATAAGAAATCAGGAACAACTGAAGAAGTAAAAACAGACATGGTGTTTCTCCTGTAAAAAAGGGAAACACCGCTCCCAGGGGAAAGGTATTTCCCTTGGGATTTGACTGCGTCACGCGCAATCATCATAGGTAAGAAAGTTAAGCCTTGTTCATCAAAACTACGATGACATCTACTCTCAAAGGCGGGCAGATGTACTACACCGTAAACGGCGTGCTTCCTTTCAAGCTACGGAAGCGTTTTTTGCCACTACCCGAAGGCGATCCTCACAAGTGACAGGATCATTGGTGGCTGTCGACTGACAGCTAGGTCACCCGAAGGCGCTCATCACAGACCCATTGAGCATTGGTGGTTGTCCGAAGACAACGAGTAAGCATGTTTATTTTCCGAGCAAATCGCTGATCTGTCAAGAGACCATGAGCACCTGTTTTTAGAATAATATTTCCTATTATCCTAATAACGTAACGTCTCAGTACCATTATGATTTTGAGGTCGCAGCCCTGTGAGAGCTGCGACCGTTATGTCCGAACCATCATATTCACGCATACAGTTGATAAAATTTTAAATTAATAAAATCCCGCATACTATGCAATTAATCCGTTACTCCACATCACCTTTGAAATAGACTTGCTTAATATAACGACCTCGTCCATCACCATGGCCCAAATCCATCGATACCAATGCCTCTGCTTCTACGCGACTCATTCCATTTTTAACATGATAAGACACCGCATCACGTGAATACGCGTATCGCAAACTATGAGGAGCATCTTTCCCTGTCATTCCAGCTTCACGAACAATATTTCTGTACCGTTCTATTGCTGTATGCAATGAAGGCTTATCAATCAGTTTCCCATTGTGTTCATCACAATGTTTTATTGCCGCCTCTAAAATAGATAAAACTTTCTCGCGATTAAAAATAGTCGTATCACGAGGGCGACCACCTTTCGTGCCAAACACAACCCGAACACGCTCGTCTCCATTAATTAAAGCCTGCCGCCATGTTTTTAATGACTTTGCTGACTGAACCGTTTCTTCCGTTCGCAAACCTACATAGCGAGACAACTGAACACCTAATGCTACCCCTGCATCTTTTTTTAAGACGTGATTTATGACAGCAGTTAACTTTTCATCCGAAATAGGGGCTTTTGTTCCATCACGGTTAGCACCTGAAATCCCTAAAGCCTGGTTACTCAATTTCTCATGGTTGGGATCGGCCAGTTTATTCCGACCCGCAGCTGACATGATTGAACGCACTGCTGCCATCTCGTTTTGCAATGTACGGAGCGACAGGTTTTCAGCCTGCCGGCTATGAATGTATTTTTCGATATGGGCCGTCTTGATGTGTTTTACATCACGAATTTGAATATTCAACTTTGCCAGACGTTCAGAAAAACGTTCTGCAATTCTGGAACGGTCAGCAACGGTTTTAAAACTCCCTCTTCCCTGACGAGCAAGCGTGACAAGTTGTTTTCCCAGCTGTTTACCGAATCTGGACATCTTAACATCTCCAATGGGATACACGTTCTTCTGCTTTAAAAGAAGCAGACGGATCTGTACCTCAGTAATTTCAACCCCGACGACACGGTTGCTTTTGCGCTTCCTGCGTCTCGACTGGTATCTGTGCATCGGGGCGGCGAAATGTTGAGTTCTTGCGAGGCACCCCAGATCTCTGATCCGTTTGCTGCTAATGCAGAGCTGACTTTCGTCAAGCTGCCTCCAACACTACTGTTCGTAGTGTCGCCATCGATACCGAGTCGATTTCCTCCTTTTAGATAGTGAAACGTTCAAAACGGTGTTTTCCGTCGTAATTACGTTGAAGTGAATGAGTGTTAAAACCGTACTGACACAGACTACATGTTGGTCAGATGGTAGTTAAACGTTGAAAGCCACGTCGTACGTGGGTTGAGACGTTATGCGCTACGCGCGTCACTTGGTAGTGTCTTCGCCACTTCACAAGTGACGCGCGCTCCTCTGCTCCTAATGAGACTCACGTAAGCGGCCAAATGTACCAAATGGCCTTATACGTGCGTTCAAAAGTCGCATCGTCCGCAACACGTCATAAAAGCCTTAACAGCTTTAAAGAAGTAAGTGATATCAGTCTGTTGAGACTGAATTATCTAGGCAAGGACTGCCATATGTAGATGTGTGCCAGGCTAATAGCGCCATGGTATTGTGATGACTTTTCAGCAGCCTTAACCGCCCCAAATACTACGTTATGCAGGCGATATCTGCTCCCAAAGGCGGGCAGATGTACCACACCATACCTGGCGTGCTCCCTTTCAGGCTACGGAAGCTTTCTTTTGCCATCACCCGAAGGCGATCCTCGCAGATGGCCAGATCATTGGTGGCTGCCTATCGACAGCAGGGTCACCCGAAGGCGCTCATCACAGACCCACTGAGCATTGGTGGTCGTCCGAGGACGACAGTACAACGTAGATAAATTAAATGATCTGACCGAATGTCGTCAATCACAACAAGTAAACTATCAAACTAATCATCATCTTTTACGTTGAATATTTTTTAATACGTCCCCACCGAGAAAATAAAAAGCGAGGTATACCCTCGCTTTAAAAACACATTGAAAACCACTGACTTTATATTACAAATACATTTAATGCCCTAAAATCGACGGGTAATGCTTCCAATTAGTAGAACATGTATTTCTCAATAAAGGCACCAATGACTTTTTCATGAAGTTCAACAGAGCGTGAGAAGCAGACGGTTTTGCGAGTGAGTCTTTTGATTCGTGTACGCAGTGTCAGGTTGTTACGCTCAATACGCTGAGTGAATATTTTGCCGGTCAGATGCTTATCCTTCGGCACTTCTCTGGCATAACTCCCCCAGTCATCGCTGGTTATCATTCCGATAGTAAAAGGTGTGAGCAGAGCCAGCAGTTCACGGCAGGTTTCATCAGTCCGGGGACCAAATGTACAGGCCAGGACCCCGCCTGTTTTGGTGTTGTACGCATACCAGAGCCAGTGCTGCCGGGCTTTACTGCCGACAAAGCTCCATTGCCCGTCGGGTTCGCAGATAAGTGCTACGTCAGCATGAGCAACCGGAGATGATGTTATTCGTCGCGGCGCGAGTTTTTTAAAGTGCGACTGACGGTGTTAATGCCGATTTTCAGCATCCCTGCGGTATCGCGAACACCAGCCCCATTGAACGCCATTTCAGTGATTTGCTCTTTGACACCCGGCTTACGGGCCTCACAGGCATAAATGAGCAGAAACACGCGATGGCAGTCACGACAGCGAAATCTGCCATTGCCTTTAGGGTTCTGCCCATGCCGGTAAACCAGAGCAGACTGACAGCGGGGGCAATGAACATTAACGCTGGCCATGAGAGAACCTCAAAAGCGAGCATTATACAGCAAGTTCAACCCATTGGAGGCATTACCAGATTCTGCAACCCAACTGGCCGTTTCCCATGAATCTGAAAGCCGGGACTGCCCCGGCTTTATTATGGTGTGCCGGGCATGCTCAGCAGCTCGGGGGTGAAAGTCCCCTGTCCAGCCTAATGGTGGCGAAGGACTAGCGAAGTGCAAGGGCGTCGTCGTGAGGCGAGGTCTGAAGGAAGCATGAAGCAAAACCATGACCTGACGAACAGAAACCCGATATGAGGCCTACCTGGTTGGCGGAGCAAGCCATTGATTGCAAAGGCCATAACCATCAAGAGCCGGGGTGGTAGATCGGGCAGGTGTGTGGTGAAAGCGGCTGAGTTTACCCCGGGAGGCCTGTCCGGCGTTCTGCATTCTGTAGTGGCACAGTAAAATTGGCCACCTGATTAAAGGTGATATTCTCACCACAACATAAAACAGGTGACTTAATGAACAAGAAAACTAAGCGTACTTTCACCCCTGAGTTCAGGCTGGAATGCGCACAGCTGATTGTTGATAAGGGCTACTCATATCGACAAGCCAGTGAAGCGATGAATGTCGGTTCTACCACGCTTGAGAGTTGGGTACGCCAACTCAGACGAGAGCGTCAGGGCATTACGCCCTCTGCGACACCCATCTCCCCGGAACAACTGCGCATCCGCGAGCTCGAAAAGCAGGTTCGCCGTCTGGAGGAACAGAATACGATATTAAAAAAGGCTACAGCGCTCTTGATGTCCGACTCGCTGAACGGTTCACGATAGTTGCCAGACTGAGTGACAGCCACACGGTTGTCAGCCTCTGTTCCGCTCTGGAAATACACCGCAGCAGTTACCGCTACTGGCGAAAACGACGCGATACTGTTAATCCGGCGCAAGTCAGGTTGTGCAGCGAAATACGCCGGGCATGGAACCAGAGCCGGGGCTCTGCAGGCGCGCGCACTCTGGCTGAAATGCTGACCAAAAACGGCGTCCCGATGAGCCGTTATCGTGCCGGGCGTCTGATGAAATACCTGAACCTGAGCAGTTGTCAGCCCGGAAAACATCAGTACAAAAATGCCCGTCAGGAGCATACCTGCCTGCCGAATTTGCTCGAGCGTCAGTTCGCCGTACCGGAGCCAGACCGGGTATGGTGCGGAGATATTACGTATATCTGGGCAGGACATCGCTGGTGCTATCTGGCGGTAGTTATGGATCTTTTTGCCCGCAGGGTTATCGGCTGGAGCCTGTCAGCGAATGCCGATACCGCGTTGATAAGCGGTGCCCTGCGGATGGCCTATGAGATGCGTGGCCAACCTCGAGAGGTCATGTTCCATAGTGATCAAGGAAGCCAGTAGAGCGGCCTTAAATATCAACAAGTTCTCTGGCGTTACAGGATTAAGCAAAGCGTCAGTCGGCGAGGGAACTGCTGGGATAACAGCCCAATGGAACGCTTCTTCCGTAGTCTGAAAACAGAATGGGTGCCGACGAATGGTTATGCCGGTAAGGATGAGGCCCGGCGACAAATCGGCGGTTATATCCTGAATTACTACAACAGTGTCAGACCTCATCATTACAACGGGGGGGTGACGCCGGAAGAATCAGAGCACAGATATCGTGCTTACTGTAAAACCGTGGCCAGTATTACTTGACCACTACAGACCATCAGAATGCTGGTCGAGTCGGCCAAAGCCGGACGCTGGTTGTATTAGGGGTCAGTTTGGATATCGAAAATTATTAATACGCTGTTCATCTCACCTGAGGGTTCTGTGGCCTGTCTGACCCGCCACTGA
>NZ_JANUSB010000003.1 GCF_024793895.1 Serratia sp. AKBS12
TGAATCTCACCGCCGCATTAATTTCATTGAGATAGGCGCGTACCTGATCCTCTGCTTTATTATGTTGATAACGCCTTGCTGACGAATTAGCACTGTGTTTTCCTGAAACTAAAGAAGGATAAAGGTCTTGTTTTTCATTATAAACCACTACTGAAAATAGATTATTCTCAACTTTAGAGTAATACTCAGGACTGTCGTTATTTGCACCAAAGAATCGACCAGTATCTACCACATTCTTATGTCCTAGGAGGGAATAAAACACCCCGCCCATGTTAAATTTATTTAGATTGTCGCCACGTAACGTTTGCGTGCCTTGAATTAGTGATTTCAATACACGAGTAACTCCATACGCGCCGTCATCCACCAACGATGAATTGAAATCAGCCATCACGATACCATTCATAACAGGATAACCTTCGGCATTGATCGTCACTGTCCCAAATTTACTTTTGTGAGATTCACCCGGTTTTAAAATTGTCACGCTGGTTGACGCTGCCCCGCCACCATTACTGCCACCGCCCCAGTGAATACCTGTTTGACGGCCGCTCCCACGCTCACTGCTCCAATTAGTTCCATCGCCATAAGAACCCCAGCTTGGAATAATTATATCCTCATCATGTTTTTGAATTTAATAATGTCTCGTACAACTTCTATGTTGCACTCAACAATTGACACATACTCATTAGACATAATTGATTTCACTTTATTTCTGCCTTGGATAATACGTGGATTCCATTGATTGATATATGTGAACCGGTTGTGTGGTTTACTACACACAATTAAAACTCAAACTACCGAGTGAAATAGATGATAGTCACGAAATTGGCGACAGAAGATTTACTCATCGTGGATGATGCTGAAGGCGGAGGTGTACTCGTCCTTTGATGGAACGACCCTCTTCCCATCGTTACGGGATCGGGGTTTCCGCTTTGTGCTTTTCACGGAAAAAATCGCCAAGGGTTAATCTTGGCTGGTTAGCCGGAGGAACTGGCCTGGAGGGATCCGTCTTCCCTATGGTGTGATCACCCTTTCCATTTTCTGTAATTCTCGGCAAACGGCGATCGTCCTCTGCCCCCCCGTTAAAACACTATATGTGGTAGCAAACGCAGCTAAACGCGCTACTACATATAGATATAAAGGGATCGTTCGACGATCCTTTTTATTCTCCTGTATGTCTGTACATGATTCCCATTTATGGTATATTTCCAGAAAGCGGAAAAATTCGCGACGCAATGACCGATCAGCAAAACGAATTATTCTCCGTGACCCGAGCCCTGCCCTCGGTCATAATTTCTACATCAACCGATCGCCGGAGATGGCCTGGCGCTGATTTGGGGAAGAGATCAGGATCGTCTATCGGATCAACGTTCAGATCCGCCAGTTACCTAAAAATTCGATGTATTCAACAAACCCGCTATCCCTTGACTGAGGAACTCTTTATCTACAGGGGTATATTTCGAGCAATCCCACCACATTCAGTTCAAGTACTATAAAGAACATAATAATTCACAATTTGAAATATTTTTCATTTAATCTACATTTATATTTACTGAGGATATATTAAATGGATTTTAAATGGAGGAGGTAAAATATCTTCCAAGATAATTGCGTAAATGTAATCAATGAAAATGCTAATTATTATCGATACCAATTAACACTTCCACGACTAAGATTCAACTTATTGATTATTAAAGAATATAAAAACGACGCAAATAAAAACATGCATCCTTTTATTTGTTAGTGGAAAGATTTTGGCTATCTAAACCACATGACTGAACGCTATTGTCGATCTCTCTGCTGTATGTATACTTACCTCAACCGAATTAGCGCTAAAGTCGATCAGCTTTGACACCTTGCATTAGAGTTAATATTTATATGAAACGGAATAAAATGATGGCGGCCATCAGCAGAGCGGCTTTCGAGGAAAATCACGCCCCAGGCATGTTAAACATCGCTACGCTGATAATACTTATAGCCATTCTCACCAATAACGCTATCTATGAACGTATTTTAAAGCCGACATTTCAATCGTGACATTGCTCTGTTGTCGGTGCATCTGGGGATGTCGCCTTTATGAAATGTAAGCAGAAGAATAACAAAACTAATTATTGCCATTAATCAGGATAATGGAACCATGCCCATTCAAATAATATCCAATAAAATAGCTAAACTGCTGTTTATTTTTTTCTCTATCTGCCCTGTAGCAAATGCTTCACTGATACTTGATCAAAACCGAGTTATATATCCTGGTGCGGTAGTACAGTCGGCGATGGTTAAAATCAGTAATCCAACGAAAAATGATTATTTGATACAGAGCTGGATAGAAGATAAAGATGGGAAAATGCAACAGGATATTTTTGTCGACCCGCCACTGGCGAAGATCGCGGCTCTGCATAAAGTAGCCTTGCGTATCAGTGCGATTAATCCTGCGTTGATAAATAAGCCACAAGAACAGTTCTATTGGCTGAATGTGAAAGAGATCCCAAAAATAGATAAGGCCTTAGGCGGTGCGCAGCTGGCTATTGTGATGCGCACCCGAGTGAAAATATTCTTTCGTCCGAAAGAGGTGCCGGCAGATATGGATAGCGCCTATAAAGATATTGAGTGGAAACACAGTTCAGCCGGGCTTCAGGCAAATAACCCGACCCCATACTATATAACATTTGATAAAGTTTGGCTTAATAATAGGAAAGAAAAAAATATTAAAGCAGATATGATTCCGCCGTTTAGTACTATCCTGATTGAAAAAGGTAATACGACACAGGCAGATACCGTTAATTACACCATAATTAACGACTTCGGTGACATTTCTGATGTAGTTCAGAAAAAAGTACATTAATAAAAATCCAAGAGGGAAAAAGTGAATAGATTTACCATGACAGCGGCTGCCACTATTCTGGCAGTGACTTCTGTAAGCACTTTTGCCGGGAGTGAAGCCCCCGTAAGACTTACTGATACAACAGTTGTGCACTTTAAAGGCAAAGTCACCGCTCCGACCTGTGAATTTACCTCACCAAGTCAGGATGTGAAACTTGATGACGTTCAGGCAAGTGAATTAACTAAAGTTCAAAAGGGTGCTGCAACTGATACTGCAAAGAAGAATTTTTCTCTGAAATTGAGCTGTGCTTCTAAAGCAGAAGCCCAACACATTTCCATCGCTCTGGATGCAACCAGCGATAAGAATCTACCATTTATTCTTGCCAATACCTCTGGTTCTGATAGTGGCACCGGTCTGGAGCTTTTCTCTGATAAAGCAGTGGATACGCCGCTTACGCTGAATGCCGACCTACCGCAGACCGACTACCTTGACAACTTGAATATGAGCACTGATGACAATATTGGTTTTATTGTCAAATACGCGCGTGACGGTGATAACGTGACAGGTGGCTACGTCTCAGCGGATGCTACTTTTATAGTATCTTATAAATAACTAAATACAGGCGGAAATAATGGATGCTTTCCGCCTGTAGTAGGCTTAATCGAAGACGAGCTATGTGCAGTCGAATATTCCGATCTGCTGCTTTAATGCTGGCGATCAGTTTTCCTGTCCAAGGTACCGAACAATTTGATCTTTCCCTACTGGAAAACAAAGGTAATGCAACGGTTGACGCCACCTGGTTTAATAAAGGCAACGATCTGCTTCCAGGCGAGTATGAGCTGAAGGTGATTATTAATGATAATCCATTAGCAAATTCAAAAATTACCGTCGGAGAATATAAAGGAAAGGTTCAGCCTCTATTCACCGCCATCCAATTATCTACTTGGGGGATAAAATTTAAACACAATGCAGATAAATTAGCTAATCTACCGTTGAATATCTATATTCCACTGGGAAAGGTTGATGTCGATCAGGGTGAACAAACTATTACAATTACCGTTCCGCAACAAAACTACTCATGTTCTACCGAGGACGATGTAGCCAGTGTAGATGAATGGAGTGATGGTATCAACGCGGCTTTTACCAATTATTCCCTACAGTATGAGCAGGCTCATACCAAAGCCTCATCGGATGAGCTCAGCGTTTACGGCACGCTAGAGAACGGTATTAATGTCGGCGGTTTTCAGTTGCGTAATAATGGTTACCTCACCAATAACGGTCAGCAAGCCCTGTCCTATCTCAGCAGCAACTTCTACATCCGACACGATATTGACACTTTACGCAGCACCGCATTAGTGGGAGATTTTAATACTTCTGGATTTTATTTTTCCAGTCTGCCTCTTCGAGGCGTTTCACTGACTTCAAACCAGGATATGTTTTCTGAAGAAGAAAAAATATATATACCAGCGATAGTCGGCATTGCCAGCAGCAACGCTATCATTACAATCCGCCAGAATGGGTATGTAATTGCCACACGCAAAGTTACGCCAGGCCCCTACTCAATTAAAGATATTCCGGCGACGTCTGGCGCTGGCGATCTGCAAATTATCGTTCGGGAATCAAACGGCAACGAGCATGTTTATTACCAACCCTATAACAATAATGAAATGCTAGTGCCCGCCAGCGTATTAAAGTACGCGCTGTATATGGGGAAAGTCAGAAACTCTTTCGCTGACTCAACATCGCTGTTTGAAAGCGATATACAGTACGGATTCAGCAACAACGTGACCCTGCTGGGTGGCATGATGTATGCGGAGAATTATGCTAACGCCTCTGCAGGTATCGGTGTGAACGCACGATATCTTGGCGCCCTGTACGGCATCATGAATTTTAGCCAGAATTCGCTGGCAAAAGATGCAATTCGACGCGCTGAAAAGTTCAAATTAGGTATCAATCGTGAGTTGGGGCAGGCTAATACCTATCTGTCTGCCAGTTATGAACAGCAAACGTCGGCAAACTATGCTGAACTAACCGATGCGGCAAGCTCCTCATTCAACCACAGTGAAACCGGCTTCAGGCAAAAGGCTTCAGTGCAGCTGGAACAGATGATTGATCACGGTAATCTGATATTCACGTTATCCCATCAGAATAACTGGAACGGCTCAGAAACGACCGATGTCCGGGGCAGCGTAAATTACGATTTCACTCGCTTCACCCTTATCAGCAGCATTGACACTCAGCGCCGCAGCGATGGCTGTAATGACAGAACCTTTTCTGTAGCAGTTTCTATCCCCCTGGGTCGGGAGAAAAATCACTACCTTTCAGTCATCCATACGGGCAGTCAGCAATATGAATCTGAACAGGTGGCTCTGACCGGCAGCTTGCTGCAACAGCATGAGTTGAGCTATGGCGTAAATATGCTGAGCACCGGCGGCGAGCAGGAGATCGACTCCTCACTTAATTATCTCAGTGAATTTGGCTACTGGTCCGGCGACTTCCAGACCAGTAGCCAAGGGCAGAGGCTGACGCTCGGTATGCAAGGTTCCGCCATTCTCCATCACCATGGCCTGACCCTAGGGCAGAAACTTGGTAGTGCGGCTGCTCTGGTGCACACCGATCACGTACCTGAACTCTCTGTGGATAACGCGCAGAACGTCCATACGGATTCCCAAGGTAATGCATTAATTTCAGACATAGTTGCATATCATCATAATGAAGAAATGTTGTTAAACAACTCTAAAAATAAAAACATTGAAATTCAAGATGAAATTCTTTCTGCAACACCACGCGATGGAGCCATCGTTGAGCTGGATTTCTCTGCTCACCCACAGAAAAAACAGTTTATTCGCGTACTGGACAAACAAGGGAATGTAATACCTTTCGGTAATGCCTTGTATAGTGCGAACGGAAATATGGTAGGTATTATTTCAGGGAGTGGCGTTGCGCATATCAATGTCGATAAAAACATGTGGCCACTTCATTACAATAAAAATAACCAGCGTATTCTTTGCTCTCTGGTTAAAAAAAATGAAAATTTTATATGGGATGTCGTATGCGAATTACATTAAAAAGATCAGCAGTCCTTTTTTTGCTGTTTCAGGTGGTACAGTTACATGCTGCACCGCGGAATACTAGCTCGCTAAACAGTATTCATCTAAGCGGCGGCACCATTCGGGTTAATAATCGGACTCAGCCGCTTACCCTATTAAAAACGGTACCAATTAATTTGTATGCGTTTTTTGGGCAAAATGACAAAAGTGTCAGGATAGTTACCGCCCCCCCGCTCTGGGATCCGCAACGTGGGATTTATCTGTCTTCCATTCCGGGAATCGGTTTTAGTTTATGCGAGCAGGAAGGGGAAGAATGTTTGGTTCCAGGGCAGGACAAGCCCTTAACGGGTGCGCACTACAGTGTGCGTTTATATGCCACAAATGAAATTCACGGTGGTTTATATACACCCGGTACACTGATGCAATTACAGAGCGAAACCAGCAACGTGTTGCTGACGATGAACAATCTGCGAGTTGACAGCATGCCATGTTCATTTACTGCACAACGAATTGACGTTAAGTTTCCTGACGTTAACTTAAAATCGGCCAGCCGCCAGTTGGCTGAAAAAAGTTTTTCTCTGCCGATTAGCTGCAGCAATAACGATGACTACCGTAACGTGCTGATATCATTTAACTATATGGGTGAAACCTATCAAGGTAATACCATGCGAACCAACCTTAAAGGGATTGGTATTAATCTGAAGAACTCTGGCAATGGTCAGATTACTCTCGGCGATCAGGCGTCTACCCCGCTGAACGACAATACTTTTACCGCGGTTTTACTGCGTATCCCTAACGAGCAGCCACAGGCTGGCAACATTAATATCAGTACCACAGTAACGCTCACCATGCGTTAGAAGGAGGTAAGTTTGGCTATCGAAAATTATTGTACTATAAGAGCTTCCCGGCATGACAACGCTATTAGGGATAGGTCAGAACCAACAAATAAGGCTCAATGATTGAGCCTGTTTGATCCTACTGCGCCAAGAGAAATTGAAGCTCAAGCTGGTTGAGTTCGCTCTGGATATCTTCGGCCAGGCGCCTGTCAGTAACGATATCCGTTAAAGCATTCAAATGTGCCACGTTGAAGAGCGACCAGGCGCCGTATTTAGAGCTGTCCGCCAGCAATACGCGGCGTTTGGCATTGGCAATCAAATCACGTTTCAGCGCAGCTTTTTCTTCCGTTGGTGAGGTTATGCCGTGGGTAATGTCCCAGCCGTTACAGCTCACAAATGCCACATCAGGCCAAACGCTCTGCAACAGGCGACGCCCGTGCTCGCCAATGCAGGACTGGCTCGAATCATCGATTCGTCCGCCGATGATCGTCACTTCAATCTGCTTAAATTCCGAGAGAAACAACGCAATGTGCAGATCGCTGGTAATCACGCGTAGCGGCAGGTGAGTCAACTGGCGGGCGAGTTCAATCATCGTGGTTCCTGCATCCAGTACGATGGCATCCCCCGCTTTAACAAAACTCGCAGCCGCGCGGGCGATAGCATGTTTTTCCGCCAGATTGCGCTGCATTTTTTCATGTGTCGTAGGCTGGGAAGGAATAAACCGGTTAAGAGTGACGCCGCCGTGGGTGCGGCTGATGACGCCCTCCTGATCGAGCTTAATCAGATCGCGGCGAATCGTCGCCGGAGAGGCATCGGTAATCGCCACCAGTTGATCCACCGTCACCAGGTTGTGCCCTTTCAGGTAATCCATTATCTGCTCTAACCGGTTATATCCCTTCATATTATTCCCGTATGATTTGCATAGCCAACTGGATAGACACCGTCATGCTCTCAGACTTCGCTTTACCGGTCCAGGCAATATCAAACGCGGTACCATGGTCTGCAGAAGTGCGAATAAACGGTAATCCGGCGGTAATATTCACCCCGTCGTAAAAACCGAGTAATTTTAACGGAATATGTCCCTGATCGTGATACATCGCAACGACCATGTCATACATTCCTTCGTGGCACTGCATAAATACGGTATCCGGAGGACAAGGTCCGGTGACGTTTAGCCCCTGCGCCTTCATGGCCTCAACGGCAGGCCCGACAATCCTGATCTCTTCATCACCAAACAGGCCGTTTTCTCCCGCATGCGGGTTAACGCCCGCGACTGCAATACGAGGATTATTGAATCCCACGCGTTTCAGGAACATATCTGCAATACCGATCACGGTTTTTACCCGATCTTGGTTGAGCGTATCAAGGAATTTACGCAACGCAATGTGGGTAGTGATGTGAATCACCTTGAGTTTATCGGTGTACAATACCATGGCGTAATCTTTGCTGTTTGTCAGATGCGCCAGCAGTTCGGTATGACCAGGGTAATGATGCCCGGCCAGATGCAGTGCCTCTTTATTCAGCGGAGCCGTGGCGATAGCCTTCACCTCACCCGCCATTGCCAGCGTGGTAGCGCGCTTGACGCAGCGGAAAGCCAAATCGCCAGCCTGAGCCTGAACACAGCCAGGCTTCAGCGCATCAGGGTCAACCAGCGGCTCATCCAGAACGTTAATCACTTCTGGCGCAAATTGCGCATCACTGACCTTATCGATAAGGCGAATATCGGCATGCGCCGTGATCCCCTTTTCCAGTACCCGTTGTAGCGTACGGGCACAGCCCACCACCACGACAGGCGCTCCAGACAATTCGCCCTCAGTCAGGGACTTAATAATGATCTCCGGGCCAATGCCGGCCGGGTCACCCATGGTTACAGCAATGATATTAGTCACTCAGTCTCTCCTCGATAAAATGCAAAACCTCAAGCAGCGTCTCTTGATTTCCGAAGCCCCCTGCTTTGGTCATTACCGGCCTGAGCCAGGCACAACCCAAAAACTTTCCGTACGGCACGCACTGTGCGAGGCGCCCTGTAATTTCAAACCCTTGCGCGCCCAACGCGCTGGCAACGGCCATCGCCACATCACCACCGGAGACGTACAACGCATCCGGTGCGCGCGTCTCAAGTACCTGCCGGGTCAGTTCACCCAGAAACGAACAGATACGTTGGCCCAGTTGCGCACGGGTAACCTGATGTTTCTGACAAAGCAGTTCGACCTGGTGACGGGACGCCTGGTCCTGGCAGGTATGAACAATGCAGTGTTTGCCAGCCGCAAATGCCTGCGTGATCTGCGTGAGATATCCCTCTGTCACGCCATTCAAAACATCATTAACTTCAATGAATACTGATGCCACGCCAGGCTCTCCTGCGGCCAACGCGATCTGGCGTTGAGCAATTTCGCTCATAGAGCCAACGACGGCCAGCAGCTGTTTACGCCGCACAGGAGCAAGGTGGCGCGCCAGTGCATCGCACAGCCCGGCAGATCCCACCAGCAGCGGCGTCTGTTCGCAGCTCAGCGCGGCGGCGATAACGGCATCTAAATCGTCATCGCTTACTGCATCCACAATCAGCAATTCTGTTCCTTGCGCCAGCGCGTTTTGCAGCGTGTTTACCGTCACGTTTTTACCAACATGGCCGGTAAAAAGATCCATAATCTCCGCCGCTGGTACTGGCGTTTTCGGATCGCTGGCAAATTCGGTTTCATTCACCGGAATGCCGTTCACCAGACACTTGCCGCGCTGCGTGGTCCGCCCGGCGGATGGATATGCCGGTGCGATAATGATCTGCCGCTTACCACTTAGTGCCTGAAGCGCAACGGTTTCAGCCCCGACATTTCCGCGCAGCGTGGAATCAATCTTCTTAATAAGCCAACGGGCACCCGCGATATCCGCGCCAAGCTGCGCGATTTTTTTAGCCGCCTCTGATGCCCGTAACGCCCTGGAATCAGTATTAATAACCAGCGCATCTGCTGATTCGCCAACGGGAGTATGAAACGCCACGCAGACCTTTTTACCGCGCAGTGCCAGGCTGACGCCCGCATCGTTAGCACCGGTAAAATCATCTGCGACCACGACCACATCTCTGTACAGGTTGTTCTCTTTCATTCCCACTCCGGGCTGGTTCATCCTGTTAATGATTATATTCAATCACGATTGATGATATGTGAGCAAGATCAAGTTATTCAGTTTGCGAATAAATTATAAATTTAGCCACACGATGCCCATGACTGTTCTAATTTGAGCGAAATCAATCATGGACACAGAGACAGGAGAAGAATGTGGTAACCATCAACAGCACAATCATCAGCGGAGCAGGTGCCATTCCTGCCATCAGGCCGTTGCTTGCTGGAAAAGAACGGCTCTTACTGGTCACTGACGGCAATATTTCGCGTCTGGAAGCGGCACAACAGATCCGGGAGATCCTCGAAGAGGACAACCGCAGCGTCACGGTTATCGACAATGTGCCACCGGAACCCTCGCACCACGATGTCAGCCAGTTGCTGCACGGTATGACATCAGGCGTTTACGATTTAGTGGTGGGGATCGGCGGCGGCAGCGTGCTGGACGTGGCAAAACTGCTCTCTGTGCTGTGTCATCCGCAGTCACCGGGTCTGGACACCCTGCTGGCGGGAACAAAACCCGTTGTCCGTATTCCTTCCTTGCTGATACCGGCCACTGCCGGTACGGGATCAGAAGCCACGCCGAACGCCATTCTGGCGATACCGGAGCAGAACACGAAGGTAGGTATAATTTCCCCCGTGCTGCTGCCCGATTACGTCGCGCTGCTGCCGGAGCTGACCACCAGCATGCCGGCGCACATAGCCTCGTCGACGGGTATTGACGCCCTGTGTCACCTGATTGAGTGTTTCACTTCGACGGTGGCAAATCCGGTGAGTGACAACGCCGCACTGACCGGGCTGTACAAGCTGCTGAACAATATCGAAACGGCCTGCGCCGAACCGGGCAACCTGGTGGCAAAGCTGGAGATGCTGTGGGCTTCTTATTATGGCGGTGTGGCGATTGCCCATGCCGGTACTCACCTGGTTCATGCGCTTTCCTACCCCCTTGGAGGGAAATACCACCTGCCGCACGGTGTAGCCAACGCCATTCTTCTGGCTCCGTGCATGCGCGTGGTGCGCCCCCATACGGTTGCGAAGTTCGCACAGGTCTGGGATCTGGTGCCAGGTGCGGATACCGCCCTGTCAGACGAGGAAAAATCCCACGCGTTGGTGGAATACTTTGCGGCGTTGGTCCGCAGGCTCAACCTGCCAGACAATCTTGAAGCGCTGGGGGTACCGCGAGAGGACATCGCCTCCCTGAGCGAGGCTGCACTCAACGTTAAACGTTTGATGAATAACGCCCCTTGCCAGCCTGACTACCACGAGGTGCAGGCCATTTACCGGACACTATTCCCCAAAATTGATATCGAAGGAGTGATTAATGCGTAACACCATTAAGGGCGTGCTGACGGCTATCGTCACCCCCTTTGACACCGAAGGTGCCCTCAATCTTTCCGGCCTGGAACGACAGATCGCCCGTCAGCTTGATGCCGGCAACGGCGTTTTTTGCGGCGGAACAAACGGTGAGTTCTTCGTCCTGAGCGAAGAGGAAAAAATCGCCGTCACCCGTACCTGTGTGGAAACCGTCGCAGGGCGCGCGCCTGTTGTAGCCCACATCGGCGAAATCTCGACCCGCGACACCATCCGTCTGGGGAAACACATTGCCTCACTGGGCGTGGATGCCGTATCGGTCATTACCCCTTATTTCGTGCCGCTCAAGCAAGCCGAGCTTGTCACGCATTACATGGCCATTGCCGATGCGCTAAGCGTGCCGGTTTACCTGTACAACATTCCGGCGCGTACCGGCAACACCATTGAACCTGCCACCGCCCGTGCACTGGCTGAGCACCCCAATATTATCGGCATCAAAGACAGTGCCGGGAGTTACGAGAGCCTGACCGGGTTCCTCAATGCGGTGCGTGACATTGACGGATTTGACGTGCTCAACGGCCCGGACTCCCTTATTCATCAGGGATTTGTCGACGGGTGCCCCGCCTGTATTTCCGGGCTGGCGAACGTTGCACCAGCGGCGATTAACGCCATCTGGGCGCGCTTTAACGCGGGTGATATCGACGGCTCCCGCCGGGCGCAGGAGAGCGTCACGCAGCTTCGCACTGATTTGTATAACGTGGCGTTTTCCCCTGCTGCGGTCAAAAAAGCGTTGCAGCTCATGGGAGAGGACGTCGGAGAGAGCCGCTACGCCGTTACGTTTAACGAGCAACAACAACAACAGATACGCCGCATAGTGACAACATTGGTTAATTAAATGGCGTGAGTTTCGTCAATAAGAATACCGGGTTCTGCTGGTGCCCAGGATTCACTCGCCCTGAAGAGAGGCATAGATGAATAATTTTACCGCTGAAGATACCCTTATTATTGTCGGCATTGTGGTTGCCTACATTCTGTTCACCACCTGGCTGACCTTCCGGATACGGAGTAAAAACTCCGGTGATTTCATGGAAGGCTCCCGTGCGATGCCAGCATTTATCGTCGGGATTCTGCTGATGTCTGAGTATATTGGCGCCAAATCTACCATCGGCACGGCGCAGGCCGCATTCGAAGGCGGCTTTGCCGCCTCCTGGTCCGTCATCGGCGCGGCGATTGGCTTCCCGCTCTTTGGCCTGTTGCTGGTCAAACGCATTTACAACACCGGAAAAATCACCATTTCTGGCGCCATTGCAGAGAAATACGGCAACAGCACCAAAAACATTATCTCCATTATTATGATCTACGCCCTGCTGCTGGTTAACGTGGGTAACTACGTCAGTGGCGCAGCGGCTATCTCCACTGTCCTGAAGGTCAATCTGCCGGTGGCAGCCTTCATTACCGCCATCGTCAGTACCTTCTACTTTGCCTTTGGCGGCATGAAGGGCGTGGCATGGGTGACCGTGCTGCACAGTGCGCTGAAATACTTCGGTATTTTGGTCATCATGGGCTTCGCGCTATCCAAAACCGGCGGTTTCGCGCCAATGATTGAAAAAATGCCAGACTACTACTGGACCTGGGATGGCAACATCGGTGTTTCTACCATTTTTGCATGGCTTATCGGCACCATTGGCTCCATCTTCTGTACCCAGTTTGTGATCCAGGCGATTTCCTCCACCAAAGACGTCAACTCTGCAAAACGTTCGACCTGGGTGGCATTTTTCTTCTGCCTGCCAATTGCACTGGCGATTGCAGTCATCGGCGTGGCGGCAAAATATCTGCACCCGGAAATCAACAGCCTGTATGCGATGCCGATTTTCCTGCAGGATATGAACCCGTGGCTGGCCGGTCTGGTGACAACATCTCTGGTAGCGTCTATCTTCGTCAGCGTCAGTACCGTTGCGCTGGCCATCGCCTCACTGGTGGTGAAAGACTTTTACGTGCCGATGCGCAACCCAACGCCCGAGCAGGAGTTTAAGGCCACACGCTGGATCTCCCTGCTGATTGGCTTCCTGCCGCTGATTTTTGTGCTGCTGGTGCCAGAAGTCCTGAAACTTTCGTTCTTCACTCGCGCCATTCGCCTGTCAATTTCCGTTGTGGCTGTCATCGCGTTCTACGCCCCGTTCTTCCGCAGCACGCGGGGAGCTAACGCTGGCCTGATCGGTGCCTGCGTGGCGACCTCTGTCTGGTATCTGCTGGGCGATCCGTTTGGCATCAACAATATGTATATCGCTCTGCTGACCCCTGCCGTCATCATGGTGATTGAGCGTCTCATTCCGGGGAAGACGCAGGATAAAGCCCCCGTCCCCGCTGAAGATAATGGAGTCTGATATGTCTGTAACCGTAACCCGCGACGGCATTGTTCGCCCACAACCGCAGGACATGCGCATGAAGACAGCCATGCTGCCGTCCTCCTGCCCACAAAACCACGCGGCTAACCTTCTGCCGCTGCCGGATGGCTCACTGATGTGCGTCTGGTTTGGCGGCACACAGGAAGGTATTGCAGACATCTCTATATGGGGTTCACGTCTGGCGCCTGGCGGCCAGCAGTGGAGCGAAGCGGTAAAACTCTCAGACGACGCGACGCGTTCCGAGCAAAACCCGGTTCTGTTTCTGGCTCCTGATAATGTGCTGTGGTTACTGTGGACCGCGCAGATTTCCGGTAATCAAGACACAGCCATCGTGCGCTATCGCCAGTCTCACGATCTGGGTAACAGCTGGGGCGAAATCAATACCCTGCTGGATAAACCAGGCACCTTTATCCGTCAGCCGATTGTTGTGCTGGAAAACGGCAACTGGCTGCTCCCGGTGTTTTACTGCCGTACACGGCCCGGTGAGAAATGGGTCGGCAACGATGACATCAGCGCGGTGAAAATATCAGGAGATCACGGCAAAACCTGGCGTGATGTTGAGGTGCCGGATAGTCTGGGTTGCGTGCATATGAACATCACCCCGCTCAACAATGGCACTCTGGTGGCCTTGTTCCGTAGCCGCTGGGCGGACAATATTTACTACAGCCAGTCAACGGATAATGGCGAGAGCTGGTCTGTGCCTGAGCCCACTACGTTGCCAAATAACAACTCCTCTATTCAGGTGACGACGCTTGCTGGCGGCGAACTGGCGCTGGTGTTTAATCACATGAGTGCAGCCGGGGCGCTGGAGCGACGCGCCTCGCTGTACGATGAGATTGACGATGACGAGAGCCGCAAAGAGCCTGTCGTCACCGGTGGGCCTGCGGCCTTTTGGGGCGCACCGCGTGCGCCGATGACCATCGCCATTTCACCAGATGGAGGAAAAAGCTGGCCGTGGCAACGTCACCTGGATGAGGGTGACGGCTATTGCATGACCAACAACTCCATGGAGAAACTGAACCGCGAATTCTCCTACCCGAGCATTAAACAGGGTCCGGACGGTGCGTTGCACATTGCCTATACCTATTTCCGCCAGGCCATTAAATACGTGCGCGTAACGCCGGAATGGGTGAGGGAGTCCGCATGATTATAGGACATCTTAATGCCCTGCAGCAGGCTGGGCTTCCGCCGGTGCTGTATGCCGTCCTATCCCGCCCGGACACCACGCTGCAGGCGCTCAGCGCGCGCGATGACGGGCTCTGGCAGCCGGGAGATGCCGCATGGTTTTGCCATATCGGCCCTGCGCAAACGCAGCCGCGCGAAGACAGACATACGGAATACCACCATCAGTGGGCAGATATTCAGATTGTTTTGGCCGGTGACGAGCGTATTTATGCCGGCGTGCGTTCCGTTGAGCAGCTAGGTGACGAAGAACGTAAACCCGATCTTTTTATTACATCGTCTTCTGAACACAACGTTGCGATCCGTCTTGGCGCGGGTGACTTTGCGGTCTTTTATCCTGGAGAACCACACCAGGCACTGTGCGCTGTAGATTCGCCGATGACCGTTCGCAAAGCGGTTTTTAAAATCCCCCGCTCGATGCTGGAGGCCTGAAATGCGTCATGCATTGGTGACCGGCGCCAGCTCCGGTATTGGTGAAGCGATCGTTAAACGTTTGCTGGCGGAAGGCTGGCGAGTGACCGGCCTCAGTCGGCGACCGGTGGTACTGGATACGGCTAACTTCACGAGCCTGCGCGTTGATATCAGCGATCCGGCCGCCTTGAATTCCGCGTTACAGACGCTCTCCCCGCCCCAGGCGGTGATCCACGCCGCCGGGATGATGGCAGCCGCGCCGCTGGGGCACCTGGATAGCGACATTGGCGCCTCGCTCTGGCGGTTGCACATCCAGGCGTGTGAAACCCTGTTTAACCATTTTGCGCCTGACATGGAGCCAGGCGGTCGGTTTGTGGCAATAGGTAGCAGAACGTCTCGTGGAGCAGCCGGTCGCTCACAGTATGTTGCTACCAAGGCGGCGATGGTTGGTATGGTCAGAAGCTGGGCTGCAGAACTTGCTCCACGCGGGATCACCGCAAATGTCGTCGCCCCAGGGGCAACACAAACGCCGATGTTAAGCGCGCCGGGGCGGGAAACATCCCCCCCGAAATATCCGCCGATTGGCCGTCTCATCACGCCAGAGGAAGTGGCGGGGCTGGTGAATTTCTTGCTTGGCGAGGAGGCCGCCGCTATCACCGGGCAGGAGATAATGATCTGTGGCGGCGCATCGCTTACTGGCTAGCTGTTTAGTGCGGTTATCCACGTGCAGTCATGGCATCACGGTGATGTCGCGATCGGTGGATTTATAGGCCTTTTGGCTACTGACGACGCCAACGCCCAATCCCCAGACGTTTTCCTGATCGACGGTTGCCGGTTGCCGGTTGAGCCTGAGCGGAAAAAGCCCAACATAACAACATGGAACCAGCCGTGGTGGTAGCGAGGGGTCGGAAAGGGATACGGCTGCCGAGCTATGGCAGGTCATTTATAGTGGCGTAACGCGTCGAGCAGCAGCATAAAGGCTTTGGAGTGATTGCGGCGTTCCGGATAAAACAGATAGTAGCCATCCCACCAGGGGCACCAGTCTTCCAGCACGCTGATCAGTTCCCCGCTGGCAATATGATGTTCGGCGATGTCGCGCGGCACATGTGCCAGACCATACCCCTTCAGCGCCGCATCCAGGTTCTGATAAATACGGCTGAACACCAGCTGCCCTTCCACCTTCACGTTAACGCTTTTACCGTCTTTCTCGAACTCCCAGACATAGAGATTGCCGTAGGTCGGAAAACGCAGGTTAATACAATTATGCAACAGCAGATCGGTCGGGTGCTGTGGGATATCCCGATGGGCAAAATAACCGGGCGTTCCCACCACGGCGAATCTGACATCGGGGCCGATACGCACCGAGATCATGCCATTGGTAATCTGCTCGCCGAAACGCGTTCCGGCATCAAAGCGCCCCTGAACAATATCCGTCAGCGCATAATCGTCAATCAACTCCAGTTTAATATCCGGATAGGTTTTTAACAGCCGATCAACCTTCGGCCATATTACGGTGTTGATGGCATAATCCGAGGTGGAAATGCGGATGGTGCCTGACGGCGAATTATTTTGATCCTTTAAAGACTGGAGTTGTGCCTGGATCCCATCGATATAGGGACCAAGGCCCTCGAGTAATGTCTCGCCAATATCCGTCAAGGCGACGCTGCGCGTGGTGCGGGTAAGCAACTTCATCCCCAGCCGTGCTTCAAGCGCACGCAGGGTATGGCTGAGCGCAGATTGGGATACGCCTAGCTGTGCCGCGGCTCTGGTGAAGTTTTTTTCACGCGCGACAATGACAAATGCCGTCAGATCGTTCAAATTTTCGCGCGCCAATGTCATCCCTCCGGTCGATACTTACACTTATCTGGTAATGGCTACAGATTACCTGAATCCGCGCCTGACTGCGGGCCGTTTTGCCAATACCCACCGTCGCCATTATTCATGAAATCTGCTCATCACTCTATTCAGCTGGCGGCTATTAAAAAATAAAACGCGCTCTGCTAAAACTGAGCACTTAATTATTCTGACCTTGATCGGGAATAAATAGCGGAATGTTCTCCCTTGGCAAGCCCCCCTTGCCAACGGGCTCCATTCCGGCATTAATCACGGCAAAGTATGCCGCCCCCCCACCATCAGGATATACCGATGAAACTGAATATTATCATTGATGGCCATACCAGTACGGCCACGCTTAACCACAGCCAGGCAAGCAAAGACTTTGTCGCCTTGCTGCCGCTCACGCTGACCTTACAGGACTATGCTGCGACGGAAAAAATCAGCGATCTGCCCTCTCGCCTGACCGTCTCGGACTCACCAGCCGGCACCGCCGCACGGAAAGGCGACATTACATTTTATGCCCCATGGGGAAATCTGGCGCTGTTTTATCAAGACCATGGTTACGCCTCCGGGCTGATACAACTCGGTCAGTTCGACGATCCCAATGCCGTTCCCGGCCAGCAAAAAACCTACACGGCAAGGTTCGAACTCGCCCAGTAATTCAGTGGCTCTCGCCAGGCAAACGGCGCGCGTTGCATGGATGAAAAAGCGACCTTCCCACAGTTCGGCAATAGGCGAACCCGCAGATGACGAAACGATTATTACCGGCACTAGCCTGCGCATGGCTACTGACCGGCTGCATTAATCACGGTATTTCAGACAGGAACACAATCACCATGACGCACAAGACCGATGTACAAAACGCCGTGGCGCAGGTCGCTCCGGCAATGGCGGGCTATTCAGACACCTTTGTTGAACAAGAACTGTGGAACCGGCCGGCGCTGTCCCGACGCGATCGCAGCCTGGTGACGATTGCCGCGCTGATCGCCCGTAACGATACCACGGAGCTGCCTCACTATATTAACCTGGCCCTGGATAATGGCGTAAAGCCGGCAGAGATAGCGGAAGTGATTACCCATCTGGCCTTTTATGCCGGCTGGCCCAACGCATCCGCCGCCGCAGTCGCCACCCGGCCGGTCTTTGAACAACGTCACATTGACAGTAGCACTCTGCCGGGCAGAGCGGTTCAACTGCTGCCGCTCGATCGGCAGGCTGAGCAAAAACGTGCGGCGCTGGTGGCCGGAAACTTTGCTGATGTGTCCCCCGGCGTGGTGGATTTCACCACTCGTGCGCTATTCACCGATTTGTGGCTCCGGCCAGACCTGGCACCGCGCGACCGTAGCCTGATTACCGTCAGTGCGCTGGTTACCGCCGGTCAGGTAGCTCAGGTGCCCTTCCATCTTGCTAAAGCGATGGATAACGGCCTGACCCAGCCACAGGCGGCCGAAGTGTTGACCCAACTGGCGTTCGTCGCCGGTTGGCCAAACGTCTTTTCTGCCTTACCGGTGTTTAAAGAGGTGTTTAACGCCAGAAAAGACGGTTAATTGCTCGCAAGGATAAGTAAAAAGGCGTGCCGGGTTTCCAGGCACGCCTTTGCTACAGGATACGCCAGTTCAAACCGCCGCGCAGAGGCGCAGCCAGCGCTCGGCTCGAATGCCGGCACGAACCAACCTCATAACGTCAACGCATCTGCAAAATGATGACGTTACTGCTGGCCGGATCCGTACGTTCACGCAATTGCTTGACCTCGGCTTCCTGCACCGCGCCACCGTGATTACCCCACGACGTCCTGACAAACGACAATACCTCTGCAATCTCCCGATCTGAGAGTTGGTTGCGGAACGGCGGCATGCGATAGGCATCAGGCACGCCATTGGCAACAATCCGCATGGAGCCGTTTAGCGTAATGTTGATAGAAGAGGCATTTTCCTTGGCTAACGAGGAGGCCGAGCCGGCAAGCGCCGGGATCCATTGCCCCTGGCCACGCCCGTCCGAACCGTGACAGGCACTGCATTTCGCCGCGAAGATTTTCGCCCCCGGGACCGCCAACCTCTGCTCTGGCGACAGCGTATTGTCAGCGCTGGCATCATACTGCCAAGGCTCGCCGTCACGTTCCGCATCACCCGGCAGTGATTTGAGGTAATGCGCGACCGCCTTGAGGTCATAGTCCGTCATAAACTGCGTCGAATTGTTGAAAGCCTCGGTCATCGAGCCGAATACCACGGCGTGCTTGTTACGGCCGGTTTTAAGCAGTTGCACGATATCTTCCTCGCTCCAGCGGCCGAGTCCGGTATTGTGATCGCCACGCAGACTTGGTGCATACCAGCCGTCCAATAATGCGCCGGAAAGGTAGAGCGGACTGCGCTCGGTCAGCGCTTTCTCATTCATCGCAATACTGCGCGGCGTGTGACAACTGCCACAGTGGCCAGCACCTTGAACAATATAGGCGCCGCGATTCCACAATGCCTCCTCTTCGCCGGTATTGGTGAGGCTTTTCACCTGATAAGGCTCCGATTCGGTGAACAGGGCATTCCATAATGACAACGGCCAACGCATGTTCAGCGGCCAGGGGATTTCACTGGGCCTGTTCTGCTCACTGACCGGAGAAACGCCGTGCAGGAAGAAGGCATACAGCGCCTGTACGTCTTCGTCGCTGAGCTTGGCATAAGAGGGATAAGGCATCGCCGGGTAGAGCCTATGGCCATCGGCGGCAACCCCTTGTCGTAATGCCCGGTCAAAGTCAGCCAAACTGTAGTTGCCGATGCCAGTTTGCTTGTCAGGCGTAATGTTGGTGGCAAAGATTGACCCCATCGGGGTCGCCATTTCAAGGCCGCCGGCAAACGGCTTACCGTCCGGTGTGCTATGGCATGCTACACAGTCGCTGAGTCGAGCGACATACTCACCACGCTGGATCAACTCAGCCGTTGGCGTCGATAAGGCGTTTACCTTGTCAAAGGGAGACGCGGGCGTGCGAGTGACAAACCACGCTATAGCCAGCGCCGCGATCGCACCGATGAGCAATAGCATGACCAGGGCTTTTTTCAATCTGGATATCCTCATTTGTCGCTCTCCCTCATAACGTTTTCTCGCTATCGAAGTTGTAATGCGAGAGTGGCATGCTGCGAATACGCTGCCCCGTCAAGCGGGAAACGGCGTTCGCCACCGCAGGGGGAACCGCCGGCAAGGGCGGCTCGCCGATGCCGCCCATCTTTTCCCCGCTCTCGATAATACGTACATGCACGCGAGCCATGCGATGAGGTGGCAGGATCGGATACAGGTCGTAATTTCGCCCCACCGGCATCCCGTTTTTATAAACGGTTTCTTCAAGCAGCACCTGCGAAAGCCCCAATGCGACGGCACCGTTTACCTGTGCTTCCACCAATGCCGGATTGACGATGCTGCCGGGATCGATTGCCTGCCAGATGTCATGGACCTTGACCTGTCCATGCTCGATAGAGACTTCGGCAATCACCGCAACTTCTGTGCCAAATGGCGAGGCCATCGCGATACCTCGGGCGCGGCGAGACCCATCTTCTGCCGTGAAGGGACCTCTTTTCCAACCGCCGGATAATGCCTCAACGGCTTGCAGCAGATTGCTCAAGCGCGAGTTTCCCTTCAGCAGATGCATCCTCAGCGCAAAAGGATCCTGCCCTCCTTTATCCGCCAGCTCATCAAGAAACGTCTCATATAAAAAGTCATTCATCGAGTTGCCGACCGAGCGCCAGTAACCCAGCATCACCGGGTTTTTCACATACAACTGGGCCACACGCTTGTTCGGTATCGCATAAGCCTTGCCGGACAAACCCTCAAGCGCCGTGGGATCCAGGGCGTCCCCCTGTTTGTTGGCCACCCCTTCGGTTGGGCCTTCGGTGGCACTGATCGCCTCCAGAGCAACGGGCAGCCCCTGCTCATCAAGACCACCACGAAATCGAACTGCCGCCATCGGACGCAGCACGTCACGCAGAAACTCTTCTTCACGACTCCAGATCAGTTTTACCGGCTGTCCGACCGCTTTTGCCAACTGTATGGCCTGCGGGTACGGCGTGGCGGTGGGGTACAGAAAGTGGCGGCCAAAGAAGCCACCGAGCAATGGCGAGTGGATGTGGATCTGTTCCAGACCAAGTCCGGTTATTTTTGCGACGTCAGCCTGGAACATTCCCGGCGCCTGATTAGGCAGCCACAGATCCAATGTGCCATCGGGATTGAAGCGCGCCAGTGCAGCGGGCGGCTCCAACTGGGCGTGATTGAGATACTGGCTGCGGTAGGTTGCACTGACCACCTGATGCGCGTTGGTCAGCGCTTGATGCACATCCCCTTCAGTCTCCGCGTCCTGGCCCGCCCCGGGCTCATTCGCCAGACGGTCGTTAAAGGCCGCGCTAGAAAAATCGGCGGGCATATAGCGCACCGAGGCTTCAGCTCCCGGATCGTTCCAATCCACCTGCAAGGATTCTGCCGCACGTTTGGCTGTCCACCAGCGTTTAGCCACCACCGCCACAGCCCCTTCCAGGCGATGCACCGAGTGCACTCCCTTCATGCTGGTGACCTGCCGTTCGTTGCGAATGTTGCCAACGGTCAGACCAAGTCGTGGTGCATGCTGTACCGCGGCGTGCAACATGCCCTCAACCTGAACATCGATGGTGTAGATCGCCTTGCCGGTCGATTTATCGTAACCGTCCAAACGGGGTACCGGTTTCCCTATCCAGCGGAACTGGCTCGGATCCTTGAGCGTCACGCTGGCAGGGTCGGGCACCGGTAGTTCCATCGCCCGCGGCGCGAGTTGCCCATAGCTCAGAGAGCGGCCCGAAGCCTGATGAATGACCTTTCCAGGCTCAGTCGTCAGAGTAGCAAGCGGCACACCGAGCTGACTGGCTGCCGCTTGCAGCAACATGTGGCGTGCCAGAGCGCCCAGCCGACGCATGGTCGCATAGCTCATACGTACCGACATGCTGCCGCCGGTGATACGCAGGCCGTTTTCCATGACCGTGTACTCGGCGTCTGGCGGGGCATTTTCGACGATAAAGCTCGCCGGTTCGGCGTCGAGCTCTTCGCCAACGATTTGCGCCATTCCGGTAAAGATCCCTTGCCCACCTTCAATAAAGGGACTTTGCAAACGAATGGTGTTGTCAGGGCGAATTTCTAAAAATGCCGGAACGCGAGTGCCCGGCGCAGCGCTGTTGCCCGGCGTTTGAGCGCGAACTTGGCGTACCGGCAAGCCAAAGCCGAGCACCAACGCCCCCGCCATGGTCCCCGCCGAGCCCAACAGAAAACGGCGTCTGGAAATATTCACCGGCTCTCCCGTAGGGAAGGACTCGCGGTGATGACTATCGCTCACTTTTGTCATACCCCGCTCTCCTCATCATTCACGCGCCCGGACTGTGACTGCCGGCGGAGCACTTCATCTTCCGTCAGCGCCAGCGCGCCTGTCGGAACAGCCGCGCCGCTCTGCGGCGGCGTCCGTGTCTGTTTCTCCCCCTTGCCAGCGGCTCCGTCTGACGTCGTTACCGCAGTAGCCACCTCGTGCACCGCTGCGCTGATGGCGTTATAGGTACCGCAACGACACAGGTTGCTCATCGCCGCCGCAATTTGCGCATCCGAAGGGTGCGGGGTCTGTTTAAGCAACGCGGCCGCCGCCATCACCTGCCCAGACTGGCAGTAACCGCACTGGGGAACCTGGTGTCTGATCCAGGCATGAACCAGCCGTTTGCCGACCTCGTCCGACTCTATCGCCTCGATAGTGGTAATAGTGCACCCCGCTACGCCCTCAATCGGCGTTACGCAGGAACGTACCGCGACGCCATCAACCAGCACGGTACAGGCACCGCACTGCGCCAGCCCACAACCATATTTTGTGCCGGTGAGGCCAAGATCGTCGCGGATCACCCACAACAGCGGCGTATCCGCCTCGGCATCCACCTCATAGCTCATTTCATTAATCTGAAGTTTCATTACTGTCCCCTGCCTGAGGCGGTCGGTTTACACATTATGAAAATTTATTACCCGTTGGCTGCGCAATCGACGAATGGCACTTCTCCCTTGCCGATGGCGAGAATCCAACGCAATGTTGCCTGATAGGCGTAGTGCAAAGCTCGGTCCACCTGCGGTCGCTGCGGGCAGGCAGCCGCGAGCTTTTTTGTTAAACGCGTTAGTGCGGGCGGTGAATTCGCCGCGATGGTGGAAAGAGGCTCAATCGCCCCGGAAGAGCGCATCACTTGAGTGAGTATAGCTGCGGGAATACCCCCCGTTACCCGAAGCGCATGCAGTGCTAAATCCCCTGGCGCGGGCGCAACGCCGCATGAGCCTCATCGGGCTGTCTGCCGGCTTGCGTGCTGACGAGGCAATATTCTCGCTGTTGTTATTGATGGGTTTAATCATCGCCCAGCCCAGCTCCGGCGACTAGTTTATGAATACTTATAAAGTTTATAAGTCTGGCTAATGAATCGTCGTAGAGATGACAACTACATGATATCTGTGCATGATGGATACCCGCGTATTGCTGGCGGTGTTGCCCGGCGATGTGCTTAACGTCAAGCTGCTGCCAGGCAACCAAATGGATGAAGCATGGTTAAGATCGTCAGTTGGCTCTTGCTCACGCTGATTTCCAGCGCTGGGCTGGCCACCTATTTTCTTCAACAGCAGTATGAAGAGAAAAGCGCCGATTTCCGCATTCTTTACCGCGAGATCACCGTCAAGCTGTCCCAGCATGACGCGATTATCCCGCTATTGCCGGAAAGCCAGGACGCGCAGGAGGTACAGAAAATCCTGCCGCAGATCGTTCGCTGGCGGCAACACACCAATCTTGAACCGCGTCGGCCGATGGTGTTGGAAGGACAGGGACGCTACTGGCTCAACTTCACCCGGCTGTCGTTACTGATCGATCTGAAAACACTGCTCAATACCTTGCCGGAAACCAAGCCGTTCCAATACCTCGCCCTACGCTGGAATAACGAGCCCCTGTTTGAACAGGGTGAGGCGGGTTCGCACTATTGGCTCTGGGATAAGACCATTGCCAGCCCGTCGCAGCCGTTTGTGCTGGCGGTCGGCGACGATCCGCACTGGGCCGCCCTCCCCTGGCTAACCATCCTGGCTCCCGCTCCCTGCTGGGCGCTGCTGCTTTATCTGATGAGCCAATATCAAATGAACAAGCGCCGACGCGATATTGCCGACCTGCGCGCGCACTATTCCGAACTGACCCGGCTGAATACCATGGGAGAGCTGGCGGCCGGCATTGTGCATGAGTTGAATCAACCGCTGACGGCGATCCTCAGCTATAACCAAACCGCAATCCGCCTGATGAAACAGCAGCAAGGCACGCAGGTGCCGGCATTGCTGGATGCCGCAGTAGTGCAGATCAAACGTATCGATACCTTGCTGCGCCAGTTTCGTCAAAGGCTGGACAGTGAACAGACCGACTATCAGCCGGTTGACTTGCGTTCGCTGTGGTCACGAATCATCACCTTGCTGGACAACGAACTTCACAGCCAGAAAGTGCGGGTGAGCAGTCATATCCCCGATAATTTACCGCCACTGTTCGCCCCGCCACTATGGATAGAGCAGATTCTGCATAATATTGTCAGTAACGCGATCCAGGCACAGTGTGATAACGCGCCCGGTACCGCCTGGATCACCCTGCATGCCACCAGCGATGACGACGGCATGACATTAACCCTGACTGACGGTGGGCCTGGGCTGACGCCACAGGCATTGCAACAGGTATTTATGCCGTTCTTCACCACCCGTGCCCACGGCATTGGTCTGGGCATGGCGCTGGCGGATACGCTGATACAGCGACTCAACGGCAAAATCGAAGTCGCAAATGTGGCAGGATACGGTGCCCGTTTCACGCTTTGGTTTCCGCTGACAACACAGGTGGCATGATGGAACAACGCATTTATCTCATCGATGACGATCGGGCTATTCGCAGCTCATTAAGCCTGCTGCTGGCTACCGTCGGCTGGCAAACCGATGCCTACGGCAGCGCCCAGCTGTTTCAGCAAGCTGCCGATGACTTATCCGCCCTGGCCGGCTGCATGCTGCTGGATATCCGCATGCCGGGAAAAACCGGGCTGACTCTGCTGGATGAATGGCGGCAGCAAGGATTAACCATCCCGGTAATCATCATGACCGGCCATGCGAATATCGATCTATGCCGTCGCGCCTTCAAGAATGGCGCGTTTGAATTTCTCACCAAACCGATTGACGCCGATCTGTTGTTCGAAGCGATCGGCGCCGCCATGGAACAGCAGAAAATCGGCCAGGAACAACAGAAAAAACGGCTGTTGCTGCAAGCCAGGCTCGCCACGCTCACCGCTCGCGAGAATGATATTTTTGAAACTATCATAAAGGGATATTCGAACAAGGAGATTGCCCGTCAGTTCTCTCTGTCGCCACGCACCGTTGAAGCGCACCGCGCCAATATTTTTGCCAAGCTCGAGGTTAACTCCCTGCCGAAGCTGTTAAATACCTATGGCGAGATAACGCCGATCAAAAATGATTAATCGTACGTACCCATCGCCCTGGTGCATCGATGCTAGGTAAAAATACCTAGAGAGCTAGGTATTCACATCAATAGTCTGCTTGCCGCCCACCTTTTATTATTCCGGCATCAACGGTGGAAACCATGGAGCAGACTACGATGAAACACATTATTTTAAGCGCCATTGCCCTCGGCGGCGTCATTTCCTTTAGCAGTGCGGCGGCTGGCATTCTGAATGAAAAAAACCTGTCTCTCGAACTGGCCGATAAATTAGCCCAGCGCGCCATACAATCCTGCAGCGCCGACCACTACAACGTGGCCGTCACCGTTGTCGATCGCGCCGGCACCCCGCTGGTCATCAAACGCATGGATAACGCCGGCCCACATACGGTTGAAGCCAGCCGCATGAAAGCCTTCACCGCCCTGACCACCAAAAACGCCACCGACGCCGTGATGAAAAGTGCCCAGGCTAATGCCGGGGCGGCAAATCTGCGTGACATTCCCGGCTTCCTGCTGCTGGCCGGCGGCGTGCCGGTGAAAGTGGGTGAACAAACCATTGGCGCCATCGGCATAGGCGGCGCGCCTGGCGGCCATCTGGATCAAAATTGTGCGCTTGAAGCGCTGAAAGGCAGCCAGGCTGAACTCAGCGCCGGTTGATAGCGGCCACACATTATTTTCCAGGAGGGAGCCCATGACCATCAAACCCATCTTTGCCATTTTACCGCTGATGCTGACCGCAGGCAGCGTACTGGCCAACGAAAGTGCGGAAGGCTATTACGGGTCGACGAAATACCTGCAGATTGAACAACGTGCCAAAGACATGGACACCAGCAGCCGTCCGGGTGTGGGGCAGTTCGTTGGCGGCAAAGAGAAACAGCACCTGGGAGGCGCAGCCATTGCGCTAGGCTACCAGTACGGCAATGGCTGGCGAACCGAAGGGGAGTACACCTTCAGGCAAAAAACGGAATACACCAGCGGGTCCAGTACCTTTGCCAACAGTGACAACCACTTGCAAACCAACGTCGAACGCCTGATGTTGAACGTCTACCGCGACTATGCTTTGGGTCATGACTTTTCTGTTTTTGCCACCGCCGGGGTTGGGATCAGCAAAATCAAGGCAGGTGGCTGGCAGGGAGTACCTTCCCGCGAATATGACTCGACCAGTCAAAGCAACTTTACCTATGCCATCGGCGGCGGCGTCAGCTATGCGCCCCTCGAACGGCTCAACGTTGATTTAGGCTACCGTTACGTCGACATGGGAAAAATAGAAAGCGGCTACAACACATTCGCCAATGCCCGGGGACTGAAAGATGAGCAAATGAAGGCCCGTCTGGTATCCAACGAATTTACCCTCGGCGTGCGTTATCTGTTCTAAGTAAACGTGCAAACTTATGGCAGGCTCGCTGCTGACAAATCCCCCCATCCGCCTGTGCGCATGGGGGAATTGGCTATATCTGGACCGGCCATCGGCTTAAGGTAATACCCCGGGTCGCCGCACTGGCACCGAAGTCCGCCAGCATGGCGCGAACGTCCGGGTCAATGTATTCGGCATTGTCATGCTCGGCAATAACCACGCAGTTATCCGGGATCTGCGCCAACAGCAGCTGTAAACGCGGATTGTGCAGGAAGGTCAGGTTCTGGTGAAAACGCACCACGTAATGATCGTCATAACGCGTCAGTTGCAACGCATTGTGGTGACTCTTATAGGTGCTGCACAACAACTGCGCCATCAACCCCACCGCGATCCCCGCCAGCATGCCAAACACGATAATGCCGCCAACGGTAACGATAAACGGCACGAACTGTGGCAATCCCATACGCCACTGCGTAACGAACAGCGCCGGCGAAGCCAGCTTATAACCGGTATACAACAATACTGCTGCCAGGCTGGCCAATGGGATGGTATTCAACAGATCGCTGAAGAACAGCCCACACAGCAGCAACAGCACGCCATGCAGCAGAATTGATACTTTGCTGCGCGCCCCGGCGTTGACGTTCACCGAGCTGCGCACAATAACCGCAGTAATCGGTAAACCACCAAGAAAACCGCTCAGCATATTACCCACGCCCTGCGCACGCATTTCTTTATTCGGCGACGGGGCTGGAGTTTGCGATTTCAATTTCTTCAGCGCTTCCTGGCTGAGCAGCGTTTCCAGGCTTGCCACCAATGCCAAGGTCACGGCAATCAGGTATACCGACGGGTTACGCCATGCGCCTTGCCAATCCGGCCTGCTCAACTGCGCGCCCAGCTCATCGACGCTGTCAAAGCGGGGCAAGGCAATGCGCGGCATGCTGCCCATGCTTTCCGGTAACAGACGATCGCCAAAAATGACCGCCAGGCTGCCCCACAGAACAGCGACCAGCGGGCCAGGCACATAGCTCATCAATTTGATGCGCTTAATCGGTGCAGTGGTCCACAACCACATGATAAACAAGGCACCCAACGCCACCAATGCCGAGGCTGGCGACAGCAGATCCGTGCCGGCCGCCAGCATCGCGCTCAGGCTTTCTTCGCCCTGATAGCCTAGAGCCACCGGCAGTTGCTGCATAATCAGCAAAATACCGATTGCCGCCAGCATGCCCTGGATCACCGTTCCCGGCACCAGCGAGATCCAGCGTCCGGCACGCAACAGGCCAAAAATCAGCTGTAACGCGCCGGCCATGATCAACGCGACCAACAGTAGGGAAAACGAGCCGAGGGTTTCCATCGCGCCGACCACGATGGTTACCAGGCCGGCAGCCGGGCCGCTGACCGCATAACGCGACGGGCTGAGCATCGTCACCACAATGCCGCCAATCACCCCGGTCAGCAGGCCGACAAACGGCGGCAGCCCACTGGCCTGCGCAATACCCAGACTCAGCGGCAGCGCTACCAGAAAGACCACCACCCCGGCAGGAATGTCATTACGCAGAGTGCTTAAGTTCATGGCTTGCCTCCATACTGTCCTGATGAACCAATTCCTTCAGATGTCCGTCCTGTAAATCATAAACACAACCGAAAACGTCCAACGTCTTACCCTGCTCCCACGCCTGTCGTACCGGTTGGCTGGCGATCAGATGGCCAACTTGCGTGACCACGTGGGCCTCAATCAAACGATTTAATCGCGTCGTCTCATCGTCCTCTGCCTGCTGATAATGCTGCAGTTCGCTGGCCAGCGAGCGTCGTAAATGCACCATTCGACGCGCCAGCGCGCTGTCTTCCTGCGATAACGGCATATTCGGCAGATTCACCGCCGCCTGCACGCCGCCGCAGCCATAATGCCCACACAGCACAATGGCGGAAACGTGCAGATAGTCCAACGCGTATTGCAATACGCTCATCAGACTATCGTCATCCTCCAAAACCATATTGGCGATATTACGATGAACGAAAAGTTCGCCGGGGTGAGCGCCGGTCAGCACTTCCGCGGGTACACGGCTGTCAGAACAGCCAATCCATAACGCCTGCGGCTGCTGGCCGGCAACGTGCTTGCGAAAGTAGTGGGGATTTCGCTGGCGCTGCTGTAACGCCCAGCTTCGGTTTCTCGCTAAAAGGGGTTTGAGTATCGTCACGACGTGCTTCTCTCTGTTGGGGGACAAACAGGTTTATACCTACCCGCCCAGGGCCGATAACATTAGTAAATCTGATGATGTTGATGAAGGCTTGAAGCTGATACACGGTTTCTTTACCCCATGCAGGATACTTCCTGCATCAGGAAAGTCCTTTTATTAAAAATAGAGCCGATAGCCATTAAGGCAAGTAAAAAAATGCGGGAACTTTTATCAAAAAGACAAAATGCTTTTGATTTTAAAGCTAAATAAAATGATACGAGAGTATTAAAAAAGTAAAGTAACCACTCACTGAAGAAACTTTACACTGCGGATTTTCTGCTAGTTGATTATGCTGTCAAACCCTCACGCGATAGCGGATATTGAAATAATTAACAGAGATTAATATTAAGTTAACCTTTCCGTTTTAACATCATCAGGCAGATGTTCCTTTGTATAGAAATGTGTGACACCGATCTCTGCGGGGCTTCGCTGCCAGGACAGTAGCAATCCGATGCGGACAACCGAGGATGATAAGCCAGCCTGTACTTTCGCCATCAGCGACAGCAAGACAATGCGCGAGAAGGTAAAACGTCAGGCTCGGCCATGTTGGCCAGGATAAAAGAAGACGGGGTAACGATAATGGTCTAATAGCTAAAATAGCAGGAAAATATTATTTGCTAGCGAATTATTTAACTGTCAAATATTAGCACTTCATCGCCAGAGCTGTGGTTAACGATATAAATAAAGTAATATAAAACAATGGGTTAATTATAATTATTATTTTAGCGTCCAGTTATGGCGGAATGGTCAGATACAGAAAATAAATGTTTTAGGGAATTCTTATTTCTTCAGCGCACAGAAAAGTAATAACCGAATCGTTGCCATCTTTTGATTCAATGTATTCACCAACCATATAACATTTGGTTATTCATAATGGCAGTTTGGTTAAAAACGACATATTCATGGAGTTTTTACTGCCAAGTCAGTGGATATCGTCATCAATTTCGCCAGTAACTATTACAAATCAATATCTTCGTTGCGTGATCTGCCGCGCAAAAAAGAAACAAAGAATCATAGCAAACTATACTTAACCTTCAGTTGACATACTATTAACAACTTCAAGGAGAAAAGCTATGAGCCAACTGCACAAACACGCTATTCCTGCCGCAATTGCGGAACGCGCCCTGATCAATCCGGCACAATATCAGCAATATTATCAACAGTCTGTGCAAGACCCAGAGGCATTTTGGGGCGAGCATGGCAAAATTGTCGATTGGATCAAACCCTACACCAAGGTGAAAAATACCTCTTTCGATCCCGGCCACGTCAGCATTCGCTGGTTCGAGGACGGCACCCTGAACCTGGCGGCCAACTGCCTGGACCGCCATCTGGCTAGCCGCGGCGATCAGACCGCCATTATCTGGGAAGGTGACGATCCAGAACAATCCAAACATGTCACCTATAAGCAGCTGCATCACGATGTCTGTCAATTCGCCAACGTGTTGAAGAACCTTGGGGTTAAAAAGGGCGATGTGGTGGCAATCTATATGCCAATGGTGCCGGAGGCCGCCGTGGCCATGCTGGCCTGCGCGCGTATCGGTGCCGTGCACTCGGTTATCTTCGGTGGCTTTTCACCGGAAGCGGTAGCCGGGCGTATCATCGACTCCAACTCCCGCCTGGTGATTACCGCTGACGAAGGCCTGCGTGCCGGCCGTTCGGTACCGTTGAAGCAGAACGTCGATGAGGCACTGAAAAATCCGGGCGTAAAAAGCGTCAGTAATGTGGTGGTGTTCCAACGCACCGGTAAAGCGGGTTACTGGCAGCAAGGGCGCGATTTATGGTGGCATGATCTGATTGACGGCGTCTCCGCCGACTGCCCTGCGGAAGAGATGAACGCCGAAGATCCGTTGTTCATTCTCTATACCTCCGGTTCTACCGGCAAACCTAAAGGCGTTTTGCATACCACCGGCGGTTATCTGGTGTACGCAGCCATGACGTTTAAATATGTCTTCGATTACCACGACGGTGATATTTACTGGTGTACCGCCGACGTTGGCTGGGTTACCGGCCACAGCTATCTGCTTTACGGCCCGCTGGCCTGCGGTGCCATCACCCTGATGTTTGAAGGTGTGCCTAACTATCCTGGCGTTAACCGCCTGTCGCAGGTGGTGGATAAACATCAGGTCAATATTCTGTATACCGCCCCCACCGCCATCCGCGCGCTGATGGCCGAAGGTGACAAAGCCATTGAAGGCACCCAACGCGATTCGTTGCGTATTATGGGCTCGGTCGGCGAACCGATTAACCCCGAAGCCTGGGAATGGTATTACAACAAGATCGGCAACGCTAAATGCCCGATTATGGATACCTGGTGGCAGACCGAAACCGGCGGTTTTATGATCACCCCATTGCCGGGTGCCACCGAACTAAAAGCCGGCTCTGCTACGCGTCCATTCTTCGGCGTACAACCGGCGCTGGTTGACAACAGCGGTACCCCGCAGCAGGGTGCCACCGAAGGCAATCTGGTGATCACCGATTCCTGGCCTGGCCAGGCACGTACCCTGTTCGGCGATCATGAGCGGTTCGAACAAACCTATTTCTCCACCTTTAAAGGCATGTACTTCAGCGGCGACGGCGCCCGTCGTGATGAAGACGGCTACTACTGGATCACCGGACGGGTCGACGATGTGCTGAACGTATCGGGTCACCGTCTGGGAACCGCAGAAATCGAATCGGCTCTGGTGGCCCACCCAAAAATCGCCGAAGCGGCAGTGGTTGGCATACCGCACAACATCAAAGGGCAGGCAATTTATGCCTATGTCACGTTAAACCACGGGGAAGAACCGACGCCGGAGCTGTATACCGAAGTACGCAACTGGGTGCGTAAGGAAATAGGGCCAATCGCCACGCCGGACGTACTGCACTGGACTGACTCGCTGCCTAAAACCCGCTCGGGCAAAATTATGCGCCGCATTTTGCGCAAAATTGCTGCTGGCGATACCAGCAACCTGGGGGATACCTCAACGCTGGCGGATCCAGCCGTAGTCGACAAGCTGTTAGAAGAAAAACAATCAATGAAAGTACCGTCATAATTTCCGCCGCTTCGGGCCGTTCATCGCCAATTGCCGGATGAACGGCTTGATACCCTTGGGTATGCGCGGCGTCCGCTATCAATACCTACTGGAGACACTCTGATGAATGACACCATTTATCAAGGGATTGAGCAAAACCCGCGTTTCAAGGAGCTGGTGCGCAAACGCAGCCGTTTTGCCTGGCTGCTGTCGTTAATAACGCTGGCGTTATATGTCGGTTTTATTTTTTTAATCGCCTTTAATCCACAATGGCTTGGAACTCCTATCGCTGCCGGCTCAACCATTACGCGCGGCATTCCAATCGGCGTCGGGCTGATCGTTATTTCGTTTGTCCTGACGGGGATTTATGTTTTCCGCGCCAACGGTGAATTTGACCGCTTGAACGCGGAAGTACTGCGCGAGGTGAAACAATGAGGGGTTTATTCACTGCGGTAACATTGCTGTTATTGCCTGGCCTGGCCCAGGCGGACGCCATCGGCGGCGCGGTTCAGCGTCAGCCTTTGAATATCCAGGCCATCGTGATGTTCCTGCTGTTCGTTGGCGCTACGCTGTATATCACCTATTGGGCCTCCAAGCGCACCCGTTCCCGCCAGGACTACTACACTGCCGGGGGACGCATTACCGGCTTGCAGAATGGTTTGGCGATCGCCGGCGACTTCATGTCCGCTGCGTCGTTTCTTGGGATTTCAGCGCTGGTGTATACCTCGGGTTACGATGGGCTGATCTACTCCATTGGCTTTCTGATTGGCTGGCCGATCATTTTGTTCCTGATCGCCGAACGTCTGCGTAATCTGGGTCGCTACACCTTCGCTGATGTCGCGTCTTATCGCCTGAAACAAAAGCCAATTCGCACGCTGTCTGCCTGTGGCTCACTGGTAGTTGTCGCTCTGTATCTGATCGCCCAGATGGTTGGCGCAGGCAAGCTCATTCAGCTGTTATTCGGCCTCAACTATCATATTGCGGTCATTTTAGTCGGTATCTTAATGGTACTGTACGTTTTGTTTGGCGGTATGTTGGCCACCACCTGGGTACAAATTATCAAGGCAGTTCTGCTGCTGTCTGGCGCCAGTTTTATGGCGCTAATGGTGATGAAGTCGGTTAATTTTGACTTCAATACCCTGTTCGCCGAAGCAGTGAAAGTACATCCCAAGGGTATTGCCATCATGAGCCCCGGAGGGCTGGTTTCCGACCCGATATCAGCACTTTCGCTTGGTCTGGCATTGATGTTTGGTACCGCAGGCTTGCCACATATCCTGATGCGCTTCTTCACGGTACATGATGCAAAAGAAGCGCGTAAAAGCGTTTTCTATGCGACCGGTTTTATTGGTTACTTCTATATTCTGACGTTTATCATCGGCTTCGGTGCAATTCTGCTGGTTAGTGGCAATCCGGCGTTTAAAGACGCGACCGGCGCACTGCTCGGCGGCACCAATATGGCAGCGGTGCACCTGGCCAATGCCGTCGGCGGCAATTTCTTCCTTGGCTTTATTTCTGCCGTGGCCTTCGCCACTATTTTAGCCGTGGTCGCGGGCTTGACGCTGGCGGGTGCCTCGGCAGTTTCCCACGATCTGTACGCCAGCGTTATCAAAGATGGCAAGGCTACCGAGCGTGATGAACTGCGCGTGTCCAAAATCACCGTCATTGTGCTGGGGATCGTTGCCATTGCGTTAGGCATTCTGTTCGAAAAGCAGAACATTGCCTTTATGGTCGGTCTGGCGTTCTCCATTGCTGCCAGCTGTAATTTCCCTATCATCATCCTTTCGATGTATTGGTCACGCCTGACCACCCGTGGTGCGATGATCGGTGGCTGGCTTGGTCTGTTGACCGCGGTGATCCTGATGATCCTTGGCCCGACGATTTGGGTACAAATACTCGGTCATGAGAAAGCGATCTACCCGTATGAATACCCGGCGTTGTTCTCGATGATTGTCGCATTCGTCGGCACCTGGCTGTTTTCAGTCACCGACAGTTCGCTGGCAGGTCAGCAGGAACGCGAGCGTTTCCGCTCTCAGTTCGTTCGCTCGCAAACCGGTCTGGGGATTTCACAAGGCAGCGCGCATTAATTACTGCCGCAGAGCCATCAAAACACCAATCAGGGCCCTGCGGGGCCTTTTTTACTGATTGAACCGCCATTGTCCGTAGACGCACCAATGCAAAAAGCCCCACGCTTGCGCGTAGGGCTTGTTGCTTTATTTGATGCCTGGCAGTGTCCTGCAATATTCGTCTCATCCTGAGACTCACCCCTGAGGGGCCGCCGCCAGCGG
>NZ_JANUSB010000004.1 GCF_024793895.1 Serratia sp. AKBS12
TACCCCCCGCAGTAATACTTGAGGCACTACCTAAATAGTTTTCGGAGAGAACCAGCTATTTCCAGATTTGTTTAGCCTTTCACCCCTATCCACAGCTCATCCCCTAATTTTTCAACATTAGTGGGTTCGGTCCTCCAGCACGTGTTACCGTGCCTTCAACCTGGCCATGGATAGATCATCTGGTTTCGGGTCTACACCCAGCGACTGAATCGCCCTATTCGGACTCGCTTTCGCTACGGCTTCCCTATTCGGTTAACCTTGCCACTGAATGTAAGTCGCTGACCCATTATACAAAAGGTACGCAGTCACCCCACAAGGAGGCTCCTACTGTTTGTATGCATACGGTTTCAGGATCTATTTCACTCCCCTTCCGGGGTTCTTTTCGCCTTTCCCTCACGGTACTGGTTCACTATCGGT
>NZ_JANUSB010000005.1 GCF_024793895.1 Serratia sp. AKBS12
TGAGTTCGGCATGGGGTCAGGTGGGACCACCGCGCTATTGCCGCCAGGCAAATTCTGTTTCATTCCGGCCGTTACTCCCGTAACCACCCGAACCAATCTCGGAACTTTGCTGAAAATCATTCGCTCTAAAACACCTTCGGTGTTGTAAGGTTAAGCCTCACGGATCATTAGTACTGGTTAGCTCAATGCATCGCTGCACTTACACACCCAGCCTATCAACGTCTTAGTCTTAAACGTTCCTTCAGGGGCCTTAAAGGCCCAGGGAAGACTCATCTCGAGGCAAGTTTCGCGCTTAGATGCTTTCAGCGCTTATCTTTTCCGCACTTAGCTACCGGGCAGTGCCATTGGCATGACAACCCGAACACCAGTGGTGCGTTCACTCCGGTCCTCTCGTACTAGGAGCAACCCCTCTCAATCTTCCAACGCCCACGGCAGATAGGGACCGAACTGTCTCACGACGTTCTAAACCCAGCTCGCGTACCACTTTAAATGGCGAACAGCCATACCCTTGGGACCTACTTCAGCCCCAGGATGTGATGAGCCGACATCGAGGTGCCAAACACCGCCGTCGATATGAACTCTTGGGCGGTATCAGCCTGTTATCCCCGGAGTACCTTTTATCCGTTGAGCGATGGCCCTTCCATTCAGAACCACCGGATCACTAAGACCTGCTTTCGCACCTGCTCGAGCCGTCACTCTCGCAGTCAAGCTAGCTTATGCCTTTGCACTAACCTCACGATGTCCGACCGTGATTAGCTAACCTTCGTGCTCCTCCGTTACTCTTTGGGAGGAGACCGCCCCAGTCAAACTACCCACCAGACACTGTCCTCACCCCAGATTATGGGGCCGAGTTAGAACATCAAACATTAAAGGGTGGTATTTCAAGGTTGGCTCCACGCAGACTGGCGTCCACGCTTCAAAGCCTCCCACCTATCCTACACATCAAGGCTCAATGTTCAGTGTCAAGCTATAGTAAAGGTTCACGGGGTCTTTCCGTCTTGCCGCGGGTACACTGCATCTTCACAGCGAGTTCAATTTCACTGAGTCTCGGGTGGAGACAGCCTGGCCATCATTACGCCATTCGTGCAGGTCGGAACTTACCCGACAAGGAATTTCGCTACCTTAGGACCGTTATAGTTACGGCCGCCGTTTACCGGGGCTTCGATCAAGAGCTTCGCCTTGCGGCTGACCCCATCAATTAACCTTCCGGCACCGGGCAGGCGTCACACCGTATACGTCCACTTTCGTGTTTGCACAGTGCTGTGTTTTTATTAAACAGTTGCAGCCAGCTGGTATCTGCGACTGGCTTCAGCTCCATCCGCAAGGGACTTCACCTACGCGCCAGCGTGCCTTCTCCCGAAGTTACGGCACCATTTTGCCTAGTTCCTTCACCCGAGTTCTCTCAAGCGCCTTGGTATTCTCTACCTGACCACCTGTGTCGGTTTGGGGTACGATTTCGTGTTACCTGATGCTTAGAGGCTTTTCCTGGAAGCTTGGCATCAACCACTTCTGCACCGTAGTGCATCGTCATCACGCCTCAGAGTTAACGGCGTTCCGGATTTACCAGGAACACCCTCCTACACGCTTAAACCGGGACAACCGTCGCCCGGCTAGCCTAGCCTTCTCCGTCCCCCCTTCGCAGTAACACCAAGTACAGGAATATTAACCTGTTTCCCATCGACTACGCTTTTCAGCCTCGCCTTAGGGGTCGACTCACCCTGCCCCGATTAACGTTGGACAGGAACCCTTGGTCTTCCGGCGAGCGGGCTTTTCACCCGCTTTATCGTTACTTATGTCAGCATTCGCACTTCTGATACCTCCAGCAACCCTCACAGGCCACCTTCACAGGCTTACAGAACGCTCCCCTACCCAACAACGCCTAAGCGTCGCTGCCGCAGCTTCGGTGCATGGTTTAGCCCCGTTACATCTTCCGCGCAGGCCGACTCGACCAGTGAGCTATTACGCTTTCTTTAAATGATGGCTGCTTCTAAGCCAACATCCTGGCTGTCTGTGCCTTCCCACATCGTTTCCCACTTAACCATGACTTTGGGACCTTAGCTGGCGGTCTGGGTTGTTTCCCTCTTCACGACGGACGTTAGCACCCGCCGTGTGTCTCCCGTGATAACATTCTTCGGTATTCGGAGTTTGCATCGGTTTGGTAAGCCGGGATGGCCCCCTAGCCGAAACAGTGCTCTACCCCCGAAGATGAGTTCACGAGGCGCTACCTAAATAGCTTTCGGGGAGAACCAGCTATCTCCCGGTTTGATTGGCCTTTCACCCCCAGCCACAAGTCATCCGCTAATTTTTCAACATTAGTCGGTTCGGTCCTCCAGTTAGTGTTACCCAACCTTCAACCTGCCCATGGCTAGATCACCGGGTTTCGGGTCTATACCTTGCAACTAGACGCCCAGTTAAGACTCGGTTTCCCTACGGCTCCCCTATTCGGTTAACCTTGCTACAAAATATAAGTCGCTGACCCATTATACAAAAGGTACGCAGTCACACCACGAAGGTGCTCCCACTGCTTGTACGTACACGGTTTCAGGTTCTATTTCACTCCCCTCGCCGGGGTTCTTTTCGCCTTTCCCTCACGGTACTGGTTCACTATCGGTCAGTCAGGAGTATTTAGCCTTGGAGGATGGTCCCCCCATATTCAGACAGGATGTCACGTGTCCCGTCCTACTCATCGAACTCACAGTTAATTCTGGGCTCCTCCCCGTTCGCTCGCCGCTACTGGGGGAATCTCGGTTGATTTCTTTTCCTCGGGGTACTTAGATGTTTCAGTTCCCCCGGTTCGCCTCATGCCACTATGTATTCATGACATGATAGTGTGTCGAAACACACTGGGTTTCCCCATTCGGGTATCGCCGGTTATTGCGGTTCATATCACCTTACCGACGCTTATCGCAGATTAGCACGCCCTTCATCGCCTCTGACTGCCTAGGCATCCACCGTGTACGCTTAGTCACTTAACCTCACAACCCGAAGGTGTCTTTCGACATCGTCGCATTGCTACATTTGAGAGACTCTATGACAGGTTACTCCTCATCCCGGTACTGCACGGGGGACAAGTTTCAGCCGTCATGTTTCAATTTTCAGCTTGTTCCAGATTGTTAAAGAGCAATATCTCAAACATGACTCGAAAGTCAGTTTTGAGATATGGGGGTATCGTCACAGGATACCAGGACCGCCGCTTTCACCGGGAGGGTCTAAGCAGTTGGCGTCCCCTAGGGGATTCGAACCCCTGTTACCGCCGTGAAAGGGCGGTGTCCTAGGCCTCTAGACGAAGGGGACACGACACCGTACTTTTATGACGCTTTTGCTCGTTACTTTTCATCAGACAATCTGTGTGGACACTGCACAATCGAATATCATTAGGTAAGGAGGTGATCCAGCCGCAGGTTCCCCTACGGCTACCTTGTTACGACTTCACCCCAGTCATGAATCACACCGTGGTAACCGTCCTCCCGAAGGTTAGACTAGCTACTTCTGGTGCAACCCACTCCCATGGTGTGACGGGCGGTGTGTACAAGGCCCGGGAACGTATTCACCGCGACATTCTGATTCGCGATTACTAGCGATTCCGACTTCACGCAGTCGAGTTGCAGACTGCGATCCGGACTACGCGTACTTTATGAGGTCCGCTTACTCTCGCAAGTTCGCTTCTCTTTGTATACGCCATTGTAGCACGTGTGTAGCCCTACTCGTAAGGGCCATGATGACTTGACGTCATCCCCACCTTCCTCCAGTTTATCACTGGCAGTCTCCTTTGAGTTCCCGGCCGAACCGCTGGCAACAAAGGATAAGGGTTGCGCTCGTTGCGGGACTTAACCCAACATTTCACAACACGAGCTGACGACAGCCATGCAGCACCTGTCTCACGGTTCCCGAAGGCACCAAGCCATCTCTGGCAAGTTCCGTGGATGTCAAGAGTAGGTAAGGTTCTTCGCGTTGCATCGAATTAAACCACATGCTCCACCGCTTGTGCGGGCCCCCGTCAATTCATTTGAGTTTTAACCTTGCGGCCGTACTCCCCAGGCGGTCGATTTAACGCGTTAGCTCCGGAAGCCACGCCTCAAGGGCACAACCTCCAAATCGACATCGTTTACAGCGTGGACTACCAGGGTATCTAATCCTGTTTGCTCCCCACGCTTTCGCACCTGAGCGTCAGTCTTCGTCCAGGGGGCCGCCTTCGCCACCGGTATTCCTCCAGATCTCTACGCATTTCACCGCTACACCTGGAATTCTACCCCCCTCTACGAGACTCTAGCTTGCCAGTTTCAAATGCAGTTCCCACGTTAAGCGCGGGGATTTCACATCTGACTTAACAAACCGCCTGCGTGCGCTTTACGCCCAGTAATTCCGATTAACGCTTGCACCCTCCGTATTACCGCGGCTGCTGGCACGGAGTTAGCCGGTGCTTCTTCTGCGAGTAACGTCAATCCAACAGCGTATTAAGCTATTGGCCTTCCTCCTCGCTGAAAGTGCTTTACAACCCGAAGGCCTTCTTCACACACGCGGCATGGCTGCATCAGGCTTGCGCCCATTGTGCAATATTCCCCACTGCTGCCTCCCGTAGGAGTCTGGACCGTGTCTCAGTTCCAGTGTGGCTGGTCATCCTCTCAGACCAGCTAGGGATCGTCGCCTAGGTGAGCCGTTACCCCACCTACTAGCTAATCCCATCTGGGCACATCCGATGGCAAGAGGCCCGAAGGTCCCCCTCTTTGGTCCGTAGACGTTATGCGGTATTAGCCACCGTTTCCAGTGGTTATCCCCCTCCATCGGGCAGTTTCCCAGACATTACTCACCCGTCCGCCGCTCGTCACCCAGAGAGCAAGCTCTCCTGTGCTACCGCTCGACTTGCATGTGTTAGGCCTGCCGCCAGCGTTCAATCTGAGCCATGATCAAACTCTTCAATTAAAAGCTTGATTTGCTTCAACTCGTGAAGCGGTGCTCAAAGATTCACTAAATGAATTTTACTTCAGTAGTCACTCTTCAAGACTTGATATTTTTTTGCTGCCAAAGCAGCTGGATATCGTCTTGTGAGTGCCCACACAGATTGTCTGATAAATTGTTAAAGAGCAGTGAGTTACGCGCCGAAGCTTGTTAACTCGAGGTGGCGTATATTACGCTTTCCTCTTTCAGAGTCAACCCGTTTTTTCAGGATTTTTTCTCTTTCGTCCCGGCCGCTTTGTGAAGTGAATCACTTGCCGTTGTGCCCGGTCGATGGAGGCGCATTATAGGGATCCGAGTTTTTTGCACAACCCCTTTTTTGATCTTTTCTTATCGTTTGCACACTTTTCCGCCCTTTCGACCGGATCTTGCACGATCGGGGCTATTTTACGTAGGATCTGCGCCGCTGATTGGTTGTAATTCCATCGCCAGCGTCTAGTATTGCCGGTAATTATGATCCCGACGTGAGGCTTACCATGTCTGATGCAATTCGTTCTTACCTTCATTACACCCCACAGATCGGCCAACGCGTGATGGTCGATCCTTCCAGCGTGGTGATCGGCAACGTGGAACTGGCCGACGACGTCAGCATCTGGCCCTTGGTGGCCATCCGCGGCGACGTTAACGCCGTCAAGATCGGTGCACGCAGCAACATTCAGGACGGTAGCGTGTTGCATGTAACCCATCAATCGGAACATAACCCGCAGGGATACCCGCTATTAATTGGCGAAGACGTGACGGTGGGACATAAAGCCATGCTGCATGGCTGCGCGATCGGCAACCGGGTATTGGTGGGAATGGGATCGATTTTACTGGATGGCGCAATAATAGAAGACGACGTCATGATTGGCGCTGGCAGCCTGGTGGCGCCAGGGAAACGCCTGACAAGCGGTTACTTATATATGGGCAGCCCTGCGCGGCAGGTACGACCGCTGACGTCGGCCGAGTTGGAAGGGCTGCGCTACTCGTCCAATAACTACGTCCGCTGGAAAGATGATTACCTGTCTGAGGATATTTGATCAGACACCCGTTCCTGTGCGGGAACGGGTTTCTTTCAGCCTGCCAGTTCCTTGCGCAATTGCTGCAGCACCGGTTCAACCTGCGGCATAACTCCATGCCACAGCAAAAAGGCATGTGCCGCCTGCGCCACCAGCATACCCAAGCCATCGGCAGATTGCGTTACGCCCTGCCGTTGTGCCCACGCCAGAAACGGCGTCAAACCGCGTTGGTAAAACATGTCGTAACAACGGATCTGCGCTCCCATAATACTAACAGGCAGCGTAGGTACTTCTCCGCTGATACCTGATGCGGTGGCGTTGATCAGCAAATCAAATTTCTGTTGATCGAGTTGATCCATCGGCAACGCCACAATCTCTCCGAGGTGGCGGAAGGCCTGCGCCAGGTCTTGTGCCCGACTGAAGGTGCGGTTGGTTATCACCACCTTGCAGCCGAAGGAAAGCAACGGCAGTATAACGCCGCGAGCGGCACCTCCGGCCCCCACCAGCAGGATGCAATCGCCGGGATTGATCAATCCCTGACGCTCCAGATCGCTCAACAGACCAATGCCGTCGGTGTTGTCTCCCAATAGCAGCCCATCATGCTGCCGTTTAAGGGTGTTCACCGCGCCGGCCATTGCTGCACGTTCGGTCAACTCATCTGCCAGTTGATATGCCTGTTCCTTAAACGGTACGGTAATATTGGCGCCCTCTCCGCCGGCACCAATGAACGCCTGCAAACTACCGGCAAAATCATCGACCGGAGCCAGTACCGTGCCGTAGGGATGCGCAATCCCGGTTTGCTGAGCAAACAGCGCATGAATGCGCGGCGACTTGCTATGAGCAATCGGGTTGCCAAATACCGCAAACTTGTCCATGCACCGCTCCTCTAGCCCTGACGGATCTGCTCGCCGGTCAATGCATCTCTGATTTCTGAAGGGTTAAGGCGGCCACCAACGTTGCCGGCTAACACCGGGAAAGCGGCGCCAAACTGTTGCTGCACCTCACCGGCGCTCCGACAGGGCTCTTGCCCACTGAGGTTGGCGCTGGTCGATACCAATGGCTTACCGAATTCACGGCACAGCTGCTGTACCAAAGGATGATCGCTAACGCGTACCGCCAACGAATTGAAACGTCCGGTGAGCAACGTTGAGGTGGTCGGTTTCGCCGGGATCACCCAGGTGACCGGTCCCGGCCAACTGGCGAATATCGCCGTGCGCTGCGACTCGCTGAGCTGGCTGTCATCAATATAGGGTAGCAACTGGTCGTATTCGGCAGCAATCAGGATCAGTCCCTTTTCCCAAGGCCGTTGCTTTAAGGCCAGTAGTTCGTGCAACGCCCGTTCGCTATCAGGATCACAACCCAGGCCAAACACGGCTTCGGTTGGGTAGGCAATAACCTGCTGGTTGTTTAATGCTGTAATAATTGAGGTGAATTCTAAGCTCATGATGTCGTTATTCTGTCGTTGTGACCGCTTTTCCGCAGAGTTTACTGGCACAGCAGAGGATTATCCCCTTGGCCGTACGCTTTTCCATCAGCAACGGATAATGGCAATACGCGCATTCGCCGGCGACGGGTTTAAGATTGAGGGCAAACTGGCATTCCGGGTAGCGATCGCAGGAATGAAACACTTTGCCATAGCGTGATTTGCGCTGCAGCAATTTGCCCTGGCCGCATTGCGGGCAGGCAATGCTGGTTTCGTCCGGTTTGTCGATTACTTCAGTATGATCGCATTCAGGGTAGTTGTTACAACCAATGAACATGCCATAGCGCCCTTGGCGTAACACCAACGTCGCCTGGCATTTTGGACAATATTGCCCTTCCAGTACTTTAACAATATGACCGTCCGCCTGGGCTTTCAGCGGACGTATATATTCGCAGTCTGGATAATGAGAACAGCCTAGGAAAGGGCCGTGACGTCCGCTACGGATCACCAGCTCGGCCCCACATTCCGGGCAGGGTTCATTTTGCCTGGCGGCAAAAATCGCTGTTTTTGTCATAACTACTTTATACCCTACATGATTCGAGTTACAGGAAGGCGGCGACGCAGCAAATCCCCGAGGCGTACAGAGGCTGCGTCACCAGGGGCAGCAAGGGAAGCCAACGCACCTGTATCTTGAAGTATACGGGTATATGCGTGTTATCGGCTCAGTGCAAATAGCCTTCGTTTACTTCAAACAACAGTTCTTCCATTTGCTGATAGGCACTTTCGTAACCTGGGATATTGAATAGCACCATCAACACCACCCATTTCAAGTCTTCGAGATCGAATTCCTCGTTATCCAACGCCATAACGCGATCGATAACCATTTCACGGGTTTCGAGGTTTAATACCTGGATCTGTTCAAGGAACAGAAGAAAACCACGGCAGCTGGCATCCAGACGCACGCTTTCTTCTTCGGTATAGAATCGCATCGCCAGCGGATCGGCGCCCATAAAATACGGCGCGTTCTCACCTTCTTGCAAGTCTGCGAGTTTTTCAAGCCAATTCAACGCGTTGTAGATATCCTCTCGATGAAACCCCGCCTCGGCGAGATCATCGGTCAGTTTATCCTGATCGACGCGTATTTCTGGTTCATTGTGGATATACGTTTCAAATAAGTACATGAGTACGTCGAACATGGCTTGCCCTCCTTATTCGGACATAGCCGCCGGGTACAGCTGCGATCCATCCTGCTAACTCCAGATCGAGTAATTGGATTACCACCTCTGGCACAGGTTGGCCGGCACGTTCAGCGACGACGTCAACAGGTGTCACCTCATCTCCTACGTTAGCCAACACATCGGCAAATGGCAATTCAACTTCCGCTTCTGAAGCAGAAATAGTTGTTTTTTCCTCCATTGCCAACCAATGCAGGCCGCTGCCGAGCTGCTCTGCTATGTCTTTTGGCTCGGTGACCAGATAACCGCCCTGCTGGATCAACCAGTGTGTTCCCGCGCTCATTGGATTACCCAAGGCGCCTGGCAAGGCAAAAACGTCGCGCCCCTGCTCAAGCGCCAGGCGGGCAGTAATTAGCGAACCACTGCGTAAAGCGGCCTCCACCACCAGCACGCCAAGGCTCAAGCCACTGATGATGCGATTACGCCGAGGGAAATGTGCCGGTAACGGCAAGTCGGTGACCAGATGCTCGGACAACAGCGCGCCACCTTGCTCGACGATGCGCCTGGCCAACCGACGATGACAGCGCGGCGAAATGTTGGCCAGTCCGCTCCCCAATACGCCAATCGTGACACCCTGTGCGTCAAGTGCAGCACGATGGCAGATACCGTCGATGCCAAGTGCCAGACCACTGGTGATGGCATAGCCGCAATGCGCCAACTCGCTGGCAAAGTATGCCGCCCAACGTTCACCGTAATGGCTGTATTGACGGCTGCCCACCATGGCGATTTGCGGCAACTGCAACGCCTCAACGCAACCGTCCACCAGCAGTACAAAGGGCGCATCGACGATATGCGAAAGCCGCTCTGGATATCCCGCCGAACCGAAAGTCAGCATCCTGTGCCCGGGACGTTCCAACCAAGCCAGCGTCGCGGTCAGATAGCGCGAGTCCAGACGCTCAAACTGTTCACACTGGCGGACGTTCAGGCCCAGTGCACGCAGCATGCGGCAAGGTGGTTCCCCAGTCGCGACCAACTGCCGCAAGACCTCGCTTGCCGCCCCCGCGCCGAGCCCCGATACCGCATGCAGTCGTAATCCCATCTCCTCTGGAATCATCGCGCGTTCCTCGCCGTTAGCGTTGGTATTACCTATCTGTGCAATTGTTAGACGATGCTGTCAATCAGGGCGGGAAATGTCTAGAATAGACATTAAACTCTCTTTATTACTCGGATATAGATCTAAAGATATATGTCAGTCTTGCAGGTATTACATTTCCCAGACGAGCGGTTGCGCAAAGTTGCAGCCCCGGTACAAGAAGTCAATGCTGATATCCAGCGCATCGTGGATGATATGTTTGAAACCATGTACGCAGAGGAAGGCATTGGTCTGGCCGCGACTCAGGTGGATATCCATCAGCGCATTATCGTCATTGACGTTTCCGAAACTCGCGATCAGCGTCTGGTGCTGATTAACCCGGAACTGTTGGAACAAAGCGGCGAAACCGGCATTGAAGAAGGATGTCTGTCCATCCCTGAACAGCGTGCCTTGGTGCCGCGTGCCGAAAAGGTAAAAATCCGCGCGCTGGATTACAACGGCAACCCATTCGAGCTGGCTGCCGACGATCTGTTGGCCATCTGTATCCAGCATGAAATGGATCACCTGGTCGGCAAACTGTTTGTCGATTATCTGTCGCCACTAAAACGCCAGCGTATTCGTCAGAAACTGGAAAAAATGGCCAAGCTGCAAGCGCGCGCCTAACCACTCAGGGAATCAACGTGTCTGACTCTTTACGCATTATTTTTGCCGGCACACCCGACTTCGCAGCGCGTCATCTTGACGCGCTGTTGTCATCTGGGCATCAGGTAGTCGGCGTGTTTACCCAGCCCGATCGCCCTGCCGGCCGTGGCAATAAACTGACGCCAAGCCCGGTCAAGGTGCTGGCTGAACAGCATCATCTGCCGGTCTTCCAACCCAAGTCACTGCGCCCAGAAGAAAACCAGCAACTGGTTGCAACGCTTGCGGCTGACGTGATGGTGGTGGTGGCATACGGTCTGATTTTGCCAAAAGCGGTGCTGGATATGCCGCGCCTCGGCTGTATCAACGTACACGGTTCGCTACTGCCGCGCTGGCGTGGTGCCGCGCCGATCCAGCGCTCCCTGTGGGCCGGCGATCGCGAAACCGGCGTGACCATCATGCAAATGGATGTCGGTCTTGATACTGGTGACATGATGCATAAAATCAGTTGCCCCATTGAAGCCACGGATACCAGTGCCAGTCTGTACGACAAACTCGCCGAACTGGGACCCAAGGGTTTGCTGACCACATTGCAACAGCTGGCCGACGGCTCCGTCGAACGTGAAGTGCAAGACGAAGCGCTGGTGACCTACGCGGAAAAACTGAGCAAAGACGAAGCGCGCCTCGATTGGCAACTTTCTGCCGCACAGCTTGAACGCTGCATTCGCGCTTTCAATCCGTGGCCAGTCAGTTACTTCACCGTTGACGACCAACCGGTGAAGGTCTGGCAGGCTCAGGTTAGCGATGAGAGCAGCAATGCACAGCCGGGTACCATCATCCATGCCGACAAAAATGGCATTCAGGTAGCAACTGCCGACGGCGTGTTATGCCTGACACAATTACAGCCCGCTGGCAAAAAGCCGATGTCAGCTCAAGATTTGTTGAATTCACGTCGCGAATGGTTTAAACCGGGTAACCGGTTATAAGCCGCCTTCATTGCCCGGTGGATCCTGCCGGGCTGCTTATTTTATTCTATGCCGATCGTCAACAGCTCTAGCCTATGAAAAACAATTACAATCTCCGCAGCATTGCTGCTCAAGCCATCGGCCAGGTATTGGATCAGGGGCAGTCACTCAGCACCATCCTGCCGTCATTGCAAAAAAACATCTCGGACAAAGATCGCTCACTGTTGCAGGAGCTGTGTTTTGGCACCTTACGCGTCTTGCCGCAACTGGAATGGTGCATTCAGCAGTTGATGGCCAAACCGATGGTCGGTAAACAACGCACGCTGCACTATCTGCTGATGGTAGGCATGTACCAATTACTGTATACCCGGATTCCTGCGCATGCGGCGCTGGCGGAAACGGTAAACGGCGCCGTTGCACTGAAGCGCCCACAGCTAAAGGGACTGATTAACGGCGTTTTGCGCCAGTTTCAACGCCAGCAGGATCAGTTACTGCAACGCGCAGCGAACAACGACAGCCGCTATTTGCACCCAAGCTGGCTATTGAAACGCATCCAGCAGGCCTATCCTGAACAGTGGGAACAGATCGTCGAGGCCAATAACCAAAAGCCGCCAATGTGGCTGCGGGTAAACCGGCTGCATCACACGCGCGATGAATATCTCAAACTGCTGGAACAAGCCGGCATCGCCGCCGCGCCACACCCGGAATATCGTGATGCTCTGCGTCTATTGTCACCATGTGCGGTCGACCAACTGCCAGGTTTTGCCGAAGGGTGGCTCACCGTGCAGGATGCCTCCGCCCAAGGCTGCGTCGATCTGCTGGATCCGCAGGATGGCGAGCAGATCCTCGATTTGTGCGCAGCCCCTGGCGGCAAAACTACGCATATCCTCGAAGCGGCGCCAAAAGCCCACGTGATGGCGGTCGACATCGACGAACAGCGACTGAGTCGCGTGAATGAAAATCTCCAGCGGCTACAATTCAGCGCCGAGGTCAAGCAGGGTGATGGCCGGACACCGCAGCAATGGTGCGGCGACAAGCAATTTGATCGCATTCTGTTGGATGCGCCATGCTCTGCCACCGGGGTTATTCGCCGTCATCCTGATATCAAATGGCTGCGCCGCGATCGCGACATTGCCGAACTGGCCAGCCTGCAGGCAGAGATCATGGATGCCATTTGGCCTCATCTGAAGCCCGGTGGGGTGATGGTGTATGCTACCTGCTCTATCCTGCCACAGGAAAACAATGAGCAGGTATTGGCCTTTTTGCAGCGCAATGCCGACGCACAACGCGTAGAAACCGGTAACGAACATCAACCTGGTCGACAGAACCTTCCTCATCCTGAAGATGGCGATGGCTTCTTTTACGCTAAGCTGATTAAAATGTAACCCTCACAGGGTGTGCCTTCGCGCCCTGCTCTTTCAGTGTGAAGCAGAGAACACGATGAAAATAATTATTCTTGGCGCAGGTCAGGTCGGCGGAACTCTGGCGGAAAACCTGGTTGGCGAAAATAACGATATCACCGTGGTGGATACCGATACCAACCGCCTTCGTCAGTTGCAGGACAAATTCGATCTGCGCGTCGTGCAGGGACATGGCTCACACCCGCGTGTCCTGCGTGAGGCCGGTGCAGAAGATGCCGATATGCTGGTTGCCGTCACCAATTCTGACGAAACCAATATGATCGCCTGCCAGATTGCCTATTCATTGTTCAATACGCCAAACCGCATCGCACGTATACGTGCGCCAGAATACATCCGTGAATCCGACAAGCTGTTTCTACCTGAAGCGGTACCTATCGACCACCTGATCTCTCCCGAACAGCTGGTTATCGATTACATCTACAAACTGATTGAATATCCCGGTGCCTTGCAGGTTGTCAACTTTGCGGAAGGGAAAGTCAGCATCGCGGCGGTTAAAGCCTATTACGGCGGCCCGTTGGTGGGCAACGCGTTGTCGGCCATGCGCGAGCACATGCCGCATATAGATACCCGCGTGGCCGCTATTTTCCGTCAGGATCGTCCGATTCGCCCGCAGGGTTCCACCATCATTGAAGCTGGCGACGAAGTGTTCTTTGTCGCTGCATCCCAGCATATCCGCGCGGTGATGAGTGAGCTGCAACGCCTGGAGAAACCCTATAAACGCATCATGATAGTCGGCGGTGGCAACGTCGGCGCCGGTTTGGCTGCCAAGCTGGAAAAAGACTACAACGTCAAGCTGATTGAACGTAACCAGCAACGCGCCGCCGAATTGGCAGAACAGCTCCATGACACCATCGTGTTTTACGGCGATGCTTCCGATCAGGAACTATTGGCCGAAGAACACGTTGAGCAGGTGGATGTGTTCATTGCCATTACCAACGATGACGAAGCCAATATCATGTCCGCCATGCTGGCCAAGCGCATGGGCGCCAAAAAAGTCATGGTGCTGATCCAGCGCCGCGCCTACGTCGATTTGGTTCAGGGCAGCGTGATTGATATTGCCATCTCACCTCAACAAGCTACCATCTCTGCACTATTGGGACACGTGCGCAAGGCAGATATCGTCAGCGTTTCCTCCCTGCGCCGCGGCGTGGCCGAAGCCATCGAAGCGATCGCCCATGGCGATGAAAGTACTTCCAAAGTGGTCGGCCGTATCGTGGAAGAGATCAAATTGCCACCAGGCACCACCATTGGCGCGATTGTGCGCGGTGATGACGTGATTATCGCCAACGGCAATAGCAAAATTGAGCAAGGCGATCATGTGATTATGTTTATTACCGACAAAAAGTTTGTCCCGGATGTTGAACGACTGTTCCAACCGAGTCCGTTCTTCCTTTAATAGAAATACGTTAGGCGAAAAACGGCCGCTTTACGTTAAAATTGGTTGTCACAGGAAATGACGGAAAGTTTTTTATACTTATTGTGGCAAAGGGAAATTGCTTTGTTAAACTTGTGTTATTAATTTTGCGAGGGGTGTTCTATGAGTATGATGAAAGAGTTCCGCGAGTTTGCCATGCGTGGCAACGTGGTCGATTTGGCAGTGGGTGTAATTATCGGTGCCGCCTTCGGGAAAATCGTATCGTCATTCGTTGCTGACATCATCATGCCGCCATTGGGTTTGCTGATTGGCGGCGTCGATTTTAAACAGTTCCATTTGGTTTTGCGTGAAGCACAAGGCGCCGTTCCAGCGGTAGTAATGAATTATGGTTCGTTCATTCAGACCGTTTTTGATTTTATCATTGTTGCATTTGCCATCTTCCTGGCAATTAAGCTGATGAATAAAGTTCGTCGTAAGCAGGAAGAAGCACCCGCAGCTCCGCCAGCACCTACCACTGAAGAAAAACTGCTGACTGAAATACGCGATCTGCTGGCTCAGCAACAACAGCCAAAACTGTAAGTCATCCTTGTATAAATAAAAAGCCCTCGTTAACAGAGGGCTTTTTTAATGTCTTAAAACCAAAAGGCCAGTGGTAAATTATCGGCTGATACTTTACCACTGGCCTCCCAGCGCCCGCCTTTCGCATGTTTTTCTTTACGCCGATAACTGCCTTTACCTTTAATATTCTTTTCTACTCGTTGGCGAAACAGCGGGTCGTGTAACAAGGCCTCCAAGGCATTGTCCTGAATTTGGCCTTTGTTATGTCGATATTTTGTCATGGTATTACTCCGATTAATTATGTGGTTATAAAGCATTGTGATAATACTGCGGCCGAGATCAAAATCAAAGTCATTATCGTCGTTGCCTACCGCTTGCCGCTTTTTCTTCACGTGCGCCCTGCTCCAAAGCCTCAAGGATCGAGCAAGAGCTACTGGTATGGGCGGTGCCACAGCAGGCATCGCTGAGCCGTTTCAGTGATTCACGCATACGCGACAATTCCTGCAATTTATTCTCAACGTCCTGCAGACGCGCTTCCACGATCGATTTTGATTCCTGGCAGGTATGGTGCTCTGGATCGACACGGATCGATAACAGTTCGGCGATGGTGTCCAGGGTAAATCCCAATTGCTTGGCATAGCGAATAAAGCGCAGCCGCTGCAAGTCCTGCTCGCTGTACAACCGGAACCCTCCCTCGGTTCTGATGCCGTGAGCCATCATGCCCTGCTTTTCGTAGTAACGCACCGTATCGGGCGTCACATCGGCGAGCTTTGCCAACTGGCCAATTTTAAACATTACTCATCCTCCGTGCTGAATTTCCCGCTCAGTGCAGTCTGGTATTCACCGTGTAGAAAGTCGGTGCTCATCCCCGCCTGGCGCAGGCGAAACTCCAACAGCACCATGCGTTTATTCAACTCGTCAAAGTCAGGATGTTCGCTATTGATACCATACAGTAAGCGGGCAAGCGTCAACGCTTCTTTGCGCGTTTCAAGTTCCGGCGGCAGATAACCGGCGTTTTTTAACAGCCGAAACCCCGATCGCAGCTCGGCAGGTACCGCGCTATCATCATCGAGTTGCAGCGGCGCCCCCATGCCGGGTAGATTGTCTAGTTCACCTTTCTGCTGGGCATCCGCTATATGGCGTTCAGCCCATTTATCGAGCAACCACATGAGGAGATTTCTCCGATGCTAAAACAGAGAATGTTAGCATAGCGGATAGGAAGGGAGATCTTAAGCTATTAACTCAGGGGATCGAACTGCGGTAAACGATAGACGTAAAAAAACCGGGCAAGCCCGGTTTTTTTACGCGTCTACAGATTACTCTGCAGTTGCTACTTCTGCTTGAGACTCAGCACGATCAACCAGCTCGATGTATGCCATCGGCGCGTTGTCGCCTGCGCGGAAGCCACACTTCAGAATGCGAGTGTAACCACCGGCACGGCTCGCGAAACGCGGGCCCAGCTCGTTAAACAGTTTTGCCACGATCTCGTTATCACGAGTACGGGCGAATGCCAGACGACGATTAGCTACGCTGTCGGTCTTGGCAAGAGTAATCAGCGGCTCAACAACGCGACGCAGCTCTTTCGCTTTTGGCAGGGTCGTCTTGATGATCTCATGACGAACCAAAGAGCCGGCCATGTTACGGAACATAGCCTGGCGATGGCTGCTGTTACGGTTCAGTTGACGACCACTCTTACGATGGCGCATGACCTTATCCTTCTCAGTAAAACCTTAACCTGTGATCCGGTTACTCGTCAGCAATGCTTGCCGGCGGCCAGTTTTCCAGGCGCATGCCCAGAGACAGACCACGTGAGGCCAGCACATCTTTAATCTCGGTAAGAGATTTTTTACCCAGGTTCGGCGTTTTCAGCAACTCAACCTCGGTACGCTGTACCAGATCACCGATGTAGTGGATAGCTTCTGCCTTAAGGCAGTTAGCAGAGCGGACAGTCAATTCCAGATCGTCAACAGGGCGCAGCAGGATTGGATCGAACTCTGGTTTCTCTTCTTTCACTTCCGGTTGACGTACATCACGCAAGTCAACGAAAGCTTCAAGTTGTTCAGCCAGAATGGTAGCCGCACGGCGGATCGCCTCTTCAGGATCGATCGTGCCATTGGTTTCCATTTCGATTACCAGCTTGTCCAGGTCAGTACGCTGTTCTACACGCGCTGCTTCAACATTGTAGGCAATACGCTCTACAGGGCTATAGCAGGCGTCCACCAACAGACGACCAATCGGGCGCTCATCTTCTTCCGAATGAATTCGGGCAGAAGCCGGCACATAACCACGACCGCGCTGAACTTTGATACGCATGCTGATAGCAGCGTTTTCATCGGTCAGGTGGCAGATAACGTGCTGCGGCTTGACGATTTCGACATCACCATCATGGGTAATGTCGGCAGCGGTCACAGGGCCAATGCCAGATTTATTCAGGGTAAGAATAACTTCATCTTTGCCTTGAACTCTCACCGCCAGCCCTTTCAGGTTGAGCAGGATCTCCAGGATATCTTCCTGTACGCCTTCTTTGGTGCTGTACTCATGCAGTACACCATCAATCTCAACCTCGGTCACCGCGCAACCCGGCATAGATGAAAGCAGAATACGGCGCAGTGCGTTGCCAAGAGTATGGCCAAAGCCACGCTCTAAAGGCTCAAGGGTCACCTTGGCGTGCGTCGAACTGACTTGCTCGATATCTACCAGGCGCGGTTTTAGAAACTCTGTCACAGAACCCTGCATTGTGTCCTCTCTTTGGTACTAAGCTTTACTTGGAGTAAAGCTCGACGATCAGGTGTTCGTTAATGTCCGCAGACAGATCGGTACGTTCAGGAATACGTTTGAACACACCTTCCATCTTAGCAGCATCAACTTCCAGCCAAGTTGGCTTTTCACGCTGCTCAGCCAGCTCCAAAGCGGCCTTAACACGAGACTGCTTTTTCGCTTTCTCGCGGATGCTGACTACGTCATTCGGAGATACCTGATAAGAAGCGATGTTAACAACGCGACCATTTACCATGATGCCTTTATGGCTAACCAACTGACGTGCTTCTGCACGAGTGGCGCCAAAGCCCATACGGTAAACGACGTTGTCCAGACGGCCTTCCAGCAGTTGCAACAGGTTTGCACCAGTGTTGCCTTTCAGACGTGCTGCTTCTTTATAATAGTTACGGAATTGACGCTCCAGAACACCGTACATACGGCGAACTTTTTGCTTCTCACGTAACTGTACACCGTAGTCAGACAGACGCGGTTTACGCGCACCGTGTTGACCAGGCGGTTGCTCAATTTTGCATTTTGAATCGATCGCGCGAACGCCAGACTTCAGGAACAGGTCTGTGCCCTCACGGCGGCTAAGCTTGAGCTTAGGACCCAAATATCTTGCCATTTTCTTTCTCCAACAATCCTAAAAGCAGCGTTATACGCGGCGCTTTTTCGGCGGACGACAACCGTTATGAGGGATCGGAGTCACATCAGTAATGTTAGTGATGCGGAAACCAGCCGCGTTCAGAGCGCGGATAGTAGACTCACGACCAGGACCAGGTCCTTTAACCATAACTTCCAGGTTCTTGATACCGTATTCTTTTACTGCTTCAGCACAACGTTCGGCTGCAACCTGAGCTGCAAACGGAGTTGACTTACGAGAACCACGGAAACCGGAACCACCGGCAGTTGCCCAACCCAAAGCATTACCCTGACGATCGGTAATAGTTACAATGGTGTTGTTGAAAGAAGCATGGATATGAGCCACGCCGTCAGAGACTTGCTTTCTTACACGCTTGCGTGTACGAACAGGTGCCTTTGCCATTATTCAATCACCCCGATTATTTCTTGATCGGTTTACGCGGACCCTTACGGGTACGTGCGTTGGTCTTAGTACGCTGACCGCGAACTGGCAGACCACGACGATGGCGCAAACCACGATATGTACCAAGATCCATCAGACGCTTGATGCTCAGGGTAACTTCACGACGCAAATCACCTTCTACAGTGAATTTGGCGACTGCTTCACGCAGCTGTTCAATTTGCTCTTCAGACAGCTCACTGATCTTAACATTTTCAGGAATACCCGTAGCCGCACAGATAGACTGTGAGCGGGTTTTACCGATTCCGAAGATCGACGTTAAGGCGATTACGGTATGTTTATGATCAGGAATGTTAATGCCTGCTATACGGGCCACTATGCACTCCTACTATTTTATACAGCAACACCATTCTGAAAAGCCCGTTTTCAGGATACTCAAATAATGTTGCAGCTACATACAAAAGATTGGCTGGCTAATCTAGCCAGCTCAACCCAACTTTGCAAGAAAAATATGCGAGATAATCAGCCTTGACGCTGTTTATGCTTCGGCTCGGCGCTGCAAATCACACGAACGACACCGTTACGCTTAACGATTTTGCAGTTACGACATAATTTCTTGACGGAAGCACGAACTTTCATTTTTACTCTCCGTAACTTCTCAAACAAAACCCGACTAGCGGTTATAGCCTTTCAGGTTTGCTTTCTTCAATGCAGACTCGTACTGACTTGACATCATCAGAGTTTGCACTTGAGCCATAAAGTCCATGATGACGACAACCACGATCAGTAGCGAGGTACCACCAAAGTAGAATGGTACTTTCATTGCATCACGCATGAACTCCGGGATCAGGCAGATGAAAGTAATGTACATCGCGCCCACCAGGGTTAAACGCGTCATTACTTTATCGATGTACTTCGCCGTTTGCTCTCCCGGACGAATTCCTGGTACGAAGGCACCGGACTTCTTCAGGTTATCTGCTGTCTCACGCGGGTTGAAAACCAACGCCGTGTAGAAGAAACAGAAGAAGATGATTGCAGACGCATAGAGTAACACATAAAGCGGCTGTCCAGGCTGCAAATACATCGAAATCGTTGTCAGCCAGTTCCAACCGGTACCGCCCCCAAACCAGGATGCAATCGTGGCTGGGAACAGGATAATGCTGGAAGCAAAGATTGCAGGAATTACGCCTGCCATGTTCACTTTCAACGGTAAGTGTGTGCTCTGTGCTGCGTAAACACGACGACCTTGTTGACGTTTCGCATAGTTAACGACGATACGACGTTGACCACGTTCGATGAAAACAACGAAGAAGGTTACTGCAAACACCAATACTGCAACCAACAGCAACAGGAGGAAGTGCAGGTCGCCTTGCCGGGCTTGCTCAATAGTATGACCGATTGCCGGCGGTAACCCCGCCACAATACCCGCGAAGATAATGATTGAAATACCGTTGCCGATACCTCGTTCGGTTATCTGCTCACCCAGCCACATCAGGAACATTGTCCCGGTAACCAGACTCACAACCGCAGTAAAGTAGAATGCAAAGCCTGGATTTAACACCAGGCCCTGCATACCAGGCATATTCGGCAGACCGGTAGCAATACCGATCGACTGGAATATGGCCAATACCAGCGTACCGTATCGGGTGTACTGACTTATCTTGCGACGGCCAGCCTCCCCTTCTTTCTTGATTTCCGCCAACGCCGGATGAACCACCGTTAACAGCTGGATAATGATCGAGGCCGAAATATACGGCATGATCCCCAGAGCAAAGATAGAAGCACGGCTGAGGGCACCACCAGAGAACATGTTGAACATTTCAATGATAGTGCCTCTCTGCTGCTCGAGCAATTTGGCAAGCACAGTGGCATCGATACCAGGAATCGGAATAAAAGAGCCGATACGGAAGACAATCAGCGCGCCGATAACAAACAAAAGTCTGCGCTTCAGCTCGCCGAGCCCACCTTTAGCACTTTGAAAATCTAATCCTGGTTGCTTAGCCATCTGCTACTTATTCCTCAATTTTACCGCCAGCAGCTTCGATAGCAGCACGAGCGCCTTTGGTGACACGCAGACCACGCAGGGTAACCGGACGAGTGATTTCGCCAGAAAGCATAACTTTCGCGAACTCAATCTGGGTACCAACAACGTTAGCGGCTTTCAGCGTGTTCAGGTCGATTACGTCGCCTTCAATCAAAGCCAGCTCAGACAGACGAACTTCTGCCGTGATCATCGCTTTGCGAGAGGTGAAGCCGAATTTCGGCAAACGACGGTATAAAGGCATCTGACCACCTTCAAACCCGCGACGTACGCCACCGCCAGAACGAGACTTCTGACCTTTGTGACCACGGCCGCCGGTTTTACCCAGGCCAGAACCAATACCACGACCTACACGCTTCGGCGCATGCTTGGCACCTTCAGCCGGAGACAGAGTATTTAAACGCATCTGTTACTCCTCAACTTTAACCATGTAGGAAACCAGGTTGATCATACCGCGTACAGCAGGAGTATCCTCGCGCTCTACGGTGTGACCAATACGACGCAGACCCAGACCGAGCAGAGTAGCTTTATGCTTCGGCAGACGGCCAATGGAACTGCGAACTTGTGTTACTTTAATAGTCTTAGCCATGGTCAATTACCCCAGAATGTCTGCAACGGATTTACCACGCTTGGCAGCGACCATTTCAGGGGACTTCATATTTGCCAAGGCATCAATAGTTGCACGAACCACGTTGATCGGGTTGGTGGAACCATAAGCCTTAGCCAATACGTTGTGAACCCCAGCGACTTCCAGGACGGCGCGCATTGCACCACCGGCGATAATACCGGTACCTTCGGAAGCCGGCTGCATGAACACACGAGAACCCGTGTGAGCACCTTTAACAGGGTGCTGCAGGGTGCCGCTGTTCAGCGCGACATTCATCATGTTGCGACGGGCTTTTTCCATCGCTTTCTGGATCGCTGCCGGAACTTCGCGTGCTTTGCCGTAGCCAAAACCAACGCGACCGTTACCATCACCAACGACAGTCAGTGCGGTAAAGCTGAAAATACGGCCACCTTTTACGGTTTTAGATACGCGGTTTACCGCGATCAGCTTTTCCTGCAGTTCGCCAGCTTGTTTTTCGATGTGAGCCATCTTAAACCTCTTCCTTAGAACTGAAGGCCAGCTTCACGGGCAGCATCTGCCAGTGCCTGGACTCGACCATGATATTGGAAACCGGAACGGTCAAAGGAAACATCTTTGATGCCTTTTTCCAACGCGCGCTCAGCGATAGCTTTACCTACTGCTGCTGCTGCGTCTTTGTTACCGGAAAACTTCAGTTGCTCAGTGATAGCTTTTTCTAAAGTAGAAGCAGCTACCAATACTTCAGAACCGTTCGGAGCAATTACCTGTGCGTAAATGTGACGCGGGGTACGATGTACCACCAGGCGGGTTGCACCCAGTTCTTTGAGCTTGCGGCGTGCGCGGGTCGCACGACGGATACGAGCAGATTTCTTATCCATAGTGTTACCTTACTTCTTCTTAGCCTCTTTGATACGCACGACTTCGTCGGCGTAACGAACACCCTTGCCTTTGTAAGGCTCAGGACGACGGTAGGCACGCAGATCTGCAGCAACCTGGCCAATAACCTGCTTATCAGCGCCTTTCAGCACGATTTCAGTTTGGCTAGGACATTCAGCAGTAACACCTGCTGGCAGCTGGTGATCGACAGGGTGAGAGAAGCCCAGGGCTAAATTCACCACATTGCCTTTAACAGCAGCACGATAACCAACGCCTACCAGTTGAAGCTTCTTGGTGAAGCCTTCGGTAACACCGATAACCATTGCGTTCAGCAGAGCGCGCGTAGTACCCGCTTGGGCCCATGCGTTCACAAAGCCTTCGCGTGGTGCGAAAGTCAGTGCGTTAGCTTCTTGCTTCACTTCAACGGCTTCGTGGACTGTACGAGTCAGCTCGCCGTTCTTACCCTTAATCGAAATAACCTGACCGTTGAGTTTTACCTCTACGCCGGCAGGAATGACGACGGGTGCTTTTGCAACACGAGACATTCTTTCCTCCCGAATTAAGCTACGTAGCAGATAATCTCGCCACCAAGACCAGCCTGGCGAGCTGCACGATCGGTCATAACACCTTTAGAGGTAGAAACAACAGCGATCCCCAAACCGGCCATAACTTTTGGCAACGCATCTTTTTTCTTATAGATACGCAGACCTGGACGGCTGATACGCTGAATGCTTTCTACCACAGCTTTGCCCTGGAAGTACTTCAGTACCAGTTCCAGAACAGGCTTGGCGTCGCCTTCGATTTTGAAATCTTCAATAAAACCTTCTTCCTTCAGCACGTTGGCAATTGCCACTTTCAGCTTGGAGGAAGGCATGGTGACCGCAACTTTGTTCGCGGCTTGACCGTTACGGATACGGGTCAGCATATCCGCGATCGGATCTTGCATGCTCATCTGTCTTTACTCCCGTGATTCAATTGGTGACAATTACCAGCTAGCCTTTTTCAAGCCTGGTACTTCACCGCGCATGGCGGCTTCACGCAGTTTGATACGGCTCAGCCCGAATTTGCCCACATAACCATGTGGACGGCCAGTTTGGCGGCAGCGATTACGCTGACGGGACGGGCTGGAATCACGCGGCAGAGTTTGCAGCTTGAGAACGGCATTCCAACGATCTTCATCGGAAGCGTTCACATCAGAGATAATAGCTTTCAGTTCAGCGCGTTTTGCAAAGAACTTGTCAGCTAATTTCACGCGCTTTACTTCGCGTGCTTTCATTGATTGCTTAGCCATCAGTAACCCTGCCTTACTTGCGGAACGGGAAGTTAAAAGCAGCCAACAGTGCGCGGCCTTCATCATCAGAGTTCGCAGTAGTGGTAATGGTAATATCCAAACCACGAACGCGATCGACTTTGTCGTAGTCGATTTCTGGGAAGATGATTTGCTCACGCACGCCCATGCTGTAGTTGCCACGGCCGTCGAATGACTTGGCGGACAAGCCACGGAAGTCACGGATACGTGGAACAGCAATGGAAATCAGACGCTCAAAGAACTCCCACATGCGTTCGCCACGCAGAGTTACTTTACAGCCGATCGGATAGCCCTGGCGGATTTTGAAGCCTGCAACAGATTTGCGTGCTTTGGTGATCAACGGTTTTTGACCGGAGATTGCTGCCAAGTCAGCTGCTGCGTTATCCAGCAGTTTCTTGTCAGCGATCGCTTCACCAACACCCATGTTCAGGGTGATCTTCTCGACCCGAGGGACTTGCATGACAGAATTGTAGTTAAACTGAGACATCAGTTGTTTAACTACCTCGTCTTTGTAGTAATCATGCAGTTTCGCCATCGTATTACTCCAAATTACTTGATAGTTTCGCTGTTAGATTTGAAGAAACGGACTTTTTTGCCGTCTTCGAATCTAAAGCCTACACGGTCAGCCTTACCGGTAGCCGCGTTGAAGAGAGCAACGTTAGAAACCTGAATTGCAGCTTCTTTTTCAACGATGCCACCTGGTTGGTTCAGAGCCGGAACCGGCTTCTGATGTTTCTTAACCAGGTTGATACCTTCAACAATGACCTTACCAGCAGACAGGACATTTTTTACTTTACCGCGCTTACCTTTGTCTTTCCCGGTAATCACGATAACTTCGTCATCACGACGGATTTTCGCTGCCATGGTTCGCTCCTTAGAGTACTTCTGGGGCCAGAGAGATAATTTTCATGAACTTCTCATTACGCAGTTCACGAGTTACCGGCCCAAAAATACGCGTACCGATTGGCTGCTCGCTGTTATTGTTAAGAATAACGCATGCATTACCATCGAAGCGAATGACAGAACCGTCCGGGCGACGTACACCCTTCTTGGTGCGCACCACTACCGCCTTCAGCACATCGCCTTTCTTCACCTTACCACGTGGAATTGCTTCCTTGATGGTAATCTTGATGATGTCGCCGACGCCTGCGTAGCGACGGTGCGAGCCACCTAGAACCTTGATACACATTACGCGACGTGCACCGGAGTTGTCGGCGACGTTCAGCATAGTCTGTTCTTGGATCATTTTAGTGCTCCGCTAATGTCAACTACTACTTTAAAGACCCAAGAAATATTAGGTCGTTGAAAAGCCCCATAACCGAGGGCGCAGCATTATAACACCGCTTCCAGAGTATGGGTAGAAAAAATGAACGGCTCATTTCCTGAGCCGTTCATTAAGTTAGAGCCAGCTACTCTATTACAGAATCGCTTTCTCTACAACGCGAACCAACGTCCAGGACTTAGTCTTGGACAGTGGGCGGCATTCGCGGATTTCAACCACGTCACCGATACCACATTCGTTGCTCTCGTCGTGTACGTGCAGCTTGGTCGTACGCTTGATGAATTTCCCGTAGATCGGGTGCTTCACGAAACGCTCGATAGCAACAACAATGGATTTCTCCATTTTGTCGCTGATCACGCGACCTTGCAGAGTACGGATATTGTCACTCATTTACACACCCGCCTTTTCAGTCAGTAAAGTCTTAACGCGTGCGACATCACGACGCACTTGTTTCAACAGGTGAGTTTGTTGCAGCTGGCCACTCGCCGCCTGCATGCGCAAGTTGAATTGCTCACGCAGCAGGTTGAGCAGCTCAGTGTTCAGCTCTTCAACGCTTTTTTCACGCAGCTCTTGTGCTTTCATTACATCACCGTCTTAGTTACAAAGGTGGTTTTGATCGGCAATTTAGCTGCAGCCAGCTTGAATGCCTCACGGGCCAGCTCTTCCGGCACACCGTCCATTTCGTACAGGACTTTACCAGGCTGGATAAGGGCAACCCAATACTCCACGTTACCTTTACCTTTACCCATACGCACTTCGAGCGGCTTCTCGGTGATCGGTTTGTCCGGGAATACACGGATCCAGATCTTACCTTGACGCTTAACTGCACGAGTCATTGCACGACGAGCTGCTTCGATTTGACGAGCAGTCAGACGGCCACGGCCAACAGCTTTCAGACCGAAAGTGCCGAAGCTAACATCCGTACCCTGCGCCAGGCCACGGTTACGGCCCTTGTGCATCTTACGGAATTTTGTACGCTTTGGTTGTAACATCAGCGACTCTCCTTACTTGCGGCCTTTACGCTGCTGCTTTTTAGGTTGAGCAGCCGGTTCCGGTTGTTCAACTGCAGCCATACCACCCAGGATCTCACCTTTGAAGATCCATACCTTAACGCCGATTACACCATAAGTGGTGTGCGCTTCAGATGTGTTGTAATCGATATCCGCACGCAGAGTGTGCAACGGAACACGACCTTCACGGTACCATTCGGTACGCGCGATTTCAGCACCGCCAAGGCGGCCGCTTACTTCAACTTTGATACCTTTAGCGCCAAGACGCATTGCGTTCTGTACTGCACGCTTCATAGCACGACGGAACATAACGCGACGTTCCAGCTGGGAAGTGATGCTGTCAGCAACCAATTTAGCGTCAAGTTCCGGTTTACGGACTTCGGCGATGTTAATCTGTGCAGGAACGCCAGCGATATCCGCTACGACCTTACGCAGTTTTTCGACATCTTCACCTTTCTTGCCGATAACGATGCCTGGACGAGCGGTGTGAATAGTCACACGGATGCTCTTCGCAGGACGTTCGATAACGATGCGAGAAACGGAAGCTTTCGCCAGTTCCTTAGTCAGGAATTGACGAACTTTAAAGTCGCTGTCCAGGTTGTCAGCGAATTCTTTGGTATTCGCATACCAAGTAGAGTTCCAAGGTTTGACAATACCCAGGCGAATACCGTTAGGATGTACTTTCTGACCCATTGCTAGTCTCCAGAGTCTCAGCGATCGGACACAACCACAGTAATGTGGCTGGTGCGCTTCAGGATGCGATCTGCACGACCTTTCGCACGCGGCATAATGCGCTTCATGCTTGGGCCTTCGTCGACGAAGATTTTCGTGACTTTCAGATCATCGATGTCAGCGCCATCGTTGTGTTCTGCGTTAGCAATGGCAGACTCCAGCACTTTCTTAACCAGACCAGCAGCTTTCTTGTTGGTGTAGGTCAGAGTTTCCAGAGCTTGCGACACTTTCTTACCGCGGATCAGGTCAGCAACAAGGCGAACCTTCTGAGCAGAAGAACGAGCGTGGCGATGTTTAGCGATAGTTTCCATCTCTTCCTCCTACCTTAGCGCTTTTTAGCTTTTTTATCAGCCGCATGGCCGCGATAAGTACGAGTCGGCGCGAATTCACCCAGTTTGTGACCGACCATTTCATCGGAAACGAACACTGGTACGTGCTGACGACCATTATGGACAGCGATGGTCAAACCGATCATGTTAGGAAAGATCGTTGAACGACGGGACCAAGTGCGCAAAGGCTTCTTGTCACCGCTTTCCACCGCTTTCTCTACCTTCTTCAGCAAGTGCAGGTCAATAAAAGGACCTTTCTTGAGAGAACGTGGCATGGCTTATCCTCTAATTATTTTTTGCTACGGCGACGTACGATGAACTTATCAGTACGCTTGTTGCTACGGGTCTTCTTACCTTTGGTCTGAACGCCCCACGGGGTTACCGGGTGCTTACCAAAGTTACGACCTTCACCACCACCGTGCGGGTGATCTACCGGGTTCATCGCCGTACCGCGAACGGTAGGACGAACACCACGCCAACGTGCAGCACCTGCTTTACCCAGAACGCGAAGCATATGTTCAGCGTTACCGACTTCACCCAGGGTGGCGCGGCAATCAACTGGAACTTTACGCATTTCGCCGGAGCGCAGACGCAGAGTTACGTAGGAACCATCACGTGCAACGATCTGAACGTAGGCACCGGCTGAACGAGCCATCTGGCCGCCTTTACCTGGTTTCATTTCTACGTTGTGAACCGTTGAACCAACTGGAATGTTGCGCATCGGCAGGGTGTTACCCGTTTTGATTGCAGCATCAACGCCAGATTGAATCTGGTCACCAGCTTTCAGGCCTTTCGGCGCAAGGATGTAACGGCGTTCGCCGTCTTTGTACAGAACCAGCGCGATGTTCGCGGAACGGTTCGGATCGTACTCCAGACGCTCAACCACTGCAGGCACACCGTCTTTGTTGCGTTTGAAGTCAACCAGACGATAATGTTGCTTGTGGCCACCACCGATATGACGGGTGGTGATACGGCCATTGTTGTTACGACCACCGCTTTTGCTCATTTTTTCAAGCAGCGGGGCATAAGGTTTACCCTTGTGCAGCTCAGGGTTAACCACTTTAACAACGTGGCGACGACCCGGAGATGTAGGTTTACATTTAACAATTGCCATTGTTCTTACTCCTCCGACTTACTCTGCGCCGCCGATGAAGTCCAGATTCTGGCCTTCTTTCAGGGTGACGTAAGCTTTTTTCCAGTCGCTACGACGACCAACACGCTGACCGTGACGCTTCACTTTCCCTTTAACTACCAGGGTGTTAACGTCCTTGACTTCGACTTCAAACAGTTTCTGCACTGCAGCTTTGATTTCTGCTTTGGTCGCGTCTTTGGCAACTTTGAGAACGATGGTGTTGCTTTTTTCCATCGCAGCGGATGCTTTTTCAGATACGTGCGGTGCACGCAGCACTTTCAGCAAACGTTCTTCACGGATCATGCCAGCATCTCCTCAACTTGCTTCACAGCATCAGCAGTCATAACCACTTTGTCGAAGGCGATCAGGCTAACTGGATCGATACCTGCTACGTCGCGCACGTCAACCTTGTACAGGTTGCGAGCGGCCAGGAACAGATTCTCGTCGACTTCGCCGGTTACAATCAGCACGTCTTCCAGGGCCATATCTTTCAGTTTCTGTGCCAGCAGCTTGGTTTTAGGCGCTTCTACAGAGAACTTCTCGACAACGATCAGACGATCTTGACGTACCAGTTCGGACAGGATGCTTTTCAGCGCGCCGCGGTACATCTTTTTGTTAACTTTCTGACTGTGGTCTTGTGGCTTGGCAGCGAAGGTTACACCACCGGAACGCCAGATCGGGCTCTTTACAGAACCTGAACGCGCACGGCCGGTACCTTTCTGGCGCCACGGTTTTTTACCGGAACCAGTTACTTCAGCACGGGTCTTCTGAGCACGGGTACCTTGACGGGCACCTGCTGCATAAGCAACAACAACCTGGTGTACCAGCGCTTCGTTGAAATCACGACCGAAGGTAGTTTCGGAAACAGTCAGCGCGCTTTGCGCGTCTTTCAATACTAATTCCATTGCTATCCCCTTACGCCTTCACAGCTGGTTTAACGATCAGGTTGCCACCGGTTGCGCCCGGTACAGCACCCTTAACCAGCAGCAGGTTGCGCTCAGCGTCAACACGTACTACGTCCAGGCTTTGAACGGTTACACGCTCGTCACCCAGGTGGCCAGCCATTTTCTTGCCTTTGAACACTTTGCCCGGAGTCTGGTTCTGACCGATAGAACCCGGAACGCGGTGAGACAAGGAGTTACCGTGGGTAGCGTCTTGGGTACGGAAGTTCCAGCGCTTTACAGTGCCAGCAAAACCTTTACCTTTAGAAGTACCGGTAACGTCGACTTTTTTAACGTCAGCGAAGATTTCTACGCTGATTTCCTGACCTGCAGCGAACTCTTGGCCTTCTTCAAGGCGGAATTCCCACAGACCACGGCCAGCTTCAACGCCAGCTTTAGCGAAATGGCCCGCTTCCGGTTTGGTCACACGGTTCGCTTTTTTGCTACCGGTAGTGACCTGGATGGCACGGTACCCGTCGTTGTCCAGGTCTTTGACCTGAGTAACGCGGTTCGCTTCAATTTCGATTACGGTTACTGGGATAGAAACGCCATCTTCAGTGAAGATACGGGTCATACCCACTTTTTTACCGACTAAACCAATCATTGTTTCAACCTCTCAATCGCTCAATGACCTGATTAACCCAGGCTGATCTGCACGTCTACACCGGCAGCCAGATCCAGACGCATCAGAGCATCAACGGTTTTCTCGGTTGGCTCAACGATGTCAACCAGACGCTTGTGAGTGCGAATCTCGTACTGATCACGCGCATCTTTGTTGACGTGCGGAGAGATCAGAACGGTAAAGCGCTCTTTGCGAGTTGGCAGCGGGATCGGACCACGGACTTGCGCACCAGTGCGCTTAGCAGTCTCGACGATTTCCGCGGTTGATTGATCGATCAGACGATGATCAAACGCTTTCAGGCGGATACGGATTCTTTGGTTCTGCATGAGACCAGAGCTCCAATTATTTATAAACGTAAATAATTACTCCTCACACCCATTTCGATTGATGGGGGAGTGTAATCGTCAACATATAACCCCCATATCGGGAGTATTGTTCGAAGGGCAGAAAGAGCTTGCCTATCGACTGATTCGCTAAAATCAGGCTTACCAAGATTAGGTAAGCCCGCGCATTATACGCAAAATGCGCACATAAGCAAGGCGTAGATGAAATTATGCTCAGGATATCGACAAATTTAATCGACAGGGGGTATCCGATGCTGGCTTCAGGTGAAAATGACGAGGGATCGCGGGGAGATTCAGCAAGCGCTGTCCCCTGCCCTGCCGGCAGTAATCAGCTACCGGCAGAGAGGAAATGCGGAAATCAGTCTTTGCGCTCCAGTACCTGCGCCTGAGCGTAGTTCTGGATGCCCAGCCGCTGAATAAGATCCAGCTCGGTCTCCAGCCAATCGATGTGCTCTTCTTCGTCGGCCAGAATTTCAATCATCAAATCGCGGCTGACGTAGTCATGGATAGAATCAGCATAGGCGATACCTTCGCGCAAATCTCTGGCGCCTTGCAATTCCAGATCGAGATCGGAACGCAGCATTTCTTCAATGTCTTCGCCAATATTCAGTTTGCCGAGGTCTTGCAGATTGGGTAGCCCTTCAAGGAACAAAATGCGCTCGATGTAGCGATCGGCATGTTTCATCTCGTCGATCGACTCGTGATATTCCTTATCATTGAGGCGCATTAAACCCCAATTTTTGAACATACGGGCGTGCAGGAAATATTGATTGATGGCAACCAGCTCGTTGCCAAGCAGTTTGTTGAGGTGCGCAATGATCTTTTTATCGCCTTTCATAAGGTAATCCTCCTGACCAGTTCTAAAAGTGTAGAACCTGTAGGCCAAGAGTCAAAAAATAACCTTACCTTTTGTTAGGCAACTTCATGCATATGAATAATGGTCGCGCGTTCCTCCACCATAATTTGTCTTGCCTGACGAATGCATTTCCCACAATCGGTACCAATTGGCACTAAATCACGCAGTTGCTTCATGGTATGAGGATTGTGCTGGCGAACCACCTTGCGAATGGCTTTATCAGTCACGGCATTACACAGACATACGTACATAGGAGACTCACTTCTTAACCAATGCATCAAGTCTAAATGGGAATGCTTTTTATTTCAATTAAGATTTAACCAATTTGCATAAAAAAAGGGCACCGAAGTGCCCTTTTTATCAGAGTCGAAAAGTTATCAGCGATTAAGCGAGAACTTTAGCAACAACACCCGCGCCTACGGTACGGCCGCCTTCGCGGATTGCGAAACGCAAACCGTCGTCCATTGCGATTGGGTGAATCAGGGTAACAACCATGTTCACGTTATCGCCTGGCATTACCATCTCTACGCCTTCTGGCAGTTCGATGGTACCGGTCACGTCAGTAGTACGGAAGTAGAACTGTGGACGGTAGCCTTTGAAGAATGGCGTGTGACGACCACCTTCTTCTTTGCTCAGGATATAAACTTCTGAGTCGAATTTGGTGTGTGGCTTGATGGAGCCTGGTTTAGCCAGAACCTGACCACGTTCGATGTCTTCACGCTTGATACCACGCAGCAGAACACCAACGTTCTCACCAGCACGGCCTTCGTCCAGCAGTTTGCGGAACATCTCAACGCCAGTACAGGTAGACTTAACGGTGTCTTTGATACCAACGATTTCAACTTCTTCGCCAACTTTGATGATACCGCGCTCAACACGACCGGTAACAACGGTACCACGACCGGAGATGGAGAATACGTCTTCGATTGGCAGCAGGAACGGCTTGTCGATTGCACGCTCTGGTTCTGGGATGTAAGAATCCAGCGCTTCAGCCAGTTCTACAATCTTAGCTTCCCACTCGGCTTCGCCTTCCAGCGCTTTCAGCGCAGAACCGCGGATTACCGGCAGGTCATCACCAGGGAAATCGTAAGCAGACAGCAGCTCGCGAACTTCCATTTCTACCAGTTCCAGCAGCTCTTCGTCATCAACCATGTCACATTTGTTCATGAACACGATGATGAAAGGAACGCCAACCTGACGACCCAGCAGGATGTGCTCACGGGTCTGAGGCATAGGGCCGTCAGTCGCAGCAACAACCAGGATTGCGCCGTCCATCTGCGCAGCACCGGTGATCATGTTTTTCACGTAGTCGGCGTGCCCTGGGCAGTCAACGTGCGCGTAGTGGCGAGACGGGGTGTCATACTCAACGTGTGAAGTGTTGATGGTGATACCACGAGCTTTTTCTTCTGGCGCGTTATCGATCTGATCGAAAGCACGTGCAGAACCGCCGTAGGTTTTAGCCAGAACGGTGGTGATCGCTGCAGTCAGGGTAGTTTTACCGTGGTCAACGTGGCCGATAGTACCAACGTTAACGTGCGGTTTGGAACGTTCAAATTTTTCTTTAGACACGGCTATATTCCTTACTCTTATGCTCCCCCCTCATGGAGAGAGCACTGATCAATGTGTTAAACCCGAAAGCTTATTTACCACGGGCTTCAATAACGGCCTGAGCGACGTTGTTCGGCGCATCATCGTACTTCAGGAACTCCATGGAGTAAGAAGCACGGCCTTTGGTCAGAGAACGCAGTTGAGTCGCGTAGCCGAACATTTCGGACAACGGAACTTCAGCGTGAATCACAACGCCAGTCACGTTGGATTCCTGCCCTTTCAGCATACCGCGACGACGGCTAAGGTCACCGATAACGTCACCCGTGTTCTCTTCTGGCGTTTCAACTTCAACCTTCATGATTGGCTCAAGCAGAACGGGTTTCGCTTTCTTGAAGCCATCTTTAAAGGCGATAGAAGCCGCCAGTTTAAACGCCAGCTCGGAGGAGTCAACGTCATGGTAAGAACCGAAGTGCAGACGCACACCGAGATCAACAACCGGATAGCCTGCCAGCGGACCTGCTTTCAGCTGCTCCTGGAGACCTTTGTCAACGGCAGGGATGTATTCCGTTGGAATCACACCGCCTTTGATGTCGTTGACGAACTCGTAGCCTTTCGGATTCGAGCCCGGCTCCAGTGGGTACATGTCGATCACAACGTGACCATACTGACCACGACCACCAGACTGCTTGGCGTGTTTACCTTCGATATCGGTAACCTTGGAGCGAATCGCTTCACGGTAAGCAACCTGCGGTTTACCGACGTTCGCTTCCACGTTGAACTCACGCTTCATACGGTCAACGATGATATCGAGGTGCAATTCACCCATACCAGCGATGATGGTCTGGTTAGATTCTTCGTCAGTCCATACGCGGAATGACGGGTCTTCTTTAGCCAGACGGCCCAGAGCCAGACCCATTTTTTCTTGGTCAGCTTTGGTTTTCGGCTCAACGGCGATGGAGATTACCGGCTCAGGGAATTCCATACGCTCCAGAATGATCACGTGGTCTGGATCACACAGGGTGTCACCGGTAGTCACGTCTTTCAGACCGATTGCCGCAGCGATGTCGCCCGCGCGAACTTCTTTGATCTCTTCACGCTTGTTAGCGTGCATCTGAACGATACGACCAAAACGCTCACGCGCAGCCTTCACGGAGTTCACTACGGTATCACCGGAGTTAACTACGCCAGAGTACACGCGGAAGAAGGTCAGGTTACCTACGAACGGGTCGGTAGCGATTTTGAACGCCAGTGCAGCGAACGGCTCGTTATCGTCTGCGTGACGCTCGGCCGGAGTATCTTTACCGTCGTCCAGCATACCGTTGATTGCCGGTACGTCTGTTGGCGCTGGCAGGTAATCGATTACCGCATCCAGCATCGCCTGTACGCCTTTGTTCTTGAACGCAGAACCACAGGTAACCAGAATGATTTCGTTGTTCAGCACGCGCTGACGCAGAGCTTTCTTGATTTCTTCCTCGGTCAGCTCTTCGCCGCCCAGGTATTTTTCCATCAGCTCTTCTGAAGCTTCGGCAGCAGATTCAACCAGATTCTGGTGCCATTCTTCAGCCAGTTCCTGCATGTCAGCCGGGATATCTTCGTATTCGAAGGTCACGCCTGCATCGGCTTCGTTCCAGTTGATGGCTTTCATTTTCACCAGGTCAACAACACCGGTGAATTTCTCTTCTGCGCCAATAGCCAGCTGCAGAGGAACCGGGTTTGCACCCAGGCGAGATTTGATCTGGCCTACAACTTTCAGGAAGTTCGCGCCCATACGGTCCATTTTGTTAACGAACGCGATGCGTGGAACTTTGTATTTGTTAGCCTGACGCCATACGGTCTCAGACTGTGGCTGAACACCACCAACAGCACAGTAAACCATTACCGCGCCATCAAGCACACGCATGGAACGTTCAACTTCGATGGTGAAGTCAACGTGCCCTGGGGTGTCGATGATGTTTACGCGATGCGGTTCATACTGCTTGGCCATGCCTGACCAGAATGCAGTAGTTGCAGCGGAGGTAATGGTAATACCACGCTCCTGCTCCTGCTCCATCCAGTCCATGGTAGCTGCGCCGTCATGAACTTCACCGATTTTGTGGTTTACACCGGTGTAGAACAGAATACGTTCGGTAGTGGTGGTTTTACCGGCGTCGATGTGTGCGCTGATACCGATATTACGGTAGCGCTCAATGGGTGTTGTACGAGCCATTTGATTCCTCTATTCCTAGGGCGTTCATTCAGTTAACCCAAGCGGGCTGGCTTCTTGAAGCGCCCGCTTGGTTAGCATAACTACTGCGTGGTAATTACCAGCGGTAGTGGGCGAACGCCTTGTTGGCTTCGGCCATACGGTGAACGTCTTCACGCTTCTTAACAGCAGAACCTTTGTTCTCTGCTGCGTCAGACAGCTCGTTCGCCAGGCGCAGAGCCATGGATTTATCACCGCGTTTACGAGCAGCATCAACGATCCAGCGCATTGCCAGGGCATTACGACGAACCGGACGAACTTCAACTGGTACCTGATAAGTAGAACCACCAACGCGGCGAGACTTGACTTCGACAGTCGGGCGCACGTTGTCCAGAGCTACTTCGAAAGCTTCCAGGTGATCTTTACCAGAACGCTGAGCCAGGGTCTCCAGCGCGGTATAGACGATTGCTTCAGCAGTAGATTTTTTACCATCTACCATCAGGATATTTACAAATTTGGCCAGCAGCTCGGATCCGAACTTAGGATCCGGCAAAATTTTACGTTGACCAATGACGCGACGACGTGGCATGGAAATACTCCGTTGTTAATTCAGGATTGTCCAAAACTCTACGAGTTTATTTTGACATTAAAGTGAAAATGTTTGGCCTTACTTAACGGAGAACCATTAAGCCTTTGGCTTCTTCACGCCGTACTTGGAACGAGCTTGCTTACGGTCTTTAACACCGGAGCAGTCAAGTGCGCCGCGAACGGTGTGGTAACGCACACCTGGCAGGTCTTTTACACGACCGCCACGGATCAGGATCACGGAGTGTTCCTGCAGGTTGTGACCTTCACCACCGATGTAGGAAGTCACTTCGAAACCGTTAGTCAAACGCACACGGCATACTTTACGCAGTGCGGAGTTTGGTTTTTTCGGGGTGGTGGTATATACGCGGGTACATACACCACGTTTTTGCGGGCAGGCTTCCAGCGCTGGAACGTTGCTTTTAGCAGCCTTCACAGAGCGTGGTTTGCGTACCAGCTGGTTAATCGTTGCCATTCAAAAAGCTCCTGGTTTGTGCTTCGTTTCTTGCTTCGTAAACATGTGATAAATCCCCCCGCATGCACTACTGGCAAAATACGAGGACGCAGAATTTTATGGCTGAGTGATTAAGGTGTCAAGAAATATACAACATCAGTATTATCACCACGCCATTTGGCTACGGTGTTTTTCGGTTAATTCAACGAATTGATTATAGCCGATGACGGTGACATTGTGTGAAATATAACCAGACAGACCACGAGCGCTCAGATCATCTTCCAGCGCATAAAGGGATATGGGGGCATTCAGCAGTAAATCAAGCGGCGCACTACCGGCCAGCGCAGCCAACACGCCGTCCTGCAGCAGCAGCAGCGCATCGCCCGAGGAGGTCAGACGCAGTAGCGCGGGCAGATCGCATTGTAGCGGGGAGCGGCTCAGGGTAAACAGCATGGCAATTCCTAGAATGTCAGTACAACATCGTAGTCGGCGAGCCGCTGGCGCAGCGCGTCCGGCGCCAACACCTCGGCGGCCAGCACGCCGCCGTCAATCTGCGTCAAACCGCGCTGTTGCAGTGACGCGGCGCACAGATAGCAGCGATCGACATCGTACAGGGGCAATACACCGAAGGTGGCAATGTAATTTCGCGCGAGGATCTTTTCCGGCTGTTGGCCAGGCAACAGTTGCAGCACCCCGTCGCCGATAAAGAACACGCCCAGCTCCTCGCTCAGCGCAGAGGTCGCCAGTAAGGCATCCAGTCCTTCGCGGCCGGCGGCACTGCCGTGTGGTCCCTGGGTGAAAACAAACGCGACTTTTTTCATCATAATCTCTTAAAACTGCACGGTGCGATCGCAGCTAAGCGTCGCTTCCGCCAGCGCACCCAACCCGCTGAGGGTGAATCCCGGCTGCAAGTTGGCGGCCGGCAGCCCCAACTGCTGTGCTTCCTGTTGGTCGGTGACGCCTCGACGCAGCGCAGCCGCCACGCAAACGTTCAGCGCCACGCCGTGTTGCTGCGCCAGCGCCGCCCACGCACGCACCAGATCGAACTCGTCGCTGGCCGGCGACGTCAGCTGATTGGCATTCAGCACGCCTTCGCGATAAAAGAACACGCTGGTCAGCCGATGCCCCGACGCCAATAGCGCCTGCGCGAACCGATACGCGCTGCTGGCCTGCTGCGTACCGTACGCCGGGCCGGTGACTACCAGGCAATAACTTAGGCTCAACGTTCATTTCCCAGCAGGTCGCCGCTTTTGAACTGGCGGATATACAGATAGACGGTGTGCTTGGAGATGTTCAACCGCTCAGCGACCTGATTGATGGCGTCCTTGATATCGAAAATCCCTTTTTCATACAGGTTCAGCACGACCTGACGATTTTTGGCGTTGTTGGATACGTTACGGTCAGCATTCACCTCTTCAATGGTGAATTCCAGCGTTTGCGCCACCAAATCGTCAACGGACGAGGCAAAGTTAACCGAAGAAGGCACTTCCTGCGTTTCCGGTGGCATAAAGGTCTGCATGATCTGCGAGAACGGCACATCCAGGTTCATGTTGATGCACAACAGCCCGATGACCCGCTGTTCACGATTACGAATGGCGATGGTCACCGACTTCATCAGCACGCCGCTTTTGGCGCGGGTAAAGTACGCTCTGGACACGCTGCTGTCGTCGCCGGCCATATCGTGCAGCATGCGCAGTGCGAGATCGGTAATCGGCGAGCCTATCTGTCGCCCGGTATGTTCACCGTTGGCAATCCGCACCGCGGAGCATTTCAGATCCTCCAGCGAGTGCAGCACGATTTCACAATGGCCGCCGATCAGCATCGCCAGTCCGTCAACCACGGCTTCATAAGACTTAAGGATTTCATGGTCCGTTTGGCTAAACGGACGTTCATTCAGCAAATCAAGTTCGCTGGCTTCGCTGGATAAAAGCGAATTAGACATCGAAGATACCACCCTCATAGATCGCCTGTGCCAGGGGGCGCAGCTAAAACGGCTCTTGGCGGCCGGGAACGGTTTTAGATACACGCCCTAAGGGGCAGGCGTATGACTCATCAGTCAGAACCCAGGTTTGGCGATATGGCCAAAACCAAGCCCTGGCATTTACGCGTGGTATTGACGTTAAGCCGATGCCCGGCAGGCGTCAAGTAATCCGTAAGGAGAGGGGAGAAAAGTTGCGTTGTGGGTCAGGCTGAGCGGACTGAAATAAAAACCGCCGCGATAAACGCGGCGGTGATGCATCGACACGGCTTATTTTGCTTTGCTGCCTGCCGCTTCCGCTGGTTTTTCAGCTTTGGCATCAGCTTTTGGCGCTGCTTTCACGTCCAGCAGCTCAACGTCAAACACCAGGGTGGAGTTGGCCGGGATGCCAGGAACGCCGGTTTTACCGTAGGCCAGCGCCGGTGGGATAACCAGCTTGATCTTGCCGCCCTTCTTGATGTGTTTCAGGCCTTCGGTCCAGCCCGGGATCACGCCGTCCAGACGGAACGACAGTGGTTCACCGCGAGTATAGGAGTTGTCAAACTCGGTGCCGTCGGTCAGGGTACCCTTGTAGTTCACTACCACGGTGTCGCTGTCCTTCGGCGCTGCACCGGCACCTGGTTTTTCTACCTGGTACAGCAGGCCTGATTCGGTTTTCTTCACGCCTTTTTCTTTGGCGAAGGTATCACGATATTTGGCGCCTTTCGCTTCGTTGTCTTTGGCATCCTGCTCCATCTTCGCCTGAGCGGAAGACTTCACGCGTGCTTCGAAGCTCTGCAGGGTCTTTTCGATATCGGCATCGTTCAGTTTGCTCTTGTTGGCAAAAGCGTCCTGCACACCGGCAATCAACTGGTCCTTGTCCAGCTTTATGCCCAGTTTCTCTTGCTCTTTCAGCGAGTTGTCCATATAACGGCCCAGAGACGCACCCAGTGCATAAGCCGCTTGTTCGTCATCGTTCTTGAACTTGCCAGTGCTTGGCGCTGCCGCTGCATCAGCAGGCTTGGCGGCTTCGGCCGGTTTCGCTGCATCGGCAGCCATAACCTGAGTCGTATTCAGAGCAAAAGCCATGGTGGTTGCCAGAAGCGTGACTTTAAACAAAGATTTCATCCATTTCTCCAGTGTCTGAAGCGTTGCCCCAAACAATCATTAAGTAAGATAACCGGGCTACTATAGCTGGCTGAAACAAAACAAAACAGTCGCACAGGTAACCAATCGAGTCAAAGTGTGACTCCGTATCCCGAGAGAAGTTTCCTCTGATTTATTACCCGTATGATAAATCAGACTTTTCTGTGCCAATAACGTCATATTGACGTAAAAAAGTCGCCCTTTGCGCGCTTTTTTACCGACTTTTACACCGGGTTCCGATCTTTTCGGCTATACCCTAGGCTGAATGCGTCGAAATAGCGCAGCGCAAAGCCCGCGCCACCTGTTACCATAACGCCAGCAATCGGGATTTAACAGTGTCAGAGGTAGTATTATGCACAACGTCGACAACCAGGGCCTGCTACAGCGGCTGGAGGAACTGGAAAGCCGTCAGGCCTTCCAGGAATTGACAATTGAAGAGCTGAATCAAACTGTTGTCCAACATCAGCTTGAATTATTAAAATTGCGGGAACATCTGCATATGTTGACCGACAAACTGCGTGCCACGCAAACCTCGATGATCGCCTCGCAATCGGAAGAGACACCGCCACCGCATTATTGATCGGCCAACGCGCTGCACCACGCCAATAAAAAAGGCCGCCGAGGCGACCTTTTTCTGGCAATGGACTGCGCTTAGTGGCAACCGCAACCGCCGTTGCCGCAACCGCCTTTCTTGCCGTGGTCATGATCGTGGTCGTGAGCATGGTCATGATCGTGGCCATGGCCGCCGCAGCAACCGTCACCGTGTTCATGATGATGATCGTGCTCGCCGTGAACGTGGCCATGAGCCAGTTCTTCAGCGGTTGCTTCACGAATGGCCACCACTTCGACGTTGAAGTTCAGATTCTGGCCAGCCAGCATGTGGTTACCGTCAACCACCACGTGGTCGCCGTCCACTTCGGTGATTTCCACCGGTACCGGCCCCTGATCGGTGTCAGCCAGGAAACGCATGCCAACCTGCAGTTCGTCAACGCCCATGAATACGTCTTTTGGTACGCGCTGAACCAGGTTTTCGTCATAGTTGCCGTAAGCGTCGTTAGCGCCAACGTGAACGTCGAAACGATCGCCCACGGCGTGGCCTTCGAGCGCTTTTTCCAGACCTGAGATCAGAGAACCATGCCCGTGCAGATAGTCCAGCGGTGCACTCACCGGAGACTCATCAACCAAAACACCGTCTTCTGTACGTACTTGGTAAGCCAGGCTGACCACCGAGTCTTTTGCTACTTTCATGATATCTCCTACCGTTGGATACTTTAAGCTGCCCCCTTGTGGCACCTTAGTACCGTACGGACACAACCTATACCGTGCAGATTGTAACGGAAATCTGCATCGCTGTACCCTTCAGCATAAAAAATCGCGGCAAATAACGCTACTCCGGGTGGAAAATACCGATGACCTGCTCTTGCGGACGCACGTGCTTTTCCACCTGCTGTTCGGTCTGGCGCTGGTGGTGGCCACACTTGACGCACTCCACCACTTCAACCTGATCTTCGCGCCAAACGGCCAGCGTATCCATCGCGTTACAGCTAGGGCAGACCGCCCCGGCGATAAACCGCTTACGTGTTGCAGACATGCTCTTGCTCCTATTCATATTCATCCCAGCCGTCGAACTGGCGACTTTCTTTTTGCATTTCGCGATGAAACAGCTCTTCCAGCTCGCGCCGCGCCTCTTTGACGCGTGAAATTTGCGCCACGTCGCCCTGATGCGGCGGCATCAGCTCACGCAGCATGCGCATATCCAGCCGACGGAAGTGCTGCTGAGCGCGAAACGCCTGATGCGGATGCATACCGAGCGTCATCAGCGCCTTGCGCCCCAGCTCCAGCGCGCTGGAAAACGTCTCGCGGCTGAAATACTGTACCCCGGCCTGTAGCAACTCGTGTGCCTCCACCCTGCCCCGCGCCCGCGCCAAAATTGCCAGGTTGGGAAAATGCTGCTGGCACAGGTGAACGATCGCCAGGGTATCTTCCGGCTCGTTGCAGGTAATGACAATCGACTTGGCTTTTTCGGCACCGGCGGCGCGCAACAGTTCCAGCTCGGTGGCATCACCGTAATACACCTTGTAGCCGTAGCGACGCAACACGCCGACCGCGCTGACGTCACGCTCCAGCACCGTGATACGCATCTTGTTGGCCATCAGCAGACGGCCAATCACCTGCCCGAAGCGGCCAAAGCCGACGATAATCACCTGCGGATCGTCATCTTCGACGTACGGTGTTTCTTCGTCTTCGTCTTTGGCGTTGTAGCGGCGCGCCAGCATGCGATCGATGATCTGCATCAGCAGCGGCGTGGTCATCATCGACAGCGTCACGATAACCAATAGCAAGGCCAACTGGTCGCTTTTCAACAGTTTTTGCGATGCCGCCGCCGAAAACAGCACGAAGGCAAATTCGCCGCCCTGGCTCAACACGCCGGCGAATTGCAGACGCACCGAACGCCGCAGGCCGAAAATGCGCGCCAGCGTATACAACACACCGGATTTGATAGTCACCAGCAGCAGCACGCCGATCAGCACTTCCGCCAGATGGGTGTACAGCACGCCGATATTCAGCGCCATGCCCACCGAGATAAAGAACAGCCCCAGCAGCAACCCCTTGAACGGCTCGATGGCGATTTCCAGCTCGTGGCGATACTCGCTTTCCGCCAGCAATACGCCGGCGATAAAGGTGCCCAACGCCATCGACAGACCAAGCGCATCCATAAACAGCGCCGCCCCCAGCACCACCAATAACGCGGCTGCGGTGAAGATTTCACGCACGCCGGAGGCGGCGATATAGCGGAACAGTGGTCGCAGCAGGAAGCGGCCGCCAATCAGCATGCCGCCGAACGCCGCTACCTTATAGCCAATCTCCGCCCAGTCGTCGCTGGTGCCGGCGCCGCCGGCCAAAATCGGGATCAGCGCCAATGCCGGGATCACCGCCATATCCTGGAACAGCAACACCGAGAAGCCGAGCTGGCCCCCTTCGTTGCGGTTCATGCCCTTTTCGCGCATCAGTTGCAGCGCCATGGCGGTGGATGACATCGCCAACCCAATGCCGCCAATTACCGCCGCCTGCCAGGCAAACTGGGTCAGATACAGCAGCACGCCCAGTACTGCGGCGGTGAGCACCACCTGACCAGCACCAACACCAAAGATCGAGCGGCGCAACTCCCACAGCTTGGAGGGGTTCAGCTCCAGGCCAATGATGAACATCAGAAACACCACGCCCAGTTCGGAAAAGTGCAGAATCTCTTCTACGTCGCGGATAAAACCCAGCCCCCACGGGCCGATGGCGATACCGGCGAACAGGTAACCCAGCACCGCGCCGATCCCCAGGCGCCGAGCGATCGGCACCGTCACCACGGCCGAGAACAGGAACAGCAGCACGGCAGTCAGTAAGGTTGAACTTTCCATGTTTAACGCCCTCGCTGCGGCAGCGGGTTTTGCAGCCAGTCGCCATAGGCGTCGGCGTGACCGGCCAGCACCTCCGGCTTTTGGCGACGCGCCCAGTAAACGATAATCGGCGACAGCCAATGCATATGACACATGCCGGCGGTCAGCTCAAACGGGCGCAGAATGTCTTCCATCGGATAACGGTTGTAACCACCGGTGCGGTACGCACCTTCCGGTTCACCGGTTGTGATCACCGAACGCCAATACTTGCCCGCCAGCGCATTACCGCCGACGCCGCTGGCAAAACCGCGCGACAGCACGCGGTCCAGCCACTCTTTCAGCAGTGCCGGGCAGCTGTAGGTATATAAAGGATGTTGGAAGACGATGATCTGATGCTCGCGCAGCAACTGTTGCTCATGGTGAATATCAATAAAAAAATCAGGATAGTGCGCGTATAAATCGTGCACGGTGACATGGTCCATCTGCTGTGCCGGCTTGAGCAAAACCCGGTTGGCGACCGAGTCATGGGATTCCGGATGGGTATACAGCAGCAAAACCTTGGGCGGCTGCGACATCATTCCCCTCCAAAGCGTCGTCAGGGTAGCGGTTTTCCGTTACCATGCAGCGCAAAGTTTAAAACAGCACGCGTACTGCGGTCTGTTACATTAAAGATAATTTAACATACTCTGAACAAACGGCGCTTTATGATTGTATTCTCCTCGCTACAAATTCGACGCGGTACCCGCGTCTTGCTGGACAACGCCACGGCGACGGTTAATCCAGGTCAAAAGGTCGGCCTGGTGGGCAAAAACGGCTGCGGCAAGTCCACGCTGCTGGCGCTGCTGAAGGGCGAAATCGCCGCAGACGGCGGCAGTTACAGCTTTCCGAGCAACTGGGCGCTGGCCTGGGTCAACCAGGAAACGCCGGCGCTCGACGTGCCGGCACTGGAGTATGTCATTGACGGCGATCGCGAGTTCCGCCAGCTCGAAGCCGAGCTGCAACAGGCCAACGACCGCAATGACGGCAACGCCATCGCCACGCTGCACGGCAAGCTGGACGCCATCGACGCCTGGACGGTGCGCGCCCGCGCCTCCAGCCTGTTGCATGGGTTGGGCTTTTCCAATGAACAGTTGCAAAAGCCGGTGCGCGCCTTTTCCGGCGGCTGGCGGATGCGTCTCAACCTGGCGCAGGCGCTGATCTGCCGTTCCGACCTGCTGCTGCTCGACGAACCCACCAACCACCTGGATCTGGATGCGGTGATCTGGCTGGAGCGCTGGCTGAAAGGCTATGCGGGTACGTTGGTGCTGATTTCGCATGACCGCGACTTCCTCGATCCGATCGTTGACAAGATCCTGCATATCGAACAGCAGACCATCAACGAATATACCGGCAACTACTCTTCGTTCGAACGTCAGCGTTCGACCAAGCTGGCGCAGCAGCAGTCGATGTATCAGCATCAGCAGGAGAAAGTGGCGCACTTGCAGAGCTTTATCGACCGGTTTAAAGCCAAGGCGTCCAAGGCCAAACAGGCACAAAGCCGCATCAAGATGCTGGAACGGATGGAGCTGATCGCCCCGGCGCACGTCGACAACCCGTTCAGCTTCAGCTTCCGTGAACCGGAAAGCCTGCCGAATCCGCTGCTGCGCATGGAAAAGGTCAGCGCCGGTTACGGCGATAACATCATTCTGCAATCCATCAAGCTGAATCTGGTACCCGGTTCGCGCATCGGTCTGCTGGGGCGCAACGGCGCCGGCAAGTCGACGCTGATCAAACTGCTGGCGGGCACGCTGGATCCGCTGAGCGGTGAAATCGGTCTGGCGAAGGGCATCAAGCTCGGTTACTTCGCACAGCATCAGTTGGAATTTTTACGCGCCGACGAATCGCCGTTGCAACACCTGAGCCGCATCGCGCCGCGGGTGCTGGAACAACAGCTGCGTGACTACCTGGGCGGCTTCGGCTTCCAGGGCGATAAGGTCGCCGAACAAACCGAACGCTTCTCGGGCGGTGAAAAGGCACGCCTGGTGCTGGCGCTGATCGTCTGGCAACGCCCTAACCTGTTGCTGCTCGATGAACCGACCAACCACCTGGATCTGGACATGCGCCAGGCACTGACCGAAGCGCTGATCGATTTCGAAGGTGCGCTGGTGGTGGTGTCGCACGACCGCCACCTGCTTCGCTCCACCACCGACGATCTGTATCTGGTACATGACGGCCAGGTCGAACCGTTCGCAGGCGATCTGGACGATTACCAACAATGGCTGAGCGACTTGCAAAAACAGCAGGCGCAGCAAGATGCGGCACCGAAACAGGACAGCGGCAACAGCGCGCAAGCACGTAAAGATCAAAAACGTCGTGAAGCCGAGTTCCGCAACCAGACTCAACCACTGCGCAAACAAATCGCCAAACTGGAACAGCAGATGGACAAGCTGGGGGCCGAACTGGCAGCAACAGAGGAAAAGCTGGCAGATTCCGCGTTGTACGACATTAGCCGCAAGGCCGAACTGACCGAGTGCCTGCAACAGCAAAGCCAGGCCAAAAGCGCGCTGGAAGCAACCGAACTGACCTGGCTGGAAGCCCAGGAGCAGTTGGAACAGCTGACTCAAGAGTTTGAATCAGAGAGCTGAGCTGGCTGGAAGCCCAGGGGCAGTTGGAACAGCCGCCCCAAGAGTTTGAATCAGAGAGCTGAGCTGACTGAAAGCCCAAAAGCAGATTGGAAAATCTGCCCCAAGAGTTTGAAGCAGAGAGCTGAGCTGACTGGAAGCCCAGGGGTAGTTGGAACAGCCGCCCCAAGCGTTTGAAGCAGAGAGCTGAGCTGACTGGAAGCCCAGGGGTAATTGGAACAGCCGCCCCAAGCGTTTGAATCAGAGAGCTGAGCTGACTGAAAGCCCAAAGCAGATTGGAATATCTGCCCCAAGCGTTTGAAGCAGAGAGCTGAGCTGTGGCGGTTGCGAGGCATAAAGCCAGCAACCGCACCGCAGTCGCACAACGGCGGTTCTACCCTTTATAAAACGGCTTATCGCCCAGTATCGTCGCGCGGTGCATGATGCGTCGCTGCGGCAAATAGTCGGCGTTGGCATAGTGCTGCGTCACGCGATTATCCCAAATAGCGATGTCGTTCTCCTGCCAGCGCCAGCGCACCTGGAAATCCGGTTTGGTAATATGGGCAAATAAAAAGCCGAGTAACGCATCGCTTTCCTTTGGCGACACGTTAACGATGCGCGTGGTAAACCCTTCATTGACGAACAGCGCCTGCTTGCCGCTGACCGGATGGGTACGCACCACCGGGTGCAGCAGCGGTGGATTCTTCTGCACCGCCTGCCGCCAGCGCTGATGCTGTTCTTCACTGCCCCGATGTTTGTACTCCGGGAAGGATTTGCTGAAGTCATGCTCGGCCTGCAACCCGCTCAATAACCGTTTGAACGGCGTTGACAACGCGTCAAAGGCGGCAATACCGCTGGCCCACAGCGTATCACCGCCGGTGCTCGGCAGCCGCTTGGCCGCCAGAATCGCCCCCAGCGGAGGATTGTCGATAAACGTCACGTCGGTATGCCAGTTGTCATTGTCCGGCGGATTGTTGTCATCGGTGTCCAGCACGATGATCTCCTCCACATCGCTGGCGTGCGGATAGACCGGGTGAATGTGCAGATCGCCAAAGCGCCCGGCCAAGTCACGCTGTTGCAGCGGCGTGATCGGCTGATTGCGGAAGAACAGCACCTGATGTTTCAGCAACGCATGATAAAGCTGTTCGAACTGGCCGTCGCCAAGCGGTCGCGCCAACGTAACGTTTTCTACCAAAGCACCGATATGCGGCCCCAACGGGGTAATCACCAAACGTTCGTTCATTGTTGTACTCCATGCCACGGGGTTAATCGGCGCTGCAAGGCACGTAGCCCCAGCTCCAGCCCAAATGCAATAATCGCAATCACGCTGATGCCGGCGATCACTACATCGGTCGCCAAAAATTCACCGGCAGACTGCACCATAAAACCCAACCCGCGCGTGGCGGCGATCAACTCGGCGGCCACCAGCGTAGACCAGCCCACGCCGAGCCCGATGCGCAGACCGGTCAGGATCTCCGGCAACGCATTCGGCAGCACCACGAAACGCAGTACCTGCCAACGATTGGCTCCCAACGCGCGGGCGGCGCGTACCCGAACCTGTGCCACACTGCGCACCCCGGCCACGGTAGACAACGTCACCGGCGCGAAAATTGCCAGATAAATCAGCAGGATTTTCGACGTTTCACCGATGCCGAACCAGATCACCATCAGCGGCAAGTAGGCTAACGGCGGCACCGGACGATAAATTTCTATCAGCGGGTCGAGAATGCCGCGTACCGTGTCGTTCAGCCCCATGGCAATTCCAACCGGAATACCGATCATCACCGCCGCCAGCAGCGCCAGAAGAATACGCCCCAGACTGGCCGCCAGATGCTGCCACAGCGTGGCGTCCATAAACCCTTGCGGACTGGCGATGGTCACCAATTGCTGCAGCACCTGCTGCGGTGCCGGCAGAAACAGCGGGCTGATCAACCCCAATGCGGTGATTCCCCACCAGACCGCCAGCGTTACCAGCAAGGTGCTCGCGCTTAGCCAGACGTTGCGTGGCAGTTGGAAGCGACGGGCAGGCGCACGCACCGGCTGCCCAACGCTGGATTTCAAAATGGAATGCAGACTCATGACAGCGCCTCGCGTTCAAAGACCTTGCCGAGCACGTATTCGCGTCGGGCGATAAATTCCGGGTCGGATTTGATGGCGCGGCAGGCTTCGCCGGCGGCGTAGCGGCGGCCAAAATCCAGCGACAACCGTTCTACCACCTGGCCCGGCCCCGGCGATAGCAGCAACAGCTCGCTGGCCAGAAACACCGCCTCTTCGATGTCATGAGTAATCAGCAGCACCTGCTTGCCGGTATCGCGCCAGATGGTCAGCAACAGTTCCTGCATCTGCTCACGGGTAAAGGCATCCAGCGCGCCAAACGGCTCGTCCAGCAGTAACAGGCGCGGGTCGGCTGCCAGCGCGCGGGCAATACCGACCCGTTGGCGCATGCCGCCGGACAGTTGCCAAATGAAATGCTGCTCATAGCCGGCCAGCCCCACGCGTTGCAGCATCTGCTGCGCTACCGCGCGGCGCGGCGCTTTGCCGACGCCGGCCAGCTGCAAGCCGAACTCGACGTTGTCCACCACGTTGCGCCATGGCAGTAACCCCTCATGCTGGAACACCACGCCCCGTTCGGCAGCCGGGCCATTAACGGGCTTGCCATCAAGCGTGATGCTGCCAGCCGAAGGCGCGATAAATCCGGCGATCAGATTCAACAGCGTAGTCTTGCCGCAGCCTGACGGCCCGAGCACCACCACCAGTTCCCCACTGGCAATCTGGAATGACACGTCGCGCAGCGCGGAACGCCCCTGATATTCGGCTGAAAGACCACTGACGCTTAACATACCGGCCTCCTTAAGATTGCGGTGCCGTCTGCACCTGCTTGACGAAACGGTCGGTCACGTAGGCGCTATAATCGTTGTCGACCTGTGGGATCTTGCCCTGCTGCTTGAGGAAGAGCGCGGTATCATGGATGGCCTTTTCCACCGGCTGCCCAAGCTGAGTGATTTGTTCGGCCACCGGCAGATAGCGATTCCCCTTCACCAGTTCCGGGATCTGCGCTGTCGGTACGCCGCTCAGACGCGACAGGATATTGAGGTTGTGCTGGTCTTGCAGCCAGGTATCAGGCGACGCCAGATAGGCCTGCTGTGCGCTGAGCGCGCTGGCGGCGAAGGCGGTGACCACTTCGGGATGCCGTTCGGCAAAATCCTTGCGCACCACCCACACGTCCAGCGTTGGCGATCCCCATTGGCCCACCTGCTCGGAATCGGCCAGCACCTTGCCCTGCTTGGCCAGTTCGCTGACTACCGGCGCCCAGACGTAAGCGCCGTCAATGTCGCCACGCTGCCAGGCGGCGGCGATCGCCGGCGGTTGCAGATTAAGGATTTTCACCTGTTCGGGCTTGATGTCCCACTGCCTGAGCGCAGCCAGCAGGCTGTAATGGGTAGTGGAAATAAACGGCACCGCGATGCGCTTGCCAATCAGATCTTTCGGCGACTGGATGTCGTTCTTGACCACCAGCGCTTCAGAGCTCCCCAGTTGCGAGGCGATCAGGAATACTTCAATCGGCAGTTTCTGACTCGCGGCAACCGCTAACGGGCTGGAGCCGATATTACCAATCTGCACGTCTCCAGAGGCCAGAGCACGCAATACGCTGGAACCGCTGTCAAACTTGCGCCAGTCGACCTGGGCGCCAGAGCGTTTGGCAAAGCTGTTTTCCGCCTGCGCGACCTTGGCAGGCTCCGCCGAGGTTTGATACGCCACGGTTACGTCCACCGCCTGCGCACTGGCCGCCGCCAGCGACAGCATCAGCAGCGCTGCGCCGCGTAAAGAAGAGAGTTTGCCTGCCATGTTCCGCTCCGTTGATAAGCTGCTGTTCAGTTATCGTAGTTTTATCCGAGCGTCGGCAGGCATTGAAGGAATAAAAAAATATTCTTTATTACTTATGGAACTATAAGCGCCGTCCATTGGCCGCCGGCGTCATGGCTGCGCCGGGCGGTTTCGATAAACGCCATCCCTTGCAACCCGGTTTCAATTCCCGGCAACAGCGGCGCAGCACCAGGCCCACGGCGCAAACGCTGCGCCGCCTCACGATAAATCTGGCCAAACCCTTCTAGATATCCTTCCGGGTGTCCCGCTGGTACTCGCGCCAGAGCGCGGTTTTCCGCATATTGCGCCGCTGCGCCACGGGTCAGGCAATACGCCGGTGCCGCATGGGGACGGATCCACAGCTGATTGGGGTTTTCCTGATTGAACTCCAGACTGCCTGCGCTGCCGTAAACCCGCAACCGCAAGCCGTTCTCATGGCCACAGGCCACCTGGCTGGCCCATAAGCGGCCGCGCGCGCCATTGGCATAACGCATCTGCACCCGCACGTCATCATCCAGCCGACGGCCAGGAATAATACTATTGAGCTCGGCGCTGATGGTGACGGGCAGTTGGCCGCAAACGAACTGCGCCAGTTGCCAGGCGTGAGTGCCTACGTCACCAATGCAGCCCGCCCCCGCCTTTGCCGGCTCGGCACGCCAGCCCGCCTGTTTGTTGCCGCCATGTTCCAGCGGCTGTGCCAGCCATTCCTGCAAATACTCTACCTCGACGAAGCGCAGTTCCCCCAGTTCCCCGGCCAGCACCCGGCTGCGCGCTTCGCGTATCAGTGGATAGGCGCTGTAGTTATGGGTCAGGATCAGCTGTCGTCCGCTGCGCTGCACGGTTTCAGCCAGTTGCAGCGCATCCTGGTACGAGGTGCACAATGGCTTGTCGCAGATCACATCGATACCGACGTTGAGAAACGCCGTCGCCGCCGGCGCATGCAGGTGGTTCGGCGTGACGATCGCCACGACCTGAATGCCATCCTCACGCGCGGCTTCCTGTTGCGCCATCTGTTGGAAATCACTATAGCAGCGCTCCGCTGCCAGCTGCAGCGACGCCCCGGTGCGTCGGCAATTGTCCCAGTCCGAGGAAAACGCCCCAGCCACCAGGGTAAATTCATCATCCATGCGTGCTGCCAAACGATGCACCGCGCCAATGAATGCCCCCTCGCCACCGCCGACCATACCTAAACGTAACCTCATGCCTTGCCCTCCAATCCGAGCATTGCTCTGACCGCGGCGCGATCGCTGCTGCCGGCGGCAAAATCGTCAAACGCCCGTTCAGCTACCGGAATAATATGTCGGGCAATAAATGCCGCCCCCTCGCGTGCACCCACTTCCGGTGCCTTCAGGCAGCATTCCCATTCCAGCGTCGCGGTACCGGGGAAATCGTACTGTGCCAATTTGCTGAAAATGGCGGCGAAATCAATCTGGCCGTCCCCCAGCGAGCGGAAACGCCCCGGCCGCTCCAGCCACGGCTGATAGCCGCCGTAAACGCCGCTACACGCGCTCGGCCGGAACTCGGCATCCTTGACGTGGAAGGCGCGGATACGGTGGTGGTAACGATCGATAAAGCCAAGGTAGTCCATCTGCTGCAGATGCAGATGGCTCGGATCGTAAAGAATATGGCAGCGCGGATGGTTGCCGACCAACCGCAAAAAACGCTCGAAGGTCACGCCGTCGTGCAGGTCCTCCCCCGGGTGCAGTTCATAACAGAGGTCGACGCCGGCCTCGTCAAACGCATCGAGGATCGGGCGCCAGCGCTGCGCCAGTTGGCCAAACGCCTCCTCCAGCAACAGCGCATTATGCGGCGGCCACGGATAAAAATAGGGCCAGGCCAGCGCGCCGGAAAACGTCACGTGCGCCTTCAGGCCCAAGCGTTGCGATGCCTGCGCCGCCAGCATCAGTTGATCGCAGGCCCACGCCTGCCGCGCACTCGGATTGCCGCGCAACGCTTCGGGCGCAAAACCCTCGAACGCCGCATCATAGGCCGGGTGCACCGCCACCAGTTGGCCTTGCAGGTGAGTCGACAGCTCGCTGATGTTCAGCCCGTGCTGCGCCAACCGTTCACGCACATCGTCGCAGTAACTCTGGCTACGCGCCGCCTGCGCCAAATCAAAAATCGCCGCATCGCCGGTCGGCAGCTGCAGGCTGCGAAACCCCAGCTCGGCCGCCCATTGCGCCAGCCCGTCCAGCGAATTGAACGGCGCCTGCGGGCCGATAAATTGCGCCAGAAACACTCCCGGCCCGTTGATGGTTTTCATTGCTCACCCCCTAACATTACCGTGTTCTGACTGCGTACCGCCTGGTCCGCCGCCAGTACCACCCGCAGGCTGTTAATCGCATCGCGCCAATGATCGTTGAGATCGTCACCCTGCTGGATCGCCTGCAGGAAAAACTGCTGTTCGCTGCGACACAGCGCCAGATGATCGGGTTCGTCCCGACAATCAATCCATTCGTCCGCTTCGGTGAACTGGTTATCGGCGTCGAGCGTCGCGTGATGCACCCGAAGCGATTCGGTGCGGGTATGGGCATCGACATTGTCCGACTCCCCCACCGCAGCGGCCTGTCGCGCCACGATCGACACCGCGCCACGCGGGCCGATCACATCCTTGATAAAGAACGCCGTTTCGCTGATCATCGGCCCCCAGCCTGCCTCGTACCAGCCGACCGAACCGTCGGCAAAGCGCACCTGCAACTGACCGTAATTGTACATACCTGCCGGCAGCGCATCGCTGAGCCGAGCGCCGATAGCGCTGACGCTAACCGGCTCCGCCTGGGTCATTTGGCACATCACGTCAAGGTAATGCACCCCGCAATCGACGATCGGCGACAGCGACTGCATCAGATTACGATGCACGTTCCACATTTGACCATGGCTCTGCTGGTTAAGATTCATGCGCATCACCAACGGTTTGCCCAGACCACGCGCCAGCGTGACAAACCGCTGCCATGACGGGTGGTGGCGCAGAATATACCCCACCACCACCTGTCGCCGAGCAGCGCGAGCGGCGGCAATGACCCGTTCGGCTCCCGCCACGCTGGTGGCCAGCGGTTTTTCGATAAACAGATGGCAGCCGGCCGCCAACGCCTGCAGCGCATAGGCTTCATGGGTGTCGGGGTAGGTCGTCAGACAGACCGCGTCCGGCCGGGTTTGCGCCAGCGCGCTGGCAAAATCGGCAAATAGCGCATAGCCGCCGCCCAATTGCCGATCGAGCGCATGGCGTGAATCGCCGCGCGCCACCAGTCCGCAGATCGTCACGCCGTCCATCGCCTGGTAGGCCGCCGCGTGCGACGCCCCCATGTTGCCGCAGCCCACCACCAATACGCGCAGATCAGCCATCGTTACTGCCCCCTTTTGGCGTTTCGCGGTAATTGAAGGTGAAGAAGAACAGCAGCGCAATCACCAGCGCGCCAATCGCCGGATACCACCAGAAACTTTGCCATTGCGGCAGCGCTGCCGCCCCCTGCGCCGTCACCATACGGTTAAACAACGCGCCGCTGAGCTGTGAACCGATCAACATGCCAAGGCCGTAGGTAAACAGCACCAGCAGGCTTTGCGCCTGCCCCTTAACCTTGTCGCCCGCCACTTTGTCGGTATAGATAAAACCGATGACGAAGAAAAAGTCATAACACATGCCATGCAGGATAATGCCGAGGTAAATCATCCAGCGCAGTTCTTCGGTAATGCCAAGCGCAAACATCACGTAGCGCAGGCACCATGACAGCATGCCGATCAACAGCATCACCTTGATGCCCAACCGAACGAACAGCAACGGGATCAGCAGCATGAAAAACAGTTCGGACATTTGCCCCAGCGACATCACACCGCCGACGTTGCTAAAGCCGGTAGCCGCCACGAACGGCGCAGCATAGGCGTAATATGCCGCCAGAGGAATCGAGATCAGCGTGGCGCAGATGATGAACACCAGAAAATGGCGCTGCTTGAGCATCGCAAAGGCGTCAGCACACAGCAAATCGCGCATCTGCACCGGTTTTCCACGCTCAGGTGCCGGGGTATGCGGCAAGGTGAAGCTGTAGATAGCCAATACCAGCGAAGCTACCGCCGCCAGGGTGAAAATGCCGGTACTGTCAGACAAACCGCTGGCGCCGACGATCAGTCCGGCAACAATCCACCCCAGCGTGCCGAACGCCCGTACCACCGGGAAGGCCTTTTCACTGTTGCTCAGGCTGTAAAACGCCACGTTATTACTCAGCGCGATGGTCGGCATATAACACAGCATATATCCGAAGATTACCCACAGCAGACCGCTCTGCTGGTCGGCAAAAAAGCCCGGCATCCACCACAGCAACGCCGCCCCTACCAGATGCAGCAATCCCAGCACCTTTTGCGAGGCAAAGAAGCGATCCACCACCATGCCCAGAACGAACGGCGACAGGATCGAGGCAATCGGTCCGGTGGAATAGGCATCGCCGATGATCGCCGCCATACCGTATTTGCCCATCACCACCCCGAGGGTGACGTACCACGCGCCCCAGACGAAGAATTGCAGGAACATCATCAGCGCCAACCGAGGCACCACCCATTTGAATGTGACACTTTTGGCCCCCAGGGCCACGCTGTCGGTTTGCATAACTCCCCCATGCTTCTGTGTTGTTGTGGTTAACTGCTGCGTATTTACCCGCTTTCCGGCAGAAAGGACGGCATAACCACACCGCCGGGAAGTTGTACATCGCCTTTCGCCTGCGCCAGATGCAATTCACAAATCCGTCCACCCCAGCGCAACAGCTCTCGACTAAGCGCCGAGGGCTGCGCCGGCACCAATACCACGGCCGTACTCCCGCGATGATGACGGTCAAGCATCCAGTTCAGCAGCTCCAGCGCCATCTCTTCGTGCAGGCAGCATCCCGGCCCCAGCATGCGTGACGCCGGGTGGGCAACCGACGCCAGGTAGCCGCCGATAATACCGTCCTGCTCCCACACGGCCGTACGCCAATGTCCACTGGCGTCGCTAAGCAAGAATTCGATATCCCGCCGCCGGGCGATGCCTAGCAGCTGGCGCTCCAACTGCATAATGGCGGGCAAATCCGCCGCTCGAGCCTGACGTACCCGCGCATGCGTGCACGGCGAAACGTCGAAGCCCTGTGGCGGCACCGCGATCGCCATATCCTGATAAACCGCATACGGCGCAAAGCCGGCGCGATGGTAAAGCGCATAAGAATCCAGATTCAGCGCGCTGGACAACAGCCGCTGCGGCAGTCTGCCCGCCAGCTCATCGGCCTTGTGCAACAGCTGCACCGCAACGCCATGGCCAAAATAGTCGGGATGAACGTTCATGATCCCCAACCCAAGGTGCGTTTCACGCGGATGAAAGAAGCAGGAACCGCACAGCACACCGCGTTGATCCTGCGCAACCCAGTGGTAGCCAGCGTCCAGTTGCTGATACAGGTCGACAAACAGCCCGCAGCTTTCCGCTTCGTCGGGGAAAATCGCCGCCATACCGTGCCGCTGGTACCAGGCATTGGTTGAATGGTGAATCAGTTGGGCAATCGCCAGGCGATCGCTGGTCTGCGCCCGTCGTAATTGAATTTGCATTGGCCACCTCGATACCGTCAGGAACCGGGCGAAATACTGCGAAACCGCACAATGAAATCGATTTCATTTCAGCCATGAGCAAAATGTAATCGATTTCTTTTTTTCGGCAACCTGATTAAGCTGGTGATAGGTGATGGCGAGCGAAATTTGCAAGCGACATCACAATGCCGGCGGTAAATACGCTTTTTTAACCGCGTTATCGCATACTGGCGGTGGCAAATCTGCACAAGGAACAGCGATTCATGTCGATAGAAAAAGTGGCGAAAATCGCCGGTGTGTCGCCTGCGACGGTATCGCGGGTGCTGAACGGCCAGCAGATCGTCAAGCCCGCAACGCGCGATAAGGTGCTGGCGGCCATCCGCGAATGCGATTACCAGCCCAACCTGCTGGCGCGTCAGTTGCGCACCGCACGCAGCCGCATGCTGCTGGTGCTGGTATCCAACATTACCAACCCGTTCTGCTCCCTGGTGGTGCGCGGTATCGAGGAAGAGGCCGAACGCCACGGCTACCATATTCTGCTGTGCAATTCCGAATCCAATCCGACGCGCGAATCGGCCTATCTCAAGCTATTGAGCGGAAAAGTGGTCGATGGGGTGATCACCATGGATGCCGTCAGCTGTCTGCCGGGTCTGACGGCAATGATCGGTGACTTTCCGTGGGTACAGTGTGGCGAAGGCGACCCGGAGTTTCGCGCCTCGTCGGTGACTATCGACAACCACCAGGCGGCGTTTGCCGGCGTACGGCTGCTGGCAGACAAGGGGCGCCGACGCATCGCCTTGATTAATAGCGACATGCGCTATCTTTATTCGCAACAGCGTGAGCAGGGCTATCACCGGGCGCTGGCGGATTTTGGCCTGGGCTACCACCGGGTGGAATACGTTGACGGGTTGGAGTATGCCGCCGGTGCGCAGGCGATGGCCCGCCTGCTGACTGACGAACAGCCGCCGGATGCGGTATTTGCCATTTCCGACGTGGTTGCCGGTGGAGCGATGAGTACCCTGCATCAGCGCGGGTTGCGTATTCCGCAGGACGTGGCGATCATCGGCTTTGACGGCGTGCCGTTCGGCGCCATCACCACCCCTCCGCTGTCGACCATCGAGCAGCCGATGCACCAGTTCGGTATCCGCAGCGTGCAACTGCTGTTGGCAAAAATCAAGGATCCGCAGCTGGCACCCAGCAATGAAGTGCTGAACTGGCGGCTGGTAGAGCGCGGCACCACCTGATTAGGCAGTAATTGTTCCGCGCAGGAATATGTTGGCATAGCCGCCGAGCAACGTACGATCGTCCTGCAATTGACAAAACAGCTCGCCACCGCGTGGCGAGATCTGCCGGGCATGCAATGCGCTACGGCCCAGCCTGGCGCTCCAGTACGGCATCAAGCTGCAGTGGGCCGAACCGGTCACCGGATCCTCTCCGCCGTCCAGCGTAAAGTAACGAGAGACGAAATCCACCTCGTCACCCGGTGCGGTGACAATCACGCCACGGCCTACCGCCGCGATTAGCGCCGGTATCGCCGGTTGCAACGCCCTGACCTGCGCCTCGTTGTCCAACACCACCAATAGCGCGTTGGCTTGCCACACCGCCTGCGGCTGCGCGCCCAACAGCGCGGCCAAGCCTGCCGGTTCGGCGACCGGCTGCGGGGCGCGTGTCGGGAAATCCAGAATCAGGCGCTGGCCGTCCGCCGCGTCACGTTTGACATACAGTTCTCCGCTGGCGGAACGCAGGCGCACATCGTTCAGCCCCGGGTTGACCACGTTGAGCATCACATGCGCCGCCGCCAGTGTGCCGTGGCCGCACAAGTCCACTTCGCGGTACGGCGTGAACCAGCGGATGGCGGCCATATCGCCGTCCTGCCAGACAAAACTGGTTTCCGGCAGGTTCAGTTCATTGGCGATCGCCTGCATCTGCACGGCGTCCGCTGGCGCTTTCAACAAACACACGCCCGCCGGATTGCCGCGCAGTCCCTGGCCAACAAAGGCGTCAACGTGGAAATAATCTTCGGTCATCTGCAATCCCTTAGTGCCAAATCAACAACACGCAGGCCGCGGTCAGCAACCCCATAGAAACGTTAAAGATAACCCAGGCTTTCCTGCTGCGCAGCAAACGGCCAATCACGCTGCCGAAACCGAGCCAGACGATGCCGGTGGCCAGATTCATGCCGGAAAGCCCTGCCGAGATCGCCAGAATCGAGTGATTATATCCTGCTCCATTCAGGCTGAAGCTGGCCACAGCGCCCAGCGCCATCAGCCAGGCCTTGGGGTTGAGAAACTGCAACAGCCAGCCCTGATACAGACGAATCGGCCGGGGCGGCGCGGTATCGGTGTCCAGCTTTTCATAGCGGGCGGTCGCCACCTTCCACGCCAGCCACAGCAGATACAGACTGCCAAGGATTTTCAGCGCCAGATGCAGCGAGGGATACACCACGATCAGGCTGCCGACGCCGAACGCCACCAGCAATAAAATGCTTTGCATACCGAGTATAATGCCCAGCATCAGCCACAGCGAACGCATAAAGCCAAAGTTGGCGCCGGAGGTGGTTAACAACAGGTTATTCGGACCAGGCGTAATAGCGGCAACAAACAGGAAGCCGAGCATTGAAAGAAATAAACTTGATTCCATGAAACGGGTGCTCCCCACCCAAATGCGTATTTGCACTATACCCGTCATGCTGCAAGCTGCTGGCTGGCCAGGCATCCTGAGCCGAAGCAGCAGGTTGCGTAGGCGCATCGGGATGCATTCACTTGCCGCCTCGATGCAACTCGAATTATTTGGGGTATATTATTAATCATATCCCGCATCGTTGATATGGCAGTCAGCCAGCACGCGTGGACATACCAGGCATTGACCGGCGCTGCCGCTACAACGAATAAGGAAATAGTGGTAATGAAGCTAACAGTGCTCTACCGATCAGACAATAGCCGCCAATAAGAATTTTATTCACGTTATGTATGAAACCTTCCGCCCTCTTACCGGGGCCAGTAATCCGCACCTGCAAACGCTGCTGCCACGCCTGGTGCGTCGTCGCGTACGGCTGAAACCGCATTGGCAACGGTTGAACCTGCCTGACGGCGATTTTGTCGATCTCGCCTGGAGTGAAGACCCGCGCCTGGCGCGCGACAAACCGCGGGTGGTGCTGTTTCACGGGCTGGAAGGCAACTTCTACAGCCCGTATGCCCACGGCCTGCTGCATGCCTGGCAGCAAAAGGGCTGGCTCGGGGTGGTGATGCATTTTCGCGGTTGCAGCGGCGTGCCAAACCGCCAGCAACGCATTTACCATTCCGGTGAAACCGAAGACGCCCGTTTCTTCCTGCAATGGCTGCGCGACAGCTATGGCGTAGCGCCGACCGCGGCGGTCGGCGTATCGCTCGGCGGCAATATGCTCGCCTGCTATCTGGCGCAGCAGGAAGACAATAGCCTGCTGGACGCGGCGGTGGTAGTCTCGGCACCGTTAATGCTCGAACCCTGCTCGTGGCGTATGGACCAGGGCTTCTCTCGCGTCTATCAGCGTTACCTGCTGGGTCAGTTGAAGCAGAATGCCACGCGAAAACTGCTGCATTATCCGGGCACCCTGCCGCTGAAATTGCCGCAGTTGCAGGGCTTGCGCCGCATACGCGACTTCGACGATCTGATTACCTCACGCATTCACGGCTTCAGTGATGCCACAGATTATTACCGCCGTTGCAGCGCCCTGCCGCTGCTGCCAAAGATCCAGACACCGTTGCTGATCATCCATGCCAAGGACGACCCGTTCATGACCGACGAGGTGATCCCGGATCTAGCCAGCCTGCCGCACAATATCGAATATCAACTGACGGAATGCGGTGGTCACGTCGGCTTCGTCGGCGGCTCGCTAAAAAAACCGTATATGTGGCTGGAATACCGTATTCCCTCCTGGCTTACCCCTTATCTGGAACAGAACCCGTGATAATCCCCTGGAAAGAACTGGACAGCGAAACGCTGAATAATCTGATCGAATCCTTCGTGCTGCGCGAAGGCACCGACTACGGCGAGCATGAACGTTCGCTGGCGCAGAAAGTGGAGGACGTTCGCCGCCAATTGCAAAGCGGCGAAGTGCTGCTGGTGTGGTCGGAACTGCATGAAACCGTCAATATCATGCCACGCGGCCAGTTCCGTGCCGGTCAGGAAGAAATGTAATCCGCCCTATGACTGACGGGAAAAATCAGGTATCAATGAGCCATACCCTACAGCATTCGAGTTGCATCGAGGCGGCCTACAGCGAAGCTGCTTGAGGTAAGACGGATAAAAAAACACGCATTTTAGACGGAGTAACATATCGTATGTCTGCCAAACATCCCGTTATCGCGGTAACCGGCTCCAGCGGAGCCGGCACCACCACTACCAGCGTGGCGTTCCGCAAAATATTCCAGCAGTTGAATATTCGCGCCGCACAGTTGGAAGGCGACAGCTTCCACCGCTATACCCGGCCGGAAATGGACGCGGCGATCCGCAAGGCGCGCGATCTTGGCCGCCACATCAGCTATTTTGGCCCCGAAGCCAACGACTTCGGCCTGCTGGAACAGAGCTTTCGCGAATACGGTAACAGCGGCAGCGGCCGTTCACGTAAATATCTGCACACCTATGACGAAGCCGTGCCGTATAACCAGGTCCCTGGCACCTTTACGCCTTGGGAAGCCCTGCCGGAACCCACCGACGTACTATTCTACGAAGGGCTGCACGGCGGCGTCGTCACCGATCAGCATGACGTGGCGCAACAGGTCGACTTGCTGGTCGGCGTGGTGCCGATTGTCAACCTGGAGTGGATCCAGAAGCTGATCCGCGATACTGGCGAACGCGGTCACTCTCGCGAGGCGGTGATGGATTCGGTAGTACGTTCGATGGAAGACTACATCAACTACATCACGCCGCAGTTTTCACGCACCCACATCAACTTCCAGCGCGTGCCGACGGTGGATACCTCCAACCCGTTTGCCGCCAAGGCCATTCCGTCACTGGACGAAAGCTTTGTGGTGATCCACTTCCGTGGGTTGGATCAAATTGACTTCCCTTATCTGCTGGCGATGCTGCAAGGCTCGTTTATTTCACACATCAATACGCTGGTGGTGCCGGGCGGCAAAATGGGGCTGGCGATGGAGTTGATCATGGCACCGCTGGTACAGCGGCTGCTGGAAGGCAAAAAGATTGAGTAGCCAGGCGGTACGGGATGTGCGCGGGGAGCATTAAACCGCCGCGCCACATGCCTTAGGCCACTTCTCGGACTTCGAAGCTGTGGGTAACGCTGGCGGCCTTGCCAAGCATCAGCGCTACCGAACAGTATTTGTCGGCCGATAGATTCACCGCGCGCTCTACCGCCTTGTCGCCAAGACCTTTACCGCTGACGATAAAATGCAGGTTGATATGGGTAAATACCCGTGGCGCCTCTTCGCGACGTTCGGAGGTCAGTTTTACCTCACAGTCGCGCACGTCGTGACGGCCTTTTTGCAAAATCGACACCACGTCAATCGCGCTGCACCCTCCCACCGACATCAACACCATTTCCATCGGGCTCGGCGCCTTGTCACCGGCATTGCCGTCCATCAAAACCTGATGGCCAGACGCCGATTCGCCAAGAAACGTTAACCCTTCAACCCATTTGACTCTTGCCTGCATTCCAATGACTCCGATTGATTCTTTGTCACCAGACTACGCGTTCGCAGCAAAACTGGCAACGGAACCTGATACTGGTCATGTGTGAGCGAGACAACACAAGACACCCGCGTCACTCTGTGCTACAAACAGAGCCGCAATAACGCTTTCTGGACAGCGCTTTCAGGGAAATGCCCACGGAAAGGCACCTTAATGTGTATGTTAACAGAATGTAGCTTGCAGCTCTCACTGCAAGTTAATATGCTAGGGCAATAGCGTATTTTTACGTCACGCCTCAAAAACGGTTAATGGCCGCCACTCATGGACCGCCATAACACGTTTGACAGGGAACTCTGACCCCTGTGATACAGGCAGATTACAACAGAGGATAACAGCGAATGGTTCTCGGCAAACCGCAAACAGACCCTACTCTCGAATGGTTCCTGTCTCATTGCCATATCCACAAATATCCATCGAAAAGTACGCTGATTCACCAAGGTGAAAAGGCCGAAACGCTTTACTACATCGTGAAAGGCTCCGTTGCGGTGCTGATTAAGGATGAAGAAGGTAAAGAGATGATCCTGTCCTATCTCAATCAGGGCGACTTCATCGGCGAACTTGGATTATTTGAAGAAGGCCAGGAACGCAGCGCCTGGGTTAGGGCTAAAACCGCCTGTGAAGTGGCTGAAATTTCCTATAAGAAATTCCGTCAGTTGATCCAGGTGAACCCTGATATTCTGATGCGCCTGTCGGCGCAGATGGCAAGCCGCCTGCAGGTCACCTCAGAGAAAGTGGGTAACCTCGCCTTCCTAGACGTTACCGGCCGCATTGCGCAAACCCTGCTCAACCTGGCCAAGCAGCCGGATGCCATGACTCACCCGGACGGCATGCAGATTAAAATTACCCGTCAGGAAATCGGTCAAATCGTCGGTTGTTCACGCGAAACGGTTGGCCGTATTCTGAAAATGCTCGAAGATCAAAACCTGATTTCCGCACACGGCAAAACCATTGTCGTCTACGGTACCCGTTAATCCCTTAAAAACGGCACGTTTCAAAAAATGCCGGTCAGTGAACGCTGACCGGCATTTTTATGCGCCGTTTACCGCAGGGCCGGCCACTACGCGGCGTTAATCACGTCCTGGACGGCCTGCTCAAACAGCGCCATACCGTCGGCAATATCTTGTGGCTCAACCACCAGCGACGGTGCAAAGCGGATTACGTTCGGCCCGGCATTTAAAATCATCAGGCCGCGCGCGGCGGCCGCGGAGAGAAAATCACGCGCCTTGCCGTGGTAGGGTGCTGTCAGCTCGGCGCCGATCAATAGCCCCATGCCGCGAATATCGCTGAAAATACGGTATTTTTCGCCAATTGCCTGCAACGCGGCGACATACAGCGCACGACGCTGTTCGACGCCGTTCAGCACCTCAGGCGTATTGATCACGTCCAACGCCGCCTCCGCCACCGCACAGGCCAACGGATTGCCACCATAGGTGGTGCCATGGGTGCCCACCTGCATCACCGAAGCAACCTCCTCGCTGGTCAGCATGGCGCTGATCGGGAAACCGCCCCCCAGCGCCTTGGCCGTGGTCAGAATATCCGGCGTCACACCGTAGTGCATATAGGCAAACAGCTTGCCGCTGCGCCCCATGCCGCTTTGCACTTCATCAAATACCAACAGCGCCTGATGGCGATCGCACAGTTCACGCACGCCTTGCAGGAACTGCGCGTCCACCGGCGTGATACCGCCTTCGCCCTGAATCGGCTCCATTACCACCGCACAGGTGTGATCGTCCATCACCGCCTTGACCGCCGCCAGATCGTTGAACGGCACATGCACGATGTCGGCCGGCTTTGGCCCGAAGCCGTCGGAATACTTCGCCTGGCCGCCAACCGAGACGGTAAACAGCGTGCGGCCATGGAAGGCGTTATAAAACGCGATGATTTTGGTTTTATACGGGCTGCGGCGAGTGATGGCATAGTGGCGCGCCAGCTTGAATGCCGCTTCGTTGGCTTCGGCGCCGGAATTGGCGAAGAACACCCGATCGGCGAAAGTCGCATCGATCAGCTTGCTGGCCAGGCGCAGCGCCGGCTCGTTGGTAAATACATTGCTGGTGTGCCACAGGGTTTCACCCTGCTGCTTCAGCGCCGCCACCAATGCCGGGTGGCAATGCCCCAGGGCAGTCACCGCAATACCCCCGGAGAAATCAATATACTCCTTGCCGTTGCTGTCCCATACCCGGCTGCCCTTACCCTTGACGGGAACAAACTGAGCGGGTGCATAAACAGGCAGAATAACCTGATCGAACGTATTGCGGCTGACTGGGTATTTTTCGGTCATTATTGGGTCCACCCTGAACGTAGTCGGATTTTTTAATGTTGCCATTAAGTGAAAATATAATCACAAAATATGCATAAAAAACCAAACAAGGGCAAACCTAAATCACCAGAAAAGGGAAAAAAATCATAACCTGCTAACTTTTAAGGAAATTATCCAGCAATTGGTGCCCCTGTTCGCTGAGAATGCTTTCCGGGTGGAACTGCACCCCTTCCAGCGCCAGTTGACGATGGCGAATCCCCATGATTTCGTCACGTTCGCCGCCGCGCTCACTCCAGGCGGTCACCTCAAAACAGTCCGGCAACGTGGCGGCTTCCAGCACCAGCGAGTGATAACGGGTCACGGTCAACGGATTGTTCAGCCCAGCGAAAACGCCGCTGTTGCCGTGTCGAATGGCTGAGGTCTTGCCATGCATTACCTGACGGGCGCGTACCACCGTGGCACCAAAAGCCTGTCCTAATGCCTGATGGCCGAGGCACACGCCCAGAATTGGCAGCCTCCCGGCAAAGTGGCGAATGGCGGCGAGAGAAATGCCCGCCTCATTCGGCGTGCACGGGCCGGGTGAAATCACCAGCCGCTGTGGCGCAAGCCGTTCAATATCGGCCAGTTGCAATTCATCGTTGCGTCTGACCAACACTTCGGCGCCCAACTGGCAGAAGTATTGGTACAGGTTGTAGGTGAAAGAGTCGTAGTTATCGATCAGCAGCAGCATGACATGTCCAGGCAAAAAAAAGCTGCGCTAGTTTACTGCTGCTGACGAAATTTTCCGCTTACTTTTTACGGCCACCCATAATCGACCCCAACACGCCACGCAAAATCTGCCTGCCGAGGTCGCGTGCCATACTCTTGGCCGCCGTCTGGACAATACCGTCGCGCTTGCCGCCACGCGGACCGGTAGAGCCGAACAGAAGATCGTTCAAACCGCCCATCAGGCCACCACCGGCCGCATCCGGTGCCGGTTTCTGCGCCGGTTGCCCCGGTTGCGGCGTGCCTATGGTGGCAAACCCTTCCGAGGACAGTTTTTCATAGGCAGACTCGCGATCGACCATATCTTCATAGCGACCATACAGCGGCGATTTATTGATCGCGCTGTTCAACCCGTCGGCGCCCAGCATGCCCATTTTCGACTCCGGCGCGATCACCATTGCCCGCTCCACCACGTTGGGTCGCCCTTTTTCATCCAGGAACGATACCAGCGCTTCACCAACCCCAAGTTCGGTAATCGCCGTTTCCGCATCAAAATCGGGGTTGGCGCGCATGGTCTGCGCCGCCGCTTTTACCGCTTTCTGATCGCGTGGCGTAAAGGCACGCAGCGCGTGTTGCACACGGTTGCCCAACTGGCCCAGCACGCTGTCGGGAATATCCAGCGGGTTTTGCGTAACAAAATAGATGCCGACGCCTTTTGAGCGGATCAGGCGTACCACCTGCTCAATCTTGGTCAGCAGCGCCGGCGGCGCGTCGTTGAACAACAGATGCGCTTCATCAAAGAAAAAGACCAGTTTCGGCTGTTGCGGATCGCCCACTTCCGGCAAATGTTCAAACAGCTCGGCCAGCAGCCACAGCAGAAAGACCGAGTAGAGTTTTGGCTGGTTAATCAGCTTGTCTGCCGCCAGCAGGTTGATATTACCGTGGCCTTTGGCATCGGTTTTCATCAGATCGTTGATGTCGAGCATCGGTTCGCCAAAGAACTGATTGGCACCCTGCTCTTCCAGCGTCAACAGCCCGCGCTGAATGGCACCGACCGAGGCGGCAGAAATATTGCCGTATTGGGTCTGGAACTGCTTGGCGTTGTCGCCGACGTACTGCACCATGGCGCGCAGGTCTTTCATATCCAGCAGCAGCAAGGCGTTGTCGTCGGCGATCTTGAACACCAACTGCAGCACACCGCTTTGCACCTCGTTCAGATCCAGCAGACGCGCCAGCAACAGTGGGCCAAGATCGGACACGGTGGCGCGGATCGGGTGGCCTTTCTCACCGTATATGTCCCACGGAATAATCGTGCAGGCTTGCGGTTGCCAATCGGTCACGCCGATCGCCGCCAGCCGCGCCTGCAGTTTTTCATTTGGCACCGCCTCGGTGCCGATGCCCGACAGGTCGCCTTTAACGTCCGATAAAAAGACCGGCACGCCAAGGCGGGAGAACTGCTCGGCCATTTTTTGCAGCGTCACGGTTTTACCTGTGCCGGTGGCGCCGGTGATCAGGCCGTGGCGATTGGCCAAGGCCGGTAAAATCACCAGATCCTGCACTGGTTTTCCGTCTTTCATCGCTTTGGCGATAATCCGTGCTTCACTCATTTTCTTTTCCTTTGACGCTGACGCGGCGCAAACGCACCTGTGGATGCCATAAAGCTATAAGCGCGGCCCGATCGCGTCAAGGGCAAACGAAACGATGTGTCACCAAGCGCGGCGTGACGCCTGCCCACGCCTATCCCCGCAGCCCCAGCTCCTCTTTCAGAGATTTAAGATAGCGGCGGCTGACCGGCACCGGATCGCCGACCGGCATTATCATTTCTGCCGCGCCGCTGTCGTCAAAGCGGATTTCCCGCACCAGCTCCAGATTGACCAGATACTGCCGATGGCAACGCACCAGCGGCGTGCGGTTCTCCAGCGTGCGCAGCGTCAGTTCGGTAAAGCACTCCATGCCGTCATTGCGCACCACGTAGACGCCGCTTGAGCGCGAACGGATGGCGACCACCTCCTCGAAACGCAGCAGGTAAATGCGGCTATGGCCGGTGCAGGGGATGTATTTCAGATAACCCTCGCTTTCCGGCAGTGCTGCAATATCCTGCGGTACACGGCGCTGTTGCAGCCGTTGCAGGGTTTTGTTCAAGCGTTGCGGCTCGGCCGGTTTTAGCAGGTAGTCAAAGGCATGCTGTTCAAACGCCTGCAGCGCGTATTCATCATAGGCGGTGAGAAACACGATGTACGGCATCCGGTTAGGGTCGAGCATACCGACCAACTCCAGCCCGCTGATACGCGGCATCTGAATATCCAGGAACACCACGTCCGGTTGCAGGCGGTGGATCTGGCTGATGGCTTCTATCGCGTTGGCGCTTTCGCCGACGATGGCCACGCCCTCCTCCGCCTCCAGCAAATGGCGCAAGTTGTCACGGGCCGAGGGTTCATCGTCGACAATCAATACATTCAGCATCAGGCCACCCTCGCCATCGGTAGGTTAAGCGTGATGCAGGTATAGGCTTCCGGCTCGCAACACACCTGTACGCCATAACCCTCGCCATAACGCACGCGAATGCGTTTATCCACCAGATTCATCCCCAGGCCGTTACCGGGCGTTTTCGCCTGAAACAAACCGGCGTTATCGGTGATCTGCAATAACAGCTGCTCTCCCTCACAACGGGCGCCGATGTCGATCCTGCCGACCCCCAGCAGTTGCGATGTGCCATGTTTGATGGCGTTTTCCACGATCGGCTGCAACGAAAAGGCCGGCAGACGCACCGCCAGCAACTGTTCCGGCAACGACACGGCTATTTCCAGCCGATCGGCAAAACGCGCCTTTTCAATTTGCAGATAGGCATTCACATGTTCAATTTCATCCGCCAACGTCACCTCGTCGTCCGAGCGCTTGAGATTCTTGCGGAAAAACGTAGAGAGGTACTGTACCAGTTCACAGGCGCGATCGCCGTCACGGCGAATCACCGCTACCAGCGTATTGAGCGCGTTAAACAAAAAGTGCGGGTTCACCTGCGCATGCAGCAGCTTGATTTCCGACTGCGCCAGCAGCTGCTTGTGGCGCTCGTACTGGCCGGCCATGATCTGCGCCGAGAGCAGGCTGGCGATGCCTTCACCCAGCGTCCGGTTGATGGTGCTGAATAACCTGCTTTTCGGCTCATACAGCTTGATGGTGCCGATTACCCGCTGATTTTCGCCGCGCAGCGGGATCACCAGCGTAGAGCCCAGTTTGCAATTGTTGCTGATCGAACAACTGTACGACAGCTCGTTGCCATCGGCATACACCACTTCGTTATTGTCGATGGCGCGGTGAGAATGCGCGGAAGAGATCGGCGTCCCTGGCAGATGGTGATCGTCGCCAATGCCGATGAACGCCAGCAACTGGTCACGATCGGTAATCGCCACTGCGCCGATGCCCAGTTCCTGGTAGATAATTCGCGCCACTTTCATGCTGTTTTCCCGATCAAAGCCCTGGCGCAGAATGCCCTCGGTACGTTCAGCCAGCTTCAGCGCCTTGGAGGAAAAGGCGCTGGTGTATTTTTCGAACATGGCGCGCCGATCCAGCAGAATTTGCATGAACATCGCCGCCCCCACGGTATTGGCGATCAACATCGGCAAGGCAATGTGCTCCACCAACCGCAGCGCTTCGCCAAATGGCCGGGCGATGGCCAGAATAATCGCCATTTGCAGCACTTCGGTGGCAAAGGTGACGCCGGCGACAAACAGCGGGTTGAACAGTAAATCGATCCGGCCGCGTCGCATTGCCGCACTATGCACCAGCCCTCCCACCAGGCCTTCGGCAATGGTGGATACCGCGCAGGCAACATCGGTCATGCCTCCCAGCGTGTAACGGTGCAGCCCACCGGTCAATCCCACCAGAAAACCGACCGAAGGCCCGCCCAACAAACCGCCCAGCACCGCGCCAATGGCTCGCGTGTTGGCGATCGAGTCTTGGATATGCAAACCGAAATAGGTGCCCATGATGCAAAATACCGAAAAGATGACGTAGCACAGCAGCTTGTGCGGCAAGCGGATCGTCACCTGCATCAACGGGATAAACAGCGGGGTCTTGCTTAACAAATAGGCAATAACGAGGTAGACGCACATTTGCTGCAATAGCAGCAGAACCTGGTTGAATTCAAACATAACAACGGCTCATCCTGAACAAGAACAGCAGATAGACGCCGGGTATCCGGTCTGGTTATAGGATGGCGATTAAAGCATGTACGAATGAATAAAACAGTGATGCAGGCAAAGCTTCGAACGGGAAGGGCAACGCACGCCGGTTCCCAGGCGGGAACCGGCACAAAAAGCTTAAGGCAGTACTTTGGCCGACAAAATCACTACCGGTTTGGTAGGTACATTCTGATAAGGGCCGACGTTGCCCGTAGGCACCTGGGAAATCTTGTCCACCACTTCCATGCCCTTCACCACTTTGCCAAATACCGCGTAGCCAAAATCACGCTGGCCGTGATCGAGGAAAGCGTTATCCGCCACGTTGAGGAAGAACTGGCTGGTGGCGCTGTCTTTATCTGCAGTACGCGCCATGGAGATAGTGCCACGCAGGTTGCGAAGGCCGTTATCCGCCTCATTCTTGATCGGTGCCTTTGGCGTTTTCTGCTGCATATCCGCCGTGAAGCCGCCACCCTGCACCATAAAACCAGGGATGACACGGTGGAAAACGGTGTTGTTGTAAAAACCGCTGTTCACGTAATCAACGAAGTTCTGGGTTGATACCGGTGCTTTCTGACTGTCGAGCGCCAATTCTATATTCCCGGCCGAGGTGGTCAGCATGACGTGGGTTTCACCAGCGGCGAAGGCGGCCGGTGCCATTGCTGTCAGGGAACACAGCGCAACGAAGGTCACTAAAGTACGTTTGAACATGAACGGGTCCTTTCTCTGAGAGACAAACAACGGAAAAGCGCATTGATTCTAAAGAGCTGTACCGGTGAGTGCCAGCCATTTACTTATATTTACTCAAATGTGGGACCTTTCTGACACCGTCCCGTTTTTCTTGCCAAAAGTATGATCGTCTCATCCGTTTTTGCCAAGCCGGTCACGCATTATTTGCCTGATTGGCAGCTTCGGTGATTTTTGCGAGCCATCTCCCGTTTTGATTTTACATTCCCGCTACCCTTAGCAGAAATGAGAGCGCTCTCATTTGGCAAATGCCAATAAAAATAACGATTTCAACGGAGAGTAATGATGAAAAGAATAGTGCTGTGCTGCGCGGCGGGAATGTCCACCAGCATGCTGGTCAAACGCATGCAGGACGAAGCGGCGAAACGGCAACTGGTCATTGAGATCAAAGCGGTGCCCGCTGCCGAATTTGAGGCTGAACTGCCCAATGCCGACGTGGTGTTGCTGGGGCCGCAGGTAAAATATGAACTGGCGCGTTTTAACAAAATCGCCGAACCGTACGGTTTGCCCGTCGCGGTGATCGACATGATGGATTACGGCACCATGCGCGGCGACAAGGTGCTGGATCACGCCCTCAACCTGATCGCCTGACGCGGCGGCGGAGAACATCATGAGCCTGTATGCTTCCCTTATGCGCGTGGTGGAAAGCCATATCGCGCCGCTGGCCGGCAGGATCGGCAGCCAGCGCCATATCATTGCCATTCGCGACGGTTTTATCTGCGCCATGCCGTTTCTGATTGTCGGCAGCATCATGCTGATCGTCGCCAACCCGCCGTTTGACGCCAATACCTCCTCCAGCTTCGGCCGCGCCTGGCTCGGCTTTGCCAAAAACCACTGGAACACCATCACCTTACCGTTCTTTATGACCATGGGCCTGATGAGCGTGTTTGTTGCCGTTGGCACCGCCTACAGTCTGGCAAAGCACTATGGTCTGGACGCGCTGACCGCAGGCCTGCTGTCGCTGATGGCGTTCCTGCTGGCCGCGGCGCCGCAGGTCGACAACAAGATGTCGCTCGACTTTCTGGGCGGCCAGGGGGTGTTCACCGCCCTGCTGTGCGCCATCTGGTCGGTGGAATTGATCCGTTTGTTGAAGAAATACAATATCACCCTGCGTATGCCGGAACAGGTGCCACCCGCAATTGCCCGTTCGTTTGAGCTGCTGTATCCGGTGGTCGGCATTTTATTGACGGTATACCCGCTAAGCATTCTGATGCAGAGCGAATTCCAGTTGTTACTGCCAGCGGCAATCATGCAACTGTTCCAGCCGCTGATCGCCGTCGGCGATACGCTGCCAGCCATTCTGCTGGCGGTGTTGATCGCCAATCTGCTGTGGTTCGCCGGCATACATGGCGACAATATCGTCACCGGCCTGCTCAACCCGATTTTTATGGCCAACCTGGCCACCAACGCCGCGCTGGTGGCGCACGGTGCCGCCACCACTCAGACGCTGACCGCCCCCTTCTGGTCGTTTTACGTTTGCATCGGCGGCTCGGGATCCACGCTGGTGCTGGCCTTACTGTATCTCCGCAGCCGCTCCATCCATTTACGCACCATCGGCAAACTGAGCGTGGTACCGGCGGTGTTCAACATCAACGAACCGCTGCTGTTTGGTTCGCCGGTGGTGATGAACCCAACGCTGTTTATCCCGCTGATCGTAGTCCCGATGATCAACGCCACGCTGGCCTATTTTGCCCTGCACTGGGATTTGGTGGAAAAAATGGTCGCCATGGCGCCGTGGACTGCGCCTGCACCGCTCGGTGCCATGATCTCCGCATCATGGGATATCCGCGCCGCGCTGCTGGTCGTACTGCTGATGACGATCGATTTCGCCATTTGGCTGCCATTCTTCAAAGTCTATGAAAAGCAGTTGCTGGCGCAGGAACGGCAACAGATCGAAACCGAGCGCACCGCGTCCGATGCGGCGTCCGCACAATAACAGGAGAATAGTGTGAGTGGAGCCATGACCATAGACAGCCCTGATTTTGAAAGCACGATTATGGAGCTGCTGGTGTTCGCCGGTAGCGCACGCAGTAGCGCACTGATGGCGCTGCAACAGGCGCGGGCCGGTGAATTCAACGCTTGCGCCGCACACATGGCCGACTCGAAAGAGGCGGTAAAACAAGCTCATCGCATTCAGACCCGGCTTATTGGCCTGGATGAGGGCTGCGGCAAGCTGGCGATAAATCTGATAACCGTCCACGCCCAGGACCACCTGATGAATGCCATGGTGATTCAGGATCTGGCCGACGACATGATTGAACTCTATCGCCGTCAGGCGCAACGGGAGACTGCTTTATGAATTCGCTGAAAATCGCCATTATCGGTGGCGGTAGCAGTTACACGCCGGAGCTGGTTGAAGGCCTGATCCAGCGTATTGATCAACTGCCGGTCAGCGAACTGGCGCTGGTTGACGTCGAGCCGGGTCGTGAAAAAGTGGCAATCATCGCCGCATTGACCAAACGCATGCTGGCGCGCCACGGCTTGGAACAGGTGAAAGTCAGCGTGCATTTTTCGCTGGACGAGGCGATTCGCGGCGCACGGTTCGTACTGACCCAGTTCCGCGTTGGCCAGTTGCCCGCACGCGCCGCCGATGAACGCCTGGGGCTTAAATATCACCTGATCGGCCAGGAAACCACCGGCGTTGGCGGCTTCGCCAAGGCGCTGCGTACAATTCCAGTGATGCTGGACATTGCACGCAAGGTCGAACAATTGGCACCGGATGCCTGGATCATCAATTTTACCAATCCGGCAGGCATGGTAACCGAAGCCGTTTCCCGTTATACCAAGGCAAAAATCATTGGCTTGTGCAATGTGCCCATCAGCATGCACCACATGATTGCCAACATGCTGCAGGCGCCGTCTCAAGATCTTCACCTGCGCTTCGCCGGGTTGAATCATATGGTCTGGGTGCATCAGGTGCTGCAAAACGGTCGCGACATGACCGGCAAAGTGATTGATATGCTGTGCGACGGCGCGGCGCTGACCATGAACAACATCAAGGAGGAACCCTGGCCGCCAGAGTTCCTGCGGGCCCTCCAGGCAATTCCCTGTCCGTATCACCGCTATTTCTACCAGACGCAGGAGATGCTGGATGAAGAGATCGCCGCCGCCGCCGACCGCGGCACCCGCGCCGAACAGGTGATGCAGGTGGAAAAAGAGCTGTTTGAGCTGTATGCCGATCCGCATCTCGATAGTAAACCGGAGCAGCTCAGCTTCCGCGGTGGCGCCTTTTATTCCGAAGTGGCGCTGGAACTGATTCGTGCGATCCACAATAATCTTGGCACGCAATTGGTGGTCAATACCGCAAACCGTGGCGCCATTCGCGGTTTGCCGGACGACGCCGTGATAGAAACCAACTGCGTGATTGATGCGCAAGGCGCCCATCCGCTGGCCTTCGGCCCGCTGCCGGATACCATGCAGGCGCTAACCCAGCAGGTGAAGTCCTACGAGCGACTGACCATCGAGGCCGCGGTGCATGGCGATCGCCGTAGCGGGCTGCTGGCACTGGTGACACACCCGCTGATTGCCAGCGCCAGGATCGCACAGCCGCTGCTGGACGACGTATTGGCCGCCAATAAGGCGTATTTGCCGCAGTTTGATGGTTAAATGGTCATCATAATGGCACAAGGCCTGGCCATACCCAGTGACCGGGGTTCGCGTGCGCAACCAACAACGAGTTCGCGTGCGCAGCCAACAACGAGGCAGCTCGAGGAAAACCGGAGGATACCCAATGGATTTCGAGTTGCGTCTAGGCGGCAAGCATAAGAAGCCCCGGGAGCTTGGCCGTATCCAGTGACCGGGGTTCACGTACGCAACCAACAACGAGGCAGCTCGAAGAAAACCGGAGGATACCCAATGAATTTCGAGTTGCGTCTAGGCGGCAAGCATAAGAAGCCCCGGGAGCTTGGCCGTACCCAGCGACCGGGTTTCACGTACGCAACCAACAACGAGGCAGCTCGAGGAAAACCGGAGGATACCCAATGGATTTCGAGTTGCGTCTAGGCGGCAAGCATAAGAAGCCCCGGGAGCTTGGCCATACCAAGTGACCGGGGTTCGCGTGCGCAGCCAACAACGAGGCAGCTCGAAAGACGAAGGGTATATGGTGACACTGGAAGATGTAGCCGCTCTGGCGGGCGTATCCCGCGCCACGGTATCGCGCGTGGTCAATGGCGACAGCAACGTCAAGGCGCCAACGCGCGAAAAAGTTGAACAGGCGATCGCGCAACTGGGGTATACCCCCAATCCCGCCGCGCGCGCGCTGGCGTCCAGCCACAGCAATACGCTGGGCTTGGTGACCACCTCTTATCGTGGCGGTTTCTTTGGCATGCTGATGGATTTTGTGCAGGGAGAAGCAGAAACCCACGGCAAACAGCTATTGGTGACACAGGGGCGCAACAGTGCGGAAAACGAGCTGCACGCCATCCAGCGCTTATTCAGTCTGCGCTGCGACGGGGTGATTTTGCACGTGCGTTACCTCAGCGATCGGCGCTTACGCCAGTTGGCGGAGGAGCGGCATCGCTTTGTATTGCTCGACCGTCTCGTGCCCGGCCTGGAGGACCGCTGTGTGACCTTTGACCATATGCGTGCCAGTCGCATGGCGACTCAGCAGTTGATTGATGCAGGACACCGGCGCATCGCCTGCATCAGTGGGCCGCGCCAGCGTGCCTCCAGCCGGTTGCGCATACTGGGATTTGAGCAGGCAATGCAAGCGGCGATGCTGACGCCGTTGGCCTGTCTGGAGGGCGCGTACGACCTGGAAAGCGGCTATCGTTGTGCCGATCGGCTGTTATGCGGTACCACCCTGCCAACGGCGATATATTGCTGCAACGAAGAAATGGCCATTGGCGCGCTGCTGGCGATTAACGAGCATCGCCTGAGCGTGCCACAGGATATTGCGCTGATCAGCTATGACAGCGGCGAACGGGCGCAATTTATGCGTCCGGCGTTGACCAGCGTGCACTTCCCGATTGCCGAAATGGCGCAGTTCGCCACCCGTTTGCTGATCGCGCCGGAAACGCCGGCGGTGACATTCACCCCCATCGTGATTCCACGTGACTCGGTTGAACCACCGACGGTATAAGTCACGAAATTATCGGTAGCGATTACACGCATTGCATAGAAAATATAACGAGCATCACATAAAACGGCCTGAGCTATGCTAGGATCCGCCACTTGGCAGCCGGATCGACACGTTTACTGCGTCTACCCAGAAAAAGCGGCATTCCGCTGCCCACAGACCAATCCACATACCAATCAGGCTTATTCAATGAATGACAGCAACCGTATCCGGCTTACCTGGATCAGCTTTTTTTCCTATGCGCTGACCGGTGCTTTAGTGATCGTCACAGGGATGGTGATGGGAAACATTGCAGAATATTTTAACCTGCCGGTTTCCAGCATGAGCAATACCTTCACCTTCCTGAACGCAGGCATTTTGATCTCTATTTTCCTTAACGCCTGGCTAATGGAAATCATCCCGCTCAAGCGTCAGTTGATCTTTGGTTTTCTGCTGATGGTACTGGCGGTAATCGGCCTGATGGTCGGCAAAAGCCTGACCATGTTTTCCATCTGCATGTTCATTCTTGGCGTGGTCAGCGGCATCACCATGTCGATCGGTACCTTCCTGATCACCCATATTTACTCCGGTCGCCAGCGCGGCTCACGCCTGCTGTTTACCGACTCCTTCTTCAGCATGGCCGGGATGATTTTCCCCATTGTTGCCGCCATGCTGTTGGCGCGTCACATCGGTTGGTATTGGGTATATGCCTGCATCGGCCTGCTGTACGTGGCAATTTTCGTGCTGACCCTGTGCTCTGACTTCCCGGTTCTGGGCCATAAGGGTGACAAGAGCGGCGCCCCGGCCACCAAAGAAAAGTGGGGAATTGGCGTGCTGTTTCTGTCGGTCGCCGCGCTGTGCTATATCCTCGGCCAACTGGGCTTCATTCAATGGGTGCCGGAATATGCCACCAAATCTTTCGGCATGGACATCAACCAGGCCGGTAAATTGGTCAGCGACTTCTGGACGTCTTACATGATTGGCATGTGGGTGTTCAGCTTTGTGCTGCGCTTCTTTGACCTGCAACGCATCGTCACCGTGCTGGCGGCATTGGCCACCGGTGCCATGTACCTGTTTGTCAGCAGCGATAACCCGCAGCATCTGGCATACTACATCATGGCTCTGGGCTTCGTTTCCAGCGCAATCTACACCACGCTTATCACCCTCGGTTCACTGCAGACCAAGGTATCTTCGCCGAAACTGGTCAACTTTATCCTGACCTGCGGCACCATCGGCACCATGCTGACCTTTGTCGTCACCGGTCCAATCGTGGCCAAGGGCGGCGCGCATGCCGCACTGACGACCGCCAACGGTCTGTATCTGGCAGTGTTCGTGATGTGTCTGCTGTTGGGCTTTGTGACCAAACACCGCAGCCACGGCCACGTCACCCACTGATAACCCCGTAAAGCCGGTGGGACAGAAAACCGCTCCACCGGCAGGCTCTGCCCATGCCCTGCCATTATCACCAGCCAAAAGGGCGCTTACCGCGCCCTTTTGGACCGGTAATCACCGGTTAGCGACGGAAATCAACCTTCTCTTCGCAGGCCAGATAGAGTGTGGTTTCTGCTGGACGCGTTTCGGCTATCACCGCGCCCTGACGAACGGAATAGCGTACCGGTGTCTGGCGACGTACCGCGTCAAAGCCGCTTTCCGCCGGCAAAATCACCAGGTTGGCACTGTTACCCGCCGTCAGACCGTAATCCTGCAGGTGCAGCGTACGGGCGCTGTGGCTGGTAATCAGCTTCAGCCCGTCATCAATCTGCCCGTAGCCCATCAATTGACACACGTGCAGCCCCATATGCAGCACCTGCAACATATTGGCGGTGCCCAGCGGATACCACGGATCGAATACGTCATCGTGGCCGAAGCAGACATTAATATCTGCTTCCAGCATCTCTTTTACCCGCGTGATACCGCGACGTTTGGGATAACTGTCGAAACGCCCCTGCAGATGAATATTAACCAGCGGGTTGGCAACGAAGTTGATGCCAGACAGCTTCAGCAGGCGAAACAACCGCGAGGTATAGGCACCGTTGTAAGAGTGCATCGCCGTGGTATGGCTGGCGGTGACCTTGTCGCCCATATCCAGCTTCAGCGCCAGCGCCGCAACGGTTTCCACAAAGCGTGACTGCTCGTCGTCAATTTCGTCGCAGTGCACATCCACCAGCCGATCGTATTTTTGCGCCAGTGCGAAGGCTTTATGCAGCGACTCAACGCCGTATTCGCGAGTGAATTCAAAGTGCGGGATGGCGCCAACCACGTCCGCGCCGAGGCGTAACGCCTCTTCCAGCAACGCTTCGCCGTTGGGATAGGAAAGAATGCCTTCCTGCGGGAAGGCAACGATTTGCAGCGTGACCCACGGCGCGACCTCCTGTTTCACTTCCAGCATGGCTCGCAACGCGGTCAGCGTAGGATCCGACACGTCGACGTGGGTGCGCACATACTGGATGCCATTGGCGATTTGCCATTTCAGCGTTTGCCAGGCGCGCTGTTTGACGTCTTCATGACTCAGCAACGCCTTGCGCTCCGCCCAACGCTCAATACCTTCAAACAGCGTGCCGGACTGGTTCCAGGCCGGCTGCCCGGCGGTCTGGGTGGTGTCCAGATGGATATGCGGCTCGACAAATGCCGGCAACGCCAGCCCGCCTTCGGCATCCAGCGTATCGCTGCGCCACTCCTGCCCTTCCGGCTGCGGAATGATATGGGCGATGCGCCCCTGCTCGATCGCCAGCTGCCACAGCCCTTCGTGCCCGCCGAGGCGCAGGTTATCGATATATTTCAATTTATTCACCGGCATGCTGCTCCTTGATATGTTGTATGAACTGGCGGTTTGCCAGCGGGTTCAGTACGGCATAGCTCAACGCCGCGCCCAGCACTGCATTGATCGGCACGATGCCCGGCAACCAGTGCCCTGCCGCAACGCCAATCGCCACCGCCAGAATCGCCACCCAGTTAACGTTCATCATCTGCGCCTGCGCAAACGCCAGATAACGCTGCCGGTTAGCCAGATAGTCGACAATGATCACCCCGCCGATCGGTGGAATGGCCGCCGACAGAAACGTCAGCCAGCCAACGAAGTTATTATACAGCCACAGCGCGCTGAGTGTGCCGATGGCACCGTTGATCATCGACAGGGTTTTGCTCGACCAGCCGGTAATATTGGCGAATCCCAAACCGGAAGCGTACAGCGCGTTGTCGTTGGTGGTCCAGATATTCAGCCCCAGCACCACGATCGCCGGCAACAATAAGCCCTGCGCAAACATCACATCGGAAATATCGGCCATACCGAGCGTCGCGGCGCCGGCTGCACCAAAAATGAACATCAGCGAATTACCGAGGAAGAAGGCCACCAACGCCACCAATACCGCCATTTTGGCGCTGCGGCCAAAACGCACGAAGTCTGCGGTCAAAGTGCCAGCGCTGATAAACGAACCGATCACCATCGCCAGCGCAGCGTTAAAATCCAGCGGCTGTGCCGGTATGATGTGGCGCACCGCATCCATACCGCCAGCGTGCTGCACCGCCAGCCACACCGAATAACTGCCGAGCAACGCAATAGCCGGCACCGCAATGGCAGAAAGAAGGGTCAACGCGGAAATGCCGAACAGCACCGTGATGGTCATCAGCACGCCGGACAGCGCAATCAGCCAGTTGACATCCCAGCCGGTGGCCTTGCCAACCGGGATGGCAAACATCGCCACGCCAACGCCAAACCAGCCGACCTGCGTCCCACCCAGTAACAGCGAAGGCAGCCACGAACCACGCACGCCAAAAGAAAAACGCGCCAACAGATGGGTGGTCAGCCCGGTTTTTGCACCAATATAGCCCAGACAGGCAGTGTAGACGCCCAGCAGCAGGTTGCCGATCAGCACCGCCAAAAAGAAATCGTGATAGTTCAGCCCGGTGCCCAGCGCACCACCGGTCCACATACTGGCAGAGAAAAAAGTCAGCCCCAGCATCACAAACGTCAATGCCATTGCCCCTTTACGCGCCGTTGCCGGCACTTGCTGCTGACTGAAATTGTTATCCGGTGTCATGCGTGGTGTTCCTCCCCTGTGCTGATAAAAAAACCGCCGCAGTTTATAACGCGACGCGTCGAAAGCAATCGTTTTCGTCAAGCAATGGCTGTGCCAGCTTCGGCGTTAGAGGGAAATACTTCAGCGTTACTCCAGAATAAGTAGAATTATCTTTAACTGTCACGATTCAGCCAAAGTTGAATAAAAACCGCAACTTATCAATTATCGATAAAAATCATTGATATAACACCTTAGAGGTATATGAAACTACTCTTGATTTACATCAATAAGTCGCCGACCGGGAGGAATAAGGTAACGCTAGGAAATCAGAATTTTGAGGCAATAATGAGCAGAGTCAAACTTGCTGTCATCGGGAATGGCATGGTCGGCCACCGATTCATCGAAGATCTGCTGGATAAAGCAGGCCCTGACCACTTCGACATCACCGTTTTTTGCGAAGAACCGCGCATCGCTTACGATCGCGTACACCTGTCGTCCTATTTCTCTCACCATACCGCCGAAGAGCTTTCACTGGTGCGCGAGGGATTTTACGAAAAGCATAACGTCAGCGTGCTGGTGGGCGAACGCGCCATCACCATCAACCGTGGCGAAAAGGTGATCCATTCCAATACCGGTCGCACGGTGTACTATGACAAACTGATCATGGCCACCGGCTCCTACCCCTGGATCCCGCCAATCAAAGGCGCTGAAGGCCAGGACTGTTTCGTTTACCGCACTATTGAAGATCTCAACGCCATCGAAGCCTGCGCGCGCCGCAGCAAGCGCGGGGCCGTAGTCGGTGGTGGGTTGCTCGGTCTGGAGGCCGCCGGCGCGCTGAAAAGCCTGGGCGTCGAAACCCACGTGATCGAGTTCGCTCCAGTGCTGATGGCCGAACAGCTCGATCCGATGGGTGGCGATCAACTGCGTCGCAAGATTGAACGCATGGGGGTCAAAGTCCACACTGGCAAAAACACTCAGGAGATCGTCCACAGCGGCCAGAACGCACGCAAAACCATGCAGTTCGCCGACGGCAGCTCGCTGGAAGTCGATTTTATCGTGTTCTCCACCGGCATCCGCGCCCAGGACAAGCTGGCGCACCAGTGCGGGTTGGCGACCGCGCGCCGCGGCGGCATCGTTATCAACGACAGTTGTCAGACGTCCGATCCCGACGTGTACGCCATCGGCGAATGCGCCTCATGGCAGGAACGCACTTTTGGCCTGGTGGCACCAGGTTACAAAATGGCCCAGGTGGCGGCCGATCACCTGCTGAACCGTGAAAATACCTTCAGTGGCGCCGACATGAGTGCCAAGCTGAAGCTACTGGGCGTCGACGTCGGCGGCATCGGCGACGCACATGGCCGCACCGAAGGCGCACACAGCTACGTCTATCTGGATGAAAACCAAGAAGTCTACAAACGTATCGTGGTCAGCGCCGATAACAAAACGCTGATCGGCGCGGTACTGGTTGGCGACACCAGCGACTACGGCAATCTGCTGCAACTGGCGTTGAATCGCATCGAACTGCCGGAAAACCCTGACAGCCTGATCCTGCCTGCGCACGCTGGCAGCAAACCGGCCATCGGCGTCGACTCATTGCCGGAAAGCGCGCAAATTTGCTCCTGTTTCGACGTCAGCAAAGGTGACATCATCAACGCTGTGGCCATGGGCTGTCATACCGTGGCAGCCATCAAGGCCGAAACCAAGGCCGGTACCGGCTGTGGCGGCTGTATCCCGTTGATTACCCAAGTGCTGAATGCCGAGCTGAGCAAGCAGGGCATTGAGGTCAACAACCACCTGTGCGAACACTTCGCCTATTCGCGCCAGGAGCTGTACCACCTGATCCGCGTCGAGGGCATCAAGTCCTACGACGCATTGCTGGCAAAATACGGCAAAGGCTACGGTTGTGAAGTCTGCAAGCCGACCATCGGCTCGCTGCTGGCCTCCTGCTGGAACGAGTACATTCTCAAACCGCAGCATACGCCGCTACAGGATACCAACGACAACTTCCTCGGCAATATTCAGAAGGACGGCACCTATTCGGTGATCCCACGCTCCGCCGGTGGCGAGATCACGCCGGATGGCCTGGTGGCCATTGGCAAGATTGCCAAGGAGTACAACCTCTACACCAAAATGACCGGCTCGCAGCGCATCGGCATGTTCGGCGCACAGAAAAACGATCTGCCGGCCATCTGGGCCAAGCTGATTGACGCCGGCTTTGAAACCGGCCACGCCTATGCCAAAGCGCTGCGGATGGCGAAAACCTGCGTTGGCAGCACCTGGTGCCGCTACGGCGTCGGCGACAGCGTCGGCTTTGGCGTAACGCTTGAACACCGCTACAAAGGTATTCGTACCCCGCACAAAATGAAGTTCGGCGTTTCCGGCTGTACCCGCGAGTGCGCTGAAGCGCAGGGTAAGGACGTCGGCATCATCGCCACCGAAAACGGCTGGAACCTGTACGTCTGCGGCAACGGCGGCATGAAACCACGCCATGCCGATTTGCTGGCGGCCGATCTCGATCGCGAAACGCTGGTGCGTTACCTCGACCGTTTCATGATGTTCTATATTCGCACCGCCGATAAGCTGCAACGTACTTCGGTATGGCTGGAAAGCCTCGACGGCGGCATCGATTATCTGCGCAAGGTGATCGTCGACGACAAGCTGGGTATCAACGCACAACTGGAAGCGGAAATTGCCCGCCTGCGCGAAGCGGTGATCTGCGAGTGGAACGAAACCGTACAGCACCCTGAATCACAGGTACGTTTTGCCCACTTTATCAACAGCAGCCAGCGCGACCCGAACGTACAAATGGTCGCCGAGCGCGAACAGCACCGTCCGGCACGCCCTGACGAACGCATCCCTGTCACGCTGCTTGAAACCGAGGAGAAGATTGCATGAGCCAGTGGATTAACGTTTGCCCAATCGCCGATATCCTGCCCGCTACCGGCGTGTGCGCCCTGATTGGCGAACAGCAGGTGGCGGTGTTCCGCCCCTACGCCGACGAGCAGGTGTTCGCCATCAGCAACATCGACCCCTTTGCCCAGTCGAGCGTGCTGTCGCGCGGCCTGATCGCCGAACATCAGGGTGAGTTATGGGTGGCCAGCCCGCTGAAAAAACAGCACTTCCGCCTGCACGACGGCTTCTGCATGGAAGATGAAAGCCGCTCGGTAATGCCGTTCGCCTGCCGCGTAGTCGACGGCGTGGTACAGGTAGCCAGCGCAGGCCGGTAAGCGCCGGCCAGGCAAGAATCATTTAAACTTTAGGGAAAAACCATGTTTACCGACACCATCAATAAATGTGCCGCCAACGCGGCGCGCATCGTCAAACTGGCGAAAGAGAGCCCGCTCGGATTCTGGATCGGTTCGGCAATGGCCGGCGCCTACGTCGGCCTTGGTATCATTCTGATTTTTACCCTGGGCAATCTGGTGGATCCGTCGATTCGGCCGCTGGTGATGGGTGCTACCTTCGGCATCGCGCTGACGCTGGTGATCATTGCCGGTTCAGAGCTGTTCACCGGCCACACCATGTTTCTGACGCTCGGCGTCAAGGCCGGCACCATCAGCCATAGCCAAATGTGGGCAGTGCTACCGCAGACCTGGCTGGGTAATCTGATTGGCTCGGTGCTGGTGGCATTGATGTATTATTACGGCGGCGGCAGCCTGCTGCCGGTAGATACCAGCCTGGTTCATGGCGTAGCGCTGGCGAAAACCACCGCGCCTGCGAGCGTGCTGTTCTTCAAGGGCGTGCTGTGTAACTGGCTGGTCTGCCTGGCGATCTGGATGGCGCTGCGCGTTGAAGGCGCCGCAAAATTCATCGCAATCTGGTGGTGCCTGCTGGCCTTCATCGCCTCCGGCTATGAGCACTCGGTCGCCAACATGACGCTGTTCGCCCTTTCCTGGTTCGGTCAGCACGGCGATGCCTATACGCTGGGTGGCATCGGCCATAACCTGCTGTGGGTAACACTGGGCAATATGGTTTCCGGCGCCGTGTTCATGGGCCTCGGCTATTGGTACGCCACGCCGCGCGCCCAGCGTCCGCAGGCCGAGCGCGCCAATACACGTCAAACCGCGTAATATCGGGGGGCTTGACGCCCCCTTTTGCCGCCTTCCCTGAGGATTGCTGATGGATTACCTACCTATATTTTGCCAACTGCAACACAAGGCTTGCCTGCTGGTGGGCGGCGGGGAAGTCGCCGAACGCAAAGCGCGTCTGTTGCTGGATGCCGGGGCGGCACTGACCGTCAACGCCTGCGAATTCAATCTGCAATTTCAGCAATGGGCCACCGAAGGCCGACTGACGCTGGTGGCCGGTGAATTCAGCGCTGATTTGCTGGCGGAAAAATGGCTGGCGATCGCCGCCACTGACCGCGTGGAAGTCAACGCCCTGGTCTATCAGTGCGCCAATCAGCAACGGGTATTCTGCAATGTGGTGGACGATCCGAAACGCGCCAGTTTCATTATGCCGTCGATTATCGACCGCTCACCAATCATGGTAGCCGTTTCTTCCGGCGGTAAAGCGCCGGTGCTGGCACGCCTGCTGCGAGAAAAGCTGGAGGCGATGCTGCCACAGCATCTCGGTCGCCTGGCCCATTGGGGCGGAACCCTGCGCCAGCGTGTGAAACAGCACTTCGCCAATCCGGCCGATCGCCGTCGCTTTTGGGAAAAACTGTTCAGCCACCATCGCCTGGCACAATCGCTGGCCAATAACGATGCCGCACTGGCGGCACGCCAGACCGAAGAACTATTCGACACGCCGCGGCAAACGCGCGGGGAAGTGGTGCTGGTGGGTGCCGGGCCTGGTGATGCCGGCCTGCTGACGCTAAAAGGCCTGCAACAGATGCAGCAGGCCGATGTAGTGATGTACGACCGACTGGTGTCCGACGAGGTGATGGCATTGGTACGGCGCGACGCCGAACGCATTTTTGTTGGCAAGCGCGCCGGACAGCATTGCGTACCGCAGGAGCAGATCAACCACATCCTGCTCGAACAGGCGCAGCAAGGCAAACGCGTGGTCCGGCTGAAAGGCGGCGATCCGTTTATCTTCGGCCGCGGCGGCGAGGAGTTGGAAACCTTGGCCGATGGCGATATTCCGTTCTCGGTGGTGCCCGGCATTACCGCTGCATCGGGCTGTTCGGCCTATAGCGGGATCCCCCTCACCCACCGCGATCATGCGCAGAGCGTCCGGCTGGTTACCGGCCACGCCAAGGCCGATGGCGACCTGGACTGGGCAACGCTGGCCGCAGACCGGCAGACGCTGGTGTTCTACATGGGACTGACGCAGGCGGCTGAAATCCAACGACAATTGCAGGCGCACGGCATGGCCGGTACTACGCCGGTGGCGCTGGTGGAAAACGGCACGTCTTGCCGCCAGCGGGTTATCGAAGGGGAACTGGCCCAGTTGGCATCATTGGCAAAGCAGGCCGCCAGTCCAAGCCTGATTATCGTCGGCAGCGTGGTGAGCCTGCGCAGCAAATTGAACTGGTTTGCCAGCCACAGCGCCGTGCCGGATTTGGCAAAAATGGCCTAGCAAAAGGCCGGGCAAGCCCGGCCTGATACACGGGGCGAGATATGTCGCGCCCTGTGGCTAGCGTCACACTTACGGCTGTGTCACAAACCCGATGGCCTGATAGACCTTGCTCAGCGTTTCCTGCGCGCGAGCACGGGCTTTGGCCGCACCCTCACGCATCACCTGCTGCAAATAGGCTTCGTCGTTACGGAACTGATGGTAACGCACCTGCAACTCGCTCAGCATGCCGGAGACCGCATCGGCAACCGCACCTTTCAGGTGGCCGTACATTTGCCCTTCAAATTCGGCTTCCAGCTCCGCGATAGGCTTGCCAGTGACGCCCGACAGAATATCCAGCAGGTTGGACACCCCGGCCTTGTTCGCCACATCATAACGAATAACCGGTGGTTCGTCGGAGTCGGTCATCGCACGTTTGATCTTTTTGGTCACCGCTTTCGGATCTTCCAGCAGGCCGATCACGTTGTTACGGTTATCGTCCGACTTGGACATTTTCTTGGTTGGTTCCTGCAACGACATCACGCGCGCGCCGGACTTGGGAATAAACGGCTCAGGTACTTTAAAGATCTCGCCGTACAGTGCGTTGAAGCGGGAGGCCACGTCGCGGCTCAGCTCCAGATGCTGTTTCTGATCCTCACCCACCGGAACCTGATTGGTTTGATACAGCAGAATGTCCGCCGCCATCAGTACCGGATAGCTGAACAGGCCGGCGTTGATGTTCTCTGCATAACGGCTGGACTTGTCCTTGAACTGGGTCATGCGGCTCAGTTCGCCGAAATAGGTGTAGCAGTTCAGCGCCCAGCTCAACTGGGTGTGTTCCGGCACGTGCGACTGCACGAAGATGGTGCTCTTGTTCGGATCGATACCGCAGGCCAGATACAGCGCCAGCGTATCCAGCGTGGCCTTGCGCAGGGTTTCCGCGTCCTGACGCACGGTAATCGCATGTAAATCAACGATGCAGTAGATGCAGTCGTAATCGTCCTGCAAATGTACCCACTGACGCAGTGCACCCATGTAGTTGCCAATGGTCAGTTCGCCGGACGGCTGTGCGCCGCTAAATACGATGGGCTTACTCATGTTTACATTTCCTGATTCTCTAAAGATGACAGCCCAAGGGCGGGCAGCAAATCGGCAAAGCGTTCCAGCACCCGATCCGGATGACTCAGAGCAATCGCTTCACCGTAGTTATAACCATATGTCAGGCCAACGCTCGGGCAACCTGCCGCCTGCGCCGCCTGGATATCATTGCGCGAATCGCCGACGAACAGCAGTTGACTGGCATGCAGGCCTAGCTTGCCGAGCACCAGATACAGCGGCGCCGGGTGCGGTTTTTTCTCGATGACATCATCGCCACCGATGATCAGCGAGAAATAGTCGAAGATCCCCAGTGTCTGCAACAGCGGGGCAACAAACGGCGTCGGCTTGTTGGTCACCAACGCCATCGGGTAACCTGCGGCCGCCAACTGCGCTAGCGTGGACCGCACCTGCGGGAACAGGCGACTGCCGCTGCTGACGGTTTGTGCATAAAAGTGATCGAAGCGGGCGCGCATTTGTTGACCGAGCTCCGGGTTGGCGTCACGTTCGGCCCAGCGCAGGGCGCGTTGCACCAGCACATCGGCGCCGTTGCCGATCCAGGTCCCCACGCGAGCCTCGCCGGCCGGTGAACAGCCCAGTTCCATCAACGCCATGTCAATGGCGGCTGCCAGGCCCGGTGCGCTATCCACCAGCGTACCATCGAGATCAAAGGCCAGACCGCGAATGGCCGAAAAATCAGCCATGCGTCACCTTCGCCAATTCACTGCGCATCTCGTCGATCACCGTGCGGTAATCGGGCTTGCCGAAAATCGCCGAACCGGCGACAAACATGTCAGCCCCTGCGGCGGCGATTTCCGCGATATTGTCCACCTTGACCCCGCCGTCGACTTCCAGACGGATATCACGACCGCTGTCGTCGATCAGCTTACGTACCTGTCGCAGCTTGTCGAGCGTGCCGTGAATGAACGATTGGCCGCCGAAGCCAGGATTGACCGACATCAGCAGGATCACGTCAATTTTATCCATCACGTAATCCAGATAGCTCAACGGAGTGGCCGGGTTGAAGACCAGCCCGGCCTTGCAGCCGTGCTCTTTGATCAATTGAATGGTGCGATCGACATGTTCGGAGGCTTCAGGATGGAAAGAGATATAACTGGCGCCTGCGTTGGCAAAGTCCGGGATGATACGGTCAACCGGCTTCACCATCAGGTGTACGTCAATCGGCGCGGTGATACCGTAATTGCGCAGCGCCTGGCACACCATCGGGCCGATGGTCAGGTTGGGCACGTAATGGTTGTCCATCACGTCAAAATGCACCACGTCGGCTCCTGCTGCCAGCACGTTGGCCGTGTCCTCGCCTAACCGGGCAAAATCTGCCGACAGAATGGACGGGGCAATCAAAAACTTTTTCATCCGCTTCTCCAAACGTAGGGGTAATTATTATACGCCGGGGTGCCTGCCTGTTCCCGGCTTAGCGATACAGCGCCAAAAGCTCGTTGACCTTGCTGCGGCCCAAAATATTGCGGCTGATGGTACGACGCGCCTTCACCACATACAGTGAGGCATGCTGATACCAGTCACGGGTCAATTCAGTGTCGTGATTGGAGATCAATACCGGCACCCGGCTTTCCACCGACAGCTGATGCGCAATCTGCGCCAGTCCCTGCTGATCGGCAAGGCTGAAACTGTTGGTGTGATAGGCGGTAAAGTTCGCCGTAGCCGACAGCGGCGCATACGGCGGATCGCAGTACACCACCGCGCCGCTGGACGCTTTCAACATGGTATCGCGGTAATGCTCACAGACAAAAGTGGCATTGCGTGATTTTTCAGCGAACCAGTACAGCTCTTCCTCTGGGAAGTAAGGCTTTTTGTAACGGCCAAACGGCACATTGAACTCACCACGCAGATTGTAACGGCACAGGCCGTTGTAACAGTGGCGATTCAGATAAAGAAACAGCAGCGCCCGACGGTAAGCGTCCTGGCTAGTATTGAACTCTTCGCGCAGTAGGTAAAACTGGTCTGAGTTATTGAATTCATCGGTGAACAGAGTGCGGGCATCGCGCACGAAGTCATCCGTACGCAGTTTAACGATATTATACAGGTTGATAAGATCGCTGTTGATGTCGGCGAGAATATAGGCGTCGTATTCCGTGTTCAGAAAGACTGAACCCGCACCCACGAAGGGCTCGATTAAGCAGTCGCCCGCCGGCAGATGACGACGGATCTCGTCAACCAGCGGGTATTTTCCACCAGCCCATTTTAAAAAAGCGCGGTTTTTCTTCATGCCGTCAGTTAGCTACTTATACAATTCAGAGCGGCGGATTGTACTCTGTTTCAGACAGCACATCAGCGCACAAATTAAAATGATTTATGCCCGTCATACCTGAAGCCGCATCTGGGCTGGCTGCACACACTGCTCGAATCCTTTAGCGCGTAAGCTCATCGGAATGCGTTTAGCTGCCGTCTTGATGCCATGGCCAGTCATTCAGGGCCTACACCCCGCCGATTTCAAGCGGCTGGCGCGGCGAGTCGTCAGGGGCGCAGCACGCCACGCCCCTATCGCTCTCGTCCGGCTGCCTAGCCGTCACTTGAAATCCCGGGTTACTTTTTCAGATCCTGCTGTACCTGGCGAACCGAGCGGACCCAGGGTTTTTTCGCCTGCACGTCTGCCGGCAGCGTGGCTATCGCCCGTTTTGCCTCAGCGGAAGACGCATAGTTGCCGCTGACCAACACAAACCACTGCTTGCCGTTACGCGTGGTTTCGTAGACGAAATAATGCGGCAGTTTTTGCTGCTTGGCATAGGCGTTCAACGTATCGGAGCGGGAAGCACTGCTCAGTTGCAGCGTATAGTGACTGCCCGGCGCAGAGGCGATGGCACCACCGTTGCCGCTGGTCGCAGCAGGTTTGCTCGAGGTCGGTGGCGTTGTTTTGTGCTGGCTGACGGTTGCCGGTTTGCTGGCGGTTTTCGCCGGCGCTTTATGCGTTGGTGCCGGCGCGTGGCCTTGTACCGGACGGGTGGTTTCACCCGGCGCTGCGCCACCCATCACCGTTGCCGGCGCCGTAGGCAAGCTGGAAACCGCACCGTTGGCCCCCTGGGTGGCAGCATCGACCTGACCTTGCTGCGAGGACAGGGCATCAGCCATGTTGCCCGGTAGCTCTACACGCTGCTGGGCACCCCCCTGCGGTGGTTGCTGCTGTGCTTCGGTCGGCGTAGCGGAAATCGGCGGAACGCTGATATTTTGCGGCTGCTGCGTTTGCTGCGGCGGCGTTGACAGGCTGACGCCGTTGGCATCGTTGGCGTCATTGGTGCCACCCGGCACGCCCTGGTTATTCGCCGTCAGTGACGAAGAGCCCGCCAGATTGATATCACGTGCCGCTCCCGGCTGGGCGCCCTGCTGGGCAGCCTCATGCTTGGTGGGCGCCTTCAGCGCCGAACCAATACCGATGATCAATAACAGCAGCACCAAAATGCCGATGCCGATCATCATGTGCTGACGTGAAACGGCAAAACGCGGCCCCGGAGCTGGCTTGCGCGAACGTGCAGGACGACGATCGCTGCTGTCAGGTCTGAGATCGTCTTCCGGTTTAAACTCATCCATCTGAAACCCTCCCACTAGAGGCAAAGGCCTGCCACCGTCATCTGCGGTGAGGCAAACCGATTAACCCAAATCATGACTCACGGGGCGACCCCGTTCGCTCGTTATTAATATAGCCGTTACCTGGCGACTGCCTCGCCGGTTAGCCAGGCAGGCAGTCGGCGATCGACGCCAGTACCTGCTCGTGCGACACGCCGCTGCGAACTTCCGCTGCGCCGATCGCCGTCGGCAATACCAGTCGCAGTTCGCCGGCCAGTACTTTTTTATCACGCATCATATGCGGTAAATAGGCGGCCGACGCCATTTCCTGCGGCCCGTTCACCGGCAGGCCGGCGCGCAGCAGCAGTTGGCGAACGCGTGCGATATCGTCGGCGGAAAACTGGCCGAGACGATGTGCGGTATGCGCCGCCATCATCATGCCGGCGGCAACGGCTTCGCCATGCAGCCAGACGCCATAGCCCATTTCAGCCTCAATGGCATGGCCGTAAGTATGGCCCAGATTCAGCAAAGCGCGCAGCCCGCTTTCCCGTTCATCAGCGGCGACCACCTCGGCTTTCAGCTCACAGCAGCGACGGATGCAGTACGCCAGCGCCTGCATATCCAGCGCCACCAGCTTGTCGATGTTGTTTTCCAGCCAGGCAAAGAAATCCGCGTCGAGAATAATGCCGTATTTGATTACTTCGGCCAGACCGGAGGAGAGCTCACGCGCCGGCAGCGTCTTCAGGCAGTCCAGATCAATCACCACCGAAGCGGGTTGATAGAATGCGCCGATCATGTTTTTGCCGAGCGGATGATTGACGGCGGTTTTGCCGCCAACGGAAGAATCCACCTGCGAAAGCAGGGTGGTAGGCACCTGAATGAACCGCACGCCGCGTTGGTAGCACGCGGCAGCAAATCCAGTCAGGTCACCGATCACGCCGCCGCCCAGGGCGATCAGCGTAGTATCACGGCCGTGTGGCTTTTCGAGCAGCGCCGAGAACACCTGATCCAGCACCGCCAGAGATTTATACTGTTCGCCATCAGGCAAAATCACCTGATCCACCATCACGCCGCCTTGCTCCAGCACCTTCCGAACGGCGTCCAGATACAGCGGTGCCAGCGTTTGGTTGGTGACCAGCATCACCTGTTCACCCGCCTTCAGCGGCATAAAAGAAGCCGGATCGTCAAACAATCCGGCAGCAATGGTAATCGGGTAGCTTCGCTCCCCAAGCGTTACAGTAATTCTCTCCATGTCGCGCTCAGTTCTCATTGTGGTGGTGGTTTATCCCCACGTTAGGGGGAACACAATCAGTCTTCCGCCTCTGCCCAAAGCCGAACACGGAAACCGCAATCAGTTGCTTTCCAGCATGTTGATGATCTGGTTGGCAACTACTTTAGCGCTTTGATCGTCGGTGCGGATAGTCACATCGGCAATTTCTTCGTACAACGGGTTACGTTCTTTGGCCAGTGCTTCCAGCACTTCGCGCGGAGGCGAATCAACCTGTAGCAGCGGACGCTTTTTATCACGCTGGGTACGGGCCAATTGCTTCTCGATGGTAGTTTCCAAGTAGACAACGACGCCACGCGCCGACAGACGGTTACGCGTTTCACGCGATTTCACCGATCCACCGCCGGTAGCCAGCACGATCCCTTGCTTTTCCGTCAGTTCATTAATGACTTTTTCTTCACGATCGCGGAAACCTTCTTCGCCTTCCACGTCGAATACCCAGCCCACGTCAGCTCCGGTACGTCGCTCAATTTCTTGATCGGAGTCGAAAAACTCCATATTGAGTTGCTGAGCTAACTGACGGCCAATAGTGCTTTTGCCGGCACCCATAGGCCCAACCAGAAAGATATTGCGTTTCTCTGCCATGTTTTTCGGTATTACTAAGACTATTCGTTAATGTTAACCCGCCCCGCCAATCAAATCAGCGGCGGGACCTAAACTGAAACCTCATGAGCGATAGTGCGAGATCAGACAAAAAATTATCTCAACACTCTTGGTAGTTTGGCAACCGAATAAATCGCCCTACCCCGTATCTTTCAAACAAGCCTGCCGTTGACTGCCTTACTCACCCCGGTTTACGCGGGATTCGTTCAGTTGCCGCCGTGATGCAACTTGAAATCTATTGGGTATATCTACGCCGCAGGAGGGAAACCATACGTTTTTAGCGGCGTCTTGGCGTTAACAAAAAAACCTCGGAGCTCAATTCGGTAACCCTTGTAAGCTAAATCGGCCGCAGCGTCAAACGCAGATGCCCTCAAGATGACAAAAAAGTGCATCTGCTCATCAACTTCAGCAGATTTTCGTCCGGCTAGCGTCCGCCTGTTCAGACCTTAATCAGGGTTGGTGTGATGAATATCACTAACTCACGCTTTTTGTGCTGTTTGCTGCTTTGTTTGAATAACGATCCCAACAGCGGCACATCCCCCAACCCCGGCACCTTTCCGGCTCCGTAACCGCGTTGTTGCTGGAATATCCCGCCCAGCACGACAGTTTCGCCGTTTTTCACCGTTACCTGGGTTTTAATTTCCTGCTTGTCGATCGCCAGCGCTTCACCACTGCCCTGTTGAATGGCGCGGCCAGGCGTGTTCTGACTGATGTGTAACGTCAGCGTGATACGGCCGTTGGGCAAAATTCTGGGGGTCACCTCCATGCCCAGCACCGCCTCTCTAAATTCCACCGACGTCGCCCCATTGGCGCCACTGGATACTTCATACGGAATTTCCGTCCCCTGCTTGATGCTGGCAGTCTGCTGATTGGCCGTCAGCAAACGCGGACTGGCAATGATATCCACCGCGTTTTCCTGTTCCAATGCCATCAGCTCCAAATCCAGCAGACGCCCACTGACCCGTGCCAGGTGAAAACCGACGCTCATCGCACTGCGCTCCAGTGGCAGACCGACGCTAAAATTGTCGATACGCAGGCTTTTGGCCGCCTTTTCATCCGCCGCCAACCCCCAGCGAACACCAAGCTCGCGTAAGTCTTCACGACCGATGGTGACGATATGGGCCGCCAGCTGCACCTGTTCCAGCGGCTTATCCAGTTCCTGCACCCAGCCTTGCAGCACCGACAGCGCCGGTGCAGTATCGCGGATCATCAATGTATTGGTACGTTTATCCACTACGACGCTGCCACGCTCGCTCAACAAGGTGCCGCGCTGGGCCAGCAGACTTTGAGCGATGGTGTCGGCATCCGCATGCTGCAATGCCAGCGTCAACGCCTGCAACGGTTGTTGACGCGCCAATGCCTGCCGTTGCTGTTCATCCGGCTGTGCAACCACCATCATCACCGAACCGTCCTGAGTCATCGACAGTTTGCCGATACGCAAGACCACTGCCAGCGCCTGCCGCCAGGGCACGTTGTCCAACTGCAGCGTTACATTGCCGCCAATGCCCGCCGCCGCAACCAGGTTCAACCCCTGATAATCTGCCAGCGCCTGCAATACCACCGTGGCGGGCGTATCGTGGAACACCAGTGAAACCGGTTTGTCATCCTGTGTTGTGGCGCTCGCCGCTGTAGCAATGGCCCACAGCAGCAGCGCCGTAGCTTTGCTTGCGTTCATTTCCCTTCCTTATGGTTATCCAGCATCAGCCTGAAGCTGTCGGCTGCCGGAGGGCAAAGCGGGTCGTTGGCAATGGCGCGCAGTTCCAGCGAGTACGGCGCAATCTGCACCACCCGCCAACCGTCAGCCAGCACCGTTTGCTGTGCAATCAGCCGCAGCCACTGCCCGTTCGCCGTTAATACCCAGCCATGGCGACGCGCCGGCTGCCCAACGATGCCCTTCAACTGCCAGCCGGCCGGCGATACCGAGGACGCGCTGCACGGCGCAAGCAGCAACGGCTGAAAGGGATTACGTGCCGGTTCAGCCGATAACGCAGGCGACAGCGACAGCAACAACCACAGCCAGTCAGTTCGCGTCCTCATCGCCACCTCCCGCTCGCAGTACCAACTCGGCGATCAGCCCCTCCGCCCGCGCGTCTATCCCCAGGCGTTCAATGCGCAACGTCGTGGGCAATGCGTTTAATACGCGCAGCAGGCCAGCGTAATCCACCCGCATGTTCAGCGTCTGCCGCAATGACGCTTCCTGCTGCTGCCAACGCAGTAGCACAACCCCGGCCTGTTGCAGGCTGGAGGACAGATCGGTATCGACTGGTTGCGCCGCCCGTACTGCTAGCCGCCGTTGCAGTTCATACAGCGCAGGCTGCTGCGATAACTGCTGTTGCAGTTGGCCGATGCGTACCGCCTGCTGCCGCATCTCGGCCTGCAGCCGTACGTGCTGTTGCCATTCGGCGTTCACCCACAGCGCGCTTGGCAACGCAGTCAACCCCATCAGCAACAGCCACTGTCCGACCAGCAGTTGCCAGGACGGACGACTCAGCCACGGCGTCAGCCAGGTTGGCAGGGATTTATTCATCCTCCCCCCACGGTGCCGTCAGGACAAAGGTCAGCAGGCCGTCCTGCCGCTGGTTTACTTCAGCCAGCCGATGACCCGGCAATACCCCCTGCGCCGTTAAATTGCGCGTCAGTTCGACTATCGCCGGGTAATGTGGGCTAAGGCCGCGCAAGGTCACACGCTGGCGCTGTTCCTCCAACGCCACCAGCCACAGCGGTTGCGGCAACGCCTCCGCCAACTGCCGTAACAGCCGGGGATAGCGTTGGTTATGCGTTTGATTGCGCCGACGCAGTGCATCCTGCGTGGTCAACCGTACCCATTGCGCAAGCGCCGCCTGGGTTTGCCGGTAGCGCTGCGCCAGCTCGTCATGCTGTCGCTCCCGACCTTGCAGCGTGTCGCGCAGTTGCTGCTGCTGATAACGCAGCCCCCCCAACATCAGCGCCGGGATGATCAATGCCACCATCAGTTGAAGCACCAACAGGCGCAACCAGAACATGCCGCGCCGCCGCAGCGCTCGCTCACGCCAGGGCAACAGATTCACTTGATACATCAGCCGTCCTCCGCACGTAACGCGAGCCCGCCGGCCAGGACAAAAGCCTGTGGCCAGGCTGGCAGCGGCGGCTGCAAGTGGCTGAAGGCGCTCAGCGGCGACCACCACAGAGCGCCGTCCGGCAATGGCTCTTCCAACACGCTGCTGTAATAGATTTCCTTGTCACCGAGCGACGGACAGGCGGTGCGCACTGCTCGCAACGCCTGCGCCACGTCGGTCATGCCCTCCGCCGGCAGCGAACCGCAGGCAAACTCCTCGCTGCGTGGCGCCGCCCATAGCCATTGATCCTCCAGTCGATGCAGCAACGCGCCTTCCGGTGCCAGCCCGGCGTGTGCCGCCATCGATAACAGGGCGCAGGGAGTAATGTCCACCACCTGGGGATGCAGATCGGCCTGTTGCAGACAGTGCAACCACTGCTGCAGCTCCTGTTGACGCGCGGCGGTCAACAGCAACGTTGCCGACTGTGCCAACGGCGCACGGTAGTCGAGCACCAGCGTCTGGCTGTCGAGCGGGAACTGCTTCAGTCCCTGACTGGTGATATAACCGCTGCGTGCCGGCTCATGTAAACGGCGATCGGGGATGGGGATGTGCTGTTGCAAAACACGTTGCACAGGCAAGGCAATGCGTAAGGAAATATGTCTCGGCAAACGCGTTCGCCATTGCCGCAGCAGCGGAATCAAACTTTCGGATTGATCCAGATAACCGTCGCGCAAGATCGGACATGGCAAGCTTTGTTGCCACCAATGACGCAGTTGCCAACCGCCCCGACGCCGCTGTGCCGCCAGTGCGCGCACGCTGTTGCTTTGTATATCTAGCCCCACCGTCCATGCTTGTGAGAACATATTTTGACCAGCCTCCATAGAGCAAGATGATAAAAGAACATATCCATGTCGCAGGCTTGCCTTTATACTACCGCGCGGTTGTTTATAAACTGCCCAAATGACATGAAAATGGGAAATCTCAGGTGAAGTTCGTAAAGTATTTTTTAATCCTTGCAGTGTGTTGCATCGTGCTGGGAGCAGCCTCGATTTTTGGCTTGTACAAATATGTCGAGCCACAGCTGCCCGACGTAGCAACGCTGAAAGATGTTCGGCTGCAAATCCCGATGCAGGTTTACAGTGCCGATGGCGAACTGATCGCCCAATACGGTGAAAAACGCCGTATCCCGCTTAAACTGGCGCAAATCCCGCCGGTGATGGTGCATGCGTTTATCGCCACCGAAGACAGCCGCTTCTATGAGCACCATGGCGTCGATCCGGTGGGCATCTTCCGAGCGGCCTCCATTGCTCTGGTTTCCGGCCATGCTTCACAGGGTGCGAGTACCATCACCCAGCAGTTGGCGAGAAACTTTTTCTTGAGCCCGGAGCGCACCCTGACGCGCAAAATCAAGGAAGCCTTCCTGGCGGTGCGCATCGAGCAGATGCTGTCGAAAGATGAAATTCTTGAGTTGTATCTGAACAAGATTTATCTGGGTTATCGTGCCTATGGCGTGGGCGCCGCCGCACAGGTCTATTTTGGCAAAGACGTCAGCCAGCTCAGCCTAAGTGAAATGGCCACCATTGCCGGCCTGCCCAAGGCGCCGTCTACCTTTAATCCACTGTATTCGCACGATCGCGCCGTCGCGCGCCGTAATGTCGTGCTGTCACGCATGCTGGACGAGCATTACATCACCCAGGCGCAATACGATCAGGCGCGCAGCGAAACGCTGGTTGCCAATTACCATGCGCCGCAGATCAGCTTCTCCGCGCCGTATCTGGCCGAAATGGTACGTCAGGAGATGATCAAGCGTTACGGTGAAAACGCCTATACCGACGGCTATAAGGTTTACACCACCATTACCAAAAAATTGCAGTTGGCCGCGCAGAAATCGGTACGCGACAACGTGCTGGCTTACGATATGCGCCACGGTTATCGCGGCCCGTCCAACGTGCTGTGGAAAGTGGGCGAAGCCGCCTGGGAGCAAAAGCAGATCGTTGATTCGCTGAAGAACCTGCCGAACTATGGCCCGCTGGCACCGGCGGTGATCACCCAGGCCGATGCCGAGCAGGCGACCGCCATGCTGGCCGACGGCAGCAGTATCGCCTTGCCGATGGCCGGTATGCGCTGGGCACGCCCGTACAAGTCCGACACGCAGCAGGGACCGACGCCGAAACGCGTTACCGATGTGGTTCAGGCCGGCCAGCAAGTGTGGGTGCGTAAAGTGGACGATGCCTGGTGGCTGTCGCAGGTACCAGACGTCAACTCGTCACTGGTTTCGCTCAATCCGCATGACGGCGCAGTGAAAGCACTGGTAGGCGGTTTTGACTTCAATCAGAGCAAGTTCAACCGAGCCACCCAGGCGCTGCGTCAGGTAGGCTCCAATATCAAGCCGTTCCTGTATACCGCGGCGATGGACAAAGGCCTGACGCTGGCCACCATTCTTAACGATCTGCCGGTCACCCGTTGGGACGCCGGTTCCGGTACCGAATGGCGTCCGAAGAACTCACCGCCGACCTACGCCGGGCCAATCCGCCTGCGCCAAGGCCTGGGGCAATCGAAGAACGTGGTCATGGTACGCGCCATGCGTGCCATGGGCGTCGATTACGCCGCGGAATATCTGCAACGCTTCGGCTTCCCGGCGCAGAATATCGTGCATTCGGAATCGCTGGCGCTCGGTTCGGCGTCGTTCACCCCAATGCAGCTGGTTCGCGGCTATGCGGTACTGGCCAACGGCGGTTATCTGGTGGACCCGTATTTTATCACGCGCATTGACGACGAAACCGGCAATACCATCTTCGAAACCAAACCGAAGGTGGTGTGCAACAGTTGCAATCTACCGGTAATTTATGGCGATACCCATCGTTCGGCGGTATTGTCAGACGATAACGTCGAGAACGTGGCGGTATCGCAGGAAGGCAACAATGCCGGCGTACCAATGCCGAAACTGGAGCAGGTGACCCCGGCGCAGGTATTGCAGGACGGCGACCAGCAGTATGCGCCACACGTCATCAGCACCCCGCTGGCGTTCCTGATCCACGATGCGCTGAACAGCAACATCTATGGCGAACCGGGCTGGATGGGCACCGGCTGGCGTGCCGGCCGCGATCTGAAACGCCATGATATCGGCGGCAAAACAGGTACTACCAACAGCTCGAAAGACGCCTGGTTCTCCGGCTACGGCCCGGACACCGTGACCACCGTATGGATTGGCTTTGACGATCATCGCCGCGATCTTGGCCGTTCCACGGCGTCTGGCGCGATTGAGGATCAGGTCTCCGGCGGCGAAGGCGGCGCGAAAAGCGCACAGCCGGCCTGGGACGAGTTTATGAAAGTGGCGCTGGACGGCATCCCGGAGCAGAAAGTTACTCCGCCGCCGGGCATTATCAGCGTCACCATCGACAAGGCCACCGGCAAATTGTCGAAAGGCGGTGGCGGCAGCCGGTCCGAGTACTTCATTGAAGGTACCCAGCCGACCGAGTATCCAACATACGACGCAGGCACCACGCTAATGGATGCCGGCGGCGAGAGCCACGAACTGTTCTAAATCAAAAGGGCCAGAATCATCTGGCCCTTTTTCTTTGCCTCGGCGGACGTGGTGCCCGCGCGCTGAATACCCGCCTCAGCGTGAGCTGCGCAAAAACGCCTCTGTCAGGAACAGCGCACTGACATTACGCGCCTCGCGGAAATCAGGCTCCGCCAGCAGCGCCATCATATTGGCAATCGGCCAGCGCACCTGCGGCAATGGCTCCGGCTCGTCGCCTTCCAGACTTTGCGGGTAAAGATCGTGCGCCAGCACGATGTTCATTTTGCTGGAAAAGTACGACGGCGCCATCGTCAGTTTGCTGAGAAAATCAAAGCGTTCGGCGCCATAGCCCACCTCTTCCATCAGTTCTCGGTTGGCTGCTGCCAACACGCCCTCACCCGGGTCGATAAGCCCCTTCGGAAATCCCAGTTCGTAAGATTCGGTGCCCACGGCGTATTCACGGATCAGCAACAGATCGTCGCCAATGACCGGTACAATCATCACCGCTTCGCGATCGGAGGGCCGCATGCGCTCATACACCCGCCGCACACCGTTACTGAACTCCAGATCGACCGACTCTACGTGAAATAAACGCGAACGCGCGACCGTTTCTACTTTCAGGATGTTGGGTTTTTGCAGGTGTTTATCCATGATGGCCTCAAATTGGTTAACACGGCTAGCCCAATTACCTTGGCACAACCCGTAGTCAACCAGGATAATGATGGGCGCCGCGGGCCGCTTCGGCCGGTTTAAACGCTCACCCGATTCGCTCTTGATCGCATTGTGCGTTAATGAGAACCTTGGCCGCAACGCGCACCGTCTGTAATTTACTTTTTTTTAACAAGCGCCGCCAGCGCCAGCCGTTTTTTTGGGCTAATTCAGTAAACAAAGCATGATAAAATAGGATAATCCCGATATTAGCCCTGCATGCCGATTGCTAGCATTATGGGAGGCTGGTATTTTTTTCATCGCGATTTCAACGCCTGCCGATGTATTGGCTGCTTCGCGGATAATTATTGCCTATAATATGCAACTTTTAGTCTGGTTGGTGAGGTTCACGGCGTAAAATGGGGATAGCATGAGCACAATAGTGTTGATATTGGCCTTAGTGCTTGCCTGCCTGATTGCCGCCGGCCTGTATTTTTGGTTCAGAGCACGCAACCGTCCGGTATTGGCGCGTTCACTGCCATTTATCAAGCCCACGCACCGTAAACTGACGGCGGAAGAGCGCGCGGCAGTCGAACACTATCTCAGCCAGCAAAATCGCCTGGGCAATAAATTATTGCCCAGCAGTCCGGCGTTGTCCTCCGCCAAGCTGGCGCTGACGCCGCAAAGCGATAACGTTTACCCGATCACCCATGCCATTACCCGCTATGGTCTCGCCAGCGATGAACCGAACAAGTGGCGTTATTACCTGGATTCCGAAGAGGTGCATTTGCCGCCGTTCTGGGAACAGTACATCAGCGCCGACAACCATGTTGAAATCATCAAGACGCAAACCCTGCCGCTGATAATCTCACTCAACGGCCATTCGCTGCTTGACCATATCCACGATCGGCCACAGCCGCCGACGGTGGGCGCGGCGCCGGCACGTAACGCTTCGATCCGCAAGGAAGAAAGCGAACACGTCGAACTGCTCAACATCCGCAAGGAAACGCCCGAAGAGCACATGCTGCACCGACCGAACGGCATCAAGGAAGCCGGTATCATTTCTGCCGCCCTGCTGCTGCTGTTCTTTAGCCTGATAAGCCCGGTACTGGTGATCCCGTGGATGGTTTTTGTCGCGGCGCTGATGATTGCCTGGGGATGCTGGAACCTGTTACGACGCCCCGCCGATCACGAGCTGAACGAAGTGCACAGCCTGCGCGGCACGCCAAAGCGTTGGGGGTTGTTTGGTGAATCCAATCAGGGCCAGATCAGCAATATTTCTCTCGGCATCATTGACCTGATTTATCCGCCGCACTGGCAGCCGTTCATTAGTGCCGATCTGGGCAAGACCACTGACGTCGACATTTATTTGAACCGTCAGGTGGTACGCCAGGGACGTTACCTGTCGCTGCACGATGAAGTAAAACACTTCCCGCTGCAACAATGGGGCAAGAACGCCATGCTGATGGCCAGTTCGCTGCTGGTATTGCTGCTGCTGATCACTTATGTTCCGCTCAGCCTGCCGCTGAAACTGAGCGTGGCGTGGCTGCAAGGCGCGCAGAAAACCGATGTCAGCACCGTCCAGGCCTTGGAGGCCATACCGTTGCACATCGGCGATACCCTGCGTATTCAGGGCAACGGCATGTGCTATGTCCCCCCCACGCCGATCAACACACCGTCCACCGGCTTTATGCCGTTCGACTGCTCGGGCATTTACTGGAACACCGCGGCCCCCCTGCCTCAGCCGGAATCTGACATTATCGATAAAGCCTCGGCGCTGCTGGCAACGGTCAATAGCCAGCTACACCCGAGCGGTACCGACCAGAAAATCAACCCGCAACTGGCCAGCGCCATCGAAAAGTCCGGCATGATTCTATTGGATGATTTTTCTGATATTGTTTTGAAAACTCAGGACTTATGCTCAGGAAGCAACGAATGTGGCCGCTTGAAGAACGCGCTGGTAAACCTGGGCAACGCCAAGAACTGGAACAGTCTGGTGAAACGCGCACGCTCCGGCACGCTGAACGGCGTTAACGTCCTGCTGCGGCCGGTCAGCGCCGAATCGCTGGAAAACCTGACCAAATCGGCAACCTCGTCATTCGTCTATCAGGAAACACGCCAGGCCGCTGCGGCACTCAACAGCCCGCCGCCGGGCGGTTTCCTGATTACCAGCGACGAAGGCAAACAGCTGGTCAACCACCCGCTGCCGACCACGCCGCTGAATGACTTTAACGCCCTGGAGCAGTGGAACGAACTGCAGCGCCTGGCCAGCATCCTGCTGCATACGCCTTTTCAGGCCCATGGCGTAATCACCAATATCAGCGTGGACGCCAACGGTACCCGGCATATTGCGCTGCACAGCGAACCCGACATGATAACCCTATGGCGCTACCTGGGCACTAGCCTGCTGTTGATTGGCGTGGTGGTCAGCCTTGGGTATAACGCCTGGCGGGCCGTGCAACGCCAGCGCATGAACCGGCGCCGCCTGGTCGATATCCAGCGTTATTACGAAAGCTGCTTCAACCCGCAATTGACGCCAATGTCATTGCATCCGATAGCGTAACGCACAGCAACGGGCCGGCAGAGCACGGCCCGTTATCACCTCCTGCCATCCGGTTATGCTACCCTAAGCCTATACCCTGTTTACCCTCAGCGAGCCGTGACGGCTTGCCCCTGGAGAACCGATGAGCCCGGACATTGACTGGCGCAATATTGATACCGTTCTGCTGGATATGGACGGCACCCTGCTCGATCTGGAGTTCGACAGCCATTTCTGGCTAACGCTGGTGCCGCAGGCGTTAAGCGCACAACGCGCAATCCCCCTTGAACGGGCGCGCCAGCTGATTGAAGCGGAGTATCTCGCGGTGCAGCACACCATGAACTGGTACTGCTTTGATTACTGGAGCGAACGACTGGATCTGGATATTTATGCCATGACCAGCGAGGTAGGCTATCGTGCCCGCCTGCGCGACGATACCGAGCCGTTTTTGCAGGCGCTGCGCAGCAGCGGCCGCCAAACCATTCTGTTGACCAATGCGCACCCTCACAGTCTGGCGGTAAAAATAGCTCACACCGGGTTGGATCGGCACCTTGATTTATTACTTTCCACCCACACATTTGGTTATCCGAAGGAAGATCAGCGTCTGTGGCAGGCGGTTCAACAACAGACCGGCTTCGACGCGCAGCGTACGCTGTTCGTTGATGACGGCGAGCCGATCCTTGATGCCGCCAGCCGCTTTGGCATCCGCTATTGCCTGGGCGTGCAGAATCCGGATTCCAGCACGGCGGAGAAAACCTTCCAGCGCCATCCGTCGATGCGCGATTACCGTCATTTGCTACCGGCGCTGGAACGGGAGCTTTCATGAAGGCAAAAGACACCGCAGACGACGCGGTCCGGCTAGACAAATGGCTGTGGGCCGCACGCTTTTACAAAACCCGCGCACTGGCACGCGAAATGATCGACGGCGGCAAGGTGCACTATAACGGTCAGCGCAGCAAGCCCAGCAAAATCGTCGAGGTCAATGCGGAGATTAAACTGCGACAGGGCAATGAAGAGCGCACGGTGACGGTACTGGCGGTAACCAGCCAACGCCGCGGCGCCAGCGAAGCGCAGCAGCTGTATCAGGAAACCGAAGCCAGCATCGCCAACCGTGAAAAAATGGCGCAGGCGCGCAAAATGAATGCCCTGACCATGCCGCATCCGGATCGCCGCCCGGACAAAAAAGAGCGGCGCGATCTGATTAAATTTAAATTTGGCGAGCCGGAATAATCCCTCGCCTCGATGAGAGAAAATTATGTCCAACCATGACCAATTACACCGTTACCTGTTCGAAAACTACGCGGTGCGCGGTGAGCTGGTTACGATCAGCGAAACCTATCGGCAAATCCTGGCCAATCATGACTACCCGGTACCGGTGCAAACCCTGCTGGGCGAAATGCTGGTGGCCACCAGTCTGCTGACCGCCACGCTGAAGTTCGATGGCGACATCACCGTGCAACTGCAGGGTGACGGTCCGCTGAAGCTGGCAGTGATCAACGGTAACAACCAGCAGGAAATGCGCGGCGTTGCGCGCCTGCAGGGCGAAATAGCCGACGACAGCACGCTGCATCAGATGATCGGCAACGGGGTGATGGTGATTACCATTACGCCGGCCGAAGGCGAACGCTATCAGGGCATTGTAGCGCTGGAAGGCGCAACGCTGGCCGCCTGCCTGGAAAACTATTTCCAGCAGTCCGAACAGCTGCCAACCCGCCTGTTCATCCGCACCGGCGAAGCCGCGGGCCAACCGGCAGCGGGCGGTATGTTACTGCAGGTTCTGCCGGCGCAGGACGATAAAAATGCGGACGACTTCGACCATCTGGTGCAATTGACTCACACCATCAAGAGCGAAGAGTTGTTCACCCTGCCGGCCAACGAGGTGCTGTATCGCCTGTACCATCAGGAAGAGGTGACGCTGTATGAGCCACAGCCGGTGATGTTCCGCTGCACCTGCTCGCGCCAACGCTGCGCCGACGCGCTGCTGACCCTGCCGGCAGAGGAAGTGGCCGAGATGCTGGAACAGGATGGCAACATCGACATGCACTGCGATTACTGCGGTAGCCACTACCTGTTCACGCCTACGGACGTTGCCGCGCTCTATACAGGCAATACCGATGAAGGCGATCGGTTGCACTAAGTTGCACCCCTGACTGGCGGGCCCGTCCGGTGCCCGCCAAGCCGCGCCGTTTGCACGCTTGCTTTTTTCCGTGTGCTATATCTCAGTTCGTAACGAAAATCAGCGTAAATCGTTAAATATTTGATACCTATCGCGGTTAACGCGCTGCGAATCCCTACAATTGGCGCCCAGAAATTCTGTGACCAAGGAGTAGTGACATGCGTGCTAAAGGTATCACCCACCAGGATCTCGCCGCTTATGGAATTCATGACATCGGCGAAATTATCCACAACCCCAGTTATGACCTGCTGTTCGAGGAAGAAACCGATCCTTCCCTGACAGGCTATGAGCGTGGGGTCGTGACCAAACTGGGCGCGGTAGCCGTCGACACCGGGATTTTTACCGGCCGTTCCCCGAAGGATAAATACATTGTTCGTGACGACACCACCCGTGACACCGTGTGGTGGGCCGATCAGGGCAAAGGCAAAAACGACAACAAACCGATGAGCCCGGAAGTGTGGGCTTCGCTGAAAACCCTCGTTACCGAACAGCTTTCCGGTAAACGCCTGTTTGTGGTAGATACCTTCTGTGGCGCCAACGCAGATTCCCGCCTGAAAGTCCGTTTCATTACCGAAGTCGCCTGGCAGGCACATTTCGTCAAAAACATGTTCATTCGCCCAAGCGACGACGAGCTGGCAGAATTTGAACCGGACTTTGTGGTGATGAATGGCGCCAAATGCACCAACCCCGACTGGCAGCAGCAGGGACTGAACTCGGAAAACTTCGTGGCGTTCAACCTGACCGAACGCATGCAGCTGATCGGCGGCACCTGGTACGGCGGCGAAATGAAGAAAGGCATGTTCTCGATCATGAACTACCTGCTGCCGCTGAAGGGCATCGCCTCGATGCACTGCTCGGCCAACGTCGGCGAGCAAGGCGACGTGGCGATCTTCTTCGGGCTGTCCGGCACCGGCAAGACCACGCTGTCTACCGATCCGAAACGCCAGTTGATCGGCGATGACGAACACGGTTGGGATGACGACGGGGTGTTCAACTTCGAAGGCGGCTGCTACGCCAAGACCATCAAACTGTCTGAAGAGGCGGAGCCGGACATTTACCGCGCCATCAAACGCGATGCGCTGCTGGAAAACGTCACCGTGCTGGCCGACGGCAGCGTGGATTTCAACGACGGTTCGAAAACCGAAAACACCCGCGTTTCCTATCCGATCTACCACATTCAGAACATCGTCAAGCCGGTATCCAAAGCCGGTCATGCCACCAAGGTGATCTTCCTGACCGCTGACGCCTTCGGCGTACTGCCGCCGGTATCACGCCTGACCGCCGACCAGACGCAGTATCACTTCCTGTCCGGCTTCACCGCCAAGCTGGCGGGCACCGAACGCGGCGTAACCGAACCAACGCCGACCTTCTCTGCCTGTTTCGGCGCGGCGTTCCTGTCGCTGCACCCAACCCAGTACGCCGAGGTTCTGGTCAAGCGCATGCAGGCCGCCGGCGCCCAGGCCTATCTGGTCAACACTGGCTGGAACGGCAGCGGCAAGCGTATTTCGATCAAGGACACGCGCGGCATTATCGACGCCATTCTTAGCGGCGAAATCGATAACGCCGAAACCATTACCTTGCCGATCTTTGATTTGGCAGTACCGACCGCACTGCCAGGCGTCAACCCGGCCATCCTCGACCCACGCGCCACCTATCAGAGCGAAGCGCAATGGGAAGACAAAGCCAAAGATCTGGCGCAGCGCTTTATCACCAATTTCGACAAATATACCGATACCCCAGCCGGTGAAGCGCTGATTGGCGCCGGTCCCAAGCTGTAATTCTCTCACATTACCTCTTCAATCAAGGCGCGGATCCCGCGCCTTTTTTATTGGAGTTATTTGCTCTTTAACCGTCGAGGCGAGACAATGCGGCAATGCAATCATTGCTAGCAAAGGAGGTTTCAATGGCAACGATCACCGTCAGGAATCTGGATGATGAAGTCAAAGAGCTGCTACGTATCTCCGCGGCCAAAAACGGCCATTCCATGGAAGAAGAAGCACGCATGATCCTGAAGCAGGCGCTGGTGAAAAATCAGCCGCGCTATGGGTTGGGCACCTGGATGCACCAGCAATTTGCCGAATTCGGTGGCGTTGAGCTGGACACGCCGCGCGCTGCCGAGCCGCCGCGCATAGCTATCTTTGGCGATGAAGACGGCAAAGCATGATTATTCTCGATATCAACGTCATTTCAGAGACGCTGCGCCCTAATCCGCACTATAACGTGATCAATTGGCTAAATGAAAAAGACAATGATGAGCTCTACTTATGCGCCATTGTCCTGGCCGAGCTGTTCAGCGGCGTCGCCTGCCAGCCTGACGGCAAACGCCAGCGCGCCTTACAGCTTAAATTGGCCGAGGCGTTGCAGATAAGATTTGATGGGCAAATTTTGCCGTTTGATGCGCTGTGTGCGATGCAGTACGCGCAACTGACCGCGAACAACCGCCAACAGGGCAAGGCGATGAGCATGGCGGACAGCCAGATTGCCGCCATCTGCCTGCAGTATGGCGCCACTCTGGCCACGCGCAATACCAAAGTCTTTGCCCATTGCGGCATCGAATTGATCGATCCCTGGCAGGCTACAACCGGCCGCCGCCTGCATGAAGAGGCGGCGGAATACTACGTCATGAGCCGCAAAACCTGAGCAGGAGTAACGCTGGAGGAAACGGCGCCGCAGTCCGCAAAGCTGCGCTACTGCGGCCGTCGCAGTCAGGCTTTTTCTTTCGTCGCGGTATGGCCGTTGGCGGTTTCGCGCTTTTCGATCGGCAATGGAATATAAGCACGGATACGCAAACCACCGCGTTCGCTTGAGCCGAACTCCAGCGCCCCGGCATGTCCATCGATAATGCGCTGCACGATAGCCAGGCCCAGGCCAGTGCCACTGGTGCTGCGTGCGCTGTCGCCACGGACAAACGGTTGCAGCAGATGCTTCAGCTCTTCCGGCTTGATGCCAGGACCGTCGTCCTCGACCTGGAACCAGCCGCGTTGCAGTTCGCGCCCGCTGCTAACCTTGATCCAGCCGTTACCATAGCGAGCCGCGTTGATCACCATATTCACTGCCGCGCGTTTGATCGACAATGGGTTGACGTTCATCATCAATTCACCCGCCAGCAGTTCTGAATCAATCACGCGTTCGTAGCCACTTTCCGCCGCCACTACCTCACCCAGAATGGAATTCAGATCGCAAAATTCGGTCTGCATTTCCTGCCCGGTACGCAAATAATCAATAAACTGTTCGATGATGGCGTTACATTCCTCGATATCTTTATTGATCGATTCCGCCAGATAGCCATCTTCGGCATTCATCATTTCCGTTGCCAGTCGAATGCGCGTCAGCGGGGTACGCAAATCATGGCTCACGCCGGCCATCAGCAGCGTACGATCGTCAGCCAACTGCTTGACGCCGGACGCCATCTGGTTAAACGCCCGCGTTACCGAACGCACCTCAGAAGCGCCATACTCACGCAGCGGCGGTGGGATATTGCCCTTGCCCACCTGCAGTGCAGCGTGTTCCAGCTCCACCAACGGGCGGTTCTGAATGCGAATGAACAGCCAGGCGCCGCCTATTGCCAATAGCATAATCGCCAGCGTATAGCGGAACAGCGGCGAAAAATCGCCCTGATGGATTTCGGTCAGCGGTACCCGCACCCAGATATCCGGTGACAGCCACGTTTTCAGCCACACCACCGGAGAATTCTTGTTCACTTCTACACGCACGTCGGTCGGGCCGCCCAACTGTTGCGCCATCTGCTGACTCAGAAACTCGTAGTGCTGCGCCCAGCGCAGACCACTCTCTTCCGCCGCCGCATTGGTATACAGCGAAATGCCCAGTTCGCGATAGATTTCCCGCCGAAACGCCGGCGGTACTTCCAGCAACGTACCATCTTCCAATTGCAGCCGGTCCGTCATCAGCATACGCACTTCGTACGCCAACACCTTATTAAACTGCTGCAAACTGGGCAAGATGGCGAAGTTGAGCACCACCAGATAGGTGGTCACCAGGCTGACAAACAGCAAGGTGACGATCAACAACAGGGTTCGGGCAAACGAGCTACGCGGTGAAAAGCGCAATCGCCTCATGCCTTACTGCCGTCCGGCACAAAGACGTAGCCCAGACCCCAAACGGTCTGAATATAACGGGGATGCGCCGGATCTTCTTCGACCATGCGCCGCAAGCGGGATATCTGCACGTCGATAGAGCGCTCCATCGCGCTATATTCCCGCCCGCGCGCCAGATTCATCAGCTTATCGCGCGACAGCGGCTCACGCGGGTGGCTCACCAGTGCTTTCAGCACCGCAAACTCGCCGCTGGTCAATGGCATTGGCTCATCTTCACGGAACATTTCGCGCGTACCGAGATTGAGCTTGAACTTGCCGAAGGCGATCACCGCTTCTTCCTGCGAAGGTGCGCCCGGTAGCTCGTTTGCCTGACGGCGCAGTACCGCACGGATACGCGCTAACAGCTCACGCGGGTTAAACGGTTTGGGGATGTAGTCATCGGCGCCAATTTCCAGCCCGACGATACGATCGACCTCTTCACCTTTGGCGGTCACCATGATAATTGGCATCGGATTGCTCTGGCTGCGCAGGCGGCGGCAGATCGACAGGCCGTCTTCGCCAGGCAGCATCAGGTCCAGCACCATTAAATGGAAGGATTCCCGTGTCAGCAAGCGATCCATTTGCTCAGCGTTGGCCACGCTGCGAACTTGAAAACCCTGTTCGGTTAAATAGCGTTCTAATAGCGCACGCAGACGCATATCGTCATCGACGACCAGAATCTTATGATTCTCTTGCATTGTATTACTCCCAAAGGCTGTATTGCCTGACGCCAATATTGTTAAAAAACCCTGTCATTTCGGACAGCGATTATTGGTATATATTCTAGACGAAATTGTTACAAAGCTTATGCTTTTGCCCATTTATCAATAATTTTCAGCGAATGTCGATGGCAACTCGTCGATATTTCGTCGTTTCTCGGCGTCAGGGGCGGCAATGGCCCAATTTTGTGTCCTTCCGCCACCGGCGATGCCGCACGGTGGCAGTGTAGTGCCAGCTATGAGGTCTGCAGGAAACGCGCCAACTGGCGGCGCAGCCGCTGGTTCTCTTTTTGCAGTGCGTCGACCCGGTCCAGCAGCGTCAGCGCCATGGCTATCCCCGGCCAGTCCAGATCCAGCTCTGCTCGCAGTCGCCGCGCTCGCTGCAGATGACTCAGCGCCGGGTAATCAAACAGCCAGCTCGACTGCGCCGACTCCAGGGGGACTATCACGCCAAGTTCGACGATCTCGATCAGCTCATCCTGAGAAATATCCACCTGCTGGCACAGTTCTACCACGGTAAACGTAATTTCTTGTCTCATCATGGTACTTACTCCCATTCCGTGCGAGGGTTGAACGCCGCCTGCTCGGCCAGTTCACGCCACAGGGCGCTGGCCCGGTCATTCGGTTTCGGCGGCATCACTACCTTGAGAATGACATACAGATCGCCAGTCTGTTTCTTGCCGACCAACCCCTTGCCTTTAACCCGCAGCCGTTTGCCACTCTGGCTGCCGGCGGGAACGGTCAGCGCGATTTTACCGGTTAACGTTGGCACTTCGATACTGGCGCCCAACGCAGCTTCCCAGGGGGCCAACGGCGCCACGATGTGCAGGTTATGACCGTCAACCTCAAACAGCGGATGCGGCGCGAGGCGGATAATCAGATACAGATCGCCGTTCTGGCCGCCGCCGACGCCGGCAACCCCCTGCCCCTTGAGACGAATACGTTCGCCGTCGCTCATGCCCGCCGGAATTTTCACGTTCAACGTTTTGCCAGCTTCACTGACCTGACGTCCCAGTTCGTCGTAGACCGGCAACGTATAGGAAATCTCTCGGCTCTGATCGTGCAACGTCTCTTCAAGGAACAGCGGTACCTCCATTTCGAGATCCTGACCACGCAAGCCATGGCCACCACGCGACGAGGAACGCTGCCCCGCGGCGGTTCGCCCGCCGAACATGCTCTCGAAAAACTCGGAAAAGTCTTGTGCTCCGTCCTGCCATGCCGCGTTCTGCTGACGCTCGCCAGCTCCGCCACGCGCACGCTGGCCAAAGTTCGGGTCATTGCGATGCAGTCGGATCCGATCGTACTCGGCACGGCGCTGTTCGTCTTTCAGCACTTCATAGGCTTCGGCCAGCGCCTTGAACCTGCTCTCGGCGTCGGCTTCACTGCTGACGTCAGGGTGATATTTACGCGCCAGCCGGCGATAAGCGGTTTTGATGGTTTTCAGATCGGCGCTGGGCTCGACGCCCATCGTCGCGTAATAATCTTTAAATTCCATGCGGTAATACCTTCAATGTGATGGGTTGTGCGCCAAAAATCCTTCTTTCAGTTGCCAGATAATCCCTCCTTTTCGTCACCTTCCGTCTCCGGTATTGAGGTTAGCGGCGTACCGCTATGCTAAGCATACTCCCGATTGTTAAAAGCTGCGCAGGCTGATAAAAACGCTGAGACAACACGCAGGCGGGCGGCCATTTTTAAAGCCCCTTGCATTCACGTACACTGTGCCGGTGGCTCCCTACAAGATAAATCACCATGAGAACTCAACTGATAACCCGTGAAGGGTATGACAAGCTCAAGCAGGAACTGGATTACCTGTGGCGCGAAGAACGCCCGGAGGTCACCAAGAAAGTCACCTGGGCCGCCAGCCTCGGCGATCGCAGTGAAAATGCCGACTACCAGTATAATAAAAAGCGTCTGCGCGAAATCGATCGTCGGGTTCGCTACCTCACCAAGTGCCTGGAACAGCTGAAAATCGTCGATTATTCGCCCCAGCAGGAAGGCAAGGTATTCTTCGGTGCCTGGGTCGAGGTAGAAAATGACGATGGCGATCTCAAGCGTTTTCGCATTGTTGGCTACGACGAGATCTTTGGCCGCAGGGATTACATCTCCATCGACTCGCCGATGGCCCGTGCCCTGCTGAAAAAGCAGGTCGGCGATACCGCCATTGTCAACACACCGTCAGGCGAAGCGCTGTGGTACGTCAACCAGATTGAATACGTTAAATAAGTTTCAGCTTATTCCGAACGGCGAGGATTCCCGGGCAACACGGCGCTTGCGGCGTTTGCCCCGCACAACCCTGGCCAGCCGTACTGGCAATTTCCCGGGGCAATACGTATAACTGTTCCCCTGATTATTTACCGTTCCTAACAGATACCAGACATATGAATGACCCACTGAGCCGCATTATTGCAACAGAATTGCAGGCCCGGCCGGAGCAAGTTGACTCCGCCATCCGCCTGCTGGATGAAGGTAATACCGTGCCGTTTATCGCACGCTATCGCAAGGAAGTCACCGGGGGCCTGGACGATACCCAACTGCGCCAGCTGGAAACCCGCCTGGGTTATCTGCGTGAACTGGAAGACCGTCGTCAGACCATCCTCAAGTCGATTGAGGAACAGGGAAAACTCACCGAGCAATTGGCCGGCGCCATCAACGGCACTCTCAGCAAGACCGAACTCGAAGACCTGTATCTCCCTTACAAACCCAAACGCCGCACCCGTGGTCAGATAGCTATCGAAGCCGGTCTGGAACCGCTGGCCGACACCCTGTGGACCGATCCGCAGCAGCAGCCCGAGTCGCTGGCCGAACGCTTTGTTAATGCCGACAAGGGCGTGGCGGACGTCAAGGCAGCGCTGGACGGCGCGCGCTATATCCTGATGGAACGTTTTGCCGAAGATGCCGGCCTGCTGGCCAAAGTGCGTGACTATTTATGGAAACATGCGCATCTGGTGTCCAAAGTCGTGGAAGGCAAAGAGCAGGAAGGCGCCAAGTTCCGCGATTACTTCGATCACCACGAGCCGATTTCCCAGGTTCCTTCACATCGCGCGCTGGCGATGTTCCGCGGCCGCAACGAAGGGGTACTGCAACTGGCCCTGAACCCCGACCCGCAATTTGAGGAAGCACCTCGCGAAAGCCAGGGCGAACAGATTATTATCCATCACCTCGGGCTGCGGCTGAACAACGCGCCGGCGGACGCCTGGCGTAAAGCGGTAGTCAACTGGACCTGGCGCATCAAGGTACTGCTGCATCTGGAAACCGAACTAATGGGCACGGTGCGCGAGCGCGCCGAAGATGAAGCGATCAACGTATTCGCCCGCAATCTGCACGATCTGCTGATGGCTGCACCGGCCGGCATGCGCGCTACCATGGGTCTCGATCCGGGTCTGCGCACCGGGGTAAAAGTGGCGGTGGTAGACGCTACCGGCAAACTGGTAGCGACCGACACCGTGTATCCACACACCGGACAGGCCGCCAAGGCCGCCGCCCTGGTCGCCGCGCTGTGCATCAGGCACAACGTGGAACTGGTGGCGATCGGCAACGGGACCGCATCCCGCGAAACCGAACGCTTCTTTATCGATCTGCAAAAGCAGTTCCCGGAGGTCAAGGCGCAGAAAGTGATCGTCAGCGAAGCCGGCGCTTCGGTGTATTCTGCCTCGGAACTGGCGGCGCAAGAGTTCCCGAACCTTGACGTTTCACTGCGTGGCGCGGTGTCGATCGCACGTCGTCTGCAGGATCCGCTGGCCGAATTGGTGAAGATTGATCCCAAATCCATCGGCGTCGGCCAGTATCAGCATGACGTCAGCCAGAGCCAACTGGCGAAGAAACTGGATTCGGTAGTCGAAGACTGTGTGAACGCCGTCGGCGTCGATCTGAACACCGCATCGGTACCGTTGCTGACCCGCGTAGCCGGCCTGACGCGCATGATGGCGCAAAACATCGTGAACTGGCGCGACGAAAACGGCCGTTTCAGCAACCGCGAACAGTTGTTGAAGGTCAGCCGCCTGGGACCGAAAGCCTTTGAACAGTGCGCCGGCTTCCTGCGCATCAACCATGGCGATAACCCGCTGGATGCCTCAACCGTTCACCCGGAAACCTACCCGGTGGTGGAGCGTATTCTGGCCGCCACCCGGCAGGCATTGCAGGATCTGATGGGCAACCCGAGCATGGTACGCAGCCTGAAGGCCAGCGATTTCACCGACCAGCAATTCGGCATACCGACGGTTACCGACATCCTTAAGGAACTGGAAAAGCCGGGCCGCGATCCACGTCCGGAATTCAAGACCGCTACCTTCGCCGACGGGGTGGAAACGCTCAACGACCTGCAACCGGGCATGATTCTGGAAGGCGCCGTCACCAACGTCACCAATTTCGGGGCGTTCGTTGACATCGGCGTCCACCAGGACGGTCTGGTGCACATCTCCTCACTGGCGGATAAATTCGTTGAAGATCCGCACAGCGTGGTGAAAGCCGGTGATATCGTTAAAGTGAAAGTGATGGAAGTGGATCTGCAGCGCAAGCGCATTGCATTGACCATGCGTCTTGACGAGCAACCGGGCGAAGGATCGGCGCGCCGCAGTGGCCCCCCTCCTGCCCGAGATAACGCAGCCCGTCCAGCCGCCGGCAAGCCGAAGGCACGCACCAGTGCGCCGGCTGGCAACAGCGCCATGGGCGATGCGTTGGCCGCAGCGTTCGGCAAAAAACGTTAATTTCTGCGGGCGAGGCATCGGCTTCGCCCGTTTTTCACCGGCGTTTTTTGATTTATCGCAATTATTTGCCATTTTTATTTCAGCCTGCGTTTATAAATACCCCTCACGATCTTATCATTAGATATATTAATTAAATTACCGCGTTAACATATTCGTTAACATTTAATGCCCATGACTATTTTTTGGCAGTCAACACAATTGGTTGGCAGCGTTATTTTACGCAGAGTTTGTTAGCTGAAAATATCTATTGTTAACAGCATGGAAAATTAAGGCGAACAATTTTATTAAATGATTTCTAAACAAAAAAATGGCCACAATCCATTAACCCATTTAACCTAAATCACGCATTTGCAGCGCAACGGGCTAAGTGGTAATAATAATACCAGCGCTATTTCCGTAGGAATATGTGTCGATATTTACCAATAGTTACCAATACCCCTATTTTTTGTATTGAATACGATAATTATTCTCACTATTATTCCCTTACGTATTCAACGGAATCATCGCCTGCCGCAATGGGGGCAACGCACGTCAATAGCCTGATGGGATGGGCTCTAGGAAGGTAATATGCATCTTCTGCCTAAACAGTCTTATAAAATTACCGGCTTCGCCAGAGATATCAGCCCTGCCTATCGCCAGAAACTGCTGTCGCTTGGCATGCTGCCGGGAGCGTCGTTTGAAGTCATACGCATAGCTCCATTCGGCGACCCGATAGAAATAAAAACCCAGCGCGTCAGTCTGGTGCTGCGTAAAAAAGATATCGCCCTGATCGCGTTGGAAGGCCAGCCGTAAACCTGCGCCGTCCACCCAGGGCCTTTGCCGCGCTGCGTTGCGTGGTGCCGATGTACTCTATTGAACTCATGTTGAATTATGAAAAAATTAACGATTGGCTTAATAGGTAATCCAAATTCGGGGAAAACCACCCTGTTCAATCAGCTCACCGGGGCACGTCAGCGCGTCGGCAACTGGGCAGGCGTCACGGTTGAACGTAAAGAGGGGCATTTCACTACGCCGCAGGCGCAGGTCACGCTGGTGGATCTGCCCGGCACCTATTCCTTGACCACCATTTCAGAACAAACCTCGCTAGACGAACAAATCGCCTGCCATTATATCCTCAGCGGCGATGCCGATATGTTGATCAACGTGATCGACGCTTCGAACCTTGAACGCAACCTCTACCTGACGCTGCAGCTACTCGAGCTCGGCATCCCGTGCATTGTCGCACTGAACATGCTGGATATCGCCCACAGCCAGCATATCCAGATCGACATTGCCACCCTGTCGGCACGCCTCGGCTGCCCGGTAGTGCCGATGGTGTCGACCAAGGCGGACGGGATCGGCGTGCTGAAACAGATGATTGATAATCATCAAACCAACCAATTGACCGCGTTGGTGGACTACCCGCCTTTACTGCTCGAGGAAGTCGACACGCTCAGCACCGCGATGCCCGCCAGCCTGCCGTGCGAACAGCGCCGCTGGCTGGCGCTGCAAATGCTCGAAGGCGATATCTATAGCCACCAGTTGGCGGGCGACGCCGTCCCCCTGTTGCCGGCGGCCAAAGCGGCGCTGGAACAGCAACGGCAGGAAGACCCGGCGCTGGTGATTGCCGATGCGCGCTATCGGTCAATCGCCACCATCTGTGCCGACGCCAGCAACGCGCAGCAGGCGCAACCGAACCGGCTGACGGCGATCCTAGATAGCGTGATCCTCAATCGCTGGCTGGGGGTGCCGATCTTCCTGTTGGTGATGTATCTGATGTTCCTGCTGGCCATCAACATCGGCGGCGCGCTGCAACCGATTTTTGATCTCGGTTCCGCCGCGATCTTCATTCAAGGCATCCAGTGGCTCGGCTATACCCTGCACTTCCCGCAGTGGCTGACTATTTTCCTGGCGCAGGGCGTCGGCGGCGGTATCAACACGGTACTGCCACTGGTGCCGCAGATCGGCATGATGTACCTGTTCCTGTCGTTCCTGGAAGATTCCGGTTATATGGCACGGGCGGCGTTTGTGATGGATCGCCTGATGCAGGCACTTGGCCTGCCTGGCAAATCCTTCGTCCCCTTGATCGTCGGCTTTGGCTGCAACGTACCCTCAATCATGGGCGCGCGCACCCTGGACGCACAGCGTGAACGGCTGATCACCATCATGATGGCACCGTTTATGTCCTGTGGCGCGCGGTTGGCGATCTTCGCCGTGTTCGCCGCCGCCTTCTTTGGTCAGGATGGCGCAGGCGTAGTGTTCTCGCTGTATATGCTCGGTATCGTGGTCGCCATTCTGACCGGACTGGTGCTGAAGTACACCATCATGCGCGGTGAAGCCTCGCCGTTCGTGATGGAATTGCCGGTATACCATGTGCCGCACCTGAAAAGCCTGCTGCTGCAAACCTGGCAGCGGCTAAAAGGCTTTGTGCTGCGCGCCGGCAAGGTGATCGTCATTGCCAGCATCTTTATTGGTGGGCTGAACAGCTTCTCCTTCAGCGGCAAACCGGTAGACAGCATCAACGACTCGGCGCTGGCCTCGGTCAGCAAACTGCTGACGCCGTTGCTACAACCGATGGGCGTCCACGCCGACAACTGGCAGGCGACCGTCGGCCTGGTCACCGGCGCGATGGCAAAAGAAGTGGTGGTTGGCACGCTGAATACCCTTTACACCGCCGAACAGATCGCCAATGCGCCTTTTGACGCCGCCGAATTCAACCTGCCGGCAGCGCTGGGCGACGCGGTGCACGAGACCTGGCAAGGTCTGAAAGACACGTTCAGCCTGAGCGTCCTGTCCAACCCGATCGAAGCCAGCAAGGGTGATGGCGAAATGAACGCCAGTTCGATGGGCACCATGAGCAGCAAGTTCGGCACCTCCATTTCCGCCTACAGTTACCTGATCTTCGTGCTGTTGTATGTGCCGTGCGTATCGGTGATGGGTGCCATTGCCCGCGAATCCAGCCGTGGCTGGATGACATTTTCGATACTGTGGGGGCTGAACGTCGCCTACTCGCTGGCCACGCTGTTTTATCAGGCCGTCACCTTCCAGCAACATCCGCAGTACAGCCTGATCTGCATCCTGGTAGTTCTGGTGTTTAACGCTCTGGTTCTGTTGGGGCTGCGTAAGGCGCGCAACCGCGTCACGGTGCGCCTGCATCGCGCTACGCCGACCGGCTGCTGCCAAAGCCCGCAGGGAGAGTGTCACTGATGGCCAGCCTGTTGCAGGTGCGTGATGCGCTGGCGCTGAACGGCAGCCTGCAGGCGCAGCAGCTTAGCCGTCAGTTGGCGACGCCGTTGCCGCTGGTGCAGGCGATGCTGGAACGATTGGCCGCAATGGGAAAAATAGAGTGCATTGAACAAAACGACAGCGCCTGCCTGAGCGGTAGTTGCAGACATTGCCCGGAAAGCCATAAGTGCAATACCGTGCTGTATCGATTGAAGCAGTGAATACGTGCCGGCCAGAAAACCGCTGCATGGCTGCTGGCGTGGGGGGCGTGGAAGCCGCATAAAATCAGAGGCGCCGTTCAGCGCCTCTTTTATCAGCCTTGTTACTTGTCTTTATACACTTCAGCGGTAGCACTGAATTTGCCGTGCTCGCGACCGGCGATAACCAGGTAATACTGCCCGCCTTTTTCATCGGCCAGTTTGGACAGTTCCTTTTTGGCATCCATCGGTGACGTGGTTTCTGCCGTGGTGCTCACCGTGCCGACTTTCTCGTATTTGCCCGGATCTTTTGCCAAATCTTCTTTGGTTAATTCCGTTGCCGCCATCGTGCCAAAAGAAACGGAACCGACAACTAACGCTGCAACGATCATCTTCAATGATTTCATGACTCAACCTCGCAATGGATAATTTATATGTTATGAAAGCCGTCAAGATTAAATACGCGTAGTTTCAGGTTGCTGCGCTATCCATGAACCTCGTTGCTTTCCCTGACGAGGCTCATCCCAGAGACGGAACGCCAAAGTGAAAAGACCGGGATACGGTCTTTTCATTCTGCACCCCACGTATTTACTCATTAAGTATCGAACAGGTTTGGCTTTTATCCACCCATCGGCAGTTTTTTTTACACAGTTTTGCGCTGGGTCAATTCGCTGAGTTATCGACAAATTGTTTGATGGTATCGGCAAATTCATCAGGATGAGAAATAAACGGCGCATGGGCGGCCTTGTCGATAATCACCGACCTGCTGGCCGGCACCAGCTCATCCACCAGCGCTGCTACCTTGCGCGGCACCAGACCATCAAGGTAGCCATAAATGCGCAGCAGCGGCAGTGTCGGCGCCAGTGTGGTCATGGCACGACGTAAATCGACCGTACGCAGCATTTCCAATCCGCCGTTGAGCACCTCAACGCTGGGCATCGGCTGATTGAGCACCACCGCCTTCAATGTTCTGGCGTCCTGCCGGGCGCTGGCGGTACCTAGCGTTTGCAATGTCAGAAAACGCTCCACCGTGCGCTGAAAGTCTTGACTAAGCTGCTGCTGGAAGCCACTCAACACGTTTGGACGAATGCCTGGCCAACCATCCTCGGCGTGGAAACAGGGCGACGAGGCGACGCCGATCAGACCGCAAGTCCGCTGAGGCTGCGTCAAGGCAATCTGGCTGGCCACCAGCCCGCCGAGCGACCAGCCCAGCCACCAGGCCTTGGCCGGCGCCTGTTCCAGGACGATCTCGGCCATCTGCTCCAGCGTCAGCGCACCGTACCCCTGGCTACGGCCGTACCCCGGCAGATCCAACAGGTGCAGGCGAAAATGCGGCGCCAATCGCGCCAGCGTGCAACCCCAGACCTCGGCATTCAGCCCCCATCCGTGCAGCAGCACAAGATCGCGATCGCCTTCACCCATTGTTTTCCAGTACAGCGCACTCATCAGTTATTGTCCTTGTTGACCCGTCATGGAGGACCACTATGCTAGCAATCCACAGCCGTTGTTGGCTATGCCGACAACCCTTGCGTCTGGCGAAACAGGGGATTTGCAGCTGTTGCCAACGCCAGTTGCCGCGTATTCCGCTCTGCTGCCCCCGTTGCGGTTTGCCGTCCGGCGACGCCCGGCTGCCCTGCGGCCGCTGTTTGCTAACGCCGCCACCGTGGCACGCATTGGTGTTTGCCGGCGATTATGCCAGTCCGTACCGCCAGTTGATTGGTCGTTTCAAATTCCGCCGTGCGCCCGAACTGGCGCCGGTGCTGGCTCGATTATTGTTGTTGCGCTGGCTGCAAGCGCACCGAGAGCAATATCTGAACAGACCGGAGGTGATTTTGGCGGTACCCTTACATCATCGACGCTGCTGGCGTCGCGGGTATAATCAAGGCGATTTACTGGCCCGGCCGCTGGCACGCTGGCTGGGCTGCGAATATCGACCGGCGGCGCTGGAGCGTGTGCGATCCACCGCGCCACAGCGGCAGCTGAGCGCACATCTCCGCCGGCGCAATCTGCGCGCCGCCTTTCGCTGCCACGAGGATCTGGCCGGCAAGCACGTCGCCTTGCTGGACGATGTGCTCACCACCGGCAGTACGGTGGCGGCGATCGCTACCCTGTTACAGGCGCAGGGCGTGGCGTCGTTGCAGATATGGTGTATTTGCCGCACATTGTAGTACTCCGGCAATGGGCGTATTATAACCTACTATAGAAGTCAACTATTGAGCTAATGCTATGATTCGTATAACAGATGCTGCACAGGAACACTTTGCCAAACTGCTGGCAAACCAAGAGGAAGGCACCCAAATCCGCGTATTCGTGATTAATCCGGGTACCCCTACCGCCGAATGCGGTGTCTCTTATTGCCCGCCGGACGCCGTAGAAGCCACCGACACCGAACTGAAGTTCGACAAACTGTCGGCCTACGTTGACGAGCTGAGCGCGCCGTATCTGGAAGACGCCGAAATCGACTTCGTGACCGATCAGCTGGGTTCCCAGCTGACGCTGAAGGCCCCAAACGCCAAAATGCGTAAAGTGGACGAGAACGCCCCGCTGATGGAGCGCGTGGAATATGTGCTGCAATCGCAGATCAATCCACAGTTGGCTGGCCATGGCGGCCGCGTCACCCTGATGGAAATTACCGAAGACGGTCTGGCGATCCTGCAATTCGGCGGTGGCTGCAACGGCTGTTCAATGGTCGATGTAACCCTGAAGGAAGGCATCGAGAAAGAACTGCTGCAAAAATTCCCGGAACTGAAAGGCGTGCGCGATTTGACCGAGCACCAACGCGGCGAACATTCATATTACTGATGCGCCAACCGGCTCCCCCTGCCCGCCAGAGGGAGCCCGATCCGCTAGCCTACCGAGACTTTCCTGCGTCGCTTGTCCAAATCCTTTAACAGGCGATTCACCTGCCTATCGGCAAACATCTCCTCCAGCGTATGGCTGAGTTTGCGCCGCCAGTTAGGGTATTGCGTACTGGTACCGGGGATATTTACCGGGTCCGCCATGTCCAGCCAGTCTTCCGGTTGCAGACCCAGTAACGCACTGGCGCTGTCCGCCACGTAGCGCTGCAGGCCACGATTCAACAACGGACTCATGGCCAGCAACGCCGCTTTCTTACCGACCTTCTGCGGCACGCAGCCATAGTGATGCAACCCGTCCAGCAGACCCTGTTTGGCACGTTCACGATCGGCGTACAGCTCGGTCAGGATATCGGCGTCCGGATACAGCCCCAGCGAAGCGCCCAACCGTAAATCCCCGCTCTGCCAATAACCGCGCAGGGTCGGCAAGTCATGGGTGGTTATGGTGGCCATTGCCTGCATCGGATAAGTCTGCGGCGCACGGAACCGGTTTTCGCCATCGCGCTCAAAGTACAAGACCTTGTAAGAGTACACCCCGCTGTCGCGCAGTTTGCCAACGATTTCTACCGGCACGGTGCCTAAATCCTCGCCGATAACCATGCAGCGATGGCGCTGACTTTCCAAAGCCAATACCGCCAGCAGGTCATCTACCGGGTATTGCACGTAAGCGCCCCGATCGGCGGTTTCGCCGTACGGGATCCACCATAAGCGTAACAGCGCCATGACGTGATCGATGCGCAGCGCGCCGCAGCTGGTCATGTTGGCGCGCAGTAAATCGATAAACGGCTGATAGCCACGCGCCGCCATCACGTGCGGATCCATCGGCGGTAAGCCCCAGTTTTGCCCCAGCGGGCCAAGAATGTCCGGTGGAGCACCAACCGATACTTGCAGACAATACAGTTCGCGTTCGCACCAGGTTTCCGCTCCCCCTTCCGCCACGCCAACCGCCAAATCACGATACAGGCCAATCGGCATCCGCTGTTGCCGGCTCTGTTCGAAGCATTCGGCAAACTGACTGGCGGCAAGCCATTGCAGCCACAGGTAAAAACTCACTTCATCCTGATGCTGCTGGCAGAACTGCGCCACGGCTTCGCCGTTACCCTGCCGATAACGTTCCGGCCAGGCGGGCCAGCCCCACAGGCCGCTGTCCTGTTGACAAAGATGGGCATGCAGTGCGTCAAACGACGCCTGCTGGTACAGGCTGCTGCCTCCTTCGGCAACAAATCTCTCAAACGCCTGTTTCTGTGGATCTGCGGCGTTACGCGCCTGGAACAGCGGGAAGGCCAGTTTCAACGCCGCCAATTTCAATCGGGTGACCGTGGCGTAATCTACCCAGTCACTGGCGCGGGCTGTCGCCAGTTGCTGCTGGGTCGAGGCGCTCTGCCACCATTGCTGTGCTGCGGCGCTGCGTTGGAAATCCTCAACCACGTTGACATCGATATACAGCACATTCAGCCAGCGCCGCGATGACGGGCTGTACGGGCTGGCACTTTCCGGGCAGGCCGGATAAAGCGCATGAATCGGGTTCAAGCCGACAAACGCCCCGCCGCGTTCGCCCACTTCGTTCACCATGCGGCGCAAGTCGCCAAAATCGCCTATGCCCCAGTTACGATCGGAACGCAGCGTGTAAAGCTGCACGCAGGCCCCCCACAGCTTCTTTCCCGTCAGCAGCGCATCAGGTTCATAACAGCGTTTGGGAGCGACAATCAGACGGCAGGGCCAGGCCTTTTCTCCCTGGCTCAACGTCAGTTGGTGATAGCCCGTTGGCAGTTCTCCCCCTGGTAACGTCAACGTCTTACGCGCGCTGGCGCGCCCCTGCAAACGGCTACCGTCTTCGCGTATCAGCTCCCAGTGGTATTCGCCGCTGCCGGCCAGGGGCAGTACGATAGGATTACCCTGATAAAACACTTTCACTACCGGCAGCGGCGCATCAACCACCGGCACCACGGTACGGCTCATGGCATCCAGCAGCTTGCGCTTGGTTTCCTGCGCAATCGCCTGCCGCGTACCATGTGCATTGATATAATCGGCGGCAATGCCCGCCTGGGCCGCAGCCTGATCGATCCGTTTGCGCTCCATTCGCTCTCCTTAACGCTTGGCTTGCCAGATTCGCTGCTGATAATCGCGAATCGAACGATCCGAGCTGAACATCCCCACACGCGCGGTATTCAAAATGGCGCGACGCGTCCATTCATCACTATCGCGGTAGAGTTCATCAACCCGCCGCTGCGCCTGGCAATACGAGGCGAAGTCCGCCAGCACCAGATACGGATCGCCGCCTTCCAGCAGACTGTGCAGCATCATGTCGAACGCCTTCTTGTCGCCATGGCTGAATGCACCGCTGGCCAGTTCATCGAGTATCGTCTTCAGATGCTTGTCTTTTTTACGGTAGCTCAGCGGGTTATAGCCTTGTGCCAACAGCGCCTTCACCTGTTCGACCGTATTGCCGAAAATGAAAATATTGTCTTCGCCAACCTGCTCGGCGATCTCCACGTTGGCGCCGTCCAGCGTGCCGACCGTCAACGCGCCGTTCAGCGCCAGCTTCATGTTGCCGGTGCCGGAAGCCTCTTTACCGGCGGTAGAAATCTGCTCGGAGATGTCGGCCGCCGGGATCATCAGTTCCGCTACCGAAACGCGATAATCAGGAATGAACGCCACCTTCAAACGATCCTTGACCAGCGGATCGTTGTTGATCTTCTCGGCGGCCTGGTTGATCGCATAAATAATGTTCTTGGCCAGATAGTAGCCCGGCGCTGCCTTGGCGCCAAACAGGAATACGCGCGGCACCATGTCCAGGTTCGGCTCATCGCGCAATTGGCGATACAGCGACAGGATGTGCAGCAGGTTGAGGTGCTGACGCTTGTATTCATGCAGGCGTTTGATCTGCACATCAAAAATGGCGTCCGGGTTGAGCGTCAAACCCATCACACCGTGCACGTAGTTTGCCAGTGCCACTTTGTTATCACGCTTGATCTGCCGGTATTTTTGCCGGAACGCCGCGTCGTCGGCGTATTTTTCCAACCCTTTCAACGCGTCCAGATCGTTTGCCCACTCAACCTTCAGGGTATCGTCAATCAGCCCCGACAGTGCGGGGTTGCACTGCTTCAGCCAGCGGCGTGGCGTAATGCCGTTGGTGACGTTATGAAACTTGTTTGGCCACAGCTGGTAGTATTCCGGGAATAAATCCTTCACCACCAGATCCGAGTGCAGCTGTGCGACACCGTTTACCGCAAAACCGCTGACCACGCACAGGTTCGCCATCCGCACCTGTTTGTTGTGATGCACTGCCAGCTTGGCCCACACCGCGTCATCACCCGGCCAGTGTTTGGCGACCAGTTTCTTGAAATTGGCATTGATCTGCTTGATGATCGAAAAATGGCGTGGCAACAGGCTGCGTACCAGCTTTTCATCCCAGCATTCAAGCGCTTCCGGCATCAGGGTATGGTTGGTATAGGCAAAGGTGTTGCTGGTGATCGCCCAGGCGGCATCCCATGTCATCTGGTGTTCATCCAGCAGGATACGCAGCATTTCCGGGATGGCGATAGTGGGGTGGGTATCATTCAGCTGAATCACTTCGTATTTCGGCAAATCTTCGATTTTTCGCCCGGCCTGATGATGCCGGCGCAGAATATCTGCCACCGAACAGGCGCACTGGAAGTACTGCTGCATCAAACGCAGGCGTTTGCCGGCCTGATGGTTGTCATTCGGGTACAGCACCTTGGTCAGCTTGGCCGCCTCGCAGCCCTGTTTTTCCGCTTGCAGGAACTTGCCGTCGTTAAAGTCGCCCAGGTCGAACGGATGCGGGTGGCTCGCCTGCCACAGGCGCAGCGGCTGGCTGACGCCGTTGCGATAACCGAGAACCGGCAGGTCCCAGGCTTCGCCGCGCAGGGTCAGCGCCGGATGCCACAGTTCGCGGCCATCGGCCAGTTTTTCCAGCTTGCCGCCGACGCCGACATCCACTGCCAGTGCAGAGTTATGCTGGAACCACGGGTAACGCTCGCGCTGCCAGTCATCCGGCGCTTCCTGCTGCTTACCGTCCTGGAAGGACTGGCGGAACAGGCCGTATTGATAATTCAGACCATAGCCGGTCGCCGGCTGTTCTACCGTCGCCATTGAATCGAGGAAGCAGGCAGCCAAACGCCCCAGCCCACCGTTGCCCAATGCCGGATCGGTCTCTTGTTCAAGCAGGTCGGCCAGCTGTACACCCTGCTCCGCCAGCGCCCCGGCCACCGTGTCATACCAGCCCAGGTTGATCAGATTGTTGGCGGTCAGACGTCCAATCAGAAATTCCATCGAAATATAATTCACATGGCGCATTGATGTGGCCTTGCTGCGCGGTGCCGGCTGCGCCGCCAACTGTTCGGCCAGCGCGCGGCTGACCGCTTGCCACCACTGCTGCTGGGTCATCTGCTGGGCGGAACTCAGGCCGAATTGCTGCCACTGGCGGGTCAATGCTGCCAGGAAAACGTCCTTTTTAAGCGTAGACTGTGACATAAGAGAACTCTCTGCTCTGTAGAAGTGTGCCAATTTTTCGCTATCCTGCCGGGAGGAACGCGACAGGGCATCATCCCGCCTGGGGATTAGCTGGGGAGGAGAGTTGGGGCGTAGTCAGAAGTGTGATCTCAGGCACTTTTTACCCCTCAGCAAGCAATGAGACAGCCCTAAAACGTCTATATCGCCACCGGCGATCAAAGTGTAGTCGCTTTAGCCCCCTTCCCGAAACGGCACATCATTTAACTTGCCAGGCGATTAACACAGAACGGTATTTTTGCCGGTCGATTTACACCGAACGCCATAACGCCACCGATATGTAAAAAAGTGTGATCGACTGCAACTTACCGCCAAGCGAAAGCGTAAGCTTGTTGCAATACGTCTGGCGTTGTCAGAAGTTAAACGGGGTGATTAATTACGAACCCTGAAATAATTAATCTCGCCCCGTTCCCGACAGGTAAAAAGCAACGCTGCCTGCGGGCTGGTTTCGGCGGCGGGAACCGCGCATTGACTCTGGAATACTATGCTGATCCCATCAAAATTGAGCCGCCCGGTACGGCTGCAAAATACCGTGGTACGCGATCGTCTGTTGGCCAAGCTGAGCGGTGCGGCGAACTATCGCCTGACGTTGGTCAATTGCCCGGCAGGTTATGGGAAAACCACGTTAATTGCCCAATGGGCGGCCGGCAAGGCGGATCTCGGCTGGTATTCCCTGGACGAAAGTGACAACCAGCCGGAGCGTTTCGCCAGCTACCTGATTGCCGCCTTGCAGCAGGCGTCCGGTGGACACTGCGTCAAAAGCGAAGCGCTGAGCCAAAAACATCAATACGCCAGTTTGTCGGCGCTGTTTGGTCAGGTGTTTATCGAACTGGCCGAATGGCACCAGCCGCTGTACCTGGTGATTGATGACTATCACCTGATCACCAATGACGTCATCCACGAAGCGATGCGCTTTTTCCTGCGCCATCAGCCGGAAAACCTGTCGCTGATCCTGCTGTCACGCACCCTGCCACCGCTCGGAATTGCCAACCTGCGCGTGCGCGATCAACTGCTGGAGCTCGGCACGCCGCTGCTGGCATTTACCCATCAGGAAGCCAAACAGTTCTTTGACTGCCGCCTTAGCGCACCACTGGAACAGCATGACAGCAGCCGACTGTGTGACGAGGTCGAAGGCTGGGCCACCGCATTACAACTGATCGCGCTTTCCGCACGCCAGTCCAGCTCCTCCGCGCACCAGTCCGCCAAGCGACTGGCCGGGCTGAATGCCAGCCACCTGTCGGACTATCTGGTCGATGAGGTGCTTGATCGCGTGGACGCCGAAGCGCGCGCCTTCCTGCTGCGCTGTTCGGTGTTGCGCTCAATGAACGACGCGCTGATTGTACGCCTGACCGGCGAAGACAACGGCCAGCAGCGACTGGAGGAGCTGGAACGCCAGGGAATGTTTATCCATCGCATGGATGATACCGGCGAATGGTTCTGCTTCCATCCGCTGTTTGCCACCTTTTTGCGGCAGCGTTGCCAGTGGGAACTGGCACTAGAGCTACCGGGGCTGCATCGTGCCGCCGCCGAAGGCTGGCTGGCGCTCGGTTATCCGGCCGAAGCTATCCACCATGCGCTGGCGGCCAGCGACGTCAGCATGCTGCGCGACATTCTGTTACAACACGCCTGGGCGCTGTTCCATCGCAGCGAACTGGCGTTACTGGAAGAGTGCCTGAACGCATTACCTTACGATCGGCTGATTCAGAGCCCGAAACTGGCGCTGCTGCAAGCCTGGCTGGCGCAGAGTCAGCACCGTTACATTGAGGTGAATACCCAGCTTGAGCGCGCCGAACAGGCCATGCGCGATCGGCAGATCACCGTCGACCAGACGCTGCGTGCCGAATTCGACGCGCTGCGCGCGCAGGTGGCAATCAACGCCGGCAAGCCGGAAGAAGCGGAACGGTTGGCAACCGAAGCGCTGAAGTTCCTGCCGTTGTCGAGCTATTACAGCCGCATTGTCGCCACCTCGGTAACCGGTGAAATTCATCACTGCAAAGGTGAATTGGCACGCGCGCTGCCAATGATGCAGCAAACCGAACAGATGGCGCGCCGTCATCAGGCTTTCCATTACGCGCTGTGGGCCCTGCTGCAGCAGAGTGAAATCCTGATTGCCCAAGGCTTCTTGCAGGCGGCCTATGAAACGCAGGACAAGGCATTCGAACTGGTGCGCGAACAGCATCTGGAACAGTTGCCGATGCATGAATTCCTGCTGCGCATTCGCGCGCAGGTGTTATGGTCATGGTCGCGGCTTGACGAAGCCGAAGACGCAGCCCGTCAGGGGCTATCGATTCTCGCCAACTATCAGCCGCAACAGCAGTTGCAGTGCATCGCCATGCTGGCGAAATGTTCACTGGCACGCGGCGATCTGGATAACGCCCACGCCCATCTGCAACGCTGCGAAGCGCTGCTGCATGGCACTCAATATCACCGCGACTGGCTGACCAACGCCGATAAGCCACGGGTGATCCTATGGCAGATGACCGGAGATACCGCCGCTGCGGCCAACTGGCTGCGCCACGCGGAAAAACCGGGCATGGCGGATAACCACTTCCTGCAGGGCCAGTGGCGCAACATCGCCCGCGTACAGATCCTGCTGGGCCAATATGACGAAGCCGAAGTGGTGCTGGACGAACTGAATGACAATGCACGTCGACTGCGGCTGGTCAGCGATCTTAATCGCAACCTGTTGCTAAGCAACCAGCTTTATTGGCAGATGGAGCGCAAAAGCGATGCGCAACGCGTGTTGATCGAGGCCCTGTCGCTGGCCAATCGCACCGGCTTTATCAGCCATTTCGTGATTGAAGGCGAAGCCATGGCGCAGCAGTTGCGCCAACTGATCCAACTGAATACGCTGCCAGAGCTGGAACAGCACCGCGCGCAGCGTATCCTGCGTGATATCAACCAACACCATCGGCACAAGTTCGCGCATTTTGACGAAAACTTCGTCGATAAGCTGTTAACGCACCCGCAGGTGCCGGAACTGATCCGCACCAGCCCACTGACCCAGCGTGAATGGCAGGTGCTGGGGCTGATCTATTCCGGCTACAGTAACGATCAGATTGCCGGTGAACTGGCGGTCGCCGCCACCACCATCAAAACGCACATCCGCAACCTGTATCAGAAACTGGGCGTGGCCCATCGTCAGGAAGCGGTGCAGCAGGCCCAGCAGTTACTGAAAATGATGGGTTATGGCGCCTGACAACCCGCAAGTCGGCCGAGGAGCGGCGGTGGATATAAAACCTTAATAACGCTCTGGTCTTAAATGGCGCAGATTTAGATACAATAGCAGCGTCCCCCATTAAAAGGCAGTCGGAAGTCATGGAACAGTTTGAAGCGATCAATGTTGAACAGGCGTACGCGCGCTGGAAAGACGGCAGTGCGGCGCTGGTCGACATTCGCGATCCACAGAGTTTTGAAGCCGGCCATACGCCAGGCGCTTACCATCTTACCAACGCGACCCTATCGGCATTTATGCAACAGAATGATTTCGAGCGACCGGTAATGGTGATGTGCTACCACGGCAACAGCAGCCGCAGCGCAGCACAATATCTTATTAATCAAGGATTTGATTCCGTTTACAGCATCGACGGCGGCTTTGAGGCCTGGCTGCGCCAGTACCCGCAAGAGGTAGAAACTTCCGCCTAACCACCTGCGCTCCGAGGTTGTGACAACGCTACCGGCTGGTGTCCCCCACGCGTTAATGGGATACATCTGAGGATCCCAGCTGATGGGCCACTCCAGGGGGTAAGGCAACTTTCCCCCGGCCAATTTATCAGCAGCAGGGCCAGCGTGCCGCCAATCGCACGCTATCTAGCCACTGGCTTTATCCCGCATATTCGGGGCACGACTGCGCCCTTTCCTTTGCCACAGCCCCACATCCATCGATTGCCCTCTCCCGTTAACGCACAATGCGTTACCGAAGGTTAAAGCATTGCCAACGCCTGGGGCTTCGACGTTATAATCAGCCGTCGATTGCCAGTGGTGATGCAAACCGCGGCAGAAATCATCTACTTATCACGGATCCCCCTATTTATGGTTCGAGTGATCGCCGTATCCAACCCCCGCCTGGCACAGGCCTTTGTCGATTACATGGCCACGCTGGGCATCACGCTTGAGGTGCATAACACCGGCGAGGCGGCGGAAATCTGGTTGGCCGACGACAGTCGCCTCGATCAGGTACAGCATGAACTGCAGCAGTTTATGATTGACCCGCTTAACCGCCGTTATCAGGCCGCCAGTTGGCAGACCGGCACCACCGACGCCAATATGCCTTACCAACACGTCTCCTACCTGCAACTCATCCGCAGCAAGGCCGGCCCGTTGACGTTAACGGTGATGGTATTGTGTATTCTGGTCTACCTGCTGATGCAGGTATTGGGCGACGATCTCGTGATGTACTGGCTGTCCTGGCCGCAGAACAGCGAGCAATATAGCCAGCTGTGGCGCTGGGTCAGCCATGCCTTGCTGCATTTTTCGCTGCTGCACATTACCTTCAACCTGCTGTGGTGGTGGTATCTCGGCGGCCCGATGGAAAAACGCCTCGGCGCCGGTAAACTGTTCGTGCTGGCGGTAGTTTCTGCCTTCTTCAGCGGCTGGGCGCAATCACTGTTCAGCGGCGCGCTGTTTGGTGGCCTGTCCGGCGTGGTTTATGCGCTGATGGGTTACAGCTGGCTCAGCGGCGAGCGTGCGCCGGAACGCGGTCTGATGCTGCCACGCGGTCTGATGGCGTTTTCCGTGCTGTGGTTGGTGGCTGGCTACTTCGATATTTTAGGAATGTCGATCGCTAACGCGGCACACGTCGCCGGTTTAGTGTTAGGGTTACTGATGGCATTTTGGGATACGCGACATCGCGCCACCCACCAACAATAACAGCCAGGTACATATATAGGGGATTATCGTGAAGCAAACACAGCGTCATGACGCAATTATCGAGCTGGTGCGACTACAGGGATATGTCAGCACGGAAGAACTGGTCGAACATTTTGACGTCAGTCCGCAAACGATTCGCCGCGATCTGAATGACCTGGCCGATCAGAACAAGATTCAGCGCCATCACGGCGGCGCCGCGCTGCCGTCCAGCTCGGTGAACGCCGCTTACCACGATCGCAAGGTGATGTGGTCCGAAGAAAAGGCGCGCATCGCCCAACGCGTCGCCAGCCAGATCCCGGATGGTGCCACGCTGTTCATTGATATCGGCACCACGCCAGAAGCGGTGGCCCACGCGCTGATGAACCACAAGAACCTGCGGGTAGTTACCAATAACCTCAACGTCGCTACGCTGCTGACCGCCAAAGAAGATTTTCGGCTGATTCTGGCCGGTGGTGAAGTGCGCACCCGCGACGGCGGCATCATGGGTGAAGCGACGCTGGATTTCATCTCCCAGTTCCGCCTGGACTACGGCATCCTCGGGATCAGCGGTATCGATATGGACGGCTCGCTGCTCGAATTCGACTATCACGAAGTGCGTACCAAACGCGCCATTATTGAAAACTCGCGCTGCGTCATGCTGGTCACCGACCATTCTAAATTCGGCCGCAACGCGATGGTTAATCTCGGCAACATGAATCTGATCGACTATCTGTTCACCGACCAGTTGCCACCGCCGAGCGTGATGAAAATCATCGAGCAATACGACGTCCAACTCGAACTGTGCTAATCCCCGCCTGTTGTTAACCCTCTCTCCCTGCGGGAGAGGGCCGCTCCAATTCCCCTTCACTTTTTGTGACTATTATCACCAAACTGTTACCTCTATCACGCCAGAATGTTTTTGTTTGGTTAAGGCTTGGCTTGTTTGTTGGTTTTTGATTACAATCATGAGCGAAAACGAACATGAAAGAGCTATTTCGAACATCTGGAGGAAGGTGACGTGGAAACCAAAGACTTGATCGTTATCGGTGGCGGCATCAACGGTGCCGGCATCGCGGCGGATGCTGCCGGGCGCGGGCTGTCCGTACTGCTACTGGAAGCGCAAGACTTGGCCTGCGCTACGTCTTCCGCCAGCTCCAAGCTGATCCATGGCGGCTTGCGCTATCTGGAACACTATGAATTCCGTTTGGTAAGCGAAGCGCTGGCCGAACGTGAAGTGCTGTTGAAACTGGCACCGCACATCGCGTTCCCGATGCGCTTTCGGCTGCCGCACCAACCGCATCTGCGCCCGGCCTGGATGATCCGCACCGGTCTGTTCCTGTACGACCACCTGGGCAAGCGTACCAGCCTGCCGGGCAGCAAAGGGTTGCGATTTGGACCAGAATCGGTACTTAAGCCGGAACTGAAGCGCGGTTTCGAATATTCTGACTGCTGGGTCGACGATGCGCGCCTGGTGGTACTGAACGCACAGGAAGTGGTGGAACGCGGCGGCGAAGTACGTACCCGCACCAAAGTGACCCGTGCATGGCGAGAGAACGGCCTGTGGATGGTTGAAGCCACCGATATCGACAGCGGCAAAACCTTCACCTGGCGCGCCAAGGGTCTGGTGAATGCGACCGGCCCATGGGTGAAACACTTCTTTGACGACGGCCTGAAGCTGAAATCACCGTACGGCATCCGTCTGATCAAGGGCAGCCACATCGTGGTGCCAAAAGCGCATAATCAGCCACAATCGTATATTCTGCAAAACGAAGACAACCGCATCGTGTTTGTCATCCCGTGGCTGGACGAGTTTTCAATTATCGGCACCACCGACGTGGAATATCACGGCGATCCGAAAGACGTGAAAATCGACGACAATGAAATCGACTATCTGCTGAAGGTGTATAACGATCACTTCAAAAAGCAGCTGGCACGCGATGATATCGTCTGGACCTACTCCGGCGTACGACCGCTGTGCGATGACGAGTCCGACTCGCCGCAGGCGGTCACGCGCGATTACACCCTGGACGTGCATGATGATGCTGGCCAGGCGCCGCTGCTGTCAGTGTTCGGCGGTAAGCTGACCACCTACCGCAAGCTGGCAGAACACGCGATGGAAAAACTGGCCCGTTACTATCCGGGTGCCGGTCCGGCGTGGACCAAAAACGGCGCATTGCCGGGTGGCGACATCGGCGGCGATCGCGACGGTTACGCGGCCAAACTGCGACGCGAACACGCCTGGCTGCCAGAATCGCTGGCTCGACGTTACGCGCGCACCTATGGCAGCCACAGCGAACTGATCCTGGACGGCGCCAACGGTCTGACAGACCTGGGCGAAGATTTCGGCCACGGCTTGTACCAGGCCGAACTGCGCTATCTGGTAGAAAAAGAGTGGGTGGTTGAGCTGGACGATGCCATCTGGCGTCGCACCAAACTCGGCATGTGGCTGGATGAAGCGCAACAGGCGCGCGTCAAAGCCTGGCTGGCGCAACACGCGAAAACGAAAACGCTGTCGCTGGCCTCGTAACGACAGCGCACTCACCCCGTGAAATCAGGGCCGGATACTCCGGCCCTTTTACTATAGCTTCACCGGCTTGATGTGCCAGATCTCGTCGGCGTATTCCTGAATGGTGCGATCGGACGAAAAATAGCCCATATTGGCAATGTTCAGCACCGCCCGCCGCGTCCACTCATCCTGTTGGCGATACAGCTCGTCAACCCGATCCTGCGTGTCAACATAGCTACGATAATCCGCCAACAGCTGATAGTGATCGCCGAGATTCACCAACGAGTCGAATAGGTTACTGTAGCGCTTGGGCTCCTGCGGGCTGAAGGCACCGGTCGCGATCTGCGTCAGCGCCTGGTGCAGTTCGGTGTCCTGCTCATAATACTGGTGCGGGTTGTAACCGTTACGCCGCAGCTGCTCTACCTGTTCGGCGGTGTTGCCAAAGATAAAGATATTGTCTTCGCCGACATGCTCGCGCATTTCAACGTTGGCACCGTCCAGCGTGCCAATGGTCAGCGCGCCGTTGAGGGCAAATTTCATGTTACTGGTGCCGGAGGCCTCGGTGCCGGCCAGCGAGATCTGTTCGGACAGATCCGCTGCCGGAATGATCATCTGCGCCAGGCTGACGCCATAATTGGGAATAAACACTACTTTCAGCCGATCGTGCACCCGCGGATCGTTGTTGATCACCTTTGCCACGTCATTGATCAAGCGAATAATCTGCTTGGCGGCGTAGTAGGCCGAGGCCGCCTTGCCGGCAAAAATCACCACGCGTGGTACGCGTTCGGTTTCCGGATCCTGCAGCAGCCGGTTATAGCGAGTGATAACGTGCAACACGTTCAATAGTTGCCGTTTGTATTCATGGATGCGCTTGATCTGCACATCAAACAACGCATCCGGGTTGACCACCACGTTCAGCTTGCGGGCGATGTAAGCCGCCAGCCGCTGTTTGTTTTGCTGCTTGGCCTCCCGCACCGCCAACAGAAAACTGGGGTAATCGACGTTGGGTTTAATCTCGCTCAACTGGCTGAGATCGGTGCGCCAGGTATGGCCAATGGCATCGTCCAGCACTGCCGACAGTGGGCGATTGGCCAGCCCCAGCCAGCGCCGTGGCGTAACGCCGTTGGTTTTATTACAAAAGCGATCGGGGAAGATACGGGCAAAGTCGGCAAACAGCGATTGCACCATCAGTTCGGAGTGCAGCGCAGAAACGCCATTCACCTTGTGACTGACCACCACCGCCAGCCACGCCATGCGCACTTTGCGGCCGTGCTGTTCGTCGATGATCGACAGACGCGCCAGCAGATCGTTGTCACCTGGCGCTTCCTGTTGCACATACTTGAGGAAATGATCGTTGATTTCGAAGATCAGCTGCAGATGACGCGGCAGGATCTTGCCGATCATCTCCACCGGCCAGGTTTCCAGCGCTTCGCTCATCAGCGTGTGGTTGGTGTAGGAAAACACTTTTTCCACCACCCCCCAGGCGTCTAGCCAGTTGAATTTATGCTCGTCGATCAACACGCGCATCAGTTCCGGGATCGACAACACCGGGTGGGTATCGTTGAGGTGAATGGCGATTTTGTCTGCCAGATTATCAAAGGTCTTATGCATCGCCCAATGGCGATTGAGGATATCCTGCACCGTCGCCGATACCAGGAAATACTCCTGCCGCAACCGCAGTTCACGCCCCGAATAGGTCGAGTCATCCGGATACAGCACCCGCGAAACGTTTTCAGAATGGTTTTTATCTTCTACCGCAGCGAAATAATCTCCCTGGTTAAACTTGCCCAGGTTGATTTCGTTACTCGCCTGCGCGCTCCACAGCCGCAGGGTATTGGTGGCGTCGGTGTCAAACCCGGGGATCACCTGATCGTAGGCGATCGCCAGTACCTCTTCGGTTTCCACCCAGCGGGTTTTCGCGCCCTCCTGCTGGACACGCCCGCCAAAACGCACTTTGTAACGGGTGTTATGGCGCGGGAACTCCCACGGATTACCATATTCCAGCCAATAGTCGGGTGATTCCATCTGCTGACCGTCCACGATGTTCTGCTTGAACATACCGTATTCGTAGCGGATGCCATAACCGCGCCCCGGCAACGCCAGCGTTGCCAGCGAATCCAGGAAACAGGCGGCTAGCCGCCCCAACCCGCCGTTGCCGAGCCCCGGGTCGTTCTCTTCCTCCAGCAGTTCGCCAAGGCTGAGGCCCATCTCTTCCAACGCGTCCTGCAAATCCTGATAAATGCCCATCGACAGCAGGGCATTCGACAGAGTGCGCCCAAGCAGAAACTCCATCGACAGGTAATAGACCTGCCGCACATCCTGCGACAACTGGGCGCGATTGGAGCGCAGCCAGCGTTCCACCATGCGATCGCGCACCGCGAACAGGGCGGCGTTGAGCCAGTCATGCTGGGTAGCAATGGCCGGATCTTTGCCGATGATAAACATCAGCTTATAGGCAATGGAATGTTTCAGCGCTTCGACACTGACCGTGGGTGAGGTGTAGCTAAACGGTGAAGTCATTTTTCAATCCCGAGTGCGTGATTACAACCAGCATGGATATACCCTACTGGATGGGTGTTACACCCAGACGGCAACGCCGTGAGTCGGTAAATGCCGGCCGCACGGCAAGCGCCTGGGACGCAGGGGCCGCCTCAAAGCAGCCGGCGATACAGCGACAGGTATTCCTTTGCCGCTACCTGCCAGCCAAAGTCGAGACTCATGGCATGGCGCTGCACGTGACGCCAGTGTTTCTGGCGGCTCCACAACACCATGGCGCGCCGAATGGCATTGCCCAGCGCAACGGCGTCACAGTCATCGAATACGAATCCGCTGGCGGTACCGTCGGCCAGATTTTCCAGCGCGCAGTCCACCACCGTGTCCGCCAGCCCGCCAGTGCGGCGTACCAGCGGCAGCGTGCCGTACTTCAGGCCATACAGCTGCGTCAGGCCGCAGGGTTCAAACCGGCTCGGCACCATAATGACATCAGCCCCGCCAATAATGCGGTGCGAGAACGCTTCGTGATAGCCGATTTGCACCCCAACCTGCTCTGGATAGTCGGCAGCGGCCGCCAGAAACGCCTGCTGCAACACCGCATCGCCGGCACCGAGCAGCGCCAGTTGTCCGCCCTGTTCCAGCAACGCCGGCAATGCTTCCAGCACCAGATCCAGTCCTTTCTGGCTGGTCAGCCGACTGACCACCGCAAATACCGGTGCCGACTCATCCACCTTCAACCCCATGGCCTTTTGCAGATGCAGTTTATTTTTCACTTTTTCTTTCAGATCGTCGGCGTCATAACGCGCCCTGAGTCGTGCGTCGTTGGCCGGATCCCAGATTTTTTCGTCGACGCCGTTCAGAATGCCGCTTAACCGCCCCTGACGCTGCCGTTCCTGCAATAGCCCTTCCATACCATAGCCGAACTCCGGCCGGGTGATTTCGCGCGCATAGGTCGGACTGACGGCAGTAATATGATCGGCATAGAACAATCCGGCCTTCAGGTAGGACATCTGCCCGTGAAACTCGAGGCCGTAGATGTCATAAAACGACTGGGGAAGCCACAGCTCAGTAACGTGATGTGCGGAAAACATGCCCTGATAGGCCAGGTTGTGCACGGTAAACACCGAACGCGCCGGGTGGCCGTTTGCCGCCAGATAGGCACAGGTCAGCCCGGCGTGCCAGTCGTGTGCATGCACCAGCGTCGGTCGCCAATAGCGATCCAGCCCCTTGGCCAGTTCGCAGGCCATCCAGCCGAGCAGCGCAAAGCGGCGGTGATTATCGGGATAGGCATACATCGACTGGTCGTGGTACGGACTGCCAGGGCGATCGTAAAGCCAGGGCGCATCAATCAGATAGATGCCAACGCCATGATAGGTACCATAGCGCAGCCCGACGCGGCCGGCGAACGAGTCGATTTCCGCCACCAGTACGGTTTCGGCAATGCCGTTACGCAGATCGGGGAAAGCGGGTAATAACACCCGCACATCGGCGCCGGCATCAATCTGCGCCGCCGGCAGCGCGCCAACCACGTCTGCGAGCCCGCCGGTTTTAAGCAGTGGGAACATCTCAGAACATACGTGTAATACCTGCATCGCTACTCCTGAAATTCGGCCCGCTAGCGGGCACTGGGAGACACGTAAGGGCACGAGCTGCGCGCCCACGGGGTCAAAGGCGATCCGCTATAATTTCGACAGCATGTCGCGCGTGACCAGCACGATGCCGCCTTCGGAACGGTAGAAACGCTTGCTGTCCTCATCGGCATTCTCGCCAATCACCATCCCTTCCGGGATCTGGCAGGCACGATCGATGATGCAACGCCGCAGGCGGCAAGAGCGGCCGACGTTGACGTCCGGCAACAACACGGTGGAATCGATGGTACAAAAGGAGTTCACCCGTACTCGAGGGAACAACACCGAATGCACCACCACCGAACCGGAAACGATGCACCCGCCGGAGACCAGCGAGTTCATGGTCATGCCATGGCTACCGGAGCGATCCTGCACGAACTTGGCCGGCGGCAGCGGTTCCATGTGCGTGCGAATCGGCCAGGCGCGGTCATACATATCCAGCTCCGGCGTCACCGACGCCAAGTCCAGGTTGGCGCGCCAGTAGGCTTCCAACGTGCCGACGTCACGCCAATACGGCGGCAGATCCGGATTGGAGGTCACGCAGGACAGCGTGAAGGGATGAGCCCAGGCGGCGTGTTGCGCGGTAATCTTGGGGATCAGATCCTTGCCGAAGTCATGGCTGGAACCCGGTGTCGACATGTCCTCTTCCAACAGGGTGAACAGATAATCCGCATTAAAGATATAAATACCCATGCTGGCGAGCGCCATATCCGGGTTGTCCGGCATCGCCGGCGGTTGCTGTGGCTTTTCCAGGAACTCCAGCACCCGGTCGTGCTCATCCACTTTCATCACGCCGAATTCACTGGCTTGCTGCAACGGCACCGGTAGGCAGGCTACGGTACACTGCGCACCCTTTTCGACGTGGTCGATCAGCATGCGCGAATAATCCATCTTGTAGATATGATCGCCGGCCAGAATCACCACGTATTCCGCATCGTAACGGCGGATGATATCCAGGTTCTGGTACACCGCGTCGGCGGTGCCCTTGTACCAGTGTTCGGTGCTAAGCCGCTGCTGGGCCGGCAACAGATCGACAAACTCGTTCATTTCCTCATTGAGGAACGACCAGCCGCGCTGAATGTGCTGCACCAGGGTGTGGGACTGATATTGGGTGATCACCCCAATACGTCGGATGCCCGAATTCAGGCAGTTGGACAGCGCGAAATCGATAATGCGAAACTTGCCGCCAAAGTGCACCGCAGGCTTGGCACGGGTCGAGGTTAAATCTTTCAGGCGTGAGCCGCGGCCACCGGCCAGAATCAGGGCAACGGATTTGATCGGCAGTTGCCGCGCCAACATCAAAGGGTCTTTGTTTTCAAATCTAACCATGATTGACTCCTTTTAATTATTGTCTGCCAGTACGCAAAGCGAGTGCGCAGGCTGGCGCCAGGCGGGGAAATCCGCCTGCGAGTCTTCCTGAACAAACGGGGCGACTACCTGCCAATCGCCGGCAGGCAAGGTCATAGCGGCCGTCTCCGGGCCGGCGTTAATCACTACCAGCCAACGTTGGGATAGCCGAATTTGCAACTGCGGCGATGCATGCTCCCACTGCGATGCGCCGAGCGGCTGGCCCTGCGCATTCAGCCATTGCACGCTGCCATCACCCTCCTGCCACCAGCGGTCCTGGCGCAGGGCGGGAATCTGCCGCCGCAGTTGGATCAGCGCGGCGGTATAGTCGAGCAACGTCCGATCCGCCGACTGCCAGTCCAGCCAGGTAGTGGCATTATCCTGGCAATAGGCATTGTTGTTGCCCTGCTGACTGTGGCCATGCTCGTCGCCGGCCAACAGCATCGGCGTGCCCTGCGACAGCAACAGGGTGGCGAGTAACGCGCGCTGGCTGCCACGGCGGCGTTGCCTCACCTCGGCATCATCGGTTGGCCCTTCCACGCCGTGGTTATAGCTGTAATTACGTCCGTTGCCGTCACGGTTGTCTTCGCCGTTCGGCTGATTGTGCCGCTGGTTGTAGCTCACCAGATCCTGCAGGGTAAAGCCGTCGTGGGCGGTAAGCATGTTGATGCTGGCATAGGGCGCCCGGCCACGTTGGTCAAACACCGAGCTTGAGGCGGCAAAACGCTGGGCGAAAGCGCCAAGCGGCAAATCCCCCAGCAGCCAGAAACGCCGCATATCGTCACGATAATGGTCATTCCATTCAGCGAAACGGCCGGGAAAACCGCCCACCTGATAGCCGCCCGGGCCGATATCCCACGGTTCGGCGATCAGCTTGCAGCGGGACAGGGTGTCGTCCGCCAGCATCGCCTGAAACAGCGGCGCGTCGCGGTCGAATTCTGGCGTGCGGCCCAATACCGTGCCCAGATCGAAACGAAAGCCGTCGACGTGACACTCGCGCACCCAAAAACGCAGGCAATCCATCACCCATGCCACGCCCGCCGGCTGATCGAGCCGCAGCGTGTTGCCGCAGCCGGTAACGTTGCTGTAGTCGCCGTCCGGGTTCAGCCAGTAATAGTTCGGGTTGTCGATACCACGCAGCGACAGCGTCGGTCCGTCAATATCCAGCTCGGCGCTGTGGTTGAACACCACGTCCAGAATCACTTCGATACCGGCGCGATGCAGGGCTTTTACCGCGTCGCGGAACTCGTGCAACGGCGACGACTGGCTGGCATAGCGATTATCCGGCGCGTACGGCGCCAGCACGTTGTAGCCCCAGTAGTTCTGTAGCCCGAGCTGCTGCAACCGCGGCTCGGTGGTATGTTGCTGGATCGGCAATAGCTCTAGCGCAGTAATGCCCAATTGGGTGAAGTAGGCGATCATCACTGGGTGACCCAGCGCCGCAAAGCTGCCGCGCAGCGCCGGCGGGATCGCCGGATGTTGCAGCGTCAGACCGCGCACATGGGCTTCGTAAATCACCGTCTCTCCCCACGGCGTGGCCGGCGCGCGATCGTCCTGCCAATCATAGGCCTCATCCACCACGATGCATTTGGGCATCAGCGCAGCACTGTCATGCTCATCGGCCTGCTGATAACCACCGTGTAGCCGGGGGTCGTCATTAACCGGGCCCTCGACCGCGCGAGCAGCCGGGTCCAGCAGCAGTTTTTGCGGATTGAAGCGCAACCCTTGCGCCGGCGCGAACGGGCCATGCACCCGGTAAGCGTAACGCAGGCCCGGCCGCCCCCCCGGCAGATAACCGTGCCAGATATCGCCGCTGCGTGCCGGCAGCGGCAGGCGGGTTTCGCGCTGTTCGGCATCGAACAGGCACAGCTCCACCCGTGTGGCATTGGCCGAAAACAGCGTAAAGTTGACGCCATTGCCGTCAAAATGAGCGCCATAGGGAGCGGCAAATCCGGGTTGCAATTGCGTCATGTCGCCTCCCGCAGCAGGTACAGCGTTGCCAGCGGCGGGACGGTAATGGCGATCGAATGATCGCGGCCGTGGCTGCCGATCGCCTGCGATTGAACCCGGCCCTGATTACCGGTATTGCTGCCGTGGTAATGGTGCGAGTCGGTATTGAGTATTTCCCGGTAGTTACCCGGCTGGGAAAGACCGATGCGATACTGATGACGCGGTACCGGGGTAAAATTGCTGACGGCAATCAGTTGGTTGCCGTCAGCGTCGTAGCGGGCAAAGGCAAAGACCGAGTTGTCGAAATCGTCCACCACCAGCCATTCAAAGCCATCCGGCAGATAATCACGTTGGTACAGCGGCGGCGTGTTCTGATAACAGTGGTTGAGATCGCGCACCAGCCGCTGGACGCCGTGGTGCCAACCATCCAGTCCTTGCAGCAAATGCCAGTCCAGACTGGTGTCGAAGTTCCACTCGCGCCCCTGGGCAAATTCGCAACCCATAAACAGCAGCTTTTTGCCGGGGTGCGCCCACATAAAACCGTAATAGGCGCGCAGGTTGGCGAACTTCTGCCAGGCATCGCCCGGCATGCGATCCAGCACCGAACGTTTACCGTGCACCACTTCGTCATGGGAAATCGGCAGCACGAAGTTTTCGGTATAGGCATACAGCATGCCGAACGTCATTTGGTTATGTTGATATTTGCGGTGCACCGGATCGCACTTCATGTAGTTTAGCGTGTCGTGCATCCAGCCCAGGTTCCATTTGTAATGAAAGCCCAGGCCGCTAGACTCCGGCGGCAGCGTGACGCCGGGATAGTCGGTGGACTCTTCCGCCAGCGTGACCGCGCCCGGTCGCTCCTTGCCCAGCGTGCGGTTGGTGTAACGCAGGAAGGCAATAGCTTCGAGGTTTTCATTGCCGCCGTAGTAGTTCGGCACCCACTCGCCCTCGGCGCGGCTATAGTCGCGATAGATCATCGAAGCGACCGCATCCACCCGCAAGCCGTCGATGCCGTAACGCTCCAGCCAAAAAAAGGCGTTTCCTGCCAGGTAATTACGCACTTCGTGGCGACCATAGTTGTAGATCAGCGTGTTCCAGTCCTGATGGAAACCTTCGCGCGGGTCGGCATATTCATACAGCGCGGTGCCGTCGAAATTGGCCAGCCCGTAGGCGTCGCTGGGGAAATGCCCCGGCACCCAGTCAAGGATCACATTGATGCCGGCCTGATGCGCTGCTGCAACAAAAGCCCTGAACTCCGCCGGCGTGCCAAAGCGACGGGTCGGCGCATACAGGCCCAACGGCTGATAGCCCCAACTGCCGTCGAACGGGTGTTCGTTGATCGGCAACAGTTCGATATGGGTGAACCCCATTTCCTTCACATACGGGATCAGCTGTTCTGCCAGTTCCTGATAGCTGAGCCAGAAATTGTTGTCACTGTGGCGACGCCATGAGCCAAGGTGCACCTCATAAATTGATACCGGCCGATCGAAACCGTTGGCACGCTGGCGCTGCTCCGCGTTTTCCACCACCTCGGGCAATGGAGCGACCAGCGAAGCGGTATCCGGGCGCATTTGCGCTTCAAACGCATAGGGATCGGCCTTGAGCTGGGTATTGCCGTAACAGTCGATGATTTCGTATTTGTAGAGCTGCCCGGCGCTCACCCCCGGCAGGAACAGTTCCCAGATGCCGTTTTCTTTGCGCAGACGCATCGGATGACGGCGGCCATCCCAAAAGTTGAACTCCCCCACCACCGAAACGCGCTGAGCATTTGGCGCCCATACCGCAAAGCTGACGCCGGCCACACCGTCCAGTTCGCTCAGGTGGGCCCCCAGGCGCTCATAGGGTCGCAAATGGGTGCCTTCAGCCAATAGCCAGCTGTCGATCTCCTGCAAAAGCGTGCCAAAACGGTAAGGATCTTCCAACAATTGTTGATGATCGTGCCATTTAACCGAAAATTGATAGCGAAAAGGGTTTTTACGACGCGAGATAGTGGCACAGAAGAAACCGCGCGGTTCCAGGCAGTCGAGCTGCGTTACCCGACGTCCGGTTTGGGCATCCACCAGCCATACCTCGCTGGCATCAGGAAATAACGCTCGCACCTGTAGGCCCGCTGCGGTGGCATGCATGCCGAGCAGGGAGAACGGATCGGCATAATTACCGGAAATCAATTGATTAATCACGTCACGATCGGGAAGTACAGGCATGTTCTTCTTCCTTTGCTTAATAGCATGATCCTTAAGGGCTACATTTTTTACACGTTAGCCGTTGTGTTTATCATGCAATTCATTCGATGACTAAAGCGTGATTATGGTCGGTTATTGATTAAACTTTACGCTTCCGACCTGTAGATCGCTCTTTCTGCTTCTTTTTAGACATATTCCTAGCAGAGGTGAAAATTCAATCAGCTACACAGTAAGCATAGCCAAAGACGACTAAAAGAATGGCGATGAGAATGAGGAAAATTTTTCAGATAAAGGGGGAAATGGTAGAAATGCGGTTTAATGGGGCTGGCAGGCTCCAGCCCCTGGACGTGTTGGCTATTTTTACAGCAGAATACGCAGCATGCGACGCAGCGGTTCCGCCGCCCCCCACAGCAGCTGGTCGCCGACGGTGAAGGCCGACAGGTATTCCGGCCCCATGTTCAGCTTGCGCAAACGTCCGACCGGGGTGTTCAGCGTACCGGTCACCGCGGCAGGTGTCAGTTCACGCATCGTCAGTTCGCGGTCGTTCGGGATCACCCGCACCCAGTCGTTATGGGTTGCCAGCATCTGTTCAATTTCCGGCAGCGGCACGTCTTGCTTGAGTTTCAGGGTAAACGCCTGGCTATGGCAGCGCAGCGCGCCAACGCGCACGCACAGGCCATCAACCGGGATAACGCTGGAGGTGGACAGGATCTTGTTGGTTTCCGCCTGGCCTTTCCACTCTTCACGACTCTGGCCGTTATCGAGCTGCTTGTCGATCCATGGGATCAGGCTGCCAGCCAATGGCACACCAAAATTGTCGGTCGGCAAGGTGCCGGAGCGGGTGGCCTCCGTCACTTTACGTTCGATATCCAGAATGGCCGCCGCCGGGTTTTGCAGCTCTTTTGCCACGTCGGCGTGCAGCATGCCCATTTGCACCAGCAGTTCGCGCATGTGGCGCGCACCGCCACCGGATGCCGCCTGGTAGGTGGCGACCGATGCCCATTCCACCAGATCGTTGGCAAACAGCCCGCCCAGTGACATCAGCATCAGGCTGACGGTGCAGTTGCCGCCGACAAACGTTTTGATGCCTTTATCCAGCCCTTGCTGGATCACCGCGTGGTTGACCGGGTCCAGAATGATAATCGCGTCGTCCTGCATGCGCAGTGATGATGCGGCATCAATCCAGTAACCCTGCCAGCCACTTTCACGCAGCTTGGGATAAACTTCGTTAGTGTAATCGCCGCCCTGGCAGGTGATGATAATATCAAGTGCGGCTAGCGCATCGATATCGTAAGCATCTTGCAGCGTGCCGTTTTGCTGGCCGCCGATGGCTGGTGCAGCAGAACCGTGCTGAGATGTAGAAAAGAATACCGGGCGGATGGCGTCAAAATCGCGCTCTTCTGCCATGCGTTGCATGAGCACAGAGCCGACCATACCGCGCCAACCGACTAAACCAACGTTTTTCATGATAACTGTCCTGCCTTGGAGGATGACGACAAATTTGTAGAGATGGACACAATGTCCCCACCTTACAAAATGTCAGCGCAGGCGCAAAGTGAATTTAATCGATGGCTGGGCATTTCTCAGCAATCCTTCTTATAGGCGGGGGGCAAGCAGTCATTTTGCTGCCTCTGGCCGCGGTTGAGGTAATGATGACAGAGATGATTTCAGCGACGGTGTTGCTGTTTTTAATTATGGACCCACTCGGTAATCTGCCGATTTTCATGTCGGTGCTCAAGCACCTTGAACCTCGCCGCCGGCGCATTGTGTTAATCCGCGAGCTGCTGATTGCGCTGATACTGATGCTGGTATTTCTGTTTGCCGGCGAGAACATTCTGGCCTTCCTCAACCTGCGCACTGAAACGGTCTCCATTTCCGGCGGCATCATTCTGTTCCTGATAGCCATCAGGATGATTTTCCCATCACAGGAAGGCAACAACAGCGGTCTTTCCGCCGGCGAGGAGCCGTTTCTGGTACCGTTGGCGATCCCGCTGGTAGCCGGGCCATCGATATTGGCAGCGCTGATGCTGCTGTCACATCAATACCCTAATCAACTGGGACATCTGGTGGTCGCGTTGTTGATAGCCTGGGGGATTTCTGCCGCCATCCTGCTGATGTCGGACCTGTTTTTGCGTCTATTGGGCAGTAAGGGCGTCAGCGCGCTGGAGCGTTTGATGGGGCTGGTGCTGGTAATGCTGTCAACGCAGATGTTTCTGGATGGCGTGCGTGCCTATCTGAAACTGTAGCAAAGGGAAAGAAGCGCGGAGAATAAGACCGGTCAGCATTCACTGACCGGCCTTGGCATGAAAAAATGACGGCAGATTACATCATCGAGAACGCGATCATGCCGACAACGGCACCGGTGGTGCCGAGAATGGTTTCCATCACCGACCAGGTTTTTAACGTCTGCGCTTCGGTGGCGCCGGTGAACTTGCCAAACAGCCAGAAGCCGGAGTCATTCACGTGGCTCAGTACGATAGAGCCACCGGCGATACAAATCGACAGCGCCGCCATCTGTGCGCCAGAATAACCCAGTTCACCAATCACCGGCATCACCAGGCCGACGGTAGTCAGACACGCTACGGTAGCCGAGCCTTGAATGACTCGGACTGCCGCAGACAGCACAAAGCAGGCAATGGCGATCGGCAAGCCGGCGCCAATCAGCGCATTACCCAGCGCCGGGCCTACGCCAGAATCGACCAGCACCTGCTTGAATACGCCGCCGGCACCGGTCACCAACAGAATGATCCCTGCGGGCTGGATTGCCGCGGAACAGACTTCCATCACCTTTTCTTTGCTCATGCCACGACGAATCGCCAGGCCATAAATCGCCACCAGACAGGCAATCAGAATCGCGGTGAACGGGTGTCCGATAAATTGCAGCCACTGATACAGCGAACTGCCTTCAACGGTGAAGCGTGCGCCAATGGTTTTCATCCCCACCAGCACCAGCGGGAACAGCACTAATGCCAGGCTGAAGCCAAACGACGGCAGCTTGCTCTTGTCAATGCTGGGTTCCTCGATATCTTTTGGCAGCTCCAGCGTCACGTGTTTACTGATGAACGAACCGAACAGCGGGCCAGCCAACAGCATGCCGGGGATCGCCGCAGCCAGGCCGATGACGATCATCCAGCCAAAATCGGCATTCATTTGCGAAGCCAATAGCATCGGCGTCGGTCCCGGCAGCAGGAAGGCAGCAGCGGCGGCAACGCCGGCAAACAACGGAATAACCTGCTTGATCAGATTGCCGCCGGTACGGCGGGCAACGGCGAACGCCACGCCAATCAACAGCACGATCGCCACGTCAAAGAACAGCGGCAAGGCACAGACCAGACCGGCAATACCCAGTGCGTAGTGCGCACGCTGTTCACCGAATCCCTTCAACAGTTTGACGGCGATCTGATCCAGCGCGCCTGTTTCATGCAGAATTTTGCCGAACATCGCGCCCAGCGCCACAACGATCGCCAGGAAGCCCAAGGTGCCGCCCATGCCTTTTTGCATGGTGTCGGTGATTTTTTCCAGCGACATGCCGGAAAACAGGCCCGCGCCCATCGACACCAGCATCAGGGCGATGAAGGCATGCATGCGCGCCTTCATCACCAGGAAGAGCAATAGCAACACCGAACCAACGGCGGTGAAAACCAGCGTTAACGTATCCATAATTATTCCTGAGCGGTTACTGTGGTTATCAGTTTAATAGTGTCAGCAACCACGCCTTCTAAAGGTTGGTTGATATCGATCGCATGAACATCGCCTTCATCGGCGCCAGGTTCTTCCAGCGCTTCAAACTGGGAAACCAGCATCTGCGGCTTGAAGAAATGCCCTTTACGCTGCTTCAAACGTTCTTCAATGATCGCTTTGGAACCTTGCAGGTAGATGAAATGCAGATTGCTGTTGCCGGCACGCAGGCGATCGCGATAACGCTTTTTCAGTGCCGAACACACCAACAGAGCCACATTATTGGTCCGCTGCATGGCAAAAATGGCATCGTTCAACGCCGTCAGCCAAGGAGCACGGTCGTCGTCATTGAGCGCATGGCCATCGGCCATCTTGTTGATGTTGCTGCGTGGATGCAGGTAATCCCCGTCAAGCATCGCAGCGCTGATTTCATGGGCAACTGCATTGGCTACCGCTGATTTCCCGCTGCCAGATACGCCCATTAAAATAAAAACGTGGTGTTGTGTATTACTCATAATATTACTGCCCTGTTGGGGTCACCAGCCAAAATGTTACTGGTAACAAGTTATCGGTAACATTGTCTTTGTAGATGAAGTATTAAGCAACAAACACCTATGATGATTTTACATAACTGTGAAGGCCATCAAAAAACCATGCTGGACTGAAAAACTAGGAATATGCTCAAGCGCGCGATGGCGGCGCTACAGACTGCCGCCAAGCAGGAGGGTAAAACCGGTGTCAATCATGCGCGGATTAACCGCTTCGCCACGCAGTTTTGCCAGTAGGCTTTGCGCGGCCACTTGCCCCATGCGCTCACGCAATGTCAACACGCTGGCAAGTTTTGGCACCATCACCTGACCGATATCATGGCCGTGGAATCCGGCAATTGCCATGTCCTGTGGAATCGACAGTCCCTGGCGCTGGCATTCAAGCATTGCCCCTACCGCCAGGTCATCGTTAGTACAAAATATGCTGTCTACCTGAGGATATTCTTTCTGCGCCAAACGTAACAGTTCACCGCCAGAAGAATACGAAGAAGCCCGATCGGTCATGATGCAATGGGGTTGTAAACCTGCATCCAGCATCGCCTGCTGATAACCGCGTTGTTTAATCAGGGTTCGTTCATCAAGGCGTGCGCCAAGATACACCACGTGCCGATGGCCATGAGCAATGATTTGTTGAGTCATTTGGCGCGCGGCTTCAAAATTATCAAAGCCGACAGCCAGATCCAGACAGGGTGTAACGCAATCCATCAATTCGACGACGGGAATACCGGCCACTTCAATCATTTTTAAAGTACGTGGCGTGTGGTTACGTTCGGACAGGATCAAACCGTCAATATTGAAGGAAAGCAGCGAAGTCAGGCGTTCTTCTTCACGCTCCGGCAAATAGCCATAGTGCGCCAGCATGGTTTGATAATTATGCGCATCGGTAACGCTTTCAATGCCGCGCAACACCTCGGCAAAAACCTGGTTGGTCAACGATGGCAACAGCACGCCGATCGCCCGACTGGTGGCATTGGAGAGAATGTCCGGCGCTCGGTTGGGGATATATCCCAGCTCATCCAGCGCTACCGCAATTTTTTGCTGCAAAGCGGCGGAAACCTGATCGGGATTGCGCAAATAGCGGCTCACCGTCATCTTGGTGACGCCTACCTTATTTGCCACATCTTGAAGTACCGGCCGTTTTTTCTTCATTATCAATGAACTGGCTAACCATGAATGGGTGTTCATTTTAGCAAAAAAAAAGGCGCGCCGATATTGCTGGTTAGTGAGCGGCAGTCTTAAAAAAGGCTCAACGCGCAGGTTGAGCCTTAATGGTGGTTACTGCGTTAATCAGACCGGCGGCAGATCAAACAGCAGGATTTCACTGTCTTCATCGGCATGAATCGACAACTCGGCTTCATCCCATACCGCGAACGCATCGCTGGTACTGCCCGTATGTCCATTGATAGTCACCGTACCGCGCACGACCTGGATCCAGATGCGGCGTTCGGCCGCTACCTGATAGGCTGGCTGCTGGTCTTTTTCCAGCGCCCAACGCGTCAGCGTCATGTCCTGGAATACTTTCAACGAGCCTTCACGGGCATCGGGCGACAATACCAGTTGGCGGCCCTTCGGCGCATCGAACATGCGTTGCTCGTAACGCGGCGGCAAGCCGTTGGTATCAGGAATGATCCAGATCTGATACAGGTGCAGTGGCCGATCGCTATTACCGTTGTATTCGGAGTGCCGTACACCGGTACCCGCGCTCATGATCTGGAACTCACCGGCCTGAATCTGCTCTTTGTTGCCCATACTGTCCTGATGCTCGACGGTACCGCTGAGCACGTAGGTCAAAATTTCCATGTCTTTATGCGGATGGGTACCAAAACCCTGCCCCGCATCGATCACGTCTTCATTGATCACCCGCAGTGCGGAGAACCCCATAAAGTCAGGATCGTAGTAATTGGCAAATGAGAAGGTGTGCCAGCTGTCCAACCAACCATGATTGGCATGACCGCGGTCTTCTGCTTTACGTACATAAATCATATTCAACTCTCCTCAACGTTTTTTACAGTCTAGTCCTGCATAGGAAATAAGAAAGCGTAAAAAACTCACCCCTCTGTTCAAAAAATTCGATGAAATTGCCAGAGGAGCCGCAGAAGATTTGTTGCGCGTAAAGGTGGATGATTTTGGGCAAAAAAAAAGCCAGCACCCGAGCTGGCTAAGTAACACTGGAAGCAATGTGAGCAATGTCGTGCCTTCTAGCGAGAGTGGCAAAGGGTGCTACCCTCCCGAGAACGCACAGCAATAATAATCATTATCATTCGCATCTGTAAAGTGTTTTTTTGACCAATGTGAAATATTGTTGATTCGATACAATAAACCGATAATTTTAGAGGTTATTCAACCGTTAAACCAAAGGAGAGCAGGTATGGGAGACATTACCGTCCGTCACGCTGAGATAACCGATGCTGTAGCTTTACAGCAGCTGTATGCCCATCCGGCGGTGTACCGCGACACGCTACAACTCCCCTTGCCTTCCGAAGCCCTGTGGCAACAGCGTCTGGCCGACAGGCCCGCGGGTATCAATAATCTGGTAGCCTGCATGGGAGAAAAGATCGTCGGGCAATTGACGCTGGAACTCAACCAGCGCGTGCGCCGTCGGCACGTTGCAACCTTTGGTCTTGGCGTCGACCCGGCTTATCATGGCCAGGGCGTCGGCAGTGCGCTGATGCACGCCATGATAGACATCTGTGATAACTGGGCGGCGATACAGCGCATTGAACTGACGGTGTTCACCGATAACCAGGGGGCCATTGCGCTCTACCGCAAGTTTGGTTTTGACATCGAAGGCACCAGCCGGCACTTCGCCATGCGCGACGGCAAACTGGTGGATGCCTATCATATGGCGCGTTTTCATGGTGTTTAAATAAAGCAAAAGGGCTATCGCCGATAGCCCTTGGTTTTACCGAGACGCTGCCGTCGTCGCCGGTTAGATCCCCGCAGTTTCCCTGATATAGCGCCGGGCTTTTACCGCATATTCAAACGGGTTGGCGAGCGCCGGATCCTGTTCAGCTTCAACCACCATCCAGCCCTTATAGCCTCGTTCGTCCAGCAGCTTGAACACTGGGCGGAAATCAATCACGCCGTCGCCCGGTACGGTAAAGGTGCCTTTCTTCACCCCGTCCAGAAAACTCAGGCGCTGCGCCTTGACCTGTGCCACCACGTCGTCACGTACGTCTTTCAAATGGACATGATTGATGCGCGGCAGGTACTTTTCCAGTATTGCCATCATTGCCTGCTGGCTGCCCTCGGAATAATAGGCATGGCCGGTATCAAACAGCAGGTAGACATCGTCGTTCACCATGCTCATGTAGCGATCGATTTCTTCGGTGGTTTGGATGCCGGTGCCCATGTGGTGATGCAGACACACCTGCATGTCTTTTTCGGCGGCGATTTTCGCCAGCTGGTTATAGCCGTCGGCTACGCGCTGCCACTCTTCATCGCTGAAATGCGGCTTTTCCTCCAGCACCGGTTTGCTGGTGCCCTGGATGCTCTTGCTTTGCTCTGAACAGCCAATCACCCTGGCTCCCATGGCGTGCAGGAAATTCATATGATTGACAAATTCGTCAATGGTTTTTTCTTTCAGACCATCGGCAAAGAAGGTGCTGAACCAGGCATTACAGATTTGAATGCCGCGAATATCCAGCATCGGTTTCAACACTTTTGGATCGCGCGGATACTTGCTGCCAACTTCACAGCCGGTAAACCCTGCCAGCGCCATTTCACTGACGCACTGCTGGAAGGTATTTTCCTTGCCCAACTCGGGCATGTCGTCGTTGGTCCAACCGATCGGCGCAATCGCCAGCTTTACATTATCTTTGTTCATCTTAAGCCTCTGTCGCAGTTCGGCGTACCGGCGCATTCCCTGCCGGCTTGCCGACAAGGTTATTTGCCCAACAGCTCTTTTTCGATACGTTCGCGCGTAGCTACCGCCTGGGTTTTCATTTTTTCCGGGTAGCCGAACAGTGAGGTGCAGATTATCGATTCGCCGCCGACCTTGAAGTTGCGATTGGCAAATTCCATATCGCGCAATGTCTGGAACAGCGCATCAAAATCGACTTCGCCTTCGCCAATGCCAACATGCTGATGCACCGCAGCATCCACGCCGGGCGGATTGACGATGTAACGGCAATGGCGGGTATGATTCATGGTGTCGGCGATCAGCACGTGGGAAAGATCGTCGCCGGCGTATTTGAGCATGTTCGCCACGTCGCCCTGCCCTTTGTCGTAATAGAACGAATGCGGCACGCTATACAGGTATTTAACGTGATCGCTGCGCAGCGACTTCACCATATCGGCGGTTTCATTACTCAATTCGCAAAAGTCCCACGGGTGAGACTGGATCTCCATGCGAATACCTTCACGCTCGATGATCGGCAACAGTTCTTCCATCGACTTGTACCACAGCTCTTCGCAGATCTCCGGTTCATTGGGGTTGCCAGCCAGTTCGGTATTAATCACCTGCACCCCCATTTCAACGGCGATCTCGATCATGCGGCGCCAGTTCTTCACCGCCGCCTGCCGGCGATCCTCCCCCGGCCCGGACCAGCGATACACCACGATAAATGAAGAGATCTCCACGCCGGTGGCCTTCAGAGCGTTTTTATATTCCGCCATGACTTCGCGTGCGGCTTTCGGATGCTTATAGAAAGGGTTGATCTGCGGGTGCGGTGACTGCTCGATATACTTGTAGCCCCAGTCGGCCACCTGCTGCACCATTTGCGTGATCCCCAAATCCTTGATCACATCCACATCAAAGGCGATTTTCATGGTTGCTCCTCATTTAATCGGGTTTGGAGTGGTTGATTAATGGCCATAGAACGATGGGCGTGTCGGCAGCGTCACCGGTACGATCTCGCCGCTAAGCTGCGCGGCCACGCAGGCATCGGCGGTCACCGCAGCGGCATAGCCGTCCCAGGCCGATGGCCCCTGTAGCTGACCCGCGAGCACGTCGTTGATAAAACCTTGCAGTTCGACGTCATAGGCATCAATAAAACGTTCTTTCCAGTCCATCAGGATTTCGTTCGACAATTTTGCGCTGCTGCGCAGCTGGATCGACGACGGTTCTGGCAATTTGGCAATGCCGGTTTCGCCCACCACTTCGCACTGGATGTCATAGCCGTACTGGCAGTTAACGAAGATTTCAACGTCAATGCGCGTGCCCTTGGCGGTTTCAAACAGCACGATTTGCGGATCCTTCAGGTGAGCGAACGCCTTGGAGGTCTTGCGTGGGAACACCACCTGCACCGAAACGTAGTCGTCGTCCAGCAGCCAGCGCAGTACGTCGATTTCATGAATCAGGGTGTCGGTAATCGCCATGTCGGTGGTGTAGGCTTCGCCGACCGTCGGGTTGCGGTGCGCACAATGCAGCATCAGCGGTTCGCCGATCTGGCCACTGGTCAGCACCTGTTTCAGGGCCCGATAGCCCTGATCGTAAGGGCGCATAAAACCGACCTGTACCAGACGCTTGCCGTGCTTTGCCTCGGCCTCGACGATGTTTTTACACCCCTGGGCGGTGACCGCCAGCGGTTTCTCGCAGAATACCGGTTTTCCGGCGGCGATTGCAGACAGCACGAACTCCTCGTGGCTCGGCCCCCAGGAGGTGACCAGCACCGCCTGTACGTCGGCCGCGTTAATCAGATCGTGGCCGTTGTCATAGACTTTTGCCTCCAGCTGCAGGTCACTGACCACCCTGGCGGCATTATCGCGATTGATATCGTTGACGGCTACCACCCGCGCACCTTGCAATACCTTGCTGCAACGACGGATGTGATCTCGGCCAATAGCGCCGGTGCCGATAACCCCAATGTTCAATGTCATTTCGCTATCCTCTAGATTTGCCCTTCATGTTCCGGGTTGGCTCTTGGGCTGCCGGCCTTCGCTGAGCCTGGTTGCACGGCGAGCCATGCGCCCAGGGAATTACCGATTTGCCGCTCAAAGCCCCCGGATTAGGTTAGGCAGAAAGTGTAGGGCTGAGTTGAAAGCCGGTGACGCTTAATAATCACGGGCCTGGTCAATGTTTTCCTGCAGTTTGCGCGCTACCGCGACAATGCTGTCGCTGTTCGCCACCTGTGCGCCGCCAACACGCCACCAGCTGAGATATTTATGCACCATGGTTTTTGGCAGCACTTTTATATCCAGCAGGGTTGAAACCGTCTGCTGACGGGCATCGGCCAACGCCTCAATCAGTTGTTGTTCGGTAGTAATGCTGTAAGTCTTGCAGCCGTACGCCGCTGCCAGCATGGCGAAGTTCACCGGCACCAGCCCGCCGTCCAGCCGGTCCCCCTGCCGGAAGCGGAACTCGGTAGTGTAGCTGTCCATACCGTGTTCCATCTGCAGGTTGTTGATACAGCCGTTGGTCATGTTGTCGAACAGCACCACGTTGATTTTGCAGCCTTCCTGAATCGACGTGACCAGCTCTGAATGCAGCATCATGAAGGCACCGTCGCCGACCATGGCGTAAACCTCACGCTGCGGCTCCGCCAGCTTGACACCAAGGGCGGCGTTCACTTCGTAACCCATGCAGGAATAGCCGTACTCCACGTGATAGCCGTGTTCATGGCGGTTGCGCCAGACACGTTGCAAATCCCCCGGCAGGCTGCCCGCCGCCGCGACAATGATGCTGTCTTGCGGCAGATTGTGGTTCAGCACACCCAGCACGCGGCTTTGGGTCAGCACCGAACCGGTCTGTTCGATAAATTCGGCAAACACGCGCTCGCGATCCAGGTGGTCGGCAATTTCCGGCACAAAATCGGCGCCGGTATAGGCGACGGAATACACCCGTTCGGTCTCTTTTTGCTGCTGTGCCAGCGCCTGGGTCACGGCGTCGCCCCAATCGGCGCGATAGTCGGCGCGCGCGGCCTGCTCGGCGAGCGCGGTCAATGCATCGCGGGCGTCCGCCAGCAGCTGTATGCCGTCCAGCTTGCCGGCATCGAATGCGCTGACGTTGATATTAAGGAACGCTACCTCGGGATTCTGGAACAACCATTTGGAAGAGGTGGTAAAATCGGTATAGCGTGTGCCGACGCCAATCACCAGATCGGCCTCTTTGGCCAGGGTATTGGCGGCCAGACAGCCGGTTTCACCAATGCCGCCGACGTTGAACGGATGGCTGGATACTACCGCTCCCTTGCCGGCCTGCGTTTCAGCAAACGGGATGTGGAAACGTTCGGCAAACTGTTGCAGTGCCTGCCCGGCCTGCGAATATTTAACCCCACCGCCGCAGATCAGCAGCGGTTTACGCTTGCCGCTCAGCATTGCCAGCGCGTCGGCCAGCATACCCGGCGTCGCGGGGCGACGTTCCAGTCGATGAACCCGTTTCTGGAAGAAATAATCCGGGTAGTCGTAGGCCTCGCCCTGCACGTCCTGAGGCAGGCACAGCGTTACCGCACCGGTTTCCGCCGGATCGGTCAGCACGCGCATCGCGCTGATACAGGCGCTCATCAGCTGTTCTGGGCGCACGATGCGATCCCAGTATTTGCTCACCGCGCGGAAGGCGTCGTTAGTGCTGATGCTAAGATCGTAGGATTGTTCGATCTGTTGCAGCACCGGGTCCGGCTGGCGCGAGGCGTAAACGTCGCCCGGCAGCAGCAATAAAGGAATGCGGTTGGCAGTGGCGGTGGCTGCGGCGGTGATCATATTGGCGGCACCGGGCCCGACGGAGGAGGTGCAGGCATAGATTTGCTGGCGCAGTTTCTGCTTGGCGAAGCCGGTAGCGGCGTGGGCCATCCCCTGTTCATTACGGCCCTGATGAACAATCAGGCCGCCGCACTCCTGCTCCAGAGCCTGTCCCAGCCCCAGCACGTTGCCGTGGCCGAAAATGGCGAATATGCCCTTGACGAACTTGGTTTCGACACCGTCCACCAGCAAGTACTGGTTGTCGAGGAATCTGACAAGCGCCTGCGCCATGGTCAATCTGATCTTACTCATGTTTCCCCCTTATTGGCGGCGCGTCTTTAACCCGCCGGTTAATACTGTCGACAACCTGAAACGTGCAGCGATTATAAACAAATATATTTTCCATAAAATCACATTCCAGAAGAAACATTTCATTTTGCGATAAAGATCGCATTCTCATGTAAACACCGTTTCATCACGTCTGGTCAAACCGGGCCGTAGCCCGCGCCTGTAGCGGCATTATTACCGGACGGCGTCTCCGTCATCGCTGCCCCTGCCGCTGCCCTACCGGTGATGCGGTGATTTTAAACGCATCACATTTTCGGGGTGTTAATTTCATTCCATCTTGAATTTGAAATTTTTATTCCTCATACTGCCAATCATGCTTCCTGCGTATCTCCGCTTGCCGGGTGGCAGTCGGGTTTTGCTTAAACAGAAGGAAACGGGTATGGCTTCACAACAAAAACAGCTTGATGTCATCTGCCTCGGCCGCATCGCCGTCGATTTCTATGCTCAACAAATCGGCGCTCGTCTCGAAGATGCCAGCTCATTCGCAAAATATCTGGGCGGATCGTCGGGCAACGTCGCTTACGGCACGGCGATCCAGGGCCTGAAGTCCGGCATGCTGGCGCGAGTGGGCGACGAGCATATGGGGCGCTTCCTGCGTGAAGAGCTGCAGCGTGTGGGCGCAGATACCCGCAGTTTGATCACCGACAAGCAACGGCTGACCGGCCTGGTGATCCTGGGGATTAAGGATCAGGAAACCTTCCCGCTGATTTTCTACCGTGACAACTGTGCCGATATGGCACTGACCCCCGAGGATATCGATGAATCCTACATCGCCTCATCGCGCGCGCTGGCTATTACCGGCACCCATCTGTCGCATCCGAATACCCGTGCCGCGGTGTTGAAGGCGCTGGAATATGCACATAAGCATGGGCTGCGCACCGCGCTGGATATCGATTATCGCCCAGTGCTATGGGGGCTGACGTCGCTCGGCGACGGTGAAACGCGCTTCGTGGAGTCGGCACAGGTCACTCGCGAACTGCAGGAGGTACTGCATCATTTTGATCTGATCGTCGGTACCGAAGAGGAATTCCACATCGCCGGCGGCAGTACCGATACCCTGACCGCACTGGCCAATGTACGCAAGGTCAGCCAGGCGACGCTGGTGTGCAAACGCGGCGCGCAGGGCTGCTCGGTCTTTGAAGGCGTAATTCCCGCCGATTGGCAGCAGGTGAAGCTGCATTCTGGCGTACGGGTGGAAGTACTTAACGTATTGGGCGCCGGCGATGCCTTTATGTCCGGTCTGCTGCGCGGTTATTTGAATGACGAAGGCTGGGATCAGGCCTGCCGTTACGCCAACGCCTGCGGTGCGCTGGTGGTTTCCCGCCACGGTTGCGCGCCGGCCATGCCGACCAGACAAGAACTGGATGACTATCTGGCACGCGAACAGCAGGTGAAACGACCAGATCGGGACGCGCGGCTTAACCATCTGCACCGCGTCACCACCCGCAAACGACAATGGTCAGAGCTGTGCGTGTTTGCCTTTGACCATCGCAAACAGCTGGCAGATATGGCGCGCGAGGCCGGCGTTGGTGAAGAACGCATTCCGCAATTGAAGACCCTGCTGCTGACGGCCGCCAGACAGGCGGCGGCAGAAGCCGGACTGGACGGCAACAGCGGCATTCTGGCGGACACCACCTACGGCCAGGCGGCCTTGAATGAAATTACCGGTCAGGGCTGGTGGATAGGTCGTCCGATCGAACAGCCGAGTTCGCGACCGCTACGTTTGGAACATGGCAATATCGGCTCGCAGCTGATTGATTGGCCACAGGAGCACGTCGTTAAATGTCTGGTGTTCTATCATCCTCACGATGCCGAGGCGCTGCGTCGGGAGCAGGATGAGCTGATCGGCGACGTCTATCGTGGCTGCTGTAAATCGGGCCACGAGCTGTTGCTGGAGGTGATTCTGCCGGAAGACAATGCGGATAGGGACGAACGGTATTATCTCGACATTATCGCCCACTTCTATCAGTTGGGCATTCAACCGGACTGGTGGAAACTGCCGCCGCTCAGCGCGGAAAACTGGCAGAAGGTCGGCGCGCTGATTGAGGCCAACGATCCCTACTGCCGCGGTGCAGTGATCCTGGGGCTGGACTCGCCGGAAGAAACACTCAAAGCCGGCTTTGCCGCCGCGGCCGATGCACGTTGGGTCAAAGGCTTCGCCGTCGGCCGCACCATTTTTGGCCAGCCGTCACGCCGTTGGCTGCAGGGTGAGCTAGATGATTCTGCTTTGATCGCGCAGGTGAAACAGAAATATCTCACGCTGATCGGTTTCTGGCGTTTATATCGTCCGCAGCCAGACAGCGCTCACGGCAGCCGTTGATCGCCACTCGGTAACGCAGAAACTTCCCCTTAAAGTGATTTTCGCGACTTTAAGGGGATTTTTTTGCCCATTTTCTGTGAACTAACGCAACTTGCGATGAAATAAATCGCTTTTTGAGGAAATGAAATTTCCGCTCCGTCTGTTAGAATGACGAGTCAACAATTCAGGCGTCAGAACCGCTGCGCCTCAGCCAATACTGCGAGCCGAATGGATGAATAACCCAACTCAACTTTCGCTATTACAAGACGAAATTCGTCACCGCTATGAGACGCTCAGCAAACGTTTGAAGCAGGTCGCGCGTTATATTCTGGATAACAGTAATAGCATTGCTTTCGATACCGTAGCTTCCATCGCCGCACAGGCCAGCGTGCCGCCGTCGACCCTGATCCGCTTTGCCAATGCGTTCGGTTTCAGCGGCTTTAACGAAATGAAACAGGTTTTCCGTCAGCATCTGATGGAAGAAACCGTCAACTACACCGAACGGGCCCGCCTGTTCCGCCAAACCTCGACCGACGATAACGTCGCGCCGGAAAAACCGGCCGAAATCCTCAACGTATTCACCATGGTGAACGCGCAGGCGTTGCAGCAGCTGGCGATGCAGATTAGCGCAGAGCAGTTGGACAAAGCGGTCGAGTTGCTCAACAACGCCGAAAATATCTACGTGATTGGCCTGCGGCGTTCATTCAGCGTCGCCTCATATCTGACCTATGCGCTACGCCATTTGGAGCGCCGCGCATTTTTGATCGATGGCTTGGGCGGTATGTTCACCGAACAGCTGAGCATGGTGAAACCGAAAGATGTGGTGATCGCCATCAGCTATTCGCCGTATGCCAAAGAAGCGCTGGAACTGGTGGAGTTGGGCGCCAAGCAAGGCGCGCAGCAGATTGCCATCACCGACAGTCAGGTAAGCCCGCTGGCCGCCTTCAGTGACGTGTGCTTTGTGGTGCGAGAAGCGCAGGTGGACGGCTTCCGTTCGCAGGTGGCCTCAATGTGTCTGGCACAAACCCTGGCCGTTTCACTGGCGTTGAACAACGCCAAAGAAGCCTAAAAGCCAAAGGGCGAATAACAGATTCGCCCTTGGTTGATAACAAAGAGTCCTGTCGAATCGAGATACCCGGGCCTGGCGCACCCAGGGGCACGCCGCTACGACCCCAACGGCACGCTCCCCCTAATATCGACGTTGTCAGCAGTCTGAGGGCGCACGCCCTTTGATTCCGATCCGTCAGATCCTATGCCTTGGGGTAGTCGTCGCCATTGATCCAGGCGTGATCCTGTTCCCAGGTGAACTTCCACAACCGCACCGGCCCGGCCATCACGTTGAGATAATAGCTGTCGTAGCCGGCCATGGTCGCCACCGGGTGATAGCCACGCGGCACTTTCACCACATCACGATTGTACACCGGCATGCATTCGTCCAACGTTCGATCGTCGGTGTAAACCCGTTGCAGACAAAAACCCTGTTCCGGCTGGATGCGGTGATAATAGGTTTCTTCAAGATAGGTTTCGTCGGCCGAATCCTCCTGGTCGTGCTTGTGGCTGGGATAAGAGCTGGTGTTGCCCTCATCGGTATAGACTTCCACCACCAGCAGGCTATCCGCCGGTTCGCTGTCCGGCAAAATGTTGTGCACCAGCCGCTGGTTGCGGCCTTTGCCACGGCGCTCCACCCCTACCTCCGCCGGCGTGATCAAACGCGAAGGCAGATGCCCGTGCCCCGGCGCGCTACACACCGCCAGTTCGAGATCGCTTTCCGCCCGCACCTGTACGCTATCATGATGTGGCACATAGACGGCATACGGTGGCGTGCGTTCGAACGGGCTCATGCGTTTACCGATATGCGGGTACTCCGCGCGCTGCGTTGCCACTGAAGCAATGCCGGCCACCAGCACCAGGCATAGCTCCTTGTCAGCGCTTTCCAGTTGCAGCGTTTGCCCGGCTTCAAGGCGGTAAACGTCAAAGCCGACGAAGCGCCAACCGGCGTTTTCCGGCGTAACATGCTGGACTCGCCCTTCGGCGTCCGGTTGCTGACATTTAGCGAGTAATGAAGACATGCAATCCTCCGATAAGCCCCAGCGTCATTCGTTTGCCGGCCGTTGCCTGCCAGGCTGGTGCCGTTGTCCGACGTTGGGCAGGCCTGCGCGACTGCCGCCTTGACGCCGTTTGCATACGCTGGGTGATTAATGTAACAGCGGCCGCGACCCCACTGGAGTAACGGCCACTGGCAACTGCCCGACGCGAATCAGCCAAGCGTCGGCATGCTGTATTCAGATACCGTTTGCTGGCCGGAAGGCCAGCGCGCGGTGGTGGTTTTCATGCGCGTATAGAAACGCACGCCGTCAGTACCGTGCACATTCAGCGCACCGAACACCGAACGCTTCCAGCCACCAAAACTGTGGAAGGCCATCGGCACCGGCACCGGAACGTTCACACCCACCATACCGGCCTGTACTTCATGCACAAACTGGCGTGCGTAGTGACCATTACTGGTAAAGATGGCGCTGCCATTGCCAAACTCGTGGCCGTTGACGGTGTCGATTGCCGTCTGGTAATCGGCGACGCGGACGATGCCCAATACCGGCCCAAAGATCTCTTCACGGTAAATACGCATGCTTGGCGTCACATGGTCAAACAGGGTACCGCCGACATAATAGCCCTGCGGATGCCCTTCCACCTGATAGTTGCGGCCGTCGGTTACCAGCGTAGCACCTTCTTCCACGCCCAGGCTGATGTAGCCCAGCACTTTTTTCTGGTGCGCCGAAGACACCAGCGGACCCATTTCGTTTTCTTCACCACCGTGCTGCAAGCCCGGCCCGACGCGTAACTGGGCAATCAGCGGCTTCAGTTTGGCAATCAGCTTGTCGGCGGTATCGTCACCGACCACCACGGCGATCGGCAATGCCATGCAACGTTCGCCGGCCGAACCGAAGGCCCCACCCATCAAGGCATTAACCGTCGCATCCAGATCGGCGTCCGGCATGATGATCGCCTGGTTCTTGGCGGCACCGAACGCCTGCACCCGCTTGCCGTGCGCGCTGGCGGTGGTGTAGATATGTTCCGCCACGGTAGAGGAACCCACGAAGCTGACCGCCTGAATGCGCGGATCGGTGCACAGCTGCGCGGCGTTTTCATTGGCGCAGTGCACCACGTTGAACACCCCGTCCGGCAGGCCGGCTTCTTTCAGAAGTTCAGCCAGGCGCACAGAAGCGGAAGGTACCAACGCCGGTGGCTTCAGTACAAAGGTATTGCCACAAGCGATGGCGATCGGGAACATCCACATCGGTACCATCGCCGGGAAGTTGAACGGGGTAATGCCCGCAACCACGCCCAGCGGCTGCATCAGAGAAAAACTGTCGACGCCGGTGCCGACGTCGGCGGAATACTCGCCTTTAATCAGATGCGGAATACCGCAGGCAAACTCCACCACTTCCATTCCGCGCGTCAGTTCGCCCAGCGCGTCGGAATAAACCTTGCCATGTTCGCTGACGATCAGCGCTGCCAGCTCTTCACGATGCTGTTCCAGCAACGCCTTGAAGTTGAACATGACCCGCGCTCGGCGCAGCGGCGTGGTACGCGACCAATCGGCAAACGCCTGATGGGCAACGTCAATCGCCTGCTTCACTTCGGCTGCGGTGCTTTGCGTGACGAGGCGCTCAACCTGGCCCGTTGCCGGATTATGCACTTCAACGGTCTGGTTGCTGCTACTCAGGCAAACCTGCCCGCCAATAAAATTACCCACGGTTTTCATGTTTCACCCTCATTTCAAGTGCCGCTGACGTCAGGAAGCCTAGGCTAAATCCTGACCGGATGATGCAAACTCTATTTCATTGAAAAAAAAGTTTCAAATAAATTATTTTAGAAAATTTGTTTTTAGTGCGGGCGATCGCACTTTTCTGCCACAGTCTACCGAGCGCATTACAACGCGCGATTGCTGCCACCACCCTTGGAAACCACGGAATACAACGGTGATTAATCAGTTTTACCCAGCATGAACCCTCTACATCCTGGCACTACTCTGCATCATGCATCGTAGCAAAAGCCTGTCATTATTGCCGTTTACGCCGATTTTTTTGAACTGGATCTAAAAATCAATATTTCATTATTCCATAGTTATGAAATAAATGTTCTTCTTCGTGACAGGATTCCAAGTATAGACACCGCCTTGTTGACAGGCACGGCTCACCTTGCTGCCCCCTCTCCATTCATGGCGTAAGCCGCGGGCAGAAAAATGGATTAAAATCGGAGCGTTATATGTCACATCAGCGAAAGCACAATACAGGATACGTACTGCGGATCTGTGGTATTGCCGCCCTCGGCGGTATTCTGTTTGGTTATGATACTGCCGTGATTTCCGGCGCCATTGAAGCGTTGAAAAGCTATTTCGATCTCAGCCCGGCGCAAACCGGCTGGGCGGTTTCCAACGTGGTGCTCGGCTGCGTGCTCGGCGCATTTGCCGCCGGGCCGCTGGCCGGTCGCTATGGCCGTAAAAAAGCACTGATTCTGGCCGCCGTACTGTTCACCATTTCCGCCATCGGCGCTGCGCTGGCGGCTACCTTTACCGAATTTATCATTTACCGCATGATCGGCGGGCTGGCGGTGGGCATCGCGGCCACCGTGTCGCCGATGTACATGTCTGAAGTCTCGCCAAAAGACATGCGTGGCCGCGCGCTTAGCATGCAGCAATTCGCCATTGTCTTCGGCCAGATCCTGATCTTTTACGTTAACTTTAAAATCGCCAGTTACGCGTCGGAAACCTGGCTGGTTGAAATGGGCTGGCGCTGGATGCTCGGCTCGGAAGTCATCCCCTGCCTGCTGTTCTGCCTGCTGGTGTTTATCATTCCTGAATCACCGCGCTGGAACGTGATGGTCGGGCGAGAAGATCAGGCACTGGCAATGCTGACCCGCGTATCCAATGAAAGCCATGCGCGCAGCGTATTGCAGGAGATCAAGGACTCCCTGCAAGAGGATTTGAAAAGCGCCAAGCAAAAGCTCGATTACCACGACAAACGAGTGCGTTTCATTCTGTTTGTCGGCTGCATGATCGCCATGTTACAGCAGGTGACCGGCGTCAACGTGATGATGTATTACGCACCGGTGGTGTTGAAGACCGTGACCAGCAGCGCGCAGGAAGCGCTGTTTCAGACCATCTGGATAGGCGTGCTGCAACTGGTTGGCTCGGTGATCGGCGCCATGCTGATGGACCGCATCGGCCGGCTGCCGCTGATGCGCTACGGGACGCTGGGCACCATCGCCGGCCTGTTGATTACCTCTTACGCCCTGTATAGCGAAACCACCGGTTATCTCGCGCTGTTTGGCATGCTGTTCTTCATGCTGTTCTATGCCCTTTCCTGGGGCGTCGGCTGCTGGGTGCTGATCTCCGAAATCTTCCCGAACCGCATGCGCTCACAAGGCATGAGCATCGCCGTTGGCAGTATGTGGGTCGCCAACTTTGCCGTTTCGCAAACCTTCCCGATGATTAACGACAATCCATACCTGTTCTCGACCTTCCACGGCGCCTTCCCGATGTGGGTGTTCGCCGCCTGCTGCGTGTTCAGCTACTGGTTTATCTGCCGTTTCATCCCGGAAACCAAAGGGGTTTCACTGGAGAAAATGGAGGGCGTGGTGATGGCAAAACGTTACCGCCAGCCCATCGTCGATGGCAAACCTCTGCCCTTGTCTAATGAAAAATCGTAACTGTGATCAACCCAATAGCTTATGTACTCGGGAGTAATGTTCATGACCATTGCGCTAGATCGTTTCTGTATTAACCGTAAGATCGCCCCCAATCTCGATTTGGAACGTTTTTTCCAACTGGTGAACAGATGCGGGCTTCACAACGTCGAGCTGCGCAACGATATGCCCAGCGGCAAAGTATGCGATAACCTGAGCGATACACAGGTCAATGCGCTGGCGGCCAAATACGGCATCAACATCGTGACCATCAATGCACTCGGCATGTTTAATCTGCTGGACGACAAAACCCAGTTGCTGGATCGCGCTGAAGCGCTGCTGGGTACGGCAAAGGCAATCCACAGCAAGGCGCTGGTACTGTGTCCACACTGCAGCAGTGCCGACCAGCGCAGCGACGCGCAAAAACAGGACGATACCCTGTCGGCATTAACACTGCTGGCGCCGTTATTGCAAAAATATGGCATTGAAGGGTATGTGGAACCGCTCGGCTTCGGTATCAGCTCATTGCGTTCATCTTTGCTGACTCAGGCGATCGTCCGCGATTCCGGCGCGCCGTATAAAATGGTGCTGGATACCTTCCATCATTATCTCAGCGATATCGATCAGGCCGAATTCGACGCACAAATTCAGGTTGGGCAAATTGGCCTGGTGCATCTTTCCGGCGTGGAAGATCCTCGCGACAAACGCACGCTGAGCGATGAGGAACGCATTATGCTTAGCGCGCAAGACCGACTGGAAAGCAAAAAACAGGTACAGAATCTGGAGCGCCTTGGCTATCAAGGTCTTTATGCGTTTGAACCGTTCTCTTCCCAATTGAACTCCTGGACGGAAGCGGACATTGAGCGGGAAATTCACCAAAGTATCGCGCTACTGCAACAACCCTAGCCCTCTGAAAACGGCCTCGCTAGAGGCCGTTTGGCGGTTGATGACAGAGTTGTCTGCTGGAACGAGGTTCTCGGGCCAAGCGCACCTCGGAGCCCTTCGGCGGCTCACGCCGCTACGACCCCAACGGCACCCTCTCCCTGATATCTGACTTTGTCAGTAGTCTGAAAACGGCCTAGCCAACGGCCGTCTGACGGTTATTTCAAGTTGCTGACCACCAGTTGGCGTCGCGGGTTATAAAACTTGCGGTACGCCAGGTAGCAGGCAAGGATGGTCGACAGACTGGCCGTCGACAGCATCATAAACGTTACCATGATTTGATATTTGATGGCTTTGACCGGATCGATGCCAGCAAAAATCAGGCCGGACATCATGCCCGGCAGGCTAACCAGACCCACCGTTTTCGCCGAATCGACCGTCGGGATCAGCGAGGCACGAATGCTGTCGCGGATAAGCTGCGCCGAGGCGAATTTCGGCGATGCGCCCAGGCTCAGCATTTCCTGAATTTTCTGCTGTTCGCCTTTAAACCGCTGACCAAGATTGTTGTAACACAACCCCACAGCGACCATCGCGTTGCCGGCAATCATGCCGGCAATTGGGATCACCTGCATTGGGGTAAATTCAATCGAGCCGGTCAATACCAATACCACCAGCGTGAGCACCGCCCCGCTGGTGATGGCTATAAACGAGATCACAAACGCGTGTTCGATATATTTACTGCGTTTCTTGGCGTTATACGCCGCGTTAAAGCAGATAAACAGCACCATTAGCACCGTCAGCATGGCGTTATTGATGTCGAAAATATACTTCAGTACGTAACCGACGATAATCAACTGCACCACCGCCCGGCAAATACTCCAGATGATGTCTTTTTCCAGCGCCAGCTTTTCTTTATGGCTGATGAGAATCGCTACCAGCACCAGTATCATCGACAGGCCCAGGGATTCATTGGTGATGTTATGCTGGCTCATGAAATTGCTCCGGTTGCGCTGCGCGATGCGCCTGCAGTTCAATAACATCATCTGCATGGGCAATCTCGTCTCTATCGTGCGTTACCCACAGCACCGCCACGCCCTGCCCAGCTACCAGTTGATGTATCATCTCGTTCACGTTGCGCTTGTTTTTTTCATCCAGCGCGCTGGTGATTTCATCCAATAACAGGATCTTAGGCGTGAACTGCAAATTGCGGATCAGCGAAACACGCTGCTTTTCGCCGCCGGACAGTTCATTGATACTTTTCGACAACAGATTCTCCGGCAGCATCAGACGCGCCAAATCCTGCTTCATTTTTTGCTCATCGGGTTGTTGCTGACGGATTTGATAGGGCAGCGCCAGATTGTCATATACCGTACTCCCGAACAGCGATGGCGTTTGGAAACAGTATGAAACCTGTTTGCGGTACTCTTCCGGCTGAATGTCGTTAATATTTTTACCATCAAAAAAGATCTCGCCACGCGTAGGGCTGATCAATGAAGAAATGATTTTCAATAGCGTGCTTTTTCCGCAGCCGGAAGGCCCGGTGATCAATTTGAATTCCCCGGCCTTCAGGCTGAACGATACCGAGTCCAGAATAACCGAATCATCTATTTGATAATTAATCTCATTCAAAATCAGCAAATTACCGCTACTCATTACGACTCCGGTCATGGCTGGAAGCTGGCCGCCAGTATATGTCCGAATAAATGTGACTGGCAAATGCCCGGCGTCAGGAACAAAAAAACCCCGGCGATTAGGCCAGGGTCAGATTGTTGCCGGTTACTTTCCCGGCCGTCATAATTGTGGCGTAAGCGTTCATCGAACACTCCAACGTTACGCGGCCTAAGCACGACCATGGCACAACAGAAAAAAGTACGGCGAAAGAAAACTGTGGCGATACGCTTTGCTGTTGGTCATCGATATTCGGGCTGGCACCGAAAGATAAAGCAGGGATCAGACGGGGAGAGATAATCCCGGCGTGAAACCGGGATTAACAAAGCGGGTAACGGTGTCTTGGCTGCTCCGGCTTACGCCATCTTCGCTATTGCAAGTATCCTGACCCGATTTTATATCTTACAGAACAACCACGTTGCCTGCAGATGGGCCTTTCTGACCATTTTCGATGGTGAATTCGACCTGTTGGCCTTCGTCCAGCGTTTTGAAATCGTTGCTCTGGATGGCAGAGAAATGCACGAATACATCTTTGCTGCCGTCCGCAGGCGAAATGAAACCAAAACCTTTACCAGCGTCAAACCATTTTACTAAACCAGTCATTTTATTAGACATAGAAATTTCCTTCATTATTTATTGGCCGCCATAAGGCGATAGTGGCTTGTTTTCGGCGTTAACTTATGGGGGCACTAAATAAGAGAATTCACGGGAAAAGAAGTATCTGGAAGGATATCGCTAATACTGAGAACTGCTTTACTAAAACTGCTTTCATAAGGTCTGTACCACAAACCGGTGACGCTATTTACACATAGCCATGAGTTATTAGCAAACCTTTTTTATAATTATTTTAAATAAATCAGCGTTATTAGCAGCTTGACTGCCAACGGCATCGTCCTACGGCCGGAGACACCCCACCTCCGGCATCGATCTCTCATTGCGCATGAGTTTGAACCGGTATTACCGCGATGATTAGCCGCTTCAGCGCTGGTGAACCGACGCTCATTGCGAGTCAGAGCGTAACCAAGGCGTGATGGTCACGCCGGTCAGCAACCCCTCCGGGCTCAGCAAGCGCGTCACCGTCTGCCCCCAGGGCTCTTCACGCTGTGGGACCAGTAGCTGATAGCCATTGTCACGCAGGATACGGGTCGCCGCAGCAATATCCTCAACTTCAAATTCGATCCATCCCTGAGGCACTGGTAGCTCATCTGGCCATTGCGCGCTGCCAAAACAGGAGTATGCCGCCTGGGATAGCGGCCACAGCGCAAAATGCTTAACGCCGCCGAGCGCGTCAGTCTCTGTCAGCATATAATCGCTATTGCCGCCCATCGGCTTCAGCGGCAGCCCCAACGTCTCGAGATAGAAAGACTTACTGGTTTGCGTATCTCGGGCGATCGGGCCAAACCCCGCGACAAACAGTACATTGATACCGCTTAATTCCGCTGCCATCATTTGCTCCTGTTAACCGTATTTAGTCAATCAGCCGCGCGGTGCCGCCGCCAAGGCCTGCGCACAGGCCCAGGCCGAACTCCAGGCCCATTGGAAATTATAGCCGCCCAGCCAGCCAGTGACGTCCACTACTTCGCCAATAAAATAAAGTCCGGGCACGCGACTGGCCTCCATGGTTTTGGAAGACAGCTCGCGAGTGTCCACACCGCCCAGCGTTACTTCTGCGGTGCGATAGCCTTCGGTACCATTTGGCTGCACGCGCCAGTTTTGCAGGCTGTCCACCAGTGCCGCCTGTTGCGCCGGGGTAAGCTGCTTCAGCGTGACTTCCGGCAATTGACCGAGCGTCTGCAGACATTCAACCAACCGTTTCGGCAGATGCAGCGCCAGGGTGTTCTTCAGGCTCTGATTGGGGTGGGCCTGACGTTGTTGGTCAAGAAAGCCGGTCAGGTCTAGCTCAGGAAGTAAGTTAATACTCACAAACTCACCGGGTTGCCAGTAGCTGGAAATTTGCAGCACCGCAGGGCCGGACAGCCCGCGGTGGGTAAATAGAATCGCTTCGCGGAACTGAGTGCCGTTTTCGGCGGTGACGGTAGCCGGCACAGAAACCCCGGACAGCGTCTGCGAATGCTCGAGCAGCGGCTTATGCAGGGTGAATGGCACCAATGCCGCGCGGGTCGGCAACACCTGCAGACCAAACTGTTGCGCCAGCTGGTAGCCAAACGGCGAGGCGCCAAGCCCCGGCATCGACAATCCACCGCTGGCCACCACAAGTGAGCAAGTGCTCACCATCTCGCCATTCAACGCCAATTCAAAGCCGTCGTCGGTTTTTTCGACGCTCAGCACCTCGCTGCGCAATCGGGTGGTCACCTGGCCGAGCGCACATTCCTGTACCAGCATCTCCACGACTTGCTGGGCCGAATCGTCACAGAATAGCTGGCCGAGGGTTTTCTCGTGATAGGCGATGCCGTAGCGGTTGATCAGGTCAATAAAATCCCACTGGGTATAACGCGCCAGCGCGGATTTGCAAAAATGCGGATTATTGGACAGGTACGCTGCCGGTTCGACGTACATATTGGTGAAATTGCAGCGGCCGCCGCCCGACATCAAGATCTTGCGGCCCGGTTTTTTGCCATTATCGAGCAGCAGCACCCGGCAGCCAAGTTGCCCTGCCTGCGCAGCACAAAACATGCCCGCCGCACCGGCACCGATTACTACGACATCAAACTGTTCCACCTTCGCCTCACTTGAATAAAATCACAATCACCGCAAAAGCACGCCATTTTACGCGATTTCACTACCGGTCTGTGCTTATTTACGGCGGGCGATTGTAAAGGCTTGCGGCAGCCAGCACCATAGTAAGGAAATGTGATCATCGGTAAACTGGTGTAACACGCTGATATTTATTTAGTTTACACCCTCAGTATCGACGCGCTGTCATCAGGAAATCAAAAAAACGTCATATTTTCCTTTTCCCCAGTACCGGTTGTCGCAGATAATGCGCGGCGTTCATGTCCACAAACCTGGCGTAACGCTTATGTTGCATTTGTTCGCTGGCCTGGATTTCAATACCGGCCTGATGTTGATACTCGCATTGCTGTTCGTGCTGATTTATGAAGCCATCAACGGCTTCCACGATACGGCCAATGCGGTTGCTACTGTAATCTATACCCGCGCCATGCGCTCGCAGCTTGCGGTCGTGATGGCAGGCGTATTTAACTTCCTTGGCGTGATACTCGGTGGTTTGAGTGTTGCCTACGCCATTGTCCACCTGCTGCCAACCGATCTGTTGCTGAACGTCAGTTCCGCACATGGTTTAGCCATGGTCTTTTCCATGCTGCTGGCGGCGATTATCTGGAACCTCGGCACCTGGTATTTCGGTCTGCCGGCCTCCAGTTCCCACACGTTGATTGGCGCCATTATCGGTGTCGGCCTGACCAACGCCCTGATGACCAACACCTCGGTGGTGGATGCGCTCAATGTGCCGAAAATGATCAGCATTTTCCTGTCATTGATCTTCTCCCCGCTGGTCGGGATGATGGTGGCCGGGCTGATGGTCTTTGTACTGCGTCGTTACTGGAGCGGCACCAAGAAACGCCAGCGTATACACATGACGCCGGCGGAGCGTGAAAAGGTCGACGGTAAACGCAAGCCGCCGTTCTGGACGCGCATTGCGTTGATCCTGTCCGCCGTCGGCGTCAGTTTCTCGCACGGTGCCAACGATGGTCAGAAAGGCATCGGTCTGATTATGCTGGTGCTGATCGGCGTCGCCCCGGCCGGCTTTGTGCTCAATATGAATGCAACCGGTTATGACATCACCCGTACGCGTGATGCGGTAAACCACCTGCAACAATATTATTTGCAGCACAGCGACTCACTGTCGCATGTGGTCGCCATGACGCCGCTGGTGCCAACGCCGGAAGAGTCGGTTTCCGCCAATGAACCGCCGCAGTTCCATTGTGACAGCTCGCGTGCCATGCCGGCGATCCAGTTAGCCTCCGGGTTGCTGAACGGTCTGCAAAGCTATGACCAGCTGTCGGTTGAACAACGCAGCCATCTTCGTCGCTTGCTGATGTGCGTCACCGATACGGCCGATCGCGTCGCCAAGCTGCCGGAAACCCCCGCCGAAGATAAACGCTTCCTGAGCAACCTGCGTCAGGATCTGCTGCAAACCGTCGAGTATGCGCCGATCTGGATTATCGTTGCGGTAGCACTGGCGCTGTCTCTTGGCACCATGGTTGGCTGGAAGCGCGTTGCCACCACTATCGGTGAGAAGATCGGCAAGAAGGGCATGACCTATGCCCAGGGCGTTTCTGCTCAGATGACCGCTGCGCTGTCAATTGGCGTTGCCAGCTACACCGGTATGCCGGTCTCCACCACGCACGTTCTGTCCTCGGCGGTTGCCGGGACGATGATCGTCGATGGCGGCGGCGTACAGAGCAAAACCGTGAAGAACATCCTGCTGGCCTGGGTATTAACCCTGCCGGTGGCGATTGTCCTGTCGGGAGCGCTGTACTGGTTGGCGTTAAAGCTGATTTAAAGCAACAAGTCGAAAAGGCGACCCTGGTGGCCGCCTCTATCTGATGACAAACCTCATTGCTGCACTGAACGAGTAGAGGTCAATCAATAAAAAATCAGGAAGATCAATTTACTGATTTTCGGCTGATAGCCACAAAGCAGGGAAAACCACGCTTTTTCCTGCTTTGTCAGCAACCTAAGGCGGCCCTGGTGGCCGCCTTTTTTATTGCCAGTCAGTACCAGATAGCCATCGCGACCAGGCTGATGACCACCAGTCCGCACAGTGCGGAAGTCAGCATGAACTGGCCACGCACCCGCTCGCAACGGCGAATGAATTCCGGATCGTGGTGATCGGTATAGCGTTGGGCGTAGATGTAACGCACCAGCCGTAGCTGCTTGCTGGGCTGACCGTGAGCAGTAAAGAACCCGCCGCCGTCAACGTATTGATACAGCAGAGGATCGCAGCCGCGTAACACTACCAGCAGCGCACGCAAAGAAGAGTAATACCGCACCATGTTTACCACACATACCACACACAAAGCCCAAAATAGCGCGACGGTACTGATCATGATTCCTCCTCAAGGCGTTGTGATCCACGGCATCCACCGGGCCAACTGCCCTACTTCGCATCCAATACTCAGCCGGAGCCTGCTGCTCCTGTCCGCTTTACAACCCCACACAGGCCGCGATACCCGTAAACCACTGGCGACGGGCCATCGATACGCAAACGCATATTGAACGCCGTCCGGCTCAAAGAAAAGGGTGAGGCCTTATCATCATTGTAGAATAATCAAACGCAAACTGGCCCCGGTAAGCGAGAAAATTTCCCCAGCGCGTAATTTGGCCGCACGCCTGCGGCACGGCACGGCACGGCACGGCACGGCACGGCACGGCACGGCACGGCACGGTATAACACCGCTTTTCAACTATACTCACAGCAACAATGCTTATATTTCAAACGGCCAAATGCAAAATAACCGCATAAATCATAGGATTCTTTACTCATCGGGTGTAAAACTGAAAGGGTAAACATGGCAAAACTTATTGATAAGTTGCGGTGTGATCGGCCCAACATATCACCGCATTATCTGAATGATATTATGCAGGTAAACAAATGTGCCAGGCTGGTACGCTGATGCCTGCTAACCCTTTAATCGGCATTAAATGGAAGGAGTATTCTCATGGCTTACAAACACATTCTGATTGCGGTGGACCTGTCGCCGGAAAGCAAAGTCCTGGTGGAAAAAGCGGTATCAATGGCGCGACCGTACAATGCCAAAGTCTCCTTGATCCACGTTGATGTGAATTATTCGGATCTGTATACCGGCCTGATCGACGTTAACCTGGGCGACATGCAGAAACGCATTTCCGAAGAAACCCACCATGCGCTGACCGAACTGTCGCAAAACGCCGGCTACCCGATTACCGAAACCCTGAGCGGCAGCGGTGATTTGGCGCAGGTATTGGTTGATGCCATCAAGAAATACGATATGGATCTGGTGCTGTGCGGCCACCATCAGGATTTCTGGAGCAAGCTGATGTCTTCCGCACGCCAGCTGATTAATACCGTGCACATCGACATGCTGATTGTGCCGCTGCGCGACGAAGAAGATGAGGAAGAAGAGGCTTAAAGTAAGCGCTTCCTAACATCGCGAACCTACGCCCGCGTCTGCGGGCGTTTTTTTGCCCGCACCGTGCACAATTGCATGTTTAACACACACCCCGCAATGATATAGTCAAAAAAGACACAACATCTTCCCCCATATTTTCAATCCGATAACCATAAAGGGGGCAACAACTATGCCACAGGAGTTCTCCATGGATCAGGCCGTATCCCTTGACGCTTTCCTCGCGACTTTGCAGCAGCAAAATCCTTATCAAACCGAATATCTGCAAGCGGTACGTGAGGTCTTTACCTCACTATGGCCGTTTATCGAGCAAAATCCGCGCTACCGCGAATATGCCCTGCTGGAACGGCTGGTCGAGCCGGAGCGCACCATTCAGTTCCGCGTCAGTTGGGTGAACGACGCCGGACAGGTGCAGGTTAACCGCGCCTGGCGCGTACAGTTCAACTCCGCCATCGGGCCGTATAAAGGCGGTATGCGTTTTCATCCGTCGGTTAATCTGTCGATACTGAAGTTCCTCGGCTTCGAGCAAACCTTCAAGAACGCGTTGACCACGCTGCCAATGGGCGGAGGCAAAGGCGGCGCCGACTTCGACCCGAAAGGCAAAAGCCAGGGCGAAATCATGCGGTTCTGCCAGGCGCTGATGAGCGAACTGTATCGCCATCTTGGGCCGGATACCGACGTACCGGCCGGCGATATCGGCGTCGGCGGGCGCGAAGTCGGTTTTATGGCCGGCATGATGAAGAAACTGTCCAACAACGCCGCCTGCGTATTTACCGGCAAAGGTCTGTCCTTTGGCGGTAGCCTGATACGTCCGGAGGCCACCGGCTACGGCCTGGTGTATTTTACCCAGGCGATGCTGCAGCGCCACGGCCTGGGGTTTGAAGGCATGCGTGTAGCGGTTTCCGGCGCCGGCAACGTGGCGCAATTCGCCATTGAAAAAGCGCTGGCACTGGGCGCCCGCGTTATCACCGCGTCCGATTCCGGCGGCACGGTGGTTGATGAAGCCGGTTTCACCAGCGAGAAGCTGGCGCACCTGGTCGAAATCAAAAACCAGCGCTACGGCCGTATAGAAGACTACGCCCGCGAACGCGGGCTGATTTTCTTGCCGGGGGAACAGCCGTGGAACCTGCCGGTGGATATCGCGCTGCCGTGCGCTACTCAGAATGAACTGGATCTGACCGCCGCTCGAACGCTAATTCACAACGGCATAAAAGCCGTGGCCGAAGGTGCCAATATGCCAACCACCATTCAGGCCACCGATGCTTTCCTGGAGGCTGGCGTCCTGTTTGCCCCCGGTAAAGCGGCCAATGCCGGCGGGGTAGCCACCTCGGGTTTGGAAATGGCGCAGAATGCCGCGCGCATCAGTTGGAAAGCGGAAAAAGTTGATGTTCGTTTACAACATATCATGGCGGATATTCATCATGCTTGCGTGGAACACGGCGGCAACGGCAAGCAGACGCACTACGTTCACGGCGCCAATATTGCCGGTTTCGTCAAAGTTGCAGATGCCATGCTGGCGCAAGGGGTGCTGTAACCACCACGGCAGGTGATCTGCCTCACAAAATGGGTAAATCCTTTCATGCCGGCGTTAACGTCGGCATTTTTTCATTCTCACCAATACGAAAATGTTATCGATATGATTTAAAATTGATAATTAAGTGTTTAATAACGGATAATAAATAGTGGTAAAATTACTACAGAATATTTATTTAACTTATTTTTAACATAAAAGCACGCATAATTTAACCTTAATCTGCACAGATCACATTTTACCAACTTACGTTACGCCCCCTCTTCCATTCCTTTGTAACCTGCAGCGGTGGAAAAACCGCCACCCCTACAGATAAAAAAAGGTACAGCTATGAAATTTAACCTCGCATTATTAAATGCATGTGTGGTTTCTGCGTGCATGTTATCAACACCGGGCTTTGCTGCTGAAAAATATGAAATCGCCGTAGTCGCCAAGGTCACCGGCATTCCGTGGTTCAACCGCATGGAAGTCGGCGTCAACGACGCGGCAAAAAAGCTGGACGTCAACGCCTATCAGACCGGCCCGTCAACGCCGGACCCTGCCGCGCAGGTCAAGGTGATTGAGGATCTGATCGCCAAAAACGTCAATGCCATTATCGTGGTGCCAAACGACGCCAAGGTGCTGGAGCCGGTGCTGAAGAAAGCGCGCGACAAAGGCATTGTGGTATTGACCCATGAATCACCTGACCAGCAGATCGGTCAGTGGGATATCGAGACCATCGATAGCGAGAAATATGCGCAGGCCAATATTGATGAACTGGCCAAGGACATGGGCGGCAAAGGTGGCTACGCCATTTATGTCGGTTCACTGACCGTGCCGTTGCATAATGCCTGGGCCGATTCCGCGATTAAATATCAAAAAGAAAAATACCCTGACATGTTCGAAGTCACCCAGCGCCTGCCGGTGGCCGAAAGCATCGACAAATCCTATTCCACCACGCTGGATCTGATGAAAACCTACCCGCAAATGAAGGGCATCATCGGCTTCGGTTCATTGGGGCCAATCGGCGCCGGTCAGGCCGTGGCCAAGAAGCGCGCCAAGGACAAGATCGCGGTAGTGGGCATCGCCATGCCAGCGCAGGCAGCACCCTACCTGATGCGCGGCGACATTAAAAAAGCGCTGCTGTGGGATCCGAAGGACGCCGGCTATGCATTGGTGACAGTGGCCGATCAATTGCTGCAAGGCAAGGCCGTGACCAAAGATTTGTCGATCGAAGGGCTGGGAAAAGCCGACGTCGATATGGACAACAAAGTGATTCGGTTTAATAAAATTCTGGAAGTTACCAAAGATAACGCCAAATCACTGGGCTTTTAATTTTTAATATTCGTCACACCGGGAATTTATAAAGCGTAACGGCGCAGTGCTTGATCGGCTGCGCCCACGGTTTATACGTCGCAACATAGGTTATTGCCATGACATCCTCTACCGCTTTTATCACGCTGGAAAATATCAGTAAAAAGTTCCCCGGCGTGCTGGCATTGGACCAAATAAGCCTGACTCTCAATAAAGGCGAGGTACATTGCCTCGCCGGGCAAAATGGCTGTGGTAAAAGTACCATTATTAAAGTTATTTCTGGTGTTTATCAGCCGGAAAAAGGCGCCAATATCTCGCTGGAAGGAAAATTATTCCACGCCCTGACGCCACAGCTGTCCGGCCATTATGGCATTCAGGTGATTTATCAGGATCTCTCGTTATTTCCCAATCTTACGGTGGCGGAAAACATCGCCATTCACCGCTACCTGCCCGGCGGCCATTTCTGGGTCAAGCGTAACCACATGCGTCAGATGGCGCTGGACGCCATGGCACGGGTTGGCGTCAGTATCGATCCAGACAAAAAGGTCGAGAAACTGTCGATTGCCGATCGTCAACTGGTGGCCATCTGCCGCGCCATCGCCGCCGAAGCCCGGTTGGTGATCATGGATGAACCCACCGCCTCACTGACGCGTCAGGAGGTTGATGGTCTGCTGCGAGTGGTCAATGAGCTGAAAGCCGCCGGTATCTGCGTGGTTTTTGTCAGCCACCGGCTGGATGAAGTGATGGAGGTTGCCGATCGCATCAGCGTGATGCGCGACGGCAAGCTGGTCGGCACCTACCCGGCGAGCGAGTTGGACAGCCACGAACTGGCGTTCCTGATGACCGGCCAACGCTTCCACTACAGCCATTTACCCGCGCGGCCGCCGGTGGAAAGCACCCCGTTGCTGGAGGTCAACAATCTCAGCCGTCGCGATAAATACCGCAATATCAATCTGGCACTGCGCGGCGGTGAAATCGTGTCGATCGTCGGCCTGTTGGGCGCCGGCCGTAGCGAACTGTGCCTGAGCCTGTTTGGCATGACCCAGCCGGACAGCGGTGAAATCCGCGTTGACGGCCAGCCGGTACGCCTGCACAACAACCGCGAAGCGGTGCGCCACGGCATTGCCTATGTTTCGGAAGATCGCCTGACGCAAGGGCTGATCATGGAGCAATCGATTTACGATAACACCATCGTCACGGTATTCGACCAACTGCATACCCCGCTCGGCCTGCTGGATCACCAAAAGGCTCGCCATCTGGTGAACTCGCTGATTCGCGAGCTGAATATCAAAGTGTCCGACAGCGCGCTGCCGGTAAAAACCCTGTCCGGCGGTAATGCTCAGCGCATCGCCATCGCCAAATGGGTGGCGACCCAACCAAAGATCCTGATCCTCGACTCGCCGACCGTCGGTGTCGATATCGCCAACAAGGAAGGGATCTACCAGATCGCCAGAGATCTGGCCGAACGCGGTATGGCAGTACTGATGATCTGCGATGAGATCCCGGAAGCCTATTACAACAGTCATCGGGTGCTGGTGATGCGCAAAGGCGAACTGGTCGCCGAATTTTCGCCGCATCACTGCACCGAACAACAGATCGCCGAGGTGGTGAATGGATAAGTCGTTTCTCGCTCGCCTGGCCGGGCGGCATGAATTCTATCTTGGCCTGCTGGTGCTGGTATTGGCGCTGGGGCTAAGTATCGGCACCGATGAGTTTCTGACGCTGGGCAACCTGACCGACGTCGCCACCAGCTACGCCATTCTCGGCATTCTGGCCTGCGGCCTGTTTGTAGTGCTGATTGCCGGCGGGATTGATATTTCATTCCCGGCGATCACCGCCATCGCCCAGTACCTGATGGCCAGCTGGATCATTACGCATGGCGGCAGCTTCCCGCTGGCGTTCGCCATGGCCATCGGCAGCGGCCTGCTGCTCGGACTGATGAACGGTTTCCTGGTGTACTGGCTGAAGGTACCGGCGATTATCATCACCATCGCCACGCTGAATCTGTTCTACGGCCTGCTGGTGTATGCCACCAACGGTACCTGGCTGTACGGTTTTCCGGACTGGTTCATGGATGGCATCAACTGGTTCTCGTTTACCGCCGGCGACGGCTATGACTACGGCCTGACGCTGCCGCTGCTGTGCCTGCTGGCGGTGATTATCGTCACCGGCGTCCTGATGAACTTCACCCGCCTCGGCCGCCAGATTTTCGCCATGGGCGGCAACCGCGATGCCGCATCGCGCCTGGGGTTGAATCTGCTGCGGCTGCATTTTTATGTCTATGGCTATATGGGCATTCTGGCGGGCATCGCCGCGGTGGTGCAGGCGCAGATCACTCAATCGGTGGCGCCAAACTCGCTGCTCGGTTTTGAACTGACGGTGCTGGCGGCGGTGGTACTTGGCGGTACCAGCATGACCGGCGGGCGCGGTTCGCTCACCGGCACCCTGCTTGGCGTGGTATTGCTGGCCTTCCTGCAAAACGGCCTGACGTTGCTCAGCGTGTCCTCATACTGGCACACGGTATTCAGCGGTCTGATTATCCTGATCAGCATCAGTAGCACCGCCTGGAATGAAAAACGCAAGCTGGCCAAGGAGATATGACATGACGCAATTAACCCGCATGATCCCGCGCGATCGGATCATCCGTCTGCAAAGCGCGATCATTATCATCGTCGCCCTGCTGTTCGCCGGATTACTGGGATCGCGTTTCTTTAGCGCCGGCAATTTCCAGTCGATCGCCTCGCAGTTGCCGATCCTCGGCATGCTGGCACTCGGCATGGGTATTACCATGCTGACCGGCGGTATCAATCTGTCGATTATTGCCGGAGCCAATGCCTGCTCTCTGGTGATGGCAGCGATAATCGTCAGCCATCCGGATCAACCGTTATTCCTCGGGTTGGCACTGCTGGCAGGGCTGGCCGTCGCCGTCGCCATCGGCATGCTGAACGGCGCGCTGGTTGCCTGGATTGGCGTTTCGCCAATCCTCGCCACGCTCGGCACCATGACGCTGATAACCGGTCTGAATATCCTGCTGTCCAACGGTGCGGTGATTTCCGGCTTCCCGGCGGCGATCCAGTATCTCGGCAACGGCAGCCTGTTCGGCATTCCGCTGGCGCTGTTGCTGTTCCTGCTGGTGGCGGCGGGGCTGTGGATCCTGCTTGAGCACACCACGCTTGGCCGCAGCCTGTATCTGCTGGGCTCCAATCAGCAGGCAACGCAGTTCAGCGGCGTCAATACTGCCCGGGTGCAGATTGCGGTCTATATCCTTTCCGCCCTGCTCGGCTGGGGTGCGGCGCTGCTGATGATGGCCAAATTCAACTCGGCCAAGGCCGGCTATGGCGAGTCCTACCTGCTGGTGACCATTCTGGCTTCGGTGCTCGGCGGCATCAATCCGGACGGCGGCTTTGGTCGTATTCTTGGACTGGTGCTGGCGCTGATCGTGCTGCAAATGATCGAAAGCGGCCTCAACCTGCTCGGCGTCAGCAGCTATCTGACCATGGCGCTGTGGGGCGGCGTGCTGATCCTGTTTATCGCATTACAAAATCGAAAAGCCTAGGTTGTGCTGCGCTCGGTTAACCGGCGCAATCTTATACGGAGAAAAATAATGGCGAGTTATTTTATTGGCGTAGACGTCGGAACCGGCAGTGCACGAGCAGGCGTTTTTGACCTGAACGGCCGGATGATAAGTCAGGCCAGTCGCGAAATTGACATTTATCGGCCGAAGGCGGATTTTGTCGAACAGTCTTCCGACAATATCTGGCAAGCGGTATGCAATGCGGTACGCGACGCCGTCAACCAGGCCGACATCAACCCGATTCAGGTGAAAGGGCTCGGTTTTGATGCCACCTGTTCGCTGGTGGTACTGGACAAGGAAGGCAAACCGCTGACCATCAGTCCGTCCGGCCGTAGCGAGCAGAACATCATCGTGTGGATGGATCACCGCGCCATTACCCAGGCCGATCGTATCAACGCCACCAAACACCGGGTGCTGGACTTCGTTGGCGGCGTGATTTCCCCGGAAATGCAAACGCCGAAGATGTTGTGGCTCAAGCAGCATATGCCGACCACCTGGGCCAACGCCGGTTACCTGTTCGATCTGCCCGACTTCCTGACCTGGCGCGCGACGCAGGATGCGACCCGTTCGCTGTGCTCAACGGTCTGCAAATGGACCTACCTTGGCCACGAGCAGCGCTGGGACAAGAGCTATTTCAAGCAGATCGGGCTGGAAGACCTGCTGGAGCACGACGCGGCAAAAATTGGCAGTGACGTCAAAATCATGGGCGAACCGCTCGGTCATGGCCTGACGCAGCGTGCCGCCAGCGAGATGGGCCTGATGGCAGGTACCGCGGTCAGCGTGTCGATCATTGACGCCCACGCCGGCACGCTCGGCACTATCGGTGCTACCGGCGTTTCTGGCGAAGTGGCAGACTTCGACCGGCGCATCGCGTTAATCGGCGGTACCTCGACCGGTCATATGGCGATGTCGCGCACCGCACGCTTCATTGGCGGCGTTTGGGGGCCATATTACTCTGCCATCCTGCCGGAATACTGGCTGAACGAAGGCGGCCAGTCGGCCACCGGCGCGCTGATCGATCACGTGATTCAGTCGCACCCGTGCTATGCGGAGCTGCTGTCGCAGGCCAAAGCACACAACCAGACGATATATGAAGTGCTGAACGCCTTGCTGCGCCGTATGGCGGGTGAACCGGAAAAAATCGCCTTTCTGACCCAGGACATACATATGCTGCCGTACTTCCACGGCAACCGTTCGCCGCGCGCCAACCCGACGCTAACCGGCACGCTGACCGGCCTGAAGCTGTCACGCACGCCGGAAGACATGGCGCTGCACTATTTGGCGACCATTCAGGCCATTGCGCTGGGTACCCGCCATATCATCGAAACCATGAATCAGAGCGGTTATAGCATTGATACCATCATGGCCAGCGGCGGCGGCACCAAAAACCCGATTTTCGTGCAGGAACATGCCAACGCCACCGGCTGCGCCATGCTGCTACCGGAGGAGAGCGAAGCGATGCTGCTGGGTGGCGCCATGATGGGTACCGTGGCGGCGGGGGTGTTCGACACCCTGCCGGAAGCGATGAATGCCATGAGCCGCATCGGCAAAACCGTTACGCCACAAACCAATGACATCAAGCGCTACTACGATCGTAAATATCGCGTGTTCCACCAGCTGTATCACGATCATATGAAATATCGCCAATTGATGCAGGAGGACGCATGAGCCAACAGGAGTGGCAACGCGCCAGCGAGGCCTGGCAGCTGTACAGTCGCGAGCTGGCGCAACTCGATCAGCGCATTGAGGCTGCCGATTGGCAACGCCTGATGACGCTGTTAAGCGGCTGTCGGGGCAAAATTGCGGTAACCGGCGTTGGTACCTCCGGCATTGCTGCGCGTAAAATCGCCCATATGCTGGCCTGCGTCGAACAGCCGGCCATTTTTCTTGACGCAACCGACGCGGCGCACGGCGATCTGGGATTTTTACGCGCCGACGATCTGCTGATCATGATCTCGCGCGGCGGCAACTCCGAGGAACTGACGCGCCTGCTACCGACGCTGGCCGCCAAAGGCGTGACGCTGATCAGCGTCACAGAAAACCCGGACTCCGCCATTGCCCGCGCCGCGCAGCTGGTGATCGCCACCGGGGTGAAAAACGAGATAGACCCGCTGAATATGCTGGCCACCACCTCGATCGTGCTGGTACTGGCAATTTTCGACGCCGCTTGCGCCTGTCTGATGGTTCGAAGCGGCTACGATAAGGACCGGCTGCTGGCGGTGCATCCGGGTGGCAACGTCGGCAAAAGCCTGCGCGAAGAACATTAACGCCTGAATAAGGCCCGGCAAGCCGGGCCCATAGTCCATCAGGCCTTATTGATCGCCTCGATAATTACCAGCCGATCGCTCAACTGCCGCTGCAACTGCGGATCGTCGGTGCTGGCAATTTGCTGCTTTATCATTGCTTCCTGCTGGCGTCGCGCCTGCGGATCGCTGAACAACAATCCTTTTACGTTAATCGGCGCCACGTTGCCGTAACGTCCATCCGCCGTGGTCGGCACGCTGATTTTACCGTCGTTCAGCAGTTTTTCGACGATATGCCGTTCACGCTCATACCCCGTCAGCCCAACCAGTTGCCAACGCTGCTGCGTGCTCCCCTGGTATTGCCCTTGCTTGACCTCGGTCAGATAACGAAGCGTCAGATTGCGTATGGTACCGGCCTCTTCGCCGTACTGCGCCTTGCTGTCGGACAATACCGGGAACTGCATACCCTCCAGGGCGCCCCCCTGCTGCGTCAGGTGCCCCATGCGGTAACTGTTCATCCCCAGACGAATCGGCATGTCGTCGGTGACCGGCGTACCGTCGTTCATTTTCAGCTCGATAATGCGCTGTCCCACCGGCTGGCGCAGGTCGATTTTATAGGTAACACCGTCGAAGAAATCATTGGTTGAATATTTGGAGGCGCGCCGCTGCGGGTTGAAGCTGTATGTGACGTCACCGTCGTGCAGCTGATTAAAATAGCCTGCCGACCATTCCATATACTTTTTCAGTTCCTTGCCGCTGAGCTGATAGACGGTAATTTCGCCACCGGCGTACTGATAATTGAAGGCAATGTCCTTGGCGGTGATGGTACCGACGTTAAGCTTCGGCCGATCGTTGTCTATCTGCAACGCGATCACCTGCGCCTGTGGCGCGTAGTAGCGGCTGGCCTGCTGATACAGCCGGCTGATGCCGGTATCCTGCACGTGAACCTGTGGAATGCCCTTCACCGCATCCGGCGGCACCAGATCCTGGCCGGACAGTTGGGCAATCGGCCGGTTGGCATTGGCGCGCAGGATAGAGTGATACGGCTGATAGATCTGCTCCAGCTTTTTGTCCGACGCAACGCCCTTGATCGGATAGGTATAACTGTCTTTATTGATCAGCTGGTATTTACCGTTGTGTTGCTCAAATTGCAGATCGATGCGCGACAGCGCGCGGCCGTACTTGTCCGGTTCGGTGACAATCACGCCGTTAATCACTTCCTTATCCACCTTGACGTGCATATGACCGGCGACGATCGCCGCCAGCTCCGGATTGGCGCGCGCGATATCACCCACACCGGTGCCTGGCCGCTGATTCTCGTTGTCGATACCCATGTGTGCGACCAGTACGATGGCGTCCACTTGCCCTTGAATCTGCTGAATAACCTGTCTGACCGCCTGCACCGGATCGGTGAAGTTCAACCCCTTCACCCGATCGGTGCCTTTGGCGAATTCGGCGGTCATCGGTGTATCCATGCCGATAATGCCGATCTTCACCCCCTGACGTTCGATGATCTTATACGCCGGCAGATAGGGTTTGCCGCTGTCCCACAGGATATTGCCAGCCAGCGCCGTGCCTTTGAACTGATTGAGCGAGGTAGCCAGCGGCGTGAGACCGAAGTCGAATTCGTGGTTGCCCATCACCCAGACGTCATACTCCAGCGCATTGAAGCCGAGGATCATCGGGCTGGTTTTTTCGTTTTTAAACGTTTCGACAAAGTTACCCTGAATGGTGTCGCCGGCGTCAACCAGGATCACGTTCGGCTGCTGGGCGCGGATCTGATGGACCCGGGTGGCGATCTGGCTCAGGCTGCCGGCCAGATTTTCGGTGTCGGTGGAATAATCCCACGGTACGAAGGTGCCGTGCAGGTCGGAAGTACCAAGAATGGTGATATTGACAGGTTCGGCGGCCATCGCGCAGGTTCCCAGGCAAAGCAATACGGCAAGCAGCGTGTTTTTCATTTTTTATCTAATTATAGGCGGGGAAATAAAAGGGAATCATGCGATCCACTTTGCATTTTATCCAGAGTGTTTTCAGATTGATTCAGAGAAATGGGAGGTAGCTCAATGAATACACCCGCAAAGTTCGCCAATGCCGCAGCAGCGTCATAGACCAGGGGGATCCCCGAAATAATTGGCGTGGCGGCAAGGCGGCAAGTTGGTGAATCCCCAGGAGCTTGGTCAACCAAGTGGCTGAGTTAAGCTGACGCAGCCAACGCCGCAGCAGCGTCATAGACCAGGGGGGATCCCCGAAATAATTGGCGTGGCGGCAAGGCGGCAAGTTGGTGAATCCCCAGGAGCTTGGTCAACCAAGTGGCTGAGTTAAGCTGACGCAGCCAACGCAGCAGCAGCGTCATAAACCTGGGGGATCCCCGAAATAATTGGCGTGGCGGCAAGGCGGCAAGTTGGTGAATCCCCAGGAGCTTGGTCAACCAAGTGGCTGAGTTAAGCTGACGCAGCCAACGCAGCAGCAGCGTCATAAACCTGGGGGATCCCCGAAATAATTGGCGTGGCGGCAAGGCGGCAAGTTGGTGAATCCCCAGGAGCTTGGTCAACCAAGTGGCTGAGTTAAGCTGACGCAGCCAACGCCGCAGCAGCGTCATAGACCGGAGGATCCCCGAAATAATTGGCGTGGCGGCAAGTTGGTGAGTCCCCAGGAGCTTGGTCAACCAAGTGACTGGGGTGAGCTGACGCAGCCAACGCAGCAGCAGCGTCAAGTATGAAGGGGATCGGGCATGTAGATGTCGAAGCGGTGATTCTTGGTAACCGTCGCTGCATGCGCCGGCACGTTCGCCAGTGGCGGCGCGTAGTCCGGGCGCTTCACCACGATGCGTTTGGTCGCCAGGCGGCGCGCCGGCGCCAACAGGCCATCGGCGTCATCGTCGCTACCCACCAGCGACTGGAATACTCGCATCTCTTTCTTCACCAGTGCACTTTTCTGTTTGTGCGGATACATCGGATCGAGATACACCACTTCCGGCCGCGGCTCGAGATCCGCCAGCGCCGTCAGGCTGGATGCATGCAGCAGCGTCAGGCGCTCACGCAACCATGGGCCGATTTCGGCGTCCTGATAGCCGCGCTGCAGGCCGTCGTCGAGCAGCGCCGCCACCACCGGATTTCGTTCCAGCATGCGTACGTGGCAACCGAGCGCCGCCAGCACAAAGGCGTCGCGCCCCAGCCCGGCGGTGGCGTCCACCACGTCTGGTAAATAGTTGCCCTTGATGCCGACCGCCTTGGCGACCGCTTCACCCCGACCGCCGCCAAACCGTCGCCGGTGCGCCATCGGGCCGGTAACAAAATCGACGTAGATCGCCCCGAGCTTCGGCTCGTCACGCTTACGCAACTCCAGCCGTTGCGGCGTCAACACCAACGCCATCGGCGCCTGGTCATCGGACGTCAGCTGCCAGCGGTCGGCCAAAATAGACAAGGCGCCGGGATCGGCGCCTGCTTCACACAATAAACACACGCTCACGTGTCGAGTTACCCTTTGATTCCGTAATGGCGCAGCATAGCATCCAGCTGCGGCTCACGGCCACGGAAGCGTTTGAACAGTTCCATTGGCTCTTCCGAACCGCCGCGCGACAGAATGTTATCGAGGAACGACTGGCCGGTTTCAGCGTTGAAAATACCCTCTTCTTCAAAACGCGAATAGGCATCTGCCGACAACACTTCTGCCCACAGATAGCTGTAATAGCCTGCCGCATAGCCACCGGCGAAGATGTGGCTGAACGCATGCGGGAAGCGGCCCCAGCTTGGTGACGGCACCACGGCGACCATTTTCTTCACCTCGGCCAGCAGCGGCAGGATCTGCGCACCGGTTTGCGGGTCGTATTCAAAATGCATGCGGAAGTCGAACAGACCGAACTCCAGTTGACGCAGGATAAACAGCGCCGCCTGATAGTTTTTAGCCTCCAGCAGCTTATCGAGCAGTGCGGTTGGCAGCGGCTCGCCGGTCTGATAATGGCCGGAAATAAAGGCCAGCGCTTCCGGCTCCCAGCACCAGTTTTCCATAAACTGGCTTGGCAGTTCGACCGCATCCCACGGCACCCCGCTGATGCCAGCGACGCCGGCGGTATCGATTTGCGTCAGCATATGGTGCAGTCCGTGGCCAAATTCATGGAACAGCGTCGTCACTTCGTTATGGGTAAACAGCGCCGGCTGGTCACCCAGTGGGCGGTTAAAGTTACAGGTCAGATAGGCCACCGGCTTTTGCAACTCGCCGTTGGCTTTACGCAGGTTGCCGACGCAGTCATCCATCCAGGCTCCGCCGCGCTTGTTCTCGCGCGCGTACAGATCGAGGTAGAAACTGCCACGCAGCACGCCGCTTGCATCGAACAGATCAAAGAAGCGCACTTCTGGATGCCAGGTATCCACGTCTTTACGCTCTTTGGCACTAATGCCGTAAATGCGTTTGACCACTTCAAACAACCCGTCAACAACGCGCTGTTCCGGGAAGTACGGACGCAGCTGTTCGTCGCTGATCGAAAACAGGTGCTGTTTTTGCTTTTCGCCGTAATAGGTTATGTCCCACGCTTCCAGCTCATCGACGCCATAATGCTGTTGGGCAAAAGCCCGGAGCTGAGCCAGTTCCTGCTCCGCCTGCGGGCGGGCGCGCTGGGCCAAATCGTTCAGGAAGCCAATGACCTGCTGCGGGGTTTCCGCCATTTTGGTGGCCAGTGATTTGTCGGCGTAGGTCGAGAACCCCAGCAGCTGCGCCAGTTCGTGACGCAGCGCCAGCGTTTCAGCCATCACTTCGCTATTGTCCCATTTGCCAGCATTCGGCCCCTGATCGGAGGCGCGGGTGGTGAACGCGCGGTACATTTCTTCGCGCAGCGCCTGATTATCGGCGTAGGTCATCACCGGCAGGTAACTCGGCATGTCCAGCGTCAGCAGCCATCCCTCCTGCTCTTTGGCCTGCGCCATCGCCTGCGCCTGCGCCAATGCACTGGCCGGCAGGCCGCTCAGTTCGGCTTCGTCGGTAATCAGTTTGCTCCACCCCATGGTGGCGTCGAGCACGTTATTGCTGTAGGTCGAGCCCAGCTCGGACAGGCGCGCGACGATTTCACCGTAGCGTTTCTGCTGTTCCGGCGGCAGGCCAATGCCCGACAGTTCAAAGTCACGCAGGGCGTTTTCCACCGCTTTGCGCTGCGGCAGGGTCAGTTGGTCAAAGGCCTCGCCTTCCTTCAGGCTGCGGTAAGCCTGATATAACCCTTTATGCTGGCCCACCCAGGTACCGTATTCCGACAGCAGCGGCAATGCCTGCTCATAGGCTTCACGCAGTTGCGGGCTGTTTTTTACCGCATTAAGGTGGCCGATAGGTGACCAAATGCGCGACAGGCGATCGTCAGACTCCGCCAATGGCTGCACCAGATTATCCCAGGTGAACGGCCCCGGCTGCGCGACCACGCGTTCTACCACGGCGCGGCAATCGTTCAGCGCGGATTGCACCGCGGGCACGATATCTTCAGGGCGAATAGCGGAAAACGGCGGCAGGGAAAACGGTGTCAGCAACGGATTTGTCATAGGGCAGTCCTGATTAGCGTTGGGGCCCGCCGCAACCGACGGGCCTTAAAATGCGTATGATTAACTAACATGGAGCCAAGCGGGGCGAAAATCAATGGCCGGCATTGATGGATAGTGCCTTAAACCACGCGTTAACAGCGCTGTCCGACCGTTGCCATCCCGCTTCGGCACATGGCTGGCTGCGTGAGCAGGTGATGACCGGGCTGGCATAGCGATAGGGGCCACCCGCTCACAATCACCATCACGTTTTTGCCGATGGTCCGATCGTTCCCTTATACCCTGCGGGAATGCAGTTCAGTTTTTCCCGGCCAGACAGTTTATACTGTGCAGATTATATGCCTTATTGAAAGCTCCTCCCATGGAGCACAAGGAACTGTCACCAGCCATGTTAAGTTATCGCCACAGTTTTCACGCCGGCAACCATGCCGACGTGCTGAAGCACACCGTTCAGAGCCTGATCATCGAGTCGCTGAAAGAAAAAGACAAACCGCTGCTGTACCTGGACACCCACTCAGGTGCGGGACGTTATCAGCTAAGCGGTGAGCACGCCGAACGCACCGGGGAATATCTCGAAGGTATTGGCCTGCTGTGGCAACGTGACGATATTCCGTCCGAGATGACCGCTTATATGAGCGTGGTGCATAATTTTAACCGTAGCGGCACCTTGCGTTACTACCCAGGCTCGCCGCTGATTGCCCGTCAGTTGCTGCGCCCGCAGGACAAAATCCACCTGACCGAGCTGCACCCTAGCGACTACCCGTTGTTGCGCAGCGAGTTTCAAAAAGACGAACGCGCCAAGGTACAGCGCGCCGACGGTTATCAGCAGTTGAAATCGCAGTTGCCACCAGCATCGCGCCGCGGGCTGATCCTGATGGATCCGCCCTACGAACTGAAAACCGATTACCAGGACGTGGTTAAAGGTATTCAGGAAGGCTATAAGCGCTTTGCCACCGGCACCTACGCACTGTGGTATCCGGTGGTGCTGCGCCAGCAAATCAAGCGCATGCTGAAAGATCTGGAGGCCACCGGCATTCGCCGTATTCTGCAAATCGAGCTGGCGGTGAAACCGGACAGCGATCAACGCGGCATGACCGCCTCCGGCATGATTGTCATTAACCCGCCGTGGAAGCTGGAACAGCAGATGAAAAACGTGCTGCCGTGGCTGCACAAGGTGTTGGTGCCATCGGGCATCGGCCACCAGCTGGTGAACTGGGTGGTGCCGGAATAACCCTGCATGGCGCGCACTACGCGCGCCCCAATCCCGCCTATCACAGCCATTGACGCAATCTTTGCGACAAACCCGCATCAGGCGTTAAACTCTTACGTTCTTCAAATTACACAACTCATGGAAAACCCAGATGACGAAACATTACGATTATCTTGCAATTGGCGGCGGCAGCGGCGGTATCGCATCGATCAACCGGGCAGCCATGTATGGTCAGAAATGCGCGCTGATTGAAGCCAAAGAACTGGGCGGCACCTGCGTCAACGTGGGTTGTGTACCGAAGAAGGTGATGTGGCACGCGGCGCAGATTGCCGAGGCTATTCATCAATATGGCCCGGATTATGGTTTCGATACCACCGTCAACGCGTTTGACTGGAAGAAACTGGTCGCTAACCGCACCGCCTATATCGACCGTATCCATACCTCTTACGACAACGTATTGGGTAAAAACAAGGTTGATGTAATCAAAGGCTTCGCCCGCTTTGTTGACGCCCACACCGTGGAAGTCAACGGCGAAAAAATCACTGCCGATCATATTCTGATCGCCACAGGTGGCCGCCCAAGCCATCCGAATATTCCGGGTGCGGAATACGGCATTGATTCTGACGGTTTCTTCGAACTGGATGCTCTGCCAAAACGCGTCGCCGTGGTCGGTGCCGGCTACATTGCGGTGGAAATCGCCGGCGTACTGAATGCACTTGGCGCTGAAACCCACCTGTTCGTGCGCAAGCATGCGCCGCTGCGCAGCTTCGATCCCCTGATCGTGGAAACGCTGGTGGAAGTCATGAATACCGAAGGGCCGACCCTGCACACCGAATCGGTGCCGAAAGCCATCGTCAAGAACGCTGATGGCAGCCTGACGCTGCAACTGGAAAACGGCAAGGCATGTACCGTTGACAGCCTGGTATGGGCGATTGGCCGCGAACCGGCTACCGACAACCTGAATCTGGCCGTGACCGGGGTGAAAACCAACGCTCAAGGCTACATCGAGGTGGACAAGTTCCAGAACACCAGCGTGAAAGGCATCTATGCGGTCGGCGATAATACCGGCGCGGTTGAACTGACGCCGGTTGCAGTCGCCGCCGGTCGCCGCCTGTCCGAACGCCTGTTCAACAACAAGCCGAACGAGCATCTGGATTACAGCAATATTCCAACCGTGGTGTTCAGCCACCCGCCAATCGGCACCATCGGTCTGAGCGAACCGGAAGCGAAAGAGAAATACGGCGAAGACCTGGTCAAAGTGTACCGTTCTGCGTTCACCGCCATGTACAGCGCCGTTACCCAGCATCGCCAGCCGTGCCGCATGAAGCTGGTATGCGTCGGCGCAGAAGAGAAGATTGTCGGCATCCACGGTATCGGCTTTGGTATGGATGAAATGCTGCAAGGCTTCGCCGTCGCAGTGAAAATGGGTGCCACTAAACAGGACTTCGACAACACCGTGGCGATCCACCCAACCGCAGCGGAAGAATTCGTTACCATGCGCTAACGCTGCAAAAGCGGCCGTTGGCCGCTGTCGACGTCTCAACGGCGTGACGCGTCTCTCTCAATAGGCCAACGGCTTCGGCTGTTGGCCTTTTTTACTATCCTGCCCCGCCAAAAACCCGATAATAACTGATGTTAAACACCGTCAGCGGCGATAATGCAATTATTATGGTGATTAATAAAAACTTCATATAATAAAAATGACATTATAAAAAAATGAAAGAAATAATAGTTGTCGGTAAGCCAGTTTGATTTCAAACGCTTAAAGCGTTTTGCTTGTTTTTTACTTTTTGTGCAACGCTGAGGTTAATCCTAATCATTCGGTAACGTTACCTGATACATTGACAATAAACGGTTGTTGGTTAAGTTTGTTGGTGAATATATCCACTCTCAAACAGGAAGAAAAATGGCAATCGATACTTTTTTAAAGGTTGAAGGTGTTACCGGTGAGTCCCATGATTCCAATCACAAAAACTGGACCGATGTACTGTCATTTACCTGGGGCGCCTCTCAGCCCGGCAACATGGCGGTCGGCGGCGGCGGTGGGAGTGGCAAAGTCAATTACCGCGATTTGGAAGTTCAGGCGCTGATCGATAAATCCACGCCGGCCATTTTAAAATTCTGCTCCAGCGGCAAGCACGTCAATAAAGTCGAAGTCTCTATTTGTAAGGCCGGCGGTAGCCAGGTGGAATATGCACGCATTGTGCTGGAAGACGTGCTGGTGACTTTGGCAGATTTTACCGGCGTCGGCCACACCGATAATATTCTGGTGAAATACCGCTTCCAGGCGTCGAAAGTGAATCTGCATTATTGGGAACAGACGGATAAAGGCACCAAGGGCGCGGAAACCAAAGCCGGTTGGGATATCAAACAGAACAAAGAAATATAACCTAGCCACGGGGGGGTTCTATGGCAGACCCAACACTGGATATCGAATCCGTTTTAAAAGGCAGCCTGCTCAGTCAGGATGACCTGCGGATCATTCTCGCCTTTATTAACGAACTGGACGAAGAGACGCTGGCGCAGTTCGAAAACGATACCGATTCCGGCATCATGAACAACTTCATGGAGCTACAACGCGCCAACCAGCGCCGGGAATCGCTGGAGGACTACGGCGCGGCGCGTGACGAAGAAGAGAGCATCGGGCTGCGCAATCTGAACGGCAACGTGTTACAAGACAACCCGTCGGTTTTCAACAAATACAACACGTCGCTCAAAGGCTATGGCGGTAACGTCTATGACGATACGCAAAAAAGCAATTACTCCATGGCCGCCGCTGCGGTAGGCGCCATTGGTGCGCTGTCGGGTTCTGGCGCCGTTTTTGCTGCTACCGCCGCCGCTCAGGCCGGCCAGACGCTGATGACCAATATCTACGTGCGTTACGCCATGACCGCCGTCGGCGCGCTGGGCATTTCGAGCGGCTGCGTGCTGGCGGTACGCAACTTTCTGTCTGACCGCCAGATAGGGCAAAACAAGAAACTGATAGACGCGATGAAAAAGATGGCGAAAAGCAGAAACAAGCTCACGACCTTTTTTAATGAAACCCGCGTCAAAATCCTCAAAGATGAGGAAAAAGCCAAAAAAAGCGCCATGACCTATATGAGCCGTCGCCCAATTGATCTGTCTAATGGTGGGGATGTCAGAACGCGGATGGAACGGCTGTTTTCTACCGTATTACTGACCGATACCGCGCCCATGAAGGCGAAAATCCTGTTGATCAGCAATGAACAGTACGTTTCTTTAACCGATGATAGTAATCGGCCTACCTATATCTCCAAAAGTGACCTGAAGCTGATGGGGGAAATTTCAGGTATGTTCTAAAGCGTCCCTTGCCCCAGTGCATCGAATAGCACACAAAAGGGTGCTATTCTAACAGCAGGATGCTGTGGATCCCGTCCCAATGGCCGGCTTTGCTGGCCGTTGTCTTTTCTGTGACATCCTCCGGTATGACTCGCTGTTTTTTGTCACCGTTTAGCCTGCTAAATTTACCCATTAACTCTTGCCTGCCGTTGCGGAGACCCCCCGATGCTGTCAACCATAATCAGAACTATTACGTTGGCGTTATTGGCCCTGATCGCTAGCCAAACCTCCGCGTTGAGTTTTACCCTGGAAGTATCTGGCAATATCAGCCAGTTCACTGACCCGGTGAACAAACGTTACGTGTTTACCGACCGCGATCTGTTCGCCATGCCAATGAGCAGCATTGCCACCACCACCTCATGGACGCCAAAACGCAAATTTGACGGCGTGGCGGTCGCGGATATTCTGGCCAGGGTCGGCGCCAAGGGACAAACGCTGTCCATGCATGCGCTCAATGATTACTACATTGATATCCCGCGTTCGGACGTGGAGAAATACCATATTATTCTCGCCTACAAAATGGACGGAGAAATGTTGAAGATCAGAAACTTCGGCCCCCTGTTTCTGGTCTATCCCCGCGACGCCGCCGGCGCCGAATTAAACTCGCCTTTGTATAACTCGCGCTTTATCTGGCAGGTCAACAGGATTGTGATCAAATGAAGTTAACCCAGTTTAAAAGCGGCGGTCGACTGGCTATTCCGGCCATCTTCGCCGCACTGTTTCTTGTCGCTTCAACCATCACGCTCTATTACTACAGCGCGACGTTGTCGAAGAAAGGGTTATATGCCATCGCCGGTACGCAGGAGAATTATTCGTGGTCGATCGCCAAGTTCTCGATCAAGCTGGCGGAATTTGAAACCTTCGTCGAGCAACAGAAAAACTCGCCCAAGGTCGATATTGACGCGCTAAGGCTGCGTTTCGAAATCCTGTATTCGCGTTTTTACGTGCTGGAAACGGTCTCCGAATCCACCCAGCCGCTGTATCGCGAACCCGGTTATCCGCAGGTCATTCAACATATGCTGAAGGAAATGGATCGCCTTGATCGGCTCATCAGTGCCTCGCCGCTCGATCTGTCCAACATATCCCAGGCCATGCAGCACATGAAGCCCTACGCGATCGAAATGGCCAACCTGGCTGACCATGCAGAAGTAAAACAGCGCACCGTGGCTTATGATGATTACATCGAAAAACGACTGATCATTTTTTATGGCCTGGTAATTATCATGTTCTCGGTGATTGCCCTGGTTGCCATTACGCTTATCGTGCTGCGTCAGCAACGTATAACCATTCAGCAGCAGGCGAAGGCTATCGAAGCGGAGAAAGCGACCCGTACCAAAAACGCCTTTCTGGGGGCTATCGGCCATGAATTGCGCACCTCGCTGCAAAGCATCATGTCGGCCATCGATGTGTTGATGAACACCCGGGTTTCAGCCGAGCACGTCGATACGTTCCAGCGCCTGGAAACGGCCGCCCAGCAGATTGAAAGTCAGATGAAAGATCTCACCGACTACGCGCATCTGGACAGCGGCATGATGGAGCTGCGTATTGTGCCGTTCAACGCCGAACGCCTGATCCAGGAGACGGCAGACGAAATCGGGATGCTGACGCGCAAACCGCATATCAAGCTGCTGTGCGAAGTGGACTTTAGCCATGCGCAGGTATATTCCGATCCGCTGCGCATACGCCAGATTTTGGTCAATCTGCTGACCAATGCCTATAAATACACCGAAAACGGCTCTATTACCGTGCATGGTTGCCTGCGACGTCAGCCGGGCGGCAACGCGCTGATAATTGAAGTGACCGATACCGGAATTGGTATCGAAGAAGAAAAACTCGGGCAGATCTTCCAGCCGTTCACCCAGCTCGACCAGTCGCATACCAAGCAATACGGCGGTGTCGGCATGGGGTTGGCGATTGTGCAGGGCCTGGTCTCCCTGCTGCAAGGCAACGTCACCGTTTACAGCGAACAGGCCAAAGGCAGCACCTTTATCGTCAGCATTCCGGTTGACCTCGGCGACGCGCTGCCAGAGCAGACTGAACACACGTCAACGCCGGCAGCCACCCGGCTGAAAGAACAGCAGATTCTGGTGGTGGATGACAATAAATCGGTGGGCGACGCCTTCGCCGCGCTGCTGGATAAACTGGGTTATCGCCATGAGCAGTGTGATTCACCGGAGCGCGCGCTGCAAAAGCTGCTACGGCGCCCTTATGATGCACTGTTGCTGGACTTGCAGATGCCCGGTATTGACGGTGCAGCGCTGGCGAAAAAGTTGCGTAACCAGCGCGGCCCGAATCGGCATATTCCCATCATCGGCATCAGCGCCTATACGCCGGAGTTGCTGACCGCCGAGCAACGGGCGATGTTTGATGATTATTTGATGAAGCCTGTGCGCATGGACGCGCTGTCCAACGCACTGGCGGCGCTGTTCGCTAAAGGTTGAAACAGCGTTGCAACGCGGCTTCAATCACGTGAAGCCGCACCGGTTTTTCATACGGTCCCAGGACGTCGTAATCACGCATCGCCTGTGCAATCTCTGATTCGCGCAGACCAGTGCCCAGTTGGCCGGTCAGTACCAATACCGGTGCGTCGGGGTTGTCGGAAGCGCGAATGGCTTCGATGCATGGCACCGCCGTTTCCTGCCCTATCAGCCAATCCACCACGTAACCGTCGAACAGGCTTTTCGATAATGCCTGACAAAAGGCCGCCACGTCATAAAACGCCACCGCATGGAAACCACGGCTGTTGAGATATTTTGTCAGCTCATCGGCCGCCTGATGGGAATCGTCCAATACCGCAATGCTCAGCCGCTCGTCATCGGCACCATGCGGGCGGATTTCAATCAGCTCAACGCAATAACGATTGCCGGTCGGCGCATCATCAACGCGATAAACCACCCATTGATCGTCATGCTGTAATGCCACATATTCCGATAACCGACCACCGTTCAGTTCATTGCCAATATAGGCGACACAAGGCAGTTCAACGCCAGCCACAGAAAAGATGGCATCCCGTGCAATAGTTTGCGCAGGGGCATCACTTTCCGCATTCATATCGACGATTGCCGCCGGGGTTTCATCCAGCGCCGCTGCCACGCTGTTGATTTGTTCCAGCGTCCAAGGGCTCTGCCCTTTCAGTTTGCGGTGCGCATGCGAAAAACTCAGCGCCAGAATGCGGCTGAGTTCTTTTGCCTGTTGACGCTTACCTATCCCATGATGAAGAAAAAGCGCTCTGACCCGGTTTGCAATCGACTGCGAATCGAATTTCTGGTGATTGTTATCCATTTTTTCCTTCGATTTTTTTCTAATTTTTCAGTCGCTTTGGAGTAAATAGGTGTTCAAGATCCATACAATACTAGCATCATATGCAATCTTATTCTCAAAACATTGCTTGACATACCAACTTCGATAGTCAAACATGGTATCAGAAGCTACACACAGCAACACACTATAAAAATAATACAAGAAACACAGTTATAATAACCACAATGACACCAGGGAAATCTGTTCAGGTGGTCGGTTCTGAAGAAAAACACAACGGAACAACGACATACCGTCCGGAGTAAAAGCCTTTAGCGCTAATAATAAAGATGTACCCCCCATTTTAACCGGTCCCCGTCAGGGGACCGTTTTTTTTGCCTGTACGCCGCCAGGCAAAATCAACCGGCAATTCTACCGGCATGACGCCACGATTGCTCGATACTCTGTTAGCCAACCATCTATCACCCTATGTCTCGAGCACCGCCGCCCCCACATTGACTGCCTGTTTCGCCAAATAAAAACGGGGCCAGCACGCTGACCCCGCCCAATCATGTCAATTAGAAACGCCAGGTAAAGCCGGCGTTGACGCTGTTATCCTGGTAATGATCGGACAACAACCCCCCATAGCCCAGCGACAGCGCAGCATTGGCGCTCACCGCCACTTCCGCGCTGGCCTTGATCACCGCTCCGTCGCGCGATGCCGACACGCTGTTGACCACGAACGGTGCATTACCGCCGTTAAACTTCAGGCCGGTATCCCGATCCAGATCGCCGTACTGATGCTGCCAACCCAGCTCACCGCGCAATGCCACCGCCGTTTCACGACCGACCTGCCATTGATGGTCGGCGCGCAGGCCGAGCGTCGACACCGTTGCATCGGTGTGTTGCTTGTCGCCATGCAATGCCGCGGCGCCGCCATCCTCGCTAATGCCGTTGTTCTGGAAGTTGATGTACGCCAGGTTGGCGAACGGCTCCAGATTGACCCAGCCGGTTTTCACGCTGTAGCCGGCTTCAACAAATGCCTGCTCGGTACGTGCGCTGTATTTGGCGGTTTCTCGATCGGACTGCAAGCCGTAATTCACCGAACGAGCGGTATCGAAGCGATGCCAGGTATATGCCCCGCCGGCACGCAGCGCAAAATCACCGAACTGTTTGCCGCCGTACGCCGCCAGATGATAATTGTCGCTGTCGGCGTTCGAGCCGTAGCCACCGTCGAGCGAAGTACGGGTATAACCGGTCGCCACCCCTAAACGCCATTCGTCGGCATAGGCGCTATCGAGCCCCAGTAATACGCCGTAGGTCGAGGCCTGATAGCCGGTGGCGTTGGCATCACCGGACGCATGATCCCACGCTCCCAACAGTTGCGCCCAGGCGCCGCCGTCGTCAGCCTTGATGTCCGGCGAGCTGGCCAGCCCCTCAGCCTGGCGCAGGCGGCCGTTCAGCGCGTCGCGCAGGTAGCGGCTGTCGTTGATCTGTGCCGCGGCAATATCGGCATGGATTTGCCCGGACAGCTGGCGGAATGCCTGGCGTGCCTGAGCGGTGCTGTCAGAAGACAGGATACTTTGGTACACCGGGTTACCCGCCGCCAGACCGTCGGCCGCCAAGGCGACCGCACGTTCGTTGTCCGTTGCCGCCACGCTGGCAAAGGCGGTGGCGTTACGTGCGACATTGGCAGTCAGCTGATGGCCCTGCGTTGCCAGATTGGCATCAAGAAACGGTGAAGTGGTGCTTGCCGAGCTAAACTGACCGCGAATCCCATCATCGGCCTGCAAAATGGTGTAGGAGCCAAGCAGACTCTCTGCGGCGTTGCCCGACAGCCGGTTCTGCTGCTGCAACAGTACGGCGACCTCGCCGCCGTTGATGGTGGCCGCTCCGCCGCTGTGGATACGATCGCTGCTACCGTCGGTGGCGGTTTCGACCAGGTAACGCGAGCCGGCTTCGAAGGTAACATCATTGGTGACATGCAACGTACCAATGGAATTGCCCGGTGCCACGGTACCGCCACGGTTGGCGGTCAGGGAACCGATGCGGCCTGAGCCGCCCAGCACGCCGCCATTCTGCACCGAAACATCCGACACTATCGTGCCGTTGATCGCCAGCAGCCCCTGATTTACCAGCGTCGGGCCGGCGTAGCTGTTATTACCGGTCAACACCAGCGTACCAATCCCCTGCTTGGTCAGGCCGCCGTGACCGGAAATGTCATTGCTCCACACATCCAGACCACAATGCACGTCGTCACACACCCGCTCCGTCGGTTTGCCCTTATCGATAACCGCGCCAATACCCGGCAGGTCGGCGACGAACTGGCCCGAGCCGTACGCCACGTCATCGCCGCCCGGCACGCGAAACTCCTGGGGAATATCGTCAACGGTATAGAACATTCCCGGGCCGTTAATCGCTTTACCCAGGTTGATCATCCCCCAGCCATACAACGCATCAATACCCGGATCGCCCATATCGCTGGCGGTGGTTTTCAGTACCGAAGCGACCTGGGCACCGGTCATGTAAGGGAAACGTTCCATCAGCACCGCGATGCTGCCGGCTACATGCGGCGCCGCCATCGAGGTACCGCTGTATTTGGCATAACCGGTAGTGAGGTTTTCCAGGCTATTACCTTCGATTATCGAGCTGTAAACCCGAGTGCCCGGCGCCGATACGCAGAAACTGGCGGTATAGCCGCAGCGCGAAGAGAAGGTGCTGATACTGTAATCACCGTTGTTGGCCGGATCCTGCAAGCTGGCAACCGACAGCCAGTTCGGCGCGATATCCGGCACGAAGTACGCCAGACCGGCCATGGCGTCGGGATTATTCAAATTATCGTCATTGCCGGCGGCAAAGATGGTGACGATGCCGCTACGGGCCGCATCGATCGCCCCCTGGTAGGCGCCGCCCTGCCGGGTGCCAAGGATTTGCCTGATTTGAGCGAACTGTTTACCGGCATCATCCACCGTGAAGTGTGGGTAGGCGGGGTCCTTGCCGCCCTGCTCAAATTTTTCGGTGATGCCGATCCCCCAGCTGTTGTTGATGATACGCGCGCCACTGGCAATCAGCGCATCCCAGCCAGCCTGATAAACCGCGCCGTCATTGCCAAGGATAATGCCATCCTCAGGGCCAGGATCGCCGTTTTCAGCACTGATGATCTGTGCATTGAACGCCACGCCATGCATTTCTCCGCCGTCACGGTTGCCGGCGGCAATGCCGCCAACATGGGTGCCATGCGACCCCAATTCGCCGTCGGAATCGACGCTCGGCGTTCCGTCGTAACGGAATGCATCGCCCTTTTTCACCGGAATATAAGGATCGGTATATTCACGAATCCCGCTGGTCACCAGATTTATCACCTTGCCTGAGCTGGAAAACTCCGGGTGCTGGGCATATACCGGCTGGTCGAATATACCCAGTTTTACCCCTTTACCGGTATAACCGGCAGCATAGGCTCGATCGGCATGAATGGCTGCCAGGCCCCATTCGGCGTTGAATTCATTGCTACGCCAGCTTGCCGCATCGCCCGGCTTGCCATTTTCTACATATGACGCAGCCTGCGCCCCGCTGCCTATTACCGCCAGGCAGCAAGCAATCGCACTCAATTTCATTCGATGCTTCATCTGCGGAGCGGAGCGAGCAACGGCCGTTGTCGCGGATTTATTTCCTCTACGATTTCTGTCCATCCCAGATACCATCCATTGTTGGTTTGCAAATGTTTTATTGATTTAGCGTGTGACGAGTTCGTAACACCAAATAAATAAAGCACAACAATGAAAATCTCGCCCATTGCCGGCGAAGCACAATAAATATCTAGGAAGATTCCCGCGCAAGAAAATAGATAGCACGTGAGGTAAGCCATTGAGGACGTAGATCGTCTTTCAGGCCCAATCTATGTTGATTTTCATAAAAGAAGATAAAACACAACGAATTGAATTATAAAGGCTAAATTTTCATGCAAGGCCACGGCAGACTATTATCCGTGGCCAAGCGGCGAAAGCGGTTCCTGATACAATTATCAGTAAAAATTATTACTACATAAGCGCTTTGCTTAGTGAAATCTGCTAGTTTTCGCCGCGGTTGGCGACGAAAAATGGATTATCCTGCTGGCTATTTTTTGCTGTTGCGCACGTCTTCTTCCGCCTGGCGAATAATTGCCTTTGCCATCCATTGAGTGACATCCTGAATGCCGTGCAAATCCAGCCCCCAAATATCCTTTAATACCAGGAAAACCTCAGAACCATAAATCAACGAGAAGGAATGAATAACTCGCTGCAACGCCTCCGGGGGTAATGTTGCTTGCAATGGCTCAACCGCAAGTTTCAGCAGACGCTTGCGGTTGCCGCGCACAAATTTTTCGCCTGGCGTCGCGTTCGCCCATTGTTGTAGCGAAAGTTGCAACGCCGCGCGTAATGCCCCTTCGTGCCGTTCCATTTGCGGGTAGGCAAAGGCCAGTAATTGCTGAATGCGCAGCAGTGCATCGTTGTCGCGTGGCTCCCATTGCAAAATCGGCCCAAGGCTTTCCGCCACCACGGCGGTAATTAAAGCGCTTTGCGTCGGGAAATAGCGGTATGCGGTAGCACGGGAAACTTGCGCATGGGCGGCCAACTCGGTAATCGAGGGGAAAGCACCGCCGTCGTAGAGTTCCATTGCGCTGGCAAGCAGCAATTTACGGGTTCTGGCCCGAGTATGCGTTAAAGATTCGTCCCGCGGCGCGGGGAAAGCGGTAAGTGGCACATCAACCTCGCACTTCTCATGCCTTCCTGCCCCGGAATCGACATGTTTATAAAACGAAACTGGGGGATCCTGGCTCCTCCAGCAGCGCAAAAGCGACTTTAAAAAAGCCAAAATGAGACGCCAGTCTCACTTTTGTTTAAAATAAGCTTGCATAAATGATACTGCCGTCTCATTATGTATATAAATTCATCGGCTGTATCTAATTGTCTCAACACCAGGGTTCCAATTTTAATAATAAGTTATCATTAGAAACAAACAGTTCGGTCAACATCCGGACCTTTTCAGGAACAGACGATGAGAAATGCCCCAGCTTTTGTCTATATTGCTACCACAGCAGATACCAAAGGACAAGAGCTGGCGTATGTGCGTAGCTTGATTGACAACCTCGGTTTACCCACCATAACGGTCGATCTTTCTACACACAACATGCCAGCACGCTACCCGGCCGATATTTCTGCGGCCGACGTAGCCGCTTTTCATCCGCATGGTGCCGAGGCCGTATTTTGCCGCAACCGCGGCCAGGCCATTGCTGCCATGGCTATCGCCTTCGAACGCTTCATGCTGTCCCGTACCGACGTTGCCGCCCTGCTAGGCATGGGAGGCTCAGGTGGCACAGCCATGATCACTCCGGCCATGCAACAACTGCCCATCGGTCTGCCAAAGCTGATGGTGTCTAGCATGGCGGCAGGTGACGTTTCCGGCTATGTGGGTGCCAGCGACATCGCAATGCTGTATTCCGTTACCGACATCGCCGGGCTAAACCGGATTTCCCGTAAAGTACTCGGCAACGCCGCACATCAGATTGCTGGAGCGGTGCGCTTTCATACCGACGACGAAGCGGCCAGCAAACCCGCCACCGGGTTGACCATGTTTGGCGTGACCACGCCATGCATTCAGGCAGTGACCAGCGCCATTGAAGCACAGTGGGATTGCCTGGTGTTTCATGCCACCGGCAGCGGCGGCAGTGCCATGGAAAAACTGATCGACAGCCTGCTGCTGAACGCGGTGCTGGATCTGACCACCACCGAAGTGTGTGATTACCTGTTCGATGGGGTACTGGCCTGCAGTGAAGACCGCTTCGGCGCGATTGCACGTACTGGCATCCCATGCGTAATGTCCTGCGGCGCGTTGGACATGATCAATTTTGGCCACCCGAAAACCGTGCCGGCGCGCTATGCAGCTCGCACCTTTTACAACCACAATACCCAAGTAACGCTGATGCGTACCACCCCGGAAGAAAATGCGCATATGGGGCGCTGGATCGGCGAAAAACTCAACGCCTGTCAGGGAGAGGTACGTTTAGTGATCCCGGAGGGTGGGGTTTCAGCGCTCGACGCACCGGGACAACCATTCTGGGATCCGAACGCATTAGCCGCGTTCGTCCGTTCATTGGAACGCACCATGATACAGACCGCAAAGCGCCAGTTGATCAAGACGCCGTATCATATTAACGATCCGGCTTTTGCTCAGGTGATCATTGAGCAATTCCATGCCATTACCGCCAGAGCAGAATAATCTCCCCCACCATAATAAGCAAAGCACGGACAATAGCATGCCATGAGACAATAAAAAGGCCGGATAATCATCCGGCCCGTAGTAGTTAGGTTATGCGTTCGTTGCTAATGTCAATTATTCAGCAGTAGCCATCTTCTCTTTCATTGACTTCATATGTTCCATCATTTTCTGTTCGCGTTGCTGATAATTTTCGTTGTACTGTTTTTTCTGTTCTGGCGTCAGCAGGTTATACATTTTGTTTTCCGCTTTTGCGCGCTCCAGCATGCGCTCAGACTGTGCCTTGCTGATGGTATCAATCTGCGCCTTGGCTTTGGCTTCGTCAAAGTTGTCGGATGCCACCATGTTGTGCAGTGCCTGGCGCTCTTCCTTCATGCCCTGGCCGCGCTTCTGGTGCGCCTGTTTCATAATGTCACGCATTTGCTGGCGTTGCTGTTCGGTCAGGTTCAGACCGGCAAACGGACCACCCTTGCCTGGACCATTATGATGCATCATTTTCATTGGCGCGTTGTCTGCAGTCGGCGCGCTGGTGTCGGCGGCAAACGCCATGGAAGCAGAGCCCAGGGCCAGAGTGGAAGCGACAAATAAAGCGGTCAGTTTACGCATAATATATTTCCTTAAAATTTCTTCATCAGGAGCGCTGTACTTAACAGGCTCATCGTGTCGTCGAAGATAATAATAAGCTTATAAATATAGAGAAATGCGAGGGAGTGTAAACTTTTTAAAATGCAAAAAAGAATTAATAGGCAAATATGAATAAATTATGGAGGAAGCGTTTCGTTTGCGAAAACCCCACTGCGATTCAGATAAATCTCCTATAAAAATCTATTTCCCTACCTGGGATTAATGACAACTTATCACAGCGACTTCTTATCGTCGCGCAACATCACCACACGGGCATAAATTTCTGCCAAAGTACGGTTCTTTTCTACACTTATAAGCATTAGCCGGGCAAGCAGCGTTGTCAGGCAAAATGAATCATTGCATCTATAATAGTTCCCTTAAATCATTATCCCGCGCCAAAAAGCGTGTTATATGATAGGGATATATGCAGTAAGGCCGGACTGGCCTGAAACGACCGCCGAGGCTGACCCCGCGCTGCCGTTGCTCTTTTGAGGACACATCATGTTTGCAGATCCGGGACCCGTGCTCCTTAACACCCTGTTTGGTACCAGTAGCCCTTATTGGCGGCTGTCCTTTGACAGCAACGCGCTGGAGCTGACCGCCGTTAAGGGCACCGCACATATTGCCGTAACCCTGACGGCCCTGCAGGCGGCCAAAATCCGGCGGCTGACCGGCGTAACCAGCAGTCTGGACATCGCCATTGAATTATCCGGCGAGCCTATCCATTTGCATTTGGTTGGCCGCAGAATCAATAAATACGAATGGGCAGGTACCGCTTCGGCCTATACCGATACCAAAGCCGTAGCGCGCGATCTGGTGCACGGCCTATCGTTTGCCGAGCAGGTGGTGTCGGAAGCCAATTCGGTGATTGTCATTGTCGATCAACATGGTCATATCCAACGCTTTAATCGTCTGAGCGAAGAATATACCGGGCTGCGCGAGCAGGACGTCATCGGCAAAAACGTCTTCAAGCTGTTTATGAGCCCGCAAGAAGCCGCCGCTTCACGCCGTAATATTGCCGGTTTTTTCAAAAACGGCGCCTCGTATGAAGTAGAGCGCTGGATAAAAACCGTCAAAGGCGAACGACTGTTCCTGTTTCGCAATAAATTCGTCCACAGCGGCAGCGGCAAGAACGAGGTCTTTTTAATCTGCTCCGGCACCGACATCACCGAAGAACGGCATGCCCAGGAACGGCTGCGAGTGCTGGCCAATACCGATATCATCACCGGACTGCCCAATCGCAACGCCATCCAGGACAAGATCACCCAGGCGATCGAGACACGCGCGGCAAGCAGCGTCGGGCTGGTCTATCTCGACCTTGATAACTTCAAGAAAGTGAACGATGCCTACGGCCATATGTTCGGCGACCGCTTGCTGGTTGAAGTTTCCCGGTCGATCCTCGGCTGCCTGAACCACGGCGAAGTGCTGGCACGGCTGGGCGGTGATGAATTTCTGGTACTGGTCTATCAGGCAGACCGCGTGATGCTTCAGGAGCTGGCGCAGCGTATTATCGATCGGCTGAAAACGCCGTTTCGCATTGGGTTGATTGAGGTCTATACCGGCTGTTCCATTGGCATCGCCTTGTGCCCAGAACACGGTGACGATCTTGATGGGTTGATCCGCAGCGCCGATACCGCCATGTACGTCGCCAAGGAGTTGGGTAAACGGACGTTTACCGTATTTTCCTCGGAAATGAACCAACGGGTGGCGGAGTACATGTGGCTCGACACCAACTTGCGCAAGGGACTGGAACAGAACCAACTGGTGGTGTATTACCAGCCGAAAATAGATGCCTACAGCGGCGAGGTACACAGCGTGGAAGCGCTGGTGCGTTGGGATTCTCCCGAACGCGGGCTGATCCCGCCGTTAAAGTTTATTTCTTATGCGGAAGAGTCGGGGTTGATTACCCCTCTGGGTCAATGGGTGTTGAAAACCGCGGCTCGCCAGGCGGCCGACTGGCAACGGCAAGGGTTGAATCTGCGGGTGGCAGTCAATCTGTCCGCTCGACAGTTGGTGGATGATTCGGTAGTAGAGGATCTGCAACAGGTGTTGCAGGAAAACCACCTTACCCACTGCCCACTGGATTTTGAACTGACCGAAAGCAGCCTGATCGAAGATGAAAACCGCGCACGTACCGTCATCACACGGCTGCGGCAGTTGGGAGCGCAGGTTCACCTGGATGATTTCGGCACCGGTTATTCGTCGCTGGCACAGCTGGCGCGCATCCCGTTGGACGCCATCAAACTGGATAAAAGTTTTGTGCACGGCGTCGATCTGAACCCGGTATCGCAATCGCTGGTACGTGCCATCGTGGCGGCAGCCGAGGCGCTGCAGTTTCGCGTTATTGCCGAAGGTGTCGAAACCGACAGCGAAAACCATTTCCTCGACTGTGTTGGGGTCGATGAAAAGCAGGGCTTTCTATTTGCACGCCCGATGCTACCGGCGCAGCTTGCGCAGTGGCTGCATGGTTACCGCCCGCATCCAGCTTCCCTGTAATGCAGGCGGGCGTCGGTCAGACGGCACGCTGCAAGGTTTGCGTGTGTCGGTCTTGCAGCATCACCAAGCGTTCAATATATTCCCGATCCTTTGGCTCAATGGTGAACGCCGCATGTACCCAATCTTCGGTGATGTCCATCAACTCGGAACGGGTCAGTTGCAGCACCCGTTGCCGCGCGCGTAGCATGGCGCGCATGCCGTTCAGTCTGGGGCGGATAGTGTCGATAAAGGTACGCGTCGCCAGATAACCGTCCCCCGGCTGGAACAGCCGATCGACCAATCCGCGACTTTCGAACCATTCCGCCGTATGTGCATCCCCGCTCCAGATCAGCTCCTCGGCCAGCCGCATGCCGGCTTTGCGCGCCACCAGCGAATAGCCCCCCATGCCGGGGAACAGATTGAAGGCAATCTCTGGGAAACCCATGCGCGCATTGTTCTGCGCCAGCAAAAAATGGTGAGCCAATGCCGCTTCAAAACCGCCGCCCAGGGCACTGCCCTCCACCATCGCGATGCTCACCGCCCCGGTATCAAAACCGCGTGCCGCCGCGTGTACGCAGTCGATACAGGCTCGTGCGTAGGCGGTCATCGCCGCACGATTGCGGGTTTTAATCGACTCGGCGAAGAAGTTCAAATCGCCGCCCACGTTGAACATATTCGGCACCAGTGAGCCGGTAACCCAAAAATCAAACTGCAGCGACGACTCTTTGGCAGCCTGCGCCAACGCCATAATGTCTTCGATTAACGCCTGATTGAAGCATGGACGCGGCTCGGCGCGCAGCAACATCCACATAATGTTGCGCCCTTCTTCGTAATAGGCCGAAATCTGCGACAGATTGCCTGCCTCGGTGAACAGGCGGCAGGTGGGGTGATCGAGTAATTTCATAGGACCTTCCAATTTAACCAGTAACAACGATGGAATCGCTCCAGCCGTTATGGCTGTCGTTCGATAGCGCAGTGGTAAACCACATGGCTACACCATCAGTAAACGCTTTCGTGGCGCTGAAATAGGAGAATTGGCGGAAAAAATTGGCTGCTTCGACGATAGGAGATCGGATTATTACCCATAAACGCACTGCGAAAGCCCTATCTGTTAAACAGATAGCGGCCAAATCTGAGAAATCCCCAAATTCGCCGCTTCAACGGCCAAATCGACGGACGGTTTAGCTATAATCAGGGGCAGACCGACTTTTTATCGTTAAGGAAATCGTGACGTAATGCCTACAGGATCAGATAAAGAACCTCGTCAGCCCGACAGTGAAACCTCAGCCAAGCCACTGATCGACCTCAAAACCGGCAATCACAGCATCGACAAGGGAATCTCCGGGTTTTCCCGTCTGGTTGAGCGCATCAAGGCCTGGCCAAGCATTGCCCACCTGCTGCGTGCCACCGAACGTTTCAACGATCGGCTCGGCAGCCAGTTTGGCGCGGCCATCACCTACTTTTCATTTTTATCGCTGATCCCGATCCTGATGGTCTCCTTTGCCGCCGTCGGCTTCGTCTTGGCGTCCAACCCGGATTTGCTGGCTGAACTGATCAATAAAATCGTCGGCAGCATCAGCGACCCGACGCTGGCCAGCACGCTGAAAAACACCGTCAATACCGCTATTCAACAGCGCACCACCGTTGGGCTTACCGGGCTGGCGCTGGCGCTATATTCCGGTATCAGTTGGATGGGCAACCTGCGCGAAGCCATCCGCGCGCAGTCACGAGACGTTTGGGAACGTAATCCGCAGGATCAGGAAAAAATCTATTTCAAATATACCCGTGATTTTATTTCACTAATTGGCCTGGTGGTGGCACTGATCATTACGCTGTCGCTAACGTCGATTGCCGGCTCCGCGCAGGCTGCCATCGTCAATGCTTTGGGGTTGGGCGATATCGAATGGCTGCGCCCGGCGATGACGCTGATCGCGCTGTCGATTTCCATTTTTGCCAACTATCTGTTGTTCTTATGGATATTCTGGATGCTGCCGCGCCATAAGCCGAAGAAGAAAGCGCTGTTACGGGGTACCCTGATGGCAGCAATCGGCTTTGAAGTGATCAAGTTCGTTATGACCATGACGCTGCCGCAGGTAGCCAAATCCCCCTCCGGTGCGGCATTTGGCTCGGTGATTGGTCTGATGGCGTTCTTTTACTTCTTTGCCCGCCTGACGCTATTCTGCGCCGCCTGGATCGCTACCGCGCAGTATAAAGAGGATAAGACGCTACCTTCACAGCGGTAACCGGTCCGTTCAGGCAATTGGAATATACCGGCCTTTCACAGCAGGTCGGTTTTTTGTTTCAAAAAACAAGCCAAAAAGCAGCATAAAGCACCAAGTAAAACCCTGCGAGACGCTAGAAGCAGAATAACAAACTACCCAATAACTTTTCTTTGCCGGTTTTTCAGCGTTTAACACTGCCTGAAAGTACATCTACCACGTTAAACTCTACAAATCACCACGCCAATAAAACATTAGTCTTATTAACCGGTTATCGAACGCGCTGTACAAAGTTGCGCCGTTGAAAAGGCATTTTGCTGTGTCTAAGATGGCCTTTTAGATAATCAAAATATAAGAAACAACTATGCAAGCCTCCATAGCACCAACTGTCGACGCCGATGATGCATCCACGCCGGTCAACTCTCGGGGAAAGGTGCTGGTCGCCTCCTTGATCGGCACCGCCATCGAGTTCTTTGATTTCTATATATACGCCACTGCGGCCGTGCTGGTGTTCCCGCATATTTTCTTCCCGCAGGGCGATCCAACCACCGCGACGCTACAGTCGTTGGCCACCTTTGCCGTGGCCTTCGTGGCACGCCCCATCGGTTCGGCGCTGTTCGGCCACTTCGGCGATCGCGTCGGCCGTAAGGCAACCTTGGTCGCCTCATTGCTGACCATGGGGATTTCCACCGTGTTGATCGGCCTGTTGCCGAGTTATGAAACCATCGGCATTCTGGCGCCAATGCTGCTGGCGCTGGCGCGTTTCGGCCAGGGTCTGGGACTGGGTGGCGAATGGGGCGGTGCAGCCCTGCTGGCCACTGAAAATGCCCCGCCGCGCAAGCGTGCGCTGTACGGTTCATTCCCACAGCTCGGTGCGCCTATCGGTTTCTTCTTTGCCAACGGTACCTTCCTGCTGCTGTCCTGGCTGCTCACCGACCAGCAGTTTATGGATTGGGGCTGGCGCGTCCCGTTCGTACTGTCGGCGGTATTGGTACTGATCGGCCTATATGTGCGCGTTTCACTGCATGAAACCCCGGTATTCGCCAAAGTGGCCAAAGCCGGCAAGCAGGTAAAAATCCCGCTTGGCACCCTGTTGAGCAAGCATATGAAAGTCACCATCCTCGGTACCTTCATCATGTTGGCCACCTATACGCTGTTCTATCTGATGACGGTGTATTCCATGACTTACGGCACCACGGCACAGCCGCTGGGGCTGGGATATTCGCGTGAAAGCTTCTTGTGGATGCTGATGCTGGCGGTGATCGGCTTTGGCGTAATGGTGCCAATCGCCGGCCTGCTGGCCGACGCATTCGGTCGCCGCAAGACCATGATCGTCATTACCCTGCTGATGATCGGTTTCTCCTTCCTGTTCCCGGTAATGCTTGGTTCCGGTAACCAGGCGCTGGTGATGGCATTCCTGCTGTGCGGCCTGAGCATCATGGGGCTGACGTTTGGTCCGATGGGGGCCCTGCTGCCGGAACTGTTCCCGACCGAGGTGCGTTATACCGGCGCCTCGTTCTCATATAATGTCGCCTCGATTCTCGGCGCCTCGGTAGCGCCGTACATCGCTACCTGGCTGAACGCCAATTACGGTCTGTTTTATGTCGGCATGTATCTGGCAGCAATGGCGAGCCTGACGCTGATCGCTCTACTGACAATGAAAGAAACCCGCCACAAAGCGCTGTAACCCTCGCGTGGCTCCGCCGGTGCGCGGGGCCACCCTCTCTGCTGAGCTGTTTTTTGTCACAAAAGCCGTTTATGCTGCCACTCTGCTCAATAACGCGAGTGTTATCATGTCGCTGCGCCGCTGGTTTTTATTACTGTTGATGCTACTGACGCTGGTCGTTGTGGCGCTCTACTGGTGGCTGAAGCCTGCGCATACAGATGCACTGTGGCGCATCGTTAGTCGGCAATGCCTGCCGAATCAGCAGCAACGGCACGATCCTACGCCCTGCGCTCAGGTGGATCGGCCCGCCGGTTTTGTGGTGTTAAAAGATCGCAACGGCCCGTTGCAGTATCTGCTGATGCCGACAGCGAAAATCACCGGCATCGAAAGCCCGGTACTGCTGGCAACCACCACCCCCAACTTTTTCCAGCAAGCCTGGCAGGCACGCCGGTTTATGGCGCAAAAATATGCTAAACCGATTGATGACGCAGATATTTCGCTAGCGATTAATTCCGAATACGGCCGCACGCAGAACCAGCTGCATATTCATATTTCCTGCCTGTCACCGGCGGTAAAAACGCGGCTGTCACAGCTGGCTCCCGGCGTCAGTCAACGCTGGCAGCCGCTGCCCGGTGGTCTGCTTGATCATGAATATCTGGCCCGTCGGGTAACGCCAGAGCAGTTGGCGCAACAGGGGGCATTCCGCTTGCTGGCCAACGGAGTCGCCGACGCCGAGCAACATATGGGCCGTTTTGGGCTGGCGATGACCGCGTTGCCCGACGGCGATTTCCTGCTGCTGGCCACCGAACGCAACCTGCTGCGCTTCAATATGGCCTCGGCGGAGGAAATTCAGGATCACCACTGCCGGCTATTGTCCCCAGCGCCCTGAGCGCCGTTATTTTTTACCCTTCATTTGGCGCAGTATCTGCCCACACTGGTTTTCATCACCACCGTCGCTGGGCGACACCAGCGCCAGCAACGCGGCGGCGGGTGCTACCACCACCCCGAGCGCCACGGCGGCGGCACCACGGGCAATCAACGGCCCCGGTTTCACCCCGGCATCCGGGTTCTTGAAGGTTCCGCGTACATAGAGCGGCGAGCGCAACGTCAATACACGCATGCCTTTGCTTTCCGGATTGATGGACAGATCCATACGCTCGCTGGCGAAGTTGGCGTTGCCGGTAATGTTGATAAGCGCATTCTCGGTATCGAATACGAATAGCCGCGGCGCAGCGACGCCATTACGTACCTCAACGTCGGCTGCCGCACAGTTAATACCCACCTCGTCGTCACCGAATATCTGCGCTACCAGATAGTTGCCGACGTTCAACCCCAGGATCTCCATCAGGCTGCGGCTGATAACGCCGTCGTTAATCAACAGCCGCAGATCGCCGCTGCTGCTGCCGAGCAATGCCGCCACCGAGTTACCGCTGCCGCGTAGTTTAGCGTCACCGTTCAGTTCTCCCAGGCTACGTTTCATCGACTCGACGTTCGGTAACAGCTGCTTAAGTTGGAATTTGCGCGCATGCATATCCACCCGCCCCTGCATTGGGCTTTTGCTGCCGTCGAGCCGTACGGTGGAATTCAGATTGCCGCCGGCAACGCCAAAGCGCAGCGGATCCATCAACAGCACGCCGTTATCCAGTTTCAAATGGGTAGATAAGTCGCTGAGTGGCAATGAATTACCATGCTCGATACGCTTGGCAGAAAAACGCACGTCGGCATCCATCACATCCCAGCTTTTGCTGTCAAAGTGCTCTACCGGCAATACCTTGTCGGATGGCTGACGCGTTTTTTCGCCACGGTTGGCTTTTTCGGCGTTGGAGTCGGCACCAATCAACGGGGCCAGATCGGCAAAGCGCAGCTGTCTGGAAACCACCTCTCCAGTCAGTTTTGGCCGCGGCTGGCTGGCGACATAACGCAAATCGCCATGAATATCGCTGTCGCCAATTTTACCGCCGAAGTTCCGGTACAGGTATACCGCCCCCTCCTTCTCTCGCAGTTTGGCCGTCAGATGGCCGTCGGTGGCGTACGGTGGCGTGTTTGGCAGCAGCACGCCGATCAGTGGATATAGGTTGCCCAGGCTGTCGCCGGAGAATTTCAACTGCACGTCCAGCCCCGCCAGGTTTAACGGATCGCTCAACGTGCCGGCCACCACCACGCGGGTCGAGCCGGAACGGACGTCGGCCTGCAAAGGGAACGGCAGCTGCGCGTTTTGCAGCGACAGCATGCCACCGATCTTGCCGCTGCCGCTCAACGGCTCGCCGTTATATCTGCCCTGTACTTTCCAGCCAAAAACATAATCCGGCGTTACCACCTCACCCTGCCGTTTTTTGCCGGTCACCTCACTGAACGGCAGCGGCTTGCCAAGCGGATCGATCTGGGCGCGCAAGTCGGCCTTCAGCATGGCATCTTTATAATCAAGCTGGCCGCGGTCGAATACGATATCGTGAATATTCACCGACCAGTTGGAGGCCGTTGCCTGCGGGTCGCTGCCGCTATTCGCCAGATGGAATGTCCAGTTGTTTTCGCCATTGGCCAAGCGCTGCAGTCGCGCGTTCGGTTGTTTTAGCCAGATACGCGGGATCAACAGCCGTTTGCCCAGCAGCGCCAGCGGCGCAATGGTGGCATCGACCCGCCGTAGCGTCACCATATGCTCGCCGGGAATATTCTCCGGGTTGCCAAGCACAATATCTTCGGCGTGGATATGTGGCCACGGTACCCAGGCGCGCCAGCCGCCTTCGTCCCTGTTGCGTGCCCAGTCCACGCCCAGGTCGCCGCGAATGGCAAACGGCCGTTGCAGTTCGGCAGAGACCTTGTCATTGATGGTGGGCTTAAGGCGGTTCCAGTCGAATGTGGCGATCAGTACGACCAAAGCCACCGCCACCACCAGCACTACCCCGCCCAGCCAACTAAAAACTTTTCCTGTTTTGCTCATAACGGATTCCTGAACGCATTCGTCAATCGTTGGATTTGCCTGGCAAAATTGATTAATAGTCCTTATCAAGCCTAGTTGATGACCCACAAGAATTCACGCGCTGGGCACGCTGGAGGTTGCGGATGCCACATCGCCACCCGTCGATCATGCGGATGTGATGGCCGCCGGTTTTAGCAGTAAAAAGAGCGACCAGGGCATTTTACGACTGCGATCAAAATAAAATAAAACGCCGTTTTATTTGTATTGACTCGTTGCCGCGTTGCCATGAGACTGAGTATATAGCTCAGTAACCAGACAAATTTTTAACGCAGGGAACCCCATGAATCACAAAAATCTTGCCGTGATCGGTGAATGCATGATCGAACTGTCGCAGAAGGGCGACGATCTCAGCCGTGGCTTTGGTGGCGATACGTTGAATACCGCGGTCTATGTCGCCCGTCAGGTCGCGCAACAGGCGCTGAATGTGCACTATGTCACCGCGCTGGGCACCGACAGTTTTAGCGAGGAAATGCTGCGCGCCTGGCAGCAGGAAAGGATCGGGACTTCACTTATCCAGCGTATGGACAACAAGCTACCGGGTCTTTACGTGATTGAAACCGATGAAACCGGCGAGCGCACCTTCTACTATTGGCGCAACGATGCCGCCGCACGCTACTGGTTGGAAAGCCCACAGGCGGACAGCATTGTTTCGCAGCTGGCACGATTTGATTATCTCTATCTCAGCGGTATCAGCGTGGCGATCCTCAATCCAGGCAGCCGGGCAAAATTGCTGGCTCTGCTGCGCCAATGCCGCAGCAACGGCGGCAAAGTGATTTTCGACAATAACTACCGTCCGCGCCTGTGGCAAAACAAGGAAGAAACCCGACAGGTATACCGCGATGTGCTGTCTTGCACCGATATTGCGTTCCTGACGCTGGATGACGAGGATTTATTGTGGGGACAGCAGCCGGTAGAACAGGTGGTGAGCCGCACCCGCGGCTTCGGCGTACAGGAAATCGTGATTAAGCGTGGCGCAGAGTCCTGCCTGGTATACAGCGCCGAAGGTGGCGAACACGACGTGCCAGCGGTGAAATTGGCCAAAGAGAACGTGGTGGATACCACCGCCGCCGGGGACTCCTTCAGCGCCGGTTACCTCGCAGTGCGCTTGAACGGCGGCAGCGCGGAACAGGCGGCGCAGCGTGGGCATCTGACAGCCAGTACGGTGATCCAGTATCGGGGAGCCATTATCCCGCAGGCAGCTATGCCGGCGTGATGTTAAACCGCACATCAAGGGATCAGACACCCGCTTAAGCGTGGGTGTCGTAGTCGTATTGCGGGTCAGAGGAGGATTGTTCGCCAAAGCACAGCCTTCTCCCTCGCCATTAATCGTGCAAAATAGCATGAGAGAGATTGACTGTATCGTTTGATAGCGAAGATAATACTGCTAGATAAATTTTCCCTGGTGTTAGCCAATTGGCAACCTGATCTAAAAGGTCAGGTTTTTTTTCGAATCTTTATACTTTCATTTTATGAACGCAGTATATGTTCTCTTCATTCCGCCGGGTAGTTAGACTTAGGTCTAGGTTTGGGCTATACTTTTGTTAGTACAGGGACGTTATAGTTTCACTTGAGGTAATTAGATGGCTATTTTATTCTCCAATAATGACATCATCAATGACACGATAAAAAATTACCTCGATCGCAAGCTGAAAGTGTACGGTGATATAAAATATTCCTATCTAATTCTTAATAAAAAAAACCCTGCTGAGATCAATATAATCTCGAATTACCCTGATGAGTGGGTGAATATTTATAAAGAAAATAACTATCAGCATATTGATCCCGTGGTGGTTATTGCATTCAATAAAATAGCGCCATTCTCCTGGGACGAGAACCTTGCCATTAATTCCAGTTTAAAACTTTCAAAAATCTTCAATCTGTCCAGAAAATACAATATCATTAACGGCTTTACCTTTGTCCTGCATGATCCTAATAATAATCTGGCCATGTTATCCATCATGCTGGATGAAGAGAAAAGCAACGAGATAGAAGAAAATATCGAAAGTAACAAAGAAAAACTGCAAATGCTGTTAATTTCTGCCCACGACAAGCTCATCTCTCTATACCGAGAGATGAGCCAAAATAAAGATGAGAAGATATATAACGATAAAGAAATATTCTCACACCGTGAGAATGAAATACTTTATTGGGCCAGCATGGGGAAAACTTACCAGGAAATCGCCCTTATACTGGGTATAAAAACTGGCACCGTAAAATTTCATATTGGCAACGTGGTTAAAAAACTCGGCGTATTGAATGCCAAGCACGCGATAAGACTCGGCATTGAGCTGCAGCTCATCAAACCGGTCATTCAGTGAAAGCCAACGATAACGGCCAATGTGTCAGGGTATTCTCGGCAAGGCTCTCATGCTGCTTTATTCTGTCAATCAGCACCGCCTGATTTTGGCTGTCGGTCGGCAGAAACAGCAGATAGATGGGTTTTTCCTTTTCTGACAGCCCTTTCTCAACCACAGAGATTCCCCAGCCAGAACGTTTTAATATTGTTAGCATCGGATGGCTGACGATGGTGAATATACCGTCATAGCCGGCATTGATTGAATAGTTAATCATGGCAAGAAACAGGATGGAGCTAATCGGGAATCGACTGTCGAACATCGATTTGACCCTTTTTTTATCCACGAAGAATCGGCTGGATTCCAGATAATTCCCTGACGGAATATCGATTCTATCGAAATAGCTAAAAAAGGTGCCAGTTATCATATTAGGATATTTCGTTTCTATAAATCTTACGCTACAAATAACCGAGCCATCATTGACGCCTAATAGATAATTGGTATGATTATTATCATACTCGTCAAACTCCATGCCATTATTGCAATTTACAGCCCAGTCGAGACGATCCTTGAAGGTTTCTTTGCGCAATGTAAATAATTCTTCCGATACGTCATTGGCCAACAAACTATAATTTACATCAAAAATCTCTAACATATTCCCTCCGTTAACGGCATGTTTGCATGTCAAATACAACCACCCAACAATTTTTCTTATATCCAGCGGCGTTAGTCGACTTCATTATATAATTTGACGTTTATGTTAGCTATTGTACAGACACTTCGTATGGTAGGCGCGCTGCACAACCAAAGCCGCAGTTGATACGTCAGCAAGGAGGTTGATATTACATGATGCGCATGGAAGGAAGAAGAGCAGACGCACGTTAGCGCTATAAATGACAAAAGCCGGCAAATGCCGGCTTTTGGTGTTTTTAACCGGGCGCCAAACCGCGCCCGGGAACTAAGCTAAGCGGCCTGATTAGCCAGCCACGGCGATGCGCTTCATATCAGTCATATAGCCACGCAGTTTACGACCCACCGATTCAATCGGGTGGTTGCGTACCGCTTCATTAACATCACGCAACTGCGCATTGTCAACGCTGGTACCGGCAACTGACTGGCCCAAATCGCCCGCCTGCAGAGTGTTCATGAAATCTTTCAGCAACGGTACCGCCGCATAGGAGAACAGGTAGTTGCCATACTCTGCAGTATCGGAGATCACTACGTTCATTTCATACAGACGCTTGCGCGCAATGGTGTTGGCAATCAGCGGCAGTTCGTGCAGTGATTCATAGTACGCGGACTCTTCGATGATCCCGGAATCCACCATGGTTTCAAACGCCAGTTCAACACCGGCTTTCACCATGGCCACCATCAGTACGCCGTTATCAAAGTATTCCTGCTCGCTGATTTTGCCTTCGAACTGCGGGGCGTTTTCGAACGCGGTTTTACCGGTTTCTTCACGCCAGGTCAGCAGTTTCACGTCGTCTTCCGCCCAGTCCGCCATCATGCCGCTGGAGAAGGCGCCAGAAATGATGTCGTCCATGTGTTTTTGGAACAGCGGCGCCATGATCGCTTTCAGTTGCTCAGACAACGCATAGGCACGCAGTTTCGCCGGGTTGGACAGGCGATCCATCATCAGGGTAATACCGCCCTGCTTCAGCGCTTCGGTGATGGTTTCCCAGCCGAACTGGATCAGCTTTTCTGCATAGGCCGGATCGCGACCTTCGGCCACCAGTTTGTCGAAGCACAGCAGTGAACCCGCCTGCAGCATGCCGCACAGGATGGTCTGCTCGCCCATCAGATCAGATTTCACTTCGGCAACGAAGGATGATTCCAGTACGCCGGCACGGTGGCCACCGGTGGCCGCAGCCCAGGCCTTGGCGATGGCCATGCCTTCGCCTTTTGGATCGTTTTCCGGGTGAACGGCGATCAACGTCGGTACGCCAAAGCCGCGTTTGTACTCCTCACGCACTTCGGTGCCCGGGCACTTCGGCGCCACCATCACCACGGTAATGTCTTTACGTACCTGCTCGCCGACTTCAACGATATTGAAGCCGTGAGAATAGCCCAGTGCCGCACCGTCTTTCATCAACGGCTGCACCGCGCGCACCACGGCAGAGTGCTGTTTGTCCGGCGTCAGGTTAACCACCAGGTCGGCCTGCGGGATCAGCTCTTCGTAAGTCCCGACCTTGAAGCCGTTTTCGCTCGCCTTACGCCAGGAAGCACGTTTTTCTTCAATCGCTTCCTTACGCAGGGCATAGGCAACGTCCAGACCCGAATCACGCATGTTCAGGCCCTGGTTCAGCCCCTGGGCGCCACAGCCGACGATCACCACTTTTTTCCCTTTCAGGTAGCCGGCTTCGTCAGCAAATTCGTCGCGCGCCATAAAACGGCATTTACCCAATTGCGCCAACTGCTGACGCAGGTTCAAAGTGTTGAAATAGTTAGCCATGGTGGTACTCCAGTTAGATGTTGTGTCTTGCATGTTATTTTCATTCCCCGCCCTGTCTGTGCGGAGATTCGTTAAACTCAATGTATAACAGGATCTGCGTTGCTCAAATTGATATATTAACAATGTAATATTGCAATTTATGCAACGTAATCACCGCGAGCGTACAACTATGGATTTACGTGATTTAAAGCTGTTTCTGCACCTGGCAGAAGGCCGTCATTTTGGCCGTACCGCCAAGGCGATGCACGTCAGCCCGTCCACGCTTTCCCGCCAGGTACAGCGGCTGGAAGACGAGCTGGGGCAGCCGCTGTTCCTGCGTGACAACCGTACCGTGCAGTTGACCGACGCCGGGGAGCAGCTGAAAGTTTTTGCCCAGCAAACGCTGTTGCAATACCAGCAACTGAAACACGCACTCGGTCAGCACGGTCCTTCGTTGAGCGGCGAGCTGCGGCTGTTCTGTTCGGTGACCGCAGCTTACAGCCACCTGCCACCGATTCTGGATCGCTTCCGCGCGCAGCATCCGCTGGTCGAAATCAAACTGACCACCGGCGATGCCGCCGATGCGGTAGATAAAATTCAGTCGAACGAGGCCGATCTTGGCATCGCTGGCCGGCCGGAAAGTCTGCCCAACAGCGTGGAGTTCACCAAAATCGGCGAAATTCCGCTGGTACTCATCGCCCCGGCGTTGCCATGCGCCGTGCGTACCCAGGTATTTGCCGAACAGCCGGACTGGGCCAATATTCCGTTTATCCTGCCGGAGCACGGCCCGTCGCGTAAACGCATCGAGCTGTGGTTCCGCCGGCAGCGCCTGAGCAACCCGCTAATATATGCCACCGTCGGCGGCCATGAGGCCATTGTCTCGATGGTGGCGCTGGGTTGCGGCATCGCCCTGATCCCGAGCGTGGTGGTGGATAACAGCCCGGAGCCGGTGCGCAATCGCATCTCGCAACTGGACAATATCTCGATGGTCGAGCCGTTCGAACTAGGCGTTTGCGTGCAGAAAAAGCGCCTCGGCGATCCGTTGATCGACGCGTTTTGGCGGCTGCTGTAAACGGCAAAAATTCACCGCCGCTCCTCTCGCCGCCAGGCGGCGGGTCAGCCAAAACGCGTTTATAGGTCAGCCGGATCGATCTGTTTCATTGCCTCCACCTTCATCAGCCAATGGTAGAGCGGTTCGAGCTGTTGAAACGCCTCGATCAGCATCGGCACCACATTGGCGCCGAACAGTTTTTCGACCTGATTATCGCTGACCATTACGGCAAAGGACTTACGGTGATACCAGGTCGAGATTTCCGCTGCCAGATCCTTTACCAGCAACCGTTTGTAGCTCTCGCCCACCAGTTCAAACGGCGGTTGGCAGCAGGCTGCCACCTCAAGAAACCGTTGGGGTTGGCGCCGTAGCGTATGGCGGAACAGATCCATGGTTTGCTTGTTGGCACTGTAATAGCCCAAACCGTAACGCAGCAGATCGGGCCCAATTTCGAAGAAATACACCGGCGCGTCTTTCCAGTCTTTGCTTGGCCGTTTGAACGTCAGCCACATCCGGCTGCGATAGCGTGATTTGTCATGGGAAAACCGGGTATCGCGATGAAGGCGCGACAGCGTTTTGCCGATCGCCGGGCGAATTTCGAACTGCGGATCAATCATCAGCATCGCAGGGGCCAGGTCGTTCACCAGCGTGCGAAAAGGCGTAAGCAATTCCCGTTCATAGACATCGCGCCGTGCCTCAAACCAGTCTTTGTCGTTTTCAATCCGCACCTGTTGTAGGAAATCCAATCCCTGCTGACTAAAACCGTTGAACCGCTGCGCCATATCTCTCCCCACCGCTTTACCTTATCTACCATGGCGTAGATCCGCCCTCTGCCAGCGCGGCTTCACAAACACCCGCCGACGGCTGCGGAAATACGTCACATACAGATAAAAAATTATCCGATTACTACATAAAAACTCGCCGGCCGAACCGCACAGCAGCGTTGCAACCCGCAATACGCTGGTTCCCACCGCTCGCCCAGGTCGAGAACACCGCCAGTAACATGACCACCAGCATGACGAGGTAATATTTCAGCAATACCACACCGCTATTTTTGCTCTGTACCAGCAGGATCAGCGTCATCGACACTGCCATCATCCTCTCGGGTAATGCCTGGATAACGCCGATCAAATATTGCCCGGTCGTCTTGATATTGTTCGCCGGCGGCGACGGCGTAGCACTGATACCACCGCCGACAAACGCCATCGCGTTGTTCCGCGTTGCCTGCCACCGCAACCGAAGCCCGTTTTGGATCGCCTCGGTTGGATAACGCCCGGCTCGCACTTCCTTAGCCCTGCAAAAAGAAGCGAAATGCCGGGTTAGTGGTTTCATCATGAAAATCATAGCCCAGCGCCGCCAGGTGCTGTTCAAACTCCGGTTCGGTTTGCGACAGCTCAAAACCCGCTAGCACGCGACCGAAATCAGTGCCATGGCTGCGATAATGGAACAACGAGATATTCCAGTGGGTGCCCAGGGTATGGAGAAACTTCAGCAGTGCGCCCGGCGACTCCGGAAACTCGAAGCTGTACAGACGCTCGCGTAACGGCTTGGAAGGCCGCCCGCCCACCATATAGCGCACGTGCAGCTTGGCCATTTCGTCGTCGGACAGATCCACTACCTGATAGCCGCCGGCCGCCAGTTCACTGATGATTTCCTGGCGTTCCGTATGGCCGCGCGTCAAACGCACGCCGACAAAAATGCAGGCGTTATCAGCATCGGCATAACGATAGTTGAACTCGGTTACCGCCCGGCCCCCCAGCAGTTGGCAAAACTTGAGGAAGCTGCCCTTCTGTTCAGGGATCGTGACCGCAAGCAGCGCTTCACGCTGCTCACCCAGTTCACAGCGTTCAGAAACGTAGCGCAAACCATGGAAGTTGAGATTAGCGCCGGACAGCACGTGAGCCAATCGTTCCCCCTGGATGTCATGCTGCTGCACATACTTCTTCAAACCGGCCAGCGCCAGTGCGCCCGAGGGCTCGGCGATGGCGCGTACATCCTCGAACAGATCCTTCACCGCCGCGCAGATGGCATCGCTGTCAACGGTGATGACATCGTCGAGATATTCGCGACACAGCCGAAAGGTTTCATTGCCAATGCGTTTCACCGCCACGCCTTCGGCAAACAGCCCAACGCGTGGCAGATCCACCGGCTGCCCGGCGTCCAACGCCGCACGCAGGCAGGCGGAGTCTTCGGCTTCGACGCCAATCACCTTGATCTGCGGCATCAACTGCTTGATCAATACCGCCACCCCTGCCGCCAGCCCTCCGCCACCGACCGGCACGAACACGCGATCCAGGTGCGCATCCTGCTGGAGCAGCTCCATCGCCAGCGTCCCCTGACCGGCAATCACCGCCGGATGATCGAACGGCGGTACAAAGGTCATACCCTGCTGCTCGGAAAGTTCGATCGCCTTGGCTTTGGCTTCGTCAAAATTGGCGCCATGCAATAGCACTTCGCCGCCGAAACCGCGCACCGCATCCACTTTGATATCGGCAGTCGATACCGGCATCACAATCAGCGTCTTGATACCAAGGCGGCTACCGGAAAGCGCCACGCCCTGTGCATGGTTACCGGCCGACGCCGTCACCACGCCGCGCGCCTTTTGTTCTTCGTCCAGCCCGGCAATCATGGCATAGGCCCCGCGCAGCTTGAAGCTGTGCACCGGCTGCCGATCTTCGCGCTTTACCAGCACGATATTACCGAGGCGCGCGGAGATTTTGTCCATCGCCTGCAACGGGGTGACTTGCGCCACCTCGTAAACCGGCGAGCGGAGCACCGCACGCAAATATTCGGCGCCGCAGGGGGCGTCGGGTAGGGGTTGTGATACCGCCATGATGCTTAGCCTCCCAGCTTGCTCTTGTCGCGTACCGCACCCTTGTCGGCGCTGGTTGCCAGCGTCGCGTAAGCGCGCAGTGCATAGGACACCTGACGCTCACGGGCTTTTGGCGTCCAGGCCGCATCACCCCGTGCCAGTTCGGCTTCACGACGGGCCGCCAGTTCGCGGTCCGCTACATCCAGCACGATGCCGCGGTTTGGAATGTCGATATCAATCATGTCGCCGTCCTGCACCAGCCCAATGACGCCGCCGCTCGCCGCTTCCGGCGAAGCATGGCCGATAGACAGGCCGGAGGTACCGCCGGAAAATCGCCCGTCGGTAATCAGTGCGCAAGACTTGCCCAGCCCCATGGATTTCAGGTAGGTGGTCGGGTACAGCATTTCCTGCATCCCCGGCCCACCCTTCGGCCCTTCATAGCGGATCACTACTACGTCGCCCGCCACCACTTTGCCGCCGAGGATCGCGTCCACCGCATCTTCCTGGCTTTCATACACTTTGGCCGGCCCGCGGAAGGTCAGACTGTCCTTATCCACACCGGCGGTCTTCACGATGCAGCCATCTTCGGCCAGATTGCCATACAGCACCGCCAACCCGCCATCCTGGCTATAGGCGTGCTCGCGGGTACGAATGCAGCCTTCCTGGCGATCGGTGTCCAGCGAATCCCAACGGCAGTCCTGCGAAAATGCCTGCGTGGTGCGGATACCCGCCGGGCCGGCCGAGTACATTTTCTTCACGCTTTCGTCACTGGTCAGCATGACGTCATAGGCATCCAGCGTCTGCGGCAGGTTAAGGCCCAACACGTTGCTGACGTCGCGGTTCAGCAGTTCGGCGCGATCCAGCTCGCCAAGAATGCCGATCACTCCGCCGGCACGGTGAACGTCTTCCATATGGTATTTCTGCGTGCTCGGTGCCACTTTGCACAGGTGCGGCACCTTGCGAGACAGGCGATCGATGTCCGCCATGGTGAAATCGATTTCGCCTTCCTGCGCCGCCGCCAACAGGTGCAGCACGGTGTTGGTCGAGCCGCCCATGGCGATATCCAGCGTCATGGCATTTTCGAACGCCGCCTTGTTGGCGATATTACGCGGCAGCGCGGTTTCGTCATCTTGCTGATAATAACGTTTGGTCAGTTCGACGATGCGTTTACCGGCGTTGAGGAACAGGTCCTTACGATCGGCGTGGGTCGCCAGCAGCGAGCCGTTGCCAGGCTGAGACAGCCCCAGAGCTTCGGTCAGACAGTTCATCGAGTTGGCGGTGAACATGCCGGAACAAGAACCGCAGGTTGGGCAGGCGGAGCGTTCAATCTGTTCACTGTCGGCATCGCTGACGTTCGGGTTGGCCCCTTGAATCATCGCATCGATCAGATCCAGTTTGATGATCTTGTCAGACAGCTTGGTTTTACCGGCTTCCATCGGACCGCCGGACACGAAAATCACCGGAATATTCAAACGCAGCGACGCCATCAGCATCCCTGGGGTGATTTTGTCGCAGTTGGAAATGCACACCATCGCATCCGCGCAGTGCGCATTGACCATGTATTCCACCGAATCGGCAATCAGTTCGCGCGAAGGCAGCGAATAGAGCATGCCACCGTGGCCCATGGCAATGCCGTCATCCACGGCAATGGTGTTGAACTCTTTCGCCACGCCGCCGGACGCTTCGATCTGCTCGGCAACCAGCTTGCCCAGATCGCGCAAATGCACGTGGCCTGGCACGAACTGGGTGAAGGAGTTGACCACCGCAATGATCGGCTTGCCGAAATCGGCGTCGGTCATGCCGGTCGCGCGCCATAATGCGCGGGCGCCCGCCATATTGCGGCCGTGGGTGGTGGTGGCTGAACGTAACTTAGGCATGCTCTTTTCACTCCAATATAGGCTGTTTTGTCCGAGCGGCGAACGAACCGCACGGACATGATGTCTGTCTGTCGTTATGGCTTATGCGTTGATTGGATCTAACCAGCCGTATTTATCTTCGGTTTTACCGGTAAACAGGCCAAAGAATGCCTGCTGGATCTGTTTGGTGACTGGGCCGCACTTACCAATGCCGACCTGAATGCCGTCAACGCTGCGAACCGGCGTGATTTCCGCTGCGGTACCGGACATGAATACTTCGTCAGCCAGGTACAGCGACTCGCGCGACAGCACCTGCTCACGTACTTCAAAGCCCATGTCCTTCGCCAGCTTGATGATCGCGTCACGGGTGATGCCCGGCAGTGCCGATGAGGTAAACGGCGGGGTGAACAGTACGCCGTCTTTGACTTCAAACAGGTTTTCACCCGCACCTTCGGAGATATAGCCGTGCACGTCCAGCGCAATGCCCTCCTGATAACCATGGCGGCGCGCTTCGCTACCCACCAGCAACGAGGACAGGTAGTTACCGCCGGCTTTGGCCGCGGTTGGAATGGTGTTTGGCGCAACACGTTGCCAAGAGGAAACCATCGCGTCGATGCCTTGATCCAGCGCTTCTTCACCCAGATATGCGCCCCAAGGAAACGCCGCGATAATCACGTCTGTCTGGTAGCCGGCCGGCGGATTCACCCCCATACCCACGTCGCCGACGAACACCAGCGGGCGAATATAGGCGCTGACCAGATTATTTTTACGCAGCGTGGCGCGGCAGGCTTCCATCAGCTCATCCACGCTTTGCGACACCGGCATGCGGTAAATTTTTGCCGAATCATGCAAACGCTGCATGTGTTCACGATGGCGGAACACGACCGGGCCTTTGTGCGAATCATAACAACGCACCCCTTCAAACACCGAAGTGCCGTAGTGCAGCGCGTGAGACATCACGTGCACTTTGGCGTCAGCCCAAGGAACCATCTCACCATTGAACCAAATATAATCGGCTTTGCTCGTCATTGTTCTTTTCCTTCTTTCGCTTTAGGCGCGTATTTGTTGTGATGTTTGCTGCTGGATATCTACTCGGGAGACATCCATCAGTTTGCTTAATTGTGATGACAGTAAGTCCACCGGACGCTGGCTGGCAACGGTCAATTCAATATTGATATTGTCGCTATTCAGGCCAGCAGCCATATTCATAGCACAAACCTGAAAGCCGCGATGACGCACGACGCGCAATACGCGCTCTAACATTTCTGGGCGAAAGCGGGCCTGGATCGAGAGTTGATGCTGCATCATGATACTTTCTCCAACATGGTTTCGTTGCCTGCGCCCGGCGGTACCAACGGCCAGACGTTTTCGAGTTCATCAATGGAAACCTGCAACAGATAAGGCCCTTCGCTGTTGAGCAAGGCGTCGAGTGCGTCTGCGACCTGGTCTTTACGGGTAATACGCTGGCCGGGAATGCCGAAGGCGCTGGCCAGCATCAGAAAATCGGGGTTATCAGACAGGTTGGTTTCACTGTAGCGCCCGTCAAAGAACAGTTGCTGCCACTGGCGAACCATGCCCAACCGCTGGTTGTCCAGTAACACGATTTTCAGCGGCAACCCCTTGCGTTTTATGGTGCCCAGCTCCTGCACGTTCATCATGAAAGAGCCATCCCCCGACACGCAGATCACCATGTCGTCCGGGCGCGCCACCTGGGCGCCCACCGCGGCGGGAACGCCAAAGCCCATGGTGCCCAGACCGCTGGAGGTAATGAAGTTCTCCGGGCGGTCGAAGCACATGTGCTGTGCGGTCCACATCTGATGCTGGCCGACGTCGGTTGTCACCACCGTATTAGCCGGCATGCGCTCGGACAACTGCTTGAGCAGCAGTGGCGCGTAGATCGGCTGGCCGGGATGATCGTAACGCCAGGTGTGGTCCTGTTTCAGTTCGGCGACCCGCTGTTGCCAACCGGCAATCTGCAGCGGCTGCTGCAGGGCCGGCAGCAGCGTTTTCAAATCACCCTGCAGCGCCACGTGCGCCTGACGCAGTTTGTTCATTTCCGCCGGATCGATATCCATGTGGATCACCTTGGCATGCGGAGCAAAGGCATTCAACTTGCCGGTGACGCGATCGTCAAAACGCGCGCCGACCGCCACCAGCAGATCGCACTCCTGCACCGCCAGGTTGGCCGCTTTGGTGCCATGCATGCCCAGCATGCCGAGGTAATACGCATGTCGGGCGTCAGGGGCACCCAGACCCTTCAGCGTCGCAACTGCCGGGATGTGCGTCATGGCGATAAACTCGCGCAATGCCGGTACCGCCTGCGCCATACCAACGCCGCCGCCGACGTACAACACCGGTTTTTTCGCCTGCACCAACAGCGTGGCAGCCTGCGCCAGTGCCTCGGTCGGGTGGCAGAACTCATCCTCGACCGGCATCAGGTGTGGCGGCAAATCGCCTTGCGCCAATTGAATGTCTTTGGGGATATCGATCAGTACCGGCCCTGGGCGGCCACTGGCAGCGATGGCGAATGCCTCAGCCATGATGCCAGGCAGTGCCTCCAGCGACTCCACCAGGAAACTGTGCTTGGTACAGGCCAACGACAGGCCCAGCACGTCGATCTCCTGGAAAGCATCAGTACCGATCAGCTGTGACCCTACCTGGCCGGTGATGGCGACAACCGGTACCGAATCCAGCAGAGCATCGGCCAGACCGGTGATCAGATTGGTGGCGCCCGGGCCGGAGGTGGCGATACATACGCCGGTTTTACCGGTGGCGCGCGCATAACCGATGGCCGCCATGGCGGCGCCTTGCTCGTGGCGGCACAGCAGATGTTCCACCCCACCGTCATACAACGCATCGTAGACCGGCATGATTGCACCGCCCGGATAGCCGAATACCGTATCAACACCCTGCGCACGCAACGCTTGAACCACCCACTGAGCACCATTCATGGTTATTCCCCCGCCATCTTGCGGGATTTGCAGGATTTTATTCTGTTGTACATTCTCTGCTCCTCACTTCACTTTTCTCTTGCCAATAAAAAACCCCCGGACCTGACGGTGCGGGGGTTCTCTTGCGATTCTGGCTTGTTTTCTAAGCCATTCTTCGTCCAAGTGCAGCCCCGCACGGTGGGATAATAATCACCACCACGCTAATCACGACTAGGCTAATCACTTGGGCAAAGGCTTTCATAATAGGGTTGTTCACTGTGCTCGTGTCGAACTAATACCTACAGAGGTACCATAGTCATGCGCGGCGTGACAACATTTTTTTGCGTTATTATTCGACGCGGCCTGGTCATACCTCAAGCAAAGTGCTGCGTTTTCAAACGTTAGCGTGCACTTTCGGTACTTTGACCGTACCGGCGATCGCTTTGCCACGCGTGTCCTTGCCAAAAAACATCAGCACGGCAATTACGATAGCCACCGTACCAGCAATGATTGCCATCGCCATGCCGTAGTTATGGCCATGACGTTCGGCGATGGTGGCCTGTAAGGTCGCATTGACCGACGCAATCAAATTACCCAACTGATAGACAAATCCCGGCAGCACGGCGCGCGTATTGCTCGGCACCAGCTCATTAAGATAGGTCGGCACCACTCCCCAGGCGCCCTGCACCATAAACTGCATCAGAAACGCCCCGAGCCCCAGCATCAGTGAACCGCTGGAAAAAGCCCACAGCGGAATCACCGGAAGCGCCAACAGCGCAGCGATGATAATCGCCTTCTTGCGACCGATTTTTTCCGACAGCACGCCAAACAGCACTCCGCCGATAATTGACGCGATATTGTAGCTAATGGCGATGATACTGACGGTTTCAGGGGAGAAACCGTGCTGGACTTTCAAAAACACCGGATACATATCCTGCGTGCCGTGCGAGAAGAAATTGAATGCCGCCATCAGCAATACCAGATAAATACACAGCTTCCAATGGCTCTTCAGCACCGGCAGCAACGCGGTGCTTTCCTTGCGTTCTCGCGCCGCCATCCACACCGGTGATTCCTGGACAAAATAATAAATAAACGGCAACAGCAGAATCGGCAGCGCACCGATGACAAACATGCCGCGCCACCCCACCACGTCAAACAGCAGGCCATAAACCACTGCCGCCAGCAAATAGCCAAACGGGTAACCAGCCTGGAAAATACCGGACATCAGACCCCGTGAGCGATCCGGAATGGTTTCCATCGCCAGCGATGAGGCCACGCCCCAGATCCCCCCCATCGCGACCCCGTATAGCACGCGCAATATCAGGAATACCGTCAGCGATGGCGCAGCGGCAGAGAGCAGCTCAAAAACCGAGAAAAAGACGATATTGAGCATCAGAATCGGTTTGCGCCCGTACTTCTCCGCCGCGCGACCAAACAGCAATGCGCCAATCGGCCGTACCGCCAGCGTCAGTAAAATGGCCAGCGTGACTTCTTCCATACCGACATGAAACGCCTGTGCGATATCACTCAGCAGGAAAACCAGCACGAAGAAATCAAAAGCGTCGAGCGTCCAACTGGAAAAGCTGGCGATGGCTGCATTGCGTTGCAGCGAGGTCCAACCAAACATAACGTTATCCCTATCGTTGAGTACGAAGTCATTGAGGTTCTATGGCTGCCGCGTCTGAATGCGCGGCGGTCAGGCATTGTTAAAAACATGATGGTTATTTTAAACAATTGTTAAATACACCCATTAACCCTCAGGTTGCAACTTGCTTAGCATGCTAATTTGTTGCAGCGATCGTGTAAGTGTTAGGAGGTATTGCGGCAAGCTGCGAGATAACGCGTAAAAAAAGCGTTTCTTATTGAAATTCAATATTTTTATTGGGAGACAGTACGCAGTCTCAGCGATAGGGCACTGCATGTTACAAGGTTAACTGGCACGTTATGGCTCTCAGCAAGGAGAGTTCTATGTCGCTAGCGGTTGTCTATACCCGCGCCCTTTATGGCGTTCAGGCCCCGTCGGTCACGGTGGAAGTGCATATCAGCAACGGATTGCCCACGCTGGCGCTGGTCGGGTTGCCTGAAACTACGGTCAAGGAAGCGCGCGATCGGGTGCGCAGCGCGTTGCTCAATAACGGCTTCACCTTTCCGGCCAAGCGCATTACCGTTAATCTGGCACCGGCGGATTTGCCTAAAGAAGGCGGGCGTTACGATTTACCCATTGCATTGGCGATCCTCGCCGCCTCCGAACAGTTGCCTGTCGATCGGCTGGCTGAATATGAATTCCTTGGCGAACTGGCGCTGTCCGGTGCGTTACGGGCAGTCCACGGTGCCATACCGGCGGCGCTGGCGGCAGAGCAGGCCGGCCGAAGTCTGATCCTTGCCAGCGAAAACAGCGGTGAAGTGGGTTTGATCCCCGGCGGCAAGGCTCGGGTAGCCAACCACCTGCTGGAAGCCTGCGCATTTTTACAGGGCAAGAGTCACCTGCCACCCGCCGTCGCCCCGCCTGCCGCTCCGGTCACGACGCGCGGCGATCTCAGCGACATCATCGGCCAAGAGCAAGCCAAGCGCGCGCTGGAGATCGCCGCAGCCGGCGGCCACAACCTGCTATTGCTCGGTCCACCAGGCACCGGTAAAACCATGTTGGCCAGTCGATTGACCAGCTTGCTACCACCGTTGACCGATTGCGAGGCGCTGGAAAGCGTCGCCGTTGCCAGTCTGCTGCATCACCCTGCTTCCTCGCTGCCGTGGCGGCAGCGGCCGTTTCGCGCCCCGCACCACAGTGCGTCAATGGCAGCACTGGTCGGCGGTGGTTCGCTGCCGCGTCCGGGCGAGATATCCATGGCGCATAACGGCGTGCTGTTTCTGGATGAGTTGCCCGAATTTGAGCGACGGGTACTGGATGCGCTACGCGAGCCACTCGAATCGGGTGAGATCGTGATTTCACGCGCCAGCGCCAAAGTGCGTTTTCCTGCTCGAGTGCAGTTAATCGCCGCCATGAACCCCAGCCCAACCGGCCATTATCAAGGCATGCACAACCGCACGCCGCCCCAGCAGATATTACGCTATCTGGGGCGGCTGTCCGGGCCGTTTCTCGATCGTTTCGATTTGTCGATAGAAGTGCCGCTGTTGCCGCCCGGCATGCTCAGCCAGCAGCGCAGCGCCAGTGAAGGCAGCTGTCAGGTGCGTGAACGGGTGTTGCTGGCGCGTGAGCGTCAACTGCGCCGAGCGGGTAAGGTCAATGCGTTGCTGGATAATCGTGAAGTAGACCGAGACTGCCGCCTACGGCCTGAGGACGCCAAATACCTAGAGGCTACGTTGAACGCATTGGGGCTGTCGGTGCGAGCCTGGCACCGCATTTTAAAAGTGGCGCGTACGCTGGCCGATCTGCTGGGCGACGATACTGTCACTCGACGTCATGTTAGCGAAGCATTGAGCTATCGCTGCATGGATCGCCTGTTAATGCAGTTGCACCGCAGCCTGGAATAAAAAATGGGGCCGAAGCCCCATGATTTTTAATCGTCGCTGTCGGTGTAATCTTCCACCGCATCCGCCTGCGGTTTACCGCCGGACAGCGTATGGAATTTTTTCGGGCGGCGAGTGCGCGCCAGATATTTAGACCATACTTTTTCCTGCTCGGTTACCGGCTCGCGCTCACCGCGGCACACTGCGACGAACAGCTGTTCTTCTTCAGTGGCTGGCTGGCGTTTTCCGGCGTCCAGCTCATTGAACGCATATCCAAAGCGCTCTAGCAATTGCGCTTCTTTAATGGTGAAATCGCCGTGACGGGAGAACCCGCGAGGATAGTGTTTATTATCAAAAAAACGATTGGTCGTGGTGAAGCTATCCGCCATCTGACACGCTCCTAATTCTCTCATGGCCGTGCTGTTTATGGCGCGGAGTATTAGATAGGCTTGACATTGTGTAAAACAAAACATTTAAATCTTAACGACAAAAATTTTTGGAGATAGCTGTGGATACCGAATTACTGAAAACCTTTTTGGAGGTCAGTAGAACGCGTCACTTTGGCCGGGCCGCAGAATCCTTGTACCTGACGCAGTCGGCGGTCAGTTTTCGTATCCGTCAGTTGGAAAATCAATTGGGTGCAAATTTGTTCACCCGCCATCGCAATAATATCCGTCTGACGCCGGCCGGAGAACGTCTGCTGCCGTATGCGGAAAGCCTGATGAGTACCTGGCAACTGGCAAAAAAAGAAGTGGTGCGGTCGCTGCAACACAGCGAACTGTCGATCGGTGCCACCGCCTCGTTGTGGGAGGCCTATCTGACGCCGTGGCTGCAATCGCTTTATCAACAGCGTGAAGCGCTACAGCTGGAAGCCAGAGTGGCATTGCGACATTCGCTGGTAAAACAGCTGCATGAACGGCAGCTCGATTTGCTGATTACCACCGAGCCGCCAAAGATGGATGAACTGGCAAGCCAGCTGCTGGGGAACTTCTCACTGCGGCTGTTCGCATCTTCGCAGCGCAACCGGCAAGCGCCGATGCCGTACATCAAGCTGGAATGGGGCGCAGATTTCCATCAACAGGAAAGCCGTATGCTGGACAGCGATACCATGCCGGTGCTGACCACCACCTCGGCGCACCTGACGCGACAGCTGCTGGATACCACCGGCGGCTGTGCCTTTTTGCCAAGTCAATGGGATAAGGCCTACCCCCATCTGGAGGCAACTCCCGACGTGCCCACCATCGTTCGCCCGCTGTATGCCGTCTGGTTGCAAAACAGCGATCAGCAGCCGCTTATTCGCCAACTGCTGAAAATACCTTTAAACACCGCAGCATAACGCGCTATGACGGCTTCAGAGTTGGATGGCGGGGTCTTGAGCGTCTTGAGAGCCAAAACGCGCTCAACGCCTTCTGAAGGCCAATAAAGCAGAACAGCAAGATGCCGATGACGATTTTGGTCCACCATGAGCTAAGCGTGCCGTCGAAGGTAATATAACTCTGGATCAATCCTTGTATCAGCACGCCGAACAGCGTGCCGAGAATGGTGCCGACGCCGCCGGTCAGCAACGTACCGCCAATCACCACGGCGGCAATGGCGTCCAGTTCCACACCACTGGCTGCCAATGCATAGCCGGCCGAGGTATACAGGGAAAAAACAATCCCTGACAACGCCGCCAAGGTGCCGGACAGCATATAAATCAGCACCGTCGTGCGTTGCACCGGCACTCCCATCAGCCCAGCGGATATCCGGTTGCCACCAATTGCATACACGTTATGCCCAAAACGGCTGCGATGCGCCAGCACCATCCCCAGGGCCACTACCAGCAGCATCACCAGCGCCAGCAGGGTAAAGCGCCCACCGCCCGGCAACTTCCAGGCATAGTTGGCCAGTGTGGCATACAGCGGATGATCGATGGGGATCGATTCTTCGGAGACGATAAAGCTCATGCCACGCACAAAAAACATGCCTGCCAGCGTGATGATAAACGCCGGTAATTTCAGCGCATCAATGATCCATCCCATCAGCGCGCCAAACGATGCTCCCAGCAATAAGGCAATGGCAAACGCATACAGCGGATCGATACCGCTGCCAATCAGCTTGGCGAGCAGTACCCCAGTAAAGGCAATGACCGAACCGACCGACAGATCGATACCGCCAGACAGGATAACAAACGTCATGCCCACTGCGACAATGCCGAGAAACGCGTTGTCGGTCAGTAAATCGCACCACACTCGCGTCGAGGCAAAGCCGGGAAACTGGCTAAGACAAAAGCCGTAGCCCAGCAGAAACACCGCAATGGTGATCAATAACGGCAAATTGCGCTTCATCATGTCTTGGGTCTCCGCAGCAGGCGCCGCCACGACAGGCTGGGTGATTGCACCATCAGCACCGCCAACACCACCAACGCTTTCAGCACCAGGTTAAATTCCGGCCGGTAGCCAGATAACAGAATACCGGTGTTCATCCCCTGAATAATTAACGCACCGATGACCGACAATGCCAGATTGAAACGACCGCCAAGCAGCGAGCCGCCGCCAATCACCACCGCCAGAATTGCGTCCAGCTCCAGCCACAGACCGGCATTGTTGGCATCGGCACCGCGAATGTCCGCCGTCACGATCACTCCGGCCACGGCGGCACACAGGCCGCAGATCACATATACCGCCATCACTACCCATTGGGTACTGACTCCGGCATGGTGTGCCGAGCGCAGGTTGATGCCCACCGATTCGATAAACAGACCGAGCGCGGTTTTACGCGTTAACAGCCAAATCATTAACAGCATCAGTGCGGCAATAATAATCGGCATCGGTAAATACATCAGCGCGCCGCTGCCCAACTGCGCCAACCCGGCACGTTCAAAGGTGACAATCTGACCTTCGGTGATCAACTGGGCGATACCGCGTCCTGCGACCATCAGCATCAGCGTCGCGACAATTGGCTGGATCTTCAGTATCGCCACCAGAAAGCCGTTCCATAGCCCGCATAGCACACCTGCGGCCAACGCCGCCGCCAAAACATAACCCAACGGATAGCCTGCGCTGGTCAGCGTTGCCGCCGTCGCGCCGGCGATCGCCATCACCGCCCCAACCGACAGATCGATACCGCCGGTCGCGATCACCAGTGTCATGCCCAATGCAAGCAGGGCAACCGGCGCCCCACGATTAAAAATATCAATCAGGCTGCCGAACAGTCGCCCGTCCTGGATATGAATAGAGAAAAAATGCGGGGCGACCAGGCTATCGATCAACAGAATGGCCAATAGGGCGCCGACCTGTGTTGCGCCGGCCGGTAATATCCATCTGACTTTACGTGGCTCGCCGGTCATGAAAAAGCTCCTTTGGTTCATACCGTCTCCTGCTGCACGGCGATCGCCTGCATAATGGCCGGCACGCCGATCGCGTCATGATCCAACTGGGCGACATGTCGTCTGTCGCGCAGTACTACGATCCGATCGGCGTAGCCTGCCAGTTCCTCCAGCTCAGAGGAGATCACCAGCAACGCCAGGCCTTCGCTGCACAACCGTTCGATCAGGCGAATGATTTCCGCATGCGCACCCACATCGATGCCACGGGTCGGCTCATCCAGAATCAAAAAGCGCGGATTGGTCGCCAACCAGCGTGACAGCAACACTTTCTGCTGGTTGCCACCGGAAAGATATTGGATTTGCTGTTCCGGGCCAGGGGTGCGAATGCCCAACAGTTGAATAAAGCTTTCGGCAATGCGGGTTTGCTCACGCAATGGGAGCGGACGCAGCCAGCCACGCTGCGCCTGTAAGGCCAGGATAATATTTTCGCGCACCGTTGCCGCTCCCACGATACCGTCGGTCTTGCGATCCTCGGGGCAATAGCCAAAACCAAGGCTGGCGGCTTTGCGCGGTGAGCGAATCGCGACGGTTTTACCAGCGACCTTTGCCGTACCGCTGTCCTGCGCCTTGATGCCAAAAATCAGCTGCGCGGTTTCGGTGCGCCCCGATCCCAGCAATCCCGCGAGACCGACGATTTCACCCGGACGTATCGACAGATCAAACGGTTCCACCAGGCCGCGCCGCCCATAGCCGTTGAATTCGACCAACGGTGCCGCAGTTACCGCCTCGTGCTCTCCCCGCTTCAACAGCTCTTCATCGAAACTGTGGCCCAGCATCATTTGCACCAGTTCGATACGCGGCAGCTCGGCAACGGATTTGGTGCCAACCAGCTTGCCATTACGCAGCACGGTAATACGATCGCTGATGCGATACACCTGATCGAGGAAGTGGGTAACGAAGATCATGCCCATTCCCCGGGCTTTAAGCTGGCTCAGAATAGCCAACAGCATGGTGACTTCTTTCGCGTCCAGGCTGGCAGTAGGTTCGTCGAGGATCAACACCTTGGCCGAAAGATCGACCGCACGAGCGATCGCAACGATCTGCTGAATGGCGATCGAGTAGTTCCCCAACGGCTGGCTGACATCCAGCGGCAGGCCGTAGCCTTGCAGTAACTGAACTGCCTGCTGTTGCAACCTGCGTTGATCAACCAGTCCGAAACGCGTCGGCTCACGGCCAAGAAACAGATTGGCAGCCACCGACAGGTTCGGCAACAGATTCACCTCCTGATATACCGTACCGATGCCTAATGATTGCGCCTGAGCGGTACTCTGCGGCGCAATCAACGTCCCATCCAGCCAGATGTCGCCGGCAGAACGTGAATAAACGCCGGTCAATGCCTTGATTAAGGTGGACTTGCCGGCGCCATTCTCACCGAGCAACGCCATCACTTCACCACTGCGCACGGACAGATCCACCTGATCCAGGGCTTTTACCCCTGGGAATTCGACGGAAAGCCCTTTAATTGCTAACAGATCATTGGCCATCATTCACGTCCGCCGCTGGTTAATAGCCCATGCTCTTTTTCATGTCGAATTCCTGCTTGGCAGTATCCGGCTGCAGCAGTTTCGATTCGGTCTGGATGAATTTAGGCGGCTGAGTGCCGTCTTTTTTCATGGCCAGCAGTGCGTCGAATGCCGGGCCAGCCATGTTTGGCGTCAGTTCTACCGTCGCATTGGCTTCACCGTTCATCATCGCTTTGAAGATATCCGGCACCCCGTCGATAGAAACGACCTTGATTTGTGAACCCGGCTTCAGGCCGGCCTCTTTGATCGCCTGGATGGCACCGATGGCCATATCGTCGTTATGCGCATAAACCGCACAAATGTTCTTGCCGTTCTGCTCCGCCTTGATGAAACTTTCCATCACTTCTTTGCCCTTCGAGCGGGTAAAGTCGCCGGATTGCGAACGGACAATCTTCACGTTGCTGGCCGCAGCGACCCCGTCAGCAAAACCTTTTTTGCGGTTAATCGCCACGCTGGAGCCGACCGTGCCTTGTAGTTCCACCACGTTGCAGGGTTTACCGGCCACCTCTTTCACTAACCAGTCACCGGCCACTTTGCCTTCGTGTACGCTGTCAGAGGCAACCGCAGCGGTATACAGCGATGGGTCGCTCACTTCGATCATCCGATCCAGCAGAAACACCGGGATTTTGGCTTCCTTGGCTTCCTGCAATACCGGACTCCAGCCGGTGGCGACCACTGGCGCAATGAAAATGGCATCAACGCCCTGAGCGATAAACGATCTCACTGCCTTGATCTGGTTTTCCTGTTTTTGCTGTGCATCAGCAATCTTCAGCGTAATCCCGCGTTTTTCCGCTTCCTGTTTGGAAACTTTGGTTTCTGCCGAACGCCAGCCGGATTCTGAACCAATCTGGGAAAAGCCCACCACAAGAGGGGCCGCCTGAACGGTTCCCATCAAGATGCCGCTTACGGCGACCGCTAACAATAAACGCTTGTGCATGTTGTTCTCCTGGCTCCGCTCACGATAACTACACGGGCAGAGATGATGTTGTTGTTTTCACACTGGTGATGTTGGGCGCTAAATAATGCAGGCGCCCATTAGGTTTAGACCAAATTGGCGCAGGAATAATGAGCGCCGTCACAACGCAGGAGAACAATCAATTTGTACATGAATTCAGCTAAAAAAGTCTAAATTGGGAACGTTTCCGAATGGAGAATCAGGCAAGCTTTCAACGCAGTGGGCAGGATGGCAGGAAAGTGAAAAGCAAAAAAAACCCTTTGCTTTCGCAAAGGGTTCTTAATATGGCAGGGGCGGAGAGACTCGAACTCGCGACACCCGGTTTTGGAGACCGGTGCTCTACCAACTGAGCTACGCCCCTATATTACGCTTACCATTACGCCTGCTAGGTAAGCAGGCATAATGTAATTAAGTGGCGGAACGGACGGGGCTCGAACCCGCGACCCCCTGCGTGACAGGCAGGTATTCTAACCAACTGAACTA
>NZ_JANUSB010000006.1 GCF_024793895.1 Serratia sp. AKBS12
GCCACCGTTTCCAGTGGTTATCCCCCTCCATCGGGCAGTTTCCCAGACATTACTCACCCGTCCGCCGCTCGTCACCCGGAGAGCAAGCTCTCCTGTGCTACCGCTCGACTTGCATGTGTTAGGCCTGCCGCCAGCGTTCAATCTGAGCCATGATCAAACTCTTCAATTAAAAGCTTGATTTGCTTCAACTCGTGAAGCGGTGCTCAAAGATTCACTAAATGAATTTTACTTCAGTAGTCACTCTTCAAGACTTGATATTTTTTTGCTGCCGAAGCAGCTGGATATCGTCTTGTGAGTGCCCACACAGATTGTCTGATAAATTGTTAAAGAGCATCGCCGGAGATAAAACTCATCGGCGCGGGCTGCGTATACTACGCTTTTCGCCCTGAGAGTCAAGCGTTTATTTCGCTTTCGTCTCACTGACTGGGTGGTGCGTCCTGCGCTTAAGCAGTCGTTGTTCCCGGTCAGTGGAGGCGCATTATAGGGAGTTCTCAGAAGGCCGCAACCCCTAATTTCAAAAAACTTTTCAACCGTCGAACATTTAATCAAATCGCCTTTATATCGCCAGTTTTTTCAACGAATTGAAGCCATAACTCTGTAAAACGGGCAATAAAGCGTCAGTATCGTCATTTAACGCCATACAATAGGCAACGTTCTCTTCTTGGGATGAATGCAAATTTTCCTGTGACGAGATCAGCCACGCAGCCCGACGGGCAATTGCCGCACCGGAATCCACCAGACGGGTGCCCTCCGGTAATACCTGCACCAGTTCGTCGGCCAACAACGGGAAATGGGTGCAACCCAATACTACCGTATCCGGCGGCTCTCGCATGCTGAGCCACGGTTGCAGGATCTTCTTCAATGCCGGCAACGGCACCTCTTCGCCATGCAGCTTTGCTTCTGCCAGTTCAACCAGCTCCGAAGAACCCAGCAGTTCGATTTTGCAGTCGGTGGCAAAACGGGCGATCAACTCATGGGTATAGGTACGCTGTACGGTACCGCGCGTCGCCAGCAGGCCAACGATGCCGTTGGCGGTCAACTTGGCGGCCGGCTTGATGGCCGGCACTACGCCCACAACCGGGAAACTGAAACGTGCGCGCAGGGCTGGCAGGGAAACGGTGCTGGCGGTATTGCAGGCAATAATGACAATAGCCAACGGGTAACGTTGCTGCACCGCGCCGACAATCTCCAACACCCGCTCAACGATAAACTCTTCGGACTTCTCGCCATAAGGAAACGCCACGTTATCGAAAGCGTATATATAGTGCAGGTCCGGCAGCAATTGCCGGACCTCTTGATACACCGAAAGCCCACCGACGCCGGAATCAAATACCAACACCGTCGGGCGCGGGGTCGCGGTGGAGTTAGAAGGTATAGCTTCCAGTGAGATAGTATTCTCTTCCTGGAGTAGCGTAGCCATATGCCGTCTCGTAATCTTTATCAAACAGGTTGGCAATTCTACCACGAACTGTCAGATGTGATGTGACTGGATACGAAACTGCGAGATCCCACAGGCTGACGCCGCCGAGTTTGACCGTCTCGCTCGGGTAGCTACTGTAATCTTTGTCAAAACGCTGCCCCAGGTATCGATAGGTCACTGCCCAGTCGAGGTCATAGACCTGCCAATCCAGTTCATACTTTACCTGCTGCTTGGCGCGGCGTAACAGAACCTCGTTGGTTTTGGCATTGCGCGGGTCAACGTAGTCGTAGCCAATCTGATGCGTCAGCAGGCCGGTTTCAAACGAAGCTGTTGCCTCAACGCCTTTGATGGTCGCTTTACCGATGTTGTAATAACGGTAACTCACCGGGTCACTGTCGATCAGGTTGTCAATGTCATTACGATAAGCGGACACGCGCCAGGTCACCGGTCCTGTCAGCCCTTCGAAGCCGCCCTCCCACTGCTTGCTTTCTTCTGGTTTCAAATCGCGATTGCCATAAAAGTCGCTATACAGCTGACCCATGTTTGGCGCTTTGAAGGCGGTGCCGTAAGAGCCCACCAGGCGATACCCTTCAACAAACTCCCAGGCCGCGCTGGTCTGCCAGGTGCCGTGCCAGCCAAATTCGGAGTTGTCGTCACCGCGTACAGCGGCTTCCAGCGTCACCGGGCCAACCAGTTGCTGCCCGGTCAGGTACAGACCCGTATTGCGCTGGCTTTTCTCTTCGGTCACCGAGGCGGTATTCGGCTTGATTTTCTGATCCTGCCAGTCGGCTCCGGCACTCACCGTGCCACGCCCAATCTGCAGCGTGTTGCCCCATTGCAGGTTGTACTGCTCCACATCATCCAGTCGCGCCGAACTGGCGTACTGGCCCAAACGCGGATCATAGTTGTAGTCTTTACTGTGGCTGTAGCTGCCGATCAATTGCGTCGCATAAATGCCCTGCTGGTAACGCACTCCACTGTCCCAGGTCTGGCTATAAAGCTTGCGTGTGTCCACCAGCGCCGCGCCCGGGGAATAATAGCTATCATAGGCCGTACGGTTGTCATAGCCGTAACCGCGCACGAAACCGCTGAACTGTTCGGTAAACTGGTGCTGTATGGCGCCATACAGCGACTTGCTCATGAAACCGTCGCGATCCTGCTGGCTTTGCATGCCGGTATTGCCATAAGCCACTACGTCATACCCTTTGGTATAGGTGTAGTTACCCGCCAGCGTTGCCACGGTGTCGTCACCCAATGGTTGCTGGGTCGATGCGTCATACGCCTGATAGCCGTTGGAACCCAGCCCGGCGGAAAGCGTCGTGCCGTTCTTTTCTCGCGTGGTGATAATGTTGACTACGCCGCCTATCGCGTCGGAGCCATACACCGCAGAGCGCGGCCCACGGATATATTCAATTTTCTGCACCAGCGAAACAGGGATTTGACTGAGATCGGAAGAGCCGCTGACGCCGGCCTGATTCAGGCGGATGCCGTCGATCAGTACCAGCACATGGCTGGAATTGGTGCCGCGAACAAACAGCGAGCTGTTTTGCCCCAAGCCACCGTTCTGGGCGATATCTACCCCCGGCAGACGACGCATCACGTCGGTCAGGCTTTTGGCCTGCCAGCGGTCGATATCATTACGGGTGACGACAGAGGTCGGCGCCAGAACCGAAGATACCGGCTGAGGGAAACGGTTGGCGGTAACGACCAGATTATCGCTGTGGTTGGCCGTGGTGTTGTCTTGCGCCCATCCAGAAAAGGCCGTAACGGAGGTAACCACCGACAGCAGCGTTTTTTTTATCATTGTCATTGGGAAAAGCATCCAAACATATCTGCGGATGCCGCAGGTTCATGGACTGGTGATTCGCGCAGTCATGAATAATGCGACGTAGTACCGGCAGGTCTTCGGGCTTGGGAGTTGTCGATTGCGCAATCCAATCGACACCGGGCGATGACTTCCCGTCCAGCAGTGGACAGTGTCTGCATTAATATATGCTATCGCCGTGACTTCCCCTTACCGCTGCGCGTCAGCTCCGGATTCTCACCGGATTCCCTTTTCACTCACTGCTTGAGGCCGGACAGCAATGCTACGATCAATGTAAATAGATGTCTAGACTTCCAATAATGTAACAAATAATAAGGCTGACAAAACTGGACTTCACTGCCCAATTCCCTACAATCCCCGCAGATCCAATTTGACTGACGAGAAGACCATGACGCCCGAGAAACTGCCTATTGAACGCTACGACGAACAGCTGACGGAGAAAATCCAACGGTTGACGTCCATGATGTCGCCGTTCGGGGCACCCGAGCCGGAAGTGTTCCGCTCGCCAGTGAGCCATTATCGTATGCGCGCCGAATTCCGCATCTGGCACGACGATGATGAGATGTACCACATCATGTTCGATCAGCAGACCAAGCAGCGGATCCGCGTTGACCGCTTTCCCGCCGCCAGCGAACTGATCAACCGCCTGATGACCGCGCTGATCGCCGCCGTCAAACCGCAGCCCGTTCTGCGCCGCAAGCTGTTCCAGATCGACTACCTGTCAACCCAAAGCGGTAAAATCATCGCGTCGCTGCTGTATCACCGCAAGCTGGACGATGAATGGCAACGGCACGCGGAGCAACTGCGCGATGATCTGCGTGCCCAGGGCTTCGATCTGCAACTGATTGGCCGCGCCTCTAAAATGAAAATCCCCCTGGATCACGATTATATCGATGAAGTGCTGCCGGTCGCAGGACGCGACATGATTTACCGCCAGGTGGAAAACAGTTTCACCCAGCCCAACGCGGCGATAAACGTTGCCATGCTGGAATGGGCGCTGGACGTCACACGGCATGCCAAGGGTGATTTGCTGGAACTGTACTGCGGCAACGGTAACTTTTCTCTGGCACTGGCGCGCAATTTCGATCGCGTGCTGGCAACGGAAATCGCCAAGCCATCGGTGGCGGCCGCACAATACAATATTGCCGCCAACCAGGTAGATAATGTGCAAATCATTCGTATGGCAGCGGAAGAGTTTACCCAGGCGATGAATGGCGTACGCAGCTTTAATCGTCTGCAGGGCATTGATTTGAGCAGCTATAACTGTGAGACGATTTTTGTCGATCCGCCGCGTAGTGGACTGGATGACGACACGGTGAAGATGGTACAGGCCTATCCACGCATCCTGTATATTTCCTGCAACCCGGAGACACTGAGCGCCAACCTGGGTACCTTGCAGGCAACGCATGACATTACCCGCCTGGCGCTGTTCGATCAGTTCCCCTACACCCACCATATGGAATGCGGCGTACTGTTGGAAAAACGCGTCTGACGCCGACTCCTGGCGGCGCCCAACAGCAATAAGGCCCGGGACAACCGGGCCGATAGCGTTATGGCTGCGATTGACCACCCAGCGTCTTGCGCGCCTTCAGTTTGATGCCAATCCACAGCACCAGCACCACGCAAAGAATCGACGGCAGGAAGTTCGAACCGATTTGCGGATATTCCGCACGTACGATGGCGCTGTACAGCAATAAACCCAGCACGAAGCACGCCGCGGCCAGCTTGGGCATGCCGTCCGGCATCACTCGGTTAAGGTAACGCTGATGCAGGCAATATACTGCCAGCACCAGTGCGATCAGCGGGAAGATCGTAAACGGGACCACCGAGCTGAACAACGCGGCGAAAGAACCGTTGATCGAAAGGCCGGCAATCAACGCCAGCAGTAAGGTGCCATTCTCACGGCCTGGTTTTTCCATTACTTTTTACCTTCTTATACGTGGGTGACAGATGATCTTTCTTGCTCGCGGCGATACCAGTAATAGGCTCCTTTGGAAATCATCCGCAATTGCAGTACCAGCCGCTCCTCCAACTGACGCCGCTGCTCGAGGTCGATATCCAACGCTTCAGCGCCGGCGCTGAACACGATGGTGACCATGGCTTCGGCCTGCGCTTCGGTGAAGCTGCGTGGCATATGGTTTTCCAGTTCGAGGTAATCCGCCAGTTCGGCGATAAAATGCTGGATTTCGCGCGCAACCGCCGCGCGGAAAGCCGCGGACGTACCGGAGCGCTCACGCAGCAACAGGCGAAAAGCATTGGGGTTATTGCCAATGAACTCCATAAACGTCGAGACCGAGGTGCGGATCACGCTGCCGCCTTTGGCAATGCGCTGGCGAGCCTGCCGCATCAGCTGGCGCAGCATCAGGCCGCTCTCGTCGACCATGGTCAACCCCAGTTCATCTACATCGCGGAAGTGACGATAAAACGAGGTTGGCGCAATACCCGCCTCGCGAGAAACCTCTCGCAGACTCAGACTGGCAAAACTGCGCTCGGCGCTCAGCTGGCTGAACGCCGCTTCGATCAAAGAGCGACGCGTCCGTTCTTTTTGTTGTGCTCTGACGCCCATATGCATATCCAGATAAATTCCATTCACTCAGTCTAACGCCGTAAGGGTGGCAATATAGCAAATTTTATTGCAACAGCATTTATACAAACGCGCCTGCTCACAATTCCAACCCGTACAGATTGTGCTTTGCCTCAAAAAGCCTAATGGTGATTGGGCGCACAGCGCTATGATGTTAAGATACCGTTGTAATTTTGTATAAGAATAGGTCTAACCTCATATGCAACAGCACTATCAATTTGATGCCATTGTTATCGGCTCGGGCCCTGGTGGTGAAGGCGCCGCCATGGGACTGGTTAAACAAGGCGCCCGAGTGGCGGTGATCGAACGATTCAATAATGTCGGCGGCGGCTGTACCCATTGGGGGACTATCCCGTCCAAAGCCCTCCGCCACGCCGTCAGCCGTATTATCGAATTCAACCAGAACCCGCTCTACAATAACTCCCGCACGCTCAGCGCCACCTTCCCTGACATTCTCCGCCACGCCGACAACGTTATTAACCAGCAAACCCGCATGCGCCAAGGCTTTTACGAGCGCAACCAGTGCAAACTGTTTGCCGGCGATGCGCGTTTCATTGACGCCAATACCGTCAGCGTTACCTATCAGGACGGCACCCAGGACACCATCCGCGCCGATCACATCGTGATCGCCTGCGGCTCGCGGCCATATCATCCGGCCAGCGTTGATTTTAACCATTCGCGCATTTATGACAGTGATTCCATTCTCGAATTGAGCCATGAACCACGCCACGTCATTATCTATGGCGCCGGGGTGATCGGCTGCGAATACGCCTCGATTTTCCGCGGCCTGAACGTCAAGGTCGATCTGATCAACACCCGCGACCGGTTGCTGGCATTCCTCGATCAGGAAATGTCGGATTCACTGTCTTATCACTTCTGGAACAATGGCGTGGTGATCCGTCACAACGAAGAGTTCGAGAAAATTGAAGGCACCGAAGACGGCGTCATCGTGCATCTGAAATCTGGCAAAAAGGTGAAAGCCGACTGCCTGCTGTATGCCAACGGCCGTACCGGCAACACCGACGCGCTGGGTCTGGAAAACGTCGGGTTGGAATCCGACAGCCGCGGCCTGCTGAAGGTGAACAGCATGTACCAGACGGCGCTGGCGCATATTTATGCCGTCGGTGATGTGATTGGCTACCCAAGCCTGGCATCGGCGGCCTACGATCAGGGGCGCATTGCCGCGCAGGCCATTGCCTCCGGGGAAGCCAACGCACATCTGATTGAAGACATCCCGACCGGGATCTACACCATTCCGGAAATCAGCTCCGTCGGCAAAACCGAACAGGAACTGACGTCGATGAAGGTGCCCTACGAAGTGGGCCGCGCCCAGTTCAAGCATCTGGCGCGGGCGCAGATCGCCGGCATGAGCGTCGGCAGTCTGAAGATCCTGTTCCACCGCGATACGCTGGAAATCCTCGGCATCCACTGCTTTGGCGAGCGTGCGGCGGAGATCATCCACATCGGCCAGGCGATCATGGAACAGAAGAATGGAGGTAATACCATCGAATATTTCGTTAATACTACCTTCAACTATCCGACCATGGCCGAAGCTTACCGAGTGGCTGCGCTAAACGGCTTAAACCGCCTGTTTTAACGCCGAGCCCATGTAATTCTGCATGTGCTCGCGGATCGCCTCGGCCAACTGCTCATAGCGGCTGCGCAAAGGAGAACCGGGGCGATACACCAGGGCAATGGTGCGCTTCGGTTCCGGTTTGTAGCAGTCGAGATAGCACACGCCGTCGCGCTCGCGCGCATTTGGTACCGCCAATGACGGCAACAGCGTAATTCCGCTGCCAGCCGCGACCATATTACGCAGCGTTTCAAGACTGGTGGCGCGGAAATGGGTGTCTTCATCCGCGCCGGCCTGGAAACAGAAGCCCATCGCCTGATCGCGCAGGCAGTGCCCGTCTTCCAGCATCAGCAGTTTTTCGCCCGCCAGATCGGGCATCGCCACGCGTTCACGCTGCGCCCATGGGTGATCCGAATACACCGCCAATTTCATCGGTTCATCAAACAGCGGCACTTCAATAAACGCTTCGGTTTCCTTCACCAGCGCCAGAATGGCACAGTCCAGCTTGCCGCTGTCGAGCTGCGCCAGCAACTGCTGGGTTTGCGCTTCGTGCAGGTACATTTCCAGCTTCGGGAACGTTTTATGTAACGTCGGGATAATCTGCGGCAGCAGATATGGCCCAACGGTTGGGATCAGGCCAATGTGCAGCGGCCCCGACATGGCTTCCCCCTGCTGGCTAGCCATTTCTTTCAGCACCTTGACTTCCCGCAGTACGGTACGCGCCTGCTCCACCAGCAGCAGACCCGCCTGGGTGAACAGCACCTTACGGCTGGTGCGTTCCAGCAGCATTACGCCCAGTTCGTCCTCCAGTTTACGGATCTGCCCGCTGAGCGTCGGTTGACTGACATGGCATGAGTCGGCAGCGCGCCGGAAGTGGCGGTGCTCGGCCAAGGCGACCAGGTATTCTAAATCACGAATATTCATTGTTTCCCTCCAGGCCACGATAGCTCGTAGCGATAGATAAGATAGCAATCAGCGATTAGATCTATCAAGCCCTAGCGTGAATAATGTCCACCAAGCAAACGACATGACGTCAACGGCAAAAAATTATTTTTCCTAATTAAGGGGTTATTCAATGTTTACCAGTCAAGAAGGCAAAAAAGTCCCTCAGGTTACTTTCCACACTCGCCAGGGCGACCAATGGATTGATGTAACCACTGATGACCTGTTCAAAAACAAAACCATGATTGTGTTCTCACTGCCGGGCGCGTTCACGCCAACCTGCTCTTCCAGTCATTTGCCACGTTATAACGAGCTGTCCAACGTGTTCAAACAGCACGGCGTCGACGGCATCCTGTGCGTATCCGTCAATGACACCTTCGTAATGAACGCCTGGAAAGCCGATCAACACGCTGAAAACATCACCTTTGTGCCAGACGGCAACGGCGAATTCACCAAAGGTATGAACATGCTGGTCGAAAAAGCCGATCTGGGCTTTGGCCCACGTTCATGGCGCTATTCGATGCTGGTGCGCAACGGCGTGGTTGAGAAAATGTTCGTTGAACCCAACAAGCCGGGCGACCCGTTTGAAGTCTCTGACGCCGACACCATGCTGAAATACCTGGCGCCGGAATTCAAAGTGCAGGAATCCGTTTCCGTGTTTACCAAGCCTGGCTGTCCGTTCTGCGCCAAGGCAAAACAGATGCTGCAAGAACGCGGTATTCAGTATGAAGAAATCGTGCTGGGCAAAGATGCCACCACCGTCAGCCTTCGCGCCGTCAGCGGCCGCGCTACCGTACCGCAGGTGTTCATCGGCGGGCGTCACATTGGCGGCAGCGACGATCTGGAATCATTCCTGTCAGCCTGATTTATAAGTAAAAGCAAATCCAACGTGAACGTTTGGCGGGCTCAGTGAAATGACCCGCCTTTTTTTATCCTAGCGGAGTGTTGACATGAAACAGCTGAATGTAGACGTCGCGGTGATCGGCGGCGGTACCGCCGGACTTGGCGCTTACCGCGCTGCCAAACTTTCCACCCCGAACGTGGTGATGATTGAAGGCGGTCCCTACGGTACCACCTGCGCGCGCGTGGGCTGCATGCCTTCCAAGCTGCTGATTGCCGCGGCAGAAGCGGTGCACCACATCGAACGCGCTCCTGGTTTCGGCGTGCATCCGGCGGGTAAAACCACGGTCAATGGCCGCGAAGTGATGGCGCGAGTCAAACGTGAACGCGACCGGTTCGTCGGTTTCGTGCTGGAAGGCGTCGACAGCATTCCGGCAGCCGATAAAATCAGCGGTTATGCCCGCTTTATTGACGACAATACCCTGCAGGTAGACGATCATACCCGCATTACTGCCCAGCGCATCGTCATCGCTACCGGTTCGCGCCCCAGTTGGCCGGCCGCCTGGGACTCTCTTGGCGATCGCCTGATCGTCAACGATCGGGTGTTCGATTGGGACGATCTACCGCAGGCGGTGGCGGTGTTCGGCCCCGGCGTCATCGGTCTGGAGCTGGGTCAGGCACTGCATCGTCTGGGAGTGGAAACCAAAGTGTTCGGCGTCGGTGGCGCGGTGGGTCCGTTGACCGACAGCGCGGTGCGCCACTACGCCAGCCAGACGCTGGGGGAGGAGTTTTACCTCGATCCAGACGTCAAAATAGACATGATGCAGCGTGAAGGCGATCGGGTCTTCATCCGCTATCAGGGGCAGGACGGCAGCCCGCAGGAAATTCTGGTGGATTATGTATTGGCCGCTACCGGTCGCCGGCCCAATGTGGATAAGCTGGGGCTGGAAAACACCCATCTGGAGCTGGACGCCAAAGGCGTGCCGCAGGCCGATCGCCTGACCATGCAGACCAGCGTGCCACATATCTTCATTGCCGGCGATGCCAGTAACCAGTTGCCGCTGCTGCATGAAGCCAGCGATCAGGCGCGCATTGCCGGGGAAAACGCCGGCAGCTACCCGGAAGTCAAACCGGGGCTGCGCCGCAGCACGATTTCAGTGGTGTTCTCCGATCCGCAAATCGCCATGGTCGGAGCCACCTTCCGCGAACTCAGCCAGAAATTCAGCGCCTGCGGCTGCTTTGAGGTCGGCGCCGTGTCGTTCGAAAACCAGGGGCGTTCACGCGTCATGCTGCGTAACAAGGGCATGCTGCATGTCTACGGCGAGCAGGGCAGCGGTCGCTTCCTGGGTGCCGAAATGATTGGCCCGGACGCCGAACACATCGCGCATCTGCTGGCCTGGGCGCATCAACAGCAGATGACCATCAATCAAATGCTGGATATGCCGTTCTACCATCCGGTGATTGAAGAAGGGCTGCGTACCGCGCTGCGCGACTTGCAGGCCAAGCTGAAACTGGGGGCCGCCGAATCCGAACGCTGCCAACGCTGTCCGGGCGAGTAATCCCACCGGCAAAGTCATCTCACTAACCGGGCGCTCGGCTGGTACTACGCCAGCTTCCAGTACCGGCGGCTGGCGATGAACGCCATGGAAGACGGCGTCAGCCTGGATCGCTATCTGCACACCGGTCTCGCTGGCTGAGACAAAAGCAAAAGGCGCAGCATCATGCCGCGCCTTTACGATGTTCACGGGGCTTTGGCGTTACCCCAGGCGCTGTTTTGCCGCGGCAATGGCGCTGGCGACCTGCTGCGGCGATACGCCGCCTTTGGCGGCACGCTTGTCGAGACACGATTGCAGCGACAGGATCGGATACACGTCGTCGCCAATCACGCTGCTGAACTTCTGCAAGTCCGCCAGCGGCAATGCTTCGAGCGCTTTGCCCTGCCCAATAGCCTCCACTACCGCCTCGCCGACGATATGGTGTGCTTCACGGAACGGCAGACCTTTGGCAACCAGATAATCCGCCAGTTCGGTGGCGTTGGCATAGCCCTGTTCCGCCGCTTCCTGACAACGTGGACGCTTCACCTGGATACCGTCCAGCACCAGTGCCGCCATCTGCAGGCAGTCCATCCAGGTGTCGAGCGCATCGAACAGCCCTTCTTTATCTTCCTGCATGTCCTTGTTATAGGCCAACGGCAGGCCTTTCAGCGTCATCATCATACCGGTCAATGCGCCCTGCACGCGGCCGCATTTGCCACGGATCAGTTCCAGCGCATCCGGATTTTTTTTCTGCGGCATCAGGGAAGAGCCGGAAGTCACCCGATCGGAAAGTTCGACAAACGCCGCTTCGCCACTATTGAAGAAGATCAGATCTTCGGCAAAACGCGACAGATGGACCATGCTGATCGACGCATTAGACAACAGTTCCAGCACGTGATCGCGGTCGGACACGCTGTCCAGGCTGTTACGGGTTGCCGATGCAAAACCCAGCCAGCCAGCCAACTGTTCACGATCGATCGGGTATGCGGTACCGGCTAGCGCGCCGCTGCCCAACGGGCTGACGTCCAGACGCTTCAGAGTATCCTGCAGGCGGCTTTCGTCGCGCGCCAGCATTTCGACATACGCCAGGCACCAGTGTGCGAAGGTCACCGGCTGTGCACGTTGCAGATGGGTATATCCCGGCATCACCGCGTCCTGATTGGCGTCAGCGGTTGCTACCAGTGCCTGCTGCAATTGCACAATGGCCTGGTGCAGATCGCCGATCTGCTGTTTACACCACAGTTTCAGGTCAGTCGCCACCTGGTCGTTACGGCTACGCCCGGTGTGCAGCTTCTTGCCCAGATCGCCGACTTTGTCGATCAACTGCTGCTCCACCCAGCTGTGAATATCTTCCGCATCGCTTTGCACAATGGCCAACGGATCGGCCTGTACCTGTTGCAGCAATGCGTTCAATGCCTGTTCCAGTTGCTGCTGTTCCTGCGCCGTAAGTACGTTGACGGTCACCAGCGCTTTTGACCAGGCCACGGAGCCAACGATATCCTGCTCTGCCAGACGATAGTCGAAACGCAGTGAGTCATTTAAGTGTTTGAACCGCTGATCCGCCGCCTGACTGAACCGTCCGCCCCAAAGTGCCATAATCTTGCTCCTGAATATTTTATGCTTGTCGCTCAGAACATCAGGGGGCGCAACGGCTTGCGCCCCTCAAAGTCACCGCCGAGAAAACTTACTTTTTCTTTTCGTTCAGCGCACGGATGCGTGAAGACAGCGAGAACAGACGGATAAAACCGCCGGCATGGCTGTGATCGTAAACTTCGTCTTCGCCGAAGGTGGCAAACTCTTCCGAATACAGGCTGTTGGTGGATTTCTTCTGAATCGCCGTAACCTGGCCTTTGTACAGCTGCAGTACGACTTCACCGTTAACCTCTTCCGCCAGCGCTTCGGCCGAGGCCTGGATGGAGCGACGCAGCGGCGCAAACCAGCGCCCGTCGTAAACCACATAGGACATTTCCAAGCCCAGCTGTTCACGCCATTTGAAGCTGTCACGATCCAGAACCAACTGCTCGATGCCACGCAGCGCCGCAACCATGATGGTGCCGCCCGGGGTTTCGTAGCAGCCGCGGGACTTGATGCCCACCAGCCGGTTTTCCACGATGTCGATACGACCCACGCCATGTTTGGCGCCCAGCACGTTCAGTTTTTCCAGGCATTGGTACGGCGTCAACGCTTCGCCATTCACCGCCACCACGCGGCCTTTTTCCACGCTGATGGTGACTTGTTCAGGCTGGTCCGGCGCGTCCTGTGGATCAACGGTCCATACCCAGCAATCTTTGTTCGGCGCGTTCCACGGGCTTTCCAGCACGCCGCCTTCGGTGGAAATGTGCCAGGCGTTTTCGTCACGGCTGTAAATCTTTTCCAGCGATGCGGTCGTCGGAATATTGCGCTCTTTCAGGTAATCCAACAGCGCTTCACGGGAACGCAGGTTCCATTCACGCCACGGCGCCACCACTTTCAGCTGCGGTGCCAGCGCGGTGTAGGTGGTTTCGAAACGCACCTGATCGTTGCCCTTGCCGGTCGCGCCATGGCACAGCGCATCGGCACCCACCTTCAGCGCCAGCTCAACCTGCGCCTTGGCAATGATCGGCCGCGCCATCGAGGTTCCCAGCAGATAGGTACCTTCATACAACGCGCCGGTCTGCAGCACAGGATAAACATAATCGCGAATAAACTCTTCACGCAGATCAACCACATGGCATTCAGAGGCACCAGATTGCAGCGCTTTTTGTTCAACGCCTTCCAGATCGCCGCGCTCCTGGCCGATATCCGCAACGAAAGCAACCACTTCACAGCCGCCGTAGTTTTCTTTCAGCCACGGAATAATGGCGGAAGTATCCAGGCCACCGGAGTACGCCAGAACGATTTTTTTGATGCCTTGGTTTTGCATGGTCTTGATTCCTTTTTAATTCTTGATTTAAGCGAGGATCCGGGTGCCGATAGACTCGCCGTTAAACAGGGCCGGAAGTTTTTCCGCGTTGCGCCAGCTGGCGATATCTACCGGGCGGCCAAGGGTACGAGCTGCATCCAGCGCCGCGTTCACCTTCACCACCATACCATCGGTAATAATGCCTTGAGCGATCAGCTGTTCCGCTTTTTGCGCCGTCATTTCTGCAATACGCTGACCTTTGCCATCGAGGATACCGCTGACGTCAGACAGCAGGATCAGATCGGCGCCCAGCGTCGCGGCCAGCGCCGTCGCAGCCTGATCGGCGTTTACATTCATCAGTTGCCCTTCGGCGGTGATGCCGATCGAGCTGATTACCGGCAGGTAACCGGCCGTCAGCAGGGTCTGCACCAGCACCGGCGAGCCCGGCTGCGCGTTGCCAACGTGGCCCAGTTCCGGATCGAGCTGGGTCACGGTAACGCTGCCGCCATCCGCCAGGCTCAGGCCGACCGCATTGATTTGATGCTTCACCGCCCACGCCAGCAAGGTTTTGTTGGCGGTGCCGGCCAGCGCGCCGGTAATAATGTCGATTTGATCGGCCGGGGTAACCCGCAGGCCGTTTTTCTTCACCACCGGCAGAGCAAGCTGTTTCATCAGCTCATCCACCACGCAGCCGCCGCCGTGAACGATCACCAGCGGGCGTTGATACTGGGCGCGATAGCTGTCCAGCGCGGTAAACAAACGTTCCAGCGCTTCTTCGCTGTCTAATAGCACGCCACCTAACTTGATAATTAACGGATTCATCGCTGTTTACTCACGCTGATTTAAAGGAGTGACTGGGTTTCCGGGAACCCAAAACGAATATTCAGGCACTGCACCGCCTGCGCGGCTGCGCCTTTCAACAGATTGTCTTCCGCCGCTACGGCGATCAGGTGCTCGCCCTGCACCGCAAAGCCGATATCGCAGAACGGCAGGCCAACTACCCCCTTCAACGCCGGCACGCCGTTGGCGTATAGCCGTACCAGCGGTTTGTCGTCATAGGCGGCCTGGTAAGCAGCTGCAACCTGCTGCGCGCTCACGCCGGCCTTCAGGCGGCAGGTGATGGTGGCCAAAATACCACGCGGGAAGTTACCCAAATGTGGCGTAAAGATGACCGGCGTCCCAAGGTGCGCGACGATTTCCGGCTGATGACGGTGGTTGAAGAGGCCATACGGCTGCAGGCTGACTTCACAGAAACTGGTATTCACACTGGCCTTGCGCCCGGCGCCGCTGACGCCACTGGTGGCGTTGATCACCGGCCACTGTTCGAGATTCAACAACTGCTGTTCGAGCAGCGGTTTCAACGCCAACTGGGCGGCGGTCGGGTAGCAGCCCGGCACTGCAATCAGCTGCGCCTGTTTGATATGTTCACTCTGCCATTCCGCCAGGCCGTATACCGCCTGTTCCAGCAAATCGGCATGTTGATGTTCAAAACCGTAATACTGTTGATAAAACTCGGCGCTCTGTACGCGGAAGGCGCCGGACAGATCGAACACCACGCAGCCAGCGGCCAGAAACGCCGGTGCAATGTCATGGCTGACTTCATGGGCGGTAGCCAGGAATACCACGTCGATGCCTTTGGCCGCTTGTGCAACGTCAACCAGCGGCTGCAACGGCAGATCGACGATACCTTTCAACTGGGGGTGCAGATCGGAAAGCAATTTTCCTGCATCTGCACTTTGCGCTGAAACCGCTAAAGCGGTTATGTTCATATGTGGGTGGCGATTCAGGTAAGCCGTGAGCTCTGCTCCAGCATAGCCGCTGGCACCAACAATCAGCGTATTCAACATGTGGCCTTTCACCTTCTAAACGTGCATTGTGGTCGCTTGCGACCCCGGTAGCAGGGCTCACTCGCGTTGTTACGCCGATCGCCCACGTGGGTGAGCGTTGATGTTTTTATAAACATCCGGGCTTCGGGTTCCCTTACGCTCCAGCTTACTGTATTTTTATTCAAAATAAATGCATGAATATTGATACTATCCTAACCAAAGGCTGTCAACAGTGAAGATGAAATTACCTCCATTTATTGAGCTGTACCGGGCGTTGATCGCCACTCCTTCGATCAGTGCCACCGATGGCGCTCTCGATCAGAGTAATGAAGCATTAATCAACTTGTTGGCCGGATGGTTTAGTGATTTGGGCTTCCGTGTCGACGTACAGCCGGTACCGGACACCCGTAACAAGTTCAACCTGCTGGCAAGCATCGGCGAAGGCAGCGGCGGTCTGCTGCTGGCCGGTCACACCGATACCGTGCCCTACGATCAGGGGCGCTGGACGCGCGACCCTTTCACCCTGACCGAACACGACAACAAGCTGTACGGCCTTGGCACCGCCGACATGAAAGGGTTCTTTGCTTTTATTCTCGATGCGGTACGCGACATTGACGCCAGCAAACTGACCAGGCCGCTGTATGTGCTCGCCACCGCCGATGAAGAAACGACCATGGCCGGTGCGCGCTATTTTGCCGCCTCCAGCCAGATCCGCCCTGATTTCGCCATCATCGGCGAACCGACCTCGCTGCAACCGGTGCGAGCGCACAAGGGTCATATTTCCAATGCGATTCGTATCACCGGACAATCCGGCCACTCCAGCGATCCGGCACGCGGCGTCAATGCCATCGATTTGATGCATGAATCCATTGGCCATTTAATGGAACTGCGTAACACCCTGCAGCAACGCTACAACAATCCGGCATTTGCCGTGCCGTATCCGACGATGAACTTTGGGCATATTCATGGCGGCGATGCGGCTAACCGTATCTGTGCCTGCTGCGAATTGCATATGGATATTCGCCCGCTGCCGGGCATGACGCTGGATAACATCAACGAACTGCTGCACAGCGCGCTGGCGCCGGTCAGCGAACGCTGGCCAGGCCGGCTGACCATTGACGAACTGCACCCGCCGATCCCCGGTTATGAGTGCCCAACCGATCATCATATGGTCGCGGTGATTGAAAAGCTGCTGGGTTCGCGCACCGAAGTGGTCAACTATTGCACCGAAGCGCCTTTCGTACAGCAAGTTTGCCCGACGCTGGTGCTGGGGCCGGGTTCAATCAATCAGGCCCACCAGCCAGATGAATACATTGATACAGCCTTTATCGAGCCGACGCGCAAGCTGTTGGGCCAGTTGGTCGATCATTTCTGTCATCAATAAACCAGAGAAAAAATAGGGGCAATTCCTTATCATGTCCCTACCTATAAAGGCGTAGAACGCTCGCGCGATAAGCCAGACTGATAACCCGCGTTGCGTAATTAAATTTCAGAAAAAGCGCCGATTTTGATGTTTTTTTGCTAAAAATAGTGTCAATTGACCATTGGACAGGCACGCGATTGCATGGAACAGGCGCCCTTAGCCTCACGCGTGAAATTTACTTACAAGATAAAAATCATATCGAAATGGGTCAGGGGTTATATGAACGAACAATATTCGGCAATGCGAAGTAATGTCAGTATGCTCGGCAAATTGCTCGGCGAAACCATTAAGGAAGCGCTGGGTGAGCATATTCTCGATCGCGTTGAAACTATCCGTAAGCTTTCCAAATCGTCACGGGCCGGCAGCGAGACACACCGTCAGGAATTGCTGAACACGCTGCAAAACCTGTCCAACGACGAGCTGTTGCCGGTGGCACGCGCCTTCAGCCAGTTCCTCAATCTGACCAACGTCGCCGAGCAGTACCACAGCATTTCGCCCAACGGCGAAGCCGCCAGCAACCCGGAAGTGCTGACGCAGCTATTCAGCCGGCTGAAAGACAAACAGCTCAGCAACAAAGCGCTGCAAGACGCGGTAGATCAGCTGTCGATCGAACTGGTGCTGACCGCGCACCCGACAGAAATCACCCGCCGCACATTGATCCACAAACTGGTGGAAGTGAACAGCTGCCTCAGCCAGCTTGACCACAACGATCTGGCCGATTACGAGCGCAACAAGATCATGCGTCGTTTGCGTCAGTTGGTTGCTCAATCGTGGCATACCGACGAAATTCGCCACAACCGCCCGACGCCGATCGACGAGGCCAAATGGGGCTTTGCGGTTGTGGAAAACAGCCTGTGGGAAGGCGTCCCCGCCTTCCTGCGCGAACTGAACGAGCAGTTGGAAAACACCATCGACTACCGCCTGCCGGTAGAAGCGGTGCCGGTGCGCTTCACCTCCTGGATGGGCGGTGACCGTGACGGTAACCCGAACGTCACCGCTGAAATCACCCGCCACGTGCTGCTGCTGAGCCGTTGGAAGGCCTGCGATCTGTTCACCCGCGATATTCAGGTACTGGTTTCCGAACTGTCGATGACCGAATGCACGCCGGAACTGCGCGAGCTGGCCGGCGGTGACGCGGTACAAGAACCGTATCGTGAAATCATGAAGCGCCTGCGCAGCCAGTTGATGAGCTCACAGGCGTATCTGGAAGGCCGCCTGAAAGGTGAACGCATGCTGCGCCCGCACGATCTGCTGGTGAACAACGAGCAGCTGTGGGAACCGCTGTACGCCTGTTATCAATCGCTGGTGGCGTGTGGCATGAGCATCATCGCCAACGGCCAGCTGCTTGATACCCTGCGCCGCGTGCGCTGCTTCGGCGTACCGCTGGTGCGTATCGACGTGCGTCAGGAAAGCACCCGCCATACCGAAGCCATCGCCGAACTGACGCGCTATCTGGGGCTGGGCGACTATGAAAGCTGGTCAGAAGCGGATAAACAGGCATTCCTGATCCGCGAGTTGAATTCCAAGCGTCCACTGGTGCCGCTGAAGTGGCAACCGAGCGCAGATACGCAGGAAGTGCTGGAAACCTGTCGGGTGATCGCCGAAGCGCCGGAGGGGTCGATCGCTGCCTACGTGATTTCGATGGCGCGCACGCCGTCCGACGTGCTGGCGGTGCATCTGTTGCTGAAGGAAGCCGGTTGCCCGTTCGCGCTGCCGGTCGCCCCACTGTTCGAAACCCTCGACGACCTGAACAATGCCGACGACGTGATGACCCAGTTGCTGAATATCGACTGGTATCGCGGCTTCATTCAGGGCAAGCAAATGGTAATGATCGGCTATTCCGACTCGGCCAAGGACGCCGGCGTCATGGCGGCATCGTGGGCGCAGTATCGCGCGCAGGATGCGCTGATCAAAACCTGCGAAAAAGCCGGGGTCGCGCTGACGCTGTTCCACGGGCGCGGCGGTTCTATCGGCCGTGGCGGTGCACCGGCGCATGCTGCGTTGCTATCTCAACCGCCGGGTAGCCTGAAAGGCGGCCTGCGCGTTACCGAGCAGGGCGAAATGATCCGCTTCAAATACGGCCTGCCGGAAGTCACCATCAGCAGCCTGGCGCTGTACACCGGCGCCATTCTCGAGGCCAACCTGCTGCCACCACCGGAGCCGAAGAAAGAGTGGCGTTCGCTGATGGACGAGCTGTCCGACACCTCATGCAAAATGTACCGCGGTTACGTGCGAGAAAATCCGGACTTCGTTCCCTACTTCCGCGCCGCCACGCCGGAACTGGAGCTGGGCAAACTGCCGCTGGGTTCACGCCCGGCCAAGCGTCGCCCGAACGGCGGCGTGGAAAGCCTGCGCGCCATCCCCTGGATCTTCGCCTGGACGCAGAACCGCCTGATGCTGCCCGCCTGGCTGGGTGCCGGTGCCGGTTTGCAGGAAGCGGTGAAAGCCGGCAAGCAGGATCAGCTGGAGGCGATGTGCCGCGACTGGCCGTTCTTCTCGACACGTATCGCCATGCTGGAAATGGTGTTCGCCAAAGCCGATTTGTGGCTGGCGGAATATTACGATCAGCGTCTGGTAGACAAGTCTCTGTGGCCGTTGGGCAAACAGCTGCGCGAGCAGTTGGCCAGCGATATCAAAGTGGTGCTGACCATCGCCAACGACGACCATCTGATGGCCGATTTGCCGTGGATCGCCGAATCCATCGCACTACGCAACGTCTATACCGATCCGCTGAACGTATTGCAGGCGGAACTTCTGCACCGCTCGCGTCAGCAGGAACAGACGGGTAAAGAAGATGGACGCGTCGAACAGGCGCTGATGGTGACGATTGCCGGCGTCGCCGCCGGGATGCGCAACACCGGCTAGAGCCAGGCAGGGCGCGCTACCGCGCCCACTGCCGCCGACCGTCAGGCATAAAAAAAGCGCTGTTTAGACAGCGCTTTTTCTTTGATTACCGCTAATCAGACAACGGCCGCCGGGCGTACTCCCAGGGTGTGGCAGATGGCGTAGCTCATCTCGGCGCGGTTCAACGTATAGAAGTGGAAATCCTTTACACCTTCGCGGCTGAGGATCTTCACCATATCCATCGCAATGTTGGCACCGACCATCTTGCGTGTTTCCGGATCATCATCCAGTCCCTCGAACATGCTGGTCATCCAGCTCGGCACCCGTACATTGGTCATGGTAGCAAAACGTTGCAACTGCTTGAAATTGGATACCGGCAAAATGCCCGGCACGATCTCCACATCGATACCGGCAGCCACGCAACGATCGCGGAAACGCAGGTAACTTTCCACGTCGAAGAAAAACTGCGTGATGGCGCGGTTGGCGCCAGCATCAATCTTACGCTTCAGGTTAATCAGATCAGCCTGTGCGCTTTTGGCTTCCGGGTGCACTTCCGGGTAGGCCGCTACCGAAATGTCAAAATCTCCGACGTCTTTCAGCAGCGATACCAGATCGGTGGCATACATTTCCGGTTTGCCGCTGCCCGGCGGCAAATCGCCACGCAGTGCCACAATGTGGCGAATACCGCTGTTCCAGTAATCGCTGGCGATGGCACGTAACTGCGCCGGTGAGGCATCGATACAGGTCAGGTGCGGCGCCGCATCCAGGCCGGTACGATCCTTAATCCCCTTGATGATACTGTGGGTGCGATCGCGCTCACCGGAGTTTGCGCCGTAGGTGACGGAAACAAATTTGGGTTTGAGGCTGCTCAAACGATCGATCGACTGCCAGAGGGTGTCTTCCATTTCGCTGGTACGCGGCGGGAAAAACTCGAACGATACGTTAATCTGGCCGTTTAATTCCGCCAGGCTTTGGTTCAGCGCTTCTCGCTGGTTTGCGTGGAAAAAACTCATACCCTGTCTGCCTCTCGTCGATCGCTGTTTTATTTCATTTTAATAAGCGTCTATACGTTTAGACGTCTAGATAGAAAATGCCGCAAGTTGACTAAAGAGTCAACAGGAAAGTTGGGGCAATAAGATGATTAATCCTCATCGGCTACGCGAGAGAATTTCACGATCGGGGATAGCGCTCTGGGCACCGCGGGTAGCGCCCAGAGGCAGACAAGACGGAGAGCGCGGCAAACCGCGCTCGAAAGATTACAACAGCTGTGCCAGGCGGTTGAGATCCGACTGGATCGCCCCGGCGGTGACATCACGCCCCGCACCCGGCCCACGGATCACCAACGGGTTATCGCGATACCAGCGGCTTTCGATGGCAAACACGTTGTCGCATGGCAGCAGCGACGCCAGCGGATGCTCTGGTCGCACCGCTTCCACCCCGACGCGCGCCTTGCCGTTGGCATCGAAGCGCGCCACGTGGCGCAACACCAGCCCCATTTCACTGGCGGCTTCAAAACGTTGCAACATCTGCTGATTCAGCGCGTCGCCATTCTCAAAGAACTGATCGACCGAGCCCAGTTCCGTGCCCGCCGGCACCAGCGATTCTACCCGCACCTGATTCGGCTCGATGTCATAACCGGCCTCACGCGCCAGAATCACCAGTTTGCGCATCACGTCCTGCCCGGAAAGATCAACGCGTGGATCGGGCTCGGTCAGGCCTTGTTGCCACGCCTGATCAACCAGTTCGGTAAACGGCACCGTGCCATCGAATTGCAGGAACAGCCACGACAGCGTGCCGGAGAAAATACCGCTCAACGCCAAGATGCTGTCGCCGCTATCACGCAGATCGCGCACCGTGTAGTTCACCGGCAAACCGGCGCCCACGGTGGCGTTATACAGCCAATGGCGGCCGGTTTTAGCGAACGCGTCGCGAATCTGGCGATGGGTATCGCTACAGGAGGCGCCAGCCAGTTTGTTGGCGCTAATCACGTGGAAGCCGTAACTGGCGAAATCCAGGTACTGATCCGCCAGGTTTTCGCTGGCGGTAACGTCAAGCACCACCAGATCGTCGAACGGGTGAGCACGCATCCACAGAAACAGCGACTCTTCGTCCATTTCCTGCGCTTCATCATCAAAAAACGCCAACGCGCGGCTGGCATCCAGGCCGTCGTAATTCAGCAGGCTGCGACGGCTGTCCACCACCCCGGCCAGGATAAATTCAAAACCGGTGCGAGCAGACAGGTTTTTTTGTTCGCGCGCGAACAGTTCCAACCAGCGCGAACCAATATTGCCTTTGCCAAACAGCACCAGACCAATGCGTTTTTCGGCACGGAACAGGCTCTGGTGCAACCCCTGGATCAGCAAGCCGGTCGGCCCCTGACGCAGCACCGCCACCAGACTGATGCCGTCTTCCGCCTGCCAGATAAACTCCACCGGCTGATCTTTTAACTGCTGGTAGAAACGGTGGCTGTGCAACGGGTTTTTGCACACGCCGGCGCCAACCAGCGCCACCAGCGCCAGCCCTTCCCGCAGTTGCAATGTTCCCGGCAACGCCGCTTGTTGCAAAACGCGCAATACGCTGCCGGCCACTTCTGCGGTATAGCACAGCTGAATCAGGCTGCGATCGGGATGTATGCCAATCGACAGCGGTTTGATCTGCGCGCGTTTCAGCACCAGATCGAGCTCTTTTTGCGCCAGTTTGAAATCGTGCTGTGGTGCGACCGTCAGCTCGATCAGACAGACATCGTCATGACTGGTGACGATTTTCGCGCCAGTGCCCGAGGCCAGCACCCGCTCGATGCGCGTAGAGCCCTGCTCCGGCTGATAACTGCAACGCAGTTGCAGATCGATATCGCTACCGGATACCGGTTGCAAGGTTCGAGTGTGCAATACCGGTGCCGCCAGACGTGCCAGTTCGCTGGCCTCGTCCAGTCGCAACAGCGGCAGCAGACAGGCGTCTTTGACTTTGCGCGGATCGGCGCTGTACACGCCGGCAACATCGCTCCAGATGGTAACTCGCTCAACGCCAGCCAAGGCACCGATCTGCGTAGCGGAATAGTCGCTGCCGTTGCGCCCCAACAGCACGGTTTCACCGGCGTCGTTACGCGAAATAAATCCGGTCACTACCAGGCGTCGGCCCGGATGCTGCGCCATCAACTGCTGCAATAGCGGGTAGGATCGCCCTTCATCTACCTGCGGCTGCGCCGCACGTTCAGCGCGCAGAAAATCACGCGCATCCAGCCAGGCCGCCTGCATATCCAGTTTCTTCAGCACCTCCGCCATCAGGCGTGCCGACCAGATCTCACCGTGCCCCACCACTTCGGCATAGGTCACGTCATCGACGTTGCCGTCCAGTAATACTGCCAGACGCTCCAGATCGTGAATGAACGCCGCAATCAGCGGCTCGGCGGTTTCCGGCGGCAACAGGCCGCTAATCAGCTCACTATGGTAGCGGCGCAGCGCCTGCTGTACCTGGTGGGCGGAAAGGCGATCGCTCTGGCTCAGCTTGAGCCAGTTAATCAGTTGGTTGGTGGTGCTGCCAGCCGCCGATACCACCATCAGATCGCCCGGCTGGCTGTATTCGGCCATAATTCCGGCCACCCGCAGATAACACTTCACATCCGCCAGGCTGCTGCCGCCAAATTTGTGCAGTTGACGCCCGCTGACCGGCTCTGCTACCGCAATTGCATTCATGCTTACCTCGTTGCCGCCGCCTGGAAAGCGCGTTCCAGATCGGCAATCAAATCTTCACTGTCTTCAATACCCACGGAAATACGCAGCAGGCTTTCGGAAATGCCAGCCGCCGCTCGCGCATCCGCCGCCATACCGGCGTGGGTCATGGTCGCCGCATGCGAGATCAGGCTTTCCACCCCGCCCAGCGATTCCGCCAAAGTGAACAACTCCAGGGCCGACAGGAAACGGCGCAGTACCGCTTCGTCCCCGTCCAGCTCAAAACTGAGCATCGCGCCAAAACCGCGTTGTTGCCGGCGCGCAATCTCATGGCCTGGGTTTTCCGGCAGGGAAGGATGATACAGCTTTTTGACCAAAGGTTGCTGCTGTAAATAACCGACAATCGCATCGGCGTTGTGTTGCGCCGCCTTGATACGTGGCGACAGGGTGCGCATACCGCGTAGCAGCAGATAGCTGTCAAACGCGCCGCCGGTGACGCCTATATTATTCGCCCACCATGCCAGCTCCACCGCCAGCTCGGCATCTTTGGCAATCACCGCGCCGGCAACCACGTCAGAGTGGCCATTAAGATATTTGGTGCAGGAATGGACCACCAGATCTGCCCCCAGCGCAATCGGCTGCTGCAGCGCCGGGCTAAGGAAGGTGTTATCCACCACCGTCAGCGCCCCGGCGGCATGCGCCGCCTGACAGATGGCGGCAATGTCCACCACCCGCAGCAGCGGATTGCTAGGGCTTTCGATCAGCACCAGCTTCGGTTTCTGTGCCAGCGCCTGTTGCAGCGCAGCCTCGTCGCTCTGATCGACAAACAGTACCCGATAGGCGCCACGCTTGCTCAGGCTGTCGAATAGCCGATAGCTGCCGCCGTAACAGTCGTGTGGCGCCACCAGCAGATCGCCGGGTTGCAGTAGCACCGTCGTCACCAGATGGATCGCCGACATGCCACTGCCGGTCATCACTGCCCCGGCACCGCCTTCCAGCTCGGCCAGCGCACGCTGTACCACATCACGCGTCGGGTTGCCGCGACGCGAATAGTCATGGGCTCGCGGCTGGTTGAAGCCGGTGAAGTTATAGGTGCTGGACAGATGAATCGGCGGCACAACGCAACCAAACTGCTGGTCATCGTTCAGGCCGCTGCGCACGGCGATGGTGGCGGGTTTACGCGTCATTAGGGGCTCGGCTCTCGAATACGGTGAATGAGGCCTAAAGATTAATCGCAAGAAGTGTGGACGTCAATACATCTGGACATCTAAACTTCTTTGCGTATAGATTGAGCCTGGGCATAATACCCGCTAAAATTATGACGGTTTGATATGACGTTAAGATGTTGTTGCGCTAAGCATAGTCTAAAGCTATCGATCGACGGCAATCAGTGACTTTGGTCGCGTAAAATTGACATTTATTTAGTGAGAACAGTGAAGATCGGGCATAATTAGCCGGTTTTTAGAATTTTGTAATTTTTCTGACAAATTTAAGGTGTCCCATGGCTGAGTGGAACGGCGAGTATGTCAGCCCTTACGCTGAACACGGTAAAAAAAGCGAGCAAGTAAAAAAAATTACGGTATCCATTCCGCTGAAGGTTCTTAAAATCCTCACCGATGAACGGACCCGTCGCCAGGTGAATAACTTGCGCCACGCCACTAACAGTGAATTACTGTGCGAAGCGTTCCTGCATGCCTTTACCGGCCAGCCGCTGCCGAACGATGAAGACCTGCGCAAAGAGCGCAACGATGAAATCCCGGAAGCCGCGAAAGTGCTGATGCGTGAACTGGGTGTGGATCCCGATACCTGGGAATATTGAATGCCGTCTGCGAACGCTGGCGACAAAAACAAAAAAGGCGCCTGCGGCGCCTTTTTTATCGGACGATAAGAAATCTTATTTCTTAGCGCCTGGTACGCTGAAACGCTTGTTGAAGCGGTCAACGCGGCCACCGGTAGCAACGTCACGCTGCTTGCCAGTGTAGAACGGGTGGCATTGACCACACACGTCCAGGTTCAGATCGTGACCCACTGTAGAGCGGATGGTGATCACATTACCGCAAGAGCAGTTTGCAGTAATAACGTCGTATTTTGGGTGGATACCTTGTTTCATGGGGAAACCTCAGTTAAGGCCGTGTCGCTATCCAGCCCTGTTTCGCCAGACACCACACGTGATTGATGATAATTTTTTGGTATCGAATTATACCAAAGGCGGCAAATTATACAGAATAATATCACCTGCGCAATCGGATCCGTACATTTGACCGGCTAGCGTGTAAACTAGCCGACAATCTTTACCTCCTGGATGACCTCATGCCCGTTGTTCACGTTGCCTTACCGGTTCCCCTCGCCCGCACCTTCGACTATCTGTTGCCGCATGGCGTGCAACCGGTCATTGGCGCACGCGTCGGCGTTCCCTGGGGACGGCAACGCTCGATCGGCATTGTGACCGGCTGCAGTGAAACCAGCGAGGTACCGCTGGAAAAACTGAAACCGATCGACAGCGTCATCGATCACACCTCGCTGTTTTCGCCCAGCCTGTGGCGTATTCTCAACTGGGCCAGCGAATACTACCACTACCCGCTTGGCGAAGTGCTGTCTCATGCGCTCCCCATCCTGCTGCGTCAGGGAAAACCCGCAGAGGCAGCCCCGCTATGGCAATGGTTCGCCACCGAGCAGGGGCGCGCTACCCCGCCGGCAAGCCTGAAACGCGCGCCCAAGCAGCAGCAGGCGCTGGCTGCCCTACTGCAGCGACCGGTTTACCGTCATCAGATCGGCGAACTGGAACTGAGCGATCCTGCTCTCCAGGCGCTGCGTGCCAAAGGGCTGGTCGACCTGCGTGCTCAGGCCATCGCCGCGCAGGACTGGCGACACGATTTCGCCGTGCTGGGCGAGCGACTGCGGCTGAATACCGAACAGGCCACCGCCGTCGGCGCCATACGCAGCGAAGATCAACAGTTTGCCGCCTGGCTGTTGGCGGGCGTCACCGGCTCCGGCAAAACCGAAGTCTATCTCAGCGTGCTGGAAAACATTCTGGCCAAGGGCCGGCAAGCGCTGGTACTGGTGCCGGAAATCGGCCTGACGCCGCAAACTATTGCCCGCTTTCGCGAACGCTTCAACGCGCCGGTCGAGGTTCTGCACTCCGGCCTCAATGACAGCGAACGTCTGGCGGTATGGCTGCGGGCGCGCAGCGGCGAAGCGGCAATTGTCATCGGCACGCGTTCAGCCCTGTTTACGCCGTTTGCCCGGCTGGGCGTGATCATCATCGACGAAGAGCACGACAGTTCATACAAGCAGCAGGAAGGCTGGCGCTACCACGCACGTGACCTGGCAGTGTTTCGCGCACACGCAGAAAATATTCCGATGGTGATGGGCTCCGCCACCCCAGCGCTGGAAACGCTGCATAATGTGCAGTTGGGGAAATACCGCCAGTTAAAATTAACCCAGCGCGCCGGCAACGCCAAACCGGCGGCGCAGCATCTGATCGACCTGAAAGGCCTGCCGTTGAAAGTCGGCCTGTCTCAGCCGTTGTTGAAAAGCATGCAGCATCATCTCAAAAACGGCAATCAGGTGATGCTGTTCCTCAACCGTCGCGGTTACGCGCCGGCGCTGCTATGCCACGAGTGCGGCTGGATAGCCGAATGCCAGCGCTGTGACCGTTATTACACGCTGCACCAGAATCATCGCCAGCTACGCTGCCATCACTGCGACAGCCAGCGCCCGGTGCCGCATCAGTGTCCGCAATGCGGTTCAACCCACCTGGTATCGGTCGGCGTCGGCACCGAGCAGTTGGAAAACGAACTGGCGCCACTGTTCCCGGACACGCCAATTACCCGCATCGATCGCGATACCACCAGTCGCAAGGGCTCGCTGGAACAGCATCTGGCAGATATTCACCGCGGCGGCGCGCGTATTCTGATCGGCACCCAGATGCTGGCCAAGGGGCACCACTTCCCGGACGTCACGCTGGTGGCGCTGCTGGACGTGGACGGCGCGCTGTTTTCCGCCGATTTTCGCTCCGCCGAACGCTTCGCCCAGTTGTATACCCAGGTATCGGGCCGCGCCGGCCGTGCCGGCAAACAGGGCGAAGTATTGCTGCAAACCCACCACCCGGAGCACCCGCTGCTGCAAATCCTGCTGCAACAGGGTTACGATGCCTTTGCCAAACAGGCGCTGGCGGAGCGTAACAGCGTGTTTCTACCACCGTATACCAGCCATATTCTGCTGCGTTCGGACGATCACGATAACCAGCAGGCGCCGCTGTTCCTCCAGCAATTACGCAATTTACTGGAGGCCAGCCCGCTGAAGGATGAATCGCTGTGGATCATGGGTCCGGTGCCGGCCTTGCAATCCAAACGTGGCGGCCGCTTCCGCTGGCAATTGCTGTTGCAGCACCCGTCACGACGCGTATTGCAACAGCTGATGAAAAGTTCGCTGCCGCTGATCGGGACGCTGCCGCAGGCACGCAAAGTAAAATGGACGCTGGATGTCGATCCCATCGACAGTTGAACCCAGAAAAGTCTGATTCAGTTCCTGTTAAGCAAACGTTTACCCTTGAATTTGCGAGCGAACGCGAAAAAACCTTCCTAAGTCACATTTTTTATGCAAATTAGGTAACAAAAGCAGAACGTAATCTGTTTAGAATGTCTGCTACGGTTTTTTGTCATTTGTGAGCATACCTGCCCGCCAACGCTGAACAGGCGACGTCAGCAATGTCGGGTATTGCAGTAGTCGCGTTGGCATGGGGCTGGCGCAAGGAGAAAGGCGTTGGAACACAAGAAAGAACTATCCATGGCAACCATGAAAGACGTTGCCGAAATGGCGGGCGTTTCAACGGCTACCGTGTCGCGTGCGTTGATGAACCCGGAAAAGGTGTCAACGCCAACGCGTCAGAAAGTGGAACAGGCCGTGCTGGCCGTGGGCTACTCCCCCCATGCTCTCTCGCGTAACATCAAGCGCAACGAATCCCGCACCATCCTGGTGATCGTACCGGACATCTGCGATCCGTTTTTCGCCGACGTGATCCAGGGGATCGAGCAAACCGCTGCGCAGCAGGGTTATCTGGTGCTGATCGGCGACTGTGCGCAGCAAAATCAGCAGGAACGCACCTTCGTCAACCTGATAATCACCAAACAGATTGACGGTATGCTGTTGTTGGGCTCCAATCTGCCGTTCGACGCCAGCAAGGAAGAGCAGCGCAACTTGCCGCCGATGGTGATGGCCAATGAATTTGCACCTGAACTGGAATTACCGACGGTGCACATCGACAACCTCACTGCCGCCTTCGAGGCAGTGCACTATCTACATCAGCTTGGCCATACGCAAATCGCCTGCATTGCCGGTCCAGAGCAGATGCCGCTCAGCCATTATCGTCTGCAAGGTTACATTCAGGCATTACGCCGTAATGGCATTACCGTCGAAAGCAGCTATATTACCCGGGGTGATTTCACCTACGAGGCTGGCGCACAAGCGCTGGCGGCCCTGATGGCGCTGCCAAAACCGCCAACAGCGGTATTCTGTCACAGCGATGTGATGGCAATCGGCGTGTTGTCGCAGGCGAAGAAGTTGGGCCTGCGGGTACCACAGGATCTGTCGATTGTCGGTTTCGACGATATCAAGCTGGTGCAGTATTGCGACCCGCCATTGACCACGGTGGCGCAACCGCGCTATCAGATTGGTCAACAGGCCATGTTACTGCTGCTGGAACAACTGCACGGACAGGCAGTCGCCAGCGGTTCCCGCTTATTGGACAGCGAACTGATCGTCAGAGGCAGCACTGCTGCTCCTAAACGCTAGTCAAATATTTTAGGGTTCAGTAACATGACGGACTTAATTCCTTATAAAGACACAGCGGAAGAATAGTGGCACAGAAAGACTATGTAAGCCGCGGGCGCTCTGGAGCGCGGCGCAAAACCCCCAGCCGTAAAAAAAGCAGTTCTCCGAAGGTATCTAAAACCGTGGTGGCGCTTGCTGTTGCCCTGCTGGTGATCTTTGTCGGTGGCCTTTATTTCATTACGCACAACAAACCGGACGACACGCCGCTGTTGCCTACGCACAGTAGCCGGCCGGGCAATGGCTTGCCGCCGAAGCCGGAAGAACGTTGGCGTTATATCAAAGAGCTGGAAAACCGCCAGATTGGCGTACAGACCCCGACCGAACCAACGGCCGGCGGTGAAGTGAACACCAAAACCCAACTGACGCCAGAACAGCGCCAACTGCTGGAGCAGATGAAGGCGGATATGCAGCAACGGCCGACCCAGTTGAACGAAGTGCCGTACAACGATGCGGTGGCGGCGCAAAACAACGCTCGCCAGCAGTTGCAGATGCAGCAACGGCAACAGCAACAGCAACAGCAGCAGCAACAGGTGAACCAGCCGCGTAACCCGTTTAACACCGGTTCGGCTCCGGTGCAGCAACAGCCCAAACCAGCCGTCACGCCGCCGGTGCAGACCAAACAGCCTGAGACGAAACCGCAGCCCAAACCGGAAGCGAAGCAGGAAACCGCCAAGCAGGAATCGAAACAGCGCTGGATGGTGCAGTGCGGCTCGTTCCGCGCCACCGATCAGGCGGAATCGGTCCGTGCCCGCCTGGCGTTTGAAGGCATTGAAAGCCGCATTACCAACGGCGGCGGATGGAATCGCGTGGTACTCGGGCCGTTCAGCAGCCGCGCAGCAGCAGATAAAACGCTTTCACGCCTGAAGGGCGTTGGCATGTCAAGTTGCATTCCCCTCTCCGTTGGGGGTTGAAAAGCGTTAATCCTCCCCCATCTATACTCTCAATATGCCTCGTAGTGCCGGTGCCGACCGGTGCTGCGAGGGCTTCTTTCCGTCTGCAACGAGGGTCTGCTCGTGACAACAATTGTAAGCGTACGCCGCAACGGCCAAGTCGTCATCGGTGGTGATGGCCAGGCAACATTGGGAAATACGGTGATGAAAGGCAACGTCAAGAAAGTACGTCGCCTGTACAACGATAAAGTGATCGCCGGTTTCGCCGGGGGCACCGCTGACGCCTTCACGCTGTTTGAGCTCTTCGAGCGTAAACTGGAAATGCACCAGGGCCATCTGGTAAAAGCCGCCGTGGAGCTGGCGAAAGACTGGCGTACCGACCGTATGCTGCGTCGTCTGGAAGCCTTGCTGGCCGTCGCCGACGAGAACGCCTCGCTGATCATCACCGGCAACGGTGACGTGGTTCAGCCTGAAAATGATTTGATCGCGATCGGTTCCGGTGGCCCATACGCCCAGTCAGCCGCTCGCGCGTTGTTGGAAAATACCGATCTGGGCGCCCGCGACATCGTCGAGAAATCCCTCGGCATCGCCGGTGACATCTGTATTTACACCAACCACTTCCTCACTATCGAAGAATTGCCTTCCAAAGCGTAAGGACTGAATACTATGTCTGAAATGACTCCGCGCGAGATCGTCAGCGAACTGGACGGTTACATCATTGGCCAGAGCAAGGCCAAACGAGCCGTCGCCATTGCCCTGCGCAACCGCTGGCGCCGCATGCAGCTCAACGAAGAGCTGCGCCATGAAGTAACGCCAAAAAACATTTTGATGATTGGCCCGACCGGCGTCGGTAAAACCGAAATCGCCCGCCGTCTGGCTAAACTGGCCAATGCGCCATTCATCAAGGTTGAAGCGACCAAGTTCACCGAAGTGGGCTATGTCGGTAAGGAAGTGGATTCGATTATCCGCGATCTGACCGATTCCGCGATCAAAATGGTGCGCCTGCAATCGATCGAAAGAAACCGTACCCGCGCCGAAGAAATGGCCGAAGAACGCATTCTCGACGTGCTGATCCCGCCGGCCAAGAATAACTGGGGCCAGCCGGAAGAACATCAGGAACCGTCCGCCGCGCGTCAGGCCTTCCGCAAAAAGCTGCGCGAAGGGCAACTGGACGACAAGGAAATCGAGATCGATCTGGCGGCTGCGCCGATGGGCGTCGAAATCATGGCACCTCCGGGCATGGAAGAGATGACCAATCAGTTGCAGTCGATGTTCCAAAACCTCGGCGGCCAAAAGCAGAAACCACGCAAGCTGAAAATCAAAGAAGCCTTCAAACTGCTGGTGGAAGAAGAAGCCGCCAAGCTGGTGAACCCGGAAGAGCTGAAAGAACAGGCGATCGAAGCGGTGGAACAGCACGGTATCGTGTTTATCGACGAGATCGACAAAATCTGTAAGCGCGGCGAGTCTTCAGGTCCGGACGTGTCTCGTGAAGGGGTACAGCGCGATCTGCTGCCACTGGTCGAAGGCAGCACCGTGTCGACCAAGCACGGCATGGTGAAAACCGACCACATTCTGTTTATCGCCTCTGGCGCATTCCAGGTGGCCAGCCCGTCGGACCTGATCCCGGAACTGCAGGGTCGTTTGCCAATCCGCGTTGAACTGCAGGCGTTGAGCACTGAAGATTTCGAGCGCATCCTCACCGAGCCGAATGCCTCGCTGACCGAGCAGTACAAGGCGCTGATGGCGACCGAAGGCGTGACCATCGACTTTACCGCCGACGGCATCCGCCGCATCGCAGAAGCGGCGTGGCAGGTCAACGAAAGCACCGAGAACATCGGCGCACGCCGTTTGCACACCGTGCTGGAACGCCTGATGGAAGATATTTCCTACGATGCCAGCGAAAGCAGCGGCCAAAGCATCACAATTGATGCGCAATATGTCGGTAATCATCTGGATGAGCTGGTAGCAGATGAAGACTTGAGTCGTTTTATCCTATAATCGCTCTATCATTGTCCTGTCAGTCAATAATATGGGAGGCATCGCCTCCCATTTTTTGGCCAGGACACCGCCACCTGACCTGCTGAAGCGAAAAATGAGCTCATCTATCACTACCACCCCGGCCAGAGCCTGGTTGGAAAGTTTACGACCACGTACCCTGCCGCTGGCTTTTGCCTCCATCGTTGTCGGTTCGGCGATCGCCGCCTGGCAAGACAGCCTGAAACCGGGCGTGGCGCTGCTTGCGCTGCTGACTGCCGGTCTGTTGCAAATCCTCTCCAATCTGGCCAATGACTACGGCGACGCGGTCAAGGGCAGCGATAACGAAGACCGCATCGGGCCGTTACGCGGCATGCAAAAAGGCGTGATTAGCCAGGCGCAGATGAAACGGGCGTTGGTGATTACCGTGGTGCTCATCGCCATTGCCGGCAGCTCGCTGATTGCGCTGGCCTGTGAAAAACCGAGTGACGTGGTCGGGTTCCTGGTGCTGGGTGCATTGGCGATTGTTGCGGCGATCACCTACACCGTGGGCAATAAACCCTATGGTTATCTGGGGCTGGGCGACATTTCAGTGCTGGTGTTCTTTGGCTGGCTCAGCGTGGCCGGCACCTATTACCTGCAAACCCACCATTTCGACAGCGTTATTATGCTGCCGGCCACCGCCTGCGGTTTATTGGCGGCAGCGGTGCTGAACATCAATAATCTGCGCGATATCGAAAGCGACCGTGCCAACGGCAAAAACACGCTGGCGGTACGTTTGGGGCCGACCAATGCCCGACGCTATCATGCGCTGCTGCTGGCCGGCGCGGTGCTGTGCTTCGCCCTGTTTACCCTCTACAACCTGAGCGGCCCATGGGGTTGGCTGTTCGTACTGGCGGTGCCGCTACTGTGGCGTCATGCCTTGCGTGTAGTGCGCGATCCGTCGCCGGCCGGTATGCGTCCAATGCTGGAACACATGGTCAAGGCCGCGCTGCTGGCCAATGTGCTGTTCGCCATCGGCGTGGTGCTCAGTTAAAAACCGATGATTTTGCCAACATGGCAAATAAAGGGATATACTGGTTATTCCAGCGGCAAACAGACGTAAAATCCTATGAAATACGATACTTCCGAACTTTGCGACATCTATCATGAAGAGGTTAACGTAGTTGAACCTCTATTCTCCAATTTTGGCGGGCGTACTTCATTTGGCGGGCAGATCACCACGGTGAAATGCTTCGAGGATAACGGCCTGCTTTTTGACCTGCTTGAAGAAAATGGCCGCGGCCGGGTTCTGTTGATCGACGGTGGTGGTTCGGTGCGCCGAGCGCTGATCAACGCTGAACTGGCACGTCTGGCAACCCAGAACGAATGGGAAGGCATTGTGGTTTACGGTGCGGTGCGTCAGGTGGACGATTTGGAAGAGCTGGATATCGGCATCCAGGCGATGGCGGCGATTCCGGCCGGCGCGCCGAGCGAAGGCGTCGGTGAAAGCGATATCCGCGTTAATTTCGGCGGCGTCACCTTCTTCTCCGGTGACCATCTATACGCCGACAATACCGGCATTATTCTTTCCGAAGATCCGCTCGATATCGAATAAGCAGCATCCCACCATGAAAAAGGGCGCCTTCGGCGCCCTTTTCGTTATTGCTGACTAATCAGACTTCTTCCATCTTGCCCAGCAGTGCGCGCAGGCGGTCTTGCCATACGTGCTGTTCTTCTTTCAGCTGCTGGTTCTCACGCACCAGCGCCTCATGATTGCCGCTGGCGTTCTGAACTTCCTGAGACAGGGTGTTATTCTTCTCTTTCAGCTCTTCAATTTCCATCTGCAACAGCGTGATGGTATCGATCGCCTGCTGAACTTTTGCTTCCAGTTTTTCAAATACTTCAAATGACATTCTTCAGTCCCCTCATGATAGCAAGGCGTACATCTATAAGTAGCGGCCGCAGCAAAGGCTTGCAGCTACTGCGAATATGCATCGCGCCAAGTGACACGCGCTTTTATGGAAAACGCGCCTGTCTCGATAAAACGCTCTTTCGATAAAAACGATTGTAAGTAGCCTGCCTCTCACTGTCTAGCAACATACCGGCTCATCACGCAGTCTGTTGCAAATTTCCTACCGCTACCATCAGCAAAAACTGAAAAAAATGCCGCGACGGGTTGGCAGTTTGTTAACAACCGACTAGGAAAAAGGAATAAACGCTGTGCTTTTTGACCTAGAAAGAACACTAAACGACGCGAATTCGCTCAATTTTATGACGAAGCACACACATTTTGATTTCGCTATTTCTCGTTTATGTTCGTTAACGATAAATTTACATCACGTCCTCCGGATAAAATTGGACGAGATAAAAAAACTGTACCCTAGGCCTACCTAGCGCCACGCGCAGAGCCTATAAACCTCTAACCGCTGTTTGCAGGACAACAACATTATGAGCCAAACCACCAGTCCGACCTTAAAAGGCCAGTGCATTGCGGAATTCCTCGGCACCGGTCTGTTGATCTTTTTTGGCGTAGGCTGCGTTGCCGCATTGAAGCTGGCCGGCGCCAGCTTCGGCCAATGGGAAATCAGCGTTATCTGGGGCTTCGGGGTCGCCATGGCGATTTATCTGACCGCTGCGATCTCCGGCGCACACCTGAACCCGGCAGTGACGCTCGCACTGTGGCTGTTCGCCTGCTTTGATAGACGTAAAGTACTCCCCTATATCATTGCGCAAGTGGCTGGAGCCTTCTGTGCCGCAGCGCTGGTCTACGGGTTGTACTACAATCTGTTCTTTGATTTTGAAGCGGCCCATCACATGGTGCGTGGTAGCAACGAAAGCCTGGATCTGGCCGGCATTTTCTCTACCTATCCGAATCCGCATATTTCCGTGATGCAGGCGTTCCTGGTGGAAACCGTCATTACCGCGATCCTGATGTGTCTGATCCTGGCACTGACCGACGATGGCAACGGCGTGCCGCGCGGCCCGCTGGCACCGTTATTGATCGGTATTCTGATTGCCGTTATCGGCGCGTCTATGGGACCATTGACCGGTTTCGCACTCAACCCGGCGCGTGACTTCGGCCCGAAAATGTTCGCTTACATCGCCGGTTGGGGTGAGGTGGCCTTCACTGGCGCACGTGATATCCCTTACTTCCTGGTGCCAATCTTTGGCCCAATCCTTGGCGCAGGCCTGGGTGCCTTTGGCTACCGCGCATTGATTGGTCGTCATCTGCCTTGTGACGTTTGCATCGAAGAAGACGAGCCCGCCGCCAAGACCCAGCAGCGCAAAGCATGATTGGCGCAGTTTTAAATGGTTAACAACAGCAGGAATAAACCATGACCACAGCTAAAAAATTTATTGTCGCTCTCGACCAGGGAACCACCAGCTCACGCGCCGTCGTGATGGATCACGACGCCAACATCGTGGCAGTCTCGCAGCGCGAATTTACCCAGGTATACCCTAAAGCGGGCTGGGTGGAACACGACCCGATGGAAATCTGGGCTTCACAAAGCTCAACGCTGGTTGAAGTATTGGCCAAAGCCGATATCAGTTCCGATCAGATTGCCGGCATCGGCATCACCAACCAACGTGAAACAACCATCGTCTGGGAAAAAGACACCGGCAAACCGATTTACAACGCCATTGTCTGGCAATGCCGCCGCACCGCAGAAATCTGCGAACAGCTCAAGCGCGACGGTCTGGAAGAGTACATTCGCCACAACACCGGTCTGGTGGTTGACCCCTATTTTTCCGGCACCAAGGTAAAATGGATCCTCGATCACGTCGAAGGTGCACGCGAACGCGCCAAGCGCGGCGAACTGCTGTTCGGCACCGTCGACACCTGGCTGGTATGGAAAATGACTCAGGGCCGGGTGCACGTTACCGATTATACCAATGCCTCGCGCACCATGATGTTCAACATTCATGAACTGGACTGGGACGATCGCATGCTGCAGGCGCTGGATATTCCACGCGCCATGCTACCGAAGGTGCGCCCGTCTTCGGAAATCTACGGCCAGACCAACATCGGTGGCAAAGGCGGCACGCGCATTCCAATCGCCGGCATTGCCGGTGACCAGCAGGCTGCGCTGTACGGCCAACTGTGCGTTCAACCGGGCATGGCCAAGAACACCTACGGCACCGGCTGCTTCCTGCTGATGAACACCGGTACCGAAGCGGTAAGCTCCAGCCACGGCCTGCTGACCACCATCGCCTGCGGCCCGCGTGGCGAAGTGAACTATGCGCTGGAAGGCGCGGTCTTCATCGGCGGTGCGTCCATCCAGTGGCTGCGCGACGAGCTGAAGCTGATCAGCGACGCCACCGACTCCGAATACTTCGCCAGCAAGGTGAAGGACAGCAATGGCGTATACGTGGTGCCAGCCTTCACCGGCCTCGGCGCACCTTATTGGGACCCGTACGCCCGCGGTGCCATTTTCGGCCTGACTCGTGGCGTAAACAGCAACCATATTATCCGTGCGACGCTGGAGTCCATTGCCTACCAAACCCGTGACGTACTGGACGCCATGCAGGCAGACTCCAACACCCGTCTGCAATCGCTGCGTGTCGACGGTGGCGCGGTAGCCAACAACTTCCTGATGCAGTTCCAGTCAGATATTCTCGGCACGCGGGTAGAACGCCCTGAAGTACGAGAAGTCACCGCGCTGGGGGCTGCCTACCTCGCTGGTCTGGCGGTCGGTTTCTGGAACGATCTGGACGAAGTGAAGAGCAAAGCGGTAATTGAACGCGAGTTCCGTCCAAGCATCGAAACCACCGAGCGCAACTACCGTTATAGCGGTTGGAAGAAAGCGGTGGCTCGTGCCCAGGCATGGGAAGAGCACGAATAAACGCCACGGCGTATCCCCCTGAGAAAACGCTGCCTGCGGGCGGCGTTTTTTTTTGCCTCGACCCGCGGGTACTCCGCTGTGGTAGACTTTGTCGTTATTTTCTTCCTTCTCACTGACAGGTTCTGCCATGAAACGTGAATTAGCCATCGAATTTTCCCGCGTGACCGAAGCAGCCGCTCTGGCCGGCTACAAGTGGCTGGGGCGCGGCGATAAAAATGCCGCCGACGGCGCCGCCGTTAACGCCATGCGCATTATGCTCAATAAGGTGGATATCGATGGGCGCATCGTGATCGGCGAAGGAGAAATCGATGAAGCCCCCATGTTGTATATCGGCGAACAGGTTGGGAGCGGCTACGGCGACGCGGTGGATATCGCCGTCGATCCCATCGAAGGCACCCGCATGACCGCCATGGGCCAGTCCAACGCGTTGGCGGTGCTGGCGGTGGGCGATCGCGGCACGTTTCTGCATGCGCCGGACATGTATATGGAAAAGCTGGTAGTGGGGCCTGCCGCACACGGTGCCATTGATCTCAATCTGCCGCTGGCGGAAAACCTGAAAAACGTCGCCGCGCGTCTGGCCAAGCCACTGGCACAGCTGACGGTGATCACACTGGCGAAACCACGACATGACGCGGTTATTGCGCAAATGCAGCAACTGGGCGTTAAAGTGTTTGCCATTCCCGACGGTGACGTGGCAGCGTCGATTCTCACCTGCATGCCGGAAAGCGAAGTGGATGTCATGTACGGCATTGGCGGCGCGCCGGAAGGGGTTATTTCGGCGGCGGTGATCCGCGCGCTGGATGGCGATATGCAGGCTCGCCTGCTGCCGCGCCATCAGGTGAAGGGCGACAGCGCGGAAAACCGGCGCATCGGTGAGGAAGAGCTGGCACGCTGCAAGGAAATGGGCATCGAAGCCGGCAAGGTGCTGCTGCTGGACGACATGGCGCGCAACGATAACGTGATTTTCGCCGCTACCGGCATCACCAAAGGCGATCTGTTGGAAGGCATCAGCCGCAAGGGCAATATGGCCAGCACGGAAACGCTGCTGATTCGGGGCAAATCCCGGACCATCCGCCGCATTCGCTCGACCCATTACCTCGATCGCAAAGACCCGGCGCTGCACCCATTCTTGCTGTAATCAGCGGTCTCCGGCGATCCTAGGCCAGGCGTGCCTGGCCTGCCAACATCAGGCGGTGTGCCCCTGGTGCTGCATCCGGTTGGACAGCGGCCACCAGCACAGCAAAATCAGCAGCGCCATGGCAAACATCAACAGACCCAGACTGAACTGCCCGGTCTGCGGCAGCATGGCGGACAGCCAGGTCGCCAGCCCGGAACCCATGTTTTGCATACCGCCCACCAACGCGCCTGCGGCACCGGCCAGGTAGGGAAACGGCTCCATCGCGCCCGTAGTTGCCAGCGGAAACAGCATGCCGGCACCAAAGAAGAACAGCGCCGCCGGTACGATTAATGTCCAGATGTTCATCACCCCGAACCAACCGGGGATCCACATCATCAGGCCTGCCAGCAGACAGCTGATCACCGAATGCCACATCAGGCTGTGGAAGGTCTTGCCGTCACGGCCGGCATACCAGGCGCCAAAGAAGGCCGCCGGGATAGGCAGAATAAACAGAATACTGACGGTCAGCCCGCTCAGCCCCAGCACCCCGCCCATCAATACGCCGCAGCTGGCCTCAAACACCGCGATGCCCGCCAGCGCGCCAATCAGCATCACCAGATAACAGCTGAAGGTACCATCACCCAGCAGTTGACGGAAGCTGGCCAACATACGGCGTTTTTCCGTTTGTTGCGGCCGCGTTTCCGGCAGCCAGCGGAACATGGCAAACGCCACGCCGAGGCACAGCACCAGTAGAAACGCGTAGCAGGCGCGCCAACCGAACATCATCGCCAGCGCACCACCGATCACCGGTGCCAACAACGGGCTGACCAGAATTCCCATATTCAGTAAGCTGTTGGCGTAGCGCAGCGCACTGCCGGCATACAGATCGCGCGGCATGGTGCGGGCCATTACCCCGGCAACGCCGGTGCCCATTCCCTGGATCGCGCTGGCGGCCACCAGCATCGTCAAACTACTGGCCATCAAGGCACCCGCCGCACCCACGATAAATATCATCATCCCCGCCAAAATCACCGGGCGGCGACCGATGCGGTCCGACAGCGGCCCATAAATCAGCTGGGAAAAACCGTAGGTCATCAGGTAAGCCGCCATGACCCGCTGTACCGCACCGTTACGCACCGACAGGTCATGAGCGATATCAGCAATGGTAGGAACATAAATGGTTTGAGCCATCTGGCCGACGGCTACCAGCAGGATCAACATCACCAACAGGTGAAAATTTTCTAATTTTCTCATTATCTTCGTTAACGTATCAACTCGCCAAAACCGCCAGTGCGGGTATCGTTATCCGACGCCGACGCACCCAGCCCTTTATCGCGGCATAAGCTAACAAATCTATTTTTTTTAGCGAGTTTCCACCAAATTTTGATCCCGCTCACACTGGCAGCAAAGCCGACCAGCGTCGTAAATTAAACTGTACGAACCGCTCAGACCGGTAGCCGTACCAAACTTGCAGTAGTTCGGCTTTAGCATTTAATCGATAATTGTTTTCATCATCTTGAAATAAAATAACGCCATAGGGATTGGACAGATGAAAACGCCAGCGCTGATTTTATTGCAGTTAAAGACCCTGGGGCCGTATTCGGTCAAGATGCTCGCGCTGCGCCTGGGTATCACTCCGATGGGCATACGCCAGCATCTGCAATCTCTGGAACAACGCGAGCTGGTTTGTTACGAGGAAGCACGCAGCAAAGTGGATCGTCCGGCGCGGTATTGCTCGCTGACCCGCTCAGGGCACGCACAATTTGCCATCGGCACGCCGAGCTGGCACAGACATTGCGCTTATTTGATTCAACCACGGGAGCTTTAAGATATGGCCGAATGGGTTAAAGGCAAGGTTACTCACCTGGAACAGTGGACCGACGGTCTATTCAGCCTTACCGTCGATGCACCGATTGACCCGTTCATCGCCGGGCAATTTGCCAAATTGGCGCTGGAAATTGACGGCGAACGGGTGCAACGCGCCTATTCCTACGTGAATGCGCCGAGCGATAGCAATCTCGAGTTCTACCTGGTCACCGTGCCAGAGGGGAAACTCAGCCCGCGGCTGAACCAGTTGTCGCCGGGCGCCGAGATCATGGTAACCAAACAGGCCGCCGGGTTCTTCGTGCTGGATGAAGTGCCTGATTGTGACACCCTGTGGATGCTGGCAACCGGCACCGCCATTGGCCCGTACCTGTCGATTTTACAGGAAGGCGCAGGGCTGGAGCGTTTTAGCAATCTGGTGTTGGTGCACGCCGCACGCTTTGCCCGCGATTTGAGTTATCTGCCGCTGATGCAACAGCTTCAACAACGCTACAACGGCAAATTACGCATTCAGACCATCGTCAGTCGTGAAGAGGTCGCCGGCTCGCTGACCGGACGCGTGCCGGCGCTGATAGCAGATGGACAGTTGGAGTCGGCGATCGGTTTGCCAATCGATGCCGAAACCAGCCATGTGATGCTATGCGGCAACCCGCAAATGGTGCGCGATACCCAGCAGACGCTCAAGGATCTGCATGGCATGCGCAAGCACCTGCGCCGCAAACCCGGGCACATGACCAGCGAACATTACTGGTAATCCACCACTTACCCTGCGCGGAACTTCACCGGCCTGGGCGGCGGGCCAAAACGGTTATCGTCGGGAGTGCCGGCAAATGCCCCCAGATCGATAACCATCATTACGATGATCAGCGTCGGAATAAAACGCCCGACGCCCCACTGCCAGAGCGGCGCCAGCATCTGCCAGTTACCTGCCGCCAGCATCCAGGCGAGGATCAGCAGCAACGCCCACCAACCGGCCTTGTTGCGATCATGCAGCCGCTTCACCAGCACCGCCGCCGTTGGCCACAGCAGCGCCACAATGAAAAAGGCAATACTCTGAATCGCCACCCACTGGTAATTGGCCAAGGTAAAGGCTACCGCCATCAGCACCAGCCACAGCGCCATCCAGATCCAAAAGTCACGCCGTCCAATGCGCCCCTTAAATGAAAAACACCATTGTTGTATTGTCATTAAATCCTGCATCGTTAACCTGCCCATATTCTGCGCCGCAGTGTAACATAGGCAACGCAGCGGCGAGGTTTTCGCCATGCAGAATGCGTAACACGACGCAGCCTTGCTGTCAGTTGGCGTTAATCCTGCGGGATCTTTGACAAGCTCCCTCGATTATCGCTTTAATCGGAGTCCGCTTTGCTATTGATGCCGCTACTATCATGCTGAGAAGAATCACCCTTATTGCCTGTCTGGCATATGGAATGGGCGCTGCCTGGGCCGATCCGCCAGCCGCTGCGGATACACCGCCAACGGCGCCGTACCTGTTGGCCGGCGCGCCGACGTTCGATCTGACGGTGGTAAAATTCCGCGAAAAATACAACCGCGATAATCCGACGTTGCCGATTGGCGAATTCCGTGCCATCGCCGCCAGCGAGGACGATACCCCCTTGCTGACTCGCGCCGCCAGCAAATTGAATGAAAACCTGTACGCTTCCACCGCACTGGAAAAAGGTACCGGTAAAATCAAAACCTTGCAGATCACCCATCTGCCGTTGCAGGGCAACGACGCAAAAACCGCCCGTGCCATTGCGGTTAACTATATGGCGGCGCTGATGCGCCAGTTCGAACCGGCGATGTCGGTCGAACAAAGCATCATCAAGGTTAATTCGCTGCTGGAGAAAGGCAAAGGCTCCCACTTCTACTCGCAGCAGGTGGGAGCCATCCGCTACGTGGTGGCGGACAACGGCGACCAGGGCCTGACCTTTGCGGTTGAACCGGTAAAATTAACGCTGGCGGAACCGTGATTGCCGGGCAATTAATGACGAAAAGCAAAGCCTTCTCATCTTTTCATCTCTATACTGTTGGGCAGGTTGACTGCCGGTACGGCAGTATTAATTTCGACTCTCGCGTTCCCTTGTTGGAGGAAAAAACATGCGTCATCCATTAGTTATGGGTAACTGGAAGCTTAACGGCAGCACTCACATGGTTAACGAGCTGATCGCCGGCTTGCGCAATGAACTGAGCAGCGTAGAAGGCTGCGGCGTGGCCATCGCCCCACCGGTAATGTACCTGGATCAAGCCAAACATCAGCTGGCCGGCAGCCGTATCGCGCTGGGTGCGCAAAACGTGGACATCAATCTGTCCGGCGCCTTCACCGGCGAAGTTTCCGCCAACATGCTGAAGGACGTTGGTGCGCAATACATCATCATCGGCCACTCCGAGCGTCGCACTTATCACAAGGAAACCGATGAAGCGATCGCAGAGAAATTTGCCGTACTGAAAGAAGCCGGCCTGATCCCGGTGCTGTGCATCGGTGAGACCGAAGCAGAAAACGAAGCGGGTAAAACCGAAGAAGTATGCGCACGTCAGATCGATGCCGTACTGAAAACCCTGGGCGCACCGGCAATGAAAGACACCGTTATCGCTTATGAGCCAGTATGGGCCATCGGTACCGGCAAATCGGCTACCCCTGCGCAGGCACAGGCGGTACACAAATTCATTCGTGACCACATTGCCAAGCACGACGCCGACGTTGCGGCAGGTGTGATCATCCAGTACGGCGGCTCGGTCAATGATAAAAATGCCGCAGAACTGTTTGCACAGCCGGACATCGACGGTGCACTGGTTGGCGGCGCGTCGCTGAAAGCCGACGCGTTCGCGGTGATCGTCAAGGCTGCGGCCGAAGCGAAAAAAGCCTGATAACGCACGACTCTGAATGACAAAACCCCGGCATGCCGGGGTTTTTTATTGTGCAACTGGCTTAACGCCTGCTGATTTCGTCGAATTTGCCGCCGCTGGCGAAATGTTCCTTTTGCGCTTTGCTCCAACCGCCGAACGTATCATCCACGGTGAACAGTTTCAGTTTCGGGAACTGCGCGGCGAATTTGGCTTCGACCGCCGGATCGCGTGGACGATAATAATTTTTCGCCGCGATGGTTTGGCCTTCCGGCGTGTACAGATATTTCAGGTAGGCGTTTGCAACGTCTCGCGTCCCGCGCTTATCGACCACCCGATCGACAACCGAAACCGTCGGTTCTGCCAGAATCGATTCGCTCGGGGTAATAATTTCGAATTTATCCTTACCCAACTCTTTTTCTGCCAGCAACGCTTCGTTTTCCCAGGCGATCAGTACGTCGCCAATGCCACGCTCGACAAAGGTGTTGGTTGAGCCACGAGCGCCAGAATCCAGCACTTCGACGTTTTTATACAGGTTTTTGACAAACTTCTGCGCCTTGGCCTGATCGTTATTGTTGTGGTGCAGCGCATAGCCCCACGCCGCCAGGTAGTTCCAGCGTGCACCACCGGACGTTTTCGGGTTAGGAGTGATGACGGAAACGCCTGATTTCACCAAATCCGGCCAGTCGTGAATCTGCTTCGGGTTGCCTTTACGTACCAGGAAAACGATGGTCGAGGTATAAGGCGCTGAGTTATCCGGCAGCCGCTTGATCCAGTTTTTATCGATACGACCACGCTCGGCAATCGCGTCAACGTCATAGGCCAGCGCCAGCGTCACCACATCGGCTTCGATACCGTTAATCACCGACGTCGCCTGCTTGCCGGAACCACCATGCGACTGGCGTACAGTGACGTTGTCGCCGCTCTGCTGCTGCCAATATTTGCTGAATGCCGCATTATATTCCTGATAAAACTCACGCGTCGGGTCATACGAAACGTTCAACAATTGAATGTCTTTCGCCACCGCACCGGTAGTCAGTAACAACAATGACAGCCCTACACCCCATTTACGCATCGCACGCTCTCCCAGAAAAATAGTCGCAACCTCAATCGGTTGATATAGCCCAGAGCCTGCCAGAAACTGGCCTGATGATTAAAGACTAAAAAATTTATGGCTAGACGATTCTGGAATATGACAGCGTGGAAGCATAAAAAAACCCCCGAAAACGGGGGCTTTGGGCGTTATAACCGAAAGATCAGTACAATTTCTTGGCGGTATCCAGCCAATCGCCACGGAACGGACGCTTCATGTTTTCAATGGCGTCAATGATGTCATGGTGCACCATTTTCTCGTTTTGGATGCCCACGCAACGACCGCCATAACCTTTCAGCAGCAGTTCGATGGAGTAAGCACCCATGCGTGAAGCCAGGATGCGGTCATATGCCACTGGGGAACCGCCGCGTTGAATGTGGCCCAGCACGGTGGCACGGGTTTCACGCTTGGTTTCCTGCTCAATATAAGCCGCCAGCTCATCGATGTCGCAGATATGCTCGGTAATGGCCACGATGGCGTGTTTTTTGCCTTTGGCGATACCGGCTTTGATTTCACATACCAAATCTTCGCGGTTGAATTCGATTTCCGGCAATACGATGAACTCGCACCCACCGGCGATGGCCGCCGCCAGCGTCAAATCCCCGCAGTAACGCCCCATCACTTCAACGATGGAGATACGCTGATGTGAAGAGGAAGTATCGCGCAGTCGGTCAATCGCTTCCACCACGGTTTCCAGTGCGGTGAAGTAACCGATAGTGTAATCGGTGCCGGCTACGTCGTTATCGATGGTCCCTGGCAGGCCGATGCACGGGAAACCTTCTTCGGTCAGGCGCTTGGCTCCCATATATGACCCGTCGCCGCCGATCACTACCAGCGCATCAATGCCGCGTTTTTTCAGGTTTTCGATAGCCTTGGCGCGTACGTTTTCATCCCTGAACTCCGGGAAGCGTGCCGACCCCAGGAAGGTGCCGCCACGATTGATCATATCGGACACGCTGTAACGGTCCAACTGCTCCATGCGATCTTCATACAAGCCAAGGTAGCCGTCGTAAATACCAAAAACGTCCAGACCTTCCGTAAGCGCGGCGCGCACAACGCCACGGATCGCAGCGTTCATACCTGGCGCGTCACCGCCACTCGTCAGTACACCGATTTTCTTGATCATGACTACCTCTGAACTTGTAGATGCAATTTCTTAAGAATTTTGTATTCGCCGATTGCGCCGTCCGCGTTTCCGGTTGCAGCAACCCCGCTTTACGGATTTTATTGCTGGATATTATAACAAAAACACCCAGCTGAATTGATTCAGGTCACACTAAATCAAGGTAAAAAAGCTCATCGCACGCCGAGTTAAACCCAGGTTGCCCAACGTCATATCAGCCATACCGTATAGGCTGATTATAGCTCCCATTGCCCCTGGCGACCCGGGGGAACTACAGAGCAAGGATCCTGGTGAATAATGATATCCGCCCCGGGAAAATGCTCCAGCAGCGTTTTTTCTACTCTTTCGGCCAATAAGTGCGCCTGCATCAGCGGCAGATTGTCTTCCATTTCCAAATGCAGTTGGATGAACTTGGTCGGGCCGGATTGGCGAGTGCGTAAATCATGGGCGCCTTTTATTCCCGGCAAGGACGATACCACCTCGATGATCGCCCGCCGCTCTTCATCCGGCAATGCGCGATCCAGCAATGATTGCACCGCTTCATAACCCATGCGCAACGCGCTGTAGAGGATGTAAACGCCAATGCCCAGCGCAAACAGCGCATCTGCCCGCTGAAAGCCGTACCAGCTTAGCCCAAGCGCTATAAGAATAGCACCATTCATCATGACATCTGACTGATAATGCAGCATATCTGCTCTTACCGCCTGACTGCGAGTTTTTCTTACTACCCACCGTTGATAGGTCACCAGCATCAGGGTGCTGAGCAACGCTACCAACGTGACGGCAATGCCGACGCCAGGCTCGCGCATGGTCTGCGGAGAATAGAGATGTTGAAAACCGGTAAGAAACAGGAACAACGCAGAGCCGGAGATAAACATGCTTTGCGCCAGCGCAGCCAATGATTCGGCCTTACCGTGGCCGAAGGTGTGTTCTTGGTCGGCCGGCTGTAAAGAATAGCGCACCACCAACAGATTGGTCAGCGAAGCGGCAATATCCACCAGTGAATCCACCAGCGCAGCCAACACGCTTACCGACCCGGTGATATACCAGGCAACAATTTTGATCAGCAGTAACGTAGCGGCCAATACGGTGGCGGCCAGGGCGGCGGACTTCACCAGGCGCGCATATTGCTGTTGCATAACCAGTCCCGTTTGATTTTTCTCGGTTCAGTATAACGGAATGTCAGGCAAAAAAAGCCCCGCCATCATGGCGGGGAAGACAGGGATGGTGTCTATGGCAAGGAAAAACAGGGTACTACTCAGTCGTACTCAACTTCTGGGCAGAAGTTTGTTGCAAACCAGAAATCTGTTGCTCCATCTGCTGCATACGCTGCTGATGCTTCTGGTCTAAAACGCTTTTTTGCTTAGGCGTCAGCAGGTTATACATCTGATTGCGCACTCGGGCCATTTCGACCTGTCGCTTAACCTGTTCCTGAGCCATTCTTTCCGCCTGCGCATGCACGGCGGCTTCATCAAATTTGTCTGCGGTTACCAGCTTATGCATGGCTTCCATTTCAGCTACATTGACACCAGGCAGATCGTTACGAGCCTGGCGCATCAAGTCGCGCATTTGTTGGCGCTGCTGTTCGGTCAGGCTAACCCCATCAAACATGTGGTGTTGGCCGGGAAGCGTGTTCATCGCAATATGCGTAGAAGACGGGAGCGTTTCCGATATAGTCTCGGCAGCAGTGGCGGCGGAAGAACCTATCGCCAGCATTGGTGCCATAACTAATGCGGTCACCTTACGCATTTTTACTCCTCGTTTTTTCCACTTTGCGAATCAACGAAGAGCAGTGTACTGCCGCACCTGCAAACATCCGTCAGGGCATGTAAAACTACGTAAAGTCATGGAATACCAACGGTTGATGACGTATTTTGCGTCAGGAGGTAAATCATAATGAACAAGATTCTGTTAGTGGACGACGACCGCGAGCTGACCTCGCTGTTGAAAGAATTGCTTGAAATGGAAGGCTTTACCATTGTCGTTGCTCATGACGGCGAACAGGCGTTGTCACTGCTGGACAGCTCCATCGATCTCCTGCTTCTCGATATCATGATGCCGAAGAAAAATGGTATCGACACCTTGAAAGAATTACGCCAACACCACCAAACGCCGGTGATCATGCTGACCGCGCGCGGCAGCGAGCTGGATCGCGTGCTCGGTCTGGAGCTCGGCGCCGACGACTACCTGCCGAAACCGTTCAACGATCGTGAGCTGGTGGCACGCATCCGCGCCATTTTGCGCCGTTCCAACTGGAGCGAGCAGCAACAAAACGTTGATACCAGCGCACCCACGCTGGATGTTGACGGCCTGCAGCTCAACCCGGGGCGGCAGGAAGCCAGTTTCGACGGCCAGGTGCTTGATCTGACCGGCACCGAATTTACGCTACTCTATCTGCTGGCCCAGCATCTTGGCCAGGTAGTGTCACGCGAATTGCTGAGCCAGGAAGTCTTGGGCAAGCGTCTGACGCCGTTCGATCGCGCCATCGACATGCATATTTCCAACCTGCGACGTAAACTGCCCGACCGTAAAGATGGCCACCCATGGTTCAAAACCCTGCGCGGCCGCGGCTATTTAATGGTATCTGCAACATGATCAACAGTTTGACGGCACGCATCTTCGCCATATTCTGGTTTACATTAGCGCTGGTGCTAATGCTGGTGTTGATGGTGCCCAAGCTCGACTCTCGCCAAATGACGTCGCTGCTGGACAGCGAACAGCGGCAGGGGTTGATGCTGGAACAGCATGTCGAGGCCGAATTGCAACAGGATCCGGCCAACGACCTGATGTGGTGGCGGCGCCTGTTCCGCGCCATCGACAAGTGGGCTCCGCCCGGCCAGCGTTTGCTGCTGGTGACCAGCGAAGGCCGCGTTATTGGCGCACAGCGCAATGAAATGCAAATCGTGCGTAACTTCATTGGCCAGTCTGACAACTCCGATCATCCCAAGAAGAAAAAATATGGCCGCGTTGAGCTGGTCGGCCCCTTCTCGGTACGCGACGGGGAGGACAACTATCAGCTGTACCTGATTCGGCCAGCCAACAGTCCGCAATCCGACTTTATCAACCTGATGTTCGACCGACCATTGCTGCTGCTGATTGTCACCATGCTGATCAGCGCACCGCTGCTGCTATGGCTTGCCTGGAGCCTGGCTAAACCGGCACGCAAATTGAAAAACGCCGCGGATGACGTGGCGCGCGGCAACCTGAAGCAGCATCCTGAACTGGAGGCCGGACCGCAGGAGTTCCTGGCTACCGGTGCCAGTTTCAACCAGATGGTCAGCGCGCTGGAGCGCATGATGACCGCCCAGCAACGGTTGATTTCCGATATTTCCCACGAGCTGCGCACGCCGTTGACGCGCCTGCAATTAGCCACCGCGCTGATGCGCCGCCGCCACGGTGAAGGCCATGAATTGGCACGTATCGAAACCGAAGCACAGCGCCTGGATTCGATGATTAACGACCTGCTGGTCTTGTCTCGCGGGCAGCAAAAAAGTGAACTGGTACGTGAGATGCTCAAGGCCAACGAACTGTGGGCCGATGTACTGGATAACGCCGGCTTTGAAGCCGAACAGATGGGCAAACAGCTTGAGGTCACGTCACCACCGGGGCCATGGACGCTATTTGGCAACGCAGGTGCCCTGGACAGCGCGCTGGAAAACATCGTGCGAAACGCCCTGCGTTACTCGCATACACGCATTGTGGTGGCATTCAGCGCCGATAATCAGGGTATTACCATCGTAGTTGACGATGACGGCCCAGGCGTCAGCCCGGAAGACCGCGAGCAGATCTTCCGGCCATTTTACCGTACCGATGAAGCACGCGATCGAGAATCCGGCGGCACCGGCCTGGGGCTGGCGATCGTCGAGGCGGCGGTCACGCAGCATCGCGGCTGGGTGAAAGCCGAAGACAGCCCGTTCGGCGGCCTGCGTTTGGTACTGTGGTTACCACTGCACCAACGCAAATCCTCGCGCGATCATTAACCGGCCGAGCGCCGCTCCGCGACAAACCCCGCCCGGATTTGCTATTCTGCGCCCCTCTCATGAGGGGCTTTTACCATGCTGAATATCGTTTTATTTGAACCCGAAATCCCACCCAATACCGGCAATATCATTCGCCTGTGCGCCAACACCGGCTTTCAGCTGCACGTGATTGAACCCATGGGCTTCCCGTGGGATGACAAACGCCTGCGCCGCGCCGGACTCGATTACCATGAATTTACCAGCGTCAAACGCCACGCCGATTATGCAGCGTTCATGGCCAGCGAACAGCCGCAGCGCCTGTTTGCCCTGACCACCAAAGGCACGCCGGCACACAGCGCGGTCAAATATCAGCAAGGGGATTATTTGCTATTTGGCCCGGAAACGCGCGGTCTGCCGGCAGAAATCCTCGATGCCTTGCCACCACAGCAAAAAATCCGCATTCCCATGCAGGCGCAAAGCCGTAGCATGAACTTATCCAATGCGGTCGCGGTGGTGGTGTACGAAGCCTGGCGTCAGTTGGATTATGCCGGTGCGCTGATCAAGCAGTAACAAAAAGGCCGCACTGATGGCGGCCTGAAAAGTCTGACGTCAGGTTGGCGCTCAAATGCCGTCGCCATATTCAAACCCATGATTGGAACCGTTAAAATACTGGTCCATATCCATCGACGGTTTGTCGCTCTCCGGTCGGCCGACGATGCGCGCTGGCACCCCTGCGGCAGTGGTGTGCGGCGGTACAGGTTGCAATACCACCGAACCGGCGCCGATTTTTGCCCCTTTGCCGACTTCGATATTGCCGAGGATTTTTGCACCCGCGCCAATCATCACCCCTTCACGGATTTTGGGATGACGATCGCCGCTGGTTTTGCCGGTACCACCCAGTGTGACAGACTGCAAAATGGAAACGTCGTTTTCCACCACCGCGGTTTCGCCGATGACGATACCGGTCGCATGATCGAGCATGATGCCGCAGCCGATATTCGCCGCCGGGTGAATATCCACACCAAAAGCGACAGATATCTGGTTTTGCAGGTAAATCGCCAGCGCTTCACGACCTTGCAGCCACAGCCAGTGGCCGATACGATAAGCCTGCAAGGCGTGGAAGCCTTTCAGGTACAGCAGCGGCGTAGAGTATTTGTCCACCGCCGGGTCACGCAACCGCACCGCAAGAATATCGCGCGCCGCAGAGGCAATCATCTGTGCATCGGCGCGATAGGCGTCTTCTACTACTTCGCGCACCGCAATTGCCGGCATGATCGGATTGGCCAGCTTGTTGGCCAATATGTAACTGAGCGCGCTGCCCAGGTTTTCGTGCTTAAGCAACGTCGCATGGAAAAAGCTAGCCAGCATCGGTTCACAATCAGCCAGCGCCCGCGCCTCTGATTTAATGCAGCTCCAGACCTGTTCTAACTCTTCTGACGACATTGTTTTCCTCTCTGCCTTACAAAAACAGGCAACCCCGCCGACGCCGGCAAGGCAGCCAATTATACGTAACAGGCGCGATAGTCGCGCCCTGTGGGCTCAGCGTACTGCGCCCATTGCCAGATCAGGCACTGTGTTTTTCGTCTTTCCGTGTACGCCCTAGCAGGCTCAGCGCTGCTTCGCGGGCATTTTTATTACAGTACAACACCTGGTAAATCTGTTCGGTGATGGGCATTTCCACCCCGTGACGCTGCGCCAGCGCCAGCACTTCTTTGGTATTGCGGTAGCCTTCGACCACCTGACCAATGCTCTGCTGCGCCTCTTCCACGCCCTTCCCCTGCCCCAGCATAATACCGAAGCGGCGATTGCGTGATTGATTATCCGTGCAGGTTAACACCAGATCGCCCAGCCCGGCCATGCCCATAAAGGTCGATGGATCGGCACCCAACGCGGAGCCCAGTCGGCTCATTTCTGCCAGGCCTCGGGTGATCAGCGCGGTGCGGGCGTTGGCGCCAAAACCAATGCCGTCAGACATACCGGCACCGATGGCAATCACGTTTTTAACCGCCCCGCCCAGTTGCACACCGATAAAATCCGGGTTGCTGTATACGCGGAAGCTTTTGCCGCAGTGCAGCAACTGCTGCAGATCGTCGGCAAATTGTTCGTCCGTCGCCGCCAGCGCAATGGCGGTCGGCAGGCCCGCCGCCAGCTCTTTGGCAAACGTCGGTCCGGACACCACCGCCAATGGAATGGTATCGCCAAGCGCTTCGCGTGCCACGTCCTGCAATAGCCGGCCGGTTTCCGCCTCCAGTCCCTTGGTAGCCCATACGATACGCGCATCGGTACGCAGCAGCGGCTTCAACTGGCGTAATACGTCGCCAAAGACGTGGCTGGGCACCACCACCAATACATCGCGGCTGGCCGCCAGTGCACGTGCCAAATCGGCTTCGAGCAGCAAAGTATCGGGGAATGGTACATCGGGAAGGAACGTCTGATTACAGCGCTCGCGTTGCAGTTTGGCTATCTGGTCGGGGTTGTGGCCCCATAGCACTACCGTGTGGCCGTTGCGCGCCAGCGTAATGGCTAAAGCGGTGCCGTACGAGCCGGCACCGATAACGGTCATTGAAGCATTGACGGTATTCATCAGGCATCCTGATGTGGTGCGGCACCTTCGCCTTCGGCCTGCTGTTGCAGATAGTTCATGAACAGCGCATCAAAGTTGACCGGTGCCAGGTTCAATTGCGGGAACGTACCACGGGAAACCAGAGCGGTGATGCACTCGCGCGCATACGGGAACAGAATGTTCGGGCAATATGCACCCAGGCAATGCGCCAGTTGCGTACCATCAATACCAGCCACGGAGAAGATACCCGCCTGCTGCACTTCGCACAGGAATGCGGTTTCTTCGCCCAGCGACGCGGTTACGGTTACGCGCAGTACCACTTCATACACCTCATCCGCCAACTGGCTGGATGCAGTATCAAGATCAAGTTTAACTTCCGGCTGCCATTCCTGCTGGAAAACCTGTGGTGCATTTGGCGCTTCAAAAGAGATGTCTTTGGTGTAGATACGCTGGATCTGGAAAGCCATCTCGGTGCTGTTTTGTTCTGACATGTGTGTAATACCCTTAGTTAAATGTCCTTATATACCCGTCATGCTTCACGCCGCCCGTTGATAGCACCGGCCACCCGGCCGCATAGCCTGACGGCGCCAGACTGGCGAGGCGCCGTTCAGATGCCGCTCTGAGGCAGCGTGAATAATGTGAGTATGAATACGCTATTACGGCCTGCCGTTTAGAGCAGCGGATCCAGGCCGCCACGTGCATCGAGTGCATATAAATCATCACAGCCGCCAATATGCTGACCGTCGATGAAAACTTGAGGCACGGTAGTGCGCCCACTGCGCGCAATCATCTCTTCACGCTTTACGTTGTCGCCGTCGATGGCGATCTCGTTGAAAGCCGCACCCTTGCTGTTCAGCAGCGCCTTGGCGCGATGGCAAAACGGGCAAGTCGCCTTGGTGTAGATGTCGATGTTAGCCATGGGAACCACCTCTACTACGTTAAAGAATTATTTACCGCGTGCCAAAGGCAGATTTTCACCACTCCAACCGGCAATACCGTCTTTCAGAGTCGTAACGTTGTCAAACCCGGCTTTGCTCAGGTTTTCTGCCGGCTCACGCGACGTCGTACCGTTAGCGCACACCACAATTACCGGCTGCGCCTTGTGTTTTTCCAGCTCGCCCAGGCTGCCGCTCTTGATTTCGCTCGCCGTCAGGTTGATGGCATTGGCAATGTGACCCTTGCGGAAATCTTCACGGCTGCGGGTATCGACAACCACCGCATCTTCTTTGTTAATCAGGCGGGTAGCCTCACCACGGGTGATCTCTTTAACCTTGGAAAAACGGCTTTTGAAGGTCATCACAATCACCGCGACCAGCAGGGCAACCCAGGCCAGGCTAAGTATGGGATGATTGCTAACGAATTGCATAATTTCTTGCAGCATGGGGTGTAACAACTCCCGTCAGTTAAGGGAAAATAAGTCAAGGCTCCAGAGTATACCTGCCGAATGCGGCAATTACAGCCAATTAGCGGCTGTGATTGCAGAAACTGCGGACTACGATAAAAAATTGTCATGTCAGCGCAAAAAAGTTGCCGACAGTTCAACGCAACTTTGATCTCTCTGGGCTCTTTTTAACCCGCCGCGCGCTAGAATTCCCCGCTTTGCAGCGTGAATAGCCATCCCCCCCTCGGGCAGATGGCTATTCATACTTTATGAGGTTAATACCATGTCGAGCAATAAAAAGCCTATGGTGCTGGTGATTCTGGACGGCTATGGCCACCGGGAAGAACAGCAGGACAACGCAATTCTCAACGCCTGCACGCCAGTAATGGATCGCCTGTGGCAGCAGCAGCCGCACACGTTGATTGCCGCATCAGGCCTGGACGTCGGCCTGCCGGACGGACAGATGGGCAACTCCGAAGTCGGTCACGTCAATCTGGGCGCCGGGCGCATCGTCTATCAGGATTTGACTCGCCTGGATAAAGACATTCAAGAAGGTGGCTTCTTTGCCAACCCGACGCTGACGACGGCGGTAGACAACGCCGTTCAGGCCGGTAAAGCGGTGCATATCATGGGCCTGCTGTCGCCGGGCGGTGTGCATAGCCATGAAGAGCACATCCTGGCGATGGTGAAACTGGCCGCACAACGCGGTGCCAAAGCGGTTTATCTGCACGCCTTTCTGGACGGTCGCGATACCCCACCGCGCAGCGCCGAATCCTCCCTGCAACGCTTCAGCGACGCGTTCGACGCGCTGGGGGCAGGGCGCATTGCGTCGATCGTCGGCCGTTACTTCGCCATGGACCGTGACAACCGCTGGGATCGCGTGCAATTGGCCTATGACCTGCTGACTCAGGCAAAGGGCGAGTTTCATGCCGACAGCGCCGTCGCCGGGCTGCAAGCCGCCTACGCTCGCGGTGAAAACGACGAGTTCGTCAAACCCACGGTGATTCGCGCAGCCGGTGAAGCCAGCGCGGAAATGCAGGATGGCGACGCGTTGATCTTCATGAACTTCCGCGCCGACCGCGCACGCCAGATCGCTCGCGCCTTCGTCAACGCCGATTTCAACGGTTTCCCTCGCGCTAAAACCGTGAAACTCGCGGATTTCGTGATGCTGACCGAATACGCCGCCGACATCCACACCGCCTGTGCCTATCCGCCGGCGTCGCTGGTGAATACCTTTGGCGAATGGCTGATGAAGCACGACAAAACCCAGTTGCGCATCTCCGAAACCGAAAAATACGCCCACGTCACGTTCTTCTATAACGGCGGCGTGGAACCACCGTTCACCGGTGAAGATCGGGTACTGATCGATTCGCCGCAGGTCGCCACCTACGATCTGCAACCGGAAATGAGTTCGGCCGAATTGACCGACAAACTGTTGAGTGCCATCGCCAGTGGTAAATACGACGCCATCATCTGCAACTATCCAAACGGCGACATGGTCGGCCACACCGGCATCTATGACGCCGCGATCGCGGCGGTTGAAACGCTGGACGCCTGTATGGCAAAAGTCGTCGAGGCGGTAAAAGCCGCTGACGGCCAACTGCTGATCACCGCCGATCATGGTAACGCCGAGCAAATGCGTGACCCGGCCACCGGTCAGGCGCACACCGCGCACACCAGCCTGCCAGTGCCGCTGATTTACGTCGGCAAACCGGCGACGGCGGTCAGTGGCGGCAAGCTTTCGGATATCGCGCCGACCATGCTGGCGCTGATGGGAATGGAAATCCCGCAAGAGATGACTGGTAAGCCGCTGTTCATCGTGGAATAATCCCTCTCCATGAGGGAAAAGGCGTATTTTGCACTATCAAGGGTAACCCGAAGCGCAAACGCAGGCAGCCAACCGCTGCCGCTTCGCAGTGCGCCAAGGAAGTTGACCACACTGTGCGCCAGCGTATTTTGCGCTGGCGTATTGCTGTTGCCGCTATCCGGCCATACCGCCAACGACAGCAAAACCGAGCTGAAAGACATTCAGCAAAGCATTGCTGAAAAAGAAAAAGCGGTTAAGCAACAGCAACAACAGCGCAACACGTTGCAGGATCAACTCAAGTCGCAAGAAAAAACCATCGCGCAGGCCAGTCGTTCGTTGCGTGAAACCCAGAGCTCGTTAAACGCTCTGGGCAAGGATATTTCCGGCTTGAATGCCTCGATCGCCAAATTGCAGAAACAACAGACCACGCAACAAGACATACTGGCCAAACAGCTGGATGCCGCCTTCCGCCAAGGGCAGCACAGTGCGGTACAGCTGATCCTCAGCGGTGAAGAAAGCCAGCGCAGCGAGCGCATTCTGGCTTATTTTGGCTATCTGAACGAAGCACGACAAAAAACCATCGAACAGCTGAAGCAAACGCGCATCGAGCTGGCCGCGCAAAAAACCACGCTGATCGCCAAGCAGCAACAGCAAAAGACCTTGTTAAGCGCTCAACAGACGCAGCAGCAAAAGCTGGAACAGGCGCGTAGCGCACGCAAGAAAACCCTGACCGCACTTGAAGCGTCGCTGGATAAAGATCGGCAACGACTGAGCGAACTACGCCAGAACGAAAGCCGTTTGCGTGACAAAATCGCCCGCGCCGAACGTGAAGCCCGCGCCCGTGCCGAACGCGAAGCGCGCGAAGCCGCCCGGGTGCGTGAGCAGGTACGCAAGAAAGAGCAACAGGCGAAGAAAACCGGCTCCAGCTACAAACCAAGCGAAAGCGAACGCTCGCTGATGGCCCGCACCGGCGGCCTTGGCCGGCCGAATGGTCAAGACTACTGGCCGGTTCGCGGTAGCACCCTGCACCGCTTTGGCGAAACGCAGCAGGGTGAGTTACGCTGGAAAGGCATGGTGATTTCTGCGCCTGAAGGCAGCGAAGTCAAAGCCATCGCCGATGGTCGCGTGCTGATGGCCGACTGGCTGCAAGGCTACGGCCTGGTGGTGGTGGTCGAGCACGGCAAGGGTGACATGAGCCTGTACGGCTACAACCAGAGTGCGCTGGTCAACGTCGGTGCCCAGGTGCGTGCCGGCCAGCCAATCGCCTTGGTGGGTACCAGCGGGGGCCAGGGATCGCCTGCGCTCTATTTCGAAATTCGCCGCCAGGGTCAGGCGGTTAACCCACTGCCGTGGTTGGGAAAATAAGATTTGCATTACATCAAAACGCGAAGCGCCATACTGATTGGCGCCCTGCTGCTGGCCAGTGCTGCACAGGCAGGTAAACTGTCGATTGTGATTGATGATGTGGGCTACCGCCCACATGAAGAAAACGCCGTGCTGCAGATGCCGCTGGCCATTTCGGTGGCGGTGCTGCCCAATGCGCCACACGCGCATTTAATGGCGACCCGCGCCCATAGCCAGGGCCGGGAAGTGCTGATTCATATGCCGATGGCGCCGCTTAGCAAGCAGCCATTGGAACGCGACACGCTGCAACCCTCGATGAGCAGCGACGAGGTGCAGCGCATCATTCGCAATGCGGTCAATAACGTGCCATATGCGGTTGGCATGAACAACCACATGGGCAGCGCCATGACCTCCAGCCTGCCGGCGATGCAAAAAGTGATGCAGGCGTTGGAAAGCTATAACCTCTATTTTCTCGACAGCATGACCATCGGCAACAGCCAGGCGACCCGCGCGGCCGCCGGTACCGGCGTGAAGGTTATCAAGCGTCGGGTATTTCTTGACGACACCGCGAGCGAGGCCGACATTCGCCATCAGTTCAACCGCGCGGTAGAGCTTGCGCGGCGCAACGGTTCGGCCATCGCCATCGGTCACCCACGCCCGGCGACCGTCAAGGTACTCCGGCAGATGTTGGCCAACCTGCCGTCCGATATCGTGCTGGTGCGGCCAAGCTCGCTGCTCAATGCGCCACAGTCAGGCGGTAGCGGTTATCTGCCGCCGGCCAAGCCACAGCATCCGCAGTCGAAGAACCCGTTCAAGGGCGGTATCAAACAGTGCAAGGTGAAGCTGCCGCAGGAAAAAGCCAACGCCGGCACCGCGTTGAACGTGATTGGCGAAAGCCTGGCGCAATCACCGGCTGTAACGTTCATCAAAAATCAGTGGCAGCGCTGGGTGGCAACGCCGGAGCGGAAATCATAGGGTCCGGCGTGCCGGACCCTGATGACAAATCGCCGGGATTAATCCCAGCTTAACACCACTTTCCCGGACTGGCCGGAGCGCATGGCGTCGAAGCCCTGCTGGAACTCGTCAATCGAGAAGCGGTGGGTGATGATTGGCGTCAGATCCAGTCCGGACTGGATCAGCGCCGCCATCTTGTACCAGGTTTCAAACATTTCACGACCGTAGATCCCTTTGATAAACAGCCCCTTGAATATCACCTGATTCCAGTCTATCGACATGTCGGACGGCGGTATGCCGAGCATGGCGATACGCCCGCCGTGGTTCATGGCATTGAGCAGCGTACGGAACGCCGGTGGCGCACCGGACATTTCCAGCCCTACGTCAAAACCTTCGGTCATACCCAGCTCGGCCATCACGTCGCTGAGATTTTCCTTGCTGACATTGACCGCGCGGGTGACGCCCATTTTGCGCGCCAGATCCAGCCGGTATTCATTGACGTCGGTAATCACCACATGACGTGCGCCCACATGCTTGCAAACCGCAGCCGCCATGATGCCGATCGGGCCAGCGCCGGACACCAGCACGTCTTCGCCGACCAGGTCAAACGACAGCGCGGTATGCACGGCGTTGCCGAACGGGTCGAAAATCGCCGCCAGTTCGTCAGGAATATTATCCGGGATTTTGAAGGCGTTGAAGGCCGGAATCACCAGATATTCGGCAAAGGAACCAGGACGGTTAACGCCGACGCCAATGGTGTTGCGGCACAGATGGGTGCGACCGCCGCGGCAGTTGCGGCAATGCCCGCAGGTAATATGGCCTTCGCCGGAAACCCGATCGCCGATAGTGAAGCCTTTGACCTCCTGGCCAATCGCCACCACTTCACCGACATACTCATGGCCAACCACCATCGGTACCGGGATGGTCTTCTGGGACCACTCATCCCAGTTATAAATATGCACATCGGTGCCGCAGATCGCGGTTTTACGAATTTTAATCATGACATCGTTGTGGCCCAGCTCCGGCTGCGGCACGTCGGTCATCCAAATTCCTGCTTCCGCTTTCAGTTTTGACAATGCTTTCATGGGTTTACCTTATGCAATAACGCCAAGATCTTTACCGATACGAGTAAACGCCTCAACGGCGCGCTCAATTTGTTCCGGCGAGTGGTCGGCAGACATTTGGGTGCGGATACGCGCCTGGCCTTTCGGCACCACCGGATAGAAGAAACCTGTTACGTAAATGCCTTCCTTGAGCAACGCATTGGCGAATTCCTGCGCCAGTTTCGCTTCCCCCAGCATCACCGGGATAATGGCGTGATCGGCCCCGGCCAGCTCAAAGCCGGCAGCGGTCATTTTTTCACGGAACAGACGGGCGTTGGACCACAAGCGATCGCGCAGCGCATCACCCTGCTCCAGCAGTTCCAGCACCTTGATCGAGGCCGCCACGATCGCCGGTGCCAGTGAATTGGAGAACAGATACGGGCGCGAGCGCTGACGCAGCCATTCCACCACTTCCTTCCTGGCGGCGGTGTAACCACCGGAAGCCCCGCCCAGCGCCTTACCCAGCGTACCGGTGATAATGTCGACACGGCCCATCACGTCACAATATTCATGCGTACCGCGCCCGTGTGCGCCAACGAACCCCACGGCGTGCGAATCGTCGACCATCACCAGTGCCTGATATTCATCGGCCAGGTCGCATACGCCTTTCAGGTTGGCGATCACTCCATCCATCGAAAATACGCCATCGGTAGCAATCAGAATATGTCGTGCACCATCGGCCCTGGCCTGTTTCAACTGCGCTGCCAGCTCGCCCATATGGTTGTTGGCGTAACGGTAGCGTTTAGCCTTGCACAGGCGCACACCGTCGATGATCGACGCGTGGTTCAACGCATCGGAAATGATGGCGTCTTCCGGGCCGAGCAGCGTTTCGAACAGGCCGCCGTTGGCGTCAAAGCAGGAAGAGTAGAGGATGGCGTCTTCCATGCCGAGGAAGTCAGCCAGCTTTTGCTCCAGCTGTTTGTGGCTGTCCTGGGTGCCGCAAATAAAACGCACCGATGCCATACCAAAACCGTGGCTGTCCATGCCCGCTTTCGCGGCCTCAATCATCGCCGGGTGATTCGCCAGGCCAAGATAGTTATTGGCGCAAAAATTGATGACGTGGCTCCCGTCCGCCACGGCGATATCGGCCTGTTGCGCAGACGTAATAATGCGTTCTTCTTTGAACAACCCTTCAGCGCGGGTAGTGGCAAGCTGTTGTTCCAACTGCTGATAAAAAGACGCGGACATTCGGTTATCTCCAGGATGGGCTTATTTCCGGCATATTTTACTGATTTGTTGCCTAACTGACGACAATAGGCAGGAGAGAATATGAAAATTGCAGCAGATATCACGGCGATGTAGCGTCACGCCCGGCTCGGCAAGAGAATAAGAGCCCATCCGATGTTTGCCGCGGCACGAAATGCTATTATAGCCAACATATAGCGTGGGGCATTGTGCACCACCAGGCAGAATGACAGGGGTAAGCCCAATGATTATCGTCACTGGCGGCGCCGGCATGATCGGCAGCAATATCATTAAAGCATTGAATGATAACGGATATCGCGACATTCTTGTGGTAGACAACCTGAAAGATGGCACCAAGTTCGTCAATCTGGTCGATTTGGATATCGCCGACTATATCGATAAGGAAGATTTTATCGCCAGTATCATGGCCGGCGACGATCTCGGCAACATCGACGCGGTATTCCATGAAGGTGCCTGCTCCGCCACCACCGAGTGGGACGGCAAGTACATGATGGATAACAACTATCAGTACTCCAAAGATCTACTGCACTATTGCCTGGATCGCGAGATCCCGTTCCTGTACGCCTCATCCGCCGCCACCTACGGCGGCCGCAGCGAAAACTTCATCGAAGAGCGTCAATACGAACAACCGCTGAACGTTTACGGTTACTCCAAATTCCTGTTTGACCAGTATGTGCGTGAAATCCTGCCGCAGGCGGATTCGCAAATCTGCGGTTTCCGTTACTTTAACGTCTACGGCCCACGTGAAGGGCACAAAGGCAGCATGGCCAGCGTGGCGTTCCATCTGAACGGCCAGATCTCCCGCGGTGAAAACCCGAAACTGTTCTCCGGCAGTGAAAACTTCAAGCGCGACTTCATTTATGTTGGCGACGTGGCGGCAGTCAACCTGTGGTTCTGGAAGAGCGGCGTGTCAGGCATCTTCAACTGCGGTACCGGCCGTGCGGAAACCTTCCAGGCGGTAGCCGATGCGGTGGTGGAATACCATCAGCAAGGCGCAGTGGAATACATCGAATTCCCTGAAAAACTGAAAGGCCGTTACCAGGCTTATACCCAGGCCGATCTGACCAAGCTGCGCGAAGCAGGTTATGATGCGCCATTCAAAACCGTCGCCGAAGGCGTCAAAGAGTACATGGCCTGGTTAAACCGTACCGCTTAAGCTGAAGGAAATCTGCACGGTATGAAAATACTGGTTATCGGCCCTTCCTGGGTTGGCGATATGATGATGTCGCAAAGTCTCTACCGCACCCTGAAGGCCGAGTACCCGTCAGCAGAGATCGATGTGATGGCGCCAGCCTGGTGCCGTCCATTGCTGGCGCGCATGCCTGAGGTCAACCAGGCGCTGTCGATGCCGCTTGGCCACGGGGCGCTGGCGATCGGCGAACGGCGGCGTCTCGGCCGCGAGCTACGCGCCAATGGCTACGATCGCGCCTATGTGCTGCCGAACTCGTTCAAATCGGCCCTGGTACCGTTTTTCGCCAACGTGCCGCAGCGTACCGGTTGGCGCGGCGAAATGCGTTATGGTCTGCTGAACGATATCCGCGTGCTGGATAAAACCGCCTTCCCGTTAATGGTGCAACGCTATGTTGCGCTGGCCTATGACAAACAGCAGATTCGGCGCGCGGAAGATCTGCCGCAGCCATTGCTGTGGCCGCAATTGCAGGTCAGCGACGAAGAGATCGCCGAAACCGCCTCAGCCTTCAACCTTACTGACCAGCGGCCGACCATCGGCTTTTGCCCTGGCGCCGAATTCGGCCCCGCCAAACGCTGGCCGCACTATCACTATGCGCAGCTGGCGCAGAAGCTGATCGATCAGGGTTATCAAATCGCCCTGTTCGGTTCCGCCAAAGACCATGAAGCCGGTGAACAAATCCGTGCGGCACTGGTCGAAGAAGCGCGTGATTACTGCGTCAATCTGGCCGGTGAAACCCAGTTGGAACAGGCGGTGATTCTGATTGCCTCTTGTCGGGCGGTGGTCAGCAACGATTCCGGATTGATGCACGTTGCGGCGGCGTTGAACAAACCTCTGATAGCCTTGTACGGCCCAAGCAGCCCCGACTTTACCCCGCCGCTATCGGACAAGGCTCGAGTCATCCGCCTTATCAGCGGTTATCACAAAGTACGCAAAGGCGATGCCGACCAGGGTTATCATCAAAGCCTGATCGACATCCAGCCACAGCAGGTGTTGGACGCGCTGACGCCGTTGCTTGCCGCCAGCGAGGAGTAATCATGCAGGTGCTGATCGTTAAGACCTCTTCCATGGGGGACGTGCTTCATACGTTGCCGGCATTGACCGATGCCATGAATGCCATCCCCGGTATCCGTTTCGACTGGGTGGTGGAAGAGAACTTCAGCCAGATCCCAAGCTGGCACCCGGCGGTCGATCGCGTTATCCCGGTGGCTATCCGCCGTTGGCGCAAAAACTGGTTCGGTAGCGAAACCCGACAGCAGCGCTGTGATTTCAAACGTCAACTGCAGGCGCGCGACTACGACGTGGTCATTGATGCCCAGGGGCTGATGAAAAGCGCGGCGCTAATCACACGCATCGCCAAGGGCAGCAAGCATGGACAAGACTGTAAAAGCGCGCGCGAACCTTTCGCCAGCTGGTTTTACAACTATCGCCATGACATAGACAAGCAGCAACATGCGGTGGAACGCACCCGTGAGCTGTTCGCCAAGAGTCTGGGTTATCCAAAACCGGCGACCCAGGGCGATTATGCTATTGCCGCCCGTTTCCTTGGCTGCCCGCCAGCGGATGCCGGGCAATATCTGGTGTTTCTGCACGCCACCACCCGCGATGAGAAACACTGGCCGGAAGCAAACTGGCGCGAACTGATTGCGCTGGTCGAGCCGACCGGGCTCGGCATCAAGCTGCCGTGGGGGGCGGAGCATGAACATCAGCGTGCGCAGAGGCTGGCAGACGGTTTCCCGCACGTTGAGGTGCTGCCAAAGCTCAGTCTGCAACAGATAGCCGAAGTGCTGGCCGCTGCACAAGGCGTGGTGTCGGTCGATACCGGGCTCAGCCATCTGACCGCCGCGCTCGATCGCCCGAACATTACGCTGTTCGGCCCTACCGACCCAGGATTGATTGGCGGCTATGGGCAACACCAACGGTCGCTGGTATCAGTGGATAAAACCATGGCTACCATCAGCGCCGAATCGGTTTGGGCAGCATTACAAAAGGATATGTGATGAAGAAATTGCACATCATCAACCTGGAAAAAATGGGCGGCGTAGAACGCCTGTTTTTGCAGTATCTCAACGATACCACCGACGGCAGCAACCAGGTCATCTGCATCAGCAGCGAGGTGGGTGAAGAGATCCGCAAAAAGATGCCGCAGCAGAAAGTGACGTTTGCCAATCGCCTGTGCAACGCCTTTTCTCTGCGCTGCCCGCAGTTTCTGCGCAAATACCTATTGAAATGGAAAATTGAGCGCGCCGATGCCGATGTGGTGATCGTCTGGGACCTGATCCCGGGCCTGGCGGCGAAACCCAAGCGCGGCAAGCTGATTTATTACGATCATGGCTGTTCGTGGCGTTATGCCAAAAACCGCAAAACGCTGGGCTTCTTCGCGATGCTTGATGGGGTTATTTCAGCCTCTTATGCCTCAAAACGCGTGATGGAAATGCGCTTTAACCTGCCTTGCCCCAATCCGGTGGTGATCAATCGCATCAAGACGCCTGCCGGGATCGACAGCGAACCCAAAATGCTGGCGACGCCGGTGCGGATCGGCACCGCCTCCCGCCTGGTCACGCTAAAGGGGATCAGCGTGTCCTTGTTGATGATGCAAGAACTGCTGCGCCGTGGGCACGACGTGACGCTGGAAATTGCCGGCAAAGGCCCTGACCAGCCGGCATTCGAAGCGCTGGCCCAGCGTCTGCAACTGGGCGATCGCGTTCGGTTCAGCGGCTTTCAGGACAACGTGGCGGATTTCTTCAACCGTACCCATATCTATATCAGCACGCCGATAACCGAGCCCTTTGGCTTATCCTGCATGGAATCGCTGTATTTTGGCGTGCCGGTGATATTCCCCCTGGTTGACGGCCAGCCGGAAGCCGTCAAAGACGGCGTATGCGGTATCGGCCTGACGCCATCGGTCACCATTGAAGAGCATCAACAGCTCACCGGCCTCAAGGTCGATTTTCCGCATCAGGTCTATGACCCGATACAGGATAGCCTGGTGACGCCCAAACTGGTGTCGCACCTCGATTGCGCCGACGCGGTGGAAAAAATGCTGCAGCCTGCGACCTATCGCAGCATGAGCGCCAATGCCCGCCAATTTACTGCCGAACATTTTGATTATTCGGTCTTCAAGACCGAATTCGACCGTTCGCTCGAATCGTTTTAACCCTAAAATATAAAGTAAGCCGGAACCCGATCCATGCCAAGTGAGAAACATCCACATCCTGCTTTTAGCTACCTGATCTTTTTGGGCTGCGCGATCGCTTTTTGCACCATTCCTTTTGGCGTTGAGACAGGGCGAAACATTTTTTATATTTCTAGCTACATCTCTTTTATTGCCCTGTGCTTTAACTTCAGGTTTTATACAAAAAACAAAATCGCCCTGACGCTATTCTTATCACTGTGCCTGTTGGGAGCCGCCAGCATGATCTGGGCTCCACTCAATAAACAGCCGGACGATTATGTAAATATTTACCGCAGTTATTTCTCTACCGGCAAATTACAGCTGGCCACCGCATTTATCTTGCTTATCGCGCTGAATGAACGCCTGGATTTTCAAAAAAGCTATATCATCGTTGCCATTGGCGGCGGCCTGGCGGTCAACGCTTACGCAATCTATCAGGGGCTGTGGCTGCATTATCCGCGCGTACAGCTTAACTTCGATCGCGCCACCATTGTTGCCTATATCATCACCGCCATTAATCTCGTCATGCTGCATGCGGTATTGCTGCTGAAAACACGCTATCGGTTGATGCTGTTCCTGTTGGCGTTTATCGTCAGTTTCTCGGTGATCGGCCTGACCGGCACGCGGGCTGCGATGCTGGTATTCCCAGTGATGGTGGCTGTTTTCGTCTTCACTTCGCGCGAGTTTTTCTCGCGTCGACAGAAAATGACCATCGCCTTGGCGTTCCCGTTGCTGCTGCTGTTGAGCGCGATGATCTTCAAATCGCAAATAGAACAACGCATTCACGACTTCCATCAGGATATGGCGTCGATCAACGATCCACAGAAAGACAATTCCATCATGTCACGCCTATCGATGCAGCGCACCGGCATCCATGCCGGCAATCAGGCCCTGCTGGGTCAGTCGGCCGAGCAGCGAGCCAAAGAGATAACCGCCATGGTCAAACAGGAACCCGAACTTATGGGGGTCATGCCTTACCTGACCGTGCATTTGCATAACGAGCTTATCGAAGCCTATTCGTTGAAAGGTATTGTGGGTGCCGTACTACTGCTGACGTTTTATTTAACCTACATTTTTGCTGCATTAAGAATATATAACAACGTCTTGCTGTTTACCGTCATGCTGAGCCTTATTGCCTTTGGCCTTACCGACGTTATTTTCTTCAGTACCGAAGGTACCGTCATGTTCTGCCTGGCGATTATTGCCAGCGTCATATCAATGAAAAAAACGCCTGATTCACAGGATCTTCGACAATGAGCCAACCCGCCTATTTACTCAGTTTCATTGTGCCGTTTTACAACAATGCCGACTTTGTGGTGGAGAGCTTACGCTCGCTGTTCAGTCAGATGACCGATGATATCGAAGCGGTGATCATTGATGACGGTTCAACGGATGATTCTGCGCGCCTGGTACGGCAATTGCTGGATGAGTATCAGCCAGCCAACGTAACGCTGATTAGCCAGCCTAACGGCGGGATTGCACATGCCAGAAACGTCGGGTTGGCCAATACCCATGGTCGCTACGTCACTTTTCTTGATGGCGATGATATCCTCAGCCGCCACTACCTGCACCTGCTGCGCCCGATACTGCTGGGTGACGAATACGATCTGATCGATTTCAATTACCAGAAGTTTTCGGCAGCGGTGCCGGATGATTCCATCGATGACACCGTCGAACTTTATCCCTACCCGATTGAAAATAGCCAACTGGCATGCCTGGCGCCGTTATTTTCCCGCTCGATGTGGCACCTGTGGAACCGGGTCTACAAACGCAGCCTATTGGCGGGAGAGTCCTTTGCCACCGGCCGCCGCTACGAAGACGTCATTTTTACCCCGTTCCTGTATTTCAAAACGCAAAAGATCGCGCACCTGAATCAGGTACTCTATTTTTATCGGGACAACAGCCAGGGCATTACTCGCAATAACACGGCCAAGGACATTGAAGACCTGCGCTTCGCGATGAACAAAATGGTCTGCTTCGCATTGCAGCATGAAAATGAAGCGCAAATACGCCCGCTGGCGGCGTTAATGATTGCCAACTGCTTCAGTGAAATAAAGAATATGTCCAAATCAGTGTACGGCTATTACTACTATCCGCCGGCACTGCTGGAAGATTTTCGGCGTGCAGCCGACGTGTGCCGGGGCACCGCAGTGCCCCGCAAGAAAATGTGCCAGATGCGTTATCCGCAAATCGACACGCTGCTGTCGAAACTGCGCCGTCAGCAAAAGTAACGCCGATATCAGGCGCTATCGCTGCCCGCTTCGCGGTGTGCGGGCAGTAAGTTCGCATGCGCCGCCACCTCCTGATATACCCGCTGCGGCTGAATGACGCCCATTGGGCCTTCAGCCTCCAATGGCAGGGTATAGCCGGAACGCGAGGCGTGAACAATCCGGTGCAGTTCAAGATCCTGAATCGGCCCTGTGGTTCGCGGATCGGCGGTTACAAACAGGCTGACGGTTTTTACCTTCAGCGCCACCGCCAAGTGCAGCGGCCCGGTATCGCCGGTGACCAACAGTTCGAAACTGCCCAGCAACGTCAGCAGTTGTCGCAAACCGGTTTTGCCGATACGGTTATCCACCCGTTCGCGGGTTCTGTCTTGCACCAGCTGCAAGAATTGCTGCGCTTTGCCCTCATCAAACGGCGCACCGATCAACACAATGCGCACGTTGTCATGCTGCGCCACCAGTTGATCTGCCAGGCTGGCAAAATGCGACACCGGCCAGCAGCGCGATTGCGTTGAAGCGCCCAGTTGAAAACCGATGGTGCACAACGCGGGGTCTTTCTCCCCTGCGGGAAACGGCGCCGGAACTTCCATGCTCGGATCGTCAGTGCGGCACCCCAGAATGGAAATCAGCTCCAGCTTACGACGAATAAAGTGCCCGTAATAGTCAAACACATAGTTGGTCAACCACGGCTCCAGGCCGCAAATACCGTTACGGTAATTATCGCGAATAATGTATTTGGCGCCGGCCAATACCGCACTGATAACGTCATAAGGCTGATGGGAATGCAGAATCAATGCCAAATCGGGTTCAAATTGGCGCAACGATTTCAGCAACGGCCCCATGCTTTTAAATTTACTGTCCCAATACACCACGCGGTTAAAGTAGCGGCCGTTTTCCACCAGCTCCTGATTTTTTTTATGCACCACCAGCGTGATATGCGCGTCGGGATAACGTTCACGCACCGCGCGGATTGCCGGCGTGTTAAACATAAAATCGCCAAGCGCCGTGGTGGAATAAATCACGATATTGGCAAACTGCATGCCGGGATCGAAAGTGGCCTTATCCTGAAAACGCCCACGTTTTGCGACGTATCGCCGTAAAAACCAGTCCGCGAACTTTATTTTCCATTTCTTCGACATTTCAATTCACTTTACGTTGATAGTACTCGGCCAGCGTCATACCCGTCGTTCGTGAGTGCAGCCAGGCAAATAATTGTTCTAAATCGCGGTACAGCGCCTCGATATCCTGCTCGGTTTTAAACGTCGGGCTGCCACCGGGCATAAACTCGGACGAATGCAGCATAAACTCAACGTAGTCATGCCCCTCGGCCAGCGACTGTTCGGCAACCCGCTGCATGTTATCCAGGTTGTTACCGGTTGGGCGCAGCCAATGCACCGAAGGCGAACGCCGTTTGCCGCGCAGGCGATCGTACCCCTGCTTCAGCGCGTTCATCAGCTCTGAATGCTTGTACTGAATGCTCATCGGAACTTCCAGCAGACGCGACTGACCCGGACGGGCAATATTCTGCGGATCGATAAAATAGGCATGCGTCGGGAAATGGCGGTAATCGGTACCGCCGTTGCCGTGCGGACTGCCAGGAGAAAATTGCCAGTTAACCCGCGGCGTAACGGAACAATCGACCTGATAGCCGTATTCCAGCAATAGACCGGCATAATATTCATTGAACGCCCAGCGACCGGCGCGGTGGCTAAGCATTTTGGTTTGAAAGGTGTCTTCCAGCAACTGGGTCATGTGATCCACCTTGGCGCGGATCTGGTCGACTGGATACTCAATCAGATATGGCTTGTGGCGCCAGTCGTCATCGGTCAGTGGCGTCAACGGCGGGCTGTTCCAGGCATGCAGATGCATGCCTACCTCACCCGCGCTGCGCGCTATCACATCGCGCGCGAATTCGACGTACTGTGGGTCTACCGCCATTTCATAGTTGGTCAGATAAACCGGCTTAAAGGCGTATCGTTCGCACAGCGCCTGGAAACGCGGGAGAAAACGGGTATTTTCCGTCGAAATACGATCGTGGTTTTGCCACAGATTGTCGCCTTCGGTATCAATAGTGATGAGAAATGCCGGTTTAGTCATGAATATCGTGCCTGATATCAATAGAATGCATTATGTTACGCAGCCCGCGTGTCCAGGGCAAACGACTTCGCTGCGAGGTTTGGACAACGTTGAGGTGCATTTGTCGCGCGCAGGCCGCTGTTTTTTGCTTCACGGCAAGAAAAACCGGCAACAGTAGCCACATGGGGTAGTGTCATTTAGAATCATCCATTGGTTTCCCATATAGCGAATGATGATGAACGACGCGCCAGCACAGATCCCTGCCACTCCTCCACAGCGTATTTTGATCGTCAAGCTGCGCCACCACGGTGACATGCTGCTGACGACACCGGTTATCAACACGCTGAAAGCCAATTACCCCGAGGCGCAGATTGATGTGCTGCTGTATAAAGAAACCCAGGACATGCTGGCCGACAACCCGGCGCTGACGCAGGTGTTCATCATCGATCGTCAGTGGAAGAAACAGGGCACCAGAGCCCACCTGGCGCATGAATGGCGCCTGATCCGTCAACTGCAGGCCCGACAGTACGATCTGGTGGTCAACCTGGCCGATCAGTGGCGCAGCGCGCTGGTTACCCGCCTCACCGGCGCAGCGATTCGCCTGGGTTTTGATTTCCCCAAGCGGCGCGGGGCGCTGTGGCGTCATTGCCATACTCACCTGGTGCCGGTCGACGACCACGCCAACCTTCACACCGTCGAGCAGAACCTGTCGCTGCTGCAACCACTGGGCCTGAAAACCACCAACAGCCAGGTCACCATGAGCTATGCGGCACCAGACTGGCAGACATGCGCAACGTTATTGCAGCAACACGGCATCAGTGGCAACTACATCGTGGTGCAACCTACCTCACGCTGGTTTTTTAAATGCTGGAGTGAGGAAAAAATGGCCGCCACCATCAGCGCGCTGCACGCCGATGGCCACACCATCGTAATTACCTCCGGTCCGGACGCCAAAGAGCGCCAGATGGTCGAGCGTATTGTAGCCCAGTGCCCACCGCAGGGCGTGGTGTCACTGGCCGGGCAACTGACGCTGCGACAACTGGCCGCGCTTATCGATCATGCCAAACTGTTTATCGGCGTAGATTCGGTGCCCATGCATATGGCGGCGGCGCTGCAAACGCCGTGCGTCGCGCTGTTTGGCCCGTCAAAGCTGGTGTTTTGGCGCCCATGGCAGGCCATCGGCAACGTCATCTGGGCCGGCGATTATGGCACTCTGCCCGATCCGGATGACATCAATACCGGCACCGATGAGCGCTACCTTGACCTTATTCCTACAGACGCGGTGATTGCAGCCGCGCGGAGTCAGCTTTCATGAAAGCATTGCGTTTGGCGATTGTACGCCAAAAATACCGACCGGACGGCGGAGCCGAGCGTTTTGTTTCCCGGGCGCTGGAGGCTCTGGAACAACAGGACCTCGAACTGAACGTGATCACCCGTGAATGGCAGGGTGACGCCAACCCAAACTGGCATATTCATTTATGTAACCCAATGAAGTTCGGTCGTATCAGTCGTGAACGCGGTTTCGCCGAAGCGGCACGCGCGCTATGGCAGAAAGAGCGGTTCGATCTGGTGCAGAGCCATGAGCGGATTGCCGGTTGCGATATTTATCGTGCCGGTGACGGGGTACACCGGCGCTGGCTGTTGCAGCGTGCGCGTCTGTTGCCGGAATGGCGTCGCAAGTGGCTGTTTTCCAATCGTTATCACCGCTATGTGATGTGCGCCGAACGTGCGATGTATGCTGCGCCGGAGCTGAAGGCGGTCATTTGTAACGCAGAAATGATCAAACAGGAAATCATTGCCGACTTCGGCGTGCCGGCGGATAAAATCACCGTTATTTACAATGCGATCGATAATCAGAAGTTCCTGCCGGCCAACCAGCAGCTCAGACAGCAGCTGCGTCAGCAGTACCAGATCCCGCAACAGGCGCACTGTCTGATTTTTGTCGGTTCCGGTTTTGAGCGCAAAGGCCTGGCGGCGGCGATCCGCGCCGTCGCCGCCACCGACAGCTATTTGCTGGTGGTTGGCAAGGACAAGGCAGAAAAGCGCTACCGCGCACTGGCGCAATCGTTAGGCTGCGGTGAACGGGTGCGTTTCATGGGGGTACAAAAGCAGACGCTGTCGTTCTACCAGAGTGCCGACGCGCTGTTACTGCCGACGCTGTACGACCCCTTCCCCAACGTGATCCTGGAAGCAATGTCCTGCGGGCTACCGGTGATTACCAGCACCACCTGCGGCGGTAGCGAGTTTATTACGCCAGGGCAAAATGGCTACGTCACCGACGCGCTGGACGTCACGGCAATTACCGAGGCCATTCGCGCGTTACCACGTCAGGCCATCGGCTCATCGATGGGCGAAGCGGCAAGGCTGGGCATTATGTCGGCAACGCCGGCGCGGCTCTCCGAACAACTGGTTTCGTTGTATAACCGACTACTGGATTAACCTATGCGTATCCTGATGATTATCGATGGGCTGCCCGGCGGCGGAGCAGAAAAGGTAGTACTGACCCTGTGCCAGGGCATGCAGCAACTGGGCCATGAGGTCAGTCTGATCTCCTTGCGCGACGTATGTAACTACCCGATCCCCACAGGCATTCATTATCAGGTGGTGGCAGATCGCAGCCGCACGCCGTGGCGCAAGCTGACCGAGCTTTCACGCCGTGCCGCGCAGCTGGATCAGGCCGTTACGGCCAACGAACGGCAGCATGGCGCGTACGATTTGGTATTTTCCAATCTGCACAAAACCGATCGTATCGTCAGCCGCAGCAAGCTGCTCGGCGGCGATCGGCTCTGGTTCTGCATTCACGGCATGCTGTCTACCTCCTATCTCGGTCATCGCACCGGGCTGGACCGCTGGCTGAAGCAGCGGAAGATTGCCAAGGTTTACCATCAGCGCAATATCGTGGCCGTTTCACGCGCGGTGGGCGACGATCTGCAACAAAACCTGCCCATTCGCGCCAAACAGCTGGCGGTGATCAACAACCCGTTTGATATCGCCGCCATTGAACAGTTGGCCTCGCAGCCGTGCGAGCTGGCCGGCCAGAACTATCTGCTGCATGTCGGACGCTTCCACCCACATAAGCGCCACGATCGACTGCTGAAAGCCTATGCGCTATCCGGCATTGATGCGCCTCTGGCATTGATTGGAGCGGGTAAAGAGAGCGAACTCGACGCCGTCAGACAGCTAGCACGCCAGTTGGGCATAGAACAGCGCGTCCTGCTGCTCGGCTTCCAGGAAAATCCGTACCCGTTTATCAAGCATGCAGCTCAACTGGTGCTCAGTTCAGACAGTGAAGGGTTCGGCAACGTGTTGGTGGAGGCGCTGCTGTGCGGCACGCCGGTGGTCAGTACCCGCTGTCCGGGTGGACCGACGGAGATTTTGGAAAATGCCGATATGGCCGAGGCATTGGCGGAACTGAATGAAAACTCGCTGGCGGAGAAAATGGCGCTGATATATCGCCAGCCGCCAGAAATAAATCGCCAGCGGCTGATGCGCTACGGTCTACAGCCTATTTGCGAGCAATATCTGGCACTGAAAAAATAATCTCGGCAGGGATTAGTCCAGTCCCTGCCCATAATAATTAACCGAGCGCCTGTATCCGTTGCCAGACGTCCTCCACCGGCACGTCAATACAATCACCGGATTCGGTTTGCAATATTTCATATTGCCCTGACCAGGGATGCCAGGACGTTTTATCAGTATCGCCAAAGAATACCACCTGGGTTTTATTCAACGCCGCCGCCAAATGCATTTGCCCGCCGTCGCTGCACAACACCAAATGGCATAAATCGAATGCTGCGAGCAACTCGCGCACCGAGGCAGTCGGATACAGGGCAACGCGTTCGCTATGGCATTGAGCCAGCAACTGCTCCGCACGCTTTTGATCGCCGATATCGTCCGGCGCCAGCGTGCCCTGCGGCGACCAGAAAATCAGCACTGCATTATCGGTATCGGCGGTCAAGCGGCGCACGATCTCGGCATAACGCTCCAGCGGCCAGCGGCGGTTGGCAATGCGACTGCTGATATGCACCGCGTAAATACGTGTGGCGTCCGGCAGCAGCCGCTGCCGTCGTTGTTGCGCCAACTGCCGCTCCTCTGCGGTCAAATACACCCGCACCGGCGGAATGGCGATCGGCTTATCAGTAATGGCCGACAGATAGCTGAAGGTATGCTCCACCTGATGTTTGCCGGAAAAATCCTCATGTTTAAACGGGCGGGTTATGTCCGGCGTGCCCAGATCGGCACCGATAATATGTTTGACCCCCGCCATTTTCGCCAGCCGCAAACTGTATTTACAGGGCACCGGGTTGGCGAGGATCGCCGCATCAAAGTTAATTTTACGCAGTTTAAGAAAAATCATCAGGCGTTGAAGATAAACCCCCAGCGTGGTTTCATTTTTCGCCTTGTGCTTTGCTTTTTTATAAACAAAAACCCGTTCGATATGGGGATTATTCTTAACGACGTCCTGACTGATTTTATTGATTAACAGGTAGAGTTTGGCCTCGGGATAGGCAATTTTTACCGCTTCAATCAACGGGGTCGTACAAACCAGATCGCCAATGTTGTCGCGGCGAATAATTAAAATATTTTTCATACCAAGCCTATCGACGAAAACGCTCGCCTGTTGTCTGAAACTGCCACCCAAGGTTACCAAATTAGCGCCTTTCCCTTCCAGTTATGGTACTATTCCGAATAACCCATATAAATGAAATTGATAGAATGTTGCTGCGTTTATATCAGGTACTACTCTACCTCATCCAACCCCTGATCTGGCTCCGTTTATTGTTGCGTAGCCGCAAAGCTCCAGCCTACCGAAAACGCTGGGCAGAGCGCTATGGCTTCTGCGCCGGCAAAGTGGTGCCGGGCGGCATCATGCTGCATTCCGTTTCTGTCGGTGAGACACTCGCCGCCATCCCGCTGGTACGCGCACTGCGCCACCGCTACCCCTATTTGCCGATTACTGTGACCACTATGACGCCGACTGGTTCAGAGCGCGTTCAGTCGGCTTTCGGCAAAGACGTCCATCACGTTTATCTGCCCTACGATCTGCCCGGCTCAATGCGTCGTTTCCTCGATCAGGTGAATCCCAAACTGGTGATCATCATGGAAACCGAACTGTGGCCAAACATGATCAATGCGCTGCACCAGCGCCAAATCCCGCTGGTGATCGCCAACGCGCGCCTTTCCGCCCGTTCTGCGGCCGGCTACAAGAAAATTGGCGGCTTCATGCGTGACATGCTGCGACGCATTACGCTGATTGCCGCGCAAAATCAGGAGGATGGCGAGCGCTTTATTGAACTGGGTCTCAAGCGCTCGCAACTGACGGTTACCGGCAGCCTGAAGTTTGATATTTCCGTCACGCCGGAACTGGCAGCGCGAGCCGTCACCCTGCGGCGACAATGGGCGCCGCGTCGCCCGGTGTGGATCGCCACCAGCACCCATGAAGGCGAAGAAGCCATTCTGCTGGCTGCGCACCGCAAGCTGCTGGCTGCGCACCCCGAACTGCTATTGATTTTGGTGCCCCGCCATCCGGAACGCTTCCCCACCGCCAAAGAGCTGACGCAAAAAGCCGGCTTCAGTTACATCACCCGCAGCAGTGGCGAGATCCCTTCAGGAAGCACGCAGGTGGTTATCGGCGACACCATGGGCGAACTGATGCTGCTGTACGGTATTGCCGATCTGGCCTTCGTCGGTGGCAGCCTGGTGGAGCGCGGCGGCCATAATCCGCTGGAAGCGGCGGCGCATGCCATTCCGGTACTGATGGGGCCACATACCTTCAACTTCAAGGATATCTGCGCCAAGCTGTCACAGTCTGAAGGACTGATTACCGTCACCGACGTCGAGTCGCTGGTCAAAGAAGTGACAACGCTGCTGACCGATGAAGACTACCGCCGCTACTATGGCCGCCACGCCGTGGAAGTGCTGTATCAAAATCAGGGTGCGCTCCAGCGCCTGCTGCAACTGCTGGAGCCCTATCTGCCGCCTCGGAGTCACTAATGAGCAACCGCAAAAGTCTGTCGGTCGTCATGATTGCGAAAAACGAAGCCGATCTGCTGCCGGATTGCCTGCAATCGGTGCAGTGGGCCGATGAAATCATCGTGCTTGACGGCGGTAGTCAGGACGCAAGCCGCGCCATCGCCGAAGGTCTGGGCGCCAAAGTGCTGGAGAACAGCGACTGGCAAGGCTTTGGCAAACAGCGCCAACTCGCCCAGCGCTACGCCAGCTGCGATTACGTTTTTATGATCGATGCCGACGAGCGCGTAACCCCGCAATTGCGTCAGTCAATTGAACAGACGCTGAGCGCCGCTGACGACAACGTGGTTTACAGCGTGGGCCGCCGTAATCTTTTTCTCGGCCGCTTTATGCGCCACAGCGGCTGGTATCCAGATCGCGTCAATCGTCTGTACGCCCGTGAACGCTACCGCTATAACGATCACCTGGTGCATGAGTCGCTGGCCATCGGCAATGCCCGCGTAGTGCCGTTAAGCGGCGATCTGCTGCACCTGACCTGCCGTGACTTTTTTGCCTTCCAGCGCAAGCAGCTGCATTACGCGCAGGAATGGGCCAACCAACGCCATGCGGCCGGCAAACGCTGTGGCTATACGTCGATTCTCAGCCATACGCTGGGCGCCTTCTGCAAGACCTGGCTGCTGCGCGCCGGCTTCCTCGACGGCAAACAGGGGTTGCTGTTGGCGGTGGTTAACGCGCAATATACCTTCAATAAATACGCCGCCCTCTGGGCGTTGGGCCATAACGACGCTGAGAAGTGAATATGACCAGTAAAGCCATCTATCCCGGTACCTTCGATCCGATGACCAACGGCCATCTGGATTTGGTCACCCGCGCGTCGCTGATGTTCGATCGCGTGATCCTGGCCATTGCCGCCAGCCCAAGCAAAAAGCCGCTGTTTACCCTGGATGAGCGCGTAGCGCTGGCGTCGCAGGTCACCTCGCATCTGGACAATGTCGAAGTGCTGGGCTTTAGCGAACTGATGGCCCATTTCGCCGCCCATCAGAACGCCAATATTCTGGTGCGCGGCCTGCGGGCGGTTTCGGACTTTGAGTATGAATTGCAGTTGGCCAACATGAACCGCCACCTGATGCCCCAGTTGGAGAGCGTGTTTCTGATGCCGTCGGAAGAGTGGTCATTTATCTCTTCGTCGCTGGTAAAAGAAGTAGCACGCCATGGCGGCGACATTTCGCCGTTCCTGCCGGACGTCGTCACCCAGGCCCTGATGGCAAAGCTGTCGGCCCAGTGATCAATGCTGGCAGCGGCGGCAAAAGAAAGTGCTGCGCTGCCCGTGCTTGGCGCTTTCAATCGGCGTGCCGCAGACGCGGCAAGGTTCCCCCGCTCGCCCATACACCTGCAATTCCTGCGCGAAATATCCCGGTTTGCCGTCTGATTGCAGGAAATCCCGCAACGTGGTGCCACCTTGCTCGATCGAGCGCAGTAATACCGCCTTGATGGTTTCCGCCAGCAGTTCGGCTTCGGGTTGGCTCAACGATCCCGCCTGGCGGTCGGGCAAGATCCCGGCGGTGAACAGCGATTCGCTGGCATAAATGTTGCCGACGCCCACCACCAGTTTGTTATCCATCAGCCAGGGTTTAATCAGTGTGCGCTTGCTGCGTGATTTATCAAATAGATACTGGCCGTTAAACGCTTCGCTCAACGGTTCCGGCCCCAGGTGCGCCAACACGTTGCTGGCTGCCAGGTCGTCACACCATAGCCAGGCACCGAAACGGCGCGGATCGGTGTAGCGCAGGATCATGCCGTTGCTCATCACCAAGTCAACGTGGTCATGTTTGCCCGCTTCACTCTCTTGCGCCAGCATACGCAGGCTGCCGGACATGCCGAGATGTACGATTATCCAGCCGTGGTCCAGCTCAATCAGCAGGTATTTGGCACGACGCTGTACGCTGCGCACCGGCCGGTCGCTTAATGCCAGAATTTGTTCTGAGACAGGCCAGCGCAAACGCGCATTGCGCACCACGGCGTACTGAATACTGTGGCCAACAAGATAAGGCTCGATACCACGACGGCTGGTTTCAACTTCTGGCAATTCAGGCATGACGTGCTCTCCCTCAGACTTAACTCTTTCTTATAAAACAAAAAACCCGGCCGAAGCCGGGTTTCAATTAATCCGCTAAATTAACGATTACTTAATTTTAGCTTCTTTGTAGATCACGTGTTGACGGACAACTGGATCGAATTTCTTCAGTTCCAATTTTTCCGGCTTAGTACGCTTGTTCTTCGTGGTGGTATAGAAGTGACCAGTACCAGCAGAAGAAACCAGCTTGATCTTCTCGCGAACACCTTTAGCCATGATGCAGTTCCTTAATACTTCTCACCACGGGCACGCAGATCGGCCAAGACCGTCTCAATACCCTTCTTATCAATAACACGCATACCTTTAGCAGATACACGCAGAGTTACAAAGCGCTTCTCAGCCTCAACCCAAAAACGGTGTGAGTGCAGGTTTGGCAGAAAACGGCGTTTGGTCGCGTTCATTGCGTGGGAACGGTTGTTACCGCTCACCGGGCGCTTGCCAGTAACTTGGCAGACTCGGGACATGTCTATTCTCCAAAAATCAAATCAGCTCGAGCTTCGTATAGGGTATGGCCGCCTCGTCAGGCTTTAGAGCCCATCTCAGCAAACTTCATACTGAGGAGACTCTCGTCATCAGGTCAGAAACCGCACACCAGGTCAGAAACCTGCTGAGATAGGCTCTTAACGCCAAACCCAAGATTCTCAAAGGTGGCGTAGTATACGCTCTGAAGCGTAAGTGCTCAAGTCCCGAACAGCTAAAGATCCCTCAAGGATCGCGAAAAATTTGCCTAAAGCCATCCGCGCTCGGCGAAAGAGACACATTCACCCCGGCCAATCACCAAGTGATCGAGCACTCGGATCTCCAATAATTGACAGGCATTCGTCACCTGTTCAGTAATCAGACGGTCGGCATGACTGGGTTCGGCCTTACCCGAAGGATGATTATGCGCCAGAATGATTGCGGCCGCATTAGCCTTCAGCGCTTCGCGTACGATTTCCCTCGGGTGGACGACGACGCAGCTGATGGTACCAGTAAACATCTCTTGATGGCGAATGACCCGATGCTGGTTGTCCAAAAACAACACTAGAAATACTTCCCGCTCGCGGTGGGCCAGCAAACTTTGCAGGTAATGGTGGGTCACCTTGGGGTTTAGCAATGCGTTTTCCTGCGCCAATTGACAGGAAAAACAGCGGAAAGCCAGCTCCGAAATGGCCTGCAGCTGACTGTAAGTGGCGTCGCCCACCCCCTTCTGACTGCAAAACTGCGCATAATCCGCGGCAATCAACTGGTGCAGTGAACCAAACTGGCGTAGCATTTGCTCCGCCCGCTGCATCACATGCACGCCGGGCAACCCGGTTCGCAGAAAAATCGCCAGTAGCTCGACGTCCGACAAGGCCGCCGCGCCATCACGCAACAGCTTTTCCCTTGGTGCCAGCTCTCCTGGCCATAACGACATATCCTCACAGCTCATCATCGGCCTCCCTGACAGCGTCAAATCATGCCACGCCAACGATCGCGTGACGACAAGTGCTTGATAACCTTGCGAGGCAACGCGCAAAGCCAGATGTAACGTTTTGCACGCACTGCAGAAGCGCTCACCTGTCCGGCGGTTATGCTAAAATGGCTCATCCTTCGGTTTTCAATCGGACAATGATGATGACGGGACTTTCCGGCAAACGTATCGTACTGGGCATTAGCGGCGGCATCGCTGCCTATAAATGTCCGGAACTGGTACGCCGCCTGCGAGACAGAGGCGCTGAAGTGCGCGTGGTGATGACGCATGCGGCCAAGGCATTTATTACCCCACTGACGCTACAGGCGGTGTCGGGTTATCCGGTGTCGGACGATCTGCTGGATCCCGCCGCGGAAGCCGCCATGGGCCATATCGAACTGGGCAAATGGGCCGATCTGGTGATTCTGGCGCCGGCTACCGCCGATTTGCTGGCGCGCGTTGCCGCCGGTATGGCCAACGATCTGCTGACTACCGTTTGCCTGGCCACCGCCGCACCGATAGCCGCAGCACCGGCCATGAACCAGCAGATGTACCGCGCCGCCGCGACCCAGGCAAACCTGCAAACGCTACAGGCGCGCGGCATGCTGCTGTGGGGGCCGGACAGCGGCAACCAGGCCTGCGGCGACGTCGGTCCGGGACGCATGCTGGATCCGCTGGATATTATCGATCTGGCGAACGCCTATTTTTCTGCGCCGCAGGACCTGACACATTTAAAGGTTATGGTAACCGCCGGTCCAACGCGTGAAGCGCTGGATCCGGTCCGGTTTATCACCAATCACAGCTCTGGCAAAATGGGCTTCGCCATTGCCGCCGCTGCCGCCGCGCGTGGCGCGCAGGTCACGCTGATCGCCGGGCCGGTCAGCCTACCGACGCCGCCGGGGGTGACGCGCATTGACGTCACCAGCGCGCTGGAAATGGAGCTCGCCGTACAGCAACGTGCGGCAGCACAAAATATTTTTATCGGCTGCGCTGCGGTGGCGGATTACCGCGCTGCCCAGATCGCCGACGAAAAAATAAAAAAACAGGGTGATGACATTACCCTCAAGATGGTAAAAAACCCCGACATTGTCGCCGGCGTTGGCGCAATGAACAAAAATCGACCTTTTGTCGTTGGGTTTGCCGCCGAAACCCAGAATGTGGAAGAATACGCGCGACAAAAACTGGTGCGCAAGAAACTGGATTTAATCTGCGCCAACGATGTATCGCTTGCAGGGCACGGTTTCAACAGTGATACCAATGCATTGCATCTTTTTTGGCAGGATGGGGAAAAGCGCCTGGCGCTCAGCGATAAGGCACTCCTTGGCCAACGTTTAATAGACGAGATAGTCAGCCGTTATGATGAAAAAAATCGACGTTAAAATTCTCGACCCGCGTATCGGTCAGGATTTCCCATTACCGACCTACGCCACGCCTGGCTCCGCCGGGCTAGATCTGCGCGCCTGCCTGGACAGTGCGGTGGAATTGGCTGCGGGTGAAACCACGCTGTTGCCTACCGGGCTGGCAATTCACATCGCCGACGCCAGTCTGGCTGCGGTGATCCTGCCACGCTCCGGTCTGGGCCATAAGCACGGCGTGGTGCTGGGTAACCTGGTGGGTCTGATTGACTCCGATTATCAGGGCCAACTGATGGTTTCCGTTTGGAACCGCGGGCAGAAATCGTTCACCATTGAACCCGGCGAACGCATCGCGCAGATGGTTTTCGTGCCGGTCGTTCAGGCCGAATTCAACCTGGTAGAAGCGTTCGACGACAGTGAGCGCGGCGAAGGCGGCTTCGGCCATTCCGGGCGCCACTAGGCCCCCATTAGCACGTTATCCGGCAGAGAATGTCGCCAGGAACGTTGGCATCCGGAGAGCAAGCTTTCTCTGCGACAGACGTCCTCGACAATGCGGCATCGCATGCCGGGCAACGCGGAGAATACCGGCCCAAAAGGGCCGCTGACCCCACACCGTAAAAAAGCTATCACATAAGCCGCACAGAGTTTGCTCTGGCGCGGCCGGTGCCGGGTTTTCGAAAGTCCAAGCCGTTTTAGCAAGGGTCTAATCAGACATGGCAGAAAAAGAAAATACCAAAAGGAATCGGCGCGAGGAGATATTGCAGGCGTTAGCCCAGATGCTGGAATCCAGCGATGGCAGTCAGCGCATCACCACGGCAAAGCTGGCAGCAAACGTCGGTGTTTCCGAGGCCGCGCTTTACCGGCATTTTCCCAGCAAGACACGAATGTTTGACAGCCTGATCGAGTTTATTGAAGATAGCCTGATTACGCGCATCAACCTGATTCTTCAGGACGAGAAAGAAACTTTCAGCCGCCTGCGTCTGATTCTGCTGCTGGTTCTCGGGTTTGCCGAACGCAATCCGGGGTTGACGCGCATCATGACCGGCCATGCGCTGATGTTTGAGCAGGATCGGCTGCAAGGCCGCATCAATCAGCTGTTTGAACGTATCGAGGCGCAGCTGCGCCAGGTGCTGAAAGAGCGCAAGCTGCGGGAAGGCAAAGGGTTTATCGTGGACGAAACGCTGCTGGCCAGCCAACTGCTGGCATTTTGCGAAGGCATGCTGTCGCGCTATGTACGTTCCGAATTCCGCTACCGCCCAACGGACGAGTTCGACGGACGCTGGCCGCTGCTGGCGGCTCAATTGCAATAATAAAACGCCGGGCATGCCCGGCGTTTTTTATCTCGTCAGCGGCTGAGTCAAACGCCGTATTGCTCACGATAGGCGCGCACCGCCGCCAGGTGATCGGCCATTTCCGGTTTTTCTTCCAGATAGGCAATCAAATCCTTCAGCGTAACAATTGAAATCACTTTGCAGTGGTAATCACGCTCAACTTCCTGAATGGCAGAAATGTCGCCACGACCACGCTCCTGGCGATCCAGAGAAATCAGCACCCCGGACAGACTGGCACCGCTGGCGCTGATGATTTCCATCGATTCGCGAATTGCGGTACCGGCGGTTATCACGTCATCCACCAGCATCACCCGGCCTTGCAGTGGGCTGCCCACCAGCGACCCACCTTCACCATGAGTTTTGGCTTCTTTGCGGTTGAAGCAGTAAGGCACATCACGCTCATGGTGTTCAGCCAGCGCCACCGCGGTGGTGGTGGCAATCGGAATACCCTTGTAGGCCGGGCCAAACAGCAGATCGAAGTCAATCGCGGAGTCCACCAGCGCCTCGGCGTAAAAGCGACCCAACAGCGCCAGATCGCGCCCGGTATTGAACAGGCCGGCGTTAAAGAAATACGGGCTGGTACGGCCGGATTTCAACGTGAACTCACCGAATTTCAATACCTGTTTGTTGAGCGCAAACTCGATAAACTGGCGCTGATAGGCTTTCATTACTGCTTCTCCTCGTTTGGTCTTGATTAATGCTGCGCCCGATCTGCGGGCGTAAAAAAAGCGACCTCTCGGTCGCCTTGAAAATTAGTCTGCCAACGCCGCTTTCTGCGCCTGGAAGATGGTTTCGATGCCCCCTCGGGCCAGTGCCAGCAACGCCAGCAGCTCGTCATGGCTGAACGGCTCGCCTTCGGCGGTGCCCTGCACCTCAATCATGCGGCCATCTTCCATCATCACCACGTTCATGTCGGTTTCAGCGGCGGAATCTTCTACATATTCCAGATCGCACAGCGCCTCACCGTTCACGATGCCCACCGACACCGCTGCCACCATGCCTTTCATCGGGTTCGCTTTCAGCTTGCCGGCCGCTACCAGCGCATTCAGCGCATCGGCCAAAGCAACACAGGCGCCGGTGATCGATGCGGTACGCGTGCCGCCATCCGCCTGCAATACGTCGCAGTCGAGGGTAATGGTGAACTCACCGAGCTTTTTCAAATCGACCGCCGCACGCAGCGAACGGGCGATCAGACGCTGGATTTCCAACGTGCGCCCGCCCTGCTTGCCTTTGGCTGCCTCGCGCGCGTTACGGCTGTGGGTGGAACGTGGCAGCATGCCATATTCCGCGGTGATCCACCCCTGGCCCTGGCCTTTCAGAAAGCGCGGAACGCCATCTTCAACCGTGGCGGTGCACAAAACCTTGGTATCGCCAAACTCAACCAGCACTGAACCTTCAGCGTGTTTCGTGTAGTGACGGGTGAGTGTCAGGGGGCGAACGTGTTGTGGTGCTCTGCCAGCAGGACGCATGGGCTTTCTCCGCTTTAATTCATCATTGGCTGCGCATTATACGGGCTTCGTGACGTTATGCCTATCCTGCCTGCGGGCGCGACGCTATAATCGATCCATCTTTTCCTCTACGGGTACGCATAAATGATCCGCAGCATGACCGCCTACGCCCGGCGTGAAATCAAGGGTGAATGGGGCAGCGCAGCTTGGGAGCTGCGTTCCGTTAACCAACGCTATCTCGAAACCTATATCCGCTTGCCGGAACAATTTCGCAGCCTGGAGCCAGTGGTCCGTGAACGTATTCGCGCCCGGCTGACGCGCGGCAAAGTGGAATGCAACCTGCGTTTTGAACTGGATCCCAGTGCGCAAAGTTCGCTACTGCTCAACGAAAAGCTAGCCAAACAGCTGGTTGAAGCGGCCAACTGGGTAAAAATGCAGAGCGACGAAGGGGAAATCAATCCCATCGACGTACTGCGCTGGCCTGGCGTAATGTCCGCCCAGGAGCAGGATCTGGACGCCATCAGCGCTCAACTGATGCAGGCGCTGGACGGTGCGCTGGATGACTTTATCGCCGCACGCGAAAGCGAAGGCACCGCGCTGAAGGCACTGATCGAGCAACGCCTGGACGGTGTCAGCGGCGAAGTGAGCAAAGTGCGAGCCCAGATGCCCAATATTCTGCAATGGCAACGCGAACGCCTGGTCAGTAAGCTGGAAGAAGCGCAGGTTCAGTTGGAAAGCACCCGCCTCGAGCAGGAACTGGTGCTGATGGCACAGCGTATTGACGTCGCCGAAGAGCTGGATCGCCTTGACGCGCATGTGAAAGAAACGCACAACATCCTGAAGAAAAAAGAAGCCGTCGGCCGTCGACTGGACTTTATGATGCAGGAGTTCAACCGCGAATCGAACACCCTGGCTTCTAAATCAATCAATGCCGAGGTCACCACCTCCGCGATTGAATTGAAAGTGCTGATCGAACAGATGCGCGAGCAGATCCAGAATATCGAGTAACCCGCCTCGCGGTTCATATGCCCGCACTGCGGGCTTTTTATGACCGTTGGCGCCCCGTCAGAACTCTTGTTGGGTGGGCCGCAAGACAATCTCGTTAATATCCACTTCCGCAGGCTGTTCGATCGCATACGCCACGGCACGCGCAACCGAATCCGCCGGGATCGCCTGCTGGTAAAATTCCTGTACGAACTGCGAACTGTCGGAATCCGAGCTACCAAACTTCAGTTCGGAATCCACCGCGCCCGGGCAAATTGTCGTAGTACGGATATGTGCCCCCACCTCATGGCGCAATCCTTCAGAAATGGCGCGCACGGCAAATTTGGTACCGCTGTAAACCGTACCGCCAGGGCTGAAGACCTTCACGCCAGCCACCGAAGAAATATTAATGAAATGACCGCCGTTTTGTCGCTCGAATACCGGCAGCGCTGCCGCGATACCGTACAACACCCCTTTGATGTTGATGTCGATCATCCGCTCCCATTCATCGACTTTGCCGGCGCTGAGCGGTGCAATGGCCATCAGTCCGGCATTATTGATCACCACGTCGACGCGACTAAACTCGGCTACGGCGGCGGCGATCATCGCCTCAACGTCACTACGCCGGGCAACATCAACCTCGATCGCCAGCGCCTGACCTCCGTTGGCCACGAACTCGGTCACCAGTGCGTCAAGGCGCTCTTTACGCCGAGCTGCCAACACCAGTATCGCCCCCTGAGCAGCGAGATAGCGAGCAGTTGCTTCTCCCAACCCGCTGCTGGCACCGGTGATAACTACAACCTTGCCTGAAATGCCCCCCATGGCGATCTCCTGTGATAATACGTCGTGAGTAGGACGTCAGAAATCGGGTCTTAAAGACTGCGATGCAAAACTGACGCGTGCAAACTATCGAAGTATAGAACAGGGCAGTAAAACAGCGCCGGGGATGTCGTTACGCCCCATCAGGCTGATACAGCGCCGGCTGGGGTGACTGATGTTATTTATGAAAAACCAAAGAATTCGCACCGCTGATGACAAACGGCGCGGCCTGTGGCCTGACGATAGTATTTTGTTCTAATTATCACTCAGAGTAATGAAAGGCAGCGCAAGCTGTGGCTAAATGTCGTTTTTCTGGCCCGCTTGTTGTACGGACTCTGTATGTCGCAAATCTTGCAATTCCTTTTGGCTCTGGTGGTGATCATTGCCCTGGCGCTGTTGGTCAGCCATGACCGCAGAAAAATTCGCCCACGTTATATTCTGCAATTGTTAGCGATCGAAGGCGCTTTGGCCTATTTCTTCCTGCATTCCGCCAGCGGTTTAAGCGTGATTAAATCCATCGCCGGTTTCTTCGAGCTGCTGCTGACCTATGCTGCGCAAGGTTCCGAATTCGTGTTTGGTGGTATGAGCAAGGAAGGGTTGGCATTCATCTTCCTGGGCGTGTTGTGCCCGATAATCTTTATTTCCGCGCTGATCGGTATCCTGCAGCATTTCCGTATTCTGCCGTTGATTATCCGCCTGGTCGGTACCCTGTTATCAAAAGTTAACGGTATGGGCAAGCTGGAGTCCTTCAATGCGGTCAGCACCCTGGTGCTTGGCCAGTCGGAAAACTTTATCGCCTATAAAGGCATTATTGGTGATATCTCGCCGCGCCGGATGTACACCATGGCCGCCACGGCTATGTCGACGGTGTCGATGTCGATCGTCGGCGCCTATATGGCGATGATCGATGCGCAATACGTAGTTGCCGCGCTGGTACTGAATATGTTCAGTACCTTTATTATCCTGTCGATTATCAATCCCTATCAACTGGATGATGAGCCCGAACTGAAGCTCAACAAGCTACATGAAGATCAAAGCTTCTTTGAAATGCTGGGGGAATACATTCTGGCGGGGTTCAAAATCGCGATGATTATTGCCGCCATGCTGATCGGCTTTATCGCCCTGATTGCCGCGGTCAATGCCATTTTCGCGGCGATATTCGGCATCAGCTTCCAGCAAATTCTGGGCTACGTGTTCTACCCGTTGGCATGGCTGATTGGCATCCCGGCGCATGACGCCTTGCGAGCCGGCAGCATTATGGCAACCAAGCTGGTTGCCAACGAGTTTGTTGCGATGATCGAACTCAAAAAGATTGCGGCGGAAATGAGCCCGCGCGGTTTGGGTATTCTGTCGGTGTTTTTAGTGTCATTTGCCAACTTTGCCTCAATCGGCATCGTCGCCGGCGCAATCAAAGGCCTGAATGAACAGCAGGGCAACGTAGTTTCCCGCTTTGGCCTGAAGCTGGTTTACGGCTCCACGCTGGTCAGCCTGCTTTCCGCCGCGATTGCCGGGCTGGTGCTGTAACGTACAAGTGGCCCGTGAGCGATTCACGGGCCAAGCTTGATCAAAATGCCACACAAACCGGCGCATCAACGCGCATAACCGAATCCTGCGAGAATTGCTGTTTATAATTCGCGCGCAGCGCCTCGATATCGGCCTCGCTTGCTTTGCCAGCCATATGAATCAACACCAATGCTTTGCTGTTTTCGCGCACCAGTTGCCCCTCGTTGCCTAACCATTGGCCGCGCGCGTCAAAAACCGATAATCCCTGTTTGAAGCGCGGGGTCACTTGCCGATCGACAAAACTCTGCCACTCTTGCCCGCTAAGCGCCGGGCCATGCGGCCGGTTGAGGCCAAAATACAGCGTGGTTTGCACCATCGGTTCACCCGTGACACAGCCAGTCTGCAAGGAAGGCGCAGATAGCGGCGTGGGGCTGGACGCAACGCAGCCAACGAGTAATAACGCTGCACCGAGGGTGGTCAGCCAGGTAAAGGTTCTTACCATCATATTTCCTTATGCGCTAATATGAATGCACACGCCAAATAGCACCCTAACGGGGCAATATGAAGCAACATAAATAAAATAAACTAATCCGAAACTTAATCGGTTAGAAAAACTCAGTGGCGACATAAGGGCGTGCTCGTTACTCTTCACATTACGACTCTTATTATTGTCCTCAGCGAAGCCCTCATGTTACTGAGCATTCTTTATATCATTGGTATCACCGCCGAAGCCATGACCGGCGCTCTTGCCGCTGGCCGCCGTCAAATGGACATGTTTGGCGTAATCTTTATCGCCTCTGCCACCGCTATCGGCGGCGGTTCAGTACGTGACATGCTGCTTGGTCATTATCCACTGAGCTGGGTAAAACATCCTGAATATATTGTGATTGTCGCCATCGCTGCGATCGTTACCACCTGGCTTGCCCCGTTGATGCGTCATTTGCGCCGCCTGTTCCTGGTGCTGGATGCCGTCGGGCTGATAGTGTTTTCTATCATTGGCGCGCAAGTAGCCCTGGATATGGGCCACGGACCGATCATTGCCGCCATCGCCGCAGTGATCACCGGCGTGTTCGGCGGCGTACTGCGTGATATGTTTTGCAATCGAATCCCTTTGGTATTCCAAAAGGAAATTTATGCAGGCATCGCCTTTGCCGCCGCCTGGCTGTACATCGGTCTGCTTCACCTGAACCTGCCACACAATGTGGTGGTCATCATCACGCTGGTCGCCGGTTTAAGCGCCCGTTTGCTCGCACTGCGTTTTCGTCTGGGTCTGCCGGTATTCAATTACCAGCATCACGATCACTGAGGCTGGGAAGAAAAACCACCAATCTGCTGGTCGGCCAGCGCGTCGACCAGCAGCCTGACCGACGGATGCTGGAAGAACGCCTTGATGTTATTGGCTCGTTTTGCCCCAATCCCGGCATTTTGCTGCCATGCTTGCGTCGTCTGTTGCAGCGCCTGCGCCCAATTCTCAACGCCAAGGCTCTGTGACGGCGTCAAGGGTGCACCCAGCGCGATCAGCCAGCGCGCAAAAGGCCGTTGCCGTGCCAGCCTGAATTGCTGATAGATGACTTGCGCGCGTTTCTGGCCGATGCCCGGAACCGCCATTAGCTGCTGCGGCGTTAAGGTTAACCAGTCCGCCAGATTCTTCACCAGCGATTGTTCAATCAGCGCTTGCCAACTCGCTTCGTTCACACCGCGCAGGTTTAGCCCCCGGGGGCCACTCAGCCAGACCAGGCGCGCAATGAACTGCTGTCGACAGCCTGGCTGCAATTCGAAACAGCTCAAGGCATGGTAGCGCTTGGCATCGGGTACTGTAACCGCTTGTCGTTCAACGGCGCGCCACACCACCTCGCGCAGATGTGGAATACCATGGCCTTGCAGGTTAATGGCAACATGATCGCCGGGCAGTACGCTCAACTGTTGCCACAACGGCAGCGAACCCACGTTAACCCGGCGAACCCACTTGTCATCCAGACGTATCGGGTCCAGCGCCAAAACCACCGCAATCTTGCCGGTACGGCCAATGCGGAAAATAACCTTGTTTACTCGCGCCACCTGCTGCGCGGCCGGATACTTCCAGGCTGCTGCCCATTCCGCCGGCTTATTGCGCCAGTAACGCCCTTGCGGCGGGCTGTCTTGATGAATGACCACGCCATCGGTGACGAAAGGCAGCGGGTTTTGATGCCAGTAAGTGCGCCAATATTCAACGCCGTCGACATCATTGACCGACTGCGTATAAGCCTGCGCCAGCGGGAACCCGAGCGCAGCGAGTTGTCGCAGCCGCTCTGCCATGGTTGCCGGCCCATCCGGCCATCCCCAGACAAACAGCCCAATCTGCGCTAATAACGGCGACGGCCGTTGGCGTAACAGCGCGCCGGCCACCTGTGAACGCGCATTCACCCCACCGGTGACGCTTTGCTGATGATCGGTCATCATCAGAAACAGTTCCCCCTGCAACACCAGCCTTTCCGGCGCACGTGGCAACCAAAATGGTACCGCGGGGATGGCCTTTACTTTTTCTAGCCAGTCTTCGCCCTGCTTGCCATCGCCACGGCTAATTGCGCCAATCAGCATGCCCCGTTGGTACACCAGCGTTACCGCCACCCCGTCCACTTTCGGCTGCACCCAAAGCGCGTCGCGGCCGCGCATCCATTGCGCCACAGCCTGTCGATCCGCCAGCTTGCGCAACCCGGTATGGGCAACGGGATGCGGCGTTTTCCCCACCGGTAAAGCCGGTAATGCATCATCGCCGTCGCTCCCCGCACAAGATTGCCAAAAACGCAGCTTCTGCCGCAGGCTATCGTAGAGTTCATCGTCAATCAGCCCCTGTCCCTGCTGGTAATAGGCAACATCCCAGCGCGTCAGTTGCTGTTCCAGTGCCGTCATTTCCAACCTCAGCCGTTCCGGGCGCCACTGGGGGCATGTTTCCGCCCTGGCTGCGCCGCAGCAGCACATTGCCAGCCACAACGCGAGGCCAAGCCAGGCCTGGTATTTCCGCATGCTGCACCTCCCTGATTGAGGTCATTAAAACCACAATGCGCAAACCAGGCCAGCGGCCATAAATGACGCTGCAAAATGTCTTCCAAAAGAAATTGTTGTTTGCATAAAACCACGGAAATATCGCGATACGTTGCGCAGATTTGTTTTTTGCCGACGTTTTTCACACAAAGCAATGGGCAAAATGCGCGCAAACGCTGCAACAAGGGCGTTAGCCGTGTATACTGTGCGGAGAAAATACTCATCCGCTGTTATTGGCACATCAACCGCTATCAACGAACATCATCATGGCTCAAGGCACGCTTTATATTGTCTCTGCTCCCAGTGGCGCAGGTAAATCAAGTCTGATTCAGGCTTTGTTAAAGACGCAACCGCTGTACGACACACAGGTTTCGGTTTCGCACACCACGCGCGCAAGCCGCCCGGGTGAACAGCATGGCGAGCATTATTTCTTTGTCTCGCACGACGAATTCCGTCACATGATCGCGCAGGATGCGTTTCTTGAGCATGCCGAAGTGTTCGGCAATTATTACGGTACCTCACGCGCCGCCATCGAGCAGGTGCTGTCGACCGGCGTCGACGTTTTCCTCGATATCGACTGGCAGGGGGCGCAGCAAATTCGCGCCAAAATGCCGCAGGCGCGCAGCATCTTCATTCTGCCGCCGTCGAAGGAAGAACTGGGGCGCCGCCTGCGCGGCCGCGGTCAAGATTCCGAAGAAGTGATCGCCAGGCGCATGGCGCAGGCGGTTGCAGAAATGACGCATTATGCGGAGTATGATTATCTGATTGTGAATGATGATTTCGATCTGGCGCTGTCCGATCTGAAAACCATTATTCGCGCTGAGCGCCTGCGTTTAGGCCGGCAAATGCTGCGGCATGACGCTTTAATCAGCAAACTATTGGCAGACTGAAGTCAGTTTCAGTATTATGCCCAGTCTTTTCGTCACCTGTGGAGTAGCACAAATATGGCACGCGTAACTGTTCAAGACGCTGTAGAGAAAATTGGTAACCGTTTTGACCTGGTGTTGGTCGCTGCTCGTCGGGCACGTCAAATCCAGACCGGTGGTAAAGACGCTCTGGTTCCAGAAGAGAACGACAAGTACACCGTGATCGCCCTGCGCGAAATCGAAGAAGGTCTGATCAACAACCAGATCCTGGATGTGCGTGAGCGCCAAGAGCAGCAAGAGCAGGAAGCCGCAGAAATTCAAGCGGTTACCGCAATTGCTGAAGGTCGTCGTTAATTAGACTGCGAGTCTGCCTTTGTACCTGTTTGAAAGCCTGAATCTGCTGATTCAACGTTACCTGCCTGAGGAGCAGATTAAGCGCCTCAAACAGGCATACCTCGTTGCACGTGATGCTCACGAGGGACAGACACGCTCCAGCGGTGAGCCTTACATTACTCACCCGGTCGCCGTGGCCTGCATTCTGGCGGAAATGCGTCTCGATCATGAGACGCTGATGGCCGCGCTGCTGCATGACGTCATCGAAGACACCCCGGCCACCTATCAGGATATGGAACAGCTGTTTGGCAAAAGCGTTGCCGAACTGGTTGAAGGCGTATCCAAGCTCGACAAACTGAAGTTCCAGGACAAGAAAGAAGCACAGGCGGAAAACTTCCGCAAAATGATCATGGCGATGGTGCAGGATATCCGCGTGGTATTGATCAAGCTGGCCGACCGGACGCACAACATGCGCACCCTCGGTTCGCTGCGGCCGGACAAGCGCCGGCGCATCGCGCGTGAAACCCTGGAAATCTACAGCCCACTGGCCCACCGCCTGGGTATTCATCACCTTAAAACCGAGCTTGAAGAGCTGGGTTTCGAAGCGCTTTACCCCAATCGCTACCGCGTGATCAAGGAAGTGGTGAAAGCCGCTCGCGGCAACCGCAAAGAGATGATCCAGAAGATTCTTTCCGAGATCGAAGGGCGGCTGACCGAAGCAGGTATCCCCTGCCGCGTCAGCGGGCGAGAAAAACACCTGTATTCCATTTACCTCAAGATGCATCTCAAGGAACAGCGCTTCCATTCCATTATGGATATCTATGCGTTCCGGGTGATCGTGAAGGAAGTCGACACCTGCTATCGGGTGCTTGGCCAGGCGCACAGCCTGTACAAACCGCGTCCGGGCCGGGTAAAAGATTATATTGCCATTCCCAAGGCCAACGGTTATCAATCGTTGCACACCTCATTGATCGGCCCGCACGGCGTACCGGTAGAAGTGCAGATCCGTACCGAAGACATGGATCAGATGGCGGAAATGGGGGTTGCCGCGCACTGGGCTTACAAAGAACAGGGCGAAACCGGCACCACTGCACAGATCCGCGCCCAGCGCTGGATGCAAAGTCTGCTGGAGTTGCAGCAAAGCGCCGGCAGCTCGTTTGAATTTATCGAGAGCGTCAAATCCGATCTTTTCCCGGATGAGATTTACGTTTTCACCCCGGAAGGGCGCATTGTCGAACTGCCGGCGGGCGCAACGCCGGTCGATTTCGCCTACGCGGTGCACACCGATATCGGCCACGCCTGCGTTGGCGCGCGTGTCGATCGGCAGCCGTATCCACTGTCGCAGTCGCTGAGCAGCGGCCAAACGGTGGAAATCATCACCGCACCGGGCGCGCGGCCGAACGCCGCATGGCTGAACTTTGTCGTCAGCTCCAAAGCACGCGCGAAGATCCGCCAAATGCTGAAGAACCTCAAACGCGATGATTCCGTCAGCCTGGGGCGTCGCCTACTCAACCATGCGCTGGGCGGCAGCCGCAAGCTGGCCGAAATTCCGCAGGAAAACATCCAGCACGAACTCGAGCGCATGAAGCTGACGTCGCTGGACGATCTGCTGGCGGAAATCGGCCTTGGCAACGCCATGAGCGTGGTGGTGGCGAAGAATCTGCAGGGCGATCGCTCCAGCCTTGGCGCCTCTTCCGGCGTGCGCAACCTGGCCATCAAAGGTGCCGACGGCGTGCTTATCACCTTCGCCAAATGCTGCCGACCGATTCCGGGCGATCCGATCATTGCCCACGTCAGTCCGGGCAAAGGGCTGGTTATCCACCATGAATCCTGTCGCAATATCCGCGGCTACCAGAAAGAACCGGAAAAGTTCATGGCGGTAGAGTGGGACAAAGAGACCGAACAGGAATTCATTGCCGAAATTAAAGTGGACATGTTCAACCATCAGGGCGCCTTGGCCAACCTGACGGCGGCAATCAATGCGGCCGAATCGAACATTCAAAGCCTGAATACCGAAGAAAAAGATGGCCGGGTTTATAGCGCCTTTATTCGCTTGACCACTCGCGATCGCATTCATTTGGCGAATATCATGCGTAAAATCCGTATCATGCCGGATGTGATTAAAGTTAACCGTAACCGAAATTAGCGCCTATGAGCCCCGAACGCTATGCGCGGATTTGTGAAATGCTCGCAACCCGCCAGCCAGATCTGACGGTCTGTCTGGAACAGGTTCACAAACCGCATAACGTCTCCGCAATTATCCGTACCGCTGACGCCGTCGGCGTGCACCAGGTGCATGCCGTGTGGCCAACCACTCGCATGCGTACGCTGGTCTCTTCCGCTGCCGGCAGCAACAGCTGGGTCAATGTCAAAACGCACCGCACCATCGGCGAAGCGGTCAATCATCTGAAAAACCAGGGTATGCAAGTTCTGGCGACCAACCTTTCTGCCCGCGCGGTAGACTTCCGTGACATCGACTATACCCGCCCAACCTGCATCCTGCTGGGCCAGGAGAAATCCGGTATTACCGAAGAAGCGCTGCAATTGGCCGATCGTGACATCATTATTCCGATGATCGGCATGGTGCAGTCGCTCAACGTATCGGTGGCCTCTGCGCTGATCCTGTATGAAGCACAGCGGCAACGGCAAAATGCCGGCATGTATCGTCGCGAAGCCAGTACGCTGGAACAGGAAGAGCAGCAGCGTCTGCTGTTCGAAGGGGGATACCCGGTGTTGGCCAACGTTGCCAAGCGCAAAGGGCTGCCACGGCCGCAGATCGATCAACAGGGCCAAGTGGTCGCCAGCGCCGAATGGTGGGCAGCCATGCAGGCAACGGTGCAAAAATGAAAGGCCGCCTGCTGGACGCCGTCCCACTAACCACGCTTTCCGGGGTTGGAGCCAGCCAGGCGGGAAAACTGGCCAAAATTGGTCTGGAAACCATCCAGGATCTGCTGCTACATCTGCCGTTGCGCTATGAAGACCGCACTCGGCTATACCCGATTGGCGAGCTGCTGTCAGGTATGTTCGCCACCGTAGAGGGCGAGGTGCTGCGCACCGACATCAGTTTTGGCCGCCGTCGCATGTTGACCTGTCAGATCAGCGATGGCACAGGCATCCTCACCATGCGCTTCTTCAACTTCAATGCGGCGATGAAAAACAGCCTGGCCACCGGCCGGCGCGTTACCGCCTACGGTGAAGTCAAACGCGGCAATCACGGCGCGGAAATCATCCATCCTGAATACCGCATTCAGGGGGAACACAGCGAAGTGGAGCTGCAAGAATCCCTGACGCCGGTCTACCCAACCACCGAGGGCATCCGTCAGGCCACGCTGCGCAAGCTGACCGATCAGGCGCTAACCCTGCTGGATACCTGCGCAATTGCCGAACTGCTGCCAGCCGAATTGAGCGGAGGCTTGATGAGTCTGCCGCAGGCGTTGCATACCTTGCATCGCCCACCGCCGGATATCCAGTTGGCCGATCTGGAACAGGGCCGACATCCGGCGCAGAAGCGGCTGATCATGGAGGAGCTGCTGGCGCACAATCTCAGCATGCTGGCAGTCCGCGCCGGAGCGCAAAGTTATCACGCGCAGCCGTTGATGCCGGACGATCGATTGAAAAACCGATTTCTCGCCCAGTTGCCCTTTGCACCTACCGGAGCACAACGGCGCGTGGTTGCTGATATCGAAGCCGACCTGCAAAAGAATTTCCCGATGATGCGTCTGGTACAGGGTGACGTCGGCTCTGGAAAAACGCTGGTTGCGGCACTGGCAGCGTTACGTGCGATTGCTCACGGCAAACAGGTGGCGCTGATGGCGCCCACCGAGCTGCTGGCCGAACAGCATGCCAATAACTTCCGCCAGTGGTTTGAACCGCTGGGCATCGAGGTCGGCTGGCTGGCTGGCAAGCAAAAAGGCAAAGCGCGTATTGCGCAGCAACAAGCCATCGCCAGTGGCCAGGTTTCGATGGTGGTCGGTACCCACGCCATGTTCCAGGAGCAGGTTCAGTTCAACGGGCTGGCCCTGGTTATCATTGACGAACAGCATCGTTTTGGCGTGCATCAGCGCCTCGCTCTATGGGAAAAGGGCGAAGAGCAAGGCTACCATGCCCATCAGTTGATCATGACCGCCACGCCCATTCCACGCACGCTGGCAATGACCGCCTATGCCGATCTCGATACCTCGGTGATCGATGAACTGCCTCCCGGCCGTACGCCGGTAACCACCGTTGCCATCCCCGATACCCGTCGCGCCGATATTATCGAACGGGTCAGAAACGCCTGCCTGCAAGAAGGCCGCCAGGCTTATTGGGTCTGTACGCTGATTGAAGAATCCGAACTGCTGGAAGCGCAGGCGGCAGAAGCCACCTGGGAAGAATTGAAAACCGCGCTGCCGGAGCTGAAGGTCGCGCTGGTACACGGGCGCATGAAGGCCCAGGAAAAACAGGCGGTGATGCAGTCGTTCAAACTGGGTGAGCTGCAACTGCTGGTAGCCACCACGGTGATTGAAGTCGGCGTTGACGTGCCAAACGCCAGTCTGATGATCATCGACAACCCGGAACGTCTGGGGCTGGCGCAGTTGCACCAGCTGCGCGGCCGCGTTGGCCGGGGCGCAGTAGCCTCGCACTGCGTGCTGTTATACAAAACGCCGTTGAGCAAAACGGCGCAAAAGCGCTTACAGGTGTTACGCGACAGCAATGACGGCTTCGTGATCGCCCAGCGCGATCTGGAAATTCGCGGCCCCGGCGAATTGCTTGGCACTCGACAGACCGGCAGCGCCGAATTCAAAGTGGCTGACTTACTGCGCGATCAGGCAATGATCCCGGAAGTACAGCGCGTAGCACGCCATATTCACCAAAACTATCCAGAGCATGCTCACGCCCTGATCGAACGTTGGCTGCCAGAAAAAGCCCGTTACTCCAACGCATAAAAAATGCCGGCCACCCTGGGGTGACCGGCATGATGCTTATATGCCCTTCTCTAGCTACTCGGCTTAACCAACCGCCGGGAAAACAGGCAGCAGCAGATACAGCTTGATGACTATGGCATTGGCGATATCAATGAAGAATGCGCCAACCATCGGCACTACCAGGAAGGCCAGATGCGACGGACCGAAGCGATCGGTAATCGCCTGCATATTGGCAATCGCCGTTGGCGTAGCCCCCATGCCAAAACCACAATGTCCGGCAGCCAGTACCGCCGCGTCGTAGTTTTTCCCCATGACGCGGTAGGTAACGAAAATGGCGTACAGCGCCATCACCAGCGTCTGAACCGCCAGGATAGCCAGCATCGGCAACGCCAGCGAGGCCAGTTCCCACAGCCGCAGGCTCATCAGCGCCATTGCCAGGAACAGCGACAGGCTGACGTTGCCCAACACCGACACCGCACGTTCAAACACCGTATAGAAGCCGGTAAACGCTAGGGTATTGCTGAGGATCACGCCAACAAACAGCACGCAGACGAAGGTCGGCAGTTCAAGCACCGAACCGAGCAACAGACCGGAAATCAACTGCCCCAGACTCAAACAGATGGCAATCATGGCAATGGTCTCAATCATTACCAACGAGGTGATCAGACGGCCGCTTTCCGGCTTTTCAAAACCGCTCGGTTGCTGGCTATCATCCGGTGAACCTTCCGGCGTAGAGGAATGTTTTACCAGGTAACGCGCCACCGGTCCGCCAATCAGGCCACCCAATACCAGACCGAAGGTCGCACAGGCCATCGCCACTTCCGTTGCATTTTCAAAGCCATAACGCTCGATAAACAGCTTGCTCCAGGCCGCACCGGTACCGTGACCGCCCGACAGGGTGATCGAACCGGCGATCAGGCCCATCAACGGGTCCAGCCCCAGCATTTTCGCCATGCCAATGCCGATGGCGTTCTGCACCACCAGCAAGCCCAGCACCACAAACAGAAATACCACCAGCGCCTTACCGCCGGCGCGCAGCCGTGCCAGGTTGGCATTCAGACCGATGGAGGCAAAGAACGCCAGCATCAACGGATCTTTCAGCGACATATCGAAGCTGATTTCCCAGTTAACGGTCTTTTTCATGATCAGCAGCAGCAAAGCAACCAGTAAGCCACCGGCAACCGGAGCCGGGATAGTGTATTTTCTGAGCAGGGGGATGGTTCTAACGCATTTGCCCCCAAGGAGCAAAACCAGGGTTGCCGCGACTAGCGTGCCATAAGTATCGAGATGAAACATCTAGCTACTCCATGTGAGGGGAAAAGATCCAATTAAAATAATAAGTTATAGAAAACCATATCGTTTTTAAACTTGATGAGTGCAGGATTAGAAGAAAATTCCGCTGAAAAAACAAGAAAAAATGAATAAAAATGAATAAAAATGCGACATAACATAAAAACAGCCTAACATAATATTTATGCGCAACCGTTTGCTTTTGCTGGCTGGGCGATTAAAATGCGCTCTTTGCCGTTTCTGGAAAATGCCTTACCATGACCATGCCATCCGCCGAGCTTGATGCCGTAAAGTCCGTATCAACGACTCCCCGCAACAGTGAACTGATTTACCGACTGGAAGATCGCCCACCGCTGCCGCAAACGCTGTTCGCCGCTGGTCAGCATCTGCTGGCGATGTTTGTTGCCGTCATTACCCCGGCGTTGCTGATCTGTCAGGCGCTGGGCCTGCCAGCTCAGGATACTCAACACATTATCAGTATGTCGCTGTTTGCCTCCGGATTGGCCTCCATTCTGCAAATCAAAACCTGGGGTCCGGTCGGTTCCGGCCTGCTGTCGATTCAGGGCACCAGTTTCAATTTTGTCTCGCCGCTGATCATGGGCGGTCTGGCGCTGAAAAACGGCGGTGCCGATGTGCCAACCATGATGGCTGCGCTGTTCGGCACCCTGATGGTCGCCTCCTGTACCGAAATTCTACTGTCACGCGTATTGCACCTGGCACGGCGTATCATTACGCCGCTGGTGTCCGGTATCGTGGTGATGATTATCGGCCTGTCGCTGATCCAGGTGGGCCTGACGTCGATCGGCGGCGGCTATGCCGCGATGAACGATCACACCTTCGGTACGCCAAAAAACCTGCTATTGGCCGGCGCGGTGCTGGCGGTAATCATCCTGCTTAACCGCCAACGCAACCCGTATCTGCGCGTCGCGTCGCTGGTGATCGCCATGGCGGTCGGCTACTTGCTGGCCTGGGCGCTCGGCATGTTGCCGGAAACCCAGCCGGTGACCCCTAGCGCTCCGATCACCATTCCGACGCCGCTGTATTACGGCTTGGGTTTCGACTGGAACCTGCTGTTGCCGCTGATGCTGATTTTTATGGTCACCTCGTTGGAAACCATCGGTGATATCACCGCTACCTCCGACGTCTCTGAGCAGCCTGTCAGTGGCCCGTTGTACATGAAGCGTTTGAAAGGCGGGGTGTTGGCTAATGGCCTGAACTCGATGCTTTCGGCAGTGTTCAATACCTTCCCGAACTCCTGCTTCGGCCAGAACAACGGCGTGATCCAGCTGACCGGCGTCGCCAGCCGCTACGTCGGCTTCGTGGTCGCGCTGATGCTGATTGTACTTGGCCTGTTCCCGGCGGTAGCCGGTTTCGTACAGCACATTCCCGAACCGGTGCTGGGTGGTGCGACCATCGTCATGTTCGGCACTATCGCCGCGTCGGGCGTACGCATCGTGTCACGTGAGAAACTCAATCGCCGCGCCATCATGATCATGGCTCTGTCGCTGGCGGTAGGCATGGGGGTTTCACAGCAGCCGCTGATTTTGCAGTTTGCGCCAGACTGGCTGAAGACCCTGTTGTCTTCCGGCATCGCCGCCGGCGGCATTACCGCCATCGTGCTTAATCTGCTGTTCCCGCAAGAGAAAGAATAATCACTCTTCAACGTGATAAAACGGCCGCCTGCGGCCGTTTTTTTTATTGTCTATCAGACCATTGCCCTTGAGATGGCGGGCCAATTACGGCATAAACAGGGTATCCTTTTTTACCGACGCAGGTATAGGCGATGAAATTTATCGGGAAACTGTTGCTGACGTTGCTGCTGTTGGTAGTGCTCGCGCTAGTGCTGCTGTATGTCATCGGGCAAACGCGTTGGGCCGCCGAGCGGCTCGGCAACTGGGTAAGCGATAACAGCGACTATCGCCTCAGCATAGGCAAAATCAGCCACGCCTGGCGACAACCGGCTCAAATCAGCCTGGAAGACGTGACGCTGACACGCCCCAACCAGCCGCAGTCGCTGGCCGCCAAACGGATCGATCTCGGCCTGAGTCTGCGCCAAATTACCAACCCGCGCTATTTCCACAGCGTCACGCTGCGCGACGGTACGTTGAACCTGCAGCCGCAGGCAGCGCTGCCATTACAGGCGGACGTACTGCAATTGAGCAATATGGCGCTGCAGTCCAACGGTGCCGATTGGCAGCTCAACGCGCAGAAGGTCAATGCCGGCATTACGCCATGGCAGCCAAAAGCCGGCCATATACTGGGTGAAAACAACCAGTTCCAGTTCAGCGCCGGTTCGCTGTCGCTAAACGGCATCCCCGCCTCCCAGGTGCTGGTGCAGGGGGAAATCAAGCAAAACCGGCTGTTGCTGAACGATTTTGGCGCCGACCTGGCGCAGGGTGATCTGACCGGCAAGGCCAGCCGTGCCGCCGATGGCAGTTGGCTGGTGGAACGTCTGCGCTTGAGCAATGTACGGCTGCAAACGCCACAGACGCTGGGTCAGTTTTGGCAACGCTTCACCGCCCTGCCGCCGGTCAGCGTAAAACGTTTTGATCTGATTGATGCGCGGCTGGAAGGCAAAGAGTGGGCATTTAACGATCTCGATCTGTCGCTGCAAAACGTCAGCTTCCACCAGGGGGACTGGAGCAGCCAGGACGGCTCGCTGAACTTCAACGCCGGCGATATGATCAGCGGCCGAGTCCACCTGATCGATCCGATCATCAATATGCGACTATCGCCGGCGGGCATTGCCATCGAACAGTTCACTTCGCGCTGGGAGGGCGGGCTACTGCGCGCCTCGGGCAGTTGGCTGCGCGCCAATCATCGCCTGCAGCTGGACGATGTCGCCGTGGTGGCGTTGGAATATACCCTACCGCAAAACTGGCGCGAACTGTGGCTGCAACCGCTGCCGGACTGGCTGGCTCAGGTATACGTCACCAAGTTGACCACCAACCGCAATCTGATCATTGATATCAACCCCGAATTCCCATTCCAGCTGACATCGCTGGACGGTTACGGCAGCAATTTGCTACTGGCGAACGATCATCACTGGGGCATCGGTTCAGGCTCGCTGACCCTGAACGCCAGCGAGGCCACCTTCAACAAGATCGACGTCAGGCGCCCTTCTCTGGCGCTGACGGCAGATCCGCAGCAAATTGCCGTTACCGAACTCAGTGCGTTTATGCCAAACGGCTTGCTGGACGCCAAAGCCAGCGTGTCGCAACTGCCAGGCAAGCCGTTCACGCTGGCGCTGAATGGCCGTTCGGTACCGTTGAATACCTTGCAACAATGGGGATGGCAGCCGATACCGCTCGAGGGCGATGGAAATCTGCAGTTGCAGCTGAAGGGATTACTCAATAGTGATGGGCCGTTTAAAGCATCTTTGCGGGGCCAGTTGCAGGCTACCAGCAAGGATGGGCAAACGCTGGAGCAGCAGGTGCCGTGACGAAGGGGTTCCCGGCGGACGGGTCAGTAAAAAAGGTCGTGTGGCTGGTAATCCAGGCCGCCTCGCAAAAATTGACAATGCCGCTGAGGGACTGGCGCATGGCAATGAGTCGCTTTATTATCGAGTTCGGTGACCGTCTGGACGGTCACTTCTGAGAAAGGCATTTACACAGAATCGTGTACAGGGTCGCTGTCCGGCGGTAACGGCGGCCAGCATCGGGCTGTGTGGATCAACGTCACTATCCAGACGGTATCGGCTTCTTCATCCAGTTCATACACAAGCCGGTAATGTTCATGTGGTATAAGCTCCCGCGTGCCAGCTATTTTTCCCTGTACTCCCATCAACGGCTGCTCTGCCAGCAGGGCAGCCGATTCGCTGAACCGCTCATCCATCTCTGCCGCTGCCAGTGGGTTTCTTTCTGCCAGGTAATCCCATATCGCTGTACGGTCATCCAGTGCCTCCGGCACCCAGCGAACCTTCATATTTTACCTGCCACTCTGGCCCGTCGTTCTGCGAACAGCTTTTCAACCTCTTCGTTATCCGTTCCTGCACCTGCCCGGATAGACTGACGCCCTCTCTCCACTTTCTGCGCCAGGTAAGCATCGTAAGCCCGGCTCTCGCTCTGACGTCTGATATATTCCCGCATCAGTTCACGTAACACCTGAGAGGCCGGTCTGTCGCTGGCTTTCGCTGCGGCGATAAAGTCTTCCCGCAGCGAGCTTTCCAGCTTCATCGTGAACACCGCTTCTTTAGGCATGGTTCTTTCTCCCAGTCCGCTTAAGTACTGGCTAAGTATATACCTTATCATTACCTTTACTCCACTTCGCCTGGGTTTCGTTCGTATTTCTGCTCCGCCGGATGCGTACTGGCGTGTACCGCCTGCAACGCACGGATGCTCAGCTGCGTGCTCTCCACACTACGATGACCCAGCATCGCCTGTACCTTCCTTCGACGCCTTGGGCGGCAGCACCCCCGCCACACCGTGCGCTCCGGCGAACCCGGCTCAGGTCGGCGACATTTTGTTGCTGGTTGTCCTTGTCACGAACAGTGATGTTACCTTCACTCACCGCCGCCTGCGTGGTGCCGCTAGCATGGCCGCTGCCGTTCAGGCCCGATACCCTCGAACCGATACCGGAACTGACGATTAACGGCGACACCCTCGCCGAGCTGGGTTTTACATCCGGCGCACCCTTTCAGCTCACACTCAGGCCCGATGGCCTGTGGATCACCGCCGTCACCGACGAATCCACATGGGAAGCCGTCTGCGCGGCCAGCCAAGATCGGCAAGATTTGGGGGCGGATTGGGTGCGGCAGAACGGCGAGCTGATCATCGGCGGGGATTGGCTCACCGAGTCCGGCATTACCGATGCCGAACAACTGGAAGTCGCCGCCGCATCCGGTGTTATTCGGTTGCAGCGGCGGGAAGTCGAAGTTTTCAACGCGTAAAAGCAAAGATCCCGGCCAATTGGCCGGGATTTACCAAGGATTCAGCGATAATAAAAATACCAAAAAATAAAGCCAGCAGGTGGCCCCATCCAAGTGAGTTTGAGGCAGGCAAAAAAATCATCTAATGAGAACGGAAAGTTATCATTCATATTCCAAGCTAACCAAGCACCTAATAAACGTCCAAACATTGTCAAAATAAACAACACTACGCTCATCGCACAGCATAAATATAAAAGGTTAAGTAATGATTTAGTGCTATTTTTCATCACTTGCCTCCACCGTCTTTCAACTTATCCTGAACCATACCAGATACAGCAGAATCACCGATATTACCTGCTATTGATGGTAATGGATGTTGTGGTGCTGGTTTAGTTATTGTCCAGACACCTGTTGGAACCCATTCATACTGCTTTGATATTGGATTTAGTTTTTTATCAAATGGCACTTTGATAACGTTACCTGCTGCATAACCCGCTGAAGCCCCGACTTTACTCAGCAACGTCGCCATAAACGGATCATCACCGCTGATTTCAGCCTGATAATAGCCGCCAGCCGCGTTCCATGCCATCGTTGGGTTGTAACCTTTACCGGCGGTAATCCCACCAACGATTACTGAGCCAATTACATCCGACAGTTTTACTTCACCTGTCGTACCATATTGGATACCAGCCCCTAAGCCAGCACCTACGCCCACAGCAATAAGCTGTTCTTTGGTGTTATTCACTGCATTAGTAATAATTGCCTTCCCGCCCATTATTGCTACTGGCCAGGAGGTTGGGGTCATTACCACATCCATGATTCGATCACCGGTTGTAATATTATCCGCCAGGAATTTAAGATCCGTTCCGTTGAGATAATTCACCAGTGCTGCGGCACTTGGATCTTTCAGCTTTTCATCCAGTCTGATTTGATGCGGGTTCGCATCATTCGCCACATTGGTCGCCCCCTGTATCAGTTCCTGCCAGCTCACACAGGCAACGCCACCACCGGTACAAGCTTCAATCAGTTCCTTACTGTTTTTATTACTAATGTCGATATATTTTTCGACCACCTTATTACAGTCACCGCCAGAGGCTTTGCAGTCCTGCATTTCTTTATCAAGCGCTCTGGCTTCTGTGCTGCTCAGATAGTTATTCTCAACCGCATTCTTACCGGCCTGAGCACCCGCCAGAGCATTCGCGGTGCTATCGCCCGTCACGCCGCCTGCCAAACCCGCTGCCAACGTCGATAGCGCACTGAGACTCTGCTTCTGCTCCTCACTCAGTTTAGCAATTTTTTCCGGCGTGTCTGCACCATATAACTTCTCTGCCAGATAACGCGCAGCCAATTCACCTCCCGCTGCCCCCGCAGCACCCGCGGCGGCCGAGTTGCCGCTCACTTGTGCTGCCATCGCCCCCCATACCGCATGGGCAAGCGCGTTAGCCGTTTCATTCGTGCCGGTATACTTCTTGATTTGCTCTGCCGCGTACGGGCTCAAACCACCAGCAAGGGCCTGGGAGATATTTCCTCCTGCCAGCCCCTGCAACGCAGCCGTTACCGCCTGCGCCGCTTTCTGCACGTCACTGCCCGTACCATACTGCTTCATGGCCTCTTTATACGCAGTGGTGTCTTTCAGGATGCTGACGTACTGAGCAATCTCTTCCTGCTTGGCATTTTTTCCCGGCTCCGGCGGCAGTTTGCCATCTTTAGCTAGTTCTGCCTTTGCCGCATTCAGCCCGTTTATCTCACCCTGCGTGCGGATGACATCCGTTGCCTGCCCACCTATCTCTCCGATCAACTGCGCCTGTTTCAACCGCTTCTGCTCTTTCTCCTTGTCAAAGATCGGCGCAATACTGCCGTTGGCATTCTCCGTATCCCGGTTCAGGTCGGCGACATTTTGTTGCTGGTTGTCCTTGTCACGAACAGTGATGTTACCTTCGCTCACCGCCGCCTGCGTGGTGCCGCTAGCATGGCCGCTGCCGTTCAGGCCCGATAGCATCCCGCCCGCCAGGTTGCCCTGGAACTCCTTACCACCAAAGTCGCCACCGCCGCTTATCCCAACCCCGACATGTTCGACGTTGTAGTCCGCCTTATTGTACAGGTCACTGAAGCCCAGCGTCCCGGTATCCAGGCTGTTTTTGTCCGCCGCGCCCGTTGAACTGATTACCGCGCCATCCAGTTGGGTATGCTCGCCGACCTTAACGTCAAAGCCGCCCTTGCCCGCATAAATCCCGGTCTGCTCCTGCACCGAGTCGTAGTTGCTGTGCATCTTGTCCTGACTCAGGTTCAGGTAGCCAGAACCGCTCATCGAGCCCCAGGTGAAGCTGCCACCCGCACTGGCGTTCTGCTGCTTCATGTCGTAGAGATCGCTGTCCTGCTGGCTTCTGAGCGTCAGATTACGTCCGACGTCAACATCCACCTTGTCACCGCTGACCTGTGCACCGGCCAGGGTGGTATCGCGCCCGCTGTTCATGGCAAGCGTCTTACCGCTGTCGATGGTTGTCTCTGTCCACTGCGTACCGGTACCTTTCTCACTGCCTTTGCCAGCGTTGACGTTGGCGAACACCTTGATACCCGTGTCTTTACCCAGGCTCAGGCCGATACCGATTTCACCACCGCTGCTCTTGTTACTCCCCGTCTGCTGCTGGGAATTAGCAGCCCCGGCAAGCAAAATGTCGCGAGAGGCATCGATGGTGGTATCGCCACCCGCTTTCAACTGGCTACCCGCAATCACCACATCGCCACCGTTGGCACCACTGCCTTTACCGGTTGCGGTCACCGACAAATTATTACCCGCCGTCAACGTCGAACCGGTGACATTATCAGAGACCTGTTTTTGCGTGGATGACGACTTTTGGGCCCCCAGGGAAAGGCTGATACCAATCGCATTACCCGCATCGCCCTTGGTATCTTCCAACACCGCGGCCTGCCCTGCCTGCACCCCAGACAACGCGGCTTTGGTGCCTTGCAAGGCGGCCAAACGGCCATCGCTTTCACTTTTGGCACTTTGCGCTGCCGCTATTGCTGAGTTGGCCGCTGCACCTGCCGCACCGGACAACGCCACCGTCAGGCCACTCTGCTTCTGCTCAAACCGCTCTTCTACCGTACGCAGGTCATGCCCCGGTTCGATAACGACGCTGTCGCCAGTAACGCTGAGATTTTTACCGGCAATCAGATCCGCACCGCCAATATGTGCCTTGCCGCCCGCAACGATATTCACATCGCCGCCGGTCGAGCCGATAGTGCTGACACTCTGGCTCTGCGTGGTACCGTCTTCATTCACCAGATGGCGAGAGCTGGAGCTACCAATCGTCACCCCGATACCGCCGGTGCCCATCAGCCCGCTCTTTTTCTTCTCATCCAACCGATAGCTGGACTGTTCTTCCGTCGCCGCCACGATCTCGACGTTGTTACCCGCTTGCAGGTTAACCTTGCCGTCACCCACAACCGAAGACCCCTTCACCGTCAGATCGTTACCCGCAGACAGCGACACGTTGTCGCCGCTCAGCAGCGTGCCTTTTTCCTGCGTGGCGTAATCTTCCCGCACCGTGTGGGTGGTGGTCTTTGACAGGAACCCTTTCTTGGTTTTGGTTTCTTCGAAGAAGGAGTAGTCGCTTTCGGTGGCACTGTTGAGCGTCAGATCGCGCCCGGCGCTTACCGCCACATCACCGCTGGCCTGCACCTGTGCCGCATTCAAGGTGGTATCTCGATCGGCGCGAATGGTGGTATTGCCCCCGCTGGCGATCTCCGTTCCTTGCTGACGAATAGACTCATCCACCTGCTGGCGTTTACCTTCCTTGCTTTCGCGGTATTCACTGGTTTGCTGGGTGTTGAGGTTCACGTCACGCCCGGCGTTCAGGTTGACGTTGTTGTCCGCCACCATTGCTGCGGCCTGCAAGTTCATATCCCGGCCTGCAGCCAGCGTTAAATCGCCTCCGCTGGTGAGGGTGGTGCGCGTGGCATCGTTAGTGCGCTGTTCGGTGCCGTTATCTTTCTGCCGGGTGCTCGCTTCCTGTGTTTGCAGGTTGATATCGCGCCCAGCCATCAGGGTAGTATCAGTCTGGCTGCCAACCTGGCTGGCCTTCACGTTGACATCACGGCCCGCATCGGCTGTCAGCGGCCCACCAGCGCTAATTTCGCTGCCCTGGCTGCTGTGAGTTTCGCTCTCTCTTACGTTCCGCCAGCCCTGATATTTATCGGCACTGTAGGTGGTGTTGGCCAGGACGTTGATATCGCCCCCCGCCAGCAGATCCATTGCACCGCCGGAAGTCAATTTGGCTCCCAGAATGTCGATGTTGTTGCCAGCGCTCAGGCTCAAGCTGTCCAAGGCCTGGATGGTGCCGATATCGCCGATTTCCGTGCGTGACAGCGACAGGCTTTGTGGCATCCAGCCGCCCAGAGAACCCTGGGTATTCCACTGATTCGTCAGCGTCTGGTTGATGATGCTGCCATCAAGGCTTTCCAACTGTACCATTTTGCCGCTGATGATTGAGCCGATATTATTGATATCGCCAATCGCGCTCAGTTGCAGGTTGCCGCCCGCATTGAGTAGGCCAGCATTGAGGTTGCTGATGCTGTTCTGGCTATCGAGCGTCAGCGCGTTCTGTGCGGTCAACGTGCTGCCACTGTTGGTGATATTACCGGCGGTGAGCGAGACATTTTTACCGGCAATCACGCTACCGTTATTGATCGTCACATCTTTTGGTGACAGGTAGAGCTTCGGCACCATCACCGTCTGGCCATTGATGCTGGTCGCTTCCCACCATAAGATGCTGTGATCCAACGAGGCGATCTGCTCCGCCGTTAACGCGACCCCGAACTTCAGCCCCAGCGACTGTTGCGCCCTGGCGGCGTTATCCATCAGGGTTTGCATCTGCTCCAGATCTGAACCCACGCCGTTCAGATAACGGCTGCCCGTCTGATTCAGCATGGCATTGCTGACGTAACGGGTATCAAAGGCCGCATCCCCCAGGAAACGGTAGTCGTAATCCGGGTGGAGGTTAAGGCGGTCCAGGAAATAGGAAGAGCCGATAAATTTGTCTTCTACCGTGAACTGTTCGTTGGTTTCACGCGGGCTCTGACCTGGGTTGATCCCCAGCAATGCGTAGAGATCGCCAAACAGGTTCGGATCGAGTTGCCCCAGGCCGTTCAGTTTCGGGTTGGTGGTGATCAGATACGGGCTGTCCGGATCGGTGGACGCCACAAAATAGCCGTTCTCGCCCGTAGGCAGAGGATACGCGCTGGTATCGACCGTTTTGCCTTGATACTGGTTTAAGGCCTTACCATCCGTGCCGATCAGGTCCTTGCCATCGGTGGTAGTGTTTTGTAACTTGGCTCCATCACCCAGATTGGCGTTACCCTGGTCACCGTCGCTGTATTTTCCTAACCCGGTGAGCTCAGGCGTGACGTTATCCAGGCCGCTGCCCCCGTTAATCTGTTGCAGGGCATTTTGCAGACTGTCTTGCCATTCAGGCAAATTGACCGCCGCCTTATCACCGACTGACAACGCCTGTTTCTCTACGGCATTACCAATTGTCTGTTGACTCAAAGTATTGAGCGTTGGGACATTGATAGTGTGACTTACACCATCTGCGTTGGGTGAGGTGGTGGTATTACTCAGATCGTTGGCAAAGTTGGCCACGACGTTACCGCCAGCCTGAATAACGGAACGGTAGATTTCACCTTCTCCACGTTCATAGCGTACTTTGCCCGTCGCCGTGTAGACGATGTAGTTGGATGTAATCTCCCCTTTAGAAACGCTGGTTTCTGGCACCGGAACTTTACTCAGGCCATAACCATACTGATACGTTTGATAGCGGGTTTCAGTGCCCGAGAACCAGGATTGGTTATTCAGGTTACTCCCTGAAAGATAGGCATTGTTATTGGCTAAAATATTGCTGGCCTGATTGTCCAGTTGGCCAGCATAAAGGCTGAGATCGCGCCCGGCCGCGATACGGGCTGCGCCACCGTTTGCCGTGACGGTGATCGTCGAAACGCCAGAGGCAAACTCCTTAATCCGTTGGTTAAGATAAGGCGTTGGCGTTGAACTGTAATGCGTTGTCGGAGACGCTCCGTGGCCAGGGCTGCCGCCGCCCGATTCCCAGGACTTGATGACATAGCCGTAGTCGCCTTTGTTGAAGAAGGTTAACGGTATTTTGGCCTCAAAATCTGTCACCCAGGAGTACTGCGGTGCGCTGCTTTCAGAGCTGACCACACTCAGCCCATCGCGCTGATTCAGCAAATGGGCGGTGTTAATGGTGATATCACCATTTTGTGTCTCAATGGTGCCAGAGCTGTTCACCACTTCAGCGTTGGCATTGCCTGCCATATCACGCTGCATCCACAGGCTATTGCCCGCCAGGATGTCACCGCGCAGGTTTTTGATGCTGTTGGCCAGCAGGTACAGGTTGTTACCGGCATACAGCAAGGCGGTGTTAATCAGGCCGCCAGCCGCATTCAGCGTCATCGAGCCCAACGTGCCGGTAAACCCGTCCACGGTGATATCGCTCTGGCTGTTCAGGGTTACGTCGCCCCCTGATTGCAGGGTTCCGGCCGCGTTCATGGCTATAGCGCTGCCACTGAGGGTGCTGGCCCCACTTCCGCCGGTAATTTGCCCGTTGTTGGTCAAGATGCCGTACGTCGTGAGGTCGACGCTCTGCCCCTGCAGAGTTCCCTGGTTGGTCAACGTCCCCTGGCTGTTGATATTCAGGCTCTGGCCTGCGGCAATCACGTTCTGGTTGGTAAAGGCGTTCACCAGTTGTAGTGTCAGGTTGCCCAACGCCACGACCTGGCCACGTTGGTCAAAATCGCCACTGCTCAGCAGTAAATCGCCCCCGCTGAACATTTTTCCTGTCTCTTGCAGCGCCACCTGACCGGCATTGATGCCAAGCCCGGAAGTGCCAAGCAGCGTGCCGCCGTTAGTCAGTTGCTGAGTATTCAACGCCAGGTTGCTTCCCTGGACCGTGCCCTGATTGTTCAGGCTATCTGCGGTCAACGTTCCCTGCAGTTCTGCCAACAAGGTACCGCTGTTGTCCAACGCATCCGCATTCAGTAACAGGGAGCCTGCCTGCAACCAACCAGTGTTGGTAAATTGCGAGCCATAGAGTGACAGATCGGAGCCAGCAAGCAGGCTACCGTCATTACGCCCTGATATCGTCCCCTCAAACCGGGTGTCAGCACCGCTTTGCATCAGGCCGCTGTTGACCCAGTACGGCGAGGTAATGGTGAGTGCGTTCTGGCTGAGAAGGGTGCCCGTAGCGTTATTGGTCAACCCACCGCTAAGGTTCAGCGTTAAGCCTGTTTCACCTTGCACACGCCCGCTGTTGGTTAGCGTACCGCTGTTAACCCACACGCCGTTCCCCTGGATCCGCCCAAGGTTGGTGACCGAGGCCGCATCCAGTTTCAGGTCACCCGCCGTCAGCAGGGTTTTATCTTGCTGTTGGGTGAAATCTCCGCTCAGCGCGACCGTCAGGCCGTCAACGCCGCTTATTTCACCCTGATTATTCAGGGAGTCAGCGCGCAGGGTGAGATTTTTTGCCAGCCACTGTCCAGCGTTGGTCAACGACTGTGCCTGTAATACAGCTGCACCATTGGCGGTAATTTTGCTGCCAGCCGTCGCATTCAATGCCCCAGACAGAACCATTTGCAGCGCATCCGCACTCTGGATTGCGCCACTGTTATTCAACGTCTGAGCATTCAGCAGGATCTGTTGCCCCTGCCAGCGACCGTCACTGGTCACCGTACTGCCATTGACAGAAAGCGTTCCCTGCGTCAGAAGTGAGCCCTGGCTACGGTTCACCAGCGTCAACAACGGGACGGAGAATGCCTGAATGCCTAACGTCAGCGACTGCAGGCCGATCAGCGTACCTGCGTTATTCACCAAGTTCTGCGTCAGGTTGAGGATGTTACCCTGTACGGCACCTTGGTTGTTCAACGTAGCGCCCGCCAAAGACAGATTTCCGTCGCTCAGGACGGCACCGTCATTGGTCAGCGTCTGCGCCTGTATTTCGCTGTTACCCTGGCTAAGCAGTGACCCTTCATTCACCAATTCATCGGTGACGTTGACTGCCAGAGAATCGCTCCCCAGCAGGTTGCCACGGTTCAACCAGCTAGTGGCCGTGACGTGGGTTTGTCCACCTTGAACCAACCCTTCTGAGGTCAGTTGCCCGGCATTCAGCGACAATGCGCCCCCGGCCAACGTGCGGCTTGACTCACCCAGCGTCAGCGCATCACCGCGGGCATTCAGCCACTCGCTACCTTGCCATAATCCCGTGTTACTCAGCGTGGCGGCATCCAGCGTCAACCGGTTGGCCACCAGCTTGCCGCTGTTGGTTAAATAGTCGCCGCTCAGGTTCAGCGTCTCCAGGCTGCCCATCTGCCCGCTGTTTTGCAGCGTATTGAGCACCGTGCCAGTCAGGCCCGCAACCGCGTTTATCGATCCGCGGTTATCCAGGCTATCGACGCCAAAAGTCAGGTTATTCCCCTGCCAGAACCCGGCGTTGGTGACTGCGCCACCGTTGACTGCCAGCTCACCCCCGCTCAGCAGTTGTGCACCGGCCAGCACGTTCAGCGCGGTGCTGTTCAGAGTCAGCCCGGCATTGCCCTGCATGATGCCGCTGTGAGTCACGGCGCCACTGTCCACCGCCAGCGAATTGCCCGCCAAGACTCCGGCATTGTTCACCGATTGGCTGCGGAAGGTGGCATTTTCACGGGCCACCAGTTGGCCGCCTTGCTGGTTTACCAAGGCACCCTGCACATTCAAGTTCAGGTTGTTCGCCAGGATGCTGCCCTGGTTGGTGAATTGCTGGCCGGTGAGAGACAAATCATCGTTCACCTGCAATAGGCCAGCGTTCTCCAGTCGATCGAGCGCCAGCTCCAGCGCACCGCCGCTGACCAGCTTTCCGCTGGCAAGGTTACTGATAGTGGGGATAGCCAGTTGCAGATGGCTGTTGCCCTGTAGCAGGCCGCTGTTGGTCAGCTGTGGCGCGGTCAATACCACCTTGTCTGCCGCCAAGGTGCCCTGGTTCAGAATATGAGCCGCCTTGAGATCAAACCGATCCTGGCTCAGTAACAGGCCACTGTTGAGCATGTCCCCGGTCAGGTCTGCCGTCAGGCGATCTTGCGCCTGGGCACTGCCACTGTTCTGCCAGGTCTGGGCTTTCACCGCCAGTTGTTGCCCCTGCAGAGCACCCTGGTTGACCAACCGTTGGCCTTCAAGGCGTAACGCCCCGCTCGATAACATCTGGCCTGTGGCTGCGTTATTGAGATAAGTGCCGGAAAGTTGCAGGGACTGACTACCCTGCACCAGCCCCTTGTTGATAACGTCGCCCACGACGGAGAGCACGGTGGCCGCCAGCCATCCCGCGTTGTCCACTGAGCCCGCAGAGACAGTCATCCCTTGCTGGCCGAGGATCTTCCCTTGGTTGGTCAACGTATTGGCGACTGTCAGGCTCGTCGTTTGTTCACTCAGCGCATTGCCGTTGTTAAGCCATTCTTGGGTGGACAGATCCAGTGTCTGGCCTTGAAGCAATCCGCTATTGGTCAGCGAATCTGCCCGTAATGTCAGTGCACCGCCACTGAGTAAAGCACCACCGAGCTGGTTGTCTAACGTGGCGGTGCCGAGATTGAGCTGACGGCTGCCTTGCAGAGTCCCCGTATTGAACAGAGCCGTGGTATCCAAGGTCAGCGTCGTTGCGGCCAGCAGGCCATCATTACTGAACTGAGGGGTGGTCAGCGCCAGGGAGCCACTCGCGTTGACGGTGCCGTTTTGCTGGTTGCTGAACTGTTTGGCCAGTGACAAGACCATCAGGATCGCCTGCATCGTCCCGGCGTTGGTCAAGGTGTCTGCAGTCAGGTTTAGCGAACCGCCGGTGAGTACACGCCCACGGTTGGTGGCTTCAGCAGCCTTGATAGCAAGAGCGCTGTCGCCCTGCAACGTGCCGCTATTGGCGATGTTGTTGGTGTTCAGGGTAAGTTGATCGGCTGCCAGTTGCCCGGCATTGGACAACGCCATACCGTTCAGTGACAGCTTATCTTTCGCCAATAACAAACCGCTCTGCTGGTTATCGACTCGCTGGGTTTTGGCCGTCAGGTTCACCGCATTGATTTCACCGCTGTTGAGCAGTTGATCGCCACTGAGCACCAAATCCCGATCGGTGGTGATCAACCCGGCGTTTTTCAGAGTCGGGATAGCCAGTGACAGGGCATTGGCCGTATACACGGTGCCGCCCTTCTGGTTATCCATCAGGCGTGCGATCAGATCCAGGGTCTGACTGCCTTGTAGCAAGCCGCTGTTGGTCAGCGTCTGGCTGTTGATTTTCAAGACAGGAGCGACCAGCGTGCCCTGGTTGGTCAGGGTGTCCGCCTTCAGGGCCAGGGTTGCGGCATGGCTTTTACCACTGTGCAGCAGTGAGCCAGCCTCTACCGTTAATGCCCCTTTCGCCGTTTGGGTTCCCGCCAGCGTGGCTTGTTGGGCCTGGAGGGTGAGTTTGCCCCCGCTTTGTATCTGGGCACCCGGCTGCGTGTTCAACGTCGTGCCATGCCAGGCCAGATCGCCATCCGCATTCCATTCCCCGCCTAACGTGGCGTTACCCGCGTTAACCGTGATCTTGCCTTGGCTGGTGGTGAGGGAATCTGCCACCGTGGTCAGCGTATCGCTGTTGAGGGTTAATCCCGTCGCGCCGGAGATCAGGCCATTCTGTTGCAGCGTTCCAGCCCACAGCGTCAGGCTGTCGTCACTCAGCAACTCGCCGTAGCGGCCATTTCGCAACGTATCGCTAACGGTAAGATCGGCTTTGCCTTTGGCGCTCAAGGTGCCGTCTTGATCCAACGTCTGGCTGGTAAGGGCCAGCGCTCCTCCACTCAGTATCTTGCCGCTGTTGGCGAGTGACTGGCCGCTCAACGACAGGTTGCCCTGGCTCTGAACGGTTCCACTATTTGCCAGGTTGGAAAGGGTGCTTTGTATCGCCCCATTGGCCGCCAGCGTGCCGCTGTTGACCAAGCTAGTGCCGCTGAGGGTGAGGTTTTGCCCGGCGGTCACTTGCCCCTGCGTCATACCGCTTTTGAACAACGTCATGTCGACATGGCGGGCAGCATCAATCTGGCTCGAACTGTCCACCAGCGCGTCACGAGCCCGCAGGGTGACATCGTTGCCAGAGATCAGCTTGCCGCTGCTCATCTGCAACGTACCACCGCTGGTGAGAGCGATATTCTGGTCACTGACCAGTGTCCCCCCCTGCTGGGAGAGGTCTCCCTGGCTGTTTAACGTGATGGAGCTGGTGGCCTTGTGGTCACCCAACATGCTGATACTTTGCCCTGTCGCCGTTAATGCACCGCCTTGCGCCAGCGAATTATTGAGCGTCAATTTGCCGTTGGCATCCAGGGTGATATCCCCGGCACGGGCATTGAGGTTACCGAGGTTGACGCCTACGCCTTTGTCGCTGGAAACCAGATGAATACGGTTGGCATACATGCCGCCCAGCGCACCGGTATCGACCGCCACTTTAGGCTCCTCTCCCTGGCCCGCGATCGGGGTCGCATTACCCTGCGCATCCACCCGGTTGGCCCCCAGCGTGAGGGTGGCATCCTGGGCATACAGCTGGGCGTTGATCTCGGTAGCACGGGCGATCAGGGCAAATTTCCCGCTCTGGCTGGCATCCAGTCCTTTGCCCTGAATGCTGATGGCCCCTTGCGTGACTTCCAGCGCCTGCAGTTTGCCGTCCGGCCCTAACACCGGTTTACCGGTGGTCAGCGTCGCATTCGGGGTGTTGATGAAGCCGCAGCCGTTGCAGGTGATGCCGTAAGGGTTGGCAACCATCACGTTGGCCTGTTTGCCCGCCACCTCCATATAGCCTTGCAGCTGGGAGCGGTTCGGGGCGACAACCTCGTTAATGATGCCTTGGGCTTCCTGCCCGGCCTTCAGATTGGGGTTGTTCTGGATCAGGCCGCCAAGCTGGGTCTGATTGAGCTGCCCGGTGGCGTTGTTGAGGATTAGCCCCTGTTTGTCCACGTTGAATTCATTGTATTTATTGTGGGAAATGCCCGCCTGATTAGGCGTGGCGATGTTGACCACCGGCACACCATTACCAGCCTGATCGAGTCGGGTATTCCCTTCGGCAACGTTAACACCGTTCGCCAAGGCGGGCAGCAACGGCTGCCAGGCCAACAGGCTGCACAGGGTATAACTCAGCCAACGCTGGCCAGCATGAACGGGTCTATCCTCTTTCTTCGTCATCCTTGAAATCCTTCCCTGTGAATTAAAGAACGATGTTAATACGGTAGTAAATCGATACCCGGTCCGGCTCTAACCAGCTCGGATGCGCCAGCGGCCAGCCAACGGTAAATTGGCTGCTGAAATAGCGATTGCGGCTGCCCAGCCCCACCGCGCCGCCCCATAACGTGCCGGAAGCGTAGGCATCCACAGAGTCGTGGTGCAGATAACCGCCATCTACGGCAGCCAATACGGAAATATCGCCCAGATACGGTAGGCTGAACGGCGACCAGTTGACCTCGTTACGCCAGTAGCCGCCTTTATCGCCGGAGAGATACTGTTCCTTGAAGCCACGCACCGAACTTTCGCCACCTAGGGGCAGGCGTTCACTGCCGTAAAGGCGATCGGGCGTCCACTGGCCGTACAGGCTGGTGAGGTAGTTCCAGTTCGGTGCCAACGGCAGGTAATAGCTGCCGGAGAGCGTGTATTTATTAAACTCCGCCCTAGGTGCTTCGCTGGCTTTACCGCTGTCATCTTCCGCGCCTAACCAGGGAATGCCACGGCTGTAGGAAGGATTGAGCGTGGCAAAACCCCCCCACAGTTTTTGGCTATGGCTCATGCCCAGAGATACGCTGGTCAGTTTGCGGCTGCTGCTGTCCAACCGGGTGTCATTAAGATAGTTGCGGTTGATGCGGTGGGTCAGGCCCAGCGCCAGGCCGGTTTTCATGTCACTGTTACGGAACAATACGCGCGAAACGTTGAAGCGATGGGTTTGGCTGTCGCCGGTGGATCGCCAATCAAAGCCCTGATTGTCTATCGTCGAGAGATACTCGCTGTAAGAGTAGTTGTAATCCACCAGCCAATAACCATAAGGCAGGCTGACTCCGGCCTGTACGCTGCGGGCATCGTGATCGTTGGCGAAATCGCTGCTGCGCGCACCGGTCACAAACCACTGATCCGCCAACCCCAGCAGGTTATTGCCGGTCAATGAGCCGTTGATTTGCCCGGTGCCGGTACTCTTTTGCCCGCTATTATCAAAACCCAACCCCAGCATCACCGGGAACTCGGGTTTGGCGGTCAAATTGACCACCGAATAACCCGGTTGGCTGCCGGGCAGGATTTCAATCTGCACCGGTTGTTGGCGCAGGCGGTTGATCTGCTCCATGCCCTGTTCGATATCGCGCAGATTAAGGATGTTGCCCACCAGGCCGGGGAATGCCATCTTCAGCATTCGGTCATCCCGTTGGTCCAGCCAGATCTTCTCCAGTTGCCCTTCCAGTACCAGCAGCTTCAGTTCCCCATGGGACAGGTCTTGCTCGGTCAGGAAAGCGCGGCTGGTGATATAGCCCCGTTCGATATACCAGTCGGAAACCTGCTGCACCAGGGTGTTGATCTGGGCCAGATTCAGGCAGCGTTGCAGATAGGGCTGCGTCAAGGCTTGCCGCGCACGGGCGGGCAGATGGCTGGCACCTTCAAGGTGAATGGTCGTAATGGTAAAGCACGGCCCGCCGGGGGCTGTGGCTGCTGGCGTTTGTGGCAGCACCGGGGACAGGCTGCGTTGCAATTCCTGTCGTTGCTGTTGGTTTTGCTGCAACAATTCACGTTGTTGCTGTTGGATAGTATCTCGATCCGCCGGGCTGAGCATATTGGCGCCAGCAGCCGAACTGAGAGAAAGAAATAACAATGATACTGCCAACCGCTGAGTTACTGAGTCCATTCAGATAAACCGCCTTAATGATTTTGCGGCATTCTAACGACAGGATTCAGCATCAGACAAGCAGGAGATCGTGACTTTGCGGGACCTGATGTCATCAATATCAGGATAAATCTCAAGATTAGACGAGGTAAATATCCTTAAACCGATTTACTCCATTCAATGTATTTGTTGAGTGCAAATTAAATAGTCAATTATGCCAAATAAGCAAAGATATTTCTGATTAAACAAACAATCGGCAACTACGCCACATATCTACGATAGATTAAGCCATCAATTAAGCCCAACCCGTTAAGCGGGCGCAGCATGCAGCACCCATCTGGCCAGATGCCCTATGCTGCGCTTGATGCTCAGTTCGCTATCGCCTCTGAACCGCCTTTGTCCAACGGCTCTTCCGGTTCGGCTGGCAGCACCATATAGGTACCCTCAAATACTGCCCCTTTGTCATCGTCACCGAATAGATGCACTTCTGCCTGCACGCGCGCCCGGCGGCCACGAGCCAAACGGGCCAGATCGCCACTCAGTGAGCTCAGATCGGCCACGGCGCGCGGTCGTCCGGTGATAGGTTTGCTATAGCGAATATGCGCATCCGCCAGAATGATGGTGCCGCCCAGATGACGCTCACGCAACAGCAGCCAGATCAATCCCCAGGCCGTCAGCGTTGCCAGCGAAAACAGGCTGCCGGCAAACAGCGTATGGTGCGGGTTCTGGTTGCCGACTTCCGGCATGGTGGTAACAAAACGCTGGCCGGTATATTGGCTGATGCGCACGCCCATCTTTTCGCTCAGAGGAATATGATCGTACCAGGCCTGCTGCAATTGCCCGCACCAGTCAGGACGGTGCAGGATATCGTCCAGCGTCGCTACCGGTTTGATCATCAGGTAGTGGCGTATCGGCGTGGTTTGCGGCGCCGTGATCTCGCCCTGGCTTTCAAACCCCAGCTTGGCGAAGAACTCGACCGCATCCTCACGCGCGCTGCACACGACGCGTTTGACGCCTTCCTGTCGCGCCACCGATTCCAGCGTCATCGCCACCAGCGTCCCCAGCCCTTTATCCTGCACCGAAGGGTCAACCGCCAGAAAACGGATCGCAGCCTCATTGTCGGCATTGATATACAGGCGCCCGATAGCGACGATGTTGCCACTCTCGTCCACCACCATCTGGTGATGAGCCATGGCGTCATAGGCATCCTTTTCCGAACCCACCGGCTGGTGCAGCGGTTTGCGCAGCATTTCCCAGCGAAACTGGTAATAATCCTTCAGTTCTTGTTCTGTTACGGGTACTCGTAGGTGATACATAGACGCCTTCTCTCCAAATCATGTTTCCTGCGGAACCATTCAATAGGCGTGCCACTGCCGTCAATCCGGGCCGTCAGTGCTGACCCCACGCCTCTGCGGGGGTGATCACGCTGTCGGCCCAACACGGCAAGTCAGTTAGCCTATTGGGTGATTCCTAAACTTGCAGCCAGAAAGTCACCGGCCCATCGTTCACCAGCGCCACTTTCATGTCCGCAGCGAACTGCCCGGTCTGCGTTTCCACGCCGCGTTTACGGCACTGCTCGGCAAAATAGTGATATAACCGCTCAGCCTCAAGGGGCGACGCGCCGCGCGAAAAACCCGGCCGCATGCCTTTTTGCGTATCCGCCGCCAGCGTAAACTGCGAAACCACCAGTACGCTGCCGCCGGCCTGTTGCACGTTGAGGTTCATCTTGTCGTTCTCGTCGCCGAAAATGCGGTATCCCAAGACCCGCTCGCACAAACGATCGGCTTTCTGTTGATCATCGTCTTGCTCTACGCCCAATAACACTAACAAACCCGGGCCAATTTTGCCTATCGTCTCGCCGTCAACCGTGACGCTGGCGTTTAATACCCGTTGAATCAATGCGATCATAACTGCCCTTTTTGCTGATTGTCCTGTGGTTGTTGTTCGATTTTATGCTGCCGGTACGCGCGGTACTCCCCCAGAGTGACGGTGATCTCGGCACCCAATAACACGATACACCAGCTCCAGTAGACCCACAGAAATAAAATCGGAATCACCGCCAGCACGCCATAAATAAGCTGGTAAGACGGAAACATGGTGACGTACAGCGCAAAACCCTTCTTGCCCAGTTCAAACAGCAGGCCAGCCACCAGCGCGCCGATCAACGCGTCCCTGGACGGCACGCGCACCGTTGGTACCACGCTATACAGCAGCCAGAATGAAACCCATGACAGTATCAACGGGAAGATACGCAATAGCTGCTCGACCAGGCTGTTGACGCCGGTTTGTGCCAACCAGTTCAACGACAGCAAATACGAACTGATCGCCATGCTGGCGCCCACCAGCAGCGGTCCCAGCGTCAGCACCATCCAGTACACCGCAAACGAATAAATCATCGGTCGCTTATTTTTGCTGCGCCAAATGGTATTCAGCACGCTGTCCACCGACGACATCAGCAGCAGCGCTGTGACTATCAGGCCACAGGTGCCGACGGCGGTCATTTTGTTGGAGTTGGCGACGAACTGTTCCAGGTAGCGCTGGATGACATTGCCAGCCGCCGGCATGAAGTTGTTAAAGATGAAGCTTTTAAGCTGCATGCTGACATCGGAAAACATCGGAAAGACCGAAAACAGCGCAAACACCACGGTGATCAGCGGCACCAGAGACAGCAGGGAAACGTAAGCCAGGTGGCCTGCCAGCATGGTCAGGCCATCGCTGTCGATGCGCTTTATCAGCAGGCGGCCAAAAGTCACGCCCGGTTTCATCGATGGCGGCAGCGCCTTGCTGCGGAATAACGACATACTCACTCCTTGTCAGTTCGTATGCCTTGAGCCTAACCTGCCTGACTCAACCGGCAAAATAGGCCGGCACCACGTCGCGGTCGGTGACGTGCACCGCCTTGATGCCCACCGCCTGCGCTGCGCGCACGTTAGCGGGGTGATCGTCAAAAAATACCGCCTGTTCGGCCGGGGTATGTTCCGCCTCCAGGACGTATTGGTAAATAGCAGGATCCGGTTTGCGCAGGCCGATGTCCTGCGACAGATACATCGCGTCCGCCGCCGCCGCCACTTCAGGATAATGCTGCGGCCAGTAGTTGCAGTGCAAGCGGTTGGTATTGGACAGCACCACTACCCGGTGTCCTTCATTGCGCAGCCGCTGCATGATGGCGATCACTTCCGGGCGCAGAGCCACGAAAACCGCCTGCCAGCCGGTAGAAAACTGTTCAAAACTGAGGGCAATGCCCATTTCTTCGCACAGGCTGGAGGCAAATTGCTGGTCGCTGATTTCCCCGCGTTCATGCTGCTGGAACACATCGCCCATGGTGAAACGTTCATTCAGCACCGCCAGTGGCGTGCCGCTCAAATTGCTCCATACACCCAGTACGCGTTTGAAATCGATATCGACGATCACATTACCTAAATCAAAGATGTACAGCATAGTCCTCTCCTGACGGGCCGGTGAGATTTCACTGTAGCGGGAAAAGTAAAGGCTGAACAGAGAGCGAACGGAAAAGCGCATAGCGCGCCGCAGAAACGGGGGAAAGCAGAGGAAAAAACTCAGGGCGCCAAACGCGCCCTGGGTATACGGCATCGATACCGGTCAGCGCTCAGGGCAAAGCCTGATGCTCACCGGGTACCAATAGGCAATTACGCGTCTTTCGGACCGCGGCTTGCACGCTTGCGATCGTTTTCCGTCAGATGACGCTTACGGATACGGATCGAAGTTGGCGTCACTTCTACCAGCTCGTCATCATCGATGAATTCCAGCGCTTGCTCCAGAGTCATCTTGATGGCCGGAACCAGGGTAGTCGCTTCGTCAGTACCGGAAGCACGCATGTTGGTCAGCTTCTTACCGGTAAGGCAGTTCACGGTCAGGTCGTTGGAACGAGAGTGAATACCGATGATCTGGCCTTCATACACTTCCGCACCGTGGCCCAGGAACAGCTTGCCGCGATCCTGCAGACCGTACAGGGCGAACGCTACCGCCTTGCCCTGACCGTTGGAGATCAGCACGCCGTTCTGACGCTGGCCCACTTCGCCCGGACGCACGTCGTCGTAGTGGCTGAAGGTGGAGTACAGCAAACCGGTACCCGAGGTCATGGTCATGAACTCGTTACGGAAACCGATCAAGCCACGGCTTGGGATCACGTAGTCGAGACGCACGCGGCCTTTACCGTCTGGATCCATATTTTTCAGGTCAGCTTTACGCTCACCCATGGCTTGCATCACGGAACCCTGGTGTTGTTCTTCGATATCCAGGGTAACGTTTTCGAATGGCTCTTGTTTACGACCATCGATTTCACGGAAGATAACTTTCGGACGGGATACCGCCAGTTCGAAACCTTCACGACGCATGTTTTCGATCAGTACCGACAGGTGAAGCTCACCACGGCCAGATACGCGGAATGCGTCAGCATCTTCGGTTTCTTCAACGCGCAGGGCCACGTTGTGCACCAGTTCCTTGTTCAGACGCTCAAGGATTTGACGCGAAGTCACGAACTTACCTTCTTTACCACAGAATGGTGAGGTGTTGACGTTGAAGAACATGGTAACGGTCGGCTCATCGACAGACAGCGCCGGCAGTGCTTCCACCGCAGAGGTGTCACAGATGGTGTCGGAAATGTTCAGTTCGCCCAGACCGGTGATAGCGATGATGTCACCCGCTTCAGCCAGGGTCGACTCGATACGCTCCAGACCCATGTGGCCCAGCACCTTGCCCACTTTACCGTTGCGAGTTTTACCTTCGCTGTCGATGATGGTGACCTGCTGGTTTGGCTTCACTTTACCACGCTTGATACGGCCGATGCCGATCACGCCCAGGTAGTTGTTATAGTCCAACTGGGAGATTTGCATCTGGAACGGTGCTTCCAGCTCAACCTGCGGTGCAGACACGTGGTCGACGATGGCCTGATACAGCGGGGTCATGTCTTCCGCCATGTCGTTGTGGTCAGTACCCGCGATCCCCATCAATGCAGAAGCATAGATGATCGGGAAGTCGAGCTGCTCGTCGGTGGCGTCGAGGTTAACGAACAGGTCGAAGACCTGATCGACAACCCAATCAGGACGCGCGCCAGGGCGGTCAACCTTGTTGATGACCACGATCGGCTTCAGACCGTTGGCAAATGCCTTTTTGGTCACGAAGCGGGTTTGCGGCATTGGGCCATCCATTGCATCCACAACCAGCAGCACCGAGTCAACCATTGACATCACACGCTCAACCTCGCCGCCGAAGTCGGCATGTCCTGGGGTATCCACGATGTTGATGCGGTAGTCTTTCCAATTAATGGCGGTGTTTTTTGCGAGGATGGTAATCCCACGCTCTTTCTCCAAATCGTTGGAGTCCATTACGCGTTCGGTGGCTTCTACACGCTCTCCGAAAGTACCGGATTGTTGCAGCAGTTTGTCAACCAGGGTGGTCTTACCATGGTCAACGTGGGCAATAATGGCGATGTTACGCAAATTTTCGATCACAGCTTTGCCTCAGGCATTAGAAATAGCGCGCTATTGTACACGTATTAAGCGAGGTACTAAACAAGATCACAACCATCTCTTATAAACAACTGTGTCCAGGTCAGTTTGTGATCCCTTTCACGGTGCAAAAAGCACCAGCAGGTGCACTTTTGCACCAATATGGTGCCTCATCACACCACTTTTGCACCACCATGGTGCAATGGGTCACTAATGGTGCATACTCGGGTTGGGTAAAAGCCGCACAGAATGGTGATTAGCCCGCTTTTATAAAGTTGGCACAGTTTTCGCTTTAGTCTATACAGGGCGAAAAAAAGCCAGAACCACAGATTCGTTCCACGACGACGACAATGATAAATCCGGGAGAGTTAAGTATGTCCGCTGAACACGTTTTGACGATGCTGAATGAGCATGAAGTGAAATTCGTAGACCTGCGTTTCACTGACACCAAGGGTAAAGAACAGCACGTCACCATTCCTGCACATCAGGTAAATGCCGACTTCTTCGAAGAAGGCAAAATGTTTGACGGCTCCTCGATCGGCGGCTGGAAGGGCATTAACGAATCTGACATGGTACTGATGCCAGACGCCAGCACCGCAGTGCTGGATCCATTCTACGAAGAATCCACGCTGATTATTCGCTGCGACATTCTTGAGCCAGGCACCATGCAGGGCTACGATCGCGACCCGCGTTCCATTTCCAAGCGTGCAGAAGATTTCCTGCGCTCTTCCGGCATCGCCGACACCGTGCTGTTCGGGCCAGAGCCTGAGTTCTTCCTGTTTGACGATATCCGCTTCGGCAGCAGCATCCGCGGCTCCCACGTCGCCATCGACGACATTGAAGGCGCGTGGAATTCCGGCACCAAATACGAAGGCGGCAACAAAGGCCACCGTCCAGCGGTAAAAGGCGGTTATTTCCCGGTTCCACCGGTGGATTCATCACAGGATCTGCGTTCAACCATGTGTCTGACCATGGAAGAAATGGGTCTGGTGGTTGAAGCGCACCACCATGAAGTGGCAACCGCCGGTCAGAACGAAGTGGCAACCCGCTTCAACACCATGACCAAGAAAGCCGACGAAATCCAGATTTACAAATACGTGGTGCACAACGTGGCTCACGCATTTGGCAAAACCGCGACCTTTATGCCAAAACCTATGTTCGGCGACAACGGTTCCGGCATGCACTGCCACATGTCTCTGTCCAAGAACGGCACCAACCTGTTCGCTGGCGACAAATACGGCGGCCTGTCCGAAACTGCCCTGTTCTACATTGGCGGCATCATCAAGCACGCGAAAGCCATAAACGCCCTGGCCAACCCGACCACCAACTCTTACAAGCGTCTGGTCCCAGGCTACGAAGCACCGGTAATGCTGGCATATTCTGCCCGTAACCGCTCTGCATCCATCCGTATTCCAGTGGTTGCCAGCCCGAAAGCGCGCCGTATCGAAGCTCGCTTCCCAGACCCGGCTGCCAACCCGTACCTGTGCTTCGCTGCTCTGCTGATGGCCGGCCTGGACGGTATCATCAACAAGATCCACCCTGGCGATGCCATGGATAAAAACCTGTACGACCTGCCGCCGGAAGAAGAAGCAGAGATTCCAAAAGTGGCCGGTTCACTGGACGAAGCGCTGGCTGCACTGAGCGAAGACCGCGAGTTCCTGACCCGTGGCGGCGTGTTCACTGACGATGCGATTGATGCCTACATCGATTTGCGTAAAGAAGAAATGGACCGTGTGCGCATGACGCCACACCCGGTTGAGTTCGAGCTGTACTACAGCGTTTAAGCATCACCTGCGTCACCACGCGTGGCGCAACCAGTTTTAGTTGTCGTTTTTTTGTTGCCGTGGAAACTTTCAGCCCATCTTCGGATGGGCTTTTTTCACCACGCTATTATCGGTAACGCTACGCCATTCCGTGCTTATCAAGGATGGAGTAGGATAGATGCACCAAAAAAGTGCAGAGCGTCTGCTATACCCACAAGATCTCAAGGTGCAGCGAGACGGCAACCGTGCCGATACGGCGGGGTCTGCCAGATGACCGGGTAAGCAAGGACAGCCATTGCCGCTGTACCTTGAAAGATGAAGGGCATATATGGCAACTGACAAATTGCCCGACGCAGGGCAAATCCTCAATTCACTGATCAACAGCATTCTGCTGTTGGATGACACACTGGCGGTGCACTACGCCAACCCGGCGGCTCAACAACTGCTGGCGCAAAGCTCCCGTAAACTTTTCGGCACGCCGCTGCCCGATTTGCTCGGCTATTTTTCGCTGAACGTCGATCTGATGCGAGAAAGCCTCGAGGCCGGCCAGGGCTTTACCGACAACGAAGTGACGCTGGTGGTCGACGGGCGGGCGCATATCCTTTCCCTGACCGCTCAGGCGCTGCCTGAAGGCTATATTCTGCTGGAGCTGGCGCCGATGGATAATCAGCGCCGCCTCAGCCAGGAACAGTTGCAGCACGCCCAGCAAATCGCAGCGCGCGATCTGGTGCGCGGCCTGGCGCATGAAATCAAGAACCCGCTCGGCGGTCTACGCGGCGCGGCACAGCTACTGGCCAAGGCGCTGCCCGATCCGTCGCTGACTGAATACACCAAAGTGATCATCGAACAGGCCGATCGCCTGCGCAATCTGGTGGATCGCCTGTTGGGGCCGCAACGGCCAGGCCAACACATTACGCAAAGCATCCACCAGGTGGCAGAACGGGTTTGTCAGCTGGTATCGCTGGAAATGCCGGAAAACGTCACGCTGGTACGCGATTACGATCCCAGTCTGCCGGAACTGGCGCACGATCCGGATCAAATCGAGCAGGTACTACTGAACATCACCCGCAATGCGCTACAGGCATTGGGAGAAGCCGGCGGCACCATTACGCTGCGCACCCGTACAGCATTCCAGATCACGCTACACGGTACCCGCTATCGGCTGGCGGCGCGCATCGATATTGAAGACGACGGCCCCGGCGTGCCGGCACAGCTTCAAGACACGTTATTCTACCCGATGGTCAGTGGTCGCGAAGGTGGCACCGGCCTGGGATTATCCATTGCCCGCAATCTGATCGATCAGCATTGCGGTAAAATTGAATTCAACAGTTGGCCGGGACACACCGAATTTTCGGTTTACCTGCCCATTCGCAAGTCGAGGTAGCTATGCAACGAGGGATAGTGTGGATCGTCGATGATGATAGCTCCATCCGCTGGGTGCTTGAACGTGCACTCACCGGTGCGGGCATGAGCTGCGCCACCTTCGACAGCGGTAACGACGTGCTGGAAGCGTTGTCGACGCAAACGCCAGACGTGTTGCTGTCCGATATTCGCATGCCGGGTATGGATGGTTTGGCGCTGCTCAAGCAAATTAAACAGCGCCATCCGATGCTTCCGGTCATCATCATGACCGCCCATTCGGATCTCGACGCGGCGGTCAGCGCCTATCAACAGGGGGCGTTCGACTATTTGCCGAAGCCTTTCGACATTGATGAAGCGGTGGCGCTGGTGGAACGCGCCATCAGCCATTATCAGGAACAGCAGCAACCGGCGCGCAGCCAACCGGCCAGTGGCCCAACTGCCGACATCATTGGCGAAGCGCCGGCGATGCAGGACGTGTTTCGCATCATCGGTCGCCTGTCGCGTTCGTCGATAAGCGTGCTGATCAACGGCGAATCCGGCACCGGCAAGGAGCTGGTGGCGCATGCCTTGCACCGGCACAGCCCACGCGTCAAGTCGCCGTTTATCGCGTTGAACATGGCGGCAATCCCAAAAGACCTGATCGAGTCCGAGCTGTTTGGCCACGAGAAAGGCGCTTTTACCGGCGCCAACCAGATCCGCCAGGGCCGTTTTGAACAGGCCGACGGTGGCACCCTGTTCCTGGATGAAATTGGCGATATGCCACTGGATGTTCAGACTCGCTTACTGCGCGTACTGGCGGATGGCCAATTCTATCGGGTCGGCGGCTATGCGCCGGTGAAGGTCGACGTGCGGATTATCGCCGCCACGCACCAGAACCTGGAACTGCGCGTGCAGGAAGGCAAATTCCGCGAGGATCTGTTCCACCGTCTGAACGTCATCCGCGTCCATCTGCCGCCTCTGCGCGAGCGTCGTGAGGATATCCCACGCCTGGCGCGTTATTTCCTGCAGGTGGCGGCCAAAGAGCTGGGGGTGGAAGCAAAGAATCTGCATCCGGAAACCGAAATCGCCCTGACGCGCCTGCCCTGGCCGGGCAACGTACGCCAGTTGGAAAACACCTGTCGCTGGCTGACGGTGATGGCTGCCGGCCAGGAAGTGTTAATTCAGGATTTGCCCAGCGAACTGTTCGAAACCGCCGCGCCAGAAACCGGAGGGCACAGTTTGCCGGACAGTTGGGCCACGCTGCTGGCGCAATGGGCCGATCGCGCGCTGCGTTCCGGACATCAAAACCTGCTGTCGGAAGCCCAGCCGGAAATGGAGCGCACCCTGCTCACCACCGCGCTGCGCCATACCCAGGGGCACAAGCAGGAAGCCGCCCGTCTGTTGGGATGGGGGCGCAATACGCTGACGCGCAAACTGAAAGAGCTGGGAATGGAATAACTACCGCATTGCTGCGTTAAGACAACCTAACAGCCGCCATTCATGCCTGGCGGCTGTTTTTTACGCTAGATCACCCGCGAAAATTGCTGGGCGCGCGCCTGTTTGCGCAGGTAGATATCAAAGCACATGCAAATGTTGCGAATCAGCAGGCGGCCACGCGGCGTCACGCGAATCCCCTGCGCATCCCTCTCCACCAGCCCGTCACGCTCAAACGGTGCCAGCAGTTGCAGATCCTGCGAAAAGTAATCAGAAAAATCAATCGCATACTGTTGTTCAATTGGCTGATAAGCCAACTGGAAATTACAGATTAGCGTTTTGATCACATCGCGACGCAGGCAGTCATCGTCGCTCATCGCCAAACCACGCCACAGTGCAGTACCCTGCCGTTCAACGCTGTCGTAATAGTTCTTCAACAGTTTCTGGTTTTGCGCATAGCTGTCGCCCAACATGCTGATGGCGGAAACGCCCAACCCCAGCAGATCGCTGTCACCCTGGGTGGTGTAGCCCTGGAAATTGCGGTGCAGCTTGCCTTCGCGCTGCGCCACCGCCAGTTCATCATCAGGTCGGGCAAAGTGGTCCATGCCGATAAACTGATAACCGGATTGTGTTAACGAGGCGATGGTCTGCTGCAGGATATCCAGCTTTTGCTGCGCATCGGGCAAGTCGGCGTCCTTGATTTTACGCTGGGCGGCGAACAGCTCGGGCAGATGCGCATAGTTGAACACGCTGAGCCGGTCCGGGTTCAGTTCCGCCACTCGCGCCAAGGTAAAAGCAAAGCTTTCCGGCGTTTGCCTGGGCAGACCATAAATAAGATCAATATTGGTGGAGTTGAAACCCAACGCCTTGGCGCGCGCTATCAAGGCGAAGATAAAGTCTTCATCCTGCTCGCGGTTAACCAGCCGCTGCACGTCCTTATTGAAGTCCTGCACGCCCATGCTCAGGCGATTGAAGCCCTCGTGGCGTAAATGATCGAGCACATCCAGCTCAATTTCGCGCGGATCGACCTCGATCGACATTTCCGCATCCGGCAGGAAATCAAAGTGCTGGCGCAGCATTGCCACCAGCCGGCTGATCTGCGCTTTGTCGAGATAGGTTGGCGTTCCGCCGCCCCAATGCATCTGGCTGACCTGACGCCCGGCAAACAGCGGCGCCCGTGCGGCGATTTCACGCGCCAGTATCGCAAGATAGTCATCTGCCTTATGGGTCTGACGCGTCACCAGTTTGTTGCAACCGCAGAAATAACAGAGCTTGTGGCAAAATGGAATATGCACGTACAGCGACAGCGGCCGCTCGGGATAGCGCGCCGCGGCGCGTAGGAACGCCGCGTCGTCATAGCTCTGGTTGAATTCCAGCGCAGTGGGGTATGAGGTGTAACGTGGCCCTGAATAATTGTACTTTTGGATCAGGGCCAAATCCCAGACAATCGCCTGTTCTGACATTGCTTACTCCTTTTCCGTGCTCGTTTCTGCCGGGGCCGGGAAAGGGGCATTGCTCTACGCTGTCTGGCCACGGAAGCGCTGCGCAAGCGCGCTTTGCGCCGCGACAGCCGCCATAGTTTACCGAATAACCACAGCAGATAACATGTTAACAGTAAGGTTATTGCCAGAATCGGCCACATGGCGCGTTAAAATACGTCTTTTGGGTTACCACTCTTGAGCAACTTCAGGATATCTTCCTGCTTTTCTTCTTCTTCGTCGTCGTCATCACCCAGCTCAATGCCGAGTTGTTCCATCAGCGCATCGATACGATCCAGCGTTTGGTCGACGTAAGCCTGATCTTCAGCACTCAGCGTCTCACCGTCATCAATACGGTCCAGCAATGCATCCAGACGTTCGTCGTTTTCCAGCTTCGCCAGTTCTTCTTCCGGCGTCAGGCGCGGCTTGCTGGCGGCTTTTGGCTTGGTCTGCGGCTTGGCCTTTGCCTTGCCTTCCACCAGCAATGGCACAGGCGTTTTGCTACCGATACGCGGATCTTTCGCCTCGCCTGACGCTGAGTTTTTCTGTTTGCCGCTCTCTACCTGAGTACGAGAACCGGACGCCAGACCACGGCGTTTTTTCAAACGCTTGCGCTCGCGGGCTTCCTGATCGAGTTCCACACGACTTTTCTTTTTGGTTTTTGGCGTCGCCGCTTTACCGCGGGGCGCTTTTGAAGGCTGGTTCATAGCGTTATGCTCTTGAGTATTAGATTCTTCAGTATAGAGGAGCTATACGATTGGGCGGAATCTAGCAGAAAGCAGACAAATAAAAAAGGCGACAGGTTAAACCCGCCGCCTTTTTCAGTCCTTCGTTTGAAGGATATGGCTGCTACGCGCTCCATGCGCACATTCAACATCCCAATTTTTCCATCTGCTATAAATGCAATCCCTGCCACTACGTCCTTCATCCTGAAAGAAAAATCATCCTTGGGCGCAATCCATTCGCTACCACTCTTCCTGAGTGTGCTTCCCGCCAGCATCCGATTGCAAATACTTCACCATCCGTGTGCTGCCAACCCTTCCGCGGTTAACAGGCCAATTCCATCTGAAAACATCCTGGCACTCATTGCACATCCGGTGCGTTCCCTGAGATTTATTGTTCTTCCCGAACATTCCTGATCCTTCGCGTCCTGCGATGGAAGCTACTTTACGCGTATTCAGGCCTCTCTCAAGGTACTTACTACCGCAAGGTGGCAATATTATGCAGTTCGAAGAATTAACTTTTTGTTTTATATAAAAAAGAACAATTGGTCCTTTCGAATAAAGCGATATATCCCCATGTTCGAATGGTCAATGTCTTACACGAAGCTGCGGGTAAAAAGGCAAAAAACGGCATGCCAAGCGGTTAAAAATCAGAAAGCGGCCCATTTTCGCGCTGATGCAGTTATAATCGCCCCCCAGAAAGCCATGCTCATTCGGAGACGAAAAATTTTGACCAGCAAGAATTACAATTATCACATGACCCATTTCGTCACCAGTGCGCCCGACATTCGCCATTTACCGGCGGATGCGGGTATTGAGGTGGCGTTTGCCGGCCGCTCCAATGCCGGTAAATCTAGCGCACTGAATACGCTTACCAATCAGAAAAGCCTGGCGCGTACCAGTAAAACGCCGGGGCGCACCCAGTTGATTAACCTGTTTGAAGTGGAAGACGGCATTCGCCTGGTCGACCTGCCGGGCTACGGCTACGCCGAAGTTCCCGAAGAAATGAAACGCAAGTGGCAACGCGCCCTGGGCGAATATTTGCAAATGCGCAACTGCCTGAAGGGGTTGGTAGTGCTGATGGATATCCGCCACCCGCTGAAAGATCTCGATCAGCAAATGATTCAATGGGCGGTCGACGTGGGCACGCCGGTATTGGTGTTACTGACCAAGGCCGACAAACTGGCGTCCGGTGCGCGCAAGGCGCAGGTCAATATGGTACGTGAAGCGGTATTGGCATTTATGGGCGACATTCAGGTTGAACCGTTCTCTTCACCGAAGAAAATCGGCGTCGACAAGCTGAGCCAAAAGCTGAATACCTGGTTCAATGAGATCCCACCGGAAGTGCTGCCAGAAGAAGATGACATCGGCGGTGAATAACGCCTGCACCGCAGTCTAATACGCAGGGTCCATGCAAAGGGGCCCTTTTTTTATCTGCCCCGCGGTTTTGTTACATAATTACAGTTTTGACAAGAAACCATCATAAATGCTTATGACCATCTTACGGCCGATCGCGCGGATTTCTGGGTGAATTACGGGAATATCATGCTGGAGCCATTGGTGAGGTGATAGGAAAAACCAATGGTTAGTTTTTGTTTTTACAATAAAAAACGCCCCAGTCAATACTGACTGGGGCGGCTAATATTCAGCCAAATCCGATTACGTGAAGTAAAAGGTCTGAAAGATAGAACATCTTACCTCTGTACCCTACATCTGTAACTCTACATCATTTTTTCGCAGGGCAAAAGAATTTTTTGTTGTTTACTTACACAATTTACGCCGCTATTGACGTAATATTGCGGCAACAATCACCGCTTAATGTAGCTAAATTACGAAAAAAGCTTGGTTTTTCACCAGGTACCGTTAATAGCAAGCAGAAAAAGGCTGAACGGCGCCGATTAATGCGCCTCTTCCCAGTTCTTGCCCACACCGATATCCACCTTCAACGGCACCGCCAGTTCCATGCTCCCTTCCATCAAGCTACGGATACGCTGGCAGGCTTCATCCATCGCAGATTCATGCACCTCAAATACCAATTCATCGTGAACCTGCATGATCATACGCACCTGCGGCTGTTGTTGGCTTTGTAACCAGGCATCGACGGCAATCATCGCCCGCTTGATAATGTCCGCCGCCGTACCCTGCATAGGCGCGTTGATTGCCGCACGCTCTGCCGCCTTGCGGCGCATGCCATTGCTGGAGCGAACGTCCGGCAGATACAGACGACGCCCGTCCAGGGTGCTGACATACCCCTGCTCAGACGCCTGCTGGCGGGTGCGTTCCATATATTCCAGCACGCCTGGATAACGTTCAAAATACAGATCCATATAACGCTGTGCTTCACCGCGCGGGATCCCCAACTGACGGGCCAGGCCAAAGGCGCTCATGCCGTAAATCAGGCCGAAGTTAATCGCCTTGGCACTGCGGCGCTGTTCGTTGGTGACTTTATCCAGCGGCAGGCCAAAGACTTCGGCAGCAGTGGCGCGGTGAATGTCCTTGCCGGCGGCGAACGCATTGAGCAGACCCTTATCTTGCGACAGATGTGCCATGATGCGTAACTCAATCTGCGAGTAGTCGGCCGCCACAATACGGTAACCTGCCGGTGCGATAAACGCCTGGCGAATACGCCGCCCCTCATCATTGCGAACCGGAATGTTTTGCAGGTTAGGATCGCTGGAAGATAAGCGACCGGTCGCCGTGACCGCCTGGTGATAAGAGGTATGCACACGCCCGCTAATCGGATTGATCATCAGCGGCAGCTTGTCGGTGTAGGTAGTTTTCAGCTTCGCCAAACCACGATATTCAAGGATCACTTTCGGCAATGGGTAGTCCAGCGCCAGTTCCGCCAGCACTTCTTCGTTGGTCGACGGCGCGCCGCCCGGCGTTTTCTTCAATACCGGCAGCTTTTGTTTTTCATACAGAATTGCCTGCAACTGCTTGGTGGATGCCAGATTGAACGGCTCTTCGGCCAGCTCATGCGCCTGAATTTCCAGTTCGCCAAGCCGTTTGGTCAGCTCTTTGGAGTGCGACGCCAGAATATGCTGGTCAATCAACACCCCGGTGCGCTCAATGTGCGACAGCACCGGCAGTAATGGCATTTCGATCTCGTTGAACACTTTCAATTGCCCGGCACTTTCCTGCAGCTTGGGCCACATCGCCAGGTGTAACTGTAGCGTCACGTCGGCGTCTTCCGCCGCATACGGCGCGGCCTGCTCCAACGCAATCTGGTTGAACGTCAGCTGGTTTTTCCCTTTGCCGGCGATTTCTTCAAATGTGATGGTTTTATGATCGAGATAGCGATCGGACAGGCTATCCATATCATGGCGACCGCTGACGCTGTCCAGTACGTACGATTCCAGCATGGTGTCATAGGCAATGCCGCGCAGATCAATGTCGTAACGTGCCAGCAGGCTTTTATCAAACTTGAGGTTCTGGCCTACCTTCAAGGCTCTTTCATCCTCCAGCAGCGGCTTCAGTGTTTCCAGTACGTATGCGCGATCCAGCTGTGCCGGCGCATCCAGATAGTCATGCGCGACCGGCAAATAGGCGGCCACCCCGGGTTCGATGGCAAAAGACAGGCCAATCAGGTTGGCGGTCAGCGTATCCAGTCCGTCGGTTTCCGTGTCAAAGGCAAAAACATCGGCCTTTTTCAGGCGCTCAAGCCACTCGGCAAAGGTGCTTTCTTCCAGAATGGTGACGTACCCCTCCTGTGACAGTTTGGCTTCCGCCACCGCTTTGGGGGTTTCTGACGTCACGCTGGATGGCTTTGGCCCATTGGCCGTTTTGGCACCGTTACCTTTTTTGTTTTGCAGCCAGGTGCCAGCCTCAACGTCCGCCAGCCAGCGTTTGAACTCATAGTGTTTGAATAGCTGTTGCAGTTGATCGGCATCTTGTTCGACAACGGTAAGATCGGCGCAGGTGATCTCCAGTTCGACGTCGGTTTTAATGGTGGCCAGTTGATAAGACAGGTAGGCCACCTCTTTATTCTGTTCCAGCTTGGCCGCCATAGTCTTGGCGCCGCGGAAACTGAGGGCCGCAATACCGTCAAGATTGCCATACAGCGCATCCAGGCCGCCCAGACCTTGCAGCAATGCCTGTGCTGTCTTCTCACCGACACCAGGCACGCCTGGAATGTTATCTGAAGAATCGCCCATCAGCGCCAGAAAATCGATGATCAGCTCCGGCGGCACGCCATATTTGTCACACACTTCCTGCGGACCGAGGATGGTGTTGTTCATGGTATTTATCAGGGTGATATTCGGCGTTACCAACTGCGCCATGTCTTTATCACCTGTACTAATCAATACCGCATGGCCGGCCTTTTCCGCTGCTTGCGCCAGCGTGCCGATAACGTCATCGGCCTCAACGCCCGGTATAACCAGCAGCGGCAACCCCATCGCCTTCACCATGCGATGCAGCGGCTCAATCTGCGCACGTAAATCATCAGGCATCGGAGGCCGGTGGGATTTATATTCTGCAAACAGTTCATCACGGAAGGTTTTGCCTTTGGCATCAAAAACCACCGCCACATGACTCGGCTGGTACTGCAATAGCAGGCTACGCAGCATATTCAGCACACCGTACATCGCCCCGGTAGGTTCACCGGCGGAGTTGGTCAGTGGCGGGAAGGCGTGATAGGCGCGATAGAGGTAAGAGGAACCGTCTACCAGGATCAATGGGTTTTCTGCAATCTGGGCCATAGCGTTTCTTTTTTCGTGAGAAGACTACGCTAAGGATGCCATAGCTGGCCGCCAGAGACGAACCTTAGCGTGCATTACGGCTAAAAATGATCGGATCTTGCTAAGCGATCCGCACGATCCTGCCTGTGGATAACTTTGTGCATAGAAAAACGAATGGATTATAAAATAGAGGGCAGGTCGTTAAATGAAGATAAAATCCCCAGATAAATCATCGTACTAGAATTTATCCTAACGGCGAAATGTATTAATTGACGTTTTTTGATTTTGTGGATATTACTGGCGCGAAATTTTAATCGCACAATAAATCAAATTTGGCGCCTCAATTACCATAGCACAAGATAAGAGAGTTGCACGAAAACCCACCAAATAATCCGCTGCACCGAGAAAAAAACAGCTACTTTTTGATAACGCTTTCTCTAGGCAGTTTCTGGTAAAATCTGTCTTCGCGCCTACCCCGGCATACCTAATTCTGTTTTTTCAAGCACCAGCCCATAACCATGCCAAAAGTGTTAGCCCCTGTTGTTTTTATCATTTCTACACTATTGACCATACTGCTGACGGTATTATGCTCAATCCCTATCGCGGCGGCCGGTATCGTCAAGCTGCTGGTGCCCATTCCTGTTATATGGCGAGGTATTTCCGCCTTTGCCGATGCCATGATGTGGTGCTGGTGCCAGGGTTTGGCGGTACTATTACGCCTTAACCGGCAATTGGAATGGGATATTGAAGGACTTGTCGGGCTAGACCGTAAAAATTGGTACCTGCTGATCAGCAATCATGAAAGCTGGTCGGATATTGTGGTGCTGTGCGTATTGTTCCGTAATCGCATTCCCATGAACAAGTATTTTCTGAAACAGCAGCTCGCCTGGGTACCTTTCGTCGGCCTGGCTTGCTGGGCGCTCGACATGCCGTTCATGAAACGCTATTCACGAGCTTATTTGCTTAAGCACCCGGAAAAACGCGGCAAGGATATTGAAACCACCCGCCGTTCCTGTGAGAAGTTTCGCCAACGCCCCACCACCATCGTCAATTTCGTCGAGGGTTCGCGCTTCACCGAAAGCAAAAAGATAAAAACCCGCTCGCCCTATCGCAATTTACTGGCACCAAAGGCTGCAGGTATTGCTTTTACGCTCAGTGCATTAGGCAATCAATTTGACCGCGTATTGAATGTCACGCTGCATTATCCCGATAATAGTCAACGGCCATTCCTGGATATGCTATGCGGACGGCTAAAGCGCGTGGTGGTACGTATCGACACGTTACCTATCGATGCAACACTGCACGGCGATTACTTTAACGACAAGCATTTTAAACGGCAGTTTCAGCTGTGGCTGAATGCACTGTGGCTGGAAAAAGATCGCTTGCTGGATAAAATCAAACGCCAATACCAATAAAAAACGCCGGATCAACCGGCGTTTTTATCTGTAACAGCGATTATTTTTGCTGGCTGAGGAATTTAACTACATCAGCAAATTGCTTCACGTAAGCGTCCATTGAGCTGGTGTCCAGGCCATCGTTTTTCACCATGTATTTGCCATTGACAAATACCGCTGGCACACCACGCAGCTGAAGATCTTCCGCCGCCTTTTCCTGCTGAACGACCAGCGATTTCACCACGAAGCTATTCAACGCCGCATCGTAATCTTCCGCTTTCACCCCGGCTTTAATAAAGACGTTGCGAATGTCATCTGGCGTTTGAACGGTTTGAGTTTTCTGCACCGCTTCAAACATTGGCTGAGTAATTTTGTCTTCCACACCCAGCGCCATGGCAACAGCCCATGCCTGCGTCAGTTGCTTACCCATCGGCCCCAGGAATTCAACGTGGTACTTGGTCATTTTGGTTCCGACCGGCAATGCTTTTTTCACCGCGTCAGAAACGTGATAAACCTCTTCGAACTGATAGCAGTGCGGGCAGTAGAAAGAGAAGAATTCCAGCACCTGCGGCTCGCCGGTGACCGGCTTATCTAACGTAACATATTGGTTTCCATCGCTAAACTGTGCAGCTGAGGCACCGAATGCCATCATCATGCCAACAAGTGCCAACCATACTTTCTTCATAAGAATAAACTCTCCATTGTGTTAAAGCTTCAATACATTGGCATCAGCTGTAGAGGAGGTTCCTGCAACAGCTTAACCTGTTCGGTGAATGCCGCGGTCTGAGACAACCAGAAATCAGACTCCGCCATCCAGGGAAAACTTCGCGGAAATGCCGGATCCTGCCAACGCCGTGCCACCCAGGCGAGGTAATACACCATACGCATCGCGCGTAGCGGTTCGATCAACGCCAATTCAGCCTGATCAAACTCGGCAAATTCGCCGTAGGCTTCCAGCAAAATATCCAACTGCATTAATTGATCGCGACGTTCACCGTGTAATAGCATCCAGAGATCCTGCACCGCCGGCCCGTTACGTGCGTCATCAAGATCGACGAACAACGGCCCGTCACGCCACAAAATATTACCTGGATGGCAGTCACCATGCAGGCGCAAGGGTTGCCAATCGAGATGCCAGCGGGGTTTGATTGCCTCAATCAGCTTATCCGTCGCCGCCAGGAAACCCGCTCGCTGAGCCTTGGGCACCAGATTGCAGCTTGCCAGCTCCGTTCGCGGTGCGGTGAGATATTCATCGATACCCATAGTAGGACGTTCGACAAAGCGCTTCTCAGCACCAACCTGATGTATGCGTCCCAGAAAACGGCCGACCCACTCCAGGTGATCCAGATTGTCTATTTCGTATTGCCGTCCCCCGACGCTCGGGAATACGGTAAAGAAAAAGCCGCCGTACTGATGCAGCGTTTTACCTTGCAACATCAAGGGCGCTACCGCAGGAATTTCTGCGTCGGCCAAATCGTGCGCAAATTGATGTTCTTCACCAATCTGTGCCGCACTCCAACGTTCCGGGCGATAAAACTTCACCACATAGCGCTGACGGGCTTCATCCATAAACTGGTAAACGCGGTTTTCGTAACTGTTTAATGCCGTCAGGCCGGAATCGACGCGTAGGCCAACCCCTTCCAGCGCATCCATAATCAGATCGGGGGAAAGGGTGTCAAAATTAAACGCAGAGTTGTTCATAACAACATTCATTTTAGCTTGGCGACAACACTGTGCCGGGAATGAAAATAGTAGCATCGATCGTGCACAGGCTCATGTTGCTTACCCGATCTAGTCTTTTATCACGCCACGTGCACGCAACAACGCCGTTTTGAAGTCTTCTTCATAGTCTTTCTGCAAACCTGGGATTTGCTCTGTGCCGGCAGTGCCGCGCATCTTCAAATGGTAGATCAGAACATCATCGCTCAGGTCGGTAAGCTCGCCTTGAAAACCCGCTTCCTGCGCCAGTTTGTGTAAAAACTGCACCAGATTAAGATCGGGATCTTGCTGCCAGGCTGGTTGCAATAACTCAATCAGCTCGTTGACACGATGCGTTTTCATTTTAGATTCATCCAGTGAAATACATAAACCCACAAAGTAACAGGCTTGACTACTCAGTGAAAGAAGCAGCTTGTCAATAAAGGTAAATCCTGATGTCTGGGTGGCTTTAGCGCTACAATCAGGGCGTTAGCCTTTGGTGGAATGACGATTATGCATGCAGAAATTACCGGCGTGATCCTGGCCGGCGGCCGGGCGCGCCGAATGAATGGCGAAGACAAGGGATTGGTGCAAATAGGCGACCAGGCGTTGTACCAGCATACGCTGGCGCGTTTGCAGCCCCAGGTGGGCAAGGTATTGATCAGCGCCAACCGTAACCTGGCGCAGTACCAGCGCAGCGGTTGGCCGGTGATTGGCGATCTGCAGCCTGGTTTTGCCGGGCCATTGGCGGGGATGCTGGCGGGTTTGCAACATGCCGCCACCGAGTGGGTGGTATTCGTTCCCTGTGATGTTCCAGATTTCCCTGAGTCGCTGGTAGAGACGCTATGGCAAGGCAGACAAGGTGCGTTGGCAGCCTATGCCAGCGATGGCCAGCGCGCACACCCCACGCTGGCATTACTGCATAACAGCCTGGCCCCCCGTTTGGCGCAATACCTGGCCCAGGGCGAACGCAAGTTAATGTTGTTTTTAGATGCCGTCGGCGCCAGCAAGGTGGTGTTCAGCAGTCAATCATCTGCTTTTCATAATTTGAATACCCACGAAGATTGCCTGTCATGGCAACGAGCAAAAGGAATCAGCCAATGAGTGCCCGTCTACCCCCGATGCTGGCCATTGCCGCCTATAGCGGTACCGGTAAAACCACGCTACTCAAGCAGGTGATTCCTGCTTTAAGGCAGCGGCAGATACGCGTAGGCCTGATTAAGCATACGCATCATGATATGGATGTGGATACGCCGGGCAAAGACAGCTACGAACTGCGTAAAGCGGGAGCCGATCAGACGCTGGTTGCCAGCGATCGCCGTTGGGCATTGATGACCGAAACGCCGGAGCAGCAACCGTTGGATCTGGCCTTTCTGGCAAGCCGTTTTGATACCGCCAACGTGGATATCATTTTGGTGGAAGGCTTTAAACATGAGCGAATCAGCAAGATTATTCTATACCGTGCCAGCGTCGGCAGGCCGTTGGGGGAAATGTTGGATGAACACGTTATTGCAGTCGCCAGCGATCGGTCAGTGGACTACCCCGGCCAGCAGCTAGATATCAACGATCCACAGGCGGTTGCCAATTTTATTGCCGATTGGCTGGAGAAGTAAGGAACAAGCGGTAGAAATGCCGCTTTATTTTCGTCAGCCCAAAACAAAAAGCCCCACGCTTGCGCGTAGGGCTTGTTGCTTTATTTGATGCCTGGCAGTGTCCTACTCTCGCATGGGGAGACCCCACACTACCATCGGCGCTACGGCGTTTCACTTCT
>NZ_JANUSB010000007.1 GCF_024793895.1 Serratia sp. AKBS12
CGCATTATAGGGAGTTCTCAGAAGGCCGCAACCCCTAATTTCAAAAAACTTTTCAAGCGCGGCTTTTTTCGACAAAAGTGATGAAAAAGGGTGTTTTTTCGGCAGTTTTTCAGCAAAACAGCCACTAACGCCGGCTGACAGTAGAGTAAAATGACAATAACGATGTAAGCCAAGGATCCGCAGCCATGCAATTTAATGCTCAACAACGGGCCGCCCAACGTAATCTTTCTTATCTGTTAGCGGAAAAACTCGGTCAACAGATACTCGCGGGCGAATTTGCTGCGGGCAGTATTCTGCCCGGAGAGATGGAATTGGCAGAAGCCTCAGGCGTCAGCCGTACCGCAGTGCGAGAAGCGGTGAAAATATTGGCGGCGAAAGGCATGTTGTTGCCGCGCCCACGTATTGGCACCCGCGTTATGCCGCAAAGCCAGTGGAATTTCCTCGACCAGGAGCTGCTCACCTGGTGGATGACGCGGGAAAACTTTGATCAGGTCATGCAGCATTTCCTGATTATGCGCACCTCGCTGGAACCACAGGCCTGCGCGTTAGCGGCAACCCACGCCAGCAAACAACAAAAAGCACAGTTAGAAACGCTGATGGCGGAAATGCGCGCGCTGCATGGCGAATTCGATCGCGAACGCTGGATACTGGTCGATACGCAATTCCACCAGCTTATTTATAAAGCCAGCGGTAATCCGTTTCTTACCTCATTCGCCAACCTGTTCAATTCGGTTTACCAAAGTTACTTCCGCGCCATTACCGGCAATGAAGTGATTAAGCTGCCGCACCATCAGGCGATTGTGGATGCCATTCTGGCCGCCGATGGCAACGCCGCGCTGGCTGCATGCCAGGTTCTGTTAAACGAGAAAAATCCGTCTTCTATATAGATAGAGGAAAACAACGTGCCGACAATCAACCAGGAACCGTAATGACAAAATCCGCGCGCAGCATGGCAGGGTTACCGTGGATCGCCGCCATGGCGTTCTTTATGCAGGCGTTAGATGCCACCATTCTTAACACCGCCTTACCGGCAATTGCCCACAGTTTGGCGCGCTCACCGTTGGCAATGCAGTCGGCAGTCATCAGCTATACGTTAACCGTCGCGATGCTGATCCCGGTCAGCGGCTGGCTGGCAGACCGCTATGGCACCCGACGGGTGTTTATTATCGCCGTCTTGCTGTTTACCCTGGGGTCATTGCTGTGCGCCCTGTCGCCCAGCCTGAGCTTCCTGGTCATTTCGCGCATCGTACAGGGCATTGGCGGTGCAATGATGATGCCGGTGGCTCGGTTGGCGTTGTTGCGTGCCTACCCACGCAGTGAGCTGCTGCCGGTGCTCAACTTTGTCACCATGCCGGGGCTGATTGGGCCAATCCTCGGGCCGTTGCTCGGCGGCTGGCTGGTGACCTACGCCACCTGGCATTGGATTTTCCTGATCAATATTCCAATTGGTTTGCTCGGCATTCTGTACGCACGCAAATACATGCCGGATTTCACCACGCCGAAACGGCCATTTGATTTCGTCGGATTTATGCTGTTCGGACTTAGCCTGGTGTTGATTTCCACCGGGCTGGAACTGTTCGGCGAGCGGGTAATGGCCAGCTATATTTCACTCGGCGTGCTGCTGAGCGGGTTTGTCGTGCTATGGGGTTATATCGCGCACGCCCGTCGCCACACCCAGCCGCTGATTGGCCTGGACCTGTTCAAGACTCGAACCTTTTCGGTCGGCATTGCCGGCAACGTGGCATCACGACTCGGAACCGGCTGTGTACCCTTCTTGATGCCGCTGATGTTGCAGGTTGCTTTTGGCTATTCGGCGATTATTGCCGGATGCATGATGGCGCCAACAGCCGTAGGTTCGCTGATGGCAAAATCCACCGTAACCCAGGTCTTACGCTGGTTTGGCTATCGTAAAACCCTGGTCGGCATTACCCTGGTTATCGGGGTACTGATTGCCCAGTTCGCCCTGCAAAGCCCGGGAATGTCGTTATGGCTGTTGATTGTGCCGTTGTTTGTACTCGGCATGGCGATGTCGACCCAGTTCACTGCGATGAATACCATCAGCCTGGCAGACTTGAATGACGGCAATGCCAGCTCCGGCAACAGCGTATTGGCGGTCACTCAGCAGTTATCGATCAGTTTTGGCATTGCGGTGAGCGCAGCGGTACTGCGTTTTTATGATTCGCTGTCGATCGGCACCATGATCGACCACTTCCACTATACCTTTATTACCATGGGCATCGTCACCATGGTATCGGCCTTTGTGTTCATGCTGTTACGCAAAAAGGACGGACGCAACCTGATTACCGGCAAAGAGAAGCGCGAACAGCCGGCGAAGACGACAGGTTAACGACGGCCGACCGAGGCTCGCTCCACCAGCTCAGGAGTCAGCACCAGCACCTGGGCGTCACGAGCCGGGTTTTGCAGGCGATTGATTAACGCGTCAATCGCCAGTTCGCCCAATGAATCTTTCGGTTGATGAATGGTGCTCAACGGCGGCGCTAAATATTTCGCCAACTCGATATCATCGTAACCCATTACCGCCATATCCTGCGGTACGCGTAACCCGGCCTGAAACAAGGCCTGATAAACGCCAACCGCCACCGCATCGTTACCGGCAAATACCGCATGCGGAGGGGTATCCAGCGCCAATAGCTGCTGCATGGCGCGCACGCCGCCTTCAAACTCAAAGTCACAATGCACTTCATAGCCTGGCAGGATCGCCAAACCGGCACGTTGCATAGCCCGGCGATAGCCCTCCAGGCGATGGCGAGCGGTAGTTTTGTCCTGCGGCCCGGCAATGCAGGCAATATGGCGATAACCGCGCGCAATCAGGTGATCGGTAGCCATTTCGCCACCCAGCAGCGAGTTATCCTGAATAATATCGTTGGCACCTTCAAACGGCGCCCAATCCATCATGACAATCGGCAGCGAAGGATAACGGCTCAGCGCCTCCTGAGAGGGGCGGTGGTTTTCGGTACACATCAGCAACAGCCCATCGACGCGTTTTTGCAGCAGGGTTTCCATGCTGCGATTCATACGCGCCGCGTCCTCTTCGGTATTACACAGAATCAGGCTGTAGCCACGCTCATAACAGCTTCGCTCTACCCCGCGCACTACCTCGGCGTAAAACGGGTTGTTGCTGGCGGTCACCAGCATGCCGATGGTACGCGTCTGGTTGATCTTTAGGCTGCGCGCCAGCGCGGAAGGCGCATAGTTGAGCCGTTCGACGGCCGCCATGACCTTGCCGCGCACGCTGTCGCTGACAAAACGATTATTATTGATAACGTGCGAAACCGTAGAGGTTGAAACGCCCGCCAGGCGGGCGACATCTTTCATGGTGGCCAAGGCGTTTACCTCTGCTGTTGCAAGAAGGCGTCGATCTCGGCACGCCAGGGTACCGAAGGCTGCGCGCCCGCACGCGTAACGGCAATAGCCGCCGCCGCATGCGCGAACCGCACCGCATGGTGCATGGACTGTCCTTCCAGCAACGCCGTCAACAGCGCGCCGTTGAAGGTGTCGCCAGCGGCGATGGTGTCGACTGCCTTGACCCGAAAGCCCGGCACCAGCTTGCCGTCACCGTTTTCACTCAGCCACACGCCACGGCTGCCGAGGGTGATCAGCACCGTTTTGATGCCTTTATCATGCAGCACGCCGGCAGCACGCGCCGCATCAGCATCATTATTGACGGCAATACCGGTCAAACGCTGCGCTTCGGTTTCGTTGGGAGTAATCATGTCGATCATGGCCAACAGTTCGTCCGGCAATTCCCGCGCCGGTGCCGGGTTGAGGATCACCTGGGTAGCGTGCTGTTTTGCCAGCCGCGCCGCGGCGATAACGCTTTCCAGCGGCGACTCCAGTTGCATCAGTAGCGCCGTAGCGTCGATCACCGACTGCCGGTAACGTTCAAGATATTGCGGCGTGAGCGCCGCGTTGGCGCCAGCATCGATGCCAATCACATTCTCACCGTCACCATTAACGAATATCAGCGCTACGCCGGTGGTACTACCATCGATGGCTTCAACAGGTTGGGTATCAATGTGGTCAGCGGCCAGCTGTTGGCGAATGCGTTCGCCAATATCATCCGCCCCCACGCAGGCAATAAAGGCGATATCCGCGCCGCTGCGGCCGGCAGCCACAGCCTGGTTGGCGCCCTTACCGCCAAACGCCACCTTATACTGCTTCCCGATCACCGTTTCGCCCGGCCGGGGGAACTGGTCGACATTAAGGATATGGTCAGCATTGATGCTACCCAGAACCACCAGCTTTCCTGTTTCCATCGCTTTGTTTCCTGCTTGCAGTGCGTGCCACCGAACACGCCCGTTCCGGCGGCACGCTAACACACTTATTGAGTGACCAGTTTCAGATCTACCGGGATAGTAGCCGGTACTTTCTCGCCTTTCAGGACTTTATCGGCGGTTTCGACGCCGATAACGCCGATCTGATCCGGACGCTGCGCCACGGTTGCCGCCAGTTTGCCACCTTCAACCGCTTTCACCCCGTCGGCAGTGCCATCAAAGCCCACCACCACCACGTCGGTTTTACCGGCGGTCTGCAGTGCGCGCAGGGCACCGAGCGCCATTTCATCATTTTGCGCGAACACCGCCTGAACCTGCGGGTGTGCAGTCAGCAGGTTCTGCATTACGTTCAGACCCTTGGTACGGTCGAAATCGGCTGGCTGGCTGGCCAACAGCGTGAATTTGTTCTGTTCCAGCGACTGTTTGAAGCCTTCGCCCCGCTCACGCGCGGCAGAGGTGCCGGCAATCCCTTCCAACTGAATCACCTTGGCGTCGGTCCCTACCTTCTTGGCGATAAAGTCACCGGCCATTTTACCTCCCACGCGGTTATCCGAGGCGATGTGGCTGACCACCTCACCTTTTGACGCCACGCGATCGAGCGTAATTACCGGGATTTTAGCCTGGTTGGCCATTTTAATGGCATTGCCGACCGCATCAGAGTCGGTTGGGTTGATCAACAGCAGCTTCGGGTTCTGCACCATCAGATCCTGCACGTTGGCCAATTCCTTCGCCGGATTATTTTGTGAATCCAGCACTACCAGGTTGTAACCCAGCTTGTTGGCTTCCTGTTGCGCGCCATCCTTCATTGAAACAAAGAACGGGTTATTCAACGTGGATACCACCAGCGCGATGGTGTCTTTCGCCAGCGCGTTAGCGCTCAGAGTGGCGCTCAGCGCAAAAGCTGAAGCCAGAACTGCCAGTTTTTTCATTTTCATGGTCGTGATTCCTGTAGGGGGAGGTTACTTGTTACTTTTATTGTCTACCAGAACCGCCAGCAGTATGACTACCGCCTTCACGATCATTTGGTAGTAGGAAGAAACACCCAGCAAATTCAGTCCATTATTCAAGAAGCCGAGGATAAGCGCACCGATCAGCGTACCGACGATCCGTCCTTTACCGCCCGCCAGGCTGGTACCGCCCAGCACCACCGCGGCGATGGCGTCCAGTTCATAACCGGTGCCGGCGGTCGGTTGCGCAGAAGAAAGGCGAGCAACTTCGATCACCCCGGCCAGCGCTGCCAACAGGCCGCACAGCGAATAAACGATGATCTTGACACGGTCAACGCTGATGCCGGACAGACGGGTCGCCGCTTCGTTGCCTCCCAGAGCGTAAATATAGCGGCCCAGACGGGTATGGTGCAGCATGTACCAGGCGGCAATAAACACGATGGCCATGATCCAGATCGGCGTCGGCACGCCCAGCGGACGGCCGATGCCAAACCAGCCGAAGGTATCCGCCACGTCGGTAAAGCCGGTATTGATCGGGCTGCCGTTGGTGTACACCATGGTCACCCCGCGCAGCAACAGCATCATGACCAGCGTGGCGATAAACGCCTGTACTTTGCCTTTGGCGACGATCACGCCGGTACAGGCGCCTACCGCGGCCCCCAGCGCCAGCGCGGCGGCAACCGCCACCACGGCGTTGACTTCAAATCCGACGATCGACGCGGCAACCGCGCCGGTCAGGGCCAGTAATGACCCCACCGACAGATCGATGCCGGAGGTCAGAATGACCAGCGTCATGCCGACCGCCATAATGGCATTCACCGAGGTCTGTTGCAGAATGTTGAACAGGTTGTTCACGGTGAAGAAGTTCGGGCTCATGGATGAAACCACGGCGATCAGCACCAGTAGCGCAATCAGCGACTTCTGTTCTAACAGCCATTCTTTACTGAACCAGCGCTTAGCTGCGATAGTCTGGGAACTCATATCTGATTACTCCTGCCTTACGCCGTATTGCTTGCCGACGGCCGCAGCCATCAACGCTTCCTGAGTAGCCTGCTCAATCGGGAATTCCCCGCTGAGGTGGCCTTCATGCATCACCAGTACGCGATCGCTCATCCCCAGCACTTCCGGCATTTCGGAAGACACCAAAATGATGCTGAGCCCTTCCTGTTTAAACTGGTTGATCAACTGGTAGATTTCTTTTTTGGCCCCGACGTCGACGCCACGCGTCGGTTCATCAAGGATCAACACCTTCGGCCGGGTCATCAGCCCACGGGCGATCGCCACTTTCTGCTGGTTGCCACCGGAAAGCAGGCCGATGGGCTGATCCATTGAAGGGGTTTTTACATTGAACAAACGAATGAAGTCCCCGACAGCCAGCCGTTCTTCCGCATGCTTAAGCCCACCGCCGGCGCGGCTGAAATAACGCAGGGCGGTCAGCGACATGTTTTCCTTCACCGACATGCCCAACACCAGCCCGTCACGCTTACGGTCTTCCGAAATGTAGACGATACCGTTGGCCAGACCGTCCTGCGGAGAATGGGGGTTCACCTCGCGGCCGTCCAGGGTGACGCTCCCGCTGCGGCGCGCGGCGGCGCCGTAAAGAATCTTCATCAGTTCGGTGCGCCCGGCGCCCATCAAGCCGGATACGCCAAGGATTTCGCCCTGGTAGAGATCGAAACTGACGTCATCTACCCCGGGACCGGAAAGGTGGCTGACCTGCAAACGCTTGTTACCGCGCGGCAAATTCAGGCGTGGATACTGCTCTTCCAGTTTGCGGCCAACCATCATTTCGATCAGCGAGTCTTCGTGTAGATCGCTGACCGGACGTTCGGCAATAAACTGTCCGTCGCGGAACACCGTAACGTCATCGCAGATTTCAAAAATCTCTTTCAGGCGGTGCGAGATGTAAACAATACCGCGCCCTTCCGCTTTCAGTTCGTTGATAACCTTAAATAAAGAGGCGGTTTCGGTGTCGGTTAGCGCATCGGTCGGCTCATCCATAATGATCACTTTCGACTCGAAGCTCAGCACCTTGGCAATTTCCACCATCTGCTGATCTCCGATCGACAGCTCGCCCACCAGCCGGTGACTGCTGTAACGCAAGTTGAGCCGCGCCAACAGTTTGTCGGCTTCGGCGTACATGCGCGGCCAGTCGATACGGCCAAACCGGTTGACGAACTCGCGGCCAAGAAAGATGTTCTCCGCAATAGTCAGCTGCGGGATCAGGTTCAATTCCTGGTGAATAATGCCGATGCCGGCGTCCTGCGAATCTTTTGGGCCATGAAACGCCACCTCTTTGCCGAGAAAATGCTGGCTGCCGGCGTCTTTGCTGTAGATACCAGTCAGCACTTTCATCATGGTGGATTTGCCGGCACCGTTTTCACCCACCAGCGCCATCACCCTGCCGGGATAGACGCTGAGCGCTGCGCCGGACAGAGCTTTCACGCCGGGGAAGGCCTTATCAATCCCTTTCAGTTGCAATAAAGGTTGCATAAATGCCTCAGAAAGTTACGCCGGCGCACAGGATCACGTTCGCGTACGGCGAACATTCGCCACTGCGTATCACCGCACGACTGTGTTCGGTTTGCGCCTTGAATTCGGCATGGCTGATGTAGCGCACGCTGACGGTATTGCCCTGTGCCTGGCCTAGTTGTGCCAATTGCGCCAGCAGAGCGTCATGGAGCGATGGGTTTTGCTTGACGATCTCCTCCGCCAGCAGAGCGCTTTCGACCTGCATTTCCTGCGTTACCGTTGCAAACACCTGCAAAAACGTCGGCACGCCTTGTGTCAACGCCAGATCGATGCGCGGTGTTGCAGCCGGAATCGGCAACCCGGCATCGCAAATGGTTATCTGGTCGGTATGGCCCAACCGCGCCACCAGCGCAGAAATGTCAGAATTGAGTAGCAGACCTTTTTTCATTTATCACTCCACGTTACTTCGTGAGCGAAACGTTTCGCTCGCCATAGAGTGTAAAAAATCGGCAGGGGAAGGCAACGGTGAATAGTGGGAAATGTGATCGCTATCGAAACGTTTCGCTCACGCTGGGCAAACGATACAAATGAAAAAGGCTCTGCACGGTGGCAGAGCCTGGTTGCACTCCGGCGAAATCAGATCTCGACCTGGGTACCCAGTTCGATCACCCGGTTCGGAGGTATTTCGAACTGATCCGGTGCGCGCAGCGCATTGCGGCTCAGCGCGATAAACAATTTACCGCGCAGGAACAGATACCACGGTCGCTTGGTGAGGATCAGCGATTCGTGCGACATGAAGAACGACGTTTCCATCATGCGGCACGGCAACCCTTCCAGCCCGCAGCGATGGAACACTTCCTCCACGTTTGGCGTTTCACGCCAGCCGTAGCTAGCCACTACACGCCAGAAGCTCGGCGACAGCTGTTCAATGGTCACCCGACGCACGTTATGCACATAGGGCGCGTCTTCGGTGCGCAGCGTCAGCAGCACAACACGTTCATGCAGCACTTTGTTGTGCTTGAGGTTATGCAGCAGAGCAAACGGGATCACATTAATCGCCCGCGACATAAACACTGCGGTGCCCGGCACGCGTACCGGTGGCGATTTTTCCAGCGATGCGATCAGCGCCTCCAGGGAATTGCCATGTTCATGCATCCGGCGTAGCAGGCGGAAACGCTCGCTCTTCCAGGTGGTCATCACGATAAACATCACCAGACCAATGGTCAGCGGTAGCCAGCCGCCCGAGAACAATTTCAACGCATTGGCGGAAAACATCGGTACGTCAATAAACAGCAGAATGGCTAAAATGCCGACGGCCAAAAAGCGGTTCCAGTGCCAGTTCTTGATCGCCACCGAGGTCACCAGAATGCTGGTCAGCACCATGGTACCGGTTACCGCGATGCCGTAGGCCGCCGCCAGGTTGCTGGAATGTTCAAAGCCGAGGATCACCAGCACGACCGCGATATACAGCATCCAGTTCACCACCGGAATGTAGATCTGACCGGACTCCATTTCCGAGGTATGGATAATGCGCATCGGTGACAGATACCCCAAACGCACCGCCTGACGCGTCAGGGAAAACACGCCGGAAATCACCGCCTGTGAGGCGATAACCGTGGCCAGCGTCGCCAGTATCAGCAGTGGAACCAGTGCCCAGTCCGGCGCCAGCAGGAAGAACGGGTTTTTAATCGCCTCGGGATCTTTCAGCAACAGCGCACCCTGGCCAAAATAGTTGAGCACCAGTGACGGCAATACCACGGTAAACCAGGCCAGGCGAATCGGGAACTTGCCGAAGTGCCCCATATCGGCATACAGCGCTTCCACCCCGGTAATTGCCAGCACCACCGCACCCAGCGCGAAGAACGAGACTTTTTTGTATTCGAGGAAAAAATTCAGCGCCCAGCTCGGGTTCAGCGCTTGCAACACTTCTGGATTGGCGATGATGCTGCGTACGCCCAGCACCGCCAGCGTCAGGAACCAGACCAGCATCACCGGCGCGAACAGTTTGCCGACGCTACCGGTACCGTGTTTCTGGATGACAAACAGCAGGGTCAGCACCAGTATCGACAGCGGGACAATAAAGGGATCCAGCGACGGTGCGGCGATTTCCAGCCCTTCAATGGCCGACATCACCGAGATAGCCGGGGTGATCACCACTTCGCCATAAAAGAAGCTACCGCCGATCAGACCGAGGATCACCAGCACGGCGGTCGAACGCGCGGTGGTATTGCGCCCGGCCAACGACATCAGGGTCAAGATGCCGCCTTCGCCGGCGTTGTCCGCGCGCATTACATACGTCAGGTACTTCAGTGAGACGATGATCACCAGCATCCAGAAAATCAGCGACAAAAAGCCGAAGACCACATCGGGTCGGACATCAAAACCATAATGGCCAGAGAAACACTCTCTGAGGGTATAAAGCGGGCTGGTGCCGATATCACCGTATACCACGCCGATGGCCGCCAGGGTTACTGCGGATAAGGACTGCTTGCGTTCTGTGCTCATATGCGTTTCTTTAACTAGAACAACCGTTAGCGATGCATCCGCATCAACCAGGGATACGGGCTCTAAGATCCGTTACGTCCACCAAAAGGCGCACAGTATGCACGAATTATCCTGCTTGCCTACCCTTTAATATGGCGCGAAAAAATCACAAAATGTGAGTGGGCAACCTTTTTGATAATAGAAAAATTTTACTAATCAACAAGCTATACCATTAAAAATAATGGTGGTTTATTATCGGCTTCTCGAACAATATTGGCTAACTCTCGGACAACGCGGCAAAATTATGGCGTCTTCATCACTTTTGGCAGAACGAATTTCCCGTCTCAGCAGCGCACTGGAGAGCGGCCTTTATGAACGGCAGGAGGCGATTAGGCTATGCCTGCTGGCGGCCTTGAGCGGCGAGAGCGTATTTTTGCTTGGCCCGCCGGGTATCGCGAAAAGCCTGATCGCCCGTCGCCTGAAGTTTGCCTTTCGCAGCGCCCGTTCGTTCGAATATTTAATGACGCGTTTCTCCACGCCGGAAGAAGTATTCGGCCCATTGTCGATTCAGGCGCTGAAAGACGAGGGGCGCTATCAACGTCTGACCGCCGGTTACCTGCCGGAAGCGGAAATCGTTTTTCTTGATGAAATATGGAAGGCCGGGCCGGCGATCCTCAATACCCTGCTGACCGCCATCAACGAACGCCGCTTTCGCAACGGCAACAGCGAAGAGCCGATCCCGCTGCGCCTGCTGGTCACCGCATCAAATGAGCTGCCAGAATCCGACAGTAGCCTGGAAGCGCTGTATGACCGCATGCTGATCCGCCTGTGGCTGGACAAAGTGCAAGACAAGCAGAATTTCCGCGCACTGTTGACCAGTCGACAAAACGACAGCCACAACCCGGTACCGGACGCGCTGAGCGTCAGTGATGAAGAGTATCATCAGTGGCAGGCGCAGATTGACAGCGTCGCGCTGCCGGAAAGCTGTTTTGATCTGATTTTCCAGCTGCGCCAGCGGCTGGATGCGTTGGAACAGGCGCCTTACGTTTCTGACCGCCGCTGGAAAAAAGCGCTGCGCCTGTTGCAGGCCTGCGCCTTTTTCAGCGGCAGAGACACCATTGCGCCAATCGATCTGATGCTGCTGAAAGACTGCCTGTGGCACGATATGACCTCGTTGAAGCTGATCCAGCAACAAATCGACCAGTTGCTGACCGAACAGGCTTATCAACAGCAGTCCCTGTTAATCCAGCTCCAGCAAATCCATACGCGCTGGATGCAGCACCAGCAACGGCAAAGCGATCGCCAGGCCATCAGTCTGGTGAAGAAGGGCGGCATGTTCAGCCGCAAGCCGCAATATGCCCTGGCCACGCCGCTGAGCGGCACCACGTTGACGCTGCTGTTGCAAAAACCCCTGCAACTGCATGATATTCAAGTCAATCACCTCAGCATCGACATCAGTGCACTGGAAAGCTGGTTGCAAAAGGGTGGCGAGGTACGTGCCAAGCTGAACGGCATCGGCTTTGCCCAGCAAATCGATCTGGAAGTCGATGAACAATTGCATCTGGCGGTGCTCGACGTCAGCCGCCAGCCCTCATTGCTGGCATTGCCCGGCAAACAGACCAGCGCCACGCCGCCGGAACTGCTGGAGGAAATGGAAACGCTGGCGCAGCGGTTGGCCGAACAGCGCCGATTGTTCAGCCAGCATCAGCCATGCCTGTTTACCGCTGCGGCCGGTTTGGCGAAGATTGAGGCCAGTCTGTTGCAGGCCGCCGAGCAAATCAAACAGCAGCACCAGCAAATGCGCGGCCACTAACCATGCTCAGCCTGGAAACGCTCGACCTGTTGCTGGCGATCACCGAAGGCGAACTGATCGAAGAGATGATCGTCGCCATGCTGGCGGCACCGCAACTGTCGGTATTCTTCAAAAAATTTCCGGCGATTCGACGCGCGCTGGATCGCGATTTGCCACGCTGGAAGTTACAGTTAAAAGAACGGATCCATGAGGCAATGGTTCCCCCGGCACTGGCGCAGGAATTCTATCGCTATCAGCAGTGCCAACTGGAAAACAACGGTCAGTTTTACCATAACCTCAACGACACGCTGGATCTGCTACGCCAACTGGTGTCGCCGTTTTACGAACAGGCGTGCAAGCTGGTGGATGCCGCCGATTTGCCTAACCACCCGCTCGACGACAGTTTTCAGACGCTATTCCTGCAACGCTGGCGTATCAGTCTGACGCTGCAAGCCACCATGCTGCACCACCAGTTGCTGGAACAGGAGCGCGAACAGTTGATGGCGGAACTGCAGGAGCGCTTGGCGTTAAGCGGGGCGCTGGAGCCGGTGTTGGCGGAAAACGACACCGCCGCCGGGCGGCTGTGGGATATGAGCAAAGGGCAATTGCAACGCGGTGACTATCAGCGGCTGGTGGAATACGGCAACTTCCTGCAAACGCAGCCTGAATTGAAACAGCTGGCGCAGCAGCTCGGCCGCAGTTATGAAGCCAAAGCGGTACCGCAGCAGGACGCGGTGCCGGAACCGTTTCGCGTGCTGGTACAGGTACCGGCCACCCTGCCGGAAGAAGTGAACGGCGTGCATCAGAGCGACGATATCCTGCGCTTGCTGCCGGCCGAACTGGCGACGCTGGGCGTCGACGAGCTGGAGTTCGAGTTTTATCGTCGACTGCTGGAAAAGCGTCTGCTGAGTTACCGCCTGCAGGGCGACGCCTGGCAGGAAAAGGTGGTGGTACGTCAGGTTACGCATCAGCAACAGGATCGGCAGCCGCGCGGGCCGTTTATCGTCTGCGTCGATACTTCCGGTTCGATGGGCGGTTTCAACGAACAGTGCGCCAAGGCGTTTTGCCTGGCCCTGCTGCGCATCGCGCTGGCGGACAATCGGCGCTGCTATATCATGCTGTTTGCCAACCAGATTGTGCATTATGAACTCACCGCAGCCAGCGGCATTGAACAAGCGGTACGTTTCCTTGGGCAACATTTTCGCGGCGGTACCGATTTGGCAGCCTGCCTGAGCGCAACGGCGGGGAAAATGGCGGAAAGCGGCTGGTTTGACGCCGACGCGGTGATCATTTCCGACTTTATTGCCCAGCGGCTGCCTGAAGAGGTAATAAAGAAGGTAAGGCAACAACAGCAAAGCCACCAGCAACGTTTCCATGCGGTGGCAATGTCGGCGTATGGCAAACCCGGCATTATGCGCATTTTCGATCATATCTGGCGCTTTGATACCGGGTTAAAAAGCCGTTTGATGCGCCGCTGGCGGCGCTGAGATTTACAGTAATCCTTCCACCACGTCGCGCAGTTCCGGCGACCACACGCCACATTGCACCTGGCCGATATGCGACAGTTGTAGCAGCAGCATCACCAGACGCGACTGACCAATACCGCCCCCAATGGTCTGCGGCATTTCACCGCGCAGCAGCGACTGATGCCATTCCAGCGCCAGACGTTCGCCGTCACCGGTCTGCGCCAGCTGACGTTTAAGCGCTTCGGCGTCGACGCGGATGCCCATTGAGGAAATCTCGAACGCGTCTTCCAGCACCGGGTTCCACACCAGGATATCGCCGTTCAGCCCAGCCAGACCATCCGCCGACGGCGTGGTCCAGTCATCATAATCCGGTGCGCGTACATCGTGCGATTTGCCGTGCGACAATGCGCCGCCAATGCCAATCAGAAATACCGCGCCCAGTTCTTTGGCTATCGCGCGTTCACGCCCTTTGGCATCCAGCTGTGGGAAACGCTGCAACAGGGTTTCGCTGTGCACAAAATGGATCTGTTCCGGCAGGAACGGCGCCAGGCCATATTCACGGCTTACCGCCGCTTCCGTTTCCTTTATTGCCGCATAAATGTGGCGTACGGTGTCTTGCAGGTAATCCAGGTTACGTTGACCGTCGCCCATCACCCGTTCCCAATCCCACTGATCGACATACACCGAGTGGATGGCGCTCAGGCGATCTTCATCCGGGCGCAGTGCTTTCATATGGGTATATACGCCTTCGCCGGCGCTAAAATCATGGCTGCCGAGGGTTTTACGTTTCCACTTGGCCAATGAGTGCACCACTTCAAAGCTGGCGTCCGGCAACGCCTTGACCTTTACCTGTACCGCTTTTTCACTGCCGGAAAGGTTGTCCTGCGTGCCATCACCCAGGCGGCTGAGGATCGGTGCCTGCACTTCGATCAGGCCCAGCTGCTGTTCAAGCTGGCGTGAGAAGAAGGATTTGACGAAGCTGATTTGTTGTTGCTTTTGGATAAACCGTTTTTTCATTGCCGTTACTCTCGAAATCTGTGTCTGTTGCTAACGATTAAGCAACACATACGGCACCACATTCAATAACCCACAAACAATATTGCCTTTTCACTTTTAATCGTTCATTTTTAGACGGTGATAATTCTATAAACAATAATCAACGGGGGATTAAATGGCAGAAATTTATCAGATCGATAATCTCGATCGCGGCATCCTCAACGCCTTGATGGCCAATGCGCGCACGGCGTATGCCGAACTGGCAAAAACCTTTGCCGTCAGCCCCGGCACCATCCACGTGCGGGTAGAGAAAATGAAGCAGGCGGGGATCATTACCGGTGCGCGGGTCGACGTGAACCCAAAACAGCTGGGTTATGACGTCTGCTGTTTTATCGGCATCATATTAAAGAGTGCCAAAGACTATCCTTCAGCACTGAAAAAGCTCGAAAGCCTGGAGGAAGTGGTGGAGGCGTACTACACCACCGGCCACTACAGCGTGTTTATCAAAGTGATGTGTCGCTCAATTGACGCATTGCAACAGGTACTTATCAACAAGATCCAGACGATTGATGAGATCCAGTCGACAGAGACGCTGATCTCGCTGCAAAACCCCATCATGCGTACCATCAAGCCGTAGCGCATAATTTACTATACCCATATTATCCACAGGTAGATCCCAGCCGTTTCACAGCGTACAATGCTGCCTCTTTGGCAAGATTGGGATCGTTCATTCATGGCAGACATTACGCTGATCAGTGGCAGTACGCTTGGCAGTGCTGAATATGTAGCTGAACATTTGGCTGAAAAACTGGAAGAAGCCGGTTTCTCCACCGAAATGCTGCATGGCCCTGAGCTGGATGAATTAACGCTGTCCGGTCGTTGGCTGGTGGTGACCTCAACCCACGGCGCCGGGGAGTTGCCGGATAATCTGCAACCGCTGTTGGAACAGATTACCGAACAACAACCCGATCTTTCCCGCGTGCAGTTCGGTGCAGTCGGTTTAGGCAGTTCCGAATACGACACCTTCTGCGGTGCGATCGTCCAGATCGACGATCTTTTACAGGCGCGCGGCGCGAAAAGGATCGGTGATCGTCTCGAGATCGACGTCACCAAACATGAAATTCCCGAGGATCCGGCAGAAGAATGGGCCAAGAATTGGATTAATTTACTCTAATTCGTACAAAGATCGCGCTAACGATTGTGTATAACTACGCTTAAAAGCAGGGTAAAACCGGTAGTTATCCAACTAACAACCGCAGTACGCTTTTCATGCTGTGCATAAGTCACCATTTAGATCCCAGCTTATAAGCCGCAGGATCACCGATCATTCACAGCTAACGATCCTCCTTAATGCGCTGATCTACATGATGAATAATCGGTTATCCACAGAGGATCGCGATCCTAATAAGAGATCTAATAAAGAGATCTTTAAATAAAAAAGATCTTCTTTTAATTACCGACGATCCGCACCACTTGGTCGATCGTCTAAACTTGAGTAGAATCCCCACCCCGGGCAAATAACGGTCGTTGGCAATACGGCGAGGTGCAGTTCCATGTTTTATCCAGATCAATTTGACGTCATCATCATCGGTGGTGGCCATGCCGGTACCGAAGCCGCCATGGCTGCGGCACGCATGGGACGTCAAACGTTATTACTGACGCACAATATCGATACGCTGGGACAAATGTCTTGCAACCCGGCGATTGGCGGTATTGGCAAGGGGCATCTGGTAAAGGAAATTGATGCACTTGGCGGCCTGATGGCCACGGCGATCGACCATGCCGGTATTCAGTTTAGGATACTAAACGCCAGCAAGGGGCCAGCGGTTCGCGCTACCCGAGCGCAAGCCGACCGCGTGTTATATCGCCAGGCAGTTCGTAGCGCGCTGGAGAACCAGCCGAACCTGACTCTCTTCCAGCAGCCGGTTGAGGATCTGATTGTCGAAAACGATCGTGTGGTCGGTGCCGTTACCCAAATGGGTCTCAAGTTCCGTGCCAAGGCGGTGGTGCTTACCGTGGGTACCTTCCTGGACGGTAAGATCCATATCGGCCTGGAAAACTACAGCGGTGGCCGAGCCGGCGATCCGCCGTCCATTTCGCTGTCACAGCGCCTGCGTGAACTGCCGCTGCGGGTTAATCGCCTGAAGACCGGTACACCGCCACGCATTGACGCCCGCACCATTGATTTCAGCGTACTGGCTGAACAGCACGGCGATACGCCGACGCCGGTGTTTTCGTTCATGGGCAATGCCGGCCAGCATCCGCAGCAGGTACCGTGCTATATCACGCATACCAATGAAAAAACGCACGACGTGATCCGTAACAACCTCGATCGTAGCCCAATGTACGCCGGGATCATCGAAGGGATCGGCCCACGTTACTGCCCGTCGATCGAAGACAAGGTCATGCGCTTTGCCGATCGTAACGCGCACCAGATCTTCCTCGAGCCAGAAGGCTTGACCAGCAACGAAGTTTACCCGAACGGTATTTCCACCAGTCTACCGTTCGATGTGCAGATGCAAATCGTCCGCTCGATGGAAGGCATGCAAAACGCGCGTATCGTGCGACCTGGTTACGCCATCGAGTACGATTTCTTCGATCCGCGCGATCTGAAGCCAACGCTGGAAAGCAAATTCATCCAGGGTCTGTTCTTCGCTGGGCAGATCAACGGCACCACCGGTTATGAAGAGGCCGCAGCCCAAGGCCTGCTGGCCGGTTTGAACGCTGGCCGCTATGCCGTTGATGACGAAGGTTGGTCGCCACGCCGCGATCAGGCTTATCTCGGGGTGCTGGTGGACGATCTGAGCACCCTCGGCACCAAAGAGCCGTACCGCATGTTTACTTCACGCGCGGAATACCGCCTGATGCTGCGTGAAGACAACGCCGATCTGCGGCTGACGGAAAAAGGCCGCGAACTGGGCCTGGTGGACGACGTTCGCTGGGCGCGCTACAGCGAAAAACTGGAACTGATCGAACGCGAGCGTCAGCGTCTGCGTGACGTTTGGGTGCACCCGCACTCCGACCATGTCTCGCAGGTGAACAGCCTGCTGAAGGCTCCGCTGTCACGTGAAGCCAACGGCGAAGAGCTGTTGCGCCGGCCGGAAATGGACTACGCCCAACTGACCGCCGTTGACGCCTTCGCACCGCCGTTGGCCGATACGCAGGCCGCCGAGCAGGTTGAAATCCAGGTAAAATACGAAGGTTACATCGCTCGTCAGCAAGACGAGATCGACAAGCAGCAACGCAATGAAAATACCGTATTGCCGTTGGATCTGGATTATCGCCAGGTTTCCGGTTTGTCGAACGAAGTGATCGCCAAGCTGAATGACCACAAGCCAAACTCGATCGGCCAGGCTTCTCGCATCTCTGGTATTACGCCGGCGGCGATATCCATTCTTTTGGTGTGGTTGAAAAAACAGGGGTTGTTGCGCCGCAGCGCATAAATCGACGTTTTCAGCGGTCGTTTGCCTAACGGATGTACAAACGGCCGCTGACATCACTTCCAGCCTGAACTATCATAGTCGCCTCGTTTGGTCAGCCCGGTTTGCTGACAGTATCGCGCCCGTCAGAGGATTCCGTTGTGGACAAAAAGTTAGACTCGCTGCTCGCTGCGGCCGGTATTTCACTTCCCGATCGTCAAAAACAGCAGTTGCTGGGGTATGTCGGCATGCTGGACAAGTGGAACAAAGCCTACAATCTGACGTCGGTGCGCGATCCGCAGCAAATGCTGGTTCGCCATATTCTCGACAGCATCGTGGTTAATCCGCATCTGGCAGGTACGCGTTTTATTGACGTCGGCACCGGCCCTGGATTGCCCGGTATTCCGTTGGCCATCGTTCGTCCTGATGCGCATTTCACCTTGCTCGACAGCCTGGGCAAGCGCGTACGCTTCCTGCGTCAGGTGCAGCATGAACTGGGATTGAATAATATCGAACCGGTACAGAGCCGCGTAGAGGCGTTTGTGGCCGAGCCACCGTTTGACGGTGTCATCAGCCGCGCGTTTGCTTCATTGCAGGATATGCTGGCATGGTGTCACCATCTGCCGGCGAAAGGGCAGGGGCGTTTTTATGCGTTGAAAGGCGTTCGTCCTGATGAGGAGCTGGCTCAATTGCCCGCAGGCGTTGCGCTTGAAACGGTGATTCGTTTACAGGTGCCTGAGCTGGCAGGGGAACGTCATTTGGTGATACTTAAGGCCAACTAAGTTTGTTTTTGATCAAAACGGCGTCAGATTGTTTGGCGATAGCCTGAATAACTTAGCGCGCTAATTAATTGTCTGCTTTTTTTAGTTAATTTACTTTTTATTAACACAAAAGCCGCAGCTAATTCGCGACAATAGCGTAATTGCAGTAGGAAATAGTTTCGTTAGCAACCATGCGCACAGGTTTTGTATTTGTCGATCGTGTTACGTGCTGGTTGCAATACCCTTCAGATAATGTCAATAAAATGTTTTTGTCGAGTGGAAAGGGTGTTTTCGAACGGTTAACGCATAATTTTTTGATTTATAATGTTTTTATTTCGCCCGATTAGCTAAAGACCGTGGGGTTACCGATGGTCTATAAAATAGCAGTGGTCATTATTGTGATCGGGTGCACGTTTTGTAGCGCAATGTTGAAATAATCAGACCATTAAATCGATGAGATTATTCCGACCGTTTTCTTGTGAAAATAGCCCTAAATGGGGAAAATTAAATAATTGTTCACCTTTTCGCTACTTATCGATTGAATTCGTTGGTGTGCCCCGTATAATTTGCTCGTTTTTTGCTGCTTGACTCAAAACGGCAAAGGCAGTTTTATACGTCACTCAGCATACCCCTTCAGGGGTACGGAGAGAACAAACGTCATGTCTGTGTCCCTTTACAGTGGGAAAGTTGCACGCAAACTGCTTTTTTTGCAGTTGATGACTTTTGTTCTGATCAGCGCTGCTTTCGGCCTTAAAAATCTGGAATGGAGCGGTTCGGCATTGGCGGGCGGTCTTGCTGCCTGGTTGCCAAATGCCTTGTTTATGCTGTTTGCCTTGCGCCATCAGGCGCAAACGCCGGCGCCCGGTCGGGTTGCCTGGTCGTTCGCCATTGGCGAGGGGCTGAAGGTCATGATCACCATCGTTTTGCTGATCGTGGCGCTGGGGGTGTTCAAAGCGGCGTTTGTACCGCTTGGCCTGACCTATTTAGCGGTGTTGGTGGTGCAGATAGTGGCACCCGCCGTGTTGAACAGTTACCGAAATTAACTCAATAAGGGTAGAGGCATCATGTCTGCAGAGGGATACAACAGTCCACAGGAGTATATCGGTCACCACCTGACGCAGCTTCAGGTCGGGACTGGGTTTTGGTCGATTAACCTCGACTCGATGTTTTTCTCCGTTGTCCTCGGGGTACTGTTCCTGGTGGTTTTCCGTCGGGTTGCCAAAAACGCCACCAGCGGCGTGCCGGGCAAACTGCAAACCGCAGTGGAACTGATCGTCGGGTTTGTCGATAGCAGCGTCAAGGATATGTATCACGGCAAGAGCAAGGTGATTGCTCCGCTGGCGCTGACCGTGTTCGTCTGGGTGTTCCTGATGAACCTGATGGACCTGATCCCGGTAGACTTCCTGCCGTACATCGGTACTCACCTCGGTCTGCCTGCGCTGCGCGTGGTGCCTACCGCTGACGTGAACGTTACCCTGTCGATGGCGCTGGGCGTGTTTATTCTGATCTTGTTCTACAGCATCAAAATGAAAGGCGTTGGTGGGTTCGTCAAAGAGTTGACCATGCAGCCGTTCAACCACCCTGTATTCATTCCAATCAACCTGATTCTGGAAGGTGTCAGCCTGCTGTCCAAACCTGTTTCACTGGGTCTGCGACTGTTCGGCAACATGTATGCGGGTGAGTTGATCTTCATCCTGATTGCCGGCCTGTTGCCGTGGTGGTCACAGTGGGTCCTGAGCTTGCCTTGGGCTATCTTCCACATCCTGATCATTACGCTTCAAGCCTTTATTTTCATGGTTCTGACGATTGTCTATCTGTCGATGGCATCTGAAGAGCACTGATTTTCTTAAAACACTTGCACTTTTAAACTGAAACAAACTGGAGACTGTCATGGAAAACCTGAGTATGGATCTGCTGTACATGGCTGCCGCTGTGATGATGGGTTTAGCGGCAATCGGTGCTGCGATCGGTATCGGCATCCTGGGTGGTAAATTCTTGGAAGGCGCTGCACGTCAGCCTGACCTGATTCCTCTGCTGCGTACACAGTTCTTTATCGTTATGGGTCTGGTTGACGCCATCCCGATGATCGCTGTTGGTCTGGGTCTGTACGTGATGTTTGCTGTCGCGTAAGCAGAGAATATCTCTGCGACTAACCATACTATTTAACTTTAAAAGAGGCATTGTGCTGTGAATCTTAACGCAACAATCCTCGGCCAGGCCATCGCGTTCGTCCTGTTTGTCTGGTTCTGCATGAAGTATGTATGGCCGCCAATTATGGCAGCCATCGAGAAGCGTCAGAAAGAAATTGCTGACGGTCTCGCTTCCGCAGAACGCGCCAAAAAAGATTTGGACTTAGCGCAAGCCAACGCGACCGACCAGCTGAAAACTGCCAAAGCAGAAGCTCAGGTGATCATCGAGCAAGCAAACAAACGCAAAGCTCAGATCATGGATGAAGCGAAAGCCGAAGCCGAGCAGGAACGTAACAAAATCGTGGCGCAGGCTCAGGCTGAGATCGAAGCCGAACGTAAGCGCGCTCGTGAAGAGTTGCGTAAGCAAGTCGCGATGCTGGCAATTGCCGGCGCCGAGAAAATCATCGAACGTTCCGTGGATGAAGCTGCTAACAGCGACATCGTTGATAAACTGGTCGCTGAACTGTAAGGAGGGAGGGGCTGATGTCTGAATTTGTTACTGTAGCTCGCCCCTACGCCAAAGCAGCTTTTGACTTTGCCGTTGAGCATCAAAGCGTAGAACGCTGGCAGCAAATGCTGGCGTTTGCGGCTGTCGTCACCCAAAACGAACAGATTTCCGAATTGCTGTCTGGCGCGGTTGCGCCAGAAACGCTGTCGAAAACGTTCATTGAGGTTTGCGGCGATCAACTCGACGAAAATGGCCAGAACTTTATCCGCGTAATGGCCGAAAATGGACGTTTACTGGTTCTTCCAGCGGTTTTGCAGCAGTTCATCGAACTGCGCGCAGCGCTGGAGTCTACCGTCGAAGTCGAGGTGCTCTCTTCGAGCGCGCTGAATGACGAACAGCAGGCCAAGATTGCCGCTGCGATGGAAAAACGTCTGTCACGCAAAGTTAAGCTGAATTGCAAAATTGACAAGTCTGTACTGGCCGGCGTAATTATCCGCGCTGGTGATATGGTGATTGATGGCAGCGTTCGCGGTCGTCTTGAACGCCTGGCAGACGTCTTGCAGTCTTAAGGGGACTGGAGCATGCAACTGAATTCCACCGAAATCAGCGAACTGATCAAGCAGCGCATTGCTCAGTTCAATGTGGTGAGCGAAGCTCACAATGAAGGTACTATCGTTTCCGTCAGCGACGGAATCATCCGCGTACACGGTCTGGCCGACGTAATGCAGGGCGAAATGATCGCACTGCCAGGCAACCGTTATGCAATCGCATTGAACCTGGAGCGCGACTCCGTAGGTGCCGTGGTAATGGGTCCGTATTCGGATCTGGCCGAAGGCATGAAGGTAAAATGCACCGGCCGTATTCTGGAAGTACCGGTTGGCCGTGGCCTGCTGGGCCGTGTGGTCAACACCCTGGGTGCGCCTATCGACGGCAAGGGCCCGGTTGAGCACGACGGCTTTTCTCCGGTAGAAACCATCGCGCCGGGCGTTATCGAGCGTCAGTCGGTCGATCAGCCGGTTCAGACCGGTTACAAATCCGTTGATGCCATGATTCCAATCGGCCGTGGCCAGCGTGAGCTGGTGATCGGTGACCGTCAGACCGGTAAAACCGCGCTGGCGATCGATGCCATCATCAACCAACGTGATTCCGGCATCAAATGTGTTTACGTCGCCATCGGCCAGAAAGCCTCCACCATCGCTAACGTGGTGCGCAAGCTGGAAGAACACGGCGCGCTGGCCAACACCATCGTGGTGGTCGCTACCGCATCCGAATCTGCAGCACTGCAATACCTGGCTCCGTATGCCGGTTGCGCAATGGGCGAATACTTCCGTGACCGCGGCGAAGACGCACTGATCGTTTATGACGATCTGTCCAAGCAGGCGGTTGCCTATCGCCAGATCTCCCTGCTGCTTCGTCGTCCGCCAGGTCGTGAAGCTTACCCAGGTGACGTTTTCTATCTCCACTCCCGTCTGCTGGAGCGTGCTGCGCGTGTTAACGCCGAGTACGTTGAGGCCTTTACCAAAGGCGAAGTGAAAGGGAAAACCGGTTCTCTGACCGCTCTGCCGATCATCGAAACCCAGGCGGGTGACGTTTCCGCGTTCGTTCCGACCAACGTAATCTCGATTACCGATGGTCAGATCTTCCTGGAATCCAACCTGTTCAACTCCGGTATTCGGCCGGCAGTTAACCCGGGTATCTCGGTATCCCGTGTTGGTGGCGCAGCGCAGACCAAGATCATGAAGAAACTGTCCGGTGGTATCCGTACCGCACTGGCACAGTATCGTGAACTGGCGGCATTCTCCCAGTTCGCTTCCGATCTGGATGACGCGACCCGCAAACAGCTGAGCCACGGTCAGAAAGTGACCGAACTGCTGAAACAGAAACAGTATGCGCCGATGTCCGTCGCACAACAGTCTCTGGTGCTGTTTGCCGCCGAACGTGGCTACCTGGAAGACGTTGAAGTCGCCAAAGTGGTGAGCTTCGAAGCGGCCCTGGTCGCTTACGCCGACCGTGAGCACGCCGAGCTGCTGAATCAAATCAACCAAACTGGGAACTTCAACGATGAGATCGAGGGCAAGTTGAAAAACGTCCTCGAGACCTTCAAGAAAACCCAGTCCTGGTAACGCGCAGCGGCCTGCTGTTGAAAGACAGCAGGCCGTCTGGCAATGAGGAGAAGCAGAGATGGCCGGCGCAAAAGAGATACGTAGTAAGATCGCAAGCGTGCAAAACACGCAGAAGATCACTAAAGCGATGGAGATGGTCGCCGCCTCCAAAATGCGTAAATCGCAGGATCGCATGGCGGCCAGCCGTCCTTATGCAGAGACCATGCGCAAAGTGATTGGTCACCTTGCGTTGGGGAATCTGGAATACAAGCACCCGTACCTGGACGAACGCGACGTCAAGCGCGTCGGGTATCTGGTGGTGTCTACTGACCGTGGTCTCTGCGGCGGCTTGAACATCAACCTGTTCAAAAAGCTGCTGGCGGAGATGAAAGGCTGGTCCGAAAAAGGCGTTGAAGCTGATTTGGCGCTGATTGGCTCCAAAGCGGCCTCTTTCTTTGGCTCCGTGGGCGGCAACGTGGTTGCCCAGGTGACCGGCATGGGGGATAACCCTTCCCTGTCGGATCTGATCGGGCCGGTGAAAGTGATGCTGCAGGCTTACGACGAAGGTCGTTTGGACAAGCTGTACATTGTCAGCAATAAATTTGTCAATACGATGTCCCAGGAGCCGCAGGTCATTCAGCTGCTGCCGTTACCGCCAGCCGATGACGGTGAGCTGAAGAAAAAAGCCTGGGATTACCTGTATGAACCCGATCCAAAAGTGCTGCTTGATACCTTGCTGCGCCGCTATGTGGAATCGCAAGTTTATCAGGGCGTCGTGGAAAACCTGGCCAGCGAGCAGGCCGCACGAATGGTCGCGATGAAAGCCGCAACCGATAACGGCGGTAGCCTGATCAAAGAGCTGCAGTTGGTATACAACAAGGCTCGTCAGGCCAGCATCACTCAGGAACTCACCGAGATCGTTTCGGGAGCCTCCGCGGTTTAACCAGGTTATTACCCGGAATGGTCCAGGTTACGGAAGGCGGTCAACGCGCCTGCAATCTGCAACAGGACCGGGTAAACGAATTACGTAGAGGATTCAAGATGGCTACTGGAAAGATTATCCAGGTAATCGGCGCCGTGGTGGACGTCGAGTTCCCTCAGGATGCCGTACCAAAAGTGTACGATGCCCTTGAGGTAGAAAACGGTACCGAAACTCTGGTGCTGGAAGTTCAGCAGCAGCTGGGCGGTGGCGTGGTTCGTTGTATCGCTATGGGCACCTCCGACGGTTTGCGTCGCGGCCTGAAAGTGAACGATCTGCAACACCCAATCGAAGTCCCGGTTGGCAAGGCTACGCTGGGTCGTATCATGAACGTATTGGGTCAGCCAATCGACATGAAAGGCGACATCGGCGAAGAAGAGCGTTGGGCGATTCACCGCGCGGCGCCAAGCTACGAAGAACTGTCCAACTCCCAGGATCTGCTGGAAACCGGTATCAAGGTTATGGACCTGATCTGCCCGTTCGCCAAGGGTGGTAAAGTCGGTCTGTTCGGTGGTGCGGGTGTTGGTAAAACCGTAAACATGATGGAGCTGATCCGTAACATCGCGATCGAACACTCCGGTTATTCGGTGTTTGCGGGCGTGGGTGAGCGTACTCGTGAGGGTAACGACTTCTACCACGAAATGACCGACTCCAACGTACTGGACAAGGTTTCCCTGGTTTACGGCCAGATGAACGAGCCACCGGGTAACCGTCTGCGCGTTGCGCTGACCGGTCTGACCATGGCCGAGAAATTCCGTGACGAAGGTCGTGACGTTCTGCTGTTCGTTGATAACATTTACCGTTATACCCTGGCCGGTACCGAAGTGTCCGCACTTCTGGGCCGTATGCCATCGGCGGTAGGTTATCAGCCAACGCTGGCGGAAGAGATGGGCGTTCTGCAAGAACGTATCACCTCGACCAAGACCGGTTCTATCACCTCCGTACAGGCCGTTTACGTACCTGCGGATGACTTGACTGACCCGTCACCAGCCACCACCTTTGCGCACTTGGACGCAACCGTGGTACTGAGCCGTAACATTGCCTCCCTGGGTATCTACCCGGCCGTTGACCCGCTGGATTCTACCAGCCGTCAGCTGGATCCGCTGGTGGTTGGCCAGGAGCACTACGACGTAGCGCGTGGCGTGCAGTCGATTCTGCAACGCTATCAGGAACTGAAGGACATCATCGCAATCCTGGGTATGGACGAACTGTCAGAAGATGACAAACTGGTCGTATCCCGTGCGCGTAAAATCCAGCGCTTCCTGTCTCAGCCGTTCTTCGTGGCAGAAGTCTTTACCGGTTCTCCGGGCAAGTTCGTATCGCTGAAAGACACCATCCGTGGTTTCAAAGGCATTATGGACGGCGACTATGACCACCTGCCGGAGCAGGCGTTCTACATGGTTGGCACCATTGAAGAAGCAGTGGAAAAAGCCAAGAAACTGTAACGCCTTGAGAGGAGGGTGATATGGCTATGACTTACCATCTGGATGTAGTCAGCGCGGAAAAACAGATGTTTTCCGGCCTGGTGCAAAAGATCCAGGTGACAGGCAGCGAAGGCGAACTGGGTATTTTCCCGGGGCATGCGCCGCTGCTGACTGCCATCAAGCCTGGCATGGTGCGTATTGTTAAACAGCATGGTGAAGAAGAGTTCATCTACCTGTCCGGCGGTATCCTTGAGGTACAGCCGAGCGTGGTGACCGTGCTGGCGGACACTGCCATCCGTGGAACGGACCTTGACGAAGCGAGAGCGCTGGAAGCCAAGCGCAAAGCTGAAGAGCACATCCGTAGCTCTCATGGTGATGTCGACTATGCTCAGGCATCCGCTGAACTGGCGAAGGCGATCGCGAAGTTGCGCGTCATCGAACTCACCAGAAAAGCGATGTAAGCAATACCGAAATAAGAAAGCGACCCATGTGGTCGCTTTTTTTTTGCTTTAAAATAAGCGTTTGTCGCCGAGGCTGCCGGTGGTGTATTAAGCGCTGCCAGCCGGAAATTATGTCTCCGATCGCCGACAGTTTTTCGATCGGGGAATCGGAATGCTCCGACTGACGGCATGCCTAGAGCCGCAAGGGCTGAGCCGGCTTCGTGCAAAGAAATATGTAGTAATTTCGTCACTAAACGGGTTTACTTTCGTCTATTAAATTGGAGTTATCAGGTTGCTTATGTCGAACAGCGCAATGAGTGTGGTGATCCTCGCCGCGGGCAAGGGAACACGCATGTATTCCGATCTTCCCAAAGTGCTGCACCCACTGGCGGGTAAGCCGATGGTGCAGCATGTTATCGACGCGGCCACCAGTATGGGCGCGGAAAATATCCATTTGGTTTACGGCCATGGCGGCGATCTGCTGAAAAGCACGCTGACAGACGGCGCGTTGAATTGGGTGCTGCAAGCCGAACAGCTGGGCACCGGTCACGCCATGCAGCAGGCTGCACCGCATTTTGCCGAAGATGAAGACGTCCTGATGCTGTACGGCGACGTGCCGCTGATTTCCGTCGATACGTTGACGCGCCTGCTGGCCGCCAAGCCGCAGGGCGGTATCGGCCTGTTGACGGTTAAACTGGACGATCCAAGCGGCTATGGCCGCATCGTGCGGGAAAACGGTAGCGTGGTCGGCATCGTCGAGCATAAGGATGCCAGTGAGCAACAGCGTCAAATCAATGAAATCAATACCGGCATACTGGTTGCCAACGGCGGCGATCTGAAGCGCTGGCTGGGCAAGCTGACCAATGACAATGCGCAGGGTGAATATTACATCACTGATATCATCGCATTGGCCCATGCCGACGGCAGAACCATCGAAACGGTGCACCCCGATCGCCTCAGCGAAGTCGAAGGGGTTAACAACCGCCTTCAGCTCGCACGACTTGAGCGGGTGTATCAGGCCGAGCAGGCGCAAGCGCTGCTGCTGGCCGGCGTGATGCTGCTCGATCCGGCGCGTTTCGATTTGCGCGGTGAACTGACGCACGGTCGCGACGTGTCAATCGACGCCAACGTGATTATCGAAGGTCAGGTGCAACTGGGCGACCGGGTGAAAATCGGTGCTGGCAGCGTTCTGAAAAACTGCGTGGTGGGCGATGACTGCGAAATCAGCCCGTACAGCGTGCTGGAAGACGCGGTGCTGGGCGCCGAGTGTACCGTCGGGCCGTTTGCACGCTTGCGTCCAGGCGCGGAGCTGGCGCAGGGCGCTCACGTCGGCAATTTTGTCGAAATGAAGAAAGCGCGGTTGGGCAAAGGCTCCAAGGCCGGGCATCTCAGCTATCTGGGCGATGCCGAGATTGGTGACGATGTCAATATTGGCGCGGGTACCATTACCTGTAACTATGACGGTGCCAATAAGCATAAGACCATTATCGGCGATGGGGTGTTTGTCGGTTCGGACACCCAACTGGTGGCGCCGGTATCGGTCGGTAAAGGCTCCACCATCGCCGCCGGCACCACGGTCACTCGCGATATCGGCGACGATGAGCTGGTGCTGAGCCGCGTCAGGCAGGTGCACATTCAGGGCTGGCAGCGCCCGATTAAAAAGAGATAGAGACAGCCCTTTATAGCGTTGTTGCCTTTATGACAGAACCCCAGTCACTTACTTGAGTAAGCTCCTGGGGATTCTGACATTTGCCGCCTGGCCGCAACTCGAAATCTATTGGGCGGTAACATGTAGTAGAAATAATATGTTTTGTATTGGGCTCCAATGTAGAGCCCAATACAAAACATAATAATCCCCACCATCTACAGGCTCGGGGGCTGCACGGTAAAACCGGCAAAATCAGGTCGAGACATCGAAAAGCGCCAGCATGGCGTTTCATTAGGAATACAACTGATGTGTGGAATTGTAGGCGCAGTAGCGCAACGTGATATTGCAGAGATTCTGTTGGAAGGCTTACGCCGTCTTGAGTACCGCGGTTATGACTCGGCCGGTTTGGCAGTGGTTGACGCGCAAGGCAACGTCAGCCGTTTACGCCGCGTCGGCAAGGTGCAGAAACTGGCTGAAGCTGCAGAACAGCATCCTTTGCATGGCGGTACCGGCATCGCGCACACCCGTTGGGCAACCCACGGCGAACCGACCGAAGCCAACGCTCACCCGCATGTGTCCGATTACATCACCGTGGTGCATAACGGCATCATTGAAAACCACGAACCGCTGCGTGAACTGCTGATTGAACGCGGTTACCGCTTTGCGTCCGAAACCGACACCGAAGTGATCGCGCACCTGGTGCATTGGGAACAGCTGCAGGGCGGTACGCTGCTGGAAGTGGTCAAACGCGTTATTCCACAGCTGCGCGGCGCTTACGGCACCGTGGTGATGGACAGCCGCGATCCGAGCGTGCTGGTCGCCGCGCGTTCTGGCAGCCCGCTGGTGATTGGCCGCGGCGTCGGCGAAAACTTTATCGCGTCCGATCAGCTGGCGCTGCTGCCGGTGACCCGTCGTTTCATCTTCCTGGAAGAAGGCGATGTGGTGGAAATGACTCGTCGTACCGTCAACGTATTCGACAAGCAAGGCAATGCGGTCGAGCGCCCGGAAATCGAATCCCAGGTGCAATATGACGCGGGTGACAAAGGCGCTTATCGTCATTACATGCAGAAAGAAATTTTTGAACAGCCGCTGGCATTGAAAAACACCCTGGAAGGGCGTTTCAGCCATGGCCAGATCAACCTGAGCGAGCTTGGCGAAGGCGCCGATCAACTGCTGGCGAAGGTGCAGCACGTGCAGATTATCGCCTGCGGTACTTCTTACCATTCCGGCATGGTAGCGCGTTACTGGTTCGAATCACTGGCCGGCGTGCCGTGCGATGTCGAAATCGCCTCCGAATTCCGTTACCGCAAGTCCGCGGTGCGCCCGGGCAGCCTGATCATCACTCTGTCACAGTCAGGCGAAACCGCCGACACGCTGGCGGCGCTGCGCCTGTCGAAAGAGCTGGGATACCTGGGCTCGCTGGCGGTGTGCAACGTGGCGGGATCTTCTCTGGTACGTGAATCCGATCTGGCGCTGATGACCAAGGCCGGCACGGAAATCGGCGTGGCGTCGACCAAGGCCTTCACGACCCAACTTGCCGTTTTGCTGATGCTGGTGGCGCGTCTGGGACGTCTGAAAGGCATGGCGGAAAGCGTTGAACATGATATTGTGCACGCCCTGCAGGCGTTGCCGGCGCGCATTGAGCAGATGCTGTCGCTGGACAAGAGCATCGAAGCGCTGGCGGAAGGCTTCTCCGACAAGCATCATGCGCTGTTCCTCGGCCGTGGCGATCAGTATCCGATTGCCATGGAAGGCGCGCTGAAGCTGAAAGAGATCTCCTACATTCACGCCGAAGCCTATGCAGCTGGCGAACTGAAGCACGGCCCATTGGCGCTGATTGATGCCGATATGCCGGTGATCGTGGTAGCGCCAAACAACGAACTGCTGGAAAAGCTGAAGTCCAATATTGAAGAAGTCCGAGCACGCGGCGGCCAACTGTATGTGTTCGCCGATCAGGATGCCGGTTTCGTCAGTAGCGAGGGGATGACCATCGTTCCTCTGCCGCACGTCGAAGAAATCGTCGCGCCTATCTTCTACACCGTGCCATTGCAACTGTTGTCCTATCACGTTGCGCTGATCAAAGGCACTGACGTCGATCAGCCGCGTAACCTGGCGAAGTCCGTCACCGTAGAGTAATGCGTCGCGCTGCGCGCCATTGCCGGCGCAATGCGCGAAACCGCAAACAGCCAATCCGGTATGCCGTTTACCCGCATACCGGATTTTTTTATGCCGGACGCAGCATGGCGGTATCCGGCGGGCTGAACGCTGGACTACGGCTGCATCTCGATCACGACTTTTCCTTTCGCCCGACCCTGGGCAAGATAAGCCAGCGCTTCCTTGGCCTGTTCGAACGGGAATACCGTATCGATAACCGGCTTGATACGCTCGGTTTCAAGCAGTTTGCCGATCTCGGCGAGCTGGGTGCCGTCGGCGCGCACAAACAGGAATGAATAATTCACGCCGTGCTGTTTCGCCAGACGCATCATCTTGTGGCTCATCAATGAGAAGATGAACTGCAAAAAGACGTTAAGCTTTCTGGTCCGGGCGAAGGCAACGTCCAATGGCCCGGTCAGCGAGATGATGCTGCCTCCCCGCTTGAGAATACCGACGGATTTTTCAATCGTCTCCCCCTTGAGGGTGCCAAGTACCGCATCGTAGCCGCTGAGTACGCTCGCGAAATCCTGCTGGTGGTAGTCAATCACCTGGTCTGCGCCCAGGCTGCGTACCAGGGTGACATTATGGCTACTGGTGGTGGTAGCCACCGTTGCGCCCAGATGTTTTGCCAGTTGGATGGCAAAGGTGCCGATACCGCCGGATCCGGCAGGGATAAACACCTTCTGCCCGGCGTGCAGCCTGGCACGCTCACGTAGTGCTTGCCAGACGGTCAACGCCACCATCGGCATGGCGGCAGCCTGCACGAAGCTCAGATTGGCCGGTTTGAGTGCGGCGGCGCTTTCCGGCACCGTCGCGAACTCGGCAAAGGATCCCGATCCCAGATCGAACAGGCTGGCAAAAACGGCGTCACCGGGCGTGAAGCGGGTTACGCCGTTGCCCACCTCGGTGACGACGCCTGCCAGATCGCTGCCCAGCGTTGTCGGGAGCGGCAAATGCAGTACCGCCTTGAACATGCCGGTCGGGATGATGTTATCGATCGGATTCAGGCCGGCAGCATGAACCTTTACCCTGATTTCATTGGCCTGCAGCGCAGGCAGAGAAACCTGGTCGAACCCTACCTCGGGCGATTTGCCATAGCGCCTGAGGGTGAGTGCCTTCATCGTCTGATTGTTCATTGCATGTTCTTCTCGCTGCGTTTAAGGAAAGGCACGGTATTGCATGGCGGGTTTCAGCGATTTATTGGCCGTTTTTGTATCTTGCAGCGGCTTCGTCCTGTTTGATATCTGCCAGCATGGCCAGTCTTGCGCCATCAAATGCATCCCAACTTTCGGCGTTGTGCAGTGGGGGGATGGTCACCCGTTCGCGACGATCGAAACCGACCAGCGCCGCATCGACCAGTTCGCCCACTTCCATCATCGGCGGCAGGGTGCTGCTGTCGATGCCAGCACGCTGCCAGATTTCGGTGTAGGTGCCGGCTGGCAGCACCGCCTGAACATAAATGCCCTTGGGTGACAGTTCCAGATGCATGCCCTGCGACAGATACAGCACGAAGGCCTTGGTGGCGCCATAAACCGTCGCCCCGAACTCGGGCATCAGGCTGAGGGCAGAACTGATATTAACGATCGAGCCGCTACCTGCTTGCACCAGGCGTGGCGTAATGGCGTTGGCCAGCCGCGTCAATGCGGTAATGTTGAGCATGATAAGTTGTTCAATCGACGCCGACGTCTGCTCGGCGAAGCCACCTGACTGACCAATGCCAGCGTTATTGATCAGGGTGGTGATGCGCGAGTCTTCACGCAGACGCGATTCGACCCTGGCCAGATGGTCAGATTGGGTAAGATCGGCTGGCAAGACATCAACGGCCACGCCGGTTTCTTGCCGCAGGCGTGCGGCAAGAGCATCAAGTCGTGCCTGATCCCGTGCAACCAGCACCAGATCGTGGCCACGGCGGGCGAAGCGTTCGGCGTACACGGCACCGATACCGGTGGATGCGCCGGTAATCAGGATGGCAGAAGTAGTCATATATTCACTCTCTTGTTTAATGAGTATCGGCGATATGCATCTTTGGGCCGAAGGGGGTTGCGTAGGATCACGGCTAACCAGCCGGTTTTCCACGATTGGGCTATGGCTGGCTGGCGCGATTAATAATGATGATCATAATCTAACTTGTCAATCGGTTTGATTACGAGCATCATCAATGTATACTGACGCCATGATTTTCAAAGGGTGAGGGGCGATAAAAATGAAAGTGAGCAAAGCGCAGGCGCAAGAAAACCGGATGCGCATCGTGGAAACGGCCTCGGTGCTGTTTCGCGAGCGCGGCTACGACGGCGTCGGCATTGCCGAGTTGATGTCGGCCGCCGGTTTTACCCATGGCGGGTTTTACAAACACTTTGGCTCCAAAGCCGATCTGATGTTGGAAGCGGTAGCCTGCGGGTTTGCCCAGTCGCAGGCAAAAATCGAAGGAAAGGATGTCGCGCAGATCGTCGAACAGTATCTGTCCCGCGAGCATCGCAACCATGTCGGCGACGGCTGTGTGATGGCTGCGCTGTCTACCGATGCGGCGCGCCAGCCCGAGTCGGTTAAGGAATTATTTGCCGCAGGCATTGAACGCCAGCTGGCCATGCTGACGCAGCGGGGCGATGGCGCGGGCGAAACCCGAGCTGCGGGTATCGACACGCTTGCCCGTCTGGTGGGGGCGCTGGTGCTGTCGCGTGCCTGTCCGCAAGGTTCGGCATTGGCGGACGAGATCCTGCAGGTTTGCCGCACGCGTATGCTTGACGCTGATGATCCGCATGCTGACAGCGCTGCGCAGTAACTCACAGCGTAGAAGCGTCATCAAACGTTAACCTAGTGCATGAGATGGCGGTGGGATTGCCGACACGGTAGCGCCGCTGGGTGAGCGATTGTCGCATCAGCGTTATCGTTCGGCGGCCGAAACCGCCGTTTTAACGAGAATAATTCCAACGATAATCGGTTGATTAACCACCAGAAAAACCGCAATTTTCAGAAAGTCCGCAGATTAAAAAAACACGCCAATCAGGCGGATTTTTTTATAACGCGATGATTTTTAATAAATTAATTTTAAATGCCGTCGCCTGTCATATAACTGTCATATTTCATACATTTTTCTGTCACCAAACTGTCCTATTTTCCCTCCTGCAGCAATACTTACTCTGATGAAAACGACTCGAAGTCGATTTTTGAATATCCCATTAGGAGGGATTATGAAACTGATGCGTACCACCGTCGCCAGTATTGTGGCAGCGACTTTCTCCCTGGCCTCTGTGTCTGCTTTCGCTGCTGCCAACCTGACCGGTGCAGGTGCGACATTCCCCGCACCGGTGTATGCCAAGTGGGCAGATTCTTATCAAAAAGAAACTGGCAACAAAGTTAACTATCAGGGGATTGGTTCCTCTGGCGGTGTGAAGCAAATCATCGCCAATACCGTTGACTTTGGTGCCTCCGATGCGCCGTTGTCCGATGAAAAGCTGGCTGCTGATGGCCTGTTCCAGTTCCCGACCGTAATTGGCGGCGTAGTGCTGGCGGTCAATATTCCGGGCATCAAATCTGGTGATTTGACCCTTGATGGTAAAACGTTGGGTGACATCTACCTGGGGAACATCAAAAAATGGAATGACCCAGCCATCACCAAACTCAACCCGGGCGTAAAACTGCCAGATCAGAACATTGCCGTGGTACGCCGCGCTGACGGTTCCGGTACGTCATTCGTCTTCACCAGCTACCTGGCCAAAGTCAACGCGCAGTGGAAAGAGAAAATCGGCGCTGGCTCAACGGTTAACTGGCCGACCGGTCTGGGTGGTAAGGGCAACGACGGTATTGCGGCATTCGTGCAACGTCTGCCGGGTGCCATTGGCTACGTAGAGTACGCCTACGCCAAACAGAACAATCTGGCCTACACCAAGCTGGTGTCTGCCGATGGCAAAGCGGTCAACCCGACGGAAGATGCGTTCAGCAACGCGGCCAAAGGCGTGGACTGGAGCAAAACCTTCGCCCAGGACCTGACCAATCAGAAAGGCGAGGGCGCGTGGCCGATTACCTCCACCACCTTCATCCTGGTTCACAAGGCACAGAAGAAGCCTGAGCAAGGCGCTGAAGTGTTGAAATTCTTCGACTGGGCTTACAAGTCCGGTGGCGACGAAGCCAAAGCGCTGGATTACGCCACCCTGCCTGAAGAAGTGGTTGAACAGGTGCGTGCGGCCTGGAAAACCAACGTGAAAGACAGCTCAGGCAAAGCATTGTACTAAGCGGCAAGCGTTTGGTTAGCCGTCATATAGGGGCCCGGCATGCCGGGCCCTCCCAGCTTTAAACAGAAGAGTAATCTATGGCTGAGTACAAGCCGACCATTAAGGCTCCAGGCAAAAATGGTGACATCCTGTTCAGCGCGCTAGTGAAACTGGCGGCGCTGATTACCCTATTGCTGCTGGGTGGCATCATTGTTTCACTCGTCTTCGCTTCCTGGCCGAGCATGCAGAAGTTTGGCTTCTCCTTCCTGTGGACCAAAGAGTGGGACGCACCGGCGGAGCAGTTTGGTGCACTGGTACCGATATACGGCACCATCGTTACCTCGCTTATCGCCTTGATCATTGCGGTCCCGGTGAGCTTCGGCATCGCACTGTTCCTGACCGAGCTGGCGCCGAACTGGCTCAAGCGCCCGTTGGGCGTGGCGATTGAACTGCTGGCGGCCATTCCGAGCATCGTTTACGGCATGTGGGGTCTGTTCGTATTTGCCCCGCTGTTTGCCGAATATTTCCAGACACCGGTTGGCGATGTCCTGTCCGGTATTCCTATCGTCGGTGAACTGTTCTCCGGCCCGGCCTTCGGCATCGGCATCCTGGCCGCCGGGGTGATTCTGGCGATCATGATTATTCCTTACATCGCCGCGGTAATGCGCGACGTGTTTGAACAGACGCCGGTAATGATGAAAGAGTCGGCCTACGGTATCGGCTGTACCACCTGGGAAGTTATCTGGCGCATCGTCCTGCCGTTCACCAAAAACGGCGTGATCGGCGGCGTAATGCTGGGTCTGGGCCGAGCGCTGGGAGAAACCATGGCGGTGACCTTCATCATCGGCAACACCTACCAGCTCGACAGCGCCTCGCTGTATATGCCGGGCAACAGCATTACCTCGGCGCTGGCCAACGAATTCGCCGAAGCGGAATCCGGGCTGCACACCGCAGCACTGATGGAGCTGGGTCTGATTCTGTTTGTTATCACCTTTATCGTGCTGGCGTTGTCGAAACTGATGATTATGCGCCTGGCCAAGAATGAGGGACGCTAACGTGGCGACGATGGATATGCAACATAACCTGGCACTGGCGGAAAGCCGCCGCAAAATGCAGGCCTGGCGCCGCCAGAAGAACCGCATCGCGCTGTTCCTGTCGATGGCCACCATGGTGTTCGGCCTGTTCTGGCTGGTATGGATCCTGTTTTCTACCGTCACCAAGGGCATCGACGGCATGTCGCTGGCGCTGTTTACCGAAATGACACCGCCGCCTAACACCGCTGGTGGCGGGCTGGCCAACGCCATCGCCGGTAGCGGGCTGTTAATCCTGTGGGCGACCATCTTCGGTACCCCGCTCGGCATTCTGGCGGGGATTTATCTGGCAGAGTACGGCCGTAAATCGTGGTTGGCAGAAGTGATTCGTTTTATTAACGACATTTTGCTGTCGGCACCGTCAATCGTGGTCGGCCTGTTCGTGTACACCATTGTGGTGGCGAAGATGGAGCACTTTTCCGGCTGGGCGGGCATTATCGCGCTGGCGCTGCTGCAGGTGCCGATCGTCATTCGCACCACCGAAAACATGCTCAAGCTGGTACCGGATACGCTGCGAGAAGCTGCCTATGCGCTCGGCACGCCGAAGTGGCGCATGATTTCCGCCATTACGCTGAAGGCGTCGGTGTCCGGCATCATTACCGGCGTGCTGTTGGCGATTGCACGCATTGCCGGCGAAACGGCACCGCTGCTGTTTACCTCGTTGTCGAACCAGTTCTGGACCACCGACCTGATGCAGCCGATCGCCAACCTGCCGGTCACCATTTTCAAGTTCGCCATGAGCCCGTTTGCCGAATGGCAGCAACTGGCCTGGGCCGGGGTGTTGCTGATCACCCTGTGCGTACTGTTACTGAATATCCTGGCGCGTGTGATTTTCGCCAAGAAAAAGCATTCATAAAAATTTAAGCGCCGCCGCGGCGGCGCTGTGAAAAGAGAGAAGTCTAGATGAGTAATATTGACCTCGCTTCCGCCAGCAAGATTCAGGTACGCGATCTGAACTTTTATTACGGCAAATTCCATGCGCTGAAAAATATCACGCTGGACATCGCCAAGAACAAAGTGACCGCGTTTATCGGCCCCTCCGGCTGCGGCAAGTCCACGCTGCTGCGCACCTTCAACAAAATGTACCAGCTGTATCCGGAGCAGCGCGCCGAAGGTGATATTCTGCTGGATGGCCAGAACATTCTGACCGATAACCAGGATATCGCGCTGTTGCGTGCCAAGGTGGGTATGGTGTTCCAAAAGCCGACGCCGTTCCCGATGTCTATTTACGACAACATCGCCTTCGGCGTTCGCCTGTTTGAAAAACTGTCGCGTGCCGACATGGATGAGCGCGTACAGTGGGCATTAAGCAAAGCGGCGTTGTGGAATGAAACCAAAGACAAGCTGCACCAGAGCGGTTACAGCCTGTCCGGTGGCCAGCAGCAGCGTCTGTGCATCGCCCGTGGCATTGCCATTCGACCCGACGTGCTGTTGCTGGATGAACCCTGTTCGGCGCTGGATCCGATCTCTACCGGTAAGATTGAAGAACTGATCAGTGAGCTGAAGTCGGACTACACCGTGGTGATAGTGACCCATAACATGCAGCAGGCCGCGCGTTGTTCTGATTCGACAGCATTTATGTATCTGGGCGAATTGATTGAGTTCAGTGATACTGACACCCTATTCACCGCGCCGCAGAAAAAACAGACTGAAGATTACATCACTGGCCGTTATGGTTGATGAGGATGCATCATGGATAACCTGAATTTAAACAAACACATTTCCGGCCAGTTTAACGCTGAACTCGAGCACATCCGTACCCAGGTATTGACCATGGGCGGGCTGGTGGAACAGCAATTGACCGATGCCATTACCGCGATGCACAACCAGGACGGCGAGCTGGCCAAGCGAGTGATCGACGGCGACGACAAGGTCAACATGATGGAAGTGGCGATCGACGAAGCCTGCGTGCGTATTATTGCCAAACGCCAACCGACCGCCAGTGACCTGCGTCTGGTGATGGCGATCATCAAGACCATTTCGGAGCTGGAACGTATCGGCGACGTGGCAGATAAAATCTGCCGCACCGCGTTGGAAAAGTTTTCGCATCAGCATCAACCGCTGCTGGTCAGCCTGGAATCCCTTGGCCGTCACACCGTGCAAATGCTGCACGACGTGCTGGATGCCTTTGCCCGCATGGATCTCGACGAAGCCGTGCGTATCTACCGCGAAGACAAGAAGGTCGATCAGGAATATGAAGGTATCGTGCGTCAACTGATGACCTATATGATGGAAGACTCACGCACCATTCCCAGCGTGCTGACTGCGCTGTTCTGCGCGCGTTCGATCGAGCGTATCGGCGACCGTTGTCAGAATATCTGCGAATTCATCTTCTACTTTGTTAAGGGGCAGGATTTCCGCCATATCGGCGGTGATGCGCTGGATAAACTGTTGGCCGATGGCAAAACGCCACCGGACGTTACCGGCGAGTAACGGTTCCGTTCTCCCGGCAAAGGCGCAGCGTGCTGCGCCTTTTTTACGACCAATAACCTTGAAGTTAAAACGGTTATAAATATAGCTTTTTATATTATTTCCTGACCTAAGTGGCAGTTGCTAGCTTATCCATCAGCAGGACATCAACCACTTGGGAGCTTTTCATGAAACAGCGCGCTTTGGCTTTAACCTTGTTGGCCGGCTTGGCCGGTCTCGCTAGCGGTGCCGCGCAGGCGGACAAACTCGACGACATCAAACAGGCCGGCGTGGTGCGCATCGCGGTATTCGACAGCAATCCACCGTTTGGCTATATCGATCCGCAGAGCAAAAAGCTGGTGGGTTACGACGTCGACATTGCCGATGCGATAGGCAAGGCTCTCGGGGTGAAGGTCGAACTGCGCGCCACCAACCCGGCTAACCGCATTCCGCTGCTGGTAGCCAAAAAAGTGGATCTGATTGCCGCCAACTTTACCATTACCGATCAACGAGCCAAGGAAGTGAATTTCAGCGTGCCATATTTCGCCACCGGGCAGAAATTCATCGCGCGTAAAGGGGTGCTGAAGACCCCGGAGGACATCAAAACGCTGCGTATCGGCGCGGATAAAGGCACGGTACAGGAAATAACCCTGCGCGAACATTACCCGACCGCCAAAGTGATTTCCTATGACGATACCCCACTGGCGTTTGTGGCGCTGCGTAACGGCAACGTACAGGCGATCACTCAGGATGACGCCAAGCTGGTCGGCCTGCTCGGCAACCTGACGCCGGCGCAAAAAGCCGATTTTGAAATTTCACCGTTCAGTATTACCAAAGAATATCAAGGCATCGGCATTCCCAAGGGCGAAGAACGCCTGACGACGACCATCAACGACAGCTTGCTTAAGCTGGAACAGGGCGGTGAAGCGCTGAAGATTTACCAGCGCTGGTTCGGCCCGGAAACCAAAAGCGCTCAACCGCGCGGCGACTTCAAAATTGCGCCGTTGGCTCAGCAACCTAAAGCCTGATGCAGGCGTTATGCTGCCTTGAACGCAAGGGCGCAGTGAGCTGTGCCCTTGCTGCATGGATGCCGAGAGAACAACGATGAGCGTGCAATTTCTTGCGGACTGGCTATTGGAGCCGCAATATCTTGGCTGGCTATGGCACGGTTTTCTGCTGACGCTATGGCTTTCCGCCTGTGCCGGACTGGCGGCCACGCTGCTGGGGCTGGCTGTCGCCGCGTTGCGCGCCAGCCAGTTGCCGCCGCTGCGCTGGCTGGCGGTTGCCTACAGCGCGCTGTTTCGTAATACGCCGCTGCTGGTACAGCTGTTTTTCTGGTACTTCGCCGCCGGGCAATTGCTGCCGTCTGCCGCCATGCAATGGCTGAATACCCCACATCAGCTTGGGTGGCTGGCCTGGCCGTCGTTCGAGTTTCTGGCCGGCTTCTGCGGGCTGACGCTGTATTCCGCCGCGTTTATCGCCGAGGAAGTCCGTTCCGGCATACGCGGCGTGGCTGTCGGGCAAAAACAGGCCGCCAACGCGCTGGGACTGACCGGCTGGCAGGCGATGCGCCATGTGGTGCTGCCGCAGGCGTTGACCATCGCCCTGCCGCCGCTGCTGGGCCAATACATGAATCTTATCAAGAACTCGTCGCTGACGATGGCGATCGGCGTTGCCGAGCTGTCGTATGCTTCGCGCCAGGTAGAAACCGAAACGCTACGCACCTTCCAGGCGTTTGGCGTTGCCACGCTGCTGTACATCGCCATTATTGCGCTGTTGGAAGGTTGGGGCATGTGGCATCAACAGCGCAAATCGCAGCGAGGGGCGCAGAATGGATTTTAGCGTTATTCAGGAAAACCTGCGTTATCTGCTGTTGGGCACCTGGCCGGACGGCCCGCTGGGCGGCGCAGCGCTGACCCTGGCCATCAGCCTGATGGCCGGCGTGGCGTCGGCACTACTGGGCACTTTACTGGGAATACTGCTGGCGATGTCACGCGGTGCGCTTGCCGGGCTACTGGCTGCCGTATTAGGCTTTTTCCGTGCCATACCGGTGATCATGCTGATTTTCTGGACCTATTTCCTGTTACCCATCGTGTTTGGCGTGGAGATCCCGGAAATCACCACCGTGGTGTGCGCGCTGGCGCTGATCGCCGCCGCCTATCTGGCCCATGCGGTGAAGGCCGGTATCGTCGCCATTGGCCCCGGGCAGTGGCAAGCCGGACTGTCGCTGGGGCTGACGCGTTGGCAAACGCTGGCGCTGATCGTGCTGCCGCAGGCGTTACGCATGATGGTGCCCTCGTTCATCAACCAATGGATTTCTCTGATTAAGGATACCTCGCTGGCCTACATCGTCGGCGTCGGCGAACTGACCTTTTTGGCCACCCAGGTGAATAACCGCAGCATGGCGTATCCGATGGAGGTGTTCCTGTTTGTGGCGCTGGTGTACTTCGCGTTCTGTCTGGCGCTCGATCTGCTGGCCAATGGCTTGAACAAACGCTTCAGCCCGCAGGCCAAAGCGTTGGTGCGTGCAGGACGCAAACCGCCGTTACCGGCCAGTTAACTGCCAGCCGCGCTGCTGCCACAGCGACGGCAACTGGGCGAGATCGTCGAAGGGGGTGACCAGCGGGTGATCGATCGGCTTATTGTGCGGATCGGCGCAGAAGTAAAACACCGGAATACCAGCGGCGATCCCGGCCTGTGCGCCGGCGGCGGAATCATCCACCAGAATGCAGCGTTCTACCGGTACGCGCATTTGCGCCGCGGCGTGGTAGACGATCGCCGGGTCCGGCTTCCAACGCTGGATATCGTAGCCGCTGTACAGCCGGTCATCAAAATAGGACAGCATGCCGGTCAGGCCGAGCGAATGCTGCATTTTGCTTACCGGCCCGTTGGAAACGGTGCAAAAAGGCACGCTGACCTGCGCCAACAGCTCACGTGCGCCGGCGATAGGTTGCAGTTGGGTGTCAAACAGGCGCGCAACTTCCTGACGATATTGCGGTTCCAGCAGCTCTTTGGCCAGGCTGGTGCCATGCTCAGCATTCACCTGGTCAATAATCTCGTACAGTTTTATACCCTTGTATTTTTTGAATACCTCTTCCAGCGACAGCGTGATGCCATGCTGGGCAAACATATGTACATAGGCCATGCTGCACAGCACTTCGCTGTCCACCAGCGTGCCGTCGCAATCAAACAGAATACAGTCAATCTGGGTCATCGAAACCTTGCCCTCGCGGTTGCTACAGTACTCCCACTTTAACCGGCTGCGCCAGGAAAGCGATAGCAAGATGGCCCGCTTCGGCCAATTCGCAATAAATCCATCGGATTACCGAGCAAAACCGCCGAAAAGGCGAAAAAAACCTGTGATCGACGTCAAAAGCCGGAAATTTTGTTATAGGATAGCCGGCGGACTGTCCATTCCCTTCTTCGGAATTCTGATAATGACCAAACAAGTCACTGGCCTTGACGCTGAGCAAGGCTTGCTTGGGCGCGTGTTTAAACTCAAGCAGCATGGCACTACGGTACGTACGGAAACGATTGCCGGCTTTACCACCTTTTTGACCATGGTGTACATCGTATTCGTCAACCCGCAGATCCTCGGCGCTGCGGGTATGGATACACAGGCGGTGTTCGTTACCACCTGCCTGATTGCCGCCTTTGGCAGCATTCTGATGGGGCTGCTGGCCAACCTGCCGGTGGCGCTGGCCCCGGCGATGGGCCTCAACGCCTTCTTTGCCTTTGTGGTGGTTGGCGCGATGGGGATCTCATGGCAGGTCGGTATGGGGGCGATTTTCTGGGGCGCGGTCGGTTTGCTGTTGCTGACCATTTTCCGCATCCGTTACTGGATGATCGCCAATATTCCGCTGAGCCTGCGCATTGGCATCACCAGCGGCATCGGCCTGTTTATCGCCATGATGGGGCTGAAAAACGCCGGGATCGTGGTGGCGAATCCGGACACGCTGGTTACGGTCGGCAATCTGACCTCACACAGCGTACTGCTGGGAGCACTGGGCTTCTTTATCATCGCCATTCTGGCTTCGCGCAATATCCACGCGGCGGTGCTGGTGTCGATCGTGGTCACCACGCTGATTGGCTGGGCCTTGGGCGACGTGAAGTACGGCGGGGTATTTTCGATGCCGCCAAGCGTTACCTCGGTGGTCGGTCAGGTCGATCTGGCCGGCGCGCTAAACGTCGGGCTGGCCGGGATTATCTTCTCGTTCATGCTGGTTAACCTGTTCGATTCCTCCGGTACGCTGATTGGCGTCACCGACAAGGCCGGACTGACCGATGAAAAAGGCAAATTCCCGCGCATGAAGCAGGCGCTGTACGTAGACAGCATCAGCTCGGTGGGCGGCGCGTTTATCGGCACTTCGTCGGTGACCGCTTATATTGAAAGTTCGTCCGGCGTGTCGGTGGGGGGCCGCACCGGTCTGACCGCGGTGGTTACCGGTCTGCTGTTCCTGCTGGTGATCTTCCTGTCTCCGCTGGCTGGCATGGTTCCGGCCTATGCTGCCGCCGGTGCGCTGATTTACGTAGGCGTGCTGATGACCTCGAGTCTGGCGCGGGTTAAATGGGACGATCTTACCGAGGCGGTACCGGCGTTCGTCACTGCGGTGATGATGCCGTTCAGTTTCTCGATTACCGAGGGCATTGCGCTGGGGTTCATCGCCTACTGCGTAATGAAGCTGGGCACCGGCCGCTGGCGTGAGATTAGCCCTTGCGTGGTGGTGGTGGCGCTGCTGTTTGTTCTGAAGATCGTGTTTGTCGACGGGCATTGATGCCGTTGGCAGAAAGCCGGGTCCAGCTTGCTGGGCCCGTTTTTTATCCATCCGGATGTGCATCCGGCGCCTTACCCAGCACCCATTCCATTGGCCGCGCAAAACGCCCCTGCCAACCAACCATGGCGCTTTTCGCCTGATTAAAACGCTGTAGCTGCACCTGATTGCCGGTATTGAACAGTTCGGCGAAATGCAGCGCCAGCGCCCGTGCGCTAAAGTTCTGACGATCGTAATAGGCCAGTACGATGCGCTTGTTTTCAGCCAGCGTCTGTCTGGCTGGGGTGATTTCGCCGTGCGGCGCGATCAGCAGCGCGCCGGCATAAAACTGCGGATACTTCGCCAGAAGGTTGGCAGCGTGCAACGCACCCTGGCCGCGACCGGACAAATATACCTGTTGCGGGTTGAGATTCAGTTCGGTGGTCAGCGGTGCCAACGCGCGCTGAATGGCGCTTTGGGTGGTTTCATCGCTGTAATTGGACCAGCGGAAACTGTTTTCCGACAGCATTTGCGTGCCGTTCAGCTCAATGTAGGCGGCGCCAAGGGAACTGAACAGCAGACGATCTTCGGCGCTGATGCTGGCCGATTTGCCGTAATCATGCAGAAACACCACCGTTGGCCAGCCGCCGGCGGGCGTCGGGCCGCTTGGCAGGGCGTAGCTGGCTTTCCCTTCAAATTGCTGGGCGCGCTGCAGATAGCGGGCTTTGGCTTGTGCAAGAATAGATTGATAGGTACGGCGGTGCTGAATACTACTGAACGCATCGTCTTCCAACAGGTTGTAGTAATACCACAGTCCGCGTTTGGCGCTCAGCTGCAGATAACGTTCCGCCAGCTCGGTTTGCCCCTTTTCGGCAGAGGAGGCTGCCAGCTGATAGGGGGCCCAGACGTTGTGCCGATCTTCGCGCATCAGGGTCAAATACAGCGACATTGCCTCAAGCTTTTTTTCTTCCTGATTGTGCGCCGCCCGTGGCAATTTGGCGTTCAATAGGTGATGTGCCGGCAACTCCACCGGTTCCTCTCCGGCGGGGTAGCGCAGCTGTTCGGCAAGCAAGGGTCTGGTGATAACAGCCAACAATAAGGCTAAAACAAAACAATACATGGCGTTATGTCTTTATTTCAAAATAGCGGTAGGCGTGGCGGGTTCCAGCATCGGCGCCTTCTGACGTAAGGGAAGGCGCCGCTAACCAAGCCTTATCTTACCCGACGGATATAGTCGCTGAAGGTAGAGAGTTGGCCGGTCAGGAAGTCAAGCGTACCCGGCTCAACCAGTTCGCCGGTTTGCTCGTCAACCTTGTTCTGGATCACGCCGCCCATGAACTCCGGTTTGTTCATCACCATGGCGTCGAGGAATACCAGGATCTGGCGCAGATGGTACTGACAGCGTGCGCCGCCGATGGGTCCCATTGAACTGGTCTGAATGGCCACCGGCTTGCCAGCCAGCGGCTGGTTTGGCAGGCGAGAAAGCCAGTCGATGGCATTCTTCAGGCCACCCGGCACGGAATAGTTATATTCCGGCGTCACGATGATCACGCCATCGGCCTGGCGAATCCGATCGGCGATGGCTTCGACCGTGGCCGGGAACCCCTCGTCCTGCTGCAGGTCGGCGTCGTAAAGCGGGATATCGCGAATGGAAGGCAATGCCTCGATGGTTACACCTGGCGGTGCCAGCTTCGGTAACGTACGCGCGACCATGGCGTTGTAGGAGTTTTTGCGCAGGCTGCCGAGCAGAGTGACGATTTTTAATGCTTGGTCTGACATGATGACTCTCCCTTTCTAATGAACAGATTCAGCGTGGAACACCGATAAATACTAGGGCAAATAAACCGCAGGGGACAGCCGTATGTGGTTTATTTCTGCCTATGGGTGCTGCGCCAGCCTTTTGTCGTCTATTGCCGGCATTAGCGTGAATTTTACACACCGGAAAGCCTGATAAAGCGCAGCGAGTCGCTCGACGAACGTGCCGAGAGCTCGCCTTTTCTTTCCAGCCCCAACTGCGGTTCATAGTGCCAGCATATCAACCGTTCCAGTTGTGGTTCGCGTGCACAGGCCCAGCTTTGATATGCATCGGCGTCGCTTACCACCTGCACCTTAGGCGTGACGCTGGAGCGCAATTGGCCGGAAAACGGCCGCAGGCTGAGCGTCGCCTGGCCGCTATTACCCAGGCCGGAGATTTTCAGCACGCTTTGGCGAATGCTCCACAGCTGGGTTTCCGCCTCTAACCGATCGTCCTGCATGCCGATCCAGGCGGTTTCGCTGGCGCTCTGGTATTGATGCTGCAACTTTTGCTGATTGGCGACGCGTGCGCGCATGACTTCAATATCCAGGCCCACTCTGCCTTCGTTGCTCAGCAAAACGCCAACGGTGTTACCGGCGTAAGCCAGGCTGAAATCGGGCAGGTGATGATCGGCAAAACACGGGCGCCCGGTGGGCGTGGTGGCGATCGGCGGCAATTTCGCCAGGCCATACAGATAAAACATCATCTCGGCGAGCAGAATGCGCCCCTGCAGAAAGCGCTGACGGCGCTTGGCGGAGAATGTCACGCTACTGGCGATCAGCTCCGCGCTCAACCGTTGGGTATTCAACTGAGTGGGTGTCGTGCTCCATCGGGCAAAATGGCATGCCATTATTCACTCCATGTCAGTAAGAGCATCGTCGCTGGAGAAGTAGATTATGCGTAACCTTAAGATTTTTCATTAAAAACGCATATGCGGTTTATCCTATTTATTGCGTGGGTAGTGCTGCGGCGCTGCAGAGTGCGCGCCGCACGGGGAGATTACGGTCGGTACTGCACGGCAGGCAGCGCCGTCGGGTCGATAGCCGCGTGCATCCGCTGCATCGCCTCAGCCCAGGGGCAGAGTACGCCCAGTGACAACTGGCGGCAGCCAGGGTGGCTAAACTCGGTTTTTAACGGTGGTGACAGCGCGCTCAGAGGTGACAGCTGGCGGATTTGATCCAGCGATTGCGCCTGAAAGTACAGACGCAGGAAGCGTTGGTCAGTTTGCCTATCGCGCCAACGTTCAAATACCAGGCTGCCGGCCGGCGGAATATTACCGCGTGGGTAAAGCCCCTGTTGCCAGCTAAAGCCAAGCAGGGTGCGCAGATAAGCGATATTGGTATCATGCGCGACAAACAGCAGCCAGCGCGCGGCCGGCGGAGCACCGGCTGAGGTCTGGTCGGCGGCCAGCGCCAGCGCAATTTGGTTCAACAATACCGAACCGCCGCGTTGAGCGATGTAGGGCACGTCATTGGTAAAGTCATAGCGGGCTGTGAGCAGGGGCAGCAACGGCGCGACGGCCGATGCGTTGACGCCGTGGCCAAAGGCGACCCGTGCCGTCGGCTGGTTTTCGCTGTATGCCAGGCGAATGCTTTCCGCCATGTTGGACAGTGTCCCCAGGCCGTTGATGCTGAAGCGGCCGTCGTGCTCCTGAGTGATTTCCCAGGGTTGTTCAAAGGCCGGACAGGCCTGTTGCGGCAGGCAGACCGCCGCTTGCAGACGCCGTATGTCAGCGCCAAAGCGCGTTTTCACCTGCTCGGGGCTGCCGCCCATCGCCTGCCTTATTGCCGTGCTGGCCCGTTCGGCATCGAGCGGCGCCAGGCCCATTTTATCTGTCTGAAACAGCGGATCCTGTTCGGTGGCGGCCGCATGAATGGCAACCCCGCAGCCGGGAAATGCGCCGTCCATCAACGCCTGCGCGGTGGCTCGCGTGCGCTGTAGCGGACTGGCCCAGACATACACCGCTCCCGCGCTCGGGCAGCCGCTGGCCAACAGCCCCTGACGGCGATAATAGTCGGCTTCATAGCGTCCTTTCAGCGCGGCGGCGGCATAACCGTGGCCGGTGAGTTCGCCGTCGCGCGTCAGCCATTGCGGCCACTCTCGGCCGGTTCCCGCCTGCATCGCCTGCCGGTTGCCTGAGGTCGGCGGGCGTACGCCGTGGCGGCTGACCTCAACCACCTTTTCCAATACGTAGCGCGGCTCAGCCTGGGCTACGGTGGAAATCATGCCCAGCGTGACGGCAAATAACAGACGTGACCAGTCCTTTTGCAATAGCAACATAATATATTCCTCGTTAACGTATCTTCAGGTTAAATATATTTATGACGACGAACAAACAGGATATTGCTATTAATTATCAGGATGCGCTCGTCACGCGTTTTATTGCATGGCGGTGTGCGACAATCGTGGCGGTAATAAACGTCAGTGCCGCCGATAATAACCCGCAGGCAATCCAGAATAGCGATAATGTATCGAAGTTATACAGCGTTTTGCCGGCTTCTATTACCGAGGTGCGATCGATAATCACGCCGGTAAGGAACTCTCCCAGTCCGGCACCGGCATAACTGGCTATGCCAATGGTGCCCAGTGCCGCGCCGGCCGCCTTCTTCGACGAAATATCCACCGCGATCAAACCGCCGAGGAAACAGGTCAGTGCGCCAATGGTAGCGCCGAAAATCACCATCGAGGCAATGTCACTGTAGTAATTGCGCGGTAACCATACCATCAGGGCGAACCCGGCAGTATTGAGCAGGCCGATAATCCCGGCCATGACGCTGCGATTGCGCGGGAATAAACGATCGGACAACATACCGGCAATAATGGTCCCGACGATGCCGGCAATGGCGTTGACGCCGATAATGCTGGAGGCTTCCAGCGTTGAGTAGTGCTTGGCCTGTTGCAAAAAGAAAATTCCCCACGAATTCACCGCATAGCGATCGATATACATAAAGGCCGATGCCAGCGCCAGCGTCCATAGCGCCGGGTTGCTCAGTGACCACAGCTGATTTTTCAGCACCGACCCCCGATCTTCGCCTGGCGTTTGCGGCTCGTGGCGAATAACGCCGATCGGCGGATAGCCGGCGCTCTGCGGTGAGTCGCACATAAACAGCAGGATCAATACGATACCTACGCCACCCAGCATGGCGGTAGTGAAGTAGCCGGCATGCCAGCCAAACGCGGCAATGACCGCTGCAATCACCATATAGGTAATGGCTTCACCGATGTTATGCGCGGTGGACCAGATGGCGTAAAAGGTGCCGCGTTCTTTATTGCCATACCAGCGTGCCAGCGACACCGCGCATGGGCCAACTCCCATTGACTGCGCCCAGCCGTTGATGCCCCAGAACAGCGTCAGCAGCAACGCATTGCTGGTGGTGCCCATCATAAAGTTCATGCCTGCGCTGAGCAGCAGCCCCAGGCTCATAAAGCGCACCACGTTGGCATGATCGGCCAGGAAGCCGTTGACCAGCTTGCCAATGGCGTAGCAAAAGAACAGCGCGGAACCGATCATGCCCAACTCGGTCGGGCTGATGCCAATATCCACCAGGGCGCTTTTCGCCACGGTGAACGACAGCCGGCAAACGTAAAACATCACATAGGCCACCGTCATCGCCAGAAAGGTTCGCCAACGCAGGGTAAGGAACTTCTTTTCATTCAGCGGGCCATGAGAAGGCGTGGCCGGCGCCGCTTTAAAAAAAGCGAATATACCAGACATAATTTCACTCCGTAGGGCGGATTGGCAAAATACACGCTGATTAAGCGCTCTCTGGTTATTCCATTGGCAGAGAAACTCATCCTTGTTAATTTAATTTATAGGGCACGTAATCTGAATAAATTGCTTTTCCATGAGTTAATTGGGGAACGCCGTTATTTTATTTTTTGCTGAATCAATTCGCTCAGCTGGGAATAAATTTCCGCGTTGGCCATTAAAAGCACATTACCGCGTTGCAAACCGTGGTCAGCTAGGAAATCATTGCTGACGCCGCCCGCTTCTCTCACCAGTACGATGCCGGGCAGGCTGTCCCAGGCGTTCATGTGTGGTTCGTAATAGCCGAGCAGGCGCCCGGCGGCGACCTGCGCGGTCATTAACGCGCCAGAACCACTGCGAATAAACATGCCGCCGGCGTGCAGTAACCGGCTGATAAACGGCACGAAATCTTCAGGCGTGACGCGGTGGGAAGTGCCGACGCCCATCACGCCGTCGCGTAACGAGCTACCCGCATGCACGCGGATAGCATCATGGTTGAGAAACGCTCCCCGGCCCTTGCAGGCGTGAAACATTTCCCGATGGTTGGGATCGTAGACCACGCCAATGACCGGATCGCCGTCAACGATCACGCCGATCGACACGCACCAGGTGTGCAAGCCATTGAGAAAGCACGCGGTACCGTCGATCGGATCGACGACCCAGGTGCAGGTGGCGCTACCGCCACCGCCACCGCTTTCTTCGCCCAGAAAGTCATCCTGCGGAAAGCGTTGGGCGATCAGCCGGCGCGTCAACGCTTCGACTTCACGATCGGCCTGGCTGACCACGTCCTGTAAATCATCGCCCTTGTGTTCCACCGCCAGCTGCTGGCGACGTTGATAAAAATCGTAAGCCAGCTCGGCGGCCTGGCGCGCCACGTCGCATGCAAAGTGATAGCGCGTGCTGATTTCCTGTTCTGTTGTTGCCGTCATTTCCCCTCCGTCACTAATTGCACTCGTGTGCAAAAAAGATGATAACCTTGCTTTGTTGCAGTGGTGCTACAGGATAATGGCTAAAGTGAAAAACTTATTCCGTGATCGGCTACGCATAAAACAGATCTTTCGTTTTAGGCGGATTGGCGCACGATAAGCTCAACCGGCACGCTCTTGCGTACCGCCGGCTGGTCGAAATGGCGCATGCGGCCGATCAGCAACGCTACTGCGGTACTGGCCAATGCTTCGGTGTCTTGCCGTAGGGTGGTGAGCTGATAGGGGGCGAAGGCGGCCTGTGGGATGTCATCGAAGCCTACCAGCGGTAATGGCTGCCCAGGGCGCTGTTGGCGCATAAAGTCCATGGCGCCCATCGCCAGCATATCGGTGGCGCAAAACAGGCCATCGAGCCGCGGCTGTTGCGCCAGTAGGGCGGCGGCGGCGTCCCAGCCGGCCTGATAGCCGCCATGGGGACAAATCACGCTGGTCACCGGCTGGCGTTGAGCGTCGAACTGGCTTTCGAACGCCAGTTGGCGCTGCTGACTACTGAAGGAGGCGCTTTCGCCAATAAAGCCAGGGCAGGTCACGCGGTGTTGCATCAGTTGGCGTGCGGCCAACCCTGCGCCGTGGTGATTATCACTGTAAACCTGATCGGCGCCGCTCAGTTCAACCTGACGATTGATCAGCGTTACCGGGATTTTTCGCGCCAGATACTCTTCCGCCAGCGACAGCGGCGGCGCGCCAGAGGTCAGGATCACGCCGGCCACATGATAACTTAATAACTCACGTAGCCGCGGTGCCAGCTGTTTTGGGTCATCGGCATTCAGCAGCAATGGCATAAAGCCCTGTAACGCCAGGTGATGCACCAACGGCGCCAGCAATTTGCTGCGGAACGGGTTATCAAAGCCGGCGGTTACCAGGCCGATAAAATTGCTGCTGCCGGTAATCATCGAACGCGCGATGATATTCACCTGATAGCCCAGCTCAGCCGCTGCGGCTTCCACCCGTTGGCGCGTTTTGGCCGACACCGAGGCGCCGGGCGTAAAGGTGCGCGACACGGCGGAACGAGAAACGCCAGCCAGACGTGCAACGTCGCTGGCCGTTACCCAATGGTTCTTTGCATCGCTCATGGTTGCCGTTCTCCCGCTTGGCGTACCCGGCGCCGTAGTGCCGGGCAGGGTTATTTGCCGATACAGAAGCTGGAGAAAATCCGCCCCAGCAGGTCGTCAGAGGTGAATTCGCCGGTAATTTCGCTTAGCGCCTGCTGCGCCAGGCGCAATTCTTCCGCTAACAACTCACCCGCGTAAGCGCTTACTAACTGTTCTTTGCCCTGAAGCAGATGCTGGGCCGCCTGTTCCAGCGCCTGCAGGTGGCGTCGGCGTGCCAGGAACCCGCCTTCCATATTGCTGGTAAAGCCGATGCTCTGCTTCAAATGATCGCGCAATACCTCGATGCCCTGGCCGGTACGGGCCGACAGACGAATAAGTGAGTGACCATTCACTTCTTTTAGGCCCAGCGGTTCGCCGGTGATATCCGCTTTATTGCGCACCACGGTGATCGGCAGCGTGGCTGGCAGACGCGCCATAAACTCTGGCCAGATGTCGCCGGGCTCGGTCGCCTCGGTGGTGGTACCATCCACCATAAACAACACGCGATCCGCCTGTTCAATCTCGTTCCACGCACGTTCGATGCCGATACGCTCCACTTCGTCGCCGGCTTCCCGCAGCCCGGCGGTGTCGATAATGTGCAGGGGCATGCCGTCGATATGAATGTGCTCACGCAGCACGTCGCGGGTGGTGCCGGCAATATCGGTGACAATTGCCGCTTCACGGCCGGCTAACGCATTGAGCAAACTGGATTTTCCAGCATTTGGGCGCCCGGCGATCACCACTTTCATGCCTTCGCGCAGCAGGCTGCCCTGGCGTGCTTCGACACGCACGCTGTCCAGGTCGTTCATCACGCCGTTCAGCTGCGCTTCGATTTTACCGTCAGACAGGAAGTCGATTTCCTCATCCGGGAAGTCGATGGCAGCTTCCACGTAGATTCGCAGGTGAGTAAGTGCTTCCACAAGCTGATGGATACGGCTGGAAAATGCCCCTTGCAACGAATTGATTGCCGAACGTGCCGCCTGCTCAGAACTGGCGTCGATCAGATCGGCAATCGCCTCGGCCTGTGCCAGATCGAGCTTGTCGTTCAGGAAGGCGCGCTCAGAAAACTCCCCTGGCCGCGCAATGCGCACGCCTGGCAGCGCCAGTACGCGCTTGAGCAGCAGATCGAGGATCACCGGCCCACCGTGACCCTGCAGTTCCAGCACGTCTTCGCCGGTAAAGGAATTCGGGCCGGGGAACCACAGTGCAATGCCCTGATCGAGGGTTGTGCCGTCGGCATCGCGGAACGGCAGATAATCGGCATGGCGCGGTTTTGGCAGCTTGCCGAGCAGCGTTTGCGCCACCTGTTGGGCTGCGCGGCCGGAAATACGCAAAATGCCGACGCCACCGCGTCCCGGTGGGGTGGCTTGGGCGACGATGGTATCGCTAGTGCTCATATAGCCTAATCCTTCACATTGCAGCGCCGTTGGCTGCCGTTCTGACAATATGCAAAAAGGCGGTCTAATGACCGCCTCTTGGTGTTATTGCAAAGGGCCAGCGTGCCGAGCCCCTACAATACGCTTACGATTTTTTCTTTTCGCGGCTGTGCAGACCGCGTTTTTCCAGCCCGCGATAAATCAGCTGCTGCTGGAGGATGGTTACCAGGTTACTGACGATATAGTACAGCACCAGACCTGACGGGAACCACAGGAAGAACACTGTGAAAATCACCGGCATAAAGGTCATGATTTTCTGCTGCATCGGATCGGTAACGGTGGTAGGTGACATCTTCTGGATGAAGAACATCGTCACGCCCATCAGGATTGGCAGGATGTAGTACGGGTCCTGCGCCGACAGATCGTGGATCCACAGGGCGAACGGCGCGTGGCGCAGCTCGACCGAGCCCATCAGCATGTAATACAGCGCCAGGAAGATTGGCATCTGGATGATCAACGGCAGACAGCCACCCAGCGGGTTCACTTTCTCCGCTTTGTACAACGCCATCATTTCCTGGCTCATACGCTGCTTGTCGTCACCGATACGCTCACGCATCGCCTGCAGTTTTGGCTGCAGCATGCGCATTTTCGCCATCGAGGTGTACTGCGCCTTGGTCAGCGGGTACATGATGCCGCGCACGATGAAGGTGATGATGATGATCGAGAAGCCCCAGTTGCCGATAAAGCCGTGAATGAACTTCAGCAGTTTAAACAGCGGTTGGGAAATGAACCACAGCCAGCCGTAATCGACGGTCAGGTCCAGGTGCGGCGCCAGTTGCGCCATCTGATCCTGCAATTCCGGGCCGACCCACAGCGTGGCGTTCAGCTGCTGCTGCGCGCCCGGCTGTACTACAACCGGCGTGGCCTTGAAGCCGATGGTCGACAGGTTGTCGCCCGGTTTGGCGGTGTAGAAGGTGTTGGCACCCTGCGTTGCCGGTACCCACGCGGTGGCGAAATACTGTTGCAGCATCGCAACCCAGCCGCCCTGGGTGGAAACATTCAGGTTTTCGTCCTTGTCGAACGCGTATTTCTCGTACTTGGTATCGCTGGTCGAGTACGCCGCGCCGCGGAAGGTGTGCAGCGCAAAGTTGTTGCTGCCGGTGTCGCGGTGCTTAGGCAGCTCGGTAGTCTGCTTCAGTTGGCCGAACAGAGACAGTTCCAGCGGAGTAGTGCCTTTGTTGTTAACGCTGTAATCAACGCCAACCGCGTAATGGTTGCGCTTGAGCACGAAGGTCTTGGTGTATTCAACGCCGTCGCGAGTATAGGTCAGCGGGATGCGCAGTTCGTCCTGGCCATCAGCCAGCGTAAAGGTATCCTGTGCCGCCTGGAACAGCGGGCGTTCGCCGTTGGCCGGGTTGTCCGGGCCGTTTTTGCCTGTCAGGCCGCTTTGCGCCTGATAGACGAACGACGGGGTGGTTTCCAGCAGTTGGAAAGGCGTCGATGAACCCAGAGTATCCGGGTAGGCCAACAGTTTAGCCTGCTCGATGTCACCGCCGCGGGTGTTGATGGTCAGCGACAGCACGTCAGTGTTAACGGTAATCAGTTTACCCTGGCCACTGGCTGGCACGGCCTGGCTGGCAGCATCACCGGTTGCGGCGTTCGTGGTCTGTTGCGTGGTCTGCGCGGCTGGTTGCGGAGCGTGGTCCGTTTGCCAAGCCTGCCAGATCATGAAAGACACGAACAGCAGAGCGATGAGAAGAAGATTGCGTTGCGAATCCATCGTTAGTGTTCTCTGTTATCGTCGGTTTTCGGCGGCACGGGATCATCGCCACCTGGGTTCAAAGGGTGGCATTTTAATACGCGTTTCACTGTCAACCAACTGCCTTTTATCATGCCAAACCTGCTTAATGCCTCAATTGCGTAATGAGAGCATGTCGGCTGGAAGCGACAACGTGGCCCAAGCAGCGGACTGATAACGAGCTGATAGGCTCGCACCAGCCCGATCAGGATGCGGGAGCCTGGCGACAGTGGCGACGCCATAATTTTTCCAAAGCTTCCGTCAACGCGCGGTTATCCAGATCCGCTATCCCCTTTTTGGCTACCACCACAAAATCCATCGCCGGTAATTGGTGCTGGTGCAAGCGGAAGCTTTCGCGGGTAAGGCGTTTGATCCGATTGCGCTCATGCGCGCGTTTGACGTGTTTTTTGGCGACGGTAAGACCGATGCGGGGATGCCCCAGCTGGTTCAGGCGGCCGAGGATGGTAATTTGCGGCGTGCCGGCCCGTTGTGGCTGCTGGAAGACGAAAGTGAAATGAGTGGGAGTTAACAAACGTAACTCCCTGGGAAAAGCGAGCTTAACCACTCAGCGGGTTAGCTTTTATTACTTAGAAACAGACAGACGAGTACGGCCTTTCGCACGACGGCGGGCCAGAACTTGACGACCATTTTTGGTGGCCATACGAGCACGGAAACCGTGGCTACGGTTGCGCTTCAATACGGACGGTTGGAAAGTGCGTTTCATGGCGATTTCTACCTAAACTTAAATTGATTACTGATCAGTAAACGCGTTTGGCTACTCGGCGTGAAGACGACCGACGCCTCAATCGCAATACATAAAGAGGCGGGATTGTAATAATTGTACAGTCCTGAGTCAATTCACATCACGCCATCCCGTCATCTTTCCTGCTACAGCGGGTGTTGCCTGCAGCGTGAAATCCGTTGGGTATAGCCTACCTGGTTGCTTGCCAACGGCGAGTCAAACCCGCTATTGGCCCGTGGTCACCGCAGAATCCCGTCTGGCTAATAACGCACCATATAAGGAACCAGGTATCACACGTAGGGCGAAGATTATACGGACTCGGGGTTAAATCGCAAGGATCCCCGCGCGATCCTGGCATATAAATGAAAGATCTTCCGTGGATAACCAGGTATAACCTGTTGGCGAGGGCGCACCGGTGTGGCAACGCGCGAGATCGCACGGCGATTGCCGCCTGACGGGCGAAAAGATCGCCGTCTGCCGGGGGCTGTGGATAAAATGGATCTAATCTGTGATGAAGGGGAGGATCTCTTGCTCCGTTTGCGCTATGATCCGTCATTCCGATCGCGATCTCCTGCCGGGGATCGTGCAGGACATAAACCGTGAAAGGCGGTTCGCATGCCCCCAGGCGGTCAGCCGATGCCGGGCGTGTGTCAAAAATCATGAGTTATAAAAAAGTAGCCTGATTCTTTTCTTTTATTGATCTTGTTCGAGTGGAGTCCGCCGTGTCACTTTCGCTTTGGCAGCAGTGTCTTGCCCGATTGCAGGATGAGTTACCTGCCACAGAATTTAGTATGTGGATACGCCCATTGCAGGCGGAACTGAGTGACAACACCCTGGCGCTGTATGCGCCCAATCGTTTTGTGCTGGACTGGGTCCGCGATAAATACTTAAACAATATCAATGGACTGCTGAATGATTTCTGCGGTACGGACGCCCCGTTGCTGCGTTTTGAAGTGGGCAGCAAACCGATGGTGCAAACCGTCAGCCAGGCGGTGGCCGAAAACCGCAGCGCACCGGCGGCACCGGTGGCGCGTACTGCTGCACCTTCGCGGCCGAGCTGGGATAATGCGGCACCGCAGCCGGAGCTATCCTATCGCTCCAACGTCAATCCCAAGCACACGTTCGACAACTTCGTCGAGGGTAAGTCGAACCAGCTGGCGCGCGCGGCGGCACGCCAGGTGGCGGACAATCCTGGCGGCGCTTACAACCCGCTGTTCCTGTATGGCGGCACCGGCCTGGGTAAAACCCACCTGTTGCACGCGGTTGGTAACGGCATCATGGCGCGCAAGGCCAACGCTAAAGTGGTCTATATGCATTCGGAACGCTTTGTACAGGATATGGTCAAAGCCTTGCAGAACAACGCCATCGAAGAATTTAAGCGTTATTACCGTTCGGTCGACGCGCTGTTAATCGATGACATCCAGTTTTTTGCCAATAAAGAGCGCTCGCAGGAAGAGTTTTTCCATACCTTCAATGCGCTATTGGAAGGCAATCAACAGATCATCCTGACTTCGGATCGCTACCCTAAAGAGATCAACGGGGTAGAAGATCGCCTCAAGTCGCGTTTCGGCTGGGGGCTGACGGTGGCCATCGAGCCGCCGGAACTGGAAACCCGCGTGGCGATCCTGATGAAGAAGGCCGACGAGAACAACATCCGCCTGCCGGGCGAAGTGGCGTTCTTTATTGCCAAGCGTCTGCGTTCCAACGTGCGTGAGCTGGAAGGGGCGCTGAATCGCGTGATTGCCAACGCAAACTTTACCGGCCGTGCCATTACCATAGATTTCGTGCGCGAAGCGCTGCGCGATCTGCTGGCATTGCAGGAAAAACTGGTCACCATCGACAATATCCAGAAGACGGTGGCGGAATACTATAAAATCAAAGTCGCGGATCTGCTGTCCAAGCGGCGTTCGCGCTCCGTAGCCCGCCCGCGCCAAATGGCGATGGCGCTGGCAAAGGAGCTCACCAACCACAGCCTGCCAGAAATCGGCGATGCGTTTGGTGGCCGCGACCATACCACGGTGTTGCACGCCTGCCGGAAGATTGAGCAGCTGCGTGAGGAAAGTCACGACATCAAAGAAGATTTCTCCAACTTAATCAGAACATTATCTTCATAGCGCTATGAAATTTATCGTCGAACGTGAGCATCTGCTAAAACCGCTGCAACAGGTGAGCAGCCCGCTGGGCGGCCGCCCAACGTTGCCGATTCTGGGTAACCTGCTGTTGCAGGTGACGGAAGGCTCCCTGCTGTTGACCGGTACCGATCTGGAGATGGAGATGGTGGCGCGCGTTGCCCTATCCCAACCCCATGAAGCGGGCGCGACTACCGTCCCCGCGCGTAAATTCTTTGATATCTGCCGTGGCCTGCCGGAAGGGGCCGAAATCACCGTGCAGCTCGACGGTGAGCGGATGCTGGTGCGCTCCGGCCGCAGCCGTTTCTCGCTGTCCACGTTACCGGCGGCGGATTTCCCCAACCTGGATGACTGGCAGAGCGAAGTAGAGTTCACCTTGCCACAGGCTACGTTGAAACGACTGATTGAAGCGACCCAGTTTTCGATGGCGCACCAGGACGTTCGTTATTACCTGAACGGCATGCTGTTCGAAACCGAAGGGGAAGAGCTGCGTACCGTGGCGACCGACGGCCACCGTCTGGCGGTGTGCGCGATGCCGATAGGCCAGCAACTGCCGTCGCATTCGGTGATCGTGCCGCGCAAGGGTGTCATGGAGCTGGTGCGGCTGCTGGACGGCGGAGACACGCCGCTGCAATTGCAGATCGGCAGCAACAACATTCGCGCTCACGTTGGCGACTTCATCTTTACCTCGAAGCTGGTTGACGGCCGTTTCCCTGACTATCGTCGCGTATTGCCGAAGAACCCGGACAAAACGCTGGAGGCCGGTTGCGATCTGCTGAAACAGGCGTTTGCCCGTGCGGCGATTCTGTCAAACGAGAAGTTCCGTGGCGTGCGGTTGTACGTCAGCCATAACCAGCTGAAGATTACCGCCAACAACCCGGAACAGGAAGAGGCAGAAGAAATTCTCGACGTGATCTACGAAGGCACCGAAATGGAAATCGGCTTCAACGTCAGCTACGTGCTCGACGTATTGAACGCGTTGAAGTGCGAAGACGTGCGCTTGCTGTTGACCGACTCGGTGTCCAGCGTGCAAATCGAAGACGGCGCCAGCAAGTCTGCCGCCTATGTCGTGATGCCAATGCGTCTCTGATCGATACCCGGGCTATCCTTGCTTGCCATTTTACGCTTGGGCAGTGCTCGCAATCCTCACGTACTCTGTGTACGCTCCGGTTGCTGCGCGCTGTTCGCACGTAAACTGCCAGCGCCGATAACGCCCTCACATAGAGCGTAGTTTCCCGGTGATGGAATTGGCATGGCATTAACGCGTTTACTGATTAAAGACTTCCGCAATATCGAATCGGCGGATTTGGCACCGGCGCCGGGGTTTAACTTCCTGGTGGGCGCCAACGGCAGCGGCAAGACCAGCGTGCTTGAAGCGGTTTATACCCTCGGACACGGCCGCGCCTTTCGCAGCTTGCAGGCTGGGCGGGTAATTCGCCATGACCAGTCGGAATACGTGCTGCATGGCCGGGTAGACAGCGGCAGCGAACGCGAACTGTCGGTCGGTTTGAGCAAAAGCCGCCAGGGTGACAGCAAGGTACGCATTGATGGCAGCGACGGCCACAAAGTAGCGGAGCTCGCTCAGCTATTGCCGATGCAGCTGATTACCCCCGAAGGTTTTACCCTGCTAAACGGCGGGCCGAAGTTTCGGCGCGCGTTTCTGGACTGGGGGTGTTTTCACAACGAACCCGGTTTTTTCACCGCCTGGAGCAACCTGAAACGGTTACTGAAGCAGCGCAATGCCGCGCTGCGCCAGGTGAGCCGCTATGCGCAGCTTCGTGCCTGGGATCAGGAGCTGATCCCGTTGGCCGAGCGTATCAGCGACTGGCGGGCAGCCTACAGCGACGCAATCGCCGCGGATATCACCGCGACCTGCTCGCAGTTTCTGCCCGAATTTGCCCTGAGCTTCTCCTTCCAGCGCGGCTGGGATAAGGAAAGCGACTATGGCGAGCTGTTGGAGCGCCAGTTTGAACGCGACAGGGCACTGACCTATACCGCGGTAGGGCCGCATAAGGCGGATTTCCGCATTCGTGCCGACGGCACGCCGGTAGAGGATTTATTGTCGCGCGGTCAGCTCAAGCTGCTGATGTGCGCGTTGCGCTTGGCGCAGGGTGAGTTTCTCACCCGGCAGAGCGGGCGGCGTTGCCTGTATCTGATTGATGATTTTGCCTCCGAGCTGGACACCGGCCGACGCCGGTTGTTGGCCGATCGCCTGAAAGCCACCCAGGCTCAGGTCTTTGTCAGCGCAGTCAGCGCTGAACAGGTGACTGACATGGTGGGTGAAAAGGGCAAGATGTTCCGCGTGGAACAGGGTAAAATAGAGGTTCAACCACAGGACTAAAATGAGCGAGAAACGTTGATGTCGAATTCTTATGACTCCTCAAGTATCAAGGTATTAAAAGGGCTGGATGCGGTGCGCAAGCGCCCGGGCATGTATATCGGCGATACCGATGATGGCACCGGTCTGCACCACATGGTATTCGAGGTTGTGGACAACGCTATCGACGAAGCACTCGCTGGCCACTGTAGTGACATTCAGGTCACCATCCATGCCGACAATTCGGTTTCGGTGCAGGATGATGGCCGTGGTATCCCGACCGGGATCCACGAAGAAGAAGGCGTTTCTGCTGCGCAGGTCATCATGACCGTGCTGCACGCCGGCGGCAAGTTCGACGATAACTCCTACAAGGTATCCGGCGGCCTGCACGGCGTGGGCGTCTCGGTGGTTAATGCCCTGTCCGAGAAGCTGGAACTGGTGATCCGCCGCGAAGGCAAGGTTCACGAGCAAACCTACAGCCACGGCGAGCCGCAAACGCCGCTGAAAGTGGTTGGCGAAACCGAGCAAACCGGCACCACGGTGCGTTTCTGGCCGAGCTACCAGACCTTTACCAACCAGACCGAATTCCAGTACGACATTCTGGCGAAACGCCTGCGTGAACTGTCGTTCCTTAACTCTGGCGTGTCTATTCGTCTGAAAGACAAGCGCGACGACAAAGAAGACCACTTCCACTACGAAGGCGGTATCAAGGCGTTTGTCGAGTATCTGAACAAAAACAAAACGCCAATTCACCCGACGGTGTTTTACTTCTCCACCGTGAAGGACGATATCGGCGTGGAAGTGGCGCTGCAGTGGAACGACGGCTTCCAGGAAAACATCTACTGCTTCACCAACAATATTCCACAGCGCGACGGTGGTACGCACCTGGCCGGTTTCCGTGCCGCAATGACCCGTACCCTGAACAACTACATGGACAAGGAAGGCTACAGCAAGAAGTCCAAGATCAGCGCCACCGGTGACGATGCGCGTGAAGGCCTGATTGCCGTGGTGTCGGTCAAAGTGCCGGATCCCAAGTTCTCGTCGCAGACCAAGGACAAACTGGTGTCTTCCGAAGTGAAGACCGCGGTTGAGTCGCTGATGAACGAAAAGCTGGTGGATTACCTGATGGAAAACCCGAACGATGCGAAAATCGTCGTCGGCAAAATCATCGATGCGGCTCGTGCTCGTGAAGCGGCACGCAAGGCGCGTGAAATGACCCGTCGTAAAGGCGCGCTGGATCTGGCCGGTCTGCCGGGCAAGCTGGCGGATTGCCAGGAACGCGACCCGGCGATGTCCGAACTGTACCTGGTGGAGGGCGACTCCGCGGGCGGCTCTGCCAAGCAGGGGCGTAACCGCAAGAACCAGGCGATCCTGCCGTTGAAGGGTAAAATCCTCAACGTCGAAAAAGCGCGCTTTGACAAAATGCTGTCTTCACAGGAAGTGGCCACGCTGATCACCGCGCTGGGCTGCGGCATTGGCCGTGACGAATACAACCCGGACAAGTTGCGCTATCACAGCATCATCATCATGACCGATGCCGACGTCGATGGTTCGCACATCCGTACGCTGCTGTTGACCTTCTTCTACCGCCAGATGCCGGAAATCATTGAGCGCGGTCACGTGTTCATTGCTCAGCCGCCGCTGTACAAAGTGAAGAAAGGCAAGCAGGAACAGTATATTAAAGATGATGATGCGATGGATCAGTATCAAATCGCCATTGCCCTGGACGGCGCTACGCTGCACGCCAATGCCCACGCGCCAGCGCTGGCAGGCGAACCGCTGGAAAAACTGGTGGCGGAGCATTACAGCGTGCAGAAACTGATCGGCCGCATGGAGCGCCGTTATCCACGCGCGCTGCTGAACAATCTGATCTACCAGCCAACGCTGGCAGAAGACGACCTTGGCGATCAGGCTAAAGTACAAACCTGGATCGAGTCGCTGGTGAACCTGCTGAACGAAAAAGAACAGCATGGCAGCAGCTACAGCTACGTGATGGTTGAAAACCGTGAACGCCAGATGTTCGAACCGACGCTGCGTATTCGTACTCACGGCGTCGATACCGATTACCCGTTGGATTTCGATTTTATTCACGGCGGCGAGTACCGCAAGATTTGCCAGTTGGGAGAGAAACTGCGCGGCCTGATCGAAGACGATGCGTTCATCGAGCGTGGCGAGCGTCGCCAACCGGTCGACAGCTTCGAACAGGCGCTGGAGTGGCTGGTGAAAGAGTCCCGTCGCGGTCTGGCGGTACAGCGCTATAAAGGTCTGGGCGAGATGAACCCGGAACAGCTGTGGGAAACCACCATGGATCCGGAAAGCCGCCGCATGCTGCGCGTTACGGTAAAAGATGCCATCGCTGCCGACCAGCTGTTCACCACCTTGATGGGCGATTCGGTTGAACCGCGTCGTGCATTCATCGAAGAAAACGCCCTGAAAGCGGCGAACATCGATATCTAAGCGGCTGTCAGTCGCTGTAAAAATCCGCGCCGGGCAACCCGCGCGGATTTTTTTTATGCTTTTTTAGCCGCTGACACCGTAGGCTGAAACGCGTTAGCATGGGCAGATACTGGATCAATTCGGAGAAGTACGCATGGCGATTGAACTGATTGCAATAGATATGGACGGCACGCTGCTCAACCCGCAGCATCAGATTACCCCGGCAGTGAAGCAGGCCATTACCGAAGCGCGTCGCAAAGGGGTGCATGTGGTGCTGGCGACAGGGCGACCTTACGTTGGCGTGCAGGACTACTTGCGTCAGTTGGATATCCAGGGCGGCAACGACTACTGCATTACCTATAATGGCGCATTGGTGCTGCAAGCGGTGGACGGCGCCTGTATTTTGCAGGAAACATTGGGCTTCGACGACTACCTGCATTTCGAACAACTGGCACGCCAGCTGGGGGTTCACTTCCAGGCGTTTGATTTTGATACCCTTTACACGCCAAACAAAGACATCGGCAAATACACCGTACACGAAGCGGAAATGACCGGCATCCCGTTGAAATATCGCAGCGTGGACGAAATGGATCGCAACATGCGCTTCCCAAAAGTGATGATGATCGACGAACCGGCGCTACTCGACAGCGCCATTGCACGCATTCCGCCCGAAACGCTGGCGCAATATACCCTACTGAAAAGTGCACCTTACTACCTGGAAATTCTGCATAAAAAGGTCGACAAGGGCGCTGGCGTGAAAATGCTGGCCGATCATCTGGGTATCGCTCAGCAAAACGTTATGGCATTAGGCGATCAGGCCAATGATACCGCGATGATTGAATTTGCCGGCGTCGGCGTGGCGATGGGCAATGCGATCCCGGCGTTGAAACAGGTGGCGCAGTTCGTTACCAGCAGCAACACCGAAGACGGCGTGGCGCGCGCCATCGAAAAGTTTGTGCTCAACGCCTGACGATAAGGGGCGCTATGGCGCCCCTTCAGACTGATGACAAACCTCATTCCTGCACAGAACGAGTAGAAGACAATAGATAAAAAATCAGGAAAATCAATTTATTGATTTTCGGCTGCCGTCCAGCGTAACGCCTGCGGTTCGCCGGTCAGCCGCAAAACGCCATCATCACCCCCTGGTTACCGGCCAGGCCGTACCCGGCGTTGCGATAGGCAATAACGCCTGGCTTCAGCAGCGTTGTGACGGTATCTGCATCGAATGCGGCCAGCATTTGTTGCGGTCAAGGATGCGCATCGTCGATGGCCGTCAGGTATTTTTCCAATACGATGTTTTTACCACACAGCACCACGGCGACCTTTTTGCCCTGAAACTCTGGTGCCAGCTTGATGGCGGCGGCCAATGCGACGCCGGCGGCTCCTTCAATAATCCAGCGGTCGCTGGCCGCGATGGCGCGCATGGCCTGCCTGATTTCCGCTTCGCTGACCAGCACCTGGCGATCGATCAGCTGCTGACACAGCGGGAAGGTGACGGCCTGAGGATCGACACCGCCGGCGGTGCCGTCGGACAGCGTTTCCTGCTCATCGACCGGGTGAATGTGGCCGGCTTGCAGGGCGCTGTACATGGCGGTGGAATTTTCCGGCCAGCAGGCTATCAGCCGTGTTTTCGGCGACAAACGCTGCAATACGCTGCCAATTCCTGAAATATAGCCGCCACCACCGACCGCCACTACCACCGCGTCAAGATCCGGCTGCTGTTCCACCAGTTCCATGCCGCAGGTGCCTTGGCCGGCGACCACCTGTAAATCGTTATAGGGCGAGATATACACCTTGTTCTGCCGTTTAGCCGCCTGTTCGCCGGCCATTTCGGCATTTAGCGCATCACCGGGCACCAGCGTCACCTCGGCGCCCAGCGCGCGTATGGCGTCAACTTTCACCGAAGCGGCGTTTTCCGGTACGTAAACCGTCACGCCGATGTCCATCAGCTTACCGGCTTGCGCTACCGCCAGGCCATGATTGCCACTGGAAGAGGCGATCACCCCATCGTGCCGCTGTTGCGGGGTCAGCAACCGCAACTTGTTGCTGGCCCCGCGAAACTTGAATGAACCGGTGTGCTGCAAATGGTCGCATTTCAGCCACAGTTCACAACCCAACTGCTGCGAAAGCAGGATGCTGCGCTCCAGCGGCGTCACGCGGACCTGCGGACGCAACTGCTGGTGTGCGGCGACAATCTGGTCAAATAACTGGCTCATAATAATCCTTTTATATTTTTCAGATAGTTGTAGACAGTAGCGCGGCCAATACCAAGAATTCTGGCCACGTAGCCAGCGGCGTTTTTACCTTTGAAGGCCCCCTCGTGATACAGCGCCTCTACCAACGCGCGTCGGCCGGCGCCGTTCAGCGCAGCCAGCGTTTGCTGCCGTTGTTGCAGCCAGTTATGCACAAAGGTGTTGATGCGCTCTTGCCAGTCATCCTGAAACAGCATCTCTGGCTGCGGCTGCAAGGCGTTACCAGCAAGGAAGGATTCCAGCGCGGCTTTGGCACCTTCTAACACGCTGATATCAAGATTGATGCACAGCAGGCCAATGGGTTGGTTACGATCGTCGCGCAATACCGCGCTGATAGAGCGCAGCTGTCGGCCGTCCCAATTGCGTTTCAGATAGGGGCCCAGTATCTGCAACTGGCGATCTTGCTGTAACTCGCTCATGTTGGAGGCTTCGCCGATTTCACGCTGTGAGCGGTTATTGGCGATGTAGACCAGCGTCTGGCTGGCCAGATCGTGGATCGCCACTTCGGCGTAAGGAGCAAACAGCAGGGCGATAGCATCGGCGATGGCGTGATAACGGCTCAGCATGACCAATATCCATTAGACTTAAAAATCTAATTTAGAATTTATTTTCTAGTTTGTAAATCATGATAACTGTTGATGTGGTGTTTTTTTTGTGATCAATCTTGTGTTACAAGATGGGTTTTCATGCCTACAATAGGTAGCGTTGTATCAAGTAACCAATCGATTTTTAATTGTCAGTAACGCGTTTTTCCGGCCGTGTAAATAAAAAACCACTGGATGCGTAATTTGTCGTCAACAGATTATGCAGCAATTAATATATTAATCAGGGGCATGAGCTATGGAAGATAATACTTATTCCACAACAATTAAGAAGATGAATAAACGTATCATTCCATTTATCATGTTGCTTTACCTTATTGCCTATATTGATAGATCGAATATTTCTATCGCCGCATTGCAGATGAATGCCGATCTGGCGCTCAGCGCCGAAATGTACGGTATTGCTGCCGGGATTTTTTATATTTCCTACATTATTTTTGAAATTCCCAGCAACATATTATTAAGTCGAATCGGTGCCAAGGTATGGATTGCACGTATCATGGTTACCTGGGGTGTCATCGCCGCCGGTATGAGTTTGGTACAAACGCCGATGCAGCTTTATGTCATGCGATTTTTACTCGGCGTGGCCGAGGCCGGATTTACTCCGGGTATTATTTATTATCTTTCCTGTTGGTATCCGCGTAGCGATCGTGCGCGCGCTATGTCGATGTTTTATATCGGCGCGGCGTTGGCGTCGGTGATTGGCCTACCGCTGTCTGGCAGCATCCTGAATATGCATGGCCTATTTGATATGGCCGGGTGGCGCTGGCTGTTTCTGCTTGAAGGTATCCCGGCGATAGTGCTGGGTGTCGTGACCTATTTTTACCTCGATGACGCGCCGCATCAGGCAAAATGGTTAGCGCCTACGCAACGTCGGTGGCTGGTCGATAAAATGGCGGGTGAAATGGCCGGCGCGACTATCGGACAATCACATGGCTGGGGTCGGGCCCTGACCAACGGGCGGGTGTGGGCGTTGAGTTTCATGTGGCTGTTACAGGCATTCGGTACCATAGGTATCACGCTATTTTTGCCATTAATCATCAAGGGTGTCGTCACGGAGCAAAGCTCGTTTGTCGTCAGTGTGCTTTCCGCCATTCCGTTTTTCTTTGCCTGTATTTTTATGTATTTCAATGGCAAACATTCCGATTTGTCCGGTGAGCGCTCCGTGCATTTGGGGGCGCCGCTGATTGTCGCAGGTCTCCTGCTGCTGGCGGCGATTTACTGTCAGAACATGGTATTGGCCTACGGCATGCTGGTGCTCACCGTTGCGTTAAACTGGGCGATCACCCCTATTTTTTGGGCGGTAACGACCGAATCGATTACCGGAGTGGCCGGTGCGGCATCGATAGCGTTGATTAATGCGGTAGCGAATATTGCCGGTCTGGTATTTCCACCAGTCATGGGGCGAATTAAAGATATGACCGGGAGCTATGATATTGCGCTGATGGCCATTGCCGCGGCGTTAGTGACTGGTGGCATTATCGGTCTGCGGCTTGGTAGGCCCATCGTTGGCGTGGGTACTCTCCGGGAGAATAACAATGGCTAGTATTTTGCAACTTTCACCTTTGCCACAAGGTTTGGTGGTGCGGCTGCGCCAATATTTTTCTGTGGTGGATGGGCGAAAACTGACGCCAATGGAACACGCGGCGCGGATTGATGAGTTCGTTGTATTACTGGTTGATGGCGAAACGGCGGTCAGCGCGGCGCAGATTGCTGCCTGGCCGCAGTTGAAGCTGATTGCCGTATTTGGCGTGGGTTATGAGCGGGTGGATGTGCTGGCTGCGCGGGCACGGGGTGTTCGTGTCACGCATACGCCCGGGGTATTGACCGATGACGTCGCCGATTTGGCGATTGGGCTGCTGTTGGCGACGGCTCGTCAGATTGGCGGCGCTCAACGCTTTATTGAGCGCGGTGACTGGTTGCAAGGCAGTTATCCATGGACGCGTAAGGTAAGCGGCGCACGCCTGGGCATTGTTGGGTTGGGAAGAATCGGGCGAGCGATAGCTCAGCGCGCGGCGGCCTTCGATATGGAGATTGGTTATCATTCCCGCCAGCAATATGCCGATTTTCCCGGCCGCTTTTTTGCGACAGCATTAGCGCTGGCCGATCGCTGCGATTTTCTGTTGGTCTGCACCAACGGTGGAGTAGCAACACGGGCATTAGTAGATGCTCAGGTATTGGCGGCATTGGGTTGTAACGGCATTTTAATCAACGTTTCGCGAGGTTCTGTGGTGGATGAAGCGGCGTTAGTGGCGGCTATTGACCAAGGGACTATTGCCGGCGCCGGTCTGGATGTTTTTGAACGTGAGCCGCAAGTGCCGGCCGCGTTGATGGGGCGGGACAATGTGGTTCTGACCCCACATATGGCCAGTGCAACCCACAGTACGCGGCAGATGATGAGCGATCTGGTGTTCGACAACGTAACCGCATATTTTGCCGGCCATCCCTTGCCAACGCCGGTCGCGGAAAGCCCTAATTCGTAATGCCATTCTACCGTCATGATTCTTCAACCCGTTCATCATGCAGATACTGGGTAATTGATTCCCCCCCTGTGCATTGTCTATTTTGTGATCCAGATTGTAGTACAACTTAATATTTTGGTACTACAATCATCCCGTGGTTAGCGATAAGAAGTTAAAGATTGTGCTGCAATCGCAGGAACCAACAGCGCCAGCGGAGTAAAGTGAAGCAACCACCCGCAGGTGAAGACACGGAGCAACCATGAAGCAGCAGATCAGTAAAACCGACCGCATCATCATCGACATTGGCCAGCAGATCGTCGGCGGCAAGTACGTACCGGGGGCGGCGCTGCCGTCCGAGGCAGAGTTGTGCGAAGAGTTTGAAACTTCACGCAATATCATTCGCGAAGTGTTGCGCGCGCTGATGGCCAAGCGGTTGGTGGAGGTCAAACGCTACCGCGGCGCCTTCGTCACCTTGCGCAACCAGTGGAACTATCTGGATACCGAGGTACTGAACTGGGTGCTGGCGCAGGATTATGACCCGCGGTTGATCGCGGCGATGAGCGAAGTGCGTAATCTGGTGGAACCGACCATCGCTCGTTGGGCGGCAGAGCGTGCCACCTCCAGTGAACTGGCGGTAATAGAAGCGGCGCTGAACGACATGATTGCCCACCATCAGGAGCGCGAACTGTTTAACGAGGCCGATATTCGCTACCACGAAGCGGTGTTGGCAGCAGTGCATAACCCGGTGTTACAGCAGCTCAGCGTCGCGATCAGCTCATTGCAGCGTGCGGTGTTTGAGCGCACCTATATGCCGGACGAAGACAACATGCCGCGTACGCTGCGCGAGCATCAGGATTTGTATGACGCCATCCGCCATCAGGATGCGGATGCCGCCGAACGGGCGGCGCTCACCATGATCGCCAGCTCGACCAAAAGGTTAAAGGACATGCTATGAGCAACGGCTTTATCGCGATTGACTGGGGTTCCACCAACCTGCGCGCCTGGCGTTATGAAAATGGCACCTGCGTGGACAGCGTACGCTCCGAGGCCGGCGTGACCCGGCTCGGTGGCCGCACGCCGCAGCAGGTGTTCGGCGAACTGATGGCGCGTTGGCAACAGCCGCTGCCGGTGGTGATGGCGGGGATGATCGGCAGCAATGCCGGCTGGTTGCAGGCGCCTTATCTGCCATGCCCCACGCCGCTGACCGGTCTTGCTCGCCAGGCGATCGCGGTAGAGCAGGCGTTGCCGTATCACGCCTGGATTATTCCGGGCATCTGCGTTGACGCCGAGGATAACCTTAACGTGATGCGCGGTGAAGAAACCCAGCTGTTGGGGGCTCATGCCGAACTGCCGTCGCCGCTGTACGTTATGCCGGGCACCCACAGCAAATGGGTGCAGATGGACGGTGATACGCTGGTGGACTTTCGCACCGTAATGACCGGTGAGCTGCACCATCTGCTGCTGAGCCAGTCGCTGATTGGCGTTGGACTCGGCGCCCAGCGGCCCGATGCGCAGGTGTTTGAGCGCGGGTTGGCGGCGGGGCTTGGCGAGCGCCATCTGGTGCGTCGGCTGTTTGAAACCCGTGCCGCCCATCTGCTGGGAAAACTGGAAAAAAGCGCGGTCAGCGATTGGCTTTCCGGTCTGTTGATTGGCAACGAAGTGGCGCAAATGCAGCAGCAATATCCGCTGGCGGCGCACACGGCGTTAACGGTGATCGGTAATCCGGCGCTGGTTGAACGCTACGGACGGGCGTTCGACATGGCGGGTATAGGCTATCGCACGCTGGATGGCGACCGCGCTTTTCAAACTGGGATCGGGAGCATTGCCAATGAGCTGGAAAACTGAACTGCCGTTGATTGCCATTCTGCGTGGCATTACGCCGCAGGAAGCCGTCGCTCACATACAGACGTTGCTGGACGCCGGTTTCGACGCGATCGAAATTCCGCTGAACTCGCCAGAATGGACGCAGAGCATCGGCGAAGCGGCAAGGATATTCGGTGAACGTGCGCTGATCGGCGCAGGCACCGTATTGCAGGAGTTGCAGGTGGAACAGCTGGCCGCGCTGGGAAGCAAACTGGTGGTGACGCCGAACACCCAACCGGCGGTGATCCGCCGGGCGGTCGCGCTTGGCATGACGGTCTGCGCCGGTTGCGCCACCGCCACTGAAGCGTTCAACGCGCTGGATGCCGGTGCACAGGCGTTGAAAATCTTCCCGTCGCTGTCGTTTGGCCCGGATTACATCAAAGCGCTGAAAGCCGTGCTGCCACCGCAGGTGCCGGTTTTCGCCGTCGGTGGCATTACGCCGGAAAATCTGCATCAGTATTTGGCCGCCGGTTGCGTTGGGGCAGGGTTGGGCAGCGATCTTTACCGCGCCGGCCAGCCGCTGGAACGCACTGCGCAGCAGGCCGCCGCTTTCGTTCGAGCCTATAAGGAAGCCACACGATGAAAATAACCAAACTGACCACCTATCGGCTGCCGCCGCGCTGGATGTTCCTGAAAGTTGAAACCGACGAGGGCATTGTCGGCTGGGGCGAGCCGGTGATTGAAGGGCGGGCTCGCAGCGTCGAAGCGGCGGTGCATGAGCTTGCCGAATATGTGGTCGGGCAGGATCCGGCACGTATCAATGATATTTGGCAAACCCTATATCGCGGCGGATTTTATCGCGGCGGGCCGATACTGATGAGCGCGATTGCCGGTATCGATCAGGCGCTGTGGGATATCAAGGGCAAGGCGCTGGGCGTGCCGGTGTATCAGCTGCTGGGTGGTCTGGTGCGCGATAAAATCAAGGCCTACAGCTGGGTTGGCGGCGATCGCCCTGCCGAGGTGATTGCCGGCATTGAAAAACTGTCGCAGATTGGCTTCGATACCTTCAAGCTCAACGGCTGCGAAGAGATGGGCATCATTGACAACTCACGAAAAATCGACGCGGCGGTGGCGGTGGTGGCGCAGATCCGCGAAGCGTTTGGCAACAAGATCGAATTTGGCCTGGATTTCCACGGCCGGGTCGATGCACCGATGGCCAGGGTATTAATCAAAGAGCTGGAGCCGTACCGCCCGCTGTTTATCGAGGAGCCGGTATTGGCCGAGCAGGCGGAATACTATCCGCGGCTGGCTGCGCAAACGCATATTCCCATTGCTGCCGGTGAACGGATGTATTCGCGCTTTGATTTCAAACGGGTGCTGGCCGACGGCGGCTTGGCGATTATTCAGCCGGACCTGTCCCACGCCGGTGGCATTACCGAATGCTTCAAGATTGCCGCGATGGCTGAATCATACGACGTGGCCTTGGCACCGCACTGCCCGCTGGGGCCGATCGCACTTGCCGCCTGCCTGCACGTGGATTTCGTCTCCCGCAACGCGGTGTTCCAGGAGCAAAGCATGGGTATTCACTATAATCAGGGCGCAGAGCTGCTGGATTACGTGCTGAATCAGGATGATTTCGCCATGGCTGATGGCCATTTCTATCCGCCTAGCAAGCCGGGGTTGGGGGTGGAAATCAACGAGGAGCTGGTAATTGAGCGCAGCAAACAGGCTGCCGACTGGCGCAACCCGGTGTGGCGCTATCCCGACGGCGCGGTGGCCGAGTGGTAAACCCTCTTAACCGATAATAATTAGATTTACTCAACGGCTTTACCTCGACAGCGCCCGGCTGAGGCTTCGCCGTGGCCGGGTGCTCACCTGCAAATAATTAGCATGAGGGTAAGTGATGAATAACGATCTGTACTCCTCAACCATAAAAAAAATGAACTTCAGAATCATTCCTTTTATTATGATTCTTTATTTAATTGCCTATATCGACCGCTCAAATATATCGGTGGCGGCGTTGCAGATGAATGCCGATCTGGCGATGACGGCAGAAATGTACGGTATCGCTGCCGGGATATTTTATATTTCCTATATTATTTTTGAAGTGCCCAGCAATGTGATATTAACCCGCGTCGGCGCAAAGCTGTGGATAGCGCGGATTATGGTCAGCTGGGGCATCATTGCTGCCGGCATGAGCCTGGTGCAAACGCCGACGCAGCTTTACGTGATGCGTTTTCTGCTCGGCGTGGCAGAAGCCGGCTTTACGCCCGGCATTATCTATTATCTCTCCTGCTGGTACCCGCGCAGCGACCGGGCACGCGCCATGTCGTTGTTTTATATCGGCGCGGCGTTGGCGTCGGTGATTGGCCTGCCCATTTCCGGCTCGATTCTCAACTTGCACGGTTTCTTTGGCGTCGACGGCTGGCGCTGGCTGTTCCTGCTGGAGGGTATCCCGGCGTTGGTGCTGGGTATCGTGGTGTACTTCTATCTGGACGATGCGCCGGAACAGGCGCGCTGGCTGAGCGCGGAACAACGGCGCTGGCTGGCCAACCGCCTTGCTGATGAAAGCGCGCAGTCCGCCATCGGTCATCAACACGGCTGGCGCATGGCCTTGAAAAGCCGGCGCGTATGGGCGTTGAGCCTGCTGTGGCTATTGCAGGCGTTTGGCACCATCGGCATCACGCTGTTCCTGCCGCTGATCGTCAAGGGGGTCGTGACCGAGCAAAGCAATTTCATGGTCAGCGTGCTGTCTGCGGTGCCTTTCCTGTTTGCCTGCATATTCATGTATCTGAACGGCCGCCACTCCGATCTGCGCAAAGAGCGCGCCTGGCATCTCGGTTTGCCGTTGATGGCCGCCGGCGGGCTGCTGTTGCTGGCAATCTACAGCCAGAACCTGCTGCTGGCGTATGGCCTGCTGGTGCTGACCGTCGGCCTTAACTGGGCGATTACGCCGATCTTCTGGGCGGTGACCACCGAAACCGTCGCTGGCGTGGCCGGTGCCGCCTCGATTGCCCTGATCAACGCGGTGGCCAATATTGCCGGGCTGGTGTTCCCACCGGTGATGGGGCGAATAAAAGACCTGACCGACAGTTATGACAGCGCACTGATTATCGTCGCGCTGGCGTTAATTATTGGCGGTGTTATTGGCTTGAAAATAGGTCGACAAACTTCACATGCTGCCAGGCAACAACAAATAAAAGTGCTACCAGATCGATAAACCCTAGCCGGTGAAATACTACCCTACAGAGATATTTCGCCGTTATTAAAATCCGAAAAATAACGGAATGAAGATAATGGAAATAACATTGACCGCAACACCTAAAACGAAACGGCGTTACCTGACGTTATTAATGATATTCGTCACGGTCGTGATTTGTTATGTCGATCGCGCCAACCTGGCGGTGGCATCGGCGCATATTCAGGAGGAGTTTGGCATCAGCAAGGCGCAAATGGGTTATATCTTTTCCGCCTTTGCCTGGACCTATACGTTGTGCCAAATCCCCGGTGGCTGGTTCCTCGATCGGGTCGGTTCCCGGCTGACCTACTTTATCGCCATTATGGGCTGGTCGGTTGCCACGCTGTTGCAGGGCTTCGCCAACGGATTGAGCGCGCTGATTGGCCTGCGGGCCATTACCGGGCTGTTCGAGGCACCGGCCTTCCCGACCAATAATCGCATCGTGACCAGCTGGTTCCCGGAGCAGGAACGTGCCTCGGCGGTGGGTTTTTATACCTCCGGCCAATTTGTTGGCCTGGCATTCCTGACCCCGTTGCTGATTTGGGTGCAGGAAGTGCTGAGCTGGCACTGGGTGTTTATCATCACCGGTGGCGTAGGTATCGTCTGGGCGTTGGTGTGGCACCTGGTTTACCAGTCGCCGCGTAACAGTAAAGGCGTGAACCGCGCCGAGCTGGAATACATTCAGGCCGGTGGCGGCATGGTGGACGGTGATGTCGCCAGCGAGAAAAAAGCGCGCGTAACGCTGACCGCCGCCGACTGGAAGCTGGTGTTCCACCGCAAGCTGCTTGGCGTGTACCTGGGCCAGTTCGCCATTACCTCGACGCTGTGGTTTTTCCTGACCTGGTTCCCGAACTATCTGACGCAGGAAAAGCACATTGCGGCGCTGACTGCCGGCTTTATGACCACGGTGCCGTTCCTGGCGGCGTTCTTCGGCGTGCTGCTGTCCGGTTTGGTTGCCGATCGCCTGTTGCGCAGCGGCAAGTCGATCGGCTTTGCACGCAAAACGCCGATCGTCTGCGGCTTGTTATTGTCGACCTGTATCATGGGCGCCAATTATACCAACGACCCGCTGTGGATTATGGTGCTGATGGCGCTGGCATTCTTTGGCAACGGTTTCGCGTCGATCACCTGGTCGCTGGTGTCGTCGCTGGCGCCGGTGCGCCTGATTGGCCTGACCGGCGGGGTGTTTAACTTTGTCGGCGGGCTGGGCGGCATTACCGTGCCGCTGGTGGTGGGCTATCTGGCGCAGGATTACGGTTTCGCACCGTCGCTGATTTATATTTCGGTGGTGGCGTTGATCGGCGCACTTTCCTATTTGCTGCTGGTGGGTGATGTGAAACGGGTCGGCTGATCCGGTAAGATGGCGGCTCAATGCCAGCATCTGCGGGGAGCCGCCATGAGCCATCGGGAAACACAGCTGACTTTCGATCAACGGAGTCATCAGCTAACCAATATCAACGTCTGGACGCCGTGCAGTCAATGGCTGGCGTATGACGTTCGTCCAGGCGGCACCTCGTTCACCGGTTTGACGATTGAGCGAGTCAACGTGACCAGCGGCGAGACGCAGGTGATTTACCGCGCCCAGCACGGCGCGCATGTCGGCGTTGTCACCGTCAGTCCCGATGCGCCAGCGCGCTATGCGTTTATTCATGGCCCGGAACACCCGGACAGCCAGTGGCATTATGATTTTCACCATCGCCGCGGGGTGATCGTCAGCGAACCGGATCGCGAACTGGCGATCACGCTCGACGCGTTGGACATCACGGCGCCCTATACCCCTGGAGCGCTGCGCGGCGGCAGCCACGTGCACGTCTTCAGCCCCGACGGCAGTCGCCTCAGTTTCACCTATAACGACCATGTCATGCACCAGCTCGACCCGGCGCTCGATCTGCGCAACGTGGGAGTAGCGCTGCCGCTGCACGGCGTGAATCCGCCCAAACAGCATCCGCGTGAGTATGACGGCAGCCACTATTGCGTGCTGGTTAGCCAGACGACGCCGCAGCCGCGAGCGGGCAGCGACGACATCAACCGCGCTTATGAGGAAGGCTGGGTGGGGCAAAACGGCTACCTGAAAGCGGATGGTCGCCAACAGCGCTGGGCGCTGGCGTTCATCGGCGATACGCTGGCCGCCGATGGCACAAAACTGCCGGAAGTATTTATTGTCGATCTGCCGGAAAACGACGCCGATTACGCCAGAGCCGGTGCACAGCCGCTGCAAGGTAGTGAAAGCACGCTGCCGGCACCACCACTGGGGGTACGGCAACGGCGGCTGACGCAGACCGGCGATCGCCGCTATCCCGGGCTGGCAACAGCGCCGCGCCATTGGCTGCGCAGCTCGCCCGACGGCAGTCAGATTGCCTTTTTGATGAAAGATGATGCTGGCGTGGTGCAATTATGGTGCGTGTCACCCAACGGCGGCGCACCGCGGCAGATAAGCGTGGGCAAGCAGGATATTCAATCGGCGTTCAGCTGGCACCCGCAAGGCAGGCAGATTGCATTGGTGTGCGATAACAGCGTGATGCTGTGTGACGTCGCCGACGGCGGTATGCACCGCCTGACGCAGCGTAGCGAACAGCCGCCCAGCGGCGACGCGGTGGTGTTTTCGCCCGATGGTACACGTGTGGCGTTTATGCGCGAGGTGGCCGGTTTCAACCAGATATTCGTGGTCGACACCGCGCGTCACCCTGCCTGAAGCCACGCTGACGTTTTGCGTTGGCGGGTTGGGAAGAACTGCCGTGATGTAGTGGCAACTGGCGGGCCGGATGGCCCGCGTGCATCAATGGGTAACGCTGCCGGTTTGGCCTGGAGTGCCGCTGGCCGCCAGCTTTTGCTGCTCTTCGTGCAGAATGCGCTCCCTTGGCGAGTCGGCAGTTTTGTCGCTGTCGGCACGCAGGTAGTCATAAGGCAGCAATACGGTATCGACCACCGCCGAGAACGGTAAATCCAGCGCCACCAGCGGTTTCATTACCCAACCGGTTTCGTCGTCCTTCAGCATGTTCACGCTGCTGCGTGTGCCGGGGTAGTAGCCCTGATCGGGGCCGGTGTGGCTCATAATGCTGGAGCAACCGCTGGTTGCCAACAGCAGACAACTGGCTGCCATTACTTTCATTATCTTCATCATCCCATCCTGAGGGTGCTGTTCCCCTGAATTTGCTGATTTATCACATCTGGTCGATGCATCAAACGAGCAAAGCGCCGCTCTGTGGCGGTGTTCTCACTGTTCATTGTATGTGATAAAAAAAGTTTCGCCGCCTTCAATGGCCATTTTTTTGATCTTGGTCGGTTGAAAAAAAAATTGCAAACCCCATTTTAACTACAAGACCAAATTAACAGTTCGCCGTCAGGGAATTGTGGTCCCGAAGCCTGTCCATAATGGAAGGTTTATTTTCAACCTCGCTGAAGTGCCTTAGGAGGCTGTTACATGCGTAATTTCGATCTTTCTCCGTTATACCGTTCCGCTATTGGCTTTGACCGTTTATTTAACGCGTTGGAAGCCGGTCAGAATCAGACCAACGGCTATCCTCCGTATAATGTCGAGCTGGTAGAGGAAAACCATTATCGCATTGCCATTGCGGTTGCCGGGTTCGCTGAACAGGAACTGGAAATAACTTCACACGATAACATGCTGATAGTTCGCGGTGCGCATCAGGGTGAGGCGACAGAGAAAACCTTCCTGTATCAAGGCATTGCAGAACGTAACTTTGAGCGTAAATTCCAGCTGGCCGAGCACATTCAAATCAAGGGCGCCAAACTGGAAAATGGTCTGCTGTATATTGATATGGAACGCGTAATACCAGAAACGTTAAAGCCGCGGCGTATCGAAATTAAGTAAACGTTATTTGTTTCCGGCGAAATAGGCGCCGCAAACCGATCGTTGCCCGCCGACAGGGGGCAATATATGACATCTCGCTTCTTGGAAGGAGTTACTATTATGCGTAATTACGATTTATCACCATTGCTTCGTCAATGGATCGGTTTTGATAAATTAGCTAGCTCGATGGGTGGCCAGGAGCCGCAAGGTTTCCCGCCATACAATATCGAGAAAAGCGACGATAACCATTATCGTATTTCTCTGGCACTGGCCGGGTTCAAACAAAGCGAACTGGATATCGAAGTCGAAGGCCCGCGCCTGACGGTGCGCGGCAAGCCGACCCCGCCGGAAAAACCGGTGGAATATCTGCACCAAGGGCTGGTGTGCAAAGAGTTCACCCTCAGTTTTACCTTGGCGGAACACCTGAACGTTGCCGAAGCGCAATTTACCAACGGCCTGCTGCACATCGATCTGGTGCGCGACGTGCCGGAAGCTCTGCAGCCGCAGCGCATCGCCATTGGCAGTACGCCGGGCATTGAAGCCAAATAACCGGCCTAACGCAGCATGCTAATTAGCGGGGGAAGTCCAGACGGGCTTCCCCCGCCGCGTTTTGTGCAGCACCCCACAGTCCCCCCGTGCGTGTCGGTGTTAAAATCCACACAAGTTCTAATGACTTAATTCGCCCGTCTGGGCCAGCGAATCATAAACTTGTCAAGGAAGTGACCTATGAACGATATCGCCCTGACCGTCAGCATGCTGGCGCTGGTGGCCGTTCTCGGGCTGTGGATAGGCAACTGGAAGGTGTACGGCGTGGGGCTGGGCATTGGCGGGGTGCTGTTCGGCGGAATTATCGTCGGCCATTTCGCGCAACGCTGGCAGTGGGATCTGAATGGCGACATGCTGCATTTCATTCAGGAGTTTGGCCTGATCCTGTTTGTTTACACCATCGGTATTCAGGTCGGGCCAGGGTTCTTTTCGTCCCTGCGCGTCTCGGGACTGCGGCTCAACGGCTTCGCCATTCTGCTGGTGGCTATCGGTGGTCTGGTGGCGGCGCTGGTGCATAAACTGTTCGCCGTGCCGCTACCGATTATTCTTGGCGTGTTCTCCGGCGCGGTGACCAATACCCCGGCGTTGGGTGCCGGGCAGCAGATCCTGACCGATCTCGGCTCCGATCCGGCGCTGGTGGCGCGCATGGGGATGGGCTACGCGATGGCCTATCCGTTCGGCATCTGCGGCATTCTGCTGGTGATGTGGCTGATACGGCTGTTTTTCCGCATCAATATCGAACGCGAAGCACAGGCGTTCGACGCCGGTCTTGGGCAGGGGCGCGATCTGCTGCAAACCATGAACGTGGCGGTGCGTAATCCCAACTTGCAGGGCATGGCGATTGGGCAGGTACCGTTGCTGAACGGCGAGGACATCATCTGTTCGCGGCTGAAGCGCGGGAATGTATTAATGGTGCCGGCAACGCAAGAAAAGCTGGAGCTGGGCGATTTCCTGCATCTGGTCGGCAAACCCGAGCATCTGGAAAATGCCCGTCTGATCATTGGCGAACAGGTAGACGTATCGCTGTCTACGCGCGGCACCTCGCTGCAGGTGGTGCGCGCGGTGGTGACCAACGAACAGGTGCTGGGTAAGAAGATTCGCGATTTGAACCTCAAGCAGAAATACGATGTGGTGATCTCGCGGCTCAACCGTTCCGGTGTGGAACTGGTGGCCGGCAGCAACGTGTCGTTGCAATTCGGCGATATCCTTAACCTGGTTGGTCGGCCAGAGTCGATTGAGGCGGTGGCGGCGATCGTCGGTAACGCCAGACAGAAGCTGCAACAGGTACAAATGTTGCCGGTGTTTATCGGTATCGGGCTGGGGGTGTTGCTCGGATCCATTCCACTGTTCGTACCCGGCTTTCCGGCGGCATTGCGCCTGGGGCTGGCGGGCGGCCCGCTGGTGGCAGCGCTGATCCTTGGGCGTATCGGCAGCATCGGCAAACTGTATTGGTTTATGCCGCCGAGTGCCAATCTGGCGTTGCGTGAGCTGGGTATCGTGCTGTTTCTGGCGGTGGTCGGGCTGAAGTCGGGCGGCAATTTTGTCGATACTCTGCTGCACGGCGAAGGCATGGCGTGGATTGGCTATGGGGCGCTGATTACCGCCATTCCGCTGATGGTGGTCGGCGTGCTGGCCCGTACGCTGGGCAAGATGAACTACCTGACGCTGTCCGGCATGCTGGCCGGTTCAATGACCGATCCGCCGGCGCTGGCATTCGCCAATAACCTGCACCCGACCTGTGGTGCCGCGGCGTTATCCTATGCCACGGTGTACCCGCTGGCGATGTTCCTGCGCATCATGTCGCCGCAGTTGCTGGCGGTGCTGTTCTGGGCGTTATAGCGCTAACGGGCGCGTTAGCGCGCCCGTGATGGCGTTAGTTTGTTTCGTTGTGCGCGCGCTCGATCTCTTCTGCCAGAATTGCTACGCCGCGCTCAATCTTGTCAGGATCCGGCACGTAGTTCATACGCATGCATTGGTGCGTATGCGGCCATTCGTGCTCCAGCCCCGGGAAGAAATAATGCCCCGGCACCATCAGTACGCCGCGTTGTTTCAAGCGCTGGTACAGCAGTTCGGTGGTGATCGGCAGATCCTTGAACCACAGCCAGAGGAATATCGCCCCTTCCGGTTTGTGGATCAGGCAGCGCTCTTCCGGCAGATAACGGCGGATAATGCCGATGGTCTGCTCCACCCGCTGCTGGTAGAACGGGCGAATCACTTCGTTCGACAGACGCAGCAGATCGCCACGTTCAATCATCTCGGTGGCAATAGCCGGGCCGATACTGCCTGGAGACAGGCTGATGATGCCGTTCATATTGGTCAGCGCGCTGATGATTTTCTCGTCGGCAATCACGATACCGCAGCGTGAACCCGGCAGGCCTAGCTTGGACAGGCTCATGCACAGGATGATGTTCGGGTTCCACAGCGGCGTAGCGTCGCTGAAGATAATCCCCGGGAAGGGTACGCCGTAGGCGTTGTCGATCACCAGAGGGATGTCATGTTGCTGTGCCAGAACGTCGAGCTTCATCAGCTCGTCATCGGTAATGACGTTACCGGTCGGGTTGGTCGGGCGCGAAACGCAGATCATGCCAATGTCGTCGCTGATTTTCAGGTGCTCAAAATCAACGTGGTATTTAAACTGACCCTCCGGCAGCAGTTCGATGTTCGGTTTTGCCGACACGAACAGTCCTTCGTCCAGCCCGGCGTCGGCATAGCCGATATATTCTGGTGCCAACGGGAACAGCACCCGGCGGCGGCTGCCATCGGCGTAGCGGCCGGCAAACAGGTTGAATAAGTAGAAAAATGCGCTTTGGCTGCCATTTGTCAGAGCAATATTCTGTGGTTCGATCTGCCAGCCAAGTTCCTCGCTCAGCATGCCGGACAGCGCTTTGAGCAGCGCATCCTTGCCCTGGGGGCCATCGTAGTTGCACAGCGCTTCGGTCAGTTTGCCCTGTTCGAGCAGCTCCTGACACAGCTGTTTGAAGTAGCTTTCCATCTCGGGGATTTGCGCCGGATTACCGCCGCCGAGCATGATGGCTCCAGGGGTTCGCAGGCCTTCGTTCAGGTCGTCCATTAAACGGGTAATGCCCGCGTAACGGGTAAATTTGTCGCCGAAAAGTGAAAAATTCATAAATGCAGCAGTAGTGTTTTTAGCAGGTAATTCCCCACCATACCGCCAGACAATTGCCGGCGCAATGCGGCTGATAAAATAGCCATTGGGGTTAAACGTTGCCCGATGGCTAATTTTAAGCATATTCCACTGAATCACTCTGACCGATCGCCGGCCCATACCACCATCACCCGATCCTCCTGATAACGGCGGCTAAAGCTATAATAAGCGGCCGTTTGCCGTGATTGCTGCTGGCCGGCGCCGATAGCCGGATGGCGGGCGCGGAATTCGCCGAGCCGTTGCCAGTGCGCCAACAGCGGTGCGCTGGTTGCTGATAATGCCTGCCAGTTCATGTCGGAGCGGGTGCCCTGCAACGGATCGGAACCTGTGGCGCCAAATTCGCGTCCACTTTCATCGCCATAATAAATTTGCACCGCCCCCGGTGCCAGCAACAGCAGATCGGCGGCGCGCCGTTGTTGCTTCAGGTCTCCTTTGGCGTCGCTGTGGAAGAACAGGCGTGTGTCATGGGACGATAGATAGCTCAGCACGTTGAAGTCTTGCAGTTTGTCGGCCATCTGCTGATAGGTGTCATCAATATTGGCAAAGCAGCCCAGGGCCTGCGCCGCCCGATCCTGGAAGTCAAAATTGATCATCGCGTCAAACCCGTGCTGATAATAGTCGCTGTGGGTAACGCCGTGGCCCCAGGATTCACCGGTCATCCAGAATGGCGCATTATCCAGAGCCTGTTGCGGATTGGCGGCCTTCCACTGTGCCAGCGCGTCGCTGGCGCGCTGTTTCAGCAGATCAAAGGTCGCTTTTTCAACGTGCTTGGCGGTATCGACCCGGAAGCCATCGATGCCGTATTCCCGCACCCATTGGCTGAGCCAGTGGGTGAGATAGTCGCGCGGCCCGGCGCCGGCAAGGTATCTGGCGGCGGTGTCCGGTTTGTGACGGTAAAACAGCGGTAAGCCGCTGTCGCCCAGTGCTTCGGTTTTGATGTCCGGAAGAAATGCCAGCGACATGGTCAGGTCATGGTAGCCCGGAGCGTCGTAATCACCGATATCGGTGCGGATCCAGTGCTTGCCCCACCAGTTGGCCCAGCCGTTTTTGTCGCTGAAGTTAATGTAATCATTGAAACTGTGCCAGTTCTGCCCGGTAGCCGGTTGCCAGTCTCCCCAGCGTTTGCCAAGGATTTTTTCGACCTGCTCGCCCTGTAGGTAGAGTGAACCGAAGTGGAATTGCTGCATATCGGCCAGCGAGGCGTAACCGACGTGGTTGACCACCACGTCGAACAACACGCGAATGCCGCGCCGATGCGCCTGTTCTACCAGGCGGCGCAGATCCTGCTCGCTCCCCATATTGGCGTCCAGGCGGGTCCAGTCCAGCGTGTAGTAGCCGTGATAGGCGTAATGCGGGAAATCCCCTTTGCTGCCACCGCCAACCCACCCGTGGATTTGCTCCAGCGGTGAGCTGATCCACAATGCATTAACCCCCAGCCGTTGCAGATAATCCAGTTTTTGCGTCAGCCCGATCAGGTCGCCACCGTGGAAGGTGCCGATCTCCTGCATGCCGTCACTGCGCCGGCCATAGCTGTGATCGTTGTCGGGGTCGCCATTGACGAAGCGATCGGTCAGCACGAAGTACACCGTGGCATTCTGCCAGCTAAACGGCGCGGCGCGGTTGGTGGTCGCCGCTTCCAGCAGCATGATGCCGCCGCCGTTGGCGTCGGGTTGCAACGTGACCTTGCCTTGCGTAACGGTGGCGGTTTGGCCGGAGTAAAAGTCACGCACCGTTTCACCTTCGGCGAAGGTGCCGTTGACATCGACGGTCAGCGGCTTGCCGTCCCAGCGCTGACAGGTGCGGCGGGCTACCGCCGCGGGTTGTGCCGGCGCTTCGATGCCCAGTTGCAAGGTCGGCGTGCCGCTGCGGGTATCAATGCGCAGCTGGTAATTGCCATCGCGAAAGCGCCGCCAGTTTACCGGCGGCTGTTCACCGCACGGTTGCAGCGACAGCGTCTGGTTGAGTTTTACGCTGTCGGTCGGTTGCCAGCACTGGTTGTCCTGAAACAGTTGCAGTGGCTGCTGGCCCTTCTGCAACGTCGCCTGGCTGGTGAATACGCCGCTGGTGGCTTCGCTGAAGGTCGGAAAGTTTTGCAGCGTCCAGGCGGCAAAGGCCGCAGGTGACAGCAGCAAAAAGGGGAGGATCAGGCGTTTCATGGCTCTCCTTACGCGCGGTAGGAAGCGTGGTCAGACTCGGGTCGCCTTCAGTGTGCCGTGTGCAGGGAAAACCGCCTCATCCCGCAGCGGGAATTTAAGGGAGGAGGGAGCAGGGGGATAGCCGAACGTGGGCGTACGGGGCAGAACGGGCAGCCTGCCGTAGCAGGCCGCCGGGGGATTATTTTTGCAATATCTGCGGGTTTACGCAGTTTTCTTTCACCGTGCCGGTCAGGGCGGCTATCAGGTTGTCGACGGCGCATTCGGCCATACCGTAGCGGGTCTCGTGAGTCGCGGAGCCGATGTGCGGTACCGCCACCACGTTGGGCAGTTTCAACAGCGGCGAGGACACTGGCAACGGTTCCTGTTCAAACACGTCCAGGCCGGCGGCGTGGATGGTGCCGTTTTGCAGTGCTTCAATCAGCGCGGCTTCGTCCACTACCGGGCCACGGCCGGCATTGATCAGGATGCCGCTTTTCTTCATTTTTGCCAGCCGATCGCGGCCGATCAGATGGAATGTCTGATCGGTCAGCGGCAGCGTAATGCAGACAAAATCCGCTTCTGCCAGCAGGGTGTCCAGATCGCAGTAGCGTGCGCCAAAGCGTTTTTCCGCTTCATCATGCGGGCGACGGGCGTTGTAGAGGATCGGCATGCTGAAGCCAAAGTGGGCGCGCTGCGCTAGTGCCAGGCCGATGCGCCCCATGCCGATCACGCCGAGGGTTTTGTGGTGAACATCGACGCCGAACCAGTCCGGGCCGATACTGCCTTGCCATTTGCCTGCCTTGACCCGCTCGGCCAGTTCGACCACCCGGCGGGCGGTGGCCAGCACCAGCGTCATGATGGTGTCGGCCACCGTTTCGGTCAGTACGGTAGGCGTATGCATCAACACCACGTTACGGGCGTTGAGCGCATCGACGTCGAAGTTGTCATAACCAACGGAAATCGTCGACGCCGCTCGCAGCTTCGGCGCCTGTTGCAAGAATGCATCATCAATGGTTTCGCTGGCCCCGATGATCCCTTCGGCCTGTTGCAGCGCCTGCTTCAGCGCGTCACCATGCTCCGGCCCCAGGCCGTCAAAGGCATGCACGGTGAAATGCTGCTCCAGACGCTCGCGCAGCGCGGCGGGGATGCTCTTGTACAACACGATAGAAGGCTTCATTACTGACTCCAGCTGTTTTAAAAAATCTAAGTATACACACCCGGCGTCAGGCCAGTTGCGGATGGGTTTCGTTGCGTGCCGGCTTGACCACCAGCGTCAGTATTACCGCAGCCACCAGCGCAATTGCCATAAACATGTACGAGGCTGCCGGGGTGCCGGTGGCGCCGTTCAGATAGCCAACGAACCAGGAACCAAAGAACGAACCCAGTGCTCCCATACTGTTGATCAACGCCATGGCGCCGCCGGCGACGTTCTTCGGCAGCATCTCTGGAATAATCGCAAAGAACGGGCCGTAGGGGGCGTACATTGCCGCACCGGCAATCACCAGTAGCGCGTAGGAAATCCAGAAGTGATTGGCACCCACCGCGTAAGAACCAAAGAAGGCCAGTGCGCCGATCAACAGCAGCGGCCAGACGAACAGTTTGCGGTTTTGCATTTTATCCGAGGCCCACGACACCACGATCATCGCAATGGTTGCCGCCAGATAAGGCACCGCCGACAGCCAGCCGGCTTCAACCATACCCATTTCCATGCCGCTGCGCAGAATCGATGGCAACCACAGTACGAAGCCGTACACGCCGATGCTCCAGGCGAAGTACTGCATGCACAGCAGGATCACGTTGCGTGAGCGGAAGGCTTCGCCGTAGTTGCGTACCGCCTTGATGCCCTTTTGCTCCTCCGCCAGCTGGTCTTGCAGCGCCTGCTTTTCTTCGGCGTTCAACCAGCCGACCTGCGACGGTTTATCTTTTACCAGCACCCACCAGCAGAACGCCCACAGCACCGCCGGTATCCCTTCGATGATGAACATTTCCCGCCAGCCGAAGGCATGGATCAGATAGCCGGACACCACCGACATCCACAGTACCGTCACCGGGTTACCGAGGATCAGGAAGGTGTTGGCGCGTGAGCGTTCGGATTTGGTAAACCAGTTGCTGATGTAGATCAGCATCGCCGGCATCACCGCAGCTTCTACCACGCCCAGAATGAAGCGGATCGCCGCCAGCATCGGGATATTGCTGACCACGCCGGTCAGTGAGGCACAGCCGCCCCACAGGATCAGGCACCAGAAAATCAGTTTCTTGACGCTGCGGCGTTCGGCATAAATGGCGCCAGGGATCTGAAAGAAGAAGTACCCCAGGAAAAACAGTGCGCCCAGCAGCGACGACATGCCTTTGGTGATGCCGAGATCGTCATTGATGCCGGCGGCCGAGGCAAAGCTGAAGTTGGCACGGTCAAGATAGGCCAGGCTGTAGGTGATAAACACGATGGGCATGATGTACCACCAGCGTTTAGCCGCAACGGTTGCTTTATTCATGTTCATAATCCTCAGTGGTGTCGAGTGCTCTTCCGCTGCCGTCTGGTTGTAGGGCCAGAGGGGATTGCAGTCAGGAGGGCATAAAACGTGTCGGGCTGAAAATGAGCCGTTTGTTATTCCGCCAGCGCTGCGCGGCTTGGCAGCCCTTCGCTGTCGCCAATGGCCTGGATTGCCAGCGAGCCGATTTTATTGCCGCGCTGCACCGCCTGTTTCAGCGTTTTGCCTTCCAGCAGGGCGCTGAGGGTCCCGACGGCGAAACCGTCTCCCGCACCAACGGTATCCACCACGTTGCTGACTTTAATTGCCGGCACCGCCGCCTGGTCACCGGCGGCGGTTTTAAACCAGGCGCCGTCCGGGCCGGTTTTAATGATCACCGCCTGTACGCCGCGTTCCAGATAGAAATCGGCGATGCCTTCCGGCGTTGACTGGCCGGTCAGGATTTGCCCTTCCTTCAGACCTGGCAGCACCCAGTCGGCTGCGAACGCCAGTTTGTTAAGCTGTTCGATCATTACCTGCTGGCTGGACCACAGCACCGGACGCAGGTTGGGATCAAACGAAATGGTCTTGCCCATGGCGCGCATTTCACGTGCGGCAAAATGGCTCAGCTCCAGCGACTGGCCGGACAACGCGGCCGCGACGCCGCTGAGGTGCAAATGACGCGCAGCGCCGAAGTAATCGCGATCGAAATCGGCGGTGGAAAGGTGGCTGGCTGCCGAGCCTTTGCGGAAGTACTCCACGATGGGATCGGTTCCATCGGTGGTTTTAGATTTGATTTGAAAGCCGGTCGGGTAGTGGCCGTCAACCGTTACCTGCTGATAGTTGATGCCTTCCTTTTGCAGCTGTTGCAGCGTAAAGCGACCGAACGCGTCGTTACCGACGCGGCTAACCCAGCCAACGTTCAGGCCGAGACGCGCCAGACCGATTGCCACGTTCAGCTCCGCGCCGGCGATACGTTTGGTGAAGTGCTCCACCGCGGCCAGATCGCCAGTTTCCGCTGCGACGAACATTGCCATCGCCTCGCCCAATGTCACCACGTCCAGCGCGGCGTTGCGTTCCGCTGTTCCTGTCGTCATGTACTTTACTCCGCGCGTAAAAGATTAACGTAGTGCCGGGTTACCGCCTCCAGCGAATCGCCCTGCAACGGGAATTCGATGCCACGCGGTACGTCCTGTGGCAGGCGAGCCAGCAGCGTACGCCAGCTGCCATCGGTATCGTCCAGGGCGACCGCACGCCAGCCGCGTGGGCCTTGGGTTGCCGCCTTGACGTGTACATAGCCAACGTGACGCGCCAGCCGCTCTGCGGCGGTCAGCGGATCCTGGCCAACCCAGTGCCAGTTGGCCATATCAAAGGTCATGCTAACCGGCAAACGGTTGTCTTCGGCGGCGTGGAAGAAGGCGTTCAACAGCGACAGGATGCCGCAATCGGCGGTCTGGTCGTTTTCCACCACCAGCTTCACCGGATGCTGTTCCAGCGCCACTTTCAGTTCGGTAAAGTCAAAGCCAGGCTGGTAATGGCCAAGGGACAGCTTGAGCTGACGGGCCTTCAGCATCTGCGCTTCCGCCAGCAGCGCCGGCAGGTTGGGATTTAACTGATGTTGCGGGGTGAACAGCGCCTCAGGGGCGGAGTAAACGGCGAACAGCTGCTGCCGTTCAATGGCTTGCGCCAGTTGCGGCAGTGCGTCCAGCTCATCCGGGGTAAACAATTCGCGGCGGATCTCCACGCCGTCGGCGCCTGCTTCGGCAATCATCGCCAGCAAGGCAGCCTGGCCGCCACGTTGGCGGACGGTATCCGTGCCGTAGGCTCCGGTCACGATCACGATCTCTTTTTTCATTTTTGCTCCTGAGGTGGTGAAATCTCCACCGCTGCTGTTACAAGCACGTTAAATGGAACCGGTTCCATATTAAAGCGAGAGAATGTAAAAATATGATCGCAATCACGTCAATGAGCAAAAAATAGCCTCTTTCCACGCGCGGCAAGGCGTGCCACCAGCCGCCACAGCGGGAGAGCTGCGTCCGCCTGACGGCATTGTCGGGGTCAGCGGGTGGTGGAGCCGCGCACGATTAACTCGCCGGGAAAAGCCTGTTCGTTAATTGGCGCATCCATGCCCTGAATGCGTTGTACCAGCTGTTCCAGCGCCGCATGCCCCATCTGATAGGTGGGCTGTTTCAGGGTGGTAATGCCAACGCCGGCCAGTTCGGCCCAGTCCAGTTCGTCGAAGCCGAGCAGGCCAATGTCGCTGCCCCAGTGAATACCGAGCCGACGCATGGCGCGTGCGACCTGTAGCGTCAACGCGCCGTTGGCCGTCATTACCGCCTTGCGCATGCCTCGGTGCCGTTTATTGAAGTCGTCCAGCGCCTGCTCGAGGCGTTGAGCATCGTTTAGCGGGGTTTCCGCCTGTTCAGCCACCAGATCGGCATGCGCCGACATCACCTGACGAAACGCATCCAGGCGTTCTAGACGGGTATTGACCGATCCGATGGGTTCACTGAGAAAGATAATCGCTTCAAAGCCCTGCTGCAGCAGGTGTTCGGTGGCGACGGTGGCGGCTTCGCGGTTATCCAGCCCCACCACGTCACAGGCGAAATCGGGGATTTTGCGGTCGATCAGCACCATCGGCAACTGGGACTGTTGCAGCGTCGACAGGGCTTCTTCCCGCATGCCGACGGCATTGACCACGATCCCTTCTACCCGATAACTGCTAAGCAGTTGCAGATAGTGTTGTTCCTGATTGACTTCGTTATTGGTGTTACACACCAGCAGGGTGAAACCGTGCTGACGACAGGCGGCTTCAATGCCGCGCATCACGTCGACGGAATAGGGATTGGTAATATCGGCGATGATCAGGCCGATAAGCCGGGTCTGGCCGCCCTTCAGGCTGCGCGCCATCTGGCTTGGGCGATAGTCCAACTGTTGAATGGCCTGCTCGATACGCTGTTTGAGATGGTCGGAAAGCAGATGCTGTTCACCATTCAAATAGCGTGACACGCTGGTCTTGCCGGTTTTCGCGGTCCTGGCAACGTCACTGATGGTGGCGCGCCCGGAAGCACGCAAGGCTTTCACACTGCTCACAGCCAGTCTCCCTTGATGTTCACTGTCAGGGAGACTACCACACCGGAGGCGTGGCGTGGCAAGGCAAGTTTGGTCACCGGTGGGCATTTACCGGGGAACGGGGTTCCCCGGTAGCAGGGCTTACTGCAACGGGCTGAGCGTAATTTCTACGCGGCGGTTCTGCGCCTTGCCTTCGGTGGTGCTGTTGGAGGCAATCGGATTGTCCGGGCCGGCACCCTGGGTACGGATGCGGTTGGCCGCCACGCCCTGGGTAATCAAGGCGCTGGCGACGCCGTCGGCGCGTTGTTGCGACAGCGTCATGTTGTGCGCGCGCGCGCCGGTGCTGTCGGTGTAGCCGACCACGTTGACCGCGGTTTTCGGATATTCTTTCAATACCATCGCCACGCCGGTCAGGGTGTTGGCGCCGGCGGGTTTCAACGTGCTGCTGTCGGTATCAAAGGTCACGTTGTTCGGCATATTCAGCACGATGTTGTCGCCCTGACGGGTAACGCTGACGCCGGTGCCCCGCATTTTGTCGCGCAGTTTCGCTTCCTGCACGTCCATGTAGTAACCTGCGCCGCCGCCCAGCGCCGCGCCGGCGGCGGCGCCAATCAACGCGCCTTTGCCGCGGTCTTTTTTGGAGGAGGACAGCACGCCGATGCCGGCACCGAGCGCAGCGCCCAGGCCAGCGCCAATGCCGGATTTGCCGGCTTCAGATTCCCCGGTGTAAGGGTTGGTGGTACAGGCCGACAGGGCCATGGTCATTGCCACGGCACCGGCAATAATCGCAATGCGTTTTTTCATGTTTTTTCCTTTTATGCATCAAATCTGTGCGCGACATTCCAATCAGGGAAGCGCTAAAAACCGTCTTCGGGCCAGTAACCGCGCTGAAAACAGCCGTTTCGAGCGCTAATATGACGCGTTTTGCGCTCGGCAGTTCCGAAAAAAAGGTGACAAATTATATTGCTTCCGCTTTTCGGCAGCGCCAGTTATCCGGCAAAAGGCGCCATATGGCTATGCAGCGGATTCCGAAAACCGTTCTGGCCATGGTGGGAAGCGCAACGTTGCTTCATGGTGAGGGGGATGCGCCGGCCGACCAGTGCATGATCAGGGTATAAGCGGCGGTTTCCTGGTTATACAGGCGTTCTACCGGCTGAAAGCCGTATTTGCGATAAAAAGCGCAGGCGCGCAGGTTTTGCTGATAGACCTCCAGCACCAGCCAGCGATAGTGCTGTTGCACGTAGGTCATCAGCGCCCGACCGACGCCCTGGCCTTGGCTGGCGTGTTCCACAAACAGTGCGCCGAGGTAACGCTGGTCTAGCACGCTGATGAAACCGACGATGCGTCCAGCCCGTTGGTAAACCCAGGTTTGCGCTCGCGGCAGGTAACTGTCGCGTACCTGTTGCGCACTTTGTTGCCAGTAATCTGCATTGATAAACGGGTGGGCGAAGGTGGTACTGGCTTGCCACAGCGCCATCAGCTCTTCGAGATCGCTGTCCCGACTGGGGCGGATGAAGCCGCTTGCGGCTTTGGGTAGCAGAAACAGCCGGTGAGGTGATCGTTCACCAGGCCGCTGGCCTGCATAAAGGCATAGCAGATGGTGGAACCGATAAATTTAAACCCGCGTTTCTTCAACGCCTTGGACATGGCGTCGGAGGTTTCGGTCTTTGCCGGCACCTGACTCAACTGTTGCCACTGGTTCAACTGCGGCTGGCCGTCGACAAAACGCCAGATAAACTCGACGAAGTCTTCGCCTGCCTCCTGCATCGCCAGCAGGGCGCGGGCGTTGGCGATGATGGCTTCGATTTTACCGCGATGGCGGATGATGCCGGCATCCTGCAACAGCGTTTCCACCTGCTGTTCGGTCATGGCGGCGACGCGCTGGGGATCGAAGTTATGGAAGGCACGGCGATAGTTTTCGCGCTTTTTCAGCACGGTGATCCAGGACAGCCCCGCCTGTTGCCCTTCCAGACACAGCATTTCGAACAGTTCACGCGTGTCGGTAGTCGGCGTACCCCATTCTTGATCGTGATACTCCAGGTACAACGGATCGGCTGTCACCCAACCGCAACGGAGGTTTGTCATACTGTCGGCCCTTATGCTGGGTATATTTACAGTTATCATTGCCGTAAAAGCGACATTTGGCAAGCCACTGATTATTTTATCTTCTCCCGACTTGACGTGGGCACAAAGCAGACAATATTTATTACAGTGCCGTTTAAAAAATGGTCAATGGCAACCAGGCGGTTTTCTTCAGTTTGCAGGCTCTCAGGAGTCGATTCATGCCTCTAAAAATAATACGTGCTGCCCAACCGGCGGCGCTGGCGGTGGCTTTAGCCTTTTGTCTGGCTTTGCCGGCAATGGCATACGATCGGGTTTACGTGTTTGGCGACAGTCTGAGCGATAGCGGCAACAACGGGCGCTTCACCTACGACGGCAGTCAGCATCTGCTGTATGACGAAGCGCTGGCGCAGCGTATCGGCCAGGCGCTGTTGGCATCGGACAACGGCGGCGACAACTATGCGGCCGGTGGCGGCGTGGCGGTGCCGGCGCTCAACCCGACGGACAATACCCAGGATCAGCTGCAGCGCTATCTTGCCCGCGTCAACGGCCAGGCCGACGGCGACGGGCTTTATATTCACTGGATCGGCGGCAACGATCTGGCGGCTGCGGCGCTGAACCCGACGTCTGCCGCCAGTGTCAGCTACCACAGCGCGGCGGCGGCGGCGATGCAGGTGCGATCGCTGCTGGATGCCGGCGCGGGCACGGTAATTGTGCCGACGGTGCCGAACATCGGCTCTACGCCGCAGTTGATGGAACTGATCGTGCAACAGGCGCTGGCACCGGTACAGGCGGCGGCGTTGCAGGCGGCGTATGCCACCCTCAATGCGCTGGCTACGCCAGACGGCGTAGCGCGTCAGCAGGCTATTCATCAAGCCTTGAGCGCGGCGGCGGCGCAAGGCAGCAACAACCCGCAGGTGCAGCAGGTGATTGCCGCGCAGCTGATCGCCGCGTATGACAGTCTGAGCGCGCAGGCCGGTCAATTGACCGATTTTTACAACAGCAGTGAAGACCGCTTACTGGCGCAGGGTGGCGGCAATATCGTGCGCGTTGACGTCAATAAGCTGTTTGGCGAAGCCATCGCCAATCCGCAGCAGTTCGGTTTCACCAACACCGCCGGCATGGCCTGTCCGGCCGGCGTGTCGTCAGCCGTGTGCACTGGCGCGACGCCGGGATTTGATAACCGCCAGTCGTTCCTGTTTGCCGATCATTTCCACCCAAGCCCGCAGGCGCATCTGCTGATCGCCGATTACATTCAAGCGGTGCTGGACGGCCCGGCGCAGGTGGTGGCGCTGAATCAGGCGACGGCGGCGATGGCACGTGACAGCCGTGCCACTCTCGACGGTCGCTTGCAGCAGTTGCGCAGCGGTGATAATCCGACGGGCGCGCTGGGGGTGTTTGGCGGCTATGCCGGTCAGCATTATGACTATGCCGACAACGCGGCGGCCGGTGACGGCAATGCCACCACGCATAACCTGACGGTTGGCGTTGATTACCAATTGACCGACGGCTGGCTGATTGGCGCGCTGATTGCCGGTTCTAACGACGATCAGCAGCCGTCGAGCCGCTATGAATACCAGGCGCGTGGGCTGCTGTTTTCCGCCTTTACCGCCTTGGAGCTGTTCGAACATGGCTGGATAAACGCCGATCTGCACTTCGCGAAGCTGGACTACGATGACATTCGCCGCAGTATGCGGCTGGGGGGGCTGACGCGCAGCGAAACCGGCTCCACCTCAGGCAGACAATGGGGGGCCCGGCTGACTACCGGCTATGATCTGCCGTTGACGTCTTACCTGACCACCGGGCCGATGGCGCAGTTCGCCTGGGATTACAGCAACGTGTCCGGTTACAGCGAAGACGGTAACGACAGCACCGCCATGCGCTTTGACGATCAAACCTACCATTCGCAAATCGGCGCGCTCGGCTGGCGGCTGGACAGCAATTTTGGCGTGTTCAACCCGTACGCCGAAATCAGCTATCAGCATCAGTTTGGCGATGACGTCTACCGGGCTGGCGGCGGGCTGAAATCAACCCAGACATCGTTTACCCGTGATGCAGCCGGACAGGATAAAAACTGGGTCGACGTTACCGTCGGTGCCAACCTGCCGTTGGGCGATCGGGTCGCGGCGTTCGCTACCGTTTCGCAAACCGGCGGTCTGAGCAGCGGCGAGCAGTTTATGTACAACGTCGGCGTCAGCGCGCGGTTTTGATCGGTGACAGTCAACGGAGGCTTCCGCCTCCGTATCTCCTCGCCACCATGGCGTTAGGCCAGGTAACGCGCCGCGTTGTGGGGCGCCTCGACGGCGACAATCTTTTTCTCCGGTTGCAGCAGGGTCATGCACAACATGCTGCAAAAGGAGACGCTGGCGGTAGCGAAGAACATCGCACCATAACCGTGATGTTGCGCCAGCCAGCCGCTGAGCATGGGTGCGCCGATCGACGCCAGATTGGCGACGGCCAGCGTCATGCCGCTGTAGGCGCCCACCGACGCTTTCGGCGTCACGTCAATGACCACTGACCAATAGACATTGTTCACCAGCGCGTTGAGCGCGTTGCCCAGCGTCATTAGCAGAATGATGGCGGCCGGGCTATGCATGAACGGGATCAGCAAAAAGCAGCAGGCGGTTAGCAGCAGCGTCACCGCCGCAAACAGGTTGCGCGCCAGCCGTAAATTGCCAAAGCGTCGCAGCAGCCCATCGGCAATGCGACCACCGAGCAGCACGGTGAAACAGGCACCGCTCCATGGGATCATCGCCACATACCACAACGAGTGCAGATCGTAGTTAAAGGTGTCTTGCAGGTATTTCGGCCCCCAGGTCACCAATACGAAGGTGACGTACAAGAAGGAAAAATACCCCAGCGCATTGAATACCAGGGTGCGGTTGGTAAAAAATGTCCACCAGGGCAAACGCGTATGTTGCCCGTCATCTGCTTGCTGATCGGCGCCGATGACCGCCAGTTCGTCGGCGTTAACCAGCGGGTGCTGTTGAGGCGTGTCGGTAAACACCCGGGCAAACAGCACAATGGCGATCAGCGAGAACAGCCCGAGCAGGATAAACATGCTGCGCCAGTCATCGGTCAGCAGCAGCAACCCCACCGCCAGCGGTGCGGTTAGCAGCGATCCCACCTGGGTACTCAACAGGCCGATGCCCAGCGCGAAGCCGCGCTCTTTACGCGGCGCCCAGTGCGCGATGGTTTTGTTCATCAGCGCGTAGGCCGGGCCTTCGGCAAATCCGAACATGATGCGCAACGCGGCAAAGCCGATGATCGCCGAGCCGCCGAACAGCGCGACCCCCAGCTCACCGGCCCAGGCGGTGGCGATTTCCAATAATGACCACAGCGCGCCCGCCAGTAGCCACACTTTCCTGGTGCCGACGCGATCGGCCAGAAAACCGCCGCACAACGAGCCAAACAGGTAGCCGAAGCCAAAATAGCCCAATACTGCGCCCAACTGTGCTTTGTCGAAGTTAAACTCGCGGGAAATGTCGTTGGCGGCGAACGACAGCGCGCCGCGATCGACGTAGTTAATCAGTGCGATAAAGAACACCATGGCGAAAATCCGGTAACGATAACGGCTGTCTGTCTGCATGCGCCAATCTCCTGACCATTATTGATATCGGAGTGGAGCAAGATCGGTGCCAGCTTCTCGAACCGGGCGGCCGTAGGGATTTGCCGTCGGCGGGGGTGGGCAACAGGCGTATCCAACGCCCGGCTGCCCCAGCATGGTGCGAAATGCGGGCTTTTTGCACGTTGATGAAAACGGATACCGGATTCTGGCTGTATATCTTACGGTCAACGGGTATACTGGCGCATTCCAATTAAATCCACTTGTATCGCGTGCGAATCCAACATGCAAAAGTTTGATACCAAGACCTTTCAGGGCCTGATCCTGACACTGCAAGATTATTGGGCGCGCCAGGGCTGCACCATTGTCCAACCGCTGGACATGGAAGTCGGCGCGGGAACCTCTCACCCGATGACCTGCCTGCGTGCGCTTGGCCCAGAGCCAATGGCCACCGCCTATGTGCAGCCGTCCCGCCGCCCGACCGACGGCCGCTACGGTGAAAACCCGAACCGCCTGCAACACTATTACCAATTCCAGGTGGTGATTAAGCCATCGCCGGAAAACATTCAGGAACTGTACCTGGGCTCGCTGAAAGAGCTGGGGCTGGATCCGACCATTCACGATATCCGCTTCGTTGAAGACAACTGGGAAAACCCGACGCTCGGCGCCTGGGGACTCGGCTGGGAAGTGTGGCTGAACGGCATGGAAGTGACGCAGTTCACCTACTTCCAGCAGGTTGGTGGCCTGGAATGCAAGCCGGTGACCGGCGAAATCACCTACGGTCTGGAGCGTCTGGCGATGTATATCCAGGGCGTGGACAGCGTTTACGATCTGGTGTGGAGCAACGGCCCGCTCGGTATCACCACTTACGGTGACGTGTTCCATCAGAACGAAGTCGAGCAGTCGACCTATAACTTCGAATACGCTGACGTTGACTTCCTGTTCACCTGCTTCGAGCATTACGAAAAAGAAGCGCAACAGCTGCTGGCGCTGGAAAAACCGCTGCCGCTGCCGGCTTACGAGCGCATTCTGAAAGCTGCCCACACCTTCAACCTGCTGGATGCCCGCAAGGCGATTTCGGTCACCGAACGCCAGCGCTATATCTTGCGTATTCGCACGTTGACCAAAGCCGTTGCCGAAGCCTACTACGCTTCTCGCGAAGCGCTGGGCTTCCCGATGTGTAAAAAGAACGAGAATTAAGAGGCAGCCATGACTCAACAGACTTTCCTGGTGGAAATCGGCACGGAAGAGCTGCCGCCGAAGGCTCTTCGTTCACTGGCGGAATCTTTTGCCGCCAACTTCAGCGCTGAGCTGGACAACGCCAACCTGGCGCACGGCGAGGTCAACTGGTTTGCCGCACCGCGCCGTCTGGCGCTGAAAGTAGCGAACCTGAGCGCGGCGCAGGCCGATCGCGAAGTCGAAAAACGCGGCCCGGCGATTGCGCAGGCGTTTGACGCCGAAGGCAAGCCAAGCAAAGCAGCCGAAGGCTGGGCGCGCGGCTGTGGTATCACCGTCGATCAGGCCGAACGTCTGAAGACGGACAAAGGCGAGTGGTTGCTGTACCGCGCACAGGTTAAAGGCCAATCTGCGCAGCAACTGCTGGCAGGCATGGTCAGCGCTGCGCTGAGCAAATTGCCTATTCCGAAACTGATGCGCTGGGGTGATAAAGAAACTCAGTTCGTGCGTCCGGTGCATACCGTGACCATGCTGCTGGGCGATGCGCTGATCCCGGGAACCGTACTGGGTATCGACTCTGCGCGTACCGTACGTGGCCATCGTTTTATGGGCGAAGCGCAGTTCACGCTGGAAAATGCCGATCGGTATCCGCAAATCCTGCTGGAGCGCGGCAAAGTGGTGGCGGATTACGAAGCGCGTAAAGCCATCATCAAACGTGACGTTGAGCTGGCGGCCGAAAAGATCGGCGGCAAGGCCGATCTGAGCGAAAGCCTGCTGGAAGAAGTGGCTTCCCTGGTGGAATGGCCGGTGGTGCTGACCGCCAGGTTCGAAGAGAAATTCCTGGCGGTGCCGGCGGAAGCGCTGGTCTACACCATGAAGGGCGACCAGAAGTACTTCCCGGTGTACGACGCTGCCGGCAAGCTGCTGCCGAACTTTATCTTCGTGGCCAATATCGAATCGAAAGATCCTCAGCAAATTATCTCCGGCAATGAGAAGGTGGTGCGTCCACGTCTGGCCGATGCCGAGTTCTTCTTCAATACCGATCGCAAGAAGCGCCTGGAAGATAACCTGCCACGTCTGGAGACCGTGCTGTTCCAACAGCAGTTGGGCACGCTGCGCGACAAGACCGACCGTATTCAGGCGCTGTCAGGCTGGATCGCTGGCCAGATTGGTGCAGACGTCAATCACGCAACCCGTGCTGGCCTGCTGTCGAAGTGCGACCTGATGACCAATATGGTGTTCGAGTTTACCGACACCCAGGGCGTGATGGGCATGCACTATGCGCGCCACGACGGCGAAGCGGAAGACGTTGCCGTGGCGCTGAACGAACAGTACCAGCCGCGCTTTGCCGGTGATGCGCTGCCGCAATCGCCGGTGGCCTGCGCATTGGCCATCGCTGACAAGATGGACACTCTGGCCGGCATTTTCGGCATCGGGCAACACCCGAAAGGCGATAAAGACCCGTTCGCACTGCGTCGCGCGGCACTGGGCGTGTTGCGTATCATCGTTGAGAAGAACCTGCCGCTGGATCTGCAAACCCTGACCGAAGAGGCCGCGCGCCTGTACGGCAGCAAGCTGACCAACGCCAACGTGGTCGACGACGTGGTGGACTTCATGCTGGGCCGTTTCCGCGCCTGGTATCAGGAAGAAGGCCACGCGGTTGATACCATCCAGGCAGTGCTGGCGCGTCGCCCGACCAAGCCGGCGGACTTTGACGCACGCGTCAAGGCGGTGACCCACTTCCGTACGCTGGAAGAGGCGGCGGCGTTGGCGGCAGCTAACAAACGCGTTTCCAACATTTTGGCCAAGTCGACCGATACGCTGAACGATCACGTTCACGCCTCGGTGTTGAAAGAACCGGCCGAACTGAAACTGGCAACGCACCTGGTGGTGCTGCGCGACAAACTGGAGCCGTTTTTCGCCGAAGGCCGCTATCAGGACGCGCTGGTGGAGCTGGCTGCGCTACGTGCGACGGTGGATGAGTTCTTCGAAAGCGTAATGGTGATGGCAGAAGACGACGCGGTACGCGTCAACCGCCTGACCCTGCTGAGCAAACTGCGGGAGCTGTTCTTGCAGGTTGCAGACATTTCAGTGCTGCAATAACCCCGCAACGCAGGAAAACCCACGCTTTTTCCTGCGTTGTCAGCAACCTAAGGCGCCTACGGGCGCCTTTTTTACTTCTGGCGTCGCTGCTCGATGCCGGCGGCGGTCAAGCGATAGCGCCGCCAGCAACTCCGCGTCTTGTGGCGTGACTTTGGGACTAAGGATCGGCTCATGCGCTCTTTCCCGACGCTGTACCCAGCCGTTTTGCCGCCGTCAGCCAAGGGAATGCGCGGCGCAGGCGGAATCGCGTATCGGATCGCCGCCAGTTGATCTATTCTTATAGGCGCAGGGAGTGCGGAAAAAGGCAGGGAGCTGATGAAAAAGCAGGTTTATAACAGGAGTTATGTCACATGGCGGTAGGGATCCAGAGCAGAGGCATTACGCGTTGGTTGGCACCGGTATTGGCATTGTTGGTGGTCATGCAGTTGACCGCCTGTGGCGATAAAGAGCCGGAACAGCGCAAGGCATTCATTGAGTATTTACAGAATACGGTTATGCGCAGCGGAGTGAAGATCCCGACGCTGAGCGAAGACCAGAAACAGAAGTTCGGCAACTATGCCGGCGATTACGCGATTTTGGTCGGGTTTTCGCAACAATTGACCAAATCTGTGGACGCCAGCCTGACGCCGGCGCTCGACCAGATTAATCAGATCCGCAGCGCGCAGGATTATATCAGCAAGCGTGACGGGCTCCGGCAAGCGGTGGGCGCGCTCAATCTGCTTGGACAGCAGATTCAGAGTGCAAAATCGCAGGCTGATACCGCCCACGCGGCGTTGAAACAGCCGGACTCGCTGAAAGCAGTGTACAACCAGGCGTACGACAAGATTGTCACCGCACCGGCCAATGCGCTGATGCCGGCAATACCGACCACTGCCAGCTTTGTACAGGATCTGGTGCAGGTCGGGGATTACTTGCAGGCGCAGGGCAATCAGGTCAGTTTCAACAACGGCGGCGTGCAGTTCCGCAGCCAGCAGCAGGCTACGCAGTACAACACCATGATGTCGAATCTGGTGGCTAAACAGCAAGGCTTGCTGAGCGCACAAAAAGCGGTACTCGAGGTAATGCAGTAATACCTCTTCCGGAGGCGGCGCTGCCGCCTCTGTCTTCACCCTCCCATTGGTGTACTACACTTCAAAACAACGCCGTTGCGCCATGGCGTAACTTTCTTTCAGCCATGCCTGCGCGTTGCGTGACCATGGTATGAAACAACGCCGTTAGCTGGCGTTGACGCCTGGCGTGAAAATATCTTGTGATTAACATCACATTTTCAAAACAAACCCGCCATTTAACAATGTGATTAAGATCACACAAATAACGGTAAAAACGGCGTTTCACGACCGATGTGCTTTTTTTACACTGCTAAATTGTGATCTTAATCACTATAAATACCCGTTAATGGGTGTCTATTTAGTGATGTTTGTCACAAAAATTCCGCAAGGTACGCGTAGTAAACAGAGCGTGGTAGAGTCCATTTCGCATACAGCACCAACGCTGCCGGTTTACGGCAAATCGGTTCGCTACCAACAAGAAACGCGCGCTCCTTATCGTTAGCGCGTAATGCTATTACCGCTTCACTACAGGGGTGTGTTTTATGTTTTCACCAGATATCAAGGTCAAAGTGCAGAACTTTGGCCGTTTCCTGAGCAACATGGTGATGCCCAACATTGGCGCATTTATCGCCTGGGGTATCATTACCGCCTTGTTCATCCCCACCGGTTGGCTGCCGAGCGAAACGTTAGGCAAACTGGTTGGTCCGATGATCACCTACCTGCTGCCGCTGCTGATCGGTTATACCGGCGGTAAGCTGGTTGGCGGCGAGCGCGGCGGGGTGGTGGGTGCGATCACCACCATGGGGGTGATTGTCGGTGCCGATATGCCGATGTTCCTGGGATCGATGATTGCCGGCCCGCTGGGCGGCTGGGCGATCAAGCATTTTGACCGCTGGGTCGACGGCAAGATCAAAAGTGGCTTTGAAATGCTGGTGAACAACTTCTCCGCCGGCATTATCGGTATGCTGCTGGCCGTGCTGTCGTTCCTGGCTATCGGGCCGTTGGTCGAAGCATTGTCGAAGCTGCTGGCCGCTGGCGTACACGTGATGGTGGTGAACAACTTGCTGCCTTTGACGTCGATCTTCGTCGAACCGGCAAAAATTCTGTTCCTCAACAATGCCATCAACCACGGTATCTTCTCGCCGCTGGGTATTCAGCAGGCAACCGAAGCCGGCAAATCAGTCTTCTTCCTGATTGAAGCCAACCCGGGCCCGGGTCTGGGCGTGCTGATGGCGTATATGTTCTTTGGACGCGGCAATGCCAAGCAGTCGGCCGGCGGTGCGGCCATCATTCACTTCTTTGGCGGCATCCACGAAATTTATTTCCCATACGTGCTGATGAACCCGCGTCTGCTGCTGGCGGTAATTCTCGGCGGTATGACAGGGGTGTTCACCCTGACGCTGCTGAATGGCGGCCTGGTTTCCCCGGCGTCACCGGGGTCGATTCTGGCTATTCTGGCGATGACGCCAAAAGGCGCCTATTTTGCCAACCTGGCGGCGATCTGCGCGGCCTTTGCGGTGTCGTTCGTGGTGGCGGCGTTCCTGCTGAAAACCTCGAAAGTGAAAGAGGACGAAGACTCGCTGGAAGAGGCCACCCGCCGCATGCAGGACATGAAGTCTTCGTCCAAGGGGGGTAAGCCAGCGGCAAATGCGATGGTAGACGGCGACCTGAGCACGGTGCGCAAAATCATCGTGGCCTGCGACGCCGGTATGGGCTCCAGCGCCATGGGCGCCGGCGTGTTGCGCAAGAAGGTGGCCGATGCCGGGCTGAAACACATCTCTGTCACCAACAGTGCCATTAACAGCTTACCGGATGACGTTGATCTGGTGATCACCCACCGCGATCTGACCGAGCGGGCGATGCGTCATGCGCCGCAGGCGCAGCACATCTCGTTGAGCAACTTCCTCGACGGCAATTTGTACAGCGATTTGACGGCGCGCCTGCTGGCGGCCAACAAATCCAGCGACAATCAGCAGAAGGTAGTGGGCGCGCTGGACGACAGCTTTGAAGATAGCGCACAGAACCTGTTCAAACTGGGTGAAGACAACGTGTTCCTTGGCCTGCAAGCCGACGACAAGGAGCAGGCGATCCGCTTTGCCGGCGAGCAACTGGTGAAGGGTGGCTACGTTGAGCCGGAATACGTACAGGCGATGCTGGAGCGTGAAAAACTGACCTCGACCTACCTTGGCGAGTCGATCGCCGTGCCGCATGGCACCATCGAGGCCAAAGACCGCGTATTGCGCACCGGCGTGGTGTTCTGCCAGTACCCGCAGGGTGTGCGCTTCGGTGACGACGAAGACGACGTGGCGCGTTTGGTGATCGGTATTGCCGCTCGCAACAACGAACACATCCACGTCATTACCAGTTTGACCAATGCGCTGGATGATGAAACGGTGATCGAGCGACTGGCGCAAACCAATAATCCGCAGGAAGTGCTGGATCTGTTAAGCGGTAAGAAAGCCTAATCCACTGGGGCGCAGCTTGCTGCGCCCTTGTTATTTTCAAGAAGGTATCATTATGAAAGCATTACATTTCGGAGCCGGGAATATCGGCCGTGGTTTTATCGGTAAACTGTTGGCCGATGCGCACGCCGAACTGACTTTTGCTGACGTCAACCAAACGGTGCTGGATGAAATCAACCAGCGTCACGGCTACCAGGTACACGTGGTGGGCGAACAGGCGCGCGTTGAACCGGTGATCAACGTCAACGCGGTGAACAGCGGCAGTGACCAGGTATTGGCGCTGATTGCCGAGGTGGACCTCATCACCACCGCCGTTGGCCCGCAGGTGCTGGAAAGAATCGCCGGCACGCTGGCCAGAGGGCTGATCACACGCCAGCAGCAGGGCAATCAGGCCGCGCTGAACATCATCGCCTGTGAAAACATGGTGCGCGGTACCAGCCAGCTGAAGCAGCACGTGTTCGCCGCGCTGACGGCAGAACAGCAGGCGTGGGTAGAGCAACACATCGGCTTTGTCGATTCTGCGGTGGATCGCATCGTGCCCCCGGCCAGAGCCGACAGCCAGGATCCACTGGAAGTGACGGTGGAAACCTTCAGCGAGTGGATTGTCGATCAAACCCAGTTCAAGGGAACACCGCCGGCGATCGCCGGCATGGAACTGACCGACAACCTGATGGCGTTCGTTGAGCGCAAACTTTTCACCCTGAATACCGGTCATGCCATCACCGCCTATCTCGGCCAACAGGCGGGGCTGAACACCATTCGCGATGCGATTCTCGATCCGCAGATCCGCCGGGTAGTGAAAGGTGCGATGGAGGAGAGCGGCGCGGTGCTGATCAAACGCTACGATTTTGACCCGGCGAAGCACGCGGCCTACATCGAGAAAATCCTTGGCCGTTTTGAAAATCCGTATCTGCATGACGAGGTAGAGCGGGTGGGGCGCCAGCCGTTGCGCAAACTGAGCGCCGGCGATCGGCTGATCAAACCGCTGCTGGGCACGCTGGAGTACGGCTTGCCGCACGATAACCTGATCCAGGGCATTGCCGCCGCCATGCACTACCGCAGCGAACAGGATCCGCAGGCGCAAGAGCTGGTGGAACTGCTGAATACGCGCGGGCCAAAAGCCACGCTGGTTCAGCTTTCCGGTCTGCCGGAGGACAGCGAGGTTGTAGAAAACGCCGTGGCTGTGTATAACGCCATGCAACGCCGCTAGGTTTCGAGATTGGGCAGCACTCGAACTCCGCATGCACCTGGTGTACGCTCCGGGGGCGGTGTGCTGTCCACTTCCGGGCCAACCTCTATTGGCAATGAACCAAAGGGTGATGCAGCCAATCAATCACCCTATTACGCCATGCGAAAAGCGACGATGATCGAGACTCAGGCATTTGAAAATCAGGTTCTGGAAAAGCTCAACGCCGGCAAGACGGTACGCGGGTTTCTGATCGCAGCGGTTGATCTGCTGGCAGACGCGCTCAACGTGTTGGTGGTGCAGGTTTTCCGCAAGGACGACTACGCGGTGAAGTATGCCGTCGAACCGCTATTGTCCGGCGCCGGGCCGCTGGGTGAGCTGTCGGTACGGCTGAAACTGCTGTACGGGCTGGGGGTCATTTCCCGCCACGAATACGAGGATGCCGAATTGTTGATGGCGATGCGTGAAGAGCTTAATCACGACGGCGCCGAATACCGCTTTGTCGATGACGAAATACTCGGCCCGTTCGGTGAATTGCACTGCGTAACGGCGCTGCCGCCGGTGCCGACCTTCCTGCAGCCCGGCGAGGCGGATGAATCGCTGATTGCCATGCAGCGCCAGCGTTATCAGCAGATGGTGCGTTCCACCATGGTATTGTCGGTGACCGAGCTGATTGCCGGCATCGGTGCCAAACAGCCTTCGCGTCTTTCCCCTCTCGGACCGCCTTAAGCGAACGCCGCACGCCATTCGTCAAACAGTAACCAGGCCGCAGTGAGCGCCATCAGGCCGGCCATGACGCCATTGAATAACCGCAGTTTCCACGCTACGCGCAGCGCATCACGCAGCCGATCGCCCAATATCGCCCACACCATCACGCAAGGGAAGTTCAGCAGCGTAAAGCCGGCTATCACCCACAGGGTATGGCTCAGACTGGCGCCGGTGCGCGGCGTAAACAGGATCGCGACGTTAATCGCCATCAGCCAGGCCTTTGGGTTGACCGCCTGAAACAGCGCGCCGTTGACAAAGCGCATTGGCTGCGCCTGCTGTTTTGACGCCGGCGAAGCGGCATTGAACAGTTTCCATGACAGCCATAGCAGATAGGCGCAGCCGATCACCGCCAGCGGGAAACGTAATACCGTGGCCCAGCTGAGAATGGCAGCCAGCAGGCTGGTGGTCAGCGCCAACTGTATCGCACAGCCGGCGCTGATGCCGAACAGCATCGGCAGGGTACGACGCAGACCGAAGTTAACGCCGGACGAGGCCAGCAGCAGATTGTTCGGACCGGGTGTGATCGACATTACGGTCACGTAGCTGACAAAGGCTGAATCGAGCATGGCAAGTTCCTTAAACGGTTGTGGGCAACAACCTCCAGCATAAGGCGTGACCTGACGTGGTGACAGATGCAAAAAACAGCTATTGTAATGGGTACAATCATACCTAAAGCCAACTGTACCCCTTATTCGGAGAGAAACTGTGACCCTGCTTGATGAAAGCCCGGAAGTCCGCTACCTGCAACTGGCGGATACGCTGGCCGAAGCCATCCGACGCGGCGTGCTGATGCCCGGCAGTCGGCTACCCTCGGTACGACGCTGCGCACAGTCACACCGCGTCAGCATCAATACGGTGGTGGCAGCCTACCGCACGCTGGAAGATCGCGGGCTGGTCGAGGCGCGGCCGCAGTCCGGTTTTTACGTGCGCAGCATACTGCCTGCGCCAAAAACGCCTTCGGCTCCCAGTACGCGTTTCGAGGCACCGGCCGATAACGTGCTGGCGCTGATCGATACGGTATTTGCCGCGCAGCAGAACCCGGCGTTTACCAATATTTCGCTCGCCTGCCCGCAGACCGCGGATTTTTACCCCGGTGGCAAACTGAGCCGCATGTTGGCGTCGCAATTGCGCCGTCAGCCGGATCTGATCGGCAAATATGCGCTGCCGCCCGGCAGCTCACGGCTGCGTCAGCAAATCGCCCGGCGCGCGCTGACGCTCGGCATGCTGCTCGACCCGGCCGATATCACCCTGACCCACGGCTGCATGGAGGCCTTGCAGCTGGCGCTGCGGGTGACCACGCAGCCGGGGGATTGTGTTGGGCTGGAATCGCCCACCTATTTTTATTTGCTGCCGTTACTGGCCAGTCTGGGGCTGAAGGCAATTGAAATTCCCACCGATCCGCAGCACGGCCTGTCGCTGGACGCATTGGAACTGTTGCTGAGCGAACGGCGGTTGAATGCGGTGATCGCCATGCCGACGGTGCAGAATCCGTTGGGGTGCACGCTGCCGCTGGCGGCCAAAAAACGCCTGGCACGCCTGATGAACGATCATCAGGTGCCATTGATTGAAGACGGGTTATACGCCGAACTGCAATTCGGCACCAGCCAGACGCCGTCGGTTAAATCGTTCGACCGCGACGGTTGGGTGCTGTTCTGCTCCAGCTTCACCAAAACGCTGGCGCCTGATTTTCGCGTCGGCTGGGTAGCCGGTGGGCGGTTCACCGACGCGTTGCGCAAACTGAAGGCGGTTTCGTCGATGGCCGAATCGCAATTACTGTGCGAAACGTTGGCAACGTTCCTGGAAAACGGCGGCTATGATCATCATCTGCGCAATTTGCGCAAACGCTATGCCGCGCAGGTCGACGAGGCGCGGGCGCTGATTGCCCGCCACTTTCCGCGTGGCACGCTGGCAACCCAGCCAGCCGGTGGGTTTGTCTTCTGGGTGGAGTTCCCGCCGGGAGTGGACAGTGAACGGCTGTTTCATCAGTTGCTGGAAGAGCAAATCTGCCTGACGCCGGGTACGCTGTATTCGCCGAGCGGGCGTTACCGTAACGGACTGCGGCTTTCCTGCTGTTATCCGTTCAATGCGCGCTACAGCCATGCGCTGGCGCGGGTTGGTGCCAAGGCTTGCGAGATGAGCGGCCTGCCGCCGGGGATCGCAGCGGGCGGGTAACTGCGTGCGCATTTTGCTACAATGCACAAAACCCCTTTTTAACGTGCCGATTGCGGCACCCCAGGCAGACACCATGAAAGAGAAAGAAAAGGCAGAGATCAAGCGCCTTAGCGACCTGCTGGACGCACTGAACCATAAAGACGCCACCGTGATCCAACAGGGCAACCCGGATCTGATCGCACAACACCAAAAAGAAAAAGACAAACTGGCTGCGGAAATCGAGCGCTTGAAAAACGTGCGCGTCGAGAAGCTGAGCAACGAAGCGCAAAAGCTGCAACAGTTGCCGTTCAGCCGTGAAATCACCAAGAAAGAGCAGGCCGACATGGGTGCCCTGAAGAAAAGCGCACGTGGCCTGGTAGTCGTGCACCCGATGACGGCGCTGGGTCGTGAAATGGGCCTGAAAGTGGTCACCGGCTACGCGAAAAAAGCCTTCTGATGCCATACGCAGCGGGGAGAGCTGCCCCCCCGCTGTTCAATGCCGTCGCCGCCGTTAACCGAGCTTGTGAGTAACAAACGCCTTGGTTTGATACGGTACGGTGACGGTTTCCTGCCCACGCAATTCCTCTTCCTGCGCCACCAGTTGGCGAACCTGTTCGATCACCTGCTCTTGCCGTACCTGCGGCAACGCGGCGATAAAGCTGGTTGAGCGCACGCGATTATACAGCACGTCCTCGACCGTACCGCGATGACCAAAGATAAACGCCTGCTCATGCAGTGGCGCGAACCCTTTGGCGGGGAACAGTCTGCGCCATTCGCCGGTATAAAAACGCGGCGCATCGCCCTGGTAGCGGTCGACTATCTGATTCAGCTTGCGCACCCAACCGACGCGCGCATCGCGCGTATTCCACACCAGGCCGAGCTTGCCGCCGGGCTTGAGAATGCGCTGGATTTCAGCCAGTGCCTGCGGCGTCGCGAACCAGTGGAACGACTGGGCGCAGACCACGGCATCAACCGATTCATCCGCTAGCGGAATGGCATCGGCGGTGGCTGCCAGCGTCTTCACCTGCGGCAGCGCCGCGGCGAGCCGGTCCAGCATCGGTACGATCGGCTCGACGGCAATCACCTCCGCCCCGCTATCGAGCAGGCGCGGCGTGAATTTACCGGTACCGGCACCCAGGTCGATTACCGTTTGCCCTGCGTGCAGGCCAACCGCATTACGCAGCCAGTCGGCGATCTCCGTTGGGTAGCCCGGTCGTCCCTTGACGTAGCGGTCGGCGTTGCTCTGGTAACCGGTGGCCGCGGCGTGGTGAATGGACTGTGTCATATCTTCTCCTGCCATAATGATTCAGCGGCCCAGCAGGCGGCGATTAAAGTCTTCTATCCTGCCTTCGCTGATACGCAGCAGCAGGGTTTTGCTCCAGCTGGCAGACAGCCCGGCGACCGACAGTAAACGGCGATACTGCTCTTCGTCGAACGGCATGTGCCAGGCGATGCCAATGGCCTCGGCCACCGACACCTCGCTGTTGCGCGTCACCAGCTCCAGCGGACGATCGCTGCTGACCTGCCCGGGAGAAATCACCCGGTACAGCCAGCCGCAGCGGCCACTCTGCTGCATCAGCACCGACAGATCGTCAATAGCGAAATGATAGTTGAGTTTGAAGCATGGCGAGCGCGGCTGAGTTACCTGAATCAATGCCTCGCCCCAGCGGAAGATATCGCCCATAAACACCTGGTGCTCGGTCAGGCCAGCGGTAGACAGGTTTTCGCCGAACGCCGGCGCGCTGAACAGATCGGCCTGCGCCGGGAACTGTTCGCGCCAGTGGGCGTAATGTTCGCGCGGGTAGTGGCACAGCGCGCGATCCGGGCCGCCGTGAAAGCTTTTTTCTGCCTGCTGATCGCCTTCCAGGCCGAGCGGGGTCAGCTTGACGGCGCCGTCCACCTGCCGTTTGGCGATCGCGCTGGGGCGCCCGCCGTCATAGGGTTGGATCTGGCCGATATAAACTTCAGGGTGATGCATAGCGCCTCCGTTTCGCTTACCCGGCGTCCGGCAGGTCTCAAGATTGCCGCGCCGCTGGCGTGGGCGCAGGCGCTGAAACGCGCTGGCGGTGGGGTAAAGTTGTCAGGAAAACAGCATAGCCTGACTGGCGGTTTTTATGTGCGCTTTTTACCATGCTGCGCAAATTTAATTGCCCGGCGGCGGGTGGCATGCGGGATGCATTCTGGCGAACGTCAGGCAAAAAAATGCCCGCATCAAGCGGGCATCGGCAGGGCGTGGCGCGAATTACTTCTTCGCGGCGAAGCGTGCTGCCGCTTCGTCCCAGTTAACCACGTTCCAGAATGCCTTGATGTAATCAGGACGTTTGTTCTGATACTTCAGGTAGTAAGCGTGTTCCCACACGTCCAGACCAATGATTGGGAAACCGGATGCGCCGGCAACCGCCTCGCCCATCAGCGGGCTGTCCTGGTTAGCGGTGGAAACGACCGCCAGTTTGTCGCCTTTCAGCACCAGCCAGGCCCAACCGGAACCGAAACGGGTCGCAGCGGCTTTTTCGAACTCTTCCTGGAATTTCTCAACGCTGCCGAAGTCGCGCTCGATAGCCGCCTTCAGATCGCCAGACAGGGTAGTGCCGGTTTTCAGGCCTTTCCAGAACAGGCTGTGGTTAGCGTGGCCGCCCGCGTTGTTACGCATGAAAGTGCGCTTGTCGGCTGGCACTTTGTCCAGGTCCTGGATCAGCTCTTCAACGCTCAGCGAAGCCAGCTCGGGATAAGCTTCCAGCACGGTGTTGGCGTTGTTGACGTAGGTCTGATGGTGTTTGGTGTGATGGATTTCCATCGTCTGCTTGTCAAAGTGCGGTTCCAGTGCGTCGTAAGCGTACGGCAGTGATGGCAGTGAATAACTCATGATCATCGTCTCCAGTGTTGTTGGGCGGCGCAAGGTTGTAAGCACCGCGTAAGCAGTCGGATCATTATAGTTAATTAAATGATATTGAAAATGATTATCAATGCCTGATGATTTGTGTGGTTTTTATTTAATCAACGATACGCTGAGGATGGCTAAACACCGTGGCACGGCCGGTGCGGCTGAATCCGACCAGCGTCAGATTGCTGCGTTCGGCGATCTCCACCGCCAAAGAAGTGGCAGCAGAAACAACGAATAAGATTTCCACGCCGCACATGGCGGTTTTTTGTACCATTTCGTAACTGGCGCGGCTGGAGGCCAGCACCGCGCCGTGCTGCCAGTCCTGTCCGGCGCGCACGCCGAGCAGTTTGTCGAGCGCCACGTGGCGGCCAATGTCTTCACAGCCGCCCAGCATCTCGCCCTGTGGCGTGATCCAGCTGGCAGCGTGGGTACAGCCGGTCAATTGACCGACCTGTTGCACCTGGCGTAACTGTTCCAGCGCGCGATCGAGGTTGCTAAGGGAAAAGCGCTGGCTGAACGGCAACGGCGGGATGGGGCGGTAGATCTCCGCCAGCTGTTCGATACCGCACACGCCGCAGCCGGTGCGGCCGGCCAACGCACGACGGCGCAGCTTGAGTTCGGCGAAACGGCGACTGGAAAGCTCGATATCCACTTCCAGTCCGTTACAGACCTGATTAATCTCTATACTGTAAATGTCGCGCGGTGACGCGATGATGCCTTCCGACAGGGAAAATCCCAGGGCGAACGCCTCGAGATCCTTGGGAGAACACATCATCACCACGTGCGAAATACCGTTATAGACCAGAGCTACCGGCACTTCTTCCGCCAGCCAGTCCTGTTGGGCAGTAGCCAACTGACCGCGTTGAAATACCGTAGTGCGACTCACGCCTGTGAGCGCGATCGCATTTGTTTGCTGCTCTAGGTCTATATTGTTCACTTTACTGGCACCTGTTTGTAACAACCACAGTTACCGTATGGTAATATGTGGCGGTTGTATCGTTATAAATATAACAACGGTTATTTTAGCGCTTCACGCTTCGGCGGGGAAAGCGCATTCGAAACAATGTGACAATCGCGATAGAGAAAGGAGATCCCCATGCAGGTCAGCAGAAGGCAGTTCTTTAAGATCTGCGCTGGCGGTATGGCAGGAACGACGGTAGCCGCTTTGGGGTTTACCCCGGAACTGGCGCTGGCGGAAACGCGGCAGTACAAACTGTTGCGCGCCCGTGAAACCCGTAATACCTGTACGTATTGTTCCGTCGGCTGCGGGCTGTTGATGTACAGCCTTGGCGATGGCGCCAAAAACGCCAAACAAAGCATTTTCCATATCGAAGGGGATCCGGACCATCCGGTCAACCGCGGCGCGCTTTGCCCGAAAGGCGCTGGTCTGGTGGATTTCATCCACAGCGAAAGCCGGCTTGAATACCCAGAATACCGTGCACCCGGTTCCGACAAATGGCAGCGCATCAGCTGGGATGACGCGTTTACCCGCATCGCCAAACTGATGAAGGAAGACCGTGACGCCAATTTCATTGCCAAAAATGAACAGGGCGTGACCGTCAACCGCTGGTTGAGCACCGGCATGCTGTGCGCATCGGCATCGAGCAACGAAACCGGTTATTTGACGCAAAAATTTAGTCGCGCTCTCGGCATGCTTGCCGTAGACAACCAGGCGCGTGTCTGACACGGACCAACGGTAGCAAGTCTTGCTCCAACATTTGGTCGCGGTGCGATGACCAACCACTGGGTTGATATCAAGAACGCGAATCTGGTTATCGTCATGGGCGGTAACGCGGCCGAAGCGCATCCGGTGGGTTTCCGCTGGGCGATGGAAGCCAAAATTCATAATAAAGCCAAGCTGATCGTCATCGATCCGCGCTTTACCCGTACGGCATCAGTGGCGGATTTCTATACGCCAATCCGTTCCGGCACCGACATTGCCTTCCTGTCGGGCGTACTGCTGTACCTGATGACCAACGAAAAAATCAACCGCCAATACGTTGAAGCCTACACCAACGCCAGCCTGCTGGTGCGTGACGACTTCAGCTTCGAAGACGGCCTGTTCAGTGGCTACGACGCGGAAAACCGCCGCTACGACAAAACCAGCTGGAACTATCAGCTCGACGAAAACGGCTATGCCAAGCGTGACGTCACGCTGCAGGATCCGCGCTGCGTGTGGAATCTGCTGAAACAGCACGTCAGCCGCTATACCCCCGAGGTGGTGGAAAATATCTGTGGCACGCCGAAGGCGGATTTCCTCCAGGTGTGCGAATACATCGCCGAAACCAGCGTGAATGACAAAACCGCCTCGTTCCTGTACGCCCTTGGCTGGACACAGCACTCGGTCGGCGCACAGAACATCCGTACCATGGCGATGATCCAGCTGTTGCTCGGCAACATGGGCATGGCAGGCGGCGGGGTTAACGCCCTGCGCGGCCACTCCAACATTCAGGGTCTGACCGACCTTGGCCTGTTGTCGCAGAGCCTGACCGGCTACATGTCGCTGCCGTCCGACAAGCAGACCGATCTGGACAGCTACCTGGCCGCCAACACGCCGAAGGCGCTGCTGCCGGGGCAGGTGAACTACTGGAGCAACTACCCGAAATTCTTTGTCAGCCTGATGAAGAGCTTCTACGGCGACAAGGCGCAGAAGGACAACGCCTGGGGCTTTGACTGGTTGCCGAAGTGGGACAAGGGCTACGACGTACTGCAATATTTCGAAATGATGTCGCAGGGCCAGGTGAATGGCTACTTCTGCCAGGGCTTTAACCCGGTGGCGTCGTTCCCGAACAAAAACAAGGTGATCGCCTCGCTCTCCAAGCTGAAGTTCCTGGTGACCATTGACCCGTTGAACACCGAAACCTCCAACTTCTGGCAGAACCACGGCGAGTTCAACGACGTCGATCCGGCGAAGATTCAGACCGAAGTGTTCCGCCTGCCGTCCACCTGCTTCGCCGAGGAAAACGGCTCGATCGTCAACTCCGGTCGCTGGCTGCAATGGCACTGGAAAGGCGCCGACGCCCCGGGCGAAGCGATGAACGACGGGGAAATCCTGGCGGGCATCTTCACCCGTCTGCGCGAGATGTATGCGCGCGACGGCGGCGCGGTGCCGGAACCGGTGCTGAACATGAGCTGGGACTATCTGACCCCGGACAACCCTGCCTCGGAAGAGGTGGCGATGGAAAGCAACGGCAAGGCGCTGGCCGATCTGCTGGACGCCGACGGCAAAGTGGTGGTGAAGAAAGGCGAACAGCTCAGTTCGTTTGCGCAATTGCGCGACGACGGTACCACCGCCAGCGGTTGCTGGATCTTCGCCGGCAGCTGGACGCCGGCCGGTAACCAGATGGCGCGCCGTGATAACGCCGATCCATCCGGACTGGGCAATACGCTGGGCTGGGCCTGGGCATGGCCGCTCAACCGCCGCATTCTGTATAACCGCGCATCGGCGGATCCGTCCGGCAAGCCGTGGGACGCCAGGCGCCAACTGCTGGAGTGGGACGGTGCCAAGTGGTCCGGCGCGGATATTCCGGACTACAGCACCGCCGCACCGGACAGCGACGTCGGGCCGTTCATCATGCAGCCGGAAGGCATGGGCCGCCTGTTCGCCACCGACAAGATGGCGGAAGGGCCGTTCCCGGAACACTACGAGCCGTTTGAAACGCCGCTCGGCACCAACCCGTTGCACCCGAACGTGGTGTCCAACCCGGCGGCGCGCGTGTTCAAGGACGATCTGGCGGCGATGGGCACTTCCGACAAGTTCCCGTATGTTGGCACCACCTATCGTCTGACCGAGCATTTCCACTACTGGACCAAGCACGCACAGCTCAACGCCATCGCGCAGCCGGAACAGTTTGTTGAAATCGGTGAGAAACTGGCGGAGAAAAAAGGCATCAAGCACGGCGACACGGTGAAAGTCAGCTCCAACCGTGGCTTTATCAAGGCCAAGGCGGTGGTGACCAAGCGTATTCGTACGCTGCAGGTTAACGGGCAGGAGGTGGACACCATCGGCATCCCGATCCACTGGGGTTATGAAGGCCTGACGAAGAAAGGCTTTATCGCCAATACCCTGACGCCGTTCGTCGGCGACGCCAATACGCAAACGCCGGAGTTCAAGGCGTTCCTGGTCAATGTGGAAAAGGTGTAACGGAGACGAGTTATGGCCATGCAATCTCAAGACATTATTCGTAAATCCGCTACCAATGGCTTCACGCCGGCGCCGCGCGCGCGCGACCACCAGGAAGAAGTGGCGAAGCTGATCGACGTCACCACCTGCATCGGCTGCAAGGCCTGTCAGGTGGCCTGTTCCGAATGGAACGATATCCGCGATGAAATCGGTCACAACGTTGGGGTGTACGACAATCCCGCCGATCTGACCGCCAAGTCGTGGACGGTGATGCGTTTCTCCGAAGTGGAGGAGAATGGCAAACTGGAGTGGCTGATTCGCAAGGACGGCTGCATGCACTGTGCCGATCCGGGCTGCCTGAAGGCCTGCCCGTCGGAGGGGGCGATTATCCAGTATGCCAACGGCATCGTCGACTTCCAGTCGGAGCATTGCATCGGCTGCGGTTACTGCATCGCCGGCTGTCCGTTCGATGTGCCGCGCATGAACGAGCAGGACAATCGGGTGTACAAATGCACCCTGTGCGTCGATCGCGTCGACGTCGGCCAGGAACCGGCCTGCGTGAAGACCTGCCCGACCGGGGCGATTCACTTCGGCACCAAGGACGCGATGAAGCAAGTCGCCGCCGGGCGCGTCAGCGAACTGCAAACCCGCGGCTACCAGAACGCCGGTCTGTACGATCCGGCGGGCGTGGGCGGTACCCACGTGATGTACGTGCTGCATCACGCCGACAAACCGCAGCTGTATCACGGTTTGCCGGACAATCCGACCATCAGCCCGGCGGTGACGTTCTGGAAAGGGGTATGGAAGCCGTTGGCGGCTATCGGCTTCGCGGCCACCTTCGCAGCCAGTATCTTCCACTACGTCGGCGTGGGGCCAAACCGCGTCGAAGAGGAAGACAACGACGAGCTGCATGATGAGGAGACGCGCAAATGAGGAAGGAAAAGCCAATTCAGCGTTACAGCGCGCCGGAGCGGATTAACCACTGGATCGTGGCGTTCTGCTTTATGCTGGCAGCCATCAGCGGGCTGGGGTTCTTTTTCCCGTCCTTCAACTGGCTGATGAACATCTTCGGTACGCCGCAGCTGGCGCGCATCCTGCACCCGTTTGCCGGCGTGGTGATGTTCGCGGCGTTTCTGCTGATGTTCCTGCGCTACTGGAAGCATAATCTGATCAACCGTGAAGACATCGTCTGGGCCAAAAACATCCACAAAATCGCCATGAATGAGGAGGTGGGTGACACCGGACGTTATAATTTCGGTCAGAAATGCGTATTCTGGGCGGCGATCGTCAGTCTGGTGCTGTTACTGGCCAGCGGTATCGTCATCTGGCGGCCGTACTTCGCCCCGGCGTTCTCCATCCCGCTGATCCGCATTGCGCTGCTGGTGCATTCGCTGGCGGCGGTGGGGCTGATTATCGTGATTATGGTGCACATTTACGCCGCGTTGTGGGTAAAAGGCACCATCACCGCGATGGTTGAGGGCTGGGTGCCGGCCGCCTGGGCCAAGAAACATCATCCGCGCTGGTACCGAGAGGTCCGCGAAAAACAACAGGAAGATAAACCCTGATGAGTATCCGCATCGTTCCTAAAGAGCAGTTAGGGGCACAGCGTGAGAAGACGACGGCGGCGGAAGCAATTCCGCCGTTGCTTTTCGCCAATCTGAAGAGCCTGTACGGCCGTCGCGCTGAACGCCTGCGCCAGCTGGCTGTCGATCATCCGCTGGGTGATTACCTCAACTTTGCCGCAACCATTGCCGAGGCACAGCAGCATGCGCTGCATGACAACCCGCTGACGCTGGATCTGTCCGATGCTCTGAGCCAAAGTGCTGCCAGCGGTAAACCGCCGCTCGACGTCGGCGTTTATCCGCGCAGTGAACACTGGCAAAAACTGCTGACGGCGCTGATGGCCGAGCTGCGCCCACAGGCGCCCGATCACGTCGCGGTGGTGCTGGATAAGTTGGAAAAAGCCTCCTCCCACGAACTGGAGCTGATGGCTGGCGCGTTGCTCAACCGTGAATTTGCGCAGGTCGGCAGCGAAAACGCGCCGTTCATCTGGGCGGCGCTGTCGCTGTACTGGGCGCAAATGGCCAGCCTTATCCCCGGCAAGGCGCGCGCCGAATATGGTGAACACCGGCAGTTTTGCCCGGTGTGCGGCAGCATTCCCGTCTCCAGTATGGTACACATCGGCACCGTCAACGGCCTGCGCTACCTGCACTGCAACCTGTGCGAAAGCGAATGGCATGTGGTACGGGTGAAGTGCAGCAACTGCGAGCAGAGCCGCGATCTCAACTACTGGTCGCTGGACAGCGAGCAGGCGGCGGTGAAGGCGGAAAGCTGTGGCGACTGCGGCACCTATCTGAAGCTTCTGTATCAGGAAAAAGATCCTAAGGTGGAAGCGGTAGCCGACGATCTGGCCACGCTTATCCTTGACGCCAAAATGGAAGACGAAGGGTTTGCCCGCAGCAGCATCAACCCGTTCCTGTTCCCGGGCGAATAGGATGGTCGTCGGAGGCGTGGTTTGCCGCGCCTCTGTTACCAGCATTAACGTGTTCTTACCTGCGACTTTCCTTTTAATCGGGGATAGCGCATGGCAGGGTTGCCACCGGGGCTGGTAAATTCCCGTTGCAAGTCTCTGGAGCTACCTGTGCGCAGGGCCATGCTTGGCTATTGAAGGCTGCTCACCCGTTATTCGCCCGGAACGGGCTTGCCGGTGCCGCCTTACCGGCTCTTTCCGTCCTGATTCAGCATCTCATCTCCCCAACCAGCGCCGGGCTCCCTGCCAGCAGCCGACCCGGGGTATACCCGCGTTGAGCGCTATCGGCATTTCTCATCTGCTCGGTAATGGTTAATTAAAACTAAATCATTCCCCCCACGGCGCGAGCCGGATTTATATTCCCCCCCTCGCTCCATGGCGCGTATTGACAGGTCAGGATGGGCAAACGGTCGCTGGGCAAAGGGGACAATAATGAGGAACACCCCATAAACTCGCGCGCGGCAGCAGTCGGTCTGTAATGGATTAAATGTATATAAATCAATCGGATGGGTTATGAAATACATTGACATCATCAAGATGAAAAATTATAATGGGCTTCAGGGCTTCAGGGCTTCAGGGCTTCAGTTCAGTCACACTTCTATTCATCCTCCTGTTAATCAGCCACTGCGCGCATGCCGTCGTTGACGATCCCTATATTGATAAAAACAAAAGTGTCAGCTACGCCTTTGATAAAACCCAGGGGGCGCTTTCGACCGCCGCTGCCGGCAGGTTATGGATCTGGCGGGCAGAAAAGGGGGGCAATAGTGAACCTGATTCTGATTCACGCAGCCGGGACTCCTGGATCTGTAACAGCGCATCCTCGGTTGAGACCGGAGCCTGTCCTTTTTCTAGTCCTGGCGGGGGTACCAGCGATATAAAGATAAAGTTCACGGAAAAAAGAAGCCGACTCTCGGTGATCCTGACGCTGAAAGGTCAGATTTTTGGTTATGCCAATCCTGCCAACGGCTGCAATCCCTATACTGGGGGCTGGCCAATACAATCTATCGGTTATAATACTTGCTACAATAAGCCCTACAATGGCCGGGTGCTGGACGTCTGGCTCCCGTCGGCCGAGGCGGATCGCATTCCTACCGGCGGCGTCTGGGAGGCCAGCCTGGTGCTGTATCAGTTTCGTCTATCTACCTATACAAGAGCGGCCACCTGGGCGGCCAATATTACCCTCAATATCACCGACAAAAATAACGGCGCCATCTACCTGCCGGCCTTTGGCAGCGCCACGCCGCGGGTTGATCTCAACCTGCGCACCCAGCCCCTTTCCACCGCGCCCGGCGGTCAGGTGTCCGGTAGCGCCACCATCGACACCTGCCTGTACGACGGCTACAACGCCAACAGCCCGTGGCTGAAGCTCAGCATATCCGATCTGTTGCCCGCCGGCGGGCGGGGAGCCGATATCTTCTCGCTGATCAATAGCGCCAACGGCACCAGCCGCATTGACTACCGCGTCTCACTCAATTACAACGGCCGGCCTCAGGCGGTGAATAACGGGCAGGAAATTACCCTGACCGGGGTCGACGGCGCGCTTATCCGCCCCGTCACGCTGCCGGGTATCCCCTTCCCGGTGGTGTGCACGCCCACACCGCTGACGCTTGCCGTGCTGCCGTTTGCCAAGGCCAGCCGGGCGGCCGGGCGCTATACCGGTACGCTGCGTCTGAAGCTGAGCGCCACTGCGCTGGCACCCTGAGGCCACGCCGCCGGCAATGCGGCCGGCGGCGTGGCTGGCAACATATCCGGCAGGCGGCGGGAGCAAAAGCGCCGTTCATCTGGGCGGTGCTGTCGCGGTACTGAGCGTAAAGGGTCAGCCTTATTCCCGGCCAGGTGCCGCGCGCAGGGCAATGCTCAGTCACCCGTTATTCGCCCGGAACGGGCTTGCCGGTGCCGCCTTACCGGCTCTTCCGGCCTGATTCAGCATCTCATCTCCCCAACCAGCGCCGGGCTCCCTGCCAGCAGCCGACCCAGGGTATACCCGCGTTGAGCGCTATCGGCATTTCTCATCTACTCGGTAACGGTTAATTAAAACTAAATCATTCCCCCCACGGCGCGAGCCGGATTTATATTCCCCCCCTTGCTCCATGGCGCGTATTGACAGGTCAGGATGGGCAAACGGTCGCTGGGCAAAGGGGACAATAATGAGGAACACCCCATAAACTCGCGCGCGGCAGCAGTCGGTCTGTAATGGATTAAATGTATATAAATCAATCGGATGGGTTATGAAATACATTGACATCATCAAGATGAAAAATTATAATGGGCTTCAGGGCTTCAGGGCTTCAGGGCTTCAGTTCAGTCACACTTCTATTCATCCTCCTGTTAATCAGCCACTGCGCGCATGCCGTCGTTGACGATCCCTATATTGATAAAAACAAAAGTGTCAGCTACGCCTTTGATAAAACCCAGGGGGCGCTTTCGACCGCCGCTGCCGGCAGGTTATGGATTTGGCAGAAAGAAAAGGGGGGCAACAGTGAACCTGACTATTATACACGCCGCCGAGACTCCTGGATCTGTAACAGCGCATCCTCGGTTGAGACCGGGGCCTGTCCTTACTCTTCTCCAACCGGAGCTAATAAGGGTACCAGCGATATAAAGATAAAGTTCACGGAAAAAAGAAGTCGGCTCTCGGTGATCCTGACGCTGAAAGGTCAGAATTTTGGTTATGCTAATCCCGCTACTGGCTGTGATCCCTATTTTTTTGGCTGGCCAATCCAAGCTGACATGTATGGTATTTGCAACAACGGCGGAGTGCAATTTAATGGCAAGGTGCTGGACGTCTGGCTCCCGGCGGCCGAGGCGGATCGCATTCCTACCGGCGGCATCTGGGAGGCCAGCCTGGTGCTGTATCAGCGTCGTAGTTTCACCAATACAAGAGTGGCCACCTGGGCGGCCAATATTACCCTCAATATCACCGACAAAAATAACGGCGCCATCTACCTGCCGGCCTTTGGCAGCGCCACGCCGCGGGTTGATCTTAACCTGCGCACCCAGCCCCTTTCCACCGCGCCCGGCGGTCAGGTGGCCGGTAGCGCCACCATCGACACCTGCCTGTACGACGGCTACAACGCCAACAGCCCGTGGCTGAAGCTCAGCATATCCGATCTATTGCCCGCCGGCGGGCGGGGAGCCGATATCTTCTCGCTGATCAATAGCGCCAACGGCACCAGCCGCATTGACTACCGCGTCTCACTCAATTACAACGGCCGGCCTCAGGCGGTGAATAACGGGCAGGAAATTACCCTGACCGGGGTCGACGGCGCGCTTATCCGCCCCGTCACGCTGCCGGGTATCCCCTTCCCGGTGGTGTGCACGCCCACACCGCTGACGCTTGCCGTGCTGCCGTTTGCCAAGGCCAGCCGGGCGGCCGGGCGCTATACCGGTACGCTGCGTCTGAAGCTGAGCGCCACCGCGCTGGCACCCTGAAGCCACGCCGCCGGCAATGCGGCCGGCGGCGTGGCTGGCAACATATCCGGCAGGCGGCAGAGCCAATTTCAGATTCCTTATCTGGCATTCATCCAGGTGACTTGCTACGTTTACGCAATGACGCGCAACGCGATAAGGAAAGGGACGATGCTAAAGACGATAGCAAAATTTGCCACGGTGGCCGCACTGGTCACCGGTTTGGCCGCCTGTGACAACCCCGATACCAAGCAGCCGACGGTGCCAAAACCCGACCCCAAACCCACCGCTGCACAAACCGCGCCGCCGGCGCCAAAGCCTGAAGAACCCAAACCTGCGCTGCCGCAGGGCCTGAGCGTCTCGATGCAAAAGGGCCGGATCACCTTTGAACTGCCGCCGGGTTTTAGCGATCAAACCAAATACAGCGGTATTATCAACGACAGCAAATCCAATATTCAGCTGTTCCTGGACAGCAAGTCGCGCCAGCGTACGGTGTCGTCCGAAGTGATCCCGCCGGACGGTATGAAGCTGAATAACAGTGATAAAATGCTTAATGAGCTGATGCAAAGCATGATGACCGAGCTGTCCGATCGCTATCAGAACATCAAGCGAACCAAAGAAGAAAACCTGGTGATCGGCAAACAGAAGTTTCACCGTCTGGATACCGAACAGAGCGTCAACGGGCAAAAAGTGGTTTCCACCATCATGCTGACGGTGTTCAATAAACGCGTAGTCACCTTGCAAATGCTTTCCCCGGCCAAAACGCCGGAGGTGCATCAGGCGCTGGTGCAGCGGATTATCGATACGCTGACGGTGAAATAACAACGCAGTGGTTTGCCAACCGAGGGGGAATACTGATGAGGCTTATTGGCAGTTACACCAGCCCTTTTGTACGCAAAATCTCCGTAATGCTGTTGGAAAAGGGCATGGTGTTCGAATTCGTCAATGACCCGCCGTACGAAGCCGGTACCCGGGTGGCGGAGTTTAATCCGCTCGGCAAGGTGCCGGTATTGGTGACCGATGACGGCGAGGCGTACTACGACTCGCGGGTGATTGCCGAATATCTGGAACTGTTGCCCGACACCCCGGCTTTTTTGCCGGCCGATCGCGCTGGCGCGCTGCGCATTCGCCAGATTGAAGCCTTGGCGGACGGCGTGACGGAGGCGGCGGCAACGCTGTTTCGTGAAAGCCGGCGCGCGCCGGAAAAACAGGATGAAGGCTGGATGCTACGACAGCGCGAAAAACTCCAGCAGGGGCTGGACGCGCTCGAAGCGCTGGCGCAGGAGCAAACGCTGCTGAACGGTGAACGGCTGACGCTGGCCGATATTGCTACCGGTTGTGCGCTGGGCTACCTGAACTTTCGTCGTATCCTGCCGAACTGGTGCGTTGGGCGCCCGACGCTGATCAAGCTCGCCGAACGGCTGTTTGCCCGTGAGAGCTTCGCACGTACTCTGCCACCGTGATTTCCTTATTTTTCCCGGGCGCCACGTCGCGCCCGCTTTGCTGATACCGATAAAAAATAGAGCCCCCATGAGCACAGCAGCCCATTCACTTTACAGCCAATTACCCGCCATCGATCGCCTGTTGCGCGAACCGACTATTGAACCGTTGGTCGCCGCCCATGGCCAGACGCTGGTCAGCGAACTGCTACGCCAGTTGCAGGCGCAGGCGCGCGCAGAAATAAAACAGCGCTCGCGATTGCCGGCGTGGTGTAACGACTGGCCACAGGCCTTGCAGGCGCGTCTGCATCAGCAGCGGCAATCGGCGATGAAAACGGTATTCAATCTCAGCGGCACCGTATTGCACACCAACCTGGGGCGCGCGCAGCTGGCGCAGCCGGCCATCGAGGCCATTGAACGGGTGATGGGGGCGGCGGTGACGCTGGAATACGATCTGGACGGGGCCGGGCGCGGTCATCGCGATCGAGCGGTGGCGGATCTGCTGTGCCGGCTGACCGGCGCGGAAGATGCCTGCATCGTCAACAATAACGCGGCGGCGGTGCTGCTGATGCTGGCCGCGGTCACGCCTGGCAGGCAGGTGGTGGTATCGCGCGGCGAGCTGGTGGAAATCGGCGGGGCGTTCCGCATTCCGGACGTAATGCGCCAGGCCGGTTGCGACCTGGTGGAGGTCGGTACCACTAACCGTACCCACCTGAAGGATTACCGCAATGCCATCAATGAACGCACCGGCCTGCTGATGAAAGTACACACCAGCAACTACTGCATTCAGGGCTTTACCGCTGCGGTGGATGAGGCCGAACTGGCAGCGCTGGGGCAGCAGCACGGCATTGCCACCGCCACCGATCTGGGCAGCGGTTCGCTGATAGACATGACGCAGTACGGCCTGCCGGCGGAGCCGATGCCGCAGCGCCTGTTGGCGGCGGGCATCGATCTGGTGACCTTTTCCGGCGACAAGCTGCTCGGCGGCCCGCAGGCCGGGATCATCGTCGGCAAAAAAACCTTGATTGCCCAACTGCAACAACACCCGCTCAAGCGCGCGCTGCGCGTCGGCAAAATGACGCTGGCGGCGCTGGAAGCCACGCTGCGCCTCTATCTGCAACCCGAACTGCTGGCGCAACAGCTGCCGACGCTGCGTTTGCTGACCCGACCGCAACAGGAGATGCAACAGGCCGCGGAACGCCTGATGGCGGTGCTGACGCCGCGTTTCAGCGAGCAGTTTCTGCTGCGTGCCGAGCCGTGCTGGTCACAAATCGGCAGTGGTTCGTTGCCGGTCGATCGCCTGCCAAGCTATGCCCTGACCTTCGCCCCGCAGGACGGTCGCGGCGCCACGCTGGAACAGCTGGCCGAACGCTGGCGCGCGTTGCCGCAGCCGATTATTGGCCGTATCAATGACGGCAAGCTGTGGCTCGATTTACGTTGTCTGACGCACGAACAGGCGCTGGTCGAGGCGCTAAACTCATGATTATCGCCACCGCCGGCCATGTCGATCATGGCAAAACCACGTTATTACAGGCGATTACCGGCATCAACGCCGACCGGCTGCCGGAAGAAAAACGACGCGGTATGACCATCGATCTGGGTTATGCCTACTGGCCACAGCCCGATGGGCGGGTACTGGGATTTATCGACGTGCCGGGGCACGAAAAATTCCTCGGCAATATGCTGGCGGGTATTGGCGGTATCGATCATGCGCTGCTGGTGGTGGCCTGCGACGATGGCATCATGGCGCAAACGCGCGAGCATTTGGCGATCCTGCGTCTCAGCGGCCGGCCCCGGTTGACCGTGGCATTGACCAAGGCTGACCGGGTCGACCCGGCGCGAGTGGAGGAGGTGGCACAACGGGTCAGCGCCGAACTGGCGCAGCAAGGCTGGACGCAGACGCCGCTGTTTGTCACCGCTGCCACGCAGGACCGCGGCATTGAGGCGCTGCGCCAGCATTTACTGACGCTGGCACCGGCGCAGCATGCGTTAACGCGCCGTTTCCGGCTGGCGGTAGACCGCGCGTTCAGCGTCAAGGGCGCGGGCCTGGTGGTGACCGGCACCGCGCTGGGCGGCACGGTGGCGGTTGGCGATACGCTGTGGCTGACCGGCGCTGCGGTTGCGGTGCGGGTGCGCGGTTTGCATGCGCAGAACCAGGCGGCAGATCGGGCTCAGGCCGGGCAGCGCATTGCGCTGAACATTAGCGGCGACGTCAGCAGGGACGCGGTGGCACGCGGCGACTGGCTGGTGGCGCAGCGCCCGCCGCAGGCGGCGCAACGGCTACTGGTGGTACTGGAGCAGGATCGGCCGGTGCAGCACTGGCAACCGGTGCATGTGCATCATGCCGCCAGTCACACCACCGGTCGCGTATCGCTGTTACAGGCTCCTCTGGCCGAACTGATCCTGGATCGGCCGCTGTGGCTGGTTGAGGAGGACCGGCTGGTGCTACGAGATATCGGCGCTCGTGAAACCCTTGGCGCGGCGCGCGCGTTGACGCTGGCGGCACCGACGCGCGGCAAGCGGCGGCCGGAGTATCTGGCGTGGCTGGCGCAGCTGGCACAGACGCAGGACGACGCCCAGCGCCTGGCGCTGCAATTGCCGCAGGGGCCGCTGGATCTGGCGGCTTTTGCCTGGGCGCGACAACTGACGGACGCCGGGCTGGCGCAACTGCTGGCACAACAATCGCTGCTGAACGCCGACGGTATGGCGCTGGCGGCGGAAAACGCCCAACGTGCGCAACAGCAACTGTTGCAGGTGCTGGCCGATTATCATCAGCAGCATGGCGACCAGTTGGGTCTGGGGCGTGCCCGCTTGCGGCGCATGGCGTTGCCAACGCTGCCGGAACCGCTGGTGTTTTTGATGATCGAACGGCTGTTGGCGAGCGGCTTGCTGCGCAATACTCGCGGCTGGTTGCATCTGCCGGAGCACGGTCTGGCGTTCAGCGCATCGCAGCAGGCGCTGTGGCAGCGTATTGAACCCCTGTTCGCCGATCGGCCCTGGTGGGTGCGGGATCTGGCTGACGAGCTGGGCGAGGATCAACAACAGGTGCGCGCCACGCTGCGCAAAGCGGCACAGTTGGGCTATTTGACGGCGGTGGTGGTCGATCGCTATTACCACAGCCAGCGCATTGAACAATTCGCCGCCTTGATCCGCGAATTGCACGCCAGTCAGGGCAGTACCTGTGCGGCAGATTTCCGCGATCGGCTCGGCGTGGGCCGTAAACTGGCGATCCAGATATTGGAGTTTTTCGACCGTAGCGGTTTCACCCGCCGCAAAGGCAATCAGCATCTGCTGCGCGATAGCGGGCTGTTTGGCGGCTAACCGCCTGCCGTCATTCCCTGGCGGCCACCTCCCTCCCAGCCCTGCTTATCAAGCCGGGCACCGGTTTGCCACCCCCTGCCGAAAGGCGTTTATTCTAGGATTATGCTGATTTTTTCGCCGCCGATATCGCCCGGTAGCGTTGTTTTATAAGCATTATTTTAACAATGTCATAACCACATCGTGACAATCATGGTTGTTCTTGGCCAACGCTTGCGGCTAAAGTGACGCTGCGCGCGCGCGGGGAGTTCTGCCCGTTACGTGCTGATTTCATTCGATAGATGCATTACCACACTTATTAAGCACATTCATTAACCCGCGGTCCAAGGGCGCATGACATGAAGATTATTAAGCCGTTGCGTCTGAGCGTATTACATCGGCCTTTCCGTTTTCAGGGTAAAAACCATCTTGGCGTTTCGGTAATCGCACTGCTGGATATGGGGCCGACGCCGCAGCTGCGCCCGGAAGTGGAGCTGTGGCAACTGGCGGCGGCGGAATTGCAGGCCAGCGGCGGCGTCATCGATCTGGCGATGCCCAAGGCACGCGCTGAATTCCTCGCCACCGGCCACGCCTATACCCACCATCAGACAGAAAAGACCGCCTGCGCGGTACGTATCGACGTCGAAAGGCTGAGCAAGAGCCTGACGGTGTATGGCGATCGCTTCTGGTCTGGATCGCAACCAACGCCGCCGCGCAGGTTTGACGCGATGCGCCTCGACTGGAGCCGTGCTTTTGGCGGCGCGGGCCATGAGGAAAACCCGCATGGCATTGGCGCTAGCGAAGAGCGGCACAACGGTACTGCCTATCGACGCCTGCCGAATATCGAGTCACAACATGCCCGCATGACGTCACCGCGCCAACAGCCGGAGCCGATGAGCTTTGGACCGCTGGACATCAGTTGGCCGCGCCGTAGCAAACGCCTGGGCAAGGCTTATGATGCCAACTGGCTGAAACAGGATTTCCCCGGTTTGGCACGCGACGCCGACTGGCGCGTGTTCAACGCTGCCAGCCCGGACCAGTGGTGGCCGGACCAGGACGCGCTGCCGCCTGAGGCCGCATGGCGCATCTGGAACATGCATCCGACCAGGCCGCAGCAGAGCGGAACCTTACCGCCGTGGCAGGCGCGTTGCTTTATCAATCGCCAGCGCGGTGATGAGACGCTGTTTGAGGAAATGACGCTGCGTGCCACCACCGTGTGGTTCTTCCCGCACCTTGAACAGATGATATTGATCTGGCAGGGCAGTCAACGAATTAACCAGGACGACGCCGCAGACGTGCTGCAACTGATGCCGGCACTGGAAAAAACCGGCGCCAGCCGTTCGCTCAACCATTATCGCAAAGTGCTGACCCAGCGTCTGGACAAGGGAAAGGGAGCGCTGTTCGCCTTCCGGGAAAAGGATCTGCTGCCCGCTGAGGCGATAGGCCCGTGGATTGACAGCGAGGTGCAGCAGCACGACAGCCCGATGCAGGACAACATGCAGCGGCGGGTCAGCCGGCTGCGCGATCTGCATCGCGCCAGACTTGAAGCTAGCGGCAGCGATAGCGATATTGATGCGTTGCTGGCGCAGTGCCCGGCGCCGCCAATGCCCACGCTGGATGAACTGCCGGCGTTTGTCGAGGCGCTGGAGCGCCAGGCTGACGAACTGCAGGCGCAGGCCGCGGCGCGCAAAGCCGAGATGGAAAGCCGGCGTGGAGTGAGGCCGGACGACGGGCCGCGCGGCCCGGAGTCGATGTACCGTATGCAGGAACTGTTGCATCAGCATGCGGACAGCATGACGGCAAAAAAACTGGCGCAAAGCCGCGAGTCGCTGCACCGCATGTACCTGATGGCGGTACAGCACCAGCCGCCGGCGTTGCGTATGGCTGGCGACATGGCTCTGATTATGCGTCAGCGCGCGCAAACTACCCTGGCACAGGGTGGCGACTTTAGCGGGCTGGATTTCACCGGTGCCGATTTTTCCGGCATGGATTTTCGCGGTGCCAATTTCCGTCAGGCGTTACTGGAAAACGCCAATCTCAGCGGTTGTCAACTGGACGGTGCCGACTTCAGCGACGCCATGCTGGCACGGGCCGACCTGCGCCACAGTTCGCTGCGTGGCTGCAATCTGCAAAAAGCCAGCCTGGCGCTGGCCCAGTGCCAACAGACCGATTTTAGCGGCGCTGACCTGAGCGAAGCCCAACTGGATAATGCCCTGTTTGAACGGTGCGATTTTAGCGATGCGACCTTGAAGACGCTGATACTGCGTCAGGTCGGCATCAGCCACTGCCGTTTCCAGCGTGCCACGTTGGAGGGCTGCGTGTTTATCGGCCTGACGCTGCCACAGCCCGACTTCAGCGCGGCAAAACTGCATAAAACGGTGTTCCAGCAGTGCGAATTGCAGGCTGCGCTGTTCAATGACGCGCGGCTGGAGAGCTGTAACTGGGTCGCCAGCGCACTGCCGCAGGCACAGTTTAACGGCGCGACGCTGCTGACCTGCGCGGTGGTGATGGACAGCGACCTGAGTGGTGCGGATTTCGGTAACGCGACGCTTATCGAAAGCAACCTGCGTCAGGCGTCGCTGGCGGGGGCAGATTTTAGCCTGGCGAAGTTGGAAAACAGCGATCTCAGCGAAGCCAACTGCCAGCGGGCGTCGTTCATCCGTGCCAATCTGGCCGGTAGCCTGTTTATTCGCACCGACTTCCGCCAGGCAAATTTCACCAACGCCAATCTGATGGGCGCGCTGCTGCAGAAAACCCAACTGGGCGGTGCCGACTTCACCGGCGCCAACCTGTTCCGCGCCGATTTGTCACAATCTTTCACTACCATGACCACGCGGTTGGATAACGCCTATACCCAGCGGGTGAAAACGCTGCCGAAGCATGACGGGGAACGGATATGACGATGCTGAGTGCGGCCGAGCTACAGCAGAAAATAAAAAACGGCGAGATGATTGACGCCTGCTGCCTGGATGGCCTGGATCTGCAAGGGTGCGATCTGTCTGGCGGTGTTTTTCAGCAGGTGTCGCTGAACGGGGTAAACCTGCGGGCGGCGAACCTGCATGAGACGGTGTTCAACGAATGCGTGTTGCAGGGCGCGACGCTGAGCGGCGCCAACCTGCGGCAAACGGTGTTTCACGACTGCGATCTGTCGCGGCTGCAGGTTGGCGATAGCCTGCTGGCGCAGTGCATCTTTAACCAGTGTGCGCTTGATGGCAGTGATTTTTCCCGCAGCCGGTGCGACATCACCCAGTTCATGCAGTGCCCACTGCAACACAGCCGTTTCAGCCAGGCGCGGCTGGAGCGTACTACCTTCTTCGAATGCGTGCTGGATGAGGCGCAGTTGGAGCAATGCCATTGCCTGCTGACCACCTTCTATGCCATCGATCTGCGTACCGCCTGTCTGCACCACGGCCAATTTGAGCAGACGGTATTCTTTAACTGCGATCATCGCGGTAAAAGCTATGCGCAGCAGCGCTTTAGCGGCTGTCAGTTTACCGATAACCGGCTGGATGAGGTGGATTTCAGCGGCGCTCAGCTGACGCAATGCAATTTTAAGGGCGCGTCGCTGCGCAAGGCGCGGTTGTGCAAGGTGAATGCCAGCCAGGCGCTGTTTATGGGCGCAGATCTTACCGGTACGCACTGTCAGGACAGCCTGTTCGATCAGGCGCTGTTGGTCGGCGCGGTGCTGCGGCAGGCCGACTTTGCCCATAGCCGCCTGTTCCAGAGCGTACTGCAGCAGGCGAACGCCGAGGAGGCCCGCTTTGTCGGCTGCGATTTGACCTACAGCGACTTTTCCGGTGCGCTGCTGTCGCGCGCCGATTTCCGCAGTGCCCGTTTTTCCCGCACCCGTTTCCACCGGGCGCAGCAGGAAGGGGCGCGTTTTTCCGACCGTCGGGGCATCCTCGACTATGATGAAGAGTTATTGGCCGCAGAGGCCTGGAGCATTCAGCATCAGAGCCGCCGTTAAGGAGAGAGTCGATGAACAATATCAACCATAAGCTGGTGCAGGCGGTGACGCCGCCGCTACAGAGCGCGGGGGTAGTGACCCACTGTTTTTCCAACGGCAGCCTGAGCGTGGAAAGCGAAGGGCGCGGCTGGCACTGTCAGCGCGCGGCCAGCTGCGTGATTGCGCCGCAGGCCGGCGACCGGGTGCTGATCGCCGGCGTAGACAATCAGGTGTGGTTGCTGGCAGTGCTGGAGCGCGCCAATTCGACGGCGGCGGAACTGAGCGTGCCGGGCGATCTGCATATTCGCAGCGCCGGCGAGATCAGCCTCAGCAGCGAAACGTTGCGCGTCAGCGCCAGCCAGGGTGACTGCCATATCAACGACATGCAGTACAGTGGCGACAAGCTTTCCGCCTGGGTCAGTCTGTCGCGCACGGTGGGCAAACATGCCGAATCGGTCTGGCAGACCATCACCCAGGTCAGCCATAACCTGCTGCGTACCACGCGGCAGACCGAGCAGGTGCGCGCCGGTCAACTGGATATGCAGGCCGACGGCTATGCACGCCTGCACGCGCAAAATACCGTGATCACGTCGACGGCCATCACCAAAGTGGATGCCGAACAGATCCATATGGGATAAGGAGTATACGATGTTTGCCAACTGCCAACTGATGGGTATGGATTTGGCGTTTCCCGATGTCTGCCTGACGCCGACCCCCACCCCTACGCCGATCCCCTACCCGGATATCGCGCTTGGGCCGACCGCCATCCCCAACGCGCTGAACATTCTGTTTATGGGCATGCCGGCGCATAACATGGCCACCGTGACGCCGCTGACCAACGGTGATAACCCAGGCGTTGCCACCGGCGTGGCATCCGGCACGGTAATGGGGCCATCGCGCCATCTCACCGGCTCCTTTACCGTGCTGCTAAAAGGCACGCCGGCCACGCGTCTGACCAGCGTCAGCCTGCAAAATTCGACCAATGCCGTCGGGATGCGCACCGTCCCCAGCCAGTTCAAGGTGCTGATGCTGGCGCCCTGAGTGCCACAGTAAAACATTGCAATCCAGTCATAGGGATGAAGCCCATGTTTGACCGTATCACCGTGACCACGCCGGCAGGCGGCGGCGCACTGAAATTCTGGAAGCTGAGCGGAACGGAAGGCGTTTCGCGCTCGTTTGAACTGAACGTGACGCTGCTCAGCAGCGATGCCCGACTCGATCGCCGGGCGATGCTCGGTCAGCCGATGACGCTGACCATTCCTACCCAGCGGCTGCTGGCAGCACCGCGTTACCTCAACGGCAAGATCACCTCGGTGAATGTGCACAGCGCGGATATCAACGGCGAGCGTTACGCCGTCTATACGCTGACGATGGAATCGGATCTGTGGCCGTTGAAGCGGGACCGCAACCAGCGCATATTTCAGAATCAGAGCGTGCCGGAGATTGTCAAAACGCTGCTCGACGAATACGGCGTGCAATTGGAAAGCCAGCTGTCCGGCAGCTACCGTAACTGGGAATACTGCGTGCAGTATCAGGAAAGCAGCTATGACTTCATTTCGCGACTGATGGAGTTGGAAGGCATTTATTTCTTCTTCCGCCATCAGGCGGATAAACACACGCTGGTGCTGTATGACGCCCCCCAGCAGCACCGGCCGTTTAGCGGTTATGAAACCATTCCCTACCATGCCACGCCGTCCGGCGGCAGTACCGGCGAGGAAGGCATCGGCCAGTGGGCTATCTCCGAGCGGGTGACGCCTGGGATCTACAGCATCGACGATTACGATTTTCGCAAACCCCACGCATGGCTGTTTCAGGCGCGGCAGAACCCCGCCTCGCCGGCGCCGGGCCAGATTGACTACTACGACTGGCCGGGTCACTTCGTTGAGCACAGCCATGGCGAATTCTATGCCCGGGTGCGCCAGGAGGAGTGGCAGGCGGAGCACCAGCGCATTGACGCCACTGCCACCGCGCTCGGCATCGTGCCGGGCTGCACCTTTACCCTGACCAACCCGCCCTTTGTCAGCGACGGCGGCGAGTATCTGGTGCTGAGTGCACGCTATGAGCTGGAGGAAAACAGCTATGCCAGCGGTGGTGAGGATGCGCTGCACCGAATTGACTTGGCGGTGATCCCGGCGGCCACGCCGTTCCGTTGCGCGCAGCGCACGCCATGGCCGCGCACCCACGGCCCGCAGACGGCCAGGGTAGTGGGGCCGCAGGGCGAATCCATCTGGACCGACAGATACGGCCGGATCAAGGTAAAGTTCCACTGGGACCGTCTGGCAAAAGGGGATGACACCAGTTCGTGCTGGGTACGGGTATCCAGCGCCTGGGCCGGTCAGGGCTTCGGCGGCGTGCAGATCCCGCGCGTCGGCGACGAGGTGGTGATCGACTTTATCAACGGCGATCCGGATCGGCCGATCGTCACCGGTCGGGTATATAACGAAGCGAGCATGCCGCCGTGGGCGTTGCCCGCTGGCGCCACCATGATGGGCTTTATGACGCGTTCGAAAGACGGTCACATCGACAACTCCAGCCACCTGTTCTTCGAAGACAAGGCAGGGTCGGAGCTGGTGCAGTTGCACGCCGAAAAAGACATGAACATTTCGGTGGAAAACGATCAAACGGTCACCGTGGACGGCAATCGCACCACCACCATCCAGAAACAGCAGAAGGATGAGGTGTTTGGCAACGCCATCTTCGACTATCACGGCACGCGCACCACCACCGTCGATCGGCTGGAAAGCAAAACCTTCAAACAGGGCGAAAAGGTCACCATTACCAACGGGCGCAACGCCGAAGTGACCAGCGGCGGGGAGAACGTCAAGGTGACCGGCAAGCGTTTTGCCGAAACGGTGGGCGAAGAGGAACATCACGTTTCGCAAAAAGTGACGCGCAAATACGGCGCCGGCATGGATTCATACCTGACCGGCGATCGCTATGACGAAATTACCGGCAAGCGCCATAACGTCGTCACCCAGGACGTCACCGAGGAACTCAAGGGCAACCTGACGCAGACCATCAGCAAAAATACCGACACGCACATTGTCGGCACCTGGACGCAAACCGTCGACGGTGGCGTGACCATTACCTCACCAAAGAAAATCACCATCGACAGTGCGGAAAAAGTCAGCATCAAGACGCCGGCGGCGTTTGAATACAAGGATCATAAGGAAACCGCGTCAATGTTCTCGTTTGATTTCACGGCGGCAAAAGTGGTGACCGAAGGCTATTCGATGAGCGTAACCGCCAGTGGCAAGCTCGGGCTGACCAACATCAAGTTCGACAAGACGGCCTTTGACCTGTCGACCAGCGAAGGGCGGGTGGAATTCGTTAACGCAATGGCACACGTCGGGCAGATAATGTCGTCGTTTAACGGTCTGACCATGTTCAGTTGAGGAACGCATTGATGAAGTTTGCGATTTTGATTTCGGTGATTATTTTTGCGGGTTTTTTTGGCTATCTGGCCCATCTTTTTTACCGCGATCACAAGATAGAGACGCAGGGGCGCACTCTGCAGGCGCGGGTAGACGAGGTGCATTACCGCAGTTCCAACGATAACGGCACCGTCAATATCCGCTATCGGCTGTCATGGCAGGAGGAGGGGATTAGCCGGGAAGTGGAAGGCAAGGACACCATACCGGCTTTTTACTCCTCAAAAGTGCAGCAAGGCAGTGAGGTGACGATTAAATACCTGGATGACGAGCATATTACGTTTGTGTTTGATAAACGCCGTTAAGCCGAATCCGATATTGCGTTTTTGACTTGTCGCCCGCTTTGGCACCCTATACCCTGCGTGGTTAATTTGTTGACGTTAAACACCATACAAGGGCGGGGATGAGCAATAAAATAGGCTGGATCGATAACCTGCGTGCGATAGCATGCATGATGGTGGTGATGATCCATGCCACCACCTATTACGTGACCAACCCGCTGACGGTGGCGCCGTCGGTGTGGGACAGTGCCAACCTGTTGAATTCCCTCTCGCGCGTTGCCGTACCGCTGTTCTTCATGATCTCCGGCTTTCTGTTTTTTGGCGAGCGCAGCGCCAACCGCAAGCATTTTGTACGCATCGGTTGCTGCATCCTGTTCTATAGCATCATTGCGTTGATTTATATCGCCTTTTTTACCAAAATCGGCTTTTGGCCATCGCTGCGCAGCCTACTGCTGAAGCCGGTGTTTTATCACCTGTGGTTTTTTTATGCCATCGTGGTGATTTACCTGCTTTCGCCGCTGATTAGCGTCAAAGCGGTTTCTGGCGGTTATCTGGCGACCGCCATGGTGATCCTGGCGGTAGTCGCCAACCCGAACACCCCGACGCTGAACGTCGATAATGTACGCCTGCTGCCGGTGAATCTCTATATCCACGGCGACACCTTTTACTACCTGCTGTACGCGCTGGCGGGCCGGGCGATTGGCATGATGACCACGCAATACCGTGGGATTAGCGCCCTGGCGCTGGCGGCGTTCGTCGCCAGCGTGACGTTGATCGTATTTGGCACCGGGCACCAGACGCAGATTAACGGTAACTTTGCCGCTACCTATTACATCTACAGCGGCCCGCTGGTATTTATCGCCGCGCTATCAATGCTGGTGTGGTGCAAAAACTGCCTGTCGCAGCCGGTTGGCTGGTTAAGCGTCTTTTCCCGGCATTCGCTGGCGATATACGGTTTTCATGCCATTATCGTCAACGTTATGCGTAACCAGGGCTGGGTCATCAGTGACTACCCGCTACTGGATATTCTGTGGGTGTTTGGCGTTGCGCTCGGTCTGAGCCTGCTGCTGTCCATCGGCCTGCAAACGCTGGACAAGCGCCGGTTGGTGTCATGAGGGCGGGTGGACAGCGGCAGCTGCGCCGATAGCCGCCCAGGCACGCCGGCGCAGCCGGATTACGCCTTGTCGAGACTGCCGTACACCAGACGCCCTTGATGGAAGGTGGCGCTGCGTGGCGGCAAGCGCGCGACCGCTTCGGCGGAGCAGCTGGCGTTGACCAGCACGAAACCGGCTTCATCTCCTACCTGCGGCCAGACGCGTTGACCTGCGTCGTTCAGCGGCAATACATTGCCGGTGGCGATCGCCATGGCGCGTGACAGGTGATACTCATCCGAGCCGCGATACAGCTGGGCATACAGATTGGCCTTTTCCAACATATCGCCGCTGCCGAACGGAGACCAGTGATCGATCACGCTGTCGGTTCCGGTCATCACAAATACCCCTTTCTCCGACAGCTGGGGCAGCGGCATCATCAGGCTGCCGATTGGCACCGTGGAGGCGATGGTAATCTGCTGGGCCGCCAGGCGAGCGGCGGTTTCCGCCAATTGCCCCGGATTGAGAGTGGTCAGTGCGAAGGCGTGGCTGATGGTAACCTTGCCGCGCAGCGCCGGGTTTTTTTCTACGCTGGCGATCATGTAATCGATCGCCGCCACGCCGGCCGGGCTGGTTTCGTGCAGGTGAATATCCACGCCCTTGCCGCTGTCGAGGGCGATCTGGAACATGGCATCCAGCGACTTTTCCATTGCGCCGTCGACGTTGGTCGGATCCAGACCGCCAACGTACTGCACGCCCATCTGCATGGCTTCACGCATCAGGCCGTCAACCTTGGAGTGCAGCAGGCCGTGCTGCGGGAAGGCGACGATTTCACAGCTGAAGTCGTCGCGGTGCTTTTCCAGCGCGCGTTGCAGGTGTTCCAGGCTTTTCAGCCCACTGACCGGGTCGATGTTGCAGTGGCTGCGTGCGACGCTGCTGCCTTTTGATTGCAGCAGCGCGATCAGCCCTTCGGCCCGTTGCTGCGAAGTTGGCAATAACGTTGGGATCAGTTTTTGTTCCAACGCAATCATATCCATGATGGTTTTGCCCTGACGCGGGCGCGGTGCCTGCCACGGACCCCCGTAGAAGGTTTTGTCAAGATGGATATGCATGTCGCGCATGGCCGGCAGCAGTAGCAGACCGTTGGCCTGATAGCGTGGCAGTGCGCCGTCGAGTTGCGCATTGGCCGGGTGAATCGCGGTAATCTTGCCGTCGTTGATTTCCAGCGTGTACAGCGCGGTACGGGTACCGATCACCGTATCGCCGTCGTATTCGAAGCCGTCTTCCAGCCGGACATTGCTCAGCAGGTAATGGCGCGCGCTCAGCGGCGTCGGCGTGGCCGGCGCTGCACCGTGGGCGGCGGTTGGCTCGGCAGCGTGAGCGACGCCGCCGGTCAGGCCAATCACCGCACAGGCGGTGGTGATCTTCCCGGTTTGCGCAAGGAAAGCTCTACGGCTTTGTTGGGTATTTTCCACGTTCAGTTCCTTAATCCAGAGGTGAAGTGCTGCAAATACAGCCACTAATCTAAGAAAGGAACGCGCCGGTTGGCAGTGACATTTACCACTGGTGATTATTCGATTTGGCAATGATAGGTTACGCCCGCCGCTCGGCAACCGCCTCGCGCGAGGCGGGCGCTGGCAGAGGCAGGGCGGCGATACGACCCTACCTCTGCCCCGTGCGGTTACATCAACGGCAACAGGCAGCGGTACAGTTGGCGAAAGGTGTCGCGCCGTGCGGTATAGTGCTGATGGCGTTCGGCATCCGGCGTGTGGATCTGCTCCAGCGGCAGTACGGGTAACAGCTCGGCCAGCGGACGCTGCGGATTGAGCGCGATCTGCGCCAGCCGTGCTGCGCCAAGCGCCGGGCCGACGTCGCCGCCGGTACGGTATTCCAGACGCTGGCCGCTGATGTCTGCCAGCATTTGCCGCCAGAACGGGCTGCGCGCGCCACCACCAATCAGCGTAACGCTGTCGGGCCGCAGGCCGCTGGCATGCAGTACATCCATGCCGTCAGCCAATGCGAAACCGACGCCCTCCAGTACCGCGCGTGCCAAATCGTTCGGCCCATGCTGGTGAGTCAGCCCCCAGAAAACGCCCTTGGCGTTCGGATTGTTGTGCGGGGTACGCTCGCCAGACAGGTACGGCAGGAACCAGACTGGCGTTGCCGGCGGTGGCGCCTGTTCGACGTTGCGCAGCAGCGTGGCAACATCGTCAACTCTGGTCAACTGGCATACCCAGTCGAGACACGAAGCGGCGCTGAGCATCACCGACATCAGATGCCAGCGCTCGGGTAACGCGTGGCAGAAGCTGTGCACCGCGCTGGTCGGGTTGCTGAGAAAGCCGTCACTAACGGCGAAATAGACGCCAGAGGTACCGAGCGACAGCATCGCCTGCCCGGGTTGATACAGCCCCACGCCGATGGCACCGGCCGCATTGTCGCCGCCACCGGCCACTACCGGCACCGGCGGTAACTGCCAGCGTTGTGCCAGCTCGCCGTGCAGTTGCCCGGTTTGCTGGTTGCCCTCGACCAAGGTCGGCATCTGCTGGCGGCTCAGGCCACAGGCGGCCAGCAACTCGTCGCTCCAGTCGCGACGGGCGACGTCCAGCCACAGGGTGCCTGCCGCATCGGACATGTCGCTGGCGAACTCACCGGTCATGCGCCAGCGCAGATAATCCTTTGGCAATAGCACCTTATCAATCTGCACGAAGATCTGCGGCTCGTGCTGCTGCACCCACAGCAATTTTGGTGCGGTAAATCCGGGCATCATCAGATTGCCGGTGATGGCGCGCGAGTGCGGCACCGCACGCTCCAGCGCCTGGCACTGCTCGGCACTGCGGCCGTCATTCCATAACATGGCCGGGCGCAGCACCTGCTGCTGCCTGTCCAGCAGGGTGGCACCGTGCATCTGACCGGTCAGACCGATGGCCCGCACCTGTTGCAGCGTGTGCTGGCTGCCGAGCGCCAGCATGGCGCGATCGGTGGCGTGCCACCAGTCCTGCGGATCCTGCTCTGACCACAGCGGCTGCGGGCGGGAAACCGTCAGCGCCTCGCTGTGGCTGGCCAGCAGTTGTCCCTGCTCATCGAGCAGAATGGCCTTCACGCCGGAGGTGCCGAGATCGATGCCAATGTACATAGGAGATCCTTTTGATTAACGGCGGCCGCCTGGCCGCCGCGTGTCGCCAATTAACCGAACAGGTAACGGTTTACCAGATTTTCATACAGCTCCTGATGCCCGCTGCGGTGTTCCGGTGCCAGATTATGCTGTTCGGCGTACTTCGCCAAGGCTTCCAGCGACAGTTTGCCCTGCAGGATCTGCTGACCCAGTTCGCCGTTCCAGCCGGCATAGCGTTTGCCGACCTGTTGATGCAGTTGGCCGTCTTCGACCATTTTTGCCGCCACCTTCAACGCCAGTGCCATGGTGTCCATGGCGCCGATATGGCCGTAGAACAGATCATATTTATCGGTGCTCTGACGGCGAACCTTGGCGTCGAAGTTCAGCCCGCCGGTAGTGAAGCCGCCAGCTTTGAGAATTTCGAACATCACCAGGGCGTTTTCTTCCACGCTGTTCGGGAACTGATCGGTATCCCAGCCCAGCTGCGGATCGCCGCGGTTGGCGTCGACCGAACCGAAGATGCCGAGCGCGATGGCGCTGGCGATCTCATGATGGAACGAGTGGCCGGCCAGCGTGGCGTGGTTGGCTTCGATATTGACCTTGATTTCTTTTTCCAGCCCGAACTGCTTGAGGAAGCCGTACACCGTTGCCACGTCGTAGTCATACTGATGCTTGGTCGGCTCCTGCGGTTTGGGTTCGATCAGCAGCGTGCCCTGGAAACCGGTTTTGTGTTTGTGCTCGACTACCATCTGCATGAAGCGGCCAATCTGTTCACGCTCCTGACGCAGATCGGTATTTAGCAGGGTTTCGTAGCCTTCGCGCCCGCCCCACAGCACGTAGTTTTCACCGCCGAGACGCTGTGTGGCGTTCATTGCGGTGAATACCTGGGTGGCGGCCCAACTGAACACTTCCGGATCCGGATTGGTGGCGGCGCCGGCGCCGTAGCGCGGGTGGGTGAAGCAGTTGGCGGTGCCCCACAACAGTTTCACGCCGCTGCTGTGCTGTTTTTCCGCCAGTACATCGGTCATTAGCGCAAAGTTGTTGACGTACTCCTTCAGCGACGCGCCTTCCGGCGACACGTCCACGTCATGGAAGCAATAGAACGGCACGTTCAGCTTGTGAAAGAATTCGAAGGCAACATCGGCCTTGCGCTTCGCCAGCGCCAGTGCGTCACCCGGCTGTTGCCATGGGCGATCGAATGCGCCGACGCCAAACATGTCGGCGCCGTTCCAGCAGAAGGTGTGCCAGTAACAGGCGGCGAAGCGCAAGTGGTCGGCCATACGTTTGCCGAGGATGATTTCATCGGGGTTGTAATGGCGAAACGCCAGCGGATTGCTGCTGCCGGTGCCTTCGTAACGAACTTGTTCAAGCTGATCAAAATAGGGTTGCATTTTCGACTCCTTGGTAACGGGGCCCGGCGTACGGGATGCGTTAATCTTCGGAGTTCATGGCGTAGGTCACAATTACGTTATTTCACACTCAAATTCAGAGAATTATTAAATGTGCGGCGGATCTCATATTGAAGATTATTTTGACCTGGCTGGAATGCGTCAGACATTTCCATTTGCGGTGGTTGAATGTTACAGGGTTAAAACATGATCGCTATCATAAAACCAACATTAAACCAAAAATCGTAATTAGCAGGTAAAAATCAGTAATTGCCGAAGTACAGATAAGCGTCAACAATCCGCTGGACGTTAATCGATAAAAACGCCTTTCAATTATTGCCCTACAATTCAATAAAGAAGGTATATAAGATGAAATTTAAGCACTTATTCCTCTCTGCCTGCGCCATGCTGGTGCTGGCCAGCCAACCAGGATTCGCGAAAGAGATTAAAATCGGCATGGCTATCGACGACCTGCGTCTGGAGCGCTGGCAGAAAGATCGCGACATCTTTGTGAAAAAGGCCGAATCGCTGGGTGCAGACGTGTTTGTCCAGTCCGCCAATGGCAACGAAGAAACCCAAATGGCGCAGATTGAAAACATGATCAACCGCGGCGTCGACGTGCTGGTGATCATTCCCTATAACGGCCAGGTGCTGAGCAACGTCATCAGCGAAGCCAGGCGCGAAGGGATTAAAGTGCTGGCCTACGATCGCATGATCAACAACGCCGACATCGATTTTTATATCTCGTTCGATAACGAAAAAGTGGGCGAGTTGCAGGCTCGGAGCCTGGTTCAGCGGGTGCCGCAGGGTAACTATTTCCTGATGGGTGGTTCACCGGTGGACAATAACGCCAAACTGTTCCGTCAGGGGCAGATGAATGTGCTGAAACCGCTGATCGACAGCGGCAAGATCAAGGTGGTCGGCGATCAGTGGGTTGACGCCTGGCTGCCGGAAAATGCATTGAAAATCATGGAAAACGCCCTGACCGCCAACAACAACCATATTGATGCCGTGGTGGCCTCCAATGATGCTACCGCCGGTGGCGCGATTCAGGCGCTGTCTGCGCAGGGGCTGGCGGGCAAGGTGGCGATATCCGGTCAGGATGCCGATCTGGCAGCGGTGAAACGCATTATCGCCGGTACCCAGACCATGACGGTGTACAAACCTATCAGCAAACTGGCGGACGAAGCGGCCGGCATCGCGGTGCAATTGGGCAATGGTGAACAACCCAAATCCAACGCCAAATTAAATAATGGCAGCAAAGAGGTTCCAGCCTGGTTATTAACGCCAATTTCCGTCGATAAAACCAATATCGACAGCACCATTGTTGCCGATGGTTTCCATAAAAAGAGCGATCTCGATAAATAAACCGTATCGTGTCATTGCGCGGAGGTAATAATGCCCTGCCTATTGGAAATGAAAAATATCACCAAGCAATTCGGCGTAGTGAAAGCGGTCGACAATGTCAGCCTGCAACTGGATGCTGGCCAGGTATTATCATTATGTGGTGAGAATGGCTCGGGGAAATCGACTTTGATGAAAGTGCTGTGCGGAATATATCCGCACGGCAGTTATCAGGGCGAAATTTATTTTTCCGGCGATCTGATTACGGCGAAAAATATTCGCGATACCGAACAAAAGGGCATAGCCATCATTCACCAGGAACTGGCGCTGGTCAAACAGATGACGGTGCTGGAAAACATGTTTCTGGGCAGTGAATGGGGGCGTTTTGGCCTGATGGACTACGATGCCATGTACCTGCGCTGCCAACGGATGCTGGCGCAGGTCAAGCTGGCGGTGGATCCCGATACCCGCGTCGGTGAATTGGGGCTGGGCCAGCAGCAACTGGTGGAGATCGCCAAGGCGCTGAACAAACAGGTGCGATTGCTGGTGCTGGATGAACCGACCGCCTCACTGACCGAAAGCGAAACCGCGACGCTGCTGGCGATCATTCAGGATCTGCGGGATCACGGTATTGCCTGCATTTATATTTCGCACAAGTTGAACGAGGTCAAGGCGATTTCGGATCTGATCTGCGTGATCCGCGACGGTAAACCTATCGGTACCCGTTCGGCGGCGACCATGAGCGAGGACGACATTATCGCCATGATGGTGGGGCGCGAGCTGACCGAACTGTATCCACAGGTGCCGCACGACATTGGCGAGGTGGTATTGCAGGTTGATCAACTGACCGCCTGGCACCCGGTAAACCGGCATATCCGCCGGGTGAATGAGGTGTCTTTCACCCTGCGGCGTGGCGAGATCCTCGGGGTCGCCGGGCTGGTCGGCTCTGGCCGTACCGAAACCATGCAATGCCTGTTCGGCGCCTATCCCGGCCGCTGGCAGGGCAGCATTCGCATTGACGGCCAGGCGGTGACTATCGGTAATTGCCGTCAGGCGATGCGCCAGGGTATCGCCATGGTGCCGGAGGATCGCAAGCGGGACGGCATCGTGCCGGTGATGGGCGTCGGCGCCAATATCACGCTGGCGGCGCTGGGGCAGTTTAGCGGCCCGCTGTCGATGCTGGACGACGCGCAGGAACAGGCCACCATCCAGCAGTCGCTGGCGCGGCTGAAGGTAAAAACCGCCTCGGCGGAACTGGCGATCGGCCGCCTGAGCGGCGGCAATCAGCAAAAGGCGATCCTCGCCAAATGCCTGCTGTTAAAGCCGAAAATCCTGATCCTCGATGAGCCGACGCGCGGCATCGATATTGGAGCGAAATACGAAATCTACAAATTGATCAATCAGTTGGTTCAGCAGGGTATTGCGGTGATCGTGGTGTCTTCCGAACTGCCGGAAGTGCTGGGGTTGAGCGATCGGGTGCTGGTGATGCACGAGGGCAAGATCAAGGCCTCGCTGGAAAACCGTAATCTGACCCAGGAACAGGTCATGGAAGCCGCGTTGAGGAGTGAAAAGCATGTCGAAAAATACCCAGTCTGAAGCGAGCCTGCCACCAATGGTCGAGAAAAAATCGTTACTGCCACTCAAGTCGCTTAACCTGCAAGTCTTTGTGATGCTGGCGGCGATCCTGGTGATTATGCTGTTCTTTACCTTCACCACCGAGGGCGCCTATCTCAGCGCACGCAACATCTCCAACCTGCTGCGCCAGACGGCGATCACCGGCATTCTGGCGGTCGGCATGGTGTTCGTTATCGTGTCGGCGGAAATCGATCTGTCGGTTGGCTCAATGATGGGCTTGCTGGGCGGGGCCGCGGCGATCTTTGACGTCTGGCTCGGCTGGCCGCTGCCGTTGACCATCGTGGTCACCCTGCTCGCCGGTCTGCTGCTTGGCGCGTGGAACGGCTGGTGGGTGGCCTATCGCAAGGTGCCGTCGTTCATCGTCACGCTGGCCGGCATGCTGGCGTTTCGCGGCATTCTTATCGGCATCACCAACGGCACCACCGTGGCTCCGACCAGTGGCGCGATGTCGCAAATCGGCCAGAGTTATTTGCCGGATGGCCTGGGTTTTGGCTTTGGCGCGCTGGGTCTGATGCTGTTTGTCGCCTGGCAGTGGCGGCGGCGCAGTAAACGTGCGCAGTTGGGCCTGCCGGTCGCGGCGGCAGGGGGCGATGTGGCTCGGCAAAGTATTACCGCAGTGATTGTGCTTGGTGCGGTGTATTTGCTTAATGATTATCGCGGCGTGCCGACGCCGGTACTGATCCTGACGGCGTTGATGCTGGCGGGGATGTTTATGGCCACTCGCACCGCGTTTGGCCGGCGCATTTACGCCATCGGTGGCAATATCGACGCGGCGCGACTGTCGGGTGTGAACGTGGAGCGCACCAAACTGGCGGTGTTTGCCATCAACGGTCTGATGGTGGCGATAGCCGGCCTTATCCTCAGTTCGCGCTTGGGCGCCGGTTCACCTTCGGCAGGCAACATTGCCGAACTGGATGCCATCGCCGCCTGCGTGATCGGCGGCACCAGTCTGGCGGGCGGTATCGGCAGCGTGGCCGGGGCGGTGATGGGGGCGTTTATCATGGCGTCGCTGGATAACGGCATGAGCATGCTGGATGTGCCAACGTTTTGGCAATACATCGTAAAGGGCACCATCCTGCTGCTGGCGGTGTGGATGGACTCAGCGACCAAGCGCCGGGCATAAGCGCGCTACCTCACAAATCTTGCCGCATTTTTACTGCTCTCTGAACGGCTGTGCTATTCAGGGAGCAGCTTGTTTTTCGGGGAAAACACATGTTCGAAAAGCGTTACCGTATTACGTTGCTGTTCAACGCCAACAAAGTCTACGACCGGCAGGTGGTGGAGGGGGTTGGGGAGTATTTACAGGCATCGCAGTGTGATTGGGACATTTTCATCGAAGAGGATTTTCGCTGCCGTATCGATAACATCAAAGACTGGTTGGGCGACGGGGTGATCGCCGATTTCGACGATCGGGAAATCGAACAGCTATTGCATAACGTCGAGGTGCCGATCGTGGGGGTAGGCGGGTCCTATCACCGCGAGGAAGACTATCCACCGGTGCATTACATCGCCACCGACAACCATGCGCTGGTGGAAGCGGCGTTTATGCACCTGAAGGAAAAGGGTCTGAACCGTTTCGCGTTTTATGGCTTGCCGGCAGAAGGCGGCAAACGCTGGGCGCAGGAGCGCGAACACGCCTTCCGCCAATTGGTGGCGCAAGAGCAGTATCAGGGGGTGATCTACCAGGGGATGGCCACCGCGCCGGAAAACTGGCAATACGCCCAGAACCGGCTGGCGGATTGGGTACAGACCCTGCCGCAGCAAACCGGCATCATTGCCGTGACCGACGCGCGGGCGCGGCATTTACTGCAGGTCTGCGAACATCTGGATATCGCGGTGCCGGAAAAGCTGTGCGTGATCGGTATCGATAACGAAGAGCTGACGCGCTACCTGTCGCGCGTGGCGCTGTCGTCGGTGGCGCAGGGAACGCGCCAGATGGGCTATCGCGCCGCCAAACTGCTGCACCAGTTGCTTAATCAGCGCCAAATGCCGTTGCAGCGTATCCTGGTGCCGCCGATCAAGGTGATTGAGCGCCGCTCTACCGACTTCCGCTCACTGCGCGACCCGGCGGTGATCCAGGCGATGCATTACATCCGCCACCACGCCTGCAAGGGGATCAAGGTTGAACAGGTGCTGGATGCGGTCGGCATGTCGCGCTCCAATCTGGAAAAACGCTTCAAGGATGAAACCGGCCAGACCATCCATAACGTGATTCATGAGGAAAAACTCGATCGCGCGCGCAATCTGTTGACCGCCACGTCGTTGTCGATCAATGAGATATCGCAAATGTGCGGCTATCCGTCGTTGCAGTATTTTTACTCGGTATTCAAGAAAGGCTACGACATGACGCCGCGGGAATACCGCGAGAAATATGGCGAGGTGGGGTACTGAAACCGGCCCACGAGAGAATGCAGGTGTTAACGAAGAGGCTCGCCGATGGCGCATGATGATGTTGACATATGCCAGCGCCCTGGGCGGGGAGTCCGTCTTCAAACTGGCTGAACCGCCAGCAAAATATTACCAGTAGCCGACGCTCAAACCAGTTGGCAAAACGCTGTCAGTTGCTGCGCCAGCGCTTCGGTGGCGGGTGGCGCGCCGTCACGGTAATACAGCGCCAGTTCGAAGTCATTGATCGGCGGCAGGCCTTCGGCGACACCAAGGATGCGGTGGCTCGGCAACCGGCAACCGGCAGGCAGCAGCGTGACGCCAAGCCCTGCGGCGCTGGCGGCGGTGAGCGCCGCCAGGCTGGCGCTGCTGTAGCTTATCCGCCAGCGTTTACCGAGATTGTCCAATGCCTGACACAGTTGCTCACGGTACAGGCCGTTAAGCGGAAACACCGCCAGCGGTACCGGCGTTTGCTCAATGGCGGGAAACGCCTGGCTGTCCAGCCACAGTAGCGGCTCCGGGCGTGCGGCACGGGGGGGTTGGCTGCGGCGCTGTTTGACCAGAATCAGATCCAGTTCCTCGCGCGCATACGCATGGTGCAGATCGGCGCTCAAACCGCTGGTGACGTCTAGCCGCAGGTGTGGATGCTGGCGGCTGAACTGCGCCAGCAGTTGGGTGGTCGGCACGGCAAAATCCTCAGGCATGCCGAGCCGCAGTACGCCGTCGCGCCAGATACCGGTCAGTGCGTCGTGCGCTTCTTCGTTCAGCGCAATGATGCGCCGGGCATAACTGAGCAACTTCTCGCCTTCTTCGGTCAGCAATACTTGATGGGATGAACGCTCAAACAGCGGTTTACCGAGCATCTCCTCCAGCCGACGTACCTGCTGGCTAACGGTGGATTGCGAAAGAAACACCCGCTGCGCAGCACGCGTGAAGCTGCAGCTGTCGCACACCGCCACAAAGCTGAGCAGCAACTGCGGGTTGAACATCGGATAGCGATTCATTTTTCCACTACTGACCATTTTATTATTTAATTTCCCAATACTAATTGTCTTTTCTACAGTAGCGCAACCTCTGCGGCTGCGTGCGGATGGTTGCTGTGACGCGGCTCGCCCTATTAGCAAATCTCAGGATGTATCGTGTTAAATCATTTTGGTAACCAAGGGACTATGCCATGACCGTGCGGCGCTGGTTTAATCCTCTGTTGTGCGCATTAGTGCTGATTGGCCTGAATATGCGCCCCCTGCTGACCTCTATTGGCCCACTGTTGCCGACGCTGCGCCAGGCCACCGGGCTGAGCTTTGGTGGTGCGGCGCTGCTGACCACCTTGCCGGTGCTGATGATGGGCCTGATGGCGTTGGCCGGCGGCGCCATCAGCCGTTGTTGCAGTGAGCAAGCCGGCATCCTGCTGAGCCTGTTGGCGATTGGTCTGGGGGCGCTGTGGCGCGAGCTGGCGCCGGACAGCACGCAGCTGTTATTGAGCGCGGTGCTGGGTGGGCTGGGCATTGGCGTGATACAGGCGATGATGCCGGGCATTATCAAGCAGCATTTCCTCAAGCAGATGGCGCTGGTGGCCGGGCTATGGTCGGCGGCACTGATGGGCGGCGGCGGGCTGGGGGCGGCGATCACCCCATGGCTGCTGTCCAGCGGCGCGGATTGGCACCGTGCGCTGGCCTGGTGGGCGCTGCCGGCGCTGTTGGCAGCGATGGTCTGGCTGGCGGTCAGCCGTGGGCTTGGCCGTTTGCCGCAGCCAAGGCTGGCGCAGGCAGCCAGCATGTGGCGCAATCCTCGCGCCTGGCTGCTGGGGCTGTATTTCGGCTTGATTAACGGCGGCTATACCAGCCTGATAGCCTGGCTACCACCGTATTATATGCAGCAGGGATGGCAAGCGCAGGCCAGCGGTGCACTGCTGGCGTTGATGACCGCCGGACAGGTGGCGGGGGCCTTGCTGCTGCCGGCGTTGGCGCGATCGTCAGATCGCCGCCCGCTGTTGTTGCTGGCGTTGGCGATGCAGCTGGTCGGGTTTATCGGCCTGATTTATCAACCGCTGACGCTGCCGTGGTTGTGGGCGCTGCTGGCCGGTATCGGCCTGGGCGGTGCGTTTCCGCTGTGTCTGGTACTGGCGCTCGATCATATCGCGCAATCGGCGCTGGCGGGGCGTCTGGTGGCCTTTATGCAGGGCATCGGTTTTCTGTTGGCGGGGGTGACGCCCTATGTTTCCGGCCTGCTGCGCGACTACAGCGGTGGCTTCGTGCTCGACTGGCAGATCCACGCGCTGGCGGTGGTGGCGCTGATAGCCATGACCTGGCGTTTCCATCCGCACAGCTACCGGCGCGCCTTCGCCGAGTCATAATTTTGTCACTGCGGCTCCCTATAGTGACGTTGCCTTTTTACCTTTGGGCATAACCATCATCAGGGAGCGTAGAACATGTATTTTAAAAAATCCCGTCTGGCGCTGTTGGCCGGCTGTCTGGCGTTCAGCGCGCCGTTGCTGGCACAGCAGGCCGTTACCGCCGAGCTGGCCGGGCATGCGTTGTTGCCGGTGAACTCCACCGTTGCCACGCCGGATGATGCGCCGTCGGATCTACAGCAGAGCGGCAAATACACCAGCGGCCAGCGGGTCGACACGCTGGGCAGCGTGGCGGGTAAATCTGCCGATCGCCTGACGGGCATCGGGCTGCCGATTAACGGCCAGCCGCTGCAAGGGCATTCGGGCATCAAACACATGGCAGATGGCAGCTACTGGGTACTGACCGACAACGGCTTCGGCAGCAAGGCCAATTCACCGGATGCCATGCTGTATCTCAATCATTACCAGATTGATTTTAACACCGGCGGCGTTAAACGCCTGAAAACGGTGTTTTTGCACGATCCGGACAAGAAAGTGCCGTTTCATATCGTTAACGAGAGCAGTGAGAAGCGCTATCTGACCGGTAGCGATTTCGACCCGGAAAGCTTCCAGTTCGCTGACAATGCCCTGTGGATCGGCGAAGAGTTCGGCCCCTACCTGATCAAGGCCGATCTGGATGGCAAGATCCTGGCGGTATTTGCTACCGAGGTGGAGGGTAAAACGGTGAAATCGCCGGACAACCCGACCCTGACCCTGCCGGGAGCGCCGGATGGCAAGCAAAACTTCCAGGTGGCGCGTTCCAAGGGCTTTGAGGGCATGGCCGCCTCCAAAGACGGTACGATGTTGTACCCGCTGCTGGAAGGTGCGCTGTGGGACGGCGAGAAATTTGAGAATATCGACGGCAAGCGTTATCTGCGGGTGCTGGAGTTTGACGTAAAACGGCAGCAATGGACCGGCCGCAGCTGGCAGTACCTGCTGGAAGACAACGCTCATGCCATTGGCGATTTTAATATGATTGATGCGACCCATGGACTGGTGATTGAACGTGACAACGGCGAGGGCACGGCGGATAAAGCCTGCGCCAGCGGGGCGCCGACCGGTAACTGCTTTAGTCAGTTGGCGAAGTTCAAACGCGTATACCGTATCGCGTTTTCGGCTGACAATGTTGGCAAGCCGGTAGAAAAACAGGCTTATATTGACCTGCTGAATATTCAGGATCCGCACAAACTGGCGCGCAAGCCGTTAAATAACGGCGTGCTGACCTTCCCGTTCTTCACCATTGAAAACGTTGATGTGGTAGATGACAGCCATATCGTGGTGGGCAATGACAATAATTTCCCGTTTTCCTCCAGCCGTCAGCCGAATGTGGCGGATGATAACGAATTTATTTTGTTAAACGTGCCGCAGTTATTAAAACCGTAATGTCCCGGCGCCGCCCACTCGGCGCCTGTTACCCACTGATTGATGATTGTCAACGGGTTGGCGGTTTCCCCATTGTCTGCTGGTTAATTTTACTCTCTCAACTGCAAATCTATAGCGAAATGGAAAATAGACGCGTTCCTGCTGATTACCGTAGCCAGGAAAAACAGCTGGCAGAACTATTATCAACAATGGCTGGAGACGATGCGCAGTGTCGTTGCATGAACGCGCGCTGAGCAGGGGCGGCAGGCTGGCCGGCGCGAAACCGACCTCCATGGTTTCAGAAATAGTCCACCAGCATGGTTGCGCCGCTGCTGAACTCGCCTTCGGTTAGCGTGCTGGCGGCATTTTTCACCGGCACGGCATCCAGCTTGGGCAGATTGGCGTAATCAATACTGAATGCGCTATTGATATTCAACGCCTTGCCGTCCGCCAACAGCTTAATGCCCAAACCATTGACGCTGGTCTGCAGCACATTGGCGTTAAACGCGGCGCCGCTGCCGACGATTTTCATTTTCAACTGGCGTGAACCGTCGAGAAATTCGCATTCGACGGTGTAGTCCAGCCGCTGCATATAACGATTGCCGTCAATTCTGTTCACCCCGACGTCACCAAAATTGACATCAATCACTTTTCCTTTATTAATAACGCACGGCGGCGGTGCCACTATGGTGGCGGAAATATTTACCTGCGTGCCCTGGTCAGCGGCCAAAACGCCACCGCAGGCTGCCGACAGGGCGACCAGCATGCCACCCCTCAGCCCTTTGCTTATGCTGAACATAATCGTTAACCCTGCCTCACGGAGCACTGAAAATAAGCGTTGCCGATCCGGATAATGGCCCGGTGGCAATGCTGGTATAAGGTACGTTATTTTTTACCGGCACAAAGGTGATGGTATCGCTACCGACGCCGTTGACGATGCGTGTTCGAAAGGCGTCGTTGGGTTTAACCACCGCGTCTTTATACATCATGGCCACGCCGACATTGGCATTGGTGGTCTTGATGTAATCCGCTGAAAACCCGCTGGAATCGCTGACCAGACGAATCAGGATATCCTGCGTGGCGCTCAGATCGTCACATTGATATGTCAACGCCTTGTCCTGTTTTATCTGCGCATTATTGACCGTTGTCGTCAGATAATCCTGCCTGATCTGGTTAAAGTTGACGTCAATCTGCCGGCCGTTATTGATGGTGCAGGTGGTGGTGACAAAATACGCATCATTATCGGCAATCAGCCGCCAGCGGTAAGGGCCGCACTGTGGGCAATTCGGTCGGTCGTTGGTTTGGGAGAAATTGATTTGACCAATAACGTCACCTTTATTGATTTTAATATCAGGGGTCGGGAAACGGTTCAGCACGATGTATACCCGAATGGCGATCGACTGCGTATTCAGGTTGGTCAGCGTTACGACATTAATGCCGGAGGAGACCGGAGAAGGATAATCGCGGCCATTAATTGTCATGCCGCTGCCGATGCCGCCAAAAATGCCATTATTCATGCCCAGCGCCGGACTGTCGGTTTTCAAATAATCCGTCCAGCTGGCAACGTCATTTTTACAGGTGACCTGGCTGACGTTGACGATTTCATTCTTGCCATAGGAGAGTTGTGGCCCGATGCGTACCCGCACGTCGACCGGGGTGGTGGAGCCGCCAGGCCGGATCAGGCCACCGTCCGAGGTTCTGCAGGTAAAGGCAGACGCATTCCCCGCCAGTAAAAGGGCGGCTAACATCAGGCCACTGTTGACCAGGAAAACTAATTTTCTCACTGTAATATCCCAATAATGAGTGACTAACGGCAGCGCCTGTCGCAGTTGGCAACTCGGCGCGAGCTATCCTTATTTTGCCGGTGGAGAGGTTGTGGGGGGCTTAATATTGGTATGATCGGTCGCTGAGGTAGGCAATACCGGGTACCAGCGTAGCGAGTTTTTCACCGAGCCGGCGGAAACAATAACCTCGCCTTTTTCCACCATATCCAATAATAAATTCCGGGCGCGATACACGCCGACATCGATATATTCCGCCAATTGTCGCGTTGATAGCCATTTCTGCTGATTTAACGGTGGTTTACCGCATTCTGAAGGTGGTGAAAGCGTGAGTAGCGCCTGCCGCAGGTCTCGCTGAAGTTGTTGTATTTCCTGCTTTTTAGGAGATAGTGCTTCCATAATACATCCTCTGTATTCCGTTGCTGCTTTCCCTGGAAGAAATTCATTTTCTCTATATGCTGCGTATAGGATAAAACCAAGAGAAAGCAAATGACTAACTCTGTTGACTGCCTGAAATTTTTAGTTTTTTTTCGCCTTACTTTATAGGCGTTTACCAAGGGCCGAAGTCATAAGATTAGGCCTATTTTTGGTTTATTATATTCACAAAACCCCAGTTTGCGATCTCATTGTTTGGCAAATAACAAAAAACAGGATTTTGTTCTAGTTTTGAATATTTTACGATCTATGAGGCTAAAAATAGTGGGAAATTAGCCGGATAAAGGAAATAAATTGCGAATATTTAACGGGCGTTAAAAAACTCTTTGTTTAAAGCAGGGCTTTTGCCAGAATATTCATCGCCGGCCATGAGGGCTAGCTTGGGTAAATGAGATTTTATTCGCTAATTAAACGATTATTTATGCCGTTGAGTTTATTAATGAATTAAATCCTTTTTCCCGCTATTAAAGGGAGGCTTTATCGTAGACATCTCTCTGGCTCTGGCAAGTTTACTACTCTCAAAATGCTAAAGATTAAGAGCTGCTTATTTATGCGCGGTTACGCGTTGGGCTGCCCGATCTTTACGGGAATACGCATTATTTTCTTATAAGGAATATAGGTTTTATGAAACTTAATAAAGTCATGATGGCAGCAGTGATTGCATTTGGCGCTACCTCTTTCGCTCACGCTGCCGATCAGGGTCACGGTAAAGTAAAATTCATCGGTTCTATTATTGATGCACCTTGCTCTATTGCACCAGAATCGATCTATCAGATCGTAGATCTGGGCCAGGTGTCCAACGTGGCGCTGAAAAATGGCGGCACCTCCAACCCACGTCCGTTTGACATCAAACTGGAGCAGTGTGATACCACTACGCTGAAAAGCGTCAGCGTAACCTTCAGCGGCACCGAATCTACCGGTAACAAGGATCTGTTGGGGATTGCAGGTACTGCCAAAGGCGCTGGCATCGCCATTTCCTATAACGGCAAACCTATCACTCTGGGTACCGCTACCCCGTCTCAGAACCTGAACAACAACAACAACACCCTGCACTTTGCCGCTTATTTGCAAGGCGAAGGTGCCTCGGCTGCCGTGGTTCCAGGTGATTTCACCGCCGTAGCCGACTTCACGCTGGCCTATCAGTAAGTAACCCCGCAGGTATAAATACACCAGGCATGCTGCGAGTTGCATGTCTGGTTAATCTCCTGTCAAAAGGAATGCCGCGATGTTTTTACAAGGGAATCATGGCGTGAAATCGTGGGTATGGATATTGGCGCTGGCTTCTGCGGCGTGTGACGCCGCGCCTGTCATTCAGGGGTGGGGGCGAGTCAATATGCAGGGTGCGATTATTGATACCGCCTGTGCGATTGCCGCCGGCAGCCGCGACCAGACAATCGACATGGATACCATTCCACTTGGGCAAATCATTCGTGACGGTCGGGGACTGACCAAAAGCTTCAGTATTGAATTGGTGAACTGTCAATTAGAACGACCAGGCAATAAACCGGACTGGCGATTTTTTCAGGTGACGTTTGACGGCTCTGCCGAAGACGGTCTTTTTGGCGTACAGGGAGAAGCCCGTGGTGTGGCGCTGAGAATAAACGACGCTGACGGCAATCAGGTGATACCAGGCAAACCATTGTCGCTGGAAAAAATAATACCGGGAAACAGCACGCTTAATTATTCCATGACGCTGATGCCTAATCACCAACCGCTCAGGGCCGGGGCCTATTTTTCCACGCTGCGTTTTAAACTGGATTATTTTTAATTTTCTCTCGTTTTGGCAGTTAATGGGTTTTTAAAAGGGATTTTTATTATGCTTTCACCGGCAGGGAAATTATTTCGTCTTCAGGTCCTGGGACTGTGCATTACCTTGTCGTTAAGCCATTCGGTTATGCGGGCTTACGCCGCGGACGAAGTCCAGTTCAACACCGATGTTTTAGATATCAACGATCGAAAGAATATCGATCTGAGCCAATTTACGCGCAGTGGCTATATTATGCCGGGCGCTTATACCCTGGTCGTACACGTTAATAAAATGGACCTGCCGGAACAGCCGATCGGTTTTGTCGCGCCGGAGAACGATGCCAAAGGCAGCGAAGTGTGTTTATCGCCAACGCTGGTCGGCCAATTGGGCCTCAAAGAAAAGCTGGCGACTACGCTGCGCTGGTCGCACGACGGCCAGTGTCTGGATCTGACCAGCCTGAAAGGCATGGAAGCACACGGCGATCTGAGTACCTCATCGCTGTATCTCAATATTCCCCAGGCGTATCTGGAGTACAGCTCCGAGAATTGGGATCCGCCTTCTCGCTGGGATAACGGTATTCCGGGCCTGCTGTTTGACTACAACGTCAACGGCCAAAGCCAGAAGAACCTGAAGGGAGGTGGCAGCGGTTATAGCCTGAGCGGCAACGGCACCACCGGCGGTAACCTCGGCGCCTGGCGGCTACGCGCCGACTGGCAGGCGAACCTTAATCACCAGACCGGCTCGGGCCAGCAGACCAACACCCAGTTCGACTGGAGCCGTTATTACGCCTATCGGGCGATCCCGGCGCTGCGTTCCCGCCTGACCATGGGCGAGGATTATTTGAATTCCGACCTGTTCGACAGCCTGCGCTTCACCGGCGCCAGCCTGCGTTCGGACGACAATATGCTGCCGCCGAATCTGCGTGGCTATGCGCCGGAAGTGAGCGGGGTGGCCAAGACCAACGCCAAGGTGGTTATCAGCCAGCAAGGACGCGTGCTGTATGAAACGCAGGTCGCTGCCGGGCCATTCCGTATTCAGGACATTAACGATGCCGTGTCCGGCGAGCTGGAGGTGCGGGTAGAGGAGCAGGACGGCAGCGTGCAGGAGTTCAAGATGAACACCGCCAGTATCCCGTACCTGACGCGTCCGGGCAGCGTGCGCTACAAGCTGGCGGCGGGCAAGCCGTCGGAATGGGGCCATCATCTGCGCGGGCCGTTGTTCGGAACCGGGGAATTTTCCTGGGGGGTCAGCAACGGCTGGTCACTGTACGGCGGTGCGATCGCCGGTGGCGATTACAACGCCCTGTCGCTGGGTATTGGTCGCGACTTGATGGCTCTGGGAGCGCTGTCGTTTGACGCCACGCAATCGCGCGCCAGCTTGCCGCAGGACGGCGTCAAGAGCGGCAGTTCCTATCGCCTGAGCTATTCAAAGAACTTCGATGAGTACGACAGCCAGGTGACGTTTGCCGGTTACCGCTTCTCCCAGGAGGATTTCATGAGCATGGGGGAATACCTGGACGAACGTTACGAAGGCAACCGCAGCGGCAAGAGCAAGGAGATGTACACCATCACCTTCAACAAGCAGTTCCGCGATCTGGGGTTGAGCGCCTATCTCAACTATAGCCACCAAACGTACTGGGATCGGGCTGCCAACGATCGCTATAACCTGATGCTGTCGCGTTACTTCGACATCGGCGACGTCAAAAACGCCAGCGTGTCGCTGTCGGCCTACCGCAATCGTTACAACGAGCGCAACGACGACGGTATGTATCTGTCGCTGTCGGTGCCCTGGGGCAACGCCGCCACGCTCAGCTACAACATGACGGTTGACCGCGACGACAGCTCGCATCGCGTGGGCTATTACGATCGGATCGATGAACACAATAACTATCAGTTGAACGCCGGTGTCGCCCGTAGCGGGGCAACCATGAGCGGCTATTACAGCCACGAGGGCGATCTGGCGCAGATCAACGCCAACGCCAGCTATCAGGCCGGCCGTTACAGCGCGGTCGGCCTGGCGGCACAGGGCGGCATGACGCTGACGGCAGAAGGTGCGGTGCTGCACCGCACCAACACCCCGGGCGGCACGCGATTGCTGCTCGATACCGATGGCGTGGCGGACGTGCCGGTGCGTGGCTATGGCAGCACGGTAATGACCAACCGCTTTGGCAAGGCGGTAGTCACCGACGTCAACAGCTATTACCGCAACAAGGCCAGCATCGATCTCAACCGCCTGGATGACAACGTGGAAGCCACGCGTTCGGTGGTACAGGCCACCCTGACCGAAGGGGCGATCGGCTATCGCAAGTTCGACGTGATCGCCGGCGAGAAGGCGATGGCGATCGTCAAACTGGCCGATGGCAGCGAACCGCCGTTCGGCGCAACGGTAATCAACTCACGCAAGCAGCAGACCGGTATCGTCAACGACGGCGGCAGCGTCTATCTGTCTGGCATCAATGCCGGTGAGGTGATGAGCGTGCACTGGAACGGCGGGCCGCAGTGTGAAATTCGTCTGCCGACGCCGCTGCCGGCCGACATGCTGATGAATACCCTGTTATTGCCATGTCACCCCGTGACGGCGAATACGCCCGCACCGGCCGCCCAGCGCGCGGCGGCCACTCGTTCATGAATGATTGTTAACCGTGAAGAAGATAAACCCGATGATGAACACAGCAAGATTTTCCCTGTTGAGCACTTTTGCCGCCATGGCGGCGCTGGCGGCGGGCATGGTCGCCACGTCGTCCCAGGCGGCCATCGCGCTGGATCGCACGCGTGTGATCTTCAGCGGTGACCAAAAGACCATGAGTCTTAACGTCAGCAACCAGAACCAGCAGTTGCCATATCTGGCACAGGGATGGATTGAAGATGCCCAGGGTAACAAGATCCAAAGTCCGTTTACCGTCCTGCCACCGGTGCAGCGTATCGAGCCGGGCAAACCGAGCCAGGTGAAGATCCAGGCGCTGCCGGTGGCCAGGCAGTTGCCGCAGGATCGCGAGACGCTTTATTACTTCAACCTGCGCGAAATCCCGCCACGCAGCGATAAGCCCAATACGCTGCAAATTGCGCTGCAAACGCGAATAAAAATGTTCTATCGGCCGGCGGCGATTGCGCCGCAGAAAAATGCGGCGCCAAGCCAGGAGGCGCTGACGCTGACCCGGCGGGGCGACAGCTATCAGGTGAACAACCCGACGCCGTATTACGTGACGCTGGTAGACGCCAGTACGCGCAAAGAGGGCAAGGGAGTGGCCGGTTTTGAGCCGCTGATGATTGCGCCGAAGGGCAGCGCGCCGTTGAGCGTTTCGGCGGCTGCATTGGGTGCCAGCCCGGTACTGACTTATATCAATGATTACGGCGGCCGCCCACAGCTGGTGTTCAGCTGCAACGGCGGTAGCTGCCAGGTGGTGCCGGACAGGAAGTAGCCGGTAACGGCAGTCAACAGACAGCGGAGAGAACAACCATGTACAACAGCCCCGGAACCCCCCTTGATCGCTATCAGCGACGGCGGATTGGCCTGACGGCGGCGGCAGCGCTGATGGTGCCACTGACGGCCGGCATGATTTTGATGCTGATGCCGCAGGCGCGAGCGGTAGACAACTGGGACGTAGAAGGCGCCACCGGCATGTTGCATGTCCACGGCGAGCTGACCGAAAGCGCCTGTAGCCTGGAAATGGCCTCGGCGCGGCAAGAGATTTGGCTGGGCAACACCGGCAGCGCGCATTTTCAGCAGCCGGGCGATCGTGGTACGCCAGTGGCGTTCGAACTGAAGTTGAAGGATTGCCTGCGTGCACCGGCCAGCAGCCGAGACGCCTGGAGCGGTGCGCTGGCATGGAGCGGTAGTCAGCCGGCGGTTTCGGTGGCTTTTATGGCGCCAGCCGATGACGACGCGCCGATGCTGGTCAAGGTAACGGGCGTCAGCGGACTGGGATTGCAGCTGGCGGACAGCAGTGGGCAGCCGGTACGCCTTGGCGTACGCAATAAACCAAGGCTGCTGTCACCGGGGCAAAATACCTTGAGCTATACGGTGACGCCGGTGCGTACGCCGGCAACGCTGGGCGTTGGTGCCTACCGCGCGGTGATTGATTTTCGGCTGTTTTACGACTGATCGCCGCACGGCGGCAAGCAGCGGTGAGCGCAATGTCAATAAAGGAGAGTGTCATCATGCGCGCAAAACAAACCAGCCGACGCGGCAGCGCGCTGTTGGGCGTCGGTATCGTGCTGGCGGGGCTGATGGCTCAGCCGGCGGCGGCAGATGAAAATATGCGTTTTCACGGGGTATTGGTCGCGGAGCCCTGCGTGATCCTGCCGGGAGAGGATCGGATCCAGCTCGATTTCGGCACCATTGTCGACAAATACCTGTACCTGAATACCCGCACCCATAGTCAGATTTTTACGCTGCATCTGGCGGAATGCGATCTGAGTCTGGGCAATACGGTGTCGGTTACCTTCAGCGGCAACGAAAACGCCAACCTGCCCGGATTGCTGGCGCTGGACGGCGGCAGCAGCGCATCGGGCATTGCCATCGGTCTGGAAAACCGTGATGGCACCGCCTTGCCATTGAACAGCGCCAGCGACAAATATCGCCTGGCGGCGGGCAGTAACCAGATTGCCCTACAGGCCTATGTGCAAGGTGAACCGGAAGCCATTCGTAATAAAACCATCGGCCGCGGAGAGTTCAGTGCGACAGCCACGTTCAGCCTGGAATACGAGTAACGCGCTGGTTGTCTGCTTCGTCGCACTGACGATGGCGTCGCTGCTTTATTTCCCCAATATGGGCGGCGTCGGCCTGGGGCTACCGTTCAACACGCTGGTGTATACCCTGTTGGGCGCTCTGATGCTGCTGATTCTCTGGCGCCCGTTTGGCCATCGCGGCTGGCTGGTCACGCCAGGTGCGGTGTGTTTCACACTGGGTGTGGCACTGCTTGCGCTGCCGCTGGCGTTCGCCAGCGAGACTGACAGCCATGTCGCGGCCTGGCGCGTTGCCGGTCTGCTGGCCGGGTGGGGGATCTATTGCTGCTGGTTGCAACTGCGGTTGAACTTTCGCTGGCGCCATGCGTGGGTGGTGTGGCTGCTGTTACTGATCGGCGGTCAGGCGGTGCTGGCGCTGCTGCAGCTGTTCTGGCCGGCGTGGAGCTGGGTGCCGCTGCGCGGCTCTCGGGTGTACGGCATCTTCCAGCAGCCCAACGTCCTCGGCAGCCTGTTAGCCACCGGCCTGGCGCTGGTATTAATGCTGATGCTGCTGCCGGGTTACGCCCTGGCGTCGGTTCGCGGCGAGAGAGGGCGGCAAACGGCGTTGGCGGCGCTGCTGGTGCTGCTCGTTGCGCTGCTGGTCTGGGTGCAGTCGCGCACTGGCTGGCTGGCCGGCGGGTTGTTGCCGATCGGCTATTGGGCGTTATTCGGGCGACGCCTGGCACGCCGATTGATGGTGGCCAGCGGCCTGATGTTACTTGGCTGTGGGCTTGGCATCGCCGTATTGCTGGGCGCCAGCGGCGACGGGGCACCGTTGTCGCATGCGCTGTCAAATCAGGCACGGCTGAGCATGCTGCAAGACACGCTGAAGATGATCGCCGCTCATCCGCTGACCGGCTGGGGTTATGGCAGTTTTGAAGTTGCGTTCCAGCATTTTCGTATCGGCCAACGGCCCCCGACGCCGGTGCTGGAAATCGCCCGTCATCCCCATAACGAAGTGTTGCTGTGGTGGCTGGAAGGCGGAGTAACCGCGCTGCTTGGCATGCTGGCTATCGCCTGCGGGGCAGGCCGGGTGCTGTGGCAGGCATGGCGTCACGATCGCCGGGCCTTTGCCGCCGGTCGGCGCAGCGCCGGTGAAGCGAGCGCACTGTGCCTGGCCATGCTGCCAATGGTACTGCATTGCCAGCTGGAATATCCGTTTTATGTTTCGGCGCTGCATTGGCTGGTATTTGCCTTGATGCTGGCCACGCTGGATCGCCTTTCCTGCCGCCACGCCTGCGTCGTGGGTCGTGTCGGCCCTGGGGTGATGGCGCTGCGCGTCGGTGGCGGCCTGCTGTGCCTGTGCGGTATGGCGATGATGTTGGTGATGTTCCGCAGCGGCTTGACGTTAACCCATGTTGAACGCGGCGGGCTGCGGGATATCCGCCCGTTGCTGGCCATGTCGCCGCTGGCCGCCTGGGGATTCGAGCAGCGCCGAGCCTTTGATTTACAGACCTTTCAGTTGCTGGTCTACAACCGAACGCACGACGAAACCCTGCTCGATGGCTATGCCGGGTGGGCTCGTGATTACCTGACGTTACGCATTGATGCCAACGTTTACGCCAACCTGATCGCCATATTGCGCCACCGGCAGCAATGGGCCGAGGCGGAGCGTTATCGCAACAGCGCCGCATTGCTGTTTCCTGCGGATCGGCGTTTTTTCCAGCATAAAAACTCTAAAGAAAAGGGAACTCGAAGATGATCAAAAAGCCTATGCCGTTGTCCGTTCGGGCGAGCGTGGTATGTCTGGTACTGCTGGCAAGTGTGGCATGCCAAAACGCCAAGACCAGCAAACCCGTACCACCCAGCGCGGAAAATCGGCAGCAGCAACCGTCGGAAGACGCGTTGCGAAAACAGCGCGAAGCGGAGCGGTTACAGCTGTGTCAACAGGAGCTGGGGGCGCTGCGCGCCATTGACCAGCAGCAGCATCAGCAATTGAAACAGGGCTTCGATCATTTGATGAGCGGCGCCTCGCTGTATGCCGGGGTGCGTACCAAGGTGAACGGCGATACCCAGGAAATGGTCGACGCGCTGTATCGCTACAAGGTCAACCGCCTGTGCGCGCAAGTGGATCAAGCGGTATTGGCAGGGTTGGCCGATCGCGCGGAGCAGGTTAAATGAAACGGCCGTTGCGTTTGGCGCTAGCGGTGCTGGTGGCCTTGCTGGCGGTTGACGGTGATTTGCGGGCAGATGACGGCGTGCCGGCGTTGTTGCAATTTGCCGAGCAATACCAGCAGCAGCGCGCTCCGGCGGCCAAGGCGCAACAGGGCCGTGCCGCCACAGAGAAAAAAACCGCCGAAAGCCGCCCTACGGCTGGCAAATCACCGCCTTCGGCAACGTCAACGGCATTTGTGCTGCGCCGTACGCTGCAGGAGCGCGATGACCAGTTGGCGCGGCAGCGAGCGGCGCTCAATGCCCTACAGCAGGAACTGGCAGCGCTGCGTGCACAAACGCCAGCACCTGCGCCAAAACAGCCGGCATTGCCGGATCTGACGCTGTTGCAACAGTGGTTGGGCGGGTTGCGCCGTGCCTGGCAAGGATCGCCGGACGCGCAACGCAGCGCGGCTCTGTTGCAGCAGGCCACTGACCAACTGGCTCGGCTGCAACGGCGGCATGCCGAGCAAGAGGCGCACTACGCCCGCGATCGTCAGGATTGGCAGCGGCAAATCACCGCGCTGCAACAATGGACGCTGACGCCGGAGCAGTTGAAGGCCCAGACCAACCGGCTGTCCTACGCGGCCGGCAGCGCGCTGGGGCGTGATATTCAGCAACTGATGAGCGAACGCCAGAGCTGGGGGGTACAGATCGATCGCAACAGTTTGCTGGCGGGAGTACTGGATACCGTATCAGGCCGGCCGCTGTTGCCGCCGGGGGAATTGTCGGCACTGATGGCCAAGGCGGATAGCATGGCTAATGCCGCACGGCAACAGGTGGTTAAAAAACGAACGCAGCAGGACCAGCAGTATGTGGCGCAATTCAGCCAGCAGAAAGGCGTAAAACGTTCGCCGATGGGTTTTTGGTATCGAGTGGACTACGCCGGCGATCGGCCGTTGGCCAAGGATGCGGTGATTGAGGTGGTGGTGAAGGAGCAGCTGACGGATGGCAGCGTCGTGCAGGATATGGAACTGAGCGGCAAAGTGCTTGCACAGCCGTTATCGGCTTATCCGCCACTATTTAGAGAAGCAATAAGCCAACTGAATAATCACGGTTCGCTGACCATGGTGGTGCCGCCGGAGCTGGCCTATGGCGAAACCGGTTACCCGCCAAAAGTGCCGCCGAATGCCACCATGGTTTATCAGTTGCGTATCGATAACAGTCAGGAACCGTAATGCGGCAGCAGAGGGAGAGCCAAGATGAATTCAGTGATGACATTAGCCGTGCTTGACCAGAATATCTATTTTGCCAAAGGGCTGACCAAGGCGTTGAGCGCGCATTTTTATGCGCGTGGCATCGAGACGCGTCGGGTGGACGAGCAGCACCTGCATCAGGCCGATCTGGTTTTTCAGTATGTTCCCTCTGGCAGCCGTAGCTGTTTTTGCCATTGCGCGGCGCTCGCCGAGGCGCGTTACCCGTTGTACTTTGCGCTACGCCGACCGGAAAATCGCCGCAAGCGTGAGCTGCACAGCAGCTGTCTGCTGGAAAGCGGCATTATCTATCATGACATGTCGGTAGCCGCGGTGTTGCGCAAGGTGTCGCTGGCGTTGGAGCAACGTCGCAGTCAGCCGGCGCAGCTCTGCGGCAGCGACGAGGAGTGCGTTTGCCCGCAGTATTTGCTCACCCAGCGCGAACGGGAAATCATGGTGTGCCTCCGGCAGGAAATGCGGATCAGCGACATCGCCCGCCGGTTGGCCATCAGCGTAAAAACCGCCAGCAACCATAAAATGAACGTGATGCGCAAAATGGGATTTCAACGTAATAGCGAACTTTATTACTGGTTGCGACAAGGCACGATGGCATAGCCGACCCCCGAGCGCCTGGTATGGCGTGAACGGTACCGCGCTACGCGCCCAGGGTTGACGTGGTGCGCCGTTGGGCGGGTGGTCATGCCGCCGCGATCGGGCAGGCAAATGGCAAGCCATTTCTTGCTTAGCGTGCAGCCTAATCCGCGCTATAATCAGCACCTTGCTTCCTCGCGCCAAAGGAAGATCCTCGTCCCCGGTGGGGCGGCCGGACTTCAAATCCGGTTGGGGCCGCCAGCGGTCCTGGGCAGGTTCGACTCCTGTGATCTTCCGCCAAATCTTGTCCTGGTAGCTCCCGGTAAATCCATAAAAACACAATAAATCAAAGCATTGATTGGCTTTCTTGTCCATATAAGTCCGTGGGCTACTGCCTGCATCCGTGAAAAATGCGTCTAGCGATACGTATAGATTTTTTATACACAGAACCCGCTGATACATATACTCCCAACGGGCATACACAGTCGGCGCACCAAACCGCAGGAAAACCCCTATACCCTCGACGACGGCCAGGGGCTGTCCCTCCTTATTAACACTGACGGTAGTAAGGGCTGGCGTTTCCGTTATCGTTATGCCGGGAAAGCCAAACTGATGTCTTTCGGCATCTATCCTTTGATATCGCTGGCCGAAGCGCGAGAAAAGCGCGTGGAAGCCCGTAAGCTGGTTGCGGATGGCATTACCCAGTAGCCGAGAAAAAGGCGCAAGAGCTCGCGCAGAAGCTTTCCGTTGAGAACTCCTTTGAAGCTCTTAGCCGTGAATGGCACACGAACAAGGCTGACCGGTGGACTCTGGCTTACAGAGAAGAAATCATGCGCACCTTTGAGCAGGATGTGTTTCCGTTTATTGGTCAACGCCCCATTGCCGAAATTAAGCCCTTAGAGCTACTGGAAGTGCGGCGGCGCATTGAGAGGCGTGGGGCATTGGAGAAAACCCGTAAGATACGCCAGCGCTGCGGAGAGGTCTTCCGCTACGCCATTATTACTGGCAGGGCGGAATATAACCCAGCCCCAGATCTCGCCAGCGCGCTAGCCGTTCCCAAACAAAAGCACCATCCGTTCCTGTCGGCCGAGGAGCTACCTTACTTTGTTAAGGATTTGGAAGGATATACCGGTAGCATCATCACTAAGAATGCACCGAAGCATCGTTATGCTGACCGGCGTGCGCACGCAAGAAATGCGCTTTGCTACGTGGGAGGAAATCGATTTTGAGCGTGCCATCTGGGAGATCCCCGCAGCACGCATGAAAATGCGGCGCCCGCACATTGTGCCGCTTTCTACTCAGGTGGTTGAACTGTTTAAACAGCTACAACCGATCACCGGTCACTATCCTTACATTTTCATTGGACGAAACAACCGTAGAAAGCCTATAAGTAAGGAAAGTGTGAATCAGGTAATAGAGCTGCTGGGATATAAGGGGCGAGCCACCGGTCACGGTTTCAGGCATACAATGTCTACTATCCTGCATGAACAAGGGTTTGATTCCGCATGGATTGAGATGCAACTTGCGCATGTTGACAAGAATGGTATTCGAGGTACTTATAATCATGCTCAATATTTGGAAAAACGTAGGGATATGTTGCAATGGTATTCAGATAAGATCATGTATATACTGGAGCGTTAGCGCCCCAGTTTAATTAAGGCAATGCAATGACTTTTTTAATCACTGCATAGAAAAAGCATACTACCAGTCCCCATATTAATAAATAACCCCAAATGCTACAAAGGTAATATGACAATCTCCCCTTCAGATCTCTTAGAAAACTGAAGTGCTCGGTGTTTTTAGATATATAAAATCTTTTCTTTATTATTTTATGGAACTCGTAATCTATTGGGCTGTGATTAAATCCACAAGTGGATTTTATTTTCTCATACTCTTCACGGAGAGCATCAATTTTATTATAATCCTCTTGTGATAAGTCTCCTGTTAATTTTTTCCCAAAGAGGATTATTTTTCTTTCATGTTCATTAAGTAACTCCGCATTGCGGAACAATGCCTCGGATTTAGCACCTGCAGCAAAACCCCACTCAATCAAACTTATTATTATAAGTAACATGCTTAATACAATTGAAAAGGCAGCTACAAGATTATTTAGATTTTTCCCGAAGGTTTCACCGAAAGAGGATTGCATTAGAGAAAGAGCTATTCCTGATAGACCTATCAAAGCAATACTTATAGTGGAAAATATCTCTCTTATTTTTAATCTTCGAGATGAATTGTATCTTGCGCAGGATGTTTCCCAAGCTGATTTACTTAAGCTATCTAAAAATTCTTTCATCATTACCCTCTGAATAAAAAAGACACAACGCCGGAGATATCAGTCCAATCCTCTTCTCTAGCAGTTTCCCCCAAAGAAGGTTTACAACCATAATCTATGTCGTGAGCACTTCAGCCCACACTAGCTTACCTGTGTGGGGTACGGCACTTATCACTAGTCTAAGTACCGTCGGCGTCGGTCTTGTTCAACATAGCATTACTTAGGATATATTTCACCTTCATCTGCTTGCATTCTTGATAAAATTGTTGCTTTATAACGTTCAAATCGCTCTTCGATTTGATCTCTGGTAAGCCGTTCATCAAGACCAATTCTGCCCCTGCTAACTAAAAAATCTGTTTTTTGTTTGAGAGTCTCTATTTTGTCATAGTTTCTAATATACCCGCCTTGTGGGTTAAATTTTATTTCGTAATAGGCTCTGGATATTTTCTTAAGTTCTTTTGGCGATTGACGATCAAAATCATTCAATCTCGAAAACATTTCTTTTGTAATAAAGTCTATCTTGTGGAGGAGAGAAAGGTCATTTATATTAGAATAGTAAGCAACCCAACCATATCGTTTGTTACCACTAATTGCACCTGTGATTTTTTCATTTAGCTCCTCTACAAATATTTCTTTTAAATCATCAATGGTCAAATGAGAATGCTTTTTAAGTCTTTTGTTTTTATTATGGGTGAAATCACTAAACCTAGCAGCAATAGATTGTAAGAATGCCTCTAAAGTTGAGTCTCTAACAGTTATATCATTCCCATTGAAGACATATCCAAGAAACCCGAAAGGTTGATTAAGATATCCTAAGTGAGTCTTTGGAGACGATGGTGGGTGTGTATTTAACCCTCTTAGTTTTAGTTTTCTTCTTATTGATAAATAAGCTTTTGATACGCATTCCTTATCACCGTATATAAGAACGTCATCAACGTATCGATAATAACTTACATTATATGAACTCATTGAAATATCAATATCAGACATGTAAATTGAAGCAAGCACATTTGAAATTGAAAGTCCTTGTGGAACACCTTTCTCTTTATTAAAAGACTCTTTCCTCTGATTTCTCTTGGCTGAGATGTGGGATGTCGGTGTCAATAAAGAACGAACGATTAGGTTTAGTGCTTTTTTAGATTTTATCCGCGATGAAAGTTTTTTAACCAGTCGATCTTTAATTATGTTATCGTAAAACCCTTCAATGTCGCAACTGCAAATATAAATCTCATCTGGATTAGAAGATAGAAAATCAGCAGATAACGCTCTAATATAAGTTGACGCTACGCTTTTCGGTACATATTCAGGAAATATATTGCAGAGGAATATATTTAACTGTCTTAAAACGACACGGTCACGGACAGTTGGAATTGAAATAACTCTTGGATTTTTCCCTTTGCCTTTACTTTTTAACATTTCAAGATATGGGCTGAAGCGAAAACTTCCATTTAAACATTTCTCAGACGTCTTTATCAAATCATTCTGAGACCTAAGTGAGTATTGCATCCCATTTAAGCGATCAATACCCTTAGCACCCGAATTGCTAAATTTTTCATTAAATGTTTTAAGTAAATTTTCTGATGAAAAAAGCTCATCAAATAACTCATTTTGCTCAATGGCGCTCATTTTTTATCTCATAAAATTTGGTTATGCATAAACGTCTTTTTTCACACTTTATACATTAGGATAGATTTAGTTACATTGCCAAGCAATTGATCTTCAAACTAACGTCCATAATTGGTACGGAGATATATCCCTTAGCCTGAAGCGTGCAATGCTCTCCCCGCTATGCCTGCCCGATTCGTGGGACGATTTTCGTTTAGGTGTATGAACGGGTCTAGGCCGCTACAGGGGCAAATACGCCAAGTGAGCGCGTGGGCAGCACAGGAGGTACGCAGTTTCAAAAGCTTCCTCTCGATAACCAAAATGACTGATTTGCACCGTGTCTGACTGGCTTTTTCTTACATCTCACCCAATCGCTTCAGAAGCTCGTCACGTCCCCGAACAACCCCGAACAACCCCGAACAACCCCGAACAACCCTCCGATACCCCGCGAATCCGCGCAGCGCAGCGACGTGCATAGGTCGCGAAAATAAATGCGCATATTGCCGCAGGTGCGCAATACTCCCTCGCCTACGCGCTCTGACTTTATCATGCACATTTCATGCATGACACAGAGGCCCTGTAAGCCCTTGCTGCGCGGGGTTTCGGCTGTTTTGAGGGCGGGGGATTCATGCAAAATCATGCACCCTATGCATGCACGCACGATTTAAGGCAGGCTAGCCAGAAAAAAGGCTGTTTTTGGACTTGGGGAACGGTAAAAGCCCCGCAGCAAAATCAGCATTGCAGCGGGGCCAGTTCAATCAGTGAAGTGTTTGATTTCTGCTATAACGGCGGTAGCGATTTAATGTCATTTTTTCCGGCAGCGGTAAATCATCAACGGTCACCGTTTGCGATTGAATGGGCTGGCATAAAATCTTATCGACGCTCTCTACCGTTTTAAAGGTGCAGGAGCACACAATGTTTTGGCACTGATAATAGGCTTCTTTCGTTTGTTCGGTCACATAACGGCTGGTACGGGTATAAGAAGAATGAGTACAAAGCGGGCAACGCATCATGATGTGGCCCCTTGCTGCTGCAAGCGCTGACGTTTTGTTTTCAGCTCAGTTGCAACCTGCATTCGACGCATTGGGCTGCTTTGCAGTTCTGGCAATACCCCGGTTTCTTCCGGCTTCGTCAGCCCGATGTCGTTCAATACAGGGTGCTCAATGCCCTGTAGTGCCGTGGCCGCATGAATATGGCCGCTCAGCGCCCCTAACAGACGTTGTTCAATCACTTTCATCGGGTCATCCCCATAGACGCTGTAAGCCTGCTTCGCCAGCGCGCAAGCCTTGATGACGTCAGGGCTGATAAGTGCGGCACTGAGCGCGTCTACCGCCTTACCCATCGCATGTTCGGCAAAGGTCGTAAGGGCTGCTTCATGTGCGGCCACCACCTTCGGGGCAATGCCGCCGCAACTGAGATGGAGGTACATTTTATCCAGCTCCATTTCTTCAATTAGGCCGTCGAATTCTTTCGACAGCTCCCGCTTGGAAATCCGGCTGTGGTGCTGCGCTTGCAGTTCCGGCGCGGCGTCGTCAACAGGTGTTCCTGCGTGACTGGCAGGATAAGCTGGATCAGTTTCTGCAATTTAACGACCGTGAGGTTTTGCAAGGGGCTGGTACTGTCAGTAAGAAAACGGCAGATGAAAAAGCGCAGATTACAAGCGTACTAGGGATTGCACTGCGGCCAGAATAAACTGATTAAACAGACGTAAGTATCAAACACGTCCCCTGCGGTGGCAAGAAAATTACGGTGGAATAATTTATTTATCGATACGCTCATGATACTTATACTTTTAAATAAAACTTCGCCGATCTAATACAAGTTGCTTTGCTATGTTGGTAATAATGACTTTACACCAAAGTTGGATCTGTTATTTTTAGCTAAAGGACAATTGGTTAAGCATGAGGCTGATAAGTATGACTGGGAAAATATACTTTATCTATAATCCATCTCCGACTATTGGTCGTTCACCGATTGCAAGTGCGGGAAGCGGGCTTTTTGGGCTATATAAGCCAAATCAATATGTTGCTGTGTTGCAAAGGAAGTTGCAGTGCACCGGAGTGGATTGGCGGGTCGAACTTGATGATACAGCGGCAGATATAGAGAAACTTATACATAAAAACGCCACGTTATTGATATGTGCGCCTGGTTTACGGTATCAGTTTTATATCAATGGATTTGATAAGAAAAACATAGTTTATTTGAGCATGTTCGATTATGTAACTAATAATGCAACCTCGGTGATTAAGCGAGTAAAGGAAATTAGTAATGAGCATGTTCAATGACGTTTTAATAGCGTCAATATGAGCTGATTAATACTGCTCGGTTGGGGGGAGATGGTCAAGGCTGTACGTATGATTTCCACAGAAAAGCAGCGCATGGCTTCTCTCGTAAATACCCAGCAAAGCACTGCTATTTAAGGCTCCGCCTAATAGCCATATTGTTTTGGTAATGCCGTCAGTGATGAATAACTGTGGTGGCTAATCAACTGCCAGGCCAGGGTGGGGCATATCGGCGTTTAACCAGCTTTGACGATGGCAACCCCCTTCAATCCACGCCCTGCGTGCCGCGAAACGCCCGTCGCCATTCGCTGGGGCTGATATCAAACCTGGCTTTGAAGCTCTGGCGAAACGATACCGGGGAGTGAAAACCGGCCAGTTCCGCCACCGCCTCTATGCTGTGATCGGTGGTTTCCAGCAGTTCCTGGCTGCGTTGCAGCCGCTCTGCGTTCAGCCATTCACCCACCGAGACGCCGGTTGCTTTGATGAAATGCCGGGTGAAGGTACGGCGGCTCATGCTGACGAAGCTGGCCAGTGCGTCCAGCGAGTGGTTTTTGTCGAGATTGCGCCGCAGATAGTCCAGCAGGTGGTTAATTCGGCCGTCGCGGGTGGTTGCCGGTACCGGGCGTTCAATATACTGCGCCTGGCCGCCTTCGCGATAAGGCGGCATCACCATCCGTCTGGCGACGCGATTGGCCAGCGCGCTGCCGTAATGTTTGCGCAAGATATACAGACAGCAATCGATGCCGGCGGCGGTGCCGGCCGAGGTGATCAGCCGGTTGTCGTTAATATACAGGGCATTGGTATCCAGCTGCACCGCAGGGAAACGCAGGATAAAATCGCGCTCGAACTCCCAATGCGTTGCCGCACGGCGGTTATCGAGCAGGCCGGCATAGGCCAGTACATAGGTGCCCAAACAGAGTCCCACCACTTCGGCGCCGCGCCGATAGGCGGCGTTCAGCGCATCCAGCAGCGCCTGCGAGGGCCTGACCTCCGGGTGATTCCAGAATGGCACGATAATCACATCTGCCGTCTCGAGCGCTTCCAGCCCTTTTTCCACCGTGATTGACATACCAATATCTGAATGCACCACGCCGGGGTGCTCGGCGCAAATCTGCAACTCAACCAGGTTGGGGGCTGGCATTGCCTGGCCGAAGATGATGCAGGGTACCGAGAAATGAAACGGACTGAAGCCCGGCGTAGCGATAACGGCAACGGATAGAGTAGGCATGTTTTAATGTCCTGTTTGCAGTCGGCAGACCCTGATTTGTCGGCAAGGCGCGTTGGCCGCCGGACGCGCAACGCAGGTTACGCCACGCTCCTAGATATGCACCCGGCGATGCGCGCCGCAGGCCTGTCTTAGAATATACAGCTTTCGCCGTTGGCCGGGATCAGTACGCTGTTCTGTATCCCGTGTTGATCAACGTATTCGCGCAGTTCCTGACGGCTCAGGATGCAGTGATTCACTGCTTCCATATGTGAGGCCACAATCGTCGCCTGCGGCAGCAGTTGGTGAGTTCGCAGAACGTCTTCCTTGCCCATGATAATCGCGCCGAAGCCGTCAATCTGCGCAAAGCCGGCGTTCAGCACCACGATCTCCGGTTGCCAGCGCGTCAGGCTGTCGACGTAAGGCGGCACCCAGATGGTATCACCGGCAATATACAGCGTTTTTTCATCCGGATGTTGGAACACCAGGCCGCAGGCGTCGCCCAGCAGGGCGGCAAGTTGAGGGTTGGCATAGGCGTCGTCACTGCCGTGCTGGCCGCCGGTTTTTATGATGGTGATAGCGGCAAATTCGCTGCTGTCGTCCAGCACGCGAACCTGTTTAAAGCCCTGGGCGCGGATCAGCGCGGCGTCGTCGGCATGCTGGGTAAAAATCAGCGTATCTTTGGCGATGGCCTGCTGTGCGGCTTCATCCCAGTGATCCTGGTGGGTATGGGTGACAATCACGGCATCGACATCCAGCAGCGCATCAAGCGCCACCGGCAGTGCTACCAGCGGGTTACGCAAGTGCGAACGTGCGGTATTCGGGAAGCCGGGCCAGGCTGCCTGGTCAGCCAGCATCGGATCGATGAGGAATTTTTTGCCGCCATATTCCAGCAGCAGCGTGGCGTTACGAATTTGGGTCAGTTTCATCTTATTGCTCCAGTAAAGGGGTTTACTATGCCGCCGCGGTGCCAGACGGCAGGCGGCGCATTACCATGGAGTCAGTATAAGAACGGTGGCCGAGCGGCGTCAGTGGCCCGGAGGTCAAATAACGATGGATTTGGGTCAATTACCGGCATTATCTGGCGCCGGCGGCAGGTTGCCGTTTTTGCCTGACACGCAGCGCCTCGACCACCAGTGAAAACGCCGGCGAAGGTTGCTTGCGGCTGGGATAGTACAGGTAATATCCCGGAAACGGCCGGCACCAGGGTTCTAGCACGCGGATCAGACGCCCGTCGGCGATATGGGTGCCAAACTCCTCCTCCGGCAGAAAGGCGATCCCGAGCCCGGCCAGTGCGGCGTCAACGATATGCTCCGAGGTATTGAACGTCAGCTGCCCGCTGACGCGCACGTTGAGATCGCCGCCGTCCTGATCAAAATCCCAGACGTACAGCCCACCGGATCGGACCATGCGCTGGTTGATGCACTGATGCCGCGTCAGTTCCTGCGGGGTCTGCGGCAGCGGATGGCGGGAAAAATAGTCCGGCGACGCCACGGCGGCCATGCGCAGCTTGGGGCCGATCGGGATGGCTATCATATCCTTGTCGATGGTATTGCCAAGACGCACGCCGGCATCAAAACGGTCGGCGACAATATCCCGAAACCCGTGGTTGGCGTCGAATTCGACATGGATGTCCGGGTACTCATGCAACAACGGCGTCAATTTCGGCAATAGCGTGGTGCGCAGCACATTCGGCCCGCAGGTGATCCGTACCGTTCCCGCCGGCTTGTCGCGCAGTTCGGTCAACATGTCCAGTTCGCTTTCAATTTCATCGATGCGATGGCCAATGGCCTGTAACAGCCGTTCTCCGGCGGCGGTGGGCGACACGCTGCGGGTGGTGCGCGTCAACAGGCGGATCTGCATGCGTTCTTCAAGCCCCGAGATCGCCTGGCTGAGGGCGGGCTGGGTCACGCCCAATTGCGCGGCGGCGCGGGTGAAACTGCCTTCACGGGCGACAGTAATAAAATACAGCAGATCGTTGAGGTTGCGTTTCATCGGCCATCTCCTGGATTATTAATAACTATAGCTTATAAGCTCATTAAGCATTCATTAGCTAGTCAGCCTACTCCCCGCGTGTAAAAATTCCAATAAGCATGACGTGACGGCAAATAAACGCTCTGACTCACGTCTTCTTTTTACATTCATTGTTTGACGTTATTCCCGTGAATAGCGTCCGGCCCCGGCTTGCCTGAAAACGGCCGCAGGCTGATTCGGAGGTAGCGTTTTATGTCCACATTATCGAATGACGCACCGCGCCATAACCTGCATGCCTACTGGAGTGGGGTGTTTGCCATGACGCTGTGCGTATTTGCGTTAGTGGCATCGGAATTTATGCCCGTCAGTCTGCTGACGCCGATCGCCGGAGATTTATCCGTCAGCGAAGGTTTGGCGGGACAGGGTATTGCCATTTCCGGCGCGTTTGCCGTGCTGACCAGCCTGTCGATTTCAACGCTGGCCGGCAATCTTAACCGCAAACTGCTGCTGTTGGGCATGACCGCATTGATGGCAGTGTCCGGCGCGGTGATTGCACTGGCGGCCAACTATGCGATCTACATGATGGGTCGTGCATTGATAGGCATTGCCATCGGTGGCTTTTGGTCGCTGTCGGCCGCCACGGCGATTCGCCTGGTGCCGAAGCATCAGGTGCCGCGTGCGCTGGCGATTTTCAACGGCGGCAATGCCTTGGCAACGGTCATTGCGGCACCGCTCGGCAGTTATCTGGGCTCGGTTATCGGCTGGCGTGGCGCATTCTTCTGTCTGGTGCCGGTGGCGGCGCTGGCCTTTATCTGGCAGTGGTTCAGCCTGCCGGCGATGACCGCGGACCATAACGCCAAGCGCGACGGCAGCGTTTTTCGTCTGTTTGCCAACCCGCTGGTGACGGTGGGCCTGGCGGCCTGCGGTCTGTTTTTTATGGGCCAGTTTGCGTTATTCACCTACCTGCGGCCGTTTCTGGAAACGGTCACCCGGGTAGATATCGCCACGCTGTCGTTGATGCTGCTGGTCATCGGTGTGATGGGCGTTATTGGCACGCTGCTGATCGGGCGTTTTCTGCATGCCGGTTTCTACCCGACGCTGATTGCCATCCCGCTGTTGATGGCGGTGATTGCCGCCACGCTGATCGCCTTTGGTCATAGCCTGTGGATAGTGGCGCCGCTGCTTGGCCTGTGGGGGCTGATCGCCACCGCCGCCCCTACCGGGTGGTGGAGCTGGATCGCCAGAACCTTGCCGAACGACGCCGAAGCGGGCGGCGGTCTGATGGTGGCCATGGTGCAGCTGTCGATTGCCGTGGGTTCCACCGTTGGTGGACTGGCATTTGACCATTTTGGTTACCAAAGCACTTTTGCAGTCAGCGGCATGTTATTGCTGCTGGCAGCGATGTTGACGTTATTGACGTCACGTAAAGATACCCAACAAACCCACTGAGGATCTACCGATGAAAAGACTTTCCCTGCTGTTAGGGCTGTTCATCAGCTCGTTTGCGGCAATAGGCGCCGATATGTCGAACGGCGCAGACAATTTTTATAAAAGTACCAAGGTCAGCCAGCAAAAGGTGACCTTTAAGAACCAGTACCAGATGACGGTTACCGGCAACCTGTTCATGCCAAACGATCTGAATCAGCAAGCCCGCCACCCGGCGATTATCGTCGGGCATCCGATGGGGGCGGTAAAGGAGCAAAGTTCGAATCTGTATGCGCAAAAGCTGGCGGAACAGGGCTTTGTCACGCTGGCGATCGATCTGTCCTTCTGGGGCGAGAGCGCAGGCCAGCCGCGTAACGCGGTTTCACCGGACATCTATGCGGAAGACTTCAGCGCCGCAGTGGATTATCTCGGTACGCGCCCGTATGTCGATCGCGACCGTATCGGCGTGCTGGGTATCTGCGGTAGCGGCAGCTTTGTCATCAGCGCGGCGAAAATCGATCCGCGTATGAAGGCGATTGCCACCGTCAGCATGTACGATATGGGCTCCGCCAACCGCAATGCGCTGAACCATTCGCTCACGCTGGAACAGCGCAAGAAAATCATCGCCGATGCGGCACAGCAGCGTTACGTGGAGTTCACCGGTGGCGAAACCCGATATACCAGCGGCACGGTGCATAAAATCGACGACAATTCTTCTGCCATCGAGAAAGAGTTCTACGATTTCTATCGTACCGCGCGCGGTGAGTTTACCCCGCAGGGCAGCTCGGCACAGCTGACGACGCACCCGACGCTGACCAGCAACGTGAAGTTTATCAACTTCTATCCGTTTAACGATATCGAGACCATTTCACCGCGACCAATGCTGTTTATTACCGGCGATCGGGCACATTCGAAGGAATTCAGCGAAGACGCCTACCGGCGCGCCGGCCAGCCGAAAGAGCTGTACATCGTGCCGGGAGCCGGTCACGTCGACCTGTACGACCGCACCGATCTGATCCCGTTTGCCAAGCTGAGCGCGTTCTTTAACCGCAATTTGCAGTAATCTGCCCCGGCTGCGCCAGGTGTGGCGTGGCCGCTCTCACACAGGAGGAGTGATGAAATACCGTCGTGTGTTATTGCTTGTGCTGGCATGGAGCAGCGCCCACGCCGCTGCCTATGGCATTTCAGTTCAACCCCGTGCGGAGCCGGTGATGACGGTCAACATGCAGATTAATCAGCAGAGTTTCGAGGTGCAGTTGTTCGACAACCCGACGGCGAAAGCGCTGCTCAACGGCTTGCCACTGCAGGTAGAAATGACCGAATTGAATGGCAACGAAAAGTTTGTCGATCTGCCGCAGGCATTGCCCAACAACCCGCAGCGACCCGGCAACATTCATGCCGGCGATTTGATGCTGTATGGCTCGAATACGCTGGTACTGTTCTATCACTCTTTTTCCTCACCGTACCGCTACACCCCGATTGGCAAGGTGATCGATCCGCACGCGTTGGCAACCGCCGTTGGCAGGCACAGCGTGGCGGTTGCGTTTTCCGCACGCCAAGGTCTCCGCTGATGCAGCGCTTGCGCTCTTGCGTCGGCGCCGGTTGCCAAACGCGGTTTGTCACCGCGCCCCTCATTTTAGCCGCATGGTCTATAGTTACCTTCATCACGGAGGAGGGGCTATGCGCTTTATCGTCGTCAGGCATGCTGAATCGCAAGGAAACAGGGACGGGATCATCCAGGGACAACTGGATAGCCCGGTCACTGCCGACGGCCATCGCCAGATCGCCGCGTTAATGGCCACCTTGAAAGATTGCGCCTTTTCTCACATCGTCAGTTCACCGGCCGGTCGTGCGATGACTACCGCGCAGGCGCTGGCTGCCCATTGCCACTGTACCGTCAGCAGCGACGATCGTTTGTGCGAACAGCATTTCGGCTGTTACCAGGGGCAGCCCTATCATCAGGTTTTTTCCTGCGATCCCGATGGGGTTAAGCGTATTTTTACCGGCGTGCCGACAGTGGCTGCACCACAGGGCGAGTCGGCGATGCAGGTGGTGCAGCGTTTATTGTCATTTTTTGGCGAGTATGCGCTTGGCGAGAGTGCCACCGTCGGCGTGGTAACCCACAGCCATGCGCTACAGTCGCTGATCTGGCATTTGCAGGGGGCCAACCCGCGAGAAGAAACCGGCAAATATGGCCACCTCAACTGTGGGTATTCGATTATTGACGCCACCGACGGCGAACTGGCGCTGCAACATTGGGGCATCGCCACCCATCTGCGCGCATTGCGCCAATCGCCGATCTGACCGTCGGCGCGTATTCCCGCCATTGCCGCCCGTCACCCCCTGGCGGTAATCTTGTATATAATCACCGCCAATAACCGTAAACCCCGTATCAGGAGCACAGATGCCTTCCAAGGCGATCGCTAAATGGATCAAACGACTGACGCTGGTCTTGGTGACGATCCTGATCACGCTGCTTGCCGTACGGGTTTACGACACCCAGCGCGGTCCGGCGCTGGAGCCGTGGCATACTTTTGTACCACACGAAATGAGCGGTGCCGAACTGGACGGCGCCGACTGGCCGGCCTATCTGGCAGCCGAACAGCGGGTGTTTGCCGAGGTGAAAACCAACGTCAGCGATCGGCTGGAGGCTGGCGAACGCATTCCTTTGAACCGCTATTTTAGCGGTAGCCCGATTTACCCCGGGAGTTTTGCCCGTGACTGGAATCGTTCTTATCAACTGTTACCAGCGGGGGAACCGCGCGGCGCGGTGGTGTTGCTGCATGGGCTGACCGATTCACCGTATAGCCTGCGGCATATTGCCGACAATTACCGGCAGCACGGCTTTGTTGCCGTCGGCATTCGCCTGCCGGCGCACGGCACGGTACCGGGCGCGTTGACCGCCATTGACTGGCAGGACTGGCTGGCGGCAACCCGGCTGGCGGTGCGCGAAGCGCGTAAGCGTATCGGCGCCGACAAGCCGTTGCATATCGTCGGTTTTTCCAACGGCGGTGCATTGGCGATGAAATATGCGCTGGATGCGCTGGAAGATCCCGAGCTGGCACCGCCACAGCGGCTGATTTTAATTTCGCCGATGATAGGCGTCACCCACTTCGCCCGCTTTGCTGGCATCGCCGGTTGGCCAGCGGTGTTCCCGGCGTTCGCCAAAGCGGCGTGGCTCGGCATATTGCCGGAATTCAATCCGTTTAAATACAATTCATTCCCGGTCAACGGCGCGCGTCAGTCCTATTTGCTCAGTAATGCGCTGCAACAGCAGGTCGCCCGGCTTGGCCGCGATGGCAAGCTGGCGGCATTGCCGCCGGTGTTGACCTTTCAATCGGTGATGGACTCCACCGTCAGTACCCGGGCGGTGATCCGCGCGCTGTATAACGTCTTGCCGGCCAACGGCAGTGAGCTGGTGCTGTTTGACGTTAACCGCACGGTGAACTTTGGCCCGCTGCTGCGACCCAATGCCGCCGATGCGGTAAACCAGCTGTTGCCACCACCGCCGCGTCGCTACCGCTCCACGGTGATCGCCAATCGATCGCCGGAAAGCAGCGACGCGGTAGCGCGTATTACCGAGGCCGGTGCGGTGGTGGAACGCCAACAGCCGCTCGGCCTTGCCTACCCGGCGGACATCTATTCGCTGTCGCATGTGGCGTTGCCGTTTCCGATCGACGATTCGCTATACGGCCGTTATCCGGCGCAGCGTGCCGAATTTGGCATCAGCCTCGGCACCATTGCCGCGCGTGGCGAGCGTTCGGTATTGGTGGTCGATATGGATTCGCTGATGCGCCTTGCCTCCAACCCGTTCTTCCCGTACCTGTTGCAGCGTATCGACAGCAAGCTTTAGGCAAAGCCGAGCAGGGCAAAGGCATCATCCTGCGGTTGATAATCGAGCAGTTGGCGAGTTTCTTCCAGTGACAGGCGCTGGTAGCGGTTGTTGGAAACGCCGTGTACCACTGCGTAGGAGACGTCGGTGACGCGAATGCAGCGATCGAGCAGATCGGCGGCGTCGCGGTGGCTGAGAAAGGCGCTCATGTCGCGGGCGCTGAGCTGCCGATCGGCGCACAGCGTGGTGAAGTTGGCGATGCGTACCGACAGGGCGGACAGGCCTTCCTGATGGGCAAAGTAGGCGGCGATGCCTTCGCCAAACGCTTTGCTGACGCCATACAGATTCTTCGGTCGTGGTGCATCGTCCGGCCGTACCTGATAATCCAGCGGATAGCCTTCTACCGCCTGGGCGCTGCTGGCGAATACCACGCGCCGGCAGCCGGCATCCTTGGCGGCGCGGAAGATATTAAAGGTGCCAAGAATATTGTTGTCTTTCAACGAGTCGCAGAAATCAGCGTCCGGTGACGGATCTGCCGCCAGGTGCAGCACGGTATCAATACCGGCACAGGCAGCGCGGCAGGCTTGCAGGTCGGTGATGTCAAAGGCCAGCACCTGGTCGTTGGCTCCGATATCGCGCAATAGGTTGGTGTCCCGTTCTGCCAGCCTCAGTGGATAACGGCCTGCCATTGCCGTCCGGTATGCTGTCGCAACGCGGCCAGCAGCGCCGGTGATCAAAATCCTGCCCATCTCAGAACGCAATGCCATGGTGTTTCCATCCTAAACAAATTACGCAGAGGCCCAGTATTAGCCCGCTGAATTATTTTTGTCCAGATAATATTAATTTAACTGATGTTTTAGCGTGAAATTGGGTAACTCTGCGCCACGCTGTTGGACCACAGCGCCATCACCGAACGAATGGCTGGCGCTTGCGCCAGATCGGGGTAGGGCACCAGCTACAATTCGTGCGTTGGTGCGGGTAGGGCGGTGGGCCGTTTTATTAACAGTGGGTCGTCATCGGTAACGAACGTCGGTAAAACGGTAGCACCCAGCTTGCCCGACGGTGGCATGAACGCAACCCGGTTCTCGTGCCGCGGTGCTCAATCAACCGGTACGGGCCAGAACCACAAAATGTTTTAAACCCTGCCAATCAACCATCAGTGAATTCCTGCACCGCGCCGTTGCGGTTTGGCGGGATATTCACGCAGAAAGGAGTGTGGTTCAATGCCATTAGCCAGTTACTAAAATGATTTTTTAATTAGATTACCTTATGATTATGCGTTTGCCGGGGGCAGCGTGTCGATCGCTGGCATCGGTACCGGCATGCTACGGGTGCTGGCCGCGCAGGCTGCCTGGCGCGTCGCCGCAAAACGCGTTTTTACTGGTATCGGGATGCCATTCGCAGCAGCGGTACCAGTCTGCAATCCGGCGGCTAAACGCTTAGCCCCGTTCGGCGTGTTCACTGTCCAGGTAACGCTGGCGCACGTGTTCAAACCAACTGTCGGGCACGTTGTGCGGTGGCAGTCGCAGCATCGCCAGCCCGTGTTCGACGATATGGCTGGCCTGGCGCCACAGTGTGGGATCGCCTTCGGTGAGTACGTCGAGCAGTCGCTGTTTCTCGATCAGGTAGGTGCGGGCGAAATGGCTGTCATAGGTCAGCAGCGAACGGGTATTGTCGATCAAATCCGCCAGTTTGATGGTTTTTGCCGGTGGTGAAGCGTTGGCGCTGTGGCGGCGATCGCGATTCTTGCGCTCAAAGCGGTTACCACTGCCGGCTTCGCTGACGTTGGTCAGCATACCAACCAGTTCCGCCACCGGTTGGCCAAAATGGCTTTCGATATCCGCCAGCGTGGTGGGGGTGTCTTCTACCGTGTCGTGCAGCCAGGCTGCCGCCAGCATTTCGTCGGTGTGCGGCACGCTGCGAACGATTTCCACCACCGCCTGCGGGTGGACGATATATGGGGTGTTGGTGTATTTACGGCGCTGATCGATGGCCGCATGCGCCTTGGTGGCGTAGCGGCGTGCGCGTTCTACCAATGTGCTCGACATATCCTTTCCTCCTCTAGCGCCATGCGCTGCGGTTCCATGCTTAAAAAATAGCACAGTGGCAAAAAAATAGTTTGCGATTACATAGCGCACTATCTATAGTCGAACCATGAAAGACAATCACTACGACCCAATCAATGCGAAAAACATGCTGCTGCTGGATCAGCAGATGTGTTTTGCCCTGTACTCCGCCAATTTGGCGCTGCACAAGGTTTATCGCAAGCTGTTGAACCAGCTCGATCTCACCTATCCACAATATCTGGTGATGCTGGTGCTGTGGGAACGGGATGAAATCACGGTGTCGGATATTGGCGAACGCCTGTTTCTCGATTCCGCCACGCTGACGCCGTTGTTGAAGCGGTTGGAGGCCGCCGGCCTGTTGCTGCGCTATCGCGCGGTTAACGACGAACGGCAGGTGATCATTGCGCTGACTGACGCCGGGCACGCGTTACGCGAAAAGGCCCGTTCGATACCGGAAGCGGTGATGTGCGCCACCGACTGCAGTCTGGACGAAGTGAGCAGCATCAAGCAACAGTTGGAAAAACTGCGCAACAGGTTAATCAACCAGCTTTGAGCTAACCGCCGGTGTAGAACGCACGATGGTTAATCGTCGTCTACACTAAAATAGGTTCTGGATATATATAGCACGCGATTTAATCGCGATAAATCTAATGGCCGGCGTGGAGTTTTTTCCCGTCGACCGTAACCACCCACTCGAAAGAAGGAATCAAGCATGTCTATTGAAAAAGTCGTTTACCGCGCTCATGCAAAAGCCACCGGTGGCCGTGACGGCCGTGCGACGTCATCTGACGGCGTGTTGGATGTCAAACTCGGCGTGCCGAAGGAAATGGGCGGCGCCGGCGGCGAAGTTACCAACCCGGAACAGCTGTTTGCCGCAGGTTATTCTGCGTGCTTCCTGGGTGCGTTGAAGTTTGTTGCGTCTAAGGAACAGGTTAAAATCCCGGCCGATGCGGCTATCGAAGGCACCGTCGGCATTGGCGAAATCCCCAATGGCTTCGGTATCGAAGTGCAGTTGGATATCAGCCTACCGGGCATTGAGCGTAGCGTAGCGGAAGATCTGGTGAAGAAAGCGCACGTCGTGTGCCCGTACTCCAATGCCACCCGTGGCAATATCGACGTCACGCTGAACGTAAAATAAACCGCTCGTCCAAAGACATCGGGAGGGGCAACCCTCCCTTTCTCTCTCATCTGCTCGGCAATCGTCATTACAGAAAACGCTAAAAAATGCCGATTTTTTGAGAAATCTCTTGATTCTTGCCTCAAAAATAGCGCTTATTGCCGATCGGCTGAACCTGCCGCCGCATCGAGTGTCTGACTGTTTCAGAACTGTTAAAAAGTCCCCGGAGCCACCGCGTTACATGAACAAAGTTAAATCGCTATCACAGCAGAATTTATCGTTATTGTTAGCGATCTATATCGGCATATTTTTAAACCTGTCCGTTTTCTATCGTCGTTTTGATTCATTTACGCACGGCATTCAGGGGATCAAGGTTATTTCCGCGGTAACGGAAGTTATCGCCATCGTTCTATTCACCTTCTTTATCATGCGGCTGGTGTCGCTTGGTGGCCGGCTGTTTTACCGCATCGTCGCCTCGCTGCTGGTGCTGATATCGGTCGCCGCCAGTTACTACATGACCTTCTTCAACGTGGTGATTGGCTACGGCATTATCGTTTCGGTAATGACCACCGACATCGATTTGTCGAAAGAAGTGATCGGCATGCATTTCGCGCTGTGGATGATCGTGGTCAGCGCGTTGCCGCTGCTGCTGATCTGGAAAAACACGCTGCGCTATACGCTGATTGAACAGCTGAAAACCCCGGGCCATCGCCTGAAGCCGCTGTTGGTGCTGTTGGCGGTGGTGGCGCTGGTGTGGTTGCCACTGCGTACGCTGGATAAAGAGCAGAGCGCGCAGGAAAAGATCACCAATATCGATCTGCCGAGCTACGGCGGGGTGGTGGCGCACTCATACCTGCCATCCAACTGGATTTCGGCGCTGGGGCTGTTTGCCTACACCCGCTACGATGAAAGCCAGGATGCCGCCAACATGTTCGATCCAGCCAAGAACTTCACCTATGTGGCGCCGCCGGGCATCGACGATACCTATGTAGTATTTATCATTGGCGAAACCACCCGCTGGGATCACATGGGCATGCTGGGCTACGATCGTGATACCACGCCGAAGCTGTCCAAAGAGAAGAACCTGGTGGCGTTCCGTGGCGAATCCTGCGATACCTCGACCAAACTCTCCTTGCGTTGCATGTTCGTGCGTGAAGGCGGTACCTCCGACAACCCGCAGCGTACCTTGAAAGAGCAGAATATTTTTGCAGTGTTGAAAGAGCTTGGTTTCACTTCCGAGCTGTTCGCCATGCAGAGCGAGGTGTGGTTCTACAACAACACCGACGTCAACAATTACTCTTTCCGTGAAATGATCGCTTCCGAAAAGCGTAACGACGGCAAGTCGGTTGATGACATGCTGTTGGTGAATGAGATGAAGGAGTCACTGAAGCGCTACCCGCAAGGCAAGCACCTGGTGATTCTACATACCAAAGGCTCACATTATCTGTATTCACAGCGTTATCCGCGCGAATACGCCCGTTACCAGCCAGAATGCATGGGCGTAGATGATTTCTGTTCGAAAAATCAGCTGATCAACGCGTATGACAACACCGTGCTGTATACCGATACCTTTATCGATAAGGTGATCGACCAGGTGCGTGACAAGAAAGCGATCGTGTTCTACGCGGCCGACCACGGCGAGTCGATCGGTGAGAACTCGCACCTGCACGGCACGCCGCGCGAAATGGCACCGCCCGAACAGTTCCGCGTACCGATGATCGTGTGGGCGTCCGACAAGTATCTGGAGGATGCGAATCACCGCAGCGCGTTCGAACAGTTGCAGGCGCAGCAGCGGATTGGCAAGAGCCATCGCCACGTTGAACTGTTCGATACCATTCTCGGCTGTCTGGGTTATACCTCGCCGGATGGCGGCATCGTCGCCAGGAACAACTGGTGTCATAACCCGAATGCGGCTGCGGAATCGGCCAAGGCGTCGCCAGCGCCGTCGGCACCGGCGCCTGCCGCAGTGGCCAAGCCGTAATTTTCCCTTCCGGCGCCGGTTTTTTCGCTAATGCGGCGCTTTTATCACCACTTGGCGTAGGGGAATAAAAAAGTGATTGACGCTCTGGTACGCCAGCAGTAAGATGCGCCCCGCATCGGCGAGTAGCGCAGCTTGGTAGCGCAACTGGTTTGGGACCAGTGGGTCGGAGGTTCGAATCCTCTCTCGCCGACCATCATTCGAAAAACCTGCTTTTAAAGCAGGTTTTTTTTCGTCCGGATTTTATAAGAGGATGAGAACCTCCGAAGGAGGTTTGAGCCGAGCGTAGCGAGACCACGTTGCTTTAGCAACGGCCCGTAGGGCAAGCATCGCAGATGCGCGTAATCCTCTCTCGCCGACCATCATTCGAAAAACCTGCTTTTAAAGCAGGTTTTTTTTCGTCCGGATTTTATAAGAGGATGCAGACAAAACTGTCGGGAACAGTTTTGAACAACGCTTTGGCGTTGGCCCGCAGGGCAAGCATCGCAGATGTGCGTAATCCTCTCTCGCCGACCATTTTAAAGAAACCCGCTTTTAAGCGGTTTTTTTACGCCCGTTGGTCAGCTTGTTTTGCCGGCCACGAAATGCCCGCCAAAGGCAACGCGTTGCCCGTATCCCTGCCCTGTAGCGCTGCGTCGCAATAATCGGTCGCCAAACGTTGTCGAGAGATATCGTTTTGCTCTCGGCTTTTTAATAGTTAAAAGTTTTTTTACGTAGCATAGATTGTTACAGGCGCTGCCGCATTAAACGCACTTCGGACTCACTCTTTCGAGTAAGGGGTCAGCATTTCGTCCTGTCTTTAACCGCGATCACAAAAATAACCGTTCAGATATTCATCATTCAGCAACAAACTTTTTTAGTTTTTTATCGGAGTATAACTCCGGTCAAAACTACGCCCGCAGTGTATTGAACCAAGTTAAAGCGCATAGCATAAGTTTTCATGCTGCATCTGTTAAAAAAAGGTTTTTTTTATGTTTGTTTGCTGTTTCTCACAGACTGCGTAAAACCCTACTGGTTATATTGACGCCACCCAAAACAGTTGGCAATTTGTTAGCCTCATGGGTAGAGCGAGAGCTGTTTGAGTGACTACCACGCGCTCAAACTCCCACACAAGGATGCGTTCCATCCGGTTCTTCGCGCTCAACTCTTCTGCCTTCGGGCAACTGCCGCACAGACCACGCAATAAAAAATACAGGGCTGGCGGGAATAACCCAATAGACGTCACGCTGCAGGAAAGCGGCAACCCGGCGAGTCCCCGGTACTTACCTCGGTAAGCGAGCGCGGCGGGCTAGGGCAGCCAACCCACCTGCGCGGTGACAGCTAAAGGGTTTACACACACATCACACTAACGGAGCACTAATGATGACAAGTTCCTTGGCAAAATCGGGGATTCTGAAATTCGGCATTGGGCTGGTTGCGCTGACCGTTGCGGCCAGCGTACAGGCAAAAACGCTGGTTTACTGTTCTGAAGGTTCGCCGGAAGGCTTTAACCCGCAGCTGTTCACCTCCGGCACTACCTATGACGCCAGTTCGGTACCTATCTATAACCGTCTGGTCGAATTCAAGATCGGCACCACCGAATTACAGCCGGGCCTGGCGGAAAAATGGGACGTCAGCGAAGATGGCAAAGTCTATACCTTCCACCTGCGCAAGGGCGTGAAGTGGCAAAGCACCAAAGGTTTCAAACCTACCCGTGATTTCAACGCTGATGACGTGGTGTACTCCTTCGAACGTCAGCTGGATCCAAAGCACCCTTACCACAAGGTGTCCGGCGGCAGCTATGAGTACTTCCAGGGCATGGGCATGCAGGATCTGATCGCCAAGATCGAAAAAGTGGACGACAATACCGTTCGTTTCACCCTGACCCGTCCGGAAGCACCGTTCCTGGCCGATCTGGGCATGGACTTCGCCTCGATCCTGTCTGCGGAATATGCCGACAACATGATGAAAGCCGGCACGCCGGAAAAAGTGGATCTGAATCCGGTCGGTACCGGTCCGTTCCAACTGCTGCAATACCAGAAAGATTCCAAAATCCTCTACAAGGCGTTTGACGGCTTCTGGGGTACCAAGCCGAAGATCGATCGTCTGGTGTTCTCCATCACGCCGGATGCCTCGGTGCGTTATGCCAAACTGCAAAAGAACGAGTGTCAGGTCATGCCGTACCCGAACCCGGCTGACATCGCGCGTATGAAGCAGGACAAAAACATCAATCTGATGGAACAACCGGGGCTGAACGTCGGCTATGTGTCGTTCAACGTCGAGAAGAAACCGCTGGATAATGTGAAAGTGCGTCAGGCGCTGACCATGGCGGTAAACAAGCAGGCGATCATTGAAGCGGTGTATCAGGGGGCGGGCCAGGCGGCCAAAAACCTGATCCCGCCAACCATGTGGGGCTATAACGACGCGGTGCAAGACTACGCGTATGATCCAGCCAAAGCCAAGGAACTGCTGAAGGAAGCGGGTCTGCCGGACGGTTTCTCCATCGACCTGTGGGCGATGCCGGTACAGCGTCCGTACAACCCGAATGCCCGCCGCATGGCCGAGATGATTCAGTCCGACTGGGCGAAGATCGGCGTGAAAGCCAAAATCGTTTCCTATGAGTGGGGTGAATACCTCAAGCGCGCCAAAGACGGCGAGCACCAGACGGTAATGATGGGCTGGACCGGCGACAACGGGGATCCGGACAACTTCTTCGCTACGCTGTTCAGCTGTGCGGCGGCCAAAGACGGTTCCAACTACTCTCGCTGGTGCGACAAGTCGTTTGAAGCGCTGATCCAGCCGGCGCGTGCCGAATCCGATCACAACAAGCGTATCGAGCTGTACAAGCAGGCGCAGGTGGTGATGCACGATCAGGCGCCAGCGCTGATTGTCGCCCACTCGACCGTTTATGAGCCAGTGCGTAAAGAAGTTAAAGGTTACGTCGTGGATCCGCTGGGTAAACATCACTTTGAGAACGTTTCAGTCGATTGATCAGCGGCCCGCCAACCGGGCCGACATCGACGCAGGGGTTTACGCCTCAGCGGAAACATCGGAAGTATGTGAGCTTTAATAAGCCTGGCGGCCCACGAGCCGCCGGGCAACTATACAGAGAGTTCGGGATATGTTGCAGTTCATACTCCGACGTTTGGGGTTAGTTATCCCAACGTTTATCGGCATTACCTTGCTGACTTTTGCATTCGTCCATATGATCCCCGGTGACCCGGTGACCATCATGGCCGGGGAACGCGGGATATCCGCAGAGCGCCATGCGCAGATCATGGCCGAGATGGGGCTGGACAAGCCGCTCTATCAACAATACTTCACTTACGTCACCAACGTGCTGCATGGCGATCTGGGGACGTCCCTCAAGAGCCGTATTTCCGTCTGGGACGAGTTCGTACCGCGCTTCAAGGCGACGCTGGAGCTGGGCATCTGCGCGATGATTTTCGCGGTGATTGTCGGCATACCGGTCGGCGTGCTGGCGGCGGTACGGCGAGGTTCCATCTTCGATCACACGGCGGTGGGCATTTCACTGACCGGCTATTCCATGCCGATTTTCTGGTGGGGCATGATGCTGATCATGCTGGTCTCGGTACAGCTCAACCTGACGCCGGTGTCGGGGCGCATCAGCGATACGGTGTTTCTTGACGACACCATGCCGCTGACCGGCTTTATGCTGATAGACACCCTGTTCTGGGGTGAACCGGGCGACTTCCTCGACGCGGTGATGCACATGATTCTGCCGGCCATCGTGCTGGGTACCATCCCGCTGGCGGTGATCGTGCGTATGACCCGTTCCTCGATGCTGGAAGTGCTGGGCGAGGATTACATCCGCACCGCGCGCGCCAAGGGCGTAAGCCGCATGCGGGTGATTGTGGTACATGCGCTGCGTAACGCACTGTTGCCGGTGGTGACGGTGATCGGCCTGCAGGTCGGCACCATGCTGGCCGGGGCGATCCTGACCGAAACCATCTTCTCCTGGCCGGGGCTCGGCCGTTGGTTGATGGATGCGCTGCAACGCCGAGACTATCCGGTGGTGCAAGGGGGCGTGCTGCTGGTCGCCTGTATGATCATTCTGGTTAACCTGCTGGTAGACGTGCTCTACGGCGTGGTCAACCCACGTATTCGTCACAAGAAATAAGAGGCGCCGCGATGACTCAAGTGACCGAGCCGGTAGTAACCGGCGCGCCGAAGCCAATGACCCCATTGCAGGAGTTTTGGCACTATTTCAAGCGCAATAAAGGGGCCGTTGTCGGCCTGGTATACATTATTCTGATGTTCGTGATCGCCATCGGCGCGGGCTTCCTGGCGCCGCACGCGCCGGCCGAGCAGTTCCGCGACGCATTGCTCAAGCCCCCGGTCTGGCAAGACGGCGGCAGCTGGCAATACATTCTCGGCACCGACGATGTGGGGCGCGACGTGCTGTCGCGTCTGATGTACGGCGCCCGCCTATCACTGCTGGTCGGCTGTCTGGTGGTGGTGCTGTCGCTGATCATGGGGGTGATTTTCGGCCTGCTGGCCGGCTACTTTGGCGGCGTGGTGGATGCGATTATCATGCGCATCGTCGATATCATGCTGGCGTTGCCAAGCCTGTTGCTGGCACTGGTGCTGGTGGCGGTATTTGGCCCGTCTATCGTCAATGCTTCACTGGCGCTGACCTTCGTCGCCCTGCCGCACTATGTGCGCCTGACGCGCGCGGCGGTGCTGGTGGAAGTCAACCGTGACTACGTTACCGCTTCCCGCGTGGCGGGGGCCGGCGCGCTGCGCCAGATGTTCGTCAACATTTTGCCGAACTGTCTGGCTCCGCTGATCGTGCAGGCTTCGCTGGGTTTTTCCAACGCTATTCTCGATATGGCCGCTCTCGGCTTCCTCGGCATGGGTGCACAGCCGCCAACGCCAGAATGGGGCACTATGCTCTCCGACGTGCTGCAGTTCGCACAAAGCGCCTGGTGGGTCGTGACCTTCCCCGGCGTGGCGATCCTGCTGACGGTACTGGCGTTTAACCTGATGGGGGACGGCCTGCGTGATGCCCTCGACCCCAAACTCAAGCAGTAACCGAGGACCCGAACATGGCGTTATTGAATGTAGACAAGCTTTCGGTGCACTTCGGTGACGAAGGCACGCCGTTTCGCGCGGTAGACCGAATCAGTTACAGCGTGGAACAGGGGCAGGTGGTCGGCATCGTCGGCGAATCCGGCTCCGGAAAATCGGTCAGTTCGCTGGCCATCATGGGCTTGATCGACTATCCCGGCAAAGTGATGGCCGACAAGCTGGAATTCAACGGGCAGGACCTGCGCAAGATCTCCGAAAAAGAGCGTCGTCAACTGGTGGGCTCCGAAGTGGCGATGATTTTCCAGGATCCGATGACCAGCCTTAACCCGTGCTACACCGTCGGTTTCCAAATCATGGAAGCGCTGAAGGTACATCAGGGCGGCAACCGTCGTACCCGTCGCCAACGCGCCATCGACTTGCTGAACCAGGTGGGTATCCCCGATCCGGCTTCGCGGCTGGATGTGTATCCGCACCAGCTTTCCGGTGGTATGAGCCAGCGCGTGATGATCGCCATGGCGATCGCCTGTCGGCCAAAATTGCTGATTGCCGATGAGCCGACCACCGCGCTCGACGTGACCATTCAGGCGCAGATCATTGAGCTGCTGCTTGAGCTGCAACAGCGTGAAAATATGGCGCTGCTGCTGATCACTCACGATCTGGCTCTGGTGGCCGAGGCGGCGCATCAAATTATTGTGATGTACGCCGGGCAGGTGGTGGAATCCGGCAAGGCGGCGGAAATCTTCCGCGCGCCGCGCCACCCGTACACCCAGGCGTTGTTGCGCGCGCTGCCGGAATTCGCGGCCGACAAGGCGCGTCTGGCGTCGTTGCCGGGCGTGGTACCGGGCAAATATGACCGGCCAGGTGGCTGTTTGCTCAATCCGCGTTGCCCGTATGCCACCGAGCGTTGCCGCCAAGAGGAGCCGGAACTGCGCAGCATTCCCGGTCGCCAGGTTAAATGTCACACACCGCTGGATGATGCGGGGAGGCCGACCGTATGAGCCAGAATCAACCCTTGTTGCAGGCCATTGACCTGAAAAAACACTACCCGGTCAAGAAGGGGCTGTTTGCGCCGGAACGGCTGGTAAAAGCGCTGGATGGCGTTTCCTTTGATCTCGAACGCGGCAAAACGCTGGCGGTGGTGGGGGAGTCCGGCTGCGGGAAATCAACCCTGGGTCGGCTGTTGACCATGATCGAAGTGCCGACCGGCGGCGAACTGTATTATCAAGGCCAGGATCTGCTGAAACCGGACGTCACCGCAGAAAAACTGCGCCGTCAGAAGATCCAGATTGTGTTCCAGAATCCTTACGGATCGCTCAACCCACGCAAGAAGGTTGGACAGATCCTCGAGGAACCGTTGTTGATCAACACCACCTTGAGCACCGCCGAGCGGCGAGAAAAAGCCCTGGCGATGATGGCCAAGGTCGGCCTGAAGACCGAGCATTACGATCGCTATCCGCACATGTTTTCCGGCGGTCAGCGGCAGCGTATCGCCATCGCGCGTGGGCTGATGCTCAACCCGGACGTGGTGATTGCCGATGAACCGGTGTCGGCGCTGGACGTATCGGTGCGGGCGCAGGTGCTGAACCTGATGATGGATTTACAGCAGGAACTTGGCCTGTCATACGTGTTCATTTCGCACGATCTGTCGGTGGTGGAGCACATTGCCGATGAAGTGATGGTGATGTACCTCGGCCGCTGTGTGGAGAAGGGCAGCAAAGATGCCATCTTCAACAATCCGCGTCATCCGTATACCCAGGCGCTGTTGTCTGCGACGCCGCGCCTGAACCCGGATATGCGGCGCGAACGCATCAAGCTGACCGGCGAACTGCCAAGCCCGATGAACCCGCCACCGGGCTGTGCGTTCAACGCCCGTTGCCGTCGCGCGTTCGGCACCTGTAGCCAGTTGCAGCCGCAGCTGCGACAGTACGGCGATCAAATGGTGGCCTGCTTTGCCGTCGATCAGGATGAACAGGAGCAGCAAAGCGCCTGACGTTTTGATTGATGGTGGTGGTAGCGTGATGCCGCTCGGTTAAACCCGAGCGGCATTTTTTATCGGTATGATCCGGCGTCAGGCGATGGGAACCGCCCGTGGTGAGGGATTATTGCGGGTAAGGCACCCAATCACCGCCGTTCAGCCTGATATACGACTTGCCTTGATACTGCATTACGATGGCGTTGTCGTTTTCCGAAATAATCGCGGTTTGCGGCAGGCTTTGGGTCAGCGTTTGCCAATCGACGGCCGAGGCGGTAAACGCCTTGCCGTCCACCAGGCGAGATACCAGCTCCGAAATTGCCAGATAGCTGCTTGGCGTTTTGATCTGCAACGGGCTGCCCTGATGCGGCGCCTTCATGCCCACCAGCTTGATGCCGACCGGAATATGGGTGATGCTCGGACTTGGGATATCGCGCAGGCCGGACATCTGCATTTTGTCGCCCACCAGCGCCGCGCCGTGTTCCGGCACGATCACCACCATCACTTTGCGTCCGGATTTCTCCAGTTCGTCGAGGAAGGTATTGAGCTGATCGAACAGTTTTTGCGCCCGAGGCGCGTATTCGGCTGTTTTCTTCGAGCCGACAAACCGGTTGCCGTCATGCAGCGGGATGATGTTAAAGAAGGTGGCGCTGCGACTGTCGCCGGCTTTGGTCTGCTGATCCAGCCAGCGGTTGAGCAGTTCCAGATCGTTGAAAATCGGCTCGCCGTCAAACGATGCCAGTTCATTGCTGACGCCGGCTTGCGATATCAGTGGAGCCTGCATGCCACCCTGCTCGCGCAGTTCTTTCAGATAATTGCCGAACACCCCGGAGTGGTCCATCATCAGCTGTTGTTTAAAGCCGAGTTTTGAAAGATTATCAAACAGATAACATTGCTGATTCACCGGTTGATACAGATCGCGATGCGACGGTTGGCCACAGCTGGCGCGCAGCAGGCGTATCGACGCCGGGCCGCTGTAGGCGGTGGCCGAATTGAAGTTGTCGAACATGATGTCCATCTTCGCCCACAGCGGATGGTTTTCCAGCTTGGAGGCTTCGATATCCGACCAGGCCAGCGAGCAGATATTGATCACCAATAGGTCGAACGGCTGGGCGTCGTCCGGCAGCGCGGTTGGGAAAGCGGTAGTGCGGCCCTTTTCGCGATCGTAAAACTGATTCAGATAGGCGGTCAGGTTGGCGTTGGTCGGCGGGCCGCTGGCCGCTGGCAGGTTGCTGCCGGCGGCGGCGGTCGGTGCCGGAGCGGTGGCCGGATCTGGCGTGGCGGCGGTGGTGGTGGTAGGCAACAGCGAAATCGCCGGACCTCCGATGGCCAGCACGTTCAGCCACACCATGGCCGCGACGGTAAATACCGTGACCCGCAGCCACTGTGCCAGGAACAGATAGGCCACCAGCATCACGAAGGCGGCTCCCACCATCTGCCAGTTGATAAAGCGGTTCACCAGTTCAAGCAGATAGTCGGTGCTAAAGCCGGTTAGCTGCGACCCCTGGCTGAGTATGCTGCTGATCCCCGGCAGCCAGGTATCATGATAAAACAGCCCCAGACCGATCGGGAGCGCCAGCCAGTGCCGCCAGCGGTGCAGGCGCATGGCCGGGATAGGCATCAGCAGGAAGGCCATAAACACCAGGTTGGCCAACGGGTGGAAATTCAGATAGCCGAACCACAGCAGGCCGAATTTGGCCAAAAAGTAATAGTTCCAGCCACCCAGCCCACGCCAGTAGCGCCACAGAGCATTATCGTTTTGCGTATTGTTTTTATCATTCATGATTGTTTTTTGCGCTTAATCTGGAAAGAGGAGCCGTCGCGCACCCACAGGCCGGCCGATTTCAAATAACGCGGTGAGAACAGCAGATTTTGCCAGCGTTGCCGCCAGTGCGGGTAGCGGCGATGTAGCGCATAGCCCAGCGGAATGAAAAATAGCGCGCACAGTATTATCAACTGCACGATATCGGTCAGGTTCAGCATGGCGAATCCTCCTGGCTGCCGTCAATCAGGTTGAACGCAACCGGCTGGCGGCGCGTCGCCGGGCTGGCAACGGCAGCAGCGGCGATCGGCTTGGCGAGCAGCGGCGCTTCCTGCCGTGCGGCCATGGCGTTGCCGTGGGCCAGGCGCTTGATTTCCGCCACGATATCAACGTCCATATGCCAAACCAGCTGATTGCTGAAGGCTTCGCTCACCGGCAGGCGGCAAATATGCTTCATTGCGGTATCCAGATCGTTGATGCGGCAGGTGGAAAGGAACAGGAACAGCCGCCCTTGCGCCACGGTCATCACGTCGCCGAAACGTCGCATATGGCACAGCGTCATTGCCTGTTCGGCGCGCAGGCCCGGTGCCGGGCGCAGTGCGACCATCACGCCCTTACCGTCTTCCGGCAGCAGCGTGTTGCCCATCAATGACAGTACCGCCTGGCTGAAATCATCGGATCGCAGATAGCCCTTCAACTGCAACGGCCGCAGACCGGCCAGCAGGGCGTCGATATCCGCCGGCACGTGGCGCGAATAGCGCTGGCCCTGAATGCCTTCCAGCATGGTCAGAAAACGCGACAGCGGAGCCACGTGCGGCACGATCAGATTGGCGCCGCAGGCCAGCAGGAGGCGCTCATCGCTGTAACGCAGGCTGGCGTTCATTTCGCGCACCACGATTTTCAGTCCGTTACCGCGACTGCGGCGCAGATTGTGAATCTGATGCGCCAGCGCGTCGATCTGATCGCTCTGGTATAACGAAAATATCAGCGTCGCCGACAGGGTCAGCATGCCGTGTTGCGCCAGCAACGCGTTGCTTTCCAGCAATTGCCAGTGGGCAGACAGCGGCGGTGCGCCTTCCAGAATGCTGTGCTCCGCCAAATACAGGTGATCGTCATTGTGCGCTACGCTCGGCGACGGCTTGCTGTTTTCATCTTCGCCTTGCCAGCCGTGCTCTGCGGGGTACAGCGTGATTAACTGATTGGCGTTGATGCCATTGGCGGTGCTCCACCAGTTAACCAGGTATTGCGCGCTGTCCTGCTGCCATTGCAGGTTGGCCAAACCGTCCAGCAACCGATGCTGGCTACCGAGCTGGCCGCGTAATTTATTCACGCCGCTGCCGTGGCTGAGGGTAACCAGGGTACATCCCTGACGGCGTAGCCAACGGCCAAGGCTGGCTATCCAGCTTTGGATCTCCTCGCGGGTGAAGGTCTGCCACAGGCTGGCATGCGCCAGCAGGATCAACAATCGGTTCTGCGGTTTCAGCGTGCGCATCAGATCGTCACTGAAATGCAATAGCGCGGCCTTTTGCTCCGGCAGCGTATACAGCGGCAGTTTGTTTAATCTGGCGGAGGTTAGAGAATTCAGCACCTTATCCGGCTTTTCGCCGCTGCAAATCAGCGCCGCTCGAGCGGATTCCGGCTGCGCGGAAATTATTTGCCGACACAGGAGCTCGGCGTCTCTTTGGCGATCGATATTAACCCAATAAAATCCCGGGGATTGCATGACAGAAAGTTCTTCCCAAATCTGTCGAATTCCTAATGAGAAAGCGTGCGCCATAGGTGTTTTCTACTTTCGTTGAGAAGGCCGCGGGTCAATATCTGGAAACTAGAATTACCGAATAAACGATTGTAACATTGCAGCCAATAATAACAAACAACCGGCATTGTGTAATAATATCCGTTAGGATTCATCTTATTGGCTATTTTTTTACATACTATTGCTATAGTTATATAACACTAGCCTATTTTCGAGGCGGCAGGATGAATAATCAACCAACGCGCTTAAACGCGGTTTTGGCCTCACAGGCACCGGACGATCTAGAAACGTTGCGCCACGTTTTCGCCCTACCGCAATTACATTATATTGATATTTCCCGCCAGGAACGTTTGGCGCAAATGATGGCGCGTTGGCCATTATTGGAAGAATTATCCCAGAAATCAGGGAGTCACTAATATATGCCGGTGATTGCGCTACAAGGGATTCGAGGCGGAATTGGCGCGACGTCGGTAACGGCGGCGCTGGCCTGGGCATTACGGCAATTAGGTGAAACAACGCTGGCCATTGATGCGTCGCCGGATAATTTATTACGCCTACATTTCAACACCCCCTTTTCGCTGGCGCGAGGTTGGGCGCGGGCAGAGCTGGACGGTGCCGACTGGCGTCAGGGGGCGATGCGCTACTGCGAAAAGCTCGACTTTTTGCCCTTTGGCCAGTTGGATGCCGTAGAACGTCAACAACATTGCCAAAACTCTGACATATCCTGGGCTCGGCGGCTGGAGCAATTGCAACACAGCGGGCAGCATCGCTGGATCCTGCTGGACGTACCGGCGGTTGACAATGCACAGACGCGCCAGGCGCTGAGCGCCGCCGATCGGGTGTTTGTCCTGCTGACGCCCGACGCCAACTGCCACGCCCGTCTGCATCAGCAGTTGCTGCCGGGCAATGGCCATTTTTTGATTAACCATTACTCGTCTGCCAGCCAGCTACAGCAGGATTTGCATCAGCTGTGGCTGCAAACGCTGAACGGCCTGCTGCCGATGGTCATTCACCGCGACGAGGCGCTGGCTGAAGCCATGGCGGTGAAACAGCCGCTGGGTGAGTACCGTCCGGACAGCCTGGCTGCTGACGAAGTGCTGACGCTGGCGAACTGGTGTCTGCTCAACCTGCGGGATGCCGGACAATGAGCCGGGTGATGAGCCTGCTGCTGATGCCGCCGGCCCATGTGGCGGTGCAGCGTCGCTATCGCACCTATCGCCGCAACGGTTCCTCGGTGCTGACGGCCTTCTTTACCACGCTGCTGGTGGCCGGCGGCTGGATATTCTTGCGCTTCGAGTCACCGGCCTGGCAGCGTATCCGCGCTGGCCGCAGCTACTGGTTCCCGCATATTTCCCCGTTGCGCCCGCGATTGGCGGACGGCCTGCGCTATCTGGTACAGGCGTTGTGGCTGTTGATGTTTCGCAGCGGTCGGGTGCCGCGTGGCCGTTACGCCTTTGCCGGTTGGCGCAAGCTGCAGCTGCGCTACGTTAACTGGCTGCAACGGCTGCCGCACCGATTGCAAGATGCCGACGTCGAGCAGCGTACCGTCGAGCGTTTGGGCAGCATGAACCGCACCCTGCGCCGCGTGCTGTTTATTGGCTGCGGCATCGTGGCGGCGATCCTGGCACTGTTATGCATTTCACAGCCGTTTGATCTATCGGCGCAGTTTGTGTTTGTGCTGCTGCTGTGGGGCATTGCGATGGTGGTGCGCCGGGTGCCGGGGCGGCTGCCAGCGCTGATGCTGATCGTGCTATCACTCACCGTCTCCTGCCGCTATCTGTGGTGGCGTTACACTGCGACCCTCAATTGGGATGACCCGCTCAGCCTGGTGTGCGGTCTGCTGCTGCTGGTGGCGGAAACCTATGCCTGGGTGGTGCTGGTGCTGGGCTATTTCCAGACCGTCTGGCCACTCAACCGCCAACCGGTGCCATTGCCCGACAACAGCGACAGCTGGCCTACCATCGATCTGATGGTGCCGACCTATAATGAAGATCTGGGCGTGGTGAAGCCGACCATTTACGCCGCGCTGGGCGTCGACTGGCCGAAGGACAAGATCAACATCTATATTCTTGACGACGGCAACCGCGCAGAATTTCGCGCTTTTGCCGACGAGGTGGGGGTGAAGTACATCGCGCGGCCGACCCACGAGCATGCCAAGGCCGGCAATATCAATCATGCATTGAAGCAGGCCACCGGCGAGTTTGTCGCGATATTCGACTGCGACCACGTGCCGACGCGTTCATTCTTGCAGCTCACCATGGGCTGGTTCTTTAAAGATGGCAAGCTGGCGATGCTGCAAACGCCGCACCACTTTTTCTCGCCGGATCCGTTTGAACGCAACCTTGGGCGCTTCCGCCAGACCCCCAATGAAGGCACGCTGTTCTACGGACTGGTGCAGGACGGCAACGACATGTGGGACGCTACCTTTTTCTGCGGTTCCTGCGCCATTCTGCGGCGCAGCGCGCTGGACGAAATCGGTGGTATAGCGGTGGAAACCGTGACCGAAGATGCCCACACTTCGCTGCGACTGCACCGCCTTGGCTATACCTCGGCGTATATCCGCATTCCGCAGGCGGCCGGATTGGCCACCGAAAGCCTGTCGGCGCATATCGGCCAGCGTATCCGCTGGGCGCGCGGCATGGTGCAGATTTTCCGGCTGGATAACCCGCTGTTTGGTAAAGGGCTGAAACTGGCGCAGCGGTTGTGTTATGCCAACGCCATGCTGCACTTTTTATCGGGCATTCCGCGGCTGATCTTCCTGACCGCGCCGCTGGCGTTTCTGCTGCTGCACGCATACATCATCTTCGCACCGGCGCTGGCTATCGCGCTGTATGTACTGCCGCACATGATCCACTCCAGTCTGACCAACTCGCGTATCCAGGGCAAATACCGCCATTCGTTCTGGAGTGAAATCTACGAAACGGTACTGGCCTGGTATATCGCCCGGCCGACCACCGTGGCGCTGTTCAACCCGCACAAGGGCAAGTTCAACGTCACCGCCAAAGGCGGGCTGGTGGAGGAAGAACACGTCGACTGGGTGATTACCCGGCCGTATATGGTACTGGTGCTGCTCAATCTGGCGGGCCTGTGCTTTGGGGTCTGGCGTATCATGCATGGCCCGACCGATGAAATCATGACGGTGATCGTCAGTCTGGTGTGGGTACTGTACAACATGACCATTCTGGGCGGCGCGGTGGCGGTGGCGGTGGAGGCCAAGCAGGTGCGCCAGGCGCACCGGGTCGAAATCGCCTTGCCAGCCGCGCTGGCGCGCGCCGATGGCCATCTGTTCCCCTGTACGCTACGCGATTATTCCGACGGCGGGGTAGGCGTTGAAATGCGCGTGGCGGATCAACTGCAAGACGGCGATCGGGTGGCGCTGTTGCTGAAGCGTGGTCAGCAGGAATACAGCTTCCCGTGCCAGGTAACCCGCGCCTTCGGCGCCAAGGTCGGCTTGCGTATGGTCGACATGACGACGCGGCAACATATTGATTTTATACAGTGCACCTTTGCCCGTGCCGATACCTGGGCGCTATGGCAGGACGGTTTCCCGGAAGATAAGCCGATCGAAAGCCTGCGTGACGTGCTGGCACTGGGCTTCCGCGGCTATCTTCGCCTGGTGGATTACGCGCCGCCGTTGGTGCGCAGCATATTGGTCGGGTTTACCACACTGATAGCCTGGGGACTGTCTTTCATTCCGCATAGCGTGGGGCAGAACCCGGCATTAAGCCCAAAAGAGACCGTGGTGTAGGCCGTGTTTCCACTGCCGCTCACCGCAGGGTGAACTGGCACTAACTTTGATGATGATACGATGACAAGAAAATTAACCTGGTTTACCGCGTTGGCCTTAGGCATCAGTACGTTGTCCCAGGCTGAAACCGCCCCGGGAGCTACCGCCGCCGTTCCGTCGGCCAGCGCCGACGCGCCATTGGTCGTGCCGGTGAACCCGGCTGCGCCGCAGGATCCAGATGCGCCGGTGCGCGACGTACAGTTGCCGTTTGCGCAGATCGCGCCGCCGCCGGGTACCTTCACCCTGCGCGGCACGCGCCCGGACGGCCAGATTGAATTCGGCGTACGCAGTGACGAAGTCGTGTCGCAGGCAACGCTCGATCTGTCATTTACCCCGTCACCGTCATTGATCCCGGTAGAGTCGCACCTCAAAGTGTATCTGAATGATGAACTGATGGGTGTCACCACTATCGCCAAAGAGCAGTTGGGCAAGCCCAATCATATCGAGATGGCGATCGATCCGCGCTATATCACCGATTTTAATCGCCTTAAGCTGGTGTTTGTCGGTCATTATCAAAATATTTGCGAAAACCCGGCCAGTAGCACGCTGTGGCTGGAGATCGGTAAATCCAGCACGCTGAAGCTGCGTTATCAGACGCTGCCGCTGAAGAACGAACTGTCGCACTTCCCGGAACCGTTTTTCGATAGCCGCGATAACCGGCCGCTGACGCTGCCGATGGTCTTTGCCGGCCAGCCGGACATCACCCAGCAGCGTGCGGCGGGCATTCTGGCGTCGTGGTTCGGCAGCAAGGCCCAGTGGCGTGGACAGTCATTCCCGACGATGTTTGATACGTTGCCAGACCGGCACGCGGTGGTGTTCGCCACCAACCAACGGCGCCCGGCCTTCCTGCGCGACTACCCGGCGGTCAACGGCCCGACGGTGGAAATGATTAGCCACCCCGATAACCCTTACGTCAAACTGTTGCTGATTCAAGGGCGTGACGACGACGATCTGGTGACCGCGGTCAAAGGCATCGCGCAGGGCAATATCCTGTTCCGTGGCCAGAATGTCACGGTGGACAAGGTCGAGCAACTGGCACCGCGTCAGCCTTACGATGCGCCAAACTGGGTGCGTACCGACCGGCCGATGACCTTCACCGAGTTGCAACAGTACGCCGAACAGCTGCAAACCAGCGGCATTGAGCCCAGCCCGATTTCGCTGACCATGAATCTGCCACCGGATCTGTTCCTGATCCGCAGTACCGGCATTGATATGCGGCTGAAATACCGTTATACGCCGCCGCGCATCCAGGACGGTTCGCGCCTCAACGTCAATTTGAACAATCAGTTCATCCAGGCCTATTCGCTGGTACCGGAACATGAACAGGGCGCGCAGTTGCTGCGCCTGCCGTTGACCCAGGGGCTGATCGATTCTGACCGAAACGTCACCATTCCAGCGCTGCGGCTCGGTGCGGTCAATCAGCTGCGCTTTGACTTTGATTACACCACGCTGCTGGCCAGCGGGGCGGAAGGCCGCTGTGAAACCTATTCCTTCACGCCAAACCATGCGGTGATCGACGGCAGTTCGACCATCGACTTCTCTGGCTATCGTCACTTTATGGCGATGCCGGATCTGCGCGCGTTTGCCAATGCGGCGTTCCCGTTCAGCCGGTTGGCGGACCTGTCGCAAACGCTGGTGCTGGTCAATAAACAGCCGCAACCGGCGCAGGTTAGCGCCTTGCTCGACGCGTTGGGCAATATCGGTGCGCAGACCGGCTATCCGGCGCTGGCGGTCAGCCTGAGCGATGACTGGTCGCAGGCCAAAGAGAAAGATGCCGACATTCTGATGATTGGTACCATTCCCCCCGAGCTGCGTGACGACAAAAAGGTCAGCCTGTTGGTCGACGCCACCGAAAGCTGGGTGAAACAGCCGCGGCGCCAGCCGACCCTGCCGAGCATGGAGGTTTTGGCTGACGACAGCAAGCCGGACAGCAGAACCGCCATCGGTTCCGAGGGAGCGATGGCGGCGATCATCGGCGTTCAGTCCCCGTTTAACGAGCAGCGCAGCATAGTGGCGCTGCTGGCCGACAGCCCGCGCGGTTATCAGCTGCTGGGCAACGCCCTGCTCGACAGCGGCAAGCGTGCCGCGATGTTTGGCTCGGTGTCGGTTATTCGTGAATCAGGGGTTAACAGCCTGCGCGTTGGTGATATTTATTACGTAGGCCATTTGCCGTGGTGGGAGCGGGTTTGGCATGCGCTGTCGACGCACCCGGTACTGCTGGCGGTGCTGGCGGTTATCGTGGTGGTGATTCTGGCGCTGATGCTGTGGCGTGGCCTGAAGGCCTTCAGCCGCCGTCGCCTGTCACCGGAAGATCGGGATTAACGCCATGCGTCTGAGGGTAAGATGGACCTTGACCCTGCTGCTGCTGTGCGCGTTCGGCGCCACGGCGGCCTGCCCGTGGCCGGCATGGCAGCAGTACCGGCAGTTTTACATCAGCGAAGGTGGCCGGGTGATCGACCCCAGCAGTCCGAATCGCATTACCACCTCGGAAGGGCAAAGTTACGGGCTGTTTTTCGCATTGGTTGCCAACGACCGACCGACCTTCGATCGGCTGCTGAGCTGGACCGAAGATAATCTGGCGAAGGGCGACCTCAGCGCCCACCTTCCCGCCTGGCTTTGGGGGGAGGATGATAAGCAGCGCTGGCTGGTGCTGGACGACAATTCCGCGTCCGACGCCGATCTGTGGATCGCCTACAGCCTGCTGGAAGCGGGCCGCTTATGGCAAAGCCGGCGTTACCTCACGCTGGGTACCCTGTTGCTGCAACGCATCGCGCGAGAAGAAGTGGCGGATATTCCCGGCCTGGGACCGATGCTGCTGCCGGGCAAGGTAGGCTTTGTCGACGAGCATCGCTGGCGGCTCAATCCGAGTTATCTGCCACCCCAACTGCTGGCGCGCTTTGCGTCGCTGAACGGGCCATGGCAGGCGATGCAGCAGGTTAATCAGCGTATGTTGCTGGAAACCGCACCGCACGGTTTTTCACCCGACTGGGTGGTGTGGCAGCGTGACAGGGGCTGGCAGCCGGACAGCGCGAAACCCAATCTCGGCAGCTACGATGCCATTCGCGTCTATTTGTGGGCCGGCATGCTGGCGAGCGACGATCCGCACCGTGCCGCGTTGCTGAACCGCTTTGTGCCGATGACGCAACTGACTGCACGGCAGGGCGTGCCGCCGGAAGAAACCGATACTGCCACCGGGACAACCCGTGGCGACGGTCCGGTGGGATTCGCCGCCGCACTGTTGCCGCTGTTGGCCGATCAACCCGATGCGCTGGCGGTGCAACGCCAGCGTGTCAACGACAACCCACCGGGCAACGACGCCTATTTCAGCGCTTCGCTGACGTTGTTTGGCCAGGGATGGGATCAGCAACGTTATCGTTTTACTCGTCAGGGTGAACTTCAACCCGCCTGGGGCAGCCAATGCACAACTTTGGAATAAACTGGCTGCGACTGTTGCCGCTTGGCCTGTTGCTGGCGCCCGCGGCGCAGGGCGCAGAAACCGTGTCGCCGGAACAGTGGCTGCTGGAGCAGGTGCGCGTCGGTGAAGCCAGCCATAAAGAAGAGTTGGTGAGCCAATCGTTATATCGCCTGGAACTGATGGATCCCAACAATCCGGAGGTGATTTCGGCCCGTATGCGATTGGCATTGCGTCAGGGGAATCAGGCGCTGGCGCAGCAGCAACTGGACAAGCTGAAAGGTATTGCGCCGCAGTCTGCTGCCTATCGGCAGGCAGAAATGAGCCTGTTGCTGACGCAGCCGGAAACGCGGCAGCAATTGCAGCAGGCGCGGCTGATGGCGACCTCCGGGCGTTTGACCGAGGCCAAGACGGCCTATGATGCGCTGTTCAAGGGCGAGCCGCCGACGCTCGATCTGGCGGTGGAATATTGGCGGCTGGTGGCGCGTTTACCGGGCCAGGAATCTGCCGCCATCGGGAAATTACAGGCGCTGGATAAACGTTATCCCGGCAGCGTGCCGTTGCGCATGCTGCTGGCACGTTTGCTGTTCAGCCAGAAACAGGACGCGCTGGCGTATGAGGAGCTGCAAAAGGCGGCGGCTGACCCGAGTGGGCGCAGCGATGCTGCCGATTTGTGGCTGGAAAAAATCAAGGAAATACCGGTCAGCGTGGCCAGCGTGGCGGCGCTCAAGCGTTTTCTTGGCGTCTTCGTCACCGGCGATCAGGCGGTCAGCGCACGCGAAGAGCTGGCACGCCAGCAAACGCTGCTGGCCGATCCGGCCTTCCAGGCGCGAGCTCGCGGGCTGGCGCAGGTGGATAAAGGCGGCAGCCGTACGGCGATCCCCGAACTGCGCAAAGCGCTGGCGGCGACGCCGGACGACCCCGAGGTGCTTGGCGCGTTGGGGCTGGCCTATGCCCGATCCGGCAACCGGACGCAGGCGCTGGCGCTGTTTCGCCGGGCGCAGCAGGCGGACAAGAATGGCTACGGCGCCAGCAAATGGCAGAGCCTGATCAAGACCAACCGCTATTGGCTGGCGATCGACGAGGGCGACAAGGCGCTGAAGGCCAATAATCTGTCGCTGGCGCAGCAGAAATATCAACAGGCACGGCAAATCGATAACGCCGATGCCGACGCGCTGATTGGCCTGGGCGACGTTGCAGTAGCGCGGCACGACGACGCGGCGGCGGAGCGTTATTATCAACAGGCGCAGCGGCTCGATCCCGCGAGCGGTAGCGCAGTACGCGGGTTGTCCAATATCTATCAGCGCCAGTCGCCGCAAAAAGCGCTGGCTTACCTCAACGGACTGCCGCCGGCCCAGCGCAGCAAGATGCGCGACACCCTCGACGGGCTGCAACTTGACATGTTGAAACAGCAGGCGGAGACGCTGGCGCAACGGCAGCAATGGCACCAGGCGGCGGAAACTTACCGTCAGGCACGGCTGCTCGACCCCGACGACGTGTGGCTGACCTATCGTTATGCGCAAGTGCTGCGCCAGACCGGTCAACCGCAGCAGGCAGATGCGCTGTTCAACGCGCTGGTGCAAAAGCAGCGCAGCAATCCGCAACAGATTTACGCCTATGCGCTGTACCTGTCCTCCAGCGATCGTGACTCGCAGGCGCTGGCGCATCTGGCCACGCTGCCGCGCACGCAGTGGAATGACAATATGCGCGAACTGGCGCAGCGACTGCGCTTGCAGGCCACGCTGGCGCAGGCCGAACGGCTGCGTGCCGACGGCGATCCGGCGGCGGCGGTGGCCTATCTGCAACGCCAGGGCGCGGATACGCGTATCGATCTGACGCTGGCCGACTGGGCGTTGGCCGACGGCGATTATGCCAGTGCGCTGGCAGACTATCAGCGGGTGCGGGCGCGTGAGCCAAATAACCCGGATGCACGCCTGGGCGAAATCGAGGCCTACCTGGCGCAGGGCAATATGTCGGCGGCGCGGCAGCGATTGCAAACCGCAACGCCGCAGGACGCCGCTTCGATTAACGGTGAGCGACGGGTAGCCAATGCCTGGCAGGCCGTGGGCGAACCGGATAGGGCCGCCGATATTTTCAATCGTCTGAAAACGGCGGCGCAGCAGGAACCGGCCGGACAAGGCAAGGCGCTGGTCTATCGTGATGCGGCGCGTCTGGAACGCGATCGGTCACGGCCGGCACTGGCACAGCAGGATTTCCAGCAGGCGATGGTCGCCAGCGGCATCACGCCGACGCTGCCGCAGGATAATGACCAATACACCCGCCTGACGCGCAATAGCGTCGGCGACGATTGGCTAAAGCGCGGCATTCGCGCCGATGCGGCGGATCTGTATCGTCAGCAGGATGTCAACGTCACGCTGGACCATGACTATTGGGGCTCCAGCGGTACCGGCGGCGTGTCGGACTATCAGGCGCACGACACCATGTTGCAGGTGGATATGCCGCTGTATGACGGGCGGGCGTTTTTCCGCACCGACACCGTGCGTCTCAATGCCGGTAGATTTTCCACTGACGGCGACGGCAAATATTACGAGACCTTTGGCAGTTGTAATACCCAGGGTTGCAGCGGCGATGAGCGGCAAAAAACGACTGGCACCAGCGTGGCGGTAGGCTGGAAAAACGATCGCTGGGAAACCGATATTGGCACCACGCCGATGGGGTTCGAGGTGGTTGACTGGGTCGGCGGCGTGGCCTACAGCGGCGATTGGCAACACATTGGCTGGACGCTTGGCGCATCGCGCCGGCCGATGTCCAGCTCGCTGCTGGCGTTTGGCGGTACCCGGGATCCGAACACCGGCATCACCTGGGGGGGCGTGCGCGCCACCGGCGTCAGCCTGAGCGCCAGCTACGATCGCGGTGGGGCACATGGCGTGTGGGCCGATCTCAGTGCGCACCAGCTCAGCGGCAAGAACGTGGAAGACAATCAGCGCGAAAGGTTGATGGCCGGTTATTATTACAAACTGATCAATGAGGATAACCGCCGCGCCACCGTCGGTGTGAACACCATGCTATGGCACTATCAAAAAGATTTGAGCGGTTACTCGCTGGGTCAGGGCGGTTATTACAGTCCGCAGCAATATATGTCGCTGGCCATACCGGTCAATTATCGCCAACGTACCGAGAACTGGTCGTTTGAGGTGGGCGGCTCGGTTTCGCTCTCACATGCTAAAACCGACAGTCAGCGGCGCTACCCGTTGCAGGGGCTGATCCCCGCTACCCTACCGGACAGGTTGGCGATCGAAGACGGCGGTTCGTCGACCGGCGTCGGTTATACGCTGCGCGCGATCGTCGAGCGCCGCTTGAGCTCTCACTGGACGCTGGGGGCCGGCATCGATATTCAGCAGGCGAAGGACTATACCCCGAGTCATGCTCTGATTTATGTCCGTTATTCGCTGGCGGGCTGGCAGGGCGATCTGGATTTGCCACCGCAACCGCTGACGCCGTATGCCGATTTCAAATAGGGAGCCGGTTTTTTCCCACCAGTTTTCGGAGTGTCGTCCCTGGGGTAGTTTTGTTACCCTAGGGGTATTCGGCTAGGAAAAGACTGAAACCCGCGCTTTTCTTACTTCTTCCATCGCTATGGCAAGGTAAAAACACGAGGCAATCGCGTATACTCACACCGATTCGAACACGGGCGTGGCATTGTTTTCAGCTCTGGTCATTTTTTTAGCCCGATTAACGGAGAGCAGGTTTGCGGGTCAGGCGTTCACTCACGATTAAGCAGATGGCGACGGTGTCCGGGGTGGCGCTGGTCACGATCTGCATTTTTATCGTCATTCAGTTATTCCACTTTGTGCAGCAGCGCAGGGATGACTACGCCCAGCAGTTGGAGAATATTGCCCATTCGGTACGCCAGCCTCTGGCGGAAGCGGTGCTGCGCATGGATGTACCGGAAACCAAACGGGTATTGAATTCGCTGTTGCCGGTCGGCATTTTGACCCGTGCCGATATCGTGCTGCCGAACGAGTTTCAGGCCCTGCACGCCAACTTCCCGCCGGAACGGCCGATACCGTCGCTGATTGGGCGCATTTTTGATTTGCCGGTGCAAATTTCCGTGCCGCTGTATTCGCTCGAGCGGGTGCCCGCCAATCCGCAGCCACTGGCCTATCTGGTGTTACAGGCCGATTCGTTCCGCATGTATCAGTTCATTCTCAGCGCGGTGTCGACCATGCTGTCCACCTATCTGCTGTTGGCGCTGATTTTGTCGATAGCCATCACCTGGTGCATGAACCGTCTGATGGTCTATCCGCTGCGTGCCATGGCGAGGGAACTGGAAAACATCTCCGAGGAGGATGCGCCGTATCATCAATTGATGTTGCCGTCGCTGCATCAGGATGACGAGCTTGGCCTGCTGGCGCGCAACTATAACCGTAATCAGCAGCGACTGGCCCGCGCCCATGCCGATATGAGCCGCCTCAGCACCCGTAACTCGATTACCGGCCTGCCCAATCAGGTACTGTTGACGGCGTTGCTGGAGCAGCATATCGCCTCCAGCCTGCGGCCGGAACGCTTCAATCTGCTGGTGATCGGCATTGAAACGCTGCATGAAGCCAGCGGCGTACTGACGTCGGCGCAACGTGAAATGCTGGTGCGCAAGTTAACGGAAAAGCTGCGCCAATGTCTGGACAAGGACAGCGTGCTGGCGCAGTTGACCAACGCCGAGTTTGCGGTGTTGGCCAAAGGCATTGAACGGCCATTTAATGCCATGCAGCTGGCGCAGCGCATCATGGCGCAAATCAACGCGCCGCTGGAGATTCAAAAGATGTCGCTGCGGCCGACCGCCAGTATTGGCATTGCACATTATCTCGATCAAGGCGAAAGCGCCGAACAGCTGTTGCGCAGTGCGATGTCGGCCATGATGTCGGCGCACCGCGACGGCAAAAACCACATTCTTTTCTTCGAGCCCAGCCTGACCGACCGTACGCAAAAGCGCCTGACGCAGGAAAGCGAGATCTTGCAAGGTATCGAACGGGATCAGTTTACCCTGTATCTGCAGCCGCAAATCGACATGCGCACCAACGCGGTGATTGGCGCCGAGGCGCTGCTGCGCTGGCGGCAGTACGACGGCAGTATTACCCTGCCGGCCGATGTGATCCCGTTGGCCGAAGAGCTGGGGGTGATTGTGCCGCTCGGCAACTGGGTGCTGGAAGCGTCGTGCCGCATTCTGGCCGACTGGCAGGCGCGGGGTATTGCGCTGCCGCTGGCGGTCAACGTGTCGGCACTGCAAATGCAGGATGCCGATTTCGTTCCACACCTGAAGCTGTTGCTGCAACGGTACGCGATCGATCCGGGCAAGCTGTTGTTGGAAATTACCGAAACGGTACGTATTCATGACCTTGACCATGCATTGGCGCTGCTGCGGGAACTGCATGAACTCGGCCTGTCGATTGCGCTGGACGATTTTGGCATGGGCTACTCTAGCCTAAATTATCTCAATCGCCTGAAAGGGTTGCCGATCGCTCTGATCAAGATCGACAAAAGCTTTATCCATGGCCTGCCGGGCGACGAGGCGATGGTGCGCATTGTCAGCGCGATTTCCGACGTGTTGAACCTGCCGGTGATGGCTGAAGGCGTGGAAACCGCCGCACAGCGCGACTGGCTGTTGCAGCATGGCATTTATCACGGTCAGGGATTCCTGTTTTCCCACCCGCTGCCACGCGAGACGTTTGAAGCGCAATTTGCCCCCCAAGGTTGAATTTTGTCCGTTGTGCGGGGTTAAACTGTTATCGACGTGTTATCGCTCGCATAAATAACATCTTTTTCTCAACAAATCGTTCATCAAACCTTATCCTAGATCCCTTCTGGTACATTTTGTTACAAGAGCGCCAGGTCACGCGCTAGGGACAATAATCATGGCTGATACTCCTCTGACACCCTCTACGGCTTCGCCGGCAACGCGTCGTGGGCTGCTAATCCTGGTTGCCGACATTATTCTGTTCGCGGTGTTGCTGAAGACATTGCCTTTTAGCCCACAGGAAAACACCGGCCTGGCGCTGCTGGCATTCATCGGTATTCTCTGGCTGACCGAGGCCATTCACGTCACCATTACCGCACTGCTGGTACCGATCATGGCGGTGGCGTGCGGCATGTTGAACGTGGACAAGGCGCTGGCGTCTTTTGCCAACCCGACCATTTTCCTGTTCTTCGGCGGCTTTGCTCTGGCGACGGCGCTGCATATTCAGAAGCTGGATCGGCTGATCGCCAACCGTCTGCTGATGCTGGCCGGCGGTAAGATGCTGTTGGCGGCCCTGATGCTGTTTGGTGCAACCGCGGTGTTGTCGATGTGGATCAGCAATACCGCGACGGCGGCGATGATGTTGCCGCTGGCGCTGGGGATCCTGAGCAATCTGGATCGCGAACGTGACCACAACACTTACGTGTTTCTGCTGCTCGGCATTGCCTACAGCGCCAGCATCGGCGGCCTGGGCACCATGGTCGGCAGCCCGCCAAACGCCATTGCCGCAGCGCAGCTGGGGCTGGACTTTGTTGGCTGGATGAAGTTCGGCATCCCGGTAATGGTGGTGCTAATGCCGCTGATGGTCGGCACCTTATACCTGCTGTTGCGGCCGAACATGAAGCACCGCTTTGACATCAAACTGGAAAACTTCCCATGGACCCAGTCGCGCTGGGTTACGCTTGGCATCTTCCTGTTGACGGTATTCTGCTGGATCTTCAGTAGCCAGCTCAGCGGACTGCTGGGCGGCATCAAGCAATTTGATACCCTGGTGGCGGTGGGTGCGGCGGTGTTGATCGGCATCAGCGGTGTCGCCAGCTGGTCGCAGATTCAGCAAAATACCGAATGGGGCGTGCTGATGCTGTTCGGCGGCGGCCTGACGCTGAGCGTCATCCTGAAGGATTCCGGCGCCAGTGCGGTGATGGCGGAAGGCATGGCCTCGCTGTTCGGCGCCAGCCACTGGTTCATCATCATCCTGGCAGTGGCGACCTTTATCATCTTCTTGACCGAATTCACCAGTAATACCGCCAGTGCCGCGCTGTTAGTGCCGGTATTCGCCACCGTCGCGGAAGCGTTGGGGATGCCGTCGGCGCTGCTGACAATCGTGATCGGTATCGGTGCCTCCTGCGCCTTTATGCTACCGGTGGCAACGCCGCCAAACGCCATCGTTTACGGTACCGGCGAAATTCGCCAGCGTGAAATGGTGCGAGTCGGCTTCTGGCTGAATATTATCTGCGTGCTGGTCGTGACGCTGTTTGCCTGGTTCGTCTGGCGCTAACCTCCTTTACCGGCGGCTGCTGCGGTCGCCGGTAACCTCCCCGTTGGTCAATGTCCGAAAAGCGCGAGTCTTTGCTACCTCCATTGAGGTAGTGCAAAGAAAGGCTTACGTAATTTACATCCTTGCATCTCTACTGAAGCGATTCGGCTCTTAAAAACACATCGTTAATCCCGAGGGGAGCAACAAATTATTTCCATGTTGTTATACGGGTGTTATTTTCCGCGCAAGCGAAGAGCAGTGGGAAAATCGTTATCTGACTCTGTTGCGCGGCTCCCCCATAGGATGTACTTATGAAACCAACTATCTTTAAAAGCCTCTATTTCCAGGTGTTGACCGCGATTACGTTGGGCATCTTGCTTGGGCATTTTTATCCTGACCTCGGCGCTCAAATGAAACCACTGGGCGATGGTTTTGTTAAACTCATCAAAATGATTATCGCTCCGGTGATTTTCTGCACCGTGGTGACCGGCATCGCCGGTATGGAAAGCATGAAGGCGGTGGGTCGCACCGGCGCCATTGCGTTGCTGTATTTTGAAATCGTCAGCACCCTCGCGCTGATTATCGGTCTGGTGATCGTCAACGTGGTGCAGCCGGGCGCCGGCATGAACGTCGATCCGGGAACGCTGGACGCCAAAGCGGTGGCGGTTTACGCCGAACAGGCACAGCAACAGGGTATCATTCCGTTCTTGCTCGACATCATTCCCGGCAGCGTGATCGGTGCCTTCGCCAGCGGCAATATTCTTCAGGTGCTGCTGTTTGCGGTGCTGTTCGGTTTTGCCTTGCACCGCCTGGGTGACAAGGGGCAGCTGATCTTCAATGTGATCGAAAGTTTCTCCAGCGTAATTTTCGGTATTATCAACATGATCATGCGGTTGGCGCCGCTGGGTGCCTTCGGTGCCATGGCGTTTACCATTGGTAAATATGGCGTTGGCACGCTGGTGCAGCTCGGCCAGCTGATCCTGTGCTTCTATGTTACCTGCATCCTGTTTGTGGTCGTGGTGCTGGGCTCGATCGCCCGTGCCAACGGTTTCAGCATCTTCAAGTTCGTCAATTACATCAAGGAAGAGCTGTTGATCGTACTGGGCACCTCGTCCTCCGAGTCGGCGCTGCCACGCATGCTGGACAAGATGGAGCGATTGGGCTGCAAGAAATCGGTGGTAGGCCTGGTGATCCCCACCGGCTATTCATTCAACCTGGACGGCACCTCGATTTACCTGACGATGGCGGCGGTGTTCATCGCTCAGGCCACCAATACCCATATGGACGTAATGCATCAGGTGACGCTGCTGGTGGTGCTGCTGCTGTCGTCGAAAGGCGCGGCAGGGGTGACTGGCAGCGGCTTTATCGTCCTGGCGGCAACCATTTCGGCGGTGGGCCATCTGCCGCTGGCTGGCCTGGCGCTGATCCTGGGGATTGACCGCTTTATGTCGGAAGCGCGTGCGTTGACCAACCTGGTGGGCAACGGCGTGGCGACGGTGGTGGTGGCCAAGTGGTGTAAACAGCTGGACGCCAAACAGCTGCATGCTACGCTGAACAACAAGAAGGGCGAGCGGGTTGATGAGACGCGTACGTTGTCCTGAGACTGACAAAGCTTAAGTAATATCAGTATAAAACCTCGGCTGCTGCGGCAGCCGAGGCTATTATCTTTCCCTCCATGCGTTTTTTCTCTACTAAAAATCCTGCTAATGATTATTTTTCGCTTCAACCAGTGACATCCGGCCAGGCATGTGGTCAAACACAGTGGTACACTTTCTGCTTTCCGCCCCACTGTGAAACTCAGGGCGTATTTTTATGATTCCATTGAATGGAATACCGGTATTTGCATAAATAAATTGGATAGTCATTAAGTAGGGGTTCACATGCAGGGCACCAGAATTCATCTTATGGTTGGTGGGCTATTGCTGGCCGCGGCCAGCAGCAGCGTGCAGGCTGAAGCGCTACAACCCGATCCTGCCTGGCAGCAGGGTACGCTTGCCAACGGGTTTTCCTGGCAGATTCTTGATACGCCGCAACGGCCGAGCGATCGCGTCGAACTGCGGTTGATGGTCAACACCGGATCGCTGGTTGAATCTTCCCAGCAGATCGGTTTTGCCCATTTGTTGCCACGCCTGGCAATGGCGCGCAGCGAAAGCTTTACCCCGGCACAGCTACGTTCGCTATGGCAGCAGGGCGTGGACAACGACCGCCCGTTGCCGCCGGCGATCGGGTCTTATGACTTCACGATGTACAACCTCAGCCTGCCGAACAACCGGCCGGATCTGCTGAAAGAAGCGCTGGCCTGGCTGTCGGATACCACCGGCAGGTTGGCGATTGACGAGCATACGGTACGCGCGGTGATGAACTCCAGCGTCGATCCGATCGGCATTTTCCCGCCTAATCCGCAAGATCCCTGGTGGCGTTACCGGTTGAAAGGCTCGACGCTGCTGGCGCACGATCCTGGTCAGCCGGTAAAGCGGCCGGTGAATATCGAACAGCTGAAGAAATTCTACCAGCAGTGGTATACCCCAGACGTGATGACGCTGTATGTGGTCGGCAAAGTGGACAGCCGCAGCCTGAGTGAACAGATCAACAAGGCGTTTTCGTCGCTGGAAGGCAAGCGCGAAACCCCGGCCACCATGCCGACGCTGACGCCGTTGCCACTGCAGCCGGTCAGCCTGATGAGCGAGACGGTCAAGCAGGATACGCTGTCGATCATGTGGGATACGCCATGGCACCCGATCCGCGATTCTCAAAATCTGAGCCGCTACTGGCGCAGCGATCTGGCGCGTGAGGCGCTGTTCTGGCACTTGCAGCAGGCGTTGGAAAAAAGCCCGCAGAAAGACGCCAAGCTGGGCTTTGATTGCCGCGTGCAGTATCAGCGTGCGCAATGCGCCATCCACCTGGAAACGCCAAACGCCAATCTGAATCCTGGACTGGAATTTGTTGCCGGTGAAATGGCCAACGTGCGCAACAACGGCCTGACGCAGCAAGAGTTTGACAGCCTGCTGGCGCAGAAAACCGCGCAGTTGAGCAAGCTGTTCGCCACTTATGCACGTACCGATACCGACGTGTTGATGAGCCAGCGCCTGCGTTCGCAGCAAAGCGGCGTGGTTGACATCGCACCTGAGCAGTACCAGCAGTTGCGACAGGCGTTCCTGTCGGGGTTGACGCTGGAAGCGCTGAACCAGGAGCTGAAACTGCAGCTTTCACAAGATGCCACGCTGGTGTTGCTGCAGCCGAAAGGCGAGCCGGAAGTGAACATGAAGCAACTGCAGGAAAACTATAATCGCATCATGATGCCGGCACCGGCGGTGGTCACAGAAGAGGTGAAACCGGTGGAAGGCGCTGCGCCGACGGAAGCCGGCGCGCAGTAGTCAATTGCGGTAGAGCACCTTGATAATATGATAGCCGAATTGGGTCTTGACCGGCCCATACGGCTTCAGCAGCGGTATGCTGAATACCGCTTTGTCAAACGCCGCCACCATGGTGCCCTTGTTGAATTCCCCCAGCGAACCGCCGTTGCGTTTGGAGGGGCAACTGGAGTATTTGCGTGCCAGCGTATCGAAGCTGACGCCACGCTTTAGTTTGGCCAGCAGCTCGTTGGCCAGCTTTTCGTTATCTACCAGTATATGCAGCGCGCTCGCGGTTTTTGCCATGGGTTGAGTGCCTTCGTGATGTTTTGCAAGAATAGCGGCGATTATACCGCTTAACGCTTTCTGCTACACTTCCCTCCCACGTTTAGACAGTTGAGCCATAAAGCGCCATGCGATTGAACCCCAGCCAACAGCAAGCCGTCGAATTCGTTACTGGACCGTGCCTGGTTTTGGCCGGTGCCGGATCGGGTAAAACGCGCGTCATCACCAACAAGATTGCTCACCTGATCCACCATTGCGGCTATCAGGCGCGTCATATCGCGGCGGTTACCTTCACCAACAAGGCCGCGCGCGAAATGAAAGAACGCGTGGCGCAAACGCTGGGTCGCAAGGAAGCGCGTGGACTGATGATATCGACCTTCCACACGCTGGGGCTGGACATCATCAAGCGCGAATACAAGGCGCTGGGCATGAAATCCAACTTTTCCCTGTTCGACGACCGCGATCAGCTGGCGCTGCTGAAGGAACTGACCAAGCAATTTCTGGAAGAAGACAAGACGCTGCTGGCGCAATTGATCACCACCATTTCCAATTGGAAAAACGACCTGATCGATCCGGCGCGGGCGATGGAAGTGGCGCGTTCGCAGCGCGACAAGCATTTTGCACACTGCTATGGCCTGTACCACGCGCACATGCGGGCGTGTAACGTGCTGGATTTTGATGATCTGATCCTGCTGCCAACGCTGTTGCTGCAGCGTGATCCAGAAGTGCGCGAACGCTGGCAACAGCGTATCCGCTATCTGTTGGTGGATGAATATCAAGATACCAATACCAGCCAGTATGAACTGGTGAAGCTGCTGGTGGGCAACCGCGCACGCTTTACCGTGGTCGGCGATGATGACCAGTCGATCTACTCCTGGCGCGGCGCGCGGCCGCAAAACCTGGTGCTGCTGAAGGAAGATTTTCCGGCGTTGCAGGTGATCAAGCTGGAACAGAACTACCGCTCTAGCGAACGCATCCTGAAAGCGGCGAACATTCTGATCGCCAATAACCCGCACGTGTTCGAAAAGAAACTGTTTTCCGAACTTGGTTACGGCGAGGCGCTGAAAGTGATCACCGCCAATAACGAGGACCACGAAGCAGAACGGGTGGTCGGCGAGCTGATTGCCCACCACTTTGTCAAAAAAACCAATTACGGCGATTATGCGATTTTGTACCGCGGCAACCACCAGTCGCGAGTGTTTGAGAAAATGCTGATGCAGAACCGCATTCCGTACAAGATCTCTGGCGGTACCTCGTTTTTCTCCCGACCGGAAATCAAGGATTTGCTGGCCTACCTACGGGTGCTGACCAACCCTGATGACGACAGCGCCTTTTTGCGCATCGTAAATACCCCCAAGCGTGAAATCGGGCCGACGACGCGGCAAAAGCTGGGGGAGTGGGCCAACCTGCGCAGCAAGAGTCTGTTCGACGCCAGTTTCGATCTTGGCCTTGGCCAGCACCTGTCCGGCCGTGGGCTGGAGTCTTTGCAGCGTTTCACCGGCTGGCTGAAAGGTATTGCCGAACTGGCGGAGCGTGAACCGGTGGCGGCGGTGCGCGATCTGATCCATGGCATAGATTACGAAAGCTGGCTGTTTGAAACTGCCACCAGCCCTAAGGCGGCGGAAATGCAGATGAAAAACGTCAATACGCTGTTCGGCTGGATGACCGAAATGCTCGAAGGCAGCGAACTGGACGAGCCGATGACGCTGTCCCAGGTGGTGACCCGCTTCACCCTGCGCGACATGATGGAACGTGGGGAAAGTGACGAAGAGCTGGATCAGGTTCAACTGATGACGCTGCACGCCTCGAAGGGGTTGGAATTCCCATATGTGTTCCTGGTGGGGATGGAGGAGGGGTTATTGCCGCATCAGAGCAGCATTGACGAAGATAATGTCGATGAAGAGCGGCGTTTGGCCTACGTGGGGATAACCCGCGCCCAGAAAGAGCTGATTTTTACCCTGTGCCGTGAACGACGCCAGTACGGTGAACTGGTGCGCCCGGAGCCGAGCCGATTTTTGCTGGAGCTGCCGCAGGACGATTTGGCATGGGAAACCGAGCGCAAGGTGATAAGTCCGCAGGAGCGCATGCAGAAAGGGCAAAGCAACGTGGCCAATATTCGCGCGATGCTGGCAAAAGCCAAAGGCGGTGGCTAAGCAAAAGAGCGGATTCGGCAGGCCGAATCCGCTGCCATCAAGATTGTTCTTCGAGCAGTAGCGGCCAGTGGACGTAGCTCTGCCAGTGGCTTTCCTGATCCAGTGCTTCGGCGCGCAGCGGGTGCTGTTCCAGCCAGCCGCGCGGCAGAATGACATGCAACGCTTCGTCATTGGCGTTGGCGCGCAGCCTGACGGCCGGCAGCGTATCGTCACGACGGCGGCTGGCGAAGATGATCGCCAGACGCAGAATGCGACACAAATGCTGCGCCATACGCGGCGGAACGGCATTTTGCTGACTCAGCAGGGTTAAATCGAGCGGGTTGCTCTGATTTTGCAGCAGGGTGGCTAACAGTTTTTTCTGCGCCGGCGTAAAGCCGGGCAGGTCCAAATGGCGAATCAGGTAGGCGGCATGTTGCGGCGCCTGTTTGAAATCAACGCTCAGACCGATTTCGTGAATCAGACAGGCGGCATGCAGCAATTCACGACATCGCGCATCCAGTTGCCATTCATTGGCCACCTGCTGCGAAAAATTGCCGGCCAGTTGGCTGACCCGCGCCGCCTGCTCGGTATCCAGCAGATAACGGCGCTGCAAATTACGAATGGTGCGGCTGCGGATATCCTGCTCAACCGGCAGATGCAGCATGCCGTACACCAGACCTTCGCGTAGTGCGCCGCCGGCCAGCGTCATGCTTTCGATACCTAATTCCTGGAAAATCGCCAGCAGGATCGATAGCCCGCTTGGAAAGACCAGCGCACGCTCCAGCGTCAGTCCTTCGATTTCCAGCTCTTCCAGCTTGCCGCACTGAATCGCCCGCTGTTTGAGCTGACGCAGCTTCGGCAGGGTGATGCGCTCATCCATACCCTGCGCCACCATGATTTCCTGCAACGCCTGAACGGTACCGGATGCGCCAACGCAAATCTGCCAGCCATGCGCGCGCAGCTGTGGCGCCAACGGCCGCACCATTTCACGAGCGGCCAGTTCGGCACGGTCGAAGTTATCCCGCCCGAGGTTGCGATCGCTAAAGAAGCGCTCCAGCCAGGTAACACAACCCATCGACAGGCTGTACAGCTGGGCGGCCTGGGCGCCGGTGCCGGTGACCAGTTCGGTGCTGCCGCCGCCGATGTCGACCACCAGGCGCTGGTCCGGGCCACCGGTGGTATGCGCCACGCCGTGGTAAATCAGACGCGCTTCTTCTTCGCCGCTGATCACCTGCACCGGACAGCCGAGGATCTGCTCGGCGGTGTGCAGGAATTCACCGGCGTTGGACGCCAGGCGCAGCGTTGCGGTGGCCACCACGCGGATCTGATCGCGCGGGATGTCCTGCAGCCGTTCGGAAAACAGCTTTAGGCACTGCCAGCCACGCTGCATTGCCTCATGGGATAGGTGATTGTCATGATCCAGCCCCGCCGCCAGGCGAACTTTACGCTTGATGCGCGCCAGGGTCTGGATGCTGCCAGCCACCTCGCGCACCACCAACATATGGAAACTGTTGGAACCAAGATCGATAGCGGCATATAGCGTGCTGGAACTGAGCATGAATATCAGCCTGAACGTTTACGGTTGTTACGTGGCGCGCCGCCGCGGCGCGGCGATGAATTGCGACGCGGGCCATTGCCGCCGCGCGGGCGCGACAGACGTTTCGGTGCCGGCAGATCGGTCAGCAGCGCGTCGCTGTTGTACTTGCTCACCGGGATACTGTGACCGGTATAGGTCTCGATCGCCGGCAGGTTGAGCGCGTATTCTTCGCAGGCCAGGCTGATGGAATGACCGCTTTCGCCAGCACGACCGGTACGACCGATGCGGTGAACGTAGTCTTCACAGTCGTCAGGCAGATCGTAGTTGAAGACGTGGGTAACCAAAGGAATGTGCAAGCCGCGTGCGGCAACGTCGGTGGCGACCAGAATGTCCAGATTGCCTTTGGTAAAGTCGTCCAGAATGCGCAGGCGTTTTTTCTGCGCCACGTCGCCGGTCAGCAGGCCCACGCGGTGACCGTCAGCGGCCAGATGGCCCCAGATGTCTTCGCAGCGGTGCTTGGTATTGGCGAAGATGATGGCGCGATCCGGCCACTCTTCTTCGATCAAGGTCTGCAACAGACGCATTTTTTCTTCGTTGGACGGGTAAAACAGTTCTTCTTTGATGCGGTGGCCGGTTTTCTGTTCCGGTTCAACTTCCACGTATTCGGCGTTGTTCATCTGCTCGAAGGCCAGTTCGCGTACGCGGTAGGACAAGGTGGCGGAGAACAGCATGTTCAGACGTTGATCGACCGCAGGCATGCGGCGGAACAGCCAGCGAATATCTTTGATAAAGCCCAGATCGTACATCCGGTCGGCTTCATCCAGCACCACTACCTGGATTGCACCCAGATCGATGTAGTTCTGCTTGGCGTAGTCGATCAGGCGACCGGTGGTGCCGATCAGGATGTCAACGCCGCTCTCCAGCACTTTCAGCTGCTTGTCGTAGCCGTCGCCGCCGTAGGCCAGCCCCAGCTTGAGACCGGTGGTGTCGGACAGCGCCTGTGCATCGGAGTGGATCTGCACCGCCAACTCACGCGTTGGTGCCATGATCAAGGCACGCGGCTGGTTGGTCTGACGATCCTGTTTTGCCGGATGAGAAAGGAGATAATGAAAAGTAGACGCCAAGAATGCCAGCGTCTTTCCGGTACCGGTTTGCGCCTGACCCGCAACGTCACGCCCAGCGAGCGTGAGCGGCAATGCTAACGCCTGAATGGGCGTGCAATTGTGAAACCCTTTTTTTTCAAGGGCTTCAAGGACTAACGGGTGCAGGGCGAAGTCGGAAAACTTCTGTTCGGTCAAGTGTGTTTTGCTCATAGTGTGGTAGAATATCAGCTAACTATTGCTTTACGAAAGCACATCCGTTGAAATAAACGCGGTGAAAGAGAATCACCTTGTGTTGGTTGATGCTACACCAACAAGGTAGACATAATCCTGTGGAGTAGAACATGAGCGATAAAATTATTCACCTGACAGACGACAGCTTCGCTGACAAGGTCTTGCAAGCCGAAGGGCCAATCCTGGTCGACTTCTGGGCTGAATGGTGTGGTCCGTGCAAGATGATTGCTCCGATCCTGAATGAAATTGCCGATGAGTTCGACGGCAAGTTGACCATCAGCAAGCTGAACATCGACGAAAACCCGGCCACCGCACCGCAATACGGTATCCGTGGGATTCCAACGCTGTTGCTGTTCAAGAACGGTGAAGTGGCGGCGACCAAGGTCGGCGCGCTGTCCAAGGGCCAGCTCAAAGATTTCCTGAACGCGAATCTGTAATCGGGCAGGGTGCCTCGGGAGCACGGCGTGCTGGTGGCGAAGCATATTCACCGCCAGACCCCGTTAACCGGCGCTGCCACCGTGCAGCGAGTGTGCTCCCCTGGCGTTCTGCATATCGGGGGAGTGTGCGCCGGCCAGCTGGATACGGCTTCGATGATGAAGGGTATAGACGCCTGCCAAGAAGCGTGTTAAGTTTAACCATACTGCATATAGAACTTGCCCGAAGTTTTAAATCTAAAGAGTTTGAATCTAAAGCGTTACTCTGTGTCAAACCACTGGCGTTGCCATCAACCTGAGCCCGGCCCGTGTTTTTGACAATCAAGGTTTTGACAATCAAACGGTTTTGCAAAAATCAATTTTAAGGCACCTTCGATCTTAAACCGCCAGCACGCATGTCCCAGGTAAACCATTTCTTACCTCGACGGCTCCGGCCCGGTGATCGAACGTCCAGTAAACAGGCACGAAGACCCCGATGACGGGTACCTCACGCTGCCATACCATTCACGTTATAAGTTCGAGACATACCCCGAGTTTAAGAACCCACCATTATGAATCTTACCGAATTAAAGAACACGCCGGTTTCTGAGCTGATTACTCTCGGCGAAAATATGGGGCTGGAAAACCTTGCCCGCCTGCGTAAGCAGGACATCATCTTCTCCATTCTCAAGCAGCATGCGAAAAGTGGAGAAGATATTTTCGGCGACGGTGTGCTGGAGATATTGCAGGATGGATTTGGTTTCCTCCGCTCCGCAGACAGCTCCTACCTTGCCGGTCCCGACGATATCTATGTTTCTCCTAGCCAAATCCGCCGTTTCAACCTTCGTACAGGTGATACCATCGCCGGTAAGATCCGTCCGCCAAAAGAAGGCGAGCGTTATTTTGCCCTGTTGAAAGTGAACGAAGTCAACTACGACAAGCCGGAAAACGCCCGTAGCAAAATTCTGTTTGAAAACCTGACGCCGCTGCACGCCAATTCGCGTCTGCGGATGGAACGCGGCAACGGCTCGACCGAAGATCTGACCGCTCGCGTACTGGATCTGGCATCACCGATTGGCCGTGGCCAGCGTGGCCTGATCGTTGCGCCGCCAAAAGCCGGTAAAACCATGCTGTTGCAGAATATCGCGCAGAACATTGCCTACAACCACCCAGACTGTGTGTTGATGGTGCTGTTGATCGACGAGCGTCCGGAAGAAGTAACCGAAATGCAGCGTCTGGTGAAGGGCGAAGTGGTCGCGTCAACCTTCGACGAACCCGCGTCCCGTCACGTGCAGGTTGCGGAAATGGTTATCGAAAAGGCCAAGCGCCTGGTTGAGCACAAAAAAGACGTTATCATTCTGCTCGACTCGATCACCCGTCTGGCTCGTGCCTATAACACCGTGGTACCGGCGTCCGGCAAGGTATTGACCGGTGGTGTTGATGCCAACGCCCTGCACCGTCCAAAACGCTTCTTCGGCGCCGCGCGTAACGTGGAAGAGGGCGGTAGCCTGACCATTATCGCCACCGCACTGGTTGATACCGGTTCGAAGATGGACGAGGTCATCTACGAAGAATTTAAAGGTACCGGTAACATGGAATTGCACCTGGCGCGTAAAATCGCCGAGAAGCGTGTATTCCCGGCGATCGATTACAATCGCTCCGGTACCCGTAAAGAAGAACTGCTTACCACTTCTGAAGAACTGCAGAAAATGTGGATCCTGCGTAAGATTATTCACCCAATGGGCGAAATCGATGCGATGGAATTCCTCATCAACAAATTGGCAATGACCAAAACCAATGACGAGTTCTTCGATATGATGAAGCGCTCATAGTTTTAGTAAAATTTAAAAAACGCCACGCCTTTGCCGTGGCGTTTTTTGCTTTTGGCGGATACGATACATTGAAGTAATGGAAACGTAAGTTGTTCTAGCGACTTATTGAGAATCCATCTTATTGCGGCATTTATTGATTTGCGTTGTTGCATTATCGGTAGGGTTGGCCAAATGAGAATGAATTCCTGTCGTCATAGGAAATGACTGAAAGGTAGTGGTATTTATGGTGCAAAATTTCGACCGTGATAAGCTACCTCATCCTCAAGAGAGACCTGTTAACTGTGAACTTACTCACTATGAGTACTGAAATTTTATTTGTCTTCCTGTTTTCTTTGGCTTTTCTGTTTGTTGCCCGTAAGGTAGCAAAACGTATTGGTTTGGTTGACAAGCCAAATTATCGCAAACGTCATCAGGGGTTAATCCCTCTGGTCGGCGGTATTTCCGTCTACGCCGGTCTGTGTTTCGCCTTCCTTATCTCCGACCAAACGATTGCGCATGGTAAACTATATCTCGCATGTGCCGGGTGTTTGGTATTCGTTGGTGCTCTGGACGACCGTTTTGACATTAGCGTAAAAATACGTGCCACCATTCAGGCGCTGGTTGGCGTGGCAATGATGGTATTTGCCGGTCTCTATCTGCGCAGCTTCGGCTACGTGTTCGGTAATTGGGAAATGCTGCTGGGGCCGTTTGGCTATCTGGTGACGCTGTTCGCGGTGTGGGCCGCCATTAACGCCTTCAATATGGTCGATGGCATCGACGGTCTGCTCGGCGGGCTGTCCTGTGTGTCGTTTGGCGCGTTGGGCGTCTTGCTGTATGGCAGTGGTCATACGGAACTGGCTTTCTGGTGTTTCGCCATGCTGGCTGCGATCGTGCCGTATATCCTGCTCAACCTCGGTATCCTTGGCCGTCGTTATAAAGTCTTTATGGGTGATGCCGGTAGTACCTTGATTGGCTTTACCGCCATCTGGCTGCTGCTGCAAAGTTCTCAGGGGCCAAGCCATCCGATCAAACCGGTGACGGCGCTGTGGATTATCGCCATACCGCTGATGGACATGATTGCCATTATGTATCGTCGTCTGCGCAAGGGTATGAGCCCGTTCTCGCCGGATCGGCAGCACATCCACCATTTGATCATGCGAGCCGGCTTCACGCCTCGGCAGGCATTTGTGTTAATCACGCTGGCGGCGGCCATCCTGGCGGCGATCGGCGTCATGGGCGAATGGTTAACATTTATCCCTGAGTGGGTAATGTTGGCACTGTTCTTGCTTGCTTTTTTCTTCTACGGTTATTGCATCAAACGCGCCTGGCGCGTTGCTCGCTATATCAAGCGCGTCAAACGCCGCATCCGGCGCTCGACGGGCGATAAGCAGGTATTATAAAAGAGGCTTTTGGGCAGAGATGATTCCAGAGACAACGACTGACAAGAACACCCCGACAATGGATAACGAGCTTGATATTCGAGGTCTGTGCCGCACCCTATGGCGCGGCAAACCGTGGATTGTCGGCATTGCGGTGTTGTTCGCCGCGGTTGCGCTGATCGTTTCTTATCTGGTGAAACAGGAATGGAGCGCTACGGCCATCACCGACAGGCCAACGGTTAACGCGCTGGGCGGCTATTATTCTCAGCAGCAGTTTTTGCGTAACCTGGATGTCCGGACCATGCCGGCGGTGACGACCGATCAGCCGAGCATCGCCGACGAAGCCTATAATGAATTTATTATGCAATTGGCGGCGTATGATACCCGTCGGGATTTCTGGTTGCAGAGTGACTACTACAAGCAGCGTCAGGAAGGCGATGCGCGTGCCGACGCCGCGCTGCTAGACGAGTTGATCGCCAATATCCAGTTTACGCCGCGTGATGACAAGAAAACGCCGAACGATGGGGTCAAACTGACGGCTGAAACCTCGACGGACGCTAATCGCCTGTTGCGCCAGTACGTGGCCTTTGCCAGCCACCGCGCCGCCCTGCATTTGAATGAAGAAATACAGGGCGCCTGGGCTGCTCGTACCACCTCGATGAAGGCACAGGTCAAGCGGCAGGAAGCGGTAGCGGATGCGGTCTACAAGCGTCAGATGAATACCGTCCAGCAGGCGCTGAAAATCGCCGAAAAGCAGGGTATTGGCCGTACGCAGACCGATACGCCGGCCGAACAGTTGCCGGACTCCGATCTGTTCCTGCTGGGCAAGCCGATGTTGCAGGCGCGTCTGGAAGGATTGCAGGCCTCGGGCCCAACCTACGATCTGGATTACGACCAAAACCGTGCCATGTTGACTACCTTGAACGTCGGGCCGACGCTGGATGACAAGTTTCAGACTTACCGCTATTTGCGAACGCCGGAAGAACCGGTAAAACGTGATAGCCCAAGGCGTGTATTCTGGTTGATCCTGTGGGGCGCAATTGGTGGCCTGATTGGCGCTGGCGTCGCCTTGACGCGGCGGCCGAAAAAGTAAAACCATTATAATAATTCTCTGATGGGCGCATAAGCGCCCTATTTGCAGGTACGCCTGCGATTAACCGACCAAAAGAGATTCGCTGTGAAAGTGTTGACTGTTTTCGGCACCAGGCCTGAAGCCATTAAAATGGCACCGCTGGTACATGCCTTGGCCAAGGACGAGGCCTTTGAATCAAGAGTCTGCGTAACGGCACAGCATCGTGAGATGTTGGATCAGGTATTACGGCTATTTGAAATCATTCCCGATTACGATTTGGACATCATGAAACCCGGCCAGGGGCTGAGCGAAATCACCTGCCGGATCCTGGAGGGCCTGAAAGGGGTTCTGGAAGAGTTCAAACCGGACGTGGTATTGGTTCATGGCGACACCACTACCACGCTGGCGACCAGTCTGGCGGCGTTTTACCAACGTATTCCGGTTGGCCACGTCGAGGCCGGGTTGCGTACCGGCGATCTTTATTCTCCGTGGCCGGAAGAGGCCAACCGCAAACTTACCGGTCATCTGGCGATGTACCATTTTGCGCCAACGGAAAATTCGCGGCAAAACCTGCTGCGTGAATCGCTGCCGGAGCAGCGTATTTTTGTCACCGGTAACACGGTGATCGATGCGCTGTTCTGGGTGCGCGATCGCATCATGAACGATGCGGCGCTGCGCGACAGCCTGGAGCAACGCTATCCGTTCCTCGACGTCAGTAAAAAACTGATCCTGGTGACCGGCCACCGGCGTGAAAGCTTCGGCGGCGGCTTCGAGCGCATTTGCAGCGCATTGGCAGAAATTGCCCGCCAGCACCCTGAGGTACAGGTAGTTTACCCGGTGCACCTCAACCCGAACGTCAGCGAACCGGTTAACCGCATTTTGAAGGGCATCGGCAACATCATGCTGATCGATCCGCAAGATTATCTGCCGTTTGTCTATCTGATGGCACATTCCACCATTATTTTGACCGACTCCGGCGGCATTCAAGAAGAGGCCCCGTCGTTGGGCAAGCCGGTGCTGGTAATGCGTGACACTACCGAACGGCCGGAGGCGGTTGATGCCGGTACGGTACGCCTGGTCGGTACTGACGTGGCGACGATCGTCGATTCGGTGAGCCGTCTGCTGACGGATGACAACGAATATCACACCATGAGCCGTGCGCATAACCCATACGGTGACGGGCATGCCTGCCAGCGTATCCTCGAAGCTTTGAAGAATCATCAGGTGACACTATGAGTTTTGACACTATTTCAGTAATCGGCCTGGGCTACATCGGCCTGCCAACGGCAGCGGCGTTTGCTTCGCGCAAGAAAAAAGTGGTGGGCGTAGATGTTAACCAGCACGCGGTGGACACCATCAATCGCGGTGCCATTCATATCGTTGAGCCCGATCTGGACAAAGTGGTGAAAACTGCCGTCGATGGCGGCTACCTGCAGGCGGTGACCAGCCCGCTGCCGGCCGACGCGTTCCTGATCGCGGTGCCGACGCCGTTCAAAGGCGATCATCAGCCGGATCTGGCCTATGTCGAAGCGGCGGCCAGATCGCTGGCGCCGGTATTGAAGAAAGGCGATCTGGTGATTCTGGAATCGACCTCGCCGGTGGGCGCGACCGAACAGATGGCGCAGTGGCTGGCCGAAGCGCGCAGCGATCTGAGCTTCCCGCAGGCCGCCGGCGAAGCAGCCGACGTGAATATTGCCTATTGCCCCGAGCGCGTTCTGCCTGGGCAGGTAATGGTCGAACTGATTCAAAACGATCGGGTTATTGGCGGCATGACGCCAAAATGCTCTGAGCGCGCCAGCGCGCTGTACAAGATTTTCCTTGAAGGTGACTGCGTGATCACCAATTCGCGCACCGCCGAGATGTGCAAGCTGACCGAAAACAGCTTCCGCGACGTTAATATCGCCTTTGCCAACGAACTGTCGCTGATCTGCGCCGATCAAGGGATCAACGTCTGGGAGCTGATTCGCCTGGCGAACCGCCACCCACGTGTCAATATCCTGCAACCTGGTCCGGGCGTAGGCGGGCACTGCATCGCGGTCGACCCGTGGTTTATCGTGTCGCAGAACCCGCAGCAGGCGCGGCTGATCCACACTGCCCGTCTGGTAAACGACGGCAAACCGCTGTGGGTAGTCGACCGCGTCAAGGCCGCAGTCGCGGATTGTCTGGCAGCGACCGACAAACGCGCCTCCGAAGTAAAAATCGCCTGTTTCGGCCTGGCATTCAAACCCAATATCGACGATCTGCGTGAAAGCCCGGCGGTGGAAGTGGCACATCTGATTGCCGAATGGCATCAGGGGGAAACGCTGGTGGTGGAGCCGAACGTCGAGCAATTGCCGAAGGCGCTGGCCGGCCACGTTACGCTGAAAGACATCGCCGGTGCGCTGCAACAGGCGGATGTGCTGGTGATGCTGGTTGATCACAACGAGTTCAAGGCGATTGCGCCTGAAGACATCAAGCAAAGCTGGATTGTCGATACCAAAGGAGTGTGGCGTTGAGTCGTATTCTGGTCACCGGCGGCGCAGGTTTTATCGGTTCCGCCGTGGTAAGGCATATCATTGGCGCCACCACGGACAGCGTGGTGGTGGTGGACAAACTGACTTATGCCGGCAACCTTGAGTCGCTGGCACCGGCGGCCGCCAGCGAACGCTATGCGTTCGAGCAGGTGGACATCTGCGATCGCGCTGCGCTGGATCGGGTGTTTGCCCAGTACCAGCCGGATGCAGTGATGCATCTGGCTGCGGAAAGCCATGTCGATCGCTCAATCGACGGCCCGGCGGCGTTTATCGAAACCAACGTGGTGGGCACCTACACCCTGCTGGAAGCGGCACGTCATTACTGGCAGCAACTGGCCACGCCGCGGCAGCAGGATTTCCGTTTCCACCACATTTCCACTGACGAAGTGTACGGCGATCTGCACGGCACCGACGATCTGTTTACCGAAACCACGCCATATGCGCCGAGCAGCCCGTATTCCGCTTCCAAGGCCTCCAGTGACCATCTGGTGCGCGCCTGGCTGCGTACCTACGGTTTGCCGACGCTGATCACCAACTGTTCCAATAACTACGGGCCGTATCATTTCCCGGAAAAGCTGATCCCACTGGTGATTCTGAACGCGATTTCCGGCAAGCCGCTGCCGGTGTATGGCGACGGTGCACAGGTACGCGACTGGCTGTACGTCGAAGATCACGCACGGGCGCTGTATCAGGTGGCGACCACTGGTAAAGTGGGCGAAACCTACAACATCGGCGGCCACAACGAGCGCAAGAATATCGAGGTGGTACAGACCATTTGCGATCTGCTGGAACAGCTGGCCCCGAGCAAGCCGCAGGGCGTGGCGCATTACCGCGACCTTATCACCTACGTTAAGGATCGTCCGGGCCACGATATGCGTTATGCCATCGACGCCGGTAAAATCGAGCGCGAGCTGGGTTGGCGCCCACAGGAAACCTTCGAAAGCGGTATCCGCAAAACGGTAGCCTGGTATCTGGCCAACGAAACCTGGTGGCGCCGCGTGCAGGACGGTTCCTATGCCGGCGAACGGCTGGGCCTGAGCCAGTAACCTCATATCGATAGGGTGCCGCGGGCGTTGCGGCGGCGCCATTGTCGTCAGTTCAGGAGGGCATTATGAAAGGTATTATTCTCGCCGGTGGTTCAGGAACGCGTCTGCATCCCATCACGCGCGGCATCTCCAAGCAATTACTGCCGATTTACGACAAGCCGATGATTTACTACCCGTTATCGGTACTGATGCTGGCCGGTATTCGGGACGTATTGATTATTTCCACCCCGGAAGATCTGCCATCGTTCCGCCGCCTGCTGGGCAGCGGGGCGGAGTTCGGCATCAATCTTAGCTACGCCGAGCAGCCGAGCCCGGACGGACTGGCGCAGGCATTCCTGATCGGTGAGGAATTTATCGGCGGCGAGCCGAGCTGCCTGGTGCTGGGCGACAATATCTATTTCGGCCAGGGCTTTAGCCCAAAACTGAAAAGCGTGGTGGCGCGCAACCAGGGTGCGACGGTGTTCGGCTATCAGGTGATGGATCCGGAACGCTTTGGCGTGGTGGAGTTTGACGAGGACTTCCGCGCGCTGTCCATCGAGGAAAAACCGCAGCAACCGAAGTCCAACTGGGCGGTAACCGGCCTGTATTTTTATGATAATCAAGTGGTTGATTTTGCCAGGCAGGTCAAGCCGTCAGCGCGAGGCGAGCTGGAAATCACCACCATCAATCAGATGTACATGGAGCGCGGCCAGTTGAACGTTGAACTGCTGGGACGCGGTTTCGCCTGGCTGGACACCGGCACTCACGACAGCCTGATCGAGGCCAGTACCTTCGTGCAAACGGTGGAAAAGCGTCAGGGCTTCAAGATTGCCTGCCTGGAAGAGATTGCCTGGCGCAATGGCTGGCTGGACGATGAAGGCGTCAGACGTGCCGCGCAGGCGCTGTCCAAGACCGGTTACGGCAAATATCTGCTGGATTTGCTGCATGTCCGTCCGCGCCAGTATTGAACCGCTGAGCTGGGAGAGCGACTACTTCCAGCGCCGCAGCGCAAAACTGCATTTTGACCACGCCGCGCCGCTGCTGAGCAGCGACGCGCTGGACGCCTATGCGCTGGTACAGGCCAAAATCCCTGCCGCACGGCTGGATCTGGCCGATGCGCTGGCGGCTTACGGTTTTCAGCTGGCGGAGGGCGAGATTGACCTTGCGCTAGCTATTGGCACGGAATGTGCTTCTATTGCGCACCCGCTGTTGCGGGTCGCAACACCGCCGGATATCCCCGTGCTGCGGGCGGCGGCAGAGAACGTCTTTACCACCAGCCGCTTTCGCATGCCATGGTATGCCGCACAGGACAGTGGGCGATTTTATGCCACCTGGATCGAAAAAGCGGTGCTGGGCACCTTTGACCATCAATGCCTGCTGACGTTAAACGATGCGCGGCAGCCGACCGGCTTTGTCAGCCTGCGCGATATCGGCGAAGGACAGGCGCGCATCGGCCTGTTGGCGGCGCTGCCTGGTACTCGCGGGCAGGGCATTGGGGCACAGCTGATGGCGGCAGCCATCGACTGGTGCCGACAGCGGCGGATACAGCGCCTGTGGGTGGCGACGCAAATCAGTAACGTCGCCGCGCTACGGCTCTATCAACGGCACGGTGCTTTTATTGAAAGCACCGCGTATTGGTTATACCGAGGAAAACATGATCCCATTTAACGCACCACCGGTTGTTGGCACTGAACTCGACTATATGCAGGCGGCGATGAGCAGCGGAAAACTGTGCGGTGACGGCGGTTTTACCCGCCGCTGCCAGCAATGGATGGAGCAGCATTTCGCCAGTCCGAAAGTGCTGTTGACCCCGTCCTGTACCGCCTCGCTGGAAATGGCCGCCATCCTGCTCGACATTCAGCCGGGCGACGAAGTGATCATGCCGAGCTTCACCTTTGTGTCCACCGCCAACGCCTTTGTGCTGCGCGGTGCCAAGATGGTATTTGTTGATGTGCGCCCGGACACCATGAACATCGATGAAAGCAAAATCGAAGCGGCCATCACCGAAAAAACCCGCGTTATCGTACCGGTGCATTACGCCGGCGTAGCTTGCGAAATGGACACCATCATGGCGCTGGCCAACAAGTATAACCTGTACGTGGTGGAGGACGCGGCCCAGGGGGTGATGTCGACCTATAAGGGCAAGGTGCTGGGCACCATCGGTCACATCGGTGCGTTCAGTTTCCATGAAACCAAGAACTACACCGCCGGCGGTGAAGGCGGGGCCACGCTGATCAACGATCCGACGCTGATTGACCGGGCGGAAATCGTGCGTGAAAAAGGCACCAACCGCAGCCAGTTCTTCCGTGGCCAGGTGGATAAGTACACCTGGCGCGATATCGGCTCCAGCTACCTGATGTCCGACTTGCAGGCCGCCTATCTGTGGGCGCAGCTGGAAGCCGCCGAGCGTATCAATCAGCGTCGCCTGCGGCTGTGGCAGAGTTATTATGACGCCTTCAAGCCGCTGGCCGATGCCGGGCGCATCGATTTGCCGGTTATCCCGCAGGGCTGCGTGCACAACGCGCACATGTTCTATCTCAAGCTGAAGGACATCAACGACCGTTCTGCCTTTATCGACTACCTGAAAGAAGCGGAAATCATGACGGTGTTCCACTACATTCCGCTGCACGCCTGCCCGGCCGGCGAAAAGTTTGGCCGTTTTGCCGGTGACGATCGCTTCACCAGCAAGGAAAGCGAGCGCCTGGTGCGCCTGCCGTTGTTCTATAACCTGTCTGACGTCAATCAGCGTACGGTCATCAACACCGTGTTGAGCTACCTCGCCTGATATGTCGTTGGCAAAAGCATCGGTCTGGACCGCTGGCTCTACGCTGATCAAAATTGGCGTGGGGCTGCTGGTGGTCAAATTGCTGGCGGTGGCGTTCGGCCCCAGCGGCGTTGGCCAGGCGGGTAACTTCCGCCAGTTGATTACCGTGCTCGGCGTACTGTCCGGCGCCGGGATTTTTAATGGCGTCACCAAATACGTGGCGGAGTTTCACCAGGATCCGCAGCGCCTGCGTATGGCGGTCGGCACCGCGTCCAGCATTGTGCTCGGCTTTTCGACGCTGCTGGCGCTGGTGTTTCTGTTTGCGGCACAACCCATCAGCATTGGGCTGTTTGGTCATGCACAATACGTCAACGTGGTGCGTGCGGTGGCGTTTATTCAGATGGGCATCGCCTACGCCAATCTGTTTTTAGCCATTCTCAAGGGCTATCGCGACGCGATGGGTAACGCCGCCGCGGTGATCGGCGGCAGCCTGATTGGCGTTGTCGCTTTTGTCATCTGTTTTAAACTGGGCGGTTACGAGGGGGCGCTGGCCGGACTGGCGCTGGTGCCGGCGCTGGTGGTGCTGCCGGCAGGCATACTGCTGTGGCGGCGCGACAACTTGCCGCTGCGCTACCTGGCGCTGGCCTGGGATAAGGCGTTGGCCAGCCATCTGGGCAAGTTCACCGTCATGGCGCTGATCACCTCCGTGACGCTGCCGGTGGCGTATGTCATGATGCGTAACCTGCTGGCGGCGCATTACAGCTGGGACGAGGTGGGTATCTGGCAGGGGGTGAGCAGCATTTCCGATGCCTACCTGCAGTTTATCACCGCATCGTTTACCGTTTATCTGCTGCCGACCCTGTCGCGTTTGACCGACAAAGGGGCAATTACCCGCGAAATCGTCCGCTCGCTGAAGTTTGTGCTGCCGGCGGTGGCCGCCGCGAGCTTTGCCGTCTGGCTGCTGCGCGACTTCGCCATCTGGTTGCTGTTTTCGGACAGGTTTATCGCCATGCGCGATCTGTTCGCCTGGCAACTGGTGGGCGATGTGTTGAAAGTCGGTGCCTACGTGTTTGGTTATCTGGTGATTGCCAAAGCGTCGCTGCGTTTTTATCTGTTGGCCGAGGTCAGCCAGTTTGCCCTGCTGACGGCGTTTGCGCATTGGCTGATCCCGCTGCACGGGGCGTTGGGCGCGGCACAAGCCTATATGGCCACCTACATGGTGTATTTCACGCTGTGTAGCCTGATATTTATTCTTTATCGTAGACGAGTATGACCATACTGATTCACGTACTGGGATCTGATATCCCTCATCACAATCAGACCGTGCTGCGCTTCTTCAATGACGTGCTGGCAACCCGCCTGCCATCCCGGCAGGTGAGCCATTTTATGGTCGCGGCGCAAGACGTGGCGGCGTTGGGGCAGTTTCCAGCGTTGACGATCGAGACCTACCCAGACAAGAAAAGCCTGGCGCAGGCGGTGATAGCCCGTGCCGGCGCCGACCGCGACAGCCGTTTCTTTTGGCATGGGCAGTTCAACCCCACGCTGTGGCTGGCGCTGCTGAGCGGTAAAATCGCGCCGCGTCAGGTGAGCTGGCACATCTGGGGCGCGGATCTGTACGAAAACGCCACCAGTTGGAAGTTCCGGCTGTTCTATCTGCTGCGCCGTATTGCGCAAGGGCGGGTCGGGCACGTGTTTGCCACGCGCGGCGATCTGATTCATTACCAGCAACGCCACGCCCGGGTTCCGGCGTCGCTGCTGTATTTCCCAACCCGTATGGATCCGGCGCTCACCGGCGTGGAGGTCGAAAAAAACCTTGCCGGCCCGATGACCATTCTGGTAGGCAACTCCGGCGATCGTACCAACCGCCATATTGAAGCGTTGACCGCCATCCACCAGCAGTTTGGCGCCGGCGTGCGGGTGATTGTGCCAATGGGCTATCCGGCCAACAACGACGCCTATATCGCGCAGGTTCGAGCGGCGGGCGTGCAGCTGTTCGGCGACAAAAATCTGCAGTTGCTGACCCGGCAGGTGGCGTTCGACGATTACCTGAACATGCTGCGCAGCTGCGATCTGGGGTACTTTATCTTTGATCGCCAGCAGGGGATAGGCACGCTGTGCCTGCTGATCCAGTTTGGCGTGCCGTTTGTGCTCAGCCGTCAGAACCCGTTCTGGCAGGATCTGGCCGAACAACACTTGCCGGTGCTGTTTTACGGTGACTCGCTGGATGAAGCGGTGGTGCGAGAAGCCCAGCGTCAATTGGCGGCGGTCGACAAGCAAGACATCGCCTTCTTCAATCCGAACTACGTCGATGGCTGGCAGCAGGCGTTGGCGCTGGCTGCGGGAGAAACGCCATGACGCTAGCGCAATTTGGCGGACTGTTTGTCGTTTACCTGATCGGCGTGGTGTTTATTCTCACTCTGACCTATCAGGAGTTTCGACGCATTCGTTTTAACTTCAACGTATTCTTTTCGTTGCTGTATCTGCTGACGTTTTTCTTCGGCTTCCCGTTGAGCTGTCTGCTGGTGTTCCAGTTCGACGTGGAAATCGTGCCGGTGGAATACCTGCTGTATGCGCTGCTGTCCGCCACCTGCTTTTATGCCATTTATTATGTCAGTTACAAAACCCGTTTGCGCCAGCGCAGTCGCGAAGCGCGCAAGCCGGTGTTTAGCATGAACCGGGTGGAAACCAACCTGACCTGGGTACTGTTGGCGCTGGTGGCCATCGGTACCGTCGGCATCTTCTTCATGCAGAACGGTTTCCTGCTGTTCAAGCTGAACTCCTACAGCCAGATTTTCTCCAGCGACGTGTCCGGCGTGGCGCTCAAGCGCTTTTTCTATTTCTTTATTCCGGCAATGCTGGTGGTGTACTTCCTCAAACAGGACGTACGCTCATGGTTCTTCTTCCTGGCGGCCACGGTGTCGTTCGGCGTTCTGACTTACGTCATCGTCGGCGGCACGCGCGCCAACATCATCATTGCCTTTGCCCTGTTCCTGTTTATCGGCATCGTACGCGGCTGGATTACGCTGTGGATGCTGGCGGCGGCCGGGGTGTTCGGTATTGTCGGCATGTTCTGGCTGGCGCTGAAACGCTATAGCCTCGACGTCAGCGGCGCAGAGGCGTTTTATACCTTCCTGTACCTGACACGCGACACCTTCTCGCCGTGGGAAAACCTGGCGTTGTTGCTGCAAAACTACGACAAAATCGATTTCCAGGGGCTGGCGCCGATCGTGCGTGATTTTTATGTGTTCATCCCTTCCTGGCTGTGGCCAGGTCGGCCGGACGTAGTGCTGAATACCGCCAACTACTTTACCTGGGAAGTACTTGAAAACAATTCCGGGTTGGCGATCTCGCCGACGCTGATCGGTTCGCTGGTAGTCATGGGCGGAGCGCTGTTTATTCCGCTGGGTGCGGTGGTGGTCGGTTTGATCATCAAATGGTTCGACTGGCTATATGAGCTGGGGCGCAGCGAAGAGAACCGCTATAAAGCGGCTATTCTGCAAGCCTTCTGTTTCGGTGCGGTGTTCAACATGATTGTGCTGGCGCGTGAAGGACTGGATTCATTCGTCTCGCGCGTGGTGTTCTTCTGCCTTATTTTTGGCGCCTGCCTGGTGCTGGCGAAATTACTGTACTGGCTGTTTGATGCGGCGGGGTTGATCAAGGCGCGGGTGATGCGTTCCCGAACGCTGCAACAGGCCGCCGCCCCGCGCGCTGACGGATTATTGTAAGGGTAACAATAACAATGGAAAAAAAGGTTTCGGTTCCTCAATATACGCTGCGCGGTTTTCGCCTGTGGGGGTTCCGTAATATGGCGCACTGCCTGGACTTTTTGTTCGACGGCGGCAAGATGAAGCAGGGCACCCTGGTGGCGATGAATGCGGAAAAGCTGCTGGCGGCCGAACAGGACGCCGAGTTACGCGCCTTGCTGGATGGCGCAGAGTATAAGTACGCCGACGGTATCAGCATGGTGCGGGCAATGCGCCGCAAGTTCCCCGGCGCTGAGGTGTCGCGCGTGGCGGGGGCCGATCTGTGGGAGGCATTGATGCAGCGTGCCGGTCAGGAAGGCACGCCGGTGTTCTTGATTGGCGGCAAGCCGGCGATACTGGCGGAAACGGCAGACAAACTGCGTCGCCAATGGCAGGTGAATATCGTCGGTACTCAGGACGGGTACTTCAAGCCGGAGCAGCGTGACGAGCTGTTTGCGCGCGTTCACGCCAGCGGGGCGGCGATTGTCACCGTCGCGATGGGGTCGCCGAAGCAGGAAGTCCTGATGCGTGACTGCCGAGCGATACATCCACAGGCGCTGTATATGGGCGTAGGCGGCACTTACGACGTCTTTACCGGTCACGTCAAGCGCGCTCCCAAGGTGTGGCAGAACCTGGGCCTGGAGTGGCTGTATCGACTGCTCAGTCAACCGAGTCGTATCCGCCGGCAGATCAAATTGCTGAAATTCGTCGGCTACTATTACGGTGGTAAATTGTAATGCCGTTGCCGGAGCGGGTTATGCTGCTCCGGCATGCAATGGTGTTTAAATATGCTGCCGTTTGGCTAAACATCCAGCACATCTATAACCTCTCGTTACTACTTTCCCTCTGCTTATTTCATAACATTTTAAATTGCGGTTTGCTTATAGCGGCAAAATGCGGAACGATCGCGCCCCTCGGCCTTAAACCACGGCTCTGGCACGATTTTGGCCGCAGCAGGCCAGTTAAAACTATAACGACAGATGCAAACACGGCAAAAGAGTAACGACAGAGGAATTATGGCAAGCAAAGAAAAACCGCAGGGGCTACAGCGTGGGCTGGAAGCCCGGCACATCGAACTGATTGCGCTTGGCGGTACCATTGGCGTCGGCCTGTTCATGGGCTCGGCCAGTACCTTGAAGTGGGCGGGGCCTTCGGTGCTGCTGGCTTACATCATTGCCGGGCTGTTCGTGTTCTTCATCATGCGTTCGATGGGCGAGATGCTGTTCCTGGAGCCGGTAGCCGGTTCGTTCGCGGTTTACGCGCATAAGTACATGAGCCCCTATTTTGGCTATCTGACCGCCTGGGGCTACTGGTTTATGTGGATCGCGGTCGGCATTTCGGAAATTACCGCCATCGGCGTCTACGTACAGTTCTGGTTCCCGGAAATACCGCAATGGCTGCCGGCGTTGCTTGCCGTGGCGATGGTGGCGCTGGCCAATCTGGCGGCGGTACGTTTGTACGGCGAGTTGGAGTTCTGGTTTGCCATGATCAAGGTCACCACCATTATCGTGATGATCCTGGTGGGTCTGGGGGTAATTTTCTTTGGTTTCGGCAACGGCGGCCAACCGATTGGTTTTGCCAACCTGACGGCGCACGGCGGCTTCTTTGCCGGTGGCTGGAAGGGATTCCTGTTTGCGCTGTGTATCGTGGTCGCTTCTTATCAGGGTGTGGAGCTGGTGGGTATTACCGCCGGTGAAGCCAAAAATCCACAGGTGACGTTAAAGCGCGCGATCAACAACATTCTGTGGCGGATCCTGATTTTTTACGTCGGGGCGATTTTCGTTATCGTCACCATCTTCCCATGGAACGGCATCGGTACCGCCGGCAGCCCGTTCGTGCTGACCTTTGCCAAGATCGGCATTGTGGCTGCCGCCGGCATTATCAACTTCGTGGTGCTGACCGCCGCGCTGTCCGGCTGTAATAGCGGCATGTACAGCGGCGGGCGCATGCTGTACGCGTTGGCCAGGAACCGCCAACTGCCGGCTGCGCTGACCCGCCTCTCCGCCAGCGGCGTACCGGTCTACTGCATCGCCGTGACCATTGCCTGTCTGTTGCTGGGCTCGGCGTTGAACTACCTTATTCCGAACCCGCAACAGGTGTTCGTCTATGTCTACAGCGCCAGCGTGCTGCCGGGCATGGTGCCGTGGTTCGTGGTGCTGATAAGCCAGCTTTACTTTCGTCGTGCGCATCGGGAGGCGATCAAAACCCACGCCTTCAAGTCGATTATGTTCCCGTACATAAACTATCTGACCATTGCTTTCCTGCTTTGCGTGCTGGTTGGCATGGGAATTAACCCGGATACGCGTATTTCACTGCTGGTCGGAACGATTTTCCTGGCGCTGGTCAGCCTGTGTTACGTTGTTTTCGGTATGCACAAGAAACAGCATCAGGCTGAAATTCGGCCAGAAAACCAGCAATAAGCGATGAAAAGAGGCTATGGATGGCCCGTTCCTGCGTTGGACTGCGCAAAGCGTAATCAAACACAACATTTCTGCGAAAAAGCACTAGACAGGATTGGTATAAAACCGTAGTATCCCCACCCGCAACGGCGCTACGCGCCCGTAGCTCAGCTGGATAGAGCGCTGCCCTCCGGAGGCAGAGGTCTCAGGTTCGAATCCTGTCGGGCGCGCCATTAAGTTTGTGCGCAAGAGCTGCGGTGGTATCATTACCGCGTGAAGTAGTAAAGAAATGGTGGCTATAGCTCAGTTGGTAGAGCCCTGGATTGTGATTCCAGTTGTCGTGGGTTCGAGTCCCATTAGCCACCCCACTTTACCCAAGGGGTAAAGAAAGAGTAAAAGCGATTTTGTGACAGTGCGAAGGTGGCGGAATTGGTAGACGCGCTAGCTTCAGGTGTTAGTGTTCTTACGGACGTGAGGGTTCAAGTCCCTCTCTTCGCACCACACAAAATGTCTGATAAATTTTAATATTTACATAGACATAAGCTTTGAAATTACGTAGTATCAGCAACACAGAATCGGCGAGTAGCGCAGCTTGGTAGCGCAACTGGTTTGGGACCAGTGGGTCGGAGGTTCGAATCCTCTCTCGCCGACCATCATTCGAAAAACCTGCTTTTAAAGCAGGTTTTTTTTCGTCCGGATTTTATAAGAGGATGAGAACCTCCGAAGGAGGTTTGAGCCGAGCGTAGCGAGACCACGTTGCTTTAGCAACGGCCCGTAGGGCAAGCATCGTAGATGCGCGTAATCCTCTCTCGCCGACCACTTTCAAAGAAACCCGCTTTTAAGCGGGTTTTTTTACGCCTGTTGTTTATCTTGAACCAAGCCGGTAGCGCTATATCTTGCGTGGAGCCCTGGGCGAGCCTTACACCACGGCCTATGATAGCGGTGTTGGTCGTTGGGCCACTACGGTAGACCGATAGCGCCAATCAATACCGCCATTGCCAACATCAATAATGCCACGCACCAGATAGCCAGTAGCGAATGGCGGATATGCCTGCCAAGATCGATGCCGCTTAGACTGGCCAGTAGCCAGGCGCTGCCGACCATCGGACTGATGGAGAAACCGACGTTTTCTCCCAGCATCATGGCGCGGGCGACAAAGGCGGGATCGATACCGTGCGCCTCGCCGATCGATCTTACCACCGGCAGAATGCCGAAATACCAGGGATCCGCACCGAACATCATTCCCAGCGGCAAGGCGAATACGCCAAGCAACAGGTAAAGGTAGCGGGACAGCGTTTCCGGCAGTAGGGCGATTGCCTGATTGGTCACCTGTTCGAGCATACCGCTGTGGGTCAACACGCCAAGAAATACCGCTGCGCTAAATAAAACGGTCGCCAGCAACAATGCTTCACCGGCATTCTGACGAATACTCAGCAGTTGCGTTTTCGCATCGGGATAGTTGATCGCCAGCGCCAATGCCAGGGCGATCAGGAAAATGAACAGGCTTGGCAGGCCGCTGGCCAACAGTAAAACAATCATTACCAGCGTCAGCAGCGCATTGCTCCAATAGCGCCAGCGCGGTGGTGCGGTAATGGACGCGCCAGCGTTTTCCATGGTCAGGCCCGGTGTGACAACCGGCTTAACGCGCGGCGTTTTGCTCAATATCCATGCCATTACCAGACAACAGACCAGACCAAACAGCTGAACTGGCCACAGGGGTTGCCATAGCGTGATGGGGTCGATATTGATCACGCTTGCTGCACGCAGCACCGGCGCGGTCCATGGCACCATATTCATGATGCCGGCGGTACAGCCGGTCAGCAGCGTCAAATGCAGCAGATTAAGGCCAAGCCGTTGGTAAACCGGTAGAAAAGCGGTGATGGTAATCAGATAGGTGGTCGCGCCAGCACCATCCAGATGCGCCAGCGCGGTGACCAGAACGTTGATCATCATAATGCGTGTCGGGCTATTGCCCGCCAGCCGCAGTAACTTCTCCACCAGCGGGGTAAACAGTCCTTGCGCGTTCATGATGCTGAAATACAAGATAGCGCAGATGAACAGTGCGACCACCGGTGCCAGTGTAACGATCCCCTTGCTAATGAATCCCTGGATTTGCCCGATGGGAAAACCGGCGAGCATTGCTGCAATGATCGGCACCAGGATCAGGGTGACAACCGGTGAAACACGCCCGCTCATCAACAGGATGACGCAAAGCAGTACGGTACATACGGCGATGATGCCGATCATGATTAATCCCTCTTATCATTATTATTCTCGCGATCGTTCTGCTGGTCGGAGTTAGAGCGTATGCAACCAGGTCGTGACTTCCGTCAGGAGTTGTTGCGCATTATTGTCCAGCATCAGAAAGTGTGAGTTACCGCGGATACCGCGTTGTGGCAGGTCGAGTTCATCAACCCGAATGCCACGGCGGTGCAACTTGGCTAAATGGGTCGCCACCGTACTGCGGTAGCGTTGCCATATGGCATGTTGATCCAGATGATCGCCCCATAGCACCAGGTGCGGGGGAATAGCCTGGTTCAAGTCAGTGCACTGCGGCGCACCGGAGGGTTCCAATGCCACCACCGCCAGCACACTCTGCGGGCGTTGAACGGCCATCTGCAGCGCAAAACCACCGCCCTGACTGTGGCCGATGATGATACAGGGGCCGCCGATGCTATCCAGCAGGGCATGATAGGCCGACAGCGTAATGGCTTCGTGACCGCTCCAGCGCGGTACCCATTGGCAGGCAAAATAATCAAAGGCGTGCAACGGGAAACGACTATCGCTGAATGCCTGGCGCTGCTGTGGATCCCGGTGATAACCGTCGCTGGGGCCAATGCGGAACATCTGCCAGGCCTCATTTTTGGTACGGAATAGCGGTGGCTGCGGCCAAACCTCTGGCACCGGGCTCCAGCCGGAGCGGCCGCGTTCGACCGCGTCGCAGAGATACAGGTTCCATCCCTGCTGCAATAGCCACTGTAGCCAACCGGGGCGGCCATCTGGCGTGCTTTCCCAATTGGCGCCGGTCATTCCACCACCATGCCATAGCAAAATCGGGATACTGGAGCAGGGGTTGTTTTGTATGAAAGCCTGTACATACATTTGGCCGCTGACGATGTCACCATTCATGTCAATTTCACGCTCGGCAGCACCTTGTGCCAATCGTTGCCGGAGCCGTGGTTGTTCACATAACCTGATGTCGTGCCCGCCGACGAAAAAACTGCGTATTTCTTTCAGATCCATCCTTTCTCTCCCGATCAGTTTTTGGCATACAGCGCGTTATTGGCCAGTGGAAAACAGCGGATACGCGGGGTCGGCAAGTGGTAATGCCGATCGATGATCTGTTCCAGTTCCTGCATGAATTTCGTCATCAACGCGTGGTCGCGATGCGGTTGCTGACGGTATTTCACCTCGGCGTACAGCGGACTGCCGAGTAATGGCTGGCAGGCGATCAGCATTTGGATCTGTACCTTGTCGGCCTCTGCGCCGAGCACCTCAACGCATAGATCGCGGCACGCCTGCTGCAAGCAAGGGTGTCTGTCGACGGGGTGTTGTCGGTACCAGCTTGGCGAAAGATGAAAGGTGATTACAGGCATGGCAACTCCTTGTACATTGGATGAAAAATAAACGGTTGTGCATCCAATGTAGATGGAGTTATTTTTGTTTAAAATCGCAAAATTTCGCACCATTGATGCATGAAACACAAAAATTACGATATCCATCAGCTACGCGCATTTCTCGAGGTTGCGCGACATGGCAGTTTCCAACAGGCGGCGCGTAGTCTTTCATTGTCACCTTCGGCGCTTAGCCGGCGTATTGCCAGTCTGGAAGCGGAGCTGGAGGCGCCGCTGTTTGCGCGAACTACCCGTTCGGTACTGTTGACCAGTGCCGGGCGCACCTTGCAGCAGGAAGCATTACCCCTGCTGCAGGCGTTGGACAACTGCACGCAACAAGTGGCATGGCAAGCACAGGGATATGGTGGAAAATTGGCGGTGTCGTGCATCAGTAGTGCCGCGTTCGCCTTATTTCCCCGGGCGTTAAGGCTCTTCCGCCAACGCTACCCCAATATGCGAATTGACTTGCATGATGACACTGGCCTACGGGTACAGCAGCAAGTGCTGGCGGGCAAAGTCGCGTTTGGCCTGACGACGCTATGTCATAGCAGTAACGATCTTTATGCCGAACCGCTGCTGGCCGATCCCTACGTAGTTATGGTGCCGCCGCAGCACCCCTGGTGTAGCCGCTCTCAGGTGACCTGGCATGAATTACCGCTTATTTCGGCATTGGGCTGGCCATTGGTGGGGTTACGCCAGAGCAGCGCCAATCGCCGACAAATTGACGAAGTGCTGCATGCCTGCGGCATCAGTGCCCCATGGTTCGACGAAGTCGAACATTTATCATCGATTTTAGGGTTGTTACGCAGCGGCGCAAGCGTGGTGGTGATGCCACGTCTGGCCATTGAGCTGTGCGGTGAGTGGGGACTGGTATGCTTGCCGCTGGTGGAACCACGTATGGTGCGCACCATCGCTTTGATACGGCGCCAGGAAGCGGTGTTATCCCACTGCGAACAGGTATTGTGGTCGTTGCTCGGCGAGCAGCTGCAGCAGTTACAGCGCTGCTGGTTGCAACAGCAGGTGATACAGCCGTCGGATGTCGGTAATCTGCGACAGCCGGCGGGATGACTGTCGCCAGCAAGAGACATCTAACCAACTGAAAAACAACGCATAAAATAACTTTACCTTAAGTCGTCGTTTTTAGACGACAGTTGGCTTCGCCGGCGAAACGGCGGGGTCGGCGCGCCAAACGCCGGCAGAAACGGAAAGAAAGAATAAAATCCTTTTCCATTCAAACCATTAATGGGGATTCTATCGGCTGGGGGGAGTAATAACGCGAAGTTGGCACGCCAAGTGCAATATCTATAACGTAGATGCTCATTCCACCTCTTATGTTCGCCTGATGGCCTCATAAACCCTGGGAATGACGCAGAGCCGATTTAAGGTGCCTATTGCCCACCAGAACGATGAAGACATCGCTTGCGATGCGGACATCACACTGCGGGCATAACGTTGAGTGAGGCACCACCCCTGTTGTCCAAGACCTGATTGCTTCTTTATACACTTGTCGTTACGGCAAGTGTTTTTTTTTGCCTGGATAGCCTGCACTCTTCACGCTGTCTCTTTGCTGGCTACGCTCTCTCACCCGAATCACATACCTTGTTAAGCTCATCGGGACTGGTCCTCTGGCCGCCGCGATGTAGCGCGAATGATTTTGGCTATCGGTTTTACCTGCTCCGGGCCGCCCCAGACTGCGGCAAAAAAAAAGCGTGACCAGAGGTCACGCCTTGATAATCAACCGTTGTGGCTTATTCGCCGTTCTGCTTGAGCGTGAGCATCAGCCCTTCGCGGCGCATCTGGGCGGCTTCTTCCGAACGGTGGAGTTTCTCCAGCACGTCTGCCAGCCAGGCGTAATCATAAGCGTCCGGCCGTTGCTTCAGCGCTTCACGAAACGCGTCGCTGGCCTGTTGCCATTCGCCATGTTTCATCAATAGCTGGCCCAAGGTGCTGTTGAGCAACGGCGTTGCACCATGTTGTTTGATCTGCTGACGCAGCGCCTTTTCCAGCTGTTGCGCATTGCCAGACTTGATGCGCGGAATCAGCAGCACCAACCGCTCGTCATACTGACGCTTCAGGCTATCGATCACGATCTCCTGCGCCATGTCATGATCGTTGCATTCAATCAGGTGTTCCACCATCGCTATCTGCAACGGCACCTCGTGGCGGGTTTTGCGGCTTTGATCTTTCCACCAGCGCTTCAGGCCTTCACTGCCTTCATCCGCCATCGCCTGATTCATCAGGCCGATATAAGCCTGCTGTTGCAACGCCTGCAATTGTTCTTCGCTATGCAGATTGATTTTGCTCATCGACGGCAGTATTTCCAGCAGCGACGCATAACCACCGGTACGCAGGTAGGCCTGCTCCGCCAGCCGCAGTACTTCTGGATGACGCGGTGCCTGGTTCAGCAGGCGATCGACGCCGTGGCGTGCGGCATGCGCTTCGCCCTGCGCCAGCTGAATACGCACCCGCGTGATGTCTACCGGCAGTTGGTCGGTATCCGCCGCTTCGGCCGCGCGCTCCAGGTATTGGTTGGTACGGAAGTCGTCACCGCGTTGCTGCGCCGCTTCGGCCGCCAGCAGGTAGTTCACTACCGGCTGTTCTGCGTGATCGGCATTGCGCGTCAGCAGCTGTTCAACCTGTTTGTAATCTCCTTCAGCCAGTTTGATCAACGCGGCTTTGGTTTGCTTGCGTGCGCGGCTACGCTTACGGCCAAGGAACCAGCCGCGGGTGCGCGCACCGGTACGGAAAATGCGCCGCAGGATCCATTCGATGACGAACAGCACCACGAACAGCAAAATCCCCATGATCACCAGGCCGGTGACGCTGGTTTCAATATTGTAGTTATCGGTCTGGATCAGCACGTAGCCTTGATGGCCGGCCAGCATTGGCCCTACCACCACGCTGGCGATCAACACCAGGAACAGGAATAACACGCGTAACATGGCTTATCCCTCCTGGTGAGTGGCAGCACCTTGCGCCAACAGATTACGTACCCGGCTCTGCATCAGTTTTTCCAGCAGCGGCTGGCTCTTCAGCTGTTGTGGTACGTCCATGGACACCGGTTGCTGGCTCAGAGCGTCCAGTTCTTCAAGGAAGGCCTTGGTCGCCGGGTCGGTGGTGTCGAAGTAGGCGCGAACCCAGGTGGAGATGGTTTCCAGCGACTGTTTATAGGTTTCGTTCTGATGGCGCGGCACCGCCTGGGCGGCCACCAGCAGGCGTGAACGGATATTTTCACGCAGGTAGATATCCTGGTTTGGTGCCAGCAGCGGCTCGGCGCTGGTATCACGGCGGCGAATAGTAATAAAGTCGGCCATAAAATTATGCCAGCTTTTACTCAGGTTCTGCCGCCATTCGCTCAATGAGCTAGACAGCTCGGTGCTGTCCTCGTCCATCGGCGCTTCGTCACTGTCGTTATCCGCCAGGCGCAGGTTATCTACCTGATTGGACAGCTGATTGACCTTCAGAATAATACCGTCGAAATCCACCTGCGAAACGGTAGACAGCGCGCTGACGTCTTCAGTGATGGCGCGACGCACTTCGAGCAGGCTGGGATCGTTCATGTCTGCCAGGCTGGCATCGGCGCTCTTCAGCAGCGCGGCGGCGGTGGTGATGTCCTGATCGCTCCACAGTTTGCGGCCGGCCATTTTCACCAGGAAGTCGGCCTGCGCCAACAGCCAGGTTTTGGCGTCGCTACCTGATATCGTGGCGACTTTTTCCTGCAATTCGTTCAACTGGCGCGCCAGCGAATTTTGTTCGCGGTCGGCAGCATCAAGGGTTTTACCCTGCTGCTGCAACAGACCTTCCAAGGCGTTTTTTTCCTGCTGCTGGCTCTGTTTGAGAGCGCTCAGCTGTTGTTGCAGGGTCTGGTTGGCAGCGATCAGCGCCTGTGCCTGCTGGTGCGTATGGTAATAACCGCCGGCGCCCAGCGCGATCACCAGCACGATGGCGATAGCGCCAAGCAGCGGGCCGCTATTTTTGCCCTTGCGGCTATCAGCCTCTGGCTGCTGGGGGCTCTCAACCGCACGGGCTGGCTCTTCAACCGGGGCGGATGGGGTATTTTGTTCCGTCATAGTGGCACATCCCATAGTCAGGTTTATTGTTGTCTTCTGCTTGCTTCAAGCCGCATCCATGCGGCCGCGATGCGACTCGAACCGCTTAGGTTACAGCGCGAATCAACGCGTCATTATCGGCATTCTCGGCGACCCGAATGGTGCTCCAGCCCAGTTCCCGGGCCTGGGTCGCCAGGCGTTCGCTCACTACTATCAGCCGGCATCGCAGTAGCCACGACGCGCGATAGTAATCAGGAACCAAATTATAGAGCTGTTGTAACATTTCGCCGCTGGTGACTACCAGCGTATCAACCCCGGCGCGCTGCCAGTGAGCGCTTTGCTCGGCGCCGTCATAATGCACCGGGCTGCGTTGATAACATTCATAATAGCTGACGTTCGCGCCACGTTCGCGCAATGTATCGCCCAACAGTTCACGGCCGCCATTGCCGCGCAAAATCATCGCCTGTCTGCCGTCGAGCTTTTGCAAGGCCGGTAATAATAGCAGCGTTTCGCTGATCTGGCGCTCTTGCGGGAATTCTACCGGCAGGCTGGTGATACGGTGCAAGGCCAGCGCGGTGTTGCGACCAATGGCGTAATAGCGTGGTTTGCTCGGCCAGGGTAGCCCGGCACGCCCCATCACCGAATTGGCGTAGTTCACCGAGTGTTGCGACAGCACGAATACCAGGTCGCCCTCGCGCTGTTGCTGCAATGCCTGCGGCAGAATCGGCAAATCGGCACCGGGGGCGAAGTCAATCAGCGGCGCATGATAGGCAACCCGTCCGAGCACGCGCAGGCGGCTCACCAACTGTTCACCGAACGGGGAAGGGCGGGTTACCAGAATCGTCATGCCGGGGGATTCCCTTGATAAACGTCACGCAGAATATCGCGAGCACCCTTGGCCAGCAGCTCTTCCGCCAGTTCGATGCCCATTTGTTCGGCCTGTGCCGCCGGGCCACGGCGTTCGCCGCACACCATCAGGCTGCCGTCCGGCGCACCGACCAGCGCGCGCAGCCACAGCGTATCGCCCTCCAGCTCGGCATAGCTGCCGATGGGCACCTGGCAGCCACCTTCCAGCCGGGTATTCATGGCGCGTTCCGCCCGCACCCGGGTGGCGGTGAGTTCATGATTCAACGGGGCCAGCAGGGCGCGGGTCACCGCGTCGTCAAGCCGGCATTCAATGCCGACCGCACCCTGACCGACCGCCGGCAGAGATTCTTCCGGGCTCATCGGGCTGCGAATGCGCTGCTCAAGGCCAAGGCGTTTCAGCCCGGCCACCGCCAGAATGATGGCGTCATAATCGCCGTTATCCAGTTTGGCCAGGCGGGTGCCGACGTTGCCGCGCAGATCGCGCACCAGCAGATCGGGGCGACGTTGGCGCAACTGGCATTGGCGGCGCAGGCTGGAGGTGCCGACCACGCTGCCCTGCGGCAGTTGATCGAGGGAAGCGAAACGGTTTGATACAAATGCATCGCGCGGATCGTCGCGCTCGCAAATGGTCACCAGGCCGAGCCCGGCGGGGAATTCCACCGGCACGTCTTTCATCGAGTGCACGGCGATGTCGGCTCTGCCTTCCAGCAGCGCCAGCTCAAGCTCTTTGACAAACAGTCCCTTACCACCGACCTTCGCCAGTGGCGTATCCAGAATGATGTCGCCGCGCGTGACCATCGGCACCAGCTCGACCTGCAAATCAGGATGACTTGCCATCAGGCGCTGTTGCACATAATGTGCTTGCCAGAGCGCGAGTGGGCTTTGTCGGGTGGCAATTCGAATAATTTTGTCTAACATGCTTGTTACCGTTTTAATATTTCGCCATCCATCCTACCACCGAGGATGAAAACTGTCAGTGTAAGAAGCCATGGGCGAAGAAAGGACAACGGAATCAAAGGGAGGTGGGTGAAATTTAGGGGCAGTTGACACTGCGGGTAATCGTTTAGAAAAGCGCTACAATAAGTGTGTCGCGTTAGCTTCTTTACGGTCAATCAGCAAGGTGTTAAATTGATCACGTTTCCAGCAATAAGTTGTCAAATATTCTTCTAAACCTAACGACGCTTATGGAATACGGGTTTTTTTCCAAGCACCGGGATAATCAGGCGAGACGTCTTGTACCTCTACATCGAGACACTGAAACAAAGACTGGATGCGATCAACCAACTGCGTGTCGATCGTGCCCTGGCGGCAATGAAACCTGCTTTTCAACGGGTCTACAGTCTGCTGCCTACTTTATTGCATCACCATCATCCGCTGATGCCGGGCTACCTGAATGGTAACGTTCCCCATGGCATCTGTCTGTATACGCCCGACGAAAGCCAACAGCATTATATCAACGATCTGGAAGACAAATGGGGCAGCCCGTTTGCCAAGCCTGCCAGCGGCGAACTGCCAATCACCGCCCTCTATTCGATGGGCAGCACCTCGTCGATCGGCCAGAGTTGCAGCTCGGATCTCGATATCTGGGTGTGCCACCAGTCCTGGCTCGATAACGAAGAGCGTAGCCGGCTACAGCAAAAATGCAGCCTGCTGGAGAAGTGGGCGGCGTCGATGGGCGTGGAAGTCAGCTTCTTCCTGATTGATGAAAACAGATTCCGCCATAACGAAAGCGGCAGCCTGGGCGGCGAAGACTGTGGTTCTACCCAGCATATCCTGTTGCTCGACGAATTCTATCGCACCGCGGTACGCCTGGCCGGCAAGCGTATTCTGTGGAATATGGTGCCGTGCGAAGAAGAAGCCCATTATGATGAATACGTGCTGTCGCTGTATGCCCAGGGGGCATTAACGCCGAACGAGTGGCTGGATCTGGGCGGTTTGAGCACCCTGTCGGCGGAAGAATACTTTGGTGCCAGCCTGTGGCAGCTGTATAAGAGCATCGACTCGCCCTACAAGGCGGTGCTGAAAACGCTGCTGCTGGAAGCCTATTCCTGGGAATATCCCAATACGCAACTGCTGGCAACGCATATCAAGCAGCGACTGCATCAAGGGGAAATCGTCTGTTTCGGCCTTGACTCCTATTGCATGATGCTGGAACGCGTCACGCATTATCTCACGCAAATCAACGACATCACCCGTCTCGATCTGGTTCGCCGCTGTTTCTATCTCAAAGTCTGTGAAAAGTTGTCGCAGGCCAAGGCCAGCGTCGGTTGGCGGCGTGAAATACTCGGTCAACTGGTCAGCGAATGGGGTTGGGATGACGCGCGTCTGGAAATGCTGGATAACCGCGCCAACTGGAAGATCGAACGGGTGCGTGAAGCGCACAACGAACTGCTCGACGCGATGATGCAGAGCTACCGCAACCTGATTCGTTTCGCGCGGCGCAACAACCTGAGCGTCAGCGCCAGCCCGCAGGATATCGGCGTGCTGACCCGCAAGCTGTATGCCGCGTTTGAAGCGCTGCCGGGCAAAGTGACGCTGGTCAACCCGCAGATTTCCCCGGACCTGTCGGAAAGCGATTTGACCTTTATTCATGTGCCGATTGGCCGTGCCAACCGTACCGGTTGGTACCTGTACAATCAGGCGCCGGCCATGGATTCGATCGTCAGCCATCAACCGTTGGAATATAACCGCTACTTGAACAAACTGGTGGCCTGGGCGTACTTCAACGGCCTACTGACTTCCCGTACCCGGCTGCACATCAAAAGCGGCAATCTCTGCGACACCGCCAAGCTGCAGGAGCTGGTGGCCGACGTCTCGCATAGCTTCCCGCTGCGCCTGCCGGCACCGACGCCGAAGGCGCTGTATAGCCCGTGCGAAATCCGCCATCTGGCGATTATCGTCAATCTGGAAAACGATCCGACCGCCGCGTTCCGCAATCAGGTGGTGCATTTCGATTTCCGCAAGCTGGACGTATTCAGCTTTGGCCAGCAGCAGCAATGTCTGGTGGGCAGTATCGATCTACTGTACCGCAATTCATGGAATGAGGTGCGTACCCTGCATTTCAGCGGCGAGCAGTCGGTGCTGGAGGCGTTGAAAACCATACTGGGTAAAATGCATCAGGACGCGGCGCCGCCGGAATCGGTGGAGGTATTCTGTTACAGCCAGCATTTGCGTGGCCTGATCCGCACCCGTATTCAGCAGCTGGTGACCGAATGCATCGATCTGAGGCTTTCCAGCACCCGCCTTGAGCCGGGGCGCTTCAAGGCGGTGCGGGTTTCCGGCCAGACCTGGGGTCTGTTCTTCGAACGGTTAAGCGTCTCGGTGCAAAAACTGGAAAATGCGGTGGAGTTTTACGGCGCGATTTCCAACAACAAGCTGCACGGCCTGTCGATCAAGGTTGAAACCGATCAGGTGCATCTGCCACCGGTGGTCGATGGCTTTGCCAGCGAAGGTATCATCCAGTTCTTCTTTGAAGACACCACCGATGATAAAGGCTTCAACATCTACATTCTGGATGAGTCGAACCGGGTTGAGGTTTACCACCACTGCGAAGGCAGTAAAGAGGAGTTGGTGCGTGACGTCAGCCGCTTCTATTCGTCCTCACACGATCGCTTCACCTACGGTTCCAGCTTTATCAACTTCAACCTGCCGCAGTTCTATCAGATCGTGCAGATCGATAACCGCACGCAGGTGATCCCTTTCCGCAGCAACACGCTGTCGAGCCTGTGCATCACGGTGGCCGATGGCAGTGCGCCGCAGCCGCTAAAACAGCAGTTCCAACTGCATTGATCCCGTGGGAACAGGGCTGGGTTTACGCCATCCTGTTCCCCGCGGGCAGTTCAATCAGGCGAAGCGCACCTCTTCCCCGGCCTGCGTGCTGGCGGCTTCGTTCAGCAACGCATAAAACGACTGACCGCTGCGATCGCAGATCCAGTTGCCGTCGCGGTAGTCAAAGTGATAACCGCCGGCCTTGGTCGCCAACCAGACCTGGTGCAACGGCTCCTGGCGGTTGATGACGATTTTGGTGCCGTTTTCGAAACTTAGCGTCATCACGCCGCCGTTGGTTTCGTAATCGATGTCGGCATCGCCATCGAAATCATCCAGCGTCTCTTCGATATTAAGCATCAGTTGGTCAGCCAACTGGTGAAACTCACTGTCGTTCATATTCAATTCCTATTGCTTTTCATGATCCATCTACCGATTATAGAGAGCTTGGATGCATGGATTACAGGCATTAATGCAAATGAAAAAACAACTACGCTATGCGCTGCTGGCAGTGACGCTCGCCGGGCTTTCCGGTTGCGGACTGAAAGGCCCGCTGTACTTCCCGCCGGCCGACCCGGCAACGCAAAAACCGGCCACGCCGCCGGTAACGACTGGCGATCAAGTACAGAAGAATCAGCAGGATCTTTCTGGTTCACAGCAAAAACCGTCGATGAGCGCAGAGTAACGCGATACGCGGTGCCGGGCGTTAGCACACAGTGTATACCCAAAAGAAGGCAAGTTGCAGCGCAGCGGTGGCGCAGTGGCAAATCGGTCGTAGACCGGCGTGAGCAGGGCTTGCGCTGTCCGTTTGACCGGGGAGCGGAGGCCAGCGGCAAGGCGGCTTGCAGTATGATGGGCATAGCGCGTCCAGATAGCGGAGTATGATATGCAGTTCTCCAAAATGCACGGTCTGGGCAACGACTTTATGATGGTCGATGCCGTAACACAGAATGTCTATTTCTCACCTGAGCTGATCCGCCGGCTGGCCGATCGGCATTTAGGCATCGGTTTTGACCAGCTACTGGTGGTGGAACCGCCATACGATCCGGAACTCGATTTCCACTACCGCATTTTTAATGCCGACGGCAGTGAAGTGGCACAGTGTGGCAACGGTGCGCGCTGCTTTGCCCGCTTCGTGCGCCTCAAGGGGCTGACCAACAAACGCGATATTCGCGTCAGCACCCAAACCGGCCGCATGGTGTTGAGCGTGACCGACGACGATCTGGTGTGCGTCAACATGGGCGAACCGAACTTTGATCCCCAGACGGTGCCGTTTCGCGCCGCCAAGGCGGAAAAAACCTACATCATGCGTGCCGCGGAGCACACGGTGCTGGCCGGTGTGGTATCGATGGGCAACCCACATTGTGTTTTGCAGGTAGATGATGTAAAAACCGCCAAAGTAGAATTGCTTGGCCCGGTGCTGGAAAGCCATGAGCGCTTTCCCGAGCGCGCCAATATCGGTTTCATGCAGGTGGTCAGTCGCGATCGCATCAAGCTGCGCGTTTACGAGCGCGGAGCCGGTGAAACACAGGCCTGCGGCAGCGGCGCCTGTGCCGCCGTGGCAGTAGGGATTCAACAGGAATTGCTGTCAGAAGAGGTACATGTAGAACTGCCGGGCGGCAGCCTGCATATACGTTGGAAAGGGCCGGGCACGCCACTGTTTATGACCGGCCCGGCAACCCATGTTTATGACGGATTTATTCATTTATGAAAAGCGTTGAGGACCAGGCCGTCGAGGCCATTGAGCTTGATGACGACGCCGTAATGCAGTACCTGCGGCAAAATCCCGATTTCTTTATCCGCAATGCGCGGCAGGTGGAGCAGATGCGCGTGCCGCATCCGGTGCGCGGCACCGTGTCGCTGGTGGAATGGCATCTGGCGCGTCAGCGTAACCACATCAATCGGCTGGAAGAAGAAATCACGTTGCTGATGGAGCAGGCCAGCGCCAATGAAACCCTGTTTGGCAGTCTGTTGCATCTGCAGGCCAATCTGGCGACCGCTGATAGCCTGCAAGACCTGCTCAACCGCCTGCAACGCTGGGCGCGCGGCTTCGGTCTGGCCGGGGCCAATATCCGTCTGTTCAACGACCGCTGGAACATTGGCGCGCCGTCGGACTTCACCCACCTGGGGCTGTCGCGGTCGGCGTTTGAACCGCTGCGTATCCAGCGCCTGGGCGATGAACATCATTTTCTTGGCAGCCTGAACGGCCCTGAACTGCTGTTGTTATTGCCACAGGCCAAGCAGGTTGGCTCGGTGGCCCTGTCGCTGCTCGGCGCCAACGGTGATTTGGGTATGGTGATCTTCAGCAGTCGAGATACGCAGCATTATCAGGCCGGCATGGGCACCGTGATGCTCAACCAACTGGCGCGCATGCTGCCGGAACTGCTGGAACGCTGGATCGAACGCGCATGACTCCGCTAGCGGCCAGCCTGCAACCGCCGGTTGACGCTTTTCTGCGTTATCTAAAGGTAGAACGTCAGCTCAGCCCGCTGACGCAAATCAGCTATTCTCGCCAGTTACAGGCGCTGTTGGCGCTGGCAGCCGAACTGGGCGTCAGCGAATGGCGTCAGCTCGATGCTGCCACCGTACGCCAGCTAGCGGCGCGCAGCAAACGTGCCGGCCTGCAATCCTCCAGTCTGGCGTTGCGGCTTTCCGCGTTGCGCAGCTTTCTCGACTGGCTGGTCAGCCAGGGGCAAATTGTCGCCAACCCGGCCAAAGGCATCCGCACGCCGCGCAGCGGCCGCCATTTACCGAAAAACATCGACGTTGATGAAATGGGCCAACTGCTGGAGATCGATCTTAACGATCCGCTGGCGGTGCGCGATCGCGCCATGCTGGAGGTGATGTACGGCGCCGGGCTGCGCCTGTCCGAACTGGTTGGGCTGGATTGTCGCCATGTGGATATGGCCGCCGGCGAAATCTGGGTGATGGGTAAGGGGAGCAAAGAGCGCAAACTGCCGATTGGCCGCACGGCGGTGACCTGGCTGGGACACTGGCTGGCGCTGCGTGAGCTGTTCGCGCCGGGCGACGACGCCATGTTTCTGTCCAATCAGGGCAAGCGCATTTCGCCGCGCAACGTGCAAAAACGCTTTGCCGAGTGGGGCGTCAAGCAAGGGGTCAGCAGCCATATTCATCCGCATAAGCTGCGCCACTCGTTCGCCACCCATATGCTGGAGTCGAGCGGCGATCTGCGCGCGGTGCAGGAATTGCTGGGCCATGCCAACCTGACCACCACGCAAATTTATACCCACCTCGACTTTCAACACCTGGCCAACGTGTATGATGCGGCACATCCACGCGCCAAACGGGGGAAATCCTGATGCATTTTTACCGCCCGCTGCGCCAGTTGGCGGCGTTGACGTTCGATCTGGACGACACCTTATACGATAACCGCCCGGTGATTACACAGACCGAACAGCAATCGGTGGCCTTTTTACAGGGCTATCACCCGGGATTGAGCAACTTCCAGTCGGCGGATTTTCACCGTCTGCGCATGGAGCTGCGCGAGCAGGATCCGGAAATTTACCACGACGTTACCCAATGGCGCTGGCGTGCTATCCATCTGGCATTGACGCGGCAGGGGCTGCGTGATGCCGAAGCCGCACAGGGCGCCGACGCGGCGATGCAGAACTTCGCGCTGTGGCGCAGCCGCATTGACGTACCGGCATCGACCCACCAGACGCTGCAAGCGCTCGCTGAACGCTACCCTTTGGTGGCGATCACCAATGGCAATGCCGATCCGGCGCTCTGCGGGCTGGACGGTTACTTTAGCTTCGTGCTGCGCTCCGGGCCGGATGGCCGCGCCAAGCCCTATCAGGACATGTACCATCTGGCCGCCGAACGGCTGAAGGTTGCGCCGGCGGCAATTTTGCACGTCGGTGATGATCTGACCACCGACGTTGCCGGTGCGCTGCGTTCGGGCTTGCAGGCCTGCTGGATCAACGATCGGCAGCGCAACCTGATGCAGGCGGCCGACAGCCGCCTATTGCCACATATTGAGATTTCGCAGTTGGCATCGCTGACAGCATTGTTATAATCCCTGCCAGAACTCTGTATAAATTCCCAGTGGAAACCGGCGTAACGCCGGCTATCCCTTACCAATTAATGGTGCCTATGGACGTTTCCGATCTGCTCAACAGCATGAATGATAAACAACGCGAAGCCGTGGCGGCGCCACGCAGCAACCTGTTGGTGCTGGCAGGCGCGGGCAGCGGAAAAACCCGGGTGCTGGTGCATCGCATTGCCTGGCTGCTGTCGGTAGAGAACTGCTCGCCGTATTCGATCATGGCCGTGACCTTCACCAACAAAGCGGCGGCGGAAATGCGCCACCGTATCGAACAGCTTATTGGCACCAGCCAGGGCGGCATGTGGATTGGCACCTTCCACGGCCTGGCGCACCGTTTGCTGCGCGCCCACCATATGGACGCCAATCTGCCGCAGGATTTCCAGATACTCGACAGCGAAGACCAGCTGCGCTTGCTCAAACGCATCGTGCGTGCGTTGAATATCGACGAAAAGCAGTGGCCACCGCGACAGGCGATGTGGTACATCAACGGCAAGAAAGACGACGGCCTGCGTCCGCAACACATTGAAAGCTACGGAAATCCAGTGGAAGCAACCTGGTTGCGCATTTATCAGGCCTATCAGGAAGCCTGCGATCGTGCCGGGCTGGTGGATTTTGCCGAGCTGCTGCTGCGAGCCCATGAGCTGTGGCTGAACAAGCCGCACATTCTCAATCATTACCGTGAGCGCTTCACCAATATTCTGGTGGACGAATTCCAGGATACCAACCGTATCCAGTACGCCTGGATCCGCCTGCTGGCCGGCGATCGCGCCAATGTGATGATCGTCGGCGACGACGATCAGTCAATCTATGGCTGGCGCGGTGCGCAGGTAGAGAACATCCAGCGCTTTCTGAAGGATTTCCCCGGCGCAGAAACCATCCGTCTGGAGCAGAATTACCGTTCCACCAGCAATATCCTCAAGGCCGCCAACACGCTGATCGCCAACAATGACGGGCGCATGGGGAAAAACCTGTGGACCGAAGGCGCCGAAGGCGAGCCGATTTCGCTGTATTGTGCATTCAACGAACTGGACGAAGCACGGTTTGTGGTCAACCGCATCAAGAGCTGGCAGGACAACGGCGGAGCGCTGAACGACTGCGCCATTCTCTACCGCAGCAATGCCCAGTCGCGCGTGCTGGAAGAGGCGTTGTTGCAGACCGCCATGCCGTACCGCATTTACGGCGGCATGCGCTTCTTCGAACGGCAGGAAATCAAGGACGCGCTGGCTTATCTGCGGCTGATTGCCAATCGCAATGACGACGCGGCGTTCGAACGGGTGGTGAACACCCCGACGCGTGGCATCGGCGATCGCACGCTGGACGTGGTGCGCCAAACGGCACGCGACCGGCAGATGACGCTGTGGCAGGCCACCCGGGCGCTATTGCAGGACAAGGTGCTGGCTGGCCGCGCTGCGTCTGCCTTGCAGCGTTTTACCGAGCTGGTGGACGCGCTGGCGCATGAAACTACCGACATGCCGCTGCATGTGCAGACCGATCGGGTGATCCGCGATTCGGGCCTGTTTATCATGTACGAGCAGGAAAAGGGCGAAAAAGGCCAGGCGCGTATTGAAAACCTTGAGGAACTGGTGACGGCGACGCGCCAGTTCAGCTACCAGGAAGAAGACCAGGACCTGATGCCGTTGCAGGCGTTTCTGTCGCATGCGGCGCTGGAAGCCGGCGAAGGGCAGGCCGATGCGTATCAGGACGCGGTGCAGTTGATGACATTGCACTCGGCCAAGGGGCTGGAGTTCAAACAAGTATTTATCGTCGGCGTTGAAGAAGGCATGTTCCCGAGTCAGATGTCGCTGGACGAAGGTGGACGACTGGAAGAAGAGCGCCGCCTGGCCTACGTCGGCCTGACGCGGGCGATGGAAAAGCTGACGCTGACCTACGCGGAAACCCGCCGCCTGTATGGCAAAGAGGTGTATCACCGGCCGTCGCGCTTTATTGGCGAGATCCCGGAGGAGTGCGTCGAAGAGGTTCGCCTGCGCGCCAGCGTATCGCGTCCGGTCAGCCATCGGCGGATGGGTACGCCAATCGGTGAAAACGACACCGGCTACAAACTGGGCCAGCGCGTGCGTCACCCCAAGTTTGGCGAAGGGACCATCGTCAATCTGGAAGGCAGTGGCGAACACAGCCGGTTGCAGATCGCTTTCCAGGGTGAGGGCATCAAATGGCTGGTGGCGGCCTACGCTAAGCTTGAAACCGACTGACGGCAGGCGGGTTCGCCAGGCGAACCCGCAACTGCATCAGCACGCGTAGCGTTCCCCCACCTGCGCGCTGGCGTACCAACGCAGTAGCATATCAACGCCGTCGCCGCCTTCGGGCGGCGCCCAGGGCAGACAGTCCGCTTCCGACAGCGGTTGATACGGCCCCTGTTTGACTTCAAAAATCACGCCACCCGGATCGAGAGACAGCACCGCATGCCAGGTGCCGGCGGGCATTTCCAATACTCTGTTTTCACCGCTCAGCAGCGTACGCCGGGTCACCGTGCCGCCGTTATCGAACTGTAGCACCACGAAGCGACCGCGCAACGGCATCAGCAGTTCCCAGGTATGCGGGTGGCGGTGCGGGCGAATATAGGTGCCTGGTTCCATGGCGATGGCCAGCCGCTGTACCGGATCGGCTAATTCATCATGCAGCGTGCGGTGGCTACGCAGGCGCGGCAATTGCGTCGCCTGTTTGCTCATGGCGTTCAAATCAGCAACGGTAATCAGTTTCATCGTTTCAATCCGCAGGCAAAATGTGACGCTGATTTTAGCAATTTCCCTCGCCGCGACCAGCGATAAGCGCCGCTTTCCCGCGGGCGTTTATCTGTGGTTGAACCACAGTTTTCACCGCCCTGTCATCGCGGTGAATTGTTGCACGATTATCCTGTCTAACGTGTTGACAGGCTTTTTCTTCTCGGCGTAACATGCGCGCACGATTAATAATGAGGACATTCGCCTTGGACACACCCAGTAGATACTGGCTCATTGACCTGGATTTCAACAGGTACAACTTCTAAGGCTATCCCATTCTGCTGATGGCCTTCGTGGTTGTCGGCGACCCCCTTTGTGTGTCGCTCTGAGTCAGATCTGTACATGGTCTGAAACGAGCGGGCCATTCTCCCCCTCGGTTTCTGTGCTTCAACGCGTTGTCTGCCCCCCATCATAAGGGAGTTTTGGCACATGCTAAGCGCTTTCAAATTAGATAACAGCCGCTTATCCCGTCTGGAACTGGATGAGGCCGAAGACCTGACCACCTCGCTGTGGGTGGATCTGGTCGAACCGGAAGAAGGCGAGCGCGATCGCGTGCAGAATGAGCTGGGTCAGAGCCTGGCGACCCGGCCGGAGCTGGATGACATCGAAGCCTCTGCGCGTTTCTTCGAAGACGAAGACGGTTTGCACATTCACTCCTTCTTTTATTTTGAGGATGCCGAAGACCATGCCGGCAACTCCACCGTGGCCTTCACCATCCGCGACGGCCGTTTGTATACGCTGCGCGAACGGGAACTGCCGGCGTTTCGCCTGTACCGCATGCGCGCTCGCAACCAGATGATGGTTGACGGCAACGCTTACGAGCTGCTGCTGGATCTGTTTGAAACCAAAATCGAACAGTTGGCGGACGAGATCGAAAACATCTATAGCGATCTGGAAAAGCTCAGCCGGGTGATCATGGAAGGTCATCAGGGTGATGAATATGATGAAGCGCTGTCGACGCTGGCAGAGCTGGAAGACATCGGTTGGAAAGTACGCCTGTGTCTGATGGATACCCAGCGCGCGCTGAACTTCCTGGTGCGCAAGGCGCGGTTGCCAACCGGCCAGCTGGAGCAGGCGCGTGAAGTGCTGCGCGATATCGAATCCTTGCTGCCGCACAACGAGTCGCTGTTCCAGAAGGTCAACTTCCTGATGCAGGCGGCGATGGGCTTTATCAATATCGAACAGAACCGCATCATCAAGATCTTCTCGGTGGTTTCGGTGGTATTCCTGCCGCCAACGCTGGTGGCATCCAGCTATGGCATGAACTTCGAATTCATGCCGGAACTGAAATGGTCGTTTGGCTATCCGGGAGCGATTGGCCTGATGATCCTGGCCGGTCTGGCCCCGTATCTGTACTTCAAGCGCAAGAACTGGCTGTAACCGTAACGCGAGCGGGTTGCCTGCCGGCGACTGGCGCCCTTTCGTTGGCGCCTGCGCGCGTTGGCCTGCCTGCCTGCTTTCTGCCGGCCGCAAAGCGTTGTCAGTGATTTGCTATTCTTCGCCTGCTAAGATAGTTGCCTGCGTACTGATTTAAGGCATGCGTTTTCATGGCGAGGTCCCCCGTTGTCGTGCAATGGCTGATCCTGCTGCTGGCGTCGCTGGCACTGGGTTTTGGCTTGCAAACATTTCATATTCCCGCCGCTTTATTGCTGGGCCCGATGATAGTCGGCGTAACCATGGGGTTGCTTGGTGCCTCAGTGCGCATTCCCGCTCCGCTGTTCATCGCCGCTCAGGCGGTGCTGGGCTGCATGATTGCGCAAAGCCTCTCGCCTGCCATTCTCACTCCGCTGCTTGCCGACTGGCCGCTGGTGCTGCTGGTGTTGATCGCCACACTGCTGGCCAGTGGCGTTTCCGGCTGGTGTCTGGTGCGTTTCAGCGATCTGCCCGGTTCGACCGGTGCCTGGGGTGCGTCACCCGGCGGGGCGTCGGCAATGGTGGCGATGGCCGGCGATTTTGGTGCCGACGTACGGCTGGTGGCGTTCATGCAATATCTGCGGGTGCTGTTTGTCGCGACCGCGGCGGCGGCGGTGGCGCGTATCGGGCTGGGGGATGAGGCCGGCCAGGGTAGTGCCACACTGGTCTGGTTCCCGCCGCTCGACTGGCGCTTTGTTGCGACGCTGGCGGTAGCGGCCGGTGGTGCCTGGCTGGGCCCGCGCCTGCGTATTCCTTCCGGCGCACTGTTGTTGCCGATGATCGTTGGCGCAGCGCTGCATTCAAGCGGCGCGATGGCGTTACAGATCCCCGAATGGCTACTGGCTCTGGCCTATACCCTGATTGGCTGGAGCGTCGGTTTGCGCTTTACCCGACCGATCTTTTTACTGGCGATGCGTACCTTGCCGCAAATGGTGGTATCGATTGTGGTATTGATGCTGTTTTGCGGCCTGCTGGCGTGGATGCTGACCTGGTTTCTACCGGTGGACATCATGACGGCCTATCTCGCCACCAGCCCGGGAGGGTTGGACACGGTGGCGATTATTGCGGCGGGCAGCCGGGTGGATATGTCTTTCGTGATGGCGATGCAGACGCTGCGGTTGTTCACCATTCTGCTGACCGGTCCGGCGATGGCGCGGTTTATCTCCAACCGCGCCGCGCCGGCATCAACGTAACCGGCGTTGGGTATACAGGGCGTCGAGGGTGAACAGTACCAGCGCCGCCCAGATAAAGCCGAAGGTCACCAGTTTGTCCTGGCCGATGGTTTCGTCATAGAAGGTGACCGCCAGCAGGAACATCAGCGTTGGACCGAGGTATTGGAAGAAGCCCAGCGTCGACAGCCGCAGCCGGGTTGCGGCGGCGGTGAAGAACAGCAACGGCACGGTGGTAATGATGCCAGCCGCGACCAGCAGCAGGTTCAGCGACCAGGGATTGGCACCGAGGTGGCTGGTCGCGCTGTCGGCGATAAAGAACAGATACACCGCCGCGACCGGCAGCAGCCACAAGGTTTCGATCAGCATGCCGGTTTGCGCGTCGATGGCGATTTTCTTGCGCAGCAGGCCATAGAACGCAAAGCTGAACGCCAGCCCCAGTCCGATAATCGGTAACGAGCCAAACTGCCACAGCTGCACCAGCACGCCGGTAAACGCCAGCGCCACCGCTACCCATTGCATACGGCGGAAACGCTCGCCAAGAAACAGCATACCCAGCAGCACGTTGACCAGCGGGTTGATAAAGTAGCCGAGACTGGCTTCCAGCATATGATGGTTATTCACCGCCCAGATATACAACAGCCAGTTGCCGCCGATCAGCACCGCGGTCAGCGCCAGCAACAGCAGCCGTTTGCGGTTTTGGCAGGCGACGCGCACTTTCTTCCAGTTATGGCCGAGCGAAATCAATCCCAGCATAAAGAAGAATGACCAGATCACCCGATGGGTCAGGATCTCGTCGGCCGGCACCTGCTGGATCAGTTTGAAATACACCGGGGCGATGCCCCAAATAAAATAAGCGGCCAGAGCAAAGAAGATGCCCTGCCGCGTCTGTTGTGCGTCCATGACGTTACTCTGATGATAAAACCGAAGATGCGGTGAGTGTACTGAAGTCACTCACCGGGCACAATCACCCCACCAGATAAGTGGCGGTAGCGCTGGCGATATGCAGGCCGTCGTGGTTGTGCAGTTCGACGCGGGCCACCGCCACCTTGTTGCCGCTGCGCAATACCGAGGCGGAAGCGACGAAATGCTCGCCGCGGCCAGGGCGCAGATAGTCCACCCGCAGGTCGATGGTACCCATACGCGCCAGACGTGCAGTCAGCTCTTGCTCAATCAGCGGATCCTGGCGCATCAGCACGCTGCCGACGCAGGCCAGGCCGGCAGCGACGTCAAGTACCGAGGCGATCACCCCGCCATGCAGGATGCGCTGGGCGGCGTTGCCCACCAGTTTGGCCTGATTGGTGAAGGTCAGTTCCACGCAGTCATCATCAAAACGTCGCAGTTCCAACCCCAGTTCGCGGTTGAACGGCATGTGGTAAACAAAGATTTCGCCAATCTTCTGGCGGGCGGCTTCTAGGGTAAGAGGAGTGGTCGACATGACATTGATTCTTCTCGTTGGTTTGACGGTATAAGCTACTGGTCAGTCCAGGTTAATGATTTGTTGATTTTATGCTTAACCTTTGTTGCTTTCCAGACTAATCCAATAAAAGCATTCCGCACTGCTGTAAAACGTGCTTTGTGTGTAAAATGGCCTGTTTTTTCTTTCAGGGTTTGTTTTTATTTTGCTGGAGTGATGAAGTTATGCGCATTCTGTCAGGGGTTATTTTGGCGATGCTGTTGGCGCCGGCGCTGGTGCAGGCCGAAGAAGCCAAAGAACAAGAAATACATGATAAACCGGCAGTACGCGGCAGCATTATCGCCAACATGCTGCAATCACACGATAATCCGTTCACGCTGTATCCGTACGACACCAACTATGTGCTGTACACCGATACCAGCGATCTCAACAAAGAAGCCATCGAAACCTACAACTGGTCGGATAAAGCGCGCAAGGACGAGGTGAAGTTCCAGCTCAGCCTGGCGTTCCCGCTGTGGCGCGGCATCGCCGGTGAAAACTCGGTGCTCGGCGCGTCCTATACTCAGCGCTCGTGGTGGCAGTTGTCCAACAGCGGCCAATCTTCGCCGTTCCGCGAAACCAACTACGAACCGCAGGTGTTTCTTGGTTGGGCGACCGACTACAGCTTCGCCGGCTGGACGCTGCGCGACGTGGAAATCGGTCTGAACCACCAGTCCAACGGCCGTTCGGAACCGACCTCACGCAGTTGGAACCGCGCCTATGCGCGCCTGATGGCGCAAAACGGCAACTGGCAGGTGGACGTTAAACCATGGCTGCGCTTTTCGGAAAGCGCCAGCAGCGACGATAACCCGGACATCACCAAGTACATGGGCCATTACCGGCTGAAGGTGGGTTATGCCTGGGGTGACAGCGTGTTCAGCGTTGACGGCCATTATAACTGGAACAGTGGTTTCGGTGGCGCGGAACTGGGCTGGAGTTACCCGATCACCAAGCACGTGCGCTTCTACACCCAGGTGTTTAGCGGTTACGGCGAATCGCTGATCGACTACAACTTCCGGCAGACACGGGTTGGCGTTGGTGTCATGCTTAACGATATTATGTAATCTGGCAGTCATAAAGGCGGCGCGTTGATGCGCCGCAGCGATAAAAATGGGGAAGTGTGTGTCTACCGCAGCAGTGATAAACAGAGAGTTGCTGGCAGAACAGGTGTTACGTGACACCTTCGGCTATCAGCAATTCCGTCCGGGACAACAAACGATTATCAATGCGGCTATCAACGGGCAGGACTGCCTGGTAGTAATGCCGACCGGCGGCGGTAAATCGTTATGCTACCAAATCCCGGCGCTGGTGATGGACGGGCTGACGCTGGTGGTTTCCCCGTTGATTTCGTTGATGAAGGATCAGGTCGATCAATTACTGGCCTATGGGGTGTCTGCGGCCTGCTATAACTCCACCCAGACGCGCGAGCAACAGCTCGAGGTGATGGCCGGTTGCCGCAGTGGCAATGTGAAGCTGCTGTATATCGCACCCGAACGGTTGATGATGGACAGCTTCCTCGATCTGCTCGATCATTGCCAACCGGCGCTGCTGGCGGTAGATGAAGCGCACTGCATTTCGCAGTGGGGACACGATTTCCGCCCGGAATACCGGGCGCTCGGCCAGTTGAAGCAGCGTTTCCCCTCGATGCCGGTGATTGCCCTGACCGCTACCGCCGACGAGGCGACACGTGGCGACATTACCCGCCTGCTGGCACTGCACGATCCGTTGGTGCAGGTCAGCAGCTTCGATCGGCCGAACATCCGCTACACGCTGGTGGAAAAGTTCAAACCACTCGACCAGCTCTGGCGCTTTGTACAGGATCAGCGTGGCAAAAGCGGCATTATTTATTGCAACAGCCGCGCCAAGGTGGAAGACACCACCGCGCGCCTGCAAAGCCGTGGTTTGAGCGTTGCGGCATATCATGCCGGGCTGGACAACGAGCGCCGCGCCCAGGTACAGGAGGCGTTCCAGCGTGACGATTTGCAGGTGGTGGTGGCCACCGTCGCCTTTGGCATGGGTATCAACAAGCCCAACGTGCGCTTTGTGGTGCATTTCGACATTCCGCGCAACATCGAATCCTATTACCAGGAAACTGGCCGCGCCGGGCGCGACGGCCTGCCGGCGGAAGCCATTCTGTTATACGATCCGGCCGATATGGCCTGGTTGCGTCGCTGTCTGGAGGAAAAACCGGCCGGCCAGCAACTGGACATTGAACGGCATAAGCTGAACGCAATGAGCGCGTTTGCCGAGGCGCAAACCTGCCGCCGCCTGGTGTTGCTGAACTACTTTGGCGAAGGCAAGCAGCAGGCCTGCGGTAACTGCGACATTTGTCTCGATCCGCCAAAACGTTACGACGGGCTGGAGGATGCGCGCAAGGCGCTATCAGCGATTGGCCGCGTTGGACAGCGGTTCGGCATCGGTTACGTGGTCGAAGTACTGCGCGGTTCCAACAACCAGCGCATTCGCGAATTCGGCCATGACAAATTGCCGGTGTACGGCATTGGCCGCGATCGCACCACCGAACACTGGACCAGCGTACTGCGCCAACTGATTCATCTGGGCTTCATTACGCAAAATATTGCCCTGCATTCGGCGCTACAGCTCACCGAAGCAGCTCGTCCGGTACTGCGCGGTGAAGCGCCGTTGCAACTGGCGGTGCCGCGGATTCAGAGTCTGAAGCCGCGCAGCGGCGGCGGTCAGAAAACCTACGGCGGCAACTACGATCGCAAACTGTTTGCCAAATTGCGCAAGCTGCGCAAATCTATTGCCGACGAAGAAAACATTCCGCCCTACGTGGTGTTCAACGACACCACGCTGCTGGAAATGGCTGAACAGATGCCGACCAAGGCCAGCGAACTGCTCAGCGTCAACGGTGTGGGGCAACGCAAACTGGAACGCTTTGGTTCGCCGTTTATGGCGATGATCCGCGACCATCTCGATAATGACGACGACTAGGAATCACTGAAAATGCTGATGCTGTTTCTGACGGTGGCGCTGGTGCACCTGATTGCACTGATGAGTCCGGGTCCGGATTTCTTTTTTGTTTCCCAGACTGCGGCTAGCCGCTCCCGTCGCGAAGCGATGATGGGGGTGCTCGGCATTTCGCTGGGCATCGTGGTATGGGCCGGCGTGGCGCTGATGGGTCTGCACCTGATCCTGCAGAAAATGGCCTGGCTGCATCAGGTAATCATGGTCGGCGGCGGGATTTACCTGTGCTGGATGGGGTGGCAGCTGCTGCGCTCCGCCCGCGCGCAAAACGCCGGGCCAACGGCCAGCGGCGAGGTACAGGTCGCGTTGCCAAAACCCGGCCGCAGCTTTATTCGTGGCCTGCTGACCAACCTGTCGAACCCGAAGGCGGTGATTTACTTCGGCAGCGTGTTCTCGCTGTTTGTCGGCGACGACGTTGGCGCTGGCGCGCGCTGGGGACTGTTCCTGCTGATTGTGGCTGAAACCTTTATCTGGTTCAGTCTGGTAGCGGTGGTGTTTGCATTGCCGGCGATGCGCCGTGGCTATCAGCGACTGGCAAAATGGATCGACGGGCTGGCGGGGGTGTTGTTCACCGGATTTGGCTTGCACCTGATCTTTACCCGCTAGGTCGTGTTACCGGGCGGGATGTGCGGGCGTTAGAACCGCTGTCACCCGCCTGTCCGTCACCTTCTCAGGCCTTTCTGGCGGTCGCCAGCAGTCCCGCCACCAGAATGAACAGCGAGCCAAAGATGCGGTTGAGCAGCTGCATCTGGCGTGGCGTCTTCAGCCAGCGGGCGATACGCGTGGCCAGCGTGGCATAGCCGATCATCACCAGGATATCCACCACCACGGTGGTGACGCCGAGTACCAGGTACTGCTCGGCCTGCGGCTGATTGGGCAGAATAAATTGCGGGAACAGCGCGGCCAGAAACACGATGCTCTTCGGGTTGGTCAGGTTGACCAGCACCGCGCGGCTGAACAAACGACGACGCGGCATGCTGCCTGCCAGCGTATGCAGATCCAGCGCCCCGGCGGCGCGCCATTGTTGGATGCCGAGCCATACCAGATAGGCGGCACCAAGCCATTTCAGCATTTCGAACGCCAGCAGCGACTGTGAAATCAGCGCACCGAGCCCGATGCCGACCAGCACAATGTGGATGCTCAGCCCGAGCTGCAATCCGGCAATGGAAGCCGCTGCGCCGCGATAGCCGTGACTGATGCCGGTACTCATGGTGTTGATGGCACCCGAACCGGGGGACAAACTGAGGATAATCGTGGTTACCAGATAGGTCAGCCACCAGTCTACGGTCATTGCGAAACTCCCTCAAAGCGCCGTTTTATGCCACAATACGCCGGTATCGCGTCACTTTTTGTAAGATGCGCATCACAATACGCCAGTATGATTTTTTACGCCATAGGCCACAATGCGCTGCGTTTGGCGAGTGAAGGAAACCGCATTTCATGACGTCGTTTATACTCAGCCCTGATGAATGGTTAACGCGCGAAACGCATTTTGCCGCTTTTGCGACCGGGCCATTGCTCGATTTCTGGCGGCAGCGTCAGGAGGGGGAGTTCAGCGGCGTCGGCGGGGTGCCGATTCGCTTTGTGCGTTTCAGTGCTTCGCACCATCGGCGGGTGGTGGTGATCAGCCCCGGGCGCATTGAAAGCTACGTTAAATATCCGGAAGTCGCCTACGATCTATTCCACTGCGGTTACGATGTGATGATCCTCGACCACCGTGGCCAGGGGCGGTCCGGCCGTTTACTGGCGGATCCCCACCGTGGTCATGTGGTAAACTTTGCCGATTACGTTGAGGATTTCAGCCGTTTTTACCAGCAGGAAGTGGTACCGCTCGGCTATCGACAGCGGGTTGCGTTGGCGCATTCCATGGGCGGCGCGATACTGGCGCAGTTTTTGGCCCGCCAGCCGCAGGCGTTTGACGCCGCCGCGCTGTGCGCACCGATGTTCGGTATTATACTGCCGATGCCGGTCTGGATGGCGAGCCGCATCCTCAACTGGGCAGAAAAACACCCCAGCGTCCGTGATTATTATGCGATCGGTACCGGCCAATGGCGGCCATTGCCATATGTGGTCAACATGCTGACCCACAGTCGCGAGCGCTATCGGCGTGCGGTACGCTATTATGCAGATTATCCTGAGCTGCAGTTGGGCGGTCCGACCTACCACTGGGTGCGGGAAAGCATGCTGGCCGGGCAACGGGCGATTGCCGGCGCAGCGCAGATCGCCACGCCACTCTTATTATTGCAAGCCAGTGAGGATCGGGTGGTCGACAACCGTTCCCATCGGGCTTTTTGTCAGGCATTGTCAGACGCGGGGCACCCTTGCGAAGGGGGAAAACCGCGGGTTATCAACGGTGCTCGCCATGAGATCCTGTTTGAGCGGGACGCGATGCGCGCCGAAGCACTGAACGCAATCCTGCGCTTCTTTGCTCAACACTTAGGTGGTAACCCTACCGCCGACAACTCCATCAGAGGTTAGAACATAACGCTATGTATCACGTCGTCGCTTCCGATTTGGATGGCACGCTGCTATCCCCCGACCATACGCTGTCGCCTTACGCCAAAGAGACCCTGAAGCTGCTGACCCAGCGCGGCGTTCACTTTGTTTTCGCCACCGGCCGCCATCACATCGACGTTTCGCAGATCCGCGACAACCTTGAGATCAGCGCATTTATGATCACCTCCAACGGCGCGCGAGTGCATAACACCGCCGGTGAACTGATCTTCAGCCACAATCTGGACGGTGATATTGCGCACGATCTGTATGGCTTGAAGTACAACGATCCGGATATCACCACCAACGTTTATCGCAACGACGACTGGTTTATCGACCGCGAGAGCCCGGAACAAAAAGAGTTCTTCCGCGAATCTGTCTTCAAGTACCGGCTGTTTGAGCCGGGCCTGCTGGAGACCGATGGGGTGTGCAAGGTGTATTACACCTGTGACGACCATGACAAGCTGCTGACGCTGGAAGATGCCATCAACGCACGCTGGGGCGACCGGGTCAACGTCAGCTTTTCGTTCCCGACCTGCCTGGAAGTGATGGCCGGCGGTGTGTCTAAGGGGCATGCGCTGGAAGAGGTGGCGAAGATCATCGGTTATTCGCTGAAGGAGTGCATTGCGTTTGGCGACGGCATGAACGATTTGGAAATGCTGTCGATGGCGGGCAAGGGCTGCATCATGCGCGACGCGCACCAGCGCCTGAAAGACAAGCTGCCGCAGTTGGAAGTGATCGGTTCCAATATTGACGACGCGGTGCCGCACTACCTGCGCGAGATGTTCCTGCGCTAATAGCCGGGGCGCCAAAGCGCCCCGTTTTTTATTGGTGCTGCCCCTGTTTTTGCAGGAACTGCACGCCCTTGTCCGGGAAGTCGGTGAAGACGCCGTCGACGCCGGCCTGGTTGTAGATCACCTGGTATAACTGATTTACGTCGGTGACGTATTTCGGCAGCGCGTCGGCGCGAATGGTAAACGGATGCACTGCCATCTTGCTGGCGTGCGCCTCCTTCACCATATCGGTCAGCACGATGTGGCCAGGCTTGGAAAGATCGGCGTTCACCAGCATGTGATAATCTGGCCCGATGCCATCGGCGTACTGGGCTATCTGCTTCATCGCGCCCGGCTTGAACATCCGGTCATAATCGTAGTTGACCCAGCTGCCGTCGGCCTTCTGCTCGTAAGTCTCGTTCCAGTCGGTGTAGGCAATCAGCTGGACCAGCTTCAAATCCATCCCCATCTTCGGTTCCAGCTGGTTCTTGATGCGCTTCAGCTCGTTGGCGTCGAAGCATTGCAGATACACATTGTCATTCTTGCCGGTGTAACCGTATTGCTTCAATACCGCCAGCACCTTGCTGGAAATGTCCTTGCCTTCCTGACGGTGGAACCACGGCGCCTTGATTTCCGGGTAAATGCCGATGTTCTTGCCGGTGGAGTGGTTCAGTCCCTGCACGAATTCAATTTCTTCCTGGAAGGTATGCACGCGGAAGTCCGACTTGCCCATCGGGAAACGGCCCGGGTAGCTCTGCACCTGCTTGCCGTCCTTGATGTCAAAGCCTTCGCTGAACTTCAGCGACTTGATTTCCGCCAGCGTAAAGTCGATGGCGTAGTAACGGCCGTCTTTACGTGCGCGATCCGGGAAGCGTTGCGCTACGTCGGTTACCCGATCGAGATAGTGGTCGTGCAACACCACCAGCTGGTCATCCTTGGTCATGACCAGATCCTGCTCGAGGAAATCGGCGCCCTGGGCGTAGGCCATGGCTTTCGCCGGCAGGCTGTGCTCCGGCAGATAGCCGCTGGCGCCCCGGTGGGCGATCACCACCTTGTCGGCCGCCTGGGCGATGCCGCCGATCGACGTCGCTAACATGATCCCTGTCAGCAGGGCTTTGACATGAGTCCGCATAATCTTCTCCATGAGTGGGCAGGGTAGTAAAAAGGCCGCAGAGCGGCCTTTAGGTTGCTGACAAAGCAGGAAAAAGCGTGGTTTTCCCTGCTTTGTGGTGATCGGCCGGAAATCAATAAATTGATTTCCCTGGTTTTTTATTTATTGACCTCTACTCCTTCATTGCAGGAGTGAGGTTTGTCATCAGTCTGAAGGCCGCAGAGCGGCCTTGGTATAATGCGTTATTTCTGTGACGGTTAACCGCGTTTGGCTGCAATGGCCGCGTGGTGTTTTCTCTCGCTGATCATGGTCAGCAGCAGCAGCAATACCGCACCGATGCTGCCACCGATCATCACCATAAAGCCGCCATCCCAACCGAAGAAGTCAACGGTATAGCCGACGATGGCGCTGGCCGCGACCGAGCCGCCCAGATAACCGAACAGCCCGGTGAAGCCTGCGGCGGTGCCGGCGGCTTTCTTCGGCGCCAGCTCCAGCGCGTGCAGGCCGATCAGCATCACCGGGCCGTAGATCAGGAAGCCGATGGTGATCATGCACGCCATATCGATGCCTGGGTTACCGACCGGATTGAGCCAGTAAATGATGGTGGCGATGGTCACCAGCGTCATAAAGAACACGCCGGTAGCGCCGCGGTTGCCCTTGAACACCTTGTCCGACATCCAGCCGCACAGCAGCGTGCCCGGAATACCGGCGTATTCATACAGGAAGTAGGCCCAAGACGATTTATCCAGCGCGAAGTGCTTCACTTCCTTCAGGTAGGTCGGTGACCAGTCCAGAATGCCATAACGCAGCAGGTACACGAACACGTTGGCGACGGCGATGTACCACAACAGCTTGTTCGGCAAAATATACTGCATGAAGATTTGCTTGGCGGTCAGCTCTTCTTCCGCTTTTTCCGAATAGTCGTCCGGGTAGTCGTTTTTGTACTCTTCGATCGGCGGCAGCCCGCAGGACTGTGGCGTATCACGCATCAGCGCAAAGGCGATCAAGGCCACCAGAATTGCGCCGAACGCCGGCATGTACAGCGCTGCATGCCAGTCGTTGAACCAGGCCATGCCCAGCAGGAACAGCAGCGGCGGCAAGCCCCCGCCGACGTTATGGGCGCAGTTCCACACCGAAACGATGCCGCCGCGTTCTTTTTGCGACCACCAGTGCACCATGGTACGGCCACACGGCGGCCACCCCATGCCCTGGAACCAGCCGCAGAGGAACAGCAGCACGAACATCACGGCAATGCTTGAGGTAGCCCAGGGCACGAAGCCCATGAACAGCATCACGGCAGCGGCCAGAATCAGGCCGGCCGGCAGGAACACCCGTGGGTTTGAACGGTCGGAAACCGAGCCCATGATGAACTTGGAAAAACCATAGGCAATGGAAATACCGGACAGCGCGAAGCCCAGATCGCCACGGCTGAAACCCTGATCGATCAGATAAGGCATCGCCAGGGTAAAGTTTTTACGCACCAGATAGTAAGCGGCGTAGCCGAAGAAGATCCCCAGAAAAATTTGCCAGCGCAATTTACGGTAGAGCGGATCCACCTTATCGAGCGGCACACGGGAAATGTGTGCAGCTGGCTTGAAAATACTCAACATGAGCGCCTCCGATGGCTTTATCGTTTATTGCATCCCGGGCACAAAAGATGGCGGGATGATTGAGCGGATATCAATGTGTCGTTTTTTGTTCCATAACGAACGTCATGCTAGTCAAAACCCCTGGATGGCTCTGTGATGCATGGCGCAATTGTTACACTTTTATGAAACTGCGGCGGATTTTGAGCGATTCGTTAACGTTATGAAATAGAAAAACCCAAAAAAGTCGTGATGATGATCACAATCATGGTTTTTTATGGACTTTTTTCTTTCGTTTTGGGTTCGTTATTGTTCCTTATCAAACAAAACCCGTACTGACTGTGGCCCAATAGCCCCAAACGGCAATCTGGGGAAGGGCGAATGAGCAACTGTTCAGCGGCAAGCGAAACGGATGTGATTATTATCGGCGGCGGCGCTACCGGCGCAGGGATCGCTCGCGACTGCGCGCGCCGCGGCCTGCGTTGCCTATTGCTGGAGCGCCATGATATTGCCACCGGCGCGACCGGGCGCAATCACGGGCTGCTGCATAGCGGGGCGCGCTATGCGGTCACCGACGGCGAGTCGGCGCGTGAGTGCATCGAGGAAAACCGCATTCTCAAACGTATCGCCCACCACTGTATTGAACGCAGCGACGGCCTGTTCATTACCTTGCCGCAGGATTCGCTGAGCTATCAGCAGACGTTTGTCGCCGCCTGCCAACGCGCCGGGATAAACGCCGAGGCCATTGACCCTGGTGAAGCTCTGCGCCTGGAGCCGGCTGCCAATCCGGCGCTGATCGGCGCGGTGAAGGTGCCGGATGGCACCGTTGACCCGTTCCGCCTGACCGCCGCCAATATGCTGGACGCGCGCGAGCATGGCGCACAGATCCTGACCTATCATCAGGCGATCGGCTTACTGCGTATGGGCGATCGCGTTAACGGCGTGCGCGTTTACGACCATAAAAATCGCCGGCAGTATGAAATTCGCGCCGAGGTGGTGGTCAACGCCGCTGGCATCTGGGGCCAGCAAATTGCCGAGTACGCCGATCTGCGCGTGCGCATGTTTCCGGCCAAGGGCGCCTTGCTGATTCTTGGCCATCGCATCAACAACATGGTGATCAACCGCTGCCGCAAGCCGGCAGACGCCGACATCCTGGTGCCGGGCGATACCATTTCGCTGATTGGCACCACCTCGACCCACATTGATTACGATCGGATCGACAACATGGCGGTGACGCCACAGGAAGTGGACATCCTGCTGCGTGAAGGAGCCTTGCTGGCGCCGACGCTGGCGCAAACCCGGATTTTACGCGCCTACGCCGGCGTGCGACCGCTGGTGGCCAGCGACGACGATCCCTCGGGCCGTAACGTCAGTCGCGGTATCGTACTGCTGGACCATGCCGCCCGCGACGGGCTGGAGGGTTTTATTACCATTACTGGCGGCAAGCTGATGACCTACCGGCTGATGGCGGAGTGGGCCACCGACGCGGTGTGCACAAAACTGGGCGTTACCCGCCCCTGTACCACCGCACAGGAGGCGCTGCCCGGCTCGCGCCAGTCGGCAGAGGAAACCGCACGCCGCGTGGTGGCGCTGCCGGCGAGTATTCGCGGTTCGGCTGTCTATCGGCACGGCGATCGCGCCAGCCAGGTACCGGCCGGTGACCGGCTGGCCAACAGTCTGGTGTGCGAATGCGAAGCGGTGACCGCCGGCGAGGTGCGTTATGCGGTCGATTCGCTGACGGTGAACAATCTGGTCGATCTGCGCCGCCGTACTCGCGTCGGCATGGGCACCTGTCAGGGCGAACTGTGCGCCTGCCGTGCCGCCGGGTTACTAACGCGCTTCAACGTCACCACGCCGCAGCAATCGCTCACGCAGTTATCACATTTCCTCAATGAACGTTGGAAAGGAGTGCAACCCATCGCCTGGGGTGACGCGCTGCGTGAAGGTGAGTTCACCGGTTGGGTCTATCAGGGATTATGCGGGCTGGATGCACGCGGCGACGTTGAGCAGGAGGCGGACGATGCAATTTGATGTGGTAGTGATCGGCGGTGGCCTGGCCGGCTTAAGCTGTGCCGTTGGCCTGGCCGAAAGCGGCAGGCGCTGCGTGGTGGTCAGCTCGGGTCAGAGCGCGCTGTATTTTTCCTCTGGTTCGCTGGATCTGTTGGCACAACTGCCGGACGGCACGGCGGTGGCGGAACCGCTGGAAGCGCTGCCGGCGCTGGCGCAGCAGGCGCCGCAACATCCTTACAGCCTGATGGGGGCGGCACGGGTCTGCGCGCTGGCGGGGGAGGCTGAGCGCTTGCTGCAACGCTGTGGTCTGCCGTTGTATGGTGACAGCCGGCGCAATCATCTGCGCATTACGCCACTCGGCATGCGCCGCGCCACCTGGCTCAGCCCGCAGGCGGTACCGACTACGCCGTTGGATGGCGATTTGCCCTGGCATAGCATCGCGGCGATCGGCATCGAGGGCTTTCTCGATTTCCAGCCGCAAATGGTTGCCAGTTCGTTGTCGCAGTCGTTGGGCGTGCATGCCACGGTAGCTCATCTGCATCTGCCCGCGTTGGACCGGCTACGCAATAATCCCAGCGAATTTCGTGCGGTGAATATTGCCCGGTTGCTCGACTTGCCTCAGCACGGAGAGGCGCTGGCAGAGGAAGTTCAACGCCTGGCCGGCGACGCGCAGGCCGTTTTCCTGCCGGCCTGCCTTGGACTGGAAAGCGATCGCCCGTTGGCGGTGCTGCAACAGACGCTGGGTAAACCGGTATGCCTGTTGCCGACCTTGCCGCCATCGGTGCTCGGTATGCGTTTGCATCATGCACTACGGCAGCGTTTTCAACAGCTTGGCGGTATGGTGATGCCGGGAGATCGGGTATTACGGGCAGAAATCGCTGGCGGGCGGGTCACCGGCCTGATGACCCGCAACCACGGCGATATCCCGCTGCGGGCGCGGCAGGTGGTGCTGGCCAGCGGCAGCTTTTTCAGCAATGGGCTGGTGGCCGATCGTGAGCGGATATATGAGCCGGTGTTCGGGCTGGACGTGTTTAGCAAAGCAGATCGCGCCGAGTGGACCCGGCGCGATCTGTTCGCGCCTCAGCCCTATCTGCAATTTGGCGTCCGCACGGACGATCGGCTGCGTGCCTTGCGTCAGGGCCAGGCGCTGGAAAACCTGTACGCGATTGGCGCGGTGGCCGGCGGCTACGATCCGCTGCAACAAGGTTGTGGTGCCGGCGTATCGATGCTCGGCGGGTTATATGTCGCGCAACAGATTGTGGCGCAGGGAGAATCGGCATGAGCCTGTTAAAAGACAACAGTTTCGAAAATTGTATCAAATGCACCGTCTGCACCACCTACTGCCCGGTAGCCAAGGTCAATCCATTGTATCCCGGGCCAAAACAGGCCGGGCCGGACGGCGAACGTCTGCGGCTGAAGGACTCGGCGCTGTATGACGAGGCGCTGAAATACTGCACCAATTGCAAGCGCTGCGAAGTGGCTTGCCCGTCGGAGGTCAAGATCGGCGACATCATCCAGCGTGCACGCGCCAACCTGAGCCAAAGCAGGCCAACGCTGCGCGATGCCATTCTCAGCCATACCGACATCATGGGCTCGCTGTCGACGCCGTTTGCGCCGCTGGTCAACGCCACCACCGGCCTGAAGCCGGTACGCAAACTGTTGGACAAGGCGCTGAAAATCGATCATCGCCGCACGTTGCCGAAGTATTCTTTCGGCACCTTCCGCCGTTGGTATCGCTCGCAGGTGCAGCAGCAGGCGCGGTATGGCGAGCAAGTGGCATTCTTCCACGGCTGTTTCGTCAACTATAATCACCCGCAGCTGGGCAAGGATCTGATCGCGGTATTCAACGCGATGGATATCGGCGTTCAGTTGCTAAAACGCGAGAAGTGTTGCGGCGTGCCGCTGATCGCCAATGGTTTTATCCAGCAGGCGAAAAGGCAGGCCAACGTCAATGCCGACGCGCTGCGCCTTGCGGTTCTGGAACAGGGCATGCCGGTGGTGGCAACCTCGTCGAGCTGCACCTTCACGCTGCGCGACGAATACCCTCATTTGCTCGAGGTCGATACCTCCGCGGTGCGGGATCGGGTGGAGCTGGCGACGCGCTACCTTTATCGCCTGCTCAGCCAGGGGCGCACGCTGCCGCTGAAGCATACACCGCTGCGGGTGGCTTACCACACTCCGTGCCACATGGAAAAAATGGGCTGGACCGCCTATACGCTAGAGCTGCTGCGGCAGATCCCCGGGCTGGAACTGATGGTATTGGAGTCGCAGTGTTGCGGTATTGCCGGCACCTATGGCTTTAAATCGGAAAACTATGATACCTCGCAGGGCATTGGCGCCGCGCTGTTTCGCCAGATTGAACAAAGCGGGGTAGATTTGGTGGTAACCGATTGTGAAACCTGCAAATGGCAGATTGAAATGTCGACCGGCAAACGTTGTGAACACCCTATCACCCTGTTGGCCCAGGCGCTGGCGTGAGTGGCGCGGCGGGAACGGGGCCGGCGTACCGACCCCGGGTTTACGGCGTGAGTTTCAGCGTGCCGGTGAGGCCAGCTGCACTTATGGCTTCAGTTTCAGCGTGCTGATGATGCTTTCCGCTTCGGTTTGCGCCTGCTGTTGGTTATCCGCCGGCAGCGTCACCTGAATGGTCAGCAACTGGTTGTCCAGCGTACCGATCAGGATCGAGGAGTAGGCCTTTTCGCCGCCGCTGGCAATGATGCTGTCCAGCTGGCGCAACGGTACACCGTCAATTTCAATCGCCTTGTTGGTAACGACCTGCAGGTTGGCATCGCGCGAACGCTGCTTTTCTTCCAGGCGTTGTGCCAGGGTTTCCAGCGTGTCGGCGGTTTTATCACCCAGAATGACAATCAGCGCACGCTGGCCGGTGGTGTCGGCGTAAACGTGCATATTATTGGCCTGATTGCCCAGCTTGCCGCTCTGATCGGACATGCCGGTGGGCAGGGTAAAGGTCAGTTTACCGTCCAGTAGATTTACCTGTTGTCCGGCTGCGGCGCTGGCGGCGGCATCGCCGGCTGGCGCTGAGGTGTCTTTGGTATCGCCGTCGCAGGCCGCAAGGCCGAGGACCAACAGGCCGATTCCCATCAATGTTGCTACTTTACGCATTGGGCTTCCTTCTTCCTTTACAGGTATGGTGTCTCTGTCCGATCGCAACGTATTCCGCCGTGAAATGCAAGCTGGAAGTTGTCAGCGGGTTTTCTCCAGTAATAGCCGATAATCAGCGACTTCGCCTTTCTTTTCCAGTTCAACAATCCGATAACCGTTATCAATCAGCAGCATCAGCATGCCGCGAAACTGATTGCGGGTTTTTACCGTCAGCCGCCGATAGCCCTGCGCCCACGCCCAATGCTGTTGTTCCGCCAGCAGGGCCTGTGCGACGCCGTGGCGGCGAAAGGCCGGCAGTACGCCGCCCAGCCAGCTGTACAGGGTGTCCGGCTGCGTTTGATAGCCCAACTTGAAACCGGCTGGTTGGCCGTCGAGTTCGGCAATCAGCGGGCAGCATGGCGCATCGGCGATACGCTGCCGTAAATCGTGCAGCGTATGGCGGCTGCCGAATTCGGGGATGCGCTGATACAGCGGGCAAATCTCTTCCAGCGTGGTGTGACGGATGATGAGGGTCATGGTGGCCTCGGTGTGGTCGTGGGCCACCATGATAACCGAATCGGCAGGTTAACTCAGTTGCAGCGAACCGTCAGGGTTGCGGTTCGCCAGACGTTTGAGCAGCATGTTAAGCAATACGCCGTACATCGGCAGGAAGAATATCAGGCAGATCAGCACCTTGAAGCTGTAGTCCACCAGTGCGATTTCTACCCAGTTGGCGGCCATAAAGGCGTCGCTGCTTTTGTAGAAGGCAATAAAGAAGAACGATAGCGTATCGCTGATATTGCCGAGGAACATCGCGGCGGCGGGAGCCACCCACCAGGCGCTGCGCTGGCGCAGGCGGTTGAAGACGTGAACATCGAGGATCTGGCCAAGCACGTAGGCCATAAAGCTGGCCACGGCGATGCGCGCCACAAACAGGTTAAACTGGCCCAGTGCGGCAAAGCCCTGCCATTCCCCCTGATAGGTGACGGTTGATATCACATAGGAGATAAACAGCGCCGGCACCATCACCGCAAGAATGATCCTGCGAGCCAGAGGCGCGCCGAAAATGCGCACGGTAAGATCGGTCGCCAGGAAGATAAACGGGAAGGTAAACGCCCCCCAGGTGGTATGGAAGCCGAAAACGGTAATTGGCAACTGCACCAGGTAGTTACTGGAGGTGATGATGACAATATGGAACAACGATAGCCATACCAGCGCGTTCAGGCGCTGTTGAGCGGTAAATGCGTACATAACTGACCTTTTTGAATAATGGGGTGAGGGAACCCATACTCGCCATAGCCGAAGCGGGCTTGCCGCGCTTGCAATCTACGTTGAGTATATGACCAGAAAATAGTGGCGCGATAAATTTTCCGCGCGGCGGCATGATACGCGTTTGCGCAACCAATGCAATGAAATAAACGGTTAAAATACACGCAAACGTTAACGTCCCTTGCACAGAAAAAACACCGGCGTAAACTATAGCGCTATAAGATCTGGCGAGCGTTCGCCGATCGTATTGATCGAGACAAACTGCATGACTGATATTTTTTCCGAGGCGGACCAAACCCTCGACGCGCTTGGCCTGCGCTGCCCGGAGCCGGTGATGATGGTGCGCAAGACCGTTCGTCATATGGACAACGGCGAAACGCTGCTGATTATTGCCGACGATCCGGCCACTACCCGCGATATTCCCGGTTTCTGTCGCTTTATGGAGCATACGCTGGTGGCGCAGGAAACCGATCGCGCACCGTATCGCTATCTGCTGCGCAAAGGTGTCTAAGCTAGCGCAGCGGTGTGGCGCTAAAACGCGGCGCCCCCTTGTCGAATGGCTGGCGTTACCCCGCTAGCCATTTCGCGACGCCAGACCGCCGGTTGCCGGCAGTCTGGCGGGGTTATCAGCGGATCACTGGCGGTTCTTCAATAGCCGCAATGCGTTCAGCGTCACCAGCGCGGTCGCGCCGGAGTCGGCCAGCACGGCCAGCCACAGGCCGGTCAGTCCCAACAGACTGGTAATCAGGAACACGCCTTTCAGCCCTAACGCGATGGTGATGTTCTGCCGGATATTGGCATGGGTCGCGCGTGAAATACGCACCATTTCCGCGATGCCCAGCAGTCGGTTGTGGGTCAGCGCCGCGTCGGCGGTTTCCAGCGCGACGTCGGTGCCACTGCCCATGGCGATACCGATGCTGGCCGCTTTCATCGCCGGCGCATCATTGATGCCGTCGCCAATCATCGCCGTCGGCCGCAACAGGCTCAGTTGATTCACCGCGCTGACCTTGTCTTCCGGCAGCAGTCCGGCGCGATAATCCAATCCCAACTCACCGGCGATAGCCGCTGCGGCGCGTGGGTTGTCGCCGGTAAGCATGACGCCGTTGATACCCAACTCACGGAGCGCCTCAATCGCCTGCCTGGCGTCGCCGCGCAGCGTATCGCGCAATGCCAGCAACCCGAGCGGCACGCCATCTGCCAATACCACCACGGCAGTTTTGCCAGCATTTTCCAACTGTTCGACCCGATTTTGCCATTGCTCGGAAAGCAGGCCGTCGGCGACCTTGGCCGGCGCGCCAATCAGTACGCGTTGTCCGTCGATCTCGCCCTCTACTCCCATGCCGGCCAACGCACGGCGATTGGCGGCTGAGGGCAGCAGGCCGCCGTTGCGCTCGGCATGGCGAACGATCGCCTGTGCCAACGGATGGTGCGAGCCGGCTTCGACCGCCGCGGCCAGCACCAGCAAGCGTTGCCGATCGACATCGCCGATCGGCAGTACGTCGGTTACCGTCGGTTTACCCTCGGTCAAGGTACCGGTTTTATCGAAGGCGATGGTTTGCACCTGGCCCAGCTGTTCCAGCGCTGCGCCGCCTTTGATCAGGGCACCGCGCCGCGTGGCGGCTGCCAGCCCGGAGGTGATCGCCGCCGGCGTCGAAATGACCAGCGCGCACGGGCAGCCAATCAGCAACAGCGTCAAACCACGATAAATCCAGGTTTCCCACGGCTGTGCGAACAGCAGTGGCGGCACCAAAATTACCGCGACCGCCAGCAGCATGATCGCCGGGGTGTAATAACGGCTGAAGCGGTCAAGGAAACGCTCGATGGGAGCGCGACGTTCTTCTGCTTCTTCAATCAGTTGCAGGATCCGATCGATGGCGTTGTTGCCCGGTTCGGAAACCACTTTCATTTGCGCGGCCTGATCGACGGACAGGCTGCCCGCCGCCACTTTCTCGCCCTGCTGGCGTTCGATCGGCACCGACTCGCCGGTCAGTGCGCTTTCATCGAAGCTGGCAAAGGCATTGAGCAGTTCGGCATCGGCTGGCAGGCGGGCGCCGGGGGCGATTTCAATCACATCGCCTGGGCGCAGGCTGGCAACCGGCACCCGTTGCCGCTGTTCCCCGCGGATCAGCAGGGCGTCTTCCGGCACCAGCGCCATCAAGGCGCTAATACCGCGGCGCGCACGGCTGGCTGCGTAGGACTCCAGCAGTTCGCCGACCATAAACAGCAGCAGCACCATCGCCGCTTCGGCCGTGGCGCCGATAAATAGCGCGCCGATGGCTGCAACGCTCATCAGCGTTTCGATGGCGAACGGCGTACCGCTGCGGATCAGACGCAGCGCTTTGCTGGCGATCGGCGCCAGCCCCACCAGCGTGGTGGCAATAAATGCGATGCGGCCAAACTGCGGGTTAATGGCGTTCAGCGCCCAACTGACGACCATCAGTGCGGCCATTAACAGTAAGGGGCCGTATTCAGCCAGCCGCGACGGGGTTACCGCCGCTGCCTTTGCCTGGTCACCGATGCCGAGCAGGGTAAAGCCAGCCTTGCCGACCGCATCTTGCACGCGCTGGCTGATATCGCTCTGCGCGTCGACCACCAGTTTTTCCGTGGCGAACAGCACGCGGGCGCTGTCGACGCCGGGGATGGCGGTGACGGCATTTTCTATTTTTCGCGCACAGCTTGGACAATCCATGCCGTTGACTTTCCAACTAAAACGCTGACTGCCGGAAGGGGGGGCAGCGGCCAGCCTGTCGCTTTCTTCGTCCGGATCTGCGGGATCGCCGCTGCTGCAACAATGCGCGCTTTGGCATGGCTGCTGCGCCGTTTGCTGCGCGCCTACCGTTGCTGGTTGTTCGCTGCTGCAGCCGTGTTGGGCTTTGGCATGATCGTGGCCGCAGCCACAAGCGCTGTCGCTATGACTATGTGAATGTGTGTGCTGTGATTGACGTGTCTGCATAATGCCCCCTTCGGCAGTTAGTGGTGCTCACCTTGCCGACTGTACACCCTGGAGCCAACTCCAGAGTCAAGCAGGGGAATGAGAATAATTCAGCTTGCCGACAAAGCCGGACCGTAGGGCGAGCGTAGCGTAGTGGTGTGGGCCGCCGGGCAAATGTGCCGGGCGCAAATTTGCGCCATCTGCTTTCAGGCTGGCCGCACGGGTAAGCACAGGGATGTGGTTCACCATGCTGCGCCAGCCGTGGGCATTTCCTCCAATAGGCAGCATAGTAATCAACCTTAATAATTCTCACCGCGTCGCCGCATACCCTTACGCGACATTAATTAGTTCATCAGGTTAATAATAAAAGTTTATTAACTTATTCCGTTGGTGTGACAGGCGCTTTTTTACAGAAAAATGCCAGCATGATTCTCTATGGCTGCAATAGGCATTTTTATTGGCTCTTATTGCCAACACGGATAGATTAAACTGCCGAATCTATGCGGTAAGCGTAAATAAGTAGTTTAAATAACCTTCGTTACATAAATAAAAAGTCATTTGTGCTGTGTGGTGTTTTATTGTCCTGCCTATACTTGGAAACGATTACCATTTTGGATGGTGATCTTATTTTCTGATTGTTATGCATTAATTCCGTCTTTACCACTGCCATGACTGGCAGATTAACCCCTTTCTTAGCGGCTTCGGCATGCCTGCTGCGGTCAAAAGGAAGGTTATCTCTATCTGTTTGATCGATAATGGTCAAATAATGAGTGGAATCGAACCCATGCAATCGACAAAAAAGGCAATAGAAATTACTGAATCTAACCTCGCTGCAACCACTACCGGCTACGATGCCGTTAATGATTTGCTGCATTATCATCAGCGAGGCAATGGCATTCAGATTAATGGCAAGGACTCGTTTACTACCGAGCAGGCCGGGCTGTATATCACCCGCTCCAATCAGACCTGGAATGGCAAAGGCGTATTTGATACGCCGGTGAAATTGACTTATGCCTTCCCGGACTACACATTCAATTCGGCCAACGCCGGGGGCGATCGCGGATTGAGCAAGTTCAGCGCTGAGCAGCAGCAGCAGGCGAAGCTGTCGCTCCAGTCCTGGGCTGACGTCGCCAATATTACCTTTACCGAGGTTTCCGGCAGTCAGAAGGCCAATATCACCTTTGGCAACTACAGCCAGGATCGGTACGGCAACACCGACTATGACTCTCAGGCTTATGCCTGGCTGCCGGGGTCGGGCAACGTTTCAGGCCAGAGCTGGTACAACATCAACCAGTCCAACATCCAGCACCCCGCCTCTGAAGACTATGGCCGCCAGACTTTTACCCATGAAATCGGCCACGCGCTGGGGTTGAGCCACCCGGGTGACTATAACGCTGGCGAAGGCAATCCGAGTTACAAGGACGTCAGCTACGCCGAAGATACGCGCATGTTCAGCCTGATGAGCTACTGGAGTGAAACCAACACCGGCGGCGATAACGGCGGACATTATTCTGCGGCTCCGCTGCTTGATGACATTTCTGCCATTCAGCACCTGTATGGTGCCAATATGTCGACACGTACCGGTGATACGGTGTATGGCTTCAATTCCAATACCGGTCGCGACTTCCTCAGCACCGGCAGCAACGCGCAAAAAGTGATTTTTGCCGCCTGGGATGGCGGCGGCAAAGATACCTTCGACTTCTCCGGTTATACTGCCAATCAGCGTATCAACCTGAACGAGAAATCGTTTTCGGACGTCGGTGGGCTGAAAGGCAACGTTTCCATTGCCGCAGGCGTGACGATCGAAAACGCCATTGGCGGTTCCGGCAATGACGTGCTGGTCGGCAACCAGGCTAACAACCTGCTGAAGGGCGGTGCCGGCAACGACGTGCTATTCGGCGGCGGCGGAGCTGATGAGCTGTGGGGCGGGGCAGGCAGTGATATCTTTGTGTTTGCTGCCGCCAGCGATTCCAAACCGGGCGCAACCGACTGGATCCGTGATTTCCAGAAGGGCATCGACAAGATCGATCTGTCGTTCTTCAACCAGGGTGCCGAAGGCGCTGACTTCATTCAGTTCGTCGATCATTTCAGCGGGGCGGCGGGCGAAGCGCTGTTAACCTACGATGCCGCCAGTAACGTCAGCGATCTGGCATTGAACCTCAGTGGTCAGCAGACGCCGGACTTCCTGGTGAAGATTGTCGGGCAGGCGGAGATTGCTACCGACTTTATCGTCTGATTGTCGACGTGTGTTGTGGGCCGGTTCGCCGGCCCTTACGAGTTAACCAGCGAGTCGTCCATGATAAAACGCATTTTCCGCGACGCTATGATGGCGGGCAGCATTTTAATGACAGGGGTGGTTATGGCCAGCAGTCTGGTTCTTCCTTCCGCACAGAGTCTGGCGGGACAATGGCAGTTAGCCAACGGTGAACGGCAATGTCGGCTGGAGTTGCTGGCCGAGGCACAACATGACGCCAACGGCTACCAATTACGCGATCGGCAGCAGTGCCTCAAGGGCATTTTCAATGCCGAAGCCATTGGTTGGCGCGCGGCACCGGACGGTATTGCATTGCTGCGGGCCGATGGCAGTACGTTGGCGTTCTTTTCGCGCGACGGCGCGGTATATCGCCATGCGATCGGTGCCGCCGATGGCCTGACGCTGACGCCGCTGCGCTGAGCGGAGGGTTCGCCGGCGCGAACCCGTGGCGAACTACAGAAACAGCGAGCGTACGATCAGGAAATGGCCGCCAAAGTAGCACAGGGCCACCACGGCGTCGGCAGCGCGGAATTGCAGGCGATAGCGGTTCAGCAGCCATACCACGTTGGCCAGCAGCAGCAGCGAGGTCCCCGCCAGCAGCGAGAAGCCGTAATCGGTACTGCGCAGGAAGTACTGTTCCCCTGCCAGCCACACCATCAGCAACGTCATGGCAACATAGGCGGTGATGGCCCATTTCAGCGCCTCCAGGCGTGTCCATATCGTGGCCAGCAACAGTGCGCCGACGATCAGCAGCGTCAGCGGCAATGGCCAGAACAGGCTGAAGGTCATCTGGCTGGCGAAGCTCAGGGCATACAGCAGGTGCGAAAGGAAAAATGCGCCGATGGCGTACAATACGCGCTCGCGTGGCAGTAGCAACAGGGCGTCGCCGACCAGCGTGGCCAACAACCCGAGCACGATCAGATAACCGGCCGGCCCCAGCACTGGCGCTTGCCAGGCCAGCAGCAGTAATAGCAGCAGGGTAAGCGGTTTGAACACCCAGCGCTGCCAGCGTGGGCCACGGTAAGCGGCATCAACGAACAGCCAACCGGAAAAGAATACCGCAAGGAATGGCCAACTCATATGTCTTCCTTATTCATCACGGACGCCGTAGGTTGCCAGCGTCCAATATTGTCATCGGTGTCACTTCTTCAGTGTAGTCGCATGCCCGCGGTGTAGCCTGGTGGCGGGGCGGCTGCATGAACTGTACTCTATTTTTGCGTCGGTCGAATACCGGCTATTGCGATCCGCGCTGGGCTTATCACGATTGTCTGTGTGCTGTGCATGACACAACGCCAAGAGCAGGGCGGAGGAAACGGATGATGGGTAGGGTAATGGCTAACGGAAGTCGCGGTGGCAAAAAGTGACAACTCCCATCGGGGGAAGAAGGAGAAAGGAATTGTCACCGAGTATTAACGCCAGGAACATCAATAAGGCGTTTGGCGCAGGTTAGTGGCTGAGCGCCTGTTGCGCTTCGGCCAGTTCTTCTTTGGCAGAGGCCAGTTTTTTCTCTTTTTGTTTTATCTTCTTCTGGCTACCGGTTTCGCGTGCGTTCTGCAATTCATGCTCGCGCTCGGCAACCTTGCTTTGCTTTTCGGCAACTTTGGCCTGCCGTTGGCGCAGCAGGCCGTCGTCGGTGCAGTTACGCACGGTTTCGTCCAGCGCCGCCTGTAGGCCAGCAACCTGGTGGACATTGTTATGCGCCTTGGCGTAGCCGATTTGGTATTCGATTTCTGCGCGTTTGGCTGCACAGCCGGTGAGGGCATCGGCCGCCGACGCCACGGAAGAATAAGCGAAAGCGGCGACGAGGGTGAAGAGCCCAGCGGTAACGGTGTGTTTCATAATCAACAGCTCCTTGTTGTGAAAAAGACAGTGTGGTCGCCACTATTTAAACCATTGTTAAATGGTATTAAGAGATTAGATTTAATCAGAGAGAATAATAAACATTATATTTTCCTTGCCGATTATTCCGTTTTTTTCGTGGTGTTATAAACCTGCCTGTCCGCTTGCGGGTTTTTGTGAACACGATTCAATTAATGGCAGAAACCCTCGGTTGTTCTCACGTTGGTAATCTCTGACTTTATAATTTGCACCTTGCCAAAGCGGATTGCCGGTGCTGGACGGATAAGTCGAGCTTATTTTATCTGATTAAGAGTTAAATCACAGCGATAGCGCGCCAGAGCGGGCCGTCGGCCCTGTCGTACGGGAGCCATTCGCTAGGTAAAGTGTATGTTGGTGGCCGAAAACCGAACGCGCCGGGGTAAAATAACCGGATATTTTATAATTAATCATAAAACTTTAAATCTCCTCGCTTAAATTCCCATCTAAATAATTTCATTCATTGTTAATTGAAAATAGTTTATTAGAAAAAATTGCGGTCTGTCTTTACATTGTGCTCCGTCGTACACCCTTCTCGGTTTATAGCGTGGTATTCATCAGGCGCAGCAAGTCGTCGGCGAATTACCCTTAACTCCGTGGCAATTGATTGCCGTAGTAATTACGTATACACGATGTACTCACTAAAAAGGAAAGCAATACATGAAACACAACCTGCTCGTTATGGCGATGGCGGCAACCGCAGCATTGAGTCTATCTTCTGCTTTTGCGGCCGACGGCCAGATCAACTTCAAGGGCGAAATCCTTGATTCAGCCTGTCAGGTCGTCAACAGCGTCAGTTCGCCATTGGACGTCACGTTGGGCAAGGTGGCCAAGACCGCTTTCTCCGGTGCCGGCTCTACGGCATCGCCGACCAAATTTACCCTGCAATTGAGCGGCTGCCCTGCCAGCGTAACCAGCGCGACGGTGAAGTTTGACGGTCCTGCGGCTGACGGAGACAACGGCGTGCTGGCACTGACCCAGGAAAGCGGCGTTGCAACTGGCGTCGGCATTCAGCTGACTGACGCCTCACAGAAAGTACTGCCGCTGTTCGACGAATCTGCCCCTTACAAACTGTCCCCAAGCACCGCTGGCACTACCGGTGGCGCCGATGTCGTTAACGACCTTGCCTTTATTGCGCGCTACGTTGCCACCGCGGCAACCGTAACCGCCGGCCCGGCAAATGCCGTCGCCAACTTCACCGTTAACTACAACTAGGCAAGTTTCCCCTTGCCTGGCGCAGGGGGTTTTGCGTTGTGCGCCGGCGGCATTTGCCGTCGGCCGTTTCCCTAAACCCTAATTTCCTCAGCGGAGCTGTAAGCAATGAATATTTGGCCAAACATGCTGATTGCCGCGTTATTGATGACGGCGAATATGGCGCAGGCCGGCGTGGTCGTCGGTGGTACCCGGCTGGTGTATGACGGCGGCAAGAAGGAGTCTTCACTGAGTGTCAGCAACCCGGACAAGATCCCGTATCTGATGCAGTCCTGGATCGAACCCCAGAGCGGTGGCGCTGAGAAAGCCCCCTTTATTATCACGCCACCGCTGTTCCGGCTGGATGGCGGTCAGGAAAACGTGCTGCGCGTAGTACGCGCCGGCGGCAATCTGCCGGAAGACAGGGAATCCCTGTTCTGGATGAACATCAAGTCCATCCCCTCCTCGCCAAAGGACGAAAGCAAAAACACGCTGCAAATTGCGGTCAAGACCCGTATCAAGCTGATTTTCCGCCCAACGGGATTAAAGGGACAGCCCGAGGAGTTTACCGCGCAGCTGAAGTGGCAGCGTAGCGGCAGCCAGCTGCAGGTAACCAATCCGACACCATTCTATATGAACTTCCAGTCGGTGACGGTGGGTGGCAAAGAGGTGCCCGACGCTACCTACGTCGCTCCGATGAGCAGCGCGCGCTTCACCCTGCCGGCCGGCGTCGGCAGCGGCGTGGTGCAATGGAAGATCATTAATGACTATGGCGGCATCGGCACGGCGCATACCGGCCATCTTTAAGCCTGCCGACAACCGAGCAAGTTAAAAGCGCACTTGTATAGGCGTTGGCATTTCAGGAGGCAGGCGTGACGAAAGACTTGCAGGTAACGGAGCATACGTACGGATGAAAAACACACTCAGTCTCGGCGAGAAATGCAAGCCTATGCCAATCAAGCGCCTGGCCTATTTGATTGCCGCTCAGCTTGCGTTGACGGGGTTGCCGCTGAGCGTGCAGGCACGTGACTATTTTAATCCGGCCTTGTTGCAGCTCGATAACCCGCAGCAGGGCAACGCCGATCTGTCGGTATTCGAAGACGGCGACACGCAGGCGCCAGGCACCTACCGCGTGGATATCTACATTAATAATCAGGCGGTAGAGACCCGTGACGTTGAGTTTACCCTGCAAAACGGCGCCGACGGCAAATCCAGCCTGCAACCCTGCCTGAGCGTCAAGGCGCTGGCCGACATGGGCGTCAAGACCCAACTGTTCCCCGGCCTGGGTGACAGCAACGCCCAATGTGCCGAATTAAGCGCTATCCCGCAGGCTAGCGCCCAGTTCCGGTTCAGCAACCAACAGCTGCTGCTGAGCATTCCGCAGGCCGCGCTGGCGCAATTGGCCCGTGGCTACCTCCCGCCCGCTCAGTGGGATGAGGGGATCCCCGCGTTGTTGCTGAACTACAGCGCCACCGGTGCCAATAACTCTGCGCGTGGCAATGGCGGCAAGAACAGCAGCAGCCAGTACCTTAACCTGCGACCGGGCCTCAACCTTGGCGCTTGGCGGCTGCGTAACTATACCACCTACAGTCGCAGCGGTGACGGGCAGGATAAGTGGAACACGGTATATACCTATGGGCAGCGCGCTATTGCGGCACTCGATAGCCAACTGACGCTGGGCGACAGCAGTTCGCCGTCGGACGTGTTCGACAGCGTGTCGTTCCGTGGCGCCCAACTGGCGACGGATGACGACATGCTACCGGACAGCCTCAAGGGGTATGCGCCGGTGGTGCGCGGTATCGCCCGCAGCAATGCCCAGGTGATAATTCGGCAGAACGGCTATGTGATTTACCAAAGCTACGTCGCGCCGGGCGCGTTTGAAATCACCGACATGTACCCGACCGGCGGCAGCGGCGATCTGTACGTCACTATCAAAGAAGCCGACGGCAGCGAACAGAAAATGGTGGTGCCATTCGCCTCCCTACCGGTATTGCAGCGTGAGGGGCGCTTCAAATACAGCCTGACCGGCGGGCAGTATCGCTCTTATGACCGCAGCGTGGATCAAACGGCCTTTGGCCAGGGGACGGCGATCTATGGTCTGCCGTATGGCATGACCGTTTACGGCGGCGGCCAGTTTGCCGACCATTATCGCTCGCTGGCGCTGGGGCTGGGCCAGAACCTTGGCGACTTCGGCGCGCTGTCGGCCGACGTTACACAGGCCTGGTCGACCCAAAAGGAGCGTTCAGAGGATCAGGGGCAGTCGTGGCGGGTGCGTTATAGCAAAAATATCGTGCAAAGCGGCACCAACTTCGCCATTGCCGGCTATCGCTATTCGACCGCCGGCTACTACAGCCTGCAAGAAGTGCTGGATACCTATCGCGGCGGGGTGAGCGGGCCATCAGTGGAGCGCCGCCGCAACCGCGCCGAGATGACGGTCAACCAGAACCTGTGGCAGGGAGCCGGTTCACTCAGCCTTAACCTGGTGAGTGAGGATTACTGGAACAGCGGTCGCAGGACGCAGTCGCTCGGCACCGGCTATAACAACAGCTGGAACGGGATCAGCTATGGGCTGAACTACAGCTATAACCGCAACTCGCTCGCCGGTAGCGGCGGCGCACGGAGATATGACAAAGACCAGCTGTTTGCCTTTAACGTCAGCGTACCGCTGGATCGCTGGCTGAGTAACACCTATGCCAGTTACAGCCTGAACACCGGCAAACAGGGGGGCACCACCCATAGCCTCGGCATCAACGGCACGGCGCTGGCCGATAACAACCTGAGCTGGAGCGCACAGCAGGGCTTCGGTAACCGGGGGGTTGGCAACAGTGGCAATCTGAATGCCGATTATCGTGGCACCTATGCGGAAGTCATCGCCGGCTATGGCTATGACCACAGCAGTCGCCGCCTGAACTACGGGCTGCAAGGCGGCATCATTGCACACGCTAACGGCGTCACCTTTGGCCAGCCGCTGGGGGAAACCGTCGCGCTGGTGCAGGCGCCCGGAGCCGCCGGCGTCGGCGTCAGCAACCAGACCGGGGTAAACACCGACTGGCGCGGCTACGCCATCGTGCCGTACGTCAGCCCATACCGCAAGAATAGCATTGGGCTGAACACCGAAACGCTGCCGGACGACGTGGATCTGGCGCAAACCAACCAGACGGTGGTCCCCACGCGCGGCGCGGTGGCGCGCGCCAGCTATAGCGCCAGCGTCGGGCAGCGGGCGTTGATGACATTACTGCGCCAGGGGGGCGTGCCGGTACCGTTCGGCGCCACGGTTACCGATCTGGCAGCCGCCAGCGCACAGGGCTTTATCGTTGGTGACGGCGGGCAGGTCTACCTGACCGGGCTAAACGGCAGCGGCACGCTACAGGTGCAATGGGGTAAAGGTGCGAGTGAGCAATGTCGGGTGAGTTACAGCCTGCCGAAGACGCAGCCGCAAAGCGGCGTGATGATGGTTAATGGTTATTGTAAATAAGGAAAATATATGAAAGGAAAACTCCCTTTTATTATTGGTCTATTGCTCGCACTCATGTCGATAAAAGGAATTGCCAGCTGTCAATTCACCACTACAAATACAAAATATAACGCGATTTGGAATGTTGGTAATGTAATAGTTTCAAATGAAACACCAGTGGGTACAGTTCTATTTACAAAAGAAATTAAATTAGATTCATTGGGGGGGCATACGGCTATAATTTGCGATCCAGGGGGGTTGAGTTTTTCCTTTTTATTCAAAGCAAATATGTCTGGTACTGTCTTAGATAACGGGGTTTACTCAACCAACTTGCCAGGGGTTGGCATAAAGGTGTCGAGTTGGAGTGCCGTCGCATATTATGGCATGCCAACGACTCCGCAAGGGGTTCCATTTTCTACTCCTATTACTGTGACCGCTGGTTCAGGGACTCCAGCATGGGGTACTGGGAATCAAATGATAAAAATAGAGCTAGTGAAAACAAAGGGGGAAATGACCGCTGGTAGTTTTACCTACTCATCACCAGACTTTATCGTGGTGGAGAATGGAGGGGCCGTATTAGGCATCGCAGGGCTGACTATTTCAGGGAATACGATTATACCTTGTTCCACCTCGGCGAAGAGTATTCAGGTTATTTTTGGAGACATGGTCACATCTGTATTTAAAGGTGTAGGACCTACATCTTTATCGAAAAACTTTAATCTAGATCTGAATTGTAACGCCAATACAAAAGTTAATGCCTCATTAAGCGGTACCGCCAATGCCGATATTGCCAATAGCGATATTCTGGCGCTGACCAATGCCGGCACGGCAGGCGTCGCCGACGGGCTTGGGGTGCAGATCTTATATAACGGCTCACCGCTGAAGCGCGATACCAATCTGTTATTAAAAACCTCTACCGGCGGCGTAGAAACCTTTCCTTTTGCGGCGCGCTATTACCAGACCAAGAGTGCAGTAAAACCGGGCAAAGCCAATGCCACGGCAACCTTGAACCTGACGTATCAATAATTCGCTATCGGAGCCGGCAACAGTACTGAATAGGCAGGGAGTCATACCATTAATTTGTGCCGATATTTTATGGAGAAAATAATGAATCGTCATTTTCACATCTCGCTAGCCTGCCTGTTGCTGGCGGGGGGCATCTCAGGGGCTGCCTATGCCGATCCGGTGACCATTAATATTACGGGCAATGTGATCGCTGCTCCCTGCGTGGTTGATGGTACCAGCAGCATTAATGTCGATTTGGGGGATATTCCTGCAAGCGATCTGGCTGCTGTCGATGCAGCCACTCCGTGGAAAGCATTTAGCATATCGGTGAAAAACTGCCCGGCTGGTACCTCTAAGGTGACGGCCAGTTTTAGCGGTACGCCTGACGTAGATGGCCCTTTGTGGAGATATTTAAACACGGGGACGGCGACGGGAATAGGGGTGGAGTTGGCTAGGAATACCGCTGTAAATCTGCCTGATGGCAGTAGTTGGGCGGTTGATGTGGCTGCTAACCGTACTGCCACTTGGCCGATGCGCACGCGGATGGTTGCCATGAAAGGTAATGCAACGCCCGGCACCGTCAAAGCGGTAGTGGTAGCCACGCTAACCTATCAATAAAAGAGCAGTAAAACCGGGCAAAGCCAATGCCACGGCGACCTTGAACCTGACGTATCAATAATTCGCTATCGGAGCCGGCAGCATTACTGAATAGGCAGGGATCCATACCGTTAATTTATGCCGATATTTTATGGAGAAAATAATGAATCGTATTTTTCACATCTCGTTAGCCTGGCTGCTGCTGGCGGGGGGCATCTCAGGGGCTGCCTATGCCGATCCGGTGACCATTAATATTACGGGCAATGTGATCGCTGCCCCCTGCGTGGTTGATGGTACCAGCAGCATTAATGTCGATTTGGGGGATATTCCAGCAAGCGATCTGGCTGCTGTCGATGCAGCCACTCCGTGGAAAGCATTTAGCATGTCAGTGAAAAACTGCCCGGCAGGAACCACCAAGGTGACGGCCAGTTTTAGCGGTACGCCCGCCCCGGACGCACCAATCCATAGATATATCAACACCGGAACGGCGACCGGAATCAGCATTGCACTAGCGAGAGATACAAACGTTAATTTAGGAAATGGAGTGACTTGGGCGGTTGATGTCGATAGCAGCCGTTCCGCCACCTGGCCGATGCGTACGCGAATAGTTGCAAGTAATGGGAAAGCAACGCCCGGCACCGTCAAGGCGGTTGTGGTAGCCACGCTCACCTATCAATAAATATGGGGAATGTTTATGCCTCACCTAACCACCGCGCTCTTGCTGGTTCTCGGCAACCTGCTGAGTTTCGCCACTGTCGCGAGTGAAATCAATATTACCGGCAAGGTGATTGCCAGCCCGTGCCAGATGGACAGCGGCTCGGTCAGCCAGACCATTGATTTCGAAAAGTTGCGCAGTACCGATCTGAAGAACGCCGGCACTGCCAGCGACTGGAAGAACGTTGCCGTCAAATTGGTTAACTGCCCGCCGTCGACCCGGCAGGTTAGCGTCACCTTTGACGGCAGCAAAGCTGCTGCTGATAGCTCGCTGTATGCCAACCAGCTGGCGGACGGGGCCACCGGCATAGCATTGCAGGTGGCACAACAGGCCGACACCGGTAAGGTGCAGGGGCCTGGTAGCACTATGACTGCCGCTGTCGATGGGCTGCGCAATGCCACCTTCCTGCTGGCTGGCCGTTTATACAGCCCCGGTGGCAGCACATCTGCGGGTAAGTTCAGCAGCACGGTGCTGATGACCATGACCTATCAGTAAACAATCGGCCAGACGCCCGATGGTTGATAAATATGGGTACGATCCTTTTACGCATAGTGAATAAGTTAGACGACTATCTGTTGCCAACGGTGTCATTGCTGGTTTTGTGGTTACCGCCGTTATTTACCGGTATCAACCGGCATAATGTTACCTGCGTCATGCTGGCGTTGTTATACCGCGCGTTGGCTAATTATCTATAACCTTTATATCGGGTAAGCAATCAGCATGAAACTCACACAGCTCTTCGCCACGCTATTGTCTTTTTTTATCATAAGCCACGCTGCCGCGGTGGAGGTGTCGGACCATACCGTTGCGTATACCGTTGCCTATGACAAATCTGCCTTGCCGGCTGCTCGGCTCACCCTGTGGGACTACGAGCGAGCGGGTGATAATATCAATCCAGCTATAAGAAGCCGGGACAGCTGGAACTGTCTGTCTGCCTCGGACTCAAGCCATGGTGCTTGCCCCACCACTTCAGTATGGGGAGGGGCATGGGGAGCTACAACTTCGATTCGGCTAAGGTTTACCGAACAAAGAAGCAGGCTCTCGGTGGATTTAAACGTGACTGCGGCTAAATACTTTTATGCTAACCCTACCAACGACTGCGAGGCATACCTTGGCTCGCTGAGGATAAACGCGCCATCCTTTATGGTTTGCAATGGTCTCCCGACATACAACGGCCAGGCGCTGTCGGCATATATCGATCCTGCGGAATACCAAAAGATCCCCACCGGCGGGGTGTGGCAGGCCAGCCTGATCCTCAAGCAGATGGAGTGGGATCCATATAAGCAGGTCGCCACCTGGACCGCGAATATCACGCTGGACGTGACCGACCGCCACCACGGCGATATTTATTTACCTGCCTTTGGCACCGCGGCACCGCTGGTCGATCTCAATCTGCGAACCCAGCCGCTTTCCACCGCTGCGGGCGGGCAGGTGAGCGGTGGTACCACCCTCGACGCCTGCCTGTACGACGGTTATAACGCCAACAGTTCGTGGCTGAAGCTGACGGTATCCGATCTGCTGGCAGCGGGCGGTCGCGCAGCCGATGTCTTTTCTGTGGTTCGTGCCGGCGGCAACGTAGGCGATGCCAGCAGCCGCGTCGATTACCGCGTTTCCCTCAGTTACAACGGCAAGCCGCAGGTGGTGAGCAATGGCGCAGAAATTAACCTGGCCGGGGTGAACAGCGCGCTGATCCGGCCGGTGTCGCTGCCGGGCATTTCGTTCCCGGTGGTGTGCACCCCCACGCCGCTGACGCTCAGCGTGCTGCCGTTCGCCAAAGCCGCTAAAACGGCCGGGCGATATACCGGCGTGCTACGCTTGACGCTGGCAGCAACCGCCTTGGCACCCTAGCACAAACTTACCACGGGTGCCCCCAGGCCTGCCGGTGGCGGAACCTGCCTCCGCTAGGGCGTTTGCGGCAGCTCGTCATTTACCTGCCGGGTGCAAAAGAGAATCGACGATGCACGGCAGCAAGTAAAAGCAGCCAACGGCGTGGCACTGCGCGGCAGTACTACGCCGTTGGCGTGAAGCGTTTCATGGCCGTTAACTTATCCGTTTTATTCTATCTTCTCTAATCATATACCGGCGATGCTGCCAATCAGCATCTAACTCCTTGGTAAGCTAAGTCTGGCAGCCGGGTTCGATCTTGCGTCGGTATAAACCCGGTTTGGCAGATATTTGGATGGAATCTCTTGAATAATAATTCTGCCTATTGCCGGTTTTTTCCTGGGCTGGCTGCAATGCGGGTTTTATTAAGGAACATGTTTTTTTAATTTAAAAGTATAACGCTTAATTCAACTTAGTTTATTAGTTAAAACCCAAGAATAAACATTAAGTTAATCCGCGACACCGTTAGCGGAACATTATTCATGGGGTAACAACGTGCGACGTAAAACAAAATATTCATTAATGAGCAAAACCGGGTTGGCCGCCTGTTTGCTGCTGGCCGCCAGTGCAGCTCGCGCAAATATGACTGTTTATCCTATGTCAGCCATGATCGACGAAACCAGGCAAGAAGCCACCACGTTACAGGTGATCTCAAAGTCGGAAGCCACGCAATACGTTCGCGTGACGGTAAAACGCATCAGCCGCCCGGCAACCCCGTATGAAACAGAAGAAACCCCGGTCGGCGATCCCGGTATCGTCGTTTCCCCCGACAAGTTCGCCCTGTCCGCTGGCGTGACGCGTACGGTGCGGATTATCAGCCTGCGCACGCCAGAAAAGGAAGAGGCGTGGCGAGTCTATTTTGAGCCGGTTCCGACGCTGGATGACGGCGCTGAACAGCCGAAAGAAACCACCCGTGTAAATGTAAACCTGGTTTGGGGAGTGCTCGTTCGCCTGATGCCTGCCGAACAGCGTCCGGAACTGCTGCGTAGTTCAGACGGCAGCAAACTGATTAACAAGGGAAACCTGCGTTATGGCGTGCTCCGCGTTGCCCAGTGCGCCAATGAAGACAACTGTAACTGGAAAAAAGTCGACACCAGCGTCTATCCCGGTGAGGAGCTCGCGCTGCCTTCCGGGATTACACCAGCAGCCTTGCGTGTGGAATACCGCTTAGGCGCTTCTGCGCCGACGACAGCAACCTTGGTCGCCGGTGCATCTTTAAAGTAAATAAATAAGGAAATTTAAATGAAAACCACCCATAAGCTGATGGCTATTACCCTGGCTTCATTGTTCTCCGTGTCGGCATTTGCCGTGCAAAAGGACATTACTGTTATCGCAGATATTGATCCGACCGTTGAACTGTTGCAGGCGGACGGTTCGGCTCTGCCGCAATCGCTGCGTATGCGCTATATGCCGGGTACCGGCCTGCTAAACGAAAAACTGAGCACCAAGATTTACACCAATGACCTGACCAAGGACGTTAACGTCCAACTGCTGGCAGAACCGGTGCTGGCTTCCGTGACCAACCCGTCGGCGGCAGCCATTCCGCTGTCCGTCTCTTTTAACGGTACCAAGCTGAGCACGGTTGCAACCAAGCTCAAGGCTACCGACCTCTACCCTACCGGTATTGCCAATGGCCAACCTGTCGGCCTGATCAATGGCGGCTCTATTCCTATGGAGCTGACCGTTGGGCAGAAAACGCCGGGTGTGGTGGCAACCGCCGGTTCTTATCAAGGCGTTGTCAGCCTCGTTATGAGCATTGCGCCGTCTGCTACTTAAGCAGTTCCGCTCAGGGGTTAAACCCTGCGTGATGGCGATTAACTAGTTGGATAAGGGCGCGATCCTTTTGCGTTCGCGCCTTCTTCAGCATTGGTTTTTTACATGGAGGTTTTTCCTTTGCGTCCTCAACTTACCTTGCTTTCCCTGGCTGTCTTACTGAGCTTTGCTGCCACAGCCGACGGGTTGAAAGTCCCGCCGGGTTTCGAGGCGTTGCTGGAAGGGCAGGAAGAACAGCTAGACGTAAAATTTGGCGGGCGCTCCCTTGGCCTTTTTACGGTTGAAGTAAAGCCCGATACGGTACAGTTTAAAGACCCCGTTTCCGTGTTGGCGGCGATCGGAACAGAGCGGATACCCGAACAGGAGCGCGTGCCGCTTGAGCAGGCATTAAACCAGCCCCTGGCCCGTAATGGCAACCTGGCTTGCAATGGTTCGAGCTTTCCGGGATGCGGCTATGTTAAAACCGATACGGTTGCAGCCATTCTGGATGAAACCCAAGGTGCCGTGTTGCTGTTTTTCAATCCGGCCTGGATAGCCGCGACGTTACCGAACGAGCGCTTCCACTCCCTCACGCCTCAGGCATATAACGCGTTCATTCATCGTCAAACCTTTAATTACAGCGGCGACAAAAATAGCCAGAACCTGACCTTTAACGGCGCCGGAGCGCTAGGTCTCGGCGAGGACCGCTATTTAGGCGGAGATTGGGCCTATGCCTGGAACCAGGTCGATAGCTACCAAAACAACCAGTTCTGGTTTGGCAACCTTTATGCCCGTCAGGATCTCGGACAACGGTATTACCTACAGGGCGGCCGCATGGATCAGCGCAACCTGTCAGGTCAACTCGGCGGCAACTTCGGTTTTTCCATGCTTCCGCTTGATAGGTTTAACGGTGTCCGTGTGGGTACGACCGCGGCCTATATGAACTTTAACGTCAGCCAGGACGCGACGCCGCTTATGGTGCAAACCAACAGAAATGCGCGGATAGATATTTACCGTGGCAGCCAGCTGCTCGGGAGCCAATATTTACCGGCCGGTTTGAATGCGATTAACAGTGATTCATTTCCCGGCGGTTCCTATCAGATTGAACTGCGGGTTTATGAAGACGGCGTTTTACAAAGAACGGAACAGTACCCGTTCAGCAAGAGCGGCAGTGGGTTTAGCAATGGCCTGCAATGGTTCTTGCAGGGGGGCAGCCTCGATACCGGCAATAACGGTACGGGTGGTGTGAAAAACAAAGCGGTTGCCGCCGGGGGCATACAATTCGGGCTGCTACCAAACACGCAGTTTACCACCGGCGTATCGATGGCAAACACCCACGTTTATAGCGAGTCGCGTTTAGACGTGCAGCAACCGTTGAGCTTTGGCGTTCTGGGCGTGAACGGTAGCTATTTTACCGGCAACGACGGCGTACGGGGTGACACTCAGCAGGTGACCTTTACCGACGGGTTCCAGCTGAGCCTGTATCGTTACAATGCCGGTGGTTCGACGTGCAGCAAAGCGCAGTCAGACTCACCGGTCAATACCGGTTGTTATACCTCGCTGAATACGACCTTATCGGTGCCGGTAGCCGACTGGACGGCGACGATTGGCTATTCGGAAGTCAAAAACAAAGGGCGCACCTTCTGGTCTTCCACGGCGCAAGACGCCTTGTCTCCGGGGCAGCCATACAGGGTAAAAGGTAGCCGAACCAAAGCATGGCAGATTGCTGCCAACCGCGCGTTTAACGTGCGCGGAATTTCGGTGAGCGCTCGCGGCGGCGCTTACCGTAATACCAATACTGGCGTAAATGACAACGGCGTATTTCTGGGTTTCAGCCTATCCCGAGCCTCGCAGCCACCAGCGGCAAGTGGCCATGATAGCTACAGCAGTGCAGGGATCGACTATCGCAGCGGCACTGCGTCGCAAACCAACTATAACCTCAATCACACCATGATGTGGCAGCAGGGGCTTTACCGCGAACTGGGGGTGAATTTCTCCGGTGACAAGAGCAGCAACTACACCGGTGGCCTTTCCGGTCGAGTCACGGGGCGTTACGGGGATTTAACCGGTACGTTGAGTGAAAACCACAGTAAAGGCTACGGCAGCCGCACCTCGGCGACTGCGGGTTATTCTTCAGCACTGGCCGTTTCGCGTGAGGGCATCTTTATGGGCGGCGGTGGCGGCGGGGAGCCGGCTGCCGGGGTAGCGGTGCGCGTCGGCAAGAGTGATGAAAACGCCGGTGATGCGGCCAACGTGCGGGGGAGCAGCTACCGACCGGTAATGCTTGCTTTCGGTGACTCAACGCTCATGCTCACCGAGGGCTATCAAATGGCCTCGGTCGACGTGCAGGACGTTACCAACGTCCGCAGTGGTATTGCCAGCGTTGCCCAGGGCGGAGGTTCCGGTAACTACTTCATGACGCCTGGCCATCTGGTGGTGCGCGACGTCAATGCCGTGGTGACCTGGATTTACCTTGGCCGTGCACTATCACCGGCAGGCCGGCCGCTGGCTCATGCTCAAGTGTTGAATCAGCCTTTGCCTGAACTTGGTGACGACGGGCGCTTTACGTTGCAAAGCAACGGCAAGGTTAACGCGCTTTGGCTTATTGATAACGGCCAATTGCTGCGCTGTCCTTTGAACATCAAGAAAACCCGCGACGTATTAAAACTGGTTGGCGACGTCCACTGTACAAATGCCGGAGTTGAAGGCCTGCCGCAGTCACTGCGAATGACACCGCGGGTAATTAGGCTATTGGCCCTGGCGCAACGGTAATTATGGTGTTCAAAGATACGGGATTGCTGTCAGGTTATTTTGCTTTCCCGGTCTTGTGCCTAATGGAAAGGTGAGGGTGCTGCTTTATTTGCCCTGTAATTATTGCAATAGGCTACCCAGGTTAACGCCAATTTTCGTTATTTTTGATTTACTGTCGTCGAGTTTCTCTATTTTCAACGTTTTTGGTTAATGCGGAAAATAACTATCAATTTCAGTAAGTAACCTACCTGCTCGGCGTTGGGTGATATATCGAAAGGGGAATATAAGCATGGCTACCATTGCCGTTATTTCGGCGTAGGCGACAAGTCATCAATATCACACCGCAATACAGGTAATAGCACTGCATCCTGATAAGGAGAGGAATAATGAACTCAAATAACACCACCAGAAAAACTATCGCTTTGATGGATCCCTACCCGCTGAACTTGTACGGTCTGGCGCATTTTTGCCAACAGCTTGACCAACAAGTGGACATACAACTGCAAAGCAACAAATTGCATGACGTGTTTATCTCGTTAAAATTACAGCCAGTGGACGTGTTGATCACCGATATCTGCGGTATCGGGGAGAGCGTGACACATGGCGTTAATGCGATAAAAATGCTTTGTCAGCACTTTCCGGCAATGCCGATCATCGTCTATGCGCGGCAGCATCCGCGTGAAGTGATGCAGGCGCTGCGGCAGTTCACGCAGGTGAGCCTGGTTTCTCGCGACGAGCCGCTGCCGCAGGCGGGTGCGCTGTTTCGGCGTGCTCTGGCCGGCGAAACGATCTACAGCCCACAGTTTGTCCAGATGTTCGCGCAAACCGACAGGCATGATCCGGCCCGGTTGGAAGCGTTGACCCAGCGTGAAAATGACGTGCTGATGTGCCTGTTCAACGGCTTGTCCATTTCTCAAATTGCTCGCCTGCGTCAGCGCAGCATTAAAACCATCAGCGCGCATAAATGTAATGCGATGCGCAAACTGGGGGTTAAAAATGATTCAGGACTGTTTCTGCTGCGGGAGAATATCGTCAACCATCATGTCAACGCCGTTTACCTCAACTGAAACACGGGCGCCTTGCGTTGCCAGGCCAGCCGGCAGCCAGGAGTCGGCCTGGCGGAGGACAGCGTATTTCAGGACGAGTACGGTAACGGCGTGTTGGCAATGATAGACTGCCAGTTGCAACGATTGAGCAGCCTGTTGGGCGCCAGCCGCCGTTAGTTTTGCAGCGTTGAGACCAGTTTCTGCAGTAAAAGCGTCAGTGCGTCGATATCCTGTTCACCCATCGCTTTAGCCCATTGCGCTTGAACCTGCTGCCCGGCTGCGATGGCAATTGGCCGCACGCCCTGCCCTCGTGGAGTAAGAAAGATCAGTCGTGCACGCCTGTCCGTTGGGTCGGGGCGGCGCTCAACGTAACCGAGCTTTTCTAATTCTTCCACGGCTTGGGTCATCGACTGTTTGCGCACTTTGGCAAATTTGGTCAAGGCGCTGACGGTAATTCCCTCTGGTGGGGTAAAGGCAAAAATGTTGGAATGAGAAGGGCGAATATCCGTATAACCGGCCTTATCAAGGGCTGAATCTACCTGCTGCGTCCAATGCTGGTGCGCCTGGCGAAGAAGAAAACCCAGCGCCGGCGTTTCGGTGTTGTCATGCATTCTGACTTATCCTTTGTTCCACACGACACATGCATGTCATCTTTTAATTGACAGGTGACTGTCTATGCTTATATTGGACAGGCAACTGACTATTAAGCACGAGAGGACATTGCCATGCCTGCAATTTCAGTTTTGGATTCAATCATACATTATGAGGAGAACGGTGTCGGTACACCCTTGGTGTTTCTGCATGGGAATCCGACATCCTCCTATTTGTGGCGCAACATCTTGCCTGCAATCGAGGGGCCGTTTCGCTGTTTGGCTCCGGATCTGATTGGTATGGGACAGTCGGGCAAGCCACCGGTCAATTACGATTTTTCAGATCATGCGCGTTATCTGAATGCCTGGTTCGACGCCATGGGGTTGGAGGACATGATCCTGGTCGGCCACGATTGGGGTGCGGCATTGGCCTTTGACTGGGCCGCCCATCACCCTGAGCGCGTCCGTGGTATTGCCTTTATGGAAGCCGTCATTCGGCCGATGAGCTGGGATAGCTTGCCCACTGAGGTTGCGGCACGTTTTAAGGCGCTGAAGACGCCGGGGCTTGGCGAAAAAATTGTGCTGGATAACAATGGGTTTATTGAGGAAACGCTGCGGGCAACGGTGCTCACCTCGCTTTCCGAGCGGGATATCCGATGCTATACCGCGGCCTATACAACGGCGGACAGCCGCCGGGCGATACTGGAGTGGGGCCGCTCAATGCCATTTGACGGCGAGCCTGCCGATGTGGTCAGGCGCATGGCGTTTTACGATAGCTGGCTGGTGAACAGCAAGGATACGCCCAAGCTTCTGCTGTCGTTTGACGGCATTGCGGGCGGCTTGGCGATCGGTCAGCCCATGGTCGCCTGGTGCCAGGCGAATATCGCCAACCTTGAGGTCATACCCTGTGGACCGGCCAAACATAATGCGCCAGAAGACAGGCCAGCGGAAATAGCGTCGGCGATTAACCAATGGTTGCCCAGATAGTTGCTGGTGGCCGTGAGCATTGCCGTGCGCCGCATGGCGCCTCAGGGAACGCGTGGTTCCCTGAGTGGCATTGTCAGGCATTAATCCCGCCGTCGATGTCGAGCGTTGCGCCAGTTACAAAACGCCCGCCTTCTCCTGCCAGATACACAACGGCCGCTGCGATATCGGCAGGTTCGCCGTAGGCCGGCAACGCCATTTTGGCCAGGGCCGCAGGTGCGCGCTCGCTATCTGACGGATTCATGTCGGTATTGATTGACCCTGGTTGCAACAGATTGACGGTGATCTGGCGGTGGCCAAGATCGCGGGCGACGCCTTTGGTCAGACCGACCAGTGCTGCCTTGCTGGTTGTATACATGCTTATCCCGCCTCGGCCGGCGTAAGAGGCCAAACAGCTGCCAATGGTGATGATCCTGCCGTGTTCCGGTAGATGCCTGCTTGCTTGCAAAATGGCGGCGAACACCGCGCGAACGTTGACGCACATTGAGCGGTCGAAATCGGCCAGGGTGAGTTGCTCAACATTGCCGGTAACGAAATTACCTGCATTATTCACTAGAATATCCAACCGGCCAAATTCGGATGCGGTGCGTTCAACCGCTGCGATAATTTGCTCCGCATTGGCTGCGTCTGCGTTGATGGCAGTGGCTTTACGCCCCATTGTGCGTATCTCGTTAGCGAGTGCGTCGGCTTTTTCGTGCGAAGTAACATAGGTAAATGCGACGTCAGCGCCATTGGCCGCCAGAGCGCGAACGATGCCAGCACCAATACCGCGGCTACCGCCGGTCACTAAGGCGACTTTTCCTGTCAGTGTGTTCATTTTTATGCCCCGTTGTAGGATACAAACAAGCATAATTACAAAGATTGAGCAGGAATTTTTAAATCATTATTAAATCACTGAGCGTTTATTAGATATTATGACCGGGGGCGAGGTGCCATCTGGCATGTTATATTCAGCCCATGAATATCTGTTGAGCTACAGCTGGTCACCGGATTATTAATTTCAACATTAAGTAATAGGCCGTTCTGATAACCACAGGCAACGGTGATTTTTCTTGCTTGCCGATAGACTGTCTCCAGATCGCCCCAGGTACCGTTATTTTGATCTTTGGGATCAGGCGCCAGACTGAACATTTCTGCTGGTGTACCGTTATAAACCTCAAGGGAGGTAAGGGGATTGTTTTCTTGCCGTGGGCATGGCTGAACCGATGTTGCTGAAGCAGACAATGAAAGGAATGTAACAGTAATAAAGGATAATACGCGTGTAATGTCCATCTTTGCACCAAAAAGTTAAACGGTCATTTTGTTACCATGGTTCAAATCTACAGCAAACACAATATTATTGCTCCGTATAGTAATCAATGATAAACCATCAACCGAAAGAGCGTTATTGATAAGGATAAAGGCACCATTAAGCGCCTTGTTGGCGCTGACCCGCGTTTTTGCCTCGGCGGCATCGCCTGGTATGTATGCGAGACTTCACACTTCCCGAACTCTACGCGTACCCTTATTCTGATACCTTTTGAACCTGCCCGAAAACAGCGATGGCGTGACATTAAAAATGGCCATGTGCTTTGATAATGAACTTCAAGAAAGGGAGCAGCGACCGCGTTGTCGAGGTTAGCAATCGTCTGCTGAATATGGCCATCGAACGTACGCTCCAGTTAGATGATGCCCGCTGGCCATTGAATTATCCCATTCAGCAAAATGATATCTGCCTGACATTCACCGTGCGTATCCGTACGCTAAAACAGGCGGGAACGCCTTAAGAGGGGCGCCCAGGTGTTAGCATCAAGGGTACGTTAGTGGTGGCATGAATGCCCCACTATCCACCAACAATAGAGGCGGCCGTAGAGCGCCGCTGCACGCTAACCCTTTACGCAGTAAACAAACGGAATGACGGTACCGGCAAAAATATAACCGCTTCCCTGTTTATAGAGGCCGATGTTATGCGTAATGCCTGGTCGGAAATAAAAATTTGGCAACAGCGTTGCCAGTACGCTTTCGTCGGCGTTGTCCGAAGGTAGTCTGGCGACCTTGTTGGAGTGCATACTCAACATATCTTCGTTTTGGCTGTAGTCAAAGAATACTTTCCTGTTGAGCACCGTCGGCGCCTCGGATGTCAGATGGTAGCTTCCTTCGATTAACGCCAGCCCTTTGCCGTTCACCGCATGCATCTTCACTACGCCGGTAAAATGCAACTTTTCGGGCGTTACAATGTTTAAAACGGCTCGGCAGTCGATCTCTTTTGACCCGGGGGTTGTTGCATACCCTGCCCAAAGCTGCCATTTCATTGAGGCGATAATCACCAGGATAAAACCGATGCAGGCCAGCAATCCCTTTTTCATTTGGAACCCTCCAGGTAGAAGCTTGAACGGCAGCTGGCACGTGCTCCGGCAATGTCCCGTACGCAGCTAATGATTGAATAGCGATTCACCCCGGCGAAGGCCGTTACGTAATTAAAGGGCCGCGTCGCACAATCAAAGGCGCTGTTTTTGACAATGTATTCGAGCCTGCCGGTCGGCATATTATCGTTGACATAAACGCGGCAATCGCTCAGAGAGGTTGGCGTCAGATCGTAGCTATCCATATAGTTAGAGGAATTATTGTGGCCCAGATAAAAAGCACCGATGCACAGCACAATCAACGCCATGCTCAGGCCGGCAATCAGCCCTGGTGGCCATTTCTTCCCTTTGGCGGGAAAAATGGGCGTTGTTCCCGTTGGGGCAGCAACATCGCAAGCGGCTGCCGGTAACAATTCCTGATGGGGGGCATCGACGTTCTGCTCTGCCAGACGGGTGATTTTAATGTGTCTCGACAGGGTGACGCCCTGTCGCGGCACAGTGATAATCACATCATCATAAAGCCCAAGCTGATTGAGGGAACGCCGCAGCAGACTTATATTTTGGTAAACGGTACTTGAGGAAACGACAACGCCTTTTTTCCGCCAGATCAGTTCCAGTAATTCATCCTGTGATAAAACGTCGCCGTGGCGTTCTATAAGCAAAGCTAAGCATTGGCTGGTAGGGGTATGCAGTATTAACTTACTGGTTGAGCCAATATGTTCCCCGGTTAAAATAAGGCTTCTTTCCTCTGGATCAAAAATAACACGGTCATTAATTATATACTTTCCTAGCATAACTTATCCTTTGCATGCGGTGGCAAGACAAATCCTAACATACTATAAGAAGATACGGCTTTGTCCACTCACCATCTTTGCGCTGAGTTAATGTTTAATAAACCGACTAATAAATAAAAAATTAGCGTACACCGATGAATGGCATTTTAGTATTCTAAAGAATAATATTTCATAACTTACTGGTTAGAGTAAGCCAATTAATTATGCTCATCACGCTCAGAGGTGCTTCATATTTAAATTTGTTACCTTTTTTACCAAGAGAGCGAATTCATTACCTTAACTTATATGTTTGTTTGCCATGGCGTCGATGTTGGTATTCATCGAAGCAATGAATCAGCCAAGTTTCATAACGTAATTCAATGGGAGTTACCCCATCAATAGATTGCAGTGATAGTTCAGTGGTCAAAACAAACCTATGTAATTTCATGATGGTTTTAAACAATGCCTATCATCGCATTATAAATAATGCTTAGTTTCTGATAACAATATTGTACTCACCGTTTACCTCTTACTGTCTATGGTCAAACAGGCAAAGGTTAAAAACGGCACTTGAATCGTAAACCTCGTTTTCCACGCAACGCCAGGCGATGCGGTTGGATCGCCAGATCGTGGCACTTTTATGTTAACGGTGAATACATTACTCATATATCGATGTATTAATCAATAGTTAGCAGGTCAGAGTAGTTCATTTGCTCACTTATGCTGGCCAGCATTGCCGACTAAGTCTTTCGGAGTATTTCCGAGCAAGATGCTATTTAATATACCCCACTGCCTGCCAGGCAGTATAAGCCGATGCGCATTTTTCTGCGCAAAGCGGCGAGACTGATGAGTCAGGTGATTTACTAGGCCTGTAGACAGTAGGTGAAAGGCAACACCGTGCCGGTAACGATATACCCGTTGGCCTGCTGGTATATTTCAAAACTATGGGACGTGGCAGCAGAGTAAAGGAATCGGGGCAATAGGCCAACCAGTTCGCTTGCCTGCGCATTGTCAGTAATCGCGGGTATGATCCGCTTCGAGACGATATCGAGCATGTTTTGGTGACGGGTGTAATCAAAAAACACCGTACGGTTTAGATTGCCGCCGGCCTGTGCGCGGTGGCTATAGCGACCGCTCACGCGGAAAAAACCTTTACCACCAGCGGCATGTAATTTCCACACGCCAGCAAAAGAACCCTGTTCGCTGTAAATTTGCAGTTCGGCGGTACAGTCAATGTTGCGTGGTGGTACAGCGTGAGCTGCAGAAGTGCCAAGTTGGTAAGCAGCAAAGACAATGAAAATTATGCTTAGTGCGGCGTAAATATAACCTTTCATTTATTTCCCTTAATATAATGTGGCGAAACGCCAATAGGGAGATAACCAACGATATTTTTTATGCCATGGATATTGGCCGGGTATTTGATAGCGTGCCGTTCGGCAAGAGCGCGACAATAAATTGATCTTTCATTTCTTAATGTTGCATTGACATGGCGCTGGTTATTTATGCTGGCAGTATCACTTTCATTGTTCTTCCCGTTAATTAAATAATGGTGGCTATGGATAAATGCCCGATGACTCTTTGCTGTATGGTGCGATGCGTTGGCAATTGCTTTGGTGTTAATGGAAAAAAGTTTGTTCCTCAGGCTGAGGGTAATTTCTTGCTGACCTTTATCTCCGTGCTGGTGATGACATTGCCAATCGCCTGGGGGGACTATTATTTTATTTTGTTTTTTATAATGGCCTTTGCCCCGATGGTTTGACCATACTCGCGCAATAATCGCCAGCGATGGCCCGGTGTGGCGTGATACGGGCATCGCTGCACCCTCGCCAGACACTAAGCTGTAATCTGGGTGGCGTAATGTCCATCCCGCCCAATCAATGCCGTTTGGCACGCTTCCATTCGGCTGTGTTTTCCGTTTGCGCGCTAATGATATCTTCTGCAACAAAACCTTTCCTTGCTGTTTTAAAAGGACGATAAGACCTGCATTTGCCGGCAGAGATAAGATTATTTTCTTATCTGCGGTAAATTTCATGATAATAAATTCCGCTTGACTGACATTAAACAACGTGGCGTTGGTAAAGGTGTATTTCTCTGGTATATTATTGCCTCGCCTAGAAGATAACAATAATCCTAACACACCTGATAAAAAAGTTAATTTAATTTAAATCAAAAAAGGTGACGTAGAGCAATAAGTTTTAATTCCGCCATCAACCGGCTATTGCATCTGCAGAGATTATTCACCATGGCGCTGCGCGCCAGTTCGGTTTGCCTTTATTTATAACCATGGCTATACATTTAATTAACATTCCCCCTGGTGGCCGCCGTTCGGCGGCAATAGCCAGCAATTGACACCAGGGAAAAAGGCGCGGCGGTTAGCAAAGATATATCCGTCGGCGGTTAGGCAAAATAATCCGATCGGCATAATGCGCAGCCAACCTCCTGGTATAATGCCGTTGGGTTATCCCCAGGTTTATCCTGTACAGTGGCAGGGGAAAGCTCTGGCTTTATAGCGTTCAACCAAAGGGAATACCACCAGATGAATAAACCCCCAATGTTGTTTATAGCGGTACTGGCGTTGATCGTTGTGCTGGCGACGCAGCGTTATTTCAGCCAGCGCAAGCAGGAAGCGGAAAATGACCGTGCGCCGGTGCGCAGCACGCAGGTTATCGTCAGCGAGAAACGGGCCTTTCCGGCCAGTAACAACCGCTCGCGCCAGCGCGAGCATATCGTTAATGAGGCCATGCGTTACGAAATTACGTTCCGGCCGCAGCGGGGCGGTGAGAATATCGTGGTGCGTGTGAAACAGCCGCAGTATGAACAGATAGAGCAGGGCGCGCAGGGTAGCCTGAAAATGCAGGGTACGCGCTTTGTGTCGTTTACCGCCGAACGCCCATAGCCGGTGAGGGTTATTTTTTGTTGATTGGCGGTTGCTTCTTCTGCCAGTCCAGCAGTTCAAACACCCCGAAGATAAAGATCTTGGTTTCCTGCCATTTGCTGATGGGCCGATCTTTCGGCTGGGTTGATTTCAACAGCACCAGTTGCAGCCCGTGCATCACCACCATAAAGAACAGCGCGACGTCGATAAAGTACTTCAGTGGTTTGGGGAACGGGTGGAACAGGTTGGTGAGCAGAAAGCCCCATACGCACAGCATCAGCAGGCGGCCCAGATTAATCAGCATTGTCGGTTTTCTCTTTGCCAGAACGAATATAAAGACGATAGGCCACCTGACCGGCGACTTTTTCACGGTGCAGCGACCAGTTGGCAGGCACGTCGGTGGCGGCGCTTTCCGCTTCGGCTTCCACGTAGATCCAGGCCTCATCGGCCAACCAGCCTTGCTGCTCCAATAAGGTAATGGTCTGCGCCAGCAGCCCTTTACGGAACGGCGGATCGAGGAATACCACCCGGTAAGGTTCGGCCTTGCCGGCCAACCAGCTAAGCGCGTTGGTGTTCACCACCAGACCGTTACCTTTCAGCAGCGCCAGATTTTGCTCCAGCTGCCGTGCCACCGGGCGCTCGAACTCCAGCAGCGTGACGCTGTCGGCGTAGCGCGACAGCGCTTCCAGCCCCAATGCCCCACTGCCGGCAAAGCAATCCAGACAGCGTGCGCCCTGAATCACCGGCGCCAGCCAGTTGAACAGCGTTTCGCGCACCCGATCGGTGGTCGGGCGTAGGCCGGGGCTGTTCGGCACCGGCAGTTTACGTCCGCGCCATTGGCCGCCGATAATGCGGATTTGCCCGGCCGCAGCCGTCTGCGGTTTTTTAACCGGCGCTCGCGGCGAAAATTTTGCCATAAGAATCTTAATGTGTTGCGGAGTTAACGAAAAGTTGCCGCTATTCTACCGGGCATAGGCGCCGCGGGAAAAGCGAAAACGTTGTTACCTGATTTCCCAAGCCGGATGCGTGTTGCTACGCGAGGGAAAGTGGTAGACTCGGGGGTTAAAATATTTTCGTTATTAGCCATCGCTACGGAGCAAGGTCACAACATGGCAAAAGATAAGAAACGTGGGTTTTTCTCCTGGCTGGGCTTTGGCCAGAAGGAAGAACAACAGCAACAACCTGAACCGTCAGCCGAACAGGCTGAACAGCAGGCGGTAGCGACGCCGGCCGAGCCGGTGGCCCCCACGCTGGATGACAAGCTCCCTGCGCAGGAATCTGAGCCGGCCGCCTCGGTCGATACCCCAGGAGAATGGGACGGCAGCCTCAACGGGGAACAGATCGCAGAAAACGTGCCGGGCATCGTCGAACGCACGGCGTCGGCTGAACGGTTGGCTGACGAGGTCGTTGCCGTCACGGAACAGGTAGCGGCAGAACAGTCGTCCGAAGCGCTGGTCGACGCCGAGCCACAGGCAGACACGATGCCTGAGCCATACGCCGAGCCGGAACCAGAACGCATTGTGCCGGTTAAAGAACCGGCACCAGAGGTTGAACAGCCGCCGGTAGAAGAGCCGGAACCACAGCCGGAACCTGAGCCAGAACCAGAACCAGAGTCAGAGCCGGCACCACAGCCACAGCCGGAACCTGTGCAGGAACCCGCGCCGGTTTCGACCCCGGAACCGGTCCAGACCGTCGCTCAACAACCGGAGCCGCACGTTGCACAGCCCGAGCCAGAATCGGTCCTGCCATCCGAGCCGGAAGATCAACCGTTGCCGGCCAGCGTTGCGTTAGCGCCTATCGTCAGCGCTCCGGCGTCTGAAGCCGCTGAAGAGCTCTCGGCACCGGCGGTAACCCAGGAACAGGAACGGCCTAGCAAGGAAGGTTTCTTCGCCCGCCTGAAGCGCAGCCTGATCAAGACCAAACAGAACCTCGGTTCCGGTTTTGTCGGTTTGTTCCGTGGCAAGAAGATCGACGACGATCTGTTCGAGGAACTCGAAGAACAGCTGCTGATTGCCGACGTTGGCGTCGAAACCACGCGTAAAATCATCGAATCCCTCACGCTGCATGCCAGCCGCAAGCAACTGAAAGACGCCGAAGCGCTCTACGGCAAGCTGAAGGAGGAAATGTCTGAAATCCTGGCCAAAGTGGATCAACCGCTGGATGTCAGTGGAAAAACACCCTATGTCATTCTTATGGTTGGCGTTAACGGCGTTGGCAAAACTACCACCATCGGTAAGTTGGCGCGCCAGTTCCAGGCAGAAGGCAAGTCGGTGATGCTGGCGGCAGGCGACACCTTCCGCGCCGCGGCGGTCGAACAGCTACAGGTGTGGGGGGAACGTAATCGTATCCCGGTGGTGGCGCAGCATACCGGTGCCGATTCCGCTTCGGTGATTTTTGACGCGGTGCAGGCTGCCAAAGCGCGTGGCGTGGATGTCTTGATCGCCGACACCGCTGGGCGTTTGCAAAATAAAGCGCACCTGATGGAGGAACTGAAGAAGATCGTCCGAGTCATGAAAAAACTGGACGAGCATGCCCCCCATGAGGTTATGCTGACGCTGGACGCCAGCACCGGTCAGAATGCGGTCAGCCAGGCAAAATTATTTAATGAAGCCGTGGGCTTAACCGGCATCACTCTGACTAAACTGGATGGTACCGCCAAGGGCGGGGTGATCTTCGCCATTGCCGATCAGTTTGGCATTCCGATTCGTTATATCGGTGTCGGTGAAGGCATCGAAGATTTGCGGCCCTTCAAGGCCGACGATTTTATTGAGGCACTTTTTGCCCGAGAGGATTAATACGGATGATTCGCTTTGAACAGGTCAGTAAAGCTTATCTGGGCGGACGACAAGCGCTACAGGGCGTTGATTTTCATCTGCGTCCGGCAGAAATGGCTTTCCTGACCGGCCATTCCGGCGCGGGTAAAAGTACCCTGCTGAAACTGATTTGTGGTATCGAACGGCCAAGTGCCGGCCATATCTGGTTTGGCGGCCACGACATCAGCCGGTTGAAGAACAGTGAGGTGCCGTTTCTGCGTCGTCAGATCGGCATGATTTTCCAGGATCACCATCTGCTGCTGGATCGTACGGTCTACGACAACGTGGCCATGCCGCTGATCATCTCCGGTGCCAGCACCGAGGATATCCGTCGTCGCGTATCGGCTGCGCTGGACAAGGTCGGGCTGTTGGACAAAGCGAAGAACTTTCCGATCCAGCTGTCCGGTGGTGAACAACAACGTGTCGGCATTGCGCGCGCGGTAGTGAACAAACCTGCGGTACTGTTGGCGGATGAGCCAACCGGCAACCTGGACGATGCGCTGTCCGAAGGCATTCTACGCCTGTTCGAAGAGTTTAACCGCGTTGGAGTAACGGTGCTGATGGCAACGCACGATACCGGGCTGATCGCTCGGCGCAATTACCGCATCCTGACGCTCAGCCAGGGCCGTATGGCAGGAGGAGCGCATCATGGCGAATAACGCAAAAACCGCCAAGAGCAAGGCGCTGCGCGGCGGCTGGCGTGAACAATGGCGCTATGCCTGGATGAACGCCATCAAGGACATGCTGCGCCAACCGCTGGCGACGTTGCTGACGGTGATGGTGATAGCCATCTCTCTGACGTTGCCGAGCGTGTGCTATATCGTCTGGAAGAACGTCAGTACCGCTGCCACGCAGTGGTATCCGACACCGCAACTGACGGTATATCTCGACAAGTCGCTCGACGATGACGCGGCGCTCAAGGTGCTGGAGGCCATCAAGGCCGAGGCGGGCGTCGAAAAGGTCAATTACCTGTCGCGCGAAGAAGCGCGCGGTGAATTCCGCAACTGGTCCGGCTTTGGCGGCGCGCTCGATATGCTGGAGGAAAACCCGTTACCGGCGGTGGCGATTATCACGCCGAAGATGAGCTTCCAGAGTTCCGACACGCTAAATACACTGCGTGACCGGGTGGCGGCGGTGCAGGGGGTAGATGAAGTACGGATGGACGACAGCTGGTTCGCCCGTCTGGCGGCGTTGACCGGGCTGGTTGGGCAGGTCGCGGCGATTATCGGCATTCTGATGGTGGTGGCGGTGTTCCTGGTAATCGGCAACAGCGTGCGTCTGAGCATTTTCAGCCGTCGCGATACCATCAATGTGATGAAGCTGATCGGCGCCACCGATGGGTTCATCCTGCGGCCGTTCCTTAACGGTGGCGCGATGCTTGGTTTCTTTGGTGCGCTATTCTCGCTGCTGTTGTCCGGTGCGCTGGTGTGGAAACTGGAGTCAGTGGTTACCGGGGTAGCGAAGGTATTCGGTACGACCTTCACGCTGCACGGCCTTGGTTGGGACGAAGCGCTGCTGCTGTTGATTGTCGCGGCCATGATTGGCTGGATCGCCGCCTGGCTGGCGACGGTGCAACATTTACGCCGATTTACACCACAATAAAATTTTTTTGGTATACTCTTCTCCTGCTGCGTTTTGTCGTGTGGCAGGAGAAGCGCCCCCGGATCTTTTGGATCGCGCCTTTTCCCAAGCGCACAAATTCCCTATCATCCTGCGCCTTGGTCACGTATTGTCAGCAATATTGTGATCGAAAACAGTGAACTCTTAGGGTGGAACACGGTCAAAACTTGCAGCAAATGTTAAGGTGTCCGGCGTGCGGAACCGCTTTTGCAACAGCAACTGCCGTAAAATCAACAACTCCCCGCCGTAATGACTCACCTGCATGATCCGTTTTAAAGAGAGGGTTTGAATGACCAAAGAAATGCAAACTTTAGCCTTAGTACCCCAAGGTAGCTTGGAAGCCTATATTCGGGCAGCCAACGCCTATCCGATGCTGACGGCAGAGGAAGAGCGGGAGCTGGCTGAACGGCTGCATTATCAGGGCGATCTGGAAGCCGCTAAGCAGCTAATCCTGTCTCACCTGCGCTTTGTCGCTCATATTGCCCGTAATTATTCCGGCTATGGCCTGCCGCAGGCAGATCTGATCCAGGAAGGTAATATCGGCCTGATGAAAGCTGTTCGCCGCTTCAACCCCGAGGTTGGTGTGCGTCTGGTTTCCTTTGCGGTGCATTGGATTAAGGCAGAAATTCACGAATACGTGCTGCGCAACTGGCGTATCGTCAAGGTAGCAACCACCAAGGCACAGCGTAAGCTGTTCTTTAACCTGCGTAAAACCAAGCAGCGTCTGGGGTGGTTCAACCAGGACGAAGTGGAGCTGGTGGCGCGCGAGCTGGGGGTGACCAGCAAAGACGTGCGGGAAATGGAATCGCGCATGGCCGCGCAGGACATGACCTTTGATCCTACGCCGGATGACGAAGCACGCGACGGCCAGTCAATGGCGCCGGTACTGTATTTGCAGGACAAAACCTCCGACTTTGCCGAAGGCATCGAAGAAGACAACTGGGAAAGCAACGCCGCAGACAAACTGGCCTATGCGCTGGAAGGTCTGGACGAACGCAGCCAGCACATTATTCGCGCCCGTTGGTTGGACGATGACAACAAATCCACCTTGCAGGAGCTGGCCGATCGGTACGGCGTTTCCGCAGAGCGTGTGCGTCAGCTTGAAAAGAACGCCATGAAGAAACTGAAAATGGCGATTGAAGCGTAATTCACCCAACATGAAAAACCCGGCCAGGCCGGGTTTTTTTATGCCTGAAATACAGCGCCGGTCATGAGGCGTTATTCAGCGCTGCAAAATCTGGAGCAGGACAGTCGTAGCCGAATCTGCTGGCCCAATCGTACGGCGTGCCGTTTTTGAGGTAGCGCTGATAGAGCGCGTGGCCGGTTTTGGCGTCGCGCTTGATAACCCAACTGGTGGCATTGCACAACACCGCGGCGTAAGCCTGGCTTTTGGACGGTAACAGATCGGCGGCATTTTGCGCCAGCCTCACCGCCTGCCAGCGGTAATGCAGGAAGCGATCGTCCTGCGGCGGCAGCGCCTTGGCGGCGCGGGTAGCTTCGGCAACGCTGATCCAGCTTTGGTGCTTCAGTTCGCGCGTATCGAAGGCGTCGGCCAGAGAGGAATAGTTGGCCTGATAAATGCCGTAATCCGGCGTCATTTCATACCCGGTCAGGTTCAGCCCCTGGCTGCCCAGCAGGGTAGCCGCCTGATAAAACGACTGCGCCCGCACCAGCTTGCCGTTGCCGTTATTGGTCGCGGCGTTGAGCGCCTCGCCAACCTGCTGCGCCGCCTGGCGGTAGTTGGGCACGGCAAAGTAGTCCAGCGCTTCCTGATAGCGTCCGGCACGCATCAGCCGCCGCGCCAGCAGTTCGCGCAACTGTACCGCCGGGGTTATCTGCTGGCCAGGGTATTCATTGGCCAGCTGTGGTTTGAGCGGTGTGTTCGGCGCCGGTACCTGTTGATCAACAAAACCCTTCAGTTCGTCGACCGTCAGCACCCGTTCTGCCACGTCGGCCACGTCGGCCCAATATTGCTCTCTGCCTTGATACAGCAGGGACAGCGCCTGCAGATAATCACCGCGGTTTAACGCCAATATCGCCTGTTCACCGGCTATGCGGCAATCGGGGATGATGGTTTCTGCGGCAAAGTTTGCGCCGCGCTGTACGCCCCAGTTTTCGTCAGACGGGAAAGCCGCCGCAGCCTTGGCATAAGCGTCGGTGGCGCTTTTCACGTCGCCGTCGCGCAAGGCCATTTTGGCGCGCAGCCACCAGGCCAGGCCTGAATCGCCGGCGTGTTTCAACAGACTGGCGCTGAGGGGATAATTGCCGGCACGGTAGGCCAGCGCCGCCAGCCGATCGCTGCCGTTAAAGCCGGTTTTGACCGATGCATTTAATAGCGTCAGGATTTGCCGGGTGATCTGTTTGGAACGGCTGCCGACGGCGTCGGTATCTTGCATTTGCAAATTCGTGCTGCGGGCAAACAGTTCGATAGTGACCAGTTGCTGGATCAGCGGATCGTCGACGATCTGTTTGAGTTGGGCAAAGTTCGCCGGATCGATCAGCATGCTCGAAACGTATTGCAACGACTGCCCGCCACTGGCGTCTCCTTGTGCCGCCTGTTGGGCGTAAAGGTGTGCCGCAGTGCGAATGTTGCCCAGCCACAGTTGAATGCGCGCCTGTTGACCAAGGCTGCTGAGTGCCAGTTGGTCAGGATCGGCGGCGCCGCCCTGCACGCGCGCGATCGCTTGCTGGAACGCCGCCAGCGCCTGCTTGAGCTCGGCGGCGTCGGGATGGCGCGTCGGCTGCGGTGGGGTATCGCTGTCCGGACTTTCCGGCGTTCCGCGATCGTTCATCAACACGCGGCCAAGGGAATACTGTGCCCGCAACCCCCAGTCGCCCTGTTGGTCGACCGGCAGTGCCAGTACCTGCCTGAAGTATTCCGCCGCACGCGGGTCGTTGGCTGCGAATGCCACCGCTCCCAGCGTGTATTGCCGTGCAGCGCCAGAAAGCCCCTGGCTATTGACCGTATCCGCTTCTTCTACCGTTTTGGCGGCACGCATTTTGTTGATAATCACCGTTTCCGGCGACGGCGGCATTGGCTTGGGCGGTAGCGCTGGCGGTGGTGCATGCCAGCGTGGCAGTTGTGGGTCGAGCGCAACCAAACGGCTGGTTTCAAAATCGAAATTGCCTTCCGGCATGGTGAGCAGCGTGCCGTTGCGATCGACCAGCAGCCGATTCGGGAAGTCCGGCCCACAGGCGTGGCCGAGCGGCGTGGTCAACGCGGCACCGATTAACAAGGCTAGCGGCAGTGGCCGGCCCGAGCGTAAATCACGGTGTGACAAGAGAGCCTCCTGGCGTCAGTTGTTGGCAGCGCAGCCAACCCAACGGGCGCGATTGCCCGGCGCGCACCAGATCGTTGCCGGTGCGGATAAAGCGCTGTTGCTGCGGGGTGGATTCCAAGCGGTAATTGCCCACCGCATCGGCGGCCAGACAGTCGCTGGCGGCGATATCGACCGTTGCCGGCAACGGCGCATCCACCGGCCCGCTATTGTGTATTATCAGATCATATAAACCGTTTTGCCGTGCGTGCGGGCGGGTTTTTACCTGCCAGTGGGCAACCAGCGGTCGCTGTTCTATCACCGCACGCAGCGTCGTCAGCGACCAGGCGCGCCGGTCGTTGGACAGCGGCAGGCGAAACCAGACGATGCCGCGCAGATGAGCGACCGGCTGTGCCGCCAGACGCTGCAAAAAATCGGCCACCTGCTGCGGCGCCACCGTCAGTTCCTGCATTGTGCCGGCCACCCGCAGTGACGCTTCGCTTTCTACCTGCGGGCCTTGTGCATCAAAACCCACCAACCCCATGCCATAGGCCGGCAACGCCAGGCGGAACGGCCTGGCGGACACCTGCGCGTAGCGCTGCGCCCATTGCAGCGCCAGCGCGCCGTTGAACAGCCCCTGCCGGGGGGATAGCACGGCGTGTACCTGTAGCACCGAACTGTCGACCTCGCGCAGCAATGCGGCCAGCACCGGTGAATTCAGCCAGGCAGGCAGCGCGGTAATGCTGAGCTGTATCGACGGCGGCAACTGCTGGCGCAAGCGCTGGATAAAATCACGATACTGCGGCAGACGCGCGGTAGCCGCGTCATGATCGATCTCGATGCCGGTGACGGTCAGTCCGGCGGCTTGCCAGCGTTGCAGCTGTTGCAGCACCGCCAGGCGAATCGATGCTGCATCAGGTTGTGGCAGCTGGCCGTCAATACGCGCCACCAGCCACAGCGGGCGCCCATCCTGGCGCAGCAACGCGCTATTGACCTGGATTGGCCGTAGTCTGTCGTGCGCATGCACCTGCAGGCCGAGCACGCGCAATGCTGAAAACAGCGGCTTGCTGTCCGCCAGCGCCTGCGCGTGTTGCGCTGTCCAGACCCGTTGCCACAGATAGACCTGCTGGTCCAGGGGCGGTGACTGCAATCCTTGCTGGCGGCCGGCAAACCACGCTGCCAGCGCCAGCGCGATCAATGCTAGCGCCGCTAGTCTGCGTCTCATTTATGCCAGCTGTCACCCTGCGCGCTAAAACCGCAGGCGCGCATGAAATTGTCGACTTCACCGCGCTCACGCGCAGCGAGGCCGGCGGTGGACAGCTGCCAATGCGTTACCTGCGGCAATTGGCGTTGTGCATCCTCTACCAGATACAAGCCTACGCCGCGGCGACGGGTGACGTCGCGTACCAGCAGATCGTGCAGATGCGCGCGCTCGCCCTCTAGCGTGACTTTCATGGCGCCCAGCAGCCGTTGATTGAAACGTGCGCCGAACAGCGCCTTGTCGCCCTCCAGCCATTCCTGCCACTGTGCCGGCTGTTGCTGAGGCCAGATTTTACCCAGGTCAATCAGATCCTGGGCAGACAGTGTGGTTAACCGCTCGATGGTCAGTTTCATGCAGATTTCCGAACGAATTATCGATGCCGTCAGTGTAATGGATCTTGCCTGGCAGGTTGTGTAACTTTTTCTGTACGAAGACTACGCAGAATGTTTTTTTCAAGGCACGTTTTCCGAGTAAAAAATTAGTAAACAGATCGTTAACCAGCACAACGCGCTATCTCCGGCGCAAAATGGCGCAGATCTCATCCGAGTTTTATGCTGTTTACACCGCTTGTTTCTGGTTGTGCCAGTTGATTTGCAGAAGAAAATTCCTGTTTAATGGCATGAAAAATAAAGTCTTATTAGAAAATATTGCCAGATAAACGCCTAAATCATTATTACTTATAGATATTAGTGATAATTCGCGATTGGGGTGGGCAAACACAACGGCACGTTCACAACGACAAAGGGGATAACGCGGATGAAATTAACAACAGGTAAAGCGCTGCTGGCCGGCTGTATCGCGATGGCGATCGGCCATGCTGCCATGGCGAAAGATATCAAGGTAGCGATCGTTGGTGCGATGTCCGGCCCGGTAGCGCAATACGGCGATATGGAGTTCACCGGCGCGCGTCAGGCGATTGCCGATATCAATGCCAAAGGCGGAATCAAGGGCGATAAGCTGGTTGCGGTGGAATATGACGACGCCTGCGACCCCAAACAGGCGGTGGCGGTGGCCAACAAAGTGATCAATGACGGTATCCGCTACGTTATTGGCCATCTGTGTTCCTCGTCGACCCAACCTGCGTCGGACATTTATGAAGATGAAGGCGTGATCATGATTACCCCGGCCGCCACCAACGCCGATCTGACCACCCGCGGGTACAAAATGATTATGCGCACCACCGGTCTGGATTCCGATCAGGGGCCGACCGCCGCCAAATACATCATGGAAACCATCAAACCGCAGCGCATTGCCGTGGTGCATGACAAGCAGCAATACGGTGAAGGTCTGGCGCGTTCGGTGCGTGACAGCCTGCAAAAGGCCGGCGTCAAGCCGGTGATGTTTGAAGGTATCACCGCCGGGGACAAGGACTTCTCCACGCTGGTCGCACGCCTGAAAAAAGAGAACGTCGATTTCGTCTACTTCGGTGGCTATTACCCGGAAATGGGGCAGATCCTGCGTCAGGCCAAGCAGGCCGGTCTGACTACCCGCTTTATGGGGCCAGAGGGCGTGGGCAACTCGTCACTGTCCAATATCGCCGGCGCCGCGTCGGAAGGCATGCTGGTCACGCTGCCAAAACGCTACGATCAGGTTCCGGCCAACAAAGCCATCGTGGATGCCCTGAAAGCCAAAAAGCTGGATCCGACCGGGCCGTTCGTCTGGACCACCTATGCCGCGCTGCAATCGCTGACCACCGGAATGGAGCGCAGCGGCAGTCAAGAGCCGGAAGACATCGTCAAGGATCTGAAGAGCGGCAAACCGGTGGACACGGTGATGGGGCCGCTGAGCTGGGATGACAAGGGCGATCTGAAAGGCTTTGAGTTTGGTGTGTTCGAATGGCACGCCGACGGCAGCTCAACGCCAATCAAATAAGATACCCGTCATACTTGAAGCCGCATCTGCGTTGATCGCGCCCGCATCCCCAGTCGCTTGATAGCTTAAGCGCCTGGGGATTTACGGCCTTGCCGCGTTGATGCAATTCCAATTATTTAGGGTATATCCAGTGTTTTCCACCTTGCGGCGTGGTTGGCGGTAACGTGGAATTGATTGGGCATAAACGTCTTTAGCGATTTTATTCCAGGCTGCTATCAAAGCGCAGCCAAGGGTTCGAGTATGTCAGAGCAGTTTCTCTATTTTCTGCAGCAAATGTTCAACGGCGTCACGCTGGGCAGTACCTATGCGCTGATCGCCATTGGCTACACCATGGTTTACGGCATTATCGGTATGATCAACTTCGCCCACGGCGAGGTCTACATGATTGGCAGTTATGTTTCGTTTATTGCCATTGCCGCGCTGATGATGATAGGCATCGATGCCAGCTGGTTGCTGATCGGCGCGGGATTCCTGGCGTCGATCGTGATTGCCAGCGCTTACGGCTGGAGCATCGAACGCGTGGCCTACAAGCCGGTACGCCATTCCAAGCGTCTGATCGCACTGATCTCCGCCATTGGCATGTCAATATTTCTGCAAAATTACGTCAGTCTGACGCAGGGTTCCCGCGACGTCGCGCTGCCGAGCCTGGTTACCGGCCGCTGGGTCCTGGGTGAAAGCAACGGCTTCGCTGCCACCATCAGCACCATGCAAATCATCATCTGGCTAGTGACCTTCCTGGCGATGCTGGCGCTGACGCTGTTTATCCGTTATTCGCGCATGGGGCGAGCCTGCCGCGCCTGTGCGGAAGATCTGAAGATGGCCAGTTTGCTGGGCATCAATACCGATCGCGTGATTTCGCTGACCTTCGTGATTGGTGCGGTAATGGCCGCGGTCGCCGGCGTCTTGCTGGGGCAGTTCTATGGCGTGATCAACCCTTACATCGGGTTTATGGCGGGCATGAAGGCCTTCACCGCTGCGGTGCTGGGGGGGATCGGCAGCATTCCGGGGGCGATGATCGGCGGGCTGGTGCTTGGCGTTGCCGAAGCGCTGACTTCGGCGTACCTGAGCGCCGAATATAAGGACGTTGTATCGTTCGCGTTGCTGATCGTGGTGCTGTTGGTGATGCCGACCGGCATCCTGGGTCGTCCGGAGGTTGAGAAAGTATGAAGCTCAACTTGCTTAATGCGGTTATCGCCACGCTGGTGCTGCTGGTGATGGCGTCGTTCCTGATGGGGATGCAACTGAGTCTGGATGGCACCCGGCTGGTGGTGCACGGTGCGGCGGAAGTTCGCTGGATGTGGATTGGCATTGGCTGCGCGGTGGTGTTTTTCTTCCAGCTGCTGCGGCCATTGATGCAGCAGGGCCTCGGCAAGCTGTCCGGCCCGGCGTGGGTGCTGCCGAGCTTTGACGGCACCACCCTGCGGCAGAAGCTGCTGGCGGCGCTGTTGATTATTGCCGCCGTTGCCTGGCCGTTTTTCGTGTCGCGCGGCACGGTGGACATTGCCACCCTGACGCTGATCTACATCATGCTGGGCCTTGGCCTGAACGTGGTGGTGGGGCTGTCCGGGCTGCTGGTGCTGGGCTACGGCGGCTTTTACGCCATTGGCGCTTACACCTATGCGCTGCTGAATCATTATTACGGCCTTGGTTTCTGGGAAAGTCTACCGTTGGCAGGGATCGTCACTGGGGTGTTCGGCTTCCTGTTGGGTTTCCCGGTGTTGCGTCTGCGCGGCGATTATCTGGCGATCGTGACGCTGGGCTTTGGCGAGATCGTGCGTATCTTACTGCTTAACAACACCGAAATTACCGGCGGGCCAAACGGCATCAGCCAGATCCCCAAACCAACGCTGTTCGGGCTGGAGTTTAGCCGCAGCGCGCGCGATGGTGGCTGGGACACCTTCCACAATTTCTTTGGACTGCAATACGATCCGAGCGATCGCATCATTTTCCTGTATCTGGTGGCGTTGCTGCTGGTGGTGCTGACGCTGTTCGTTATCAACCGTCTGCTGCGCATGCCGCTGGGGCGTGCCTGGGAAGCGCTGCGCGAAGATGAAATCGCCTGCCGCTCGCTTGGTCTCAGTCCAACCAAAATCAAGCTGACGGCATTCACTATCAGCGCCGCCTTTGCCGGCTTTGCCGGTACGCTGTTTGCAGCACGGCAGGGGTTTGTCAGCCCGGAATCCTTCACCTTCGTCGAGTCGGCGTTCGTGCTGGCGATTGTGGTACTCGGCGGCATGGGCTCGCAGTTTGCGGTTATTCTGGCGGCCATTCTGCTGGTGGTTTCGCGTGAAATGATGCGTGATTTGAACGAATACAGCATGTTGCTGCTGGGTGCGTTAATGGTATTGATGATGATCTGGCGGCCGCAGGGACTGTTGCCGATGAAACGACCTCAGTTGAAGCTGAAAGCGGCAGATATTCACGCGGTGAAAGGAGAGCGGCCATGAGTGCGCAACCTTTATTGGCGGTTGAAGGCCTGTCGATGCGTTTCGGCGGTCTGCTGGCGGTGAATAACGTCGCGCTGGATTTGCACCAGGGTGAAATCGTCTCGTTGATCGGCCCTAACGGCGCCGGGAAAACCACGGTATTCAACTGCCTGACCGGCTTTTATCGCCCGACCAGCGGCAGCATCCGGCTGCGCGATCGGCATCTTGAAGGGCTGAACGGCCAGGCCATCGCCCGCATGGGGGTGGTGCGAACCTTCCAGCATGTGCGGCTGTTTCGTGAAATGACGGTGGTAGAAAATTTGCTGGTTGCCCAGCACCAGCACCTGAAAAGCGGCGTGTTCGCCGGACTGCTGAAAACCCCGGGATTTCGCCGGGCCGAAGCCGATGCGCTGGAGCGGGCGGCGATGTGGCTGGAGCGCGTCGGCCTGCTGGATATGGCCAACCGTTCGGCGGGTAATCTGGCTTATGGCCAACAGCGGCGGCTGGAAATCGCTCGCTGCATGGTGACGCGGCCGGAACTACTGATGCTGGACGAACCGGCGGCGGGCCTGAACCCGAAGGAAACCGACGAACTGGACCATCTGATCGTCGAGTTGCGTAATCAGCACAAGGTGTCAGTGCTGTTGATTGAGCATGACATGAAACTGGTGATGGGCATTTCCGATCGTATCTATGTAGTGAATCAGGGAACGCCGTTGGCGCAGGGCACGCCAGAAGAAATTCGCAACAACCCGGACGTGATCCGGGCGTATCTGGGGGAAGCGTAATGCTGTCTTTTAATCAGGTTTCCGCCCATTACGGGAAGATTCAGGCGCTGCATCAGGTCAGTCTGAACATACAGCAGGGGGAGATAGTCACCCTGATTGGCGCCAACGGCGCAGGCAAGACCACGCTGCTGGGAACGCTGTGTGGCGAGCCGCGTGCCAGCGAAGGCAGCGTCACGCTGCTCGATCAGGACATTACCCAATGGCAGACATCACGTATCATGCGTGAAGCGGTAGCGATTGTGCCTGAGGGGCGGCGGGTTTTTTCACGCATGACGGTAGAAGAAAACCTGGCGATGGGCGGCTTTTTTGCCAACCGGCAGCAATATCAACAACGCATCGAGCGGGTGTTCACGCTGTTTCCTCGCCTGCTGGAACGCCGCAGCCAGCGTTCCGGTACCATGTCCGGCGGCGAACAGCAGATGCTGGCCATCGGCCGTGCGCTGATGAGCCAGCCGAAGCTGCTGCTGTTGGACGAGCCCTCGCTCGGGCTGGCGCCAATCATCATTCAGCAGATTTTCGACATCATTCAGCAACTGCGTGAAGAAGGGATGACCATCTTCCTGGTCGAGCAAAACGCCAATCAGGCGCTGAAACTGGCGGATCGCGGTTATGTACTGGAAAATGGCCGCGTGGTGTTGGAAGATACCGGTGCCGCATTGCTCGCCAACGAAGCGGTCAGGTCGGCGTATCTGGGCGGTTAACTACCCATCGCCTTTCAAGCTACGGCGTTGTTAGCCGCACTCCCTCGCGCCAGCCACTGACTCGAGTCAGTGGCTGGCGCGGCGTGAACCGGCTGCCTGGCTGTAACTCGAAATCCATAGGGTATTGTGTGGAATATCTGCCAGAGTAAATCCGGCTGGATCCTATCAACGATTACGAGAAGAAGAAATGAACACAGAAGGGTTACTCGCGCAGCGCATCGTTAACGTCAAAAGCTCCGCCATCCGTGAATTGCTCAAGCACAGCAAAATGCCAAATGTGATTTCGCTGGCCGGCGGTATTCCCTCGGACGCGCTGTTTGACTTTGAAGGGCTGAGCATCGCGACCCATCAGGCGATCGCCGAACAGCCAAAAAGCGCTTTCCAATATGGTTTGACCGAAGGCAGCCCGGTGCTGCGCCAGCGCATCTGCACGCTGTGCGCCGAGCGCGGTATTCGCGCGCAGCCGGAAGAGGTGATGGTCACCGCCGGCTCGCAACAGGCGCTGGATTTGGTGATGCGCGCCATCGTCAATCCTGGCGATGTGTTTGTGGTGGAGCGGCCCACCTATCTGGCGGCGCTGCAAACGCTGGAGCTGGCCGAAGCCACGGTGATGTCGGTGTCTTCCGACAGCGACGGCATGGTGGTTGAAGAACTGGCCGAGCTGCTGAAAACCCAGCGCATCAAAGGGGTTTACGTGGTGCCGAACTTTGGCAACCCGAGCGGCCTGACGCTGAGCGCGTCGCGCCGCGAACTGCTGGTGAAGCTGGCGGTGGAACATAACTTCCTGATTATCGAGGACGACCCTTACGGTGAGCTGCGTTTTACCGACCAGCGCAACGCCACGCTGCATCAGGTGTCGCAGCAGTTGCTGGGCCATACCGACAACGTTATCTACACCTCGACGTTTTCCAAGATTCTGGCGCCAGGGTTACGCCTGGGCTGGGCGATTCTGCCGCCGGTGTTGCTGCACAAGGTCGCGATTATCAAACAGGCGGCCGATCTGCACGCCAGTGCCCTGTCGCAGAGTATCGTAGAGTGTTATCTCGGCCTCGATCGTCTGCCAGCGCAGATCGACAAGATCCGCGCGGCCTACCAGCGCAAGGGCGAGATCCTTGCTGAACTGGTAACCCGTGAGCTGGGTGATGCCATCAGCTTCGATATGCCAAAAGGCGGCATGTTCCTGTGGGCGCGATTCCGCCAGCCGTTCAATGCCACCGAATGGCTGAACACCACGCTGGAAAACGGCGTGGTGTTCGTACCGGGGGAATATTTCTTCTCCGACAATCCGGATCGTTCCACCTTCCGCCTGTCGTTCGCGACCGCCACCGAACAGCAAATGCAGGAAGCCGTCGCCCGCTTGCGTCGCTCGCTGTAAACGCCACGGCGGCGCGTTATCCCCGCGCCGCCGACATCAAACCGCAATCTGCATTTCACCCTGCCGTCACACCGCTGTCATGCAATCGTTATTAATCTGTCATCCGTGCATGGCATGTTGGCTTCCGAACAAAAACTGATTCTTTTCGCTCACGCGCTTATTGCCCCAGGGATTGTCTGTCGCAGCAGGTTGCTCGCCGTCGGCATTTTCAGCCAGGTGGCTGAGATAGCAACGATTAGCCAACGCTGCCGTGACATCAAGGCCGGGGGATACACCAGCTTTTTTCAGGAGTTAGGCATGCTCACAATTCGAAAAACCACGCTGTGCGTCGCGTTGACCCTGGCGGTCAGCACCCAGGCACTGGCGGCGACCGAAATCCCGTTCTGGCACTCAATGGAAGGTGAACTGGGCAAAGAAGTGGATTCGCTGGCGGATCGCTTTAACCAGGCGCACAGCGACGTCAAGATCGTGCCGGTTTACAAAGGCAACTATGAACAAAGTCTGGCGGCGGGCATTGCCGCTTACCGTTCCGGCAAGTCGCCGGCCATCTTGCAGGTTTACGAAGTAGGCACGGCTACCATGATGGCAAGCAAGGCGATCAAGCCAGTGCATCAGGTATTTGCCGACGCTGGCATCAAATTTGACCAGTCGGTGTTTGTACCGACGGTAGCCGGGTATTACACCGACAATAAAAGCGGCCAACTGCTGTCACAACCGTTCAACAGTTCCACGCCGGTGCTGTATTACAACAAGGATGCCTTCAAAAAGGCCGGCCTGAACCCGGAACAGCCACCGAAAACCTGGCAGGATCTGGCGGCCTACAGCGCCAAATTGCGCGCAGCCGGTATGAAGTGTGGCTATGCCAGTGGCTGGCAGGGCTGGATACAGCTGGAAAACTTCAGCGCCTGGCACGGTGTGCCGTTCGCCAGCGAGAACAACGGTTTTGGCGGCACCAGCGCCAAACTGGAGTTCAACAAGCCGTTGCAGGTGCAGCACATCCAGCTGTTGGCCGACATGAACCAGAAGGGTGACTTCAGCTATTTTGGTCGTAAAGACGAATCTACCGAAAAGTTCTACAACGGCGACTGTGCCATCACCACTGCTTCCTCCGGCTCGTTGGCCGACATCAAGCAGTACGCCAAATTCAACTTCGGCGTCGGCATGATGCCGTATGACGTCAACGTCAAGAACGCGCCGCAAAACGCCATTATCGGCGGGGCCAGCCTGTGGGTGATGAATGGCAAAGACGCCGCGACCTACAAGGGCGTCGCCGAATTCCTGCAATATCTGACACAGCCGGAAATCGCCGCCGAATGGCATCAGAAGACCGGTTACCTGCCGATTACCACTGCCGCTTACGACCTGACCAAGCAGCAGGGTTTCTACGACAAGAATCCGGGGGCCGATGTGGCGACGCGCCAGATGTTGAACAAACCGCCGTTGCCGTTCACCAAAGGCCTGCGTCTGGGCAATATGCCGCAGATTCGTACCGTGGTGGATGAAGAACTGGAAAGCGTCTGGACTGGCAAAAAGAGTCCGCAACAGGCGCTGGATGCCGCCGTACAGCGTGGCGACGTGTTACTGCGCCGTTTCGAATCTCAGACCAGGTAACAACGGTTACCGTGCTTCGCCATTCTGGGGCTGGATCGTGCTCGTTCTACGGCTGGACGCTGTGTCCACGCCGGGAGCCGTGCACGGCCTATACCCAGACTGGCTTTGCGCACGACGTTTCACTCCGAGTTGCCCGTCTTTTGTCTGCATGAGTTCCTGATTATGAGTTCACAACGTACCGGTTTCGCCTGCAGTTGGCTGCCCTATGCGCTGGTGCTGCCGCAGTTGCTGATAACCGCGCTATTTTTCCTGTGGCCCGCCGGCGAAGCGCTGTGGTATTCGGTGCAAAGTCTCGATCCGTTCGGCCTTTCCAGCCAGTTCGTCGGGATGGATAACTTCACCCAGCTGTTCCACGACCCGTATTACCTCGATTCGTTCTACACCACGCTGGTGTTCAGTTTTTTGGTGGCCGGCATTGGCCTGCTGGTGTCGCTGTTTCTGGCGGCGCTGGTGGATCACGTGCTGCACGGAAGTCGGCTGTATCAAACCCTGCTGCTGTTGCCGTATGCGGTAGCGCCGGCGGTGGCTGCGGTGCTGTGGATATTCCTGTTTAACCCGGGGCTGGGGCTGATTACCCACGCGCTGGCGGCGCTGGGGTATGACTGGAACCACGCCCAGCATAGCGGCCAGGCGATGTTCCTGGTGGTGCTGGCCTCGGTGTGGAAGCAAATCAGTTACAACTTCCTGTTTTTCCTGGCGGCGTTGCAGTCGATTCCCCGTTCGCTGGTGGAAGCGGCGGCGATTGACGGCGCCGGTCCGGTGCGGCGCTTCTTCAACCTGGCGCTGCCGCTGATTTCGCCGGTGAGCTTCTTTTTACTGGTGGTCAATCTGGTTTACGCCTTCTTCGACACCTTCCCGGTGATCGATGCCGCTACCGGCGGCGGCCCGGTACAATCCACCACCACGCTGATCTACAAGATTTACCGCGAAGGATTCGCCGGCCTGGATCTTGCCAGCTCGGCCGCGCAATCGGTGGTGTTGATGCTGCTGGTCATTGGCCTGACGGTGATCCAGTTCCGCTTTGTCGAACGTAAGGTGCGCTACCAATGATAGAAAACCGACGCGGGCTGGATATTTTCTGCCATGCCATGTTGCTGCTCGGCGTGCTGCTGATCCTGTTCCCGCTGTACGTGGCGTTCGTTGCCGCCACGCTGGACGATCGGCAGATATTTCAGGTGCCGATGAGCCTGATCCCCGGCGGTCACCTGTGGGAAAACCTCAGCCAGATCTGGCAGGGCGGGGTGGGCAACGTCAAGGCACCGTTTTCGCTGCTGCTACTCAACAGCCTGGTGATGGCGCTGGCAATTACCGTTGGCAAGATTGCAGTATCGATGCTGTCGGCCTATGCGATCGTTTATTTCCGCTTCCCGTTGCGCAGCCTGTGCTTCTGGCTGATCTTCCTGACCTTGATGCTGCCGGTGGAGGTGCGTATTTTCCCGACGGTGGAAGTGATCGCCAATCTTGACATGCTCGACAGCTACACCGGCCTGACGCTGCCGCTGATGGCGTCGGCAACCGCGACCTTCCTGTTTCGACAGTTCTTCATGACCTTGCCGGATGAGCTGCTGGAAGCGGCGCGCATCGACGGAGCCGGGCCGATGCGCTTTTTCTGGGACATTGTACTGCCGCTGTCGAAAACCAATCTGGCGGCGCTGTTCGTCATCACCTTTATTTACGGCTGGAACCAGTACCTATGGCCGATTCTGATTACCAGCGACCCGACGATGGGCACCGCAGTGGCAGGCATTAAAAGCATGATTTCTACTTCCGGCGCGCCGACCCAGTGGAATCAGGTGATGGCGGCGATGTTATTAACCTTAATTCCACCGGTTGCGGTGGTTCTTTTGATGCAGCGCTGGTTTGTGCGCGGTCTGGTAGACAGTGAGAAATAAATGGCAGGCTTAAAACTACAGGCAGTCACCAAATCCTATGACGGTAAGAACACCGTGATCCAGCCGTTTGATCTGGATGTGGCGGACGGTGAATTTATCGTGATGGTTGGGCCGTCAGGCTGCGGCAAGTCGACGTTGTTGCGTATGGTGGCCGGCCTTGAGCGCATTTCCAGCGGTGATATCTATATCGACGACCGGCGCGTCAGCGAACTGGAGCCCAAGGATCGCGGGATTGCGATGGTGTTTCAGAACTACGCGCTGTATCCGCATATGAGCGTATACGACAATATGGCGTACGGCCTGAAGATCCGTGGTTTCGGTAAACAGCATATCCGCCAGCGGGTTGAGGAAGCGGCGCGCATTCTGGAGCTGGGGCCTCTGCTGCTGCGCAAGCCGCGTGAACTGTCCGGCGGCCAGCGCCAGCGCGTGGCGATGGGGCGCGCCATTGTGCGTGAGCCAGCGGTATTTTTGTTCGATGAGCCGCTGTCCAATCTGGATGCCAAACTGCGGGTGCAAATGCGCCTGGAGTTGCAACAACTGCATCGTCGGCTGAAAACCACCAGCCTGTACGTCACCCACGATCAGGTGGAGGCGATGACGCTGGCACAGCGGGTGATCGTGATGAACAAGGGCGTGGCGGAGCAGATTGGTACGCCGAGCGAGGTGTATCAGCGCCCAGCCTCGCTGTTTGTCGCCAGTTTCATCGGTTCGCCGGCGATGAACCTGCTGCCGGGGATCCTCAGCGCCGACGGTCGCCAACTGCTGTTGGACGACGGCAGCGCTGTGCCGTTGCCGCAGGCACGTATTGAATGGAGCGGTCGTCGTGTGACGTTGGGCATCCGCCCGGAACATATTCAACTGGTTGATGATCCACTGCGAGGCATAGCGTTATCGCTGCAAACGCTGGAGCTGCTGGGGGCCGATAATCTGGCACACGGTCAGTGGGGCAGCGTCGGGGTGATCGTGCGGCTGTCGCATGAAAACTTGCCGTCGCCAGGCAGCACGTTATATTTACAGCTGCCCGCACACGCGCTGCACTTTTTTGACACCCAAAGCGGATTACGGATGGAATGATGACTCCTGCCTGGCCTTACCCTCATATCGTCGCCCATCGTGGCGGCGGCGCATTGGCACCGGAAAATACCCTGGCGGCCATCGACGTCGGTGCTCGTCACGGCCATAAAATGATCGAATTCGACGCCAAGCTGGCACAGGATGGACAGATTTTTCTATTGCATGACGACACGCTGGACCGCACCAGCAACGGTTGGGGAATGGCCGGCGATCTGTCGTGGGAACAGCTGGCGCAGCTGGACGCCGGCAACTGGTACAGCGCTGCCTTTAAAGGAGAGCGTCTACCGTTGCTGGTCGAGGTAGCGGAACGTTGCAAACAGCATGGCCTGATGGCCAACATCGAGATTAAGCCGACCACCGGCAGCGAGCAAGAAACCGGCCGGGTAGTCGCGCTGGCGGCGCGTCTGCTCTGGCAGGGGCAAACCGATCCGCTGCTGTCGTCATTTTCCGTTGCGGCATTGGCGGCGGCTCAGCTCGCGGTACCGGAACTGCCGCGCGGCCTGTTGCTGGAAGCGTGGCAGGAGAACTGGCGTGAACTGACCGAGCGGCTCGGCTGCGTGTCGCTGCACATCGATCATCAGGTATTGACCGAAGCGCGCGTGCAACAGCTGAAGCAGGCGGGTCTGCGCATTCTGGTCTATACCGTCAACAGTCCGCAGCGTGCGCGACAGCTGCTCGATTGGGGTGTGGATTGCATCTGCACCGACCGTATCGATTTGATCGGCGCAGATTTTTAAATCAGCGTGAACCGGCAGGTAACGGCGCGGTAGGCACCGCCGGCGTAGTGCGATTGAACGGATTGGCTGGCTGGTTGCCGTTCGGCAGTATCTGGCTGTTGTTGGGTGCCGTTTGCAGCAACTTCCGCTGGTTATTATCAAACTGGCGCTGTTGCTGTAACCGCCGTTGGTCAAGCTGTTGATTATTCAACGTACGCTGCTGCTGTTGCTGCTGACTGCGCTGGTTAAGAAACTGCTGCTGCCCGCTCAGCGTGGTGACGCCGTTTTCTGCTGATGCCAGCCAGGGCAGCAGCAACAGGGCGATAAAGCCGTATTGATGTTTCATCATGTGTACCTCCTCATTTAATCCTAATCCATTGCGGCAAAAAAGCCCGACAGATTATTTATTGACCTATTGTAAACCCACTTTGCTCCGCGCTTCCCCTGTCTATCCGTTACAATCGCCTTTTCACCCCAGTTAGGATCAAATTGACGTGTTACTCCTGGTTATTACTACCATTTTATGGGCATTTTCTTTTAGCCTGATTGGCGAATATCTGGCGGGCCAGGTGGACAGCTGGTTTTCAGTTCTGATGCGCATCGGGCTGGCGGCGGTGGTTTTCCTGCCGTTTCTGCGCTGGCGCAATATCAAGCCGCGGGTGATTCTGTTGTACATGCTGGTGGGTGCCTGCCAGCTTGGTATCATGTATCTGCTGAGTTTTCGCGCCTATCTGTATCTGACGGTGCCGGAGTTTCTGCTGTTTACCGTGCTGACGCCGCTGTATATCACGTTAATCTACGATCTGCTCAGCCGTCGCCGCTTGCGCTGGGGCTATGTATTCAGCGCGCTGCTGGCGGTGCTGGGGGCGGCGATTATCCGCTACCATCACCTCAGCGATCACTTTTGGTGGGGGCTGTTACTGGTGCAGACGGCGAACATCAGTTTCGCCATTGGCATGGTGGGCTATAAACGCCTGATGGAAGTGCACCCGTTGCCGCAGCACACCGCGTTTTCCTGGTTCTACCTGGGCGCATTGGCGGTGGCGGCGGTCGCCTGGCTGCTGTGGGGAAATCCACACCAACTGCCTACCACCGGCCTGCAATGGGGTATTCTGGTGTGGTTGGGCGTGGTGGCGTCCGGGCTGGGATATTTCATGTGGAACTACGGTGCGACCCAGGTGGATGCCGGCACGCTCGGCATCATGAACAATATGCATGTGCCCGCCGGATTGCTGGTCAATCTGGCTATTTGGCAACAGCAGCCGCACTGGCCGAGCTTTATTATTGGCGGGGCGGTGATTACAGCTTCGCTATGGGTGCACCGCCGCTGGGTGGCGCCAAAGGTTTCACCGTAGCCACGCTGGCGTTGGGGCGGGCGGCGTCACGCACGAACGGCAGATGATCGCAGGCGTGCTGGCGTGCCGAGCGGATGAACGCTTCGGTCACCGCCTGGCGCTGCTCGCCGTCACGTACCGCGGCGTACAGCCGGCTCCACAGACCGTCCCCCAGCGTTTTGGTGACCACCAACCCCTGGCGCTCGAAGCTTTCCACCACCCAGTGCGGCAGCGCGGCAATGCCCATGCGTGCCGACACCATCTGGATCAGCAGCAGGGTATTATCGACGCTTTTCAATGCCGGGCTAATGCCGGCCGGCTGCAGGAAATGGCGCCAGATATCCAGACGTTGGCGTTGTACCGGGTAAATCATCAGCGTTTCATCAATCAGGTCTTGCGGTTCAATATGCGGTTTGTTGGCCAGCGGGTGATCTGGCGCCAGCACCAGCCGCACTTCAAAGTCGAACATTGGCGAATAATGCAGCCCGCTGCGCGGTAAAATATCGGAGGTCAGCACCAGATCCAGTTCACCCTGCTGCAGCGCCGGCTGCGGATCGAACGTCACCCCGGATTTGAAATCCATCACCACCTGCGGGAAGCGCTGGCGGAAATTGTCCAGCGCCGGCGTCAGCCACTGGATGCAACTGTGGCATTCGATGGCGATGCGCAGCGTAGCCTGATGCGGTTCGTGGCAGGCCTGCAACGCCTGTTGAATCTGCGGCAATACCTGTTCTGCCAACTGCAACAGAATCTCTCCCTGCGCGGTAAAGCGCAGCGGCTGGCTTTTGCGAACGAACAGCTTAAAGCCCAGACGCAGCTCCAGATCGCTGAACTGATGCGAAAGGGCCGATTGTGTCTGATGGAGTTGCGCAGCCGCTGCGGCCAGAGAGCCGGTATTGCGCAGTGCCTGCAGCGTCCGTAAGTGTTTCAGTTCGATCATGAGAGTCCTTCACAGTGACAGTGAATAAATTGCGCTTGTGGTTGATACACTACCTGCTGATTATGGATGTGTAAACATCTGGACGGCTAAATGGGGAATATGACGATGGCAATTTTGAATCACACTCTGGGTTTTCCACGCGTTGGCCTGCGTCGCGAGCTGAAAAAAGCGCAAGAAAGCTACTGGGCCGGTAACTCAACGCGGGAAGAACTGCTGGCGGTTGGCCGCGAACTGCGCGCCCGTCACTGGCAGCAGCAGCAGCAGGCCGGGGTGGATCTGCTGCCGGTCGGTGACTTTGCCTGGTACGATCACGTACTGACTACCAGCCTGCTGCTGGGCAACGTACCGGCTCGCCATCAGAATCAGCAGGGCTCCATCGATCTGGATACGCTATTCCGCATTGGCCGTGGCCGTGCGCCGACCGGTGAACCGGCGGCGGCGGCGGAAATGACCAAATGGTTTAACACCAACTATCACTACATGGTGCCGGAATTCCACCAGGGCCAGCAGTTTACGCTGGGTTGGACCCAACTGCTGGACGAAGTTGATGAAGCACTGGCGCTGGGCCACAGGATCAAGCCGGTGCTGCTGGGGCCGGTCACCTATCTGTGGCTGGGCAAGGTCAAGGGCGAGCAGTTTGACCGCCTGTCACTGCTGGGCGATATTTTGCCGGTCTACCAGCAGGTATTGGCGGAGCTGGCAAAGCGCGGCATCGAATGGGTACAGATCGATGAACCCGCACTGGTGCTGGAGCTGCCGCAGGCGTGGCTGGACGCTTACCAGCCGGCTTACGCCGCGCTGCAGGGCCAGGTCAAACTGCTGCTGACCACCTATTTCGACAGTATCGGCCACAATCTGCCCACTATCGCGTCGCTGCCGGTGCAAGGTTTGCATGTGGATCTGGTTGCCGGTCATGACGACATCGACGCGCTCAATAACGCGCTGCCAAAAGAGTGGCTGCTGTCGTTGGGGGTGGTTAACGGCCGTAACGTGTGGCGGGCGGATCTGAGCCGCTGGGCTGAACGTCTGCAACCGCTGGTGGGCAGCCGTCCGCTGTGGCTTGGTACCTCCTGTTCGCTGTTGCACAGCCCGATCGATCTGAGCGTGGAAACGCGTCTTGATGAGGAAGTGAAGAGCTGGTTTGCCTTTGCATTACAAAAATGTGCCGAACTGGCGCAGTTGAGCGCGGCGTTGAACGCGCCGGACGCGGCAAAACAGGCCAAACTGGACGCCTACAGCGCACCGATACGCGCTCGCCAACAATCCAGCCGAGTGCATAATGCACAGGTGGAAAAACGCCTGGCCGCCATCACCGAACAGGACAGTAAACGCCGTAGTCCGTATCCACAGCGTGCCCAGGCGCAGCGCGAACGTTTCAACCTGCCGGCGTGGCCAACCACCACCATCGGTTCGTTCCCGCAAACTACTGAAATCCGAGGTCTGCGTCTTGATTTCAAACAGGGGCGGCTGGACGGTGGCAACTATCGTACCAGCATCGGTGAACATATCAGGCAGGCGATCGTTGAACAGGAGCGCCTCGGCCTGGACGTGCTGGTGCATGGCGAAGCCGAGCGTAACGACATGGTGGAATACTTCGGCGAAAACCTGGACGGGTTTGTCTTCACTCAGAACGGCTGGGTACAGAGTTACGGCTCACGCTGCGTGAAACCGCCAGTGATCATCGGTGATGTCAGCCGTCCCGAAGCAATCACCGTTGAATGGGCGAAGTTTGCCCAGTCGCTGACCGACAAACCGGTAAAAGGCATGCTGACCGGTCCGGTGACTATTCTGTGCTGGTCATTCCCGCGTGAAGACGTGACGCGCGAGACGATCGCCAGGCAGATTGCCCTGGCGTTGCGTGACGAAGTCGACGATTTGCAACAGGCCGGCATCGGCATCATCCAGATTGACGAGCCCGCGCTGCGTGAAGGTTTGCCGCTGCGCCAGTCCGACTGGGCGACCTATCTGGATTGGGCAGTGGATGCCTTCAAGCTCAATGCCGCGGTGGCCAGCGATGAAACGCAGATCCACACCCACATGTGTTATTGCGAGTTCAATGACATCATGGAGTCCATCGCCGCGCTGGATGCGGATGTGATCACCATCGAAACCTCGCGTTCCGATATGGATCTGCTGGAGGCGTTCAAAGAGTTTGAGTATCCGAATGAAATTGGCCCGGGCGTGTATGACATTCACTCGCCGAACGTACCGAGCGTGGAATGGATTGAAGCGCTGCTGCGCAAAGCGGCGCAGAACATTCCGGCGGAACGTCTGTGGGTCAACCCGGATTGCGGCCTGAAAACTCGTGGCTGGCCGGAAACACGCCAATCGTTGGCCAATATGGTCCTGGCGGCACAACGACTGCGTGCAACGGCATAATGACATCTGACGACTGACCAGAGTGGTTTGTTACCGTTAATGATGGGGGGGCTTCGGCTCCCCTTTTTTTTGCCGCATCGCGCGGTAGCGCAATAAGGGGATTGCGAGAAGCATGCAAGTTGGATATGTTATGTTATAACATATCTTTAAATGAAGGTGCTCCTGTTGTCCATTGACTCTCACGACGGTGCGTTATTGCAAGTACGGCGGCTCGGGTATACCGCGGGGTGCGGCAGGTCGTTGCTGTCTGATATCAACCTGAACCTGCGGCCGGCGGAATGCCTGGCGATCGTTGGGCCGAACGGCAGTGGCAAGTCGACGCTGTTGCGTATGTTGACCGGCGAGCTTATGCCGACCTCTGGTGAAGTGCAGTTTGACGGCCGCCCTCTATCGCAGCTCAGCCGCTTGCAGCGGGCCAGAACCATTGCGCTGTTGGCGCAAAGTGACAGCGCACATCCACAGCTCACCGTGAGCGAATACGTCGAACTGGGCCGATTGCCGTACCAGGGGCAAGACAGCGCGCAGCGTCATCGGCAACTGGTCGAACACGCGTTGACGGAAACCGGCATGCGGGGATTGCGACATCAACGCCTTGCGCGGCTGTCGGGAGGGGAGCGACAGCGGGCGGCGCTGGCTCGCGCCTTTGCCCAAACGCCACAACTGCTGTTGCTGGATGAGCCGACCAACCATCTCGACCCACTGGCCCGCGCCAGCCTGTTGAACTGGGTGAAACGCAAGGGCATTGCTGCGATCGCCGTATTGCACGATCTGGCGCTGGTGGCGCCGTTTGCCGATCGGGTGGCGGTAATCGAACGAGGCCGGCTGGTACGCTGTGATATCCCGTCCCGCGCATTGGCCGCCGACTGCATCAACCCGGTGTTTGGCCTCGACAGTTTTGTGATTACCCATCCACGCACTGGCCAACCGCTACACATCTTTGAAGCGCCGCAGCGCGCAGGATAACGATACGATGAAAAGGACATTATGGTACTTGCTGAGCCTGCTGGCATCGCCGGCATCGGCCTCGGCCTTTCCGGTCACGGTGGACAGCTGCGGCGAGCCGCTGACCTTCACGGCCGCACCGCAACGGGCGGTGATTAACGATTTGAATATGGCTGAAATGGCGTTTGCACTTGGGCTGCAACCGCAGATTGTCGGGGTGACCGGCATTTCCGGCTGGTATAAATCTAGCGCTGAATTCCAACGACAGCAGGGAAACATCCCCGAATTGGCGGCCAAATATCCTTCGTTGGAGACGTTGCTGGCGGTTAATCCGGACTTTTTCTTTGCCGGTTGGAATTACGGCATGAAAATTGGCGGTGACGTCACGCCGCGCTCGTTGGCGAAATATGGCGTCAAAACCCTGGTCTTGAGTGAAAGCTGCATCTGGACCCAGCACGCGCGGCCACGTGCCAGCATGGCGTTGCTATACGATGACATGCTCAAGCTGGGCAAGATATTTGGCCGGCAACAGCGCGCCGAGCAATTGGTCAGCCAATGGCAGCAGCGGCTGGCCACGCTGCGGCAGCGTATTGGCCAACGGCCGGTGCAAAAGGTTTTTGTTTATGATTCAGGCGAGGATAAACCCTTTACCAGCGGCAAATATGCCATGCCGACCGCGTTGATTGAGGCGGCCGGTGGCAAAAATGTTATGGACACACTGGCGGCCAGTTGGGCGACCACCTCATGGGAAGAGGTGGCCACGCGGCAACCGGACGTGATTGTGCTGCTGGATTATCAACAGGCAGGCAGCGCAGACCGGCTACAGCAGTTCCTCGCCACGCATCCGCTGATGAAACACACCCCGGCGGTGCGCCATCAGCGTTATTTACGCCTGCAATATGCCGAGCTGACTCCCGGGCCGGCTAACGTCGCCGCGATAGAAAAACTGGCGCAGGCGCTATACCCGGGAGTGCTGCATTGACTGACCGGCGGCTGCGTTATGCCATCGTCGTGGGGCTCCTGTTGGTAATATTGGCGGCATTAATGTTGGCCGGAGTTGCTATCGGCACTACCCGGGTGCCGTTGACGCAACTGCTGTCTATGCTGGGGCTCAACCCGCAACCGGTATCGCCGATGACCGCGCGCATCGTGATTGAGCTGCGCATTCCGCGGGTGTTGCTGGCGGCCTTGACCGGTGCCGGGTTGGCCATGGTGGGAGCATTGTTGCAAACCGCTACGCGCAATGAGCTGGCGGATCCTTTTCTGTTTGGTCTGTCGTCCGGCGCGTCGGCAGGTGCGGTGGCAGTGATTACCCGGTTGGGCGATCGGCTGGGGCACTGGACCTTACCGGCGTCGGCCTTCGCCGGCGGCCTGGCGTCCGCCCTGGCGGTGATGGTACTGCTGCGTTTGCAACAGGAGAAAGGCAGCGAGCGCATCGTCATCAGCGGCCTGGCGATTTCATTTTTATTTGGCGCCTTGACCAATTATCTGGTTTTTACCGGCGATCAGCGTGCGGCGAGCGCCATTCTGTTTTGGACGCTGGGGGGGTTGGGTCTGGCGGCCTGGGATAATCTATGGCTGGCTGCTGCCGCCAATCTGCTGTTGGCGGCATTCATCTGCTGGCGTTGGCGCGCGCTGGATGCCTTGCTGAGCGGTGAACAGACCGCCGTTTCGCTCGGAGTGCATCTCACGCGCCTGCGCAGTGAAATTTTCCTTTGTTGCGCGCTGGCAACCGCAACGCTGGTGGCCCTCACCGGGGTGATTGGCTTTGTCGGCCTGATGGTGCCGCATCTGGCGCGCCCGTTATGCGGCGTGCGGCACCGGGCGCTGCTGCCGCTAGTGGCGATTCTCGGGGCCGTGCTGTTGGCCGCTGGCGACCTGCTCAGCCGTACCCTGATGGCGCCGCAGGAGTTGCCGATCGGTGTTATCACCGGTGGGTTGGGCGGGCTGTTCGTCTTGATGATGCTGTTCAAACGTTGATACCAGATGTTTTTATTGACCTGCGGGTACTTTTTCACCATGGCAATCCGTTATTATCCGGTGATATCGCTATTTTGATGCAGGGCCGACTCAATGAAGCATCCACTGGTGAGCGTGTTGTCACCCATGCTGGACGATGTTAAAGGCATCGGTCAGGTTTATTTTGCCGGTAATCAAAAAACGGCGCCGGAGCTGGCGTACCAGGTCAATTTTCCACGGCTGGAGCTGGTTGTCGACGGCGAACTGCGGGTGGAATGGGAGGGCAACCTGGATGTCGTGCAGCATGCGCTGCGGCCAGGAGATGCGCTGTTCGTTCCGGCACAGGGATGGAATATCCCCCATTGGCAGCGACCTGTGACGACGCTGAGCCTGCTGTTTGGTAAACAGCAGCTCGGTTATAGCCTGCTGGAATGGGACGGTGAAAACACCGTATTGCTGGGCAAGGATAACGTCGCCCGCCGCGGGCCTCGCGTCGGTTCGTTTATATTGCAGGCATTGCATGAACTGGCATGGCATCAGAGCGACCAGGGCACCGCGCGTTTTCTGGTGAAGGGTTTACTGAGCCATGCGCTCGATCTGTTTGGCTCTTCCGTCGAAACAGCTTCACGCAGCCAGGCACTGTTCGGGGCGGTACGTGATTACCTGGAGGAGCATTATCGCGAGCCGCTGACGCGTGAGTCCGTGGCACAGGCGTTTTATATCTCACCCAATTATCTCTCGCATTTGTTTCAAAAGGTGGGTGGCATCGGTTTTAATGAATATTTGAACCATGTGCGGCTGGAACAGGCAAAACATTTGCTGAAGCGTTACGATATGAAGGTGAAGGAAGTGGCGCACGCCTGTGGTTTTATCGACAGTAACTATTTTTGCCGGATTTTTCGTAAGAACACCGAACGTTCGCCGTCAGAATATCGCGGACAGTACCGTAGCGAACTGAAACAACGCGGATAATCACCCCATCTGGATGTGAGTTGCCTGCGGCGAAGAGGCCGCCTTACGCACCGCGCTCAAGGCTTTTTCTGGCTGGCGTAGAAAAGTACTGATGCCGATTTTCACGCAGCGATGGTGGGTAAAGCGCTCACTGCCGGCCAACTGAATATCGGTAATCAACAGCACCACGTCGGCCTGCGCCAAATCCTCGCTGGTCAGAGCGTTAACGATACCCAGCGCGCCCTGGGTTTCAATCTTCACCGGCCATTTCTGCTGTGCGCACAGTTTTTCCAGCCTTTCTGCCGCCATATAGGTGTGTGCTACGCCGCTGACACAGGCGCTTACCGCTACCAGTTTGATCGACATACTCACCCCCTTGCGTGGCGTTAACCGCCGACGATGACGTGATAACCTGCCGCTTCCGCCATCGCACGTAGCGGCGCTATCTGCTGTTCGCTGGCCGGCGCGACGCCGCGCATGGCATAGTCGCGCCCGAGTAGTGCATATTTGGCCTCACCATATTGATGGAAAGGCAGCAGATGGATCTCTTTTAACGCGAAAGGTGCGAGAAAAGCCAGGATCTGCGCCATATTTTCTTTATGCAGAGTGTAATGCGGGATCAGCGGCAGACGGGGGATCAGCGCGACACCGGCTGCCGACAGCGCGGCAAAGTTGGCCAATACCCGCGGTTGATTGATATTCAGCAGCCGTTTGGCCTGCGACGCATCCATTATTTTCAGATCAAACAGCACCTGATCGCAATGCGCCGCCAATGCCATCAGGCTGCGCAATGGCGCGTCGCCGGCGGTTTCAATCGCGGTGTTGATCCCCAGTGCCTGCAAATGTGCCAGCAGCGCGGTGGCGAAACCGGCCTGCATCAGCACTTCACCGCCAGAGAGCGTGACGCCGCCGCCGGACGTTCGATAAAACACCTCGTCCTGCAGCAACTGCTGTAACAGCGTCTCCAGCGTCACGTTTTGCCCGATATGCTCCAGCGCACCGCTCGGACACTCAACAACATCATTCAGGCAGGGCTGGCAGTGCAGGCATTTGGCTTCACGGCGCACGGTATGGATGCTGGCAGACATCGATTCCGGGTTGGCGCACCACGGGCAGGTATGCGGGCAGCCTTTAAAAAACACCACGCTGCGGATGCCCTGTCCGTCATTCAACGAATAGCGCTGCATATTGAAGATGCGCCCCTGCGGCAGCATTCCGTCGGTTCGGGTGAAACCGGGGGCGATCAGGCTACAGTTGATGCGCTGTACGACGGATGATGTCATCCTGGATCTCCTTCGAAAGTTCTACGAAGAATGCGCTATACCCGGCGACGCGCACCACCAGGCTGGCAAAATCCTGCGGTCGCTGCTGCGCTTCACGCAGCGTTTCTGCGTTGACGACGTTGAATTGCACATGCTGAAGCTTGAGTCTGGTGAACGCGCCAAGAAAATCCGCCAGTTTGTTCAGCCCTTGCTGGCCCCGCAACGTGGCCGGCGTGAACTTGACGTTGAGTAGCGTGCCGTTGGAAAGCAGGTAATTGTCCAGTTTGCTGACCGACTTGAGCACTGCGGTCGGGCCCTGCGCATCTTGCCCCAACATCGGCGAAAGGCCACCGTCCGCCAATTGCTCGCCGGCGTAACGCCCGTCCGGCGTGGCACCGACTACCGCCCCCAGCGGTACGTGGGCAGATACGGTGTAGGATCCGGGCGTGAATTGCCCGCCGCGCGGGTTGCGGTACTGCTCTACCTGTTTACAGTAAAAGCGCAGCAGATCGGCGCTGACAAGATCGACTTCATCAACGTCGTTGCCATATTTAGCAAAACGATTGAGCAAACGCGCACGGATTTTCTCCCCTTCGGGGGTAGCGAAGTTGGCTTTCAGCGTGGCTAACAGTTGGTCAAAGCTCAGGCGTTGTTGATCGAACACCAGCCCTTTGAGCGCATACAGCGAATCGCTCAGGTTGGCGATGCCGATGCCCTGGACGCCAGAGAAATTATAACGTGCGCCGCCTTCGGTAATGTCTTTGCCGTTTTGCAGGCAGTCGGCGATGAACGACGACAGCAGCGGCACCGGTGCCCAGTCGCGGTGACCGATATCGCAAACGTTGCTGCCTTCGGCCATCAGTCTGACGTAATGGCGTATTTTGTTGCGGATCTGCTCCAGCAGTTGCGGATAGCTCAGCGTGGTATTGCCTTCGTTTTCCAGCAACGCCAGCTCCATGACTTTCAGCAGGTTGAACATGGCGATGTCGTGTAGGCCATAGGTTTTGCCGGGTATCGACAGTTCGACGCAGCCGACCACCGCATAATCACGCGCATCTTCCAGCGATACGCCGCGGTTGAGAAACGCCGGCACCACCACTTCATCGTTGAATATTTGCGGTATGCCGGTGCCGAGCCGGATGGTTTCGGCGGTTTTCAGCAGGAATGGTCGATCGATAAATTCATTCACTCGCACGCCCAGATTGGGTTGCGGTAACTGAACGCTCTGGTAGGCGTCGAGACAGAGAAACGACAGGGCATTGACCGCGCTATGGCCGGTTTCAGTCAATCCGCCCAGCAGGATGGTATAACCGGTGGGGAAGCCGGCAAAGTAACGGGCGCTGGCGGTTGAGCGCAGCAGGACGATGTCGTTGCACTTCACCCACAGGCTTTCCAGCAGCTCACGCAGCCAGGCGGGATCTTCCCCCTGATTCAACGATGCCTGATAGAACGGCAACATGTATTGATCGAAACGGCCAAGTGACAGCGAGCTGGCGTTGGATTCGTATTGCAGAATGATGTTTATGTACCAAAACAGCTGGCAGGCCTGATAGAAATCCTGTGGCTTGTGATGTGCCACCCATTCGGTGACATCGGCGATGCGCAGCAGTTCGGCCTGGCGCCGTGGCGAGGCAGCCTGTGCCGCCATGTCGTGCGCCAGCTGCGCATAACGCAGCATATGGCGCTGAGAGGCTTGCAACAGCAGCAGCGCGGCCTGGTAGAAGGCGTTTTCCGGCTGTTGCTGCTGGTACTGTTGCAATTCTGCCAGCAGCGCGTCCATGCCGAGGTTCAGTAACCGCGGGTAATCAATGATGATATGCCCCTGGCCCTTGTCGGTTTGGTTGATACTGAAGATTTGCGTCTGGGTGGCGGATTGCACTTCTACTGGCATCTGACCATTGATAAAGTCCTTCATCGAGCGTTTTTCCCAGTAGGGATACAGTTGCTCGCGGTAAGTCCGCTGGTCTTCTTCGCTGATGGTAAAACGGTCCTGCGGGCGCGTTGCGAAGCTCTCCAGTTCTTTAAGCAGCCAGTAGGGATCCATTTCCGGCGACATGATGCCGGCCCGAGGTTTGACGGTACGGTTGCCGGCGATCAATTCATCCTCGCGAATGCTGATGGCGACGCGATCCAAAATATGCGCGGTGGCCTTCGCCCGCCGTATAATGGTCGGTTCCCCTGCGGTTTGTCGATGGCTGGCGGTGTACAGCAGCGCACGCTCCAGCGAAATTTCACGTGGGGCGGAAAATAAAGCGGCTTTCAGGCGTTCGATACGAGAGGTCATCTTTTTTATCCTTCTGCGACAAACCGGGGCTAATCCCGACCAACGGCGTCGGGACAGGACGTCAGGCGGTGGGCTCCAGATGAGCGGCGATTTTGCTCATGATCGCGTCGGCGCGTTTGACCGCGTCGCTGATGGCGACCCGTACCACGGTTTTGCCGGCAAAGCGCTCTTCAAACTTGATGCCGATGTCTTTGGTCAGGATCACCATGTCGGCGGCGGCGATGTCTTCTGGCGTCAACGGGTTTTCCAGCCCGATGGAACCCTGGGTTTCCACTTTGCATTGCCACCCCCTGGCGGTGGCGGCTTGTTCAATGGCCTCGGCGGCCATGTAGGTATGGGCGACGCCGGAAGGGCATGCGGTGACGGCAATAATGTTGGCCATAGCGATTTCCTCAATGTAGTCAGTTGATTTCAAAATCCAGATCCAGATCGTTTTCTTCGCTGGCGGCAGCGGTTGGCCGTTTGGCCGCCCGGCTTTTCAGCAGGTTTACCAGCAGGGCGGTGATGACCATGCCGGACAGCAAGGCGGCAATAAACCCCAGTTTGCCCGCAACCACAGGTAGCACGATCAGTCCGCCCCAGCCGGCATAGCATTGTGCGCCGAACAGCGCTGCGACAACTGCAGCGCAGGCTGAACCGATCATGATGGAAGGGATCACCCGCAGCGGGTCGGCTGCGGCAAACGGAATCGCCCCTTCGGTTACGCCAACGCAGCCCATCAGCAGTGCGGCTTTGCCCGCTTCACGTTCCTCGACCGAATAATATTTGCGGCCAATCAGCGTGGCGAAACCCAGCCCCAGTGGCGGAGTGGCGATGGCGACGGCGGCAATCGCCACCACCGAATAGACGCCCTGCGCCACACAGATCAGCATGAAGGCATAGGCCACCTTGTTCACCGGCCCGCCCATGTCGAATGCCAGCATCAGGCCCATGATGATGGCCAGTACCACGATGCTGCCCTGCTGCATACCCTGCAGCCAGCGGGTCAGGCCGGTAGTCAGCGCGCCAACCGGTTCGCCCAGCCCCCACATCATGATGCCGGCGGTCAGTAACGTGCCGACAATCGGGATTACGAAGATTGGCATCACCGAACGCAGGATCTTCGGGACGGGGATTTTCTTCAGGTAAAACACGATGATACCGCCCAGCAGGCCGGCAATGATGGCGCCAAAGAAACCGGCGCCGAATGAGGCGCCTACCCAGGCGCCAATCGCGGCCGGCGCCAGCGCTGAACGATCGGCGATCGAATAGCCTATATAGGCCGCCAGGAACGGCACCATCAGCGTCAAGCCGGCTACGCCGATATCAAACAGTTTTTTCAGGTTGGGATCGGTTGCGGCGTCAGGCACTGCGCCTTTGCCATACAGCATGACGGAAACCGCCAGCAGAATGCCGCCGGCCACCACGAACGGGATCATATGGGAAACGCCGGACATCAAATGCTGGCGGGTGCTTTTAAGTATGTTGAGCAGGTCTTTCATTATTCACTCCCTGGTCATAACACGAGGGTTTTGAGAACAGTAACCATCAGCAAGAAATAACCCCTGACGGAGAAAGGTTGTTACCTATCACAATAGGTATCCGACCACGCCGCCAACAGGGGATAAAATTGTCATTTACTGGATTTTTGTAATGTCAGTGGAAAAGTGAGATCAAACGCAAATTGCGACAGAATGAAGTGGCAAGGAGAGAACTCTTGCTTTGTGAGCGCTATCGCATTTAAGTATTTAGATTACATTTGTCCAGTATTTGGCGTTTTTGTCGCATAGGCGCGCCGGAGAGCGGCTTTTATTCTGATGGTAAACCGCCGTGGTTCATCGTTGTCAGGGTAGGAGGACATTCCAATGGCCAAAATCGTCACGTTTACCTGCGAGCTGCCTAACGGCGTTCATGCTCGCCCCGCCAGCCACATTGAAACCCTGTGCAACAGTTTTCAATCATGCTTTCAGTGGCATAACACCCGTAGCGGTCTGACCGGCGATGGCAAGAGCGTATTGTCATTGATTGGCGCGGATATTTTGCTGGGGGATAGCTGCCAGGTCACCATTGAAGGCGTTGATGAACAAGCGGCGTTCGACAGATTGAGCCAGTTTATCGCCCACGAATTCAGGCATTGCGATGACGCCTTGCCGCCGATTGAACAGTGCGCCGATCAGGAACCCATCCCACTGTCGCTGGCCAATCTGTTGCCGACGCTGGTACGTGGTCGCCCGGTTTGCCAGGGCACCGCCAGCGGCAAACTGCTGCATCTGGCGGCTATCGATCTCAATGCCCTGACGGATTTACCTCCCGCCGACAGCCTGGAGCAGGAGCAAAGCCGCCTGTTGGCCGGGTTGGAACAATTGGATAAGGCATTGGAACTGCAGTTGATGGCGGGTAATGGCGCAACCAGTGCGGTGCTGGTCGCACACCGTTCGCTGGTGCGCGACGACGCTTTTCGCCAGCGGTTGCTGGACGAAGTACGGGCCGGAGAAAGCTGTGCCCGGTCGATCGTTGATGCCGCCGCGTATTTCAGCCAGCGTCTGGCGCAGTCAAACAGTGCTTATCTGCGCGAACGCCAGCTGGATATTCGTGATGTCGGTTTCCAACTGCTGCAGCAAATCTATGGCAGCCAGCGTTTTCCCTCGCAACGGGCGCTGAGTGAAGCCAGCATTTGCATGGCAGAGGAACTGACGCCGAGCCAGTTCCTCGAGCTGGATAAACGTCATCTGAAGGGATTGCTGTTAGCCAGCGGCGGCAGCACGTCTCATACCGTCATTCTGGCCAGATCGTTCAATATACCCATGCTGGTGGGGGTTAATGCCGAACTATTGCAAAACTATCTTGGCCAGCAGGTGCAAATCGATGGCGATCTTGGCCTGGTGGTGTGCGAATTGACCCCGCCGGTGCGGCGCTACTATCAGCAGGAGCTATGGCTGAATGACCAGTTGCGTCAACAGCAAAGCGCCTATCTGCATCACTCTGGCCGTACCGGTGACGGTGTGAAGATGGAGGTTGCCGCCAATATTGCGCACGCCGTGGAGGCCAGTGCGGCTTTTGGCAACGGCGCCGAGGCGATTGGTCTGTTTCGCACCGAAATGCTGTATATGGATCGGGTAAGCGCGCCTGCGGAGAACGAGCTCTACAATATTTACTGCCAGGCGGTAGAGGCCGCCGACGGCAAGACGATAATCGTTCGTACCATGGACATCGGCGGTGACAAACCGGTGGATTATCTGAATATTCCTTTAGAAAACAATCCGTTTCTCGGTTATCGCGCGGTACGAATCTATCAGGAGTTTTTGCCGCTGTTTCATACCCAACTGCGGGCGATCCTGCGTGCTTCGGCGCACGGGGCGCTGAAAATCATGATCCCGATGATCTCGTCAATGGAGGAGATCCTGTGGGTCAAGGAACAGTTGGCCGAGGTCAAGCAGGCATTACGTGCCGAGCAAATCCCGTTCGATGAAAAAATCCCGGTGGGCATCATGCTGGAAGTGCCGTCGGTGATGTTCATCATCGATCAGTGTTGTGAGGAGATCGATTTCTTCAGCATTGGTAGCAATGATTTGACTCAATATCTGCTGGCGGTGGACCGCGATAATGCCAAAGTCATCAAGCATTACAACAGTCTGAACCCGGCCTTCCTGCGCGCGCTGGACCATGCGGTAGCGGCGGTGCATCGCCATGGCAAATGGATCGGGCTGTGCGGCGAATTGGCGGCAAAAGGCTCGGTATTGCCGTTGCTGGTGGGGCTGGGACTGGATGAAATCAGCATGAGCTCCCCCTCGATCCCGGCGACCAAGGCGCGGCTGGTCAAGCTGGATAGCCGCGAATGCCGCCTGTTGCTCAACCGTGCGATGGCGTGCCGCACCTCGTTGGAAGTTGAACACCTACTGGCGCAGTTCCGCATGGATCAACGCGATGCCCCATTGATTTCGCCATCCTGCATTACTCTCGGCGCTGACTGGCGCAGTAAAGAGGAGGTGATCAAGGGCATGACGGATAATCTGCTGCTGGCAGGGCGCTGCCGTTACCCGCGCAAGCTGGCCGCCGATCTATGGGCGCGCGAAGCGGTGTTTTCCACCGGACTGGGTTTTGGCTTCGCTATTCCGCATACCAAATCCGAACATATTGAGCAGTCGACCATCAGCGTCGCCAGGCTGTCACAACCGGTGATATGGGGCGAGGAAGAGGTGCGATTCGTCATCATGTTGACGTTGAATAAACATGCGGCAGGCGACCGGCATATGCGTATTTTTTCTAAATTGGCCCGACGCATCATGCATGACGAGTTTCGTGCGGCGTTGGTCAATGCGGCATCGGCACAACAGGTAGAAGCGCTGTTGCAACAAGAGCTTGAACTGTAATTCACTGCAGGGCGCGTTGGCGCCCTATTTTTTGGAGAACATTGATGGAACTCTATCTCGATACCGCCGACGTCGGCGCAGTAAAACGGCTGGCGCGTATTCTGCCGTTGCAGGGCGTAACCACCAATCCGAGCATTATTGCCAGCTCACGCACCTGTTTGTGGGAGGTGTTACCGGCGCTGCATGAGGCGTTAGGGGGAAAGGGAAGGCTATTTGCCCAGATAATGGCAAATGATGCGCCGCAGATAGTCGAAGAGGCGCTACGCCTGAATGAGCGGGTGCCGGGGCTGGTAGTGAAGGTGCCGGTCACCGCTGAGGGACTGGCGGCGATCAAGACGTTAAAAAGCCTGGCGATACCTACCTTGGGCACCGCAGTTTATGGTGCGGTGCAAGGGTTGCTGTCGGTATTGGCCGGGGCGGACTATGTGGCGCCATATGTTAATCGTATCGATGCGCAGGGGGGAAACGGCATTGCTACCGTCGCAGAGCTGCAGCAGTTACTGGAACGTCACGTTGCGCAGGCGAAGGTATTGGCTGCCAGTTTCAAAACCCCACGTCAGGCGTTGGATTGCCTGCTGGCGGGGTGTGGGGCGATAACCTTGCCGCCGGAAATTGCGCAGCAGTTTATCAATACGCCTGCGGTACAGGCGGCCGTCGTCAAGTTTGAGCAGGATTGGCAAGCGGCATTTGGCACGCTGCAACTGGAATAACGCTAAGGGCTCAGCGCTGCCGAGCCCGTGCAGCGCTTATTTCACTCCCACTACGCCATGCTGGATAAACCAGTCCAGCATGCGTTGCCAGCCGTCCTGCGCCGATTCAGCGTGGTAACTGGGGCGGTAATCGGCGTTAAACGCGTGGCCCGCTTCCGGATATACCACGATTTCGGCATCCGCGTTGGCGGCGCGGATCGCCTGGCGCATGTTCTCCACCGTATCCTGCGGGATACTGCCGTCTTGCCCGCCGTATAATCCCAATACCGGCGCCGTCAACTGAGTGGCGATATCCACCGGGTGTTTCGGTGAGTTGAGGGTTTTTTCCCCCACCAATTTGCCGTACCAGGCGACGGCGGCTTTCAACTGCGGGTTATGCGCCGCATACAGCCAGGTGATGCGCCCACCCCAGCAAAAACCGGTGATCGCCAACTTGCTGGCATCGCCACCATGGCGGATGGCCCAGTTGGCGGTATGATCCAAATCGATCAACACTTGCTTATCCGGCACTTTGCTGACCAGTTTTTGCAGCAGCTCGTTGATATCACTGTAATCCCGAGCTTCCCCTTGGCGAAAATACAGCTCAGGCGCGATCGCCAGATAGCCCTCTTTCGCCAGCCGGCGGCACAGATCCTGAATATGCTGATGAACGCCGAAGATTTCCTGTACTACCAGCACCACCGGGAAAGGACCGTTATGATCGGCCGGTTTGGCGATAAAGGCCGGCAGGTCGTCACCCTGCGACGGAATAGTGGTTTCACCCGCATGAATGCCTGCGTCGTCGGTATAAACAGTGGTTGCAGCCAACGGCGTGGTGGCCGGATTAAACCCCTCTTTGGCCTGTTTTAATGTCATCACGTATTCGGTTTTCATTGCGGTCTCCATGCAAGAGAAAAGCAGTTCTGAAAGTAACTATAGGTAAGATTGCGCCCGGTTGTCATCGTGGTGCCAACGCCTGTATTGGCTAGACTTGGACAAAACGCAGCGGTAATAAAGGCTATTTATGTGATATAAATCACAAAAAATATGTAGATCGTAATTCGTTTCTTTATTGGTGGTGATGTCTGTCACGAAAAAGGGCGTTGATTTTCAGTAGAGTACTTTTTTGTTCCTCCCAATAATCTGATCTATGAGGAGTCTCTTATGTCTCAGTCTGACGTTTTCCATCTCGGCCTCACCAAAAATGATTTACAAGGGGCTCAGCTTGCGATTGTTCCTGGCGATCCGCAGCGTGTAGAGAAAATCGCCAAATTGATGGAAAACCCGGTGCATCTGGCGTCCCATCGTGAATTCACCTCATGGCGTGCAGAATTGGACGGCAAAGCGGTTATCGTTTGCTCGACTGGCATCGGCGGTCCTTCCACTTCTATCGCAGTAGAGGAATTGGCGCAACTGGGCATTCGCACTTTCCTGCGTATTGGTACCACTGGCGCGATTCAGCCGAATATCAACGTCGGCGATGTGCTGGTGACCACGGCGGCGGTACGCCTTGACGGCGCCAGCCTGCATTTTGCACCAATGGAATTCCCGGCGGTAGCGGACTTCGCCTGTACTACCGCGTTGGTTGAAGCGGCCAAAGCCAGCGGTGCCAACACGCATATTGGCGTGACCGCGTCCTCCGATACTTTCTACCCGGGTCAGGAACGTTACGATACCTATTCCGGTCGCGTGGTCAGCCGGTTCAAAGGCTCGATGGAAGAATGGCAATCCATGGGCGTAATGAACTATGAAATGGAATCCGCGACGCTGTTGACCATGTGCGCCAGCCAGGGCCTGCGAGCCGGTATGGTGGCCGGCGTGATCGTTAACCGTACCCAGCAGGAGATTCCGAACGCGGAAACCATGAAGCAAACCGAAAGCCATGCGGTGCAAATCGTGGTGGAGGCGGCGCGCCGCCTGCTGTAATCCTCCAATGCAACGGGCCTCCATGCGGCCCGTTTCTCCCTACAGGCGTAATCTGTTACGGTTGTCTTCTCCGGCGTCGACATAATGTCCCGATTGCCGCGTTGTCTCGGCACCGCTGGTGCTTGTTCCGACAATAATCAAGAGGATGTCTATGACTGCCCAGATTCTGCTCCATCCTTCACTTGCGCCGCTTGACGGTGGTATCAACTTTCGCGACTTGGGCGGCAACAGCGTGGCCGAAGGCCGCCGCATCAAGCGCGGTTTACTGTTTCGTTCCGGTTCACTCGAGCGGTTGACCGAAAATGACTGTACCTTTCTGGCCGGCGTGCCGGTACGGTCAGTGCTCGACTATCGCGATGCCGACGAAGTACAAGCCAAACCGGACGTGCTGTGGAGCGGTGCCGATTACCACCATTTCCCGGCCAATCCATTGAGCAGCGAGGTTAATGCCAACCTGGCAAAACTGACCAGCGAAACCCTGGCAGGCTTTGACGCACGCGCCTTCATGCTGGAACTGTATCGTCGACTGCCGTTTGGCAACGCGGCATATCGACAGTTGGCCAACCTGCTGGTGCAGCCGGACGCTGGCGCTATTGTTCAACACTGTGCGGTGGGCAAAGACCGTACCGGCATCGGTTCGGCGCTGGTGTTGTTCGCTCTGGGGGCCGACCGGGCCACGGTTGTTGAGGACTATCTGCTGACGGAAACCACGCTGGCCAGCTTCCGCGAACAGATGCTGGATCAGCTGTCCATTCGCCTGAACGACGCGGCGCTGGCGCAGTTTGCCTACGTATTGAGCGCCCGCGAAGAGTTTCTGATGACCGCGCTCGGCAGTATCGATGCGCAGTACGGCAGCACCGATCGCTGGCTGGAAACGGAGTACGGGCTGGGGGCCAGCCAGCGCGAAACCCTGCGGGCGCACTATCTGGAATAGTCGTACAGCAATCGCAATGTTTAGCCGGCGTTTAACCAACGCCGGCGGGCATTGCGTATCCTTGGGCAAGGATATCGGTATCAAGGAGACGGGTTTGAATCTGAACGACATTATCCACTGGGTCAGCGAAGTCGTGCGGCAGCACCAAGGCTGGGCCATTCCCATCATTTTCTTCCTGGCTTTTGGCGAATCGCTGGCGTTTTTGTCGCTGTTGCTGCCGGCCACGGTGATCCTGCTGGCGTTGGGGGCGCTAATTGGTGAAAGCGGCATTGCGTTCTGGCCGATTTGGGCCGCCGCGGCTGCTGGCGCCTTTTTTGGCGATTGGCTTTCCTATTGGGTCGGCTACCATTATCAACACCGGGTGGCGCATATGTGGCCGCTGTCACGTAATCCGCAACTGCTGGTGCGTGGTCACGCGTTTTTTGAACGCTGGGGCGTGCTCGGCATTTTCTTCGGGCGCTTCTTTGGCCCTCTGCGCGCGGTGGTGCCGTTGGTCGGCGGCATCTGTGCCATGCCGCAGCGCTATTTTCAATTGGCTAATATAACCTCGGCGATGATTTGGGCGTTCGGTATTCTCGCGCCGGGGGCATTTGGTATCAAGTGGCTAAGCCAGTGGTTTGGCTAGCGCTTTTCCTGTTTGCGCAGCGTTTCGCATTATTACCTGCAACAAGCAAATCAGGCTGGACATCCATACAGTCTCCCCTTAACGTGACCGCAGCGGGCGTGTTACGCGCTGGAATAGAATAGGGTAACGGGAGGCAGGGTGGATACCAGTCTGATTTACGGTATTGGCGGGAGCGTGATCGGCATATTGCTCGGGTGGCTGATCGCCAATTTGCGGGTTCAGCAAAATCAGGCGCAGCACGAAACCGAACTGCGCCTGTTGGAACAGTCGCTGCATCAGGCGCAGCAGGACATCGCGCTGCGCCAGGAAACGCTACAGCGCCAGGAACAGCAGTTGCGGCAAAACGATCTCGAACTGCGCAACGTGCATGGGCAATTGGCGGCGGCACAGGAAAAACTGAGCCAGCTCGATCACTGGCGCAACGAATGCGAACTGCTGAATCAGGAACTGCGCGCCCAGCGTGAGGTGAACAGCGTACAGGAGGCCGAGCTGCGCGAAGTCACTATCCGCCTGGAAGAAACGCGCATGGCAGCAGAAGAAAAACAGCGCCTGCTGATCAATAGCGAGCAGCGTTTGACTACCCAGTTCGAAAACCTGGCCAACCGGATATTTGAGCACAGCGGCCGTAAAGTGGATGAGCAGAACAAGCAGAGTCTGGATCGCCTGCTGCTGCCGCTGCGCGAACAGCTCGACGGTTTCCGTCGCCAGGTGCAGGACAGCTTTGGACAAGAGGCGCGGGAGCGCCATACGCTGACGCATGAAATCCGCAACCTGCAACAGTTGAACGCCCAGATGGCCCGGGAGGCGATCAACCTCACCAAGGCGCTGAAAGGGGATAACAAAACCCAGGGCAATTGGGGCGAGGTGGTGCTGAGCCGGGTGCTCGAAGCGTCCGGCCTGCGCGAAGGTCACGAATATGAAACCCAGGTCAACGTGCGGCTGGATCACCAGAGTCGCATGCAGCCGGACGTGATAGTGCGGTTGCCGCAGGGGAAAGACGTGGTGATTGACGCCAAAATGTCGCTGGTGGCCTATGAGCGCTATTTCAACAGCGAAGATGACGTGGAGCGAGAGGCGGCGCTGAGCGAACATATCGCTTCACTGCGTGGGCATATTCGTCTGTTGGGGCGCAAGGATTATCAGCAATTACCGGGCTTGCGCTCGCTGGACTACGTGCTGATGTTTATCCCGGTCGAGCCGGCCTTTCTGTTGGCGATAGATCGGGAACCCGAATTGATCAGCGAAGCGCTAAAGCACAATATCATGTTGGTTAGTCCGACCACATTGCTGGTGGCGTTACGTACCATCACCAATCTGTGGCGCTATGAGCATCAGAGCCAGAACGCCCAGCGTATCGCCGATCGCGCAGCGCGGTTGTACGACAAAATGCGGCTGTTTGTCGATGATATGTCGGCGCTGGGGCAAAGCCTCGATAAAGCGCAGGGTAGCTATCGCCAGGCGATGAACAAACTGAGTGAAGGCCGTGGTAATCTTATCGGTCAGACCGAAGGTTTCCGTGCGCTGGGGGTCGAAGTAAAACGCCCAATCAATCCGCTGTTGGCGCAGCAGGCCAGCGCTCAGGATCGGGGGGATTCGCCGGCGGCGGACGATGAAGAAATCAGCGCGCTGCCAGAAGCCCATGACGACCAGGACACCCGGGAATCACGCCACGCATCACAGGGGTGAACGCCGCTGCAAGGTGGGGTATTTCGCCGGGTTCTGGTACACTCCACAACACAAAATTGACTGAATAGCAGGCAGGACAATGGCAGATCAATCGCAGGAAACCACCGATTTCGGTTTTCGCACCGTAGCTCGTGAAGAAAAACAGGCCATGGTTGCTGACGTTTTTCACTCGGTAGCCGCAAAATATGACGTGATGAACGATCTGATGTCGTTTGGCATTCATCGCATCTGGAAGCGTTTTACCATCGATTGCAGCGGCGTGCGCCGGGGCCAGCGTGTTCTGGATCTGGCCGGCGGCACTGGCGACCTGGCCGCCAAGTTTTCCCGCATGGTGGGTGAGCAAGGGCAGGTAGTGCTGGCGGACATCAACGAATCAATGCTGAAGATGGGCCGTGAAAAACTGCGCGACCGCGGCATTGTCGGCAATATCAGCTACGTGCAGGCCAACGCCGAAGCGCTGCCATTCCCGGATAACTATTTCGATTGCATTACCATTTCCTTCGGGCTGCGCAACGTCACCGACAAAGACAAGGCGCTGCGTTCCATGTTCCGCGTATTGAAGCCGGGCGGCCGTCTGCTGGTGCTGGAGTTTTCCAAGCCGCTGCTGGAGCCGTTGAGCAAAGCCTACGACGCCTATTCCTTCCACGTATTGCCGAAGATTGGCGAATTGGTGGTAAAAGATCCGGACAGTTACCGTTACCTGGCCGAGTCGATTCGCATGCATCCGGATCAGGAAACGCTGAAAGGCATGATGCAGACGGCCGGTTTTGAAAACGTCAGCTATTTCAATCTGACCGGCGGTATTGTCGCACTACATCGCGGCTTCAAGTTCTGATATGGACATGCCAATGCTGTTAACCCCTTTGCTGACCGGCGTACTGGAAACCACACTCAACAGCCTGCTGTTCCGCGATCGTAGCATGAAGATGGCCCGTCAGCGTTTGGCCGGTAAAGTGCTGCGTATCGAACTGCAAGAGTTTTCCTCGCCGCTGGTGCTGATCTTCAGCGAGCAGCGGGTGGATGTGCTTGGCCAATCGGAAGACAGCGCCGATTGTACGGTACAAACCAAAATACCGGTGCTGCTGAAGTTGCGCGATCGTCAGCAACTATCACCGCTGATGCGCAGCGGCGAACTGGTTGTCGAGGGCGATATACAGGTTGTCCAGCAACTGGTGGGATTACTCGATCTGGCTGAATGGGATCCGGCGGAATGGCTGGCTCCTTACGTCGGCGACATTGCTGCGCAAGGTATCTCCCAGGTGCTCGGCAAGGGCGCCGGCCTGCTTAGAGCAGGAGTGCAAAACCAACTGCATTACGTGGCGGAAACGTTGACCGAAGAATGGCGCGTGGCGCCAGGTCCCTTGGAAGTGGTGTGGTTCAATGAGGAAGTGGATGCGGTGAGCCGCGATGTTGAATCCCTATTAGTCCGCATGGACAAGTTGGAGGGTAAGCGATGACCCCTGGCGAACTACGCCGCCTGTATTTGATCGTGCGTGTTTTTCTCAGCTATGGCCTGGATGAACTGATCCCCAAGATACGGTTGACGCTGCCGCTGCGTATTGGTCGCCGCCTGCTGTTCTGGATGCCAAACCGCCACAAGGACAAGCCACTGGGCGAGCGTTTACGGCTGGCATTGCAAGAGCTTGGCCCGGTATGGATCAAGTTTGGCCAGATGATGTCGACGCGGCGCGATTTGTTCCCGCCGCACATTGCCGATCAATTGACCCTGTTGCAGGATCGGGTGGCGCCGTTTGATGGCGCGTTGGCACGACAGCATATCGAACTGGCGATGGGCGGCTCGCTGGAACAATGGTTTGATGATTTTGACCAGCAGGCGCTGGCCTCCGCTTCCATTGCCCAGGTGCATACCGCGCGTCTGAAAAGCAATGGTCAGGAAGTGGTGCTTAAGGTGATTCGTCCCGATATTGGGCCGATTATCAAGGCTGATGTACGCCTGATGTACCGCTTGGCCGGCTGGGTGCCAAAGCTGCTGCCGGACGGTCGCCGTCTGCGCCCGCGTGAAGTGGTGCGAGAATATGAAAAGACCCTGTTGGACGAACTGAATCTGCTACGCGAAGCGGCGAACGCCATCCAACTGCGCCGTAATTTTGAAGGCAGCCCGATGCTGTACGTGCCGGAGGTCTATTCGGACTACTGTCGCGAAAGTGTGCTGGTGATGGAGCGCATTTATGGCATACCGGTTTCCGATATCTCTACGCTGGAGAAGCAGGGCACCAACATGAAGCTGCTGGCAGAACGTGGTGTTCAGGTGTTCTTTACCCAGGTGTTCCGTGACAGCTTCTTCCATGCCGACATGCACCCGGGCAACATTTTTGTCAGCTACGAACACCCGGAAGATCCATGCTATATCGGCATCGACTGCGGCATCGTCGGTTCCCTGAACAAAGACGACAAGCGTTATCTCGCTGAAAACTTTATTGCTTTCTTTAATCGGGATTATCGCAAGGTGGCGGAATTGCATGTTGATTCCGGCTGGGTACCGCGTGATACCAACGTCGAGGACTTTGAGTTTGCCATTCGCACCGTATGCGAGCCTATTTTCGAAAAGCCGCTGGCGGAAATCTCCTTCGGCAACGTATTACTGAACTTGTTTAATACCGCGCGCCGTTTCAATATGGAAGTCCAGCCGCAACTGGTGTTATTGCAGAAGACCTTGTTGTATGTTGAAGGTCTGGGCCGGCAGCTCTACCCGCAACTGGATCTGTGGACCACGGCGAAGCCATTCCTCGAGAGCTGGCTGCGCGATCAGGTCGGCATACCCGCGGTGGTGCGCGCGCTGAAGGAAAAAGCTCCGTTCTGGGCGGAGAAACTGCCTGAATTACCTGAATTATTTTATGATAGTTTGCAACAGCACAAACTGTTGCAACAAAGCGTCGATAAGCTGACTCACCAAATGCAGGCGCAGCGCGTTCGCCAAGGCCAGTCACGTTATTTGTTCGGCATTGGCGCTACACTGTTAGTGAGTGGCACGATGCTGCTGTTGGGGGGCACCGAAGTGCTCCCGGCCTGGATGATGGCCGGCGGAATAGTCGCCTGGCTAGTGGGTTGGAAACGCGCGAGCTGAATATATTCGCCTTTGCCCATGTTATCGGCGCAGCTGTATAACGAGAATGGTGCTGGGGGGCTCGTAACCTGGTTAAAAATTGCCGTATAATGCGGCAAGTGTGAAATAACCCCTGTAAAGATAGAGGTAATTGGAATGGGCGGTATTAGTATTTGGCAATTGTTGATCATCGCGGTGATCGTGGTGCTGCTGTTCGGTACCAATAAACTCCGTACTCTGGGGTCCGATCTCGGTGCATCAATCAAGGGCTTCAAAAAAGCGATTGGCGATGATAATACACCGCCAGCGAACACCACTGAAAAAAACAGTCACGATGCTGACTTTACGGCCAAGCCTATCACCGATAAGCAGCCGGAAGCGAAAACTGAAGAGTCGAAGAACAAAGAGCAGGTATAAACCGTGTTTGACATTGGGTTTAGTGAACTGCTGCTGGTATTGGTAATCGGTTTGGTGGTGCTTGGGCCGGAACGATTGCCAGTCGCGGTTAGAACGGTTGCGGGCTGGATCCGCGCGCTGCGTTCGCTGGCCGCGTCGGTGCAAAACGAACTGTCTCAAGAACTGAAACTGCAAGAACTGCAGGACAGTTTGAAAAAGGCCGAGCAGGCCGGCTTGCAGAATCTGACGCCAGAGCTGAAGGCATCGATGGATGAATTGAAAGATGCGGCTGAATCGCTGAAACGCTCGTATACCGACAATGGCGATAACCCTGCACCGACAATTCATAACCCTTTGGTTACCGAGCCTGAGGCGCTACATGACGGCGTGACTCCGGCAGATGCAGCAAGCAGCGTGACGGCTCCGGCTACTACGCCTAAGACGGTGGAGAATTCGCCGCCGGTAGCCCCCTCTGAGTCGCTGTCTGCAACCGAAAACGCGACCAAGGCCAGCATCGAACCTGTTGCGGGTAAAACCCCTGCGTCTCACCAACCTAATGGCGATCGTTAAAACATGGCTGTTGAAGAAACCCAGCCGCTTATCAGTCATCTGATTGAACTGCGTAAGCGCCTGTTGAACTCGATTATCAGCGTACTGGTGATTTTTATCGCATTGGTGTTCTTTGCCAATGACATTTACCAGCTGGTTTCTGCACCGTTAATCAAGCAGTTACCCGCTGGTGCCAGTATGATAGCCACCGATGTGGCCTCGCCTTTCTTTACGCCGATCAAACTGACGATGATTGTTTCGGTGTTCGTTTCTGCCCCGGTCATTCTGTATCAGGTTTGGGCATTTATCGCCCCGGCGCTGTATAAGCACGAACGTCGCCTGATGATGCCGCTGCTGTTTTCCAGCAGCCTACTGTTCTATTTGGGCATGGCGTTTGCCTATTTCATCGTGTTCCCGCTGGCGTTTGGTTTTTTTGCCAAAACCGCACCGGTTGGCGTACTGATTGCTACCGATATCAACAACTATCTTGACTTCGTTATGGCGCTGTTTATGGCGTTTGGCGTGGCGTTTGAAGTGCCGGTGGCAATCATTCTACTTTGCTGGAGTGGTGTCACCACGCCGGAGGATCTGCGCAAGAAGCGGCCTTACGTGTTGGTCGGGGCTTTTGTGGTGGGGATGCTGCTGACGCCGCCTGACGTATTCTCGCAAACCCTGTTGGCGATCCCGATGTACCTGTTGTTTGAAGTCGGGGTGTTCTGCGCCAGGTTCTACGTTGGCAAACGCAGGCCACAGCCGGAAGAAGAAGACGAGGGTGATGAGCACCCGGTACCTTGATCTGTTTCTCTGAACCGCCCTGATTGGGCGGTTCTTGCATTGGAAAAAACATGTTTGATATTGGCGTTAACCTGACCAGTTCCCAATTTGCCAAAGATGGTGCGCAGGTAGTGGATCGTGCGCGTCAGGCTGGCGTAACCGGTATGTTGATAACCGGCACCAGCGTGCAGGACAGTCAGGCAGCCAGCGAGCTGGCGCAAGATTATCGCGATTATTGCTGGTCCACCGCTGGCGTGCATCCTCACCATGCCAGTGAATGGAATGCGCAGGCCGCCGAGCAGTTACGGGCATTGGCCGGCAGGCCAGAAGTGGTGGCAATCGGTGAATGTGGGTTGGATTTCAATCGAAACTTTTCCACTCCCGATCAACAGGAAGCGGCATTCAGCGCACAGTTGGCGTTAGCCGCTGATTTGCAGATGCCGGTGTTTCTGCATTGCCGCGAAGCGCACTCGCGATTTGTTGCACTGCTGTCGCCATGGCTGGAAAAATTGCCCGCCGCCGTCGTGCATTGTTTTACCGGTACGGCAGAAGAGTTAACGGACTGTTTGGCTCTCGGTTTGTCCGTCGGTATTACCGGCTGGGTATGCGATGAGCGGCGTGGGTTGGCGTTGCGGGCATTATTACCGCAGATCCCGGTAGACCGTTTGCTGTTGGAAACCGATGCCCCCTATCTGCTGCCGCGGGATTTACATCCCAAACCGGCATCTCGCCGCAACGAACCGGGTTTTTTGCCTCATCTTGTCCGGCAGGTCGCTGCCTGGCGGCAGGAAGATCCCCAGAGGTTGGGGCTGATAACCGATCAAAATGCGCGCCGCATATTCCAACTGTCGTGAGTAAGCCGCTATCGGGCATGAACCACGCCCGATACGTTTACAGTTTTTCGAACTGGCGATTATCCAGGCTTTGTGTGACCTGCTTATTGATCAGGTTAAGCAGTAGCATCGAGCGAGCTTCACCGTCGGGTTCGGTGTAAATCGCTTGCAGGCCTTCGAACACGCCGTCGGTAATCAGCACGGTATCGCCTGGCTGTGGCGTTTCCGGATCGACATAGCTATTGCTGGTATGCGCTCGCAGTTCTTCTATCACCTTGAGTGGGATCATCGTCGGCAGCGAGCCGAAACGCACAAAGTGGCTGACGCCGCGAGTGGCGCTGATAGTGGTGGTATGGATGCGCTCAGGGTCAAATTCCACAAACAGGTAATTGGGGAACAGGGGCTCGCTGACCGCGGTACGTTTGCCGCGCACGATTTTTTCCAGCGTTATGATTGGGCTTAGGCAGTTCACCGCCTGCCGTTCCAAATGTTCCTGCGCCCGCAACAGCTGGCCGCGTTTGCAATACAATAGATACCAAGATTCCATAATTTCACATGCCTTTCTGTCAGCAGGTAAGCATAACAAAAGCTATTACGGATACCTAGTGAAGCGAAGTAGCGCGCTATGCGTGTCTATCTGTTTGAATCGGCAGCTTTTGCGCCTTGTCACACTCTTTGCCAATCTGCTCGGGTATAACAGGGGGCTAAAAATTTGTTACCGTGACAGTATGGCAAGCTGGCGCTGTTGCCTATGTGACGCTATTCATCATTTTACGACCGAGGGAGAAGAATGGAGCTATTTCTGCTGAGTAACGGCAAACTTTCAGGTGAATCCGAGCTGTTGGGGTATGCCAGGCCTCAGTTGCGGGCGATGATTGAGCGCCGCAACATCACTTCAGCGCTGTTGATTCCCTACGCGCTTATCCGCAGTGATTACGATCAAAGGGCTGAGGAATTGGCGCAAACGCTGGGCATTACGGTCAGCAGCATTCATCACGCGGCGTCACCGGCAGCGGCTATCGAACAGGCTGAATGCATTCTGATCAGCGGCGGTAATACCTGGATGCTGAACCAGCAACTGCATGAGCAGGGGCTGATCGTGCCTATCCAGCGTGCGGTACGTGAGCGCAATGTGCCCTATGTCGGCTGGAGCGCTGGTTGTAATGTGGCGACGCCAAGTATTCGTACCACCAATGATATGCCGGTGCGCAACAGCGTGGTGCTGCCGGCGCTGGGACTGTTTCCGCTGCAAATCAACCCGCACTATATTGACGCGCATATCAGCGGTCATATGGGAGAAACGCGTGATGAACGTTTGGCGGAGTTCTGTGCGGTGAATCCGAGTGAGTCGGTGGTGGCGTTGCGTGAGGGCAGTTTGCTGCGAGTCAGCGGCAACGATCTGCATTATTTCAGCGCGCGCGAGCAGGGGTTCAAAGTTTTCCGCCATGGGCAGGAGCCGCAGGAATATCACGATACGCTGGCATTGCGCCCGCTGGTGTCGTTTGATTGTCACTGACAGAGTGTTGAAGCATCGCCCTTTGTTTAACAAAATTGCAGCAACAACCGTGAAGAGGGCTTATAATGCCCTCCTCACTGGCCGTTATAATGATCAGCATGAAATACCGTGACTTACGCGATTTCCTCTCGTTGCTGGAAAAGAGAGGGGAACTAAAACGCATCAGCCAGCCGATCGATCCCTATCTGGAAATGACAGAAATTGCCGATCGTACGCTGCGTGCGGGCGGCCCGGCGCTGCTGTTTGAAAACCCGAAAGGTTACGACATGCCGGTGCTGTGCAATCTGTTCGGCACCGCCAATCGCGTGGCGATGGGCATGGGCCAGGAAGACGTCAGCGCACTGCGTGACGTGGGCAAGTTACTGGCTTTCCTGAAAGAGCCAGAGCCACCGAAAGGCTTCCGCGATCTGTTCGACAAGATGCCGAAGTTTAAACAAGTGCTGAATATGCCGACCAAAGTGTTGGGTTCCGCACCCTGTCAGGAACAGGTGTGGCAAGGAGACGACGTCGATCTCGGCCGCATTCCGGTGATGCACTGCTGGCCGGAAGACGCCGCGCCGCTCATCACCTGGGGTCTGACCGTTACTCGCGGCCCGCACAAGGAACGCCAAAACCTTGGCATCTATCGTCAGCAGGTGCTGGGCAAGAACAAGGTCATCATGCGCTGGCTGTCGCATCGCGGCGGCGCGTTGGATTATCTGGAATGGTGTCAGGCGCATCCCGGTGAGCGTTTCCCGGTGGCAGTGGCGCTGGGAGCCGATCCGGCCACCATTCTTGGTGCGGTGACGCCGGTGCCGGACAACCTGTCCGAATACGCCTTCGCCGGGCTGCTGCGCGGTAACAAGACCGAGGTGGTCAAGTGCATCTCCAATGATCTCGAAGTCCCTGCCAGTGCGGAAATCGTGCTGGAAGGCTATATCGAGCCGGGCGAGATGGCGCCTGAAGGCCCGTACGGCGACCATACCGGCTACTACAACGAAATTGACCATTTCCCGGTGTTCACCGTCACTCATATCACCCAACGCCGTGATGCTATTTATCATTCGACTTACACTGGTCGTCCACCGGACGAGCCGGCGGTAATGGGGGTGGCGCTGAACGAAGTGTTCGTGCCTATCCTGCAAAAGCAGTTCCCTGAAATCGTCGACTTCTATTTGCCGCCGGAAGGCTGTTCATACCGCCTGGCAGTGGTGACCATCAAGAAACAGTATCCCGGTCACGCCAAACGCGTGATGATGGGGGTCTGGTCGTTCCTGCGTCAGTTTATGTATACCAAGTTTGTCATCATCTGCGACGACGACGTCAATGCGCGTGACTGGAATGACGTGATTTGGGCGATCACCACACGGATGGATCCGGCAAGGGATACCGTGATGGTGGAGAATACGCCAATCGATTATCTGGACTTCGCCTCACCGGTTTCCGGGCTGGGGTCGAAGATGGGGCTGGATGCCACCAATAAATGGCCGGGTGAAACCCAGCGTGAGTGGGGCCGTCCGATCCAGATGGATGAAAAGGTGCGTGCGCGCGTCGATCAAATCTGGGACGAGCTCGCCATTTTCAGTGACAGAGAACCGACATTATAATCTAGCCAACGTAATTGGAGTGGCATTGCGGCGGTAACGCAACTCTTTCCTGACCGCTTGCTCAGTAGGCGGCTGGAGTTGCGGGCAAGCCAACCAGGATGCGGCTGCAACTATGTTGGAGATGTCAGGCTTTGTTCTCAGTTTTGCATAGATGACCCGACAGAGGGAACGCATGACAATATTGAGCTGTACAGTGACCTCGGTAGAGGCCATTACCGATACCGTTTATCGGGTACGTCTGGTGCCGGAAGCGCCGTTTTCATTCAAGGCAGGACAATATCTGATGGTGGTGATGGACGAGCGTGACAAGCGTCCGTTTTCGCTGGCCTCAACTCCGATGCAGCAGGATTATATCGAGCTGCACATCGGCGCATCAGAACTGAATCTTTATGCCATGGCGGTGATGGATCGCATCCTGAAAGAGCAGGCGATTAGCGTGGACATTCCGCACGGCGATGCCTGGCTGCGCGAAGACGGCAGCCGTCCTCTGGTGTTGATTGCCGGCGGTACCGGTTTTTCCTATGCGCGTTCGATTTTGCTAACCGCGCTGGAACAGCAGCCCAATCGCGAGGTTTCCATCTATTGGGGAGGGCGCGAACTGAAGCACCTGTACGATCTGAGCGAACTGGAAGCGCTGTCGTTGCGACACCCCAATCTGAACGTTATCCCGGTGGTCGAACAGCCGGAAGTCGAGTGGCGTGGCCGCAGCGGTACCGTGCTGAGTGCGGTATTACAGGATTTCGGTTCGCTGGCGGAGCATGATATTTATATTGCCGGTCGGTTTGAAATGGCGAAGATTGCCCGTGAACGTTTTTGTGCTGAACGCGGTGCACAAGAAGCGCGTATGTTCGGCGATGCTTTTTCGTTTATCTGATCGACGTGCAATGTATCAGCAGGGTGGCCCGGTGCCGCCCTATTTTTTTGCCTGCGGCAAACGGCAGGCATAAAAAAACCCGCCCCTGACAGGCGGGAAGTACGGCAACAAAACGTGCGCGACGACCCGGCATTGGCTGCCGGGATGGTCGAAGATAGACACAGCTAGACGCGTTCAAATACCGTGGCGATCCCCTGGCCCAGGCCGATGCACATGGTCGCCAGACCAAACTGCACGTCCCGGCGCTCCATCAGGTTCAGCAGGGTGGTGGAAATGCGCGATCCGGAGCAGCCCAATGGGTGACCGAGGGCGATGGCGCCGCCGTTCAGATTGACCTTGTCGTCGAGACTGTCCAGCAGTCCCAGATCCTTGATACAGGGTAATGACTGAGCGGCAAAGGCTTCGTTCAGTTCGAACAGCCCAATGTCCTGTACGTTCAGACCGGCCCGCTTTAGCGCCAGTTTGCTGGCAGGTACCGGGCCGTAACCCATGATGGACGGATCGCAGCCGACCACCGCCATCGAGCGGATACGTGCCCGTGCTTTCAGGCCGAGCGCGTTGGCGCGTGATTCGCTCATTAACAGCATGGCGGATGCACCGTCGGACAAGGCTGACGACGTACCGGCGGTAACCGTACCGTTGACCGGATCAAAGGCCGGGCGCAGCGCGGACAGGCTTTCGACGGTCGTTTCGGGGCGGATCACTTCGTCATAGTCATAGCGGGTCAGCACACCATCGGCATCGTGACCGGTGGTGGCGATGATTTCCGCCTTAAAGTAACCGGACTGGGTTGCCGCATAGGCGCGCTGATGCGAACGGGCGGCAAACTCATCCTGCATTTGACGGCTGATATTATGCATCTTGGCCAGCATTTCGGCGGTCAGCCCCATCATGCCGGCGGCTTTCGCTACCGAACGGCTCAGTCCAGGGTGAAAATCCACGCCGTGGTTCATCGGCACGTGGCCCATGTGTTCCACGCCGCCAATCAGGCTGACATGCGCGTCGCCGACCATAATGGCACGTGCGGCATCATGCAGCGCCTGCATGGAGGAACCGCACAGGCGGTTGACCGTTACCGCCGGCACGGTATGTGGGATTTCTGCCAGTAATGCGGCGTTACGGGCAATGTTGAATCCCTGTTCCAGGGTTTGCTGTACGCAGCCCCAATAAATGTCATCAATGGCCGTGGCGTCCAGCGCCGGGTTGCGGCTCAGCACGGCACGCATCAGGTGGGCAGACAGATCTTCTGCGCGAACCTGCCGGAAAGCCCCGCCTTTGGAACGGCCCATCGGCGTGCGAACGGCATCAACAATCACTACATTTTCCATCTTTACGACCTCATGCCGGTTGGCCAGTGGCGACATCGGTGAGTGGTTCTGCCACCGGGTAGTAGCTTTCATTACGTTCGGCTTTGGCGCGCAAGCCAGCCGGGACTTCATACAGTGCGCCCAGATGGGCGTAACGTTGCGCCATATCCAGGTAATTGGCGCTGCCTAGGGTATCCAGATAGCGGAAGACGCCGCCGTGGAACGGCGGGAAGCCGATGCCATATACCAGCGCCATATCCGCTTCGGCCGGGCTGGCGACGATGCCTTCCTCAAGGCAGCGCACCACTTCGTTGATCATCGGGATCATCATGCGGGCAATGATTTCTTCGCCGCTGATGTTCTGATGCGGCTGGCTGACCTCGGCCAGCAATACATCCGTTTGCTCGTCGTTGTCTTTACGTGGCTTGCCTTTGTTGTCCTGACTGTACCGGTAGAAGCCCAACTGGTTTTTCTGGCCGAAACGCTGATTGTCGAACATGACGTCCACCGCGTCGCGGTAGTTTTTCGACATACGTTCCGGGAATCCGGCGGCCATCACCGCCTGGGCATGATGCGCGGTATCGATACCCACCACGTCAAGCAGATACGCCGGGCCCATTGGCCAACCGAACTGCTTCTCCATCACTTTATCAACCGTGCGGAAGTCCGCACCGTCACGCAGCAGCAGGCTAAAGCCGGCAAAGTATGGGAATAGCACGCGGTTAACAAAGAATCCTGGGCAGTCGTTAACCACAATCGGCGTTTTGCCCATGCGCGAAGCGTAAGACACCACCGCAGCGATGGTGCTGTCGCTGGTGTGCTCGCCGCGAATGATTTCGACCAATGGCATGCGATGCACCGGGTTAAAGAAATGCATACCGCAGAAGTTCTGCGGTCGCTTGAGCGATTTGGCCAATTCGTTAATCGGAATGGTTGAGGTATTGGAGGCCAGCACGGTCTGTTCGCCAATCAGGCCTTCCACTTCTGACAGCACGGCAGCCTTGACCTTCGGGTTTTCTACCACGGCTTCGACAATCACCTGCGCCCGCTCGATCCCGGCATAGTCCAGCGTCGGCTGAATGGTCGCCAGTACGCCGGCCATCTTCATGCCGTCCAGCTTGCCGCGTTCCAGCTGTTTGTTCAGCAGCTTGGCCGCTTCGCTCATGCCGAGCGTCAATGATTTCTCATTAATATCCTTCATGATCACCGGCACGCCTTTCAGCGCGGACTGATAGGCAATGCCACCGCCCATGATACCGGCGCCAAGTACTGCTGCCTGCTTCGGTGCTTCCTGTTTGTTGGCCAGTTTTTTCGCCTGGCTTTTAATGAACTGATCGTTCAGGAAGATGCCAACCAGTGCGCGTGCCTCGTTGGATCGCGCCAATGGCACAAAGCTGGCGGTTTCCAGTTTCAGTGCCTCGTTGCGCCCCATCCTGGCTGCGGCTTCGATGGTTTTTACCGCAGTCATTGGTGCGGGATAATGCTTGCCGGCGGTTTGCAGCACCATACCCTTGGCGGTGGTGAAACTCATCGCGGCTTCTATTGGACTCAATTTCAACGGCTCAAGTTTAGGTCGGCGGTAGGCACGCCAGTCGAGCTGACCGTCTATCGCCTGTTGCAACATCTTCAGCGCCGCGTCTGCCAGTTTATCAGGTGCGACGACGGCATCCACCAGGCCGACTTTCAGCGCATCTTTGGCGCTGATGTCTTTACCGGCGGCAATAATTTCCAGCGCACTGTCATTACCCAGCAGTCGTGGCAGGCGCACGGAGCCGCCAAAGCCCGGCATGATGCCCAGCCGGGTTTCCGGCAGGCCGATGCGCGCATCTGGCGACGCTACGCGGAAATCCGTCGCCAATACGCATTCGCAGCCACCGCCCAGCGCATAGCCATTGATGGCCGAAATGGTCGGTACCGGCAAATCTTCCAGACGGTTAAAGATGGCGTTGGCAAAATTCAGCCATTGCTCCAGCTTTTCTGCCGGTGCGGCAAACAGTGACAGGAATTCGGTGATGTCGGCACCAACAATAAATGCGGCTTTATTGGAGCGCAGCAGCAGACCTTTCAGCGCCGTTTGCTTTTCCAGCACCGCGAGCGCTTCGCCCAGCGCCGCCACGGTGCGGGTGTCCAGTTTGTTGACTGAACCGGGGGCATCGAACACCAGCTCGGCGATGCCGTTATCGAGCCAGTGCAGTTGTAAGGTTTCGCCTTGGTAGAGCATGTCTATCTCCTGAATCAGCGCATGTGATCTGGTATGACCAGATGAGGCTGAGTGTGGTTTTTATGTTAACAATATGCAAATGGAACATTGCGTTTTTGCAGCGTCGATCACAGCCGGTTAAATTAAATTACTGATTTATATGTTTATTAGATTTCATTCGTTTGGCAGGTTTACCCGTGGGTTTCACCACGGTTAGGTTAGTTTGCGAAGCGTTTCGCATGCCTGACGGGGGAGGGTTGGAGCGCAGAATCAGTGTGTTAAGATGGCGCATTCCGATCTCGAGGGCATAAGGGTACTGTGATGGAAACGCTGGCTTCTTTGTATAATGACCACCTGGCTGAACTGCAACGACGCGCGCAGGAACTGTTGGCGCGTAATAATCTGGATGCGTTGCTGATTCATTCCGGCGAACTGCAACGGGTATTTCAAGATGACCATCATTACCCGTTTAAAGTTAATGCACATTTCAAGGCCTGGGTACCGGTAACCTCAGTGCCGAACTGTTGGTTGTGGGTCGACGGCGTCAACAGACCGAAGCTGTGGTTCTATTCGCCAGTAGATTACTGGCATAGCGTAGAAGCGCTGCCAGACAGTTTCTGGACCAAGGCGATCGAACTGATGCCGTTGGCCAATGCCAATGATATTGCTCAACTGCTGCCACCACAGCGTGAGAGGGTGGGGTACATTGGTTATGCGCCGCAACGTGCACGAGATTTGGGCATCAGCGCAGAGAACATCAATCCGCAGGCGGTATTGAATTACCTCGATTTTCACCGTTCGATCAAAACCGGTTATGAGCAGGCATGCATGCGTGAAGCGCAGAAGACTGCGGTAATGGGTCACCGTGCGGCGCATGAAGCATTTCTCTCCGGCATGAGCGAATTTGACATCAATCTGGCCTATCTGACCGCTACGGGGCATCGCGATACCGATGTGCCTTACGACAATATTGTTGCGCTCAATGAACATGCTTCCGTACTGCACTATACCAAGCTGGATCACCAGCCTCCGGCCGAGATGCGCAGTTTCCTGATCGACGCCGGTGCCGAATACAATGGCTATGCGGCCGATTTGACGCGTACTTATGCGGCGCAGAGCGGCAGTGATTTTGCCCAGTTGGTAAAAGATCTCAACGACGAGCAACTGGCGTTGATTGAAACCCTCAAACCCGGCGTGCGTTACACGGACTATCATGTGCAGATGCATCAGCGTATTGCCAAGCTTTTGAAGAAGCACCAACTGGTGAATGACATCAGTGAAGAGGCTATGGTGGAGCATGGTATTACCTGCCCATTCCTACCGCATGGTCTGGGTCATCCACTGGGTTTGCAGGTGCATGACGCCGCAGGCTTTATGCAGGATGAAAACGGCACACATCTGGCTGCGCCGAGCAAGTATCCCTTCCTGCGTTGTACGCGTGTACTGCAACCGGGCATGGTGTTGACCATCGAACCGGGGTTGTACTTTATTGAATCGCTGTTGGCACCGTGGCGCGGCGGTGAATTCGGCAAGCACTTTGCCTGGGAACGTATCGAAGCGCTGAAGCCTTACGGCGGCATTCGTATTGAAGACAACATCATCATTCACGAAAAACGCGTAGAAAACATGACGCGCGATCTTAATCTGGCCTGATGCACGCTTACCCGATCCCTGCGGCCGTCATCAGTGTGAATGAAGAAATAAAAAAGAGCCGCTTCATTACCTTTTTGGCGCCGACCTGTGGAATAGATGCGGCTAAGGCATTTATTCAACAGGTCCGGGAAGAACATCCCACGGCCCGGCATCATTGCTGGGCTTTTGTTGCCGGTGCGCCGACTGATTCGCAGCAATTGGGTTTTTCCGATGATGGCGAGCCGTCCGGTACGGCTGGCAAACCCATCCTGGCCCAACTGATGGGTAGCGGTATTGGCGAAGTCACCGCGGTAGTGGTGCGCTATTACGGTGGTATCAAACTGGGTACCGGCGGTTTGGTTAAAGCCTATGGCAATGGCGTGCAGCAGGCGTTGAAGCAACTGACGTTGATCAGCAAAGTACCGCAGTTGGAATATACTTTGCTGTGTGACTATGGGCAGTTGGCGCTGGTTGAAAATTTGTTGCAGCAAATGGAAGGGCAGATTGTGCACGGGGAGTATGGCGCGCAGGTATCGTTGCGCCTGGCGTTGCCGGCAACCGGCGTCGAGGCGTTCGGCAATAAATTACGTGATCTGAGTCGCGGTAATTTGCAATTAGCCCCTATTTCGCAATAATCCCCCCAACTGAATTGCTAAGGATCGTGCTGAAATGCATTTTCGCGCCATAACCCGTATCGTTGGTTTGCTGGTCATCTTATTCTCGGGGACGATGTTTATCCCTGGTTTGGTGGCGTTGATTTACCGTGACGGGGCCGGGCGGGCGTTTACACAGACCTTCTTTGTGGCGGTGACCATCGGGCTGATGCTCTGGTGGCCAAACCGGAAACAGAAAAACGAATTGAAACCCCGCGAGGGTTTTTTAATTGTCGTCCTGTTCTGGACGGTGCTGGGTAGCGTAGGGGCATTGCCTTTCCTGTTTTCCGAACGGCCCAACCTTTCCCTTACCGATGCTTTCTTCGAGTCATTCTCCGGCTTGACCACCACCGGCGCGACTACCTTGGTCGGCCTGGATTCTTTGCCAAAGGCGATTTTATTTTATCGTCAGATGCTGCAATGGATGGGGGGGATGGGGATCATCGTGCTGGCCGTGGCCATTTTGCCGATTCTCGGCGTCGGTGGCATGCAGCTTTACCGGGCCGAAATGCCCGGCCCGTTGAAAGACAACAAGATGCGGCCACGTATTGCCGAAACGGCGAAGACCTTGTGGCTGATTTACGTACTGTTGACCATCGCTTGCGCTTTGGCATTGTGGGGCGCGGGCATGTCGGTATTCGACGCGATCGGCCACAGTTTTTCGACCATCGCCATTGGCGGGTTTTCCACCCATGACGCCAGCATCGGTTATTACGCCAGTCCTACCATCAATACCATTATTGCGGTGTTCCTGCTGATATCAGGATGTAACTACGGTTTGCACTTTGCCTTGTTGAGTGGCCGAAACCTAAAGGTTTACTGGCGCGACCCGGAGTTTCGCATGTTCATTTTTGTGCAGCTCACGCTGGTGGTGGTTTGCACGGTGATACTCTGGTGGCATGGTGTTTATCAATCTGGGCTGGAAACCGTCAATCAGGCTTTCTTCCAGGTGGTATCAATGGCAACCACGGCCGGCTTCACTACCGACAGTATCGCCAAGTGGCCGCTGTTTTTGCCGATGTTGTTGCTGTGCTCGGCCTTCATCGGCGGCTGTGCCGGTTCGACCGGCGGCGGTCTGAAAGTGATCCGTATTTTGCTGCTGTATCTGCAAGGGTCGCGTGAACTGAAAAGGCTGGTGCACCCCAATGCTGTCTACACGATCAAACTTGGCAACCGCGCACTGCCGGAGCGTATCCTGGAAGCCGTATGGGGCTTTTTCTCGGCTTATGCTCTGGTGTTTATCATCAGTATGCTGGCGATCATCGCCACCGGTGTAGATGACTTCTCGGCGTTTGCCGCCGTGACTGCAACATTGAACAACCTGGGACCGGGACTGGGGGTGGTTGCGGATAACTTCACCACCATGCCACCGCCGGCAAAATGGATACTCGTATTGACCATGCTATTCGGCCGACTGGAGGTATTCACTCTGCTCGTTCTGTTTACGCCTACGTTCTGGCGTGAATGATCCTATAAGGGGTAACGCCATGAAGGCACTGATTCTGTATTCGAGTCGCGATGGACAAACACGCGCTATTGCTTCTTATATAGCAAGCCAACTGCAGGATACGCTCAGCTGTGACGTGATAGATTTGCTGCAGGCCGATAATGTCGATCTTGATCAGTATCAACGCATCATGATCGGTGCATCTATTCGTTACGGTCATTTCCATCCGGCGTTGGATAAGTTTGTTAAAAGTCACGCCGCGCGCTTGAACCAACTGCCGAGCGCTTTTTTCTCGGTGAACCTGACGGCGCGGAAACCGGAAAAGCGTTCACCGCAGACTAATGGCTATACGCGCAAGTTCCTGCTTGCTTCGCCGTGGCAGCCTACGCAGTGTGCGGTGTTCGCCGGCGCATTGCGTTATCCGCGCTACCGCTGGTTTGACCGCATCATGATTCAATTTATTATGCGCATGACCGGCGGGGAAACGGATAGCAGTAAAGAAGTGGAATACACAAATTGGCAGGAAGTAGACCGCTTTGCCCAGGAATTCCGCCAGCTGCCGTACGAAAAGTAACGAAAACGCTGCCTTGTGCAGCGTTTTGTCGAAAAAAGCCGCGCTTGAAAAGTTTTTTGAAATTAGGGGTTGCGGCCTTCTGAGAACTCCCTATAATGCGCCTCCACTGACCGGGAACAACGACTGCTTAAGCGCAGGACGCACCACCCAGTCAGTGAGACGAAAGCGAAATAAACGCTTGACTCTCAGGGCGAAAAGCGTAGTATACGCAGCCCGCGCCGATGAGTTTTATCTCCGGCGATGCTCTTTAACAATTTATCAGACAATCTGTGTGGGCACTCACAAGACGATATCCAGCTGCTTCGGCAGCAAAAAAATATCAAGTCTTGAAGAGTGACTACTGAAGTAAAATTCATTTAGTGAATCTTTGAGCACCGCTTCACGAGTTGAAGCAAATCAAGCTTTTAATTGAAGAGTTTGATCATGGCTCAGATTGAACGCTGGCGGCAGGCCTAACACATGCAAGTCGAGCGGTAGCACAGGAGAGCTTGCTCTCTGGGTGACGAGCGGCGGACGGGTGAGTAATGTCTGGGAAACTGCCCGATGGAGGGGGATAACCACTGGAAACGGTGGC
>NZ_JANUSB010000008.1 GCF_024793895.1 Serratia sp. AKBS12
CATGCGAGAGTAGGACACTGCCAGGCATCAAATAAAGCAACAAGCCCTACGCGCAAGCGTGGGGCTTTTTGTTTTGGTGGGTATCTAGCCAGAGAATTAGTATATACCTACAGCTATAAATAAACGCTAATGATATACATAGCGCTTTATAGATATAGCTACATTTCACCTTATCCTTCCTCGCTTAATAAGTGGCTAAAGAAAGTTATATCGCTACCAGCTTGATAGTTTCCATATCAAATATTTAACTACTGCATTGATTAATATTGGATTATTCCTGTATCACTACGCTGTTAAGTGATATTTGTCAGATTTACGTCGTCAAAGGGATAACAATCACAACAAATAATAGCCACACGCGTTTAATCGAGTAGACTAAGCGATAATATGTTCTGCAAGAGTATTTACTATCATGTCTACTGAAAGCGCTTCTTTAAAAAACCACAATACGTTTGCGCTCCCGATCAATGCTGCGCAACTGGTCATAGCAGAAAAAATCGAACTGATGATCAAGGTATGGCAGAAGTCGCAAAAGCGGCAAGAGCCATTACTGATACTTGGTGAAGGAAGTAACGTGCTGTTTCTTGAAGATTTTGCCGGCACGGTCATGATCAATAAATTGCATGGCATTAACGTTCGCGAAGAGCAGGATGCTTGGCATTTACACGTCAGCGCCGGCGAAAACTGGCATAAGTTGGTCAGCCATACGTTGGAAAAGGGTATGCATGGCCTGGAAAATCTGGCCCTGATACCGGGTTGTGTCGGTTCGGCACCTATACAGAATATCGGCGCTTATGGCGTTGAGCTGAAAAATGTCTGTGAATATGTTGATTTGCTGAGTTTCAGAACGGGTGAAATAGATCGCATGAGCCCAGAGCGTTGCGAATTTGGCTATAGGGAAAGCATTTTCAAGCATCAATATAGAACCGGTTACATCATCGTTGCCGTGGGGCTGAAGCTTAACAAGACGTGGCAACCTTCGCTGGGTTATGGCGATCTGACCAAACTGGATCCTGCGAGCGTAACGCCACGGCAGGTGTTTGATGCCGTCTGTGAGATGCGCCGCAGCAAGTTGCCTGACCCAAGGATCACCGGCAATGCCGGCAGCTTCTTTAAAAATCCGGTTGTTAGCGCAGAGGCCGCAGCCAACCTGCTGGCGAGCTATCCAACCATGCCACATTTTCCGCAGCATGACGGGCAGGTAAAATTGGCCGCGGGCTGGTTGATCGATCAATGCCAGCTTAAAGGTTATCGTATCGGTGGAGCTGCCGTACACAGTAAACAAGCCCTGGTGCTGATAAACCAGGGCGATGCGCTGCCACAGGATGTCGTCGCTTTGGCACGGCACGTGCGTAATACCGTAGCCGACAGGTTCGATGTTTGGTTAGAGCCTGAGGTGCGTTTCATTAGCGCTACAGGCGAGGTAAATGCCGTGGAGGTGCTTTCATGAAAGATACCAAAATCCCTTTAAAGCTTATTTCATCATTGTCAGATGGAGAATTTCATTCTGGCGAGCAACTGGGTGAAGAGCTGGGCATGAGCCGGGCAGCGATTAATAAACATATCCAGACGATTCGTGAATGGGGAATGGACGTCTTTACGGTGCCAGGTAAGGGGTATAGTTTACCTGCACCTATCCAGCTGCTGGACGCGCAACGTATATTGCAACGGCTAGCTGATAAGCGTGTAACCGTACTGCCGGTTGTTGATTCAACCAACCAGTACCTGCTTGACCGTATCACCGATCTGGCATCAGGCGATGCCTGTGTCGCTGAATATCAGCAGGCGGGCCGAGGACGACGTGGACGGCATTGGGTATCTCCGTTCGGCGCCAACCTTTACCTTTCGATGTTCTGGCGGTTGGAGCAAGGGCCTGCGGCGGCAATTGGCCTGAGCCTGGTTATCGGTATTGTCATGACCGAGGTGCTACAGCGTCTCGGCGCCGAAAAGGTTCGCGTTAAGTGGCCAAACGATCTATATCTGAACGATCGAAAGTTGGCCGGGATTCTGGTAGAACTGACCGGTAAAACAGGAGATGCGGCGCAATTGGTGATTGGTGCCGGCATTAATCTGGCGATGCGCGAAACCAATGCTGATGCTATCAATCAAGGTTGGATTAACCTGCAGGAAGCCGGTATTACTATCGATCGTAACGAGCTGGCCGCGATGTTGCTTAATGAAATGCGCAGGGCATTACGGCAGTTTGAACAAGAAGGGCTGGCACCATTTATTTCGCGCTGGCGCAATTTGGATAACTTTATCGATCGACCAGTAAAGTTGCTGATTGGTGAACAGCAGATATTCGGTATTGCCCGTGGTATCGATCAGCAGGGTGCTTTGCTACTCGAGCAAGACGGTGAGTTAAAACCGTTTATTGGTGGCGAAATATCACTGCGAAGCGCCGAATAATCTTAAATTATCAGGGGGCATCCGCTCCCCTGATATATCTGGTTTATTTTCTTAAGCGCACGCTTTCAACCGCATGATTGGCGCTTTTAGTCATGATGAGACTTGCACGCTCGCGAGTTGGTAGGATGTTTTGCTGTAAATTCAGACCGTTAATCTCGTTCCATAACTGCGTGGCAATATTTACCGCTTCGCTTTCAGACAGCTTGGCATAGTTATGGAAATACGAATCCGGATTGGAAAATGCGCCCTGGCGGAATTTGAGAAAACGGTTGATATACCAGGTTTGCAGTAAATCTTCAGGCGCATCAACATATATGGAAAAATCAACAAAGTCTGAAACAAATACATGATGCGGATCATGTGGATAATCCATACCGCTCTGCAAGACATTAAGGCCCTCCAGAATCAATATATCGGGTTGTTCTATTACCTTATTACCCTCAGGCACAACATCATATATCAGGTGCGAATAAACCGGCGCAGTGACGCGCTTGGCACCAGATTTCACTTCTGAAACGAATTTCACCAGGCTATGCATATCATAGGATTGGGGAAAGCCTTTCTTCTTCATTAGACCACGTTCATTCAGCACCTTGTTAGGATGCAGAAAACCATCGGTGGTGATCAGCTCTACGCTGCGATGTTCCGGCCAGCGGCTAAGCAGGGCTTGCAGCAAACGCGCTGTGGTACTTTTGCCTACGGCCACGCTGCCGGCAATACCAATCACATACGGTATTCTCTGGCCGTCAGTGCCAAGAAACTGTTCCAGTACAGCCTGACGGCGCAGGTTCGAACTGATATAGAAGTTCAGCAGTCGCGAAAGCGGCAGATAGATTTGCGCTACTTCCTCCAAAGAGAGATCTTCGTTAATCCCTTTTAGTTTAACGATCTCTTCTTCCGACAACGTCAGCGGCACCGAATCTCGCAACGCAGCCCATTGGGTACGATCGAACTGTAGATAAGGCGTCGCTAAAGATTGATCTCTTTTTATCATAAGCCAAATTCTGCCTGTTAACGCAGGTTGGGAACGGCGCCGGACGCCAACTCCAGATAATAAACAAGCTGCATATTATAGATAGCTGGCTTTCAGGCGTAGACTTTTTTCGAAAATGTTGTCGATCGACAGCAGATTATGTCAATTGTGCGAACGGGCACGCACTGATAATGAGAGAGCTGCAAACGCTATTCACAGGCGTTGAGCCTGCTTATGCAGCGTGTGAGCGACCTAATCGCGGTCAGGTTGATACCATACCGTTAGGCTGCCCGAGTGCTAGAGATGACGTGGCAGTCAGTAGCCTACAGTCACGCGACATGAGAACGTTATCATTGGTAATCGCGGGCTAACAACGTGGAGATGTGCGTTCTGCGCCGGGGGACCAGGCAAACTCGATGCATCAATGAGAGTTATCAATATGGATATGCAAACGACGCGGTTAACACCCGCGAAAAATTCGTGAAGCAGATAAAATGAAGCGAATGATTGATGTTTATTTGTACGCCGCACTGGCGGAATTGCCGGACATTTTGCAAATTTGGGTAATTTATGAGCGAAAGTGCACGTAACGCAATTTTTTTGTTGCATAGGCCGCCCGCTCTACCTAGAATGCGCTGCACTTGATGCCGGCTTAGCTCAGTTGGTAGAGCAACTGACTTGTAATCAGTAGGTCACCAGTTCGATTCCGGTAGCCGGCACCATCAAGTACAAAAGATAAAATCTGGTGGGGTTCCCGAGCGGCCAAAGGGAGCAGACTGTAAATCTGCCGTCACAGACTTCGAAGGTTCGAATCCTTCCCCCACCACCAATCTTGTCTTCGGCAAAAGCTTGCGGGAGACGAAGGCGATAGCCTTCAACGGTTCGGGTTGTACAGCGCATCTGATGCTGTATGACGCGAAGGGTTAGGAATCAAGCGATCTGTTTCCCACCCTAAAATTCTACAGAAAAATCAGGTAGCCGAGTTCCAGGATGCGGGCATCGTATAATGGCTATTACCTCAGCCTTCCAAGCTGATGATGTGGGTTCGATTCCCACTGCCCGCTCCAAGATGTGCTGATATAGCTCAGTTGGTAGAGCGCACCCTTGGTAAGGGTGAGGTCGGCAGTTCGAATCTGCCTATCAGCACCACTTCTTATTTTCTCGCCCCCTGATTTTCATTCTGTTATAGATTCAGCAAGCATATGCTTGGTTGATGTGGTGATACCACCGATTTATCCGTGTCTTAGAGGGACAATCGATGTCTAAAGAAAAATTTGAACGTTCAAAACCGCACGTTAACGTCGGTACTATCGGCCACGTTGACCACGGTAAAACTACCCTGACAGCGGCAATTACCACCGTTCTGGCTAAAACCTACGGCGGTGCTGCTCGTGCTTTCGACCAGATCGATAACGCGCCAGAAGAAAAAGCCCGTGGTATCACCATCAACACTTCACACGTTGAGTATGACACCCCGACTCGCCACTACGCGCACGTTGACTGCCCAGGGCACGCCGACTACGTGAAAAACATGATCACCGGTGCTGCGCAGATGGACGGCGCAATCCTGGTTGTTGCTGCGACTGACGGCCCTATGCCTCAGACCCGTGAGCACATCCTGCTGGGTCGTCAGGTTGGCGTTCCTTACATCATCGTGTTCATGAACAAATGTGACATGGTTGATGACGAAGAGCTGCTGGAACTGGTAGAAATGGAAGTTCGCGAGCTGCTGTCTGCTTACGATTTCCCTGGTGATGACCTGCCGGTAGTTCGCGGTTCTGCGCTGAAAGCGCTGGAAGGCGAAGCCGAGTGGGAAGCTAAAATCATCGAGCTGGCTGGTCACCTGGATTCTTACATCCCAGAACCAGAGCGTGCAATCGACAAGCCGTTCCTGCTGCCAATCGAAGACGTATTCTCCATCTCCGGTCGTGGTACCGTTGTTACCGGTCGCGTTGAGCGCGGTATCATCAAAGTTGGCGAAGAAGTTGAAATCGTTGGTATCAAAGACACCGTTAAGTCTACCTGTACTGGCGTTGAGATGTTCCGCAAACTGCTGGACGAAGGCCGTGCTGGTGAGAACGTTGGTGTTCTGCTGCGTGGTATCAAGCGTGAAGACATCGAACGTGGCCAGGTTCTGGCTAAACCAGGCTCCATCAAGCCACACACCAAATTCGACTCAGAAGTTTATATCCTGAGCAAAGAAGAAGGTGGTCGTCACACTCCATTCTTCAAAGGCTACCGTCCACAGTTCTACTTCCGTACTACTGACGTGACCGGTACCATCGAACTGCCAGAAGGCGTAGAGATGGTAATGCCAGGCGATAACGTGAACATGGTTGTTACCCTGATTCACCCAATCGCAATGGACGACGGTCTGCGTTTCGCAATCCGCGAAGGCGGCCGTACCGTAGGCGCGGGTGTTGTTGCTAAAGTTATCGCTTAATCGCTGATAATATTTGACGCGACACGCGGTAAAAGGGCATCATTTGATGCCCTTTTTCTACGCTGTGAACTAGAACCTATCTCATCAGCGATTTTGCAGTCATAATCATTGGTGAGATGGGCTCTTAAACCGTATTGACTGAAATACGTCATAGCGTAAACACCGAGTGCTGTTTAGCAGCATCTGATCGGTTTGGTTTGCCTCGCTTTGCGAGGCAAAGTTGTTTGTTCTGAATCATAAGTGACAGGTTGGTTTATGAGTGCGAATACCGAGGCTCAAGGGAGCGGGCGCGGCCTGGAAGCGGTTAAGTGGCTGATTGTCGCCGTTCTGTTGGTTGTGGCTATTGTCGGTAATTATTACTACCGCGATTTCAGCCTGCCATTGCGCGCGCTGGCTGTTGTAGTGGTTATTGCTGTTGCGGGCGGCATTGCCCTGATGACCACCAAAGGCAAGGCTACCGTAGCGTTTGCGCGTGAAGCGCGTACCGAAGTCCGTAAAGTGATTTGGCCAACCCGCCAGGAAACGCTACATACCACGTTGATCGTCGCCGCGGTAACTGCCGTGATGTCACTGATTCTGTGGGGGCTGGATGGCATTCTGGTCCGTTTGGTATCGTTTATTACTGGCCTGAGGTTCTAAAATGTCTGAAGCTCCAAAAAAACGTTGGTACGTCGTTCAGGCGTTTTCCGGTTTTGAAGGTCGCGTAGCGCAATCGCTGCGTGAGCACATCAAACTGCATGATATGGAAGAGCTGTTCGGCGAAGTGATGGTGCCTACGGAAGAAGTGGTTGAAATCCGTGGTGGTCAGCGTCGCAAGAGCGAGCGCAAGTTCTTCCCCGGCTATGTGTTGGTACAGATGGTGATGAACGATGCCAGCTGGCACCTGGTGCGCAGCGTGCCACGCGTGATGGGCTTCATCGGCGGCACTTCCGATCGTCCGGCGCCTATCAGCGACAAAGAAGTTGACGCCATCATGAATCGTCTGCAGCAGGTAGGTGATAAACCACGGCCGAAAACGCTGTTTGAACCAGGTGAGCTGGTACGTGTCAACGACGGTCCATTTGCCGACTTTAATGGCGTGGTTGAAGAAGTTGACTACGAGAAGAGCCGCCTGAAGGTTTCGGTTTCCATTTTCGGCCGTGCAACGCCGGTGGAACTGGACTTCAGCCAGGTTGAAAAAGGCTGATTGAATAATCAGCAACACAAGCCGAATTGATGCTTGTAAGAGGCGTGAAATTGAACTACAATTTCGCGCCTTTTGTTTTTAGATGCCTTGCTCAGCATGATGGGCGGGGTGAAACACGGGGAGCCTCTTGCGAGGCGATACTACCCAAACGAGGAAATTTACATGGCCAAGAAAGTACAAGCCTACGTTAAGCTGCAGGTTGCAGCTGGTATGGCTAACCCGAGCCCGCCAGTCGGTCCAGCTCTGGGTCAGCAAGGTGTTAACATCATGGAATTCTGTAAGGCGTTCAATGCTAAGACTGACAGCGTTGAAAAAGGCCTGCCGATCCCGGTTGTTATTACCGTTTATTCTGATCGCTCCTTCACTTTCGTTACCAAAACTCCGCCAGCAGCAGTACTGCTGAAAAAAGCGGCTGGTATCAAGTCTGGTTCCGGTAAGCCGAACAAAGACAAAGTTGGTAAAGTGACTCGTGCGCAGGTACGTGAAATCGCAGAAACCAAAGCTGCGGACATGACTGGTTCTGACGTTGAAGCGATGACTCGCTCCATCGAAGGTACTGCTCGTTCCATGGGCCTGGTAGTGGAGGATTAAGAGATGGCTAAGCTGACCAAGCGCATGCGCGTGATCCGTGACAAAGTTGATGCTACTAAACAGTATGACATCACCGAAGCTGTTGCTCTGCTGAAAGAGCTGGCCACCGCTAAATTCGTAGAAAGCGTTGACGTTGCCGTTAACCTCGGCATCGATGCACGCAAATCTGACCAAAACGTTCGTGGCGCTACCGTTCTGCCACACGGTACCGGTCGTTCAGTTCGCGTTGCCGTATTTGCCCAGGGCCCTAACGCTGAAGCTGCTAAAGCAGCTGGCGCAGAGCTGGTAGGTATGGAAGATCTGGCTGACCAGATCAAGAAAGGCGAAATGAACTTCGACGTGGTTATTGCTTCTCCGGATGCAATGCGCGTTGTAGGCCAACTGGGCCAGGTTCTGGGTCCACGTGGCCTGATGCCAAACCCGAAAGTGGGTACCGTTACTCCGAACGTTGCTGAAGCTGTGAAAAACGCCAAAGCAGGTCAGGTTCGTTACCGTAACGACAAAAACGGCATCATCCATACCACTATCGGTAAGGTTGATTTCGAGTCAGACAAACTGAAAGAAAACCTGGAAGCTCTGCTGGTTGCGCTGAAAAAAGCAAAACCATCTCAGGCAAAGGGTATGTACATCAAGAAAGTTAGCCTCTCCACCACCATGGGTGCTGGCGTTGCTATCGATCAAAGCGGTTTGTCTGCCGCAGCGAACTAATCGTTTAACGATTAATCGCTTTGACTTGGGGCATATTTTCACCTAGAATCTTATGCCCCAAGGTTTTGCTATAGGTGAATCGCCTATAGCGAGACAACAGAATTTTCGGTTGGAGCCTGGCCTAATCCAGGCCTCCGTCCAAGACCGCAGGTGTATCGCAAGATACTTAATCTTCCTGCGTAGACGGTGACAGAGCCTAAAGAAATTTTTTAATGAATGTCTTTGCTGGATTCTGCTCACCGTGTTAAGCCGCTCGGCATGGCGCTTTTGCAAGATGCCGAGTGAAGTGAGTTCCGGGGTATTCCCCCGGCTAATCCAGGAGCAAAAAGCTAATGGCATTAAATCTTCAAGACAAACAAGCGATTGTTGCTGAAGTCAACGAAGTAGCCAAAGGCGCGCTGTCTGCGGTTGTTGCGGATTCCCGCGGCGTTACCGTAGATAAAATGACTGAACTGCGTAAAGCAGGTCGTGAAGCTGGCGTTTACATGCGTGTTGTTCGTAACACCCTGATGCGTCGCGTAGTTGAAGGCACTCCATTCGAATGCCTGAAAGACACGTTTGTCGGTCCTACCTTGATTGCATTCTCTAACGAACACCCGGGCGCTGCTGCTCGTCTGTTCAAAGAGTTCGCGAAAGCGAATGCAAAGTTCGAGGTTAAAGCTGCGGCCTTTGAAGGTGAGCTGATCCCTGCGGCACAAATCGACCGCTTGGCAACTCTGCCTACTTACGATGAAGCAATCGCACGCCTGATGGCAACCATGAAAGAAGCCGCTGCCGGCAAATTGGTTCGTACTCTGGCTGCTGTGCGCGATCAGAAAGAAGCTGCATAAGCCGCTCTTTCTTAGCCTTTGCTAACGTATTTACACTATTTCTGAATTTTAGGAACAATTGTTATGTCTATCACTAAAGACCAAATCCTGGAAGCAGTAGCAGCTATGTCCGTAATGGACGTTGTTGAGCTGGTTTCCGCTATGGAAGAAAAATTCGGCGTTTCTGCTGCTGCCGCTGTAGCTGTTGCTGCAGGTCCAGCTGAAGCTGCTGAAGAAAAAACTGAGTTCGACGTTGTACTGTCTGCTGTTGGTGGCAACAAAGTTGCTGTTATCAAAGCAGTACGTGGCGCAACCGGTCTGGGCCTGAAAGAAGCTAAAGACCTGGTAGAATCTGCTCCAGCAGTACTGAAAGAAGGCATCAGCAAAGACGACGCTGAAGCTCTGAAAAAATCTCTGGAAGAAGCTGGTGCTTCTGTTGAAGTTAAATAAGTTTAACTTCTCAGAGTACAGTCTGGCTTAACAGACTGATGGCTGGTGACTTTTTGGTCACCAGCCTTTTTGCGCTGTAGGGCGTCAGTAGAGTTTCACACTGTTTGGCTACTGGCTAACCCCAATATTTTTTTCTATCGACGACTTAATATACTGTCCTTCCTGCCGCAGCCGAATCTGCCGCACAGCACAATGAAATGATTTAAGAGTGATAGAAACAGGTATTGCGGAAAGTGTTCCCGCTTTCCGGTCGACAAAATGGTGTTGCATGAACTGTCCTATTCGGACGGACAGAGTGGGTCACTGATCAGCGAGCTGAGGAACCCTATGGTTTACTCCTATACCGAGAAAAAACGCATCCGTAAGGATTTTGGTAAACGTCCACAAGTTCTGGACATACCATATCTCCTTTCTATCCAGCTTGACTCGTTCCAGAAGTTTATCGAGCAAGACCCAGAAGGGCAGTACGGCCTTGAGGCCGCATTCCGTTCTGTATTCCCAATCCAGAGCTACAGTGGCAATTCGGAGCTGCAATACGTTAGCTACCGTCTTGGTGAGCCGGTGTTCGACGTCAAAGAGTGCCAGATTCGTGGTGTGACGTTCTCTGCACCGCTGCGCGTCAAACTGCGCCTGGTAATCTACGAGCGAGAAGCACCGGAAGGTACGGTTAAAGACATCAAGGAACAAGAAGTCTATATGGGCGAAATTCCGCTCATGACCGACAACGGTACCTTTGTGATCAACGGTACTGAGAGGGTTATCGTATCTCAGCTGCACCGCAGCCCTGGCGTATTCTTCGACAGCGATAAGGGTAAAACCCATTCATCGGGTAAGGTGCTGTATAACGCACGTATTATCCCTTACCGTGGTTCCTGGCTGGATTTCGAGTTTGACCCGAAAGACAACCTGTTCGTGCGTATTGACCGTCGCCGCAAACTGCCTGCGACCATCATTCTGCGCGCGCTGAACTACACCACTGAGCAGATCCTTGACCTGTTCTTTGAAAAAATTACGTTCGAGATTCGTGATAACAAGCTGCAGATGGAGCTGGTTCCAGAGCGTCTGCGTGGTGAGACCGCTTCGTTTGATATCGAAGCCAACGGCAAGATCTACGTAGAGAAAGGCCGTCGCATCACCGCTCGTCATATCCGTCAGCTTGAAAAAGACGAAATCCAGAGCATTGAAGTACCGGTTGAGTACATCGCGGGCAAGGTTGTTGCGAAGGACTACATCGATACCAATACCGGCGAACTGATCTGTGCTGCCAACATGGAGCTGTCGCTGGATCTGTTGGCCAAACTGAGCCAGTCAGGCCACAAGCGTATTGAAACGCTGTTCACCAACGATCTGGACCACGGTGCGTACATTTCTGAAACCGTACGCGTCGACCCGACTAACGATCGTCTGAGCGCGCTGGTAGAGATCTACCGCATGATGCGCCCTGGTGAGCCGCCAACGCGCGAAGCTGCTGAAAGCCTGTTCGAGAACCTATTCTTCTCGGAAGACCGCTACGATCTGTCTGCGGTTGGCCGTATGAAGTTCAACCGTTCCCTGCTGCGCGACGAGATCGAAGGTTCGGGTATCCTGAGCAAAGACGACATCATTGAAGTGATGAAGAAGCTCATCGATATCCGTAACGGCAAAGGCGAAGTGGACGATATCGACCACCTCGGCAACCGCCGTATCCGTTCCGTTGGCGAAATGGCAGAGAACCAGTTCCGCGTAGGTCTGGTTCGTGTTGAGCGTGCGGTTAAAGAGCGTCTGTCACTGGGCGATCTGGATACCCTGATGCCTCAGGACATGATCAACGCCAAGCCGATTTCGGCGGCGGTGAAAGAGTTCTTCGGCTCCAGCCAGCTGTCTCAGTTTATGGACCAGAACAACCCGTTGTCAGAGATCACGCACAAGCGTCGTATCTCCGCATTGGGCCCGGGCGGTCTGACCCGTGAACGCGCCGGCTTCGAAGTGCGAGACGTACACCCGACCCACTACGGTCGCGTATGTCCAATCGAAACGCCGGAAGGTCCGAACATCGGTCTGATCAACTCCTTGTCCGTGTACGCACAGACCAACGAGTATGGCTTCCTGGAAACCCCGTACCGCCGCGTGCGTGACGGTGTGGTTACCGATGAAATCAACTACCTGTCTGCCATTGAAGAAGGCAACTTCGTTATCGCCCAGGCGAACTCCAACCTGGATGACGAAGGTCGCTTCGTGGAAGACCTGGTCACCTGTCGTAGCAAGGGCGAATCAAGCCTGTTCAGCCGCGACCAGGTTGACTATATGGACGTATCGACCCAGCAGGTTGTCTCCGTTGGTGCTTCACTGATTCCATTCCTGGAACACGATGACGCCAACCGTGCATTGATGGGTGCGAACATGCAACGTCAGGCGGTTCCTACCCTGCGTGCTGACAAGCCGCTGGTTGGTACCGGTATGGAACGTGCCGTAGCCGTTGACTCCGGCGTTACCGCCGTAGCCAAGCGTGGCGGTGTGATCCAGTACGTGGATGCTTCCCGTATCGTTATCAAGGTTAACGAAGACGAGATGTATCCGGGCGAAGCAGGTATCGATATTTATAACCTGACCAAGTACACCCGTTCGAACCAGAACACCTGCATCAACCAGATGCCGTGTGTCAACCTGGGTGAGCCAATCGAGCGCGGCGACGTACTGGCAGATGGCCCGTCCACCGATCTGGGTGAGCTGGCGCTGGGTCAGAACATGCGCGTCGCATTCATGCCGTGGAACGGCTACAACTTCGAAGACTCCATCTTGGTCTCCGAGCGCGTGGTACAGGAAGATCGCTTCACCACCATCCATATTCAGGAACTGGCGTGCGTGTCTCGCGACACCAAGCTGGGGCCGGAAGAGATCACTGCTGACATCCCTAACGTGGGTGAAGCTGCGCTCTCCAAACTGGATGAGTCCGGCATCGTGTATATCGGTGCTGAAGTGACCGGTGGCGATATTCTGGTTGGCAAGGTAACGCCGAAGGGTGAAACCCAGCTGACGCCAGAAGAGAAGCTGCTGCGCGCGATCTTCGGTGAGAAAGCGTCTGACGTTAAAGACTCTTCTCTGCGTGTGCCAAATGGCGTTTCCGGTACGGTTATCGACGTGCAGGTCTTCACCCGCGATGGCGTGGAAAAAGACAAGCGTGCGTTGGAAATCGAAGAGATGCAGCTGAAGCAGGCGAAGAAAGACCTGACTGAAGAACTGCAAATCCTGGAAGCCGGTCTGTTTGCACGTATTCACGCGGTGCTGGTTGCCGGCGGCGTTGAAGCTGAGAAGCTTGCCAAGCTGCCACGCGATCGCTGGCTGGAACTGGGTCTGACCGACGAAGACAAGCAAAACCAGCTGGAACAGCTGGCAGAGCAGTACGACGAACTGAAATCCGACTTCGAGAAGAAGCTGGAAGCCAAGCGTCGCAAGATCACTCAAGGCGACGATCTGGCACCTGGCGTGCTGAAAATCGTCAAGGTGTATCTGGCGGTTAAACGTCAGATCCAACCGGGTGATAAGATGGCAGGCCGCCACGGTAACAAGGGTGTTATCTCCAAGATCAACCCGATCGAAGATATGCCTTACGATGAAAACGGCACGCCGGTTGACATCGTACTGAACCCGCTGGGCGTACCATCACGTATGAACATCGGTCAGATCCTGGAAACCCACCTGGGTATGGCTGCCAAAGGTATCGGTGAGAAAATCAACCAGATGCTCAAGCAGCAGCAGGAAGTGGCCAAACTGCGTGAGTTCATCCAGAAAGCGTACGATCTGGGTGATGACGTTTGCCAGAAAGTTGACCTGAACACCTTCAGCGATGACGAAGTATTGCGTCTGGCCGAGAACCTGAAAAAAGGTATGCCAATCGCAACGCCAGTGTTCGATGGTGCGAAAGAAACTGAAATCAAGCAACTGCTGGAAATGGGTGGCATCCCGACTTCTGGTCAGATTACGCTGTTCGATGGCCGTACCGGTGAGCAGTTCGAGCGCCAGGTTACCGTTGGCTATATGTACATGCTGAAACTGAACCACTTGGTTGACGATAAAATGCATGCCCGTTCAACCGGCTCTTACAGCTTGGTTACTCAGCAGCCTCTGGGTGGTAAAGCGCAGTTCGGTGGTCAACGCTTCGGTGAGATGGAAGTGTGGGCGCTGGAAGCATACGGCGCGGCTTACACCCTGCAGGAAATGCTTACCGTTAAGTCGGATGACGTTAACGGGCGTACCAAGATGTACAAAAACATCGTGGATGGCGATCACCGCATGGAACCAGGCATGCCGGAGTCCTTCAACGTGCTGTTGAAAGAAATCCGCTCGCTCGGTATCAACATCGAACTGGAAGACGAGTAATCGTCGTTCCGGCTCTGGCTCCCGGCCTTAGGGAGCCAGAGGGTGGTTGTTCAGGTCACACGGGTACCCACGGCGGTTGTGGGTACCCAACAGGTTTAACTCCGACAGGAGCCAATCCGTGAAAGACTTATTGAAGTTTCTGAAAGCGCAAACTAAGACCGAAGAGTTTGATGCGATCAAGATTGCTCTGGCATCGCCAGACATGATCCGTTCGTGGTCGTTCGGTGAAGTTAAGAAGCCGGAAACCATTAACTACCGTACGTTCAAACCAGAACGTGACGGCCTTTTCTGCGCCCGTATCTTTGGGCCGGTAAAAGACTACGAGTGCCTGTGCGGCAAGTACAAGCGCTTGAAGCACCGTGGCGTGATCTGCGAGAAGTGCGGCGTTGAAGTGACCCAGACCAAAGTGCGTCGTGAGCGCATGGGCCACATCGAACTGGCTTCCCCGACTGCGCACATCTGGTTCCTGAAATCGCTGCCATCGCGCATCGGTTTGCTGCTGGATATGCCGCTGCGTGATATCGAACGCGTACTGTACTTCGAATCCTATGTGGTGATTGAAGGTGGTATGACCAACCTCGAACGCCGTCAGATCCTGACTGAAGAGCAGTATCTGGATGCGTTGGAAGAGTTTGGTGACGAGTTCGATGCCAAGATGGGTGCAGAAGCCATCCAGGCCCTGTTGAAAAACATGGATCTGGAAGCCGAGTGCGAACTGCTGCGTGAAGAGCTGAACGAAACCAACTCCGAAACCAAGCGCAAGAAACTGACCAAGCGTATCAAGCTGCTGGAAGCGTTCGTCCAGTCTGGCAACAAGCCAGAGTGGATGATCCTGACCGTGCTGCCAGTACTGCCGCCGGATCTGCGTCCATTGGTTCCGCTGGATGGCGGCCGTTTCGCGACCTCGGATCTGAACGATCTGTATCGCCGCGTCATCAACCGTAACAACCGTTTGAAACGCCTGCTGGATCTGGCTGCGCCTGACATCATCGTGCGCAACGAAAAGCGTATGCTGCAAGAAGCGGTAGACGCCCTGCTGGATAACGGCCGTCGCGGTCGTGCGATCACCGGTTCCAACAAGCGTCCTCTGAAATCTTTGGCCGACATGATCAAAGGTAAGCAGGGTCGCTTCCGTCAGAACCTGTTGGGTAAGCGCGTCGACTACTCTGGTCGTTCCGTTATCACCGTCGGTCCATACCTGCGTCTGCACCAGTGTGGCCTGCCGAAGAAAATGGCGCTGGAGCTGTTCAAACCGTTCATCTACGGCAAGCTGGAACTGCGTGGCCTGGCCACCACCATCAAAGCCGCCAAGAAAATGGTTGAACGCGAAGAAGCCGTCGTTTGGGATATCCTGGACGAAGTCATCCGCGAACACCCGGTACTGCTGAACCGTGCACCAACGCTGCACCGTTTGGGTATCCAGGCATTCGAGCCGGTACTGATCGAAGGCAAGGCCATCCAGCTGCACCCGCTGGTTTGTGCGGCATACAACGCCGACTTCGATGGTGACCAGATGGCTGTTCACGTACCGCTGACGCTGGAAGCCCAGTTGGAAGCGCGTGCGTTGATGATGTCGACCAACAACATCCTGTCTCCAGCGAACGGTGAGCCAATCATCGTTCCTTCTCAGGACGTTGTATTGGGTCTGTACTACATGACTCGCGACTGTGTTAACGCCAAGGGCGAAGGCATGGTGCTGAGCGGCCCGAAAGAAGCCGAGCGTATTTACCGCGCTGGCCTGGCCTCTCTGCATGCGCGCGTTAAAGTGCGTATCACCGAAGAGATCAAAAACACCGAAGGCGAATCTGTACACCAGACTTCGATCATCGACACCACCATTGGTCGCGCCATCCTGTGGATGATCGTACCAAAAGGTCTGCCGTATTCGATCGTTAACCAGCCTTTGGGCAAGAAAGCGATCTCCAAGATGCTGAACACCTGTTACCGCATCATGGGGTTGAAGCCGACCGTTATCTTTGCTGACCAGATCATGTACACCGGCTTTGCCTACGCTGCCCGTTCCGGCGCATCCGTTGGTATCGATGACATGGTTATCCCGGCGAAAAAAGCCGAGATCATCGAAGAAGCGGAAACCGAAGTGGCCGAAATCCAGGAGCAGTTCCAGTCTGGTCTGGTAACCGCGGGCGAACGCTACAACAAGGTGATCGATATCTGGGCTGCGGCTAACGAACGCGTTGCCAAGGCGATGATGGAAAACCTGTCGGTAGAAGACGTGGTTAACCGTGACGGCGAAGTGGAACAGCAGGTTTCCTTCAACAGCATCTTTATGATGGCCGACTCCGGTGCACGTGGTTCCGCCGCTCAGATTCGTCAGTTGGCCGGTATGCGTGGCCTGATGGCGAAACCGGACGGCTCGATCATTGAAACGCCAATTACCGCGAACTTCCGTGAAGGTCTGAACGTACTCCAGTACTTCATCTCCACGCACGGTGCGCGTAAAGGCCTGGCGGATACCGCACTGAAAACGGCAAACTCCGGTTATCTGACTCGTCGTCTGGTAGACGTCGCGCAGGATCTGGTGGTCACCGAAGACGACTGTGGTACCCACAACGGCATCCTGATGACGCCGGTTATCGAAGGTGGCGACGTTAAAGAGCCGCTGCGTGAGCGCGTTCTGGGGCGTGTAACGGCAGAAGATGTTCTCAAGCCGGGTACGGCAGACATTCTGGTGCCGCGTAACACCCTGCTGAACGAGAAGACCTGTGACCTGTTGGAAGAGAACTCTGTCGACAGCGTTAAGGTTCGTTCCGTGGTGAGCTGTGAAACCGACTTCGGCGTGTGCGCCAACTGCTATGGTCGTGACCTGGCTCGTGGCCACATCATCAACAAGGGTGAAGCCATCGGCGTTATCGCGGCACAGTCCATCGGTGAGCCGGGTACCCAGCTGACGATGCGTACGTTCCACATCGGTGGTGCGGCATCTCGTGCGGCTGCCGAATCCAGCATTCAGGTGAAAAACAAGGGTAGCATCAAGCTGAGCAACGCCAAGTTCGTTATGAACGCGGCCGGCAAGCTGGTGATCACCTCGCGTAACACCGAACTGAAGCTGATCGACGAATTCGGTCGTACCAAGGAAAGCTACAAGGTGCCTTACGGTGCCGTGATGGGCAAAGGTGACGGTGCAGAAGTTAACGGCGGCGAAACCGTTGCTAACTGGGATCCGCACACCATGCCGGTTATCAGTGAAGTGAGCGGTTTCATTCGCTTCGCCGATATGGTTGACGGCCAGACCATTACTCGCCAGACCGACGAACTGACCGGTTTGTCTTCCCTGGTGGTACTGGATAGCGCAGAGCGTACCGGTAGCGGTAAAGACCTGCGTCCAGCGCTGAAGATTGTTGACGCCAAAGGCGACGACGTACTGATCCCAGGCACCGATATGGCTGCTCAGTACTTCCTGCCAGGCAAGGCAATTGTACAGCTGGAAGACGGCATTCAGATCGGTGCAGGTGATACCCTGGCGCGTATTCCACAGGAATCCGGCGGTACCAAGGATATTACCGGTGGTCTGCCACGCGTTGCCGATCTGTTCGAAGCGCGTCGTCCGAAAGAGCCGGCAATCCTGGCTGAAATCAGCGGGATTATCTCGTTCGGTAAAGAGACCAAAGGCAAGCGTCGCCTGGTGATCACGCCGCTGGATGGCAGCGATGCCTACGAAGAGATGATTCCGAAATGGCGTCAGCTCAACGTGTTCGAAGGCGAACGTGTAGAACGCGGCGACGTGGTATCCGATGGTCCAGAGTCACCGCACGACATTCTGCGTCTGCGTGGTGTGCATGCGGTTACCCGCTACATTACCAACGAAGTGCAGGAAGTTTACCGTCTGCAAGGCGTTAAGATTAACGATAAGCACATTGAAGTTATCGTTCGTCAGATGTTGCGTAAAGGCACCATCGTCAACGCTGGTGGCACCGAGTTCCTCGAAGGCGAACAGGCTGAAGTGTCTCGCGTCAAGATTGCCAACCGTCAGCTTGCTGCCGAAGGCAAAATCGAAGCGACCTTTACGCGTGACCTGCTGGGTATCACCAAGGCTTCCTTGGCGACCGAGTCGTTCATCTCTGCCGCATCGTTCCAGGAAACGACGCGCGTTCTCACCGAAGCGGCCGTGGCCGGCAAACGTGATGAATTGCGTGGCCTGAAAGAAAACGTCATCGTTGGCCGCCTGATCCCGGCGGGTACCGGTTACGCTTATCATCAGGATCGTATGCGCCGTCGTGCTCTGGGTGAAACTCCGGTTGCACCGCAGGTTAGCGCAGAAGAAGCGTCGGCCAACCTGGCTGAACTGCTGAATGCCGGTAACCTGGGCGGTAACGACGACGAATAAGTCATCGCTATCCCTGACTGCACATTAAGCAGTAAATGACAAAAGCCCTGGCTATCCTAGCCGGGGCTTTTTGTTGTACAGTGCCGTAAAGTTAAAATAACGGGATAGGCATGGACACCTCAACTACGGTCAGCGCCGCTGCTCCAGCGGATTGCGATATACCCACACAAAGCCAGTCAATTGGCTACTCACCGGCACGGGCTCGGCGCGCGGCCTGGGGCAGCTTCGTTGGCGCGGTAGTCGACTGGTACGATTTTTTACTGTACGGAATAGTTGCCGCTCTGGTTTTCAACACCGAATTCTTTCCTCAGATAAGCCCGACGATGGGCACGCTGGCAGCGTTTGGCACCTTCGGCGTCGGTTTCCTGTTTCGTCCATTAGGTGGCATGGTATTTGGCCATTTCGGTGACAAACTAGGCCGTAAACGCATGCTGATGATTACCGTCTGGATGATGGGGATTTCCACGGCATTGATCGGTCTGCTGCCGTCGTTTGACGCGATCGGCTGGTGGGCGCCGGTACTACTGGTGACGCTGCGTGCGATACAAGGCTTTGCCGTTGGCGGCGAATGGGGTGGTGCAGCCTTGCTGGCGGTAGAAAGTGCACCAAAGAAGAAACAGGCTCTGTATAGCAGCGGCGTACAGATCGGCTTTGGTGTCGGGCTGCTATTGGCAACCGGCTCGGTGTCCCTGGTAAGCCAGTTTACGTCGGACGAGGCGTTTATCAGCTGGGGTTGGCGTCTGCCGTTTATCTTCAGCCTGGTGCTGGTCGCTATCGCCTGGTGGATCCGTAACGGCATGGATGAGTCGCAGGAGTTCGAGGCCAATAAAACCTTGCACGACAGGGCGGAAAAAATTCGCCACTTCCCAATTTTCGAAGCCTTGCGCCAGAATCCCAAAGCCTTTTTGCTGATCATCGCCCTGCGCTTTGGCGAGTTGTTGACGATGTATATCGTGACGGCCTTTGCCATGAACTACTCCACCACTCACCTTGGCCTTTCACGCGATATATTTCTCAATATCGGCCTGTTGGTGGGGGCGGTGAGCTGCGTATCGATCCCGTGTTTTGCCTATCTGGCCGATCGCTTTGGCCGACGCCGGATATACGTTACCGGGGCGTTAATCGGGGTCGTCAGCGCGATACCGTTTTTTATGGCGTTAGAGAGTCGTAATACCCTGCTGATCGTTTTCTTCGCCATCATGCTCGGCAATATGGCGCATGACATGCTCGTCAGCGTGCAGCAGCCAATGTTCACCGAACTGTTCGGTACCGCCTACCGTTACAGCGGCGCAGGGGTTGGCTATCAGGTCGCCAGCGTGGTCGGGGGCGGTTTTACACCATTTATCGCCGTATTGCTGGTGCAGTTTATGGACGGTTCCTGGCACCTGGTGGCGGCCTATCTGGCAATGGGCTGTCTGCTTTCGGCCATTATCGGGATGAGAATGAAGCCGCAGGTGGCAGAATAAAGGCTCTCGCCCCAGCGATGCGAGCCTGCTGATTAGCGGTAAGCGGAAGACAGGTTCCGGTCGCGCGTTCTGCCTGATATGGGCGGGGTACCCCGGTTGGCTTCGGGAATGATAACCAACGGCGTCACTATAACGCCGCTGGTTTTTCATGCCAGCTCGGTTTTAACATGTTGCGCGGCGTTTCCAGCACTTTCCTGGTCACGCCGAAAACATTGCAGCTTATTGCGTGACGCGTCCCAGAAAACTATCCCAATCCTTCCATACCGGTTGCAAACCAGCATCGCCGATCGCCTGCGCCACTTGCTGGGGCGTACGCCCGTCATGCGGTTCAAACTGTTCCAGCTCTGGTGCGACGTCATCGGCATAACCCCCAGGCTGGGTTTTTGAGCCAGCGCTGACGCTATTAATCGCCAGCGGGATCACATGATCGCGGAAGTGAGGCGATTCCCGCGTCGACAGCGACAGTTCAACGTCAGGGGCAAACAGCCGGAATGCGCATATCAATTGCACCAGTTGCGCCTCGCTCATCAGCGATGCCGGTTCGATGCCGCCAGCACAGGGCCGCAGTCGCGGGAACGAGATCGAATAACGGCTCTGCCAGTACGTCTGTTGCAGGTAAAACAGGTGTTCTGCCAGCATGTAACAATCGGTCCGCCAACTGTTGGACAGGCCGATGAGCGCGCCGAGGCCGATCTTGTCGATCCCGGCACGGCCAAGCCGATCCGGCGTTGCCAGCCGCCAATGGAAATCCTGTTTCTGCCCACGCAGATGGTGCTGCAAATAGGTCGCCGGGTGGTAGGTTTCCTGATAAACCAGCACGCCGTCCAGGCCCAGCGTTTTCAGTTCGGCATAATCCTCCTGCGACATTGGCTGCACCTCCATCATCAGCGAGCTGAAACGAGAGCGAATGTATGGCAGGTGACGACGAAAATATGCCATGCCGACCCGAGTTTGATGCTCGCCGGTGACCAGCAGCAGGTGTTCGAACCCCAGCGCCTTGATTGCCGTGCATTCCCGCTCGATTTCAGCGGCATCCAGAGTTTTGCGCTTGATGCGGTTACTCATCGAAAAGCCGCAGTAGGTACAATCATTGGCGCACAGGTTGGACAAATATAGCGGTACGTAAAAACTCACCACGTTGCCGAAGCGTTGACGAGTCAGCAACTGGGCGCGCTGTGCCAGCGGTTCCAGATAACCGGCTGCGGCCGGTGAAATCAGCGCCATAAAATCGTCACGCGTCAGTTTTTCGGCATTGAGCGCGCGTTCGACGTCATGCGCGGTTTTGCTATTGATGCGCAGGGTGATATCGTCCCAATCCAGCCGTTGCCAGCGTTGACTGAAATCCTGGGTCATGGGTGCGCCTCCTCGCTCTGGCTGAGAAACGCCGTCAGCGGGCTTGACGCTACCGCACTGCGCCGGCGACTGCCCAAACCGGCCTGGCGCGCCAGTTCGCCGGCTTCCAGCGCCAAACGGAATGCGTGCGCCATTTGCAGCGGATCGCGTGCCACGGCGATGGCTGTATTGACCAACACCGCGTCCGCCCCGAGCTCAATGGCTTCCAGCGCGTGGCTCGGTGCGCCAATGCCGGCGTCCACCACCACCGGCACATTGGCTTGTTCAATGATGATCTCCAGAAAATCGCGGGTACGCAGCCCTCGGTTGGATCCGATCGGTGCCCCCAGCGGCATCACCGCAGCGCAGCCGGCTTCTTCCAACCGCTTGCACAATACCGGATCGGCGCCGCAGTAGGGCAGGACGACAAACCCTTCCTTGACCAGCATTTCCGCCGCCTTCAGCGTTTCGATCGGATCTGGCAGCAAGTATTTTACATCCGGATGAATTTCGAGTTTTACCCAGTGTGTTCCCAGCGCCTCACGTGCCAGACGAGCGGCAAATACCGCTTCTGCCGCGGTTTTTGCGCCAGAGGTATTGGGCAACAGACGCACGCCAAGCCGTTGCAGCGGCGCCAGAATGGCATCGTTACCGCCGTGCAGATCAACGCGCTTCATAGCCATGGTCACCAACTGCGAACCGGAAGCCTGTAGCGCGTCGAGCATCAATGCCGGGGTGGCGAATTTGCCGGTGCCGGTAAATAAACGCGAAGTAAAGTGGGTATCGGCGATTTGCAGCATGTCAGCCTCCGGCAATCGCTTGAAAAAGCAGAATGTCATCACCGTCTTGCACCCAATGGCTGTCCCATTCGGCACGCGGGATAATGGTTTGATTAATCGCCAGCGCGGTACCCGGCTGGTGGCGGTCGAGCCGTTCCAGCAACGCGCTGATGCTGAGGGGCTGCGCAAGTTCCAGCGGACTGTCATTGAGCAGAATCTTCATGGTTGCGCTCCGCATATCGGGCAGCTATGCGCCTTGCTGAGTTGCAACGTACTCCAACTGTGCTGCTTGCCGTCGAACAGCCGCAGTTTGCCGCTGAGCGCGGAAGGCATGCCCGCCAGCATCTTGATTGCTTCCAGTGCCTGTAAGGTACCGATTACGCCAACTACCGGGCCAAGCACGCCGGCGGTACGGCAGTTGCGCTGTGGTTCGGCATGTTCGGGGTACAGGCAGGCATAGCATCCCTGGCTGTAGGGCGGTTCGATAACCAGTAACTGGCCGCTGAAACCGACCGCGCTGCCGCTGATTAACGGCTTGCCGGCGGCAACGCAGGCCTGATTCACCGCATGACGCGTTGTCATGTTGTCGCTGCAATCCAGCACCAGGTCGGCGCGGCGCACTGCGGCAGTCAGTTCTTCGCCGTGCAGGCGCTGTTCCAACGCGATCGATTCTACCAGCGGGTTCAACGCTTGCAGGTGGCGCTGCGCCAAACGCGCTTTACCTTGCGGCACATCGGCGCTGCGATAGAGAATTTGCCGCTGCAGGTTGGTCAGGTGCAGTTTGTCGTCGTCGGCCAGCAACAGCGTACCGACGCCGGCGGCAGCGAGATACAATGCGGCGGGCGAACCCAGCCCGCCCAGGCCGACGATCAGCACGCTGGCGCGCTTGATGCTTTCCTGGCCTTGTGGGCCAATGTCTTCCAGCAACAGCTGCCGGCTGTAACGTAAGAACTCCCGAACGTTAAGAGACGGAGAATTAAGCATGGCGTCACTCCTTGCCTTCGATCAGCCGCAATAATTCGCCGGTGGCAGCACGCCAGTCCGCAGCCTGGGTGATGGCGCTGACCACGGCGATGCTGCCTACGCCGCACGCCAATACCGCCGGCACGCGATCGATGCCAATCCCGCCGATAGCCACCGTCGGGTAATCAGCCAGCCCGGCGACGTGGCGCTTCAGTTCGGCCAGCCCCTGGGGGGCGGAGGGCATATCTTTGGTCTGGGTCGGGAAAATGTGCCCAAGCGCGATATAGGACGGTTTGACTGCCTTGGCGCGCGCCAGCTCGACATCATCATGGGTTGAAACCCCCAGGCGCAGCCCGGCCTGATGAATCGCCGCCAAATCGGTGTCGTCCAGATCTTCCTGCCCCAGATGCACGCCATAAGCCCGGTGTTTGATTGCCAGACGCCAGTAATCGTTAATGAACACCCGTGCCTGATATTGCTTGCCAAGATCGATGGCGGCGGCGATATCAGCCTCAACCTGATCTTCAGGTAAGTTTTTGATTCTAAGCTGAATGGTGGTGACGCCTGCCGCCAGCAGTCGTTCGATCCACACTACGCTGTCGACCACCGGGTATAACCCGAGGCGATGCGGCGTTGCCGGAAAGGGCGTGATAAACTCAGCCATTGTTGTCCTCCTGCAATGCGCTTGCGCTGTGGTACAACTCACTGCCGCGGGAGCGGAATTCGGCGGACATTTTCTCCATGCCGGAGAGCACCTCAATCGGTTTGCCGGCTTGCTGGCCGGCGGCTTTATCTTGCGCGGCGGCGTAGTCGCGTACTTCTTGCGAAATTTTCATCGAGCAGAATTTCGGCCCGCACATCGAGCAGAAATGGGCGATTTTGCCGGATTCCTGCGGCAGGGTTTCGTCGTGGTAGGCACGGGCAGTAGCCGGATCCAACGCCAGATTGAACTGATCTTCCCAACGGAATTCAAAGCGTGCCTTCGACATGGCGTTATCGCGGATCTGCGCGCCCGGATGGCCTTTGGCCAGATCGGCGGCGTGTGCGGCAATCTTGTAGGTGATCAGCCCCTGTTTAACGTCTTCCTTGTTGGGCAGACCCAGGTGCTCTTTCGGCGTGACGTAACACAGCATGGCGCAACCAAACCAGCCAATCATCGCCGCGCCGATGCCGGAGGTGAAGTGGTCATAACCCGGCGCGATATCGGTGGTCAATGGCCCCAGGGTATAAAACGGCGCTTCGTGACAGTGCTCCAGCTCTTCGGTCATATTGCGGCGGATCATCTGCATTGGCACGTGTCCCGGGCCTTCAATCATTACCTGCACATCGTATTCCCAGGCAATTTTGGTCAACTCACCCAGGGTATGCAGTTCGGCAAACTGGGCTTCGTCGTTGGCATCCTGAATTGACCCTGGGCGCAAACCGTCGCCCAGCGACAGGGAAACGTCGTAGGCTGCGCAGATTTCGCAGATTTCACGGAAGTGCTGGTACAGGAAGTTTTCCTGATGGTGGGACAGGCACCATTTGGCCATGATCGAGCCGCCGCGAGACACGATGCCGGTCAGGCGTTTGGCGGTCATCGGCACGTAGCGCAGTAATACTCCGGCGTGAATGGTGAAGTAATCTACCCCCTGTTCGGCCTGCTCCAGCAGGGTGTCGCGGAACATTTCCCAGGTCAGGTTTTCCGCGACGCCATTGACTTTTTCCAGCGCCTGGTAAATCGGTACCGTGCCGATTGGCACCGGGCTGTTGCGCAGGATCCATTCGCGGGTTTCGTGAATGTAGCGGCCGGTGGACAGATCCATCACGGTGTCGGCCCCCCAGCGGGTTGACCACACCAGTTTTTCCACTTCTTCTTCAATGGAGGAGGTCACCGCCGAGTTGCCAATATTGGCATTCACCTTGACCAGGAAATTGCGGCCAATGATCATTGGCTCGGATTCCGGGTGGTTGATGTTGGCCGGAATGATGGCGCGGCCGGCGGCCACTTCTTGCCGTACGAACTCTGGCGTAATGTTTTCCGGCAGGTTGGCGCCCCAGCTTTGGCCCGGGTGCTGCTGGCGCAAAACGGCACCACGGATGCGCTCGCGGCCCATGTTTTCACGGATGGCGATAAACTCCATTTCCGGCGTGATGATACCGGCGCGCGCATAGTGCAACTGGGTGACACACTTGCCCGGCAGGGCCTTGCGGGGTTGCGGCAGATGTTCAAAGCGCAGGTGATCCAACCCTTCATCCGCCAGGCGTTGCTGGGTGAAACCGGAACTGACGCCGTTCAACGTTTCAGTATCGTGACGTTCGTCAATCCAGCCGGCGCGCAGTTTGTGCAAACCACGGTGTACGTCCAGTTGCGCCTGCGGATCGCCGTAGGGACCGGCGGTGTCATACACCGGGATGGCTTCATTCTGTTCATACTGCGGCTGTTGTTTGCTGCCGCCGATCGGCGTTGGACTAAGCTGGATCTCGCGCATTGGCACCTGCAGATCCGGCCGTGAGCCTTGGAGGTAAATGCGGCGAGAATTGGGGAAGGCGACGCCTTGCAGATTGTCGATAAACTGCTGCGCTTCTTCACGTTGTTCTTTACGAGGACGGTTTTTGTTCACATTAGACATAGCAAATTCCTACAAGTCGGGTGAGTTGGGAAAATTGCTTGTCTGGAGCTCGGAGGGAGTAACGATGTTAGCCGATCGGCAGGCGATTGCTGAAGATTGGCGGCCTGCCGGCGGTGATAGATTACTCTTGTTCCCTTCGCGGGTATTAACCCGATCAGGTTCCGCGGATCCCGAATTAACGGTCTCAGCCTGGCCGACTTTTAAAAAAAGCGCGACGCTAGGCACTCCGACAAGAGCCCCCAGTATAGAAGGGCGTTTAAAAACTACAAGCCTCACGCGCATATTTCAGAATGGAGCGCGTGAGGCCAGCGGTTATTGCGCTGCCGCGCCAGGGCAGCAAGAAAGATCAGGCAGGATGAGGCAGCGTTTTGTTACTGGCCGGGTCGGGGTCGTCCTGCTGCCAGGTCTCCGTCGCCAGCAGGATCAGACGATCTTCCAGCGCAAAGCGGGCGGCCAGCGCCTCACCGATGTCCGACAATGCCTGATGAAACTCCAGGCACAGATCCTGGTCGATCTCGGTATCGGAATAGCGATCGTGAAACGCCATCACCTGTTCGGTGTTGATCCATAATTTGGGATAGATCTGGGTGGCCAGCGCCATTTTTGGGCTACCTGCGCCTTCCACTTGTTTGATAATTCTGTCATAGATATGAAAATGCCCTGCGGAGAGATAGTCCACCAGATTATGGCAAAAGTTCTCCAGCGCTTTTTCATTCAGCGGCGTATGCTTTTCTTTGTTCGGTTTGATCCCTACGAGGGTGCAGTAGGCGACGAGTAACTGCTTGCGCGCCTCAAGCCATTGATCAACTAATTCATTACTACCACCAACGCGCTGAGTCAGGCTTTCCAAATGGTTGAGCATTTTTGACTCCGTAAGTAAGAAAAAGTAACGGTAAGTTATGAAAATGTAACAACACCGATTTCTAGAGTGCCAGTGAAGCTGAGGTTGTGCAACAACGATATGGAACTTGCATTAACGGGTAACGAATATGGCTGGTGGATAGTCAGCCATGAAAGCAAACTTTGGTTACCAAACGGTGAATTGCCGTTTGGGACTGCCGACGCGCTCGGGTTGCGCGGTCATTCGGGGCGTCAGATAGGCGAGTGGGAGGGCGCACCGGTGTGGTTGGTGCGCCAGCCGATGCCGCAGGAGATGGGATCGGTGCGGCAACTGCTCGATCTCGATCGCGGCTTGTTCCAGCTCGCCGGGCGCGGCGTTCAACTGGCCGATTTTTACCGCTCTCATCAGTTCTGCGGTTACTGTGGTCACCAGATGCACCTGAGCCGTACCGAAAGCGCCTGCCTGTGCGATAACTGCCGCGAACGCTACTACCCGCAAATCGCACCCTGCGTGATTGTCGCCATCCGCCGTGATGACGAAATCCTGCTGGCACAACATGTTCGCCACCGTGGCGGCATTCATACCGTGTTGGCCGGTTTTGTTGAAGTGGGCGAAACGCTGGAGCAGGCGGCAGCGCGCGAAGTGATGGAAGAAAGTAACATTCGCATCAAGAATCTGCGTTACGTCACCTCGCAGCCGTGGCCATTCCCCCATTCCCTGATGATGGCATTTATGGCCGATTATGACAGCGGCGAACTGCGTCACGATCCCAAGGAGCTGCTGCACGCCGGTTGGTATCGCTACGATCGGTTGCCGCTGTTGCCGCCGCCAGGCACCGTGGCGCGGCGTTTGATCGAGGACACCGTGGCCCTGTGCCGCGCGTAATGATTCGCTCGCTCAATGACGCCTGTGGCACCTCAATGCTGTTGCTCTATGGTATTGCCGCATCGCCGCGGCATGGATCGGCCGTCGTGATGCATCTTCAATTATTTTGGGTATACAATAGCGGCAGATGAATAAGGGAGCCCGATAAATGAATGAGTTAAAAAACGATCGATACCTGCGCGCGCTACTGCGTCAGCCGGTGGACGTCACCCCCGTATGGATGATGCGCCAGGCCGGTCGTTATTTACCGGAGTACAAGGCAACACGCGCTCAGGCCGGTGATTTTATGTCGCTGTGCAAAAATGCCGAGCTGGCGTGCGAGGTGACGTTACAGCCGCTGCGCCGTTATCCGCTGGACGCGGCGATCCTGTTCTCCGACATTCTGACCATCCCTGATGCCATGGGCCTCGGGCTCTACTTTGAAACCGGCGAAGGTCCGCGTTTCTCGTCGCCGATAACCTGCCGCGCCGAGGTAGAAAAACTGCCGTTGTTCGATCCGGAAGACGAACTGGGTTATGTGATGAACGCGGTACGCACCATTCGCCGTGAACTGAAGGGGCAGGTCCCGCTGATTGGTTTTTCCGGCAGCCCGTGGACGCTGGCGACCTATATGGTCGAAGGCGGCAGCAGCAAGGCGTTTACCAAGCTGAAGAAAATGATGTATGCCGAGCCACAGACGCTGCATCTGCTGTTGGACAAGCTGGCGGACAGCGTCATTATGTATCTCAACGCCCAAATCAGCGCCGGTGCGCAGTCGGTGATGGTGTTCGATACCTGGGGCGGTGTGCTGACCGGTCGCGATTATGCCGAGTTTTCACTCCATTACATGCATAAGATCGTCGATGGTCTGATCCGTGAGCATGACGGCCGGCAGGTGCCGGTGACGCTGTTTACCAAAGGCGGCGGTCAGTGGCTTGAAGCCATGGCTGCCACCGGTTGTGATGCGCTGGGCCTTGACTGGACCTGCGATATTGCCGATGCGCGCCGCCGGGTTGGCGATAAAGTTGCGCTGCAAGGCAACATGGATCCTTCTATGCTTTATGCTGCGCCGCAACGCATCGAACAGGAAGTGGAAACCATTCTGGCTGGTTTTGGTCATGGCGAGGGCCATGTATTTAACCTGGGGCACGGTATACATCAGGACGTGCCGCCGGAGAACGCCGGCGTGTTTGTTGAAGCAGTGCATACGCTGTCGGCCAAATATCACCGTTAACCTGATTCAAGGGGAGGGGACAGTGATTGATACGCAGGCTTTGCGCGCCGAGCAACTGCAGCGCGCCTCTGACGTTATCCGCATGGATGATTTTATTGTCGACTCGCCGGCCTTTATCGCTGGCTGTGATGTCGGTTTCGAGCAGGATGGCGCGGTAACGCGCGCCGCTATTGCCATCCTGCGTTACCCTTCACTGGAGTTGGTGGAATATCAAATTGCCCGTGTTGCCACCACCATGCCCTACATCCCCGGCTTTCTCTCGTTTCGCGAATACCCGGCATTACTGGCTGCCTGGCAACAGTTGCAGCAAAAACCCGATCTGATTTTTGTCGACGGGCATGGCATTTCGCATCCGCGTCGGTTAGGGGTCGCCAGCCACTTCGGCCTGCTGGTGGACATACCGACCATTGGCGTGGCGAAAAAACGCCTGTGCGGCACGTTTGAGCCGCTGGGGGATGCAGTTGGCGCTCAGGAGCCGCTGCTCGACAAGGGTGAACAGCTTGGTTGGGTATGGCGCAGCAAGGCGCGTTGCAACCCGTTGTTTATCGCCACCGGCCATCGCGTCAGTGCCGATAGCGCGCTGGCCTGGGTTAAACGTTGCATGGCGGGCTACCGTTTGCCGGAGCCGACGCGCTGGGCCGACGCTATCGCCTCGCGGCGCCCGGCCTTCCAGCGCTGGCTGGCCGCGCATCCAGAGATGTCGCAATGAGCGATTTCGGGTACACTGCGCCGCAGATAACGCATAAGAGAGTAGACGATGCTACGTAACCCGATTCATTTACGTCTGGAAAAGCTTGAAAGCTGGCAACATTTGACCTTTATGGCTAGTCTGTGCGAGCGTATGTACCCGAATTACCAGATGTTCTGCCTGCAAACCGAGTTTGGCGATCCGGCGGTTTATCGTCGTATTCTGGATTTGGTGTGGGAAACGCTGGTAGTTAAAGACGCCAAGGTCAACTTCGATAGCCAGCTTGAGAAGTTGGAACAGGCGATTCCTTCGGCAGAAGATTACGATCTTTACGGCGTTTACCCGGCGATCGATGCCTGTATTGCATTAGGGGAACTGATTCATTCGCGGCTCAGCGGGGAGACGCTGGAGCATGCCGTCGCCATCAGCGAAACGTCAATTCGCACCGTGGCGATGTTGGAAATGACCCAGGCCGGGAAAGAAATGACCGATGAAGAACTGAAGGTGATGCCGGCAGTCGAGGAGGAATGGGACATCCAATGGGAAATTTTCCGCCTGTTGGCAGCCTGCGAGGAGCGCGATTTAGACCTGATCAAAGGGTTGCGATCCGACCTTCGCGAGGCTGGTGTGAGTAACATCGGGATAAATTTAACGCAATAAGGCAAGAAAACGTGATTTAACGCCTGATTTGTCATGCCTTAAGGCTTCACATCCGCACCCTGTCTGGTCTACATTTGGGGGGCGTAAAAAAAGTGGCTATCGGTGCGTGTATGCAGGAGAGTGCTGTCAATCGGCATATCCGTCGCACTCGATGCTTTGCAAACGATAAACACACTGTAAGGATAACTTATGAACAAGACTCAACTGATTGATGTAATCGCAGACAAGGCTGACCTTTCCAAAGCACAGGCTAAACTGGCTCTGGAATCTACCCTGGCTGCCATTACCGAGTCTCTGAAAGAAGGTGATGCAGTACAATTGGTTGGTTTCGGTACTTTCAAAGTAAACCATCGTGCAGAGCGCACTGGCCGCAACCCACAAACTGGTAAAGAAATCAAAATCGCAGCCGCTAACGTACCTGCGTTCGTTTCTGGCAAAGCACTGAAAGACGCTGTTAAGTAAGACCGCGTGTTGGTGAAAAGATTAAACAGGGGGGCTTTGAAGCCCCTTTTGTTTGCCCGGCGGGCGTTCATCGTCATCGGCATTGCCGCTGGTCTGAGCGCCTGCAGTTGGCATCAGGCCCCCCCCAGCTTTACCGCCAGCGGCTATGTGGCCGATCAAGGGGCGATTCGCCTGTGGCGTAAAGATGACGAGCAGCAGCGCCCGCTGGTGCTGATGACCGTTTATAGCCCTTATCGCGGGATAGGCACCGTAACCACCCACTACGAATACCAGAACGGCGAGCTACGGCAGATCAAACGTGCCGATGCCGACGGCAATAAAGACTCGATCCAACTGCGCTTTGCCGATGACGGCACGGTAAGCTTTATGCAGCGCCAACTGGCCACGCGGCGTGAACAGTTATCCAGCGATGATATTGCGCGCTACAAGTATCAGGCGCGGCGCGTACTGGAGTTAAGTAACGCATTGCGTGCCGGCAGGGTGCAATTGCTGCAGGGACGTTGGCAGCAGGGCACGGTGCAAACCTGTGCAGGAGAACGGATCAACCCGGGGCTGAATCATACCTCGAACGCCTGGATTGAACGGCGTGCGCAAAACAGCAGTGGGCCAGTGAGCATTGCCTGGCTTGAAGCACCGGAAGGGCGTGAGCTGTTGCTGGTGGCTAACGAAGACTTCTGCAACTGGGAACCGAAAGAGAGCACGCTATAGCAAACATTGCCCGGCGTGAGAGAGAAAGGTCAGAAGCAGCAAGGTAGGGCGCAGTGGACTACGCCCTAGCGACAGCCGCCTTACTTGCCGCGTGCGATAGCGCGGTAGCCAATGTCCTTACGGCAGAAACTGCCTGACCACTGAATGCCTTCCGCCAATTGATAGGCACGCTGCTGTGCCTGGGCAACCGTTGCGCCCAATGCGGTTACGCATAATACGCGCCCACCGCTGGTTACCACTGCATCACCTGCCATTTTCGTACCAGCGTGGAACACTTTACCGTCAGTGCAAGCCTGCTGCGGCAAGCCCTGGATTACGTCACCGGTGCGGTAATCAGCAGGATAACCGCCGGCCGCCAGCACCACGCCCAGCGCAGGGCGTTCGTCCCATTCGGAGGTTTTCTGATCCAGCTTGCCCTCGGCGCCCGCCAGACATAGCTCGACCAGATCCGAACGCAGGCGCAGCATGATGGGCTGCGTTTCCGGATCGCCGAAACGACAGTTGAATTCAATCACCTTGGGCTGACCGTCGGCAGAAATCATCAGCCCGGCATACAGAAAGCCGGCATAGGTATTGCCTTCCGCTGCCATGCCTCGAACCGTTGGCCAGATAACCTGCTCCATCACGCGCTGGTGGATTTCGTCGGTTACCACCGGGGCCGGAGAGTAAGCGCCCATGCCGCCAGTATTCGGACCACTGTCGCCGTCACCGACGCGTTTGTGATCCTGACTGGTGGCCATTGGCACCACGTGCTCGCCGTCGACCATAACGATAAAACTTGCTTCTTCACCATCCAGAAACTCTTCCACCACGATACGGTGGCCGGCATTACCGAACGCATTACCAGCCAGCATATCCTGAACTGCGGCTTCGGCTTCCTGCAATGTCATGGCGACAATAACGCCTTTACCCGCAGCCAGGCCGTCGGCCTTGATGACGATCGGCGCGCCTTTGCTACGCACATAGGCTAGCGCCGGTTCGACTTCGGTAAAGTTCTGGTATTCCGCACTGGGAATGCGATGGCGCGCCAGAAAATCCTTGGTAAAGGCCTTGGAGCCTTCCAACTGGGCGGCAGCTTGCGTCGGGCCGAAGATCTTCAGGCCGGCGGCCTGGAATGCGTCCACTACGCCGATCACCAGTGGAGCTTCAGGGCCGACAATGGTCAGCCCGATATCGTTGTTTTGTGCAAAGGCCAGCAGAGCCGGAATATCCGTCGCCGAGATAGCGACGTTTTCCAGGTTTGCTTCCAGCGCGGTGCCGGCGTTGCCCGGCGCAACATACACTTTATCAGCCAGCGGTGACTGAGCGGCTTTCCAGGCCAGGGCGTGTTCCCGCCCGCCGTTGCCAATAATTAGAATATTCATCAGGTGCTCCACGAACGGCGTGCGCACCGGTGCGCACGCAATGAAAGAGAATTAATGGCGGAAATGACGCATGTCGGTGAAGATCATGGCAATGCCGTGTTCATTGGCGGCGGCAATCACTTCATCATCGCGAATTGAACCACCTGGCTGGATGACACAGGTAATGCCAACCGCCGCTGCCGCGTCAATGCCGTCACGGAACGGGAAGAAGGCGTCAGACGCCATGGCGGAGCCTTTCACTTCCAGTCCTTCATCGGCGGCTTTGATGCCGGCGATTTTCGCGGAGTAAACGCGGCTCATTTGGCCTGCGCCGATGCCGATGGTCATATTGTCGCGGGCATAAACGATAGCATTGGATTTGACGAATTTGGCTACCTTCCAGCAGAACAGCGCATCACGCAGTTCCTGTGCGGAAGGTTGACGCTCGGTCACTACGCGCAGATCGTCTTCGCTAACCATGCCCAAATCGCGATCCTGTACCAGCAAACCACCGTTGACGCGTTTGAAATCCAGGCCGGCGACGCGTTGCTGCCACTGGCCACAGGCCAGAACACGCACGTTCTGTTTGCCAGCCAGCAGGCTGCGCGCTTCTTCGCTGATGGCTGGCGCAATAATTACCTCTACAAACTGCCGGCTGATGATCGCCTGCGCCGTGGCAGCATCCAGCTCGCGGTTGAAGGCAATAATGCCGCCGAACGCTGACGTTGGATCGGTTTGATAGGCCCGCTCATAGGCGGACAGCGCGCTCTCGCCGATGGCCACGCCGCACGGGTTGGCGTGCTTGACGATCACGCAGGCCGGTTCGGCAAATTCCTTGACGCATTCCAGTGCGGCATCGGTATCGGCAATGTTGTTGTAGGACAGCGCTTTGCCCTGCAACTGAGTGGCGGTGGCGACCGATGCTTCGTGCAGGTTCTCTTCTATATAGAAGGCGGCCTGCTGGTGGCTGTTTTCGCCGTAACGCATATCCTGCTTTTTCACATAGTTCAGATTCAGCGTACGCGGGAAGCGGCCGGCAGGTTGCTCGGTATCGCCGTGGTAGGCTGGCACCAGGGCGCCAAAGTAATTGGCGATCATGCTGTCATAAGCAGCGGTATGCTCAAAGGCCTTGATCGCCAGGTTAAAGCGGGTGCTGTACAGCAGAGAACCGGCGTTGTTGTCCATCTCGGTAATAATGGCGGCGTAGTCGCTGCTCTTCACCACGATGGCAACGTCTTTGTGATTCTTGGCCGCCGAGCGCACCATGGTCGGGCCACCGATATCGATGTTCTCGACGGCGTCCTCCAGGGAGCAGTCCGGGCGCGCTACCGTTTGAGCAAACGGATACAGATTGACGACCACCATATCGATCGGCTGGATAGTATGTTGAGCCATGACTTCATCGTCCTGGCCGCGACGACCCAGAATGCCGCCGTGGATCTTGGGATGCAGGGTTTTGACTCGTCCGTCCATCATTTCCGGAAAGCCGGTATAGTCGGAAACTTCGGTAACAGGCAGTCCGGCATCGGCCAGCAGGCGAGCGGTGCCGCCTGTGGAGAGCAGTTCAACGCCGCGGCTTACCAACGCGTTGGCGAATTCAACGATACCGGCTTTGTCAGAAACGCTGAGCAGAGCCCGGCGGATTGGACGAGGTTGTTGCATGGTTTTATCCCTTGGCTTTTTGAGTCGCAATAATAAGAGCGTTACATGAATCTCTACCTTTTGCCTCTATATAGAGAACAGCAGGAACAGATTCAGCTAACGCCCCCTTATAAAGGGGACCGTTTCATCGTCGGGAATTGTAGCGAAAACGTTTGCGCGGCGCTCGTAAATTTTCCGCTGAAATGGCTTCTGTGGATAAGTTTGTGCAAAACAGGGTATAAGGCTGGGTTTTGCTGTGGAATGCAGCAAACGATCGATTTTGTTGAAAATACCTGTTGCGGCCTTCTGAGAACTCCCTATAATGCGCCTCCATCGACACGGCGCAAGTGATTCACTTCACAAAGCGGCCGGGACGAAAGAGAAAAAATCCTGAAAAAACGGGTTGACTCTGAAAGAGGA
>NZ_JANUSB010000009.1 GCF_024793895.1 Serratia sp. AKBS12
AGCGATGCATTGAGCTAACCAGTACTAATGATCCGTGAGGCTTAACCTTACAACACCGAAGGTGTTTTAGAGCGAATAATTTTCAGCGAAGTTCCGAGATTGGTTCGGGTGGTTACGAGGGTAACGGCCGGAATGAAACAGAATTTGCCTGGCGGAAAGCAACAAGCCCTACGCGCAAGCGTGGGGCTTTTTGTTTTGCCTGTTATCTAGCGTGCTGCCGGAGCATGAGTATGTGATTTGTCCGTCGGAGACGGGTGATAACGCCTCTGGCGGCGGCCCGGCAGGGGAGTCTCAGTATGAGACGAATATTGCAGACACTGCCCAGCATCAATTTAAGAAGCCCCAGGCGAAAGCATGGGGCTTTTTACATGTAAATTTCCCGATCTCTACGTGATTGGCCATTTCTATTAGCTTGTTTTCCGGTCTCTTACCGGCGATTTGACCTTTATAGCCTACGGAGCAGGGAATTGAGTACAATTACTGCTATTCCCCTACCCATTACAGGAGTAACTCATGAAGCTAGGCAACATATTCACCGGCTGCGCCACCTTTCTGGCCCTGACTTGCAGCTTGCCCGCGGTGGCGGATTCGGGGCTGTCTTGCTATGGCGCACAGGATGAACAACCGCAAGATAGGGCACAACTGGCTGAAATAACAGTCAAAAGCGCTTTCTACGATTACCGTTATCCAAGCGATTGGAATGATAATCCCAACTTAGAAAATGGCCATTTCCAACAAGGGCGCAATTACCTGGTGCCGGGCGATCGCTTGGTCGTTGGGCCAGAACAGCGGGGATATCGCTGTGGTTATTACATTAGCGCCAAAGGGAGACAAACGGCGAATTGGATAAAGGCTGATTCGGTACGGGTATTGGACAATGTAGCGCCCACAGGCTGGCAGGGATACTGGGTGAGCAATGATAGTCGCCGGCAGTTGATCGTGACTAAAAAGCGGGCCGAATATCAGTTTGTCGGAGGGGGGCAAGATCCGAGCCGCATCAGTTTTACCTTCCCGTTTACTGAGCCGGCAATTAACCAGGATGCACTTTTAGTGGCTCAGCAACCGACGGATACGCCTTGTGAGCTTAAGCTACATCGATTGGGTGAATACTTGATCATTACCAATGGTGAAAGCTGCGCTATGACGAATGCCAATCCAGACGGCGTACTGCGTAAACGTTGATTTAGGTTTTGTCCGTGCCGGTAATGAAACATTTTCACCTTACGGTTACAGGCTCGACATTACGCAGAAAAAAAGCTATCTTCGGGCATCTAGAAGTCTAAACGTATAAACGGATGTGTGAGGGGTAAGCAATGCCGATTCGTGTTCCTGATGAGTTGCCTGCAGTAAGTTTCTTGCGAAATGAGAATGTCTTTGTCATGGCATCCTCACGGGCAAAAACACAGGAAATCAGGCCATTGAAGGTGTTGATCCTTAACCTGATGCCGAAAAAGATCGAGACGGAAAACCAGTTCCTGCGGCTGCTGTCCAATTCTCCGTTGCAAATTGACATTCAGTTGTTGCGTATCGACAGTCGCGAATCAAAGAACACCCCGGCTGAGCATCTGAATAACTTCTATTGTGATTTTGAAGACATACAAAACGAAAACTTTGACGGCCTGATCGTGACCGGCGCGCCATTAGGTCTGGTCGACTTCTGTGACGTTGCCTACTGGCCCCAGATAGAACGTGTTATCGACTGGGCGAAGGACCACGTTACCTCGACGCTGTTCGTGTGCTGGGCGGTACAGGCTGCGTTAAATATCCTGTACGGCATCCCCAAGATGACGCGTGACGTAAAGCTGTCCGGAGTGTACCAGCATCAAACGCTGCAACCGCACGCGTTATTGACCCGTGGTTTTGACGAAACCTTTTTGGCGCCGCACTCACGTTATGCCGATTTCCCGACCGATATCATCCGCCAATATACCGATCTCGACATCCTGGCCGAGTCGGAGCAAACCGGCGCCTATCTGTTTGCCAGCAAGGACAAACGGCTGGCGTTTGTTACCGGTCATCCAGAATACGATGCGTTGACGCTGGCAGGAGAGTACCGTCGGGATTATGATGCCGGCCTCAACCCCACGGTTCCACTGAATTACTTCCCTGATGACAATCCTCAACTCGCACCAAAAGCTACCTGGCGTAGCCATGGGCATCTCCTGTTTTCCAATTGGCTGAACTATTTTGTTTACCAGATCACCCCGTTCGATCTGCGTCATATGAATCCGACCCTCGAATAATCTTTCTCTGATTTTGGCGGCTGAATCGAGGCCGCCTCGATGCTGGTGTTCGTCTCCCCCGTTCTGCCCCTGCCTGTTTCAATCGTTAAAATCCTTTTGTTACAACCATTTAGCTACAACCTTTCCTTGTTATGGAAGCGTTTTCCTTATGAATTTAACGCAATAACACAATTAACTTATTGATAACAAATAACTAATAAAATATTTATTTTAAAAATGGAAATCGTTTTTGATTTTTAAATTTAGTTGGTTATTCTTAGATCACACGGAACCAGATCTGACCAGTTGGCGATGGTTTATATCCGCCCTGAAGCGCACGCATTTTGGTGCATGGGTACTGGCCGATTGCCAAGGGCAAAACGGCAAGATGGGAAGGAGCACGGTAATGACACAGCAGATGGTAGGCACGGAGTTAACCTTTACACAGGCTTTTGGCGTCGCCGAGCGCCAAGTGCTGACGGATGATGCGGTTGAGTTTCTGACGGAACTGGTCAGTAAATTTACCCCGCAGCGCAACAAACTCTTGGCGGCGCGCAGCGCTTGGCAGGCTGATATCGATCGTGGGGCTCTGCCAGGATTTATTTCGGAAACCAGTTCCATTCGTGAGGGCGAGTGGACGATTCGCGGCATTCCGCCCGACTTGCGTGACCGTCGGGTAGAAATCACCGGGCCGGTTGAGCGCAAGATGGTGATCAATGCGCTGAACGCCAACGTCAAGGTATTCATGGCCGACTTTGAAGATTCGCTGGCGCCAAGCTGGGAAAAGGTCATCGATGGCCAAATCAATCTGCACGACGCGGTTAACGGCACCATTTCCTATACCAATGAAGCTGGTAAAATTTATCAACTGAAGCCAAATCCGGCGGTGCTGATTGCTCGCGTTCGTGGGCTGCATCTGCCGGAAAAACACGTGCAGTGGCATGGCGAAGCGATTCCTGGCGGTCTGTTCGACTTTGCACTCTATTTCTTCCATAACTACCGCCAGTTGCTGGCTAACGGCAGCGGCCCCTATTTTTACCTGCCGAAAACCCAATCCTGGCAAGAGGCGGCCTGGTGGAGCGAGGTTTTCAGCTTTGCCGAAGATCGTTTTGCTCTGCCACGTGGCACCATCAAGGCCACGGTGCTGATTGAAACCTTACCGGCGGTCTTCCAGATGGACGAAATCCTCTATCACCTGCGCGATCATATCGTCGGGTTGAACTGTGGCCGCTGGGATTACATCTTCAGCTATATCAAAACGTTGAAGAACCATGGCGACCGGGTGCTGCCGGATCGCCAGTCGGTGACCATGAATAAACCGTTCCTCAGCGCCTATTCTCGCCTGCTGATTAAAACCTGCCACAAGCGTGGTGCATTTGCCATGGGCGGTATGGCAGCGTTTATCCCCAGTAAGGATGCCGAGCAAAATGCCGTGGTATTGGACAAGGTGCGTGCCGACAAACAGCTGGAAGCCGACAACGGTCACGACGGCACCTGGGTGGCGCATCCCGGGCTGGCGGATACCGTCATGGCGGTGTTTAACCACGCCCTGGGCGAACGACAGAACCAGTTGGCGGTGCTGCGTGAAAATGATGCGCCGATCACCGCCGAGCAACTGCTGGAGCCCTGTGAAGGCGAGCGGACCGAAGCAGGCATGCGCGCCAACATTCGCGTGGCGGTGCAATACATTGAGGCATGGATTTCCGGTAACGGCTGCGTGCCGATTTACGGCCTGATGGAAGACGCCGCCACGGCGGAGATTTCCCGCACCTCGATCTGGCAATGGATCCACCACGAAAAAACCCTCAGCGACGGGCAACAGGTTACCAAGGCGCTGTTCCGTCAGATGTTGAAAGAAGAGATGTTAGTGATACGTGATGAAGTCGGCGAGACACGTTTTAACGCCGGCCGCTATCAAGAAGCGGCACGTCTGATGGAGCGTATCACCACGCAGGATGAATTAATCGATTTCCTGACCTTGCCCGGTTATGAGCTCTTGGCCTGAACCACTGCTGATAGTTAACCCCTACAATTCAAGGATAAAATTATGACCACCTCTCGTACCCAACAGATTCAACAGCTGGAGCAGGATTGGAAATCGGCACGCTGGCAGGGTATTACCCGCCCGTACAGTGCACAAGACGTGATCAACCTGCGTGGTTCGGTTAACCCGGCGTGTACGCTGGCGCAAAACGGTGCTGCCAAACTGTGGGAACTGCTGCACGGCAAGTCGCGCAAGGGCTACGTTAACAGCCTGGGGGCATTAACCGGCGGACAGGCGCTGCAGCAGGCCAAGGCCGGCGTCGAGGCGATTTATCTGTCGGGCTGGCAGGTAGCTGCTGACGCCAACACCGCCTCGGCGATGTATCCGGACCAGTCGCTGTACCCGGTTGATTCGGTGCCGGCGGTGGTTGAGCGCATCAATAACAGCTTCCGCCGTGCCGATCAGATCCAGTGGGCGAACAAGATCGAGCCGGGCAGCCAAGGCTATACCGATTATTTCCTGCCGATCGTTGCCGACGCGGAGGCCGGTTTTGGCGGCGTACTGAATGCGTTTGAGCTGATGAAGGCGATGATTGAAGCCGGCGCGGCCGGCGTGCATTTTGAAGATCAATTGGCGGCGGTTAAAAAATGTGGCCATATGGGCGGCAAAGTACTGGTGCCAACGCAGGAAGCGATTCAGAAACTGGTCGCGGCGCGCTTGGCGGCCGATGTACTGGGCGTACCGACGCTGCTGATCGCCCGTACCGACGCCGATGCGGCCGATCTGCTGACTTCGGACTGCGACCCGTACGACAGCCCATTCATCAGCGGTGAACGCACCGCCGAAGGTTTCTTCCGTACCTATGCCGGCATTGAGCAGGCGATCAGCCGTGGCTTGGCCTATGCGCCTTATGCCGATCTGGTGTGGTGTGAAACCTCGACGCCGGATTTGGCAGCCGCCAAGCGCTTTGCCGACGCCATCCACGCCAAATTCCCGGGCAAACTGCTGGCCTACAACTGCTCGCCGTCGTTCAACTGGAAAAAGAATCTCGACGATCAGACCATTGCCCGCTTCCAGGACGAGCTGTCGGCGATGGGCTACAAATACCAGTTCATCACGCTGGCCGGCATACACAGCATGTGGTTCAACATGTTCGATCTGGCGCATGCCTATGCGCAGGGCGAAGGCATGAAGCATTATGTCGACAAAGTGCAGCAGCCGGAATTTGATGCCGTCAGCCGCGGCTATACCTTTGCCTCGCACCAGCAGGAGGTGGGCACCGGTTACTTTGATAAGGTCACTACGGTGATCCAGGGCGGAGCCTCGTCGGTCACTGCCTTGACCGGATCGACCGAAGAGCAGCAGTTTTAGCACCGAGCCGATGGTTTGGAGCTGATAGGCATAGAGGGCCGGCATCCCGGCCCTCATCCGTTGGGGGAGCACACGATGGCGGCAAAACTGGAGTTGTTGATCGCGCAGACCATCCTGCAAGGTTTTGATGCACAATATGGTCGCTTTCTGGAAGTCACCGCCGGGGCGCAACAGCGCTTTGAGCGGGCTGACTGGCCGGCAGTGCAACAGGCGATGAAAAAACGTATCCATCTCTACGATCACCACGTGGGGTTGGTAGTGGAACAGCTGAAATGCATCACCGGGCAAAAGTACTTCGATGCGCAGTTTCCCAGCCGGGTAAAGGCGGTGTATACCGAACTGCTGCCGGATTACCCGCGTTTTGAAATCGCCGAAAGCTTCTTCAATTCGGTCTATTGCCGCCTGTTCAAACACCGTGACCTTACGCCGGATAAACTGTTTGTCTTCAGTTCGCAGCCCGAACGGCGTTTTCGCGATATTCCGCGCCCGTTGGCGCGGGACTTTATGGTCAACGACTCTCTACCGGCGATGCTGAATAATCTGTTAAGCGATTTACCGCTGCGCCTGCCGTGGGAGGATTTGCCACGCGATATTGGTTACATCACGGCGGCGTTGCAGCAGGATTTCAGCGCCGCACAGCTGTCTGGAGCGACTTTCCACATCGCCAACGAGCTGTTTTACCGCAATAAGGCGGCCTGGCTGGTAGGGAAGCTGCGCACCGCAGATGAGGTGTTCCCGTTTCTGCTGCCGATCCACCGTAGCGATGCGGGGGCGCTGTTTATCGATACCTGTCTGACCCGCAAGGAAGAGGCCAGCATCGTGTTTGGCTTCGCCCGTTCCTACTTTATGGTGTATGCCCCGCTGCCAGCGGCGATGGTGGAATGGCTGCGTGAAATTTTGCCAGGCAAGACCACCGCCGAACTGTATATGGCGATTGGTTGCCAAAAACATGGAAAAACCGAATGTTATCGCGAATATCTAACGTTTATGGCCACCTCGCAACAGCAGTTCATCATTGCGCCGGGGGTTAAGGGCATGGTGATGCTGGTATTTACCCTGCCGTCGTTCGATCGGGTATTCAAGGTGATCAAAGACCAGTTCGCCCCGCAAAAAGAGGTTACCCAGGCGCAGGTAATGGCCTGCTATCAGTTGGTGAAAGAGCACGATCGCGTTGGACGAATGGCGGATACGCAGGAGTATGAAAACTTCGTCATCGACAAGGCGCGCATCAGCCCGGAGCTGTTGGCAGAATTACAGCGCGAAGTACCGGAAAAGCTGGTAGATCTGGGTGAGCAGATCGTTATCAGACATTTGTATATGGAGCGCCGCATGACGCCGCTCAACCTGTACCTTGAGCAGGCCGGCGATCGGCAGTTGCGTGACGCGATCGAAGAATACGGTAATGCGATAAAACAGCTGGCGGCGGCCAATATTTTCCCGGGCGATATGCTGTTCAAGAATTTTGGCGTTACCCGCCATGGGCGGGTGGTGTTCTACGATTATGATGAAATCTGTTACATGACCGAAGTGAATTTCCGCGATATTCCGCCGCCGCGCTACCCGGAGGACGAATTGGCCAGCGAGCCGTGGTACAGCACCTCACCCAATGATGTGTTCCCGGAAGAATTTCGCCATTTTCTGTGCAGCGATCGGCGGATCCGTCAGGTGTTTGAGGAGTTACACGGTGATTTATTTACCGCGCAATACTGGCGTGGTTTGCAGCAGCGCATTCGTCAGGGGCACGTTGAAGACGTGTTCGCCTACCGCAAAAAGCGGCGTTTCAGCCAGCGTAGCGGCGCGGACATACCGGCAACCCCCGCGGCGGTATAAGAGCGCAGCGACCTGCGCTCTTGTTACTGCTTATGCCTGCGCGCCGGCAACGGCTGCGCGAGCCAACTCGGTAATACGCGCATAGTCACCGCTTTCCAGCGCATCGGCAGGTACCAGCCAGGAACCACCGATGCACAGCACGCTGTTCAGCGCCAGATAGTCACGGTAGTTGCCAGGTGAAATACCGCCGGTTGGGCAGAAGCGCACCTGCGGGAACGGACCGCAGATTGCCTGCAGTGCTTTCACACCACCATTGGCTTCCGCCGGGAAGAACTTGAATTCACGCAGGCCATGATCCATACCCAGCATCAGTTCAGACACGGTGCTGATGCCCGGAATCAAGGGAATGGTGCCAGCGGTTGCGGCGCTCAGCAGCTCGGCGGTCAGGCCAGGACTGATGGCGAACTGCGCGCCAGCCTCGGTCACCTGTCGTAATTGCTGCGGATTAATGACGGTGCCGGCACCGATGATGGCGTCTGGTACCGCGTCGGCGATGGCGCGAATCGCGTCGATGGCACAGGCGGTACGTAGCGTCACTTCCAGCACTCGTACGCCGCCGGCGACCAGCGCCTTTGCCAGCGGCACCGCATGCTCCAGTTTGTTGATGACAATCACCGGTACCACCGGGCCGGCGCTGAGGATCTGCTCGGCGCTCGTTTTCCAATTCTTCATTTATCAACTCTCTTCAACGTTGGGGCGGGAAACCGACGGCCGATAGCGGGGTGACGCCCCCTCGGCCGCGTTTCCTCATCGATTAAAATTTGATGCAGCAGGCACCCTGTTCCGCGCCAGAAAGCTGGCTGCGCAGTGCGCCAAACAGTTCGCGTCCACAGCCGATGTGCTCGGCGCTCAGATCTGGGCGATACGCTTCGCGCGCGGCCAGTTCGGCCGCACCAACCTGCAGTTCCAGTTCGCCGCTGCGGCCATTGACGCGGATAATGTCGCCGTTGCGTACTTTCGCCAGCATGCCGCCGGTATAGGCTTCCGGCGTTACATGGATGGCGGAGGGCACCTTGCCGGAAGCGCCGGACAGCCGACCATCGGTCACCAGTGCCACCTTGAAACCACGATCCATCAGCACGCCAAGCGGCGGCATCAGCTTGTGCAGTTCCGGCATGCCGTTGGCCTGCGGCCCCTGGAAGCGCACCACCACCACGCAATCTTTGTTCAGCAGTCCGGCTTCGAAGGCCGGAACGATGTCGTGCTGGCTTTCAAACACCACTGCCGGCGCTTCGATAATCTGGTTATCCGCTGGCACGGCCGAGGTTTTCATCACCGCGCGGCCAAGGTTGCCGGACAACACCTTGGTTCCGCCGTGGTGCTCGAACGGCTGGGCGATGCTGGCGATAACCTGAGCGTCGAGCGAACTTTCCGCACCGTCGCGCCACGCCAGACTGCCGTTGTCCAGCCAGGGTTCCTGGGTGTAACGCTCAAGGCCAAACCCGGCGACGGTGTGTACGTCACGGTGCAGCAAGCCATGCTTCAACAGTTCGCGCACCACCAGTTGCACGCCACCGGCGGCCTGGAACTGGTTGATGTCGGCCGGGCCATTGGGGTAGATGCGGCACAGCAGCGGCACGGCGTCCGACAGCTCGGAGAAATCATCCCAGTTGATGATGATGCCGGCGGCGCGCGCCATGGCCACCATGTGCATGGTCAGGTTGGTGGAGCCGCCGGTGGCCAGCAGCGAAACGATGCCGTTGACCACCACTTTTTCGTTCATCAGCTGGCCAATGGGCAGATAGTTGCCGGAGGTTTCGGTCAGGCGCGTGACCTGGCGAGCGGCAGCATCGGTCAGCGCGGCGCGTAGCGGCGTGTCCGGGTGGACAAACGAGGCGCCCGGCAGGTGCAGGCCCATTACCTCCATGATCATCTGGTTGGTATTGGCAGTGCCGTAGAAGGTACAGGTGCCAATGCTGTGGTAAGAGGCGGCTTCCGCCTCCAGCAGCGCCTGGCGGTCTGCCTTGCCTTCGGCATACAACTGGCGCACGCGGACTTTCTCTTTGTTTGGCAGGCCGCTGCTCATCGGTCCGGCGGGCACGAACACCGCAGGCAAATGGCCGAACGACAGCGCGGACATCACCAGCCCCGGAACAATCTTGTCGCAAATGCCGAGAAACAGCGCGCCATCGAACATATTATGCGACAGCCCGACCGCCGCCGACATGGCGATCACGTCCCGGCTCATCAGCGACAGTTCCATGCCATCCTGTCCCTGGGTCACACCGTCGCACATTGCCGGTACGCCACCGGCCACCTGACCGACCGCCCCGACGGCATTTAGCGCCTGTTTCAGCTTCTGCGGATAATCTTCGTAGGGCTGGTGGGCAGACAGCATATCGTTGTAGGCGGTGATGATGGCGATATCGCTGCGCACCATGTTTTTCAGCGCGTTTTTATCTTCCGGTTGGCAGGCGGCAAAGCCGTGTGCCAGGTTGCCGCAGGCCAGCTGGGCGCGATGCACGGTTTGGCTGCGGGCGGCGTCGATACGTGCCAGATAGGCAGCACGGCTGTCTTTGGAGCGTTCAATAATGCGCTGTGTTACACGGGATAGGGTTGAATTAATCATACCTTCCTCACATTGTCGTTATAGTTATCGCCAGCAATGGCGGGCCCGGTGATACCAAGGGCCAATCATGGTGTTGTTATAAGTGTGTCGAATTTAAAACGGGCTCGCCGATGTGGGCCGCCGAGCTGGGGCGCTATTTACGCGCAATCTTCCTGCGGCATGAAGCTTTGAATGTGTTGCAGGGTATCGGCAATCACCCCTTCCAGCGGTTGGTTGATATCCACCGCCATCACATCACTTTCATCAACACCCGGCTGTTCCAGCGCGTCAAACTGCGACACCAGCATCTGTGGTTTGAAGAAATGGCCTTTGCGGGCGCTGAGGCGCGCTTCGATCACCGGCAGGTCACCGTGCAGATAAATAAACGACAGGTTGCCGTTACCGGCGCGCAGGCGATCGCGATAATGCTTTTTCAGCGCCGAGCACACGATAATCGACACGTTATTGGTGCGTTGCATGGCGAACGCGGCGTCATTGAGCGCAGCCAGCCAGGGCGCGCGATCGTCGTCATTTAGCGCCATGCCGTCGGCCATTTTCATGATATTGCTGCGTGGATGCAGGAAGTCGCCATCCAGAAAGCCGGCGGAAAGTTGGCGGGCAACGGCACCGGCGACGGCAGATTTGCCACTGCCGGAAACGCCCATGATGACGTAAATACGGTTTTGATTATTGGTCATGGCTTAGCTCCAAACGCGATGGGTGTCGTTACCGTGCAATAGTGTTGTTACCGGTAACATGTTATCGGTAACATTGTCGGCGCAAGCGGCTTCGGAGGCAATCAGCTTTACCTTTTGCCGTCGTTAACTGTGATCGGAATCAAACTTTTCGTACAGGAATTACGCTGCTGGTGGCATGACGCCGTAAGGCAGTGGCGGGAGGGGCTCTTTCCCCGCAAGGTAGGTGCCGCAGGGAAAGGAGGGGAGAATTAGCGTACGCCGCCGTAGGCCAGGCTGATCTCTTTTGCAGCGTGGATCACCAGCGCGCCCAGTTCGATAACGCGGTTATCGGTAATGCGCGACACCGGCCCGGAAATGGAGATCGCCGCGAACGCTTCGCGATGCTCATCAAAAATACAGGCCGCAACGCAACGTAGTCCAAGCGCATGTTCTTCATCATCAAAGGAAAACCCCTGCTTGCGGATTTGCGCCAGCCCTTCCTTCAGGTTATGCGGCGTCAGGGTATGCGGGGTATAGGTCTGCATGCCCTTTTGGTGCAACAGCCGGGTGACCTGTTCGTCGGACAGAGTGGCGAGAAACGCTTTACCTGCGCCGGATGCGTGCATCGGCAATTTACCGCCGATGGGTGCCGACATGCGCATCAACGCGGTACATTGCACCTGATCGATAATAATCGCCTGATATTCACTGGTATCCAGCACCGCCAGATTGACGGTTTCGCCGGACTCCTCCATCAGACGGCGCAGCGTCGGGTGCACCATCGCCAGCAGGTTGCGGCTTTGCAGGAAGCTGCTGCCGACCACAAACGCATGTGAGCCAATAGTCCACAGGCCCAGATCGCCCACCTGGCGTACGAAGCCTTGCTGCTGCATGGTGGACAACAGCCGGTGGGTGGTTGAATTCGGCAGGCCCGCCTGCTGAGCCAGATCGGTCAGCGCGACGTTACCCTGCGCTTCGGCGATGTATTCCAGCAACTTCAGGCCGCGGGTCAGCGATTGCACCTGTCCGGTGGCGCTGCTGGCAGTTGCAGCGGTGGCGCGCGGTTTTTTGCCGCGTTTGGCGGGAACGGGTGTGGCCATGTTCAAGCTTCCTTTTTCCGTATCATGGAATTCATTTTCGTTTTTTGAGTATGAATTGCAATACGCGATTGCGCTCATCGGATGTGTTAAACAGCGATCCTGAAAAACTCTCAATTGGCGCTGCCCCCGCAGCCCCGCTTTACTGTGCTAGGATGGTTCGTTTTTAGAACGATTGGCTGATGGCATTACAGGCTCGGTAGGTTTCACGTTGCAGCAAGGCGCAGCCCGAACAATAAAGCCCATCGTGGGCGAACAACGACGCGCAGCTGGCGCCGGCGAGGCGTGGAACGGCGAGGGGAGAAGGGGTTACAGTGACGAATCGAGTAGAACAACTGCGCCAGCAGCTTGCGCAGCGCATTTTGGTGCTGGACGGCGGTATGGGCACCATGATCCAGAGCTATGGGCTGTTGGAAGAAGACTATCGCGGCGAACGTTTTGCCGACTGGCAGAGCGATCTGAAAGGCAACAACGACCTGCTGGTGTTGACCAAGCCGGAAATCATTACCGCCATACATGACGGCTACCTGGCCGCCGGCGCCGATATTCTCGAAACCAACACCTTTAACGCCACGCCGATCGCCATGGCCGATTACCATATGGAATCGCTGTCAGCCGAAATCAACTATCAGGCTGCCTGCCTGGCGCGCACCTGCGCCGATGCGTGGACGGCGCGAACGCCGCAACGGCCGCGCTACGTGGCCGGGGTGCTCGGTCCCACCAACCGCACCGCGTCCATTTCACCGAACGTCAACGATCCGGCTTTCCGTAATGTGTCGTTTGATGAGCTGGTCGCCGCCTACCGCGAATCCACCCGCGCTCTGGTGGCCGGCGGTGTCGATCTGATCATGATCGAAACCATCTTTGATACCCTGAACGCCAAAGCCGCCGCGTTTGCCGTTGAAACCGAATTCGAGGCGCTGGGGGTGACGCTGCCGATCATGATTTCCGGCACCATCACCGATGCCTCTGGCCGTACGCTCTCCGGCCAGACCACCGAAGCGTTCTACAACTCGCTGCGCCACGTCAAACCGCTATCCTTTGGCCTCAACTGCGCGCTGGGGCCGGACGAACTGCGCCAGTACGTGGCGGAGCTGGCGCGAATTAGTGAAAGTTACGTTACCGCACACCCCAACGCCGGCCTGCCGAACGCCTTTGGCGAATACGATCTCGATGCCGAAGAAATGGCGAAGCAGGTAGCCGAATGGGCGCATGCCGGTTTCCTGAATATTATCGGCGGTTGCTGCGGCACCACGCCGGCGCATATTGCGGCGATGGCCAAGGCGGTCGAGGGCGTGCCGCCGCGCCGACTGCCGGATATCCCGGTTGCCTGCCGGCTTTCCGGCCTGGAGCCGCTGAACATCGACGCCAAATCGTTATTCGTCAACGTCGGTGAGCGCACCAACGTCACCGGTTCAGCACGCTTCAAACGCTTGATCAAAGAAGAAAAGTATAACGAAGCGCTGGACGTGGCGCGTCAGCAGGTGGAGAGCGGCGCGCAGATCATCGACATCAATATGGACGAGGGCATGCTTGACGCCGAAGCGGCGATGGTGCGTTTCCTCAATCTGATTGCCGGCGAGCCGGACATCGCCCGTGTGCCAATCATGATCGACTCCTCCAAATGGCAGGTGATAGAACAAGGCCTGAAGTGCATTCAGGGCAAAGGCATCGTCAACTCGATTTCAATGAAAGAGGGTGAAGAGGCGTTTATTCACCACGCCAAACTGGTGCGTCGCTACGGCGCAGCGGTGGTGGTGATGGCGTTTGACGAGGTTGGCCAGGCGGATACCCGCGAACGCAAGTTCGACATTTGCCGCCGCGCCTATAAGATCCTGACCGAACGCGTTGGCTTCCCGCCGGAAGACATCATCTTTGATCCCAACATTTTCGCCGTGGCGACCGGTATCGACGAGCATAACAACTATGCCGTCGACTTTATCGAAGCCTGTGCCGACATTAAAACCCACCTGCCGCATGCGATGATCTCCGGCGGTGTTTCCAACGTGTCGTTCTCGTTCCGTGGCAACGATCCGGTGCGCGAAGCGATCCACGCGGTGTTTCTCTATCACGCCATCCGCAACGGCATGGATATGGGCATCGTCAACGCCGGCCAGTTGGCGATTTACGACGACCTGTCCGCCGAGTTGCGCGACGCGGTGGAGGATGTGGTGCTCAACCGCCGGCCGGACGGTACTGAACGCCTGCTGGAGCTGGCGGAAAAATACCGTGGCAGCAAAGACAGCGAGGCCGCGGTTCAGCAGGCGGAATGGCGCGGCTGGCCGGTGGCCAAACGGCTGGAATACTCGCTGGTGAAAGGCATCACCGAATTTATCGAACTGGATACCGAAGAGGCGCGCCAGCAGGCAGACCGGCCGATTGAGGTAATCGAAGGGCCGCTGATGGCCGGCATGAACGTGGTTGGCGACCTGTTCGGTGAAGGTAAAATGTTCCTGCCGCAGGTGGTGAAGTCTGCGCGGGTGATGAAGCAGGCGGTCGCCTATCTGGAACCGTACATTCAGGCCAGCAAGCAGCAGGGCAGCAGTGCCGGCAAGATCCTGCTGGCGACGGTGAAAGGGGACGTACACGACATCGGCAAAAATATCGTCGGTGTGGTACTGCAGTGCAACAACTATGAAATCATCGATCTCGGCGTAATGGTACCGACTGATAAAATTCTTAAGACGGCGCGCGAAGAGAACGTCGATATTATTGGCCTGTCGGGGCTAATCACGCCCTCGCTGGACGAAATGGTCAACGTGGCGAAAGAAATGGAGCGTCAGGGCTTCACGCTGCCGCTGCTGATTGGCGGCGCCACCACCTCCAAAGCCCATACTGCGGTGAAAATAGAACAGAACTACAGCGGGTCGACCACCTATGTGCAAAACGCCTCGCGCACCGTTGGCGTGGTGTCGGCGCTGCTGTCGGACACTCAGCGCGACGCGTTTGTCGCCCGGACGCGTAAAGAGTATGAAACCGTGCGCATCCAGCATGGGCGTAAAAAACCGCGAACCCCGCCGGTCAGCCTGGAGAAGGCGCGCGCCAACGCCATGGTGCTCGATTGGGACAACTACAGCCCGCCGGTGCCACGACAATTGGGCGTGTTCCCGGTGGAGGCCGATATTGCCACGCTGCGTCCTTACATCGACTGGACGCCATTCTTCATGACCTGGTCGCTGGCGGGCAAATACCCGCGCATTCTGCAAGACGAGGTTGTGGGCGAAGAAGCCAAACGCCTGTTCGACGACGCCAATCAGATGCTGGACATGCTGGCGGCCAAGCGTAGCCTGAATCCGCGCGGCGTCTACGGTCTGTTCCCGGCGAACCGCGTGGGCGATGACGTGGAAGTCTATCGCGATGAACGGCGCGACGAGGTGCTGGTGGTCAGCCGCCACTTACGTCAGCAGACTGAAAAAACCGATTTCCCCAACTACTGCCTGGCGGATTTCGTTGCGCCGAAAAGCAGCGGCAAGGCCGATTACTTTGGCGCGTTTGCCGTGACCGGCGGGCTGGAAGAGGACGATCTGGCGGCGGCCTACGACGCGCAGCACGATGACTACAACAAAATCATGGTAAAGGCGCTGTCAGACCGTCTGGCCGAGGCATTCGCCGAGTATCTGCATGAACAGGTACGCAAGCTGCACTGGGGTTTTGCGGCCGACGAAAACCTCAGCAATGAAGAGCTGATCCGCGAAAATTATCAGGGCATCCGCCCGGCGCCGGGATATCCGGCCTGCCCGGAGCACACCGAGAAGGCCGAAATCTGGCAACTGTTGGACGTTAACCGCCATACCGGTATGGTGCTGACCGAATCCTTCGCCATGTGGCCTGGGGCGGCGGTGTCCGGGTGGTACTTCAGCCATCCGCAAAGCAAATATTTCGCCGTGGCGCAGATCCAGCGCGATCAGGTCGAAGATTACGCGGCGCGCAAAGGCATGAGCGTCAGCGAGGTTGAGCGCTGGCTGGCCCCAAATCTGGGATACGATGCCGATTGATTTGCAGCCAGCAGGCTGAAAGTTACAGGGGAACAACGTGTCTATCGACGAACTGTTAAAGCTGCATCCGGTGATCGCAGCGGTAAAAGATAATGAAAGCCTACAGGTTGCGGTGAAGTCGGATTGCCAGATCATCTCGGTGCTGTATGGCAACATCTGCAATATTGGCCGTATTGTGCAGCAGGTAAAAGAGGCGGGTAAATATGCCTTTGTGCATGTCGATTTGCTGGAAGGTAGCTCCAACAAGGAGATCGTGATCAATTTCCTGAAGATTGTCACGGCGGCGGATGGCATTATCAGCACCAAGGCTTCAATGGTGAAGGCAGCTCGTCAGCAAGGTTTCTATACCATTCACCGGTTGTTTATCATGGATTCGATCTCTTTCCACAATATTGACAAGCAGGTCGCGCAGTCGACGCCGGACTGCATCGAAATCCTGCCGGGCTGTATGCCCAAGGTGCTCGGTTGGGTGGCAGAAAAGATCAATCTGCCGATCATTGCTGGCGGTCTGGTGTGCGATGAGGATGATGCTCAAACCGCGCTGAATGCCGGGGCCATCGCCGTAGCCACCACCAATCACGAAGTCTGGAAGTTGAAGTTGTAATCAAGGGGGCACCGTACGTGGGTGCCCTCGCTCTTTTTAGTCGACCAATGGGCTGAGTGCCTGTAACAGCGGATCCAGATGTTTGTTCACCTGCTGATACACCTGCTGGTTCAGCTGATGGTAGAACCGGTGGTTATCCATGTTCGGTGTAAAACTGTCCCCCATTCGCACCAGTTTCTGCGCAGCCTGTTCGTAATCGCTAAAGACGTTCACGGCCATCCCGGCATTGATGGCGCAGCCAACCGCCGCCGAACCTTTCATCACGTTACGGCTGGTAGGGATGCCAAATACATCGGCAAAGATCTGCATAAACAGATCGCTGTTGGCCCCGCCGCCAGAAATGATCAGGTGCTTGAACGGGGTTTCCAGCTCCAACGCCATCTTGTCCATATGGTTCTTCATGGTGAAGGCAATACCCTCCAGCACCGACCGGTACATATGGGCGCGGGTGTGGCGGCCATCGAAACCGATCATCGCTCCTTTACGGAACTCCGCTTCTGATGGTGGTGCCCAGTCGTGTACGGTGATCAGGCCTTCACAACCCGCAGGGACGCGTTCTGCCTCCTGATTCAACAACTCCTCAATGCTGGTCCCGGCATCTTGGGCATCTGCCAGCGCGGCCGCGCCAAACTGATCGCGGAACCAGCTGATGGTCCACATACCGCGGCGCACCCCCATGCATTCATACAGGTAACGCCCGGGGATCGAGGCCTGGAACGGCCAGAAGTTTTGTGCGTCCTTCACGTTGGCATGGCCGTGGACCATGGCACCAATATAGGTACCAAGGGAGAGCAACGCCACGCCTTCATCCAGCGAGCCGGCGCCCAACGCCTCAACCGCTTTGTCATGTGCGGTAGCGACCACAGGAATACCAGCGGGTATGCCAAGCTGCTGGGCGACCTGTGGGGTAATATGACCGAGGATCTCACCTGGTTTCACCACGTCCAGCACCATGTCGCGCGTCAGGTTGCAACTTTGCCACGCGGCGGGATCGGTGCTCCAGTCCAGCGTATCGTTGTCCATCGGCCACCAGCCAATGTAGTTGGCACAGGTATCTTTGAACTCGCCGGTCAGGCGATGGGTGATGTAGCCCGACGTGGTCGTCACATAGCGTACGCCTTGATAGGCATCGATGTATTCATAGGGTTTGTTCAGACGCTTGTCCATCCAGTTGATCACCGGATAGGCAAGTTCACCGTTGTCCTGCAACAATACCCGGCAGCAGCGTACGATACAGATACCCATCGCCAGAATATCCTGCGGTTTACCACCCCGCTCGTCGAAACGCTGCATGACACGGCGGAAGGCGACCTTCAGTGAGTCCCATAGATCATCATCTGGATGTTCTGCCAGCAGCGGGGCCGGAATATCCATCTTGCGTAGCTGCTGTTTCCCTTCGCAAATTGCGTTGCCGTCCAGATCAAAAATCACTACCTTGGCGCTTTGCGTGCCTACGTCCACACCCATCAGATACTTGCTCTTCATATCGCAACTCCTTGAGATAATTATTCGGTGACCGGCCGTATCGTTGTGTTTTTGGCGCCGGCGCGCCTGATGTTATTAGATAGCAGGAAGGTGAACACGACGACCAGACAGGTAGCACCTAATCCCATCAGCCACATGTTGTGATAGGCCTCGGCGGCGGGCAGGGTATCCTGCCAATGGCCGATAATCGGGTAAACAAACACATCGGGCAGGAAACCGATCACCGAACAGATCCCCACGGTGGTACCCATAATGTATTTTGGCGTTCTGGCTTCGCCGATACAGGCGAAATACAGCCCGCGTGAGGCGTAACAGGTGAAGGCCAGTAACAGGATCAGGCCAATCCCCACGGCCACAGAAGTTGGGCTCTGGTTGGTGATCAGCAATATAACCAGAGTGGCAATACTCACTAGCGCCAGTAACTGAATGGCCCGCGTCGGTGATTTCAGCCGGGTGTAGGTAGTGATGAGCCCACCGAGTGGCCCGCACATGGCCCGGAAGATTTTGTTGATCACGATCCCCATATAGCTGGCGGCGACCAGGGTCATACCGTACATTTCGGTCAGGTAATTGGTGGAGTAACTGAGGATGGCGTAGATGGTATAGACGCCAAAGATGATCATGCTGCAATACCAAGTGGTGCTGATTTTGAGTACGGAGAGAATATCCCCCAGGCTGAATTTATGCGCTTTCTCGGTCTCGTCACTGCTGACAAAGCCATCGGTGACAAAGTACCAGCAGAGGATCCCCAGCAGGATATACACGCTACTGTAGATCAGGATCACCGTTTTCAGGCTATTGGGGTTTTCCGGCGCGAACAGTGAGAAAATCCACATGGTGAAGACAGCCAATGCCATCACGCCAACGCCGCGTAGCCCTTCCATCCAACCCATGATTTTACCCTGTTCCTCATGGTTGCCGAGCAGCGAAGCGGCCTTGATAGAGACCGACCACAACAGCAGGATAGTGGTGACTGCGAAAGCAACCTGGATCAGGATCATTACCCAGAACGGAGGGTAAACCGCCATCAGCAACCCCAGCAAGCCGGTGGCGAGCATCGCGAAGGTCATCATCTTTCTATGAGAGAATTTATCGGCAATGATCCCGCTAGGAGCATACAGAATAATCGCGGTGATGCCGAAGGTACTCATGATGAGGCCGATTTCGGTATTGGAGAACCCCATAAACTTGGCCATCGGGATTTGATAAATATAGCGTAGATAGGCGAGATCGAAACTTACTCCGCCGCTGATACTTATTATTGCCAGCGTTAACCAACGGTGGGGATTGTTTTTTTCCATGGTGAGGTTCCGCATAAATACACCCATTAATTGTTGATTTAACCGTTATTGGGTACATCGCTTTAAACAAAAAAAAGAGAAAAGCAGGCTTCCCGCAGTGCAGGAAGTTACTTTTCTCTTCGTCTCTTTCAGTAACTGCGTTAATAAATAACACGGCAAGCTGTAATTCATCTGTGAGAGTTATCACAAAACCGCGGCAGAGCCATCAGGTTAGATCCCAATCGTGCAGTAACCCACCGTATTAAGCGGCAATGAATAAGTAACATCGTAGCTTGATCTTAAGCCAGTTCGTCAAAAAATGAATTTGTGATTGTCATCACGGAATAATCGGGAGTGAATGTGTTACTTTTTTTTCAGTTACTAGAGACGATGAGAAAAGTAACTTCTCTGCCAAGCGCAGGGGAGGTTGCTTTTCTCTTTTTTTTTGCATTTTTTCCAGACCAAGGGGCAGCATCATGTCAACAAACGCGTTAAATGAATTCTCATTAGATTTCTTCTCGCTAAAAGGCAAAACCGCTATTGTCACCGGCGGTAACAGTGGTCTGGGGCAGGCATTTGCCATGGCGTTGGCCAAGGCCGGCGCCAATCTGTTCATCCCAAGCTTTATCATGGATAAGGGGCAAACCCGCGAAATGATTGAGCAGCAAGGGGTTAAAGTTGAGTTCATGCAGGTGGATATCACGGAAAAAGGCGCGCCTGCCAGAGTGATTGCCCAGTGCCTGGAAGCCTTTGGTTCGGTGGATATTCTGGTGAACAACGCCGGTATCTGCAAGCTGAATAAGGTGCTGGACTTTGGCCGTGAAGACTGGGATCCGATGATAGATATTAACCTGACCGCCGCTTTTGAATTGAGCTATGAAGCGGCAAAAATCATGATCCCGAATAAACAGGGGAAAATAATCAATATCTGTTCTCTGTTCTCTTATCTGGGCGGACAATGGTCACCGGCTTATTCGGCTACGAAACATGCGTTGGCGGGTTTTACCAAAGCCTATTGTGACGAGTTGGGACAATATAATATTCAGGTAAACGGTATTGCTCCGGGCTATTATGCGACAGACATTACGGTAGAAACACGTAAAAACCCAGAAACCAATAAGCGCGTGCTTGACCATATTCCAGCCAATCGCTGGGGTGAAACGCAAGATTTAATGGGTGCAATGGTGTTTTTAGCCAGTCGTGCATCTGATTATGTTAATGGTCATTTATTGGTAGTCGATGGGGGGTATTTGGTTCGCTAAATTAATGAGGGGTTCCTTTTAATTTTACTTAAGCTCATTTTTCTATTCTTAAAGTAGGAAGGGTTGATTATGTCTCTATCTCGTGAAGAAATTGTCGTTCAGTTAAAAGAAATTGTTGGCTCTGAACGGGTTATTACCGATGAAAAAGTGCTGAAAAAAAACAGCGTAGACCGCTTCCGTAAATATGCCGATATTCACGACGTGTTTACACAGCCGCTGCCTGCGGCCGTGGTCAAGCTGGCCGATACCCAACAGGTCTCCGACGTGCTGGCGTTTATGAATAAGCACGGCATTACTGGCGTACCGCGCACCGGGGCTTCGGCCACTGAAGGCGGGCTGGAAACGGTGGTGAAGAATTCCGTAGTGCTGGATGGCTCCGGGATGAACAAGATCATTAACATTGATATCCGCAATATGCAGGCCACAGCGCAGTGCGGCGTACCGCTAGAAGTGCTGGAAAATCAATTGCGCGCCCAGGGTTACACCACCGGCCACTCCCCGCAGTCCAAACCGTTGGCCCAGATGGGGGGCCTGGTCGCTACGCGCAGTATCGGTCAGTTCTCTACGCTATATGGGGCGATCGAAGACATGGTGGTTGGGCTGGAAGCGGTGTTCCCGAATGGCAATATCACCCGTATTAAAAACGTACCCCGCCGTGCTGCTGGCCCGGATATCCGCCATGTGATTATCGGTAACGAAGGCGCGCTGTGCTTTATCACCGAAGTAACGGTGAAAATCTTCAAATACATGCCGGAAAACAACCTGTTCTATGGTTACATTCTCGACAACATGCCAACCGGTTTCGACATCTTGCGTGAAGTGATGGTCGAAGGCTATCGGCCTTCCATCGCCCGTTTGTATGATGCCGAAGATGGCACTCAACACTTTACCCATTTCGCCGAAGGCAAATGCGTGCTGATCTTTATGGCCGAAGGCGCCAAAGGGATTGCGCAGGCGACCGGTGCGGGGATTGAAGAAATCGTCAAACGCTATCCGGAATGTAAAAAGGTCGACAGCAAGTTGATTGAAGCCTGGTTCAACAATCTGAACTGGGGCCCGGAAAAAGTGGCCGCAGAGCGTGTGCAGATCATGAAGACCAACAATATGGGCTTCACCACCGAAGTCTCCGGTGATTGGGGCAGTATCAATGCGATTTACGAGAATGTGATCCGCCGCATCCGCGATGAATTCCCCTACGCCAGTGATATCACTATGCTGGGCGGCCACTCGTCACATAGCTACATCAACGGTACCAATATGTACTTTGTGTACGACTACAACGTGGTGGACTGCAAGCCTGAGGAAGAGATCGACAAGTATCACAACCCACTGAATAAAATCATTGTGGAAGAGACCATTAAGCAGGGCGGTTCAATGGTACATCACCATGGTATCGGTAAGCACCGGGTGCATTGGACCAAGGATGAGCACGGCAGCGCCTATTACATCCTCAAGGCGCTTAAAGAGGTCTACGATCCGAATGGCATCATGAATACCGGCACTATTTATCCAATTGAAAAATAAAGACGTCCTCATGCCAACCCTCTCTCTAGGGAGAGGGTGCTGTTATCGGCTACGGAGTTCAATCTGAAGCAGGATTACTATTGAGGACGGGTACGGTATTTACGCTGTGGCACGTACGGTACCCTCTCCCTGTGGGAGAGGGTTGGGGTGAGGGGGATATCGCCGTAATTAGCCCCTCATGCCATGTCTTTTTGGCGCAGTAATTGGGGGGTAACGATGACATCACGGCTGCCTCGGCAAGTGCGCATGGATGATATTCCGCTTAACGCTTTTCATTTTAAAATGGCGGGACTGACCTTTGGCGCACACCTGACCGACGGCTATGTGCTGGGGGTGATTGGTTTTGCGCTGGCCCAGCTCAAGCCGCAAATGGGGCTGACGCCATTTTGGGAGGGAATGATCGGCAGTTCAGCGCTGATAGGCCTGTTCCTGGGCAGCCTGGTATTGGGTTGGGTTTCCGACCATATTGGCCGCCAGAAAATTTTCAGCTTCAGTTTTGTCATCATCACGTTGGCTTCCGTGATGCAATTTTTTGCCACTACGCCGGAACAGCTGTTCTGGCTACGGGTATTGGTAGGGATCGGGCTAGGAGGTGATTATGCCGTCGGCCATACCATGCTGGCCGAGTTCGCTCCGCGTAAGCATCGCGGCATTCTGCTGGGATCCTTTAGCGTGATTTGGACGTTAGGTTACGTCGCTGCCGGGTTTGCCGGTCATTTTATAGCCGACCTGGGGCCAGAGTCCTGGCGTTGGCTGCTGGCCTCAAGCGCCGTGCCAGCGCTATTGATTATGCTGTTACGCATCGGTACGCCGGAATCACCACGTTGGCTGATGCGCAAAGGGCGGATTGCCGAAGCACATCTGGTGGTGCTGCGCTGTTTTGGCCCGCAGGTGATCCTCAATGACGAAATCCCGGTAGAAACCGCACGCCATATGCACACTTTATTCTCGCCACGTTACTGGCGGCGCACCGCATTCAACAGCCTGTTCTTTGTTTGCCTGGTGATCCCTTATTTCGCCATCTATACCTTCCTCCCCTCGATCCTGAGCACATTAGGGCAGAGCCAAAGCTTTGCTACCGACCTGCTGCTCAATGGTTTGCTGATGGTGGGGGCGGTGATGGGTATTGCCTTGACCCAATGGTTGCCGCGCCGTCGCTTCCTGATCGGCGCTTTCTGGGTATTGGCCGCCAGCCTGGCGGCATTGGCCTTTGTGCCCCCAGGGCAGGGGGCAATGCTGGTACTGTTTGCCGTCTTTACGCTGACGATTTCGGCGGTCAGTAATTTGGTCGGGGTGTTCCCGGCGGAAAGTTTCCCGACCGATATTCGTTCATTGGGCGTCGGTTTTGCCACCTCGATGAGCCGACTCGGATCGGCTATTGGTACCGCCTTGCTACCGCTGTCGATGCTTTCATTGGGTCTGCAAGGCACCATGCTGATCCTGACCGGCGTTTTGGTGCTGGGAGCGGTAGTTTCAATCTTGTGGGCACCGGAAACCAAGGATATGACGCTGGTGGGCGCCTCCTCGGTAAAGCCGTTAACCGTCCACTGACCGGAGAAGCGGATGAACCTGTTGTTGGCGATTAAGGTCGCACCGGATCTGGGAATGTTGGCGCGGAGCGATTGGCAGCCCGATGAACGGTTACAGATTGACACCCGCTTTGCCCGGCGTCAGTTAAGCGGTTATGACGAAAGCGCGGCGGAAATGGTGCTGATGCTGCGTGATGAGATCAGCCTTAACCTGAGCGTTTTGACGGTGGCCGATGCGATGGCCGAATCGGCGTTGAAGCCGTTGATGGCGCTGGGATACCAGCAGGCGGTACGCATTGAGCCTCCAGCAGATTGGGATCTACGTTTTAATCCTGCAACGGTTGCCGCATTGGTCGCGGCTTATCAGCAGCAGATTGCCGCGCAGCAGGTGATCGTCATGGGTGCCCAAAGCCTCGAGGGGCAAAATAACCAAACTCCGTTGATGTTGGCAGAACGCCTCGGCTGGCCCTGTATTACCGGCGTTTGCCAATTAGCTGCGGCCGAGCAGGCGGGAGCACTACGGGTGACCCGGCAAACCGCCTATGGCCAGGAAGTGCTGACGGTAATGCCTCCTCTGGTGCTGGCCGTCGGGAACTCGCAGCAGGCGAGTGCGCTACGCGTTCCCACGTTGCAGCAGAAACTGGTGGCGGCTAAACGGCAGATCCAGCGTCTATCACCTACCGATTTGATGATGACGGAACCGCCTGCCGGTGATGTGTACTTGTGTGGCTTAACGTATTTGGAACATCGGCGCGCCGGGATACTGATCGAGGGAGACAGCGTGGAGCAGAAAGTGCAACTGCTGTGCCAGGATTATCTCCGCGACAGGGGGACATGATGAATATTGCATTGATATTGGATGCGGATGCCCCTGGTTTTCATACCCAGGCCAGCCAGATCAATCAGTTCCTGCAACGGAGCCAGCTTACCGCCACGAGCGTGGAACTGTGGCTATTCAGCGATGAAGTACCACAGACCCTGCCACGCCTGGGCGGTGGGGTGGCGCAAATACGTTGGGCTAGCGTTTCCCGCCTGGCAGAGGCGCGAATAGCGGTATTGGAGCAGATGTGGCACGCCTTCGAACCACGACTCATGCTGTTTGCTGGCGAAGAAGGTGGAGAGTGGGCAACGCGTCTGGCCTATCGGTGTGGCGGTTCTGCCTGTTGTGCCGTGGAGCAGGCGCAGATTAATGGTGCGGAATGCCGGGTCACCAAAGCGGCCTACGGTAACCATCTTGCCGCCGAACTGGCTATGACGCAGGAACCTTGGTGCCTGAGCGTGGCCCGCAGCGGTGCGGCAAGGGTGGAAACAGGGCCCAGCCCGGTTGCTGCCCAACGCTTTGAGCCAACCAGTATAGCCGATACAAAGTGGCTACTGTACTCGGCCAGTTCACCGCAGCCCGCAGAGTCGTCACTAAGTCGGGCGCGTTATGTATTAGCTATCGGAGAAGGGGTTGGCAGCGCTCGGCAGGTAGCCAATGTACGGCAGTTGGCCGCCCGCATCGGGGCGGAGGTCGGCGCCAGCAGACCGGTGGTGATGAACGCCTGGTGCAAGATGGATCGCCTGTTGGGCATGTCCGGTGCCATCATTGCGCCCGAAGTGTGTATTGCCGCCGGGGTCTCAGGTGCTCCAGCGTTCGCCATCGGTATTCGCCACAGCAAGTTGATTGTAGCGATTAACCAGGATCCGCAGGCGGCTATTTTTGCCCAGGCCGACGTGGGAATTGTGGGTGATATGCATGAGGTACTCGCGGCATTGGCGAAAGCCCTTTAACCAAAGCGGAATTCAATCCCGTTACCGGCCTGCGGATAGCGCCAGCGGGTGATGGTTTCCTCCCCACACAGCAGGCGGCAGGTGCCGCATTCCAGACAGCCCTGCACGTCGAAGTGCAGGCTGCCGTCCGGCTGGAGTCGATATAATCCGGCCGGGCAGGCGATCGCCAAACGCATCAACACCATACGCTCCTGTACATCGGCCAGGATAATATGTGGATTGGCGTGAGCCACCTGATAACGGTTGCGGCTGAGATCGGGCTGGATCATAAACAGCGCACTCCATTGAGGGTATCTTTCAGTAATTGCTTCAGCCCGATGCGGCGCGCGTGGCGCCACAGCAGCTTGCACAACGGTGTGGGGGCATCGCCATTGATCACAAACATCTCTTGCAACACGTCCGTGGCCAACTGTGGGTAACGGCTAAACCAGTGCGGCGATTGCAGCATCATTTCCGGCAGACGCCGATACTGCCGGATTAGCGCCCAGAGCGAACTTTGCTGTAGCCGCAAGGGATAATGCCGCAGTTCCTGCCCGGCAATCAAGGTTTGTGCCGCGGCCTGTGCCGATAGCATCGCCAGGTCCATGCCCCGCACGCTATGTCCGGTATTGATACACAACCGGGCTGCATCGCCAACCAACAGATAGCCGGGGCCGAATAGGGGTGGCATGCTTGCCATCCCCCCTTCGGGGATCAGGTGGGCGCTGTACTCATGCAGCTCGGTGTTTTTCAGCAAAGGCCGCATGGCGGGGTGCTGTTTGAACTGTTGCAGCATCTGCGGCAGGGCAACCTGACTCTCAGTGAGGCTGGATAGATTGCATACTACGCCGAGCGACAGGCTATCGCGGTTGGTATACAGGAAACCACCGCCGACTTTGCCCTGCGTGGGCTGACCAGCGAAGAGCCAGGCACAACCTTGGTTATCCTCCAGGGCGAAACGCTCTTCTAACCGTTCACGCGGTAGAGCCAGCACCTCTTTCACACCGATCGCCATCGTTGCTGCCGGTGGCTTCGGCTGTAATCCGGCATGTTCGCTCAGCAGCGTATTGGCCCCTTCCGCCAGGATCACGGTGTTGGCATATAACGCCTCGCCTGCTGCCATTACGCCAACGATACGTCCTTGCTGCACGATCAGTTCATCGACCAGAGCGCCGGCCAGACATTGCGCCCCGGCGGCTTCCGCCTGCGCCATCAGCCAGGGGTCGAAACGAGCGCGCAGCAGGCTGTAGGAACAGGGCAAGGTATGACGGTAATCCAGCGTTAACGCGCTTTCGCCGCTCATCATCGACAGCCTTTCCTGGATGATATGGCGTTCCAGCGGGGCGGAGGCGGCAAAATCCGGCAACAGTTCTGCCAAGGCGTGCGTGTACAACCTGCCACCACTGACGTTTTTACTGCCCGCCTGAGTGCCCCGTTCCAGTAACAAGGTATTGATGCCAGCGCGTGCCAACAGCAGTGCCGCCGTGCAGCCCGCAACGCCACCACCAACGATAATGGCCTCAAAACCTGGGTGTTCCATCAGCATTGTTTACCAAGGGTTGAAGTGTAACGGTTAGAATAACATTCGTGCTCTAACGTTCATTGATTCTGCACAGTTTTTACACTCCCGAGGCCGATTCCCACCCGAGGGCAGCCAAATTGGGCTACAATTAGAAATTGTTAGTTTTCGGGTAGTTGCATGATTTCGCCGTTGCACCGTTTGATCATTGTATGGTGAGCTCTCCCTCTCTCTAGATAGAACGACATAATTTGCCGCTGTCCTGCTTAACTGGCGTCTGGCAGGCGGGATAGCCTGTGGTGCCTGCCGGGCGTCAATGGAGCGTTCCTTCCGTGCTGACCCTTCTTCACCTGCTTTCTGCCGTTGCGCTGCTGGTGTGGGGTACCCACATTGTCCGCACCGGCATCATGCGGGTTTACGGCGCCAATTTGCGCCGCGTACTGAGCAACAGCGTCGAGAAAAAACCGCTGGCGTTTGCCTCCGGCATTGGCGTAACCGCGCTGGTGCAAAGCAGCAACGCCACTGCGCTGCTGGTCACTTCCTTTGTCGCGCAGGGGCTGGTGGGGCTGGCACCCGCGCTGGTGATCATGCTCGGCGCCGACGTAGGTACCGCGCTGATGGCGCGGGTACTGACCTTCGATCTTTCCTGGCTTTCGCCGCTGCTGATTTTCGTCGGCGTCATTTTCTTCCTCAGCCGCAAGCAAACGCGTGCCGGTCAGATGGGGCGAGTATCGATTGGTCTTGGCCTGATCGTGCTGGCATTGGAGCTGATTGTCGCTGCTGCGACGCCGATTACCCAGGCCGCCGGCGTGAAAGTGCTGTTTTCATCGCTGACCGGTGACGTGATGCTCGACGCGCTGACCGGTGCGCTGTTCGCCATCATCAGTTATTCCAGCCTGGCTGCGGTGCTGCTGACCGCCACCCTGACCGCTTCGGGCGTAATTTCCCTGAAGGTCGCGCTGTGTCTGGTGATCGGTGCCAACCTGGGCAGTGGGTTGCTGGCAACCATCAATACCAGCGGGCAGAACGCCGCCGGCCGCCGCGTGGCGCTGGGCAGTCTGCTGTTCAAACTGTTAGGCAGTGCGCTGGTGCTGCCGTTTGTGTCTTATCTGGCCGATGCAATGGAAAAATTACCGGTGCAGGGGGAGGAACTGGTGATTTATTTTCACGTGTTTTACAACCTGATCCGCTGTCTGATCTTCATCCCACTGGCGGCTCCGATGGCGCGTCTGTGCCAGATGCTGATTACCGATGCGCCCGAAGACGATCCGCGTCTGCGGCCTCGGCATCTGGATTCCAGCGCGCTGGATACGCCGTCACTGGCATTGGCCAATGCGGCGCGGGAAACGCTGCGCATGGGCGACGTGGTGGAGCACATGCTGATACTGCATCACGAAGTGCTGCACGGCAAACTGGGGCAGGATAAGGAAGTACGCCGTCTGGACGACGATGTGGACGTATTGTACACCGCGATCAAACTGTACCTGGCGCAGATCCAGAAAGAAGATCTGGGCGAAGAAGATTCACGCCGCTGGGCGGAAATCATCGAAATGGCGCTCAACCTGGAGCAGGCCGGCGACATCATCGAACGCATGACCGGGGATGTGGCAGCCAAGTCGCATGGGGCGCGGCGGGCATTTTCTCCAGAAGGGCTGACCGAACTCGATACCTTGCACGACCGACTGGTGACCAACCTGCGGCTGAGCCTGTCGGTGTTCCTGTCCGGCGATTTGACCAGTGCCAAGCGGCTGCGCCGCTCCAAACACCGTTTCCGTATTCTTGACCGGCGCTACGCCCACGCTCACGTCGATCGTCTGCATCAGCAGAACGTGCAAAGCATGGAAACCAGCTCGCTGCATCTTGGCCTGCTGGGTGATATGAAACGTTTAAACTCGCTGTTCTGCGCGGTGGCGTATAACGTGCTGGATCAGGACCAGCGTGATGACGAGCGCGATTGGGAAGATACCCCAAGCACGCTGTAAATGGCCGGGCGCGTGCGCGCCCGGCAAGCGCTTATTTTTTTGCCTTGTTCACCGGTCGTCCGGACCAATAGCCCGCCAGCAACGAGCCGGACAGGTTGTGCCAGACCGAGAACAGCGCGCCCGGCAATGCCGCCAGCGGTGAAAAGTAAATCTTGCCCAGCGTCGCCGCCAAGCCGGAGTTCTGCATACCGACCTCAATGGCCAGCGTACGGCAGGTTGATTCGTCAAAGCCAAACAGTTTGCCGCCCCAGTAGCCGGTCAGCAGGCCAATGCCGTTATGCAGGATCACCGCGATAATCACTATCAGACCGACCGAAGCGATATGCCCCTGGCTGCCGGCGACCACCGCGCTGATGATGGCCAAAATGCACACCACCGACAGCGCCGGCAATAGAGGCTCAACGCGTTTGACGGTTTTGCTGAACAGGTGGTGGACGATCAGGCCCAGACCGATGGGGATCACCACGATCTTCAGAATGCTGAGCAGCATGCCGAGCACGTCAACGCTGATTTCGGCATCGACGTACAGTCGCGTCAGCAGCGGGGTGGCAAACACGCCGACCAGCGTCGATACTGCTGAAATGGTCACTGACAACGCCACGTCACCTTTCGCCAGATAAATCATGACGTTGGATGCGGTGCCGCTGGCCACGCTGCCCACCAGCACCATGCCGGCGGACAGATCCGGCGGCATATGGAACAGCATCGCCAGCAGCCAGGCCGCCAGCGGCATAATCAGATAATGCAGAAAAATGCCCGCCGCCACCGGCGCTGGGCGTGACAGTACGCGCTTGAAGTCGTCCAGCCGCAGCGTAACGCCCATGGCAAACATGATCAGCATCAGCAGCGTGCTGATATAGGGGCCGATACCGGTGAAGGTGGTCGGCGTGAGGTAGGCGGCGACGGAAAGCGCCACTGCCCACAAGGGGAACAAACGGGTGAAAAGTGCCAGCATGGTTGGTTTCCTTTGCCAAATTGGAACGGTGGTATGGTTGTGTTTTTGTGTTTTTGCAGGCTCGGTTGAGCCTCTACGGTTATGGGCTGATTTTTAGATGTAGAGGCGCAGCGATGCTGCGCCCGCAATGAGGTAATAAGAAATTATTCGAACAGATTATGGTGCAGGGTGCGGACAACCTGCTCGGCGTCGTTGCCCGGCACCAGGAAGCACAGGTTATAACTGCTGGCGCCGTAGCAGATCATGCGAATATTGAACGGATCAAGCACGCCAAACACTTCCTTGCCGACGCCGCAGGCCTGGGACAGTTTGTTGCCGATTAAGGCGATCAGTGCCAGATTCTCTTCCACTTCGACTCGGCACAGCGATGATAGCTCGGTGAGTAACGAGGTGGTCAGCAGACTGCCGCTGGTGGAGGTCGAACCGGTGGTGTCCATGGTCAGGGCAACGCTGACTTCCGAGGTGGTGATCAGATCGACGGAAATATTATGGCGCGCCAGAATGTTGAACACCTCTGCCAGAAAGCCGCGCGCGTGCAGCATGTTCAGGCTGTGTAGCGTCAGCAGGGTTTGCTTGCGGCGCAGCGCCAGCGCACGGAACAGCGGTGGATTGTCGGTGGTATTGCACACCATGGTGCCGCCGGCGGCCGGATCCTTGCTGGAGCCGACAAACACCGGAATATCGCTGCGCACCGCTGGCAGCAGGGTTGCCGGGTGCAGCACTTTGGCACCGAAGGTCGCCATCTCTGCCGCTTCTTCAAAGGTGATTTCATCGATGCGTTTGGCTGACGGCACCACGCGCGGATCGGTGGTATAGATGCCCGGTACGTCGGTCCAGATATCTACCTGGCTGGCATTCAGCGCTTCGCCCAGCAATGCGGCGGTATAGTCGCTGCCGCCGCGGCCGAGTGTGGTAGTGCGCCCCTTTGGCTCGCTGCCGATAAAACCCTGAGTGACGATCAGCGCCTGTTGCAGACGCGGCTGAAGCAGCGTTCGTGCCAGCTCCTTCAGTACCGCACTGTCCGGGGTAGCGCGGCCGAAATGGTCGTCGGTGTGCATCACCTTGCGAACGTCGAACCACTCCGCCGCAACCTGACGTTGGCGCAGGATTTCGACAAACAGCAGGGTGGACATCAGTTCGCCGTGGCTGACCAGCTCATCGGTCAATGCCGGAGAGGTAGCCAGCGCCGCCGCTTCTGACAGCATGGCGATATTTTCCAGCATGCGGTCGATTTCTTCGCGGATCACCGTCGGGTTGTCGAGCCGGTCGAGAATGGCGTATTGAATGCGGCGAATTTCGTCGAGGTGCCATGAGCGTTTGTCGGCTTCGCTGCCTTCAGCCAATGCCACCAACAGATTGGTCACGCCCGCAGAAGCGGAAAGCACCACCAGCCGAACGGCAGGGTTGCTCAGCACCACGTCGGCGCTACGGTTCATGGCCTCAAAATCAGCGACGCTGGTGCCGCCGAATTTTGCCACCACGGTGGGGGATTGGGGTGCTGCTTGATTCATGTAAAAAACCTCGTGTCAGGGTTTGTTTGCCGTTTCGTACGGCAGGATAATTCCAGAGCCTTGGCACAAGGGAAGAGCGGTAAACAGGGAGCAGGCGTAGAGGTTAATGCTACGATACACCCAGAAGCGCCCCACCTTGTTGACCGCCCCGAAAGGGGCGACCATGGTGACAACCCAAGGGATTCAGCCCCTGTAGTCGATATACCGCATGCCGCGATGCAGCGTATCTCGGCGTCACTCCCCCTCCAGTGCCGTCTGTGGAAAACGGCTCCTCTGACACTCTACCTGGGTGACGCGCCTCTTCTGGCTTGCGCATTGGGTGCGCAAGTAGGCTGTTAGGAATAGCCGGTTTAACCGCTGCTGTCAACGGTCTGACGCTGAGGGATTTTCATCTTGTACCAGCGCAATCAGCGTACAGGGCATCGACGGCGTTGAACCTGCGCCGATCGGTTGCAAACTGCCGTCATCCCGTTGGCAAAATAGTGGGATAACCCCACGATTTTTCTCGAGATATTCCAACCAGCCAAAGTTCTCGTTGAGCTTGGTGGCCTTGATGGTGCAGCCCCTGGCGATCAGGCTGCTTAAACGGCCATAAGTGGCCTCCTGATTGAACAGGATTTCATGGCGACGAAAGCGCGAGCTTTCCGAACTGTTGTTGCGTCCCTTGAGCGGCGCGCCGGAGCGAATGGCGAACACCTGGTCTTCGCCAAACAGATGGCCAAAGTGATACACCGCCAGCGCGTTTTGATGCCGGTTGGGCGACAGCGCCAACACCTGCGCGGTATCGCTCAGATCGAGGGTGTTTTCGGCGTGTTCGGAATAGGCGTGGCCATAATAGGCTGGAATGCCTTCCATGCGCGCCTGGCGATAATATTCCCAACTGCTGTCGGTAACCATCACCGGAATGTTCATTTTCATCAGCGCCTGTGCCAGCGTACGGGCGACGCTGTTGGCACCGACGATCAGCACCCCGCGCGGTTTTTGTTGCTGAACCCGCAGCCAGCGCGCCATCATGCCGCTGGTCAGGCTTTGCAGCACCACGGTACCGATAATAATGGCGAATACCACCGTCACCAACCGATCGGCGCCTTGGTAGCCGCTGCGTTGCAGGGTCAGCGCAAACAGCGAACTGACCGCTGCCGCCACGATGCCGCGCGGTGCAATCCAGCACAGCAGCAGGCGGTCGCGCCAGTGTAGGGTCGATCGCCAGGTCGATACCGCAATGCACAGCGGTCGGGCGATAAACTGCACGACCAGCAGCAGGATCAACAGCGGCCAGCCCATGTTCCACAACGCGTTGATATCCAGCCGCGCCGCCAGAATGATAAACAGCGCGGAGATCAGGATGGCTGACAGCTCTTCCTTGAAAGCCAGAATATCGCTGGTATCGACATCGCGCATATTGGCCAGCCAAATGCCCATCACCGTGACCGTCAGCAAGCCGGATTCGTCGGCGATGGCGTTGGACAGGCCAAAGGCGGTGAGCATGATCGCCAACACCGCCAGGTTTTGCAGGTAGCGCGGTAGCCAGACGCGGCGCAGCGCCACGCCAAGCAGGTAGCCGAACAGCGCGCCGGCGATCAGCCCGACGGCGGCAGTGGTGCCCAGCGTCCAGAACAGATGGGTATAGGATTCGGCGTGCTGTTGCAGAGAGATAAATTCAAACACCAGCAATGTGAAGATGGCACCGACCGGATCGATGACGATCCCTTCCCAGCGCAGCACCTGGTTGATGTTGGCATTCGGCCGCACCACGCGCATCAGCGGGGCGATCACCGTAGGGCCGGTCACCACCGTTACCGCGCCGATCAGCGCCGCCAGTTCCGGCGGGAAGTCCAGCAGCCACCAGCAGGCGACGCTGATAACCAAAAAGGTCACCAGCATGCCAATGGTCACCAGATTGCGCACCACGCCGCCCAGACCGCGGATTTCGTCTACCCGCAGCGTCAACGCGCCTTCGAACAGGATGATCGCCACCGACAGCGACACCAGCGGGAACAGCAGATCGCCGAACAGTACGTCCGGCTGCACCGTATGCATCACCGGCCCCAGCACAATCCCAATCAGCAACAGCGGCAGAATGGCCGGCAGGCGCAGCAGCCAGGCGAGCCATTGCGCCAATAACGAGCTCAAACCAATCACTACCAGCATCAACGGGGCAGATAATTCCATAACGAGTTCCCTTTCCAAAAAACGACTACCAACCGTCAATTCTGCCACATTCCGCTGACAGTTTGACAACCCAGCGCTATCCGCTGTTAGCTGAAGTATAGGGAGTCTGTTGCTAAAAAGTAAAAAGCGCGCGCGGCGTTTTGACAGTTAACGCCTATCGCAAGAAAAGAGATCGTAATCACAGTCGAACAGGCTACAATCGGGACATCACGTCACATTCATTCTCAAGCATAAGAGCGTTGCTATGAAAAATATCAATCCTAGTCAAACCGCTGCTTGGCAAGCCCTGCAGCAACATTTTGAACAAATGAAAGACATACGGATCGCCGATCTGTTTGCGCAGGATAGCGAGCGTTTCTCCAAGTTTTCCGCCACCTTTAACGATCAGATGCTGGTGGACTATTCCAAAAACCGCATCACCGCAGAAACGCTGGAAAAGCTGCAGGCCCTGGCGAAGGAAACGGATTTGCATGGCGCCATCAAATCCATGTTCGCCGGTGAGAAGATTAACCGCACCGAAGACCGCGCGGTGCTGCACGTTGCTCTGCGCAACCGCAGTAACACGCCGATCATCGTTGACGGTAAAGACGTGATGCCGGAGGTCAATGCGGTTCTGGCGAAGATGAAACAATTCTGCGACCGGGTGATAGGCGGCGAGTGGAAAGGCTACACCGGCAAGGCGATTACCGACGTGGTGAACATCGGTATCGGCGGATCCGATCTTGGCCCGTATATGGCGACCGAAGCGCTGCGTCCGTACAAGAACCACCTGAACATGCACTTTGTGTCCAACGTTGACGGCACGCACATCGCCGAAACGCTCAAACCACTGAGCCCGGAAACCACGCTGTTCCTGGTGGCGTCCAAAACCTTTACTACCCAGGAAACCATGACCAATGCCCATAGCGCGCGTGAATGGTTCCTGAAGTTCGCCGGCGATCGGCAGCACGTGGCCAAGCATTTCGCCGCGCTGTCTACCAACGGCCAGGCGGTAGCGGAATTCGGCATTGATACCGCCAACATGTTCGAATTCTGGGACTGGGTCGGTGGTCGTTATTCCCTGTGGTCGGCGATCGGTCTGTCAATCGCGCTGTCGCTGGGCTTTGACAATTTCGAACAGCTGCTGAGCGGCGCCCATGCGATGGACAAACACTTCGCAGAAACTCCGGCCGAGCAGAACCTGCCGGTACTGCTGGCGTTGATTGGCATCTGGTACAACAATTTCTTTGGTGCCGAAACCGAAGCGATTCTGCCGTATGATCAATACATGCATCGTTTTGCCGCGTATTTCCAGCAGGGCAATATGGAATCCAACGGCAAATATGTCGATCGCAACGGCAATCCGGTGGATTACCAGACCGGTCCGATTATCTGGGGCGAGCCGGGCACCAACGGCCAGCATGCGTTCTATCAGCTGATTCACCAGGGCACCAAACTGGTCCCTTGCGATTTTATCGCGCCGGCCATCAGTCACAATCCGCTGAGCGACCACCACGCCAAACTGCTGTCCAACTTCTTTGCGCAAACCGAAGCGCTGGCGTTTGGCAAATCGCTTGAGGTGGTAGAGGAAGAGTTCGCTGCCCAGGGCAAAAAGCCGGAAGAGGTCAAGCACGTGGCGCCGTTCAAGGTGTTTGAAGGCAACCGTCCGACCAACTCGATTCTGCTGCGTGAAATCACCCCGTTCAGTCTGGGCAGCCTGATTGCGCTCTATGAGCACAAAATCTTCACTCAGGGCGCCATCTTGAACATTTTCACCTTCGACCAGTGGGGCGTGGAGTTGGGCAAACAGCTGGCTAATCGCATTTTGCCGGAACTGACCAGTGCCGAACCGGTTACCAGCCACGACAGCTCGACCAACGCGCTGATCAATCGCTTTAAAGCATGGCGTTAATCCAGGGGCCGGGTGCTTAACCGCGCGCTCGCACCGAGACAATAAAAAACCCGCGCGGCGGGTTTTTTTATTGCCGTCGATCAACATTAGCGCGATGTGAAGTCAATCACCATGCGGCCTTTGATCTTGCCTTGCGCCATTTCATGGAAAATGGCATTGATGTCTTCCAGCGGGCGCTTGGTCACCGCCGGCGCCACTTTGCCCTCGGCGGCGAACTGGAACGCTTCCTTCAGATCTTCACGCGTGCCGACCAGCGAGCCGACAACCTGAATGCCGTCCAGCACCAGTCGTGGAATATTCAGGCTCATGGATTCCGGTGGCAGGCCGACGGCCACGATGCGGCCACCGGCGCGCATGGCGTCCACCGCAGAGTTAAACGCGGCTTTGGCGACGGCGGTCACCACCGCTGCGTGTGCGCCGGCCATTTCGGTCTGAATAATCTTCGCCGCGTCCTCTTTCGATGAGTTGATCACCCGATCGGCGCCCATTTCGCTGGCAAATTTCAGTTGTTCATCATTGACGTCAATAGCGATCACTTTGGCGTTAAACACGTTTTTTGCATATTGCAGCGCCAGATTGCCCAGCCCGCCCAGGCCGTAAATGGCGATCCACTGTCCGGGGGCCACGCCCGACATTTTCACCGCCTTATAGGTGGTGACGCCGGCGCAGGTAATGCTGCTGGCGGCCGCCGAATCGAGGCCGTCCGGTACTCTCACCGCATAGTCGGCCACCACGATGCACTCTTCCGCCATGCCGCCATCGACGGTGTAACCGGCGTTTTTCACCTCGCGACACAGGGTTTCGTTACCGGTAGTACAGTATTCGCAGTGCCCGCAACCCTGATAAAACCAGGCGACGCTGGCACGATCGCCGACCCGTAGCGAGCTGACACCCGGACCGACAGACTTGACGATACCAATGCCTTCATGTCCCAGAATAACCCCGGTTTTATCGCCGAAATCGCCATTTTTGACATGCAGATCGGTATGGCATACCCCGCAGCATTCCATCCTGAGCAAGGCTTCGCCGTGTTGCAGCGGGCGGAGCTTTTTGTCGACGATAGCGATCGAATGGTCCTGATTGACAACGGCTGCTTTCATCTTGTTTTGACCCTCTTGATAACAAAGTTAAAAGATAGCGCAGAATCGGGCAGACGGTGGGCATGGCGCAGAGATAGGGCAGATATGCGACGGCAAGGCACAAAAAAGCCAGTCGGCATGTCATCGACTGGCTTTATGCGGGGCAGCGTTAACCGTTACAGGTTGATAGGCACTTCAAGGCTGATGCCGGCGCCAACGTCGTCGGCGGTGCTGTGGTTGTTATCGGTATACCACAGGCTGGTGTCGAACTTGACCTGAGAGTCGAAGTTGTAGCCCCAACCCAGCTGGATGCCCTTGAGGGTATCAGAGCGTGGGAAAGCCTGGTTGATGCTCTGGTTGTTCGGGTTGACCTTGGCGTAGACCAGTCGGGTGCTCCAGCGTTGGCCATCATCCAGTACCATCTCTACCCGGCCGGACAGCATCTGGCCGTCGCCGCCCATGGCGTGACCCAGCGGGTAACCCTGCTGGTAGTAGCCGCCTTTGTAGGTGTAGTGAGTATAGACATATCTATTGCGGCTCATATCGGCACGCGTGTCTGCGCCTTCGATATACCAGTTAATGGTGGTAGGACCCCATTCGGGGTGGCCTTCCAGGCCCAACAGGTAAGTATTTTGCGACGGTAGGAAGCCTGCCTCATCTTCCCCGACCAGTTGGCCATACAGACTGACCGGCAGACCAATCAGCGGCTGCATTTTCAATTTGAAGTCGAAACCGGCCAGTTGGTTGCCAGGATCGTTCCCTTGGCCCGAGTCGTCATTGTCATTACCGCTGAAGGCATCCCAGAAGGAACTCCAGGATTGCGGTCGACCTTCTCCGCCCCATTGCATGATGCGCGATGCACCCAGTTCGAGGAAGTTGGTCGGCATCATGGTGAGTCGCCCACCGATCAGCTTGGTATGAGGGACGGAAGTGTATTGCGACAGCTGGCCGGCGGTCAGCTGGTACTGCCAGCGACCAATCCACGACAGCCAAGGTGTTTCAAACGGTGATTGATCGGCGCGCTGCATCATAAAGCCGGTTACCGGGCGGGCGGCGTCGGAGCGAATCAGGCTGCCGTCATAGCCCGGCCCCCACCATTGTGACACTTCGCCAAAGGAGAGCCACTGGTTCCATATTTTTACCGCGCCGTAGGAGCCTTGCAGGTTGAACTTGGAGCTGTCACCCACGCGCTGGTCACCTTCAACCGAGCCTTGCAGGCGGACATCCCAATAGTCACCGCTGCCGCCGACGCCAACGGTCAGGCGATCGTCGGCATATTCGTTTTGGCCAAAGCCCTGCGGGGTGCCTGGCTTGTCGGTTGAAGCATAGCCGGTGATGCGAACGTTGGATTTCAGTTCACCTACGCGACGCTGAACGCGTTCAATCACGTTTTTCTCGGTGTTGGTGACCGGCTTGGCCTGTGAAATCACCGAGCTGATCTCTTCTTGACTCAGTGGCCAGGTCGACAGGCTGACGTTAATTACGCCGCGATCGGATAGCCAGGCAAGGTCGTTACGCAGATCGTTATCAGGGGTAACCAGGCCGCTGGCATGGCCGGTTAACGCACAGGAAAACAGGCCAGCAGCGACCAATCCATTGAGTTTAGCGCGCATAGGAAGGATCCCTTTGAAGTTTGTGTTTTATGTAAATTATTTACGCACAATGATAGTTTGCATTTCTAATTGCAACAAACATATCACCGAGCATGATCATAACCTAAGTGCTGTGCGATGCTTTATAAGGAATTTCCGATAATTGGTCGGTAATTGTACATTACCCCAATAGGACAGAAATAACGTATTTAATTGAAAAATAAGGGAATGAAAGTATGGCAAAAACCTCGCGCTCGATAATCATCGCCAAAGGGTTGCAACGGGTACTCAACGTCGGTTTATTGCTGTTGGCGGCGATCCTGGTGGTGTTCCTGGTGAAGGAAACCATCCATCTGGCAAAAGTATTGTTTATCAATAGCGAGGAGTCTTCCTCGTATCTCTTGATCGAAGGGATTGTGATTTACTTTTTGTATTTTGAATTTATCGCCTTGATCGTGAAGTATTTTGAATCGGGTTACCACTTCCCGCTGCGTTATTTCATTTATATCGGCATCACTGCCATCATCCGATTGATCATAGTTGATCATAAAAACCCATTCGATACGCTGATTTATTCAGGGGCGATATTGTTGTTAGTGGTGACGCTGTTCCTGGCCAATAGCGACCGGCTGAAACGCGAATAGCAGGGATAAAAAGGGCGGCCCAGCGGGCCGCCGAAGACACAGGCTTAGAAATACATCAAACATATCGCAGTAGCATAAAATTACCCTTTGACCCCGCCGGCGGTCAGACCTCCCACCAACCAGCGCTGCGCCAGCAGGAAGACGGCGGTGATCGGGATTGCCGACAGCACCGCTGCGGCGGCAAAGTCCCCCCACAAATAGTTCTGCGGATTGAGGTACTGCTGCATGCCGACCGCCAGCGTGTAGCTGTTGACGTCGCGTAGCAGCAATGACGCCACCGGCACTTCGGTGATGGCGGCGATAAACGACAGAATAAACACCACCGCCAGAATCGGCACCGACAGCGGCAACAGCACCAGGCGGAACGCCTGCCATGGGCTGGCACCGTCCAGCGCGGCGGCCTCTTCCAGCGAGTTGTCGATGGTTTCGAAATAACCCTTGATGGTCCAGACGTGCAGCGCGATGCCGCCCATATAGGCGAATATCACCCCGCCGTGGGTGTTGAGGCCGATGAACGGCAGGTATTGCCCCAGACGATCGAACAGCGCGTACAGCGCCACCAGTGAAAGCACCGCCGGGAACATCTGGAAGATCAGCATGCTCTTCAGCAGGGTGCTTTTGCCGCGAAAACGCATGCGTGCGAAGGCATAGGCGCAGGTGGTGGACAGTGTGACAATGCCGATGGCGGTGATCACCGCCACTTTAATCGAGTTCCACAGCCATAGCAGTACCGGGAAAGGCGGCGGCGTCACGCTACCGTCGGCGTGGGTGACGCTGAAACCGAGCGCCAGCCGCCAGTGTTCGAACGAGATCTCCTCGGGGATCAGGCTGCCGGTGGCAAAGTTGCCGGAGCGCAGCGAAATGGCGATCACCATCAGCAGCGGGAACATGATCAGTGCGATAAAGCACAGCATCAATAGGTGAGTCAGCAACAGGCGTATGCGTTGAGACTTGGGTTGAACCATCGCCATTTTTTTCTCCTAGTCGAAATTCATCTTGCTGGCTTTCAGATTCAAAATCGCCAACGCGCCGACCAGCAGGAAGATCAGCGTGGCGATCGCCGCCGCCAGGCCGAAGTCTTGGCCGCCGCCGCCCTCAAAGGCGATGCGATAGGTATAACTGACCAGCAGGTCGGTGTAGCCGGCCGGGGTGGTGGTGCCAATCATGTCCGGTCCGCCATTGGTCAATAGCTGGATCAGCACGAAGTTGTTAAAATTAAAGGCAAAACTGGCGATCATCAACGGTGTCAGTGGCTTGATCAGCAACGGTAAGGTGATACGGAAGAAGTTCTGCAACGGGCTGGCGCCGTCCATTGCCGACGCTTCATACAGATCGTCCGGAATGGCCTTCAGCAGGCCCATGCACAGGATCATCATATAGGGATAGCCCAGCCAGGTATTGACGATGATAATCATACTCTTGGCGGTGAGCGGATCGCTGAACCAGGCCGGTTTGATGCCAAACAGCGCGCTGAGCATCAGGTTGATTTCGCCGAAGCTCTGGTTGAACAGCCCCTTGAAGATCAGGATCGATATGAACGACGGCACCGCATACGGCAGGATCAGCAACACGCGGTAAACCGCTTTGCCTTTCAGCGCTTCCCACTGCACCACGCAGGCCAGCACCATGCCGACGGCAACGGTCAGGAAAACCGTCAACACCGAAAACACGATGGTCCAGACAAAAATCGAGATAAACGGTTTTTTGATACCTTCATCCTGCAATACGCGCAGGAAGTTCTTCCAGCCGGTGGTAACGGTATAGCCTGGGCTGAGCGTTTCCTTGGCCCAACTGCCGTCGGCGTTCACCGCCTGATAAAAACCGATCTCCTGATTCGGCCGATACTGCACCTGAGTCTGGTTGTTGGTCAGCGTTTTGCCGTCATCGGCGACGTGATACAGCGGGCTGGTGCCGGCAAACTGGCGCAGTGAGCTCATGCGCAGTTCACCGCCGTCCGGCAGCTGCGCCACCAGGTGGCTCAGGGTCTGACGATGCTGGGTAATGACGCGCAGCGTGGCGCGTTCGGTGGCGGGCTGGCTGGCGGTCGCGGTTAACTTCACCGGCTCCGTCAGGTTGGCGTCAAGGCTGAACGGCTCTGACACCAGCAGTTCACCGCTGTCCGGATGAGTCAATTGCAACTGCCATTGCTGATTGGCTGCGGCATACAGACCGAAGGTAAAAGTCTTGCCGGTCTGGAACTGGCGTTGCATCAACACCGACTGGGCACGTTCAAACGTCAGCTGATTGGTACTGCTGTAGTTGGTGAAGGCGATGGCAATGGTGCAAATCAGCGGGAACAGGACAAACAGCCCCATACCCGCGACGCCCGGGTACACGTAGCGCCAGGCATAGGCGCGCCGGTTGGCGAAGACGTATAGCCCGGCGCCGATCAGGATCAGCGTCATAATGGCGAACAGATATTCACCCTGTGCATACATCAACACAATCAGATAGCAGGTTATCAGGCTGAGCAGGCCGATACACAGCCATTTCAATCCCTCACTCTGCCACCACTTCGATTTTTTTCGCGCAGGCGAACCGGCGTGAGCTAATTGCATAGGGCGTTCCTTTCTCTGCAGCAACGGCGGGGCGCTCGTCCCCATCATACTTGAAGCTACACCTTGGTTGGCGGTGTCCGCCTGCCCCGGACAGATAGCTAGCCATGCTGCCGGGGAGGGAGGTACCAGCCGTCGCGGTGTAACGCCATGATCAGGGGAGGCTAATCCCGCACAACGACATTACTTGGTGATGCGGGTTTGCGCATCGTCCAGCGCGGCCTTGACCGTTTGGCGACTGCTGACGGCGTTAATCACCGCGCTGCGCATCGCATACCAGAAGGCGCTCATTTGCGGGATATTTGGCATGATTTCGCCATTCTGCGAGTTCTGCATGGTGGCGGCGATCTTCGGATCCTTTTCCAACTGCGTCTGGAACGACTTCAGCGCCACGGCGCCCAGCGGTTTATCCTTGTTGACGTCAGCCAGACCCTGATCGGTTAACAGATAGTTTTCCAGAAACTCGGTCGCCAGCTCTTTGTTCGGACTGGCGGCATTGATGCCGGCGGTCAACACGCCAACGAAGGCTTTGGACGGCTTGCCTTTGAAGCTGGGCAGCAGCGCCACGCCGTAGTTGATGTTGCTCTTGTCGATATTGGTCCACGCCCACGGGCCGTTGATGGTCATCGCCGTCTGGCCTTTGTTGAACGCGGCTTCGGCAATGGAATAATCGGTATCGGCATTGATGTGCTTGTTTTTCACCAGGTCGACGATAAATTGCAGGCCGGCTTGCGAACCGCTGTTGGCTACGCCGACGTTCTTGACGTCATACTTGCCGTTTTCCATCTTGAAGGCATAACCGCCGTCGGCGGCGATAATCGGCCAGGTAAAGTACGGCTCCTGCAGGTTCCACATGATGGCGCTTTTACCCTGGGCGCGTAGCGTTTTGTCCAGTGCCGGGATCTCTTCCCAGGTTTTTGGCGCTTCCTTGATCAGATCCTTGTTGTAAATCAGCGACAGCGCTTCCACCGCCACCGGGTAGCCAATCAGCTTGCCGTCGTAGCGTACCGCGTCCCAGGTGAAGGGATAGATTTTGTCCTGGAAGGCTTTGGAAGGATGGATTTCCGCCAGCAGACCGGACTGCGCATAGCCGCCAAAACGGTCGTGCGCCCAGAAGATGATGTCCGGACCGTCACCGGTAGCGGCGACCTGCGGGTACTTTTCTTCCAGCTTGTCCGGATGCTCAATGGTGACCTTGATGCCGGTGTCTTTTTCAAATTTTTTGCCGACTTCAGCCAGGCCGTTATAGCCTTTGTCGCCGTTGATCCAGATAACCAGTTTGCCTTCTTCGATCTTGGCAAACGCCGACGAAGAAAGCACCAGCGTCGTCAATGCTGACAGCGCCAGAGTGCGCGCGGTGGTGGTAATTCTGCGAGTCATAGTCCAATCCTTCTGTGGGCACTGCGGTAAGGAGAGTGATTTCGTTGCTTATAGTGGGTGACAAAGCGACATGGGCTCATCCTCCCCCCGTCTACGCCCCATGGCCAGGTAGTGTGATCCAGCTAACATTACGCCCTATTCTGTGGGGTTAGACACAAAAAGGTCGACGATTTTTGCCAGACAGATCACAGATTTGTCTTAGGTGCCGACGCTGTGACCATCCGGGTCGTTCTCTCATCCTCCCGTCTCCTCCCCCATGAAAAACCCGGTTACGGATGATTACCGTTTCCTGCGGTTCGCGCACTATCGGCAGCATCACTTTTATCCCCGTTGCAGCAGGAAACCGTACCTATGTCGTTAATGCGTAGCGCCACTCACCCGACGTTGTACCGGATTCATCCGGTGAGTTTCCGTGATGGCAACGGCGACGGCATTGGCGACGTCGAGGGGCTGCTGAGTACGCTGGCGTATTTTGAAGCGCTGTCGGTGGATGGCCTGGTGGTACCGCAAACCTGGCTGGCGGATGTCGGCGGCGCAGCGGCGGCGCGAGGTTTGACCCTGTGGCACGGCGATGAGGCCGGCTATCTGTATCAGGACGACCAGCCGTACGCCAGCAGCCCGTTGGCGCAGCAGGTGGTGCCGTTCAGTGCGGAAAAGCTGGTTGAGGTGCTCAATGCGCGTCGTCATCGTCTGGCGGACAGCGTGTGGAGCACCGGTGACGCCAATCAGCCGCGCGTGGTCAGCCACTGGGGGCAGGGAGATTTACGTTCCGCCGATGCCTTTCTGACATTGTTGGCGCTGCTGCCAGCTCCCGTTTGCCTGTATCAGGGCGAAGAGCTGGGCTTGCCACACGCCGCCGATCTGCACGATCCGCAGGGCGCACAAACGCCGATGCCGTGGCACGAAGCACCAGAACAGGTCACCGCAGGGGAGATCCATTGGTATCAGCAGGTGGCCATCGAACATCGTGCCATGGCGATCAGCCGCCAGCAGCACGATGGCCAATCCACGTTGCAGTATTGCCGCTCATTGCTGGCGCTGCGCCGGTTGCCGGTAATTCAACACGGTGAACTGCAGGCGGTCAGCCAGCAAAATGGCCTGGTTCGCTTACTTATTACCCATCAGGATCAAAGCCTTGAAGCGCTGATTAATTTGCAGCCGTATACTCAGGCGGCCGCGCCGTCTGAGGCGACCATGCCATGGGCATGGCAGACGGCGCAGGGCCAAGAGGGTCATCAATGGGTTTTGGCGGGGTTTGCCTCCGCCATTTTCACTAGGAATGTTAACTGCGAAAGCAGGGGAGTAACGCATGGCTAGCGTCACACTGCGCAGCGTTTATAAGGCCTTTGGCGAGGCCGTGATATCCAGAGACGTCAACCTGACTATCGACGACGGAGAGTTTGTCGTGTTTGTCGGGCCATCAGGCTGCGGTAAATCGACGCTGCTGCGCATGATCGCCGGGTTGGAGGACATTACCTCGGGCGATTTGTTTATCGGCGAAACGCGCATGAACGAAGTTCCGCCATCCGAGCGCGGTATCGGCATGGTATTCCAGTCCTACGCGCTGTATCCGCACTTGTCGGTGGCGGACAACATGTCGTTTGGCCTCAAGCTGGCCGGTGCGAAAAAGGCGGAAATCAAGGCGCGAGTGAATCAGGTTTCCGAAGTACTGCAGCTGGCGCACTTGCTCGATCGGCGGCCGAAAGCGTTGTCCGGCGGGCAGCGTCAGCGGGTAGCGATCGGTCGTACGCTGGTGGCCGAGCCGGATGTGTTCCTGCTCGACGAGCCGCTTTCCAACCTCGATGCCGCGCTGCGTGTACAGATGCGTATCGAAATCTCCCGTCTGCACAAGCGCTTGCAGCGCACCATGATTTACGTCACCCACGATCAGGTGGAAGCGATGACGCTGGCCGACAAGATCGTGGTGCTTGACGCCGGGCGCGTTGCTCAGGTCGGCAAGCCGCTGGAGCTATATCACTACCCGGCCAACCGTTTCGTCGCCGGCTTTATCGGTTCGCCGAAGATGAACTTCCTGCCGGTCAAGGTGACCGCCGCAGAGCCGCAGCGGGTGCAGATCGAACTGCCGAACCGCCAGCTGGTCTGGCTGCCGGTGGATGGCAGCGGGGTAGTGGCCGGTGCCAACATGTCGTTGGGCATTCGCCCGGAACATCTGCTGCCGAGCAACGCCTCGGAAGTGACGTTGGAAGGTGACGTACAGGTGGTAGAGCAGCTCGGCAACGAGACGCAAATCCACATCCAAATCCCGGCAATCCGTCAGAACCTGGTGTACCGCCAGAACGACGTGGTGCTGGTAGAAGAAGGTGCCACATTCGCCATCGGCTTGCCGCCGCACCGTTGCCACCTGTTCCGCGAGGATGGAACGGCGTGTAAACGGCTGCATCAGGAGCTGGGCGTTTAAAGCACCACAACCCGGCGCCTTTTGCGCTACGGCAGCGTTGGCTGCGAACTCTCCCCGCGGCCACCTGCTTGCGCGGCCGGCGGGGGAGCCGCATCCCGGCGCTCATGCCGCCGCGTGAAATCCATTGGGTAACGGTCTGTATAACTGGAGAATAATGATGACTACTCTGCGCAAACTCCCTCTGGCACTGGCTGTCGCCGCTGGTGCTCTCTCTTCATCAGCGATGGCGGTGGATTTTCATGGCTACGCACGTTCCGGTATTGGCTGGACCGGCAGCGGCGGTGAGCAGCAATGCTTCCAGGCTACCGGCGCCGGCAGCAAATACCGTCTTGGCAACGAATGTGAAACCTACGCGGAATTAAAGCTGGGTCAGGAAGTCTGGAAAGACGGTGACAAGAGCTTCTACTTCGATACCAACCTGGCGTACTCGGTTTCACAGCGTTCCGACTGGGAAGACACCACGCCGGGTTTCCGTGAAGTGAATGTGCAGGGTAAAAACCTGATCGAATGGCTGCCTGGCTCCACGCTGTGGGCCGGTAAGCGCTTCTACCAGCGTCATGATGTTCACATGATCGACTTCTACTACTGGGATATTTCCGGCCCGGGTGCGGGTCTGGAGAACGTGGATCTCGGCTTCGGCAAATTGTCGATGGCGGTAACCCGTAACGGTGAATCCGGCGGTTCTTACGGTTATCTGTATAACGAATGGGATGAGCGTCCAACCGTCAATGACGTGTTCGACGTGCGTCTGGCCGGTCTGGAAACCAACCCGGGAGGTACGCTGGAGTTTGGCGTCGATTACGGTCGTGCCAACGTGCAGGACGGTTATCATCTGGCTGACGGCGCTTCCAAGGATGGTTGGATGTTCACCGCAGAACATACGCAAAGCATCCTCAACGGCTACAACAAATTTGTCCTGCAATACGCCTCCGACTCGATGACCTCACAGAATAATGGCCGTAACCAGGGCTCCAGCGTTGATAACAACGGCAATATGTTCCGCGTACTGGATCACGGCGCAATTGATTTCAATGATAAATGGGCGCTGATGTACGTGGCGATGTATCAGGACATCGACCGTGACAATGACAACGGCAGCACCTGGTACACCGTGGGCGTGCGGCCAATGTATAAATGGACGCCGATCATGAGCACCTTGCTGGAAGCGGGTTATGACAACGTCAAGTCTCAGCGTACCGGCGATCGCAACGGTCAGTACAAAGTGACGCTGGCTCAGCAATGGCAGGCGGGCGACAGCATCTGGTCACGCCCGGCAATCCGTCTGTTTGCCACCTACGCCAAGTGGGATGAGAAGTGGGGCTACGCCAACAGCGATTCCGGTTCGGCATATACCACCGGTACCGCCTACAGCGATAGCAGCGCACACACCTTCAGCCGCGGCAATGACGATGAAGTCACCTTCGGCGCACAGATGGAAATCTGGTGGTAATACCGGCACGGTGGGAAGACGCCTGCGCCTCTTCCCGTCACTGATTACCGGCAGCGTGGCGCTTGCCTGCCCGCTGCCGGCATGAATGGGGATATAACAATGAAAAAAAATCTGTTGTCACTCTGCCTGTCCGTGGCGCTGTCGGTCGGTATGCCGCTGATGGCCAGCGCCGCTACCCCGGCCAACGTCTCCGTGGCGCCGGCGATTGGTGCCGCCACGTTGCAAAGCCTGCCATGGCAGCCGCTGGTACCGCCGGTCAGCCAGGATGTAAAACTGGACAGCGTCAGCCCGCAAATCAATCAGGGCGATATTCAAGGGGCGGTGGCGGCCTATACGCTGCCGGCCGACCGTGGCTCGCTGGAAATTACCCTGAGCAGTATTGCCAAAGACAATGCGCTTTACGCGCCGAGCGTGCTGGTGCTGGATGAGCATCAGCGACCGGCCGCCTATTACCCGAGCAGTTACTTTGTGTATCAGCCGCCAGGGGTGATGTCAGCCGATCGGCTGGAGGGCACCCTGAAGCTGACGCCGGCACTGGGCCAGAAACAAATCTATCTGCTGGTATATACCACCCGTCAGGATTTGACCAAAACCACGCAGCTGACCAACCCGGCGAAGGCGTATGCGCGCGGCGTGGGTAATGCGGTGCCGGATATTCCCGATCCTATCGCCCGTCACACCACCTCCGGCCAGCTGAAGCTGAAAGTCACCGCTGAGCAGGGGACCGGCAACGTGATGATCGGCATGCTGCAATCTGCGCCGGCAGCGGCGCCGGTGGTGGTGGGCGCCAACGCGCCTGCGGCCAGCGCACCTGCGAAACCGGCCGAGCCGATGCTGAACGATACCGAAAGTTATTTCAACAACGGTATACGACAGGCGGTGAAGGCTGGTGATATCGACAAGGCGCTAAAACTGATGAATGAAGCTGAAAGACTGGGTTCGTCCACCGCGCGTGAAACCTTTATCAGCAGCGTGAAAGGCAAGGGGTAGTACCCCACGCTGTCGATGCTGGCTCGATGACTGGTGCGCCTCGGCGCACCTTTTTTCGTCACCGCTGGCTGACCGTCACCGGCGCGGTTATGCTGCGGCCTCTCATGCTCTGCACGGCGATAAGCCGCCGTCCCCTCTTCGAATCACCCTGCCGCTTTTGATTTTCTGCGTTACAATGGCCTTCTGTTAACAGTTTGTATGGTCTGGCGCGCGCGGTCGGTTCGCGCGCTCCTGATGTGGAGTAGATCAATGTCTGGCACTAGCGAATCCATCCTGCCTCCGCTGGAATGGCTCACCGCACCACACTCTGTGGTTCCCGCCGCGGTTAATGATTGGTTAATGGAGCTGGGCTCGATGACCCGACGCTTCGAACGGCATTGCCAACGGGTGCATGTTGAACCGCAGCGCGAAGGTTTTATCAGCCGTGCCGAACTGGGTGACGAAGCGGAACACCTGCCGGAAAGCCCACGATATTGGCTGCGCGAAATCGTCCTGCTGGGTGACAACCAACCCTGGCTGTTGGGGCGCACGGTGATCCCACTGGAAACGCTGACCGGCCCCGATCAGGCGCTGGTCGATCTGGGCACCGTACCGTTGGGGCGCTACCTGTTCAGCAGTGAGGCGCTGACGCGTGATTACATTCATATTGGTCGACAAGACGATTTGTGGGCGCGTCGTTCCCGCCTGCGTCTGGCGGGTAAGCCGCTGTTGCTGACCGAGCTGTTTTTACCCGCATCGCCGATTTATACGGCGAACCGCGTCGATCCGGCATGACGAGGAGAGCAGAGATCGTGGAAGGAAGCGTGAAGCAAAGTAAATGGCAGGCTTATTGCCACTTGATGCGTATTGACAAGCCGATCGGTACCCTGCTGTTACTGTGGCCGACGCTATGGGCGCTGTGGTTGGCCGGGCAAGGCATGCCTCCGGTATCCATTTTGCTGGTATTTGTATTGGGCGTGTTCCTGATGCGGGCGGCCGGCTGCGTGGTGAATGATTTCGCCGACCGTGATTTCGACGGTCATGTCAAACGTACCGCCAAACGGCCATTACCGAGCGGCCGCGTTAGCGCAAAAGAGGCCAAAATCCTGTTTGTGATCCTGGTGCTGGTGTCCTTTGCCCTGGTGCTGACGCTGAACGCCATGACCATCTGGCTGTCGCTGGCGGCGCTGGCGCTGGCCTGGATTTATCCGTTTATGAAACGGGTCAGCAACCTGCCGCAGGTGGTGCTGGGCGCAGCGTTCGGCTGGGGTATCCCGATGGCCTTTGCCGCGGTCAGCGAAGCCTTGCCGCTGAGCTGCTGGCTGCTGCTGCTGGCGAATATCTGCTGGACGGTGGCGTATGATACGCTGTATGCCATGGTCGATCGCGACGACGATCTGAAAATTGGCGTCAAGTCCACCGCCGTGCTGTTTGGCCGCCATGACAAGCTGATCGTCGGCCTGTTGCAGTTCGCCACGCTGTTACTGTTGCTGTGGGTAGGCTATCTGTCGCAGTTGGGGGGGGCGTTTTATTGGTCGCTGCTGCTGGCGGGGGCGCTGTTTATTCATCAGCAACAGCAGATCGCCACGCGCGATCGCGATGCCTGCTTCCGCGCCTTTTTACACAACAACTACGTCGGGCTGGTGGTGTTTATCGGTATCGCGTTGAGTTATATCTGACGCGTTGACGCCATAAACGATACAGATAAAAAAGGCACCCTTGTGGGTGCCTTTTTCGTGGTAGCCGCAGTCTACTCGTCCTGTTTGGAGTCTTCCGCCGCTGGCGGCAAGGCGTTAGCTTCCGCAGGCAGGCTGACGCTCTCGATGGTCAACTTGATTTCCGGCGTAATCAGATCGCTCAGCATGGTGTAAACCTCCATGGTGTGCTCACGGATTGCATCGCCGATGTCATTGATATAGCCTTCGGCGCGTAGCGTGGCCACCAGGGTGGAAAATACCGCCTTGTCGAAGAACTCCGGTGCGTTGATGCCGTGCAGAACCGACAGACGCTGCGCCATGATACGGCTCTCTTTCTCCAGCGCGCCGCGGTTGATGCTTGGGTTGGCGCTCAGGATCGACAGCGTGATGGCGTAGCGTTGCAGTGTTTCACGCACGCCGGCTGCCAGCAGTTGCAGCGGACGAATGCGTGCAGAGTTAAGTACCAGCTCCTCGCCCTGGTCGCAGATCAACCGTTGGCGAGCCAGTTCGTCGACCAGCGTGTTCAACACTGCCGGCAGCTGAGCGGTATCGTAATGCAGGAACAGTTCAGCCTTCAGCATTGGATAAATCAGGCTGATTTGGCGCAACAGTTCGCTGCGCGAGACGCGGCGGTGGTGCATCACGATGGTGGCGATCAGCGATGGCAATACCAGCAAGTGATGGATATTGTTGCGGTAATAGGTCATCAACACCGCCTGCTCGCGCGGCAGAATGATGATATCGCCGATGTTGTCCTTTTCTACTTCGAACTTGTTCATGTTGAGCGCGTGATCCAGCAGCTCTTCTGCCGTCTGCTGCGGCACGGTGACATCACCGGCGTAAGGCACGTTACGCATCAGTTGCAGATAGCAGTCCAACTGCTCAATCAACTGCTCGCGGGTCAGCGAGCGCTGGCGAGAAGCCAGTAGCGCGGTGGAGCACAGGTTCATGGCGTTGGCGGCGGCGGCATTGTTGATGCGCACCATGATTTTGCCGGCCAGATCGTTGACCGTCGGCGTCAGCCAGCTTGGACGCTGCGCTTCGATCGGGTCGATCGACTCCCGCCACTGCGGCACGTGCTGATTGAGGTACGAGGTTAACGGCAATGGATCGCCAAAGTTGACGTAACCCTGGCCGAGGTTGCGCAGTTTACGCAGACCGCGCAGCATCTGCAGCAGGCTTTCTTTTTCTTTGGTGGCACCACGCAGCTCTTTGGCGTAGGTGCCGACTTCCATCACGTGCTCGTAACCGATGTAGATCGGCACCAGGGTAATCGGGCGGGTGCCGCCACGCAGCATGGCCTGGATGGTCATCGACAGGGTGCCGGTTTTGGGTTCCAGCAGGCGTCCGGTACGCGAACGACCGCCTTCAACGAAGTATTCCACCGAGTAGCCGCGGGTGAACAGTTCGCCGAGATATTCGCGAAACACCGTCGAGTAGAGCTTGTTGCCTTTGAAGGTGCGGCGAATAAAGAACGCTCCAAGACGGCGGAAGATCGGCCCGGCCGGCCAGAAGTTAAGATTAATACCGGCGGCAATGTGCGGCGGTACCAGCCCCTGGTGATACAACACGTAAGACAGCAGCAGGTAATCCATATGGCTGCGGTGGCATGGCACATAAACTATTTCATGCCCGTCCTGCGCCAGTTGGCGCACGCGTTCGGCGTTGGTGACGTTGAGGCCCTGGTACAATCGGTTCCAGGTCCAGCTTAGTACGCGATCCGACAGGCGCACCGTCTCGTAAGAGAAGTCTGCCGCGATCTCTTCCATCAGCGCAATGGCGTTCTGCTGGGCTTTCTCGTGCGAAATCTTTTTGTTGCGCGCTTCGTCTTCTATCGCTTTTTCAATCGCTTTGGACGCCAGCAGCTTGTTGAACAGATCCTGACGTGCTGGCAGGCTAGGCCCGACCGCCGCCAGACGCTGCCGAGAAAAGTGCATGCGCGCCACGCGCGCCAGCTTTTGCGCGATAATCTTGTCGGTACCGTGCTCGGTCGCCATGCGGCGCAGAGACACCGTATTGGAGAAGCGCACGAAGCTGTCGCGTCCCAACCACAGTACCGCAAAGAACTTCTGCACACCGTTTAGTAGACGCAGATGCGGCGTACCGTGGCTTTCGCGCCCCGGCGAACGGCCGAACATCACCGAAACCGGCAGCATCTGGATATCGAGATCCGGATTGTTGCGATGCAGATCGAGATAATCGTGGAACAGTTTTACTGACTCTTCTTTCGGCGTGTAGTAGCGGAATACGCGTGGGCCATCGTGGATAAACACGTAGCTCGGCAGTACCGCGCCGTCGATCTCCAGCGGAGTGAGCGGATCGGGCAGATCCTGCGCCAGGCACTGGGTGCGCAGCGTCAATAAATCCGCCTTGGAATTATAAGGTAAAACATACAGAATCGGCCGTGAGGGATCCAACCCTAACTCCGTGACCGGATCTGAAGGGATAACCTTACTTCTTACCAACAGTTTTAGTGGTAAATTCAATAATTTATAATAAATTTTACGCCAACCTGACATAACAACGTGAAGCCTCTTGTTAGCAATGCGCCGCAAGCATACCAGAAACCGGGTAGCAGATCTGTGGTGTTAAAAAAACCAGAGCCGTTAAGATTATGACTTATCACTTATAAAAGGCACACCGCAACATGGCAAATCAAGCAACCGGTTTGACTCGCGTCATCAAAGCTTTCGGATATTCCTATAAAGGACTGACCGCCGCCTGGCAGCATGAAGCCGCGTTTCGCCAGGAACTGGTGGCGGCCGTACTGGCCATCATACTGGCGATTTGGCTAGATGTGGGGACGATAGCCCGCATTTTATTGATCGGTTCGGTGGTGCTGGTGATGATTGTCGAAATACTCAACAGTGCAATTGAGGCGATTGTCGATCGCATCGGCACCGAACACCACGAGCTTTCCGGCCGCGCCAAGGATATGGGATCGGCGGCGGTATCGCTGGCGATTGCGCTGGCGCTGTTCGTCTGGGCCAGCGTACTGTGGCAATACCTGGTTTGAGCGGGAGGCGATCGAAGTTGCGCGACACCTCGCTAATCCCTGATTTTTATTCATTCTCCAGTTCCCAATCCACGTTCACCTGTATATACTCACAGCAAGACTGTATAAACAAACAGGGGGCGGAATGAAAGCATTAACTACCAGACAGCAAGAGGTCTACGACCTGATTCGCGATCATATTTCGCAGACGGGCATGCCGCCAACGCGTGCCGAGATCGCGCTGCGTCTGGGGTTCCGCTCGCCAAATGCCGCAGAAGAACACCTCAAGGCCCTGGCGCGAAAAGGCGTCATCGAAATCGTCTCTGGCGCATCGCGCGGCATTCGCCTGCTGATGGAAGATGAAGACGGTCTGCCGCTGATCGGCCGGGTGGCCGCCGGTGAGCCGCTGCTGGCGCAGCAGCACATCGAAGGGCACTACAAGGTCGATCCTTCCCTGTTCAAGCCAAACGCAGATTTCCTGCTGCGGGTCAACGGCATGTCGATGCGTGATATCGGTATTCTTGACGGCGACCTGCTGGCGGTGCATAAAACCCAAGACGTGCGTAACGGCCAGGTGGTGGTGGCGCGCATCGAAGACGAAGTTACCGTCAAGCGCCTGAAAAAACACGGTAACGTGGTAGAGTTACTGCCAGAAAACAGTGAGTTTCAACCGATTGTTGTCGATCTTCGTCAGCAGAACTTCACCATTGAAGGCCTGGCCGTCGGCGTCATTCGCAACGGTGATTGGATCTAACCCGCAGTCCCCCGAACTTTATCGCCTCAGCCCGTGCTGGGGCGATGCCATCGTCAAAACATCATCATACCCAAGAGCTTCCAAGGCGTAGCCGGTAAATCGCTCCCCTTGCCAGAGTATGGGTACCTACGGGAACATTTTACTATGCGCCTGCTTGCCACCTTCACCAGCGATACCGACAAAGCCCTGTGGCGTCTGGCGTTGCCGATGATCTTTTCCAATATCACCGTACCGCTGCTAGGTTTGGTGGATACGGCGGTGATTGGTCATCTCGACAGCCCGAACTATCTGGGGGGCGTGGCGGTCGGTTCGATGGCGACCAGCTTCCTGTTCATGCTGTTGCTGTTCCTGCGCATGAGCACCACCGGTCTGGCCGCGCAGGCGTTGGGGGCACAGAATCCTCTCGCGCTGGCGCGCGCCTTTATGCAGCCGCTAGTGCTGGCGTTGCTGGCTGGTTTGGCCATTGTGCTGCTGCGTCAGCCGTTGATCGATCTGGCGTTGAGCATCGTCGGTGGCGACGCCGAGGTGCTGGCGCAGGCCCGGCTGTTCCTGGAAATCCGCTGGCTGAGCGCGCCGGCTGCCTTGGCAAACCTGGTGTTGTTGGGTTGGCTGCTGGGCGTGCAATACGTGCGCGCGCCGGTGGTCCTGCTGATCGTTGGCAACCTGCTGAATATCGTGCTGGATATCTGGTTGGTGATGGGACTGGGCTGGAACGTGCAGGGCGCAGCCACCGCCACCGCCATTGCCGAATACGCCACGCTGCTGCTGGGGTTGTGGCTCAGTTGGCGGGTGATGCGCCTGCGTGGCATTACGCCGGCGATGCTGCGCCACGCCTGGCGCGGTAATCTGCGTCGCCTGCTGGCGCTTAACCGCGACATCATGCTGCGATCGCTGTTGCTGCAGCTGTGCTTTGCCTCGTTGACCATCTTTGGTGCACGCCTCGGCAGCGAGGTGGTGGCGGTAAACGCGGTACTGATGAACCTGCTGACCTTTACCGCCTATGCGCTGGACGGTTTTGCCTATGCCGTTGAGGCGCATTCCGGCCATGCTTATGGGGCAAGGGACGATCGCCAACTGCGACGCGTCTGGCGCGCGGCATGCCGGCAGGCATGTATGGTGGCGCTGGGATTTGCGCTGATTTATGCCGTCGCCGGCCAGTATATCGTTGCTGCGCTGACCTCGTTGCCGGCGTTGCGCGCCCTGGCCAATCTCTATCTGCCGTGGCAGGTGCTATTGCCGCTCGTGGGCGTGTGGTGTTATTTGCTGGACGGTATGTTTATCGGCGCCACACGCGGAGCGGAAATGCGTAATAGCATGGCCGTCGCCGCTGCCGGGTATGGCCTGACGCTGTTTACCTTGCCATGGTTGGGTAACCACGGTTTGTGGCTGGCCCTGGCGGTATTTCTCGGCTTGCGTGGCTTGGCATTAGGTTGGATCTGGCACCGGCACAGCGTGAACGGCACCTGGTTTGCCCACGCCGGTAGCCACTGATTTTGGCTATTCATTAGTTTAGTTGCTGTATTTTTTGCTTTTTGTTTATATCTGGTTACATTCCGCCTTGACGTTGGAACGGCGTTTAGTCACTGTTTTATCAATTTATTTATCTGTAATTTGCTTTGTTAATGGTTTTTTGAACTGGTGTTTGCTGCCGTTTCGTTGTTGGTGACTATAATTAGTCATGTGGCTGGCGGGTTGTGCGGTGATTTTATATTGCTGGTATAGCGTTAAACGGCCATAAACTTTAATCAGTAGGCGCCAGCCCGATTTATCTAAAGCTGACTAACCACAGGTAACGGAGAGATTATGAACACAGATCAAGCCGACGGTAACTGGAAGCAGTTTAAAGGTAAAGTGAAGGAACAGTGGGGCAAGCTGACCGATGACGATTTGACGGTCATTGAAGGGAAACGTGAACAGCTTGTCGGTAAAATACAGGAACGTTACGGCTACCAGCGGGAGGCGGCCGAAGAAGAAGTCAAAGCCTGGGAAGATCAGAACAAGTATCGCTGGTAACCCATTCCGCCGCAGTTGAACGCGGCGCTTTGACACCCCTTGGGCCAGCGTTCCCCCCTGGATGTCTTGGCCCATAGGTACAGAGATGTACCTGCCTGCCTATTTCTTTTTAATCACGATGCTGTGGTCATGATCGCAATCGTGCTTACTTTCGCAGGACTCCACCTCAACACAGCCTGAACACAGGCCATGGGCTTCCACCACGCTGTGGCGCAGAGCAAAACCGGACTCTTTTGCCAATTTTTGCAATGTTTCCTCCACCCCGGCGGTGGTGCGTTCGGTTACCTGACCGCAACGATCGCAGATGAAAAGCGCAGAGGTGTGCATCGGCTGTTCAAAATGGTGGCACAGCACGTAGCTGTTCGCCGATTCAACGCGGTGAATAAATCCTTGTTCCAGCAGAAAGTCCAGCGCGCGGTAGACCGTCGGCGGCTTGGCCTGCGGCTCGGCGACGCGCAATAAATCGAGGAGATCATAGGCGCTGATCGCACCGGGCTGTTGAGCCATCAGGCGTAACACTTCCAGCCGTTGCGGCGTCAGGCGCACATTGCGTTGCTGACAGAGTCGTTCTGCCTGCGCGAGCAGCTTTTCCTGGTTGGTTGGGTTCATGGCAAATATTCCCGGTACGTAAAAAAGGCGATTTTAACATGTATCGGTCAATTCGCCGAGAGTTGAGCCATTTTCTCCCGTTAATCACCCCGGCAGCGACACATACGCATGCCAGGGGCTGCAAAACGTGAATCGACTCACAACTTCTGTCGCGCGCGCGCACTGAAATCAACGTTGTGGGGTTTTCGTCTGGGCATTGCCCGCACGTGGCGTTATAACGCCTGGCAACACTTTGGCCAAAGGAACACGCGATGACCGAAAGAGAAAAGTTGCTGCGCGGCGAGATCTATAACAGCCGCGATGCGGAATTGATAAGCCTGTATCACCGGGCTCGGACGCTAAGCAAGCAGTTGGGCGCATTGGATTCCCAGCAGATGGACGAAAAAAACCGTCTGCTGCGCGAGTTGTTCGCGCATTGGGGGCAACAGAGCTGGATTGAAACGCCATTCTGGTGCGATTACGGCCAGCACATCAGTATCGGCGATAACTGTTTTATCAACGTCAATGCGGTATTCCTCGACTGTAATACCATAACCATTGGCGACAACACGCTGATCGGTCCCAACCTGCAGGTCTATACGCCGAGCCATCCACTGAAAGCCAGCGAACGCCTTACCGGTGATACCAACTTCCCATTTCTGACCTCCGCCAGACCGGTAACTATCGGCAGCAATGTGTGGATTGGCGGCAATGTGCTGATCCTGCCGGGCGTAACCATTGGGGATGGCAGCACCATCGGTGCCGGCAGCATCGTCACCGGCGACATTCCGGCCAACGTTTTGGCGTTGGGGCAGCCATGTAAAGTAATACGTGCATTAGAATAGCTTTATTTTCAGTCGCATAGCGGCGAGCGGCGCGGTGGTTTCGCCCCGGCGGCAGTTTACGTTATAATCAGCGATTACTTTTTTGACCGCCAGACCCTGAATAGAGCCGTAATGACTGATTCGCTGAAAACTGATATTCCACTGCTTGCCGGCCAAACCGGCGTTGAACGGCCGTTCCCTGCGAGCCGTTTTTCCGTTGCGCCGATGCTTGACTGGACCGATCGTCATTGCCGCTATTTTCACCGCCTGCTGAGCAAGGAAACGCTGCTGTACACCGAAATGGTGACCACCGGCGCGATCGTGCATGGCAAAGGCGATTATCTGGCGTACAGTGAAGAAGAGCACCCGGTCGCGTTGCAGCTGGGCGGCAGCGATCCGTCGGCGCTGGCGCACTGTGCCAAACTGGCGGAGCAGCGCGGCTATGACGAAATCAACCTTAACGTCGGATGCCCCTCCGATCGGGTGCAGAATGGCATGTTCGGCGCCTGCCTGATGGGGCAGGCGACGCTGGTGGCGGATTGTATCAAGGCAATGCGCGACGTGGTGTCGATTCCGGTCACGGTGAAAACCCGGATAGGCATTGACGAGCAGGACAGCTACGCCTTCCTGTGCGATTTTATCGAAACCGTTGCTGGCCGCGGCGAATGCGATATGTTTACCATTCATGCGCGCAAAGCCTGGCTGTCCGGACTGAGTCCGAAGCAAAATCGCGAAGTGCCGCCGCTGGACTACCCGCGGGTGTATCAACTCAAACGTGATTTCCCTGCGCTGACCATCGCCATTAACGGCGGCGTCAAAACGCTGGAAGAGGCCAGGCAGCATTTGCAGCATCTGGATGGTGTGATGATGGGGCGTGAGGCCTACCAGAATCCGGGCATTCTGCTGCAGGTGGATCGCGAACTGTTCGGTTCGCAGGCACCGTTACAAGACAGCGTGGCGGCGATTGAAGCGCTCTATCCATACATTGAACGCGAACTGGCCAACGGCACCTATCTGGGGCATATCACCCGTCATATTCTTGGTCTGTTCCAGGGGATCCCGGGGGCGCGTCAATGGCGTCGTCACCTGAGCGAAAACGCCCACAAGCCCGGGGCCGACGTGCGTGTCGTCGAGCAGGCGCTGAATCTGGTACGTCAGCCGCATTGCGAAATGGCGTAATTGATTAAATATTTCACTAAAAGTTAGTGTAACTCACCAAGCACGTTGCGCCCTGCAACGTGCTATCTACCTGATTTCAGCAGCTTGGCACGTTTGCCGACTTGGCACGCTTCTTGTAAGACTCCCGGCAGTCTCTTTCTGTCAAAACAATCTGCAGAAACCCGTTTTACCAAGGAGCAATCATGTTGGAACTTTTCTTTTTTGTCGGCTTTGTGTTGATGCTGTTGGTCACCGGCGTTTCGCTATTGGGCGTTTTTGCCGCTTTGCTGGTAGCTGCGGCCTTCATGTTGATTGGTGGCCTGTTTGCCATGGTGATCAAGCTGTTGCCGTGGTTGATTTTGGCGGTGGTGGGGGTGTGGATCTACCGTTCACTACAGAAGCCGCAAATTCGCCGCTATTGATTTTTTGCTGATTAATCAAACTGTCGGCATGAAAATTGAGTAACGACTTGGCGTTTGAATGCGGCAGCGATCACAGCTTGAAGCATTAATCGCAATTAGGGGCTGTTTCGCATTTTTTTTGCTTTTAGGGGCTGTTAGGATGTCCGCCCAAGCAGTGATTACCAGGTTTCATCACCGCACGAGGCCAGTCATAAAATAACAGTGTTGCATCAGCGACCAACTGTCTCGGGCGGACTCTGCTCTACCCCTACAAAACGCAGTACCTGAAAGGGCTCCTTACGGAGCCCTTTTCTGTTGCCTAACGGCCGGGGATCAGCAGGCTTGAGCCGCTGGTCTTGCGGCTCTCGAGGACCTGATGCGCGCGCTGCGCGTCGCCCAGGGCAAAGATCTGTTCATCATGCACCTCAACCTTGATCGCGCCGCTGCCAATCAGCGAAAACAGCTCATTGCTGGCGTACTGCAATTCTTCGCGATTGGTGATGTAGCCGTTGAGCGAAGGGCGCGTGACGTACAGCGAGCCTTTCTGGTTAAGTACCGCCAGATCGATACCGGTTACCGGGCCGGAGGCGTTGCCGAAGCTGACCATCAGGCCTCGTCGTTTCAGGCTGTTAAGCGAATCCAGCCAGGTATTCTTGCCGACCGAATCATACACCACGCCCACTTTTTTACCGTCGGTCAGTTCTGCCACGCGTTCGGCGATGTTTTCCTTGCGGTAGTTAATGGTGGCCCAGGCGCCGGCCTGTTTTGCTCGTTCGGCCTTTTCGTCGGAGCCGACGCTGCCAATCAGCCGGGCTCCCAGCGCCTTGGCCCATTGGCAAGCGATCAGCCCTACGCCGCCGGCCGCGGCGTGGAACAGAAAGATTTCCCCCGGCTGTACGTCATAGGTCTGACGCAGCAGGTAATGTACCGTCAGCCCTTTGAGGAAGGAGGCCGCTCCCTGCTCGAAACTGAGATTGGGCGGCAGCAGCGCCACCTTTGCCAACGGCACGTTATGCACTTCGCTGTAGGCACCGAGCGCTGCTTGCGCATACACCACGCGGTCGCCCGGTTTCACCGCATCGACGCCGGCGCCGACCTTGGTGACCACGCCCGCCGCTTCGGTTCCCAGCCCGCTCGGCAGCGAGGCCGGTGCGTATAACCCGCTGCGTACGTAGGTATCAATATAGTTGATGCCAATGGCCCGGTTTTCGATCTGCACCTCGCCGGCGGCTGGATCGAGCGGTGTGAAATCAACGTATTGCAGCACTTCTGGCCCGCCGGTGGCGGAAAATTGAATGCGTTTGGCCATGACTCCTCCTCGTTTACGGTGTTCCGCGCTTGCCCTAATTTTAGGACATTGGTATTTATCATTATGTATACTGATGCGTCGTCACTTCATAACAGGTATTGCATCCCCACTATGGCAGGAAAGAAACCCACCAACAAATCTAACGAAGCTCAGGCACCGCGCGATCGCCAGATGGAAGGGCTGAAAATGCCGCCGCATTCGCTGGAGGCGGAGCAGTCCGTGTTGGGCGGTTTAATGCTGGATAACGAGCGCTGGGACAACGTGGCGGAACGCGTGGTCGCCAATGATTTCTTCAGTCGTCCGCACCGCCTGATCTTTACCGAGATGCAGCGCCTGCTGGAAATGAGCAAACCGATCGATCTGATCACCCTGTCCGAATCTCTGGAGCAGAAGGGTGAATTGGACTCCGTCGGCGGTTTTGCCTATCTGGCCGAGCTTTCCAAAAATACCCCTAGCGCCGCCAATATCAGCGCCTATGCCGATATCGTGCGTGAGCGCGCGGTGGTGCGTGAAATGATCTCGGTAGCGAACGAGATAGCCGACGCCGGTTACGATCCGCAAGGGCGCAGCAGCGAGGATCTGCTCGATCTGGCGGAATCACGGGTTTTCCAGATCGCCGAAAACCGAGCCAATAAAGACGAAGGGCCAAAAAGCATCGATCAGATCCTTGAAGCTACCGTTTCGCGCATCGAATCGCTGTATCAAACGCCGCATGATGGCGTGACCGGCGTGGACACCGGCTATCAGGATTTGAACAAAAAGACCGCGGGTCTGCAAAAGTCGGATTTGATCATCGTGGCGGCGCGTCCGTCGATGGGTAAAACCACCTTTGCCATGAATCTGTGTGAAAACGCCGCGATGCTGCAAGAAAAACCGGTGTTGATCTTCAGCCTTGAAATGCCCGGCGAACAGATCATGATGCGTATGCTGGCCTCGCTGTCGCGCGTTGACCAGACCCGCATTCGTACCGGTCAGCTCGATGACGAGGATTGGGCACGTATTTCCAGCACCATGGGCATTCTGCTGGAAAAGCGCAACATGTACATCGACGACTCCTCGGGTCTGACGCCAACCGAAGTGCGTTCGCGCGCACGCCGTATTTTCCGCGAGCATAACGGCCTTAGCCTGATCATGATCGACTATCTGCAATTGATGCGCGTGCCTGCGCTATCGGATAACCGTACGCTGGAAATTGCCGAAATTTCACGCTCGCTGAAGGCATTGGCGAAAGAACTGCAGGTGCCGGTAGTGGCACTATCGCAGTTGAACCGCTCGCTGGAACAGCGCGCCGACAAGCGCCCGGTCAACTCCGATCTGCGTGAGTCAGGCTCGATTGAGCAGGATGCCGACTTGATCATGTTTATCTATCGTGACGAGGTCTATCACGAGAACAGCGACTTGAAGGGCGTGGCGGAAATCATTCTCGGCAAGCAGCGTAACGGCCCGATCGGTACGGTACGCTTGACCTTCAACGGCCAATGGTCGCGTTTCGACAATTACGCCGGCCCGCAATATGATGACGAATAACCCGATTTGAGCGACTGGCGGTGTTATTCCCGGTCAGCGTGCCTGCGTCGCTCAGCCTAACTGTAGAACCGGTGGGGACTGCCGAGTTCACACCACGCAACAACCGCGTTTCTTGGCATTGGTCTTATTAAGGAATTGAAATGAAAGCGGCAACCGCTGTAATCGACCGCCGCGCTCTGCGACACAACCTGCAACAGGTACGCCGTCAGGCGCCGCAAAGCCGCCTGATCGCGGTAGTGAAAGCAAACGCTTATGGGCATGGCCTGCTGGAAACGGCTCACACCTTGCAAGATGCCGACTGCTACGGCGTGGCGCGCATCGGCGAGGCGCTGATGCTGCGTTCCGGCGGTATCGTCAAACCGATTTTGCTGCTGGAAGGCTTCTTTGCCGCCGAGGATCTGCCGGTTTTGGTCGCCAATAACATTGAAACCGCAGTACACAGCATTGAACAGCTCGAGGCGCTGGAGCAGGCCGAACTGGCGCGGCCGGTGCCGGTATGGATGAAGATCGACACCGGCATGCACCGTCTGGGGGTGCGGCCTGAACAGGCAGAGGCGTTTTATCAGCGCCTGTGTGCCTGTCGCAACGTGGTACAGCCGGTGAATATCATGAGCCACTTCAGCCGTGCCGACGAGCCGAACAGTGACGTGACGCAGCAGCAAATCGCCTGTTTTAGCGCCTTCGCCCGCGGCAAGCCAGGGCAGCGCTCGATTGCCGCTTCCGGCGGTACGTTGTTGTGGCCGGATGCGCACAACGAGTGGGTGCGGCCGGGCATCATTCTCTATGGCGTTTCACCGATTGAACAGCGCCACGGTGGGCAGTTTGATCTGCAGCCGGCGATGACATTGAAGTCCTGCCTGATCGCGGTGCGCGAACATAAGGCGGGTGAAGCGGTGGGCTATGGCGCCACCTGGATTAGCCCGCGGGATACGCGGCTGGGGGTGGTGGCGATGGGCTACGGCGACGGCTATCCGCGCAGTGCGCCAACCGGTACGCCGATATGGCTTAACGGGCGCGAGGTGCCGATCGTCGGTCGGGTTTCCATGGACATGATTTCGGTCGATCTCGGGCCGGACGCCAGCGACCGGGTGGGGGATGAGGTGGTGCTATGGGGCGCGCCGCTGCCGGTAGAACGCATTGCCGAGGTGACCGGCATCAGCGCCTACGAGCTGATAACCAAACTGACCCAGCGGGTGGCAATGGAATATATTGGCGAATGATGGCTCCGTTCCCCGGCCCGGCAGTTCATGACCGGGCCGGGGAGTGTCGATCACTTCTTCACAGCCAGCCAGCTGTCGATAATCTTCTGGTATTCGCCGGTGGCCTTCGCCAGATGCAGCCATTGGTCGACGTACAGTTTCCAGCTCAGATCGTCACGCGGCAGCATGTAGGCCTTTTCGCCGTACTGCATGGGTTTTTTCGGGTTCACCGCGCACAGCTTTGGATAACGTTTTTGCTGATACAGCGCTTCTGACGCGTCGGTAATCATCACGTCCGCCTTGCGATCGACCAACTGCTGGAAAATCGCCATATTGTCATGCGACAGGGTCAGGTTGACCTTCGGCAGGTGGGCGCGAACAAAGGCTTCATTGGTGCCACCGGCCGGTTCAATCACGCGTACCGACGGTTTGTTTATCTGTGCGATAGTGCGGTATTTCTTTACGTCGGTGCAGCGCACCAGCGGGATCTTGCCGTCGGTATCCAGCCTGTCAGCGAAGAACGCCTGTTTTTGCCGCTCCAGGGTGACGGAAATACCGCCCATGGCGATGTCGCATTTACCGGCGTTGAAATCCTGCATCAGGGTTTTCCAACTGGTTTTCACCCATTTTACTTCTGCTCCCAGGCTTTTCGCCAGCGACTGCGCCATGGCGATATCGATCCCCTGGTAATTGCCTTCCTGCGTCAGGAAGGTGTACGGCTTGTAGTCGCCGGTGGTGCACACTTCGAGTTTTTTCTGTTGGGTAACCTTATCCAGGTGGGACTGGGCGCTGGCGCTGCCGGCAGCGATCAGCAGGGCAAGAGGCAGTAATTTCTTCATCGTTTCCCTTGGTATCAATAGAGGTTTGCATACGCCGGATGGCAATTTTTTGTCGTTGGCCTGGTTAAATTACCCGTTTTTTATGCCGTAAATAAATGCTTATGTATCAATTTGCTGGCGTAGGCACCGGATCGATGCGTCAAGACGGTTACTGTAGCGGCAGTAGCCACATGTAGCCCTCACGAGGGGCTTTGCGCCTGGCGCAGCGGCGACAGATTGGGGGCAGCGAAACCTGAGCGGCAGGCCGGTTGCGTAGCCGATACCCGCAGGAGCAGCGTTAAATCACCCCTTTCTGGCTAAAGGTAACCCGCGTCGCCTCATTTAAGTCGAGATTCTTTATAGCCGCCGGCGGTAGCCAGATGATTTCCTGAAACTCTTCGTTGAAGGTGATGGTACGATTGGCACTGATACAGTCAAAGATAAGATAAATCATGTAAATTTCTTCGCTAGTGCCATCCGGATAGGTTTTCGTGCGAATATCATCACGAAACGCCCACGGCTTAACCTCAGCGATCAGCAGTTCCTCGCCTAGTTCCTCCCTGATCTCGCGCCTTAGCGCGCCCTCCATCGTTTCGCCGGGTTCTATTCCGCCACCAGGTAGCGCCCATTGCCCCGGGAAAACCCCGCGATCGGCAGCCATTTTACACAGCAGAAACTCACCGTCATTCTGTATAACAGGACATACGATTGTTCTCTGGCGCATTTCATCTCCTAGAAATCATTTGCAGTGAATCGCAAATTTCGGTGCTTTCGGTATAGATCACCATAACAACGATTAAAAAGCTGATAGTCTGTAGCGTCAACATTTCTTAACACAGTTTACAGGTGGCTATGTACAACATTGACGATTTTGATATGAAAATCCTGACGCTGTTACAGGCCAACGGCCGCTTGACCAACCAGGAGCTGAGCGACCTGGTAGGGCTTTCCGCCTCCCAGTGTTCACGGCGGCGCATCAGCCTGGAACAGGCTCAGCTGATCCGTGGCTACCACGCGCGGTTGGCGCCGGAGGCGGTGGGCCTCGGGCTGGTGGGGCTGATCGAAGTCAGCCTGGTGACCCATGCCCAGCAGCATATCGACAGTTTCCACCAGATGCTGGAGGAGGTGGACGCGATCATTGACGCTTATAAAACCACCGGTGACGCGGATTACCTGCTGAAAGTCGCGGTGGCGGATCTGCCGGCGCTTAGCGACTTTATCAGTCAGACGCTGTCGAGCCACCAAAGCGTGGCGCATATCAAAACCGCCGTGGTGCTGAACCGCATCAAGGAAAACGGTCTGCTGCCGGTTGCACGTTAAGAAAAGTTGCCAGACTGACACGGTGAGCAGCAGAGCGTATGAGACGGGCATTTCCCCGTTGAATGCGTCTATAGTAGATAGGCTTGCCGTACCCCAAATAACAAAATCAAGGAGAACACCTGTGTTCCAGAATGTTGATGCCTATGCCGGTGACCCGATCCTGTCGCTGATGGAAAAATTCAAAAAAGATCCGCGTGCGCACAAGGTCAACCTGAGCATCGGCCTTTATTACAACGAGCAGGGCATTATTCCACAGCTGCGGGCGGTTAGCGCCGCAGAGGCGCAGTTGAACAGCCTTGAGCAGAGCGCCTCGGTCTACCTGCCGATGGAAGGGCTGCAACCTTATCGTCATGCCATCCAGCAGTTGCTGTTCGGTGCCGAGCACCCAATGCTGCAACAGCAGCGCATCGCTACGGTACAAACCGTTGGTGGCTCTGGCGCCTTGAAGGTTGGCGCCGACTTCCTGCACTACTACTTCCCTGATTCCCAGGTCTGGGTCAGCGATCCGACCTGGGAAAACCACGTCGCCATCTTTAGCGGCGCCGGCTTCAAGGTAAATACCTATCCGTACTTTGACGGCGATAGCCTGGGCGTGAAGTTCGACGCCATGCTGACGACGCTGCAACGGTTGCCGGCCAGGAGTATCGTGCTGCTGCATCCCTGCTGCCATAACCCGACCGGTTCCGATCTGGGCAACGCACAGTGGGACGAGGTGGTGAAGGTGCTGGCCGAACGTGAGTTGATCCCGTTCCTCGATATTGCCTATCAGGGCTTTGGCGACGGTATGGAGCAGGACGCTTACGCCATTCGTGCGATTGCCGCCGCCGGTCTGCCGTGTCTGGTCAGCAATTCATTCTCGAAAATTTTCTCGTTGTACGGTGAACGGGTGGGCGGGCTTTCCGTGGTGTGCGAAAGCAGCGAAGCGGCCGAGCGGGTATTGGGGCAGTTGAAAGCAACGGTACGCCGCAACTACTCCAGCCCGCCGAACTTCGGGGCGCAGGTGGTGGCCAAAGTGCTGAACGATGCGCAACTGAAGCAACAATGGTTGGACGAGGTAGAAACCATGCGCACCCGCATCCTCGAGATGCGCCATACGCTGGTGGCTGCGCTGAAAAGCGCGTTGCCGCAACGTAATTTCGACTACCTGCTCAAGCAGCGCGGCATGTTCAGCTACACCGGCTTCAGCGCGGCGCAGGTTGATCGGCTGCGCGAGGAGTTTGGCGTATACCTGATTCACAGCGGCCGTATGTGCGTAGCCGGTTTGAACCACCGCAATGTACAGCAGGTCGCCGAGGCATTTGCGGCGGTGCAGTAATTGCTGTTAGGGTAAAACCACGTTCAGGTATCAGGGGCGATGCGGTTATCGCCCCTTTTTGTTGCCGGTTTGCCGCTTGAGTTGCTGCCAACCGGATAAAGAATATACTCAATGAGGGGCGCTCACGTATGTGGCATCAGCAAACGCTTATCCTCAGCGCAAAAGCGCGTGGTTTCCACCTGGTCACTGAAGAAATTACCGATCAGCTAACCGATTTGCACCGTCTGCAAACTGGCCTGCTGCACCTGCTGTTGCAGCATACCTCTGCCTCGCTGACGCTTAACGAGAATTGCGATCCCACGGTGCGATCCGATATGGAGCAGCATTTTCTGCGGCAGGTACCGGAAAGTGCGCCTTATCAGCATGACTATGAAGGGCCGGACGATATGCCGGCGCACATCAAATCCTCGTTGCTGGGCGTGTCGTTGTCGCTTCCGGTCAGCCACGGGCGGCTGGTGTTGGGCACATGGCAGGGAATTTGGCTGGGAGAGCACCGCATTCACGGCGGTTCACGCCGTATTGTGGCCACCTTACAGGGGGAGTAACTCAATGAATCAGTCGGCATTATTGCAATATTGCATGGCCAAGCCGGGCGCGGAACAGAGCGATCAGAATCAGTGGCAGGCCAGTCAGGTCAAAGTGGGTGAGGTGATGTTCGCCATGGTGCTGGATCTCGATGGCCGCCCGGCGCTGGCGGTCAAGTCCAGCCCCGAGCAGGCCGAAAGTCTGCGTGAAAAACACCCTGAAATTGTTCCCTGCGAGCATTTGAACAAAGCGCATTGGAATGCGGTGTTCCTTGACGGCGAGCTGCCGGATTCCCAGTTCTACACGCTGATCGACGGTTCTTACCAGTTGGTGCTGGAGGGGCTGCCCGACCAGGTTCGACAGGAACTGCGTGCCTGACTGTTACGGCAGGCGTTCGCGTTCTGCCTCTCACTAGATAACTCACGCTTGAATGTTGTGATCGCCGTCGCAAGATGGGAACGTTCCCTTTTTATGGCGTGGCGGCAATCGCTAGGCTTTCTACCCGATACGTGCTTGCCAAAAAGGATGCAGCCCATGGCCATGAGTGAAGAGAAACGCAAGATGATCGCCGGCGAGTTGTATGACGCCGGGGACGAACTGCTACGCAGTGAGCGTAAACGTGCGCGCCAGTTGATCCACCATTATAACCATTCGTCACCTGACGAAGGTGCGCTGCGCAAGCAGTGGCTGTCGACGCTGCTGGGTCAATACCAGGGCGGTACCATCGAACCCAGTTTTCGCTGTGACTATGGTTACAATATCTATCTGGGCAAGAATTTTTACGCCAATTTCGACTGCGTCATACTCGACGTGTGCGAAGTGCGCATCGGTGATAACTGTCTGCTGGCGCCGGGGGTACACATCTATACCGCAACGCATCCGCTGGACGCGGCAACCCGGGTTGGCGGCGACGAATTCGGCAAGCCGGTGTCCATTGGCCACAACGTGTGGATCGGCGGGCGGGCGGTGATCAATCCCGGCGTAACGCTGGGCGATAACGTGGTGGTGGCATCCGGTGCGGTGGTGACCAAAGACGTGCCGGACAATGCGGTGGTGGGTGGCAACCCGGCGCGTATCCTGAAAATGCTGTAGCGGAAAAATGCGGGCACCGCATAGGGTGCCCGGAGTGACTATTTCTTGGCCAGCAACGGCTGCAAGAAGCGTGCGGTGTGCGATGCCTTGCATTTGGCCACGGTGTCTGGCGTGCCGGATACCAGGATCTCGCCGCCGCCGCTGCCGCCTTCCGGCCCCAGGTCGACAATCCAGTCTGCGGTTTTTATCACGTCGAGGTTGTGCTCAATCACCACGATGGTGTTGCCCTGATCGCGCAATTGGTGCAGTACCGCCAGCAGCTGCTGGATATCGGCGAAGTGCAGCCCGGTGGTTGGTTCATCGAGAATATACAGCGTCTGGCCGGTACCGCGTTTCGACAGTTCACGTGCCAGCTTGACGCGCTGTGCTTCACCGCCGGACAGCGTGGTGGCCGACTGGCCGAGACGAATGTAAGACAGGCCGACGTCCATCAGGGTTTGCAGCTTGCGCGCCAGCGCCGGCACCGCGTCGAAGAAGTCACGCGCTTCTTCGATGGTCATTTCCAGCACTTCGTGGATGCTTCTGCCCTTGTATTTGATCTCCAGCGTTTCGCGGTTATAGCGTTTGCCTTTGCACTGATCGCACGGCACGTAGATATCCGGCAGGAAGTGCATTTCCACCTTGATCACGCCGTCGCCCTGACAGGCCTCACAGCGCCCGCCCTTGACGTTAAAGCTGAAGCGGCCAGGGTTATAACCGCGACTGCGTGATTCCGGTACGCCGGCGAACAGCTCGCGCACCGGGGTAAAAATACCGGTGTAGGTCGCAGGGTTGGAGCGCGGGGTACGGCCGATCGGGCTTTGATCGATGTCGATCACCTTGTCGAAATGCTCCAGACCGCTGACTTCTCGGTAAGGCGCCGGTTCGGCAATGGTCGCGCCGTTCAACTGGCGTTGGGCGATCGGGAACAGCGTGTCGTTGATAAGCGTCGACTTACCCGAACCGGACACGCCGGTAATACAGGTGAACAGCCCCACCGGCAGCGTCAGCGTCACGTCTTTCAGGTTGTTGCCACGCGCGCCGCTCAGCTTCAGCACCTTGGCCGGATCGGCCGGCACGCGCTGTTGCGGGATGGCAATTTCGCGTTTGCCGCTGAGGAACTGGCCGGTGAGCGAGTCCGGCTGCGCCATGATGTCGTCGACGGTACCTTCCGCCACCACCTGACCGCCGTGTACGCCGGCGCCAGGGCCGATGTCGATCACATGATCGGCGGCGCGGATCGCGTCTTCGTCATGCTCGACCACGATCACCGTGTTGCCAAGATTGCGCAGGTGGATCAGCGTTTCCAGCAGCCGTTCGTTATCGCGCTGGTGCAAACCGATCGACGGTTCGTCCAGCACGTACATCACGCCTACCAGCCCGGCGCCAATCTGGCTGGCCAGACGAATGCGCTGGGCTTCGCCACCGGACAGGGTTTCGGCCGAGCGTGACAGGGAGAGGTAATTCAAGCCGACGTTGACCAGGAATTTCAGGCGATCGCCGATTTCCTTCAGCACCTTTTCGGCAATTTTGGCGCGTTGGCCGCTCAGCTTCATGTTCTGGAAGAAATCCATCGCATGACCAATGCTCAGCTCGGAGATCTCCGGCAGCGTGGTGTCTTCGACGAACACGTTACGAGCTTCTTCACGCAGGCGAGTGCCGTTGCACGAGGCGCACGGACGATTGCTAATGAACTTCGCCAGCTCTTCACGCACCGCGCTGGACTCGGTTTCCTTGTAGCGGCGTTCCATATTATGTAGCACCCCTTCGAACGGATGCCGGCGCACGGTAGTGTCGCCTCGGTCGTTGATATACTTGAATTCGATCGATTCTTTACCTGAACCGCCAAGCACCGCTTTTTGCACCTCGGCGCTCAGGGTATTGAACGGTGCTTCCACGTCGAACTGGTAATGCTCCGCCAGCGAACGCAGCATCTGGAAATAGTAGAAGTTGCGGCGATCCCAGCCGCGGATCGCGCCGCCAGCCAGCGACAGTTCCGGGTTCTGCACCACCCGATCGGGGTCGAAGAACTGCTGCACGCCCAGACCGTCGCAGGTCGGACAGGCGCCGGCCGGGTTATTGAAGGAAAACAGCCGGGGTTCCAGTTCACGCATGCTATAGCCGCAGATCGGGCAGGCGAAGTTGGCCGAGAACAGCAGCTCATCGGCTTTCTGATCGTCCATATCGGCCACGACTGCGGTGCCGCCGGACAGCTCCAGCGCGGTTTCGAACGATTCGGCCAGGCGTTGGGCCAGATCTTCTCGTACCTTGAAGCGATCGACCACCACTTCAATGGTGTGTTTCTTTTGCAGTTCGAGTTTCGGTGGATCGGAAAGATCGCACACTTCGCCGTCGATGCGTGCGCGGATATATCCCTGCGACGCCAGGTTTTCCAGCGTTTTGGTGTGCTCGCCTTTGCGATCCTTGATCACCGGCGCCAGCAGCATCAGGCGTTGGCCTTCTGGCTGGCTAAGCACGTTATCCACCATTTGACTGACGGTTTGCGCCGCCAGCGGCACATGGTGATCCGGACAGCGCGGCTCGCCGACGCGGGCGAACAGCAGACGCAGATAGTCATGAATTTCGGTAATGGTACCGACGGTTGATCGCGGGTTGTGCGAGGTCGACTTCTGCTCGATGGAAATCGCCGGCGATAGCCCTTCGATATGGTCGACGTCCGGTTTTTCCATCAGCGACAGGAACTGACGGGCGTAGGCGGAAAGCGATTCGACGTAGCGTCGCTGCCCTTCGGCATACAGCGTATCAAAAGCCAGAGAGGACTTGCCTGAACCGGATAAACCGGTGACAACGATCAGTTTGTCGCGCGGGATAATCAGGTTGATGTTTTTGAGATTATGGGTTCGAGCACCACGAACTTCGATATTGTCCATTTACACTTCCCGTCTAGATGATACACCGTGTCCGTCTGAACTTTTTGCGGCGCTTTTGTGATCAATTGCGCAAAAAAACGGCATGGCCAGGTCGAAACGCATAATTATGACACAAAAAAACCTGAATGAATATCCAGTATATGAATGCAACAGGGTCGATCGCCGTGACAATTTTGGAATACACTATGCAGTTATCAACGCGGGTGTGGTTTCAGCCTTAGCGTGTTAAACTTACTCGTTTATACTGTGTAAAAATCATTCATCAGGAGAGAGCTCATGGCCAGCAGAGGCGTAAACAAAGTAATTCTGGTCGGGAATCTGGGCCAAGACCCGGAAGTCCGTTACATGCCGAATGGTGGCGCCGTTGCCAACATTACCCTGGCTACCTCCGAAAGCTGGCGCGACAAGGCGACCGGCGAGCAGAAAGAAAAAACCGAATGGCACCGTGTGGTGCTGTTTGGCAAGCTGGCGGAAGTGGCGGGCGAATACCTGCGTAAAGGTTCCCAGGTGTATATCGAAGGTGCCTTGCAGACGCGCAAATGGACCGATCAGGCCGGTGTAGAAAAATACACCACTGAAGTAGTGGTGAACGTGGGTGGCACCATGCAGATGCTGGGCGGCCGCCAAGGCGGCGGCGCTCCGGCAGGCGGCGGTCAGGCTTCGGGCGGTCAGGGCAACTGGGGTCAGCCTCAGCAGCCGCAGGGCGGCAACCAGTTCAGCGGTGGTCAGCAGTCTCGCCCGGCGCAGAACAGCAGCGCGCCGGCTGCCAGCAGCAACGAACCGCCAATTGACTTCGACGACGACATCCCGTTCTAAAAACGCCATTGCGTTTTTAGTCAGAACCTACGCGACAAGCCCCGTCATTCGGGGCTTTTTTTCGCGGTAACTGTCAGGCCGACGTACGGCGCTTGCGGGTAGCGATTAGCGTGAACAGTAACGCTCCCGCCTGTCGTAGTCCGGTGAGGGGCGCATTCAACAACCGTCGAAAGTGCAATATGACTGCGCACCAGGCGGCCCCTTCAACCTGCCGAATTTCCATCAGCAGCTTTCCCGGAGATTCGCTGGCAGCCGCTACCTTTATCAGTACCCATCCGTCTCCTGCAACGGTATGCAGCTCTTCAACTTTCCGTAGGCTGGTGAACGGAAGCAGGGTGCGTGTCGCGTTATAGCTGCCGGTATCGATAAGGCTATAGCCTTGAGAACGGAGCTGCGCTTAATTAGCATTAACACCATGAAAAATCATGTGGTTGCATTAACGGCCGTGCGGCGAGTCGGTTGAGATCGAACGGGCGGTAAAACATGGCGTAGCAGAGAGATACGCGTCTTGCTCATCGGCACGATGCGGTTGGCACTGCTGGCCTGCGCGGCCGTGGTATCAAAAACATTACATCATGATAAGCTATGCGCACGTTAGATGTAGCGCCCGTCACTATGGCTCATGCCATAATAGCGCATCGCCGAGCCAACGCTCCGCTGATGTTCTTATCGCCCAGATTCAGCAGACGGGCCAATTTTTAGGAGTTCCCATGTCAAGTCACTTCCCGCAGGTTCGCCCGCGTCGTCTCAGAAAATCCGAGTCGCTGCGCACGTTATTTCAGGAAACCGAATTCAGCGTTAACGATCTGGTACTGCCGATCTTCGTCGAAGAAGAGGTTGATGATTACGCCGTCATCGAAACCATGCCTGGCGTGTTGCGCATCCCGGAATCCAAGCTGGCCTATGAGATCGAGCGCTATGCCAAAGCTGGCATTCGTTCGGTGATGACGTTCGGCATTTCTCACCATATGGATGCCACCGGCAGTGATACCTGGAAGGAAGACGGGCTGGTGGCGCGTATGGCGCGTATCTGTAAAGACACCGTGCCAGAAATGATCGTCATGTCGGATACCTGCTTCTGTGAATATACCTCGCATGGACATTGTGGCGTATTGCACGAACACGGCGTTGATAACGATGCTACGCTGATCAATCTTGGCCGGCAGGCGGTTATTGCTGCCGCTGCGGGTGCAGATTTTATCGCGCCGTCGGCGGCGATGGACGGCCAGGTTCAGGCGATCCGCAGCGCGCTGGATGAGGCCGGTTTTATCGACACCTCGATCATGGCATATTCAACCAAGTTTGCTTCATCGCTGTATGGGCCGTTCCGTGAAGCAGGCGGCAGCGTATTGCAGGGCAACCGCAAAAATTATCAGATGAACCCGATGAACCGTCGCGAAGCGATCCGCGAGTCGCTGATGGACGAACAGGAAGGCGCGGATGCGTTGATGGTGAAACCGGCCGGCGCTTATCTGGACGTGATCAGCGACATTCGTGCCGCATCGCGTCTGCCGCTGGCGGCCTATCAGGTCAGCGGTGAATACGCGATGATCAAGTTCGCCGCACAGGCCGGCGCGATTGACGAACGTAAAGTGGTCCGTGAAACGCTGGGTGCCATCAAGCGCGCCGGTGCAGATATTATCCTTTCGTACTTTGCGATGGATATTGCCGAAAACGGCGTCGATTATTAATCGACGGCAAGACACGATATTTGCACCACAGAAAACCACCGGTTTTTAACCGGTGGTTTTTTTAGCTCAGTTGGCTGCCGTTCCACACCTCGCCCAGGTTAATAACATGTTGGTTATTATAAGCGGCGCTGGCATTGATATTTTTTAATGGACTCCACAGGTTGTTCCAGGGAATAAACAGCGTGGCTTTTGGATAGAGCTGTAAAATGGTTGCGATCAGTTTGCCATAGTCAAACTGGCCGTTGGTAGTGGCCGGGCCCACTTCAGCAAATGAAAACGGCTTATTCAAGCTGAGCATTTCCTGATAACCTGCAATATGTTCCGGGGTGTCGGAGTACATGTCCAAACCGGTAATATCCACGCAGTCATCGCCCGGATAATAATCCGTTTTATAATCGCGGTTGGCGTCTGGCGAAAAGATCCACAGGAGATTGTTCAGGCCTTTATGGTTGGTAAAATAGCTGAACATATCCCGATAAAGCCGCTGATATAATCCAATACGCACCCGGTCATTACTGTTCTGACCCGAGGCGCCCCACCAGAACCATTCACCGTTCATCTCATGCAGCGGGCGGTAAAGTACGGTGATACCCAACGCATTTAACTGCTGCAACCCCTGCGCGACCTTGTCCAGCATCGCCAGCCAGCGTTGGCGCGCAGGGCTGCCCGCGAGCAGGATTTGTGAAAATTGGTCATTGCTGATTGGGTGTTTCAACGCACCTTCACCGGTGCCTGGGTTATTGCCGGCGAACACCGGGTTTGGCAGGTGGTGGCTGATGGCCACCAGACCGCCTTTCTTCCAATGGTCGATGAGCGTGCCATTGCAGCTAAAATCAATCAGACTGGCTTCATCACCTGGGGGGCAAATATCCCAGCCACGAGCATAATCGGCGGCATAGATTGCCGGAAACTTGCCGGTCAGGGTATGAATGTCATTGCCCTGCTGGAGAGAAAACGCATCTTCGCCGCCAATATTGCTGTAGCCGCCGAACGCGCCGGAAATAAGCTTTTTCCCGCTGCGGGTTGGCAGTTCGGTGAGCCATTGATAAATTTGCTGCGCGGTATTATCTGCCGACGAATTTGCTGTGGTGATAGCAATGTTTGTGATATTCGCCATATTGATTTCCTCGTTTAGTCATTGTCGATTTATTGCCGGCATGGAGCATCGCGGCAAGCAGAATTTAACAGTGAATAAAAACGAAGAAAGAAAGGCCGGTTGTGGAAATCATGGCACAAAAAAAGCTGCCTCGTTGAAACAGCAAAAAGCCCCGCAGGGCTTTTTGCTGTGGGAATCAGGCGGAAAAACCGCCGTCAATGCTCAGACTAGCGCCGGTGATGTACCCGGCTTCCGGCCCTGCCAGATAGGCGACAAAACTGGCAATTTCGTTATCTTTGCCGTAACGGCCGATAGCCATCATGGCTTTCAACTGTTCGGCGAATTCGCCGCTGTCGGGATTCATGTCGGTATCCACAGGGCCTGGCTGCACGTTGTTGACGGTAATGCCGCGTGGGCCAAGATCGCGCGCCATGCCCTTGGTCAAACCGACCAGCGCAGACTTGCTCATGGCATACACCGCACCGCCAGCAAACGGCATGCGTTCGGCGTTGGTACTGCCAATGTTGATGATGCGGCCGTGGTCATTCATGTGGCGTGCCGCTTCCTGGCTGGCAATAAAGACGCTGCGGACGTTAACCGCCAGCGTACGATCCAGATCCTCCAGCGGCAGTTCTTCGGTGCTGCCAAGTGCCAGGACGCCGGCGTTGTTCACCAGAATATCCAGTTTGCCAAAGTGATTTACCGCCTGACGAATCGCCTGTTGCAGAGCGGCAGCATCGGCGCTGTCGGCCTGAATGGCCAGAGCCTTGCCGCCTGCGGCGGTAATCTCGCTGACGATGGTATCGGCCTTGTCGGCTGATGCGACATAGGTTAACGCCACGGTAGCGCCTTCGCGCGCCAGGCGTTTGGCCACTGCCGCGCCGATGCCGCGAGAACCACCTTGAACAAAAGCGACTTTACCTGATAGTGAAAGCATTGCTGACATGATGTATCTCCAATTGGCAAGGATGATGATGACCCTGTCAGTATCAGAGAAATCAGCGGGGGGCACTAGCCATAAAGAGCTACAATCAGTTTAAACCATTGGTTTGAAATCACGTTCGAAGGAAAACGCATGTTGGGGCATCTTGAATGTTTTGTCAGCAGCGCCGAACTGGGCAGTTTTTCTGCCGCCGGTCGTAAATTAGGCATCAGCCCGGCCGCGGTGGGGAAAAATATCACCAAACTCGAAGCGCTGGTTGGCGTGCGACTGTTCCAGCGCAATACGCGCAAATTGATCCTCACCGAAGAAGGGGAGCGTTTTCTGCAGGAGGTCAAAGGCGGTTTGCAGTCGATTCAATGCGCGTTGAAGGGATTGAGCAGCAGTGGGGGCGTAGTGGCCGGTACGCTGAAGGTCAGCATGGGAACGGCCTTTGGCCTGCATTTCATACTGCCGATGCTACCGGAGTTCCTCGCCAGGTATCCGGCCATCGTGCCCGACTGGCATTTTGACAACCGTCAGGTGGATATCATCGGCGAGCAGTTTGACGCCGCGCTGGGCGGCGGCTTCGAACTGGCACAGGGAATGATCGCTCGCGAACTGGCCCCGGCTCATGGCGTGCTGGTCGCTTCTGCCGACTATCTGCGGCAGCGGTCAGCGCTGCTTCAACCGGAGCAGTTGGTTGAGCATGCGGGCATCTTTATTCGCTCCCCGCAAACCGGGCGCATCAGAAACCTGCCGTTGCGCAACGCAGACAACGAACAGCGCCCGCCCGCCATGCAGATAGCCATGACGGTGAACGAGCCTGCGGCGGCGGCGCAAGCGGCGGAAATGGGCATGGGGATTGCGCTGATTGCCATGCCGAACGCCTTGCCCTACCTGGAAAGCGGCCGTCTGCTCAGGGTGTTGCCGGAATGGTATATCGATCGTGGCAGCGTAAACCTCTATTTTCCCAGTCTCAAATTTCTGCCGACCAAAACCCGGGTGTTTGTCGATTACATCATCGAGCAGTTTCGTGCACAGAAGCTGGCGACACGATTTGATGCGCGCAGAAAATAATGGCACCTGCCGGTAGCTACGCTGGCAGGGGCAGGGATTCGCCACTACCTTTAAACTAGGTGGAGTGGGGAGTAAAGACGATGACGACAAATGCATTTATTGGCAGTTGGTCACTGGTGTCCTCGGTGTTCAAGAACGAAGACGGCGTGGTGAATCATCCGCTTGGCGAACGGGTTCTGGGGCGGATTAACTACGAAGCCAACGGCACCATGGCGGCACAGTTGTACAGCGCCGTGCGGCCGAAGTTTGCCTCGAACGATCCGGCGCAGGGCACGGACAGTGAACTGCGCACGGCATTTATCAACATGATCTGCTATTACGGCCGTTATCAGATTGACGAGCCGGATCAGCGGGTGATCCATCAGGTTGAAGGTTGCTCGTTCCCCAACTGGATCGGCAGCCGGCAAGTGCGTTTTTATACCTTTAGCGGCGACAAACTGACGCTGCGTACCGTGCCGCTACAAATCGGCAACGGCGTGCAAATCGGTGAGCTGATATGGCAACGGATCGGGGATGCTTCATGATCATTGTTCACCATCTGAATAATTCCCGCTCTCAGCGTATTCTCTGGCTGTTGGAAGAGCTGGAGGTGCCCTACCAGGTACAACGTTATCAACGTGATAGCGCCACCTTGCTGGCGCCTGCTGAACTCAAAAATATCCATCCGCTGGGCAAGTCGCCGGTGATTGTGGATGGTGACCTGACGCTGGCGGAATCCGGCGCGATTATTGAATACCTGCAAGAGGCCTACGACGCTCAGGGGCAGTTCATGCCAACCGATTATCATGCGCGCCAGCAGTATCGTTACTGGCTGCATTATGCAGAAGGTTCGTTGATGCCGCTGCTGGTGATGAAGCTGGTGTTTGGTCGGCTCGATCATCCGCCCATGCCGTGGCTGGTGCGGCCGGTCGCCGCTGCGATTGGCAAGGGGGTTCAGCGTGAGTATCTGGATAAACAGATTGCAACGCATCGTGATTATCTGGAACGGCATTTGGCGGCCAACGCCTGGTTTGTCGGCAATGATTTCAGCGCGGCGGATATTCAGATGAGTTTCCCGCTGGAAGCTTTGGCCGCGCGTTACCGGTTGGATAATTACCCCAAGCTGCGTGACTTTCTGCGGCGCATACAGGCGCGCCCGGCTTATCAACGGGCATTGGAGCAGGGCGGGCCCTATGACCTGCCGAGTTGATAACCTGGGCTATACTCGATGAGTCAAGGTTCATGGAGATAGCCGATGGCTACGCAAATCTTTGTTAATCTGCCGGTCAATGACCTGCCTGCGGCAATGACGTTTTTTGACCGGCTTGGTTTTACCTTCAATCAGCAATTTAGCGATGACACCGCTGCCTGCATGGTGGTGAGTGATACTATCTATGTGATGTTGCTGACACACGACAAATTCAAAATGTTTACCCCCAACCCAATCAGCGATGCCAGAAAGGCCAGCGAAGTGCTGCTCTGCCTGTCACAACCCAGTCGTGCCGCGGTGGACGAACTGGTGCGCAAGGCGGTAGCGGCCGGCGGTAATACCTATCATCAACCTCAGGATCACGGTTTTATGTACGGCCATGGTTTTCAGGATCTGGATGGCCACATCTGGGAGTTGATGTATATGGATCCGCAGGCCATGCAGCAACAGAGTCCTGCATAAGATCTTTCCAGCGACGAGCGGTTTACCGCCCGCTTATCTATGTGACAAAGGTCGCAGTTTCCGTAATGATGGTGTCGCACGCCTTTCGGCCGGTTTTGTTGCGATCTTTAGTTGATCACACGGCCTGGAAGGCGGGATAATCGTTTGCCTACACCAAAACATCATAAATTCACCCGTACCGTGCAATGGGAGTTAATCGTTTGCCTTGAATTGCGGCGCCTATTGGCTGCGATTGGGATGGATAAATAAGCAAACGTGACGGAAACGATTCCGTTGTTGCATTGCACGGACAGGTGAGCCGCTTTTTGCGAAAACACAGGGGACAGCAGCATGTCGGATTCTCAAGCAAACAACGCCGTTAAATCAAAAGGCGGGCTTGACGGGTATTTCAAGATTTCAGCGCGTGGCAGCAATGTGCGTCAGGAAGTGGTGGCCGGTCTGACGACCTTCCTGGCCATGGTCTATTCGGTGATCGTCGTGCCGAGCATGCTGGGCAAGGCCGGTTTCCCACCCACTGCGGTATTTGTCGCGACCTGTCTGGTGGCCGGCCTGGGGTCGTTGCTGATGGGGCTGTGGGCCAACTTGCCGATGGCGATTGGCTGTGCGATTTCACTGACCGCCTTCACCGCATTCAGCCTGGTGCTGGGCCAGCATATCAGCATTCCGGTTGCTTTGGGGGCGGTGTTCCTGATGGGCGTATTGTTTACCGTGATTTCGGTTACCGGTATCCGCTCCTGGATCTTGCGCAATTTGCCGATGGGCGTGGCGCACGGCACCGGTATCGGTATCGGCCTGTTCCTGCTGCTGATTGCCGCCAACGGCGTTGGTCTGGTGGTGAAGAACCCTCTGGACGGGTTGCCGGTAGCGCTGGGCGCCTTTACCTCGTTTCCGGTGGTGATGACGCTGCTCGGTCTGGCGGTGATTTTCGGCCTGGAAAAGCTGCGAGTGCCGGGTGGCATTCTGTTGGTGATCATCGCTATTTCGGTGATTGGCCTGATTTTTGATCCGGCGGTGACGTACCAGGGGCTGTTCGCGATGCCAAGCCTGGCTGACGAAAATGGCAACTCGTTGATTTTCAGCCTGGATATTATGGGGGCGTTGCAGCCTGTGGTACTGCCAAGCGTGCTGGCGTTGGTAATGACCGCGGTGTTTGACGCCACCGGGACCATTCGCGCAGTGGCCGGGCAAGCCAACCTGCTGGACAAGGACGGCCAGATCATCAGCGGAGGCAAAGCATTAACCTCCGATTCGGTGAGCAGCATTTTCTCCGGTCTGGTCGGCGCTGCGCCAGCTGCGGTCTACATCGAGTCGGCTGCGGGCACCGCCGCCGGTGGCAAGACCGGCCTGACGGCTACCGTGGTCGGTTTGCTGTTTCTGCTGATCCTGTTCCTGTCGCCGTTGTCGTACCTGGTTCCGGTATATGCGACCGCGCCAGCGCTGATGTACGTTGGCCTGCTGATGCTAAGCAACGTGACCAAACTGGATTTCAACGACTTTGTCGATGCGATGTCCGGCCTGCTGTGCGCGGTGTTTATCGTACTGACCTGCAACATCGTTACCGGCATCATGTTGGGCTTTAGCGCGCTGGTGATTGGCCGTATCTTCTCCGGTGAATGGCGCAAGCTGAACATCGGCACCGTGCTGATTGCCGTTGCGCTGGTTGCCTTCTATGCGGGCGGCTGGGCTATCTAAGCGTTGTTTCTAGCGGGGACGCCATCGCTGCGTCCCCGTTTCATCGACTCCATTCAGATAAGTCTCCTTCTTTATTTCGCCGTTTTTGAAAGGCACAACAAGCTTTCATCGCCATAAAAAAGTGTTCTACTATCACAGATACTCTGGCAACGAGCCTTTGTGGTCTGAACCGTAGAGTCTAAGGAAAGCATGGAAATCTTTTTTACTATTCTTATTTTGATCCTGGTGGTTTCACTGTCTGGGGTGGTGACACGAATGTTGCCGTTCCAGGTGCCGTTACCGTTAATGCAAATTGCCATCGGGGCGATGTTGGCCTGGCCGCATTTCGGACTGCACGTTGATTTTGATCCTGAACTGTTTTTAGTGCTGTTCATCCCGCCGCTGCTGTTTGCTGACGGTTGGAAAACCCCAACGCGCGAATTTATTCATCACGGTCGCGAAATCCTTGGGCTGGCACTGGTGCTGGTGTTGATCACCGTGGTCGGGGTCGGTTATCTGATCTATCTGATGGTGCCGGGCATTCCGCTGGTGGCGGCATTTGCGCTGGCGGCGGTGCTGTCGCCAACCGATGCGGTTGCACTGGGTGGCATCGTCGGCAAGGGGCGCATTCCCAAATCCATTATGGGGGTGCTGGAAGGCGAAGCGTTGATGAACGACGCGTCCGGTCTGGTATCACTTAAATTCGCCATTGCGGTAGCGATGGGAACCATGGTGTTTACCGTCGGCGGTGCGACGCTGGAATTCCTCAAAGTGGCGATAGGTGGTCTGCTGGCGGGGGTGGCGGTGACCTGGCTGTACAGTAAGTCGCTGCGCATCATGAGTCGCTGGAGCGGTGACGACCCGGCGACGCAAATCGTCTTGCTGCTGCTACTGCCGTTCGCCTCTTACCTGATTGCCGAACACATCGGGGTTTCCGGCATTCTGGCGGCGGTAGCGGCCGGCATGACCATCAGCCAGTCTGGTGTGATCCGTAATGCGCCGCTGGCCATGCGACTGCGCGCCAACAGCGTCTGGGCGATGCTGGAATTTGTCTTCAATGGCATGGTGTTCATCATGTTGGGACTGCAACTGCCGGGGATTTTGGAAACCTCTATCCTGCAGGCCGAGCTGGATCCTACCATTGAAACCTGGTACCTGTTCGCCGACGTGGCGATTATTTATGCCGCGCTGCTGATCCTGCGTTTTACCTGGTTGTGGTTGATGAAAGGCGCCAGCAAACGCTTCCTGAAAAAACGCCCGTTGCTGTTTGGCGATTACACCACGCGTGAGCTGTGGGTGGCCTCGTTTGCTGGGGTTCGAGGGGCGATTACGCTGGCCGGTGTGTTGTCGATCCCGCTGTTGTTGAGCGATGGCAGCGCGTTTCCGGCGCGTTACCAACTGGTGTTTATCGCCGCCGGTGTGATCCTGCTGTCATTGCTGGTTGGGGTGCTGGCTTTGCCGTTGTTGCTACGTGGCGTGCAGGTCGCGGACAAAAGCGCCAGCAAAAGCGAGGAGCGCATGGCAATTGCCATGGCGGCGGAAGTGGCGATCGAAAGCATTAACAAAATGGAAGAGCGCCTGGCGGCAGACACCGAAGAGAATCTCGATCCGCAGGTGCTGAAGGAAATCAGCTCGCGGGTGGTGGGCACGCTGCGGCGGCGTATCGCCAGTGAAGACGATATCGAAAACGCGCTGGAGCTGGAAAACCTGGAACGGCGCTTCCGCCTGACGGCATTGCGCGCCGAACGCGGGGAGTTGTATCACCTGCGCGCCACGCAAAAAATCAGTAACGAGACGCTGCAAAAACTGCTGCATGACCTCGACCTGCTGGAAGCGTTGCTGGTAGAACGCGAAGGATAATGCCACAGGGCCGCGTTTGCGGCCCTGATTATTTCGGCGTAGGCCAGAAGTCACGACAGCAGGCAATCCAGGCTTGCGCGCTATGGGATAGGTAGCTGCCCTGGCGCCAGATCAGGCCGACCTTCCATTCCATCACCGGCTCCAGCGGCAGCCAGATCAGGTTGCTTTTATCCAGCCACTGGCACACCGGTTCCGGCAGCATGGCGATCCCGACCCCAGCCTGCACCATCGAAGCCAGAAAATCCCACTGCCCGCTGCGTACCGCGATTTTGGGGGCGATCTCGGCCTGGCGGAAAGCCGTCATCAGCATTTTGTACAGCGCGAAATCTTCGTTGTAAATCAGAATCGGCCAGTCAGCCAATTCGTCGATAGTCACGCTGGTGCGATTTTGCCAGTGGGCATTACGCGGGGCGACCACGCACATGGGATGGCGCAGCAGCGGCAGGAAGGTGAGCGGTTGTTCGACCTCGGGCGAATATACCGTCATGGCGAGATCCAGTTCTCCGGCCAGCACCGCCTGTTCGCCGGACAGTCCTCCCAGTTCGGAAATTTTCAGTTCGACGCCAGGATAGGTTTGGCGAAAGGTACGGATCAGTTCGGCTATCTGTCGGCCCACCATCGGTGGTATGCCCAACCGCAACACCCCTTTGCGTACCGAGCCGATGTCTTCCAGCTCTGCCTCAAGCTGGCGAAATTCATCCAGGATGGCGAGACCGCGCTGGTACACCGCCTGGCCGCTGTCGGTCAGGTGCAATTTCCGCCCCTCGCGGATCAGCAGCGTGCATTCCAGCTCATCTTCCAGATGGCGCAGCATTTTGCTGATGGTCGGCTGGGTGACAAACAGCTTTTCCGCTGCGCGGGTAAAACTTTGCTGACGCACCACTTCAACGAAGTAGCGCAGAGTGCGAACATCCACAGTTCTTCTCCCGATGAGCCGTACCGGCGGTAAACTATTCCCTTACGGCATGATGTTGATAATTTTAATTCATTTCAGTAGATGTTTCTCGGCTGCGTATACTGAAACTCGGAATTTTTTGCTCGAGGTTAGTTGCCATGTCTATGGCGTTACGCGCGGCTGCGCCATCGCTGCTCAACCGCTTACAGGTACCGATTCAGGTCATTTTGTATGTGGTGCTGTTTCTGATTGCCGATCGGCTGGTGCAGCAGTTTCATCTGCCGCTGCCGGCCAATATCGTCGGCATGCTGATGTTGCTGTCGTTGATTGTGCTACGGGTGTTGCCGCTGCGCTGGGTGAAGGCCGGGTCACGCTGGCTACTAGCCGAAATGCTGCTGTTCTTTGTGCCGGCGGTGGTGGCGGTGGTGAACTATGCCCAGCTACTGATGGTGGAAGGGTGGAAGATCTTTCTGGTGATAGCCATCAGCACCACCTTGACACTGGCGGCGACCGGGGTGGTGGTCGATCGCGCGTACCGTTTTGAACTTTGGCTGCAACGGCGCAAAGCACGATGAATGACTTTTTTGTCAGTGTGATTTGTTTTGCCGCGACGCTGGCGCTGTATTACGTCAATAAGACACTGTATCGCCGGCGACGTACGCTGTTGCTGATGCCGCTGGTGTTAACGCCGATGGTGTTGGTGGTAATGCTGGTAGTAACGCACGTTTCCTATCAGGACTATATTAGTGAAACCCACTGGCTGCTGTGGTTGCTTGGCCCGGCGACCATCGCGTTTGCCGTGCCGGTTTACGAGAACCTGCATATTATTCGCCGCCACTGGCTGTCGCTCGGCGTTGGGGTAGTCACCGCGGTGCTGGTGGCGGTGTATAGCTCGGTGTGGCTGGCGCAATTGCTGACGTTGCCGGAAGAAGTACAACGCAGCCTGGCAGTACGTTCGATTACCACGCCCTTTGCCTTGGAGGCCGCCAGGCAAATGGGCGGTCAGCCGGATTTGGTCGCGCTGTTTGTGGTGATCACCGGCGTGTTTGGCATGGCGATCGGGGAGATACTGTTTCTGCGATTGGCGGTGCGCAGCCGTCTGGCGAAAGGCGCCGGGCTTGGTGCCTCGTCACACGGCGCCGGCACCGCCCGCGCCTATGAAATGGGCGAAGAGGAAGGCGTGGTTTCCAGTCTGGTGATGATGCTGGCTGGCATCATCACCGTCGTGGCTGCGCCGCTGATTGGACAACTGATGTGGTAAATGCCGCCCCCAGCGCCGGTGAAAGCCGGCGCCGAAGCGACTAGCGTCGCGCGGCGTCGAGCAGCGCAACCACCAGCGGTGACAACTGCGCATGCAACGCGGCACGCTCAGACTGGAACAGCGTAGCCATGAAAAAACGGTGCTCGGGCAGTTCGATGGAGCGCACATCGCCTTCGCGATCGTGGCCGCTGATAATCAGCGGGTATTGCCGTAGTTCAGCGACAAAGTCCGGATTTACACCGAAGTTGCAGTGATACCCCTCGTGCGTTTCCAGCCGGCCATAGATTTCGGCAATGCGCGTTTGTGGCTGAAAGACGATAGTGCCGGTTGTTTCCACCAGCGAGCAGGTTAACGGGGTAATGACCTGACGACCCTCGCTGTCGGTTTCCGCGTGGCTGGCATTATGCCAGCCCATGACGTTGCGGGCATATTCCACTACCGCGTACTGGAACCCACCGCAGGAGCCAAGGAAGGGGACATTCTGCTCGCGTGCGTGGCGGATAGCGATAAATGCGCCGTCATCGTTTTGATACGGGCTACCGGGGACGAGCCAGATGGCGTCATAGCCTGCCAGTGCTTCAACATGGTTGACGGTTTCAGTCGGCAGCCAGCAGGGGGCAATATCCACATCCAGGTGGGCGGCAGCAAGGGACAGAGCAATGGGAATGGCCTGGTGGGCAACGGCCTGGGGACGATAGTCTCCGACCAAGGCAAGGCGGACTCGGGTTTTCATTACTATCTCCTGTGCAGGGAAAGCATGAAGGTTACAACAATGTTAACTATGGTTCCGCTGAAATCTGACAAATATGGCACGAAATGCCGGGGAGGATAACAGCGGGCGCAGCAGGTACTACGCCCGGAATGACGTGGGGGATCAATACAGGGACGGCGCACCGGTCGGGCGCGTTTTGAACCGGCGATGCAGCCACATATATTGCTCTGGCGCTCGCATGATCTCTTTTTCTACCACTTTGTTCATATAGGCCGCCGCGGCCATTTCATCGGCGATTGGGTAATCTTCCAACGCCGGCTGGATTAGCAGATCGTAACCGCTGCCGTTTTCACGGCGAATCAGCACTACCGGCACCAACGCCGGTTGAGCCATGCGTGCCAGCATAAAGGTACCGCTGGTGGTGGCGGCCTGGTCAACGGCAAACAACGGTGCGAAAACGCTGCCGCGTGGGCCGTAATCCTGATCCGGTGCGAACCACACCGCTTCGCCGCGTTTCAGTGCATGTACCATGCCGCGCAGATCCTTGCGATCGAGCATCGCCTTGTTGGAACGCATGCGACCTTTGGTCTGCGCCCATTCCATCGCCTTATTGTTGTGCGGGCGATACATGGCCATCATCGGCTGGCACAGGCCCATTGCGCGGCCGCCAAGTTCCAGCGACATGAAGTGCACGCCAATTACCAGCACGCCGCGCTGGTTTTGCTGTGCCATTTTCAGGTGATTGATGCCGGAGACGTTAAACCAGCGTTTTACACGTTTGTCGGACCAGAACCACGCCATGCCGGTTTCCAGCAGACCCATGCCGAGGGATTCGAAATTGCCTATTACCTTGCGCTCACGTTGTGCCTCATCCATATCCGGGAAACACAGTTCCAGGTTGCGGCGGGTGATCGAGACGCGGCGCTTCAAAAAGCGCATCGAGGTACGCCCCATCCATACCCCCAGTCTGTGTAACACGGGGTAGGGCAGTTGGACTAGCAGGAACAGCACCGCGAGGCCAAACCAGGTCAGCCAGTAGCGAGGGTGCAGCAAGGCACGTTTGAATTTTTGCGGACGCTTCATATCAACTCATTTTGCGTTAAGGGGTAGAAACCTGTAACGCATAAAGAAGCCACTCGATAGCGATACAATTACTCAGACACCCAGACCAGATTATCGTTTAGTCATTGACTAAATCTTTACATTCGAAGTGCGGTTCGCATGCTAATCAGGCGGAAGAAGAACGGCTGTTGGCAAGCCGACGTGGCTCTAAGAATGTACAGTATACCACAGCCTACGGCAGTGGATGTAAGAGGGATATGTGATTATTCTCATTCCGCCACCGCGGGGAGTGAGGTCGTCATCCGCCGCAGGCGGGGGCGGCTGGAGGGAGGCCGGTAAGGCCTGGCTGCGGCACAAAGAGATTGAACGACGGCATGAGCGGAGCGCGCGACGTTTTTCATCGTCGCCGTTCGTCTGGCCAAATAAAAAGGCGCCGCCTCTTGCGAGGTTGCGCCTTTTCAACATGCAGCTGACTAGTATCAGTTCATGCCGTATTTTTTCAATTTCTTACGCAGGGTGCCGCGGTTGATGCCCATCATCAGGGCTGCACGGGTCTGGTTGCCACGGGTGTATTGCATCACCATGTCCAACAGTGGCTGTTCAACTTCAGCCAGTACCAGCTCATACAGGTCATTAACATCCTGACCATTCAGTTGAGCAAAATAGTTCTTCAGTGCTTGTTTAACCGAGTCGCGCAGAGGCTTTTGGGTCACTTGATCCTGTGAGTTCACGGTTGAAACGGTCAGTACGTCAGAATTTACGCGTTGTTCGAACATAGTTCTGTCAGCTCTTTTTTGTTACGCAAGATTTTCGAAATATGCCTCCAACGCCTCCAGCTGTTCGCTGGCATCCTCTATGGCGTTGAATGTGCGCCGAAACTGGTCATTCGGGGCGTGTTCCTGTAAGTACCAGGATACGTGCTTACGAGCAATCCGGAATCCCTTGCCTTGGCCGTAAAAGCCGTGCAATTCCCGAATGTGCCCTATCAACAAGCGCTTTACCTCGCCAAGCGGCAGCGGAGGCAGCAACTCCCCAGTGTCCAGATAATGCTGGATTTCCCGGAAGATCCAGGGTCTCCCCTGAGCAGCACGGCCTATCATCAGAGCGTCAGCCCCGGTGTAGTCGAGCACTGCTCTGGCTTTATGCGGGTCAGTAATGTCGCCATTCGCGATAATCGGAATGGAAACGTTCTGCTTAACTGCCCGAATGCTGTCGTATTCCGCGTTGCCATTAAACAGGCAGGCACGGGTTCGGCCATGAATCGTCAAGGCCTGAATACCACAGTCTTCGGCCAATTGGGCAATCTCTACACAGTTACGGTGTTCTGGCGCCCAGCCGGTACGGATTTTCAGCGTTACCGGTACATCCACCGCGTTAACCACCGCGAGGAGGATCTGTTTGACCAGATCCGGGTACTGCAACAAGGCAGACCCTGCAAGTTTCCGGTTCACCTTTTTAGCCGGGCAACCCATATTGATGTCGATGATCTGTGCGCCGCTGGCCACGTTAATCCGGGCGGCGGCGGCCATATCATCCGGATCGCAACCGGCAATTTGCACGGAGCGAATCCCAGGTTCATCGCTATGAACCATGCGCAGACGTGACTTATCCGTTCGCCACACCTCCGGATTGGAGGAGAGCATTTCAGATACAGCCATCCCAGCACCCATTGCATGACACAAGGTTCTGAACGGGCGATCGGTGATCCCGGCCATCGGGGCCGCAATCAGGCAATTTGTTAACTGGTGGTGTCCAATGCGCATAGACAAAGAGTGACCATACTGTGTCCGCAAGGGCGCGTATATTACGCATTTTTTCGTCGAGATGAAAGGCCAAACTTTGACCGATTTACTGCAATCGATCAATGAAAATGCGGTTCACAGTGCCGCTATAAAATATTATATATATTTAACAATAACTTGATTAATTGTGCTCGTTTTATGTTCAGTAAAATAATCGCCGAACAACAGGATATTATCTGTCATTGACGGCTTTTTAGCAGGTAAACAGCGGGAGTCGGCGCGGGATATCAGGGTAAAACATTGATGTTGGCGAAATATCGTGGTGGTGGCTACTGTTTCTTGGCGAGGCAGAGGCAGAGACAGAGGCAGAGGCAGAGGCCAGAGTGGCCCAGTCAATGATGAGTAGACCATTCAGCGGCTGTACAGGGCGTTTGCTGGCATGTCGGAACACCAACGTGACTGGATGAGGAGGGCGGACGGCGTCTGCGGTTCACCCGGGGGAGGACGAATGCTGAACAACTCGCCCCCAGCGTATTCTTGTCGCTACGGTGGGGGCGCACAAATGCGGATTGCCTAGCGGCGTTGCCCGGTAATACGGCACCAGTCTTCTCTTTCAGCGACCGGATCGAGTACAAAACTGTCCTGGTAGGCTTCCGCCACGCTGTTCGCCTGGGTTGCCAGCACGCCGGACAGGCCAAGGTAACCGCCGGATTTTGGCAGACAGCTAATCAATGGCGCCAACTCGCGTAGCGGCCCAGCCAGGATGTTGGCTACGACCACGTCAGCCTGCAAGTCGGCCGGCTGGTCTTTAGGCAGGTACAGCTCCAGCCGCTCTGAAACGCCGTTACGCTGCGCGTTGTCGCGGCTGGCCTGAATGGCCTGCGGGTCGATATCAATGCCGATGGCGCGCGCGGCACCGAGTTTCAGCGCTGCAATTGCCAGAATGCCGGAGCCGCAACCGAAGTCAATCACGGTTTTCCCTGCCAGATCGAGGCCGTCGAGCCATTGCAGACACAGCGCAGTGGTTGGGTGCGTGCCGGTACCGAAGGCCAGGCCTGGATCCAGCATCACGTTGACGGCATCCGGATCCGGCACGTCGCGCCAGCTCGGGCAGATCCACAGGCGTTCGCCAAAGCGCATCGGGTGGAAGTTATCCATCCATTCACGCTCCCAGTCCTTGTCTTCCAACTGTTCGATTTTATGGCGGAAGCCGGCACCCAGTAGCGGATGCTGCTCCAGGATGGCCACGACTTCGGCCATATCGGTTTCGGCATCGTAAAGACCGATCACATCGGTATCGCCCCACAGCAGGGTTTCACCGGGCAACGGCTCAAATACCGGATTATCATGGGTGTCCTGGAAGGTCACCGAGACCGCGCCGCTCTCGACCAGCGCATCACTCAGGTCTTCCGCCTGGTTGCCGGTGGTGTTCAGTTTAAGTTGGATCCAAGGCATAACAATTCTCTTCAAGAAGATAGGGATGATGCCGTCCGGCGCTTGTCGCCGAAGGCATTACCGATATAAAACGCCAGCAGGCTCAACAGCAGCGCAGGCACGATAGGGTGCAGTCCGGCGGGTTGCAGTTTCAAACTGGCCAATAGCGTATAGCATACCGCACCTGTCACCATTGAGCTAAGCGCGCCCTGGGCATTGGCACGCTCCCAGTACAATCCGAGCACCAGCGGCCACAGAAACACCGCCTCCAGGCCCCCAAACGCCAGCAGGTTCAGCCAGATGATCATCTCGGGCGGACGCCATGCGGCCAGCAGCACCAGCAACCCGAGGATTAGCGTAGTCAGGCTGGAGAAGCGTTTGATCATTTTCTCGTTACCCACCTGCTGTGGCCGAACGCCAAGATACAAGTCTTTTACGATGGTAGCGGAAGATTGCAGCAGTTGGGCATTGATGGTCGACATGATCGCCGCCATCGGAGCGGCAAGGAAAATACCGGCGGCATAGGGCGGTAGTACGGTGATCATCAGCGTCGGGATCACCTGATCGGGGATCTTCAAGTCCGGCAGCACCGCGCGGCCCAGCGCGCCGGCCAGGTGCATGCCAAACATCAACAGTGCCACCACCACGGTGCCGAGAATAATGCCACGGTGCACCGCTTTACTGTCTTTATACGAAATGCAGCGTACCGCGGTATGCGGCAGGCCAATTACGCCGAAGCACACCAGGATCCAGAACGACGCCATAAACGGCAGGCTGAGGATCTGCTCCCCGCCTTGCGGCGATACCAGCGCCGGATCGATCTGTTGCAATTTGTCCACCGCACTGTGCAGGCCGCCGGCGGCATGGATCACCGCCGTCAGCAGCAATACGGTGCCCAACAGCATCACCAGTCCCTGCATGGCGTCATTGAGCACGCTGGCGCGGAACCCGCCGAACGCGGTATACAGCGCGATGCTGATGCCGAAAATCAGCAAGCCGGTGTCATAGGGGATACCCGCTGCGGTTTCCAGCAGACGAGCGCCGCCGATAAACTGCACCGTCATGGCGCCGAGAAACGCCACCAGCAGGCTCAGGCTGGCCAGCCACACCAGCAACCGGCTGTGATAACGGGCGAACAGCATATCGTTGAGAGTGATGGCGTTATAACGCCGCGCCAAAATAGCGAATTTTTTGCCCAGTACGCCAAGAGAAAGCCACACTGCCGGCAGCTGGATCATCGCCAGCAATACCCAGCCAAGACCATATTTATACGCCGCGCCCGGCCCACCAATAAACGAACTGGCGCTGATGTAGGTGGCGGTCAGGGTCATTGCCAGCACGAAGCCACCCATCGAGCGGCTGCCGAGGAAGTATTCGTTGAGAAAATTACCGCTCTGCCGACGGCTGTAGGCATAGGCGGAGAGCCCGAATACCAGTACCAGATAGGCGATCAGCGGTACGATGATTTCAGTTTGCATCGTTGTCCTCCAGCGGGATATCGCGGAACACGGTGCGTACCATCAGCCAGCACAGCACGATAAATACCAGCGGAACCAGCAGGCAGGCCATTTCGAACCAGTGTGGCAGGCCGGTGATGCCGATCTCGCTGTCCGGCAGATAGGCTGCCAGCGCCCATGCGAGCACGTACAATAGCGTTAAGCCGAGCGCCCAGCGCGCTTCACGATGAGCCTGTATAAAACGTTTTTCCATCCGTAGCTCCAAGCGGTTTACGGTCTCCCCGTTGTTTTGCGCCGCAGCGGCAATGTCAGGGGGAAGATGGATTTACCAGAGGAAAGGGATTTTACGTCAAGGTCGGCATTTGCCAAGTGATTAAGCTACCGGAAGCCGCAAAGAAAAGGGCCGGTGATATACCGGCCCTGACATATGAGATCGGTCGACAACTCAGGTTTCTTGCAGACCCAGTTTTTTCTCCAGATAGTGGATGTTGGTACCACCGTGCTGGAAGTTTTCGTCGTTCATGATCTTGAGCTGTAGCTCGACGTTGGTTTTGATGCCGTCGATGATCAGTTCAGCCAGCGCATTTTTCATGCGCGCGATCGCCACGTCACGGTTTTCACCGTAGGTAATCAGCTTGCCGATCATGGAGTCATAATATGGCGGCACGGTATAGCCGGAATAAATATGCGACTCCCAACGTACGCCAAAGCCGCCTGGCGCATGGAAACGGGTGATCTTGCCCGGGCTTGGCAGGAAGGTGTTTGGATCTTCGGCGTTGATACGGCATTCCACCGCATGGCCCTGTACCTTCACTTCTTCCTGTTTGATCGACAGCGGTTGACCGGCAGCGATGCGCAGCTGCTCTTTGATCAGATCCACGCCGGTGATCATTTCGGTAACCGGGTGTTCTACCTGGATACGGGTGTTCATTTCGATGAAATAGAACTCGCCGTTTTCATACAGGAACTCGAAGGTGCCTGCACCACGGTAGCCGATTTCCACGCAGGCCTTCGAGCAGCGCTCGCCAATGTAGCGACGCATTTCGTTGGTAATGCCCGGTGCCGGAGCTTCTTCGACCACTTTCTGGTGGCGACGCTGCATCGAGCAGTCACGCTCGGCCAGATAGATGGCGTTACCCTGACCGTCTGCCAACACCTGAATTTCGATGTGGCGTGGGTTTTCCAGGTATTTTTCCATATAAACCATGTCGTTGTTGAAAGCCGCTTTGGCTTCCGCCTTGGTCATGGAAATGGATTGCTCAAGATCTTTGTCGCTGCGCACGACGCGCATACCGCGACCGCCGCCGCCGCCGGACGCCTTGATAATTACCGGATAACCGATGCGTTTGGCAAAGGCGCGGTTCTTATCCATGTCGTCGGTCAACGGGCCGTCAGAACCGGGTACGCAGGGTACGCCGGCTTTTTTCATCGCGTTGATGGCGGAAACCTTGTCGCCCATCAGGCGAATGGTTTCGGCTTTCGGGCCGATAAAGATGAAGCCGGAGCGCTCAACCTGCTCGGCAAAGTCGGCATTTTCGGACAGGAAACCGTAGCCCGGGTGGATCGCCACTGCGCCGGTGATTTCGGCGGCAGAGATGATGGCCGGGATATTCAGGTAACTTTTTACCGACGGCGCCGGACCGATGCACACGGTCTCGTCAGCCAGCAGTACGTGTTTCAGATCGCGATCGGCTGCGGAATGCACCGCAACGGTCTTGATGCCCAGCTCTTTGCAGGCACGCAGGATACGAAGCGCGATCTCGCCGCGGTTGGCGATAACAATTTTATCAAGCATGTGGTGCGCCTCGTTATTCGATGACGACCAGTGGCTCGTCATATTCTACCGGTTGGCCGTTCTCAACCAGGATGGCTTTAACCGTACCGGATTTGTCGGCTTCAATCTGGTTCATCATTTTCATCGCTTCAACGATGCACAAGGTATCGCCGGCGTTGACTTTCTGGCCCACTTCCACGAAGGCTTTCGCGTCCGGGCTTGGGGTACGGTAGAAGGTACCTACCATTGGGGAACGAACGATGTGGCCACTCATGGCCGCTGGTGCTGCAGGGGTTTCTGCGGCAGGCGCAGTGGCAACGGCGGTAGCCAGCGCAGGTTGCTGCTGGGCCGGCATTGCATAGGCCTGTTGCATCATCGGGTAAGCCTGCGCCGGTGCGGCACGGCTGATACGAACCGACTCTTCGCCTTCAGAGATTTCCAGTTCAGAAATACCTGATTCTTCAACCAGTTCGATCAGTTTCTTGATTTTACGAATATCCATGAGTGTGATTCCGTACTCTTTTTGCGTAAACCCTTGCTACTTGGCGTTGCAGGCGCGATGGCGTGGCTGCAACACTCGGTATTGGGGGTATTTAGTTGGATTTTGACAAGCGGTTAGCCGCTGCCTGTAAAGCAAAGCTGTAGCCATCCGCGCCGAGACCGCAAATCACGCCTACCGCAATATCGGACAGGTAAGAGTGATGGCGGAAAGGCTCACGGGCGTGCACGTTGGACAGGTGGATCTCGATAAACGGGATTTGCACCGCCAGCAGCGCATCGCGCAGCGCCACGCTGGTATGCGTGAATGCCGCAGGGTTGATCAGAATGAAATCCGTATTGCCGCGTGCCTGATGGATACGATCGATCAGCGCATGCTCGGCGTTGGATTGCAGATGGCTCAGAGTGATGTCCAGCGCGAGCGCCTGGTTTTCCAATCCGTTAACAATCTCGGTCAACGTCGTGCTGCCGTACTTGTCCGGCTCACGCGTCCCCAGCAGATTAAGATTGGGGCCGTTCAGAAGCAAAATGTGAGACTTGTCTTGCATTGTGCTGGCATCTCCGGCAATAAAACCATCATCGTTGAAAATAACCCGATGTTAGCGATTTGTCACCTTTTTCGGGGGAAAAACGCGCGGCCCTTACGGGTAAGGTCGGGCATTATAACGATATCGTAGCAATTCGCAGCTAAATACTGGTCTTATCAGCGAAGATATTCAAGCCCCATCTGGGAGGTATGTGGTTCCCCAGTTGGCAAAAGTCGCGCCGTTGGCATGTGCCAGCGCCGCGTGCAGCGCGAAAAACGCCGATGTTGCAGGGTATCTGAGAGTGGCAAACGGAAAAAGTTCCGCCAGCGTCAGCGCCACCAGGCGCGGAATTTCTTGTAACGCAGAGCCAGCAGTACCGCCGCCAGCAGCGCATAGATCACCGGCTGTGGTGAGAGGGTCTTCACCGACCAGAGGTAGTGGATCGGTGCCAGAATGGCAGCCAGATAGACGAAGTTATGCAATTTCTGCCATTTGCTGCCCAACTTGCGCATGGCCCATTGGGTCGAGGTTGCTGCCAGCGCCAGCAGCACCAGCCAGCTGATAATGCCGAGCGTCAGGTAAGGGCGCGACAGCAGTTCGCTGCCCAACAGACCCAGGTTGCTCAGCCCCAGTTCAAGGGTCGAGTAGCTGATCAGGTGCAAACTTCCCCAGGTAAAGCACCATAGACCAACCAGGCGACGGCAGCGCATCAGCAACGCCTGGTGGCTGTAGCGCGCCAGTGGGGCGATCAACAGCGTGGCCAGCAGCAGTTTGAGCGTCATGCGGCCGGTAAAATGCTGAATGTCTTTGGCCGGATCGGCGCTGAGCCAACCTTGATTCACCGCCAGTATCAGCCACAGCAGCGGCAGCAATGCGGCCAGATGGATCAGCACCTTCAGCGCCGTAATATGCACCGGTTTCAACCGCACTTAGAAGTTCTCCCGCAAATCCATACCGCGGTACAGCGAAGCCACCTGATCGCCATAACCGTTGAACAGCAGCGTTGGCTGCCGCTTGACGTCCAGGATGCCGCCAGAGCCGATCACCCGCTCGCTGGCCTGTGACCAGCGTGGGTGATTGACCTGCGGATTGACGTTGGCATAAAACCCGTACTCGTTCGGCGCAGAAAGGTTCCAGGTGGTTGGTGGCTGGTCTTTGGTCAGGCGAATATGCACGATGGACTTGATACCCTTGAAGCCGTATTTCCACGGGGTAATCAAGCGTAGCGGTGCGCCGTTTTGCGGCGGCAGCGTTTTGCCGTATACGCCGACCGTCATCAACGCCAGCGGATGCATCGCTTCATCCAGCCGCAGCCCTTCTACGTAGGGGTATTTCAGGCCTCCGCCGATAAAACGATCTTTCTGCCCCGGCATCTGCTCGGGATCGTACAGAGTCTGGAACGCAACGAAGCGCGCATTGCTGTTTGGCTCGGCCAGCTTCAACAGCTTGCCCAGTTCGAAGCCGATCCACGGCACCACCATCGACCAGGCTTCCACGCAGCGCATGCGGTAAATACGCTGTTCCAGCGGGAATCGCTTCATCAGATCATCGATATCGAGGGTGATCGGTTTGGCGACTTCGCCGTCGATGCGCACTTTCCAGTCTGCAGTTTTCAAGCCACCGGCATTGGCAGCGGGATCGGCCTTGTCCAGACCAAATTCATAGAAGTTGTTATAGCCGGTCACTTTGTCTTCCGGCGTGAGATCCAGCTTGGCCTGCCACTGCGACGGCTGGCTGAATTCCAGCGCTTTGCCCGGCGGTGCCTTGGGACGATCGTTGCCCTTGAACCATGACAGCAGATCGGCCTGCGCATTGAGCGGCAGAGCCAGTGACGCAGCGCTGAGACCCAACGCCTGCAATACCTTGCGCCGCTGATGGAACACGCTTTCCGGCGTGACATCGGCTTCGGTCAGTTTACGCGGTTTGCTCATGGTCATGTCCTCCGTGGTGATGAATCAAGCATGGCGCGAAACGGCGTCAGAAGCGAGCCACCGCCAGAAAATATGAAATTTCGCAGAAGGGATGTGCGGCGGGCGATCGGGGCAGGATAGTCGGGCGCGGCAGGCCGCGCCTGGCGTTAATGTTAACGAATTTTCACCAGCGTACGGCCGGTCACCTGGTTGCTCAGCAATGCCGCGGCGGTGGCGGGCGCCTGTTCCAGCGTGATTTCATGCGTCGCCTGCTGATAGAAGCTGTCCGGCAGAATACCGGCCAGACGCTCCCAGGCGGTTTGCCGGCGATGCAGCGGCGTATGCACCGAATCGACCCCTTGCAGGCGTACGTTGCGCAGGATAAAGGGCATCACGGTGGTGGGCAGTTGATAGCCGCCAGCCAGCCCGCAGGCGGCGACGGTGCCGTTGTAATTCATCTGTGCCAGCACGCGCGACAACAGCTTGTCGCCAACGGTGTCCACCGCCCCAGCCCACAGCTGCTTTTCCAGCGGCCTTGGCGTTTCGATGTAACCGCTGCGTGACAGGATTTCTTTGGCGCCGAGCGATTTTAAATAGGCGGTATTGCTGTCGCGGCCACTTAGCGCAGTGACCTGATAACCCAGTGCAGACAAAATGGCGATGGCGGTGCTGCCGACGCCACCGCTGGCTCCGGTGACCAGCACGTTGCCATCATCCGGACGCACGCCACCCTCTTCCAGTGCCATGACGCACAGCATGGCGGTGAAGCCGGCTGTGCCAAGGATCATCGCCTTGCGTTCATCAAGCCCTTGCGGCAACGGCACCAGCCATTCACCGGAAACGCGCGCGCGCTCCGCCAGCCCGCCCCAGTGATTTTCGCCGACGCCCCAGCCGGTCAGCACCACGCTCTGGCCTTCCTTGAAGCGCTGATCCTTGCTGCTGACTACCGTGCCGGCGAAATCGATGCCGGGCACCATTGGGAAATTGCGGACGATCTTGCCTTTACCGGTGATAGCCAGTGCGTCTTTATAGTTCAGACTGGACCAGTTGACGTCGACCGTGACATCACCGTCGGGTAAACGATCGCTGTCGATATTCTGCACCTGGGCTATGGTGTGTTCGCCTTGCTGTTCCAATAATAGTGCGCGCATATCACTCTCCCTCTCATATAATTCGTGATGCGAATGGCTGAGTTTGCTTTCTTTGACTATATGCATAATAGGCAAGTTATGTCCTGATAAAGCACAAATTAAAGTGGTTAAAAGGTTTCTTTCATTGGTTATGCTTGGTAGGTTGATGCGCAGCCCTGACGGCGAAACGCCACGCCCTGCGCCGCTAAAAAAGGGCGATTATCGATTAAAAATCAGGCTGAAACGTTGGTGTCAGATAGACAGGATCGGCTCCTTTTCTCTCGAAAGGCGCAGAGTTACTTAACCATAGCGAACAAGGCACAGGGATGCGATTTACCACCAAACTCTCTGCATTGATTACCCTGCTCGTCGCACTGGCTATGTTTTTGATGCTGATGGGCTGTTCCTACAGCTTCTTCTATGTCACCCAGGAGCGTATGGAGCGCCGTTTTGACGCGCTGGTAACCTCGATCGATCAGGCGCTGCTGCTGGACACGCCCCAGGATCAGGAAAAGTGGCTGCCGCTGCTGACACGGCCATTGGGCATCGTCGCGATCAGTGTGGATACTGCGAGTAGCAATTTATTACGTTATCAGGCACCTACGATAAAACAGCCATGGGACGCCCTGGCCGGCTACCGGCAGGTTGCTTTGCCATTGCTGCATCACCCCGAAAGTACGCTGCACATTACCTATCAGGATCCCTTTGCCGGGGACGTGCGATCGCTACAGTCGACCATGGCGGTTACGCTGGCGATTGTCGTTATGGTGATCGTGCTGTTGTTCAGCCTGCGTTGGCTACGCGAACAGGCGGAGGGGGAGGATATCCTCGAACGCCGTGCGCGGCGTATTCTCAACGGCGAGCGTGAAGAGGTGATGAAAGGCGAGGTGCGCGAATGGCCCGCCAGCGTCAGCGGAGCGCTCGATCGGTTGTTGGCGGACTTGGCCGACGCGCGCGAAGAGCGCAGTCGGGTTGATACTCTCATCCGAGCATTTGCCGCGCAGGATGCGAAAACCGGCCTTAACAACCGACTGTTTTTTGATAACCAGCTGACGACTCAGCTGGAAGAGGAGGGGTCGCACGGTATTGTGATGATGGTGCGTTTCCCTGACTTCGACACCCTGCGTGAAACCTACGGCAACGCCGCTGTGCAGGAGCTGATGTATTCGCTGGTCAATCTGTTGTCCACCTTCGTCATGCGCTATCCGGCGGCGTTGTTGGCGCGCTATTTCCACAGCGATTTTACCGTGTTGCTGCCGCATCGTAGCTTGAAGGAGGCGGATGGTATCGCCTCACAATTGGTCAACGCCATCGACTCGTTACCTTCGAAGGCGCTCATCGAGCGCGAAGCGTTTTTACATATTGGCATCGTAGCCTATCGCAGCGGGCAAACCACCGAACAGATTATCGATTATGCCGAGCAGGCGACGCGCCACGCCGCATTGCAGGGCGAAAACGGCTGGTACGTCTATGACAGCCAGGTGCCGGAGAAAGGGCGTGGCAGCGTGAAGTGGCGTACCCTGCTGGAACAGGTGCTGGCGCGCGGTGGCCCACGGCTGTATCAGAAGCCGGCGATTGACGTCGACGGCGAGGTTCATCACCGGGAAATCATGAGCCGAATTTACGACGGGACGCAGGAATTGCTGCCGGCAGAATATATGCCGCTGGTGCAGCAGTTCGGGTTGGCGGAAAGTTACGATCGCCAACTGATGGGGCGCATTATTCCGTTATTGCGGTTATGGCCCGAAGAAACGCTGGCATTTCCGCTGTGTGTCGACTCATTATTGCAGCGGCCGTTCCAGCGTTGGTTGCGCGATACGTTGTTACAATGTGAAAAAACGCATCGGCGGCGGATTCTGATTGAACTTGCAGAGGCGGATGTGTGTCAACATATCGACCGCTTACGCCCGGTATTGCGTTTGCTTGCAGGATTGGGCTGTCGTCTGGCGGTTTCCCAAGCGGGATTGACCGTGGTCAGCACCTCCTATATCAAGAAGTCGTTGCAGGTGGAAATCGTCAAGCTCCACCCCGGTTTGGTGCGGAGTATTGATAAGCGCGATGAAAATCAACTGTTCGTTCAGAGTCTGTCCAGTGCCTGCGAAGGTACCTGCGCGCGGCTGTTTGCCGCCAGTGTGCGTACGCGCAGTGAGTGGCAGACGTTGAAGGAGCGTGGTATTCACGGTGGCCAGGGCGACTTTTTCGCATCGCCGGAACCGATTGATGTCGGGCGCAAAAAATATTCGCGTCGTTATCGTGTTTAAGCTGAATATTTGAGTGATTTTTAACGTAGAATGGCCCGTCCTTTCCTGTCGAACGTTGGTAGGTGCTTACCACCAGTGGCAATCAGGGAAAATGTTAGATTTTATGAGCTGTGTTACGCCGTTTTTGTGCGTTGACAGGGTGGTAAGCTGAGCCTTTGTTCAGGGAATTCAGGCCTCATCCAATTTCCGCGCATTCGAGCAGAAACAATACAGACTATTTTTCACCGAAGTAGAACGTTTTTGCGCCTTGTCGCTGCTTCGTGTGGTTGGTAAAGTAGGCGGATTTTATTTTCCGCCCCCAGCTTGCAGGATTATCCTTTAGTTATGTTTAAGAAATTTCGTGGCATGTTTTCCAATGACTTGTCCATCGACTTGGGTACCGCCAATACCCTGATTTATGTTAAAGGGCAAGGCATTGTACTGAATGAACCGTCGGTGGTTGCCATTCGCCAGGATCGTGCCGGTTCACCGAAGAGCGTTGCGGCCGTGGGTCATGACGCCAAACAGATGCTGGGGCGCACACCTGGCAATATCGCTGCTATTCGTCCAATGAAAGACGGCGTCATTGCTGATTTCTTTGTGACCGAAAAGATGCTGCAGCACTTTATCAAGCAGGTTCACAGCAACAGCTTTATGCGTCCAAGCCCACGTGTGCTGGTGTGTGTGCCGGTGGGGGCCACTCAGGTTGAGCGTCGCGCCATTCGTGAATCAGCTCAGGGCGCCGGCGCCCGCGAAGTGTTTCTGATTGAAGAACCGATGGCTGCCGCAATCGGCGCCGGCCTGCCGGTGTCTGAAGCGACCGGCTCAATGGTGGTTGATATCGGTGGCGGTACCACCGAAGTGGCGGTGATTTCGCTTAACGGCGTGGTTTATTCCTCTTCCGTGCGCATCGGCGGCGATCGTTTCGATGAAGCAATCATTAATTATGTGCGCCGTAACTATGGCTCACTGATCGGTGAAGCCACCGCAGAACGCATCAAGCACGAGATCGGTTCGGCATACCCGGGCGACGAAGTGCGCGAGATCGAAGTTCGCGGTCGTAACCTGGCCGAGGGCGTGCCGCGTGGCTTTACCCTGAACTCCAATGAAATCCTCGAAGCCCTGCAAGAGCCGTTGACCGGTATTGTGAGTGCGGTGATGGTGGCGCTGGAACAGTGTCCGCCGGAGCTGGCTTCCGACATTTCCGAACGCGGCATGGTGCTGACCGGCGGTGGCGCGTTGCTGCGCAACCTGGATCGCCTGCTGATGGAAGAAACCGGCATTCCGGTGGTGGTAGCGGAAGATCCGCTCACCTGCGTTGCACGCGGCGGCGGTAAGGCGTTGGAAATGATCGACATGCACGGCGGCGATTTGTTCAGCGAAGAATAATCAGCCCCAGGAGGGAGGTAGCATATTGGATGAATGCTATGGCGAACGTCTTGTATGGTGCCTCCTTCTGTTGTCGAGGAACTCGCATAATTTATGAAGCCGATTTTTAGCAGGGGGCCTTCCCTGCAACTACGACTTTTTTTGGCGGTGATCGCGGCTATAGCCCTGATTGTCGCTGATAGCCGGCTCGGTACGTTCGTTCAAATACGCAACTACATGGATACCGCAGTCAGTCCCTTCTATTTTCTGGCCAATGGGCCACGTAAAGTTCTGGACAGCGTTTCGGATACGCTGGCTACCCGCCAACAGCTGGAGCTGGAAAACCGCGCTCTGCGGCAGGAATTGCTGCTGAAAAACAGCGATGTTCTTCTGCTTGGCCAGTTCAAGCAGGAAAACGCCCGTTTGCGCGAGCTGCTGGGTTCGCCGTTGCGTCAGGACGAACACAAAATGGTGACTCAGGTGATCTCAACCGGTTCAGATCCGTATAGCGATCAGGTAGTGATCGACAAAGGGTCTGACAATGGCGTGTACGAAGGCCAGCCGGTGATCAGCGACAAGGGCGTGGTCGGCCAGGTGGTGGCGGTGGCGAAGGTTACCAGCCGCGTACTGTTGATTTGCGATGCGTCGCACGCGCTGCCGATCCAGGTACTGCGTAACGACATCCGCGTCATCGCTGCCGGCAGCGGCTGCGCCGACGATCTGCAACTGGAGCATTTGCCGGGTAACACCGATATTCGCGTTGGCGATGTGCTGGTCACCTCCGGCCTGGGCGGGCGTTTCCCGGAAGGCTATCCGGTGGCGGTGGTTTCGTCGGTGAAAGTGGATAACCAACGCGCGTATACGGTGATCCAGGCCCGGCCAACCGCCGGCCTGCAGCGCCTGCGCTACCTGCTGCTGCTTTGGGGTGCCGATCGTAACGGTGATATGCCGTTGCCGCCCGACGAAGTTCATCGCGTGGCCAACGAACGCCTGATGCAGATGATGCCACAGGTGCTGCCGCCGGCCGATGCCATGGGGCCACCGGCTCCGTTGCCGGCCCCGGCAACCGGCGCTGTTGCTCCGCCCCAGGCGGCCTCGACCGTTAAACCTGCCGCAGGAACGATACAATGAATCGCTATCGCAGCCACGGGCGTTGGATAATCTGGCTCTCGTTCCTGATAGCGCTGGTGCTGCAAATCATGCCGTGGCCGGAACAGCTGTATATGTTTCGACCTTCGTGGCTGGCGTTGATCCTGATTTACTGGGTGATGGCGCTGCCGCACCGGGTCAACGTTGGCACCGGTTTTGTATTGGGGCTGATCCTGGATCTGATCCTCGGCTCGACGCTGGGCGTACGTGCGCTGGGGTTGGGCATCATCGCCTATCTGGTGGCATTCAAATTCCAGCTGTTTCGCAATATGGCGCTGTGGCAACAGGCGTTGATCGTCGTGCTGTTGTCGCTGGCGATGGACGTGGTGGTTTTCTGGGCTGAGTTTTTAGTGATCAACGTCTCTTTCCGCCCAGAGGTGTTCTGGAGTAGTGTGGTTAACGGCATCTTGTGGCCGTGGCTATTCCTGCTGATGCGTAAAATCCGCCGTCAGTTTGCCGTACAATAAGGGTAAATCATGATTTCGCTTTATCTGGCCTCCGGCTCGCCCCGGCGCCGCGAACTGCTGACCCTGCTGGGCGTGCCGTTTGAGATCATCCTGACCAATACCGAAGAACAGCGGCAAAGCGGCGAGGCGGCACAGGACTATGTGCGCCGTCTGGCGCAGGACAAGGCCCGAGCGGGCGTGGCGCAGGCCGAGGAAGATCGCCCGGTGCTGGGAGCCGACACCATCGTGGTGCTCAACGGTCGGGTATTGGAAAAGCCACGCGATGCGGCGCATGCGGCAGAGATGCTGGCGCTGCTGTCCGGCCGGCAACATCAGGTGATGACCGCGGTGGCAATTGCCGATCGGCAAAACGTGCTGTGCCAACTGGTGATCACCGATGTCACGTTCCGTAATCTGTCACGGCAGGATATTCACGACTATATTGCTACTGGCGAGCCGATGGATAAAGCGGGGGCCTATGGTATTCAAGGAAAGGGTGGTTGTTTCGTCAGAACGATAACCGGCAGTTATCACGCAGTAGTGGGATTGCCGTTGGTCGAGACACATGAGCTGCTCAGTAATTTTGTCGCATTACGTGATGTAAGAACGGGTTGATGGGCGTTGCGATGATCTGTCAACCGGCTCTGAGGAGAAGACATGACAGCTGAGCTATTGGTAAATATCACACCGTCTGAAACGCGGGTCGCCTATATTGATGGCGGAATTCTGCAAGAGATCCATATCGAACGCGAATCCAAGCGTGGCATCGTCGGCAATATCTATAAGGGGCGCGTCAGCCGGGTGCTGCCGGGGATGCAGGCCGCCTTTGTGGATATCGGTCTGGATAAAGCAGCCTTTTTGCACGCCTCGGATATTATGCCGCACACCGAATGTGTCGCCGGCGACGAACAAAAAAACTTCCACGTGCGTGACATTGCGGAGCTGGTGCGACAGGGACAGGATCTGATGGTGCAGGTGGTGAAAGATCCGCTCGGTACTAAAGGAGCGCGCCTGACCACCGACATCACGCTGCCTTCGCGTTATCTGGTGTTCATGCCCGGCGCGGCGCACGTTGGGGTTTCACAACGTATTGAAAGCGAAGCGGAACGCGACCGGCTGAAGAAAATCGTCGGCGCCTATTGTGACGATCTGGGCGGTTTTATCATCCGTACCGCAGCGGAAGGCATCGGCGATGAGGAGCTGGCGCAGGATGCCGCGTTCCTCAAGCGGCTGTGGACCAAGGTGATGGAGCGTAAAAAACGCAACCAGACCAAATACATGCTGTACGGAGAACTGGCATTGGCGCAACGCATTCTACGCGACTTCGCCGGTGCGGCGCTGGATCGCATCCGCGTGGACTCGCGACTGACGCACGATCTGCTGGTGGAGTTTACCGCCGAATACATTCCGGACATGAGCAGCAAACTGGAGCTGTACACCGGCAGTCAGCCAATCTTTGATCTGTACGATGTGGAAAACGAAGTCCAGCGCGCGCTGGAACGTAAAGTGGAGCTCAAATCGGGCGGTTACCTGATTATCGATCAGACCGAAGCCATGACCACCATCGACATCAATACCGGTGCCTTTGTCGGCCACCGCAACCTTGATGAAACCATCTTCAATACCAATATCGAGGCCACCCAGGCGATTGCCCGGCAGTTGCGGCTGCGCAATCTGGGCGGCATTATCATTATTGACTTCATCGACATGAACAATGAAGAACACCGCCGTCGAGTGCTGCATTCATTGGAACAGGCGCTGAGCAAGGATCGGGTTAAAACCACCATCAACGGCTTCTCGCAGTTGGGACTGGTGGAAATGACGCGCAAGCGAACGCGCGAAAGCATTGAACATGTGTTGTGTCATGATTGTCCTACCTGCAATGGTCGCGGTACGGTCAAGACGGTCGAAACCGTGTGCTATGAAATTCTGCGTGAAATCGTGCGCGTGCATCACGCCTATGACTCCGATCGCTTCCTGGTTTATGCTTCCGCAGCGGTAGGTGAAGCGCTGAAGAGCGAAGAGTCGCATGCTTTGGCAGAGGTGGAAATCTTTGTCGGCAAGCAGGTAAAGGTGCAAATCGAACCGCTGTACAGTCAGGAACAGTTCGACGTAGTGATGATGTAAGCTGTCGATCGATAAGGGTTCAGCCGGCTGAACCCGTTAATTCCCGTTGCCGGGCAGCGGAAGCAAGGAGATATTGTGAGGCGACTGCCTGGGATTTTGTTAGCAACAGGCGCCACGCTCATCGTAGTTGTGGCGTTGCTGATCAGTGGGCTGCGCCTGGCGTTGCCGGAACTGAACAGCTACCGCCCACAATTGCTGGAAAAGATCGCAGCCATGTCCGGCGTACCGGTGCAGGCCGATTTTGTGCAGGGCAGTTGGGAAAACTTTGGCCCGACGCTTGAAGTGCGCAACATCCGCGCCCAACTGCCAAAAAGCAACCTGCATATCGAACGCGTCACGCTGGCGCTGGATGTATGGCAGTCCTTGCTGCACTGGCGCTGGCAGTTTCGCGATCTAACCTTCTACCAATTCCAACTCGATATGAACACCACGCTGGGCGGGGATGAACACCAGGGCAGTATTATCGAGCCGGGTACCGTCAGCGATCTGTTGCTCTATCAGTTCGACCATTTCGATTTGCGCGACAGCCGCATTTCCTTCCTCACGCCGTCCGGCCCACGGGCAGAGTTCGATATTCCGCAGCTCACCTGGCTTAACAGCCACCAACGCCACCGGGCGGAAGGGCAAATCAGCCTATCGACCATCAACGGCCAGCATGGGCTGGTGCGGGTGCGCATGGATCTGCGCGACAACAAAGGCTTATTGAACACCGGCACGGTATATATGCAAGCCGATGATATTGATCTGAAGCCGTGGTTCAGTCGTTGGCTGAAGTCCAACACCGGGCTGGAAAGTGCGGACTTCAGTCTGGCGGCCTGGCTGCAAATACAGAACGGTGAAATATACGGCGGTAACGCCATGCTCAAGCGAGGAGCGGCTAACTGGACGGTGGGAAAAGAACAGCACCGGCTGGATGTCGATAACCTGTCGCTGGCGTTGAATCGCAAGGGTAACGGCTGGCAGGTGGAGGTACCGCAGCTGAACCTGAAAACCGACGGGCAGGCTTGGCCGCAAGGTTCTCTTTCCGGCCTGTGGCTACCGGAAAACAACCGCTTCCTGGGGCCTGAGCAGAGCGAAGAGCTGCGCATTCGCGCCAGCGATATTCAACTGGAACGGCTGGCGGCGTTGTTGCCGACCTTCTCATTCCTCAGCCCCGACGTGCTCGAGCGTTGGAATGATTTACAACCACAGGGCCGGGTCAACGCGCTGGCGCTGGACATCCCGCTCAAGCAGCCGGAAAAAACCCGCTTCCAGGCACGCTGGCACGGCGTCAGTTGGCAGCCCTGGAAACTGCTGCCGGGGGTTAACCATTTTTCCGGCGCACTGAGCGGTGGAGTAGAAAACGGCCGCTTGACGCTGGATATGCAGGACAGCGTGCTGCCTTACGGCGATATGTTCCGCGCACCGCTGGAGATCGCGCGTGCGACGGGGGCGCTGACCTGGCGCAACGATGCTCAGGGCTGGGAACTGGCGAGCCGTAAACTGGACGTCAAAGCCAAATCGTTATGGGTAAACGGCGATTTCCGTTATCGGCAACCGACCAATGGTGAGCCGTGGCTGAGTATTCTGGCGGGCATTCGACTGTATGACGGCGCGGACGCCTGGCGCTATTTCCCTGAACCGTTGATGGGTACGCATCTGGTAAATTACCTGAGCGGGGCGATTCAGGGCGGTCAGGTGGACAATGCGTCGCTGATTTTTTCCGGCAACCCACATTTTTTCCCGTTTGAGAAGCATGAGGGGCAGTTTGAAGTCTACGTCCCGCTGCGCCAGGCGACTTTCCAGTTCCAACCGGGCTGGCCGGCGTTGACCGATTTGGCGATCGATCTCGACTTCCTGAATAACGGACTGTGGATGAATGCTCCGGCCACCAAACTGGGCAAGGTCAGCGGCAAGAATATCAGTGCCGTCATTCCGGACTATCTGCAAGAGCGGCTGTTGATCGACGCAGAGGTGGCTGGCGCCGGCCCGGACGTGCATGACTATTTCATGCAGACGCCGCTGCATGACTCGGTCGGTGCGGCGTTGGATGAGCTGCAGATTGCTGGCGATGTCAGTGGGCGCTTACATCTAGATATCCCTTTGAATGGCCAGCAGGTTGCCGCCAAGGGTGAAGTGACGTTGAACAACAATTCGCTGCTGGTGAAACCGCTGGGCAGCACGCTTGACAAGCTCAACGGTAAATTCCGCTTCGACAACGGCAATCTGTCCGGCGATACCCTGACGGCGAATTGGTTCGGTCAGCCGGTGGCGGTGAACTTCACCACCGAGGAAGGCGCGCAGGCGTATAAAGTCAACGTCGGCCTGAAGGGCGACTGGCAGCCGGGCAAGTTCCCCGGCATGCCGCAAGAGGTTGCCGAGGCGCTCAGCGGTAGCGCGCCGTGGAACGGCAAGGTGGCGATTAACTTACCGCACGGCGGGGCGGCGAGTTACGATATCGGCGTCAATGCCGACCTGAAGAATGTGAGCAGTCACTTACCTTCTCCACTCGATAAACCGACGGGTGAGCCGCTGCCGCTTAGCGTAAAAGTCAACGGCGGGCTGAACGGGTTCAATCTGACGGGCAGCGCCGGCAAGCAGAATAATTTCAACAGCGAATGGTCGTTTGCCAAACAGCAGGTCACGCTGGCGCGCGCCGCATGGCGCAACGGGCCGGGAACGCCAGCGCTGCCACAAAGTAAATCGCTGACGCTGAATCTGCCGCCGCTAGACGGCGAAAAATGGCTGGGTCTGCTGGCTCCGGCGATGAAACAGGGCGGCAGCAGCGGCAAAGTGGGCAGTTTCAATTTTCCGACTACCGTGGCGTTAACCACCCCGCAACTGCTGTTGGGTGGGCAGGCATGGCATAAACTGCAATTGGCGGTGCAGCAACAGCTTGGCGGCGTCACCGTTGACGTCAAGGGCGAAGAGATTGACGGCGCGCTGCGGGTGGCCGACAGCGGCCCGTGGCGGGCGAATATCAAATACCTTTATTACAACCCGCAGTTTGGCGATGACCACAGTACGCCGACGGCCACCAACCCACTGGCGGCGGCGGATCGGGTGTCGTTCCGTGGTTGGCCTTCGTTGATGCTGCGGTGCCAGTCCTGCTGGATTATGGGGCAAAATCTCGGCAAGGTGGAGGCGGATGTGACCTCGGCAGGCGACACGCTCACTCTGCAACATGGCCTGATCGATACCGGCAAGGGGCGGATGACCGCCACCGGCCTGTGGAAGCAGAATGATACGGAAGAACGTACGGCGTTGAAGGGCAAATTGCTGGGCAGCAAGATTGATGAAACCGCCAACTTCTTTGGCCTCACCACGCCGTTGAGAAACGCCCCTTATGACGTGGATTTCGATCTGCACTGGCGTGGCCAGCCGTGGAAACCGGACGTCAATACCTTCAACGGCACCATGAAAATTGATATCGGCAAGGGCGAGATCGACAGCCTGGGCGGTGGGCGCGCCGGGCAGTTACTGCGTTTGGTCAGCTTTGATGCCTTGCTGCGCAAGTTGCAGTTCGACTTTAGCGATACCTTTGGCGAAGGTTTTTACTTCGATTCCATTCGCAGCACGATATGGTCGAAAGATGGCATAATGCATACGGATAATCTATTGGTTGACGGCCTGGCGGCGGATATCGCCATGAGCGGACAGGTCGATCTGGTCAGACGCCAGCTCGACATGGAAGCGGTGGTCGCGCCAGAGATTTCCGCCACGGTGGGCGTTGCCACCGCTTTCGTGATTAACCCGATAGTGGGTGCCGCGGTGTTTGCCGCATCGAAGGTGCTGGCACCGTTATGGAACAAGATTTCGCTGATTCGCTATCACATCAGCGGCAGTATGGATCAGCCGAAAATCAACGAGGTTTTGCGCAAGCCAAAAGAGGATAAGGCGTCATGAGAAATGCAAACGTTGCGTTGTTACAACTGTGCAGTGGCGATCAGGTGCGGGATAACCTGGCGCAGATTGAGCAGCAAATCAAGCAGCTCAATGCGGGAGTAAAACTGGTCATGACGCCGGAGAATGCACTGCTTTTCGCCAACGCCGAGGCGTATCGCCAACATGCGGAAACCGAAGGTGACGGCCCGCTGCAACAGGCGGTGCGCGAGATGGCTCGCCGCTATGGCGTGTGGCTGCTGGTTGGCTCGATGCCATTAGTCAGCCGCGAAAACCCGCAGCGTATTACCACCAGCAGCCTGCTGTTTGACGATCGGGGCGAAATTCGCGCCCGTTACGACAAATTGCATATGTTTGACGTTGATATCAACGATATGCACGCGCATTACCGTGAATCGGATACCTACCAGCACGGCCAGCAGTTGACGGTGGTGGATACGCCGGTGGGGCGCTTGGGGATGACGGTATGCTACGATTTGCGTTTCCCCGGTTTGTATCAGGCGTTGCGCGCTCAAGGGGCGGAACTGATTTCCGTGCCGGCGGCGTTTACCCGCGTTACCGGAGAAGCCCACTGGGAAATCCTGCTGCGCGCACGGGCGATTGAAAACCAGTGCATCCTGCTGGCACCGGCGCAGGTGGGCCGTCACGGTCTGACGCGTCGTACCTGGGGCCACACGATGGCGGTTGACGGCTGGGGCAAGATCCTGGCCGAGAACCCGGACGCGGTTTCTGCGCTGAAAGTGCGAGTCGACACCGGCGTGCTGAAAACCATTCGCACCCAGATGCCGGTGCAGCAGCACAATCGATTCCAGACGTCGCTAACGGCGCCGTTTGAAAACACATCCTCCAATAAAGAGTGAAAAAATTATGAGTTTGACGCTTGTCAGTGAACACTTACTTGCTGCGAATAAGCTGAGTCATCAGGATCTGTTCGCCGTATTAGGGCAACTGGCCGAGCGCCGCATCGATTATGCCGATCTGTATTTTCAGTCCAGCTACCACGAAGCGTGGGTGATTGAAGACGGTATCATCAAAGATGGCTCTTACAATATCGATCAGGGCGTCGGCGTGCGTGCCATCAGCGGTGAAAAGACCGGTTTTGCCTATGCCGACCAGATCACCCTCAATGCGTTGCAGCAAAGCGCGCAAGCGGCGCGCAGCATTGTCCGCGAGCAGGGCGACGGCAAAGCCCGTACCCTGGGTGAAATCAGCCACCCGGCAATGTACTCGCTGCTCGATCCGCTGCAAAGCCTGCCGCGCGAAGAGAAAATAGCGCTGTTGCATCGGGTGGATAAAGTGGCTCGCGCCGCCGACAAGCGAGTGCAGGAAGTGAGTGCCAGCATTACCGGCGTGTATGAGCAGGTGCTGGTTGCCGCTACCGACGGCACGTTGGCGGCCGACGTTCGCCCCTTGGTACGTCTTTCGGTCAGCGTGCTGGTAGAGGAAGACGGCAAGCGCGAGCGCGGCTCCAGCGGTGGCGGCGGTCGTTTTGGTTATGATTACTTCCTGGAAGTGGTCGGCGGCGAAACGCGGGCCGATGCCTTTGCCAAAGAGGCTGTGCGCATGGCGTTGGTGAATCTTTCCGCGATTGCCGCGCCGGCGGGTGGGATGCCGGTGGTGCTGGGTGCCGGTTGGCCTGGCGTGTTGCTGCACGAAGCGGTAGGTCACGGGCTGGAAGGTGATTTTAACCGTCGCGGTACGTCGGTATTCAGCGGACAAATGGGTCAACTGGTGGCGTCCGAGCTTTGCACCGTGGTGGATGACGGCACGCTGCAAGGCCGTCGCGGTTCACTGGCTATCGACGATGAAGGTGTACCAGGCCAATATAATGTATTGATCGAAAACGGCATTCTGAAGGGCTACATGCAGGACAAGCTCAACGCGCGCCTGATGGGCGTAGCGCCGACCGGCAACGGTCGCCGCGAATCTTATGCCCATCTGCCGATGCCGCGCATGACCAATACCTATATGCTGGCCGGCAAGTCGACGCCGGAAGAGATCGTCGCCAGCGTAGAATACGGCCTGTATGCACCGAACTTCGGCGGCGGTCAGGTGGATATCACTTCGGGCAAGTTCGTGTTCTCTACCTCGGAAGCCTATCTGATCGAAAACGGCCGCATTACCAAACCGGTGAAGGGCGCGACGCTGATCGGTTCGGGTATCGAAGCGATGCAGCAGATATCGATGGTCGGTAACGATCTGGCGCTGGACAAGGGCGTTGGTGTCTGTGGCAAAGAGGGGCAAAGCCTGCCGGTCGGCGTTGGCCAGCCAACGCTGAAGCTGGATAATCTGACCGTGGGCGGTACCGCGTAGCCCTCTGTCAGTCCAGCAATAAAGGGCGCATGTGCGCCCTTTATTGCCGATGTTGCGGTGTCAGCCAATCCTTTCCAGCGCGTCTACCACCAAACCCCAGAACTTGTCCCGATCCAGCGTCACCGCGACCTGGGTATGGCAATCCGGCGGTGCAGGATAACGGAAGTCCGCTACCGTCATGCCCAGCGTCAGGGTGCCGGTCAGTTCAATATCTATCGGTACCTTGCGTACCGTCATTACGCTCGGATCGATAACATAGGCGACCGCGCACGGGTCGTGAACCGGCGGTGCGTCAAATCCCTGCGCCTGTCGATACCTCTGACCGAAAAATTGCAGCAGTTCGCCGACGAAGGTCGCCGGCAGGCTACCAATGGCGGCAATGCGCTGGCAGACCTGCGGCGTAGCGAGCGCCTGGTGGGTCAGATCCAGCCCCACCATGGTCAGCGGCCAACGCTCATTGAACACGATATGTGCGGCTTGCGGATCGATCTTGATATTGAACTCCGCCACCGCACTCCAGTTGCCGACGTGATAGCCGCCGCCCATCAGCACCACCTCCTTCACCCGCTCGGCGATGCGTGGCTCTTTGCGTACCGCCATGGCGATATTGGTCAGGCCACCGGTGGGCACCAGGGTCACGCTGCCTGGCGGATGGGCCATCACCGTGTCGATGATCACATCGATCGCATGTCGCGTATCCAGCGTCAGCGTGGGGTCGGGCAATTGTGGGCCGTCAAGCCCCGTCTCGCCATGGATATCCGCCGCGACGTCGATATTACGCACCAGCGGCCGCGAACAGCCGGCGGCAAATGGCACGCCGGTAATGTTGGCGATGCGCGCCACTGCCAGCGCGTTGCGCGTGACCTTTTCCAGCGTCTGGTTGCCAACTACCGTGGTTACTGCCAATAGTTCAATCTCCGGGTTGCCCCAGGCAAGCAGCAGGGCGATGGCGTCGTCATGTCCGGGATCGCAATCCAATATGATTTTTTTCATTTTTATTCCCATTGCGCAGAGCGGTAGCGCAGTTGGCGTTAACGGTACTCTTGATAGACCTCGCTCACTTTTTTGAAGTATTCAGTCAAGTAATTAATACACACTTCTACCTTGAGCGGCAGCTTGTCCTTTTCGGTATACAGTGCGTATACCGGCCGTGGATCCGAATGATAGCGTTTGAACAGGATCTCGATCTCGCCGCGCTTGATCTCCTCGATCACCCACATCAGCGGCGCATAGGCGATGCCGGCGCCGGCTTTCAGCCAGCGGATCATGGTCTGCGAGTCGTTGGTAACGAAGCGCCCCTGCGGCGAGATGCGCGTACTGATGCCCTCAGGAGCGATCAGTTCGAACTCGCTGTCCGGCCGTACGCTGTATTCCAGCCAGGAAAAATTCACCATGTCGTTAGGTTTTTGTGGCGTGCCGTGCTGCGCCAGATAGCTTTTGGCGGCGCATATCACCATCGGCATTGAACCGAGGCGTTTTGAAAACAGGCTGGAGTCCTGTAGCGCGCCAACGCGGATAACCACGTCCAATCCATCGGCGATCAGATCCGGCGCCGGAATGCCGGTAACCAGATTGACCGTCAGGCCTGGATACTCCTTCAGCATGTCGGCGGTCATGGTGGCCAGCACGTTTTGCGCCATGGTGGACGAACTGCCGATACGTAACGTTCCGGTTGGCGTATTGTTAAAAGCATACAGCTGCTCGTGCACCTCGCTCACTTCCTGCAACATGCGCCGACACCCCTGATAGTAAATCTTGCCGGCTTCGGTCAGGCCAATGCTGCGCGTGCTGCGGTTGAGCAGCTTCACTTGTAACTCATTTTCCAGTTTGGACACTGTCTGGCTGATGGATGAAACGCTCATGTCGAGTTGACGCGCGGCGGCGGTAAATGACCCGCACTCAACGACTTTGGCGTACACCGACATCCGTTTAAGTCTTTCCATTGTTCACTCTGGCTTAAAAGTGATTTAGATCACAGATTGTTGATGCCTTGATAGTAAGCAGGCTAATATAACGCGGTCAAAGATGCTTTAGCGGCGTCACCGCTGCTGGTGATCCCCCGGTTACCCTCGCATTCCCATTCGCGGACGTAGTTCTGAGTTTAACCCTTTTTCAGGTTCGTGACCTGGACAACCTGTCTGGTCACCACCGTGTGGCGTGCTTCCGCTAGAATGTAAAGAGAATGTGAATGAGTAGGGTGTTTGTTCTCCGGTGTAGTGAACAATAAGGAAAAAGTAATGAGTTTGCTTCCGGTTATGGTCATCTTCGGATTGTCGTTTCCACCGGTGTTTTTTGAGTTGATCGTCTCGCTGGCGCTGTTCTTTGTGCTGCGTCGGTTGTTGCAACCGACCGGTATCTACGACTTTGTCTGGCATCCGGCGCTGTTCAATACCGCGCTGTATTGCTGCCTGTTTTATCTGATTTCGTGTTTTTTCGTTTGAGGTCGCTGTGAAAACTTTTTCAATAAAAATAGCCAGAATCGCGATCACTTTGATTCTTGTCCTGCTGGGGATTGTCGCGGTGTTCAAGGCCTGGGTGTTTTACACCGAATCCCCCTGGACGCGGGATGCCAAATTCACCGCCGATGTGGTCGCAATCGCGCCTGACGTCAGCGGTCTGTTGACCAGCGTACCGGTAGTGGATAACCAACTGGTGAAACAGGGGCAGGTGCTGTTTGTCATCGATCAGCCGCGCTATCAACAGGCCCTGGCGCAAGCCAATGCCGATGTCGCCTATTACCAGACGCTGGCCGCAGAGAAAAAACGCGAAGCCGGTCGCCGGGTAAAACTGGGTATCCAGGCGATGTCGCAGGAAGAAATCGATCAGGCCAACAACGTGCTGCAAACCGTGCAGCATCAGTTGGCGAAGTCGATTGCGGTACGCGATCTGGCCAAGCTGGATCTGGAACGTACCACGGTACGTGCGCCGGCCGACGGCTGGATCACCAACCTTAACGTGCACGCCGGTGAGTTCATCACCCGTGGCTCTACCGCCGTTGCGCTGGTCAAAAAGAATACCTTCTACGTACTGGCCTATCTGGAAGAAACCAAACTGCATGGTCTGAGCAAAGGCGATCGGGTGGAAATCACCCCATTGGGCAGCAACCGTATCATGCACGGTACGGTAGACAGCGTGGCCGCCGGGGTGAACAACAGCAGCAGTACCAATGACACCAAAGGGCTGGCGGCCATCGACAGCAACCTGGAGTGGGTGCGTCTGGCGCAACGTGTGCCGGTAAAAATCGTTCTTGATGCCGAGGATCAGCAACATCCGTATCCGGCTGGCACCACCGCGACGGTAGTGGTTACCGGCAAGGGCGATCGCGACCGGGACGGCAGTTCACCTTTTGTACGCCTGATGCATCGGCTGCGTGAGTTCGGTTAATGAATAGTCCGACGTTCCTACGCCTGCGGTTTGCCTTCAAACTGAGCTTTGCCATCGTCTTTGCGCTGTTTGTCGGCTTTCACCTCAATCTGGAAACGCCGCGCTGGTCTGCCATGACCGCCGCCATCGTCGCTGCCGGGCCGGCATTTGCCGCCGGCGGCGAGCCGTTTTCCGGTGCCATTCGCCACCGCGGCTGGCTGCGCATCATCGGCACTTTCATCGGCTGTTTCGTCGGCCTGATTATTATCGTCACTACCGCGCGTGCGCCGGTGGTGATGCTGATGCTGTGCTGCGTCTGGGCCGGCTTTTGTACCTGGGTTTCCTCGCTGATTAAAGTGGAAAACTCCTACGCCTGGGGGTTGGCCGGTTATACCGCGCTGATTATCATCGTCACCGTCGCCACCAGCGAGTCGCACCTGCTGGAAGCACCGCAGTTTGCGGTCGAGCGCTGCAGCGAGATCGTGCTGGGCATCGTCAGCGCGGTGCTGGCGGATCTGATTTTTTCGCCGCGCTCGATCAAACAGGACATTGACCGTGCGGTGGATAAACTGCTGGTGGAGCAGTACCAACTGATGCAGCTGTGCGTCAGCAATGCTGACAAAGAGGATATCGACCGTGCCTGGAGCAATCTGGTGAAGGGCACCACGGCGCTGAACGGGATGCGCAGCAGCCTGATGATGGAGTCCTCACGCTGGCAGAAGGTTGACCGGCGGGTGCGCGTGCTGCATACCCTCTCGCTGACGTTGATAACCCAGGCTTGCGAAACCTACCTGATCCTGCTCAATCACCCGGATGCGCTGAAAGAGAACATCCGCGAGCTATTGCTGGTGCCGGCGGAAACGCCGCAGGAGATCCATAAACGGATGAAGCTGCTGCGCCAGGTGCTGACCACCAACCGTACCGATGAAACATTGCTCACCGTCTCCAGTTGGGTGGGGGCGGCGACCCGCTATCTGCTGCTGGCCAAGGGCATTCACACCAACAGCAGCGTCAGCGCGGTGGAAGAAGACGTGCTGCGCAGCGAAGTGGTGGTCAAGCCGACGTCGGCGGAAGGCCACCATGCGATGATTAACGGCTTGCGTACCTTTACCGCCACGGCGCTGGGCTGTCTGCTGTGGCTGTGGACCGGTTGGACCTCCGGCAGCGGGTTTATGGTGATTATCGCGGTGATCACCTCATTGGCGATGCGGACGCCAAACCCGCGCATGGTGGCGTTGGATTTCGTGCTCGGCATGCTGGTGGCCATCCCGCTTGGCGCGCTGTATTTCATGGTGATTATTCCGGCGACGCAGCAAAGTATCCTGCTGTTGTGCCTCAGTCTGGGACTGTTGGCGTTCTTTATCGGTATCGAAGTGCAAAAACGACGGCTGGGGTCGCTGGGGACGCTGGCCGGCACCATCAACATTCTGGTGCTGAGCAACCCGATGGAGTTTAACGTCACGCAGTTTCTGGATGCTTCGATCGGCCAGTTCCTCGGTAGCTGCGTCGGGCTGATGGTGCTGTTACTGATCCGTGACAACTCGCGCGAACGCACCGGTCGCACCCTGTTGAACCAGTTTGTCGGCAGCGCGGTATCGGCGCTGACCACCAAGGCCGCCAAACGGCGGGAAAACCACCTGCCGGCGCTGTATCAACAGCTGAACCAGCTGCTGATGATGTTCCCCAACGATATTGCCAAATATCGTCTGGCGCTGAATCTGATCATTGCGCATCAGCGCATGCAGCGCGCCGAAATCCCCGCCAGCGAAGAGCTGTCGGCGTTCCACCGGCAAATTCGCAAAACGGCCGATCGGGTGGTGAGTGCCAAGAATGACGTCAAGCGTGCCTACTATTACGATCGCTTGCTGAGCGAGATGAACGACTACCAGCAGAAACTGGTGGATAATCAGGCCCCCCTCAGCGTCACCGGGCCGGTGAAGCGGCTGGCGGATATGCTGCACCGCTATCGTCATGCCTTGATCGATTGATGCCCTCCGCTCGGACGCTGCCGCAGTAGGCCGTGTCCGCAGCTATACTGAGAGAATGTTGTTATCTCGCGGATGCGGGAATATTCATACCCTCAGGAGGGCTGCAAGCATGTCTGTAGAACAACTGACCGAGAGTGAATACTTCAATACCGGCTATTTTGTCGCCGGACAATGGCATACCGCCAGCGAGACGTTCGATGTGCTGAACCCCGCCAATGGCGAACGGGTGGCGAAGGTCGCGAAGGCCGGCCAGCGCGAAACGCAGGCGGCGATCCGCGCCGCCAGCCAGGCATTCCCGGCCTGGCGTGATACCCCTGCAAAAACCCGTAGTGAAATTCTGCACCGCTGGTATCTGCTGATACTGGAACAGAAGGATTTTCTGGCGACACTGATGACCACCGAGCAGGGTAAACCGTTCAAAGAAGCGCAGGGCGAAGTGGACTACGCCGCCAGCTTTATCCAGTGGTTCAGCGAACAGGCCAAACGAGCCAATGGGGAAATCATTCCCCCCGCCAAGTCGGGCGCACGCATTCTGGCGACCCGTGAGCCGGTTGGTGTAGTGGCGGCGATTACGCCGTGGAACTTTCCGTTGGCGATGCTGACGCGCAAACTGGGGCCGGCGCTGGCCGCCGGCTGTACTGCCCTGATCAAGCCTGCCAGCAACACGCCGCTGTGCGCCTTTGCCTTGCTGGCGCTGGCGCATAAGGCCGGCGTACCTGCCGGGGTGCTGAACGGCGTGGCGGGGGATACCCGCGCCATCAGCGACGCCATTATGGCCAGTTCGGCGGTGCGTAAAATCACCTTTACCGGCTCCACCCACGTTGGCAAGACGCTGATGCGTAACGCGGCCGAAACCATGAAGAAAGTGTCAATGGAACTGGGCGGCAACGCGCCGTTTATCGTGTTTGATGACGCCGATCTGGAGCTGGCGGTGCAAGGGGCGATTGCCAATAAGTTCCGTAACGCCGGACAGGTGTGCGTATGCGCCAACCGTTTCTTTGTTCAGGACGGCATTTACGATAAATTTGTCAGCCGGCTGGCGGCAGAGGTGCAAAAACTCAAGGTCGGTAATGGCATGGAGCACGACGTCGTGGTCGGGCCGTTGATCGATCGGGACGGCGTAAAGAAGGTGGAAGAGCACGTCAAGGATGCGTTGCAGCACGGCGCGCGTATCGTGGTTGGCGGTGAACGGCATCGGCTGGGTGGCAATTTCTTCCAGCCGACGGTACTGGCAGAGGCCAATGCACAGATGAAACTGGCGCAGGAGGAAACCTTTGGTCCGGTGGCGGCCTGTTTCCGCTTTGGCAGTGAAAGCGAGGCGATCGAACGCGCCAACGATACGCCGTTTGGGCTGGCGGCCTATTTCTATACCGAGAATCTGCAGCGGGTGTTCCGCGTGTCGGCGGCGTTGGAAAGTGGCATGATTGGCATTAATGAATGTTCGGTATCGACCGAACTGGGGCCGTTTGGCGGCGTCAAAGAGTCCGGTTTGGGGCGTGAAGGGTCGGTATTGGGTCTGGAGGAGTTCCTGGAAGTGAAAACGTTACACATCGGTAATCTTTAATTCATCCAATTCAGTTATATAACTAACGTGGGGCGTATCCTGAGCCCCGGTACGACAGGGAAAGTAATGAACAAGCGGATTCTGGTGGCGGTGCTGATCGCCGTGGTGATGGCCGGTTTTATCGCATTGCGCGGTAATGGCGATCGGGCGATTGGCCATGTGCCTGCGGTGGCGGCAACGGAAAGTATTGATCAACTGACACAGCAAAAACGGGTGGTGCGCTACCTGAAGCAACACCAGCGCCTGCCGGGCTATTACATTACCAAGAAGCAGGCGCGTGAGCAGGGGTGGAATGCCGGTGACGGCAACCTGTGTTCGGTGTTGCCAGGCAAGGCGATCGGCGGCGATCGCTTTTCAAACCGTGAAGGGCGTCTGCCTGCCGCGCACCAGCGCGTCTGGCGTGAGGCGGATATCAATTATCAGTGCGGGCGGCGCGGTGCCGATCGCCTGCTGTACTCTAGTGACGGTTTGATTTTTGTTACGCGTGACCATTACAAAAACTTCATTCGGGTGGAGTGAGTCTGATGGGAAAAGTTGAATTTGATTTCAGCCAGATACCCGATCCGTCGGCTTTCTATCGGGATTTTGCCGGCAAGTTTGCATTGGGCGAAGAGTTTGGCGCCAATCTGGACGCGCTGTGGGACGTGGTGACCGGCGACATCGGTTTACCGGTCGAGATTGAGTTCGTCAATCTCGATAACCGGCGCAAACGCCGTTTCGGTGCGATTATTCTGCTGTTTGAAGAAGCGGAGGAAGAGCTGGAAGGCAGCCTGCGTTTCAATATTCGTGAGGACAGCAGCGCGCCAGCGCACCATCAGGGATGAACGATGATGTTCATCCCTGGATGCAGGCGGCGCTGCGGCCACTCATTCGCTGGTCTCGGCCAGCTCGCGCAGATACTGGAAGATCTGGCGGTATGCTTTTGGCGGTTTATTGGCGGCCTTTTCTTTCTGGGCGTTACGCACCAGTGAGCGCAGTTGCTGCCGGTCGGCCTGCGGATACAGATCCAGAATGGCGGGTACCGCGTCATCGCCTTCTTCCACCAGGCGGTCGCGCAGCGCTTCCAGCTTGTGGAACAGCGATACCTGCTGATTGTGGCGGTTTTTCAGCTTGTCGAGCGCGGTCTGAATCGGCTCAACGTCGCGGGCGCGCAACATTTTGCCGATCAGCTGGATCTGGCGGCGGCGGCCTTCTTTCTTGATCTTTTGCGCCAGCTCAACGGCGTTGCGCAGGTCTTCATCCAGCGGGATACGTTCCAGCGCGTTTTTCCCCAGTTCAACCAGTTCGGTTCCCAGGTCTTTCAGCGCTTCGGCGTCGCGTTTGATTTCACTTTTACTGACCCAGATAATCTCGTCATCGTCCTCGTTGTCATTGTCCGGGACATCGTCGAGCCAGTCTTCAGGCTGTTTGTTCATGGTAGGCTCCGTTAAAAAGAGGCTAATCCTAACAGGTTGCTGCCTTTATGCGAAATTCCACGCGGTTCCTGTTAGACTCAAGGGCATTATTCATTCGATTTTGCGTGCCATTCGCGCAACCACGCCGCCACGGCACTTTTCTCAACGATTTTTTAATTATGGCAGATTGATGAAAGTAGTCACTCAAGTTGCAGAACAGCGCAAGACGCTGGAACGGGCTGTTTCACAGGCTCTGGAACTGGCGGGCGCCGGTTCCGATGCGGCAGAAGTTGCCGTCACCAAAACCACCGGCATCAGTGTCAGCACTCGCTTTGGCGAGGTAGAAAACGTCGAATTCAACAGCGACGGCGCACTGGGCATCACCGTTTATCATCAGCAACGCAAGGGCAGTGCATCGTCAACCGATCTCAGCCCGGACGCCATTGCGCGTACCGTGCAGGCGGCGCTGGACATTGCGCGCTACACCTCGCCGGATCCGTACGCCGGCCCGGCGGAACGGCAGTTGCTGGCGTTCGATGCGCCGGATCTGGATCTGTTTCACCCGGCCGAGCTGGACGCCGAGCGTGGTATTGAACTGGCCGCCCGTGCCGAACAGGCGTCGCTGGCGGCGGACAAGCGCATCACCAATACCGAAGGCGGCAGCTTCAACAGCCACTATGGCATTAAAGTATTCGGCAACAGTCACGGCATGCTGCAAAGTTACTGTTCCAGCCGCCATTCGCTGTCCAGCTGCGTGATTGCCGAGCATCAGGGCGATATGGAACGCGATTATGCCTATACCATCGGACGGGCAATGGGCGATTTGCAAAGCCCCGAGTGGGTGGGGGCGGAATGCGCCCGCCGCACGCTGTCGCGCCTGGCGCCGCGCAAATTGTCGACCATGAAGGCGCCGGTGTTGTTCGCCGCCGAAGTGGCAACAGGTCTGTTTGGCCACCTGGTGGGGGCCATTAGCGGCAGCAGCGTCTATCGCAAATCCACCTTCCTGCTGGATTCGCTTGGCAAACAGATCCTGCCGGCCTGGCTGACCATCGAAGAGCACCCTCATTTGCTGAAAGGGCTGGCCTCGACGCCGTTTGACAGCGAAGGCGTACGCACCCAGCGGCGCGATATCGTCAAGGACGGGGTGTTGCAGACCTGGCTACTGACCAGCTATGCGGCGCGCAAGCTGGGCATGCACAGTACCGGCCATGCGGGGGGGATTCATAACTGGCGTATTGCCGGTCAAGGCAATGACTTTACCGCGATGCTGAAACAGCTGGGCACCGGACTGGTAGTGACGGAACTGATGGGTCAGGGCGTTAGCGGCGTGACCGGCGATTACTCGCGTGGTGCCTCCGGCTTCTGGGTGGAAAACGGAGAAATTCAATATCCGGTCAGCGAGATTACCATTGCCGGCAACCTGAAGGACATGTTGCGCAATATCGTCAGCGTGGGCAGCGACATTGAAACCCGCAGCAATATTCAGTGTGGTTCGGTGCTGCTGCCAGAAATGAAAATCGCCGGCGAATAACCGCGTGACGGCCGGCGGGAGCCGGCCAGTTTTGCAGGGGGTCGGCTTTATATCGTTGCTTACAAATATTTTCTGTCGATGTTGCGGTGCGCCGATTATGTTAATTAACGGTAACTAAAACAATAACTGGAAGGTGAGCATGAAGACAACACTGAAGGCGCTGGTGGCGTTGACGCTGCTGGGGGCCAGTTCGCTGGCGATGGCTGCCGATCTCGACGAAGATATGGATATCATTTCTGGTAACTACAAAACTGCGTTAAAAACCGATTCCATCGCCACATTTAAACAAAGCCTGCAAAATATGCGCGCTGCCGCGCAGGATGCGCAAAAGGCCACGCCGCCAAAGCTGGAGAATAAAGCGCCGGACAGTGCGGAAATGAAAGACTTCCGTCACGGTCTGGATACGCTGATCGGCCAGATTGATGGTGCGCTGGCGGCGGCTAACCAGGGCAAACTGGCCCAGGCGCAGAGCTTGGCGCAGGATTTCAAAACCACCCGCGATAGCTACCACCAAAAATACCGCTAATTGCGCGCGCGCGGCCCGCTATCGACGCGGGCTGGCGCCGCTCAGGAAACTGGACGGCGTTTGCCCCAGCACCCGACGAAACATGGCGGAAAACGCTGCGCTGTTCTCATACCCCAACTCCCAGGCAATTTGCGTTACACCCTCCCCGGCCGCCAGGCGGGACAACGCCAGCACCACGCAGGCACGCTGGCGCCATTGCGAAAAAGCCAGACCGGTTTGTGACTGAAAGAAGCGGCTGAACGTGCGGATGCTCATATACAGCTGCTGTGCCCAGTGTTGCGGTGACAGATGAATATTCGGCTGTTGCAGGAACGATTGGCACAGCGCGTTCAGTCGACTGTCGGTGGGCAAGGGGATATGCAGTGGCAACGACGACAGACGGGCTATTTCGTGCAGTAACAGGGAGACCAGGCAGGCGTCGCGCCCTTGTAGCGCATAGTCGAGCGGCATTTCCACCGCCTCGATCAGCAACTGACGCAGCAGCGGAGAAACGCTGACCACCTGACAACCCGCACTACGCGCTGTCAGCGGCAAGGCCTCTGGCTCGATATACAGGCTGCGGGTGGTGACGCCCTGCATTTTTACCTGATGAGGCATGTGCGGCGGCAGCCAGACCGCACGCTGCGGTGGCACGATCCAGTTCCCACTGCGGGTATGGACATGCATGATGCCGGTTGCGCCATACAACAACTGGGCGCGGCGATGGCTGTGCATGGGGAGGAGATAACCCGGCGGATAGTCTCTGCCGATGGCAACCACCGGCCGTGGGAGATGATCCACTTCATCGATAGCTATGTTGCGCATGGTCCTGCGATTCATATTGGCCGAATCACCATGATAGTTGGCTTTACATCGTATGCAAGCCAGTGGCCAAGATGATTACCCTATTGCCTTTTGATGTGCGGAGGCAATGCAGCATGACGGAACTGATAATTATCCTTTCTGCCGGTTTTCTGACCGGTATTACCACCATCCTGTTTGGGTTCGGCGGCGGTTTTGTGGTAGTGCCGTTTGTCTACCAGCTGATTTCCGCCTCCGGTGAGCACCCCGGTCAGGCAATGCATATCGCGGTGGCTACCTCGACGACGGTGATGATCCTCAACGCCGGCTACGCCACTTACGGGCATTGGCGCAGCGGCAGCATACTGCGGGAAACGGTTGTTCCGCTGATTTTTTTTATTGCGATCGGCGCGCTGGCAGGGGCATTGGCGGCTACCTTGATGACCGACCGCGTCATTCGCCTGCTGTTTATCGCCTATATGGTAGTCACCATCGCTGACTGCTTGTTCCACCAGGGGTTTTTACAGCGCCCGGCGCGGCGTGCGCTGTCGTCTCGCACGCACAGGTTCGGTGGGGCGCTGATCGGCTGCGTGGCGGCGATGCTTGGTGTGGGGGGCAGCGTGATGACGGTACCGCTGTTGCGGCGTCATGGCTACGAAATGAAATATTGTGTCAGTGCAGCCAATCCGCTGTCGATCGCAGTGGCGGTGATGGGGACGGCCACATACGGTTGGCTGGGGCAGGGAAAAATCGCCGGAGCGGCCTATTTGGGCTATGTAAACCTGGTTATTCTGGCGCTGTTGGCGCTGGCCGGTACGGTGGGGATCGCCTTTGCCAAACGTGCGTTGCCGCGGATTGACGATACGCTGCACGCGCGGATCTACGTGCTGTTGCTGATACTGGTGCTGGTGGCCATTGCCTGGTGACATAAGGGGCGGCGCGTTGCCGCCCGCGCCGATCAGCGGTGGTACACGCCCGCCGCTTCTGGCTGATACAGTATTTCCAGCACTTCTATTTGCGCCTGCTCCCCGCTCGGCAGCGCCCAGTCAATCTGTTTGCCGACGTGCATGCCGAGCAAGGCGGCACCCAGCGGCGCCATCACCGACAGTTGCTCACTGCTGTTTTGCAATTCAGCCGGGTAAACCAGCGTACGCACGTGCTCTTCGTTGGTATGCAAATCGCGGAAACGCACTCGGCTGTTCATGGTAACAACATGGGCCGGGATCTGGGCTGGCGGCAGGATCTCGGCCCGATCCAGTTCAGCATTCAATGCTGCAGCGACATCGGTATTGGCATAGGCCGGCTTTTCCAGCAACGCATCCAGTCGTTCCGCATCCAGCTCATTAATAGTAATGGTTGGTTTGGTCATTCCACTCTCCAATAGCCTCAAATAAACAACACAAAGCAACACCCCCGCGCCGTGGGGAGCGGGGGTGTTGGAAATGTCGGTTTGTTCTTCCGATAGTAGGGGGTTAGCGCAGGAAAAGAAAGAGATCCCGATCACGAACTTTTCTTCGACATAAACGCCACCGAGGCAAGCGTTCATCATGTTATCTTTTTGTATTCCAATTAACTTATTTGCAAAAGCGGCAATATGCGAAATGGATCCCAGATAATCACCCAATTTCCACTTTGAACTGGAAAAAAACGCGCTACACACCCAATGGAACAGAGAGTAGGGTAAAGATAACAGATAAAGTGAGCGATTCGGGAGTGACTGAAAGTGAATGAAGGAGCGGCATCGCTAAAAACCACACAGGTTGATATTACCCAGGCAGAAACCATTACCGAAAGGGTATTGTCAGATATTACCACCATGCTAAATTCAGAGAGTATTTATACCAACGCGGTGCAACAACAAATGCTGGAGTCGCATATTCGTGCAATGGTGCTGCGTTCAATTACTGGCGAACCTCTGCCTGAAGTGGACAAATCACTGTTCGATGAGATCTCGCCACATTCAATGCAGTTGGCGCAGCGAGTGGTAAGCCAGTTTAATAATTTGCCGATCGAAGAATCCTATTTACTTTCGGTACACTTTGAAGTGGCAAAAGATAATAACCAATAAGCGTTTTATTGATTTCAATCAGGAGAATAAACCATGGGTCAAATTACCGTTGTGATCGGCGACCGTCTGGGCAAAGGGCAAAAAGTTGGCCAGGGCATTGAAAGTGCGGGTGGAAAAGCCATTGTCATTCCCGGAGTGGCAGCCGACATGAAGCTGGGCGACGTAATGAAAGCAGAAAACGCACAGCTGGGTATCTCGTTCTGCGGCAGCGGTGGCGCCGGTGCCATTACCGCGCAAACCAAATATGGCTACAAGGCCAAATATGGCATGCGTTCGATTGAGGAAGGCGTGACGGCAATTAATGAAGGCTGTAACGTGCTGGGATTCGGTTTTATGGATAAAGAAGAACTGGGGCAGAAACTGGTTGAAGCCTATATCAAGAAACACGGCGTAGCATAATGAAGGAACAGTATACCACCTCGGTAATTGTTACGGGCAAGGGTGACAGCAAAGCAAAAGCCTTTGCTTCCGCCCTGGCGAATGTACAGGGTGCGGTATTAAAGTCCACCAATAATATTCTGCTGCGCATCGAACCGCAGGACGTCAGCGTATTAAGCGCGGAAGAAAAAACAACTCGAGAGAAATTCCTGTTCTTCTTTCTACCGCGTGAAAGAAAAAGTTATGCCGTTTCTCTGGAAGTAACCATAAATGTGACAGTTATCAACACAGAAAAGGTTGTTTTCACCTCGAAATAATAAGGGCAGACTCATGTTCCTAATAATTTTATTTAAGTCGATTATTATCGGCGGGCTGGTGGGGGTTGGCGTCGGTGCCGGCGCCGCCCGCATGTTCCATGCTCCGACAACACAGGGTATGGGTGCATTCCGCACCTTGGGCGAGCTGAATTCCTGCGAAGGCGATCCGGCATCACACTTCTCATTTGGCCTGGGCTTTTTCTTCAATGCCTGGGCGTCTTCCGTGGCGGCCGGTGCCTTCACGCAGGACGTTGACCACCGCATCATCCCCAACTGGGGGGCGGCCGCGCTGATGATCAAGAACCGCAATGTGGCGCAAACGCTGCACGATCCGAAAAAAATGGCCATCGCCTGCGGCATCATCGGCATGCTGGTGGTGGCCTTTCTTAACTCCACCGCCTCGGCCGTTCCGGCGGCGCTGCAGGTTACGGCCATCAAGGTGCTGGTGCCGGCTGCCAACCTGCTGGTGAATACCGTGATGCCGGTGATCTTCTGGCTGGCGGCGATTGATGCCGGCAAGCGTTCCGGCTTCTGGGGCACCATTTTTGGTGGCCTGGCACAGTTGATTATGGGCAACGCCGTTCCGGGGCTGGTGCTGGGTATTCTGATCGGCAAAGGGGTTGAAGAGAGCGGCTGGAACAAGGTCACCAAAATAATGATGGCGGTGATCGTGCTGTTGTTCGTGCTGAGCGGCTTCTTCCGCGGCTTCGACATGAAACTCCTCGAGTCCTTCAGCCTTGGCATACCGGGCTGGCTGGATGCCATTCACAACACCCTGAGCGGTAAATAAGGCGGCGTGACGATGGAACAACAAACTCAACAACAAGGCTTCTGGTACGCCGACTGGTCGTTCCCGATTTTTGTCGGCCTGCTGTCCTCGGGCGTGTTTGCCGGGACCCATATGTACTACCTGTACGGCATTGGCGCGTTCAACGAAGTGGCTTTCGTCTCGATGCTGCGTGCCGGCATGGATACCGGCGTGTATGGCGCGGTGGCGGCGTTCGGCGCCAGCTTCCTGTTTGCCCGCATTATCGAAGGCTCGCTGGTTGGCATCCTGGATATCGGCGGGGCGATCCAGACCGGTGTTGGGCTGGGCGTGCCGGCGCTGCTGCTCGGCGCGGGCATCGTGTTCCCGGTAGCCAACTTTGCCGCGTCGCTGGTCACCGGTCTGGTGATTGGGCTGGCGATCGGATACCTGATCATCCTGGCGCGCAAGTTCACCATCAACCAGAGTAACTCGACCTATGGCGCAGACGTCATGATGGGCGCGGGCAACTCCTCCGGGCGTTTCCTTGGGCCATTGATCATTTTGTCCGCCATGACCGCGTCGATTCCGATCGGCATCGGTTCGTTGCTCGGTGCGCTGCTGTTTTATATCTGGGGTAAGCCTATTACCGGCGGCGCCATCCTTGGCGCAATGATCCTGGGGGCCATTTTCCCGGTTGCCATCTGAACGAGGCCGTGGGGCGAACGGTGTCGCCCCGCGGTAAGGAGTAAAGCATGTATGACTTAATCATCCGCCACGCGCGGCTGGCCGACGATCGGTTGGTTGACGTGGCGGTTCAGGACGGCAAGATTGTGGTGGTTGGGCAACTGGCGCCGCAGGCTCAGGGGAAGCGCCAACTCGATCTGGGCGGCAGATATCGCCTCAGCGCCGGTTGGATCGACGCCCACGTCCACTGTTACCCGTCTTCGCCGATTTATCACGATGAACCAGACAGCGTCGGCACCTGTTGCGGCGTTACCACGGTAGTAGATGCTGGCAGTACCGGTACTGACGACGTCGACAGTTTCTATGCCCTGACGCGCAGTGCCAAAACCAACGTGTTCGCCTTCCTGAATATTTCGCGCATTGGCCTGTTGCGCCAGAACGAGCTGGCCGAGATGGCGGATATCGACAAGCAGGGCGTGCAGCGGGCCATTGAGCGGCATCGCGGATTCATTATCGGCATCAAGGCGCGCATGAGCAGCAGCGTCGTTGGCCAGAATGGCATCAAACCGCTGATACGTGCCAAGGAGATCCAGCAGGAAAACAATCAGCTGCCGTTGATGGTACATATCGGCAACAACCCGCCGGATCTGGATGAAATCGCCGATGTGCTGACGCGTGGCGATATTATCACCCATTGTTATAACGGCAAGCCCAACCGCATTCTGACTCCGGCCGGTACGTTGCGCGAGTCAATTCAACGGGCGTTGAAGCGCGGCGTATTGCTTGACGTTGGCCACGGTACCGCCAGCTTCAGCTTTGAGGTTGCGCGGCAGGCGATCGCTCTCGGCATTCTGCCGCATACCATCAGTTCCGATATCTACTGTCGCAACCGCCTGTCCGGGCCGGTACACAGCCTGGCGACGGTAATGTCCAAATTCTTCACCGTCGGCCTGTCGTTGCCGCAGGTGATTGACTGCGTAACCGTCAATGCCGCATCGGCCTTGCAACTGACCGGTAAAGGGCAGCTGCAACCGGGCTTTGACGCCGATTTGACCATTTTCGATCTTCGCCAGGCGCCGCAGGTATTTGCCGACGCCGAAGGGCAATCCGCCAAGGGTGAACAATTGCTGGTGCCGCTGGCTGCGGTGGTGGCCGGGGAAGTCCTATTAACCGATGAAGGGAAAGCCGCTCATGTCTTCGATCTATGAAAAATACCAGTTAAAACAGGTAATCAATACGTCCGGCCGTATGACGGCGCTTGGCGTTTCCACCCCTCGTCAGGAGGTTATCGACGCGGTAGGTTATGGTCTTGACCACTATTTCGACATCAAGGATCTGGTGAATAAAACCGGTGCCTATATCGCCGATCTGCTGAACGTCGAGGCGGCGGTAGTGGTTTCCTGTGCCTCCGCCGGCATTGCGCAGTCGGTGGCGGCCATCATTGTCAAAGACAATGCCAACCTGCTGGTTAACCTGCACGCCGCGCCGGTAAACGAACCACGCGAGATCGTGCTGCCGCGCGGGCATAACGTCAACTTCGGCGCGCCGGTCGACACCATGGTGGCGCTCGGCGGCGGTAAAGTAGTGGAAGCCGGCTACGCCAACGAATGTTCCGCCGAACAACTCGAGGCCTGCATTACCCGGCAAACGGCGGCCATTCTCTATATCAAGTCGCACCACTGCGTGCAGAAGAGCATTCTGTCGGTCGAACAGGCGGCGGCGGTGGCGCGCAAGCATCAGCTGCCGCTGATCGTGGATGCGGCTGCCGAAGAAGACCTGCTGTGTTATTACCAGATGGGGGCCGATTTGGTGATTTACAGCGGAGCGAAGGCGATTGAAGGGCCGACCAGTGGTCTGGTGATCGGCAAAGAACAGCTGGTCGAGTGGGTGAAATTGCAGTCCGGCGGCATCGGTCGTGCGATGAAGGTCGGCAAGGAGGGCATTCTGGGTCTGACGCAGGCAATTGAAAGCTACCTGACGCAGGAAAAGACCAGCGGCGCGCAAATGGTGGAGCGCATGACGCCCTTTATCAATAGTCTGAATACCTTGAACGGGGTAAGCGCCAAAACCGTCTGGGACAGCGCTGGCCGCGACATTGCGCGCACGGAAATCGCTTTTGACGAAGCGGCGATCGGCATGTCGACCCTCGACATTGTGCAAGCGCTGAAAACCGGTGACATCGCCATTTACTTCCGTGGTTACAAGGCCAACGAAGGCAAGATCGAAGTGGATGTGCGCAGTGTGGATCAACAGCAGCTGACGACCGTTTTTAACTGCATTAAAAAATTATTGGAGCAACAAGCATGAAGCTGAAGCCGAACTATTACCGTGACCGCGTATGTCTGAACGTACTGGCGGGTTCAAAGGACAACGCACAGGAGATTTACGCGGCGGCAGAAGGGCACGTGCTGGTTGGCGTGCTGTCCAAGAATTACCCTGACGTCGCCAGTGCGGTAGCCGATATGCAGCGCTACGCGCGCCTGATTGACAACGCGCTGTCGGTGGGACTGGGGGCAGGCGATCCGAACCAGTCGGCGATGGTCAGCCTGATTTCACAACAGGTGCAGCCACAGCACGTCAATCAGGTATTCACCGGCGTCGGCGCCAGCCGTGCGCTACTGGGGCAAAAGGATACGGTGGTCAATGGCCTGGTATCGCCGACCGGGCGGGTTGGCTGGGTGAAGATTTCCACCGGGCCGCTGAGCGCCGCTGCGCCGGACGGTATTGTGCCGGTTGAGACGGCGATTGCGCTGTTGAAAGACATGGGAGGCAGTTCGATCAAGTACTTCCCCATGGGTGGACTGAAGTGCAAGGACGAGTATCAGTACGTTGCCAAAGCGTGCGCCGAACATGACTTCCTGTTGGAACCGACCGGTGGCATCGATCTGGACAATTTTGAGCAGATCCTGGCAATCGCGCTGGAAGCGGGGGTGAAGCAGGTGATCCCACATGTCTACAGTTCGATCATTGATTCTGCCAGCGGCAATACGCGCCCGCAGGATGTTAAAACGCTGCTGGCGATGACCAAAAAACTGCTGGGCTAAACGCCGGCGCGTCGGGGTAATTCATCGTGGCTTCGTAATGTGTTGTTCTTTACCAATATAAGGAATAAATATGCGAAACTGGCAAGGTAATACCACACGATTAGCGGTATCTCTGGCGCTGTTGGCGATGTTCTGCCCGGCGCTGCATGCTGAGGAAGCAATGAAGTCCACGATGTCCCATTTTGCCTATATCGGCTCTTACAATCCCAACGGCGAAGGGGTTTACCGGGTGCAGGTCGATCCGACCAGCGGCGCGCTGAGCGGTAAAACCCTGGTCAGCACCTTGCCGAATCCGGCCCAGTTGGCCGTCGATGCGGCCGGCCGCACCCTGTACGTGGCCAGCGAGGTGGCAGACTTCAACGGTGGTAAGCATGGTGCGATAAGCGCGCTGCGCATCAACGAGCGCGACGGTAGCCTGACACCACTGAATCAGGTGGATTCGCAGGGCGCCGGGCCGGTATTTCTTTCGCTGACACCGGACGGGCGCCATTTGCTGGTGGCGAATTATATCAGCGGCAGCGTGGCGGCGTTCCCGCTGGACAGCGAAGGCCAGTTGAAGGAAGCCAGCTCGGTGCGCCAGCAGCAAGGCCCAGCGGGGGCGAGCAAGCCGGTCGCGGCGGTGGAGGGCAGCTTTGCCATCAGCGATCACAATGGCCCGCATGCGCATATGATCGCCAGCGATCCGAGCGGTAAGTTCGTCTTCTCAACCGATCTGGGTCTGGATCGTATCTACCAGTGGCGTTTTGACGATACCCGTGGCGAACTGACGCCAAACGATCCACCGTGGATCGCGGCCTCGTCGCCTGGGGCTGGCCCGCGCCACTTTGTATTCCACCCGGACGGCAAAACCTTGCTGCTGGTGAACGAAGAGGCCTCTACGCTGACCAGCTACCGTTTTGATCGCCAAAAAGGCACGCTAACCCAGCTGCGCGTGGCTTCTACCCTGCCTGCGGATTACAAGGGTACCAGCTTCGCTGCCGGCCTGGCGCTCAGTCAGGACGGTAAAAACCTGTACGTCGCCAACCGGCTGCATAACAGCATCGCGCAGTTCAGCATCGGCAACGGTGGCAGCATGACGCTGGTGGGCGATACCTGGACACGGGGTGATTATCCACGCACCGTCACGCTCAGTCCGAGTGGGCGTTATCTGTACGCGCTCAACCAGCGCAGCGATAACATTACGCGTTTTCGCGTCGATCCACAGAATGGCAGGCTCAGTTTCGTGAACGGCTACACCCCGGTAGGCAGCCCTTCGCAAATGGTATTTGCACCGGCAACGAAGTAACCCGTGGCCCGCCTGGCAGCAGGTGGGCGACCTGACATTGGAATGACTATGGTGAGATTTCCCTATCCCCGTTTGGCTTATCTGTTTGACGCATTGCAGACGGAAACGCTGCCGCAGGATGAACTGGCGAAGCGCTTTGCGGTTTCCACCCGCACGGTGCGGGCAGACATTACGGCGCTGAATGACATTCTGGAAAAATACGGCGCGCGCTTTGTGCATAGCCGCGGAGCCGGTTATCGGCTACAGGTGGACGACGCGGCGCTGTTTAGCGGGTTACAGCGGCAGGAGCGCCGCAAGCACGCCACGCCACGCACCGCCCAGGAGCGCGTGCACTATCTTTTGATTCGTTTTTTGACCTCAGCCTTCTCTCTGAAGTTGGAGGATTTAGCCGATGAATGGTTTGTCAGCCGGGGCACGCTGCAAAACGACATGGCTGAGGTGAGGGAACGGCTGGCGCATTACCAGTTGACCATCGAAACCAAACCGCGTTACGGCATGAAGCTGTTCGGCTCCGAGATGGCTATCCGCGCCTGCCTGACCGATTTGCTGTTCCAATTGCATCTGGCGGATGCCGAGAATCCATTGCTGAATAACGAGATCCTGCTGCAACCGCAGGTGGCAACCTTTGCCGGTTTGCTGCACCCACTGCTGTCGCAGTACGCCATACGTCTGACCGACGAAGGCGAACAATATCTTATCTTCTATTGTGCGGTGGCGCTGCGCCGTATCGGCGACGGCTATCCGCTGCCGGAGTTTGACGTTGAAGATGGCGACGAAGCGGTGCGCAAGGCGTCGACCTGGCTGGCGGGTGAATTGGGCAAGGCGGCCGGTAAAGAGGTCTCGGCCGCGGAAGAAGCCTACCTGCGGGTGAATATCGCGGCGCGGCGGGTACAGGACGTGCGCCCCAGCGAGATCAACGCCGATGACGAAGAGGCGCTGGTGGACTACATCCTGTCCTACATCAACGCGCACTATAACTACAATCTGCAAGGCGACAAGCAGCTGCGTGCCGATCTGCTCACTCATATCAAGACCATGATTACCCGGGTGAAATACCAGATCAACATCCCCAATCCGCTATTGGCCAACATCAAGCAGCACTATCCGATGGCCTACGACGTGACGCTGGCGGCGGTAGCCAGCTGGGGAAAATATACGCCCTACACGCTGAGCGAAAATGAGATTGGCTATCTGGTGCTGCACATTGGCGTTGGGCTGGAGCGCCATTACAACATCGGCTATGAGCGCCATCCGCAGGTGATGCTGGTGTGCGACACCGGTAATTCGACGGTGCGCATGATCCAGGCGCAGATCGCGCGCAAGTATCCGCAATTGGTGATGACGCGCATTGTCTCGCTGCGTGATTATGAAGTGCTGGCGCATATTGATGAGGATTTTGTCATTTCCAACGCACGCATCAGCGAAAAGAACAAGCCGGTGGTGGTGATGTCGCCATTCCCGACCGAATATCAGCTCGAACAGCTGGGCAAGCTGGTACTGGTGGACCGTACCAAACCGTACATGCTGGAAAAGTTCTTCGACGCCAGCCATTTCATGATCGTCAATGAGCCGCTGACCCAGCAGCAACTGTTCCGCAAAGTGTGCGCGCAGCTGGAGCAGGAAGGCTATGTCGGCGGGGATTTCTACCCGTCGGTGGTCGAACGTGAAGCGATCGTTTCCACCCTGCTGGGGGAAGGTATTGCGCTACCGCATTCGCTGGGCCTGCTGGCGAAAAAAACCGTGGTGGTGACGCTGCTGGCGCCACGGGGCATTGCCTGGGGCGATGGGGAAGTGGCACAGGTGATATTTCTGCTGGCGATCAGTAAAAGCGATTACGAAGAAGCGATGGCGATTTATGACCTGTTTGTCACCTTTGTGCGCGAACGTTCGATGAGTCGGCTGCTGGGTAGCAACGACTTTGACAGTTTCAAAGCGGTGGCGCTCGACTGTCTGAGCCGCATTTAAACCGCCGAACGTGGCATTGAGCGTTCAGCCCTCTGCCGTGTTACCCACGGTTCAGTCCTCATCAAAACCGGAGTTGAACAGCTCGATCACCGCTGCCAGCGCTTGCTGCTCTTCCGGGCCACTAGCTTCCACTTCAATCTGCCGGCCCTGAGCGGAATCCAGCATCAGCAAGGCAATGACGCTGCTGGCTTCGGCTTCGGTGCCGCTGTCGTTACGCAGCAGCACCTCGGCGTCAAAACTTTGTACCAGCTCAAACAGCTTCATCGCCGGGCGAGCGTGCATGCCCAGCTTGTTTTTGATTTCAACCGTTTGTCTGACCGTCATTGCTTGCGTTTTTCCAGGGTACGGTGGCGCGACTGCACGTTCTTGCCGCGCGAACGGAAGTAGTCGGCCAGCTGTTCCGCCACGTAGACCGAACGGTGTTTGCCGCCGGTACAGCCAATCGCCACCGTCAGGTAGCTGCGGTTGTTGGTTTCCAGCATTGGCAGCCACTGTTCGAGATAACTGCGGGTTTGGTAGATGAAGTTGTGTACCTCGGTATGGCGATCGAGGAACGACGCCACCGGTTTATCCAGGCCGGTCATGGGGCGCAGCTTCGGATCCCAGTGCGGGTTTGGCAGGAAACGCACGTCAAACACGTAGTCGGCATCGATCGGGATACCATGCTTGAAGCCGAATGATTCGAATACCATCGTCAATTCACGCTCACGCTTGCCCAACAGGCGGGTGCGCAGCATTTCCGCCAGTTCGTGCACGGACATTTCGGAGGTGTCGATGATCAGGTCGGCGCGTGAGCGCAATGGCTCCAGTAAATCGCTTTCTTCATCGATGGCGCTTTCCAACGACAGGTTCTTGCTGGAAAGCGGATGCAGACGGCGGGTGTCACTGTAGCGGCGAATCAGGGTATTGCGGTCGGCGTCGAGAAACAACAGCTGTGGCGAAAAGCTGTCCGGCAGCTGGGTCATGGCATACTCAAACACTTCCGGCGATTCCGGCATGTTACGCACGTCGATGCTTACCGCCGCGGAGCTGTTGCGTTCGGCCAGCGTCTGGGCAAGCTGCGGCAGCAGCACCACGGGCAGGTTATCAACGCAGTAAAACCCCATATCTTCCAGCGCCCGCAAGGCGACAGATTTCCCTGAACCGGAACGGCCGCTGACAATCATCAGCACCATGTGGCAACTCCCCCTGGCATCTCGGCGGTATTTATCACCGCCGTTGAAAATATGAGCCCGATGCAAACCGGGTTCCATGACAAATAGACAGTATCGCTATCAACGCCGGATGTCACCCCGGCTAAAAGGTTATTCGGTAATGATTTGGTAAAGTTCTTCATCACTCTGTGCGGCACGCAGGCGGCGGCAGACGGTTTTATCCGCCAGACGCTTGGCGACCAGAGACAGGGTGTGCAAATGCGTTTTGCACTGATCGGCCGGTACCAGCAAGGCGAACAGCAGATCGACCGGCTGGTTGTCGATGGCGTCGAAGGCGATCGGTTGGTCGAGACGGATAAACACGCCAACGGCCCGCAGGGTGTCCTCTTCCAGTTTTCCATGGGGTATGGCAATGCCGTTGCCGATACCGGTACTGCCCATGCGCTCACGGGTGAGAACCGCGTCAAACACCACCTGCGGTGGCAGGTTAAGTTGTTTTGCTGCCAGCTCGCTGATAATTTCCAGAGCGCGTTTCTTGCTGTTGCAGTGTACCGAGCTTCTGGTGCACTCGATACTCAGTACCGAGCTTAATTGCATTGTTTCGTTGTTCATCTCATCTTCACTTAAAGCCATGTTTATCAGACTATTTTACCGGCCATTTTGCCCCCGGGCAGAGCCCGAACCCTTCGCGTACTCGCGTGTGCGCTGCGGATCCTGCTTGCTGGCCGTGACGCAAACTGCCTGCGCCAATGACGCCTGAAAAGATGGCTTTCGCCTGTTTTAACCCTGATTACCGTTCGGCGCGTTACCCATGCAGGTAACGCGCCGATAGCCGAGGCTGCGTTAAGCAGCGCCTCTGGTGGAAAGTGGCCCAGAGTGTCAGTGTTGCTTCAGTTTGTCTTTATGTTTGTTCAATTGCCGCGCCAGTTTATCAATCAGGCAGTCAATTGCAGCATACATATCTTCTTTTTCCGAGGTGGCGTGCAACTCGCCTCCATTCACGTGCAGCGTCGCTTCTGCGATCTGCTGCACTTTTTCCACACTTAAAACGACATACACCTGATTGATCCGATCGAAATACTGTTCGAGCTTGGCAAATTTGGCGTTCACAAACTCACGCAATGGATCGGTGATGACGATGTGGTGTCCGGTAATGTTGAGCTGCATAATGTCTTCCTTCTCTATTGAGGTCAAACCAACTGTTTGCGCTGGTTCGACGGCGGGATGGACAAAGACTCTCGGTACTTGGCGACGGTGCGCCGTGCCACCATGATCCCCTGATCGGAAAGCAGGGTGGCCAGTTTGCTGTCGCTCAGCGGTTTGGCGGGGTTTTCCGCCGCGATCAATTTCTTCACCAGTGCCCGGATGGCCGTCGAGGAGGCTTCGCCACCGCTGTCGGTGTTCACATGGCTTGAGAAGAAATATTTCAACTCGAAAATGCCGCGCGGGCTGTGCAGGAACTTCTGCGTGGTCACGCGTGAGATCGTCGATTCATGCATATCCACGGCCTGTGCGATATCCGCCAGCACCATGGGTTTCATAAATTCTTCACCTTGTTCAAAGAACGCTTCCTGCTGCTCGACGATGCACCGTGTGACTTTCAGCAGCGTATCGTTACGGCTTTCCAGGCTCTTGATCAGCCACTTCGCTTCCTGCAGGTTACTGCGGATAAACTGGCCATCGGCTTCGCTGCGCGAGCTGTTGCCCAGTGCGGCATATTGCTGGTTGATCTTCAGACGCGGGATGCTGTCGGCGTTAAGTTCCACCGTCCACTTGCCCTGCACCTTGCGCACCAGCACGTCCGGAATGACGTACTCCGATTCACCGGTGTTGATCGACTGTCCCGGGCGTGGGTCGAGTGACTGAATCAGCAGCATCGCTTCTTTCAGTGTATCTTCTTTTGCGCGCGTTGTTCGCATCAGGCTGCGAAAGTCGTGATTGGCCAGCAAATCCAGATGGTCGCTGATGATCTGCCGCGCTTCGTTGAGGTAAGGGGTGTCCTTGGCGTACTGGGAAAGCTGAATCAGCAGGCAGTCGCGCAGGTCACGGGCCGCCACGCCGATCGGATCGAAGCGCTGAACGCGTTTCAGCACGGCCTCCACTTCGTCCATTGAGACATTCTCGTCGCCTATGCTTTCCAGAATGTCTTCCAGCGGGACGGTGAGATAACCGGTATCGTCAACCGCATCGACGATCGAGGTAGCGATGGCGGCGTCGGTATCTGAAAATGGCGTCAGATCCACCTGCCACATCAGGTAATCCTGCAGCGTTTGGGTGGTTTCGCCCTGATAGACCGGCAGTTCGTCGTCGCTGTAGTCGGTACCGGTACCGGACGGTGTACCAGCGGTGTAGATCTCATCCCAGGTGGCGTCCAGCGGTAGTTCTTCCGGCATGTCCTTCTGTTCTAACGCTTCACGGGTGTCCAGGCCTTCGGTCTCGGTGGTTTCCTTCGCGTCGATCTCGTCGTGCAGGTCGGTTTGTTCAAGCAGCGGGTTGCTCTCTAACGCCAGTTGGATCTCCTGCTGGAGTTCAAGCGTGGACAGCTGCAGCAAGCGAATGGCCTGCTGTAGCTGGGGGGTCATGGCCAGTTGTTGACTGAACCTGAGTTGCAAACCTTGCTTCATAGTCTTTTTTCTACTTCCGTTAACCGCCGTCCGTCAGGATCAGCTGGCAATCACAGGCGGAATTCTTCGCCCAGATAAACGCGTTTCACCTGCTCGTCGGCCAAAATGGCGTCCGGTGTGCCGTGGGCGATCAATTTACCCTGGCTAACGATATAGGCGCGTTCACACACGTCCAGCGTTTCGCGTACGTTATGGTCGGTGATCAGCACGCCGAGACCGCTGTCACGCAGGTGCTCGATGATTTTCTTGATGTCGATAACGGAAATCGGATCAACCCCGGCAAACGGCTCATCCAGCAGGATGAATTTCGGGTTGGCGGCCAGCGCGCGGGCAATTTCGACGCGGCGGCGTTCACCACCGGACAGTGCCTGGCCAAGGTTGTCGCGCAGATGAGAAATATGGAATTCTTCCATCAGTTCGTTGGCACGGTCGGCGCGTTGTTCGCTGGTCAGGTCCTCGCGAATCTCCAGCACCGCCATCAGGTTGTCATACACGCTCAGACGGCGGAAAATCGACGCCTCCTGCGGCAGATAGCCGATACCGCGGCGCGCGCGGGCATGCAGCGGCAGAATGCTGATGTCTTCGTCGTCAATGACGATGCGGCCAGCGTCACGCTGTACAATACCGACCACCATATAGAACGTGGTGGTTTTACCGGCACCGTTTGGCCCTAACAGGCCGACGATTTCGCCGGAGTTCACTTTCAGGCTGACGTCTTCAACGACTTTTCGGCCCTTGTAGGCTTTCGCCAGATTTTCTGCGATGAGTGTTGCCATAAGTAATTAGTTGCTCTTTTTCTGCTGCCCGTTTTTGTCCTGCAACTGCGACGGTACCAGCACCGTCTTCACGCGGTTGCCTTTAGCGCTGAACGCCTGCATCTGCTGCTGTTGCACCAGATAGGTGATGCGATCGCCTTTGACATTGCTGTCGAGCTGTTCCAGATAGGCGTTGCCGGTCAGGGTAACCAGCTGTGGCGCCACGTCGTAACGGACTTTCTGCGCATGGCCTTTCACCGGTTTACCGTTGTCTTGCATCTGATAGAAGGTAACCGGATTGCCGAACGCTTCGATATAGGTCTTGTTCTGATCGCCGCCCGGACGAGTCACCACTACCTTGTCGGCTTTGATTTCAATGGTGCCCTGTTTGATCACCACATTGTCAGTGAAGGTGCTGACGTTGCTCTGCATGTCCAGAGCCTGCTTCAGCGAGTCAATGCTCACCGGTTGATCGGAGTCGGATTTCAGCGCCAGTGCCGGGGCGCTGACGGCCAAAACGGTGCTGGCAATCAATAGATTACGGAGTTGTTTTTTGGTTCTGAATTTCATAGTTGGTCTTAACCTTATCAATCAGCTCAGCGGTTTTGGCCCGCAGGTTCCCACGCATTTTCATGCCGTTAGAGGTGAAGTTGGTGCCAAAGAGCGTCACTTCATCGTCGGAGGACACGTCCTGAGTCACCAGATTTACCTGAGCATTGTCCGTTTTAATCTTTTCCAGTTGCGAGGTGGTAGTCAGGCTGTTCACCTCAACGTGGCCATACAGATACAGCATGCGGTCTTTGGTCAGTTTGGCGCGGTCGGCGCGTACCGACCAGGTGGCAACGGCGTTTTCATCAAACAGCGTCATCACCGGCTGGGTAAACCAGCTCAGCTCGTCGGTGGTGTAATACTTCACGTCCTCTGCCACCAGTTTATAACTTAATTTACCGGCCGGGTTGTAGACGATAGTGACCGTATGCTGGCTCTGATAGGTCGGGGCCTGGGTATTAATCGGCTCGGCCGTGCTATCGTCGTCGAAATCCGCCATGTTCCAGCCAATCAGGGCCAGTACGATCACCGTCAGTATGATGGTGATCCAGAATTTGGTTTTGCTCATATCGACAGCCCTTTGGCGTCCTCCAGCTTGTTCTGAGCCAAAAGAATGATGTCGCACAGTTCACGTACTGCGCCGCGGCCACCGGCAATGCGGGTGACATAATGGGCACGCGGGGTCAGCAGAGGGTGGGCATCCGCCACCGCCACCGCCAGACCAACCTGGGCCATCACCGGCCAGTCGATCAGATCGTCGCCGATGTAGGCCACCTGATCCGGTGACAGCGACAGTGTATCCAACAGTTCACGGAAGGCCAAAAGCTTATCGGACTGCCCTTGATACAGATAGTTAATTCCCAGCGTTTTTGCCCGGTCCTCCAACAACTTGGCGCAACGCCCGGTGATAATGCCTACCTCGATATCCGAGGTTTTCAGGCAGCGGATGCCGTAGCCGTCGCGCACGTTGAAGGCCTTCAGCTCCTCGCCGTTGTTGCCCATGTAGATCAGGCCATCCGACAGCACGCCGTCGACATCGCAAATCAGCAGGCGGATTTTCCCGGCCCGTGCCATCACTTGTTCCGTTACCGGCCCGTAGCAGGTTTCAACCGTACTCATTCAATATCCTCAGGACTTCTTTCTAAAACAGGCTGAGCGCAGCGGCAGCCTGAAACTCATACCACGCCGGCGCGCAGCATGTCATGCATATGTACCACACCCAGCAACTGGTCGCCATCGGCAACCAGCAGCGCGGTGATATGGCGCTGTTGCATCAGGTTGAGCGCATCTACCGCCAGGGTGTTCGGGCGCACCCGTACGCCACCGAGCGTCATGACGTCGGCGATCCTGGCATGGTTCAGATCGATGCCCATATCAAACACCCGGCGCAGGTCGCCGTCGGTAAAGATACCGGCAATTTTCATCAGATCGTTGCAGACCACCGTCATGCCAAGATTCTTGCGGGTGATTTCCAACAGTGCGTCGCGCAGTGACGCGTCGGCGCTGACGTGTGGGATTTCGTCGCCGCTGTGCATGATATCAGTGACGCGCAGTAACAGGCGGCGGCCCAGCGCGCCGCCAGGATGCGACAGCGCAAAATCTTCCGGGGTAAAACCGCGGGCCTTCAACAGCGCGACTGCCAGCGCGTCGCCCATCACCAGCGTTGCGGTGGTGCTGGTGGTTGGTGCCAGGCCGAGCGGACAGGCTTCCTGCGGCACTTTGATACACAGATGGATGTCAGCGGCCTTGCCCATGGAACTGTCGGGGTTGTTGGTCATGCAGATCAATGGGATGCGTTGGCGCTTCAGTACCGGGATCAGCGCCTGAATCTCGTTGGACTCGCCGGAGTTGGAAATCGCCAGTACGATGTCTTGTGCCGTGACCATGCCGAGATCGCCATGGCTGGCTTCGGCAGGATGCACGAAAAACGATGGTGTACCGGTGCTGGCAAAGGTGGCGGCAATCTTGCAGCCGATGTGGCCGGATTTGCCCATGCCCATCACCACCACTTTACCGCCGCAGGCGGCGATCGCTTCGCAGGCGCGGGTAAAATCGTCGTTAATGTAGCGATCGAGCTGGGCCAGCCCGTCGCGTTCGATCTGAAGCACTTCTTTACCGGCTTGCTGAAAATCGAAGCCGGATTGCAACTCAATGTTCGACATGCTTGTTCCCGTCGGTTAGACCTGCATCCGTTACGATGGCAGGGGCATTGGCGGTTTTTATCGTTCGCCGCTTGTGCGGTCTGCACTCGCCGCCCTCCGTTTCCTCGCCGCTATTGGCCACCGCCAACTGCGCTGAAAGGGTTGAAAAACAGCACCGCAAGATACGCAATAAAGCCACATAATAACAGAGCGCCCGCCAGATGGCCGATGCGATGTTTACGGCCGATGCACAGTGCGCTGAGCACCACGCTGACCGCCAGCATTACCCAATAGTCGCGTTGGTAGGCTGCCGGGTTGATGCTGCCCGGTGACAGCAGCGCCGGGACGCCTAGCACAATCACCGAGTTGAAAATATTCGAGCCGATAATATTGCCTATCGCCATATCGTCTTCGCCTTTCAGGGCGCCGGCGATGGAGGTGGCAAGCTCGGGCAAGCTGGTGCCGACCGCGATGATGGTCAAGCCGACCACCAGTTCGCTCAGGCCGAAATAGTGGGCGATCACCGTTGCGTTATCGACAATCATCCGCGAGGAGAGCGGCAAGATGATAAACGCCAGCAGCAGCCACAGCATCGCTACGGTGTTGCTGCTGTCCTGCGGCAATTCGGCGATTTGCTCCACCGTCAGGCTGTCGTTGCCTTCGTGCTGTGCCAGCCGGGCGATTTTCAGCATCAGCATGATAAATCCGGCGGCAGCGGCCAGCAGAATGACCCCGTCCAGTCGGCTCAGATGGCTGTCCATCAACACAAAGCCGCACAATACTGTGACCGCCAACATCAGCGGCAGTTCGCGCCGCAGCACTTCCGAACGTGCTGCCAGCGGATGGATCAGCGCGGCAACGCCCAGTATCAGCAGGATATTGGTAATGTTGGAACCCAGTACGTTGCCGACCGCCATGTCGATCTGGCCGTTCAGGGCGGCAGTAACCGACACGATAAGTTCCGGCAGCGAGGTGCCGATGCCGACGATGGTCATGCCGATAATCAGCGGCGGCACGCCCAGCGAACGGGAAATGACCGCCGCGCCATACACCAGGCGATCAGCGCCATACACCAGTAAAAATAAACCAACGATAAGTAACGCTATCGCGAGAAACATGCAAAGTCCTTGGGGGTGATTATCCCGTTCGTTGGTTAAATGCTGCAATTCAGCTATCTTGCTTGCCCATAGTGGTCTGCGGCAGAGCCGCGACGCGTTTCCCAGGCTAAAATTCGTTCAGTTTCATTTTTTTGCGTTTTATGTCTAATTTTGACCGTGTGCAGCAGAAAAGTAAAACCAATGGCACCATTGGTAGCGAAATGCGGGTAAGTTTTTGTAAAAATGGGCCGCGTGGCGCCCATTCGATTATTATCACGGGTAAATTCGTATCCCAATGCGTCGAACAGGACGCAGGAATCCGTCAAATGAGCGGTATGTAAGGATCCAAACATGCTTCAGAAGGCAGACAATCTGGTCGAAGTGCGTGGCATGAGTTTTTCACGTGGCGATCGGCTGATATTTGAAGACATCAACCTGACGGTTCCCCGTGGCAAGGTAACGGCGATCATGGGGCCGTCCGGCATCGGTAAAACCACGCTACTGCGCCTGATCGGTGGCCAACTGGCGCCGGACCGCGGCGAGATCTGGTTTGACGGTGATAACATTCCCGCGCTGTCACGTCACCAGCTGTACGAATCTCGCAAGAAAATGAGCATGCTGTTTCAGTCCGGCGCGTTGTTCACTGACCTGACGGTGTTTGAAAACGTGGCGTTTCCGCTGCGTGAGCACAGCGCATTGCCGGAAGAGATCCTGCGCACCACCGTACTGATGAAGCTGGAGGCGGTCGGCCTGCGTGGTGCAGCCGAGCTGATGCCCAACGAACTGTCTGGCGGCATGGCGCGGCGTGCGGCGCTGGCGCGTGCCATTGCGCTCGACCCGCAACTGATCATGTTCGATGAGCCGTTCGTCGGTCAGGACCCGATCACCATGGGCGTACTGGTAAAGCTGATCGACGAACTGAACCATGCGCTGGGTATTACCTGCATTGTGGTGTCGCACGATGTGCCGGAAGTCCTGAGCATTGCCGATTATGCTTACATTGTGGCGGAAAACCGCGTGATTGCCGAAGGCACCACGCCGCAATTACAGAACAATCCCGATGCGCGGGTGCGCCAGTTCCTGGATGGTATTGCCGATGGGCCGGTGCCATTCCGTTATCCGGCCGGTGATTACCGTGCCGAACTGTTAGGATAAGGGAGTAACTATCCTCATGTTATTACAGGCGTTAGCGTCTTTTGGACGCCGAGGTATCAACACCAGTGCCGCCTTTGGGCGTGCGGGGCTGATGCTGTGGGGCGCGCTGATCGGGCGGCCCGAACCGCGCAGGCAATGGCCGTTGCTGGTGAAGCAACTCCACAGCGTCGGTGTGCAATCCCTGTTGATCATTATGGTTTCCGGACTGTTTATCGGCATGGTGCTGGGGTTGCAAGGCTATCTGGTACTGACCACTTACAGCGCCGAAGCCAGCCTCGGCATGATGGTGGCGTTGTCGCTGCTGCGTGAACTCGGACCGGTGGTGACCGCGCTGTTGTTCGCCGGTCGCGCCGGCTCGGCGCTCACGGCGGAAATCGGCTTGATGAAAGCCACCGAACAAATCTCCAGCCTGGAAATGATGGCGGTCGATCCGCTGCGACGCATTGCGGCGCCCCGTTTCTGGGCCGGTCTTATCAGCATGCCGCTGTTGACCATCATTTTTGTTGCCGTGGGTATCTGGGGCGGTTCGGTGGTTGGCGTAGACTGGAAGGGCATCGACAGCGGCTTCTTCTGGTCGGCGATGCAGGGCGCCGTAGAATGGCGTCAGGATTTGCTCAACTGCCTGATCAAGAGTGTGGTATTTGCCATCACCGTTACCTGGATTGCTATCTTTAACGGGTATGACGCGCTGCCGACCTCCGAAGGGATCAGCCGGGCAACGACCCGAACCGTGGTACATTCGTCTCTGGCGGTGTTGGGATTGGATTTCGTGCTGACAGCACTGATGTTTGGGAATTGAGTCGATGCAAACGAAGAAAAGTGAAATCTGGGTTGGGGCATTTATGCTGATCGCGCTGTGCGCCATCATTTTTATCTGCTTGCAAGTGGCGAACGTCAAATCGATCGGCAATGAGCCGACTTACCGTATCTATGCCACATTCGACAATATTGGTGGCCTGAAACCGCGCTCCCCGGTGAAGATCGGCGGGGTGGTGATTGGTCGGGTGGCGGATATCGCGCTCGATCCTAAAACCTATACGCCACGCGTCGCGTTGGATATCCAGGATAAATACGATCAGATCCCGGACACCAGCTCGCTGGCGATTCGCACCTCTGGTCTGCTGGGTGAACAGTATCTGGCATTGAACGTCGGTTTTGAAGACCCGGACATGGGTACGACTATCCTGAAGGATGGTGGCACCATTCAGGACACCAAATCAGCAATGGTTCTGGAAGACTTGATCGGCCAGTTCCTGTACAAAAGCGGCGGTCAGGATGGCGCAGCCAAACCGGACGAGGCGGCCAATGCGCCGGCTGCCGGCGACGCCATGCCATCTGCCACCCCGAGTCATTAAAAGAGGAAGCCTGCATGTTTAAACGTTTATTGATGGTTGCCCTGCTGGTGGTTGCACCGCTGGCGAACGCGGCGGATCAAACCAATCCGTACAGCATGATGCAAGAAGCGGCGCAAAAAACCTTCGACCGCCTGAAAACCGAGCAGCCGAAAATCAAGCAGGATCCTAACTATCTGCGCACCATTGTGCATCAGGAACTGATGCCTTATGTACAGGTAAAATACGCCGGTGCCCTGGTGCTGGGGCGTTATTACAAAGAAGCAACGCCGGCGCAGCGCGAAGCGTACTTCACTGCGTTCCAGGCCTATCTGGAACAGGCTTACGGCCAGGCGCTGGCGCTGTATCACGGCCAGACCTACCAGATTGCGCCGGAAAAACCTTTGGGGAACGCCGATATCATCGCCATCCGCGTGACCATCATTGATACCAATGGCCGTCCGCCGGTTCGCCTGGATTTCCAATGGCGCAAAAACACTAAAACCGGTAACTGGCAGGCTTATGACATGATCGCCGAAGGCGTCAGCATGATCACCACCAAGCAAAACGAGTGGGCATCTACGCTGCGTACCAAAGGCATTGATGGCCTGACCCAGCAGTTGCAGGCCGCGGCCAAACAGCCAATTACCCTGGATCAGAAAAAGTAATGGCATCATCCCTTCGCTTTGACGCACGGCAGCAAACGCTGGTACTGAGCGGCGATTTGGATCGGGAAACGCTGCTGCCACTATGGCAACAGCGTGGTTCCCTGCTGGCGGGCAAAACTGCGGTTGACGTGGCGCAGTTGCAGCGGGTTGACTCGTCCGGGCTGGCGCTGCTGGTGCATCTGTGCGCACAGCAGCAACGCCAGGGCGTGGAGTTGCAGATTATCGGCGCCACCGATCGGCTGAAAACGCTGATTACCTTGTACAACCTGCAAGAAATAATGCCTGTCGATACCGCCGTTTAGCGCGTTTTTCTGGCGTTTTGCCACCGTTTGCCCAGAAAGCCCCTGTTACACAGGGGCTTTTTCTTTAGTTTAAGAAAGCGCCGTATTCCTCTAAGATGTCAGGCTGATTATGATCCTTTACGGCAGAACTGGATACTATGGAAAATAACGAAATTAAAGACGTGCTGATGAACGCATTGGCACTGCAAGAAGTACACGTAACCGGCGACGGCAGTCACTTTCAGGTGATTGCGGTGGGCGAGATCTTTGCCACCATGAGTCGGGTAAAAAAACAGCAGGCCGTCTATGCACCGCTGATGGAATACATTGCGGACAATCGCATTCATGCGTTGTCGATCAAGGCATATACCCCTGAAGAGTGGCAGCGCGATCGCAAACTCAACGGATTTTAAAGCGGCATCCCCTCGGGGCAGTCGGCGATATCCAACATAAACGGCGTTACATCAAGCGGGCACAAGGTGCGTATCGATCAGCGCGTTTGGCCGAATGGCTCGAGCAGTAAATCTCGATGCTAGATTGGTCCGCGGTTACCGCGGCCGAACAAGCCAGACCGATGGGCAGGGCGAACAATCTCTCCTTGCCAGCGCCGATGCGGCTCCCGCGATGCAGGCCCAGGTTAATGAAATAATAGAGAGTAGTCAGATGGATAAATTTCGTGTGCAGGGCCGGACCCGCCTGAGCGGTGAAGTGGCTATTTCCGGGGCGAAAAATGCTGCCCTGCCGATTCTGTTTGCTGCGCTATTGGCAGAAGAGCCGGTTGAGCTACAGAATGTTCCTAAACTCAAGGATATCGACACCACCATTAAGCTACTCAACCAGTTAGGCACCAAGATCGAGCGTAACGGTTCGGTATTCGTGGATGCCAGCGGCGTGCATGAGTTTTGCGCACCGTACGATCTGGTGAAAACCATGCGTGCGTCCATTTGGGCGCTGGGTCCACTGGTGGCGCGCTTTGGCCGTGGCCAGGTTTCCCTGCCGGGCGGCTGCGCCATCGGTGCACGTCCGGTCGATCTGCACATCACCGGCCTGGAGCAGTTGGGTGCGGAAATCAAGCTGGAAGAAGGCTACGTTAAAGCGTCGGTTGACGGCCGTCTGAAAGGCGCGCATATCGTCATGGACAAGGTGAGCGTTGGTGCTACCGTCACCATCATGAGCGCGGCGACGCTGGCGACCGGCACCACCATCATTGAAAACGCCGCACGTGAACCGGAAATTGTCGATACCGCCAACTTCCTCAACACCCTGGGTGCCAAGATCAGCGGCGCCGGTAGCGACAAAATCACCATTGAAGGCGTCGAACGCCTGGGTGGCGGCGTGTACCGCGTACTGCCTGACCGTATCGAAACCGGGACTTTCCTGGTAGCGGCGGCGATTTCCGGCGGTAAAGTACTGTGCCGCGACACCCGTCCCGATACGCTGGATGCGGTGCTGGCCAAGCTGCGCGAAGCCGGTGCCGACATTGAAGTTGGCGAAGACTGGATCAGTCTGGACATGCACGGCCAGCGGCCAAAGGCGGTGACCGTGCGTACTGCGCCGCACCCAGGCTTCCCGACCGACATGCAGGCGCAGTTCAGCCTGTTGAATCTGGTGGCAGAAGGGACTGGCGTGATCACCGAGACCATCTTCGAAAACCGTTTCATGCACGTGCCGGAACTGATTCGCATGGGCGCACATGCGGAAATCGAGAGCAATACGGTGATTTGCCACGGGGTTGAGCAACTGTCCGGCGCGCAGGTGATGGCGACCGATTTACGCGCGTCAGCCAGCCTGGTATTGGCTGGTTGTATTGCCGACGGCGTGACCATTGTCGATCGTATTTATCACATCGACCGTGGCTATGAGCGTATCGAAGACAAGTTGCGTGCGTTGGGTGCCAATATCGAGCGGGTGAAAGGCGAGTAACGACTGCGCTATTGCGTCACCTAACCAGCAAAAGCCCGGCTGATTCAGTCGGGCTTTTTTGATCTCAATTGCTGTCTTCGGGGAATTCACCCACCGTCATTCGCAACGTTATGCGTTTGCCGTCGCGCAAGACCACGACCGGGATTTCCGTTCCCGGGCGTATTTCTGCAACCTGATCCATGGTTTCCAGTACCGCGACCGCCGGTTTGTTGTCTACGTTGACTATCACGTCGTTAATATGGAAACCGGCGTTGGCGGCCGGGCCGTTTGGCGTGATTTCCGTGACGATGATGCCTTGCAGACGTTCAATACCCGAGGTGGAGGTGCGCAGCGGGATGATCTCCTTGCCCTGAATTCCAAAGTAGCCGCGAATCACTCGGCCGTCACGGATCAGTTTGTCGAGGATTTTGGTTGCCAGTTCGGTTGGAATGGCGAAGCCCAGCCCCTCGGGGGTCTCACCGTCGGTGACCTTGTCATAGGTCAGGGTATTGATGCCCATCAGTTCACCTAACGAGTTGACCAACGCGCCGCCGGAGTTGCCGCGGTTAATCGACGCATCGGTTTGTAGAAAGGTCTGGCGGCCGGTGGTGCTCAGGCTGATGCGGCCGGTGGCGCTGATAATCCCCTGGGTCACGGTCTGGCCGAGGTTATACGGGTTGCCGATGGCCAATACCACATCGCCGATATGTGCCGTGCGTTTGGTGTTGATCGGAATCACCGGCAGGTTGCCGGGGTCGATTTTCAATACGGCCAGATCGGTCAGGCTGTCGGAACCGACCAGCAGGGCTTCGTAGCGCCGGCCGTCCTGCAACACCACGGTGATTTGCTGCGCATCCTTGACCACGTGACGGTTGGTCAGGATATAGCCGCGATCGTTCATGATCACCCCAGAACCCAGCGAAAGCACGTTCGGCGCGCCGTTCATGTTGCGATTATAAATATTGACCACCGCCGGTGCCGCACGGCGCACGGCCTTGTTATAACTGGTCGGGGTTTCGTCGACGGTACTCTCAAGCCTGGTTGCAAACAGTTGATTGGACGAGCGCAGCACGGGAAGCGCTGCCAACAGCAGGCCGGCAACGATCAAACCAATTACAACGGAACGCAAGAGCTTAGCAAACATGGAGTTTTAATACGTGAAATGAAAGATGGACGGAGAATACCACGAGTTAACCGGGCACAGTATGTTACCGAGCCCGGTTTTTGCACAAATTAACGCAACAGCAAATACAGGGTTTCGCCGCCGCGCACGATGTTGAGCGCCATTACCGGTGGTTTGGCTTCCAGCACTTTGCGCAGCGCGGTGATGTTTTCGACCCGCTGACGGTTGATGCCGATAATCACATCGCCTTTTTGCAGGCCAACCTGGGCTGCCGGCGTGCCCTTTTCAACGTTGTCGATCTTGACGCCTTTCGCCCCGCCGGCAATTGCGCCATTGCTGAGTGAGGCGCCCTGCAACGCCGGAGAAAGGGTTTCCGCGCTGGTGGTTGCCGTTTCGCTATTATCCAGCGTCACCGACACTTCCTGCGGCTTACCGTCGCGCAACAGGCCGACCTTGATGGTTTTACCCGGAGCGGTGGTTCCGACCTTGGCGCGCAGTTCGGCAAAACTGCTGACCGGTTTGCCATCCACCGACACCAGTATGTCGCCGGCCTTGATGCCGGCCTTGGCAGCCGCAGACTTCGGCAGCACTTCGCTGACAAACGCGCCGCGTTGGGCGTCGGTGTTGAACGCCTTCGCCATGTCCGCAGTCATTTCGCTACCCTTGATGCCGAGCAGACCGCGTTTGACTTCGCCAAATTCGATCAACTGCTGGCTAAGGTTCTGCACCATGTTGCTCGGGATGGCGAAGCCGATGCCGATGTTGCCTCCGCCCGGCGCCAGAATGGCGGTGTTGATGCCGATCAGCTCACCGTTCAGGTTGACCAGGGCGCCGCCGGAGTTACCGCGGTTGATGGAAGCGTCGGTCTGGATGAAGTTTTCCAACCCTTCCAGATTCAGACCGCTGCGGCCCAGTGCAGAGATAATGCCCGAGGTGGCGGTCTGGCCCAGTCCGAACGGGTTACCGACGGCGACGGCGAAGTCACCAACGCGCAGCGTGTCGGAATCGGCCATTTTTACTGCGGTCAGGTTTTTGGCGGTGACTTGCAGCAGCGCGATGTCGGTCTGTTCATCGCGGCCAATCAGCTTGGCGTCGAACTCACGGCCATCGTTCAGCTGTACCTTGATTTTGTCGGCGTTGGCGATGACGTGATTGTTGGTCAGGATATAGCCTTTGGCGGCATCGATAATCACGCCGGAGCCCAATCCTTCAAACGGGCGAGAGCTTTGCTTTTGCGTAGGGAAATTGGGGCCGAAGAAATATTTGAATTCTTCTGGCAATTGCTGGCGTTGCACCTGAGTCCCTTCAATATGCACGCTGACCACTGCGGGTAACACTTTTTCCAGCATCGGCGCCAGGCTTGGCAATTGCTGCCCCTGAACGGCGAGTGGTAAAGCCGCGTTGGCCACCGGTACGGAGGCGAGCGTCAGGCCAATGCTCATTGCGAGTGCACTAAGTATTAACGACTTTTTCTTCATTGATGTTAACTCTCTCAATACCTGCCGGTGAAAGTGTGATGATAAGGCAATTGCGTTGCCACAGTGAAGTTAAGACCGTGAATTTGCGTGAAAAGTTCACTGAAGCCCTGTCTTAAGCATAGCGCAGGGGCGGGGAACGGTAAGCGGGCAGGAGCAAAAGCCCGCGGCGCAGTGGCTCACGGGCTGAATGTTAACGCTTAGTCGCGGCGTGGTGCGCCACGCAGCAGGCCGGATGCACCTTCAGAGTAGTCGCGCGGCATTTCAACCGGCGCCTGATCGTTGTCCGCTTCGGATTCGGTCAGACGATAGCGGAACGGATTGTCCTGCATCGGCAGATCCGGCAGCAGGTTGTTGGAGCTTTTCGCCATATGCTGATACAGCTGACGATAATCGCGTGCCATGTTATCCAGCAGCTCTGCGCTACGGGCAAAGTGGCCCACCAGTTCCTGACGATACTCTTCCAGCTCGGTTTTGCTTTTGTCCAGTTCGTTCTGCAAAACCTGTTGTTGACGTAATTTACGGTTACCAAAGCGCATCGCTACCGCACCAATGACGATACCGACCACCAAACCAATCAGCGCATACTCCCAGGTCATGATGACTCCTTTTGTGACTTCGTTGTTCCGCAGGGATTTTTCACTTAATAATATCCACTATAACCGTTAACCTTGTCCGAGTGGAATCCTGATGCGCTTTTACCTCCGGCAACCAGGGTTTTTGCGTGCGCCGCAGCGCGGGTAAATGTGGCGATAACCGGACAACTCACCGGTAACGCGTTGCTAAAATGGGCTAAATAAATTCTTACCGTTGTCAGGGATTATAGATAGACATGCAATCACAGTCACCGTTATCACGTTACCAGCAGGCGCTGGACGCGGGCGAGTATCAGGCCGATGAGGTTCAGCGGCAGGCCATCAGCCGATTGGACGGCATTTATCACCAACTGCTGCAGGCGCCGAAAAGTCAGGCCACAGGCGGCGGATTACGCAGCAAGCTTGGTCGTTGGCTGGGCAAGGGCGGTGAGCCGACGGCGCAAACACCGGTACAGGGCCTGTATATGTGGGGCGGCGTCGGGCGCGGTAAAACCTGGCTGATGGACATGTTTTTTCACAGTCTGCCGGGCGATCGCAAGCTGCGTCTGCATTTTCACCGTTTTATGCTGCGGGTGCATGAAGAACTGACCGAACTGCAGGGCCAGGAAAACCCGCTGGAGATTATCGCCGACGGCTTCAAGGCGCAGGCTGATGTGCTGTGCTTTGACGAGTTTTTCGTCTCTGACATCACCGACGCAATGCTGTTGGCAACGTTGCTGCAGGCGCTGTTCGCCAGAGGCATCACGCTGGTGGCGACCTCCAACATTCCGCCCGACGATTTATATCGTAACGGTTTGCAGCGGGCGCGTTTCCTGCCGGCGATCGATCTCATCAACCAGTATTGCGAAGTGTTAAACGTTGACGCCGGTATCGATTATCGGTTGCGCACGCTGACGCAGGCGCATCTCTATCTGACGCCGCTCAATGCGCAGACGCAGCAGACGCTGGATCAGATCTTCGTCAAGCTGGCGGGCAAGGAGGGGGAAGAGGCGCCGATATTGCAGATTAACCACCGACCGCTACCGGCGATCCGCGCGGTGGAAGGCGTCTTGGCGGTGGACTTTCATACGCTGTGCGAAGATGCTCGCAGCCAGCTGGATTACATTGCGCTGTCGCGCCTGTATCACAGTGTGATGCTGTACAACGTACGCATCATGGGGCCGTTGAAGGAAAACACCGCCCGGCGTTTCCTTGCGCTGGTGGACGAGTTTTACGAGCGCCATGTCAAACTGGTGATTGCCGCCGAAGCGCCGATGTTCGAGATCTATCAGGGGGAGCGCCTCAAGTTCGAATACCAGCGCTGTCTGTCACGCTTGCAGGAAATGCAGAGCGAGGAATACCTTAAGCTGCCACATCTGCCGTGATACAATTTGGGGTCTCGACGGCGAGACCCTCGTTCCGGCAGGCAAAATGCAATTTCCATTCAAAAACTGTTCGATCTTTGCGAGCGACTTCTCTATAATCTTGCGACCCCACGTTACAACAAAGTTTTTTTTCCCAAAAACTTTATAGTGCCGGCAATGGCTATTCGAAGGGGTAGGTTTGCTGGACTTGATGGTCGTGTGAGCCTCAACTGTTTTCGAGCGTTTGGGTGTTCACCAACGTGTAACTAATTATTGGGTAAGCTTTTAATGAAAACTTTTACAGCTAAACCAGAAACCGTAAAACGCGACTGGTACGTTGTTGATGCAGACGGTAAAACTTTAGGCCGTCTTGCTACTGAACTGGCTCGTCGTCTGCGCGGCAAGCATAAAGCGGAATACACCCCGCACGTTGATACCGGTGATTACATCATCGTTCTGAACGCTGAAAAAGTTGCTGTAACCGGCAACAAGCGTAACGACAAGATGTACTACCACCACACCGGCCACATCGGTGGTATCAAAGAAGCGACCTTTGAAGAGATGATTGCCCGCCGTCCTGAGCGTGTGATTGAAATCGCGGTTAAAGGCATGCTGCCAAAGGGTCCGTTGGGTCGTGCAATGTTCCGTAAACTGAAAGTTTACGCGGGCACCGAGCACAATCACGCGGCACAGCAACCGCAAGTTCTGGACATTTAATCGGGATTAATGGCAATGGCTGAAAATCAATACTACGGCACTGGTCGCCGCAAAAGCTCCGCCGCTCGCGTCTTCATCAAGCCGGGCAACGGTAACATCGTTATCAACCAGCGCAGCCTGGAACAGTACTTCGGTCGCGAAACTGCCCGCATGGTAGTTCGTCAACCGCTGGAACTGGTCGACATGGTTGGCAAACTGGATCTGTACATCACCGTTAAAGGTGGTGGCATCTCTGGTCAAGCTGGTGCGATCCGTCACGGTATCACCCGTGCACTGATGGAGTACGATGAGACTCTGCGTTCTGAACTGCGTAAAGCTGGCTTCGTCACTCGTGATGCTCGTCAGGTTGAACGTAAGAAAGTCGGTCTGCGTAAAGCACGTCGTCGTCCGCAGTTCTCCAAGCGTTAATTTTTCTGCTCCGGCAGAACGATACACGCAAAAAACCCGGTGTTTCACCGGGTTTTTTTATGCCTCAAATTTAATATTCCTGCATTAAAATCTGTGGGATATCAGACAAATCACGATGAAATCGCCACGTATCCCCCACAAAACAGGCAAAATCTGGTAAACTATCATCCACTTTTGCGCCTGTTCGCCGAGCAGTTGCCGTCAGTCTACCTCCAAGGCCGAATTCCAGACCCTAAGGTTTATCTGCGAGCATGCCGGCTGCGGCAAGATCATTCAGGATAGCAGCCTGGTAACCCGATAGATTTCATGGTGCAGCAAGGCGGCGACCGAACGCATCCCCAGCAGCTTGGCTTGCCAGCCGACGGGGAGTTGAGGGAGCTGATATCGTTGCGGTATGGAAGGTGAAGGGACGTTGGCTATTCGCAGTATTTTCTAGATAAACTTGGAGGTTTTCATGGCTGTCGCTGCCAACAAACGTTCGGTAATGACGCTGTTTTCTGGCCCGACCGACATTTTTAGCCATCAAGTACGTATCGTACTGGCGGAGAAAGGTGTCAGCGTCGAGATTGAGCAGGTTGAGATGGATAACCTGCCGCAGGATCTGATTGACCTCAATCCTTACCAAACGGTGCCAACGCTGGTCGATCGCGAGCTGACCCTGTATGAATCCCGCATCATCATGGAATACCTTGATGAGCGCTTTCCGCACCCGCCGTTGATGCCGGTTTACCCGGTTGCACGTGGCGAAAGCCGCCTGTGGATGCAGCGTATCGAGAAAGACTGGTATACGCTGATGTACAAAATCGAACGTGGCACCGGCCAGGAAGCCGAGGCGGCGCGCAAGCAGCTGCGTGAAACGCTGATCGAAATCGCGCCGGTATTCAATATCAAGCCGTATTTCCTCAGCGATGAATTCAGTCTGGTCGATTGCTACCTGGCGCCGTTGCTGTGGCGTTTGCCGCAGATGGGCATCGAACTGAATGGCGCCGGCTCGAAAGAGCTGAAAGGCTACATGACTCGTGTATTCGAGCGTGATGCGTTCCTGGCCTCCCTGACCGAAGCCGAGCGCGAGATGCGCCTGCAAACTCGGGGCTAAGCAGCATGGATATGTCCCAGATGACACCGCGCCGTCCCTACCTGTTACGCGCGTTCTATGACTGGTTGCTCGACAACCAGCTGACGCCGCATCTGGTGGTCGATGTTACGCGCCCCGATGTGCAGGTGCCGATGGAGTTCGCGCGCGACGGCCAGATTGTGCTGAACATTGCGCCGCGCGCGGTGGGCAACCTGCAACTGGGCGACAACGACGTGAGCTTTAACGCGCGCTTCGGCGGCGTGCCACGCCAGGTACTGGTGCCGATGGCCGCAGTGCTGGCGATTTACGCGCGTGAAAACGGCGCTGGCACCATGTTCGAACCGGAAGCCGCGTATGAAGCTGAAGGCACCTTTGAGGGGCTGGACAACGAGACGGTGCCGTCCGAAAGCCTGATGTCGGTGATTGACGGCGATCGTCCGGACGCCGGCGACGATCGGGATCCGGATGACGAGCCGCCACAGCCACCGCGCGGTGGTCGCCCGGCATTGCGCGTCGTCAAGTAACGCCAGCGCAAAAAGAAAAAGGTACAGCATGGCTGTACCTTTTTTTATGCTGGTAAGCGGGAGCCGACGGCGCCATGTAAAGCCCGGCCTAGGCCGGGCAGCGCGGTGCGATTACACTTCCAGGTAGTTCAGGATGCCGTCGGCAGCCTTACGCCCTTCGGCAATCGCCGTGACCACCAGATCTGAGCCGCGCACCGCATCGCCGCCGGCAAAGATTTTCGGGTTGCTGGTCTGGAAGGCGTTTTCGATACCTTCCTGCGCGACGATGCGCCCTTGCTTATCCAATTGCACGTCGTGGGTCGCCAGCCAATCCATCTGGTGCGGGCGGAAGCCAAACGCCATGACCACCGCATCGGCGTCGAGAACATGCTCGGAACCTGGCACCTGCTCGGCGACCTGGCGGCCATTGGCATCTGGCGCGCCCAGCTGAGTACGCACCATCTTCACGCCGGCAACGCGGCCGGCGCTATTCAGTTCGATGCTCAGCGGTTGCAGGTTGAATTTGAATTCAACCCCTTCCTCACGGGCGTTTTTCACTTCGCGTTTGGAGCCCGGCATGTTGGCTTCGTCACGGCGGTAGGCGCAGGTGACCTGCGTGGCACCTTGACGAATCGAGGTCCGCACACAGTCCATGGCGGTATCACCACCGCCCAGTACCACCACGCGCTTGCCTTCCATACTGACGTAAGGCTCCTGCTCGCTGGCGTCATAACCCATCAGCTGCTTGGTATTGGCAATCAGGAACGGTAGCGCGTCGTACACTCCCGGCGCGTCTTCGTTGTCCAGACCACCGCGCATCGATTGGTAGGTGCCGACGCCAAGGAACACCGCGTCATAGTCATTCAACAGCGCATCCATGGTGACGTCTTTGCCGACTTCGGTATTGAGCTGGAACTCGATGCCCATCTCACTGAAGATGTGACGGCGCTTGACCATTACTTCTTTTTCCAGCTTGAAGGCCGGAATGCCGAAGGTCAGCAGGCCGCCGATTTCGGGGTGACGATCGTAAACCACCGCTTTCACACCGTTACGGGTCAGTACGTCGGCACAGGCCAGGCCGGCGGGACCTGCGCCGATGATCGCCACGCGTTTGCCGGTCGGCTGCACGTGCGACATATCAGGCTTCCAGCCCATCTCGATTGCTTTATCGCTGATATAGCGTTCGATATTGCCGATGGTCACTGCGCCGAATTCGTCGTTCAGGGTACATGACCCTTCGCACAGACGATCCTGAGGACATACGCGACCGCAGACTTCAGGCAGGCTGTTGGTCTGGTGCGCCAGATCCGCCGCCTCCATGATGCGACCCTCGTTTGCCAGCTTCAGCCAGTTCGGAATGTAGTTGTGAACCGGACACTTCCATTCGCAGTAAGGGTTGCCGCAAGACAGGCAACGGTCGGCCTGCGCTTTCGCCTGGGTTTCCGAAAACGGCTCGTAAATCTCTACAAACTCAATTTTACGGATCTTCAGCGGTTTCTTTGGCGGATCAACGCGCTGCAAGTCGATAAATTGATACACATTCTGACTCATTGATGACCTCTTACTGCGCCTGAACCCGCAGCTCGGCTGCGGAACGACTACGGTGACCCAATAATGCCTTCACATCACTGGACTTCGGCTTGACCAGCGCGAACTTCGACGCCCAGACCGGCCAGTTGGCCAGAATTTCCTCGGCGCGCGCAGATCCGGTCGCCTGCACGTGCTCGGTGATCAGGCCACGCAGGTGCTCTTCATGAATCGCCAACTGGTCGACGTCCAACACCTCTACCAGTTCCGGGTTCACGCGTTTACGGAATTCACCGTCTTCATCCAATACGTAGGCAAAGCCGCCGGTCATGCCGGCACCAAAGTTGATGCCGGTTTTGCCCAGCACGCAGACGATGCCGCCGGTCATGTATTCGCAGCCATTGTCGCCGATGCCTTCAACGACGGTGATGGCGCCGGAGTTACGCACGGCAAAACGCTCACCCGCGCGGCCTGCGGCAAACAGCTTGCCGCCGGTGGCACCGTACAGGCAGGTATTGCCGATGATGCTGGCTTCAAAACTGCGGAAGGCGGAGCCGACCGGTGGGCGAACGGCGATGCTGCCGCCGGCCATGCCCTTGCCGACATAGTCGTTGGCGTCGCCGGTCAGGGTCAGCTCAACGCCGCCGGCGTTCCATACGCCGAAGCTCTGTCCGGCGGTGCCGGAGAAGTGCGCCTTGATCGGATCCGCCGCCATGCCCTGATCGCCATGTACCGCAGCAATCGCGCCGGACAGCGTTGCACCCACCGAACGGTCGGTATTGCGAATATCAAAGTAGAACGTCTTGCTGTGTTTCGCTTCGATAAACGGCTCGGCCTGCGCCAGCAGCTCCTTGTTCAGCAGGCCACGGTCGAACGCCGGGTTGCTGCTTTCGGTGCAGTACACCGCTTTGCCCGGATGCGGCGTAGCGGTTTGCAGCAACGGCGACAGATCCAGCTTGTTCTGCTTGGCGGAAATGCCGTCCAGTTCGGTGAGGAACTCGGTACGGCCAATCAGATCCACCAGCTGGCTGACGCCCAGCGAAGCCATGATCTCGCGGGTCTCCCGTGCGATAAACTGGAAGTAATTGGTCACGCGTTCTGGCAGGCCGTGATAATGGTCACGGCGCAGTTTTTCATCCTGAGTGGCTACGCCGGTGGCGCAGTTGTTCAGGTGACAGATACGCAGGTATTTACAGCCAAGCGCCACCATTGGTCCGGTGCCGAAGCCGAAGCTTTCCGCGCCGAGGATCGCGGCCTTGACGATGTCGACGCCGGTCTTCAGACCGCCATCAACCTGCAGGCGGATCTTGTGACGCAGGCCGTTGGCTACCAGCGCCTGCTGGGTTTCTACCAGGCCGAGTTCCCACGGGCAACCGGCGTATTTGACGGAAGACAGCGGGCTGGCGCCGGTGCCGCCGTCGTAGCCGGCGATGGTGATCAGGTCGGCATAAGCCTTGGCCACGCCGGTAGCGATGGTACCAACGCCCGGTTCGGACACCAGCTTCACTGAAATCACCGCTTTCGGGTTGACCTGCTTCAGGTCGAAAATCAGCTGGGCCAGATCCTCAATCGAATAGATATCGTGGTGCGGCGGCGGGGAAATCAGGGTTACACCCGGCACCGAATAGCGCAGCTTGGCGATGTACGGTGTGACCTTGTCGCCCGGCAACTGACCGCCTTCGCCCGGTTTCGCCCCCTGGGCAACCTTAATCTGGATCACGTCGGCGTTAACCAGATACGCCGGAGTCACGCCGAAGCGGCCGGACGCAACCTGTTTGATGCGCGACACTTTGTTGGTGCGGTAACGCGCCGGATCTTCGCCGCCTTCGCCGGAGTTGGAGAAGCCGCCGAGGCTATTCATGGCGATGGCCAGTGACTCGTGAGCTTCCGGGCTGAGGGCGCCGATCGACATTGCCGCGGTATCAAAACGGCTAAACAGCGATTCTGCCGGTTCAACCTGATCTACCGGGATTGGCGCGCCTTTTGGCGTAATGGCCAGCAGATCGCGCAGCATGGCCACCGGACGCTGGTTAACCAGCGTGGCGTAAGCCTGGTAATCGGCGTATTCGCCGCTGTGCACTGCTTTTTGCAGCGTATTGACCACGTCCGGATTATAGGCATGGTATTCGCCGCCGTGGACGAACTTCAGCAGGCCGCCCTGATCCAGCGGCTTGCGCTTGAGCCAGGCGCGTTTGGACAGGTTTTGCAAATCCTGCTGGAAGTCGCTGAAGCTGGCTCCGCTGATGCGGCTGACCACGCCCTGGAAACACAGATCGGACAGATCGCGATGCAGGCCAACGGCTTCAAACAGCTTGGAACAGCGGTAAGAGGCTACGGTCGAAATGCCCATTTTGGACATGATCTTGTACAGCCCCTTGTTGATGCCATTGCGGTAGTTGAGCATCACGTCGCGGTATTTTTTGTCGATCGCCTGGCTGTCCACCAGTTTGGCCAACGTTTCATAAGCCAGATACGGGTAGATGGCAGTAGCACCAAAGCCCAACAGCACGGCAAAGTGGTGCGGGTCGCGGGCGCTGGCGGTTTCAACGATGATGTTGGCATCGCAGCGCAGGCTCTTTTCAACCAGACGGGTCTGCACCGCGCCCACGGCCATCGGTGCCGGCACTGGCAAACGGTTCGGCGCAATGGCGCGATCTGACAACACCAGCAGCACCGCGCCGTCGCGAACCTTGCGTTCCGCTTCATCGCACAGGGCACGGATCTTCTGTTCCAGATCCTGCTCTGCCGGATCGAAGGTCAGATCCAGCGTGTCGGCGCGATAGTATTCGCCTTCCAGCGTAGTGAGCTGCTTGAAATCTGAATACAGTAGAATTGGCGATTTAAAGCTCAGGCGGTGCGCCTGACCTTCGGCCTCGCAAAACACGTTCATTTCGCGGCCGATACTGGTCGCGAGTGACATCACGTGCGCTTCACGCAGCGGATCGATCGGCGGGTTGGTGACCTGCGCGAACTGCTGGCGGAAGTAGTCATAAATGATGCGCGGGCGGCTGGAGAGCACGGCAAATGGGGTGTCGTCGCCCATTGAGCCGGTAGCCTCCTGACCAATCTCGCCCAACACGCGGATCACCTGATCGAGCTCTTCGCTGCTGTAGCCGAACTGCTTCTGGTAGGTTTCCAGCGTAGCGTCGTCCAGCTCGCGGCTGCCGACCTGGTCTTCCGGCAGGTCTTCGAACGGTACCAGCCGCCTGACGTTTTTCTCCATCCACTCTTTGTACGGATGGCGGCTCTTCAGATCGTTGTCGGTTTCGGCGGAGTGCAGAATGCGGCCGCTGCGGGTGTCGATCACCATCAGTTCGCCTGGGCCAACGCGGCCTTTTTCGACCACTTCGTCCGGTTGATAATCCCAGATGCCGACTTCCGAGGCGCAGGTGATCAGCTTGTCTTTGGTTATCACATAACGTGCCGGGCGCAAGCCGTTACGATCAAGGTTACAGGCGGCGTAGCGGCCGTCGGACATGACGATACCCGCCGGGCCGTCCCACGGTTCCATATGCATCGAGTTGAAGTCGAAGAAGGCGCGCAGATCGCCGTCCATATCAGGGTTGTTCTGCCAGGCTGGCGGCACCAGCAGACGCATGGCGCGGATCAGATCCATACCGCCTGCCAGCAGCAGTTCCAGCATGTTGTCCAGCGAGCTGGAATCGGAGCCGGTTTCGTTGACGAAAGGCGCCGCGGATTGTAAATCCGGGATCAGCGGCGTCTGGAATTTATAAGTACGGGCGCGCGCCCACTGGCGGTTACCGGTGATGGTGTTGATCTCGCCGTTGTGCGCCAGATAGCGAAACGGTTGCGCCAGCGGCCAGCGTGGCACGGTATTGGTGGAAAAGCGCTGGTGGAACAGGCAAATGGCCGATTCCAGGCGCAAATCTGCCAGATCCAGATAAAAACGCGGTAGATCCGCCGGCATGCACAGGCCTTTGTAGATCGTTACCAGGTTCGAGAAGCTGCAGACGTAGAAGCTGTCGTCCTGCACCTCTTGGACGCGTTTCTCAATGCGGCGGCGCGCCACAAACAGGCGGCGTTCCATATCACGCGGACGCCAGCCGGCCGGGGCGTTAACGAAAATCTGTTCAATACGCGGCAGAGAAGAGAGCGCAATTTCACCCAGTACGTCCGGGTTGGTCGGTACTTCACGCCAGCCCACGATCGACAGGGTTTCGTTTTGCAGTTCTTCTTCCACAATACGGCGGCTGGCACGGGCCTGTTCCTCGTCCTGGCTGAGGAACATCATGCCTACGGCGTAATTCTTGGCTAAACGCCAGCCGCGCTCTTCGGCAACCATGCGGAAAAAGCGATCGGGCTTTTGCAATAACAGGCCGCAACCGTCGCCAGTCTTGCCGTCAGCAAGAATTGCGCCACGGTGCTGCATACGGGCCAGTGCGTGAATGGCGGTACGCACTACCTTATGGCTAGGTTCGCCTTCTATGTGGGCGATCAGGCCGAAACCACAGTTGTCCCTCTCTAGGGATTTGTCGTACAACATATCAGTGAACCTCCCCAGGCTCTGCGTGACTCTCACAACCGGTGCACGAGCGGCTTAACGCGCTTGGGCAGACGCTCAATCGGCGAATACCCGTGATATATCCATGAGGTATTCATAACGCCAATCTGCTTTTCCGCCCTCCGTTAAGGGCCTCTCGTGACGGTTATCACAAGTGGTGAAGACTTGTTTTAAGAGGGAGTCTTAAATTACTGCATAAATATGACGAGTCGTTTGCCCGTCCAGAAAGCTTCCAGCGGACTTCCAACTTATCGAGAAAGAATACGCAGGTCAAATATAGGCTTATGGGTCTTTTAAAGGGTGGAAAAAGTAATTAATTTTTTGATTTATAATGTTTTTTAATGTTATTTGACCTGGATCGGCAGGGCGTTGACCGCCGGAGAAATGTGAGCTGTCTCACTATAGTGCAACCGCTGGATCTCTGCACCATGCTAGTGCGAGCAGTAATGGCAGAATATTATTCCAGTAAATTCGTATATTTCGTTGTTTGTAACTATTTTTCATTGGACTGTCATACTGGGCAAAACCACTGCTATGAAATTAGAATAATTCATCGCAGGCGCGGTGATTTTATTTGCATTTATAATGAATAGTTATGCCTGTGGAGGCCTTTGAAGAAAAGCGTTGATCTCTGTCATCGCGGGAAAAGCCGTTTCTAATTAGCATCGCGGCTTTGAACACAGAGAAACACCAAGATTATGCAGTTGCCACAATTAGTCAATATGTTTGGTGCCGATCTTCAACGCCGTCATGGTGAAAAGGTCCATAAACTCACGCTGCACGGTGGTTTCAACTGCCCGAACCGCGACGGTACCATAGGGCGCGGCGGCTGCACCTTTTGCAATGTGGCGTCGTTCGCCGATGAGCAAATGCGCCGGCAAACCATCGCCGAACAGCTGACGACGCAGGCTGGCAAAGTCAACCGTGCCAAACGCTATCTGGCCTATTTTCAGGCCTATACCAGTACCTATGCCGAGGTGACGCTGCTGGAAAGTCTGTATCGGCAGGCGCTTGCGCAGGTGAACATGGTGGGGATCTGCGTCGGCACCCGGCCGGACTGCGTACCGCAGGCAGCGCTCGATCTGTTGGCCGGCTACCGTGCCCAGGGGTATGAGGTATGGCTCGAACTGGGTTTACAGACCGCGCACGATAAAACGCTGAAACGCATTAATCGCGGGCATGATTTCAACTGTTACCGGGAGACTGCTCGGCGCGCGCGTGAACGTGGCCTGAAGGTTTGCTGCCATCTGATTGTCGGCCTGCCGGGCGAAACGCCGGTCGATCATCTGGCGACGCTACAGGCGGTAGTGGCCGCAGGCGTAGACGGCATCAAACTGCATCCGCTGCACGTGGTGGCCGGCAGCACCCTGGCGCGTGCCTGGCAGGCCGGGCGTCAGCCGGTGCTGACGCTGGAGGACTATGCCGCCAGCGCCGGTGAAATGATCCGCCATACGCCGCGTGACGTGGTGTTTCATCGTCTGTCTGCCTATGCGCGCCGGCCGACGCTGTTGGCACCATTATGGTGCGAAAACCGCTGGAGCGGCATGCAGGCGGTCGGCAGCTATCTGATTCGTCATGGCGGGCAGGGGGCCGCGCTGGCGGCGGCGTTGCGCTACGCCCCCGCGTAAAGCTGATTTGCCGGCTTTTTCACACTTCCATTGCGCTAATCGCAGCGATGCGGCTATTTGCGGTATGATTTACCCCCTATGTCTGTCGGGAGCGGTTTATGAAGCAAATCCGGGTATTGGCCCAGTACTACGTTGATCTGATGGTGAAGCTGGGGCTGGTGCGCTTCTCGCTGTTGCTGGCGTCGGCGTTGGTGGTGCTGGCGATGATCGTCCAGATGGCGGTGACCATGCTGCTGCGCGGCGAAGTTGAAAGCATCGACGTCGTGCGCTCGATCTTCTTCGGGCTGTTGATCACTCCCTGGGCGGTCTATTTTCTGTCGGTGGTGGTGGAACAGCTGGAGGAGTCACGCCAGCGGCTGGCACGGCTGGTGGACAAGCTGGAAGAGATGCGCCACCGCGATTTGCAATTGAATCAGCAACTGAAGGACAACATTACCCAGCTCAACCAGGAAATTGCCGATCGCATCAAGGCGGAAGAAGCGCGTTTGCAGGTAATGGACAAGCTGAAAGAAGAGATGGAACAACGCGAGCTGGCGCAGATAGAGCTGGGGCAACAGTCGGCGCTGCTGCGCTCCTTCCTCGATGCTTCACCGGATCTGGTTTACTACCGTAACGAAGACAAAGAATTTTCTGGCTGCAACCGTGCCATGGAACTGCTGACCGGCAAAAGCGAGAAACAGCTGATCGGCTTGACGCCATATGATGTGTATGAGCGGGATATCGCCGACAAGGTGATCGAAACCGACGAAAAGGTATTCCGCCATAACGTCTCGCTGACCTATGAACAGTGGCTGGTGTACCCGGACGGTCGCAAAGCCTGTTTCGAACTGCGTAAGGTGCCGTTTTACGATCGGGTGGGCAAACGTCACGGGCTGATGGGCTTTGGACGCGATATAACCGAGCGTAAGCGCTATCAGGACGCGTTGGAGAACGCCAGCAGGGATAAGACCACCTTTATCTCAACCATCAGTCACGAGCTTCGTACGCCGCTTAATGGCATTGTCGGCCTGAGTCGCATACTGCTCGATACCGAGCTCGACGATGAGCAGCTCAAATACCTGAAAACCATTCACGTCAGCGCTATCACCCTCGGCAATATCTTTAACGATATTATCGAAATGGACAAGCTGGAGCGTCGCAAGGTACAGCTAGATAATCAACCGGTTGATTTTACTGGCTTCCTTGCCGATCTGGAAAACCTGTCCGGTTTGCTGGCCCAGCCGAAGGGCCTGCAATTTGTGCTGGACCCCCAGCAACCGCTGCCGCAGCAGGTGATTACCGACGGCACACGTCTGCGGCAAATCCTGTGGAATCTGATCGGCAACGCGGTGAAGTTCACTCAACAGGGGCAAATCGTGGTGCGCGTGCGTCGCGATGGGCAGGACAGGCTGGTTTTCGAGGTCGAAGACTCCGGCATGGGTATCCCACAGGACGAGCAGGACAAAATCTTCGCCATGTACTATCAGGTCAAAGACCAGCGCGGTGGGCGGCCGGCAACCGGCACCGGCATCGGCCTGGCGGTTTCCAAGCGACTGGCACAGAGCATGGGCGGCGATATCACGGTGGACAGCCGTCCGGGTCACGGTTCTTGCTTTACCCTGACGATTAAGGCGCCGGCGGTGCAACAGGAAGTCGCCGCCGCGCATACCGAGGAGCCGCTGCCGTTGCCGGCGTTGCATATCCTATTGGTTGAGGACATCGAGTTGAACGTGATTGTGGCGCGCTCGGTGTTGGAAAAACTGGGCAACAGCGTAGAGGTGGCAATGAACGGCGCGGAAGCGCTGGCGATGTTCGATCCTGACGAGTTCGATCTGGTATTGCTGGATATCCAGTTGCCAGACATGACCGGGCTGGATATCGCGCGCGAGCTGCATGAGCGCTATGCCGGCCAGACGCTGCCGCCGCTGATCGCGCTGACGGCCAACGTGCTGAAAGACAAAAAAGAGTACCTGGATGCGGGTATGGACGATGTGCTGAGCAAACCGCTCTCGGTACCGGCTCTGACCACGATGATCACCCGTTACTGGGGCCATCAACCTTCTCATGCGACAAAGAAAATGGAGCACAAAGCGATGCAGATTAATGAATCGTTACTGGATACCGCCATGCTGGAACAATACATGGATCTGGTTGGGCCACAGCTGATACACCAAAGCCTGGAAATGTTCGAACAGATGATGCCAGGTTATCTGGCGCTGCTGGATTCCAACATGACCGCTCGCGATCAGAAAGGTATCGCCGAGGAAGGGCACAAGATCAAGGGCGCCGCCGGGTCGGTTGGATTGCGTCACCTGCAGCAACTGGCACAGCAAATCCAGACGCCAACGCTACCGGCATGGTGGGACAACGTACAGGACTGGGTCGACGAACTGAAACAGGAATGGCCTAACGACGTGGCGGTACTGCGCGCGTGGGTTGAGAACGCTGAAAAAAAATGACCCCGACCTAGGCCGGGGTGCGCGAATATTGCGCCAACACCAGGGAAATCGTGACCTGCGTATTGGTTTTCAGTGTTCTGGTCGAGCAGGTTGTAATAAATTCCTAAACATCATACAGCCAACAACATAGCAAATGTAAGCTTTCATGTTAGAAGATTCATTAAAATGTGTGATGTAGATTAGTCTTTGTCAACTCAGAACGCAAACCCGTTGACAGTATTGATGAGGAGAAGGGTGATGAAACAGGTCGGGGTGGTACTGAGCGGTTGTGGGGTTTACGACGGTACGGAAATCCACGAAGCGGTGCTGACGCTGCTGGCATTGGACCGTGCGGGAGCGCAGGCGGTGTGCTTTGCTCCGGATAAGCCACAACTGCATGTAATTAATCATTTATCTGGCGATGAAGTCAGCGAGCAGCGTAACGTGTTGGTTGAGTCTGCCCGTATCGCGCGCGGAAAGATACAGCCGCTTTCTGCGGCTGACGCAGCGCAGCTGGATGCGTTGATCGTGCCGGGTGGGTTTGGCGCGGCCAAGAACCTCAGCAGCTTTGCGGCGCAAGGGCAGGAGTGCGACGTCGACATAGATTTGGCAAATCTTACACGGCAAATGCATAAGGCAAATAAACCAATTGGTTTTATGTGTATTTCGCCAGCGCTGCTGCCGAAAATACTGGATCAGCAGGTGCGTCTGACCATTGGTAACGATCCCGATCTGGGTGAGGTTATTGATGCCATGGGCGGTGAGCCGGTGATTTGTCCGGTTGATGACATTGTGGTCGATATTGAAAACAAAGTGGTGACCACACCGGCATACATGTTGGCGCAATCGATCGCCGAAGCGGCAAGCGGTATTGATAAGCTGGTTTCACGAGTGCTGGAACTGAGCGAATGAGAAAATCGGGGCGTAAATCGCCTTTTCTCCTGCCATGGCTTTGGTTCAAGCGCAGCGTGCTTGCCGTTATCGGCCTGTGGCTGGCGGGGATCGTGTTGTTTGCCTTTCTACCGGTGCCGTTTTCTGCGGTGATGGTGGAACGGCAGATCGGTGCCTGGCTGCAGGGGGATTTCGGTTATGTCGCGCATTCCGATTGGGTATCGATGGACGCCATCTCGCCCAATATGGCGCTGGCGGTGATGGCGGCGGAAGATCAGAAGTTTCCCGCGCATTGGGGCTTCGATGTGGCTGCCATTGAAAAAGCGCTCGATCACAACGAGCGGCGTCCGGCGCGCATTCGCGGCGCCTCGACGCTGTCGCAGCAAACCGCCAAAAACCTGTTCCTGTGGGACGGCCGCAGTTGGTTGCGCAAGGGCCTGGAGGCCGGCCTGACCGGCGGTATCGAACTGGTCTGGACCAAGCGGCGCATTTTGACGGTGTATCTCAACATTGTCGAACTGGGGGATGGCGTTTTTGGTGTGGAAGAAGCGTCGCAGCGTTATTTCAACAAGCCGGCCAAGCGTCTTAGCGCATCGGAGGCCGCGTTACTGGCGGCAGTGTTGCCAAACCCGCATCGCTTTAAAGCCGATGCACCCTCCGGTTACGTAATACAACGTCAGCAGTGGATTTTGCGTCAGATGCGCCAACTGGGCGGCGAAGGATTTTTAAAAGCCAACGGGTTGGACTGAGCAGGGGATTGGGGCGAAGCAACGGCGCTTCGCCCCGGTCAGATTACTTCAGGTAGGTAAACGCGGTAGTGACGTGTTTAACGCCGCTGACCTGGCTGGCGATTTGTGCCGCCGATTTGCCTTCCTGTTCGGTGACCAGACCGAGCAGGAACACTTCGCCATTCTCAGTGGTCACTTTCACGTTCGACGATTTCACCGTATCGCTGGTGAGGATCTGCGAACGCACCTTGGTGGTGATCCAGGTATCCATCGACGCGGTGCTGAGGCTGACCGGCGTACCCTGACGGATTTCGCTGTACACCTCTGCCGCTCCTTCAACGCCGAGAGCGATCTGTTTGGCGCGGCTGGCCAGATCGGTGTTTGGCGCCTGCCCGGTCAACAGCACTTTACCCTGATAGGCGGTGGCAACGACGCGCGCGTCCTTTTTCAGTTGCTGATCCTTACTCAAGGCGTTTTCAACCCGGGCTTCCAATGTGCCGTCGTCGACCTGAGTGCCAATAGTTCGTGGATCGGTAGCGGTCTTGGTGGCGACAGCCGCGCTGCCGACCACCACTGCCGGCACACAACCCTGTAGCAACAGCGCGCCGAGCAGTACGGCATAGATGGATCGAAGTTTCATTCTAACTCCTAGCGCCTATTTCATTAGGCTATTAATCGTCCTGGTGGGGAAACAGCGTATTATCAATCAGGTCGCATAGGCAATTTACCGTCAGCATATGCATTTCCTGAATACGTGAGCTACGGTGTGATGGGATACGGATTTCTACATCCTGCTGGCCGAGCAATCCGGCCAGTTCCCCGCCGTCGTAACCCGTAAGCGCCACGATGGTCATATCTCGCGTTACCGCAGCTTCGACCGCTTTCACAATATCACGGCTATTGCCGCGGGTGGAGATGGCCAGCAATACATCGCCAGCATGGCCAAGCGCGCGCACCTGCTTGGCATACACTTCATCATGCAGCCGATCGTTGCTGATGGCGGTCAACACGACATTATCAGCATTGAGCGCAATCGCCGGCAGACTTGGGCGCTCGGTTTCAAAGCGGTTTATCATGCTGGCAGCGAAGTGCTGCGCATTGGCCGCCGAGGTGCCATTGCCGCAGCACAGAATTTTATTGCCGTTCAACAGCGATTGGACCAGGGTCATGGCAGCGCGGGATATGGCATCCGGCAAGGCTTCCGCTGCCGCAATCTGAGTTTGGATACTTTCGGTAAAACAAGCTTTGATTCTATCCAGCACGTTGTATTAATCCACTAAGTCAAAGGGCGGCTTGCACCGCCAACGTTAATCCGCATTGAAGGCGTTGGGTATCCATTCTACCTGGCTACCGGTAAAGGCCAAAACGTCAAAACGGCACGGCGAGGTATCGAAACTGGCGCCACGTGCGGCCAGCCAGACGGCGGCGGCGTGCAGCAAACGCTGCTGTTTGCGGTAAGTCACGCTGGCAGCGGCACCGCCAAAGGCGGCGTTACGCCGATAGCGCACTTCAACGAACACCCAGGTTTGCCCATCGCGCATGATCAGATCAAGCTCGCCGCCGCGCACCGTCACATTGGCGGCGACAAAAACCAGCCCGGCGCGTTCCAGATGGCGGCGGGCCTGTAACTCATAGCCCGCCCCCGTGGCGCGCCGACTCAGGAGGCCGGAACGACCTGTCCCTGACGGTATTGCAGCCAAGGCAGTTTCCTGTTGATCACACAGTTGGCAGAGGAGGTCAGCATGCCGGTGGTGCCGGACACCTGGAAGCCGGGCAGTTGACGCATTTCAGAGAAATGATTGGCCAATTGCCAGGCGTCCATCCCCATGGCATACAACCGCACCAGGGAATAGTCGTTATGGAATCTGGCGCTGGCCTGTTGCATCAACTGCGGGTTGGCCCCGGCCAGCAGCGGAATGTCGCTGAACTGCAGGCCTTCCATTTCCAGGCGGAAATCCGGGCCGGCGCCGGCCTGATAGCTGCGTGAGCTGGCGTACATCGCCGGTTTGCTGCGCGAGCTGGTGGTCATGTCGATCATCGGTTTGATCAGCGTCAGCTGCGACTGGCTGGCGACGATATAAACCGCATCAACGCTGCCGCCGGTAGCGGCCGGAATGTCGCTCGGCGGTGCTGGAATGGTCAGTCCGGCAATGGTGACCGACTGGGCCGCAGGTGCGCTGGCGGCGACAGGCGTGCCGGTCATGCGAATGCCGCCGGAATTGACCATCTGACGCAGCTCACCGGTAGAGCCCAATCCCTGCTGCAGCACGGTTTGGCCGCCCAGCTTCTGCCATTCGGCGGCAAAGGCATTGGCGACGCGTTGGCCGAAGGCACCGCGTGGCACCAGCAGCAACGGCTGGCGTTTTTGCTGTTCCCAGATATGATTGGCGGCGTCGCGTGCTTCATCTTCCGGTGACAGGGCAAAATAACAGATGTTTGGATTGTCTTTTGGCGTTTCCGGCTGGTTGAGCGCCAGCACGTTCAGCGTGGTCGATGTGCTGGACAGCTGGTCGACGTTGTTTTTCAACAGCGGGCCGACCACCAGTGTGGCGCCGTCCTGCTGCGCCTGGGTCAGCAGTGCGCTCAGCGGCTGGCTAGAGGTGTCATACACCTTCACCTGGGCATTGGCGGCCTGTGGCGGAGTGATAGGCGCTGGCGCGGCTTCGGCAGGCTGTGCCGAGGTCACAGGTGCCGGCTGTTCGGTCGGTGCCGAGGTGCTTACCGCACCATTGGCGTTAGGATCGGTCGACGCCGCCTGCGGTGCCGTGACCGGCTGGTCCGGGTTATTGACCGGCGGCTGCGGTTGCACTGGCGCATTGACTGCCGTGCCGTTTTTCGCCGCTTCAAAGCCTTGCTGAATAGCGTCGGCGAACACTTTCGCCTGGCCGTTCAACGGCAACAGCAGGGCGATTTTAGCGGTCGACGCCTGGGTGAAGTTCAGCACTTGGTTCAGTTGGGTTGGCAGATTTTTGGCTGCCGGATTCTGCGGGTAGCGGTTCTGCCAGTCTTTGATACCGGCTTTCAGCATGTCCGGATCCTGGCGGTTTTCGTGATAGACCCGCAGCAGATCCAGCCAGCCTTGCAGAACATTTTCATCGGCGTTGATCACCAGGCTGTTCATATCCTGCGGCGTCAACCCCAGCAACGCTTGCCAGGTTTTGTCCAGGTTGTCCTGATGTGCCTGGTCGTTGAGCAGCGGCTCTTGCGCGATGTAGGCGCGGATCAGCGGCAGCGAGGCCTTGCCCTGATTGGCGGCGATCTGCGCCTGATAGAAGCGTACGCGCTGGTTAGGCGACAGCGAAGCGTTGTCGATACGGCTCAGGGTGCTGCGCGCGGCGCTGACATTCTTGCCGGCGATTTGCAGTTCGGCGGTCAACAGCTGACGTTCAAGCTGCTGAACGCTGCTGAGGTTTTGCGGCAGCGTGCTCAGTTGCTGATTGGCCTGCGGCAGTTTTCCTTCACGCAACAATGCGCGAATAGCAAGTAATTGCCAGTCAGCCTTGTTATCATCGCTGCTCTGCTGCCACTGTTGCAGATAGTAATCGGAGCTGGCGCTCGCCTCGTCCTGGATATTGGCGGGCGGAGTTTGCGGGGCCTGGCTCGGACAGCCTGCGAGAAGGAAGGCTGCCACTACAACAGGCATAAAACGCCCTGCTTTGGTACGAACGAATGTTGAGGAAAGCATACTGTATCCAGTGATGTTTTTTTCAAGATGCTCAATATTAAATCGGCAACCCGGATGAAACAATGAATCAACACCAACAATCAGTCATTTCTGCATCAACGCTGTACGTGGTGCCCACTCCCATCGGCAATTTGGGCGATATCACCCACCGAGCGTTAGAGGTGCTGAAGAGCGTTGATCTGATCGCGGCGGAAGACACGCGTCATACCGGGTTGTTGTTGCAACACTTCGCCATCAATGCGCGACTGTTTGCCCTGCACGACCATAATGAACAGCAAAAGGCGGATCAACTGCTGGCGAAACTGCAGGAAGGCCAGAGCATTGCGCTGGTTTCCGATGCTGGAACGCCGCTGATTAACGATCCCGGTTATCACCTGGTGCGCCGCTGCCGCGAAGCGGGCGTGCGCGTGGTGCCATTACCGGGCGCCTGCGCGGCGACTACGGCGCTGTGCGCGGCCGGCGTCGCTTCAGACCGCTTCTGCTACGAAGGGTTCCTGCCGGCGAAAACCAAAGGACGCAAGGATACCCTGCTGGCGCTGGCAGAGGAACCGCGTACGTTGATTTTCTATGAGTCGACTCACCGCCTGCTGGAAAGTTTACAGGACATGGTCACGGTATGGGGGCCGGAGCGCTACGTGGTGCTGGCACGTGAACTGACCAAAACCTGGGAATCAATTCATGGCGCGCCGGTTGGCGAACTGCTGGCCTGGGTGCAGGAAGATGAGGTGCGTCGCCGTGGGGAAATGGTGCTGATCGTCGAAGGCCACAAGCAGCAGGATGACGCCCTGCCGCCGGAAGCGCTGCGTACGCTGGCGTTGCTGCAACAAGAGCTGCCGCTCAAGAAGGCGGCGGCGTTGACGGCGGAAATCCACGGCGTGAAGAAAAATGCCCTGTATAAGCACGCTTTAGAGCAACAACAGCCGTAAAGCGGTTGACCTGTCGCCAGCGCAACGCTACTATCCGCGCCGGAGTTGACCAGACAGTCGCCGCTTCATTGCCGTCCTCATTGAGGAGACAGATGGAGGGGAGGAAAGTCCGGGCTCCATAGGGCAGGGTGCCAGGTAACGCCTGGGAGGCGCAAGCCTACGACTAGTGCAACAGAGAGCAAACCGCCGATGGCCCGCGCAAGTGGGATCAGGTAAGGGTGAAAGGGTGCGGTAAGAGCGCACCGCGCGGCTGGCAACAGTCCGTGGCACGGTAAACTCCACCCGGAGCAAGGCCAAATAGGGGTTCGCATGGTACGGCCCGTACTGAACCCGGGTAGGCTGCTTGAGCCAGTGAGCGATTGCTGGCCTAGAGGAATGACTGTCCACGACAGAACCCGGCTTACCGGTCAACTCCCTCTATCAATAACCCCGCGTAGCGTCTGCTGCGCGGGGTTTTTCTTTTTGCGCCACCGGAATCCCGCATGCTGCCGGGGCTGGCGCTGCTCTTATATCGGCAAATCAATCAGCAATGCACGCAGTGGGGTAGCGGCACGCAGCGTCAGGCGATGCTCATCGTGAATGAATGCGCCGTCGCCGCAGGTCAACTGCTGCGTCGTGTCGCCGAGGGCGGTCAACGAGCCGTGGATCGACTGTAAATAGGCGCGTGGCCCGCGCAGCGCCAGCGTTTGCTCCTCGCCCGGCTGCAGATCGAGGTGGTGGATCCACACTTGCTGGCGCAACTGCAGGCTGTCGTGCTCACCGTCCGGCGAGGCCAGCAGAGTATGCGCCTGCGCTGGCAACGTCAGGCGCTGTTCGCGTTTGCTGCTGCGCTCCGGGCAGGCATCCAGCCACAGCTGGAGGCGCGTCAGCGGGGTGGTGGCGCTGATATTCTGCTCGCTGTAGCTGAGCCCCTGCTGGGTCGCCAGCAGCAAAGCGTCACCGGCTGCCGCATGCAGGGTATTACCGTCGCTGTCGCGGTATTGCGCTTCGCCTTGCAGGATCAGGTTCAGGATGTCGACGTTGGGATAAGTGCGCGGTTGAAACGACGCGCCTGGTGCCAGCACTTCCTGATTCAGTACCCGCAATGAGGCATAGCCCATCAGTTTCGGATCAAAATAATGGCCGAAGGAAAAGGTATAGCGAGCCTGCAGCCAACCAAAGTCAGCTTGCCCGCATTGTTCTGCTGTTCTGCATGTAATCATGGCAATCGGCTCTCTAAGAGGGTTTCCGAATACTTCACGCGCCAGGCTGCCAAGCGGTTTGGCCAGCGTACGGGGTATCCCGTCACCGGCGCGAACCACGGCGACTGCCAGAGAAACCGCGGAAAGTATGTTTGATATAAATGGTAAGCATCTGGACGACGGATTGTTAGCCAGTTAATCTGGTCGGCATATTCAAATTTCCTGACAGAGAGAAGCGATGGCCAGAGATCGGGCGTTAACGCTTGAGGCGTTACGGGTAATGGATGCGATTGATCGGCGTGGCAGTTTCGCGGCGGCGGCCGATGAATTGGGGCGAGTGCCGTCGGCGCTCAGCTATACCATGCAAAAACTGGAAGAAGAGCTGGACGTGGTGCTGTTTGACCGCTCCGGTCACCGTACCAAATTTACCAACGTCGGACGCATGCTATTGGAACGCGGTCGGGTGCTGCTGGAGGCGGCAGACAAACTGACCACCGATGCCGAAGCGCTGGCGCGCGGCTGGGAAACCCATCTGACCATCGTCAGCGAGGCGTTGTCGCCGCCGAGCCTGTTGTTTCCGCTGGTTGACAAGCTGGCGTTGAAAGCCAATACCCAGGTGTCGATTTTTACCGAGGTGCTGGCTGGTGCCTGGGAGCGACTGGAGCAGGGGCGTGCGGATATCGTTATTGCACCAGACATGCATTTTCGCGCTTCGTCGGAGATCAACACCCGCAAGCTGTACAAGGTAATGAGCGTTTACGTCGCCGCGCCGGACCACCCGATTCACCTGGAACCGGAGCCGCTGTCGGAAACCACTCGGGTCAAATATCGCGGCATCGCGGTGGCGGACACCGCGCGTGAGCGGCCGGTACTTACCGTGCAGTTGCTGGACAAACAGCAGCGTCTGACCGTCAGTACCATTGAAGATAAACGGCTGGCGCTGCTGGCGGGATTGGGGGTCGCCACCATGCCATACCCGATGGTGGAACAGGATATTGCCGCCGGGCGCCTGCGGGTGGTGGGGCCGGAGTACAGCCGCGAGGCGGATATCATCATGGCCTGGCGGCGTGACAGCATGGGCGAGGCCAAGGCCTGGTTCCTGCGTGAAATACCGCGCCTGTTTATCCAGCGCTAAACAATCCCCCGCCTTAATCAGCGGGGGTTTTTACTAACCAAAACGCTGGTCGCGCCCGTGCGGCTCGTCCAGATCCTGCGCCGGCCCGATGGAAATAATACCGTGCGGGTTGATGGTGGCGTGGCTGCGATAATAGTGATTGCGGATATGCGCCAGATCGACGGTTTCGGCGATACCCGGCAACTGATAAATATCGCGCAGGAAACCGTACAGGTTCAGGTAATCGCTGATGCGGCGCTTATCGCATTTGAAGTGTGTAACGTAGACCGGATCGAAGCGCACCAGCGTGGTCCATAGCCGCAGATCGGCTTCGGTCAGACGATCGCCGGTCAGATAACGATGCTGGCCAAGGATTTGCTCCAGACGCTCCAATGAGGCGAATACGCCGTTGACCGCTTCGTCATACGCCTCCTGGCTGGTAGCAAACCCGGCTTTATAGACACCGTTATTGACGGAGTCATAAATCCAGCCGTTCAACTGGTCAATTTTTTCCCGCAGTTCCGGTGGGTAATAGTCGCCCGCCCGGGCGCCGACGCCATCGAACGCGCTATTGAACATGCGAATGATATCGGCAGATTCATTACTGACAATGGTTTGCTGGCGCTTGTCCCACAGCACTGGAACGGTAACGCGGCCGGTATAGTGCGGATCGGCGCGCAGATACAATTGATACAGGAAGTCGGCGTGGTAAAGTGCGTCGCCGGTCGCCGCCGGGAAGTCGGTGCCGAACGTCCAGCCGTTTTCCAGCATCAGCGGATGCACGACCGACACCGGGATAAGCTGCTCCAGCCCTTTTAACTTGCGCATCAACAGGGTGCGGTGCGCCCAGGGGCAGGCGAGGGAAACGTACAGATGATAACGATCTTTTTCGGCGTTGAATCCGCCGTTACCGTGTTCGCCCGGTTGGCCGTCGGCGGTTACCCAGTTACGGAACTGAGAGGTTGAACGCTTGAAACGGCCGCCGGTGGATTTTGTGTCGTACCAGATGTCTTGCCAAACGCCATCAACGAGTTGTCCCATGGGAGTCTCCTTGCTATAGAGGTGGCAGAGCCAGATTGTTCTGACTCTGCCAGGGTGGCTAGATTACCATTTCTTGTTTAGCAGGCGGTCAATACTGAAGGCACCCGGGCCTGCAACGGCCAATACGATGTAGCCGCCAGCGATGGTCAGGTTTTTCATGAACATCAGCTGATTGACGCCTTCAGCGAAGTTGGTGTGGAACAGCAACGCCGTCAGGATGGTGAAGCCGGCGGTGAACAGCGCAGTAGTGCGAGTCAGGAAGCCGAACATAATAGCCAGACCGCCGCCGAACTCCAGCAGAATGGTCAGCGGCAGCAGAAAGCCCGGCACGCCCATTGCCTGCATATATTGTTGAGTCCCTGCATAAGCATCACCCATTTTGCCGTAGCCTGCCACGATGAACAGGATTGGCATCAGGATACGTGCTACCAGCAAACCGGCATCTTCTAATTTTTTCATCATTCACTCCATACGTGATTTCGTTTGCCACTGACGGCGTAGTTTGGACATTGCTGACATAGGCGGTTGCCATGCCGCGTCTTTTCGATGGAGTGGATGTTAAACGTGAATACAGCCGGTTGTTAGCAAGTAAAACTGTCGTAATCATTCAAAAATATTGAAATCATAGCCTGCTAATAAAAAACAGCCTAATCAGCTGCTTGCATGCCCCGCGCACAATAAAAACCCAAAAGCCGACCCGCGGCCTGTTGTAACAACAAAATCATGGAACAACGGCGGATAAGGAGATGGGTTATTTGGCGGTGAAGGTTTTGCGGATCAGTTTAATGGTACCCCATGCGCCCAGCGCCCGGCGTGACCAGCGGATTAGTTTGCTCGGGTGGCGAATGCCGTATACCGCCATGATGCTGGAGCCGACGACCAGATACTTGCGCATGCCGAACAGCGTTTGATAACCGCGATCGATACGCTCGGTTTTTTCCAGCCATTGCTGTTTATTGTCCGCCAGATCCAGACGCTGTTGCTGGATCTGGCGGATCAGGCGGGCTTTTTTCCATTCCAGATACTGGCGGCGGCTCATTTGTCGCCCTCCAGTGCGGCACGGTCCTGTTCCAGCTGTTTGCGGGTTTCGCTCATCAGCGTGGTGCGTTTCGCTTTGACCAGTGTCCAGATGATGCCGACGATGGCCAGAAACAGCAGAACGGCAGTGGTTATCCCCAACGCCATGACGCGGTAGGCCGGATCGATCGCCCAGAATAGCAGGATCAGCAGACTCATCAGGCCAAACGCGGTAAACAGCAGGCTGATGCCGGCCATCATCAGCAACTGAATGAGGTTGGCTTTTTCCTCTTCCAGTTCGACGACCGCCAGCCGAACCCGCGTCTCCACCATGCCAACAAGAATGGTGACGATCCGCTGGCCGATATCCAGGACCCCTTTGGCGGGGCCCTGCGCACGGTTTTGCGATTGCTCAGTCATAATCAGCGACGCGCAAGCAGAACGCCCAGTACTACGCCGACTGCTGCGCCAATACCGATGCCGGTCCACGGATTGTCGCGTACGTAGTCGTCGGCCTGGCCGGCAATTTGCTTGGTCTGGGTAGCGATTTTGTCACCGGCGTCGCTCAGACGGGCGCGTGTATCCTTCAGCGCACCTTCTGCTTTGGAGCGTAATTTCTCCAGCTCAGCTTTCGATTTATCGCTGGAAGAGTTCAGTACTTCTTCCAGCGTATCGGCTAACGACTTCAGTTCAGCGCGTAAGTTTTCTGCATTTGAATCTTGTGCCATTTCGTTAACTCCTTAACGTTACTGAGAGACTTCAACATAGCGGATTTTTTGCTCGGAGCAAAGGGGGATTCCCTAGCCGATATCACTCACTGAGCCAGCGTTATCACATTAAAATCCCGTACAACGCGGCTCTCATCGATATTTCCGCTACTGGAAAATAATTATTCTGCCTGCGCTTGCTTAAGCTCTGCTTCAGCTTCGGCCAGTTTTTGCTGTTTCTTGGCGATCTTGTCCAACTTACCGGTTTGCTGCGCTTCCTTCAGCTCTTGCTGGCGCTCGGCGACCTTGCTTTGCTTTTCGGCAATGTTTGCCTGGCGTTCGGCCTGCAAACCGGCTTCGGTACAGTTGTCCTGCACTTCGCTCAGCGCTTTTTTCAGCCCGGCGACGCGGTGGTCGTTGCCATGCTGAGTGGCATAGTCGATCTGCTGCTGAATGTCCTGCGCCTTCGCGGCACAACCGCCTGTAGCGGCAGAAGACAGCGCGGAGAAAGCGAGCAGTGGGAGTGCCAGTAAGGTTGCGTGGCGTAATTTCATGGGTTCTATTCCTTATTAGGGGATGCATTGGCATGCATCCAGGTTCCTGCTGCCGTTGTGGCAGTGCGACTGGCGTATCGCTGACCACCGCTGTTATTCAGCATAGTCATAAATCATCTGGACACCAAAATTTAAGGCGTAAACTACCGACGATTGGCGATTTAATGAGCGGATGCAATATCCCTTCATCAAGAAGGGATTATCCCAGGTTCAGCGGGGCACGTGCAAATTTGCGTACCCACTGGGTGGGCGCAGGCGTTTCGCTCAGAGCGATGATGTAGCCAGGCGGCAGAATGGTTTTCAGCGCTTCCCGCGCCAGCAATTGCTGTTCCGGCGAATCCAGTCGGATCACCAACCCATTGCCATCTGGCGTGATGCTTTTGATGCGAATGCCGCGCTCGTCCAGGCGCTGATAAACGTAAAAACCGTCTGGCAATGACAGTCCGTGCTGATTGGTGCGAATGCGCAGTTCGCTTTCGGTGCGCATCATGGCAGGCACCAGCAGAACGGTGAGCGCCAGCAAGGCCAGCGCCATCATCAGGGAGTATTGCCAGCGCGGACGTTTCGCTCTCACGCGTTTTTCCCCTGATCGGCACGCTTCTTGCGCCAGAGGACAATCAACGAACCCACCAGCCCGACCACCAGCAACACCAGCGGTAGCAGCATCAGGCAGAACATCAGCTGATCTTCATATTTGCGGAACACCGGCGTCTTGCCGAGCGCAAAACCCAGCGACGTCAGAATCAGCACCCACAGCAGGCCGCTCATCCAGTTAAAAAACTGGAAACGTGCATTGCTCAGGCCTGACAGACCGGCAATCGTTGGCAGCAGGGTGCGTACAAAGGCCAGAAAACGCCCGACCAGCAGCGCGGACAGGCCGTGGCGGTGGAACAACTGGTGTGCGCGTTGATGATAATGGGCCGGCAGATGCGCCAGCCAGCCTTGTACCGTTCGGGTATTACCCAGCCATTTGCCCTGTATGTAACTGACCCAGCACCCCAGACTGGCGGCAACGGTCAGAATGAAGATGGTCAGCGGGAAGTTCATCGTGCCTTTGGCCACCAGCACGCCCACCAGGATCAGCAGGCTGTCGCCAGGCAAAAACGCGGCGGGCAACAGGCCGTTTTCCAAAAAAAGAATCATGAACAGCAGAACGTACAACGTCCACACCAGCGACGGGTTCGCCAGCGTTTCGAAGTCCTGCTGCCACAAGGCATCCAACAGTTGTTTAATGATGTCCATCCAGTATTCCTAAAACGTCTTTGTTTGGCTTTCTCTCAGCGGCGGATCTGGAAGGGCTGAAAGCGCGCGGGCGATCCGGTATTGCTGATTCGGTGTGACTTTTTGGTTATGGTCGTTGCGACACCGATCATGAGTGGTAAGTCAGCGAGCCTCGATAAAGCATGTTGCTCTCTTTCCAACCGCCGATTCGGCTCTGCTGGCGTGACGAATGCAGCGCCCAGTTGACCTGATGCAGGCGGTTGGGCGCCATTGTCGCCCGGCGCGACGGCTTGCGTTCGCCGCGCTGCTCAGCTAAAGCATAGCTGGGCGTGAGCGCGGCGAAAGAAAACAGCGAACAGGGATAAGAGTGAACCCTCGGCAATAACAGCGGCAGTTTCCCCGGGGCCTTGCGCCGCAAATCGGCCAGCGGGCGCAGCGCCGGTTGATGAGCAACCGACGCGAAAATGCCGTCGTCATTCAGGCTGCTCAAGGCGAAAGACATGGATGTGGGTTGCGTCGCGTAGAGTTTTTGGCCGGAAACCATGCCGGTCCAGCAAAAAAGAGCAATAAGCATGGCAAGCAACCAGCGCATGAATTCGCGTTCCGCCCCCGAGGCCAAAGGGTAAAAAAGTGGTCTGATTCTAGCAAAACAGCAAGATCGGCAACAGGGAAATATACGCCGTTGCCGGCGAATTATTACACGGCAAACGGCGGTTTCAGCATCGATTCAGCGGACTTTACAATACCTGACATAACCCAAGCTTTTTTGACCGCGATCGGTCATTTATTGCCGTTGGCCGCGTTATCCAGATGTACCACCGGATTTTCGGCGAACAGATAGCGATCGACGTTGTATTCAAAGTCATCGGTAGTGGCGTTGAACAGCATTTGCTTGGTGTTTTCCAGATGTTGCCACATCGCCAGTTTGGCGGCGTTGGGATCTTTGCGCATCAGGGCTTTGAGGATCTGATCGTGGTCGTCGCACCAGCTGTCGATCGAACGTGCATCAATGTGCTCGTGCAACTTGATCCAGTAGGGGTTGTGCGCCCGCTGGCTCCACATTTTTTCCACGATGGTCGCCATGGCGGTGTTTTGGGTGGCCAATGCGATTTGCACGTGGAACTTCAGATCCCACTGAGAATCGCGAAAGCGATCTTCCTTGCGCGCGTGCTCCTGGATCTCCATCAGCTGGACGATGTCCTGCTTGGTAACCTGGGTGGCGGCGAACTCGGCAATGTTGCTTTCGATCAACTGGCGTGCCTGCAGCAGTTCGAATGGCCCGACGGTGGCAAACTCGATGCTGTCGCCCGGTACCACCAGGTGCTTTTGCTGATTGGAAATTACGTGGATGCCAGAACCTTTGCGCACTTCCACATAACCTTCCACCTCCAGCATGATGATCGCCTCCCGCACTACGGTGCGGCTGACGTTCATCTCTTCGGCGATATAACGTTCGGCCGGCAACTTGTCGCCGACCGGGTAAACACCGCCTTCAATGCGTCGCTTAAGCTCGGCGGCCAACTGCTGATACAAGCGTCTGCTTTCGGTGAATTCCATAATGATTGCTCTGCGGTAGGAAAGGCGAGTTGCCCATAGACTTGTTATACCACTTAACGGCCAGCGTCGCCAGTGGCGCAGAGGCAGGGAACCCGGTGGTTTGACCGGGTTCCCGCAGGCTTAATTGCTGGCAGTGGCGGGCTGCAACGGCTGTTCTGCCGCTGGAGTAGCCGGGCGGTTTTGCAATACCGTCCAGATGACGATGGCGCCGAGAATATCGAACACCGACAGAGCGGCGAACAGTGGGCTGAACCCCAGCGTATCGGCCAGCGCACCGACGACCAGGGCAAACAGCGTGCTGGCGGTCCAGGCTGCCATACCGGTGAGCCCGTTGGCGGTGGCCACTTCGTTGCGGCCAAACACATCGGAAGACAGGGTGATTAACGCCCCGGACAGCGCCTGATGCGCAAAACCGCCGACGCACAGCAAGGCAATTGCCACATACGGGCTGGCAAACAGGCCAATCATGCCGGGCCCGATCATCAACACCGCCCCCAGAGTGACCACCAGCTTGCGTGACACGATCAGGTTTACCTTGAAATATTTCTGGAACAGGGGCGGCAGATAGCCGCCAACGATGCAGCCCAGATCGGCAAACAGCATCGGCATCCAGGCAAACATGGCGATTTCCTTCAGATTGAAACCGTAAGCCTTGAACATAAACAGCGGGATCCAGGCGTTAAAGGTGCCCCAGGCCGGTTCAGCCAGAAAACGCGGCAGCGCAATGCCCCAGAACTGGCGGTTACGTACGATCTGCCAGGCGGACAACTTTTTACCGTTACTGGTCTGATGCTGTGCTTCCTGGCCATCCAGAATGTAGCTGCGCTCTTGGTCGCTGAGCTTCTTCTGATCTTTCGGGTGCTTATAGAAAATCAGCCAGCAGATGGCCCAGGTCAGGCTCAGCACGCCGGTGATGATAAACGCCATTTGCCAACTGTGGGCGACAATGGCCCACACCACCAGCGGTGGGGCAATCATGCCGCCGATGGAGGAGCCGACGTTGAAGTAGCCGACGGCGATCGAGCGTTCTTTGGCCGGGAACCATTCGCTGCTGGCCTTGAGTCCGGCTGGGATCATTGCTGCCTCTGCCATGCCGACCGCGCCGCGAGCCAGCGCCAGCCCACCCCAGCTGTTGGCCAGCGCGGTGCCCATACAGAACAGCGCCCACAGAATGGCGAACATGGCATAGCCCACCTTGGTGCCCAGCACGTCCAGCACGTAACCTGCCACCGGCTGCATTACGGTATAACAGGCGGAATAGGCCGCCACGATATAGGAATACTGCTGGGTGGTGATGTGCAGGCTGCTTTCCAGCGTCGGTGCCGCCACTGCGATCGCGTTGCGGGTCAGATAGCCCAATACGGTGCCAATGGTTACCAGCCCGATCATGTACCAGCGTAACCCCTTGATTTTCCGCATTCGTTCTCTCTCCAATCGGCATAGTCAGTAGTGCAAGTGGCGAAAAGATAACTTGTCATACAGATTTAAAAGTTGAGTGACATCACAAAAGTCATTATTCAATTCGGCAATAATGCAGATGCTGTGCTTAAGCTTGATAGGGGTTTTTCGGCCTTTAAACGCTGTTTTGGAGGCAAGAAAGCAATTTTTAGGTTAAAAAATCTGGACTGCCCGTCTAATTGGTGTGATAACTTTTCGGCATTGAGGCGACACAGAACGGTACGCAAGGTGAGGAACCTGATATGGCCACGTTTTTAAGCGAAGACTTTTTATTGCATAACGAGTTTGCCCGGCGTTTGTATCACGAGTATGCGGCACATCAGCCGATTTTTGACTATCACTGCCACCTGCCGCCGGAGCAGATTGCGCAAAACTATCGCTTCAAAAATATGTACGACATCTGGTTGAAGGGCGATCACTATAAGTGGCGTGCGATGCGCACCAACGGCGTGGCAGAGCGGCTATGTACCGGCGATGCCGGCGATCGTGAGAAGTTTGACGCCTGGGCTGCCACAGTACCGCATACCATTGGCAACCCGCTGTACCATTGGACGCATCTGGAACTGCGTCGCCCGTTCGGTATTACCGACACCTTGCTGTCGCCGAGCACCGCCGATGATATTTGGCAGCGTGGCAATGCGCTATTGGCGCAGGACAACTTTAGCGCGCGCGGTATCATGCAGCAGATGAACGTAAAGATGGTCGGCACCACCGACGATCCGATTGACGATCTGCGCCATCACCAGGCGATCGCCGAGGACGGCAGTTTCAATATCAAAGTCCTGCCGAGCTGGCGGCCGGATAAGGCATTTAACATCGATGCGCCGACGTTCACCGATTACCTGCAACTGCTGGAGGCCGCGGCGGATACCGCCATCAGCCGCTTTGACGACTTGCGTCAGGCGTTGAAAAAACGCATGGATCATTTTGCCGCGCACGGCTGCAAGGTGGCGGATCATGCGTTGGACGTAGTGGTGTATGGCGAAGCGGATGAGGCGACGCTGGATCGGATCCTTGCCGATCGTCGCAGCGGCAAACTGCCGACACCGCAACAAAGCGCCCAGTTCCGCAGCGCGGTGCTGCTGTTCCTTGCGGCAGAATATCAACGGCGTGAATGGGTGCAGCAATATCATATCGGCGCATTGCGCAATAACAACAGCAACATGTTTGAACGCATCGGGCCGGACATCGGCTTCGATTCCATCGACGATCGGCCACTGGCGCAGCCGCTGTCACGCTTGCTGGACGCGCAGGCGAAGCAGGGCGGGTTGCCAAAGACCATTCTGTACTGCCTTAACCCGCGTGATAACGAAGTGATCGGCACGATGGTCGGCAATTTCCAGGGTGAAGGCACGCCAGGAAAGATGCAATTTGGCTCCGGCTGGTGGTTCAACGATCAGAAAGACGGTATGCAGCGCCAGATGACGCAATTGGCACAGCTGGGCCTGCTGAGTCGTTTTGTCGGCATGCTGACCGACAGCCGCAGTTTCTTATCTTATACGCGCCATGAATATTTCCGTCGCATCCTGTGCCAGATGATCGGCCGTTGGGTGGAAGATGGTGAAGCGCCGGCTGATATCACACTGTTGGGTGAGATGGTGCAGAACATCTGCTTCGACAATGCCAAAAACTACTTTGCCATCGAACTGGCGTAGCCATCATTGAGGTTGGTTTAAGTCTATGCAAAGCATCATTAAAATTCATTCACAGGATAATGTGGCGGTGGCACTACGGGATCTGGACACCGGCGAAACGCTGACCCAGGACGCCGTAACCCTGACGCTGTCGCAACCGGTAGCGCGCGGGCACAAGTTTGCGCTGGTGCCGATTGCCGCCGGCGAAATGGTCATCAAATACGGTTTGCCGATCGGCCATGCGCTGACGGCGATTGCGCCGGGTGAACATATTCATTCGCAGAATGCCAAAACCAACCTGAGTGAGGTCGACAGCTACCACTATCAGCCGGAATTCCCGTCGTTGCCGCCCCAGGCGGCGGATCGTCAGGTGCAGATCTACCGCCGTAGCAACGGCGAGGTGGGGATCCGCAACGAACTGTGGATTATTCCGACCGTGGGCTGCGTCAACGGCATCGCACGGCAGATCCAGCAGCGTTTTCTGAAGGAGACCGCTAACGCGCCGGGCATTGACGGCGTGCATCTGTTCAGCCACCCGTTCGGCTGCTCGCAGCTGGGTCAGGATCATGAAAATACCCGCACCATGCTGCAAAATATGGTGCGCCACCCGAACGCCGGGGCCGTGCTGGTGATTGGTCTGGGATGTGAAAACAATCAGGTTGATGCATTCCGCAGCACCCTGGGCGAGGTGGATGAAGCACGGGTACGCTTTATGATTTGCCAGCAGCAGGACGACGAGGTCGAAGCTGGCCTGGCGCTGCTGCATGTGCTGTATCAGGCGATGCGTGACGATCGTCGCCAGCCGGGCAGGCTGAGCGAACTGAAATTTGGCTTGGAGTGCGGCGGTTCGGATGGATTGTCTGGCATCACCGCCAACCCGCTGCTCGGGCGTTTTTCGGATTATGTGATCGCCAACGGAGGTACCAGCGTGCTGACCGAGGTGCCGGAAATGTTCGGTGCGGAGCGCATCTTGATGAGCCGCTGTCGCGATCGGCAGACCTTTGAGAAAACCGTCAGTATGGTCAATGAATTCAAGCAGTATTTCCTTGATCACCACCAACCGATCTATGAAAACCCTTCGCCGGGCAACAAGGCGGGTGGCATAACCACGCTTGAGGAGAAATCGCTCGGCTGTACGCAAAAGGCCGGGCAGAGCCAGGTGGTGGACGTGTTGAAATATGGCGAACGATTACGGCAGCCAGGGTTAAATCTGCTCAGTGCCCCGGGCAACGATGCGGTGGCGACCAGTGCGCTGGCCGGGGCCGGTTGCCATATGGTGCTGTTCAGCACCGGGCGTGGCACGCCGTACGGCGGCTTTGTCCCCACCATCAAACTGGCGACCAACAGTGAACTGGCGGCGAAAAAACCGCACTGGATTGACTTTGACGCCGGTCGGTTGATTCACGGTATGCCGATGGAGCAACTGTTGGCGCAGTTCGTTGATGCGATCGTTGAGATTGCCAATGGAAAATCGGCAAAAAATGAGCTGAATGATTTCCGCGAACTGGCGATTTTTAAGAGCGGCGTCACATTGTAAAGCATTACCGGCGGGAGTAACATAAAACGGCGTTTCATTTTATTTGCCGTTTTCTCCCGCATCAGGATGTTTCATGACCTTTTATTGGTTTGCTCAAGCCGTGGGCGTGCTGGCTTTTTTAATTGGTATTACCAGCTTCTTCAACCGTGACGATCGGCGCTTTAAACTGCAACTTTCCGGCTACAGCCTGACTATCGGTATCCATTTTCTGCTGATGGGGGCCAACGCCGCCGGCAGCAGCGCCTTGCTCAGCGCCTGTCGCAACCTGGTGTCGATCCGTACCCGTAATTTATGGGTGATGTGGGTTTTTCTTAGCCTGACGCTGGTGATGGGGCTGACGCGCTTTACTTACTGGATAGAGCTATTGCCGGTGTTTGGCACCTCGATCAGTACCTGGGCGCTGTTTCGTACCCGTGGCCTGACCATGCGCTGCATCATGTGGTGTTCCACCGCCTGCTGGGTAACGCACAACGTTTGGCTGGGATCGATCGGTGGTTCGCTGATAGAGGGCAGTTTTCTACTGCTAAACGGCTTTAATATTATTCGTTTCCGCCGCCTGCAACTGCGCGGCGTTGACCCGTTCGCAGCCGAAAAAAAGGCGCCCGGCGGGCGCCTGGTTCAGCAGAATGACGCTTAACGCGTCTTCAGCGGGTCTTCATTGGCCAACCGCTGGTCTTCGGCCTGACAGGCCGCTGCGGTGAACAACACGTCGGTGGAGGAGTTCAACGCGGTTTCTGCAGAATCCTGCAATACGCCAATGATAAAGCCGACGGCAACCACCTGCATGGCAACGTCGTTTGGAATACCGAACATATTACATGCCAGCGGAATCAACAGCAGCGAGCCACCCGCCACGCCAGAGGCGCCACAGGCGCACACCGCCGCAACCACGCTCAACAGCAACGCGGTGGGAATATCGACCGCAATTCCTAGCGTATGTACCGCTGCCAGCGTCAGTACGGTGATGGTGATAGCCGCGCCGGCCATATTGATGGTGGCCCCCAGAGGAATGGAAACCGAATAGGTGTCTTCGTTCAGATTCAGCTTCTTGCATAGTTCCATATTAACCGGAATGTTGGCCGCCGAGCTGCGGGTGAAGAAGGCGGTAACGCCACTTTCACGCAGGCAGGCGAACACCAGCGGGTATGGATTGCGGCGGATTTTCCAGTAAACGATCAGCGGGTTCAGCACCAGTGCCACCAGCAGCATGCAGCCAATCAATACCATCAGCAACTGAGCATAACCCCACAGCGCGCCAAAACCGGTGTCTGCCAGCGTTGACGCCACCAGGCCGAAAATCCCCAGCGGTGCACAGCGGATCACCGCCCGCACCACCATGGTGACGGCGTGCGACATGTCGTTGATCAGCAATTTGGTGCTGTCGGCAGCGTGGCGCAGCGCCAGTCCCAGACCGATGGCCCATGCCAGAATGCCGATGTAGTTACCGTTGATCAGCGCGTGGAACGGGTTGGCTACTACGCTCATCAGCAGGCCTTTCAGTACTTCCACAATGCCGCCCGGCGGGTTGATGTCGACGTTGCCAGTCACCAGCGCCAGGTTGGACGGGAAGGCGAAGCTGAGCAGAACCGCGACCAGCGCCGCGGCAAAGGTGCCCAGCAGGTAGAGGAACAGGATTGGGCGGATATTGGTTTTTTGCCCCTGCTTGTGGTTGGCGATGGAGGCCATTACCAGCACCATCACCAGCACCGGCGCGACTGCTTTCAATGCGCCGACGAACAGTGAGCCGAGCAGGCCAACGGCCGATGCGGCGGCGGGGGAGATAAAGGCCAGAACGATGCCGGCAATCAGGCCGACCAGAATTTGTTTAACCAGGCTGCCCTGTGTAATGCGCGTAAGTATTTTATGCATGATGCTTTTTTGCGTTTCCGCTTCCTGATGATGTTGCGTACTGGGGTGCAACGCCTCGGCAGGAACATTGCCGGGCGTTTTATACGCACCTGTTACGAAGTGTGTTTGCCGAATCAGTATTCAGCAAACACACGGGGTTGGAAAGAGGCAGAGGTGAAATTCTCAGCGCGGATCACTGTTGATAACATTCTGCTTACATTTGTGTGATCGCAATAACATTTGGCGTTTGGCGGTAATTGCCAGACAATCGCAGGGCGGCAAGCCGCCCTGATAACAGATTATGGTGCTTTTCGCGACAAGCGATCGTTACGGTGGTTAACCCAGGCGTTGATTGCCAGCGTCAGTGCCAGAATGCCTGCCACCACGCCGAGCGAGATGGCGATCGGAATATGGTAGAAATCAACGATCAGCATCTTGACGCCGATAAACACCAGGATCACCGACAGGCCGTATTTCAGCATCGAGAAACGTTCCGCCACGTTGGCCAGCAGGAAGTACATGGCGCGCAAGCCCATAATGGCAAACAGGTTGGAGGTCAGCACGATGAACGGATCGGTGGTGACGGCGAAAATGGCCGGGATACTGTCGACTGCGAAGATCACGTCGCTCAGCTCTACCAGAATCAGCACCAGCACCAGCGGCGTCGCGAACAGCAAGCCGTTGCGGCGCACAAAGAATTTCTCGCCTTCCAGGTTGTCGGTCATGCGCAGATGGCTGCGTAACCACTTGACCAGCGGTTTGTCGCCAATTGCACCGTCATCTTCCTTCGCCAGCGCCATCTTGATACCGGTAAACAGCAGGAATGCGCCGAACACATACAGCAACCACGAAAATTGGGTGATCAGCCAGCTGCCGGCGAAAATCATGATGGTACGCAGCACGATGGCGCCGAGCACGCCGTAGATCAGCACGCGACGTTGCAGATTGGCCGGAATGGAGAAATAGCTGAACAGCATCAGCCAGACGAAGACGTTGTCTACCGCCAGGGCTTTTTCAATCAGATAGCCGGTGAGAAACGCCAGTGCCTGGGTATCGGCCACTGCGCGACCGGCAGTTTCATTCAGGTAGTACCAGAAACCGAAGTTGAACAGCAGGGAAAGGCTGACCCACACCAACGACCAGCAGGCGGCCTGCTTCATCGACATGGTATGTGAGCCTTTGCGGCCCTGCAGCAGTAAATCAACGGCGAGCATCACCACTATGACGGCGGCGAAGCTGCCCCATAACCACGGTGTGCCAACGGTATTCATCATCAGAGTATCCTTCAAAAACAAAAATGGCCAACGTCGGAAGGACGCTAGCCGCTCTATGAACGCTATAAGCAAACCTCGCCTCCCGGCAAGGTCTCACTTACAACGTTAATGAAGGTGTTAAACCCTGGCATCAAGTTGCCCGGTAACCGGATGCGTACGCATCGTAATGACGATTGACCGGTAAATACCCGTAACTGGCTAAATTGTCGCTTTCTGCGGCGATTTAACCGGTATTGGGCATCAAAGTTACTCCCCTTTGCATGGCAAAAAGTAATGCAAAATGTGTCACCGGTCAACTTTTTAAACGCTTAGCCGGCTAACGCTTGCTGTGCGCCCAGGCTGACGACAAACCCCTGTAACAGCAACTGGCTAAACGGGGTGTCGCTAACCTGTTGTTGCTTCTGCTGATAATCCGCCAGGTTATCCGGCTGCAGTTGGCCCAGCCAGCTCAGGTAATGGTGCATGATGGCGCCGTTGAATTCCGGGTGGAACTGGGTGGTCAGCGCATTATCGCCATAGCGCAGGATCTGGTGGGGATCCTCGGCGGAGCGCGCCAGCACCTCGGCACCCGGCGGTGGCGTCAGCACGCTTTGCGCGTGGATCAGATTGGCCTTGAAACGTGGAGGCAACATCATCAGCCGACGGTCGCTGGCACCGGCCGGCAGCAGTTCGATCTCCAGCGTACCGACCTCCATGCCGTGAGGAAGATAGCCTACTTCGCCGCCGAGGGCATCGGCCAGCAGCTGATGACCGTAACAGACGCCGAAGATAGGCAAACGGATGACCATCGCCTGTCGTAGCCATTCGGCAGCCAGTTCGCTCCATGCTAACCGCTCGGTGACCATTGCCGGAGAGCCGGTAATCACTACGCCGCAATAGGCGTCGGGCGGCTGCGGCTGCTCGCCGGAAGGAAGATGAACAGTCTGCACGCGTTCGGCGGCGATGTGTCCCTGTTGCAGGAACATCTGCTCAAAATTGCTCTGGGCCCGTTGAATGGCCTCCGGTGCGTCGCCGGTCTGCATCAAGAGCAAGGGTTTCATTTCATACTCCATCGGCCGGGAATACTACCCCGGTCTGACGACGAATTTCGGTCAGCAGGGTGGCAATGATGCGTGAGGTTTCCAGACCGGCATGCTCCACCTGGTTGTTTTCCACCAGCGCGGCGAACGCCACTGCCTCATACAGCATGGTATTGATGTGCTGCGGCTGGCTTAAGTCCTGCCGGCTGCCGCCACGCGGCGTCAGCGCGACACTCTGGCATTCCGAAATTCCCTCGATGACCAGCGTGCCGTCTTCACCCTGAATTTCACTGGGGATGGTGGAGTTACTGACTTTCGAATGGCTGAGGGTGACGTCGAAATCACCATAATTCAGGCAGACGGTGCCGTGAGCGTCAACGCCGGTATCCAGTAGCGTGGCGCTGGCCAGCACCGACTGCGGCGCGCCGAACAGCGTGACCGCGCTGGCCAGACAGTAATAGCCGATGTCCATGATCGAACCGTTGGAGAACTGCGGATTGAAGGTGTTCGGGTTTTCTCCCGCCAGATAACGTGGATAGCGCGACGAATACTGGCAATAATTGATAAATGCCTTACGCAGCTTGCCGACCTGCGGCAGGGCCTGCCGCAGGGTAATAAAATTCGGTAAATGGGCGCTTTTAAACGCTTCGAACAGCACCACCTGATTGGCACGGGCGCAGGCCAGCAGTTGCTCCACTTCTTTCAGGTTGGATGCCAGCGGTTTTTCGCAAATAACGTGTTTTTTATGGCTAAGAAACAGCAGCGACTGCGGGCAGTGCAGAGAGTTAGGGCTGGCGATATACACCGCGTCAATCACGTCGGATTGCGCCAGCGCGTCGAGAGAATCGAAAAAGTGCTCGATATGGTAGTTGGCGCCAAACGCCTTTGCCTGTTCCAGACTGCGTGAATAGACTGCGCTCAGTTTGAGTTTGCCGCTTTCATGGGCGGCATCGATAAAGCGCTCGGTAATCCAGTTGGTGCCAACGACGGCAAAACGAATCATAGCTAACTCCGGTTCCCAGACCCTAAAACAGCAGATTAGCATGCCGTTGGCAGAATCTCACCGCTGGGAATAGAGTTCGCCAAATAACGAAAGGTGAGTCAGATACAGTCGGGTATCGAACTCCAACTGGTGGTAGTTTGGCTCCATATGGCAGCACAGATTATAAAACGCCTTGTTGTGATCCTTTTCTTTCAGATGCGCCAATTCATGCACCACGATCATGCGCAGAAAGGCTTCCGGCGCGGTCTTGAACACCGTTGCCACGCGGATTTCCGCCTTGGCCTTCAGTTTGCCGCCCTGCACGCGCGAAATGGCGGTGTGCAGGCCCAGGGCATGCTTCATCACATGGATCTTGCCGTCGTAAGCCACTTTGCTCACCTGCTGGGCATTGCGCAAATACTGATTCTTCAGATCGAGGGTAAACTGATACAACGCCTTGTCCGTCGTGCGGTCGTGGGTCTGCGGATAGCGCTGTAACAGCACTTCGCCAAGACGTTGCTGGTGGATCAACTGTTGCACCTGGGTTTGCAGATGATCGGGGTAACCTTGCAGGTAAGCGAGTTCGGGCATGGCATCACGGTCTTTGAGGGTTATCTGGCCGCCCATTGTAGGATGTTTTTTCGCACAAAACCCGTAAAGGGCAATTAATACCAAAAAACATTTTACTGATGGCCGTTTTTAGGGGATAAACAGCCCAAATTTTAACAGTCAGGAGGGGCAATGAACCAACTCGATCTGGGAACACGGCAACTTGAGCTGGAGCGTTATCCCCATCAGGAAGCCGCCACCCAGTTACAGGCGTGGGAAGCGGCGGATGAATATCTGCTGCAACAACTTGAAAACACAGACTTCGGCGGCCGGCCGGTGGTGATTTTCAATGACAGCTTTGGCGCGCTGACCTGCGCACTGCACGCGTTGAATCCCTACAGCGTCAGCGATTCTTACGTCAGCCAGCTGGCCACGCGCCACAATCTGGCTTTGAACGGTCTGGATGCCGAGCAGGTCACGCTGCTGGGTAGCCTGGATGCGCTGCCTGCCGCGCCGGCGCTGGTGCTGATCAAAGTGCCAAAGGCACTGGCACTGCTGGAACAGCAACTGCGTGCGCTGCGCAAGGTGGTGGCACCGGACACGGTGATTATCGGCGGCGCCAAGGTGCGTGATATCCATACCTCGACGCTGCAACTGTTCGAACAGCTGCTTGGGCCGACACGTACCACGCTGGCGTGGAAAAAGGCACGTCTGATCAACTGCCAGGTGGCGGACATCGTACCGCCGGTCGCGCCGGAAACCACCGACTGGCTGCTGGACGGCACCGACATGCTGATCCACAACCACGCCAACGTATTTTCGCGCGGTGGCCTGGATATTGGCGCGCGCCTGTTCCTGGAAAACCTGCCGAGCGATCTGGGCGGTGAGATTATCGATCTGGGCTGCGGCAACGGCGTCGTAGGTTTGACGGCGCTGCGGCAAAACCCGGACGCGCAACTGACCTTCGTCGATGAATCCTATATGGCGGTGGCGTCCAGCGAGCTGAATGTTAAACACAACCTGCCGCAGGATGTAGACCGTTGCCAGTTTATCGTCAACAACTCGCTGGCGGGGATGGAAGGTGGCAGCGCGCAGGCAGTACTGTGTAATCCGCCGTTCCACCAGCAGCATGCGATTACCGACGAAACCGCCTGGCAGATGTTCCTTGATGCCAAGCGTTGTCTGAAGGTGGGTGGAGAGTTGCGCATTGTCGGCAACCGCCATCTGGATTACTACCAGAAACTCAAGCGCCTGTTTGGCAACTGTGTGACGGTGGCTTCAAACCAGAAGTTCCTGGTACTGAAGTCGGTCAAGACCGGCGCACGTTACTGATATGAAAGGGCGCTGATGCGCCCTTCAGACTGATGACAAACCTCGTTCCTGCACTGAACGAGTAGAGGTCAATAAATAAAAATCAGGAAAATCAATTTATTGATTTTCGGCTGCTGACCACAAAGCAGGAAAAACCACGCTTTTTCCTGTTTTGTCAGCAACCTAAAGGGCGCTGATGCGCCCTTTTTAATGCCTTACAGCATCATTGCCAGCCGGGTGCCCTGATCGATCGCCCGTCGGGCATCCAGTTCTGCGGCCACGTCGGCGCCGCCAATCAAATGCACGGTTTTCCCCAATGCCAGCAGTGGCTGTTGCAGTTCTCTGCGCGGCTCCTGCCCGGCACAGATCACAATGGTGTCCACCGGCAGACAGCTGGCCCGATCGGCGCGTTCAATGTGCAGACCTTCATCATCAATACGTTGATAATTGACGCTGTTGAGCATCTTCACGCCGCGCATCGCCAGGCTGGCGCGATGGATCCAGCCGGTGGTTTTCCCCAGTCCATCGCCCACTTTGCTGGTTTTACGCTGCAGCAGGAAAATCTGCCGCGGCGCGGGTGGCACCTGGGGGCCGTCCGCGGCCAGCCCGCCGCGCTGATTGAGCTGTGAATCAATGCCCCATTCGCGATTGAACGCCTCGCGATCCAGGCTGCTGGCCTCGCCGTGCTGGCTCAGGTATTCGGCGGTGTCGAAGCCGATGCCGCCGGCACCGATAATCGCCACCCGCTGACCGACCGGTTTCTTGTCGCGCAGCACATCCAGGTAGCTCAGTACCTTGGCGTTGTCGATACCGGGAATGTCCGGGGTGCGCGGCACGATGCCGCAGGCCAGGATCACCTCGTCAAAGTCGGTCAGATCCTGCGCCTCGACTCGTTTGCCAAGTTGTAGCGTCACTTCGCGCAACGCCAACTGGCGGCGGAAGTAGCGCAGAGTTTCATGAAACTCTTCTTTGCCGGGAATTTGCTTGGCGATATTGAACTGGCCACCAATCTCCGCTGCGGCGTCGAACAGCGTGACCTGATGGCCGCGGCTGGCGGCGGTGGTGGCGAACGCCAGGCCGGCAGGGCCGGCTCCGACCACCGCCAGCCGTTTGGGTTTTTCCGCCGCCAACAGCGGCATTTCGCTTTCGCGGCAAGCGCGCGGGTTGACCAGGCACGAGGTCAGCTTGCCGTCAAAAATCTGGTCCAGACAGGCCTGATTACAGCCGATGCAGGTGTTAATTTCGTCGGCCCGGCCTTCGGCCGCCTTGCGCACGAACTCGGCGTCCGCCAGAAACGGTCGCGCCATGGAGACCATATCGGCGCATCCCTGCGCCAGCGTTTGTTCTGCCACCGCCGGATCGTTAATGCGGTTGGTGGTGATCAACGGAATGCCGACCTTGCCCATCAGCCTGTGCGTCACCCAGCTAAAGCCGGCGCGTGGCACCATGGTGGCGATGGTGGGAATGCGCGCTTCATGCCAGCCGATGCCGGTGTTGATCAGCGTCGCGCCAGCCTGCTCAATCGCCTGGGCCAACTGTTCGATCTCCTGCCAACTGGAGCCGTCCTCGACCAGATCGAGCATCGACAGGCGGTAGATCACAATGAATTCCCGACCCACCGCCTGACGCACGGCGCGCACAATCTCCACGGCAAAGCGCATGCGGTTTTCCGCGCTGCCACCCCATTGGTCATCGCGATGGTTGGTGCGAGCGACCAGAAACTGGTTGATCAGGTAACCTTCGGAGCCCATTACTTCAACGCCATCATAGCCGGCCTGCTGTGCCAACGCGGCGCAGTGGGCAAAATCGGCGATGGTGTCTTCAATCTGCTGGTGGCTGAGAGCGGTCGGCGTGAAAGGGTTGATCGGCGCTTGCAGCGCAGACGGTGCCACCGGCTGGGGTTGATAACTGTAACGGCCGGCGTGCAGGATTTGCAGTGCGATCTTGCCGCCGGCCTGGTGTACGGCATCGGTGACAATGCGGTGATGCGCCACCTGCTGCGGTTGATTGAGGATTGAACCACCGCGGTAAACCACGCCCTTGTCATTCGGCGCGATACCTCCGGTGACGATCAGCGCGACGCCGGCCGCCGCACGTTCGGCGTAAAATGCCGCCATTCTTTGCGGACCATCGGGCAGTTCTTCCAGTCCGGTGTGCATCGAGCCCATCAGTACCCGGTTTTTCAGGGTGGTAAAGCCAAGATCCAGCGGTGCCAACAGATGTGGGTATGCGCTCATTGCCGTCTCCATCGGGTTGCATCAGCAACCCGTCATTATTGTTATGCAGGTGGTTCTACTCGGCATGATGTACGTCGCTGCAAGGTGGCAACGCCGATTATTGGCAGCAGGATAGGGGATCTTCTGCCGAACCGGTGCCGGCCCTGCTTTTGCGGGTCGACGTATCATGGTCAAGTGGTCGGATGAGATAAATCTAGCCGTTGTCCGATAAGTTTGAAATCAATGTTGCGCTGAATGTGATGGGCGTCATAAATACCGCTCGGCCTTTGCATTTTGCATGGTCGTCAGGTTAACATCTGTCCGCTTTATTCTGTTTCCTGCTGGAGTCCTGACCGAAAATGAACAAACACGCCTGTTGAATCTGGTCCCATGCCGAGCATTTTGCTGACGGATGGGGATACGTTGATTTCATTCAGGAGTGTCTATGGCTCATTTTTCGCCATCCCCTTATCTGGTTTTACACCAACTGACCTGCCAATTTGCTGACGGCGAAACGCTGTTCGGTCCACTCAACCTGCACCTCGATCGGCGACGCTGCGCGCTGGTGGGGCGCAACGGCGTCGGCAAAAGCCGTCTATTGCGCCTGCTGGCCGGCAAGGATTGCCCTGGCGACGGCCATGTGGAAACCCATGGTGTGATGGCCAGCGTGGCGCAGCACCACGAGATATCAACGGACGTTACGGTGGCGCACTGGCTCGGCTTCGGCGACGAAATGGCCGCTTTGGCGCGTATGAAACGTGGTGCAATGCTGGCCGACGACGTCGAGCTGCTGGACGGGCAGTGGGATCTGATTGAACGACTGCAGGCGGCGTTTGTGGCGGCGGGGTTACCGGCGCTGGATATGCATCAGCCAGCCGGGGCGCTAAGCGGCGGCGAACGTATGCGCGTGGCGTTGTGCGCCGCGTTCATTTCCCGGGCTGATTTTCTGCTGCTGGATGAACCAAGCAACCACCTGGATCGCCACGGGCGCGCATGGCTGTATCGGCAACTGGCAGCGTGGCGCGGCGGGATGCTGGTCGCCAGCCACGATCGGCAACTGTTGATGCACATGCAGCGCATTGTCGAACTGACCCCCGGCGGGTTGATCAGCTACAGCGGCAACTACCAGGATTACAGCCGTCAGCGCGAACGCCAACGGCAGACGGCGCGCGAAGCGCTGGAACATGCGGCGCAGGAGCGTAAACGTACCCGCACCCGGCTGCTCAAAGAACACGACGCCAGCCAGCGCCGCTCGGCCAGCACTTTGCGTAACGTGGACAACCTCAACATCGCGTCTTTTGAACGGGTGGCATACAAAGGCGCGGCAAAGGAAAGCCTGGGTACGCTGCGCAAGCAGCATCAGCGGCAGAAACAGGCGCTGGATGACAAGGTACGCGCCGCGCAACAACGGGTCGAAGATGAGAACCCGGTGATGTTTACCCTGCCGGGCAGCGCGGTGGCGGCGGGCAAGCAGCTATTGGAACTGCAAGGCGTGCAGTTGCCGTTCGTGACACAGCCGCCGCTGAGCTGGTGTCTGACGGGGCCGTCGCGGGTGGCGATCGGTGGGCCGAACGGCTGCGGTAAATCTACCTTGCTGAAAGTGATCGCCGGTCAGTTGGCAGCGCGGGCAGGAGATTGCCGACTGGCGGTCAGCGCCGCCTACCTCGATCAACACCTGAGTCAGTTCGATCTGTCACGATCGGTGATCGATCATCTGGCATTGGAAGACTCGCCGGTGGCCGCAGGTGAGCTGCGTACCCGCCTGGCGCAGTTACAACTGGATGGCGATCGGTTACGGCTGCCGCTGGCGATGCTCAGCGGTGGTGAACGCCTGAAAGCGGCGCTGGCCTGTGCGTTGTGGCGCCGGCAACCGGCACAGTTACTGCTGTTGGACGAACCAGCCAACCATCTCGATCTGGCGTCGTTACAGGCGATAGAGACGGCGCTGAAGGCGTATCCCGGCGCGCTGCTGGTGGTGTCCCATGATGATGCGTTCCTGCAGGCGCTGCGGTTAACCCACCGGCTGGATTGGGGGGAGCACGGCTGGCAAAGCCTGACACTGTAAAATGCAGTCCAGCAGGATGGTGAACGCCGCGGCCATCTGTTCTTCCGGCACGCAGGCAAAGCCCATCAGTAAGCCGCGGCGGTGGTTCGGCAGCATGTAATAACGCGAAAGCGGCCGCACCAGAACGCCACGCGCGCTGGCGGCGGCGGCGATCGCCACGTCGTCGGCGCTGTCGGGCAGATTGAGGATCAGATGCAAACCGGCATTACTGTTGAATTCGCTGAGCGCCTGTTTGCCAAGATGCTGTTCGATAAGCGTGGTAAGAAATGCGCGCCGCTTGGCATACAGCAAGCGCATGCGGCGTATGTGCGCGGTGTAATGTCCTTCCTGGATGAACTGCGCCAATGCGGTCTGGATCAGCAAATGTCCGCCGCGATACAGTTCGGTATGGGCGGTTTTCAGCGCGCCGACCAACGGCTTGGGCAGCACCACATAACCCAGCCGCAGCGCGGGATACAGCGTTTTGCTGAAGGTACCGATATAGATCACCGGCGCATCCGCTTCCAGGCCTTGTAGCGCCGGAATCGGTTGGCCGGAGAAGCGGAATTCGCTGTCATAGTCGTCTTCGACGATCCAGCCGCCGCCATGCCGCGCCAATCCCAGCAGGCGTTGGCGACGCGCCAGGCTCATCACCGATCCCAGAGGGTATTGGTGCGACGGCGTGACGAAAATCAGCCGAGGTGCACCACCCGCTTGTTCCGGCGGCACCATGCCGGCTTCATCCACCGGCAGGGGGCGAATATCCACATCGTTCATGCGCAATACGTTGCGAATGCCCCAATAGCCCGGTTCCTCAATCCACACTTCGTCGCGCGGGTTGCACAGCATGCGCGCCACCAGATCGATCGCCTGATGGATGCCTTCGGTAATCAGGATCTGCTCCGGCGAACAGCGCACCGAGCGCGCCACGCGCAGATAATCCACCAGCGCGTGCTGCAACTCCGGGCTGCCACCCTGATTACTGTAGGTAAGGCGCTGCGGCGTCGGGCGACGGCTGATGCGCGCCTGGATCTTGCTGAACAGCTGGTGCGGGAAGGCATTGACGTCCGGCACGCCGGGAATGAAGGCCCCCCATTGCTTGGGGCTGGCGCTGGCGTGTTGCAGCAGCGCTTCACCGCGTTGGGACAGTTCCAGCGGGCGCTCGGCGGCGTCGCTGCCAATCGGCATACTGGCGGTGGACAAACAGCTGTCCGGCACCGTTTCTGCGACGAAGGTCCCACTTCCGGCACGTGAAAATACATACCCTTCAGCCAAAAGTTGTTCATAAACGGTTAAAACCGTGTTGCGTGACAGGCCCAGTTCCTGTGCCAGATCGCGCGAGGCGGGCAAACGGTTGGAGGGCGGCAGACTGCCGTCGAGGATGCTGATGCGGATGGCGTTATAAAGCCGTTTATGCAGCTTGTCATCCGGTTGTTCGCCCAGCCTTTGCAACAGTAAATCACCGCTTAATGAACGCAAGTGGATCCCTCAATTAATCGTAACTGGCACTCGATTATAGGGCCACACCCTGTGTAAATAAACGTCATTGTTTCACGAATGTGAACGAAACGTGTAACTGACATTGGGCGGAGAACACAACCATGAAAAACGCAGAACTGAATCAACGTCGTCTTGATGCCACCCCGCGCGGCATCGGCGTCATGTGCGGCTACTATGCCGACCGGGCGGAAAACGCCACGCTGTGGGATGTGGAAGGCAACAAGATTATCGATTTTGCCGCGGGTATTGCTGTGCTGAACACCGGTCACCGCCACCCGAAAGTGGTCGCCGCCATTGAGCAGCAACTCAAGTCGTTTACCCATACTGCTTACCAGATCGTGCCATACGAAAGTTATGTGGCGCTTGCCGAGCGCATCAACCAGCGCGCACCGATCGACGGACCTGCCAAAACCGCATTCTTCACCACCGGCGCCGAAGCGGTAGAAAACGCGGTGAAAATTGCCCGCGCCCATACCGGCCGGCCAGGGGTCATTACCTTTGGCGGCGGTTTCCACGGCCGTACTTACATGACCATGGCGCTGACCGGCAAAGTGGCACCTTACAAGCTTGGCTTCGGCCCGTTCCCGGGATCGGTGTTCCACGGCCAGTACCCGAACGCGCTGTACGGCGTCAGCACCCAGGACGCAATGAATAGCCTGGAACGCATCTTTAAAGCAGATATCGAGCCGAAACAGGTGGCGGCGATCGTGCTGGAACCGGTGCAGGGCGAAGGCGGCTTCAACGTCGCGCCGCCGGAGTTCATGCAGGCGCTGCGAGCACTGTGCGACGAGCATGGCATTCTGCTGGTAGCCGACGAAGTGCAAACCGGGTTCGCACGCACCGGCAAACTGTTCGCCATGGAACATTACGCCGTGAAGGCCGATTTGATCACTATGGCGAAAAGCCTGGCGGGTGGCATGCCACTGTCTGGCGTGGTTGGCCGTGCCGAAGTGATGGACGCGCCGGCGCCGGGCGGGCTGGGCGGCACCTACGGCGGTAACCCGCTGGCGGTGGCAGCAGCCCATGCGGTGCTGGATGTGATCGACGAAGAACAGCTGTGTCAGCGTGCGCAGCGTCTGGGCCAGCATCTGGTGGAAGTGTTGCAGCATGCGCGGGAAACCTGCCCGGCGATCGCCGACATCCGTGCGCAAGGATCGATGGTGGCGGTGGAGTTCAACGACCCTGCCACGGGGAAACCGTCACCGGACTTTACCCGTCAGGTACAGCAAAAAGCCCAACAGGAAGGCCTGTTGCTGCTGAGCTGCGGGGTGAACGGTAACGTGATTCGTTTCCTGTATCCGTTGACCATTCCAGACGATCAATTTACCGAAGCGCTGGGTATCCTTTCCCGCGCGTTGGCTCAGTAAGGAACGCATGCCATGAAACTGAACAATCCCGAATTGCTGCGCAACCAGTGCCTGATCAACGGTGAATGGTGCGATGCGCTGAGCGGCAAGCGTGAAGCGGTGATTAACCCGGCGACCGGCGTCGAGCTGGCGTCTATCCCACTGGTCAGCGGTGAAGAAACCCTACAGGCGATCGGCGCAGCGCAGCGGGCGCAGCAAGACTGGAAGCAGCTCACGGCCAAACAGCGTTCGGCGTTGCTGCTGGCCTGGGCCGAACGGATCCTGGCAGCTCAGGAAGATCTGGCCCGGTTGATGACCGCCGAACAGGGGAAATCACTGGCGGAAGCGCGGGGCGAAGTGGCATATGCCGCGTCGTTTATCACCTGGTTCGCCGAAGAAGCCAAGCGGGTCGATGGTGCGGTATTGCAGGCGCCGCAGGCCTCGCAGCGTCTGGTGGTGGTAAAGCAGCCGATCGGCGTCTGTGCGGCGATCACCCCGTGGAACTTCCCGGCGGCGATGATCACCCGCAAAGTGGCACCGGCGCTGGCGGCGGGTTGCGCCATCATCGTCAAACCGGCGGAACAGACGCCGTTGACCGCCCTGGCGTTGGGCAAACTGGCGCAGGACGCGGGTATTCCTGCCGGAGTGCTGCAGATTGTTACCGGCGACGCAGCGCAGGTCGGCAAAGTGCTGTGCGACAGTCCGGTGGTACGCAAGCTGAGTTTCACCGGTTCAACGGAAGTGGGGCGCATTCTGATGGCGCAATGTGCGCCGACCATCAAGAAACTGTCGCTGGAACTGGGCGGCAACGCGCCGGTGATCGTGTTTGACGATGCCAATCTGGACGCGGCGGTGGCCGGCATTATGGCCTCCAAGTTCCGCAATAGCGGTCAGACCTGCGTTTGCGCCAACCGAATTTACGTGCAGGCCGGTATTTACGAGCGGCTGGTGGATAAGCTGGTCGCCGCGGTGGAACAGCTCAAGGTCGGCGACGGCGCGTTGGAGGGCACTACGCAGGGGCCGCTGATCGATCGAGCCGCGGTCGAAAAAGTGCAAAGTCATATTGATGACGCGTTGATCAAGGGGGCGCAGATCGCCACCGGCGGCCAGCCGCACGCGCTTGGCGGCACCTTCTATCAACCGACGGTGGTAACCGGCGTGACGCAGCAGATGCGCTTCGCCAAAGAGGAAACCTTTGGCCCGGTAGCGCCGCTGTTCCGTTTTCAGGATGAGCAAGAGGCCATCGCCATGGCTAACGATACCGAATTTGGTCTGGCGGCTTACGTCTTCACGCAAAATGCAGCGCGCCAGTGGCGGGTTCCCGAAGCGCTGGAGTACGGCATGGTCGGCATCAATACCGGTCTGATTTCCAACGAGGTGGCGCCGTTCGGCGGCGTGAAGCAGTCAGGGCTCGGACGCGAAGGATCGCGCTACGGGATAGAGGAATATCTGGAGCTGAAATACCTGTGTATCGACGTGAGCTGTTAACCCTCGGGACAATAACCTCACCCGGTGGCGTTTGTCGCCGGGTTGCAAAGGACAATCTATGCCTTCTGACAACATCACCCTGTCTGCGGCGCTTGCCGGGGAGCGGGCATCTGCACCCGCCAAATCACTGAGTTTCCTGGAAGGGGTGGCGATGATCGTCGGTACCAATATCGGTGCCGGCGTGCTGTCAATCGCTTACGCTTCAAGCAAGGCAGGCTTTCTGCCACTGCTGTTCTGGCTGGTGATGGTCGGCTGCCTGACGACCATCACCATGCTGTACGTCGCCGAATCCACCTTGCGTACCCGTGCGCATTTACAGCTGAGCGGCCTGGCGAAACGCTATGTCGGCGGCCTGGGCGCCTGGCTGATGTTTGCGTCGGTCTGCGTCAACAGCGTTGGCGCGTTGACCGCCTACATGACCGGTAGCGGCAAGTTGCTGCAATCCCTATTCGGCATTTCCCCGGCGTTAGGCAGTCTGCTGTTTTTCATTCCGGCTGCCGGCGTGCTGTACCTTGGTTTGAAGGCTATCGGCCGGGGCGAAAAGTTTATCAGCATCGGCATGGTGGTGATGCTCAGCGCGCTGGTGATTGCGACGCTGCTGAAAGACACCACGCAAATGCGCAACCTGCTCGACGGCAACTGGCGGTTTATGGTGCCGGTGTTCAACGTGGTGGTGTTCTGTTTTTCTGCGCAATATATCGTGCCGGAGATGGCGCGCGGCTTCTCGAACAAACCGGAACAGTTGCCCAAGGCGATTATCGTCGGCATGGTGATCACCTTTGTGCTGCTTGCGGCGGTGCCGCTGTCGGTCATTGCGCTGAGCGGGCTGGACGGCATTTCTGACGTGGCGACCATTTCCTGGGGGCAGGCGCTGGGGCAGTGGGCATTCTTTTCGGCGAATATCTTTGCACTGTGCGCCATGCTGACATCATATTGGGGCCTGGGCGGCAGCTTCCTGACCAATATTTTCGACAAATTCCGCCTGGGTAACGACGAACAGCCGCTGCGCCGTTTTGCCGTATTGCTGCTGGTGGTAGTACCGCCGTTCGTACTGGCTTACAGCGGCTTTGTTTCATTCGTTAACGCACTGTACTTTGCCGGCGTATTCAGCGGTGTGATTCTGTCGATAATGCCGATGCTGATCCTGCGCGGTGCGCGTAAAGAAGGTGACATGACGCCACGCTGGCAATGCAGCTGGATCACTCACCCTCTGCTGCAAATCTGCATTGTGCTGCTGTATCTGTCCAGCGCGGTATACGCCATAGCGTCGCTGCTTGGCTACCTGCCGGCAGGATGGTAATCCTCTCCCTCAAGTGATGTGTTTTCTCTGCATAGAGAACGGCGGCGTCGTGGCCGCCGATTTTTTAATTACCCGGTGCTGACAGCGCCAGCCAGGCCTGTAACAAAGGGCGTTGCCACTGTTGTCGGGCATAGCGCTGCAGATTTTCCGGCACCGCATCACCATGCATGACCAAGCGATTGAGCATCAGCGCCAGATCGCTGTCGGCGATGCACCATTCGCCAAACAGATATTCCTGCCCGTGCGCCAGCAGCGTATTGGCGGCGGTAAACAGCTTCTGCGCCGTGGCCTGCGCCTCGGTGGACAACGCGGCGAATTTGCCGCCGTTGAAAACGGCTTCGGTCGGACGTTCGGCGCGGATTGGCAGCAGATCGCTGCGCAACCAGGCCTGAACCTCACGCGCCTTGGCGCGCAGCTGCCGATCGCGCGGATACACCGGCGGCTGTGGGTACAGCTCTTCCAGATACTCCTCGATAGCCGAGGATTCTGCCAGGGAAAATCCCTCATGGATCAAGGTTGGCACCCGGTGGGTCAAGGAAATATCAGCAAAAGTGGCGCCAAGGTGTTCGCCCTGCGATAAATCGACCGGCACCGTTTTGAAGGGAATGCCTTTTTCGGTCAGCGTGATAAATACAGACATGGCATAAGGGCTGAAGAAGTTGGCATCGGTATACAGCAGGGTGGTTGGCTGGCTCATGGTGTGTCCTGAAAATAACCGGATTGAGCTGATGATAATTGCTGACTAACCTAACGGAATCAATAAGAAAATCATCGACGATGATAAGGCGGATTAATGGATATTAGCCGTTTACAGGCAATAATTCAGACCGTCTCACAGAATTGGTTAATTTCACTAATAAATGTTGTACCCGCAAGTAAAAATACGCTAGAAGGTGATACAGGTGATTTTTTAATCTGACACTTCTGCGCACGGGTTTTGCTTATGCTGGATCGGATTACTGCACATACTCCTCTCGGCCCTGACGAGCTGATGTTCTGGTCTTTGCAGGGCAGCGAGCAACTCGCCAGGCCCTATGTCTTTCAGGTGGAGCTGCTTAGTCAGAACTTTCGCCTCGATCGCCGGGCATTGCTCGGCCAACCGGTCACGCTGGCCATCCCCACCCAGAACCTGCTTACGCCACGCTACCTGAACGGCAAGGTCACCGCGGCGGCGGTGCGCAGCCAGGAACTCGGCGACACGCGTTATGCGGTGTACCAGCTGCGGCTGGAGCCGGATCTGTGGCCGATGATACGCGATCGCAACTTTCGCATCTTCCAGCAACTGACGGTGCCGCAGATAGTTAAAACCTTGCTGGCGGAGCAGAATGTCACCTGCGAGGATCGGCTGACCGGCGCCTATCGACAGTGGGAATATTGCGTGCAATATCAGGAGAGCAGCTACAACTTCATCAGCCGGCTGATGGAGCTGGAGGGCATTTATTACTTTTTCCGCCATGAAATGGGCAAGCAGACGCTGGTGCTGATGGATGCGCCACAATCGCATCAACCCTTCGAAGGTTACGAAGCCATTGCGTATCATGTGACCCCCTCCGGAGGCAGCACGTCAGAAGAGGGCATTAGCCACTGGTCGGTCAACGATGTGGTGACGCCGGGTATTTACAGCATTGATGATTACGACTTCCGCAAACCCAACGCCTGGCTGTTTCAGGCTCGGCAGAATCCGGCGTCGCCCCAGCCGGGTCAGATTGACGTTTACGATTGGCCAGGCCGCTTTGTTGACCATCAGCATGGGGAGTTTTACGCGCGCATCCGGCAAGAGGCCTGGCAGGCCGAGCACCAGCAAACCAGCGGCACCGGCACCGCGTTGGGGATTACGCCGGGACATACCTTTACCCTGCATAACGCCCCTTATGCCAGCGACAATGGCGAGTATCTGGTGACGCAGGCGGAGTACAACCTGCGTGAAAACCGCTATGCCAGCGGCGGAGAGAGCAGCGAACACCGTATCGATTTCAGCGTGATGCCGGCCGACGTTCCCTTCCGCCCGGAACAACAATCCCCCTGGCCGAAAACCTGCGGGCCGCAGACCGCCAGGGTGGTGGGGCCAAAAGGCGAATCGATCTGGACCGACAGGTATGGCCGGGTCAAGGTCAAGTTTCACTGGGATCGGCTGGCGGCCGGCGACGACACCAGTTCCTGCTGGGTTCGCGTTTCCAGCGCCTGGGCCGGGCAAGGCTTTGGCGGAGTGCAGATCCCGCGGGTTAACGATGAGGTGGTGGTCGATTTCATCAACGGCGATCCGGACCGGCCAATCATTATCGGACGAGTCTACAACGAAGCCAGCATGCCGCCGTGGGCGCTGCCGGCGGCGGCGACGCAGATGGGATTTATCAGCCGTTCGAAGGACGGGACGCCGGATAATGCCAACGCGTTGCGCTTTGAAGACAAGACCGGATCGGAACAGGTGTGGATCCAGGCCGAACGTAATCTGGATACCAACGTCAAGAATGAGGAAAGCCACTCCGTCGGCAGTAACCGTACCAAAACCGTCGGCGCCGATGAAACCAGCCACATCAAGCAAAACCGCAACAAAAACGTCGATGGCAACGAAACGGTGATTATCGGGCAAAACCGTAGCAAAACCGTCAGTGGCAATGAAACCACCACGGTAAAACAGAACCGCAGCCAAACCGTTGAAGGCAGTGAAACGCTGATGGTGCAGCAAAGCCGCAGCGAGACCATCACCGGCGATCACACGGCGACGGTGAAGAGCAATCAGACCGCAACGGTAGAAGGCAATCAGGTAATGACCGTCAATCAGGATCGCACCCGGACGGTGAATGGCAACGAGAAGGTCAGCGTAGTGAAGAACCGCGAAGTGCAAGTGACCGGCCACCAGACTCTGGGGATAGCCGGCAATCGCGAAGCCTCGATTACCGGCAGCGAAAACAAACTGATCGGCAAAAAGCAGGAGGTCAATATTGGCGAGGGCCGCACCATCGTGATTAACGGCGGCGATACGCGTTACACCGACGGCGTGGTGAACGACAGCGCGTCGCAGGCGTTCCAGATCAGCGTAGGGGAATCAACCGGTATCACCATTTCATCCGGCAGCATCGAAATTGTTGCCGGCGGCGCCAGCATAACCATCAATTCGGCGGGCGTGATGGTCAACGGCACCAAAATCGAACTCAACGCCTGAGCGGACACCGATGATGCACAGCCAGGCGAGAAATCCCACCGAACAGCTGATGGCGCAACTGGAACGGCAATGGTTGGCAGCCAGCAACGATCCGGCGGCGCGGTTGTTTATCTGGCGGGTGAAGGCGAATGCCGAATCGCTGATCCAGGCATTTATCGCGCTGCAACAGCAGCCGCCGGGCGACTACAGCACACCGGATCTGTTTATCGGTTTTATGGCGCCGTTTGATACCGCTTACGGCTATAGCCGGGCGCTGGCAGACGAATTGATTGAACGCTACGAAGCCAGCGACGGCGCGCAGGGCTGGGATTTCGAGCCGCTGCTGCCCTGCCTTGGCGCAACGCAATGGCAGGCGCTGCTTGGTCACTTTGCCGAACACCACCGCGAACAGCTGCGCTATGTGGTGGCGGTGTTCACCCCGGCACAGGTCAGCGATCGGGCGGCGCTGGAACGCTGGCTGGCACAGACTGTAGAGCGTATCACTGATGGCGTGCGCGTCATGCTCATCGATACGCTGGAACAGCCAGTCTGGCAGTCATTGCAGCAGGCATTTCCCCAACGGGTGCGGCTGATGACGTCAGATATCGACGGCATGACGCTGATGCAGCAGACCGCCAGTCAGCTCAGCGATCGTGACGGCGATCGCCTGCGCTGCCGGCAATTTATGGCCGATGCGTTGCTGCTGCTGGAACGCGGTACGCCGCAGCAGGTTGCAACCCGTGCCGGGCTGGCGCTGGCCATCGCTGCCAGGAAGGGCTGGCTGGAACAGCAGGTAGTGATGCACAACATCATCGGCGGCGGTTGGGTGAAGGGGAAGTCCGCCGAGAAGGCGGTGGCGGCGTATCGCCAGGCACAACAGGTGGCGCAGGGCATCGGTGACCAGCCGCTGCGCACCACTTTGCAGATGCAAAGTGCCTTCGGCGAAGGCGGTGCCTGGTTTAGCGTCGGGGAATATCGCCAGGCCGCCGGTGCCTATCGGCTGGCTGCCGGGCTGGCGCAGTTGGCGGACAACCGACTATTGGCGATCGAGGGAATGCGCATGGCGGGGCGATGCCTGGTATTGGACGGCGATCAAACCCATGCGCTGGCGGATTATGCTCAGGTTATTCATGCCGCACGGCCGCTGTCCGCCGAGGAGCGTAGGCAAACCACACTGCCGCTGGCGTTGCAGGACCTGCTACATATTCAAGACGATAAGCGAGCCCAGGCGCTGGCGGACTGTGCCGATGCCTATCAACAACGCAAACAGCAGCTTATCTTGCGCGCCGAAAGCGAGGTGGCGCAGCAAGGGGCAACCCTCCAGGCGGTGCGACTGGCGGAGAACCGGTTACAGCAGTCGCTGGAACAGAGTTTTCTGCAGGCGCGCAGCCAGCGCGAACAGCTGATCCTCGAGGGTTACCCCGGTTTTCGACAGGTGATCGCCATCGGGCGTCAGTATCTGCAGCCGCAGTGGAATGGCTTGCCGGAGATTGCCCACCCGTTTGATGCACCGGTCGGCGAATGGCAACGGATGCCGCATACCATGGCGCTGCCGTCACAGGACGCCGCCGAAGAATTTATTCAACACGCTACCAACAAGGATCGGGCATGAACAAGGTGGTGATAATTGTGGTGGTCACGCTGCTGGCGATCGGGTTTATCAGCCTGTCGGACAGCGATCTGGCCTACGAAGCGCGCACGTTCCTACGCGCCTTGCTGCGTGCGCTGTTCTGATCGGGGAACACCGAGGTTCGGCCTATGCACTCCAGTTCGCATTTTGACCCTCAGCTTGGGATAGATATTCATACCTATCCGTTTGGTCCGTTGCCGACGCCGCACATCGCTCTGGTGTTTGACGTTTTTGATTACCTGCCGCTGATTGGCACCACGGTAAACGTCAACGGCATCAAGCGGGCCAGCGCCGGTACCGGTGGGTTGGCGGTGCATATTCCGATTGGCGGCCCGTGGTTGCCCCCGTTGCGTTTGCCTGGCGGGCCACAGATCGACAACGAACTGTTTATGGGCAGTAAAACGGTGCGCGTTGACGGCGAGCCGTTCTCACGTATCACCATGCCGGTGTTGAGCTGCAACTTCATCGGTATGATGCCGCCGTTCCGGCCGAAGCGCCTGGCCAAACCCAAGCCGCTGTCGCTGATGATGCCGCTGACGCTCAACCTGGCGATCCCTAACCAGGTGGTGGTCGGCGGCCCCCCTACGGTCAACGTGATGGCGCTGGTGATGCGCGCCGGCTTGAGTGGATTAGGCAAGGGATTGAAGAAATTCAAGAAAAGTGCGGGCTACGCCAAGTTTATGACGCAGTTTCAGCAACTGCGGCAAAAACTGTTTAAAAACATGGATCCCGGCTTCCTCAAGTGTAAGGTGCTGCGCGCTGAACCGGTCGATATACGCGATGGCAGCGTGGCGCTGGAACATCAAGATTTCGTGCTACCGGGGCGGTTGCCGCTGATCTGGGCTCGCCACTATTCGTCGGCGGGGATCGATGACGCCGGTTATTGTGGCTATGGCTGGACAACGCCGGCGGATATTTGCCTGGAGCGGGACGACAGTGGCGTAATGCTGTTGACCCGGCCACAGGGGATCACCGCCTTTGGCAACATTCCCGAGCAGCCGGGGCGTGAGCATGCGGCGATAGGCCTGCCGGATGGCGGGCGTCTGTGGTGGGAACGGCATAACCGTCAGCGCAGCTGGATATATGAAGACCATGACGGGTTGCTGTATCGCTTTGACGATGGCAGCGTCATGCCGTTGGCATCGCTGGGCGATCGCAATGGTAACGGCTGGCGCCTGGTGCGTCAGCAGGGGCAACTGATACGGCTGGTGGAATATTCGGCCCAGGGTGCCAGCGGACGAGAGGTACATATCACCAGCGAGCGACAGCGTATCACCGTGATGCGTTTATACGATGCGCTCAACCATATTTACTCGCCGCTGGCCCGTTATGAATATGATACCGACAACCAACTGGCGGCAGAGATTGACGCATTGGGCGCCGCGCGTCGCTTCGACTATCAGCACCGGCGTATGACTTGGCATCAGGATCGCAACGGCCAGCGTTTTCACTATGCTTATGACCCGCAATGGCGCGTGATTCACGCCTGGGGCGACGGTGGGCTGTATGACTACCACTTTGTCTACCATGATCTGCTGAGCGAAGTAGAGGTCACCGATTCGCTTGGTTATACCTCTCATATCCGCTTCGACAGTGACGGCTTGCCGATTAGCGAGATCGATCCGTTGGGGGGCAATACGGTCTTTAGCTATGACGATTTTGGGCGTCCGTTGAGCGTTACCCAGCCGGATGGTCGGTGCTATCAATGGGAGTATGACGCGCAGGGATTGATCGTGGCGATGGTTCAGCCTGACGGCAACCGGGTGAGTCTGGCGTATAACGATTTTGCGCAGCTGGCAACGTTGACTGACGCGAAGGGGGCCCAGTGGCTCATGGAACACGATGAGCGGGGCAACCTGCTGGCGCAGTGCGATCCGACCGGCGTGACCCACCGCTACCGCTATGATGAGCTGGGGCAGCCGATCGCATTATTGGCCGCCGACGGCGAGCGGCAATGCTGTGAGTACGATCGCTATGGCTTTTTGCAATCCATGTCCAGCAATCACGGGCAGCAGTTGCAGCTACGCTACGATCTGCGCGGTAACCTGCGTATGAAAACCGACGAGCTTGGCCAGCAAACCCGTTATGAATATGACGCAAAAGATCGCCTGTTGCAGGTGCTTGCGGCGGATGGAAAACGGCTGGCGATCGAATACGATCGTGAGGATCAGCCAGTATGTTATCGCGACGAAGCGGGACGCCAGATTCTACTGCGCTATAACGCCACCGGCATGGTTACTGAATGCCTGACGCCAGAAGGGGAACGGGTAGCGTATCAGTATGACACTGAAGACCAGCTGACGGCGGTAGTCAACCCGATGGGGCAGACGTGGTGTTTACGGCGCGATGGGCTGGGGCGCGTGGTCGAGGAGCGCGATTACTGGGGGCAGGCGACCGGTTATCAATGGGACGCCTGTGGCCGTTTGCAGCGGCGCACCGATCCGCAAGGCCGCACGCTGGACTACGGTTACGATCGGGCTGGCCGGTTGCAGGAAAAGCGTAGCGGTGAGGGTTTACTGACACGTTATCGCTATGACGCCATCGGCCAACTGATTCAATGCGAAAACCGCTGGCGGCAGTTGGAGTGGCGCTATGACGCCGCTGGCAGGCTGGTGGCGGAACTGCAAGACGGTTTTACCGTCAGGCACCGTTACAATGATGCCGGGCAGCGTATACTGCGCGAGAGCGATGCCGGCCATCGGGTGGCATTTGGCTGGAACGACGCTGGCCTGCTGGCGTCGATCGGCCTGAATGACGATCCTGCGGTGGAACTTGTCTATGACGCGGCGGGCAGATTGTGCACCGAGCGGCTCAGCGCCGAACTGGAACGCCAGTTGGAATATGACGGGGACGGCCAGCTTATCGCACAGCGGGTGTTGCAAAACGAGCAGCCCATGTTCTCAACCGGCTACCGCTACGATCGTCAGGGCAATATGGTGGAACGGGACGACGGTCGCTGGGGGCGGGACCGTTATCATTATGATGCCGACGGGCGTTTGCTGGCGCATATTGATCCGGCGGAAAACATTCGCCGATTTGTCTGTGACGCCGCCGGCAATCGGCTGGCGCTGACGGTACGCGCGGTGAACGACACGCCAGAGGGGTGGTTCCGCGAAGGCTGGCATAATGATACGCGCTATGTGTTTGATCGTACTGGCAACCTGCGCCAGCGCCGTTATAGTGACGGCAGCAGGCAGGATTTCGTCTGGGATGAAAGCCAGCAGCTGATCGCCGTGCACCAGGGCGACAGGGTGACGCATTATGCCTATGACGGGCTGGGCAGGCGGGTCTGTAAGCAAACGCCACAGGAAACCCGCTGGTTTTACTGGCAGGGGGATGCTTTACTGGCAGAAGCCGCCACGCCTGCCGGGCAGGGGATTGACCCGTTGCCGCTGCACGATGTCGCCGGTCGACTGCGACGGCAAAAGGCGCAGGCCATGCTCTTTAACACGTTGCGAGAATACGTCTACTATCCCGGCAGTTTCCGACCGTTTGCCCTGTTGACGCAGCAAGACGGGCGGCGCAGCAGTTACCATTATCATTGCGATCCGAACGGCGCGCCGTTGCGACTGACCGACGGAGGGGGTGAAATCGTCTGGTCGCAACGTTGCGGTGTCTGGGGCGAACCCGGTACGGTGTATGCTAACAAGATCGCTAATCCACTGCGCTTCCAGGGGCAGTATTACGATGGCGAAAGTGGGCTGCATTATAACCGCTACCGTTATTACGATCCGCAGCTGGGTGGTTATATCAGCCAGGATCCGATTGGGCTGGCGGGCGGCGTCAACCCGTATCGCTATGCGCCGAACCCTTTGGGATGGGCGGATCCCTGGGGGTTAAAAAAAGACGACTACACCATCTCAGCCAATTCAGCGGCGACTGACATTCCCGCCAGGGGCGTACACGTTAATGTCCATGGCCCCGGTTTACCTGCAAAAGGCGGCCATGTCAGTCTGGTGCCTGGTGATATTCACCCTAAAACGAAAGCCGTGCTTAATTTGGCCTTTGAACCTGCGGATAAGGCAGCGTCAAGCGTTAGTGCCAGCCAATGGAAAAAAATACAGGCGTCAATTACTCGCTATCTCGACGATCCTAAAAATATGGCGCGATTGATATCTGCTGCCCAGGGCGGCATAGATTTACCTGCCAGTTCAATGAGTACGGCCCGTTTGGAACAGATTAAAACGGTGAAATCAGTGTTAGAAGAACATAAAGCAAAAGGAACCAACCCATGCAGATAAAAGAGTTTTTAAACCAAAACGGCCGACTGACACAGCTGGTGGAAAAATATATACAGGGAGGATCGCTCTTTACGTCGGATCAAAGCAGTGAGGTCGATCTGGGATATTTAACCATAAAATCACAGTGCGATGACTCCTCTGGTGAACCGGGGTTTAGTGAGATATTCTCCTTCGACTTTGCTTTACAGGACTGTGGCACGGTAGAGTTAAAATTATATTATAATAAAAATGATTTTTTTGGGGATGCCATCTGTCTCCATGAGGATCGATTAACCGCCGATGTGTTTTTAAATATCCTAAAAAATCAAAGTATTACATATGAAACCTATATAAATACTGACGTTGAGGATGAAGGGGGTATTTACCTTGCTAATGGCGTAATGGCGAGATTCAAAATCATCAACAATACAAAAATTGTTTATCAAGTCGAGTGCAACTTCTCCTTATATCCCGAGTTTGCTAACGGGATGAAAAAAACGCTAAGAGAAAGAATGAAGTTAATTTAGCATTTAAAATGTTGCAACGCCTTGTCATTAAATATTTCCCCCTTATTTTTAGGTTGCCGCCGATCGGATCAATGATTAAGGCAACCCCATGAGTTTTGAGGCGACATTCAGGCTTCGGCAAATACGCCTTCACACCCCAGTGCTACAGTCAGTAAAAAGTGCTCGTCGCGGGATGTAGCCAGTATCTCCATCCCTACCGGCAAAGCGGATTCGGCGTGACCGCACGGCAACGTGATGGCAGGCAGACCGCTAATGGCCGCCAGCTCAGGCGCACAACCCGGGGGCATTTTTTCGAGGCTGGTAGGTTGACGGCGGACGGTAGGATAGAGAAAAGCATCGATGCGGTAACGTTCGGCGGTCATGCCCAGTTCCTGATATAAATGGCGCTGAAAGCGGCGCCCGTTCAGCCACTGCGGCGTTTTCAGGCTGTCAAACATCAGCATTTGGTCCAGCAGCGGTAAAAATTCGGGCAGGCATTCACCAGACGCAGCAAGTTGCCGCAGGTTGACGGGGGTACTGTGCTGTGCCGCCAGCCAGGCGTTTATCGCGACCTGAAACTCATACAGGCTGAGGCAGGTCTGAGTCTCCACCTCCGCCAGAATCGGCAAATGCACATCGACGATCGTCGCTCCGGCCTGGCGAAGTTTATCCAGCGCCCGATGCCAGACCCTGAGTTGCGCCGGATCGTCGCCTTCCAGGGCATTGATCACCCCGAATCGTAGTTCTTTTATCGGTTTTGCCCTAAGCTCGGTGGGCTTTTCACCATGCATAATGGTGTGCAGCAGGGCCGCATCCTGCACGCCGTGCACCATGGGGCCGACGGTATCCTTGCTGATGGACAATGGCGCAACCCCCTGCAACTGACGGCGTCGAAAGGCAGGCCGCAGCCCCACCAGCCCGGAGTAACTACAGGGAATGCGAATCGAGCCACCGGTATCGGTGCCCAGCGCACCGTCTGCCATACCGGCGGCGACGGCCGCGGCGCAGCCACCGCTGGAACCGCCGGCGGTCACGGCGGGTTGTAGCGGATTACGCACGTCGCCACCGAGAGAACTGCGGGAGCGAACGTCGAAGGCAAACTCGGACATATTGGCCCTGGCGAGAATAATTGCTCCCGCCGCCCGCAGACGTTGGACTACCCAGGCGTCGGAGCTTGCCGTTAACGACGCCAATCCCTTGCAACCGAGCGTGATCGGCAAGGAGGCGCAGGCAATGTTGTCTTTGATAATCAGCGGGACGCCGTGCAGCGGCCCGGTTGAATAGCCGCTGCGCCGGAGCCGCTGACAGCGCTCAGCCTGCGCCAGCGCCGCTGTATTCACGCCAAGAATGGCGTTCAACTGCTGATGATGTTCGATAGCTCGTAGCCGCCGGGCCACTTCTTCCCGGCAATCCGGCGGTGGGATCAGTCGCATTTTTCGCATAGTTTGATAACCCGTTGCGCACTCTATCAGTCAGGCAGGCCTCTCGGCCTGCGCTGGTTTCGCTATCAATCCAGGGTGCCTGCGGTAATGGCGTCAATATCCCGGGGGCGCAGGCGGATCTCCGCCGCCCGGCGGTGGCCCTGCATGCCCTCGGTGCGGCTTTGGCGGATAGCCGGCTCCGCGATGGCTGGAATACCCTGTTCATCGATCCACTGGTGGGTGCACACTTTGACATATGCCCCTACCCACAGCCCGCCGGTATAGCGCGCCGCCGCCATCGTTGGCAGCGTGTGGTTAGTACCACAGCATTTGTCGGAGAAAACCACGCTGGCATTCTGGCCGATAAACAGCGAACCGTAGTTACGGATCTTGGCGGCGGTGGCGTGCGGATCACGGGTATGAACCTGTAAATGCTCGGTTGCCATATGGTCGGCAAAGGCGATCAGCTGCGCCTCCGTTTCACATACCACGATCTCGCCCTGACGACGCCAGGCTTCGCCCGCGGTGGCGGCAGTCGGCAGGTTAGCCAGCTGCCGCTCAATCTCGGCCAGCGTATGCGTTGCAATATCCCGGCTGGTGGTGGCCAGCCCGACGCGGGTATGGATATCGTGTTCCGCCTGCGCCAGCAGGTCGGCGGCCAGAATGCGCGGGTCTGCGCTGTCATCGGCAACGGTAAAGATCTCGCTCGGACCGGCAAGGGCGTCGATGCCTACTTTGCCAAAGACCTGACGCTTGGCCTCATTGACAAAGGCATTACCGGGGCCGACGATTTTATCCACCGCCGGAACGCTTTCGCTACCCCAGGCCATCGCGGCAATTGCCTGCGCGCCGCCGATTTTAAAGATGCGGTGCGCACCCGCCAGGTGACAGACGGCAATCATCGACGGATGCGCGCCCGGAGGCAGACAGGCGATGATTTGCTCGCAGCCTGCCACGGTGGCAGGCACGATCGACATCACCGGCGCGGAGAGGATCGGATAGCGTCCACCGGGCACGTAGCAGCCCACGGTCTGGATCGGGATGATGCGGTGTCCGAGATGCACGCCCGGCAGGGTTTCTATCTCCAGCGGTTGCATGGTGGCAAACTGGGCCTGGGCAAAGCGGCGCACCTGCTCAATGGCAAACTCGCTGTCGCGGCGGGTCTGCGGATCCATCGAGGCCAGCGCCTGCTCAATTTCACTCTCCGTAACCTCAAACTGTTGCGGTACCTGTTTGTCAAACTGCTGCGAGTAGTCGCGCAGCGCCGCATCGCCTTCCTGCTTGACGCGCGCAATAATGGCGCTGACGGTCTCGGTCAGAGAGCGATCCGCCTTCTCGTCCTGCCCCTGCGGGCGTTTAATCCAGTTAACCTGATTAACAATCGACTGCGCAGACATTATGCGTTCTCCATCTGTCCAAGTTTGATTTGCGCCAGCAGCGCCAGGTGATCGTAAACCACCCACTCATCAACGATTTTGCCGTTCACGATGTGATAGTGAGACATGCCCATTACCAGCAGTCGCTCACCGGTCGGTTTGCCCAGCTCGCCATAACCCAGGTGATGGCCTTCCATCACCCAGCGGATCGCGACCTTCACGCCGCCCTCATCGCAAGGGTTGGAGCAGATGTGCTGTGGAAGCCAGGCGCCGTCCGGGATCATGCCGATCAGGGCCAGCGTCTGGTGGGTGACCGAGGCAATGCCATACAGCTCTTTCATCAGTGGGCCGTGCCATTGGACGTTAGGGGCGTAAACCTCTTTGATTTTGCCCAGCATCCGGCGGTTATAGATTTCGTGCATCCAGCGCAGGCACTGCTCTTCGGTGTCGGTATGGGCGATGGAGACATCGCATGTCATCTCTGGTGGATACTGGCCCAGCAGGCGGCCATTCTCACCGATATCGGTCACGCGGAAGCCTTTATCAAACTGTTCCTTTGCCATATTCCAGGCGATCTCGTCGGTGTTCAGCCCCAGCTGCTTCATCAACGACATGTTGTCGCTCACGACCCACTCGCGATAAATCTTGTTTTCATGGATCATGCAGTCGGCAACGGTGCGCGTGACAAAAGTGCGGTTGGTCGGTTTACCAAGGTGGCTGTACTGAGTGTGTCGCCCCGTGCCGGTCACCAGATGCGAGGTATAGAAGCCATCCACGTCGTTACCGTTCCAAATGACCTGGGTTGCCATGCCCCGGCGCTCCGGGAAGGCCACCAGCCTTTTTAACGTATCCTGTACCACCTCTTCGCGGGTATATAGGGTGCCTAACGCATTATAAAGCACGCAGTTGTGCGTATAATGGGTATAAATTAAACCTACGTCGCGTTCATCCCATATTTTATGGGTGCAGCGCACGATATAATCGACAATATCCGTATAACAATCATCAAAGCCACGTAATGATTGTGCTCGTGGGCGTTTCTCCGGAACCAGATCGATAAAGTCGCGACGCTCTACCTGTAATACCGGCTCATCACGCTGAATTTTACCATTGCTTTTCTCGGGTACTGCTGGAGCTTTATTTGTTGCTTCGGTTGAAGACATGAGACCTCCTGCATGAATGTTCAGTATTGATGTTCAGTGATATTTAGACAATAAGACTTCCGCACCCAAATAAATGGATGATAGATAATGCCGCAATTAATATTGCGGCCGATTATAAAGCGTTTTTTATTGAAATTTTATTGATTGACGATTTGCGCCCAAATGGCTAATTCATCGATTCCCAGATATTCTCGAATAATCAAACCATCTCGTAATTCGAGCTGACTAATACCCGCAATAGAAATAGGTTTTCGCGTTGGCGCACCAAATTTTCCATAGCCGTCATGCCAGGTTAACAATGACCAGCGTAGCGAGATACGCACCGGCTCGTTGGCATCCTTACGCACAATCAAATGGTGAAGCTGGGTTTCACTGTCGGCAAACGAAGCGCGGTAGCCGGATAATAGCGCGCTGATTTCCGCCTCGCCGGTGCCCATGCAGTGCCCGGGGGCGTACAACGTTGCCGCCGGATGATAAAGACCAGGCACCGTGCCCCCGTTGCCGCCGGCCCACATCGACAGATAGCGCTCGATAATCCCCGCGATGGGGCCGTCGACATCATCCCCTTCAGGTCCGCCGGCCCAGCGCGCATCAAGCACTTCGGCCGTTGCGTTCTCCAGCCCCAGTTGCTCGCGCGCGCAGCCCAGGCTGCGGGCAAATTCGCGTACGTCCAGCCCTAGCTGGGCGACGATGGCGGCTCGGTCCTGCAACAGCCATTCCTGACGTATCGCGCCATCGGCGCAGATGCGATCCGCCCAGGTGCGAACCCAGACGTTCTTGCCCGTCGGCGGGCCAAAAAAGCCTTCGCCCTGATGGCGAATGGAGGCCACGGTGCGCTGAGAGGTGTAATACTCACCGCCGGGCGCGGCGGCACAGAGAATATCCTCCGTCAGTACGCTGCGCTGGGGGAAGCTGTACATTGCCTCCAGGGTGTGGCGCATAAACTGTGAAAGGTCGGTAAGCTGTTTCTCTGGCGTAATAAACACCACCGGCGAGCCATAGAAATCTGCCAACTGACCGATGTCCTTCTGTTCCCAGACGACGTGGGTTAGCGTCAGAATAAACTGCTGGATAGAGTCGAACTGGGGGCTGAAACCCGGCAATCTGCTCATTTAACCTCCTGAGGCTGAAACAGGGATACACCTTCTTTTTCGATGACGCCGCTGCGCGGGCGTCGGGCGGAATGGCGTACCACCAGCATGCCGGGCACGGTAATCTGCTCAGGCTCGATGGTGTCGCTCTCGATTTGCTTCATCAGCAGCTCTATCGCCGCAGCCACCATTTCCTGCACCGGCTGCGACATCGAGGTCAGCGCATAGGAGGGCCAGCCTGAGGGACCGGTATCGTCATAGCCAATCACCGATAGGTCCTGCGGAATTTGCAGGCCGAATTCGTAACGCGCCACGTCCATCACCGTAATTGCCATATGATCGTTGGCAACAAAGATGGCATCCGGCACCGGCGTGGTTGAAAACAGGCTGTAGGCGGCGCGAATGGTCTGCTGGGTGTCGTAGTTGCCGTGGACCACCTGGACCTCGTCTATTCCCTGCTCGTGCAGCGCTGCAAGGTAGCCGCGCTGGCGGGCGATATTGACCGACGAGTCGGCAACGCCGCCCACGTAGGCGTAGCGCTGGTGCTCACCGGCCATCAGGAACTCGGCAATCTGCCGTGCCGCCGCTTCGTTATTGCTGTTCACGCTCGACGCCATACCGCTCTCTTCGCTGCGGTTAAACAGCACTACCGGGATGCCGGCAGCCAGACACTCCTCTGAGAGATCCAGCGACAGCGTCACCGAAGCCAGCACGATACCGTCCACCCGATACTGCATAATCTGATCGAAAATCCTGTCCACATTGCCGTCTCTGTCGCCGACAAACAGCAGCAGGTGGTAATTGTGGGTATCCAGCTTTTGCGCCAGCGCTTCCAGAACCTGCGGATAAAACGGATTATCAAAATAGGAGATCACCACGCCGATGATGCGCGATCGGGCGGTATTGAGGGAGCGGGCAATCGCGTTTGGACGATAGCCTAGTTCCCGCGCCGCCTTCAGCACTTTTTCACGGGTGGCCGGGGAGATGCTCGCCCCCGGCGTGAAGCTCCGTGATACTGCCGACTGTGATACACCTGCCAGTTGGGCCACCTGCTGTGAGGTGACTGCCGCAAAACTCTTCCGCTTCATTACCCCTGATTCCTTATTTTCGATTCTTCCCACCAGCACCCTGCTTCAGCGGGGTCAGTCCCGCCAGCCACGCCGCAGGCAAAGGGTATTTTTATACTTACACCATCTTTGCATGCGTATGCAACAGGCAAATTTATTTTTCTGACAATGTTAATTGCGTCACTTTACAAAATTGAAACCTTTTTGTAACTTCAATTCTTGAATACGTATTCATAGAAATTTCACGCCGTCAAAGATACCGGGCAAGTGACCAGAGGGACAGAGCCGGTAAATGCCGTTCTTGATTGGTTATAGACCATTAATTACCAGAGGTTCACAACCATGTTTCGAGCACTGTTATGCCGACCTGAAGCCCGGCTGTTTTTCATTATCAGCATTTTGTTTTTCATCTGTATTCACAGTATTGACGCCTTTCTTGCGCCGATGATGCTTGAGCAGGGCATTGAACCGCAGGTGATGGGACTTATCATGGGCGCCAGCGGCCTGGCGACCCTGCTGATCCGCTTCCCGCTGGGGATTATTTCCGATGTGGTAAAAAGCCGGAAAATCTTTATACAAATCAGTTTGCTGCTGCCGGTTCTCACCTGGCCTTTAGCCTGGTGGGAGCCCAATGCGGTCACGCTGTATCTGGCCAAGGCCGCAGACGGCGTTACTGCGGCAACCTGGGTGCTCTATAACATCCTGTTTATTCGCTATTTTGACCGCAAGGAAGCCCCGGCGGCGGTGGCGCTGCTGGCGCTGGCCGGGCCGGTCGGCGTGTTTATCGGCAACTGCATCGGCGGTTTAATAATTCACTATTTTGAGAACAACATCGCATTTTTCCTCTCCTGCGTATCCGGGCTGCTGGCGTTGATCCTGACTACCCGCATCAGCGACGTGCACGACTCGGTGCGGGCACCGACGCTCCAGGCCTGCATTGCCGGAGCGCGTAAACAGCTCCGCGACCGCTCGGTGTGGATGATTGGCATCTTGGCAACCATTGTCGTTCTGGTTCCTTTCGCTACTCGCGATACGCTGACCCCGATCTACGCCGAACAGCTTGGCGCACGGGCGGGGATCCTGTCACTGCTAAGCAATATTCACCTGATCTTTTATGCCATCGCCATCGCACTGTGCAGCACGGTGTTCTACAAGCGTTTGGGCGTGATGAAAACGGCGGTACTGGGCATTATCTTGCAGGTGCTGTCGACCATCGGCATTCCCTTCACCAGCAATATGTATTTCATCTATGTTTTACAGGCACTGGCCGGTTTCTCCTTCGGCATGGCGTTTGCTGCTTTTATGTCGCTGAGCGTGGTGAACACCAGCCCCGACGAGCAGTCCACCCGAATGGGACTTTTCCAGACCATTTACTCGCTGGGAATGTTTATCGGGCCGGTCATTATGGGCGTCATGCTGCAATATATTAATCTGCCATCCGGCTATATCGTCATTGCCGCACTTTCCGTGATTGCCGCTATTATTACGCCACTTTCAGCGCGCTGGGTCTATAACCGCCAGATAAAACCCACGGCTGAATTACCCGCGAGCGGGCAATTAGCCTCCGCGCGCGACCAGTAATTATTGAATATATATCTATTCCATCCTGGCGTGCCGGGAGGGGCTTTCTTATACCAGTTATTGAAAGGAGTATCGCGTGGCCCATTACCTTAAAACCAGTAAACCCATTCAGGAGCGTCAGGAAGCTCAGCGCCAGATAAGAGAAACCGTGGAGCTTATTCTCTCTGATATTGAAAATCGGGGAAATAAGGCGATTCGCGAATTAGCCATAAAATTCGATAACTACGATCGTCAGGATTATCGACTGAGCGATGCCGAAATTAATAGCTGCATGCGCAAACTCAGTCGCCAGGATATTGCCGATATCGAGTTCGCCCAGGAGCAGGTCTTTAATTTTGCCCGCCAGCAAAAAGCCTGTCTGCTGGATTTGGAGGTAGAAACTCGTCCCGGCGTGATCCTCGGACATAAAAATATACCGATTAATGCCGTTGGCTGTTACGTACCGGGCGGCAAATACCCGCTGCTGGCCTCGGCGCATATGTCGATCATCACTGCCAACGTCGCGGGTTGCTCACGGATTATCAGCTGCGCTCCGCCGTTTAACGGCGAGCCGGCGCCGGCTATCGTGGCCGCCCAGAAGATGGCGGGGGCAACGGAAATCTATGCGCTGGGCGGCATTCAGGCTATCGGCGCGATGGCGCTCGGCACAGACACCCTGGCACCGGTGGATATGCTGGTGGGACCGGGCAATGCCTTCGTGGCCGAAGCCAAACGCCAGTTGTTTGGCCGCGTCGGTATCGACCTGTTCGCCGGTCCTACCGAAACGCTGGTGATTGCCGACGAAAGCGTTGATGGTGAAATCTGCGCCACCGACCTGCTGGGGCAGGCGGAGCATGGCGTCACCACGCCTGCCATTTTGCTGACCAACTCCGAGCGGCTCGCCAGAGAGACGATGGCCGAGATTGAACGACTGCTGGCGAAGCTGCCTACCGCCGACATCGCCCGCCGCGCCTGGGAAGACTACGGGGAAGTGATCGTCTGCGACGGCTATGAAGAGATGCTGAAAGAGGCCGACCGCATCGCCTCCGAGCATGTGCAGGTGATGACCGAACGTGACGAGTGGTTCCTGTCCAATATGACCAACTACGGTGCACTGTTCCTTGGCCCGCGCACCAACGTGGCCTATGGCGACAAAGTGATTGGCACCAACCATACGCTGCCCACTCAGAAAGCCGCTCGCTATACCGGAGGATTATGGGTCGGTAAATTTATGAAGACCTGCACCTGGCAAAAGGTGCTGAGCGACGAAGCCACGGCGGAAATCGGCAGCTACTGTTCGCGTCTCTCACTGCTGGAAGGCTTTGCCGGACACGCCGAGCAGGCCAACATCCGCGTGCGCCGTTACGGCCAGACGGATGTGCCATACGCCACGCCGGCTCCGGTCAGAGAGAAGGTGTAGCCCATGACGCTTCCGCATACGCCCGCGTTTTCCCTCAACGGCAGGCGGGCGCTGGTAACCGGCGGTTCCAGGGGCCTGGGCTTTGCCTGTGCGATCGCGCTTGCCCGGGCCGGGGCGCAGGTATGGATCGCCGCCCGCAATGGCGACGAACTTGCCAGGGCGGTTGAACTTGCCGCCACCGAGGCTCTGGTGCTGCATCCGCTGGCGCTGGACATCACGCAGACGCAGCGGGTGGAGGAAGCCCTCAGTCAGTTGCCAGCTCTGGATATTCTGGTCAATAGCGCCGGGCTGGCTCGCCACCAGCCGTTTCTGGAGGTCAGCGAAGCCAACTTTGACGCAGTCATGGCGCTCAACCTGCGGGCCACCTTTTTCATTAGCCAACTGACGGCGCGGCGCATGCGTGAGCAGGGGATCGCCGGTTCCATCATTCACATCTCATCGCAGATGGGTCACGTCGGTGGCCCACAGCGCAGCGTTTACTGCGCGTCGAAATTCGCCCTCGAAGGGCTGACGCGCACCATGGCGCTGGAGCTTGGCGAGGCGGGGATCCGGGTCAACACCCTGTGTCCGACCTTTATCGAAACCGAGCTGACGCGCCACTCGCTGCGCGATCCGGATTTTCACCGCTTCGTAATGAGCAACATCAAGCTGCCGCGCCTTGGCAAAGTGGAGGACATCATGGGGCCGGTGGTGTTCCTCGCCAGTGACGCGGCGGCGATGATCACTGGCAGTGCGCTGATGGTGGACGGAGGCTGGACTGCAACATGACCCCTTCTGCCTTTATTGACAACGGCGATACGCCGCTGGTGCTGCTCGGTGGCACGCTTTGCAACGCCCGGCTGTGGCTACCGCTGATTGAACGCCTTAACGTTTCGGCGGTTACCTGCCTGACGGTAGCCAACGCCGCATCGGCGCAGGCGTTCTGCCGGCAGTTGTTAAAGGTGCTGCCGTCGCGCTTTCTGCTGGCCGGTTTCTCCCTCGGAGCCATCGTCGCGCTACAGTTGGCCGCCGATGCGCCTGAACGGTTGGCGGGGCTGGCGCTGCTGTCGGTCAACCCGCTGGCCGATAACCCGGAGAACGCCGCCGTTCGGCGGGCGGCGGTACAGGCGGCCGGTGCACAGGGACACGGCGCCTGGCTCTCTTCAACGCTGTGGAGCAAGTACGTGGCACCGGCCAACCTCGGTAACCGAACGCTGCACGACACCCTGTGCCTGATGGCCCAGGAAACGGATGGCGCAACCTTTGCCGGGCAGACCGAGATTGCCATTAGCCGCAGTGATAACCGCGATGCGTTAAGCGCGCTTAGCTGCCCGACGCTGATCCTTAACGGTGAACACGATGTCATCTGTACGCCGCAACATCACCAGTTGGCGGCGGCAAGCGCACCCGGCGCGACCTGGATCACCCTCAAATCAGCGGGACACTTTTTTGTCCTCGAAGCGGCGGATCGCGCCGCTGCCCCGCTACGACAGTGGATTATGGAGTCATTGAAATGCGAATAAATACGCTGAAAACAGCATTGGCAGAAAACCGCCCGATAATCAACGGCTGGCTGGCCATACCCTCCAGCTACAGCGCCGAAATTGTCGGACATCAGGGCTTTGATGCCGTAACGGTCGATTTGCAGCACGGCATGATCGACTTTGCCAGCGCCCTCACAATGCTACAGGCGCTCTCCGCCACCCCTGCGGTACCGCTGGTACGGGTGACCGACGACACGCCTGCACAGATCATGCGGGTACTGGACGCCGGTGCCTACGGCGTGATTTGCCCGATGATTTCTACGCCGGAGCAGGCGCGTCGCTTCGTCTCGGCCTGTCGATACCCGCCAGCGGGCATTCGCTCCTTCGGCCCGGCGCGTGGCCTGCTCTACGGCGGGCCTGACTATCCACAGCATGCCAATCGCGAAATCCTCACTCTGGCAATGATTGAAACCCGCGAAGGGCTTGGCAATATCGACGAGATCCTCAATACCGATGGGTTGGACGGGGTCTTTATTGGTCCGAACGATCTTTCCCTGACGCTGACGGGCACCGCCAGCGCCGAATCCACGCATCCGGAGATGCTCGCCGCGATTGAGAGGGTGGTCAGCCGCTGTCGCCAGCAGCAAAAGATCGCCGGTATTTTCTGCACCTCCGGTGCTGCGGCAGCCAGCCGCATCGCCCAGGGATTCAATCTGGTGACTCCCGCAAACGACGTTATGCAATTGGGCCGCGCATCGCGCGAAGCGATTGCACTGGCCCGCGGCAACGCGATCCCCACCGCCGGCGCATCCGGTTATTAACAGGAGCTGATATGCAAGCAATTACCTTAACCCCCGCTCAGGCCCGCAGCCGCTTAGTGGCGCCGGAAGATATGGTTTCCTGCAATCTGGCCTTTATCGACTGCAAGCTGCCGGGGTCACACCTCAAGCAGAACTACTCGTTTATCGGCCCTGGCGTAACCCAGTCGTCGGCGCAGGTGGTGAATATTCCCGAGCCGCACGGATTTAACATCGGCGCGGCTGCGATGCCAAAAGGCGTCACCAACAACCTGCATCTGCACTTTACCGCCGAGGTGTTTTTAATTCACGAGGGGACATGGCGCTTCCGTTGGGGAGCAAACGGAGAGCACGAGGCGGAGTTCAGCGCTCCGGCTATTCTCACCATGCCAACCTGGATTTTCCGCGGCTTCACCAACGTCAGCAAACAGGATACCTGTGGCATGGTGTATACCGTGCTGGGGGGGAATAACACCGGTGGGATCATCTGGCACCCGTCGATACTGGCGGCCGCCAGCGAGTATGGGCTGTATCTGAGCAAAGACAATATGCTGATCGACGTTAACGCGGGTGATGCGCTGCCGGAGCCGTCGGCCCGGTTGGCACCGTTACCGCCAGACGAGATCGCGGCCCTACGCGATTACTCCGTTGCACAGATGCGACAGCGGGCCGTGACTGGCGAAGAGCGCAACTGGTCTTCAGAAGGCTTGCTTGACGCCATACTGCCGGGCCACGGCGGGGAAGTTGCCCCGGTAATTGGCTATGGCATTTCGCAGGATCGTCACTCGCTGCCGCCGATTACCCAGCCGCACGGGTTTTCCGTCGAGTGGCTGCGCCTGAGGGAGGAACATCAGGTTGGTCGCCACCTGTGTCCGGATATTCAGGTCATTATGGTGTTTAAAGGCACGCTTGAGATTGTCTGGAATCAGGAAGGGGAGGAAGTCAGCATCGTCGCGCCGGAACGTTCGGTGGTGTCAGTCCCGGCCAACAGCTGGCGGCGTTATCGCGCGCTGGGCAGTCAGGCGGAGTTTATTCTCACCACGCAGGGCGATCAGCGTAAGCGCGTCTACTGGGATGCCGACATTTTGCAGCAGGCCAAGGCTCATAATCGCGGTCTTGATCCCGACGGTTATGTCAGCAAACTGGATATCCTGCCGGTTACCGCGCGACGGGCAGGCGCCAGAATGGAGCAGTTGGCTGGAGAGGGGGAATAAGCCAGGCGCGGCGCCGGTGACCAATCAACGGCTGGTCGCCGCAGCAATTACCGTGAGAAAAGAGAGCTGGTATCGTGGCGAAGTGCCGTTCAGGGGCTGTTACAGGGAGTTAAGGGCTGGGGGCAAGGTTACCTGTCCCGGCGGCGATAAAACGTAAAAGGAGTTAGATGATTGCTCATCTAACTCCTTGTTTTATTTGGTGGCCCCTGCTGGGTTTGAACCAGCGACCAAGCGATTATGAGTCGCCTGCTCTAACCACTGAGCTAAGGGGCCATGCGGGCGAGATTATACGGTAAGTTCGAGGGACAGGTCTACTGCTAGTCATCTGGATGATGTTTTTCTGCGCAGTTCTAGCATGTTGTATTTGCTGGTGGATTTTGCGATAACTGCGTTAAGCGACGTCAACGGGAGGCATGATGATCACGGATATTCTGGCAGACAACTTACGGGTGGTGTTTTGCGGCATTAATCCCGGCCTTTCCACCGCGCATCACGGTTACCATTTTGCCAATGCCAACAATCGTTTTTGGAAGGTTATTCATCAGGCGGGGTTTACCGCACGGCAGCTGGCACCGGAGGAAGAGCAGCATTTGCTTGATACCGGTTGCGGCATCACCATGCTGGTGGAGCGCCCGACGGTAGCGGCCAGCGAGCTGGAGCGTGACGAGCTGCGTAACGGCGGCGAGGCGTTAAAAGAAAAAATCCTGCGTTACCAGCCGCAGGCTTTGGCTATCCTTGGCAAGCAGGCATTCAGCAGCGCATTCGGTATTCGCAAGGTTGGCTGGGGGCGGCAGCCGACAATGATAGGCAAAACCGAGGTGTGGGTATTGCCCAACCCCAGCGGATTGAATCGGGCGACGCTGGAGCAACTGATCGCAAGCTACCGCGAACTGGCGCTGGCGCTGAAAACAGGGCAATAAAAAACCCCGGCAGGCCGGGGTTTTTTGTACGGCAGAGATAACCTGAATTAGTCGTCCAGGAAGCTGCGCAGTACTTCAGAACGGCTTGGGTGGCGCAGTTTGCGCAACGCCTTCGCTTCGATCTGGCGAATACGTTCACGGGTGACGTCGAACTGTTTGCCCACTTCTTCCAGCGTGTGGTCAGTGTTCATATCGATACCGAAACGCATGCGCAGCACTTTCGCTTCACGGGCGGTCAGGCCAGCCAGCACGTCGTGCGTGGCGGAGCGCAGGCTTTCCGATGTGGCGGAATCCAGTGGCAGCTCGAGGGTGGTATCCTCGATGAAATCGCCCAGATGTGAATCTTCGTCATCACCAATCGGCGTTTCCATGGAGATCGGCTCTTTGGCGATTTTCAGCACCTTGCGGATTTTGTCTTCCGGCATCAGCATGCGTTCTGCCAGCTCTTCCGGCGTTGGCTCACGACCCATTTCTTGCAGCATCTGACGCGAAATACGGTTGAGCTTGTTGATAGTCTCAATCATATGCACCGGAATACGGATGGTGCGCGCCTGATCGGCGATGGAACGGGTGATGGCCTGACGGATCCACCAGGTGGCATAGGTCGAAAACTTATAGCCGCGGCGGTATTCGAACTTGTCGACGGCTTTCATCAGACCGATGTTGCCTTCCTGAATCAGATCCAGGAACTGCAGACCGCGGTTGGTGTATTTCTTGGCGATGGAAATAACCAGACGCAAGTTCGCTTCAACCATTTCTTTCTTCGCGCGGCGGGCTTTCGCTTCGCCGATCGACATGCGACGGTTGATGTCTTTCACCTGTTCGATGGTCAGGCCGGTCTCTTCTTCAATCTGCCGCAGTTTTTGCAGGCTGCGCTGCACGTCTTCTGCTACATCTTTCAGTTTTTCGGACCAGGGCTTGGCCATCGCCAACGCCGCTTCGAACCAGGAATTACTGGTTTCATTACCGGCGAACAGCGTGACGAAGTTTTTCTTCGGCATTTTGCACTGCTCAACGCACAGCTTCATGATGATGCGTTCCTGGGTACGGACGCGATCCATCATGGTACGCATGCTGTTGACCAGGAAGTCGAACTGCTTCGGCACCAGGCGGAACTGCTTGAACACGTCGGACAGCTTCAGAATTTCTTCGGCTGCTCTGGCGTGGCTGCGGCCGTTGGTCTTGATGACCTGACGGGTCGCTTCGTACTGCTCGCGCAACTCGGTGAATTTCTGGCGTGCCAGTTCCGGATCGATGCTGTTGTCGTCTTCGGCGTCGTCGTCTTCGTCTTCTTCGTCGTCGTCGCTTTGTTCTTCGGTCGACAGCTCAGAACCGATGTGCGTTGCGGTAGGAGCGATGTCCTCTTCCGCGTTCGGATCGACAAAGCCGGTGATCAGATCGGACAGGCGAGATTCGCCCGCTTCGACGCGATCGTACTGCTCCAGCAGATAGGTAATGGCTTCCGGGTATTCAGCGACCGAACACTGCACCTGATTGATACCGTCTTCAATGCGTTTGGCGATGTCGATTTCGCCTTCGCGCGTCAGCAGTTCAACGGTACCCATTTCACGCATGTACATGCGAACCGGGTCAGTGGTGCGGCCAATCTCGGACTCAACGCTGGACAGTACCTGAGCGGCGGCTTCTTCTGCGTCTTCGTCGGTGCTGTTCGAATTTTCAGCAAGCAACAGGTCATCGGCGTCCGGTGCTTCTTCCATCACCTGGATGCCCATGTCATTAATCATCTGGATGATGTCTTCGATCTGATCGGAGTCGACGATATCTTCCGGCAGATGGTCATTGACCTCAGCATAGGTCAGATAGCCTTGCTCCTTACCACGGGTGACAAGTAGCTTCAGCTGTGACTGCGGGTTTTGCTCCATAAGACGGTATCCACACTTCAGAGTATTTGGGTTGGTGTCGGTCGGCGAAACCGCCAACAATAGCATTTGGGGCGTATTTGTTATAGCCGCGGCCCACTGTAGCGGCATCTTGCAGGGCTTTGCCCTCGCTTTTATCGGCACTTAAGCCGTTTGTATGCTTCATGCTTCACGTTGCAGGAGAGGGCGCTTTTCCTGTCCCGAGTCACTGACTGTAGTCAATTCACCGGAGAGCGTACGTTTTTCGCCCGCCTGAAACGCAAATAATGTTGTCCAGATTCAGTTTTTCTTTGCTAACACTTGATTGAGCGAGCGGACTTCTTCTCGCTCTTCCGGGCTCAGGCCGTGCGTTCTTGCCTGGGCAATCAACGTTTCCAACCGCTGCTCGAGCACCGAGTCATACAGGCTGGCCAGCGTATCTAAAAATGTTTGTTCAACCATATCCTCAATGATCATATGGTTCCACGTAGCCAGAGTTTCAAGCTGCTGGCTGAATTTGTTGTCGCGATACAGCTCTAACAGCTGCCCGGTAGTCAGGCCCGGCTGCGACAGGCAGGTTTGCACCAGTTCGACAAACAGCGGCAGTCCTGGCTGCCTGGTCTGCTCCAGCCCTTCCAGCGCCGGTACCAGCGTGGCCAAGTGCGGATTCTGTACCAGTAATCCTATCAGTATACGCATGGTTGTGCGTTTTAGCTGGGGAGGCTGATAACTATTGCCATTTTCCGCCTGCTTGGGCATCAGTTTGTCGAGCTGGCTGTCGTCCAGCAGTCCCAGCTTGCTGCCAAGCTGTTGACGCAGATACAAACGCAGCGTTTCGCCGGGCACCTGGGTGATCAGCGGCAGCGCCAACGTGCTCAGCTTGGCACGGCCGTCGGGACTGCTCAGATCAACCTGCGGCATCAGGGTTTCAAACAGGAAGGTGGAAAGCGGCTGTGCCTGCTCCATCCGCTGTTCGAACGCCTGTTTACCTTCTTTGCGTATCAATGTGTCCGGGTCTTCACCGTCGGGCAAAAACATGAACCGTAACTGCCGCCCATCATTGAGGTAGGGCAATGCGGTTTCCAGCGCACGCCAGGCCGCTTCTCGGCCGGCACGGTCGCCGTCATAACAGCAGACCACGTTATCGGTGGCGCGGAACAGCAGCTGGATATGGTCAGCCGTTGTCGAGGTTCCAAGCGAGGCGACGGCATAATCGATGCCGAACTGCGCCAACGCCACCACGTCCATATAACCTTCCACCACCAGCAAACGCTGTAGGGTCGGATGGCTCTGCTGTGCTTCATACAGGCCGTATAACTGGCGGCCCTTGTGGAATACTTCGGTTTCCGGCGAGTTCAGGTATTTTGGCATACCGTCACCCAGTACACGGCCGCCAAAGGCGATCACGCGCCCGCGCTTGTCGCGGATCGGGAACATAATGCGCTCGCGGAAACGATCGTACATTCGGCCTTGATCGTTAGTCACCAGCATGCCGGCATCGTTCAATGCCGCCCGGCTGTCGGGATCGCGACCAAAACGTTTCAAGGCGTTATCCCAGCCGGCGGGTGCGAAGCCGATGGCAAAGTGACGGATAACGTCGTCGCTCAACCCGCGCCGTTGCAGGTAATCGCGCGCCTGCTTGCCATTGGATTGATGCATTGACTGTTGATAGAACGTGCTGAGCTGTTCTATCAGTTGATAAAGACTTTGCCGCTGATGGCGTTCGATCTGGGTCGGTCCGGTGCCTGCCTCGTAAGGCACTTCCAGCCCGTGCATGGTTGCCAGTTCCTCGATGGTTTCGACAAACTCCAGCCTGTCGTAATTCATCAGGAAATCGACGGCGTTGCCGTGTGCACCACACCCAAAACAGTGATAGAACTGTTTTTCGCCATTAACGGTAAATGAAGGCGTTTTTTCGTGGTGGAACGGGCAGCACGCGTGGTAGTTCTTGCCTTGCTTCTTGAGCTTCACCCGTGCGTCGATCAGATCGACGATGTCGGTGCGCGCCAGCAAGTCATTGATAAATACACGCGGAATTCGTCCAGCCATAAGCCCCGGTTCGACTGCCTATAAACGAGAACAAGCCGCGCATTCCTTTCGGAAAGCACGGCCTTCGTATGCAACTACTCGGTCTGCGTGTTCTTGAAAAAGAAAAAATCACGCGGCGGGGTTACCCCCGAAGGATTAATACAGACGAGTGCGGCGTGCGTTTTCGCGAGCCAGTTTCTTCGCGTGACGTTTCACAGCAGAAGCTTTAGCGCGTTTACGTTCGGTAGTCGGTTTTTCATAGAACTCACGACGACGAACTTCAGCTAAAACACCTGCTTTTTCGCAGGAACGCTTGAAACGACGCAGAGCAACGTCAAATGGCTCGTTTTCACGTACTTTAATTACCGGCATGTGCCTCTCACCTCAATAGAATTCGGTTTGCTGCTGGCCAAGCGCCAGCCTTTTCAAAATGGTGCGGAATTTTACTCCAATGGGTGCTGCTTTGTAAAGCACCAAGTCAAAGAGAAACCCGACCGCACCGTGCGCCATTCCGAACGCCACTTCAGCAATTATGGCGCAATTTTGCGTCGGCCGCTGATTATAGACTAATCAGAAAAAATTGCTCGTTTTTAATCATTGGCACATTTGTTTCTGGAATCATCGACATAGTTGGCAGGTGGCGGCAAACTGCGCGCGGCTGGCGGTAAATGACGCGGTTTATGCTAAACTGGCGGCCGCACGTGAATGATGGGAACGGTAATGCGAGTACTGGGTATAGAAACGTCCTGCGATGAAACCGGAATTGCAGTTTATGACGAACACGCCGGTTTGTTAGCCAATCAATTGTACAGCCAGGTGAAGCTGCATGCAGACTACGGCGGGGTAGTGCCGGAGCTGGCCTCACGCGATCACGTGCGGAAAACCGTGCCTCTGATCCAGGCGGCTTTAAAAGAAGCCAATCTGACCGCTGCCGACATCGACGGCGTGGCCTACACCGCCGGGCCTGGCCTGGTAGGCGCATTGCTGGTTGGGGCAACCATTGGTCGCGCACTGGCGTTTGCCTGGAACGTACCTGCGGTGCCGGTGCACCATATGGAAGGCCACCTGCTGGCGCCGATGCTGGAGGATAACCCGCCGGCCTTTCCGTTTGTCGCGCTACTGGTTTCCGGCGGCCATACCCAGTTGATCGCCGTGACCGGCATCGGTGAGTACGCGCTGCTGGGAGAGTCGATCGACGACGCAGCCGGCGAGGCGTTCGACAAGACCGCCAAATTGCTGGGGCTGGACTATCCCGGCGGGCCGATGCTGTCGAAAATGGCACAACAGGGCACCGCGGGGCGTTTCACTTTCCCGCGGCCGATGACCGATCGCCCGGGGCTGGATTTCAGTTTCTCGGGGTTGAAGACCTTTGCAGCCAATACCATCCGCTCCAACGGTGATGACGATCAAACCCGGGCCGATATCGCCCGCGCCTTTGAAGATGCGGTGGTGGATACGTTGGCCATCAAGTGCAAGCGCGCCTTGGAACAGACCGGCTTCAAGCGGCTGGTGATGGCCGGCGGCGTTAGCGCCAATCGTACGCTGCGCGCCAAACTGGCGGAAATGATGCACAAGCGCGGCGGAGAGGTGTTCTATGCCCGCCCGGAATTTTGTACCGATAACGGCGCGATGATTGCCTATGCGGGGATGGTGCGGCTGCAAAGCGGTGCCAACCCCGCATTGAGCGTTTCGGTTCGCCCACGCTGGCCACTGGCCGAGCTGCCGGCGGTATAACGGCAAACGTCAGGGCCGGCGATAATCCGCCCCTGACGCTTTCTATTTATCGTCTTCCGACTCTATGTCTTGTGCTGCCACTTCGGTGGCATCCTGCTTCTTCTTGCGAAACCTGCCCCAGATTTTCCCTTCCTGACCACGCCACAGGCGCTGAATATTATCGTGATGGCGCATCAGGATCAGACATGACAGCATCGCCACCGGGAAGGTGAACTGGGGTTTGAACCACCAGACGTAAAACGGCGCAATCAGTGCGCTGACAATCGCCCCCAGCGAGGAATAACCACTGAGCAGCACCGTCAGCAGCCAGGTGCCGGTCATCAGTCCGGTCAGGTCCCAGCCAATGGGTGCTATGGCACCGAACGCCGTGGCGACACCCTTGCCACCACGAAAGTGGAAAAATAGCGGATAGATGTGGCCAAGACAGGCGGCGATCGCCGTCAGGCCGAGATACAGCGGCGGTACATTCAGTTCGTAGGCCAGCCAGACAGGCAGCATCCCTTTCAGCACGTCAAAAATCAGCACCGCCGCCGCCGCAAGGCGACCGCCGATACGCAGGACGTTGGTTGCTCCGGGATTCCCTGAGCCATGTTCACGCGGATCGGGCAGCCTGGCGATCCGGCAAACCAGGATCGCGCTGGAAATTGAGCCACACAGATACGCGAAGATAATCATGCCAAGCGCGGTAGCACTCATAACGCGGTTCCGTTTAATAATGGTCGTTTTACTCGCAACATCTATGGATAATACGCATATTCCGCTGGAAGTGGTATCCGGCAAGGCCAAAAACAGAGAATGACGTGATGGATATCGTATTTATTGAACAACTTACCGTAATCACCACCATTGGCGTTTATGACTGGGAACAGACTATTCGCCAGAAACTGGTGTTCGATATCGAAATGGGCTGGGACAACCGCCGAGCCGCCGCCAGCGATGACGTCAATGACTGCCTGAGCTATGCCGATATCAGCGACGCGGTGGTTCAACACGTTGAATCCGGGCGCTTTGCTTTGGTCGAACGGGTCGCGGAGGAAATATCCGAAATGTTGTTGCAACGCTTTAAATCGCCGTGGGTCCGTATTAAGGTCAGCAAGCCGGGGGCAGTTGCCCATGCCAGCCGCGTTGGGGTGATCATAGAACGTGGCACGCGTCCGGCTTGATTAACTGTCATGCTGAGGCAACTAAAGATCGATAGTTTGGTCTGAAACACAGAATTGTTTTAGCGGCAATGTATTGAACACTGCCGCTTTTTTATGTTTATAGCGGAAGATTACGGGGTAAGCGCGCACATGGCGGACATGCATTCACTGTTTGTGGCATTTGTACTTGGTGTGGTGGAAGGGTTAACGGAGTTCCTGCCGGTATCATCAACCGGCCATATGATTATCGTCGGCGAGTGGCTGGGTTTTACCGGTGACAAGGCCAAGACGTTTGAAGTAATTATTCAGCTCGGCTCGATTCTGGCAGTGGTGGTGATGTTCTGGCGCCGGCTGTTTGGTTTGATCGGCATCCACTTCGGCGGCAAGCCGGTCGCACATGAAGGCCATACGGCGGGGCGGCTGAAACTCAGTCATATCCTGTTGGCGATGGTGCCGGCGGTGGTGCTGGGGTTGGTGTTCCACGACGTGATCAAGTCGCTGTTTGAACCGAAAAACGTCATGTACGCGCTGATTGTCGGTGGTTTCCTGCTGTTGGCCGCAGAGTGGCTGAAACCGAAAAAACCGCGAGCGGTTGGTCTGGACGATATCACCTATCGTCAGGCATTCATGATCGGCTGCTTCCAGTGTCTGGCGCTGTGGCCGGGCTTTTCACGCTCCGGCTCGACCATTTCCGGCGGGATGCTGGTGGGTGTCAGCCGTTATGCCGCGTCCGAGTTTTCCTTCATTCTGGCCGTGCCGATGATGATCGGTGCCAGCGGTCTGGACTTGTACAAGAGCCTGCACTTCCTGACGCTGGCCGATTTGCCGATGTTCGCGGTCGGTTTTATCACCGCCTTTGTGGTGGCGCTGATAGCGATTAAAACCTTCCTGACGTTGATCAAACGTATCTCGTTCATTCCGTTTGCCATTTATCGCTTTATCGTAGCGGCGGTGGTCTACATGGTATTCATGTAATCCGCGGCCAGAAAAACCAGACCCCGCCAAGGCGGGGTTTTTTTACGCCTGTGGCGCTTCGCCATTCTGTGCGCGTTTCCATTGCGCCAACGCCTGTTGACGGCGTCGCTTTACCTCATCGCGGATTGCCAGCCCCTGGAAGCCGCTGTCAACCACCTCTTTTACTGCCACACCCTGGGCGACTCGATAGGCTGCGCGCAGGTAATCGCCTTGTGGATAGGGATTTTCTTCAAAACCGGTACGACCGCGCGCATCGGCCTCGCTGGTAAGGATCATCTGCTCCAGCCGCTGTGGCTTGCGCCATACGTCAATCGCATCGAACAGTTTCAACAGGGTTTCCGGCCGCAGTTTGTTCGCAGTGTGGATCAGATCGTGGTATTCAGCCACCAGTCTGCTCAGATCGCGGATCGGGTTTGGCACCCGCAACCGTTGGCACAGCTGCTCCACCAGACGAACTCCCGCCGGCCCGTGGCCATGGTGATGCGGCCAGTATTCCTTTGGCGTTAGTCCCTTGCCAAGATCGTGACACAGCGCGGCGAAGCGTACGTCTATCTCCGGGCTGAGCCGCGCGGCAATAGCCAGCGTCATCAGCGTATGCACACCGGTATCGATTTCCGGGTGCCATTTTTCGGGGGCCGGTACGCCAAACAGCGCATCGATTTCCGGGAACAGCACCTGCAGCGCGTGGCAATCGCGCAGCACCTGGAAGTACACCTGCGGATTGTCGCTTTGCAGGGCTTTTTCGGTCTCTTTCCACACCCGTTCGGCGGTGAGGGCCGACAGTTCGCCGCCGTCGGTCATTTGACGCATCAGGGCGGCAGTTTCCGGTGCGATGGTGAAACCGAGATGGGCGAAGCGGGCGGCAAAACGCGCGACGCGCAGCACGCGCAGCGGATCTTCGCCAAACGCAGGTGAAACGTGGCGCAATACGCGCGCATTGAGATCGTCGACGCCGTGATAGGGGTCAACCAGTTCGCCGTCGGTGGTTTGCGCGATGGCATTGATGGTCAGATCGCGGCGCAGTAAATCCTCTTCCAGCGTCACATCCGGCGCGGCATGGCAGACAAAGCCGGTATAACCCTGGCCGGATTTCCGTTCGGTGCGTGCCAGCGCATATTCTTCGTGCGTGGTGGGGTTGAGGAATACCGGAAAGTCCCTGCCGACCTGTTGGTAGCCCAGTGCCAATAATTCTTCTGGCGTGGCGCCGACCACCACCCAATCGTGATCGAAGACCGGTATCTTGAGAAGGCGATCGCGTACTGCGCCGCCGACCAGATAAGTTTTCACTGTCATACTCCCGAATTCTGCAATAAGGCTCTGTCTATCAGATTACATGAATTGCTGATGGACTGCTGGATCAAAAACCCGCGTAGTTAATAGGGTCTCCGCTGCGTGACTTCAAAATATTGTTATTCCCTGCCGTCGGGCTCCACTTTCCCATTGCCGCCGTACAGCAGTTGTTTCACTATGAGTAGAACGTTCTAGTATAACGTTCTACTTACTACAAGAATCGCCATCAAGGTGTCAGTGCAACAACGTAAGACAGGGGGAACAGCAATGGGTATGGTATCCAGTTTTATCAAATCGTTATCAAAACTCTCAATGATTGGCCGGGCGCTGATGCTGCCAATTTCACTGTTGCCGGCCGCCGGTTTACTACTGGCGTTTGGCGATAAATTCCATTTGTCGTTGATGATGAACGCTGGCGGGGTGATTTTTGACAATCTGCCGCTGTTGTTTGCCATCGGCTCGGCGGTCGGGTTGGCGGCCGAGTCCGGCATTGCGGCGCTGTCTGCCGCCGTCGCGGTATTTATCGTGAACGTCACCATTGGCACGCTGCTGCATATAACGCCGGAAATGGCCGCCAGCGGCGGTAAATACGCCATGGTGGTGGGGATCCCAACGTTACAGATGGGCGTATTCGGCGGGTTGATCTGCGGTATTCTGGCCGCCTGGTGTTATAACCGCTTCCACACGTTACAGCTGCCAGAATTTCTTGGTTTTTTCTCGGGAAAACGCTTTGTCGCCATCGCCACCGCATTCCTGTCCTTCCTGCTCGGTATGGTGTTGCCTTGGGTTTGGCAATATATCCAATCGGCGATCGATGCGCTGTCGCTGGTGGTCAACGGTGACAATCAGGCGCTATCCACTTTTATCTTCGGCATGACGGAGCGAGCGTTGATTCCGTTGGGTTTGCATCATATCTGGTATCCGTCGTTCTGGTATTCATTCGGCGATTACACCACGCAAACCGGCCAGGTTATTCATGGCGATCAGACCATCTGGTTTAAAATGTTGGCGGAAGGCGTAAAGACCTTCAGCAGCGACAGTTACCAGAACGCAGGTAAATTCATGCAGGGCGAGTTCCCATTGATGCTGTTCGCGCTGCCGGCGGCCTGTCTGGCGATGTACCATGAAGCCAACAGCAAGAACAAGAAAATCGCCTCCGGCATTCTGTTCTCAGCGGCGCTGACCTGCTTCCTGACCGGCATCACCGAACCGGTGGAGTTCACCTTTATCTTTGTCGCGCCAATCCTTTACGTGTTTAACGCCATTATGGCGGGGCTGGCATACATGTGCATGTACCTGCTGCATGCGCATATCGCCAAATCCTTCTCCGCCGGGATGATTGACTACATCTCGTTCGGCATCCTGCCGTCGTTCAACGGTTATCAGACCAACTTCCTTAGCGCGGTGATTGTCGGAGTGCCAATGGCGCTGATCTATTACTTCACCTTCCGCTTTGTGATCCGTCGTTTCAATGTCAAAACGCCGGGTAGAACCGACGTGGTGTCCGAGGTTAACGATAAAACCGATCGCGAACTGGCGACCGAGATTATTGCCCTGGTTGGCGGCGTAGAAAATATCCGCTCGGTCGGTTCTTGCATTACCCGCCTGCGGCTGGAGGTTAAACAGGGCGACCGGGTTGACAAGGATGGCCTGAATGCCGTTGGTGCCCGTGGCGTGGTGTTTGTCGGCGAACAGGGTGTTCAGGTGATTTTCGGGGCGCGCGCACAGTTTATCGCGCAAACCATGGCGACCCTCACCGGCAAGTAGTTATGCTGTCAACGCAATGAAAATAAAGCCTCCTGTATCAAACGGCGAGGCTTTATGATGTCAGTCTTCAGCAACGGTGTCGGAGTGCTCGAGTCAGGATGAAAAAAGTTAACATTATCGATGTAGCGCAGCTGGCTGGCGTCTCGGTATCCACCGTTTCTTTGGTTTTACGGCGCAAAGGCAAGATTTCAGACGCCACCAAAGAAAAAGTGCAGGCTGCCATTGAACAGCTGGGTTATGTCCATAATGTGGCGGCGGCCAATCTGCGGGCCAATACGTCCAATCTGATTGGCGTCATCATCCGCAACTTCAGCGACGCGTTTTCCATCAGCGTAATGGCAAGCATCGTGCGTGAGTTGGAACAGCAGGGGTTTATGGTGTTTCTGGGCCAGCCGCAGGACGACGAAAAGCAGCTCCGCCAATGTCTGACCTCGTTTGCCCAGCAGGGGGTGGCGGGGGTGATTTATCTGTCTGCCAATCCTTTTTCCCGCCAGTTGCCGCAGGCGATTGTGCAATGCACGCTGCCGCTGGTGGTGGTTTCCGAATCCTTGCTAGACGGCGATCGCGACCTGATTGAGCGCGACAATCGCCATGCTGCCAGTCGGGCAACGCGTTATCTGATTGAGCGCGGCCATCGCAACATCGCCTATCTGGGCGGTGATGCGCAGTGCCTGTTGCGGCAGGAACGGCTGTTGGGTTACCGCAGCGCGCTGCAGCAGTATGACTTGCCGTTTCGGGACGACTGGGCGCCATGCGGTGAAGAAAATACCCAGTCGGCGGCAACGGCAATCCGCAACTTATTGGAAAACAGCAATAAAATTACCGCAGTGCTCTGCCATTCCGCCGCGGCAATTATCGGCTGTATCAGCGGCGTGCAGCAGGTGGGGCGCACCATTGGCAAGGACGTCTTCCTGACGCAGCAAGTCTCGCTGGTCGGTTTTGAGGATATGCTGCACATTAACCTGACATCCCCTTCATTTACCTACGTTTCTTCCGCCAGCGATGAAACCGGCCGTCAGGCTGCCGCGCTGATGCTTAAAAAGATCGGCGAACCGTCATTGGCGGCACAGCGGATTGTCATTTCAGGCCAACTGGTGCAGCGCGACTCGGCATAACCGCTGCCAGCCATCCCCGTTGGCGCAGGCGCACATAAAAAATGCCGAGCGGCGTTAACCGATCGGCATGAGCCCGCAGGCAGTCACGCTGATTGAACTCAGTTCATCCAGCGATTGTTGTTTTTGCGGCGTGGGATCAGGTGTGGCAACAGCAGGCCAAGCAACAGACCGATACCGGCTACGCCGCCGCCGTACATGAACCATTGCAGGATAATGGTACGCTGCTTGTCGTCGAGTTGCAGATTAACTGCGTTGACTTTTTTCTGCGCCACGACCAACTGATTTTTCAGCGCCTGATTTTCCTGCTGCAATCCGCTGATGGTGCCATCACTGGCGGCCACTTTCTGCTGCATTTCCGCCGTGCGCTGATTCCAGCTGTTGTCGATGTTCGCCAGCTTGTCGGTGAGGGTTTTCACCTGCTGTTCCAGCTCCGGCACTCGGGTGCGCAGGCTGGGGGTTTCGCTGAGCTGGTCGAGCGGGATCCACACGCTGCGGCCTTTGGCATCGCGAATCTGGCCATATTTGGTACTGTCATTCACACTTAACAGCGTGACTTCGTCGCCGGCGTTCAACGTGCCGACAATACGGTATTGATTACCTGGGCCGCTGTGCACGTAAGTATTCAATTCATCGGAGATATAGCGCTTATCTTCGGCATGTGCGCCCCAAGTGATGCTGAGACTCAGCACGGCGAGGCAAATTAGGCGTAATTTCTGCATTAGTTCATCGTTTCTGTGTGAATTTATGGAACGATAGTAGAGGCTTCAGTCTGACGACGCAACGCCAAAACCGGAATGAGAACTATCTTACTGTGGCTGATTCTGTGAGTTGTGCGCCATTTTATTGCGTAACAGGTTTTTTCTGCATTCAACAGGGTTCAGCCGCCGGGAATCGCGGTAAGATAATCGTCACTGTGCGGTTGCCGGCAATGCCGTTTTGCCGGCGCATTGCCACGAAGCGTTTCGCGAACGTGTAACTTATTGGTGTAAAAGACTTATGACCGTTGAAATCGAACTGAAATTTATTGCTACTCCCGCCGCGGTGGCCGCATTGCCAGCGCAGTTGGCGGCATGGCCGCATCAGCATTCTGCGCCGCAGCGTCTGACCAATATTTACTTTGAAACCGACGACAATTTTTTGCGCCGCCATGACATGGGGTTGCGCATCCGGGGTTTCGACGAACGCTTTGAGATGACCATCAAAACTGCCGGCTCGGTAGTCGCTGGTTTGCATCAGCGGCCGGAATATAACGTGGCGATCGCCGCGCCGGAACTGGCACTGGCGCAATTCCCGGCAGAAATCTGGCCGCAGGGCTGTGATGTGCACGCGCTGCAGCAACGATTGCAGCCGCTGTTTCGTACCGACTTTGTGCGGGAGAAGTGGGTGATCACTTACGATAACAGCCTGATTGAGGTTGGCCTCGATCAAGGAGAGGTGCGCGCTGGCGAGCTGGTGGAACCGCTGTGCGAGGTCGAACTGGAGCTCAAGCAGGGTGATACCGCCGACGTGTTGAAACTGGCTGCGGAACTGGCGCAGCACGGCGGCCTGCGTCAGGGGAGCCTGAGCAAGGCTGCGCGCGGTTATCATCTGGCGCAGGGCAACCCCGAGCGCCAGCGGCGGCCGTTGAGCATCTTGAAAATGCCGCCAAAGTCCAGCGTTGAGCAGGGAATGATTGCCGGTTTTGAACTGGCGCTGCGCCACTGGCAATATCACGAGGAACTGTGGCTGCGCGGCGACGTGAAAGCGCGACAGGGCGTTATCGAGGCCATTACCCTGATACGTCAGATATTGGTGGTGTTTGGCGGTCTGGTGCCGCGTAAGGCGAGTGCCGAACTGCGTAGTCGGCTGACCGCACTGGAGCCGTTGTTGGAGGACAGCAGCATCGAAGCGCAGGCGTTGTGTTTCGGCGTCGAGTATCTTCAATGTAAGTTGGCGCTCACATCGTGGCTGGTGACCGGTGCATGGCGCGCCTTTGTTGATGCCAAGGCCCGCACCAGACTTGAGGGATCGTTCAAGCGCTTCTGTGACATCATGCTGGGGCGCAGCGCGGCAGAGTTGAAAGAGGCGTTTAACCGCAGCCTGAACGACGATGAATATCAGGAACAATTGCCGCGCCTGACGCGTCAGCTGGCGGCGTTTGCCTTACTGTCCGGCGCCTATCCAGATAGCGAGAGCGAGCCATACATCACCGCTTGGCGCGAACTGCAGGCGGCAGTGGCCGAACGTCGTCAGGGGTGGTATGAAGGTTGCCGCAAAAATGCGTTATCCCATGCGCCATTCTGGTTAAACGGCGCGGTTCGTTAATTACTTTTGGCCTGCCGATCGCAGGCCACCGTCAGAGGCATTCATTATGTTGCCACTTCCAGCCCTCTTGCAGGCCCAGGCGCAGCAGATCGTTGAGCGTTTCCATGCTATCCAGGGCGCAGAATTTACCCTTGGCGCACATGAACAACAGATCCTGGCGTCGAGCGATTTTATCAGCGATATGCTGCTCAGCCATCCGGCATGGCTGGAAACCTTGCGCAGGCAGCCGCCGCTGCCGGACGAATGCCAGCATTACACCGCCTGGCTGCAAGACCTGCTGGAAGAAGTACATGATGAAGCGGCGCTGATGCGCACTCTGCGCCTGTTCCGGCGGGAAACCCTGGTGCGCATCGCCTGGGCGCAGGCGCAAAACCGTTGCAGCACCGAACAGACCTTGCGCCAGCTGAGCGCATTGGCGGAAACGCTGATCGTCAGCGCGCGCGACTGGCTGTATCAAACCTGCTGTCGCGAATGGGGCACGCCGTGCAATGGCGAAGGCGTACCGCAGCCGTTGCTGATCCTCGGTATGGGTAAACTGGGCGGCGGCGAACTGAACTTTTCTTCGGATATCGATCTGATTTTTGCCTACCCGGAAAATGGCCAGACCGAAGGCGGCCGGCGCCAGCTGGATAACGCCCAATTCTTTACGCGCCTCGGCCAGCGGCTGATCAAGGCGCTGGATCAGCAAACCATCGACGGCTTTGTCTATCGGGTCGACATGCGCCTGCGGCCGTTTGGCGACAGCGGCCCGCTGGTGATGAGCTTTGCCGCGCTGGAAGACTATTATCAGGAACAGGGGCGTGATTGGGAGCGTTACGCCATGGTCAAGGCGCGTCTGATGGGCGGTTTTGACGATGCTTACAGCCAGGAGCTGCGCAAAATGTTGCGGCCGTTCGTGTTCCGTCGTTACATCGATTTCAGTGTGATCCAGTCGCTGCGCAACATGAAGGGCATGATTGCGCGTGAAGTGCGGCGACGCGGGCTGAAGGACAACATCAAGCTGGGGGCCGGCGGCATTCGCGAAATCGAATTTATCACCCAGGTGTTCCAATTGATCCGTGGCGGGCGCGAGCCAGCATTGCAGGGACGGGCGCTGCTGCCGACGTTACAGGCGGTGGGCGAACTGGGGCTGTTACCGCCCGAGCAGGTGGAGCAACTGAGCGACGGCTATCTGTTCCTGCGTCGCCTGGAAAACCTGTTGCAGGCGATAGCCGATCAGCAAACCCAGACCCTGCCACAGGATGCGCTCGATCAGGCGCGGCTGGCCTGGGGGATGGGCGTTGCCGACTGGCCCACCTTGTTGCAGCACCTGGACCACCATATGCAGGCGGTCAGGGCGGTATTTGATTGGCTTATTGGCGACGACAGTCCCGATATCGGCGAAGATCCCCATTATCAGCATTATCACAGCCTGTGGCAGGATGCCCTGGAGCAGCAGGAGATCGCGCCGTTAACGCCGCATCTGGACGACGAGGAGCGCGGCATGATGCTACGCACCATCGCCGAATTCCGTCACGATGTGGACAAGCGCACCATCGGGCCGCGCGGGCGCGACGTGCTGGATCAACTGATGCCGCGTTTGCTGGCGGCAGTCTGCCAGCGCAATGACGCGCCGACCGCGTTGGTGCGCCTGACGCAACTGTTATTGAGCATCGTCACCCGCACCACCTATCTGGAGCTGCTGGTGGAATATCAGGCGGCGCTCAGCCATTTGATTCGCCTGTGTGCGGCGTCACCGATGGTGGCCAGCCAATTGGCGCGCTACCCGCTATTGCTTGATGAACTGCTTGACCCGTCGACGCTCTACCAACCGGTAGCCCCTGATGCCTATCGCAGCGAGCTGCGCCAGTATCTGCTGCGGGTTCCGGAGGATGACGAAGAACAGCGGTTGGAGGCGCTGCGGCAGTTCAAACAGGCGCAACTATTGCGCATTGCCGCCGGCGATATTGCCGAAGCGCTGCCGGTGATGAAAGTGAGCGACCACTTAACCTATCTGGCTGAGGCGATCATCGACGCCGTGGTACAACAGGCGTGGAACGACATGGTGGCACGCTATGGCCAGCCGACCCACTTGCTGGAGCGCCAAGGGCGCGGGTTCGCGGTGATTGGTTACGGTAAGCTGGGCGGGTGGGAACTGGGCTACAGTTCGGATCTCGATCTGGTGTTCCTGCTGGATTGCCCGCCCGATGTGATGACCGACGGCGATCGTTGCATTGACGGTCGCCAGTTCTATCTGCGTCTGGCACAGCGCGTAATGCATCTGTTCAGCACTCGAACCTCGTCCGGTATTTTGTATGAGGTTGACGCGCGTCTGCGGCCATCCGGCGCGGCCGGCATGCTGGTCAGTACCGTTGAGGCCTTTGCCGATTATCAGCAGAACGAAGCCTGGACCTGGGAACACCAGGCATTGGTGCGGGCGCGTATCGTGTATGGCGATCCGGCACTGCATCAACGCTTCGACCAAATCCGCAGCCAGATCCTTTGCAAGGCGCGCGTTGGCGCAACGTTGCAGCAGGAAGTGCGCGACATGCGCGAAAAAATGCGTAATCACCTCGGTAACAAGCAGCGCGAGCTGTTTGATATCAAAGCGGATGAAGGCGGCATAACGGATATCGAATTTATCGCCCAGTATCTGGTCTTACGCTATGCCGCCGACGAACCGCGCCTGACGCGCTGGTCCGATAACGTGCGGATTTTCGAGCTGATGGCCAATTACGGCATCATGTCGGAAGACGAAGCGCGAGCCTTGACCCGCGCCTATGTCACCATGCGCGATGAAATTCATCACCTGGCGTTGCAGGAGCACTCCGGCAAAGTCAGCAGTGAACTGTTCACTGCCGAGCGGGCGCAGGTGCGTGCCAGCTGGAGCCAATGGCTGGGCTAGACAACACGTTTTTGCTGGTATCAACGGCGTCTGTGATACTATCGGCGCCATTAATTTTATGACCTGTTTGGAGTTATCGGATGAAAGTTACACTGCCTGATTTTCGCCGCGCCGGTGTACTGGTGGTTGGTGACGTCATGTTGGATCGCTATTGGTATGGGCCGACCAGCCGTATTTCACCGGAAGCCCCGGTACCGGTGGTCAAGGTGGATACCATCGAAGAGCGTCCTGGCGGTGCGGCTAACGTCGCGATGAACATTGCCTCGCTGGGCGCCAACTCGCGTCTGGTGGGCCTGACCGGCATTGACGATGCGGCGCGTGCGCTGAGCGCCAAGCTCAACGAGGTCAATGTGCGTTGTGACTTCGTGTCGGTGCCGACGCATCCGACCATCACCAAACTGCGCGTGCTGTCCCGCAATCAACAGCTTATTCGCCTTGATTTTGAAGAAGGTTTTTCCAACGTCGATCCACAGCCGATGCTGGAGCGCATTCAACTGGCGTTGCCGCAGATTGGCGCACTGGTGCTGTCCGATTACGCCAAGGGCGCGCTGAGCAAGGTGCAGGGCATGATCAAACTGGCGCGTGGCGCCGGGGTGCCGGTACTGATCGATCCCAAAGGCACCGATTTTGAACGCTACCGTGGTGCGACGCTGCTCACGCCAAACCTCTCGGAGTTCGAAGCGGTGGTGGGCCACTGCAAGGACGAAGCCGAGCTGGTGGAGCGCGGCATGAAGCTGGTGGCGGATTTTGAACTTTCCGCGCTGCTGGTGACGCGTTCGGAGCATGGCATGACGCTGCTGCAACCGGGCCGTCCGCCGCTGCATCTGCCAACGCAGGCGCAGGAAGTGTTCGACGTAACCGGTGCCGGCGACACGGTAATTGGCGTATTGGCTGCGGCACTGGCCGCCGGTAATACGCTGGAAGAGTCGTGTTTCCTGGCGAACGCCGCTGCCGGCGTGGTGGTTGGCAAGTTGGGCACTTCCACCGTTTCGCCGATCGAGCTGGAAAATGCCATCCGTGGTCGAGCCGAAACCGGTTTTGGCGTGATGAGCGAAGCACAGCTGAAAGAGGCGGTGGCGCAGGCGCGCCAGCGCGGAGAAAAAGTGGTCATGACCAACGGCATCTTCGACATTCTGCATGCTGGCCACGTCTCCTACCTGGCCAACGCCCGTAAATTGGGCGATCGCCTGATTGTTGCGGTCAACAGCGACGCTTCTACCAAGCGCCTGAAGGGTGAAACCCGCCCGGTGAACGCGTTGGAAAACCGCATGATCGTGCTGGGGGCGTTGGAAGCGGTCGACTGGGTGGTGCCGTTTGAAGAGGACACGCCACAGCGCCTGATCGCCGATATCCTACCGGATCTGCTGGTAAAAGGCGGCGATTACAAGCCGGAAGAGATTGCTGGCAGCGCTGAAGTGTGGGCCAACGGTGGCGACGTGAAAGTGCTGAACTTTGAAGATGGTCTGTCAACGACCAACATCATCAAGGCCATCAAGGACGGGCGCGGTTAATCACGCCGCTGCAACGAGAACATCTTGCGTGGGCGTGCTTGACGCCCCTGATTGCGGTGGTTGCCAGTGAGTGGATTAAAACAGGAGCTGGGGTTGGCGCAGGGAGTAGGCTTGTTGTCCACCTCGCTGCTTGGCACCGGGGTGTTTGCCGTGCCGGCGTTGGCGGCCCAACTGGCGCAGGGGGACAGCCTGTGGGCCTGGCCGCTGCTGATTGCGTTGGTGTTCCCGATTGCCATCGCCTTTGCCGCGTTAGGGCGTCACTTTCCCAGCGCCGGCGGTGCGGCGCATTTTGTCGGTATGGCGTTTGGCCCGCGTATGGCCAAGGTCACTGCCTGGCTGTTCCTGTCGGTGATCCCGGTGGGCTTGCCTGCCGCCTTGCAAATCGCCGCCGGTTTCTGGCAGGCGACGCTCGGCTGGAGTGCCAACGGCCTGCTGCTGGTGCAAATCGCCACGCTGATGGCCATCTGGTTGCTCGGCACCCGCAGCGCCGGCTCCAGCGCCAATGTTCAAACGCTGATCGCGATCCTGGTGGTGGCTCTGGTGGCCGCCATCTGGTGGAAGGGCGAGATCAGACCGGCGCATATTCCTTGGCCGGCGCTCGATGACATTTCTCCCCCCAGGCTGTTTGATGCCCTGGCGGTTATGTTCTGGTGTTTCGTCGGACTGGAGGCCTTCGCGCATCTGGCGACGGAGTTTCGCCAGCCGGAACGCGACTTCCCGCGTGCTTTGCTGCTGGGTCTGCTGGTAGCCGGCCTGGTGTACTGGGGCTGTACCGTCGCAGTACTGCACTTTCACGCCTATGGGGAGCATCAGGCGGCTGCGGCCTCGCTGCCCGCTATCGTGGTGCAGCTGTTTGGCCAGCATGCGCTGTGGATTGCCTGCGTGATCGGTTATCTGGCCTGTTTTGCCAGCGTGAATATCTATACCCAGAGTTTTGCCCGGCTGGTGTGGTCGCAGGCGCAGAGCAAACCCGGTAGCGCCTTGGCACAATTGTCTGCCGGTCAGGCGCCGGTCAATGCGCTCAGCGCGGTGGTGGGCAGTTGCCTATTGTTTACCTTGCTGATCTACGCGCTTGATTTGCCGCTGGATACGCTGCTGGTGTATGCCAATGGCATCTTCGTGCTGATTTATCTGCTGTGCATGCTGGCGGGCTGCCGTATTTTATTGGGGCGTTCGCGATGGATGGCGGCGATTGGCACGCTGCTGTGTTTGCTGTTGTTGGTGATTATCGGCTGGAAAAGCCTCTATGCGCTAGCGATGTTGGCGCTGATTTGGCTGGTATTGCCGCGCGCCAAGGCGTGAGAAATACGGGGCTGAACCGGCGTTCAGCCCAGGTTGGCCACAGATTTATTCTTCTTCCTGCTTCGGCGTGCCGGCCTGTTTGCTTTCCAGATCGGCCAGACGCTGCTCCAGCAGAGCCAGTTTCTCGCGCGTGCGCAGCAGCACCTGGGTCTGCACGTCAAATTCTTCGCGATTGACCAGGTCCAGGCGGGTCAGTTGCGCTTGCAGTACCTGACGGATTTTCTTTTCTACGTCTTCCCCGAATTCCCGGACACCCTTGGGCATGGATTCATGTACCTGGCGTGCGATCTGTTCAATTTTTTTCGGGTCAATCATGGCGTATCCCTTTCAGAATGTAATGGCTGTTGTCTAGTGTAATGCGTGTTGCCCGTTGGATAAACTAACTTTCACCTTGCCGGCTTGCATGATAAGTGCACGCTTTGCCAATTGCCTCGGATAATCATTAGCGTTATAGTCATAACGCTTATTCTCAGGGCGGGGTGAAAGTCCCCACCGGCGGTAAATCACCTTCTACGGTGAAAGCCCGCGAGCGCTCAGCCAGCCTTTAGGTTGGTTAGAGGTCAGCAGATCCGGTGTAATTCCGGGGCCGACGGTTATAGTCCGGATGGGAGAGAGTAACGGTAACTGCCGGGTTTGCGCCCGCTTGCGTTATTTTTGGCTATGTCTACGCCACTCCTCAAGATCGCCCTGGTTCTGGTAATCCATAAATTTAATGAGGTTTTTTACCATGAATCAGACGCTACTTTCAGACTTCGGCACGCCGGTAGAACGCGTTGAACGCGCGTTGGACGCATTGCGCAATGGGCGCGGCGTCATGGTGCTTGATGATGAAAATCGTGAAAACGAAGGTGACATGATCTTCGCCGCCGAAACCATGACCGTGGAACAAATGGCGCTGACCATTCGCCATGGCAGTGGCATCGTGTGCCTGTGTCTCACCGAAGAACGCCGTCAGCAGCTTGAGCTGCCAATGATGGTGACCAACAACTCCAGCCAGTTCCAGACCGCCTTCACCGTGACCATTGAAGCGGCGCAGGGCGTTACCACCGGCGTTTCCGCCGCGGACCGCCTGACCACCATCCGTGCGGCGATTGCCGACAACGCCAAACCGAGCGATCTGAACCGCCCGGGCCATGTGTTCCCGTTGCGCGCGCAGCCGGGTGGCGTGCTGAGTCGCCGTGGCCACACTGAAGCCACCATCGATATGGTGGCGCTGGCCGGTTTTAAACCCGCTGGCGTACTGTGTGAACTGACCAACGATGATGGCACCATGGCGCATGCGCCGGAAGTGATCGAGTTCGCCAAGCAGCATGACATGCCGGTGCTGACCATTGAAGACCTGGTGGCCTACCGCCAGATGCACGAAAAGCAGGCGAGCTGATAGTCTGCCAGGGCGTCGACTGCGGCGCCTGTGACCGATGATAGGCAGATAAAAAAAGGCTGAACCCGGTTCAGCCTTTTTGCATTTTTGCGGTTAGCCGATGCCGCCGCTTTGCAGCAGCGTCAGGCTAAAGCCCATCACTGCCATACCGCACAATACGCCGTAACTGGGGTTATTATGTGGGTCGATTTCTTTTGCCAGCGGCATCAATTCATCTACCGACAATGCCACCATGATGCCGGCCACCGCCGCCATGATTGAGGCCATTACCACCGGCGAAATCAGCGGGCCAAGCAGCACAAATGCCAGCACACCGCCGAGAATCTCCGCCAACCCCGATATTCCCGACCAGAACAACGCCTTGGTTTTTGATCCGGTAGCGGCGTATACCGGTCCGGCCACCGCCAGTCCTTCGGGAATGTTATGCATGGCGACGGCTAACGCGATGCCCATGCCCAGTTCCAGATCGGCGCTGGCGGTGACGAAGGTGGCGATGCCCTCCGGGAAGTTATGCAGGCTGATGCCGAGCGTCAGCAGGATAGCGGTGCGCTTCAGATTGAGTGGCTTGAGCGGCTTCTGGACCAGATCCTGCGGGTGCTGGTGCGGCAACATGCGATCGAGCGCAAAATACCCCAGCAGGCCGAACATGAACATACCGTAGCCCAGCATCGGCGACATGCCCGGCGTATGCAGCGCGGCAGGCAGCATTTCCATTAGCGAAATCAACAGCATAATCCCGGCAGCGAAGCCAAGGGCAAATGCCAGCAGCCGGTTGGAGGGCTTCTGGCCGATAATGCCGAACAGGGCGCCTAGGAAAGTTGCACCACCGGCCAGCAGAGTCAAAATCAGCGGTACCGACATCGTGGTCACCTATGCTAATGATTATTATTCATATTCTGATACTAACAGAGTAAGGGCATAAATCGAGTGGATTTGCCTGATTGTTCTTATTGATTTAACCATTCAAATTTCTTGAATATCTTCATCACGCTTCTCCGACTGTGTCGCATTGAAAAACGGCGTAAGGTAGTCCGCAGTAATGTTGAACCTTCAGCACAGGATAATTTATGACCACTTCTCGTATGTCTGCTCTGTTCCTTGGCCACGGTAGCCCGATGAACGTATTGGAAGAGAACCGCTATACCGCAGCGTGGCGCCATCTGGGCGAAACGCTGCCGCGGCCGAAGGCAATTCTGGCGATTTCTGCCCATTGGTATACCCGTGGTACTGCGGTAACGGCGATGGAATATCCCAAAACCATTCATGATTTTGGCGGTTTTCCGCAGGCGCTGTTTGATACGCAATACCCCGCGCCGGGTTCACCGGCGTTGGCGGCGCAGTTGCAACAGTTGCTGGCACCAACGGTGGTCATGGCCGATACCGGCGAATGGGGGCTCGACCATGGTAGTTGGGGAGTGTTGATCAAGATGTATCCGCAGGCAGACATCCCGGTGGTGCAATTGAGCATTGATGGGACAAAACCGGCGGAATATCACTTTGAGTTGGGTAGGAAACTGGCGGTGCTGCGTGAGCAGGGGGTGATGATCGTGGCCAGCGGCAACGTGGTACATAATTTAAGAATGGTGAAGTGGCAGGGCGACACCAGTCCGTACCCGTGGGCCGAGTCGTTCAATCGCTTTGTGCGTGACAATCTGGCTTACCAGGGCGAACACCATCCGCTGGTGAACTTTATGCAGCACGAGGGGGCGGCGCTGTCCAATCCGACGCCGGAACATTATCTGCCGTTGCTGTACGTACTGGGCAGTTGGAACGGCGAGGAGCAGATTGGCGTGCCGGTTGACGGCCTGGAAATGGGCGCGTTGAGTATGCTGTCGGTGCAGATAGGATAAATGCCCACGCCGGCCTTAAGCCGGTGTGGATCTATCGGCAAAACCGCAGGATTGGCGGATCACGAGTGAAGGTGGCAGGATGATGCGCTTTGGCGGTTCATCATTGCCCTGAATACGGCTATACAGCAATTCTCCGGCCTTGCGGCCTATTTCGCGCGAGGCCACCGATACGGTGGTCAAACCCGGCTGCACCAGCGACGCTTCGGTAATATCATCAAAACCAATCAGCGCAAAATCTTTGCCTATCTGTCGATTGAACTTGCGTAATGTCTGCATTACACCCAGGGCGACAATGTCCTGATAACATAACGCCGCCGTGATTTCCGGGTGGTTCATTAACAGTAGCTCCGCTGCCTTGGCTCCGGAACTTTGGCTGGCATCGCTGTCCACGATCCATTCCCCCTTCACCACAATACCCCATTCAAGCAGTTTGCTGGTGTAACCTCCCAGCCGCTGTGCTCGGGTGGTGGAGTTGATCGAGCCGCCGATGAACGCGATATTGCGATGGCCAAGATCCAGCAGATGCTGCGTCGCCAACTGGGTGCCCAGAAAGTTGTCGGTACCGACGAAGTCAAAGTGCGCATCGGCCACCGGCCTTACCACCATTATGGCCGGTATCTTACGGCGTTTTAGCGTTTCAAAAAACAGGGTAGGCGTTTGTCGGGCTGCGCATAGAACCATGCCGCTGGCGCTGTTTTGCAACAGCGAGTCGACAAACTTTTGCTGCCTGCCAGCTGACTCTTCGCTGTTTGCCAGAAAAAGCATCAACTGATGGCGTTCCATTTCCTGACTCAGCCCGGCGGTCATCTCCGCATAAAACGGGTTGGTTATGTCGTGTAACAACAGGCCGACCTGGTTGCTGCTGCGATTGCGCAAATTTGCAGCGGTCTGATTATAAACGTAGCCCAACCGATCGATGGCACTCAATACGCGTTTGCGTGTTTCATCCGATATACGGCCCCGGTTGCGTAATACCATCGAGACCGTTGCGGTGGAAACTTTTGCGTATGCGGCGACATCCGCCAAGGTAATGGTGCTCATTCCCCCTCCTGTCAGTATTGACCTTTGCTGTAAGGTTTATCGATTAACCTGTAATTGCAAATTTCTGTGAATAAAGAGTGATTACCATCACGATAAACGATCCATTTACGGGGTTTATCACGATTCTATGAGGTTAATCTCGTTAATCAGCCTATTGCTAATAAGGTTAATCGATTAATCTTTTGTTATGGATTCAGTTCACAGGCAGAAGAATATGACAGAGCGACAGTGCAAAGCAACACGCTATGACAAGTACCCGGAAGTGGCGGTGCAAGGGTTTGATAATGCTGCCTGGCAAGGTTGGCCGGCGGTGACAAAGGCTGTCGGTCGCAAGATCGCCGCCCTTGGGTTGCGCAAAACCTTGTTGGTGGTGGATTGCTATCATGGGGTAAGGCTGAGCGAGCTTATCGAGAATTTTATCGACCCTCTGAGGCCGGTCAGCAGTATTAACGCCGAATCGGCCAAATATGACGAGGCGCATATTCACGCGATGATTGCGCGCAATTTAACCGATGACCGTGTGTTTGGCGTGTTGTCATGCCATGAGATGGGCGAATTTTTTGATGTTGAACGCGTGCAGCGATTACGCGAGCAGATTGCGAACGTTGAAAGTGGACTTGTCGTAATTTATGGGCCTGGTGCGGCGCTGATCGCCGAAGGCGACGTGCTGGTCTATGCCGACATGGCGCGCTGGGAAATCCAGCAGCGGTTCCGGCGCGGTGAGTTGGGTAACTGGGGGGCGGCAAATGTGGACGAAGACGTGCTGCGCCGCTACAAACGGGCCTTCTTTGTGGAATGGCGGGTCTTCGATCGCCATAAAGCTCCGCTGTTACAGCGCGCGGATTTTGTGTTGGATACCAATCAGTTCGGCCAGCCGAAGGTCGTAACGGGCGAGGCGTTCCACGCGGGGTTACAGCAGACAACCCGTCGTCCCTTCCGCGTTGTCCCCTTTTTTGACCCCGGTATCTGGGGCGGCCAATGGATGAAACAACAGTTTGATCTCGACCCGACGGCAGCCAACTACGCATGGTGTTTTGACTGCGTGCCCGAGGAAAACAGCCTGCTAATGCGTTTTGGTGACGTTCGGGTCGAGATCCCCTCACAGGATTTGGTGCTGTTATATCCCCGGCCCTTGCTGGGGGAGCAGGTGCATGCTCGTTTCGGTGCTGAATTTCCGATCCGTTTTGACCTGTTGGATACCGTTGGTGGGCAAAATCTCAGTTTCCAAGTGCATCCGCTGACTGAATACATTCAACAGCATTTCGGTATGCACTATACCCAAGATGAAAGCTATTACATTCTGGCGGCGGAGCCAGGGGCCGAAGTGTATCTGGGAGTGAAAACCGCTACCGAACCACAGGCCATGATGGCCGATCTGGCTATGGCGCAAAGAGGCGAGAAACCCTTCGATGATGAACGTTTTGTAAACCGTTTCCCGGCGCGCAAACATGATCATTTCCTGATCCCGGCGGGAACGGTGCACTGCTCCGGTGCGGGATCGCTGGTATTGGAGATCAGCGCTACGCCATACATTTTCACGTTTAAATTATGGGACTGGGGCCGCCAGGGGTTGGATGGCCTTCCGCGCCCTGTGCATTTGCAGCATGGCGAGCAGGTTATCAATTGGCAATGTGACACCGACTGGGTGACGCAACATTTGGTCAACCGCATTGAACCGGTTGCCACAGGAAGCGGTTGGCAAGAAGAGCGCACGGGTCTGCACGAACGCGAGTTTATCGAAACGCGGCGACACTGGTTCAGCGAGCCGGTATTACACCACACCGCAGGGCGGGTGAACGTGCTGAATCTGGTGGAGGGTGAAGAGGCGGTGGTTGAAAGCCCCGAGGGGCATTTCGCTCCCTTTGTGGTGCACTACGCGGAAACCTTCATCGTACCGGCTGCGGTGGGGGCGTATCGCATCAGTCCTCATGGCGCTAGTTTGGGTAAAACCCTTGGCACGATCAAAGCCTGGGTAAGGGGATAGCAGCATGTTGAAAGTGATTGTGACATCTCATGGACCACTGGCCGAAGCGCTGATCGGCAGCGCGCGGATGGTGTATGGCGAACTGCCGGGAACCAGCCATGTCGTTTTACGTGAGGGGGCCGGTATTGACGCATTTAAGCAGGACTTTGCCGCCGAACTGCACCGCACAGGTGAGGGGGCTGACGGGGTGCTGGTACTGTGCGACATGCTGTGTGGCACTCCCTACAACGTGGCCTGCCGGCATGCCTTTGATCCAGTGACGCCGGTGCCGATGGCGGTGGTAACCGGAGTGAATTTTCCCATGTTGCTGATGAGTGCCGAATTGCTGGAGGAAAAGGATGTTCAACTGGCGGCACAGGCGCTGGTGTCACAGGGCAGCGAAGCGATTGTTTTTGCCCGGCCAACGCCAACGGCGCAAACGGATGATTTCTGAGGAGAGAATATGACTATTTCATTCGTACGGATCGACGATCGGGTCATTCATGGCCAACTGGTGACTCGCTGGGCAAAAGAGCTGCCCTGCGACGGCATTGTGGCGATTGATGACGAGGTTGCCGCGGATCCGTTGCTGTCATCCGTGATGAAAGGGGCAGTACAAGACACCAAGGTGTGGCTATTTACCGTGCAGCAGGCGATAGAAAAATTGCCGAAAGTGATCGCCAGCGACAAACAGTATTTTGTGATTGGCAAGTCGCCGGTCACGCTGCGCCGACTGATGGAGGCAGGGATCGATCTGAGCAATCGCAACAAGAAGATCAACGTCGGGCCGATGTCTGCCCGCAAGGACACGGTGACTATCGGCCCGAATCAATCGGTGAGCGTTAATGAGGTAAATGCCTTTGATTTCTTGACCGAACATGGGCATGCCATTGAATTCCGTTTAGTCCCGGACGCCAGCCACTTCAGCTGGCTGGATGCTAAAAAGAAACTCAAACAAGCCTGAAAGGCGGGAGTTGACTATGTGGTTTGAAGCGACGCTTATCGGGATACTTTGTTATCTCGGCGCGCTGAGCAGCCCCTGGCTGCTGGGGCTGACCGGGGGCTGGTACATTCTCAGCCGTCCGTTGGTTTCCGGCATGCTGGTGGGGGTTATTCTCGGCGATGTACAGACTGGCATTATCATCGGTGTGGCGGTACAGGCGGTATATATCGCCATGGTAACCCCGGGCGGATCGATGCCTGCCGACCTCAATTTTGTGGCGTTCCCGGCGATTGCATTGGGTATCCTCTCCGGTAAAGGGCCCGAGGTGGCCGTCGCCCTGGCGGCGACTATCGGCATCATGGGCACCGTGCTGTTCAACGCCATGATGGTGCTCAATTCCTACTGGAATCACCGTGCGGATCTGGCGCTGGAGCAGGGGGACGAGCGGAGTATTTACCTAAATAGCGCCATCTGGCCCCAGGTCACCAACTTCCTGCTGCGTTTTATCCCGACCTTTATCGCCGTTTTCTTCGGGGCGCGTTATATCAATGCCTTTATGGACAGTTTGCCAGCGCTGGTATTAACCACCATGAACGTGGTCGGCGGCATTCTACCTGCGGTCGGTATCGCCATTCTTCTCAAACAGATCATTAAAAGCTATAGCATGCTGATTTACTTCCTGGTGGGGTTCATCTGCATTGTTTTCCTCAAGCTGAATATGGTGGCACTGGTGATCGTCGGCGCGCTGCTGGCACTGATTCACTACAACTATAAGCCAGAGCCGCAGGTGACCGCCTTACAGGCAGCGCCCAAGGCTGACGATGAGGATGAATTCTGATGGATGCACCAACTCCAAAATTGAATAAGCAGGATCTGCGCCGTTGCTGGCGTAGCTGGATGATGTATAACCTGTCATCGATGAGCTTTGAAAGGTTGGAATCATACGGTTTTTGCCTGAGTATGATGCCGGCGCTGAAAAAGCTTTATCGGGATAAACCGCAGCGTATCGAGGCCATCCGTCGCCATACCTCGTTCTATAATACTGAGCCGCAACTGGGCGCGATTGTTAACGGTATGGTGATTGGGCTGGAGGAAAAACGTGCTAACGGCGAGCCGATCGACGGGGAAACCATCAATACGCTCAAGGTGGGCCTGATGGGGCCGGTGGCCGGCATCGGCGACTCCATGGTGCCGGGGATGCTGATCCCCATCCTGTTGAGCATTGGTATGGCGCTGGCTGCCGGCGGCAGCATGATTGGCCCATTGTTCTACATCATCGCGTTCAGCCTGATTGTTATTCCCGGGTCTTACTGGCTGTTTATGAAGGGCTACCACATGGGTTCTGGCTCGGTCGAGATGCTGGTGAGCAGCAAATCCTCTCGTCTGCGTGAAGCGCTTTCCCTGCTGGGGGTGTTCGTCATGGGTGGCGTTGCGGCGAGCTATGTAAAACTGGGGACCGGCCTGGAGTTCGTTACCAAAGACGGGGTGAATATACATTTACAGCAAATGCTGGATGGTATTTTCCCAAACCTGATGCCGCTGATAGTAGTGCTAATGACCTGGTATCTGATGGCTAAACGGGGGCTTTCGCCGGTAAAAGCGATGCTGGGGCTGTTGGTGTTGGCGGCGGTTGGGGTGGCCTGCGGTTTGTTCGCTTAACTTAACCCGGCACGGTAAGGCAAAACGGGCGCAGCGTTAGTTGCGCCCGGGGTGTTTATGGCTCAAAACGCCGCCATTTTTCCGCTACGCTGCCCGGTTTGGCAATGAACTGGAAGCGAGCCGGATCGGTTTCGAACTGTGAATACAAGGGCTTATTGCTCAAACCGAACTCATGATATTGACGAGGCCCGATGGCGTGCAGCCGGACGGATTGATAATGCGGGTTATGCTGCCAGACGATATTATTGCCTTGCAGCAGCGGGTACCACGCCAGTCCTTTGTATTGGCGTACTGTATCGTATTCAAATCCATATTCACGATCGCACCAGGCAGCGAAAGTGAGTGGCTGATAAGGATCGGCGGAAATCGTGGCGTGCGCCCAGCCCGGCGGTACCAGCACCTTTTCACCGGGGCCGGCATGGACGGCCAGGCAGCGCCCTGGCTCATAGGCCACCCGCTCTTGCATATAAACGATCGCTTTACCCTGCCAGATTTCGTACAGCTCCGGCGGTGACCAGCCGCTATGCGTGCTGATACGGTGCACATGCCCTTGGCTGCGTATTGGTTCCTGGCCCAATTGGCCTTTGGCATAGGTGACAATGCCGAACAGTAACATGCGCTTCTTCAATTCGGCCAAATGTTGCTGTTTGGCAACGTCCATGGCGATGGCATACACCTGTTCTGGTCCATCGCAGTCAGGATTGCGCAAGGAACGACGTATTTGTTCCAACGTACGAATCTCCGGCAACGGGCCTATTACGTCATCACCATAACCAAATCCCAACGGGTCATGCTTAATGCGGACATCAAGCCCAAATTGCAGCATTAAGTCACTCATACTGTGCCTCCGCTTTCCATCCCTCGCCATCGACCAACACTCGCAGTTTGAATCCTCGTGGTTGCAGTGCCTCGTAATTGTGGCCGGCGACCGTTGGCCACACTGCCAGCGTAGAGAGCACTTTGTGCCCGATGTTGATCAAGCGATGGGCGGTAAAGGAGGGGATATGGTGAACGCTACCGGGAGAAACCCGTTCCAGCGAACAGGTGCCGTCCTGATGTTGCAGCAACAGCAGGCCATGTCCTCGTAGGCCAAAATAGATCTCGGCCTGCTCGGGTCGTTGATGAAAATGACCACGCGTCATAAAGAATTCGTGGCCCACCCGACCAGGATGCAGATGGGTGGTTCCAACATACAGCTCGCCTTCCTGCTGCGGGGAAGGCAACATTTCTACGTGGTAAACGGTGAGCTCAGACGGCATGGCCTGCCAGGCAACGCTATTGGCAAAGATCCCCTTCAGGTTGCCCAGAGTGGTTGTTTTTCGTTGAATTTCAGGTGCGGTAAAGCATCCATCCATAAGATTGATGCGTGTTGGCATGATGGAAGTCAGTTTCATATCTGGTTACCTCGCCCGAGGAGAACAGATACGTTGAGTTTATGAGGTTAATCGATTAATCGCTAGAGATGAATGAAAAAAAAGCGCGTTATCAACGCGCTTTGGAGCAATTAAGTGAGCCGCTAACCCAAAATAATATGCGGGTAAAAGCGTGACAGATCCTGGGTGATCGGTTCACGATCCTCTCGCAGACCAATGCCACAGGGGCGATCGTCCACCAGCCAGCTGCCGATCAACGTGTAGTTGCCGTCGAACTGCGGCAGCGGATGGAATTGCTGCACGATCATGCCCTCTTCGCCGTAGGGCCCGTCGACATGCGCCACTTCCTGGCCGTTTTTCACAATCTTGATGTTGGCGCCTTCGCGGGAGAACAGCGGTTTGACGACGTAGTGATCGAGCGTTGGGTGTTGATCTTCGGCAAAATAGGCCGGTAGCAGGTTCGGGTGATCCGGGAACATTTTCCACAGCATAGGCAACAGCGCCTTGTTGGAGATAATGCTTTTCCAGGCCGGTTCCAGCCAGCGAACCCCGGCGTCTTCCAGCTTGGTGGAGAACATTTCACGCAGCATGAACTCCCAGGGATACAGTTTGAACAGGTTGCCGATGACCTGGTTTTGCAGATCGGTAAACTGGCCTTTTTCGCCGAGGCCAATTTCTTCCATATACAGGAATTCGGTGGCGATACCGGCCTCTTGCGCGCAGTCTTGCAAATATTGCACCGTACCGCGATCTTCTTCGCTGTCCTGGCAGCAGGCCATATGCAGCAGTTGGAATCCGTGCTGGGCTTTCAGTTCGCCGAAACGTTCAATCAGTTTCTCTTGCAGGCTGTTGTACTGATCCGCCTGCGCGTCCAGTTTACCGGCGTTGATCTGGTCTTCCAGCCAGATCCACTGGAAGAATGCCGCCTCATACAGCGAGGTTGGGGTGTCGGCGTTATTTTCCAGCAGTTTCGGTGGGTTAACGCCGTCATAGGCCAGATCGAGGCGTGAATAGAGCGACGGGGTATTGGTGCGCCATGAGCTGCGCACAAATTCCCAGGTGTGTTTTGGAATGCGGAATTTGGCCAGTAGCTCATCGCTGCCTACTACGGTTTCGACCACCTGCAGACACATCTGATGCAGTTCGGCGGTGGCGCTTTCGATCTCTTCGATTTGCGCTAGCGTGAACTGGTAATAAGCGTCTTCCCGCCAGTAGGGTTCGCCATACATGGTGTGGAAGTTGAAGCCGAATTCCGCCGCCTTTTCACGCCAGTCCGGGCGTTCTGCAATTGCAACGCGTTTCATGCCTTAACCACCCATGCTGCGTGAGCCGGATGTCGCACTGCTGCGCTGCATGCTGGTCTGCTTGGCAACCGACTCACCGAAACCGCCGCGGGTGATGGTATTGGTCACAGGCGGTTTCGGTGCCATGGCGGTTTTCGGCACTGTCATGGTGCGCCCGCCGGCGGTGGCTGGGCCGTAGTTCTTGCCGCTGGCGTCAACAAACTTGCCGTTCGCCGGGCTGGCCGGGTTCTTCGAGGTGAACAGCGGCTGCTGGGCAAAGCCGGAGCCGCCCATCATGCGGCCCATCATGTAGCCGGCCATCAGCGGCATCCAGAAACTGCCGCTGCTTTGCGATTCGGCCGCCATGCCGGCCTGTGCCGGTGCCTGGGTACATTGCGCTTCGCCGAATTCGGCCACGCAGTCTTCACGGGTGGCGTACTTCGGTGCGGTTTTTTCGGCTTCTTTCAACGCGTTGTTGTAAGCGGTGGTGCACTGCTCGCTCATCGACGGGTTGCTGCGCGAACAGTCGTCGGCATTCTGGTACAGCGAGACCGTTTCATCCGTCTTTTCGCAGCCGGCCAGCATAAACACTGCGCTGATCGCCAAAGCCACCGGGGCAACGCGGTAGCTGCGCCAGGATTTGCGGAACGTCTCTTGGTTGATGTTTTTTGTCCGTTTCATCGTTGTTAATCCCATCATGTGGGCTGTTTTCGCCCTTTCCCAGTAGTGGCGTAAGGATAGGGTAAAGATGCTCAAAATTAAAGCTGAATCCCAGGCCTGGCGCGACTCTTTACGCAGCTATACGTTTTGCTGTGCGCCAGTTCTCTTTACTGCTGAAAAAATGCGCTTCGCTGTTTCAAAATGAAACCCCAGCTGCCAATTGGTGTTCCATAATGAAACAAAAAACGGGCTGCTCGCCAAGCGTTGGTGGCGTCGTATAGTCACCGTTGACCACAACGTATCCCACTGTCCCCTACAGAGGAGTTAACCGTGAAAAAGCTTATTAATCAGGTTGAAACAGTGTTGGACGAGCAACTGCTCGGCCTGGGCGAAGCGCACCCCGACCTGCTGGTGCATCTGGATCCGCTGTTTGTCACCCGCGCCGATGGTCCGGTGGCGGGCAAGGTGGCGATCCTCTCCGGCGGCGGTAGCGGCCATGAACCGATGCACTGCGGTTTCGTTGGTGAAGGCATGCTCGACGGTGCCTGTCCGGGTGAGATTTTTACCTCGCCGACGCCGGACAAGATGTACGAATGCGGGTTGGCAATTGACGGCGGTGCCGGTGTGCTGCTGCTGATCAAGAATTACACCGGTGACGTACTGAACTTTGAAACCGCCACGGAACTGCTGCACGACAGCGGCATACCGGTGGCAACGGTACTGGTAGACGACGACGTGGCGGTGAAAGACAGCCTGTTTACTGCCGGGCGGCGCGGCGTTGCCAATACCGTACTGATGGAAAAACTGCTCGGCGCGGCGGCACAGCGCGGCGATACGCTTGATGACCTGGTGACGCTGGGTCATCGCTTGAACAATCAGGGGCATTCAATCGGTATTGCCCTGGGGGCCTGTACCGTGCCCGCAGCCGGCAAGCCGTCGTTTACGCTGGCGGAAAACCAGATGGAGTTCGGCGTGGGCATCCACGGCGAGCCGGGTATTGAACGGCGGCCATTCACCACGCTTAACCAGGCGGTGGATGACATGTTCCATACGTTGATTGAGCATGGTAATTATCAGCGAACCTTGCGCGTCTGGCAGCGGGAGCAAGGCGAATGGCGCGACGATGTACAGGTAAAACAGCCGCTGATGCGCGGCGATCGGGTGATTGCACTGGTGAATAACCTGGGGGCGACGCCGCTGTCGGAACTGTACGGTGTTTATCACCGTCTGGCGGAGCGCTGTGCGGAGGCGGGGATCATCATCGAACGCAACCTGATCGGCGCATATTGTACTTCGCTGGACATGCAGGGCGTTTCCATCACGCTGCTTAAAGTGGACGAGCCGCTGCTGTCGCTGTGGGATGCACCGGTGAAAACGCCTGCGCTACGTTGGGGTTGCTGAGGAGAACAAATGATGCTGACAAAACAACAGGTGGTCGACTGGCTAATGCGCTGCGGCGAGGTTTTTACCCGTGAGCGGGACTTTCTGACTCAATTGGACACCGACATCGGCGATGCCGATCACGGCCTCAACATGAACCGTGGCTTCAATAAAGTGGTGGAAAAACTGCCGTCGGTGGCGGACAAGGACATTGGTTTCATTCTAAAGAACACTGGCATGACGCTGCTGTCCAGCGTTGGTGGTGCAAGCGGTCCGCTGTTCGGCACGTTTTTCATTCGCGCCGCGCAGGCGGCCAATGCCAAGCAGAGCCTGGATCTGGCCGAATTGCAGCAAATGATGCAGGAGGGGGTAGAGGGCGTGGTGATGCGCGGTAAGGCGGAGCCGGGCGATAAAACCATGTGCGACGCGTGGTGGCCGGTGGTCGAGAGCCTGCGGCAATCGGCGCAACGGCAACTGAGCGTGGCGCAAGCTTTGCAACGGGCGGCAGAGTGCGCGCAGCAGGCTGTGGAAGCAACGATTGCCATGCAGGCGCGCAAGGGGCGAGCCAGCTACCTTGGCGAGCGCAGCATCGGTCACCAGGATCCGGGCGCCACGTCGGTAATGCTGATGATGAAAACGCTGGCGGAAATCGCCGCCTAGGCAGGAGGCAGAATGATCAATATCGTAGTGGTTTCTCATAGCACGTTACTGGCGCAGGGCGTTCAGGCGCTGGCACAGCAGATGATGCGCGGCGATGGTTGCAAACTGGCGCTGGCGGCGGGCGTTGATGATGAACAGCATCCCATCGGCACCGACGCGATAAAAGTGATGGCGGCGATTGAAGCGGTGGCAGATGGCGATGCCATTGTGGTGCTGATGGATTTGGGCAGTGCGCTACTGAGCGCGGAAACCGCGCTGGAGCTACTGGAGCCGGCGCTGGCGGCCAAAGTATCGCTGTGCGCTGCGCCGCTGGTGGAAGGCACGCTGGCGGCGATCGTTGCGGCCAATTCGGGGGCAGGACTGGAGCAGGTACTGGCCGAGGCGCGTGGCGCATTGCAGGCCAAGCAGGCGCAGTTGGGCGAAGCCGCACCGGCCAGTACACCGGTGCGTCTGCCGCTGAACCAGGGCAAAAGCGTCAGCTGGACGGTACAAAATGCCCATGGCCTGCATGCGCGACCGGCAGCACGACTGGCGGAAACGCTGGCTCCTTTCGATGCCGAGCTGGTGCTGGAAAAAGCCGGCCAATGTGCCAATCCGCGCAGCTTGAACCAGTTGGCGCTGCTGCAGGTTCGCCAGGGCGATACCGTGCGGCTGATTGCCAGCGGTACGCAGGCCGATGAGGCCCTGAGGGCTTTCCAGGTTCTGGCAGAACAGCACTTTGGCGAAACGGTTTCCGCTCACCAGCAACCTTCGCTGCACGGCATTCCGGTGGAAGAGAGCGTCAGTAGCGGCCCGGTGTTGCAGGTTTACAGTTTTTGGCCGACGCTGACGGAGCGCAAGATCGGCGCTGACGACATTCTCAACGAGCAACAGCGGCTGCGTGAAGCTTTGCAGCATACGCTGAGCGATCTGAACCGGTTGGCAGAACGTACCGCGACCCTGATCGGCAAACCGCAGGCGGGAATTTTCGGCGCGCACAGCATGTTGCTGGACGATCCGGATCTGCAACAGGCGGCCTATACGCGCATCGCCCAGCAGTTTTGCAGCGCCGAGCAGGCATGGCAGCAAGAACTGGAGGCCATCGCCGCCGATTACCGTACGTTGGACGACGAGTATCTGCGCGCGCGCGAACTGGACGTACGCGATATGCTGCGCCGCACCCTGAGCCATTTGCAGCGGCAGACTATTCCACCGATCGTATTGAGCTCACCGGCGATCCTGGTGATGGATGAACTGATGCCGTCGGAGGTGGTGATGCTGGACCGCCGCATGGTGTTGGGTATTTGCCTCAGTGGTGGCCACGCGCTGTCACACAGCGCAATTCTGGCCAAGGCGATGGGCATTCCGATGGTGGTTGGCATGAGCGATTGCCTGAGCAAAACCCGTAGCGGTCAGAAAGCCATGCTGGATGCAGCGCGCGGCGTGCTGCAACTCAGCCATTAGGCGCGCAGCTTGAACTGGCGGATATCGATTTGATAATGCTTTATTTTCCGCCACAGCGTGGTGCGGCCAATCGCCAGCAATTGTGCCATTTCGTTTAACTGCCCGCGGCTGACGCTGGCCGCGTGCAGGATCGCCTGGCGTTCGGTTTCCGCCAGCGTGGGCGCGATGATGGCGGGCTCGTGGTCAGAGATGGGGTGCTGGCCCAGTAGATGGGCAGGCAAATCCGCCAGTTGAATGTGGTGGTTATGGCAGATCATTGCCGCGCGCTCCACCACGCCTTTCAGTTGCAGATCGTTGCCGGGCCACGGGTACAACCCAAGCTGGGTCAAGACGTCGTTGTCCACCCGGAAACGGCATTGAAAGTGCAGCTCCAGCGCGCGTAAATGGTGTTGTACCAACAGCGGGATGTCGTTCAATCGCTGGCGTAGCGGCGGGATAACAATTTCAAACGCCTGCAGGCTGTAAAACAGCTGGCGGCGGAAACGGTTTTGCTGCACCAGCAACGCCAGATTGGCGGCGCTGGTGGCGATGATGCGCACATCGACCGGGATCACCCGGTTGGAGTTGAGACGCATGACAATGCCGGTTTTCAGCACCTGCAACAGCGCTGACTGCATATCCGGCGGTAAATACTCAATCTGTTCCAGATATAGCGTACCGCCGTTGGCCAGCTCGAATTTGCTCAATTGGCCGGCCTGCTCTTCATTGGCATCGCTGCCCAGCAAATCGCGCAGCCCCTGCGCTTCGGGCATCATTTGACAGTTGAGGGCAATATACGGCCCGGCGGCGCGATCGCTGGCATTGTGAATTGCCTGGCCCAGCAGTTCTTTGCCCACCCCCTCTTCACCGCACAGCAAAATCGGCTGATTGCCCTTGGCGGCCTGTCGGCCATAGCGGATCAGGCGGCGCATCTCCAGCGAGCCGGCCGGCATTTGCTCAAAGGTATGGCTGACGCGGCCAAGCTGGCTGCTGACATAGCGGCGCAGGGGTTCCAGCGGGTGCAGCAGGGCGATAAAGCCGCAGTGGTTACCGTCGGGGATCGGCTTCAAGGTCAGCAGCGCGGCGATAAACTGTTGCTGGCTTTCGAAGGTGACCTCCATGTGCTGCAATGGCTGCCGCTGCTCAATGGCGCGTTTGAGCAACGTCGGCAGCGTAAGCAACTGAGCCAGCGGTTTCCCCAGGCTGTGCTGACCGTCGAGTTTCAGCATTGCTGCTGCGCGCTGGTTGAGATATTGCAGAGATCCACGGTGATCCCAGGCCATGACGCCATCGTCAACGCCGTCGAGCAAGCCATAAAGCTGATTCAGGTGGCGGTTGGATTCAGCCAGCAATCCGTCGGCATTTAACGAATTACCGATCTCGCGCGCCAGGGCCAGCGTCAGTGACAGGTCGCCGGCGGCCGCGGCAATAAGTTGACAGCCGAGCGCAATGGCGCCGCGTTGACGGCCGCTGTTGTCATACACCGGCGTGGCGCAGAATGACCAGTCATGCAGCGCCCTACGTACATGCTGGTTGCCGCTGACCTGAATCGGATGCCCTTCGCACGCCGCCAGCGACGGCGCGTTGGTGCCGATATCGCCTTCGGTCCAGTAAGCGCCGGGCAGCAAGCCCAACTGCGCCAGCTGTTCGCGGGTGGTGATATCGCCGCACTGCCACAGCATACAACCGCTTTCATCGAGGATCATCAACACGCAACGGCGCTGTTCCATGTATTCGTAAGCGTCCTCCAGCGCCGCCTGTCCCAGCGTCAGCAAATCGTTTTTGCGCTGGCAGACGGAGCTGAAGGTGGTACCCAGCGCGCGCTGTGGCACCTTCCACGCCGACGGGTGCATCAGCGTGCGGCAACGTAGCCAGGAGCCATAAATGGCCGCTGACGGACGTTGTGACGGCGGCAGCGTTCCGTCGGCCATCAGGCGCTGCCAGAGTGGGAGATTCTCCATCGCGTAGTGTCCACGGGTTCACGGGGAAAGAGCAATAATAACACCGGGGGGCGAGGGGCTGGCTGTGAGCCGGCGAGCATTCGGCATAAAAAAGGGGCGTGGCTGACGCCACACCCCGATATCGTGCCAGGCCAGGCTATCAGTTTTGGAACGGATTGCGCGGCTGGCTTGTGCTGGTCGCCGGTGCGCTGGTACGTGGCGCCGGTGCCGAGGTTACGCGACGGCTAGCGGGTACTGGCGCGGCCGTCTGCTGCATTGGCGCGTTGTCCTGATAGCCGTCGGCATAGGCGTCTTGCGCGCTGTTTTGCGGTGCGACGGCGTCTGGCGCGGTTGATACCGGTTTACCCAGCGCACCGTTAAGCATCATCAGATCGTTTTCGTTCAGCGTACCGAGCGCTGATTTGATGTTCAACTGGTTGATCAGATAGGTATAACGTGCATTGGACAGGTTGCGCTTGGCGTCATAAAGCTGGGTGGTCGCGTCTAACACGTCAACGATGGTGCGGGTGCCCACCTGATAACCGGCTTCCATGGCATCCAGGGAGCTTTGCGCGGAGATCACCGCCTGTTTGTACGCGTTGATGCTGCTGATCGAGGCATTGACGTTGTTGAACGACGAACGCACGGTCTGCACCACCGTCCGGTGCGAGCTTTCCAACTGTTCGCTGGCACCGACGAAGCTGTACTGCGCCTGCTTGACCTGAGAGTTGGTCTGGCCGCCGCTGTAAATAGGCAGATTGAAACTTACGCCGATCTTGTTCTGGCCGATGTCCGAATCCGGGCTGGTGTTACGCGCACCATTGTTTTTGGTGTTGGTAATGCCGGTCGAAGCGCTCATGGCGATGGTCGGCATATAGCCGGTCTGCGCATATTTGATCTGCTCGCGGGCCAGATCCTGGCTCAGGCGAGCGGACAGCAGGCTCAGGTTGCGCGCTTCGGCTTCCTTCAGCAGATTGTTGACCGCATCCGGGCGCTTGGTGGCGAAGCTGTCGGTGTTCAGCGAGGCCAGCTCCGGATAGAAGGCGCCGGTGACCTGACGCAGGGATTCCAGTGCGTTATCCAGCGCATTGCGGGCGCTGACTTCTGCCGCCAGTACGGTATCGTAATTGGAACGGGCGTTCTGCACGTCGGTAATGGCGACCAGGCCGACGTTAAAACGCTGGGTAGTCTGATCGAGCGTACGGTACACCGCATCTTTCTGCGCCTGGGTGTAGCTCAGGGTGTCAATCGCCTTCAGCACGTTGAAGTAGGCGGTGGCGGTGTTGAGGATCAGCTGCTGTTCGGCGGTCTGGAAGGTGACGTCGGAAATACCGGCGGTTTTTTCCTGCAGCGTCAGAGCACGCCATTTGGACATGTCAAAAATGGTCTGAGTCAGCGCCAGCGAGCCGCTAGTGGTATCGGAATTGGTGTCTTTGATATCACGATAACCGCTGCCGTAAGTATACCCGGCGGTCAAACCCAACTGCGGCAGCAACGGGCTGCGTGATTCGTTGATTTTTTCGAATGCGGCATCACGGTCAGCGGCAGACTTGCGCAGATCCGGGTTACTTTCCCTCGCCTGTTTGTAAACCTGCAGCAGGTTCTCTGCCTGGCTCATTGCACTGAAGCCGCCCAGGCTCAGTCCGATAAGAAGGGGGAGCAGTTTCTTCATTTGCATTCCTTGTTGTGCAGCAATATTGGTATGTTAGCGCTGACGATAGTCGAAATAGTTGCCGATTCTAACAGAGTCTTCGGTTCGCATAAGGTGGCTGAATGTGCCATCCGCGGGAACTTTTATCTTCGAATGCCCTGTGAGCACTGGCTGAAATGCCTGCGCACTTCGCACCTGATATCATGGTCAACAATCTACCACAAAGCGGTGAAAGAAAGTCTCGTCGTTTCTGTCATCAAAACTGTTTATTTTATCGGCATACTCACGCAGGAGAAGAGTGCTTATGAGCCGTCCGCAGCCTACGCCCGTTACTTTCGATAAAAATGATGTAGAAATTATTGCACGTGACACGCTTTATCGTGGTTTTTTTTCACTCAGTTTATACCGCTTTCGTCATCGTTTGTTCAACGGCGCGATGAGCGGCGAGGTCAGACGCGAGATTTTTGAACGCGGGCACGCTGCGGTACTGCTGCCCTACGACCCGCAGCGCGACCAGGTGGTGCTGGTGGAACAACTGCGCATTGCCGCGGTCGATACTTCCGAAACCCCCTGGTTGTTGGAAATGGTGGCGGGGATGATCGAAGTCGGTGAAAGCGTTGAGGATGTCTGTCGCCGAGAAGCACTGGAAGAGGCGGGGATTGTGGTTGGGCGCTGTAAGCCGGTGTTGAGTTACCTCGCAAGCCCGGGTGGTACCAGCGAACGCCTGTCGATTATGGTGGGCGAAGTGGACGCCACCACCGCAGAAGGCATTCATGGACTGGCTGAAGAGAATGAAGATATCCGTGTCCATGTGGTGAGCCGTGAACAGGCTTACCGTTGGGTTGAAGAGGGCGCGATTGATAATGCGGCATCGGTGATTGCATTGCAGTGGCTGGCGTTGCACCATGAATCGCTCAGAGCAGAGTGGACCAAGTAAATGACAAAGCGCTACACCCCTGATTTCCCGGAAATGATGAGATTGTGCGAAACCAACTTCGCGCAATTGCGCCGCTTGCTGCCGCGCAATGACGAAGTGGGCGAAACGGTGACTTATCAGGTGAGCGGCGCGCATTATCGTCTGACGATTGTGGAATCCACGCGTTACACCACGCTGGTGGAAATCGAACAAACTTTCCCGGCGGTCAGCTATTGGAGCCTGCCGGCGATGACGGTGCGGCTGTATCACGACGCGATGGTTGCGGAAGTGTGTGCCAGTCAGCAGATCTTTCGCTTTAAAGCGCGTTATGATTATCCTAATAAAAAGTTGCATCAGCGCGACGAAAAGCATCAAATTAACCAGTTTCTTGCTGATTGGCTGCGCTACTGTTTAGCGCATGGGGCGATGTCGGTTCCGGTTTGCTAGACACCTCCAATGCGTTAAGCGGCCTCTTTGTTGGCTGCCTTTGCTCACTCTGGTCGCCTGAAGATCGGCTACCAGGGATGATGAGCGTCGGCTCACCCGGTGGGCCAACGCAAGCGTTGTTCAAATCGGTCTGCGACCCATTTGCCGTTCAGTTGCCGTCTCGACGCAGCGCGATGCGGTTGGGATATGGACTGAGATAACAAAGGACACCATTTGGAAAGCCTGTTGAAACTGCCCGTGGCGAGTGGGGCCAAGGTCAGGATTTTACAAATAACCGATACCCACCTTTTTGCCGGCGAGAATGAGACCTTGCTGGGCATCAATACCTACCGCAGCTATCACGCGGTGTTGGATGCCGTTCGCGCGCAGCAGCGGGAATGCGATCTGGTTGTCGCCACCGGTGACCTGGCGCAGGATCATTCCCTTGAGGCCTACCGGCACTTTGCCGACGGCATCGCCCACCTGCCGGCGCCATGCGTCTGGCTGCCGGGTAACCACGATTTTCAGCCGGCAATGGTTGACGCGCTGGCGGCGGCGGGCATTTCCCCGTCAAAGCAGGTTTTACTGGGCGACGACTGGCAGGTGATCCTGCTGGACAGCCAGGTGTTCGGCGTGCCGCACGGCGAGCTGAGCGAATACCAGCTGGAATGGCTGGAACGCTGTCTCCAGGCATATCCCGAGCGCTACACGCTGTTGCTGTTGCATCATCATCCGCTGCCGTCCGGCTGCACCTGGCTCGATCAGCACAGCCTGCGCAACCCGCACATGCTGGACGCCGTTCTGCTGCGTTATCCAAAGGTGAACACCCTGCTGTGCGGGCATATTCATCAGGATCTTGATCTGGCCTGGCGTGGCCGCCGGGTATTGGCCAGCCCCTCGACCTGTGTGCAATTCAAGCCGCATTGTACTAATTTTACCATCGATGACGTTTCTCCAGGCTGGCGCTATCTCGATCTGCTGCCGGATGGCCGCGTGGAAACGCAGGTCTTCCGCCTGGAAAACGATGATTTCCGCCCCGACATGGATTCGGAAGGGTATTGATGTCAACGCTGCTTTATCTACACGGCTTTAACAGCTCCCCCCAATCGGCCAAGGCGTCGTCGTTCAAGGCGTGGCTGGCTGAGCATCATCCACGTATCGATATGCTGGTGCCGCAGCTGCCGCCTTACCCGGCAGAGGCCGCTGAACTGCTGGAGAATCTGGTGATGGCGCGCGCCGGGCAGATGCTCGGCGTGGTGGGGTCGTCGCTGGGGGGATATTACGCCACCTGGCTGTCGCAGTGTTTTGCGCTGCCGGCAGTAGTGGTAAATCCTGCTGTTAAGCCGTTTGAGCTGCTGATTGACTACCTTGGTCAAAACGAGAACCCCTACACCGGTCAACAATATGTGTTAGAGTCTCGTCACGTTTACGATCTGAAAGTGATGCAGATCGATCCCCTGGAGTCGCCGGATTTGATCTGGCTGCTGCAGCAAACGGGCGATGAAATTCTCGATTACGGCCAGGCAGTGGCGTATTACAGCGCCTGCCGGCAAACGGTGGAGTCAGGTGGAAACCATGCCTTCGTCGGTTTCGAGCACTACTTCCCGCAGATTGTGGATTTTTTAGGGCTCAACGCGGTCTGAACGGGCCGTCCGGCACCTTCCTTTAACCACGAAAAAATAATCAACGATGACTCAATCCAGCTATAACGCTGATGCCATTGAAGTACTCAGCGGTCTAGAACCAGTGCGCCGTCGTCCCGGTATGTATACCGACACGTCGCGCCCGAACCACCTCGGCCAGGAGGTGATTGATAACAGCGTCGATGAAGCGTTGGCTGGCCATGCGAAGCGCATTGACGTGATTCTGCACGCCGATCAGTCACTGGAAGTGGTTGACGACGGTCGCGGCATGCCGGTGGACATCCACCCGGAAGAGGGCGTGCCGGCGGTGGAATTGATCCTGTGCCGGCTGCATGCCGGCGGTAAATTCTCCAACAAGAACTACCAGTTCTCCGGCGGTCTGCACGGCGTGGGTATTTCGGTGGTCAATGCCCTGTCGAAACGGGTGGAGGTCAACGTTAAGCGTGATGGCAATATTTACAGCATCGCGTTTGAAAACGGCGACAAGGTGCAGGATCTTACCGTCACCGGTTCGTGCGGTAAGCGTAACACCGGTACCAGCGTTCATTTCTGGCCGGACGAACAGTTCTTTGACAGCCCGCGCTTCTCCGTTTCGCGCCTCAGCCATTTGCTGAAGGCCAAAGCGGTGCTGTGTCCGGGCGTTGAAATCTATTTTATCGACAAGGTGAACAACACCGAGCAGCGCTGGTGCTATCAGGACGGCCTGACCGACTACCTGATGGAGGCGGTCAATGGCCTGATCGCCCTGCCGGAAGCGCCGTTTGTCGGCAGTTTCGCCGGTGACATCGAAGCGGTGGACTGGGCATTGCTGTGGCTGCCGGAGGGCGGTGAGCTGCTGACCGAAAGCTACGTCAACCTGATCCCGACCATGCAGGGCGGTACCCACGTCAATGGTTTGCGCCAGGGATTGCTGGACGCGATGCGCGAGTTCTGCGAGTTCCGCAATATCCTGCCGCGCGGCGTGAAGCTGTCGGCCGAGGATATCTGGGATCGTTGCGCCTATGTCTTATCGGTGAAAATGCAGGATCCGCAGTTTGCCGGGCAGACCAAGGAACGCTTGTCGTCGCGTCAATGCGCGGCGTTTGTTTCCGGCGTGGTGAAGGACGCTTTCAGCCTGTGGCTGAACCAGAACGTGCAGGCAGCGGAGCAGTTGGCCGAGCTGGCGATTTCCAGCGCTCAGCGTCGTCTGCGTGCGGCAAAAAAAGTGGTACGCAAAAAGCTGACCAGCGGTCCGGCACTGCCGGGCAAACTGGCCGACTGTACCGCACAGGATCTCAGCCTGACCGAACTGTTCCTGGTAGAAGGGGATTCGGCGGGCGGTTCGGCCAAACAGGCGCGCGATCGCGAATATCAGGCGATCATGCCGCTGAAGGGCAAGATCCTGAACACCTGGGAAGTGTCCTCGGACGAAGTGCTGGCTTCGCAGGAAGTGCATGACATTTCCGTCGCCATCGGTATCGATCCGGACAGCGACGATCTGAGCCAGCTGCGCTATGGCAAAATCTGCATCCTGGCGGATGCGGACTCCGACGGCCTGCACATCGCGACGCTGCTGTGCGCGCTGTTCGTCCGCCACTTCCGTTCGCTGGTCAAGGGCGGTCACGTTTACGTGGCGATGCCGCCGCTGTACCGCATCGACCTCGGCAAGGAAGTGTACTACGCGCTCGACGAGGAAGAAAAAGCCGGCGTACTGGAGCAGTTGAAGCGCAAGAAAGGCAAGCCGAACGTGCAGCGCTTTAAAGGGCTGGGTGAGATGAACCCGCTGCAACTGCGCGAAACCACTCTCGATCCGAATACGCGCCGTTTGGTGCAGTTGACGGTGAACGATGAGGATGTCGATCAGACGCTGGCGATGATGGATATGCTGTTGGCCAAGAAGCGCTCTGAAGATCGCCGCAACTGGTTGCAGGACAAAGGCGATATGGCCGAACTGGCGGTCTGACGACCGACGAGAGAGCCCCAGGTGCGCTGAGGCGCAAACAAAAAACCCGGCGAACCTGCCGGGTTTTCTTTTTACAGTGCCGCTTCCAGCACGTGAATATTGATACCCAGCACGCTGTCTTTGATGGTCGCCCGATGGCGATGCATATGCTCCATCTCCTGGTGTTTTTCCAGGTGCGCCATGCTGGCCCATTTTTCCAGCATAAATATTGAGTCCGGCACGCTTTGCTTCCATGGCAACTGCGCGTTGTAGTCGATCATCGGCTGATAGCCGCCGCAGCCGTCTTCCGCCAATACCGACGGGATCAACTTTTCGAACGCTTGCAATACGCTCTCACGGTGGCCCGGCTTTACTTTGATTTCTGCAATTACGGTGATCATCACAACCTCGTTTTTCAAACAGCGAAATGTCTATGCCTAATGCTTCATGCCGCAGCGCAACGGCTGACCAACCCACCCACCGGCGTGCCGAGCGATGTAGCCTGGCGCTGGCAGCGTAAATCACGGCGGCTATAGTTAAGCAAAAGTTTTGGCCAGGTGCTCACGATATCGTGCGATATCGCCTTGAATATCAGGCTGTTTGATGACGTCGTTACAGATAAAGGTCGGCAGTGCTTCCATGCCGAGGAATTCGTTGGCCTTGTGGAAATGCAGGTAAACGCCGTCAACGCCAACGCCGTGGAAGAACTGTTCCGGGTCGGTAAAGGCTTCCAACGGTGCGTTCCAGGTCAGGCTGAGCATGTGCTTTTTGCCTTGCAGCAGGCCACCGGAACCGTATTTCTTGCTGGCGTCGGAGCGGGTACGGCCGTCGCTGGCGTACAGGCTGCCGTGGCCGGCGGTAAACACTTCATCGATGTACTTTTTCAGGATCCAGGGTTCGCCCATCCACCAACCCGGCATCTGGTAAATAATCGCGTCGGCCCACAGGTATTTTTGCACTTCTTCTTCAATGTCGTAGCCGTGATCAACCACCGTTAGCTGGACGTCATGGCCGGCGTCGCGCAGGAAAGAGGCGGCGACGTCGGTCAGCGTGTCATTCAGTTCGCCATTGGAGTGGCCAAATTTTTTGCCTGCGTTGATCAGTAGGATGTTGCTCATCAGCGGTCCTCTTTCAATAATAAAATGATTGGAGGAGTGTACGCCGGATTGTAGAGGGGAAAAATGCGCGCTGAGTCACATTACTTTTGCTGATTTAGCAATAATCGAACGGATAACAACCGCTAACCCTGGCGGTGTCACCGACAATGCTGTGACAGAATACGGCCAGATAAGGTACTATCGCCAGCAAGAATCGACAAGCAATCACGGGCACTGCTTTTGTGAACGACAGTCCTTTGCCCCCGAATCAGGATTGCCAAGCCACGGTCTGAGGATAATTGAGTAATGAGTGATCTGACTCATGACGGTGTTGAGCGTTTACCGCTGCACACATTCACTGAAAACGCCTATCTGAACTATTCCATGTACGTCATCATGGATCGGGCGCTACCGTATATTGGCGACGGCCTCAAGCCGGTACAGCGCCGCATCATTTACGCCATGTCCGAACTGGGGTTGAACAACAGCGCCAAGTTCAAGAAGTCCGCCCGTACCGTGGGTGACGTACTGGGTAAATACCACCCGCACGGCGACAGCGCCTGTTATGAAGCGATGGTACTGATGGCGCAGCCATTCTCCTACCGTTACCCGCTGGTGGACGGCCAGGGCAACTGGGGGGCACCGGACGATCCGAAGTCGTTCGCCGCGATGCGTTATACCGAGTCGCGCCTGTCGAAGTATGCCGAAGTGCTGTTGGCCGAACTGGGGCAAGGCACGGTGGACTGGGTGCCGAACTTTGACGGCACCCTGCAAGAGCCCAAAATGCTGCCGGCACGCCTGCCGAACATCCTGCTGAACGGAACCACCGGCATCGCCGTCGGTATGGCCACCGATATTCCGCCGCACAACGTGCGGGAAGTTGCCGCCGCCGCCGTCGCGCTGATCGACAAGCCGGGCGCGTCGCTTGATGAGCTACTGGAGTTCGTGCAGGGGCCTGATTTTCCAACCGAAGCGGAAATCATTACGCCACGCGACGAAATTCGCAAAATCTACCAGAATGGCCGCGGTTCGGTACGCATGCGCGCGGTCTGGAAAAAAGAAGACGGCAGCGCGGTGATCACCGCCTTGCCGCACCAGGTCTCTGGCGCCAAAGTGCTGGAGCAGATTGCCAGCCAGATGCGTGCCAAGAAGCTGCCGATGGTCGAAGATCTGCGCGATGAGTCGGATCATGAAAACCCGACCCGGCTGGTTATTGTGCCGCGCTCTAACCGGGTGGATCTCGAGCAGGTGATGAACCACCTGTTTGCCACCACCGATCTGGAGCGCAGCTATCGCGTCAACATGAACATGATCGGCCTGGATAACCGCCCGTCGGTGAAAGGGCTGGTGGAAATCATTACCGAGTGGCTGGCGTTCCGCCGCGACACCGTGCGTCGCCGCCTCAACTACCGTCTGGAAAAAGTGCTCAAACGCCTGCACATTCTGGAAGGTTTGCTGATTGCGTTCCTCAATATCGATGAAGTGATCCACATCATCCGCAGCGAGGACGAGCCGAAGCCGGTGCTGATGCAGCGCTTTGGCATCAGTGAAACCCAGGCGGAAGCGATCCTCGAGCTGAAATTGCGCCACCTGGCGAAGCTCGAAGAGATGAAGATCCGCGGTGAACAGGACGAACTGGCCAAGGAACGTGACCAGTTGCAGGCGCTGCTGGCGTCCGAACGCAAGCTGAACACCCTGATCAAGAAAGAAATTCAGGCGGACTCCCTGGCTTATGGCGACGATCGTCGTTCGCCGTTGACTGAACGCGCCGAAGCCAAGGCAATGAGCGAGCATGATTTTGTGCCGTCCGAGCCGGTGACTATCGTACTGTCGGAAATGGGCTGGGTACGCAGTGCCAAAGGCCATGATATCGATCCGAGCGGCCTGAGTTACAAGGCCGGCGATACGTTCCGCGCCGCCGCGCGCGGCAAGACCAACCAGCCGGTGGTGTTTATCGATTCTACCGGGCGCAGTTACGCGCTCGATCCGTTGACGCTGCCGTCTGCACGTGGGCAGGGCGAACCGCTGACCGGCAAGCTGACCCCGCCGCCGGGTGCCACCATCGAACAGGTGATCATGGCCGCCGACGACCAGAAACTGCTGATGGCGTCCGATGCCGGTTACGGCTTCGTGTGCACCTTCAACGATCTGGTGGCGCGCAACCGTGCTGGCAAAGTGATGATTACCTTGCCGGAAAATGCCAAGGCGCTGCCGCCGATGGAGATTCACGGCGACGACGACATGCTGCTGTCGATCACCAAGGCCGGCCGTATGCTGATGTTCCCGGTAGCGGACTTGCCGCAGCTGTCGAAGGGCAAGGGCAACAAAATCGTCTCGATCCCGTCGGCGCAGGCCGCGTCCGGTGAGGACGTGCTGTCCTGGCTGTTCGTGCTGCCGCCGCAAACCTCGCTGACGCTGCACGTCGGCAAGCGGAAACTGACGCTGCGGCCGGAAGATTTGCAGAAATTCCGTGCCGAACGTGGCCGCAAGGGGACGCTGTTGCCACGGGGACTCCAGCGCATCGATCGCGTTGAGCTGGATCTGCCGCAGCGGGCGTCAACCGGCGATAGCGAAGAATAAGCACCGGGCGCAGCATGGCGATGTTGCGCCGGTTTACTTCATGTCGGCGATGGTTGTTTTCAAATAGTTAACATTTCCCCGCATAAATTTATTGTGCGGATTGTCTGCTGGCAGGAAAATAGCAAAAAAATAGTGAGATACCTGACAGGGTTCGCGCTGTATCCCGGTGGCAACATCAATGCAGCCTGAAGCATGACGGGTCGCTGTTTTGCGAAAGGAATGCGCGTCAGCAGTGTGCTAATGAGGTTGTTATGTTATTAATTTTGCGTGCCGTTTTCGTCACTGTATTCTGTATTCTGGTGTGCATCTTCGGTTCGATTTACTGTCTGTTCAGTCCGCGTAACCCTCGTCATGTGGCGACGTTTGGCCATCTGTTTGGCCGTCTGTCGACGGTATTTGGCCTGAAGGTCGAAGTGCGTCGGCCCGCCGGGGCGGACGACTACGGCAACTGCATTTACATTGCCAACCATCAAAACAATTACGATATGGTCACCGCGTCCAATGCCGTGCAGCCGCGAACCGTTACCGTCGGTAAAAAAAGCCTGGCGTGGATCCCGTTTTTTGGCCCACTGTATTGGCTGACCGGTAATCTGCTGATAGATCGGGATAACCGTGCCAAGGCGCATGGCACCATTTCGCAGGTAGTTGAACAGATAGGCAAACGTAATATCTCCATCTGGATGTTCCCGGAAGGCACCCGCAGCCGCGGCCGTGGTCTGATGCCGTTTAAAACCGGGGCATTTCATGCGGCGATTACCGCCGGCGTGCCGGTTGTGCCGATCTGCGTATCCAATACCAGTAATAAAATCAATCTGAACCGTTGGAACAACGGTCACGTGATTGTCGAGATGCTGGAACCGATCGATACCTCGAAATACGGTAAAGAAAACGTGCGTGAGTTGGCGACCCATTGCCGCGAGCTGATGCAGGTGAAAATCGCGCAGCTGGATGAAGAAGTCGCCCAGCGCGAAGCGGCCGGAAAATAATATTGCCAACGGCAGCAAATGATATTTTTTTAAACGGCAACCTCCGCCGTTAACGCCGGGTTACCTGCTACGCTTAAGCGCATGGTCGGGCCCGGTTTTTGCACACGGTTTAGTTTTTGTTTTCATGGAGAAAATATGTCACTCAGTCGACGTCAGTTTATTCAGGCATCGGGCTTGGCGCTGTGCGCGGGAGCGGTGCCGCTGAGGGCTGAGGCGAGCGGAGCGCAGACCCCGTTACCGATTCCCCCGCTGTTGGAGTCGCGTCGTGGCCAACCGCTGTTCTTAACCCTGCAACGTGCCCACTGGGCATTTATGGCGAACAACAAAGCCGCGGTGTGGGGCGTCAACGGCATGTACCTGGGACCGACGGTGCGTGTCTATAGCGGTGATGACGTCAAACTGATTTACAGCAACCGGCTGACGGAACCGGTGTCGATGACCGTCAGCGGTCTGCAGGTTCCCGGAACCCTGATGGGCGGTGCGGCGCGCATGATGTCGCCCGGGGTCGACTGGTCGCCGGTGCTGCCGATTCGTCAGGCGGCAGCGACCTGCTGGTATCACGCCAATACGCCGAATCGCATGGCTCCGCACGTCTATAACGGCCTGGCCGGTCTGTGGCTGATCGAAGACGACATTAGCAAGACATTGCCGTTGCCGAACCATTACGGCGTAGATGACTTCCCGGTGATCGTTCAAGACAAGCGCCTGGACAATTTCGGCACGCCGGAATACAACCCGCCGTCGCAGGGAGGCTTCGTTGGCGATACCCTGCTGGTTAACGGCGTGCAGAACCCGTATGTGGAAGTGTCACGCGGCTGGGTGCGACTGCGGTTGCTCAATGCCTCCAACTCACGCCGCTATGTGCTGCAATTGAGCGATGGCCGCCCGCTGAACGTGATAGCCAGCGATCAGGGCTTCCTGCCGGCGCCGGTGGCGGTGCAGCAGCTTTCCCTGGCTCCGGGCGAACGACGCGAAGTGCTGATTGACATGTCGAAAGGCGACGAGGTCACGATCAATGCCGGCGAAGCGGCGGGCATCATGGATCGTCTCCGCGGTCTGTTCGAGCCTTCCAGCCTGTTGGTATCGACCCAGGTGCTGACGCTAAAACCCACCGGCCTGCTGCCGTTGGTCACCGACAACCTGCCGATGCGCCTGCTGGCGGATCAGTTGCTGGACGGCAGCGTCAGCCGGTCGCGCGAATTCCGGCTGGGTGACAGCGTGGCGGGTATCAATGGCGCCATCTGGGATATGAACCGCGTCGACGTGCAAACCCAGCAGGGCAGTTGGGAGCGCTGGACCGTGCATGCCGACTCGCCGCAGGCGTTCCATATCGAAGGCGTGCAGTTCCTGGTGAAGCGGGTTAACGGCGCTCAGCCAATGGCCGAAGATCGCGGTTGGAAAGATACCGTCTGGGTCGACGGCGAGGTAGAACTGCTGGTCTATTTCACCCAGCCGTCATCGGAACATTTCCCGTTCCTTTATCACAGCCAGACGCTGGAAATGGCCGATCGCGGTAGCGCCGGCCAGTTTGTGGTGCAGCCGTCGCTCTAGTCGCTCGGCAAGGTTGGTGCAGGGCTGCTGTATCGCGGCTTATTGTTGCATCCGGCGTGTGGCATAACCGCTAGCCGCAGGCCCGTCTGCAAAGCCGGGCAGGGCGTTGAGCGATGGTGGTTATGGCAGCACGCCGGCGGCCACGCGGTTGGCCAGTTCCACCGCCTGCGACAGCGGCCAACCGGCGGAAAGGCCGGCCAGCAGACCGGCACAGTGGGCGTCGACGTTGTCGAGCGTCTCGGCCCCGCTGGCCGTGTCCAGTGCGCATTGCTGCGGCGCGTTTTTCCCGCTACAGATCCAGACGCCGTCCCCGGCCAATCGGCAAATCAGGCTGATGTTGTGCGCTGCTGCATAGCGCTGTGCGGCCTCAACCGCGTTGCCTTCGCCGCACAGCAGCGCGGTTTCCTGGCGGTTTAGTGACAGCAGGGTGTGGCTGTCGCTGAGCATGGCAAAAAAATCTTCGCCGAGCTGCGCAAGCTGTGGCCCGGGTACCAGCAACCGCCATTGATCGTACGGCAGGCGGGTCAGCCACTCGCGCAGCACCTCGCCCGACTCGCCCGTCAGCCGATCGCCATTCAGGTAAACCAGCGTTTCCTGCGTCAGTGGCAGCGTGGCCAGCTGAGCCTTGTTCCACTGCGTTTCGCAACCGGCGACGGTAATGACGCTGTGTTCACCGTTTTCCCCCGACAGGGTCAGACGCCAGCCGTTGTCCATTTGTCCGTGGTGCAGCAGCACCGGTAAGTTGAGTGCGTTCATTGCCGCTTCAATGGCCGCGGCCCACGGGCCGTTACCGACCGGCATGCCATTAATTACCGGCACATCGAGCTGGCGCAATAGACCTGCGACCCGAAAGGCGCTGCCGCCAATCTGCCGTTGTTGTGCCGTGGCGGTCTGTTGTTGGGCGCAGCGCGGCAGATGTGGCAACCTCAGTTCCGCCTCTCCCATTGCACCGCCCAGCACCAGTACCGGCGATAGCGGATAAAATTCAGTCATTTACTTCTCCCGCTGCTTCAGCGACGTCTCTATGTCGGCGAGCACACTAAAATACTTTGTTGGAAATAACCATGCTCTTTTGGCGGGGAGTGCGTATAATCGCCGCCCGGCGATTAATTAACCTGCAAAAGAGCACTCGAATGAGCACCACCAGCTTGATCCAACCGGATCGCGAACTGTTTTCCTATAAGCCTTATTGGGCCGAATGTTATGGCACTGCGCCGTTTTTACCGATGTCGCGTGAAGAGATGGACCAATTGGGCTGGGACAGCTGTGATGTGATTATTATCAGCGGTGATGCCTATGTCGACCATCCCAGTTTCGGTATGGCAATTATCGGCCGCATGCTGGAAGCGCAGGGGTTTCGCGTGGGCATCATCGCCCAGCCGGACTGGAGCAACAAAGACGATTTCATGCGTTTGGGCAAACCGAACCTGTTTTTCGGCATCACCGCCGGCAATATGGATTCGATGATCAACCGCTATACCGCCGATCGCAAGCTGCGCCACGACGATGCCTATACTCCGGGTAACGTAGGCGGCAAACGTCCCGATCGTGCAACGCTGGTATATACCCAGCGCTGCAAGGAAGCCTATAAAGACGTGCCGATCGTGCTCGGTGGCATCGAAGCCAGCCTGCGCCGCATCTCCCATTACGACTATTGGTCCGATACCGTGCGCCGTTCAATCCTGGTGGATTCCAAGGCCGATATGCTGATCTACGGCAACGGCGAGCGCCCGCTGGTGGAAGTGGCGCACCGTCTGGCCGCCGGCGAGAAAATCGCCGATATCCATGACATCCGCAATACCGCGGTGATGCGCAAAGGCCCCTTGCCGGGCTGGAGCGGCGTGGATTCCACCCGTCTGGACAAGCCGGGTCGCATTGAACCGATCCCGAACCCGTATGGCGAAGACCTGCCGTGCGCCGACGGTACCAAGCCAGAACCGGAAGCCAAACCGGTCACCGTGCGTGCCGCCAAGCCAAAGCCGTGGGAAAAAACCTACGTACTGCTGCCATCGTTTGAAAAGGTGAAGGCAGACAAAGTGCTGTACGCCCATACCTCGCGCATTTTGCACCATGAAACCAACCCGGGTTGTGCCCGTGCGCTGATGCAAAAACACGGCGATCGCTACGTATGGCTCAACCCGCCGGCGATCCCGCTGACCACCCCGGAAATGGACAGCGTCTTCGCGCTGCCTTATCAACGCGTGCCGCACCCATCCTATGGCGAAGCGCGTATTCCGGCCTATGACATGATCCGTTTCTCGGTCAACATCATGCGCGGCTGCTACGGCGGCTGTTCGTTCTGTTCAATCACCGAACACGAAGGGCGCATCATCCAGAGCCGTTCCGAAGATTCGATCATTCGTGAAATTGAAGAGATTCGCGACAAGGTGCCGGGCTTTACCGGAGTGATTTCCGATCTCGGCGGTCCAACCGCCAACATGTACATGCTGCGCTGTACCAACCCGCGTGCCGAGCAGACCTGCCGTCGCGCCTCGTGCGTGTATCCGGAAATCTGCACCTACATGGATACCAACCACGAACCGACCATCAAGCTATACCGCCGCGCGCGCGAGCTGGAGGGGGTGAAGAAGATCCTGATTGCCTCCGGTGTGCGTTACGATCTGGCGGTGGAAGATCCGCGCTATATCAAGGAACTGGCCACCCACCACGTTGGCGGCTATCTGAAGATTGCGCCGGAACACACCGAAACAGGGCCGCTGTCGAAGATGATGAAGCCAGGGATGGGCAGTTACGATCGCTTCAAGCAACTGTTCGATCAGTATTCGAAGCAGGCTGGCAAAGAACAGTACCTGATCCCGTACTTTATCTCCTCGCACCCGGGGACACGCGACGAGGATATGGTCAATCTGGCGCTGTGGCTGAAGAAGAACCGCTTCCGTCTCGATCAGGTGCAGAACTTCTATCCGTCGCCGATGGCCAACTCCACCACCATGTACTACAGCGGCAAAAACCCGCTGAGCAAAGTGGGTTACAAAACCGAAGACGTATTTATCCCGCGCGGCGATCGTCAGCGCCGCCTGCATAAGGCACTGCTGCGTTATCACGACCCGGCCAACTGGGCGCTGATTCGCGGCGCGCTGGAAGAGATGGGCATGAAGCACCTGATCGGCAGCCGCCGTGAATGCCTGGTACCGGCACCGAGCATTGATGAGCAACGCGAGGCCAAACGCCTGCAACGCCACACCCGCCCGGCACTGACCAAGCACACGGATATCCAGCGCCAGCGTACGCCGACCAACAGACCGCCGCGCAAGCCGATCCGCAACGGCAAGCCGTAATCGTCACGCCTTGGCGCAACATTGGCATACCTCTCTTCAGCGGGCGCGGTTAATCACCGTGCCCGCTGTGTTTATCGGGGTTACAGTTGGCTATACGCCGCTTCTACCTTGTTCAGGTAGCGTGGCGCCTGCGCCGACGGGTGATGCTGGCCTACATGCCAGCGGAAGGCTTCCGGCGACAGAGAGTTGATCATGCGTACCGCCTGTTTGCGGTTGCTGGAAAAGGTGCGCAGCAGCGCCCCTGCGCCGTTGGCGTAGGCTACCTCGGTGGCGTAGCGCAGCGTTACCGGGTCATCGATCCCCTTGAGCTGACGTTGCAGCGATGCCAGGTAGGCCGCGCCCAGATCGATATTGGTATCAGGATCCAGCAGGTCGTCGTCGTCCGGACAGCCACTTTTGCCTTTGAAACGATAGGCGTCGCAACCGGCGGTAGAGGCTTTGAGCTGCATCAGTCCAATCGCATTGGAGCGGCTGACGGCTTGCGGGTTAAAACCCGATTCCACCTGGATCATCGCGGTAATCAGTTTGGCGTCAACGTCATAATCGTCAGCGGCATCTTCGATGGCATCGTCAAAGGCGTGGCGATCGTAACTGACGCGTTGCTGTTTGCTGGAACAGCCGGCCAGTATCAACATGGCCAGGGTAACGCCCAGACGTGAACGGGAGGAGATAGAGAAGTTCATGGTGCTCCGTGCTGTAATGAATGTTCGCCCAGTGCGGGAAACCGCAGCAGTATCGCGTCATCATAACGTCAGCAGAGGCAAATATCTTGCGCTAAAAGGCACAATCCCGCCCGCTTCCGGCTGGAGGAGGGGCGGGGCCGGCAGCTATAGCGTTTCCGGGTCAGGCCCCAGGCGATGGCCGGTGTCCAGCTTGGCGATTTGGCTCAATTCGTCTTTATCCAGTTTAAAATCAAACACCTCGAAGTTCTCGCGAATGCGTCTTGGCGTAACGGATTTCGGAATGACGATCAAACCGCAGTCCAGATGCCAGCGTATGACAATCTGCGCCGGGGTCTTCTGGTATTTTTCCGCCAGCTTTTTAATCACCGGCTGGTCAAATACGCCTTTGCCGCCCTGAGCCAGCGGGCTCCAGGCTTCAGTGGCGATTTTATGGGTGGCATTCCAGGCGTGCAACTGGCGCTGTTGCAGCAACGGGTGCAGTTCGATTTGGTTAATCACCGGCATAACGCCGGTTTCGTCCTGCAGGCGTTGCAGATACGGAACGTGGAAATTGCACACGCCTATGCTCTTCGCCAGCCCCTGATCACGCAGTGCGATCAGTTCGCGCCAGGCATCGACGTATTGATCCTGTGATGGCCGTGGCCAGTGGATCAGATACAGATCGACGTAGTCCAATTGCAGCTTTTTCAGGCTGGTTTCCAGTGCCGCCTGCGGATTGCCCTGATCGTCGTTCCACAGTTTGGTGGTGATGAACAGGTCACTGCGGGCTACCGAGGCTGACTGCAGCGCATCGCCGACGCCCTCCTCGTTTTTATAGATTGCAGCGGTATCAATGGAGCGATAACCCACTTGCAGGGCTTCAGCCACGGCGTTGGTCGTCTCTTCAATGCTCGCCTGCCAAACGCCGAGACCCAACTGCGGCATCAGATTGCCATCGTGGAGTTTGATGATGGGTTGCGTTGTCATGCGTTTCTCCTTTTGACCTGATTGCCGGCTCCGATCGTCAAGAGCCGGGAATTAAAGCCTAGCAGGAAATCGCCAGGTTGTGATTAACGTGCGGCCTGGTAAATGCGCTCGCTGACCGCCAGCGTGATGTCCTGATGTTCACCCAGGGCGGTCATGCCGTGCTGTTGCAGCTTGTCGAGCAACGCCGGGATGCTGCTGCCGTCAAGCTGATAGTCCGCCATGCGGGTCGGCACGCCCATTTTTTCGAAGAATTCGCGGGTGGCGGCGATTGCCGCATCGATACGCTGTTCTTCAGAACCGTCGCGCAGGCCCCAGACGCGCTCGGCGTATTGCAGCAGTTTTTCGCGTTTTTGCGCTTTCTTTTCCACCAATAGTGCGGGCAACACGATTGCCAGCGTTTGCGCATGGTCGAGGCCATGCATGGCGGTCAGTTCATGACCCAGCATATGGGTGGCCCAATCCTGCGGCACGCCGGCGCCAATCAGGCCGTTCAATGCCATGGTGGCGCTCCACATCACGTTGGCGCGCACCGCGTAGTTTTCTGGCTCGGCCAGCGCACGTGGACCGTCTTCCAGCAGCGTCAGCAGCAGACCTTCGGCAAAACGGTCCTGGACTTTGGCATCCACCGGATAGGTCAGGTACTGCTCAATGGTATGTACGAAGGCGTCAACCACGCCGTTGGCGATCTGGCGCGCTGGCAGCGAGTAGGTCACCACCGGATCGAGCACCGCGAACAGCGGTTGTACCAGCGGCGAGAAGAAGTGTTGCTTGTCGCCGCTGCTTTTACGGGTGATCACCGCGCCGCTGTTGGACTCGGAACCGGTAGCCGGCAGAGTGAGCACGCAGCCCATTGGCACCGCCTGGGTGATTTCGCTGCCGACGGTTTGCAGAATGTGCCACGGGTCGCGGTCGGCGCTGTAGTCGGCCGCAGCGGCAATGAACTTGGTGCCGTCAACCACCGAACCGCCGCCGACCGCCAGCAGGAAATCGATGTTTTCTGCGCGCACGATCTCTACCGCTTTCATCAGCGTTTCGTAGGTCGGGTTGGGTTCAATGCCGGAAAATTCCTGCACGTTGCGGCCGGCCAGTGCGGCATAGACCTGATCCAGCACGCCGTTTTTCTTCACGCTGCCGCCACCGTAAGTGATCAGGATGCGCGCATCGGCCGGGATCTGCTGGCCCAGTTCGGCAATTTGATCTTTACCGAACAGAATTTTAGTCGGGGTATGAAGAATAAAGTTTTGCATAGGTTATTTGTCCAGTTTGAAGCCTTGTTGCCGAATGGCGGAAAGCACCTTCGGGAAATAAATATGTTGGTAATAACTGGCGGTATTGTTGCCCCAGTCATCGCCGTCGCTGCGGCCGATCTGCTGCCAGTGCTGTACCAGCGTCTGGTTATAGGCCTTGATGGCGTCCGGCAGCGCCTCGCGTTGATAGCGCTCTTCGTGACGGAAGCTGGCCAGCGGCAGGCGGGGTTTCTGCACTGCCGGCTGGTCGACGTAGCCGATGGCCACGCCGGCGACCGGAAACGTCAGCTCCGGCAACTGCAGAAAATCGATCATCGCCTGCGGATCGCGGCGGATGCCGCCGATCGGCACAATACCCAGGCCGTGCGAACGTGCGGCGGTCATCAGCGCGCCGAGGGCGATGCCGACGTCGGTGCTACCGGAAATCAGGCTCTCAACGCTTTGATGCGCCAGCTGCTGTTTGCCGCTTATCGCCATGCCGAGACGGGTTTTGTGCATATCCAGCACCACGGTGATGAACACCGGTGCCCTGGCGATCCACGCCTGGCCACCGGCCATCTCGGCAATGCGCGCCCGCTGTTCGGCGTTGCGTGTAACGATCAGTGAAACCTGTTGTGAGTTCACCGAGGTTGGCGCCAGATGCGCGGCGGCGATAATGCTGTCGAGCACCTCATCGGCGATCGGCGTATCGAGATAGCTGCGTTCGCTGCGATGCGACGTCAGCAATTCTAGTGTCGGGTTCATGGCACTCCTGCGCGGGTTGGTGACGCCTTGCCTAAAACCCCAAACGGTGGTGGCGGGCGTCAAAGTCATGGAGCGTATTGTCAGTAACCCGGGGCAACATCACAATGCACATTTCTGTTTGGTTCTTGCCTATTCCTACGAAAGGCTATAGAAATGGATAGGTTTATATTATTATTTATGCCGGATTGTTCTGGATGTAAGAGGGTGTTTCCGTGTCCGAAATTAATGAACTGCGTAGCCGTATGGCGCGACAGGCCGCGCGTTTTGCCAACGGCAATGGCTATACTCCCTCGCCGGTGCCGCGAGTAAAGATTCTGTATGTCGACCAACACAGCCCACGTCAGCCGGTGATGTATGAACCGGGCATCGTGATCATCTTTCAAGGTCACAAGGTTGGTTATTGCGGCAGCAAGGTGTTCCAGTACGATCCGCGTAACTATCTGTTGATGACGGTGCCGCTGCCGTTTGAATGCGAAACCTTTGCCAGCCCGCAACAGCCGCTGGTGGGGATGGCCGTCAATATTGATACCCAGATGCTGCAGGATCTGCTGATCGACATCGGCGACGATGATTATCTGATGAAGCCGCATGCCGACAGCAACGGCGTCAACTGCGCGCAGTTGAGCGACGAGATGCTGTGCGCCACCGAGCGTTTGCTGGACGTGATGGAACGCCCTCTGGATGCGCGGGTGCTGGGGCCGCAGATCGTGCGCGAAATCCTGTATTACGTGCTGCGTGGCAGCTGTGGCGCGTCGTTGCAGGAACTGGTTAGCCGACATACCCACTTCAGCCAGATCGCCAGAGCGTTGCGGCGGATTGAAAACCAGTATGCGGAAAACCTGAACGTTGAGGCGCTGGCCAGCGAAGTCAACATGAGCGTGTCGGCGTTTCATCATAATTTCAAAGCAGTAACTAACACCTCGCCGTTGCAGTACGTCAAATCATACCGCTTGCACAAGGCGCGGCTGTTGATGGTGCATGACGGGCTCAAGGCAAGTACCGCCGCGATACGCGTTGGTTATGAAAGCGCTTCGCAATTCAGCCGCGAATTCAAACGCTTCTTCGGTGTAACGCCGAGCGATGAGCTCGCCCGGCTGCGTGGCACCGGCGCCGCGTTTATGGAAGGGTAAGCACGATTTTGCCGAAGGCGCCGCGATCGAGGTGATCCAGCGCCTCAGGCAAACGATCGAAGCGGTAGCGCTGTTCGATAACCGGTTGCAGGCCACTGGTATCCACCGCGCGCACCAAATCTTCCAGAGCGCGGCGGTGACCGACGCCGATGCCCTGCACCGTCGGCGATTTCAGCAACAGCAAGCCGGCCGAGCCGGCCAACTCGAACCCTTCCAGTGCGCCGATGACCGAAATGCGGCCATGTACCGCCACTGCGCGCAGAGAGTTGGCCAGGTTGCTGCCGCCGACGGTATCGATGACGTGATCGACGCCGCGATCCTGCGTCATCTGATACAGCGTCTCCACCCAGTCGCCCTGCAGGCGGTTGATGCCGTAATCGGCGCCCAGCGCTTTGGCCTGGCTCAACTTCTGCTCACTGCTGGAGGTCAGGTAAACCTGTGCGCCATGAGTCTTGGCGATTTGCAGCGCGAACAGCGCCACGCCGCCGGTGCCTTGCACCAGTACCGTTTGCCCGGCGTGCAACTGGCCGCGTTCGATCAGCGCAAACCAGGCGGTAAGCCCGGCCACCGGTAGCGTACTGGCCTGGGCATCGTCCAGCGTGTGCGGTGCGGCACTGAGCCAGTCTTCATCTACTACGATATATTCCGCCAGTACGCCCTGATAAAACCCGCCCAAGGTGTTATAGGGTGGGGTTCGGGCATTGCCGCGCGGTTGGCCGTCAATCCAGCCGGGGGCAAAGTTCGAAATGACCCGCTCGCCGAGGCGAAAGCGGCTGGCTTCGGCACCCACGGCGTCAATCTCGCCGGCCATATCCGACCCCGGAGTGAACGGCAGCGGCATGGTCACCGGCATCTGTCCTTCAATTACCATTTTGTCGCGGTAATTCAGCGCGATGGCCTTTACCCTGACTCGCACCTGATGTGGTCCTGGCTGCGGAATATCGCCGTGGCCCAGTTGCAGATTCTCTCGCCCGACGGCGTTCATGGTCCAGCGTTGCATGGTATTCGCCATGGTTTTCTCTCAGTGATTAAACGACTGGGCAATCTTATCGTTGATTCTATTTCGCTAGTGGCGATAGTATTTCCTTTAATTGTTTCCTTTTTGGCTACAAATCATGAGCGATCGCTTGAATGGCATCTCGGTGTTTGTCACCGCCGTGGAGGCTGGAAATTTCGCGCTGGCGGCCAGCCGGCTGCATCTGTCACGTTCAGCGGTGGGTAAAACCATCGCCCGGCTGGAGCAGCGGCTGGGTGTGCGACTGTTTCATCGCACCACCCGTAGCCAAAGCCTGACCGATGACGGTGCATTGTTCTATGAACGTTGCCTGCGAGCGCTGGAGGAGATCCGCGCGGCGGAAACGCTGCTGGAAAGCGGCAAACGGCAGGTGAGCGGGCGGCTGAGAGTGTCGATGCCGGTGCTGTTTGGCCGCCTGTGCATTGCGCCAATCCTGACTGAACTGGCCCGCGAACATCCACGGCTGGAACTGGAGCTGTCGTTTAACGACCGTCCGGTGGACATGATCGAGGATGGATTTGATCTGGTGGTGCGCAACGGCACGCTGCCGGACAGCACACGGCTGGTGGCTCGCCGTCTGGGCAATCACCACATGGCGTTTTGCGCCTCGCCGGCCTATCTGGCGCGTTGTGGCGAGCCGACCACGCTGGACGCGCTGGCGCAGCACGATGCGGTGGCCTATCTGCGCTCCGGCACGATACGTAACTGGGAAGTGCCGCTGCAAGCGGGTGAAAGCCGGCTGATTGTGCCCCGGGCGCGGCTGGTGATGGACGATCTGCAAGCGCTGGCGGATGCGACAATGGCAGGCTTTGGCATCGGCTGGTTACCGTGCTGGCTGGTACGCGAGCAATTGCTCAGTGGTGAACTGGTGCGGGTATTGAAGCAGTATCCGGGCGCCGAGTTCAACGCGCATGCCCTGTGGCCGCACACGCCGCATCTGCCGTTAAAGGTTCGTCTGGCCGTGGATGCGCTGGCGAACAAACTGCCCGCCAGCATGGCGTTGATTGAGGCGCAGCTGTAAGGCGCTGTTATCCGTGTTCAGGTAGCGCTGCGTCTTTTGCGCCAGATCACAAGCATCGCGCCGAGCAGGCCAATCACCAGCAGCACGATCGGCAGGATCATCAACCCGGCCATCACCTGATCTTCGTAGCGTTTCACCAGCGGGATTTGGCTAAACGCATAGCCAAGGCTAACCACGGCGCCGACCCAAATCACCGCACTCAGCCAGTTGAAGAACTGGAAACGGCCGTTGCTGAGGCCGGATATGCCGGCGATGGTGGGGAGCAGAGTACGAACAAACGCCAGAAAGCGGCCGATAAGCAGCGCCATCAGGCCATGGCGATTAAACAGCATATGGGCTCGTTGGTGATACTGCACAGGCAATTGCAGCAACCAGCTTTTCACCAGGCCGGTATGGCCGAGCCAGCGGCCTTGCAAATAGCTGAACCAGCAGCCGAGGCTGGCAGCCAGCGTCAGCAGTAGCAGGGTCGGCACGAAGGCCATGACGCCCTTGGCAATCAGAGCGCCCGCCAGCAGCAGCAGGCTATCGCCGGGCAGGAAAGACGCGGGGAGCAAACCATTTTCCAAAAACAGGGTGGTGAAAAGCACGGCGTAAACCACCCAGATCACGCCAGGATCGGCCAGGGCGGTAAAATCCTGTTGCCAAAGCGCGTGAACAATCTCTCTCAATACATCCATTCTATGTCCTGTTGCGCCGGTGCGGGGTCAAGCGAATAGCGATATGCCCAGAATCAACGGAAATGCAGGAAGGCGGCAGCCGAGCGACCGGAGGGGCTTACTCCGCCGGGCGGTAAGTAAGGCGGCCAACACGCCAACAGCTTTACGTAAGGTGGCTATAGTGTACCCCTAATGGTTTCGCAGCACATTAAACCAGAGGTAGAAATGTGTGCCAAAAGGCGATTTTAGCGATTCATCATACCGGCGGCCAACGATCAACTGGCGATGCGCGCGAAACCGGCGGCCAGATCGTCGATCAGATCCTGTACGTTTTCCAGACCGATATGCACCCGTACCAGCGTACCGACAAAATCAACGCCGCCTACCGGCCGAATGGCGTCCAGTTCTTCAGGTTGATTGGCCAGGATCAGCGATTCAAAGCCGCCCCAGGAATAGGCCATGGTGAAATGGCGGAAATTGTCGAGATAATCAGCCAGCTGCTGTTCGCTTAGCCGTTGCTTCAACACAAAGGAAAACAGGCCGTTACAGCCGCTGAAATCACGTTGATAAAACGCATGTCCCTTGCAGCCTGGCAGCGCCGGGTGATTCACCACCGCCACCTCCGGGCGTTCGGCCAGCCATTGCGCCACCGCAATGCTATTTTGTTGGTGCTGCTTTAAGCGAACCCCCAGGGTGCGCAAGCCACGGCTGGCCATATAGGCGGTATCGGCGTCGACCATCTGACCCATCAGATAGGAATACTCGCGCAGCTGCTCCCAACAGCGGGCGTTGGCGACGGCGGTGCCGAGCATGTAGTCGGAATGACCGATGATGTATTTGGTGCCAGCCTGAATGGAGATATCGATGTCGAACTCCAGCGCCTTGAACAGTACCCCCGCAGCCCAGGTGTTGTCGATCATGATGACAATCTCCGGGTTGACGGCGCGAATGGCCTTGACCATGGCGGGAATATCCTGCACTTCCATGGTGATGGAGCCGGGAGACTCCAGAAATACCACTTTGGTATTGGGCTGGATCAGCTCGGCAATGCCGGCACCGATCAGCGGATCGAAGTAGTCGGTGGCGACGTTCATGCGGCCGAGGATATGGGTGCAGAAATCCTGCGTCGGTTCATACACCGAGCCGGTCACCAGCAGGTGGTCGCCGGCGCTGACGAAAGACAGAATGGCATTGGATACCGCCGCAGCACCACACGGGTAGAGCACGCAACCCGCGCCGCCTTCCAGTTCGGTCATTGCGTCCTGTAGCGCAAAGTGGGTCAGGGTGCCGCGACGGCCATAAAACAGTTCGCCGTGCGCCCGCTGGGCGGTGGCCTGCCGTTTTGCCGCCACGGTATCGAACACCAGTGAAGACGCACGCTGCGTGACCGGGTTAACCGCTCCCTGGGTATAGCGTTTGCTGCGGCCAACGCCGATCAACGCGGTTTCAAGATGTTTGGACGTCATGCGGGCTTACCTTATTGCTGTTCACTGGCAGAATGTCCCTTACGTTAGCATGACGTCGCTTAGCCATCCAGACGTTTTTACATCTATATCTTGCTCACCCCATCACGCCAAACAGATGCGGCAACCACAGCGAAATGGCGGGGATATAGGTGATCAACAACAGCACCGTAAACAGCACGCAGTAGAACGGCATCATGGCTTTCACCACCGCTTCTATCTTTTGCTTGCTCACCGCGCTGGCAACGAACAATACCGACCCTACCGGCGGCGTGATCAGGCCGATGCCCAGGTTGACCATCATGATCATGCCAAAGTGCACCGGATCGATACCCAGCGAGTTGGTCACCGGCAGCAGCACTGGCGTGAGGATCAGAATCAGTGGCGCCATGTCCATCAGCGTGCCGAGCACCAGCAGCATCACGTTGATGCACATCAGGATCACGTACTTGTTCTGCGAGATGGCGGTAAAGAACTCGGTAATGCGCATCGGCAGCTGCATATAGGTCATCACCGCACCAAAGCAGGCGGCGAAGCCGATCAGAATCATCACGATGGTGACGGTTTTGATGGTGCGATACATCAGGTTGGGCAGCTCCGACCATTTGTAATCGCGGTAGATGAACATGGTGACAAAGAACGACCACAGACAGGCAATGGCGGCGGATTCGGTAGCGGTGAACACGCCGGACATGATGCCACCCATGATGATCACCACCGTCATCAGGCCCCAGAGCGTGTCGAGGCAGATTTTCAGCGCCTCGCGAAATGGGATCACCTCGCCTTTCGGGTAGCCGCGCTTATGGGCAAAGCCGATGCACATCACCATCAGCGATACGCACAGCAACAGTCCCGGCAGAATGCCGGCGACAAACAGCGCGGCGATCGATACCGTGCCGCCTGCCGCCAGCGAATAAATCACTGCGTTATGGCTGGGCGGGATCAAAATGGCCTGTACCGAACCGCTGGCGGTAACTGAGGCGGCATAGTCGCGTGGATAACCCTTTTTCTCCATTTCTGGCACCATCACCGAGCCGATCGACGCGGTATCCGCGACCGACGAGCCGGAAATGGCGCCAAAAAAGGTAGAAGCGACAATGTTCACCAGCGACAGACCACCGCGCACGAAGCCGACAAAAATATAGGCGAAGCTCACCAGCCGCCGCGCGATGCCGCCTTCTGCCATGATGGCACCGGCAAGAATAAAGAACGGGATAGCCAGCAGCGAAAACTTGTTCACGCCATTGGTCATCTGGATCATCAATGCCTCCAGCGGCAGATCGATCCATAACGCGCCGGCGATGGCGCTCAAGCCGACGGCGTAGGCCACCGGCACCCCGACCGCCAACAGCACGGCGAGGGAACAAAGCAGAATAAATGCGTCCACGGGCGAGCTCCGTCAGGTATTGCCGATCAGTACCACCGGGCGGTGGTGCTGCGAGCCAAATAGCAGCCGTTCAATCACGAACAGCAAGGTAACGGCTGAACCAACCGGCAGCGGCAAATAGGCCTGGCCGGCGGTCAGCAGCGGAAACTCGGCGACCGGCTGTAGCCATAACTGACTGCACAGCGCGTAGCCGTAATAGAGGATGAACAGGCAAATCACCACCATCAGCAGATCCGCCAGTCGGGCGCACAGGCTTTGTAACGCCGGTGACAGACGGTCGATCAGCATATTGACGGCGATATGCGATCCGGCGCGGTAACTGACCGCCGCGCCGACAAAGGTAAAGGTCACCATGCACAGAATGGCGATCGGTTCTGGCCAGGCGGCGCCTTCGTTCAGTACGTAGCGGCTGAAGATGCCGATTGGGATCACCGTCACCATCACCAACAGGGCGATGCCGGCGATCCACATTGAAATGCGGTACAGCATATCCATTGCCTGGTGATAAGCGTGCGCCATGAGATACCTCCGCCGGAATAGATAAAGGCGCGGTTAACCGCGCCCGTAATTGGATTATTGCACCGCGTTGATGCGGTCGATCAGATCCTGGTGCGCCTTGCCGTATTGATCGCGCACCGACTGCGTGGCCTTGTAGTAATAGTCGCGGTCGATGTCATGGAACTGTACGCCGCCGGCCTTCATTTTCTCCAGCGCTTGCTGGTTATACGCAGCCCACAGGGTACGCTGCTCGTCCTGCGCTTCCTTGGCCAGTTTGAGGATCAGCTTCTGGTCATCTGGCGTCAGTTTGTCCCATTTGGTTTTTGAATAGAGGAACAGCTCGGGAATGATGAAATGGCCGCTGAGGGTGTAGTTTTTCGCCACCGGCATATAGTTGTGGGCAATAAAGGTCGGCGGGTTGTTTTCCGCACCGTCGATTACTCCGGTCTGCATACCGCTGAACACTTCGCTGACGCCCATGCTGACGGCGTTGGCACCCATCGCCTTCAGGGTTGCCAGCGCAATCGGGCTGCCCTGCACGCGGATTTTCATGCCTTTCAGATCTTCCGGTTTCACCACCGGTTGCTTGGTGATCAGGTTACGGGTACCAGAATCCATCCAGCCAAGGAACACCAGGCGCGAAGCGGGGTCGTTGGTGATCTTGTCGCCGATCTCTTTGCCGATGTTGCCATCGAGCACCTTGTGCAGATGATCTTCATCGCGGAAAATATACGGTAAGGTAAACACATTGATTTCCGGCAGGATCGCTGCAACCGGTGCCATCGAGACGCGGATCAGGTCTATGGCGCCGATTTGCGCCTGTTCTATCATCTGCTTTTCGTCGCCCAACATGCCGCCGGGAAAGGTTTTCATCTCCAGACGCCCGTCGGTTGCCGCCTTCAGTTTCTCGCCCATATGCTGCACGGCGACAACGTTGGGGTAACCTTCCGGATGAACATCGGCGGCTTTGATTTGCTGTGCCAGCGCGCTCTGGCTGCACAACAGTGCGCTCAGGGCAAGGCACAAGCCTGATAAGGCATGAGGCAATTTCATCTGATAATCTCCCGAGTGTTGAGCGGTGACAATAACCGTTTGTTTTTTAATCATCCCGATGTCAAAGCGATCGCGGTGGGGGGCAGAGTGAGCCGGTGCATCGCCTTTCCATGACAAAAGATAAACACACTTGAAACATATTTGCTACATAAGTGAAAAGCTGTTTTAAAAATCCTTGATCGCCGTCACTGTGCGTTTTATGCCTTTGCGGCTTTTCGTGATGTGGTTAAAAAAAACGCGCCAGGGGTGACTGAATTGTTGGGTTTACTTCGTACGAATGTTAAACGGTGGGTCGGCTTACCGCTGCAGCTGGCGCGGGTTACGGCTTTTTTGTTCCGTGGGTGCGTTATTGAGTAAATAATAATGATAACTACTATCAATCCGCGATTGGTTTGATATGATCGCACGCTGAATTCTTGTTTAATTTTGATCGGTAATGGTTGGAGGCGCAGCGTGAAAACGGCTGGCAAGACTATGAATCAAGCATCCCGCGGCGCAGGCCGGGGATATTGGGGCGCCGCGTTCGGGCGCGGTGTGGTAGCGTCGATGTTGCTGGTGGCCAGTTTGGCTGGCAGCGCACAGGCAGCGCCGGCGGCTCATCCTGCCGTTGCCGACAGCGTCTCCACGGCAGCGGCCCCTGCGCCAGCGGCAGCGCCGGATAACGTGACGCCGGTCAACCCGGCGCCGACCGTGCAACCGCCGGAAACGCGTGGCATGGACCTTTCCGTCTGGGGCATGTATCAACATGCGGACGTGGTAGTGAAGACGGTGATGATCGGCCTGGTGTTGGCGTCGATCATCACCTGGACCATTCTGTTTGCCAAAGGCAGCGAACTGACGCGCGCCAAACGCCGTCTGCGTCGCGAGCATCAGGCGCTGTCTGAAGCGCGTTCGTTGGACGAGGCAACGGAAATGGCACAGAGTTTCCAGGACGACAGTATCAGCGCCACGCTGCTGAACGATGCGCAGAACGAACTGGAACTGTCGGCTGAATCCAACGACAACAACGGCATCAAAGAGCGCGCCGGCTTCCGTTTTGAGCGCAGGGTGGCGGCGTATGGCCGTCAATTGGGCAAGGGTAACGGCTTCCTGGCGACCATTGGCGCCATTTCACCGTTTGTTGGCCTGTTCGGCACCGTATGGGGCATCATGAACAGCTTTATCGGCATTGCCCATTCGCAAACCACCAACCTGGCCGTAGTCGCGCCGGGCATCGCGGAAGCGCTGCTGGCGACCGCTCTGGGCCTGGTTGCCGCCATTCCGGCGGTGGTGATTTACAACATTTTCGCCCGGGTGATCGGCGGTCATCGCGCGCAGGTGGGTGACGTTGCGGCGCAGGTGCTGCTGTTGCTGAGCCGCGATCTGGATCTGGCGGCCACGGCAGAAGCCAAGCGTTCGCAACACGCACATCAGCTGCGGGTGGGGTGAGTTATGGCGATGCGCTTAAACGATGATGTAGACGACAGCGGCGAACTGCATGAAATCAACGTGACGCCGTTTATCGACGTCATGCTGGTGCTGTTGATCATCTTTATGGTGGCAGCGCCGCTGGCAACGGTAGATATTCGCGTCGATCTACCGGCGTCGACCGCCAAGCCGCAGCCGCGGCCGGAAAAACCGGTGTTCCTGTCGGTGAAGGCGGACAAGCAACTTTACGTCGGCGAGCAGCCGGTCACCGCAGAGCAGTTGACCACGGTGCTCGATCAACGTACCCAGGCCAACAAGGAAACCACCATCTTCTTCCAGGCGGATAAAAGCGTGGATTACGCCACCTTGATGAGCGTGATGGATACGCTGCGCAATGCCGGTTATCTGAAGGTAGGGCTGGTCGGCATGGAAGGTGGCGCGAAGTAACTTCGCCGGTTTTCAATCAGGGTCGGACAGGCAACTGTCCGGCCCTTTTTATTACGGGTGCGCCGCGCAGGGGGTAAAGCGGAGCATTAACCTATCTTCGGATAGTCGCCTGGCCCGATCGGCAGGTCGAGCGCATACCACACCAGTAGCAAAATCCACATGCAGAAGAACACCTGCGGGTAAGGCAGGATCAGAACATAGTGGGTGCCGAGCTGCGCATTCTTGCGGTAGCGCTGTAGGAAGCCGAGGAACAGTGGCAGGAACGGTGACATCGGTGTCAGTGGCAGTACGGAGGAGTCGGCGATGCGGAAAATTATCTCGGCGAACACCCGGTGGAAGCCGAACAGCATAATCATCGGCGCGAAGGTCGGTGCCAGAATTGACCAAATCGCCGAGCCGCTGACGCCGATGAGGGGGCATTTGGCTCGCCTTTTTCGTCGGCACAGCCGCTGAAATTGTCGCTCCACGGAGAGGGCACAGATGCCAGGGGGGCATCGAGCCAACCCGTCGCGCTATTTTACTTGCGAGTTCTGGGGACTGGGTCAGAAGTCAATACAGGGCTAAAGGTGAGGCTGTTTTCTCTTTGAGGCATCATATTTAATTTTAAAAAAAGCCGCCCAGCGACAGGCGGCAATATGTAAGGATAATGGAGTGGAATAGTATGAGTTGTTATCTAAGCCACCTTTAAAAATTATACTTTCTCGGTTCCTATTGCAATTATGTTTTCATGAAAGTAGGCTGATAATTAAATTCTTAGCTGAAATTCCGGGCATATATATCTGAAAGACCCGGGTTAAAATGAAGGGCTGGATAGCGTTTTATCTATATTTCCCGTGAGTGATGACATTAATCTTGACATTGAATTCATATTTCTAGATCAAATATAGAAAGTTCTCTGATAATTCTCTGATATATTAATTTGAGGGTAGCTTCTCTATGTGAATTAATTTGAAATCAGGTGTTAAATTGAAAAAACTATCATTAGCTTTATTTGTAAGTTCTGCCATTTTATCTCAGTCAGCATTTTCAGCTGAAACTAATCGTACATTGAGTTATTTGACTTCGTGGGGACAGTTTGATGATGCTGTCGCGCAACTTGAAAAGTCAAAAGTGGATACATTCCTGCTGTCATTTGGTGGTTGGGATAAAGACGGCAATATTTTCTCATCGGATAAGATTATCGATAAGCCAGAATATAATGCCTGGTATCAGATACCGACATATATTGCCTGGACGCAAACTAAACTCACCCACCCAGAGAAAAAAATGATGGTGGCTTTTGGTGGAGAGACCTATGAAAGTATGTGGTCCCACCTTGATAATGCGGAGAGCCGGGAAAAAATTGCACAAGGTTTGGTTAAACTTCTAAAAACCGGATTCCCTGTCTACAAGAAAAATTTAAAACCACAGGAAATGGAAGGGGAATGTCTTTCTTATAGCTGGGACGGGAAAACCTGCGACATGAGTCATTATCAAAGGGCTGGTACTGTTTATCTTGATGGTATTGACTTTGACTATGAAAAAGTGGCCCGTCTTACGCCAGCAGAGAATGATAATCTGTTAGAACTGGCGCAGCGTGTACGTCAGTTACTTGGCCCAAAGAGCAATAAACTTTTGAGTTTGACCACTTATCACGTTGGGGCCGATCCCGAATCTTGCATGGATCCTAGCGTGACAAAAGATTGTTCCTTTGTTGAAGATAAACGTTCATCCCATCATGGTGAAGTTTTACCGTTGTTGAAGAAAGGCAAAGATACTTTCGATTTCTTCAACGTAATGACCTATGACGCCGGTAAGAATTTCAAATACGATGTGGCGATGGCTAACTACGCCAGAGCGGTAGGCGACGCTTCAAAAATCCTGCTGGGGAACACGATTAATAGCCAGTGGGGGCCGGATGGACGTTATGTGGAGGATCGCGAGAAGAATATTGAGCGCGCCGCATGGCAGGCAAAAAATAATTATGGCGGGTTCTTTGTATGGACACTCGGCCATACGACCCAACAGCTAAGTTTCAGTGATCAGGTTGAGTATATCAACGCCATGCATCATGCGGCAGAGAATGCAAATGGCGAAATTATTAATAAGAAACCAAGCGCAGTAGTAAAATACCCTCAGGAGGTTATCGGTGCGGCGAACGTGATTTTAAACGGAGCAGATTCGGTCGACCCTGAAGGCGCGCCTTTAACCTTTAAATGGGAACAAATTTCTGGCCCTCACGTTACTTTGTTGGGAACGAATCAATCACAGGTGAGCTTTACTCTCAATAGTACTGATAAAGATGTGGACCTTGGTTTTCGCCTGACAGTAAATGATGGGGAACTGGATTCCGCCCCGTTTGATTTTACCATCAAGCATAAAACGGAAACCCCGGAAACCCCGGAAACCCCGGAAACCCCGGAAACCCCGGAAACCCCGGAAACCCCGGAAACCCCGGAA